>NZ_CM161516.1:0-4560000 GCF_056725185.1 Xanthomonas sp. NCPPB 3218
ATGGATGCTTGGCCCCGCTGTCTGGAACGTCTCGAAGCCGAATTCCCGCCCGAGGACGTCCACACCTGGTTGAAACCCCTGCAAGCCGAAGACCGCGGCGACAGCATCGTGCTGTATGCGCCGAACGCCTTCATCGTCGACCAGGTCCGCGAGCGCTACCTGCCGCGCATCCGCGAACTGGTGGCGTATTTCGTCGGCAACGGCGAAGTGGCGCTGGCGGTCGGCTCCCGTCCGCGTGCGCCGGAACCGCAGCCGGCACCGATGGCCACGCCCAGCGCACCGGTTGCCGCGCCGATCGTGCCGTTCGCCGGCAATCTGGATTCGCACTACACCTTCGCCAACTTCGTCGAGGGTCGCAGCAACCAGCTCGGTCTGGCGGCCGCGATCCAGGCCGCGCAGAAGCCGGGCGACCGCGCCCACAACCCGCTGCTGCTGTACGGCAGCACCGGCCTGGGCAAGACCCACCTGATGTTTGCCGCCGGCAACGCGCTGCGCCAGGCCAATCCGGCCGCCAAGGTGATGTATCTGCGCTCGGAACAGTTCTTCAGCGCGATGATCCGGGCGCTGCAGGACAAGGCGATGGACCAGTTCAAGCGCCAGTTCCAGCAGATCGATGCGCTGCTGATCGACGACATCCAGTTCTTCGCCGGCAAGGACCGCACGCAGGAGGAGTTCTTCCACACCTTCAACGCGCTGTTCGATGGCCGCCAGCAGATCATCCTGACCTGCGACCGCTATCCGCGTGAGGTCGAAGGCCTGGAGCCGAGGCTGAAGTCGCGCCTGGCCTGGGGCCTGTCGGTGGCGATCGACCCGCCCGATTTCGAGACCCGCGCGGCGATCGTGCTGGCCAAGGCGCGCGAGCGCGGCGCCGAGATTCCGGACGACGTGGCGTTTTTGATCGCCAAGAAGATGCGCTCCAACGTGCGCGACCTGGAAGGTGCGCTCAACACGCTGGTGGCACGCGCCAACTTCACCGGCCGGTCGATCACGGTGGAATTTGCCCAGGAGACGCTGCGCGACCTGTTGCGCGCCCAGCAGCAGGCGATCGGCATCCCCAACATCCAGAAGACCGTGGCGGACTACTACGGCCTGCAGATGAAGGACCTGCTCTCCAAGCGACGCACCCGCTCGCTGGCGCGTCCGCGCCAGGTGGCGATGGCACTGGCCAAGGAGCTGACCGAACACAGTCTGCCCGAGATCGGCGACGCCTTCGCCGGCCGCGACCACACCACCGTGCTGCATGCCTGCCGGCAGATCCGCACGCTGATGGAGGCCGACGGCAAGCTGCGCGAGGACTGGGAAAAGCTGATTCGCAAGCTCAGCGAGTAAGCCGGCAACGGTCTTGACGGCCCGCTTGGAGAAAAGCGTGGAAACGTTGGGGTCAAATGCGGGAGAATCTGTGGATAACGTTGCCTCGCAGGTCGGGCGGAAAACTATCCACAGGTTTTACCGCCAGACCAGGGGCACTAGTCCAACGACTTTCAGGCGCTAATTTGTCTTTGGAAACAAACAGTTATGGTGGTTATCCGCTGAAAACGGCCCTACCATCACCACCAAGCTTTTGATTTATTCCATTATCTTTTAAAGCATAGGGGCACGGAACCACATGCGTTTTACACTGCAGCGCGAAGCCTTCCTCAAACCATTGGCCCAGGTGGTCAATGTGGTCGAACGCCGTCAAACCCTGCCGGTTCTGGCCAATCTGCTGGTGCAGGTCAAGGACGGGCAGGTCTCCTTGACCGGTACCGACCTGGAAGTGGAAATGATCTCGCGCACGATGGTGGAAGACGCGCAGGACGGCGAAACCACGATTCCGGCGCGCAAGTTGTTCGACATCCTGCGCGCCCTGCCCGACGGCAGCCGCGTCACCATCTCGCAGACCGGCGACAAGGTCACGGTGCAGGCCGGGCGTAGCCGCTTCACCCTGGCCACGCTGCCTGCCAACGATTTCCCGTCGGTGGACGAAGTCGAAGCCACCGAGCGCGTTGCGGTGCCAGAGGCGGCGTTGAAGGAGCTGATCGAGCGCACCGCGTTCGCCATGGCCCAGCAGGACGTGCGCTACTACCTCAACGGCTTGCTGTTTGATCTGCGCGAGGGTTTGCTGCGGTGCGTAGCCACCGATGGCCACCGTCTGGCACTGTGCGAGACCGAGCTGGAGAAATCCGGCGGTGCCAAGCGCCAGATCATCGTGCCGCGCAAGGGCGTGACCGAGCTGCTGCGCCTGCTGGAAGCGGCAGACCGCGAAGTGGAGCTGGAAGTCGGTCGTAGCCATATCCGCGTCAAGCGTGGCGATGTGACCTTCACCTCCAAGCTGATCGACGGCCGCTTCCCGGATTACGAAGCGGTGATTCCGATCGGCGCTGATCGCGAGGTCAAGGTGGACCGTGAGGCACTGCGCGCATCGCTGCAGCGTGCGGCGATTCTGTCGAACGAGAAGTACCGTGGCGTGCGGGTGGAAGTGTCACCGGGTCAGCTGAAGATCAGCGCACACAACCCCGAGCAGGAAGAAGCGCAGGAAGAAATCGAGGCCGACACCAAGGTCGACGATCTGGCCATCGGCTTCAACGTCAACTATCTGCTCGACGCGCTGTCTGCACTGCGCGATGAGCACGTGGTTATCCAGCTGCGCGATGCAAATTCGTCGGCACTGGTGCGCGAGGCCAGCAGCGAGAAGTCCCGCCATGTGGTGATGCCGCTGCGTCTCTGACGTCGCGTTCCACGTGGAACACGAAGAGCCCGGCGAAAAAGCCGGGCTTTTTCGTTTTGGAGGTCAAGATCGCTACGTTCGTTGCGGTGCAAGGCTTTGGGAGGCTTGAGCGTCCGTGGGCATCCGCTCTGCGCTGGTATTGGGTGCCCAGATGCGTCGGTGCCTTACCCGGAGCTACTTTGCCTTCTGGCATGAGCCTCAGAGCATCAATGCTGCACGTTTACCAAGCCAAGAACGGTTCGATAGACGCCACTCACGGATAGTCAGACTTCGACGACCGGACAAGGGCATTGGTTCGTTTGCTTGGATTGACGGGTGTGAGTTGGAACACGAGCGATATCAAAAAACTGGCATCAGTCCGGTGCGCTGCTGTCGTCAGCACGGATACTTTGCCCATCTGTGTTTCAGACATGCCCAAGGATCAGTGAGCTGTCTTGCCTAGGGAACGCGCCGCGTGAGATCGCTGTGCTCTGGGCAAGCAGGCAAACCCAACCGTGACCTGTCGAGTTACGAAGGCGTTGTTGGCACGTCCACGGGATACACGTGGAACAACGTGCTTTCTCCTCGTGTCACTCACCGCATTGGGACAAGCTGGTTTTGTCGCAGCTCCCGTGAGATTAGTTGGTCATACACGTTGCGGTTTGTAGTCCAGCGAAGTCGCACTGACTGGAGTCAGCCTGAATTAGTTCATAAAAGACAACGTGGTCCGCTCCGACCGAGTCCGTACAGCTGCGTCTGGCGTGAGCGTCCTTGAGCGGGTTTTTGAGTTATGCACATCGCGTTTTGCTTTTAAATCTATAAATAATTTAAGAGCTTGGTGGTGATGGTAGGGCCAGATTTCGCCGGAAACTACCCTATGTGTTTGTTCTTAAAACACTTTCTGGCCTCGAAACCCTGTGTCTAGACCCGTGTAGAGGGGGCGACAACCTGTGGATAAGCGGGAGCGGCTGCTCGGGCCTGCTTTTTATCCACAGGTTGTCCCCTGCCTGTCCCTCGGGTCGCCTCACGTCTGCACGGGCAGGATCCGCATCGATCACGTATCCTCCGCTCCGACCGGGATGCCGGATCACAGCGCAGAGCAGACCGATCGATGCACGTAGTGCGGTTGTCCATCCATCGACTTCGTCGTTTCGAGACCGTCGACCTTCACCCCGCCAGTTCCTTGAACCTGCTCACCGGCGATAACGGCGCGGGCAAGACCAGTGTGCTGGAAGCGTTGCATCTGATGGCCTACGGCCGCAGCTTTCGTGGCCGTGTACGCGACGGGCTGATCCAGCAAGGCGCTGGCGATCTGGAAGTTTTTGTGGAGTGGCGCGAAGGAACCGCCGCGATTGGCGAACGCACGCGGCGGGCGGGGCTGCGCCATAGCGGCCAGGAATGGACGGGGCGGCTGGATGGCGAAGATGTCGCCCAGTTGGGCGCCTTATGTGCCGCGCTGGCTGTCGTGACCTTTGAGCCCGGCAGCCATGTGTTGATCAGTGGCGGCGGTGAGCCGCGGCGGCGCTTCCTGGACTGGGGTCTGTTCCACGTGGAACCTGACTTCCTGGCGCTGTGGCGGCGCTATGCGCGGGCGCTCAAACAGCGCAATGCCTTGCTCAAGCAGGGCGCACAGCCGCGCATGCTCGATGCCTGGGATCACGAACTCGCCGAATCCGGCGAAACGCTGACATCGCGTCGCCTTCGCTATCTGGAGCGCCTGCAGGAGCGACTGATTCCGGTCGCAACCGCGATCGCCCCGTCGCTCGGGCTGTCCGCGCTGACGTTCGCACCGGGCTGGAAGCGCCATGAGGTGTCGTTGGCCGACGCGCTGCTATTGGCACGCGAGCGTGATCGCCAGAACGGCTACACCTCGCAAGGGCCGCACCGGGCCGATTGGGCGCCTGCCTTCGATGCATTGCCGGGCAAGGATGCGCTCTCCCGCGGCCAGGCAAAGCTCACCGCCCTCGCCTGCCTGCTCGCACAGGCCGAAGATTTCGCCCACGAGCGCGGCGAATGGCCGGTGATCGCCCTGGACGACCTGGGCTCGGAACTGGACCGCCACCACCAGGCGCGCGTGTTGCAGCGCCTGGCGTCCGCACCGGCGCAGGTACTGATCACCGCAACCGAAATGCCGCCCGGCCTGGCCGAATCCGGCAAGCTGCTGCATCGGTTCCACGTGGAACACGGCGAAGTGGCCGTGTTGACACCCTCCGCGTAACCGTCGGCGGCGCAGGTGGGCCGACTGGTATAATTTCCGGGCTATCCCCCTTTTCCCACGGTGCGATGCGGCTTCCGTCGCCTGCGCCCGTGTTGTGGAGCTAACGGCACACGCATGACCGACGAACAAAACACCTCGCCCACCCCCAACGGCACCTACGACTCCAGCAAGATCACCGTGCTGCGTGGCCTGGAAGCCGTCCGCAAGCGCCCCGGCATGTACATCGGCGATGTCCATGACGGCACCGGCCTGCATCACATGGTGTTCGAAGTGGTCGACAACTCGGTCGACGAAGCCCTGGCCGGCCATGCCGACGACATCGTGGTCAAGATCCTGGTCGATGGATCGGTTGCGGTGTCCGACAACGGCCGTGGCGTGCCGGTCGACATTCACAAGGAAGAAGGCGTCTCCGCGGCGGAGGTGATCCTCACCGTGCTGCATGCCGGCGGCAAGTTCGACGACAACAGCTACAAGGTATCCGGCGGCCTGCACGGCGTGGGCGTGTCGGTGGTCAATGCGCTGTCCGAGCACCTGTGGCTGGACATCTGGCGCGACGGCTTCCACTACCAGCAGGAATACGCGCTGGGCGAGCCGCAGTACCCGCTCAAGCAGCTGGAAGCCTCGACCAAGCGCGGTACCACGCTGCGCTTCAAGCCGTCCGTGGCGATCTTCAGCGACGTCGAGTTCCATTACGACATCCTGGCGCGCCGCCTGCGCGAGCTGTCGTTCCTCAATTCGGGCGTCAAGATCACCCTGATCGACGAGCGCGGCGACGGCCGTCGCGACGATTTCCACTACGAAGGCGGCATCCGCAGCTTCGTCGAGCATCTGGCGCAGCTCAAGTCGCCGCTGCACCCGAACGTGATCTCGGTGACCGGCGAGCACAATGGCATCGTGGTGGACGTGGCCCTGCAGTGGACCGACGCCTACCAGGAAACCATGTACTGCTTCACCAACAACATCCCGCAGAAGGATGGCGGCACCCACCTGGCCGGCTTCCGCGCCGCGCTGACGCGGGTGCTGAGCACCTACATCGAGCAGAACGGCATCGCCAAGCAGGCCAAGGTCGCGCTCACCGGCGACGACATGCGCGAAGGCATGATCGCGGTGCTGTCGGTCAAGGTGCCCGACCCCAGCTTCTCCTCGCAGACCAAGGAAAAGCTGGTCAGCTCGGATGTGCGCCCGGCGGTGGAAAACGCCTTCGGTGCGCGCCTGCAGGAGTTCCTGCAGGAGAATCCGAACGAAGCCAAGGCCATCACCGGCAAGATCGTCGACGCCGCCCGTGCGCGCGAAGCCGCCCGCAAGGCGCGCGACCTGACCCGCCGCAAGGGCGCGCTGGACATCGCCGGCCTGCCCGGCAAGCTGGCCGACTGCCAGGAAAAAGACCCGGCGCTGTCCGAGCTGTTCATCGTCGAGGGTGACTCGGCAGGCGGCTCGGCCAAGCAAGGCCGCAATCGCAAGAATCAGGCGGTGCTGCCGCTGCGCGGCAAGATCCTCAACGTCGAACGCGCGCGTTTCGACCGCATGCTGGCCTCCGACCAGGTCGGCACGCTGATCACCGCGCTGGGCACCGGCATCGGCCGCGACGAGTACAACCCGGACAAGCTGCGTTACCACCGCATCATCCTGATGACCGACGCCGACGTCGACGGCTCGCACATCCGTACCCTGCTGCTGACCTTCTTCTACCGGCAGATGCCGGAGCTGATCGAGCGCGGCTACATCTACATTGGCCTGCCGCCGCTGTACAAGCTCAAGCAGGGCAAGAGCGAGCTGTATCTGAAGGACGACGCGGCGCTCAACGCCTACCTGGCCAGCAACGCGGTCGAAGGCGCGGCGCTGATCCCCGCCACCGACGAGCCGCCGATCACCGGCGAGGCGCTGGAAAAGCTGTTGATGCTGTTCACCAGCGCCAACGAGGCGATCGCGCGCAACGCACACCGCTACGACCCGGCGCTGCTCACCGCGCTGATCGACCTGCCGCCGCTGGATGTGGACAAGCTGCAGGCCGAAGGCGAGGTGCATCCCACCCTGGATGCGCTGCAGGCGGTGCTCAACCGCGGCACCTTGGGCACGGCGCGCTACCAGCTGCGTTTCGACCCGGCTACCGATGGCGCCTCGGCGTCGCTGGTGGCGGTGCGCAGGCACATGGGCGAGGAATTCACCCAGGTGCTGCCGATGGGCGCGTTCGAAAGCGGCGAGCTGCGTCCGCTGCGCGAGGTCTCGCTTGCCCTGCACGACCTGGTGCGCGAAGGCGCGCAGATCGTGCGCGGCAACAAGACCCACCCGATCACCAGCTTCGCCCAGGCGCATGCCTGGCTGCTGGAAGAGGCCAAGCGCGGCCGCCAGGTACAGCGCTTCAAGGGCCTGGGCGAAATGAACGCCGAACAGCTGTGGGAAACCACGGTCAATCCGGACACGCGTCGCCTGTTGCAGGTGCGTATCGAAGATGCCGTGGCCGCCGATCAGATCTTCAGCACCTTGATGGGCGATGTGGTCGAGCCACGCCGCGACTTCATCGAGGACAACGCGCTGAAGGTGTCCAACCTGGACATCTGAGCCACCGTTGCCCGTCGGCGCACCGCTCAGGCGTTGCGTCGACGCCTGCGGTTTTTTCAGGACGACGATGAGCGCAGATCCTTCCCCGCGGCCGGTACCGACGCCGGCCGCCGGCACCGCCCCGCTGTTGCCGCCATTGCTCGGCTTCGGCATCGATGTGCTGATCGCCACCGGCCTGCTGCTGTCGCTGAGCGTGGCCGGGTTCGCGCTCTGGGGCGTGTTCCGCGGCGTCAGTGCCGTGCAGGCTGCCAAGGCGCAGGGCCTGACGCTGTCCTCGAGCGAGATCATGGCCACCATCGGCCAACCCGGCGTGCTGGTGCAATTGCTCACCGCGTTGGTCAGCACCGCCTCGCCGGCGCTGCTGCTGTATTACTGGCGCCGCCGTGCGACCGCAGACGAACACCGGGCCTCGCGCGCCGCCGCGAGGCGTGCCTCCACCTGGGGTTGGACCGCGCTGATCGCGGTTGGCGTGTTCCTGCTCAGCAATCTGGTCAGCGTCGCGGCGTCGGCGTTGGGCATCAAACCGGTGCCGACCAACCTGCCGCTGATGGAAGAAGCCATCAGGCAATGGCCGCTGGCGCTGGTGGTGTTTGCCGTGGCGATCGCCCCGGCGTACGAAGAATTGCTGTTCCGTCGCGTCTTGTTCGGCCGCCTGCTCGCCGCCGGCCGGCCCTGGCTGGGCATCGCGCTGAGCAGCGCGATCTTTGCGCTGGTGCACGAAGTGCCCGGCGTCAGCGGCAACGGACCGGCTGCCATCGTGCAGCTGTGGCTGGTGTACGGCGGCATGGGGGCGGCGTTCGCATGGCTGTACTGGCGCACCGGCACGCTATGGGCACCGATCGTGGCGCATGGCGTCAACAACGCCACCGCCCTGGCGGCACTGTACTTTTTTGGCATCGGCTGAGCCGTTTGACGAAAAGTTAAGACGAGCCTGCCAAAATGCCCCCAGGGTTCAAGGGGGATTGAATGAAAGCCAGGCTGTTGATCGTTGTCGCCGTCTTTGCACTGACGGCATGTGCCACCACAACCTCGCCGACCGGCCGCCGACAGGTGGTGGGAGGCGTCACGCAGGACCAGCTCGACAAGCTTGGCGCCGAATCGTTCGCGCAGACCAAGGCCAAGGAAAAAGTCAGCACCGACGGCAAGCAGAACGCCTACGTGCAGTGCGTGGTCAATGCGCTGGTGGCGCAGCTGCCGCCGCAGTGGCGCGAAACCCGCTGGGAAACCGCGCTGTTCGTGGATAACGAAGCCAACGCCTTTGCGCTGCCCGGTGGCAAGGTCGGCGTGAATACCGGAATCTTCACTGTCGCCAAGACGCAGGATCAGCTGGCTGCCGTGCTCGGGCACGAAATCGGGCATGTGATCTCCCGCCATCACGAAGAGCGCATCACCCGCCAGCTCGGCGCGCAGACCGGCCTGGGCATCATTGGCGCGCTGGCCGGTGCGGCCTACGGCGACGGCGCCGCTAGTGCGGTCAACCAGGTCGGCGGGATGACTGCCCAGACCGTGTTCCTGCTGCCCGGCTCGCGCACCCAGGAAAGCGAGGCCGATGTGGTCGGCCAGCGCCTGATGGCCCAGGCCGGCTTCGACCCTGCCCAGGCAGTCACGCTGTGGCAGAACATGATGGCCGCCAGCGGCAATCGCCAGCCGCAGTGGCTGTCCACCCACCCCGACCCCGCCAATCGCATCCGCGAACTGCAGGCAGACGTCAATCAACTCGAACCGGTTTACCAGCAGGCGCGACAGGACGGGCGCGTGCCGCGTTGCGGCTGATATCGCAGCGCTCACGTACCGAATGTCGCAACACAGCATGGAAACCGTTTTCGGGAACTGAGACTTTCTGCTAAGTTTGCCGGCTCAGATTTTTCGTACAGCGTTTATTCCGCTTTTCGTACCGCCCGACGGCGGCTCGTCCGAGGTGAAACATGAAACTGCTCAACCGCAAGCAAGCCCTGTTGTCCCTGTTCATCGCCGCGTCCCTGGGCGGGGCTGTCGTCACCGACGCGGTTGCGCAGTCGGATCGGTCGTCCGAGCGTGCCAGCCGCAAGTCCAAGAACAGCGGCAAGGCCGAAGAGTTGTATCCGCAGTCCACCCGCGCCGCGCCGACGATCAAGCCCTCCTCCAAGATGGGCAGCAAGCTGCAGAAGCTGATCGAAACCTTCAACAAGGGCGAAGACTTCCCGGCCGTGCGCAGCCAGGCCGACGAGATCCTCGCCAATGGCTCGGCCAACGAAGCCGATAAGGCGCTGGCGTCGCAGCTGGCCGCCCAGGCGGCGTACAACATGGACGACACTGCTGCTGCCAAGAAGTACCTGCAGCAGGCGATCGGCCTGAATGCGCTGGACAACAACGGCCAGTTCCAGTCGATGCTGATGCTGGCGCAGTTGCAGATGCAGGACGACCAGCAGGCCGAAGGTCTGGCCACGCTGGACAAGTATCTGGAAGAGAGCAAGTCGCAGCGCCCGGAAGACCTGATCCTCAAGGGCCAGGCGCTGTACCAGGCCGAGCGCTACAAGGAAGCCATTCCGGTGCTAAAGCAGGCCATCGCCGCCTCGCCCGAGCCGAAGGACACCTGGAACCAGTTGCTGATGGCGTCCTACGCCGAAGCCGGCCAGACCGGTGAAGCGGTGGCCGCTGCCGAAGCGCTCGCCGCCAAGACGCCGAACGACAAGAAGGCCCAGCTCAACCTGGCCAGCATGTATATGCAGGCCGACCAGATGGACAAGGCCGCCGCAGTGATGGACAAGCTGCGCGCTGCCGGGCAGTTGACCGAAGAAAAGGAGTACAAGCAGTTGTATTCCATCTACGCCAACACCGAGAACAAGGAAAAGGACGTCATCGCGGTCATCAATGAAGGTATGCAAAAAGGCATCCTTAAACCCGATTATCAGACATACCTTGCGCTGGCACAGTCGTATTACTACAGCGACGACGTGCCCAAGGCGATCGAGAATTGGCAAAAGGCCGCACCGCTTTCCAAGGACGGCGAGACCTATCTGAATCTGGCCAAGGTGCTGCATTCGGAAGGTCGCATCCCGGAGGCCAAGCAGGCCGCGCAGCAGGCAATCGCCAAGGGTGTCAAAAAACCTGATGACGCCAAGAAGATCATCAATCTGAAGTAAAAAAGAAAATAAACCCCCGAAATCCCTGTGTTTTTAGTGGTTACAGGACTCGGGATTGGTATAAGCTTGGGGGTTCCTGCGGTGTCAAAGCCGTCCGAAAACCTGGGGATCATCACAGTGATCCGGGGCCCCCACTGAAAGAGCCATTGGCGCATGACGGAACAACTCGTTATCCACAGGCATGACTATGATGCCGGGAACCAGGGTCTGAGCTGGGCCCGCATTATCGGCATTGCTTTCGTAATTGCCTTGCACCTCACTGCACTGATGATGTTGCTGATCCCTGCAGTGGCGCCGAAGGCTCCGGCAGAGAAGGAGCGCACCACCATGGTCACCTTGGTGGATGCACCGCCTCCTCCCCCGCCGCCGCCGCCGCCGCCGCCGCCGGAAGACAAGCCGCCACCGCCGGTCAAGAATCTGTCGCCGCCGAAGCCGTCACCGGTTCCGCCGCCGCCGGAAGCTCCGGTTGTCGATGTTCCCGAACCGCGTCCCAGCGATATCGTCACGCCGCCGAGCCCGCCGGCTCCGCCGCAACCGCCGAGTGACATCGGCGCCAGTGTCGATATCTCGTCCAAGAACATGAACCCGCCGAAGTACCCGCCGGCTGCATTCCGTGCCGGTGTCCAAGGTGAGGTCATCCTGATCGTGGATGTGGATGCCAACGGCAACGTGACCAATGTGTCGGTCGAAAAGTCCAGCCGCAACCGCGACCTTGACCGTGCCGCGATGGACGCAGCACGCAAGTGGAAGTTCAACGCCTCCACTGTCAACGGGCAGAAAGCCGCCGGACGTGTCCGCGTCCCGGTCAACTTTGCTCTGAACTGATCCCACGGGCCGGCCACGGTCGGCCCAGGATCCTGTCTTCCTTTCGCTCCACCCTTCATCACCACACACAACAAAGGTAAGCGTCATGCTGCAGGAATTCTTTATCGCCGCCGCTGCAGGGGGCTCCAATCCGTCGGCCGCCCTGTCGCAGATGGGCTTCGAGCACTTGATCACTGAAATGACGTCCAGCCCCGGCGATTTCGCCGTGTCCTGGGTCGTTCTGATCACCCTGATCGCCATGTCCGCTGCCTCCTGGTACTGGACTGTCATCAATATCTTCCGTGCCACCCGTCTGAAGAGCGCGGCTGACCGCGTCACCACCGCGTTCTGGGATGCCCCGAATGCACAGGACGCCATCCGCGCCATGGAAGAGCAGCCGGCTTCCGAGCCGTTCTCCAAGATCGCACTGGATGCAGCGCAGGCTGCTGCTCACCACCAGCGCGCCGAAGGCAGCACCGGTGGCCTGGGCGAGAGCCTGAGCCGTTCGGAATTCGTCGATCGCGCCCTGCGTCAGGCCGTGACCCGCGAAAGCACCAAGCTGCAGTCGGGCATGACCCTGCTGGCCACCGTCGGTGCGACCGCGCCGTTCGTCGGTCTGCTCGGTACGGTGTGGGGCATCTACGGCGCGCTGATCAAGATCGGTGCAACCGGTTCGGCCTCCATCGACGCCGTTGCCGGCCCGGTGGGTGAAGCGCTGATCATGACCGCGATCGGTCTGTTCGTCGCCATCCCGGCCGTGTTCGCGTTCAACTTCTTCTCCAAGGTCAACAGCTCGGTGATCGCCAAGTTCGACACCTTTGCCCACGACCTGCACGACTTCTTCGCCACTGGTTCGCGCGTTCGCTAATCCGTAGTAAAGAACGACTTCGCAACGATTTAGACGGAGCCCGTTATGGCCTTCAGTAGTGGAAACAGCGGTGGCCCGATGGCCGACATCAACGTGACGCCCCTCGTGGACGTGATGTTGGTGCTGCTGATCATCTTCATCATTACGGCACCGCTGATGTCCCATAAGGTCAAGGTGGAGCTGCCAGAGGCCAACCTGATCCAGAAGGAAGATGCGGAGAAACGCGCCGCGCCGATCACCCTGGCCGTCAAGGAAGACGGGTCGCTGTACTGGAACGACGAGCCGATTTCCAAGGAAGCCTTGGAATCGCGCCTGTCCACCGCCGCACAGCAGACACCGCAGCCGCCGCTCAATTTGCGTGGCGACCGCACGACCAAGATGCGTACGATCAACGAGATCACCAAGATCGCGCAGGGTCAGGGCATGTTGGACGTCGGCTTCGTCGCAACCAAAGAGAAGGGGCAGTAAGCCATGGCATTCAGTACCGGTGGAAACCGCGGCCCAATGGCCGACATCAATGTCACGCCCCTGGTGGACGTGATGTTGGTGCTGCTGATCATCTTCATCGTGACCGCGCCGATCATGACTTACCCGATCGCTGTGGATCTGCCGCAGCGGGTGCTCAACCCGCCACCGCAGACGACCGAACCGCCGCCGCCGATCGAGTTGCGGATCGACGCCAGCAACCAGGTGTTCTGGAACAACAGCCCGACCCCGGTCGCGCAGTTGCAGCAGAAGATGGAAGAAGTGGTGCAGGCCGATCCGACCAATCAGCCGGAACTGCGCATCGACGCCAATGAAGATGCGGAGTACGAAGTGATGGCCAAGGTCCTTGCTGCGGCGAAGAACTCGCAGATGAAGAAAATCGGCTTCATGCAGTAAGACATCGCAAGACCGCAACACAACAGTCATGACGCGACTGCAACGCCACCGGAAACGGTGGCGTTTTTTTATGCTCGATCAATGGGATGGTTGCTGCCGCTATGTTCGACGCGCATGCATGCGGCCGGCTGTTTGCCAGGACGTGATATCCGTTTCCCGGGCACCGGGCGAGTGATGCATGCAGTGACCCTCAGGTCGTCCGCGCAAGCAAACCGCCGGAGCTGCAGCGGCAAGTCGCAACGGCACGCTTCGGGGCTCGGCCCGCCAGAGGCGTCTGCCCTGCCCTTCCCTGACTGCCGACCAGGTGTATGCTCGATCGTGCAGCACCCACGCTCATAGCACAGGAGGCAGTCATGGCTTTCAGTACGGCAGGCAATCGGGGACCGCTGGCGGAGATCAATGTCACGCCGCTGGTGGATGTCATGTTGGTGTTGTTGATTATCTTCATCGTCACCGCTCCGATGCTGGCGCGGCCAATCACGGTGGACCTGCCACAGCGCAGCGAGCAGGCCCAGTCACGCATGGACCCGCCTGCACCGATCGGGTTGCGTGTGGACGCCAGCGGGCAAGTGTTCTGGAATGCCAGCCCGATAACGCTGCAGCAATTGCAGCCCAGGTTGATCGAACAGATGCGCCAGGCAGCCGGCAATCAGCCAGAGCTGCGCATCGCCGTCAGTGCGGATGCCGAATACGCGGTGATGGCCAAGGTGCTGGCTGCAGCCAAGAATGCGCAGGTGGATCGCATCAGTTTTGTGCAATAAATGGGTGATTAACCAGCATGGTAAATCAGCCGCAAGTCATCGATAACGATTGCATCGGGGCAGAAGCCCTGCCCCGATGCAATACCTAGAAACTAGACAACGCATCCATATAATCGACTTGATTATCTCAAGCGCTGATCGATGCGCCGCGCAGTATGTCCAGATAGGCGCGCACGGTCGCATCCAGGCCTTGATACAAGGCTTCGCTGATCAATGCATGACCGATCGAGACTTCGAGTACGCCGGGGACAGCGCTCAGAAAGTCGCCGAGATTGGCCTGCGACAAATCGTGGCCGGCATTGATGCCCAGACCTGCGGCGGCGGCGCGCTGCGCTGCGTCGGAAAACAGCTTGAATGCAGCATCCGGCTGGCCGCTCAGATGCGCGTGCGCATATGGGCCGGTGTACAACTCGATCCGGTCTGCACCGAGTGCTGCCGCCTGCGCGATAGCGGGATTTTCGGCATCGACAAACAGACTGACGCGAGCACCGATCGCCTTGAACGAGGCGATCAGCGTGGCCAGTTGGGCGGTGTCCTGGGCAAAATCGAAACCGTGGTCGGACGTCAGTTGTCCATCGCCATCCGGTACCAGGGTGACCTGTTCGGGGCGGGTGGCACGACATAAGTCCAGCAGGCCCGGATAACCGTCGCGCGGCGGTGCGAACGGGTTGCCTTCGATATTGAATTCAACGCCGTGCTCGCGTGTCAGCGCGCTCAGCGCCAGCACATCGTCGGCGCGGATATGCCGCTGGTCCGGGCGCGGGTGCACGGTGATGCCGTGCGCACCGGCGGCAATGCAGGTGCGTGCGGCCTGCACCACATCCGGATCGTGGCCGCCGCGCGAATTGCGCAACACCGCGATCTTGTTGACGTTGACGCTGAGCTGGGTGGTCACTGCGTCGGTCTCAGGCCTGCGGCTCGCCGTCGCGCGTGGCGTTGAGGGCGGCCGCCTTGCGGGCTTCGGCGATCTCGCGCAGGCGGCGCAGCTCGGCCGGATCGATCAGGCTGCTGGTATCGCGCTGGGTATCCCCCATGCGCGAGGCGAACCAGCCGCGCGTCCACAGCAACAGCAACAGCAGTGCCACCAGCAGCGAGGCCACCAGCAACCACACGTGCGGCGTGCTGAAAGCCAGCACCAGCGCACCCAATGCCATAAGCAGAAACAGCCAGTGCATGACGAGCTCCCCGATCAGTGGCGGCAGTGTAGCGCCGCGCCCGGCATGGTTCCACGTGGGCGCGGCGATGCGGCTCAGAGCAGCGGTGACAGCAGCCGTGCGCAGGCTTCGGGCAGCCGCGATCGCCACAATGGCCGGTGGCGGGCGAAGCGCACTTCCTGCGCCTGCTGCAGGTCGGCGTCGATCAAACCGGCCAGCTCGGCGGCCACCGCCTGGTCGCGGAACAGCATCGACAGCTCGAAATTCAGGCGAAAGCTGCGGCTGTCGAAATTGGCGCTGCCGACGATGCAGACCTCGTCGTCGGCCAGCAACGCCTTGGTGTGCAGCATGCGCGGGCCGTATTCGTAGATGCGCACGCCGGCCTCGAGCAGCTCGTCGAAATACGAACGCGCCGCGTAGGTGACCAGACGCGAGTCGCTGACGCGCGGCACCAGCAGGCGCACGTCCAGGCCGCCCAGTGCGGCCGAGGTCAGCGCCATGCGCGCGGCCTCGCCGGGCACGAAATACGGCGTGACCAGCCAGACCCGATGCCGGGCTTCGTGAATCGCAGCGACCATCAGCCGGTGGATGGACTCCCACGACGAATCCGGGCCGGAGACCAGCACCTGCGCGTCGACATCGCCCTGCGCACGGCTCGGCACGTCCTCGGGCCATAGCTGCTGGCCGTGGAAGGCAGCGCGGCCCTGCCCGGTGGCGTACAGCCAGTCTTCCAGGAACACCAGCTGCAGGCTGCGCACCACGTGGCCCTGCAGGCGCATGTGCAGGTCGCGGTAGGCATCGCTGCGGACCTGCTCGTTCTCTTCGTCGGTGACGTTGATGCCGCCGGTGAAGCCGATCCTGCCGTCGACCACGACCACTTTGCGGTGGGTGCGCAGGTTCAACCATGGCCGCTTGAACGGCTTGAGCAGCTGGGATGGATGGAACCAGGCGGTCTCCACCCCGGCCGCCCGCAGCGTGCGCAAGCTGCGCCGGGTCATCGCCGACGAACCCACTGCGTCCATCAGCAGACGCACCTTGACCCCGGCGCGTGCGCGCTCCATCAGCGCATCGCAGATCGCGGTGCCGCTGTGGTCGGGCTGGAAGATGTAGTACTGCAGATGGATATGGTCGCGCGCACCGCGGATGGCCTCGATGATGGCCGCATAGGTGGCCGCGCCATCGACCAGCCAGTGCACCTCGGTGGCGCTGCTGGGGGCCAGCCCGGTGGTGGACTGGGCGATCTTGGCCAGCTCGGTGCAGTCCGCGTCCGGCGGGCAGACGCTGCTGTAGCTCTCCATGCCCGAGCGCGAACGGCCGCGCCGCAGTCGCTGGCGTTTGACCTTCTGCGGGCCGAGCCAGTAGTAGATCAGCAGGCCCAGGTACGGCAGCGCCGCCAGCGACAGCACCCAGCTGAGTGTGGCCACCGGTTCGCGCTTCTGCAGCACGATCCAGCTGGCGATCCACAGCAAGTACAGCACGTAGGCGGCGAGGAGAAGCGCTTCGAGGTGGGGAATGGTGGCCAGCCACTCCCACGCGCTCTGTACGGATGCGAGCATGCGCGGATTCTACGGGGCGCACGCTCCGCTGCGGTGAGCGTGGGGACGATGCGATCGCCGCGCCGGGTCTGAAAGCTTCATCGTGGCGCGCCCCTGGTCGCATCGATTGAGACCCGCCGGCCGTACGATGCGGCGATGGCAACAGCGATCAAGGGCCGTGGTGCGACCGGCCATCTGCCCGGACGCTTCGAAACCACCACCCAACAACCGGTGGACGATGGCTGGTACGCCGACGACGGCGAGGAGTTCGCCGCGCCGGCGCTGCGCACCCAGGTCACCGAGGAAACCGCGCGCAGCATCATCAGCCGCAATCAATCGCCGGACATCGGCTTTTCGCAATCGGTCAATCCGTATCGTGGGTGCGAGCATGGCTGCAGCTACTGCTTTGCGCGGCCTTCGCATGCCTATCTCAATCTGTCGCCCGGGCTGGATTTCGAGACCAAGCTGTTCGCCAAGACCAACGCGCCGGAGCTGTTGCGCCGAGAATTGTCGCGCCCGGGCTATGTGCCCAGCCCGATCGCACTGGGCATCAACACCGATGCCTACCAGCCGATCGAGCGCAAACGCGCACTGACGCGGCACCTGATCGAGGTGCTGTGGGAGACCCGGCACCCGTTCACGCTGATCACCAAGAATGCGTTGGTCACCCGCGATCTGGACCTGCTCGCACCGCTGGCACGCGAGGGCCTGGTCAACGTGCATTTTTCGGTGACCACGCTGGACCCGCATCTGTCGGCCAGGCTGGAACCGCGCGCATCCGCACCGCATGCCCGCCTGCGCGCGATGCGGGCACTGCACGAGGCCGGCGTGCCGGTCGGGGTGATGGCCGCCCCGGTGATCCCGTGGATCAACGACCATGAGCTGGAAGCGATCCTGCAGGCCGCGTCCGCTGCCGGCGCGCACAGTGCCGGCTATGTGTTGTTGCGGCTGCCGCACGAAGTGGCGCCACTGTTCCGCGACTGGTTGCAGACCCATCACCCGCAACGCGCCGGGCACGTGATGAGCACGATCCAGCAACTGCGCGGCGGCAAGGATTACGACAGCGCCTTCGGCACACGCCTGCGCGGCCAGGGCGTCTACGCGGAGTTGCTGGCACGCCGCTTCGCCCTGGCCCAGCGCCGCAGCGGTTTCGACGCACGCGACATGCCGGCATTGGACACGACCAAGTTCCGCCGCCCCGCTCCGCCGGCCAAGCCGGTGCCGCAGTCGCCGCAAGGCAGTCTGTTCTAGGGGCGGGGATTGGGGATTTGGGATTGGGGATTCGTAACAGCCGACGCACTGCAATGACCTGCCCTTACCAATCCCCAATCCCCAATCACGAATCCCCGCCGTACAAGGCACTCGCCGACTGGAACAGGATCCAGCTGGTGGCGATGAACTTGTCGCCGCCGACCGGGCGGTTGCCGCGGTGGGTGTGGGTGAAGGCGGTGGGGGCGATCAGCAGGCTGCCGGTGCGCGGGCGGGCCTTGCGCTGCTGGAACAGGAATTCGGTCTCGCCCTGTTCGAACTCGTCGTTGAGGTACAGCGTCCACAGCAGATGCCGGTGCAATGTGTCGGCGCTGGCATCGCGTGGATACAGCTCGCAATGCCAGTAGGGATAGCCGCCCTGGTCGGCGGTGTACCACTGCAGGTTGATCGCGCCCGGGCGCAGGCAGGTACGGGCCAGGTCGCCCAGCGCCTGGTCGCTCATCTGCGCGATGTCCTCGGCCACCAGCCGGTGCGGGCTACCGTCGGCGGTGGTGACCTGCAGCATCAGCGGTGAGATCAGGGCTTGTGGATAATGCCGCAGATAGGTCAGCACGCCTTCGAACACCGCTTGCTGCAGGCGGTTTTCCACCGCCGCCCACTCGGCTACGCCGCTGATGCGCAGGTCGCGGCTGTGTTTGAGTTCGGGAAACACGCCGCCACCGATACGGCCGGGATGCAGCTGCTGGCTGTCGCGCATGCGTTGCACGATGGCGGCGCAATCCTCGCGCGAGACGGCGTTGTCGGTGATCTGGATGAAGTCGGGTTGGCTCATGCGCACGACCATAGCAATCTGCGCTACCGCCTGCACAGCGCGCCCGGCGGCGCACGCAAGGCAGCAAAGAAAAACCCCGCCGAAGCGGGGTTTTTCGTTACACGCGTGGTGCTACGACGATCAGAACTTGTAGTTGACCGAAGCGGCCAGCACGTCGCCCTTCACCTTGTAGCTGCCCGCCAGGCGGTCGCCGGTGGCACTGCGGGTGTCGCTGGTCGGGTCGCTGGTGAACAGGTGGGTGTAACCGAAGTTGTATTCGGCCTGCTGCGACGGACGCCAGCTCAGACCCAGCGAGACCCACTTGCGGCTCGCATCCGGCACGCGCACGTCGCGGTGCTCGGCGGTGGTCGGGGTCTGGTCGTACGCCAGGCCGCCACGCAGGGTCAGCGTCTCGCTCATGCGGTAGTCGGCACCGATCGAGGCGAAGGTGGTGTCGCGGTAGGAGAAGTCCAGCACGCTGTCGGGCTGGTTGGAGGCGAAGTCCACCGTCACCTGGTCGAACTTGCTCCAGGCGGTGCGGGTGACGTCGGCCATGATCGACCACTGCTCGTTCACGTTGTGGGTGAAGCTGGCGGTGGCGCTGGCCGGCAGCTTGACGGTGGCGCGGCCCTTGGTGTCGACGAAGGTGCCCGGCGCGGCAACGCCCAGGACTGCCGCAGCCGGACCCGGCACGGTGAAGTCGGCATCGCCGTCGGTGATCTTGTGCTCCACTTCCGAGCGGTAGCTGAAGCCGATGTGGGTGTTCTCGTCGATGCTGAACAAGCCGCCGAGGGTGAAGCCCACTTCGGTGCTGTCGCCCTTGATGCGCGAGTAGCCATCGGCATTGCCCGGCGCGAAGCCCGGCACGCGGCGCGCGGCCAGCACGCTGCCGAAATCGACCGCATTGGCCAGGTCGATATCCAGACGCTCGGCGAACACCGAGGCACCGAAGGACACGTACGGGTTCACGTCATAGGAGAACGCGACATTGAAGTCGATCGCCTGCAGCTCGGTCTTGGTGCCGTGGTAGCGGCCGACCCAGTCGCGGTCGTATTCGGTCTTGAAGCCGAACGGCACGGTCAGCGAGGTACCCAGGTGCATGTTGTCGTTCTCGCCGAACGGCACGTGGAAGTACATCGCCGGGACCGGCGCGATCATGCCGGCGTCGCCGCCATTGCCGCCGGAGACCGGGGCGCCGTTGGCGTAGGTGGCGGTGTCGGGCTGGAACTTGGCCGAGAAGCTGATGGCGCTGACGTCGGCCTGGAACAGGCGACCGTCCAGCTGGCGCATGCCGGCCGGGTTGTTGGCGATGATCGAGGCATCGTCCGGGGCGCTGCCCGAACCGGCGAAGGCACGGCCAAGACCCTTGGCGCTGTTTTCCTTCAGCTGGAAGGCGGCGCCGTGGGCCTGGCCAACGGCGAGTACGCCGGCAATACCGACGGCCAACAGGGTGGCGCGGCTGAGAGTGGAAGCGGTAGACATAAGGTGGTGCTCTCCGGATAAAGACTGCAGTGGTCGGTACAGCGCCCGCGCCCAGCGCCAAGTGGCTGCTGGAGCGCGCCGGAGACCCCCCCCCGACATACGACGCCGTACGCAGTATACCCACCACAATTAACCGAACAATAACGAAGCACGTTTTGATCGTCTGGACAGGTTAGGGATGGGTTCAGGAGCGTGAACCCGCTAGAGTGCCACTCCGATGTTCGTCTCTCTCCCTTCCCGCAAGAAACCCACCCCGCGCTGGGCAGTGCCGTTGCTGTTCGCAGCCGTCTGGCTGGCCTACCTGTGGTCGATCAGCCGGCCCGGCGAGGCACGCAATACGCTGTGGCTGGACTGGGGCGCGCTGTCCAGCGGCGTGTCCAACCTTGGCGACTGGTGGGCGACGCTGCGCGACGGCAGCGTGCTGCGGCTGTTCACCGCGTTGTTCCTGCATGCGGACTGGTCGCACCTGCTCGGCAACCTGGTGTTCCTGCTGATCTTCGGGCTGCCGGCCGAGCGCATCCTCGGGCCGTGGCGCCTGCTGTTGCTGTTCCTGGTCGGTGGCGCGGCCTCCAATCTGGCGGCAATCTTCGCGATCGGCACCCCGGACCGGGTGATCATCGGCGCCTCGGGCGCGGTGTCGGCGTTGATCGGCACCTATCTGGCACTGTTTCCCGGCGCCAAGCTGGGCGTGGTGCTGCCGCTGGGGCTGTTTCTGGAATTCATCCGGGTACCGGCGCCGTTGCTGATCGGCGCCTGGGCGCTGCTGCAGGTGGTGTTCGCCTATATCGGCCCGGCCTTCGGCATGGTGGCGTGGTCGGCGCATATCGCCGGGTTCGTGTTCGGCATCGTGTACGGGCTGTATGTGCGCGCGGCGATCGCGCGGCGGCTGCGCAAGCGCCACGGGTTCTAGCGCGGCGGCAATCGTGCAAGGCGCACCGGAGCGCAGTGTTGCGCCGGCTGCGCGCTGCGTCGCTGCGCGGTGGCGCGCCTATAATCGCTGCATGTCCAAGCCTCTGTACAAAGTCACCTTCCTCAATCACGGCAAGGTCTACGAGCTCTACGCCCGCCAGGTCACCGGCAGCCATCTGTGGGGCTTCAACCAGATCGGCGAGCTGGTATTCGACGTGCACGACGGGCTGGTGGTCGACCCCACCGAAGAGCGCCTGCGCGAAGAGTTCGGCAACACCAAGACGCTGCACCTGCCGATGCAGAGCATCGTGCGCATCGAGGAAGTCGAGAAGAAGGGCCAGTCGGTGATCCGCGATGCCACCACCGGCGACAAGGTGGTCACGCCGTTCCCGTTGCCGACCAAGCCGCGCTGATGCGCATCCTGGTGCCCGACGATTACCAGGGCGCCGTGCGTCACCTGCCCTGCCTGCAGCGCCTGCACGGCCACGATGTGCAGGTGCTGGGCGCGCTGGCCACCGACCCCAACGAATGGGCCGAGCGGCTGGTCGAAGCCGATGCGCTGGTGCTGATCCGCGAACGCACCCGCGTGGACGCCACGCTGTTGCGGCGACTGCCGCGACTCAAGTTGATCAGCCAGACCGGCCGGATCGGTGCGCATGTGGATGTGGCCGCGTGCACCGAGTTCGGGGTGGCGGTGGCCGAAGGCGTCGGCTCGCCGGTGGCGCCGGCCGAACTGACCTGGGCCTTGATCCTGTCGGCCAGCCGGCGCCTGAGTGAGTACCAGCGCGCGCTGCACCAGGGCCGCTGGCAGGCGCTGGGCGATCCCGGTCTGGGGCGCGCGTTGCATGGGCGCACGTTGGGCATCTGGAGTTACGGGCGCATCGGCCAGCGCGTGGCCGGCTTCGGGCGTGCATTCGGCATGCAGGTGCTGGTGTGGGGCGGCGAGGCCTCGTGCGCACAGGCCGCGCGCGATGGCTTCGACATCGCCGCCAGCCGGCAGGACCTGTTCGAACGCAGCGATGTGCTGTCGCTGCATCGGCGCCTGACCGCGCAGACCCGCCACCAGATCAACGCGCAGGATCTGGCCTGGATGCGTCCGGATGCGTTGCTGGTCAACACCAGCCGCGCCGAGCTGATCGCGCCCGGCGCCTTGCTGGCCGCGCTGGATGCGGGCCGGCCGGCACAGGCGGCGGTGGATGTATTCGAACGCGAGCCGGTGCTGGATCCGCGCGACCCGCTGCTGCAGCATCCGCGCGTGCTGGCGACGCCGCATCTGGGCTACGTGGAAAGCGACAGCTATGCGCTGTACTTCGAAGCGGCGTTCGACAATGTGCTGGCATTTGCCGCCGGTGCGCCGCGCAACCTGGTCAATCCCGAGGCATTGGCGATTACGCGATAGCGCGTGGTTGACGTGGTGGTGATCGTGCGCTTGGGGAGGCTTGTCGCGACCGGGGTCGCTCCTACAAGCGCCTTGGGGTCCAAACCCGCCGTCGCTGTGGCGGCCGGGTGATCCAGGGATGCGTGCAGGTGGCGTGGCAGTGCCGATGCGTAGCGATCGGGCCTGGCGCGCAGCGGGTGATTCACCCGCTGCGCTGTGGCCGGATTACTTGACCGGTTCGGCCGGCGCAGGCGCAGGCGCGGCAGGTTCCACCGGCGGCGCGGGCTTGGCCTTGTCGGCCGATTCGCTCGGCTTGTCGGCAGGCTTGGGCTTGTCGGCTGCTGCCGGGCGCGCGGCGGCCGGCCTGGGCTCGGCTGCGGTCTTGGCGGCCTTGGCCTTCTGCGCTGCCTGTGCCTTGGCCTTGAGCGCGGCTTGCGCCTTGGCCGCCGACCCGGGCTGCTTGAGCTCGGCCAGCGCGGAAGCGATCGGGCCATCGCCCGGCAGCACGTCGCCGGCTGTGTAGCCCTCCTCGCCTTCGGCATCGCCACGCAGATGGCCCGGCAGCGTGGCTTCGCTGAAGTCGGCCAGGCTGGCCGGCACGTCGGCATCGCCGGGCTGCGGTTCGGGGGTGAGCAGCACTTCCGGCACGATGCCGCTGGCCTGGATCGACTTGCCACTGGGGGTGTAATAGCGCGCGGTGGTCAGCTTGACCGAGTCGCCGTTGTCCAGCGGCAGCACGGTCTGCACCGAGCCCTTGCCGAAGGTGCGGCTGCCGATGATGCGCGCGCGCTGGTTGTCGCGCAGCGCGCCGGCCAGCACTTCCGAGGCACTGGCCGAGCCGGCGTCCACCAGCACCACCACCGGCGCGCCGCCGAGCAGATCGCCCGGGGTGGCGTCGAACTTGGCATCGCTGATGGAGATGCGCCCGCGCGTGCTGACGATGTTGCCCTTGTCGAGCAGGTCGTCGGCCACCTGCACCGCCGAGGTCAGCAGACCGCCCGGGTTGCTGCGCAGGTCCAGCACCAGGCCGCGCAACTTGCCGCCGGCCTGCAGCTGCTTGAGGTTCTTCTGGAAGTCGGCACCGGTGTCGGCCTGGAAGGTGCTGATGCGGATATAGCCATAGCCCGGCTCCAGCAGCTTGCTGCGCACGCTGGCCACGCGGATGGTCTGCCGCTGCAGGGTCACGTCGAACGGCTTGGGTGCCTTGTCGCGCACGATAGTCAGCACGACCTTGCTGCCGGATTCGCCGCGCAGCGGCTCCATCGCCTTGCTGGCGTCGATCGGCTTGCCGTCGATGGCCACGATGACGTCGCCGGCGCGGATGCCGGCACGTGCGGCCGGGGTGTCGTCGATCGGCGCGATCACCTTGAGCGTGTTGTCCTGCTGCTGCAGCAATTCCACGCCGATGCCGTCGTAGGCGCCGGTTGCCTGCTCGTCGAAGGCTTCGGCATCTTCCTTGTCGAAATAGGTGCTGTGCGGGTCCAGATCCGAGAGCAGGCCGCGCACTGCGGCGTGCATGAGCTTCTTGTCCTCGACCGGGTCGACGTAGGCCTGCTTGACCGCGTTGTACACCGCCACGAAGCGGCGGATCTCGTCCAGCGGCACCTTGGAGACGGCGGCTTCGTTGGCTTCCGGATCGTCCGCAGTGGCCTGGGCGGCGGCGGGACTGGCTTTCTGCGCCCAACCGGGTGAGGCGAACAACGCCAGCGACAGGGCAACGGACAGGACGGCTACGCGCATGAAGCACTCCGACAAAGAGATAAGACGCCCCGCAACGGAGCAGCCTGGATTATGCGCGAAGCCGCGGTAAATCCGCGTTGACTTGGCGGGGCCAGGTATGGCGGCGGTCATGCACCGGCACGCGCGCGGCGTGTGCGGCACTCAGCGGCGCTGCAACCAGCTCGACGGATCCACCGGCTGCCCGTTGCGACGCAGTTCGAAGTACAGCGCCGGCACGCCCTGCCCGCCCGAGCTGCCGACCTTGGCCACCGCTTCGCCGCGCTTGATCGACGCGCCGGCATCGCGCAACAGCGTGTCGTTGTGCGCGTACAGGCTCATGTAGCCGTTGCCGTGGTCCACGATCAGGATCATGCCGTAACCGGTCATCCAGTCGGAGAACACCACCGTGCCATCGGCCACCGCGGTGACGGTGCTGCCCTTGGGCGCGCCGATCAGCACGCCCTTGCTGGTATGGCCATCGGGCAAGGTGGCATTGAAGCGCGCCAGCAGGTTGCCCGCCACCGGCCAGCTCAGGCCGCCGACCTTGGGCGCCGGCGCACTGGCGATGACCTTGGGCGGGGTCTTGCCGGGACGCTCGGGGCGCTCGGTCTTGCTGCGTTTGGCCTGCGCGGCGGCTTCGGCGGCGGCGCGTCTGGCGGCGGCACGCCGTTCGGCCTCGGCCTTGGCAGCGGCCGCGCGCAGGTTGGCGAGCAGCTGCTCCAACGACCTGGCGTCTTGGCCCAGGGCTTTTTCGCGTTCGGCGCGCTGTTTGTAGCGGTCGTCCAGCTGCGCGACCGTCGCCGCCTGCTGCGAGCGATCCTTCTGCAGCAATGCGGCCTGCGCCTTTTGCTGCGCACGCGCCGCATCCAGTGCCTGGCGACGGTTGGCGATGTCCTGCTCCACCTTGGTCAGCGCATCCAGCTGCGTGGTCAGTGCCTGGATGCGCTGCGCACGCGCGTTCTGCACGTAGCGATGATCGGCCAGCATGCGCGTGGCATCGCCCACGGTGTCCTGCGACAACAACACCTTCAACGGCGCGTTGCGGCCGACCTGGTCGGCGGCGCGCAATAGCGCAGCCAGCTGCACGCGCTGGTTCTGCAGGCCGCGCTGCAGCTGCGCACGCTCCTGCTGCAGCTTGCCCAGATGCTGTTCCTGCTCGCGCATCGCCGTTTCGGTCTCGCTCAACGCACGCGAGGTCCTGGCCACCTTCTCATCGGCCTGGCGCAGTTGCTGGGCGGCAGTGCCGCGCTTGCCTTCCAGCTCGCGGCGGTCGGCGCTGATGGTCTTGAGTTCGTCGCGCAGCTGCTGCAGTTTGCGCTCGGTTTCGCGCTGGCTTTGCGCACCGGCCGCGGTGCTGCCCAGCAGCGTGCAGGCCAGTACGGTCACCGTCAGCCACGCGCGGCAGCGGCCGGTGGCGGGGGCGGACGGCAGGCGCGAGCGCGGGGCGGGCGACAGGGGCAACGAAAGGTCCAGTGACTTCAGGCAGGTGCGCGATTGTAGCCAAGCATGGTGTGATCACCGCCACGCCCAAGACAGCCGCCGCCGCGCAAGGTTCAGCATGAAGCCCCAGCATCTTCTTCTGGCATTGTCCCTGGTCTGCGCAAGCGCCTGGGCCGACGAGGACATCAGCAAGGTCAACGGTCGCATCAGCGCCGAGGCCGGCAAGGTCTATGGCGGGCTGGACACCGTCAATGGCTCCATCGAGGTCGGCGCCGGCGCGCAGACCCGGAGCGTGGAAACGGTCAACGGCAGTATCCAGATCGGCGACAACGCCCGCACCGGCGATGTCTCCACGGTCAATGGCGCGATCACGCTGGGGCAGAAGGTGGTGGTATCCGGCGGGCTGGAGACGGTCAACGGCAGCGTGCTGGTGGAGCGCGGCAGCCGCATCAGCGGCGGTGTGGAAACCGTCAACGGCAGTATCGGCCTGGTGGAAACCGAGCTCGGCAAGGGCATCGAGACCGTCAACGGCGACATTACCGTCGGGGTGCGCTCGCATGTGCATGGCGGGATCGAGGTCACCAAGCCGAACTTCAGCTTCTCGTTCAAGCCTGCGCGCAAGCCGCGCGTGGTGATCGGCCCGGATGCGGTGGTCGATGGCCCGCTGGAGTTCGAACGCGAGGTCAGCCTGTACGTGCACCGCACTGCGAAGATCGGTGCCGTCACCGGCGCCACCGCGCGCAGCTTCGACAGCGACGTGGCACCCAAGGACTGACGCGCTCACCACGGGGCCAGCGCCTAGAATCGGGGGACCTTCGCCGCACGAGGAGTCCCGATGCCCCGCAAGATCCTGTTGTGCCTGGCCGCGACGCTGGCCCTGGCCGGCTGCAAGCGCGAATCCGCCGACGCACCAAGCGCGCCCGCCGCACAGGCGCCGGTGGACACGGCGGCCAGCGCACCGGTCAGCCGCCACACCTTTTCGCCGGAGCTGACCGGCGACGACTTTGCCGAGCTGGTCAAGACGCTGGCCTCGGACGAATTCGAAGGACGCGGCCCCGGCACGCCGGGCGAAGAGAAAACCGTCACCTATATCCGCGACCAGATGCAGCGCATCGGCCTGCAGCCGGGCAACGGCGACAGCTGGTTCCAGGACGTGCCAATGGTGGAAACCACCGCCGATGCAGCCACCGCACCCAGCCTGCGCAGCGGCGAGCAGACCCGCACCCTGGCCTTCGGCACCGACATCGTGGTCGGCACCCGCACCGGCCAGGCCGAGGTCAAGCTGGACAACAGCGAGCTGGTATTCGTCGGCTACGGCGTGGATGCGCCCGAACAGCAGTGGAACGATTACGCCGGCCAGGACTGGAAGGGCAAGACGGTGGTGATGTTCGTCAACGACCCGGGCTTCCATACCGGCGATGCCAAGCTGTTCGACGGCAAGCGCATGACTTACTACGGCCGCTGGACCTACAAATTCGAGGAAGCCGCCCGCAAGGGCGCGGCCGCCGCGCTGATCGTGCACGACACCCCGGGCGCCAGCTATGGCTGGGACGTGGTCAAAAATTCCTGGGCCGGCCCGCAATACGACCTGCCGGCCAAGGACGATCCCGATCCGCGCCTGCCGGTACAGGGCTGGATCAGCGCCGAGACCGCCAAGCAGCTGTTCGCCAATGCCGGGCTGGAGCTGGCGCAGGCCTACAAGGACGCCAGCAAGCGTGGCTTCAAGCCGGTGCCGTTGAAGGCCAGCTGGTCGGTGGACCTGAAGAGCACGATCGCAGAGAAATCCTCGCGCAACGTGGTCGGCGTGCTGCCGGGCAGCAGCCATGCCGACGAGGCGGTGCTGTATATGGCGCACTGGGATCACCTGGGCAAACACCCGGGCGAGAGTGGCGACAACATCTATAACGGCGCGGTGGACAACGCCACCGGCGTGGCCGGCATTCTCGAGATTGCCGACGCGTTTGCGCATCAGGATCCCAAGCCGGCGCGGTCGGTGGTGTTCGTTGCGGTGACGCTGGAAGAATCCGGCCTGCTCGGTTCCAAGTACTACGTGGCCAACCCGAGCTTTCCGCTGGACAAGATCGCGGCGGTGATCAACCTGGATGCGATGTCG
Source organism: Xanthomonas sp. NCPPB 3218 (assembly GCF_056725185.1). NCBI lineage: Bacteria > Pseudomonadati > Pseudomonadota > Gammaproteobacteria > Lysobacterales > Lysobacteraceae > Xanthomonas > Xanthomonas sp. NCPPB 3218. The sequence continues at coordinate 27,651 of NZ_CM161516.1, forward strand.
GTGGCCGGGCGCGCACGCGATGTCACCGTGGTGGGCATGGGCAGTTCGGAGCTGGAAGACATCCTCAAGCCGATCGCCGCGATGCAGGGCCGCACCCTGCATGCCGAAGCCACGCCGCAAAGCGGCTCGTATTTCCGCTCGGATCATTTCAACTTCGCCAAGGCCGGTGTGCCGGCGCTGTATGCCGATGGCGGCGAAGACCTGCGCGAGGGCGGTACTGCGGCCGGGCGCGCGGCCGCCGAAGACTATGGGCGCAATCGCTATCACGCCCCGGGCGACGAATACGATGCGGCCAGCTGGAAGCTCGATGGCACCATCGAAGACCTGCAGGCGGTGTATGGCGTGGGCAAGGAGGTGGCCGCCGGCCAGCGCTGGCCCAACTGGTATGCCGGCAACCCGTTCAAGGCTGCGCGCGATCGCATGATGGCCGGCAAGCCCGCTGCGGGCGCCGCAGCAGCGGCGCCTGACGCCGAAAGTGACGCAGCTGCCGAGGGCAAGAAGGCAGCGCCGGCGCGTTGACCGACGCCAGCACCGCATGCGATGTCATGCAGCTACTGCATGGCGTCGTGATGCGGCCTGCAAGGTGCGCGGCAGCGGCGAGCCCGCGTATCGCGATCAACACAAAGGGCCTCCTGTTGGAGGCCCTTTGTGTTGGTTCGTCCTGGTCGTGACGGTTGCGGACGAGCTCACGATCCGTGTCGATGCAGTGCATCGATGCGTCGGATCACGTGCCGCCTCCCACTGAAGTATATCTGTTCGTCGGTGCTCTTATGAGAGAGGATGCCACCGGCCTGGGAGATGCCTTCAATCGTGCTGCCGACAACGCGTTGCTATCAACGCGGCGCATTGTCGGCGCGTCACCGACTCCGGGGTGCGTTGGTCAATCGTTATCCACGCTCACCACGTGACCGTCATCCGGGTCGACGTGCAGATCCACCTTCTGCCCACCGCGTTGCTCGGCATCGGCCTTCCACAAGCCGTCTTCGAACTTGAGGTCGTGCACGTTGGAATAGCCGCCGGCCGACAGCGCGGCGCGGATATCGGCCTCGCTCAGTTTGGAAGTGGTCTGGTCGCCGTACACGCGGCCGGTCACCGGATCGATACGCACATCCACGTCCTTGCCGTCGCCGCTGCGTGCGTCGGCGGTCCACACGCCATGTTCGAACTTGACGTCGTGCACCTTGGTATAGCCCTTGTCGGTCAGCATGCTGGTGACCTCGCGGGAGGTCAGCGCCTTGGCCGGCTTGTCGGCAGCGGCCTGCGCGAACGCGCCCTGCGCTGCCAAAGCGAGTGCGCCGATCAGCGCGGTCTTCATCAGTCGATGTGCCATGTGATGCTCCTGCAGTGAAGTGCGCCCATGCTGGACGCGGCCTTATCGCTGCCAGGTGAATGGCCGTCAGAAGCCGCAGCAAGAGTTCAGTGAGCTCAAGCTTCGGTGATGATGCGCCCGGGGTGCGTCCGATGGCGCACGCACGTTCGCACGTTCATCAGCCAGTGGTTTGCGGCATTGCGGCGCAATGGGCGCGTAGTGTGCTGGGAGCGACGTAAACGGTGTCACATCGAAACCGTCCTGCCCGGCCTGTCATCCAATAGACAGCCAGTACGAAGATGCAAAAGAAGCGAGCCGCCTTGCGGCGGCTCGTGTGACTCAACCCATCTGCCTCAGATTAAGGAATGGCACGTGTGGCGCGCACGGCCTGCGGCGAGAGGATGGACATCTGCGGCTTGTCGGTGCCGTCCTTGTTGGGATGCACGCTGTACTGATAGCTGACATTCCACCACGAACCGGCAGCCCACCAGGTCCAGCCCGACCAGACATCTGCATTGGCATCGATATAGCGGAGCATGCCGCGCAGTGCCTCATTGCAGACGGGGTTGTTGGCGGTGCCGAATTCACCCAGAAACCCGCGCCTGTGGTTGGTGCGCAGCCACTCGGTGAAACTACGCAGACGCTCGACACCGATGGTGGCACTGACGCAGACATTGGTGGTGCCGCTGGAATCGGCATCCAGGTATTGATGCACTTCGAACGCGTAGCGATCGAGCGGATCGTAGATCGAAACCAATGCGGTTGCGTTGGAATAGCCATCGTTGGTGGGCGAATACCAGCTGTGCGCACCGGTCCATAATGCGCCCGGCACCAGAATCAGGTTGTTCGCACCGGTGGCACGAATCGCATTGATGCCTGCCTGTGCAGTGGCAGCCCAGGCGCTGGCCGAGACGCCATTGGGCTCATTCATCAGCCCGAAGATCACCGCATTGTCGCTGGGAAACGCCAGCGCAAGGCGGCGCCACAAATCGGCGAATGTGGCGATCGGCACTTCGTCGCCACCGATCTTGTAACCGTAGTATTTGCCGTAATTGTGGATGTCCAGCACCAGATACATGCCCGATGCCTTGGCGCGTGCCACGGCTTGCTGCACCAGGGCCAGTTGGGTCGGATCCAGTTCACCGCGTGCACTGGGCTGCAGACGTTCCCACAGCACCGGCAGGCGGATCGTGTTCATGCCGACGCCGGCGAAATAGGTGTAATCGCTGGCCGAGGCATACATATAGTCCTTATTGAGGACGCCGGGTTTTTTGGACGATGCGAATTCGGCGCCGGATAAATTGACGCCGGCATACGTCAGTGCGCGTGTTTGTGCGTAGACGGGTGCGAATGTGCCGAACAGAATGCAGAGCAGGGCGCAGCGGAAAACGGTGCGCAGCGTTTGAGAGACAGCAGACATGAAACAACTCCTTCGACGACGGGGATGGTGTGTCGCAGCGGTTTGCGTGCGATCTGCGCGAGGTGCGCCACACCTGTCGTAACCAATGCATCTGCCGTGCCGAAACGCTCACCACATCGAATGTGAATTAAATGTGTAGGCTGGGTCGCAGTCACTTACCGCAAGGGTCACGTTCTGGAACAGCACGCTGTGACGCGCCGCGCTGAAAAGCGGTCGCGCACGCTTGTCGACACCGCCATCGCATGCATGGCGCTGTCGAAAAATCGGCGGATGGATACGCTCGCCGTCAACGGCGCGGCGCCGGATCACCGACGCTGCACTGCTGTAGCGCACGCACACGCAGCGAGCGCTAGAGCGCGTGCTGAGTGCTGGCGTTTTGCTGCGTGACGACTGTGCTCACCGCGGCTGGGCACGGCTGTTGCCGGGCATCGGCATATACCGGGTGTACATGCGTTAGCTGGGTGCTTGCTGCGCAGCGTGCGACGGTTGCCCATCGCACGCTGCTTGCTCCGACTACTGGGTGACGCGTTTTGCGCGCGCGCTCAGGATCGACATCTGCGGCTTGTCGCGGCCCTGCGCATCGGGCTGCACGTTGAAGGGGTAGCTGCGGTTCCACCACGCGCCGGCGGCCCACCAGGTCCAGCCCACCCATACGTCGCGGTTGGTTTCCAGATAGCCCAGCATGCCGTTGAGTGCGCTATTGCAGGTGGCGTTGTTGCCGGTGCCGAACTCGCCGAGAAAGCCCTGCTTGTGATTCAGACGCAGCCATTGGGTGAAACTGCGCAGGCGGTCGGCACCGGCGGTGCTGCTGACGCAGCCGGCGCTGGTGCCGCTGGAGTCCGTATCCAGGTACTGATGCACTTCGATGGCGTAGCGATTGAGCGGGTCGCGAATGGAGGCCAGCGCCACTGCGTTGGACTGGCCGGCAACGGTGGAATACCAGCTGTGCGCGCCACTCCATAGCGCGCCGGGCACCAGGATCAGATTGTTGGCACCGGTCTTGCGGATGGTGTCGATCGATGCCTGCGCGGCGTTGGCCCAGGATTGCGGATTGATGTCGTAAGGCTCGTTCATCAGCCCGAAGATCACGCTGTTGTCGTTCTTGAAGGCGATCGCCAGGCGTCGCCACAGATCGTTGAAGGTGCTGATCGGCACGCGCGCGCTGCCGATCTTGTTGCCGTAATACCGGGCGTAGTTGTGGATATCCAGGATCAGGTAAACCTTGGCCGCCTTCGCGTTGGCCACGGCCTGGCGGATCAGTGCCAGCTGCGCCGCATCCAGGTCGCCACCGGCCTTGGGTTGCAGGCGCTCCCACAGGATGGGCAGCCGGACGATGTTCATGTGTTTGCCGGCGAAGTAGCGGTAATCGCTGGCAGCCGGATACAGATAGTCGACGTTGAGCACCCCGGGCTTTTGCGAGGATTTGATTTCGGCACCGGAAAGATTGACGCCTGCGTACTTCAGGCGGTTCTGTGCCTGTGCGAACGGCACACCTGCAAGCAGCACGATGACAAGCAGCAGCAATGACAACGCACGGCCGGACAGTCGGCGCGTCGGCGTGGGGGAGGGCAGCATGGGTGACTCCTGAAGCATTCGCGGGGGAGATGCATTGCCCTGGCGTGGACCTGCCACGTGCATGACGACACTGCATCGCGTTTCACCCTAAGCGCATCGAGACATTCAAACTACGAATGCGAGCTATCACTTAATTGGAGCTGTGAGCGACTTCGCGTTTATTGCCAAACATGCGCACGCTTTGTTGTGGTAAGGCGACACCGGGCGGTCCCACGCATTGCATGCCGATTGCAATCTGCGCCGAATGGCTGCGGAAATACGCCGCTTCCCGCATCGCTGGACCGCCATGGTGCGATCGCAACGCTGCAGGTCGATGGCGCCGTGCGCCTGGCAGTGGTGCGCATCGCAATTGCGACGTACGCCGCATTGCGCGGGGAATTATCAGAACGCAACGCGCAACGCGCGGCGCAGCACCTGCAATCGCCACCGCGCTGCTGCGCGATCAACGCGCACGCACATGCAAAAGTCACCTGGTGCGGTCGCGCAACCTCGGCACTTGCCATGTGCACCGCGCACTAGGTGTGGGCGGCGTCATGCTTTCGGCAGCGGGCAGCCAGTGCACCTGGTGCAATAAGAAGATCGGATTGCGGCTGAGATGGATGCGGCGCGCGGTCTGCAATCGCTGGTGGATGTCATCGGTGACGCGTGGCAAAACAGGGCGCATGGCGCGCAAAAAAAACGGTGGCCGCAGCAACCGCTGCGACCACCGTGATCGAGCGGACCGCGCGGCTTACTTGGTCGCGCGGCGGGCGTACTTGCTCAGAATCGACATCTGCGGCTTGTCGCTGCCGTCCTTGCCCGGCTGCACGGTGAAGAAATATTCCGGCTTCCACCATGCACCAGCGGCCCACCAGGTCCAGCCCAGCCACACGTCGCTGTTCTTTTCCATGTAGGTCAGCATGCCTTCCAGCGCCTGGTCGCAGACCGGATTGTTGGCGGTGCCGAACTCGCCCAGAAAGCCCTTCTGCTTGTTCTCGCGCAGCCAAGCGGTGAAGCCGCGCAGCTTTTCCTCGCCGACCGTGGCGCTGGTGCACACCGGCTTGGTGCCGCTGTAGTCGTTGTCCAGATATTGGTGCGCTTCGAAGGCCAGGTTATTGCCCGGGTCTTTGAGGATTTCCAGCGCCTTGGCATTGGAGACGCCATAGTTGGAGCTGCGCCAGCTGTGCGCGCCGCTGTAGGCGGTGCCCGGCACCAGGATCAGGTTCCTGGCGCCGGTCTTGCGGATCGCGTTGATCGCACCTTGCGCAGCACTCGCCCAATCGGTGGCGGAAATGCCGTTGGGCTCATTCATCAGCCCGAAGATCACCGACTTGTCGTCCTTGAATTCGAGCGCCAGCCGGCGCCACAGATCCGCCACCGCGGCGGTGGGCACCTCGCTGCTGCCGATGCGCTTGCCGTTGTACTTGGCGTAGTTGTGCACATCCAGGATCAGGTACTGCTTGTTGGCCTTGGCCGCATCCACCGATTTCTTCAACAGCGCCAGTTGCGCCGGATCCAGATCGCCGTTGAGCTGTGGTTGCAGGCGTTCCCACAGGAACGGCAGGCGAATCGTATTCATGCCCTTGCCGGCGAAATAACTGAAGTCCGACGCGGCCGGGTAGGTGTAGTCCTTGAACAGCGTGCCGGGCTTCTTGCGTGAGTTGAACTCGGCGCCGGACAGATTGACGCCGACATACTTCAGGCCGCTGGATTCCTTTCCGGGGCGCGCAGGCTCCTTGGCGTGCGCCAGCGGCAGTGCGGCCAACAAGGTCAGTGCGAGTGCGGCACTGCGCAAGGATGGGAGGTTGGGGGGAGAGCGGAACATGGAAGCCTCCTTCGGCATCGACGTAGGCGGCCGCAGGGGGAGGGCACGGCCAGCAGGGATGGTGCAGCGCAGGATGGTGGTTGGTCAGCGTAGAAGCTCCGGCGTTAGCGCGCCATTCACGCCGGCGAACGCCGATTTGATCGCGCGCAAACACCTGCAGGGCGCACCATGCCGCTGCGGTCGCGTCCGCAACCCGCCAGGCAAGACGCACTGTCGCAGGAGTGCGACAGGCGCCTGTCTTAAGCTAGCGCCACCCTTTTCTAGTCTCCCGCACTGTCGCGGGGGACGTCACATCTGGAGTCTCCCCCATGAGCCAAGCCCACGCGTACGCCGCCCAAACTGCCGATCAGCCGCTTGCACCGTTCGTGTTCGAACGGCGTGCGCCAGGCCCCAACGATGTGCAGATCGATATCGCCTACTGCGGCGTGTGCCACTCGGACCTGCACACCGCACGTAACGAATGGCACAACACGCGCTACCCGTCGGTGCCCGGCCACGAGATTGTCGGACGCGTCACTGCGGTCGGCGATGCGGTCACCGGCTTCAAGGTTGGCGATCTGGCCGGCGTCGGCTGCATGGTCGACAGCTGCCGCAGCTGCGCGTCCTGTCAGGAAGGCGAAGAACAGTATTGCGAGCAGGGCTTCACCGGCACCTATAACGGCCCGATGTTTGGTGGCGGCGAGAACACCTACGGTGGTTACTCGGACCACATCGTGGTCGACCAGAAATACGTGCTGCGCATCTCGCACAGCGACAACCTGGCCGCAGTGGCGCCATTGCTGTGCGCCGGCATCACCACGTATTCGCCGCTGGCGCACTGGAAGGTCGGTCCCGGTCAGAAGGTGGGCGTGGTCGGTCTGGGCGGCCTGGGCCACATGGCGGTAAAGATCGCCAAGGCGATGGGCGCCACCGTGGTGCTGTTCACCACCTCCGAGAGCAAGCGCGCCGATGCGCTGCGCCTGGGCGCCAGCGAAGTTGTGGTGTCCAAGGACGAGGTGCAGATGGCCGCGCAGGCCAACACGCTGGACTTCATCCTCAACACCGTGGCCGCGCCGCATAACCTGGACCCGTTCCTCAATGCGCTCAAGCGCGACGGCGCGATGGTGCTGGTGGGCGTGCCCGAGGAATCGCATCCTTCGCCGAGCGTGTTCAATCTGGTGATGAAGCGCCGCACCCTGGCCGGTTCGTTGATCGGCGGCATCCGCCAGACTCAGGAAATGCTGGATTTCTGCGCCAAGCACAACATCGTCTCGGACATCGAAACCATTCGCGCCGACCAGATCAACGAGGCCTACGAGCGCATGCTCAAGAGCGACGTGAAGTACCGCTTCGTGATCGACATGGCCACGCTGGACAAGGCGGCCTGATCGCCTGGCCTGCAGCCCTGCCACAGGGCTGCAGGTCGGTTGCCGTCGCTACAGTCGGCCCAGGTGATGCGGCATGGAATGCATCACCCGGGTTAGGACGGCGGTGTGTGGTCGTATGACCGCACGACATCAGCCGTATCAGCCGGATCGGCAGCGCCGCTGGGCGGCACTGCCGGCAAGGACTGCGGCTATGCGGACACCGGCGAGGCGTGCAGCTTGCCGGCGACAGGCAAGCTGCGTGGGCGACGCACCGGCAGCGGCGCGGAGAACAGCAGGTTCAGCGCGGGCAGGCGGCCCGGTGCGCGCAGCAGGCACAGTACCGCCGGCCCCAGCACGCCGACACTCAACAAGGCGAAAAACAGCACCGTCCCCTCGTCGATCCAGCGCGGCAGCAGGTAGGCCAGCACGATGAACGGCGGAAAGTGGCTCAGGTAGAACACCACCGAGTTGCGGCCCACATAACGGATTGCCTGCGCGGCCGGTTGCCGGTTCGCCCACATCGCCGCGGTGATCAGCAGCGGCAGCGCGACCAGCACCAGCGGCAGGTAGCCGATCCAGATGCTGTGCAGCGCGGTGAGATTGGCGATCAGCACGATGGCGCACAGGCTCAGGCACGACAGCGGCCAGATCCAGCGCGGTGCCTGCCGCAGCAGTGCCGGCACCCGGCCGGCCAGCAGCGTGCCGATGTAGAAGAACGCAAAGTAATAGAACGGATCGGCACCCTGACGCAGCAGCGGACCCAGGCAGACCGAGCCCAGCACGGTCGCGGCCAGGACCAACGGCGCCGGCAGCCGGCGCAGCAAGGGCATCAGCACCAGAAACACGAACAGGTAGAACAGGAACCAGGTCAGTGCCACATTGCCGACCGCGATCTTGCCCAGGTCCACCCAGGCGATGGGTTCGGCCTTGGCCAGCACCGAGCCGGCCTCGCGCAGGGCGAAGATCAGCACCGACCAGAGCAGGTAGGGATACAGCACGTGCCGCAGCTTGCCGCCGAGGTAGGGCGCGATGCCCTTGTCCAGCCCACGCGCCACGAACAGGCCCGAGAGCAGGAACATCAGCTGCATACGCAGCGGCGCCAGCGAGCGGTTGAGGCGCTCGATCGACAGCATCAGTGCGCTGCTTTCTTCAGCAGCGCCGCCGCGCAGTTCCGGGTAGGCATCGAAGGCAAAGCCGTAGGCGTGCAGCACGATCACCATCAACACGCTGGCACCGCGGAGCCAGTCCACCCAGTCGTCGCGTCCGTGTTGGCCGGTAGTGAGTTGCTGTGTCATGAGGTTGCTTCCTTGGTGGGGCCCACGGCTTCGCCGCCGCGGGGCGCGGCGACAGATGAATGAGGTCTGGAGTCCGCGGCGGCGGTATCGCGCACCGGGATGGGACCGACTGCCGTCATCGCCGAGGACATCCGGCTCAACGCAGGGCGTGCTGCGCGTCGCTGGTGAGTCGGCAGCATCGCGTTGGACGGCGACAGCAGATATGTGACTTAAATCACACTTCTATAGTGGGTGCAATCGTCGAGGCTGCAGATCGATGCGGGCCCGGGTGCATGCCGATGGCAGGCTCAAGCGTGTGTGCGAAAGGCTGCATGGCGGCTGGGCGCTTGCGTTTACTGGCACTCCCGGTGTGTCCAGCGAGATGCCGATCGCGGAAGAGGCGTGCGTGTGGCCTCGCGCGCTGCGGGTCGGACAAGCCACGACCTTGCGGATGCGATATCGGCGTTGCGCCACGAGGCGTGTGGCCTGCGTGGCAGGCAGGTGGAGCCCTGGGGCATGAGTCAGGCGAGAGTCTGGTCGCCTACAGGAGCGTCTTCCGCACGGTGGGTCGCGGTGGATGCGCTGCATCGAGCAGCGTCATGCGGCCTGGCCGCCAACGTAGCGTGCGGGTTGCCCGCACGCGAGCCGGTAACCAGCGGTGGGCGCTGAGCCCACGCGCTGGTCGGCACTCAGGCCGCGGCCGGTTCCTTGACCTGCGCCTTGACGCCCAGCAGCTGCACGATGCTGCCGGCCGCATCGCGGCCTTCGGCCACCGCGGTGACCACCAGGTCGGCGCCGCGCACGCAGTCGCCACCGGCGAACAGGCGCGGGTTGCTGGTCTGGTAGGGCAGGCGGCCGTTGTCGTCGGCCGGTGCGACGATGCGGCCGTTGCTGCCGGCTTCCACGCCCTGCGCTGCCAGCCAGTCGGGCAGGGTCGGCGAGAAGCCGAACGCGATGATCACCACGTCCGCTTCCAGCAGCGATTCGCTGCCTTCCACCGGTACCGCGTTGCGCCGCCCGCTGGCATCGGGCTCGCCGAGGCGGGTTTCCACCACGGTCACGCCGATCGCTTCGTCGTCGGCGCCGGATTCGATCGACAGCGGCTGACGGTTGAACAAAAAGCGCACGCCTTCCTCGCGCGCGTTGGCGACCTCGCGTGCCGAGCCCGGCATGCTGGCCTCGTCGCGGCGGTAGGCGCAGGTGACCTTGGCCGCACCCAGGCGGATGGCGCTGCGCACGCAGTCCATGCCGGTGTCGCCGCCGCCCAGCACCACCACGCGCTTGCCGTTGAGATCGGGTAGCGCCATCTGGTCTTCCCAGCCGGCGATCGGCCGGCCGTGCGGGTCGTTGCCGCTGACGATGCGGCTGTTCTGCACCAGGAACGGCAATGCCGGCAGCACGTTCTTCAGGTCCTGCCCGGGCAGCCCACCATCGGTGTAGCGGTAGGCACCGGTACCCAGGAACACCGCATCGAACTCGCCCAGCAACTGCTCGATGCTGACGTCGCGGCCCACTTCCACGCCCAGGCGGAACTGCACGCCCATGCCTTCGAGGATCTCGCGGCGCTTGCCGATCACCGACTTGTCCAGCTTGAAGCTGGGAATGCCGAACTGCAGCAGGCCGCCGATCTGCTCGTAGCGGTCGTAGACCACCGCCTCGATGCCGGCACGCACCAGACGGTCCGCGCAGGACAGGCCGGCCGGGCCGGCGCCGATCACCGCCACCCGCCAGCCGCTCGGCTGCACGTTGCCCAGGTCCGGGCGCCAGCCCATCTTGAAGGCGGTATCGACGATGTATTTTTCCACCGCGCCGATGGTGACCGCGCCGAATTCCTCCAGCGTGCAGCTGCCTTCGCACAGGCGATCCTGCGGACACACCCGCCCGCACACTTCCGGCAGCGGATTGGTGGAGTGGCACAGCGCGGCGGCTTCTTCGATGCGGTTTTCCTGCACCAGCTGCAGCCACTGCGGGATCGCGTTGTGCACCGGGCATTTCCAGCTGCAGTACGGATTGCCGCAGTCCAGGCAACGGCCGGACTGGTACTGCGCGTCGGCCTTGTCGAACTTGCCGTACAGCTCGCCCCAGTCACCGGACGTACGCAGCTCCACCGGAATGCGCGTGGGCATGGTCCGGGGCAGGTCGAGGAATTGGAAGGCTTGCTTGCGGCTCATAGGGCTGGGATTCGGGAGTTGGGATTGGGGATTCGCAACAGCGGGCGACGGGGGGCGGACGCGGTGCGAATCTCGAACAAACAATCACGACGCTGGAAGGCCGGGAGTGGAGATTCGGGAATCGGGATTCGCATAGCTTGAGCGAATCCCCAATCCCGACTCCCCAATCCCGTCACTCAGGCGGCACGCCTGAGTGACTCTGTCAGCGACTCGATGCTGGCGGCCTTGGGTTTGACCAGCCAGAACTTGCCGATGTAGTCGCGGAACTCGTCCAGGATCTGCTGCGCCCAGATGCTGCCGGTCAGCTCGCGGTGGCGGCTGATCAGGGTGTGCAGGTGCTGGCGATGGTTCTCAAAGCCCTCGGCGGAGACGCGGTGGATGTCGATCAGTTCGTGGTTGTAGCGGTCCACGAAGTCGCGTTCGATATCCAGCACGTAGGCCAGCCCGCCGGTGAAGCCGGCGCCGAAGTTCAGGCCCACCTTGCCCAGCACCAGTACCACGCCATCGGTCATGTACTCGCAGCAGTGGTCGCCGGCGCCTTCCACCACCGCCAGCGCGCCGGAGTTGCGCACCGCAAAGCGCTCGCCCGCGCGGCCGGCTGCGAACAGCTCGCCGCCGGTGGCGCCGTACAGGCAGGTGTTGCCCACGATCGGCGTGCTGCGCGCCTCGAAGCGCGCCCCGCGCGGCGGGCGCACTACCAGCCGGCCGCCGGCCATGCCCTTGCCGACGTAGTCGTTGGCTTCGCCTTCCAGCTCCAGCTGCAGGCCACCGGCGTTGAACGCGCCGAAGCTCTGCCCGGCGGTGCCGCGGAAGCGCAGATTCAACGGCGCATCGCTCATGCCGTGGTTGCCGTGCACGCGCGCGATGGCGCCGGACAGGCGCGCGCCGATCGAGCGGTCGGTGTTGTGGATCAGGAAACGGTGGTCGCCGCCACGCTTGTTGGCGATCGCATCGGCGAGCAGGCCGTCCATCTGCGTGGCCAGGCTGTCGGGCGATTCGTACAGGCGCTGGGCGGCGCAGTGGCTGCCGTCGTAGCGGGCATGCGTCAGCAGGCGCGACAGGTCGACCCTGACCCCGGCACGCGGGGAGACCTCCAGCTGTTCGAGCAGGTCGGTGCGGCCGACGATGTCGTCCAGCGAACGCACGCCCAGGTAGGACAGCCACTGACGCACTTCCTCGGCCAGCAGGCGGAAGAAATGCTCCACGCGCTCCGGCAGGCCGGTGAAGTAGTTCGCGCGCAGGCGTTCGTCCTGGGTGGCCACGCCGGTGGCGCAGTTGTTGAGGTGGCAGATGCGCAGGTACTTGCAGCCCAGCACGATCATCGGCGCGGTGCCGAAGCCGAAGCTGTCGGCGCCCAGCAACGCGGCCTTGACCACGTCCAGGCCGGTCTTCAGGCCGCCGTCGGTCTGCAGGATGGTGCGCTCGCGCAGGTCGTTGGCCACCAGCGCCTGGTGCGACTCGGCTACGCCCAGTTCCCACGGCACGCCGGCATAGCGGATCGAGCTGACCGGGCTGGCGCCGGTGCCGCCGTCATGGCCGGACACGGTGATCAGGTCGGCGCCGGCCTTGACCACGCCGGCGGCAATGGTGCCGACGCCGGCATGGGCCACCAGCTTCACCGACACCAGCGCGGTCGGATTGACCTGCTTGAGGTCATAGATCAGCTGGGCCAGGTCTTCGATCGAATAGATGTCGTGGTGCGGCGGCGGGCTGATCAGGCCGATGCCGGGCTTGGCGTAGCGCAGCCGCGCGATCAGCTCGTTGACCTTGTGGCCGGGTAGCTGGCCGCCTTCGCCGGGCTTGGCGCCCTGGGCGACCTTGATCTGCAGCACTTCGGCGTTGACCAGGTATTCCGGAGTCACGCCGAAGCGGCCGGAGGCCACCTGCTTGATCTTGGAGCGCTTCTCGGTGCCGTAGCGGGCCGGGTCTTCGCCGCCTTCGCCCGAATTGCTGCGCCCGCCCAGGCGGTTCATCGCGATGGCCAGCGCCTCATGCGCTTCGGGCGACAACGCGCCCAGGCTGATCGCGGCGGTGTCGAAGCGACGCAACACATCTTCGGCCGGGGCCACCTCGTCCAGCGGGGTCGGGGTGTCGGCGCGCTTGAGCTGGACCAGATCACGCAGCGTGGAGGCCGGGCGCGAATGCACCGCGTCGACGTATTTCTGCCAGTCGCCGGCATCGCCGGTGCGGGTGGCGCGCTGCAGCGTCATGACCACGTCGGGGTTGTACATGTGGTACTCGCCGCCGTGCACGTACTTGAGCAGGCCGCCCACTTCCGGCTTGAGCTGGTCGTTCCAGGCGCGTGCGGTGAGCTCGCGCGCCTCGGTATCCAGCCGTGACAGGCCCACGCCGCCGATGCGTGCGGGCGTCTCGGCAAAGCACAGCTCCACCACGTCCGGGTCCAGCCCGACGATCTCGAACAACTGCGCGCCGCGGTAGCTGGCGATGGTGCAGATGCCCATCTTGGAGATGATCTTGGACAGGCCCTTGTAGATGCCCTTGCGGTAGCGGCGGCCGATCTGCGACTGCTCGCCGCCCTTGCTCAGCTGCAGGATGCCGCGCCGGCCCAGGTCGAACAGCGTCTGGTAGGCCAGGTACGGATATACCGCGGTGGCGCCGAAGCCGAGCAGGCAGGCCATGTGGTGCGCATCGCGCGCGGTGCCGGTTTCGATGATCAGGTTGACGTCGCAGCGCAGGCCCACCTTGCACAGGTGGTGGTGCACCGCGCCGGTGGCCAGCAGCGCATGCGCCATCGGCCGGTCCGGGACCGGGTAGCGGTCGGACAGCAACAGCATGACGGCGCCGGCGCGTGCGGCCGCTTCCACTTCCTGGCAGATGCGTTCCAGGCCGGCCTTGAGGCCTTCCTCCACGCTGTAGGACAGGTCGATCAGGCGGTTGCGCTCGACGTACTGCTCCATCTTCAGCAGCTGGCGCAGCTTGCGCTGGCTGAGCACCGGCGAGTTGAGGATGACGTGGTTCACCGTCTCCGCGCCGGCGTGGAAGATGTTGGTCTCCTTGCCGAGCTGGGTGGTGAGCGACATCGCGATGCCTTCGCGCAGCGGGTCGATCGGCGGGTTGGTGACCTGCGCGAAGGCTTGGCGGAAGTAGTCGTACAGCGGCCGGGTCTGGCGGCTGAGCACCGCCATCGGGGTGTCGTCGCCCATCGAGCCGGTGGCTTCCTGCTCGGTCTCGGCCAGCGGGCGCAGGATCTGCTCCACTTCCTCGGTGCTGAGCTGGAACAGCTTGTGGTAGCTGCGCAGGGTCTGCTCGCTGAAGGGTTCTTCCACCAGCGAAGGGTCGATCAGTTCGGTCTGCAGATAGGTCACGCCCTGCTGCAGCCATTGCTTGTACGGCGCGCGCGCGCGGTTGATGCGGTCGATGGCGTCCGAGTCCAGCAGGTCGCCGCGCTTGAGGTCGATCGCCATCATCTCGCCCGGGCCCAGCTTGCCCTTGCGGGTGATGCGCTCGGCCGGCAGCTCCCACACGCCGGCCTCGGAGGCGACCAGGAAATGGCGGTCGGAGGTCAGCATCCAGCGCGCCGGGCGCAGGCCGTTGCGGTCGAGCATGCAGGCGGCATAGCGGCCGTCGCAGGCGACGATGCCGGCCGGGCCATCCCACGGCTCGGTGTTGAGGCCGTAGAACTCGTAGAACGCGGCCAGGTCGGCGTCCTTGAACTCCAGCGACTGGGTCGCCGGCGGCACCAGGATGCGCAGCGCCTGCAGCAGGTCCATGCCACCGGCGATCAGCAGCTCGAGCATGTTGTCCAGGCTCTGCGAGTCCGAGCCGTGCATGGAGATCACCGGGTCGAACTCGGCGATGTCGAAACGCGGGGTCTGCCACACCTTGCTGCGCGCCTGCGCCCAGCGGCGGTTGCCTTCGATGGTGTTGATCTCGCCGTTGTGGGCGAGCAGGCGGAACGGATGCGCCAGCGGCCAGCGCGGCAGCGTGTTGGTGGAAAAGCGCTGGTGGAAGACGATCGCGCTGGAGGACAGGTCGCTGCGCTGCAGGTCCGGGTAGAACGTGCTCAGCTTGTCCGGCAGCACCATGCCCTTGTAGCTGATGCCGTTAGGCGAGAGCGTGGTGACGTAGAAGTTTTCCACCTCGCGCAGCGCCTGCTCGGCGCGGCGGCGCGCCAGGAACAGCGCCAGGGTGAAGCCGTCTTCGCTCTGCTCGGCGCCGGCATCGACGAATACCTGTTCGATGCGCGGCAAGGTGTCGCGTGCCAGCTGGCCGCAGACGCTGTCGTCGGTGGGCACCACGCGCCAGCCGCGGAACTGCACGCCGGCGCTGTGCAACTGGGTTTCCAGTTCGGTGCGACAGCATGCGGCATCGGCTTCGTCCAGCGGCAGGAACACCACACCGGCCGCGTAACGCGTGCCCAGGGCGATGCCGGCATCGCGCGCCAGCCCGCGCAGGAACGCATCGGGCTTGCGGATCAGCAGGCCGCAGCCATCGCCGGTGAGGCCGTCGGCCGCCACGCCGCCGCGGTGGGTCATGCGCGAGAGCGCCGCAATTGCGGTGTCCACCAGCGAGCGGGAAGGTTGGTCGTCCAACTGGGCGACCATGCCAAAACCACAGGCGTCGCGCTCATCGCGCGCGCTGTTGTAGAGACCGTGGTCGTTGAGCCCTTGGCGAGTGCGGGGGGCCATGTCTGCCTCTTTGCGATCTGGGAGAGCGGCGACGACGTTGCAGCGCTCGATCCGTGGAGCGTTTCGAAGAGGTCACCGGATGATCGACTAGACCACAGTTGATGCGGTGCCGCAATACACCGTTACAGCTGCAACGAGGGCGGCCGCAAGGCCTTGTGCCAGCTGGCTTGGCGCCTGTTCGCCAACAGGCGCCAACCGGTACTTAGCCGCAACGCACCGAAGCGATCACGTTCTTGGCATCCACTTCCAGATTGAGCCGTTCGCCGTTGAACTCCATCGTGGTCATCTGGCCGGGCTTGAGCACGCGCACCGACTTGGCGCCGGCGTCGGTGCGGGCCTGGTCGCTCACCGCATCGGTCAGCGCCTGGCCCACCAGCGATTGCACCTGGGTGGCATCGCAGCTGCCGATCGGCGGCGCTTCGGGCGCGGCCGCCGGTGCCGGTGCGGCGGCCTGTTCGGCGGCTTGCTGCGCCTTGGCGGAGACGGCTTCCTGCTCGTCCGGTTGCGGCGAACCGCAGGCAGTCAATGCCGCCAGCACGACCAGGGTACAGGCCAGACGGGCGGTAGGCAGGACAGCGCGCATCGATGACTCCAGCACAGTAGGGGAGGCCCAAGCATAAGCAGAAAACCCGCTCGCGGGCATCGCTTGCCCACATGGCGTTGTCGCAGCGTTGACGCGGCCTAGTCCTGACCGGCTCAACAATCGGCGCCTGTCCTTCGATCCGTGCGCAATGAAAGCCAAACGTGTTCTTCGCAATGCCGCCGCCACCGCCAGCGCGGCCGGCAAGCTGGCCACCGTTACCGCCGGCGCGGTGGCCGCCACCGCCGCGGTGGCGAGCGTGGCCGCGGTTGCACAGGCCAAGGCCACCGCGCGCGCGGCCGGGCTCACCTACGTCAACGATCAGCAGCCCGGCATCAGCCGCCGCAAGGCCGGCAAGAGCTTCAGTTACCGCAGCGCGGACGGACAACGCGTGGCCGATGCCGACACGTTGCAGCGCATCCGCGCGCTGGCGATTCCGCCGGCGTATACCGAGGTGTGGATCTGCGCCAAGCCCAACGGCCATCTGCAGGCCACCGGCCGCGATGCGCGCAGGCGCAAGCAATACCGCTACCACGCCGATTGGGCGCAGGTGCGCGGCGAAGGCAAGTTCGAGCGGGTGATCGCCTTCGGCCAAGCGCTGCCCAAGTTGCGCCGCCGGCTGCGCCGCGATCTGGTCCTGCCGGGATTTCCGCGTGAGAAGGTGCTGGCGATCGTGGTGGCGTTGCTGGCCGACACGCTGGTGCGCGTGGGCAACGCCGAATATGCGCGCAGCAACCGGTCCTACGGGCTGACCACGTTGCGCAACCGGCACATGGAATTCCTGCGCGGGGGACGTGCGCGGCTGAAGTTCCGCGGCAAGAGCGGCCAGGATCACGATATCGAGGTGGACGACAAGCAACTGGTCAAACTGATCCGCGAGTGCCAGCAATTGCCGGGGCAATCGCTGTTCCAGTACCGCGATGACGACGGCCAGCTGCAGCCGGTGGACTCGGGCGAGGTCAACGACTACCTGCGCGAGGCGATGGGCGAGGATTTCACCGCCAAGGATTTCCGTACCTGGGGCGGCACGCTGGCGGCATTGCAACGTCTGGCACGGTTGCCGCTGCCCGAGCGCATGAGCGAGCGCGCGCTGACCCAGGTGCAGAACGATGTCATCCGCGAAGTGGCCGATGCGCTGGGCAATACACCCTCGGTGTGTCGCAAGGCGTATATCGACCCGTGCGTGTTCGAAGGCTGGCGCGCCGGTCACTTGCAGGCCATGGCCACCGGCGTGCGCGGCGAGCGCCAATGGGAGGCGGCCACGCTGAAGTTCTTGAGCGCTTCGCGTAACAAGCCCAAGGCACGGGCAAGGCCTGCATCAAAGCGGAAGTCCGCTTGAAAACGGCGACAAAAACGACTGCGCTGACCCGCAGGCGGGCGCGGCAGGTGCCACAAGGACAGTGCGGTTGCTGCTCGCCGTCCACGCTTACGTGAAGCCGACGCGCTAGATTTTGTCAGCCACTCCAAGTGGAGGACCGGGAGCCGGATAGCAACAGTGCCTTACCGAATCCCGAATCTCCAATCCCGAATCCCAAACGACTCAGCCGCAGTAGATCGCGGTGATGTTGTTGTTCGGGCCGGTCTCGACGGTGAGGTGATCGCCGCCGCTTTCGCTGGCGCCCTGGGCCGGGTCGGCCAGGCCGCTGGCAGTGGTGCCACCGGTGGCGCGCTCGCCGCGGCGCACGCTGACCTGCAGGCTGTCGCTGTCCACGCGCGCGCGTTCGATGGTCTGTGCCGCCGCGGCCAGGCCGACGGCGCCGCGCACCTTGTCGATATGGCACTGCCCGGAAATGGCCCCGTCGATGGGCTGCACCTGCACGACCTGGTTGGAGGCACAGGCCGAGAGCAACAACACGGCAGCGAGCGGAGCAAGGGTGCGGATCATCGGAGATCTCCAGCGGAAGAATGGCGCAAGCGTGAAGAAAGCGTTGTTGGCGTGGCATGAAGACTGCCCGCAGCCCGTGCACACGCCGGCTGACGCTGTCGGGCGTGGCGTCCCAGTCGGCGCGCGGCCCCGGCAAAACCGGCGCTGCGTACCATCTGCACATACAGCGCAATGTCACCGAGATCGACCACCAGCGGCCTTGGCGCGTGCGGAGACTGCCTGCGTGCTTACTGCGTCCGCGTCAGTCCGTGACGGCGCAGCAGCTGCCGCAGGCGACATTGCACCCGCTGCAGATCGGCTGCAGCCGCCTCATCCAGAATGCCTTTGGCCAAGGCATCGAATTGCGGCCAGAACTGACTGGGGTCGCGCACCCGCTGCGGCCAGACCGACAACATCTTGCCCAGATCGGAAAGCTGGTGATTGGTGTGGGTGCGTATGCGTGTGCTCATGTCGCGTCTCCCGGCCAGTCCAGGGCGACAGCGTGGACCGTACCGTCGTCGACCAGAGTGAAAGCAAGCTCGGCTTGCTGTATGCCGTCGATTTCCAGCCGTGGCTCGACACCGGGGCGCTGGGTGACGTCAATGACGTAGGTGCTGGTGCCGAAGCGATAGCGCAGCTGGTACTGGGGCCAGCTGGCCGGGATGCACGGCACGAGGTGCAGGCGCTCGCCATGGCGTTGCAGGCCGAGCAGCGATTCGGTCAGCAAGCGGTACATCCAGCCGGCTGCGCCGGTGTACCAGCTCCAGCCGCCGCGGCCGGCGTGCGGCGCCACCGCGTAGACATCGGCCGCCAGCACATAGGGTTCGGCCTTGTAGCGCTGCACGCCCGCCGCGTCGCGGGCGTGGTGGATCGGGTTGATCAGGCCGGCCAGTTGCCAGGCCCGCGCGCTGTCGCCCAGATGCGCGAAGGCCATCGTCGCCCACACCGCCGCATGCGTGTATTGGCCGCCGTTTTCGCGCACGCCGGGGAGGTAACCGCGGATATAGCCGGGGTCGTGTTCGGTACGGTCGAACGGCGGCACCAGCAGCTTGACGATGCCGGCGTCGGGATCCACCAGCTGCTGGTGCATCGCGTCCATCGCCTGTGCACCGCGCGCCGGGTCCATCGCACCGGACAGCACCGCCCAACTCTGCGACAGCGAATCGATGCGGCATTCGTCCGAATCGCTCGAACCCAGCGGCGTGCCGTCGTCGAACCAGGCCCGCCGGTACCACCGCCCATCCCAGGCATGCTGCTCCAGCGCGGTGCGCAAGGCCTGCGCATGCGTGCGGCAGGTCGCCGCGAATGTCGCATCGTCGCGCTGCAAGGCCACCTCTGCGAACCTTAGCAGCGTGTCGTAGAGGAAGAACCCCAGCCACACGCTCTCGCCCTTGCCGTCCTTGCCGACCCGGTTCATGCCGTCGTTCCAGTCGCCGCTGCCGATCAGCGGCAGGCCGCGTTCGCCCAGCCGTGCCATGCCGCGTTGCAGGGCGAGCACGCCGTGCGCGTACAGCGACTGCATGTTGGCGGCGATCTGTGGCAGGTCGTAATACGATTCCTCGTCGGGCTTGAGGGCGCGCCCGTCGATAAAGCTCACCCGCTCGTCCAGCACACTGGCGTCGTTGGTGACATCCAGATAGCGGCATAGGGCCTGCGGCAACCACAGAAAATCGTCCGAGCACTGCGTGCGCACGCCGCGGTCCTGTGGCGGGTGCCACCAATGCTGCACATCGCCCTGCACGAACTGATGCGCGGCGCAGCGCAGCAGATGCGCGCGTGCCAGCGCTGGCTGCGCGTGCACCATCGCCATGCTGTCCTGCAACTGGTCCCGGAAGCCGTACGCGCCACCGGACTGGTAGTAGCCGCTGCGTGCCAGGAACCGGCAGGCGATGGTCTGGTAGAGCAGCCAGCCGTTGGCCAGCAGATCCACCGCTGGATCGGGCGTGGTCACCTGCACGCTGCCCAGCACCTGCTGCCAATGCGCGCGCACCGCCAGCAAGGCGGCCTGCGCGGCAGCCACGCCACGGCTCTGGCGGGCCAGTGTCAGTGCGGTGTCGCGATCCACCGCCGCGCCCAGGCGGAATACCGTTTCGAAGCTCTGTTCGGCCGCCAGCGTGACCAGGATCTGGATCGCCGCGCACGGGTCCAGGCCGGCACCCACGCGCCCGGACAGACGCTGCCGCGTGAGCGCGGCCGGTGCGGCCAGGCTGCCATTGCGCCCGATGAATTCGCTGCGGTCGGCAGTGATGCTGCGGCTGGGTGCATCGGCATCGAAGAACGCCACGCGCCCGTCGAACTCGGTGTTGTACGGGTTGCGCGCGGTCAGCACGCTGCTGCCCAGGTCCACCTCGCTGACCACGTGCAACTGCGAGCGGGCGCGGATATCGCCCAGCACCCATTCCACGTACCCGGTGACGCTGAGCCGGCGTGGGCGGCCGGAAAGATTCTTCAACCGCAGATGGCTGAACTTGATCGGGCGCTCCACATCCACGAACACCCACAGCTCGCTGCCGATGCCGTGTTCGATATGGCTGTAGACGCTGTAACCGAAGCCGTGGCGCACCGTGTAGCGACCGCTGCCGCGGCATGGCAGCGCCATCGGCGACCACACCTGGCCGGTGTCTTCGTCACGCAGGTAGAACGCTTCGCTGGAGGCATCGCCGACCGGGTCGTTGTGCCACGGCGTGAGGCGGAATTCGTGCGCGTTCTCGGCCCAGCTGTAGCCGGGGCTGCTGTCGCTGACCACGCTGCCGAACTGCGCGTTGGCCATCACGTTGCACCACGGCGCCGGTGTGGCGGTGCCTTCGTCCAGGGTGATGCGGTATTCGCGGCCGTCGGCGGCGAACGCGCCCAGGCCGTTGTCGAACAACACCGGTTCTTCGGCGGCGGCCTGCAGGGTTCGGTCCAGGTAGGCGGCGTGGGTGCTGCTGAGGTAATCGGCGCTGTCCAGTTGCTTGATGGGCTCCAGCAACGGCGGATGCGCACGCGCGCTGGGGTGGCGCTGCAATTGCGCGTCCAGGCTGCCGTTGGCATCGCTGAGGATCGCGCGCGCCACGGTCTGCAGCAGCACGCGGTCTTCCTGCGAGATGTGTTCGATGGCGCGCACGAAGATGCCGCCGGGGCGGTCGAGCACATTGGCCTCGGGGTCTGCGGCGATCAGGCCCAGGATGGCGTCCTGCAGCGATTGCCGATAGCCGGCCTGGCTTTCGTTCCAGATCACCAGATCCGCGCGCAAGCCTTTCAGGCGCCAGTACGCGTGTGCCTGCACCAGCTGGCGCACCAGCTCCAGATTGTCCGGGTCGGCGATGCGCAACAGCACGATCGGCAGATCGCCGGAGATGGCGTGACTCCACAGCGCCGACTGGCCGCGATGGTTGTGCAGCAGCACCTCGCTGTCGGCGCGCAATTGCGGGTCGACGAACAGCACGCGTGCGGCCAGCCGTTCGTAGAGCATCGCGTCTTCCAGCGAGGCGTTGATCTGCCGGCGGATGACCTGGCTCTGGGTCAGCGCCAGGTCGAACACGCGGTCGGCCAGACGGCGGTCGCGGTACTTGTCGATTAACGCGGTGCAGGCCGCGCGCTGGGTGCCGACGCCGTAGACCATGTCCACCTGCGCCTGTTGATCCGGCGCCAGCGAAATACGGCAGCGGATCGCCACGATCGGATCCAGCACCGAGCCGGCCGCGCCGGACAGGCTGGCCTGATCGCGCAGGGCCAGCGGATTGCGGGTGCTGCGCCCGCGCCCGACAAATGCAGCGCGGTCGGTCTCGTAGGAGATCGACGCCACGTCGGCATCGTGCACTGCCACCAGATGCAGCATCCATGGCTGCGCCTCGTCGTGTCCGCGCGGGCGACGCGTGCACAGCAACGCCTGTTTGTCGGCCAGGATCTCGGTTTGCACGAACAGGTTGCTGAAGGCCGGATGCGCCTCGTCGGCCTGCGCCGGTGCCAGCACCACTTCGGCGTAGGTGGTGATTTCGATCACCCGCGTCTGCCGCGAGCGGTTGCGGATGCGCAAGCGGCGCAGCTCCACATCGTCTTCGGCGGAAATGGCGATTTCCAGATGGCTGTCGTAACGCTGGTGGCTGCCTTTGAACTCGGCCTTGGCATCGGAAAAGATCGCCTCGTACCGCTCCACCGGTACGCAGGTGGGCTGATGCGCGGCCGACCACACCGCACCGCTGTCCACATCGCGCAGATAGCAGAACGTGCCCCAGTGATCGCGGGTGCCGTCTTCGCGCCAACGCGTCACCGCCATGTCGCGCGCGCGGCTGTAGCCGCCACCGGCCGAGGTCAGCATGCCGTGGTAACGCCCGTTGGAGAGCAATTGCAGCGCCGGCTGCGGCAGATTGGGGTCGCGATGGATGCGCAAGGCCATGCCGGCTTCGGTGGCCACCGGGCGCTCGGCGGCGTCGGCCAGGCCTTTGACATACACGCCAGCGCGCGGTGCACGCTCCTGCAACAGCAACAGCGTGGCCTGGAATTGCGGGTCGGCGACAAAGCGCTTCTGCATCGGCGCATCGCGCAACACGTGGTCCAGCGCCAGCAGCGCCATGCCCTGGTGATGCGACATGAACGAGCGCACCAGCGCATGCTGTTCGCCACGCGGCACGCGCGAGGGGGTGTAGTCGATCGCCTCGTACAAGCCGAAACGCCCGCCAAATCCCAGCGCCTGCAGTTGCTGCAGATTGCGGCAGGCCGCATCCGGCTCGACCATCAGCGCCATCGCGCTGGCGTAGGGGGCGATCACCAGATCCTGGCCCAGGCCGCGCTTGAGCCCCAGGCCGGGCACACCGAACGCGCGGTATTGATAATTGCGCCGCGTATCGACGGTGTTGTAGCCCGATTCGGACACGCCCCACGGCACATCGCGTGCGGCGCCATAGCGGATCTGCGCCTGCACCGCACCGCGCATCGAACGGCTCAGCAAGGTCTGCGGGTAGCTGGGCATGACCAGATCGGGCATCAGGTACTCGAACATCGAGCCGCTCCACGACAGCAGCGTGGGCTCGGCGCCGGTGTCGGTCAGCGTGCGGCCGAGTGCGAACCAGCTCTCCTGCGGCAACTTGCCCTGGGCGATCGCCGCGAAGATGCCCAGGCGCGCTTCGGAGGCGAGCAGATCGTAATGGCCGCTATCCAGGCGATGGTCGTCGACGTTGTAGCCGATCGAGAGCAACTGCTGGGCGGGGTTGTAGAGGAACTCGTAGTCCAGCTGCGCCAGCTGCCCGGCGATATGCGCCAGCCGTTGCAGCTCCTGCACGCGTTTGGCGGCCCAGGTCTGCACGCCGGGTGCGTGGTCGCTGAGGGCGAGTTGCCGCAGCGTGGCGACCGTGGCGCCAGGGGGCGGCGTCGCGTGCGCATCGGTACCGGCAAGCGTGGTTGCGCAATGGCCCACTTCTGCCAGGGCCGCCTCGCAGCTGTCGATCAAGCGTTGCGGCCACGGCTCGCCGTCGTCGCTGTCCGGCATCAGCGCCAGGATCGTGTGGCTCTGCGCCAGCAGCAGGCGCAGCGCTTGGTCGGCCTGGTGCAGGCTCGGCGCGGGCTGGCTGCGGATGCTCTGCAAGCTCTGCGACATTGCGTCCAGCGCATTGGCGGCGCCGTCGCTGCGTGTCTGCGCTCGCGATGCCAGCACGCCCAGGGTGTCGGCCAGCCCATCGAACACCGCCAACGACACCGCCGGCGCATCCACCAGTGCCAGCAGGCCTTGCCGCAGCGTCAGCAGATGCCCGACCAGGTTGCCGCTGTCCACGGTGGAGACGTAGCGCGGCAACAACGGCACCAGCGTTTCGGTGTCGTACCAGTTGTAGAAGTGGCCGCGATAACGCGGCAGCGTTTCCAGCGTGGTCAAGGTATCGGCCACGTGGGTCATCACGCCGGCCACCGTCAGGTAGCCCAGATCGTAGGCGGCCAGATTGGCCAGCAGGCCCAGCCCGATATTGGTCGGCGAAGTACGGTTGGCCACCACCGTGACCGGGTATTCCTGCACGTTGTCCGGTGGCAGCCAGTGGTGCTGCGCGGTGCAATGGCTTTCGAAGAACGCCCAGGTGCGCCGCGACAATCCACCGAGGAAAGCGCGTTGTTCCTGCGACAACTGCGCCACCGGTGCGGCGGGTTGTTCGCCCAGCCAGGCCATCAGCCAGGGCGCGGCCATCCATGCCAGCCCCAGCGGCAATGCCGCCCACAACGCCAACGGCGCCCACCACGCCACCGCGGCGATCGCCAATGCCGCGCTGCACGCGGCGCCGGCCATCAGCTGTTGCTCGGCATTGCCGCTGCGCGCGCTGCGCTCCACTTCGCTGGATGGCGCCCACTGCAGCAGATGGCGCCGGGTGATCGACATCCGCACCAGCGTGCGGGCGATGGCGGCCAGCTGCATCCCGGCTTCGAACGGCAGGCAGGCCAGCACCACGCCGGTGCGCAGCAGATGCTGACGCAGCCCCACACCGACCTGGCGCGCGTGATGACGCAGCCCCAGGCCCTCGGGCGGATGCGCCAGCGCATACAGCGCCGAACACAGCCCCGGCAGCAGCCATAGCACCAGCAGCCACAGCGTCCAGCGCAATGGCGTGGGTGAGCACAACCAGCCGATCAGTAACAGACTCAGCGCGGCCGGGGCCACCAGGCTGCGGCGCAGGTTGTCCAGCAGCTTGCCGCGCGACAACCACGACAAGGGATTGCGCGCGCGCCGGCCGCCCCGGTCGGGCACCCACGGCAGCAACCACGGCAGCAATTGCCAGTCGCCACGCACCCAGCGCGCACGGCGCTTGGCATCGGTGGCATAGCGTTGCGGGTGGCGCTCGTACAGACGCACGTCGCTGAGCAGCCCGGCGCGCACGTAACAGCCTTCCAGCAGGTCATGGCTGAGCACGCGATTATCGGGGAAGCGGCCGGCCAGCACCTGCTCGAAGGTGGCCACCGCATAGATGCCCTTGCCGATGAAGGAGCCTTCGCCGAACAGATCCTGATACACGTCCGAGACCACACGCGTGTACGGGTCGATGCCCGGCTCGATGCCGAACATGCGCGCAAACCGCGACTCGCCGCCCTCGCTCATGCCGGTGCCCAGGCCCGGCTGCAGAATGCCGTAACCGGACTCGACGATCTGCCCGGCCGCATCCATGCGGGGCACATTCAACGGATGCGACATCGCCCCGACCAGCGCACGTGCCGCATCGCGCGGCAGGTGGGTGTCGCTGTCGAGCGTGATCACATAGCGCACCTGCACCAGCGCGGCGACATCGCCTTGCACCTGAAGGAATTCGCTGGCCGCCTGCAGCCGCGCGTCGTCGGCGCAGAGCAGGCGGTTGAGCGCTTCCAGCTTGCCGCGCTTGCGCTCTGCGCCCATCCAGCAGCCTTCGCCGGCGTTCCACTGGCGTGCGCGATGCAGCAGGAAGAAGCGATCGCCGTGCGCATCGGCATAGGCCGCGTTGAGCCGGTCGATATGCTGCGCCGCATGTGCCACCAATGCCATGTCGCCAGGCAACAGCGCTTGCGCGGCATCGAGAAAATCGGTGAGCAGCGCGAAGTACAACTGTGCGTCGCGGTTGGCCAAATAATGCACCTCCAGCGCGCCGACCAGCTCGTCGATGGCCTCGTGACTGGCCAGCATGCTCGGCATCACCACCAGCGTGCGGCAATCGGGCGTGATGCCGGCACGTAGGTCCATGCGCGGCAACGGACGTGGGCGCACCCACAGCGTTGCCGCCCAGTTGACTAGGGCGATGCCCAGCTCGCTGGCGGCCAGCAGCGCGATGCCAGCGGTGATCCACCACAGCGCCGGCGGCAGTGCGCTCACGCCCTGCAGCAGCACGCCGGTCCACAGCAACGCGATCGCTGCGATCGGCAACAGGTAGAGCGGCAGCGCAACGCGATGCGCGCGCGGGCGAGGGGGGGGCGGCGTATCTGGCGCAGCTGGGTCGCGAAGCGCGGCACGCAGCCGCGGCAATCCCGCATCCACCAGGTAATAGCCCACGTGGTTGGCCACCGGCATCGCGGCATCTGCGTGCGCCGCCAGCTGCAGCACGGCCTCGGCTACGTCCGGCTCGTCGCGGTCCAGGCGTTGCGCCAGCTGTTCCACCACATGCCGATAGCTATCGCGGGTATGGAAATCCATGCGTGCGTAGACGTCGGCCGGATCCTTGCGCAAGGTCTGCTCGACCACGCTCATGGCCTCGACGAAATCGCGCCAATCCATGTCATCCAGGAACCGCAGGCTGCCGATGCTGTTGCTGATCGAGACCTGCTCGGCTGCCTGGCGCTGGCTTTCGGCGTGCACCAGCGCTTCCACACTGTGGCCCTCGCTTGCCAGCCATTGCTCCACCCAGGCGCTGGCCATCGACAACACCGGCCCACGGCCCTGGATGCCGCGCGTCAGCTCGGCCACGAATGCACCGGTCGCCGGCGGCTGCGAGCGCGCCAGGTCGGCCACCACCACCACCACATCCTTGGGTTGGGTGGCGGCAGTGGCGTTGAGCAATGCCGCCCACTGCGCCGCCAGGCTACTGTCGCGTCCATCGTGCATGATGTCGTCGGCAACGCGGCGCAGGTTATCGATCAGCGCCAGCCGCAACATGATCGGAATCGCCCACAGCTCGCCGAGCTTGAGCGGCGCCACCTGTTGGTAGGCGGCGATGAAACGGCTCAGCGTGATGACATCCACGCGCCCGTCGCCATGCGCCACCACCTGCAAGCCCAGCTCGTAGACGCGCGGCAGGCCCACCGACGTTGGCGTGCGCAGACGCGGTAATTGCCGGCTATACCCGGGCGGAAGATGCTGACGCGCCAGGCGCATCTGCTCTTCCACCAGATAATAGTTGTCCAATAACCACTCACCGGCCGGATGCAGGCGCAAGCCATCGGCAGACATTTCGGCCAATCGCGCTGCGGCCGTGCCGAGCGAGCGCTCGTTGAATTTGAGTTGCGACAGCAGCAGCTCGCGGGTAGGCCCGGTATAGAGCACATGCGCCTGCGCCAGGCTGTGCCCCAGCGCCTCCATCTGCTCGTCGCCAAGCAAGGCCGCGCCTTCAGGCACGGCATCGCGCACCGACGGATGCTGCAGGGTTGCTGCTGGCTGGGTAACCGACTGCCACCAGAGAGAAAATGCAGAAGCCTTCCGCTGTGGCGGCATCGAGACATGACCTGTGCAGCATATGCGCCGCTAGAGGTTGTGATCATGCGCGCCGGCATGGTGGCGCACGTGAAGGCAGCCCGCTTCATCGCGATGGTTTCTCCCTGGCACGCGCTAGTGGCAGCGGCGCTGGCTAGTTCTCCGCACAGGAGGCTCCATCTGCCGCACACATCACGTCATCGATCCAGGTGACATAGCGTGAGATGCGGACGTTATAGACCATTTGCCCATAGAAACCGGCCTCTAGCGCGTGTTCCGGAACTGCCGTGATCCAAGATCCCAGTCCAATGAGTTGCCAGGCGCCCTGACCTTGCACCACGAGCGGGCCGCCGCTGTCACCGCTTCCCAATACACCTTCGAGGGGAAGCCCCTGTGCAGGGGGATCGAATCGATACCAGAGATAGCGGTCGTTCGCTCCAGTAATGGCGTTGTAAGCCCGCCTCAGCGCGCCACGATGTGGAGAGCCGGGAATCTGCCCCTCAATGCCATTGCCGGTTGCCCCCTTTCCTACAAACATGGCGACGTCCGTGACCTCATCGCCACCTCGATAAAGAGCGACCGGTACAACCTGCTCAACAGGTGCATCCAATTCGATCAAAGCAATGTCATCCGAACCTGCCAGGAAGGCATGAATTCTGGACGGATCGCCCGACTTCAACGCTTCTTGGCCCAATGCGTCGGGCATGCGCTTGTAGCCAGGATGGACGAAGACCCGAGCAACTTTGTAGGCATTCCCGTTGATGACCACCTCCGCGTCCATGCCGTCCATGGGAGCCGCGTGTGCGGCGGTGAGGACCCACTTCCGCGCGATAAGGACGCCGTGCCCTTCGCCCGGCATGTCCGCCAGAGCCGAAAACGCGGATTGATCGATTCGATAATTTGAGTCGTCAACATCGGCACGAATGACAACGCCGTTCGCCCCGAATGAAAGGGTGAGCAAAGCAACAAATAGCCAGCGTTTCATGTGTCCGCACGTCCTTGTAGGTATTGATCTGAGCCCCATCTGCAATGTGCTTGCAGATCCCGGCGCAACATAGCTGAGCAGGCTCAAGATAGGGCACGCAATCTGACGAAACGCACTGGTGAGCGACGAAGTCCAGGAAACGATGTCTGAAGCCGGTAGCAGCCTTTGACTCCATCGCCAACCTTGAGATGCATGCATGCGCGGCAGCAAGTTCGAGTCGGCTGTTCGCTTAGGAGCGATAACTGACGCAGCCTCGATTCCCCGGTTGGCTCCGTCAGGTTGGTAAATCTTGCAGCGGGGAACAGTCTGTCGGAGGCGCCAATCTTGGCGAACCTCTTCTTCACGGCTTTCCGTCTGATTCTTCATCTGTACCGTCCCCCTGCCATCCGACCTATTGACTACAATTGTCGTCACGCTTACGGTAGCGACAACTGTAGTCATGGAGAGCGGCATGCGTGGCAAGACCATCGGGGACCAGGAGCTGGCCCTGTTGCAACACATCGAGGAACAACGGCAGGCCAGTGTCGGCGAAGTGGCGGCCGCGTTCGGTGAGCCGCGTGGGCTGGCGCGCTCGACCGTGCTGACCATGATGGAGCGCCTGCGCGCCAAGGGCTTCCTGCGCCGCGAGCAGATGGACGGTATGTACCGCTACAGCGCCACCAGCGGGCAGGACGCGGTGGTGCGCTCGGCAGTGGGGCAGTTCGTGGAAAAGACCTTGCAGGGCTCAGTGTCGCCGTTCGTAGCGTGGATGTCGCAGCGCGCCGAGGTCAGCGATAGCGAGCTGGCCGAGCTCGAAGCCCTGGTCGCCAAGCTGCAGTCGCAGCGCAAGGAGGATTGAGCATGTCGCCGATGATCGAAGCCTTGCTCTGGAAACTGGGCGCCACCAGCGTGCAGACCGCCGTGCTGGCGTTGGCGGTGTGGGCGCTGTGCCGCAGCGTGCGGCGGCTGCCCGCCACCACGCAGACCTGGCTATGGTGGCTGGTGGGAGTGCAGGCCGTGGTCGGCCTGCTGTGGAACGCGCCGCTGCAGTTGCCGGTGTTGCCCGCAGCCACGCCCACGCCTGCCTTGATTGCCGGCAATAGCCTGGCGCCGATGGTGATGGCCAATGCCAGTGCATCCGGCGCCAGCGCGGTCGCCAGTGCGGGCGCGGCAGACGTGCTGCAGGGTGCAAGCGGTCCGTCCTGGGCGCTGTGGCTGGCCGCGTTATGGATTGCCGGCGTTGCAGTGATGGCGCTCGGCACAGTGCGCGCATACCGACGCAGCCGCGCCCTGGTACGCGCTGCCGCACCGTGCACCGATCGCGCCCTGGTCGCCGCACTGCGCATGGCCGCAGAAGCGCACGGCCTGTCGCAGCCGCCGGAAATACGGCTGTCGCAGCAGATCGCCTCGCCGCAGTTGATCGGGCCCTGGCGCCCGGTGTTGCTGCTGCCCGCCGCACGCCTGCCACACATGGCCGACGACGATCTGGATATGGCGCTGACCCATGAACTGATCCATCTGCGCCGGCGCGATCTGTGGTGGGGCTTGCTGCCGTCGCTGGCCCAGCACCTGTTCTTCTTCCACCCGCTGGTGCATCTGGCCGCGCGCGAATACGCCACCGCCCGCGAAGCCGCCTGCGATGCCGCGGTGGTCGCAGGCCACCGTCATTGCCGCCACGACTATGGCCGGCTGTTGCTGCAACTGGGCGTGGCACCGCGCCCGCACGGCGGCGTGGCCAGCGCCTCGCCGTCCTTCCTCAGCCTAAAACGGAGATTGCTCATGTTGCAGAACCCGACCTCGTTCCCGCGGTTTGGCGCGGCCCTGATCCTGGGCGCGGTGGCCATCACCGGCGTGCTGCCGCTGCGCCTGGTGGCAATGCCCACTGCGCCGGCTGCCGCCGCCGCATCAGCAGCCGCAACGGCCAAGCCCGCTGCCGGCGCGTCGAGCACAGCGGCACCGGCCACTGCCGCCGCTGCAGCTGTACCGGCAACTGCGGCAGCGAACGCCGCACCGGCAAACGCCGCCGCACCGGCTGCAGCGGCGTCATCCACCAGCCAGACCTTCACCACCACCTCCACGCACGGCCAGATCAACCTGTCGCATGACCCCGACCGCGATGCCTACGTGCTGCTGCAGGGCAACGACAGCGTCATGAATGGCTCGGTGGACGATCTCAAGCATGTGCGTCGCCTGGCCGGCAAGGATGGTCAGCTGATGTGGTTCCGCAAGGATGGCAAGCAGTACGTCGTGCGCGATCCCGACACCTTCAAGCGCTTGAATGCGGCGTATGCGCCAGTCACCAAACTGGGCCAGGCGCAGGGCGCGCTTGGCGAGCGCCAGGGCGAGCTCGGCGAGCAGCAGGGCGAGTTGGGAGCGCAGATGGGTGAGCTGGGTGCACGTGCTGCCGACGCGGCCGCAAAGCACGTCAATGCATCCTTGCTCGACACCGATGCGCGCACACAGCAGGCCGCCGAGCGTGCGGCGCGGGAAGCAGAACGCGCAGTACGTCAGGCCGAGCAGGCCATGCAGCGCAGCGGCGCCCAACAGCGGATGCAGGCGCTGGCCAGGCAGCAGGCGGCGCTCGCCACCGAGCAGGCAGATCTGGCCAGCCAGCAGGCCGCCGCCAGCATCCGCGCCGACAAGGAAGCCCAGCGCATCATGCGCGAGGCGATCGCACAGGGGCTGGCCACGCAGATCGAGGGCTGATCGCCGCAGGCCGCTGCTCGCCGGGGCTGTGCAGCACGCGCAGACGGCGAGTAGCTGGCGCCATCTCGGCGGAGGCAGTGACTGGCGTCAAACCAGCTCGACGCCGCACGCGCCGTGCAGGCACACGCGGCGGGCGACACACAGCGCTGGTGACTCGGTGACGCCGCGACTCGCCGATACTGCACAACAGGCGCAGACGGCGAGCAGGCAATGACGTACCGGGTGGTGGTGTTGGGGGGCTTCGGGCATTTCGGCGCGCGCATCGTGCGGGCGCTGGCGGCGACGGCGCAACTGCAGGTGATCGCGGCCGGACGGCATCCCGGCGATGTGGCGGCCACGTGGCCGGATGTGGCACCCGGTCGCATCGCGTGCTGTCGCCTGGATATCGACGCAAGCGATTTTGCCGCGCAACTGGCGGCCACTGCCGCCGATGCGGTGGTGCACACCGCAGGCCCGTTCCAGGGCCAGGATTACGCCGTGGCGCACACCTGCCTGCAGGCCGGCATGCACTACATCGACCTGGCCGACGGCCGCGCGTTCGTCCGCGATTTCCCCGCGGCAGTGGATGCAGCGGCAAGGCAAGCGCAGCGTGTGGCCATCAGCGGCGCCAGCACCTTGCCCGCGCTGTCGAGCGCGGTCATCGATGCCTTGCTGCCGCGTTTTTCCGCCTTGCATGACATCCGCATGGTCATCGCACCCGCGCAAGGCACACCGCTTGGCCTGGCCACCGTGCGTGCGGTGTTGTCGTACTGCGGCACGCCGTTCACATGGCTGCATGAGGGCCGCTGGCAAACGGTGGTGGGCTGGGCCAGACCCACGCGCGTGCAGTTC
Organism: Xanthomonas sp. NCPPB 3218; assembly: GCF_056725185.1. Classification (NCBI taxonomy): domain Bacteria; kingdom Pseudomonadati; phylum Pseudomonadota; class Gammaproteobacteria; order Lysobacterales; family Lysobacteraceae; genus Xanthomonas; species Xanthomonas sp. NCPPB 3218. Next base: position 59,250 of record NZ_CM161516.1, read on the forward strand.
GCCCAGCTCGCGCCGCGGCTTGCGTCGCCATGCGATGTGCCCGATCACGATCTGCTGCCCCAGCGCTATCCAGGCGTACAGAGCGTGCAGTTTCGCGCCGCGTTGGAGGTGCCGTTCCTGCAGCGCTGCCTGGCCGGTGTCGCCTGGCTGCGTCAGCACGGCGTGCCATTGCCGATGGCGCGCCTGGCCGAGGTGTTTGCACGTGCGGCACGCTGGTTTGACCGCTTCGGCACCGACCTCGGTGGCATGCGCGTGGAGCTGCGTGGCATGAGCCATCCCCAGGCTGGCGATCCCCGGCCGCTGCGACTGCAGTGGGACCTCACCGCTGCAATGCTGCACGGCCCGGAGATTCCCTGCTTCGCCGCCATCCTGCTGGTGCGCAAGCTTGCCGCAGGGCAGGCATTACCGATCGGCGCGCATGCCTGCATGGGCTTGTTGACCCTGGCCGAATTCGAGCAGGAGTTCGCGGCGTGGCAGATGGTGACCGAGCTGTTGGAAGTGCCTGTGTGAGTGCGCTGGCGCCACGGCCGATGACGGCCTGTTGTCAGGGCGTCTCCAGCATCGGAATCACGTCACGGTCCTGCGCTTCCACTGCCACCAGGCGCTGCATCAGCAGCGATAAGGTCACCACGTCCTGGTGATTGTGCTCGGCCACGCGGCGCAGGTTGCGCGCGCTGCCGCCGCGCAGGTAGCTCAGCCAGGCGGCCGGGGCTTCGGAGCCGGGCAGGTCGTCTTCGCGCACCACGCGCAGCAGCTGCCGTTCGATGGTGGCCAGCTTGCAGTTCTCCCAGGTGCCGCGGTAACGGCGCCGGGTGGGGAACAGCAGGTCCACATGGTCCAGTGCAGAGATCGGGTCGCCGCGGCGCGCCAGCCGGTAGCGCGTCTTCAACAACGGCGCGTCGTAGCAGCGGCCGTTGTAGCTGGACAGCACCGTCTGCGGCGACAGCCAGCTGCGGAACAGATCCAGCATCGCGCTTTCGGCCGCCATCGTGGACATCATCAACTGGCGCACGCGCAGCCCGCTGCCCTGCGTAGCGTCGGTGTACCAATCGGCCACGCCGATCATGAAGGCGCGCGTGCCGGTGCCGCCGGCCAGGCCGGTGGTTTCGGTATCGAAGAACAATAGATCCATCGGATCCACCGCGTCCTCGCGCTTGGCGAAGGCCAGCGACAGCGCCTGGCGCGGGATCGCCTGCGGCAGGAAGGCTTCGATCAGGTGCAGGCCGGGCGCGATCTCGTTGCCGGGCAGATGCCGGTCGGTGGACGCCGCGCGTACCGGCGCGTGCATCGAGACCGCGCGCTCGCGCAGGCCGATCATCTTGCGCAGGCCGGCGATATCGGTGCGTCGCTGCGGTGGCGGGTTGGATGTGGGTGCAACCGGTGTGGCGCGCACAGCCGGCACGCGCGCCGCCGCATCGGCCGCCGCACCTGCCGGCTTGTGGCGCACATCGTGGTCCACCCAGGCAAACGCCGAGCTATCGCGCGCAGGCGCTGCAGCAACCGGTGCCTGCAGGGCGCGGCGCGTCATGGCCGGTGCGCTGGGCTGGGCACGCGGTGCACCGGCAGCCTCTGCGCTGCCGGGCTGCGCGCTTCGCACAGCCGCCTCGCGCGGCAAAGCGCGTGACGCAGACGCAGCAGCACCCGGCGCAGGCTGGCGTTGCGCGCGCGTGGGCATCACCGCATCGTCCTTGCGCGCCGTGGGTGTAAGCCCGCCGACCTGGCGGCGCAGCAGGCGCAAGCGTTCTGCGCTCACCCCAGGATCGCTGCCAGGCACCGGCGCTGCCGGCGCACGCATCGGCTGCGCCGCCGCAGGCATGTCACCTGCGGCACGCGTGTGCGCATCGCCCGGCACTGCATCCGTACTGACTGCATCACCCGAGGTGCGCGCCACCGCTGCCGCGCGCAGCGGGTGTGCATCGGCCTGCGCATCGCCCGCAGCGGAAACATCCGCACCATCCACTGCAGCGCCATCTGCAAGCGCCGCCGGCGCAGGCACATCGGCGTGTCCGGCCTGACGCCGCAACAAGCGCAACCGGTCCGCACTCACGCTCATGCAAGCACGTCCAGCGCCAGGTCGTCGTCCACCTGGGTGGCATGCCGCAATGGCGCATCCGCATCGAACAGCAGTGCCAGCACCGTCAAGGCCAATGACTTGGGCGACTCGCCCTTGCCTTCCTCATGCGCGGCCAGCACCGGGCCCACGCAGGCCGGGCAGCCAGCGCTGCAGTCGCAACGCCGCACCAGCTCGTCGGCGCGCTGCAGCAGCTCGGCCTGGCGCAGCCACAGCGGCTCGCTCAGGCCCACCCCGCCGGGGAAGTTGTCGTACAGATACACCGTGGGCACGAAGGCCTGCTGCAATTCCACCGCGCCTTCTTCGCCTTCGTCCACGCCGCGCAGCTGTCCGCGCCCGGTCTGGTCGGCCACCCCAAACCACGCGCCGTCGCCATTGCCCACCGCTTTTTGCAGGTCGCGCGCATCGGCCATCACCGCCACCGTAGCCACCACGTGCAGCGCATAGGCCGCACCCAGAAAACCATCCAGCGCATCCTGCTTGGACGCGAACGCCTTGCCCAGCGTGGCCTGCGGCAGTTGCCACCACACCGCAGTGGTGTGCAGTTCCTGGTCGGGCAGATTGACCGGCCCGTAGCCGATGTTCTCGTGCGTGTAATAGCGGATCTTCTTGTAGCCGGACACGCGCCGCACCACATGCACCTCGCCGTGATGCGAGTCGCCGCGCCCGGCCACGCCGCCGTCGAAGCGGTCCAGCACCTTCAGCTTGGTGTAGTCGATGCTGTCGGTGTAGTAGTCCACATGCGTGCGCGTGACATAGGCCTTGCGGCCTTCCCAGTCCAGCCGCTCCACCTGGTACGGCGTGCTCTGCACCATGTGGATGGCGCCTTCGTACAAGGTCAGCGCGGCGGCCGAATAATCCACCTCGGCAATGATCTGCTGCTTGCCGTCGCTCTTGTCCACCACCACGAAGTTGCCGTCGGCCACCGAGCGCAGGCTCACCGCATTGGCCGGGTAGCTGTCGGCGATCCACTCCCAGCGGTCGCCTTCCTGATGGATCACGTCGCTCTCGGCCAGCGCTTCCAGGAACACCAGCGGGTCGATCGGCCCGAACGGCTCGCTGGCAATGAACGGCAGCTCGAACGCCGCGCAGCGGATGTGATCGAACAGGATCAGCGGCTGGTCCGGCGCAATGCGCGCATGTTCGGGCGAGGCATCGGCAAAGAAATCCGGGTGCCGCACCACGTACTGGTCCAGCGGCTGCGAACTGGCCACCAGCACGCCCAGCGCCGGTTGCTGGCGGCGCCCGGCGCGGCCGAAGCGCTGCCAGGTCGCCGCCACGCTGCCGGGGTAGCCGTTGAGGATCACCACATCCAGCGCGCCGATATCCACGCCCAGCTCCAATGCCGAGGTGGACACGATGCCGTCGATATTGCCGGCGCGCATCGCGCGCTCCACCTCGCGCCGCTCGGTGGGCAGGTAGCCGCCGCGGTACGCACGGATGCGTGGCGGCTTGCGTGGGTCGTGGTCGAAGATGTCCTTCAGGTACTTGGTCAGCACCTCCACCATCAGGCGCGTCTGCGCGAACACCAGCGTCTTCAGGCCGCTCTTGATCGCGATGCGCGCAATGCGGTTGCTCTGCGAGCGTGCCGATGCGCGCAGCCCCAGATCGGCGTTGACCACCGGCGGGTTCCACAGCAGCACGTGCTTGTCGCCGGTGGGCGCGCCGGACTCGGTGATCGCATGCACCTGTTCTTCGATCAGGGCCTGCGCGTGCGCATGCGGGTTGCCGATGGTGGCCGAGCACAGGATGAACTGCGGGTTGGCGCCATAGAACGCGCAGATGCGCTTGAGCCGGCGCAGCACGTTGGTGACGTGGCTGCCGAATACGCCGCGGTAGGTATGGATCTCGTCGATCACCACATAGCGCAGGTTCTCGAAGAACTGCGCCCACTTGGTGTGATGCGGCAGGATCGCCTGATGCAGCATGTCCGGGTTGCTTACCACGATGTCGCCATGCAGGCGGATCGCCTGGCGTGCATCGCCGGGCGTATCGCCATCGAAGGTGAAGGCCTTCACCCCCAGCTCGCCGGCGCGGTTCAATTCCAGCAGTTCGGCCACCTGGTCCTGCGCCAGCGCCTTGGTCGGGAACAGGTACAGCGCCTTGGCCCCGGAGCGCATCGCCGCGCTCACCACCGGCAGCGTGTAGCACAGCGACTTGCCCGACGCGGTGGGCGTCACAATCGCCACATGTTCGCCGCGTTGGGTGGCCGCCCAGGCGTCGGCCTGGTGGCTGTAGAGCTGGCTGATGCCACGCGCGCGCAAGGCGTCGGCCAGCGCGGCCGGCACGTCGGCGGGAATCGGCGCATAACGGCCGTCGCGCCCGGGCAGGGTGAAGCTGCCGGTGATGCGGTCGTGGTAGCGCCGTTCCAGGCGTTCGGTGAGCAGTGCGCCATCGCGGCTGGGCCGGCCATCGGTAGTGGCCAGCGCGCGTTCGGCGGTTTCGGTGCGGGGAGCGAGGGCAAACGGAGGCATACGGCGGCTCCCAAAGAGGGGCATGAGACAGGGGAGGTGTCTCAGGGTATGAGACCAGCGCCGAACCGGCGAGCCTGTGTCACTGAGCGGATTCAGCAAGCCGGGTATTCTGTTGCCCCCACCGCGTCACCGTTGCCTTGCACGCTGTGGCTCCCCCATCTCGAAGAACCGCCGTGCCCGTTTCCCCCAGCCTCACCGCGCCGCACTACAAGACCCGTTGCGCCCGCCGTGCCGATGTGATCGTGCATGCCGCCGGCCTGTTCCTGGCCATCGTCGGCGGCGCCTGGATGGTCTGGCGCGCGCATGCCAACCAGACCATGCTGCTGGCCACCTGCGTCTACGCGCTGGGGCTGCTGGTGATGTTCGGCTGCTCGGCGGCCTACAACTTCGCCCCGCCGCAACGCCAGCCGATGCTGCGCAAGTTCGACCACGCCGGCATCTTCGTGATGATTGCCGGCTCCTACACCCCGTTCCTGCTGGTCGCCCTCGACGGCACCTGGCGCTGGGCGATGATCCTGGGCGTGTGGGGCGTGGCCTTGTTCGGCGTGTTCGCCAAGCTGTTCCTGCCCGGCATCGCCAAGGGCTTCTGGGTGGTGATCTACCTGTTGCTGGGCTGGGCCGGCATCGTGGTGATCAAGCCGCTGCTCGCCGGCCTGGACAGCACCGTGCTGTGGCTGATCGCCGCCGGCGGCGCGTTCTACACCGTGGGTGTCACCTTCTACGTGCGCAAGTCGCTGGTCTACAACCGCGCCATCTGGCACGCCCACGTGCTGGGCGGCGCGCTCTCGCACTGGTGCGCAATCTGGTTGTGCCTGCAGCCCTTGGGTGGGATGTAGCCTCGCCCGGCACAGCCGACTTGCCCCACCCGCAGTGATACTTTAGTGTCACTGCATGCGCACAGAACTTGTCACCACGCTCAAGCGGCAGGCCACCGAGCTCCTCGCAGATGTCGAGCGCGACAAGGAGCCGATCCTGATCACCCAGCATGGCCTGCCCAGCGCATACCTGGTGGACGTCGCCAGCTATGAACGCATGCAACAGCGGATGGCGATCCTCGAAGGAATTGCCCGTGGTGAAATGGCGGTAGCCGAAGGCCGCAGCCTGAGCCACGAGCAAGCCAAACAACGCCTGGCGCGATGGCTGAAATAGTCTGGTCTGAGCCGGCAGTGGCCGACCTGGACGCGATTGCCGACTACATTGCGCTTGAGGACGCTGCCGCCGCAGCGGCACTGGTGAGACGGGTGTTTGCGCATGTCGAGCAATTGGCCGAACACCCGGAGAGTGGAAGCCGGCCGCAGGAGCTCAAGCGCTCCCGCTACCGTCAAATCGTCGAGCCACCTTGCCGCGTGTTCTACCGTGTGGACGGGCAACGCGTTGTCGTGGTTCACGTGATGCGCTCGGAGCGGTTACTTCGGAAGAATCGTCTTTCGCGCTGACAGGCGCGTCCATCTTCCAACTGCATCGCATTGCACACGCGTTGCGGCGCATGCGCCCACACCGCGCGCAGGCACGGCGTACAGCGCCACCCGCGCAATCAAGAAGCGGCTCACACCCTCACAGCTTGGTCTTCATCACCGCCTCGAAGGCCGCATCCGGCGCGATGCTGTCGGAGAGCACGACCACCGAATGCAGCGTGCCCTTTGCCTGCACGTTGTATTCAAAGCCCACCGGCTTGCCGCCGCGGCTGAACACCTCGATCTCGCTGTACTCGCCGAGCCGGCCTTCATAACTCTCGCGCTCCAGCCCGTGCTCCCTGGCAAAGGTGCCGGCGGCGCTGCGTGCGCCCTCCCACACCGCGTCCTCGTAGCTCATCGGCTGCAGCAGGCTGATCATGTGGGTCGCGCAGGCGTTGGTGCTGGTCACGCCATAGCCATCGACCTCGCCCAGCAACGGGATCTTGCGGACATCGCGTTTGGGCGTGGCGGTGACGGTGCAGCCAAGCTGCTGCAGCTCGGCAAGGGTGAAGTGCTCGGACTCCGGGCGCGGCGCGCTGGGGGTGGCCGTGCCGCCATTGCAGGCAGACAGCAGGCCCAGACAGGCGAGCGGCAGGAAGCGGCGTAGGGAAACGTGCGACAACGGTGACGTCCTTGTAGGGAATGGAAGAGCGGCGCGGCTGCCCTCGACATCGGCGCCCAACATGACGCCAATGCGTCACGCAGTCGCCCAGGTCGAGGCAGCCAGGGCGCGCGAGGGTAGCGCGCCAGGCGTCAACGCATGCTGAGAACCATCCACCACGCCGCCGCGCTTACTCCGGCATCACCATGCGGATCTCGCGTGTGCCGATCTCTGCACCGGTGACTGCATCGATGGCAACCGGCTGCAGCTCGGTGCCGGTTTCCGCATCCAGAAAACGCAGCAACTTGCCCTCGCCACGGTGCTTGCGGCCCCACGCGCCGATCATGAACAGCACCGGCAGGTAATCGCGCCCTGCCTGGGTCAGCACGTACTCCTCGCGCGGCGGGCGGGTGGAATACAGGCGCTTTTCCAGCAGCCGCTCCTCGGTCAGCGTCGCCAGCCGCTTGGTCAGCATGGTCGGGGCAATCCCCAGGCTCTGCCGGAACTGATCGAAGCGGGTCAGCCCGGAATTGGCGTCACGCAGGATCAGCATCGTCCACGCATCGCCCAGGAAAGTCAGGCTGCGCGCGATCGGGCACAGGCTGTCCGATGCATTTTTTGAGTTCATATCATTTCCGTATTGACTTACTATCAAATCGATACTAGCATGCGGCGCATGGGCAGTCCAACCGCGCGTTCCAGGCAGGTGACGGGCGCCCAGGCCGCGGCGGCAACCGCGGCGGCAGTCCGCATCAACGCACACCGCAATGCAGGTCAGCGTCAGGCACCGCGCAGCTGCACGCCGATGGCTGGCGATGTTTCTCCACCTTCCCTAAACCGCATTCCTTCAGAGACACCACGATGAAAAAGACAGTGCTGATCACCGGCGCATCCTCAGGGTTTGGCCTGTTGCTGGCCACCAACCTGCACAAGCAAGGCTTCAACGTCATCGGCACCAGCCGCGAGCCGGAAAAGCACCAGGCCACGCTGCCGTTCAAGCTGCTGCGCCTGGATATCGACGATGACGCCTCGATCCAGTCGTTTGCCACAACGCTGTTTCAATCGGTCGACCGCCTGGATGTGCTGGTCAACAACGCCGGCTACATGGTCACCGGTATCGCCGAAGAAACCGCCATCAACGTGGGCCGCCAGCAGTTCGAAACCAACTTCTGGGGCACGGTCAAAACCACCAATGCGCTGCTGCCGTATTTCCGCAAGCAACGGAGCGGGCAGATCATCACCGTCAGCTCCATCGTGGCGCTGATCGGGCCGCCGAACCTGTCGTATTACGCGGCCTCCAAGCACGCGGTGCAGGGGTATTTCAAATCGCTGCGGTTCGAACTTGCCCAGTTCAATATCAAGGTCAACATGGTGGAGCCGGTCTGGTTCAAGACCAATCTGGGCCACAACGCAGTGCCTGCCGCCGGCAACACCATTGCCGACTACAACGCTTACCGCACGCAGGCCAACGCGGCGACCCAGAAGGGAATCGACACCGCAGAAGCACCGGATGCCGTGGTGGACACCATCCAGAAGCTGATCCAGGCCAAGGACCCCAAGTTCAGCAACCCGGTCGGAAAGATGACCGGCATGATCCTGTTCCTGCAGAGTTACCTGCCAAAGATGTTTGAAGGCGCGATTTTCAAAAGCATCAAAACAGCCTGAGTGCTGTGCGTTACATGCAGCGCCGATCCAGCTGCTGATTCAATCAAGTAAACCGCGCAAAACCCCGTGTTATCACCCGATCAACGGCTTTGCTAAAGCCGTGACGCATCCCCTTTGCCACGAGTACACGAGAATGAAAGCGTATTTCTGCAAATTCATCCCGCCGCGCGCGGACTTTCTGGCCACCATGTCGGATCAGGAAAAAGCCCTGATGCAGCAGCATGCCGCGTTTCTCGACCAGCGCCTGGCCGAGGGAATCCTGCTGGCGCATGGCCCGGTCATCGATGAAACCGGCGGCTTTGGTCTGTCGCTGTATCAGATTGCCGACGACCAGGACATTGCCGCCATCACCGCACAGGACCCGATCATCAAACACGGGGTCGGGCAGTATGCGCATTACCCCATGCTGCATTTGAAGGCGCGCGGATAAACGCCGCGCTGCAGGCGGCACGCGTGGATCGTCATCGCAGCAGCGCGTTGCGGTGGCGAGCGCGCGCCGCGCATGCAGCAAGCAATGCCAGGCAAAGGCATGCTGCGCTCAGGCCACGCTGTCAGTTGCCCGCCTTCCGAACGGGCGGGCGAGCGCCCTCACCGCACCGGCACCCGCGCGCTGGCGCCCAAACCCTGCGTGGGAAACGCCGCGGCCACCGGCGCACGCCGCTGCACCCACATGTCGCCCATCATCCGGTCCAGCCCGCGGTCCAGGCCGGTGACCAGCCCCGCACCCGGGGTAAAGGTCAGCTCGCCGAAATAGACCTGCCCGTGCTGGATATACCAGTCCACCCGCACGTAATCGAAGTCGCTTGCCAGCACCTTGCTCAGCTCCAGCGCCTGTTCCAGCAGCGCCGGCGCGCAGGGCGGTGCGCGCCCGTCGTCGCGGATGCGGTGAAAGGCCTCGTGCAGGTTGCCCACATAGAAGGTCATGCCCAACTTCGGCGTGTCGAAGCGCCCGTAGATCACCTGCAGCACGTACTGAAAACTGCCGTCCACCTGCCGGAACATGTGGAACTTGTAGTCCACCGGCACCTGCTGCGCATCGCCGATGTACTGCTCCACCAGAATGCGCGGCGGAATATCGCGGTAATGGATCTCGCGCACCTTGTCGGAGAAGTCGGTGCGCAGCCATTGGCCGCAGCGCTCGATGATGCGGCGCTTCTGCTGCGCGTCCGGCTCATCGCGCACCACCTCCACCATCGCCGCGCCATGGTTGGCCTTGATCACGGTCTGCCGCCACTGCGGCAGGCGCAGCAGCTCTTGCGGGTCAGTGCTGTCCAGCAGCAGCGGGATCAGGTGCGCCTCGCCGATCCTGGCCGCCACATACGGGCGCACCGCAAACTTGTCCGCCAGCCGCCGGTACAGCGGGTAATCGCCGTGCACGCACTTGCGGTAGAGGATCTTCTCGTTGAAGCACTTGGGCGCGTACAGATCCGGCAGCCGGCCGAAGGTGTGCAGGTAGTACAGCCGGTCCTGGTGCCGCCAGGGCAGGGTGCGCAGCAGGCCGCGCGCGCCCTTGCGCAGCAGGCGCTTGAGGCCGGCCACGTCGGTGCCCGTGGGCGTGGCGCGGCCGTCGCCCGGAGACGTCGTCAACGCCGGCAGTAGCGCAGCCCACGGCTGACCTGCCCCGCCGTGCGCGCCCAGCGGCTGCGCCTGCAGCCCCATCCCGTTGTCGGCCATCGCCAGATCCCTCGTCCGTAGTGAAGTGAGACTTGCATCACATTTGAGTGTGATGTGTGTCACGGTATACGGAAAGACGCAGACAAGGGTTGCGAATCGTCTCAAGCGACCCGATTGCGCAAAGATCGCGTCGCTTTGGGCATAAAGGCCGGCGCCCGGGCCCGCGCTAGCGCCCGCTTTTGTGCGCCGCGCAAACCTGCGCAGGCCAGGGCCTGCGACCGGCCGCCTGGCGCGTGCGGCACCAGCAACCGGCACAACGCCGCGCCGGGTGCGCCCGCCCGGGCTGCGGGGCAGGCGCGCAATGGCGCACGCATGCGCCGCCACCTGGGCGGCAGTGCGTGGGAGCAAATGCCGGCGCGGCCGGCAAGGGGAGGCAGTCGCATCGCAGGCCGGTATCGCGCAACATCACGCACCGGCACTGCAGCCCGCAACGGATGGCCCATGCACGTCACCAAACTCACGCCCCTGGCAGCGCTGTGCCTTGCGCTTGCCGCCTGCGGCAAAACAGACCAAGCCGCGCAAACCGATAAGGCGCCCACATCGGCGCAGGCAGCAGCCAGCCCCGCCACCGCAGATGGCAACGCCGCCGCACTGCCGCCCGCCCAGGCGGCCAATAGCAGGCCGCCTTCGGTCAGCCAGCAGGCAAGGCGCTATCTCTGCCCGCAGGGCCCCAATGCCTGCCCGGCCGGTGGGCCGTTGATCGCCAACTCCGATGCAGAGGCGCAGTGGCTGCTGCGCCACGGCTACCCGACGGAACACGAACTGGCCCGCTTGGAAACCCTGACGCTGGACCAGCTCAAGGCCGAGTCGCAGGCAGGCAACCAGGCCGCAACGGTGATCTACGGCAAAAAGAACGCACTGGCGGGCCGTTTTTATCAGGGCATCGGCATCCTGCGGCGGGCCGCGGTGGCGGGGAACCTGTATGCGTACTACGGGCTGTCGGACGTGTACGTCAGCGACACCGCAAACAAGAACCTGGTCGACAGCCTGGCCTACCTGCGCCTGGCTTATCTGCTGGGCGATGCAAAAGCCTCGGCCGTCATCGCATCGCGTGGCCTGAGCAGTGTTGAAAACGTCGTGGCCGACGAGCGCGCCGCGTCACTGCACAAGACGTTTTCCAAGTACCAGCGCCCGTCGCCACGGCCGCTGGAATAACGCCGGGCGATCAGCCTCCCACATTCAGTTGCGGAATCTTGGCAAACGCCTGGGCAATAAAATCCATAAACACGATCGCCCGCTTCGGCACCAGCCGGTTGGCCGCATACAGGACGTGCATGGGCACCGCAGGTGCGGAGAATGCGCCCAGCACGATCTGCAGCTGCCCGGCTTTGAGCCCCTGCTCGAACAACCACTCCGGCCCCTGCCCGATGCCCAGGCCCGCGCTCACCGACTCGCGCGCGGCCTCCGGTGAATTGACCCGGATCCGGCCGGACACCGGCACTTCCACATCCTTGAAACGCCACGTCGCCCCGGAGGCCAGCAGGGTGTACAGCACGCAATCGTGCTGGCGCAGGTCCTCGGGCACGCGGGGCACGCCGCGCTCGGCAAGATAGGCATTGCTTGCCACGCACACGCGCTTGAACGTGCCGATCCGCCGTGCGCGCAGCGCGCTGTTTTCCAGGTGGCCGATGCGGATGGCAAGCTCCGCGCCCTCGTCGAGCAGATTGACGAAGCGGTCGTTGATCTGCAGATCCAGCTCCAGGCCCGGAAAGCGCCGCAAAAACTCCGGCACCAGCGGCATCACATAGTGGTGCGACAACGCCGTGGGGCAGGCCACCCGCAGCAAGCCGGACGGCTGCACGTTGTCGTGCAGCGCCATCTCCGACTCGCCCACCGCATCCAGGATGCGGCGCACCTCCGCGTAGTAGCGCTCGCCCTCCGGCGTCAGCACCAGCTTGCGGGTGGAGCGGTTGAGCAACCGGGTGTGCAGGTGCTCTTCCAGCGCTGCCACGTGGCGGCTGACATTGGGCTGCCCCAGGCCCAGGTCACGCCCGGCCGCTGAAAAGCTGCCGGTTTCCACCGCACGCGCAAAGCAGGTCATCAGCAGAAACCGGTCCATCGCTCACCCTCATTCATGCGCATACCGCATGAATGGTATGTGCCGGCGTGGTCTTCCGCCACATTCGGCATGGGCCCAAGCTGCACCCCATCGAAGGCCGGCCACGCGCGGCTGGCCTGCCACCTCCCAGGAGCACCCATGTCCCGTCTAGCAGGCAAACGCACCCTCATCACCGGCGGCACCAGCGGTATTGGCCGGGAGACCGCCCGCCAGTTCCTGGCCGAAGGCGCCCGCGTCATCGTCACCGGCAACAACCCCGAGTCCATCGCCAGCGCCAAGGCCGCGCTGGGTGCCGAGGTGCTGGTGCTGCGTGCCGATTCGGCCAGCGTTGCCGCGCAGCAGCAGCTGGCGCAGGCGGTGCAGGCGCATTACGGCCAGCTCGACATCGCCTTCCTCAATGCCGGCGTGTCGGTGTGGGCGCCGATCGAAGACTGGACCGAGCAGGCCTTCGACGCCTCCTTCGCCATCAACGTCAAAGGCCCGTACTTCCTCATGCAGGCGCTGCTGCCGGTGTTCGCCAACCCCGCCGCGGTGGTGCTCAACACCTCCATCAATGCGCATGTGGGCGCGGCCCGCTCATCGGTGTATGCGGCCACCAAGGCGGCGTTCCTGAGCATGGCCAAGACCCTGTCCAGCGAACTGCTGGCGCGCGGCATCCGCCTCAACGCGGTCAGCCCCGGCCCGGTGGAAACCCCGCTGTACGACAAGCTCGGCATCCCCGCCGCGTACCGCGACCAGGTCAACCAGGACATCGCCGCCACCATCCCGTTCGGCCGCTTCGGCACCCCGGACGAAGTGGCCAAGGCCGTGCTGTACCTGGCCTCGGACGAATCCCGCTGGACGGTGGGCTCGGAACTCATCGTCGACGGCGGCCGCACGCTCAACGGCTGAGTGTTTCCAAGGCAGTAGCAGGCGAACGGCCACGCCCACACCCTTCAAGCGCGACACCGAGCGCTGCAGTGTGCGTCCACGTTGCGGCGCAAGTGCAGCGACTCAATAATGCGCACGCCCTCTTCAGCGGATGACACGTGCGCGCTTTATTCGTCTATGCCGCTGCCCCCGCGATCCTGCTGGCGGCGGTGGCAACCGCCCACGCAGCCCCTGCCGCTGAGTTATGCGGGGTCTTGCGCGCCTTTGTCGGTGCAGTACAGCCGGGCCAGGTGCGTAGTTTTGCGTTCCACACCTCGTGGGGAACCAACTTCAAGCATGCGCAAGAGCAGGCGCTTTCCGCCAAACGGTGTGAGCACGGTGGCGACCCGGCCGCGCAGGCGGTTTGTGCCTACCTGATGCAGCATGGGCAAACAGAGCTTGCAGACGCCACGGTAATGGACTCGGTGGCCTGCCTATCGAGCGGCACCACATTCGATAGCAGCCTGAGACTGCATCACGCCGAGCTGTCCTTTCGTCATGAGGCCATCAACGCAGGCGCGACGATCACAGTCACCTTTGGCGAAGAGACGGAACAGGGCGGCAGGGTGTTTCGACTTCAGGCAGAAGGCGACTAGGCGCCGCCCTACATTTGCTCAGAGGCGCAACGCGCGTCGAGGTACCAAGCAACCGCTCACTAACCGCGCGTGCGGTTGCGTCATGCGGCTGTGGAAGGTCCGCATCCGGCCACGTGCTACCGGCGCAACACGCCCGCATGCCGCGTCAATGAATCTCCAACGCCGCAATCTTGCCGTCCACCAGCTGGAACACATGCTCCAGCTGCAGCGGGCTCTGCGGGAAATCGCCAGACACTTGCGCGGTAACACTCACTTGCTCGCCTTGGGTGTGCACGCCAACCGGCACCGCACGATACGGCGTGGTGGTCTGCGTCTGTGCCAGCCAGGCCGCAATGGCGGCAGCGCCACGGTGCTGGCGGTGCTCGTCGTGCACCACCGCATCGTCGGCCAGGTGCGGCAGCAGCTCCGTGGCATCGCCGGCGTTGCTGGCGGTAAAAAAGCAGGCAATGGCGGCGGGCAGGGCAAGCGACATGGCGGCGGTCCGGTAGAAACGGTATGCCATGATCAGCAGCGGCATCACCTGCCGCAAGAACGCACGCAAAGGTAAGTCACGCACCCATGGGAAAGCCGCACACCCCGGACACCGCCGCGTGCGATGTCGAAGCCCTGCTCAAACTCATCGACGGCCGCTGGAAACTGCTGCTGCTGTTCCACCTGTTCGACGGCAAGGTGCAGCGCTACTCGGACCTGGAGCGGCTGATTCCCGCCATCTCACAGAAGATGCTGGCCCAACAGCTGCGCCAGCTAGAACGCGACGGCCTGGTGCTGCGCACCGTCTACGCGCAGGTACCGCCGCAGGTGGATTACCGCCTGACGCCATGGGGCCAGGCGCTGTGCCCTGCGCTGGATGCAATGCTCAGCTGGGGCCAGGCGCGGCAGCCGTTGCCCGACACGTCGTCGCAATAAACGCTTGGCGCACTGCTGTGGCACGCGGGCCTTAAAACATCAGGTGCACAGCACCGAGCATATCGCTAGAGAATTGGCCCGGATAACACACCGGCGGTCTTGCAGTATCTGCCGTCTCGCGCGCTGCAACCAGACTTGTGCGGCAAACATAATCGGCCTAGTTTCGCCTCGCCACCACTGGGGTGGCGAGGAGGTCACATGCATGGCGACCAACGAGAAAACCGGCCCCAAAGCGGCCAAAGCCGCAAGCAAGGTCTTGCGTAGCGGCAGCACCGGCAGGGACTCAAAAACAGCGGCCGCGTCCGCTTTGAGTCAAACGCCGGACAAGAAGGGCAAAAAGAAATAAGCGAGCGCTGCAGTAAATGAGTAGGAGCGTTGGCACAACGGTGGGCGTCTCTAGTCATGCATTTAGTGCGTGCAATCACAGCGGATGACACCGCAGGAAAAAAAGCAGGTACCACGCTGACAAAATCTCTATATAACGGTAGGGTACAGACTGGAGCGGGGGGGCATGCATGGGGAGCAGATGGGGAAGTAACGGGTTTATAGGTATGCGGCCATTATCACGGCCACTTGAGCTCGCGGTGGGCGGTGGCAAATTTTCCGTCATCATTATCGGCGTGCCGTGGCTGTTGTCGCACCAAAGCAGACCAATCGCACAAAGTTTTAATAAGGGCATTGAGGTAGCGCTCATACCCGACATATGGATGATGCTGTGCATGTGCTGGGCCGCGCTTTTTTCCTTTATCGGCATCTCCCACCAGTGCCGTATTCTGCTTTACACCCGCACTACGCTGATTGGTCTGGCTCTACTGGTGTGCGGAGCCTTTCGCCGTCAGAGCTATGCGGTGAAAAGAATCGACCTGGGGCGTACTGACAGCATTATCGATATGATTCTGTGCAAAAGGCGGTCGCCACACCCCATTGCAACGCAAGTAATGGCAACGCTGGCAAGTTGGTGTCAGTGTCATGCACTAGATCTGTCAATTGCCGGCACATCATCATGATGGTGCGGACTATCGTTTGCAGCGAAAAATTTTTAACGAAGGTTGAGCAATTTTACAGAGCAATCTGATTGCATCTGGCGATGCCACAAAGTAGTTGAATATGAATAATTCTAAATTCACCCATTAACTGTAATTCCAAAATAAATCAATAAATAAGGTCATCATGAATCTAATATCGGGAGATGATAAGGCCTTTAATGAAATTGATAGGCCGCTCATTGCATACGCGTTTCTTGCGCAGACGAAGTCAGATCCAAGTGACTTAATGAGCGGACTGGCCCCAATATTTATTCCTATTGCAAAGCAACTGCAAGGTGAAACCTTTTCTGCTGACATTTTTTCAGAAAAACTAAGGGAGATATATGGAATAAAAATCCATCCTTGGGCTGTCGAGGATTTGACGCCACGACTGGAGGCTTGTGGAATTCTTATCAAGGCTCCTCTTTCTGAAGACGCCGTGGGCTACATATATTCGATACCAGAAAGCTCGGCCAGCGACGAAGTAACGGAGGCTCATATAAGAGCACTTCTTTCTGATTTTTGCACATATGCTGGCACTCAGTTCGATAGTCACAGCCTCAGCCTCAGTAATGAGGAGGCTGAAAAAGCTTTTCTTGAGCATTTAGTCCTAACTGACTTTTCTTCCATTAGAACCCGGGCAAGCTCAGAAAAAAAAGATCCTCGTGTCCTTACGCTGAAGAAAAGTGATGCCAGTCTACTTGATGAGGCTGGCCTAGCAAGACGAGCGCAGCTTGATGTCATATGTGCAGCTTACATAATTGACGTTCTGGAAAAAAATCGTGAAGCGTATGATTTGATTGTGCGAGTCGCGCACGGCGCACTGCTCGCAGAAGTTGTCCTGAATGTACAGAATCCTGAATCCAAAATTGATCTCAAACAACTAACCGTCATTCTGGATGCTCCACTTGCTATGTCTGTTTTAGATGTGCGAGCGAAGGAAAGTACGCAATACGCCCGTGCATTTGTCGATGAACTCAAGGCCAAGGGCGCGGCTATCAAAGTGTTTTTACACTCTGTTGAAGAGATTGAATTCAACATAAGGAGCGTAATCGAGCATGTAGCAAAGGGAGCGGGTCACGGAGCGACTGCTCGCCGTCTCGTCGGAAGCAACTCATTTAGGATTTATCTGGAATCGGTCAGGTCTGATGTCCGGGGAGCAATAGAACGAGCAGACATCAAAGTGATAGATGCACCTTCATCTCCTCAATATCTTCAAGAATTTAGCGAAGATGATGAGGCCTCATTTCAAAGCAGTTTAGGTATATATAACAACTATCAAGCTCAAATACGAGATGCAAAATCTGTCGCAAGCGTAATACGACTTAGGCGAGGCTCTGTCGTTGACTTTAAGAAATTTCAAAACGCGTCTTATATTTTCGTTACTGAGAATGATCGCGTTGCGGAGCGCTCCGGAAAATTCATGGAGGAAAAGCGGGCAAAAAACAAAAACCCGGTTCCCCCTGCATTAACGGATAGATTTTTTGCGGGTATGATGTGGGTAACTTTTGGTGGGAAGACTGACGAGATAACTCAGCATCGACTTCTAGCGAACTGTGTGTCTGCTCTAGAACCTAGAACAGACGTACTGACAAAAGTTCATCAGTTTCTTTCCGAGCTGGATAAGCACAAGGCCGACCATTTCAGGGCCCTAATGACAGAAGATCGCTCTGGGCAACATGTTATGCAGCTCACGCTCGGTGACGCTTTGCTAGTTCGAAGTACCGAAGACGCCTCCGAACTTCTAAAGAAGCTGGAGGAAAAGTACTTCGAGAAAAGCCGAAACTCGCTCGATGAAGAGATTCAGAAAACCAGGCAGGAATATGAAGAGGAAATGACCCGAAAACTCGCTGAGCATGATGAAACCGTTCGTTCGTTGAGTGAAAGCGCAATTCAAAGAGACATAGAAACATCCGAGCGAATTGCCGAACTAGAATCAGTGTCGAGAAATGACGCATTTAAAATTGGCCAACTTGAGGACCGCATCAATGAGTTTCAGCAAGCAATAATCGAGAATTCTTTTCGCGCCAAGTCAAAAGATTTAATCAATCTCAAAAGAGCTGTTATGTCTGCAAATAGAGTTTATAGAGCGGTAATAAAGTTTTCTTATGTTATTGTGATATTTGCTATCGCAATGGTGGCGGCAACACCATTAATTTTTGAATTCAAAATTAGCCTTATTAATTCACTATTATTTGCTGCCGTGAGCGTTGTGATTGCTAGTCTAGGATTCTGGAGAATTCCTGATGCCACATTTGGGCGCATGGCAAATGCTCTTTCTAGACGAGAACTAAGCAAGAAAATTTTAGAATATTCGCTGGAAGATGTGATGGAAGACAGCGTTATCGACATTGAGAAAGGTACTTTGTTGTATAAAGGCAAGCAGGTGTAAATTAACAACAAATAAAATAATTTTCTTTTAAATAGATGGAGTTAAAGAGCTATATTGGCCTTTTCACCAAAAATAGACTTGGTGCAGGCCCTTGGTGGGCCGCTGAAATTGCAAATAGTCACACTCAATTGACAGCATCTACTCCCTCTACCCCATAAAACGCCCCAGTGCCTGGCTCTTGGAATCGCTGTTGCTCCGAGGACAATTCCTGCACGCGCTCCTGCACCAAACGATGGTTGACCGTCTCAAGCTGAGCCAAGCTCTCCTGTACTGGCCGCTGAGTTGCCTCGACGTTGGCATGTGTGTCCGCAGCATGACCGGGTTCTGCAGTTCGCCTTGCACCACAAACAGGTGCTGCGCCGCTGGCAAGTCTCTGTCTTCTCGCTGAGCAAAACATGGTCCACTCGGGTGAGGCCATTATCCTTGGCTAACCGCAGCGGGCTGGCCGTCATTCGCTCACTGGTGCATCGAAGGTGCGGCCGTTGGTTGCATCGAGTTGCTCTACCTCGCTGCGAATCTGTTGATGCATAGCGTGGTCTGGCTGACCTGCATCTGCTGGCATCAATGAGGGGCCAGGCGCAGCTGGCGCTGCAAGGTTTGCCGTCCCGTTGCTGCGTGCGCCGGTTTCCTTGAGCTGAACCATGCCATAGCCGTCCCTACTTATGTCGATAGGATTGAATGTCGGTGCTGACCCTAAATCCAGCCCGTTACGCTCCAGCTGCCTTGGTTCCGGCCCTAGCGACTTGAGGTCGATACAAACCTCAGGAGGCTGGCGATCAAAATCGGGGTCAGGTTGACTTGCAAGTGAACCGGATTCCGTTTTCCGGCAACGCATTCTTCATTGAAGGACCACAATGCAACTTTCAAGAAAAATTGGCTGGCGCGGCCAATAACGATGCGATACCTAGTGGTCCAGCTTGGATAGATAGCGAGATTGGTATTGGCCCAGTGTTCTGCTCTCAATATCTCGCAAGTAGCTCTGAAGCCCCTCAGCGATTACCTTCTCACTAGCGGCGGCGGATCGACCAAATATGGTTGCGATCGCGCTGTTGACGTCCGGTCGTGCGCGAACCCGATCAGATATGTAGGACCAGCCAAAATGCTCGACCAACAGCGCCAATGCCTCCTCCAGGCAGAGGATCTGCACCCAGCTGAAGCGGTCTACGATCGCTCCCCCGACCCTGCACAGAGCCAATAGCGATCGCTTGTCGCCAGTGATCAGTCCAGCGGTGATGTCTTCGCATAAAGCCGCAAATAGAGCTAACTCGCCGCTGTCGATGTCAGGCGTTCCCTCAAGCAAGGCATAGTTTGCAGACTCAACGAGCACAATGACCTCACTGGCCTCGGAGACCAAAAGGTTCGCCTGGGATACCGCTAGGTCACTGCCGAGTTTGGCCAGTGCCTTGGCCGGATTTGCAAGGTGCAGTTGGAAGCGCAGCTGGGACAAGACCGAAAAGTCACTGATGGTTACGCCAAGCGCTGTGGCCAATTCTTCAATCAGGCCGTACTGGCACAGGGACTTTGCCGCGTCGCTATCAAGCAGGTAGTGGGTAGCGCTCATTAGAATCCTTGCATGCTGAGCAGGTACGCGCGGTTATTGTTAGAGAGTTTGTCGACATTGCAGTTGCTGATGAACCTTTCCCTGAGTAGCTCCATTGCACTATTTTGGTTAGGCAAATAGCCTAGTGCTTGATGACCAAGCAACCAATCGTCGTGCTCTCGGGCATAACTCAAAATGAGGTGACCAGGATCAATGTTCAGATGTCTTCCTTGGCTAACCGCATCATTGGTCAGCTCCGCAGCTGAAGCAGGCGACTGCTCACCTTGCGGCAGGTGGAGGTGACCATTACGCAACAGAGTCAGAGCGAACTCGTCTGCTTGCCGCTCCTCTAAGTCTAATTGGCAGCCGCCGTCGCCCTCGATCGTTTCGGTAATGGCCTCCATTCCCTCATCAATGAGGATGCCGGTGCTATCGACGTGGCCAAGGCAGACATGGGCCAACTCGTGAGCAAGCACAAACAGCTGCTTGGCGTTCTGATTGGACTGATAGCCCAGAACAATGATGGGATTGCCATCAATGCGTAGCGCCATCCCCGTGAAGCGCTTGCTACCTCGGGGCAGGTTCTTCAGAAAGAGAACTGGGAGACCCTGGCTCCAGCAAAAATCCAAAAGGGCAATGAAATTGACGGCGTTGCTATCGCTGACAGCTTGGACCATCTTGGCTAGCACCAGTGGATCATTAGGGGTGGGCTGGGCCAGCCGGTCCATGCAGAACAAAGCCAGCTTGCCCATGGCCATGCCCAAGTTGGAGCAGACCTGCAGCTCACTCTCCATCGTGGCCGCGCGCTTTTTGTATCGGGCACAAAGATCTGGGGTGAGCACTTGTAGCTCACCGCTATCTGCAAAACCCACATCCAAGCCGAGGCGCTGCTTCAGGATAGAGGCGAACTCGATCGCTCCAGTACTTGTCTTGAAAAGTGCGTTGTCCCACCAGTCGGGCAGAAGGCGGGTGACGAAGCTCTTGGGGAATCCTGCCGCATTGAGGACCTCGTAGGCGCTCTTGACCGTCACCGTAGGGGTGTTTTTATTCATCCTTGGCCTCCGTTGGGCCTAGGCCGATTGTTGCGTGTGGGCTTGTTGGTGAGCGAAAAGTAGCTTGGCCAAGCGAACCGCGTGGGTGTCCGTTCCATCCCATACAGTGGCAAGAGCATCCATCAGAATCTTTGAGTCCCGCGGATCGCTAGTGCCTTCATATGCATCGACACCTGCATGTTTGCATAGCATCCGCATTGTACGGCTAACCTTCTTTAGGCGGCCAAAGAGGTTCCTATAGACCTGGGGTTGACCAAGACCGGAAGCGCGTGCAATTGAAGCGCTGGTTGCCAGTCCGTCTCGCGCAAATCGATCTCGCAGCTCGGATACGAGCGCCTGAGTTTGCTTTAGCCGTTTCATGCAAAATACAATAATTAATTGCATATAAGCATAGCCATGTTATGCTCCCAATGTACATCCCGCGCGTGGTCACAATGAGAGAGTTTCAGATCAAACAGGCCCTGGCCGACCATCTGGCCACGCAGTCTGCTGCCGAGGATGTATCTTTGCTGGAGGAGCTCCGCCTTCACGGAGGGGAGGTTCGCGCCGATCTAGTCTTGGTCGAGCAAATGCATTGCTTTGAGATCAAGAGCGAGGCAGACAGCCTAGCTCGCCTGATCAACCAGGGTTCTCGCTATGGTTGGGTCTTTGACCGGGTTACTCTTGTTATGGCGCCTCGCCATGTGACCAAAGCCATGGAGCTTCTACCGCCCTGGTGGGGCGCCATGGTTGTTAATGGAGTACCTGGCTCGTTTGAGGTGCTGCGTGAGGCGGGCTTGAACGTCAGACATAAGGCAGCCTCGCTTGTTTCCATCCTCAACAAAGAAGAAGCGCTGGAGGTCTTGCGCCAAGAGGGCCAGCTCACCGGGTGGCGTAGCAAGAGTCTCTATCTAATTCAGCGGCACATTGCCCAGACGCTGGCTCTGGAAGAGATCAAGGAGCATATCCGGACCGCATTGCTCGCCCGAGCAAACAATGCAGTCGCGGTGCACTAGTACTGCTTTTTTAATACATAGCTAATGTGGTGAGTCCAAAACTCGGTGATGTGAAGATGGCCGCCGGTCTTGTCCTTGATTGGAACTGTAGGATCCACCCGGTCAGCGATTAGCCCATCACCGAAAGAGAACGGCTTGCCTTGGAACTCGGTCGGGTAGTTGTTCAGGAAGAGCTTTGAGATTGCGATCGATTCGGCTTTCGTGGAGTACTGGCCGCGCACGATACGCCATTTGTCATCAAGGGCGTAGCGAATGATGACCCTGCTCCCGCGGCGCTTCAGAGTGGCTTCGGACCAGTTTGGATTTAAGGGGCCGTAGTCGGAGAAGCCGATAAGCGTGGCCGGGGCCAAAGCTTCAACACTGGTCCATAGCTCCCAATCCTTGCGCTCCACCGCGCCGGTGCCATTGATATGCGCCAGCGATACAGGGAAGGCGCCGGAGGCGAGATGGATATGTGCAAACCCCAGGCCTTTTAGCGTGGTGAGCATTCCTGCCAACGTTGCCTTGTCAGTGGCGTTGTAGGTGGGGGTCTGGCCAAGGTCGACGATGAGACGATCTGTCTTTGCCGTTAGCCCCGGCACCGCCATTGCCGCCTGCACGATCGCCACACCGTAGACCACGTCTTCAATGCTGGACAGCCTCAAACGCAGCGTCACCTTTCGCTGCCCAAGGTGTGGGTCAATGAGCGGAAAGTCTGCAGCTGCTGTGGCTGGATTCAGTACGGGCGACGCCAGCTGCCCAGAGCCTGTGACCAACGTCAGGAACTGAATCAGCTCATTTATTCGAGTAGCTGTGAGCTTGCCTTGGGGATCGGAGTAGTCAACTAGCGCCTCCTGATTCCAGACATTGGCAAAGCTGGTCAGCATAGATGCGTGTTGAGCCGGCAGACGCGCTTCAATGCATGGGAGAGTCCTCGACGTCACTGGAGGAATCAATTCCTTCAGTGCGCGCTGTTCCCACGTTTGCCATTTGATAATCGGAACGTACTGCGGGTGATCTTTGTACTTCGTCGCCATGGCCCCCTCCTTGGCAGTATTGATGTTCCAACTCATCACATTCTGGTTGAGCCGGTTGCGTTCTCCGGGAGGGATCTCCCTTTATGGAGTGGTATAGATACTCGTTGGGAAAGCAGCAAGAGTCAAATAGGAGGTCAGCGACTTAGTAGCGGTGCGTGCCCTAGGCTGATACACAGCAGCTCGTTTAGAACATGTGCCTATCCTATATGCGCAAATCCTACCTAGTCCACGCGATGTAGCTGTGGGTGGTTCAGTCCGCTTGGCGCTGCAAGCTTGTATCCCGATACGTGTCGTCAGGACTACACATAAGGGCTGCCGCTACGAGGCGATGCCTAAATCGTTGAGCACATCGTCCACCTGCTCGGCCAGGTGATGTAGGAAATGCGCCCATTGCTGCAGTGGAATCGTCGGCGCTCCCAGCGTGCCCTCGTCGCGGGTGCGCGGGGCGGCCAGGGTAGCGAGCAGGCGCAGTTGATCGCGTACGCGCAGCAGGTGGTATTGCGTGCCTTCGGACATCCAGTAGCCGGGTTCGTCGTGCATGCCGCTCTCCTTGCCGTGAGGCAGCTCCCGCTGCACAACGCAGCGGGATGCCGGGAGGCTAGAAACCGCAGACAGCCGGCGGGCTTATTCCCCTTGCGGGTGTTGTATTCGCCGCCCTCCCGGCGCAAGAACGCCGAGCAGTGCCAGGCCAGATGGCCGAGCACAAAAAACCCACCAAGTTCTCGGAGGTGGGTACCGCTGTCTGTGTGGAGTTTCTAGGCTCCGAGCGGAAGTGTGCGTGTGGCGGTGAGTTGGGTCAAGTTGAAGCAATGTCCGGCGCCCACATGTGCGGCTTTGCACGTATTTTTTCGAATGGATGTGCTGCGCCAATGACGCACTAGCTATCAGTTGACACATCGCCAAACAGGTAGCAATCTCGGCTGCAAGGAGCCTAGAAACTCCTCAGACAGCGGTACCCACCTCCGTCAAACCGGTGGGTTTTTTATGCCTGGACTTTTTGTACGAGTGCAGCCGACGCGATGCCTATGTCGGAGTGCAGCTAATGCAAAGATGTTTGGGAAAACAATTCTGAAGTCTGTCTGTGGCTTCTAGCCTCCCGACATCCCGCCGCGTCGTGCGATGGGGCTTGTTCGTCAAGGAGGGCTTTGCCATGCGTCGGTCCACGTCCAGTCCCAAGCCATCGTGCAAACGCGCCACGGTACCACCGCCTACCGAAGTCGTCTGGCGCTCGCTGGATCCCTCGATTCAGCCGCGTCCGTACCTTGAGCGCACGCCCGTCCCCGAACCTCGCGCCGAACCCCGCACACCGCGGCGGCCGGGCCGCCCGCGTGCGCCGCAGCAGTGCACCGTCGGCTATGGGTACTATCCCGACAGTCACCAGCGCATTCCCACCCTGCGCCTGCGCGGCCGCTGGCTGGAACAATTGGGCTTTGCCATCGGCAGCAAGCTGCACATCCGCCAGCGCGATGGCGAGCTGGTCATCAGCGTTGTAGATCCTCGCTGATCACGCCGCAGCGCATGTGCGCACCGCATGTGCCCGGCCCGTTGCTGGAGACGTCGCATGATGAGTGAGGGCATGACCGGCGCGTCGCGTGCAGACCGCCACGTTGTCATCGGCCAGGCGGTCGCGGCACGCGCGCATGTCGCAAGCGGGGTGACGGTTGATCGATACGGCAGCCGCCCGTGGCGCCACCGCAGCGCCTACGCCGTGCGCGAGCTGCCTGCCCGTGCGCCCATGGCGGGCATCTACGCGCTTGGCCGCTTCACCACGCGCTGGCAGGTGCGCGAGGAGCGCGCGCCTGCCAGGGAACGCTTCGACCAGGCTGTGGTGCAGCTGCAGGCGGAGCTGCTCACCTACATGCGGCGGCGCCTGCGCGACCCGCACACCGCCGCGGACCTCGCCCAGGAAGCGCTGCTGCGCCTGCTGGCCTACCGCGACACGCCAGACATCCACAGCTACAAGCTGCTGCTGTACCGCATCGCCCACAACGTGGTGCTGGAGCATTGGCGCACGCGCCACCGCAGGCACGCCTCGCGCCATGTGCCGCTGGAGGGCAGCGAACCGCTCGCCGCCGCCGGCACGGCGGTGGACCAGCTGGTGGACGCCCGCCGCACCCTGCAGCACCTGCACACCCACACGCTGCCCGCGCTGCCGCCCAAATGCCGCCAGGCCTTCATGCTCAACCGCTTCGACGGCCTCACCTACCCGGAAGTCGCAGCCGTCATGGGCATCTCGGTCAAGATGGTGGAAAAGCACATCAGCCGCGCCCTGGCCGCCTGCCGCGCGGCGGTGGGCGAGTAATATTGGGGCACTGCGCAGGTCGGCGTCGGCCGCGAGTTCCGCTTTGACCCCAATCTTTTTGTAGGATCGGAAAGTGGCGCAGTGAAAAAACTGACAGCGATCGATGACTAAGTGCGGCCTTCCAACCAGCGCAACAGCAGTTACGGTTCAAGAGACATATTATGGATGAGCGCAAATTCTTATCAGCACTTCTAGCACGCATGGATCGTCCGAATCCCCGGTTGCTTGCAACACGCTGGCCGTTAGTGTTGCTCAATCTGGCTTTTGTAGCGTTCTTTCTGCTTGTCTTTCAAATCGCTCAGGGCTACACAGTCCATCCAGTTGCTCTTGCACTAGGTTCTCTATCCTTGGGCCTTGTTGGCGCGTGGGTAGGCTACGCTGTCTGCTGGGCGAGACAGTGGCCCCTGGTTCGTGGTCATCTCGATCGCCAAAGTTTACGCGCCCGGCTGGACGAGCTTAAGCCCAAAAAAATCAATCAAGCCGATGCCGCGCCGTGACACTTCACCCAAGCCAAGTCCGCTTCTTGCCTAGGCTCAACCTGCCAGGTGGGCACGAGCCAGGTTCAACCCCGTGGACTAGCATGTTGAACGACTTAGTCGAAAATAGCCGCTTCGCGTCACTGCACAACTAATCAGGTAGCCGTGAAAGTTATTGACTCAGTGATGGATGGGCTGGATCGCATCAGTTCCTTTGCGATGCTCTGCATAAACTCTGCATTGTGCGCGTTCGTACTCCTCGCGCATGGGGGTGCCTTGCTGCTGGTGAGCACCGGCAAGGTGCCCGAGATGGCGCAACGCGTTGCCATTGCCTATGTCTCTGTGCCCGCTGTGCTCATTGCCTTGGCATTCTCGGTGCTTGCGTTCACGCGCCGGAAAAAGCTTGGCACCACCCTCAAAGTCCATGCTGCGATACTCATCGGCCTTGCTGCCTACATGCTTTATGTTGGCCTTGAGGTAGTCTTCAATGGCGTGCCACATGGCGCCGGATTCAGTTGGAATCCGATCCTGTTCGCCTTTGTACTGGGATATCCGCTCTTGCTGACCAAGCGAGCATTCTCGTGGCCAAGCTTCAACCGTGCGCCACTTCGCTTCGCTCCGCTGCTAGCGGTGGGGATTTCATTGTTGATCAGTGCCGCCATTTATTGGCGTCTATTAGCCTCGTTTAGAGCCAGCGCAGCGTAGGCTTACTTACCCACCCTGACACCGCTGCCATCCACCCGCAGCGGCCGACATCTGCTCCCATCCATTGCGCAGCCGCTTCATCGCCTGCCCGCCCACACACGCATAGCCCAGCTGTTTGGCCTCTGCAGTCCCCAGCCCCGGCAGCGCGATGATGGAATCGGAAGGAGCGGGGCGCCCCTGGCTGCGCGCCTCATTACGCAGCATCATGTTCTCGATGCCCTGGCAGTAACGCACCATGCCCGGGTGCGGGTGCGCACGGTATTGTTCGCAATTGAAGGGCGTGGTGTCGCGCGCCATGGAGTTGTACGGCTGCCGCGTTGGCGGGATGTACTTGCTGTTCGCCTTACCTGTGGCCGAGCGCATGCTCTGCGCCGACACGCCTTGTGCGCACGCAAGCAAGCACAGCGTTGTTAGTGCCAGCGCGACACGGCGCGCGGTGATGATCCTGTCCATGGTGTTCCCCCTGTACGCACCGATCCTAGACTACGCGCCGCGCACGCGGGTGGTTCAGCCCGCTTGGTGCCGAGCCGGGAGAACTGCCGCTGCACCATCCAGCGGGATGCGGGAGGAGGGCGCCGTTTCGGAACATATAACCGCAGACGCGTAGCAGCGCGCAGGGGGCTCAGCTATCGGGCAGAGCCACCCCATGCTTCGCGCCTTGCCGTGCCTGTCGGTGCCGAGCAGATCGATGGCCTCACCGATGCATTGAAGACGCATACGCAGGCAATCCGGAATTAGCCTGCGGGTGAGGGTGCCGGCTGGGAGTTGGTGCGGTACAGCCGCCCAGCTGGCAGCGTCCACCCTGTGTCGCGTTACTGCAGCGTTGCGTGGATGGCCGCTGCAGTTGGTGCATAGGGCGAGGGGAGCTGGCGCGCGGCGTTTTGCGTACCGAACGAAGCGAGCAGGAAGAGCAGCCCCAACACGGCCGGTACCGCATCCTTGGGCTTGCTCACACCCAGATGCGCCATGCCCGACAACAGCAGGTGGTAGAACATGCCGGCGTAGGCCAGATCGCTCAACGCGGTGTTGAAGCGCCACACAATCGCTACCGGGCCCAGGATCTTGATGACGATCATCCAGGGCACCAGCAACGGTGCCGAATACCCCAGCTCGGCTTGCGCCTTGCGCACGAACTCGCCCTTGGCCAGATACATGCCGGCAGAAGCCAGGTACAACAGGCACAGCAGCGCGGTACTGATCCAGTAAATAGAAATGCTCATGGTGTTTGCCAGTCAATATTTAAATGCAACCGGGCATCAGAATGTCGCCTAAGATATCGATTGAAAAGTAGGATGAATCACCAGGGCTTAGTATGAAAAAGCAGACCATTGAGGACGGCGAGCACAACATGCACGAACAGATGCGTCGCGCATTTGCGTTGCTGTCTGGCAAATGGAAGCTGGAAATCATGTGGCTGCTCAATCAGCGCGTGTATCGCTTCGGCGAGCTGCGCAAGGCCATCCCCGGTGTTACCCAACACATGCTCACCGCGCAATTGCGCGAGCTGGAAGCAGATGGCCTGATCACGCGCACCGTGTTTGCGCAGGTGCCACCGCGCGTGGAATACGCCATCACGCCAAAGGCACGCGGACTGGGCCCGACGATGGAAGCGCTGACCGCGTGGTGGCAGCAACATGGCGACAGCGTTGCAAAGCGGCCCGCTGCACGCGGGCGCAAGGCCGGCGTTTAGGAGGCAGTCCAGGGAGCGCGTTGTGCGCGTGCAAGTGCCTCGATCATCGTTGCGGCGACGTGCAAACACTCCTGGCCATCAGCCTGGTAAATCAAAAACGATTTCCAAACCCTAAAACGCCAACGCCCCGATCATGTCGGGGCGTTGGTGCGATCTCTCGCCGAAGTGGAATCCACCGTCTACGTCGTTGTGCGTGACGCCTGACGGCCAATCCACTGCTTCAGCGCGGCGGGCGTACTGCCTGCCTACGGTGCTGACTTGCCAGCGTTACTTGGCGGCGTCGCGCACTTTGTCGGCGACCTGGCCAGCCTTGTTCTGCACCTTGCCGACATTCTTTTCGGCAGCGCCTTCCAGCTCGGTGCTCTTGTCGCCGGTGACACGGCCAACGGTTTCCTTGATGGAACCCTTGACCTGCTTGGCGGTACCTTCGATACGGTTCTTGTCCACGGGGTGCCTCATACGGTTGGGGATGTTGCAGCCCAGTCTGTACCCGCAGGACGTGAGTGCGACGTGGGCATGCCGTCATCCCCGCGTCAGCACGCCCAGCTGGCGCGCAGCGCCACCGCGGGGCACGCGCGCGTCTGCACGGCTTGCTGAGGTCGCTGCGTGCCACAATGCGCGCACTTTCCGCCAGGCAATGCCGTCACGTGAGCACACAGCGCCCCGCCACCGAGTCCGCCGGCCTGGAGTTTCTTGCGGGGGGCGGCGAGATGGGCGCGTTGATGCGTGCACACGACTGGGCCGCCACGCCGCTGGGCGCGCCGGAGACCTGGCCGCAGTCGCTGCGCTCGTCGTTGTCGGTGGTGCTCAACTCCACCCTGCTCGGTGCGGTGCTGTGGGGGCCGGAGCTGCGCCTGCTCTACAACGACGTGTACGTGCAATCGATGGGCGACCGTCATCCACAGGCGCTGGGCCAGCCGGTGACCGAGGTGTGGAAGGAAACCTACGCGCCCATCGCACAGGACTTCGCCCGGGTGATGCAAACCGGTGAGGGCTTCGGCCAGGGGGTCATCGCCTTGCCGATGCTGCGCAACGGCGTCAACGAGATGACCTACTGGAATGCCACCGCCTCGCCGATCCGCGGCGAAGACGGCAGCATCGTGGGGCTGATGAATATCGCCATCGAAACCACCGCGCAGGTGGCGGCTGACCGCAACCGCGACATCCAGCACGCGATGTTGAGCAACGAGAACACCCACCTGGTGCACGAGGTGGTCAACCGCACCAGCGAGCGCGATCGCGCGCTGGAGGCCGAAACCGTGGCACGCCGCAATGCCGAGCGCGTGCAGCTGGCGCTGGCGGCCGGGGCGATCATCGGTACCTGGATCTGGGACCTGCCCACCGACGCGTTTTCGGTGGACGAGGCGTTTGCGCAGAACTTCGGCTTCGATCCGTCCACCAGCCGCACCGGCCTGTCGCTGGAGCAGGTGATCCAGACCGTGCACCCGGACGACCGCGAGGGGCTGCGCGCGGCCATTGGCGAGGCGCTCGCTCGTGGCGGTGCCTACGCGCACCAGTACCGGGTCAAACGGCGCGACGGAAAGTATTACTGGCTGGAAGCCAATGGCCGGGTCGAAAAGGGCGCCGATGGCACGCCGCTGCGCTTTCCCGGCGTGCTGCTGGACATCGAGGCGCGCCACGCACTGTCGGAGGAGCGCGACCGCGCGCTGGCGGCACTGCGCGAACTGAGCGACACGCTGGAGCAGCGGGTCACTGAGCGCACGCGCGAGCTGATGACGGTGGAAGAGGCGCTGCGCCAATCGCAGAAGATGGAAGCGGTGGGGCAGCTCACCGGCGGGCTGGCGCACGACTTCAACAACCTGCTGGCCGGCATTTCCGGCGCGCTGGAGCTGATGAGCCTGCGCATCGAGCAAGGCCGCTTCCGCGACCTGGAGCGCTATGTGGCCACCGCGCAGGGCGCCACCACGCGCGCGGCCGCGCTGACCCACCGGCTGCTGGCGTTTGCGCGGCGGCAGACGCTGTTGCCCAAGCCGACCAACGTCAACCGGCTGGTAGTGGACATGCTGGAGCTGATCCAGCGCACGGTGGGCCCGGGGATCTGCGTGGAAAACCTTGCCGCGGCCGAGCTGTGGCTGGCGCTGGTGGATGCGCCGCAGCTGGAGAACGCGCTGCTCAACCTGTGCATCAACGCGCGCGATGCGATGCCCGACGGCGGGCGCTTGTGCGTGCAGACCAGCAACCGCCGGATCGACCGCGAGATGGGCCAGCAGCTGGGCATGCCGGAAGGCCACTACCTGTCGCTGTGCGTGAGCGATACCGGCACTGGCATGCCGCCGGATGTGGTGGCGCGCGCGTTCGATCCGTTCTTCACCACAAAGCCGATCGGCGAAGGCACCGGCCTGGGCCTGTCGATGATTTACGGGTTTGCCAAGCAATCCGGCGGGCAGGTGCGCATCCATTCGGAAGTGGGCAAGGGCTCGACGGTGTGCATCTACCTGCCGCGGCATGCCGGTGCCGACGACAGCAGCGACGGCGGTGCCGCCACGCTGGAACTGGCGCCCTCGCTGGCCGGCGAAACCGTGTTGATCGTCGACGACGAACCCTCCATCCGCCTGCTGTTCACCGAGGTGCTGGAAGAGCTGGGCTACACCGTGCTGGAAGCCGGCGACAGCGCCACCGGGCTGGGCATCCTGCAGTCGCCGGCGCGCATCGACCTGCTGATCAGCGACGTGGGCCTGCCCGGCGGCATGAATGGCCGGCAGATGGCCGATGCGGCGCGCGTCGGCCGGCCCAGACTCAAGGTGTTGTTCATCACCGGCTTTGCCGAACACGCGCAGTTGAACGACCGCCACCTGGAACCGGGTATGGCGGTGCTGGCCAAGCCGTTCAGCGTCAGCCTGCTGGCGGCGCGGGTCAAGGAGATGATTGCGAGCGATTGCTGAGCGGTGGTGCTGCGCATGCGCTTGTCAGGGCACATGCGTATCGCGACCGGGCCGGCCTCACTCCACGCTGGCGGCGACCAGCCGTTGCCATAGCGCGGCGTTGGCCGCGTGGTCCGGCTCCAGCGTGGACAGCACACTGAGCGCATGCTCCTCCTGCTCGGCACCGTGGCGGGCGAGCATGGCCAGCGCGGCGGCCAGCCGGCCGTAACGCAGCGCCATGCCGAGCGAGCTGGTGAGCAGGGTGGTGTCGTGCTCGGGGCGTTGCTCGTCCAGCGCGGTGCACAGCGCGGCGGGCAGGTCCCAGGTGGTGGCAATGGTCTTGGCGACGGCGGCGGTGTGGCGTTCGACCAGCGCGGCGGCCACTTCCAGGCTGTAGGGCAGGCTCGGGCGCTCGGCATAGGCATCGCGCAGCACGCGCAGGATCACCACCGCGCCCAGGCCTTGCAGCAGGCCGGCCAGCTGCGCCGACAAGGTGTCGCCACCGCGCTCGCGCATGTAGGCGGCTGCGGCGGCGGCAGTCCGCAGGGCGTAGTCCCACACCGCCGCCGGCAGGCGTGCGTACAGGCCGCCTTCCAGGCTCAGCACCGGCTGCATCACCGCGGCGGCGACGATCTGGCGCACGCCCTCGGTGCCGATATGCACCACGGCCCGCTCCAGGCTTTCCAGCGGGCCGCCCTGCGGGCGATACAGCGCGCTGTTGGCGATGCGCAGCAGGTTGGCGGCCAGCGCCGGGTCCTGCGCGATGATCGCGGCGATGCCGCGGCCGGAAGCATCCGGGTCGTTGACCGCGCGCATCAGCTGCGGCAACAACTGCGGGCGGCGCGGCAACAGCTGCGGGCGCAGGTCCACGTGGTCGAGCGCAGCGCCCACCGCCGCCAGCACCGCGGCCTGGGCCGGGTCGGTCGGCAGGTGGCCGTCGGCCAGCGCCGGGGTGGACATCACTGCGGCATACATGCGGCGCAGCAGCGGCTGCATCGGTGGCGGCCCGGACGGCAGGGGCTGTGCTGCAGCGGCGGCATGCGCCTGGGCCTGCGGCGGCGCCGGCACCTGCTCAGTCGCGGGCTGCGGCACGTGCGGCGCTGGTGCGGCATGCGTGACGGTGGCAGACGCGGCAGTGGTGCGCGCGCGCTGGCGCAGCAGCAGCCAGGCGACGACGCCGGCGAGTCCCAGGCCGGCAAGCAGTCCGGCGGCAAGCAGCAACACAATCACAAAGATCCAGGAGTCGTCCGATCGGTGCAGCGACTATCCGCGAAGCCGGTGTTGACGGCAATGCAGGCGTGCGGCGGCGTGCGATGCCAATGGCGCCCGCCACGCGCGCGCGTCAGGGCCCGATACCGGCAATGACCTGCTGCACTGCAGCGATGAGTAGGGTGTCTTCAAGTTGACTGCTGCGCTGCACGTGGCGCTAACGCCGCAGGCCGCACTATGCGTCACCAGCTGTGCAGCCCTAGAGCATCTAGGCAGCTTAAAGGGTGCAGGCATCCGCAGTTGGACCACTTTTCGATACGAAGACACCGCGCATTGCGCGGTGTCTTCGTTTGTGGATGGCGATGGGTACGCGCGTGGCATCGCTTGCGGCGGCATCGCGGCACAAGCGCGCTACAGCGTGCCCTGTTTCCACAGCCGCACGATCGCGGCCGGTGCATGTTCTTCGGGGATGCGCAGCGGCTCGCTGGCACCGTCCCAGGCAATGCTGAAATAACGGCGGTCGCCGCCACCGGCCTGCGGGCGCGGCAGCGCATGCACCAGGCACTGGTCCAGCAAGGTGCGCAGCTGCAGGCGCTGCGCCTCGTCCAGGTCATCCATCACCAGCTGGCGTTCGCGCCGCATGGCGGGGAAGGCCGCCACCCCGCCTTCGCGTGCCAGCCGCAAGGTCACGCCTGCATCCACCGGTGGACGCTGCGGACTCATGCCAGCACGCCCACGTCGCGCCAGGCCTGTTGCACCGCGCTTGCCTCGGCACTGCCGGCGCCGTAGTCCGTACCGGCAATGCTGACGGTGAGCGCGGCAAAGGTGGCGAAATCCGCACCGGCGGCAAGGTTGCCGCCGCTGAGCGCGCGGTACCAGATGCGCCCGGCCTTCTCCCAGGCGTAGCCACCGATGGCCACGGCCGCGCGATAGAACGCGTGATTGGGAATGCCGGAGTTGTAGTGCACGCCGCCATCGTCCTCTTGTGTGTCGACGTAGCCGGCCATGCTGGCCGGTTGCGGATCCTTGCCCAGGGCCGGGTCATCGTACGCCGTGCCGGGCGCGCGCATCGAGCGCAGGCCCACGCCGTTGATGCCGGGCATCAACAAGCCGGCGCCGATGATCCAGTCTGCCTCGCTTGCCTGCTGCTGCAAGGTGTACTGCTTGATCAATACGCCGAACACATCCGACAGCGACTCGTTCAGGGCACCGGACTGGCCCTGGTAGATCAGATTGGCGGTGCGCTCGGTCACGCCGTGGGTCAGCTCGTGGCCCACCACGTCGATGGCGATGGTGAAGCGGTTGAAGACCTCGCCATCGCCATCGCCGAACACCATCTGCTCGCCGTTCCAGAAGGCGTTGTCGTAACCACGCTCGTAATGCACGGTGCCGATCAACGGCATGCCGTCGCCGTCGATGGAATTGCGCCCGTACACCGTCTGGAAGAAGTCGTGCGTGGCGCCGAGATAATCGTAGGCCTCGGTCACCGCCACATCGTCGGTGGCGGCAGCGCCCTCGGCACGCACCAGCGTGCCGGGTAGTGCGGTGCCTTGTTGGGCGTCGTAGATCTGCCGCTGCACGGCCTGCGCGGTGGGCGTGCTGGCAGCATCGGCGGCCAGCGCCTGGGCGCGTGCGAGCAGGCCGAGCGCGCGCTGCTGGCGCAGCTGCGCGGTGATCTGCCGCGACAGCAGCGCGCACTGGCGCGCATGCTCGGGCGCGGCCTGGGCCACATGGTCCAGCAGGTACGGCGGCAGGATGCCGGCACGGCGTGGCGTGACGAATGCAGACATAAGCGACCTCCACAATGGGCTGCGCCCGCGACTATGCCGAGGCCGGCTTTAGGAATTCGTTAGGCCGGTGCACGGTGCACCGCGCGCAGGCATCGCGATAGGCCTGGCGTTCATTCCAGCTGCGACAAGGCCTGCTGGATCGGCGTCTGCCCGTCGATGAAGCCTACCGTCTTGCCGATGGTGGCCGGCATGGCCAATGCCGCGGCAATGACCTGCGCCACGTTGGCGCGCGACACGCCGCCATCGGCATCGCTGCCCGGATCGCGGGTGATGCGGCCGCTTGGCGGCTCCTGCGTGAGCCGCCCCGGCCCCAGCACGGTCCAGTCCAGCGTGGTGGTGCGCAGCTGCGCATCGGCGGCGGCCTTGGCCTGCGCGTAGGCGAAGAAGCCATCGTCCGGGCCGATGCCGTGTTCCAGCCCGGCACCGAGATAGGACACCATCACGTAACGGCGCACGCGTGCCTGTGCGGCGGCATGCATCGACCGGATCGCCGCATCGCGGTCCACCGCATAGGTGCGCGCCGCATCGCCGCCACCGGCGCCGGCCGACCACACCACCGCATCGTGGCCGGCCAGTTGCGCGGCGATCGCATCGGTGTCGGCCTGTTCGATATCGAACACCTGCGGGGTGGCGCCGTCGGCAATCACATCGTCTGCGTGTGCAGGATTGCGAAACAGTGCGGTGACCGAGTGCCCACCGCGCACCAGCAGCGGCGTCAGCAGACGCGCGACCTTGCCATGGCCACCGATCACGACGATACGCGACATTCCAACCTCCAAGACGGTGCGCCATGACGGCGCGGGCTGCACGCATCCTCGCCAATTTGGCGCTAAGGCAGCGTGGATGGGCGTGGAGAGGCACTCCGTATGCGCTTGCACTTGCAGGTGCGTGGATTCGATCCAGCGGGTGCTTGCGTAGTGCGGCGCCATGGTGATCGCCCTGCGCATCACGCGAGCAGGCGCGTGCGATGCACCGCATCGACTTGCGGCATCGCGCAGCCTTGCCGGCATCCTCGCCACCGGCATGCAGGGCGCAGATGCACCACCTGCCTGCCGCACATCTGGGACACTACGCGCCACAACGTCCGGAATGCCTATGTCCAACTCAATCGATACCGACCGACGTCCACGCGTTGGCTGCGGCGCGTTTATCCGCCGCGCCGATGGCCGCCTGCTGCTGGTGCAGCGCGGGCGTGCGCCCGAGCAAGGCCATTGGGGCCTGCCCGGCGGCAAGGTGGACTGGATGGAAACGGTGGAACACGCGGTGGTGCGCGAAGTGCTGGAAGAAACCGGCCTGCACGTGCAACTGCAAGGCGTGCTGTGCATCGTCAGCTACTTCGAGCCGGACCTGACGCCGCCGCAGCATTGGGTCGCGCCGGTGTATCTGGCCGCGATCCAGGGCAGCGAGCACGCCGAGCGCCGCGAGCCCGAGGCGATCGCCGACATCGGCTGGTTCGCACTGGACGTACTGCCGTCGCCACTGACCACCTCCACGCTGCAGGCGTTGCAGCATCTGCCACCAACGGCAGCGTCGACATCTGCCGCCTGAGCGCATGACTTCAGTGCATGCGTCGATGCACCGGCACGCGCCGTGGCGGTGCCGGTGACCGCGATATCGATGTCCGCCGGATGCAGGCAAACGCATCTACCTGCCTGCGATAGCGACCGCTCGCGCACGCTTGATGCGATGGTCCGATTGCACGCTGTGGTGTGCGTAGTTGCAGCATTTGCGTTACATCGCGTCGTTACATGCAGCGCCATTATCTGCACGCGATGCAAGCCGGCCGCTGACGGTATCCTTGGCGGTTCGACTTGCCTGGGAGGGCACTGCATGACACGTCATTGGTTGAACAAGACGCTGGCGCTCACGTTGATCTGTACCGCGTGCAGCGTGCACGCAACCGCCGCCGAGCCAGCACCACCGGCGACCGCATCGGCCCCCGATGGCATCCGGCATGTGCCCGCATTCGACCTGCCGGTGTCGGAATATCTGAGCCCGGCCGCGCGTGCGCATATGGCCGCCGGGGTGGCCCGCGCCGATCCGTTGGACAAGGCCGACAACGCCACCTTGCTCAAGCAATTGCCGAGCATCCGCGCCGACACCGAGCGTTGGGCCAAAGGCGTGATTGCGCAGCTGCGCACGCGCTACGCGGTGGAGATCACGCCCGAAACCTGGAACGGTGTGCCGGTGCTGCGGGTGGAGCCGCGCACGCGCACACCCGAGCAGGCCAAGCGCATGTTGATCGAACTGCATGGCGGTAGCTTCGTGATGGGCAGCGCGGCCTCGTTCGGCTTGATGGAAGCCATTCCGCTGGCGGCGATGACCGGCATGACCGTGATCGCGGTGGATTACCGCATGGGGCCCGAGCACCATTTCCCGGCTGCCAGCGAGGATGTGGCGTCGGTGTATCGCGCCGCGCTCAAGACCTATGCGCCAGAGCGCATCGGCCTGTTCGGTTGTTCGGCCGGCGGCGTGCTCACCGGTGAATCGCTGGCGTGGTTTGCCAAGGAAAAGTTGCCGATGCCGGCGGCGGCCGGGCTGTTCTGCGCCGCAGGCGATGCGCGCTACCGCGGCGATTCGCGCATTGTGGTGGCGGCAGTCAACGATGCCTTGCTGCCGGACAAGGCCGGTGCGTTGCCGATCTGGGAAGACCTGTACTACGGCGACAACGTGGACTTCCACGATCCGCTGGTGTCGCCGGTGTTTTCCGATGCGGTGCTGCAGCAGTTCCCGCCAACGCTGTTTCTGACCGCCACGCGTGCTGCCGAGCTGAGCAATGCCGCCTACACGCATGCGCGCTTGGTGGATCTGGGCCGCGAATCGGACCTGCATGTGTGGGATGGCCTGGGGCACGCCTTCCACCTCACCAATGCACTGCCGGAAAGCCAGCAGGCGCTGCGGGTGGCGGCGCGTTTCTTCAGCAAGCACCTGGGCCTGCCGCCTCCGCCGCTGGCCGCACCACGCTAACGCCACGCTGACACCGGCTAGGCGCGGCGCTTACATCCTCTCACCTAGGTTGAGGCCGACTGGCGTTGCACATGCAGCGCCGTTCTATCAGGAGAATCGAATGAGTCTGCAAATTCCTCAGGGTGCGTTGGTGGTGGTGGCCGATGGCGGCGAAGCGCGCTGGTTCACCAACACCGGTAACGAGGCCAAGGTGGTGCTGCGCCAGCACGCGCGCACCGATGTGCAGAACGTCGACGACGATGGCCCGGCCGGCAAGGCGCCGCAGGATCTCAGCGAGGCGGACATGGATGAAATGACCTTCGCCAAGCAGCTGTCGCACGCCTTGAACGATGGCGCGCTGAAGCACGAGTACACGCACCTGGTGCTGGTCGCCGACCCGACCACGCTGGGCCGCGTGCGCCCGCTGCTGCACAAGGAAACCCAGCAGCGCCTGGTCGGCGACCTGGCCAAGGACCTGACCAACCTGCCGCTGGAAGAGATCCAGCGCGCGTTGTCGTAAGCACACCGGAGCGGCTAGACGATGGGGTTTGTTCGCGACTACGCCACCCAGGCACCCGAACGCAGCGATGTGGATGCACAGGCCGGTCTGCAGGTGCTGGAGTTCGGCACCGACTGGTGCGGCCACTGCATTGCCGCGCAACCGCTGCTGCAGAAACTGCTGGGTGGCGTGGCGGCGCTCGACTACCGCAAGATCGAAGATGGAAAAGGGCGGCCCCTGGGCCGCTCGTTCCGCGTCACGTTATGGCCGACCATCATCCTGCTGCGCGATGGTGTGGAAGTGGCGCGGGCAGTGCGCCCGCAGACGCGCGAGGATCTGCAACCGCTGCTGTCGCAGCTGGGTGAGGCGCTGGTGTAAGCATGCACAGCGCCTGATCGGTGGCATGCACTACGGCAGGACATGCGCAGTGCGCTGAGGGCGCAATGTACGTGCCCAATCCGCCAACTGCCTTGAAACAGGCGGTTTTCCGCGCTGCTGCCGTCGCGCGGCTGCAGCGATCTGCGCGCTGTAGTACCATAACGGGCTGATCAAGCCCTTGGGCATTGCCCATCCCTTGGTCGTCTGTCCCGCAGCGTCGCTGAGTCCACGCGGCCGTCCGGGAATGCCTCCGGCGTCATCTTGTGCATGTGCCATTGCCATGCCTGCGTGATGCGCCGTGTCCTGTGCGTTGCCAGGGCGAGCGGGCAGCGATGGCCGCACATGGAGACACAACACATGCACGACACGCGCGCGATTGCCTCGCACTTCGGTTGGTTCAAGCGCCGCCGCCAACTGCAACTGGACGAAGTCACCGTGGTGGACCGCGGCATGCTGCGCAAGGCAGTAGGCGCCGCCGCGCTGGGCAATGCGATGGAGTGGTTCGACTTCGGCGTGTACGGCTATCTGGCGGTGACGTTGGGGCAGGTGTTCTTCCCGGCGAGCAATCCCACCGCGCAGTTGATCGCCACCTTTGCCACTTTCACCGTCGCCTTCCTGGTGCGGCCGATCGGCGGGCTGGTGTTCGGCCCGCTCGGCGACCGCTACGGGCGGCAGAAGGTATTGGCCGCGACCATGATCCTGATGGCCCTGGGCACCTTCAGCATCGGCCTGATTCCGTCCTACGCCAACATCGGTCTGTGGGCACCGGCGCTGCTGTTGCTGGCGCGGCTGTTGCAGGGGTTTTCCACCGGTGGCGAATACGGCGGCGCGGCGACCTTCATCGCCGAATACGCCACCGACCGCAATCGTGGATTGATGGGCAGCTGGCTGGAATTCGGCACCCTGGGCGGCTACATCGCCGGCGCCGCCACGGTGACGGTGTTGCACATGACGGTGACCCAGGCGCAGATGCTCGACTGGGGCTGGCGTGTGCCGTTCCTGATTGCCGGCCCGCTGGGCCTGCTGGGCTTGTACATGCGCATGAAGCTGGAAGAAACCCCGGCATTTCGTGCTTATACCGAGCAATCCGAACAGCGCGAGCGCGAAACTGCCGCGCAGGGCCTGCTGACGATGCTGCGCCTGCACTGGCCGCAGTTGCTCAAGTGCGTGGGCCTGGTGCTGGTGTTCAACGTCACCGACTACATGCTGTTGACCTACATGCCCAGCTATCTCAGCGTGACCATGGGCTATGCGGAGAGCAAGGGCCTGTTGCTGATCATTCTGGTGATGCTGGTGATGATGCCGCTCAACATCGTCGGCGGCCTGTTCAGCGACAGGCTGGGCCGCCGGCCGATGATCATCGGCGCCTGCATCGCGTTGTTCGCGCTGGCCATCCCCTGCCTGCTGCTGATCGGCAGCGGCCACGACGGCTTGATCTTCGCCGGCCTGATGCTGCTCGGCCTGGCGCTGGTGTGCTTCACCAGTTCGATGCCGTCTACGCTGCCGGCGCTGTTCTACACCCCGGTGCGCTACAGCGCGTTGTCGATCGCCTTCAACGTGTCGGTGTCATTGTTCGGCGGCACCACGCCGCTGGTCACCGCCTGGCTGGTGGAGCGCAGCGGCGACCCGCTGGTGCCGGCGTACTACCTGATGGGCGCGGCGGCGATCGGCCTGGTGACGATGCTGTTCGTGCGCGAAACCGCCGGCCTGCCGCTGCGCGGCTCGCCGCCGGCGGTGGCCACCGACGCCGAGGCGCGCGCATTGCTGCGCAGCGACAGCCCGGTGACGGTGGATGCGCAGCTGCCCGGCAGCACGGCGCCTGCCATGGGCCAGCCGCATACGGCGTAAGCGGACCCGGCGTGAGCGATCTGCCATGAGGTCGCCAACGCGGTTGGCACACAAGTCCGGTTGGATGCACACAGAGGCGGGCGAGCGTGCACGCCGCGATGCCAATGGATCCCTGCAGTCGGCGCCGCTAGCGCGGTACGCTACCGCCGCTGTCGGGCAGCTCGGGGCTGCGCATGTCGGCTGACGGCATGCCTTCGCCGGTTTCCACATAGCGCTTGAGGCTGCTGCCCAAAAAGAAGCGCCAGCCGCGCGCACAGGCTTCCTTGCAGGGCGAGTCGCGATAGCCGGAGTGTTCGAACTCCACCTGCGTGCCCTGGCTGGTGGAACGCAGGTCAAAGCGCATCACCGTGCCCTCCCAGGCGTCGGTGTCGAGCATGTTGGAGGCGTGGCAGCGCCAGCGCACCAGGCGGTAGTCGGCACCGTCGTCGATGCTCAGCTCCACCCGCCAGCCCTGCCGGCTCCAGTCCAGCCGCACCCGGTCCTCGACCAGGCTCACCTCGCGCGTCCACCAGCGCGCCAGCTGCATGGGCTCTGACAAAGCGGCGCAGACCACTTCCGGCGCGGCCGCAATGACGATGCTGTGGCGGATCTCACGATTCATCTGATCGGCATTAGCTGCTTGAACCCCGATGATGGCGCATTTTGCCAGCCAATTGCAGGGTAGTGTTTTCGCTTGCCGAGTTCGCTCGTCCGGCGCTCACATGGCGCTGGGTACCATCGGCGCAAGCCCCCAACGACGAAGAGCAGGCATGACGATGCTTCCGATCCCGGTGATGGACGTTGCCGCGCAACGCGATCTGGCCACCGCGCACGCGCTGTTGGAAAACCCCGGCGTGGCCGCCCGACTGGCCAATGCAATGGGCGCGCCGATCGAGAGCCTGATCACCCGACGGCTGCCGAAGCTGGTCACCCGCAGCATCGACGGCGTGACCCGCCGCGCGCTGCAGGTGGCGATGAAATCGGCATTACTGAGCCTGCGCGGCAAGACCGATCTGCAGCAGCCTGCGTCCACCGCACGCCACACCATGGCGGTGGCTGTCGCCGGTGGTGCGGGCGGATTCTTCGGCCTGCCCGGGCTGTTGGTGGAGCTGCCGGTGACCACCACGGTGATGTTGCGCTCCATTGCCGATATCGCCCGTTCCGAAGGCGAATCGCTGCAGGATCCGGACACCGCGCTGGCCTGCCTGGAAGTGCTGGCGCATGGCGGGCGCAGTGTCGGCGACGATGGCGCCGAATCGGGCTACTTCGCGGTACGCGCGGCAATGGCGCAGCAACTCAGCGCTGCGGCGCAATACGTTGCCGCACACGGGTTTGCCAGCAAGGGCGCGCCGGTGCTGGTGTCGCTGGTGTCGCGCGTTGCGGCCAAGTTCTCGGTCAATGTCGGCGAAAAACTCGCCGTGCAGGCAGTGCCGCTGGTCGGTGCGGTGAGCGGCGCAACCCTCAATACGGTGTTCATGCGCCACTTCCAGGCGATGGCGCGCGGGCACTTCATCGTGCGCCGGCTGGAGCGGCGCTATGGCGAGGACGCGGTGCGACGTGCGTACGACGCATTGCCGGCGGCGCGTTGAACCTAACGCCCGGCGGTGCCGCGCATCTGCGGCAGGCAGGCTGCAAGCGCCATCCAGGCAACCTGCAAGCATCCACAGAATTTGCGGGCCTGCGTTGATGCACGCGCACGCGCATGCGGGCGCGGCGCCGCATCGATGCCGTCGTGCGCACTGCGCAATGTCGCTTGCGCGCGCGACAATCGGGTTCGCTCTTCCTGGATGTCTTCCATGACCAAACCCTTTTCGCCAGCCTCTGCACGCAACCGCGACCCGATCCTGGAGGTGTTGCAACGGCACTTTGCCGACCGCTGCAATGTGCTGGAAATCGGTGCCGGGACCGGGCAGCACGCGGTGCATTTTGCGGCGGCGATGCCGTGGTTGCGCTGGCAGGCCAGCGATCATGCCGACCATCTGCCGGGCATGACGCAGTGGCTGGACGAGGCGGCACTGCCGAATACGCCGCCACCGATTGCATTGCAGGCGGTGCTGACGCCGACACCGGGCCTGGCGCCCACGCCGCCATTGCCGCCTGCGCAGGCGGGCGAGCCTGCCGGCTACGATGCGGTCTACAGTGCCAATACCTTGCACATCATGGGCTGGCCGCAGGTGCAAGCGTTGTTTGCGGGGTTGCCGGCGGTGATGGCGCCGGATGCGCTGCTGGTGGTGTATGGGCCGTTCAACCGCGATGGCCAATTCACCAGCGAGAGTAATCGCGCGTTCGATGCGATGTTGCGCGAACGCGATGCCGCATCGGGCATTCGCGATGCCGAAGCGGTGGATGCACTGGCGGCGTCGGTGGGCTTGCAGTTGCTCGACGACGTGGCGTTGCCGGCGAACAATTGTTGCCGGGTATGGGCGCGTCAGTCGCGTTGAGTGTGTCACCGAGAGATTGCTGATATTGCAGCGCCGCTGTTTTCCAGTGGAGTGCAAAGGCCCTGGAAAGCGCGCCGCACGCGGGCCTGCGCTGATGTGGCCGTGCACTGCCGCAGTCAGCGCCGGCGTCGTTCCAGCCACCACAGTGCTGCGGCCAGCGTGAGCCAGGCCAGCAGCCAGGGCCAGCGGGCGCCGGGCTGTGCTGTTGGCGCGCCGACGCTTGCGGGCGTGTCGATGGCGGCCATGGCAACCGTGGCGTCGCGGATCTGCTGGGTGTGCAGCGCGGGGGCATCGCCGGGCGCGCGGACATAGAGCCAGCGCTGTTCGGTACCGGTCTGCAGACGATGCCAGCCTGCGGCGGCCGGCCAGTAGGCGGCGCAGGCCCGGGTGCCGCTGGTGGGATCGATCAGCAGCGCTTGAGATGCGCCCGTAGGGCCGATGACGGCCGCGTCTGCGGCGACACCGCACAGCGTCATGCGGTGTTGCGACCAGCCAGTCTGCACCGCAGCCGGCGCGCTGCCGCCTGCGCGGGCGACAGCGCTCACCAGCTGCGCCCACAGCGCGGCATGCAGGTCGCTGCGGCCGGCCAGGACCAGCGCGAAGCTGTCTTCGATCAGGCCGATGCCGATGCGGCCGCGGCCTTGCGGCCGCCACCAGCCCAACGCGCTGCCGTCGTCTGCGCGTGCGGCGATCACGGCATCGGCCTGTTGCGGCTGCAGAGTGCGGCGTTGCAGGGGCGGCAGTGGCGCGGCGTCGGCCGGCGCTGCGGCTGCGTCGCTGGCGCCGGGCGATGCCAGCGAGCGCGGCGCGGGGACCGCTGCGCTGGTGCTGCCGCCTGTCACGGCCAGGCCCAGCTCGCCGAGCGCGGCGCGGGCGGCAGCATCCAGGGGGCCGTCGGTGCGCACCAGCACGCCCAGGCCGCGGCCGATCGCGGCGCGCACGCCCTGGCGCTGCGCGTTGCCCAGGGCGACCAGGCGGCGCTGGTCGATGACCAGCAGGTCCAGCGTATCCAGGCTGGCGGCATCCAGTGCAGCGCCCTCGCCCAGTTGCACGCCCGGGCCGACGGCGATCTGGCTGCGCACCTGCATGCCGGCATCGCTGGCCCAGCGGCGCAGGTATTTCAGTTCCGGCTGCGGCGCGCCGGCCAGCAACAGCACGC
This sequence comes from Xanthomonas sp. NCPPB 3218, assembly GCF_056725185.1. Classification (NCBI taxonomy): domain Bacteria; kingdom Pseudomonadati; phylum Pseudomonadota; class Gammaproteobacteria; order Lysobacterales; family Lysobacteraceae; genus Xanthomonas; species Xanthomonas sp. NCPPB 3218. The sequence goes on from NZ_CM161516.1 coordinate 101,983, forward strand.
GTGCGGACGGCACCGCGGCGATCAGCACCGGCACCTGCACGCGGCCGCGTTCGGCGCCTGCGCCATCGCGCAGGCGCAGCGCGAACAGCACCTGCCCCGGTGCGCGCGCCTGGCCACGCAGCTGCACCTGGCCGGCCGCATCGGCGGTGGCGGTGTCGACCACCTGCCCGGCCGGGTCCAGCAACTCCACCCGCGCGCCCGGCAGGCCCTGCACGCGCGCGCTGATGGCGATGCGTTCGCCGGGTGCGACCGGCGGCGGCGTGGAGACGGCGACCAGACCGGTCGGCAGCGGCGCCAGCGCCAGCCGCACAGGGACGCGCAGGCCGTCGCGGTCGCGCGCTGGCAGGCCGCTGCCATGCACGACCAGCGCGGTGGTGCCGGGCGCGCGCCGCAACGCGGTGGCGAGGTCCGGGACGCGTGCCACGCCGGGCAAGGTGGGCGCCTCGGGCAGGGCGACCCACGCCGCAGCAGTCGGGCGAACCTGGTCTGCCGGGGTGCCTGCGGTGGCGACATGCAGTTCGCTCGCACTGCCGGCGCGCGGCGGCGGCAGCAGCACCGGGTAGAGCAGGCCGGCCAGGAGCGGTTGGGCGGCAAGCAACAGCCACAGCCGCGCGCGTGGTTGCCGGGCGTGTGCGCGCAGCAGCCGGAACCAGCTCAGCATCACCAGCAGCAGCAAGGCACTGCCGACCAGCCAGGGCAGCGCGAGCGTCATGCCTGCGGCTCCGCTTGCGTGCATCCAGCCCGCCGTGGCCCCAGGCGCCGGGTCGCCGCGCGCGCGTGCAGCCGGCGGAACTTGCCGCGTGCGGTCAACCGGGGTGGTGGCAGCATCATGGTTGCGGCTCCTGGCGCAGGGCATCCAGATAGCGCTGGCCGCGCGCGTCGGCAGGGGCGCGGCGGTGCAGCGGGGCCGGCGGGGCGACCAGCGTGCGCCAGACCTGGGCGCGCAGCTGGGCGCGGCAGCTGGCGCAAGCGGGTTCGGCGCGCAGGGTTTCCACCGCCGCGGCCAGGTCCAGCGGATCCTGCAGGCGCTCCTGCTGGGCCTGCAGCCACTGCGCGTAGCGGGCCAGGGTGGCGTCGGGTACCGGGGCCTGCTCGCCGAGGGCGTCCCACAACTGCAGCGCCGACGGGTCCGGATCCGGGCGGCTGTCCAGGCCGGCGGCACGGTCGCCCAGGCCGGCGCGGTCACCGCTCAGGCGGCGGCCGGGGTCGATCGGCGGCAACTGCGTGCCGACCCGCGCCAGGTAGATGCGTTCGGCCTGCTGCACCTGCTTGATGAAGCCCAGCGCCTTGTTGGCAAACGGCAACGCACGCTCCGGGTGGCCCTGGCGCAGCTCGCCCTCGGACTGCCACATCTGGTCCAGCGCGGCGCGCAGCAGCGCGCGGGTCTGCGGGTCGAGCAGGGTGGCGGCTTCGGCATGGTCGTGGGTATGCCCGAACTCGGACAGCACGTCCTGCGCCTGGCCGAAGCCGCCGCGCTCCGGCCCGCCGTCGCCATGCCCATGGTCGTGGTCGTCCAGCGCGGCAGCGCCGGCCTCGGCGGCATGGTCGTGCGCATCGTGCCCGTGTTCGTCCCGGGCGGGCGCGGGCGCCGCAGGCGTTGCCGGCGCATCCGCGGTGGGTATGTCGGCGGTGGGCAGATCCTCGGCCGGGGCGTCGCTGGTCGGCGCTTCGTCGGCGGTCGGCGGGCCCTTGGGCGCACCTTCGCTCTCCTCGCCCAGGAACTGGCCGTATCGCAGCCGCAGCAGGCGCTGGTCCACGCCGATGGCGTCGGCGCGCTTGAGGTAGGTGGCCGGGTCCAGGCGCGGCTTTTCCTTCAGCAGCGCCTCGGCGTCGATGATGATCTGGCGCTGGCTGCGGAAATAGGCCGGTAAGGTCTGCTTGACGCTGGCCTCCAGGCCGGCGGCCATGGTCTGCTCCGGCGGTGGCCAGCGCAGGATCACGCTGGCGCTGCGGCCTTCCTGCGGGCCAGGCTGGCGGGTGTCGTGCACGATGAGCTGGGCGATCAGGTCGTCGCCGGCGGCCATGCCCAGCGCCTGCGGCTGCAGCGTGGTGGAAAAGCCGCGCAGCCGGGCCGGGCCGCTGCCGTTGAGGGTGCGGCGCTGGGTCTTGAAGGTGATGTTCTCGCCGCTGCCCTGGGCCAGGGTCAGGCGCAGCTCGGCGCTGGCGGCGACCGCGTAGTCGTCGCTGGCTTCGAAGCGCAGCGCCCAGCCTCGATTGCCGGTCTGGGACGGCGTCCACAGCACCAGGCTCTGTTCGGGCGCCAGCACGCGCACCTGCGGCGGGCGGTCCGGCAGCACGTCGAGGCGGTGCAGCTGGCGGTCGGCCGGCGCGCCGTCGATGAGGATGCGGTACAGGCTGGCGCGCTCGGCGACCCACTGGCCCTGCCATCGATCGGTGCTGCCTTGTCGGGACAGCGCGATGCGGCGGCCATCGCCGAGCCGCAGCCCCACGCTGCGCGGGGCCGGGTTGACCTGCAGCTGCCAGTGCAGCCGGGTGCCGGCCGGCACGCGTGCATCCAGGCCGGGCAGGGGCGCGGGCGGCAGGCCGGTGTAGGCGGGCGGGGTGCTGTGCAGCCGCGCCTGACCCAGGGTGGGGGCGCCGGTACCGGCGCGTGCGGCGGCGATCCGGTAGTTGCCTGCGGTGGGCCGGTGAGCGGGGTGCGGCCACAGCAGCACCGCGGCGCAGGCGAGCAGGCCGGGCAGGCCCCATGCCCAGGCGCGCCGCCAGGGCCAGGCCGGGCGCAGATCGCGCGGGGTGCTGCGCAGGCGTTGTTCCAGGCGCTGGCGCTGCAGGGCCTGCAACGGGCCCAGCTGCCCGTCCGGGGCGAACAGCAGGTCGCTGCTGTCTTCCAGATCCGCGTCGCGATCCAGCCGGCGGATCAGCCAGGTCTGGTCCAGCCGGCGTGCCGCCAGCAGCGCCACGCCGATCAGCGCCAGCACGCCCAGGAGCAGCAACGGCAGGATCGCCGGCTGCGCACCGGTGCGCCACGCCAGCAGCGCCGGCAGCGCGGCCAGCGGCAGCCCGCACAGCAGCACGCCTGCGGCCTGCCGTCGCCGCGCGGCCTGCCAGGCGTGGTGCAGTGCCGGCGTGCTCATGCCGCGCGGCTCCGGCGGGGCGCGGTGGCCAGCCAGCGTTCGATCGCAAACAGCAGCAGCACCAGTCCGATCAGCCACGGCGCCAGCGGCCAGGGGGCGCTGGCCAGGCGGATGGCGGGGCCGCGCTGCGGCTGCTGGGTCTGCGCCAGCGCGCGCTGTGGTGCGGGTGTCGACTGCAGGGCGTCGTGCAGGCGGGTGGGGAAGTCGGCATCCAGCAGCGCCGGCAGCCGCTGCGGCTGCAATGGCGCGGCCCAGCGCAGCAGGCGGCCGCGGCCAACCGTTGCGGCATCGATCAGCGCGGCGCCGTGTGCGTCCTGCAGCAGCGCTTGCAGCGGGCCCGCGAGTGCGGGCGGGGCCGGCGTCTGCGCATCGAGCAGCAGCTGCCCGCCGGCCGCGACCCAGGCGATGACCGGCGCCGGCGGCGGGCGCTGCGACAGCCAGGCCACCACCGTGCCGGCCGGCCAGCGTGCCGGCTCGGCAGCGCCGGGGGTGCTTACCGGCAATGCGCCGGGCAGTGCCCAGGCGGCATGCACGGCGCGCAGATAGCGCAGAGCCGGCTCGGTGGGGGCGTCGGCGATTGCCTGCAGTCGCAACGGTGGGACGGGCGCCACGGCGGCCGCCGGCGACTGGCCGGGCAGCACCTGCCAGCGCACCTCGCGCGACAGCTGCAGGCGTTGCGCATCCAGCGGCCCCCACTGGCTGGGTACGATCACGCGCAGCGCGGTCTCCGGCGGCAGGCTGGCATCGAGTTCGCGCAGCAGGCTGCCGACCGGCGGCGCGGTGCCGGCGGGCGTGGCAGGTGGGTGTGCGGCATCGGCAGCGATCGGCGGGAAGCCTGGGGCCAGCCATACCCACTGCGCGTTGGCCGCGTGGCCGAGCGCCCGGGCCGCGACCAGATCCACGCCGGGGCTGACCGCGATGCGCGGGCGCGCCTGCTGGTGATCGCGCAAGGCCGGCTCGGCCAGCAGCAGTGCCACTGCGGCGAGCAGCAGCAGGCGCACCAGCAGCAGCGGCCATTCGTCGAAGCGCAGCCGGTGCCGGGGCCGCGGCTGCGCGCGCAGCCAGCGCAATGCGGCAAAGTCGGTGGGCCGGTGTTCGCTGCGTCGGGCCAAATGGATCAGCAACGGCAGCAGCAGTGCGGCCAACGCGGCCAGGCCGGCGGGGAACAGCAGGAGCAGGTTCACTGCTGCGCTCCCTCAGCTGCGGCGCTGGCGCCGGTGCGCTGGCTCATCGCCGCGCACCGTGTGCAAACAGCTCGCGCAATGCCGCATCCGGTGGCGCATCCAGATGATGCACCGCGTGCGCGATGCCGGCCGCCTGCCAGCGTGCCTGCAGCGCGCGCTGGGCAGCGCCGAAGCGTTGCAGATACGCAGCGCGCATCGCGGCGCCGTCGCCGAGCAGTTCTTCGCCGGTTTCCGGGTCGCGGAAGCGGTGCCCGCCGCTGAAGGGAAAATCGCGTTCATCGCAGGTCAGCACCTGCAGCTGCATCACCTCGCGGCGCGCGGCGGCGAGTTTTTCCAGCGCGCCGAGCAGGTCCTGGTCGAAGCCGTCGCCGATCGACAGCACCAGCGCATGGGCGGCGATGCGTTCCCACAGCGGACGCAGCGCGTCCATGCCCGGCCAGCGGCCACCGGCACGCAGCCCGTGCAGGGCCAGCCAGAGCCGGTCGCGCTGGCGCGGCCCGCCACCGGCCGGCACGGCCACCAGGCCATCGCCATGCACCGCGAACAGGCCGACCTGGTCGCCTTGCCGCAGCGCGACCTCGGCAGCGCACGCGGCCAGGGTCGTCATCGCCTGCAGGCGGGTGACCTGCGGGCGCGCCTGGTCGGCCTGGCTGGCGGAGGCGGTGGCGTCGAGCAACACCCACAGCGTCAGCGGGCTTTCGCGCTCGGCCTCGCGCACGAAGAACCGGTCCGAGCGGGCGTAGAGCTTCCAGTCGATCTGGCGCAAGGCATCGCCGGGCTCGTAGGCGCGGTATTGCGAGAATTCCAGCCCGGCGCCGCGGCTGCGGCTGGCGTGCTGGCCGATCCCCTGCGCGCCCTGCGCCTGCCGCGCACGCAGCTGCAGGCCGCGCAGGCGGCTGCGCAGCTCGGCGGGAATCAGTGCCGGCACGTCCATGCTCACGCCGCAACGCGCCTCACGCCGGGAACGGCACGGCGCGCAGCAGCGCGGCGACCACATCGTCGGCGCTGCGTTGTTCGGCCTCGGCGGCGAACGACAGCAACAGGCGGTGGCGCATCACCGGCGCGGCCAGCGCGACGACATCCTCGCGGGTGGCGGCAAGGCGGCCATGCAACAGCGCACGCGCCTTGGCCGCCAGCACCAGCGATTGCCCGGCGCGTGGGCCGGCGCCCCATTTAATCCACTGGCGCACGTCCTCACTGGCCTGCGGGCCTGGGCGGCTGGCGCGTACCAAGCGATTGATCCAGGTCAGCAGATCCGCGCCCACATGCACGTGCCGCACCTGCTGCTGCAGTGCCAGCACGCTGTCGGCATCCATCACCCTGGGCACCTGCGCGCTGCTGGTGCCGGTGGTCTGGCTGAGGATGTCGCGCTCTTCCTGCTCGCTGGGATAGTCCACCCGCACATGCAACAGGAAGCGGTCCAGCTGCGCTTCCGGCAACGGATAGGTACCGGCCTGTTCGATCGGGTTCTGCGTGGCCAGCACGAAAAACGGTGCCGGCAACGCATAGGTGGTGCCGGCGTAGCTCACCGTGCGCTCGCTCATCGCCTCCAGCAGCGCGGCCTGGGTCTTGGGCGGGGTGCGATTGAGCTCGTCGGCCAGCAGCAGGTTGGTGAAGATCGGCCCCTGCTGGAACCGGAACTGGCGATGCCCGGTGCCGTGATCCTCTTCCAGCAGCTCGGTGCCGAGAATGTCGCTGGGCATCAGGTCCGGGGTGAACTGCACGCGGCGGAACTGCAGCTCCAGCGCCTGCCCCAGCGAGCGCACCAGCAGCGTCTTGCCCAGGCCGGGCGCGCCTTCCAGCAGGCAGTGGCCGCCGGCGAGCAGGCCGATCAGCAGTTGCTCCACCACCGCGTCCTGGCCCACCACCGCCTGCGCCAGGGCCGCACGCAACGCGCCGAGTTGGGAGAGCTGCCGGGTGAGGGTGTCGTCGTTGGGGGAAGTCATGGGAACCGTCTCGTTGTGGGACTGCTGGCGTAGGAGCGCGCGATGCGGCGTTAGCGCTAAGGCATCGCGCGCAAGCGCGCTCCTACAAAAGCGTGCGGGACTCGCGGGTGCGACGGCGGTGGTTGGCGGTGGATGCCGTGCCCGTGCCTGCGAAACATCTCACGCGATGTGTGCAGGAGCGCGCTGGCGCGCGAGGCGGTGTTACCGGTACGGCATCGCGTGCCAGCGCGCTCCTACGGATCGATTTCAGTTGGTCAATGCATACATCACGATGTTCACTGCGAACTTGGTGTTGTCTTCGGCCAGGAAGCGTTTGTTGCGCCAGTCGTAGTCCCATTCGCAGCCGTAATCCTTGTTGCTGTACAACACGCCGAGCCGGCCGTCGATGCTGATGCCCCTGAGATAATCGTGCACCAGGTCGTCGCCCCAGCCATTGAGCTCGAAACTGGTGGCCGGCGGGCCGTCGGGGAATTTGAAGAATGCGCTGTAGAGACGATGGTTCCTGGGCAATTTCTGCAGCGCGGTCTTGCCGAAGATGGAGGTCATCTGCGCTTCGAACGAGGTGGCGAACAGGCCGTCGATATCGTGGTTGCAATCGTCCACGAACACGAAGCCGCCATTGCGCACATAGCGCTCGAAGTTGCGCCGCTCGGCGGGATTGAACTCCACCAGCTTGTGCCCGGACAGATAGCAGAACGGCGCCTGCAGCATGCGCGGATCGGCCAGGTCCAGCACATGCTCCTGCGGATCCACGCGCAGCTGGGTGTAGTCGATCAACGAGGTGATCAGGTTGGACGGCATGCGCGCATCCACATCCCAATCGCCCGAGTCGTAGCGCAGCCGGGTAAACCAGAAATCGTAATTGCCCGCCGCCCGCGCCTGCCGCGGCAACGCCAACGCAGCGACGCTACCGAGCAGCAATCCAAGGAAATGACGGCGCGTCGCGTGCGCCGCCAGGGCGTGTAGACCGGGAACGGGATGTGCAGGAAAACCATCGGGCCGCGAAGAGCTTGCTCCGCTCTCCCATTCCCGATTCCCCACTCCCGATTCCCGGCTCTCAGTCACACCGCGTCCGACAACGAGGTAAACGTAAAGTCGCGCAGCCGCATCGGCGGAATCATCATCACATAGCTGGATTCATCGCCGGCCACGCGCACCGGCCTGCCCAGTTCGTCGATGTTGTTGAGCATGATGATCGGCGATTCGTTGAAGCGGAAATTCTTCACCGGGTACTTGATCTGCCCGTTCTCGATGTAGAAGGTGCCGTCGCGGGTCAGCCCGGTCAGCAGCACGGTCTGCGGGTCGACCATGCGGATGTACCAGGTGCGCGTGACCAGGATGCCCTTCTCGGTGCCGCGCACCAGCTCGGCGATGTTCTTGTCGCCACCGGCCATCAGCAGGTTGCCCGGCTCGCCGACCGCGCGCTTGCCGTTCTTCTGCGCCCAGAACCGCGAATACTGCAGGTTGGCGATCTTGCCGTTCTCCACGATCGGCATCTTCTCGCGCGGCAGGCCTTCCTCGTCCCAAGGCAGCACGGCGGCACGCGCATCCCACGGGTCGGCGGTGATGTTCACGCGCGGGTCGTAGACCTGTTCGCCCAGCTTGTTGCCGCCGCCCTTCTTGGACAGGAAGCTGCGGCCCTCGTCTGCCATGCGCGCATCGAAGTAGCGCATCATGAAAGAAATCAGGCCTGCCGCCGCTGCCGGCTCCAGGATCACCGTGTACTTGCCCGGTTCCAGCGCCTTGGCTTCGGACGAGTCGCTGGCCTTGCGCATGGCGATGCGGATGTCCTGCTCGGCCTTGAAGTCGGCGGCATCCTTGAGGTTGCGGCCCACCCAGCCCGAGCCGCGACCATCTTCGGTACGCACGGTGCAGGTGTAGTCGAAACGCGCGCCGCGCTGGTAGCCGAAGTTGCCCTTGCTGTTGGCGAAGGCGGTAAAGCTCTGGCCATCTTCCAGGAAGCCGGCCGCGATCAATCCCTTGCCCTTGCACGGGGCGATCGAATCGGCGGCCACCTGCGCGCGGAACGCCGGGTCGATGGCGGCGGTGGATTCGCTGAAGGTGGGGCTGGGTTTGTAGGTCTGCTTGTCCACCGCCGGCATGAATTCCGGATTTTCCGGCGCCAGCCGCGCCAGGTCTTCGGCACGCCGCACCACGCGCTCCAGCGCGGCGTCGTCGAACTCGTTGATGGTGGCGATGCCTACGCGCTTGCCGAACGCCACCTGCACCTGCAGGTCGGTGTTGTCGACGATGCCGCTGGTGGACACGTTGTTGAGTGCGAAACGGATATTGCCGTCGATCGAGCCGCTGAGCGTGGCGGTGCACTCGTCGGCCTTGGACAGCTTGATGACCTTGTCCAGGATGGCCTTGGCCTGCGCTTCGGTAAGGATGCTCATGTGGGTTTCTCCTGTCAGCCGAGCGAGCGGGCGGTGTTGATGACGTTGATGCCGTCGAAACGGGCGGTGGACGAGCCATGCGAGACCGCCGAGGACTGGCTCGGCTGGCCCTTGCCGTCGAAGAACGAGCCGCCCAGGCGGTAGTCGCGTTGATCGGCCACCGCGCTGCAGGCGTTCCAGAATTCCGGCGTGCGGATCTGGTAGGCCACGTCCTCGAGCATGCGGGTGATCGCGCCGTTCTTGATCTCGTAGAACAGCTGGCCGCCGAACTGCGCGTTGTAGCGCTGCTGGTCGATGGAGAACGAGCCGTCGCCGATGATGTAGATGCCGTTTTCCACGTTCTTGATCAGATCGCTCACGCTCAACGGTGTCTTGCCGGCGGCCAGCGACACATTGGCCATGCGCTGGAACTGCACGCTCGACCACGAGTCGGCGTAGCAGCACCCGTCGGAGGCGGTCTTGCCGAGGATATGCGCCTGGTCGCGGATGGCCTGGTAGTCCACCAGCTTGCCGTCGCGGATCAGGTCCCACTGCTTGGTCTTGACGCCTTCATCGTCGTAGCCCACCGCGCCCAGGCTGCCGGGCTGGATCTTGTCGGCCAGGATGTGCACCTTGTCGCTGCCGTACTGGAAACCGGCCTTGAGCTTGTCCAGCGTGGCGAAACTGGTGCCGGCGAAATTGGCCTCGTAACCGAGCACGCGATCGAGCTCCAGCGGGTGGCCGACCGACTCGTGGATGGTGAGCCAGGTGTGCGAGGGGTCCAGCACCAGATCGTACTTGCCCGGCTTCACCGACGGCGCCTTGAGCTTTTCCTGCGCCTGCTTGGCCGCGGCGATCGCGTCCTCCTTCATGTCGTAGGACAGGCCGTAATTCACCACGCCATTGGGCGAGACGAACTTGCCCGAGGCGGCGCCATCCAGATATTCGTAGCCCAGGCCCATCGGCGCGGACAAGCCGTCGCGGGTGCGGAACTTGCCGCTGGCCTTGTCGATGGCGGTCACGCTCAGCGGCGCCCAGATGCGGTGTACGTCCTGGTCGATATACGAGCCGTCGGTGCTGGCAAAGTACTTCTGCTCGTTGACCACGAACAGCATCGAATTGACGAAGTTGGCGCCGGCAGCGGTGGCGGCAGCGTTGACCCCCAGCAGCAGGTCCACCTTGTCCTTGATCGGCACTTCCATCGCGTTTTTCTTGATCGGCGTCTTCCAGCTGACCTCGCCCACGCCCGGCGTGGGCGCCAGCTGCACCGGCGTGCCCTGCACCTTGGCATTGGCCTTGGCGATCGCGGCGGCCTGCGAGGCGGCCTTGGCCACACCCTGTTCGGTGAGCTCGTTGGTGGCGGCAAACCCCCAGGCGCCAGCCACCAGGACGCGCACGCCCGCACCGATGGATTCGGTGTTGACCACGTTCTGCACCTTGTCCTCGCGGGTGATGACGAACTGGCGCAGATAACGGCCGATGCGCACATCGCAGTAGCTCGCACCGGCCTGGCGCGCAGCGTTGAGGCCGGCATCGGCCAGGCGCTTCTTGCGGCCCACATCCAGCTGCGTCACCAACTGCTCGGCGGCGATCGCCTTGCCGAAGTAGGCGGGCACGATCAGGCCGCCCATGGTCAGCCCGGTCAGGGCCAGGAAATCACGTCGCTGCACGGCAACTCCCCAATGATCCCGCGCGGCGCGCAGGTAGTGTGGTGACGCACAGATCGCTATCTGCGCGGTATCGCCGATTCTTGCCGGGCGATGAACGCTGCGTCAAATGACTTTCGGCAGGGGTCCGTGCGCAAACGCGATACCTGCATGAAGTGAGTGGCACGCCAGGCCTGCGCGTGTGGCGAGCGCTGCTGACCGGCTGCGATGGATGTGGCTGCGCGTTGAGAGCTCTGGATGTCAGGCATGCGTGGTTTGTCTGCGATCGTGCATGTGCGATCAGCGGGTCATCGGGTGCGGTGTTTGCTTCAGGGGGGGGGGCTGGCTGCAAAGCGTTTGATCTGCGGCTTGGTTGCAGGGCCCTTGCCCGCCCACCCTCGCAGGACACGCCGCAAGTACGTCTGTGTAGGCTCTTACGCGGCATCCATGCCGCGTAAGGTCCCGCGACGGTGAGCGGGCAAGGACCTGTCGAGATGGTCGGGGTGCATGGTTTTAAACAAGGCAACCAATCAACTGTTTGGTGAGGGCACCACGCCCGCGACCGACCAGGTTCTCTCAACCCAATGCGCGCGCGGTGTTGATCACGTTGATGCCATCGAAGCGCGCCGTGGACGACCCGTGCGAGACCGCTGATACCTGGCTGGGTTGGCCCTTGCCGTCGAAGAACGAGCCGCCCAGGCGGAAATCGCGTTGATCGCAGACCGCGCTGCAGGCATTCCAGAATTCCGGCGTGCGGATCTGGTAGGCGCCGTCTTCCACCAGGCGCGTGACCTGGCCGTTCTCGATTTCGTAGAACAACTGCCCGCCGAACTGCGCGTTGTAGCGTTGCTGATCGATCGAGTACGAGCCGCGCCCGTGGATGTACAAGCCGCGCTCGACGTTCTTGATCATGTCGGCAACAGCCAGCGGCGTCTTGCCTGCCGCCAGCGAGACATTGGGCATGCGCTGGAACTGCACGCTGGACCACGAGTCGGCATAGCTGCAGCCATCGGATGCGGTCTTGCCGAGCAGATGCGCCTGATCGCGCGTGCATTGGTAATCGACCAGGATGCCGTCCTTCACCAGCTCCCATTGCTTGCCCTTGACGCCTTCATCGTCGTACCCCACTGCGCCCAGGCTGCCGGGCTGGGTGCGGTCGGCGACGAAGGTCACCGCATCGCTGCCCCAGCGGAAACCGGCATCGCGCTTGTCCAGCGTGGCGAAACTGGTGCCGGCGTAATTGGCCTCGTAACCGAGCACGCGATCGAGCTCGAGCGGGTGGCCCACCGACTCGTGGATGGTGAGGAACAGGTTGCTCGGGTCGATCACCAGATCGTACTTGCCGGCCTTCACCGACGGTGCGGTGAGTTTGGCGCGTGCCTGCTTGGCGGCGGCGATCGCATCTTCGCGCGCGTCATAACTGTGGCCGTAGCCGATGAGTCCGCCAGGCAGCCGGTGCTTCTGGCTGGCATCGCCATCCAGGTATTCGTAGCCCATGCCCATCGGCGAAGACAGTCCGTCGCGGGTGCGGAACTTGCCGCTGGCCTTGTCCACCGCGGTGACGGTGAACGGCAACCACAACCGGTGCACATCCTGATCGATATAGGAGCCATCGCTGCTGGCGAAGTACTTCTGCTCGTTGATCGCAAACAGGCGCGAAGCCACGAACGTGGCGCCGGCATTGAGCGCGGCCGCGTTGACGTCCATCAGCAGCGCCACCTTGTCCTGCAGCGGCACTTCCATTGCGTTCTTCCTGATCGGCGTCTTCCAGCTGACCTGTCCGGCCGGCGTCACTGGCGCCAGCTGCACCGGCGAGCCGCCCAGCCGCGCGTTGGCCTTGGCGATCGCCACCGCCTGGCGCGTGGCGGTGGCGACGCCATCGCTGGTAAGCGTGTTGGTGGCCGCAAACCCCCACGCGCCATCGGCCAGCACGCGCACGCCCACACCGCTGGATTCGGCGTTGACCACGTTCTCCACCTGCGCCTCGCGGGTGATCACGAACTGGCGCAGATAACGGCCCACGCGCACATCGCAATAACTGGCACCGGCTGCCTTGGCGGTGCTGAGCGCGGTATCGGACAAGCGACGGCTGCGCGCGGCATCGTTGGGTGTGAGCAACTGCTCGGCCGCGATCAGGCGCGTGTTCGGCAGCAGCAGCCCGGCAGCACCGATGCCGGACAGGGTGAGGAAGGTACGACGGTCCACGGCGGTTCTCCGTTGAAGGCCAGCGGCACGACTCCCCGCCGCGCCAGCCCCCGAGACTGGCCCGTGTGGGCGACGGCGGTCAAGGGGGCAGTGCCGGCGTGGCGTCAGGCAGCTCCAGCTGCAAAGCGGAGACATCGGCACCGTCGGCAGGGCCGTGGCGCGAAGGCCGTGCCGGCATGCCAGGCGCGGTCGCCGTCACCGAAGCGACCGGAAGGTCGTTCGCAGATGATCGACAAACACCGGCGGATTCTCCATTGCCGCAAAATGTCCGCCCCGCTCCGCTTCGCCGAAAAAGCGGAGATCCGCAAAGCGTCGCTCTGCCCAGCGCCGGGAAATGCGCACCTGCTCCCCGGGAAACATGCTGATGCCGGTGGGCGTGGGCATTGGATGCGAAGGCATCTCCGCCATCGCCTCATGCGCGGCTTCCCAATACAGGCGTGCAGAGCTGGGCCCTGCGTTCGGGAGCCAGTACAGCATGATGTCATCGATGAGGTGGTCCAGGGCGAACACGTTCTCCGGTTCGCCGTCGCTTTGTGAGACGTCCTGAAAGAGTGCATAGATCCATGCCGCCAGGCCCACCGGGGAGTCAGCCAAACTGAAGCCCACCGACTGCGGCCGTGTGCTTTGCAGCTTCATGTAGCCGGAAAATTCCGCGTAGTAGCGCTGGGCGTCTTCCAGCATCTTCTGCTCGGCCGGTGTGGCCTCGGCGATGTCCTGCGTGCTGGGTTCGAACATCACCATGTTCAGATGGAGACCCCGCAAGCCGGGCGGCTGCATGAATCCAAGCGCGGTGGTGATCGCACTGCCCCAATCGCCGCCCTGTGCGGCCCAACGCTCGCCATAACCCAGACGGCGCATCAGTTCGACCCATGCGGCAGCCGTGCGCCCGACGCCCCAGCCACGGGCGGTGGGCTTTGCAGAGAAACCAAAGCCAGGCAAGGATGGGATGATGAGATGGAAGGCGTCCGACGCCTGCCCGCCATGGGCCACCGGGTCGCTCAAGGGGCCGATCACCTCGCGGAATTCGAGCACCGACCCGGGCCATCCGTGCGTCAGCAGCAACGGAAGCGCAGTTGGCTCCGGCGAGCGGACATGCAGGAACTGGATCTCCAGTCCATCGATCGTGGTGCGACTGCTGTTCCAGCCGTTCAATAACCGCTCGGTCGCACGCCAGTCGTAGCCAGACTGCCAGCGGTCCACCAGGCGCCGGATGCGCTCGCTCTGCGGGCCCTGGCTGTGGTCCTCCACGGTTTCCCTACTTGGCCACCGCGTTTGCCTAAGCCGGTGTGCGAGGTCATCCAGCTCCGCCTGTGCAACCTGGATGTGGAACGCTGCAATGCCATCGCGCATCTCAAGACTCCCGTACATACGTATTGGCCAGTGTCTGGCGGGCTGTTTGCCAGGCGCGCGCACCGTAGCGATCGTTATCCAGTGGGACCAGTTTGCCGCGCCCGCTCATCATGTCGCGCAGATATTGCATGCCCTGCCAGGGAGGGAAGGGGTCATCGCTTGCGGGCGTGAGTGCACGCACCGCACTGATGATTGCCGACATCGTCCCGAGCCCGCCGGGCCTGAGCGTGCGATAGCGCTGCCCGGTGAGTTGGGTGAGCAGTTGCGCGATGTCGTTGGGCGAAATGCTGTTGCCGGCAATGCGCAGGTCCCGTGGGGCCGTGGAATCCAGCGCGGCCGCCGCCGTGTAGCTGGCAACGTCATCTTTGGCGGTGAAATCGAGCTGCTGGTCGGCGTCGCCAAAATGCATGACGCGACGGCCCGGCACCACAAGGCGCGCACTGCCCTCGAGAAGCTCCAGAAAGCCGCCGCACAGAACCGAGGTGGCCGCGATCGGCGCGGCATCGAGTTGGTCTCTGAACCGGCGCCGCAAATCCAGGTTTCGATTGTCGCCCGGCCGTGTCTTCGTATAGTCCAGCGAGAAATCAGACGGGATGAAGCGAGGCACGCCGGCGCTGACCGCTGCATGCAACAGCTTTCCCTGTTGACCCAGCATGACGTCGTCCAGGCCGTTGAGCGCGGAAACGACGCATGCCGCATTCCCGACCGCTTCACGCAACGAGTTGGCGTCTTCCATCTCGACGTAGTGGATCGTGATGTTCCTGCGTTGCAGGGCCGCAATACGGTCCTTGCCTGCGCCTTGCCGAACAAGCGCAACCACCGCGGCGCCCTGGTCCTGCAGGGCAAAGACGATGCGGCAACCCAGGTCGCCGGTGGCGCCTGCAACAACGATTGGGGATCTCACATCTGACGTCACGGCTTGCCTCTCGCTTGGGTCTTTTGCGCCAACGACGGCAACGGGAACTGCAACAGAAGATGCAGGCTGTCTGTCACGCAGCACCCAGGCCATTCGCCGGCTTGGCAGACCATGCAGCGAATAACTGAACGATAACGTTCAGTTGATGGCAATGCAAGCGGCGTGTAAGTTTTCGTGCATGAAAGCGGTCAAGCAAAAATCAAAAGGCGGACGGCCGCCACTCGATAAGGCGGGCGATGTCGAACGGCGCTTACTCGATGCGGCACTGCAACTCTTCCTGGAACGCGGGTTCGAGCACACGTCGTGCGAGGACATCGCGCGGCTGGCAGGCGCGGGCAAGGCAAGCCTTTACGCGCGCTACGCCAACAAAGACGCCATCTTCGAGGCGGTGGTCCGTCGCGATGTCGACACCCAGCCGCAGCCTGCCGCAGCCAGCGTCCCCATGGATCTGGAGGGGCGCCTGAGACACGCAGGACAAGGAATACTTGCGCATGCATTACAGCCCCAGACGGTGGCCATGATGCGGCTGGTCGTCGGCACCTCCATCCGCGCGCCAGCGCTTGCCGCTGAAGTCAACCGCATCGGCTGGGAAGGCGGGCTACGACGCGTGCAGATGACGATCCTGGACGGCCCGGATCAACCGGCCAATCCGTCTGCGTTGGCAAGCCACTTCGTCGACCTTGTCTTTGCCCCGCATCAACTGCGCGCGCTGCTGGGCGAACACCCGGACGACCTGGTCGCCACCGCATCGGCGCGTGTGGAGTGGGCGCTTGCACTTCTCAAGGATGCTGGCCAGCTGGAGACCGGAAGTACTCAGTGACACCCCTGAGTTGCAGGAATCCTTGAACAACGCAGCGGAACGACGCGACTTGATGGCGTATTCGGCGTGTCTCCGGCACGCGCATGTTGTCCCTGCTCGCAGCAGCGACGTGGGACTTCTCAGTGCTGTGGCATCGTGAGGTGGCGGATCACTTTTTGAAGTCGGTAGGACGTTCCAGTTGGTAGATCGCCTCACCCAGGTCATCCAGCTTGCTGGCAACGATGGCCTGCGCATCGTAGACGCCCCGATTGTAGAAATAGGCCCCCACCTCTTCGGCGAAGAAATCCAGCAGAAACTCCGCATCGAAGCGGCCGATCTGCTGCTTCAGTTCCTCGCTGAAATACAGCTGGATCTTGCGCGTGATCGCCGCCCGCTCGCCTTCGGTGAACTTGATCTCGGTCATGGATGCTCTGGTTGGCTCAACTACGGTATCGGGGCGATGTGCGTTGCGACACAGGCAACTTGGGGCGATTGCTGGCAGTTGAACCCAAGCGCTTGCCCGGTCGGCATCGAGATGAAGGGTCAGATGGCAACCGGCCAACGGGAAGGCCTGCCTGCCCGAAGGTAGTCAAGGTATTCGGACTCGGCAATCCCGAGGTTGGTCCAGCGCGTAGGGTCAGCCGCCAGGAATGTGCTGGCATACGTCACGGCAGCGGCTGCGTCCGCAAAGATGGCGGCAGGGGCACAAGGCCCGTCTGGCTCGAAACACGCGAAGTCATATAGATCCGAATAGTCTTCGCTGCCAACGTCCTCGACGTCATATAGCCATACCTCGATGCAATCGTTTGCCGGCCGTAACTCGACATGGCGAATGTATGCTGCATCGACTGGACTTTTTCCGAGAAACTGCTCGACCGACCTGCTGTGCCGTAATGTGGCTGGAAGATCGATCGGTGAAAGATATCGCATACAGGCTCCCTGCCTTCAAACTGTCGCTGCTCCTCAAATAAACGAGCCGCGCCGCGATGCGGCGTCGGCTCGCCCGTGTTCACCTGGACTGACTTGCCGCGCGTTTGAAATACGCCGTGCGCATCACCGGGTTGCCATCCTTGAAGTACGCTTCAATCTCGGTCATGACCTTGCCGTCGGCACTGACCGTATAGGTGCGTGTAGATGCCGGGACACCTTGATACATCAACTGCATCACCAGCACGCCGGGCTCGGGCATTTTGACTGCGGCGCGATCCACCAGGTAGGTGCCCGAGGCCTTGCCCGGTGTGCCGTCCAGCAACAGCGTGGATTGCGGCTGCAGCGTCTTGTTGTCGTGTTCGATGATCTCGGCGTTGGTGGCCCACTTGTTGCCTGGAACCTGTTTGAACTCCAGGACAACACGTTTGGGTCGTGCAGCCGGTGGCATCGGCAGGCTGCTGGTATCCAGCAGCCAGGTTCCGACCAGTGGCGATGGCGCGGTTGATGCGGAGAAGGCGGGTGTGGCCTGCAACATGACGGCAGCCACCAGTGCAACACATGCGGTCTTCATGTGAACTCCCTGATCGATATGTGATCCCTGCGGGCAGTCAGGCGACTGTTTGCAAGGCATTGCGCGTAGAGATCGACTTCCCGTAGACCGTCCCACTCCGGCCCGAGGGCGATACTCACCGCTGCCCGGTGGTGAGTCAACTGACCGCAGGATGTGGCTGCTGGCGCAGTTCTCGTCGCTCTGCAGACCATCATTGATTGCACAATCAGCCGTGGTGACAAACAAAGACACCCGCACGGGGCGGGTGTCTGGCATGCGTCAGCGCGGCGTGTGGCTTGCGTCGAAAGTTCAGCCCTGCGCCTTGTCGAACTCCACGTGATAGCGCGTGGCCTCGTTCACTTCGTTCTTCGACCCCAAGAACACCGGCACGCGCTGATGCAGCTGTGTCGGCTGGAGGTCCAGGATGCGCTCGCGCCCGGTGGTAGCCGCGCCGCCGGCCTGTTCCACCAGCATGCTCATCGGGTTGGCCTCGTACATCAGGCGCAGCTTGCCCGGCTTGGACGCGTCCTTCTTGTCCCAGGGGTAGATGAAGATGCCGCCGCGGGTGAGGATGCGGTGCACGTCGGCGACCATGCTGGCAATCCAGCGCATGTTGAAGTCCTTGCCGCGGGTGCCGTCCTTGCCGGCCAGCAGGTCGCTGACATAGGACTGCATGGCCGGCTCCCAGTGGCGCTGGTTGGACATGTTGATGGCGTATTCGGCGGTGTCTTCGGGCACGCGCATGTTGGCCTGGGTCAGCAGGAAGCTGCCTTCCTCGCGCTCCAGGGTAAAGGCGTGGGTGCCGTGGCCGAGCGTGAGCACCAGCATCGTGCTGGGGCCGTAGATGCAGTAGCCGGCGGCGACCTGCTGGGTGCCCGGCTGCAGGAAGTGCTCGTCGCCGGGCTTTTCGGTGCCCTTGGGCGCGCGCAGCACCGAGAAGATGGTGCCCACCGAGACGTTGACGTCGATGTTGGAGCTGCCATCCAGCGGATCGAACAGCAGCAGAAAATCGCCGCTGGGGTACTGGTCGGGCACCGGCTGGCTGTGATCCATTTCTTCCGACGCGCACGCAGCCAGGTGGCCGCCCCAGGCATTGGCTTCGAGCAGGATGTCGTTGCTGAGCACGTCGAGCTTCTTCTGCGCCTCGCCCTGCACGTTGCCGGTGCCGGCATCGCCGAGCACGCCGCCCAGGGCGCCCTTGCTCACGGCGATGGAAATGCGCTTGCAGGCGCGCGAGACGATGGTGATCAGCTGGCGCAATTCCGGGTCGATACGGCCGGCGTGTTGCTCTTCGATCAGGAAGCGGGTCAGCGAGGGACGCGACATGGGAGCGGGCAGCCTGTGTAGGAAGTGGTCCGCCATTGTCGCCATTGCGCCGTTAGATTTCGATCACTGGATGCGCGTTTTGCAGCAAACCTGATCGAACATGCGCGAATGTGGTGCCCAAGACTGGGGTTGCCGACATGTACCACGCGGTCTTGGCGCAGCTCTGCACACGCGCAGGAGCGGCGAACACGCATAAAAAAACCGGGAGGCTGGCGCGCTCCCGGTTTGCCGGCGTCGGCCGCGTCGGCCGATCGCGATGCGCTCGCTTACATCCGGCTGACGGTCGCCACGGCCTGTGCCACGTAGTCCAGGTTGCGCTGGCTCAACGCGGCCACGCAGATACGGCCGGTGCCGACGGCGTAGATCGCGAATTCCTCGCGCAGGCGATCCACCTGGGTCCTGGTCAGGCCCGAGTACGAGAACATGCCGGCCTGGCGCTGGATGAACGCAAACTCCGGCGCGCCTAATGTGTCCAGCTTGGCCACCAGGCCCGCGCGTAGGGCGTGGATGCGCTCGCGCATCTCGGTCAGCTCCTGCTCCCACAGATCGCGCAGCTCCGGGCTGGTCAGCACGCCGGCCACCAGGGCGGCGCCATGCGTGGACGGGCTGGAGTAGATCGTGCGGATGATGCGCTTGACCTGCGATTGCACGGCCTTGGCTTCGGCCGCAGTGGCCGAGACCACCGACAGCGCGCCCACGCGCTCGCCATACAGCGAGAACGACTTGGAGTACGAGCTGGCGACCACGTAGCTGTCGATGCCTTCGGCAGCGAGCAGGCGCACCGCATACGCATCGGCCTCGATGCCCTTGTCGAAGCCCTGGTAGGCGATGTCGACGAACGGGAACAGGTTGCGTTCCTTCAACAGCCCGGCAACCTGCTTCCACTGCTCCTTGCTCAGGTCCGCGCCGGTCGGGTTGTGGCAGCAGGCGTGCAGCAGCACCACCGTGCCCGGTTCGAGTTTTGCCAGATCGGCAAGCATGCCGTCGAAGTTCAGCCCATGGCTGGCGGCATCGAAATAGGTGTAGTCCACGACCTCGAAGCCGGCCGCGCCGAACACTGCGCGATGGTTTTCCCAGCTCGGGTTGCTGATGGCGATGGTGGAGGTGGGCAGCAGTTTCTTGAGCAGGTCCGCGCCCACGCGCAAGGCGCCGCTGCCGCCGACGGTCTGCGAGGTCGCCACGCGGCCGGAGGCCACCAGCGCCGACTCGGCGCCGAACAGCAGCTCCTGGGTGGCCTTGTCGTAGGCGGCCAGGCCGTCGATGGGCAGGTAGCCGCGCGGTTTGGCGTCCAGCGCGAGCTGCTGCTCGATCTTGTGCACGGCGCGCAACAGCGGGATGCGCCCGTTTTCGTCGTAATAGATGCCCACGCCCAGGTTGACCTTGTTGGGGCGGCTGTCGGCGTTGTAGGCCTCGGTCAGGCCCAGGATGGGGTCGCCTGGAACCTGTTCCACGTTTGCAAAGAAGGACACGGCATGACTCGCTGAAGGACGAAAGAGTGAGGGACTTCCGGGATGCTCGGCCGCGGCTGGGCCAAACCACTTCATCGTAGCAGCCCATGGCCGGCGTAGCATGCTTCGTTCCGTACGCAACGATGCGGCCACAGTACGGATGAGGGACACTACGCCCATGCCCAGACTTACCTTGTTGGCCGCCGCCTGCGGCCTGTTCGCCACGAGCGCCGCGCCGCCCGTCCTGGCCGCCGATCCGGCGCCGCCCGCCTCCACGCCGATCCAGCGATTGCCCACCGTGCAGGTGGACGCCGCGCGCGTGCGCGGGGTGGACGACTTCGACCTGCCGGCCTCCTTCACCGTGGTGGCGGCCGATGCCGACAACCGCCGCGGCGCGCAGGTCTCCGAACTGCTGGACGGCATCCCCGGCCTGGTGGCGCGCGATCGCCAGAACTACGCGCAGGACACCCAGCTGTCGATCCGCGGCTTCGGTGCGCGCTCCACCTTCGGCGTGCGCGGCGTGCGCCTGCTGGTCGACGGCATCCCGGCCAGCATGCCCGATGGCCAGGGCCAGCTCTCGCACTTCAACGTGCTGGGCGCCGAGCGGGTGGAAGTGCTGCGCGGCCCGTTTTCGGCGCTGTACGGCAACTCCTCCGGCGGCGTGCTGCAGCTGTGGAGCGCTGACGGCGCGCCGGGCGACCCGTGGCGGCTGCGCGCCACCTACGGCAGCAATGCCACCGTCAACGTGGGTGCGCAATTGCTCGGCCAGCAGGGCGCGGTGCACTACAACCTGGCCGCCAATCATTTCGAAACCGACGGTTTCCGCGCCCATAGCCGCGCAAAGCGCGATTCGGTCAACGCCAAGCTCGGCTTCGATCTGGCCGGGGGCCGCCGGCTGGACCTGGTGCTCAACTATCTGGACGCACCCGACGCGCAGGACCCGCTCGGCCTGACCCGCGCGCAGTTCAATGCCGACCCGGCGCAGGCCACGGCGGTGGCCACCCAGTTCAACACCCGCAAGTCGGTGCGCCAGTCGCAGGCCGGCGCCATCTTCACCCAGCAGTTCGACAGCCAGACGCTGCGGCTGATGGCCTACGGCGGGCAGCGCAGCGTGGAGCAGTTCCTGGCGATCCCGGTGGCGGTGCAGCGCAACCCGCTGCATTCGGGCGGGGTGATCGATCTGGACAGCAATTACGAAGGCGCCGATGCGCGCTGGGCCTGGCAGGGCGAGGCGCTGGGCCGGCCGTTGCAGCTGACCGTGGGCGCGAACGTCGATCGCCAGCGCCAGCACCGCACCGGTTACGAAAACTTTGTTGGCGATACGCTGGGCGTCAAGGGCGCGCTGCGCCGCAACCAGCGCGACCAGGTCGAGAACGTGGACCAGTTTGCGCAGGCGTGGTGGCAGTGGAGCGACCGCTGGTCGGCCTTGTTGGGCGTGCGGCATAGTCAGGTGCGCTTCGACTCGGACGATCACTACATCCTCGGGCGCAATCCCGACGACAGCGGCCAGCGCGATTATTCGGCAACCACGCCGGTGGCCGGCATCGTGTTCCGTGCCGCCGAGGACCTGCGTTTCTACGCCTCGGTCGGGCGCGGTTTCGAAACGCCCACCTTCAACGAGCTGGGTTATCGCAGCGACGGCGGCGCCGGGCTGGCGCTGGATCTGGGCGCGGCGACCAGCCGCAATTATGAGATCGGCAGCAAGTGGCGCGCGCAGAGCGGCGCAGCGGTGGAAGTGGCGCTGTTCCGCGCCGACACCGACGACGAACTGGCCGTGGCCAGCAACACCAATGGGCGCAGCACCTATCGCAACATCGGTGCCACCCGCCGCCAGGGCGCGGAGCTGAGCTGGAATCAACCGGTGGGCACCACCCAGCAGCTGCAGCTGTCCTACACCTTCGTCGATGCCACCGTGCGCGATGGCTACCTCACCTGCGCCAGCAGCGGCTGCGCCACGCCCACCGCACCGGTGGCCAGCGGCGCGCGCCTGCCGGGCGTGCCGCGCCAGCAGCTGTTCGCGCGCTGGCAGTGGCAGCCGGCGCAATGGCAGTTCGCCGCAGAAACGGTGGCCTCCGACGCCACCGTGGTCAACGACCTGGCCAGCGAGCGTGCGCCCGGCTACGCGCTGGTCAACCTGGAAGCCTCCCGGCGCTGGACCACCACGCTGGGTGGGCTACGCACCTTCGCCCGCATCGACAATGCGCTGGACCGGCACTACATCGGCTCGGTGATCGTCAACGACGGCAACGGGCGCTATTACGAACCCGGTCCGGACCGCACCTACACGGTGGGCCTGCAATGGGATTTCGGCGGCTGAGCTACCCGCAGGCGGTGCGCATTCAACAATACGCACCGCCCGTAGGAGCGCCCCCGGGCGCGACAAAGCCGTCCCGCCAATGCGCGCGTCGTCACGGCGATGCGCTCCAACAAACGCTCGGCCTGCAGCGTGATTTCGGCGGCTGATCCGGCCGCAGGCGGTACGCATTCAACAACGCGCACCGCCCGTAGGAGCGCCCCCGGGCGCGACAAAGCCATCCCGCCAACGCACGGTCTGCCATCGACACGCCACTGACCACCACACCAGGCCCCACCATGATCGTCATCGATCACGCCCCCGCAGACTGGTTTCTGCTGCGTGCGGACAATCGCTACTGGCTGGACATCAACTGCACGATCTCGGCCACCGGCTTCTCGCTTCTGCTGGCGTTGAACGCAAAAGAGCAGGCCGACGTGCTGGCAGACGGGCATGCCGCCTGCGCACGGCTGGCCGCACAGGTGCAATGGCGGCCGCACGATTTTGCCGCGCGTGATGCCAGCGCCAGCCACGGTGCGCAGGTCATCGCAGCGGTGCGGGCGTGGCGCGCGTCAGACGCCCGCAACGCGCGCGCATGAACCCATCGCGCCGGGCAAACCGCTTGCGCTGTTCGCCACGCGCGGCTGCAATGCGCCGCATTGATGCAGCGGTGACTGCCGGTGATGCGATGCACTAAGCTTGCAAGCGCACTCCCTGCACAAGGATGTTTCCGTTGAACACGCGCTACGCCCCGATCGATTTCAGCGACAAGCTCGCCCTGCTGTCGCAGCACTGGTCCCCGCGTGTCGTCGCGGAAATGAACGACTACCAGTTCAAACTGGTCAAGCTGCAAGGTGCGTTCGTGTGGCATCAGCATGCGGACACGGACGAGGTGTTCATCGTGCTGGACGGCAACATGACCATCGAGTTTCGCGACGGCGTGGTGGCGCTGTCGGCCGGGCAGATGCACGTGGTGCCCAAGGGGGTCGAACACCGCCCGGCGGCGGAGCACGAATGCAGCGTGCTGCTGGTCGAGCCGCGCGGTGTGGTCAATACCGGCGATGCGGGCGGTGCATACACCGCAGACAACGACGTCTGGATTTGATGGTTGTGCGATGCGTGCTGGTGCACGGCGGCCGATCCGGCGCCTGGTTGCGGAGCCCTTGCCGCGTGCACGCAATGATGCGCTGCAGCGCAACGTCCACCACGGCACGGGGAAACACGGCTGCGCTGCAATGACGCAGCGCAACAGCGCATGACATGACATTGCGCTAGCGCTCGCGCGGGTATACACGTGCGCATCGGACCACCTCCGCAGGAGACCATGATGAACGCGCTTGCCTCTGCAAAACCGCTCAACACCGACCCGCAGTCCATCTTCAAACCGCGTTATGACAACTTCATCGGCGGCCAGTGGGTGGCGCCGCACAGCGGCCAGTACTTCGACAACACCACGCCGATCAACGGCAAGGTGTTCACCTCGATCGCGCGCTCCAACGCGCAGGACATCGAAGCCGCACTGGATGCGGCGCATGCGGCCAAGGACGCCTGGGGCAAGACTTCCACCACCGAGCGCTCCAATGTGCTGCTCAGGATCGCCGACCGCATCGAACAGAATCTGGAGCTGCTCGCCTATGCCGAGACCTGGGACAACGGCAAGCCGGTGCGCGAGACGCTCAATGCCGATGTGCCGCTGTGCGTGGATCACTTCCGCTATTTCGCCGGCGCCATCCGCGCGCAGGAAGGTGGTATCTCCGAGATCGACAGCGACACCATCGCCTATCACTTCCACGAACCGCTCGGCGTGGTCGGGCAGATCATTCCGTGGAACTTCCCGCTGCTGATGGCGTGCTGGAAGCTGGCACCGGCGCTGGCCGCCGGCAACTGCGTGGTGATGAAGCCGGCCGAGCAGACCCCGGCCTCGATCCTGGTGTTGATGGAGGTGATCGGCGACCTGTTGCCGCCGGGCGTGCTCAACGTGGTCAACGGCTTCGGGCTTGAGGCCGGCAAGCCGCTGGCCAGCAACCCGCGTATCGCCAAGATCGCCTTCACCGGCGAAACCACCACCGGCCGGCTGATCATGCAATACGCCAGCCAGAACCTGATCCCGGTGACGCTGGAGCTGGGCGGCAAGTCGCCGAACATCTTCTTTGCCGATGTCATGGCCGAAGACGACGATTTTCTCGACAAGGCGGTGGAAGGCTTCGTGCTGTTCGCCTTCAACCAGGGCGAGGTGTGCACCTGCCCCTCGCGCGCGCTGATCCAGGAATCGATCTACGACAGGTTCATGGAAAAGGCGCTGGCACGCGTGGCCGCGATCAAGCAGGGCAACCCGCTCGATCCCAACACCATGGTCGGCGCGCAGGCCTCCAGCGAGCAGCTGGAAAAGATCCTGTCCTATATCGACATCGGCAAGCAGGAGGGCGCGCAGGTGTTGATCGGCGGCGAGCGCAATACGCTCGATGGCGAGCTGGCCGAGGGCTTCTACGTCAAGCCGACGGTGTTCAAGGGCCACAACAAGATGCGCGTGTTCCAGGAAGAAATCTTCGGGCCGGTGGTGTCGGTGACCACCTTCAAGGACGAGGCCGAGGCGCTGGCGATCGCCAACGACACGCTGTACGGCCTGGGTGCCGGTGTGTGGAGCCGCGATGCGTCGCGCCTGTACCGGATGGGCCGCGCGATCCAGGCCGGGCGCGTGTGGACCAACTGCTACCACGCCTACCCGGCGCATGCCGCGTTCGGCGGCTACAAGCAGTCGGGCATCGGCCGCGAGAATCACAAGATGATGCTCGACCATTACCAGCAGACCAAGAACCTGCTGGTGAGCTATTCGCCGAAGGCGCTAGGGTTTTTCTGATGCGTAGGCCTGCTACTGCTCGACTGCAATGCGTGATGGATCGGGCACAGGAACGCCGGGCCGCTGCACCGGCTGTTCATGAACCGCGCACGCGCGAATTGACCTCGATCAAGGCACGGCGTCCTCAAGGCGCCTAGGGTGGGCCGCACTATCAGTGCGGAGTGCAGCATGGACACGACAATGAAAGCCGCAGTGGTGCGCCAGTTCGGCGCACCACTGGTGATCGAGGAAGTGCAGGTGCCGCGGCCCCAGGCCGGCGATCTGCTGGTCAAAATCCAGGCCTGCGGGGTCTGCCACACCGATCTGCACGCCGCGCAGGGGGACTGGCCGGTCAAGCCGAACCCTCCGTTCATCCCCGGCCATGAAGGCGTGGGCTATGTGGTGGCGGTGGGTGCGGGCGTGCGTCACATCAAGGAAGGCGACCGGGTGGGTATTCCCTGGCTGTACTCGGCCTGCGGGCATTGCGAGCACTGCCTGGGCGGCTGGGAAACCCTGTGCGAGGCGCAGCAGAACAGCGGCTACTCGGTCAACGGCGGCTTTGCGCAGTACGCGCTGGCCAATGCCGATTACGTCGGGCATCTGCCCGCCACCCTGGGGTTTGTCGAGGTCGCGCCGATCCTGTGCGCAGGCGTCACCGTCTACAAGGGATTGAAGGTCACCGATACCAAGCCGGGCCAGTGGGTGGTGATTTCCGGCATCGGCGGGCTCGGCCACATGGCAGTGCAATATGCCAAGGCGATGGGACTGAACGTGGCCGCCGTGGATGTGGACGACGCCAAGCTGGCACTGGCCAGGCGCCTGGGCGCCACGGTGACGGTCAATGCGCGCACCACCGATCCGGTGGCCTACCTCAAGAAGGAAATCGGCGGCGCACACGGCGCGTTGGTCACCGCGGTATCGCCCAAGGCGTTCGAGCAGGCGATCGGCATGGTGCGGCGTGGCGGCACGGTGTCGCTCAACGGCCTGCCACCTGGCCAGTTCCCGCTGGACATCTTCGGCATGGTGCTCAATGGCGTGACCGTGCGCGGCTCGATCGTCGGCACCCGGCTGGACCTGCAGGAGTCGCTGGCCTTCGCCGAGCAGGGCAAGGTCGCGGCGACCGTGGCCACCGACACCCTGGACAACATCAACGAGGTGTTCGCGCGCATGCACGCCGGAACGATCGAGGGGCGTATCGTGCTCGACATGGCGGCCTGACCGCGCCGCAGGAGGCAGACGATGCAGGGCACCACTACGCAGACAGACCCACCCTTGCAGGTGATGGCCACGCTGGCGGCGTTGCAGCTGATCGATACGCTGCGCGCACGCCACGGCGATGTGCTGTTCCATCAATCCGGCGGCTGCTGCGATGGCTCCTCGCCGATGTGTTTCCCGGTGGGCGACTTCATCGTCGGCGACCGCGACGTGCTGCTGGGCGAGATCGGCGGCGCGCCGTTCTACATCAGCCCCTCGCAGTTCGAATACTGGAAGCACACCCAGCTGATCATCGATGTGGTGCCGGGGCGCGGTGGCATGTTCTCGCTGGAAAACGGCGAGGGCGTGCGCTTCCTGGTGCGCTCGCGCCTGTTTGCCGATGAGGAATTTGCCCAGCTGCAGCGGGCAGGCCGGGCGTAACCCTCGCCCGCCTGGCGGTGCTGCCGGGCGGGGAATCAGCCGGCTGGTTTCAGCGGTCTGCCACGGTCGACGGCGCGGTGCCCGGCGTCTTGGCCGGGGTGTCGCCATCGGCAGGAACCAGCGTGTCGGGCGCATCGCCGGCACCGCGGTCTTCATAGTGTTCGGCATCGCGCTTGCCGTGCTGTTCGCCCGGCTGGGTCGGTTGGTCGCGCAGTGGGTCGCGGGACATGCGGTGCTCCTGGTCATGGGGATGGATGCGCAGTTCACCGCGCGCCTAGTGAAGGGGACGCAGTGGCTGCTGCAGACGCACGGCTCACGCATGGATCACGGTGGCCGCGCTACAGCTATGGGTCAACTCACACAACACCCGGAGTCACACGCCGATGGCACGACCGATCTGGACCGGAACGCTCTCGTTCGGCTTGCTCAATGTGCCGGTGTCGTTGATGTCGGGCGAGCGCAAGGTGGATCTGCATTTCCGCATGCTCGATTCGCGCGACAAGAAGCCGATCCGCTTCGAGCGCGTCAACGCCGACACCGGCGATGAGGTGCCGTGGAAGGAGATCGTCAAGGCGTTCGAGTACGACAAGGGCAGCTATGTCATCGTCGAAGAGCAGGACATCCGCTCGGCCTCGCCGGAAAGCCACGAAACCGTGGAGGTGGAAACCTTTGTCGACGCCGCCGATATCGACCCGCGTTATTTCGAAAAGCCTTACATCCTGGTGCCGGGCAAGAAGGCCGAAAAAGGCTATGTGCTGCTGCGCGAGACCCTGCGCGACACCGGCAAGGTGGGCATTGCCAAGGTGGTCATCCGCACGCGCGAATACCTGGCCGCGGTGATGCCGCAGGGCGATGCATTGATCCTGCTGCTGCTGCGCTACCAGCAGGAAGTGGTGGACCCGCAGGACTTCAAGCTGCCGGCCGGCGCGGTGGGCGAGTACCGCATCACGCCCAAGGAACAGGAGATGGCCAAGCAGCTGATCGAGTCGATGTCAGGCACCTGGCAGCCGGAGGATTACCACGACGAGTTCCGCGGCAAGCTCGAGCAGATCCTGCGCAAGCGCATCCAGGCCAAGGGCGGCACCACCACCGTGGATGTCGAGCCGCCGCAGCACGAAGACGCCAGCACCAACGTGGTCGACTTCATGTCGCTGCTGCAGAAGAGCCTGCAGGCCAATACGCGCACGCCGGCCAAGAAGAGCAGCGCGCCGGCAACCGGGTCGGCCAAAAAGACCGCCACCAAGAAAGTGGCCAAGAAGGCCACCAAGAAGACCGCGGCGAAGGCCACCAAGGCCACCAAGACCACCGCCAGCAAGGCGGCGCCGCGCCGCAAGGCCGGCTAGGCCCCGCCCATGTCATTGCACGATTACAACGCCAAGCGCCGCTTCGACCAGACCCCGGAGCCGGCCGGCGACACGCCGGCGCGCGCCAGCAAGCAGCCGATCTTTGTCGTGCAGTTGCACCACGCCAGCTCGCGCCATTACGACTTCCGTCTGGAAGCCGACGGCGTGCTCAAGAGTTGGGCCGTGCCGAAGGGCCCATCGTTGCGCGTGGGCGAAAAGCGCCTGGCGGTTCAGGTGGAGGACCACCCGCTGTCGTACGCCAGCTTCCAGGGTGATATTCCGCAGGGCCATTACGGCGCCGGGCATGTGGACGTGTTCGACCACGGGCATTGGCAGTGCGAAGGCGATGCGTTGGCGGCACTGGAAGCCGGCAAGCTGGAGTTCGAACTACAGGGCAAGTTGCTGCGCGGCGGTTTTGCATTGGTGCGCACGCAGATGCGCGGCGGCAAACCGCAATGGCTGCTGTTCAAGCGCAGCGATGCGTACGCCGCAGATCTGGATGCCGATGCGCTGGTGGCGCAGCAGGCCGCTGGCGCATCGGCTGCAGTGGCGCCGGCAACCCGTGCCAAGGCTAGCCGGGCGCGGCGTGCGCCGGCAGCAACGGCGAGCGCCGAGACAACTGCAGCCGGCAAACGCGCGCGCCCGGCGCGTGCGGACGCCCGGCAATGGCGTACCCGCGCCCTGGCGCTGGACGGCGCGCGCGATGCGCCATGCCCAACCGAGCTGCGCGCGCAACTGACCTTGCTGCGCGAGCAGGCGCCGGATGGCGAGCGCTGGTTGCACGAGATCAAGTGGGACGGCTACCGCCTGCTGGCCGACATGGTCGATGGCCAGGTGCAGCTGCGCTCGCGCAACGACCAGGCCTGGACACAGCGCTTCCCGGACGTGGTGCGCGCAGTACAGGCCCTGCCGGTGCGCGATGCGCGCCTGGATGGCGAGCTGGTGGTGCTGGATGCGCAGGGGCGCAGCGATTTCTCGGCATTGCAACGCGCGCTCGATGGCAGCGTCACGCAGCCGCTGCGCTACATCGTGTTCGACCTGCTCGGCGTGGCCGGAGTGGATCTGCGCGACACCCCGCTGCTGCAACGCAAGCAGTTGCTGCACGACGTGCTGGGCGATGTGCCGGGCACGCTGGCGTTTAGCGACCATGTGATCGGCCACGGCCCGGAGGTCTTTGCGGCCAGCGCCGGCACCGGCTGGGAAGGCATCGTCAGCAAGCTCGCCGATGCGCGGTATCGCGAAGGGCGCAGTGCCGATTGGGTCAAGACCAAGCACGAAGACAGCGACGAGTTCGTGGTGGTGGGCTACACCGACCCCAAGGGCGCGCGCAGCGGCTTCGGCGCCTTGCTGATGGCGCAACGCGAGGGCAAGACGCTGCGTTATGTCGGGCGTGTGGGCACCGGCTTCGACGATGCCTTGCTCGGCAAGATCACCGCGCTGTTGCAGGCGCTGCACAGCGACACTGCCACGCTGGAATTGCCGACGCACATTCCCGGGCGGCCACGCGATGTGCATTGGGTACGGCCGGTCTTGATCGCCGAGGTCGCCTTCCGCGGCTGGGCGAAGGAAGGCCTGCTGCGGCAGGCCGCATTCAAGCGTCTGCGCGAGGACAAACCCATGAGCGAGTTGGGCGGCGACCGCGCCGCGCCGGGCAAGGCGCGTGCTGCAGGTAAAGGCAGTGCTGCGACCACGGCCACTGCGCCTGCGCGCAAGGCGGCGAGTAAAAAAACGTCGAGAACGACGGTCGACCCATCCACCAGCACCGCCAGCAAGCGCGTGCGGTCGACGGCATCGAAGACGACTGCGACCTCGAAGGCTTCAGCATCCAAATCCACCACATCAAAGTCCACTGCATCGAGATCCACCGCGTCCAAATCCACCGCCACGTCCACGGACGGCATCACCATCACCCATCCCGAGCGGGTGGTGTTTCCCGCAGCGGGCATCAGCAAGGGCGATGTGGCCGACTATTACCGCGCAGTGGCGCCGCTGGTGCTGGCAGAGATCGCACGCCGCCCCTTGTCGCTGCTGCGCTGCCCCGATGGTGCCGGCGGCGACTGCTTCTTCCAGAAGCACGAAGGCCGCCACCTGGGCACGCATATCAAGGCGATTCCGCTGCAGCAGAAGAGCGGCACCGAGGACTACATCTACGTCGAAGATGCCGCCGGCCTGCTTGAGCTGGTGCAGATGAACACGCTGGAGCTGCATCCCTGGGGCGCGCAGGTCGACGATGCGGAGCATCCGGACCGGCTGGTGTTCGACCTGGACCCCGGCGACGGGGTGTCCTGGGCCGACGTGGTGGCGGCTGCGCGCGACATCCGCGCCAAGCTGCGCAGTGCCGGCCTGGAGAGCGCGGTGCGCCTGTCCGGCGGCAAGGGCCTGCACGTGGTGGTGCCGATCGTGCCGGAAGCGGACTGGGAGCAGGCGCGCGATTTCTGCGAGGCCTTCGCCCAGGCGCTGGCAACGCACGCGCCGGACCGCTACGTGGCCACCATGAGCAAGGCCAAGCGCCACGGCGTGATCTTCGTCGACTGGCTGCGCAATGGGCGCGGCAATACCAGCGTGTGTTCGTGGTCGCTGCGCGCGCGCGAAAAGGCTACCGTCGCCGTGCCGCTGCGCTGGGAAGAACTCGGCAAGATCAGCGGCCCGGACGCCTTCCCGATGGACAAGGCATTGCAACGGGCCAGGCGTCAGCGTGCAGATCCCTGGGAATCGGTGCTGGCGTTGCAGCAATACCTGCCCACCGGCGACGACAACCACTAAGAGCAGCCAACAAGACGACTGCGCCGCCACCAGGCGGGCGCAGTCGATGCTCGGAGCCGGCATGTAACGCGCACATCGCGGGTCCTGCGCGCAGCCCGCACCGACCCGACGACTGCTCGCTACGTTCATTCGATCAGACACGCATCACGCACACAGCCTGACCAAGCACACCGACCATCTCGACAGGTCCTTGCCCGCCCACCGTCGCGGGACCTTACGCGGCATGGATGCCGCGTAAGAGCCTACATGGACGTACTTGCGGCGTGTCCTGCGAGGGTGGGCGGGCAAGGGCCCTGCAGCCAAGTCGCAGATCACCCGCTCTCAGCTACCAACGCATCCCAAATCCCAAATCCCGAATCCCGAATCCCATCAAGGCGAGACCGCGTTCTCCCGCGTCACCCGGCTCAACGCATCGCTGCTGATCTCGGCAATCGAATGGGTGCCGGTCAGGGTCATCGCCACGCGCATCTCGCGCTCGATCAGGGTCAGCAGATTCTCCACGCCGGCCTGGCCGCCGGCCGCCAGCGCATAGACGAACGCGCGCCCCAGCAGCACCGCGTCGGCGCCCAGCGCCAGCATGCGCACCACGTCCAGGCCGCTGCGGATGCCCGAGTCGGCCAGGATCTTCAGCTGCCCCTTCACCGCATCGGCAATGGCCGGCAATGCGCGCGCGCTGGACAGCACGCCGTCGAGCTGGCGGCCGCCATGGTTGGACACCACGATGCCGTCGGCGCCGAAGCGCACCGCATCGCGCGCATCGTCCGGGTCCAGGATGCCCTTGATCACCATCGGCCCGGTCCAGAACTCGCGGATCCATTCCAGGTCTTTCCAGGCGATGGACGGGTCGAAGTTGGCGCCCAGCCAGCCGATGTAGTCCTGCAGGCCGGTCGGGCTGCCGCGGTAGGTCGAGATATTGCCCAGATCGTGCGGGCGACCCAGCAGGCCCACGTCCCAGGCCCAGCGCGGATGCGTCACCGCCTGCAGCATGCGCCGCAGCGACGCGTTGGGCCCGCTCATGCCCGAGTGCGCATCGCGGTAGCGCGCGCCCGGCGTCGGCATGTCCACGGTGAACACCAGCGTGGTCACCCCGGCGGCCTTGGCGCGCTCCAGCGCGTTGCGCATGAAGCCGCGGTCCTTGAGCACGTACAGCTGGAACCACATCGGCCGCGTGATCGCCGGCGCCACTTCCTCGATCGGGCACACCGACACCGTGGACAACGTAAACGGGATCCCGCGTGCGGCCGCCGCGCGCGCGGCCTGCACTTCGCCACGCCGCGCGTACATGCCGGTCAGCCCGACCGGCGCCAACGCCACCGGCATCGCCAGCGTCTCGCCGAACAGCTCGGTGCCCAGGCTCAGGTCCGACATATTGCGCAGCACCCGCTGGCGCAGCGCGATATCGGCCAGATCCGCGACATTGCGCCGCAAGGTGTGCTCGGCGTACGCCCCGCCATCGATGTAGTGGAACAGGAACGGCGGCAGGCGCGCCTGCGCGGCGGCACGGTAGTCGGAAGCGGCGGAAATGATCATCGAAGACGAACGGCAGCGGCAGGGTAGCCGCTGAGTGTAAGACCATCGGTGTGGCGGATGGACTGCTGCGCGATCTGCAGGACGCAAGCCCGGCAAGGCCCAGCGCAGTGGTGCTGCGCCGCAGCCTTATCAACTCTTACCACACCAGCGGCAGCAGGCGCCGGCTCTGCGCGGCATAGGCCGGGTAGGCAACCGGAAACGCACGCTGCAACGCGGCCTCTTCGATACGGATGCGGTGCAGGAAGACCCAGGTCACCGGCACCACGATCGCCGCCACCGACAACCCATTGCCCATGCCCAGCGCCAGCCCGTAGAACGCCATCAGCGCGCCGGTATAGGACGGGTGACGCAGCCAGCGGTATGGGCCGCTGCGCACCAGCTGGTGATCGGGCTGGATGGTCACATCCACCGTGAACCAGCGCGCCAGCACCTGGATGGCCCACACGCGCAACGCCAGCCCACTGCCGATCAAGGCGCAGCCGGCCCATTGCAGCGGCGCGCCCCAACCCTGCGGCCAGCGAGCCAGCCCGCTATAGGCCAGCGCCACCGCAATGGCCACCGCCACAGACAACACGCGCCACAGCTGCTGCAGCGTGCCCTGGTCGTGCGCGCCACCGTCGCCGGCACGGCGGCGACTGAGCAGCAGTTCGTAGCCGCCCCATAACAGATTGAGCGCAAGAAACAGACTGGAAGCGGACATGGCGTGATTCCGTGGCGATGGGTGGGCTGGTGATGCCAGTGTGTGCACGCGCCGCATGGATCGCAGGGGCCGCAGGTCATCGATCGCACCTGCCGGAAGTCACTTTCTGCACGCGCACCATTGCCGAGTGGCCGCGCGGCCGTCAGCATCGCCGCATGCATTCTTCCCTGAGTCATCTCTCGCATCCGCTGCGGCTGGCCGGTGCGTTCACCATTGCGGCGGTGGCGTTGTCGTTCATGCCCGATGCGTCACCGCAGGGCGCCTGGCGCTGGGGCGTGCTGGCCGGCTTCACCGCCTTGTTCCTGCTGCACACCGTGTTGCCGTCGCTGCATGCCTTGCGCACTGCCGCCACGCTGCTGCAGGCGGTCCTGGCCTTGCTGCTGGTGTGGATGGAGCCGCGTGCCGGCACCGCCCCGGTGCTGCTGGTCATGCTGGTGGCGCAGGCGGGCATGACCTGGCCGCCGGTGCGCGTGCTGTTGCTGGCGCTGGCATTGAACGCGGGCATGTATGCGCTGCTGGTGCAGGCCGGGTTCGAGCGCCCGTGGTTGATCGTCGGCATCTACGCCGGTTTCCAGGCCTTCGCCGCGCTGACCGCGCATTACGCGCGCAGCGCCGAGCGCGCGCGCGATGCGCTGGCCTACGTCAATGCCGACCTGCTGGCCACCCGCGCGCTGCTGGCCGACAGCGCGCGCGATGCCGAGCGCCTGCGCCTGGCGCGCGAGTTGCACGATGTGGCCGGGCACAAGCTCACCGCCATGCGCATCAACCTGCGCCTGCTCGGTGCCGACCCGGTGCTGGCGCGGCGCGACGAGGTCGCGGTGGTGGAGCAGCTGTCGGCCGAACTATTGTCGGACATCCGCAACGTGGTGCAGTCGCTGCGCGACGATCAGGGCCTGGACCTGCAGACCGCCTTGCGCGCGCTGGCCGCACCGTTCCCACGCCCGGCGCTGCGCCTGCAGATCGACCCGGCCGTGCGCATCACCGATGCCCGCGTGGCCGAGCTGCTGTTGCGGCTGGTGCAGGAGGCGCTGACCAACGCGGTGCGGCATGCCGACGCCAACGAGGTCGCGGTGCACCTGCAGTGCGCGGGCGCGCAGCTGCAGGTGGACATCTGCGACGATGGCCGCCGCGCCGAGCGCATCCGCGAAGGCAACGGCATCACCGGCATGCGCGAACGCCTGGCCGCCCTGCACGGGCAGCTTGAGCTTGGCCGCACGCCCACTGGCGGCATGCACCTGATGGCGAGGCTACCTGCATGAGTGCCCATCGCATCGCGCTGGCCGACGACCAGATCCTGGTCCGCGCCGGCCTGCGCGCGCTGTTGCAGCAACAGGGCGTGGAGGTGGTCTGCGAGGCCGACGACGGCCAGGGCCTGCTGGACGCGCTGGTCAGCACCACCGTGGACGTGGTGCTCAGCGACATCCGCATGCCCGGCGTGGACGGCATCCAGGCGCTGCAGCAACTGCGCGCCCGCGGCGACCGCACCCCCGTACTGCTACTGACCACCTTCGACGACAGCGACCTGCTGCTGCGCGCCACCGAGGCCGGCGCGCAGGGCTTCCTGCTCAAGGACGCCGCCCCGGAAGACCTGCGCGAGGCGATCGAGCGGGTGGCCCACGGCGAGACCCTGCTGCAGCCGGTCAGCACCGACCCGGTGCGGGCGCGCTACCAGTTCCGCGACCAGCAGCCCCCGCGCGAGACCTTCAGCGAGCGCGAGGTGGCGATCCTGCGCCTGCTCGCCGGCGGCTATTCCAACAAGGAGATCGCCCGGACCCTGTTCCTGGCCGAAGGCACGGTAAAGAACTACGTCTCCACCATCCTGGAAAAGCTCGGCACCCGCGACCGCACAAGGGCGGTGTTGAAGGCGATCACGTTGCGGGTGATTTGAGGGCGGGGATTGGGGAGTCGGGAGTGGGGATTGGTCAGAGCGGACTCAGGAATCGGGAATCGGGAATCGCAGGAGCAGGAGCAGGAGCAGGAGCGGGAGCGGGAGCGGGGGGTGAGGGTATGGGGCAGAGCCGCTCCTGGGATGAGATGGCACGAGGCTTCGCCCGTACCCTCATCCGCCCCTGCGGGCACCTTCTTCCGCAGGGAGAAGGAAGAGCCGGCGGTCAGCTCGGAGCGCTTGGCGTCTGCCCTTCGCTGGCCGGGTTCGCTGTTGTCGGTGCTGGCGTTGGCCCATTCGGCTCAGTCGAAGGGCGGTCCTCCCAGCCTAAGGGCGGTGGCTCCGCGGAGCTGTCACTGCCGGATGCGGGAATTGGCGCAACGCTCGGACACATCGCCACCATGGTGCATGACGCGATCTGGTCAGATTGCATGCCATTGTTTCATAAGGAATTTCCCGGCTTCGGCAGGATTGGGCAACAACCGTAAGGTTGCCGTCAGGTCGTGTGGGCGGCCCGGCGGGAAGGTCGTCCGGCGGCCACCGAGGTCGCTCGGGGACGCGCCGCGCTCCGGTCCGCTGCGGAGTCCGTCATGCGCCTGGTCCGGTATCTGTTCGTGTTGATCGTCGTGCTGTCCACCAGCGCCTGGGCGGCGCCCACCCAGGCCGACTTGCCGATCGCCTGGGTCCAGGCCGCACTGCACACCCAGTCGCCAACCGAGCGCGACCTGCGCGTCGGCGTGACGCTTTGCGACCTGACCGCGCAGGGCGCGGCGGCACGGACCTGCGACAGCTTGTCCGTCCACACCGACCAGGGCGGTTGCAGCCCGGGCCCGGCCTGTCGGTCATGGGCAGGGCGCGGCGTTGGCAGCACCCATCGCATCGGCACCGGCATACCCGGCGCGTGGTCTAGCCGCGGCCAGTTCAAGGTGGCTTTCAGCAATGGCTCCGAGCGCGATGACCGGCTGCACCCGGTGGCGCCGCACTGCACTACCGGCCTGGCGGCCGCGCCGGCCGGCATCCAGCCACGCGCGCGGGACTGTGTGGGATAAGTAAG
Organism: Xanthomonas sp. NCPPB 3218; assembly: GCF_056725185.1. Lineage (NCBI taxonomy): Bacteria > Pseudomonadati > Pseudomonadota > Gammaproteobacteria > Lysobacterales > Lysobacteraceae > Xanthomonas > Xanthomonas sp. NCPPB 3218. Next base: position 137,792 of record NZ_CM161516.1, read on the forward strand.
AACGTCGCCAGGCGACGCGGGCGACACCACGGCAGGCCTGCCTGCCGCCATCGACGGTTGGCCGGAGCGCCCGGCAACGCGTACGCCAGCCAGCTCGCAGCGCGATATATCGCGACCGCCAGGAGTCTCCTCCGTGGCAACTGGTCCAGTGTGCAGGTCGACCTTAGGTACCTGCGGCAGTGGCTTGGCCATCGCTGGCCCAATTCCCGTGCATGCGCACGCTATGCCGCGCCAACGCACTGCATCAACGCACTGCGTCAACGCACCGCAGCAACACACCGCAGCAACACACCGCCTGGCGGCGAGCCGCCAGGCAGGTGTCGACGCAGGGCTTACGGCCGGGGCGGGGTTTCCTGCGGGTTGATCTGCGGATCGTTGCCCACCTGGGGATCACAGCTGAACCAGGTCTTCTTGTCCTTCCGGCTTTCGTCCTCGACGATGATGGTCAGGAAGATCAGGGTCGGGACGCTATTGGCATTGGTGACCTGCACGCTGCGGCCGTCGGGGCTGATCGTGGGTTGCCCGATCTGTTTCAAGGCATCGGAACTCAGCAGGCTCCTGATCTTGAAATGCCGGGGGACGACGTCTTCATCGAAGTAATAGTGCAGCGTCGATGCCTTGTCGTGCTTGTCCACAATCAGCAGGTCCGGGGCGAAGCTGTAGAAATACTCGCCGGCACCGGTGTTGCCGCCGAATCCCACCCGCGCCACCGTGAGCTTGATCTTGAAGTCCGTCATGAGCTGTCCTGTTCCTTGAAAAGCGGGGCATAGAGGGAGACGAATCCCGGGTGGCGGTAGCCCGCGTGATACAGCCATCCGAGCTGTTGCGTAACGGCGCTGCGCTGGCCCAGATGCACCTGTGCGCGAATCCATGGGTCCAGCAGGTTCTTGTCGCGGCTGTTGCCGATGTCCTTGCCCAACACCGCCACCGCGCGCTGCCACGCCGCGCGTGCGCCGGCTGCGTCGCCGGCGGCGGCCTGTTGTTCGCCCTGCCAGACCAGCGCCTGGGCCAGCGCGGCCAGGCCGAGCAGATCGTCGGGCCTGGCGCGGTGCAGGGCATCCAGTTGCGCAACGATCGGCGCCAGGCCATTGGCGTGGTTGCCCGCGCGCGTGCGCTGCACGCGCTCAAGGCGCAGCGCGATGATGGCGTCCAGCCACTGCCACTCCGGCAGCGGTTGCGCCTGTGTCAGCAACCCGGCCATGGTCTGGCGGGCGCGCTCGAGGTGCCGCACCGCCAGTTCGGGCTGCCCGTCCAGCGCGGCCATCCAGCCGATCTGGGCGTCGGCATGCGCCAGATCGCGGCGCCAGGCGACATTGTCCGGCTGCAAGGCCACCAGCGCCTGCAGCATGCGCAGGCTGTCCTGCGCATCGGTCTGCGCCTGGTGCAGCTGGCCGCGCGCCAGCGCCAGGTTGGAGACGCGGATCAGTGAGCCGGCCAGACGCCTGCGCCAGGCATGCGCGTCGGGATCGTGGTCGACCAGCACACGCAGCATGGCGATCTGCTCGCGGTAACCCTGCTCGGCGGGGGCCAGCGAGCCCTGCATTTCCTGCGTCAGGCTCAGCCAGGACAGGCTGTCCACCAGCTCGTAGCGCAGCGCCGCGTTGTCCGGTGTGCGCGCCAGCAACTGGCGCTTGAGGGCGATCGAGCGTGCAAACAAGCCGATCGCCGCACCTGTCCGGCCTTGCTCCTTGGCCAGTGTGCCGAGGTTGTTGAGGGCGTAGGACAGTTCCAGTTGCCAGTACGGATCCTGCGGCGCGGCGCGCACCAGCTGTTCGCAGGCGGCCAGGTATTGCGACCAGTAGCGTTGTGCCACGGGCAACTGCTTGCTCCGGTAGGCAAGATCGCCCAGCCAATACGCGGTCTGCCCGGTTTCGGCGTGCGCCTCCAGGGACGCCGGCGCACGCGCACGCGCCTGCTCGGCAGTGGCGGCGGCACGCGTGAATGCCGCCTGCGCCTCGTCCAGCTTGCCCTGGTTCATCAGCACCTCGCCGGTGGTGCGCAACGCACGGGCGTGGTTGATCAGATCGCCTGTCTGCATGCTCGCGCTGGGCAGGTCTTCCAGATAGCGCAGCGCGCGGCTGCCTACGCTGTCGAGCAGCTTGAGGTTGCCCACCGTGCGCAACTGCTCGGCCAGGTCGCCCAGCATGTAGCTCACCAGTTGCTGGGCCTGGTCGCGCCGTTGTTCGGCCACCTGCTGCGCTTGCCGCGCCTGCCAGCCCAGCAGCATCGAGGCGCTCGCCAGCACCACCAGCAAGGTCGCCGCCGCTGCATACAGGCCGCGGCGGCGGCGTTGCGAGCGCTCGCAGGCATGCAGGAACGCGTGATCCAGCGCATCCAGATCCTGCGGCATGCGCCGCGCCGCCTCGCGCGCTTCGCTCAACGGGCGCCCGCTGTTGAGCAGGTGATCGCTGCGCCGGCCTTCGGCAGCCCAGCGCTGTGCGGCCAGCTGCAACCGCTTGCGCGCCTGCAGCAGACGGCGGTTTTCGTGGATCCACTCGGCCGCGCGCGGCCATTGCCGCAGCAAGGCTTCGTGCGCGACCGCAAACCCCGGCTCGCCGGCCACCAGCTCGCTGACGAACAGGCGCGCCTGCACGAAGGCATCCACCAGCACGCGCGCTGCGCCATGCGCCGGCAGCGCCGACCACAGCGCACGCCGCGCGGTCACCGCATCGCTGTCGGGATGGATCACGCTCAGCAAGCTCAGCACCTCGCCCAATGCCGCCTGTGCGGCAGCCGGCAGGGCACGGAAGGTGTGTTCGGCATGGTGCGCCAATGCGCCTTCCAGCCCGCCCAATGCGCGGTAGGCGGCAAAGGTCAGCAGGCCATCGTCGCTGCGTTGCGCGTGCAAGGCATGCAGCAGATGCTGCAGCAACGGCAGGGCATCGGGCTGGCGCGCGGTGGCATCGCGCAGCACATCGTCCAGCCGGCTGGCGCTGTCGCGGTCCTCTTCGAAACGCAGCCCGGCCATGGCCGCCGGCACGCGGATGATCTGGCCGATCTCGCCATCGCGCGGCGCCAGCAGATCCACATGCCCGTCGCCGCGTTTGAGTTCGACGATCTGCGGCAAGGCGTCGATCAGGCGCGGGTAGAAATCGCTGCGGGTGAGCATCAGCACCGCCACCTGCGCGCTGCTGCACAGTGCCTGCAAGGCCGCGGCCAGTGCGGCGCGGTCGGCATCGGTGATCCCGGGCGTGGCCACCAGCGCTTCTGCGTGATCGATCACCAGCAGCAGATGGCGCTGGGTCTGTGCGCTGTCGCGCGCTGGTGGGCGTTGACGCATCGCCTCGCCAATGGCCGCATGCAGCGGGGCAGGGCGCTGCAGCCACTCGGGCAACGCCGCCATCTGCGCCGGCGAAAACACCGCCCGCCCGCCGGCCGCCCAGTCGCCGAGTGCGCGCGCCAGCGTGTCGAGCACATCGCCGCCACGACATTGCGCCAGGTTGCAATACGCCACCGCAATGGCTTCCAGGCCATCCAGCCCGCCGGGCTGCGCCAGCAACGGCACCACGCCGGCGCGCAGCAACGAGGTCTTGCCGCAGCCGCTGGCACCGCTCACCAGCACCAGCCCGCGCTGGCTGTGCAATTGCGCGCGCATCGCGCCCAGCACCTGCGCAATCGCATGGCTGCGGCCGAAGAAGACCTCGGCGTGTGCGGGATCGAACGCCTGCAGCCCCACGTACGGGCTGCCGTGTCCCCACACCTGCGTGCCCATCACCGCACCGCGATAATCGTCGGGAAACACCACCTTGGGCAGCAGCCGGTACCCGCGCTTGCGGATGGTTTCGATGTAGCGTGGTTGGCGGCTGTCGTCGCCCAGCTTGCGGCGCAGTTGGGCGATGGTCTTGTGCACCGGGTTGTCGCCGTAGAAGCTGCCGTGCCACACCTCGATCAGCAACTGCTCGGCGCTGACCACCTCGCCGGCCCGTTCGGCCAGCGCGATCAGCACTTCCATCATGCGCGGTTCCAGCGCGATGGTCTGGCCGTCGTCGATCAGCGCAAGCCGTTCCGGCTCGACCAGCAAGGGCCCAAGCCGAAACCGCGGGACGGAGCCCAGCTGCGTGACGCGCTCGCTTCGAAGAGACATTCGCTCGGATACCGGTCGCACGGTGGGAGGAGCCTCGACGATCGCCATCAGGCGCGGCCAGGCACGGCACGGCAGGCGCAAAAGTAGCACAGGCGCTGACGCAGGAAATCGATGGTGATCGCCGTTCGTTCGCGTCCGTGCGCGGAAGATGCATGCCCGGTCGTGCGGCATGCCTGGCGCTGCAAGCGGGCTTCACGCAGCGCCATACAGCGGCGTGTGGTGCGCCTCAGGCTGTTTCGCCAGCAGGCCAGCGATTAAGATGCCGCCAGCATCTTGCTGACCAGGAGTCCACGTTGATCATCCATCCCAAAGTGCGCGGCTTCATCTGCACCACCACGCATCCGCTTGGCTGCGAGCGCAATGTGCTCGAGCAGATCGCGGCCACGCGCGCGCGCGGCGTCCGCAACGACGGCCCGAAGAAGGTGCTGGTGATCGGCGCATCCAGCGGCTACGGCCTGGCCTCGCGCATCACCGCCGCGTTCGGCTTCGGTGCCGACACGCTGGGCGTGTTCTTCGAAAAACCCGGCAGCCCCAGCAAGGCCGGCACCGCCGGCTGGTACAACTCCGCCGCGTTCGACAAGCACGCCAAGGCCGCGGGCCTGTACAGCAAGTCGATCAACGGCGATGCGTTTTCCGATGCCGCACGCGAGAAGGTCATCGAGCTGATCAAGACCGAGATGGGCGGCCAGGTCGACCTGGTGGTGTATTCGCTGGCCTCGCCGGTGCGCAAGCTGCCGGGCACGGGTGAAGTGAAGCGCTCGGCGCTCAAGCCGATCGGCAACACCTACACCGCCACCGCCATCGACACCAACAAGGACACCATCATCCAGGCCTCGATCGAGCCGGCCAGCGCGCAGGAGATCGAAGACACCGTCACCGTGATGGGCGGGCAGGACTGGGAGCTGTGGATCGATGCGCTGGAAGGCGCCGGTGTGCTCGCCGACGGCGCGCGCAGCGTGGCCTTCAGCTATATCGGTACCGAGATCACCTGGCCGATCTACTGGCACGGCGCGCTGGGCAAGGCCAAGGTCGATCTGGACCACACCGCGCAGCGGTTGAACGCGCGCCTGGCCAAGCGCGGCGGCAGCGCCAACGTGGCGGTGCTCAAGTCGGTGGTCACCCAGGCCAGCGCGGCGATCCCGGTGATGCCGCTGTACATCTCCATGGTCTACAAGATCATGAAGGAAAAGGGCCTGCACGAAGGCACCATCGAGCAGCTCGACCGCCTGTTCCGCGAGCGCCTGTATCGCGAAGATGGCCAGCCCGCCGAGGTGGACGCCGAAAACCGCCTGCGCCTGGACGACTGGGAACTGCGCGACGACGTGCAGGACGCCTGCAAGGCGCTCTGGCCGCAGGTCACCACCGAGAACCTGTTCCAGCTCACCGACTACGCCGGCTACAAGCACGAGTTCCTCAAGCTGTTCGGCTTCGAGCGCAACGATGTGGATTACGACGCCGATGTGGAGACGGACGTGACCTTCGATTGCATCGAGCTGAGCTGAGAGCAGGGATTCGGGAATCGGGATTTGGGATTTGCAAGCGCGGTGGGTGGCTGCATCGCTGATCTTCGCTGGATCCAAATACGTTGCGGCAAGGACAATCGGCAATCGATGCCGGTTGCCCTCGCTGTTACGAATCCCCACTCCCCAATCACAAATCCCCGCCCCCAATGGACAAACTGATCGCCTTTCTGGTGCTGGCCGTTGTGGTCAGCGTGGCCTGTGCCGTGTTGCTGCGCTTCGTCAGGTTGCACTGGTCATTGCAGGCGATCGCCAATCTGTTGATCACCACGGCCGTCGTCTGCGCCGTGGTGATGCAGGACGGCTCTGCACCGCCCTGGAACCACGCCTTGCTGATCACGCTGTTCTTCAGCGTCCCGGCGTCGCTGTGTGTGGTGCTGCTGAGCGCAGGCTTCAAATGGATCACCAACAAACGACGCACCAGCGCGCCCGCCTGAAACGCGTGAGCGCAGCGAACAACACCTAGCAAGCACCTGCCCGCCGCCCACGGGCGCATCAGCCCTGAGCGCACCGCGCTCCGTTAGCAACAAGCCTGGACAGAGCGCCGAAAGCCAGCGCTCTTAAGCTCTTACGATTCCCCAATCCCGATTCCCGATTCCCAGCGCGTCAGCGCCGCACATCAAACCGCGCATCCCCCACGCAGGCCTGCACATCGGCTACCGAGAGCGGATTGAAATCGCCGGGAATCGAGTGCTTCAGGCAGCCGGCCGCCAGGCCGAAGCGCACCGTGTCGTCCAGCGACCAGCCTTCGATCAGGCCGTGCAGCACGCCGGCGGCAAACGCGTCGCCGCCGCCGATGCGGTCGATGATCGGGCTCAGCTCCTCGCTGGGCGCGCGCGCCACCGCGCCACTGCGCGGCACCAGCAGTGCGCCCAGGCTGTGGTGGTCCACGTTGTGCGCCACGCGCTGCGTGCAGGCCATCAGCTGCAGCTGCGGGAATGCGGCAAACGCCTGCTGCGCAGCCGCTTCCACGCGCGCTTCCAGCGTGTCCTGCGGGAACTCGCCGCCCAGCACCACGCCGATGTCGCGGTAGTCGGCAAACACCACGTCCGCACAGGCGAACAGCTGGTGCAGGATGCCGCGCGCATCGCCCTGCCAGCGTTGCCATAGCTTGGGCCGGTAATTGCCGTCGAACGAGACCTTGACCCCAGCCGCACGCGCCGCGCGTGCCGCCGCCAGCGTGGCCTGCGCCACGTCCGCACCCAGTGCCGGGCTGACCCCGGACAGATGCAGCCACTGCACCCCGTCCAGCAGGGCCGGCCAGTCGTAGGCGTCGGCCGGGGCCAGCGCAAACGCCGAGTCGGCGCGGTCGTAGACCACTTCGCTGGGGCGGTGGATCGCGCCGGTGGTCAGGAAGTACAGCCCCATGCGCCCGTCCACCCGCCGCACATGCCGCGTGTCCACGTCATGGCGGCGCAACTCGCCCAGCACCGCCGCCCCCAGCGGGTTGTCCGCCACCGTGCTGACCATGGCCACGTCATGGCCGAAATGCGCCAGCGACACGCCGACATTGGCCTCGGCCCCACCGCAATGCACGTCCAGCCGCGGTTGCTGCAGCAGCAGCTCGTGACCAGGCGCCCCCAGGCGCAGCAACAACTCTCCAAAGCACAGGATACGGGCACGACTCATGCGGCAATTACCTCGGCTGTGTGGTGCGTCACGGTGTGGGGGAACCGTCGCGCGTCAGGATGACCATCGGTGTCATTCTAGCCGGCGCCAAACGCGCCGGGCGAGGCCCATGATGCGACGCGCAGTGACCGCTTGCACCCCTTTTGGGCAAATTTGGTGACGTTTTCTGCTGCGCTGCAAGATGTTACGGGAGGATTCAGCTGGTAACGTCGTTTTGACCAGCGGTGTCATTGCCGCTCACAACCAGACTTTCATGTTGTTCATGGACCCTTGGGAGGGGAGGACATGCAATTTCGGACCACCAGCCGGAAGACACCGGTTACCTTGCTGGCGTTGTCGATCGGCGTTGCGCTGAGCGGCCACCTGGCAGCACAAGAAACCACCCAAGCGCCCGCAGAACCGGCCGTCGACCTGGACACCGTCACGGTGACCGGCTATCGCGCCTCGGTGGAAAAGGCCCTGGACATCAAGCGCGGCGAAGCCGGCGTGGTCGATGCGATTGTCGCCGAGGACATCGGCAAGTTCCCCGACCTCAACCTGGCCGAGTCGCTGCAGCGCATCCCCGGCGTGGTGATCACCCGTGAGGCCGGCGAGGGCCGCGCCATCTCGGTGCGTGGCCTGGGCCCGGAGTTCACCCGGGTGCGCATCAACGGCATGGAAGCGCTCACCACCGTCGGTGCCGGCGACCAGAGCGGCGGCACCAACCGTGGCCGCGGCTTCGACTTCAACGTGTTCGCCTCGGACCTGTTCTCGCAGCTGATCGCGCGCAAGACCGCCTCGGCCGATGTGGAAGAAGGCTCGCTCGGCGCCACCGTCGACCTGCGCACCGCGCGCCCGTTCGACTACAACGGCTTCACCTTCGCCGCCAGCGGCCAGGCTGCCTACAACGCCATGGCCGAGAAGGCCAACCCGCGCGTGGCCGCACTGATCGCCAACACCTGGGCCGACAACACCTTCGGTGCCCTGCTGTCGGTGGCCTACACCGAGCGCGAAGTGCTGGAAGAAGGCGCCAACACCGGCCGCTGGGCCAACGGCCCCAGCAACGGCAACTTCAGTCCCGCCTCGCCGTACGCCGCGGCGCGCTCGGCCGATGTCTACCACCCGCGCTTCCCGCGCTACACCCAGCAGATCCACGACCAGGAACGCCTGGGCGTCACCGGCTCGCTGCAATGGAAGCCCACCGACCGCACCACGCTGTCGCTGGACGCGCTGTATTCCAAGATCGACGCCAAGCGCGACGAGCACTACATCGAAGCGATCTCCTTCAGCCGCAACCGCGACGGGCTCACCCCGCGCCGGCCGGAGCGCGACGGCAAGCCGGGCACCATCGTGCGCAACGGCGAGATCCGCAACAACGCGCTGGTCTATGGCGAGTTCGACAATGTCGATATCCGCTCGGAAAACCGCCACGACGAGTGGAACACCAAGTTCACCCAGGTCAGCCTGGACCTGGAGCATCGTTTCAACGACGACTTCAGCATCAATGCCCGGGTCGGCACCTCGCGCTCTGCGCACGAGAACCCGGTGCAGACCACCATCATCATGGACAAGTACGACGTCGACGGGTACAGCTACGACTACCGCGGCAACAGCCGCGCGCCGGTGCTGAACTACGGCATCGACCCGACCAACCCCGCCGGTTGGGAACTGGCCGAAATCCGCCTGCGTCCGCAGTCGGTGGACAACGACTTCGACACCGGCCAGATCGACTTCAACTGGAACATCAGCCCCGGCTTCCGCCTCAAGGGCGGCGTGCTGGCCAAGAACTACAGCTTCAGCACCGTCGAGCTGCGCCGCGCCAACGAACTGTCGGTGCCCACCTTCGCCAACGGCAGCACCATCGTGCCGGCCGATCTGACCGAACAGGCCGGACTCAAGGGCATCAACGGCAGCCCGTCCAGCTGGGTGGTGCCCAACCTGGATGCGGTGGCCGACCTGTTCGGCATCTACAGCAACAGCGGCACCTTCGCCGTGGCGCCGCGCGTCAACAACAGCCGCAGCGTCGAGGAAAAGGACCGCGGCGTCTGGTTGATGGGCGAGTTCTCCACCGACCTGGGCTCCATCCCGCTGTCGGGTAACTTCGGCGTGCGCTATGTGCGCACCGAGCAGGAGTCCACCGGCTATGCGCTGATCAACAACGCACCGGCGCTGACCACCGTGGGCCGCAAGTACAACAACACGCTGCCCTCGTTCAACCTGGTCGCCGAGCTGGCTCCGGACCTGCTGCTGCGCCTGGGCGCGGCCAAGGTCATGAGCCGCCCCGGCCTGGGCAGCCTCACCCCCGGCGTGACCGTGGCAGTGGCCGGTGGTGCGCGCACCGTGGCCGGCGGCAACCCGGACCTGGACCCGATCGAAGCCACCAACGTCGACCTCGGCCTGGAGTGGTACTTCAACGAAGGCGCGATGCTCGGTGTCGGCCTGTTCTACAAGGACATCGAGAGCTTCATCCAGACCGCGCGCGAAGTGCGTCCGTACTCCAGCAGCGGCCTGCCGGCCTCGTTGCTGGAGGGCACCGGCGCCACCGTCAACGACGACTTCGCTTTCAGCATCCCGCTCAATACCCCGGGCGGCGAATTGAAGGGCGTGGAAGCCAACTACACCCAGCCCTTCACCTTCCTGCCGGGCAAGTGGGCCAACCTGGGCGTGCAGCTCAACTACACCTGGGTCGATTCGCAGATCCAGTACCTGGCCAGCAGCGGCGCACCGGTGATGAAGAACGACCTGCTCGGGCTGTCGCGCTCGTCGTGGAATGCCACGCTGTTCTACGAAGGCGACTCCTTCGCCGGGCGCGTGTCGGCCACCAACCGCGACGACTACCTCACCCAGGCACCGGGTGCGGAAACCGGCTTCAACGTCGACGGCGTGCACGGCATGACCGGCACCACCATCCTCGACGCCTCGCTGCGCTACAAGATCAGCAAGCAGTTGGAACTGAGCCTGGAAGGCATCAACCTCACCAACGAAGCCTCCGACGAATGGGTGTCCTCGCCGCGCACCGGCCAACTGCCGCTGCAGTACGCCGAAACCGGCCGCCAGTACCTGCTGGGCCTGCGCTACAAGTTCTAACCCGCTGTCTGCCCGCTGCGCACACGCGCAGCGGGCCCCGATCCGACGCCTGATCGCTGCGCATGCGTTGCCGTTGCTGCACGCATGCAACGCGGTGGGCGTGATGTTGGAAGCGTCAGGCACCACGCAGCGGACAGTCGCCCGACGACTGCGCAGCGGTGCTGTCGGTCGCTCATGTCGACGCCGGTGGCCCGTGGGGAGGCTGAGCGCGTCATTGCAGCCAGTGCCATTGGAGTGAGTGCATCATGCAAGCCCGTTTGCGTCGTCCCGCCGCCGAGGCAGGCGTCCGCCTGTCCGCCGCACGTCTGTCGGTGGCCATCGTCCTGGCCTTGCACGGTGTGAGCGCTGCCGCGCAAACCGTCGGCCCGCCGGCCACGCCCACCGATGCGGTGGATCTGGACCGCGTGCAGGTCAAGGCCACCTACCGCGAAAGCCTGCAGCAATCGCTGGATGCCAAGCGCTACAGCGTGGAGCAGGTGGATGCCATCTATGCCGAAGACATCGGCAAGTTTCCCGATCTAAATCTGGCCGAATCGATGCAGCGCATCGCCGGCGTCTCCATCGACCGCGAGGGCGGCGAGGGCAAGCAGATCTCCGTGCGCGGCCTGGGTTCGGACTTCACCCGCGTGCGCATCAACGGGCTGGAAGCGCTGGCCACCGCCGGCAGCGGCAGCGATGGCGTCAACCGCAGCCGCGGTTTCGACTTCAATACCTTTGCCTCCGAACTCTTCAGCCGCGTCACCATCAGCAAGACCCAGTCGGCGCAGATGGACGAAGGCTCATTGGGTGCCACGGTCGACCTGCGCGGCTCGCGCCCGTTCGACTTCGACGGCTTCGAAGCGGCCGCGTCCACGCAATACGGCTACAACGACCTCTCGCGCGAAAAGGACCCGCGCTTTTCCGGCCTGATCAGCAACATCTGGGCCGATGGCCGCGTCGGCGCGCTGATGTCGGTGTCCTACAGCGAGCGCCACCTGCGCGAGGAAGGCTACAACCCGGTGCGCTGGGAGCACGGCAATTACCGCAACTCCAACCAGAGCACCGCCACCAACAACGGCACCTACGGCTTCTGTTCGCCGGTGGGCTACAACCCGCAAACTCCGCGCAACCCGCTGGCCAACGAAACCCCTGCCGGGGTCGGCTCGCAGGCCAACCAGGACCGCAACAACGGCTGGGGCAGCTACGGCATCAGTGCCACCAACTGCGGCACCGGCATCGCGCGCCCGGCCAACACGCCGGAGAACATCCAGGCCTACGAAACCGCCACCAATGCCTGGATTCCGCGCTACCCGCGCTACATCCGCACCGACCACGAGATCAAACGCCTGGGCGTCACCGGCGCGCTGCAATTCAAGGTCAGCGACGACACGCTGCTGAACTTCGACATGCTGTATTCCAAGCTGGACAAGGACCAGCGCGAAGACTCGGTCGGTGCCAACCTGCACCGCACCGCCAACTTCGGTGGCAAGACCCAGATCGCCGTGCGCGAGGCGCAGGTGGACGACCAGAACCGCCTCACCTACGGCGTGTTCGACAACGTCGACTTCCGCACCGAATCCAGCAACATCGAAGAATCCACCGAGTTCAAGCAGTTCAGCCTGGACCTGCAGCACCGCTTCAACGACCAGGTGCGCGTCAATGCATTGGTCGGCCACTCGACCTCGGACTACGAACGCCCCGAGTTTTCGATGGTGAGTTTCGACAACACCAACCTGGACGGCTTCGTGCTGGACCGGCGCGGTGGCGGCGATTACCCCAGCATGAGTTTCCCGTTCGACGCGGGCAACCCCAATAACTGGCAGTGGCTTGGCTATGGCGCAGTGCCGGTCAACAGCAACGGCACCGCGCGCGGCACCAACATCAGCGAGGTGCGGCTCAACCCGCAGTCGGTGGGCAACACCTTCGATACCGCCAAGGTGGATCTGGAATTCAACATCAGCCCCACCTTCACCTTCCGCACCGGGCTGGCCTACAAGAACTACGACATGGACACGTCGGAGTCGCGCAACATCTCCTACGGGCGACTGGCGCAGGCATTGCCGGCCGGTGTGGGCGTGGGCGATTTGAGCACCAATCTGGACGGCTTCGGCCGCAGCTTGAACGGCAGCTTCCCCACCACCTGGGTGATTCCGGATTTCCAGAAGGTCGCCGACCTGCTCAACATCAATTGCGATTGCGACACCGGCGTGCCCGGCGGCGACTACCGGCTGGCCGATGTCGGCCACTTCGGCTCGTCCAACAACAATTTCGCCGTCAACGAAAAGAGCCTGGGCACCTACCTGCAGCTGGACTTCAACACCGACCTTTGGGGCCGTGCGCTGCGCGGCAACCTGGGCGTGCGCTATGTGCAGACGCAGATCGCCGCCAGCGGCTATGCCCCGTGCACAGCCACCGCAGCCGGCGCGATTTCGCCCAACTGCCAGTCGTTCTTCGGCGTGGCCAGCGCCACTGCCGCGGCCGGCGAGCGCCTGCTGGTGCCCACCACCGTCAACCACAACTACCGCGACATCCTGCCCTCGTTGAACCTGTCCTGGGATGTCAGCGACGAGGTGGTGCTGCGCTTCGGCGCGGCCAAGACCATGGCGCGCCCCACGCTGGCGTATCTGTCGCCCAGCGTCAGCGGCGGCCCCACCCAGTATTTCGACGACGGGCGCTTTTTCTCGATCAACCTGGGCAACCCCAAGCTCGACCCGTTCCGCTCCACCAACTACGACCTCAGCGCCGAGTGGTATTTCCGCGAAGGCTCGCTACTGTCGGCGGCGGTGTTCTACAAGGACATCGACAGCTACGTGCAGCGCACCCGCGTGCTCAGCACCTGGGAAGCGATGGGCTACTCGCTGGACCTGCTGCCGGCCGGCTTCACGCCGGACACCATCTTCAACGTGCAGAGCTACTTCAACACGCCCGGCGGCCCGCTCAAGGGCTTCGAGCTGACCTACCAGCAGGCCTTCGACTTCTTGCCCGGCTTCTGGCGCAACTTCGGCGTGCAGCTCAACTACACCCAGGTCGATTCCAAGATCAATTACCTGTTCAGTACCGCCGGCAGCAGCAATACGAGCATCACCACCACCGCCACCGAGCGCGACCTGCTCAACCTTTCGCCACAGTCCTACAACGCCACCGTCTATTACGACGACGGCCGCTTCAGTGCGCGCGTGTCCACCAGCTACCGCGATGGCTACATCAACAACATCCTCGCCCAGGAAGACGTCTACGACCTGGACGGCAAGCGCCTGGTCACGGCCGATGTGACCGGCAAATACAGCGTGGAAAACGTGGATTTCAACATGTCCTACAAGCTCAACGACCAGCTGTCGCTGACCTTCGAGGCCATCAACCTGCTCGACACCCCCGACCGCCGCTACGTCGATTCCACGCTGGAATTGCCCGACAAGTACACCGTCACCGGGCGCCAGTACTACATCGGCGCGCGCTACAAGTTCTGACCAGGAGAGCGACATGCAACCGCATCGCAGAACCGTATTACGTCAGTTGGCCGCCACCGCGTTGGTGGCCGTGGCAGGCCTGTGCAGCAACGCCGCCATTGCCGCCGACCCGGTCTACACCGTGGCCAAGCAGGGCAGCGCCGGCTACCGCACCGTGCAGGCCGCCATCGATGCCGCCGTGCAGGGCGGCAAGCGCGCGCAGATCAACATCGGCGCCGGCACGTATCAGGAACTGATCGTGGTCCCGTCCAACGCACCGGCGCTCAAGCTCACCGGCGCCGGCCCCACCCAGACCATCATCACCTACGACAACTATGCCTCGCGCATCAATCCGGCCACCGGCACCGAGTACGGCACCTCCGGCTCGTCCAGCGTCATCATCGCCGGCAACGACTTCACTGCCGAGCAACTGAGCTTCGGCAATCACGCCGGCCCGGTCGGGCAGGCGGTGGCGGTGCGCGTGGATGGCGACCGCGCCGCGTTCCGCAACGTGCGTTTCCTCGGCTACCAGGACACGCTGTATCTGCGCGGCGCCAAGCTGTCGTATTTCCTCGACTGCTATGTCGAAGGCACCGTGGACTTCGTGTTCGGCGCCGGCACCGCGCTGTTCGAGAACGTGCAGCTGCACTCGCTGGGCGACGGCTATCTCACTGCCGCCTCCACCCCGCAGGAGAGCGCACGCGGCTTCGTGTTCCGCAACGCGCGCGTCACCGCTGCCAGCGGCGTGACCCGGGTGTTCCTGGGCCGGCCGTGGCGCCCGTATGCCAGCGTCAGCTTCATTAGCAGCCAGCTCGGCGCGCACATCCTGCCCGAGGGCTGGAACAACTGGGGCAACACCGCCAACGAAGCCACCGCCCGCTACAGCGAGTACCAGAGCAGCGGCGCCGGTGCCAACCCGTCGCGCCGCGTGAAGTGGTCGCGCCAGCTCACCGCTGCGCAGGCCGCCGCGCTGGACCGCAACACCATCCTCGGCACCTGGAGGCCGTTCTGATGCGCAAGCTCACCACCTTCGCCCTCGCCACCGCGCTGCTGCTGGCACCGCTGTCCGCACTGGCCGACAAGATCGCCGACAACATGCTGTTGCTGCAGACCGCCTCCGGTGGTTGGTCCAAGCAATACAAGGGCGTCGCCGTCGACTACAACCGCACCTTCACCGCTGCGGAAATCGCCGAGCTGCAGCAACCCGGGCGCAAGGACGACGCCACCATCGACAACAAGGCCACCACCTACGAGATCGGCTATCTCTCCACGCTCTACAAGACCGAGAAGAACGCCAAGTACGTGGCCGCCGCCAAGCGCGGCGTGGACTATCTGCTCACCGCGCAATACGCCAACGGCGGCTGGCCGCAGTTCTACCCGGACCTGTCGTCCTACCATCACCAGATCACCTACAACGACGATGCAATGGTGCGCGTGCTCAACCTGCTGCAGGACATCAGCGAGGGCAAGGGCGACACTGGCGCGCTGCTGCGTGCCAGCCATGGTGCACGCGCGCGCCAGGCGGTGACCAAGGGGCTGGAATGCGTGCTCGCCACCCAGGTCAAGATCGGCGGCACGCTCACCATCTGGGGGGCGCAGTACGACGAGGTCACGCTCAAGCCGGCCAAGGCACGCGCGTATGAGCTGGCCTCGCTGGCCTCCAGCGAGTCGGTCAGCATCGTGCGCTTTCTGATGCGCCAGCCCACCCCGTCCGCACAGATCAAGACCGCGGTCGAGGCCGCTGCGCGCTGGTTCGACACCCACCGCATGCGCGACCTGGCCACCAAGAAGATCGACGACCCCACCCAGGAAACCGGCCAGGACGTGATCCTCGTCGCGCAACCGGGTGCGTCACTATGGGCACGCTTCTACGACCTGCAGAATCAATGCCCGCTCTACGCCAATCGCGACGGCAAGGCCTTGACCGAGTACATGCAGGTGCCAAA
Organism: Xanthomonas sp. NCPPB 3218; assembly: GCF_056725185.1. Taxonomy (NCBI): domain Bacteria; kingdom Pseudomonadati; phylum Pseudomonadota; class Gammaproteobacteria; order Lysobacterales; family Lysobacteraceae; genus Xanthomonas; species Xanthomonas sp. NCPPB 3218. The sequence goes on from NZ_CM161516.1 coordinate 153,462, forward strand.
CGAGCGCCGCGTCGGTTATGCCTGGCACGGCACCTGGCCGGACAAGCTGTTGAAGGACGACATTCCCAAGTGGCGTACCGCCAACGGTCTGTAAGTGCGTCGTCGCCACCGCGTGCAAGCGCGGTGGCTGTTTTACGTTTTGGAATTGACGAGGTGAGCGTGTCGAAGTTCTTGTTGGGAATGCTGTGCCTGATCGCGCTGCCGGTGAGCGCGGCCACCACCACCGCGCCGGAGCTGTTGTTCCGGGTGTCGGCCGACCGCGACCTGCAGGCCGATGTGGCCCGCGGCGACGGCGTGCCAAACTTCCGCGACAAGATCACGCTGGTGCCCACCGGCAAGCGTGGCAATGCCATCGAATGGGCCGACGACGGCGTGCTGTCGTGGAATGCGCCCGGCAACCTCTACACCCAGCGCGGCACGCTCGGCTTCTTCTGGCGCGCGCGTTATCCCGTGGGCGAAGCGCCGTTCGTGATCTTCCGCGTCGGCTATGCCGACCACACCAGCTGGGACATGGCCTGGCTGCGTATCGACTGGAACGGCCACGGCTTCGATGCCTTCGTCACCGACGCCAATCTCGCGCGCACCCGTGTCTCCTTCAAGCTCGACAAGAATCCCACCGCCAGCGACTGGACCCACATTGCGTTTGCCTGGGACGAAACCCGCGGCGTGCGCCTGTATGTCGATGGCAAGGAAGCCGCACGCGTGGACTGCGGTGCGTCCTGCGCCAACGGCGGCGCGCTCGACTTCGACGCCGCGCTGGACCAGTTCGGCCTGGCCGGCCGCGTGATGTCGCCGCACCAGGTGCAGAGCCGCTACAACTTTCTGCGCGGCAGCGACTTCGACGAGATCCGCATCTACGACCGCATGCTCGACGCCAGCGGCGCCGCCGCGCTGGCACGCCTGCAGGAGCCCGCCACCGCTGAAGCACCCACCGGCAACGCGCAGCACGCCGCCTTCCTGCACCGTTACGGCTGGGACAACGGCCACGCACCGCCACTGCTGGATGCACCGGTCACCCGCATCCGCAAGGTGGAGTTCGCCGACGCGCGCGACCTCAAACAATGGATGTGGAAGGCCACCGACGGCATCGCCGAAACCACCTGGCCCGGCGTCTACAACCGCTCGCGCCTGCCCGGGCGCGACGACTACTTCCAGCTACCCGACTGGAACACCTATGTCGAAGGCGGCAAGGCGCTGGATATCACCCTGCCGGACGAGGCCTTCAACCGCATCGAGCTGCGCGGCGCCGCCTACGGCCAAGCCACCTACACCGCGCCCAACGCACAGGCGCAGCCGCTGTTCGCACGCAGCCAGGGCGTCGTGCGCAGCGTGGACCAGTTCCCCGAGCGCCGCGGCGGCACGCTGCGCTTTGCAAACACCGCGCAGGAAACCCCCATCCAGGAAATCTGGGCCTACAACGTGCAGCCAGGCGAGGTGCCCAAGGGCAGCGCGCAACTCAGCTACACCGTGCGCAGCGACATCCAGCCCGACTACGACAACCTCGCACCGCTGCGCGATGTCATCGCCGGCCGCTATCCGCCAGGCGAGCGCCAGACCGTCATCGCGCTGCCCACCAAGGCACCGGCGCGCAAGCGCCCCAGCGACAAGGCCGCAGCAAGCGCGCAGCAACCCATCGTGCACATCCTGGTGCCCTCCAGCCTGGGCAACCCGCCGCCGGACCAGGCGCTGATGCGCAGCTGGTCCTACGGCTGGGAGAACATGCACGACGGCCTGGACGGCATCGCCATCACCCTGCCGGCGCTCAACCTGCCGGCCACCCACAACGGCAGCATCCCGCTCAACATCCGCATCAAGGACCCCATCTGGCCCGCACGCGACATGATCGATGTCTCGGTCGCGGTTACCCCCGGCCAGGCCCGCACGCTGTGGCTGGACCTGCGCGACCGCATCCTCAGCAACGACAGCCTGATGCTCAGCATCGCCGCCGCCGCCCCCGGCTTCGATGCCAACGCGCTCGACGGCACCCAGCTGCAGCTGGTGTTCAAGCCGCGCGCCGAGGCACTCACCGAACACGTCGCCGACCGCTTCAACCAGGTCAAGGACAACTGGGGCTTTCTGGTGGAAGAGCACACCACCTCCAAGCGCCAGCTGCTCTACAAGCGCCTGGACGCCGACATCACCGACCTGCTGCGCGTGGACCCGGACCACGCGCTCGGCCGCGAATACTGGAACGACATCAGCTACGCCAACCAGGGCGCGTTGCCTGTCGATCTGCCCATCGTGCCCAAGGGCGTGCCGGCCTGGGCGTTCTGGCAGCTGCAAGACCTCAGCGCCACCCGCCGCTATATCCGCTGGTGGATCGAGCAGCGCCAGGTGGCCTACGGCGATTTCGGCGGTGGCATCTCCGACGACTCGGACCTGGTGCAGCAATGGCCCGGCGTCGCCCTGATGGGCGTGGACCCGGACATGCTCAACGCCTCCATGCTGGCGCTGTCCGATGCCAACTACCGCAACGGCATGTTCACCAACGGCCTGTCCACCATCGAAACCGACGAGCTGCATTCCTATGAAGAGGGCATCAACCTCAACAGCGCCCTGCTGTACCTCAACTGGGGCGACCCACGCACCGTCGAGCGCCTGATGCAAACCGTCAAAGCCTTCGACACCATCATCCAGGTCAACCCGCAAGGCCACCTGCTGTTTGCCAGCAACTGGTTCGGCGGCCGCAAGGTCTACCGCGAGCCCAACTGGCAATGGCAAAAACCGTACTCCTTCCCCATCGTGCACCCGGCCATCCTGCTGGGCGGCTATAACGCCGACCCCAACAGCCGCCGCATCGTCACCGGGTTAGCAGACGGCTATCTCGCCCACGCCTACACCAACGCCAAGGGCAACTGGGCGCTGCCCAACGAGATCAACTGGCAAACCGGCAAAACCCGCGGCGGCGAACTGTTCGAAGGCAGCGGCGGCGCCGACACCTTGCACACCTTCTGGGCCGCCTACCGCTTCACCGGCGAGCAGCGCTATCTCAAGCCAATCGACTACCGCGTGGCCAACAGCGGCCCCAACGGCCTCTCCCTGCTCAACGAAAACTTCCTCGACGTCATGGGCAAGCGCAGCGACTGGAGCGGCAAGCTCATCGATGCCGCAAACAAGGACGACGGCAGCGTCCCGGACTTCCCGCACCATGTGGCCTGGGAGCAGACCGGCAACCTCGAGTATCTCGCCGCCATTTACCGCAGCGAGGCAAGAGAGAAACTGCAGAACTTCTACATGAACACCGAAGGCCACTGGTGGAGCGACCGCGTGGAATCCCCCACGGTCAACCTGCAACGCGCACGCCTGGGCGGCGTGGCGCTCAAGCGCAATCAAACCTACCCCGGCCACACCGTCAGCTGGCGCTTCAATGACCCAGAGGCCGCCACCCAAGTGGCCATCGCCATCCCCGCACCCCAGCAAGACCGCTTCACCGTCATCGCCTACAACACATCGAACAAAAACCAGCGCGCCAGCATGACCGGCTGGAACGTCGCCCCAGGCCAATGGCGCATCACCCAAGGCGTGAGCAAAGGCAATGACGGCAAGCTCGACAGCAACGCCAAGACGCAAGAGGTCGCTTTCGAAAGAAGCGCTTCCATCGACATCGACTTCCCCGCAGGCCGCACCACCGTCCTGCAGCTCGAACGGATTGCAGCCACCACCCCGGTCGAACTGCGCCCGGACCTTGGCATCGGTCATGGCGACGTGCGGGTGACTGCCGATGCCATCGAAGTGACGGTGCACAGCCTCGGCCATGCCGATGCGCCGGCCGGGTTTGTGGTGCTGGAGGATGGGCGTGGGAAGGAGTTGGCAAGAGCGGCATTTCCGGCACTCGCGGCACCACGCAATCTGCAGCCAATCACCACGCAGGTGCGCCTGCCGCTAACTAACGCCGCAAACATAAAAGCCGCGCAACTGCGCGTCATCGCCGATGGCAACGCCCCAGAGATTACCGACCTCAACAATAATCTCGCTCTACCCACCCCGCCAAGCCTATAACCGCAAACAACAGCCAATAACCAGGGGCACCAATCCCTTCTCCCGCTCGCGGGAGAAGGTGCCCGAAGGGCGGATGAGGGCAAAGCCGATAAAGCCAACGATCAATCGCGCAACCGCATTGACGCAACCCAAAAACTCGGCGAGGATCAAGGCACGCAGTATGTAATGCAGCCGCAAAGCCACACACTTCTTCAGAGGGACATAGCTGAAAAATCGGTGAGCTTCAAGCGCTCGTGGCGATCTACCACTGTCAGGGGGAGTCGGCGAGTATCACGTTATGCCGCGCTTAGGCGGTCCAATAGTAGCTAGAGCGCTATGGAAAATATCGAGGCAACCCAAAAGCTGTGCTGGGATCGGGCATTCTATGCTTTCGGTAGTTCCCGAGTCTTTGCCCGGCGAGCCAATCAACTCCGATCCCGTCGAACTTGGCTCGTGTTTCTTGGAATTGCGATTCCTCTCGTTGTTGGCGGTGTCGTGCTCTCGTTCAGCGTGAATGCATCGGCACTAAAGTGGCTCATCGCGTTAGCGAGCATTCTTTCGCTCATACAGTTAGCTCTCTCAGCGTGGGCGCTGGTCGCTCGCTGGGACGAGAGGTACGAGAGCTCTGTCGAGTCGACGCAGAACAATTATGAGCTGTTCTCCCGTTACGAGACACTTGCCCGGAATCCTCCCAAGGACTTCTTAGAACGCTTTGAAACATTAGAGGAGAGGAATAGGGCTCAAGAGCGGGCCGATACCAAAACAGATCTTTCGCACTACGAGCGGCGTTATGCCATGCGCCACGCGCTCATCCAATTTAGACGAGTATGCGTGTCGTGCAAAACACAACCGAAATCGCTGACAGAAGTCAGTCACTGTGACCTCTGCGGCAATCTGGAGAGCAAGGCATGGATAATGTTAAGAAGGTAGTTTCTGGCTGGAAGGCGCTTTCGGTCCGCGAGCGCCTCGAATTCGACAAACTGATCGAACAGATCGCGGAGATCGAAAACAAGTCGAACCGCACGTTCTCCGAGGAAAGTATTGTCAAGTCACATACCGTCAATTTTGGTCCCACGGGCCAAGGCTGTCCATGCTGTGGCCGCTAAGTACGCGCCCAGCAAGTCGTCCAAGCCGACGCGGCTTCGCGACGCGGCTCAACTCAGGTGTTAGGCATCAACAGGAAGTTCAGTGCAGACCGAGACAGAAAAGCTACAAGACTGGATCTTCAAGCAGTTTCGTGAGGGCGCCGACGTCTCTAAAGACGAGGCCACAAGTGACATGGAGGTGATTTTGGTAGCCTTCGCGAATGCTGCCAACGTTCCGCTAAATGCTATTCCGGAACAGGAGCTGATACGCCTCAGAGTTCTATTCAATGAGGAGTGGGCCAAAGCAGTCGCGGAGGGACACGGTAGCCATGCGGCCTTCGTAAAGAGCCTTGCAATAAAAGTTGCATCCCGTGCCGCACTGCGTTGATGCCTGATAATTTATTCAAGCCTAAACCGCTTCGCGGCTCGGCTTAATTCAGACGTTGGGCCCTAGGGAAGGTCACATGATAGTTGAATGTTCTGAATGCCGCGCACACGTCCAAACCCGCGAGTGTGGCGCTTATGAGCGCCTCTCTAACGGGCAGGGTCCCTCCTCGCTTTTCACGCTACTTTCGTGCACACAGTGCAGTTCACCGATACTCATCCGTCAAACCAACATTGGTAACGTGGCCGAAGGCGATCGATGGGACACGCCTTACTTAGTATTCCCATCTATCGACTTGCGTATCAACCCGAACGCGCCACGAAACATTCAGGCAGCTTTTGAGGAGGCTTGCGCCTGCTACCGTGCTCAAGCCTATACGGCGTCAGCGATCATGTGCCGCAAGACATTGGAGGGCATTTGCGCTGAGCATGGTGTCGCGGAGAGAAACCTTGCTGGATCACTAAGGACCATGCGAGATCAAGGACAAATCGATGATCGTCTTTATGAGTGGTCTGACTCGTTGCGAGTCGCTGGCAATGACGCGGCGCATGGGGTTGGGTTGAACATTGCGCAGCCTGATGCAAAGGATATCTTGGAGTTCACAAATGCCATCCTTGACTACCTTTTCTCGTACCGAGATCGCTTTGATAAGTTCAAGGCTAGACGCGCGGCTAGGCCCTGACAATTATTCAAGCCGTCGCCGCTTCGCGGAGCGGATCAGCTCATATACTAGGTTCGCTTGAAATTTTCTTCGCAAGCGTTGAGGGGGAAGGTATGAAGTCTCGCGAGTTACATACAACCCCCGTTGTTGTGGTTAGCAATTATCGCATCGCGCCACACTCGAGTGGAAAGTACCTTCATTCATTTACGCCCGAGTCCACGAGTACGCCGTATCAGTTCATTGCAAATCAGGAGCCGCTCCTTGAAGATGGCGAGAGATACAGCTTCGGATACACCATTCATAATGGGGTCAACTGGGTCGACACATCGGCAATAGCTAAGGCCGAAAGTGTAGATCCGGATGCAAGCTTCTACGTAGCACGCCTTCTCGGAGAAGAATTGCGAGAAGTGGAGGCACGCAAGTCGGATGAGCGCGTGACGCACGCTCCCCAAGATGGATACTACTTAGGCAAGAAGTACGCTTGGCGAATATACGGAATGGCTATTCCAAGGGATGTATTTGATCTCTACCTGGAGCACATCGGCCATCCGCAGGTGCCTTGTTTTACGGAAGGAAGCCGCTCCCTCGCATATCTTGAGGACGGGCTGGCTTCTGCTATCGAAAAACTGTGCAACTCCTTGGTGAGGGTCGCAAACAACAGATTCAGCTCACCACTGGTTCCCCAAAAGAAATGGTTTCAGGTCAAGGGAATCTCTGCAATCACTGATAAGAAGTGAATCTAACAATTCATTCAAGCCAGTGCCGCTTCGCGGCGCGGCGCGAAGCGGCTTAATTCAGGTGTTAGGGAGTATGGAATGTCTATGGTTGCCAAAGGAACCGCGTTTGAGACCCGAGTCCATGCCGCTATCGGCAGAGAACTCCGTTCTTCAAAGCTTGGCCTAGATCCAGCATCTGCGACTTTGCATGCTAAGAAAGGCTACTACTCGCGGGACAGGGATAGCGAGATCATCGTTGACCTCTCAATTGAGATTTGGCTACCGAATGCCACCAATTGGTCGCTGCTCTGGATCTGCGAATGTAAGGACTACGGCGGCAGCGTTCCGGTTGATGATGTCGAGGAGTTTAAAGCAAAGATGGACCAAATCTCGGGCGCGAACCGGAAGGGTGTCATGGCGGTGACGGGTGCACTTCAACAGAGTGCACTTCGGTACGCACAAGCCAATGGGATAGGTGTAGTTCGCCTTCTCCCTGATGACCAAGTTCAGCATGTCCTTTACCAGCTTTCGGTTGGCGCGGCTTACCCCGATCGCCTAACGTCTAGCATGGTTAGCCAAGCGCTTGTTTCACCAAAGTACATTGGAAGAAATAATTCCTTCTTTGGCCTATCGGGGGGGCACATCCATAGCGGCTGGCAGAGCGTGCTGCGGACGGATCTTCAGCTTTCCTCCTAACAACTCATTCAAACCGAAGTTGCTTCGCAACTCGGCTTAATTCAAGCGTTAGATGGATAGGGGAGTTGCATGAAGCCACCAAAGAAGGAAGCTCCAGCACGTCTGCACAAACTTCCATCCGGAAACGTGATGGCCGTTTCCGCGGAAGCGCCACCACCCACAAGCCCAGCAGAGATAGCTTTTTTCGCCAATTACTCAGAGTATGCCAAGACGTTGCGCGCCTGGCTGGTGGCATATGGTATTGGTGGGCCCGTCCTCTTCTTCACCAACAACCAGTTGTCCGCTGCACTAAAGGCTTCTCCTCATCGTGATTGGATCGTCGATCTATTCCTTCTTGGTGTTGCGCTCCAAGTGATCCTGGCGTTTGTCAACAAGTGGTGCGCGTGGCACCTGTATGTCGGAGAGTACGACTCAGCGTTCCAGAGTCGGCGGAGTTATAAGTTCTGGGCGTGGCTAAACGAACGGAGCTGGATTGATCTATCAATAGATGCGCTTTCACTAGTTTCATTTGCGGTCTCAACACTGCTGGCAGTTCGAGTGTTCTCATAGCGCGCCATCTAACAATTCATTCAAGCCGAAGGACGGAGAAACGGGGCCAGGCTAACTTCTTGAAATAAGACGGCAAGATAAGAGCTCAGAGATATCTTTTGCGCCTCGCATTGGTAGGGCGGCATTCTCGCATCCTTGTCATTGCTCTCCCACCCCAATGCAGTTGACATCCCGACAAACTCGCAGCAATCTCTACAACAAGGAGCGTAGAAACTCCTCTAAGAGCGGTACCCACCTCCGTCAAACCGGTGGGTTTTTTGTGCCTGCAGCGTCTTGCGGGCGCAACCGACGCGATGCCTGCGTCGGGAGGGCGGCTAATACAACACCCTTCGGGGAAATACGCCCGCCGACTCTTAGCGGTTTCTAACCTCCCGACATCCCGTCGCCACCCGGCGGCGAGGCCTGTTCGTCAAGGAGGGCTTTGCCATGCGTCGACCCACGTCCAGTCCCAAGCCAGCGCGCAAGCGCGCCACGGTGCCGCCGCCCACCGAGATCGTCTGGCGCTCGCTCGACCCCTCGATCCCGCCGCGGCCCTACCTCGAGCGCACCCCCATCCCCGAGCCCCGCCCCGATCCCAACAAGCCGCGCCGCCCAGGCCACCCGCGTGCCCCGCAACACTGCACCGTCGGCTACGGGTACTACCCCGACAGCCACCAACGCATCCCCACATTGCGCCTACGCGGCCGCTGGCTGGAACAACTCGGCTTCACCATCGGCAGCAAACTCGACATTCGCATGCGCAACGGCGAGCTGGTCGTCACCGTGGCACCTCCGGAATAACGCTGGCGCGACGCGTACAAAAACGCATATATAGTTCGTTGGGTTTGGCCTGGTATGCCGCCGGTGAGCGGGGTTGCGACCTCACACCATTCGATGAGGTGAAGTGATCGAAGGTTCCTGTTGCTGTTCTTGCTGTTGCGCTTGTTGCTGTTGCTGTTGCGTCTCGCCAAGCGCCTGCAACTGACTCAGTGACTGCTCTACTGGCCGTGCGATGACGTCGCTTGTTTTCATGTGCGCCATCAGGTGGGCAGGGTTCTCGAGCGCCCCTTGAACAACAAATACGTTCTCGCCCTGCCGCACAGAGCTTGTCTCGGTACTCAGCACGATGTGATCGATCCTTGATAGCCCGTTATCCCTGGCCAGATACGCGCTGCTTGCTGCCAGCCGGGCACTGTTGTCGTCATAGTCACGGCCCAGCCCCTGTTCCAGGCGGCGCACGGCATCTTCTGCCTGGCGATGGAGTGGGTCTTGTGATTGCGCGGCCCCCTGGATGTTTTGATACGTCGGCGCAGTGTTGTAATCGTCCTTGTTCACCTCTGGCGGGAACGTGAGCGGAGCAATCTGCTGCAACGTTGCAGGGTCGATGTCTCCGGTCTGGGAGAGGCCATGCGCTTGCTGGTAGTTGATAACGGCAGCCTGCATCGAAAGGCGGTAGACGCCATCTTCTTGCAGCGGTTGATTGTCAGCACCTCTAAAGCCTTCGGCATTCAATGTCTGCTGCACCTGCCGCACCATCTCCGACGACTCGCCGATACGGATTGTCCCGTCATCCACGAACGGCCTGGGCTCGATGCCGTGGTCCCGTCTCGCTGCATCAATGGACAGACGGCCACTTACGAGGTCGCCGACATAGTTTTCGTAATGTTGGTAGTAACGGCTATCCACTTCCATGTGCACGTGGATTGCGCCTGTCGCCTGCTTGCCTTGTACTCCCAACGCCTGGCCATACTCGACCTGGTCACCCTCCTGCACAAGAAAGGGGGGACATGTGACGGACACGCAGGATGACATCGCCCCCTTCCCGATCCAGCACATCGACCAGGCCGGTTTTCGCGTTGACCGTGCCCACGACACCAGCAACAGGCGATGGAACATCCTGTGCCCTTGACGCAGGTCCAGAGGGCATTGCGGAGTCTTCAAGGATGAAGTCTTTCTTCAGCAATACCTGGCCTGGGCGAAGGCCATAGTCGTTCCCGACTTTGGCGACCTCGATTTCTTGGATCTCACCGCCAACCAGCGCCAGCGTGCGTCCAGGTTGCCCGCCAACCACTGTGCCATTGACCAGATGCGCACCGCTGTTGCTGTTGGGATGGTGCGTGACCAAGCCATCGAAGTTCTCGACAGCCTCGTTGTGATAACCCTTCTCCGCGTCCCACTCAAGTTGAATGACGCGATAAGGGACTTGCTGTGTTGCATCCTGTGCGGCCATGTGCCCACTCCCTGGTTAGTCCCTCAGGTTGATCGCGCGAGCTAGGTACCAACAGCCCTGGCTCCGTCTGAAAACGTAGGTATCTACTTCGTACTCCATGCCGAAGTCCACACTGCGGCCGTCACCGGCCATCGTCTGGATAGACACAGGGTATCCCACCTTACTTTGGCGCTCTGGCTTCATCTCCCCTGGAACGACTCGATCAAAGACCTTCGCATCCTTGAAATAACGATACGGGAATAGCTCCAGGCGGGAGCGACCTGTTCGCTTGGAGAGATGCGTGGCGGGTGACGTATCCGTTTCTTTTTCGACCGTGTGAGTTGGCACCTCATATTCCAGCGGATCATCGGTGAAGCCGCGACGCACGCTCTCGTCGGCAGAATCCGCATAGCGTTGCAGAAACTTGCCGAAATCTTTGGAGGGGCAAGACACAACTGGAGCCTTTGCAGCGTGTTGACTTGCATGCTCGCGCTGTGACGCGGTGGCGGGTGCAGGGGAGGTACACCCCGCTATTGCGGCGCAAAGCAATCCAGCGAATGCTACATAGGCCTTTCGGTGATTGGCACCCATACCTATCGTTCCCTCTGCGCTTTTGGCTGTTGGCGATGCAGGTCGCCAGAATGGTCTATTACGTGCATGTGCTTCCGCACGACCGCTGGAATTCTGGTGAGGGTATCTGACCGCTGGACGTTGTGCGAATCCCTCCAAGGCGGCATGGCTTGTTCGCCAAGGAGAAGTCTGCCATGCGTCGATCACTTTCCGTTCAAGCCAACGCGCAAACGCGCCACGGTGCCGCCGCCCACCGAGATCGGCTGGCACTCGCTCGATCCCTCGATCACGCCGCGGCGCTACCTCGAGCGCACCCCCATCCCCGAGCCCCGCCCCGACCCCACAAAGCCGCGCCGCCCAGGCCACCCGCGCGCGCCGCAACACTGCACCGTCGGCTACGGTTACTACCCCGACAGCCACCAACGCATCCCCACACTGCGCCTACGCAGCTGCTGGCTGGAACAACTCGGCTTCACCATCGGCAGCAAACTCTACATCCGCATGCGCAACGGCGAGCTGGTCGTCACCGTCGCACCTGCAGAGTAACCAACCCGCCGCACCCCCCGCTCTGCGCGTGCACCCCGCAGTTGGAGAACTCGCATGGTGAATGACACCCTGGCCGGCACCTTCGGCAGATACCAGCGCTTCGGCAGCAAATGGATGCCGTTGCCGGTCGAACGCGCGATCAATATCTGCACCGTCTGGCATCGACGCAGCGACTCAGGTACAACCGCCACTACACGCACGCCGTTCGTCGCACATCCGCGCGCCGCAGCTATGCGCGGCTACACCCGCACACGCCACACCACGCGTTGGCGCGTACGCGAGGAGCCGGCAGGGGGCAGGGGGCAGGGCGCGTTTCGACCAGGCCATTGGCCTGTTGCATGCCGACCTGCTCGCCTACATGCGCCGGCGCCTGCGTGACCCCGACACGGCCAACGACCTCACCCAGGAAACGCTGCTCCGCCTGCTGGCCTACCGCGACGCGCCCGACATCGGCGACTACGCACTGCTGATGTACCGCATCGCGCACAACGTGGTGCTGGAGCATTGGCGCACGCGCCACCGCCGCCATGCCAACGCCCACGTCGCACTGGACCTGATCGCACCACTGGCCGCAGAAGGCGCCCACGTCGACCAGATCGCCGACGCCCGCCGCATCCTGCAGCACCTGCACACCCACACGCTGCCCGCACTACCGCCCAGATGCCGCCAGGCCTTCATCCTCAACCGCATCGACGGCCTCACCTACCCGCAAGTGGCCGCAGCCATGGGCATCTCGATCAAGATGGCGGAAAAGCACATTAGCCGCGCACTGGCTGCGTGCAGGAATGCTTTGTAGTTGAAGCCGATCAATAAGGCTTGACGAAGACAATTTCTGCGGGAGATGATAACGACGATTTTTAGCTGCGGCATCTTGATGTCGTCTGCAGCATCGCCAGCTGCCAAAATTTGAAGGAATAGGACATGGAAGTTCTGAAGCCCCTGCGGCTGCGTCGTTACGCTTGCGCATTGTTGCTAAGCACTGTCTGCGGAGTCTGCGCGCAGGAGGTCAAGCAAGAATGGACGGTTGTTGCCAAGCACCCAGAAATTCCGACCACAACCGTTGGCGTTTTCGACAATCAACATCGTGCAATTGAGGCCATGGCGCAAATCGCTGGTCCCAGCGATGCACAGTATGCGTATGGTTTAGCTACGCATGTGAAAGAAACAAAAACAAACGAAGACCAGACAGTTACGCTCACGTACTGGCTTGGTAATGATCAACCTTCCGATCCCGAATGGACTTACTCTGCACTAGGTAGCTCTTACGCAACTGAGGTCGAGATGGTTGCACGTATTGAGTCCTTCTACACTGAATTTAACGAATGTGGCAAGGTTTCGCTGAAGCCAGCAACCGAATGGACGCCATATTCGGCGGAATTCGAGGGTCGTTTTGATTCAAAAAGTTTTGATGTTGTATCGAACGTAATTTATGACGATGGAACGTGCTTGCCCGTAAAGCACACCGGGTTCGGTACTCGCCAGCGCAGGCTATTTTGTCCTTTATATACGACCTGGAACGATGACTATCAAGCCTGTGTAAATCTGGAAATATTTGCTTACTTGACCGGGCCTTCTTTAGAGGATACGTGTTCGGTTGGTAACCCGTGCGATGTAAAGACCGGGGAAAAATCACAACCTGAACAGGATTTCGATCTTGGATGGATACGTCTCGTTCGAACGTTTCGGTCCTCGCAGGTTGGACGGCGATCCAACCTTGGGGCGGGCTGGTTCAACTCACATGAAGTCAGCGTTTCTGCAAGTGGCTCTTACGCAATACTTGCTGAAGGAAACGGGCTTCAACGCAATTTCAAATCGGTCGGAAATTCTTTTATTGCTTCTGATGGTTCTGGAGATCGGCTTGAGAAAATAGCTAATGGATGGCGACTTTTTAGGTCGGATACGGTTTCGGAATTTAATGCTACAGGCGCGTTGAGCTTGGTGTCGAAGGACGACGGTACTTATCTTCGATATGCGTACGATCGGTCATCGAGGTTGGAGTCGATCACGCACTCGACCGGCCGCAAGTTGGTTTTTAACTACGCTGATGGTTCCCGTTATGCCCAGCTTATTCAAGTTGCGCTGGACGGGGTTGCGTTGGCTACTTACGCTTACTCTGACACTTTCCCGGACAGCGCGGTGCTGGAGAGCGTGACCTATGCGGACGGGCGGGTCAGGTCATATCTGTATGAAGACGAGGATTTTTACCGCTTCCTGACCGGCGTGGTCGCGGAGGATGGAATGCGCTACAGCACATTCACCTACAACGCTACGGGGCGTGTTGTGTCAAGCCAACATCACGATGGCGCAGACGGCGTGACGCTTGATTACACCGATGGCGCCACCGTTGTAACCGACGCGTTGGGGAAACAGACGACATATACGCTGAGCCAGCGTTCCGCAGGTCCTAGAAAAATAGATGACATCACCGACAGCGCAGGCACGCTCAGCAGCGATTATTTGGACGCAAGTGTCGATTTTCGTCGGCGCTTGAGAGCTTCTACCGATCGTGCCGGGGTTGTCACGCAACACGCCTATGCCGAACTTGCGGATGCTGGCGTGCCAGTCAATGTGCATACGGTCACCGAGGCGGCTGGTTTACCCAGCCAGCGAATCACAAGTACGCGCACCACTGTCGACAGCAATCGATTGATGTCAGTTCAATCAAGTGACAAGAAAATAGGCTATGTCCGAAATGCGCGGCTGCAGCCGCAGCAAGTCATCACGACCGACGTCGCAAGTGGTCAGACCAGAGTTCTCAGTATGAACTACTGCGAGGCAGCCGATGTCGCTGCTGGTGGCGACTGCCCCGTGCTTGGCCTACTGAAGTCCATCGATGGCCCGCGCACGGATATCGACGACCGTACGACCTACAACTATTACCCCATCGATGCTGCCGGGTGCGAGACCGGCACCGGACCGTGCCCGTATCGCAAGGGCGACCTCAAGCAAACCATCAACGCCCGCGGCCAGATCCGCGGGAATCTAAGTTATGACGCGGCAGGCCGCGTTCTTTCTGCCGTTGACGAAAACGGGGTGCTGACCGATTACAGCTACCACCCGCGTGGTTGGTTGGCATCGACCACGGTGCATGGCGCTACTTCCGGGCAGAATCGCGTCACCACGTTGGAGTATTGGCCCACCGGCTTGGTCAAGCGCATCACCCAGCCCGACGGCAGCTACGCCACGTTTGTCTACGACCAGGCCCAACGCCTCACCGATGTCACCGATACGCTGGGCAACACCCTCCATTACGTGCTTGATGATGCCGGCAATCGTCTGGAGGAGCAGACCAAGGATGCGCAAGGTACGCTCAAGCGTAGCTTGAGCCGTATTTACAACCAATTGGGCCAACTGAAAACGCAGGCGGACGCAGCCGCAAATCCCATCGACTACGCCTATGATGCAAACGGCAACCTGCGCTTGATCACCGACGCATTTGGCCGTAGCACCCTGCAAGAGCACGATCCGCTCGGTCGGCTTGCGCGCACCTTGCAGGACGTCGATGGCATCAAGGCCGAAACCAATGTGGGTTACGACACGCAGGATCGCCCGTTGCAGGTCAAGGATCCCAAACGTCTGGACACGCGCTACACGTACAACGGCTTCGGCGATACCCTGAAGCTGACCAGCCCGGACACCGGCGTCACTAGCTATACCTACGACAGCGGCGGCAACCGCGCCACGCAGACCGATGCACGCGGCATCACGTCCACCTATGGCTACGACGCGCTCAACCGTGTCCTGAGCATCAGCTACCCAACCACCGCCTTCAATATCAGCTACACCTATGACCTCACGCAGAGCGTGTGCGCCAGCGGTGAGACCTTCACTGTCGGGCGGCTGGCTAAGCTCCAGGATGGCAGCGGTACCACCCAATACTGCTACAACCGCTTCGGCGAGGTGGTACGCAAGGTGCAGACGGTCAACGGCAAGGTGTTGGTGTTGCGCTACGACTACACGTCTGGCGGCCGTCTGCGGTCGATGGTCTACCCTGATGGCACCACGGTCGATTATGTCCGCAACGCGCAAGGCCAGACGACCGAGGTTGGGGTGACGGCACAAGGCGGCAGCCGCCAACGTCTGCTGAGCGGAGCGACCAACTATCCGTTCGGCCCATCTGCCGGCTGGACCTACGGCAACGGTCGCACGTTGGCACGCATGTACGATCAGGATTACCGCCCACAGAGCATTCAGGACAGCCGCACAGGCGGCCTGGAGATTGGCTTCGGCTTCGACCCTGTTGGCGACCTCACTGACCTGACCCCGGCCGGTAACCCGACGCCAGAGCTTCAGCTGACCTACGACGCGCTTGGTCGGCTGACCGCACTAAAGGACGGCAGTACAGGTACCGTGATCGACGGCTATAGCTACGATGGCACGGGTAACCGCATGAGCGCCAAAGTCGGCGGCGCCACGCAGGCCTACACCTATCCAACGACCAACCACCGCTTGAGCGCAGTCGCAGGCGTGGCACGCACCTACGACAAAATGGGCAACACCCTCACCATCGGCGGCAAGGCACGCGAGTACCTGTACGACACCACCGGGCGCATGACCCAGGTCAAGCGCGCAGGTGTCGCGGTCATGAACTACCGCTACAACGGCCGAGGCGAGCAGGTACGTCGCTACCTGGGCACCACCAACACCTATACGCTCTACGACGAGGCCGGCCATTGGCTCGGCGACTACGACACCAACGGTGCACCCAAGCAACAAGCGATCTGGCTGGATGACTTGCCTGTGGGCCTGTTGGCCAACGGTGGTCAGCTGCACTATATCGAACCCGACCACTTAGGCAGCCCGCGTGTGGTCGTGGATGCCGCCCGCGACGTTGCCGTATGGAGCTGGAGCCTGAAAGGCGAAGCGTTCGGCAACACGGCACCCAACCAGGATCCGGATGGAGACGGCACCGCGATGGTGTTCGATATGCGCTTCCCAGGCCAGCGGTTTGATGTAGCGAGCGGGTTCAATCAAAACTACTTCCGCGATTACGATGCGGCCACTGGTCGGTACGGGCAGAGTGATCCGATTGGGCTTAATGGCGGAATTTCCACCTATCAATACGCCTTAGGAAAACCCCTGATCGCTTCTGACAAGTCTGGTCAAAAAACATACGTCATTGTTACCCGTGATCTTGGGATCGGTTCGCACACTGCCATGTTAATAGATTCAGAAAATGGAGCCCCCCCATTTCTATACGACCCAGCCGGATCTTATATGGGAGAAACCAGGGGTAGTGGCGGGGTTTTTGAAGGTGTCGATGGAGGGGCTAGCCTTAGAAGTTACGTTGATTACCAAAAGAGTACAGGAAGTAGCGTTGAAGTAATTGTTCTTAATACTACGGCAAGGCAAGAGAACAGATTTAAAATGGAAGCAGAAGAGCTCGGCGATAGTAGAGGTTTTTCTTGTGCGTCCTCGATCTCCTCCGTAATGTCAGGATATTGTGGGATTGTAAGCCATACGATTTTTCCTGGGCGATTGGCAGATATGCTGAACGAAGCTCGAAATAAAGAAAGGTCTGAGTCATGTGTAGATGGGGGGAAGTGATGTCATCACCTCAAAAGCTAGCTTTTGTGGGGATTTTTTTTTCCGCACTGTATTTACTTTTCTCTTTGATGTGGCCATATAGCGTATCTTTTATAGTCAAAAACAACGAGATGGCGCTTAACTACAAGTTAATATTTTCATTTCTTCTGATATTTATTCCCTACCTGGTTTTCCGCACGTCTCGCACAGTCTTAGGGGCCGTAGGTATCGGGATTTTCATAGGTGGTTTATGTGGGCTGGTAGCAATACTAATTGTTTCAATCGCATCATCTGGATACACTTCTCTGATAGGTGAGATGAAACGTAGCGGAGTTGGAAGTTGGTTTGTCTTGCATTTCATGATCGCCATAGTTCTTGGTGGCTGGACGGTTGGAGGTATGATCGGTTTAGTTGTAAGTATTAATTTCAAGAAAACCAAGAGCGGTGTCAGTTTCTAATGCAAGCGAGTACCTATACGAGACTACGGGCCGCATGACCCAGGTCAAGCGCGCAGGTGTCGCAGTCATGAACTACCGCTACAACGGCCGAGGCGAGCAGGTACGTCGCTACCTGGGCACCACCAACACCTATACGTTCTACGACGAGGCCGGCCATTGGCTCGGCGACTACGACACTAACGGTGCACCCAAGCAACAAGCGATCTGGCTGGATGACCTGCCGGTGGGTCTGTTGGCCAACGGTGGTCAACTGCACTATATCGAACCCGACCACCTAGGCAGCCCGCGTGTGGTCGTGGATGCCGCCCGCGACGTTGCCGTGTGGAACTGGAGCCTGAAGGTCGAAGCCTTCGGCAACACGGCACCCAACCAGGATCCGGGTGGAGACGGCACCGCGATGGTGTTCGATATGCGCTTCCCAGGCCAGCGGTTTGATGCAGCGAGCGGGTTCAATCAGAACTACTTCCGCGATTACGATGCGGCCACTGGTCGGTACGGACAAAGCGATCCGATTGGGCTTAGTGGTGGTATAGCTACATACGAGTACTCATCCAGCTCGCCAATTCTGGTCTCCGACTCGCAAGGCTTGCAGGGCAGAAGGGCTATCCCAGCTCGCCCCATGACCACTCAAGAGATCTTCGCGCGTGTCGAAGTTCCATATTTAGTTCGCCAAATACAGAATTATGAGCCTACTTTCCGCTATCAAACGGTCGGCCCCGTCGGTTACAGGTACAACAATCAAGATGCGAGTTTTTTGAGGGATATCTTGCGGCAGCACGAACAAAGGCAATCTCAGCAATGTCCATAGCGAATAAATTACGGGTCTACTCCGAGCGGGATTCCGCTTAGTCGTCATTATTCAACGGAAAGAGTGGATCGCAATATTCCAATTAGCTTGGTGGATTATATTGCCAATAATGTTCCTGGCAGGCCGGAGCGTGGGGCGGTGAATAAATGAATGGCTCATATTTGAAAGAAAATTTTAATTTCACTAGAGGTCTGGCGTGCTCGGAAAAGCATGAGTCAGTTATTTTGGATCTAAATGAGGAGGGTGAAATTATTGGTATTGAGATATTCGGATATTCACATATAGCGGGGCGCCAGCCGAATAATTGTGAAATGGAATGGCTGGTGTCTAAGTCGATTGATGTTATTTTCTCGCCTGAGGATGATGTCATGTCGATAACAACGAAATTTGGAGAAAATTGCATGCAAAGGACTTCGGTTGCCAAGTTTGGATTTGATGAGCGCGGTGATTTGGTGGCAATTTCAATCAATTAGAATAATTTAATCAACTTAATTAAATAATCAGATGTTAAGAGTTATTTGGATGTTACAAGACAGCGGTGCTACGGCGTGATGTAGGTAGGTGGCCGCTTGCGCTCAATGGTCTACCCGGACGGCACTACGGTCGATTATGTCCGCAACGCGCAAGGCCAGACGACCGAGGTTGGGGTGACGGCACAAGGCGGCAGCCGCCAACGTCTGCTGAGCGGAGCTGTAGAAACGGGGTCAGGTTTACTTCTCGAGATAAGGGCTCAAGGGTATCTTCCGCGGGACGCATCGGTACGGCGGCATTCTCACATCCATATCAGCGCTCTGCTCTTCCCAGCAGTCGATATCCCGAAAAACCTGCAGCCGAGCCCAACGCGCCGATCGCCGCGCAGTGTTCGCTCACCGCTCGCCGCGCAGAGGAGCACACAGATGGGGTAGCCAGCTGTCGTTTCGCATCTCACGCTAGACCATCTCGACCGCCTGCTACGCCCGCTCGTTGCTCATGTAAGAATGGGGTCAGGCTCATAAACCTGATCCCTTACTCCACTTGGCCTGCTCGCCATGAAATTCGTCTACATTCTTTGCTTGCTGATCGCCGGTTTCTTGCTCGGCGCCGGTGGATTGATACGCTGGGGCGCGTTTCTTGTCGCGCCCGAGAAGCGGCCGTTTCGTTCGACTTGGGACCGGAGGGGATTTTTCATGGCGGCCGCCGGCATCGCCGGGATGATCGTAAGTACAGCAATCTACGAGGCTTCTCGCTGATCTATGCAAGGGTATCAGGCTGGCGCAGCCATCAAGGGCTTTGCCCATGAAGTTGCAGGGCAAACACCGGAGTTATCTTGCGCGCAACTGATGATCTGGGTGAGTTACCTGAGGACTGGGCTCCAGAGCCACTTGGTCCAAGGGCAGATGTCCTGGCTGCAATCGGGAGTTGCGTGTCCGCTGAGGATGCCAGTTTTGCACTAAATTTCCGAGTCGAGGAACCTGAGGATAGCGAGGAGCCGCGGACCATATCCGTATCAGGCGCCTGGGGGTCAAAGAGAGGCTGCGATGTTGTAGAGGCTGTGCAACCTGCTTGGTGCGCGGTCCTACGATGCTGAGGCTGGGGATTTCACAGATTTAGCGCAGAAGGGTGAGATTCACTTAAAAATCAATCTAGCCCTGTTTCCCATTCCACATCTTCGCCCTCTGCATTCAGAGGCGTTGTAGAGTGGAGCCTATCAATCCACTCAAGCTGTACCCGCTTCACGGGAAGGCTTGATCAAACGTTAGGCCTAAGCGGGGCACTCCGATGAGACTTGCAGTACTCCTGGCCATTGCTCTAGCGAGCACCTTGCTTGCGGCTCCGCTAGCGCATGGCGGCAAGCTCAGGGTTAAGACAGATCAAGTCGTAGACCTGACACGATTCCTTGAGGAAAAGCCGCTTGACGAAAGCGCGCCGGCCATTCGCTCGCTCCTCATAGATTGGGAAAAGAAGAGCAAGGATGTAGTCGATTACGTTTGCCCAGGCGTACTTACACCAATTCTAGCGACCGATGTTCCCAACTCCGCAGAGCTATTGGTACAGTTCATTTTTGGAAGCGCCGCGCATCAAATTGGCAACCCAAGCGACAAGGGGAAGGTTGTGCCCGGACAACTCGCTGGGATGCGCAGCATGCTCAAGGCTTATAGAGCATTTCTTGTGGCGAATCCGGCGGCCCGGATCCCGAGACTAGACGAGCTAACTCAGATGAATGCTGCAGGAACATTGCCCGAGTACCTTGAGCCAATCGTAGTGAAAGAATGCGGCCATGGTTCTTGAGGCTTAGTCCAATCATTCAAGCCGAAGCCGCTCCACGGCGCGGCTCAACTTAGGCGTTAGGCTCACCAGCATGTCTCGCATCGCTAGATACAGAATTGGTTATTTGCTCGTACTTGGCGCACTAAGCGCGCTGACGTATACCGTGGTCCGCGCTGCAGGCGGCTCCAGCGCTGCATTACTTGCGGTCGGCCTCCTCCTCCTCATGCCTGGCAGACTTCAGGGCTTGCTGCTGCGGCCCCTGTTTCGAGGGCAGCGCGCACTTGCTGAAGGCAAGCCTGAGGAGGCGGCGGTCCAGTTCAATCACCAGCTCACTCAGCTCCAAGCACAGCCATGGCGGCGTCTCGCGCTCTGGCTAGGCTGGTCTACCTATACTCCAAGCCTCGCCGCCATGGTGACCAACAACCTCGGAGTCGCTCATGCGGCGCGGGGTGAGCTTGAGCAGGCACAAGCTGCCTGGAAACATGCATTGGCGCTAGATCATCTGTACCCGGTTCCGTATGCCAACTTGGCTACCGCAGCTGCCGCCCGTGGCGCTTCCGATGAGGGGCACTCGCTATTGTGCCAAGCACGGAAGCTGGGCTACGGCGGCGGCCCTTTGGATCAGGCCACGCACCGAATGCAGCAATTACTAGCAGCCGTGGAGTCTCGCGGACCTGCGTTGTGAGGCTCAATAATTCATCCGTGTCGACGCCGCCTTGCGGCGCTGCTCTTCTGTTGTCTCTCCAGCGTGCTTTGCTTGGTGAGACCCATCCACAGCTTAGACAAGCGTCGATTGAGGCTGATCCCGGGACAGGCGTTGTTCGTTTGCGATTTGAGTACGATGGAGAGCCTTCCAAGGCTGCGCTCGACAGCGGCTCATGCGCTGCAACGGAAGTGATTGCTGACTTCCCGGCGCCGTGGAATTTAGATGATCAGCATGTTTCCGTGGCATATCCACACAAGCTTTCGGCGTTGGCCCATATTGCCTACCGTCGTTGGGAGCCTGAGCATGCTGCCTAGCGGCTAGTCTGTGTCCCGCAATCCGGCGGCGTACGGCAATTCATTCAAGTCGGCACCATTTCGGTGCACGGCGCACTTCGAATCATGGTGTGGTCAGAATGCATGCATGGTCCAGCATTGAAGAGTGGGCGCATGCATACATCCGCGTTCATGAGGCCGAGGCTTCACTGGATGATTCGCACCCGGACTATCTGGCTGCCTATGAGTTCATGGTGGAGCTGGTCGGTGAAAATGCAGAGCAATGTTGGGCCGGCATTCTTGAGGTAGTTCGGCGCCGGCCAACAGAGCGTGTGCTTGGTATGGTCGCCGCCGGGCTGGTCGAAGACTTGCTCGATGGCTCCGGTGCAGTATTCATTGAGCGCATCGAGGCGCAGGCAGGCACCGATCCCGTCTTTCGCAAGATGCTCCATGGCGCCTGGGAGAGCGGCACGCCAGAGGTCTGGTCGCGGCTCGTGGCAGCTCGTGGGGAGTTCGCAGATGCTGGCTGACACTTCATCGATGCCGGGCGACCAAGAACGGTGTCAGCTTCATTTATAAGGCTAAGCTGACCTTGTTTCGCAGTGGCGCTGAGTCCGTGTTGAAAGGTGCTCGTAGACGTCGTGGTGACGTGCAAGGTCACGCATGCAATCCATGGCAGTTCCAGCACTCAAGTCTGAAACAGTCGCCATGACGGTGACAGACCGTCGCCACGGCAGAGCACCCGCAACGCTACGGTGTGTCATTGATGGGAATGGCCGCTGTGGCGGCAGCGCATTCAAAGAATGTGCGATGAGCAAGCATTTATCCTCCGCCCCACTGGACTGGACTGGACTAGCGCCCAGCGTACCTTCGTTTGGCGGCCAGCCGGCCGTGCCAAACCCTCACACCGCGCGCGGTCGACATGCTACCCTGACCACCGCCATTCTGGCGAAGACGGAACATCAGGTGACCCAGCCGACACCATTGCAAGCGGTGTCAGGGGCTTTCTCGCTGAGCCACGCTTAACGCAGGTCGCCCAGAGACAAGCACGTCATTTCAATCACTACCAGGGACGTATTCATCATGAAGCTACGTAGCATTGCCACCACTTTTGCATTGGCTGCAGCTTTAAGCCTTGGCTTGAGCGCCCCAGCGCGCGCCCAGGCGGGAGATCCTTGCTCGGTCTTTCTTTGCATGGCCAGCATGACCGCCCCAAGCAAGCCAGGAGGTCCTGCTTGTGCAGCGCCGATCGCCGTCTTCCATTCCATTCAGATATGGAGCCCGGCCTTCAACCCGTCAGCCACGGCGGCGGCACGCCGGACATATCTGATGACATGCCCAGGCGTGGTCCCAGTGAATCAAGCCACCTTGGAAGCCATCATCGCGCAGTGGGGCTATACGCCTTGACGTAAATTGCCCGCTGACTCAGAAATTTGCGTTTAAGTCAGCGGGAATGCCGCCACGCCCCTGTTTGCCATGCGCATCGCGCAAGGCCTTTCGATACCACTGTGCTTCGACGAGATAGGTGATGCCTGGCTCCTTCATCTCTCAAGATGATCGTGCGAGTCCGGCGCCAACAGCCCTGGCGATGCCGGAAGACAACAGGTATGCATTTGATCTTATCTCCTGATGTTGCTTCGCACCGTGGATGGCGAATTCCAAGACCATGAGCAATTGACGGCAAGCAGCGCCTCGACGACGATCGTCCGACGCAATTCGTCTGGAGCTGCAATGCCGCCCGAAGTACAAGAACTGCAAGACGCCATTGCGTCAATTCCCGGCATTACCGATGCAGCGGTGGGTAAGGTGGATCTTTCTGATGTCACGGAAAGCGACTTCGGTCTTCTTCCGTATGCCGACCTGCCGCTCGGCGCGTTGAAGCGCACAAAGGGAGGCTTGGACAACGAGCTTGTCATCTCCGTCAACTTTGGTATCGCGCGCGATCCGAAAGGCCTCAAGGCACTCGAGTTCATTTCCTGGTGGGTACGCGATTCGGCACGAGCGGGCGAGCCGATGCAGATCAGGAGCGTTGCGCTTCCACCCATCGGCGATCAGTTTGGCACGTCACTTCGCTTTTGCATCGATTATTTCTACGCTGATCCTGAGCAGGATATCGGCAAACTACTGTCCAAGGTAGGGAAGTTGGCCGTTGAGCTCAACAGCGCAAAGGGCTTATATCCTCAGGTCGTTGCGTCCTGATAATGCAGTCAGGCCAAACCTGCCACCGCGGATGTCCTCGCGCAGCTGCCGACGCAGCGGGCAATTGGGATTGCCGAGTGCCACCGCACAGTCAGGGCTGCCTGTTACTGGCCTTGGCCTGATCTCAAGCTAGGCTGAAGACGCTCGCTTTTCCATCCCTCGTGTCGTACGCCACTAATGCCTCCTGGAAGGCGTCAGCACTGCCAACGAGGTCACCGTCATTGCTCCAGATGGCAGACCGACCCGCTCCTATGAAGGTGTCGGCGGGGCCTACACAGTTCGCCATCAAGACAGTCATGGAATGCATTTTTGCAATCGTCGGATAATGACTGTAGGCCGATGTCACGCCTTTCTCCGACTTGGCCACGCTTGCCAGGTACACGCCAGCACCTGACGCTGCAGCTTGTTCTGCATGGCTTGCCTGCAGTGACTCATAGCAAATGGCAGGCGCCAACAGCTGATCTCCGTGTCTGAGCACAAGCTGCTCGGTACCGGCGGTGAAGAACGGTAACTCGTCGAGATGCAGCTGCTGTTTGGAGTAGCTTGTGCGCTCCAGCCCCGGTTGGAAGCAGAGCATGCTGATTTCGATACCTTTTGCCCCCTTCGTGGGTACTCCAACGGCGATGAGCATGCCGTACCGGTCACTTGCCAGCTGAAATTGATCAAAGCGCTGATCAGCGGGCTGCACCGCCAGCGCCTGCGCCAATCCTGGTTCGTAACCGGTGAGGGAAAGCTCCGGAAAGACCAGCACATCCGCACCCCTGCTCGCCGCCAGGCGAATGACATCGAGGTGCTTACCGATGTTCTCTTCGATTTGGCCAGGCGTCGAAAGGATTTGCGCAGCTGTCAGCTTCATTGCCTGTCTCGTGTCCACGTGTTGGGGTTTGAGCGTAGCGGATTCCGAAAGGCGGGTAACCAGTGCGCTTGAAAGCCCGGAAATGCTGCTCGAACGCCTACACTTTCGAAAGCGAGACGTCTTGCCTGGATGCCTATCTTCAGCGCCGGTCAGGAGGATAGGTTGACCGGATGGTTACCGGTCTTCTCCAGCGTGCTTGGTTATAGATCAGGGTGCGCCGCACTGAAGCAGTGACTCATTTGTTGAGCACCTTGGTTGTCCACACCTGGTCGTAGTCGGCATTGTGTGCCTTGGTGAATCCGTTGGCATCGCTGCGTCCATCGTCAACTTTCTGGCCATCCTTGTAGATCACGTAATGGCGCCCGCCGGCAGCCTGGTCGCCGTGGTAATGCAGCTGCATCCGGTACACCAGCCTGCTCTCTTCTACTGCTGGCGTCGCCTGCTGCCGTATAACGCTGCTGGCCATCTGCTGTATCTGCAACAGCGGTGTCGTCTGCTGCGGATGGGCCACGACCCAGCGCATGAAATTGGCCTGGTCCCGGGCTGACGCTTGCCCGGACGCTGGCCAGATGTAGAGAAACGTCGCCGGCGTATTGGGTGCCGTGCTGACGGCCGGCATGTGCCACTCGTAGACCTGTTGCTTGCCGTCGGCTGTCGTCATCTCGAGCAGGCGGACACTGCCTTGCGATGGGTTGCCGGCGGCATCCGACAGTTCACTGATCGGCGCCAGGCCGGAGCCCGGTACGGCGCCCGCCAGTGCCAGTAGCAGGTCGCGCTGGTTTGTCACTTCCTGTTCGTTCAACGACAGCGAGCGCAGGTAGCGCGAACGCAGACTGAAACGGTAGCGCGTTTCCTGCAGGGTGAATTCCCCTTCGACCCTGGAGGCTTCGTGCCAGTCGTGTCCGGGTGCCAGATTGACGGTGCCGTGCATGACGCAAAACCCCTGCTGGGACTGTGCCGCTGGCGGGAAGGGCGATGCGCTGTTGGTGATCGAAGCCAGGATTTCCTTGGTGCGCCGTTCGGTGATGTCCTGCAGGCGGCTGATGGCCGTCTTCTGGAAACGAAAGGTGGTGCCGTCGCGATGGGCGAAGCCGGTGACCTGTACGACATTCGGGTCGAGCGGCAACGTGTCTTCCGCGTGTGCGACGATGACCCTGCCATCATCCTGTGCCAGCGTTTCCACCGGCTTGATCAGTTGGCGCACCTTGCCATCGCTGGCCGATGCTTGTGCGGTCAGCAGGCGCTGCGCATAGCTGGCCGCGTCTTCGCGGTAGGTATCGATGTCGCCCCAATAAAACTGCGCGGAACTCCCCAGAAAGTGCAGGGGCACATCGGTCGTCACGGCAAGACGCCCGATGCAGTAACTGGTGTTGACGGGATTGTCCGCTGACGGCAGCAACGATTTGTTGGTGGTGTTGGTTGTGCTGCAAGCGGCAAGCAACGCCATGGCAGCAAGCAGCGGTGCGCGCATCAAACGCGTGGCGGAACGTCTCAACGCAATTCCTTCAAAACAGCAATCGGCAATGATAGATGACGCCGGTCTACGCGGTGCGTCACCCCTGACAGGGTCTTCTGGCGCGTCCTGCTGCTATCAGCATCCACCGTACCGCTGCGGTGTCGAGCGAGCCAAATTCGTTGTGGTCGTTGCTGGCCACCGTAAACCGCAACGCGCTGCCTCGCATCGACTTTTATGTCGCGTGGTGGTCGATAGCGTGCCTGCCTCGATGCGCCTGCCACTGCAGGCGTGCGGCGCACCAAGGTGGCTAGGCTTGCGATTACTTCTTTCGGTACACCCCGCCGAAGGAGACGTTCATTCCGCCGCATTCCAGGTTGTCGTCGGCCAGCAGCATGTCGCCCAGCAATTGCAGGCGCACCTTGCACGTGTCTTCGTTGACCTCGACGCGGTTGCCCTCTGGATAGCCGCGCGCGGTGACCGAGCCCGTGTGCGGACCGCCTGGCGTCTGTTCCGGGTCGGGAAAGGCGCTGGGCCAGTACGCATCGCCGTTGACGGTGATGCTGCCGTCTGGGTTGGTGGTCAGTTGCAGCGTGTTGTCGCCGTCGTGCCAGTGGCCGTTCCACGCCTGCGCTGTGGGCGTGGCCGCGCTTGGCTGCATCTGCAGGCTCGACTGTGCGACCCAACCAGCATTGCCGCCTCCCTTGTTGGGATAGAGCACGCAGACGTAGGCATTGCGGCGCTGCGCCGTCAGGACGATATCGTTCTTGACCACGTAGGCGCGCCCTTGGCATGCGGCCCCGCCCGTGTCCGGGCAACCATCAGTGTCCTTGAGCAGGTACAGGCGCGGCGGGATGACCTTGCCGAGTGAGAACGCCACCGGCGCGCTGGTGAACAACCCATTGCGGCAGGTGGCATCGTCGTCGGCCGGCGCGGCGTGGACCAGTGGCGAAACGCCCAACAGGGCAAGCATCCAGGCATTGTGCATGGCAATCACTCGAAATGTGGCGCGATAGTGTGCGGCAAACCAAGCCGTCTTTCAGCAGGAACGTGCCACCACACGCCACGCATGCCACAGCCGCGCTGACCACGGCCAGGTCCACGCCCGCGCGCAAGCGCGGGCCGTCGATTGCGGCGCGGTGACGCGCGTGGTGCGGCGTTGTGCATTCGCCCGCGGGCGATGCGTATGTCTGAATCACGCAGTGGACGTGTATGAGCCTTCTTCACCTGGGCAGGCAGATGCTGCTGTCTCCAATCGAGAGGGAGTGGAGCATGAAACAGTCACTGTTGGTCCTGTCCATCGTCGCGGCGCTGGCGCTCGCTGGCTGCAAGCCGAATGCCGACAAGGAGGCCGCAGCGCCTGCCGCGTCCACCGAGCCGACGCCGACCGGTGGCGCGGCGACCCCGACCACGCCGCCTGTCGGCGAAGCCAGCCCGGCGCCTGAAGGCGCGGCACGCGCGAGTTCCGGAGACGACATCGCCCTTGGCTTGCTCGGGGCGGTGGACAACCACGAGATCGCCGCAGCGAAGCAGGCGCAGGACAAGAAGGTCACCGGCGCGGTGCTGGACTACGCCAAGATGATGGAGAAAGAGCACACCGAGAACCTGGAAAAGACCAAGGCGCTGGGGACGCTGGCCGAAACCCCGGACGTCAAGAAGCTGGAGAGCAAGGGCGAGCAGGACCTGTCCACGCTGGGGCAGAAGTCCGGCAAGGACTACGCGGCGGCCTACATCGATGCAATGATCGCCGGGCACAAGGACGCGCTGCAGCTGATCGAGACGCAGATGATGACGGTGGCGTCGACCGAGCCGGTCAAGCAGCATCTGACCGAGACCAAGACGCACGTCGAGCAGCACCTGGCGAAGGCGGAAGCCATCAAGACGGCGATGTGAGCGTGCGCGTGGCAGATCGCCGGTCTGCCACGCCTGGTCTGCAAGCGGCGAATGAGCGCGACGTCGCCATTTTGAGCTTCAAGGACCTGCGCGGACGTCGATCAAACGTTCTTTGGCGATGTGGTCGAGCCCACGTCGCGTTGCCGTAAACGCGATGGCAACCAACCTTCTGCTCAGCGGCACCGACCGAAGGTTCTGACACCCCAGCAGTACGAAGAACTCAGATAGACGATCTTATCGACTCCATCCTTGTCGAGGTCGACGACCTGGACGAAGCCGGCGTAGTCCTCCTTGACGATGTCGTCGTTGACGCTGACGTCTTGCCAAAGCCCTACGATCTCTCCGGCACGGCTCGGGCTCAGCCTCTGATCCTTTGCCGTTGCAACTGTGGCGATGGCCAACAGTGCCGCCATGATGTAGCTGCGCATCCTTGCTCTCCCTGCAGGTTGAGGCCATAGCCTACAACCCTTGGGAGTTGGCCAGCGCTGCCTGAGCCCTCACCACAGCCGGGCTTGTTTGATTTTCGTCAATTCCACCGACACATGAAATTCGCAGTGGGGGTGCTTGACTGCATGGGTCAAGAATCGTTGCGGAGTTGCGCATGAGTGCAGTCACGGTAGGAAGGGTCGACCAGGCCTTGAGTGGGCAGGGGTCGATCCGGACGGGAGTTGGACTGGTGCGTCGTGACCGAGCGCCGGCGGATCTGCGGGGTGGGTCGGCCCGCGTCGTTTCCTTCGTCACGGTGCGTGCGCGCGCCGTGGTCTGCTGAGGGGGCGCCATGCGGATCTGTGTTCTCAATGAGGCCACCGGCGAGCAGGCCGGGCTGGAGCAGCGCTGCAAGTCGGCGCGTGAGGCGGGCTTTGACCATGTCGTGCTCGCGCCGCCGTTTGCACGCGACGCCGAAGGCCGGCTGAGCGAGGTCGCCACCACCGGCGAGGAAGATGCGCAGCGTCTGCGCGAGGTGGTGCAGGCCGCGCACCGGGCCGGCGTGAAGCTGCTGCTCGATGTGCGCCTGGATGAAGTGGGCGGTGCCAGCGCCGTGGTGCGCGACAACCCGCAATGGTTCCGGGCACGCAGCACGGCGGTGCCGGACCCGCGCCAGCCGCGCGCCACGCCCGAAGTGGCCGAGGCACGCTTTACCTATGCGCAGGAAGGTGCGGCGCTGGTGGAGTGGTGGAGCGCGCGCTTGCTGGACTGGGCCTCGCAGGGCGCGGCCGGATTCCGCCTGCTGCAGCCGCAGCAGGTGCCGGCGCAGCGCTGGCGCGAGTTGATCGCTCGCGTGCATGCGCAGGCACCGGAGGTGGTGTTTGCGGCGTGGACGCCGGGCCTGGGCATCGAGGCCTTGCAGCAACTGGCCGGTGCCGGGTTCGATGTGGCGTTCTCCTCGCTCGCATGGTGGGACGGCCGCGGCAGCTGGTTCTTCGACGAGGACACGGCGCTGCGCGCGTTGGCGTCGCAGGTTGTCGCAGTGGTGGGCGCGCCCGATGGCAAACGTGCCGCCACTGCCGGGCAGCACTGGCAACTGGCCCAGGCACTGGGCGGAGCATGGCTGCTGGACGAGACGCAGCTGGAGACATTGCCGTTGTCGATCAGGGCCCGCGACGGCGTGCCGCCGAGCAATGCCGGCTTGCGGTTGCGTCCGCTGCTGCGCGAGGGCACCGGCCTGACGGCGGTGGCGATCGAGCCGCTGGGCGGCTTGCCGTCGCTGCTGTTGATCAACGGCGATGCCGATCATGTGGTGCCGGTCCCGGCGCCGGATCTGCTGCGCCTGCTCGGCGATGCAGAAGCGCTGGTGGGCGAGGACGGCAGCACGCTGTCCGGCGCGACGCTGGAAGCATTGGAGCCAGGCGAGGTGCGGGTCTATCGCAGCGTGCCGGCCCGGCACGTGCTGGCGGTGCCGCGCATGCGCCCGCGCCCGCAGACCGCGGCCGCCTGGCCGCGCGTGTGCATCGAGTCGGTGACCCCGTCGGTCGATAACGGCCGCTTCCCGGTCAGGCGCACCGTGGGCGACCGCATCTGCGTGGAAGCCGATGCGTTCTGCGATGGGCACGACCGCATCGCGGTGGCGGTGCTGTGGCGCCCGGCCGATGCCAAGACCTGGGCCAGCGCGCCGATGCGTGCACTGGGCAACGATCGCTGGCGTGCGGAGTTCCCGCTGGAGCGCATCGGCACCTATGAGTTCCGGGTGGAAGGCTGGCGCGATGTGTTCGCCACCTTGCATGCGGATCTGGAAAAGAAGCGCGCCGCCAACACGGTGCTGCCGGTGGACGTGCAGGAAGCGGTGGCCGTGGTGCAGGCCGCGCACGCACGCAGCAGCGGTGCCTTGGCCGAGCGCCTGCAGGCCGTCCTCACCCGCATCGGCGCGCAGAGCGAGCCGCTGCAGCAGCTGGCGATCGTGCTGGAGCCGGACACCGCGCAGGCGATGGCAGCGGCCGACGACAAGCCGTTCCGCTCCGAGACGCCGGTGACCTTCCGGGTGGAGTCCGAGCGGCGCGCGGCGCATTTCGCCAGCTGGTACGAATTGTTCCCGCGCTCGCAAAGCGGCGATCCGCAGCAACACGGCACCTTCGACGATGTGATCGAGCGCCTGGCGCATATCCGCGCGATGAACTTCGATGTGCTGTACATGCCGCCGATCCACCCGATCGGCGCGAAGAATCGCAAGGGCCGCAACAACTCGGTCACCGCGGTCGACGGCGAGCCGGGCAGCCCGTATGCGATCGGCGCGGCCGATGGCGGCCACACCGAGGTGCATGCCGAGCTCGGCGGGCTCGAAGGCTTCCGCCGCTTGATCCAGGCCGCACGTGCGCATGGGCTGGAAGTGGCGCTGGACTTCGCCATCCAGTGCGCGCCGGATCACCCGTGGTTGAAGGACCACAAGGACTGGTTCACCTGGCGCGCGGATGGCTCGATTCCGTATGCGGAGAACCCGCCGAAGAAATACCAGGACATCGTCAACGTCGACTTCTATGCCAGCGGCGCGGTGCCGGACCTGTGGAACACGCTGCGCGATGCGGTGCTGTTCTGGGTCAACGAGGGCGTGACGCTGTTCCGCGTCGATAACCCGCATACCAAGCCGTTCCCGTTCTGGGAGTGGTTGATTGCCGATATCCGCGGGCGCCGGCCGGATGTGGTGTTCCTGTCGGAGGCCTTTACCCGGCCGAAGATGATGTACCGCCTGGCCAAGTGCGGTTTCTCGCAGTCCTATACCTACTTCACCTGGCGCAACCACAAGCACGAGCTGCAGGAGTATGTGGACGAGTTGAACCAGGGTGTGCCGCGCGAGTGCTTCCGTCCGCATTTCTTCGTCAACACGCCGGACATCAATCCGCTGTTCCTGCAGACCAGTGGGCGCAACGGGCATCTGATCCGCGCCGCGCTGGCGACCACGCTGTCGGGGCTATGGGGCATGTACCAGGGCTTCGAACTGTGCGAGGCCACGCCGTTGGCGCCGGGCAAGGAGGAGTATCTGGACTCGGAGAAGTTCCAGCTGCGCGCCTGGCCCGAGCGTGCGCCCGGCGACATCGTCGATGAGATCACCCGCTTCAATCAGCTGCGCCGCATGCACCCGGAGCTGCAGTCGCACCTGGGCACGCGCTTCTACCAGGCGCACAACGACCAGGTGCTGTACTTCGGCAAGTTCCTGGATGCCGGCTACCTGTCGCGCAGCCGCAGCATGGTGTTGGTGGCGATCAACCTGGACCCCAACGCTGCGCAGGATGCCGCAATCGAAGTCCCGCTGTGGGAGTTGGGCCTGCCCGATCACGCCAGCGTGGCGGTGGACGACCTGTGGGACGGCCATCGCTTCACATGGCAGGGAAAACAGCAACACATCCGTTTAGAGGCGACGCGGCCGTTCGCGTTATGGCGCATCCGCGCAGGAGAGGTCGCATGAATGCAGTCCCATCGTTACAAGCCGACGCGGAACAGTCCGCGGTGGTTGCAGATCAGCTTTGGTACAAGGACGCGATCATCTATCAGGTGCACGTCAAGTCGTTCTTCGACTCCAACGACGATGGCATCGGCGATTTCCCGGGGCTGATTTCCAAGCTGGACTACATCGCCGAACTCGGCGTGGACACCATCTGGCTGCTGCCGTTCTACCCCAGCCCGCGCCGCGACGACGGCTACGACATCGCCGAATACATGGCGGTGCATCCGGACTACGGCAGCATCGAAGACTTCGAGCAGCTGGTGGCGCAGGCGCATGCACGCGGCATCCGCATCGTCACCGAGCTGGTGATCAACCACACTTCCGATCAGCACCCGTGGTTCCAGCGCGCACGCACTGCGCCGGCCGGCTCGCCGGAGCGCGACTTCTATGTGTGGTCGGACACCGACCAGGAATACGAAGGCACGCGGATCATTTTCTGCGATACCGAAAAATCCAACTGGACCTGGGATCCCGTGGCCGGGCAGTACTTCTGGCACCGGTTCTATTCGCACCAGCCGGACCTGAACTTCGACAACCCTGCGGTGCTGGAAGCGGTGCTGGAAGTGATGCGCTTCTGGCTGGACCGCGGTGTGGACGGCCTGCGTCTGGATGCGGTGCCGTACCTGATCGAGCGCTCCGGCACCTCCAACGAGAACCTGCCGGAAACCCACGCGATCCTGCGCAAGATCCGCGCCACGCTGGATGCCGAGTACCCGGACCGCATGCTGCTGGCCGAAGCCAACATGTGGCCGGAAGACACACAGCAGTATTTCGGCCAGAACGCCGACGAATGCCATATGGCGTTCCACTTCCCGCTGATGCCGCGCATGTACATGGCGATCGCACGCGAAGACCGCTTCCCGATCACCGACATCATGCGCCAGACCCCGGAGATTCCGGAGAGCTGCCAGTGGGCGATCTTCCTGCGTAACCACGATGAGTTGACGCTGGAAATGGTCACCGATTCGGAGCGCGATTACCTGTGGCAGACCTATGCCGCCGACCGCCGCGCGCGCATCAATCTGGGCATCCGGCGCCGATTGGCGCCGCTGCTGGAGCGCGACCGCCGCCGCATCGAGCTGATGACCTCCCTGTTGCTGACCATGCCCGGCACGCCGGTGCTGTACTACGGCGACGAGATCGGCATGGGCGACAACATCCATCTGGGCGACCGCGATGGCGTGCGCACGCCGATGCAGTGGTCGATCGACCGCAATGGCGGCTTCTCGCGCGCCGACCCGGCGCAGCTGGTGCTGCCGCCGGTGATGGACCCGCTGTACGGCTTCCAGGCAGTGAATGTGGAAGCGCAGATCCGCGACCAGCATTCGCTGCTGACCTGGACCCGCCGCGTGCTCAGCGTGCGCAAGCGCTACCAAGCCTTCGGCCGCGGCAGCCTGCGCTTTCTGTATCCGGGCAACCGCCGCATGCTGGCCTACCTGCGGTGCTACCAGGACGAGACGGTGCTGTGCGTGGCCAACCTGTCGCATACGCTGCAGGCGGTGGAGCTGGACCTGTCCGAGTTCGAGGGCCGCGTACCGGTGGACATCATCGGCGGCGGCAGCTTCCCGCCGGTCGGGCGGTTGACCTATCTGCTCACCGTGCCGCCGTTCGGCTTCTACGCATTCCAGCTGGTCAGCGAGGGCACCTTGCCGGACTGGCATGTGCCCAGCCCGGTGCCGTTGCCGGACTACCGCACGCTGGTGTTGCGCAGCGACACCGACGAGAGCAATGCGCTGCTGCCGCATCTGCCCACGCTGGAAGCGGAGATCCTGCCGGCCTGGTTGTCGGCACGGCGCTGGTTCTCGGCCAAGGACCAGGCACTCAAGCACGTGCGCATCTCGCGCCGTACGCCGCTGCCGGGCGCCGAGCCGATGAGCCTGCTGGAGCTGGAAGTGGAGCTGGAAGACGGCCACCACGAGAGCTACATGCTGCCGGTCGGCATCGTGTGGGAGCGCGACCAGCCCAGCACCCTGGCCGAGCAGCTTGCGCTGGCACGGGTGCGCCAGGGCCGCGAGGTGGGTTACCTCACCGATGCCTTCGCGCTCAAGCCGATGGTGCGCGGGGTGATCGACGCCTTGCGCGACAACGCCGCGCTGGAGTTCTGCGATGGCGACGATGCCTCGCAGCAGGGACAGGTGCGCTTCGAGGCGACACCGGCGCTGGCCACGCTGGAAATACCGCAGGATCCGGAGATCCGCTGGCTGTCGGCCGAGCAGAGCAACAGTTCGCTGGTGGTGGCCGACAAGGCGGTGTTCAAGCTGCTGCGGCACGTGGCCAACGGCGCCAATCCGGAGATCGAGATCGGCCGTCGCCTGACCGAGATGGGCTACGCCAACGCCGCGCCCTTGCTGGGCAGCGTCAGCCGTATCGATGCGCAGGGCACCATCACCACGATCGCGCTGTTGCAGGGCTTCATCCGCAACCAGGGCGATGCCTGGCGCTGGACGCTGGACCATCTGGCACGCAGCTTCGACGAGTACGCCACCGCGCAGACCGACGAATCGCGTGCCGAGGCCATCGCCGGCTACGACGCCTTCGCCGCGGTGGTCGGCAAGCGCCTGGCCGAGTTGCACGAGGCC
Source organism: Xanthomonas sp. NCPPB 3218 (assembly GCF_056725185.1). Classification (NCBI taxonomy): domain Bacteria; kingdom Pseudomonadati; phylum Pseudomonadota; class Gammaproteobacteria; order Lysobacterales; family Lysobacteraceae; genus Xanthomonas; species Xanthomonas sp. NCPPB 3218. Next base: position 187,767 of record NZ_CM161516.1, read on the forward strand.
TTGTCGCGCGACACCGACGACGCCGACTTCGCCCCGCAGCGCATCGACCTGCCCACCGCCAACGATGTGGTGGCTGGCGTCGCACGCCAGGTCGAAGAGATGTGGGACACCGTCAATGCACGCCTGGCCGGCAGCGACGATGCGATCGAACGCGAAGCGCTGCAGGCAGTGCTGGCCGAGCGCCCGCAGCTGGATGCCTTGCTCGCCCAGGCACCGAGCGTGCTGGCCGACTCCTTGCTGACCCGCGTGCACGGCGACTTCCACCTGGGCCAGATCCTGGTGGCCTTCGACGATGTGGTGCTGATCGACTTCGAAGGCGAGCCGGCCAAGCCGCTGTCCGAGCGGCGCGCCAAGGCCAGCCCGCTGCGCGATGTGGCCGGCTTCCTGCGCTCGCTCGATTACGCCAGCGAAGTGTCGGCACGTGGCGAGGAAGGCACCGCCGCCCGTGCGGGCGTGGGCGTGGACACGCATCTGGACGAGTTCCTGGTGCAGTTCCGCCGCCGCTCCACACAGGCGTTTCTGGACGCGTACCATGCCGTGCTCGACGCCAGTACGCACCCGTGGATCGCACCGGCAGCGTTCAACGCGGCCACCTTGCTGTTCCTGGTGGAGAAGGCCTGTTACGAGGTGCGTTACGAGGCTGCCAACCGCCCCGGCTGGCTGATGGTGCCGATCGAGGGCTTGCGACGCATCCTGCACCGCGCGCGCGCTGGTGCGGGAGACACATGATGAGTGGAGTGATGACAGCAGTGACCAATCGATGGGATCCCGGCGCAACCCGCGCCCTGGCCGAGGCACGCCATGGCGACGCATTCGCCATCCTGGGCGCGCACCCGACCGACAGCGGTCGGCTGCTGCGCACCTATCAACCGGGTGCCGACTACGTCAATGCCGTGCTCGACGATGGCCAGGTCATCGCGCTGGAAGCAGGCCCGGAGCCGGGCCTGTTCGCCGGCGCGTTGCCGGCGCAGGGCGGCTACCGCCTGCGCATCGGCTGGCCCGGCGGCGAGCAGGACACCGCCGACCCGTATGCGTTCGGCCCGCAGCTCAGCGACTTCGACCTGCACCTGATCAGCGAAGGCCACCACCTGCAGTTGGCCGACGCGCTCGGCGCCAACGCGATCGAAGTCGATGGCGTACGCGGCACGCGCTTTGCGGTGTGGGCGCCCAACGCCACGCGCGTGGCGGTGGTGGGCGATTTCAACAGTTGGGACGCGCGCCGGCATCCGATGCGGCTGCGGCACCAGTCCGGCGTGTGGGAGCTGTTCGTGCCCGACGTCGGCCCGGGCGCGCATTACAAGTACCAGCTACGCGGCCCGCATGGGAACGAGTTGCCGGCCAAGGCCGACCCGGTGGCGCGGCGTGCCGAGCTGGCGCCGGGCACCGCCTCCATCGTGGCCGACCCCACCCCGCACCAGTGGAGCGATGACGGCTGGATGGCCACGCGCGCGCGCCGCCAAGCGCACGACGCACCGATGAGCATCTATGAGATCCACGCCGGTTCCTGGTTGCGCGAGGAAGGCGTGGACCTGGACTGGGATGGCCTGGCCGACCGCTTGATTCCGTACGTGGCCGATATGGGCTTCACCCATGTCGAGCTGATGCCGGTGACCGAGCATCCGTTCGGCGGCTCGTGGGGCTATCAGCCGCTGGGCCTGTTCGCGCCGACCGCGCGCTTCGGCTCGCCGGATGGCTTTGCCCGCTTCGTCGATCGCTGCCACCGCGAAGGCATCGGCGTGATCGTCGACTGGGTGCCGGCGCATTTCCCCACCGACGCCCACGGCCTGGCGCATTTCGACGGCACCGCGCTGTACGAGCATGCCGACCCGCGCGAAGGCTTCCACCGCGACTGGAATACGCTGATCTACAACCACGGGCGGCGCGAGGTGTCCGGGTTCCTGATCGCCAGTGCGCTGGAGTTCCTGCAGCGCTTCCACGTCGACGGCCTGCGCGTGGATGCGGTGGCCTCGATGCTGTACCGCGACTACAGCCGCAATGCCGGCGAGTGGGTGCCCAACATCCACGGCGGGCGCGAGAACTACGAGACCATCGCCTTCCTGCGCCGGCTCAACGAGGTGGTGCGCGAGCACACCCCGGGTGCGGTGATGATTGCCGAGGAATCCACCGCGTTCCCCGGCGTCACTGCCGATGTGGCGCACGGCGGCCTGGGCTTCCACTACAAGTGGAACATGGGCTGGATGCACGACACCCTGCATTACGCGGCGCTGGACCCGATCTACCGCCGTTACCACCATGGCGAGCTGACCTTCAGCATGGTCTACGCGTATTCGGAGCGCTTCGTGCTGCCGATCTCGCACGACGAAGTGGTGCACGGCAAGGGCTCGTTGCTCGGCCGCATGCCGGGCGACGACTGGCAGCGCTTTGCCAACCTGCGTGCCTACCTGGGTTACATGTTCACCCACCCGGGGCGCAAGTTGCTGTTCATGGGCTGCGAATTCGGCCAGCCCACCGAATGGAACCACGACGGCGGCATCCCCTGGCATCTGCTCGACGACCCGCGCCATCGTGGCGTGCAGACCCTGGTGCGCGATCTGAATCGGCTGTATGTCGAATACCCCGCGCTGCACGCGCAGGACGATGACCCGGCCGGGTTTGCCTGGGTGGTCGGCGATGACGCGGCCAACAGCGTGGTCGCGTTCCTGCGCAAGGCAAAGCGCGGCGATGCGCCGGTGCTGGTGGTGATCAACTTCACCCCGATCGTGCAGCACGGCTACCGCATCGGCGTGCCGCAAGGCGGCCAGTGGCGCGAGGTGTTCAATAGCGATGCCGGCATCTACGGCGGCGCGAATCTGGGCAATGGCGGTGTGGTGAGCGCCGAGCAGCAGTCCATGCATGGCCATGCGCAATCCCTGCCGTTGTTGTTGCCGCCGCTGGGCGTCATCGTGCTGACGCCGCAGGGCTGATGCAGCACACACAGCGCCGGACCGCTGGTCCGGCGCTGTAGCACCTGTTAGATTGCGCGCCGTAGAGCGGCCAACACCTCGCTGCGCGCGCCCACCGGGCGGTGCAGCCGGGGTGTCACCCGCTACGTAGGCGGTCCGGAGAGGGCTGCCGGGCACAGCCGCCGCCATGCCTTCCGTCGACCGTGTGTACGGGAGTGTTGTGTGTGGGCGTTTTAATGGCGGTGGTTTCTTCGACGGTTGAGCCGTTTATCCATGGTGTGCGCATCGCTGGATGCGCGCATGCACTGGTGCGGCTTGCACGTTCTCCGTGTGTCGGCGCGCAAGGTGGCGGCATGTGGCCAGCGCAGCTCGGTGTGTTGCGTTTCTCCGATGCAACGCGGACGCAGGCATGAGCGGTTTGATGACCTGGTGTTATCTGCTCGGCGCTGCGGCGTCGGCGCTGACGTTCTATCTGGCAACACGGCATCAACGCCTGTGGCCGCAGCGCCGGCTGTCCGCACGCGCGCTACGCATCGGCGCCAGCGCATTGCTGCTGCTATCGCTGGGCTGCGCCATGCAGGCCTTGGGCACCTGGGCCGGCATCTTCGCCGCAGTGACGGCGCTGATGCTGGTGGCGGTGGCGCTGCCCTATCTGGATGCCTGGCGGCAGGCGCGCACGCAACGCAGGCAGGTGCGCCATGTGGGCTAGATGGCTGGCTGCAGTGGTGCTGGGTCTGCCGCTGGCGGTCGGCGTGGTGGGCCTGTGCGCCCTGTTGCTGCCGGGGCCGCAGCAGAGCTACACGCTGGCATGGTTGCTGCTGATGTTTCCGGCCTGGGTGGGTGCGATGGCGCTGCCGTTCGTGTTCCGTCGCGCATCGCGCGCCTGGGCCGTGCTCGGCGGGTTGACGCTGCTGTGCTACCTCGCGCTTGCGGGCATCAAGGCATTGGGTTGGACGGAGCTGGGCGCATGAAAGCATCGACTTTGCGCGCGTTTCTGTCGGTCCACAGCTGGATGGGTCTGTTGGCGGGCATGGCCTTGTTCATCGCCTTCTACGCCGGCGCCATCACCGTGTTCACGCATGAACTGAGCGGCTGGCAGGCCACGCCGCCTGTCACACAGCCTGCGCCGGCAGATCCTGTCGCCGCCGCGCAGACCTTGCTGGATGCGGTGATCGCCCGGCATCCGCAGGTGGCCGACTCCTTCCTGGTGCTGCTGCCCGGCGAGCACGGGCCGACCCCGCGGCTGTACTGGTATGGGCCGCAGGCCGAGGCCAGTGGCGGCATGCGGCAGTATCAACAGGCCGCCGATGGCCGCCTGCTGGAAGTGCCGCAGCGCGTGGGCTTTGCCGATTTCCTCTACGACCTGCACTTTACCGCCGGCCTGCCACGCGTGTTCGGCACCTATCTGTTCGGTGTGGTGAGCGTGCTGTACGGGCTGGCGTTGCTCAGCGGGGTGGTGCTGTACGCGCCGGTGTTCTTCAAGGACCTGTTCGCGCTGCGGCCGGGGCATAACCTCAAGCGCCTGTGGCAGGACGCGCACAACGTGGTCGGCATGTTGTCGCTGCCGTTCCATGTGATCTTTGCCTGGTCCGGCGCGGTGTTGTGCCTGGGCGTGCTGTTGCTGGCGCCGTTCCAGTTCCTGGTGTTCGACGGCAAATTGATGCAGATCCTGGCACCGGAGTTCGAACTCACCCCACATGTGCAACCGGCCAGGCGTGCGGCGCCGGTGTTGCCGCTGGCGGTGCTGCTGGACAAGGCGCGCGCAGCCAGCCCGGGCTTGGTACCGGAGAGCATCGGGTTCCATGATGCAGGCGATGCCAATGCACGCGCGGAAGTGTATGGTCACAACGATCAGCGCCGCCTCAACACACTCGGTGGCGTGGCCCTGGACGCGGCAACCGGCCAGGTCCTGCGCGTGCTCGAACCAAGGGCGATGTCGACAGGCACCGCCGCCTTGCGCGGGCTGCAAGGGCTGCACTTCGGCAACTTCGGGCATGCACCGGTGCAGTGGCTGTATTTCCTGCTCGGGCTGGGCGGTGCGTTCCTGTTCTACAGCGGCAACCTGTTGTGGATCGAAACACGCCGCAAGCGTCGGCTGGTGGATCAACCGCGCCGCACCCACGCGATGGCGCGCCTGACCATCGGCGTCTGCCTGGGCAGCGTCGCCGGCATCTCGGCCTTGTTCATCGCCGCACGCCTGCTTGCGCAAGGACAGGAGCGTTATGTCTATTACGCGGTCTTTGCGGCCGTGCTGGTGTGGGCGCTGGTCCGCCCCACAGCACGCGGTGCGTACGAGGTGTTGCTGGCCTGCGCTGTCCTCACGGCGCTGATTCCGCTGGCCAGCTGTGTTTCGGCACGTGGCGTGGTGCTGCCGTGGCAGGACGCAACGGTGCTGGTCGTGGACCTGATCGCCTTGGTATTGGTATGGGCGTACTGGCAACTGGCGCGTGCGAGCAGGCGGCGCGGGCTGCAGGGCGATCCCAACAGCGTCTGGGCGTGGAAGCGCGCGCAACGCGCTGAGTCGACGCACTGACGTGATTGATGCCTGGCACGCGACGGTGTGCCGGGCATCAGCTGCGGCGGAGCACTTGTCGCTGACCATGCGGCTGGCCCGACAACCTGGCCCGTTGACGCGACGGCATCGCCGGGCAGTGCATCCTGATCGCCCGCCACCTTCACCCACACCCGATGACGGCTGTCGCCTTACGCATTGGCCTGATCTCCGACACGCACGGCGTGCTGCGGCCAGAGGCCGTGGCTGCATTGCAGGGCTGCGCGGCGATCATCCATGCCGGCGATGTGGGCAAGCCGGAGATCCTCACTGCGCTGCAGGCGCTGGCACCGCTGCATGCGATCGCCGGCAATATCGACAACAAGCCCTGGGCAGCGCAGCTTCCGCAAACGCTGGATCTGCTGATCGCGGGCGTGCGCATCCATGTGTTGCACGATCTGAAAACGCTGGCAACGGATGTTGCTGCCGATGTGATCATCAGTGGGCACTCGCACAAGCCGTCGATACACACGCGCGACGGTGTGCTGTACATCAATCCGGGCAGCGCCGGCCCGCGTCGCTTCAGCTTGCCGATCAGTGTGGGCACGCTGTGGCTGGGCGATGGCCCGCCGCGTGCGCAGCTGCAATTGCTGGAAATACGCTGATGGAAGCTGGATTCCGTGCAACAGAGACGTGTGCAGGGATCTGGAGCGGCCAGCAAAAAACGATTGCACAGCCGTCATGCGTGCGCGGTCGCTGCTCGGAATCGGCGTGTACCACGCGTACTCTCCGGTTCTTAGCGTGCCGTCCGCACACATCTGACCACCGCTCGCGACGCTGTGTTGGCCACTCTTAGGCAATGCCATGCGGTGAAGTACATCGGACCGGTGCACCGGCCACTTCCGCATGTCGTGAGCATGCGGTGCATGCGATGACCGCCAGCAGCGACCGCCGACAACCTGTGCTGACGTGCCTGCTTGTCCCAACCTGCACGTGAGTCGTTCGTTGCCTGCATGTGTACGCTCGCAACCCCTGCGCTGACCTTGTCTGCACGCAGGCGGGACCATCCTTGTGTATCGAGTCGCCGCAAGGATTTTCCCCATGAATACCCGTCGTCAGTTCCTTTCCGCCGCCGCTGCCGGCACCGCCGCATTGGCCGCCGCCCCGTTGTTGGCACAGACTTCCGCACCGGGCAGCGTGATGCCCACGCGCGGCAAGGCCGCCGCATCCGCATTGCCGACCAATCCCGCAAGCAAGGGCGCACGCTATCGGCCCTCGAGTCGACTGGGCTTTGGTGGCGTGGCGATCGGCAATGGGTTTGCGCCGACCAGCGATGCGCAAAGCGAAGCGACCCTGGCTGCGGCGTGGGAGTCGGGCGTGCGGTACTTCGATACCTCGCCGTGGTACGGCCTGGGCCTGTCCGAGCGCCGTACCGGGCACCATTTGCACAATCACGCTGCAGACGACTATGTGCTGTCGACCAAGGTCGGGCGCCTGCTGACCGCTACCGACAAACCGCCGAAGACGATGTGGCAGCAGCCGTCGCCCTTCGACTATCGCTACGACTACAGCGCCTCCGGCGTGCGTCGCTCGATCGAAGACAGCCTGCAGCGCCTGGGCGTGTCGCAGATCGATATCGCCTACATCCACGACCTGTCGCCGGAGAACGAGAAAGATCTGGGCATGCCGTGGGAACAGCGCTTTGCCGAAGCGGTGAAAGGCGCGATGCCCGAGCTGACCAAGATGCGCAAGGAGGGCCTGATCAAGGCCTGGGGCTTTGGCGTCAATCGCCCCGAGCCGGCCCTGCGTGCGATCGAGGAGGCCGATCCGGATATCTTCCTGCTGGCCTGCCAGTACTCGCTGCTCGACCACGCGCAGGCGCTGCACGACACCTTCCCGAAGATCGCAAAGCATGGCGCGTCGGTAGTGGTCGGTGCGCCGCTGCTGGCGGGCTATCTGGCCGGGCGCGAGCGATATCTCTACGACGGCACCGTGCCGGAATGGGCGCCGGCCAAGCGCCAGAAAGCACTCGCCATCTGCGAGCGCCACGGCGTGGATCTGCGCACAGTGTCGCTGCAGTTTGCCGCTGCGCCGAAGGTGGTGTCCGCGGTGATTCCCGGTGCGCGCACGGCCGAGCAGGCGCTTGCGAATGCGGCCTCGATGCGCGTGGCGATTCCGGCAGCGGTATGGGAAGAGCTCAAGCGCGAGCAGGTGATCGAAGCGGATGCACCGGTGCCTGTTGTGGGCTGAGGCTCACGCGTGGTGGGTGCATCGCAAACGCCTGCGCTTGCGATGCACCACGTCACGCAGCAGGCATCACCTCACCCATCACGGAATCAACAGCGGCCGCAACGCAGGCACTTGCCTGGCCAGTTCGTCGGCGACGATCGCCGCGAACAGGTCGGCGCCGTCCGCACCCAGATGGGTGTAATCGAATGCCAGCTTGGCCTGGCCCATCGGCTCGGCACTGGCGTTGTCCTGTGCACGCGCAGCGGCGACAGCGGGCGCGGCTGGCGTCGATGTGGTTTGCGCCGGGGTCTTGCCGATGGTGGTGCCCGATTGCGCGGCTAGCACCTGCTCCGGATCGGCCGGCCGCTGCGCAAGGCGCATTGCCAGCACCGGGCCCATGCCTTGCACCAGGGCGCGGCTGCGTGCGTGCAGGTCGATCAACGGCACCTGCAATTCCTGCGCGAGCGTGCGTGTGGCCTCGGCCCAGGGCGCCAGATCGTCCAGCAACTGACCGCGCTCGAACTGCCGCCGCGTCAATGGCGTGACCAGCACCGGAATCGCACCGGCAGCACGCGCTTCGTCTACATAGCGGCGCAGGTTGGCGGGGAATTCGGTCGCCAGGTCGGTGGAACGCCCCGGCTTGCCCGGTTGATCGTTGTGGCCGAACTGGATCAGCACATACACCTGGCGATACCCGCCGCTGCGCAGCTCGTGCAGCGCGATGTCCCACGAACCTTCGGCACGGTAGTTGGACGTGCTGCGGCCGCCGCGTGCCAGATTGAGGCAGCTCAGAAATGAGGTCACATGCTGTGCGCAAAAGCTCGGTCCCCAGCCGCCCTGCACGGCGGTGGTGGAGTCGCCGACCAGCACGATCTTGCTGGCCGCAAGCGCGGGCGCAGCGGCGGTAGTGGTCGATGCCTTGGATGCGAGCGGCGTATCGCCCGGCGCGGCAGCGGCCGCATCGGCAAACATCAGGCAGGCAGCGGCCAGCGCTGTCAGCAGCATCGGTGCAATAAAGAAATCCTTACGCATGCATCACCTCGAAAACGACTGAACCACGGCTACGCGCTGGCAGGAATAGGGGGCGGCCAGCGCTGCTGAATTGGCGTGTCCTGCGCAGACCTGCCGGTCTGGGAAGTTCGCACCCGTGCGTCGACCGCACACCACATGCTGATCGCCCCGCCGGAGCGAAAGCGCTCAGAACGTACCGCGCTGGATGAAGGGCGCCTGCTGGTAGAGCCGCCGTTCGCCACCGCGCGGGTCGTTGTCCATCCGGCTCGGCACATCGAACAGCAACGTGTCGCGGTGCTGCAACGAGTACTGGCGCCAGCGCGGCAGGCCGCGATGATTCGGGTCGCCACCGCGCGCGAAGGCGAGCAGCGCCTCGCTCATCTGCTCGGCCATGCGCTGCGCAGCGGCGCCGTCGCCGGTGCGCGAGCCGGGCTGCGCAATGGTGTCGAAGACCAGCGGGATATCCAGCGTGTGGAAGGCGCCGAACTTGCCGCCCTCCAGCGGCGAGCCCCAGTCCAGCTGATACACCCAGGTTGGTGCGCCCTGGCGTGCACGCGCTTCGGCCTCCTCGACCGCGCCGCGCCACGAGCGGCCCGCCGTGGTCGCGGCAAAGAACACGTCCGAGGGCGAGTACTGCGGATACAGCCGGCGATATTCGGCAATCACCACCTGCGGCAGCAGGTCGACGTACTGCTGGCTTTCCAGCCTGGCCGGCAGCTCGTCCCAGCTCAACGCAAAGTTCTTCGCGTCGTTGCCGAGAAACGCGCGCGTCTCGTCGCGGGTATTGCCGATCACCAGCGGAATCCTGGCCGATTGCAGCGGCGCGGTCGGCCAGAACGGATGCACCGGCACATTGCGTGCATCCAGCACCGGGCCGAAGTACAGCGCGCTGTTTTCCACCCGCGAGGGGTCGCGCAGCTGCGCGGCAGCCAGCAGCTGCGCAACCGGCAGCGTGCGGATGCGCGCAAGCTCGCCGGGCGCGAGTTTCAAGGCATCCAGCAGCAACTGCGCACGCTGCGTGGCCGCACGCGGGCCGGCCACGGTGACCTGCTGCCCGCTCATGGTCCAGGCGCGGTGGAACAGGCCGCGCGCGGCCGGCATCGCCATCAGGGTGGCGATCTTGGCGCCGCCACCGGACTGGCCGAACACGGTGACATTGCCGGCATCGCCGCCGAATTCGCCCGCGTGCTGGCGCACCCACTGCAGTGCCTGGATCAGGTCCAGCTGCCCGACATTGCCGGAGTCGGCAAAGCCGGCATCGCCCAGCTGCGCCAGCGACAGGTAGCCGAACAGGTTGAGCCGGTGATTGACGGTGACCACCACCACATCGCCGCGTCTGCACAGGCGTACGCCGTCGTACAGCGGGTCGCTGCCGGAGCCGGTGGTGTAGCCGCCGCCGTGGATATAGAACAGGATCGGGCGCTTGCCGCCATCGCGCAGGCCCGGCGTCCATACGTTGAGGAACAGGCAATCCTCGCTGGTGGGCTCGCTGGCCTTGAGCTGGGGCGCGGCCGCCGCATAGGCGCTGGCATCGCGCACGTTCTGCCATGGGCTTTCCGGCAGCGCTGCCTGGAAGCGCCGCGCGGCGGTGTCGCCGCCGTACGGGATGCCCCTGAACACGCAGATGCCCTGGTCGCGATGACCGCGCAAGGCGCCGCCACGCACGCGTGCCAGCGGCGCGCTGGCGTCGCGTGGCGGCGGCGGTGCGGCGGCGCCAGCAAAGCCGGGGAGCGCTGCGGCAGCAGTGGCGAGCAGGCCGCCACGCAGCAGCGTGCGTCGGCGCGCGTCGGGCGTGGACGGCGCTGTCATCGCGCCACGTCCTGAGCCGGCACCGATGCAGCTGCCGGCGGCTGTGCCTTGGTGACATGCGCGATCCAGGCCTGCGCCAGCTGCGGCCAGGCGGCCACGGTCAGGCCGCTGCCGCTGGCGGTGCCAAAGCCATGGCCGCCCTGCGGGAAGACGTGCAGCTCGCTCGGCACGCCGGCGCGCAGCAGCGCGTCGTGCATCAGCAGGCTGTTGCGCACCGACACCACGGTGTCGTCCTGCGCATGCAGCAGAAAGCTGGGCGGGGTATGCGCATCCACATGCAGTTGCGGCGAATACGCACGCACCTGCGCATCGGCTGGACTGCTGCCGAGCAGGCGCTCGCGCGAGCCCGGGTGCGCGTTGGCGCTGTCCATGTCGATGACCGGGTAGATCAGCAGCGCAAAATCCGGCCGCGCGCTCAGTGCATCGGCCGCATCCACCTTGGGGTAGACCTGCGCGGCGTAGCGGGTGGCCAGGCTGGCGGCGACATGGCCGCCGGCCGAGAACCCCATCACCCCGACCCGCTGCGTGTCGATGCCGTAACGGGCAGCATTGGCGCGGATCAGCCGCAGCGCGCGCTGTGCATCGGCCAGCGGCACGTCGGCGCCGTTCGGGTGGCCTTCGCCGGGCAGGCGGTAGCGCAACACGAACAGGGTGATGCCGGCCTGGTCGACGAAGCTGGGCACCAGTGCGCTGCCCTCGTTGTCGAGCACGATGCGCTGGTAGCCGCCGCCGGGGGTGACCAGCAGGGCGGTGCCGTTCGGCCGCTTGGGCCGGTAGACCACCAGATACGGCGTGCTGATCTGCTGGATGTAGCGATCGGGCAGGGCCGGGTCGCTGCTGCGTTGGACGATGCGCTGTGGCTGCGGCAGCGGCTTGTCCCCCGGTGCCATCCCCTTGGGCCATAGCAGGATCCGGCTGGCCTGCTCGGCTGCGGTATCGGCGCCGGGCACCTCGGCCGCCAGCACTGGCCCGGCCAGCAGCGCTCCCGCCATCACCACCACCGTCATGCACCGGCGCATGACGCTCGAAAACGCGGCAAACACGCGCGTCTGGCTTGTCTGTTCCATCCACCCCTCCCAGGGTTGCTTCGTTGCTGCGGCCAGTTTTGCCGCACTGCACATTGCCAATGACACCGGTTTACCATATACAGCACACCGTGCCACTGTCGATTGGCAGTGCAACAAAAACACCTATCAGGGAGACACCCTTGAGCAACGACGCCGCCACCCCACCATCCTCCACATCCTCGCTGTCGCAGATCGCCCAGCGCTTTGTGGAGGCACGCCGTGCAGGGGCATCGCTGCCGGACTTTCCAGGGCAGATCCCCGACGATCTGCTCACCGCCTACCAGGTGCAGGATATCGCCATCAGCCAGTGGGACGACCAGGTGGTCGGCTGGAAGGTGGGCTATATCGCCGCCGAGCGCCGCGACGCATCGGGCGACGAGCGCCTGCTGGGCCCGATCTTCTCGCACAAGCTCTGGAATGCTACCGGTGGAACAACCGAATTCCCGATCTACGAAGGCGGCTTCGGTGCGGTGGAGGCCGAGTACGTGCTGCGCCTGGACGCGGACGCGCCGGCCGAGCAGACCCACTTCACTCCTGACCAGGCGGCGCAGCTGCCGGCCACGCTGTTTATCGGCGTGGAAATCGCCAGCAGCCCGCTGGCCACGATCAACAAGCTGGGCCCGCGCGTGGTGATCTCCGACTTCGGCAACAACAACGGCCTGATCCTGGGGCCGGAAGTGACCGATTGGCTGGCGCGCGACGAATCCGCGCTGACCGCCGAAACCCTGATCGACGACCAGCTGGTCGGCACCGGCGGGGCCACCACGCTGCCGGGCGGCTTGCGCGCGGCCTACGCATTTGCGCTCAGCCGTTCGGCCCGGCGCGGGCGTCCGCTCAAGCGCGGTGATCTCATCGCCACGGGCAATGCCACCGGTATCCATGACATCGAAGTGGGACAGCATGCCCTGATTCGCTTCGCCGGCATCGGCGACATTTCATGTACGGCTGTGTCCGCCAAGTAACGCCGGACCCAGTGACCAGACGCTTGGGAGGGCGCCAATGATCACACGCAGACATTTCCTCGGTGCCGGGCTCGGTGCCGCCGCGGCCGGCCCCTGGCTGGGCGCGGGTGCCACCACGCCGATTCCCGGCGGGCAGCTGCTGACCGCCACCGATGTGCATGTCGGCGACTACCCCACCGTGGAGGCGGTGCGGTGGTTCGGCAAGCAGCTGGAGCAACGCAGCAACGGCCGGCTCAAGCTGCGCCAGTACCACTCCGGCCAGCTGGGCCGCGAGTCCGAGGCGATCGACATGGCGCGCTTTGGCGCCATCGACATCACCCGGGTGTATTCGGGCGCGTTGAACAACACCTTTCCGCTGACCCAGGCGCTGTGCCTGCCGTACGTGTTTGACTCGGTGCCGCATCTGCGCCGCGCCATCGACGGCCATGTCGGCGACAGCGTGCTGCGCAGCTTCGAGCAGCGCGACCTGGTGGGCCTGGCGATCTACGATTCCGGTGCGCGTTGCTTCTACAACACCAAGCACCCGCTGCACCGCCCGGAAGATCTCAAGGGCCTGAAACTGCGCGTGGCCTCGTCGGACATCTTCCTCAAGCTGATGCGCATGCTGGGTGCCAATCCCACCCCGATGTCGCTGGGCGAGACGTTCTCGGCGATGGAAACGCACATGATCGACGGTGCGGAAAACAACATGCGCAGCTTCCAGTCCAGCCGGCATTTCGAAGCCGCGCATTACTGGTCGCAGAGCGAGCATTCCTATGCGCCGGACATCCTGGTGATGTCGCGGCAGAGTTTCGAATCGCTGCGTCCGGACGATCGCGCCCTGGTGGTGGAACTGGCACGCGCCTCGGTACCGGTGATGCGCACTCTGTGGGATGCCTCGGAGACCGTCGCGCGCAAGCAGGTGATCGATTACGGCGTCAAGCTCAATCAGGTCGACATGCCGGCGTTCCGCGCCGCCGCCGCGCCGCTGCTGGCCGAATACCGCAAGCAGCCGGAGATCGAAGCGCTTTACCGCCGCATCCGCGATTTTGCATAGAGGTGACCCGATGACCGAACCCGAGACCGTCGCCGTCCCGGTCGCGCCGTTGCAGCGCGCGCTGGACCGCGTTTCCGATACCGCCGTTGGCGTGGCATCCATCGCGCTGCTGGGCCTGGTGGTCGTGCAGGGCTGGCAGGTGTTCACCCGCTACGTGCTCAACGACTCGCCCAGCTGGACCGAGCCGGTGACGCTGCTGTTGCTCAGCACCGCCCTGAGCCTGGGCGCGGCCGCCGGCGTGCATACCAACCGCCACTTCGGCTTCTACCTGCTGGGCGAACACGTGCCGCCGCTGGTGCGCAGGGTGTTCGACCTGATCCGCCCGTTGATGATCATGTCCATCGGTGCGGTGCTGGCGTGGTGGAGCGCAGCGCTGCTGCTCGATGGCCTGGATATCAAGATGGCCGGCGCGCAGATGCCGCAGAGCATCAACTACCTGCCGCTGTCGATCGGCGGTGCGCTGATGGTGATCTTTGCCTTGTACAAGCTGTGGCGTGTGCTGCGCCCGATCCAGGCCGGAGGAGTGCGCTGATGGGCATTGCGATGTTGTTGGGAACCTTCGTGGTGCTGCTGCTGATCGGCGTGCCGGTGGCGTATGCGCTGGGCGCGGCCGCACTGGCCACGCTGCTGTATCTGGACCTGCCCACGGTGGTGCTGGTGCAGCAGATTTCCGCCGGCAGCGGCTCGGCCTCGTTGATCGCCATCCCGTTGTTTATCTTCGCCGGCGAGCTGATGCTGCGCGGCGGTATCTCCGAACGCCTGATCGCGCTGGCCTCCTCGCTGGTGGGGCGCGTGCGTGGCGGCCTGGGCCAGGTCAGCGTGCTGTCGTCGCTGTTCTTCGGCGGCGTATCCGGTTCGGCGATCGCCGACGTCTCGGCGGTCGGCGGCACCATGATCCCGCAGATGATCAAGCGCGGTTACGACCGCGACTACGCGGTCAACGTAAGCATGACCGCCGCGCTGGTGGCGTTGCTGGTGCCGCCCTCGCATAACCTGATCCTGTTCTCTGCCGCGGCCGGTGGCGGGCTGTCGATCGCCGATCTGTTCGCGGCCGGTATCTTCCCGGCGCTGTTGATGACCGCGGCGATGATGGTCACCGGTTATGCGGTGGCCCGCCATCGCGGCTACGGCACCGAGCCGTTCCCCGGCTGGCGCGCAGTGGCGTTGCGCCTGATCGGCGCGTTGCCGGGCCTGGGCCTGGTGGCGTTGATCTTCATCGGTATCCGTGCCGGCATCTTCACCGCGGTGGAGAGCGCGGCGATCGCGGTGGTGTACGCCTTGATCGTCACCGCGCTGCTGTATCGGCAGCTGCGGTGGGCCGAGTTCTTCGCCGCGGTGACGCATGCGGCGCGCACCACCGGCGTGATCCTGTTCGTGATCGCCACTGCGGCGGTGTTCGGCTGGTTGCTGGCCTACCTGCAGGTGCCGGCGGCGGCGGTGAAGTTCCTGCAGGCCATCGCCGACAGCAAGAACACGGTGCTGTTGATGATCGTGGTGATGCTGTTGCTGCTGGGCATGTTCATGGACCTGGCGCCGAAGATCCTGATCTGCACGCCGATCTTCCTGCCGGTGGTCAAGGCC
Source organism: Xanthomonas sp. NCPPB 3218 (assembly GCF_056725185.1). Classification (NCBI taxonomy): domain Bacteria; kingdom Pseudomonadati; phylum Pseudomonadota; class Gammaproteobacteria; order Lysobacterales; family Lysobacteraceae; genus Xanthomonas; species Xanthomonas sp. NCPPB 3218. Next base: position 202,856 of record NZ_CM161516.1, read on the forward strand.
TACGGCATCGACCCGATCCATTTCGGTCTGGTGATGGTGCTGGCCGGCGGCATCGGCCTGATCACCCCGCCGATCGGCTCGGTGCTGTTCATCGGCACCTCGATCGGGCAGATCACCATCGCCCAGAGCATGCGCACCATCTGGCCGTTCTGGCTGGCGGCCCTGGGCGTGCTGCTGATCGTGGCGTTCTTCCCCGAACTGTCGCTGTGGTTGCCACGCGCGCTGCGCGCGTAAGTGCCCGCGATCCCGACTGCGTCCGTCAGGTGGGCGTGGTCGATGCGTGGCAGCGGCCTGCACGGCGCGTGCGATGCGATGTCCGCGCGCCGCGCCTCGCCCGACAAACGCCTGGCGACGTTACCGGCGCGCTGCCCGGCGTTGCTGCTGGCAGGTAGTTCCGCCCTCATCCAGGCGGCCGACGCTCCAGGCGCTGGCCGTCGTATCGCCCCGCCGAGCGGGGACTAGGAGCAAGCATGCGTGTGCGTATCGCTTCAACCCGTTTGCGTTGGCTGCTGGCCGGCGGCCTGCTGCTGTGTGCCGGGCTCGCTGCCGCGGCCGACTGGAAGCGCGGCATCGAGCACCAGCGCATCGCCGACCAGGGCGACGGCACCTTCCTCAACCCGGTGCTGGCCGGCGATCACCCCGACCCGTCGGTACTCAAGGACGGGCAGGACTACTACCTCACGCTGTCCTCGTTCGATGCCTACCCGGGCCTACCGATCTGGCATTCGCGCGATCTGGTCAACTGGCAGCCGCTGGGCCATGCCATCACCCAGAACGTCGGCGCGATCTGGGCGCCGGACCTGATCAAGCACGGCAAGCGCTATTACATCTACTTCCCGGCGCGCCGTGGCGACCAGGGCGAGCGCAGCAACTTCGTGGTCTGGGCCGACGACATCAAGGGCCCGTGGAGCGCGCCGATCGACATCGGCCTGGGCAAGTACATCGACCCGGGCCACGCAGTGGGCGAGGACGGCAAGCGCTATCTGTTCCTGAGCGGTGGCGATTACGTGCAGCTCTCCGATGACGGCCTGAAAGTGGTCGGCACGCCCAAGCACGTCTACGACGGCTGGAAATACCCGGAAAGCTGGGACGTGGAAGGCTACGCGCAGGAAGGCCCCAAGATCACCCGCCACAACGGCTGGTACTACATGACCACCGCCGTCGGCGGCACCGCCGGCCCGCCGACCGGACACATGGTGATCACCGCGCGTTCGCGCTCGATCCACGGCCCCTGGCAGAACGCGCCCAACAACCCGATCACCCGTACCAGGAGCGCTGACGAGCCGTGGTGGTCGCGCGGCCATGCCACCCTGGTGGAAGGCACCGACCAGCGCTGGTGGATGCTCTACCACGGCTACGAACACGGCTACTGGACCCTGGGCCGGCAGGCCTTGCTGGACCCGATCGAGTGGACCCCGGACGGCTGGTTCGTCGCCAAGGGTGGCGACCTGGGCACGCCGCTGAAAAAGCCCAGCGGGCAGGCCTTGCCGCATGGGCTGGCGCTGTCGGACGACTTCCGCGCCAGCACGCTGGGCCCGCAGTGGGCGTTCTTCAACCCGGCCGCCGACGAGGCCAAGCGGCTGCAGGTCGGCGATGGCGTGTTGCGCCTGCAGGGCAAGGGCAGCGCCCCGCGCAACGCCTCGCCGCTGACGGTGATCGCCACCGACCAGGCCTACCAGTTCGAGGTGCAGATGACCGTGGCACCGGGCGGGCAGGGCGGGGCGCTGCTGTTCTACAGCGACAAGCTCTATGCCGGCGTGGGCAGCAATGGCGAGAACTTCGTCATGCACCGCTACGGCGAGGAACGCCCCGGCACGCTGGCCCCCAGTGCGACCGGTGGCACCTTGTGGCTGCGGGTCACCAACAACCGCCACATCGTCACCATCCATAGCAGCACCGACGGCACCACCTGGACCAAGTACCCGGTGCAGATGGAAGTGTCCGGCTACCACCACAACGTGGCCGGCAAGTTCCTGGCCTTGAAGCCGGCGCTGTATGCCGCCGGGCAGGGCCAGGTGGAGTTCCGCAACTTCCGCTACCGCGCCCTGGACTGACCGTTCTGCATCGCCGGGCATGCCGCCGTGCTGCCGGCTGCGGCGCGTCCTGCACGGCGGGTTCGGGGTGGCGGCAGGCTTCGCTCAGGTCTGCCGGCCGTCTGGCCGGTAGAATCCAATCAACTTCACTGGTTGACCGCTATGCCCGCCCGCAAGATGCCTGAAGAGGGAATGCCCGGCCTGCCGAAGGGCAAGGTAGCCACGATCAACGACATCGCGCGGATGTCGGGCGTGTCCAAGAAGACCGTGTCGCGAATCATCAACAACTCGCCGCTGGTGCGGCAGGACACCCGCGAAAAGGTCGAGGCGCTGATGCGCGAGGTCGGCTACGCGCCCGACCCGCTGGCGCGCGGGCTGGCGTTCCGGCGCTCGTTCCTGATCGGCATGGTCTACGACAACCCCACCGCGCAGTACATCGTGGACATGCAGTACGGCGCGCTGGACGCGCTGCGCGGCTCCAGCTTCGAGCTGGTGGTGCACCCCTGCGACAGCCGCAGCCCCGGCTACATCGAAGGCGTGCGCCGCTTCGCCCAGGCGCAGAAGCTGCATGGCGTGATCCTGGTGCCGCGCGCCTCCGAGGACCAGGCGCTGGCCGACATGCTGGCCGAGATCGGCTGCCGCTACACCCGCATCGCTTCGGTCGCGCTGGACACCACCTCGCAGACGGTGATCACCCACGACCGCGACGGCGCCGCTGAGGCCGCCGATTACCTGCTCTCGCTCGGCCACCGTGACATCGCCCTGGTCACCGGCCCCAGTGCCTACCGTTCCTCGATCGAGCGCACCTCCGGCTTTGCCGACGCGCTGACCCGGCGCGGCATCGAACTGCCGCCCGAGCGCATCGTCGAAGCCGGCTACACCTTCGAATCGGGCGTGGCCGCGGCCGAAAAGCTGCTGCTGGGCAAGAAGCGCCCCACCGCCATCTTCACCGGTAACGACGAAATGGCCGCCGGTATCTACAAGGTCGCGCTGCGCGCCGGCATCAGCATCCCGCGCCAGCTGTCGGTGATCGGCTACGACGACAGCTCGCTGGCCTCCCGCCTGTGGCCGCCGCTGACCTCGGTGCGCCGCCACACCCGCGACACCGGCCGCACCGCCGCGGCGATGCTGATCCAGCCCGACAACGCCCCGCAACTGCCCACCGCCAGCGTGCGCCCGCACCTGATCGTGCGCGACTCCTGCCAACCGCCGGAGGATTGAGCGAGGTCAAAGCCCAGGCAAGGGGACGCCAGGCGAGCAACAAAGCCCCTCTCCCGTCGGGGCGAGAAGGCACGGCTTGCGCGCCATGGGCGCGCGTGCCTTGGAGCGCCCGCGCCGCCAGCGCGGGCCGGGGCGCGGGGCGGGGCGGGGCGGGGGTTGGGGCGGCAGACAGCCATCTGAGAAAGCTCAGCCATGAGCTGAGGGCACATAAGCCTCCACCCGACCAATCAAGCCCCGCATCCAACACCGCGCGCAGCCTCGTCCCCTCATCCGGCGCAATGCGCCACCTTCTCCAGAGGGGAGAAGGGATTCCCACGCTGCCACGCCGCCATGCGGCTATCGTGCACTGCGCAATGACACCGGTTAACCAGAGTCGGTAGAATGGCCCGGTGCAAGCCAATCCCCCCGCGCTTGGCACCGGAGATCGCGCATGTCCCTGTACTGCAAGACCCACTACGCCACCCATCCCGACGCCATCAAGGGCGCCAGCAACGACGACCTGCGCGAGCTCTATCTGCTCGATGGCCTGTTCGTCGACGATGCGGTCACGCTCAAATACACCCACTACGAGCGCTTCGTGCTCGGTGGCGCAGCACCGCTCGGCACCACGCTGGAACTGCCCAGGCAGACCGAACCGGCGTCTGCCGCCGGCCATCCGTTCCTGGAGCGCCGCGAGCTGGGCATCCTCAATGTCGGCGCCGGCACCGGCAGCGTGACCGTGGACGGCACCGTCTACACGCTCGGGCCGAAGGACGGCCTGTACGTGGCGATGGGCAGCACCGATGTCAGCTTCGCTTCTGACGATGCCGCCAACCCGGCCAGGTTCTATCTGGCCTCGACACCGGCGCATGCGCGTTTCGAGACCAAGCAACTGTCGATCAAGGATGCCGTGGCGCTGGAGCGCGGCGCGCTGGAAACCAGCAACGAGCGCACCATCTACCAGTACATCGTGCCGACCACCTGCCAGTCCTCGCAGCTGTTGCTGGGCCTGACCGTGCTCAAGCCGGGCAGCGTCTGGAACACCATGCCGCCGCATCTGCACGACCGCCGCAGCGAGGTGTATTTCTACTTCGATCTCGGCGCCAATGACCGCGTCTATCACTTCATGGGCGAGCCGGACGCGCAGCGCCACATCGTGATCCAGAACAACGAAGCGGTGGTGTCGCCGCCATGGTCCATCCACATGGGCGCCGGTACCAGCAATTACGCCTTCATCTGGGCGATGGGCGGCGAAAACCTGGATTACACCGACATGCACGTGCTGGACATCTGCCAGCTCAAGTAAGGCCATGCGTGCCGGGCAGCACCGCACTCACCGCGTCGATGCGCTAGCGCCATCGACGCGCCAGTTCCACCCCATGCCAGCGGCCGCGCATCGCGCGGACGCACGCACTCATCCAACGTGGCACACCCAGCAGGAGCGATAAGGTAATGAGCAATCCGTTCAGTCTCGAAGGCAAGGTCGCACTGGTCACCGGTGCCAACACGGGCTTGGGCCAGGGCATCGCGCTGGCACTGGCGCAGGCCGGCGCCGACATCGCCGCCGCCGGCATCCAGGCGCCGACCGAGACCGAGGAACTGGTCAAGGGACTGGGCCGCCGCTTCGTCGCCATCCAGGCCAACCTGATCAGCGTCGAACCGGTCGAGCGCATCCTCAAGGAAACGCTGGACGGCCTGGGTCGCCTGGACATCCTGGTCAACAACGCCGGCCTGATCCGCCGCACCGACGCGGTGGATTTCAGCGAGCAGGATTGGGACGACGTGATGAACGTCAATCTGAAATCGGCCTTCTTCATGGCGCAGGCCGCCGGCCGCCACTTCATCGCCCAGGGCAGCGGCAAGATCATCAACATCGCCTCGATGCTGTCGTTCCAGGGCGGCATCCGCGTGCCGTCCTACACCGCCAGCAAGTCCGGCATCGCCGGCATCACCCGCCTGCTGGCCAACGAATGGGCCAGCAAGGGCGTGACCACCAATGCCATCGCGCCCGGCTACATGGCCACCGACAACACCGCCCAGCTGCGAGCCGACCAGGACCGCAACAAGGCCATCCTGGACCGCATCCCGGCCGCGCGCTGGGGCGTGCCGGCCGACCTCGGCGGCACCGCGGTGTTCCTGGCCAGCAGCGCCTCGGACTACGTCAACGGCGCCATCATCCCGGTCGACGGCGGCTGGCTGGCACGCTGAGTCAAACCTTCTCCCTCAGGGAGAAGGTGCCCGAAGGGCGGATGAGGGCCGGCAGGCACGTACATGACCAGACGCGTGCCGCAGCTCCGACAAGACCTTCAGCACCTGATCGCTCACCGACAAGGCACCTGAAAAGCGAAGCAAGACCGCATCCAGGCGCGCACACCAATCAACTCCACAGTCGACACAACTTCCCCAAACCAATCGGAGCATCCCCATGAAAATCGCACTCATGAATGAGTTCAGTCAGGCCGGCAAGAACCCGGTGATCCTGCAGCAGCTCAACGACGTCGCCGGCGAGCAGGGCCACAGCGTCTTCAACGTCGGCATGGACGGCGACGACGACCACCGCCTGACCTACATCCACCTGGGCATCGTCGCCAGCCTGCTGCTGAACTCCAAGGCCGTGGACTTCGTCGTCGCCGGCTGCGGCACCGGCCAGGGCGCGATGATGTCGCTCAACGCGCATCCGGGCGTGTTCTGCGGCTATTGCATCGAGCCGACCGACGCCTACCTGTTCGCCCAGGTCAACAACGGCAACGCGCTGTCGCTGGCATTCGCCAAGGGCTACGGCTGGGGCGCGGAAATCAACGTGCGCTACATCTTCGAAAAGGCCTTCAGCGGCGAGCGCGGCATGGGCTACCCGGCCGAGCGTCGCGAATCGCAGGCCGCCAATGCCGGCATCCTGACCCATGTCAAGCAGGCCACCGCTAAGTCCTACCTCGACGGCCTGCGCGCCATCGACCCGGAGCTGATCAAGCAGGCCGTGGGCGGCGAGCGTTTCCAGCAGTGCTTCTTCGACAATGCGCAGGACGCCGAGATCCGCAACTTCGTCGCCGGCGTGCTGGGCAAGCCCGAAGCCGCCGCCGCAGCAGCATAACGGCCTAAAGCCCTCCTCCCGCGGGGTGAGAGGGCACTGTTCGCGCGCCACTGGCGCGCGTGCCTTGGAGCCCGCGCTGCCGGCGCGGGCCGGGGCGCGGAGCGGGGAAGTGAGGCCGCGGCCTGCCCTGAAAGGGGAGGCTTGAAAGGCTTGAGACGACAGTACGGCCGTCCAACATTTCCTGTGCCGCCGCACCCTCATCCGCCCTTCGGGCACCTTCTCCCGATGGGAGAAGGAACAGCGTCGCGCACTCAGCATTTTTACCGGAGCCCACCATGCGTCTGCTGCTGTTCGCATTGCTGCTGCTCTGCGCAAATGGCGCCCGCGCCGACCCACACCGCATCTTCATCGCCGGCGATTCCACCGCCGCCGAATACGGTGCCGAACGTGCGCCGCAGGCAGGCTGGGGCCAGATGCTGCAGGAGTGGTTCGACCCGGCGCAATGGCAGGTGCGCAACCACGCCAAGGGCGGCCGCAGCACCCGCAGTTTCATCGCCGAAGGGCGCCTGGACGCCATCGCCAAGGACCTCCGTGCCGGCGACGTGCTGCTGATCCAGTTCGGCCACAACGACGCCAAACACGAAGATCCAACCCGCTACACCGACCCGCAGGGCGACTATCAGCAGTTCCTGCGCCGCTATATCATCGCCGCGCGCGACAAGGGCGCCACGCCGATCCTGATCACGCCGGCCGCCCGTCTGCTCTACGACTTCGGCGCGCTGCTCGACACCCACGGCCGCTACACCCTGGCCATGCAGCAACTCGCCGCGCAGGAACACGTGGGCCTGATCGATCTCAACGCCAGTTCCAGCGACTGGATCCGCGCCCTCGGCGAACAGGCGGCCAGGCCGTACTTCCTGTTCGTTCCCGAACAAGGCAAAGCCGACGGCACCCACTTCAGCCGCGCCGGCGCCACTGCCGTGGCGTGCCTGGTCGTGCATGGCTGGATGCAGCTGCAACCCGCTCTCACGCCACAGCTGCGCCGCGATGCCGATTGCGGCGCCGCTCCCGACACCGCCATCCAACGCGCGGCGCAGGCGCATCCCTCGTTGGTGGTGCACGAACGCGATCTCGCACGCCCGCAACCCGGCCCGCACGGCGGCGCCGGGCCGACCATGGCGTATCCGTTCTTCGCCGACGCACCGCAGTTGCCGTTCGTGCTGCGCAAGCGCGTGCTGCACAAGGGCGCCGGCATCGGCCTGCATCTGCACGACAAGGACGAGATCTATTACATCGTCAGCGGGCGCGGGCTGTACGCGCTGGATGGCAAGCAGTACCAGGTCACTGCCGGCGATGCGCTGCTGACGCGCCCGGGCAGCACCCATGCCTTGCAGCAGACCGGCGATGAGCCACTGGTGCTGCTATTGGCCTATCTCGCCAAGCCGGCAGGCTGAGATAGGCCCGGTGCGTCGGTAGCGCGTTGCGGGTGTGGACGATGCGCGATGCCGGCTGTGAGCCATGCGCGTCATTGCACGCGTGCTTACGCCTTGTCGACCCCGTAGTGGGTCAGGCCCAGCCGGGCCAGTTCGCCGGAGCGGCGGTAGTAGACCTCTTCCCAGCCATCCACGCGCTGGCGATCGGTCTCGCTCATCGCGTCGAGAATGTCTTCGATGCTGAGCAGGTTGGGGTCTTCTTCCAGGCGTTCGAATACCGTGCCCAGGCCTTCGATCGCCTGGCGCGCCTGCACCGCGCCCATCGCGCCCAGCCCCTGCAATGCGTCACGCCGGGTAGCGGCGTCCCAGCGGTCGAAGTAGCGTGCATAGCCGCTCTCGCTCATGTCCGCATCCAGCCGCGCCAATGCCACCAGTTCGCGCTCGCCCGGTGACAAGGCATCCATGCGTCCGCGCAGCGCGGTCAGTTTGGTTTGCGCGCGTGCGCTGCGTCGGCGCCACAGCAAATCGGGCATGTTGAGCAGCCCCTCATCCGTGGGCGGCGCCACCGCCGGCCAGTTCACCCCGAAGCCGTCGTCGGTGAGCTGCCATTGCGCGCGTTGCGGCGGCGTTGCCTTCAACAACAGCCGCTGCGCCTTGATCGGCTCGTCGATACGGATGCCGTTGGCCAGGGTGAACAGCAGGCGGGTGTCGTCCAGCTCCAAGCGCCGGATGCGAAGCTGCGTCAGGTCCATTGAGCGAAGGCGGTATGGGGAGGTTTGACCATAGTCTGCGTCGGCGATGGTGTCGAGTCGGTGCGGCCTCACACGTCGCCGTCTGTACTCCAGCCTTCGCCGCTGCCGCGCTGGATGACCCGATCCGTGTCCAGCACCTCGCCGGCCGGCACCTGCGCCTGCTGCGCAAGATCGGCATAGATCGGGGTGAAATCCGGCGCGGTGGCGCTCATCAACTGCGCAAAGCTGTCGATGACGAAGTAGGTCTTCTGGAAGCTGTCGATGCGGTAGCGCGTGCGCATGATGCGTTGCAGGTCGAAGCCGATCCGGTTGGGCGCCAGCGATTCCAGCGAATGCAGCGATTCGCCCTTCGACGACACGATGCCGGCACCAAAGATGCGCAGCCCCTGCGGTGTGGCGATCAGGCCGAATTCCACCGTGTACCAGTACAGGCGGGTGAGGTTCTGCAGCGCGTCCGCGCCGATGCCGTGCGCCTTGACCCCGCCACGGCCATAGGCCTGCATGAAGTCGGCAAACAGCGGATTCATCAGCAGCGGCACGTGCCCGAACAGGTCATGGAACAGGTCCGGTTCGGCGATGTAGTCGATCTGATCGGGGCGGCGGATCCACCACGTCACCGGGAAGCGCTGGTTGGCCAGATGCTCGAAGAAATCCAGCTCCGGCAGCAGGCCCTGCACGCCGACCAGGGTCCAGCCAGTGGCCGCCTGCAGCACCGCATTGAGCGCATCGAAACGCGGAATGTGGGTCTCGCCCATGCCCATCGCATCCTGCGCCTGCAGGAACTCGTCGCAGGCGCGGTCGACCAGCAGCGCGCGCTGGCGGCGATACAGGGTGCCCCAGGTGGCATGGTCGTCGGCGCTGTAGCCATCCCACGGCTGCTCGACCACGGCGGTGGTGTAGACCGGCACATAGCCCTTGTCGGTGAGCTGATTCTCGACGCGTTGCGGTGCGATGTTCATGCGGCGGCGGTTCCCGATGATCAGCGCTCACCTTAGCCGGATGGTCGCGCAACGGGATTGCGAATCTTGCGTGTCCGATGCTTCCGGGCGCAAGATTCGTGCGTCATCCTCTGCTGCTGCGCAACATATGGACCAGCCAATCGCCCTGGACCGCACCGATCTACGCCTGCTCGCCCTGCTGCAGACGCAGGGCCGCAGCAGCAATGCGGAGCTGGCGGTGCAGGTCAATCTGTCGGCCTCGGCCTGCCTGCGCCGCACCCAGCGGCTGGAGGCGGCCGGCATCATCGCCGGCTACGGCGCACGCCTGGATGCCAAGGCGCTGGGGCTGGGGCTGCAGGCCTTCGTGCGCGTGCAGCTGGAGCAGCACGGCCAGGCCGATATCGAACATTTTGCCGACGGCGTGCGCGGCTGGGACGAGGTGGTGGCCTGCTGGGCGCTCACCGGCGACATGGATTACCTGCTGCAGGTGCAGGTGCGCGACCTGGAGCATTTCTCGCGCTTCCTGCTCGACCGCCTGCTCAATGCGACCGGCGTGTCCGACGTCAATTCCAGCTTCGTGCTGCGCACGGTGAAGGCACCGGAAGGCCTGCCGCTCTCGCATCTGGGCTGATCCGGCGGGCTGCGAGGCAGGCACGCGTGCACTGTGACTTGCCTCTCAAACGATAACGATTTACATTTGCGTAACATCCGGCTGCGCCCGGCATGTCTTCTCGTCGATCCGCCAGCCCGACAGGGCCAGCCAGCTCGTCGCCCGAGTGGGACGCGCCGCGCATGCCTGCGTTTTTTGCCCGGTGACGCCGCGCGTCCCGCACCGATCGACGAGAACCCTCCAATGCCCGCGATTTCCGCCCCCCTGGCCACGTTGTCCGCTGCCTTGCTATGCGCGTTGGCGCTGACGCCCAGCGCTGCCCGTGCCGACAATGCCGCCGCCGATGCACGCGATGCCAAGACGCTGGACCAGGTCAACGTCAACGGTGCGGTGAGCCGCGCGCAGCCGGCCACCACCACACGCCTGCCGCTGACCTTGCAGGAAACGCCGCAGTCGGTGAGCGTGATCGGGCTGCAGCGGCTGGAAGAGCAATCGCTGTTCAGCATCGACGATGTGATGCGCAACGTCACCGGCGTCAACGTGTCGTTCTACGACACCCAGCGCCCGCTGTATTTCGCGCGCGGCTTCCAGATCACCGACTTCCAGGTCGATGGCCTGCCTACCTACAGCGGTGCGACCAACCAGGAATACGACACGGTCTTCTACGACCGCATCGAGGTGATCCGCGGCGCCAACGGCCTGCTCACCGGCGCCGGCATTCCCTCGGCCACGGTCAACCTGCTGCGCAAGCGCCCGGGCAAGGACTTCGATGCCTCGTTCGCAGTCAGTGCCGGCACCTGGGATTTCCGCCGCATGCAGGCCGACGTCAATGCGCCGCTGACCGAAGACGGGCGCTGGCGCAGCCGCGTGGTCGCGGCCTGGCAGGACCGCGATTACTACTACGACCGTTACCACGACAACAAGATGTCGGGCATGACGGTGCTGGAAGGCGACCTGACCGACAGCACCACGCTCACCGTCGGCTATCAGCGCCAGGACAACACCCCCGTCGGCTCGACCTGGGGCACGGTGCCGTTCTTCGCCGCCGACGGTTCGCCGGCCAACCTGCCGCGCTCGACCAACATGGCGGCCAAGTGGAGCCGCTGGCAGCGCGAGACCAGCACCGCCTTCGCCAACCTCGAACAACGCTTCGGCGAGGATTGGCTGCTGCGCGTCAACTACGCGCATACCAAGGGCGATGTGCAGAGCCTGCGCGTTTACGGCACCGGCTATCCGGCCGCCGATGGCAGCGGCATCTTTCTGCGCACCGGCGCCGGCGAAACCAGCGACGCGCGCGATGGCGTGGACGTGTACCTGTCCGGCGGTTTCTCGTTGTTCGGCCGCCAGCACGATGTGGTGGTCGGCGGCAGCTGGCAGGATCTGCAGTCGACCTCCTACGGCGTCGCGCAGACCTATCCCGATGACTGGGCGAGCTGCCCTAACGACTTTGGCCCGCCCGAGCGCTGTTATTTCATCCCCAATATCCGCAACTGGGATGGCGATATTTCCGAAGTGACCTATGCGCGGACCGGCCGCCGCAGCGAAGCGCGCACCACGCAGCGCGGCGTGTATGCCTCCACCCGGTTGCGTCTGGCCGACCCGCTGTCGCTGATCGCCGGTGCACGCCTGAGCTCCTGGGAAACCCGCACCCAGGCCTTCAATGCCAGCGGCGCCTACACCGGCACCAGCGGCCGGTACGAGGTGAGCGACGAAGTCACCCCGTATGTGGGACTGGTCTACGACATCGTGCCGGATGTGTCGCTCTACGCCAGCTATACCGAGATCTTCAACCCGCAGAATTACCGCGACAAGGACAACAACCTGCTCGCCCCGGTGGAAGGTTCCAACCTGGAAGCCGGCATCAAGGCGCAGTTGTTCGACGGCCGTGCGATGGCCACCGCCGCCGTGTTCGAGGCCAAGCAGGACAACTTCGCCGTGCGCGACATGACCCAGCCGGAATCCTCGCTGCCGGACGGCAATTCGGCCTACATCGGTATCAACGGCACCAAGAGCCGGGGCTGGGAAATGGATTTCAACGGCGAACTCCTGCCCGGCTGGACCGTCAATGCCGGCTTTACCCACGTCAAGGTGACGCGCCCTCCCACCGATGCGATCTACGCCAACCTGCCCGAGGATTACCTGCAGCTGTCCACGCAGCTGCGCCTGCCCGGCGCCTGGGAGCGCCTGAGCATCGGCGGCGGCGTCAGCTGGCAGAGCGCGGTGCGCGGCTTCAATATCCAGCGCCCCACCGGCGACGGCACCGGCGCCACCACGCCGGTGACCGTGGTGCAGAACCCGTATGCACTGGTGCACTTCAACGCCAACTACCTCATCAGCGAGCAATGGACCGCCACGCTGGCGGTACGCAACGCCTTCGACAAGACCTACTGGGCCAACCTGGATTACCAGAACTACGGCGAGCCGCGGTTTGTCAGCCTGTCGTTGCGTTGGCGCTATTGAGGCGTTGCCGATGAAGCGGATGCGTTACCGGTAAGGCATCGCGGCCAGGGCCGCTCCTACAGGAGCGGTGCTGGCCGCGCCGACGTTACCCAATACACCCAAAGACCGCCCCGCCATCGTAGGAGCGGACCCGGCCGCGACCCCATCCCGCCTCAGCGCACCTGAAAAAAATGCCCCGCCGTCGTAGGAGCGGCCCAGGCCGCGCCCCCCTCCGCGGCACATCTCAGTGCACCCGAAAAGAACCGCCGCCCCGGCCGCGACCTTGTCCGGCACACCCTCGGTGCATCAACCCAAGGCATCAACAACGCAGTCGCCCTACGCATCGGCTTTAAAAAACGCGCGCGTCTCGAAACATGCGCCCATGCCCGCTCAGCTCCGCATGACCTCGCGCGGCACCCGCATCAGCTGCGCATCAGCTGCACATCGCCTCGCACCGCCTTTGCCTCACGGCGCCACGCAGGCCTCGTCCTTGCCGCGCAGTTTCTGCCAGCGCGAGCGCTCTTGCAGGCAGCGCCGATACGCTTCCGCCTTGGCGGCGGCAGCCTGCTCGGCGGCGGTGCGGGTGGCACTGCTGCGCTGCGCCTGCAACTGCGCGATCTTGGCGCGGATCTGCGGCATCGCCGCCATCGCCGCACGCTCGCCTTCCAGGATGGCCGCGCCACGTTGGTTGAAATCGGCCGAGCCGATGTCGTTGACCTTGGGGCGGATCACCACATCGGCACGCTTGAGTTCGGCCTCGCCCAGGCGCTGGCCCATGATCGAGATCGACTGGTTGACGGTGCCGAGCAGATCGCCGGGATTCTTGCCGCTGGCCTTGCTGGAGATATCCACCGCCACCACGAATTCCGCACCGAGCTGGCGCGCGGCATCCACCGGCACCGGGCTGACCACGCCGCCGTCCACATAGTGGTATTGGCCGATGGTCACCGGCTCGAACACGCCGGGAATGCTGCTGGATGCGCGCACCGCCTGGCCGGCATTGCCGCGCACGAACACGGTGCGTTCGCCGTCTTCCAGCCGCGTGGCGACCGCCGCGAACGGCTTGCGCAACTTGTCGATCGGCTTGCCGCCGAGCTGTTCGTTGACGTAGTCCTGCAGCTTCTGGCCCTGCACCAGGCCGCCGGAGAAGATCCGCACATCGCGGATGCTGGTCTGGTCGAGCGCGACGGCCTTTTCCTGCATCTGGAACGCATCCATGCCGCTGGCATACAGCGCCCCGACCACGCTGCCGGCGCTGGTGCCCGACACCACCACCGGCGCAAAGCCATTGGCCTCGAGCATCTTGATCACGCCGATATGCGCAAAGCCCTTGGCCGCGCCGCCACCGAGCGCCACGCCGATCTTCACCGGTTTGACCGCGCCGGCAGACGGTGCCTGCACCACCGGCGGCGGTGCTGCCGGGCGCGGCTCGCCACCGCAGGCCGAGAGCAGACCGAGCATGGACAACAGGGCAAGCGAGCGTGGGCGGCGGAGCGCAGTCATGGCGAAAACGTCGATGGGAAAGGCGAGGGAGAATACACGCGTGCCGTCACGGTGGCGCTGATGGTTGGCGTGCGTGGAGATTGTTCAGAACGGCATCGTTTGCAGGCATTGCACTGCCTTGTCCCGGCAAGAAGGGCGAGCCGTTCATTCGGGCGATGACCGCAGCCACCTGCACGGGCCGGGGGCGCGGAGCGGGGGGTGAGGGTAAGGAGCGAGGCCACATGGGATCGCAGCAGGCTTCGCCGGTCCCCTCATCCGGCGCGACGCGCCACCGTCTCCCGGCAGGAGAAGGGTGTCCGCACACCCGCCTGCCGCATCACCAAATCAAAACCGGTTGTCGCCATCCAGCAACCTTCCCAGGCCGCCCAGCACCGAGCCTTCGCCGCGCTGCTGTCCACCGGCCTGCGGGGCGGCCTGCAGCATGCGGCCGGCCATGCGCGAGAACGGCAGCGATTGCAGCCACACCTTGCCGGGGCCGGTGAGGGTGGCCAGGAACACGCCTTCGCCGCCGAAGAACATGCTCTTCAGCCCGGCGACGCGGCGCACGTCCATGTCTACGCCCGCGTGGTAGGCGACCACGCAGCCGGTGTCCACATCGATGCGTTCGCCGGGGCCGAGTTCGCGTTCCACCACGGTGCCCCCGGCATGCACGAAGACCCAGCCATCGCCTTCGAGCTTCTGCATGATGAAGCCCTCGCCGCCGAACAGGCCGGTGAGGATCTTGCGTTGAAACGCGATCCCCAGCGACACGCCGCGCGCGCCGGCCAGGAAGCTGTCCTTCTGGCAGATCAGTTGCCCGCCATGCTCGGACAGGCGCAGCGCCAGCACCGTGCCCGGATAGGGCGCGGCGAATGCGACCCTGGCCTTGCCGCTGCCGGCATGGGTGAACACGGTGGTGAACATGCTCTCGCCGGTGACCACGCGTTTGCCGGCCGACAGCAGCTTGCCCATCAGCCCGCCGCCGCCGCTCTGGCCGGCATGCGAGCCGTCGCCGAACACGGTGTCCATCTGCACCGCGGCGTCCTTGTACATCAGCGCGCCGGCCTCGGCGATGGCGCTTTCGCCCGGGTCCAGCTCGACCTCGACGAACTGCATGTCGTTGCCGACGATGCGGTAGTCGATCTCGTCGGCGCGCCCGGCCGCGCCGGTCAGCGGCGGCGGCAGGCCGCTGCCGCCCTGCAGCTCGGCCAGCTGGCGGGCCGGCGTCCAGTCATCGAGTCCGTCGCGCCAGGCCAGCGCGTCGGGCTGGCGCTGGGCATGCGCGCGGGCGCTGGCATCGTCGAGCGGGCCGATGCGATCGGCCTGTCCGGGAACATGGAAATACCACTGGGCCATCGGGACGACTCCTGTCTGTGCGTGCGCCGAGTCTAAGCGCAGCCGCGGTGACGGCGTCCCGTGTCCAAGGTCATGCCCGGAAGGTGCGGTCGGGCGCGGTTGTGGGCTGTAAGGAGCGCGTGGCTGCCGGCTGTCGTCGCGCAGCTTGCGCAAGACTCCGGGCTGCGTGCGCGGTGGGGCGGATGGCGCTTACTCGCCCACCGTCGCCCAATAGCGCTCGCCGTCGCGCTGCACCCGCACCGGGCCACCGAACACGTCCGACAGGCTGGCGTCGGTGAGCAGCGCATCGCGCGGACCATCGGCCACGACGGTGCCGGCACGCAGCAGGATCACCCGCGCGATCTCCGGCACGATTTCCTCGATGTGATGGGTCACCAGGATCAGCGTGATGCCTTGCCGGGCCAGGTGACGCATGGTGTCGAGCAGGTGCTGTCGCGCCACCAGGTCCAGGCCGGTGGACGGCTCGTCCAGCAGCAGCGCCTGCGGGCGGTTGACCAATGCGCGCGCGATCAGCACGCGGCGGGTTTCGCCGGCCGACAGTTCGGCAAATTGCCGGTCCAGCAACGGCAGCGCGCGCGCCAGGGCCAAGGCCTCCCGTGCCCGCGCGCGCATGTCGTCGCTGATCTCGCGATGCGGTGGCACCACATAGCTGGCGAAGAAACCGGACAGCACCGCGCTTTCCACATCCAGCCCCGGCATGTCGGCCAGGTTGACGCTGAGGTCGCCGGTGACGATGCCCAGCTGCGAGCGCAGGCGATCCACCTGCCAGCGCACCTGCCCGAGCACTTTCACCGCGGCCTGGCCGTCGGCGCGCACCAGCGGATACAGCTCGCGGGTGATCAGCTTGATGAAAGAGGACTTGCCGCAGCCGTTGGGGCCGAGGATGGCGGTGTGCTGCCCCAGCGCGATGCGCAGGCTGAGCGCATGCAGCACGCGCACCTGGCCGCGCATCACGCTGGCCTGGTCGAGCTCGATCAACGGGATGGCGTTGGCAACAGCAGCAGGATCGGTGGACATCTCGGCAGTAACCGTCATACGGGTGACATCAGGCGCAGTGGGGAAGGGGAGCGTGTGAACCGCTTTAGAAATGTAGGGCGCACCCTACGCATCCGGAGGGTGAAGTTTGCCGCCATCGCCCCCATCATGTCTCCATCGACCCAACCCGATGGCGCCGCTGTGGAAATGCCGATGTTGTCCGACCCGATCATCGACCTTCTGACTTCCGGCGTGGCCGGGCTGGGCGTATGGGGCATGCTGGCGGTGCTGCTGGTGTTCACCCAGCTCACCATCTTCGCGGTGACCTTGTACCTGCATCGCAGCCAGGCCCATCGCGGTGTGGACTTCCATCCGGTGGTGGCGCACTTCTTCCGCTTCTGGACCTGGCTGACCACCTCGATGATCACCCGCGAATGGGTGGCAATCCATCGCAAGCATCACGCCAAGGTCGAGACCGAGGAAGACCCGCACAGCCCGCAGACCAAGGGCATCAGCCAGGTGTTCTGGCGTGGCGTGGAGCTGTACCGCGAAGCGCGTGCGCAGCGTGCCGACATCGAGCAATACGGCAAGGGCGCGCCCACCGACTGGATCGAGCGGCATCTGTACACCCCGCATGCCAATGCCGGCCCGATCGCGTTGCTGGTGATCAACGCGGTGCTGTTCGGTTTGCCCGGCATCGCGCTGTGGGCGATCCAGATGGCGTGGATTCCGTTCTGGGCCGCCGGCGTGGTCAACGGCCTGGGCCACTGGTGGGGCTATCGCAATTTCGAGTCGGCCGACACCTCCACCAACCTGACGCCGTGGGCGCTGTGGATCGGTGGCGAAGAACTGCACAACAACCACCATGCGTTCCCGAGCTCGGCGCGGTTTTCGATGCGGCGCTGGGAGCTGGATATCGGCTGGGTCGCCATCCGCGGGCTGCAGGCCATCGGCCTGGCCAAGGTGCTGCGGGTGGCGCCGTCGCTGGACATCCGCCCCAACATCGCCGTGCCCGATGCCGACACGCTCAAGGCCCTGCTCTCGCATCGCTTCCAGGCGATGACCGATTACCAGCGCAATGTGTTCACCCCGGCGCTGCGCGAAGAGGCCGCGGCCACCGGCGCCAAGTTGCGGCAGCTGTTGCCGCGGCGGCTGCGCAAGGGCCTGGTCGACGACGGGCGGTGGCTCAAGCCCGATGCGCGCGCGCAACTGCAGCACTGGGTGGCCGAGCGCCCGCGCATGCGCACGCTGGTCGAGTACCGCGCACGCCTGACTGCGGTGCTGGAGGCGCGCAGCCACGATGCGTCCGAACGGCTCAAGCACCTGCAGCAGTGGTGTCACGAAGCCGAAGCCAGCGGCAATGCCGCCTTGCAGGCCTATGCGGCGCGGCTGAAGGGTTATGCGCTGAGTGGGTCGTAATCGTCGGGGCACGCGTGCTGCTGTGCGTGTGCGTGGATCGTATGGCTTGATCGCGCGCGGCCTGCTGCTGGCATGTTGTGTGTGCGGGCCGGCTGTGTTCGCGCAGGCGCACGCCCAGGTGCAGGACAGCCAGCAGTATCTGCAACGCATGGATACCGATGGCGATGGCCGGGTCAGCCGCGATGAATATCTGGCCTGGATGAGCTATGCCTTCGAGCAGCGCGACCTGGACCATGACGGCGTGCTGCAGGGCGACGAGCTGCCTGGCCGACGCGGCAAGCCGATTACCCGTGCCGCGCATCGTGCCACGCTGATCGAGCGCTTCGCGCGGCAGGATGCCAACGGCGACGGCTACCTGAGCGCGCGCGAGTTGCTGGCGCCGCCGCGCTGATGCGTACCTTCGCGCGCGTCTGACGCTGCGTTCGGCAAGCTCGAGCGCATGTTCACTCTCGACCAGGTCAGCCGGCGCTACGGCCAGGCCATTGCCCTCGACTCCGTCTCCCTGCCGTTCGCCAGCGGCATCACCACCGCCTTGATCGGCCCCAGCGGCGCTGGCAAGTCCACCGTGCTGCGGATGCTGGTGGGGCTGGAGTGGCCGGACAGCGGCACGGTCGCCTTCGATGGCGCGCCGCTGCAACGCGCCGGCCTGCAGGCGCAGCGCCAGCGCATCGGCTATGTGATTCAAGAGGGCGGGCTGTTCCCGCATCTGGATGCACGCAGCAACGTGGTGTTGCTGGCGCAGACGCTGGGCTGGACGCGGCAGCGTATCGACCAACGCCTGCAGACCCTGTGCGCGCTCTGCCAGTTGCCGCCGGAGTTGCTGGCGCGTTATCCGGCCGAACTGTCTGGCGGTCAACGCCAGCGCGTGGGCTTGATCCGTGCGCTGATGCTGGATCCACCGGCCCTGCTGCTGGACGAGCCACTGGGCGCGCTCGACCCGATCGTGCGTTACGACCTGCAGGCGCAGATGCGCGCGCTGTTCGCCCAGCTCGGCAAGACCGTGGTGCTGGTGACGCACGACGTTGCCGAAGCCGCCTACCTGGCCGACACCCTGGTGCTGATGCGGGCCGGCCAGGTGGTGCAGCAGGGCAGTGCACGCAGTTTGCTGGAACAGCCGGCCGATTCGTTCGTGCAGCGCTTTCTCACTGCGCAGCGCAGCATCGGCGACGCCGCATGATCGCGCGCGTGCTGCTGGCCGTTGCCCTGCTGATCGCAAGCGTCGGTGCGCAGGCTGCGCAGGTGACGATCGGCTCGAAAAACTTCACCGAGGCCGTGCTGTTGGGCGAGATCGCCACCGCCGCCGGGCAGCGCGACGGCGTGGACGTGCAACACCGCGCGCAGCTCGGTGGCACGCGCATCCTGTGGCGCGCGCTGGAGACCGGGCAGATCGATGCGTACGCCGAATACACCGGCACGCTGGCGCAGGAACTGCTGCAGCTGCCCAAGGCCAGCCAGGCCGAACTGCGTGCCGCACTGGATGCGCGCGGGCTGGCGATGACCGACTCGCTCGGCTTCCAGAACACCTATGCCTTCGGCATGCGCGTCGAGCGCGCGCAGGCGCTTGGCATCGCATCGATGTCGGATCTGGCACGGCATCCATCGCTCAAGATCGGGCTGAGCAACGAATTCATGCAGCGCGCCGATGGCTGGCCGGGCGTGCGCGCCGCCTATGCACTGCCGCAGACCGCGACCGGGCTGGATCACGATCTGGCCTATCGCGCGCTGCAGAGCGGGGCGATCGAGGTCACCGATCTGTACAGCACCGATGCGGAAATTCCGTATTACCGGCTGCAGGTGCTGCGCGACGACCGCCATTACTTTCCCGATTACCAGGCAGTGTTCCTGTATCGCAAGGACCTGGCGCAGCGCTCACCGGCGATGCTCATGGCATTGCAGGGGCTGCAGGGGCGCATCGACGAGGCGACCATGCAGCGGCTCAACGCACAGGTGAAGCTGGAGCGTCAGTCCGAGGCGGCGGTGGCTGCGCAGTGGCTGGGCGTTGCGCCGGCATCGGCAGCCGACTCGCGTGTGGCGCGTCTGCTGCGGCATACGCGCGAGCATCTGGCCCTGGTCGGCATCTCGTTGGGCTTTGCCTTGCTGATCGCGTTGCCGCTGGGCGTGCTGGCGGCCCGGCGGCCGCGGCTCGGGCAGGTGGTGCTGTCGTTGACCGGCGTGCTGCAGACCTTGCCGTCGCTGGCGGTGTTCGTCTTCATGATTCCGTTGTTCGGCATCGGCGCCAAACCGGCGATTGCCGCGTTGTTTCTCTACAGCCTGCTGCCGATCGTGCGCAACACACATGCCGGGCTGACCTCGATCCCGCGCGAGTTGCGCCAGACCGCCGAGGCGATCGGGCTGCCGGCATGGACGCGCCTGTGGCGGGTGGAACTGCCGCTGGCGCGTCGCACCATCGTGGCCGGCATCCAGACCGCGGCGGTGATCAACGTGGGCACCGCCACACTGGGCGCGTTGATCGGCGCAGGCGGCTACGGCCAGCCGATCCTCACCGGCATCCGCCTGGACGATATAGGCCTGATCCTGGAAGGCGCGATTCCTGCGGCGGTGCTCGCATTGATCGTGCAGGCGGTGTTCGAAGGTCTGGAGCGCTGGGTCACCCCGCGTGGACTGCGCATCCGCCAGCGCGGCTGAGCCCGACGGTTACGCGGCTGGCAGCGCTGCGATCAGGGCTGAGAGCGCATCCTCGGTGACATTGAGGTGCGGTGCGATACGTAGACGTCCGTGTCGGCGCGTGCAGATCGCCCCGCGCGCGCCGAACGCCGTCGCCACCGCATCCAGCTGATTGGCTGGCGGCTGCAACGCGGTCAGATGCGCCGCGTGGGCGGGCGCGCACCAACTGCCCAGACCGCGTGCCTGCAGCGCCGCATCCCAGCGCGCGGTGAGCGCGCCCAGCGCCTGCGCGATGCGCGCCGGTTGCCAGGCAGCTACCTGCTGCAAGGCCACCGTCGCCATCGCGATCCTCATTGGATCGGCAACGCCGCCGGCATCGAACCGGCGCGCACCGCTGCGATAGGACGGCGCCTGGGCGACCGGAAATTCCCAGCTGCTGCCGGCATCGCGGCCGATCCAGTGTTCCTCGATCGGCACCCCGTGCGCCCGCCATTGCGGGGCCACCCACAGCCAGGCCAGCCCCATCGGCCCCAGCAGCCATTTGTGGCCGACGCTGACCACGAAGTCCGGCCGCCAGCGCGGCAGGTCGGTCGGCAGCACGCCCAGGCTCTGGCTCAGATCCAGCACCAGCGCCGCACCGCGTGCGTGCACCGCGGCGCTGATGCGGTCCAGATCGAGCTGTCGTCCATCCAGCCAGTACGCATGCGGCAACGTCACGATGCGCAAGGCCGGTGTCTGGGCGATGGCCTGCAGCACCGCCGCGGTCAAGGCATCGCCACTGGCCGTGGACACCGCCACGATGTGCGCGCCCATCTCGGCACAGCGGCGTTGCCAGATCAGCAGGTTCGAGGGGAACTGGCCTTCCAGCAGCAGCACCGCCTCGCCACGTTGCAGCGGCAGGTTGCGTGCGGCAGTCGCCAGGCCGTGCGCGGCCGAGGGCAGCATCGCCACGCCGTCGGCATCGACGTCGAACAGGCCTGCAGCGAGCGTGCGCAAACGCTCGATGTCCTGCAGCCAGGCATCGAACGACAGCTGCCACGGGGTGGCCAGCGCATCCACCGCCTGATGCGCGACCGCTTGCACCGCGCGCAGCAGCGGGCCGCGCGAGGCGGCATCCAGATAGGTGATGTCGGCAGGTAACGCAAATGCCTGCTGGCGGCGTTCCCATTCGACGGGCGCGGGGAGCAGGCTGGACAGGGAAAAAGAAGGCATGGCGACAGCTTACCGCTGGCTGCCACGCTGCCGACACGGCGCGTTCACAGGCGCTCCTCAAGCATATGGCGATGTCTGCACTCTCATCTCTGCTGGGCCACCACCAGCAACAGCAGCTGACGCTGCTGGAACGCTACGCGCAGACCCGCGCGCTGAGCGATCGCCTCGCCGCACCCCTGAGCGCTGAAGACGCGATGGTGCAGAGCATGCCCGACGCCAGCCCCAGCAAATGGCATCTGGCGCACACCACCTGGTTTTTCGAACGCTTCGTGCTGCAGGCCGATCCGGCCTACCGTGTGTTCGACCCGGCCTGGGATTTCCTGTTCAACAGCTACTACCAGAGCGTGGGCCCGATGCACGCGCGCGCGCGTCGCGGAGTGTTGTCGCGGCCGTCGTTGCAGCAGGTGCGCGACTACCGGGCCGCAGTCGATGCGCAGATGCAGCAGCGCCTGCGTGACGGGGTGTTGGACGCGCAGGCTTGCACCATTGTGCAGCTCGGCATCCAGCACGAGCAGCAGCACCAGGAATTGCTGTTGACCGATATCAAGCACGCGCTGTGGAGCAATCCGCTGCAGCCGGCGTACCGCGATGCGCCGGCACCGCCTGCGGCCGTCGCCAGCACGCTGCGCTGGCAGGCACGCGACGAACAGATCGTGGAGATCGGCGCAGCGGCATGGCCGCAGGCCGACACCTTCGCCTACGACAACGAGTCGCCGCGTCATCGCGTGCTGGTCGGTGCGCATGCGTTGGCGCATCGGGTGGTCAGCAACGCCGAGTTCCAGCAGTTCATCGACGCCGGTGGCTACCGCAGTGCCGGTGCCTGGCTCAGCGATGGCTGGGCGATGGTGCAGGCGCAAGGCTGGCAGCACCCGCTGTATTGGGACGCGGACGGACGCGAGTTCACCCTGGATGGCTGGCGCCCGCGCGACGCGCATGCGCCGGTATGCCATCTGAGCCTGTTCGAAGCCGATGCGTTCGCGCGCTGGGCCGGCGCACGCCTGCCCACCGAAGCCGAGTGGGAACAGGCCGCCACCGGTGTGCCGGTGCAGGGCAATTTCGTCGATAGCGACGCCTTGCATCCGCGCGGCGCCGACGCGGTGGATACCGGCCTGCAGCAGTTGTTCGGCGATGTCTGGGAATGGACCGGCAGCGCCTACCTGCCGTATCCCGGCTTTGCGCCGTGGCCCGGGTCGCTGGGCGAATACAACGGCAAATTCATGAATGCGCAATGGGTGCTGCGCGGCGGCAGCTGTGCCACGCCGGCCAGCCACGTCCGCGCCAGTTACCGCAACTTTTTTCCCTCCGATGCGCGTTGGCAGTTTGCCGGCGTGCGCCTTGCCAAGGATCTGCCTTGAACGCCGCCGCCCATGCCATGCAACGCGCGCACGCCGCGCTGACCGACCTGCGCCCGCAACCGGATGACATCACCGCCGACGCGCTGGCCGGGCTGTCGCAAACGCCCAAGACGCTGCCGTCGAAGTATTTCTACGATGCGCACGGCTCGCAGTTGTTCGAGGCGATCACCCGGCAGCCGGAGTACTACCTCACCGGCACCGAACTGGCCTTGCTGGAGGCCAGCATGACCTCGATCGCGCAGGCGATCGGCGCTGGCGTGCACGTGGTCGAATACGGCAGCGGCAGCGGGCGCAAGACCGAATTGCTGCTGCAGGGCCTGCGCGATGTGGTGGCCTACACGCCGCTGGAAATCTCGCGCACGGCCTTGCTTGAGAGCACCGCGCGGCTGGCGCAGCAGTTCCCGCAGATCCAGATGCTGCCGGTATGCACCGACTTCACCAAGCCGCTGCAGCTGCCGCAGGCGCAGCGCCCGGCGCGCCGGCATCTGGTGTTCTTCCCCGGTTCGACGTTGGGCAATTTCACCGATGATGCCGCCGTCGAGTTGCTCGATGCGATGCGCCAGACCATGGGCAGCGACGGGTGCGCCCTGATCGGCATCGATCTGGACAAGGATGCCGGACTGATCGAGGCCGCCTACAACGATGCGGCCGGCGTCACTGCCGAGTTCACCCTGAATCTGCTGGCGCGGCTCAACCGCGAGATCGGTAGCGACTTCGATCTGGACGGCTTCCGCCACCACGCGGTGTATGCGCGCGAACGCGGCCGCATCGAGACCTTCCTGATCAGCCAGCGCGCCCAGCGCGTGCAGGTGGGCGGCAAGGCATTCGAATTTGCCGAAGGCGAGGCGATGCAGGTCGAATACAGCTACAAGTACACCGACGCGCGCTTTGCCGAACTTGCCGCCGCTGCGGGGCTGAAGGTCACCCACGGCTGGAACGATGCCAAGGACTGGTTCGGCCTGCGCGTGTTGCGCCCGCTCTGAGTTCTGGCCTCTGGCGTGCAACGGATCGACGATGCGCAGATCGTCGCGACCATCCGCGCGCTGCTGGCGCGCCGGCGGCCGGAGCAATCGATTTGCCCGTCCGAGGTCGCGCGCGCACTCAGCGGCGACGAAGCGCGCTGGCGCGCGCTGATGCCGCAGATCCGCAGCGTTGCTGCCGATCTGGCCGGCAGCGACGTGGTGCAGATCAGCCAACGTGGTGACGTGGTCGATGTGCGAACTGTGCGTGGGCCGGTCCGCCTGAAACGCGGTCTGCATTTCGAATGACGGGTGGGGCGCTGCGTGTGCAGCACCGCTCGCGTGCGCGGCAGGAGCGCCTTGGCTGGCCGATCGTAACGCCGGCAGCCTATCGCCCCAGCCGGCACTGACCGCCGTCATGCGGCAAACGTGATCAGTCGCCGCAGCAGCGGCCGTTGCGCGGCGTCTGTGCCACGACCCACCAGCCCGTCACTGCCGCACTACCGGCAACGCCCCATCATCGGCGCGCAACGCTTTAACGCTGCAACGCCGATCCGCAGACCTACGCCGCCTGCACCACATGCAAGGCCTTGGGATTGCGCCACTGCACCAGCAGCGCCGCTTCGCGTGCCTTGGCTTCTTCCAGATGCGCGTGCTTGATATGCCCGTAGCCGCGGATATGTTCGGGAATGCTGGCGATCTGCGCGGCCAGGCCGACGTTGTCGGCATCCAGCCGTTGCAGCAGCGTGTCCACTGTTGCCACGTAATCGGCAATCAGCTGACGCTCGCCACGCCGTTCGGCGCTGTAGCCGAACACATCCAGCTTGCCGCCGCGCAGGAACTTCAGCCGCGCCAGCAGCTTGAAGGCAGTGAACATCCACGGCCCGTATTCGCGCTTGATCGCGTGGCCTTGCGCATCCTTCCTTGCCAGCAGCGGTGGTGCCAGGTGGAAGCGCAGCGTGTAGTCGCCTTCGAACTGCTGCTGCAGCCGGCGCTGGAAGTCGCCACGCGTATACAGCCGCGCCACTTCGTATTCGTCCTTGTAGGCCATCAGCTTGAAGAAGTAACGCGCCACTGCCTCGCTCAACGCGCTGCTGCCGGGCGCCTGTTGCGCCTCGTGCGTGCGCACGCGCTCGACCAGGCTGCGATAGCGCTGTGCGTAGGCTGCATCCTGGTAGTCGGTCAGAAACGCCACGCGCCGCGCGATGGCTTCGTCCAGCGACTGCGCCAGCTGCTCGTCGTCGAGCGGATGCGTGGGCGCATCGACATCGCCATGCAGCGTGTTGCCGTCGCTCTGCGCCAGCGCATGCGGTGCGGTCTGCCCGCCAAGATCGTGTTCTTCCCAGCTGCCCGGTGCGCGCGCTGGCGGCGTATCGCCCTGTGCATGCGCACGCTCGCCACCCTTGCCCAACCCGGCAGCCTGCTGTACCGCCGGCAGGTCGATCGCGGCCAGGCGCCCCCACGCAAACGCCTGCTGGTTCATCGCCACCGCCGCGCCATTGAGCTCGATGGCGCGCATCAGCGCGGCGTGCGACAACGGCACCAGCCCGTGTTGCCAGGCATAGCCGAGCACGAACAGGTTGCTGGCGATCGCATCGCCCAGCAGCGCGGTGGCCAGTTGCGTGGCATCCAGCAACAGCGGCTCCTGGCCGCCCAATGCGGTGCGCACGCCGGCAATGATCTCGGCGGCGGGGAACTGCAGATCCGGCTGGGTGGTGAAGTTGCCCGGCATCGCTTCGTAGGTGTTGAGCACCACCTGGGTGCGGCCGTCGCGCACCTTGGACAAGGCCCAGTAATCGTTGACCACCACCATGTCGCAGCCCAGCACCAGATCCGCTTCGCCGGCCGCGATGCGCACTGCGTGGATATCGGCCGGCCGGCGTGCGATGCGGATATGCGTGGTCACCGCGCCACCCTTCTGCGCCAGGCCGGTCTGGTCCAGCACCGTGGCGCCCTTGCCTTCCAGGTGCCCGGCCATGCCGAGCAATGCGCCGATGGTCACCACGCCGGTACCGCCGACGCCGGTGATGAGGATGTTCCAGGGCTGTTGCAGCGTGGTGCGTTGCGGCGGCGCGGGCAGGTTGCCCAGCAAGGCGCTGGCATCGCGCTGTTTGCCCTTGCGCGGCGCACCGCCATGCACGGTGACAAAGCTCGGGCAAAAGCCCGACACGCAGGAATAATCCTTGTTGCAATTGGATTGGTCGATCTGCCGCTTGCGGCCGAACTCGGTCTCCTTGGGCAGTACCGACACGCAGAAACTCTTTTCGCCGCAATCGCCGCAGCCTTCGCACACCAGCGAATTGATCATGACGCGCTTGGGCGGGTCGACCAACTTGCCGCGCTTGCGGCGGCGGCGCTTTTCGGTGGCGCAGGTCTGGTCGTAGATCAGGATCGACACGCCCTTGACCGTGCGCAACTGCTGCTGCACCGCATCCAGTTCGCTGCGATCGTGGAACGCCACCTCGCTGGGGAAGCGATCGCGCCGGCGCGTCCATTTGCCGATGTCGTCGCTGACCACCGCGATGGTGTGGATGCCTTCGGCGCGCAGCTGCTGCGCGATGTCCGGCACGGTGAGCGTGCCGTCCACCGGCTGGCCGCCTGTCATCGCCACCGCATCGTTGTAGAGGATCTTGTAGGTGATGTTGACGCCGCTGGCGACCGACTGCCGGATCGCCAGCGAGCCGCTGTGGAAATAGGTGCCGTCGCCCAGGTTCTGGAACACGTGCGGCGTTTCGGTGAACGGCGCCTGCCCCGACCAGGTCACGCCTTCGCCGCCCATATGGGTGAAGGTGTCGGTGGAGCGGTTCATCCAGGTCACCATGTAATGGCAACCGATGCCGCCCAGCGCACGCGAGCCTTCCGGCACCGCGGTGGAGGTGTTGTGCGGGCAGCCGGAGCAGTAATGCGGCACGCGCGGGAACAGCGCGCGCGGCAAGGCCATTTCGGCCTCCTTGCTGTCCATCCAGCGCAGCCGCTGTTCGATCGACTCGGTCATCGCGCTGGACGGCAGTGCAAAGCGCTGGATGCGCTTGCCGATCACTGCGGCGATCGTGGCGGGGGTCAACTCGCCGGTGGACGGCAGGATCCATTCGCCCTGCTCGTCGTACTTGCCGACGATGCTCGGCCGCGCACCGGCGCTGGCCGGCCAGTTGTAGAACAGCTCCTTCATCTGGCGCTCGATGAAGGCCTTTTTCTCTTCCACCACCACGATGTCGTCGAGCCCGCGCGCGAACGCGCTGATGCCCACCGGCTCCAGTGGCCAGGTCATGCCGACCTTGTACACGCGGATGCCGATCTGCGCGCAGGCCTGCGCATCCAGGCCCAGGTATTCCAGCGCCTGCAGCACGTCCAGATAGCTCTTGCCGGTGGTGACGATGCCCAGCCGCGCATGCGGCGAATCCAGCACCAGCTTGTCGATCTGGTTGGCGCGTGCAAAGGCCTGTGCGGCAGCGATCGCATAGCGGTGCAGGCGCATTTCCTGGTCCACCGGCGGGTCCGGCCAGCGGATGCTCAGGCCGCCCGCCGGTAGCGCAAAGTCCTCCGGCAACACGATGCTGCGGGCGAACGGATCCACATCCACCGAGGCAGACGACTCCACCGTCTCGGCAATGGTCTTGAAGCCGACCCAGCGCCCGGTATAGCGGCTCATCGCCCAGCCGAGCAGGCCCATGTCCAGGATGTCCTGCACCCCGGCCGGGTTGAGGATCGGCATCATCGCGCTGACGAATTCCTCTTCCGAGCCGTGCGGCAGGGTGGAGCTGCGGCAGGCATGGTCGTCGGCGGCCAGTGCCAGCACGCCGCCATACGGCGAGGTGCCGGCGGCGTTGCCGTGCTTGAACACATCGCCGCTGCGGTCCACGCCCGGGCCCTTGCCGTACCACATGCCGTAGACGCCCTGCACCTTGGCACCGGGGAACAGGTTGGTCTGTTGGGTGCCCCAGACCATGGTGGCGGCCAGGTCTTCGTTGAGGCCGGGGGTGAAGGTCACCCTGGCCGCGTCCAGATGCTTGCGCGCACGCCACAGCTCCAGGTCGAAACCGCCCAGCGGGCTGCCGCGATAGCCGCTGATGAAGCCGGCAGTCGCAAGGCCGGCGGCGTCATCGCGCAGGCGTTGCATCAACGGCAGCCGCACCAGCGCCTGCACGCCGGACAGGTAGATGCGCCCGTCGGCACGCGTGTACTTGTGCTCCAGCGTGTAATCCGCATCCACCTGGCCGAGCTCCGGCGTGTTGGCAGAGTCGGGAGAAGAGAGTGCAGCAGTACTGGTCATGGCGTGCCCGGAAAGGGTGGCTGGGACCCGATGCGTGTCATCTGAAACCAATGACCCGCCCGACGGATTCCAAAACGGCGGTGCAAAGTGTAACAGTCGCCCTTCACGCGCCCGTTGCATGCGGATGCACAGCCGTCGCGCTGCGGTTACGATGGGGACGGGAAGGGTCGTTTGCTGTCAGGGGATAAAGCCAGTGAAAAGGAAATACGCATGGGCCACGATGTTGGCCTTGCTCGGGGGCGTGTGGTCGATGGCGCAGGCGCAGAACCTGCCCAAGCCCAAGGAGTTCTATTTCGACGAAGATCGCGGCACCACCAAGGCCGTGGTCGCGGTACAGGGGCAGGGCGATGCGGTGGTCGACCGCCTGGCGGCGATGGTGCAGCGTGACGCCCGCGCGGCCGAGCCGCGCGCGCAACTGGCCTCGCTGGCCTATGCCGGGGGACGCACGCAGTTGGGCGACGAGCTCTACCAGGGTGCCCTGGGGCTGGTCTCCAACGGCAGCCAGCAATACCGTGCCATCACCTGGAACTACGGCTGGGATCTGTTGCGCGCCGACCAGCCCGACAAGGCCTTGCAGCAGTGGGCCAGCCTGGCCAACGGCCGCCCGGCCGCGCCGGCCTGGTTGCCGACGACTGCGGCGCTGGCGCTATGGCGCAGCGGGCGTAAGCAGGAAGCGGTCGAGTGGTATGCCGCCGCAGTGCGCACCTGGCCGGATCGCTGGAGCAGCACCGCCAGCTACGCCACCTTGCTGCCGGATTGGCGCGAGGCCGAACGCGCCAGCCTGGCCGAGGTCTTTGCGGCATGGCAGGCGAACCCGCCGGCGTTTCCGTAACTCGGCGGCGGGCGCGCTGCAGAAAGCCCCGTAGCGCGCTGCTGTACATCACGTCGCACGGCGTTTTGCGGCCGGCGCCAGCGGGCAATGCGGCCACGCTCCAAGTCATTGCTTTGGGTGTCGTGCTTGGAAGGATTGGTCAGCGCTGATGGATCAGTTGTAGAGCGGATGATCTGCGGCTTTGTTGCAGGGCCCTTGCCCGCCCACCATCGCGGGACACGCCGCAAGTACGTCCGTGTAGGCTCTTACGCGGCATCCATGCCGCGTAAGGTCCCGCGACGGTGGGCGGGCAAGGACTGGTCGAGATGGTCGGTCTTTTGAGGCAGTCGTCCGTGCGATAGCTCAATCGTAGAGCGGTTGATCTGCGGTTTGGCTGCAGGGCCCTTGCCCGCCCACCATCGCGGGACACGCCGCAAGTACGTCCTTGTAGGCTCTTACGCGGCATCCATGCCGCGTAAGGTCCCGCGACGGTGAGCGGGCAAGGACCTGTGGAGATGGTCGGTCTTTTGAAGCAGTCGCCCGTGCGATAGCTCAATCGTAGAGCGGTTGATCTGCGGCTGGGTTGCAGGGCCCTTGCCCGCCCACCATCGCAGGACACGCCGCAAGTACGTCCGTGTAGGCTCTTACGCGGCATCCATGCCGCGTAAGGTCCCGCGACGGTGGGCGGGCAATGACCCGTCGAGGTGGTCGGTGCGCATGCTCAAGTGCAGTGCGGATTCGCGTTGTTCGATAGTGATGGGCCGGATCCTAGAAGCGGCAAGCCTCGACATGCCTGTCGCCAGGCGTTGAGCGAACGATCTGCGGCCACACGTGGGCACGCTCGCCGATCCAGACGGACGCCGATCCAGGCACGACGCTCACTATGCGATGCTGATTGCTGCTTTCCCACGGACCTGACCACGCCATGGCAGTGGATGCATTTGCGTTGATTCTGGCGATGTTGGGGCTCGGCCTGCTGTTCGCGCGCTTGCGGGTGCTGCCGGACAACAGCGCCGATGTACTCAATCGCATCGTGCTGTACATCTGCCTGCCAGCCTCGGTGCTCACCTATGTGCCGCGGTTGCACCTGGATGCCTCGCTGGGTGGAGTGATCGCCACGCCGTGGCTGCTGACCGCAATCATCGTGCCGCTGCTGTGGGGCTGCAGCCGCCTGTTCCGGTTCAAGCGCGAGGAATACGCCGCGTTGCTGATGTGCGTGGTGTTCACCAACTCCAGCTTCATCGGCTTTCCGATGGTGCGCGCGTTGATCGGCGATCACGCCCTGCCGTATGCGGTGGTCTACGACCAGTTCGGCACATTTGTGCTGTTATCGACGTTCGGGCTGTATGTGCTGGCCCGCTACAGCGGCGACACTCCGCCGACCGCAAAGCTGATCCTGTTACGCGTGCTGCGCTTCCCGCCGCTATGGGCATTGCTGTTTGCATTGACGATGATGCCGGAACAGCCGCCGACCTGGATTGGCGCGGGCTTGAAGAGCCTGGCCGACGCGATGCTGCCGCTGGTGATGCTGGCGGTGGGCTTTTCGCTGCAGTTGCGCCTGCCTGCGGACGAACTCAAACCCTTGGCCGTGGGCCTGGCCTTCAAGTTGGCAGTGATGCCGATCCTGGCGTTGCCGTTGTCGTTGGCGCTCGGCCTGCATGGCGCGATGCTGCAGACCAACGTGCTCGAATCGGCCATGCCCACCATGATCACCGCCGCCGCGCTGGCCATCTCGCATCGGCTGGCGCCGCGCCTGGCCGCAGCGATGGTCGGCTACAGCATCCTGCTGTCGCTGCTGACCCTGCCTGCATGGGCCTGGTTGTTGGCGCGCCTGGTGGCTTGATAGGGCCTGGTCCGTATGAAATGCTGGCCCGCAACACTGCGCGCCCATACGGATAGGAGCAACACATGCAGGGATATCGCTTGATCACCACGGCGTTGCTATGGCTTGGCAGCGTCTGCGCGGCACATTCGGCAATGGCGGCAGCGCCTGCGAGCACAGCGGCTGCGGCCAACGATCCGCTGGTGGATCAATGGGCGCGTCAGGTCGGCCAGACCATGCAGGCACGCCTGCGCAGCATGGCGGCCAGCGGCGAGCCCAGGCAGCTGTATCTGGCCGGTCTGTTGTGGGTCGATGCCGAGGACGACGCGGCGTCGGCCGCAGACGGAGGCTATGCCCCCATCCAGCGCGTCTGGCTGCAGCGTGCCCTGGACGCGCGGCCGCGCGACCCGTTGGTAGCGCGCATGGAATCCGCCGGTTGCGCACCTGCGTTGCGCTGTGACCCAGGCGCTGCGCTGGCGTTCCTGGAGCAGACCGATGCCGGCAACGCCAGTGTGCATCTGCGTGCCTATACGGCTGCGCAGCGCCGCGGCGACCAGGCGGCTGCCGAGCGCGCCTGGCAGGCGGCCGTGCAGTCCGATCATTTCGACAGCGGTGCGCTGGCATTCGGCAAGGCCCTGCATGCCAGCTACGACAGCGTGCAATGGCCATCGCTGGCCTCGGTCAGCCTGCGCGCGCAACTCGACGCGCAAGGCATGCCTTCCACGGGCGCAGACATGGCGGCGATGTTCGTGATGGGTGCCTGGTCTGCACATGCACTTCCCGCGCTGGGCGATCTGATGCGGCGCTGCAGCCCCACCGGTGTCACGGCCGCGTTACGCGACGAGTGCATGTCCGTGCTGAACAACGTGGCCAATGACGAGTCCACCTTGGCCACCGCCCTGATCGGCAGCAGAGGCATGGCGGCACTGAGCAGCGGCGCCGATGCCACGCGCTGGCAGGCGCGGGTGCGGGAACTGCAGTGGCTACAGCAGCAGGAGCAGCTCCGCGCGTCCGGCGTCGATGGCATGTCCGACAAGCTGGAGGCCGTCCTGACGCAGGGCGAAGTGCCGGCGTTGCGTGCGCGGTTACAGCGTCAAGGCCTTGCAGTGCAGCCGCCAGCGGGTTGGCAGCCGGGCGCACCGGGCCACCAGACCCGCTGATCCGCTTGGCCGGCGCATGTCGCCTCGGCCATTCGCCAGCGGACGATGCTGCAGTGCGAGAGCGATCGCCGGTTCACGTTTAACGCCTTTCGACTACTTCCTCACTTCGTCGCGGTGTACGCTGCCGGCTTGCTCCCGGAAGCGAGGCGTGCATGAAGACAGTCCTGGTGGCCGGCTCCAAAGGCGGCGTCGGCAAGACCACGATCGCCACCAATCTGGCCGCCCATGCGGCCTTGCAGGGCCAGCGCACCGTGCTGGCGGACGCCGATCCGCAAGGCTCGTCCACGCGCTGGGCGCAGCGTCGCGCCAGCCTGGAAAGTGCGGTATTGCCGATCGACGCCACCCGCCGGCGCAACTGGCAGGCCGCGGTGCCCGACGGCACCGACCAGCTGGTCATCGATGCTCCGGCCGGTGCGATGGCCGACGACCTGAGCGGCTTCCTCGACCACGTCGATGCCATCGTGGTGCCGGTATTGTCCTCGGCGCTGGATATCGAAGCGGTGGTCGGCTTCCTCAACACGCTGGCCAAGGTGCCGCGCGTGCATCAGCGAAAATTGCCGGTGGGCCTGGTGCTCAACCGCGCCCGTCCCTGGACCCAGACCTCGCAGCAAGCTGCCGAGATGATCGGCGCCTGGCCCTATCCCCTGGTAACCCAGCTGCGCGACACCCAGGCCTATGTGGTGATGGCCGGGTTGGGGCGCAGCCTGTTCGATTACCGCTCGGCGCAGGTGCGCGACCATCAACAGGACTGGGAGCCGCTGTTCAAGTGGCTCAAGAAGTCCTAGACCGGAGTGTTTTCATGCGCGAACTGATACTGCTTCGACACGCCCACGCCGAGCCGGCCGATACCGGCCAGGCCGATCTGGATCGCCCGCTGTCCCCGCACGGCATCGCCGAGGCCGAATCTGCCGGCCGCTGGCTGCGCGAGCAGCGCTTGGTGCCCGACCGCGTGCTGTGCTCGCCGGCGCGACGTGCGCGCGAGACGCTGGAAGCGGTGCTGGAACTCACCGGCTACATCGAACAACGCCTGGACGAGCGGATCTACGACGCCACGCCGGGCACCCTGGCCAGCCTGGTGGACGAACACCGCGATGCCGAGCGCCTGCTGCTGGTCGGCCACAACCCGGGCCTGGAACGGCTGGCCGCCTTGATGCACAGCGGCCAGACCGGCGACTACCGCGGCATGCCGACCGCCGCGATCGCCCTGCTGGCACTGCCGCTGGATGCGGCCATCGAACCGGGCATCGCCCGCCTGACCGCCTTCTGGTGGCCTTGATCCGTGTCATCGTCGCTGCGCTGGTTTGCCTGGCTCGCGCTCTGGGTCGCTCTTCCCTGCATGGCGCAGCAGAAGCTGCATTCCATCGATCCAGTGCAATCGCGCTTCGGGTTCGAGATCAGGACGCGCTTCGGCATGAAGATCGAGGGGTTCTTCCCGCGCTTTCGGGGTGAATTGGCGGAATTGCCTGACGGGCGCCAGCAGGTGCGCTTCCGTCTGGACGCCACGCAGGTGGAAATTCCCGGCAAGGACCGCTACACGGCGTGGATGCGCGGCGAGGATTTTTTCGACGTCGCGCAGTATCCGGTGGTGGAATTCGAGTCGTTTCCCTATACCGCGGAGGTGGTGAAGAAGGGCGGCGACATCACCGGCAACCTGACCATTCGCGGAATCACCCACATCGAGACCCTGCACGTGGTGCCGGCTGAATGCGCGCGGCCGGGCTATGATTGCGATGTAATCAGTCGAGGTACGGTCCTGCGTGGACGTTACGGAATGAATGCGTGGCAGATGGCCCTGGGCGACAGGGTGACGTTCATTCTGCGTGGGCGGTTGCAGGAGGCGCGGCGCCCGTGAGGTTCCTGTTGAGGGTGCTTGTGCTGGCAACGCTGTTGCTCGGCACCGGATGCGCCGGCCTGTCGCAAATCGAACGCAACCGTGCCGCCGGGGTGGCGGCCGCTGCCCGCAGCACCGTGGTCAGCTGCACGCAGGCCAATCGTTGTGCCCAGCTCTCGCCGCTACGCGCGCTGGGTGGCGAGGCGATCACCGCCTCCACGCCGGCCGCGCCGCGGCATTACGCCACCATCGTCGATCACGGTGAAGAATCGCTGGTGGCGCGGCTCAACCTGATCCGCAGCGCCACCCGCAGCATCGACCTGCAGACCTACATCTTCGACAAGGACGACAGCGCGCGGATGGTGCTGGATGCGCTGACCGATGCGGCGCAGCGCGGGGTCAAGGTGCGCATCCTGATCGATCAGCTTTCGGCGATCGCCGATCTGCAGATTCTCGGTGCGCTGGCCAGCACCCACGAAAACCTGCAGCTGCGCATCTACAACCCGACCTTCGGCAAGGTCAAACTCAATTACTTCGACTATGCCGGCAGCGTGGTGTGCTGTTTCCGTCGCTTCAACCAGCGCATGCACAACAAGCTGCTGGTGGTGGACGACGTGCTCGGCGTGGTCGGCGGCCGCAATTACCAGGACGACTATTACGACTGGGACAGCGAGTACAACTTCCGCGACCGCGACGTGATCCTGGCCGGACCAGAAGTACGCGCGATGGCCGCCAATTTCGATGCGTTCTGGCGCGCGCGCCGCAGCGTGCCGGCCGAGCGTCTGAACGATGTCGGGCGCCTGCTGCTGGAGCAGGGCGCGCCCAAGATGCCGCCGGCCACGTTCCGCCGCCCCGATCGGGTGGAGCGGGTCGATCAGGAGGCGCGCGATCCGCAGTTCGTGCGCGATGCGTTCGTGACCCCGGCCATGCCGGTGCAGCGCGTGCTGTACGTGGCCGATCTGCCGCAGAAGCATCGCAAGGAGCACGCCGCCAAGGCGGTGTCCACCGCGCCCGAGCTGGACGGCCTGATTGCCGGCGCGCAGCAGGAAGTGCTGCTGCAGACGCCGTATCTGGTGCTGTCCGACGAGGCGCAGGCGATCTTCCGCGCATTGCGCCAGCGCCCACAGCCGCCGCGGATCGTGGTGTCGACCAATAGCCTGGCCGCCACCGACAACCCGATCGTGTATGCGCTGTCGTACAAGTTCAAACGCCGCAACATGCGCGAGCTGGGCTTCAACGTCTACGAGTTCAAGCCGTTCCCGCTGAACGCGCCGGTGGAGTACGCCAACCTGGTGCCCGATCCGCTCAACCCTGCGGCGGCCG
This sequence comes from Xanthomonas sp. NCPPB 3218, assembly GCF_056725185.1. NCBI lineage: Bacteria > Pseudomonadati > Pseudomonadota > Gammaproteobacteria > Lysobacterales > Lysobacteraceae > Xanthomonas > Xanthomonas sp. NCPPB 3218. Next base: position 237,889 of record NZ_CM161516.1, read on the forward strand.
AGCCGGCCGAAGACGATGGTCGGGTCAACCGGGTGATCGGCGGCAGTGCGGCCGGCAACGCCATGCGTGGCAGTGGTGGCGGTGGCGGTGGCACGGCCGGCACTGCGATCCGCGGCAGCGGGGGTGGCGCAGGCCGTGCGCCCGGCGGCAGCGAGGTCGATCGGCGCGTGCTGCGCACCGAGACACGGCCCTCGTTCCTGGGCACGCGCGCGGTCAACAAGCCGCTGCCGGTGACCCGTGCCGGTGCGCGCATGGGCCTGCATGCCAAGTCGTTGGTGGTGGACCGCCGCATCGGCGTGATCGGCACGCACAACTTCGATCCGCGCAGCGAGAACTACAACACCGAAGCGGCGGTGGTGATCGACGATGCGCGCTTTGCGCAGGCGCTGGCGGCCAGCATCGAGCGCGACATGGCGCCGGAAAACGCCTGGACAGTGGCCCCGCGCGAAAAGCCGCCGGTGCTGAGCGGATTGAACTACAGCGTGGGCAAGGTGTCCGAAGCCTTGCCGGTGCTGGATTTCTGGCCCTGGCGCTATGCCACCAATTACGAGTTCCAGCCGGGGCCGGGTTGCCCGTTCCCGCTCAAGCGCCAGGACCCCCAGTTCCGGCAGTGCTATGTGGCGGTAGGCGATTTCCCCGAGGTCAACGTCGGCCCGAAGTGGCTGCTGGTGCGGATGCTGACCGCCTTCGGTGCGGGATTGGTGCCGATCCTCTGATCGCAGCGGTGCTGGCCCGTGGCCGGCATCGAGACGGCGCGTGGCAACCGGTGCATCGTGGAGTGACGCACCGCTGCAATGGCGCGGTGCGCTGCGGTAGGGAAATGGGCGGCGCGCCACACACCGCCATCCGCCGAAGTCACCATCGCGGCCCGGCTCGTAGCGCCAGCCAAAGGCAGTTGCATCAGATCCCAGCGCCGCAGATGCTGTCCCGATTCCCGATTCCCGATTCCCGATTCCCGATTCCCGATTCCCCCCAATCCCCAATCCCCAGCCTATGACCTTCCGCGAACCCGTCGACCTGGCCGCCCTCAACGCCTCCAGCCGTGACACCTTGATCGAACATCTGGGCATCGTGTTCACCGCCGCCGGCGACGACTGGCTGAGCGCCACCATGCCGGTGGATGCGCGCACCAAGCAGCCATACGGCCTGCTGCACGGCGGTGCGTCGGTGGTGCTGGCCGAAACCCTGGGCAGCAGCGCCGGCAACCTGTGCGTGGACATGACCACCCAGATCTGCGTCGGGCTGGAGATCAATGCCAATCACCTGCGCGCCGCCACCGATGGCTTGGTCACCGGCACCGCGCGTGCGGTGCATGTGGGGCGCAGCACCCAGGTCTGGGACATCACCATCGAAAATCCGGCCGGCAAGCGCGTCTGCGTCTCGCGGCTGACCCTGGCCGTGGTCCCGCGCAGCAATGGCTGAGTACGCCGTGCAAGTGCATGGGTGGAACAGCGCCACCCGCGGCGGGCACTGCGCGCAGGCCACGCTGCTGTCACAATAGTTGCGCTTCCTTCCCCTGGTACCGGTCCGGTTCCGTCAATGAGCGAGTCATCCCTGGACGCCACGCGCGACGCTGGCAGCGTGCTGCGTTGGTTCCGGTACCTGTATCGGGTGCCGTTGTTGCTGATGCATCTGAGCATCTGCCTGCCGATCACCATGCTGTGCGTGGTGGCGCCGCCGCTGGCGCGCATCCGCACCGGGCGCGACGACACCCTGGACGAGCTGATGATCCGTTGGTGGCAGGGCAACCTGATGCGCATCTTCGGCTTCCGCCTGCGGCGCTTCGGCACCCCGCTGCCGGGCGCGACCCTGTTCGTGGCCAACCACGTCAGCTGGGTCGACATCTCGATGCTGCACAGCCAGCGCGTGATGGGCTTTGTGGCCAAGCGCGAGATCGCCGGCTGGCCACTGGTCGGCTGGCTGGCGACCAAGGGCCAGACCATCTTCCATCAGCGCGGCAATACCGAATCGCTGGGCGGGGTGCTGCAGGAAATGCTGCTGCGCCTGCGCAGCGGCAAGCCGGTGGGCGTGTTCCCCGAAGGCCGCACCCGTGGCGGTACCGAAGTCGGCCCGTTCCACGCACGCATCTTCCAGGCCGCGGTCGAGGCCGGCGTGCCGGTGCAGCCGGTGGCACTGCGCTACGGCGAGCGCGGCAATGCGCAGGCAGTGGTGGCGTTCGGCGAGCGCGAGAGTTTCTTCGCCAATATCGTGCGTCTGCTCGGTGAGCCGTCGCGGCTGGCCGAGGTGCATTTTCTCGAGCCGATCCGCGCGCTGGATATCGAAGGACGCCGCCGCCTGGCCGATACCTCGCGGCAACGCATCATTGCGGCAATGGAGTCCTGAGCCGACGATGCAAGCGCTCATCACCCCTGCGGCCTGCACCCCCTTGTCTGGCCCGATGAGCGCATGAACGCCTCCGACTATCTGCCGCCGCGCTGGCTGCGCAATCCGCATGTGCAATCGGTGCTGGGCAGCAGCGCCTTGCGCCGGCTCCGTAGCCGCCAGTTGCTGGCCGCCAGCGGCGCGGTCACCAGCGAACACATTCTCGACGGCGGCGACGGCGTGCGCCTGCAGGGCTGGATGAGCATCCCGCCCGGCGATGCCCCGGTGCGCGGCACGGTGCTGCTGCTGCACGGCTGGGAGGGCAGTGCCGAGTCCAATTACATGCGGCTGACCGCCGCGCGCCTGCTCGGCCTGGGCTATCAGGTGTTCCGGCTGAATTTCCGTGACCACGGCGGCACGCACCACCTCAACGTGGACCTGTTCCACTCCGATCGCATCGAGGAAGTGGTCAATGCGGCGGGCGATCTGTGGCGGCGGTTTCCCGCGCCGCAGTTGCTGGCGGCGGGCTATTCGCTGGGCGGCAATTTCGCGTTGCGGCTGGCGCTGCGGGCACCGGCGGCCGGGCTGCCGCTGGCGCGCGTGGCGGCGGTGTGCCCGTTGCTGGATCCGGCGGCGACGATGCTGCAGCTGGAGAAGGGCCCGCAGTTCTACGATTGGTATTTCCGCCGCAAATGGCGCGAGTCGCTGCTGCGCAAGCGCAAGCTGTTCCCCGATCAGCACGGCTACGACGACGCCACGCTGGCGCTGGACATGCGCGGGTTGATGGCCTGGCTGGCCGAGCAGCACACCGGGCATGGCTCGCTGGAAGCGTATTTCGACAGTTATTCGATCGCCGGCGAGCGCCTGGCCGGCCTGCAGGTGCCGGTGGACATCCTGATGGCCGAGGACGACCCGGTCATTCCGTTCGAGGATTTCGCCGCCTGGCAGCTGCCGGTGCATGCGCAGCTGGAAATCGCGCGCTGGGGCGGCCACTGCGGCTTTCTGGAAAATGCCCGCGGCGATGGTTTCGCCGAACGCTGGGTGGCCGAGCGGCTGGCGGCGCAGGTGTAGGTCGGCGCCACCCCGCGCATCGTTACAATAGGCGTTTGTCCTGGACACGCCCTCCGCCATGCAAGACGCCATTCTTCAAGCCCTGCGCCGCAACGCGGCCGACGATGCGGTGGCGCTGGCCCGCGAGTGGGTCCTCAGCGCGCCCGAAAACGCCGCAACGCATCGCTGGCTGGGCCTGGCCCTGCAGCAGCAGGGTCAACCGGCGCTGGCGCTGGCCAGCATCGAAACCGCGCTGACGCTGACGCCGGAAGATGCCGATCTGCATCTGCTGCGCGCCGGCCTGCTGTTGGCGATGCGCGAGCTGTCGGCGGCGGACGACGCGTTGTCGCGCACCACCGCGCTCGACCCAAACCAGTTCAACGCCTACGTGATGCAGGCGCATCTGGCGGTGGCGCGCGGCGATCTGGACGAGGCGCAGCGGCTGAGCCGCACCGCCGCGCGTCTGGCGCCCGAGCACCCGCAGTTGCTGGCCGTCGATGGCGTGGTGGAACTGCGCCGCGGCCAGGGCGAGCGCGCGCTGTCGCTGCTGACCCGCGCCGCCGAGCAACTGCCCGACGACCCGCGGGTGATGTTCGCGCTGGGCTTTGCGTATCTGCAGAAGGAGCATTTCGCGTTTGCCGAGCGCGCCTTCGAGCGCGTGGTCGAGCTCAATCCGCCCGGCACCGCGCTGCGTGCCTTCATCGCCCAGCTGGCCCAGCGCCAGGGCCGCCTGGACGATGCGCTGGCCGCGATGCAGGGCGTGTTCGCCCAGCCCGGCGGCGATCTCCCGTCCATGCGCCGGCTCGCCGGCGAGATGGAATTGCAGGCCGGCCGCCCCGACCAGGCCGCCGCGCACCTGCGCCTGGCGCTGGCGCACTGGCCGGCCGACCGCCGCACCTTGCATGCCTTGCTGACCGCCTGGGAGCGGCTGGGCGCGGTGGACGATGCGCGCGACACCCTGGACGCGGCGCTGGCCACCTCGGCCAATGCGCACGACCTGTGGCTGGCGCGGCTGGCGGTGGAGCCGGTCGGCGGGCCGCAGGCGCAGGCGGTGATCGAGCGCTGGCTGCTGGCCATGCCCGAGCATCTGCCGGCACTGGAAGCGCTGATGCGCGTGCACGACATGCAGGGCCATGCCGAACAGGCGGAAATGGTGGCGCGCCAGATCGTGGCGGTGGAGCCGGGCCGCCTCAGCGGCGAGCAGCGCATCGTCGAGGCGCTGCTGGAGCGCGACCCGCCGGCGGCGATCGCCTGCGTGCAATCGCTGATCGACTCGCTGCCCGAGCCACAGCAGACCGTGCTGCGGCCGTGGCTGGGCAATGTGCAGGACCGCGCCGGCCAGCCCGAGGCGGCCGTGGCGACCTGGATGCAGTTCCAGCGCGAACAGGCCCAGCACCGCCTGCCGTTGCCGCCGCTGGCCGCCAAGCAGCCGATGCAATGGCCGGAGCTGGGGACCATTCCCGAGAGCGTGACGGCACGGCCGCTGTTCGTCTGGGGCACGCCCGGCTCGCATGTCGAACGCCTGGTCGCGGTGATGGGGGCGGCCACCCCGCTGGTGCGCGACGACCGTTATGGCAGCACGCCGCCGTCCGATGCGCTGCAGAGCTACCGCACTGTCGAGCAGCTGGCGTCCGGCGAGCTGGCGCCGATGGCGCTGGTGGAGGGCTGGAAGGCGCAGCTGCCGCGGCGCGGTATCGACGACGGCAACGTCATCGACTGGCTGCTGTGGTGGGACAACACCTTGCTGACCGCGCTGCGCCCGCACCTGCCCGAAGGCCGGCTGGCGATCGCGCTGCGCGACCCGCGCGACATGCTGCTGGATTGGCTGTCGGCCGGCGCGCCGGCACCGCTGGCCGTGCAATCGCCACAGCAGGCCGCCGACTGGCTGTTGACGGCGCTGGAACAGCTCGCCGTGCTGCACGAGCGCGATCTGTATCCGCACCGGATCATCCGCCTGGACGGCATCGAGAGCGACCCGCAAGGCATTTCCACCGCGCTGGAACAGGCGTTCGGCCTGCGCTTTCCGCTGGTCGAACCGCGCGGCCCGGCCCGCCTGGCCGCGGGTCGCTGGCGCAACTACCGCACTGTGTTGGGCGCGCAATTCGATCTGCTCACGCTGATCGCGGTGCGCTTCGGTTACCCGCAGGACTGAGCACCGCTCAGCACGGCCGCGCTCACTGCCAGGTGAGCGCGGCCGGCGCCCAGGGCGGCCTTCGGCGGCGCAGCCCGCGCCACCCCGTAGGAGCGGCCCCGGCCGCGAAGAGGCGTTACCGATGAACGGCTACCGACGATGCAGCGTTACCGGTATGTCCCGTCGCGGCCAGGTCCGCTCCTACGGTGGGTGCAGATTGGTCAGCAACCGAATGTGGCGCTCACTGCCCGGCAGGCGCGGCCTGTGCCCGGCGCGGCATGCCTTCGGCGGCTGCCCGGTAGGAGCGGCCCCGGCCGCGAAGAGGCGTTACCGATGAACGCGGCCACCGACGATGCAGCGTCACCGGTCGGCACCGTCGTGGCCAGGGCCGCTCCTACGGGTCGATGCAGATTGGTCAGCAACCGAATGTGGCGCTCATTGCCTGGTAGCCCGGCCGGCGCGGCAGCCACCGGCGGCGCAGCTTGTACTGCCCGGTAGGAGCGGACCCGGCCGCGATGAGGCGTTACCGACGATGCGTCGCTACCGATACCGCCCCGTCGCGGCCAGGTCCGCTCCTACGGATCAATGCAGATTGGCCAGCGCCAAGCACTGACTGAATATGGCGCTCCCTACCAAGCGCACGCGGACGGCGCGGGACGTGGCACGCGCACATCGCAGCGTCCACGCTGCAGACGCACGGTCACGCGGCCACCGCGTTCGCTGGCGTGGTGAACCGGCCGCGATAAACCCGGCCGGGCGCACCAGAGGGTTCCATGGCGGTGACTTCCTCTGCGGCGCGGACCCAGGCACCCTGGTCGGCCTCATTGCCTCGGAGACCCCTGCATGCGCCTGACCAGCAACAGCATCGAAAACGGCAAGCCCATCGCGGTGGAATTTGCCGCCGGAACGCCCGAGGGCTTTGCGCCCAACCGCAACCCGCATCTGGCCTGGAGCGAGGTGCCGCCCGGCACGCGCTCGTTCGCGCTGCTGTGCCTGGACCCGGATGTGCCGACCGTGCCGGAAACCGTGGGCCGCGACGATGTGCAGATTCCGGTCGATCAGCCACGCACCGATTTTGTGCATTGGGCGATGGCCGACATCCCCGCCGACGTGCATGAGATCGCCGCAGGCAGCTGCAGCGACGGTTTCGTGCCCAAGGGCAAGCAGCAGCCGGCCGGCCCCGCCGGTGCGCGCCAGGGCCTGAATTCGTATACCGAATGGTTTGCCGGCAATGCCGACATGGCCGGCAATTATCTGGGCTACGACGGCCCGTACCCGCCGTTCAACGACCTGCGTGTGCACCGCTATTTCTTCCGCGTGTTTGCGCTGGACGTGGCGCAGCTCAGCCTGCCCGAGACCTTCACCGCAGCCGATGTGCTGGCGGCGATCCAGGGCCACGTGCTGGCCGAGGCGGCGTTGCATGGCACCTACACGCTGAATCCGGCGCTGCGCTGACGGCAACGAACGGTCCTGCGCCACCGGTCAGGTCGGCGCGGGGCCGGTTGTGGCCAACGGCGACCTTGGTGCGTGCTGCGTCAATCGCCGATCGCCGCCACACCGGGTCAACCGTTGGCTTCGATCATCTGCTCGAGCACGTACACCGGCGCGCCGTCCGTGCCTGCGGCGGCCGGGTAGCGGGTGACCCGCAGCAGGGTGCGGATGCCGGCCTCGTGCTCGAAGCCTTCGATCTTGCCCTCGAAGACTTGCCAGGTCTGGGTGACCGGCTGCCCTGCCGCATCCTGCTCGCGCAGTTGCAGGCATTGGCGCGCCGGGTCGGACCCGCATGCCACGGTGTCGGCCGCCACTTCGATCAGCAGCGTCTGGCCGGGTCCACCGTAGCGGGTGTCGGCCGTGGCGACACCGCCGAACACCAGCCGGGTGCCGTCGCTGCGGGTCAGGGTCAGCTGTGGCGAGGTCTGCGCGGTGTTCAGCGCCACCGCGAAGCGGCCGGACAGCAACTCGCTGGCAGCGCGCTCCTGGGCCATCCGCCGCGGTTGCGCACACAGGCGTTTGCTCGACACCACCCGGCCGACCTGCAAATGCGCCTGCGCCACGCTGTAATCGGCGCCCAATGCGTTGCAGGTCTGGCTGACCTGGATGCGGTGATCGCTGAAATCCAGCTGCAAGGGCGGTGTGCCGGCGACGAACAGGCTACCCAAGGCGGTGCCGTGCGCATCGCTGGCCTGCTGCAGCTGCCAGTGTTGCGCCCGCAAAGCGGCCTGCAGTGGCGCGTTGTCGGCGGCAATCGAGCTGGTCGCGGCCGGCTCGGCGGCGGCAGCGTCGGCGCTGGATCCGGGCGCCTGCGGCGGCGCGCTCGACCCGCAGGCCGTCACGCCCGCTGCCAGCAGTGCAGGGGCAAACAACACGGCACGCATGCGGCGGCTCCCGGTGATCGATATGTCAGTGATACCGCCACCGCGCGGCCGGGGCAATGACGCAAGTCACTGCCCGGCCATGTGCCTCGCATGCCGCGCCGGCTCAGCTGGCACGACACGCGACCGCGTGGCCGTCTCAGGCCAGCGCCGGCAGCCACAGCAGCAGGGCCGCGCCCAGCACGATGCGGTAGACCGCAAACACCGTGAAGCGGTGCTTCTTGATGTAGCCCAGCAGCCACTTCACCACCACAAAGCCGGTGATGGTCGCCGCCACGAAGGCCACCGCCACATCGGCCCAGTTCTCGCTGCCGAAGCCGCCTTCCTTGTACATCTCCAGCAGGGCATACCCGCTGGCCGCGAACATGGTCGGGATGCCCACCATGAACACGAAATCCGCCGCCGCCGAGCGCTTGCTCAGGCCCAGCAGCATGGCCAGGAAGATCGCCGAGGCCGAGCGCGAGGTGCCGGGGAACACACCGGCCACCACCTGCGCCAGACCGACCGCGATGGCCACTTTCCAGGTCACCACATCGCGCTCGGGCAATTTGCCGGCAAAGTGCTCGGCCACCAGCATCCACAGCCCGCCGATCAGCAACGCCCAGGCCACCGGCTGCACGGTTTCCGGCAGCTGCCAGCCGGCCTTGCGCACGATCAGCCCGACCACTGCGGTAACCAGGAAGGCCACGCCGATCTTGAGCACGTAGTCGCGGTTGTCGCGCTGGCCCAGGCCGGTGGCCAGGGTCCACAGCTTCTGCCGCAGCGCCAGGCAGATCGCCAGGATCGCGCCAGCCTGGATGACGATGTTGAAGAAGTCAGAACGGCGTCCGAGCCATTGTTCGGCGATCAGCAGGTGGCCGGTGCTGGAGATCGGCAGGAATTCGGTGAGGCCTTCGAGAATGCCCAACAGCAGGGCGGAAATCAGATCGGACATCGGACTGGAGAGGGGATGGGGGAGGCGTCAGGATAGTGCATTGCGGCATGCACCATATCGGTGCACCATGCGATTGCTTAGCACCTGAAAGGTGCTAGTTAGACGTGAGCGGCCTCAAGCGATGCAAGCAAAATCAAGGACTTGTGAAGATCCGGCGCTTGGCATGGTCCCTGCTGTAGTTCCGCTCACGAGCCACTTAACTCCTGCAGAGGTTTCTTCCGATGTCCGTGGAAAATGTTGAAAAGCTGATCAAGGACAACAAGGTCGAGTTTGTCGACCTGCGCTTCGTCGATATGCGTGGTGTACAGCAGCACATCACCTTCCCGGCCAACATCATCGAGCCGGCGCTGTTCGAAGAAGGCAAGATGTTCGACGGCAGCTCGATCGCGGGTTGGAAGGGCATCAACGAGTCGGACATGGTCCTGCTCCCGGACGCCGGCACTGCGTATCTGGATCCGTTCTTCGCCGATCCGACCATCGTGCTGACCTGCGACATCCTCGATCCGGCCACCATGCAGAGCTATGAGCGCGACCCGCGCGGCATCGCCAAGCGTGCCGAGGCCTACTTGAAGTCCTCCGGCACCGCCGACCAGGCGTTCTTCGGCCCGGAGCCGGAATTCTTCATCTTCGATTCGGTGCGCTTTGCCAACGACATGGGCCACACCTTCTTCCAGGTCGGCTCGGAAGAGGCTGCCTGGAACACCGGCGCCAAGTACGACGGCGGCAACAGCGGCTACCGTCCGGGCGTGAAGGGCGGCTACTTCCCGGTCCCGCCGACCGACACGCTGCACGACCTGCGCGCGGAAATGATCAAGACGCTGGAACAGGTCGGCATCGAGACCGAGGTGCACCACCACGAAGTGGCCACCGCCGGCCAGTGCGAGATCGGCACCAAGTTCAGCTCGCTGGTGCAGAAGGCCGACGAACTGCTGACGATGAAGTACATCATCAAGAACGTCGCCTACCGCAACGGCAAGACCGCGACCTTCATGCCCAAGCCCATCGTGGGCGACAACGGCTCGGGCATGCACGTGCACCAGTCGCTGACCAAGGGCGGCGTCAACCTGTTCTCCGGTGACGGCTACGGCGGCCTGTCGCAGATGGCGCTGTGGTACATCGGCGGCATCTTCAAGCACGCACGTGCGATCAACGCCTTCTCCAACTCCGGCACCAACAGCTACAAGCGTCTGGTCCCGGGCTTCGAGGCGCCGGTGATGCTGGCCTATTCGGCCCGCAACCGCTCGGCCTCGTGCCGCATTCCGTGGGTCACCAACCCGAAGGCGCGCCGCATCGAGATGCGCTTCCCCGATCCGTTGCAGTCCGGCTACCTGACCTTCACCGCGCTGATGATGGCCGGCCTGGACGGCATCAAGAACCAGATCGACCCGGGCGCGCCGAGCGACAAGGACCTGTACGACCTGCCGCCGGAAGAAGAGAAGCTGATCCCGCAGGTCTGCTCCAGCCTGGATCAGGCGCTGGAAGCGCTGGACAAGGACCGCGAGTTCCTCAAGGCCGGCGGCGTAATGAGCGACGACTTCATCGACGGTTACATCGCGCTGAAGATGCAGGAAGTCACCAAGTTCCGTGCTGCGACCCACCCATTGGAGTACCAGCTGTACTACGGCAACTGAGTTCCACCGCGGTGATGGCGGAGGCCCCCCCTCCCACCTCCGCCATCGCCGCACATGTTTGATCGCTCCACGGCATCGGCCGGGGAGTGAAGGGGCATTGAGAGAGCACACAGTTCGCGACGCGCGGGCCTGACCTCTCCCACGGGGCGGATGCATCTGCATCGGCCGAGGTCTGCGTAATCGCGAACGCGCGGATGCCGGGGTTGGCATCCAGGTGAATGACACCGCCGGGCGGCGCAATGCCGGCCGGTCTTTTCCACCATTCGGGGTATGCGCATGAAATTGATCACCGCCATCATCCGGCCGTTCAAGCTCGACGAGGTCCGCGAGGCCCTGTCCGCAGCAGGCGTGTCGGGCATCACCGTGACCGAGGTCAAGGGTTTCGGACGCCAAAAAGGCCACACCGAGCTGTACCGCGGCGCCGAGTACGTCGTCGATTTCCTGCCCAAGATCAAGATCGAGACGGTGGTGACCGACGACCGGCTGGACGCAGTGGTCGAGGCGATCCAGAACGCCGCCGGCACCGGCAAGATCGGCGACGGCAAGATCTTCGTGACCGCGATCGAGCAAGTCGTGCGCATCCGCACCGGCGAGATCGGCGCCGATGCGCTCTGAGTCCCCCACCCCCGGAGTTCTTATGAAGACAGCCCTTTTTGCCGGGTGGAAAGCCCGGTTCTACAGTGTCTGCATGCTGATGCTGTTCAGCGCGCTGGTGGTGGGCGGCATGGGCAGCGCGCACGCGCAGTCCACCCCGCAGGTCACCCCGCTGCCGACCGAACCGGTCACCACCGAACCGCTGCCGTCGGCGCAGCCGGCCGCCGCACCGGTGGCCGCCGCCGAAGCCGCGCCGGTGGTGGAGAAGGGCGATGTCGCCTGGATGCTGACCTCCACGCTGCTGGTGCTGCTGATGGTGGTGCCGGGCCTGGCGTTGTTCTACGGCGGCATGGTGCGCGCCAAGAACGTGCTGTCGGTGCTGATCCAGGTCGCGGTGGTATTCTCGCTGCTGACCATCCTGTGGGTGGTGTACGGCTACAGCCTGGCGTTCTCCGGCGAAGGCCCGTGGATCGGCAATCTGGACAAGGCGCTGCTCAAGGGCGTGACCATCGAGACGCTGGCAGCCACCTTCACCAAGGGCGTGAGCCTGCCGGAATACGTGTTCGTGGCGTTCCAGGCGACCTTTGCCGGCATCACCGGTGCGCTGATCGTCGGCGCCTTTGCCGAACGCGCCAAGTTCGCCGCGGTGCTGCTGTTCTCGGTGATCTGGTTCACCTTCGGCTACCTGCCGCTGGCGCACATGGTCTGGGCCACCGGCGGATACCTGTTCGGCCTGGGCGCACTGGATTTTGCCGGCGGCACCGTGGTGCACATCAACGCCGGTATCGCCGGCCTGGTCGGCGCCTACTTCGTCGGCAAGCGCGCCGGCCTGGGTCGTGAGGCGATCAAGCCGCACAACGTGACCCTGACCTTCGTCGGTGCCTCGCTGCTGTGGGTGGGCTGGTTCGGCTTCAATGCCGGCTCCAACCTGGAAGCCAATGCCGGTGCGGCCCTGGCCTTCCTCAACACCTTGCTGGCCACCGCGGCCGCCATCCTGGGCTGGTCGCTGACCGAGAAGATCATCAAGGGCAAGTCGTCGGCGCTGGGTGTGGCTTCGGGTATGGTCGCCGGCCTGGTCGGCATCACCCCGGCCTGCGGCACGGTGGGTCCGTTCGGTGCGATCGTCATCGGCCTGGCGGCCGGCGTGCTGTGTGTGTGGGGCGTCACCGGCCTGAAGCGCCTGCTGGGCGCCGACGACAGCCTGGACGTGTTCGGCGTGCATGGCCTGGGCGGCATCATCGGCGCCATCCTGACCGGCGTGTTCTCGGCGGCCTCGCTGGGCGGCCAGAAGGGCGGCGATTACGACATCGTGCATCAGGTCGGCATCCAGGCGCTGGGCGTGGGCATCACCCTGGTGTGGATCGGCGTGGTGTCGGTGGTGGGCTTCCTGGTCGCCAAGCTGGTGTTCGGCCTGCGCGTCACCGAAGAAGCCGAACGCGAGGGCCTGGATATCACCTCGCACGGCGAAGCGGCATACGAGTCCTGAGCATGCACACCCGCGGCCACGCTGCCGCGGGTGGCGCAACGACCCGGCCGGGACAGCCGTGCCGGGTCCGTTTTCCCCGTTGCCCCACTGGGCGCGGACCAACTGCCGAGGTGCTTGCATGACCAGCCCCACGCCTGTGACTGTCGGCGCGGATGTCCGCTGGATCGGTGCGACCTGCTGCCGTCCGGCCCCGATGCCTTGCCTGCATGCTTCGTTTTGCGCGCCATATGCGCAGGCCGATCGTGCTTGCACTAAATTGGTGCAATGCTGATGTCGTCCATCCTCCCGTCGCTGGACAGCCTGGGCACGCCGGTGGCCTGGGCCGACCGCGAGGGCCGCGTGCTGGGCGTCAATCCGGCCTTCGCGCGCTGGCTCGGGGTCAGTGCGCGGCGCCTGGTCGATCAACCGCTGGCCGCGCTGGAAGTGCAGGGCGATGCGCTGGCCCGTTTCCTGCTCAACGACGAGCGCGACGTGCTGCGCCTGCATCGGCTGGCATTGGGCCTGCCCAATGACGCGCCGCGCTTTGCCGAAGGCTGGCTGTCGCGGCTGGACGACGGCGGCTGGCTGCTGGAAACCCATCCGGTCGACGAATTCCCCGCGCTGGATCCCACCCACGCGCTGCCCAATGCCTTGAGCGCCGCGCTCAAGGGCCTGGCGCACGAACTGCGCAATCCGCTGGCCGGGCTCAAGGGCGCGGCGCAGTTGCTGGCGCGGCGCTCGGCCGGGCGCGACGAGGACGAGCGCGAGCTGATCGAGTTGATCGGCACCGAGATCGAACGCCTCAATACCCTGCTCGAACGCCTGCTCTCGCCCACGCCGGCGCGCCCGCACGACCGCCTCAACATCCACGTCGTGCTCGAGCGTGTGCTGCGCCTGGCCGAGGCCGAGGGCGGCTGGTCGGTGCAGGTGCAGCGCGATTACGACCCCAGCATTCCCGACATCCTCGGCGACGGCGACCGCCTGACCCAGGCGGTGTGGAATCTGGTGCGCAATGCGTTCCAGGCCGGCGCCACGCGGGTGACCCTGCGCACCCGCGTCGAGCACGGCCAGCGCATCCGCGACCGCGTGCATGCGATGTCGCTGCGGCTGGAGATCATCGACGACGGCGGCGGCGTGCCGGAGGAACTGGCCGAGCACCTGTTCCTGCCGCTGGTCAGCGGCCGCGCCGAGGGCAGCGGCCTGGGCCTGGCGCTGGCCCAGCAGGTCTCGCGCGAACACCACGGCACGCTGACCTACCGCTCGCGGCCGGGACATACCGTTTTCACCCTGCTGTTGCCCGAGCTGGCCGGCGATCACGACAAGGAGCATCTGCATGGCTGAGGCCGCCGCCGCATCCCACCACATCTGGGTGGTCGACGACGACCGTTCGGTCCGCTTCGTGCTGTCCACCGCCTTGCGCGATGCCGGCTACGCCGTGGATGGCTTCGAGAGCGCCGCCGCCGCACTGCAGGCGCTGGCCATGCGGCCCACCCCGGATCTGCTGTTCACCGACGTGCGCATGCCCGGCGAAGACGGCCTGAGCCTGCTCGACAAGCTCAAGTCCAGGCACCCGCAACTGCCGGTGATCGTGATGTCGGCCTACACCGATGTGGCCAGTACCGCCGGCGCCTTCCGCGGCGGCGCGCACGAGTTCCTGTCCAAGCCCTTCGATCTGGACGATGCGGTGGCCTTGGCCGCACGCGCGCTGCCGGATGCCGATGCCGGTGTCGAGGAGATCATCGGGACACCGTTGGCAGAAGGCTCGGCCTCGCTGATCGGCGACACCCCGGCGATGCAGGCGCTGTTCCGCGCGATCGGCCGGCTGGCGCAGGCACCGCTGTCGGTGCTGATCAACGGCGAGACCGGTACCGGCAAGGAACTGGTGGCGCGCGCGCTGCATAACGAATCGCCGCGCGCGCGCAAGCCCTTCGTCGCACTCAACACCGCCGCCATTCCCGCGGAACTGCTGGAAAGCGAATTGTTCGGCCACGAAACCGGCGCCTTCACCGGCGCCACCAAACGCCACATCGGCCGCTTCGAACAGGCCGACGGCGGTACGCTGTTCCTGGACGAAATCGGCGACATGCCGCTGCCGCTGCAGACCCGTTTGCTGCGCGTGCTGGCCGAGAACGAATTCTTCCGCGTCGGCGGGCGCGAGTTGATCCGCGTCGATGTGCGCGTGATCGCCGCCACCCACCAGGACCTGGAGGCGCTGGTCGAACAAGGCCGCTTCCGTGCCGACCTGTTGCATCGCCTGGACGTGGTACGCCTGCAATTGCCGCCGCTGCGCGAGCGCCGCGGCGATATCGCGCAGCTGGCCGAGAATTTCCTGGCCATGGCCGGGCGCAAGCTCGACATGCTGCCCAAGCGGCTGTCCTCGGCCGCGCTGGAACAACTCCGCCAATACGATTGGCCCGGCAACGTGCGCGAGCTGGAAAACGTCTGCTGGCGTCTGGCCGCCCTGGCCACTGCCGACATCATCGACGTGGTGGACGTGGAATCGGCACTGGCGCGCGGCGGCCGCCGCCAGCGTGCCGGCCGCGGCGACGGGCAATGGGACGAGATGCTCTCCAGCTGGGCTGCGCAACGCCTGAGCGAAGGCGCCCAGGGCCTGCATGCCGAAGCCCGCGAACGCCTGGACAAGACCCTGCTCGAAGCCGCCCTGCAACTCACCCAGGGCCGCCGTGCCGAAGCCGCCGCCCGATTGGGTCTGGGCCGCAACACCGTCACCCGCAAACTCGGCCCGGGCCGCAAACGTCGCTGATCTGGCGCTAAAGCCCCTCTCCCATGGGAGAGGGGGTGGGGTGAGGGTCGCTGTGCCGATGGAAGCGCTACTGCACGCGCATCTATCCCAACGATGCCTCGATCGAGCTGAGGCTGCCGACACTACCCGCGGCAAGCGTTGATCAGTGACGCGCCGCCGCGTCCCTGTGCCATCGATACGTCACTGCGGCCTTTCATCTTCCGACGCCATCGTCCAAGCAGCTCAAGACACGTGTACTCGGCGCCCCGCACACCATCCCAACAACCCGCATCCCATCGACCCGCACCTCCAACAGCCCGACCATCCACACCAACCCCGTAAACTCCTGTGCTGCCAGCGACGCATTTCATGACATGTGAACATGCGCCCGCATAGGTTTTCAGCCTGATCAGGAGAACAGCTCGATGCGTTACCGGTCGTCCACGATCGTTGCCCTCACCGCGCTGGCGCTTGCCGCCTGCAGCAGCACGCCACCGCCTCCGCCACCACCGCCCCCGGCGGCGCGTGTGGTGCCCGTGCGTCCGGTCCAGCAGGCCGAAGCGGCGCTGGCATCGGCATCGGGCAGCCTGGTCAGCGGTCGGGTGGTGCTGGTCCCTGCGCTGCAAGCCATCCGTATCACCGGCACGGTCGGTGGTCTGCGCCCGGGCGGCGTGGCCGGTTTCCATGTGCACGAACGCGGCGATTGCAGCGCCGCCGACGCCAGCAGTGCCGGTGCGCATTTCAATCCGACCGGTGCGGCGCACGGACGTGCCGGCAACACTCCCCACCACGCCGGCGACATGGACAATCTGCGTGCCGATGCCGAAGGTGTCGCGCATCTGGACATGATCGTTGCCGGCATCACCCTGGGCGATGCCGCGCCCACCGACGTGGTCGGCAAGTCGCTGGTGGTGCATGCCGATGCCGACGACTATCGCAGCCAACCCAGCGGCAATGCCGGCGCACGTCTGGCCTGCGGCGTCATCCGCGTCACCCAGTGGCGCACACCCCCTTCGCAGCCCTGAGTCGGGGCACCCCTGGCTGCAGCTGCGGCCTTTCTACAGGAGTTTTCTCATGCGCATTCTTCCAACGACGTTGTTCCTGGCCACCGCGCTGGTGCTGACCGCGTGCAAGCGCGACGAACCCGCTCCGGCCGATCCTGCACCCGCACCGCAGGCCGGCGCAGCGGCCGAAGCGGCGCATGGCGGTGAGCACGCCGCGTCCATGGTCACCGAAGCGGCGGCCACCACCACCGCCACCGCCGAACTCAAGCCGACCAAGGGTAGTGACGTCAAAGGCACGGTGAGCTTCAAGATCGTCGACGGCGCGCTGCGCGTCACCGGCCAGCTCAGTGGCCTCAAGCCCGACAGCGAACACGGCTTCCATATCCACGAAAAGGGCGATTGCAGCGCACCGGACGGCAGCAGCGCCGGCGGCCACTTCAACCCGGCCCAGTCCGATCACGGCGCCGTCAGTGCCGATCCGCACCACGGCGGCGACATGCCCAACATCAAGGCCGATGCGCAGGGCAATGCCAGCATCGATGGCCCGGTGTCGAGCAACGTCAATCTGGGCAAGGCCGACCAGTTCGATATCGCCGGCCACGCGGTGATCGTGCATGCCGATGCGGACGACTACAAAACCCAGCCCACCGGCAACGCCGGCGGCCGTCTGGCCTGCGGTGTGATCACCACCGACAACGCCCCAGCTGCAGCCAAGTAAGCAAGACAAGCCAGCAGTCAGGCAAAACGCTGCGGTGATCGATTACCGCGGCGTTGTGGTTTTTGGACTGCGGTGGGAGAGCGATACGGTCATGCATGGCGCGGGCGCGCAGCGCATCTGGTACGCCGCATGTCGCACGCTGCATGTTTCCTGTCGGTACGCATTGATGTCGATACACCTCACACCGGGCGCACCGCACAGGCGACCACGTCGTTCGCTTGCGCAAGCCCCGCGTCATCAACGACTCAATAATTCGGCCACAGCCCCGGCGTCGCCAGCTCCAGCAGATGCGCATCCGGATCGCGGAAGTAGAGGCTGTGCCCACCGCCCGGCCACTGCGTGCGGCCCTCGATGGGCACGTCGCAGGCCTGCAGATGTGCCTCCCATCCAGCCAGCGCATCGGTGGCGATGGCGAATGCGAAATGCGCGCGCCCGCTGCCATCGTGCGGCGGAATCGTGCCGCCCGGCAGCGTGACCGTGGCGGCGGTGCTGCCCTGCAGGAACAGCAGCAACACCTGCCCGGGTGCGATTGCGTACGCGGCCATGCGCGTGTCGCGATACATAGCTGCCAGTCCCAGTACGCGGGCATAGAACGCGCATGCGCGCTCCAGGTCGGCCACATACACGCCGGTTTCCAGTACGCCCTGCAACGCCGGCGCTGTGGAAGCCGGCGTCTGGCTCACGCGGCCAATGCCTGGCGCGGATCCTGGCCCGGTTCCACATGCACATACAGTACCGGCAGGCCATGCGCTTCCAGCACTGCGGCCATCTGTCGCTGACGCGAGAGGAATTGTTCGTAGACGCCGCGCAGGCGTTCGCAATTCTCGCGGTCGTGCGCGTAGTAATCGCACCAGCCGGCCGGGTCGAACAGCGCAATGCGCACTTCGCCCTCGACATAGCGCAGCACCGGCTCGGGCGGCTGTTCCAGCCACTCTTCGGTATGCGGCGCCAGCAGGGCGGCTTCGATCAGCGGCCACAACGGGGCCAGGCCCTGGTTGTCGTACTGCATCGAAATCATCGCCGCCAGATCGTTCGCGGTGAGATACCGCGCGTGTTCGATGCGTGCGCCGAAGCTTTCCTGCGCCAGCAGCGCGGTATCGGCCTGCGCCATGCCCTGGGCCAGCAGCACTTCTTCCATCGCATCGGCCACCGTCGCCACAATCTGCGGATCGCCGGACAGCAGGAACGGCAGCACGCGCAGGCCGCCGCCGGTCAGCTGTGCGTCGGCCTGGAAGGGCAGGGGGATCTCGCCCTGCGCATCGGCGCCGAACGCCAGCACGCGCGGGCCCTGATCGCGCCCGGGCGCGCGCGCATGCAGCTCGTCCAGCCGGCGATGCAACGGCCAGCCCGGCCGCAGCACTTCGGCCGGGTCGAAGTGCGCCATTGCCACGCTGAGCTCGAGCTCGCGGACTTCGGGGATCCACTGCGCCAGGTCGCGGCCGATGCGTTCGGCCAGCATGCCAGCCTGCTCGGGCGCCAGGGCGCCGCGCTCGGGGGCGGTGCCGCCCGTCAATTCCAGCGCCATCACACCCATGGCGGTCACGCCGTGTTCGGTCTTGCTCATGATTCGCGGTTGGCCCATCACGGGGTCGAAGCTACACTGCGGCCATTATGCCTGCCGGCCCTGTGCAGGCCATGTCCCCGAGTCCTCCATGCCAGGTCAACCGATGCCCGCAGCCCGTCCCGTCGCCATTCTGGGCGGCGTTCGTATCCCGTTCTGTCGTCAGAACACCGCTTACGCGGACGTGGGCAACCTGGGCATGTCGGTGCGCACGCTGGGCGCGCTGGTCGAGCGCTTCGGGCTGCACGGGCAGCAACTGGGCGAAGTGGCGATGGGGGCGGTGATCAAGCATTCCTCGGACTGGAACCTGGCCCGCGAGGCGGCGCTGTCGTCCGGGTTGTCGCCGCTGACGCCGGGCATCACCCTGCAACGCGCCTGCGGCACCAGCCTGGATTCGGTGATCACCATCGCCAACAAGATCGCGCTGGGCCAGATCGATTCAGGCATCGGCGGCGGCTCGGACACCACCTCCGAAGTGCCGATCGTCTACGGCAAGAAGCTGCGCGCGCGGCTGATGGCCGCCAACCGCGCCAAGGCCACCGGCGACAAGCTCAAGGCGCTGCTGCGCGGCTTCAAGCTGAGCGAGCTCAAGCCCGAATTCCCCGGCGTGGCCGAGCCGCGCACCGGCAAGAGCATGGGCGACCACTGCGAGGACATGGCCAAGGAATGGAACATCTCGCGCGACTCGCAGGACGAATGGGCGGTGTCCTCGCACCACAAGCTGGCTGCCGCCTATGAGCGCGGCTTCTTCGACAGCCTGATCGCGCCGTTCCGCGGCGTCTCGCGCGACAACATCCTGCGCGCCGACACTTCGCTGGAAAAGCTGGCCACGCTGCGTCCGGCCTTCGACAAGACCTCCGGCCGCGGCACGTTGACCGCGGCCAATTCCACCCCGCTCACCGATGGTGCGGCCGCGGTGCTGCTGTCCAGCGAAGCCTGGGCGCTGGCGCATGGCCACACCCCGATGGCCTATCTGCGCGATGCGCAGGTGGCGGCGGTGGATTTCGTGCATGGCGAAGGCCTGTTGATGGCGCCGACCATTGCGGTGCCGCAGATGCTGGCGCGTCAGGGACTGACCCTGCAGGACTTCGACATCTACGAAATCCACGAGGCCTTTGCCGCGCAGGTGCTGTGCACGCTGCGCGCCTGGGAAAGCGAGGATTACTGCCGCAATCGCCTGGGGCTGGAAGCGCCGCTCGGCCGTATCGACCCGGACAAGATCAACCCGCTGGGTTCGTCGCTGGCCACCGGCCACCCCTTCGCCGCCACCGGCGCGCGCGTGGTGGCCACGGCCGCCAAGCAACTGGAAGAACGCGGCGGCGGCCGTGCGTTGATTTCGATCTGCACCGCCGGCGGCATGGGCGTGGTGGCCATCGTCGAGCGCTGACGCTGCTGCGCAGCGTGGGATTGGGCATTCGGGATTGGGGATTCGCAAAAGCAGAGGCGGACACCTGATTTTTACGAATCCCCAATTCCCAATCCCGAATCCCCAACCTGCAAGGACGCATGGATGTCGAACGTTGATTCACACCAGCCCCCTACGCTTTATCTGCCCCCGACGCACGGCGCCGTGTGGCGCGAGGGCGATGTACTGGTGTGCACGCCGGGCGCCGATCTGCCGCCGCGTTGCGTCAAGTGCAATGCGCCGGCGGACATCTCGCCGCGCCGCTACATCTTCCATTGGCATCACCCGGCGATCTATCTGACCCTATTGATGGGGGTGCTGCCGTATCTGATCCTGGCCATCGTGCTGCGCAAGCGCAGTGCGCACGTGCTGAGCCTGTGCGCGTGACATGAGCGCCGCCGCGTGCGGTGTGTCGCCATCGCGATGGCGTCGATCGTGCCGCTGCTGGTCGGCGTGCTGTGGATCGGTGGCGCAACCGGCTGGCTGACCGGTGCCGGTGTGATGGCGGCGATGCTGTTGATCGGCAGACGCGGTTCGCGCGTGTTGTCGGCGCAATCGGTCGATCACGAGCAGGCACGTTATTTCGGTGCCTGTGACGCGTTTTTGCGCGCATTGCCAGCGCCGCCCCGGGAATCGCGCGATGGGTGATCTGCGCCGCTATGTTTGCAGATAGCTTTGTAACGTCAATGCGTTGCCATCCCCGCGGACGTGAGGACGGGCCGGCAAACGTTGCCGGCGGCGCTTCTGCCCTGATCTAGAAAACCAAAAGCCCCGGACATGCCGGGGCTGATGGTGAGTCCACGCATCGCCGCAACGGCGATCAGACCTCAGGTCAAAGCACGCGATCGTCCGGTGCGAGCGGATCGGCCGGCGGCGTGGCATACGCCGAGATGATCGGCCCGTGCAGCGACTGCTGCGGCAAGCCCTCGTGCACCGGCTCGCCGCGTGCGGCGCGCAGGGCGTTGGCGTAGCAATGCTGTGCAGACAGCAGATCCCCCGCGGCGGCAAAGCCGTGGCCGAGTTCTTCCCAGGCCTCGCTGCCCGCGCCATTGGCCACCGCGCGATGCAGGAACTCTTCGGCCTGCGACCACTGCTGCTGGTGACGGGCCAGGCGCGCCAGGGTCAGCAACAGGCCCGGGCTGTCCGGGTACTGGGCCAGCCAACGCTGCGCACTGGCGCGGCGCGAATCGTATTTTTCCAACGGCAGCACGCCGTACAGGCGCACCAGCGATTCGTCCCACTGCGTGTCCAGCGCCTGCTCCAGGCTGTGCACTGCCGCGTCGTCCCAATGCAGCGCCGCGGCGCGCTGTGCATAGGCGCCTACCACCGCAGGATAGGTGCGCAGCGGCTTGGGCAGCGCTTCCCAGCGTTCGGCCAGGGCATTGGCATCGCCGGCCTGCAACAGCGTCTGCTCGGCCAGCGTCGCTTCCAGGGCGCTGTAGGCCTCCGGTGCCAGTACCGCCTGCTGACGCAATGCGCCCAGCTGGCCGTAAGCCTCGTCGGCGCGGCCGATCTGCGCCAGGGCGTGCGTGCGCAGCAGCAGGCCGCGCGCCGGCAGCGGCTGGGCGTTGGCATGATCGAGCGCATTGATGGCCTCGACCGGGCGTTGCCGCGCCAGATGCCGCTCGCCCTGCAGCAACGCATGCGCGGTGGGGTCGCGCTCTGCCAATTGCTGGGCCAGCGCGTTCGCCGCCACTTCGTCGCCGCGTGCATCGGCGACCCGCACTGCGCTGGCCAGGGCGATGCCGCTGACCTCCGCATCCTCGCTGGCGTTGACCAACAGGCGCTCGGCACGCTGCCACTGGCCGTGATCGGCTGCGCGCAGGCCTTCGATCAGGCGGGCGCGGCCCTTCCTGCGACGGTACTTGCCCCAGACCCGGAACGGCAGGCTGACCAGCGTCCACACCAGCCACAGCACCAGCAGCGCGATGACCAGGATCAGCAGCGCCTGCGGCATGGCGGCGCGGTAGTCGTTGCCGCCGACGCTGACCACCACATTGCCCAGGTCGTAACTGGTCTGATGCGACAGCCATTGCGCACCGAGCACGCCCAGCGCCACGGCAACCAACAGGATCAAGACGGTACGCAACACTTTCATTGGGTGGATCTCCCTTCACGCATGGCCTGCAGTTGCAGCAGGGTGGTGCCCAGTTCCGGCAGGCGCGGACGCAGTGGCGCTTGTTGCAGCGTGCGCAGGCGGGTACGTGCCTGGCGACGTTGTGGCGAATCCGGCCATAGCCGGGTGGTCCAGGTGTCCACCCGGCGCAGCGATTGCGCAAAGCCGGCGGCATCGCCGCGCTCGGCCGCAGCGCGGGCCAGGCTGACCTCGATCTGCAAGGCGTCACGCGCGGCGTGGCGGTTGCCGCCGGTCAGTAGCGCATCGCCACGGCTGGGACGGATGTCCACCAGCGGTGTGAGTGCTTTCTGCCACCACGGCTGCGCTGCTTCGCTTTCTTGAGCGGTCTGTTCGGGCAGGCGCAGCAGATCGCCGGCCAACTGATCCAGGGTGTGGCCGGCCTGCGCCTGCGGACCGGCGCCCAGGCGATCCAGTGCGTCGCGTTCCTGTACCAGCGCTTGGCGCAGGTTGAGATAGCCGGGATCGTCTATGCCATTGAGCGCGGCATTGGCCAGTGCGTAGGCGCGGCGCGCACCGTCGGCGTCGCCGGCGATGCTCAGCCGCTGCTGGCCCAGCCGCAGCAGCAGTTCCACTTCATCCAGCCGCAGCGCCTGTGCACCGTGGCGGTTGGGATCGGCAAGCTTTTGCACGGTTTCTTCGAGCAAGGCGCTGCGTTGGCTCAGGCCGAGCATCTCGTCGCGCAGCACGCGGTTGGTGGCTGCCGCATCCGCCAGGCGTTCGTTGGCCAAGCGTTGGTCGCGGCGCAAGGTCTCCAGCATCTGCTGCGTGCCATCCCAGCGCTGCTGCTGCGCTTCGGCGGCCTGCAGTTGCGCACTTTGATAGCCCTGCCATGCGCGCCAACCGAAGAACAGCGCCACGCCCACGGCGGCCAGCGCGACGACGAGCAGCAGCCATGCCAAGGGAAAGCGTCGCGTGGAAGCGGGCATTTCGGTCATTCGTCCATCCTCGCGCGGTCACGACGGGTGCAGGTGCCGCAGTCATCTGCCACAGCATGGCGTGCAGCGGCAGACAGCCGCAAGCCGTGCTTGAGTTCGAAGTTCAGCAAGGTCGCGATGGTGTCACGATCGCGGCGGCGGCAGCGGCCAATTGCTCGGGCAAGGGACCTGCGGCGCGCAGCACCTGCTGGAAGCCGGCGGCGTGTGCGGCTTGCAGCATGCGCTCGCTGGAGGCCACCAGCGGGCGTTGCCGTAAGGCGTCGATCAGCGGTCCAGGCAGTTGCTGCAGCACCAGCGTCAGCGCTTCGGCGCTGCTCAGCGCCAGCACGCTAGCGGGCAGCGCGTCCGCCAGGGCACGCACTGCCGATGCGCGCAGGCGCAACGGCACGCGCTGATAGACATCGGCGCGCAGGATGCGGGCGCCCCGCTGCTCCAGCGACGGCGCCAGCATGCCGCGCCCGCCCGGGGCGGTGATCAGCCCAACGGCCTGCAGCGATTGCCGGAACAGCGGCAATGCGAGCAGGCCCTCGCTGTCCATGCGCGCCGGGCGTATCACCGTGTCGATGCCGCAGGACTGCAGCGCACGCGCGGTGCCGTCTCCCACGCTCACCCACTGCGCCTGCGCCGGCCGCTGCAGCGGCGCCAGGCGATGTGCCGCGTGCACTGCGGCCGGGCTGGTGAACACCGCGATCGGCGCGTGCAAGGCCTGCCGCAATGCAGCCCGTGCCTGCGGGGTGTCGTTGGTCTGCAGCCGCCATGGCGACAGCGCCAGCAGCCGTCCGCCGTGCCGCGCGGCGGCCCGCCGCAGCGGCGCGTGTTCACCGCTGGGCCGCAGCGAAATCAGGGTCCAGGCGTTGGCAGCTGGGGCGGGAGGTGTCATCCAGTGATTATGCGAGAGCCGTGCGTTATCGGGGGCGGGTGTCGCGCGCTGCGATAGCGCTGGCGGCGATTCGATCCTCGCGCGCTGTCTGGCCTTTGCGTGCCTGCTCGACGCGATGCCTGCGTTTCTGCGGCCAGAACCTCGTCTCCGGGTCTGTGCCGATGACCGCTACCGCCCACGATCCGCCACGACGATCGAGCTGGAGTGGCGCCGTGATCAAGTCCTACCTCATCAACATGCAGCGCAGCGGCGAGCGCCTGCAGGCGATGTCGACGCGGTTCCAGGCACTGGGCCTGCCGTTCGAGCGGATTCCCGCGGTCGATGGCGCCACCCTGACGCCTGCGCAGATTGCCGACTTCGCACGCGAGCGGCCGCTGGAAGGCTCCGGGGATGCCTTCAGCACCGGCCCGCGCAAGTGGACCGCCTCCAACATCGGGTGCTTCCTGAGCCATCAGGCCGCGTGGCGCGTCGCAGCCGACTCCGACGACGCCTACACCGCCATCTTCGAAGACGACATGCATCTGTCCGACGCGCTGCCGGCGCTGCTGCGCAGCAGCGAGTGGCTGCCGGGCGGCAACAGCATCGTGCGGCTGGAGCCGTCCTACAACCGCATCAAACTCGATGCCAAGGTCGCCGAGGTCGGGGGCCGGCAGCTGCGCCTGGTGCATCCCTCGACCCACCAACACTGCTGGCCGGTCTGCGCCGGTGCGCTGATCCTCAGCCGCGATGCGGCGCGCCTGCTGCTCGCAGCCGACGCGCGCTGGCACACCATGGCTGACATTTTCCTGTTCGGCTGGAACGAATCGCCGGTCGCACAGCAACTGTCCACCTATCAGCTGGCGCCGGCGGCCTGCATCCAGGACAAGTTCTTCCACGCCGCTCCGGAGCAGATCGTGTTCACCAGCACCATCGATGCGCCGTTGACGCACGTGCAGAGGCAGCGCAGCGCGCATTGGAAGGCCAAGGCCACCGCGTTGCTGCGGGTGGCGCAGGGTTATCGCAAGGTCGTGTTCGCGCCCTGAGCCGGGCGAGACCCAGGCGTGCGACGACGCGATGCCGTACGCGTTCACCATGCGGTACCGCATGTCATCCCAGTGCACAAGACGCTCGCGGAACATTGCGGCATGATGCCGCCCTTCGCCGTCTTCCAGCCTTCGCCGATGACTCCTTCGTGCACGCTCGCATCCGCCCTGCAGTCGCTGCAGCAACAGTTCGTCGCCATGCCGCCGGTCCTGTCGATGGGCATTGCCGTCGACGGCTTGCATGACGGCGCCTTGCGCTTGCGTGCGCCGCTGCAGGCCAACGTCAACGACAAGGCCAACGCGTTCGGCGGCAGCCTGGCCTCGTTGATGACGCTGGCCAGCTGGGGCTGGCTGACGCTGCAACTGCAACTGGCCGGGCACAGCGCCGATGTCTACGTGGCCGACAGCCAGCTGCGCTACGTCGCCCCGGTCTATGAAGACCTGGTGGCCAATGCCGAGCCGTCCGAACTCGGCAGCTGGGAGGCGTTCCTGGCGACCTTCCGGCAGCGCGGCAAGGCGCGCATCGGCATGCGTGCGCAGATCGCGCTGGGGTCCGGTGCGGCGGCGGCCACCCTGAGCGGGCGCTTCGTGGCGTTTCCAAAACGGTAGGATGCGCGCTGGACTTGGGGGAATGCGCATGCGTGCAGTGATCGGGGCAATGCTGTTGCTCGGGCTGGCGATGGTCAGCGGGGGGGCGTCTGCCGGCAGCCGTGCCCAGGCACGCGCGCTGGAAACCACCCAGGCCGCCTACACCGCCGCGGTGCGCTGGAGCGATTTCGATGCCGCGCAGGGCTTTGTCGAGCCGAGCTACGCCCAGGCGCATCCGCTCAGCGATCTGGAACGCTCGCGCTACGAACAGGTGCAGATCTCCGGCTACCGCGAGCTGCGGGTGGGCGAGGATGGCAACGGCGACTTGCGCCGAGAGGTCGAGTTGCGGGTGATCAACCGCAATACCCAGGCCGAGCGGCTGGTGCGCAGCATCGAGCTGTGGCGCTGGGACGCCGAGCGCAAACGCTGGTGGCTGGCCAGCGGCCTGCCCGATCTGTGGCAGGGCCAGTAGCCCGTGCCGCCGGTGCCTGGCCGTCGCACGCGCCAGCTGTGCGACAATTCCCGCCCGCTTGACTGACCCTGACCCCGTGAATTTCGAAGAGCTGCAGGCCTTTGTCGGCCGCAACCCCATGTTGTCACTGGCCCTGGTGGGCCTGACCATCGCCCTGATCGTCACCGAGGTCGCGCGCCTGTTCCGTGGGTATCGCGCACTCAAGCCGGCCGAGCTGACCCGTTTGATCAACAGCGAGAACGCGTTGGTGATCGACCTGTCGCCGACCGCCGATTTCGAAAAAGGCCACATCGCCGGCAGCCGCAACGTGGCGCTGGCCAAGTTCGACCCGGCCGGCAAGCTGCTCGCCAACGCCAAGTCCTCGCCCGTGGTGGTGGTGTGCCGCAACGGCAATGCCTCCGCAGGCGCGGCCAAGATGCTGAAGAAAGCCGGTTTCGAGCAGGTCTACTGGCTCGATGGCGGCGTGGCCGCCTGGCAGATGGCCGAGCTGCCGCTGGTCAAGGGCCGCGCCTGACCGCACCTTGTGAGGCGCCGGGCAAGTCCCCATTGCTGGCGTGAGAGACTCGCACTTTCACGTCTGCATCATTCAACGCTGCATCCACCGAACCGTTTCTGGAGTTAGGAATGTCCGACGAAATCATCAACGGCGCGGTTGCGCCGGCCGACGCCGCTGCTGGCCCCGCTTTCACCATCGAGAAGATTTACGTCAAGGACGTTTCCTTCGAATCGCCGAACGCGCCGTCCGTCTTCAATGACGCCAACCAGCCCGAGCTGCAGCTGAACCTCAACCAGAAGGTGCAGCGCCTCAACGACAACGCCTTCGAAGTGGTGCTGGCCGTGACCCTGACCTGCACCGCCGGTGGCAAGACCGCCTACGTGGCCGAAGTGCAGCAGGCCGGCGTGTTCGGCTTGGTCGGCCTGGAGCCGCAGGCGATCGACGTGCTGCTCGGCACCCAGTGCCCGAACATCCTGTTCCCGTACGTGCGCACCCTGGTCAGCGACCTGATCCAGGCCGGCGGCTTCCCGCCGTTCTACCTGCAGCCGATCAACTTCGAAGCGCTGTATGCAGAGACCCTGCGCCAGCGTTCGCAGGGCGAAGGTACCTCGCTGGCCGATTCCGAGCCGGCTGGCAACGCCTAAGCCTTGCGTGCGCCGATGAGCGATTCGACGCAGAAGATCGCCGTTCTCGGCGCCGGCTCCTGGGGCACGGCCCTGGCCGCGCTGCTCGCCAGGCACGGTCACCCGACCGTGCTCTGGGGACGCAATGCGGCGATGGTGGATACCATCGACCGCACCCACGAAAACGCACGTTATCTGCCGGGGATTGCACTGCCCGAGAGCCTGCGCGCGACCACCGACCTGCAACTGGCCATTGCCGATGCCGGCTGGATCCTGGTCGTGGTGCCCTCGCACGCATTCACCGAGACGATCCGGTTGATCGCCCCGTTGCGTCCGGCCGGTGCCGGCGTTGCGTGGGCGACCAAGGGCTTCGAGCCCGGTTCCGGGCGGTTCCTGCATGAAGTGGCGCGCGACATCCTCGGTCCCGGCGTTCCGCTGGCCGTGGTGACCGGGCCGTCCTTCGCCAAGGAAGTCACGCTCGGCCTGCCGACCGCCATCACCGTGCACGGCGACGATGCGGCGTTTGCGCAGGTCGTGGCCGATGCCATGCATGGCCCCACCTTCCGCGCCTATACGGGCGATGACATGGTGGGCGCCGAGCTCGGTGGTGCGATGAAGAACGTGCTGGCGGTGGCCACCGGCGTGGCCGATGGCATGCAGCTGGGTCTCAACGCCCGTGCCGGCCTGATCACGCGCGGCTTGAACGAGATGCTGCGTCTGGCGGCGGCGATCGGTGCGCGGCCGGAGACGTTGATGGGCCTGGCGGGTCTGGGCGATCTGGTGCTCACCTGCACCGGCGATCTGTCGCGCAACCGACGGCTGGGGCTGGCCCTGGGACGCGGACAGAGCCTGAACGATGCGATCCGCGAGATCGGCCAGGTGGTTGAATCGGTGCAGACCGCCGATGAAGTCATGCGTCAGGCCGAGCATCACGGCATCGAGCTGCCGATCTCCAACGCCGTGCGTGCGGTACTGCATGGCGAGATCACCCCGGAAGCAGGCCTGAAGGAGTTGCTGGCACGCGAGCGCAAGCCCGAGTACCCGCAGACCTTGTTCACCTGATCGTGGCATCGCGCGTTGACGCGCTGCGCAGAAACAACAAAAAGCCCGGCATTGCCGGGCTTTTTGTTGGTGTCGATCGCAAAGGCTGGCGGCAAGCTGTAGCCGCTCGAGCGCGCGGGATCGTGCTTCTACAGCAGCCGCCTTGCGCACATCGCGCTATAGCGCGATGTGCGCAGCGCCAGCCGATCGCCCAAAAGAAAGAAGCCCGGTCGGGGGACCGGGCTTCCAATGCAACGCGGGAGAGAGAGTCGCGTTGCAGTCAAACGTGCGGCTTACCAGCTGAAGCGCGGGCCGACCGACCATTCCTTGTTGCCGTCGCCATCCATACGGATGTCGCCGTTGATGCCCCAGTTCTGGTTCAACTTGACCTGGGCGCCGAGGCGGCCGTAGAAGTTGTCGCCGATGTCGATGCCGCGCTTCTTGGAGAAGTCTTCGTAGCCAGCCAGGGCGTAGACTTCGAAGTGCTCGCCGAAGGCGTTACGCAGGCCGGCTTCAACGCTGTAACCGTCGAAGCTGATGTTCGGGGTGTCTAGGTCCAGCTTGCGATAGGCAACGCGAGCAACGAAGTCGGTGCTGGTGGCGATTTCCTGGTTGTAACCCACGCCGACGCCCCACTGCTGGAAGTCGGAGTTGGAGCTTTCGAACACGTTGTCGTTGTCGTCAGCGTTCTGCTTGCTGTAATCGCCGAACACGTGGAAGTTCGGAGCGACGGCGTAGGACGCCTTCACGCCCCAACCATCAGCGTCGCGGCCTTCGGTCGGGGTGCGCACGTAGTCACCTTCGACGAAGTTGTAGGAGAGGTTTTCAGCAGCGGAGGCCGCAAACGGCAGGGCTGCGAGAAGGCCGAGGGCCAGCAGGGAATTCTTCATGATCGATACCTGTACTTATGGTTTGGGCCGGCGCTGAGGCGGATGCCGTTCGCTGCCGAGATGTAAATTCTCCGTTATTCGATGGAACGCGACATGAATTTTGGACTGACTGGTCCATGAATCATCGCGCCCCGTTCAGCTGCGCTTTTCGCATGCAGACTCGAATGGGCGTTGGTCAAACCGCAAGTGTGATCGTTGTTATCCATCGCAAGCGTACGTCTGGCGCCTAAACTATCTGCGTTGGAAAGGGATAGACAAACGAAATGCCCTTATTGCGAGTCCAAGAACATATGACACAGAGCACAGATCAACTTCTTGCACGGGCAACGCAAGCCATGCTGGATGGGCAGGATGCAGAGTCGCTTGCGCTACTTGGCGCGCTCCTCGAGCAAGACCCGGCGTGTGCACAGGCTCACTACTTGCTCGGCGCGCAGCAAGCGCAGCTTGGAGAGTTGGGTGTGGCCGAGCAGGAATTCACCAGGGCATTGCAGTTGGCGCCGGGGCTGGTGATGGCGCGTTTCCAGATGGGCCAACTTTTACTGGTTACCGCACGCAACAGTGAAGCGGTCCAGATGTTGATGCCGCTGTCCGAATCAGTCGATGGCGCAATCGGCACTTACGCCAGTGCCCTGATCTCCATCGCGAACGATCACATCGAACTTGCCATTTCGCAGCTGCAGATGGGATTGGCTCAGCCGCAGCCTCTCGCAGCGCTGCGGGTAGATATGCAGCGACTCGCGCGCATGCTGTCGGAAGTTCAACAGACAGCAGGAACGATGCAGGCCGACACCGCCGAAACGTTACCCGGCGCGTCGATGCTGCTGTCGAACTACAGCCGCTATAACTGACCGATGGAACTGGGCCGGCTTTCTCCGACTGCTGTCTTGATCGCAGCGATCCGTGGCGAGACGGTGCGGGGGCGTGGCGGCATCGCTCACGCGGCATCAACCACACGTCGCGCCGAAGCCGCGTCTGCGGCTAAACAGGCAAAGTCGACTGCACAGCTGGAGCGTCAGTTGGTGGAGATCGTTCGCAATGTGTCCAGTGATGATCTGCCGGCGGTACGTCGCGCACGACCGTTATTGATTCGACAAGTGCTGCTTTGGGAGTTCGGCCAGACATTCCGGGAGCACTCCGAGTGGACGTCGATCATGCGGCGGATCGAAGCGCAACTCGATGCGAACGATCCTGAGGGGCACGCCTTCGCCGGTTTGGTGCGCTCACTGCAACGCAAGGCGTAGCGGAACGTGAGCAATAACCCAGCTTCGAGCTCGACTCCTGGCGCATGGTCGCGTGATGGCATCGTGTTCCCGATGGAGGGCGCGCATACCGGCGATCTCGTGATGGCGCTTCCGGCAATTGGCGCCGCGCTCCAGCACGGCCCGGTGGCGGTGGTAGGTCTGCGGCCGAACTATTACCGCCCGCTCCGACGACTACCAATCCATTTCCGCTTCCACATCGATGGTGGGCGCGTGCTCAGGCCGCACTGGCGCCCGAACATGCATCCCACCGATGTCTGGCTGCAAAGCCTGTCGCAGGATGCACGGGCGGTCAGAATGGGCATCCCGACCGACGATGGACCATGGGTATCGCACCTGTTGCCGGGAGGGCCATGGGTCGTATTGAGTCCCTGGGCCGACTTCGCTCCGAAGCGGTGGGAGCCTGATCGTTGGCGTGCATTTGCACAGCATGCGGCGGATAGAGGATTTCCGGTTGCGGTATTCGGCCCGCCACAGTCGCAGGCGCTGGCCGAGTACGTCGCCGGCGATGCGCACGTCAATCTGGTCGGCATGGATACGCCGGACAATTGGCCGGCATTATTGCGACGCGCCAGTCTGTTGGTGACGGTGGACAGCGGCCCGCTGTACTTCTGCGATGCAATGAACATCCCTGTCATCGGGCTGCATGGACGCACCCGGCTCAGCGAGGCCGGCCCCTATTGGGACAACAGCTTGTGCGTGGAAGCCGAGGGGATGGCAGCGGTTTCGTTCGATGCGGTGGTGGCGTCCTTCGAACGCTGGGCGGCGCGTCTGGGCACGGCCTCACACCGCGGCCGGAGCGCGTAACACCAGGCCTAAACTAATTTCTGCGACCCGGGATTGTAGGGAGGTAACGGCGGCAAAACGCCGACCACGACAATCCAGAGGAGCAGGGGCATGGTGGCAGTGTTTACGGGCAATGGACTGGGACTGTTCGATAGCTCCCTGGCTGCCCTCGGGGCGACGACCGGTGGTACCGCCTCGCTGGGTCAAGGACGCGACCGGCAATACGTCAACGTGGCCCAAGGCAATCTGGTGTTGCAGGCCGCCGACGAGCACTTGAACTTCCGTGGTCTGTCGGTCGGGTTGAACCGCACCTACAACAGCCTGGGGCAGCTCTCCGACGTCGGTGCCGATGGCTGGCTGACCGGATTCGAGCGCAAGGTCGGCCTGGTCGGCACGCTCAACACCTCCGGTTCGCGCGCACGCCTGCAACAAGGCGACGGCAGCACCACCGAGTTCCAATACGACACGACCACACGCAAGTACGTGTCCACCGCAGGCGCCGGTGCGCACGACACGCTCTCCTGGGATGCCGAGTCCAAGACCTGGACCCTGACCGAAGGCAGTACACGCCGTCAGGAAATCTTCGCCGATCATGCCGATGCGCTCGCGCAGGGGCGGCTGCTGCGCATCATCGCCGGAACCACCGATGGAGGCGCCTCCGCAGCCTTCGATGTGGTGTACGACGTGGATGGCCGCATCGGCGCGGTCGTGCAGGCCGACGGCACCAGCGGCAGCGATGCGCTCGTCTTCTCTTACGATGCGCAAGGCCGGCTTGCATCGGTGGGCACGCGCCAGACCGGCGTGATCCAGCACCAGATCGCGTACGAGTACGACTCCCAGGGGCGGCTGACTGCCGTGGTAACGGATCTGACGCCGCAGGACGACAGCGACAACGTCTGGAACGCGGCGGACCGTGCCGCCAACGATGGTCACCTGTTCCGTACCGAGTACAGCTATGTCGATGCGACCAGCCTCAGGATCGCCTCGGTGCGCCAGAGCGACGGCGTGGTCACCCGTTACAGCTATCAAAGCGATGGACGTCTGGCCAGCGTCGCGTATGGCGAAGGCGCGCAAGCGCAGGCCTACACCCTGGCGTATGCCAGCGATCAGCGTCAGACCGATATCACCGATGCTGCGGGGCGTACCTGGAGCTATCGCTTCGACGCTTCCGGCCAACTGCTGGAGGTCCTCGCCCCGCCTGTGAGCGGCCAGCGCGACGTCACCAGCTACACCTATGACGCGGCAGGCAACCTGCTCTCGACCGGGCAGGCACGCGGCAGTGCCGTGCTCACCCAAGTCACTTACATCTACGACGCCAGCGGCAACCTGCTGCGCGAGACCAACAAGGCCGGCGAGGTCACCATTCGCGCCTATTCGGCGCAGAACCAGCTGCTTTCCGAAACCCGCTATCTTGCCGGGACCACCAATTTCAGCACCGCAGAGCCCCCGGTCGCAGGGGCGCTACGCACGCGTTACGTCTACGACAGCCAGGATCGACTGCGCTATGTCGTCGATGCCGAAGGCCGTGTGAGCGCACTGGCGTATGCAAGCAGCGGCACAGGGATTGGCCAGCTGGCAAGTACGCGCAGTTTTGCCAATGCAAGCTACGCCGGCACGACCTACACCGAAGCAGCCTTGCAGGCCTGGGCTGCGCCGTTGCTGGCAGACACCTCGCTGGTCGAATACAGCTACGACCCGAATGGGCGTCTGGCGCTGACGGTTGCCTTTGCGCAAGTGGACGCCAACGGTGCGGGTGTACGCGATCAAGCCACGCTCACGACATTGTCGACCTACGACGGCCAGGGATTGCTGTTGCGCAAGGCCACCGTTCGCGGCACCGTCGAAGCGCCGGTGCTGAGCGAGATTGTGGATTACTCCTACGATGGCATGGGTCGCCTGCTGGGGACTGTGCAGAGTCCCGGGACTGGCATTGGATCTACTGCCCCGGTAGTGCCTGTTGATCCAACGGATCCAGCAGATCCGACAGATCCGACAGATCCGACAGATCCGGTCGATCCGCCAGTCGACCCGGTCATTCCGCCGCCAACGCGCACGACTACGTATCAGTACCTTGACAGCGCGGGACGCATCGCAATCGCACAGACGGCCGGGGCGACGCAGATCCAGGTGCGCGACAGCGCAGGGCGCACGACGACGACAGCGTTGGAAGATCCGTCTGCCATCGGCGCCGCGCGGACGCAACGCTACATCTATGACGCCGCCGGCTTGTTGCGCGCATCCGAAGATGCGCTGGGTGGGCGTGTCTATCAGTTCTACGACGAAAAGGGCCGGCTGGCGGCGCAGGTCGACGCCACCGGTACCGTCATCGGCTACAGCTACGACGGCGCAGACCGAGTAATCGCCACCACGACGTACGCCAATCGCGTCACGACTTCCAGCTGGCTGGTCGACAGCGCCGTGGTTCCGACCCTGGTGTCGCAGATCGGGCTGCAGCTCGACAGCGCCAACGATCGGGTGACCCGTCGCAGCTACGACGACGCTGGCCGCGTGCTCACCGAAACCAGTGCAGTGGGTTTGGTCACCCGCTACACCTACGATGGCGCGGGACGCCTGGTTACCGCCAGTATCGGGACGGGGGCCACCGCGCGGGTCACGCGCAACTTCTACGATGCTTCGGGCCTGCTGACGGCGACGTTAGATGCAGAAGGCTTTCTGGTCGAACGCGGTTACGACAAGGCCGGGCGGCTGATCCGTACCACGGCCTACGCCACCGCAACCACGTCCACCCTGCGGGCAGCCGGTACGCTGCAGCAGCTGCGTCCAGCTGTTGCAGGCGCCGACCAGACCACGCGGCTGTTTTACGACCGGCGCGGCAATCTGGTCGGCCAGCTCGATCCGGAAGGCTACGTCACCGAATACGTGTTCGACGAAGATGGCAACAGCCGTGCCACCTTGTCGTACTACAAGCGAGTTGCTGCATCGGCGCGCGAAGGCGACTGGGCGAGCATTCGCCAGCAGGTTGCTGCGGTGGCCGACGAATCCGCCTACCGGCAGCAGCGCCGACAGTTCAATGGACTGGGTCAGCTACAAACAGAGATTTCCACGAGTGGCCTGGTGACGCGTTACACGTACGACGCGGCGGGTCGTCTGGCACACACTGTCAGTGAAGACCGGCGTACAGACGAATGGGGCTGGGAAACAGTCAATACGCGGGAAAACAACCGTTTCTACAACGCATTCGGAGAGCTGATCGCCGAGCTCGATGGTGTCGGCTCGGAAAAGTTATTCCAGGCGCAGTCCGATCAGGAACGCCAGGAATTGATTGCCCGTTACGCAACGCATTACGAGTACGACGCGTTGGGGCGCATGATTCGCAGCACCAACCCCAATGGGGTGGCGACCTGGTTCATCCATGATGCCGAAGGGCGCTTGCGCTACAGCGCGCAGGGCATGTCCAGCGCAGAAGGGGTCAAGAATGCGCTAGCCGAAGTTACCGAGTGGCGTTACAACGCCTTTGGCGACCAGACCGAGCAGATCCGGTATGTGGGTCGTCTGCAGCTTGCGGTACCCAACAGCCGTCAGAGCCTGCAGGACGCAATTGGCACACTTGCTTTCACGGCCGCAAACGACGCACGCCAGCAATTCACCTATAACGCAAGCGGGCAGGTCATCACGGCGACCGACACGCTCGGCGTTCGTACGCTGCAGGCCTACAACATATTTGGCCAGCTCGAACGGGTGGAGCGTGCCGCCGGCACGCCGCGTGGCATGGTCACGACCTACAGCTACGATCGCCGTGGCCTGCAGTTGCAGACCGTGCAGGACGCAGGGACGCGACGGCTCAATCTGACGCAAAGCGTTCGCTACGATGCTTTCGGGCGCGCGGTCAGCCAGACCGATGCGCGCGGGGGCGTCAGCACGTTTGCCTACGACAACAATGGACGGCTCATTCAAACTTCTCGCCGTGTGGAAGGGCGCGACGAGACCACGACCACCCGTTACGACGCATTCGCGCGCGCGCTGGAAATCACCGACGCAACCGGAAACACCGCACGCTTCAGCTACGACGATACGGAGCTGGAAGTGCAGACCACCTCTGCATTGGGTGTGGTGACTCGATCGCGTTACACCAAGTTCGGTGAGCTGCTGCAAGTGGAAGGAGCCAAGCCGGCGAGTTACGGATACGACGCAAACGGCAGGCTGGTGTCGTGGAGAGATGGCGTAGTCAGCAGGAACCGCCAGTATGACGATGCCGGGCGACTCATCTCCAGCGATGAAACCGGGCAAGTTTTCAATTACGTCTACGACGATGCCGGCAGGCAGATCGCAAGCATCCGGCCGAATTGGGGTTTCAATCCGGAAACCGGCTCTTTCGAGGTGTTGGCAAGCAGTCCTTCCACCCGTTACACATACGATGCGCTCGGGCGCCAGCTGCGCGTGGTGGATGCCAGGGGAACGGCCACCGATTTCCGCTACGACCTCTCAGGTCAATTGCTAGAGTCGATAGTCGATCCGGGCGGGCTTGCGATCAAGACCACCTACGCATGGGACGAACTCGGACGGCAGATCTCCATCGTCGAGGCCGCAGGCACGACCGCGGCACGGACCACCCTGTATACCTACGACGCCGCCGGCAGGCGCGTCAGAGAGGTTGTCGACCCGACCAAGCTCGCGTTGACAACGACCTATACCTACGATGCCAACAGCAATCTTGTCGCACGTCAGGACGCCAGCGGCAGCCTGACGCGCTACACCTACGACGAAGCGAATCGGTTGCGATTCCAGATCGATGGTGTCGGCGCTGTCACCGAGAGCCGCTACGATGTGGCGGGCCGCATCGTGGCAACCCGGACGTATGTTGCGCCGATCGCGTTGAGCAGCACGACACTGCAGGCGACAAGCGCACAGATACAGGCGCTGGTTGTACGTAACGATGCGCTGGACCAGCAGCAATACATGGTGTTTAACGCAGACGGCCAAGTTGCGTTCAATGTCGATGGCGCAGGTGCGACCACTTCGTACACCTACGATGCCAAGGGGCGCCAGGTCAAAACGACTCGGCATATTTGGCCAATCGCAATCGATAGCACCAAGAGACTGGCGCTCGAAAGCGGTGAATCGAACATAGACAGCCTTGAGGTGGAGCTGGACGGGCGCGATGCCGTCGAGTGGAAAGCATACTACGCCAGCGGAGCCATCGCGGCGACCGTGGACGGTTCTGGCGCGGTTACGGAATTTTTCTATAATCAATCCGGGCTGCTCTCCGGACGTAGAGACTATTCCCAGAGAATAGACCTTGATCAATACACGAGCCAAGGCACCAGTAAAAGCGTGCGCGAGCGGCTCGATCTCGGTGAATATGAGGCGGATGATACAAGCGGAGACTACACGGAGTCGAAGCTCGACCTAGCGAACAACCAAGATTATGGCTATCGCGAGGTGGGCTACATCCGCGACGGAGCTGGCCGGGTCATTTACGAGCTTCAGACAATCAGCGAGTATCGCTTTGGTTATCGAGACAATGGAAAGCTTTCGGTAAAGTCGTATGCGTATACCGCGACAGGTGAGCTGTCGTCTGAAATTGTTTATGGTCTGGGCATCCAGGCTCCGGGCGACGGCGGTAAGCCGATCTTGGGAAACTCCTGGATCGATGTCGGGCAGCGATTGGAAAGAGAGCTGGCAGAGCTTGGTCCGTCTGAAACCAGGGAGAACCTGATCCGCCGTCGAGACTATTACTACGACGCTGCAGGCAGGCAGCGTTTTACGATCGATGCCGGTGGCGCGGTCACCGAGCAAAAATACGATGCGATGGGGCGCGTGATCGACAAGCGCAGCTACGCAACGTTGCTGGCTACCGCCCCCGCAACATTGGCCGAGGTTGAGGCAAGTGTCGCCGATGCCACCAATTATCAAGGCGGAACGTTCCGTTACGATGCTGCTGGCCGTGTGATCTCTCAGGCAGATCGCTTGGGCAAGGTCGAGTTCTTTGGTTACGACGGCGCAGGGCGCGTGGTTCGTCACCAGGATCGCAATGGCGCGGTCTGGAACTACACCTACGACGCTGCCGGCAACAAGACCGCACAGTTCAGCCCATCCGTCGCGGTCGCAACCGCTGACACCTCCGGAACCGTGACCAGCGTGCAGCGCAGCCTCGTCACCCGTTATACCTACGACGGGCAGGGCAATGTCACTTCGATGATCGAGGATGCCGATGGCGGCCGTCCGCGCGTCACGCGCTACGAGTACGACAACCGGGGTCACCAAATTCGTACCATTTTCCCCGACGCCGGCCGCCTGGATGCAGCTGGTCAGTTGGTGGCATCCGGGGAAAACGCTACCGTCGAGGTCACATACGACGCGTTCGGCAATGCGGTCATGCAGAAGGACGTGCGTGGCAGGTACAGCTACAAGGCGTACGACATCCAGGGGAAGCTGGCCTACGAAGTGGATTCGGAAGGTTACGTCACCAGCTACGCCTACAACGCTTTTGGTGAGCAGTCGCGTCTGACGCGTCATGCCTACGCTGCGGGCATATCGACCGATCTTCCTATCGAAAATCCGGAAACCATCAGCAGGTATTTGCAGTGGGTGGATTCCAGCGAAGATCGGACCGTATATACGTTCTACGATCGTGGGGGCCGTAAATCGAGTGTCGGCACGATGCCGCCTCTGAGTCCCCCAGCACTGGCAAGAGCGTCCGATGAGATGCAGGCCACGTCTTGGGCCCAGGAGCCAGTTGAGGAAGATCTGAACTGGAACGCGACTTCACGCACAACATTTTATTACGATGCTTTTGGAAATCTAAGAAAAGAAGCCGTTCTGCTCGAACGTAATACCTGGGGCAACTACAGCGACCTCGGATACGGCACGTATGCGCTGACGTACCACGTCTACGACGAAAATGGCCGTGAAGTGAGGCGGACGGATCCGGAGGGCTATGTCACGACCTACGAGTACACGGCGACTGGTCAACTTGCCAAGCAGATCGAATATGCCAACCCGATCGTCGAGGGCGACCCTGAAGATTTGCCTGGCGTTGATCCGTCCGAACGCGATCGCAGCACCACGTATGTATACGATGCCTTGGGACGCAAAACCTCTGAGACGGTGACCCGTCGTGCGCAAGACAGACTCGGCACCGCAAGTGTAAGCCAGCTTAGCAATAACTACAGTTACGATGCGGAGGGTCGGCTGACCCAGTCGCGCATCAACAGCCAGACCGTCAACATGGCTTACGATGCGCTCGGTCGCATGGTGGCCACGCGTGAAGGCGACCGTACCGTGGTAAGCGCGGCCGCGACGGGCTTGCTGGAGAGCGGTGACTTTTCCGGGATAGACGACGCCAAGCTTTACCAAACCGTCACTCCCACGACGAATATGCGCTACGACGCATTCGGCAATCTGGTCGAACAGTCCAGCGGTGCCGACGGTGCGGGCTGGGTCACCCAGACGTTCCGCTATGACTGGCAGGGGCGCAATGTCTGGCAGCGCGATGTACTGGGCAACGAGCTGAGCCGCACCTTCGATGCCGCGGATCGTGTATTGGAAGAGCGGCGCAAGATCAGCTATGCGGCTTTCTCGCAGTCCCAGACCGGAAAGTTCAACTACACCTGGCAGGCGGCGGCCGAGCTTGGCGATTGGGCCTGGCTCAGCACGCGCTATAGCTACGACAACACCGGGCACCAGTTAAGCAAGCAGTCTTTCCGCGAGAGCTTCGCTGGTGGCGAAAGCATGGGCGCGGTGGTGGAGGCCAGCGAACGGGTGGCCTACAACGCGTTCGGCGAAATTGTGGTCAAGGATTTCCTCGCTGCATCCGAGCTCGATTACACGATCGAATACAGCTACGACGATCGGGGCAATATTACGTACTCGAACGCCGATGGTGTGCAACGACGCTTTAGCTACGATGCCGGCAATCGTCAGATCTCCGAGTCGCATTATGTTGGCGATTCCAGCTGGCAGTCTCCGGGCGGCCGCTATGTAGAAACCTCGCTCGAGCTGGACCGCCTTGGCCGTGTCCGCACGCGCACGCGGCTAGGTGAGGGCAACGGAGAGATATCTCCAAATGTAGTCACGCAGCATGCCTATGACCGCTGGGGCAACCAGACGTGGGTAATCGATGCCAAGGGCAATGAAACCTTGTTTGCCTACAACGATGCCAACCAGCTGATCTCGCAGACGGCGCCGGAGGTCAAGGTGGTGTCGGCTGCCGGCGTGACGACTTACGAGCGTCCGGTGATGCGCTGGTTCTACGACGCAGTGGGCCAGCTGGTCGGTACACGCGACGCCAACGGCAATGGCCGTCGTTATACGTACGACATCCGTGGCCGGATGACGAGCGAAGAAGATGCCACGGGCGGCATTACGCGTTATCGCTACGACGCGCTGGGCCGCCAGACCCTGTCGTCCGATGCGGACGGCACTCTGACCCTCAAGCAGGTGGATGCTGCAGGTCGGGTAGTCTCGGTGTGGGCCGATAACGGCAACAAGACCGATGGGCAACGCAGTTGGCAGGAGATGGAGCGCTATGTGCTGGACCAGGACGGCAATCGCCTGGTCAGCATCGACGGCAACGGCAAGGTAACCAAGGCGTCCTACGACAGCCAGGGCCGGATGATCCGCTCGGAGAGCGCTACCGGCGTGGTGATGGAATACGCCTACGATCTGCGCGGCAACAAAATTCTGGAGCGCAATGCGCTGGCACGCGCTAATCGTGAGACCGGCCAGGAGGGTTGGGACTGGAAGACCGATCGTGATGGCCAGCAGGTCTACTTCGATGAGAAGACCTGGGAATACGATGCATTCAATCGTGTCATCGACCATAACGACCTGAGTGGGCTGGACTACGATTACACCTACGATCGGGAATCCGGTCAGCTACTGTCGGTGTCGATCAGCGATAGGCCAAGAGAGTTCTTTAAGGCAGCAAGTAGCTCTGCGCACATGGAACAGGAACCCGAGTTCCCTGGCGATCCGGGTGAGCCGGAACCATCGGCGCCCAACAACGTGGAAAATCAGCGCAATTATTTCTACAACGCAGACGGTCTTGTTGCACGCGTCGAAGAACCAAGCACATCGTACGATCCAGCCACCGGTAAGCGCCGGACAAATACAACGCGTTACGAATACGACGCCAACGGCAACCGCACGCTGGAAGAAACCACCAGCTACGACGCCAATAACCAGTTGTTGCACGTCTCCACACGCACCAGCTACGACGCGCACAACCGCATCGATCGTGTGATCCAGGACGACCTGGTGGCGCAACGCCGTCTGCTGGACGTGCGCTATTCCTACGATGCGGTGGGCAATCGCCGCCTGGTCGAAATGGGCAGCGCGTTCAATCCAGCGGGCGAGCAGCCATCCAATGCGAGCTTCGAGGATGGCAATCGCGGCTGGACGTCAGGCGAAGGCTGGGTCATTAGTCAGCGCGGCGCTGGCGGTGCTGCGACGACAGGAACCTGGGGTGCCGAGTTCAAGGGCTCCAACAAGGGGCCGCAGAGCATCACCAACAACAAGCGGGTTTCCGTCACTCCGGGTCAGACCATTACCGCCAGCGCTATGGTCCAGCAAGGCGCCTCCGCTGCGGGTGCTGCGTCGGCGCGCGTGCTGGTGATCTGGTACGACGCTGCCGGCAATATGCTGCCAGGCGGTGAGGGTAAGTCGTGGAGTGGCGGCAACCTAGTTACCAGCGGGAGTGATGGCAACTGGGGCAAGTCCGAGCTGACCACGACCGTGCCCCCGGGGGCAGTCTCCATGTCTATTGGCGGCAGTGCCAACAAGCGCGTCAATACCAGCTCGTTGTGGATGGACGATTTCCAATGGACCATCGGCCCCATTCCCAACCCGGCCCCGATCAATGCCGGCATGGAGCAGGGCAGCACCAACTGGGACCTGGGCGAAGGCTGGACGATTGGCCAGGAAGGCCCTAACGGCGATGCGTATACCGGCACCTTCAGCGCGCAGTTCAATGGTTCCAACAGCGGCCCCAAGAGCATCACCAACCAGGAGCGCGTGCCCGTTGTGCCGGGCAAGAGCGTCACTGCCAGCGTGATGGTGCAGCAGGGCGCCTCCAGCGCCGGCGATGCTTCGGCGCAGGTGCTGATCGTGTGGTACGACGCCGACGGCAACATGCTGCCCGGTGGCCTGGGCTCGTCGTGGTCCTCGGGCAACGTGGTGGACAGCGGCTCCGGCGGTGCCTGGCACAAGTCCTCGGTCACCGCCACGGTCCCGCCGGGTGCGGCGTTCATGACCATCGGTGCCAGCGCGCTCAAGGGCGCCGGCGGCAACCCGTTGTGGGTGGACGACTTCCAGTGGACCTATACCCCGGTCGAACCCGGCATCAAGGAGCTGCCGGTCGACAAGGCGTACTGGTTCGACTATGACAAGGAAAACCGCGTCACGGTCAGCAACGGCGTGCTGCAGGCCGGCAAGATCGTCATCGCCAACGACGACACCAGCTCGCTGCAGAGCTACGACAAGGATGGCAAGGTCACCTTGCGCCAGTCCTACGACAACGGGGTGCTCAAGCGCCAGCAGTTGTTC
Organism: Xanthomonas sp. NCPPB 3218; assembly: GCF_056725185.1. Lineage (NCBI taxonomy): Bacteria > Pseudomonadati > Pseudomonadota > Gammaproteobacteria > Lysobacterales > Lysobacteraceae > Xanthomonas > Xanthomonas sp. NCPPB 3218. The sequence goes on from NZ_CM161516.1 coordinate 279,454, forward strand.
TATGACGACCAGGGCCGGGTGGTGCGCATCGTGCAGACCCTGCCCGACAACGTCACCCGTTTGCTGGAGACCAGCCGCTACGACGTCTCCGGGCGTTTGCTGGAGCGTCGCCAGTACGCCGATGACGGCTCGGCCAAGCGCATCGATGTCAGTAGCTACGATGCCGATGGCCGGCTGATCAGCCAGACCGCCTACGGCATCCCGATGGGCGGGGTGTATCAGCCGGTAGACGAGGAAGGCAACCCGCTGCCGATGCCCGACGACGGGCTGGAAGGGCTGCAGCTGCTCAGCGTGGTCAACTACCAGGACGGCACCGCCGCCACCGGCTACGACGCCGCCGGCCGCCTGCGCGGCTACCGCTACTCGCTGGTGCGCAACGAGCAAGGCAGCGGCATGACCACGCCAGAAGGTTATACCCACACCTACCGCTACACCTACCAGGGTGCGGAAACTTACCTCACCCAGCAAGTCATAGGCACCAGCACGCACAAGGACTTCAAAACCAGCAACAGCACCAGCACCTACGATGCCTGGGGCAAGCTGCTGTCGGTGCGCGAGAACACGCCGGGTGGCAAGGTCGATGACCGGCTGCGGTATTTCACGATGGATGCGGAGGGCAACATCCTGCGCCGCACCGAGGGCACGTTCAAGAACGGTGTGTTCGAGCAGGACGATGCCGAGCGCCTGCGCACCGAGCAGTACGCGTTCGCCAACGGCCAGTACGTCGCGGCCGGCCGCTTCGACGGCAAGACCGACGTGCTGGGGCAGATGAACGCCTACGCCAGCACCGATGTGGGCACCTACAAGGTGACCGTGCAGGCCGGCGACACGCTGCGCGGCCTGGCGCAACGCCTCTACGGCAACAGCAACCTGTGGTACGTGCTGGCCGAAGCCAACGCCATCGACGACGACAGCGGCCTGGTGGCCGGTGCGACGTTGAATGTGCCCGATGTCAAGGCCAATACCAACGACGCCAATACGTTCAAGCCGTTCAATGCCAGCGAGGCGATCGGCTCGACGACGCCATCGCTGCCGTACATCCCCAAGCCGCCGGAAAGTGGCTGCGGCACGTTGGGGATGATCATCATGGTGGTCGTCGCGATCGTGGTGACGTACTTCACTGCCGGCGCGACCGGCGCCTACTTTACTGCGGCATTGAATGCCACTGCCACTACGGCAGGTGCGGCGGCTGCATCAGCGGCAACATGGGCAGTTGCTGGTGCAGCAGGCTCAGCCGTCAGCCAAGGCGTTGGCAGTGCGATGGGCCAGACCAGCTTCAGCTGGCGCAATGTGGCGGCCAGTGCAATCGCCAGCGGAGCAACAGCTGGATTCAGCACCGCCGTTTCCGCAAGTGTGGGGCCCGTCGTCGGTGCGATGAGCACAGCAGCAGTCGGCAATGTCAGTAACTACCTTGCCAATCGATTGGTCGGTAACGAGGCGAGCTTCAGTTGGCGCAGCGTGGCAGCTAGCGCGGTGACTGCGGGTATCACGCAGCAACTGGCGCCGACGATTGCGCGGTCCATTGGTGTGGACACGATGAAGTATGGACAAGCAACCGTGGCCGGTATCACCGGGGGCGTGGTCAGTGCTTCCTTGCGCAGAGGGTCTATCGATTACACCGATCTGGCAGTCGATGCTTTCAGCAATGTACTGGTCAACTCGTTGACACAGAGCTCCAGCACAAGTTTGTTTGATCCTGACACTGCAATTGCGTCCGCAGATGGAGGTGGAGCACCTGGCAGATATGTCAGAGACCGTAATGGTGACCTGACGCTGGACACTGTCGAGGTCAGAGCCACGCGCAGCAACATATCTAGCATCCAGATCCGCGCAAGCGATCAAGAACTGCATGACCAAGCGTTGCTGCGTGCGGTCGGTGCACAGACGGTGGAGAACATCCGTGCCGACCGTCGCCGTAGCAATGCCATTGACGTAGGAGCATTCCAACGCAGCAACGCGCTGGATATCGGTGCGATCAACGCCGCACGCATGGCGCCTGCGACTGCACAGCCGGTGGCGCCGATGCCGGTCAATCGGGAGGCCATTCCGGTCGAGCCCAACAGCATCAGCGGGTGGGAAGTTGCAGGTTCCTTCGTTGAGGGCGTCGGCAATGCATTTGTAGGGGTTGGGCGCGAAGTTGCCGATACGCCGCTGCGGGTGGGCGACATGGTGCTGGCTGCAGCAGCAGTGACCACAAACCTCTTTAGAGAAGAGGGTGACTATTGGCTGCCTGAGATGAACAGCGGCATGTCGCGTGACTACGAACGCTCAGGCCAGACGTGGGACCAGTTCGCGCTGGATCACAATCCGCTGTACGCCGCAACCGTGGGTCTGGGCACCGCGATTGGCAACGGGGCCGGTGCAGCGATTGTGGACAACGATTACCGTCCTCTCGCGAATTTGGGTGGAGAGTTTGCCGGCGGCTTGCTGGTCGGCAAGGCCATGAACCGCTATGGCAACTATGGCGTGATGATTGATGACATTGGTGCCAGCGGGCTTGGGCGATCGCAGGCTGGCAGTGTTGGGGTTAGGTTTGGTAGGGTTGTGGAAAGTGCAGTCACACGAGAAGGTATCGTCGGTAGTCTGGGTGAGATAGTCGATTCTCATCTCCAGACTATTTCGAAGTTGGACGCGGACGCTTTGGTTGGCTTCCGTGGAAGCTTGGCTCGCGGATTCAAAGGTGAGCACAAGGGCGGAAAGCCATTCAATCCTGGCGACTTTGACGTTGATGCTTTTATTGTGAGCGACAAGCTGGCTTCCCAATTCGGGAGTAGAGTGCGTTTTCGCAGTGGGGCCGAGATTGATGGGGTTGCAGGCGTTCAGAGTTCGATTGATAATTCCCTTCGCCAGAATCCCGCATTTAGAGGCCTTCGCGAAGAACCGTTTACGTTCCGCATATACACTCAGCAAGAGATTATGCGTCTTCAGGCCAAACCTGATGCGCAAATTTTCTTTCTTAAGCCCCAGCCATGATGAGTTTTTCTATGAAAAAGTTTGCACATGTTGGCATAGAGCCGGTAGGTGATTTGCCCGCGACAGCGGAAATATTAGGTAGTGTCCTTGGTGGTTTAATTTTTGTCGAAGACACCATGGGACGGTATTGTGAATTTCCTGCATATGTGGTTGAGCGTGATGGTCTCCGCTATGCATTGCTTGGAGTTCCCGCTCCAGAGAATGATCTCAGGGAGGAAAAAACAAATGACTTTGAATTGATCGTCGAACCTTCAATTCCGCAAGGCGATGGTGCGAAAACTGACATTTCGGATTCTTTGATTTCAAGAATAGAAGCAGAGGGGCGTTTGAAATGTTGGTCGCTGCAGTGAGAAATAGCTCGATTCTTTAGGGCTACACCCACACCTACCGCTACACCTACCAGGGTGCGGAGACCTACCTCACCCAGCAGGTCATCGGCACCAGCACGCACAAAGGACTTCAAAACCAGCAACAGCACCAGCACCTACGATGCGTGGGACAAGCTGCTGTCGGTGCGCGAGAACACGCCGGGTGGTAAGGTCGATGACCGGCTGCGGTATTTCACGATGGATGCGGAGGGCAACATCCTGCGCCGCACCGAGGGCACGTTCAAGAACGGTGTGTTCGAGCAGGATGATGCCGAGCGCCTGCGCACCGAGCAGTACGCGTTCGCCAACGGCCAGTACGTCGCGGCCGGCCGCTTCGATGGCAAGACCGACGTGCTGGGGCAGATGAACGCCTACGCCAGCACCGACGTGGGCACCTACAGGGTGACGGTGCAGGCAGGCGACACGCTGCGCGGGCTGGCGCAACGCCTCTACGGCAACAGCAACCTGTGGTACGTGCTGGCCGAAGCCAACGCCATCGACGACGACAGCGGCCTGGTGGCCGGTGCGACGTTGAACGTGCCGGACGTCAAGGCCAACACCAACGACGCCACGACGTTCAAGCCGTTCAACGCCAGCGAGGCGATCGGCTCGACGACGCCATCGCTGCCGTACATCCCCAAGCCGCCGGAAAGTGGCTGCGGCACGTTGGGGATGATCATCATGGTGGTCGTGGCCGTGGTGGTGACGTACTTCACTGCAGGTGCGACGAACGGCTACTTCGCTGCGGCGTTCAGCGCGGCATCCAGTACTGCAGGTGCAGTTGCTGCCTCAGCTGCTACCTACGCTGTTGCGGGTGCAGCAGGATCAATCGCCAGCCAGGGCGTTGGTAGCGCGATGGGCCAAACGAGTTTCAGTTGGCGCAATGTGGCGGCAAGTTCCATCGCGAGCGCGGCAACTGCCGGCTTCAGCACCGCCGTGTCCGCGAGTGTGGGCCCCGTCGTCGGTGCGATGAGCACGGCAGCAGTCGGCAATGTCAGTAACTACCTTGCGAATCGATTGGTCGGTAACGAAGCCAGCTTCAGTTGGCGCAGCGTTGCGGCTAGTGCAGTGACTGCTGGTATTACGCAGCAGCTGGCACCGACGATCTCCAACACGCTAGGCATTAATTCCACTAGTTACGCCCGAGATATTGTTTCCGGCATCACCGGCGGTGTAGTGAGTGCGCATGTGCGTCAAGGCATCGTGGGCGGTGCGGTGAATTACCAAGACGTGTTCGTGGACGCGTTTGGAAATACGCTGAGCAGCAGTCTCAATCGCAGAGGGTTGGCATCGCTGGCGCAAGCAGATCAGCGGCAAGCTAGCTTTACGCAATGGGATGCGGAAGACGCTGCATCTCGCCAGCAGATGATTGCCCAAGAAGAAGCGGGGATGATGCGGCAGGATGGATGGGTTGGCGATCAAGGCGGCACGCTGCCTTTCCCAACCAATGGGCGTGTATTGCCAGACGTGATGTTGGGAGGTGGACTGAGCACAGATGAGCGGTCCCGCCTTGCAACGACGACCACCTATCACAACGAGTATGTCGACCCATACCTGATCGGGAAAAACGGTGGCGCGACAGAGCGTACGGATGTGACGCAGTCGTTCTGGGTGCGTGACAACCCGCCCGTCTCGGTGGAACAGCTGCCTGCGGAAGTCGCTCGTCCAACTGCTATCGCAGTGGAGGCGATGAGCTGGGATGACGATCTCGCCTACCGAGTAGCTGGTGGGTCATATGGCGTGCTACGCAGTGTGGTTGAGGGTGTCGTTGGCATGGGCGTGCTGGCGAAATCGTTTGCCGGTGCCGGCATGTACCAAACGGGCTTGTCAGCGCAGTTGGGTTTGGTAGACGCACATGCCGCCGACGGTGAGGTTGTCGGCAGAACCGTTGCGGCGATAGTCGACTTTGCGCGCAATCCAATCGACACCACAGTCAACTACGTCAATAACAGCCTCGCTGCGGCAGATCGACTTGAGGCCAGCGGCGATCTGATTGGCGCATCGGCAGAGCGCTCCAGCATGGTGTTCAATATTGGCACCGCCGCCGTGGACGGTTACGGCTTGGCACGTGCGTCGGCGCCTGTTGCAGGTCGGATAGCGGGGCGCCTGCTAAGCGATGTGGGAGACAGTATGATGGGCGCGGGTTCGCTGCGCTCGCAGATTGGAGCAGTCGGTGATGTTTCTCAGGTAAAGCCGTTTGGCACTTTAAGCGAAAGTGTTCCAAACAATATTAGGCCGCCTAACTTGACGGAGAGAGGGACGCTGGCGAACCTACGGCCACAGGACTTGGCGGTGTCTCAGCGACCTGTGAGAGCACTGGTTCAGGATAGTTCTGGTCGGTACTGGTTGGAAAGTGCTGGTGGCAACAGGATCACTCCATCTGGCTCGTATGATTTTGTTACTTTTCCAGACGGCAGAATTCGAGTTGCACGTCCCAACATCAATCCCGATTTCTCCACACACCTGGGGCTGAGTAGCGGCGGCGAGGTGAGTTATGCGGGCTCCATACGATTCGGAAACAACATGGGGCCAAATCGTGGAATTATCACTCAATGGACCAACAATTCTGGTCATTACCAGCCGCCTGCTTATCTTCGCAATAATGCTGGCTTGCCGGAACACTTGTTTCGCATTCACTAGATGAGTCAATATGAATAACCAAAAGTTGAATGAAATGAGTGCTGCGCTTGGGGGGATGTCCTCCCAAGACGCCGCAGATTGGTTGATGCAGACGTACCCCGCAGGTAGTGCAGACTATGGGAGTGCCATTGCGTTGATAACGCACAAATCGTGGAAACGTCCGGACCAAGTTCGTTTGGCTAGGCACTATCTGAGCAAACTGCCATTTGCTAGTGCGAGAGCTTACGAGGCTTTCCTATCATTCATGGCAATTGATCTGTTTTTGAAGGTCATTAAAGAGTTCTTGCCAAGCGATGATTCGGATATGAGTCTACTGCTTTATCACCTGAGACCGGCGCTAGAGAGGGCAGCTAAGACTGACTCAGATCGTGAACTTGTGAGGATGTTTGTCTCTGGTGTCTCTGGCTAGGATATGTCATCAAGCAATTCCAAGAGTCTGGCGTGTTTGCTGCCGCTCACGCCAGCCATACCATGGATGCAGTCAGATGGATGGTCCCCAGTAAATTGCGAGTCCTTGTCGTAACGTGTGGCGATAGCGTGTAATGCTTCAAGCACATCGACCCGAGCGTCTAAGATGCTGATGGCCGGTTGATCGAGCAGAGGTCTACGGCATCGCGCAAGGGACGGGCGACAGCGTGGACGAGCACGGCAACTGGGTTACTCCGGATGCCGATTCGAGGGGCTGTCGCAGCTGAGCACGGTGGAGTACCAGGACGGTGCCGAGGCCATCGGTTACGACGCCGCTGGCCCCCTGCGCGGCTACCGCTACTTGCTGGTGCGCAACGAGCAAGGCAGCGGCATGACCACGCCGGAGGGCTACACCCACACCTACCGCTACACCTACCAGGGTGCGGAGACCTACCTCACCCAGCAGGTCATCGGCACCAGCACGCATAAGGACTTCAAAACCAGCAACAGCACCAGCACCTACGATGCCTGGGGCAAGCTGCTGTCGGTGCGCGAGAACACGCCGGGTGACAAGGTCGAAGACCGGCGGTCTATGCGGGGGCTGGAGGTGCTGGACGCCAAGGCAGCTACCGACCATGTCGATACGTCCAATGCGTTTGATGCCGGGGAAGCAGGGGTTTGAGGGGCTGGCAGCGGCGTTTGGCCCGGGCGGAAGCGAACTGATCAATAGGCTCTGTCTTTGAAAATGTGACCCTTGCCTCGTAAAAATCTTTCATTGCAATCTGTGCCAGCGCTTGACACACCTCCCGGGGGAGGACGTAAAGTTCACACCGTCATCACAGGGGGATGCGACGGGCTCGCTTCGGGGGAGAGTGACTATCAGGATCGATAGCCACGCACGAGCGCTGCAACGGCGGGTCCAAAACGAACCAAGGTTTTACCCATCGTTCTCTAGGTCGTCTGGCCTGGCGTGGTGGTCTGCGTCTCATGGATGTGGCGATGCCGTCTGTCGATAAACTCTCAGCCTACTGGGCAAAAGACCCGGCCAATCCGGAACTTGCCTGTCAGCTGTGCGATGCATTGATCGAAACGGGTCAATCTGCACGCGCAGAAGATGTGATTGCCGCATTGCCGGCCGATACAGCATCGCTCGCAGGCGTGCAATTCCGCGCAGCGCGACTGGACCTGTTGGCTGGCCGCTATGTGGAAGCCGAAGCGCGCTTGCAGCCACTGGCTGAACGCCATGCTGCGCCTGCCCTGGACCATGACATCGCTTTTGCGCAGCTGTGCCAACAGAATCTGGACGGCTCCGCTGCCACGCTGCAAAAGGCGCGCGCACGTCACGGCGATAACGCGGAGTTCGCTGTGCTTTCCGCTCGTATCGCGTTGATGCGCTCCGATTACGCAGCCGCCGACAAGGCGCTTGCCGCCGCATTGGCGTTCACTCCACAGCATCCAACCGCATTGGGTTTGAGTGCGTTGTGCGCACTGGATTCAGGCGACACAACGCGTGCCGTAGAACAGGCACATCGTTGTCTTGCGCTCTTTCCGGATCAGCACGAAGCGCTACTGACCGCCGGTGCGCTAGCGCTGTACGTGCAGGACGGCGCCGCGGCAGGGATACATTTCGAGCGTGCGCTGGAGCGCTTTCCCATGTCGGGCCGGGCACTGTCTGGCTTGGGCCAGGCGCAGATGTTGCAGGGCGCCTTGGCGCCAGCCAAGGTATTGCTGACGCAGGCAACGCAGGCCATGCCGGACCACATCGGTACCTGGCATGCATTGGGTTGGCTGCATCTGCTGGATGGTGAGCGATTGGCAGCCGATGCTTGCTACCGGCGTGCATACGCGTTGGATCGCAACTTTGCCGAATCGCACGGTGGCCTGGCAGTGGTGGCATTGCTGGATGGGCAGCGCGAAGAAGGCGAAGCGCATCTGCGGCGCGCGCTAAAGCTCGATCCCGGCAGCATCAGCGGTCGCTACGCGCAGTCTTTGTTGCTTGCAGACAATGGCGAGCAGGCGCAATCGGAGGCTGTATTTGCGGCCTTGATGCGCGAGGGTGCACTGGCAGGTGCTCACGCGCTTGGCGCGCAAACGCCGCCAGAGATGGCGCGACGCCTGCGTGCCCGGTTGTCGTCCAACGCTGCAGCAGCGCATTGAAGGCCCGCTTGTGGACGCCGATACCGCCATGCATCTGCTGGCAGAGACCTTGCTCGCCTCGGCCAAGATCTCCGCGCCGATTTTGCTGATCACGTTGGTGGTGGGTCTGGTGATTTCGGTGCTGCAGGTCGTCACCCAGATCCAGGAAATGACGCTGACCTTCATCCCCAAGTTGATCGCGGTGGGTGCGGTGACCATGGTGCTGGGAAGCTGGATGCTGCTGACTGCAGTAGAGCTGGCCAAGCGCATGTTCGATTTTGCGGCCGGGCTCTGACGATGGAAGCGCTGAGCGGCTTGGCTCTGTTGTTCGGCTACGCATCGCTGCGCTACTTGCCGGTGATGGTGTTGCCCGGGCTATCGCCGCTGGCATGGGCACCGATGCTGGTGCGCATCACCACGATGCTGGCTTTCGCATGGTTGACGCTGTTGGCCCTGCCCGACGGCTATGCCTCTCCGCCGGCCATCGGCCAACCGATGGCGCTGCTGCTGGCAGCGATTGGCGAGCTGATGATCGGCGGGATCTTCGGTCTGGCCTTCATGATTCCCAATGCCGCGTTGCACACCAGTGGCTGGCTGTTGGACATGCAGGCAGGACTGGGCGCCGGCGCCCTGCTGAACCCGGCAAGCGCCGATACGCAGGAATCGCTGCTTGGCCATGCGTTGATGCTGGCGGCCACTGTGTTGTTCTTCTCGCTCGACTTGCACGTTCTGCTGTTCAAGGGCTTGGTTGCAAGCACCACGGTGCTGCCGCTTGGTCGCATGAGCCATCCCATCAGCGCAGAAGCGTTCTTCGCATTGCTTGGAAGCAGCTTTGCGGGTGCGTTGATGGTGGTGATGCCGGTTGTGCTTGGCTTGTTCTTTGTCGATGTCGCGGTGGGCTATGCGTCGCGTTCGATGCCGCAAGCCAATGTGTATTTTCTGGCGCTGCCGCTCAAGGTCGCCGTTGCGCTGGGCTTGCTGGCATTGACGTTGGCCTATGCGCCAGGACTCATTGGCCGGCTGTTCGGCAGTGCGCTGGACCAGGCACCGCAGATGCTGGGAGCGCCCTGATGGCAGACGCCGACCAGGACAAGACTGAGCAGCCGACCCAGTCCCGGCTGGAAGAAGCGCGCCGCAAGGGTGAAGTCGCCAAGAGTCCGGATCTGACCGCCGTGCTGATGCTGGGGATCTTTGTGGTGGTCACGATATTGACCGGGCGGGACATCGCCATGGCACTCGCCAGCGCCACGCGCAACACCATGCAGTTGGCAGGTGTGCAACCACGTATCGGCGCAGACCTGGTTGCCTGGTTGGTCGATACCTACAGTGGCTTGCTGCAGGCGATGACGCCGCTGATCCTTGCGCTGCTGGTGATCGCTGTAGTGGCCAATCTCGGCCAGACCGGCCCGATCTTCAGCACCCATGCGCTCGCACCAAGCCTGCAACGCATGCATCCCATGAACGCGATCAAGCGGCTGTTCTCGATGCGCGGCCTATGGGAGCTCGGGAAGTTGGTCCTCAAGCTCTCCTTGCTAGGACTGCTTGCCTATATTGCGGTTGGCCATGCGGCGTCCTTTGTCGGGAAAATTGCGTTGTCGTCACCGGCGCTGCTGGTCGAGCAACTGCGCTCAGGTTTCTGGACTACATCGGCCTATGTCCTGCTGGTGCTGCTGATCGTCGCGGTGGCGGACCTTGCATTCATGCGCAAGGACCACGGCAAGAAGATGCGCATGAGCCGGCGCGAAGTCCGTGACGATGCCAAGCGGCGCGATGGCGACCCGGAAGTGAAATCCAAGCAGCGCCGTCAGATCGGTGAGTTGCTCAAGACGGTGCGCTCGCTGCCGCGTGTGGCCGATGCCGATGTCATTCTGACCAACCCCACCCATTACGCCGTGGCCGTGCAATACCGACCGCGCAGCATGCGTGCGCCGATCGTGCTGAGCAAGGGACGTGGTTTGCTGGCCGCCCGCGTACGTCGTGCTGCACAGCGCGCCGGCGTGCCGGTAGTCCGCATGCCAGCATTGGCGCGTGCGCTGTATCGCGACTGTGCGATCGATGCACCGGTTCCCGAAGACTTGTTCGATGCCTTGGCGCCGGTCTACCGCACCCTATATGCCAATCGCCGCAGCAGTGCTGCCGCATGAAGGGCATCCTGGCCGCCTTCCTGCAGGACAAGCGAGACCTGGCCTTGGTAGGGCTGGTGGTCGGCATCTTGATGGTGCTGTTCGTACCGGTGCCTTCGGCGCTGCTGGACCTGCTGCTGATCATCAATATCAGCCTGGCATTGTTGATATTGCTGGTGACGTTCTTTACCGAATCGCCACTGAATTTTTCGACCTTTCCGACCCTGCTGCTGATCGCGACGATGTTCCGGCTGGCACTGAACGTGTCGGCAACACGCCTGATCCTGGATGGCGCCGATGCAGGACGCGTCATCGGCGCGATCGGTACGTTCGTAATCCGCGGCAATTACGTGGTCGGTATTGTGGTCTTCCTGATTCTGGTGGTGGTGCAGTACGTAGTCGTCACCACCGGTGCGCAACGTGTGGCCGAAGTGGCCGCGCGTTTCACGCTGGACAGCATGCCTGGCAAGCAGATGAGCATCGACGCCGACATGAACATGGGGTTGATCGACGAGCACGAGGCTCGCCGGCGGCGTAAGCAAATCGAGAAGGAAGCCAACTTCTACGGCGCGATGGACGGTGCCACCAAGTTCGTCAAGGGCGATGCGATCGCCGGCATCGTCATCGTATTGATCAACATCATCGGTGGTCTGGCGATCGGTATCGCGCAGATGGGGATGCCTTGGACCGAAGCGGTGCAGCGTTTTACGTTGCTGACCGTCGGCGATGGCATCGTGACCCAGATTCCGTCGCTGGTGATCGCGGTGGCGACCGGCATCATCATTACCCGTGCTGCGGCCGACGCGCGCCTTGGTGCTGAGATTCCGCGCCAGATTCTCTCCAATCCGCGTGCGCTGGCGGTGGTTGCCGCGGCGTTGCTGTTGATGCTGACATTGCCTGGCTTTCCCAAGTTGCCGGTGGTCGCGGCGCTGATCGGCGTCGCGGTGCTGATCCGATACAGCCTGATCAAACGCGATCCCAACGCGGACGTGGTTGTCGAGGATGCATCGCAAGGCCCGTCCGCACAGGAAGAATTGCAGCAAGCCATGCGGGTGGAGCCGATCGAAATCCGCATGGGCGCCGCATTACACGAGCTGTTGTTGGGACCTGCCGGGGATTTTGCGCTGCGCATCGTTAACTTGCGCAAGCAGGTTGCCGGCGAGCTGGGATTTGTCATCCCGAAAGTGCAAAGCAGCCTGCGTCCAGAACTGGAGCGCAACCAGTATGAACTGCTGGTCGAAGGCAACCGTGTCGGCCAGGGTGAGATTCATCCGGATCGCTTGCTTGCGATCAATCCAGGCGGTACGCGCGTCAAGTTGGAAGGACTGGAAACGCGCGATCCCGCATATGGTCTGCCCGCGCAATGGATCACACCTGAGACCCGTCAGGCGGCTCGTGCCGGCGGCTACACGCTGGTCGAACCCGACACGGTGCTGGTGACGCATCTCAATGAGCTGGTCAAGCGACATGGGCCGGACCTACTGAGCCGCAGCGAGACCGAACGCCTGCTGTCGCGCCTGGACGAGCACCGCGCGCCACTGGTCGCCGAGTTGGTTCCCAACGTACTGACGTATTCCGATGTACAGAAGACGCTGCAACTGTTGCTTCGAGAGCAGGTAAGTATCCGTAATCTGGAGGCCATCGTCGAAGTGCTCCTGGATGCCGGGCGCAATCAGAAGCAGCCTGACGAATTGGTCGAGAGGGTGCGTGAGCGCCTGGGCGCGACCATTTGCCAGCGCTTTCAGGACGCACGCGGCGAGCTGCATGTGTTGACGCTGGAGCCGGGAATCGAACGGACCTTGATGGGCCAACAGCGCAGCGGCGAAGGCCGCAGCGCATTGTTCACCGACATGGCGCAGCTTGACGGCTTCATTCGGCAGCTCGCCAAACATGCCGAGGCGATGATGGGACAGAACCGCCTGCCGGTGCTGTTGTGTCCCTCGCCGTTGCGCAGGCCGCTACGTGCGTTGATTCAACGCTCGCTGCCGCACGTCGCCGTGCTGGCACTCAATGAAGTCCCTTCCACCGCCCTGGTCCGCTCGTTTGCGGCAGTGGGCACACCCTTGCAGGTTGCAGCGTGAACGACACCATCCAGGCGATCAGTCGTAGTTTGAATGCGGATATCGAAGCGTTGACTGCGGTCAGCCAGAACGTGGCGAACCTGAACACGCCCGGTTACCAGGGCATACGCGCACGTGGAGACTTCGCTGCGGCCACTGGCGCTGCAGCAATGACGGTGCAGCGTGGCGATGGCGCCCTGCGGGAAACGGGGCGTGGGCTGGACCTTGCGCTGCGCGGAAATGGCTTCTTTGTGACACAGCAGGACGGACAGCAGCGGTTGCTGCGCCTGGGTAGTTTCGTGCGTGGCGCCGACGGCAGCTTGCAAACCCGTGAGGGGGCTGCGGTGCTGACCGACGCAGGGGCCTTGACCCTGCCGCAGTCCGATATCCGTGTCGACGATCAGGGCGGCATCTGGGACGGAGATGCGCTGTTGGCGCATCTACGCATCGTTGACGTGGCCGAACCGGCGCGCCTGATTCCCAGCGATGGCGGCTATCGCTATGACGGCGTAACTGCGCCATGGAAAGGAACCGTGCAGCAAGGCAGCGTCGAACAATCCAACGTCGATGCGGCTGCCGAAACGCTGCAGCTCATCGAACTCTCGCGCCATGCCGAGTCGGTACAGCGCGTGATTTCCCTCTATGACCGAGCGATGGATACGGGCATCAACCGTATTGGCGACAACTGACAGGACTGCCCTCATGATCGACGCTCTCTACATCTCATCTACCGGCCTGCGCGGTCAGCAGCAGCAGATCGACGTGATCTCCAACAACGTCGCCAACATGCAGACGCCCGGCTTCAAGCGCGGACGCGTCAACTTTGCCGAGATCGCCAATACGCCGCTGCCCGGCCAGGGAGTCGGCCAGGCAAGCAACGTGCATGGCGGCGGCATTCGCGTGAGTTCCACCTCGGTGGAATTCGGTGCCGGTGCGCTGCAGCCCACGCGTAATCCCCTGGATCTTGCCATCGACGGGGATGGTTTCTTCGAAATCGAGAATGCCAACGGCGAGCGGTTCTACACGCGCTCGGGTCGCTTCCACGTCGATACCGAAGGCTATCTGGCCATTTCCAATGGCATGCGCCTGTCGGCGGGAATTCAGATGCCGCAAGGTGCTGCGGATGTACTGATCTCTTCGGCAGGCGAGGTGAGCGCCAGGCTCGATGGCAGCGAGGAGCGAGCGGTACTCGGTAGCATCGACCTGGTCAGCTTCGTGTCGACCGAGGGGTTGGAGTCACGCGGGGAAAACGTGTTCCAGGCTGGGGACCACTCCGGCGAAGCGATTCCGTTGGCTGCGGGCAGCAACGGCGCTGGAAAACTGCAGCAGGGTTATCTGGAAGCAGCCAACGTCGACATGATCGATGAGATGACCGGATTGGTGCTGGCGCAACGAGCGTATCAGCTCAATGCGCGCGTGCTGCAGGCATCGGATCAGATCCTCGAAACCATCAACAACCTGCGCCGCTGATGACCAGGATGCTTGCACTGCTGTGGTTGATGTCTTGCGCGAGTGCGCAGGCCAGCAACATCTCGTCCGATCGACTGATCGCGACGGCGCGTGCGTCACTGGAGGCAGTGTCCGGCACGCTTCCCGGTGAGTTGATCCTGACCGCCTCCGCGCTGCCGGACTCGCAATTGGAGACGGAGATGGCCGCAACCACGCAGATGACGCTGCAAGCCGGACGGATCGGCGGAGCCTGGCCGCGCAAGCGTGTGGGCGTGCCGGTCCAAGTGCTGGTCGACGGTGTGCCGACACAGACCAGGATGGTGTGGTTCACCGTGCAGTGGTGGCTGGAGCGGCCGACCTATGCACGTGCATTTGCCAGTGGCACGCCGGGTGAGCAGGTTGTTGTAGTAGCTAAACGCATGGACGTGGCCGGCGTGCTTGCCGCCGACGAAGTGGCAGCGTCAGGCGAGGCACCAGCGGCGGCACGCTTGAAGCACGCAGTGCGCGCAGGCGATCTGGTGCAGGCGCACGACTTTGCCGCCGCGCCTGCGATCGCGCGACGTGATCCGGTGACCTTGCGCATTCGCCATGGTGCGGTCGAACTGCGCTTGCCGGCAACTGCGGTGGCCGACGGGCAACCAGGCGAGGCAATTGCCGTTTTGCCACAGGGCGCGCGCACGCCGGTGCAGGCACGTGTGGTTGCCAGTGGTGAGGTATCCATTGAACATTAGAGACACGCTCATGGTCGCTGCGCTGCTGTCGGTGACGGCGAGCCAATGTGCCTTCGCGCAGGAAAGCCTCATCAATTCGAATACGTATCGCGGCATCGCTGCCGACCGACGCGCTTACCGCGTGGGCGACGTGTTGACGGTGAATGTGCTCGAAGCTGCCAGGGCACGCTCCGGCGCAGCCACTGACGCTGGTTCGGATGTTCGCCTGAGTGGCACCGCAGGCAATAATGCCTACCGCGGTAGCTTCGACGCCGGTTTGTCAGGTGCCGCCAAGGGCAGCGCGGAAACTTCACGAGTGGGTGAGTTGCGCACGCAATTGTCCGTACAGGTCAAGGATGTGCTGAGCGATGGATCGCTGGTGGTCGAAGGCGAGCAGTCGCTGTTGATCAACAAGGAAGATCAGCGCATCACGCTGAGCGGCATAGTGCGACCGGATGACATCCTCGCCGATAACACCGTCTGGTCGCATCGGCTCGCCAATGCGCGTGTGGAGTTCAATGGCAAGGGCGTCGTTGCCGAGTCGCAACGTCAGAGTGTGGCCTACCGGCTGCTCAAGTGGCTGAGGGTGCTATGAACCTGCGTTTGCTGGTGCTCTTGCTAGCGCTGTCGGCTGCATCTGCGCATGCCGCCCCGGTCTCCGATGTCAGGATCAAGGACATCGCGCGCATCGCGGGTGTGCGTGAAAATCCACTGACCGGTTACGGATTGGTGTTCGGTCTTTCCGGTACCGGTGATTCGGCGCGCAACCGCGCGACCGTGCAATCGGTCGGCAATACGCTGCGCAATTTCGGTGTCAGCGTCGAACTGGGTGATCTGTCCAGCCGTAATGTCGCGGCAGTATTGGTGACGGCTAAACTTCCGGCATTCGCCGAACCTGGTCAGCCACTCGATGTGCAAGTCGCCTCGGCAGGCGATGCGCGCAGCCTCACCGGGGGTACCTTGATGCTGGCGCCGCTGAGCGGGCCCGATGGCAAGGTCTACGCGATCGCACAAGGGGCGATTTCGGTGGGGGGCTATCAGTTCGAGGCCATCACCGCATCGGTACAGAAGAACCACCCGACTGTGGGTTGGATTCCTTCCGGCGCCACCGTCGAGCGGGCAGCCGCACTGGACGTTGCCGGTGAGCCGGGAACCTTGAGCATCCTGCTGGACGAAGCCGACTTCACCACTGCCAACCGCATCGCGCAGGCGGTGAGCGCCAGTTTGCCTGGCATCACCGCAGAAGCCGAGCACGCCGGCAAGGTCGTCGTGCGCTACCGGGACAACCCCAGTCGTGTGGCTCGCATCTCGCAGATCGAGAATGTACGGGTGATGCGCGAGCGGCCAGCACGCGTGATCATCAATGAGCGGACCGGCACTGTGGTGGCCGGCAGCAATATCCGTTTGGGTCAGGTGAGCATTTCTCACGGTGACTTGCGTGTGGAGATTTCCACGCGTTACAGCGTGTCACAGCCGGATGGGCTGCTGGTGCGTCCAGGCGCAGGGGTGCGTAGCGTATTGGTACCGGAGAGCACCATCACCACCGAAGAGCCAATCGCTCCGCTGGTGTCGGTCGCAGAAGGCGCCACAGTGGCCGATCTGATTTCCGCGTTACGTACCGCCAAACTGACCACGCGCGACGTCATTGCGGTCTTGCAGTCCGTCAAATCCGCAGGCGCCTTGGATGGCGACCTGATCATCCAGTAGGTTACCCATGTCACAAGATCTCACCGTCAACGCTGTGCGCATGGCCTTGAGCCTCAATAAGCTCAAGGCCGAAGTCACCAGCTGGAATATCGCCAACGCCTCGAGCCCCGACGCGCCGGTGTTTGTCATTGATCAGAGTCGCACCGATCGCGTCTTGAATGCGGCGGCTGGCGCAAGCCCTGACGATGTTGCAGCACTGCTGCGCAATCCGGATTCACCCACGCTGGCGATCGTGGACCAGCGCTATGACCGTGAACGCGCCAGTCTGGACGACCTGGTCGCCGAGTCGGTATCAGCGGGGCTCAACTATCAGGCACTGACCGAATCGCTGAGCCGGCATTTCGGTTTGATGCGTCTGGCGGTGACTGGGCGGAGCGGCGCATGAGTATCGACGCAATCCTAGATGCAAGCCGTGCGGGCATGCAGAACGAGCGGCTACGTATGGACCTGGCTGGGCGGCATATCGCGGTCGCCAATCAGCCGATCGATCCCCGCCAGCTGACTGCATCGGCCTCCGCTTCGTTCGCCGAGACAGTGGGCCTGGGTGACGGCATGGATGCGGCGCGCAGTCTTGGAACGCGCACGGTTCTGGATCCGAAGAATCCGATGGCCGATGCGCAAGGGCAGGTGCACTACCCGGCGGTGGACATGGTGAGCGAAATGACCAGTCTGATGACGGCCAGCCGGGGTTACGAGGCAAATGTGCGCTCGTTCAACGTGCTGCGCAGCATGGTATTGCGCGCTTTCGAGATTGGAGCCAAGTGATGACGATCGCAGCGATTGGAGCGATTGGACCCGCGCAGATGGAGGCACTCGGTGCGCCGGTGGTCGCAACCGACGGCGTGAATTTTGGGGATGTGGTCGCACGTGGCATCTCCGGTGCGGATAGCGCCATCCAGACTGCGGACCAGCAACTGCGTGCGATGGCCGCAGGTCAGGAAGTCGCGCCGCACGATCTGATGATCTCACTGGAGGAGGCACGTATGCACCTCACGTTGTTGTCCGAGGTGCGTAACAAGCTGGTCGAGGGGTATCAGGAACTCTCGCGGATGCAACTGTAAGGACACTGACGTGCTTTCCTCTTTCAAAACGACTTATTCGACATTGGCACCGAAGCGCAAGCTTGGCCTATTCCTCGCCATGGGCGTCTTGCTGCTGCTGACGGCTGCCGCGATCTGGTGGGCCTTGGCGCCGCGACAGGCACTGCTCTTCGGTGAGCTGAAACAAGCCGACGCCGCCGAGGTCTCGGCTGCCCTTGACGAATGGAAGATTCCACACAGCTATACCGCGGACGGGAGCGGCATCCTGGTGGAACAGGGTCAGGTGCATCCCTTGCGGATGCGTCTGGTGTCTGCCGGCGTTCCGAAAGGGGGGCATGTTGGATTCGAGTTGTTCGATACTAATGAGTTCGGTGTTACCGAGTTTGCTCAGCGCATCAATTATCAGCGTGCGCTGCAGGGTGAAATCGAGCGCACCATCGCCACGATTCCTGGTGTTGAGGCTGTGCGCGTGCACTTGTCGATTCGCCGCCCAGGTGTATTCCTTGCCGAAGACAGTCAGTCCAAGGCATCGGTGGCAGTCTCGCTGGTGCCCGGTGCGACGCTGACTGCCAAACAGGTCAGCGGAATTCGCGATCTTGTTGCCTCGGCCGTGGATGGGCTGATGCCGGACGCGGTGGTGGTGGTCGGGCCGACCGGCTTGCAGCTGGCAGGAGGCGTCAACGATGCCGCCGGCGGTGCACAGGGCGACCTGGCACGGCAACTGGGAGCCGATTACGAGCGTGATATCCGCAAGATTCTGGAGGCGCAACCGTCCACGGCAGGGGCATCGATCTCGGTCAATGTCGCACTGAACTTCGACAAAGTGCGCACCGTCAGTGAACGCACCCTGGTGGCGCCTGGCCAGGACCATGGGACGGTGGTGCGGCGTAGCTCCAGTTCCGATCGTGTACCCGAGGGAGGTAGTGGTGCGGTCTTGAACGAGCAGGTCGAGTACGCACACGGCACCGAGAAGCAGGAAATCACCAGGGCCACCGGACGGGTAGAGCGTGTCAGCGTTGCGATTGCCTTGCGCCAACCGTTGAGCGATATCGAACAACAGCACCTGCAACGTTTGGTGATGGCAGCAATCGGTGGAGATGCGGCGCGTGGCGATGTTGTTGAAATTGGCGTTGGATCCACCGCGACACCCAGCCAACCTCCAGGTCAGCCGGCATTGGCAGCACGCAATACCGATCGCCCGGCTTTTGGTGCTCGTGGCGTTACCTCGGCTTGGCAGGCAGCCCCGATGATCTGGCTCGTGGTCGCCGTTGTGCTTAGCCTGTTTGTCGGGGTGCTGATAGGAAAAACGGTCACGCGATCACGCAGCAAGCGCTTGAGCCGAGAGCAGAGCGAACAGGCAGCGCAACAAATTCGGGCGTGGCTGATGGGGCCTGCGCATGAGCGCGTCTGAAGTCATGCGCAAGTCTGCGTTGCTGGCCAGCGTCATGCGGTCTGGCGAACGTCGGCGGTTGCTGGCGTCCTTGCCGGCTGCCATGGCCACGGAACTGCGTGCGCAGATTGCATTGGTCTGTCGTCACGGATGGGACGAGCCAACCCTGGTCGAGCCGGCACTGCGCGGACCGGGTCAGACCATCGGAGATGCTGACGGCGGACCGGGTCTGGAAGATATCGTGCAACTGTCGCATACGCTTGGTGCAGCGACTCTGAGCCGCGTGGTCATGGCGACGGCCTCGGCGGACGCGTCGTTTATCCTTGCAGCGCTCGAGCCTGCGCTGGCCAAGACGGTTCGCGCAGAACTCGCAGTGTCCCGGCCACTTCCACCAGCGCTGGCCGCTGCTGTGCGTAATGCTGCGCACGCCCAGGCAGCAGTTGCGCACCCGGCAAGGCGGGTAGTGCCATGAAGCGTCTAGCCGTGTCATCCGACTGCCGTCCCTGGTATGCGCCTATAACACGTGGCGCTGACGACGCGACGCCTTCCGCTTCGCAAGAGCAATCCGTGATGGAAGATGCGCGTGCGAAGGGATATCAGGACGGCCTTGCACGCGCTCATGAGGAAGCCGCTTCGCTGGCACAGCGTGAGTTGGAAAAAGTGACGGCCTCCCTGCAGGCCCAGGCTAACGCCGCGCATGAGGCGACCGAGCGGGTGCGTGTGCAGCTGCAGAATCTGATCGCCGGCCTGGAGCAAGCCATCGACGAACAGGCGCGACGAAGTCATGAAGTAGCCGTGGAAGTGGCCTTCCTCGCGGTAACCCAGGTCATCGGCGCCGCTTATGCAGATGGTCCGCTACTGACGGAGCTGTGCCAGCGTGCACTGCGGGACGCGGGTCATCAGGCGGTAGCAATACACGTATCAGAACATGACTTGTCGCTTTGCTCCAATGTCCTGACCTTGCCGATTCACTGTGATCTTGCACTACGGCCAGGCCAGTGCACGCTGGAAACACGCGCAGGCAGAACCGAGTTTGGGCTCGACGTCCGGCTTTCGGCGTTACAAGCCGCGTTGTTGCACGGCCTGTCCACTTACTCGTCCGTGACGCGCTCATGAGCCTTGCCCAGCATCTGACGACAGCCATCCAATCGGCATGCTACGTGCGTCGGTATGGCCGTGTTTGTGCATTCAATGGCCTGGTGATCGAGGCCGATGGGCCCGACGCACGCGTCGGAGATCTCTGTGAAGTGATGGTGTCCGCAGAGGGACGTCGTGTGGACGCGCAGGTGGTGGGACTTCGGGACGGCAAGCTGCTGCTTATGCCATATGGAGATATTGCCGGTCTCTCGCCCGGTGCAAGAGTGGAAACCACGACAAGGTCATTGAATGTCCCGGTTGGCAATGCCTTGCTTGGGCGCGTGATTGATGCCTTCAGTCGTCCTCTGGATACGCTGGGGCCGTGCGCAACTGAGCAACACTACCCATTGCATGCAGTGCCACCCAATCCACTGGAACGGCGTGATATCACCCAGGTTTTCGAGACAGGCATCCACGTAGTGGATAGCTTGTTGACGCTGGGAAAAGGGCAGCGCATCGGTATCTTCGCGGGCAGCGGTGTGGGCAAGAGCACCTTGCTGGGTATGTTTGTCCGCCATGTCAAGGCCGACGTGATCGTGTTAGCACTGATCGGTGAGCGTGGTCGCGAAGTCGGCGATTTCGTGCGTCATACACTCGGTCCGGAAGTGATGAAGCGCTGCGTGGTCATGGCTGCCACTGCCGATCAGCCGGCACTGGTGCGCACCCATGCCGTCCACGCCGCGCACGCCGTTGCGGAGTTTTTCAGGGACCAGGGCAAGTCTGTCTTGTTGGTGGTGGACTCGATGACCCGGTTTGCCATGGCGCATCGCGAGATCGGCCTGGCCAGCGGCGAGCCGCCGACCTTTCGCGGTTATACGCCGTCGGTCTTCTCGTGGCTGCCGCGGATTGCCGAACGCTGCGGAAACTTCGAGCACGGTGCGATTACCGCAATCTACAGCGTGCTGGTGGAGGGCGACGACTTCAACGAGCCCATTACCGATCATATGCGCGCCATTCTGGACGGGCACATCGTGTTGGATCGCACGCTGGCCTCTAAAGGCCACTATCCGGCAATCAATGTATTGGCCAGTGTAAGTCGTTTGCTCACCCAGCTCGCCACGCGTGAGGACGTAGAGCTCGCGATGCGTGTGCGTCGTGTGCTCGCCATCCTGGAAGATTCGCGTGACCTAGTGGAACTTGGTGCATATCAGCCCGGTGCCAACCCCGTGTTGGATCAGGCCCTGGACGCCTGGCCGCAGCTGGAAGCGGTCATCAAGCAGGCACAGCTCGTTCCGATGACGCGGCTTGAAGCCTTGAACGCATTGCTGCATGCACTGCCGACGGAAAATGCCCATGTCTGACGACCACGCGCGTCGACAATTGCAACGGCTGACGGTGCTGGTACGCGTGCGCGACCTGCAAACACGCAAGGCGTCGCTGGTTTTGCAAAGCACGTTGCTTGAAAGCCGGAAGGCACAAACCCATCTGGAGGAATGTCAGCATCGTGTTCATGCGCTCGCCTGCTGGAAACAACGGGCAGAAAACGGCCTGCTACAGCTACAAACCTATCAAGCAGCACTGGACGTCGAAGCCGTCGTACATGCAGAGCAGTCGCAGGCGTTACTCGATGCGGACGCTTGCGATACCCGTGTGGGCACAGCGCGTACCGTGCATTGTGCCGCCCTGGCAGAGGAGCGCTCTGTCGACGAACGCCATCGACGCTTTGCCGAACAGACGCTGCGGTTGCAGGAACGCGCCGAATCGGACACCTGTGCAGAACTCTGGCTCGCAAGGAGAGCATCCGGTGGCAATTGAATCGGCACTACCTTCACCTGCTACGGTTCCGCCAAAGCCTCAGAGCGAGCCGCACGAAGAACGTCCGTCGAAAGACGCGGCGGGATTCGAACGCTGGCTGACATCCGATTACTTACCAGGCGATGCATCTGCCACGACTCCCGGGCAGACGATGCAGGCCGGGATTATGTCGGCCACGCAGGTGGCACAAGTTGCCGACCAGGCGCTGGTAGTCGACTCGATCGTGTTCGAATGGATGGCAACGGCAACGTATCTGATGTCGTATGTGGATCATCGTGGTCGTGGTCATGAAGCGGGGGCGCCGAATGGCGATGCGCTCAATGGCAATGTCATGATGTCAGCAAGTGCTGGACCTGGCCTCAGTGCAATGAGCCTGCAGGATGTGGCGTATCGCCCGTGTTTTGCTTCGGGATTACACGTGGCCGGTGCAGGCTTGCCGGCCGCGTTGACAGAGCGCCCAGAAACCGATGCTACGCACTCGTCCTACGTGTCCTCAACGACAAGCTCCGGTGCGTTGGCCGAGTGGATGACACGCGCAATGAAACAAATTTCAGACGCAGAAGGTCGCACCACCTGGTGGGTGCGCGACTACCAACTTTCCGCCGCACAGATACCGGCCCTGCTGGATGCGTTGTTGCATTCCGGACAAAGTCGACCTGACCGGATCATGCTCAATGGCGCGCTCGTTTGGCAGCGCTCTTCCAATGCTCAAGGGGTCAACAATGGCGATTGATTCAATCGGCTCGATCGTGAATAACGGCAGTGCAAGTGCACAGTCGAACAACACCATCGACCAGGATGGCTTCATTAAGCTGTTTCTGTCGCAGTTGCAGTTTCAGGATCCACTGGAGCCGGTGGATAACCGCGAGTTCCTGGCGCAGCTTGCGCAATTCAGCAATCTGGAGCAGTCGCGTCAGCTTAGTCTCAACTCCGAAGGGATGTTGAGCATGAATGCCACCAGCCAGAGCTTGAGCCTTTTGAGTCGCCGCATCGAGGTCACCCAGGCAAGCGGCAACACTGCCACCGGGGTGGTCAAGGCAATCGAGTTCAGCGCCTCCGGTCCTCTGTTGACGGTCGAGACCAGTGCCGGTGTCTTGACAGGCATCCGGCTTCCGCAGATCACGCTGGTCCAGCAATAAGGAATTACTCATGTTTCAAGCGCTCTACAACTCGCTTTCCGGCCTTTTCAGCTTTTCAAAGAGCCTGGATACGGTGAGTAACAACGTTGCCAACATGAACACTCCTGGCTTCCGCGGCAGCGACTCGTTCTTTGAGAATCTGGCTGGAGAACATGGCACGCGGATCGTCGGTGCCGGCTTACGCACTACGGCAGGCGATCTGCGCCAGACCGGCAATGCGACAGACGTTGCAGTTGATGGTTCCGGCTATTTCGTCCTGCGCGACTCCAGCGGAGGGTTGCATTACACCCGCGCCGGCCAATTCATTATCGATGATCGCGGTGTTTTGGTGGATAGCGTCAGCCGCTATGACGTGATGTCGATCAGCAGCACCGGTCAACTGTCGCAGTTGAACCTGGACGGCTTGCGGACCCTGGATGCCAAGCCTACGACAAGTGTGCGATTGAGCGGCAACCTGTCGCCTACATCCACTGGCAGTTCCGTCAGCGACATCAAGGTCTATGACGCGACAGGCACAGTCCACACCCTCAAGGTCACCACCAGTGCGCCGGTGGCATCGGTTGGATCGGGCCGCACCTACCGTGTCACCGTGACCGACGAATCGGGCGCGCAGGTTGGCAGCGGCGATCTGCGCTTCAGCACCAGCGGCATGCTGGAAACAGGCTCGGGCAATATCGAGGTCACTCTTTCGGCGGGCTCCAGCAGCCAAAAGGTTGCACTTGGCTTCGGTACACCAGGTACCTTTACGGGGACGACAAGCCTGTCCGGGCTAACCGATAGTCTGACCGCCACGGTGGAAGACGGTAGCCCCGTGCTCGGTATCAATGCGCTGGCGTTCGACAGCAAGGGCGTCTTGCAGGTCACTTACAGCTCGACGGAAAAACGCCAGGGCGCGCAACTCGCGTTGGCGGCGTTCCAGAGTGAGAGCAACCTGGAGCTATCCGGCGGACGCATGCTGTCGGGCGTAGACGGCCAGCGCAGTGAACTGGGGCGTGCTGGCTCCAGCGTGTTTGGAAATATCCAGGGCGGCAGCCTGGAGATGTCAAACATTGATCTTACCCAAGAGTTTGCCGACATGTTGATCATTCAGCGCGGCTACCAAGCGAGCTCGCGTGTGATGACGGTAAGTAACGAGATGATCGAGCAGCTCTACAACAGCACACGGGGCGGATGATAGATGAAACGTCTCGGATGGATACTCCCTTCCAGCGCACAGGCGCTTTATGAGCTGTTGCAGGTGCGTTTCGGTGTATGGCTCACGGACTGGTCGGTTGCTCATGGACAGAGCGATGAAGGGGTCAGGGTAGCGATCACCGCATCCGCCGAAGACGTTGCGGACGTCCCGCAGATGCAGATCGTATCGACCAGCGCTGGCGGCCTGTTCGGCATGCGCCTGTGCAATGGGACGCCCTCAGCACTTGGCGCACGGTTGATGGAACTTTCAGGCGCTGCCGACGAGCAGCTATGTGGAAGGGTCGGTGAGCAGGCGCTGCAAGCTCTTGTGGCTACCCTGGTTGGCAGGCCTGCCCTCGAACGTTCCACACCCGCCCACCCCGTCGATCCGCTCCGGTTCCTGCTACGGCATGGCGCATTGCATGCCACTGCACGATGGGGCGAATTCGAGATCGCCTTGATCGCGGATGCGGTGTGGTGCGCTGCGGAAAGCAATGGCGCCGATGTAGCGGAGCTGCCTGTGTTGACCACTCGCAGCGCGGCATTGCGCGATCAACCAGTTGCATTGCATGCCGAGCTGTTCATGGGCGAGATGGAGCTTGGCGAGGTTTCCTCGTTGCGCGTGGGAGAGGTGCTGGTCGTCGAAAGTGATGCCTATGCCCCGCTTCAGCTCATGAGTGGGACGCACGTCCTGGCTGCTGCGCGCTTGGTCCTTGCGGGCGGGCAGCGTGCGCTGGAACTGCACTGAACGACATATCAAATCAAGGAAACGACCGATGAAAATGGAAACAACCACCGTGACGCGCGATCTTTCGGTCTTCGGTCACGTCAAAGCGAAGCTGGTGGCGCATGTCGGACAGGTAGAAATGAGCGTTGACGAGATCATG
The DNA here is from genome assembly GCF_056725185.1 of Xanthomonas sp. NCPPB 3218. NCBI lineage: Bacteria > Pseudomonadati > Pseudomonadota > Gammaproteobacteria > Lysobacterales > Lysobacteraceae > Xanthomonas > Xanthomonas sp. NCPPB 3218. Next base: position 304,549 of record NZ_CM161516.1, read on the forward strand.
GCACTCAAGAGAAGCGATGTTGTCTCGCTGGAAGAGTCATGCGAAGCGTTGGTTACTCTCATGCTCAACGGCAAGGCGGTCGCCACAGGAGAATTGATGGCAGTCGGCGACAAATTGGGTGTGCGGATTCAAGAACTGCTTTGAGCACAGACATGCCGTCCGCCATCCCCTACCGTAGCGATACGGTGTTGAGCGCAGCGACGCTCAGCGCCACGCTCATTTGGACCGCCGTGCTGTTGGCGGTGTTCGTCGCTGTCCTGCTATGGCTTAAGAAAAAGGGCCTGATCGCACGGTGGCTGGGCGCAACACAGCTGTCTGTTGCCGCTGGTGCCATCGTAAAACGCGCTGAATACCGGCTAAGTCGCTCCACGGTCGTGCACCTGCTGGAGATCGACGGCGAGAAGGTCGTGGTCGCCGAATCCAAAGGGCAGGTCAGCATTCAACGCCTGGGTTCGGAAACAGGAGCCTCGACGTGACGCGCAAGCACGCTGGTCCCAGCCTCCTGGCTGGATTGGTCGGAGTGGGCCTGGTCTTTGCGACCTTCACTGCCTGTGCAGATCCGTTGAGCGAAGCATTGAACGCTGCGGGCAAACAGGAGTTTTCGTCGACGCTACGCGTTTTCGTGCTGATGACGATGCTCTCGTTCATCCCTGTGATCCTGATCGGAATGACATGCTTTACCCGCATCATCGTTGTACTGGCCTTGCTCCGGCACGCGCTGGGCATCCCGCAGACGCCACCCAACAGCGTATTGATTACGTTGGCGATGCTGTTGACGCTGTTTTCGATGGGGCCGGTGCTGGACAAAGTCCAGCGCGATGCGCTCTCACCTTATCTCGCAGATCAGATCACTGCGACGGAGGCAGTGTCGCGTGCAACGCCCGCATTACGGGACTTCATGGTGCGCCAGACGCGTGAATCCGATTTGCTGGCAGTCAGTGAAATGGCGCGCGTTGCACCGCCGAGGACGGTCGAAGAAATCCGCTTCACCCATCTTGCTGCCGCCTTCATTCTGAGCGAGCTCAAGACCGCCTTTCAGATGGGATTTGTCATTTTCCTTCCGTTTCTGATGATCGACCTTGTGGTCTCGGCGGTGTTGATGGCCCTGGGCATCATCATGCTGCCGCCGGCAACCGTTAGTCTTCCGCTCAAGTTGTTGTTGTTTATCTTGATCGATGGGTGGGTGCTCGTCTCCAGGACGCTGCTGGGCAGCATCTGGTCCTGACCTGCGATGGACAGGGAGGCACTTGTTGCCGAGCTTTGGAGGCGATTCAAGGCCGACCATGACCTGCAGGCCAGAGACTTTCTGGTAACGGAGTATTCGCCGTGGGCAAGAATGGTGGCGGCCGACGTCTATCGACGCATCGGTCGTCGTGACCTCGATTGGCTGGATCACCTGCAAAATGCGCATGTCGGCATGCTGGAAGCGATGGCCCGCTATGACCCGGCACGCATGATTCCTTTCACGCTCTACGCTAAACGCCGCGTGCGTGGCGCGGTATTCAATGGTGTGCGCCAGCACAGGCGTTCCATTCGGTTGGAGGATCGGATTGATATCGTCGCCGATGATATCGGCAGGCTCGATGACTTCATCGGCACGATTCTGCAGATCGCCACCCAGCATCTGGTCGAGCACGCAACCGATGCGTGGCCGGGACATGGTCTCGTGGAAGAGCAGTCACGGCATATTCTGGGGCAGGCAATGCTGCAGCTGGCTCCGCGTACGCGGGAAATCTTCATGTCTTACTACTACCTGCACAAGCCTTTCGTCCAGATCGCAGGTGAGCTGGGTGTGACCAAGGGTAGGATCTCCCAGTTGCACTCGCAGGGTCTCGAGATCCTACGCACACACCTGGGCCGGGGAAGCTTTCAGAAAGGTGACTTTCTGTAGCCCCCCGGTTTTTGTGTAAGCCTGTGAGGTATCAGGAGAGGACATCGATGCTGGCGGGTGAAGAGTGACAGCTTGGTCACTCTCCAGCCAGGCCATTCATCTGCTAGGTGCGCGTGAAAGACGTAGCGCGGGCCGCAACTAGACGCCAGGCATACATTCCCGCTGCCAAGCTACCCACTCAAAGATAGCGTGGAGCTGCATCGTGGCGAAGAAAAAGACGTTGGCGCGGTTTCTGGCCGAGACGCTGCAGAGCGCGGGGGTGGAGCGGATCTGGGGGTTGACCGGCGACAGCCTCAACGGCCTGACCGATGCCTTGCGCGAGATGCAGACGATCGAATGGATGCACGTGCGCCACGAAGAGGTGGCTGCGTTCGCTGCCGGCGCCGAGGCGGCGGTGACCGGCAAGCTGGCGGTGTGTGCGGGTAGCTGCGGGCCGGGCAACCTGCACTTGATCAACGGGCTGTTCGATTGTCATCGCAGCCGCCAGCCGGTGCTGGCGATCGCCGCGCATATTCCCTCGTCCGAGATCGGGCTGAACTATTTTCAGGAGACGCATCCGCAGGAACTGTTCCGCGAGTGCAGTCACTTTGTGGAATTGGTGACCAATCCGGCGCAGCTGCCGGAAGTGCTGCACCGCGCGATGCGTGCGGCCATCCTGCAGCAAGGCGTGGCGGTGGTGGTGATCCCCGGCGATATCGCACTGCTGGAAGTGGACAAGCACATCCCCACGGCGTGGCCGCAACTGCGCCAACCGCGCGTGCTGCCGGCTCCCGAAGATGTGCAGCAACTGGCCGCGCTGCTGCAGCAGAGCGAAGCGATCACGCTGTTGTGCGGCAGCGGTTGCGCGGGCGCACACGATGCGGTGGTGGCATTGGCCGACACCCTGGGCGCGCCGATCGTGCATGCCTTGCGGGGCAAGGAACACGTGGAGTGGGAGAACCCGTTCGATGTCGGCATGACCGGCCTGATCGGTTTCAGCTCCGGCTATCACGCGATGCTCAACTGCGACACCTTGATCATGCTGGGCACGGATTTCCCGTATCGGCAGTTCTACCCGAAGGACGCGACCATCGTGCAGGTGGACCGCGACCCGAGCGCGCTGGGGCGGCGTACGCCGTTGCAGCTGGGCATCGCAGCGGATGTGGGCGAAACCATCGCCGCCTTGCTGCCGCAGCTGCAGCGACGCGAGAAACGCGACTTCCTGGACAAGGCGCTGGCGCACTATCGCAAGGCGCGCGAGGGACTGGACGATCTGGCGGTGCCGGCCGATCCAGGCGAGCCGCTGCATCCGCAATTCGTGGCGCGCATGATCAGCCAGATCGCCGACCAGGATGCGGTATTCACCTGCGATGTCGGCACGCCAACGGTGTGGGCCGCGCGCTACCTGCGCATGAACGGACAACGCCGCTTGCTCGGTTCGTTCAACCACGGTTCGATGGCCAATGCAATGCCGCAGGCGCTGGGTGCGCAGTCGGCGTATCCGGGCCGTCAGGTAGTTGCGCTGTCAGGTGATGGCGGTTTTGCGATGCTGATGGGCGATTTCATCTCGCTGGCGCAGCTGCGCCTGCCGGTGAAGATCGTGGTGTTCAACAATGCCTCGCTGGGATTCGTGGCGATGGAAATGAAGGCCGCCGGCTATCTGGATACCGGCACCGAGTTGCGCAATCCGGACTTCGCAGCGATGAGCAATGCGATGGGCATCCTGGGCATCCGGGTCGATGAGTCCGCGCAACTGGAGCGGGCGTTGCGGCAGGCCTTCGCGCACTCTGGTCCGGCGCTGGTGGATGTGCGCATCGCCACGCAGGAACTGGCGGTGCCGCCGGCAATCAAGCTGGAACAGGCCAAGGGCATGGGCCTGTATCTGCTCAAGGCAGTGATGAGCGGGCGCGGCGACGAGGTGATCGATCTGGTCAAGACCAACATGCGCTGACACAGTTACCGCGTTCTGAAACCGCACGTCTTTACCGGACCCTCGCATGCCTCGTTCGTTGTTGCGCCAGTTGCTGCTGATCTGGGTGGTGATCCTGGCTGCCTGCGTGGGCGTGGCCACGATGTTGTATGGCCTGTACCGACAGACCGAAGGCGTGCGACTGGACGATGCGCGCCAGCAATTGACCGCGCAATGCGCACGCATCGTGCAGCGCTACGCCGGCGCGAGCGAGGCGGCGCGCAGCGGCGACAACGGCGCCGGGTTGGCCGCGGTGGTGGTGCAACTGGTGCTGGCCGATGCGCCCGGTGTGGAGGGCGGGGTGTGGAACCTCGACAAGGGATTCGTTGCCTACGCCTATCCCACCTACGACGGCAGCGATCACAAGACCGATATCCCGGCCGCCGAGTGGACCACGATCGTCAGTACCGCGCGGCAGAGTGCGGTGGGCAACAAGGCCGTGGATTTTCGTCGCGACGGCAGCCGCGAAGTGGTGCTGATCAGCGCCTGCCCATTGGCCGCGGGAACCGCCGCTTGGACCATGTCGCGGGTGCCGGCCAGCACCTCCGATGCCTGGCGGCCACTGGCGATCGGCATGCTGCTGATCTTCGCCATGGTGGCAATGTCGGCGATTGCCCTGGGCGTGGTGGTGCGGCGCTGGAGTCAGCGCCTGCAGCGCATCCAGCAGGCGCTGGCCGCCGATACCGAACTTCCGCAGATTCCGGTCACCGGCGCACCCGAGCTGGACCGGCTGGGCGCTGCAGTCAGCGATTACGCACAGCGCAATGCGCAGGCCTTGGCGCAGACGCGGCGGCTGGCCGACGAGCTGGCACGGCACGAGCGGCTGGCCGCACTCGGGCGCCTGACCGCCACGGTGGCGCATGAGATTCGCAACCCCATCGCCACGATGCGCCTGGCCGTGGAGAACGAAATCGCCACGCGCCAGGGCACGCCGGACGATGCCGCGCACGCTGAGCTGATGCTGGGGCAGATCCGTCGCCTGGATGGGGTGGTCGAAAGTCTGCTCGGCATGGTGCAGCCGATCCGGCTGCAGCTGGAGACGGTGGTGGTGCAGGACTGGCTGGCGAGCTTGCTCGATCCTGCCGTGCTGCCGCCGGGCGCGCCGGCGCCACAGCTGCGCGTCCCGGACGCGCCGCTGCAGTGGATGCTCGATCCGCAGCAGCTCGGCCGTGCCGTGCACAATCTGCTGCGCAACGCGCTCCAGCACGCCGATGCAGGCAGCGCGGTGACACTGGAGGCCAGCGCCAGCGATGGGTTGCTGCAGCTACGGGTGAGCAATCGTGGCGCGGCCATCGCCGATGCCATCGCTTCGCAATTGTTCGAGCCGTTCGTCAGCGGTCGCGCCGACGGCAATGGCCTGGGGCTTGCGCTGGTGCGCGAGATCGCCCGTGCACATGGCGGGCAGGTGCGTTATGCACACGCCGACGGTATGACCCATTTCATTCTGGAGCTGCCATGGCGCGCATCCTGATCATCGACGACGATGCGGCGTTTCTGGCCACCTTGCAGGCAACGCTGCGCTCGCTCGGCCATACGGTGATCGCGGTCGACAACGGCGCCGATGGTTTGCTGCGCCTGAACGAGGGCGGCATCGAGCTGGCGTTCGTGGACTTCCGCATGCCCGGCATGGACGGAATCCAGGTGCTGCGTGCGCGTGCGGACGATCCCCGCGCGCGCCAGGTGCCGCTGGTGATGCTCACCGCGTACGCCTCCAGCGGCAACACCATCGAGGCGATGACGCTGGGTGCGTTCGATCACCTGGTCAAGCCGGTGGGGCGTGCGGATATCGTCGAGGTGGTGGAGCGTGCATTGGCAAGTCGCGCCGATGCCGACGCCGATGCCGCAGCGAGCGAACCACCCGACGACGACGACGACGGCCTGGTCGGCCACAGTCCGGCGATGCGTACCGTGCATAAACGCATCGGGCTGGCGGCAGCTTCCGATCTGCCGGTGTTGATCACCGGCGAAACCGGTACCGGCAAGGAGCTGGTCGCGCGCGCCCTGCATCGCGCCAGCGCACGCGCAAATGCGGCGTTCGTGGCAGTCAATTGTGCGGCGATCCCGTTGGAGTTGATGGAAAGCGAATTGTTCGGCCATCGCAAGGGCGCCTTTTCCGGGGCGACCAGCGACCGCATCGGCCTGATTCGCGAAGCCGATGGCGGCACGTTGTTCCTGGACGAGATCGGCGACATGCCGCTGCCGATGCAGGCCAAGTTGTTGCGCTTCCTGCAGGAAGGCGAAGTGACGCCGCTGGGCGGGCGCGGCGCGCAGAAGGTGGATGTGCGCGTGCTGGCGGCCACGCATCGCGATCTGGCGGCGTGGGTGGCGGCAGGACAGTTCCGCAGCGATCTGCGCTATCGCCTCAATGTGGTGCCGATCGAACTGCCGCCGCTGCGCGAACGCGGGCAGGACATCGTGCTGCTTGCGCAGTATTTTCTGCGCAGCGGCGAAGGCGCGGCGCGCGCGCTGTCGGCGGACGCGCAAGCGCGGCTGCTGGCCTACCCGTGGCCCGGTAACGTGCGCGAGCTGCGTAACGTCATGCAGCGCAGCCAGCTGTTGGTGCGCGGCCACAGCATCGTTGCCGCGGATCTGGACGACGCGCTCGAGCACGATGCCGAGCAGCCCACGACGACAGCGCCACCGGAAGGCAGCTTGCCCGAGGCGGTGGCGCGGCTGGAAAGGCAGATGATCCAGGACGCCTTGGCGCACAGTGGCGGCAACCGCGCCGAAGCCGCGCGCCGGCTCGGCATTCATCGCCAGCTGCTGTACCGCAAGCTCGATGAGTACGGCCTACAGTAGGCGCAGCGATCACCGGACGCGATGGTTGCAGGCTGCCGCCTCGGTCACGACGCAATACGCGCACAGCAGCACGTGTACCTGTTGTCATGCGCACCTGTTGGTTACATGTCGCCGCTGCCACTCGCAGCATTGGCTACGGCCTTGCACCAGCAAACGGCGCAGCCGGAAAGCGCAGCACCACGCGTTCGAAATCCAGCCCGGACATCGGCACGCGCACGCTACCGTCGAGGGTGCCAGGCACGTTCTTGCCTTGCAGGGGTGACACGCAACCCGAGCTGCAAAGTGTCTGCAAAGCGGACAGTGGTGGATGAAACGCAGACGATTGTCCGCGCGCGTGCAGACACAAAACCCTTATAAAACAACGGACTCGCCGTTGGCACGATTGCTGCTTTATCTCCAGGGCGAGCGGCGCTCCTGCCGCGTTGGAGACATCGCATGATTCGTCAGACCGCACTTGCTTTCGCACTGGCCTGCAGCGTGGCGACCGCTGCCGCGCAGGCTCCCACACCGCCGGCAGCACCGATGGCGCCGCGCGCGCCGGTCGGCACGCCACCGCCGGCTCCGCCGGTGCCGCCCGCACCGCCTGCGCCGTTGGCCGCCACCCCGGTGCGCATCACCGGCACGGTCGAGCGCTTCATGCTCAATCCCAATGGCGAGGTCGACGGCCTGTGGTTGCGCGATGGCACCCAGGTGGCATTTGCACCGCATCTGTCCGCACAGTTGCAGGCTGCGGTGCGCCGGGGCGATACGGTGAGCGTGCAGGGCTATCGCCTGGGCAGCCTGCCGGTGCTGCGCGCCAGCAGCATCCGCTCCAATCGTGGTGGGCGCGAAGTGGTCGACCAGCCGCCGGCGGGCGCCATGCCGCCGGCGCCGCCAGCGCCTGCTGCGTTGACGCCGTTGCAGGCGGAAGGACGCATCGAGCGCTTGGTCTACGGCCCGGGTGGCGAGACCAATGGCGCGTTACTGAGCGATGGCACGCTGGTGCGGATGCCGCCGCATCTGGCGCTGCAGTTCGGTGATCTGCTGCGGGCCGGCGCGCCATTGAGCGTGAGCGGCTTCGGGGTTGCCACCGCCAACGGCCGCGCCATCGAAGCCACCCAACTGGGCCGTGATCGCGCCTCGCAGCGTGCGTTGTTCAGCCCGCCGCGACCCGACGGCCCGGTGCCGCCCGCACCACCGGCCCCGCCTGTCCCGCCGGCCGCACCGCCAGCGCCGGCTCCGGCGCCGCGTTGATCCAGGGCGCCGCCGCCCACGTTGCGGCGCTTACCCGTCGCGTTCCCCTCTACGCGCCTGTTCACCACGCCGCATGCGTGGCGACGGGCGCGGCTTGCCGGCATCGGCCGGTTCTCACTTCTCTGGAGTTTTTCATGCATTGGGTCGACCCTGATTTCCTTCCCGAAACCCGCGGCACGCTGGCGCGCTTTCTGCTCAACCCCAAGGCCGATATCGACGGCCTGCTGCTGACCGACGGCACCGAGGTGCACACGCCGCCGCACCTGTCCGTCGCCTTGCTCAAGGCACTCAAGCCCGGCAGCACCTTGAGCGTGCGCGGCCTCAAGCCGCGCGATGTGGACATGCTGGTGGCCCTGGCGATCGATCCGGAAGGCGGCAAGCGCATCGTCGATGAGGGCCCGCACGGGCCGCATGCCAAGCCCAAGCCCAAACCGCCTGCCGGCAAGCCGCCCAAGCCGCAGCTCACCCAGCACAGCGGCACCATCGCGCGCCTGCTGCACGGCCCGCACGGGCAGGTGCATGGCGTGTTGCTGGACGACGAGGTCACGGTGCGGTTCCCACCGCATGCCGGAGAGGACTTCGCCAAGCAGTTGGTGGTCGGCAAGACGCTGGTGGCCGAAGGCGATACCAGGACGACCCCGCACGGGGTGCTGGTCCACGCGCATGCCTTGGGCGCCAAGGCCGCGTCGCTGAAGCAGATCGAGCATCCGCATGGTCCGGGTGCGCATAAGCCGAAGCCGAAGCACTAGCAGCCTGCAATGCGACTGCCGTGCTGGCGCCGTGCGACCGCAATTGGGTCGCACATGCCGCCCAGCATGCGCAGTCGCCTTTCATCGTTTCGTGGAGAGCGCCGATGCGCATGAGCACACCGCGTCCCCGTGGCAGCCGCGCACTGGAGGCGCTGCATTTCAGCGTGGCCGATGTGCAGGACGGGCTGGGGCCATTTCTCAGCGTGTTCCTGCAATCCAGGGGCTGGTCGGTGGCGGCGATCGGCACGGTGATGAGCGTCGGCGGCATCGCCGGCATGCTCGCCACCACCCCGGCCGGTGCACTGGTCGATAGCACCCGGCGCAAGCGCGCCGTGGTGGTGGTGGGCTGCCTGGCGATCCTGTTGGCCACGGCGCTGATCTGGCTGCATCCGACTTCCTCCGGTGTGGTCACCGCGCAGATCGTCTCGGCGTTGGCGGCAGCCGGCATCGGCCCGGCACTCACCGGCATCACCTTGGGGCTGGTGCACGCGCGCGGCTTCGATCATCAACTGGCGCGCAATCAGGTCGCCAACCACGCCGGCAACATGCTGGCCGCGGTGCTGGCCGGCTGGCTGGGCTGGCGCTACGGGTTTGCGGCGGTGTTCGTGCTCACCGCCGCGTTCGGTGTGCTGGCGATCGCGGCGGTGCTGCTGATTCCGTCTGCGGCCATCGACCATCGCGCAGCGCGCGGCCTGGGCCACGCCGACGGCGCGGACACCCTCAGCGGCTGGCGGGTGTTGTTGACCTGCCGGCCACTGGCCTTGCTGGCCATCACCCTGGGGCTGTTCCACCTGGGCAATGCGGCGATGCTGCCGCTCTACGGCATGGCCATCGTGGCCGCGCATGCGGGCGATGCGAGTGCGCTGACGGCGACCACCATCGTGGTCGCGCAGGCCACGATGGTGGTGGTGGCATTGCTGGCGATGCGCTGGATCCGCGTGCACGGGCATTGGTGGGTGCTGCTGGTGGCCTTCATGGCCTTGCCGCTGCGTGCATTGGTAGCAGCGTCGCTAATCCATGGCTGGGGCGTGTTTCCGGTGCAGATCCTCGACGGACTCGGCGCCGGCCTGCAGGCCGTGGTGGTGCCGGCACTGGTGGCGCGATTGCTGCAGGGCACCGGGCGCGTCAATGTCGGCCAGGGCGCGGTGATGACGGTGCAAGGTGTGGGCGCGGCGCTGAGCCCGGCCTTGGGCGGCTGGCTGGCGCACGCCTTCGGCTATCGCATCGCGTTTCTGGCGCTGGGCGCCATCGCCTTGCTGGCGGTGGCGCTCTGGGCAGGCTGCCGCGGCATGCTGCAGGCAGCGACCGATGCCCAGGTGATGCAATGAGGTCATGGCAGCGGCGCGGAGCAGCACGCAAACGGCAACGCCCGCGACTGACGTACGCGCGGAGCACGCGTTGAGTGACAGACCGGTACGGGAACCATGCTGCGCGCCGGGATCGGGGCGGACGGTGCCGCAGTCAGCCAGCCGTCTGCATCGCCACGGTTATCGGCCGCCGCTGAAGTCCCACTGACGCCAGGCTTCGAACACCATCACCGCAACAGTGTTGGACAGATTGAGGCTGCGGTTGTCCGGGCGCATCGGCAGGCGCAGCCGGTGCTGTGGCGGGATCGACTCCAGCACGTCGGCGGGCAAGCCGCGTGTTTCCGGACCAAACAGGAAGGCATCGCCATCGGCAAATTGCGGTGTGTCGTAACGCACGGTGCTGCGCGTACTCAGTGCAAACACGCGCTTGGGCGCGATCGCGGCCAGGGCGGTGGGCAGGTCGGCATGCACCTGCAGGCTTGCGTATTCGTGATAGTCCAGGCCGGCGCGTTTGAGCTGCTTGTCGCTGAGGTCGAAGCCGAGCGGCTCGATCAGGTGCAGGCGCGCGCCGGTGTTGGCGCACAGGCGAATCACATTGCCCGTATTGGGCGGAATTTCCGGCTGAAACAGGATGACATCGAGGACGGGGGCTGACATGCGCGCAGTGTAGCTGCGCGCGTGCTCAAAGGCTGATGGCGGCGTTGACCAGCGCTTCCAGTTCGACCGGCGACGGCTGCAGCTGCGGCACCGGCAGGTTGACGATGACCTGGCCCATCAGCGCGCCGATGGCGGCAGCAGCCTGGCCGGAGGTGCTCTGCGCGCTGGCAGCGGCGTTGCGGGTCACCAGGTCGGCGCGCTGGTCGGCGGACGGACGCACCTGCACCGCAGCGAGGGTGGGGATGCGCGGGCCGGCCTGCTCGGCGGCGAGGGCGGCCAGCTGCTCGGCCGATGGACGCACCTGCACGGCGGCCAGGGTAGGGATGTCGCTGCTGCGCTCCAGCGCCTGCTGGGCGATCTGGTCGGCCGACGGGCGGACCTGCACGGTGTCCAGCGTGGTCAGGCTGGCGGCCTGGGCGAAACCGGCCAGGGCGGTACCGGCAAACAGGGCGGCGGAGAGGGCGATGCGCAGGGTCTGAGTCTTCATGGCGAGGTCTCTTGGTGTGGGTGATCAGTGGTGTGGTAGTAAGGTAGTACACCGTTTCGGTAAGTGCAATAACTTTCGCGGCGCAGTTTTATTTATTCAGCTGGCAGTCATTTTCATTGATCGAGGTCGCTGCCCGCTGCTTGCCCATGCCATGCAGCAAACCGCGTGCCAGTTGCAGTGGATTGTTTTTAAAGGGATTTGTGCGCCGTAGCGGTGTCCGCGTCCGGACACCCGGACGCGGTTGCGGGCGCCGGACACCGGCCGAAGCGAGAGGACACGACGATCTGCTTGGTGTTCAGCGCGCTGAATGCGTGGCATGCGGCCACGCAGCGCACGCCGATCGCCGCCCGGCAACTGCGGCACAATCCGGCTTCGTCCTCAGGTGTCTAAGACTTATGCGCGTGCTGATGCTGTCTGTTCTGGTTGCCACCACTGCCACGGCCTGTACCTGGGTGCCGATCGAGCAAAGCGGCAAAGGCGTGCAGGTGCTGCCCGCAGGCCCTGTGCCAGCTGGCTGTCAGCAGCAGGGCGAGGTGGTGGTATCGGTCAAGAGCAAGGTCGGCTTCTACAACCGCAACCCATTGCGGGTGCAGGAAGAACTGGAAACGCTGGCACGCAACGAGGCGCCGGGCGCCAATGCCAATACGGTCCAGGCGCAGGGCCAGCCGGCCGATGGCAGCCAGCGCTTCAACGCCTTCCGCTGCCCGCCGCGCTGAACCGTTGGGCTGGGGCGCGGCCGCTGCAATTGTAAAGATGCGGTAAAACCAGCCAGCGGCTAGACTAGCGCCCCCTCGCCTGACGCCATGGCGCTACTTCGATGCTCTTCCAGAATGTCTCCATCGCGGGACTGGCGCATATTGATGCGCCGCACACGCTGACTTCCAAGGAAATCAACGAGCGCCTGCAACCGACCTACGACCGCCTCGGGATCAGAACCGACGTGTTGGGCGACGTTGCCGGTATCCATGCACGGCGCTTGTGGGACCAGGATGTCCAGGCCTCGGACGCTGCCACCCAGGCTGCGCGCAAGGCGCTGCTCGACGCCGGCATCGGCATCGAGAAGATCGGCCTGCTGGTCAACACCTCGGTGAGCCGCGACTACCTGGAGCCGTCCACCGCCTCCATCGTGTCCGGCAACCTCGGGGTCGGCGACCACTGCGTCACCTTTGACGTCGCCAACGCCTGTCTTGCCTTCATCAACGGCATGGACATCGCCGCCCGCATGCTTGAGCGCGGCGAGATCGACTATGCGCTGGTCGTCGATGGCGAAACCGCCAACCTGGTGTACGAAAAGACCCTCGAGCGCATGACCTCGCCCGACGTCACCGAAGAAGAGTTCCGCAATGAACTCGCTGCGCTGACCTTGGGCTGCGGTGCCGCAGCGATGGTGATGGCGCGCACCGAGCTGGTGCCCGATGCCCCGCGCTACAAGGGTGGCGTGACCCGCTCGGCCACCGAATGGAACAAGCTGTGCCGCGGCAACCTGGACCGCATGGTCACCGACACCCGCCTGCTGCTGATCGAAGGCATCAAGCTGGCACAGAAGACCTTCCTGGCCGCCAAGCAGGCGATGGGCTGGGCAGTGGACGAGCTGGACCAGTTCGTCATCCACCAGGTCAGCCGCCCGCATACCGCTTCATTCGTGAAGTCGTTCGGCATCGACCCGGCCAAGGTCATGACCATTTTCGGCGAACACGGCAACATCGGCCCGGCTTCGGTCCCGATCGTGCTCAGCAAGCTCAAGGAGCTCGGCCGCTTGAAGAAGGGCGACCGCATCGCGTTGATGGGAATTGGTTCTGGCCTGAACTGCTCGATGGCGGAAGTGGTCTGGTAAGTTGCAACATGTGACGTGTTAAGAAAAATGGATTTTTAGTACACGTCATTGCATCATGTTCGCTCTTGCAACATGACCGGTGTAGGCATGGACGACGCGCTGGTGTTCAATCCCGAGCAGCCCTACAACGCGCTCCCGCCGCTTCCTCCGGCGGGAGATATCGAAACGCGCGCCTTGCTCAAGGCCTGCATCGTGGCGCGCACTGCGTTGGCCGAGCTGAAGCAGGCCACCGCATTGCTGCCAAATCCGGCAGTGCTGATCAATACGATCCCGATCCTGGAAGCACAGGCGAGTTCGGAGATCGAAAACATCGTCACCACCACGGATGACTTGTTCCGTTATGCAGACGATCAGGAGCGCGCCCAGAATCCGGCGACCAAGGAAGCCCTGCGTTACCGTAGCGCGCTCTACGAAGGGTTCCAGTCGCTGCAGCAGCGACCGCTATGTACAGAAACCGCCGTGGTGGTGTGCAGCCGCATTAAAGCTGTGCAAATGCAGATCCGTCGCGTGCCCGGGACTGCGCTGGCCAACGATCAGATCCAGCAGATCATCTATACCCCGCCCGTCGGCGAGACACTGCTGCGCGACAAGCTGGCCAATTGGGAGCGTTTTATTCATGAATGCACCGATATCGATCCATTGATCCGGATGGCGGTCGCGCACTATCAATTCGAAGCGATCCACCCGTTCACCGATGGCAACGGGCGTACCGGACGTGTATTGAATCTGCTGATGCTGATCGAGCAAGGCCTGCTCGATGTCCCCGTCCTGTACTTGTCGCGCTACATCATTCGCCATCGCAGCGACTACTATCGACTGCTGCTGGATGTCACCCGGTACGGTCGCTGGGCCGAGTGGATTCAGTACATGCTTGCCGCCGTTGCAGAGACAGCTGCGTGGACGACGGCGAAGATCCAGGCGATCCGAGGATTGGAGACGCGGGCGCGTGATCATGTGCGCGAACACGCCCCCAAGGCCTATAGCCGCGAACTTGTCGAAGTGGTCTTCAATCAGCCCTATTGCCGCATCCAGAATGTCGTGGACGTGATGGGCGTGACTCGGCAGACCGCTGCACGCCATCTAAAGGAACTGGTGACCATCGGTGTGCTGCAAGAGCAGCGGCTGGGCAAGGAAAAACTGTTCCTGCACCCTGCATTCCTGAAACTTCTGTCCGGCGATGGTCATCAACTACCGCCTTATCCAATGCCTTCGACGGAAGCGCGATGAAGCCTGTAATTGATCCAGGTAGCCGTCTTGCGCGCAGTGGGTTGAGCATGTCGCAGCGTGGCGACCACTATGATGTCCAATCTCTACGCACGGCAGGCCAACGCTTGCGCCATGTGCGCTCTCTCGAATCGAATCGGATGCGTTTGTCATGAACTACCCCGGCTATCCCTTCACTCCCCAGCGCCTTGAGGTGCGTCCCGGCATTGCGATGTCGTATCTGGACGAAGGTCCGCGCGATGGCGAGGTGGTCGTGATGCTGCACGGCAATCCGTCGTGGAGTTATCTGTGGCGGCACTTGGTCAGTGGCCTGTCGGATCGTTACCGCTGCATCGTGCCGGACCACATCGGTATGGGGCTGTCCGACAAGCCGGACGATGCGCCCGACGCGCAGCCGCGTTACGACTACACGCTGCAGTCGCGCGTGGATGATCTGGACACGTTGTTGCGGCATCTGGGCATCACCGGTCCGGTCACGCTGGCGGTGCACGACTGGGGCGGCATGATCGGGTTCGGCTGGGCGTTGTCGCACCATGCGCAGGTCAAGCGGCTGGTGATCACCAACACCGCTGCGTTCCCGTTGCCGCCGGAAAAACCGATGCCGTGGCAGATCGCAATGGGGCGGCATTGGGGACCGGGCGAGTGGTTCATTCGCACGTTCAATGCGTTTTCCTCCGGCGCGTCCTGGTTCGGGGTGTCGCGGCGGATGCCGGCGGAGGTGCGTCGCGCCTATGTGGCGCCCTACAACAATTGGCGCAATCGCATCTCCACCATTCGTTTCATGCAGGATATTCCGCTGTCGCCCGCCGACCAGGCCTGGTCGCTGCTGGAGCGCTCGGCGCAGGCATTGCCGTCGTTCGCCGATCGCCCGGCGTTCATCGCCTGGGGCCTGCGCGATATCTGCTTCGACAAGCATTTCCTGGCCGGCTTCCGCAAGGCACTACCGAATGCCGAGGTCACCGCGTTCGACGATGCCAATCACTACGTGCTGGAAGACAAGCATGAAGTGCTGGTGCCGGCGATCCGTACATTTCTGGAGCGCCACCCGCTGTAAGCGCTGCTGGCATGGCCACGCAGGCGCTCGCTCGATGAGTGCCTGCTGCATGCAGAGCGCGGATGCACGAACGATGGGGCCGGCCATGCCGTCGGTCTGTTGGTCGTTGCGTGTGGATGCCGCGCTCACTCGCAGCGATGGCCGTTACAACGGTGGCAGCGGATTGCGTTGCGCCTCGTCCACGCCCAGCCAGTCGGCCTCGGTCAGTGCGTGCAGGCCGTGCGCCAGCCGGGATTTGTCGCACTGCGCGCTGCGCTGGCCGAATTCCAGCGAGGCCGGCACGGCAGCACAGGAGGAGGGCCGACGATCATGGATGCTGCAACGGCTGTAGCGGCCGATGTCCGCGTCCAGTGCGATGCAGCGCGGCTGCGATTGCGAGGTGCCGCGCATGACGCGTTCGTGGGTGCGCAGCGCATCGGTCAGCTCGATCGGCACCCTGCCGCCCAATGCGGGATCGGCTTCGCTCCAGTGGAAACTGACGCGGAAATAGGCGCAGCAAGCGCCGCAGGTAAGGCAGGGATGTGCCATGGAATGCCGGGCCTTGCGCGGCGAAACAACGTGGTGAGCGCGGCATTCTGACCGAACCACGCTGCGATACAAGTGGCGCGGCCGTGCGCCGGTTAGCGGTTCATCTGCATCGCTCGACGCAGCGCGTGTGTGCAAGGCGCTGCGCCTTGCGCGGGCAGGCACCTCGCGCGCGCGCGGTGTTGTTATGGCCCGACGACGCGCAATCGCCGCGTCAGCCATCGCTGCGTTGGGAGCACGCACCAGCGCAGCTGACCTGAGCGCGGTCAAGCGGCCGGCACCGTCGGCGCATGGGTGATAATGCGGCAATGACTACGACAACTCTCTGCAATATCGCCGCCACCCTGCCGGAACTCGCGCGCGAGCGCCCCGCGCAGATCGCCATCCGTTGCCCGGGCCGCCGCGCCGCCAACGGGTATGCCGCCTACGATGTGACCTTGAGCTATGCCGAGCTGGACGCGCGCAGCGATGCGATCGCTGCCGGTCTGGCCCTGCACGGCATCGGACGCGGTGCGCGCGCGGTGGTGATGGTGCGTCCTTCGCCGGAATTCTTCCTGCTGATGTTTGCCTTGTTCAAGGCCGGTGCGGTGCCGGTGCTGGTGGATCCGGGCATCGACAAGCGTGCGCTCAAGCAATGCCTGGACGAAGCGCAGCCGCAGGCGTTCATCGGTATTCCGCTTGCGCAGCTGGCGCGTCGTCTGCTGCGGTGGGCGCGCTCTGCAAAGCAGATCGTCAGCGTCGGTGGCCGTTACGGCTGGGGCGGGGTGACACTGGCGCGCGTGGAGCGCGATGGCGCCGGCGCCGGCAGTCAGCTGGCCAACACCGGGCCGGACGATGTGGCCGCCATCCTGTTCACCAGCGGCTCGACCGGCGTGCCCAAGGGCGTGGTGTACCGCCACCGGCATTTCGTCGGCCAGATCGAATTGCTGCGCAATGCCTTCGGCATGCAGCCCGGTGGCGTGGATCTGCCGACGTTTCCGCCGTTTGCCCTGTTC
The DNA here is from genome assembly GCF_056725185.1 of Xanthomonas sp. NCPPB 3218. Lineage (NCBI taxonomy): Bacteria > Pseudomonadati > Pseudomonadota > Gammaproteobacteria > Lysobacterales > Lysobacteraceae > Xanthomonas > Xanthomonas sp. NCPPB 3218. Next base: position 321,252 of record NZ_CM161516.1, read on the forward strand.
GATCCGGCACTGGGGCTGACCTCGGTGATACCGGACATGGATCCGACCCGCCCGGCCACTGCCGATCCGCGCAAGCTGCACGATGCGATCGAACGCTTCGGAGTCACGCAGTTGTTCGGCTCGCCGGCATTGATGCGCGTATTGGCCGACTACGGCCAGCCCTTGCCAAGCGTGCGCCTGGCCACCTCGGCCGGTGCGCCGGTGCCGCCGGACGTGGTGGCCAAGATCCGCGCGCTGTTGCCGGAAGATGCACAATTCTGGACGCCGTATGGCGCCACCGAATGCCTGCCGGTGGCAGCGATTGAAGGGCGTACGCTGGACGCCACCCGCGCGGCCACCGAGGCCGGTGCCGGCACCTGCGTCGGTCAGGTCGTCGCGCCGAACGAGGTGCGCATCATCGCCATCGACGATGCGGCCATTCCCGAGTGGAGCGGCGCGCGCGTGCTGGCGGCGGGCGAGGTGGGCGAGATCACCGTCGCTGGCCCCACCACCACCGACACCTACTTCAACCGCGACGCGGCCACGCGGATTGCCAAGATCCGCGAGCGCAACGCGGATGGCAGCGAACGCATCGTGCATCGCATGGGCGATGTGGGCTACTTCGATGCCGAAGGGCGCTTGTGGTTCTGCGGGCGCAAGACCCACCGCGTGGAAACCGCCACCGGCCCGCTCTACACCGAGCAGGTGGAGCCGGTCTTCAACGTGCATCCGCAGGTGCGGCGCACCGCCTTGGTCGGTGTCGGCGCACCCGGACAGCAACAGCCGGTGCTGTGCGTGGAATTGCAGCCTGGCGTGCCGGCATCGGCATTTGCACAAGTGGAAACCGCATTGCGCGCGCTGGGCGCTGCGCACCCGCACACGGCTGGAGTCACGCGTTTCCTGCGCCATTCCGGATTTCCGGTGGACATTCGCCACAACGCCAAGATCGGCCGCGAAACGCTGGCGATCTGGGCGGCGCAGCAGCGTGGTTGACCTGTGGATGCGTATCGCGCACGCAGCTGGCCGCATCGCCAATTCCGGCCGCGCCCGTTATCGTGTGCGTCCTTGCGATGGAGGTGATGCGTGCGCATCCTGGTAACCGGTGGTGGTGGCTTTCTTGGCCAGGCGTTGTGCCGCGGCTTGATCGCGCGTGGGCATGAGGTGGTGAGTTTCCAGCGCGGCGATTATCCGGTGCTGCAGAGTTTGGGCGTGGGCCAGATCCGTGGCGACCTGGCCGATCCGCAGGCGGTGCGGCATGCCTTCGCCGGCATCGATGCGGTCTTCCACAATGCCGCCAAGGCCGGTGCGTGGGGCAGCTACGACAGCTATCACCAGGCCAATGTGATGGGCACGCAGAACGTGCTCGACGCATGTCGGGCCAATGGTGTGTCGCGCCTGATCTATACCTCCACGCCCAGCGTGACCCATCGCGCCACCAATCCGGTGGAAGGCCTGGGCGCCGACGAAGTGCCGTATGGCGAGGACCTGCGCGCGGCGTACGCGGCAACCAAGGCGATCGCCGAGCGCGCGGTGCTGGCGGCCAACGATGCGCAACTGGCGACGGTGGCCTTGCGTCCGCGCCTGATCTGGGGCCCGGGCGACAATCATCTGTTGCCGCGCCTGGCCGCGCGTGCGCGCGCCGGCCGGCTGCGCATGGTCGGCGACGGCAGCAACCTGGTGGACAGCACCTACATCGACAACGCCGCGCAGGCGCATTTCGATGCGTTCGCACATCTGGTTGCAGGTGCTGCGTGTGCGGGCAAGGCGTACTTCATCTCCAACGGCGAGCCCTTGCCGATGCGCGAGTTGCTCAATCGCCTGCTGGCTGCCGTGGATGCACCGGCGGTGACGCGTTCGTTGTCGTTCAAGACTGCGTACAGAATCGGTGCAATCTGCGAGACCATGTGGCCACTGTTGCGTCTGCCTGGCGAAGTGCCGTTGACGCGTTTTCTGGTGGAACAGCTGTGCACGCCGCACTGGTACAGCATGGAGCCGGCACGTCGCGACTTCGGCTATGTCCCGCAGGTCAGCATCGAAGAGGGGCTGCAACGGCTGCGATCCTCATCTTCCAACGACATCGCCATCACTCGATAAAGACCGCCACATCTTCAGGATACGTCTGCGCCGATTCGGCACGACAACTTCTGGAATCCTTGCCATGCTGCATTACGCCATCATCTTCTTCGTCATCGCCATCATTGCCGCCGTGCTGGGCTTCAGCGGTATCGCCGGTGCGGCGACCAACATCGCCTGGATCCTGTTCGTGGTGTTCCTGATCTTGGCTGTGATCTCGATGTTCCGTCGCGGCAAGGTATAACGCCTAGCTGCGACACGTCACGGCAGCGGCGCTGCCGGTCGACGCTCGCATGGCCCGCTTCCGCAAGGAGGCGGGCCATGTGCGTTGTGGACGCTCCATCGTTGAATCGCTTCTGTTTCAAAGCAGTTTTTCGAGATATTGCACATGCTTGCCGTTGCCCAGCAGCGCGTCACCGACCGGCTGGAAACCCAGCTGCAAATGCAGCGCCAGCGATGCCGGATTGGGTGGGAGCAGGTTGACCTCGCAGACCAGCCGCGGTTGCCCCGCTGCACGCGCGGCGTGGATGAGCTCGTCATACAGCTGCCTGGCAAGCCCGCGCCGCTGCGCATGCGCGGCGATCACGATACGGTCGATGTAGACAAAGCGCGCGAAGCGTTGCGCCATCCATGCAAAGTTCGGATTGGCGTAAGCCGCGCCTTGATCCAGCGCGATCAGCAGGCCATCCGCCGGCGCGACGAGGCGTGCGTGCCACGCCAGTTGCAGCAATGCAGCCAGCCCGTCGGCATCCAGCAACGACAGCTCGGTGGCATGCGCATTGTTGAGCGCAAGCAGTGCGCGGTGGTCGTGCGGTTGCACGGCGCGCACACGGGCCTGGCTCATGCGCCTGGCTCGACCGCGCTGCGCAGCAGCTGATCGTCAGCATGCCGTTGCAGTGCCAGCTCGATCAGCTGCGTGATCAAACTGCAGTAGTCCAGCCCGCTTGCCTGCCAGAGCTTGGGATACATGCTGATCCGGGTGAAGCCCGGCAATGTGTTGACCTCATTGATCACGATGCGACTATCGGCGCACAGGAACACGTCCACACGCGCCATGCCGGCGCAGTCCAGCGCCTGGTAGGCCTGCACCGCAATCTGCTGGATGCGCTGCTGCGTCTGCGCATCGATGTCGGCCGGGATCACGATGTCGGCGCCGTGTTCGCTGATGTACTTGGTCTGGTAGGAGTAAAACGCGTCGTGCACCACCACTTCGCCGCACACGCTGGCCTGCGGGGTGGCATTGCCCAGCACGGCGCATTCGATCTCGCGCCCAGCGATCGCCGCTTCCACCAGTACCTTGTGGTCGTATGCCAGCGCCAATGCGAGCGCGTCGGCAAATGCATCGGCACTGCGCACCTGACTGACACCGACCGACGAACCCTGGTTGGCTGGTTTGACGAACAACGGCAAACCCAACTGCGCGATCAACGCATCCACGTCGGCATGTGCGGCGGTGTGGCGGTTGAAGCAGGCGAACGGCGCCACCTCGAGCCCGGCATCGCGCAGCACGCGCTTGGCCAGGTCCTTGTCCATCGCCAGCGCCGAGCCGAGCACGCCGGAGCCGACGAAGGGCAGATTGGCCATGCGCAGCAGCCCTTGCAGCGAGCCGTCTTCGCCGAGCGTGCCATGCACGATTGGAAACACCACATCGATCTGCGCCAGCGCCTGCTCCGGCTGGGTCGGGCGCAGCTGTTGTTGCTGCGCGCCCGGTAGCAGGGCCACGCCGCGACCGCTGCGATGCAGGGCGATGCGGGCCGGGTCGTCGGCATTGAGCAGGAAGCTGTCGGGGTCGTTGACGTGCCACTGGCCCTGCTTGTCGATGCCGATCAGCACCGGCTCGAAGCGCTGCGGATCCAGCGCATCGAGAATGTTGCGCGCCGATTGCAGCGAGACCTCGTGCTCGGCCGATTTGCCGCCGAAGATGAGACCGACCCGGATCTTGCGCATTGCCTGCTCCTGCCACCTGCGTGATGAGGTCGCCAGCATGCCCGCGGCAGGCGTGCCGAAGGAAGTCCTGCATGATCGACGCACGCGGCCTGGCCACAAGGCGCCCTGCCATGATCGCCACCCCGGCCTCCGGCTTGCACTTGCCACACCACCGTCAAGCAGTGGCGACATGCGGGGACGGTAGAATGCGCCCATGCCCGGATCCCTGTTCAACTCACTCAAGCCGCTCGCCGGCCAGGCCCTGCAAGCCGCGCTCAACCGCGCGCTGGCACTGGACCCCGATACCCGTGATGCGCTGCTGCCACTGGAAGGCCAACGCATCGCACTGACCCTGGAGGCGCCTGCGCTGGCCCTGCAGATCCGCGTGCACGAGCGCCGCTTGCTGGTCGGCCCGGTGGACCAGGCGCAGGAGCCGGACCTGGCCGTGCGCAGCAGCCTGGCCGGCTTGCTCGGCCAGCTGCCGTTCCTGGCCAACGCGCGCCGCAGCGGCGCACCGGCCGGGCGGCTCAAGGTCTCCGGCGATGCCGAGCTGGCGCGCCAGCTGCAGCAACTGGCCGGCCGCTTCGATCCGGATTGGCAACTGCCGTTCGTGGCGGTGTTCGGCGAGATCCTCGGCGTGCAGATCGCCAATGCGGTGCGTGCAGCGCTGCAGCAGGCACGCCGCAGCGCGGTGGATCTGGCGCATAGCGCGGCAGAATTCGTGACCGAGGAATCGCGCGACGTGGTGCCGCGTGCCGAACTGGACGCCTTTCACGACGATGTCGACGAACTGCGCGACGACGTCGAACGGCTGGCCGCACGCGTGGCGCGCCTGCGCGCGGCCGGAGGTGCGGCATGAAGGCGCTGCTGCGGGCCAGCCGCATCGGCCGGGTGATCCTGCGCTATCGCCTGGACGACCTGCTGCAGGACACGCCGGCCGAGCGCTGGCTGCGCCTGGCCAAGCCGTTCGTGCCGCGCGCCAGTGCCGAAATCGCCGCGCAATCGCGCGGTGCGCGGCTGCGGCTGGCGTTGCAGGAACTGGGGCCGATCTTCGTCAAGTTCGGGCAGATCCTGTCGACCCGGCGCGACCTGATTCCGGCCGACGTGGCCGATGAACTGACCCTGCTGCAGGACCGCGTCAAGCCCTTCGACGGCGAAGCGGCGCGGCTCATCGTCGAGCGCGCGCTGGGCCTGCCGGTGAGCGTGGCGTTTGCCGCGTTCGACACCGTGCCGCTGGCCTCGGCTTCGATCGCACAGGTGCACGCGGCCACCTTGCCGCCGGATGCCAACGGCGTGCGCCGCGAGGTGGTGGTCAAGGTGCTGCGCCCGGACATCGAGCGCCAGATCGATGCCGATATCGCGTTGCTGCAGTCGCTGGCCACGCTGGTCGAACGCACCCACCCGCGCGCTGACAAGATCCGGCCGCGCGAAGTGGTGGCCGAGATCGAAGGCACCCTGTCGGCCGAACTCGACCTGCAGCGCGAAGGCGCCAACGCCAGCGTGCTGCGCCGGTTCTGGGAAGGCTCGGACGATCTGTACGTGCCCGAGGTGATCTGGTCGCACACCGCCGAGCGTGCGCTCACGCTGGAGCGCGTGTACGGCATTCCGTCCGACGACATCGCCAAGCTCGATGCGGCCGGTATCGACCGCAAGGCGCTGGCGGCCAAGGGCGTGCGGGTGTTCTACACGCAGGTGTTCCGCGACAACTTCTTCCACGCCGATGCGCACGCCGGCAACATCTGGGTCGACAGCGACCCGGAGCGCCGGCTCAATCCGCGTTTCATTGCGCTGGATTTCGGCATCATGGGCCAGCTCTCGCAGGAAGATCAGTACTACCTGGCCGAGAACTTCATGGCGATCTTCCACAAGGATTACCGTCGCATGGCCGAGCTGCACGTAGAGGCGGGCTGGATGCCCGACAACGTGCGCATCGACGAACTGGAAGCGGCCGCGCGCTCGGTGTGCGAGCCGTACTTCACCCGGCCGTTGTCGGAGATTTCGCTGGCCGAAGTGCTGATCAAGCTGTTCCGCGTCGCGCAGCGCTACGAACTGACGCTGCAGCCGCAGCTGATCCTGTTGCAGAAGACCTTGCTCAACATCGAAGGCGTCGGCCGCCAGCTCGACCCCAGGCTGGATATCTGGGCAGTGGCGCGGCCGGTGCTGGAACGCATCCTGCGCGAGCGTTACAGCCCGCGCCGCGTGCTCGGCGAGTTGCGCAAGCGCCTGCCGGAAATCATGACCCATGCGCCGGACATGCCGCGCCTGGTGCACAGCTGGTTGAAGCAGCAGGTGGAAGGCCGCCACCAGCTCGACATCCGCTCGGCCGAGCTGCGCGCGCTGGACCTGAGCCTGCGCAAGCTGCAGACGCGCGTGGTCACTGCCATCACCGGCAGCGGCCTGCTGGTGGTGGCTGCCGTGCTGTATGGCCTGCACCCGAATGGCTGGTACCTGGGCACGGTGCCGGTGTGGAGCTGGGTCAGCGGCGGCGCCGGCTCGGTGGCCCTGCTGGTCGCCTGGCTGCGGCGCTGAAGCACTAAGACACTGCGACAGGCGGCCTGCCGCATCCGGCTGGGTAGCGGCAGCGCCTGCAGCGGCACGATGACGAAGCCGTCCCGGCGAGGTAGTGATGATCGATCTGCAGGCCTTGAAGGACGAACTGGCACGGTTCGGTAGCGACAACGATGCGCACCAGCCGGAGCGTGGCCGGCGCATGCTCAATATCACGCCCGACACCGGGCAATTGCTGGCCGTGCTGGTACGCGCCACCACTGCGCGGCGCGTGCTGGAAATCGGCACCTCCAACGGTTATTCGACGCTGTGGCTGGCCGAAGCGGCCGTCGCAATCGGTGGGCACGTCACCACGGTGGAGCTTGCGGCCGACAAGGTGGCCCTGGCGCAGGCCACGCTTGCACGCAGCGGCCTGGCCGCGTCGGTGGATGTGGTGCACGGCGACGGCGGCACGTGGCTGACCCAGGCGGCCAGCGCCAGTATCGATCTGGTCTTCCTGGATTCGGCGCGCGGCGAGTACGTGCGCTGGTGGCCGGCACTGCGCCGCGTGCTGCGCGGCGGCGGCCTGCTGGTGGTCGACAATGCGCTGTCGCATGCCGACGAACTGGCGCCGTTTACCGCGCTGCTGGCTGACGATCCGGCAGTCACCTGCAGCGTGGTGCCGGTGGGCAAGGGCGAATTGCTGGCGGTGTGCGGCGCGGCCTGAGCGTGCGCGGCCGAGCTGCCACGCCCTCAGGCCTCAAGGCGCGTGGTCGGCAGGCGCCATACGGCGCGGCGGCGCAGTGGCATGCGGTGTCGACGATGCGGATAATCCGCCGGTGAGCACATCCCCCAAGCACTTGCAGATTCTCTTCCAGGACGAGCTCCTGGCCGTCGTCGACAAACCCGCCGGGCTGATGGTCCACGACAGCAAGCTGGCGCGCGGGGAGGACGACTTTCTGGCCGACCGCCTGCGCGAACAGCTGGGCCGGCCGATCTTTCTGGTGCACCGGCTCGACCGCGCGACCAGCGGCTGCCTGCTGCTGGCGTTCGACCGCGAGGCCGCCAGCGCGCTGGGCAAGGCCTTGATGGCCGGCGAGTTGGAGAAGGACTATCTGACCGTCTGTCGCGGCTGGCCGGCCGAGGAGCGCTTCATCGTCGACCACGATCTGGACGGCGGCCCCGGCAAGCCGGTCAAGAAGCCGGCGGTGACGCACTTCCAGCGCCTGGCGACCGGCGAGCTGGAGATCCCGTCCACCGGTTTTGCCACCTCGCGCTATGCGCTGCTGCGCTGCCAGCCGCAGACCGGGCGGTTCCGGCAGATCCGCCGGCACATGAAACACCTGTCGCACCACATGATCGGCGACACCAGCCACGGCGATGGCCGGCACAACCGCAGCTTCCGCATGCTCGGCATCCACCGCATGCTGCTGCACGCCGAGCGGCTGGGGTTTCCGCATCCGGCCGACGGGCGGCGCATCAGCGTCACCGCGCCGCTGGATGTGGAATTTTCCAAGGCCTGCGCGTTGCTCGGGTGGGAGATGCCCGCGCTGGGAGCGGTGCAGACGGCTTGATGCGGTGCGCGCGGCTAACGGTCAACAAGCCCACTCGATCTGCTGGAAATCTGCGCAACCGTACCTCACCTCAACCCCTCTCCCGCAGGAGAGGGGCCAAGCGCCTCCCAACCGAGTGGGAGAAGCGGGTTGGCGCAATCGTCGTCAGCGCCACCACCGCCACCGTCGCAAGCAGCAACCGCCACAGCAGGCACGCTGTTCCGATTCCCCAATCCCGATTCCCCCATCCCCGCCCTTCAGGGCTTCTGCGGTGCCGCCGCCGGCGTATTGACGATCTTTTCCAGATCCTTCTGCAGGTCGGCAAACAGCGGCAGCATCTTCTGCTGGATCGCGCCCATCAGGTTCTGGGTCAGTGCCGGGGTCTTGTCCAGCAGGCTCTGGCCGGCCGAGCTCTCGTAGAACTCGGCCATGGCCAGCACGTCCTCGCGCGAGAACGAGCGCTTGTAGATGTCCACATACATTGGCCGCAGCTCCGACCACGACAGCGCCTTGCGCACGGTCTGGCGGGTGCGCTCCTGGATGCGCTGCAGCTGGGCCTGCTGGTCGGCGTCGAGCTGGCGCTGGGCGGTGAGCTGGGCGAATTGCTGCTGCTGCATCGCTTCGATCTGCGGCAGCATCGTGTCCAGCATGGTCTGCGCGCGCGAGGCGGCCAGCAGGCGGTTGATGTCGGCATCGCTGGGCGCCTGCGCAAACGCGGCGGGCGTGGCCAGCGCCAGCGCGGCCAGCACGATCAGGCGGCGCGCCAAGGCGCGGGCGGCGGCAACGGAACGGGGCGGTGTCATCGGAGCATCCTGCACAGTCGGGGGAACCGGCCGCAGCATACGGGAAGCCGGCGTTCGCGCGCGCGTCCATGCCGGTGCCGATACAATCGGGTTGAATGGCCAGCGACCCGATCCAGATCACCCCCAGCCTGACGATCCCGCCCAGCGAGATCGTCGAGCGCTTCGTGCGCGCCAGCGGCGCGGGCGGGCAGAACGTCAACAAGGTCTCCACCGCGGTGGAACTGCGTTTCGACGTGGCCGGGTCGCCGTCGCTGCCCGAACCCCTGCGCGCGCGGCTGCTGTCGCGGCGCGACCGGCGCATGACCGCCGATGGGGTGCTGGTGATCGACGCGCAGCGCTTCCGTACCCAGGACCGCAACCGCGAGGATGCGCGCGAGCGGCTGGTCGAGATCATCAGTGCCTGCCTGTCGGTGCCCAAGCGCCGGGTCGCCACCAAACCGAGTCATGGTGCCAAGCTGCGGCGGCTGGATGCCAAGCGTGAGCGCAGCCATATCAAGCGTGGACGCTCTGCGTCCCACTGGGAGTAAGCGTGAGTCACACCGACCCGTCGTTGCCACCGGTAACACAGGCCAACATCCTGCTGCAGCCCTCTCCACCCAGAATGCCACGTGCGCACGGCCGCTTCGGCCGCTGGCTGGGGCGCACCGCACTGCGTCTGACCGGCTGGCGCCTGCTCGGGCGGCTGCCCGACGAACCCAAGCTGGTGATGATCGTCGCCCCACATTCGTCCAACTGGGACGGCTTCCTGGGCTTTGCGGCCAAGTTCGCGCTGGGCTTCGACGTGCGCGTGCTGGGCAAGGCGCAGCTGTTCTGGTGGCCGCTGGGTCCGCTGCTGCGCAAGCTCGGCGCCATCCCGCTGGACCGCAGCTCGCCGCAGGGCACCATCGGCCAGGCGGTGCGGCTGATCCGCAATTCCGAACAGATGTGGTACGTGATCACCCCCGAGGGCACCCGCAAGCGGGTGGAGCACTGGAAGGCCGGCTTCTGGAAGATTGCCTCCGATTCCAAGGTGCCGATCCTGCCGGTGTATTTCGACTACCCCAGCAAGACCGTGGGCATCGGCGAGCCGTTCTGGACCGGCACCGACATGGCCGCCGATATCGCTGCAATCCGCACCTGGTACCGGCCGTGGCGCGGCAAGCATCGCGATACGCTGTGAGAATGCGGCCGCGCGCTTGAAAGGTTTTTGTCGCTGCCGGTCGCCTGCATTCATGACCGGCGCCGCCGGGCACCTCGCTGCCTCCAACGAGGAAACACCATGATGGGCTTGTCCGCACGCGCACTGTGTTTGTCGCTCTTCCTCCTGCTTGCTGCCGGCCCGGTGCTGGCGGCCACGCCGATGCTGGTGATCCACGGCGGCGCCGGGGTGGAGAAATCCAGCCTTTCCAGCGAGGAACAGGCGCAGGCGCGCGAGGCGATGCAACGCGCGCTGCGTGCCGGGCACGCGGTGCTGCAAGGTGGCGGCAGTGCGGTGGATGCGGTGGCGGCCACCATCACCGTGCTGGAGGATGCGCCGCAGTTCAACGCCGGGCGCGGCGCGGTGTTTACCCATGACGGCAAGAACGAACTGGATGCCGCAATCATGGACGGCGCCACCGGCAAGGCCGGCGCGATTGCCGGCGTGCACACGGTCAGGAACCCGATCCAGCTGGCGCGCAGCGTCATGGACCATTCCAAGCACGTGATGCTGGTCGGTGACGGCGCCGAACAATTCGCGCGCGAGCAGGGCGTCACGTTGGTCGACCCCAGCTATTTCCGCACCGACAAGCGCTGGCAGCAACTGCAGAAAGCGCGCAAGGCCGAAGCCGGCGACCGTCAGGCGCAGGCCGAACTGGATCTGGAAACCGCCAAGCATTTCGGCACGGTGGGCGCGCTGGCGCTGGATCGCGCGGGACACCTGGCCGCCGGCACCTCCACCGGTGGCATGACCAACAAGCGCTATGGCCGCGTCGGCGATGCGCCGATCATCGGCGCCGGCACCTACGCCAACAGCCAGTGCGCGGTGTCCGGTACCGGCTGGGGCGAGTTCTACATCCGTGCGGTGGCCGCCTACGACATCTGCGCACGCATGAAATACGCCGGGCAGTCGTTGCAACAGGCCGCCGACACGGTAATCGACCAGGAGATTCCCAAGGCCGGCGGCGACGGCGGTGCCATCGCGCTGGATGCGCAGGGCAACGCCGCATTCCCGTTCAATACCGAAGGCATGTACCGCGGCTGGATCGGCGCCGACGGCAGCCCGCACGTGGCGATCTTCAAGGACGAGACGCTGTAGCGCGCGCATCCCCAACCGCACCCATCTTCCCAATCCAACGGCACATGCCGACGCTGCGCAAACCCGCTAGCGTGACCGGCTGCGCTACCCACTCAGGAATCACACGCCATGTCGCGTACCGTCGTTCTGGCCGCTGCCATCACCCTGGCACTGGCTGCTTGTTCTGGAAAAGATTCGTCCGGTAAGGAGTCCACCACCGTGCCCGAAAAGACCGCCACCACCCCGGCCGCGGATGCTGCGCCGAACCCGCTGCTGACCGCCAGCACGCTGCCGTTCCAGGCGCCGCCGTTCGACAAGATCAAGGACGCCGATTACCTGCCGGCCTTCGAAGAAGGCATGCGCCTGCACCTGGCCGACATCCGCAAGATCGCCGATAACCCCGAGCCGCCCAGCTTCGACAACACCATCGAGGCGATGGAGCGCAGCGGCGAAACGCTCACGCGCGTGTCGCGCATCTTCTTCGGGCTGGTGCAGGCCGATACCAGCGATGCACGCCAGAAGATCCAGGAAGAGATCGCGCCCAAGCTGGCTGCGCATCAGGACGAGATCAATCTCGACCCGAAGCTGTTCGCACGCGTCAAGACGATCTACGACCAGCGCGACACGCTGAACCTGGAGCCGGAGCAGAAGCGTCTGGTCGAGCGCGACTACGAAGAGCTGGTGCGTGCCGGTGCGCAGCTGTCGGAGGCCGACAAGGCCAGCCTGCGCAAGCTCAATATCGAAGAAACCACGCTCTCCACCCAGTTCCATACCCGTCTGGTGGCCGCCTCGGCCGCCGGTGCGGTGGTGGTGGACGACAAGGCCAGGCTCGACGGCCTGAGCGAGGGCGACATTGCCGCTGCCGCCGATGCGGCCAAGGCGCGCAAGCTCGACGGCAAGTATCTGCTGACCCTGCAGAACACCACCCAGCAGCCGGTGCTGGCCTCGCTGAAGGACCGCCAGCTGCGCGCCGACGTGCTCAAGGCCTCGGAAACGCGCGCGGAAAAGGGCGATGCCAACGATACCCGCCAGACCATCCAGCGCCTGGCACAGCTGCGCGCACAGAAGGCCAAGCTGCTCGGCTTCGACAATTACGCCGCCTACAGCCTGGGCGACCAGATGGCCAAGAGCCCGGACGCCGCACTCAAGCTGCTGACCGACACCGTGCCGGCCGCCACCGCCAAGGCGCGCCGCGAAGTGGCCGAGATGCAGAAGGTGATCGACGCGCAGAAGGGAGACTTCAAACTCGCCGCCTCCGATTGGGACTTCTACGCCGAGCAGGTGCGCAAGGCCAAGTACGACCTGGACGAGGCGCAGATCAAGCCGTATTTCGAGCTGGACAACGTGCTGCAGAACGGCGTCTTCTACGCGGCCACGCAGTTGTACGGCATCACCTTCAAGCAGCGCACCGACATCCCGACCTATCACGCGGATATGAAGGTGTATGAAGTGTTCGACGCGGACGGCACCTCGATGGCGCTGTTCTACACCGACTACTTCAAGCGCGACAGCAAGTCCGGCGGCGCCTGGATGGACGTGTTCGTCGAGCAGGACGGTCTCACCGGTGCCAAGCCGGTGGTCTACAACGTCTGCAACTTCACCAAGCCGGCCGCCGGCCAGCCGGCGCTGCTGAGCTTCGACGACGTCACCACGCTGTTCCATGAGTTCGGCCACGCGCTGCACGGCATGTTCTCCAAGGTGAAGTACCCCTCGATCGCCGGCACCAGCACCTCGCGCGACTTCGTCGAGTTCCCCTCGCAGTTCAACGAGCACTGGGCGTCCGATCCCAAGGTCTTCGCCAATTACGCCAAGCACTACCAGACTGGCGCGGCGATGCCGGCCGAGCTGGTGGAGAAGATCAAGAAGGCCAAGACCTTCAACAGCGGCTACGCCACCACCGAGTACCTATCGGCCGCGTTGCTCGATCTGGCTTGGCACACCCAGCCGGCCGATGCGCCGCTGCAGGACGTGAGCAAGTTCGAAGCCGACGCCCTGAAGCGCTTCAAGGTGGACCTGGCCGAAGTGCCGCCGCGTTATCGCAGCAGCTATTTCGACCACATCTGGGGCGGCGGTTATTCGGCCGGGTACTACGCGTATTTCTGGTCGGAAGTGCTCGACGACGACGCGTTCGAATGGTTCAAGGAAAACGGCGGCCTGACCCGCAAGAACGGCGACATCTTCCGCGCCAAGATCCTTTCGCGCGGCAATACCGTCGACCTGGCCACGTTGTATCGCGATTTCCGCGGCAAGGATCCCAGCGTCAACGCGCTGCTGGAAAATCGCGGTCTGACGGAGTGAGCGACTGGGTGATGCGCCTGCGTCGCTGGCGCATGCGTGTGCAGTAGCTGCAACAGCAATCGAAACGGGATGGCCACGCGCCATCCCGTTTTTGTTTGTGGATGGTGCACCGCACTGGCTAGCGCGGCGCCACCAGGCCATCCGATGCCTGAGTCGCAGCATCCTGTCGCCACCAACGCAGGCGATTGCCGGGCGCATTCAGATCCACTCGCTCGCCCATGCGCGGCGTCGCCAGTGCAACGCCGGCGCTGTCGGCCAAGGCCACGATCCGGTCCAGCGGTTCCTGCCACGCGTGCATGGCCAGGTCGAAGGTGCCGTTGTGGATCGGCAGCAGGGTCTGCCCGCCGACGTCCAGGTAGGCCTGCAGGCTCTGCTCCGGCTGCATGTGCACATGCGGCCACTGCTGGTCGTAGGCGCCGTTTTCGATCAGCGCCATGTCGAACGGACCGAGCTGTTGGCCGATGGTCTTGAAGTGCGGGCCATAGCCGCCGTCGCCGCTGAAGAACACGCGCAGCTCGCGCTCCTGGATCGCCCAGGAGCACCACAGCGAACGCCCACTGTCGAACAGGCCGCGCCCGGAAAAATGCTGCGACGGGGTGGCGGTGAGTTGCAGGCCATCGATGTTGATCGTGTCCCACCAGTCCAGCTGGCGCACCTTGGCCGGGTCCACGCCCCAGCGCACCAGCAGATCGCCCACGCCCAGGGGCGCGACGAACACGCCGACGCGGTCGGCCAGGGCACGGATGCTGGCGCGGTCGAGGTGGTCGTAATGGTTGTGCGACAGGATCACCCCGGCCAGCGGCGGCAGCTCGTCCAGCGCGATCGGGGGCGCATGGAAGCGCTTGGGCCCGGCGAACGGCACCGGCGAGGCGCGCCTGGAGAACACCGGGTCGGTCAGCCACAGGCCACCGCCCAGCTTCATCAGCACGGTGGAATGGCCCAAGCGATACAGGCTGCGATCGGGCGCGGCAAGCAGTTGCGCGCGTGTCAGCGGCTGTACCGGCAGTGGCGCGGACGGCACCGTGGTGCTGGGTTTGTCGAAGAGGACGGTCCAGATCAGGCCGATCTGCTTGCGCAGGCTGAGCGCGGTGGTCGGCAGCGGCAACGCATTGCGGAACCGGCCGCCGCGAAACTGCGGCGAATCGGCATACGGGGAGGGGCGAGAGGAAGCCATGGGGAGTCCGATCAGGAGCAAGGAACGACAGCAGGAGGAAATTACACCGAGCAGTGTAGTTTCATTCCGCTGAAAGTAAACTGCCGGGTGTAAAATGATCCGATGTCGAGCGCATCTTCCCCCCGGCCCGCGCCGCAGCGGCTGACCGACCGCAAGCGCCACGCCATCGTCGAGGCGGCCATTGTCGAGTTCCGTCAGCATGGCTTCGAGGCCACCAGCATGGACCGTGTGGCGGCCACCGCGGGCGTGTCCAAGCGCACCGTCTACAACCATTTCCCCAGCAAGGACGCGCTGTTCGGCGAGATCCTGCGCGGGCTGTGGCAACGCAGCGCCGATGCGGTGAATCTTGTCTACCGGTCCGACCAGCCGCTGCGCGCGCAGCTGATCCAGCTGCTGCAGCAGAAACTGCACCTGCTCGACGACCCGGCGTTTATCGACCTGTCGCGTGTCGCCATTGCCGAAGGCATCCATTCGCCCGAGCGCGCGCGTGCGCTGATCGCGCAATTGGGCAGCAAGGAAGAAGGCACCACCACCTGGGTGCGCGCCGCACTGGCCGACGGCCGGCTGGCGGGCGTGGAGCCGGAGGTCGGCGCGCAGCAACTGCAGGCGTTGATCAAGGGCTTTGCGTTCTGGCCGCAGATCGCCATGGGCCAGCCGCCGCTGTCGCCGCAGCAACGCGCCCAGGTGGCCGAATCGACGGTGGCGATGTTCCTGGGTTTGTACGGGCGCGAGTGATCGTCTGCGATGCGCGTGCCAGCGCAGCGCCGCCCCGCATCGCAGGCCGGATCTTCCTCGCATTGCAGGTCGACCGCAGCGCTGCAGGGCAAGGACTGCGTCTTGCGCCGCGTTGTCTATGCAACCCATGCCGCTACAGCCTGCGCATGTTGCGCGCTCAGTCCTTCGACCACACCGCCAGCGCATAGCCATGCGGATCGGTGAAATGAAAACGTCGCCCGCCGGGAAACGCAAAGACCGGCCTGGTGATGTGCCCGCCCGCCGCTTCGATACGGGCCTGGCTGTAGGCGAGGTCGTCGGAGGCCAGGACCACCAGCGCACCACCGGGCTGGGCGAGGCCGTGGAAGAAGCCACCGCTCAGCCGGCCGTCGCGGAATTCGCAGTAATCCGGGCCGTAATCCTGAAACGTCCAGTCGAAGGCCTGCCCGTAAAAAGCCTTGGCGACGGCGATCGAGTCGACGGCGAACTCGAGGTAGTCGATGCGGTGCTGCGGCGTGTTGTCGATCATGGCGTGGTGTCCTCCGCGAGTGGAGGTACAGCATGCAGTCGGCGCGTATGACTGGCTTGGCGAAAACGGCCAACTCAGCGTGCGTGGCGCCGTACCAACACGCGCGGGCTCAGGCCGGTGAGCTGGCGCGCATCGCGCACCAGGTGCGGCGCATCGCCGTAACCGGCATCCAGCGCGGCGTCGGTAAGACTGCGGTGCTGGCCGGCGATACGCAAAAAGCGCTGCAGACGCAGCACCCGCTCCAGCGTCTTGCTGCCATAGCCGAACGCATCCTGGCAGCGGCGGCGCAACGAGCGCTCGCTGAGGCCAAGCGCCTGGGTCAATTCGCTCAGCCGGGCGGGGGTGCCGGCACGCAATCGATCGAACAGCCACGCCATCTGGCGGTCTTGCGATGTGCCGTGCTGTCGGCACAGCGCCTGCAAGGTGTGTAGCGGGTCGGCGCCGTCTTCCAGGCGGTGTTGCCAGGTGCGCCCTTGCACGCCCCACAGCGATTCCAGTGCAACGCGTTGGTCGGCAATGGCATGCAGCGGGAGCTTCAACAGGCCGGCTGCCGCACCCGCTGCCAGGCGCACCCCGCTCAGCGCACTGCCCGGTGCCAACGCTGCCATGGCGGCGGTGCGATCGGGCCCGGCAACCAACAGCAGCGTGCCATCCCAGATCAGATCGACGCTGCCATCGGGCAAGACCAGCACGGGGTCCGTTGCGGCCGTGCCCTGGCGAAACCGCCAACTGCACTGCAGCTGCGTGTGTAACGCCGGCGGTGCCGGGCTTTCGGCATAACAGGACTCGGAGAGTTCGGACATCAGTGTGTTGTGCGAAGAGGTGGATGCCGTGCGGCTCGGTGGCCGCGGCGATGAGAGTGCATGGCGTCGACCGCATTCGGTCGACATCGCAGGCCCGAGCCGACGCAACCATCTTGGCCGCATCCGGCAGCCTGGCGCTGCCTCGTCAATGCGGCCGGTTGCCCGCGCCCAGCCCGTTGGCGGTGACGGTGTGCCGGCCGCGTTGCAACCAGGCCACCGTCGGCGAGGCCATCACCGTGGTCACCAAGGTCATGCCAAACAGCAGGGTGAACAGGTCCGGCCCGATCACCCCGCTGTCCAGGCCGATCTTGATCACCACCAGTTCCATCAGGCCGCGTGCGTTCATCAGCGAACCCACGCTCAGGCTATCGCGCCAATCGTGGCCGCTCAGGCGCGCGCCCAGGGTGCAACCGAGCAGCTTGCCGGTGACCGCCACGCCGACCACCAGCGCAAAGCCGGCCACACCTGCGCCGACGAACACGCCGGGGCTGGTGGCCTGGCCGGCGACCGCAAACAGCACCGGCATCAGCAGGGTGATCGCCAGGGGTTCGATGCGCCCGGCCAGGTGTTCCAGCAGGCGGTCATCGCGCGGTACGCAGATGCCGAACAGGAATGCGCCGAAGATCGCATGCAGGCCGATCCATTCGGCCGCTGCGGCGCAGGCCAGCATACCGATCAGCACCCACACCAGCGCCGTCGGCGCATAGCCTCCATCGCTTGCGCGCGGCTTTAGCACTCGCGCATACATCGGCTTCAACACGCCGAACACCACCGCAATCAGCACCACCGCACCGGCCGCAGTGAACGCAATGCCGCCATGGCTGTTGCCGCCGGTCAGGGTGAGCACGATCGCCAGGAACATCCACACCGTGGCATCGTCGATCACCGCCGCGCCCAGGGCCAGGCGGCCGGCCGGGGTGCGGGTCATGTTGCGGTCCTTGAGGATGCGCGCCAGCACCGGAAACGCAGTCACCGACATCGCTGCGGCAATGAACAAGGCGAAGGGCCAGAAGCCGATGCCCTGCGGAGCAAAGCGCGCAAATAACCATGGTGCGGCAGCCAGCCCCAGCAGCAACGGCAGTACGATACCGGACAGCCCCACCAGTACTGACGCGCGCACCTGCGCAGTGGTGCCTTCCGGCGCACGCAACTCCACGCCGACGATGAACATGAAAAGCACCACGCCAATGTTGGCCAAGCCCGACAGTGGCGGCAAGCTGCTGGAGGCGAACAACACGCCATGCAACTCCGGCAGCCACGCGCCGAATGCGATCGGCCCCAGCAGCAGGCCGGCGGCCATTTCGCCGATCACCGGCGGCTGCCCGAAGCGTTGCAGCAGCGCACCGCATGCACGCGCCGCGCCCAGGATCAGCGCCAACTGCACCAGCAACAGCATGGTCGGATTCATTGCGTCAGCCTTGGCTGGTTGAGTCGGCTCGCCCCTGCAGTGCGGGACGGCTGCGCATCTGGTCAGTTGTTTCCCCGGACTGATCAGCGGTGACATGCTGTCCCCACAGCATCGGCCTAGTCTATGACGACAACCGCCGTGCGGTTGCATCGAGCCGACATGCTGCGGCAATGCGGCGTGGTTCGCGCTGCAGGCGGGAACCGTCGTCGGTGCTGCTTGTGTGCGCTTGCACGGCTTGATCGAACGACGCCGTCAACGGCAACCCGCATGTCGCGCACGGGATCGCAGATGGAGAGCGCGTGGCGGCCTCATGCGCGGTGCCTGGCGAGCAAGCTCAGGCGCGATGCGAACTCACGCGCGCACAGCCGGCAGCAGACTCACCGCTCCGAATCGCCACTCTCGTCATACCCGCGCGGGGTAAACAGGTCCGGCTGGATCAGCTCGATAAAGGCGCGCGCCTGCGGCGACAGATACTTGCCCTTGCGCACCACCACGCCGTAACTGCGGGTGGGGAAGTAGTCCTTCAGCGAGCGGGTGGCGAGTTTGTCGCGGTCTGCATCGGTGACGCAGATCGCGGTGACGATGGAGATGCCCATGTCCATCGCCACGTATTGCTTGATCACTTCCCAGCCGCCCACCTCCAACGCCACGGTGTAGGGCACGCGTGCCTGCTGGAAGATCAGATCGACCAACCGATAGGTCACCTGCCGGCGCGGTGGCAGGATCAGCGGATACGGCGACAGATCCTGCAGCGTGACCGTGGACTTGCTGGCCAAGGGGTGGTCGGGCGGTGTGATCAGCAGCTGTTCGAAGCGATACACCGGCGCGTAGTTGAGGTCGGCCGGCACGTCCAGCATCGAGCCGATCGCCAGGTCCACCGCGTCCTCGCGCAGCAGGTCGGTGCCGTCGGCGCTGATGGCGTTGTGCAGGGTCAGCCGCACGTCCGGGTGGCGCGCGCGGAAGTTCGCCACGATGCGCGGCAGCAGGTACAGGATGGTGGAGCTGTTGGCGGCGATATTGAGCTCGCCCGCATCCAGCCCGCGCACCTTCTCGCGAAAGCTCGCCTCCAGCCCATCCAGGCTCTCCACCAGCGGCAGCGCCATGTCGTAGAGCAGCTGGCCCTCGCGGCTGGGTGCCATGCGGCGCCCCGAGCGCTCGAACAGGGCTACGCCCAGGTCGCGTTCCAGCGCCTGCAGTTGTAGCGTCACCGCCGGCTGGCTCACGTACAGCGCCTCAGCCGCCCGTGAGACAGACCCCAGACGCACCGTCTGGCAGAACGCACGCAGGGGCTTGAGCCGGTCGGATTTGTAGGAAAATCGCGGGGTTGGCGACATCTGGGTGTGTTCTGAAACCCAATATAAGTCAGGCTTATTTACAGCATTGATAAAACTGCTTTGTCAAATATTTTCCGTCGGCGCACGGTACAGGTCCGGATGCACAAGGACTCCCCAACATGTCTGCCACCGCTTTTGCCCCACGTCCCACCGAACGCGCAACGCCCGGGCTGTCGCTGACCACGCAGATCGCAGGCCAGGCAGAACTGCTGCCGGCCGCCGCGCTGGCCTTGCTGGTGTCGTTGCACCGCGCGATCGAACCCGGCCGCCAGCAGCGCCTGGCCCGCCGGCGCGCCCGCCAGGCCGAGTTCGATGCCGGCCAGCTGCCGGATTTCCGCCCCGATACCCGCGCCATCCGCGATGGCGACTGGCGCGTCGCCGCACTGCCGTCGGCGCTGCAGGACCGCCGGGTGGAGATCACCGGCCCCACCGATCCGAAGATGGTCATCAACGCGCTGAACTCCGGCGCCAAGGTGTTCATGGCCGACTTCGAGGATTCCACCGCGCCGACCTGGCGCAACCTGCTGGCCGGCCAGCGCACGCTGGCCGCTGCGGTGCGCGGCGATCTCAGCTTCGATGCGCCCAACGGCAAGCATTACGCGTTGCGCCCGGAAGCCGAGCGCGCCGTGTTGATCGTGCGCCCGCGCGGCTGGCATCTGGATGAGAAGCACGTGCTCATCGATGGGCAGCCGCTGGCTGGCGGCCTGTTCGATGCGGCGGTGTTCGCCTTCCATAACGGTCGCGCGCTACTGGCCAAGGACCGTGGCCCGTATCTGTACCTGCCCAAGTTGCAGAGCATGGAAGAAGCCGCGCTGTGGGAGACCGCGCTGGCGCATATCGAAGCGATGCTTGGCCTGCCGCACGGGCAGATCAAGGTGACCGTGCTGATCGAAACGCTGCCGGCGGTATTCGAGATGGACGAGATCCTGCACGCGCTGCGCGAGCGCATCGTCGGGCTCAATTGCGGCCGTTGGGATTACATCTTTTCGTATCTGAAAACCTTCCGCGCGCATCGCGACCGCGTGTTGCCCGAACGTGGCCAGGTCACCATGACCCAGCCCTTCCTCAAGGCGTATTCGGAACTGTTGATCAAGACCTGCCATCGCCGCGGCGCCCATGCGATGGGCGGCATGGCGGCGCAGATTCCGATCAATCACGACGAGGCCGCCAACGAGCAGGCGATGGCGCGCGTGCGTGCCGACAAGCTGCGCGAAGTCAGCGCCGGCCACGATGGCACCTGGGTGGCGCATCCGGCGTTGATTCCGGTAGCGATGAAGATCTTCGACGAGCACATGCCCACCGCGCATCAGCAGCATGTCTTGCGCAACGACGTGCAGGTGACGCGCGACATGCTGATCGCGCCTTCGCCAGGCACCGTCACCCGCGCCGGGTTCGAAGGCAATGTCGAAGTCTGCGTGCGTTATCTGGCGGCCTGGCTGGACGGCAACGGATGCGTGCCCATCCACAACCTGATGGAAGACGCCGCCACTGCCGAAATCAGCCGCGCGCAGCTGTGGCAGTGGTTGCATCACGGCCAGCACCTGGACGACGGCACTGCGATCGATCAGCCCCTGTTGCAGGCCACGTTGCGTGCGTTGCCGGCACGCCTGGGCGCGACCGATGCACTGCCCGGCGCCGCACGCATCGACGACGCCATTGCACTGCTGGACACACTCAGCCGTGCCGATGCGCTGGCCGACTTCCTCACCGTGCCGGCGTATCGCCTGATCGATTGAGCCAACGCTGCAGCGACACGCCGGCGCACGCGCGCTGCCGCTGCAATCCATCCACGTCATGCACCACACCGCCGGTTGCGCCCACGCGCGCAACGACGGCCTTGCCATGCCCGGGGCGTATCAATGCGCCCCTTCCTTCCTCGTTGCATCCGTCGTATCCCTGCCAGGAGAACGCACCATGAGCAGCACACTGCAGACCGCCGAACAGATCCAGCAAGACTGGGCCAGCAACCCGCGCTGGGCCGGCATCACCCGCAACTACACCGCCGCCGACGTGGTGCGCTTGCGCGGCACCGTGCATGTCGAGCATTCGCTGGCGCGGCTGGGCGCGGACAAGTTGTGGAATGCGTTGCACGCCACGCCGTTCGTCAATGCGCTGGGCGCGTTGACCGGCAACCAGGCGATGCAGCAGGTCAAGGCCGGCTTGAAGGCGATCTACCTGTCCGGCTGGCAGGTCGCCGCCGATGCGAACCTGGCCGGGCAGATGTATCCGGACCAGTCGCTGTATCCGGCCGACTCGGTGCCGGCGGTGGTCAAGCGCATCAACAACACCTTGTTGCGCGCCGATCAACTGCATCACGCCGAAGGCAATGACGAGATCGACTTCCTGCAGCCGATCGTGGCCGATGCCGAAGCCGGCTTTGGCGGCGTGCTCAACGCCTTCGAGTTGATGAAGGCGATGATCGAAGCCGGCGCGGCCGGGGTGCACTTCGAGGATCAGCTGGCGTCGGTGAAGAAGTGCGGCCACATGGGCGGCAAGGTGTTGGTACCCACGCGCGAGGCAATCGAAAAGTTGAATGCCGCGCGTCTGGCGGCCGATGTGCTGGGCGTGCCCACGCTGCTGATCGCGCGCACCGATGCCGAGGCGGCCGATCTGATCACCAGCGACGTGGATGCAAACGACCAGCCGTTCACCACCGGGCAGCGCACCGTCGAAGGCTTCTTCAAGACCCGCAACGGGCTGGATCAGGCGATCAGCCGCGGGCTGGCCTACGCGCCGTACGCCGATCTGATCTGGTGCGAGACCGGCAAGCCGGATCTGGAATTTGCGCGCGCCTTTGCGCAAGCCATCCATGCCAGATTCCCCGGCAAATTGCTGGCCTACAACTGCTCGCCGAGCTTCAACTGGAAGAAGAACCTGGATGACGCCACCATCGCCAAATTCCAGACCGAGTTGGCGAGCTACGGCTATAAATTCCAGTTCATCACCCTGGCCGGCTTCCATGCCCTGAACTACGGCATGTTCAACCTGGCGCACGGCTACGCACGCCGCCAGATGAGCGCCTTCGTCGAGTTGCAGCAGGCCGAGTTCGCGGCGGCCGAGATGGGCTTTACCGCAGTCAAGCATCAGCGCGAGGTGGGCACCGGCTATTTCGACGCGGTGACGCAGGCGATCCAGCAGGGCCAGTCGTCCACCACCGCGCTGCGTGGCTCGACCGAGGAAGAGCAGTTTCACGGCGAAAAGGCCGCATAACCCAGCGCGCAGGCGCCGCGACCGCGTGCCGGCCGGCCGACGGGTGAAACGGAGCAGCGGGCTTCGCCCACCGCCAAGCCCGCGCTAGCACCGCTGGGGGTGGTGGTGGCCTGTCGGAGAGGATGGCGGGCTCTGCCGGGAGCAGGGGAGAGGGGCTCGGGAAACCGAGCCCGATTTTTTTTGCCAATACCCGTCATTTCGTCTCAAGCTCAATGAGAGGGAGTGTGACCTGGTGCTGAACAAAACGCTCCTGTACGATGCTGAGGCAGGCCGGCGCTGCAGGTCGGTCTAAGGGATTTTGGGATGACGTGCCATAACACTGCCGGCGCAGTGGAGCCGACGGGGAGCGTTGCAAAGACGCTGTCGGACGGGCTGCATGCGCTCATGACTGCCGAAGAGCTGGGGTTTTTCGCCCGCTTTGGCCGCGCCCGCGAATTGGCCGCCGGCCAGGCGCTGTTCGAGCGCGGTGCAGTGGGCACGCAGATGTTCATTGTGGTCAGTGGCCAGATCGATCTGGATTTCGGCGAAGACCTGATGCTCAAGCACCTGGGTCCGGGCGAATTCTTCGGCGAACTTGGCCTGTTGATCGGCGACCATGCGCGCAGTGCCGGCGCCAGCGCATCCACCGACACCCGTTTGATCGAACTGGCGCACGAGGACTTCCAGCGCCTGGTCGATCACGACCCGTCGATGGTGGCGCATTTCCTGCGCCGCTCCATCGTGCGGGTGGTCAACAACGAGCAGCTGCTGATCCGCCAGCTGCGCCGGCGCAACCACGATCTGGAAGCGGCGCTGGACAACCTCTACGTCACCTCGCACCAGCTCAACCACACCGAGGAACTCAGCCGCACCGACGAACTCACCGGCCTGCACAACCGCCGCGGGCTCGCCCTGCATCTGCAGGAATGCCGGCGCGCCGGTCGCGTGCCCGGGGTGGGCCTGATCCTGATCGATTGCGACCGCTTCAAGCGCATCAACGACGAATTCGGCCATCTCGCTGGCGACCGCGTGCTGCAGAACGTCGCCCACGCGCTGCGTTCGGTGATCGCCGACGGTGACCTGGCCTGCCGGCTCGGCGGCGACGAATTCTGCGTGCTGGTCGCGCAGGGCACCCGGGAGCTGCTGCACCACATCGGCGAATGCATCGTGCGCGCAGTGGAAGCGCGGCTGTGGAACGGCCAGAGCGAACAGGGCTGCTCGGTGAGCCTGGGCCTGTGCATGATCGATGCCGACGCGGCATGGAACGATTGGTACACGCTGGCCGACAGCGCGCTGTACGAAGCAAAGCGGCAAGGCGGCAATGTGTTGTGCATGCATGAAGCGCTGGGGTCGGGCAGCACGCAGCCACCCGGCAACGCAGCCACATCGGACAATCGCTGAGCAATGAGCGCCCGCACCCACGCACGCAAGGATGCGTCGTCGGAAGCGATCCAGGCGCCGCGCTTGCGCACCTTGCTGCTGACCGACCTGTGCGACTCGACCGCGCTGGTCGAGCGTATCGGTGACAACGCCGCCGCCGCGCTGTTTCGCGAGCACGACCGGCTGGTGGTCAAACTGCAGCAGCAATGGCGTGGCCGGCTGATCGACCGCTCGGACGGATTGCTGCTGTTGTTCGATCGCCCCATCGACGGCCTGGGCTTTGCGCTGGATTACGCCCGTGGCCTCAAGGCGATGGGCGATGCGCGCGCGCTGACGCTATGCGCGCGGCAGGGCCTGCACGTCGGCGAAGTGCTGACCTGGCGCAATAGCGACGAAGCGGTCAGCATCGGTGCCAAACCGCTGGAAGTCGAAGGCCTGGCCAAGCCCACCGCCGCGCGCCTGATGTCGATGGCGCGGCCCGGGCAGATCCTGTTGTCGGCAGTGGCCGAGTCGTTGACCCACCGCGCCGCACGCGAACTGGGCGACCGCGGCGAACGCATCCTGTGGAAATCCCACGGCCGCTGGCGCTTCAAGGGCGTGCCCACGCCGATGGAGATCTATGAGGTCGGCGAAGTCGGCCTGACGCCGCTGCGCACGCCGAAGAATTCGGCAAAGGCCTGGCGCGATGTTCCGCTGTGGCGACGGCCGGCGGCACTGTTGGCGGAAACTGCCTTGGTCGTCGCCGTGTGCGTGTCGGCGTGGTTTTTCACCCGTTCCGAGCCAGCCATTGCGTTCTCCGAACGTGGGTGGGTGGTGGTCGGAGATCTACGTAATCTCACCGGCAATACGTTGCTCGACAGTTCGCTCGACCAGGCGCTGCGCATCAGCCTGGAGCAGTCGCGCTACGTCAATGTCCTGAGTGAGATGAAAGTGCGCGACACCATGGCGCGGATGAAGCGCGATCCGGATCGCGTGATCGTCGATCGCGCCATCGCCTCGGAAGTGGCGCTGCGCGATGGTGCAAGCGCTGTGCTGCTGCCGACTGTCGCGGAGATTGGCGGCAAGCTTCGTTTCAGCGTTGAGTTGGTGGATCCGCGGACCCAGACCACGGTCTACTCGGAGTTTGTGCAAGGCGATGGCTTGCCATCGGCACTGTCCTCGGTGGATCAGGTGACCCGCAAGCTCAGGCAGGGCCTGGGTGAGGTGGTGGCCTCGATCGACAAGAATTCCGTGCCGTTACCCGCCGTGACCACGTCAAGCCTGGATGCGCTGCGGGCTTATGCCCTGGGGGTCGACGCGACGGCGAAAGGCCAATGGAAAGAAGGGTTGGAACTGTTCGAGCGCGCGGTGGCCATCGATCCGGAATTTGCGCTCGCGTATCTGGGGGCGGCACGCATCAAGGTGGCGGTCTCCGATCGCCGTGGGGCGCTTCCGTACCTGGAGAAGGCAATTCGTTTCCGTCAGCGTTTGCCTGAGCGTGACCAGTTGTACATGGATGCATGGGCAGCCGAGTTGCTAGCACCCGACAAGGCATTGACGCTATGGAGAACGCTGGCCTCGCTCTACCCGGACAATTTTGCCGGCACCGCGAACGCATCGTGGCACCTGTTCGTTGCCAATCGTTTTGCCGACGCGTTGCCATACGCGCAGGCGGCCGATGTTCCGCAGGATCCGCTGCGCGCGATCGCGACTGATCGGGTTGGACGCATTCTGCTGGCACAGGGAAAGGCCGAAGCGGCGCTGCAGCGTTTTTCCATTCCTGGTGATGCCGATCGTGCCGGCCCGCTTCGGCGCCAGGCGAACGCGCTGGCGGTGTTGAACCGCCATGTCGAAGCGAAGCAAACGCTCGACAGGATCGTCGAGAAAGGCTACGCCAACGACGATGTGGTGCCATTGATCGATCGCACCAGCATCGCAATCGATCAGGCCGACTGGACCGCTGCGCGCGCAGCGATCGCACAAGGTCTGGCGCGCAGCAAGCAAGGCGACGATTTCAACCATCGCCAGTTCTCGGTCATTGCGGTGACGAGCGATGCGTTGGCCGATCCATCCCTGGCGACGGCGGCAGCGCTCAAGCCGACGTTCGATTGGCTGGTGTCTGCTGTCATTGACGATGGATCGGCAACGGTAAACCTGCAGGACAATGCCGCGATGGTGCTGATCCTCGCAAGCCAGGCGCAGCGGAGCGGCGATGACAGCCTCACCGCCCGCGCACTTGCAGCGATCAAGCCGGCGCTTGTGCATGAAACACCGGTGCTTGCCGACCTGCGCGCCATTGTCGAAGCCCAACAGCTGGCACTGTCGGGCGACCGTGCAGCAGCCATCGCGCGCCTGCCGGTCAATGACGATGATCTTTTCCAGACACGCGTGACGCTGTACACGCTGTTGCACGACAGCGGTCGGCACGCTGAAGCGTTGCAACAGGCACGTTGGCTGCTTCTCCATCGCGGGCGTGCTTACATCGAAGCAAATGCGTCGCAAACGCTGCAGCCGCTCAATGTTGCCGATGCGCGTCTGGCCCAGCTCTGGATGGCCGAATCGCTGCACGCACTCGGCCGTAGCCAGGAGGCGCGCGAACAGGCCCAGGCATTTGCGCGCGCCTGGCCTTTACCGAGTCTGCCTGCTTACTTGCGTAACAGGGTCGAACGCATGCTGTCCGATTCGAAGGCGAAGATCACGGTGTGATTGGCCTTTTCGATCAGGTAGCTCTGCAGCTCGGCGCGAGCCGCTGCAATGTCCTGCTTGGATGCGAGCTGATTGGTGTTCATGCAGTAATAAGCCTCTCCTACGCCGGGGACGGCGTTGTCCGCACTCACGCCAGGTGCACCGATCTGGGCAAGCGCCTGCGCCGGATTGCATTGAAAACAGTCGCGGAAGTCGTCGTCGGTTGCCAGTAGCTCCAGCAGCTTGTCGGCTGTGGATGCATCAAACGGAAGATGAGTGTCATTGGCTGCGTCGGTCATGGTGTGGCTTACCTGGAGAGTGAGGGAGTGTGCTGTCGTATGACGTGGGACCTGACACAATATCGACCGTGCTCATGCATCCTTGAGATGTTCCTATGCAAATTCGTCGCTGTACCACGTTGTTTTTTGAACTGCGCGACGATTCGGTGTTTGATCTTGCACGATTGCTCGCCGGGGGCGATGGCCTGCGTCGCCGCACACGATGGCTGGCGCTCGCGCCTCATCTTGATGCGGAGGTGGAGGTTTCAGAGGAAGAGCGCGAATGGCTGGGCGAGTTGAGTTCCTCGCGCTGGCAGTCCATCGATCAGGTGCATCCGTTGCCAATCTGGGCGGAGCGTTTGATCGAGCAAGGTCTTGTGATCAGCGATCAACCACAACATGTTCAGCACCGCCGCAACGACGAGTGCGTGCAGCAGCAGCGCTGGTGGCCATTGGCTGCGTTGTGGCATCGATCCGCGCGCTGGAGTGGCGAAGACAGCGTGGCCACCATGGAAGCGCATGGCCTGACAACTGCAGAAGGCATGGTCGGCCGACTGGGCGCCCCCCCGGCAGAAATCGTAGACCGAGGCGAGGGTGGCGTCGAAGCGCGCATTGCCTTGCCGCGGTCAACCCCGGGCACATTCGATGAGCTACTGTCGCGTCGCGTCACCTGTCGCAATTTCGATACGCAGCGTCCACTGTCATCCATCTTGCTCGGCCAGATGCTTGAGCGCAGCGTCATGGCAAGCGCGCGCATCGAAGTGGGGCACGACACCGCATTCTTGAAGAAGCCGGTACCGTCGGGGGGTAGTCTCCATCCCACCGAAACCTACTTGCTGGTCCAGCGTGTCGAGGGAATGACGAGCGGTCTCTATCACTATCGCCCTATCGATCATGCTTTGCAGCCATTGCAGTCGCCGCCGCAACCGCTGGTGGACTTCGCGCGTCGCGCCGTGTCCGGGCAGCACTGGTTTGCCGATGCGCCGGTGCTGGTGATCCTGGTACCGCGGTTTTTACGCAGCTTCTGGAAGTATCGAAACCACGCCAAGGCCTACCGCGCGATGATTCTGGATGTCGGCCATATCGCGCAGACGCTTTATCTGAGCGCAACCGACCTGGGGCTGGGAGCGTTTGTCACCTCGGCGATCAACGAGGTGGACATTGAACAGGCGCTTGGCCTGGACGGCCTGCAGGACGGCCCACTGGCCATCTGCGGATTCGGTTGGCGTGGCGAGGAAATGAACAATACCGAGCTGGATCCCGGCGGGGCAGTGTGGCCGGCTGGTCGTGATCCAGAGGCGGCCAAGGACATCGGACCCCATTAGCGAGAGACCATCACACATCTTTCGATCTGGACCGCTTGGCGAGGGAAGTCAGGCATGCCGGCTAGTTGGAGAACCTCGCTACAACCGTCAGCGCTCGTCGTTGCAGGCGAGCGCTGACGTCGATCCAAAGCAAGCACTTCGCAATGGCGTTACCGCCGAATCGCCTGCGTATGCGTCTTCAATGCATCGCTCAGACCGTTCACCTTATCGGCGCCTTCCGGCACGGTGATGCTGGAGCCGGTCAGGTCGTCGCCGATCGGTTGCACGCGGCCGCCCAGGCACTGGCCCAGGAACCCTTCGGTCACCGCGTTGAAGGCCTTGCTGTTTTCCGGGCGGCGGAAGCCGTGGCCTTCGTCGGGGAACAGCACGTAGGTGACCGGAATGTTCTTGGCCTTCATCGCGTTGACGATCTGGTCGCTCTCGGCCTGCTTGACGCGCGGGTCGTTGGCACCCTGGCCGATCAGCAGCGGCTTGCTGATCTTGTCGACATGGCTGAGCGGGGAGCGCTCGGTCAGCCACTGCTTGCCGGCCTCGGTGGCCGGGTCGCCCATGCGTTTGGTCAGCTGCTTGTAGAAGCTGGCCCAGTACGGCGGCACGGTGCCGAGCAAGGTATTGAGGTTGGCCGGACCGACGATGTCCACGCCGCACTTGAACGCGTCCGGGGTGAAGGTCAGCCCGACCAGCGTGGCGTAGCCGCCGTAGCTGCCGCCCATGATCGCCACGTCCTCGGGCCTGGTCACGCCTTGCTTGACCGCCCACTGCACGGCGTCGAGCAGGTCGTCGTGCATCTTGCCGGCCCACTCGCCGTTGCCGGCATTGGTGAAGGCCTTGCCGAAGCCGGTGGAGCCACGGAAGTTCACCGCCAGCACCGCATAGCCGCGATTGGCCAGCCACTGCTCATACGGCCCGTAGCCGTAGCTGTCGCGCGCCCACGGGCCACCATGCACGAACAGCACCAGCGGCACCGGCTTGTCGGCCTTGCCATCGTGATTGGCGTCAGCCTCAGAGGGCAGGGTGAGATAGCTGACCAGCTTGAGGCCGTCGCGCGCGGTCAGTTCCTGCGGCCACATCGGGACCAGCGGTTTGCCGTCGAGCGCGGGGCGGGCGGAGAACAGTTTGGTCAGCTTGCCGCCATCTGCACGGTCGTAGCGGTAGTAGCTCAGCGGTGTCTCTGCCGCCGAATACCCCACGATCCAGATGCGATCGTCGAGCGTGCGTGCGGCAACGCTGGCATCGCCGCTGCCGAGCGACTTGAGCTTTTGCAGGTCGGCGGCAATGCCGGTGTCCAGCGCCTTCCATTCCTCGCGCAGATAGTCGGTGGACACGGCCTGCACCACGCCGGTCCTGGGGTCGTTCAAGGTGGCGCCGACATCGGTGCGCGGGTTTTCGAACAGCAGCGTGCGCGCATTGCTGGCGGTGTCGATGGCATACAGTGCCGCGGTGTCGCGATTGCGCGAATCGTGCATGTACAGCGTCTTGCCGTCGTCGGTCAGTCCGTCGGGCGAGGTGTTGCTGACGTCCTCGAACGGGATGTGGTCCACGCTCTTCCAGCGCTTGCCATCCGGTACCAGCAGCTCTCTGCCGGCATCGTCGGTGGCGCGCGTGGCGTAGCGCAGCTGGTAGTTGCCGTCGAGCAGATAGGAATCCAGGCTGTCGGTGTTCTGCTGCACCAGGCTGCGCTTGCCCGAGGCCAGGTCCACCCGATACAGGTCATGCCATTTGGGATCGCGGTCGTTCATGCCGACCATGATCGACTCGGGGTGCTGCGCGCTGACGCGATACACCTCGGCGTTGGTCTTCTTGAACGGGGTGAGGTCCTTGCTGCTGCCATCGCTCAGATTCACCGAGAACAGATGGAAGTCTTCGTCGCCGCCGTTGTCGCGCAGGTACAGCAGCGTGTTGGGTTGATAGGTCCAGAAATAAGTGCGGATGCCGCGTGCGGTGTCCTTGGTGATCGCGCGCGCCTGATCCGGTGCATCCACCGGGGCGACCCAGACATTGAGCACGCCCTCCAGCGGCGCGACCCAGCTGAGGTACTTGCCATCCGGGCTGATACTCACGTTCGCCCGTTCCGGGTTGCCGAACAGCGCATCGCGGGTGATCAGTTCGGGGGGGGCTGCGGGGGCTTGCGCAGCGGCCGTGGCTGGCGTGGCAGCCTTGTCGGTGGTGGGCGCGGCGTTGTCGCTGCAGGCGGTCAGCGCGAGCAGCATGCTGGAAACAAGAAGCAGGCGTTGCATGGACGTCTCCGGTCTGGGGCGCGGCCACTCCGGCCGCTTTCCCCCACGCTAGGGCGAGGGCCGGCCCCTGCGGACGTGCCGTTGGTCACGCCACCAGGCGCCGCTACGCAGACGCGGACACAAATTCCACCAACGCGACACCCTCGGCGACCAGCTCGCCCTCGGCCACCAGGTACGCCGCCACCGTGCCGTCGCCGGGCGCGTGCAAGGTGTGCTCCATCTTCATCGCTTCCAGCACCACCAGGGCCTGCCCGCGGGTGACCGACTGCCCCACCGGGGCGACCAGCGACACGATGCGGCCCGGCATCGGTGCGGTCAGGCCACCGGTGTCGTGCGCGGGCTGATCGGCTTCGGCCAGCGTGTCATGGTGGCGGAAGCTCGCCCGCTGCGTGGCATCGCGCAATGTCAGGGTGTCACCGTCGCGCAGGACCTGCATGCGCCATTGTCGGCCATCCATTTCCACGCGCAGTGCATCGCCCTGCAGGTGGTAGCGCAGCGTGTAGGTATCGCCTGCAGTCGTGACCTGCCAGCCATCGCCAAGCGGGCGCACGCCGAACTGGCGGCGCTCGCCTGCGGCCTCCAGCGTCATGGCGTGCGCGGCATGCGCACCGATGCGCCAGCCATCGGTGTGTTGCCATGGCGAAAACGGGTCGGCCGGATCGGCGGCGGCCTTCGGCAACGCGTCGGCAATCAACGCCGCTGCCAGGCACCACCAGGCATTGGCCGGACTGACCGCCTGGGGAAACAACACGGCCTGCTCGCGTTCGATCAGCGCGGTATCCAGATCGGCAGACGCAAACGACGCCGTGCCGATCAGGCGCGCAAGGAACGCGCTGTTGGTGGTCACGCCCACCGCATGGAATTGCGCCAGCGCCTCGCGCATGCGTGCCAGGGCGGCAGGGCGATCCACATCCCATACGATCAGCTTGGCGATCATCGGGTCGTAGTAGGGGCTGATGCTGTCGCCCTGCTCCACCCCGGCATCGATGCGTACATGCGCGCCGGCTGCGGGAAACTGCAGCTGCCGCAGCGTGCCGGTCGACGGCAGAAAGCCGCGGTCGGCATCTTCGGCATACAGGCGCGCTTCCAGCGCGTGGCCATGGATGCGCAGGTCCTGCTGACGCAGCGGCAACGGCTCGCCCGCGGCGACATGCAATTGCCACTCGACCAGGTCGGTGCCGGTGATCAACTCGGTCACCGGGTGCTCGACCTGCAG
Source organism: Xanthomonas sp. NCPPB 3218 (assembly GCF_056725185.1). Lineage (NCBI taxonomy): Bacteria > Pseudomonadati > Pseudomonadota > Gammaproteobacteria > Lysobacterales > Lysobacteraceae > Xanthomonas > Xanthomonas sp. NCPPB 3218. The sequence continues at coordinate 352,876 of NZ_CM161516.1, forward strand.
CCGGGTGTTCATTTCCATGAAATAGAAATCGCCATCCGGGCCGGCGATGAACTCCACCGTGCCGGCACCGACATAACCCACGGCGCGCGCGGCATCCACGGCTGCCTTGCCCATGGCGGCGCGGCGTTGTTCGCTCATGCCGGGAGCAGGCGCTTCTTCCAGCACTTTCTGATGCCGGCGCTGCACCGAACAATCGCGTTCGAACAGATAGACCACCTCGCCCCGGGTATCACCAAACACCTGGATCTCGATATGGCGCGGCCGCTCGACGTATTTTTCTACCAGCACCTGCGCATTGCCGAAAGCCGATTGCGCCTCGCGCTGGCAGCTGGCCAAGGCCTCTTCGAAGGCCGCGCTGGTATCCACCCGGCGCATGCCCTTGCCGCCACCGCCTGCGCTGGCCTTGATCAGCACCGGATAGCCGATCGCATCGGCCTGCGCGCGCAGGAAGGCCGGCGCCTGTTCGTCGCCATGGTAGCCCGGCGTCAGCGGCACGCCGGCGCGTTGCATCAGCGCCTTGGCCGCACTCTTGTCGCCCATCGCGCGGATGGCTGCCGCCGGTGGGCCGATGAACACGATGCCAGCCTGCGCACAGGCATCGGCAAACGCCGCGTTTTCCGACAGGAAGCCATAGCCCGGATGGATCGCCTGCGCGCCGCTTGCGCGTGCCGCCTCCAGGATCGCATCGCCACGCAGATAACTCTGCTGCGCCGGTGCGGCGCCGAGATGGATCGCCTCATCGGCCAGTCGTACATGCCGCGCGTCGCGGTCGGCATCCGAATACACCGCCACGGTCGCGATACCGAGCTTGCGGCAGGTGGCGATGACCCGGCACGCGATCTCGCCGCGATTGGCGATCAGGATCTTGTCGAAATAGGGCGGTCTTGCTGCGGTGGTGAGTTCGCGCTGGGTCATGACGAAGTTCTCTGCACGCCGCCATGCTGGCGGGCGCTGCGATGAAAAGACGGTTGCATGGATTGCGCCACACGCCGTGCGATGACAGCTGACGCCGCTGCGCCCCCGCGCGATGCGCTGCTCGACGCAGGCAACGCGTGCGCACTCATGCAATGCTCCAGGCGACACGCAACGCCTTGCGTGCAGGTGTGTGTACACCGCAAGACAGCCAAGAGCAGCACCTGCAGACGGACATCATCACCTCACATCCGGAACACGCCAAAGCGTGTCGTCTCGATCGGTGCATTCAATGCGGCCGACAGTCCCAGCCCCAGCACGCGACGGGTATCGGCCGGGTCGATGATGCCGTCGTCCCACAGGCGTGCGCTTGCGTAATACGGATGCCCCTGCTGCTCGAACTGCGCACGGATCGGCGCCTTGAATGCAGCTTCCTCTTCGCCCGACCAGGCGCCACCCTTGGCTTCGATCCCGTCGCGGCGCACCGTGGCCAAGACGCTGGCGGCCTGCTCGCCGCCCATGACGCCAATGCGCGCATTCGGCCACATCCACAGGAAGTTCGGCGAGTAGGCGCGACCGCACATGCCGTAATTGCCGGCACCGAATGAGCCGCCGATCACCACGGTGAACTTGGGCACCTTGGCGCAGGCCACCGCCATCACCAGCTTGGCCCCGTCCTTGGCGATGCCGCCATGTTCGTATTTGCGCCCGACCATGAAGCCGGTGATGTTCTGCAGGAACACCAGCGGAATGCCGCGTTGCGTGCACAGCTCGATGAAGTGGGCGCCCTTGAGCGCTGACTCGGAGAACAGGATGCCGTTGTTGGCGATGATGCCCACCGGATAGCCATGCAGATGCGCGAAGCCGGTGACCAAAGTGCTGCCGTAGCGCGGCTTGAATTCGTCCAGCTGCGAGTCGTCGACGATGCGGGCGATCACCTCGCGCACATCGAAGGGCTTGCGCGTGTCGGCAGGAATCACGCCATACAGTTCGTCGGCGATGTAGCGCGGCGGCAGCGGTGCCTGCAGTGCCAACGATGCAGCCGGCTTGCGCCAGTTCAGCTGCGCGATGATGGCGCGCACGCGCGCCAGGGCCTGCAGGTCGTTGTCGGCAAAGTGGTCGGCCACGCCGGAGATGCGCGTGTGCACATCGGCACCGCCGAGTTCTTCGGCACTGACTTCTTCGCCGGTGGCCGCCTTGACCAGGGGTGGACCGCCGAGAAAGATCGTGCCCTGCTCGCGCACGATCACCGTTTCATCGCTCATCGCCGGCACGTAGGCGCCGCCGGCGGTGCACGAGCCCATCACGCAGGCGATCTGCGGGATGCCGTTGGCCGACAGGTTGGCCTGGTTGTAGAAGATGCGCCCGAAGTGATCGCGGTCGGGAAACACTTCATCCTGCAGCGGTAGGAACGCGCCGCCGGAATCGACCAGGTAGATGCACGGCAAGCGGTTCTGCTGCGCGATTTCCTGCGCGCGCAGATGCTTCTTCACCGTCATCGGGTAATAGGTGCCGCCCTTGACGGTGGCATCGTTGGCCACGATCACGCACTCCACCCCGGACACGCGCCCGATGCCGGCCACCACACCGGCGCACGGCACCTGATCGTCGTACATGCCGTGCGCGGCCAACGGCGCGATCTCCAGCAAGGCGCTGCCCGGATCCAGTAAGGCATCGATGCGCTCGCGTACCAGCAACTTGCCACGTGCACTGTGCTTGGCACGCGCAGCCTCACTGCCGCCCAGCGCGGTCTGCGCCAGCGTGCGGCGCAGATCCTCCACCACGGTGCGCATCGCAGCAGCGTTTTGTTGGAAGCTCTCGCCGCTGACCTGCAGCTGGCTGGTGATCACGCTCATGGTGGCTCCGTCAGGCGGTGCGTTCGAACAGCTCGCGGCCGATCAACATGCGTCGGATCTCCGAGGTGCCCGCGCCGATTTCGTACAGCTTGGCATCGCGCCACAGGCGCCCGGTGGGGTAGTCGTTGATGTAGCCGTTGCCGCCCAGCACCTGGATCGCCTGGCCGGTGAGCCAGGTGGCTTTTTCGGCTGCGTAGAGAATCGCGCCGGCCGCATCCTGGCGCGTGGTCAGCCCGGCATCGCAGGCGCGCGCCACCGCATAGACGTACGCGCGGCAGGCGTTGAGCCCGACGTACATGTCGGCCAGCTTGGCCTGCATCAACTGGAAGGTGCCGATCGGCGCGCCGAACTGCTTGCGCTCGTGCACGTACGGCAGCACCACGTCCATCGCCGCGGCCATCAAGCCCAACGGGCCACCGGCCAGCACCACACGTTCGAAATCCAGCCCGGACATCAGCACGCGCACGCCGCCGTTGAGCGTGCCCAGCACGTTCTCGGCCGGCACTTCGCAATCGGTGAACACCAGCTCGCAGGTGTTGGAGCCGCGCATGCCCAGCTTGTCGAGCTTCTGCGCGGTGGAGAATCCCGGCATGCCCTTTTCGACGATGAAGGCGGTGATGCCGCGTGCGCCGGCATCCGGGTCGGTCTTGGCGTACACCACCAGCACATCGGCGTCCGGGCCGTTGGTGATCCACATCTTGCTGCCGTTGAGCACATAGCGGTCGCCGCGCGCATCGGCGCGCAGCTTCATCGACACCACATCCGAGCCGGAGCCGGCCTCGCTCATCGCCAGCGCGCCGACATGCTCGCCGGTGCACAGCCTGGGCAGGTAACGCTGCTTCTGTTCCGGCGTGGCGTTCTTGCGCAGCTGGTTGAGGCACAGGTTGGAATGCGCGCCGTACGACAGGCCGATGGCCCCGCCGGCCCGCGAGATCTCTTCCATCGCCACCACATGCGCCAGGTAGCCCATGCCGCTGCCGCCGTACTCTTCTTCCACGGTCAGCCCGAGCAGGCCCTGCTCGCCGAACAGGCGCCACAGCTGGGCAGGGAAGACATTGTCCTGGTCGGCCGCGGCGGCGAGCGGGGCAATATGGTGGCTGGCGAAGGCCGCCACGCTTTCGCGCAGCAGATCGATGTCTTCGCCAAGCGCAAAATTCAGGGACGGCACGTGCATGGAGCGACTCCGCAGGGATCGGGATGTGCCGGGTGGGAGCGGGCAGGCCGCACGGCGTTTGTGCGCAGCCTAGCGGTCCCCAATGAAAAAGTGAACTAAAATTCAACTATTGAACCCAGAATCACACCATGGCTTATCGACGCTCCGCCCTGATGGAAGAACGCCTGGCCGGCAATCGCGAACGCATCCTGCACGCGGCCCGCGCCCTGATCGCCGAAGGCGGCTACCGCAATGCGCCGGTGACCGCCGTCGCCGCTGCCGCTGGCGTGTCCACCGGGCAGATTTACCGGCACTTCCCTTCCAAGGCCGAGCTTTTCGTGGAAGTTCTCAATGCGGCGGTGCAGCGCGAGATGACCATCCTGCGCGCCATCACCACCACCCAGGCCAGCGCTGCCGAGCGCCTGCGCAATGCGATCGCCACTTTTGTGCGGCGCGCGCTGGCCGGCCCGGCGTTGGCGTACGCCTTCATCGCCGAGCCGGTGGAAAGCGAGGTGGATGCCGAGCGCATCCGTGGCCGACGCCTGTTCGGCGAAGTGTTCCGTCAGTTGCTTGCCGAAGGCGTGGCGGCTGGCGAGTTCCCGCCGCAATCGCTGGACGCAGCGGCGGCCTGCATCGTCGGCGCCTTCACCGAGGCGCTGGTGGGACCGATCGCCCCCAGTCGCGGCGACCCGCAGCAGGGCGAGCAACTGGTCGAGGCGATCTGCGGGTTCTGCCTGCGCGCGGTCGGCGCGTCCCATCCGGCCGGCTGACAGTGCACTGACTGAGCCTCTAACTGGGCTGTATGAACGCTTCTGACTGTGCATATACTGTGCACTCGTCCTGCTGGAGTCGTGCGATGGTCGCCGTTCTCAATCCCCTGGCCCTGACCGAACGCCTGCGCGTACCGGATCGCACCATCCTGTCGCCCTTGGCCATGGCCGGCCTGCTGGATCTGTCGCAGCAGGAGCTGGCCGAGCTGGCCGGTGTGCATCGCAACAGCCTGCGCGTGCATCCGGAAAGCCCGCGCGTGCAGGACCTGCTACGCAACCTGTCACGCCTGCTGGTGGCGATGACGCAGCTCCAGCCGGACGAACGCCAGGTGGTGTTCCATCTCAAGAACACTCCCATCCCCGCGTTCGAATTCGCCACCTTGCTGGAAGTGGTCAAACAGGGCCGTACCGACGATGCGTTGACCTATCTGCGCACCGTCGCCTCGGGGGCCGCCGGTTGAAGCTGAGCGCCCCGGCGCACTGCACGCTGTATCGCGCCTTCACCCCACGCTGGGCCGCCGAACCGCTGAGCGGCGCCGGTGCGGCACGCTCGGGCGGGCGCTTCAATCGTTTCGGGCAGCCGGCGCTGTATCTGTCGCTGCAGCTGGAAACCGCTGCTGCCGAATACGCGCAGGCCGCGCTGTTCCTACCGCCATTGACCCTGGTCAGTTACGCCGCCGAGCTGCCGGCGTTGGCCGATCTACGCCTGCTCGATGCAAGCTGGGATCCGCTCTGGGCCGATTGGACCGAGGACTGGCGCAAGGCCCTGGTCAACAAGATCGAACCGGTGAGCTGGGTGCTCGGCGACATGCTGCGCGAGGCGGAGATCCCTGGCGTGATCTTTCCCAGCATGGCGTTGCCGGAGGGCATCAACGTGGTGCTGTTTCTGGACATGCTGCAGCCCAAAGACGTGTTGCGCGTGCTCGACGATGGCCGCCTGCCGCGCGACGGGCGTAGCTGGGGCGATCCGCCGATCGAGGCGTAGCGAGGTCCTTCAACCCAGCAACAGCTGCAGCGCACCCGCCAGCACCGGCGCGGCCACGGCCATGGGCAGAATCAATCCACGCCGATACGGCAGCAGCCACAGCGACAGCAGCGCGGCAGCGCCGGTCAATGTGCCCAGCCACAACACCGGGCCGATGCCCCAGCCTTGCGCGTGTACCGCCAGGCCGAAGGTGAGCAGCAACAGCAGCCAACCCAGCACGCGCAGTTGCCGCGAACGTGCGGCGCCCAGCGTACGGCCACGCACTTCCTGCTGATGCTTGTCCATCGCCAGGCACAGCGCGGCGAATCCGGAAAAATTCAGCGCCAGCAACAGCCACACGCTCATGCGCTCTCCTGCATCGGCACGCCGCCTTGCGCAGGCGCGGTTGCAGTGGCGCGCGCACGTCGTGCCGATGCCGGTTGCGGCGCCTTCCAGTGTTGCAGGCGCCATCCCGCGATCCCAAGGGATACGCCAAGGAACAGGCAGACCAGATCGACCCCGGCCAGCGTCCATTGTCCGGCCGGCAACGTCACGCCCAGATGCACATCGGTGGTGATCGCATTGACCACCGGCACCAACGCGAACAAGGCCGCACCCAGATACAGCTGCCAGCTCCACATCGCGCGCCGTGGCCACACGAACGCGGCCAGCAATGCGGTGGCCCATGCGACGAAGAACAGATTGGCCTCCATCGCCGCGCGCCCCTCCAGGCCCACCGGCAACAAGCGGTTGGCCCAGAAGAAACTGGCAAAGGCGATCGGCAGGCCGGCGACCGTGCCGATATTGAGCGCATCCACCAACCGCAGCCCGAAGCCGATGCGCCCAGCCTTCAGGTGTTTGGGGCGTTCCTTCACTGCCCACATCACCACGCCGCTGGCCACCATCAGGCAACCGAGCAAGCCGGAGCCGAAGAACAGCGCGCGCATCCACGGCCCTGCGAAGTGGGCGATATGCAGGCCCACCATCACCCCACGTGTCTGGCTGGCACCGCCCGGCGGCCCGCTGCGCTGCAGGCGCTGTCCATTGATTGCATCGAACAGGATGGACGGCGCATCGGTGGAGAGATTGCCAGCGCGCTGAGTGACGCCGACCGCCGCATGCGCGTCGTTGGGAAGCGAGACCGCCACGTTGCCCACCTCACCGCCGCGCCAGTCGCTGCGCGCACGCGCCACGAATTGTTCCAGCGGCAGCATGCGCGCCGGCGTGCCGGAGGCGCTTCGCGTATCGGCGACCCGGTTGGCGGACTCTTCGTAGAAACGCATTTCGTTGTCGGGGTACTGCGCCTTGATGCCCCACGGCAGGTACATGAACATCAAGGTCACGATGCCGGTGTAGGTGATCATCGCGTGGTACGGCAACGCGGTCACCGCGCTGACATTGTGGAAATCCAGCCACGAGCGCAGGCCCTTGCCCGGGCGAAAGGTGAAGAAATCCTTGAAGATCTTCTTGTGCGTGATCACGCCGCTGATGATCGCCACCAGCATGAACATCGCGCAGAAACCGACGATATAGCGCGACCACATCACCGGCAGATAATGCAGATCGAAATGCAGCCGGTAGAAGAATTCGCCGCCCAGGGTGTCGCGTGCGGCGATTTCCCTGCCGGTGGCCGGGTCGATGATGGCGGTGCCGTACATCTGCCGGCGGCTGGCCGGTTTGCCATCGGCTGGCGCAGGGTTTTGCCAGTACATGCTGACTACCGGATTGCGCGTGTCCGGCAAGGTGATGTTCCAGCTCTGCGCATCGGCTGCATGCGTCTGCAGATACTGCTCGGCACTGCGCAGCGCGGTTGCGTTGCTCACCGTGGTGGTGGGCAATTCCGGGCGCATCCAGCGGCTGATTTCGTCGCGGTAATAACTCGCCGTGCCGCCCATGAAGATCAACAGCAGCACCCAGCCGACCAGCAGACCGGTCCAGGTGTGCAGCCACGCCATCGACTGGCGGAATCCCTGCTTCATGCCACGCCCCGTTGCAGCCATGCGGCCAGTGCGAACATCAGCGCCGCCGGCACCGCGAGGCCGGCCCAGGCGCGCCACACGCTGGCGGTGGCGAAGGCCCATAGCGGCGCGCAGGCGCACACCACGATGCCGACCAGCATGCTGGTCAACACCGCCTCGCTGCGTGGCATCGGCAGGACCAGCGCCAGCAGCAGATTGGTGGCGCTGGCGAGTGCATAGCCGCCAAACATCGCCGCCAGCGTGCGCCCAAGCACGCCCAGCCAGGGACGCCTGAACCAGGGAAGCGGCAGGGACGGTGCGGTGGACATCGGATCAGCCAGGCGTGTGGCCGACTTACTCGGCCAGGAAGGTCAACGTGCTGATGTGATGGATCATCGACACCTGCTTGCCGGCGATCTCACGCTTCACCGGCTCCTTGTTGGTGGCGACCAGGATGTGCCGGCCAGCGCGCAGCTTGGGCAGGGTCACCTGGCCCTTGGCGTCGGAGGTCAGCGTCTTCTGCCACTTCTGCGGGTCGATCACCGTCACCTCGACCTTGGGCAGCGGCTTGTTGCGATAGAGCACGGTCAGCGTGTTGCTGTTGGCGGCGGTGGGCACCAGTTCGAAATCGAGCTTGGCCGAGGGCGTGGCGCGCCCGGCGCGTGCGTAGTAGCTCACGGTCTCGAAGCCGCCGGCCTCGCCCTTCCACGGCTCGAACACACTGTCATCGCTCAGCCAGGCATCGCCGGTGCCGGACAACGGCGCGGTGAGGAATTCGCTGCCGCGCTGCAGGGCGCCAGCCTTGCCGGCGCTGCCGAACACGGTCGGCTTGACCACACGCTTGATCTCGTCTTCGCCGTGATCCAGGGCCTCCTGCGCCGGCTCGCCGAAGTAGATGCGCACCGGACCGCTGCCGTCGCGCTCGATCCAGATCTCGTGGGCCTGGGCAGACAGACTGATGCTGGCCAAGGCCAGGCAGGACAGCAGGAAGGACTTCATCGCGGCGACTCCTCGTCAGCGGGACCGGGCGAGGCGAGGACCGCATCACCGTGGATTGATGGGAATGATACGCAATTCCCTCAAGCGCGACCAACGTCTCATGCGGCATTGCGGCAATTCATCGGCCTGCGCGGACCGGCGTGCCTGCAAGACCCATAGCGCGTCAGGGCGCAGCGCACACCGCTGCAATCACGGTCATGCACACTGGCCAGACGGGCGCGAACTGTGCTCTATACTCCGGCGCTAGCAGAGGTCTTCGACCAACAGCCAGGGGTGAGCGCGTGCGGAATTACGACCTCGAGTTCCTGAAGAAATTCTCGATGGTGATCGGACTACTGGTGGTGATCACCCTGGGCCTGATTGCCCTGGCAGCCTATTTGCAACGCGCCATTCCCGACGAAGTCTCGCCCACCGCGGCCAAGCGCGTGCAGCAACGCATCGCCCCGGCCGGCGCGGTCTATGCCGGCACCACCGGCGCGTCCGCACAGGCCGCAGCCCAGGCGGCAGCGCTCGCCAAGGCCGCCTCGCAGTCCGCCTACGGCGGCAGCACCGACGGCAAGACCATCTTCGACAATCTGTGCACCGCCTGCCACACCACCGGCGTGGGCAAGGCGCCGACGCTGGACCACGCGCATTGGGACGCGCGCATCGCCCAGGGCAAGGACACCTTGTACAAGCACGCGATCGAGGGCTACACCGGCCCGGATGGCGGCATCATGCCGCCCAAGGGCGGCAACCCGGCGTTGACCGAAGAACAGGTGCGGGCCACGGTCGACTGGATGCTGAGCAATCTGAAGTAAGCGCCTGCAGCGCAGTAGGCGGCTGACACGAGCGGTCGGTGTGCGGCCAGGTGGCAGCGCGCGCTGTGCGCGGGTGCGTCGACCGGTCAATCGCCAGGCTTGCACGCGCTGGAGCACGCTTTAGCTTTTGTAGGCCAGCACCCATTGCGCAGCGTTTGCACTCGCTGCACGACGTGCTAGCACGATGACGTCAGCCTTGGACGCCCGGGCCGGCGCAAGTGCTTCGGGGAATGCCTGCAGTTACCGGCATCTGTAGATCGGCCACGCTACCCACGCAGCAGCTGGTCGCTACTCGCAACGTTTTGCTAGCCTGTCGCGGTTCTCACGCGCCGCCTTCGGGGCGGCGCTTGCATGTGGTCTACGTCTTTCTGGAGTGTGTCGATGTCGCGTTGCTCGCTGGTTGTGCTCGGTGTGATCGGTCTGTTGGCGCCACTGCTGGGCAGTGCCGCCGAGGGCGCGCCGCAACGTCTGTCGATCGCCGACGTGCAAGGCGAAGACACCCGTAGCCCCTACGACGGCCGTGTGGTCGATGTGGAGGGCATTGTCACCGCCGATACGCGTGCCGGTCTGGCCGGGCTGTTCGTGCAGCAGCCCGGCTTCGAGCCGCGGCGCTCGCACGGTCTGTTCGTCACCGGTGCCGGCAATGCCGAGGTGGCGGTGGGCGACCGCGTGCGCATCGTCGGCACCGTGCGCGAGGTGTCGGCAGGCGGCGAGGCGAGCCTGACCACGGTGGATGCCAGCAGTATCGAGCGACTGGCCAGCGGCCAGCCGGTGCCGGTGCGCATGCTCAGCGGGCCGCCGGCCAACTGGGAAGCGCTGGAAGGCGAGCACGTGCGCATCGCTGCGCTGACGCTCAACGGCAGCGATCGTCTGGACACCTATGGCGAGCTGGTCGCCGCGTTCGGCGGGCGCTTGTGGCAGCCCAGCGAAGTGGCCGCCGCCGGCACCCCGGCCTTCGCACAGGTGCAGGCCGACAACGCCCGTCGCCAGGTGTTGCTGGACGACGCGCGCAACGGCCGCAGCCCCAAGACGGTGGCCTATCTGCCGGCCGATCCGGTGCTGCGCAGTGGCAGCCTGCTCAAGTCGGTCGACGGCATCGTCGACCAGCGCTACGACGGCAACTACCGCATCCAGGTGCTGAGTCCGTTGACGCTGCCGGCCATGCCGACCGCGGTGGCGCCGCAGGTTGGCGGTGACCTGCGTATCGCCTCGTTCAATCTGGAGAACTTCTTCAACGGCAATGGCCGCGGCGGCGGCTTTCCGACCAAGCGCGGTGCGCGCACGCACGAGCAGTTCCAGGCGCAGCTGACCAAGCTGGTGTCCACCATCGTGCCGTTGCACGCCGATGTGGCTGCGTTGATGGAGCTGGAAAACGATGGCAATGACGCCGATGCGGCGGTGGCGCAACTGGTCGCCGCGCTCAACGCGGCCGACAAGGACAAGGACTGGCAGTTCGTCGACACCGGCAGCGGCCCGGGCGATGACGCGATCCGGGTCGGCATCGTGTACCGCAGTTCGCAGGTCACGCTAGTTGGCAAGCCGGCCACGTTGACCGGCGGGCCGTTCGACAGCCACAGCCGTGTGCCGCTGGCGCAGGCGTTTCGCAGCACCCGCGGGGCAACCTTCGTGGTGGTCGCCAATCACTTCAAGTCCAAGGGCTGCGGCAGCGCCAGCGGCGCCGATGCCGACCAGCGCGACGGCCAGGCCTGCTGGAACGCCACCCGCACCGAATCGGCCAAGCGCCTGCACCAGTGGCTGCAGACCGACCCCACCGGCGCGCAGACCAAGCTGGCCGTATTGCTGGGCGATTTCAACGCCTACGCGATGGAAACGCCGATGCGCAGCCTGCGCGCCAGCGGCTGGCAGGACGCCTTTGCGGTGGCCGGCGTGAAGCAGCCCTACAGCTACGTCTACGATGGCATGAGCGGTCGGCTGGACCACGCCCTGCTCAGCCCGGCGATGGCCAAGCAACTGCGCGGCGCGGTGGAATGGCATATCAACGCCGATGTCATGGACGATGCCGGCTATGCCAAGCGCAACCTGCCCGGCCCGTGGCGCAGTTCCGACCACGACCCGGTGCTGCTGGGTTTTTCGCTATAGCGCGCTAGCTGGCGCGTGTCCCGGCGCGGCGGCGTAGCCGCAGGTTGAGCAGGTGCGTGCTGGCCAGCAGCAGGCTGCCGATCACCGTGATCGGGGTTTCCCAACTGCCGCCGGCAAGCCCGCTGGCGCCCAGCACCAGGCCGGCCAGGCCGAAGACCGCCAGCGCCCACACCGGCGCGGGCAGCGCATGCCGGCGATGGCTGCTCCACAGCGCGTAGCCGCTCAGCGGCACGGCGGCCGTGGCGAACACCACATGCACCCATTCGGCCCGGCTCCAGGCACTCAGCAGCGGCAGTGCAGCGGCCAGCAATGGCAGCGCCAGGCAGTGCAGCAGGCACAGGCTGGATAAGGCGATGGCCGAGTTGTCCAGTACGGAAGCGGTAACGCGCATCGGGGGTGTCCTGTCGAGCTAGTGTTATATAGTAACACTTCCATTCCAGCCAGGCCCTCAGGATGTCCCTGTCCCCCAAGCGCGATTCACGCCTGCCCGTCACCGTGTTGTCCGGCTTTCTCGGCGCCGGCAAGACCACCCTGCTCAACCGCATCCTGCATAACCGCGACGGCCTGCGCGTGGCGGTGATCGTCAACGACATGAGCGAGGTCAACATCGACGCGCAGCTGCTGCGCGAGGGCGGCGCGGCCTTGCGACGCACCGAAGAGACATTGGTGGAATTCAGCAACGGCTGCATCTGCTGCACGTTGCGCGACGATCTGCTGCAGGAGGTACGCAAGCTGGCCGAACAGAAGCGCTACGACTATCTGTTGATCGAATCGACCGGCATCGCCGAGCCGATGCCGGTGGCGGCCACCTTCGCGGTGCGCGATGCCGAGGGCTTCAGCCTGGCCGACATCGCCCGGCTCGACACCATGGTGACGGTGGTGGACGGCAGCCGCTTCCTGCAGGACTTCGGCTCGGCCGCCACGCTGGCCGAACTCGGCCAGCAAGCCGGCCCGGACGATAGCCGCGGGCTGGTGCAGTTGCTGGGCGAACAGGTGGAATTTGCCGACGTGTTGGTGATCAGCAAGTGCGATCAGATCGATGCACAGCAGCTGCAACGCCTGCGCGCGGTGTTGCGTGCGCTCAATCGCGAGGCGGCGATCGTGGACGCGGCACATGGCGAGGTGCCGCTGCGCCAGGTGCTCGACACCGGCCGCTTCGATTTCACCCGTGCGCAGCTGGCGCCGGGCTGGATGCAGGAACTGCGCGGCCAGCACACGCCGGAGACCGAGGAATACGGCATCAGCAGTTTCGTCTATCGCGCCCGCCGGCCGTTTCACCCGCAGCGTTTTGCGCGCATGGTGCAAGGCGGGCTGCCGCAGGTGATTCGCAGCAAGGGATTTTTCTGGCTGGCCAGCCGCATGGATTGGGTTGGCGAATTGTCCAGCGTGGGTGGCGCGACCCAGACCAATGCAGCAGGCTTCTGGTTTGCCGCACGCCATCGCGTGGATGCGCACGCCATCGGCGAGCCGTTGCAGACCAGCATCACGCCGCTGCCGTATACCGATATCGGCTGGCAGCGTCAGCAGACGCAATGCTGGACCGCGCCGCTGCCGCAACTGCACGAGGTTGGCGATGCCAGCGAGTACGCCGCGATGCAGCGGCTGTGGCACCCACTGTGGGGCGACCGTCGCCAGGAGCTGGCGGTGATCGGCGTGGACCTGGATGCGCCGCGCACGCGCGCTGCGCTGGATGCCTGCCTGCTCAGCGATCACGAGCTACGCCAGGGCCCGGCGCAATGGCAACTGCTGGACGATCCGTTTCCGCACTGGCAGCGCTGATGGCGGCCTGGATCGCGCTGTCGACATCCGTTCGCGCCTGGTTCCGGATGCAATCTGCCGCAGGCTTGCATCTGCAGTGCGGCGTGCGGACGTGCCGCCACGTGGCGGTGTATCGCATGCCTCACCCGCGGCCGCCGGACAGCGCACACAGGCAACGGCGCTGTCCGGATCTTCCGCGGTAGCCGTTGTCGCTTGCCTTGCGATGTGCTCTTGCTTTTTCGGCAGACTGGCAACGAGAGCCGTCGTCCAGGCCGGCGACGTGAGGAGGGCGGCGACGGATCTAGGCGCCGAAGTGAGCACACCGCGACGCGATGACGGCTGCCAAACAACTGACCCATGCGCATCACAGTCCCCCTTGGGTCACTGCACGCATGATCTCCAGCGCTGCCCCTTCGAGGCGAGTGGCGAACCGGCGTCGCGCCGGCCGAATGCCGCCATCAGCCCAGCCGCATGCCCCAGGCGATCGCTGCGATTGCCGGCGCCGCCAGCAACAGCCCCACCCAGCCGCGTCGGCCGATGCGTTCGCCGAACCCCAGCTTGCCGACGAGCGCTCCCAGGATGACCACCCCCAGGTTCATGCTGGCGAAGACGGTGGCCGGGCTGTGTGGCAGCAGCTGATGGGCGCGCACGTAGCACAGGATGTTGCCGAAATTGAGCGCGCCCAGGAGCACGCCGGCGAGCAGGTTGCGAAAGCTCAGGCGCGCGACACCGCCCCGGCGAACGACTTGCAGGCCAAGCATCAGCACACCTGCCAGCGCAAAGCACAGCGTCAATGACGTCAATGAAGGCGTACCGGCCTGTGCGATGCGCTTGAGCAACAGATCGATCAGGGCAAAGCCCATCCACACGCCTGCCAGCCACGGCCATCCGATCGAGGTCGGGGCCGGGGCCGAATCCGCATCGGCGCCCTGCCGTGGCCGTTGCAGGATGCAGACGATGGCCAGCAGACCCAGGCCCAGTCCCGCCAGCTTCCAGGCATTGACCGGTTCACCGAAGAGCGTGAACGCCGCCGCCAGCGAGAGCAGAAGCGACAGGCGTTGGGCAATGTCGGTACGGACGATGCCGGCGGTGGCGACCGCGCGTGCCAGCAGCATGAAGATCGAGGGCAGCGCCACCGCCAATGCAAACAGTGCCAGCCAGGGCGTGGTCGGCGCGCGCAGCGTGTCCAGTGACGGATGCAGGGTCAGCCACGCCAGCAGCGCAGCGGTGGCGTAGTTCCAGGTGATCGCCTGCGCAGCATCCAGGCGATAGCGCGGCAGCAGCTTGAGAAGCACCGACACCAGGACACTGCAAACGACGGCAAACAGCAGAAAATGCATGGGCAACGCAACGAAGTGTGCAGGCAGGGCGATGAACGCGGCCGGCGGGGCGGCTATTATGACGGTATGTCCAATCCCTTATTCCCCACCGAATCGGCTGCGCTGACGTTGGATGGGCCGGTCGGCCCGCTCGATGTCGCGGTCGATCTGCCCGAGCCGGACGTTGCCGTGCAACCGGTCACCGCCATCGTCTGCCACCCGCTCTCCACCGAGGGCGGCAGCATGCACAACAAGGTCGTCACCATGGCTGCGCGCGCGCTGCGCGAGTTGGGGATCACCGTGGTGCGCTTCAATTTCCGCAGTGTCGGCAACTCGGCCGGTGCGTTTGATCATGGCGATGGCGAGCAGGACGACCTGCGTGCGGTCGCCGCATGGGTGCGCAGCCAGCGCCCGGGCGACACGCTGTGGCTGGCCGGTTTCAGCTTCGGGGCGTATGTATCGCTGCGCGCCGCCGGCTCGCTTGAACCGCAGGTGCTGATCTCGATCGCGCCGCCGGCCGGGCGCTGGGATTTCAGCGACATGCAGCCGCCGGCGCAGTGGCTGGTGGTGCAGGGCGATGCCGACGAAATCGTCGACCCGCAGGCGGTGTATGACTGGCTGGAGACCCTGGAGCAGCAGCCCGAACTGGTACGCATGCCCGACACCAGCCACTTCTTCCACCGCAAGTTGATCGATCTGCGCGGTGCGATCCAGCATGGTGTCCGGCGCTGGTTGCCGGCCGCCGTCTGACCGCGGCAGGGCCCATGCGTATCGCCCGGCGATGCGCCGTTGAGCGGGCAAGGCAGCAGCCGGCCCGCGGAGAACACGATGATTGAGATGACCCCGTCGCAGCGCTACGCCGCCGGCGTACAACGCGGCGACTGGCGCGCCGACCCCGCGCAGCAGGCGGCCCTGGCCGAGCTGGACCGTATCCACGAGGCATTGGTGGACAGCGCGCAGGACGGCTGGCTGGATCGGCTGTCGGCGTTCTGGAAAAAGCCCGAGCCGGTGCGCGGCCTGTATTTCTGGGGCGGGGTGGGGCGCGGCAAGACCTTCCTGGTCGACCTGTTCTACGACGGGTTGCCGATCAAGCAGAAGTACCGCACGCACTTCCATCGCTTCATGCGCGGGGTGCACGAGCAACTGCGCGAGCACGCCGGGCAAAGCGATCCGCTGGCCAAGATCGCACAGCAGTGGCGCGAGAATTTGCGCGTGCTGGTGCTGGACGAATTCTTCGTCACCGACATCGGCGATGCGATGTTGCTGGCGCGCCTGCTGGAACGCCTGTTCGCCGAAGGCGTGACCCTGGTGACCACCTCCAACACCGCACCTGAAAACCTCTACGCCAACGGCCTGCAGCGCGATAGCTTCATGCCGGCGATCGGCCTGCTGCAGAAGTTCTGCGTGGAACTCTATGCAGAAGGCACCGAGGATTACCGCATGCGCGCGCTGACGCGCTCACCGGTGTATCGCGCGCCCCTGGATGCGCAGGCCGACACATGGCTGACGCAGCGCTGGGGCGAGCTGAGCGGAAACTCCGAGCCGCGCAGCGGCAACATCGAAATCGAGGCGCGCAAGATTGCCGTGCGTGCGCGCGGCAAGAGCATCGCCTGGTTCGATTTCGCCGCGCTGTGCGAAGGCCCGCGTGGCCCGGGCGATTACATCGAGATCGCGCGCGAATTCACCACCGTGTTGCTGGGCGGCATCCCGCACTTCGATCGCATGAACGAGGACGCCGCGCGTCGCTTCGTCAATCTGATCGACGAGCTGTACGACCGCCACGTCAACCTGGTCTGCACCGCGCAGGACGCCCCGCCCGCGTTGTACAGCGGCCAGCGCCTGGCCGGCGCCTTCGAGCGCACCGCCTCGCGCCTGATCGAGATGCAGAGTGCCGAGTATCTGGCCACCGCACATCGGGCCTAGACATGCAGACGCGGCCCGGCCCCGGACTGCACAAGATCTTGTGACCGATCAGGACGGCGGCCTGGGCCAGTTCGGCGGCGGTGCCTGGTTACACAATGGATCAAAAAATCGCTTGCAATTAAATAGCGCGCTATGTAAATTGCAGCCATGGACACCGCCACAGCCACTGACGCCCGGACCAACGCGCTGCTGCAGCTCGACAACCAGCTGTGCTTTGCGCTGTATTCGGCCAACCTGGCGATGCACAAGCTCTACCGCGGGCTGCTGAAGACCCTGGACCTGACCTATCCGCAATATCTGGTGCTGCTGGTGCTGTGGGAAACCGACGGCCGCAGCGTGTCGGAGATCGGCGAGCGCCTGTACCTGGACTCGGCCACGCTGACCCCGCTGCTCAAGCGGCTGCAGGCTGCTGGACTGGTCACCCGCACGCGTGCTGCTAGCGACGAGCGCCAGGTGATCATTGCGCTGACCGATACCGGCCGCGCACTGCGCGCCAAGGCCGGGGCGGTGCCGGAGCAGGTGTTGTGCGCCTCAGCGTGTTCGTTGGACGAATTGCGTCAACTCAAGCAGCAACTGGAAACGCTGCGCTCAAACCTCGGCACCGGGTAAGCCGGCCCCGCAAGGTCCGCACGTTTTTGCAACATGTCGTACACGATTTAATCGTCAACTACTCAGCTACATCACGCGCTGACAGCGCTCATTCTGGAGAACCACCATGGCCTCACCTGAAAAAGTCCTCTACACCGCCCACGCCACCGCCACCGGCGGCCGCGAAGGCCGCGCCGTGTCTTCCGACAAGGCGCTGGACGCCAAGCTGTCCACCCCGCGCGAGCTGGGCGGCGCCGGCGGCGACGGTACCAACCCGGAGCAGCTGTTCGCTGCCGGCTACGCCGCCTGCTTCATCGGCGCGATGAAGGCTGTCGCGGCGCAGGACAAGCTCAAGCTGCCGGGCGAAGTGAGCATCGACAGCAGCGTCGGCATCGGCCAGATTCCGGGCGGCTTCGGCATTGCCGTGGAGCTGCGCATCGCAGTGCCGGGCATGGACCAGGCCGAACTGCAGGCGCTGGTCGACAAGGCCCACCAGGTCTGCCCGTACTCCAACGCGACCCGCGGCAACATCGACGTCACCCTGACTCTGGCCTGATCCACGCCATCACCACGCGTAACACGTGGTGGAGTCAAAAACGGCCCGGCGCCTGCGTCGGGCCGTTTTTGTTGCAGCAGCAGCGCTGCCCTGAAGAACACAGGCAGCCGGCGTCGCTGTGCCAGCGCGACCTGGCATGGACGCAAGACACGCCAACGAGGCGATGCACCCGCGCCCGGGTGCGCATGCACGCGCTGGCGATGGGCGTCACCGCGCGGCACACTGTTGCGATGACAGTGTCTGCTTCTGCGACCCCGATCGGACTTTGCTGCGCATGAGCGCAACGCGTCCCACTTTGTTGCTGCTCCCCGGTCTGCTCAACGATGCGCAGTTGTGGCAGGCGCAGCGCGTGGCCCTGGCCGAGCTCGCCGACTGCGTGGTCGGCGACATCACCCAGGGCGAGAGCATGCGCGCGCTGGCAACACAGCTGCTGGCGCAGATGCCTCCGCGGTTTGCACTGGCAGGGTTTTCCTTGGGTGGCTATGTCGCGCAGGAAATCCTGCGTATCGCGCCGGAGCGTGTGGAGCGGCTGGCCTTGCTGGATACCTCTGCACGTGCCGATTCGCCCGAGCGTGCGGCGCAACGGCGCGCGCAGGAAGCGAGTGTGCGTGGCGCCAGTGCTTTCCACGGATTCGGCGAACGGCTGCTGCGGCACTACGTGCATCCCTCGCGCTGGCAGGACGAGGCCTTGCTGGAGCGGGTGCGTGGCATGACCCAGCGGCTGGGCGTGGAGGTGTTTCTGCGGCAGAACCGGCTGGAGCGGGAAGACGGCCGCGCGCTGCTGCGCGCCTATGCCGGCCCGCTGCTGGTGCTGTGCGGCCAGGACGATGCGATCACCCCGCCCGCATTGCACGAGGAAATGGCCGCACTCGCAGTGCACGCGCGTCTGGTGCAAGTGCCTGCGTGTGGCCATCTGTCGCCGCTGGAACAGCCGCAGGCGGTGTCGGATGCACTGCGGCAATGGCTGCTCGCCTGATACGACGACGACCGAGCCGACCCAGCCAGGCCTGCCGCCTTGCGATCGCCGTGGGGTGGCATCAACCAGTGTGCGATGAGGTGCTCTGAACCAGCGATATTTGGGGAGCAAGCATCAGCATGCCTTCGGCTGATACGTAATGCGTGCATTCCTGCATGCACGGTGTCGTACCCCCGTCACGGTAGCCATCCGGCCGAAGCGAATCGTTGGGCCGCCGCAAGGCGCGCAAGTCCGCTTGCGCTGCACCGCCACCCTCACCGCGCGGCAGTCGTCGGCCAGCGCCTGTTCCCGGCGGCCACGCCCCAGCGTGACATCGACCTGTGGCAGGACGTCGGGGCGCCGTAGCGGCGTCTGGGCCTCGCCACGTAAAGCGTGAACCGGGTCGAGCATCGTTGCGCCGACATCCTGCAAACGTTTGGCTCACTTGATTCTCACGGTGTATGGTGTGAATTATGTTGCACAGCAGCATCGGAGCTCAGCAATGCTCGACTCACGCATCGAAAAGGTTGATCTGGCACTCACCGAGATTGCCAAGGACCCATCGGAGAAGGTGGCGCTGTGGCAGTGGGCGTGCCGCGAGATGCTGCACGAGACGCTGATCGGCATGCACCAGCTCTCGCACCTGGCGGGTATTTCCCAGCAGGTTGCCAACGACTGGCGCGCGCCGGTGGATGTGATCGCACCCGAGAAGCCCTATCTGGCCGCCTCCGCGCTGGCCGACCGCCGTCTGCCGCAGGTGCTCGATGGCCTGGGCAATACGCACGACGACAACGACCGCGCCACGTTGTGGCGGCTGCGCTATGCCAGCCTGATCGCCGCCACCCTGCAGGGCATGCAGGCACTGGCCGACAAACACCGCATCGACCGCCAGGCGATGGCACTGTGACAGTGAGCTGACAGCGCCGCGCGGCCGCATGGGCTGTGTGATCGTCCGAGCGCTGGCTTCTTGTCAGAAGGCTTGCTTCTCAGAACGCCTGCTTCAATGCCGGACGGCGGCCTCTTCCAGATGCCGCCAGGCATGCCGCACGATCCAGCGCGCCTGGTCCCAGGGCACCGACAGCAGCGGTTGATAGTGGTAATAGCCGTCCTGCAGCACGCGATACAGCTGCGCCTCGGTCGCGCGCGGATAGGCCAGATAGATGTCGTAGCCGAGCGTGAGTAGCCGGGCATAATCGGCGAAGGCGTAGCCCCCGAGATGGCCTTCGGCGTGGACACCGCGCCAGTAGGCGATCTCGGTGTCGAGATCGACGCTGCGGCGGGTCAAGACGGATGCGCTGTGCATGGGTAGGACTCCGTTGCCGAGACTACCCCCTGTGCCCGGCACCGTAGCAGCGCCTGCCGCGTGCAACCAGCACGCGACGACGAGCGGCCGTCGCGGTGGCGATGCCACGGGCCGGACAGTGCCGACCTGCGGCAGCCGGGACCTCAATCCCAGTCGGGAGCGATGGCCTTCGGGTTGGCCAGCCGCTGCCCGCGGTCCAGTGCGGCAATCTCGGCCATGTCCTGCTCGCTCAGCCGCAGCGTCTGCGCCTTGAGATTGCTCTCCAGATTGTCGCGCTTGGTCGAAGACGGAATCACCGAATACCCCTGCTGCAGTGCCCAGGCCAGGGTGACCTGCGCCGGGGTGGCGTCATGGCGTGCGGCGATCGCCTGGATCACCGGGTCCTTCAGCACCTCGCCCACCGCCAGCGTCATGTACGAGGTGACATGGATGCCTTGCTCGCGCAGGAACGCGATCAGGCTGCGGTTCTGCAGGTACGGATGCACTTCGATCTGATTGGTGGCGATGGCCTCGGCGCCCAGGATCTCGATGGCCTGCTTGATCAGCGCGATGGTGAAGTTGGAGACGCCGATCGCGCGGGTCAGGCCCTGCTGCCTGGCCTCGTTCAAGGCTTCCAGGTAGTCGCGCATCGGCACCTGATCCTTGGGCGAAGGCCAGTGGATCAGGGTCAGGTCGACGTAGTCGGTGCCCAGTTTGCGCAGGCTTTCCTGCAGACTGGGCAGCAAGGCGCTGCGGTCGAACTTGTCGACCCAGATCTTGGTGGTCAGATACAGCTGATCGCGCGGCAGGCCGGATGCGGCAATGGCCTGGCCGACCTGTTCTTCGTTGTCATAGATCTGCGCGGTATCGACGGCGCGGTAGCCCAACTCCAGTGCATTGCGCACCGAGTCGATGACGACCTGGTCCTTGAGGCGAAAGGTGCCGAGGCCGAATGCGGGGACTGTCATTGTGTTCCTTGGGTAATCGGGAATGGGGGAATGGGGGAATCGCAAAAGCTGATGTCGTGGGGCGCTGTGAGCCATTAGTCCAGTGCGACGACGGCCTTGCCGAAGTTCTCGCCGCGCAGCAGGCTGATCAGGCCCTGCGGGGCGCTGTCCAGCCCGTGCAGGACGTGTTCGCGGTACTGGATCTGGCCGTCGCGCAGCCACTGGCCCATCTCGCGCAGGAAGGCCGGCATCAGGCGGATGAAATCGTGCTGGATGAAGCCGCGCACGGTCAGCCGCTTGCGCAGTACCTGGCCCATGAACTCCGGTAGGCGATCCGGCCCCGGCAAGGCCTGGCCGCGGCTGTTGTAGGTGGCGATCACGCCGCACACCGGGATACGTGCGAAGTCGTTCAATTGCGGCAATACCGCGTCGAAGACCTTGCCGCCGACGTTCTCGAAATAGATGTCGATCCCGTCCGGAGTGGCCGCGCGCAGCTGCTCGGCAAAGTCGTCGGCGCGATGGTCCAGCGCCACATCCACGCGCAGCACCTCGCGCAGATACCGCACCTTTTCCTCGCCACCGGCAATGGCCACCACGCGCAATCCCTGCAGACGCGCCAGCTGGGCCACGGTGGCGCCGACCGGCCCGCTGGCTGCTGCCACCACCAGGGTTTCGCCGGCCTGCGGCTTGCCGATTTCGTGCAGGCCGGCGTAGGCGGTGAAGCCGGGCATGCCGTACACGCCGAGCGCGGTGCTGAGCGGCAGGGCATCGTCCTTGGGCAGCTTGCGCAACGGCGCGGTGGGCGTGAGCAGGCTATGGCTCTGCCAACCGCCGGGCAGTACCAGCAGGTCGCCTGGCTGATAGCCGGCATGGTGCGACTCGAGCACCTCGCCGACGGTGCCGCCTTCCATCACCGCGTCGATCTCCACCGGTGCGGCGTAGGACGGGCCTTCGTCCATGCGTCCGCGCATGTACGGGTCCAGCGACAGGAAGCTGTTGCGCACCAGAATCTGGTCGTGCCCGGTGGGCGGCAAGGCGACGTCTTCAATGCGGAAATTGTCGGCGCTCGGTTCGCCGTGTGGGCGTGAGGCCAGCACGATGCGGCGATTGGTGATCGATGTCATGGGGGATTCCTTGCGGAAAGGGCCGCGCGTGCGCGACCGGGGAGCGCAGCCGCGATGGCGGATGCGCGCGGAAAGACGCGCGTGGTCGACTGCGTGCGTGATGCAAGCCGATGCGTCAGGCTGCGTCGGCCGGCTCGGGGGCGCTGGCGGCATCGAGCTGTGCAATCTGATCGGCGCTCAACGACAGCTGCGCGGCGGCCAGCACATCGTGCAACTGGGTCACGCTGGTGGCGCTGACGATCGGTGCGGTCAGGCCGGGGCGTGCGATCAACCAGGCCAGTGCGATCTGTGCCGGCGTGGCGCGGTGGGTGGCCGCCAGATCGTCCAGCGCCTGCAGAATGCGCAGGCCGCGCGGATTGACGTATTGCTTGACCACCGAGGCACCGCGCGCGCTGCTCTTGCCGGCATCGTCGGCGCTGCGGTACTTGCCGGTCAGAAAACCGCTGGCCAGCGAGTAGTAGCTGATCACGCCGAGCTCGCGTTCGCGCACCAGCGGCTCCAGCTCGGCTTCATAGCCGGCGCGGTCGTAGAGGTTGTATTCCGGTTGCAGGCTTTCGTAACGCGGCAACTTGTACTGCTCGGAGATATCCAGGGCATCGCGCAGGCGTGCAGCGCTGTAGTTGGACGCGCCGATCGCGCGCACCTTGCCCTGTTCGATCAAGCGGCCGAACGCGGCCAGCGTGGCTTCCAGCGGAATCGATTCGTCGTCCTCGTGCGCCTGGTACAGATCGATCACATCGGTCTGCAGGCGGGTGAGCGAATCTTCCACCGCGGCGGCGATGTTCTCCGGCGACAGGCCCGGATGCTCGCTCCATTTGGCCACCTTGGTGGCGATCAGCACCTTGTCGCGCTTGCCGCTGCGTGCGAGCCAGCGCCCGATGATGGTTTCCGACTCGCCACCGCGATTGCCCGGCACCCAGCCGGAGTACGCATCGGCGGTGTCGATCAGGTTGAAGCCGGCATCGACGAAGGCATCGAGCAACGCGAACGAGGTCGCCTCGTCGGCGCTCCAACCAAACACATTGCCACCGAACACGATCGGTTGAACCTGCAGGCCGGAGCGGCCTAGCGCGCGGGAGTGGGTCATCACGGTTGCTCCTGATTCGAACTGCCGACAGGATAGTCATGCGTGCCGATGTTGCGTGTGACACCTGCGTGGATTCAGCGTTCCGCAGATCGCCCTCATCGACTCACGTCGTCTGAACATGTCGTCCGCCGCGCCTGGTGCGGCGCGTCATGCGGCGTACGGATCCGTGCACATGGCAGGCTTCGGGCCGCATGCTAGGCTCGCGCTACTTTTTCCCGCAAAGGGCGCTGCGATGATCCGCAACAAGCTGGTGTGTGCATGTGTGGTGGGGATGGCAGTGGCGATGAGCGCGCCACTGGCAATGGCAATCAAACCGGCCGATAGCGCCAGCTTGCCGGCGCCCGATGCGGCGCTGCAAAAAGCCATCGACGGCAACTGGCGCGATCGCGTCTACGTGCAGCGCGACGTCTATCGTCATCCCGGCCAGACGCTGGCGTTCTTCGGCATCAAGCCGACCCAGACCGTCATTGAAATCACGCCGGGCGGCGGCTGGTATTCGGAAATCCTGGCGCCGTACCTGCGCGACAAGGGCAAGTATGTTGCTGCGGTGGTCGACCCGGCGGCGGTGCCGGAGGGGCGCGGCCGCGATTCGGCACAACGTGGGCGCGACGAGCTGGAGAAGAAGTTTGCCGCCAAGCCGGAGGTGTACGGCAAACCGTCGTTCGTTTCCTATGTGCCCAAGACGCCGTCGTTCGGCGTGGACAACTCGGCCGATCTGGTGCTGACCTTCCGCAACGTGCATAACTGGCGCATGGCCGGCAATGCCGAGGCGATGTTTGCCGGCTTCTACAAGGTGCTCAAGCCCGGCGGCGTGCTCGGCGTGGTCGAGCACCGTGCCAAGGCCGACGTGCCGGCCGACGACAAGAGCGGCTATGTCGGCCAGGCGCAGTTGATCGCGATGGCCGAGGCAGCCGGATTCAAGCTCGCCGGCAAGAGCGAGGTCAACGCCAATCCGCGAGACACCAAGGACTATGCCGGTGGCGTGTGGACCCTGCCGCCGAGCAACAACCACGACAAGGCCGACGACGCCAAGTACAAGGCGATCGGTGAGAGCGACCGCATGACCTTGAAGTTCGTCAAGCAGTGAGACGCGGCCAGCATGCCGACGCATTGCGCGTCGGCATGCTGGTCTTGGGCGCTGCCCGCTACGGTGCATCGATGCTGGCCTGACGCGCGGCATGCGATGACTGTGCAATTGGCTGCACGACCGTAAGGACGGCGCGGGCAGCGCAACGACGGCCAGTTGGACCAACGCTGCGCTGGTTTGCATGCGGCAGGCCACTGATGCACAACCGCCCCGCGTAGCGATGCCGGCTGCGTCAGCGTGCAACGCGGTTGCGGGCAGCAGCGCACCGCTTGCCGCTGGTAGCGCGACCTCTTCAACCCGGTGCACGACTCACGCGCCACGCGCGTGGCCGGCAACGACCTTGCGCAACAGGATTGGCATGTTGGTGTTGTTGAACAAACCCTATGGCGTGCTGTCGCAATTCAGCGACCGCTCGCAGCCGCCCAAACGCACGCTGGCCGAATTCGGCCTGCCGGCCGACGTCTATGCGGCCGGTCGCCTGGATCACGACAGCGAAGGCCTGTTGCTGCTGACCGACGATGGTGCACTGGCGCATCGCTTGACCGACCCGCGCCACAAGCAACCCAAGACTTACTGGGTGCAGGTGGAAGGCGACCCGGAGCCTGCGCAACTGCAGGCCTTGCGCGATGGCGTGCTGCTCAACGACGGCCCGACCCGCCCGGCCGAAGTGCGCAGGCTCGATCCGGCACCGCAGCTGTGGCCGCGCGATCCGCCGGTGCGCGTGCGCAAGACCGTGCCCGATGCCTGGCTGGAGCTGCAGATCACCGAAGGCCGTAATCGGCAGGTGCGGCGCATGACCGCCTCGGTGGGCCTTCCGACCTTGCGTCTGATCCGCGTGGCGATCGGCGACTGGACCCTGGATGCGCTCGCGCCGGGCCAGTGGCGCATCGAACACACGCATGGCGCGCGCCCAAGTAGGACGCGACGCGGAGCCTGATGCATCCGGTACAGCGGTCGCTGCACCGCACGCGGCGCTGAGCTCGATGCATCTTGGACGGCGCTGCTTACAGAACCGCTCATGCGGCATGAGCAGCAGGATTGGTAACGCGAGCACAGATGCAGCGGTTGCGTGGCTGCGTAGCCAATCCACCCTGCAATGCGGCAATACGGCGCGGGTCAGGCCAAGCGCGGTAATGACAAGCGCGCGGCTATGGGCAAGCAACGCGATCACACGCGATCGTTAATCGCCGCGGACCTGCACATGTAGTGCCGCATTCTTCGACCACGCGAGTGGGTGTCGATGGCTTGACGATTTAACGGTGGCATCGATCGTGGTCCACAAACAAAAACGCCACGGCGCAGGGCCGTGGCGTCATGTTTGTGTGCCTGGAACGATGGCTTACTCGATGCCGTCGCTCGGGGTCACTGCACCGCGACGCTGGTAAGCGGCGCGACGTGCGCTGGCGTTGCTGGCGTGTTCGCGGTCCAGACGGTGGACGTTGCCACCAAGCACGTGCTGGTCACGCTGGCGCTTGCGATACACGGCATAACCGATCAGGCCCAGGCCGGCGACGGCAGCAGCCACAGTGACGGCCGGGTTGCGCTTGACCACTTTGCTGACGACCTTGCCGCCGGTGCGCACGGCACCCAGGGCAGCACCGGTCTTCAGCCATTCGCTGGCGCCTGGACCGAAATGACGCAGGCTGCTGCCTGCATGACGGGCCTGATCGCCAGCGTTGGAGGCGGCGTGACGCAGATGGTCGCCCGCATTGCCAGCCAGTTCCAGGGCACGCTCCAGGGCGCGTTCGGTGATCACAGTCAGCTTGCTCATTGGAGGCGTTTCCTTTCTGAGTACGTGGGCCGCAGTGTGTGGGCTGTTGCGTATAGACGGTGTTAGCGGTGGCAGGGCTTGTTTGGGTGGCGGTTAAGTAATGATGCGGGGCGATGCTGTGATCGGCGTTTACCTGGATCCGGTATCTACGTGGATGCGGCAGAAGCCTGACCTGGCCGGTGTCGACGCTGACGTCGCTTCTCCCGCCGGAAGTAAGGTGCCCGAAGGGTGGATGAGTGGACGGGCGAACCCTCGTGCAATTGTAATTACACGAGGGCTTCGCACCGTACCCGCACCCTAACCCCTCTCCCGAGGGGAGAGGGGCTTACATCAGGTGCCGCGCGGTTTTGCCCGATGGGTTGCAGTCGCGGTCCATGGATCTTCCGGCCACGGATGTCTGGGATACCGTCCCTTCATCTCCTTTCTGACATCCGGATAGGTCGTGACCCAGAAGCTCTTCAAATCCTGCGTGACCTGCAACGGGCGTCCGCCGGGCGAGAGCAGATGCAGGGTCAGCGGGATGCGGCCGTCGGCGATGCGCGGGGTTTCGGCCAGGCCGAACAGTTCCTGCAGCTTGACCGCCAGCACGGGCGGCAACGGTTGCTCGGCGTGGTCGAGGGCGTAAACGATCTGCCGCTCCATGCCCGAGGGCACGCTGATGCGGGTGGGCGCATGGCGGTCGATCAGCTGGCGGCGGTCCCACGGCAGGGCGGCCTTGAGCGCTTCGCCCAGGTTGGCCTCGTCCAGCGCATCCAGGCGGGTCTTGCCGGCGAAGGCCGGGCGCAGCCAAGTGTCCAGTGTCTCCAGCAACGCGGCGTCGGACAGGTCGGGCAGTGCAAGCTCGGGCATCCAGGCACGCAACGACTGCAGGCGGGCCCGCCATTGGCGAAGGCCGTCGGTCCACGGCAAGGCATCCAGGCCGAGCTGCCGCACCGCCTCGGTCAGCGCGCCTGCGGCCTGCGCCGGATCGACGCGGCCGGCCGGGCGGCTGTCGAGCACGATGCGGTCGAAGCTGGATTGCCGACGCGCGACCAGGGCGCGCTTGTCCGCGTCCCACTGCACCAGATCCTGCTGCACGAAGCGCTCGGGCACGCTGCGGCGCAGATAGCCTTCGTCCACCGGCGCGGCACGTAACAGCAGCGCGTCCTTGGCTTCGTAACGCAACTCGCTGGCAACCAGCCAGGGTTCGCCGCGCAGGTCGCTGTGGTCGAACAGGCGCGCGCTGCGGCCGTTGGCCAGCAGGTAGCGCAACGGGTCGTTGGGATGGCGTGTGGCAATGCGGTCGGGGAAGGCGTGCGAGAGCAGGTCGCCGAGCGCGTGCGCCTCCACGCTGGCGGGCGGAGCGCTGTCGCAGCGCAGCCGCCGTCGCCATTGTTTGGCGGCGCTGTCGATCGCGGCCAGGCCGCCGCGGTTGGCATCGTGCGCGCTGCGGCCTTGACGGAATGCGGCCAGTGCGCGCCAGCGCGCAGCCAGTCCATCGCCGCCCTGACGCAGCGGGTCGCGCGCTTCCAGCAAGGCGGCCAGGTCGCAGGCCAGCGCCACGCGTGTCGCGTCGCCAGCCTGCGCCAGCATCGCGGCCAGGCGCGGATGGGTGCCCAGCGCGAGCATGCGCCGGCCCAGTGCGGTGATGCCGCCGCTGCCGGTGAGCGCGCCCAGCCGCTGCAGCAATTCGTGCGCGGCGGCCAGCGCACCGGCCGGCGGGGCATCGACGAAGCGCAGCGCAGCGCTGCCCCAGGCGGCCAGTTCCAGTGCCAGGCCGGCCAGCTCCACCTGGGTGATCTCCGCGCGCCGCTGCGGTTCCAGCCGCTGCGATTGCGGCCACAACCGGTACGCCCAGCCGCTGGCCACACGCCCGGCACGGCCGGCGCGCTGGTCGGCCGAAGCCTGCGCAATGGTGGTGATGTCCAGGCGCGAGAAGCCGCTGTTGGGATCGTAATGCGGCTCGCGCGCCAGCCCGCTGTCGATGACCACGCGCACGCCGGGCAGGGTGACCGAGGACTCGGCCACGTTGGTCGCCAGCACCACGCGGCGGCGGCCGGACGGGTCGGGTTGCAGCACCTGGCTTTGCGCCTCGACCGCCAGCTCGCCGTGCAGCGGCAGCACCTGCACCGCCGGATCCAGCACGTCCTGCAGCGCGCTGTGCACGCGTGCGATCTCGCGCTGGCCGGGCAGGAACACCAATACATCGCCCGGGTGGGTGGACAAGGCGTGTTCCACCGCGCGCCGGGTCTGCGGTTCCAGCGCTTCGTCGCGGCGCGCGGGAAAGTGCGCGATCTCCACCGGGAAACTGCGCCCCGCGCTGCTCAGGCGCGGCGCATCGAGAAAGCCGGCCAGGCGCTCGCCATCCAGCGTGGCCGACATCGCCACGATGCGCAGGTCCTCGCGTACCTGCGCCTGCACGTCCAGCGCCAGCGCCAGGCCAAGGTCGCCGGCCAGATGGCGCTCGTGGAATTCGTCGAACAGCAACGCGCCGATGTGCTCCAGCATCGGGTCGTCCTGGATCAGCCGGGTCAGGATGCCCTCGGTGACGACCTCGATGCGGGTACGCGCAGAGGTCTTGTTCTCGAAGCGGATGCGGTAGCCCACCGTCTCGCCGACCGGCTCGCCCAACTGGCGCGCCATGAACACGGCGGCGCTGCGGGCGGCCACGCGCCGCGGTTCCAGCATCACGATCTTGCGGCCGGCCAGCCAGGGTGCGTCCAGCAAGGCCAGCGGTACCTGGGTGGTCTTGCCGGCGCCGGGCGGGGCTTCCAGCACCAGCCGCGGATGGGCGGCCAGGCTGTCGCACAGCTGCGGCAGCAGGGGGGAGATCGGAAAGGCAGGCTCGGTCATGCGCGGGAAGGATACGGGCACGTCACAGATGGCGCGATGGTCGGGCCGTCGGGTGAAGCCTGTCGGGGAATCCGGAAGTGCTATTACCTTTCGGGCATTCAAGGCTGACTTTGGCGCCGGCGCTGCTTCAGGCCGGCAGCGTGCCTGTCGATAACCGCTGTACTCCCCGATTTGGACGCCCCATGTCTGCTGCCACCCCGAAATTCGTCAGCCTGCAAAGCAAGCTGCTCGGCGCGCTCGCGCTGGGTCTGTCGGTCATCCTGCTGTGTGCCCTGGGCGGTCTGGGCACGGCGTGGCTGAGTCTGTCGGGCAAGGTGCCGCCGGAGGTGGCGCAGGCCTCCAGCAGCGAAGAGATCACCCGCGATTTCCGCCTGCAGGTGCAGGAATGGAAGAACGTGCTGATCCGCGGGCGCGATCCGGCGCTGCTGGACAAGCACCTGAGCGCCTTCCGCGAGCAGGGCAGGAAGGTGCAGGCCAGCACCGAGGCGCTGGCCAAGGCAACCCAGGACCCGCAGGCGCGCACGCTGGCGCAGGACTTTGCCAAGGCGCATCTGGGTCTGCAGCGCAATTACGAAGCGGCGCTGGGCAAGTTTGCCGAGGCCGGCTACGACACCCAGGTGGGCGACCAGCTGGTCAAGGGCCAGGACCGCGCGCCCAGCCACACCCTCGAAGAACTGGTGAAGCGCAGCAAGACCCTGGCCGATGCGGCGGTGCTGGCCAGTTCGCAATCGGCGCAGCACAAGCTGGTGCTGTCGGCGGTGGCCACGATCGCCGCGGCGCTGTGCCTGGTGGCAGTGCTGGGCTGGTGGATCCGTCGCTCGATCGTGCGCCCGATCGAAAACGTCGCGCGTGCGGCACGCCAGGTGGCGGCCGGCGATCTGTCGGCGCGTGCGGCGGTCAGCACGCGCGATGAAATCGGTTTGCTCGGCCAGGCCATGGGCCAGGTGGTCAACACGCTCACCGACGTCTCCACCGCGCAGGCCGACATGGCGCAGCGCCACGAAGCCGGGCAGATGAGTTACCGCATGGATGCGCAGGCCTTCCCGGGCGCGTACGGCCGCATGGTCGACGACACCAATGGCTTGATCGGCGCGCAGGTCGGTCTGATCGGCGACATGCTGCAGGTGATGCAGCATTACGCGGTCGGCGACATGTCGGTGGACATGCCGCGCCTGCCGGGCGAGAAAGCGCAGATCACCGAGGCGATGGACACCACCAAGCGCAACCTGGCGGCGATCAATGGCGAAATTCGTGGCCTGGTCGACGCGGCTGCGGCCGGCGACTTCGCCACGCGCGGCAATGCCGAGGCCTACCAGTTCGAATTCCGCGCCATGGTCAGCGGCGTCAACGGCCTGATGCAGAACGTGGACCAGAATCTGGCCGAATTGTCGCAGCTGCTCAAGGCGATCGCCGATGGCGACCTGACCGCGCGCATGCACGGCAACCAGCAAGGCGTGTTCGCACGCATGCGCGACGATGCCAATGCCACCGTGCAGCGGCTGACCGATATCGTCGGCGACATCACCGTGGCCGCGCAGACCATTCGCACCGCCTCGGCAGAGATTGCCGCCGGCAACAACGACCTGGCCCAGCGCACCGAACAGCAGGCTGCTAACCTGGAAGAAACCGCCGCCTCGATGGAAGAACTCACCTCCACCGTGCGCCAGAACGCCGACACCGCGCAGCAGGCCAGCCGCGGCGCGCAGGCGGCCGCGGAGATCGCCGGCCGTGGTGGCGAGATGGTGGCCAGCGTGGTCGACACCATGGGCGAGATCGAGGTGTCGTCCAAGAAGATCGCCGAGATCATCAGCGTCATCGACGGCATCGCCTTCCAGACCAACATCCTGGCGCTGAACGCGGCAGTGGAAGCGGCGCGTGCCGGTGAACAGGGCCGCGGCTTTGCCGTGGTCGCCTCGGAAGTGCGTGCGCTGGCGCAGCGTTCGGCCGGCGCGGCCAAGGAGGTCAAGCAGCTGATCGACGCCTCGGTGGACAGCGTGGAGCGCGGCAGCGCGCGCGTGGATCAGGCCGGGCAGACGATGCAGCAGATCGTGCAGTCGGTGCAGCAGGTGACCACGCTGATTGCGGAGATTTCCGCCGCATCGCGCGAACAATCCTCCGGCATCGAGCAGGTCGCCCGCACCGTCAACGACATGGACGAAACCACCCAGCGCAATGCCGCATTGGTGGAAGAAGCCTCCGCGGCGGCACGTGCAATGGAAGAGCAGGCGGTGGAACTGAGCGAAGCGGTATCGGTGTTCCGCCTGGACGCACGCCGGCCAAGCCTGGCGGCTGCGGCTTGATTGCGTAAGGCGTTGTAGCGGCCCAGGCGCGATCAGGTGTTTGAATCAAAGGATCGATGAGTCGAGGGCGCGGTGCCCTCGCCGCTTGCGGGACACGCCGTGCATCCGTCCGTGGAGGCTCCTGGGCGGCCTCCATGCCGCCAAGGGTCCCGCAAGCGGCGGGGACACCGCACCAGAGCGTTGGTCGGTGGCGGGGTCAAAACCTGTGTTTGCTTCGGAGTTCGAGATCGCCTTGTTCATGGCTTGCCTGTTGCTCGGCGTCGATTGAGGGGCTAACTGGACTCCCACAATCCGAACAACGCACATCGTGCATTGCTTGCACCAAGCACACCGACCATCTCGCTTGGTCCTTGTCCGCTCACCGTCGCGGGACCTTACGCGGCATGGATGCCGCGTAAGAGCCTACATGGACGTACTTGCGGCGTGTCCTGCGAGGGTGGGCGGGCAAGGGCCCTGCAACCAAGCCGCAGATCGACCGCTCCACGATCGATCCACCGACACCATCCAGTCACTTCGAGACACACGAAAACTGCGCTAAAAACCTGCGGATTCAAGTCGCAGCGTCGTCGGACGACCAAGCCAGGCCCACCTCAGCACACGGGCATCAACCCGCTTCGCGCATCCGCGCGGTCAGGCCCTTGAGGAAGGCGCGCAGCAACTGGTCGCCGCAGGGGCGAAAATTCTTGTGGCCGGGCTGGCGGAACAGCGCGGACAGTTCCGGCTTGGACAGCGGGAAGCCGGCGCTGGCGAAGATGGCGTGCATGTCCACGTCTTTCAGCTCGAAGGCCACGCGCAGTTTCTTCAGCACCAGGTTGTTGCCGACGCGGGTTTCCAGCGGGCGCACCGGCTGGCTCTCGTCACGGCCGCGAAAACGCAGCACCAGGCCGTCGAGGAAGCGTGCCAGCATTGCGTCGGTGCAGGGCTCGAAACCAGGCTCGTCTTCCTTCTTCAGCCAGGCCTGTACCTGCGGCTTGTCGAGCGCGAACTCCGGGTCGGCCAGGTGGGTGATCTCCACCACCTTGTCGTCGCTGAGGTCGAGCATGTAGCGGATGCTGCGCAGTACATCGTTGTGGATCATGACAATTCCGGGGCCCCGGCCTGTCGCCGGAAAGGCGCCATTCTACGGGGCCGATGCGGAACGCGGCGTGTGCCCCGCCGATCCGTTGCCGAACCGGCGGCCGCTCAGCTGCCGCGATAGGTGGAATACCCGTACGGCGAGAGCAGCAGCGGCACGTGGTAATGGCCGTCGTCGGCAATGCCGAACGCGATCGGCACCTGTTCCAGGAAGGGCGGGTCGGGCAGTGCGGTTCCGGCCGCCCGCCAGTAGCCGGCCACCTCGAATTCCAGCCGGTAGCGGCCGGGTTGCAGCGTGAGTGCAGCCAGTTCGGGGCAGCGCCCGTCCTGGTTGGTGACCCCGTCGAAGTGCAGCGTGGCGCCGGCGAACAGGCGCAAGGCGATGCCGGCGGCGGGGCGGCCCGTGGCCGTATCCAGCACGTGGGTGGAGAGCGTGCTCATGCCACCGCCTGGGTCGGTTGCGGCCATTGGCCGACGAACTCGGGCTGGTCGTAAGCCAGATAGCTGTCGACGATGGCCTGGCGGTCGTCCAGGAACAGCTGGTCGGCCACCGCGCGGGCCAGCCGCGGCAGCGCGACCTTGAGCCCGGACAGCGCCGCCGCCGACGGGCCGTGGTTGATCAGCGCCGAATAGTTGAAGGCGAACAAGCCGTGCAGCAGCGCGGCATCGTCGGGCGTGCGCGGCAGCAGTTCGAAGCCCGGCCCCAGGTAGGGATGCGCATCCAGCACCGGATTGGCCTGGCCCGGCGGCGGCTGGTAGCGGTCGCCCCAGCAGGCGATGCGCCCGGACAGCGCGGCCAGTTCCGGGCGTAGTTGCGGGTCGGTGACCAGGCCGGTGGCAACGGCCAGAAAATCGAAGCGGTGCTCGCCCTGTGGCGTGCGCACCACCACCTCGCCATCGCGCTCGGCCACCTCCAGCCATGGCGCGCCCAGGTGCAGCGCGAAGCCAGCATGCGCGCAGGCACGCTGGAAGGTGTCGTTGGTCGGCGGCTGGTTGTGTGCGAAGAAGCTGGCCATCATCCGGTACTTGTCCGCATCCGGCAGCGTCAGAAAGCGCGGGATGATGCCGGCCTGTTCCATGTGGCGGAATGGATTGATGCGCGGCAATGCGCTGCGGCGCACGAACACCTCGGCACTGGCGACGCCTTGATCCAGCGCGAAACAGGCATTGTCGAACGCGGAGGCGCCACCGCCCAGGATGCCCACGCGCTTGCCGGCCAGCGCGGCGAAGTCGATCTGGCCGGAGGTATGCGCATAGCGCTGTGCGGGCAGGGCGCCGCTGATCCAGTCCGGCACCATCCACTGGCCGCCGCCCTGGATGCCGGTGGCCAGGATCAGCTTGCGCGTCAGCAGCGGCGCGCCCATCGCCAGATGCAGGCGATGGATGCCCGGCGCCACGTCCGGTTCCACCCGCGCCAGCCGCGTGGCATTGCGCACCGGCAAACGCAGCACCGCGCGGTACCAGCGCAGGTAGTCCATCCAGCTGCCGCGCGGGATCTTGTCCAGCGCGTCCCAGCCGGCGCCGCCGTGTTGCGCCTCCCACCAGGCGCGAAAGGTCAGCGATGGCACGCCCAGGTCGATCGAGGTGATCTGCTTGGGTGTGCGCAAGGTCTGCATGCGCGCGTAGGTCACCCACGGGCCTTCCTGCCCGGCCGGGTTCTCATCGATGACCAGCAGGTTGTGCACGCGCTCGCGTTGCAGTGCGAACGCCGCGCCCAGGCCGCTCTGGCCGGCGCCGACGATGACCACGTCATACACATGCCCTGCCGGATGCACGCGCGGCTGCGTCCAGGCATCGCCGCCGTGGGCCAGGCGTTGCAGGTCGTGGTGGAGCTCGCGTTCGAGTTGGGCCAGGCTCATGGCAGTGCCTCCAGGCGCAGTTGCACGATCTTGCCGATCTCGGCGAGGGCGGTGGACAGTTCTTCGCTGCGCGAGGCATCCAGCCGGCGTTCCAGCGCAGCCAGGATGCCGGCCTTGTCGTGCAGCCGCACGCAGATCACGAACGGAAATCCGAAGCGATGGCGATAGGCCTGATTGAGCGCGTGGAAGCGCTTGAATTCGGCTTCGCTGAGCCGGTCCAATCCGGCCGAGGCCTGCTCGGCGGCCGACGCGGCGGTGAGCGTGCGGTCGATCGCCGCCTTGCCCGCCAGCTCCGGATGCGCACGGATCAACGCAACCTGGTCTTCCTGCGACGCGTCGAACACCACCTGCATCAGCCCGCGGTACACATCGGCGAACGGGCGCCGCCGCGCAGCGCGTTCGACTACCCACGGCGAATGCTCGAACAGCTCGCGGTAGCGCGCCACGAAGGCGGCATCGTCCAGCACGCTGTCGTCGATCACGCTCATGCATGCGTCCCCTGCAGCGAGACATGCGCGGCGACCACTTTCCAGCCGTCGGCAAAGCGCACCCAGCTCTGGCTCTGGCGGCCGCGCGCGCTGCTGCCGTCGCGGATGAATTCTGCATGCGTGGTGGCGAAGTCGTGGCCGAAGCCATGCACTTCCACATGTGCGAGCTGGCGCTGTGGCGAGCCGCCGCGGCCGATGCGAAAGGCGCGGATCGCCTCGATGCCGTACAGCACCTCGCCCACGCCGTAGCGCACCGTGCTGGGTGCGGGGTGGAACAGCGCATCCATTGCGGCGATGTCGTCGTCCATTAGGGCCTGTTCGTAGGCATGGAAGGCGGCGGTCACTTGCGCGATCACCTCGGGCAGGTCGATGTCGGCGGTGTCGATGCTCATGCCGGATGGACCTGCAGCCAATGCCGCGCAATATCGATGCGGCGCGCAATCCAGGCATCGCCGCTGGCCAGCACGTGATCGACGAAACGTGCCAGGGCCGCCGCGCGCGCCGGCTTGCCGACGATGCGCCCATGCAGGCCGACCGACAGCATGCGCCCGCCTTCGCTGCGCAGTTGCTCGAAGCCATCGCGCAGATAGCGGAAGAACGGCTCGCCATCGGCAAAGCCGTTGTAGGCGACGAATTTCATGTCGTTGGCGTCCAGCGTGTACGGCACGATCAACTGCGCACCGCCGTGCCGGTGGTCGTAGTACGGCACATCGTCGGCGTAGCTGTCGGCATCGTAGACAAAGCCGCCTTCCTCGGCGACCAGCCGCGCAGTGTTGGGGCTGGTGCGGCCCTGGTACCAGCCGAGCGGGCGGCTGCCGGTGGCGCGGGTGTGCACGGCGATGGCTTCGGCGATATGCGCACGCTCGGTGGCTTCATCCACATGCTGGTAATCGATCCAGCGCAGGCCGTGGCTGGCGATCTCCCAGTCGGCGGCCTGCATCGCGGCGACCGCTTCGGGATTGCAGGCCAATGCCTGCGCCACGCCGAACACGGTCACCGGCACATTGCGCGCAGTGAACAGCCGGTGCAGCCGCCAGAAGCCGGCACGGCTGCCGTATTCGTACAGGCTTTCCATCGCCATGGCGCGCGCGCCGGGCTGCGCTTGCGTGCCGACCATCTCCGACAGGAAGGCCTCCGAGCCGGCATCGCCGTTGAGCACGCAGTTTTCCGCGCCCTCTTCGTAATTGATGACGAACTGCACTGCGATGCGCGCGCCACCGGGCCACTGCGCCGCAGGCGGGGTGGCGCCATAGCCGACTAGGTCGCGCGCCGTGTTCATGCCTGCGGCTCCGCGTGCCAGGCCGCCAGTGCGGCTTCCACCGCCAGCCCTGGTGTACAGGCGTAGCCTTCGGCGCGCAGCACCGCTTCCAGCGCGGCCAGGGTGATCAGCATCTTGTGTTTCATCGCGTTGTAGCCCATCGCGCCGATGCGCCAGATCCTGCCCTGCAACGGCCCGAACGCGGTACCGATCTCGATCTCGAAATCCTCGCGCATGCGCCGGCGCACCGCATCGCTGTCGATGCCGTGCGGAATCACCACGCCGGTGACATTGGTCATGCGATGCGCATCATCGCCGAACACCTCCAGGCCCAGCGCGCGGATGCCGGCACTCACCGCACGCCCGGCGGCGGCGTGGCGGGCGAAGCGGGCGTCAAGGCCTTCCTGCAGCGCCACGCGTGCGCATTCGCGCGCGCCGTACAACATGGTGGTGGCTTCGGTGTGGTGATTGAGGCGCTTGTCCGACCAGTAATCCATGATCATCGCCAGATCGAAATAATTCGAGGCGATGCGCGGCCCGCTGCCGTTGACGATGTCCTCGCGCACGATGCCGCGCTCGACATGGCGACGCGCGAAGATCGCCTCGGCCGCCGCGTCGGAGACGGTGATCGGCGCCGAGCCGGACGGCCCACCCAGGCATTTCTGCAGGCCGCCGGTGACTACGTCCACGTCCCAGCGATCGCCGGCGATGGGCATGCCGCCGATGGTGGCAGTGGCATCGACGTAACTCAGCGCGCCGGCCGCGCGGCACAGCGCGCCGAGGCCATCCAGCGGCTGGGCCATGGTGGTGGAGGTGTCGCCGTGCACGGTAGCGACCAATTTGGGTGCCACGCGCTCGATCGCCTCGGCGATTGCAGCAAGCGGCACCACTTCGCCCCAGGGCGCATCCACGGTGTGCACGTCGGCACCGAGCCGGCCCAGAATCTCGGTGAGCAGCAGGCCGAAGCGGCCGAAGTTGATCACCAGCACGCGGTCGCCCGGGCTGACCAGCGACACCAGCGCCGCCTCGATGCCGGCGCGTGCGGTGCCGTCGACCAGAAACGTCCAGCGATTCTCGGTGCCGAACAGCGGCCGGTACAGCGCCATCACCTCGTTCATGTAGGTGGTCATTTCCGGATCGAACTGGCCGAGCAGATCGGCGGCCATCGCGCGCAGCACGCGCGGATGCGCATTGACCGGGCCCGGGCCCATCAACAGCCGTTGCGGGGGATCGAGCTCGCCGAAGGTGTGCAGGTGACGCAGATCAGGTGACAAGGGGATCTCCCAGGTGTTCGATGAAGTGGCGCATGACCGCCAGTGCGAGCTCGGCATCGGCCGGGGCCACGTGTTCGTCCGGATGATGGCTGATGCCGCCGGCGCAGCGCACGAACAGCATCGCGGTGGGGCAGAGCGCGGCCATCACCATCGCATCGTGGCCGGCGCCGGACACCAACTGGCGCGGCGCGACGCCTTGTGCGGCGACTGCGTGTTGCAGACGGGTCATCAGTGCCGGTGCGCAGGGGCTGGCGGCCAGCGTCTGCAACGTGTCGATGGCGATGGCGATGTTGCGGGTTTTGCTGATACGGGCCAGTGCGCGTTCGATTTCCAGCACTGCCGCATCGCGCGTTGCATCGTCGCCGGCACGCACGTCCAGCGTGCAGTCCACCCGGCCGGGCACCACGTTGGTGGCACCGGGTGCGACCTGCAGCTTGCCGACCGTGGCGACCAGGTCGTCGCTGCCGGCGCGTGCAATCCCTTCGATCGCCAGCAGGGCCTCCGCAGCGGCGCTCAATGCATCGCGACGCAAGGCCATGGTGGTGGTGCCGGCGTGGCCGGCGCGGCCGTCGAAGCGCAGGGCAAAGCGCCGCTGCGCGGCGATCGCGGTGACGATGCCGACCGGCAGGCCTTCGGCTTCCAGCACCGGGCCTTGTTCGATGTGGGTTTCCAGATAGGCAAGCACGCTGCCGGGCGCGCGTGCGGCTTGATGTATGTGCGCGATGTCCAGATCCCAGTCGGCCAGCGCGCTGGCCACGTCGGTGCCGGCCGCGTCGGTGACCGCCAGCGTGGCGGGGTCGAGCGTGCCGGCAACCGCGCGGCTGCAGAACATCGAGGCAGGAAAGCGCGACCCTTCCTCATCGCCGAAGGCGATCACCTCGATCGCGAACGGCAGGCGCCGCCCTTGGGCGTGCAGCGCGGCGACGCATTCGATGCCGAGCAGGATGCCGAGCGGGCCGTCATAGCGCCCGGCATCGCGCACGCTGTCCAGATGGCTGCCGATCAGCAGCGCCGGTGCGTCGGCATGCGCGCCTTCGTAACGCCCGATCAGGTTGGCCGCTGCGTCCAGACGCACCTGCATGCCGGCCTGGCGCATCCATTCGCCCACCTGTGCGACGGCGGCGCGATGCGCCGGGCTGAGCCAGGCGCGGAACAGCCCGCCGGGTGTGTCGCTGTAGGGCGTAACACCCAGGGCGTCGCAGCGGTCGACCGCGCGTGCGCCCGAGCTGTGGACGGGTGAGCGGCGTTGCGCGCTCAGCATTGGGGGCCGTGCGGGGGTGTTGTTTCAACGCAGCTGTCAGGACCGCGATGCGACAGGGACTGATGCATGGAGCCTCCGCAGGCGGTGTGGAAAGGGGGCGGATATCGCCAACGTTGGTCGCCTCGCAGCAATGGCATCAGGTGCTTGCGCGGCCGGCGGCGGCCGTCGAATCGACTATACGAACCGGCCCCGTCACCCCAAAGCGGTTTTTTTAGGGTCGGGCGTTGCAAAAAATGCGACGGGCAGCTTGTGGCCGGCGTTGTTCCTTCTCCCTCCGGGAGAAGCTGCCCGAAGGGCGGATGCGGGTGCGGCAGCGTCGAGATAGCTGAGCAGCCGTACCCTCACCCCAACCCCTCTCCCGCAAGAGCGGGGCTTTGGGATTCCTTTTTCACCGGCTGCTACAGTCATGTGGATTCCATGAAAGAGATTCACCAATGGCGCGCGACAACTTCAAGGACCTGCTGGCGCTGATCGCCATCGTTCGCGAGGGCAGCTTTACCCGCGCTGCCGCCAAGCTGGGCGTTTCGCAGTCGGCGCTGAGTCACACCATCCGCGGGCTGGAAGCGACGCTGGGTCTGCGCCTGCTGACCCGCACCACGCGCAGCGTGGCGCCCACCGAAGCCGGCGAGCGGCTGATCCAGACGGTGGCGCCGCGCTTTGCCGAAATCGAGGAGGCGCTGTCTGCGCTCGGCGAAATGCGCGACACGCCCGCAGGCACCGTGCGCATCACCGCCACCGACTACGCCGCGCGCGCGATCCTGTGGCCCAAGCTGTCCAGGCTGCTGCGCGACTACCCGGAGATCAAGGTCGAGATCGTGGTCGACAACGGCCTGACCGACATCGTTGCCGACCGTTACGACCTGGGTGTGCGGCTGGGCGACCAGGTGGAAAAGGACATGATCGCCGCGCGCATCGCACCGGACATGCGCATGGCCATCGTCGCCGCGCCGTCCTATTTCGCGCGTCGGCCCATCCCCAAGACGCCGCAGGACCTCACCGCGCACAGCTGCATCAACCTGCGCATGAAGACCGCCGGTGGCATCTACGCCTGGGAGCTGGAAAAGGACGGCCGCGAAGTCATCGTGCGCGTGGATGGCCAGCTGACCTTCAACGGCACCTACGAAGCGCTGGACGCGGCGGTGGACGGCTTCGGCATCGCGTTCGTGCAGGAGGATCTGGCGCGCCCGCATATCAAGGCCGGACGGCTGCGCTGGGTGATGAAGGACTGGTCGCCGGCCTGGCCGGGCTTGCACGCGTTCTATCCCAGCCGCCGCCATTCCTCGTCCGCCTTCAACCTCGTCGTGGATGCGCTGCGCTACAAGGGTTGAGGGTCCGCGCCAGGCAGAGGTGCTCGACGCAGGCAAGTGGTTGATGAGCGGGCTTCATAAGCCCGTGCGCATCCGCCATCTTTATCGCTGTTCACGGCCTGCGTAAGCTGCAGCACATCCAGACACGCACACGCCCGAGCCGCAACGCCCGTTGCTGCATTGCGCCCGTCGTGCGTCGCTGCGCTGACAGGTCGATGCAGTGCATCGCTGCCTGTGGCGCATCCCCTCCGAACACCAGGTTCGCGATCGAGCGCGGCGTCAGCGCGCTTGCGGCGTGGCGTTCGTCTCGCATTCCACTTCGCACAAAGGCCCCACATGCAAGCCAGTTCGCTCGCTACCGATCCATCCTCGCGCGCCGCACCCGCCGCAACCCGCCAGACCTGGAGCGCGGTCGGCTCGATGTCGCTCTGCGTTGCGCTGCTGATCGCCTCCGAGTTCATGCCGGTCAGCCTGCTCACGCCGATCGCCGCCGATCTGCACGCCAGTGCCGGCATGGCCGGCCAGGCGATCTCGATCTCCGGCCTGTTCGCGGTGGTCGCCAGCCTGCTGATCGCACCGCTGTCGTCGCGCTTCAACCGGCGCCATGTGCTGATTGCCCTGACCGGGGTGATGCTGTTGTCGCTGCTGTTGATCGCCAATGCGCATAGCTTCGGCATGTTGATGGTGGCGCGTGCGCTGCTCGGCATCACCATCGGCGGCTTCTGGGCATTGTCCACCGCCACGGTGATGCGCATCATGCCCGAGCATGCGGTGCCCAAGGCGTTGGGCATCGTGTTTATCGGTAACGCAGTCGCTGCTGCATTCGCCGCGCCATTGGGCAGCTATCTGGGCGCCACCATCGGCTGGCGCGGGGTGTTCTGGGGCATGTTGCCGTTGGTTGCGCTGACCATCGCCTGGCAATGGCGCAGCCTGCCATCGATGCCTGCGCAGGGCACAACTTCGCTGAGCGGCATCGTGACCTTGTTGAAGCGTCGCTATGTGGCGCGCGCCATGCTCGCGGTGATGCTCGGGTTTGCCGGTGCGTTTTCTGCATTCACCTACTTCCGCCCGTTTCTGGAAACCGTTGCGCAGGTCGATGTGTCGCAACTGTCGTTGCTGCTGCTCGGCCTGGGCCTGGCCGGATTCGTCGGTACCTATGCCGCCACCGCGTTGGTGCCGAAGCGCTTGTTCACCCTGCTCAGCGTGCTGCCGGTCGCGCTGGGTGTGGCGACCATCGGCATGCTGCTGGCCGGTCACCTGCTGTGGGCCGTGGCCGTGGCGATGATTGCCTGGGGCACGCTCAACGCGGCGATGCCGGTGGCCTGGTCCACCTGGTTGAGCCGCTGCGTCAAGGACGCACCGGAGAGCGGCGGCGGCCTGATGGTTGCCGCAATCCAGCTCTCCATCATGCTGGGCGGGGCCGCAGGCGGCGTGCTGCTGGATCATGTGTCGATCGGCGCCACCTTTGTCGGTGCCAGCGTGTTGCTGCTGGCCTCGTCACTGGTTGCAGGGCGTGGCGATCGCTTACAGCCGTGAGGGATGGCGAT
Source organism: Xanthomonas sp. NCPPB 3218 (assembly GCF_056725185.1). NCBI lineage: Bacteria > Pseudomonadati > Pseudomonadota > Gammaproteobacteria > Lysobacterales > Lysobacteraceae > Xanthomonas > Xanthomonas sp. NCPPB 3218. Next base: position 393,985 of record NZ_CM161516.1, read on the forward strand.
CGCACGATGCGGCGCGCATTGCGCGGACGTCGGCCCGTGCCACGCAACGACGCCAGAGGCAGTGCTTGGCTCCCTCTCGCGGCGCACACCCAAGGTGTCTGCGTAGGTATTGCCGCATGGCCGGTGCTGCTGCCATCGAGCAGCGCCGGTCTGATGCGAGAGACAACGGAAGACGTTGGCGAGCGCACCGTTGTCAGCAAGCGCAAGCGCGTGTGGCTGTTGTGCCGTCGTGGCGGACTCCTGGCGTTATCTCCAACAGTCCGATGTGAGATGACGAGCACCTCACACCAACGCGGAACTTGTCAGGCTCAATCGGCCGACAGCGATCCCAGGGTGAAGCCGGACACGGCATTGACCTTGCCGCGCCAGAGCACACCACGGTTGCTGGGCAGGGGCTGGCCGCCGGGCGAGAAGCAACGCGAGTCGATCAGGTGAATGAACTGCGGCGGCCGGCTGCTTTGCTGCGCATCTTCCTCGGTGTCGTAGATGCTGGCGTGGCTGGCAAACGCACGACGGATATCCTCTTTTTCCTCGGCATCGCCGGGATAGGCGGCAGAGAATTCCTGCGCAAACGCCTCAAAGTACTGCTTGCCGCTGACCAGCTGGCCGGACACGATGATGCCCTCGACAAACAGCGTGATGCCGAACTGCACGTTCGAGCTGTTGACGGTTGCGACCAGCTTCTGCAGATACCAATCCAGGCTCTGGCCGTCGAATGCCAGCTTGACGTCTTCCAGGCTGGGTTGGTTGTCTTCTTGCTCTGTCATATGGCTCTCCTTGGTGGAAGGGTTGATGCGTCTGTCGAAATAAGCACGGCGACGTAGCTTACCCATCGCCATGCATGCCCAAGAAAGCAGGTACGTCCTTTCCGGTGAACGGCGTGGTTGAGTCCGCCATCGTCGCCTTGGAGAGCATGCCCAGAGTCTATGACATGTTCACCTTGTCGGCCTGCAACTGGCTGCAGTCTCGGTCCTGCGCGCTAGCCGGTGCTGGCGTGCAAGCACGCTCTGACCCGATCGCCTGATTGGCGGGCAGGGATGTCTGCCCGTCACCACGCAGGCGCAGCAAGCATCATCACGCCCCAACCATCACCACCCAGCCACCGCACCATCGGATCGCGGATCGCTTGCTCCGCTGATCACGCCATCGGCCTCGCGCACCAGCGCGCCTGCGTGTCCCATCACCGAGCTGTAGGCGGGCAACAGGTCCACCGCATGCCCGGCATCGCGCAGTGCCTGCACCAGTGGCGGATCGAAGCGGTCTTCCAGCTTGAGTGACGTGCTCTCTTCGCCCCAGGTGCGTCCCAACAGCCAGCGTGGTGCGGTGATGGCCTGTTGCAGCGACACGCCGAAACGCGCGTAGCGGGAGAAGATCGCCGCCTGGGTTTGTGGCTGGCCTTCGCCACCCATGGTGCCGTAGGCCATGACGCGGCCGTCGTCGAAGGTGGCCAGCGCCGGGTTGAGGGTGTGGAAGGGTTTGCGGCCCGGGGCGAGTGCGTTCCAGCCGTCGGGGGCAAGGCGGAAACTGCAGCCGCGGTTTTGCCAGGTGATGCCGGTGCGCGGCAGCACCAGGCCAGAGCCGAATTCGAAATAGGTGGACTGGATGCAACTGACCGCGCGGCCGTGCGCGTCGATGGCACCGAACCAGACGGTGTCGCCGGCCTGCGAGGGCTGCGGCCAGGGCAGCGCGCTGTGCATGTCGATGCGTGCAGCGAGCGCATCGAGTGCGCCACTGTCATCGAGCAGCGCCTGTGCGTCCAGCGTCATCCAGTCGGGGTCGCCGAGGTGTGCGTCGCGGATCAGGAAGGCCTGTTTGCTGGCTTCGATCAGGCCGTGGAGGTGCGCATAGCTGTCGGGCTGTGCGACCTGCAGGCGATCGAACAGGGCAAGGATCAGCAGCGAGGCCAGGCCTTGCGTGGGCGGTGCGTGGTTGTAGAGGCGTGCACCGTGGATGGCGACCGAGAGCGGTACGCTGGCGTCGGCGTGGTGGCTAGCAAGATCGTGCGCGCGCAGCGGGCTGCCGAGCGCCTGCAGGTCGGCGGCGATGTCGTCGGCCAGTGCGCCGCGATAGAAACTGTCCAGGCCCTGGTCGGCCAGCCGTTGCAGGGTGTGTGCGAGCTGCGCCTGATACAGCAGTGCGCCTTCGTGCAGCGGCGTGCCGTGGGGTTCGAAGATGTCCGCGTAGGCACCGGGTTGCACGCGCAGTTCGGCACCCTTGCTGGTGGCGATGTGCGCGCCGCCCAACGTCACCGGCACGCCGGCGCTGACGTGGTGGATGGCGTCCTGCAACAAGCGCTGCAGCGACAGGCTGCCGCCTGCGTGCTGCAGGGCAAGCGCCCAGCCTGAGACGGTGCCGGCGACGGTATTGGCCGCGCCCGGGCCGCGCCACGGAATGCTGCTGTGGCCGCGATAGAACTCCAGTGTTGCAGCCTGTGCGGCACGGCCGCAGGCGTCGATGGCGTGCACGCGGCCGTCGGGATCGTGGATCAGCCAGAAGCCGTCGCCCCCGATACCGGTCATGTGCGGGTAGACCACGGCCAGGCAGGCGGCAGTGGCGACGGCCGCTTCGATGGCATTGCCGCCGTCGCGCAGCACATCGCGCCCGGCCTGTGCGGCCAGATGGTGCGGGGCCACGACCATGCCGCGGCGTGCGCGCAAGGTGTGCAGCATCAGCGTGTCTCCGCCGGTGGGCTGAAGGCGAGCAGGCCGTCGCGTTCGAGTTGCGCGGCGAGCGCGAACAGGCGGTCTTCGCGGCCGGGTGCGGCAATCAGCTGCACGCCCAACGGCAGGCGACCGGGGCGCGGCAACGGCGCGGCCAGCACCGGGCAGGCGGCCAGGCCGAGCGGCTGGGTGAAGATTCCCAGGTTGGCGCGTGCGGACACCGGCAGGCCGTCGATCTGGATGGTGTCCTGGTCGATGCGCGGCGCCACGCAGGGTGTGGCCGGGGCGATCAACACATCCACCTCGTCCCAGAGGCGCTGCATGGCGGCGCCAAACCATTGCGCGAAGCGGTGCGCATCGGCCACCGCGCTGGCGGGCAGTTGCAGGCCGGCGAGCAGGCGGTCGCGGGTGGCCGGGTCGAACCGCTCGGCCTGCGTGCTCAGGCCGGCGCGATGGCGGTGGCTGCCCTCGGCAGCGGTGAGCACGAAGGCGGCGGCGCGGGCGCGTTCTGCTTCGGGTAATTCGATGAGGGTGTTGCTGTTGCAGGCGGTCAGCAACGTGCCGAGGCCGGCATCCAGCTCGGGATCCAGGTTGCGCTGGAACCAGCCGCCCAGCCGGGCGATGCGCAGGCTGCCGGCATTGCACGACGCCAATGGGCGACCGAGCATGACTTCATGGACGCGGCGCAGGTCGGCGATGGAGCTGGCAAACGGGCCGACCACATCCAGCGCATCGACGAAGCCGAACACGCCATCCAGCGGCAACGCGCCGTGCGTGGGGCGCAGGCCATACACGCCGCATAGCGCGGCCGGGACGCGGATGGAGCCGTTGGTGTCCGAGCCCAGCGCGAACGGCACCAGCCCGGCGGCCACCGCGGCGGCCGAGCCGCCCGACGAGCCACCGGCCAGATGGCGGTGATCGTGCGGGTTGGCGGTGGTGCCGTAGTGCGCGTTGACGGTGGCGAAGCCGTAGGCGAATTCGTCCATGTTGGCGGTGCCGACCAGCACCGCGCCGGCATCGCTCAGCCGTTGCACCACGGCCGCATCGCGGCTGGCGGGCGCGCACTGCGCGCGCATGACCGCGCCAGCGGTGGTGACCTGGCCGGCGACGTCGAACAGATCCTTGACCACGAACGGCACGCCGGCCAAGGCACCGCCGTCGCTGCCGCCGGCCAGCGCGGCCTGCACGCGCGCGGCATCGGCGGCGGCGCGTGCGGGCAGCAGGCGGGTGATCGCGCGCAGGCTGTCGTTGGCCTGGTTGATGCGCGAGAGCGTCTGCGTGGCAAGGCGTGCGGCCAAGGTGGGCTGGCTGCGGGTGGTGCTGACGATGGAGGCGATCAGCCCGCGCGGCGTGGTGGTGTCCGGTGCGGCGGGGCGCGGCGCGTTGAAGCTGGCGAGCAGCTGCGCGCGGCCACGCAGGACCTCGGTATTGCGATCGATGCCGGCCTGCCACTGCGCTGGGAGTTGCATGGGGTCACCTGGTTGAAAGCGGGGATTCGATCGTTGGGAGTCGGGATTGGGATGCCGCAGCCTCATCCGCGCCTCGAGCATCTTCTCCCGATGGGAGAGGGGGGAGCGGCGAGCCGACTGCTGGTGGTTGCGGCGCGGTGAGGTGGTCTACCAGCAATTGTTCGAACGCTTCGATATCCACCGCGTGCACCACGGTCTGCGCCTGCTCGCCCAGGCCCGGCTGGTACCCCGGTGCCCACGACAGGATGTCGCCGTAGCCGGCATCGAAGGCGGTGTTGGTATCGACGTAGAGCGTCTCGGTCCGTGTCGCCAGCTCGGGCCGCAGCCATACCGCGGTGGCCAGTTCGTCCCACATCGGAAAACCCGGTTCGCGGCGGCGCAAGGCATGGCCGATGCTGGTATCGGCCGCGCTCATGCGCGCCAGCAGGTCGGGCGTGAGTTCGGTCGCGGTCGATGGATCCACCGGCACCATGGTGATCCTGCGCCAGGGGGCGCGCATGACGATGCTGGCCGCCTCCGGATCCCAGCGGATATTGAATTCGCGGCGTGGCGAGTTGACGAACTCGCGTGCGAACTGCTGCGCGCTGATGCTGTTGCGTTGCTGGCGTGGGTTGAGGCTGCCGCCCATGTAGACCAGCTCGCGCGCCAGCGTGGCGAAGGCCGGATCCAGCGACTGCGCAAGCGCCAGATTGGTCAACGGGCCGGTGGCAATGATGCTCACCTCGCCCGGATACTGGCGCACCATGCGCAGCATGAACAACGCGGCCGGCTCGTCGGACGCGCGCACCACGCTGGGATTGCCCAACGGCAGGTCGGGCACCACGTCGTGGGCGTGATAACGCGGCGCGCTTTGCACGGTGTCGCCATCCACCCAGTGCCTGGTCCAGGCACCTTTCCAGACCAGCTTGCCGTAGAGCGCTTCCCAACGCTCGGTGGCCAGTTCGCTGTTGAGCAGCGGATGCACCGGGCCGGGCAGCACCGGGATGTCGGGGTGACCGGCCAATTCCAGCAGGCGGCAGCTATGCGCCAGCACTTCGTCGCGCCAGATGTTGCCGCTGACCGCGCTGATGCCCAGCACCTCGACCTCGGGCGACTGCAACAGCAGCAGCTGCGCGGGTGTGAAGCCGTCGATGTCGTCTTCGAGAATGACGCGGCGTCTGGATGAAGAGGTGTGCGGGTCGGTCATTGCGTTTTTGTCGTGGAAGGTTGAATGCATTGCAGCAGCGATGGATCAAGGGCGTTGGTAGGAGCGTGCCTGCGCGCGACGGGGGTTACCGGTAAAGCCCATTCGCGCTCTGGCGCGCTCCTACCTGCAACAACGTGCGCTCGTACTGGGCCAAGTCGGTTTCCAGCTGCCATTGCAGCCGTGCCTTCTCGCTGCCCTGGCGGAATGCGCGACAGGCAGCATCATCGGTTTCGCGCTGCAACGCGGTGGCGCAGGCCTGCGCAGCGTTACCGTCGGCATCCCACAGGCTGGTGCCCGGCAGGAAGCTGTAGGTCAGGCCGTTGCGGGCGAGCTGTTTGAGGGTGGGGTAATCGATGCCCTGTTCCTGCATCGCGCGTTGATATTCGTGGGTCATGTCCGCGCGGGAGACGCCGGCATCGTCGGTGGACAGCACCACCGGCACGCCGGCGCGCAGATACATCGCCAGCGGATGTGCGGGGCCTTTGACGCCGAGGATCACATCGTTGCTGGTGAGGTTGATCTCCACCGCAACCTGCTGGCGGCGCATGCGCTGCAGCAGGCCATCGGCGTCGTCTTCATAAGGCAGGTCCACGCCATGACCGATGCGGCGCGCACCGGCGTCCACCGCCTGGCGGATATGCGAGCGCAGTTGCGCCGGCGGCACTAGGCCCAGGGCCAGCTCGCCGGCATGCAGGGACAGCGGCACGTCGGGATAGCGCGCGGCGAAGAAGCGGAACATCGCCATGTGCCGCGCGTAATCGGCCAGCGCCACCGGGTTGTCTTCGGGCGCGACGATGTTCAACGCCACCGCGCGGCTGCCGCCGGCGGCGATCAGCGCATGCGCCAGCGCCATCTGCCCGAACACCATCGGCTGCGGCAACACGCGCAGCACGTAAGGCACGTAGCGGTAGGTGACCTGGCAGCCGGGACGTGCATCGGGCTGGTCGCAGTGCAGCACGCGGCGCACCTGGGCATCGGTGTCGGCAAGCGCGCGTTGTGCGGCCTGCACCAGCGGCGGCAAGGCATCCTGCAAGGCGCGCAGGTTGGCCGCGTCGTCGTCGCCCTTCCAGGGCAAGGACTGCATCTGTTTTGCGGCCTGATCCATCTGCGGCGGATTGGCGATGATTTCCACATAGGGCACGCGGTCGCGTGCGGCCTGCTCCAGCACCGCGGCCACGGTGTCGGCAACGCGCGCGCGCACCACCGCGTCGAACTTGCCGAAGGTGCCGAAGAACTGACCGTGTCCGGTGGGTTGCGACGGGCTGGGCAGGAACTTGCGCATCGACAAGGCATCCACCACCCGGCCATACAGCGCGGCATTGCGCGTTGCCAGGCCGCGTGCCGGCTCCTGGCCGTTGCCACACGGCGGCGCGCGCAGGCTCAGGTCGTCCAGCTGCACGCAGGCGCCATCCTCGCTGGCCCACTGCAGGTAGTCCTCGGCATACACCGAACCGGACAGATGGTTATGCAGGTCGCCGCCCTTGGGCATCGCCTGCAGCCAGGCACGCAGCTGCGCAGGCTGATCGGCGGCGGTGCGCAGCAGCTGCGCCACCTGCTGCTCGCGTTGCTGTGCAGGGGTGGCTTGGCTGCGTGCCGGTGCAGCGGTGGGCAACAACAGGCATAGCGCCACAATCAGACTGCGATGAACGATGGACATGCGATGGAAAGCTCGGAAAGAACGGCAATGGCGCAATCACGCCGGTAGATGCGAAGCATGCCCTGCATGCGTGGTGGACGGCCAGCGCTGGAGTGGTTTTTTGCTGGTGCTGAAGCTCGTATTGGTGGGCGGACGCCTGGGTGAGGTTGCAAGGCTCCTTGGTGCTACATGAGGCACCGCGCCACCATCAATGCCTGCGGATCGACAAGCGCTGCTTCGTCGCTTGCGAATCTCCCGCAGCGTCCTGCACATCGGCATGCCGGGCCTGACGCTGCACACCAGCGCAGCGCAGACAAGCGCACTGCAGCGACCAGGCCGTTTCCGACAGCGGGTACGCGATGTACGGGTGATGCACTGCGGCGGCGTGCAGGTCATGACGATCGGCGGCACAACGCATCCTCATCTGCAGTGCTCACCAATCGCACTGGCAGGACCATCGACATGGGGGAATAGCCGCACTCGCGGCAGCGCTGCACAGGCATCTGCCACACACAGGCCGCCTCAAAGATCCAGCACCAGCCGCGGCGAGCGGCTACGCGAACAACACAACGTGATCTGTCGGTTCTGCGCGTGTTCGCTGTCGCTGAGCACACTGTCGCGGTGATCGGGGGTGCCCGCCAGGACGCCGGTCAGGCAGGCGCCGCACATGCCCTGCTCGCAGGACAGCGGCACCTCGATGCCGGCGTCCAGCAGGGCGCTGGCGATGCTGCAGCCGGCCGGCACCTGCACCACGCGGCCGCTGGCGGCCAGCTCCACTTCGAAGGCGCTGTCGGCATCGTGGGCGATGCCGGGCTCGGCGGCGGCGAAGTGTTCGCGGTGTAGTTGCTCCGCCGTCCAGCCGTGCGCCCTGGCGAGCAGCGTGTAGTGGTCCATGAAGGCGGCCGGCCCGCACAGGTACAACTGGTCGCGCGCACGCGCCTGGCCCAATTCTTCGGGCACATGCACGCGCGGGCTTTCGCCGCCATCGCTCAGATGCACCTGTACCTGGCCATGCGCGAAGCCCTGCTGCAGCCGCTGCCCGAACGCCACGTCGGCGTGCCGGCGCGCGTAGTAGTGCAGCACGAAGGGTTCGCCACGCGCTTCCAGCGCTTCGGCCATCGACAGCAGCGGGGTGATGCCGATGCCGGCGGCCAGCAGCACGTGGCGCTCGCCCGGATGCAGCGGAAACAGGTTGCGTGGTGTGGAGATGCGCAGGCGGTCGCCGGTGCTCAGCTGCTCGCACAGATGCCGCGAGCCGCCGCGCGAGGCGTCGGCCAGCTTCACGCACAGCAGGTAGTGGTCGCGCACATGCGGTGCGCTGGCGATCGAGTACTGGCGGATCATGCCGTCGGGCAGATGCAGGTCCACATGTGCGCCGGCCTCGAAGGCCGGCAACTCCGCGCCGACCGGCTCCAGCCGGATCGCGCGCTGGCGATGGCCCTGGTCGAAGACCTCGGCAACGCGGACCTCGTGCAACTGCATGGCGTGCTCCTTGGCGGTCAGCGCAGGAAGAAGTCGCTATAGCCCTGGCTGCGCAGGCCACGGCGATAGGCGATGGAACTGCGGTCGGCCGGGATATGCACTTCCAGCAGCGGGTCCAGCGGCAGGTATTCCGGGCGCTGTGCCTCGACCATGGCGCGGTCTTCCTCGAACACGCGCAGGTTGAAGGCGTGCACGTCCTCCACCGGCAGATGGGTGTCGAAGTTGCGTGCGATCGGCACCAGCAGGCGCGTCTTGTGCTTGGACACCGGACTGGCCGCGTTCATGATCACCAGCCGTTTGCCCGGCACCGGGAAGTGGATGGTGAGGGTGGCGGTGAACGGCAGATGCACCTCGAAATGGCGCAGCCACTGGAAATCCGGGTCCACGTCCGGCAGCGGCATGTCCACCGAATAATTGGCCACCGAGCTCAGGTAGTCGGCATTGAAGCCGGTCGGCGTCTCGGTGGTGGTGTAGGCCGGCACCTCGCGCTTGTCCGGCTGGGCAAAGGTGGCGGTGTGCACGAAGGCGAAATGCGCCACGTCGATGAAGCCCTCCAGCTGGCGCGCGGCACTGCCGCCGATGTCGAAGGCCGGGCAGACGATCTGCTGGAAGCCGTCCTCGTCCCAGCCGGGCATCGGCGGAATCTGCACCTCGGCCGCGCTGACGCCAGCCGGTTTGGCCAGGCACACCCAGATCAACCCGTAGCGCTCGGCCACCGCGTAGGTGTGCAGGCGCATCTTGGCCGGGATGTTCTGGCTGGGGCTGGCGGGGATGTGGTTACAGCGCCCGCCCGAACCGAAGCGCAGCCCGTGGTAGGCGCAGACCACGCCGCCGCCATCGGCGGTGCCCATGCTCAGCGGCACGCCGCGGTGCGGGCAGACATCGCGCGCGGCCACCAATTCCTCGCCCAGCCGGTACAGCACCAGCGGCTCGTCCAGCAGGGTGGCCTTGAACGGCGCCTGCCCGACCTCGCTGCTCAGCGCCACCGCGTGCCAGTGCTGGGCCAGGCGCTGCCAGTCGGCGGCCTCGAAGGTGCAGTGCAGCGGCAGGGCGGGGACGGCGACATCCATGGGTCCAGTCTCTGGCGTAGGGCGGGAGCGGTGCCGGATTGACTCTAGGAAGCCGGGGGTGTGTTATCAAACATCGATTTTCAGCCAAGCCATTGCAAAAAATGCAACGCCAACCGAGCCCCGCCGCATGCTGACCTTTTCCCGCTTCACCCGTTACTTCATCGAAGTGGCCCGCTGCGGCAGCATCCGCAAGGCCTCCGACGTGCTGCACGTGTCGGCCTCGGCGATCGACCGGCAGATCCTCAAGGCCGAGGAAGAGCTGGGTGCGCAGCTGTTCGAGCGCCTGCCGGGCCGGCTGCGGCTGACCGCCGCCGGCGAGCTGCTGCTGGTGGACGTGCGCGGCTGGGAGAAGGCCTACGCCCGCACCCTGGAGCGCTTCGACGAGCTCAAGGGGCTGCGCCGCGGGCATGTGGAGATCGCCATGATCGACGCGCTCAGCGAGGGCGTGGTGCCGGAGGCAGTGGCGGCGCTGGTGCAGGAGTACCCCGGCATCACCTTCAACCTGTCCACCGCGCGCAACCAGCGGGTGATGGAAATGGTGACCTCGGCCGATGTGGACATCGGCCTGCTGCTGGACCCGGTGAGCAGCGTGGACCTGGAGGTGCGCGCCTTTGCCGACATCCCGTTGGGGATTGCGATGCCGGTCGGCCACCCGCTCAGCACCCGCACCGAGCTGCAGCTGAGCGAAACGCTGGAACACCGCCTGCTGCTGCCGGCCGCCCCGCTGATCGTCGGCGAGCATGCCAAGGTGCTGTACCAACGCCAGCACATCGACGTGAAGCGGCTGACCCACTGCAACGATGTGCGCACCCTGCGCGGGCTGGTGCGCGCCGGTGCCGGCGTGGGCCTGATGTCGTGGCTGGACGCCGCGCCGGATGTGGCCGACGGCCGTCTGGCGTTCGTGCCGTTCCGCCGCCACCTGACCAAGCCGATGACGCTGGCGCTGTGCGTGGCCCCGCAGCGCCAGCTGTCGCGCTCGGCGCTGCTGACGATCCAGGCGCTGGCGGCGAAGATCGATGCGATGGTGGTGCCGGTGGTGGGTTGAACCCCTCTCTCTCCTGGAAGAAGGGAGCAAGGCCCCTCTCCTGCGGGAGAGGGGTTGGGGTGAGGGGACCGGGCGACGCCACATTGGGTGGTTGGTCATGCGAGGCTCCGCTCGCACCCGCATCCGGCGCTGCGCGCCAGCTTCTCCCGGCGGAAGAAGGGACGCGAAGCGCTAAGCGCACACAACCCCCACTCGTTACACTTGCCCGGCTCTCCCCACACGACACCGCAGCATGCAGTTGATCGATATTGGCGCCAACCTCACCCATGACTCCTTCGACCGCGACCGCGACGCCGTGCTGCAACGCGCACGCGAGGCAGGCGTTGCGCAATTGGTGATCACCGGTGCCAGTCGCGAGCATTCGCCGCTGGCTTTGCAGCTGGCCCAGCAGCATCCCGGATTCCTCTACGCCACTGCTGGCGTGCACCCGCACCACGCAGTGGAGTTCACCGCCGAATGCGAGGCCGAAATGCGCACGCTGCAGGCGCACCCGCAGGTGGTGGCGGTGGGCGAATGCGGGCTGGATTATTTCCGCGATTTCGCCCCGCGTCCGGCCCAGCACAAGGCCTTCGAGCGCCAGCTGCAACTGGCTGCCGACAACGGCAAGCCGCTGTTCCTGCATCAGCGCGAGGCGCACGACGATTTCCTGTCGATCATGCGCAGCTTCGATGGCCGCCTCGGCCCGGCGGTGGTGCATTGCTTCACCGGCACCCGCGAAGAACTGTTCGACTACCTGGACCGCGATTACTACATCGGCATCACCGGCTGGCTGTGCGACGAGCGCCGCGGCCTGCATCTGCGCGAGCTGGTGCGCAACATCCCGGCCAACCGCTTGATGATCGAAACCGACGCGCCGTACCTGCTGCCGCGCACGCTCAAGCCGATGCCCAAGGACCGCCGCAACGAGCCGATGTTCCTGTCGCATATCGTCGACGAACTCGCGCGCGATCGTGGCGAGGAGGTGGCGCTGACCGCGGCCAACAGCACCGCGGCGGCGCGGGCGTTCTTCCGTCTGCCCGCGCCTGCAGCGGCGGCATGACCTGCGCGGCGTGGGCGATCACGCCGCCAGCAACTCCCAGCCCTGCGCATCGCGCAAGCGCAGCCCCGGTTGCGGTGCATCCACGCTGACCCGCACGCCGCTGGCCCACGGCAGCTGCCGCTGCTGCGGAAACCAGCGCCGCGCCTGATCGACCACGATCAACAGGCCATCATCGTCGCCCAGCGCGGCAAAACCTTCGAGCGCCGGCGCAAACGGCCGCACGCCGAAGTGATGGGCGACACTGCTGGTCACCACCGCGACATCGTTGCTGGGTAAGCCGATCTCGCTCACGCACAGCAACTCGTCGCCGTGGAACGCACCGTCGCCGGTGGCCACGTCCTGCACCGCCCGACGCGCGATCAACTCGAGTACTGCGCCGTCGGGGCCGGCGAAATACACCGATTGCGACTGCCATACGCCGTCCAGTTGAAACTGCCGGCGGCCATGTGGATCGGCAAGCAGCTTGCTGCGCTCGCCGATCCACTGCGCAGCGGCGTCGAAGCGCGACGGCGCCACGTTGAACGCCAGATGCAGGCTGCCCACCGGCTGCTGTGCCTGCACGCATTCCAGGCTGCTCCAGCCGATGCGGCTGCTGTTGCCGTGCTGCGGCAGCTGCAGTACCTCGCGATAGAAGCGCAGGCTGAGGTCGGGGTCCAGGCAGGGCAGCAACAGATGGCGAAGATGCATGGCGGGCGCAGGTGATGGAAGGTGCAGGCATTGAACGACCTCAATCGCGGTTGAGGTCAAGCGGTGTACCTGGATGGTGTTATCCGGATTCGGCAGGGCACGTGCGCGCGCTGGCAACGTGCATGCTGTCTGCAGCGAAGGCCCTGGCCGGGATGATGTCGCCACGCAAGCAGTATCGCGGGCATGCGTGCTTCCACAGGATCAATGACTTCGGGTGCGGCTGAGGGTGTGTGGATCAGACCTCGGCTCAAGAGAACCAGCGCCACCGCTGGTGGCAGGCAACCCAATCCAACATCTTTCCGCCTGGGCAGGTGTAGGAGCGCACCTGTGCGCGAGGGCGTTACCGGGAGAGCCACATCGCGCAGAGTGCGCTCCTACAACAACCGTGGTGCTGTCGGCTCGAGATCAGCCGGGCTCACAGCACTTCCGCCAGCGCCAGCCTGGCCAACGGCGTTTGGCCATCTGTTGGCAGGTGTAGGAGCGCACTTGTGCGCGAGGGCGTTACCGGGAGAGCCACGTCGCGCACGGGTGCGCTCCTACGAAAAACCGTGGTGCTGTCGGCTCGAGATCAGCCGGGCTCACAGCACTTCCGCCAGCGCCAGCCTGGCCAGCGGCATCTGGCCATCTGTTGGCAGGTGTAGGAGCGCACTTGTGCGCGAGGGCGTTACCGGGAGAGCCACATCGCGCACGGGTGCGCTCCTACAACAACCGTGGTGCTGTCGGCTCGAAATCAGCCTGGCTCACAGCACTTCCGCAAGCGCCCACAGATGCCGGACCAGCGGCGCGGTGTCCAGGGCGCCCGGCGCGACTGCCAGGGCCAGCCTGGCCAGTGGCATCTGGCCATCTGTTGGCAGGTGTAGGAGCGCACTTGTGCGCGAGGGCATTACCGGGAGAGCCACATCGCGCACGGGTGCGCTCCTACAAAAACCGTGGTGCTGTTGGCTCAAGATCAGCCTGGCTCACAGCACTTCCGCTAGCGCCCACAGATGCTGGACCAGTGGCGCGGTGTCCAGGGCGCCCGGCGCGACTGCCAGGGCCAGCCGGGCCAGCGGCATCTGGCCTTCGATATCCAGATAGCGCACGCCGGGCAGCTGCAGCTGCGCAGTGGAGGCCGGCACCACCGACACGCCCAGTTCGGCGGCGACCAGGTTGACGATGGACGACATCTGCGGCGCCTCCTGGGTGATGCGCAGGGTCACGCCGGATTGCCGGCAGGCGGCGAGGATCTCGTCGTACAGGCTGGACCCGAAGCTGCGCGGGAACAGGATGAACGGTTCGCCCGCCAGCGCCGCCAGTGGCGCGCTGTTGCGGGCGGCCAGGCGATGCGCGGTGGGCACGGCGATCTTCATCGGTTCGTCGGCAAAGCGCAGCAGTTGCAGGTCGGGCGGCGTGCTCAGGCCGTAGCGCACGAAGGCCGCGTCCAGGCGGCCATCGGCCAGGGCCAGCAGCAGTCCGGCAGTGTTGGTTTCCTCCAGCAACAGCTCGACCTGCGGCCATTGCCGGCGAAAGTCGCGGATCAGGTGCGGCACCACCGGGTTGAACGCGGCCGAGGCGGTGAAGCCCAGCCGCAGCCGGCCGGATTCGCCGCGCGCCACCCGCCGTGCGGTTTCGGCGGCGCGCTCCACATCGGCGAGCACGCGGCGCACCTCGACCAGGAAGGCCTCGCCGGCCGGGGTCAGCTCGGCGCCGCTGTGGGTGCGCCGAAACAGCAGCGTGCCCAGATCGCGCTCCAGCGCCTGGATCTGCTGGCTCAACGGCGGCTGGCCGATGCCGACCCGCGCTGCGGCGCGGGTGAAGTTGCCCTCCTCGGCGACAGCCAGGAAGTAGCGCAGGTGGCGAAGTTCCATGCTATCTGTTCTGCATATGGCAACTGCCAGGATCATATATTGGACAGGGGGTCAGCGCAGGCGAATACTCGCCGTCCCACGTCTCGATGCTGCGCCTGTGTCCTCTCCTGATCGCCGCACCGGCAGCCTGCCGGGCGCCACCGCCGGCCCTGCCGACAACGCCGCCGCCGCCGATGCGCCGGCCAGCGGCCGCATCCGCCTGGCCCTGTTCCTGGCCGGCTTTGCCACCTTCTCGCTGCTGTACAGCGTGCAGCCAGTGCTGCCGGAGTTTGCGCGCGCCTTCGGCGTGGATGCGGCCACCGCCTCGCTGCCGTTGTCGCTGGCCACCGGCGCGCTGGCCCTGGCGATCTTCTGTGCCGGCGCAGTGTCGGAGAACCTGGGCCGGCGCGGGTTGATGTTCGTATCGATCGCACTGGCCGCGGTGCTCAACCTGGTCGCCGCCTTCCTGCCGCACTGGGGCGCGCTGGTGCTGGTGCGCACCTTGTCCGGTATCGCGCTGGGCGGGGTGCCGGCGGTGGCGATGGTGTATCTGGGCGAGGAACTGCCGGCCAACAAGATGGGCGCGGCCACCGGTCTGTATGTGGCCGGCAATGCCTTCGGCGGCATGAGCGGGCGCATCGTGATGAGCGTGCTGACCGATCACTACGACTGGCGCACCGCGCTGGCGGTGTTGAGCGTGTTCGACCTGCTATGCGCGCTGGCGTTCTTCTGGTTGCTGCCGCCGTCGCGCAACTTCGTGCGCCGGCACGGCATCAACCTGCGCTTCCATCTGCGCGCCTGGGCCGGGCATCTGCGCGACCGCAACCTGCCGTTCCTGTTCGCGCTGCCGTTCCTGTTGATGGGCGTGTTCGTCTGCCTCTACAACTACGCCGGCTTCCGGCTGGGCGGGCCGGAATTCGGCCTGAGCCAGAGCCAGATCGGCATGATCTTCAGCGCCTATGTGTTCGGCATCGTCAGTTCGTCGGTGGCCGGTGCGGCGTCGGACCGTTTCGGGCGCGGCCCGGTGGTCACCACCGGCATCGTGTTGTGCGTGCTCGGCGTGGCGCTGACCCTGGCGCATGTGCTGGCGCTGGTGGTGGCCGGCATCGTGTTGCTGACGATCGGCTTCTTCATCGCGCATTCGGCGGCCAGCGCCTGGGTGAGCCGGCTCGGCGGTGCGCACCGCAGTCACGCCGCATCGCTGTATCTGCTGGCGTATTACGCCGGCTCCAGCGTGATCGGCGCGCTTGGCGGCTGGTTCTGGCAACACGGTGGCTGGGGCGCGCTGGTCGGCATGTGCCTGACCTTGCTGGCGCTCGCCTTCGCCGCGGCCTACGTGCTGCGCCAGCGCGCCGATGACACACGGCCGTACGGGCGCTTTGCGCCGCACCCTGCACGCGGCGAGTGACGCGGTTCGACCGCCGCGTGCAAGCGCGACTGGCTGCACGACTGCGCGGTGTCTGTCAGCCGCTCTAGCGCGCCCGCTTGCTGCGTCTGGTCTGCGCTGCAGGCGGCAGCGTGGCCGCGGCATCCGCCGCACCCTGTGCCAGGGTTTCCAGCAAACGCGCACGGCGCCGCTCCAGGTCGGCCAGCTGGCGCTCGATCAGCTGCAGGCGTGCCCGATGCGCCTGCGCGGTTTCCGGGCACATCTGCGCGCCTTCCACCAGACGCATGCAATCGGGGAAGCCGAGGATGTCGTCCAGGCTGAAGCCGGTGGCAATCAGCCGCTGGATCTGCCGCACCTGTGCAACGCAGGCGGCAGGAAACACCCGGTAGCCGTTGGCGCTGCGCGAGGAGGTCAGCAGCCCATGCGCGTCGTAGTGGCGAAGCGAGCGCACGCTGGCGCCGGTCTGCAGCGCCAGCGCGCCAATGCTCAGGGATGGTTCGGACGATGTGGCCATGCGCCCAGCATACGTTGCACGCAATGCTTGACCCTCACATTGGTGTGAGGCTCGAGGATGGTGGCTCACCTTGTCTGGAGCTCACTCCGATGCCTGTTCGCTTTCTCCCCGTCTTCGGCATGTTGCCGATGCGCTACCTGCTGGTTTGCCTGCTGCTGTTCTCTTCAACCTTGGCGGCGGCGGGGCCGACCTCACCCCCGGCGTCGCGCAGCTACACCGTCAGCGCGCCCGACGGCGTGGCCCTGGCCGTGCAGGAGCATGGCGGCACCGATGGCCGGGCAATCGTGTTCGTGCACGGCCTGCTCGGCAGCCGCATCGATTGGGACGCGCAGCTGGCCGATCCGCGCCTGCAAGGCTATCGCTTGATCACCTACGACCTGCGCGGGCATGGGCTGTCCGGCAAGCCGGCGGCAGCGTCCGCGTATCGGGACGGCATGCGCTGGGCCGACGACCTTGCCGCCGTGGTGAAGGCCGCAAACGCGCGCGATGCGGTGCTGGTGGGTTGGTCGCTGGGCGGTGCGGTGATCAGCAACTACCTCACTCGTTACGGCGACGAAGGGCTTGGCGGCGTGGTGTATGTCGATGGCGTGATCGAACTGCGCGCAGAGCAGTTGGGCGCGCATCCGGCGATCTATCGCGATCTGGTCTCCGACGACCTGCGCACGCACCTGCAGGCGGTGCAGGACTTCCTGCGGCTGTGCTTTGCCACCCAGCCTCCGGCGCCAGTGTTTGAAACCTTGCTGGCTAACGCGTCGCTGGCCTCGTGGGACATGCAACGGGCCGTGCAGGGCATGTCGATCGACGTTGCCGGCCTGCAACGCACGCAGCTGCCGGTGTTGCTGATGTACGGCGCGCGCGATGCACTGGTGACCACCGGGCCGGCGCTGGCGCGTGCACGGCAGCTGCAGCCGCGTGCGCAGACGGTGCTGTATCCCAACGCAGGGCATGCCCCGTTTCTGGAAGACAGCCCGCGCTTCAATCAGGATCTGCTGCGCTTTGTCGAACAGGCCGCCAACGCCCACTGACGCGGCGTGACGGCACGCGCGATCCGCATGGTGCGCTGCGCTGTACTGCCGACCCGTGCAGCGCCCGTTGCCGCCGCGCAGGTCGGCACACCGATGGCGGCCCCCCTGTCGCCATCGGCGGTTACAGCGTGGGCGAGGTGCTGGCAGGTGCAGATCCGGTTGCCGGGTCGTACTGCGGATGGCGTGGGTCCATGCTGGGTGGCGTGGAGGTACCGGGCTGCTGCGCGCTTTCGCGCCAGGCGCGCACCAGCAGGTCGCGCAGCATCGCCGCGCCGTCGCCGGCGGTGCGATAGACCATCGCGCGGCCGTCGCTGCTGGATGCGTCGTCGAAGGCGCCGGCCTTTTCCAGGCGATAGACCTGCTCGACACGGCCGGTGCCGATGTCGAGAAAGCCCAGGATCTGCTCGAACACATCGCCATCCTGGTGCGCCAGGGCCGGCATGCGGCTCAGCAGGTCCTGCGGGGTCAGCGCAATCTTCTCCACGTAATCGCTCTCGAACTTGCCGTGCACCTTCGGGTCGGTGCTGTAGCCGTGCGGGTTCGGCCCCTGCCAGCCGTCGTGATGGATGCTGTCGTGCTGCGGCTGCGCGCCATCGCCGATGTAGTGCGCAAACCAGCTGACGTAGAACGCGCAGTTGCGTTCGAGCTCTCGGGTGTCCTGGCCCTTGGCGCGCAGCGTGCGGAGTTGCCGCATGGTCGCCACGATGCGTTGGTAGCCTTCGGTGGCGGCGTACGGCAAGGTGCCGGCCCAACGCACGTTCATGCGCTGCGCCAGTTGCGGGTCGCTGCCGGCGATGCGCCGTTGTTCGTCGTACAGCGCCAGTACGAAGGCGTAGCGCGAGCGCGGCGGGTGCTGCATGAAGGCGAACTGCTCGCGGAACCAGCCGTGGTTGGGGTCTTCTTCGATCTTGAGGAAGGGTTCGCTTTCGCTGCGCCAGCCGTCCGGCAGCGTGGCGCCGTCGGCGATCACCTGCGCGTACTGTTTGAGAAAGACCGGGCCGTCGTCGGGCAGCGCCTGCACGGCGGCGCTGTCGATGGCGGCATGCGCGCGGTGGCCCCAGGCGGCGGCATCGCCGGAACACGTCGCTGCTGCAACCAGCAGCGCACAGGCAAGACGGGAAGCTGTCATGGCAGTCCTTGTGGCCTGCAGCGCGTCTGCGGCGCTGCAGGCGATGGATCGGGAAGTGGAGCGCTGGCATCGAGGCTGCGACACCCCGGACGCCGGCGCACTCAGAAGTGGTAGGTCACCACCAGCCGCGAGTTGCGCTCGTAGATCGGCCGGCCGTAGATCGGCGCGCGCGTGCCCTGGCCGGAGATGGTGTCGGTGCGCGGGTTGCCTTCGGTCAGCGCAAAGGTGTTGGTCAGGTTGTCCACCGACAGCTGCACGTCCCACGGCCCGTTGCGCACCAGGATGTTGGCCGCCAGGGTGTCGTAGGCGGCCAGCTCGGTGGTGTTTTCCAGGTCGGCGTAGCGCTTGCCCACATAGGCGTAGCGCAACGAGGTTTCCCAATCGAACGCACCGGTGGTGAACAACAGCGTCGGGCCGGCATTGCCGTACAGCTTCGGCTGGCGGTTGGGCATGTTGCCGTCCACGTCGACCACGGCCACTGCGCCATTGGCCACCACTTCGGTCAGGTCGGATACCTTGGTGTCGTTGTAGGTCAGGTTGGCATCAAGACGTAGCCACTGCGCCGGCGTCCACACCGCCGCCAGTTCGATGCCGGGGTTGGTGACGCTGCCGCGGTAGTCCTTGGATTCGGCCGCGCCGGTCTGCGGATTCACCGCGCTGGTGCCGATGTTGTACGGGTCGTACTTGGTGTAGAAGGCGGTGGCAAACACGTCCAGCGTGTCGAAGTTGAGCTTGGTGCCGAGCTCGAACTGGTCGGCGGTGGGGATGTTGACGTTGCCTTCGTTGGCGCCCTCGCTGGGCGCGCGGTGCGCACGCGAGGCGCGGCCGTAGATGCCGACGGTGGGAGTGATGTCGTAGTTGAAGCCCGCGGTCCAGTTGGTCACGCCCACGTCCAGCGCGGTGTGTGCGCGGGCCCCGGTGAACAGGCGCGCGGCATCGTCGGCCAGGGTGTCGGCCATGCCCAGGTTGCCGGTGCTGCGCAGCATGCTCCAGGCGCGATAGCGGTAGCGCTCGTGACGCACGCCGGCTTCCAGGCGCAGCTTGTCGGTCACCTGCCAGGTGTCGGCGATGTAGGGCGCCAGCATGCTGGTATAGGCCTTGCCCTGGGTGCGGTCGGCGCCGTAGATCACCACGCCGTCCTTGGTCACGCCACCGACCACGTTGCCGGCCGCGTCGTAGCCGAGCAGGTCAATCGTGCGCGGGTTCTGCCGCATTTCCAACAGATAGCTCTGGTAACGCGAATTGTAGGAACGCGCGTAATAGGCGCCGTACACGCCGAGCGTGATGTCGTGGCTGTCGCCGCCCCAGTCGAAGCGGCGATGCAGGCGCAGGTCGTCGGCGAACGAATCGGCGCGCACGTTCATGGCGCGGTACTGGCCCTGGATCACCAGGCCGTCGGTGCTGGCCGGATCGAAGCGGCTACCGTCGTCGGTGTAGACGTAGCCCAGCGAGCTCAGGCCGGGAAACGCGGCGCTGGCGGCGGCGCGGCGGCTGTTGGCATACGCGGCGGCGTCCTGCGGCGCATTGCTGGAATACAGCGCGTCGAAGGTCATGTCCAGGCGATTGACGATGGCCTTGTTGGACAGGCTCCAGCCGTTGTCGAAGGCCAGGTCCAGGTTGGCGCCCAGATGGTTGAACTTCATGTGGCGGCCATCGGACAGGTCGCGCAACTCGCGCTGCGGCGCGCCGTTGGCATCGCTGGAGACGATGCTGGCGCGTTTCAGCTGCGCGCTGCTCAAGGTGCCGGTAAAGCGGTCGATCAACGGGTCCAGCGAACGCGAGGTGTCGCGCGGGTCGTACAGCGGGATCGGCATGTAGAACGCATTCTTGTCGTCCAGATGCTTGGCGGTGAAGGTCAGCTTGCCGTGCTCCAGCGTATGCGTGAGGTTCATGCGGAACTGCCCACCCTCGTCGGCCGGAAAGCCCACGTCGCGGTAGCCGTCGTTGCGCCGCACGAAGCCGCCGGCAGCCAGGTACCAGCCGTCGGCAAGTTTGCCCGACCAATAGCCATCGAGCCGATACAGCCCGGTGTCGCCGACGGTGGTGCGCACTGCGCCTTCGGGGGTGTCGCCGCCCTGGCGGGTGACGAAATTGACGATGGCCGCGGCATTGGAAGCGAAGATCGGCGACGGCCCGCCGCGTACGGTTTCCACCGATTCGACCATCAGGTCCGGGCGCACCAGGCCTTCGGTCTTGTAGAAGTAGCCGTTGTTGTCCGGGTAGGGGCTGATGCCGTCTTCCTGGATCACGGCAAACGAGCCTTCGTCGGGAATGCCGCGGATGCGGTAGACGTTCTGCACTTCGCCGCCGGTGGATTCGGCATAGATGCCGGGCATCGAGCCGATCAGGCTGGCCAGGTTGAGCGGGGCCAGCTTGTCGATCTGCTCGGCGGTCAGTGCAGTGATCGCATACGAGGCGTCGAACTGGTTCTGGGCCTGGCCGGCGCCGGTGACGATCATCCGGTCCAGCGAGAAGATGCCGTCCTCGCCCTTGCGGGTGGCAGGCGTGGCGGGTGCGGCTTCCTGCGCGAGCGCGGGGGTGGCCAGGGTCAGTGCAAGCAGGACGGCGAGCGGACGACGCGACACGGCACGACGCACTCCGGAGCGCGTCCGGATGTGGGTGTAGGGCATGGCAGGAGTGGGGTCAGCGGGGGAGCTGCCCACTGTCGCGGCGCGATGTTTCCGCAGCATTGCGTGTGCGCCCGATCACGCTAAGCTGGCGGGTTCGCGTGCCGATCTGTGACGTGGAACGTGTTTTTCAAGCGATTTCAACCGTGCGCGGCAGGTAGCCGGCTGTGCGTCGCTCGGTGTGCATCAGGTTAATACCGACACCCACGAAGGCATGTCGTGGTCGTCCCGCTCTCGGTGTCATCGCGCCGGTGCCAGCTCGGACATCGCAAGCTGCGCCACGCTGGCAGCCGCTTGTCGACGCTGTCTGAACCGGCGTGATCGTTGAGATCGTTGGCGGCGCGAGCGTGATTGATCGCATTGAACGCATCGGCACATTGACCGCAAAGCCTGCGTTACGCAGTGCCTTCGCCAGCGACTGGGTGAAGCAATCGGGCGCTCGGCGCCGTCGCGCAGCGCCATGGGTGCGGAGCGGGAGAGGGGCGCTTGCTTGGAATCACCAAGAAGGCCCCCAGACTATGTGCCATCCATCCGTGTGTACAGTCGCCTTCGTGAGCACCTCATTCCCCCTGCCAGCACCGCGCAAGGCCCCGCAGCAAGCGCGCTCGCGCGCCACCGTGGAGGTCATCCGCCAGGCCAGCATCCAGGTGCTGGTAGCCGACGGACTGCAGGGCTGCACCACCACGCGGGTGGCCGAGCGTGCCGGCGTGTCGGTCGGCAGCGTGTACCAGTACTACCCCAATCGGCAGGCGATGTTGATCGCGTTGCTGCAGTGGCATCTGCAGGCGGTGATCGACGCGGTGGAACGGGCCTGTGCGCAACAGCACGGACGCACGCTGGCGCAGCAGTGCGAGGCCTTGGTGCATGCCTTCGTGCAGGCCAAGCTGCAGCATGTGGACGTCTCGCGCGCGCTGTACGCCATTGCCGAACTGCATGGTGGCGCCGCGCTGGGGTCGCAGGCGCGCAAGCGCTCGCAGCAGGCGTTTGCCGCTGCGCTGGCCACCGCCGCGGATGTGCGCTTCGACGATTGCGAGGCGGTGGCCGAGATCGGCATGGCGGCCATCACCGGGCCGGTGAAGAGCCTGCTCGAGGAGGGTGCGCCTGCGGTGCGGATTGCGCCGCTGCAGGCGCAACTGGTGGTGTTGCTGCACAGTTACCTCATGGCCACCGGAGTTGCGCGATGACGGCGGTAGCAGTTCAGGACAGCAACGTGTTGCAGGACTTCATCGAGCGCCATCGGCGCCTGTTCGTGCTCACCGGCGCCGGTTGCAGTACCGATTCGGGCATTCCCGATTACCGCGATCTGCAAGGCGGCTGGAAGCGTCCGCAACCGGTGACGTTCCAGGCCTTCATGGGCGAGCTGTCCACGCGGCAGCGCTATTGGGCGCGCAGCCTGGTCGGCTGGCCGCGCTTCGGGCTGGCGCAACCCAATGCCACCCATCACGCATTGGCCGCACTGGAAGCGCGCGGCCAGCTGGAACTGCTGCTGACGCAAAACGTGGACCGCCTGCATCAGGCCGCCGGCAGTCAGGCGGTGATCGATCTGCATGGCCGGCTCGATGTGGTGCGCTGCATGGGCTGCGAGCGGCGCATGCCCCGTACCGAATTCCAGCTGCTGCTCGAGCACGCCAACCCCGGCTGGGCCGACCTGGACGCGGCGCAGGCACCCGATGGCGATGCGGACCTGGACGATGTCGCCTTCGACAGTTTTGCAGTGCCGCCGTGCCCGGTGTGCGGCGGCGTGCTGAAGCCGGATGTGTTGTTCTTTGGCGAGAACGTGCCGCGCGAGCGTGTGGAGCGCGCATTTGCGCATCTGCAGGCGGCTGATGCGGTGCTGGTGGTGGGCTCGTCGCTGATGGTGTATTCGGGCTTTCGTTTCGTGCAGACCGCGGCCAAGGCCGGCCTGCCGATCGCCGCGCTCAACTTCGGGCGCACCCGCGCGGACGAGCTGCTCAGCCTGAAGGTCGAACAGTCATGCGCGCAGGCGCTGGCGTTCCTGCATGCGCCGTTCGATCCGCTGTGTGCACGCAGCGTCAACGATGCCAGTGCGCGTTCGGCATGACGCAGTGATCCATTGCAGCGGTTGTGCCCATGCGCGCGGCGCAGTGCAATGGGCATCCCCGTGTCATCTGTGGATGCCCCCTTGAGCCAGCTGTTCTCCCCCATCCGCTTCGGTCCGCTTGCGCTCGCCAACCGGATCGTCATCGCCCCGATGTGCCAGTACTCCGCACAGGACGGCCGCGCCAGCGACTGGCACCGCATCCATCTGGGCACCTTGTCGCAATCCGGTGCCGGCCTGCTGATCCTGGAAGCGGCCGCGGTGCAGCCGCAGGGGCGCATCTCCTACGCCGACCTCGGCTTGTACGACGATGCCACCGAGCAGGCGCTGGGCGAGGTGCTGGACTCGGTCCGGCGTTGGTCGCCGATGCCCATCGGCATCCAACTGGCGCATGCCGGACGCAAGGCCTCCACCGATCTGCCGTGGAACGGCGGCGAGGCCATCGCGCCGGATCACGCGCATGGCTGGCAGACCGTGTCCGCATCGGCACTGGCGTTCCGTGACGGTCAGCCGTTGCCGCAGGCACTGGACCAGGCCGGCATCGATGCGGTGGTGCAGGCCTTTGTCGATGCGGCACGGCGCGCCGAACGCCTGGGCCTGGCGCTGATCGAGCTGCATGCCGCGCATGGCTATCTGATGCATCAGTTCCTGTCGCCGCTGAGCAATCAGCGCAGCGATGCGTATGGCGGCTCGCTGGAAAACCGCATGCGGCTGACGCTGCGCGTCTTCGACGCGGTGCGCGCGGCGGTGTCGGACAAGCTCGCCATCGGCGTGCGCATCTCGGCCACCGATTGGGTGGAGGGCGGTTGGGATCTCGAGCAGAGCATCGCCTTGTCCAAGGCGCTGGATGCGCGCGGTGCGCACTACATCCATGTCTCCAGCGGCGGGCTGGATCCGCGCCAGCAGATTCCGGTGCAGGCGGGCTATCAGATTCCGTTTGCGCAGCAGATCAAGGCGCAGGTCAGCACGCCGGTGATCGGCGTGGGCCTGATCACCGAGCCGGCGCAGGCCGAGGCGATCCTGCAGGACGGCCAGGCCGATGCGATCGCGCTGGCGCGCGGCATCCTGTACGACCCGCGCTGGCCGTGGCATGCCGCGGCCGCACTCGGCGCGTCGGTTACGCCCTCGCCGCAATACCTGCGCTGCGAGCCACGCGATGCGCGTGGCGTGTTCGCCAGCTGATCCATCCGATAGACGTCATAACGAACAAGGACAACGCATGCCGATAGGATTTCTGGGCTTGGGGACGATGGGCCTGCCGATGGCGCACAACCTGCTGCGCGGCGGTTTTGAACTGCGTGTGTGGAATCGCTCGCCGGAGCGCGCGCAGTCGCTGCGCGAGGCCGGTGCCACGGTGGTGGATGCACCGCGCGACGCCGCGCACGGCCCGCTGCTGTTTTCGATGCTGGCCGACGACAACGCGGTGCGTGCCACCGTGCTGGAGCAAGGCGTGCTGGACGCGCTGCCGGCCGGCAGCGTGCACGTCAACATGGCCACCATCTCGGTGGCACTGGCGCACGAGCTGACCGCCCTGCATGCCGAACGCGGCGTGGCCTATGTGGCCGCACCGGTGCTCGGCCGGGTCGATGTGGCCGAAGCCGGCAAGCTCAACATTCTGGCCGCCGGCGACGAGGCGGCGCTGGCGCGCGTGCAGCCGATGTTCGATGTGCTCGGTCAACGCACCTGGGAGATCGGCTGCACCCCCGAGCAGGCCAATGCGGTCAAGCTGGCAGCCAACTTCTGCCTGGCCAGCGCGATCGGCGCCATGGCCGAAGCCAGCGCGCTGGCACGCGGCCACGGCGTGGATGCCACTCAGTTCCTGGGCATGCTCACCAGCACCTTGTTCGCCGCGCCCGCGTACCAGGGCTACGGCCGCCTGATCATGCAGCGCGAGTACCTGCCCGCCGGCTTCACCGCCACCCTGGGCCGCAAGGATGTGGATCTGGCGATCCAGGCCGGCGCCGACAAGCAGGTGCCGATGCCACTGGGCGAGTTGCTGCGCGCCGGCCTGGACGAGGCCATCGCGCATGGCGACGGCAACGCCGACTGGGCGGTGCTGGCAGAAGTATCGGCGCGGCGGGCCGGGCAGGCCTGATCGCAACCCAGGCGCGCGCGTGGGTTCTGCGCAGCGTGCCTGGCCTTGCAGGTGACGCGCGATGCGTCTTGCTCACCTCAACATGCAGCAGACCTTCTAAAATGCCGGCTCGTGACAGCCGCCGCTCCAGGGAGGATGCGATGCGACACCTGCATATCACGCTCGGTTCGACCGAGCGCACACCGCGCGCACTGATCTGCGCCGGTGGTACACGATGACCGCCGTACCGGTCGTCGACCAGGGCCCGGTGGGCCCGGACCATCCCGAGCATCCGGACCACTTTCTGTTCGCGCAGATCCGCGAAGCGGTGGCCGCGCTCGATGCCGAGTTGAACAAACCCACCGACGAGGCCAGTGTCCGCATGGCCGCGCGCCTGCTGCCGCTGGCCAAGCAACATGGCTTCGACCAGGTGGATCACGTGGTGCTCAGTCGGCACGTTGGCGAGGTGGGCGAGAACGTGTTTCTGGTGCGTGGCGAGCTCGCCGATCCGGCGCATCTGCGTGCGCACATCACCACCCAGGAAGCGATGGAGACCTCGGTGGAGGCATCGATGGCGCAACTGGACGAGATCAATCGGCGGCTGATGCTGCGCCTGCCGCCGCGCTGAGTCGCAGCGGAAAGTTACGGGCGCAAGCACTGCGCCCGCAGCCGGGCGCATTGGCTATCATTGCGCCGATGCGCTCCGACTACATCCTCACCCTGTCCTGCCCCGACCGCACCGGCATCGTCTATCGCGTGACCGGGCTGCTGTTTGATCTGGCCTGCAACATCCTCGACGCACAGCAGTTTGGCGACGACGAAAGTGGCCGCTTCTTCCTGCGCGTGCACTTCGACAAACCGCCGGGCACCGACATTGCCGGGCTGGAACGCCGCTTTGCGCAGCTGGCTGATGAATTCCAGATGGACTGGCAGCTGCACGATGCGCGCCGCCGCGCGCGGCTGCTGGTGCTGGTGAGCAAGCAGGGGCATTGCCTCAACGATCTGCTGTTCCGCATGCATAGCCGGCAATTGCCGGTGGATATCGCGGCGGTGGTGTCCAACCACGCCGACTTCGCGCCGCTGGCCGCCTCCTATGGCATCGCCTTCCACCATCTGCCGGTGAGCGCCGACACGCGCGCCGCGCAGGAAGCGCAGCTGCTTGCGCTGGTCGAGGCGCTGCAGATCGATCTGGTGGTGCTGGCGCGCTACATGCAGATTCTTTCGCCCGCGTTGTGCCGCGCATGGGCAGGGCGGGCGATCAATATCCATCACAGCTTCCTGCCCAGCTTCAAGGGCGCGCAGCCGTATCATCAGGCGCACGCACGCGGCGTCAAGATCATCGGTGCCACCGCGCATTACGTCACCGAAGATCTGGACGAAGGCCCGATCATCGAACAGGACGTGGCGCGCGTGGATCACGCGATGACGCCGCGTGACCTGGTGCGGCTGGGCAGCGATACCGAATCGCTGGTGCTTGCGCGTGCGGTGCGTCGCCATGTCGAGCATCGCATCGTGCTCAATGGCCACCGCACGGTGGTGTTTCGCTAGCAGCGTCGCATATCTCCACGGACGGTAGCAGCACGCGCAAGGGAGCCGTGGTCGGGCCAGTTCCGGCCAGCGAGCGCGCCGGCCTGGGCCACCGTCGCACTCTCCTTGCCGCTTCCTTCTGGAATTTTTTGCATGTCGCTAATCCCCGGCTCCAGCGCTCGCGCGCAACAGCACGCCACCCGCGCGGCGTTCTTCATTCCCGGCTTTGCTGCCGCGGTCTGGGCAGTGCTGGTGCCATTCGCCAAGGCCAGGACCGGCGTGGACGATGGCGCGCTTGGCCTGATCCTGCTGTGCCTGGGGGCAGGCTCGTTCCTGGCGATGCCGCTGGCCGGCGCGGTGTCGGCACGCTTCGGTTTCCGTGCGGTCATGGCGGTGACGTCGGCGCTGATCTGCCTCAGCCTGCCGTTGCTGGCGGTGGTCGCCGATCCGTGGTTGCTGGGCGCGGTGCTGTTCGTGTTCGGCGCCGGCGTGGGCGCGATGGATTGCGCGATGAACATGCAGGCGGTGGTGGTCGAGCGCGATGCCGGGCGCGCGATGATGTCGGGATTCCATGCGTTTTTCAGCATCGGCGGGTTTGTCGGTGCCGGCGCGATGACCTTGCTGCTGTCGGCGCAGCTCTCCCCGCCGAGCGCGGCGGTTGCCGGGGTGATCGCCATGCTGCTTGTCGCCGTGGCGTCGGTGCGCCACTGGCGGACCGAGCGTGTGGCGCAACAGGGGCCGTTGCTGGCGCTGCCCAGGGGCATCGTGTTGTTCATCGGCATCCTGGCGTTCGTGGTGTTCCTGGCCGAAGGCACC
Organism: Xanthomonas sp. NCPPB 3218; assembly: GCF_056725185.1. Lineage (NCBI taxonomy): Bacteria > Pseudomonadati > Pseudomonadota > Gammaproteobacteria > Lysobacterales > Lysobacteraceae > Xanthomonas > Xanthomonas sp. NCPPB 3218. The sequence goes on from NZ_CM161516.1 coordinate 421,243, forward strand.
ATTCTGGACTGGAGCTCGGTGTTCCTGGCCGATGTGCACCAGGTCGCCCCGAGCACCGCCGGCGTGGGCTATGTGGTGTTTGCATTGACCATGACGGTGACGCGCCTGCTGGGCGATGCGGTGGTGGAGCGCCTGGGGCGCATCCGCTCGATCGTGGTGGGCGCGCTGCTAGCCGGCGCGGGCTTCTGCGTGCTTACGCTGGTGAGCCCATGGCAGGCCTCGTTGGCCGGTTACGTATTGGTCGGCTTGGGCTGCGCCAACATCGTGCCGGCCCTGTTCTCGTTGGCCGGCAACCAGACGCGCATGCCGGAGAGCATCGCCATCACTGCGGTCACCACACTCGGCTATGCCGGCATCCTGGCCGGGCCGGCCATGATCGGTTTCGCCGCGCATGGCATCGGCCTGGTCGGCGCCTTGCTCGCTGTTGCGGTGCTGATGGTCGGTGTGGCGGTGTCGACGCGTTGGTTGAAGGTGTGAGTGTTGGGGATCGCGCTTGTGGTTGCTGGGGTGTCGGGAGTGCGTCGCGCGCAGGCACGCTCCTACGAGGGGGGTATTGATTACGCTTCGGTGGCTAGGTACTCGAAGCGGTAGCCCACGCCGTACACCGAGCGCACCCATTCTTCGCCGCCCACCTCGGCCAGCTTGCGGCGCAGGTTCTTGATGTGACTGTCCACAGTGCGATCGGTGACGATGCGGTGGTCCACATACACGTGGTCCATCAACTGTTCGCGCGAGTAGACACGCCCCGGCGCTGCGCACAGCGTGCGCAGCAGGCGGAACTCGACCTGGGTCAGGTCCAGGTCGCGCCCGGCCACGCTGGCGCGGCAGGCGGCCTCATCGATCAGCAATCCATGCGTGGGCACCGCGTTGGGATCGTGCCGGTGGCGGCGCAGCACCGCACGCACCCGTGCAATCACCTCGCGCGGGCTGAACGGCTTGCAGATGTAGTCGTCGGCACCGATCTCCAGCCCGAGCAGCCGGTCGATCTCTTCTGCGCGCGCGGTCACCATGATCACCGGCACCGCGCCGAGGCTGCGCAGCTCGCGGCAGATCTCCATGCCATCGCGATTGGGCAGCATCAGGTCCAGCAGGACCAGATCCGGCGACTGCGCGCGAAACGCGGCAATCGCCTGCGCACCATCGGCCACCCAATGATGCGAATAGCCGGCCGCGTGCAGATACTCGCCCAGCACCGCGGCCAGGCGCGGTTCGTCTTCGACGATCAGCACGTGTGCGTGCGGTGCTGCGGTGGTGGTGGTGTCGTCCATCAGGCCTCCAGGGCCGGCAGCCGCAGCGTCACGCGCAGGCCGCCCAGGGGCGAAGCGGTGGCGTGGATCTCGCCGTCGTGCGCGCCGACGATATTGCGGCAGATCGCCAGGCCCAGCCCGCTGCCGCCGCTGGCGCGATTGCGCGAGCCTTCCACGCGATAGAAGCGCTCGAACAGGCGATCGAGCTTGTCTGCCGGCACGCCGGGCGCGCTGTCTTCGATCACGATCTCCACCAGGTGCGCGCGCCGTGCACACTGCACCCGCAACTGGCCGCCGGCATCGGTGTAGCGCAAGGCGTTTTCCAGCAGGTTGGACAGCAGCTGCTGCAGGCGACGCTCGTCGCCGTCGACATGCAACGGCGCAGTGATGCCGTGGGCCTGCAGCGTAAGCCCGGCTGCGGCAATGCGCGTGTGCATGCCGGCCAACGTGGACTGCAGCACCACACTCAGATCAATCGGCGCGCGCCGGTAGGCCAGCGCGCCGACATCGGTGAGCGACAGGTCGTAGAGATCCTCGATCAGCTTGCCGAGCTGGCCGACCTCCTGGTGCAACGAGGTCAGCGATTCGCGCGTCATCGGCCGGATGCCGTCCTGCAGCGCTTCCAGCTCGGCGCGCAGCACCGCCAGCGGCGTGCGCAACTCGTGCGAGACATCGGCCATGAAATCGCGACGCGCACGTTCGTTGTTGTCCAGTGCCTGCGCCAGCTGGTTGAAGTCGCGCGCGAGCTGGTCGAGCTCATCGCGCATGCGCGCCTCCAGTCGCGTGCCGTAGTCGCCGGCCGCCAGGCGATGGGTTGCCGCAGTCAGGCTGCGCACGCGGCGCAGCAAGGTGCGCGACAGCAGCCAGCCGAACAGCGCGGCCACCACGATGGACGCCGCGCCGACGGTCCACCACAGACGTTGCTGGGCCTGGTAGAAGCGCGCGTCGTTGGCGGTCAGCACCTTCTCGAAGGGCAGCATGCCCATCCAGCCCACCGTCTGCCCGTGCACCACCACCGGGCGCAGCGTGTCGGTGCGGCTGACATCGGGGTTGCCGATGATCACCCGGTAGTCGCGATCCAGCAGCGCGAAACGAAACACCGCGCCGGTCTGATCGGAGATCGGTGGCGCGCGTGGCGGCAGGTTCTGCGGCAGCTCCGGGCGCATCAGCACGAACCAGGCGTCGGGATTGTCGCGGATGAAGTTCCAGTCGCCGTGCTTGGCGTAGTCGGCCTGCACGCGCGGCAACACTTCCAGCATCCGCTCGATGCCCTGCTCGCTGAGATAGTCGAGAAACTGCTTCCTGAGCAACAGCTGCCCGGCCAGGCCATTGATCAGCAGCACTGCAATGCAGGCGCTGAGGATGGCGAGGAAGAGTTTGGCGGTGATTCCGAGTTTCATCGAGGCTGGGACAACCTTGTTGCGAACGAGGTCAGGCACGGGGTGCTTGCTGCAGTCACGCCATGTTGCAGCAGCGGCGCCTGCCGCTGCCGGTGTAGCGCGTGTCGTGCACAACCGTATTGGGACTTCATTAAACCCCGAAAGCAAGCGCCTGCTGTCTGTCGATGCAAATCTTCAAATTTGCTCCATATTCGCAGCGTAGCGTGCGCATCCTCCGATCACTCCCGAGTGCGCCGTATGCGTTGCGTTGCTTCCTCCCGTTCTGCCGTGGTGCCGCGTCAGTGGCTGCTGGCCGCCATGATCACCATCGCACTGGCGGCGTGTTCGCCTGCGCAAGCGCCGCAGCAGCGGCAAGTGGAAGTGGGCGTGCAACGCGTGGACGTGCAGCGCCTGGCGCTGGACCAGACGCTTCCCGGGCGCACCGTGGCCTATCAAAGCGCGCAGGTGCGCCCGCAAGTGGGCGGCATCCTGCGCAAGCGGCTGTTCACCGAAGGCGAGCAGGTGCAGGCCGGGCAGGTGCTGTACCAGATCGAGCCGGCGCCGTTCCAGGCTGCGTATGCGTCCGCGCAAGGCGAACTGGCACAGGCCGAAGCGGCGGTACTGTCGGCCAGGCCCAAGGCGCAGCGGTATCAGACGCTGGTCAAGCTGGATGCGGTCAGCCAGCAGGACGGCGACGACGCCACCGCCACCTTGCGTCAGAACGAAGCCGCAGTCACCGCGGCCAGGGCGGCGTTGCAGACCGCAAAGCTCAATCTGGATTTCACCCGCATCACCGCGCCGATCAGCGGCCGTATCGGCACCTCGAGCTTCACCCCGGGCGCGCTGGTCACCGCCGACCAGACCGATGTGCTCACCACCATCAACCAGCTCGATCCGATCTATGTGGATGTCAGTCAGTCCAGCGCGCAGCTGCTGCAGCTGCGGCGCAAGCTCGATGCCGGCCAGCTCAAGGCGGTCGATGGCAAGGCCGAGGTCAAGCTGTTGCTGGAAGACGGCACTGCCTACGCGCGCACCGGCACGCTGGAAGTGGTGGACACAGCGGTGGATGCCACCACCGGCACGGTGAAGCTGCGTGCGGTGATTCCGAACCCCGATCATCTGCTATTGCCCGGCATGTACGTCAAGGCGGTGCTGTCGATGGCGGTCAACGAGCAGGCGATCCTGGTGCCGCAACAGGCCGTCACCCGCAACAGCAAGGGCGAGGCGGTGGCGATGGTGGTCGGCGCCGACGGCAAGGTGGCGCAGCGCGTGCTCAAGACCGGCGATGCGGTGGGCGATCGCTGGGTGGTCAGCGAAGGCCTGTCCGCAGGCGAGAGCGTGATCGTGCAGGGCCTGCAGAAGATCCAGGTCGGCATGCCGGTGAAAACGCGCGAGGTGAGCGCCACCACAGCTACCCCAGCGGCAGCACCGAGTGCAGCCGCTGCAATCGCACCGAGCGCACCGAGCGCACCCGCCGCTGCTGCGCGTACGGCCACGCCGACGCCTGCAGCGCCGGCCAGCGCCACGCCCAAGGCCGACTGAGGAACTCCCATGGCTCGTTTCTTCATCGACCGTCCCATCTTCGCCTGGGTCATCGCCATCGTCATCACGCTGGCCGGCGCGATCTCGATCTTCTCGTTGCCGCTGGAGCAATACCCGGACATCGCACCGCCCTCGGTCACGGTCAGTGCGACCTATACCGGCGCCTCCGCAGAGACCGTGCAGAACTCGGTCACCCAGATCCTCGAACAGCAGATGACAGGCCTGGACAATCTGCTCTACATGTCCTCCAGCAGCAGCTCGGCGGGCACCGCGCAACTCACGCTGACCTTCGAGTCCGGCACCGACCCGGACACCGCGCAGGTGCAGGTGCAGAACAAGGTGTCGCAAGGCGAGGCGCTGCTGCCCGACGAGGTCAAGACCAACGGCGTGACCGTGACCAAGTCGGCCAGCGGCAGCATGTTCATGGTGCTGGCCTTCACTTCCGAAGACGGCAGCATGGACAGCACCGACATCGGCGACTACATGGTGTCCTCGTTGCAGGACCCGATCAGCCGCCTCAACGGCATCGGCAGCGTCAACGTGTTCGGTGCCGAGTACGCGATGCGCGTCTGGCTGGATCCGGAGAAACTGCACACCTACGCATTGATGCCCTCGGATGTCAGCAGCGCGATCGCCGCGCAGAACGCCGATGTCTCGTCCGGCGCGCTGGGTGCATTGCCGGCGCTGCAGGGCCAGCAGTTGAATGCCACGGTGACCTCGCGCAGCAAGCTGCGCACACCGGCGCAGTTCGAGAACATCGTGCTCAAGTCCGATGCCGGCGGCGCCACGGTCTACCTGCGCGATGTCGCGCGGGTGGAGCTGGGCTCGGAATCCTACGGCTCCAGTTCCAAGTTCAACGGCAAGGCCGCCTCGGGCATGGGCCTGCAGCTGGCGACCGGTGCCAATGCGCTGGACGCGGCCAAGCTGGTGGAAGCCAAGCTGGATGCACTCAACCCGTATTTTCCGGCCGGCCTGAAGTACGAGGTCGCCTACGACACCACACCGTTCGTGCGCATCTCCATCGAGGAAGTGGTCAAGACCCTGATCGAAGCGATCGTGCTGGTGGTCGTGGTGATGTACCTGTTCCTGCAGAACTGGCGTGCCACGCTGGTGCCGGTGATCGCGGTGCCGGTGGTGCTGATGGGCACCTTCGGGGTGTTGTCGCTGCTGGGCTTTTCGATCAACACGCTGACCATGTTCGCGATGGTGCTGGCGATCGGCCTGCTGGTGGACGATGCCATCGTGGTGGTGGAAAACGTCGAGCGGCTGATGGCCGAGCAGGGCATGTCGCCGCGCGAGGCCACGCACACCTCGATGGGCCAGATCACCGGCGCCCTGGTCGGCATCGCGCTGGTGCTCACGGCGGTGTTTCTGCCGATGGCCTTCTTCGGCGGCGCCACCGGCGAGATCTATCGGCAGTTTTCGGTGACCATTGCCGCGGCGATGATCCTGTCGCTGGTGGTCGCGCTGACCCTGAGTCCGGCGCTGTGCGCCACCTTGCTCAAGCCCATCGACAAGGGCGGCCATGTCTCGCGCAAGGGCGCGCTGGGCACATTCTTCACCTGGTTCAACACCCGCTTCGATCGCGGTACCGAGCGCTATGGGCGTGGCGTGGAGCGCGTGGTCGGCCATCGCAAGCTCGGCTCGCTGGTCTACGCGCTGTTGCTGGTGGTGCTTGGTCTGCTGTTCTGGCGGTTGCCCAGCGCGTTCCTGCCCGAGGAAGACCAGGGCATGCTGATGGTGATGTTCAGTGCGCCGGCCGGTGCCACCCAGCAACGCACCCAGCAGTCGATCGACCAGGCCACCGCGTTCATCCTCAAGCAGCCGGAAGTGCAGGGCATCATGACCATCTCCGGCTTCAGCCTGGCCGGCAGCAGCCAGAACTCGGGCATGGGCTTTATCCGCCTCAAGGACTGGGCCGACCGCGAGGGCTCGGCGCAGGAGGTGGCCCAGCGCATCACCGGCGCGATGATGATGACGCTGCCCGACGCGCAGGTGTTTGCATTGACGCCGCCGGCCATCAACGGGCTGGGCACCAGTTCCGGTTTCACCCTGCAGCTGCAGGATGCCGCCGGCAACGGCCACGAGGCGCTGGTGGAAGCACGCAAGCAGTTGCTGCAGCTGGCCAACGGCAATCAGAACCTGACGGCGGTGCGCTTCAACGGCCTGGACGATGCGCCGACCTACCGCGTGCAGATCGACGATGCCAAGGCCGGCGCGCTGGGCGTGGCCGCAGCCGACATCAACACCACGCTCTCCACGGTGATGGGCGGGCGCTACGTCAACGACTTCCTCAACAACAACCGGGTCAAGCGCGTGTACGTGCAGGGCGAGGTGTCCGCGCGCATGCTGCCCGGCGATATCGACCGTTGGTACGTGCGCAACAGCGACGCTGCCATGGTGCCGTTCTCCGCGTTCGCCAGCAGCGCCTGGGCGTATGCGCCGCAGGTGTTGACCCGCCTCAACGGCAGCGAATCCATGGAGATCACCGGCAGCGCCGCATCCGGCATCAGCTCGGGCGACGCGATGACCGCGGTCGCCGGCGAGGTGGACGGCATGGGCAAGGGCGTGGGCTACGCCTGGTCGGGCATGTCGTATCAGGAGCAGGCGGCCGGCACCCAGACCTGGATGTTGTATGCGGTATCGCTGGTGTTCGTGTTCCTGTGCCTGGCCGCGTTGTACGAGAGCTGGTCGATCCCGATCTCGGTGATGCTGGCGGTGCCGGTGGGCATCGTCGGCGCGCTGCTGGCGACCTGGATGCGCGGGCTGTCCAACGACATCTACTTCCAGGTCGGCCTGCTGGCAACGATGGGCCTGGCCGCCAAGAACGGCATCCTGATCGTGGAGTTCGCCAAGGAGCTGGAAGAGAAAGGCCAGCCCTTGATCGAGGCCACCCTGCACGCCGCACGCATGCGCCTGCGCCCGATCCTGATGACCTCGCTGGCCTTCATGCTCGGCGTGCTGCCGATGGTGATCAGCAGCGGCGCCGGCTCCGGCGGACGCCATTCGCTGGGCACCGGCGTGCTCGGCGGCACGCTGGCCTCCACCGTGCTGGGCATCTTCTTCGTACCGTTGTTCTACGTGATGGTGCGCAGCCTGTTTCCCGGCAAGGCGGCCGCGCACTCCCCCGTCGTTTCCACCTCCGAGGTAACGCCATGATGCGCACGACATCCCTCAGCCTGGCGGTGGCCTGTGCCATCGCATTGAGCGGCTGCGTCAGCATGGCGCCGCAATATGCGCGCCCGGATGCACCGGTGCCCGGTGTGGTCGGCGACACCGGCAGCCCGCTCCATGGCGACAGTGCCGATGGCCGCACTACCGCTGCGGCTGGGCTGGACTGGCGGCAGGTGCTGGTCGATGCGCGCCTGCAACAGGTGGTCGCACTGGCGCTGGACAACAACCGCGATCTGCGTGTGGCCGTGCTCAATATCGAGCAGGCGCGTGCGCAGTACCGCATCCAGCGTGCGGACCTGTTTCCGGCGGTGGACGCCACCGTCTCGCACACGGCGCAACGTGCCGCAGCCGCGACCAGTTTCACCGGCGCGCCGCAGATCATCCGCAGCGCCACCGGACAGGTGGGGATCAGCAGCTGGGAGCTGGACCTGTTCGGGCGCATCCGCAGCCTCAAGAACGAAGCGCTGGAGACCTATCTGGCCAGCGAGCAGACCCAGCGCAGCACCCGCCTGAGCCTGGTGGCCGAAGTGGCCAGCGACTGGCTCACCGTGGCCGCCGATCAGCAGCGGCTGGCACTTGCCCAGCAGACCCTGGAGAGCCAGCGCAAGACGCTGCGCCTGACCGAATTGCAGCACGACAACGGCATCGTCTCCGGGCTGGATCTGGCGCAGATCCAGACCAGCGTGGAAAGCGCGCGCGCCGATGTCGCCAGCTTCACCACCCAGCTGGCGCAGTCGCGCAATGCGCTGAACCTGGTCGTGGGCACGTCGGTACCGGCAGCGTTGCTGCCGGCTGCCGATGCGATCGAGAGCGGCGTGGCATTGGCACCGTTGCCGGCGCAGCTGGAATCGCGCGTGCTGTTGCAGCGCCCGGACGTATTGTCGGCCGAGCACACGCTCAAGGCCGCCAACGCCGACATCGGCGCAGCGCGTGCGGCGTTCTTCCCCACCATCTCGCTGACCGGCAATGTCGGGCGCGGCAGCGATGCCTTGTCCAGCCTGTTCGATGGCGACCACACCTGGTCGTTCACGCCCAGCGTGAGCCTGCCGATCTTCCGCGCCGGCGCCCTGAAGGCCGAACTGGATGTGGCCAAGCTGCAGAAGGACATCACCATCGCCCAATACGAGCTGGCGATCCAGACCGCCTTCAGCGAAGTGGCCGACGCGCTGGCCGAGCGCACCCAGCTGGACGAACGCATGGACGCACAGCGCGCCCTGGTGGATGCGGCACAACGCGGTTTCACCCTGTCGGATGCGCGCTACCGCAATGGCGTGGACAGTTATCTGGTGGCGCTGGACGCGCAGCGCTCGCTCTACAGCGCACAGCAGACCTTGATCAGCCTGCGGCTGACCGAAGCAAGCAACCGGGTGACCTTGTACAAGGTGCTCGGCGGCGGCGCCGATGCGCAACCGCCACCGGTAGCGCAACAGTAGTCATGCATCGATGCGCCAGTGCGAGGGCACTTGCCTGCAGTTGCAGCTGTTTCTCACTGCAGCTGCAGGCGGCACTGCGCGCTCGGGTCTGACACACCTGATGCCGTTACAAAGCGTCTGCAGACATTGCAGACATTGCAGGCGCTGCAGCACGCTCGCGCGCGTACTGCGATGGTGGGCTGCCGGTATGGCGGGTGAAGGCAACGCTGAAACTGCTTGCCGAGCCATACCCCACACGCTGCGCGGCTTGCGCTACGCCAAGCCCTTGTTCTGACAGAAGCGTCTTTGCCAGCGCCATGCGCCATGCCAGCAGATATTCCATCGGCGCCATGCCCATTGCCCGGTTGAAGCGCGCAAAGAACGATGATCTCGACAGCGCCGCTTCCTTGGCCAATGCATCGACCGTCCACGCATGCGCCGGTGCACCGTGCAGTGCACGCATTGCCGCCGCCAGCCGCGCGTCGGATAACGCGCGCACCAGTCCTGGCGTCGTGTCGCTCGCTGTCAGCGAGCGTAATGCTTCAATCAACAGCACCTCCAACAGCCGCGCAAGCACCACCTCGCGTGCGGGCCGGGTTGCACGTGCCTCTTCGCCAACCAGAGTCACCAGCGTGGTAAGTCGCGGCTCGCTGCGCACATGCACCAGCCGGGGCAGCAGCGACACCAGTAGCGCGGCATCGGGCGAGCCGAAGCTGCAATGCCCAATCACGATGCGAAGATCCGCCGGGCCGTCCTGCGCGCCGATACGGAAAGTGCCATCGCCCATGTTGGTCGGCACCGTGTGGGCCTGCCCGGTCGACGCCTGCAGGCTGGAGAGCGTGACGGCCAGCATGGCCGGTGCCAGCACGAAGTCGCCTGCTTCAAGAACACGCGCCTCGCCATCTTCGAGCGTCAGCCGGCACGTCCCTTCGATCACTGCGCAATAAAACGGGCCTGGCGCATCGGAGCGGTGTGCCGACCACGCACCGGCGCCCACGACAAGCTTGGAAAACCGTGCCGCCGGCCTGAGCAGCAGGACAACCTCGGTAAGCGGGTCGGGCAGCATTGGACTCTCGCAAATGAATTAAGCACTTTAGAATATCGCAAGTACGATGTTCGACGCCTAACGTACATCCCTCACAACATCACCGAGGGCGCTCCATGCAAACCGTACTCATCACTGGTTGCTCATCCGGCTTTGGCTTGGCGACCGCCAATTACTTCCTAGAGCGCGACTGGAATGTGGTCGCCACCATGCGCACTCCACGCGAAGACCTGTTTCCTGCGTCGCCACGAATGAGGGTGTTGCAGCTCGATGTCACCGATGCCGCGAGCATCCAGGCCGCGATCGCTGCGGCCGGCACGGTCGACGTTCTCGTCAACAATGCAGGCTCCGGTGCGCCCGCGCCGCTGGAACTGGCAAGCCTGCAGTCGGTGCGTGATCTGTTCGAGACCAATACCTTCGGCACGCTTGCGGTAACCCAGGCGGTCTTGCCGCAGATGCGTGCGCGCCACGCCGGGGTCATCGTCAACGTGTCGTCGAGCGCAACGCTCAAACCCCTCCCACTGATCGGTGCCTACCGCGCAGCCAAGGCCGCGGTGAATGCGCTGAGCGAATCGCTGGCCGCCGAGCTGGAGGACTTCGGTATCCGCGTGCGCATCGTCTCGCCGGGCTCGTGCGGGGAGACGGAATTTCGTGCCAATGCCCGCGCGGGTCTTCGCGGTCTTGATGACGAGGTCTATGGAACGTTTATGCAACAGACGATGGCGCGCATGAGCGCATCCGCCGGCCCCGAAACGCAGTCGATCGATGTCGCGCAGGCCATCTGGCGCGCAGCCACCGATCCGGCCGCGCCGATGTTTATTCCTGCAGGCGCGGATGCAGAACTGTGGGCTTCCGAAGCGGCTTGGAGTGGCTAGTAAAACCTTTCGACCGCTGTACCGAAATCAAAAGCTGAGTCGGTCGAGTGCGCGGTGCCCTCACCGCTTGCGGGATACGCCGTGAACCCATCCCTGGGGGCTCGGTGGCGGCATCCATGCCGCCACACGGTCCCGCAATCGGCGAGGACACCGCACCAGAGAGTTGATCGGTATCTTTGTTTAAAACCCTGCACACCGACTATCTCGACTGGTCCTTGCCCGCCCACCGTCGCGGGACCTTACGCGGCATGGATGCCGCGTAAGAGCTAACAAGGACGTACTTGCAGCGTGTCCTGCGATGGTGGGCGGGCAAGGGCCCTGCAGCAAACCCGTAGATCAGCAGCTCTACACCTGATCTATCCACATAGTCCAAGTGCATCGCGACACCACGCATAAAGCAACCAAGCCTTCGAACCCTAGCTCCGTCAAGGCGCGCTCCAAGCCTTGAGTCAAAAGCTAGGTGGGTTGAGCGTGCGATGCCCTCACCGCTTGCGGGACACGCCGTGAATCCATCCGTGGAGGCTCCTCGGCGGCATCCATGCCGCCGAGGGTCCCGCAACCGGCAAGGACACCGCACCAGAGAGTTAGTCGGCTGCTTTCTTAAGAGCTTGTTGCTCGGCTTGCGGTGGCAAATCAACAGTCTGTGGCTTGTGTGTTGAAAGCCCGCCTGCTGCTCGGGTTGGGATGGAAAAAAAATGGTGAGGGGGTGATCTAACCGACGGTGATCCGACCAGCACACGTCATGCTCCGCTCGCAACCACGCACACCGACCATCTCGACGGGTCCTTGCCCGCTCACCGTCGCGGGACCTTACGCGGCATGGATGCCGCGTAAGAGCCTACAGGGACGGACTTGCGGCGTGTCCCGCGAGGGTGGGCGGGCAAGGGCCTTGCAACCAAGCCGCAGATCATCCGCTCTAGAAACCGATGCACCCACAGCGTTCAATCATTGCTAGAACCGCATCACTTCGCCGCGTTGGCGTTCATCACTGCATTGCGGCTGGCATCCAGATACTGCGCCGGGTCGCGCATGCCGGTGGTGTGGCATTGCCCGGTGGTGTGGCCGCGATTGACGCCGCCCGGCAGCTGCGCGTTGACCTGCTCCACGGTGCCATCTTCCGGGTCGTTCAGTACCAGGTCCGAGGCCGCGTTGCAGTAGTCGTTGGTGTACCAGTTGGTCTTGGCGAACGAGGTCGTGTAGTAGTTGACCTTGGCACGCGCATCGGCCGGAATACCGGCCAGCCAGGCTTTGGCGCCGTCGTAGGTCATGTCGGTATTGGTGCCGCAACCCACGCCGAACCACGAGCCCACCGCCGCCAGAATGCCTGACAGATTGGTGCCCTGGTACGGCGTGCCGACCGACTGCATCACCCGCCCACCTGTAGCGTTATCCAGCCCGCTCCAGTAGTAGGTATACAGATGCAGCGCGGCCATGCCGCCCTGGCTGTGCGCCACCGTCGCGAACGAGGACCACTGACTGGCGAACTGCGCCAACCGCTGTGCGAACTGGTCGTTGCTGCGGTTCTGTTTGGCATCAAGGAACGAGGACGCATTGGTGAACTGCGCCTGCGGCCACACGCCGTTGGAGCAATAGCCATGCACCAGCACCAGTTGTGACCCCGCGGCCTGCGGTTGCGCCATCGCAGTGGCACGGGCCAGCGTCGTCGGACGTGGCCCCATGCGCATGCTTTCGTCGATCGCAGCGGCAGAGCGCGCAATGCTGGCGCGGCGCAATGCGGGCAGCTGCAAGGGCAGCGTGTCGGCCTGTACCAGCGGGATGTAATGGTCCGGGTCTTCGATGCGCAGCCCGCGCAGCGTAAACGGCGCACGCGCACCGGCACGCGCGACCCAGCGCTCGTCCAGGCTCAACGGCAGCTGGCCTTGCTGCGGCGTCAGCATGCCGCCGATCCACGCCACCGGCACGTCCTTGCCCTTGGCATCGGTGCCCCAAACCTGGCCAAACACGCGGTAATGCGATGGTGCCTTGCCGCGCGCGGCAATCGGCAAGGCAATGCTGAGCCGGGTGCCGTCGGCAGCGCGTGCGCTGAGTGCGTTGCCGAGCAGACGCAGGGAGGTATCCAGCACCGGCAACACATGCTCGCTGGTGCGCACGAACGGCTGCCCGGCCTGGTCGCGACCGCGCACGATCACCTGTGCAATCCAGGTGCCTTCGGCTGTCGGTTGGAACGTGCCGCCATACACGCCATCGCCGGCAGCACCGTCGTCGTGCTGCCCGTCATCGGCCATCGGCAGCGTGCGGATGCCGCCTTGCGGGTCGATCACACGCAGGCTCGCTGTCTCGATCTGCCCCGCCTGCGCGGCCAGCAAGCTCGCGCCGGCTGCATCGTTGCCGCTGAGCAAGGCGTTGAGCGTCAGCGACTGGCCGACCTGCTGCCGACGATGGCGCGGGTACGAGGCCAGCTGCGTGCGCGCATCGCCTTCCATCAGCACATACCCGCGTTGCGCCACCGGCGCCGCCGATTGCAGCGTCAGCGCCCAGTTGCCGTTCTGCGCGGACTCCACCGCGTAACGCATGCCGCTGGTGCCGCTCTCGGCGCTGCCCAACAGTGTGCGTTGTGCCTGCAGCTGCGGTGCAACAGCAGCGGCACGTGCGCCGGCAACGCGTGGTGCAGTCACCGCCGCCTCCCACGGCTGATCGCCGGCCAGCACCATGAAACGCAGATGACCGTTTTCCACCGGCAAGGTGCCTTGCCAGCGTGCGGACTTGCCGGCCGGCGTCAACTCCACCGGCAGCAAGGCGCTCTTGGACAGGATCGCCGACTCGGCCGGATCGGGCGCGCGCATCTGCGCGAACTCCTCCGGTGGGCCAGCCAGTTGTTTGGGTTGCAGCTCGGCCGCGGCAAGCGGCGTGGAGACCAGCGACAGGGTGCACAGCAAGGACAACAGCGACGGCTTCGGCATGGCGACATCTCTCCTTGAACGTTGCAGAAGCGATGCCGCCGCGCATGGCAACGGCATCGGATGCAGCGCCCCCTCGCCGCGATTCGCCGATGGTTATACCGCGCGCTTGTGACAGGTCTGCTGTGCGCTGCAACACCTCACGCGCAGCAAACAAAACTCCACAACTAAAAAGTACAGACTGTGATGGGGGTCGTGGACATGTCGATGTCCACGACGCATCGCCGGATGAAAGTCAGAGGTCTGCAGATGCTGCGCGGGCGCCGGATTTGGCGGGTTTCAGTCCGCCCGGCCGCGTGCGGTAAGGGAGCGATACTGCTCCACCCACGCGACAGTCTGCGCGATGCCGCCAAACGGGTAGAAGTGCATGCGGACCTCGCCGTGCGCATCAGTCAGGCCAGTGGCCAGCCGTTCCACAAAACGATCCGGCCCTGCGGTGCCCAACAGCTTGCCGAGCGAGATGCCGTATTTGGACAGCATCGATGCGCATGCGCCGACACCGCAGCTGGCGGCATAGCGTGCGAGCACCGCCACGCCGGCAGGACCGGGTACGCCCACACGTACGGGATGTGCAATGCCGTGCGCGCGCAGCGCCTGCAACCACGTCAGCACGATGTCGGCATCGAACGCGAACTGGGTGACGATCAGCGGCGCCATGCCGCGCTCGGTGATGCTGCGACACTTGCGCTGCAGCACCTCCCATCGATCGGCTGCAGGCAAGCTTGGATGCCCTTCCGGATGCCCCGCCACGGCGATGGTCCGGATGCCGTTGCGCTCAAAGACCCCGGTATCGATCAGCGACAAGCTGTCCGGAAACGGCCCGAGCGGAGCAGGCGGATCGCCCGCAATCACCAAACAGCGCTCGACGCCGGCGTCATCGACGGCGCGGCTGACGAAGGCGTGCAGCTGCTCGCGCGAGGCGATACGGCGCGCGGACAGGTGCGGCATCGGCTGAAAGCCGAGTGTGCGCACCATCCGTGCCGCGGCCAGCCGCGCGTCGTCGTCCTGGTTGGGCAGGTAGGGGATTGCAATGGTTGCGCCACGCGTGATCCGGGGCGCCGCTGCAGCCAGCCCGGCAATGTGCTTTGCGCTGACCTCCAGCGAATAGGCATCGGTGATGGTGCCGGCGAGGCTGGGCGTGTCCGGGTCGATCAAGGGTGTTGCCGTCCTGTCGTGGTGAGTGGCTGCGCCGCGGCGTCAGCCCCGATCGAGCGGGCAGGGGCCAGGGAGAACGTTGAAATTCCGGCGGCGTCCTGGCCCCCCCGGCACTCAATCGTCCTGTTCCGCATCGCCGTAGAATTTCACGCCCAATTGAATGCGATTGCGCCCGCTTTCCACGCGGTGCCGGTTGGTGTCGCGCAGCGAGTAGACGCAGCCGCAGTATTCCTGCTGGTAGAAGTTCTCGCGCTTGCTGATCTCGACCATGCGCGACGAACCGCCGCCCTTGCGCCAGTTGTATTCCCAGTACATCAAGCCGGGGTACCTGGCCGCAGCGCACACGCCGCAGTCGTTGATCTGCTGCATGTTCTTCCAGCGCGAGATGCCCAGGGAGCTGGTGATCACCGGAAAGCCGTGCTCGTGCGCATACAGCGCGGTGCGTTCAAAGCGCATGTCGAAGCACATGGTGCAACGCACGCCGCGCTCGGGTTCGTTCTCCATCCCGCGGGCCCGCTCGAACCAGTTGTCCCGATCGTAGTCGGCATCGACGAAGGGCACGCCGCACTGCTCGGCAAAGCGGATGTTCTCGTCCTTGCGCAGCTCGTATTCCTTGCGCGGATGAATGTTGGGGTTGTAGAAGAAGATGGTGTAGTCGACGCCGGACGCCAGCATGGCCTCCATCACCTCGCCGGAGCATGGCGCGCAGCAGGAATGCAGCAACACCTTGTCGTGGCCGGCAGGCAGGGGGAGTGGTGTGCGGGTTGCGGTGGTATCCATCAGTGGGCTCCGGATGTCGTGGCGGTGCCATTGGCAGGCTGGCGGGCCAGTTCGATGAAGGCGCGCAGGTAGTCGACGGCGATATCGGCCTCGCGTGCGCCCAGGAAGATCTGCTTGGCGATGCCGCGCGCACCCAGCCGCACCGGCACCACGTCCATCCTGGCGGCGTATTCCTCCACCAGCCAGCGTGGCATGGCGGCCACGCCGCGGCCACTGGCCACCATCTGCATCATGATGTCGGTGGTTTCGATGGCCTTGTGGCGCCTGGGCGTGACACCGGCCGGCAGCAGGAACTGGCTGTAGATGTCCAGGCGCTCGAGGTCCACCGGATAGCTGATGAGCACCTCGCGTGTGAGCTGCTGGGGCTTGACGTAGGCGGCCGACGCCAGCGCATGGCCCTTGGCCACGACCAGCACCTGCTCGTAGTCGAACACCGGCTCGAACCGCAGCCCGGGCTTGTACAGCGGGTCGGGCGTGACCAGCAGATCGATCTCGTAGCCGAACAGCGCGCCGATACCGCCGAACTGGAACTTCTGCTTGACGTCCACATCCACGTCCGGCCAGGTGGCCAGATAGGGCGCCACCAGCTTGAGCAGCCACTGGTAGCAGGGATGGCATTCCATGCCGATGCGCAGCGCGCCGCGTTCGCCCTGTGCGAACTGGCCCAGGCGCTCCTCGGCCAGGTCCAGTTGCGGCAGCACCCGGTTCGCCACCGCCAGCAGGTACTGGCCGGCCTGGGTCAGGCGCAGGTTGCGTCCCTCGCGCAGCCACACGTCGGTGCCCAGCTGTTGCTCCAGCTTCTTCATGCTATGGCTCAGCGCCGACTGGGTCAGGTTCAGCATGCCGGCAGCGGCGGTCAGCGAGCCTTGCTGCTCGACCTGCTGGACGATGGTGAGATGGATGCGCTCAAGCATTCAGATGATCCGAATTCATGGATTGTTGAAATAACACCATTTTACTTCATTGAACGCGAGCCCTAGCATCGGGGTTCGTCGTTTCAGGTTCACCCGCATGACTGTCAACGTGCCACCCCCCCTCCGCGTCGTCGCGGTCTCCGGCGGGCTGCAGCGCCCCTCCAAGGCCGTCGCCCTGGCCGAGCACCTGCTGGCGCTGATCGCCGCTGCCGTGCCGTGCGAGCAACATCTGGTCGAACTCGGGGCGTTGGCGCCGCAGTTCGCCGGCGCGGTCTGGCGCTCGCAGCTGCCGGCAGCGGTGGAGCAGGAACTTGCGGCCGTGGAGCAGGCGGACGTGGTGGTGGTAACCACGCCGGTCTATCGCGGTTCCTTCACCGGGCTGTTCAAGCACTTCTTCGACTTCATCCACCAGGATGCCTTGATCGACACCCCGGTGCTGTTGGCGGCAACCGGCGGCAGTGAGCGCCATGCGCTGGTGATCGACCACCAGTTGCGGCCACTTTTCAGCTTCTTCCAGGCGCGCACCTTGCCGCTGGGCGTTTACGCCACCGACCGCGACTTCCTGGACTACCGCGTGCACAACGAAGCACTGGCCGAGCGGGCCAGGCTGGCGGTGCAGCGGGCATTGCCGCTGATCGCATTGACGCGGCAGGCAGGTGCCATTGCCACAGAAAACGTCGCCGCGGCCTGAGGCCACCCGGCCACGGTTGCGCGGCGGGTCAACACTGCGCGCCGGCTACAGGATCGGTTGGCGACTGTCCGCAGATCCAGAGTCCCGGCATCCATCCAGCAGGGATCCACCCCTGCGCCGAGACCTGCGCTCGTAATCAATTTCGGAAACAAGGCGTCAGCTTGCAATGACTCAGGAATTCACCTTCAGCATCAAACGTCAGCGGTTTGACGAGGACTACCGTCCCGCGGCCAACACGCGCAACACGACGAACTTTGCCAACCTGGCCAGGGGGCAGCGTCGGCAGGAAAACCTGCGCAACACGCTTGCGATGATCAACAACCGCTGCAATGACCTGGCGCATTGGGATAACCCCACCCGCGACCGCTACGCGGTGGAGCTGGACATCATCTCTGTCGAGATGAACATCGGCGAGAACGACAGCGGCGATGCATTTCCGCTGATCGAGATATTGAAGCCCAGCATCCTCGACAAGACGAGCGGCGCGCGCATCGATGGCATTGCAGGGAACAATTTTTCCTCCTACGTGCGCGACTACGATTTCAGCGTGCTGCTGCCGGCGCACAATCAGGACGCGTCCGGCTTCAGCATCCCGAAAGATTTCGGCAGCCTGCACGGAAAGCTGTTCAAGCACTTCGTGGACTCGGACGCCTATACGGCGCGTTTCGCCAAGCCGCCGGTCATCTGCATCAGCGTCTCCAGCAGCAGGGTCTATCACCGAACCGGCAACCGGCACCCCGTGCTCGGCATCGAGTACCGGCAGGACGAATTTTCCCTGACCGATCGTTACTTCGAGAAGATGGGCCTGCAGGTGCGCTATTTCATGCCTCCCAACAGTGTCGCCCCGCTGGCTTTTTACTTCTTCGGCGACCTGCTCAACGACTACACCAACCTGGAGCTGATCGGCACCATCAGCACCATGGAGACGTTCCAGAAGATTTACCGCCCGGAAATCTACAACGCCAATTCCGCGGCGGGGGCCATCTACCAGCCGAGCCTGAAGCACCAGGATTATTCCTCTACCCAGATCGTCTACGACCGGGAAGAGCGCAGCCAGCTCGCGGTGACGCAGGGCAAATTCACCGAGGAGCACTTCATCAGGCCCTACGGCAAGATTCTCGCGCAGTGGGTTTCCCACCACGCTGTCTGATCAACAAGAACGCAAGACACCACTCATCATGAAAAAGCTGCTCCCTACCTCCACCGCCGGCAGCCTGCCCAAGCCGTCCTGGCTCGCGCAGCCGGAGAAACTCTGGTCGCCCTGGAAGCTGCAGGACGAGGAACTGATCGAAGGCAAGCAGGATGCATTGCGCCTGTCGCTGCAGGAACAGCAGCACGCCGGCATCGATATCGTCAGCGACGGCGAGCAGACCCGCCAGCATTTCGTCACCACCTTCATCGAACACCTCAGCGGCGTCGATTTCGAAAAGCGCGAAACCGTCAGGATCCGCAATCGCTACGACGCCAGCGTCCCCACCGTCGTTGGCGCGGTGAGCCGCCCCAGGCCGGTGTTCGTGGACGATGCCAGGTTCCTGCGCCAGCAGACCCGCCAGCCGATCAAATGGGCGCTGCCTGGCCCGATGACGATGATCGACACCCTCTTCGACGCGCACTACAAAAGCCGCGAAAAGCTGGCATGGGAATTTGCCGTCATCCTCAACCAGGAAGCCAGGGAGCTTGAAGCGGCCGGCGTGGACATCATCCAGTTCGACGAGCCGGCCTTCAATGTCTTCTTCGACGAGGTCAACGACTGGGGTGTTGCCACCCTCGAGCGTGCGGTCGAGGGGCTCAAGTGCGAGACCGCCGTCCACATCTGCTACGGCTACGGCATCAAGGCCAATACCGACTGGAAGCAGACCCTGGGGTCGGAGTGGCGTCAGTACGAAGAGTCGTTTCCCAAGCTGCAGACATCCACGCTCGACATCATCTCGCTGGAGTGCCACAACTCGCACGTGCCGATCGACCTGATCGAACTGGTGCGCGGCAAGAAGGTGATGGTCGGGGCCATCGATGTGGCGAGCAATGCGATCGAAACGCCGGAAGAAGTGGCCGACACGCTGCGCAAGGCGCTGCGCTTTGTCGATGCCGACAAGCTCTACCCGTCCACCAACTGCGGGATGGCGCCTCTGGCCCGGGACGTTGCAAGAGGCAAGCTCAAGGCCCTCAGCGCAGGCGCAGACATCATTCGCGCAGAACTGGCAGCCCGCTAGCGTGCCGGTGCTGGCGTTTGATCGGCGGCCAAAGCAGCAGGGCCGCGGCTAGCGTCATCCTGCTGACGCTAGCGGCCACCACGGCTAGCGACGCAACCACCAACAAGCCCCCGCATGCGGGGGCTTGTTGGTCTTCCATCACGGTGCAGGGCTCAGTAATTGACCTGCAACTGCAGCCGCAGCAAGTCGCCTTCCACCACCGGATACGGCGCGGTGGTGACGTCGGTGCGCTTCATCTTCGAATAGGCGAACACCAGTTCCAGCGCATCCATCGGCTGCCACTCGACGCCGGCTTCCACTTCGTCCAGGCGCATACGCGGCGCATTGGTGTCGAACTTGGAGCCGCCGCGGTAGGTCTGCCACTTCAGGTAAGGCAGCAAGGTGCCGTAGCTGCCATCGTGCTTGTACATCGCCTGCACGTAACCGCCGCTCAGCGAACGGGTGCGGATGCGCCGCTGTGCGACATCCAGCTCCGGGCCGCGGCCCACTGTCCACTCGGCCTGCAGGCCGAACGGCTGCGGGTAGTAGATGATGTGCGCGGCCACGCGTTGGTCGGTGTAGCCGTTCGGGTCGGTGATGGCCGGGGTGAAGCTGCGGCCACCGATGTTGACTGCTGCCGCGGTCGGCACGAAGCGGCCGCTGTAGGCATCGGCACCCACTTCCAGGTACTGGCCGTTGGCGAACTTGAACGGGTAGGTGGCGTGCACCACCGCATGCATGCTGTCGTTGCGCTCGGCGCGGTTGGCGCCCTGGCCGTTATACACGCCGGCACCGATCACGCCGTAGTCGCCCGAGCCCTTCAAGCCTGACTTGACCAGGTCCTGGAAGCGGCCCTTGGCCACGGTGGGGCTGTAGTAGAACACCGCACCGATATCGCGTTCGTCGCGCAGGCCGGAGTTGAGCGCGTCGGCACGGTCCAGGGTGAGACGGTTCTGGCTGGACTGCAGGTTCTCCCAGCCGTACGGCATCTTCGACTGGCCCACGCGCACGCGGTACTCGCGCTTCTTGTCGAAGTAGATGTCGGCATACGCATCGCGCAGCTGCGCGAAGTTGGAGGTGGTCGAACCGGTCGGCGTGCTCGCAAAGTCCGGCTGGAAGTACAGCGACACGTGCTCGTTGAGATCGCCGCTCAGCACCAGGCGCGCACGCCGGATGCCAAGGCTCTGGTCGTTGCCGATAAAGCGGTCGCCGGGTGCGCGCAGATCCTGCGCGTCGCCGCCGATGCCCTGGTTGTAGCGGATCTGCGTGTAGCCGCGCAGGCTCAGCTTGTCGTACCACTTCTTGCCGGCCTCGCCAGCCTTGGCCGGTGCCGCAGCCGGTACGGGTGCAGGTGCGGCCTGGGCGATGGCGGTGTCGGCAGGCACCGGCGCCGCAGGGGCGGGCGGCAGTGCCGGTGCGGCCGGCATCGCCGACGCCGGCAGCTTGCCGTTCTCGTCCACCTGCACGAACTTGCCCAGCTTGTCGCGGCCCGGGGCCGGCTCGGCGAAGATCTGCTTGGTCTTGCGGTCGACGTACAGCTCCAGCTCGGCGGCCAGCGTGCTGCCGCTGGCGGTCGCGCTGAGGGCGCACAGGACGGTGGCGAGATTGCGTTTTTTCATTGGTCCGGCTCGTGCAAGGGAAACGGGTCGGCGGCAGCGTCAGGCCGGCGCTGCCCGGCGGGCGGCGAACACGGCGCCGGCACGCCCACCAGGCGCCCGGTCGTCCTGACGGTGCGGCAATGCGTGCAGTTATATTTAGATTTGATGTCAGTTTGGTGACATCGGCGGCCCCGCACAGCGCAACGCTGTGTCAGCTACGTGTCTGGCGCGTGTCAGTTGTGCGACGTGCAGAAGGCCGGCCCAGCGGCGCGCGGCGCGGGCATCAGGCGCGGATGTGACGCTTTGGTTGCTGCTGCCGGCCATCGGGCCTGCGGTGCCATGGGCAGATGGTGCCGCCAGGAGCAGCTGCCGACGCAAAGGCCGAGGCGCGTGCTTGGCACGGCCATGGCGTGCTGTCGTCATCGCCAACGCGTGGGCAAGGGACGATGACTCAGAAACATGGCAAAGGCGGGGTCATCGCTCGCCTTTGCCGGATCACGCACCGCGCGGCGTAGCGCCAGGCCGGTGCGGCTGCACGGTGTCGCGCAACACCGTGCCAGGGCTCGGCTCAGCCGCCCGGCGTCGCCTGCAATGCCGCCGCCACCGCATCGCGCAGCGGGGTGGTCGGGCGGCCGATCAGCTGGCTCAGCGTGTGGCTGTCGTCGAACAGGCTGCCGCCGCGCGAGGAGGCCGAGCACTGCGCCAACACCTGTGCGAATGCAGCCGGCAGGCCGATCTGCACCAAGGCCGCCGCGTAGTCGGCTTCGGGCAGGTCGTGATAGGCCACCGGCTTGCCCGACTGCTGCGCCACCTCGGCGGCATACTCGGCCATCGTGAAGGCCGTATCGCCGGCCAGTTCGTAGACCTTGCCGGCCTGCGGCGTGTCGGCGGCCAGCACCGCTGCGGCGGCCTCGGCATAGTCGGCGCGCGTGGCCGCACTGATCCTGCCCTCGCCGGCGCTGCCGATCACCGCGCCATGCGCCACCTCGGCCGCGATCGAGCCGGTGTAGTTCTCGGTGTACCAGCCATTGCGCAGCAGCACGTGCGGCACGCCGCTCTCGCGCAGCAGCGCCTCGGTGGCCACATGCTCGGGTGCCAGCGCCAGCGTGCTGGTATCGGCATGCAGCACGCTCGTATAGGCCAGCAACTCCACGCCGGCACGCTTGGCGGCCTCGATCACGTTGCGGTGCTGCGGCACGCGTTCGCCCACCGCATTGGACGACACCAGCAGCACCCGACCCACGCCTGCGAAGGCCTGATCCAGGCTCTGCGGGTCCGCGTAGTCGGCGCGACGCACGGTGATGTCGCGTTTTGCGAACTGTGCGAGTGACGCAGTATCGCGGGCCGTTGCTACGATCCGAGCGGCCGGGACACGCGCCAGCAATGCGTCGACCACCAATGCGCCCAGCTGCCCGCTGGCGCCGGTGACGAGGATCAGGGGGGAGGTGTGTGCCATGGTGAACTCCAGTAGGTATTGATAAGAGGTGTGGTCTACTATCTAGACTCTTGGTCCGCGCACCTATTGTCAGGGCCGTTCGAACCTCCGCAAGGAGGCAGTTTTCCACCCCCTGGTTACCGTGAGATATCCCAGTGAACGCGATTGCTCTGTTTCCGCCGCCGCCGTCCCTGCAAGGTATGCCGTTCGACGCCACCAAGTGCCCGGTGCGCGACGTGCTCGACCAGATCGGCGACAAATGGACCATGCTGATCCTGCTGACGCTGATCCCCGGCCCCTCCCGCTTCAGCGCCATCCAGCGCGCCGTGCCGGACATCTCCAAGCGCATGCTGACCCAGACCCTGCGCAACCTCGAGCGCAACGGCATGATCACCCGCAAGGTCTACGCGACCAAGCCGCCCAGCGTGGAATATGCCTTGTCCAAGCTCGGCGTGGCGCTGCTCGGGCCGATCTCGCAGCTGCTCAACTGGGCAGGCGAGAACCATGCGGCCATCCGCTCTGCACGCGAACGCTTCGATCATGCCCAGCAGCCGGCGGTTGCGCTGGATGCCGACGAAGCGATGGCGTAAGCGTCGCCCTGCAGCATCGGCAAGCGAGCTGACGGCGCTGACCTGCCAGGTGGGCGCCTCGGCGCGTTGGTTGACCGCCTAGGCGCGCGTACCAAACGCAGCGGTGGATGGATTCCGCGTCCGCCAGGTGTGCTTTGTTGAGGCATCGGCGCTCGGCCCGGAAGCGTGGACGGCTCAGTGGCGGGCCTGCCATGCATCGCTACTGTCGAGGGCACGCCCTGGCACCTGGACCCGACTCCAGAGTGACGACATCACAGCCACCACGGCCTGCCACGCACGCGGCGGGCCCGCCGTCGATCTGTGAACGCGTGCTCACAAATTCCCGCGCCGGATAAACGTCTGCCAGCGCAACCACGCCACGCGTCGCCCGCAAACCCTTGCGGCGTAACGGGCCTGACGCACGCTATCGCTGCCATCGCTAATTTCAATCGCAAGCCGGCTCAAGCGTCTGCACCGGCACCCGATAAGGGGCTCACCTTATCTCGCGAATCCGCTGCGCCATGCCCGTCTTCGGCACCCTGTCCGCCTCAACGCGACGCACCCTGGGCGCTGCCCTGCTCGCGCTGTGGTGCGGCTGGATCGCCGTGGCCTGGACCACGCCCCACGCGCAAGCCAACGACGTCGCCAGTGCGTGGGCGCAGGTCCAGGCCAGCCTGCCGGCCGCGCAGCAGGCGCCGATGCTGATCGGCGTCGCCGGTGCCTGCGCCTGCACCGACCCGGCCGCCGGTCGCGCCTGGGCCGTGCTCAGCAACGCGGTACGTGCGCGTGGCGGCCAGGTGCGCATGCTCGACACCCCCGCGCTGCGTGGCAGCGGCTATGCCGTGTGGTTGCTCGGCACCGACGGCCAACCGCGCTACGCCGGCCCCGCAGACGGCGGCGCGGTGTGCGGCACGGCCGGCGCGGCGGATTGGTCGCGCTGGTTACCCGATGTCCTGGCGCGCACCCCGGGTGCCGCGCTGGTGTCCCCTTGTCCCTGTGCCGTGGAGTCGCTGTCATGATGGAACTGTCCGCATCGGCACCGCCGACCTCCACCTACGCCACCCGCCTGGCGATCAAGGCCGACCGGCTGTTTCTGTGGCTGGCCGTGCTGCAGAGCGTCGGCTCGCTGGGCCTGGCCTGGTACCAGGGCCAATGGACCACGTTTCTGGCGGTTACGCTGCCTAGCCTGTTGCTGATGGCCTGGCAAGTGCAGGCCAACCCCGGCACACGCCTGACCCGCATCACCAACGCGCTGGTGCTGATGGCCCTGGTCGCGGCCACCATCCAGCAGGCGCATGGCCTGGTGGAAATGCACTTTGGCGTGTTCGTGATCCTGGCGCTGCTGCTGTACTACC
This sequence comes from Xanthomonas sp. NCPPB 3218, assembly GCF_056725185.1. Classification (NCBI taxonomy): domain Bacteria; kingdom Pseudomonadati; phylum Pseudomonadota; class Gammaproteobacteria; order Lysobacterales; family Lysobacteraceae; genus Xanthomonas; species Xanthomonas sp. NCPPB 3218. The sequence continues at coordinate 445,521 of NZ_CM161516.1, forward strand.
GCGACTGGCTGCCGGTGGTGGTCGCCGCAGGCGCCATCGCCGTGCATCACCTGGCGTTCTACTGGCTGCAATCGCGCGGCATGCCGGTGCAGGCGTTCACCGTCGGCAGCGGCTTCGGCATCGTGGTGCTGCATGCCGGCTACGTGATCGTCGAAACCGCCTTCGTCTGCGTGATGGCCATCCAGCTGCGCCGCCAGGTCGATGCCCTCGACCACGAGGCCGAAGCGCTGGCCGAACTGGCCGACACCCTGGCCACCGGCGCCACCTTGCCGCCGGCCATCCTGCAGCAGCCCTTCCGCAGCGGCTCGCTCGCGCAGGCGCTGGTGCGCATGAGCGTGCAGGTGGAAGAGCGCATCGCCCAACAGCAGCAGCTGCTGCTGGAAAATCGCCGTATCCGCCTGGCGCTGGATGCATCGGCAATGGCGGTGGCCATCGTCGACGGGCAGGGCGCTGCCATCTATCGCAATCAATCGTTCCAGCAACTGAGCACGCAGGTCGATGCGCATGTGCTGCACACCGCACTGGCCGATGCGGTGCAGCTGGGGCATGACGCAGGCAGCAGCAAAACGCGCGCGCTGGCGGCGTTGCAACTGCAGGAAAACATCACCCCGGTCCGCGATGACGACGGCGCCTCGCTGGGCGTGGTGGTGGAATGGCAGGACCGCACCCAGGACCTGGCGCTGGAAGAGCAACTGGCCACGGTCATTGCCCAGGCTGCGCGTGGCCAGCTCGGTGCCCGTCTGCAGGGGAATGCAAGGAGCGGCACACTCGGCCAACTGGCCGAGGGCGTCAACCAGTTCCTGGCCATCACCGACGACAGCCTGCAGGACATGCGTCGCATGCTGGCGGCGATGTCGCGTGGCGATCTGACCCAGCGCATCGACCGCCACTGCGAAGGCGTGTTCGAGCAGATGAAGCGCGATGCCAATGCCACCGCCGACGAGCTGGCGCGCATCATCACGCAGATCCGCAGCTCCAGCACCGCGATCAATCACGCCGCTGGCCACATCCTGACCCGCAACGATGCCTTGGAGCAGCAGGTGCAGCGCCAGTCGGCCACCCTGGGCCGCACCGCCACCCAGATGCAGGCCGTGCTCGGCACCATGCAGGAGCACACCGCGCAGGCGGCCGACGCCGACAAGCTCACCGCCGCCGCATCCGAGGCCGCACGCAGCGGCGGTGACACCATGCACCAGGCGATGGGCACCATGCAGCAGATGGAACAGGCCTCGCGCCGCATCCAGGACATCGTCTCGGTCATCGACGGCATCGCCTTCCAGACCAATATCCTGGCCCTGAATGCCGCCGTCGAAGCCGAACGCGCCGGCGAAGAAGGCCGCGGCTTCGCCGTGGTTGCTGGCGAGGTGCGCGCGCTGGCATTGCGCTCGTCCACCGCCGCCAGCCAGATCAAGACGCTGATCGGCGAATCGGTCACGCATATGCAGGCCGGGGTGCAGCAGGTGCGCCACGCCGGCGAAGGCATGCAGCACATCGTCGCCACCATCGGCCAGGTCAGCAGCACGCTCAGCAGGATCGCCGTCGCCTCGCAACAGGAAGCCGGCAGCATCGCGCAGGTGCATCACACCCTCGCCGGCGTAGACGCCGACATGCGCGACGGCGTCACCCGCATGCAGGACGCCAGCGCCGCCGCACGCGCCATGGGCGACCATGCCGCGCAGCTGGAAGATGCAGTGAGTGCGTTTGTGGCCGATGAGCACAATGGCAGCGCTGAGGCAGTGCAGAGGCTGCGCGTTGCCTGATTTACATCAGCGTATCTGCCGTCCAGCAGCAGTTGCCAGCGCCTCAGGCAACGCTGCAAGGCAGATGCTGTGGTTCCGACGCCTGCCGATTACTTGCGCAGCTCCCGCAGCTTGCCAGTGAACCAGGATTGGCTGGATACCGGCGCAGTGTTGCCGCAACGCACCTGATACGGCGTGCCCGACATGCTGCTCTTGGTGGCAGCAAGCTCGATGAAGGATTCGGTAGACGTCACCAGCCCCTTCTTCTGCAAGTAGTCGTACTTGCGCTGCAAGTGTTCACTGGCTTTGGGCGCAGCGTACCACGACCCATTGCGCGAAAATTCGCAGTTGGATTGCGCAAGAACCTTGAAAAGCTGATCGACCTCACGCGTGGTGGCGGGCGAAACCCCTTGGGCCGAAAGCGATGCACAGGCACCGAGCAGGAACACTACAAGACACGATTTAACGTTCATCGACCCATGGTAGCGCATGCCAGCGCCTTGCCGACCGGCATTGAGGAGCGGTACCAAAACAGCTGCGAATCCGCTGCCATGGCTGCATGTCACACCGGTTACCAGGCGGTATCAACGTCGTCTGCGGCAGCACAGCGCAGTCGGCCGAGCGACATGCGCGTGTCACCTCATGCCGGCGTCAGATGGCACCACGCCGACGCGCCCAGGCAATGCCGAACACGGAGCCAAGCGACAGCCCCAGGCCGAGGCCTTGCGGCAGGTTGCCCATTGCTGCCCCGAGGGCAGCCCCCACGGCTGCAAAGATGCCAATGCTGATGCCGACCAATTTGGAATAGAGCTTGGTATCTGCTGGTTTCAACATGAGCATTCCTTCGTTGATAGTTGAAGCGATCCACCTGACGATTACATTGCGCAGGCGGGAACTGACGCGCACCACGCGTACCGATTCTAATGTCTTGGGCTCGCGTTGCAACTCCGGAACTCCGCGCTGCGTAGCGGAAGCGTGACATCACGCCAACAAACAAGGCTCATTTTCAGCACATGAGACGGCAATGCACGCTTGCTCAAGCGCATTCGGACTCGTTATAAAAGCGTTGCTTTGCGAGCTCGGACAGACCAGCGGCAACGCAGCAATGGAGTCATCAGGAAGAATGCTCAACATCGGGCGGCGCGTATCGCAGCAGCGTTGAGCCCTCGAAGTAATTCCCGTAGTACTCGCTCGCCCTCAGCCCCGGATTCGCCTCAAAATCGATGTAAGGCTCGGAACAATGCGGGCAGCGAAAAGGATTGAGGTAGGCGTAGCGGGACCCATCCGGTGCCAACGGTAATGCGTCTTCCAGCACAGCAAGCGCTTCGGCATCCGGCTCGGACAGCGCTGCAGGGCTGCCAGGCAGATGGCTATCGACGGTGATGGTGTACTTGCCGGACCCCGAGTAGAAGTATCCCGCGTTGCTAAAACCCGCGTGATAGGAGCGGATCAGGAACGAACGCTTGCAGTGGTCGCACTCACAGGAAAGCACCACATTGCCACTGGTGACGATTCCATTGAAGTGCAGCCCCCTGGCAAACAACCCCTTGCCTGCAAGTGTGGCACTTCTGACGCTGGCGCCCGGCAGAAAGAACGGCTGAAACCTGATCCCGGATGCTTGGCCATTCGCAAACGCATCTGGATCGAGCTGCTCGGTCTGCGAAATGACACAGTCTGCCTGGCACCCGAGGTTGGGATGCACGCGAACGGAAAAGTGGAACCACCCCGTCGCAGCACCAAGTTCATGCCGATGCACCTCTCCCGCCGAGTCGGCAAACTCCAGGACGCTATTGGCCTTCAACCATGCGGAAGGCTTGAGCTCACACGGGACATCGCTCTCGGTAACGCGGCACAACTCTCGCCCATCGGCGCGAACGATCAATAACGGAGCGGCTTTCTTTTTGAAGATGGAGAACATGCTTTCCTTGGCGGTGTGCTTGAGTAGTAGATCGGATCGCTGGGCGATTGGACAAATTTTAAGGCTTTAGCTCCGCTCGCGGCGAGTCAGGGACCATCCCCATGAAAGGAACAAGCAGACGCCAAAGAGCGTAAACAAAAAGGTGGCAAGCCCGGCCCAAGAGATGCCGAATAGCCAAAAGCCAGCATGGCATGCGACTGGGTCTCTTGCGATGGAGGCGGACGTGGCGCAGGGCGAGAGCGTCCTGGTGTGATGCCACCAGGTGAACGTCACGGACACAATGAGGAACACGAGTAGCGCACCGAATAGCCGAAGCGCGCGATATCCAACTGACGTCTTTGTTGATTTCGGATGCGCGCGCATGGGCAGGGCGGCCTAACGCTTGAATGAAGTGTTGGGCCCTACCACCCCTGAGCTTGGGCAAATGACTCAAGGTGTCGCTGAAGTTTGGCAGCTAGCTCGGGTGACGTGTAGAACGCAAGGTCAGGAGCATCCACGTCATCCTTGAACGCAACGATCACCAAGCGCTCGTGCTTGCCATTCAAGTTGACCGAGAACTCCCAGTTTCCGCTTGTCTCAACCGGCAACACATCGATTGCATTTGTGAGTGCGTCGGGGTCGAGGTTGGTACTGAGGGAGCTAGACAACTCATGCAGGAATGGCCCAACTCCGTCTTGATCGAAGTTCATGGAAGCCTCGGACAGGCCAGAGACGTCAACCGTCGGAGTGGATGCCGAGCAGGCTACGCCTGATGCGAAGAGGAGAAAAGCAACAGCTGCAACGATCTTTCTCATAGGGGCTAATACCTAGGTTGAGTCGACCGGCGAAGCGGCTTCGGCTCGAATGAATTGTCAGGCCACATGCTGATACGTCACGGCGGCAAATCCAATGATTGCTGCAAGGAAGAGCATGACAATCCATCCTGATCTCTGATGGAACGGCACTGGGTTGCACCCAATCTGCGCTTCCGCCGCCGAAGCGTTAACTATCCAGCCGTGGGAGCAAACGGGGCAAATGAGCTGGTACTGCTTGGAGATAACCCATCCGAAAAGATGGTAGAAGTGTCCGTACGTGTACTTGAGACGCAGTGTAAAGACTTGCTCTTGCTCGCACCTCTGGCAGTGCTCATGCTCTGCCAGGTCGAAGGTCAGCACACGCTCGCCCCATCCCCAAAGAATCATCTGTCTCTCTCGAAATATCCTTAGCGGTCCAGCAACTGGATTAAACAGAACCGCGAGCTGGATCCGGCTTGAACGACTTGCCAAGCGTCGCCACTAGTCACTGCTCCCGGCACAGCCAGAGTCCCCCGCATCGCAACTGGAAAAACCAATGTCCTGACCACCCGATGCGCCACCATCGGATGACAGATAGAACGGGTCACTTGTACCGGACGACGTGGAGCCAGCTGACTGAGAAGAAGCAAATGCCGCACAAACCACCGCGCCAATGACTGGAATAAGCCAGATGAGGGCAACTTGCAACGCGCGTTGTGATGGCGACAGCACCGAAACGCGAAGCACGGCAACCGATGCGACGATATTGCCAAGCGCAAGTACCACACCCAATAGAAGCATCAACTTCATCCAAACCTCCAAGCCGCCTGACTATTACCGGGGTTGCCCGTGTGGCGTAAAAACGATCCTCGCCGAGTCGTCCATTGCCGTCAATCGCTGCAAGCCTTTGCAACAAACGCTCGTCATGCCGGCGCGGCTGCCCATGACCATGTGCTATGCCATAGTCAAGTTGATCCAACGTGAGATACAGGACGACGGCTTGGTGCTCCACCTTTGTCCTCCTGCGCGAGAAGCAGTGAGCGCGCAAGGTGTGATGCTAAACGCGTTGCGCTTGATGCGGGCGTTGGTCTGCATGCTGTGCGACGCATCTGCTTAGTTCTTGGGTGCCACGCTGACGACCAGCTCGCCATTGCGCATGCGTATGTTGAGTTTGCTGCCGATAGTGAAGCCGAGTTGTTCCAGCCAGCGGCCGCGTAGGCGTAGCGTGGGGATGCGTTGGTGGCTGTCGGGGTAGTAGCCGTAGCCGACAGTGCAGTGCTGCGGCGCGCGCGGGTGGCCTTGGCGGCGCGGCTTGTTGGGATCGGGGCGGGGCTCGGGGATGGGGGTGCGCTCGAGGTAGCGCCGCGGCGTGATCGTTGGGTCGAGCGAGTGCCAGCCGATCTCGGTGGGCGGCGGCACCGTGGCGCGCTTGCGCGCTGGCTTGGGACTGGACGTGGGTCGACGCATGGCAAAGCCCTCCTTGACGAACAGGCCCCGCCGCCGGGTGGCGACGGGATGTCGGGAGGTTAGAAACCGCACAGAGCCGGCGGGCGTATTTCCCCAAAGGGTGTTGTATTAGCCGCCCTCCCGACGCAGGCATCGCGTCGGTTGCACCCGCAAGATGCTGCAGGCACAAAAAACCCACCGGTTTGACGGAGGTGGGTACCGCTCTGTGAGGAGTTTCTACGCTCCTTGTGGTAGAGATTGCTGCGGGTTTGTTGGGATGTCAACTGCCTCGACAAGCAGGGAGCCGATCAGCGTCCAACGAAGCCGTTGCCCATACCGATGAGGCATCTGGAAAATAAGCCTGACCCCTTATTCTCAATTGCTAGCAGCTACCGGCGCCATGCGTAATACATACACTTGTTTGCCTGCTGCTCGCAGAAGAACGCCCACGTGGTATCGGAGTCTCGATACTGCCATTGAGTGTGTCCGGTATCGGCGTAGTCTCCTACGATTTCCGACCAGCTGCCGATTCTCGATGATGTGGGAAGTCCGGGCTGAAGATTTGAGTAGAAAGCGAAGCTTTCTCCGCTCTTGAAGCTGAACTCACCGACAGATGTATTGCTGTCCAAGTCGTTGGATGTGCGGATGTCAGTTGTACTGGGCGGAAGTATGTCGGGAAGCCAACCGCGACCGAACAGTTGATCGGATCTTGCATCGGCCAGGGTGGGGTAGTTGCTCGTCACAGTGTCTGATAGATGGTCGCAACCTCCAGCCAAGAGGCAGGAAATCAACAGTACTGGCATCTTTTTCATGCGGCTAACGCCTGAGTGAAGCCGAGCCGCGAAGCGGCTTCGGCTCAGGTGAATTGTTAGCCCTATCTTATCGGAAGGTGTCAGCTTTGAGCTTCTGGGATGACGGGTCCGATCGCTTGCGAGCGAGTTCATTCTTGAGGGGCACCAACACATCCTCCGGGAACACGGCGCCGGGCATGTTTGAGTCGTCTATCCACGCGTTGGCAAATGCCTCTTTGTCCTGTCGAAAATATGGTGCAAAGGCGCCGATCTTCTTGTTCGCGATCTCTGCAGAGAGAATGGCGATGGCAGCATTGCGTTGTAGCTGATGCACCTCAGACTCCAGGCGAAGAACGCGGTATCCGAGAAAGGCGCACAAGACAGCCATAGCGATGAGCAAGCATTTGAATACCATAAAATCTCCAGCTAGGTCTAACGCCTGAGTTAAGCCGACTCACGTAGCGGTTTCGGCTTGGGTGAGTTGCTGTGGCTCAGCGTTGCTAGAACGTAGCCTGCTAGTGCGTACAACATAGAACGCAAGATACCCCACGGCTCGAGTAACTCACCGACATGCGCACCCAGTGCCAAAGACAGAGCCATGTCCGTCAGCTGTACTAGCAAGAATGCAGCAACTACCTGCCAGGCCCTACGAGTCGGGGCACCAGTGGCAAGGCGCCAATAGCAGACGACTGCAATAAGCCCAGTTGCAACACGCCTGAAAAGGCGGGCTCTCTCTACTAGTTGGTCAATCGTCGCCGGTTCGATCTGCGAGTGAGCCACCCAGACTCCGCTAAGAACACCGACACCACTGGTCAAGATCATGAGTAGAGCAGACCAGCCGACGACGCGCTTCCAGTTCACAGCACTCTCCTCCTGAGTTCCAACGCCAGAATCAAGCCGATTCGCGAAGCGGATTCGGCTTGAATGAATTGCTAGGCGTCAGCTTACCGCCCATTGGCACGACTAGCCTCATGAAAAAGCGCGGCCAGGTCCGAGCTGGACATCTTGCTGAGCCTGTCATACGCGGGTTTGGTGGCGGACTCGGTCCCAGTACCTTCGCCGAGCAACTCAATGCCACCGTTACCGTCCGGCGTGAGGATAAAGACGAACGGAGCAGCGGGATTAGGCGCGCGGGCAGCGACCACTACGGAATGCCCGTCAGCGCAGCCATATATCAGCCACTCATTGTCTCCGAACTGCTTCAGGGCCGGTCCAATGTTGCATTGAAGCACGGGTTGCTCAGTGGCAGGCACAGTCGACGAGCTAGCAGGGAGAAGTGCGATGAATAGAGTTGCGATCATGTCTGCTTTGCTGCCTAACAACTGGTTGAGCCGACCCGCGAAGCGGGTTCGGCTTAAATGAATTGCTAGGTACCGCCGACGCCTACAAGAATGCAGATTGCCGGTGTGGTTAAGAACCAAACAACTGGTAGCCAGACGAGCTTACGTGCCCGGAGCCACAGCGGTTTGAGGTGGGGCGGGATAGTAGACGACGGTCGTGCGATCCAGCCTAGCTCACGAAAATTGTTGTGGTAGCCAGGACCAAGATCACGAAATTGCGTGAGGTGTTCCCAGGTGGCTCGATCAACTGCCAGAAGATCTCGACGAAAGCGGATGTTGAGGAGGGTGCCAGCCCCGCCGGCAAGTGCAAGACTACCCACGCTATAGAGCGTGGTCAGCCACTCTCGTGGACCGACCACACCAAAACGCAGCAAAAGAGCCAGAGCTGCGAAAATTCCCCATGCAACAAATAGCCATCGAGCTTTCATACAGTGCCTGTCGCCTGAATTAAGCCGACTCGCGAAGCGAGTTCTGCTTAAATGAATTGCTAGGCCTAGTGCGAGGCATATGACGCCGACTCTGGACTGGCAAGGACACGATACTCCTGAGGTCGCCAAGCTTTACTGGCCTCAAGATCAATATTTGAATCGGGCAGCATAGTCTGCACCGTGAAGCTGGCCATCTGCATGCCTCCCGCAGCAGATGGCTCGGACCAACCCTTGAACCTCCAGCCCTTTCGCGCAGGAAGCTGATAGAGAGCAGGGGTCTCCCCAATATCCCCGTACGAGACTGTGAAGAACAGCCTTACGTCAGGACACGAGGCAACCGTGCCGCCACACTCATAGACGCCAGTGGGTGCCGCATAGATGCGAACGATGTACGGTTGGTCTGAAGTTGATGGTGTTGTTGCTAGCTCTTGGAGAAGGCCAAAGATCGTAGCAAGCTCTGGATTATCCAAGGGCGCCATATCATGCGCGGATGCGGTGAGTGGCAAGAGCAAAGGAAGTAGTACGAGAAGTTTCATCAGAGGCCTAACGAATGAGTTAAGGGCCGCGAAGCGGCTTCGGCTTGAATGAATTTTTAGGCACTATCGACTCAACTGTGCCGCCTGAGAAAGAAACTATGAACTTTACTGCTTTGCTACAAAGACTTGCTTGAGGGGAGCGAACCACCAGAACCAATGGCTCCGTAGAGACAGGGTTAATGTCCAGTTGCTGCCCAGGCGCACCACGAAGTGAAACCGATAGCTCGTGGTCTTCTGGGGTACGGGAGTCGCCGTCCGAATCGATGTTACAGCCAGCGCCCCAAAGATGCTCAGCGACCCGGTAGTACGCCGGCCGCGGCCCAGGGGCTTTGATTTGAATCGCGTGATCGCTTGACATGGAGCCTAACGCTTGAATTAAGCCGAGTTGCGAAGCAAATTTGGCTTGAATGAGTTGTTAGGCAGTAAGTGGCCGCGAAGGTTGGATGGTGCAACCATGCTCCCCAGCACTGCCGCCTGGGCAGAGTGTGCCACAGCTTGAGGGATGGAGCGTGCCCCAGTGATGCAGCGGCGCGGGATACCACCGAAACCAAATGCAATGAGCGCAGCGCAGTAATAACGGGTGAGGGCGAAGCACCGAACTTGCCCAGCCCCCCGCAACGGTGATGACTGCTTTCCGGAGCCAGCCGCATGCATGCCTGCTAACTCACCGAAGCGGCAACCATCAACGCATTTGCTCCACCACGGCCTAACAGCTGAGTTAAGTCGCGCCGCGAAGCGGCGCCGGCTTGGACGAATTGTTAGGGCGCGACATTGATGAGCCCGAGACCCGACAATGTGGCCGCGCCGCCGAGCCCCAGCGCTAGTGCCGCATAGCAAAAAGCCATGACACGCCCTTTCGGGCTGGACCAATGTTCGCAGACCCAGATAAGTGCGCGTAAGAAGAATGTCTTGTGGCTGTAGAAGTAACTGGCGAGAAACATGGTGCCCCACGCCATCAGGTAGAGTCCCAATAGCACGGTGCTAGGGCCCGTGCGCACTGGGCCTGGCTTGAATCCGGTGAGCAAAGTGCTGACAAGGAGGGCGCCCAGAATGGCGATAAGCGACACTCCTAGTGCGATGCCGGGCTCGTTTTCAGTTGGCTTCGGCTGCATCGAACCTACTAGAGCGCCCTGACACCTGAATTAAGCCGACCCGTAGCGGGGCGGCGGTTGGGTGCTAGCGTAGCGGAAAAAGCGCCCAAGCGCTGCCCCGATGCGGGTTCGGCTTGAATGAATTGTTAGGCCGCGACATGTGCAGCCTCCATGTACGTGCTGTACGCGTCATATGAGAAGCCGATGCCAATAGCTGCAGAAAGAGCAAGCAACAGCCAATACTTGGTTGGATGCTCTCTGCGGCTGAATCTGGCTACCCACGCGCCATCAAGCGCGCAACCAGTAAAGGCCTGAATGAGGAATGGAATAAAACCGCTCACACCGAACAGGACGGCGGCAGCCAATTTACTAAGGCCCACCGACTCGCCCCAGAAAGCGGACGCCGAAAACAAACCGATGAAAAGGATGAACCCCCAACCAAACGATTTGCCTTGAAAGCGCGAGACGGAATTTTTCATAGCTGCCTAACACCTGAGTTAAGCCGCGCCGCGAAGCGGCGTCGGCTTGGACGAATTGTTAGCTGTGCGCCGGTAGACCAGATCCACTCGCTTTTTTGGGCGCACGATCTCGAACAAGCTAAGACCAAGCCCAATGTCCGTGACCGTGCGCGCAACTAAGGCCGGCACGGCTATGAGCGCGTGGATTGCCATGGCTAAAAAAAGCATACAGACCGAACTCGGCTGCTCGCAGCGTTGAGACGACGCGTGACGGCAGGCGAACTTCGAGCAGGTAGCCGCGGAGCGCGCGGACGTTCTCCCATTCGCCGCTCTGCACGCGCGCTCGCACGGAAGCGGCGTAAAGATTCCTGCTGCGCATGCCCCGAGCAAAAGCACGCCACATGCGCCTGGGTTCTAGAACGAGCCCCGTAGATAGGGCGATGAGGTTCATGAATGCGAGCGTCGGGGAGGCCAGCAAGGAGCCAGTGCCCAGCTCCCAGGCGCTAACTTCCCCTTCGCCGACACGGCCAACGCCGTATCTCCCGACTAAATGGTGGAGGTCGTGGAACTTCAGGTACTTATGCCGCGTTTCAACGTTTGGCAAAGGGACCAGCATGCAACCAGTGTAGACCGGCACAGTTAATGAACGCTTGCCCGAGTCTTCGCCGAAGCCATGCTTGCGGTAGAAGGCTGCGAGCTCTTCTTCGAGTTGCATTGATCTCCCTCGTACAGCTAACGCTTGAATTAAGCCGAGTTGCGAAGCAACTTCGGCTTGAATGAGTTGTTAGGCAGTGAGTGGTCGCGAAGGTTGGATGGTGCAACCCTGCTCCCCAGCACTGCCGCCTTGACCGAGTGTGCCACAGCTTGCGGGATGGAGCTTGCCCAGCGACGCCCCGGTGCGGGCTGCTCCCGAAGACAAATGCAACGAGCGCAGCGCGGAAGTGACGTACGAGGGCGAAGCACCGAACTTACCGCAACCAGCAATGCTGATGACTGCTGTCCGGAGCCAACCGCATGCACGCCTGCGAACTCACCGAAGCAGCAACCACCAACGCATTTGCTCCACCACTGCCTAACGCCTGAATTAAGCCGACCCGCGAAGCAGGTTCGGCTTGAATGAATTGTTGGGCCGCAGCGCAGAGGACACTGTTCTGCAGCCTTCAGGAGAGCTGGAGTCTATAAGACTAGGGGTGCGCAGGTTGAACAAGAACGTCTGGCCTGATCTTGGATATTTTTCTTGTTCTTGACCAGGGTCAGGAAACTCAACATTGATGTAGAAAGGTACAATTCTCTCATCGTGATACCAGGATCCGCTCAGTCTTATACTTGACCTCTGGCGCGTTTTAATGAGTCGCGTCATGCAAAGTGGTAGAGCGGTGCTACGAGCGCCAATTTTAAGCTTAACGACAGGCGCCTTCGTGCCTAAGCCCTCAACAACCAGAAATGCCTTGCCGAACGATGCGGGAATCTCGGGGATCGACCCGTCGGGCTCAAGGCTAAGTATGCGGTCCTGATGCGCGATGGCAGGCTCGGTGAGCAGCGTCAAAACTAGGAAAAACAGTATGCGGCTAGCTTTCATGCGGCCTAACACCTGAGTTAAGCCGCACCGCGAAGCGGCGTCGGCTTGAATGAATTGTTAGGCCCCGTCCAACAGCTCCGGAACGCCGGCCTCTGACCAGTAGCGCCAAATGCCAGTCTCGGTGCCATGTGTGTACTGCCCGTCGGCGGCAAGTTGGCCGTTGGGATGATAGTCCCGCCAAAAGCCATGCTCCTGTCCCTGTTCGTAGATTCCCTCAGAAGCGAGCGAGCCATCCTCATGGTAGGCACAGAACAAGCCATGTCGAACCCACCGAGAGCCATCCGCTGACAGATAGCGCGAATATCGGAAGCGGACAACGCCTGACTCATATGGAATTTCTGGAATGTTCAAATTAGCCATAAGGGGCCTAACGCCTGAATTAAGCCGACCCGCGAAGCGGGTTCGGATTGAATGAGTTGTTAGGCCGACGGCCCGTGAGGAACATACTGCAAAGGCTCGCGCTGCAGGAACCATTTTGGCAGGTAGACGCGGCCAAATGGGGCTGACAAAAGCATGACGCCAGGCTCCTCAGCGCCGATGGTCTCCATCTCGGTTTGCGTCAGAACGACAAGCTCAACGGTGCCACGAGTCTGGCCATGCTCCAGCAGCACCGAGTCTCCTACTTGAATTGGTGATCCATCTGCGTAGGTGAGCATTGAGTTTTTCCCAGAGGCCTAACGCCTGAGTTAAGCCGAGCCGCGAAGCGGGTTCGGCTTGAATGAATTGTTAGGCCTCATGCTGAGGCTCGGCCCGACGATATGCAACATGGGCCAATGGCTCTAGAGCTGTAGGCACGGGAACAGTAAGGTGCTGCTCGTCCAGTTGCCACTGCGCTGGAAAGTCAGCGATGACCTCGGCGGCGGAGCAAGAGCAACTTTCCCGTGTAGGTCTCGGAGGAGACCCGTCGTATTCGAAGCGGAGCCGAACGGTCTTTGAGGTTGGATCAGCCTCGATTGAGGCTTGGCGCAGCTCAATGTGCACCTCGCCGAGAAGTGCACGCTGGAGTGAGAGCAGCAACATTGAGCGGTCGAAAGTGTCGCTCATGAGGCCTAACGCCTGAGTTAAGCCGGCCCAACGCGGGGCGGTGACTGCGTGCTAGCGTAGCGTAGGCACGAAGGCGCTGCCACGATTTGGGCTCGGCTTGAACGAATTGTTAGGCGGCACTCGCGAGTGCCTATCCCGTCTATTCACTGTCAGTATTGCCGCGTGCCACGAAACGAGCGAGATCGACTGAGTATTTGAGCACAACGATGCCGGCCGCAGCCCAAATCGGACCAGATAGCAGGCCTTGGGACGCCACGTACCATAAGGGATTGATTAGCCAATCGGGTGCTCCAAAGGCACGAAGCGCGAAGGTTGCAACCAGATTGACCAGCCACATTATGCCCATGACCACGCCGATTAATCCGAAGAACCGAATGAGTACAAGCGAAGTGTTGTATGACCGACCCATAATTCTCCCCTGTGCCGCCTAACGCCTGAGTTAAGCCGCGCCGCGAAGCGGCGTCGGCTTGAATGAATTGTTAGGCTGCAAGGCGCCACTCCCCGCGCTTTGAAACCTCAGCTGCTTGGACAATTTTGCGCTCCCTTAAGCGGGTGCATGCCCAACGCATATCGTACTGCCACGTAAAAAAGAGCTCGCCAGATGCACGGAGCGCCTTCTCATGGTGTGTCCAGATGTATTCTGCAACCTGCACGATGCTGGCCGAGCCACCATGAGCTTTCAGCGCCGCAACAACCCAGTCTTGTAGGTCTTCCCGCTTTGCCATCAGTTCCCCCTGATTTTGATTTTCATCCCAATGCCTGAATTAAGCCGCGCCACCGATTAGCGTCGGCTCGAAAGAATTGTCAGGTCGCACGCCGCCGCCCCGTGAGCACACCAATGCCGCCGCCAATAAGCCCGTAAATTGCGCCCAATATTACGGCGAACGTTGTAGTGTAGAACCAAACCGACAGGGTGAGAGTGCCTCCGGCAAGGCGGCCTGGACCAATGGCCCAAGAGACGGCCCAGCCAAGCGTTGCATCAGTGATGCCCATAGCTAAGCCGAGCAATACTGCAGCCCAAAAACCAAACTTGCTATTAGCGAAGAATCCAAATGCGATGTAGAGAATAGCGGATCCGAACGCTGCGTAAGTGTAAGGAAAGCCAAGCACCAGAGACACGAGAGATGCGACCGCATCAAACACGATCACCGCCAAACACGATAGAGCGAAGAACTTAAGAGCTTGCAAGAGAGTCCCTTGTGAGGCCTAACACCTGAATTAAGCCGACCCGCGAAGCGGGTTCGGCATGAATAAATTGTTAGGCACCGCCCGAGACACGCAGAGTCGCGGATACGGCGCCCACTTTGATGCTAAAGCCACTCATGAAGTTGGCCGTAAGGTGGTTGCAGCCCTTAGACGGTCTACTTGAGGCGAATGCACGCATCTCAGCTAATAGGTCGTCCCACATGAATCCAAGGGAGTCCAAGCAGTTATCCTCGGTGAATGGAACTGTCGGATCTCGCTCCTGAGCTTTGAACAAGTACACCCCCGCAAAGCTGAGTGAGAGCTCAGGCGGGTCTGATGGCTTTACCCAATCGCCGGTGCCACGGTGCCAATGTAGCTCTAACGTCTGTTGCGCTGGGGCGTATGACATGCCCTGAAAGTCAAAGTTGTTGTGTAGGTCAAAACGGTCAAGCCCGCGTTCAAGCGCGATAAAGTCTTCGGCAATTGAAAAGCCAATTAGCTGCATGCGGTGCCTAACCACGATTGGACCGCCTGAGAGCGATGTTGCGCCAAGTATCGACTAAGGCCGGAGGTCTGGGAAGGGGCAATTCCTATTCCGTAACAATGACTTGCCAGATGGTAACCGGCAGTCTTTGTATCAATGCTGGTTGCGTTATCCGACGTTTGCGCAGGCGTATGAATTACACCCGTGACGATGCAGGTGTAATGACGCCTCTGACCCCTGAGCTGTTGAATCAGGTGCGTGGTCGGCTGCAGCTTCGCTACTACAGCCTGCGTACCGAGCAGGCGTCTGTGGGCTGGATCCGACGCTTCATTCTGGAAAACGGCAAACGGCATCCAGTGCAGATGGGGCAGGCAGAGATCGAGGCGTTTCTCACCGAACTGGCGACGCAGGGCCAGGTGTCGGCCGGCACGCAACATCAGGCGCTGGCGGCGCTGCTGTTCCTGTATCGCGAGGTTTTGGGCGCGGAGTTGCCCTGGATGGAGAGACTGCAGCGCGCCAAGCGGGCGCGGTGTATTCCGGTGGTGCTCTCGGCCGAGGAGCTCGCGCGCACCATGCAGGAGCTGTTGGGCCACCAGGATGTGGCGACCACGCAGATCTACACGCATGTGCTGGGAGCGGGGCGTCGGCGGTGCACAGCCTGCTGGATGGGCTGGGCCTCGGCGGTGGTTGACGCTGCGGGCAAGAAAAACCAACCCGCTGTGGTATTTGCAGCCAAGCGTCGGGAATGAAGTGCCTCCCACAGTCCGATGCCCGGAGTCGATGAAGACCGCTAAAAATCCGCGGTCTTCATGGCAATGCTTCAGCCGTCCAGCAGCGCCTTGTCGCGCACCGCACCCTTATCCGCGCTGGTCGCCAGCAACGCGTAGGCCTTCAACGCCGTAGTGACCTTGCGTGGGCGCACTTCCACCGGCTTCCAGCCCTTGGCATCCTGCTCTGCGCGACGAAGAGCAAGTTCCTCGTCCGAGATCAGCAGATTGATCGAGCGGTTGGGGATATCGATCAGGATCTTGTCGCCGTCGCGTACCAGCCCGATCGCGCCGCCCGCCGCCGCTTCCGGTGAGGCGTGGCCGATCGACAGGCCCGAGGTGCCGCCGGAGAAGCGGCCGTCGGTGAGCAGGGCGCATTGCTTGCCCAGGCCCTTGGATTTGAGATAGCTGGTGGGGTAGAGCATTTCCTGCATGCCGGGGCCACCCTTGGGGCCTTCGTAGCGGATCACCACGATGTCGCCGGCTTTCACTTCGTCGGCCAGGATGCCCTTCACTGCCGAATCCTGGCTCTCAAAGACGCGCACATTGCCCTCGAAGACGTGGATGGATTCGTCCACGCCTGCGGTCTTCACCACGCAGCCGTCGCGGGCGATATTGCCGTACAGCACGGCCAGGCCGCCCTCCTGCGAGAACGCATGCGCGACATCGCGGATGCAGCCTTCGCTGCGATCGGTGTCCAGGCTGTCCCAGCGCGTGGCCTGGCTGAAGGCAATCTGCGTGGGGATGCCGGCCGGGCCGGCCTTGTAGAACGTGTGCACGGTCTCTGCGTCGGTCTGGGTGACATCCCACTGCGCGATGGCGTCGGCCAGCGTGCGTGCGTGCACCGTGGCCGCGTTGGTATGCAGCAGGCCGCCACGCGCCAGCTCGCCGAGGATGGCCATGATGCCGCCGGCGCGGTGCACGTCTTCGATGTGGTACTTCGGCGTGTTCGGGGCGACCTTGCACAGCTGCGGCACGCGCTTGGACAGGCGGTCGATATCGCGCATGCCGAATGGCACGTCGCCTTCCTGCGCGGCGGCGAGCAGATGCAGGATGGTGTTGGTCGAGCCGCCCATGGCGATATCCAGCGTCATCGCATTCTCGAACGCTTCGAACGTGGCGATGCCGCGTGGCAGGGCGGTGGGGTCTTCGCCGCCATACCAGCGGTGGCACAGCTCCACCGCCACGCGTCCGGCGCGCAAAAACAATTGCTCGCGGTCGGCATGCGTGGCCACCACGGTGCCGTTGCCCGGCAGCGACAGGCCCAGCGCTTCGGTCAGGCAGTTCATCGAGTTGGCGGTGAACATGCCCGAGCACGAGCCGCAGGTGGGGCAGGCGCTGCGTTCGAACTCGGCCACCTTTTCGTCGGAGGCGCTGTCGTCGGCGGCGATCACCATCGCGTCGATCAGGTCGAGCTTGTGTTCGGCCAGCTTGGTCTTGCCGGCTTCCATCGGCCCGCCGGAGACGAACACGGTGGGGATGTTGAGCCGCAATGCGGCCATCAACATGCCGGGGGTAATCTTGTCGCAATTGGAAATGCACACCAGCGCGTCGGCGCAATGCGCGTTGACCATGTATTCGACCGAGTCGGCGATGATCTCGCGGCTGGGCAGCGAATACAGCATGCCGTCGTGACCCATGGCGATGCCGTCGTCCACGGCGATGGTGTCGAACTCCTTGGCCACGCCGCCGACGCGTTCGATCTCGCGCGCGACCAGCTGGCCGAGATCCTTCAGATGCACGTGCCCGGGCACGAACTGGGTGAACGAGTTGGCGATGGCGATGATGGGCTTGTGGAAGTCCCCATCCTTCATGCCGGTGGCGCGCCACAGTGCGCGGGCGCCGGCCATGTTGCGGCCGTGGGTGGAGGTCTTGGAGCGGTACTCGGGCATGGCGAATTCGACGGCTGATTGGCGAGCGGTGGCTGGCAATTAGACCGCGTCGTGACTGTTGCTGCTGCAACGGTCGCGGCGCGCTCCGGTGATCCGGCACGGTAGCACGCGGGCCAGGGCACGCCGTGGCGGTGGGGAGGGCACCGGCAGGGTGCGCATCGCAAAAGCAGCGGCGGAGCGTTCGCGGGCACGGCGCGCGAACATGCGCCTCCCGCTGGTCGGCGTGGCATGTAATGCGATGTAAACGTATGCGTGCCGGCATGCAGTGCCCGGAGTGCGAACCCGAGCGCAGATTGCGCCGTTGCCACACCGGCACCATCGCCGTCAGACCGGTGCGGCAGAGGGGAGCACCACCGCCAAGGATCTCCACCAACGGCACCGCAGGAGGCGCCCATGTCCGACCATCCACACCCACGCCGCACGGCGGCGGCAGCCCCGCATCCCATCGACCAGACGCCGGCAGCAACCGCCGGGATCACCCGCCGTCGCGTGCTGCAGGGCGCAGCCGGCGCGGTGGCACTGGCCGGCCTCGGGTGGGGCGGCCGCGCGGCTGCGCAGAGCGCCACCCTGCCGTTTGCGGGCCTGAACCTGTCGGGCCTGGCCTCCAACAGCTATGTGGAGAATGCGGAGATCGGCACGCACTATCGCGCCATTACCGCACAGCACGTGGCCGCCGCCGGCGCCTGCCCGCTGTTCCGGCTGCCGACCACCGCCGCGCGCTTCACGCGGGGGCAGGGCCTGGCCTTGAACGAGACCTACTGCAGCCAGGTCCAGGATGCGCTGGACCACATCGCCGCCCGCGGCAAGCGCGCCATCGTGGAGCTGCATGACTATATGCGCCTGCCGCAGCGGGTGGCCGTCAAGTCGGGCTATCGGCGCGACGCCAGCGGCACGCTTGTGGATGCGCGCGGCAACCGTATCGACGACCCGGCGGCCGCCGCGGTCTGGGCCGACACCTATCCGCTGCGCAATTTCGGCTACCAGGGCTATTTCGATCGCCGCGACGGGCTGCTCAAGCTGTACGAATACCGCGTGATCGGCACGCCGGGGTGCACGCTCTACAACGCGTCCGGCCTGCCCGACCTGTGGGCACGCATCGTCAACCGGTTCCGGCAGCACCCGGCGGTGTTCGGCTGGGGCGTGATGAACGAGCCCTATCAGGGCGACGAGCGCGCCGCCGACGGCAGCGTGCTGTCGATGGCGGCGCACTGGCAGAACACCGCCACTGCGTGCTGCAAGACCATCATCGATCGCGACCGCGACCACTTCGTGTTCGTGTGCGGCAACGGCTATGCCAGTGCCCGGCTCTGGCAGAAGGATTCGATGGGCCTGTTCGACATCCCCGATCCCTACAACCGCATCGTCTACGAAGCGCACAACTATCTGGACAGCAAGGGGGCTGGCGGCGGCAACTGGATCGGACCGGGCGGGCGCAACGAAGTGATCCAGCCCGATACCGGCATCATGATGGTGACGCCCTTCATCGACGCCCTGCGGGATGCCGGCAAGCGCGGTTATCTCGGCGAGCACGGCTACCCGGCCGGCAACCGCAGCGCGGAGGTCGCCACCACGCGCATGCTGGCCCATCTGCAGGCGAACAATATCCCCAGCACGCAATGGTGCTTCGGCCCCGGTTGGCCGGATGATGACGTGCTCGGCATGAGCCGCGACGTGGGCGCGGACATCCAGGCCAAGAGCAATCTCGCTGCCGTGCAGGCCTTCTTCGATGTGCGCCTGTCCAGCTACATCCCGCCGCGCTAGCCACGCCGCCGCTGGCGGCAGGTGGCGGCGGTTTACACTGGCGGCATGCGCAAGAACATCCCGTGCCGCGCCGGCTGCGCGGCCTGCTGCATCGCGCCGTCGATCAGTTCGGCCATCCCGGGCATGCCGCAAGGCAAGCCGGCGGGCGTGCCCTGCGTGCAGCTCGACGGCCAGGGCCGTTGTCGCCTGTTCGGGTTGCCGACGCGGCCTGCGGTGTGCGCCAGCCTGAGTCCGTCCGAGGACATGTGCGGCGCATCGCGCGCGCAGGCGCTGGCCACGTTGACGGCACTGGAGCACGCCACGCGGCCGTGAGCCGCGGCACGCCTCAGCTGCCGGTGCCCTGCGCCTTGCGGGAGAAGACCCGCTTGATGCCCGTCCCCACGGCAAACACGCCCAACAGCACCAGCTTCCAGCCCTTGGCCAGCAACAGGCCCAGCTTGGCGAACAGCCCGGCCTTGGCCGCCAGGCCACCGCCGATCAGGCCGGCAAGCCCATAGCTGGCGATCTTGTCGGTGGACGGGTTGTGGTCGGCATAGCGCGCGCCCTGGTCGAATTCGGTCATCGGCAGCAATTGCTGCATGCCCTGGCGGACCTGTTCGAGCTGGTCCATGCCGGCGACGGCATTGAGGCTGAGGTAGCCGCTGCGGCCCAGCACGCGGATATCGTAGTTGAGCGTGTGCTGCTGGGCGCCATCGAAGCGCAGTTCCTTGGCCCAGTAGAGCTTCTTGCTGCCGGCGTCGTACCGCGGCGGCACCGCCCAGCCGAGCAAGTCGACGGTGCCGTAGCCCTGCTCACGGCGCGCGGCGTTGTCTTCGGCGGTGCCCTTCTGCATGTCGGCCAGCAGCTCGCTGTAATCGATCTTGGCGGCATCCTGGTCGGACACATAACCGTCGTCGGCATAGGTCACCACCACTGCCCAGCCACCAGGCGCATCCAGCGCGGGTGTGCGCGGCACGATCATGCCCAGCACGCTATCGTCGGGCGGGTTGCCCCACAGCTGCTCGAGCACGCGGCGCGTGTCGGCCTTGTCCAGGTAGCGGAACGCCGGATCCAGATCGAAGTGCGCCTTGGCTTGCGGCATGTCGATGTGGCCGTCGCGGTACTGCAGGGCAGACAGCACCTGCGCTTCGTCGACGGCGTCGGCTGGCATGGCCAGCAGCGACGGGCTTGCGATCAGCAGGCAGGCGGCCAGCAGGCTGCCCAGGGCAAAACGCGTATGCATCGGGTCGAATCCATTCGAGGGCAGCGTCCCCACGCCGCAGGGCGCCGATCTTGCCATGCCTGCGTAGGGCGGACAACGGCTCAGCCGGTGCCGACGGTGCCCAGGTACTGGTCCTTGAGCCGCACATAATGCTGTGCGGAGTAATGCAGGCTCTCGATTTCCTTGTCGCTGAGCGTGCGGGCCAGCCGTGCGGGATTGCCCAGCCACAACTCGCCTTCGCCGACGATCTTGCCGGGGCCGACGACCGCCCCGGCGCCGACAAAGCCGTAGCGCTTGACGGTGGCGCCGTCGAGCACGCAGGCACCCATGCCGATCAGGCACAGGTCTTCGATGGTGCAGGCATGCAGGATGGTGCCGTGGCCGACCGTGACGTCGGCGCCGATCACTGTCGGGTAGCCGGCCTTGTTGAACGGGCTATGGTGGCTGACGTGGATGATGGTACCGTCCTGCACGTTGGTGCGTGCGCCGATCTGCACATGATTGACGTCGCCGCGAATCACCGTGCCCGGCCACACCGACACGTCATCGCCCAGGCTCACCTTGCCGATGATGGTGCAGGCAGGATCGACATAGACGCGTGCGCCCAGTTGCGGGGTGTGTTCCAGGAACGAGCGAATCGGGGTCACGATGATCTCCGGCATGTCGGTGTGCCGCCCGGTGCGGGCACGGCCTGCATGATAGCGGGCGAGCGTCTGCATGCGGAAAGCGCTGGTGCGGCAGTGGATCGATCTGGTTGCGGACGTGCCTGATACAGCGGCGCAGCGTGTTGGAACAGCTGGCGCCAGGGCGTGTGAGGCCGCGCCTGCACGTTCGCTGCCGCTCCGAACGGATCGAGGTGTGTGTGGCTGTGCGCAGTCATGCATATGTCGCGTCGTTCAACCTCGCTGCCAGCAACGTTGCATCCATGCCTGTATCACGAGTGCGGCGTTGCGCTTTGCAATCCTGATCGGGCGAGCGTGAGGGTTGCCCGGTCTGATCGCACTCGAGTCACGCGCTGCAGCACTACATGCGAGGTCGATCGTTTCCGTGCAGGCAAGGCGCACACCGCAGATGCCGCTGCGCAGACAGCTCAACGAATGCGTGGAGAGGCAAGCGAAGCGCGCTGCCGGCTTGTTCGATAAGCGCACACCCGTGCAGGCCGCTGTCTTGAACGCCCTCTGCGATCGGCCTAGCGTGCCGGTGACGTTGCAACACCCCGACTGTCGTTGCCGCGTTGCAGTACTGCTGCGCTGTCGAAGGCCGTCGCAGCGTCCAGCGTGCTTGCGTCTTCGTCGTGGCGGCGCTGCGTGAGCGCATGGCCACGCGTGAGGTTGCCAATGCAGCTGCACTCCCTAACCAGGATCACCCGATGACCCAGAGCGCCGCGACACCTTCACCCTTCGTACTGCAGCGCATGACGCCGTTTCAGTGGAGGGCGGTGGCGGTGTGCGTGTTGCTGACCATGCTCGATGGCTTCGATGTGATGGCGATGGCCTTCACCGCCCCGCAGGTGTCGGCGCAGTGGCAGTTGTCGGGCAAGCTGCTCGGGGCCTTGTTCAGTGCCGGCCTGGTCGGCATGGCGGTGGGGTCGTTGCTGCTGGCGCCGTTGGCCGACCGCATCGGGCGGCGCGCGACGATCCTGGCATGCCTGGCGATCTTGACCGTGGGCATGGGCGCCTCGGCGCTGGCCACCGGGGTGTGGCAACTCGGTGCGTTGCGGGCATTTACCGGGATCGGCATCGGCGGCATGCTGGCCTGCGTTGCGGTCATCGCTGCCGAATATTCCACCGCCCAGTGGCGCAGCACGGCACTGGCGCTGCAGGCCACCGGTTATCCGATCGGCGCGACGCTGGGCGGCGCGATCGCAGCAGTGCTGTTGCAGCACTGGTCCTGGCACGCGGTGTTCGTGCTCGGCGCGCTGGGGTCGCTGCTGTGTGTGCCCTTGGTGCTGGCGTTTTTGCCCGAGTCGTTGGAATTTCTGATCGCGCGTCGCCCGCCCGGTGCTGGCGTACGCTTCAACGCGGTGCTTGCGCGCATGGGCATGCCGCCGCAGGCGGTACTGCCGTCACCGCCGCCGCATGGCTCCGATCGGGCGCGGGGCTATGCGGCCCTGTTCGTGCCGGCATTGCGGCGGCAGTCGCTGTTGATCGCGCTGGCGTTCTTTCTGCTGATGTTTGCGTTCTATTTCGTGCTCAGCTGGACTCCGAAGCTGCTGGTCGTGGCCGGCTTGTCGGCAGAGCAGGGCGTGACCGGTGGCGTGTTGTTGAATCTGGGCGGGATCGCCGGCGGTGCGATCTTCAGCGCGTTGGCCGCGCGTGCGCGGCTGTCGTGGCTGACCGCCGGTGTGCTGGGGCTGTCGGCGCTGGCGCTGCTGTCCTTTGGCTGGTACAGCACGGTGCTGGGTTGGGCGTTCGTCATTGCGGTGCTGAGCGGCGCGGTGCTGTTTGCCGCCATCGCCGGGCTGTATGCGGTGGCGCCGGTGGTCTTCACGGCGGCGGTGCGTTCCACCGGCATGGGCTGGGCGATCGGGGTGGGCCGCTTCGGTGCGATCGCCTCACCGCTGTGCGTGGGCGTGCTGGTGGATGCGGGCTGGTCGCCGGCGGCCCTGTACCTGGCCTGCAGCGTGCCGCTGCTGCTCGCGGCCATCGCCGTGCTGGGCATGCGCCTGCCGGCGCACTGAACTGCTCAGCCAGCGGTCGCCGCACGGCGCGAGCGAGTTCTACCGGACCAAAGAAATCCTGCGCACTGCCGATAACCCGACAGACCCTCCATCGTCGTGGCGGGCTCTTCCGCGGACCATTTGCAGATCAGCGCCGGCATGCTCAGAACCATCGATTCAGACCAACTCCGCCCCGGCATGTATGTCTACAAGCTGCTGGGCGCGTGGGTGCACCACCCGTTCTGGAAGACCTCGTTCCTGGTCGATTCGGACGACGTGGAGAAGATCCATGGCAGCCGGATCGAGCAACTGGTGATCGATACCGCGCGTGGCCTGGACCTGGACACGGCGGTGCCGGACGCGCCCGATCCGCAGCCTGAGCCTGAGCAAGCGCCGCCGCCGGCACCGGACCCCCCCGAGCCGGCCACCACCACGCGCACCGCGCGGACCAATAGCGTCACCGCGCAGGTCGGCATCGAGTCCGAAGTGGTGCGCGCACGCAAGATCTTCGAAGACGGCCGCGACACGGTCGAGGCGATGTTCCGCGATGTGCGGCTTGGCCGCACCGTCGACACCGAGGCGGCGATGCCGCTGGTGGAAGCCATCAACGATTCGGTCCTGCGGCATCCGCAGGCCTTGATCAGCGTGGCAAGGCTCAAGACCGCGGACGACTACACCTATCTGCATTCGATGGCGGTGGCCGGCCTGATGAGCGGGCTGGCGCGCCAGCTCGGTCTGCCCGAAGGGCAGGTCGTCGAGGCGGCCATGGGCGGCCTGCTGCACGACATGGGCAAGGCGGTGACGCCGCTGGACATCCTCAACAAGCCCGGCAAGCTCACCGACGAAGAGATGGCGATCATGCGCCAGCACCCGCTGGACGGTCATCGCCTGCTGGTGGCCGGCGGGGTGCAGAACGCGGTGGTGCTGGAGATCGCGTTGCACCACCACGAGAAAATGGACGGTAGCGGCTACCCGAACCGCTTGGCGGGCGAGAACATCGCGCTGATGTCGCGGATGGGCGCGGTGTGCGATGTGTACGACGCCATCAGCTCGGACCGCCCCTACAAACGCGGCTGGGATCCGGCCGAATCGCTCAAGCGCATGGCGTCGTGGCAGGGGCACTTCGACCCGGTGGTGTTCCAGGCCTTCGTGCGCCGGCTGGGGATTTATCCGGTCGGCTCGTTGGTGCGGCTGGAGTCGCAGAAACTGGCGGTGGTCATCGAGCAGACCCCCGATGCGCTGCTCAAGCCCAAGGTGCGCGTGTTCTATTCGGCCAAGCTGCGCAGCCATGTGCTGGTGCAGGACATCGACCTGTCGCGCCCGGACTGCCAGGACCGCATCGCGCAGATGGAAAGCCCCTCGGACTGGGGCTTCCGCGATCTCGAGAAGCTCTGGTTGCCGTAACCCGTAATCCGCTGGCCACAGGCCGCGCGTGTGCACGCGGCCTACCTGGCGCGGAGATGCGCCGGGCGAGTGGGCTGGGTCCGTGGGCGTCGTCCGGCGACGGCCGCAGCCTTGCCGTCGTGATTGCCACCACCGCTGCCAGGCCCGGCATGCCGCGCGCACCTGTGCCTGGCGTGCCTGTCACAGGCGGTTGCCACCATGCCCGCCAGGCCTCTCGGCCCGCCGGGTCAGCCTGGCGAGCGCGACCATGCTGCGCTGCAGCTTGGCAATGTAGTTATGATCAATAACTATTCCGGAACGCAATCACTTGCCGACCCCGGATCCCATGTCGCAGCCGTGTCTGGATGACCGTCGCTTCCCACACCTGCGTGCCGCCGCATGCGGCCGCCATGTGCTGGCGCTGGACTGGCATGAGCCTGTGGCGACCTGCCTGCACGGCGGTGCCACGCGCTCGGCGGCCACGCCCACATCGGCATGCCTGTGCGCGTCTACAATGCAGCTCACGCCGCGGATCGGCGTTGCGGGCGGTGAGCGTTGCGCGCACCGGTCCGCCTGTCGTCTTCGCTGCGAGAACCGTCATGTCCGTCACTGCCACTGCCGTACCGCTGCCGGATGCCGTCACCACGGTGGATCAGGCACGCCTGCTGCGGCTGCTGGGCTACCGCATCACCCGCACCGAGTTGCTGGTGCGGCGGATGTTTCAGGACTGCGTGGCTGCGTTCGACCTCAAGCCGGTCGACTTCTCGTTGCTGATGCTGGTGGACGGCAACCCGGGCATCAACCAGCGCCAGATCGGCGACGTGCTGCACGTGTCGGCGCCCAACCTGGCGATCGTGGTGGCACGCCTGGTCAAGCGCCGCCTGCTGCGGCAGGTGCGGGGACGCCAGGACCGACGCATGCAGCATCTGTCGCTGACCAGCGCCGGCGTGACCCTGCTGAGCGCTGCCGAGGCCGAAGTGCTGCGCATGGAACAGCAGCTCAGCGTGGTGCTGGGCAGCAGCGAGGCGCCGTTGCTGCGCGCACTCGACCGGCTGGACCGCCTGGACACCCTGTAATCCGCCGCTGCCGTGCAGGCGCACGGCCAGCTTTCCTGTTGACCTGCACACGCGCCGTTGCCGGCGTGTCGATCGCGCCTGCCTGACCGTTGTCCCGCCGCAGTTCCCGCTGTCCCTCCCAATGCTGGAGATGTTCGCAGTGAGCTATCGATCGGTCCTGTCTGGGTTGTCTTCCCGCGCGTCGGCGCTGCGCCGCGCAGCGCTTGGCATGCTGTCGCTGCTTGCTGCCGGCACGGCCGGCGCACAGAGCCTGCCGCAGAGTACGACGCTGACCAACGGCATCAATACCGGCGGCACCAGCTATCTGGACGGCTTCACCCGCACCACGCCCGGCTGGGCGGTGATCACCTATCTGCGCCAGAGCTCACTGGACGCGATCAAGGATTCCCGCGGCGACGACGTGCCGGTGTTCGACCGCCCACGCATCGATTCCACCCTGCTGCTGACCCAGGTCGCCTATGTCACCCCGTACACGCTCTTCGGCGGCGCAGTGGGCATCAACACGCTGCTGCCGCTGATCAATCTGGATGCCTCGTTCGGGCGCAACAGCATTGCCAGCTTGCGCGACAACGGCGCCGGTGTGGGCGACCTGACCTTCGGCCCGTATCTGCAGATGCTGCCGGTGATCCGCAATGGCAGGCCGGTGTTTTCGCAGCGCTTCGAAATCGATGCGATCGCGCCGATCGGCAAGTTCGACCGCGATCGCGATCTCAATCAGGGCGCCGGCTACTGGTCGCTGGTGCCGCAATATGCGTTCACCGTGTTCCCGACCCCCAACTGGGAAGTCAGCGCACGCATCAACTACATCTACAACTTCCGCAGCGAGCGCCGGCCGAACCTGCCACCGGGCTTCGAGTTCCGCAACGGCCAGGCCGGCGACGCGGGCTGGATCAACTTCGCCACCTCCTGGGAAGTGGTACCCGATATCCGGCTTGGCGTGAACGCCTATTACCTCACCCAGTTCCGCGACAACCGCACCAATGGGCAGCGCGTGGCCGACACCCGCCAGAGCGTGTTCTATGCGGGGCCCGGTGGCGTGTGGCGGATGGATGCCAACAACATGCTGTTTGCCAATGTGTATCTGCCGGTGGAGGTCAAGAACGCCGCCTCCGGCAATAACGTCAACCTGCAGTACGTCCATGTGTTCTAGCGCCGGCACGGCCGGCCTCTTCGGAGAGTGGCAATGAATTTGCAGAACAAGACCATCGTGGTCACCGGCGTGGCATCGGGCATCGGTGCCGAAGTCGCCCGTCTGGCCCGTTTCCATGGCGCCACGGTGATCGGCGTCGATCGCACGCCGGTGCAGATGTCGCTGCACGGGTTCCACCAGGCCGATCTCGGTGATCCGGCATCCATCGATGCGCTGGTGCAGGCCTTGCCGGCGCGTATCGATGCGCTGGCCAATGTGGCTGGCGTCCCTGGTACCGCGCCGCTGGAGGTGGTGGCGCGCGTCAACTATCTGGGCCTGCGCCATTTGAGCCAGGCGCTGCTGCCGCGCATGACGCCCGGCGGTTCCATCATCAATGTGGCCTCCATCCTGGGCGCCGAGTGGCCGCAGCGCCTGGAACTGCACAAACAACTGGCCGCCACCGACAGCTTTACATCTGGCGACGCATGGCTGCAGGCGCATCCGGTGGCGCACGACACCTGCTACCAGTACTTCAAGGAAGCGCTGATCGTCTGGACGCTGCTGCAGTCGCGGCCCTGGTTCGCCGAGCACGGCGTGCGCGTCAACAACGTCTCGCCGGGGCCGGTGTTTACGCCGATTCTTGGCGATTTCGTCACCATGCTCGGCGAGGAGCGCGTCAAGGAAGATGCCAAGCGCATGACGCGGCCGGCGTATGCCGACGAGGTGGCGGAGGCCATCGTGTTTCTCGCCTCCGATGCGGCGCGCTGGATCAACGGCATCACCCTGCCGGTCGATGGCGGGCTGGCGTCCACCACTCTGTAACACCACCCCCCTCAGCAGGAGGCTAGACCATGAACGCTCTCCCCAATACCGCCATTGCCGCAAGCGCCGCTCCGGCGTGGCATGGCTGCATCTTCAATGGCGACTGGGTGCCAGGCAACGGCGGCACCGTGCAGATCATCGAACCGGCCACCGGCACGCTGCTGCACGAAGTCGGCAAGGCCGACCTGGCCGATGTCGCCGCTGCCGTGGCGCTGGCCAAGAAAGCGCAGCGTGCCTGGGCAGCCACTGCTCCGCGCGAGCGCGCTGCGGTGTTTCACCGTGCCGCGCAGCTGATGGAAGCGCGCAGTGCCGAAGCGGCGCTGCTGATCGCGCGCGAAACCGGCGGCATCCTGCCCAAGGCCCAGCGCGAAGTGAACGAGTCGGTGGTGATCTACCAGCAGTCTGCGGCGCTGCCGCTGCAGGCGGTCGGCCAGGTGCTGCCGACGGGCGCCGGTCAACTCAGCCTGGCGCGGCATCTGCCGCTGGGCGTGATCGCAGTGATTTCCCCGTTCAATTTTCCGCTGATCCTGTCGCTGCGCTCGGTCGCCCCGGCACTGGCGATGGGCAATGCAGTGGTGCTCAAGCCCGACCCGCGCACGCCGTATACCGGTGGCGTGGTCATCGCGCAGGTGCTGGAAGAAGCGGGCCTGCCGAAGGGACTGCTGCATGTACTGCATGGCGATGCCGCCATCGGGCAGGCGCTGGTCGAATCGCCGGATATCCCGATGATTGCCTTCACCGGCTCCACCGCGGCCGGGCGGCGCATCGGCGAGATCGCTGGCCGGCATTTGAAGAAGGTGTCGCTGGAGTTGGGCGGCAACAATGCAGTGATCGTGCTCGACGACGCCGATCTGGACAAGGCCGCCTCTGCAGTGGCATTCGGCGCCTACATGCATCAGGGACAGATCTGCATGGCCACCGGCCGCGTGCTGGTCCAGCGCGGGATCGCCGATGCATTCACGCAGCGGCTGGCCGAAAAAGCCAGGCATCTGCCGGTTGGCGATCCGGTCAGCGGCACTGTGGCACTGGGCCCGATCATCGACCAGCGCCAGCTGCAGCGGGTGATCGATATCGTGGACGACAGCGTCGCCGCCGGTGCGGTGGTGGAGGCCGGCGCCAGCAACCAAGGCCTGTTCTATGCGCCGACGGTGCTGTCCAACGTGCGTCCGGGCATGCGTGCATTCGACGAAGAAGTCTTTGGCCCGGTGATCAATATCACCGTGTTCGATACCGACGACGAAGCCGCAGAACTTGCCAACCATGGCGAGTACGGTCTGGCTGCGGGCATCCTGTCGGCGTCGGTGTCGCGCGCGATGCGCCTGGGCGACAAGCTGCACACCGGCCTGTTGCACATCAACGATCAGACCGTGGCCGATGAAGTCATCAATCCCTTCGGCGGGACCGGCGCGTCGGGCAACGGCACCAGTGTCGGCGGACCGGCCGATTGGGAGCAGTACACCCACTGGCAATGGCTGACGATCAAGAACGAAGTGCCGCAGTACCCGTTCTGACCGGCGCGGCGCAACCGACCGGGGGGCGGGGCTGCAGGCTAGCCGTGGATCAGCCGCTTTGGGGCTGATCTATCTGCGTTGTCCAAGCGCACCGCTGTTAACCTTGCCCACCGACCATCTCAACTGGGCCTTGCCCGCCCGCCGTCGCGGGACCTTACGCGGCATGGATGCCGCGTACAGGGATGTACTTGCGGCGTGTCCTGCGAGGGTGGGCGGGCAAGGGCCGTGCAACGAAGCTGCAGATCAACCGCTCTACGATTGAGCTATCGCAAGGGCTCGGCAGCCAAGCTCCAGACCAGCCGCTCCTACTCGCCAGCGCGGAATTGTGTCGGCGAGCAGCCGGCATGGCGTGCGAAGTAGCGGCTGAAGTATGCAGCGTCGAAAAATCCAAGGCTGGCGGCGATCTGCTGCACGCTCAGACTGCTGTAGCGCAGGCTGCGGCGTGCTTCGAGCATGATCCGGCGCTGCAGTAACTGCAGTGCCGAGGCGCCGGCCAGTCGCTGGCACAACGCGTTGAGATGGCCCGGAGTCAGACCCAGCTGCTCGGCATAGCGGGAGATCGGCCAGTGCGCGCGATAGTGCTGGTCAATCAGGGCCTGATAGCCACGCAGATGGCGCAATGCCGGGTCGGCGTACGGGCTCACCGCAGCCGCATCCTGTGCGTGCTCCAGCGCCGTGCGGGCGGTCCAGATCAACAGCTGCGCTGCGGCGGCGTGCAATGCGGCCTCGTGGCCGATGCGTCGGTACGCGTGATCGCCGGCAATACTGGCGAACAGCACGTCGAGCAATCCGCGTGCGCGGCGTGCGTGCAGGACCTGCGGGACCGTCAGTGCGCCCTGCAATACTGGCGCGGCACTCAAGGCATTGCGTACCAAGGGCATGCACACGGTGATGATGTGGCCGCGTACCTGTGGATCGAATTTGAAGCCATGCACGCATAGCGGTGGCAGCCAGATCACGCTTGCGCCACGCACGCGCTGGCTGCGGCCATCCAGCTGCAGCGTCGCCGGACCGCGTTGCACGTACAGCAGTTGCGCCAGGTCTTCGTGCCGGTGCGGGGCGATGCGCCAGTCATGCAGCCGGCTGCGTGCGGCAATCGACTCCCAGTGCAACAGCTCGGGTGTGTCGGCATGCTGTTCGCCATACAGGCCGAAGGCGGGAACCGCGGTAGCTGCGGCAGTGGTTTGCGCGCGTGTGGGCATCGTCGAAAAGTCCAAGCACTGCACGCAATCATCCCTTCAAAGCATGTGCTTGGCTACCCACACTGGCCGGCATCCGTCGGCTGAGGCAGGAGCATTGCATGCGAACCCAGATCGCGATCATCGGCGCCGGCCCCTCCGGCCTGTTGCTGGGCGAGCTGTTGCTGCGGGCCGGTATCGATACCGTGGTGATCGAGCGGCAGACCCCGGAGCATGTGCTGGGGCGTATCCGTGCCGGCGTGCTGGAACAGGGCAGTGTGGCGCTGCTGCAGCAGGCAGGCGTTGGCGCACGCGTGCAACGCGAAGGCTTGCCGCATCACGGCTTCGAACTGTCGCTGGATGGCCGGCGGGAGCGTATCGATCTGCTGCGCGGCTGCGGACGCAGCGTGACCGTCTACGGCCAGACCGAGGTCACTGCCGACCTGATGCAGGCCCGTGCGCGCAGCGCTGCGCCAACGTATTACAGCGCGCAGGACGTGACACTGTGCGGAGTGGACAGCGACGCGCCTGCGGTGGAATTCACCCACGATGGCCAGCGCCTGCGTATCGACTGCGACTATATCGTCGGCTGCGACGGCTTCCATGGCATCAGCCGCGCCAGCATCCCGCCGGAGCGACTGCGCCTGTTCGAGCGGGTGTACCCGTTCGGGTGGCTTGGCGTGCTTGCCGACACCCCACCGGTCAACGACGAGTTGATCTACGCGCAGCACCCACGCGGCTTTGCCTTATGTTCGATGCGCTCGCCGACGCGCTCGCGCTATTACGTGCAGGTGCCGGCCGATGCGCGGGTGGAGGCATGGAGCGATCAGGCGTTCTGGGATGAGTTGCGTGCGCGTCTGCCAGACGCCTTGTCTGCGCAACTGGTCACCGGGCCGTCGATCGAGAAGAGCATTGCGCCGTTGCGTAGCTTCGTCGTCGAACCCATGCAGTACGGGCGTCTGTTCCTGGCCGGCGATGCCGCGCATATCGTGCCGCCCACCGGCGCCAAGGGCTTGAATCTGGCGCTGGCCGATGTCGGCTTGCTGGCGCAATTGTTCGAGCGCTGGAACGCGCGTGGCGATACCACGGTGCTGCAACAGTATTCGGCGCTAGCGCTGCAGCGGGTATGGAAGGCCGAACGGTTTTCATGGTGGATGACCACCTTGCTGCATACCTTCGACGACCAGGACGCGTTCTCCGCACGCATTCATGCCGCAGAACTGGATTATCTGCTGGACAGCGAGGCCGGGCGGGCCACCCTGGCCGAAAACTATGCGGGGTTGCCCTTGGTGGAGCTGCCGGATTGAGCGTAGCGGTGGCCGCCGTCGAGATGCCTCGTGCGTGCGCGAGAGAAAACCGACTGCGCTGGTTATCTTCTGATTACCACCAATACCGCAGGTGCCCTGGTGCACTCCAGGGCAGCTAGCGGGCGAGCGGACGCGGCCGTTAGGCTGGCGGCGACGCGTGGAAAACCCTGTATGCCAAGGCGCGTCGTCCCCCAATCAACGGTGCAGCGTGCTGGTATCCCTGCCAATGCAGTGCCCGTCTCCACATAAGGAGTCTTCCATGAATAAGCTGTTCTCCCGCGCCTTGCTGCTGGTCATGCTGGTGGCACCGGTGGCTGCGTTCGCGCAGACCGCAGTGACTGAAAATCCCAACCACCAGAAGATGCTGCTTGGCTCCACCTGGTATGAAACCGCCAACAAGCGGCTGGTCTACGATTTCTGGCGCATCGTGTTCGAAGCCGGCCAGGTGCAGTATGCGCCGATGTACATGGACAAGAACTACATCCAGCACAACCCGAATGTGGCCAATGGCCGCGATGCGTTCATTGCCTTCCTGACCGCCTTCGTGAAGCCGACGCCGGTGCAGCCGCGCGTGCAGCTGCCGCTGGTGGCCATCACTGCCGACGGCGATCTGGTCACGCTGGTGTCGGTGCGCACCTTGCCCAATCCGAACAAACCGGGCACCACCTACACGACCACCTGGTTCGACATGTTCCGCATCGAAAAAGGCCTGATCAAGGAGCATTGGGATCCGGACACCATTGCCGGCCGCGCCAATAGCGGCGGCCAGTAATCGCTGCTGTATTGCAGGGCTGCAGCGTGCAGCCCTGCAATACGTGATCCATGCAGGTCGTCAGCAACCCATGCAAGTGGTTGACGGAAACGACAACGCCCGCCTGATAGTGGGCGTTGTTTTTTGAGCGCAGCGGTCAGCTGATGCGGAAGCCCATCGTCGCTTCCACCGCCTGCTGCCAGCCGGCATAGAGTTGTTCGCGCTTGTCGTCGGCCATGGTCGGCTCGAAGCGGCGATCCACCGCCCACTGCTTGGCGATCTCTTCGCGGCTGCTCCAGAACCCGGTCGCCAGACCGGCCAGATAGGCCGCGCCAAGCGCGGTGGTTTCGGCCACTTCCGGGCGCAGCACCGGCACGTTGAGCATGTCGCTCTGGAACTGCGCCATGAAGTCGTTGGCGATGGCGCCACCGTCAGCGCGCAGTTCCTTCAGCTCGATGCCCGAATCGGCCTGCATCGCAGTCAACACGTCGCGGGTCTGGTAGGCCATCGATTCCACCGCCGCACGCACGAAATGTTCCTTGGTGGTGCCGCGGGTCAGCCCGAACACCGCGCCGCGGATATCGCTGCGCCAATACGGTGCGCCCAGGCCAACGAAGGCCGGCACCAGATAGACCCCGTCGTTGTCGCCGGCACGTTCTGCGTAGGCCTGCGAGTCGCTGGCCTTGCCGAGCATGCGCAGGCCGTCGCGCAGCCACTGCACCACCGAGCCGGCGACGAAGATCGAACCTTCCAACGCGTATTCGACCTTGCCGTCGATGCCCCAGGCGATCGTGGTCAACAGACCGGCCTTGGACGCAACCGCCTTGTCGCCGGTATTCATCAGCGCAAAGCAGCCGGTGCCATAGGTGTTCTTGGCCATGCCCGGCTCGAAGCAGGCCTGCCCGAACAGCGCCGCCTGCTGGTCGCCGGCGATCCCGGCGATCGGCACCTGCTCGCCGTAGAAATACTGGGTCTGGGTCATGCCGTAGATTTCGCTGGACGAGCGCACCTCCGGCAGCATCTCCTTCGGCACGTCGAGCATGGCCAGCAGCTCGGCGTCCCACTCCAGCGTATGGATGTTGTACATCAGCGTGCGCGAGGCATTGGTGTAGTCGGTGACATGCACCTTGCCGCCGGTGAGATTCCAGATCAGCCAGCTGTCGATGGTGCCGAAGGCCAGCTCGCCGTTACGCGCGCGTTCGCGGGCGCCGTCGACATGGTCGAGGATCCATTTGACCTTGGTGCCGGAAAAATACGCATCGATCAGCAGGCCGGTCTTGTCGCGCACCATCTGCTCGTGCCCGGCCTCCTTGAGCTGCGTGCAGATGTCCTTGGTCTGCCGCGATTGCCAGACGATGGCGTTGTAGATCGGCTGGCCGGTGGCCTTGTCCCACACCACCGCGGTCTCACGCTGGTTGGTGATGCCGATACCGGCGATCGAGCGCGCATCGATCTGCGCGTTGTTGAGCAGCTCGGTGATCGTGGTGTAGACGCTGGTCATGATCTCGCGCGGGTTGTGTTCCACCCAGCCCGGCTGCGGAAAGATCTGGCCGAACTCGCGCTGCGCCACGCCGGCCACCTTGCCGTTGCGATCGAACAACATCGCCCGTGAACTGGTGGTGCCTTGATCGATCGCAAGGACGTATTGCTTTTCCATCGGAGAATCCTCGAACAATGCCGGCGCTGGCGCACGGCGAGAAAGGGGGCAGTGCACGCCGCTGCGCGAAAGGCCGATAAAACCCAGCCTGCCCGGCGGCGGCGCTGTGCTGTCAGTCGTGCAGCAGGGCGATCAGCGCGGATCGAGCGGTTTGCCGCCCTGCAGATGGCGCACGCGTGCCGGCAGGAACGGCAGGATCAGCCACTGGTAGGCGAGCGCGCCGATCGGGCCGCCGATCAATGGGCCGACAATGGGAATCCACCAGTAGTTGTCCTTGGCCGGCAACGCGGCCTCGCCCCAGCCGGCAAGGTAGGCGAACAGACGCGGGCCGAAATCGCGCGCCGGATTCATCGCCCAGGCTTCCAGATAGCCCATCGACGCGCCCAGCGTCGCCACCAGCAGGCCGATCATCAGCGCGCCGGAGTTGGCGGTCGGCGCGGCTTCGTTGAATTGTTCGGTGATGGCGAAGATGCCAAAGATCAGGAACGCGGTGATGATGATCTGGTCGACCAGCGCGTGCATCGGCGTGACCGCAAGGCCGGGTGCGGTGAAGAACACCCCGGCGGCGCCACCGGCTTCGCGGGTGAGTTGCTGCACCTGGTTGTAGTGGTCGATGACCGGGCCGTACAACTGGTAGACGATGGCCGCGCCCAGGAATGCGCCGATCACCTGCGCGCCCCAGTACGGCAGCACCTTCTTCCAGGAGAAACCGCGGAACAGCGCCAGCGCCAGCGTCACCGCCGGGTTGGCATGTGTGCCGGACACCGAGCCGGTGACATAGATCGCCAGCGTCACCGCCAGGCCCCAGGCGATGCACACGCCCCAATAGGCGTTCTGGTACGGGCTGGGGTCGTAGAGGACGTACATCGCCGCGACCGAATCGCCGAGCGCGATGATGATGAACATCGCCACCGCTTCGGAGATCAACTCACCCACGAGTTGGCGGCTCATGCGCGCGTCCTCGTGCCGATGGCGATGACGCAGGCAGGGTGGTGCGATGCGCGCATTGGCGCGCAGGGGTCTTCGGTGATGCTCATCAGGGTGCCCTCCACGTGACTCAGGATGATGCTGGCGAATGCGCCAGGATACGTTGCCGCGCGACCCGTCCTCGCCGGCAACGTGGTTCGATCAGGCCGGCATGCCGTCCGCCTGCCGGACCGAGTGTGTCTGCAGGTACGCCTCCAGGCGTGCGCGCCCGGCCGCGTCGATGCGCAGGCCGAGTTTGCTGCGGCGCCACAGGATGTCGTCGGCGGTCACGGCCCATTCGTGGGCACGCAGGTAATCCACCTCGGCCTGGTACAGATCTGCACCGAAGTGTGTGCCCAAGGCGGCGATGTCCTGCGCCTGGCCCAGCAGCTGCTCCGCACAGGTGCCGTAGTTGCGCACCAGCCGCTGCGCGGTCGGCGCCGGCAGCCATGGGTATGCGTTGCGCACGCGCTCGAGCAGGCTGGCGATATCGCGTTGTTCGCCGCCGGGCAATGCATCGCCGCGCGCGGTCCATGCCGGCTTGCGGACACCCAGCGCCTGGGTGAGGCGGTCGACCGCTTCTTCGGCCAGCTTGCGATAGGTGGTGAGCTTGCCGCCGAACACGTTGAGCAACGGTGCGCCGTCGGTAAGCACTTCCAGCTGGTAGTCGCGGGTGACTTCGGCAGCGTTGTCCTCGGCGTCGTCCAGCAGCGGACGCACGCCGCTATAGCTCCACACCACATCGTTGGGGGCGATCTGCTGCTGGAAATACAGGTTCACCGCATCGCACAGGTACTGCACTTCGGCCGCATCGATGCTGGGCGCGGCGGGGTCGGCCTGGTAATCCACGTCGGTGGTGCCGATCAGGGTGAAGTCGTGCTCGTAGGGGATGGCGAACACGATGCGCCGATCCGGTTGCTGGAAGATGTAGGCGTGGTCGTGGTCGAACAACTTGGGCACCACGATGTGGCTGCCCTTGACCAGGCGCAGTGCGTGCTTGTGAGGCACTGCGGCGACCTTGTCCAGGAACGACACCGCCCACGGCCCGGCCGCGTTGGCCAGCGCACGCGCCTGCACGGTGCGGCGGCGGCCGTCGCGGTCTTCCAGCTCGGCGTACCAGAAGCCTGCATCGCGCCAGGCACCGACGCAGCGTGTGCGGGTGCGGATCTGTGCGCCACGCCTGGCGGCGTCCATCGCATTGAGCACCACCAGCCGCGCATCCTGCACCCAGGCATCGGAGTACACGAAGCCGGTGCGCAGCGATTCCTGCAGCGGCTGGCCAACCGGGTGCGTGCGCAGCGACAGCCGACGCGAGCGCGGCAGGCTGCGCTTGCTGCCGCCGAGATGGTCGTACAGGAACAGGCCGGCTCGGATCATCCAGGCCGGGCGCAGATGCGGTTGATGCGGCAGCAGGAAGCGCAGCGGCCAGATGATGTGCGGAGCCAGCCGCAGCAACACCTCGCGCTCGGCCAGCGCCTTGCCGACCAGCGCGAACTCGTACTGCTCCAGATAGCGCAGGCCACCGTGAATGAGCTTGGTGCTGGCGCTGCTGGTATGCGCGGCCAGATCGTCCTGCTCGCACAGGCACACCGACAGGCCACGCCCGGCCGCATCGCGGGCGATGCCGACCCCGTTGATGCCGCCGCCTATCACCAGAAGATCGTATGTCTCGCCCATCGGTGTCTCCGTCCGGGCGCGCCAGTAGCGAACCCAAGTTGTCATGTTCGAACATATTCGAACATCAAACCTTTTCGGGACGTGAAGAACTTCAAGGCTTGAGAACTAGGCAATTAAAGAGTAAAACGGCCTATCAAAGTCGGAATCCTGATAGCCAAAGCGGATCATCAAGGTCGCGGAGTCGGCACGCCGCGCCGCAAACGCACAAAAACGAACAATTGGCTCAGCCGGCGTCGCCAGGCGAGGCCAAATGCACACGGGTGCCGGCCTCGGCCAGCACGGCGGCCAGTTCCTGCGGCGGCGGCCGGTCGGTGAACCAGTCGTGCACCTGGGCGATCGCGCCCAGTCGCACCATGGCGTTGCGGCCGAACTTGCTGTGGTCGGCGGCCAGCAGCACCTGCCGCGAGTGCTCGATGATGGCCTGGGCCACGCGCACTTCCTGGTAGTCGAAATCCAGCAGGGTGCCGTCCAGATCGATGCCGGAAATGCCGATCACCCCGAAGTCGACCTTGAACTGCCGGACCAGCTCCACCGTCGCCTCGCCAGTCACGCCCTGGTCGCGCCCGCGCACCACGCCACCGGCCACGATCACCTCGAAGCTGGGGTTGGCGCTGAGCATCACCGCCACGTTGAGGTTGTTGGTGATCACGCGCAGGCCGCGGTGCTGCAGCAAGGCGCGCGCGACCTCTTCGTTGGTGGTGCCCAGGTTGATGAACAACGAGGCATCGTCGGGAATGAAGCGGGCGACCTGCGCGGC
Source organism: Xanthomonas sp. NCPPB 3218 (assembly GCF_056725185.1). Classification (NCBI taxonomy): domain Bacteria; kingdom Pseudomonadati; phylum Pseudomonadota; class Gammaproteobacteria; order Lysobacterales; family Lysobacteraceae; genus Xanthomonas; species Xanthomonas sp. NCPPB 3218. Next base: position 482,827 of record NZ_CM161516.1, read on the forward strand.
GATGTGCTGTTTCTCGCGCGCCTGCAGCGCCTTGCGCGCGGTGTAGGCCAGGTTTTCCACGCTCGAGGGCATGCTGACGCCACCGTGATAGCGGCGCAGCACGCCGGCATCGCACAGCAGGGTCAGATCGCGACGGATGGTCTGCGGCGTCACCTCGAAGCGCGTCGCCAGCCCTTCCACCTCGGCAAAGCCCTGCTGCCGCACCAATGCCACCAATTGTTCCTGGCGCGGGTTGAGTGCCGGCGCCGGGACCGTCCTGTAGTGAGTCGACTCCATGCGCAGATGATCGCGCATGCGCGTGAGGATGCAAACACGCGCTGCGCGAGCGCCGGCGTGTGGATGGCTGCGCTCAGCCCAGCTCGCCGCGGTAGCCGGTATCGATGCTGATGCTGCCGCCCACCGCGCGCGACACGCAGGCGCACAGCTTGCGGTTCTCGCGGCGCTGTTCGTCGCTGAAGAACACATCGCGGTGATCGATATCGGCCGCGCTGTCCAGCACCTCGACCGCGCACAGCCCGCATTCGCCGCGCCGGCATTCGGCGATCAGCTCGACTCCGGCATCGGCCAGCGCATCCAGCATCGATTCGTTCTCGGCCACTGGCACTTCCAGGCCGAGCCCGGGCAGCTTGACCACGAACGCCTGCGCCGGCACCCGCCCGCTGTTGCCGAAGGTTTCGAAGTGCAGCCGCGCGCGCGGACGCCCGGCGGCGTGCCAGTGCTGGCGCACCGCCTCGAGCATGCCGAGCGGGCCGCACACGTACACCTCGGCATTGGGCGACAGCCGCGCCAGCTCGGCAGCAAGATCCGCCGGGCCGGCGCCGTCGTCGCATTGCAGCTGCAGGCGCTCGCCCAGCAGCGCTTCCAGTTCGTCGACATAGGCCATCGCACGGCGCGTGCGCCCGGCATACAGCAGGCGGAACGCGCGATGGCGGCGCGCCAGCCGCTGCGCCATGCCGATGATCGGGGTGATGCCGATCCCGCCGGCGATCAGCAGGATCTCCTCGCCGCCCTCGTCCAGCGCAAAGTTGTTGCTGGGCGGGGAGATCTCCACCACATCGCCGGGCTGCAGCGTCCACATGTGCCGCGAGCCGCCGCGGCTGTCGGGCATCTGCCGTACTGCGATCTGGTAGTGGCCATCGGCACGTGGCTCGCCCACCAGCGAGTACGAGCGTACGTCGGCGCGGCCATGCAGCTGCACGCGAAAATCCAGATGGCTGCCGACTTCGAAGCCGCGCGCCGCGGTGCCCGGATCGAGCACGATTTCGCGCACGCCCTCGCAGGCGTCGGCAATGCTGACCACGTGGGCGCTGTGCCACTGGGTGTCTTTACGCATGGGGAACTCCAGGCAGAGGGGTGGGCCGGCTGCTGCCGGCAGTGGCGGGATGGGCGCGGCCGATCAATGCGCCGCCGCGCACCTGGGTGATCGCCGCCGGGGTCTGCAGCACGTGGCGCAGATTGCGATGGGCCAGCCGTGCGTGTTCGCGCATCAGCGCTTCGGCGCGCGCGCCCTGGCGGTCTTCGATGGCGGCCAGGACTTCGCGGTGCTGGTCCTGCGCCAGGGTCAGGATCAGCCGCGCCTCGGCGCTGGTGGTCTGCGCCATGACCAGGCTGTTGGGCGAGGCGAACGGCAGCTGCAGCACGCGGGTGAGCTCGCGGCCCAGCACATCGCTGCCGGCCATGGCCACCAGCAACGCATGGAATTGCGCATTGGCCTGCACGTACGCGCTGAAGTCGATGGCGTGCAACGGCGAGCCGACGATGCGGTCGAGCGTGTCCAGCAGCTGACGTGCCTGGGCCAGCGCCGCGGCCGATGCACCGCGCTCGGCCGCCATGCGCGCGGCCAGGCCTTCGAGCGTGCCGCGCAGTTCGATCGCATCGTGCACGTCGCGTTCGCTGAAGGCCTGCACCGCATAGCCGCCGCCGGGCAGTGCGCTGGCCAGGCCTTCTTCGCACAGCCGCTGCAACGCGGCGCGCACGGGAGTACGCGACATGCCCAGCCGCTGCACCACCGCCAGCTCGGACAGGCGCGTTCCGGCCGGCAGGGTGCCGTCGAGGATCAGTTCGCGTAGCGACAGCAGTGCGCGCGTGGTCTGCGCGGCACTGCTGCGAAACGGGGTGGCGGGTGACATGGAAACCTCCGGTGCGGTGCTCAGCCCACCATGCGCAGCGACAGTTCCTGCGCGCGCTGCTCCTGGGCGATCAGCCGATCGATCACGCGGCGCGCCCACATCCCGCCGGCATCGACGTTGAGGTTGTAGAAGGTGTGATCCGGATGCGCGTCGATGGCGCGTTGCTGCGCTTCCAGCACCGCCTCGTCCTCGCCGAACACGCCGGTGACGCCTGCACGGGTCAGCGTGGTCAGCGATTGGTCGTGCAGCGCGTAGTTGCGCATGAACGCCCAGAAGTAGTGGCAGGTGGTGTCGGTTTCCGGCGTGATGGTATTGAGCACATAGCCGTTGACACCCTGGCTGCGGTCGCCCTCCGGCGCACCGGTGCCGGCGATGGCTACGCCGACGTCGATGGCGATGGTGCCGGGCGCTTCGAAGCGGATGATCTGCCAGCGGTCGACCTTGCCGCGGTAATCCAGATGGCGCGCGATCTGGCTGGCCCAGAATGGCGGCGCGTCGATGTTGCGCATCCAGCGCGACACCACCACCGAGCGGTCGCCATGCATCACCTCGAACGGCGCTTCGGCGATCTCGTCCTGGCCGATGCTGGAGCCGTGCACGAAGGTCTCGTGGGTCAGGTCCATCAGGTTGTCCAGCACCAGCCGGTAGTCGCACTTGGCATAGATGGTGCGGCCATCGCCGGCCCAGGCCGGATCGTGCGCCCAGTGCAGGTCGGGAATCAGGCGGGTGTCGGCCTGCGCCGGGTCGCCGGGCCAGATCCACACATAGCGATGCTTCTCGGCCACCGGAAAACTGCGCACGCACGCGGAGGGATTGATGGTCTCCTGCGAGGGCATGTGCACGCAGCGGCCCTGGCTGTTGTAGACCAGCCCGTGGTAACCGCACACCACATCGTCGCCGCGCAGCTTGCCCATCGACAGCGGTACCAGGCGATGCCAGCACGCATCCTCGAGCGCGATCACCGCCCCGGCAGTGGTGCGATAGACCACCACATCCAGGTTGCAGACCTTGCGCGGGGTCAGCGCATGCTTGATCTCGTGGTCCCAGGCGACGGCGTACCACGCGTTGAGGGGAAACAGCTGCTTGGACTGGGACATGACCGTGGCTCCTGGGGTTTTGTATACAACCTGGGGTGCGGATCGGCAGCGGTACGCCGGCTGGCGACCAGTTGACGCGCATGCCGGCGCTGGCGTCTGCTTGCAAGCGAAGTTATGTATACACCGGAGACAATGTTGGAGCGTCGGTCGCCCGCCGAAATTGTGCGATTATCGAATTGATGCACCGATAATCGCATTGACCGGGCTGTGCAGCCGCGCCTAACGTGACCACACGCTCGCTGCGCAGGACCGAAGCAATGGCCCAGATCGTCCCCCTTTCAGAAGCGGTGTCCCAGCTGATCGCCGATGGCGACTGCGTGGCGATGGAAGGCTTCACCCATCTGATTCCGCATGCGGCCGGCCACGAGGTGATCCGCCAGCGCAAGCGCGACCTGCACCTGGTGCGCATGACCCCGGACCTGATCTACGACCAGCTGATCGGCGCCGGTTGTGCATCGGCATTGCGGTTTTCCTGGGGCGGCAATCCCGGCGTCGGCTCGCTGCACCGGCTGCGTGATGCGGTCGAACATGCGTGGCCGCAGCCGCTGCAGATCCGCGAACACAGCCATGCCGACATGGCCAACGCGTATGTGGCCGGTGCCTCGGGCCTGCCGTTCGCGGTGCTGCGCGGTTATGTCGGCTCGGACCTGCCGCGCGTCAACGACAGCATCAAGTTCCTGCAATGCCCGTACACCGGCGAGACGCTGGCCACCACGCCGGCGGTCAAGCCCGATGTCACCGTCATCCATGCGCAGCAGGCCGACCGCCGCGGCAACGTGCTGCTGTGGGGCATCCTGGGCGTGCAGAAGGAAGCCGCGCTGGCGGCGCGCAAGGTGATCGTGACGGTGGAAGAGATTGTCGACACGCTGGATGCACCGCCCAACGCCTGCATCCTGCCGCGCTGGGTGGTCGATGCGGTCTGCCACGTGCCCGGCGGTGCGGCACCGTCGTACGCGCACGGTTATTACGCCCGCGACAACCGCTTCTACCTGGCCTGGGATGCGATTGCGCGCGACCGCGCCCGCTCCCAGGCCTGGATCCAGACGCACATTCTCGACACCGAGGACTTTGCCGCGTTCCAGCGCGTGTACGCGCAATCGCTGCTGCAGGTGGCCGCATGAGCGACTACAGCACCAACGAGATGATGACCGTGGCGGCGGCGCGGCGCCTGCCCGATGGCGCGGTGTGCTTTGTCGGCATCGGTCTGCCATCCACCGCCGCCAACCTGGCGCGGCTGACGCATGCGCCGGATGTCACCCTGATCTACGAATCCGGCCCGATCGGCGCGCGCCCGGACGTGCTGCCGTTGTCGATCGGCGACGGCGAGCTGGCCGAAACCGCCGACACCGTGGTCTCCACCCCAGAAATCTTCCGCTACTGGCTGCAGGGCGGGCGCGTGGATGTGGGCTTCCTTGGCGCGGCGCAGATCGATCGCCATGCCAACCTCAACACCACGGTGATCGGCCCATACGACGCGCCCAAGACACGGCTGCCCGGCGCGGGCGGCGCGCCGGAGATCGCGGCCAGCGCCAAACAGGTGTTCATCATCATTCGCCAATCCAGACGCAGCTTCGTGCCCGCGCTGGACTTCATCACCACGGTCGGGCATCTGGACGGTGGCGATGCGCGGCAGCGCGCCGGCCTGCCCGGCGCCGGCCCCACCGTGGTGGTCACCGACCTGTGCGTGATGGAGCCCGATCCCGTGACCCGCGAACTCACCGTCACCGCGCTGCATCCCGGCAGCACCCGCGAGCAGGTGAGCGCGGCCACCGGCTGGCCGATCCGCTTCGCCGCCGATCTGGCGCAGACCACCCCACCCAGTGCTGCGGAACTGCAGGCGCTGCGCGCGCTGCAGGCACGCACCGACGCAGCGCATGGCAAGCAGGCAGCCGGAGCCGAGGCATGAGCGAGGTCTATCTGATCGATGGCATCCGCACGCCGATCGGCCGCTACGGCGGCGCCCTGGCCGGCGTGCGCGCCGACGACCTGGGCGCGATACCGATCGCCGCGTTGATGGCACGCAATCCGCAACTGGAGCCGGCGCTGATCGACGACGTGTACCTGGGCTGCGCAAATCAGGCCGGCGAGGACAATCGCAATGTCGCGCGCATGAGTCTGTTGCTGGCGGGGCTGCCCAGTTCGGTGCCGGGCAGCACGCTCAATCGCCTGTGCGGTTCCGGGCTGGATGCGGTCGGCACGGTGGCGCGCGGCATCCGTGCTGGCGAGCTGGGGCTGGCGATCGCCGGCGGGGTCGAATCGATGACCCGCGCGCCCTGGGTCGTGGGCAAGGCCGAGAGCGCGTTCGCGCGCACGCAACAGCTGGAAGACACCACCATGGGCTGGCGGTTCATCAATCCGCGCCTGCAGGGCGCCTATGGCGTGGAGCTGATGGGTGAGACCGCGGAGAACGTGGCACAGCGCCATGCCATCCCGCGCGAAGACCAGGACGCGTTTGCGCTGCGCAGCCAGCAGCGCGCCGCCGCCGCACAGGCGGCCGGTTTCTTCGATGCAGAGATCACCCCGGTGCCGGTGGCCGCACGCAAAGGGGGCGAGGCGACCGCGGTCGATCGCGACGAGCATCCACGCCCGAACACCACCGCCGAGATGCTGGCCAAGCTCAAGCCGGTGTTCCGCCAGCCCGGCACGGTGACGGCCGGCAATGCGGCCGGTCTCAACGATGGCGCTGCCGCCCTGTTGTTGGCGTCTGCGCAGGCCGTGCACGCGCATGGGCTGACCCCGCGGGCACGCGTGCTCGGCTTCGCCTCGGCGGGCGTGGAGCCGGCCTATATGGGCATCGGCCCGGTACCGGCCACGCAGCGCCTGCTGGCGCGCCTGGGCCTGCGCATCGAGCAGTTCGATGCGATCGAGTTCAATGAAGCCTTCGCCGCGCAAGTGCTGGCCTGCACGCGCGCGTTCGGCCTGGCCGACGATGCCGCGCACGTCAACGCCAATGGCGGCGCCATCGCGCTGGGCCATCCCCTGGGCATGAGCGGTGCGCGACTGGCATTGACCTTGTTGCGGCAACTGGAGGCGGGCAATGGGCGGTTTGGGCTGGCCAGCATGTGCATCGGGGTCGGGCAGGGCGTGGCGCTGGCGATCGAGCGCGTGTAGTGCGCCGATTGCAACCGCCGCCGCCAAGACCGCACACCCATGTTTTGATCCTGCCGTAGCGCAACCGATGGAGATCCCGCATGCGCGACCCCAGCTCTGACACGTCGATCGATCCGCTGCTCGGCTATCGCCGGCCGCGAATCGGCACGCAGCCGGCCTACCTGCATCTGCCCTACGCATCCACCGCATTGCGCGGCCCCACGCGTGCGCCGATCGATATCCCGGCCACGCTGTCGGAAGTCACCGGCCCGCAATTGAATCGGCTCACCCTGGGCGAGCATGCCGCCGACCTCACCGCCGGCTTTGCGGGCGAGCCATTGGGCGAGCGCATCATCGTGTCCGGTCGCGTGCTCGACGAGAACGGCAAGCCGGTGCGCAATAGCGTGGTCGAGGTGTGGCAATGCAATGCCGCCGGCCGCTATCAACATGCCGGCGACCGGCACGACGCACCGCTGGATCCCAACTTCCGCGGCACCGGCCAGGTGCTCACCGACGACCACGGCCGCTACGCCTTCAAGACCATCAAGCCGGGCGCGTATCCGTGGCGCAATCACTACAACGCCTGGCGGCCAGCGCATATCCATTTTTCGCTGCATGGCGATGGCATCGGGCAGCGGCTGATCACCCAGATGTACTTCCCCGGCGACCCCTTGCTGGCGCACGACCCGATCTACAACTGCGTGGACGATGCGCAGGCGCGCGAACGCATGGTGTCCAGCTTCGACTGGGAAAACGCGGTGAGCGAATACGCGCTGGCCTACCGCTTCGATATCGTGTTGCGCGGTCGCAAGCAAACGGTCTGGGAGTGAATCGATGAGCCTGCACACCACCCCGTCGCAAACCGTTGGCCCGTACTACCGGCTCGGGCTGGAGCCGCTGTATCGCGCGCAACTCGCGCCTGCGCAGGCCGTGGGTACACACGTGCAGGTCAGTGGTTGCGTGTTCGATGGCGCCGGCGCCCCGGTTGCCGACGCAGTGCTGGAGCTGTGGCAGGCCGATGCGGCCGGCATCTATGCGCATGCCGCCGATACGCGCTGCCAGGCGCACGATCCCGGCTTCGATGGCTGGGGCCGCGTGCCGACCGACGCGCAGGGGCGTTTTTCCTTCAGCACCGTCAAGCCGGGCCAGGTCGCCGGGCCGGACGGCAAGCTGCAGGCAGCGCATCTGAGCGTGCTGGTCTTCATGCGCGGGCTGTTGCGCGGCGTGTCGACGCGGCTGTACTTCGCCGACGATCCGCAGCTGGGCAGCGACCCCATCCTGGCCCTAGTGCCGGCCGAGCGCCGCAGCACGCTGCTGGCGCACTCGCGCGGTGGCAGCGATTACCTGTGGGACATCCACATGCAGGGCGATGCGGAAACGGTATTCTTCAACTATTGATCGCGCGGTCGGTGCGCGGGGTGCCATGCAGGGTTGTCTCCGTGCGAGCAGCACGCCTGCACCTGCGTGCAGGTGCGGTGCAGCTGTCGCCGCGCGCCGGGCAGGCAGGTGCCAGCGCGTGATGCCCTCGGTGATCCATCGCGATCGCGCGGCAGCTGCGTGCAATGCCGTGATCCCGCCGCGACACGCGCCTTGTCCAAACGTGCGGCACGCGTGACCCGCACTGACCACCACGCGTGCACACCACCCGGCACCGCGCACGCCAGTTGGCACTCTTGCGCATCGGTGCCATGCTGCCGGCACGCCACCCGAGGCCATGCATGACTGCGACGTCTTCCCTGTTGGGATCCCTGTTTGGCGAGCCTGCCTGCGACGCGCTGTTCGACGACGCGGCGCGGGTGCAGGCAATGCTGCACTTCGAATCCGCGCTCGCTCGCGCGCAGGCGCAATGCGGCGTGATTCCCGCCGAGGCCGCGCAAGCCATTGCGGCCGCATGCGACGTGCAGCATTACGATCTGGCCGCGCTGGCGCAGGCCACCGCACTTGCCGGCAACCCCGCCATTCCATTGGTCAAGGCGCTGACCGCGCGCGTGGCCGCCCACGATGCGCAGGCCGCGCGCTGGGTGCACTGGGGCGCCACCAGCCAGGACGTCATCGACACCGGCACGGTACTGCAGCTGCGCGCCGCGCTCGACCTGCTGCTGCCGCGCCTGCAGGGCCTGTGCGCCGAGCTGGCTGCGCTGGCCGCGCGCGAACGCAATACCGGCCTGCCTGGTCGCACCTTGTTGCAGCAGGCGGTGCCGGTCACGTTCGGGCTCAAGGTCGCCGCCTGGCTGGATGCGTTGCAGCGCGCGCATAGCCGCCTGCAGTCCTTGCAGCACGATGGCCTGGTGCTGCAGTTCGGGGGCGCGGCCGGCACGTTGGCGTCGTTGCAGGAGCGCGGTCTGGATGTCGTCCAGGCGCTGGCAACCACGCTGGCGCTGCCGTTGCCCGCGATGCCGTGGCATACCGCACGCGATCGCCTCGTCGAGGTCGGCTGTGCGTTCGGCCTGCTGGCCGGCACGTTGGGCAAAATCGGCGGCGACGTCGTGTTGCTGATGCAGTCGGAAGTCGGCGAAGTGTTCGAGCCGGCCGCGGCCGGCAAGGGCGGCTCCTCGGCGATGCCGCACAAGCGCAATCCGGTCTCCAGCGTCGCCGCGGTTGCTGCTGCCACCCGCGTGCCCGGCCTGGTGGCGACCTTGTTCAGCGCGATGGCGCAGCCGCATGAGCGCGCCGCCGGGCAATGGCATGCCGAATGGGAGACCTTGCCGCAGATCGTGTGCCTGACCGCCGGCAGCCTGGCGCAGATGCAAGGCTGCCTGGCCGACCTGCAACTGGACCGCGAGGCCATGCGCGCGCACCTGCATAGCCATGGCGGCGCGTTGTACGCCGAGGCAGCGGTGTTTGCGTTGGCACCACGGCTCGGCAAGCCGCAGGCGCATGCGCTGGTCGAACAGGCGGTGGCACGCGCCCAGGCGCAGCAGCGCCATCTGCGCGAGGTGCTCGGCGACGACGCGCAGGTGAGCGCGGTACTCACGCAGGCGCAACTGCAGGCGGTGTTCGATGTGGACAGCTGGCGCGGCATGTCCTCGGTCTGGATCGATCGCGTGCTGGCTGCTTCTTCATCCCGCTGACGGTGCTCCGATGGCTTATCTCCAGTTGCCCACGCATCGCCTGCATTACCGCCTCGACGGCACCGAAGGCCGCCCCTGGCTGACCTTCTGCAATTCGCTGGGCACCGACCTGCATATGTGGGACGTGCAGATCGCCGCGTTTGCGCCGCATTACCGCATCCTGCGCTACGACCGCCGCGGCCATGGCGATTCGGACACGCCGCCCGGCCCGTATCGCGTTGCCGACCTTGGCCAGGACGTGCTGGCGCTGTGGGATGCGTTGCAGATCGCGCAGAGCGACTTCTGCGGCCTGTCGATCGGTGGACTCACCGGGCAATGGCTGGGCCTGCATGCGCCGCAGCGCCTGCGCCGGCTGGTGGTGTGCGCCACCGCGCAGAAGATCGGCAGCAGCGAGAGCTGGAACGCGCGCATCGAGCAGGTGCGCAGCGAAGGCCTGCCGGGGCTGGTCGATGCCACCTTGCAGCGCTGGTTCACCCCGCCGTTTGCCATCAGCCATGCGCAGCGCCTGGACATGATCGTGGCCGCCTTCGTGTCGACATCGCCGCAGGGCTATATCGCCTGCTGCCAGGCGGTGGCCGACGCCGACTTCCGCGGCGCGCTGGACACGCTGGGGCTGCCACTGCTCGCACTGGCCGGCGACGACGACCCGGTTTGTCCGCCGGCCGATCTGCGCGAGATCGCCTACGCCGCCCCGCACGGCCACTACGCACAGGTGCCCGGCCGGCACATCTGCAACCTGGAGTCGCCGGCCGCGTTCAACCACAGCGTCCTGGGCTTTCTGCAGGCCGACCACGTGTGACCCTCCACCCGGCCAGGCAGCTGCCGGATGCGTGGAGCCGGTACCCCGATCCGGCACGCACGACGCCCGGCATCCCCGCTCATGCGTTGCATCTGCGCCCAGCTGACCACGGCCAGCTGCCTGTCGCCGGCGACATCAATCGCAACCAATGCCCCTGATATCCCAGCGCTTGCCCTGCGATCGCCGCCAGCACTCCGATTCCCAATTCCCAATTCCCCATTCCCACGCAGGAGAGATTTCCGATGCACGAAGACGAGCGTTACCAGGCAGGCTTGCGCGAGCGCCGACGCGTCCTGGGCGATGCGCATGTCGAGCGCTCGCTGGCCGCACGCACCGAGTTCACCGACGAGTTCCAGACGCTGATCACCCGCTACGCCTGGGGCACCATCTGGACCCGCGATGGCCTGCCCGCGCACACCCGCTCGCTGCTGACCCTGGCGATGATGGTGGCGTTGGGCCACGACGAGGAGTTCAAGCTGCACGTGCGCGCCGCGCGCAACAACGGCGTCACGCCCGAGCAGATCAAGGAAGTCCTGCTGCAGGCCGCGGTCTATTGCGGCGTGCCTGCCGCCAACCATGCCTTCGCGCTGGCCAAGCCCATCCTCGAGGAGCAGTCCGGCGAAGAACAGCCGGCGCGCGAAGGCTGACGGCCACTGCGACGCGTGAGTGCAGCAGGCACGCTGCATTTGCGCGGCATGCGGCGCAAATGCGACCGGTTCGGTTAGCTGTGTCCCTGGCCTGCACTGATGGCACGCCGGGCAGGGTGGCGTGCAAGCGCGCGCACTGCGTTGCACCCTGGCCATCCCGTATACACATCGCCTGATGACATCGCCCATCGACGACGGGATGATGGACGTGCCGCAACGGACCACCGCTTCCGTTCGCACAGGACATTTCCCATGAGGTTGCCGATGCTGCCGCGTACCGTTTGTTTGCTTTTGCTGCTGCTCACCGTATCCGGGCTGCACGCACGACCGCATCCCGGGCCCGGAACCGAGCTGGCGCAGGTGCGCGCCGACGATGGCCAGACGCTGGCGGTGTGGTCGCGCGTCCCGGCGCAGCCGCGCGGCACGATCCTGCTGGTGCATGGGCGCACCTGGAGTGCGTTGCCCAATTTCGATCTGCAGGTTGCCGACGAGCCGCGCGATGCGCGCTCGGTGCTGGCGGCATTGGCGCAGGCCGGTTACGCCGCCTACGCGGTCGATCTGCGCGGCTATGGCGGCAGTGCGCGCGATCGCAGCGGCTGGAACACGCCCGCGCGCGCCGTGGCCGATGTCGATGCGGTGCTGAGCTGGGTTGCCCACCAGCACCCGCAGCTGCCGCCGCCGGCGCTGCTCGGTTATTCCAATGGTGCGCGGGTGGCGCTGCTGATCGCCCAGCAACATCCGCAGGCAGTGTCGGCGCTGGTGCTGTATGGCTTCCCGGACGATGTCGACGCAGCGCCCGACACCACCCCGGCGCCGGCACAGCCATTGCGTGCGCGCACCACGGCCGCGGCGGCCGGCGAGGATTTCATCACCACCAACGCCGCACCGCCTAGCGTGCGTGCGGCCTATGTGGCGCAGGCGGTATCGGCCGACCCGGTGCGTACCGACTGGCGCGCGATGGAGCAGTTCGCCTTCCAGCCGGAGCAGGTGACCACGCTGCCGGTCTTGCTGCTGCGTGGCGTCGACGATCCCATCGCGACCCAGGCGGACAACGCGCACCTGTACGCACGCCTGCGCAGCGAAGACCGCAGCTGGGTCACGCTGCCGCACGCCGATCACGTGGCGCATGTCGAGGACACCCATGCCGCCTGGGTGGATGCGGTGGTGAGCTTCCTGCGCCGGCCGCGCTGAGCGCGCCCGCCGGCGACTAACTCAACAACGCACCCAGCCGCTGCGCCGCCTGTTTCAACGGCTCCAGCAGCGTCTGCATCGTCTGCAGGCTCACGCGTCCGGCCTGGGCGCCGATGTTGAGCGCGGCGATCACCTCGCCGCGCAGGTTGCGCACCGGCACCGCGATCGAGCGCAGGCCGATTTCCAGTTCCTGGTCGGTCAGGCACATGCCTTCGCGGCGCGTGCGTGCCAGCACTTCCAGCAGCGCAGAAGCCTGGGTCACGGTGCGGTCGGTGCGCGGGCGCAGCGTGGTGCGCTCCAGGTACGCCTGCAGAGTGTCGCCGGGCAGGGCGGCCAGCAGGACGCGGCCCATCGAGGTGCAGTAGGCCGGCAGGCGTGTGCCCGGGCGCAGCCCGATCGACATGATGCGCACCGTCTCGGCACGCGCCACGTACAGCAGGTCGTCGCCGTCCAGCACGCCCAGCGAGCAGGATTCGTGCAACTGGTCGCGCAGCCCGTCCAGCACCGGCTGCGCCGCTGCGGTCATCGACGAAGACGCTGCATACGCACCGCCGATCCCCAGCACGCGCGGCAGCAGCACGTAGCCGCGGCCTTGCTCGCCGACATAGCCCAGCCTGGCCAGGGTATGCAGCACCCGCCGCACCGCCGCACGCGAGATGCCGGTTTCCAGGCTGATCTGCGACATCGTCACCTCGCGCGCGTGCTGGGCGAACACGCTCAGCACCACCAGCCCGCGGCCCAGCGAGGTCATGAAGTCCGGGTCGCCCTGGGCGGCGGCGATCTGCTGCATCAACTCATGCGGCAGGCCGCGTTCGCTCCCGGCGGTGGCCACGGTGGTGGTGGGTTTGCGGCGGCTGGAGGCGGGCTCGGGCATCGGATCGCAGCTTGGACGGGTCCGTGCATGGTAAGCGCTCACGCCGATACATGCCCCCGGTCGCAGCTTGCGCCTGGACATGTAAGCGCTTCACCCTGGTTGCCGCATAATCGTTGCTGGTTTGTTTCGGATCGGTCTCCTTAGTCCATGAAAACCCCCAAGGGCCTGCAACCGCTGATCGACGACGGCATCATCGACGAAGTGTTGCGACCACTGAAGAGCGGCAAGGAAGCATCCGTCTATGTGGTCAGTACGGGCGCCGACATCCTGTGCGCCAAGGTCTACAAGGACATGGCGCAACGCAGTTTCCAGGCGCGCGTGCAGTATCAGGAAGGCCGCAAGGTGCGTGGCAGCCGCCAGGCGCGCGCGATGGGCAAGGCCACCAAGTTCGGCCGGCGCGAAGCCGAGACCGCATGGAAGAACACCGAAGCCGAGGTGCTCTATCAACTGATGGACGCCAGCGTGCACGTGCCTAAGCCGCGCGGCTACTTCCACGGCGTGCTGCTGATGGACCTGGTCACCGACGAGGCCGGCCACAGCGCACCGCGGCTGGGCGAAGTGGACCTGGAGCCGGAGCAGGCGCGCAGCTTCCACGCCAGCCTGATCGGCGATGTGGTCAAGATGCTGTCGCTGGGCCTGGTGCACGGCGACCTGTCCGAATACAACGTGCTGGTCTCGCCCGAGGGCCCGGTGTTGATCGATTTCCCGCAGGTGGTCAGTGCTGCCGGCAACAACGCCGCACGCGACATGCTGCTGCGCGATGTGCACAACCTGCGCGATTGCCTCGGCCGCTTCGCCCCGGAGTTGCTGGACACCCATTACGGCGAAGAGATGTGGGCGCTGTTCGAAAAGGGCGAGCTGCGCCCGGACAGCGTGCTGACCGGCCGCTTCAAGTTCGACACCCGCCGCGCCGACGTGCGTGCCATCCGTGCCTCGATCGAGGACGCACGCCAGGAAAACCTCATCCGTCAGCAGGGCCGCGAGGCCGCTGCCGAGGACGACGACTAGGCCGCTGTTGCGTTCGCGCGCGATGCGGCGTCACAGCAGCGACACAGTTGGCGCGCATGCCGGCATGCATCGCTCATGACTGTCATGCAGGTGCGCGCCGATGCAGGCGCGCAGCCACGATGCAGTGCAGCAAAAAACCAACGGATGCTGATGCCGCGACTATTCGCCAGGTGTCGCCATGACAGGCGCATGCATCGACAGCACGGGGTTTTTGCGGTACTGCCGCGCATCTACGGCACCGCCATTGAAATAATTGATGGCGTTGAATGGTGATTGATCATAAGTATCTGGCAGGCTCAGCCATCGTCTCCTGGAGAGTCCGCCATGTCGTTTGATCCCGATGTCGTGCGCCTGTTCGCCCAGCTTCAACACGCCGCTCAACCACCGATGGAAACCCTGCCGATCGAGGGCGCGCGCGCAATGATGCGTGCACTCGGCACGGAGCTTGGCTTTTCGCGTGTGGAGATGGCCGAGGTGCGCGACCTGCAGGCCGGCACCGCCGCCGGCCCGGTGCGCCTGCGTCTGTATCGCCCGTCCGGGCTGTCTGCCGGTCCGGCCCCGACCTGCCTGTTCGTGCACGGCGGCGGCGGCGTGGTGGGCGACCTCGACTCCCACGACGACGTCTGCCGGCAACTGGCGGCGCGCGCCGGCTGCCAGCTGCTGGCGGTCGACTATCGCCTGGCGCCGGAACATCCCGCGCCGGCCGGCGTGGAGGACGTGATTGCGACCCTGCACTGGCTGGTTGCCCAGCCCGATGCGGTCGGCGCCGATGTGCAGCGCCTGGCCGTGGCCGGCGACAGCATCGGCGGGGCCATGGCCGCAGTCGCGGCGCTGGCTGCGCGCGATGCCGGGATCGCGTTGCGCTGCCAGGTGCTGGTGTATCCGCTCACCGATGCGCGCGAGGACAACGGCCAATACCCGTCGCGATCGCATAACGCCGGCCTGCCGCCGCTGACCACAGAGGCGGTGCGCTTCTTCAATCGCCATCTGTTGCCCGACCCCGCCATTGCGCAGGACTGGCGCGTCTCGCCGATGCTGGTGCCGGAGGTGGCCGGCGTTGCGCCCGCACTGGTCATCGTGGGCGAGCGCGACATGCTCTACGACGAAGGCCGCAGCTATGCCGAACGCCTGCGCGCCGCCGGTGTGGAAGTCACCCTGCACAGCTTTCCCGGCATGATCCACGGCTTCATCAATATGGGCGGCGTCCTGCGCGCCGCCGGCGAAACGCTGGAGATGGCAGCGCTGTTGCTGCGCCAGCGCTTGCTGCCCGCCGTCGAGCGCAGGGCCGCATAAGGGCCTGCGGCAGGCGTGCCATGCGCGCGCTGCCGCAGCGCGGCAGCCATGCCCGCATGTGGATCAACGCGCGAGGGAAAGACGACGATGCAGGCTTGCAGGTACGCAAGTCTTGCGGGCCGCCAGCAGGCTCAGAAGTTGAAGCGGAACGTGGTCATCAGCACGTGGTTTTCGCGGTCCACGGTGCTGGTGTTGACGAACTGATTCAGATAGCCGACGTCGACATTGGCAACGTCGTTGAACTTCCAGTTGATGCCAACGAAGACGCGGTTCTGGTCCAGACCGCGTCGGGCGCCCCACTCGGTGTGGTCGAGATTGACGAACAGTTCGTTGAAGGCCACCCACGACAGTTGCGCAGACAATGCACTGGGCCGGACCGCCCTGATCATCTGGCGCACCCGATACCCTTCGTCGCTGAAACCTTCGCGGTGACGCTGCTCCAGGCGGGTGCGACTGGTGATGGTGATATTGGCAATCGGATCGAACTGATATTGAAACTGCCCCCACCAGCGATTTTCGCGGTTGGAGGACTGCCCGGCCGGGTGGCTGATGATGGTGTCGTAGCCCATCCAGACACTGGCCTTGGGAGTGAACCGGTAAAACACCGCAGGGCGCAGGATCAACTGGTCGAACTGTTCGCCCTCTTCGCGCCAGCGTGGATGCACGTCCATGCTCCAGTACAGGTTTTCGACCGGCAGCTTGCCCTGGGCATACACGCTCAGCCAGTAACGCCCGTCTTCCTCGGTCTGCGCGGCCGCTTGCGAGGTGCCGCCCAGCATCAGCAGCAGGGCGGGGCAGGCGATCCGGTAGCTGGCCGTCAGCAGCGCGCGCAGTCTGTTCATCGTCAGGAAGTCGTCGGTGGTGCCGGAGCATACCAACTCGTTCGCGACCTCCATCGCGCTTTTCGGCACCGCCGCTGCGATACCGGCGTGTTGCTTCGCTTGCGGCGACATGCCGTCGCGCCATGACATCCGCTGACAAACATTCACGCGTGTGCCGCGTGTAAACGCATGCGTCCGAACAGGCAGCCGCCATGCAGCTGCCCACGCACCGGCGAGTGCTTACGCCACCTGGCTGCGGCGCGCCCGTTCCAGATGCACCAGCAGCAACGAGATCGCCGCCGGCGTCATGCCGGCAATGCGTTGCGCCTGGCCGATGCTTTGCGGGCGCACGCGCTCGAGTTTCTGCTGCACCTCGATCGACAGCCCGCGCACGCCGGCATAATCGAATCCATCCGGAATCGGCGTGGTTTCGTGGCGCTGCTGGCGTGCGATGTCGTCGCGCTGGCGGTCCAGGTAACCGGCGTATTTGACGCTGATCTCCACCTGCTCGGCCACCTGCGCATCATCCACGCCCGGCCCCAGCGTCGGCACGCGCATCAGCGCGGCGTAATTGAGTTCGGGACGCTTGATCAGGTCCAGCACGTTGGTTTCGCGGCTCACCGCCACGCCCAGGGTCTGGGCCACTTCGCGGCCCAGCGCATTGCCCGGGGTCGCCCACAGCACCGACAGGCGCGCGCTTTCGCGCTGCACCGCCTCCTGCTTGGCGGAGAAGCGCGCCCAGCGCGCATCGTCGACCAGGCCCATCGCGCGGCCGACGCCGGTCAGGCGCGCATCGGCGTTGTCCTCGCGCAGTTGCAGGCGGTATTCGGCGCGGCTGGTGAACATGCGATACGGCTCGGTGGTGCCGTGGGTGATCAGATCGTCCACCAGCACGCCCAGGTAGGCCTCGTCGCGGCGCGGCGACCACGCCGGCAATCCCTGCACATGGCGCGCGGCATTGAGCCCGGCCAGCAGACCCTGTGCGGCGGCCTCCTCGTACCCGGTGGTGCCATTGATCTGCCCGGCGAAGAACAGCCCGCCCACCGCCTTGGTTTCCAGCGAGGCCTTGAGCCCGCGCGGGTCGAAGAAGTCGTATTCGATCGCATAGCCGGGGCGGGTGATATGCGCCTGCGCAAACCCGTGGATCGAGCGCACCAATGCCAGCTGCACGTCGAACGGCAGCGAGGTGGAGATGCCGTTGGGGTAGATCTCGGCCACTTCCAGGCCTTCGGGCTCGACGAAGATCTGGTGGCTGGTCTTCTCGGCAAAGCGCACCACCTTGTCTTCGATCGACGGGCAGTAACGCGGGCCGATGCCCTCGATCTGCCCGGAATACAGCGGCGAGCGATGCAGCGCACTGCGGATGATGTCGTGGGTCTGCTCGGTGGTCTGGGTGATCCAGCAGCTGACCTGGCGCGGGTGATCGCCGAGTTGGCCCATGAACGACATCACCGGCAGCGGGTCGTCGCCCGGCTGTTCCTGCATGACGCTGTAGTCGAGCGTACGCCCGTCGATGCGCGGCGGGGTGCCGGTCTTGAGCCGGTCGATCGCGAACGGCCGCTCGCGCAGACGCGCGGCCAGCGTGGTGGCCGGCGGGTCGCCCATGCGTCCGGCCGCGTACTGGGTCTCGCCGACGTGGATCTTGCCGGCCAGGAAGGTGCCGGCGGTCAGCACCACCGAGGGCGCTTCGAAGCGCAGCCCGGTCTGGGTGATCACGCCGCGCACGCTGTCGGCTTCGGCGGCGCCGTTGTGGATGATCAGATCGTCCACCGCCGCCTGGAACACGGTCAGGTTTGGCTGCGCCTCGACGATACGGCGGATGGCGTTGCGGTAGAGGTTGCGGTCGGCCTGGCAGCGGGTGGCGCGCACCGCCGGCCCCTTGGAGGCATTGAGCGTGCGCCACTGGATGCCGGCCTGATCCGCCGCGCGTGCCATCGCCCCGCCCAGCGCGTCGATTTCCTTGACCAGATGGCCCTTGCCGATCCCGCCGATGGCCGGGTTGCAGCTCATCGCGCCCACCGTCTCGATGTTGTGGGTCAGCAGCAAGGTGCGCGCACCGGCGCGCGCGGAGGCCAGCGCCGCCTCGGTGCCGGCATGGCCGCCGCCGATCACGATGACGTCGTAGCGATAGAAGGAGTCGGACATGGGCGTGGACCAGGAGCAGAAGGAGGTTGGCGGCCGCGAAAGTATCGGCTGAAGGGCGAGTAAGGTCACTCGACGGATAAAAATGTGATGTAGGTCACATTATCGAACACTGGCTCTCAAGTTGGCATGTTCCGTGCGGATATCCCTAGTGCACCCGTCGTGGCATTGCGACATGGGCGCAAGGCTGGAATTGGAACAGGGGCCAGCCACGCGTGCGATGGGGTAGCGTAAGGGTCGGTAGTCGGGGGACTGCCGACCCTTATTTTTTTCGCGCTCCACCGCCCGCCGCAGCCCTGGCTGCTCGAACGGGGTGCCCAGGCGCGCCAGAGCGGACCGCACGACAAAAACATAAAGCCCCGGCATGCCGGGGCTTTATGCGTTGGAGGCGCCGATATCCGACAGGGCCGGAACAGGGGGGATCCAGATTTCCCTGTCGGACATCGACATAAGTCGGTCAGTGCGCCCGGCCGGGTCAAAACATGACGTGGCGGGTCACACAGAGCGCCTAGCTTGCGACCAAGTGCCGGCTGAACGCAAGCCCCCAACATCGCCATTTGTGGGCCACGTCGCAGTCAGCAACTCAGGGAATCTGCTCACGTGTGTTGCGCGGCGCGGTCTGCCGTTGAATCTCGCGGATCACCCGCGGCGGCGCACCGATGCGAGGCGGCCGCGACGGCGGAGCGCCAGTCGCCGGTGGGCGATTGGGCTGTTGCGGGCGCGGGCCGTTGGGACGGGGCCCATTGTTGAACGAGCCGTGCGGACGTGGCGGCCGGTACTGCGGGCGGCGATCGTTTTGGCGGTAGTAATAGCCACCGCGGTAGACCGGATACGCCGGGTAGTCGTACAGCCCGATCGAACCGGCGCCGTAAGGGTAACCGTAGGGGTTGCCGTAGAAATATGGCGAGTAGCCCGGCGGGTAGCGGTACTGCACCGCGGGCGCGCCGCGGTAATAGCCGCCCGACCCCGCACCGGTGTAGTCGTAGGTTGCGCAGCCGCCCAGGGCCAATAGCCCGGCGGCGAAGATCAGACGGAATTTCATGGATGGTGCCCTCCTGCAACCATGGTGTCACTTTCGAACCGATGCATTGAATCGGTCCTTAACTGTGCCGCAATGTGGTGCTTCTGCATTGATCCAGCATGCGCGGGTGCCGCGCGTGCAGCCGTGAAGGCGGGGACGATACGTTAATCTTGCAGGCATGATCGAGACGGTCCCGCTTGCCCATTCCGACGTCCTGCAAGCTGCTGCGCGCATCGCGCCGCAGTGCGCGCCGACACCGCTGCTGACCTCGCACAGCCTGGACGCCCTCTGCGGTGCGCAGCTGTTCTTCAAGGCCGAACACCTGCAGCGCAGCGGCGCCTTCAAGTTCCGTGGCGCCTGCAACGCGGTGTGGTCGTTGCCGGAGGAGCTGGCCGCGCGCGGGGTGGTCACCCATTCGTCCGGCAATCACGGCGCCGCACTCGCGCTCGCCGCGCGCACGCGCGGGATCGGCTGCCACGTGGTGGTGCCCGAAGGCGCGGTGGCCGCCAAGTTGGCCAATATCTCCCGTCATGGCGCCACGCTGTGGCGTTGCGCGCCCACCATCGCGGCGCGCGAGCAGATGTGTGCCGACGTCCAGGCCGGCAGCGGCGCGACGCTGGTGCATCCGTATACCGACCCGGCGGTGATCGCCGGGCAGGGCACCGCCGCGCTGGAGCTGCTGCTGCAGAGCGGCGGGCTGGATGTGCTGGTGGCACCGGTCGGCGGCGGTGGGCTGGCCGCCGGCACTGCGCTGGCGCTGCAATCGGCGCCGGGCTGTGCGCTGGTGCTGGCCGAGCCGAGCGGGGCGGCCGATACCGCGCGCTCGCTGGCGGCCGGCGAGCGCCTGGTCGACTTCGTGCCCGACACGCTCTGCGACGGCCTGCGCGGCACCCTGGGGGCGCCAAATTTCGCAGTGTTGCAGGCCGCCGGCGCGCAGGTGATCACCGTGGACGATGCGGCGGTGGTGCAGGCGATGCGGCTGATCTGGCAGGTGCTCAAACAGGTGGTGGAGCCGTCCTCGGCGATTGCGCTGGCAGCGGTGCTGGCCGACCCGGCGCGCTTTGCCGGGCGGCGGGTCGGGCTGATCCTGTCCGGCGGCAATGTCGATCTGGATGCGCTGCCGTGGGCCGCGGCGTGAGCAGGCGGTCGCGTGGGATCGGTCTGTGGGGCTGGTGCTGGCGCCTGTGCATGCTGACGCTGATCTGGCTGGTGGGCGTGGCCGGCTGGATCGTCTGGGTCGGCGATCGCGACCAGGCCGCGCCGGCCGACGTGATCATCGTGCTGGGCGCGGCTGCCTACGACGCGCGCCCTTCGCCAGTGTTCGAAGAGCGCATCCGGCATGCGCTGGACCTGTACGCGCAGGGCTACGCGCCGCGGCTGCTGTTCACCGGCGGCTTTGGCAATGGCGCGCGCTTTGCCGAGTCGCAGGTGGCGCGGCGCTACGCGCTACGCCACGGCGTACCACCGGAGGCGATCGTGATCGAGACGGTCTCGCGCACCACCCGGCAGAATCTGCAGCAGGCACGCGCGCTGATGGACCGGCACGGCATGCACCGGGCGATCATCGTCAGCGACCCGTTGCACATGGCGCGCGCGCTGCGGCTGAGCGATGAGCTGGGGGTGGACGCGCTGGCCTCTTCCACGCCCAGCACGCGCTTTCGCAGCTTCCACACCAGCTGGCGCTTCCTGCTGCAGGAGGTCTATTACTTCCATCGCGATCTGGTGGTGCAGGGCGCCTGACGCCGGGTATGCCGCAGGGCAGGCGTGTTGAAGCGCAAAACGCGCTCTATGATGCGGCTTTCCCAGCGGCAGGTTCGAGCATGAGCGAGCGCAATCGGCAACACGCCACCGGCCTGGTCCAGGCCTATTACGCGGCATTCAACCGCGGCGATTGGGACGCCATGCTGGCGTTCCTGGCCGAGGACGTCGCGCACGACCTCAACCAGGGGCCGCGCGAGATCGGCCGGGCGGAATTTGCCGCCTTCCTGCAGCGCATGAACGACAGCTACCGCGAGCAGCTGCGCGACATCGTGATCACCGCCAACGAGGATGGCACCCGGGTCGGTGCCGAGTACGTGGTGCACGGGGTCTACCACACCACCGACGAAGGCCTGCCGGAAGCCAACGGGCAGACCTATGTGCTGCCGGGCGGTGCGTTTTTCGATGTGCGCGACGGCAAGATCACCCGCGTCACCAACTACTACAACCTGCAGGAATGGATCGCGCAGGTGTCGCGCTGAGCGCATCGACCGGCACGGTAGGAGCGCACCCGGGCGCGATAAGGCGTTACCGGCAATGCCGGTCGCGCCCGGGTGCGCTCCTACGTGATTGGTGCGGTGTTGCGGCCGGAGCTGTGCCTATGTAGGAGCGCGCTTGCGCGCGATAGGGCGTTACCGGCGATGCCGGTCGCGCCCGGGTGCGCTCCTACGTGATTGGTGCGGTGTTGCGGCCGGAGCTGTGCCTATGTAGGAGCGCGCTTGCGCACGATGGGGCGTTACCGGCGATGCCTGGTCGCGCCCAGGTGCGCTCCTACGTGGGTGGGGGTTACAGCAACACGATCCCGACCACCACCAGGATGAAGATGCCCCACTTGAGCGTCTGGTACAGCGGGTTGTTGCGTTCCTTCAACGCCTTGGCCTTCAGGCGCGCGGCATAGAAATAGCGGAACACGCGGTTGATGCCGCCGGTCTTGTCACCTTCCTGATTGGGCGAGGCACCGGCCGAGAGCAGGCTGCGGCCGACGAAGCGGTTCACCGCCGCGGCCCAGCGCCAGCGCATCGGGCGCTCGATGTCGCAGAACAGGATGATGCGGTCCTGGTCGGTGTCGTTGCGCGCGTAGTGGATGTAGGTCTCGTCGAACATCGTCCACTCGCCGTCGCGCCAGCTATGGCGCTGCCCGTCGACATCGATGAAGCAGCGGTCGTCGTTGGGCGTGGCCAGCCCCAGGTGCAGGCGCATGGACCCGGCGAACGGGTCGCGGTGCGGGCGCAGTTCGCTGCCCGGCGGCAACTCGGCGAACATCGCGGCCTTGACTGTGGGGATGGACTTCAGCAACGCGGTGGTCTGCGGGCACAGTTCGGACGCCGACGGGTGGGCGGTGCCGTACCACTTCAGATAGAAGCGCTTCCAGCCACGGCGGAAGAACGAGTTGAAGCCGATGTCGGTGTAGCCGTCGGCGGCGCGGATCTTCTGCATCTGCTGCAGCGCCACCGCTTCATCGCGGATCAGCGGCCAGTTGGCGCGCAGCGGCGCCAGCTCCGGAAATTCCTTGCCGGGATCGATGAACGGCGTGGTCGGCACGCGCGAACACAGATACATCAGCGTGTTGATCGGCGCCATGAAGGTGGAATGGTCCAGCAGCTGCCGGCTGAGCCGGTGCCGCACGCGACCGCGGTAATGGATGTACAGCGCCGATGCGATGAACAGCGCGATGATGAGCCACTTCAACATTGGGAAGGCCGATTGGGGGACGGGGGCCGCAAACCTAAGAGCGGCTATCAAAACGTCAGTGCAGCAGCCGGGCGGGGGCGCTGCCGGTACCCGGAACCGGCATGTACCACGCGTACATGCAGATTTCTGCGCACCGTCTGCAGCCACCTGACGGCTGCGTGCTGCGTTTTGCTAGCCACGCCGGTTCAGGCGTCGAAAAGGCAAGCCGCAACAGGAACATGCGGCCGTTGACTGCTGAATTCTACCGGGTGTCGCGACCGAGCCTGACAGGTCCGCATTGGTGCCGTCGCAAAACTGTGTGTCTCGCCGGCAACGGCTGCGTTGCTGCCGGCGATCTGCACCACCGCTAGTCGATGCGGCGGCGGATCGGGATCGAGGCCACCGGGACGCTGGCGACATCGTGTCCCTGCTCGCGGATGGGCGCGCCCGGCGCCGGTGCCCAGGCGTGGGCATAGATCACTTCCCAGGAGCTGGGCAGGGTGCCGTCCGGCCGCCGCAAGGGCTCATAGGCGGCGCTGGCGGCGGCAAAGCGGCCGCGTCCGGTCAGAGTGGCGCGGCGATTGCTGAGTGCGTTGGTGGCGCCCATCGCGCGTAGCTCGCGCATCAGCGCGGGCAGGTCGCTGTAGGTCAGCGTGAACAGGTCGCGGTCCAGCACCGGGTCGCGGAAGCCGGACATCAGCAAGGCATCGCCGAACTGGGCGATCGGCGGAAAGCGGCTGACATGCGGGGCCGGGTCGGCCTGGGCGAAAGCCTCGCGCAACTCGATCAGCGTCTCCGGGCCGAAGGTGGAGCACAGCAACAAGCCGCCCGGCCGCAGCGCGCGGCGGAAACCGGCGAATACCGCGGGCAGGTCTTCCACCCACTGCAGGCACAGGTTGCTGAAGATCACGTCCACGCTGCCGTCGGCCACCGGCAAGGCGCGTGCATCGGCGCAGACCTGCGCGAACGGCTTCCACCAGCCCGCCGCCTTGCGCGCCTGGCGCAGCATCGGCATGGCCTGGTCCAGCGCGATCACCTGCGCCTTGGGCCAGCGCTTCTTGATCGCGCCGCTGGCATGGCCGGGGCCGGCGCCGACATCCAGCACCACCTTGGGCACCTGGTCGCCCAGGTAGTCGAGCGATTCGAGCAGGCGCGCTTCGGCTTCGCGCTGTAGCGCGGCGGCGGCGGCATAGCTGCTGGCGGCACGCTCAAAGGCGCGCCGGACGTGGCGGGGGTCGAAAGTACTGTTCATGAGCGGCGCTATTGTCGCCTGTGGCCGGGGCGGAGGGAATCGATGGGTGGCCTGGTATCGGCCTGGCGAGGCTGCAGACGTTCGGTCTGCCGGTGGCTGCGCTGCGAGCGGCACGGGGTTCAACGGGGCCTGACCAAACACCCACCGGATGCCCGCGGCGGTCGCCACGACTCGCCGCGTGGCCGAGGCGCTCTAGAACGTGCCGGGATAGCTACCGCCGTCGATCAGCAGGTTTTGCCCGGTGATGTAGCCGGCCTGCGCGCTGCACAGGAACGCGCAGGCCGCGCCGAATTCGTCCGGCTCGCCGAAGCGTGCGGCCGGAATGCCCGCACGTTTGCGCTCGGCGACGTCTTCGGCGCTGCTGCCTTGCTGTTGCGCGATCGCCGCGAAGTTGCCGCGCAGGCGGTCGGTGGCGAACTGGCCGGGCAGCAGATTGTTGATGGTGACGTTGTCGACCACCGTGCTGCGCGCCAGCCCGGCGACGAAGCCGGTGAGGCCGGCGCGCGCGCCATTGGACAGGCCCAGGATGTCGATCGGCGCCTTCACCGCACTGGAGGTGATGTTGACGATGCGGCCGAAGCGCCGCGCGCGCATCGCATCGACGCTGGCGCGGATCAGTTCGATCGGCGCCAGCATGTTGGCGTCCAGTGCGCGCAGCCAGTCGTCGCGTTCCCACTGGCGAAAATCGCCGGGCGGCGGGCCACCGGCATTGTTGATGAGGATATCCAGCTGCGGGCAGGCGGCGAGCGCATCGCTGCGTCCTTGCGGGGTGGCGATATCGGCCACCACGCTACGCACTTCGCCGGCGCCCGGCAGTGCGCGCAATGCCTCGGCGGACTGCTCCAGGGCAGCGCGGCCGCGCGCGACGATCACCACGTTGACGCCTTCGCTGGCCAGTGCGCGTGCGCAACCCAAGCCCAGGCCCTTGCTGGCGGCGCAGACCAGTGCCCAGCGCCCGGCGATTCCCAGATCCATGCGTGTGTCCTCGATCAGCGATGCCGCATGATCGGCGATCCGCTCACGGCACGGACGCAACGAAGCGTTGCAGCGCCTCGGCGACCTGATCGGCATGGCCAAGAAACGGTGCGTGCCCGCCACCGGCAATGGTCAGGGCCTGCGCGTGCGGCGTCAGCGCGGCGGCGGCCTGCATGCCGGCCGCCGGCACCAGCCGGTCGCGCTGGCCCGCGATCCACAGGCTGGGGCGCGCGAGTTGCGGCAGCGCGCGGCGCAGGTCGCTGCGTTCCAGCAGCTGCAGGCCTTGCTGCAGTGCTTCGGCGGCCGGTTCGCCACGCGCCACCAGCGTCTCGCGCAGGCTGCGCAACTCGCTGCGGGCATGCGCCGAGCCCAGCGTATCCAGCGCCAGAAATCGCTCCAGCGTGCCGCGGTAGTCGCGCGCCAGGTCCTGGCCGAATTGCACGAACACCTCGCGCTCGACGGCGTCGGACCAATCGTTGCCACGCACGAAACGCGGCGTGGCCGCGATCATCGCCAGCCCGCGTACCTTGGGCTGGGTGGCCGCGGCATGCAGCGCGAACAGCCCGCCCAACGACCAGCCGACCCACACCGCCGGCGGCGTGGCGGCGGCGATGCCGGCGACCACGTCCGGCAGCGCCAGCGGCGTGCTGTCGCCACGGCTGAAACCGTGCCCGGGCAGATCCACCAGATGCAGTTGATGCTGCGCGGCCAGGCGTTCCACCAATGGCGCGAACACGCCGCCGTGCAACGCCCAACCGTGCAGAAGAACCAGCGCAGGCCCGTGGCCGATGACATCGATATGCATGCGGGGATTGTCGCTGATGGCGCTGACCGGCGCATGGGGCGCAAGGTGTCTTGCATCAGCCTGCGCTGCGCGTGGAGCCGATCTGCGCGGCACGCCAAGCCGGTTGCGGACACGCAGGACCGCACCGACAGCAGCGATCCGGCAACATCAGCGACGCGGACACTGCCACGTCGAGCACCGGCCGCCGTCGCGCGGCTATTGCACAACCGTCTTAATCGTCGCCCTCAGGCAGACGCACGCAGCGGTTGCCGGCTGACCACATCGCGCGCCTGCACGATGGCCTCGATCAAGGCCTGCACCTGCTGCGGCGTATGCAGCGCGGACAGGGTCACACGCAGACGCGCCTTGCCTTCGGGCACGGTGGGCGGGCGGATCGCGCCGACCAGGAAGCCGGCCTGTTCCAGCGCGGCGGACATCGCCATCACCGTGGCTTCTTCGCCGCACAGCAGGGGCTGGATCGGCGTATCCGAGGCCATCAGCTCGAAGCCATGCCGGCGTGCCCCATCGCGGAAACTGCCAATCGACTCGACCAGCTTGGCGCGCCGCCAATCGTCGCGACGCGCCAGCCGCACGGCTGCCAACGTCGCAGCGACCTGCGCCGGTGGCAACGCGGTGGTGTAGATGTAGGGGCGCGCGGTTTCGGCCAGATGGCGCACCAGCGCTGCATCGCCGACCACCACCGCGCCATAGCCGCCGAGCGCCTTGCCCAGGGTCACCAGCTGCAGCGGCACTTCGGCCACGCCCAGTCCGGCATCGGCAACGCAACCGCGCCCCTGCGGGCCGAGCACGCCCACGCCATGTGCGTCGTCGACGTAGAACAGCGCCTGCTGCATGCGCGCCACCAGGCTCAACGCACGCAGCGGCGCGACATCGCCATCCATGCTGAAGACGCCATCGCTGGCCAGCATCGCCGCGCCCTCGGGCGAGCCCTTGAGCTGACGCATCGCGCCTTCCACATCCAGGTGCGGATAACGGCGCAACCGGCAGCCGGCCAGGCGTGTGGCATCGAGCAGGCTGGCGTGGTTGAGCCGGTCCTGCACGCAGACATCGTCGTCCTCGCTGAGCAAGGCCTGCTGCACCGCCAGGTTGGCGATGAAGCCGCTGCCGAACAGCAGCGCCGACGGATAGCCGAGCCACTCGGCGATCTCGCGCTCCAGCGTTTCGTGCGCGGTGTGGTGGCCGCAGATCAGGTGCGAGGCGGTGGCGCCGGCACCATCGCGCGCGGCGGCGTCCTGCAACGCGGCGACCACTTCGAACTGCTGCGACAGGCCCAGATAGTCGTTGGAGCAGAAACCGGTCAGCCAGCGGCCATCGACTTCCAGCCGCACGCCATCGCGACGGCCCACCAGCCGCCGCACCCGCACCCGTTCCTGGGCCACACGCAAGGTGCGCAGCGACGAAATCCGTTCGTGCAGATCGGGGCGGGCCATGGGGGCGTTCAACGGCAGAAGGGGGCGTTAGCGTAGCCTGCCGCGCCCGGCGCGCCCAGCCGGCACCGACGACCGGTGCCGGACGTTCGATTCGCGGTTAGGCGGCGTGCTCGCAGGCCGTGCTGCGGGTGATCTCCGCATGCACGGTGCCGGGGTGGTCGTGGTCGGCGGCGTCGACGGTGATCTGCATCGGGCGCAGGCCCAGGCGCTGGAACAGAGCCTGGTCGCGTTCGGTGTCCGGGTTGCCGGTGGTCAGCAGTTTTTCGCCGTAGAAGATCGAGTTGGCACCGGCCAGGAAGCACAGCGCCTGCAGTTCGTCGCTCATCGCCTCGCGGCCGGCGGACAGGCGCACCATCGAACGCGGCATCGTGATGCGGGCGACCGCGATCATGCGCACGAACTCGAACGGGTCCAGTTGCTGGGTGCCGTGCAGCGGGGTGCCGGCGACCTGGACCAGCTGGTTGATCGGGACCGAATCCGGATGCGCCGGCAGCGTGGCCAGCGCCAGCAGCAGGCCGATGCGGTGCTCGCGGGTTTCGCCCATGCCGACGATACCGCCGCAGCAGGTCTTCAGGCCGACATCGCGCACGTGCTCCAGCGTGTTCAGGCGGTCCTGATACTGGCGGGTATGGATGATCGAGTCGTAGTAATCCGGCGCGGTGTCCAGATTGTGGTTGTAGTAGTCCAGCCCGGCGTCCTTGAGCGCGCGTGCCTGGCCGGCGTCGAGCATGCCGAGCGTGGCGCAGGTTTCCAGGCCCATCGCCTTGACCTCGCGGATCATCGCCGCGACCTTGGGGATGTCGCGCTCCTTGGGCGAGCGCCAGGCCGCGCCCATGCAGAAGCGCGAGGCGCCGGCGGCCTTGGCCTGGCGTGCCTTGGCGACGACCTCTTCGGTCTCCATCAGCTTCTGCGCGGTCACGCCGGTGTCGTAGCGCTGCGCCTGCGGGCAGTACGCGCAGTCTTCCGGGCAGCCGCCGGTCTTGACCGACAGCAGCGTGGACACCTGCACCTGCGCCGGATCGAAATGGGCGCGATGCACGCTGGCGGCGCGGTGCAGCAGCTCCGGAAACGGCAGATCGAACAGCGCCTGCAGCTCTTTGCGATCCCAGTCATGGCGTACGACAACAGACATCGGGGTTTCCTGACAGTCAGCGGCTTGGAAGCCAGGCAGTCTGGTGAGCATGGAAGAGGCTGTCAACTTCGAAGAGGTCAACTCGGTTTACAGGTGGCCGCGCCGAGTGTTGCGGTTGCTGCTGCCGAGCCGGTGCCTGGTGTGCGCGGAACCCGGCAGCGCCGATTGTGATCTGTGCCCGTCGTGTCGCGCCGCGTTGCCGGATCACGGGCACGCCTGCCTGTGTTGCGCAACGCAGCTATACGCCTGCGATGGCGCGCTGCTGTGCGGGCAATGCCTGCAGCACCCGCCACCGCTGCAGCGCGTGCATGCGTGTTTCACCTATCGCTGGCCGGTGGATGGCTTGCTGCGGCGTTTCAAGTTCCACCAGGATCTGGCTGCCGGGCGCTTGCTCAGCGAGTTGATGGTCTGGCGTTGCGTAGGCCTGCCGCGTCCGCAGGCGCTGGTGCCGGTGAGTCTGCACCGGCAGCGCTTGCGCCAGCGTGGTTACGATCAGGCGCTGGAGCTGGCCAGACCGCTCGGCCGCGCGCTGCGGCTGCCCTGCCTGCCATTGCTGCACCGGGTCCGCGCGACCGCGCCGCAATCGGAGCTGGATGCAGCCGAGCGTCAGCGCAATCTGCGCCAGGCCTTTGTCGCGCGTGGCGCCTTGCCCGCGCATGTGGCCCTGGTGGATGACGTGATGACCACCGGTGCGACGCTGCATGCGGCGGCGCAGGCCTTGCAGCGGGCCGGTGTGCAGCGGGTGGATGCGTGGGTATGCGCGCGGGTGCCGTGAGGCTTGGTGGGCTGCGGGTTGCGAGCTGCAGCATGGGGGCTTCGTCCGTACCCTCACCCCCACCCCCAACCCCTCTCCCCCGGGGAGAGGGGTTGGGGGTGAGGCGATTGACCTGTGTGCGTGTCAGCGCATTGCCAGCGCCGCGGCGATGCCGACGAAGATCGCCAGGCCTACCCAGTTGTTGTGCAGGAAGGCGCGGAAGCACGGGCCGCGTTCGCGGTGGCGGGCGAGGCGGAACTCGTAGGCCACCAGCAGTGCGGCCACGCCCAGTCCGGCCCAGTACGCGATGCCGAGACTGGCGCGCAGGCCGACCAGCGCCAGTGCCGCAAACATCGATGCATACAGCAGGCACTGCGCGATCAGGTCGAACCTGCCGAACAGGATGGCGGTGGACTTGCTGCCCATGCGGATGTCGTCCTCGCGGTCGACCATCGCATACCAGGTGTCGTAGGCCGTGGCCCAGAGGATGTTGGCCGCGTACAGCAGCCAGCCCAGCAATGGCACGCTGCCCTGCACTGCGGCGAAGGCCATCGGGATGCCCCAGCCGAAGGCCATGCCCAGATAGACCTGGGGCAGGTGGGTGTGGCGCTTGAGATAGGGATAGCTGGCGGCCAGGAACACGCCCGGCACGCTCAGGGCCACGGTCAGCCAGTTGAGCGTGAGCACCAGCGCGAATGCCACCAGCATCAGCACCACGAACACCCACAGCGCCTCGCGCCCGGACACCGCCCCGGTGGCCAGCGGGCGCGACTTGGTGCGCTCCACGTGCGGGTCCAGCCAGCGGTCGGCATAGTCGTTGATCACGCAGCCGGCCGAGCGGGTCAGCCAGACCCCGGCGGTGAACACGAACAGTGTCCACAGCGGCGGCAGGCCACCGGCGGCCAGCCACAACGCCCACCAGGTCGGCCACAGCAACAGCAGGCTGCCGATCGGACGATCGCCGCGGACCAACGTCCAATACTGCCCCAGTCGCTGCGGCCAGGTCAGCGCGGGCGCTGTCGGCAGCTGTTCAACACCATGCTTGCTCATGCTGCAAAGGGTAGCAGCGCGGCTCGGCTGCGGTCATGCGCTGGGTGATGAGCTAGCTAGGCATCGTCCAATCTTCCGGGCGGCTGCGCGAACTCGCGCCAGGTACCTCCGCGCCGGCGCTGGCTCCGGACTGGGCTCCATCGGCAATGCAGCGGTGTCCGGCCGTTCGGCACTCCCTGTCGCCGGTGTCACGCGCGCGGCGGCGGTTCTGGCATAATGCCCGGCCAGGCGCTCGTAGCTCAGCCGGATAGAGTAGTGGCTTCCGAAGCCATTGGTCGGGGGTTCGAATCCCTCCGGGCGCACCAGATCAAAACCCATCGGCCCGCCGCAGTGACACTGCAGCGGGTCGATGGCGTTTCTGGATCAGGGGTTGGTGCCGGCTGATGTATCAATGCGTCATTGCGCTGCGGTGCCAACGATGCACCGGCTGGCAGGGGGCGCCTGGCGCCACCCTGTCCAGGCGCGGATCAGAGTGCTTCCGGCGGCGGTGTGGTGGCCTTGGCGTGCTGCTTGCCACGTGCGTGTTCGATAGCGGTGCGCAGCTTGCGTGCGGCGCCGGTGACGGCCGAGGCGGTGGTTTCGGCGCTATTGGTGGCCGCGATCGGCGGCAGGCCGGCGACGTGCGCCTCGATGCTGCAGGTTCGATCCGCTGCGCCGCCGCGCTGGCCGTTTTCATCGCGCAAATGCACTTCGACGCGGGTGATGTCGTTGGCGAAATGCGCCAGCTGGGCGGAGCAGGTCTTCTCGACATGCTGCACGACTGAAGGGTCATGCGGCACGTGCTTGTCGGTCTGGATCTGAATCTGCATAGAGTATCTCCTTCGCGGTCATCCGCTGCGTCTGCCGTAGCGGTGACTCGATTCTGCGACAGCGCACCGTTGCCGCGAGGTGACAAGCTGCACCGCGTTCATGCTCAGGTTGGGATGACCGGACGGTGCATCTACTGCGGCGGGCAGCGCTGTCACCGCATCGCGAAAGAACCTGCGATCGCGCAGTAACAGCCGCTGCTGGCGAGCTCTGCCAGGCTGAACCCGCACGGCAGCGTCGATCCGCCTGGCTGGAAGCAGTGGATTAAGATGCCGGCACCGCGCTGGTTGCGCCTGTCCGATCTCTGCCTGTGTCCGAATTCCGAGTTGCCCTGGGTGCCCGTCGCGGCGTGTTGCAGCGTGTGCTGCTGCTGGTCGCGTTGTGGATGGTGTGCGTGGGCGCCGCCGTGGCGCAGGACGACGACACGCTGCTAGAGACCGCACAGACTCAGCTCGACAACATGCAGAAGGTGCTGACCCAGGCCGACGCGGGCATGGAGAAGGCCGATACCGAGCAGCTCGGCAAGCTCACCGACGATGTCGCCGGCGCGCAGCGGCAGGCACAGGATCTGGTGCGCACGCTGGAGCAACCGCTCAAGGAGCTCAACGGGCGACTGGAGGGGCTCGGTGTCGCCGCGCCGAACGAACCGGCCGACCTGGCAAAACAGCGCAAGGCGCTGACCAAGGAGCGCGATCAGCTCAATGCCGAGTTCATCAGGGCCACGCTGCTGGTCTCCAATGCCAAGGAACTGGCCGACCGGCTCGAACGCGAGCGGGTGCAACGCTTCAGCGTGAAGCTCTCCACGCGGGTGGCCTCGCCGTTGTCGCCGACCTTGTGGAAACAGATCGCGCAGCAGTGGCCCGACGATCGTGCCCGCCTTCAGGCCTTGTCCGACAAGACGGTGCAGATGGTGCAGGCCGGCATCGCAGGCAACGGCGTGGGCGGGCTGATGACCGCTGTCGTCATCGCGTTGCTGCTGGCGCTTCCGCTGCGCATCTTCCTGCGTCACCTGGGGCGTCGTTATGCGGCCTCGCGTGCGCCCGGCGGACGCCTGCGACGCTCGGGCCTGGCACTGTGGTTTCTGCTGGTCGGCACGCTGACTCTGGGGATTGCGGCATTCGTGCTGGTCGAGGGCATCCGTGCGCTCGGCGAGCTGCCCGACGATCTGGACCAGTTGCTGACCGGATTCGTCGCCATCAGCGTAGTGGCTGCCTTCGTCGGTTCGCTCAGTGCCAGCCTGTTGATGAAGCACCAGCCCAGCTGGCGCCTGTTCCCGCTGGACGATGCCACTGTCGACCGCCTGCGCGTGCATTGCCTGGCCACCGCGGCGGTGATCTGGTTCAGCGGCATGGCGATGAAGATCAACGAGGTGGCCGGCAGCAGCCCCGCACTGACCACCGCCACCGATGCGCTGGCCGCGTTGCTGTATGCAGGGTTGATCCTGTCGGCGTTGGCCGGGCTGAGCCTGTCCTTGCGTGCGCATGCGGCAAATGCCGGTGTGGCCGATCCGGACAGCGATGCGCCGCCGCCGGTGGTCTCGCGTGGTGGCGGCTTCATCGTGCTGATCCGCCTGCTGGGCCATCTGGCGGTGATCTTTGCGCTGATCGCGGCCTTGTTCGGCTATCTCAATCTGGCGTTGTTCGTGGAGCGGCAGATCATCTGGATCACCCTGGTATGCAGCCTGCTCGGCCTGCTGGTGGTCTTTGCCGACGATCTGATGACCTGGCTGTTCAAGCCCGACGGCCGCTTCAGCCGGGCCTTGTCGCATGCGCTCAGCATCGGCAGCGGACGCCTGGTGCAGCTCGGGCTGCTGATATCGGCGGCGACTCGCGTGCTGCTGGTGCTGCTGGGCATCGCGGTGCTGCTGACGCCGTATGGCGCCAACATCAGCGTGGTGACCGACTGGGCGGAGAACATCGCCCACGGCATCACCATCGGCAAGGAGCTGGTGATCACCCCGGGCGATGTGTTCAGGGCGCTGTGCGTGTTCCTGCTCGGCATGGGGCTGGTGCACGTGGTGCAGCAGTGGTTGCTCAACACCTATCTGCCCAAGACCGAGCTCGATGACGGTGCGCGCAATTCCATCAGTACGGTGGCGCGCTATCTGGGCTGGCTGATCGTGGTGGTGTGGGGCCTGACTGCATTGGGCCTGGATCTGAAGCGGCTTGCGCTGGTGTTGAGCGCGCTGTCAGTGGGTATCGGTTTCGGTCTGCAGGCGATCACGCAGAACTTCGTGTCGGGCCTGATCCTGCTGGCCGAGCGGCCGGTGAAGATCGGCGATTGGGTGCGTATCGGCGACCAGGAGGGCGACGTACGCAAGATCAGCGTGCGTGCGACCGAGATCCAGGTCGGCGACCGCTCCACCCTGATCGTGCCCAACTCGGAATTGATCACCAAGAGCGTGCGCAACATGACCCTGTCCAACCCGATGGGGCGGGTGCAACTGCAGTTCTCGGTGCCGTTGGAAACCGACGTGGCAAAGGTGCGCAACATGCTGCTGGAGCTGTTTGCCGAGCACACCAAGGTGCTGGCCGATCCGGCTCCCTCGGTGTTCATCGATTCACTGGCCGGCGGGCATGTCAACTTCAATTCGTTCGCCTATGTGCGCAGCCCGCGCGATTCGTA
Organism: Xanthomonas sp. NCPPB 3218; assembly: GCF_056725185.1. Lineage (NCBI taxonomy): Bacteria > Pseudomonadati > Pseudomonadota > Gammaproteobacteria > Lysobacterales > Lysobacteraceae > Xanthomonas > Xanthomonas sp. NCPPB 3218. The sequence continues at coordinate 516,269 of NZ_CM161516.1, forward strand.
CGGGGTACGCAGCGAGCTGTTCTTCGCGTTGTTGCAGCGGATGGAAACGGCGGGGATTGCGCTGCAATCGCCGCAGGAAATTCGCTTCAGCCGGGCAGGTGCGGCGGTGGCGCGCGATTCGGCCGATGGCACGCCTGCATCGGAAGATTGAGTCGACGCGTGGATGCAGCGCGTGGGAAGGGGCCCTGGTCGCACGCACACTGATCGAACAACGCGGGTCCTACTCTGCCTGCGCCATGCACACCGACCATCCCGACAGGTCCTTGCCTGCTCACCGTCGCGGGACCTTACGCGGCATGGATGCCGCGTAAGAGCCTACAAGGACGTACTTGCGGCGTGTCCTGCGATGGTGGGCGGGCAAGGACCCCGCAGTCAGGCCGCAAATTGCACGCTTCGACGTTGCTCTTGAGCTTTGCCTTCGCCGTTGCTTCATACAGGGCGACAGCCAGACTCAGGAGCGATCCGCGACCTGGGTCTGCTTCACCAGGGCCAGGTCGTCCACGCTGACGTCTTCGGTGTAGTCCAGCCAGGCGCGGATTTCCAGATCGTCCACCGCATGTTCCAGGCCTACCGGCATGCGGATGCGACCGGCCGCATCGGGCACCACCCATTGCTGGGCCAGCACCACCTTGCGCTCCGACGAGACTGCCTCCACCCAGAATGCACGCGTCGGCCGGCGCTTGGCGTACAGCTCCAGCATGTAACGACCGGCTTCGGTCTTGCGCGCGGCCTGGGTGAGCATGATCGGCTGGCGTACGCGTGGGCGCGGGCCTTGCTGGCTGGCCTCCAGCGGCGCATCCACGGCGATGCCGCGGGTCAGGTCCGGGTCGCGGTATAGCTTCATGCTCTGGTGGCGGTCGACCACCAAAGCGCACCAATCGCCATCGGCCGAGCCGTCCTCGAACGCCGTGCAGCGATCCACATAGGCCAGCGTGCCCTCGGTGTGGGTGCGGTCGAACTGGCGCGAGGTGTTTTCCAGATAGACGGTTTTGAGGTTGGTGTCGTCGTCGTATTCCAGCAGCACCGGCGGGCGCACCTGCTGCACGCCCACCACCACATCGCCATTGCCGTTGATACGCAGCATGCGGGTGCTGCGCCCGGTCCACAGCGTGCGTGCGTAAGCGAGATAGCGCGGGTAGTCCTTGCCGCTGTCGCGGCTGGCCGCAACGCTGGCGCTGGGGGGCGCATCGCTGGCCAGCAGCGAGCGGCCGAAGCCCAGCGTGCGCATGCCCGGCTCCAGCAACTGCAACAGCGTCGCGCCCGAATCCAGCGTGCTGCCGGCGCGTGTGACCACTTGCTGCGGGGCGATGTCCTTGCCCAGGAACAGCAGCAGATTTTCGCGCTTCTGCTTGGCCAGGACGTCGCTGAGATCGTTGGGCATCGCCAGGTGATCGGAGGCGATCACGATGATGGTGTTCTTGCCGTAGCGGCTATTGCGAATGCGCGCGACCAGCTCGCCGATCAGCCGGTCGCTGCACTTGAGCGCATGCAGCAGCCCGATGTCGCCCAACGCGCTGTCGTAGTGCTGGCCCTTGCACGCCAGCGGCAGATGGCCGGCAGGGTGGTGGGTGTCCATGGTCAGTGTGGTGAGCATGAACGGCTGGCCGGCGCGCGACAGCGTCTGGAAGCTGTCCCAGGCATCGTCCAGCAGCACATCGTCGTGCACGCCCCAGGCGGAAAAGTGGTTCGGCGCCACGCCTTTGTCGCGGAAGTAGCTGACGTCGTGCACCACATCGAAGCCATGGCTGGACAGGAAACTGCCCTTGCCGGCAAAGCTGGCATCGGCGCCACCGACATAGTGATTGCGGTAGCCCTGATCCTTGAGATAGTCGCCCAGGCAGCGCGCTTCGGGCAGGAACAGGCCCATGCGGCCCATGCTGTTTTCATCGCCGGGCGCGGTGGTCAGCGGCACGCCGCACATCGAGGCGACCATGCCGGCGATGGTCCAGCCGCTGCCTTCGGTGGAGGTGAGGTTGCGCACGTCCACCGCCTCGCTGGCTAGCGCGCGCAGGTTTGGCATCAGGCCGGGAAACACGTCTTCGTCGAAGTAGGTGCGTTCCAGGCTCTCGCCGTAGATCCACACGATGTTCTTGCGCTTCTGCAAGGGCTGCTGCGGCACCAGGTATTCCGGTACCACGGTGGCGTAATCCACCGGGCGCAGCTGGTAGTACAGGCGCTTGCCGTCGCGGTACAAGGGGCTGACCGCGATGCTCACCAGCAACATCACCACGAAGCCGCCGAATACCGCATTGCCTCCACGCGGGCGACGGAAACGCCGCACCCTGAGCAACACCAGCGGGCTGAGCGACAGCAGCACCATGCCGATAAACACGGCGATATAGCCGGAGAAATCGCTGACGCCGGCACCGTCCATGTCCGCGCGCAGGTGATACAGCGTGGCAGCATTGATGCCGTCGCCGCTGAGCCGATCCACCAGGCCCCAGGCACTGAGCAACAGCAGCAGCAATGACAACAATCCGGCCTTCAGCCACGCCAGACGTGGCGAGGCGACCAAGAGCCAAAGCAGGAGCAACAGCGAAAACAACAACATCCAATGCATGCGGCAGCGTCCGTGGGGGAATGATGCGAGCGCGTACCGGACGCCTTGCTCGCCATGTCCTGTGCGCCACACCCAATGTGACACCCGGATGACGGACTATGCCGCGCTGAAGCTGACTGAAATGTTTGTTGGAGTTGCGTGCTTGCCGTAGCGCGGCACAGCGTGCGCGGTGACGATCAGCTGGTCGCGGTGGCGCTCGCCAAGGGAGCCACGGTTTCTACACTCCGCATCTGGCGCGGCTCTCGCACATCGGCGACGTCTCGATAACGCCACATCGCCCGATCCACTTTGATCGCTGGACGCGGCGGTCTTTGCATGCGACGCCGGTTAAGCCGCGTCGCGCTCGGGTGCGCTCCTACGCATGTGTGTGGCGCTATCGATGCCCGCGTTCTTCGCGTGGACGCGGCGGTCTTGGCAGGCGACACCGGGTAACGCCATGTCGCGCCCGGGTATGCTCCTACGCGGGGGTGTGGCGCTATCGATGCCCGCGTTCTTCGCGTGCACGCACGCGGCGGTCGAACAGCAGCGCGCTGAGCACGATGCCCAGGCCCAGCACGACGCCGAGCAGGAACAGCACCATTGCGATCGCCGGATAGCCCCACAGCTTCAAGCCGGTTTCGATACGCATCATCTGCGCCGAGGCCATGATCAGCGCCGCAGTCACGATGCCGGCCGCCACGCGGTTGGCGATCTTCTGCAGGCTTTCCATCAGATGCGATTCTTCCAGCCCGGTGACGCGCATCTGCAGGCGGTTTTCCGCCGCCAGCGACAGGATCTCGGACATGCGGCGCGGTCCTTCGCGCACCAGATGCTGCAGTTCCATCGCCTCGCTGGCCAGATTGGCCGCCGACAGGGATTTTTTCAGGCGCGCGCGCATCACATGCTGCAGGTGGCGCTCGACGATGCGGCGCGTGTCCAGGTGCGGCGACAGCGTGCGGCACACGCCTTCCAGGTTCAACAAGGTCTTGCCGAGCAGGCTCAGCTCCGGCGGCGTGCGCAGGCCGTTGGCGGTGGCGATGCGCACCAGGTCCAGTACCACACGGCCCTCGGAGGTGGTGTCGTGCGCGGCGTAGCGGGCGATCATCTGCCCGGTTTCGCGCTGGTAGCGGTCTTCGTCGTAATCCTCCAGGCGCGTGCTCAGCGCGATGGTCTCTTCGGCGACCTCTTCGCCACGGCCGTCGACGGCGGCGAACAGCAGCTTGAGCAAGCGCTCGCGCAGGCGCGGCGGCACGTGCGCGACCATGCCCAGGTCGAAGATCGCCAGGCGCCCGTCCTGCAGCACGCGCAGGTTGCCCGGATGCGGGTCGGCGTGGATCTCGCCATGCACGAACATCTGGTCCAGGTAGCCCTTGACCAGTTCTGCGGCCAGCTTGTCCATCGGCTGCTCGGTGCGGCGCAGGCCGGAGATCTTGTCCACGCGCACGCCTTCGGCCAGCTGCATGGTCAGCACCTTGCGGCTGCTCAGGTCCCACACCGGTTGCGGAATCCACAACAGCGGAAACGGCTTGAGATGTTTGCCGAAGCGCACCAGCGTCTCGGCCTCGTCCTCGTAATTGAGCTCGGCGCGCAGGGTCTTGCCGAATTCGCCCAGCCAGTCTGCAAAGCGTACGCGCCGGCCGATGCCGGTCAGGCGGTCGGCGGCGGTGGCAAAACTCTTGAGCACGTCCAGATCCGAACGTACCTGGGCGGCGACTTCGGGCTTTTGCACCTTGACTGCCACCGGGGTGCCGTCGCGCAGGGCGGCGCGGTGCACCTGCGCCAGCGAGGCGCAGCCCAGCGGCACCGGATCGAAAAACGAGAACGCCTTGTTGACCGACACGCCGAGTTCTTCTTCGATGATCTGGCGGATGCGCTCCACCGGCACCGAACTGGTGTTCTCCTGCATGCGCTCCAGCGCCGTGGCGAACTCCGGCGGCACGATGTCCGGCCGCGTGGACAGCATCTGGCCGAGCTTGACGAAGGTGGGACCGAGCGCTTCCAGGTCGGAGACGAACTGGTCGGGCGTGCCTTCGGCGGGCACTTCGTACTCGTTGATCGCAGCCGGATCCAGGTTCATGCCGGCAAACACGCCCGACCCGCGATACCGCAGCAACAGGCGCAGGATCTGCGTGCGACGGCTCATGCCGCCCACCACGCCGGTGTCGGCGGGGATCGCGGCCTGGGCCGGTGTGCGGTACGGGTCGTTCGGACTCAAGGCCATCTCCGGCGGTCGTGCAAGAGCGCGAGTGTGGCCAGCGGCGGGTCGTCGGGCGGTGAATCCAGACAAGCGGCTACGGCGCGATCGTGTGCGGCGAGGCCGACGGGCATGGCCGAATCATGCGGTCGGCGGGCGTCGGGATCGCGCACCAACGGTCGGCAACGGCGTGCAACCGCCTGCCATCACCCCATACGGGCGCAGGATCGGCGAGAATCCACCGCCACTCACGAAGGACCCCCGCATGGCCGGTGCCAGCCTGTTCACCCTGCTCGACGACATCGCCACGCTGCTGGACGACGTTTCCATCCTGACCAAGGTCGCGGCCAAGAAGACCGCCGGCGTCCTGGGCGACGACCTGGCGCTCAATGCGCAGCAGGTCACCGGCGTCACCGCCGACCGCGAGTTGCCGGTGGTGTGGGCGGTGGCCAAGGGCTCGCTGATGAACAAGGTGATCCTGGTGCCGGCGGCACTGGCGATCAGCGCCCTGGAGGCCTGGCTGCGCGGGCGCGGCTACAACGTGCCGCTGGTAATGCCGCTGATGATGATCGGCGGTGCCTACCTGTGCTTCGAGGGCGTGGAGAAGCTGGCGCACAAGTTCCTGCACAACCAGGACGAGGAAGCGCAGCGGCATGCCGAGCGCACCCGCGCGCTGGCCGACCAGAACGTGGACGTGGTGGCGCTGGAAAAGGACAAGGTCAAGGGCGCGATCCGCACCGACTTCATCCTGTCGGCGGAGATCATCGTGCTGTCGCTGGGCGTGGTGGCCGGGGTGTCGTTCGGCCAGCAGGTCGCGGTGCTGGTGGCGATCGCGCTGGCGATGACCATCGGCGTGTACGGTCTGGTCGCGGCCATCGTCAAGCTGGACGACCTGGGCCTGTACCTGAGCAAGAAGGGCGCGGCGTTGGCGGCGCTGGGCCGCGGCATCCTGGTGGCTGCGCCGTGGCTGATGAAGTTCCTGTCGGTGGCCGGCACGCTGGCGATGTTCCTGGTCGGCGGCGGCATCCTGGTGCACAACATCCCGGCACTGCATCACCTGGTTCAGGACCTGGCCAAGTCGGCCGGCGGCATGGGCTGGTTGGTCGATGCACTGGGCAACATGCTGGTCGGCGTGATTGCCGGTGCGATCGTGCTGGGCGCGGTGATGCTGTTCCAGAAGCTGCGCGGGAAGCCGGCGGCGCACTGACGCCGTCCCGCGGCGGGCCAGGGGAGCCCCTGGTCGCCGCACGGAAGCGGTTGGTCGTAGTGGGGCCCGGCGGCAACCGAAAGACCGGCGGCGCCTCTGCGTCGTGCGTCGGTGATCCGGTCCGACCGGTCGATGCGGCAGGCCGCGTTCGCGGCTAGTCGGCGCTGATCACCCGATTCTTGCCGGCTGCCTTGGCGTCGTACATGGCGCGGTCGGCACGGCGGATCACATCGTCCTGGGCCTCGTCGAGATGGCGCAGTGCCACGCCGCCGCTGAAGCTGACGAACACGCGCACGTCCTCGTGCAGCAACGAGCGCTGGGCCAGTGCGCGCTGCAGGCGGATCACTGCCGCGCTGGCTTCGAAGATGGTGGAGTCCGGCAACAGCAGCACGAACTCCTCGCCGCCGAAGCGGGCGATGGCGTCGGTGGTGCGCAGCACCGACTTGGCCACGTCCACGGTGTGGCGCAGCGCGGCGTCGCCACCGGCGTGGCCGTGGGTCTCGTTGAGGCGGCGGAAGTCGTCCAGATCCAGCATCGCCACGCACAAGGGTTGCCCGCCGCGCTGGGTGCGTGCGGCCTCACGCTGGAACAGTTCCTCGAAGCCACGGCGGTTCAGCGCGCCGGTCAGCTGGTCTTCGCGCACCAGCCCGGCCACGTCCTTGAGTTCCTGTTCGAGCGAGGCGATGCGCTGCTCGGCGTCCTCGACCTGGCGGCGTGCGGCCAGCAGCTCGTCGCGTGCGGCCAGTGCCTGCGCCTGCACCCCGGCAGTGTCCTGTAGCACGTCCTGCAACAGCCGGTTGAGGTCGGGAATGCTGCGAGCGTCGCCGATCGCCTGCGAATAGCCGGCAACGCGATCGTGGTACTCGCCGGTGCTGGTGGCCATGCCGTCGAGCCGATCGACGAAGGACACCATCATCTCGCGCATCGCGGTCTTGGAGTCGGCAATGCCTTGCTTGAGCAGGCCCTGCTTGTAGATGACCTCGCGCAAGGTGCCGCGTGCCTGTTCGATCGAGCTGACATCCAGCGGCCCGGAGATCAACTGCCGCACCACCGAGATCTGGCCCTGCAGCCAGCTGCGATCGTCGAGCAGTTCGCCGACGTTCTCCAACAGCAGGTCGAACAGGCCGAGCAGCAGGTTCTGCTGCTCGCTGGCATCTTCGGCACGCAGGCCGATCTGATGACTGAGTTCGCGCAGGCGCTGTTCCAGCGTAATCAGCTCATGGCCGGGGCGCCAGTGGCGCAGTGCCGATGCCAGGGTCTGCGCTTCCTCGGCCAGTTCCGGGCTGCGTTGCAGCAGCGTGGCCAGGGCATTGCCCAGCGCGTGCCGCAGCAGGTCGCGCAGTTGTTCGGCTTCGGTGCGCCCTTCGGCCAGCGAGTCGCCGGTATCGATGGTGCGGATGTACTTGTCGATCAGTTGCCGCAGGGTGCGGCCGTAGCCGGGCCAGTCGCCGGCCGCATAGGCTGCGCTCAGGCGCACGCCCATGTCGCCGAGTTCGCCATGCAGGCTGGTGATGCCTTCGGCGAAGGCCAGCAGCAAGGCCTCCGGATGCGCGGCATGCGAGAACAGGCGCATCAACAGGGCGGTGGCGGCCGCCGGGTCGTGCGCGCCGGACTTGTTCTTGGCCGGCACCAGCTGATGCGCGGCCAGGCCGTGCCCGCCGCCGATCACGCTGGGCAGGGCGGCGGCCGGGCGCGCGCTGTCCGCGCCGCCCCAGGGCAACAGGCGGCGCAGCCCGCCACGTGGGCGGCTTGGGAGTTCAGGCTGGTCTGCCATGCGCCGGGGTCTCGGAAAGTCGTGGTGCCATTGCGGGTTATCGGCGCGCGGGCGTCGCGCTTAAGCGGTCTGGGCAGGTCTGCGCAGTTCCGGCAGGCAGCCCCGATGCCAGGCAGTAGACGACAGCGGTCCTGCATGCGCGGCTGAACAAGTCATGCGGGTGATGGCGGGCGCCGCCGTCGTTGCCCGCTTTCGGTGCGTTTCAACAACCGCGCACCACGGCAGGGATGTCATCGCACTGCAATGCGCCGCTTATGCCTTTAGAGCTACGCAACCATGCGCAAGGGAATGTAGATGTCGCAGAAAAGTCAGCACGTATTCACGCATATTTTATTTGCCCGGGGTGTAGATTCGTCCCAAGGACAACGTGGAGTACGCGCGTTGGCCCCGCTCCTCATTCGTAGCAGGTCGTCTGGCTGAATCGGCAGATGATGGTTGTCGCTTCGCTGTTTTTCCGTCTCCACCCACTTTACGACGGACGTTTAGATGGTTGCCATGATGCCGCTTCACGCTACTACCGCACGCTTAGAGCGCAGCACGATGCTCCCGACTCTGAAGAAGAGCGGGCGACCGCGTGATGCGCGTGGCCGCTTCATTCGCCATCACGAGCGCCTGCCGGTGTCGCCGGCCGATACCCGCGGCGCCTTGTTCGTGGTGTCGGAGATGGCGGACTTCATCAAGGCGGGCGGTCTGGGCGATGTGGCCGCGGCGCTGCCACGCGCGCTGCGCCATCGCTACGACGTCCGTGTGCTGATCCCCGGCTACCGGGCGGTGCTGGCGCGGGCGGGCAAGGTGGAGATCGTCGGCCGGGTGCTGGCGCATGCCGCACTGCCGGCCTGCGACATCGGCCGCATCGTGCAATCGGACGGGCTGCCGATCTACATCCTGCTGTCCAAGGAATTGTTCGAACGTGACGGCTCGCCCTATGTGAGCACCAGCGGCTCGGAATTCGAAGACAACGCGATCCGCTTTGCCACCTTGTCGCATGCCGCTGCGCAGATCGCCGCCGGCCATGCCGGACTGGGCTGGAAGCCGCGCCTGCTGCACCTCAACGACTGGCCGTGCGCGCTGGCGGCCGCCTATGTGCGCTGGTCCGGCGGCACCACGCCGTGCCTGTTGACCATCCATAACCTGGCCTACCAGGGCCTGGTGCCGTATTCGATGGCCGCCGCGCTGGGCATCCCGGCCGAGCGTGTGGCCGAGCTGGAGTTCTACGGGCAGATGTCGTTCCTGCGCGGCGGCATCGTGCATGCCGACCACGTCAACACGGTCAGTGTCAGCTATGCCCAGCAGATCACCGGCCCGGCGCAGGGCTGTGGCCTGGACCGCCTGCTGGCCGGCCGCGCCGCCAAGGGCGCGCTGACCGGCATCGTCAACGGCATCGACGCCAGCTGGGACCCGCGTACCGACGAATATCTGGACACGCACTTCAGCGTCAATCAGTGGCAGGGCCGTCAGGCCAACGCCGCGCAGGTGCGCAAGGCCTTCGGGCTGCGCGAGAGCACCGGCCCGCTGTTTGCGGTGGTGTCGCGGCTGGTGCATCAAAAGGGCCTGGACCTGATCTGCGAGGTCGCCCCGCAGATCGTGGCGGCCGGCGGCCAGATCGCGGTGATCGGCGGTGGCGAGCCGGAGATCGAGCAACAGGTCGCCGAGCTGACCCGGCGCTATCCGGGCCAGGTCGGTGCCTTCATCGGTTTCGAGGAAGGCTTGGCGCGGCGCATGTTCGCCGGTGCCGACTTCCTGCTGATGCCATCGCGCTTCGAGCCGTGCGGCTTGAGCCAGATGTATGCGCAGCGTTTTGGCTGCCTGCCGATCGCGCACGCCACCGGTGGCCTGATCGACACGGTGGATGACGGCGTCACCGGCTTTTTGTTCCAGCACGCCAGCGTGGAAGCGTTGCGCCGCTGCCTGGAGCGCGCATTCCGCACCTTCCGCCTGCCCAGCCTGCTGTCGGCGATGCGCCGCGCGGCGATGCTGCGTCCCAGTGGTTGGGATGTGGCGGGCAAGAAATACCTCTCGCTGTACGAACGCACCGCCGCAACCGCTCCCGCGCTTGCGACGGTGTCATGAGCGAACGGCTGGGCGTGCAGGGGCAGGAGACGGAAGCGACGGCGGTGACCATGGATGGGATGTCGGATCTGGTGCAGAGCGTGCAGGCGCTGGCCGATGGCCTGCCTGCCGATGCATTCGCGGTATTGGGCCCGCATTCCCAGGCGGACGGCCGCCGGCTGGTGCGCGTGCTGGCGCCCGGTGCCGAGGCGATGGGCCTGATCGATCCACGCGGCAAGTTGCTGGCGCGCATGCAGGCCGGCCCGGTCGATGGCGTGTTCGAGGGCACGCTGGCGGTCGAAGGCCCGTATCGGCTGCGCATCGTGTGGCCGGATGTGGTACAGGAGATCGAAGACCCCTACGCCTTTGCCGCCACGCTGGACGAATCAACCCTGCTGCAGATCGCTGCCGGCGATGGCCAGGCGTTGCGCCGTGCCCTGGGTGCCCAACACCTGCACTGCGACGACGTGCCCGGGGTGCGCTTTGCGGTGTGGGCGCCGCATGCGCAACGCGTGGCGGTGGTAGGCGATTTCAATGGCTGGGATGTGCGCCGGCACCCGATGCGCCCGCGCATCGGCGGGTTCTGGGAGCTGTTCCTGCCGCGCGTGGAAGCCGGCACACGTTACAAGTACGCCATCACCGCTGCCGATGGCCGCGTATTGCTCAAGGCCGACCCGGTGGCGCGCCAGAGCGAATTGCCGCCGGCCACCGCCTCGGTGGTGCCGGGCGCGGCAGCGTTTGCCTGGACCGACGCCGCCTGGATGGCCGCGCGCGATGCCAGTGCCGCGCCGGCGCCACTGTCGATCTATGAGGTGCATGCCGCGTCCTGGCGGCGCGATGGGCACAACCAGCCGCTGGACTGGCCAGGGCTGGCCGCACAACTGATCCCCTATGTGCAGCAGCTCGGCTTCACCCATATCGAGTTGCTGCCGATCACCGAACATCCGTTCGGCGGCTCCTGGGGCTATCAACCTTTGGGGCTGTACGCACCGACCGCGCGCCACGGCAGCCCGGATGGCTTTGCCCAGTTCGTCGATGCCTGTCATCGCGCCGGCATCGGCGTGATCCTGGACTGGGTCAGCGCGCACTTTCCCGATGATGCACACGGCCTGGCGCAGTTCGACGGCGCCGCGGTGTACGAGCATGCCGACCCGCGCGAAGGCATGCATCGCGACTGGAACACGCTGATCTACAACTACGGCCGGCCCGAAGTGACCGCCTATCTGCTGGGCAGCGCGCTGGAGTGGATCGATCACTACCACCTCGACGGCCTGCGCGTGGATGCAGTGGCCTCGATGCTGTATCGCGACTATGGCCGTGCCGAAGGCGAGTGGGTGCCCAACGCGCATGGCGGCCGCGAGAATCTGGAAGCGGTCGCCTTCCTGCGCCAGCTCAACAGCGAGATTGCCACGCGCTTTCCCGGTGTGCTGAGCATCGCTGAAGAGTCCACTGCCTGGCCGGGCGTGACCGCGCCGACCAGCGAGGGCGGACTGGGCTTCACCCACAAATGGAACATGGGCTGGATGCACGACACGCTGAGCTACATGCAGCGCGATCCGGCCGAGCGCGCGCAGCATCATAGCCAGCTCACCTTCGGCCTGGTGTACGCATTCTCCGAACGTTTCGTGCTGCCGCTCTCGCACGACGAAGTGGTGCACGGCAGTGGCGGCCTGCTCGGGCAGATGCCCGGCGACGACTGGCGGCGCTTTGCCAACCTGCGCGCCTACCTGGCGTTGATGTGGGCGCATCCTGGCGACAAGCTGCTGTTCATGGGCGCCGAGTTCGGCCAGTGGAACGACTGGAATCACGATCAATCGCTGGACTGGCATCTGCTCGATGGCGCGCCGCATCGCGGCGTGCAGCAACTGGTCGGCGATCTCAATGCCGCATTGCGACGGGTGCCGGCTTTGTACCGCGGCACGCATCGTGCCGACGGTTTCGACTGGAGCGTGGCCGACGATGCGCGCAACAGCGTACTGGCGTTCATCCGCCACGATCCCGATGGCGGCGCACCGTTGCTGGCGGTGAGCAACCTCACCCCGCAACCGCACCACGACTATCGCGTTGGCGTGCCGCGTGCCGGCGGCTGGCGCGAAATCCTCAACACCGACAGTGCCCATTACGGTGGCAGCAACCTCGGCAACAGCGGTCGCCTGGCGACCGAGCCGATGGGCATGCACGGGCACGCACAACGCCTGCGCCTGACCCTACCGCCGCTGGCCACGATCTATCTGCAAGCGGAGAAATAAGAATGAACGAGCGCAACGACACCACGCCGGCATGGGGTGCATGGCCAGCGGGTGAGGGACAGGTGCGCTTCGCGCTCTGGGCACCGGACGCCAAAAGCGTGGAAGTGGTCTTCGACGACGGCGCGCGCGTCGCGTTGCAGGCCGCGCAGGATGGCTTCTTCAGCGCGGTGATCGAATGCGCGGCGGATGCGCGCTATCGCTACAGCGTCGATGGCGGCGAACCGGTGCCGGATCCGGCCTCGCGCTGGCAGCCCGAGGGCGTGCACGGCCCCAGCGCCGTGCAGCGCAGCGATGGCTACGCCTGGCAGAACACCCAGTGGCAGGGACGGCCGTGGGACGAGGCGGTGATCTACGAACTGCATGTCGGCACCTGTGGCGGCTATGCCGGGGTGCAGGCGCAACTGCCGCAGCTGGCGGCGATGGGCATCACCGCGATCGAGCTGATGCCGCTGAGCGCATTTCCGGGCGCGCACAACTGGGGCTACGACGGCGTGCTGCCGTACGCGCCGGTGGAAGCCTATGGCACGCCGGACCAATTGAAGGCGCTGATCGACGCCGCGCACGGACACGGCCTGATGGTGTTGCTGGACGTGGTCTATAACCACTTCGGCCCGGACGGCAATTACCTGCACAGCTATGCCGCCCCGTTCTTCAACGAGGACAAGCCCACCCCGTGGGGCGCGGCGATCGATTTCCGCAAGCCGCAGGTGCAGCGTTACTTTCTCGACAATGCGCTGATGTGGCTGCACGAATACGGCTTCGACGGCCTGCGCCTGGATGCGGTGCATGCGATCACCCCGAACGCCTTCCTGGATACCTTGCGGCAGACCGTGCAGGCCAGCCTGCCGTCCGGCCGCCATGTGCATCTGGTGCTGGAAAACGAGGCCAACCAGGCGTCGCAGCTGCAACGCGGCTACACCGCGCAGTGGGACGACGATTTCCACAACGCCCTGCATGTGCTGCTGACCGGCGAAGAGGAAGGCTATTACGCCGCATTCGCCGACAAGCCCACCGAACACCTGGCGCGCGTGCTGGGCGAAGGTTTCGCCTACCAGGGCGAGCCGGACCCGCGCGGGCATGTGCGTGGCGAGCCCAGTGGGGCGCTGCCGCCGCACAAGTTCGTGGTCTTTGCGCAGAACCACGACCAGATCGGCAACCGTGCGCGCGGCGAGCGGCTGAGCGTGCTGGTGTCGCCGCAACGCCTGCGTGCTGCGCTGGCGCTGACCACGCTGACGCCGATGATTCCGTTGTTCTTCATGGGCGAGCCGTGGGGCGCCACGCAGCCGTTCCTGTTCTTCACCGACTTCGGCCCGCCGCTGGACGATGCAGTGCGCGAAGGGCGCCGTCGCGAGTTTGCGCACTTCGCCGCATTCGCCGACGAAGCGCAGCGCGCCACCATTCCCGATCCAAACAGCCACGACACCTTCGCCGCCTCGCGTTCGCCGATCGAAGACGCCGCGCAGGGCGAAGGCGTGCAGTGGACAGCCTGGTTCAAGGCGCTGCTGGGCGTGCGTCGCCAGTGGCTGGTACCGGGGCTTGCACAGGCGCGCGCGGTGGGCGCCAGCGTGCTGGCCGATGGCGCAGTGACCGCCAGCTGGGAACTGCCCGACGGGCTGTGGCATATCGCCTTCAACGTCGGTGCCTCGGCGGTGCCGATGCCGCCGCTGCGCGGCCGCGTGGCGCATGTCGAAAACGTCGCCGCCGACGCGCAGCAGTTGCCGGTCGATGGCTTCATCGCCTGGCACGAGGCGCGCGCATGAGTACCCGTGATCTGAGCAGGAGCGATCTACATGCGCTGGCCGGCGCGGCCGGGGTGATGGTGGACTGGGTGGATGCCAGCGACCAGCCGCGGCAGGTGTCCGACCAATCGCTGCATGCGGTGCTCACCGCGCTGGAACTGCCTGCCGGCACCGCTGCGCAGCGCGCAGACAGCCTGCGTCGCTGCAAGGCGCACGCCACCGAGCCGGCGCCGCTGCTGACCGTGCAGGTGGCCGGGCTGCTGCCGGTGTCGGTCGCCGCCAATGCCAGCGGCCGCTGGCTGGACGACAGCGGCGCCAGCGAGCCGGCGCATGCCGATGCGCAGGGGCAGGTGCGTGCGCCGCAGCGTTTCGGCTACTGGACGCTGCAGATCGGCAGCCTGACCCAGCAGGTTGCGGTCGCCCCGCAACGCTGCTTCAGCGTGGCCGATGCCTGTGGCCTGCCGGCACCGCGTGCCTGGGGCATGGCGCTGCAGGTGTATTCGGCACGCAGCATCGACGACGCCGGCATCGGCGACGCATCGGGCACGGTGGAATGGGTGCGGCATGCCGCACTGGCCGGCGCCGATGCCCTGGCCCTGAGCCCGGTGCATGCCGCGCGCCCGGTCACCGGCGGCTACAGCCCGTATTCGCCCAGCGACCGGCGTTTTCTCGATCCCCTGCATGCCGCACCGGTGCGCATTTTGGGCGAGCTCGCACTGGAGGCGATCAACGAGGTGCCCGGCCTGCGCGAGCGCTTCGATACGCTGCACCACAGCGCCCTGATCGACTGGCCGGCCTCGGCGCAGGCCAAGTGGCAGCTGCTGCGCCATCTCTACACCCGCGTGCCCGCCGATCATCCCGATCTGGCTGCCTTCCGCAGCGAGGGCGGTGAGGCGCTGGAGGGCTTTGCACGGTTTGCCGCGCAGGATTTCGGCGACGGCGATCCGCAGTTGCACGTGTTCACGCAATGGCTGGCGGCACGCAGCTGGTCCGATGCGCAACGCGAGGCGCACGAGCGCGGCATGAAGATCGGTTTGATCGCCGATCTGGCCGTGGGCTTCGATCCCAATGGCGCCGAAGCCGCGGCGGCCGCCGACACCGTGCTGCGCGGCCTGGTGCTGGGCGCGCCGCCGGATGCCTTCAATGCCGACGGCCAGCACTGGGGCATCGGTGCGTATTCGCCCACCGCATTGCGGCGTAGCGGCTATGCACCGTATATCGCGTTGCTGCGCGCAGTGCTGCGCGACCGCGGCGGCATCCGCATCGACCATATTCTGGGGTTGTTGCGGCTGTGGGTGGTGCCGGAAGGTGCCAGCTCCAACGAAGGCGCGTATCTGGCCTATCCGCTGCACGATCTGCTCAACCTGCTCGCGCTGGAATCGTGGCGGCACCGGGCGATCGTGATTGGCGAGGACCTCGGCGTGGTGCCACCGGGCATCCGCGAGGAACTGTCGCGGCGCGGGGTCATGGGCATCGATGTGCTGATGTTCACCCGCGACGACGATGGCGCCTTCGTCTCGCCGGCGCTGTGGCGGCCGGATGCGGTGGCCACCACCACCACGCACGATCTGCCCACCCTGACCGGCTGGCGCGAAGGCCGCGATATCGACTGGCGACGCAAGCTGGAGCTGATCCAGCCCGCGCAGGCCAGCGATGACGCCACCGCGCGCAGCAAGGATCTGGCACGCCTGGATGCGGCGGTCGAACACGCCGGCCTGACCGCGGCGGACGACCCGCTGCTGGGCGCGCTGCGCTTCACCGCCACCAGCGTCTCGCCCCTGGCCTTGCTGCCGGTGGAAGACGCGCTGGCGCTGGAAGAACAACCCAATCTGCCGGGCACCGTCGAGGTCCATCCCAACTGGCGTCGACGCCTGCCCGATCCCTTGCCGCATGCGCGCCTGAGTACGGCGCTGCAGGGCTTTGCCGAGGCGCGTCGCGTCGCGGCCGTTTCGGAACCGCATCCATGATCGAACTTCGCGCCACCGCCCGCCTGCAGCTGCATGTCGGCTTCACCCTGCACGATGCGCTCGCGCAGGTGCCGTATTACGCCGGCCTCGGCATCAGCCATCTGTACCTGTCGCCGATCGGCACTGCGGTGCCGGGCTCGACGCACGGCTACGACAATATCGACCCGACCGTGGTCAATCCCGAACTCGGCGGCGAAGAGGCGCTCATCGCCCTGTCGCAGGCCGCGCGCGAGCATGGCATGGGCCTGATCGCCGACATCGTGCCCAACCACATGGCCACGCATGCGGACAACGCATGGTGGTGGGATGTGCTGCGCAATGGCCGCAGCGCCAAGCATGCCGACTGGTTCGACATCGACTGGCGCGCCCCCGGGCGCGACGGCAAGTTGTGGCTGGCGGTGCTGGACCGCCCGTATGCCACCGCACTGGCCGAAGGCCTGATCACGCTGGTGGTGGAGGACGACGGCAGCGCGGCACTGGCGCATTACGACCAGCGTTACCCGATCCGTCCGCAGACGCTGGAGGTGCCGGAAAAGACCGCCCGCGCGCAATGGCTGCGCGACTACAACGACGGCGCCAAGCGTGGCGATGGCCGTCTGCACAAGCTGATCGAGCGCCAGCCGTACCGCCTGAACTGGTGGCGCGTGGGCAACGACATGCTCAACTACCGTCGTTTCTTCGATATCACCTCGTTGGTGGCATTGCGCGTGGAGCTGCCGGCGGTGTTCGACGCGGTGCATGCGCTGCCGCTGCGGCTGGTGGCCGAAGGTCACCTGGATGGCTTGCGCATCGACCATGTGGACGGGCTCACCGACCCCACCGGCTATGTGCGCAAGCTGCGCAGCCGGCTGGATGCGGCCGGCCGCACGCGTGGCCTCAAGCCCGGCACGCTGGGGTTGTATCTGGAAAAGATCCTGGCGCCCGGCGAAGCCTTGCCGGCCGACTGGCCCTGCGATGGCACCACCGGCTACGACTTCATGGACCAGGTCGGCGGCGTGCTGCATGACCCGGCCGGCTTCAAGCCATTGGCGCGTGCCTGGCAAAAGGTGAGCGGGCGCAGTGGCGATTTCGCACAGGAAGAGCGCAGCGCACGCGACGAGATCCTGCGCGGCCCGCTGCAGACCGAATTCAATCGCGCCGTGGGTGCGTTGTCGGCACTGGCGCGACTGGACCCGCCCACGCGCGAGTTCAGCCCGCAGATGCTGGCGCGCGGCCTGTGCGTGTTGCTGCGCTGGTTTCCGGTTTACCGCACCTACGCCGGTGCCAAGGGCGTGACCGGCAGCGAAGCCGAGCGCCTGCGCGCCACCGCCGCGCGTGCGCGCGAGGGCATGCCGGAGTCGATCGTTGCGGCCGTCGACGCGATCGAGCGCTGGCTGCTCGACGATGCCGGCGCCGATCGCGCGCAGGTTGCCTTGCGGCGCATCCTGCGTCGTCGCGTGGAGCAGTTGTCCGCACCGCTCAATGCCAAGTCGGTGGAAGACACCGCGTTCTATCGACATGGCGTGCTGCTGTCGCGCAACGAGGTCGGCAGCCATCCGACCCACTTCGCCAACGACGCGGCCGAGTTCCACGCGCAGAATCTCGAACGCGCCAAGCACTTCCCGCGTGCGTTGCTGGCCACCGCCACGCACGACCACAAGCGCGGCGAAGACCTGCGCATGCGGCTGGCGGTGCTCTCCGAGCAACCGCGCTGGTGGATCGAGCAGAGCAGCCAGTTCGATGCCTTGACCGAGACGCTGGACTCCCCGGCCTTGGCCGGTGGCGACCAGCAGATGCTCTGGCAGACCCTGGTGGCCGCCTGGCCGATCGGCCTGGGCGCCGACCAGACCGAGCCGCTGGCCGAATACGCCGAGCGCATTGCGCAGTGGCTGCTCAAGGCGGTGCGCGAAGCCAA
Organism: Xanthomonas sp. NCPPB 3218; assembly: GCF_056725185.1. Taxonomy (NCBI): domain Bacteria; kingdom Pseudomonadati; phylum Pseudomonadota; class Gammaproteobacteria; order Lysobacterales; family Lysobacteraceae; genus Xanthomonas; species Xanthomonas sp. NCPPB 3218. The sequence goes on from NZ_CM161516.1 coordinate 533,881, forward strand.
GCTGCACACCAGCTGGACCGATGGCTCTCCGGCCTACGAACAGGCCGTGCAGGCCACCGTGGAGCAGGTGCTGTGCAGCCGCGCCGGGTTGCCGCTGCGGCGGGCGCTGCTGCGCGCCAGCAACCACATCGCCGCGGCTGGCGCGCGCAATGCGCTGGTGCAGACCACGCTGCGCCTGACCGTGCCGGGCGTGCCCGACCTGTACCAGGGCACCGAAGGCTGGGATCTGTCGCTGGTGGACCCGGACAACCGCCGCCCGGTCGACTACGCGCAGCGCCAGCAGTGGCTGGCGCAGGCGCGCGACTGGAACACGCTGCTGCGCAGCTGGCGCGATGGCGCGGTCAAGGCACGTCTCACCGCACTGCTGTTGCAGCTGCGTGCCGATCATCCGTCGCTGTTTGCGAAGGGCGATTATCAGCCCTTGACCGTGGCGGTCAGCGGCGATGCGCAGGTGCTGGCGTTCCGCCGCCAGTACCGCGGCCAGTCGCTGGTGGTGGCAGTGACGCGGCTGGGTGCCGGCAACCAGGGCGATGGCGACCTGCCGCTGCTGGTGCCGCCGGCCAACTGGGGTCAGGCGTCGTTGGCATTGCCGCACGCCACGTATCGTAATGTGCTCGATGGCAGCACGCTGCAGCCGCAAGGCGGCCGCGTGGCGATATCCACGCTGTTTGCACGTGCGCCAGTGGCAGTGTTGTTGACCCTCTAAGAGAACGTAAGCAATGAACGACACGGAACGGCAAGCGCGGCTTCGCCAGTTGGCACAGGAGATCTGGGAGGCCGAAGGCCGCCCGGACGGCCACGCAGATCGGCATTGGGCCATGGCCGAGCGGCTGGTGGATGCCGAAGAGCGCGCCGCCGAACAGGCTGGCCCGCCGGTGACTGCACGCCAGTAACGGTGCATCCGTCACCTTGCATGGTTCACCCTGCAGGCTGTGCCGTGCCAGGGTGAGCGTGCCCAGGCACACAGGCACCCGCATTCGCTCAGCGTTTTGAGTTCACCGTTCTCAGGAGTTACCGATGGCCACCCGCAAGTTCACTCAGCGCTCGCGCATTCGCGAAGGCCGTCCCAATCCGCTCGGCGCCACCTGGGATGGCCTTGGGGTCAACTTCGCGCTGTACTCGCGCAACGCCACCCGGGTGGAACTGTGCCTGTTCGACGAGCGTGGCCGCGAGCAGGAGCGCCTGGCGCTGCCCGAATACACCGACGAGGTCTGGCACGGCTATCTGCCCGACGCACGCCCCGGCCAGCTGTACGGCTACCGCGTGCATGGACCTTATGCGCCCGAGGCCGGGCACCGCTTCAACCACAACAAGCTGCTGCTGGACCCGTATGCCAAGCAGATCGTCGGCGAGCTCAAATGGGCGCCGCATCTGTTCGGCTACACCATCGGCCACCGCGACAAGGATCTGAGTTTCGACCGTCGCGACAGTGCCGCGTTCATGCCCAAATCCGCGGTGATCGACCCGGCCTTCACCTGGGGCCAGGATCGCCCGCCGCAAACGCCGTGGAACCGCACGGTGATCTACGAAGCGCACGTGCGCGGGCTGAGCATGCTGCATCCGGCAGTGCCGCCGGAAAATCGCGGCACCTTCTCGGCCCTGAAGACCGACGAGCTGATCGACCATATCAGCTCGCTCGGCGTCACCGCGGTGGAGCTGCTCCCGGTTCACGCCTTCGTCGACGACCAATACCTGCTGGAAAAAGGCCTGCGCAATTACTGGGGCTACAACACGCTGGGCTTCTTCGCGCCGCAGGCGCGCTACATGTCCACGCGCACCGTGGCCGAGTTCAAGCAGATGGTGGCGCGCCTGCATCATGCGGGGCTGGAAGTGCTGCTGGACGTGGTCTACAACCACACTGCCGAAGGCAACGAGCTGGGGCCGACGCTGTCGTTCAAGGGCATCGACAACGCCAGCTACTACCGCCTGGCCGACGATCGCCGCTTCTACATCAACGACACCGGCACCGGTAACACCTTCGACCTGACCAACGTCGGCGCGTTGCGCATGGTGATGGACTCGCTGCGCTACTGGGTGCAGGAAATGCATGTCGACGGCTTCCGCTTCGACTTGGCCAGCATCCTCGGCCGCGAGCGCTATGGCTTCGATCCGTCGGGCAGCTTTCTCGATGCGGTGCGCCAGGATCCGGTACTGAGCCAGACCAAGCTGATCGCCGAGCCGTGGGATATCGGCCCGGGCGGTTACCAGGTCGGCAACTTTCCGCCGGGCTGGGTGGAATGGAACGACAAGTTCCGCGACAACGTGCGCGCGTTCTGGCGTGGCGACGGTGGTCAGCTGGCCGAACTTGCCACGCGCCTGACCGGCTCGGCCGACCTGTTCAACCATAGCGGCCGCCGCCCCACTGCGTCGGTCAACTTCGTCACCGCGCATGACGGCTTCACCCTGCGCGATCTGGTCAGCTACGAAGGCAAGCACAACTTCGCCAACGGGGAAGAGGGCAGGGACGGCAGCGACCACAATATCTCGGCCAATTACGGCGTCGAAGGCGACACCAACGACCCGGGCATCAAGCAGCTGCGCCGCCAACAGATGCGCAACCTGCTGGCCACGTTGTTGCTGTCGCAGGGCACGCCGATGCTGCTGGCCGGTGACGAGTTCGGCCACAGCCAGAACGGCAACAACAACGCGTATTGCCAGGACAACGAACTGACCTGGATCGACTGGACTGCCGCAACCAAGGCCGCCGCCGCCGATCAGGCTGCGTTCGTGCGGCGGTTGATCCGCATCCGCCAGCGTTACCCGCTGCTGCATCGCGCCCGCTTCTTCGATGGCAAGTTCGACGAAGCGCTGGGCCTGAAGGATCTCACCTGGCTGGCACCGGACGGCCACGAGATGGACGAAGCCGGCTGGCACGACCCGGAAGCGCGCGCGCTGATGCTGCGCCTGGATGGCCGCTCGCCGACCACCGGCTTGCGCGAGATCGCCTCCAACGTGACCTTGCTAATGCTGATCAATGCGGCCTCCACCAGCGTGTCGTTCACGCTGCCGGCGATGCACGACGAACATTGGCGCGTGCTGGTCGACACCGCACGCCATGGCGGCCGCGTGGTGGCCGGCGGCAGCGAATGGAAGGCGCCGGCGCACTCGTTGACCTTGCTGGCAGTGGAGCGCGATCGCATCGCCAGCAGCGCACGCATCGTCTCCGAGGGCGCACGCTGATGGCAGGGGCGGTCTGATGGACGTGCTGCTGGCAGGGGCCACCGGTCTGGTCGGCGGACATGTTTTGCAACAGCTGCTGGCCGACGCGCGCTGTACCGGCGTGGTGGCGATCACGCGCCGGCCGCTGTCGCAGATCCATCCCAAGCTGCGCAACCAGGTGATCGATTTCGAGCGCCTGGACCACTGGACCGCGCCGCGCATGGAAGCGGCCATCTGCGCCCTGGGCAGCACGATGAAACAGGCCGGCTCGCGCGAGGCGTTCTACCGCATCGATCACGACTACCCGATGGCGCTGGCACGCGCCGCCTGCGCGCAGGGCACCTCGGTGTTCGTGCTGAATTCGGCGGCCGGTGCCGACGCGCACTCGCGCATCTTCTACAACCGCGTCAAGGGCGAACTGGAACGCGACCTGCGCGCGGTCGGCTTCCCCTCGCTCACCTTCGTGCGCCCGGGCCTGATCGGCGGCGAACGCGAGCAGCGGCGCACCGGCGAACACATCGGCAGCCTCGTGCTGGGCGCGCTCGGCCCACTGCTACCACGCCGCTTCCGCATCAACCCGGCCGAACGCATCGCCGCCGCCATGGTGAGCGCCGCGCTGGCACCGGCGCGTGGCGAGCACAGCGTCGAGGCGGCGGAGTTGGCTGGCTAACGCCGCCTCATCGCCTCGTCGCGAGGCAGCCGGATAGAGGTGAGACGCCGCCGTATCGTAGGAGCGTGCCTGCGCGCGACGGGGCATTACCAGTAGCTTCATCGCGCGCAGGCACGCTCCTACAGGTTCACGCGCAGCGGATCGCCATCTCCGCCAGCACAAATAACGTGCTCACACTCCCAACGACTGCCCACCCTTCATCAGCACCTGCCCGTCGTCGCGAGGGCATTGCAGAGGGAGAAACTGCTTGTCTGTTGTTCGTAGGAGCGTGCCTGCGCGCGACGGGGCGTTACCGATAGAGCTTCATCGCGCGCAGGCACGCTCCTACAGGTTCACGCGCAGCGGATCGGCATCTTCGCCAGCACAAATCCCCGCTCACACCCCCAACGACTGCCCACCATCCATCAGCACCCGCCCGTCGTCGCGAGGGTGTCGCAGATGGAGGAACTGCTTGTCTGCTGTTCGTAGGAGCGTGCCTGCGCGCGACGGGGCGTTACCGATAGAGCTTCGTCGCGCGCAGGCACTCTCCTACGGGTTCGCGTGCAGCCGATAGCCATCTCCGCCAGCATAAAAATACCGCTCACCCCCCAAGAACTGCCCACCCTCCATCAGCACCCGCCCGTCGTCGCGAGGGCGTTACAGATAGAGGAACGGGTACCCGCTGTCGTAGGAGCGTGCCTGCGCGCGACGAGGCATTACCGATAAAGCTTCATCGCGCGCAGGCACGCTCCTACAGAGTCACGCGCAGCGGATCGGCATCTTCGCCAGCACAAATCCCCGCTCACACCCCCAACGACTGCCCGCCATCCACCGCCAGCACTTGCCCGGTGATCCAGCGTGCTTGCGGCGATGCGAGAAACAACGCCGCATCGGCGATGTGTTGCACCTGCCCGAACCCGCCGAATGGAATGCTGTCGCGGATGCGGGCATACAGTTCCGGTTCTTCGTTGCGACGACGCGCCCATAGCCCATCCGGAAATTCGATCGAGCCCGGTGCGATCGCGTTGACGCGGATGCGCTCGCGGGCGAGTTCGGCGGCCAGCGTGCTGGTGTAGTAATTGAGCGCCGCCTTGGCGGTGGAATAGGCGATCGCACGCGGCGTGGGGCGTTGCGCATTGATCGAGCTGATATTGAGGATCACTGCCGCGTCGCTGTTGCGCAGGTGCGGCAGCGCGGCGCGATTGCAGCGCACTGCAGCCATCAGATCCACGTCCAGGCCGGCCTGCCAGCTCGCATCGTCATTGCCGTGTCCATAACCGGAGGCGTTGTTGATCACCACGTCCAAACCATTCAGTGCCTGCGCTGCGGCCTGCACATAAGCCTCGATTTGCGCAGCGTCCGACAGGTCGCAGGCGAAGGTGTGTACCGGGGCTCCATGAGGCGCCAACGCGAGGGCGGCCTGTGCCAGGCCATCGGCATTACGTGCGCATAGCGAGACCTGCGCGCCGTTGCGCACGAACGCGTCGGCAATCGCCAGGCCGATGCCACGGCTGCCGCCTGCGATCAGCACGCGTTGATTGCGCGGCGAGATTTGCGTGGGTGCTGCGGAAATGGACATGGCGGACACTCAATCGGAAACCGACATTATCGAGCAGCCCGGTCATGACGCGGTGCTCGGTACCGTTGCGGTGTTGAACGCAGCATCGCAATGTCTGCTGTCCGTTTCACTACTTCCACCGCTTCTGCCAACGACGCGCCGGCCACCGCGCGTAGCGGGCTGGCGATCTACTGCGCTCATCCCCAGGCGCGCGCGGCCGGTGCTCGGAATTGCCATGTGCCACTCGTACACTCAGGTTTTGAGCGCCGTCCACACGCCCCGAGCGATTGTTCGCTACGTGTTGTCAGCCACCCTAAATCGCGTTGCGCAGCGCTGCGCTGCGAGCCAGGTTGGGGGCCATGCACCGGCACCTGGCTGCGGTCGCGCGCGCTGTCATCTTTGTGCAATGCCGTGCGCACGCCGCTTGCAACGCAAGCCTCATCACCAAGCATGATCAGCTCATGCGTTTTCGGTTTCTCGCCGCTAACCATTTGTTTACACGTTTGCGCCGCGCTGCGGGCACAACGTGCGGGTCATTCAGTGGGAGTTGCACATGGAAACCCATATCACCGTCATCGGTGCCGGCTTCTGCGGCACCGCGCTGGTCCGTGCACTGGCGCAGACGGCCGATGCGCAGGTGCGTATCACCCTGGTCGGCGTGACCGAGACCTTCGGCAGCGGCATCGCCTATGGTGCCGCCCGGCCGGAGCACCTGCTCAACGTGCGCGCCAAGGACCTGGGCATCGATGCGCAGGCGCCAGGCGCCTTCGCCGATACCCTGCATCTGGGCGACAGCGGGCGACTGGAATTCCTGCCGCGCCTTGCCTATGGCGATTATCTGCGCAGCGAGCTGGATACCGCGGTCAGTGGCGCGCAGGCGTCGATCGTGCGGCTGTCGCAGGAAGCGGTGGCGGTGGAGCGTGCACGCACGGGCTTTCGCGTGTTCCTGGCCAATGGCGATGCCTTCCACAGCGATCGGGTGGTGCTGGCGGTGGGCGCACTGCAGCCGCAGGCGTTGGCCGGGATCGGCCCGCGCCTGAGCGTGCATCCGCGCTATATCGGCTGGCCGTGGCAGGGCGATGCCCTGGCGCGCCTGTCGCCGGACGACGATGTGCTGATCGTCGGCACCGGGCTGACCATGGTGGATGTGGCATTGACCCTGCACACGCGCGGGCATCGTGGCCGCCTGCTGGCGATCTCGCGACGCGGCCTTGCGCCGCAGGCGCATCTGCGCCAGCCGGGTGCGGCGCTGGAATTGCCGCCGCATCTGCAGCGCGCACTCAAGGATGCCGACCTGCGTGGCCTGCTGCGCGGTGTGCGTCAGCTCAGTGCGGTGGTCGACGACTGGCGACGCGTGGTGGATGCCTTGCGCCCGCATCTGCAACCGCTGTGGCAGCGGCTGGAGTTGCCGCAGCGTGCGCGTTTCCTGCGCCATCTGCGCCCGTATTGGGAGGTGGCGCGGCACCGCGTTGCGCCGGGCGCAGCGGAACAGCTGGCGCAATTGCAGCAATCGGGGCAACTGCAGATCGTCGCAGCGCGCCTGCTGCGCGCGCGTTGGGTGCCCGATGGCGTGGAAGCGGTGATTCGCCCGCGTGGATCGGCCGACGCGCAGACCGATCATTACGATGCGGTGATCCGCGCCACCGGGTTGGACACCGACATCGACCGCACCAGCGACCCGTTGATCGCCGGCATGCGCGAGGCGGGCCTGTTGCGTGCCGACCCGCTGGGTCTGGGCGTAGACACCGATGCGCAACTGCGCGTGCGCGATGGTGCCGGGCAGATCGTGCCAGGGCTGTATTGCGTGGGCCCGCTGCTACGCGGGCGCTATTGGGAAATCACCGCCGTGCCGGAGTTGCGTGTGGCCACACGTGCCCTGGCAGACCGTCTGTTGCTGGGCGCGATGCCGGCGTTACAGCCGGAGCCGGAACAGGTGCCGCGCGAGGTCAATGCGCGTTTGTAGCTGGGTGGATTTGCGTTGCAGCTTCCTGATGGTTGTATCAAGTTGAAGCTGTGACGAGTGCGAGTTTGAGCCTTCTCTCATCGAGAGAGTGCCTCATCACCCCGCATCTTGAACCCTTCTCCCATCGGGAGAAGGTGGCGCGCCAGCGCCGGATGAGGGTAGGTGCGCAGCCCCGCGGGGTTGGGTGATGCCTTTTTGAAAAAGTTGCTTCCGGTCGACGCGTGCCGGTTGCAGCATTTTTTTATGCGTGCATCAGATGCCTGCGTAATGCCCGTCTGTCGTCTGCCGTCTGCCGACATTCCTTCGGCTTTTTTTCTGGCGATAGAAGCGCCCGATCACGCAACAAACAGCCTCTGCGCGCGCAGGCATAGCCCTCACGGCGCAATCTCGCGCGGACTTCGCCAAACAGCGCAATCATGCCGCGTGATGCGTAGCGCAGTGCGCCGTTGCAGACAGAACTGGGTCATGTTGACGGCCCTGGGCTGATTACAGTCCAGGTCGCTTCTTTCCCTAGTCCTGGAGTTCGCCATGCCCCGTCTTGCTCCCGCTGCCCTGCTCGCCACGCTGTGCGCCTGCACGCTGCCCGCCTGGGCGAGCGAATCGCTCAATACCCGTGCGGAAGTGCTCGCAGCCCTGGAATCCGGTTACGACGTCAGCCTGACCACCGATCTTGGCCGCTGCACACCCGAACAAGGCACGCCGGTCACCCAGACCCGTGGCGGCCGCCATATCGATGCGTACCGCATCACCGAGGACGGCACTGCCGCGTTCTCTGGTTCGCACTTCACCGTGGCCAACGACGGCAAGCCGATCCAGCAGTTCATGCGCTATCAGCTGCGCCCGGATGGCAGCGTGCGTTTCACCACCTACATGTACGACCTGCCGGGTCTGCAGCAACGCGGGCCGGTGCTGGCGTATCAATGCACGATCAATCAAGGCATCCGTTTCCACGCCGATTGAGCGCGTAGCCCCGTGACGACTGCGGTCTGCAGCAGCGCCACCGCGCGCACTGCAGCCTGCAGCAGTCGTGACCGCGCCAGCACCCGCGCATCCTGCAATGCACTTGACCGCCACTCACTCTCGAGGAGACCCGCATGCCGTCATATCCAGGTTTTTCACTCGTTGCCGCCGCGCTGTGCATCGCGGCGGTGCCCGCGTTTGCCACTGAATCGTTACGTAGCCAGGCCAGCTTGATCGCTGCGCTGGAGGCGGGACGCGCGGTGGCGGTGTCGGTGGATCTGTCGCGCTGCACGGCGGAGGCGGGCACCGCATCCAGCCAGAGCCGCGGCGGTGTGCGCATCGGTGCGTACCGGTTGACCGCCGATGGCACGTTGGCGTTTTCCGATACCCAGTTCATTGCTGCCAGCAGCGACGGCAAGCCATTCCAGCAGTTCCAGCGCTATCAGGTGGGCGCGGACAATCGCGTGCGGCTCACCACCTACATGTACGACCTGCCAAGCCTGCAGCAACGCGGGCCGTTGCTGGCGTATCAGTGCGCGATCGACCAAGGCATCCGCTTCCACGCGCATTGAAGCGCCGCTGCGTTGCGAGATGCCACAGCGCAGCGCGTGCAGACTGTTTCGTTGCGTCGCTCACCCGCGGCTGGCATCGCGTCAATGACGCGACAGCATCAACATCGATGCGGTCTGGCCAGGTGCGTACGTTCGCGGCATGCAAGGCGATGTGCAGTTGTCATCCGCATCAACATCGTGCAAGGCACATGGAGTTGTCATTGGCCAGATGCATAGGGTCGGTCTAGACCTCGGTGGGCAATGAGCGCCCACCGACGCGATGCAATCGCCGCAGCGGGTGATTGCCCGGTCGCGATCCTGTCAGTGCTTGCGTCAGCGCGGTGACGACTGCTGCAGCGCAACTGCGTCGGCGGTGCTGGATTGCCAGCCGCCACCCAGCGCCCTGAAGGTGGCCACCGCACTGCGCGCGGCATCCGTGCGTGCCTGCACCTGCGCATCGGATGCGCGCAGCAGTTGCTCGTCGGCATTCAATACTTCGATCAGGCTGACCACGCCCTTTTCGTAGGCCAGTGCGGACGCGGTGCGCGCCTTGCCCAGTGCGTCCACGCCTTGCGCGAGCACGCTGGCTTGTTGTTCGCGTTTGACCAGTGCGGTGAATGCATTTTCGACGTCCTCGGTGGCGCGCAGGACCGCCAGGCGATACGCCGCCAGCTGCTCGGCTTCCTGGCCCTTGGCCTGGGCGATCTGCGCATTGATGCGGCCGAAGTCGAACAGCCGCCAGCGCAGGCCCAGCACGCCGGCGGACTGGCTGGCATCGCCGGTGAACAGGTTGGCGCCGGAGATCGCGGTGGCGCTGCCGAGCAGTCCACTAAGCGAGAATTTGGGGTAGTACTCGGCCATCGCCACGCCGATGCGCGCGTTCGACGCTGCCAGCCTGCGCTCGGCCGCGATCAGATCGGGGCGGCGCCGCAGCAGGTCGCCGGGCGTGCCCGTCTCGGCGATCCGCGGCGCAAGCGGAATCGGTTTGGTGGCGGCCAGTTCCGCGCGGTGCGTGCCAGGCGGCACACCCAGCATCACGTCCAGGGCGTTCATCGCCGCGACCAGGCCGCTTTCGATGCCGGGCACCGAGGCCTGCGCCTGTGCCAGCGCGCCTTGCGCCTGGTGCAGTTGCAACTCCGGCGCGAGCCCCTTGCCGTGCAGCAGCGTCACCATCGACAGCAGGCCCTGCTGGGTGGCGACCTGGCGCTGCGCCACCTCCAGCCGTGCCTGCAGGCCGCGGATGCTGATGTAGATATCGGCGGTCTGCGCCGCCACCACCAGGCGGGTGGCGGCGGCGCCGGCTTCGCTTGCCTGGTAGTCGGCCAGTGCGGCCTGACGTCCGCGACGCAGGCCGCCGAACAGATCCAGCTCCCAGCTCGCGCCCAGGTTGGCTTCGTAGGTGCTGGCGTAGCGGTCGAAGTTGGGCGTGCTGTTGAGCACCTGGCCGAGCGGCGTTTCCAATGACTGGTAGGCGCGGGTCGCGTTGCCGCTGATGTTGCCCGAAGGCAGCAGCGCGGCAGTGGCGGCGGTCAGGCCGGCGCGGGCCTGGGTGACGCGCGCGGTGGCCTGGGCCAGGTCCAGGTTCTGCGCCAGCGCCTGGGTGACGTAGCGGCTCAGGTCCGCGTCGTCGAAGCCGGTCCACCAGGTCGAAAGCTCGGCCGGTCGCGCTGCCGGGCGCACTTCGACCGCCGCCTGGCCCGCGTAACGGTCTGGCAGGGGCGCTGCGGGGCGGGTGTAGGTCGGACCGACTGCGCAGCCCGTGGCAAGGCTGGCAACGACAAGCACGGCAACAGGACGGAACGGGGACATGGCAGACCGGGCAGGCAGGAATGAGCTGTGACTATAATACGAAATGGTCACTTTTGTATGTGGGGCGCCGGGGCGCTAAGCTGGCGGCATGAGCAAGACATCCAGCTATCCGGTTTCGGGCCGCGGCCCGGCCGACCATGACGTGCGCGATCAGATCGTGATTGCGGCCACCGAGCATTTCAGCCGCTACGGCTACGAGAAGACCGCCGTCTCGGACCTGGCCAAGGCGATCGGGTTCTCCAAGGCCTATATCTACAAGTTCTTCGAATCCAAGCAGGCCATCGGCGAGATGATCTGCAGCAACTGCCTGCGCGAGATCGAGACCGAGGTGCGTGCCGCGGTCGACGAGGCGGAGCAGCCGCCGGAGAAATTACGCAGGCTTTTCAAGGTGATGATCGAGGCGAGCCTCCGGCTGTTCTTCCAGGACCGCAAGCTGTACGAGATCGCCACCTCGGCGGCCACCGAGCGCTGGCAATCGGTCCGCGCCTATGAAGTGCGCATCCAGACACTGCTGCAGGATGTGCTGCAGCAAGGCCGGCAAAGTGGCGATTTCGAGCGCAAGACGCCATTGGACGAGGCCACGCAGGCGATTTACATGGTGCTGCGCCCCTACATGAACCCGCTGCTGCTGCAGCATAGCCTGGAGCAGGCCGACGAGGTGCCGGTGCTGTTGTCTAGCCTGGTGTTGCGTAGCCTGTCGCCCTAAATTCGTTTGTGACTATTGACTGATTTAGTCACAAGTCTCAGGATGCGAGCCTTCATCAGCTCGCTCCTGGATTTGCCATGCTTCGGCGCCTCGTTACCTCTGCCGCTTTCTGTGTGCTGCCGCTGGCATTGATCGCCTGCGGCAAGGCGCCCCCTTCCGACCCGCGTACCGAGGCCCCGCTGGTGCGTGTGGCCATCGTCGAAGACGCCGGTGCCGCGGCGCGCAGCTTCTCCGGCACGGTCGCGGCCCGGGTGCAGAGCGACCTGGGGTTCCGGGTCGCCGGCAAGGTGCAGGAGCGTCTGGTCGATGCCGGCCAGCGCGTGAAACGTGGCCAGCCGCTGCTGCGGATCGACCCGGTCGACCTCAAGCTCGCTGCGCGGGCGCAGCAGGACGCGGTGGCGGCCGCGCAGGCGCGCGCCCAGCAGGCGGGTGAGGATGAAGCGCGCTACCGCGATCTGCGCGGCACCGGCGCCATCTCCGCCTCGGCCTACGACCAGATCAAGGCCGCCGCCGACGCCGCCAGGGCGCAGCTGAGCGCCGCCCAGGCGCAGGCCGAAGTGGCGCGCAACGCCAACCGCTACACCGACCTGCTGGCCGACGCCGATGGTGTGGTGATGGAGACGCTGGTCGAACCGGGCCAGGTCGTCGCGGCCGGGCAGCCGGTGGTGCGGCTGGCGCATGCCGGCCGCCGCGAGGCGGTGATCCAGTTGCCGGAAACCCTGCGCCCGCAGGTCGGCTCGGTAGCGCAGGCCACCTTGTTCGGCAATGCCGCTGTCACCGTGCCGGCGACCTTGCGCCAGCTGTCCGAAAGCGCCGACCGGCTGACCCGCACCTTCGAGGCACGTTACGTGCTCGATGGCGCACTGGGCGATGCGCCGCTGGGCACCACCGTCAGCCTGCGCATCGCCGATGGCACGGCCGCCGGCCCGCAGGCCGGGCTGCAGGTGCCGCTGGCCGCGCTGTTCGATGCCGGCAAGGGGCCGGGCGTGTGGGTGATTGCCGGCAATCCGGCCAAGGTGCGCTGGCGGCCGGTGACGGTGCTGGGTTTGGACGACGACCATGCCACGGTTGCCGGCAAGCTGGCGCGCGGTGAGCGCATCGTGGCACTGGGTGCGCACCTGTTGCGCGACGGCGAGCAGGTGCGGGTGGTCAACACGATTGCGCCTGCCGCCGGCGCCACGACCGGCGCCAAGGCCGCAGCCGCGGCAGGAGCGCAGCCGTGAGCGAAGGTGGGTTCAATCTTTCCGCGCTGGCGGTGCGCGAGCGCTCAATCACGCTGTTCCTGATCGTCCTGATTTCGCTGGCCGGCCTGGTCGCCTTCCTCAAGCTTGGCCGTGCCGAAGACCCGGCCTTCACCGTCAAGGTCATGACCATCGTGACCGCCTGGCCGGGCGCCACGCCGCAGGAAATGCAGGACCAGGTCGCCGAGAAACTCGAAAAGCGCCTGCAGGAACTGCGCTGGTACGACCGCAGCGAAACCTATACGCGCCCCGGCCTGGCGTTCACGACCTTGACCTTGCTGGACAGCACACCACCCAGCCAGGTGCAGGAGCAGTTCTATCAGGCGCGCAAGAAGGTGGGCGACGAAGTCGGCAACCTGCCGGCCGGTGTGATCGGGCCGATGGTCAACGACGAATATGCCGACGTCACCTTCGCGCTGTTCGCGCTCAAGGCCAAGGGCGAGCCGCAACGTTTGCTTGCGCGCGATGCGGAAAGCCTGCGCCAGCGCCTGTTGCACGTGCCGGGCGTCAAGAAGGTCAACATCATCGGAGAACAGCCCGAGCGCATCTTTGTCGAGTTCTCGCACGAGCGCCTGGCCACGCTGGGCGTCGGTCCGCAGGAGGTGTTTGCGGCGCTCAATGCGCAGAACGCCTTGAATGCGGCAGGTTCGGTGGAGACGCGCGGGCCGCAGGTGTTCATTCGCCTGGACGGCGCGCTCGACAGCCTGCAGAAGATCCGCGACACCCCGCTGGTGGTGCAGGGCCGCACCCTGAAACTGTCGGATATCGCCACGGTCAAACGCGGCTACGAAGATCCGTCCACCTTCATGATCCGCAGTGGCGGCGAGCCGGCGTTGCTGCTGGGCATCATCATGCGCGATGGCTGGAACGGGCTGGATCTGGGCAAGTCGCTGGACAGCGAAGTGGGCGCAATCAATGCCGAGCTGCCGCTGGGCATGACCCTGAGCAAGGTCACCGACCAGGCGGTCAACATCGACGCGTCGGTGGGCGAGTTCATGACCAAGTTCTTCGTCGCACTGCTGGTGGTGATGCTGGTGTGCTTCGTCAGCATGGGCTGGCGCGTGGGTATCGTGGTGGCGGCCGCGGTGCCGCTGACGCTGGCGGCGGTGTTCGTGGTGATGCTGGCCACCGGCAAGAACTTCGACCGCATCACGTTGGGCTCGTTGATCCTGGCGCTGGGATTGCTGGTGGACGACGCCATCATCGCGATCGAGATGATGGTGGTGAAGATGGAGGAAGGCTACAGCCGCGTCGCCGCATCGGCCTATGCGTGGAGCCATACCGCCGCGCCGATGCTGTCCGGCACGCTGGTGACCGCGGTTGGCTTCATGCCGAATGGGTTTGCCGCTTCCACTGCCGGCGAATACACCAGCAACATGTTCTGGATCGTGGGGATCGCGCTGATCGTCTCGTGGGTGGTGGCGGTGGTGTTTACGCCCTACCTGGGCGTCAAGATGCTGCCGGATCTGAAGAAGATCGAAGGCGGCCACGACGCGCTGTACGACACGCCGCGCTACAACCGCTTCCGCAATGCGCTGGCACGTGTCATCGCGCGCAAGTGGTTGGTGGCCGGCTCGGTGGTGGGCCTGTTCGTGCTTGCGATCCTGGGCATGGGCATCGTCAAGAAGCAGTTCTTCCCGATCTCCGATCGCCCTGAAGTGCTGGTCGAAGTGCAACTGCCGTACGGCAGCTCGATCACCCAGACCAGCGCGGCCACGGCCAAGCTGGAAGCCTGGCTGGCCGGGCAGAGCGAAGCCAAAATCGTCACTGCTTACATCGGCCAGGGCGCGCCGCGTTTCTTCCTGGCGATGGGTCCGGAGTTACCGGATCCGTCGTTCGCCAAGATCGTGGTGCGTACCGACAACCAGCACGAGCGCGATGCATTGAAGCTGCGCATGCGCAAGGCGGTTGCCGAAGGCTTGGCCTCCGAAGCGCGCGTACGCGTGACCCAACTCACCTTCGGCCCGTACTCGCAGTTCCCGGTGGCCTACCGGGTCAGCGGGGCGGACCCGCAGGTGGTGCGTGGCATTGCCGCGCAGGTCAGGCAGGTCATGCAGGACAGCCCGATGCTGCGCACCGTCAACACCGACTGGGGCACGCGCACGCCCACGTTGCATTTCACCCTGGACCAGGACCGCCTGCAGGCGGTGGGGCTGACCTCGACCGCGGTGGCGCAGCAACTGCAGTTCCTGCTCAGCGGCGTGCCGGTCACGTTGGTGCGCGAGGATATCCGCAGCGTGCAGGTGATGGCGCGTTCGGCAGGCGATACGCGCTTCGATCCGGCACGCATCGCAGACTTCACCCTGGCCGGTGCCAACGGCCAGCGCGTGCCGCTGTCGCAGGTGGGCAAGGTGGATGTAAGGATGGAAGAGCCGATCATGCGCCGCCGCGATCGGGTGCCGACGATCACCGTGGGCGGCGATGTCGACGACCAACTGCAGCCGCCGGATGTCTCGGCGGCGATCACCAGGCAGCTGCAGCCGATCATCGACACATTGCCCAGCGGTTACCAGATCAAGGAGGCCGGTTCGATCGAGGAATCCGGCAAGGCAACCACCGCGATGCTGCCGCTGTTCCCGATCATGCTGGCGGCCACCTTGCTGATCATCATCCTGCAGGTGCGTTCGATCTCGGCGATGGTGATGGTGTTTCTGACCAGCCCGCTCGGCCTGATCGGCGTGGTGCCGACCCTGATCCTGTTCCAGCAACCGTTCGGCATCAATGCGCTGGTGGGCCTGATCGCGTTGTCGGGCATTTTGATGCGCAACACGCTGATCCTGATCGGGCAGATCCATCACAACGAGGCCGAAGGGCTGGACCCGTTCCATGCGCTGGTGGAAGCCACCGTGCAGCGTGCGCGGCCTGTGATCCTGACCGCGCTTGCGGCGATCCTGGCGTTCATCCCGCTCACGCATTCGGTGTTCTGGGGCACGCTGGCCTATACGCTGATCGGCGGCACCCTGGCCGGCACGATCCTGACGCTGGTGTTCCTGCCGGCGATGTATTCGATCTGGTTCAAGATCCGGCCCGATTCCGGTAGCACCCGGGCAGCGACGCAGCACGTGTGATGCCGCTCGGCCGTGGCGGCCAGGCCGCCATTATCGAAGGCGGCGGCGCGCGGTCGTTCACCCGCGTGGGCCGCCGCCGCGGCCTGCGAGGAACTGGCAGCCGGCCGGCAGGCCGGCGTGCGGGAACCGTGGCGCTGCGCAGGGCACAGACGACAGCGCGTCCGTGCCCTGCGGTTTGCCTGGTGAGGCGCAGACTCAGACTTGGTCGGTCGGAAGCACGAAGACTTCGGCGATGTTGACGTTGGACGGTGCCTGCGCCGCGAACAGGATGGTGTCGGCACTATCCATCGGGTCCAGCATGCGAACCGTGCCGGCATAACCGGGCATCATGGCCTGATATTCCGCGCCGGTGGTCTGTGCCGGAAGCTCGGTTGCGACGATGCCCGGTTGAATGCTGGTGACGCGGATGTTGTGCTTCTTGCCGACTTCCATCCGCAGGCCTTCGGTGAACGCGGTCACTGCAAACTTGCTTGCCGAGGACACCGCAAATCCCTGGCCAAACACCTTGCGCCCGACGATCGAGGAAGTATTGAAGACGTGGCCGGACTGTTGCTTGATCATCTGCGGCAGCACCGCTGCAGCCACGTTGGGCACGCCTTTCACATCGACATCGTCAGCCAGGTGGCAGGCCGAGGTGTGCGACACGCCATCGTCGTGCATGAGGCGGCGGCCTGCCGGCCTGTGCCAGCCTGCATCGACGGGCCGCCCGTCGCGTCGTAGCGGCGGCGTGTATCCATGCTGGCGCAGGGCGCGCGTGGCCTTCTCCACGCCGAGGCAGGCAAACGCTTGCGCCCATGCCGCCGGCCACCGAATCCCCGGCCATTCACCCAGAACGGCCGTGTGGCCTCACAATAGGCGGCCAGCTCCCAACCGATGTCGCCATGCGCAAGACCTACCAGCTCAACCTCGAAGGCAAGAACCGCGATCGTCTGCTGGAATCCAGCAAGCACGATATCCGCAAGTACATCCGCCGCGAGCGTCGCAAGGACTTGCCGGAAGGAGCGGATTATTGGGACTTCGACATGCGCTTCGGGGTGGACGAGGCCAGTGCTGCGCCGCTGCCGCCGGCCGAGCTGATCCGCTCGATCAATGCGCTCACCAGCGAAGGTGGCGGGCAGTTCTTCGTGGAAATCCTGCGCAAGCCCGGCAAGCGGACTCCGCGTGCCGATGGCGACAGCGCCCCGGGCGGCGAGCTGGATTTCGAGCAGGACTGAGTCTTCGCATGGCGTCCGCCTTGGCGTGACGACAGCGCGCCAGGTGTCACGCAGCGCCTTCAGTCGGGCTTGCCTGCCTGCGTCGCCGCTGCCGCGCGTTGCTTGTCCTTCTTGTTCGGTCGCCTGCCCTTGATGCCGCCGTTGTCGTCCGCAGCGCGCGTGCCGGGATTCGGCATCTGTGTTGCAGGCGCCGCGGTCGCCGGGCTCGGCTCGAACCCGGCGACCAGGCTGGTCGGTACGCGCAGGCCCTGGCGTTTTTCGATTAAACGCCATTGCGGCTGGCTCTCTGCCGTGACGAAGCTGATCGCAAGGCCGCTGGCGCCGGCGCGTGCGGTGCGGCCGATGCGGTGGGTGTAATCCACCGTCGAACGCGGCAGGTCGTAATTGATCACGGCCGGCAGCGCATCGATATCGATACCGCGCCCGGCCAGATCGGTGGCCACCAGCACCTGCAGCTCGCGCTGTTTGAAGGCAGACAGGGTGCGTTCGCGCCGGCCCTGACTCAACTCGCCGTGCAGCGGCTGCGCGTTGATGCCGGTCTTGCCGAGTTTTTCAGCGACTTTTTCGGCGGTGTGCCGGCTGGCGACGAACACCAGCACATGCGACCAACCATGCTCCTGCAGCAGGTGGCGCAGCAGTTGCGTGCGCTGGCCGGCATCGACGGCGATCGCGCGTTGTTCGATCGCAGGCGCAGCCTCCGGGGTGGCGGCAACGGTGATGCGTAGCGGGTCGCGCAGGCGACGCTTGGCCAGCGAGGCGATGCCGGGCGGAAACGTGGCCGAAAACAGCACGCTCTGGCGCTGCGTCGGCAGCAAGGCCAGAATGCGATCAAGCTCGGCACCGAAGCCCAGCTCCAGCAGACGGTCGGCTTCATCCAGCACGAGTGTGGCGACTTCGCTCAGGCGCAGCGCGTTGTGGTCGACCAGATCCAGCAGCCGCCCGGGCGTGGCGACCACGATATCGGCACCACCGCGCAGGGCGAGCAGCTGCGGATTGATCGAACTGCCGCCGGTGGCCGCCACGATCTTGAGCCGCCGCGGCAGATGCGCGGCCAGTTGGCGCAAGGTGTCTTCCACCTGCGCAGCGAGTTCGCGCGTGGGCACCAGCACCAGCGCACCGAGCACGCGCGGCGCGGTGTCGGGCGCCAGGCAACGTTGCTGCAGCAGCGGCAGCGCATAGGCCAGCGTCTTGCCCGAGCCGGTCTGCGCCATCGCGATCAGATCGCGCCCCTGCAGCATCGGCGCAATGGCCTGCTGCTGGATTGGCGTGGGTGTGTGGTGACCGGCGCGTGCCAGTGCAGTGTCGAAGAATGGCTGCAGCTGTGGCGACAGCGAGAGATGGGCAAATGACATGGGCCGATTATCCAGGCATTTGCGCTGCAATGGTCGGTGGGACGTCATGCGGGGTTGCCGCTGGGCAATGCATCGATGGGCGGGCAGGGCGCCGCAACCAGAGCGCAGCGCCGCCGCTCGGCAGCGCATCTCTCCATATCGTCCAAGTCCATCGCGGCACCGCAACCAAGACTTCGACCCATGGATTCTTAGGGGCGATCAGATGCTTAAGTCAAAGCCTGGTGCATCGAGTGCGCGGTGCCCTCACCGCTCGCGGGACACGCCGTGAATCCATCCGTGGAGGCTCCTCGGCGGCATCCATGCCGCCGAGGGTCCCGCAACCGGCGAGGGCACCGCACCAGAAAGTTGGTCGGTGGTCGAATGAAAGCTGCTTGCTCGACATGCATCGACCACTGAGCCATTGAACCCACCCATCGTGCTCCAGCGGTGCACATCCCGCACCGCTCTTGACCGTGCACACCGACCATCTCGACTGGTCCTTGTCCGCCCACCTTCGCCGGACCTTGCGCGGCATGGACGCCGCGTAAGAGCCTACAAGGACGTACTCGCGGCGTGTCCCGCGATGGTGTGCGGGTAAGGGCTCTGCAGCCAAGTCCTGGCGTTGGTAACTGATCGGATGCGCCGCAATCCAGACGCCGCGTCACGCCCTGCTTGTAACCATGCACACCGACCATCTTGACTGGTCCTTGCCTGCCCACCGTCGCGGGACCTTACGCGGCATGGATGCCGCGTAAGAGCCTACATGGACGTACTTGCGGCGTGTCCTGCGATGGTGGGCGGGCAAGGGCCCTGCAGCCAGGATCAGCCGCTCTACCTGCTATCCGTGCGTCAGTTGGCCAGCGCCAGATCGTCCAGCAGTGCGCGCAGGAAACGCGCGGCTTCGCCGCCGGTGGCGGCGCGGTGGTCGAAGGTCAGCGACAGCGGCATCACCTTGTGGGTTTCCACCCCGCCCATCACCGGGGTGAGCTGGTAACGCGCACGGCCGGCGGCGACGATGGCCACGCATGGTGGCACCACAACCGGGGTGGCGTAGCGGCCGGCGAACATGCCGAAGTTGGACAGCGAGATGGTGTAGCCGCTGAGTTCGGAGGCGGCGATGCTGCGGTTTTCCACCTGCTGGCGCAGCCGGTTGACGCTTTCGCGAATGCCGTGCGCGTCCAGCATGTCGGCATTGCGCAATGCGGGCACGAACAGGCCTTCTTCGGTATCCACTGCAATGCCGATATCCACCTGCGTGTGCAGGGTGCGGCTGAGTGCCTCGCCGTCGAACCAGGCATTGAGCGCCGGCACCGCCTGGCACGCCCGCACGATGCCGCGTACCAGCCGCACGGTGACATCGTTGCCGGGCTGCCAGGCGTGGATGTCGGCATCGTCGTTGAGCGTGGTCGGCACCACCTTGCTGTGCGCATCGGCCATGACGCGCGCCATGTTGCGACGCACGCCCTTGAGCTGCTCCGGCTGGTCTTTGGCGACCACGCCTGGCGACTGGGTGCGCATCGGTTTGCCGCTGGCAGACAGCGCTGCACGCGGTTGCGCGTTGCCGGCTGCGCTGGTTGCCGATTGCGTGCCGGCGGCGGCGTGCGGCGCGGCTGCCGGCGCATTGCTGCCGTTGCTCGGGGTGACCGAGGCGCCGGCGCGCGCTACAGACAGCGGCGCGCTGCCGGCCGCGGCGGCCTGCTTCACATCCGCCATCGTCACCGTGCCATCCGGGCCGCTCGCACGGATCTGGGCCAGGTCCACGCGCAGCTTGCGCGCCAGCGCGCGCACGGCCGGCATCGCGCGCACGCCGCCCACGGCGATCGCCTGTTCGCTCTGCACCGCGTTGGAGCTCTGCATCGCACCGACCACGGTACCGGCGTCGTCACGCTCGCTCCCGCCACTGGAATCGGCGTCGGCTATCTCGCCGCCGTTGTCGGAGGCGACCACGCGTGCGGTCGGGCCGGCCGCGCTGTCGCCGGTGCTGGGCGTGTGCGTGGGTGCGGGACCGTGCGAGTGGCCGGTGTCCTGGCCATCGGCGCGCTGCGGCTGCGAGGCGTCCAGCGCGAACTGCGCCAGCATCGCACCGGTGACGATGATGTCGCCGGCGGCACCGGCGAGCTTGGTCACGGTGCCGGAAAACGGCGAGGGCACCTCGACCACCGCCTTGGCGGTCTCCATCGAGACCAGCGGATCGTCCAGGCGCACGCTGTCGCCCTCCTTGACGAACCATTCGACGATGGTGGCGTCGGGCAGGCCTTCGCCCAGGTCGGGCAGGTGGAAATTCTTGGCTTCGCTCATGGCAGGTTCTCTTGCGCCGCAGGCAGCGGCGGCGTGGTGTCGTCGAGGAGTTCGAGGTCGGCGGCCGGCAGCCAGCCCTGCATGCCATCGGCACGCTCGGACCACCACCAACCGCCATGTTCGTAATGCAGCAGCACGTCCTCGCCCTGGTGGGCATCGAGTTCGCGTGCGTCGTAGTCGCGCAGGGCTTCGGCCTGGCCGTCGCCCAGCGGGCGCAGCCAGGCCACCGGGGCCCAGCCGGCATGGCCGTCGCCGGTGTTGACCCAGGCGAAGGCCGGCCATTCCTCATCGCGCACGCCGATGGTCACCTGCTGGCCTGCACGGAAGTGGATCGGATTGGCGTACGCGGCGCGGTAATCGCAGAGCAGACGGGCGCGCATGTCAGCCGGCGGCCACCGCGCGACGGGCGGCGGTGACGATGCGCTCCACGCTCGGCAGGTACTTCATTTCCAGCCGGAACAGCGGGATATGCGTGTCGTAGCCGGTGACGCGTTCGACCGGTGCGAGCAGGTCGTACATCGATTTTTCCGCCAGCTGCGCGGCGATCTCCGCACCGAAGCCGGCGGTGCGCGGGGCTTCCTGCACGATCACGCAGCGGCCGGTCTTGGCCACCGATTCGGCGATGGTGTCGAAGTCCAGCGGGCGCAGCGTAGCCACGTCGATGACCTCGGCGCTGATGCCTTCGCCGGCGAGTTTGTCGGCCGCTTCCAGCGCTTCCTTGACCTGCGCGCCCCAGGTGACCAGGGTGACGTCGGTGCCGTCGCGCAGCACGAAGCACACGTCCAGCGGCAGCGCTTCGCCGTCGTTGGCGACCACTTCCTTGTACTGGCGGTAGATGCGCTTGGGCTCCATGTAGATCACCGGATCCGGGTCGCGGATCGCGGCCAGCAACAGGCCATAGGCGCGCTGCGGCGAGGACGGCAACACCACACGCAGGCCGGGCACGTTGGTGAAGATGGCCTCGTTGGCTTCGCTGTGATGTTCCGGCGCGCGGATGCCGCCGCCCCACGGCACGCGCAGCACCATCGGGCAATGCAGGCGGCCGCGGGTGCGGTTGCGCAGGCGTGCGGCGTGGCAGATCAGGTGATCGACCATGGGATACACGAAGCCGTCGAACTGCGCTTCGGCCACCGGCTTCATGCCCTGCGCGGCCAGGCCGACGCTCAGGCCGGCGATGGTGGTTTCATCCAGCGGTGTGTCCAGCACCCGCTCGCTGCCGAAGCGCTGCTGCAGGCCGGCGGTGGCGCGGAACACGCCGCCGTTGACGCCGACATCCTCGCCCAGCACCAGCACCGCGGGGTCGTGTTCCAGCTCCCAGGCCAGCGCCTGGGTGATGGCTTCGATCAGGGTGATGGGCGAACTCATGGCGATCTCTCCGCGCGTGGCTGCGGCGTTGTAAGGGGCGCTGGCCTGCTGCTGTGTCGCAGCCAGGTGTGACTGGTTGAGCTCATCCATGGCGGGCCTCCTGCGCCATCACTTCCGCGCGCTGGGCCAGCAACTCGGCCGGCGGGTCGCCGTAGAGGTAATCGAACATCGCTTCCACCGGCTGTACCGGCGTGTTGAGGTAGGCGTTGACCTCTTCGTCCACGCGCGCGCCGCATTCGGCCTTCCAGGCGGTTTCCTGCGCCTCGTCCCACAGGCCCTGCGCGGTGAGATAACGGCGCAGGCGCAGCAGCGGCTCGCGCGCCCAGCCCTGCTTGACCTCTTCTTCGCCGCGGTAGCGCCGCGCATCGTCGGCGGTGGTGTGATCGGACAGGCGGTAGGTCAGGAATTCGATCACCGTGCCGCCGTCGCCGGCCAGTGCACGCGCACGCGCCTGGCGCATCGCCTCGAGCACCGCGATCAGGTCGTTGCCGTCCACCTGCAGGCAATGCAGGCCGCCGGCCAGGCCCTTCTGCGCCAGCGTCTGTGCGCCGGTCTGCGCCGAGCGCGGCACCGAGATCGCCCAGCCGTTGTTGATCACGCACAGGATCAGCGGCAGCTTGTAGGCACCGGCCGAATTGAGCGCGGCGTAGAAGTCGGTCTTGGAGCTGCCGCCATCGCCGCAGCAGGCCACAGCGACCTGCGGCTTGCCCTGCAGCTTGAACGACAGCGCCGAACCGGCCGCGTGCAGGCACTGGGTGGAGATCGGCACGCAGATCGGGAAGTCGATCGCCGCGTCGGCATCGCGCGGATAGTCGCTGCCGCGTTCATCGCCGCCCCAGTACAGCAGCACGTCGCGCGGACGCACGCCGCGTTCGAACATGGTGCCGTACTCGCGATAGCTGGGCGCGAACACATCGCCGCTGCGCATCGATGCGCCGATGCCCACGTGGGTGGCTTCGTGGCCGAGGCAGGCCGCATAGGTGCCCAGCTTGCCGGTGCGCTGCAGCGCGACCGACTTGCTGTCGAAGGTGCGCACGAACAGCATGCGCTTGAACAGCGCGAGCAACTGTTGCGGGTTGGCGGCGTCGGCCGACAGGTCGTCGCGGACGATCTGGCCGTCCGCGTCCATGTATTGCAGATATTCGATCTCGAACTGCGCGGCTACGCTCATTGCGGCGACACCTTCACCAAGAAGTTTCAAATGATATGAGTTGCAATGTTAAGGACCACGCAGCAAAAAGCTGTCCTGCACCGCAGCACACAATGATGCTGGCTTGCACAAAAAAAAGGGCGCGGACCAGGCCGCGCCCTTTGTCGCAGTACAGAACTGCGACGTGTTGCACTGCGATCAGCGGCGGCCGGTGCCTCCACCGATCGGGGTGACGATCAGCGCCGTGTTGTCGGCCGGGTTGGCATCGGGCGAGGTCGAGCTGGCGCTGGCCTGCACCCGCACCGCGCGTTCGGCCGGGATCGGCTTTGCCGCGACGGTCAGCTGGAACACGGCCTGCGCGCCCGGCTGCACTGCGGCGGCGGTGCTGCAGACAAACACTGCGTTGCGCAATGACTGCAGTTGCTTGGTGCAACGCCAGCCGCTGGGCGGCACCAGCAGCGACAAGGCCGACACCGTGTTGCCTTCGATCCGCACGCTGGCACCGGTGGCCGCTGCGTTGCCGCGGTTGTCCAGCAACACCCGGTAGGTGGCGTTGAAGGCGGTGGTGGGCAGCGTGGCGGGGCCTTCCAGGCGCACTGCCAGATCGCTGCGCAGCGCTGGCTGCACACTGACTGCGGCGGTGTCGGTGTTGTTGTCCGGCTGCGGGTCGGGCGTTTGCGAGGCGACCGAGGTGGCCAGGGTCAGCGTGCGCCCTGCCAGTTCCGCGCCAGCGTCGACCTGCACGGCAAAGCGCTGTGCATTGCCGGCTGCCAGCGAGGCGATGGTGCAGGTGACCACCGTCTGGGTCGCGGTTTCCGGCGCCTGACAGCTCCAGCCCTGTGCCGCGGTGACCCGTGGGCTGACCGCGGCATCGAAGGCCAGTGCCACTGCGGCAAACGCCGCGCTGTCGGGCCCACGGTTGTCCACATCCACACTGAAGTCGATGCGCTCGCCTTCGGTGACCTGTGCGCGTGTCGCAGTGACCGTTGCGCCCAGGTCGGCACGCAACGCGGGCGCCATGCGCAGCAGCACCACGGTGGGGTCGTGGTCGGACAGGCGCGTGGGCGTATTGGCATCGTTGCGCGCAGTGCCGGGGAAGTCGGCATTGATGCGTGCGTGGCCCACCGACAGCGAGGCGATGCCGGGTGCGCGCATCAGCGCCTCGTTGGCCAGGATGTGATCGAGCGACTGCACGTTGCCGTCGAAGGCGTACGAGTAGCTCTGGTCGGGCGTGTTGAACCAGGTCAAATCGGTGTAGTCCGGGTTGACCAGGTCCGCGCCATCGCCATTCACCACGGTCTGCGCATCCGGCGCCGG
The DNA here is from genome assembly GCF_056725185.1 of Xanthomonas sp. NCPPB 3218. Classification (NCBI taxonomy): domain Bacteria; kingdom Pseudomonadati; phylum Pseudomonadota; class Gammaproteobacteria; order Lysobacterales; family Lysobacteraceae; genus Xanthomonas; species Xanthomonas sp. NCPPB 3218. The sequence continues at coordinate 558,220 of NZ_CM161516.1, forward strand.
CCTGCCGGTGACAGTGCCCATCGCATCCACATAGCCGTCGTTGAACTCGAAGGCGTTGAAGTCGCCCATCACCAGCACCTGTTCGGCCGGGTCGAGCTGCTGGCGCGTCTGCAGCAGGCGCGCCAGGTACTCGGCCTGGGCCTGGCGTTTGGCGCGGATGCGGGTGCCTGCGGCATCGTCGGTTTCGGCGCCGTTGAGCGAGCGCTGATGCACCACGATGGCGGTCAGCGGCAGCACGCGGCCATCGGCCTGATGCACCCTGGCGCTGAGCACCAGCGGCGGGCGATCGTTGAGCAGGCTTACGCCACCGCCCGGTTCGGTCCAGGTGGTGGTCTTGCCTTCCTGAGCGATGGACACCACTTCCACGCGCGGCATGCCGGCCGACACCGTACCGGTCTTGACCAGGAAACCGACGTCGATGCCGCCGACGTCATTGCCTTCCTGCAGGTAGGCCACGTACTGCGGGTTGGGCTGGCCGGAGGCGATGGCATCGGCGTTGATGCGCGCAGCCAGGGTCTGCAGCACGCTGATGTTTTCCACCTCCACCGTGCCCAGGATGTCGGGCGTGTGCAGGTAGTTGCGGATCGCCAGCGAGGCCTTGTTGAGGCGGGCCTGGAACGCGGCCGGAGTGAGCACCGGTTCGCCGATCGCCGGGTCGTTCTGGTCGTCGAAGAAGCGCTCCATGTTGTAGGTGGCCACGGCCACGTCATCGGCCTTCGGTACCGGTGCCGGGCGTGGTTGGTCGGCACCGTTGCAGTTCACCTGCGGGGTGCGTTCCGGATACAGCGTGTAGCGGCGGAAGCTGTAATCCAGCGGGCCGGTGACATCCAGCACGACGCAGCCGGAGGCCAGATCCAGCCGTTCGGCGCCCACGCCGGCACTGCCAACGGCGATCACTTCCGGGTTGGTGTTCCAGCGCGGCACGCCGGCAGGCGAGCCGGCCGGCAGCGGGTCGGGCAACTGCACGCCAGGCTCGCGAAAGGCGCGCGGCAGGCCGGTGACCACCGCATGGAACACGCCATTGCTGGTGGCGCTGGCGTTGGTCTCGTTGACGCTGCCGCCGGTGGGCGCATTGACGGTGAGGCTGGCGGCGGTGACGCGCATGCCTTCCAGCGCTTCGAGCTGATCAAAGGCGCCGTTCGGGTTGGGGAAGTTCGCGCTCAACGCCACCGGCATCGGCAACGGGTTGCCGGTGGAATCCAGCAGCACGGTCAGGCTGCCGCCGATCTCGGTCAGCGGCGGCTGGGTCGGGTCGGCGGTGGGCACGTACTCGAGCACCGTGCCCTGCACGCGCACCCGGTTGCCGATGGCAGCGGCATCCGGCGGTGCGCTGCCGGTGTAGACGTAGACGCCTTCGGAAGTGGCCGGATCGCCATCGGTTTCGGCATCCGGTGCCTGCAGGAAGAAGCCGGCGCTGCGACGGGCAGTGACGATGCCCGAGGTGGCGACCACCTGGCCTTCCAGCGGCGAGCGTGCGCCCTTGCCCTGGATGGCGTGGATCGGCAGCAGGCTGAAGTCGTCGTTGAGGATGGTGCCGGTGGCGCTCAGCGTGGCCGGCAACGCGCCGGTGAGGCCGCTGATCTGCAGCGCGAAGGTCTCGTCGGGTTCGGGCGTGGTGTCGCCCAGCACCTCCACGGTGATGCTGGCGCTGCGCTCGCCGGCGGCGATGCGGACGCTGGAGGCGGGCAGGGCGACATAGTCGCTGCCGGCCGTGGCCGTGCCATCGGCGGTGGCGGCGGTGAAGCTCACCCCGCCTGCGCCGGCCGGCTGGCTCAGACTCAGCGTGAACACGAAACTGCGGCTGCCGCTGTTGCCTTCGGCCTGGCTGACGTCGGCCAGCGTGGCGATCGGCTGGCCGCCGCCGCTGCACAGCCGTGCGGGGCTGGCGGCGTTGCGCGGCGCCGGCGCGCCGGTGGCGAAATCGGCCGCGTTGTTGTCGGTGTCGGTGCAGCCATCGCCGCCGCGCAGCACTGCCAGCGTATTGCTGGGCGCCAGCGTGGGCGCATTGCCTTCGGCGCAGCTGGCGGTGCTGCCATAGCCGACCAGATCGGCATTGCCGGTGGGGCAGGCGCCGCTCAACGCGGCGGCGCTGTTGCTCAGCGCCACCTTGCCGGCGCCGCCGCCCATGGCGATGGTGCCGGTGGCATCGGGCGTGGGCAGCGCGACGCTGCCGCCGCTGCCATCGGCCTGCTTGACCAGGTAATAGCCGCCGGCCGGAACGCTGCCTGCCAACGGCGTGACCTGCCAGCTGCTGCCGGCAGCCGAGGCGTATTGCACCGACCAGCCGTCCAGGCTGACCGTGGTGCTGCCGATGTTGTGCAGCTCGACGAAGTCGCTGCGGAAGGTGGCACCGCTGTTGCCGCCACCGCCGTAGACCTGGCTGATGACGACCTGGGCATTGGCGTGGCCGGCAACCGCCAGCGCACAGAGAAGTAAGGCTGCACGACGCTGCAACACATGCATGAGATGAGAGTCCCCTGATCCATGAGACGTGAAGCGCTCCCCTGGTCCGGCCACGTCCCTGGCCGGCAGCGCCGTTCGATTCTGCATGAATTTGCAGACCTTGGTTGACGATACGGTGACACCGGCGCAGCGGCTGCGCGCGCGGGCGAACGCTGCAGCATTTTTCAGGTGTGAAGTAACGGTCGCGTACGCCACGGCATCGTCAGGCTGCCAAGCAGGCAGGCCACCCAGGCAAACCGGACGCTGCCGCGACATGCATCAAGGCCGCGCGCTGCAACTCCTGCCTCCCGAATCCCGATTCCCGAATCCCGAATCCCGATTCCCCCCAATCCCCAATCCCCGCCACTGAGCTACCCTGACCGGCCCGATCCCCCTGCACCGCCATGCCCGTCGACAAGAATCTGCGTGACCTGGAACCCGGCATCCACACCGATCTGGAGGGGCGGCTGACCTACGGCGGCTATCTGCGGCTGGACCAGTTGCTGTCGGCGCAGCAGCCCCTGTCCGAACCGGCGCACCACGACGAGATGCTGTTCATCATCCAGCACCAGACCTCCGAGCTGTGGCTGAAGCTGCTGGCGCACGAGCTGCGCGCGGCGATGGTGCACCTGCAGAACGACCAGGTCTGGCAGTGCCGCAAGGTGCTGGCGCGCAGCAAGCAGGTGCTGCGCCAGCTCACCGAACAGTGGTCGGTGCTGGAAACGCTGACGCCGAGCGAGTACATGGGATTCCGCGACGTGCTGGGCCCCTCGTCCGGCTTCCAGTCGCTGCAATACCGCTATATCGAGTTCCTGCTCGGCAACAAGAACCCGCAGATGCTGCAGGTGTTCGCGTACGACCCGCAGGGGCAGGCGCGGCTGCGCGAGGTGCTGGAAGCGCCCAGCCTGTACGAAGAGTTCCTGCGCTACCTGGCGCGCTTCGGGCATGCGATTCCGCCGCAATACCAGACCCGCGACTGGACCTGCGCGCATGTGGCCGACGACAGCCTGCGCCCGGTGTTCGAGCGCATCTACGAAAACACCGACCGCTACTGGCGCGAGTACTCGCTGTGCGAGGACCTGGTCGATGTGGAAACCCAGTTCCAGCTCTGGCGCTTCCGCCATATGCGCACGGTGATGCGGGTGATCGGCTTCAAGCGCGGCACCGGCGGGTCCAGCGGCGTGGGCTTTCTGCAGCAGGCGCTGGCGCTGACGTTCTTCCCGGAGCTGTTCGACGTGCGTACCTCGGTGGGCGTGGAAGGTCGTGAGCCGGCGGGTGGTGGCCGCGGTGAGCCTGAAAAGGGCTGAGCGGGTCGCTACGGGCGTCATCCCCGCAGAGCGGCCGCGATCAGGCCGGCGAGTCCTGCGAATTTGACGCGTACATGACGTCTAAGTGATCCTCGCGCGTCTCCCGGGGTACGCTCCGGGCACCCAGCCATTACTGAATACGCAAGGGACATTCCATGAGCGTTGACGCTACCGCGCCGACTTCCGCCGCCACTCCGCCGCCGCCGGCACCGCCCGAGTTCCCCACGCTGCTCGGTCATCCCCGGCCGCTGTGGATGCTGTTCATGACCGAATTCTGGGAACGCTTCGCGTTCTACGGCATTCGTTGGGCGCTGGTGCTGTACATCGTGGCGCAGTTCTTCAATGGCGATGCCACCGGCCAGGCGCCGGCCGGACGTACCTATGGCGCCTACCTGGCGCTGGTGTATGCGGCAGCGATCTTCGGCGGCTACGTGGCCGACCGCGTGCTCGGCTACCAACGCTCGATCCTGGTCGGTGCGGCCGTGATGGCCACCGGCCTGTTCCTGATCGCCATTCCCGACCACACCATGTTCGAGATCGGCCTGGCCACCGTGGTGGTGGGCAACGGGCTGTTCAAACCGAACATCTCCACCATGGTCGGCAAGCTGTACTCGGTGGCCGATCCGCGCCGCGACAGCGGCTTCACCATCTTCTACATGGGCATCAACCTCGGCGCGATGATCTCGCCGGTGCTGACCCAGCTGCTGGCCGAAAAGGTGTTCGGCACCGACGCCATGCCGTCCTACAAGATGGTGTTCATGGCCTCCGGCGTGGGCATGCTGATCAGCCTGGTGTGGTTCTGGATCGGCCGCGCGCAGCTCAAGGGCATCGGTGCACCGGCGCCGAACGCGCAGGGAATCGGCCGCGTGCTGATGGTGCTGGTCGGCTGCGTGCTGGCCATCCCGGTGGTGTACTTCCTGCTCGCCGTCGGTGCGGACGTGCTGCAGATCGTGCTGACCGTATTGTTCGTCGGCCTGTCGGTGATGCTGCTGGTCGAAGGCATCCGCGAAGGCAAGGTGCAGCGCGACAAGGTGATCGCGATGCTGATCATCTTCGCCTTCAACGTGCTGTTCTGGATGTTCTTCGAACAGGCCGGCAGCTCGTTCACCTTCCTGGCCGACAACATCGTCGACCGCGGTTTCGGCGACTGGACCTTCCCGACCGCCTGGTTCCAGTCGGTGAACTCGATTGCCATTATCACGCTGGCGCCGGTCATCGCCTGGATCTGGGTCAAGGCCGGCCGCTTCAACCCATCGATTCCGCGCAAGTTCGGCCTGGGCCTGCTGTTCAACGGCCTGGCGTTCCTGCTGCTGATGTTTGCACTGTCGAGCCTGGTCAACGATGCTGGCAAGGTGCCGTTCTGGACCTTGTTCATGGTGTACGTGATCCAGTCGGTGGGCGAGCTGTGCCTGTCGCCGATCGGCCTGTCGATGGTGACCAAGCTGGCGCCAGTGCGCCTGGTCGGTTTCGGGATGGGCGGCTGGTTCCTGTCCACCGGCATCGGCAACAACCTGTCGGGCATTTTTGCCGGGCATGTCAGCGGAAGCGAAGGGATGAGCGTGTCTTCGGCCCTGAGCGGGTATACCTTCGGATTTTGGGCGCTCTTGGGCGCTGGCGCGGTGTTGTTCCTGATCGCGCCGTTGATCAACAAACTGATGCATGGTGTGAAGTGAGGAGAACAGCAATGCCGATCAAACCCACTGTCTGTGGCCTGCTGCTGGCAGGTCTGTTGAGCGCCTGCGGGCAGCCCACCGAGCAACAGGAGGCGCCACGGCCGCTGGATACCTCAATGCAGAAGCCGCCCAGCGCCGATCCCAGCCAGCCGGTGTCCTCGGGCAATACGCCCACCGCGGCGGACATCGCCGCGGCGGCGGCGCTCAATGCGCAGTACGACCCCTCGCGCGATCCGGCCGCCGATCTGGAGACCGCCAAGGTCGAGGCCAAGCGCGGCGGCAAGCGCATTGTGCTCAATGTCGGCAATGCGGCCTGCGAGCCGTGCAAGGCGCTGGACGAACTGATGGGCGGCGATGCGGAGCTGCGCAGCTTCCGCGACGCGCACTTCGTGGTGGTCAAGGTCAATCGCGATGCGGCCAACGAGAATGCCGCGTTCCTGTCGCAGTTCGCCCAGCTCAACGACTATCCATCGCTGCTGGTGCTGGACAACGACGGCAAGCTGCTGACCACCCAGACCGGCCCGGACCTGCGCAAGGGCGAGCGCTTCGACCGCCGGAAACTGTTTGACTTCCTCAAGCAGTGGGCGCCGCCGCAGGCCTGATCCGTCGTTGCCGTGGCATGCAAAAACCCCCGCATTGCGGGGGTTTTTTTATCAGTCCTTGCCGGCCATGCGCGGCAGCCCGTCCTTGGCCAGCCGGTCGATCAGTTTTTCCAGGACCTGCTGCTCCTCGGCACTGAATACCGACATCAGCCGCTGTTCCATCTCGTTGACCAGCGGGGCAACGGTCTCGTAGACCTGGCGGCCGGCCGGCGACAGTGCCAGCATCGAGCGGCGGCGGTCGTCGCCATGGGTTTCGCGGCGGATGAAGCCGCGCTCCAGCAGGCGCGCCACGGCGCGGCTGACTGCAACTTTATCCATCGCGGTGCGGTCGGAGACCTCGCTGGCCGAGGAACCCGGATACAGCGCCAGGATGGTGATCACCCGCCACTCGGGAATGGCCATGCCGTAACGATCGCCGTAGACCTTGGCGATGTTGCTGCTGATGCGGTTGGACAGCACGCTCAGGCGATACGGCAGGAACTGCTCGAGGTTGAGCAGCACAGGATGTGGCGGCGGGGTGGGGGCGTCGAGATCGCTCATGTTGCACTGTGTCTTGATTTTGGTTTCATTTGCAACTACAAACCTTGGGTGGCCTGCGCATTCTCGCGGGTCTTCTGCCACCCCGCATAGCCCTGCGGACGGCCTAGCGTGGAGAAACGACGATGAGCGCACAACCGAGCAGTACCGCAACCCGCCCGAACCTGGGCATGCAGGTCACCACCTTCGACAATCCGATGGGGATCGACGGGTTCGAATTCGTCGAATTCGCCGCGCCCGCCGAGCAGGCGGCGCAGCTGCATGACTATTTCCGCAAGATGGGCTTCAGCGCGGTGCTGCGCCACCGCAGCCGTGCCATTACCGTCTATCGCCAGGGCGGGGTCAACTTCCTGCTCAACGAAGAGCCCGATTCGTTTGCCGCCGATTTCGCCGCCGCGCACGGCCCGAGCGCCTGCGGCTTTGCGATCCGCTTCCGTACCCCGGCCGAGACGGTGCTGCAGACCGTGCTGGGCAACGGCGGCGAAGCGGTGCAGGACAAGGCCGACACCCGCGCCGTGCCGGCCCCGGTGGTCAAGGGCATTGGCGACTGCATGCTGTATCTGGTCGACCGCTACGGCGATGCGGGCAGCATCTACGACGCCGACTACGAGCCGATCGAAGGCGCCGACCAGCACCCGGCCGGCTTCGGGCTGACCTTCATCGACCACCTGACCCACAACCTGTACTTCGGCAACATGCAGCGCTGGTCGGACTATTACGAGCGCCTGTTCAACTTCCGCGAGATCCGCTACTTCGACATCAAGGGCGCCAAGACCGGCCTGGTGTCCAAGGCGATGACCGCCCCGGACGGCATCGTGCGCATTCCGCTCAACGAATCCTCCGACCCCAAGAGCCAGATCAACGAGTATCTGGACGCCTACCACGGCGAAGGCATCCAGCACATCGCCTGCTTCACCGACGACATCTACAGCTCGGTGGAAAAGATGCGCGAGGCCGGCGTGACATTCCTGGACACGCCCGACACCTATTTCGACGTGGTGGACCTGCGCATCCCCGATCACGGCGAGGATGTCGAACGCCTGCGCCGCAACAAGATCCTGATCGACGCCGACGTGGACACCAAGCAGCGCAAGCTGCTGCAGATATTCACCCAGAACTGCATCGGCCCGATCTTCTTCGAGATCATCCAGCGCAAGGGCAACGAGGGCTTCGGCGAAGGCAATTTCCAGGCGCTGTTCGAGAGCATCGAGCGCGATCAGATGAAGCGTGGGGTGCTTTGACGGCGGGGATTGGGGATTCGCTGTTCGGGATTTGTGGTTGGTGCGGTTAACTGGGTCGGTGCGGGCTTGAGTGGTGCAAAGTGTTGCGATGTCAGCCTGGCTGCCCGTCACGTCGGATGTGGTTCCGGTACGGATCCAACGAAGCGGGCGGCAAGTGGTCGCAACCAAGCGCGCTCAGGCAAGGTGTTTTTCCGACAACACAAAGCAACGAAGACGCACGTTGTTAAAGCCCCTCTCCCCGCGAGGAGAGGGGCTTGATCGGCCAGGCCTTAGCCCTTCTACGGTAGGAAAGCGGCCTGATTCAACTCAATCCCAACCTTCTGCATCCGGGAAGGGAGGGCCAAGATCCGGACGCATGCCATGCATAACAACCAGCACTACATGACCGGTTTCGGCAACGCGTTTGCGACCGAGGCGGTGGCCGGTACCTTGCCGGTGGGGCAGAACTCGCCGCAGCGTGTGGCGCACGGGTTGTATGCCGAACAGTTGTCCGGCACCGCGTTCACCGCGCCACGCAGCGAGAACCGGCGTAGCTGGCTGTACCGCATCCGCCCGGCGGCCGTGCATGGCAGTTTCTCCCTGGTCGAACAGTCGCAGCTCCACAACGATTTCGGGCGCGGCCCGGTGCCGCCGGATCAACTGCGCTGGAGCCCATTGCCGCTGCCGTCCACGCCAACCGATTTCGTCGACGGTCTGTACACCATGGCCGGCAACGGCGGGCCGGAGGCGATGTCCGGTGTCGCCGTGCATCTGTATGCGGCCAACGCATCGATGCACGATCGCTTCTTCTACGATGCCGATGGCGAGCTGTTGCTGGTGCCGCAACTGGGCCGCCTGCGTATCCATAGCGAGCTCGGTGTACTGGAGCTGGAGCCGCAGCAGATCGGGGTGATACCGCGCGGTGTGCGTTTCCGCGTCGAGCTGCCCGATGGCGAGGCGCGCGGCTATGTCTGCGAAAACTTCGGCGCATTGCTGCGGCTGCCCGACCTGGGGCCGATCGGCTCCAACGGGCTGGCCAATGCGCGCGACTTCGAAACGCCGCATGCGGCCTACGAACAGCGCGAAGGTGCGTTCGAGCTGGTGGCCAAATTCCAGGGCCATCTGTGGCGTGCGGACATCGGCCACTCGCCGCTGGACGTGGTGGCCTGGCATGGCAACTACGCGCCGTATCGCTACGATCTGCGCCGCTTCAACACCATCGGCTCGATCAGCTTCGATCATCCGGATCCGAGCATCTTCACCGTGCTGACCTCGCCCAGCGACACGCATGGCACGGCGAACATGGATTTTGCGATCTTCCCGCCGCGCTGGCTGGTGGCGCAGCACACCTTCCGCCCGCCGTGGTTCCATCGCAACGTGGCCAGCGAGTTCATGGGGCTGGTGCACGGCGTCTACGACGCCAAGGCCGACGGCTTCGCGCCGGGTGGTGCCTCGCTGCACAACTGCATGAGCGGGCATGGCCCGGATGCGGCGACCTTCGACAAGGCCTCGCATGCGGACCTGACGCGCCCGGATGTGATCGCCGACACCATGGCCTTTATGTTCGAAACGCGTGCGGTGCTGCGTCCCACCCAGCAGGCCTTGCAGGCCGCGCACCGGCAGGGCGACTACCAGCAGTGCTGGTCCGGATTGCGCGCGGCGTTTCAGGCGCCCGGCTCAGAGGATGCGCAGTAACTCAGGCAATTGGGCGAATGTGCTGATCAGGCACTACGGCAGCCAGGGGTCGCAGGTATCGGATCGAGGGTTCCAGTTGTCCGCTCAAGCCGCCTGCAGCGCATCCGGCAACAGCTCGCCAATCCGGGCACGTACGCGCTCGGCGTAGCTTGCCGAGGTGATCTGCGGCAACGCGCGCAGCGCGTCGGCAATGGCGGCGCCGATGGCGTCCTCGGCGCGTGCGGCCTGCAGCTGCCGATGCAGCGCGGCGGCGGCCGGGTCGCGTTGCAGCTGCAGGATGTCGAGCAGGTACAGCCGCGCGTTGGTGGCCGCGCGACGGCGCTGGCGCTGCAGGTCTTCTTCGCTCGGTGGTGCCGCTGGCTGCGTCACGTGGGTACCGGGCACGCCTGCCGGCGAGGAATCAGACGCCTGGGCAGTGCGTGTCGCACTCCCTGCCTGCGTGCCGAACTCCAGATAGCCCATCGCGCAGAGCGCATGCACCAGCGCGGCGCCGTCGCCGCCCAGCAGCACGGCGAGCGTTGCCAGATCGCGCTGGCCGTCGGCCAGGATCAGCGCGCGTCGCTGCAGCAAGGTGAGTGGACTGCGGTGCGATTGCAGCGCGGTGAGGGCGAGCTCGGTCTTGCGTGGGGTCATGGCGGCGGTCCTGCGAGGCACCCAGCTTGCCCGCCGCCAATGAAGCGCCGATGACATCGGCACGAGGCAACGCCAGCGCGTTCTGCACATCGTCGCGATGTGGGCTGTGTACGCTGTAGCGGACCCGTAAGGAATGCATGCATGACCACCAGATTGCTCGGTTTGATGGGCGCATTGCTGTTGCTGACCGGCTGCAACCGTGCCGAGGACGCCACCACGGCCGCGCCCGACGCGGCACCCGCGCCGGTGGCAGCCGCCAACGACCAGCCAGCCGGGGAGGTTCCGCCGGCCACTGCGCCGGCCGGCACGTTTCCGCCGCAACTGCGCCAGCAGCCGGCTGCGCTCGCGCGCCTGGATGGGTACGGCGATCTGCGCCTGGGCGTGGATGCAGCGCAGGCGCGCGCTGCCTGGGGCGGCGACCTGCGCGGCGAACCGGCGACAGACGGCGGCTGCTATCTGCTACGGCCGCAGTGGGCCGAGGATGCACGCCGCTTCGGTTTCATGTTCGAAGGCGATCGCCTTGTGCGTTATCAGACCAACGAACCCAAGGAGCTCGCCCCGGGCGGCGGCAAGGTCGGCATGACGCTGGCGCAGCTGCGCGCGCTGTATCCGGCAGGTCTGACCGAACAGCCGCACAAATACGTCCCCGGCGCGTTCACCCTGCGCATCGCCGATGCGGCCACCCGGTCCGCGTTGGTGTTCGAGACCGATGCCGACGGCAAGGTCAGCAGCTGGCGGGTCGGGCAGCCGCCGCAAGTGGATTATGTGGAAGGCTGCGGCTGATCCGTCACCGCCGCCACTGCGCCGCATCGGCGGCGCAAGCGGCTTCCGGCAGCGCAGCGTGCGCGCGCATAGTCGACTGGTAGCATGCGCGTAGAACAATGTGTCGAGACCATCCGGGCAGGGATCTCGAAGCAGCTGCGCAGCTCAGCGCGGATCCTTGTCCGGCTCGGCGTGCTGTTTGGCGGTTTCCGCGTTTTCGCCCACATCGCCTTGCGTCTGCGGTGTGGGCAGGCCTTCCTTCTTCATCTCGCCATGGTTGGGTACTTCCGGGCGGTTTTCCATCATCAGCGACAGCGCGGCCTTGGCCATCAGATGGGCGCTGATCGGTGCGGTGATGAACAGGAACACGGTGATCAGCAACTCGCGCGGTTGCGGGTCCACACCCAGGAACAGGTGATAGCCTACCGATGCCAGCAGCACGCAGCCCACCCCCAGGGTGCTGGCCTTGGTCGGCGCATGCAGGCGCTTGAAAAAATCCGACAGCTTCACCAGGCCGAGCGCGCCGATCAGGATGAAGAAGGTGCCGACCAGCAGCAGCGCGCTGAGCAGATATTCGGTCAGCGCAATCATTCGACGATGTCCCGACGCAACACGAACTTGCTCAGCACCACGGTGCTGCCGAAGCCCAGCATCGCGATCACCAGCGCGGCCTCGAAGTAGATCGGCGAATCCAGGTACATGCCCAGCAGCATCAGCTCGGCGATGGCGGTGATGGACAGGGTGTCCAGCGCCAGGATGCGATCGGGCACGCTCGGGCCGCGCAGCAGGCGCCACAGCGCCATCAGCATGGCCAGGCCCACCGTGTGCATGCAGATGACGATGGTCGATTCGATGAACATGTGGCCGGTCACGGAAAGATCTCCATCAGGGGCTTCTCGTAGCGGGTCTTGATCTCGGCGATCAAGGCGTCCGGGTCGTCCAGGTGCAGCACGTGTACCAGCAGATACTTGCGGTCGTCCGAGAGCGCCGCCGACACCGTGCCGGGAGTGAGCGTGATCATGCTGGTCAGCGCGGCGATGCCGTGGATGTTGGCGATATCCAGCGGCACCCAGATGAAACCGGGGTGGATGCGCGACTCTGGGCCGAGCACCTGGCCAGCCACCTTGATGTTGGAGCGCACGATGTCGCCGGCGGCCACCAGCAACATGCGCGGCACCGAACGCAGCGAGCCGATGCGGGCGAACTCGCGGTCCAGGCGCGCCGCAAAGATCGGCACCACCCAGCCGAGCAATAAGCCCAGCACCCATTGCTGCGGCCCGAAGCTGTCGCTGAGCAACAGCCAGAAAATGAAGACCGTCACGCTCAGCGACGGCGAGGGCAGCAGCCGGCTGCGCAGCGGCAGGCGCGTGCTCATGGCTGCCTCCGTTGCGGCGTGGTGGCGCGGACCTGCTCGACGTAGGCGCCGGGGTCGCGCAGTTGTACGCCGGCCGCGTCGGTGTAGCGCATCAACGGGCCAGCACCGGCCGTCATCGCCACCAGCCCGCCCAGCAACAGCAGCGTGGCGGCGGTCTCCACCGGGCGCATGCGTGCACGCCGTTGCGGCTGCAGCTCGGGAACGTCCTGCACCGCTTCGGGCACGCGCCAGAACAGGCGCACCCCGGCACGCGTCAGGCCGATCACCACCAGCAGGCTGCTGGCCAGGATGGCGAACCACACCGGCCCGACCAGGCCCTCGGGCACGTGCTGCAGCAACGCGGCCTTGGCCAGGAAGCCGGACAACGGCGGCAGCCCGGCGACCGCGACCGCAGCGACCATGAACATCGCGCCGGGGATCCCGCGTCGCGGCAGCGGCGCGACCACTTCCTTGCGGTCGCTGGCGCTGCCGCGGCGACGCCGGATCAGGTCCGACACCATGAACAACGCCGCGGCGACGAAGCTGCTATGCGGCAGGTAGTACAGGCCCGCACCCAAAGCGCCGGCATCGTCCAGCGAGAAGGCGATGAACAACGTCGCCGCCGAGAACACCACCAGATACGACACCATCACCCGCAGCCGCGATGCGGCCATCACCCCGAACGCGGCCATCAGCAGCGTGGCGATGCCCAGCCACAGCAATGCGTGGCGGCCGAAGCCCTGCAGTGCGCCGGCACCGGCGCCGAACCACAGCGCCGACACCCGCAGCGTCGCGTACAGCCCGACCTTGGTCATGATCGCAAACAACGCCGCCACCGCCGCCGGCGCGCGCGAATAGGTCTCCGGCAACCACAGGTACAGCGGCAGCAACGCGGCCTTGCTGCAGAACACCAGCAGCAACAGGCCCAGGCTGGCCTTGGCCAGCGGCAGGTCCTGCGCCGGCAACGCGGCGATGCGTTGCGACAGCTCGGCCATGTTCAAGGTGCCGAACACGCCGAACAGCAGGCCCAGCGCGATCAGGAACAGGGTCGACGCGCACACGTTGAACACCACGTAATGCAGGCCCACACGCATCTGCAGCCCGCGCCCGCCGCTGAGCAGCAGGCCGTAGGAGGCGATCAGCATCACTTCGAAGAACACGAACAGGTTGAAGATGTCGCCGGTCAGGAACGCACCGTTCAAGCCCATCAACTGGAACTGGAACAGCGCATGGAAATGCGGCGCGCGCCGGTCCCAGCCGGCGCAGGCATGCAGCAGGCAGGCCGCGCCCAGGATCAGGGTGGTCAACAGCATCCACGCCGACAGGCGGTCGCCCATCAGCACGATGCCGATGCGCGCCGGCCAGTCGCCGAGCAGGTAGACCAGCACCTGGCCTTCGGCGGCGCGCGCGAACAAGGCGATGACCGACGCGGCCAGCAAGGCCATGCTCGCCCATGCCACCGTGCGCTGCACGCGCGGCCCATAGCGCCGATGTTCGACGAACAGCGACGCCGACGCGCCCAGCATCGGGATCAAGATCGGCAGGATCAGCAGATGGCTCATCGCCGCGCCTCGCGCGTGTCCACGCCGGTGGTGGCGTCTTCATGCGCATCCACATGATCGCTGCCGTTGTCGCTGCGGCTGCGGATCGCCAGCACCAGGCTCACCGCGGTCATCGCGAAGGCGATCACGATCGCGGTCAGCACCAGCGCCTGCGGCAACGGGTCGGTGTAGTGCATCAGGTCGGCGGGCACGCCCTCGCGCAGCACCGGCGCCTGGCCGCTGCGCAGCCGCCCACCGGCGAAGATCAGCAGGTTGGTCGCGTACGACAGGAAGGTCATCCCCAGGATCACGTCGAAGCTGCGTGCGCGCAGCAACAGGTAGATCGCCAATGCGGTGAGGACGCCGATCGCGCTTGCCACTGCCAGTTCCATCAATGCTGCTCCGCGGTGCGTGTCGAACGTTGGGTGGGGTCGATCTCGCCGCGCTGCGAGCTGCGCGTGCGCGAGGGTTTGATCGTGCCCATCATCGACAGCATCAGCATCGCCGCACCGAACACCACCAGATACACGCCGACATCGAAGCCCAGCGCGCTGGCCAGTTCCAGATCGCCCAGCAGCGGCAACGGAATCTCCAGATGCCCGCTGCTCAGGAACGGCATGCCGAACACCAGCGCACCGGCACCGCTGACCAGCGCGCACAGCAGGCCGATGCCGATCAGGCGGATGTAGTCGAAGCCGAAGCGCGATTCCACCGACGCGGCACCCTGGATCACGTACTGCATCAGCAACGGCACCGCCAGCACCAGCCCGGCGATGAAGCCGCCACCGGGCGCGTTATGGCCGCGCAGGAACAGGAACAAGGACACCGTCAGCGTCAGCGGGAACATGATCTGCGCCAGATCGGCCGGCACCGGCAACTTGATCGGCGGCCCGGGCATGCTGCGCTCCGGCGCCATCCGCGAGCGCCGCAGCAGCGCGTGTACCACCAGCCCGGCGATCGCGAACACGGTGATCTCGCCGAAGGTATCGAAGCCGCGGAAATCCACCAGGATCACGTTGACCACGTTGCGCCCGTAGGCTTCCGGCAGCGCACGCTGCAGCAGCTCGCCGGCAACCGTGTGGCTGGGCTGGGTCATCAAGGTATAGGCCAATGCGGCAAGCCCGGCACCACCGACGACGGCGATGCCGGCATCGCGGAGCTTGCGCAGGCGCGCGGGCTCGGGCAGCGAGCGCTCGGGCAGGTAATTCATCGCCAGCAGCATCAGCACCAGCGTGACCATCTCCACCAGCAACTGGGTCAACGCAAGATCCGGTGCCGACAGGAACACGAAGGTCATGCTGACCGCCAGGCCGGTGCCACCCAGCACCAGCACTGCGAGCAGGCGCTGCTTGTACAGGAACAGGCTGCCCAGGGCGCAGGCGATCATCAGCAGCCAGATCGTCCAGCCCAGCAGCGGCAGCGGGGTGGGCGCGGGCCAGGCCGGCAATGCGCCGCCCTGCAGAAACGGCACCAGCGCCACCACGACAGCGCTCAGCACCAGCAGCATCAGCATGCGTTGCAGGTTGCCGTTGGTGACTGCATCGGTCATACGCACGGTGCCGGCGAACAGCGCGCGCAGGTTCCAGTTGAACAGCGCCTTGCCGGGCGAGCGGTTCTGGATCGCGTACATGTCCAGCGTGCGGCGCAGCGCCATGTACAACAGGGTGCCGCCCACCATGCCGGCGATGCTCATCGCCAGCGGCCAGTTCCAGCCATGCCACAGCGCCAGGCTGTAGTCGGGCAGGCGCGCGCCCAGGATGGCGCTGGCACCGGCGCGCAGCACCGGCGCGATGGTCCAGGCCGGCACGATGCCCACGGCCACGCAGATCAGCACCAGCACATCCACCGGAATCCGCATCCAGCGCGGCGGCTCGTGCGGGGTGGTGTCCAGGTCGCGCGGGCCCTGGCCGAAGAAGGTGTCATGCACGAAGCGCAGGCTGTAGGCCACGCCGAGCAGGCCGGCCAGCAGCGCGGCGATGCTGGCCAATACCCGCATCGTCTGCGGCGCATCGGTTTCCAGCGCCACGGCAAAGAACATTTCCTTGGACAAAAAGCCGTTGAGCAGCGGAACGCCGGCCATCGCCAGCGAGGCGGTGATCGCCAGTACGCTGGTGACCGGCATCAGGCGGCGCAGGTTGCCCAGCTTGCGCATGTCGCGCGTGCCGGTCTCGTGGTCGATGATGCCGGCGGCCATGAACAACGAGGCCTTGAACACCGCATGGTTGAGGATGTGGAACACGCCGGCCACCACCGCCATCGGCGTGGACAGGCCGAACAGCATGGTGATCAGGCCCAGATGCGAGATGGTCGAGTACGCCAGCACGCCCTTGAGATCGTGCTGGAAGATCGCGTGCCATGCGCCGAGCAACAGCGTGATCGCACCGATGCTGGTGACCGTGTAGAAGAACAGGTCGGTGCCGGCCAGGGCAGGATGCAGGCGCGCCAGCAGGAACACGCCGGCCTTCACCATCGTGGCCGAATGCAGGTACGCCGACACCGGCGTCGGCGCCGCCATCGCGTGCGGCAACCAGAAGTGGAACGGGAACTGCGCGCTCTTGGTGAAGATGCCCAGCAGCACCAACCCCAGTGCATACGGATACAACGGACTGGCGCGAATCAGATCGCCGGCCGCCAGCACCGCATCCAGCTGGAAACTGCCGACGATGCGGCCGATCATCAGGATGCCGCCGAGCAGGGCCAGGCCGCCACCGGCCGTCAGCACGAAGGCCATGCGCGCGCCTTCGCGCGCATCCTTGCGGTGCGACCAGAAGCCGATCAACAGGAACGAACTGATGCTGGTGAGTTCCCAGAACACCATCAGCAACAGCAGATTGCCCGACAGCACCATGCCGAGCATCGCGCCCATGAACAGCATGAGATAGGCGAAGAAACGCGATGCGCTGTCGCGTGCACTCAGGTAGTAATGCGCATACATCACCACCAGCGCACCGATGCCCAGCACCAGTAACGCGAACATCCACGCCAGGCCATCGAGCCGCAACGAGAACATCAGGCCGATCTGCGGCAACCATGCGTACTGGCTGCCGATCACCTCACCGCGCAACACGGCCGGTGTGAGCGTCGCCAGGATGACCAGCCCGCCCAACGGCGCGGCCGCAGCCAACCACGCAGTGATCGAACGGGAGGTGCGCCAGAGCAGCGCAGTGGCGGCCGCCATCACAAATGGCAGCGCAAGCAGGATTTCCAGCGAGAAAGGCATGCAGGGAACACAAGATTCGCGAGCAGGCCAGAGAGCTTAACAAATCGTTGACTGACGCCAGCGTCAACGCCGTGGCTGCGCGCCTGCGCAAATCGCGGCCGGATCGGCGTCGCGCCGCTGCCTGTCACTCGCTATGCTGGGATCACCCAGACTGCATCCGAGCCCTGTGACTGCTGCCGATCCCGCTCCGTCCACTGCCGTTTCTGCGCCGCGCGCCCTGGTGTTCGGCGGCAGCGGTCAGATCGGCGAACGCCTGCTGACGCGGCTGCTCGGCCGCGGTTGGCAGGTGACGGCCTGGTCGCGCCAGCCACGTGCCGCGCGCGCCGGGCTGATCTGGCGGCAGGGCGATCTGGCCATGCCGGCTGCCGCGGGCGAGGCATTCGAGGTGATCTTCAGCTGCGGTCCGCTGGACCATTTCGCGCGTTGGTATGTCGAAAATCCGGTGCGTGCTCCGCGCATCGTGGCGTTCGGTTCCACCAGCCTGGAGGTCAAGGAACACTCGATCGACGCGGCCGAGCGCGATGTCGCACAGCGCCTGGCAAATGCCGAACAGGCGCTATTTTCCGCAGCCCAGGCGCGTGGCGCCGCGGCGACGGTACTGCGCCCGACCCTGGTCTACGGTGCCGGGCGCGACCGCACGCTTACCCAGATCGCCGGGATGGCGCAGCGCACCGGCGCCTTCGTGCTGCCGGCCAACGCGACCGGCCTGCGCCAGCCGGTGCATGTGGACGATCTGGCCAGCGCCGCGCTGGCGGTGGTCACCCAGCCGGCGACGCAGCAGCGCAGCTATGCCGTCGGCGGCGGCGAAGTGCTGGCCTATACGCAGATGGTGGAGCGCGTGCTGGCAGCACTGCCACGACCGGCGCGGCTGTATCAGGTGCCGCCCGGACTGTTCGGCCTTGCCCTCACCGCTGCGCAGCGGCTGGGGCGCCTGCGTGGCATCAATGCGGCCGCATTGCAGCGCATGCGCGATGACCTGGTGTTTGACCTGGAACCGGCGCGTCGCGACTTCGGTTATGCGCCGCGTGCCTTTCGTCCCCTGCCCGAAGAACTCGGCATCGGCGAGTGAGGCTCGTCTGGGCGTATGTGCTTCGAAGACCTGCATGGCGCGCGGTCCGCTAGCTCTGCTGCGCAAGGCGATGCGGCACGACCGTTAGCCGCTGCAGCGCTTCGGCGTAATCCGCTGCTTTCAGGTCATGACCCCGCCGGCGACCGGCTATGTTCTGGCTGTCACTCGCGCTCAATACCGCCAACCCAATTGACGATAGAGCTTGGCCAACACCCAGATCGGCCCGATCAGCAGATAGGTCAGGTCGGTCAGGAAGCTCGGCTTGCGGCCCTCGATCCGGTGGCCGACGAACTGCGCGACCCAGGCCAGCACGAACACCGTCAGCGCCGTGGCGAACAGCCCGGTGAGCCCGAGTCTGCCTTCGAGCAACCGGCACAGGCAGCCGAAGAAAAAGAAGATCCCCAGCATGCCCAGCCCGAGCGGACGCGATAGGCGGTTGTAGTACGACCAAGCCGCGAACATCGACAACGCCGCCCACACGCCGCTGCTGAACCAGGTGCCGCCAACCGGGATGCACCACAGCAGGGCCACCACCGACCACAGGATCGCCGGCACCGCCAGCACGTGGATCTGCTGATTGGTGGTGTTGCGGTGGTCGTCGGCGTAGCTGGCAAAATAGCGGTCGATCGGTCGCGCGGTCTTGGTGCGTTCGGTCATGTTCCCTCCCAGGAATGACCCAAGCATACGCGCGCGGATGGCGCTGTGGCAGCCGTACTCCCTGCCACGCACAGTGCGCGTGGCAGGGGCCGGTGTGCATCAGTTGACCGACACGGCGCTCCACGCTGCGGCAACCGCGCGGTACTGCGTGGAGCTGCTGCCATACAGATCGGTGGCCGCGCTCAACGTGGCCCTGCGTGCGGCCGCGTAGTTGGTCGAGGAGGTCATGTAGACCGTCAACGCGCGGTACCAGATGCGGCTGGCCGCCGCCCGGCCGATCGCCGTCAATGCCGTATTGCCGTTGCAGACCAGCCCGGCCGGCGTCACGTTCCAGCTGGTGCCCGACCCAAAGCCGCTCGGCACCACCGCGCCTTCGGCCAGCAGATAGTAGAAATGGTTGGCCACGCCCGAGCTATAGTGCACATTGAGCGAGCCCAGGCTGCTGCTGTAGCAATCGGGCGAATCGCCATCCAGGCTGGGCTTGAACATGTAGCGCAAGGCCAGCGTCCCGCTGCTGTTGCCCGGGATGATCTTCTCGCCGATCAGGTAATTGCCCGGCTGCGCGCTGTTGTTGGCGGAGTACTCCACCATCGCGCCCATGATGTCGGACGTGGCTTCGTTCAGGCCGCCCGACTCGCCCGAATACACCAGGCGCGCGGTGCGGCTGGTCACGCCATGGGTCATCTCGTGGCCAGCCACATCCACCGACACCAGTGGCGTGAACGTGCTGCCGTCGCCATCGCCGAAGGTCATGCAGAAGCAGCTGTCCTGCCAGAACGCGTTGTTGTAGCGGCTACCGTAATGCACGCGGCTGCGCGCACCGACACCGTCGTTGGCAATGCCGCTGCGCGCATGGGTGGTGCGGAAATAGTCCCAGGTCAACGCCACGCCGTAATGCGCATCCACCGCTGCGGTCACCGTATCGCTGTTGGCGCCACTGCCCCAGGCGTTGTCGGCATCGGTGACCAGCGTGCCGTTGCCGGAGGTGCTGTTGCGCATGTTGTAGGTGGCGCCGCTGCCGCGGCTCAGATCGGTCAACTCGTAACCGCTGCTGCAACGTGTCGTCGCCAGTGCCACGTTGCCTGCATACAGCGAACGCCCGGTGCCGGCCGCACTGGTGCCACCTGCGCAGGCGGTGTGCACGGTGTCCCAGGATTCGAGAATGCGTTGATTGATTGCGTCGACGATGTAATGCATTTCGGTCGGCGTCTGATCCGGCTTGATGCCGCTATAGATCACTTCATAAACCAGCCGCGGTGCGCCCTGGCGCGCATACAAGGCCAGACTTGCGCGCGGCGTGGCATCGGGTGGCAGATCGAACTGCGTCCCGGCCGCACGCACTGCCGTGTCCGCATCGATGCCTGGCACGATGCTCGGGCGCGCGCTGGTGTCCATGCTCTGGCTCAACTGACGCATCACTCCGCGCCGCGAATGCACCACCACATCGCCGCCGATCACCGGCAGGCCCTGATACGTACGATCGAAGCGCACATGCTCGCTGCCGTCGGCATCGACAATGCTGTCGCGCGCGACAAACGCATCGGCCGTTGCACGATTGGCCAGCGCCGCAGCGTGATTGCCCAACAAGGATTGCGCGCGCGATACCGCGGCATCCGCGGAAAGATCCGCAGCAGTGGCGACAGCAGACAACGATAGCGCGCAGCAGATCGCCGCGCCCAGGACATGAACTTGCATGACGACTCTCTCCCCGAAAACGTGCAATGCAAAGATCGGCGGCGATACGCATCACGGCCGATCGCGACTGGCAACAGGTGCCGGCAGATAAACTTGCACAGTCCATGACAGCACAGTAGTAAAAATTACAGCTGTGTTGCGTTCTGTGCGCCGCGCCACTTTGCGGTGTGGAGGGCATCGCAGAGCAGCAGGAGTGTCACTGCGTGTGCGACATCGCCAGCGCGGCAGGCATGCCGTCTTGTCGCAATCTGGAGGGTGCACCAACCTCCAGCGACGCTCGATCCGCTGGCAACGACAGGCAATCCGCGCGGCGTGTGCAGTCAGGCGCGGCCGCAGCGCCGCTCTCGGGGCTACTGTCGAAAGCAGACAGACACAAAAAAACCGGCCAGACATCTGGCCGGTTTTTCGTGCTGCGGCGTTGAGCCGTCAGCGGCCGCCGATCGCAACCCGCTGCTGCTCATCCTGCGCACGCTGCTGCGAAGCCTGGCCAGCCAGCAATTGCGCATTGGTCTGTTCCAGCGGGGGAGCTGGCTGGTTCAGATCCACCGCCGCACGGAAGCCCGGCGTGGTGCCCATGACAAATGCCTTGCCATCCTGCACGGTGACGTTCTGCAGTTTGTCTGCCGAATCGATACCGTTCTGCTTGGCCTGCAGGGTGACGTGGGCCGCGGTCTCGTTGGAGATCATGCTGGGCAGCTTGCTGCGGATCGCGTTGTGCAAGGCATGGTCCGGATGCGAGGCATCGTCGAGCGACGGCCCCTTGGGCGCAGCAACCGGCGTCTGCGCTGCCTGTGCCTGGGCCGGTTGTGCGGACAACGCGGCCTGCGTGTTGCGCCCCACCACGCCATCGGGCTGCAGCCCGTGCTGCTTCTGGAACGCAATCACCGCCTCACGCGTGTTGTCGCCAAAGCGGCCATCCTCGGCAAGCCGGTTGCCCTGCGCATCGCGCACGCCGAGACGGTTGAGGTCCTGCTGCAGCTTGCCGACATCACTGCCTTGCTCGCCATGCCGCAGCGTGCCATTGCCACCCGCTGTCGCCGGCTGGGGGTGGCGCGCGCCGGACTCCTGCTGATGGCCCTGATTCCAGAATGTCTCCGGACTGGTCAGCTTGCCGTTGGCATCGCGCAGCTGGTAATGCACGTGCTGCGCGTACTGGCTGTTACCGTTCGGGCCGCGTCCACCCATCGTGCCGATGGCATCGCCGGCGGACAGCGTCTGACCTTCCTTCACCTTGAGCGCGTCCAGGTGCAGGATCTCGTGCGAGTTGCCCTGTGCATCGCGAATCTTGACGGTGCCGTAGTTGCCGCCCGCGAAGGTGACGGTTCCGGCGACCGGCGAATGCACCGTCGGGTGCTGCATGTTGCGGCCTGTCTGGCCACCCTGGTAGTTGAAGTCGGTACCGCCGTGATCACGGGCACTGCGATGCTCGCCGTAATGGCCGGTGATGTGCGGTGCCGTCCCGTTCTGCGGTGGGAGCATCCGTTCCATCGTCTGCTGAAACGAGCTGGATCCACCATGCTGTGGCTGCACAGATGCTGGTGCAGTGTGCTGCACCGGCTGTCCGAGCTGGCCATGGGCCAGGTTGTTCATCAGCTCTGGAGTGATATCGCGCTGCCAGCGGGCAAACCGGTTCTCGCGGTCGGCCAATCCATTTGGCGGATCGCCGCCGTTGATCGCAACACCTGCTGCATGCGCGTCCTGCCTAGCGGCCTGCGGCACGTTGTTTTGCCAGTACCAAGTGGCGATGCGGGATGCGTTTTCAGGTTGTGCCGCCAGATCGGGGTGTGCCACCAGATCCAGGTTCAACGCTTCGCCCGCCGCTCGATATTGGTCCTTGCCGGTGAGCTGCATATAACCGCGGCCACGGTACAGGTAGCCGTCGCCGGGCTCGTTATTGCCCATGCGTCCGCCATACATCAATTCGGCCAGTTTTTCCGGTTGCCCGCGCAGGGCATCCAGACGTGCCTGCTCCAGGGCTTCGGGGCCCTCACGCAGTGCGGAGCGCACCTTCGAACTCACCTGTGAGGATCCGTGCGTATAGCGGAACCCTTCTTCCAGGCGGTTGAGGCCCATCGATTCATGACCCACCTGGGCCATGAAGTTTGCCAGTTCCTTCGGCTGGGTGATGCCTGCAGCATAGGCTGACTGGAGCAGCCCTGTTTCACGATCGGTTGCCATGGTGTAACTCCTCATTTCTCAGCAACATGAAATAACGGACTCCTTCCTTGTCCGTGCAAACCATTACGTCCCTTTAATTCGCCTTCTCGGCTGCGGCGTCGTCCAATGCCGCAGCTTTCTTCAATGTGGATGGATCAAACTCCTGAAACGCCACCGTGCCGAAGTCTTTGGCGGTCAATTCCAGGGTGTTGTGCTGCTCGGTCTCGGTATCGGACAGGTCACGCACCACCTTGTCCAGCAACCAGGTCTGCTTGTCTGCCGAATACTTGAACGTGAAGTCGTCTGCCCAGCGCTCGCGCGATCCGCCGGAAATGGAAATGGTGAATTGCCCGGTCTGGATGCGCGAAAACGCGTAGGGGTCGCCTGCCAGACCGCCGCAACGGGCGCATGGCACGATCTTGCTGTTTTCTGAGGCCTTCTGCAGCGCACCGTCTGCGGTCTGCGTCAGCAACACCACCGTACGCGGTTGTCCATCGCCAAGTTTTTCGGCGCCGCTGGAGGGTGGTGAAATCACCATCAACGCATCGGAGCGGCCCGCGCCAGTCAGATCGCCACGGATGGTCTCCAGAGCCTTCGATCCCGCCGGAATGAAGGAGTCTATCGTGCCCATAGGTACAGTCCCTTGTGTCGGTGTTGCGGGGGTTGGTGCGGCAGGTGCGGACGGCTGCGTCGCCGCGGTACCGGCAGCGGGGGTCGACTGCCCGGTCGCACCGCCAGCTTGAGGTCCGTTACAGGCCGCGAGTGCAACTGCCAATGCAGGGCCGATCAGTCGGAAAGGACGCAAGGTTATCTCCTGAAACGTTGGCGGATATGCCATTACCAGTGTCGCCACTAGCGCGCTGATTAAAGGGACTGGTCGTCCACCTTAACCAGCATCCAGCAGGGGCGCTGGGCGAAGTGGTAGACCTGCTGATCGCCGGTGTCCGGCGTGCGGACCAGTACCTGGCGGCCATCGGCCTCTTCGGAAATCGTGACCTCGCGGCCGCCGTTGCGGGCTGCCTCCAGGTTGGGAATGACAGGCCATTCGACCTTGGCCAGCGGAACCGTGCGGGTGACCGGGGTGGGCTCGGGCTGCGCGTCCGGGTCGAGTTGGATCATCGTCAGCGGATCGGCGGTCGCCTTTTCCTGTGCCGCAATGTCTGCACTGAAGCTTTTCAGAAATGCAGAGAAGTCGGCGCTGGGGCAGGTTGTCGCCTGCGCAGGCGTTGCCGGAGCGGTGGCAGGTGCCGAGGCTGCGGGTGCTGCATTCGCAGCAGGCGTCGCAGCGCCGGCGGGCTCAGCTTGCGGCTTGCAGGCGACCAGCGCCAGGCTCAGTGCGAGAGCGTGCAGAGACGTTCGGAAACGGGCCAAGGGATCCTCCTGATCATAGCGGGGCAACTGGAACGCGGGCGGGATGGTATACGCGCGCTGCTTGCCAATGTGTGAAGGCTGGCGGAGTCGTGGCTTGCGCAAACTGGCCGGCATGCGGCAGGCCAATACCCTCGCAGAACAAGCAGCCTGACGGTGGCCCCGGTGCTCGGGTGAGTCCACGGCCATTGATCGCGGTCAGCAACGCCGGGCTATCTCGATCGATCCTGCGCAAAAGTCATGATGATTTGATCATGGTTTGGCCGGGGATTTATCCGGTATGGCGCGGCTGACTATATCCCGTTTGAAAATACATCGGGTGCATCCGCACCCACCCATCCCTGCGCGCAGTCGCCGACATACTGGCCCGGCGCGGCAACATTTCAGCTCTCGCCAGTGGCGGTCTTCGAGCGTTGGATCGGCCTGTCGCCATATGTCGCGCATGCCGGGTTGTTCTTGCATCCGGCGACGCTGTCTGCAGGAATCGCAATGACGCGGTAATACGGAGGTTTCTGTCCGACGCGGCTGCGGAATGAAAAGTATGAGAGCGCCATTGCGACTTTTCTGGGCAACAGACCGCGTCAGGTGCGTCCTTCAGCGCTCAATAAAGAGCGCTGCCCGCCATTGTTGCTTTACTACAGCCTCAAAGCCCCGGACGCGGGGCCTTGGAGATCAATCGACCGAAATACCCGCCAACCGCTGCAATGCTTCGGCATATTTTGCGCGCGTGCGTTCGATCACTTCTGCCGGCAGGCTGGGGCCGGGTGCGGTCTTGCCCCAGTCCAGGGTTTCCAGATAATCGCGCACGAACTGCTTGTCGTAGCTGGGCGGGCTGGTGCCGAGTTCGTACTGGTCGGCCGGCCAGTAACGCGACGAGTCCGGGCTCAGCATCTCGTCCATGATGTACAGGCGGCCATCGGCATCGGTGCCGAATTCGAACTTGGTGTCGGCCAGCAGAATGCCGCGCTCGGCGGCAAAGTCGGCGGCGAAACGGTAGATGCGCAAGGTGGCATCGCGGACGCGTTCGGCAAGCTCGGCGCCGACGGTCATGACCATCGCATCGAAGTCGATGTTTTCGTCATGGTCGCCGACCGCGGCCTTGGTCGACGGGGTGAAGATCGGCTCGGGCAGTTTCTCGGCCTGGCGCAGGCCGTCGGGAAGTTCGATGCCGCTGATCTTGCCGGTACGCTGGTAATCCTTCCAGCCGCTGCCGATCAGGTAGCCGCGTGCGATCGCTTCCACCGGCACCGGCTTGAGCTTGCGCGTGACCACGGCGCGCTTGGCATACAGCGCCGGGTCCACGCCTTCGGGCAAGACCTGCTCCACGGTGATGTCGACCAGATGGTTTGGCATCAGGTGTTCGGTCTTGTGGAACCAGAAGTTGGAGACCTGGCACAGCATCTCGCCCTTGCCGGG
This sequence comes from Xanthomonas sp. NCPPB 3218, assembly GCF_056725185.1. Lineage (NCBI taxonomy): Bacteria > Pseudomonadati > Pseudomonadota > Gammaproteobacteria > Lysobacterales > Lysobacteraceae > Xanthomonas > Xanthomonas sp. NCPPB 3218. The sequence goes on from NZ_CM161516.1 coordinate 583,568, forward strand.
GATCGGGTCGGGCAGCACCACGTCGAACGCGGACAGGCGGTCGGTCGCCACCATCAACAGATAATCGCCCGGGGGCGCATCGGCGGGCAGGCGCTCGCGGGGAATGTCGAAGACATCGCGGACCTTGCCACGGTGACGCAACGGCAGGCCGGGCAGATCGGATTGCAACAGCGTGGTCGACACAGGCACTCCTAAGGACGTCGCAATGACGCTGTCCCCGGGACCCGGCGGGCCCGCGGGTGGGCAGCGGGCCGCGTAGTGTACGGCGCTTCGGCGCGCGCCGCTGGATTTATTGGAGCCGCCCCGGTGGGCGGCGTGCATGCCGCGTCAGCCAGGCCGGGCGGGCGTTCGGGTAAGATCGCCAGCCCGCCATCCCGCCCCCCGATCGCCCATGTCCTGGTACGGAAAACTGCTCGGCGCACTGGCCGGCGCCCTGCTGTTCCGCGGCGCGCCGGTACTCGGGCTGATGATCGGCCTGGCGATCGGGCATGCGGTGGACGCCGGCTGGTTCAAGCGCCGCGCCGACAACCCGTACGAAGCGCTGGGACTGGAGCCGGACGCCACCACCGCCGAGATCGACCTGGCCTACCGTCGGCTGATGTCGCGCTACCACCCGGACAAGGTGGCCAACGCCGAGCCGGAAGCACGCCGCCAGGCGGAGAAGAAGGCCAGCCAGATCAATGCGGCCTACGATCGGATCCAGCGCCTGCGCAAACGCTGATCCAGCCTACGCTGCAATATCGCTGCCAGGCACCCACACAGGGTCGGCATGGGCGCCAAAAATGAAAACGCCCGACCCATGACAGGTCAGGCGCGGTCACTCAGGCGCCGAACACTCAGAAGCGATAGGTCGCCGTCAGGCGCACCGCATTCGACGAAAAGTCGGTATCGCTGCGGCGCAGGTCGGTGCCGGCCGGATTGACGCGCAGGAACGGGTTGGTCGCCGGCGCAGTGCCCGGCCCGACCCGCACGCGGGTGTCTTCGTCCTGCAGGCGGGTGAACAGGTATTCCACACCGACCGAGACGTTGTCGCTCAGGCGGCGCTGCAGGCCCAGGCCGGCCTGGTAGCCGTCGGCGCTGTCGCCGCCGCTGCTGGTGAAGCTGTTGGCGGTGTTGCTGCTGGAGAAGCTGTGATCGAACTCGCCGCGTGCCGCGCCAGCGGTGAAATAGGCCAGAAAGTCGCCCTGCGCGCCAAAGGCATAACCGATACGGCCGCGCAGTGCGGCGGTGCGGTTGAGCTGGCGGGTGAAGGTGTAGAACGCCGGGGTGGTGCTGAAGGCGCTGACGCTGTCGCGCAGGTCGTTGCGGGTGTACTCGGCAACGACGCCGTAGACCCAGTTGCCGGCCTGCCAGTCGTAACCCAGCCGCGCACCGTATTCGGCGCCGCCCTTGTCCTTGCTGCAGCCGCTGGCCGGGGTGCGCCCGGCCGCCGCGCCGCCGCAGAACCCGGGCGAGAAGGCATCGGCGCCGGTCGGGGTGCTGACCTGGTCGCCGTCGCGGCCATCCAGGTTGGTGTCAAAGCCGAAGCGGCCGCCGGAAACGCCACTGACGTCGGCACCGCCGACATTGGCGCCGATCGAGAAACCTGACCAGTCGGCCGGGCCGGTCTGGGCCCAGGCGGACGGGGCGAGGGCCATCAAAACGAGCGCAGCGGAGGCGAGCGGGGTGGTCTTCATGCGGTGTCCTTGGCGAAAGGGCGCGGTGCGCCGGTTCAGCTGCATACGCAGGCTGGACCGCTACGGATGCACTGGCTTTGCGCGCCTGCGACAATGTGTTTTCCGTTCCTTGACGAGCTGCCCATGCAACCGACGGCGATTGCCCCGTCCATCCTGTCCGCCGATTTCGCCCGTCTGGGCGAGGAAGTGAACAACGTCCTGAAGGCCGGCGCCGACTGGGTGCACTTCGACGTGATGGACAACCATTACGTGCCCAACCTCACCATCGGCCCGATGGTGTGCCAGGCGCTGCGCAAGCACGGCATCACCGCGCCGATCGACGTGCACCTGATGGTCGAGCCGGTGGACCGCATCGTGCCGGACTTCGCCGAGGCCGGCGCCACCACCATCAGCTTCCATCCCGAAGCCAGCCGCCATGTGCATCGCACGATCCAACTGATCAAGTCGCACGGCTGCCAGGCCGGCCTGGTGCTCAACCCGGCCACCCCGGTGGACATTCTGGACTGGGTGTTGCCCGAGCTGGACCTGGTGCTGGTGATGTCGGTCAATCCCGGCTTCGGCGGGCAGGCCTTCATTCCCTCGGCGCTGGACAAGCTGCGCGCCATCCGCAGCAGGATCGACGCCCTGGGCAAGCCGATCCGGCTGGAGATCGATGGCGGGGTCAAGGCCGACAACATCGGCGCGATCGCTGCCGCCGGTGCCGACACCTTCGTCGCCGGCTCGGCGATCTTCAACGCGCCCGACTATGCGCAGGTGATCGCGCAGATGCGCGCGGCGGTGGATGCGGTGCGATGAGCGCGCCTGCGCTGCAGATCCGCGCCGCCACGCCCGACGATGTGGCGCTGCTGCATGAGCTGATCACTGCATTGGCGGTGTACGAACGCGAGCCCGATGCGGTCAAGGCCAGCCCGCAGGACCTGCGCGCCAGCCTGTTCGGCGAGGGCGCCACCGCGCATGCGCTGATCTGCGAGCAGGACGGCCAGGCGCTGGGATTTGCGGTGTATTTCTTCAATTACTCGACCTGGCTCGGCCGCAACGGCCTGTATCTGGAAGACCTGTTCGTGCGTCCGCAGGCGCGCGGGCAGGGCGCCGGCCTGGCCCTGCTGCGGCACCTGGCCCGGCTGGCCGTGCAGCGTGGCTGCGGACGTTTCGAATGGTCGGTGCTGGACTGGAACCAGCCGGCCATCGACTTCTATCAGGCGGCCGGTGCGCGCCCGATGGACGGCTGGACCGTCTACCGGCTCGACGGCGAGCGCCTGGCCGCGTTCGCCGCCGGCGCCTGAGCGCAGCCTGCCGCGCCGCCGTGGCAGGCAAGAAGAAGGCCGCCCCCATGGGAGCGGCCTTCGAGAAAATTGGAGGCTGATCCTGCCTCCGCCCGTCGTCCCTGCTATGGCCTTCCACTCTCCGGGTTCTCGGTGACATGCCGATGACAGCCGGGCGACATTGCGTATTCACGATGCGCGCAGCGGGCCGCTGCTAGCCTGCGTCCACCACCCCCACAGCATTGGCAGCGTGCATGGCCGCGTCCCACTGGCGTCTGATCCTCAACGGCAAGTCCACCGACAATCTGGACCTGCGTGAGGCGGTGGGAGCGCTGCGCAAGCGTGGCATCCAGCTTGAGGTGCGGGTCACCTGGGAAGACGGCGATGCCGAGCGCTATGTCGGCGAAGCGGTTGCCGACGGCGCCCACACCGTGATCGCGGCCGGCGGTGACGGCACCTTGAGCGAAGTGGCCGCGGCGCTGGCGCATCACACCGCCGATGCCGCCACGCTGCCATCGCTGGGCCTGGTGCCGCTGGGCACCGCCAACGACTTCGCCACCGCCGCCAACCTGCCGATCGAACCGCTCGCTGCGTTGACGCTGATCGCCGAGCGCCCCGCCGAGCCGATCGACCTGCTGCGCATCGACGCCGAGCACGGCCCGCACTGGTGCGCCAACGTCGCCAGTGGCGGGTTCGGCACCCAGGTCACCGTCGAAACCGACGAAGGCCTGAAGAAGATGCTCGGTGGCCTGGCGTATCTGATCACCGGCATGTCGCGGCTGGGGCGGATCGACCCGATCAGCGCACGCTTCAGCGGCCCGGATTTCAGCTGGGAGGGCGAGTTCATCGCCCTTGGCTTGGGCAACGGCCGACAGGCCGGCGGCGGCCAGGCGCTGTGCCCGGAGGCCCTGATCGACGATGGCCTGCTCGACGTCACCATCGTGCCCGCGCTCAACGGCGAAGTGGCCGCCACCCTCGGCACCCTGGTCACCGGCGGCAAACAGGCCGCGCTGGAACGTGTGGCCGTGCGCGCGCGGCTGCCGTGGCTGGAGATCGTCGCGCATCAGCCGCTGACCTTGAACCTGGATGGCGAGCCGGAGACCTCGCTGCATTTCCGCATCGAATGCGTGCCGGCGCGGTTGCGGATGCATTTGCCTGTGGAGTGCCCGTTGCGGAGCGCTTGAGGGTGGGGAATCGGGAATCGGGATTGGGGAATCGGTAGAGCGGGGCTGGTTGTGCGGCGCCAGGCCGGTCTGCCCGGCTTCGCAATTTGCTTGGCTTTCGCCTCGCGCCTGCTGCCCTGGCGCGGCAGTTGCGCTACAGTAGGGACGTGTCCCGCTTGACGACTCCACGCTCCTTCTCTTCCGCTCGCCGCTGGTGGCGATGGTGGCCCGTTGCCGTCGTCCGCCCCGCCACAGAGTCCCGGAAGGAAAGTCGTCTTGATCACTGCAGAGCAGTTCCAGCGCCAGGCCGCTGAAGGTCACACCCGTATTCCCGTCGTCCGCGAAGTGCTGTCCGACCTGGACACGCCGCTGTCGGTCTATCTGAAGCTCGCCGACGGCCCCTACACCTATCTGTTCGAATCGGTCGAAGGTGGCGAACGCTTCGGTCGCTATTCCATCATCGGCCTGCCGGCGCGGCGCGTGTACAGCTTCCGCGGGCATACGCTGGAAATCAGCGAGCACGGCGAAGTGCTGGAAACCCGCGAGGTCGCCGACCCGCTGGCCGAAGTGGACGCCTTGCGCGCCGAGCATTCGGTGCCGCAGCTCGACGGCCTGCCCGGCTTCACCGGCGGCCTGGTCGGCTGGTTCGGCTTCGAGTGCATCCAGTACATCGAACCGCGCCTGGGCAGCGGCGACAAACCCGATGAGCTCGGCACGCCGGACATCCTGCTCATGCTGTCCGAAGAGCTGGCGGTGTTCGACAACCTCAAGGATCGGCTGTACCTGATCGTGCACGCCGACCCGCGCCAGCCGCAGTCCTATGTGCGCGCCAACCGGCGCCTGGACGAACTGGCGCACCGGCTGCGTCAGGGCGGTGCCGGGTATCCGCAGGCGCAGGTTTCCGATGCGATCGACGAGTCGGACTTCCACTCCTCGTTTACCCGCGAGGAATATCACGCGGTGGTCCGCAAGGCGCAGGAATACGTGCGCGCCGGCGACATCTTCCAGGTGGTGCCGTCGCAACGCTTGCGCGTGCCGTTCCGTGCGCGTCCGGTGGATGTGTATCGCGCGCTGCGCGCGCTCAATCCCTCGCCGTACATGTATTTTCTCGATGTCGGCGGCACGCAGGTGGTGGGCTCCTCGCCGGAAATCCTGGCGCGCCTGCGCGATGGGGTGGTCACCGTGCGGCCGATCGCCGGCACCCGCCCGCGTGGTGCCACGCCCGAGCAGGACAAGGCGCTGGAAGTCGAACTGCTGGCGGACCCGAAAGAGCGCGCCGAGCACGTGATGCTGATCGATCTCGGTCGTAACGATGTCGGCCGCGTGGCCGAACCGGGCACGGTCAAGGTGGGCGAGCAGTTCGTGATCGAACGCTATAGCCACGTCATGCACATCGTCAGCGAGGTCACCGGCACGCTCAAGGCCGGCCTGAATTACAGCGACGTGCTGCGTGCGACCTTCCCGGCTGGCACCGTCAGCGGCGCGCCGAAGATCCGCGCGCTGGAGATCATTCGCGAGCTGGAGCCGGTCAAGCGCAACGTCTATTCCGGCGCGGTCGGTTACATCGGCTGGCACGGCGATGCCGACACCGCCATCGCGATCCGCACGGCGGTGATCCAGGATGGGTATCTGTACGTGCAGGCCGGTGGCGGCGTGGTCTACGACTCCGACCCGGACCTGGAATGGCAGGAGACCATGAACAAGGGGCGCGCGCTGTTCCGTGCGGTCGCGCAGGCGGCCAAGGGGCTGTGATGGACGGGCAGGGTAACGCTGCGCGCATCAGCTTTCGCAACGATTACAGCGAGGGCGCGCACCCGCGCCTGCTGCAGGCCTTGGCGCAGGCCAGCGCCGAGCAGAACGCCGGCTACGGCACCGATCGGCATACCGCGCGTGCGGTTGCGCTGATCCGCAGCGCAGTCGCGCAGGCGCAGGCCGACGTGCATTTGCTGGTCGGCGGTACCCAGACCAACCTGACCGCGATCGCCGCGTTCCTGCGCCCGCATCAGGCGGTGATCGCGGTGGAAGCGGGGCACATCGCCACGCACGAAACCGGCGCCATCGAAGCGACCGGCCACAAGGTGCTGACCGTACCCGCGTTGCACGACAAGCTGACCCCGGCGCTGATCCAGCCATTGCTGGATGTGCACGGCAACGAGCACATGGTGCAACCGCGCCTGGTCTACATTTCCAACAGCACCGAGAGCGGCACCATCTACAGCCGTGCCGAGCTCGAGGCGCTGTCGCGTTTCTGCCGCGCGCACGATCTGCTGCTGTATCTGGATGGCGCACGCCTGGGCGCCGCGCTGACCGCCAATGGCAACGATCTGGATCTGCCCACGATCGCCGCGTTGACCGATGCGTTCTACATCGGCGGCACCAAGAACGGTGCCTTGCTCGGCGAAGCGCTGGTCATCGTCACTCCTGCCTTGCAGGCCGACTTCCGCTACCTGATCAAGCAACGCGGCGCGCTGCTGGCCAAGGGCATGCTGCTGGGATCGCAGTTCGCCACTCTGTTCGAAGATGGCCTGTTCTTCGAGCTGGCCGCGCATGCCAACGCGATGGCCCAGCGCCTGCGCGCGGGACTGCTGGCCGCTGGCGCGCAGTTCACCAGCGATTCGCCGACCAACCAGCAGTTCATCGCCGTCAGCGCGCAGCAGGCCGCGCAGCTGGCGCAAGGCTACGACTTCGAGCGCTGGGAAGTGCGCGCCGATGGCAGTCAGGTGATCCGCTTCGTGACCTCGTGGGCGACCACAGCCGCGTCGGTCGACCGGCTCTGCGCGGATGTTGCCGCGCTTCATCCCGGTGTGCCATGAGCATGCGCACCAGATGGAGCGAAACAGATGAAGCAACTCGAACGCCGAAATGTTGCCTGTCCCGGTTCGCTCGATGCTGGTCAGGTGCGTGGCAGTCATGCCGCGCCCTCGCCGATCGCAAAGTCACCTGACGCCGGCAGCCTGACCTTCACCCAAAATATCTATGCGGTCTTCCTGATCGCGCAATGAGTCCTTTGCCATGCTGCTGATGCTCGACAACTACGACAGCTTCACCTACAACCTCGTGCAGTACCTGCAGGCGCTGGGCGCCGAGGTCACGGTGGTGCGCAACGACGCGATGAGCGTGGATCAGATCGCCGCGCTCAGGCCCGAGCGCATCGTGATCTCGCCCGGCCCGTGCACCCCGAACGAGGCCGGTATCTCGCTGCAGCTGATCGAGCAACTGGGCCAGACCACGCCGATCCTGGGCGTGTGCCTGGGCCATCAAAGCATTGGGCAGGTCTACGGCGGCGATGTGATCCGCGCCGACACCATCATGCATGGCAAGACCTCGCCGATCCGCCACCAGGGCAAGGGCGTGTTCGCCGGCCTGCCGGACAGTTACGAGGCAACCCGCTACCACTCGCTGGTGGTGGACAAGACCACCTTGCCCGACGCGCTGGAAGTCACCGCCTGGACCGAGAATCCGGATGGCTCGATCGAGGAGATCATGGGCCTGCGTCATCGCCAGTTTCCGGTCGAAGGCGTGCAGTTCCACCCCGAGTCGATCCTGACCCAGCACGGTCATGCCTTGCTGAAAAACTTCCTGCAGCGTTGATCGAAATGCACAGCACACACGTCGCAATGGCTGCCGCAACCCTTGTCGGTCTCGATGCAGTCTTCGGCGCCATCGATGCACCAGCGATCGATGCGCGCAATGCCTGCAATTGCCTGTGCGCCAGCATGCGGCCGGCTTCCCACTTCGCTTCGTTCACACCTGCATCCGGATCACGATGAGCACCACCAGCGACAGCTTCCACTTCTACGAACCAGGCCAGGGCCACGGGCTGCCGCACGATCCGTTCAATGCCATCGTCGGTCCGCGCCCGATCGGCTGGATCGGCTCGCGCAGCGCCGAGGGCATCGCCAATCTGGCCCCTTACAGCTTCTTCAATGCGTTCAACTACGTGCCGCCGATCGTCGGCTTCGCCAGCATCGGCCGCAAGGACAGCCTGCGCAATATCGAAGCCACCGGCGAGTTCAGCTGGAACCTGGCCACGCGCCCGTTGGCCGAGGCAATGAACGCCAGTGCGGCGATGGTGCCGGCGGAGGTCGACGAGTTCGTGCTGGCCGAGCTGCAGATGGCGCCATCGCGGCTGATCGGTGCCCCGCGCGTGGCAGCCAGTCCGGTCAGTTTCGAATGCCGGCTCAGCCAGCTATTGCCGCTGCAGAGCGCAGATGGGCAGGCCATCGAAACCTGGCTGGTCCTGGGCGAAGTGGTCGGCGTGCATCTGGCGCACGCGGCGTTGCAGGACGGCATCTACGATCCCGCAGCTGTGCAGACGATTCTGCGCGCCGGCGGCGCCGCCGACTATTTCGAAGTGCAGGCGCAGGCACGCTTCCGCATGCGGCGCCCGGGCCAGTGAGCGCTGCGCGCCGCGTCGCTGCATGGCATTGCCGCCATGCGCGACTGCAGCGCCAGCATTGATCGATCAAGCTCGCTACCGCCTATCTTTCCCACGTTTTGCCACGGTCCTCGTCCATGCCCATCACCCCGCAAGAAGCCCTGCAACGCACCATCGAACACCGCGAAATCTTCCACGACGAAATGGTCGAGCTGATGCGCCAGATCATGCGTGGCGAGGTCTCGGACATGATGGTCGCGGCCATCCTCACCGGGTTGCGGGTCAAGAAGGAAACCATCGGCGAGATCGCCGGCGCAGCCACGGTGATGCGCGAGTTCTCGCGTCGCGTGGAAGTGAGTGATCGCCGGCATATGGTCGACATCGTCGGCACCGGCGGCGATGGCTCGCATACCTTCAACATCTCCACCTGCGCGATGTTCGTGGCCGCCGCCGGTGGTGCCAAGGTCGCCAAGCACGGCAACCGCAGCGTCTCGTCCAAGTCCGGCAGTGCCGACGCGCTGGAGGCGCTGGGCGCGGCGATCGAGCTGCAGCCCGAGCAGGTCGCCGCCTCGCTGGCGCAGACCGGTATCGGCTTCATGTATGCGCCGGTGCATCATCCGGCCATGAAGGTGGTGGCGCCGGTGCGCCGCGAAATGGGCGTGCGCACCATCTTCAACATCCTCGGCCCGCTGACCAATCCGGCCGGCTCGCCAAATATCCTGATGGGCGTGTTCCATCCGGACTTGGTCGGCATCCAGGCGCGCGTGCTGCAGGAACTCGGTGCCGAGCGCGCGCTGGTGGTGTGGGGCCGCGATGGCATGGACGAGCTTTCGCTGGGGGCTGGCACCCTGGTCGGCGAGCTGCGCGATGGCCAGGTGCGCGAATACGAAGTGCATCCGGAGGATTTCGGCATTGCGATGTCGGCCAGCCGCAACCTCAAGGTGGCCGATGCCGCGCAGTCGCGCACGATGCTGCTGCAGGTGCTGGACAATGTGCCCGGCCCGGCGCTGGACATCGTCGCGCTCAACGCCGGTGCGGCGCTGTACGTGGCAGGCGTGTCCGACAGCATCGCCGAGGGCGTCGTGCGTGCGCGTGCGGTCCTGGCCGATGGCTCGGCACGTGCAAGACTGGACGCCTATGTCGCCTTCACCCGGCAGATTGCCTCGCAGGCCTGACCCCTCCCACTGCACCGGCAGGCATGCGGCGGCATCCTGATCATGACCGCTGGCATGCTGGGGGCTGGCGCGTGGCGGCCGGTTGCGGCCGTCTTGACCGATAATGCCCGACCGCCAGGACCCGATACGATGAGCGATATCCTCAACACCATCCTTGCCCGCAAGGCCGAAGAAATCGCCGAGCGCAGTGCGCGCGTGCCGCTGGCCGAGCTGATCGCGCGCAGCGCCGACCTGCCGCTCACGCGCGGGTTTGCCGCCGCCATGCAGGCCAGCATTGCCGCCGGCGAGCCGGCGGTGATCGCCGAGGTGAAGAAGGCCAGCCCGTCCAAGGGCGTGATCCGGCCCAACTTCCACCCGGCCGACATTGCGGTCAGCTATGAATTCGGCGGCGCCAGCTGCCTGTCGGTGTTGACCGATGTGGACTTCTTCCAGGGCGCCGATGCCTATCTGCGCCAGGCGCGCGAGGCCTGCACGCTGCCGGTACTGCGCAAGGACTTCACCGTCGACCCCTACCAGGTCTACGAGGCGCGCGTGCTCGGCGCCGATTGCATCCTGCTGATCGTCTCGGCACTGGACGATGGGCAACTGGCCGAGCTCTCCGGCCTGGCCATGCAACTGGGCCTGGACGTGCTGGTGGAAGTGCACGACATCGACGAGCTGGAGCGCGCGGTGCAGGTGCCGGTGCCGCTGGTGGGCATCAACAACCGCAATCTGCGCACCTTCGAGGTGACGCTGCAGACCACGCTGGACATGCGCGCCGCCGTGCCGCGCGACCGCATCCTGGTCACCGAAAGCGGCATCGTCACTCCGGCCGACGTGCAGTTGATGCGCAGCCACGGCGTGAACGCGTTTCTGGTCGGCGAGACCTTCATGCGCGCGGCCGAACCCGGCGAGTCGCTGCGTCAGCTATTCTTTGCGCATGACTGAGGCGTATCCCGTACCGCGCGACGACGCACCGCTGGTGGTCTTCGATTTCGACCACACGCTGTATGACGGCGACTCCGGCAGCCATCTGTTCGCCTGGCTGATCAAGCGCAACCCCTTGCGTCTGCTGGTGGCGCTGTTGGCCTCGCCAATCCTCGGCCCGATGGTGGCGATGCTGCCGACCCGCCGCCGCGGCGTGTCCGGGTATGTGTGGATCGCCACCTTTGGCCTGCACCGCACGCGCGAGTTCAACCGCTTCATCGATGCGTACGTGCTCAAGCATGAAGCGCAGATCCGGCAGCGCCTGTTGCCGCACGCCTTGAAGGTGTTCACCGACCACCGCGCTGCCGGCGACCGCGTGGTGGTGGCCACCGGCGCGCCGCCGGAACTGGCGCGCGCCATTCTCGGCTTTGTCGCCCATCAGGATGTGCCGGTGATCGGCAGCCTGGTCGGCCCGCGTCTGGGCGCGGTCACCGCGCGACGTCACTGCCACAACGAAGAGAAGATGCGCATGCTGCGCGAGCGCGGCTATGCCGACATCGCCATTGCCTATTCGGACAGCACCGCGGATCTGCCGCTGTTGAAGGCCGCGCGCGCGCCGGTGGTGGTCAATCCGAAGGCTAATCGCGAAGCGCTGTTCCGGCAGGTGCTGCCGGCCGGCACGCCGATCCTCAACTGGGGGTGTCGCGATCGTGGTGGCAAGGCGCTGTAGCGCCTGGCGCCGGTAGCGGCGCGCAGCCTGGCGGGCACGGCAGGTATTCGAACTTGGCAGCTACCGCACAGACGCACGGATTGATTCGCGCGCATCCAGTGGCTGTTCACCAAGATTTACTGGTCACGCCAAGCCCGCCGGAGCAGCAGGGAAGGGTAAGCAGCTAGTAATGCATAGCACGCGGCGGCGCCGCCCGCCGACTGCATCAGTCCGCATGCCGTGCGGCATGCGGTTCAAGTTGCGGCCGGTGCAGTGCTGCACCAGCCGCGACCACAACCGGTCAGCGGGTGCCGTAGAGCACGACGGTCTTGCCGCGTGCATGCAGCAGGCCGTCGGCCTGCAGCTTCTTGAGCACGCGCCCGGCCATCTCGCGCGAACAACCCACCAGACGTGCCAGTTCCTGCCGCGATACGCGCAGCTGGGTGCCCTGCGGGTGACTCATCGCTTCCGGCTCCTTGGACAGGTCGTGCAGGGTGCGCACGATGCGGTCGGTCACGTCCAGGAACGCCAGGCGGCTGGCTTTCCTTGTGGTGTCGAGCAACCGCTTGGACAGCTGAACGCCAATCGCGTACAGGATGCGGGGCGCATCCGGCGACAGACTGGTCTGGAACAGCTGCTGCAGCCGCTCGTAGCTGATCTCGGCCAGCTCGCACTGGGTGCGGGTGCGCAAGATCACCTCGCGGGTATCGGATTCGATGAACAACCCCATCTCGCCGACGAACTCGCCGCTACCGAAGTAGCCCAGCACCAACTCACGATCGTCATCTTCCTCGGCAATGATGCTCACCGAGCCACTGATCACGTAATAGAGGGTGCCAGCCGGGTCTCCCGGCCGGAACACATCGGTCCGGGTCGGATAGCGCCTGCGATGGCTGTGCGCCAGGAAACGCTCGATCGTGCCCGCGTCCAGCGCCAGAGAAGGGGTAGCGTTACGTACCGTCGTAGTCACAACCGTCGTGTTTCCTGGGCTCATGGTAGTTCCGCGTGTAATTCCTGAAGCTTAACGGCATGAGTCATGCAAGGTAAACCATTCTTAACGTCGGCATTTCGTTGCTGGGATCTTTGGCTCATAATTGTTTCCTTTCCCGCCTTCCATAAGGACAGACCGACGTGGTCAAGCCGTTGCCTCGCCTGAGGCTACAGGGGTTCAACAACCTCACCAAGGCGTTGAGCTTCAACATCTACGACGTCTGTTACGCGCGTACCGAAGAGGAGCGTCAGCGCTACATCGAATATATCGATGAGCAGTACGACGCCGATCGTCTGACGCAGATCCTGACCGATGTTGCCGAGATCATTGGCGCCAACATCCTCAATATCGCACGACAGGACTACGATCCGCAGGGCGCATCGGTCACGATCCTGATCTCGGAAGAGCCCGTCATCGACAAGAAGCAGGCCGGCAAGGAGCTGATCTCCGATGCCGTGGTCGCTCATATGGACAAAAGTCATATCACTGTCCATACATACCCCGAGACGCATCCGCAGGAAGGCATTGCCACGTTCCGCGCCGATATCGACGTCGCCACCTGCGGCGTGATCTCGCCGTTGAAGGCGCTGAACTACCTGATCGAGAGTCTGGAGTCGGACATCGTGATCATGGATTACCGCGTCCGTGGCTTCACCCGCGATGTGAAGGGCAAGAAGCACTACATCGATCACAAGATCAACTCGATCCAGCACTTCCTCGCCAAGAACGTGAAGTCGCGCTACGAGATGTTCGATGTCAACGTCTATCAGGAAAACATCTTCCATACCAAGATGCACCTGAAGGACTTCGACCTGGACCAGTACCTGTTCGAGGAGCGCGCCAAGAATCTCTCGTTCAAGGAGCGCATGAAGATCGAAACGCTGCTCAAGCGCGAGATCGAAGAACTGTTCCACGGGCGCAACCTGAGCGAGTAAGCGCAGCGAGCGAGCTGTTGCGCGACCTGCCTGCAGGCGCGCGAAAGAACCAAGGCGGGACGGCCCGCCACGCGATGACCTCGCGTTCCACAGCCGACGGCGGCCCAGTGTGCAAACACTGGGCCGCTTTTTTTTTGTGCGTTTTCAAGTGAGGAGTAATGCGATGCCCTGGATCTATCTGCTGCTGGCCGGCCTGTTCGAAATCGGTTTTGCCATGGGCCTGAAGTACAGCGACGGCTTCACCCGCCTGTGGCCGACCGTGCTGACGATCGGTCTGGCGGGCATCAGCCTGTGGTTCCTGACCCAGGCACTGAAGACCATTCCCGTCGGCACCGGTTACGCGATCTGGACTGGGATCGGCGCGCTGGGCGTGACCATCGCCGGCATCGCGCTGTTCGGCGACAGCGCGTCGTGGTCGCGTCTGGCCTGCATCGGCCTGATCGTGGCCGGGGTGATCGGGCTGAAGCTGGTGGGGTAGTCGTGGTCAGCCCTGCGTGGTCAGCCCCACTGCGTGGGCCTGACCCCCCAAGGTTTGCGTAGCAAACCTTGGGCCCCACTTCGTAGCAGCCTATCCCCCCGCCTTCGGCGCGCCCCCTTAACAGAAGGGGGCTCTGCTTCAGTGGGGTTTTGCGAGATGTGGGGCATGGTTTGCTGGGCGCCGCCAGCCGCCAGCCGCCAGCCGCCAGCCGCCAGCCGCCAATCCCCAATCCCCAATCCCCAATCCCCAATCCCCAATCCCCAATCCCCAATCCCCCGGCTACAGCCGGTACGCCACCGCTTTCATCAGCTTGGAGGCCAGGGCCATGGCGCTGGGGATCGGGGGTGGGAGAGTGCGCGCGCCGGCCTGTTCGGCCTGGTCGGCGTGGCGGGCCTCGTCGATCTTCATCACGCGCAGGATCGCGCGGCTGCGCTGGTCGCCCTCGGGGAGGGTTTCCAGGTGTTCATCCAGATGGGCCTCGACCTGGCGCTCGGTTTCGACCACGAAGCCCAGGCTCCAGTCGTCGCCGCGCAATCCGGCCAGGGCGCCGAGCGCGTAGCTGCCGGCGTACCAGAGCGGGTTGAACAGGCTGGGGCGGCTGTCCAGCTCGTGCAGGCGGTCGGCGCACCAGGCCAGATGGTCGGTTTCTTCCTGCGCCGCCTCCAGCAGATGATGCTGGGTGTGGGCATCGCGGGCGACCGCGGCCTGGCCGAAATACAGGCCTTGCGCGCAGACTTCGCCGACGTGGTTGATCCGCATCAAGCCGGCGGCGTGGCGACGCTGGTCCGGTTCCAGTGCGACGTCGGGCGTGTCGGCGGCCGGGTTGGGTCGCTCGGCAGGCGGATTGCCGAATACCGTGTCCAGCGCGCGCTGGGCTTCGACCAGCAGCCGGTCGAGCGGGCCATGCAGTCGGAAAGAGGAGATCTGGGTCATGCGCCGATTCTGGCCCCGGACCGAGCCGCTGCCAACCGCCAACGCTCCGGCCGGCCGGCGACTTGCGTGGCCTTGTATCGTCCCGTACAATCCCGCCTCTTCTGTTTCGCCTTCACAACGCGTGGCAAAGTTCCAGCGGTCATTGCCGCTGCAATCCGCCCGACCACTCAAGAGTTTTCTCATGACTACGTTCACCGCCAAGTCCGAGACCGTCCAGCGCGACTGGTATCTCGTTGACGCCGCCGGCAAGACGCTCGGCCGTCTGTCCACCGAACTGGCCCGCCGCCTGCGCGGCAAGCACAAGCCGGTTTATACCCCGCACGTCGATACCGGCGATTACCTCGTGGTGATCAATGCCGAAAAGATCGTGGTCACGGGCAACAAGCTGAAAGACAAGAAGTATCACCGCTTCACCGGCTACATCGGTAACCTCAAGACCGAGAGCCTGGAGCAGGCGCTGCAGCGCCACCCGGAGCGCGTGATCGAAATCGCCGTCAAGGGCATGCTGCCGAAGGGCCCCCTGGGCCGCACCATGTACCGCAAGCTCAAGGTCTATTCGGGTGCCGAGCATCCGCACGCCGCCCAGCAGCCGCAAGTTCTGGATATCTAATCATGGCTATCACGCAAAACTACGGCACTGGCCGCCGCAAGTCCTCCACCGCTCGCGTGTTCCTGCGCAAGGGTACCGGCAACATCACCGTCAACGACCGTCCGCTGGACGAGTTCTTTGGCCGTGAGACTGCACGCATGATCGTGCGTCAGCCGCTGGAACTCACCAAGAACACCGAAAGCTTCGACATCCTGGTCACCGCCTCCGGCGGCGGCACCACCGGCCAGGCCGGTGCGATCCGCCTGGGCATCGCCCGTGCACTGGTCGAGTACGACGAAACCCTGAAGTCCGAGCTGCGCAAGGCCGGCTTCATGACCCGTGACGCCCGCGAAGTCGAGCGTAAGAAGGTTGGTCTGCACAAGGCTCGTCGCGCGACCCAGTTCTCCAAGCGCTGATCCATTGCGTTTGTTGCGTCCCGGTTCGCCGGGGCGCCTGCTTCAAAAGCCCGGCCATGCCGGGCTTTTGTCGTTTTTGGGGCCTGCGCAGTGGGCGCCTGCAGTCGGTGGCCTGCTATGTCGAGGCAGATTTTTCCTTGCCCAGGTCTGGTGACTTTCGCAAACGCTGGCTGGTCATCTCGTGTGTACCGGCCGCTGCGCCTGCGCACGGCGGCATGGGGTGATGCCGCGGTGGCCGGGCTCTGTGCCTGACTATTGGTGCCTGTCTGACCCGGGATCCATTTTCGACCAGGGTGCATGTCGCCTTCGGTGATCGCTGTTCGGCCTTGGGGCGGGAATGCTTGCTGCACGAATGCCGGCAAGCAGTAATCGGGCAACAAAAAAGGCCCGATCGTCAGATCGGACCTTTCGTGTTTGGCTGCCCCGGATGGATTCGAACCACCGAATGCCTGAGTCAGAGTCAGGTGCCTTACCGCTTGGCGACGGGGCAATAAAACGTGTTGAACCAAGAGTATTGCATGCCCAGGTGGGCCTGAAAACCTTGGTGGCTATGGGTGGACTCGAACCACCGACCCCAGCATTATGAGTGCTGTGCTCTAACCGGCTGAGCTACATAGCCTAGGGAGCCGGTAATTCTTACCAAGCGCCCGCGTGTTGTCAAGCATTTCGTTTTCAGCTTGTGAGCCGGCCGTCGCCGTGGCAGAGTCGGTGACAGTAGATTTTCAGGAGTCCGCATCGTGATCGATCCGGACGGTTTCCGGCCAAACGTCGGCATCGTGCTGATGCGAGAGGATGGTCAGGTGTTCTGGGCACGACGTGTGCGCAGGGACGGCTGGCAGTTCCCGCAAGGTGGCATGAATACCGATGAGACACCCGTAGAAGCCATGTACCGCGAGTTGCGCGAAGAAACCGGGTTGTTGCCCGAGCATGTCGAATTGCTCGGTGCCACCCCCGGATGGCTGCGCTATCGCCTGCCGAGCCGGGCAGTGCGGCGCAATGAGCGTCAGGTCTGCATCGGCCAGAAGCAGGTCTGGTTCCTGCTGCAGTTCACCGGCCACGAATCCCATCTCAAGCTCGACCACACCGACACGCCGGAGTTCGACCACTGGCGCTGGGTGGATTTCTGGTATCCGGTCGAGCATGTGGTGATGTTCAAGCGTGGGGTCTATGCGCGCGCGCTGCGTCATCTTGCTCCGCTGGCGCAGACCATCGCGGGCTCTGCGGCGGTCGGGGTGATGCCCGAGCGCGCGCTGGAGGCCTGGTTGCCGGGCAGCAGCGCGGCCGGGCACGACAGTCCGCGCAAGCGTCCACGCAAGCGGGGCGGGCCTCGTGCGGTACGGATTAATAATGATTAACGTTTGGAATTGACACCTATTCTCGTTTGCGGTGCAATCAGCGCCGGTCCTCTCCGGATCGCCAGCACCCGACCGATACCGTGTACGTCTGCATCTGTAATGGGGTCACCGACCACCAGATCCGCGAAGCGGCCGAGAATGGCTGCGCCAGCCTGGCCGAGCTGACCATGCGCACCGGCTGTGGTTCGAACTGTGGGTCGTGCCTGGAAATGGCGGGCGACGTGCTGAGCCAGGCCCATGCGAGCCGCGCCCTGCCGCTGCCCATGCTGGGACTTGCCAGCGCTGCCTGAGTGTTCCGGCACGTTGCCGACAGCAGCTGCTGAAAGCAGGTCGCCGGGGTCGCTGGCTCCCACTGCAGTTTTCCCCTCGCGCCACCAACGCGCAATCGATAGGTCGCCTTCCCCGCTGCCGGTCACGCGGTCGGTTCGGGATCGACTGCAGTCATGGTCGATCGGCAATCTGCAACGATCATTCGGCGAATGATCGATGGGAGCTCCGCTGTTGCGACAGGCCGGATGACGGCCCACCCGGGATCGGGTAGGCGTCGCGCAACTGATCACGATTCGCGTTCCTTCATGCGCCGCGGCAACGCGCTACAGTGCGGCCGGCTCACTGTCTCGGAGACATCGCATGAAGGGCGATACCAAGGTCATCGAGTACCTCAACAAGGTGCTCTACAACGAACTCACTGCGATCAACCAGTACTTTCTGCACGCCAAGATGCTGAAGAACTGGGGCCTGAAAGAACTGGCCGAGCATGAGTACAAGGAATCCATCGACGAGATGAAGCATGCGGACAAGCTGTCCGACCGCATCCTGTTTCTCGAAGGACTTCCGAATTTCCAGGCGCTGGGCAAGCTGCGCATCGGCGAGAACCCCACCGAGATGTTCCGCTGCGATCTGGCGCTGGAGCGTGAGGCGGTCGCTGTGCTGCGCGAGGCCGTCGCCTATGCGGAGACCGTCAACGACTACGTCAGCCGCCAGCTGCTGGTGGACATCCTGGAATCGGAAGAAGAGCACATCGACTGGCTGGAAACGCAGCTGGATCTGGTGGCGCGCATCGGCGAGCCGAATTACCTGCTGACCAAGCTGGACGACTGAGGGCGCTCAGCGCGGTGCTGGTCGGCGTTGGGTCGGGACCAGCGCAATAGGGTGAGTCAGTAGGCGCTTGCACTGCTGGGGAGCATGCAGGCGCTGCATGGGTGTCGTGCTGTCGCTGTGGCTGGCCGCATTTGGCTGCGCGCACCTCAACCCCCGCCTCTTTCCGCGCCCCCGGGTCCGCGTCTGCGACGCAGGCGCTCCAGGGCACGCACGCCAGTGGCGCGCAAGCCCTGCCTTTTCGCCGCGGCGGAGCAGGGCGGAATTTTTCTTCGCGGGATGTCTTCGACTGTGTTGCCTGGCGGTTGTTGTCGTCCGCTGCAGGCTTGCGCGGTTCAGCCGGCTGTGCGGGCCTTGGCCTGCAGGCGAGCGACCTGGCCGAGCAGCGCCAGACGGGCGCGTGCGTATTCGGCGATGACCAGCGCCACCATCACCGAGGGGCGTTCGATGGTGCCGGTGCGCGCGGCCAGTTCGATCCGGCGCGCGGCATTGGCCAGCGCCTGGGCGCCGACATTGGCGCTGGAGGATTTGAGCGTATGCGCCAGATCGCGCAGCTGCATGCTGTCGCGGTTGGTGGCTGCGGTTTCCAGGCGCTCGATGATGCCCGGTGCGTCTTCCAGGAACAGCTGCAGGATGGTGATGGTGTCCGCGCCCGCCACCTCGTACAGCTCATCGATCACGCTGTTGTCCAGGATCGGCAGGGCGCGCGCCTGCGTGGCGCTGACGCTTTCGTGATCGCCTGCTGCCTGGCTGCCGATGGCCGGGCCAGGCAGCAGCGGTTGGCGCGGCAGCCAGCGCTGCAGGCAGGCGTCGAGCTGCTCGCGGGCAACCGGTTTGGACAGATAGTCGTCCATGCCGGCGGCCAGGCAGCGTTCGCGATCGCCGGCCATGGCGTTGGCGGTCATCGCCACGATCGGGATCGGGCGGCCGCCGCTTTCGGTTTCCATCGCGCGCCAGCGGCGGGTGGCGGCATAGCCATCCAGCACCGGCATCTGGCAATCCATGAAGACCATGTCGTAGCGGGTGGACTCCATGCTGCTCAGCGCGGCTTCGCCATCGGTGGCGGTATCCGCGTCGAAGCCGAGCACGGCCAGCAGCTTCTGCGCGACCAGCAGGTTCACCGGGTTGTCTTCCACCAGCAGGATGCGTACATCGCGCGCGTTGGCCAGCGCCGGCGCCATCGGCTCGGGAATCATCGCCGCGGCCAGCGTGGCCGCGTGGGCCGGCCTCGGCTCGGGCGGCAGCACCAGCGAGCGCAGGGTCTCGTCCGGGCTCTGGCGCGGCACCAGGGTGGCATTGTCCTGCAGCTCGGACGGCACCGGCTCGTCGCCGTACAGCCAGATCAGGCGTGCGCCGCTGAGGTCGTCCGGGCGCGCGAGTGCGCGATGCACGGCGCGCGCGCTGTAGCGCAGCGTGTCGTGGTCGGCGATGACGCAGCGGAAGCCTTCGCTGTCACTGTGGCGACGCACCCGCTCCAGCGCTTCCTGGGTGGTTTCCATCAGCACGTGCGATACGCCCCAGCTGTCCAGCAGGCGCTTGAGGCGCTGCAACAGGCGGGTGTCGGAACTGATCACCATCACTCGCGCGGCATCGGCGCCGGCGTTCTGCTGCAGGTCGCCGATGACCTTGAGCAGCGGGATTTCGAACCAGAACGTGGCGCCGCGCCCGGGCTCGGACTCCACGCCGATGCGGCCGCCCATCAGGTCGATGATGCGCTTGCAGATCGCCAGTCCCAGGCCGGTGCCGCCGTACAGGCGCGTGGTGGAGGCGTCGGCCTGGGCGAAGGAGCGGAACAGGCGTGCCTGCTGATCCGGGGCGATGCCGATGCCGGTGTCGCGCACCTGGAAGCGCAGCAGATGCTGGGCGCGGGTCTCGCCCAGGCGACGCAGCTGGATGTCGACGCTGCCGCGCTCGGTGAACTTGATCGCATTGCCGATCAGGTTTCCCAGCACCTGGCGCAGGCGGATCGGGTCGCCGCGCACCAGCAGGCGCACCGACGGTTCGATATCCAGTCCCACGCGCAGCTGCTTGCCTTCGGCGGTGCGCTGCAGCAGCTGCACGACGCCGTCGAGCAGCTCGCGCAGGTTGAAGGTGGTGATCTCCAGTTCGAGCTTGTTGGCTTCGAGTTTGGAGTAGTCGAGGATGTCGTCGACGATGCGCAGCAGTTGCAGCGAGCTGCCGGTGGCGGTCTGCAGCATGTCGCGCTGGTCCAGGCTGAGCTGGCCGCTGGAGATCAGTTCCAGCATCGGAATGATGCCGTTGAGCGGGGTGCGGATCTCGTGGCTCATGGTGGCCAGGAATTCGCCCTTGGCCAGCGTGGCGGCCTCGGCGGCCTGCTTGGCGCGCAACAGTTCCTGTTCAAGCGCGCCGTGACGCTGCAGTTCCTGCTGCAGGCGCTCACGCGCGAGGTCGGCTTCCTCCAGGCGTTGTGACAAGGCGTGCTGCGCGCGCGCGCTGCGGTAGCCGGCAACGGCAGCGCCCAGACCGAATACCACCGCCAGTGCTGAAGAGAGTGCCGTCACTGCGCGCCACGGCCCGTCGATGGCCGACCACTGCAGGCCGGCACCCAGCGCAGCGACCAGCGCGGTCAGCGTGGCCAGGCTGCTCCAGGCGCGGAGGCCTCCTGCCCGCGCTGTCACTCAGAGCACCGCGTTCGTGAAGTCGAAGTCCAGTTCCTTGCCGACCGTCTGCACCAGGTTGCCCTGGATGAAGTCCACGCCGCTCATCCACATCGCCGCAGCCGCCTGCGGATCTTCGATGCGTTGGCCGATGATCAGCAGGCCGCGCTGATGGGCGATATTGATCACGCTGCGCAGTTCGTCGCGGACTGCCGTGTTGCCGTGGGCATCGGCGAAGCGGTTGGCCATGCGCACGAAGCTCAGCGGCAACTGGTCCAGCAGCGCGTTGGCCTCGTCGCCGGGCTCGAACTGGCTCAGACAGAACTGCACGCCGGCCGGCATCAATTTGGCGCAGAACTGCTGCACGGTGACCGCGTGGATCAGGGCATCGTCCAGGCGCAGGTCGACGATCAACGATTGCCCGGCCACGCCGCGCTCAAGCAGCGCCTTGAGCAACCAGTCGGCAAAGGCATCGCGCGCCAGCGTGCGCGGCGACTGCGACACAAACAACCGCAGCGGCGGGTGGGCGTGCTGGTACAGATGCAGCAGGCCGAGCGCGTGATCCATGACCTGCTGGTCGAGATCGGCGATGCGTCCGGCCGCTTCGGCGGCGGGAATCACCTGGCCGGCCGACAGCAGCGTGCCGTCGGCCTGGCGCAGCCGCAGCAGCACCTGGTATTGCGCGGTGTCGCCGCCGGCCACCGCCACGATCGGTTGATAGGCCAGTTCGAGCTGGCCTTCGACCAGGCGCAGTTGCTCCTGCTGTTCGGCCTGGCTGGGGGCCAGATAGGCCTGTACGCCGTCGCTGCGCAGGCGTGCCTGCAGCGCGGTGCGCTCGACCGCTTCCAGCGCGCTGCCGGTGTCGTCGAAGCCCAGGCCCAGCGGTGCCACGCCGATGGCGCAGCGCACGTGCACCGATTCTTCCTCGCGTACCGGGAAGGCATGCGCCGACAGCCGCTGGCGGATCTCCAGCGCATGCTGTTCCAGGCTGGATTCGGGCATGTCCACGCCCAGCAGCAGGAAGCTGTTGTCGTTCAAGCGCGCCAGCGGATACGGGTGCGCGGCGCTGGCCAGGCGATGCCCGGCCTGGGTCATCAGGCGCTCGTAGGCGGCATAGCCGTAGCGCTCGCGCAGGCCGAGCGCGCTGGCGATTTCGATGAAGAACAGGCCGCCGGCCTGCTTGCGCGCCAGCGCATCGGCCAGCAGTTCCATCACATGGCCGCGCGTCGGCAGGCCGGTTTCCGGATTGCTGCGCACGCTGACAGATTCGCCGGCCTGCTGCAGCGCCTGTTGGCGGGCGCGGCGGATGCGGTTGGACACCGCGGCGATCAGGTGGCGTGGGCGGATCGGCTTGGTCAGAAAATCGTCGGCGCCGCTGTCGAGCACTTCGAACTGACGCTCCGGATCGGGGTCGCCGGTCAAGAACACGATCGGCAGCAACTGCTGGCCCGGCTGCTGGCGGATCAGGGTGGTCAGGCGGATGCCGTCCAGCTCGGGCATGTGCAGGTCCATCAGGATCAGATCCGGGTGGTAGTCCTGGATCGCCTGCGGCACGCTGGCGGCGGTCATTTCCACCTGTGCATGCATGCCGGCGCCGTGCAGCACGCTCTGCGCAAACAGCGCCTGCGAGCGGTCGTCCTCGACGATCAGCACGCGGTACGGCGCGTCGGCGGCGGCGTTGTCATCGCCCTCGCGCGGGGGGAGGGCGGTCGTCGGTGTCGGCGCTGCGGCCGTCGCGTGCGCGCTGCTGCCTTGTGCAGCGGACTGCGCTGGCGCCATCGGCACGATCGGTGCAGGTGCGGCAGCGAGCGCAGGTGCCGGAATGATGGCCGCGCTCACCGGCTCGGCAACGGTGGCCGCCGCCGCGGCCTCGTCGGCCCAGCGGCGCCAATAGTCGGCCGGCGGCGTTTCGGCGCGCAATGGACGATTGCGCGTGGCGGTGTCGTCACGGGTGAAAGGAACCGGATCTCGGGCGGCCATCGATACTCCCTGCAGTCGCGATGATTATGCGATGAACTTCACGATAGCGGGGAGCGACGTGCAGCCGGCGTGGTGGTGGAACGCATCGGCGCGACCAGCCGGCGCATGCCCCGCCACAGCAGGCGCCACACCCACCACACCACCAGCGTGGCCAGCACGCTGGAGCCCACGGCAACACTGAGTGCCAGCCACGGGTGCGCCAGTGCCAGCGCCAAGGCGGTGGTGGCGATGGTGTCTTCGGCCAGCGAGGCGACCCAGTTGCTGGCCGGTTCCGGCGAGGTGTTGAGCAAGGCGCGGGTTCCGGCCTTGAGGGTATGGCTGGTCAGCGCCACGCCCGCGCCGGCGGCCAGCACGCCGGTGCTCAGATCACCGTCCGGCGACAGCGTAGCCGCGGCCAGGAAGGCGCCGGCCGGCACGCGTGCCAGGGTCTGCAGCAGATCCCAGCCCGAATCCACGCCGGGAATCTTGTCGGCGAAGAATTCGGCCACCGCCAGTGCACCGGAGGTGCCCAGCACCCACCACGATTGCGCCGGGTGCAGGGCGGGCGGCAGCTCGATCCAGCCGAGCAGGCCGGCCAGGCCGACACCGAACACGGTGAGATAGACACGGATGCCGGCCAGCCAGGCCAGCAGGATGCCGATCACGAACAGATGGGCTTCGCTCATGGCGTCGTCGATCCCTGCAAACAATTGCAGAACTATCGCAGAACTTTCGGATAACCGCCGGTCCAGCGCCAGCACGACGGTCAGTGGCGCTCTGGCACACTACGCCGCCCATGACTGCGCCGGCCCGTCCGGACCCGATGCCCATGCGACCAGCCGCACGCGTTCAGATCGTCCAACGTGACTCCGGCGGTGGCCGTTCCCGCGGCCGCTGGTTATGGCTGGTGATCGCACTGGTGTGGCTGGCGTCGCTGGGCGTGACGTGGTGGATGGCCAGCCGCACTGCCGCCCCGCGTCTGGTCCAGGCCGAGGCGGCGCTGCAGCAGGCGCAGCGCAACCAGGCCCAGCAGCGTCGGCAGATCGCGCAGCTGCAGCAGCGCCAGGTCAACCTGGCGATGTCCGACAAGATCAGCCGTGCCGCCAATACCGAGGTGCAGGCCTCGCTGGCCGAGCGCGACGAGCAGATCGCCGCACTGCGCGCGGATGTGGCGTTCTACGAGCGCCTGGTGGGCTCCACCGCGCAGCGCAAGGGGCTGAACGCGCACTCGGTGCAATTCACCGCCGAGGCCGGCGGCACCTGGAACTACAGCGTGGTGCTGACCCAGAACCTCAACCGCGGCGCGATCAGCCAGGGCCAGCTGCGCTTTGCGGTGGAAGGCGTGCGCGCCGGCAAGCTGGTCACGGTGAGCTGGAACGAGCTGCACCAGAAGCCGGATGCGGCCGGGCAGCCGTACTCGTTCCGCTATTTCCAGCAATTGGACGGCAGCGTGATCCTGCCGAAGGATTTCACTCCGCAACGTGTCAAAATCTCCCTGAGCGGCGATGGGGCGCCGGTCAATCAGACATTCGACTGGAAAGTCGCCGGGAATGGCGCGGGGGAGTAGCTGATGTTCGGAAACAAATCCAACCGTGGTGCGCAGACCGTGGTCGACACCTTGATCGGGCCGCAGGTGGTCATCCGTGGCGACCTGATGTTCAGCGGCGGGCTGTATGTGGAAGGCCGCATCCTGGGCAAGGTGATTGCCGAAGACGGCGCCAGCGCCACCTTGACGGTGGCCGAGCAGGGCAGCATCGAGGGCGAGGTGCGCGCGCCGGTAGTGATCATCAATGGCCAGCTGACCGGCGACGTGCATGCCGCCGAGCGGGTCGAACTGGCCGCCAACGCGCGGGTGCAGGGCAATGTGCATTACCAGGTGGTGGAGATGAGCGCCGGTGCGCAGCTCACCGGCCGCCTGATCCATGCCGCCACCGCCGGCGCGACCGCCGCGTTGCCGGCGCCGGAGGCCGGCCGCGTCGAGCCGGTCAAGGCCTTGCAGGCCGAGACTGCCGACGCCTGAGGGTGTGGCCCGCAGCTGAAGCGGGCGCCGGATTTGGCAAGCAGCGCTTGAAGTGGGGCCGCCTGGCCCCCATGCTGACGCCATGAGCACGCTCGTTTCGCTTCCCACCGCCGCCCCGGCCCCGGACTACCAGTCCATCGACCGGCCGCTGAACTTTTCCGTGGCCGCCGCCAGCAAGGTGCGCGAGCTGATCCAGGAAGAAGGCAACGCCGAGCTGGCGTTGCGTGTGTATATCCAGGGGGGCGGCTGTTCCGGCTTCCAGTACGGCTTCGAGTTCGACGAGAACCGCGCCGAGGACGACCTGGCCGTGGCCACCGACGGGGTGACGCTGCTGGTGGACCCTCTGAGCCTGCAGTACCTGATGGGCGCCGAAGTGGACTACACCGAAAGCCTGACCGGGGCGCAGTTCGTGATTCGCAATCCGAACGCCAAGACCACCTGTGGGTGCGGTAGCAGCTTCAGCGTCTGAATCGACGCGGTTGCTGGTGCTTGGTTGTTCGTGTGTGATGTTGCGGTCGGGTCGCGGGCAATCTGCTGCCTGCGACGTTTTCAGGTCTGACATGGTGCAGTGATAACGGCAGTCGCGTGAGTGTGTCGATACGGCCTCACGCTGTGCGCCGCTTGCACGCGCTGTATGACTCTTGATGCGACGCGTGTTGCGGGTCAACGACACCGCAGCCGGGCGGATTTTCAAACGCCGATCTATGTGATCCATGCACTGCGCAGATGCTCGCCGATGCACTGGCGAAGCGCCACGCGCTATCGATGTACATGTCCAACGCGCTGTGAACATTCGCCTGCCGCGGGGTTCGCCATGCGCGCGCAAGCTTCGTGCGCGCGAGCTGGGCCGCGTGCGGCGATGGCGATACTGCACGCATGCCCAGCGCTGGTGCCAGCACATGCCGATTTGGATTCATGCATCGCGTCTTGCCTTGCGTGACGCGCGCGGGCGGTCGCCACTGCGCTGACCGAGCGTACCGCGCACCGCGCCGATCCCACCCCATGGCGCAGTCACCGCGCCGCCCAGCCCGCGGACGTTGATCGCGCAACGGATCTCGATCCTTCGACACGCCAGTCCCCTGCCCATTGCAGTCATCCACGAGAGAAGCCTCACCATGTTGCAGATCAGATCCCGATCGACGCTGGGCCTGCTGGCCATGCTTGGTATCGCCAGCGCAGTGCTTGCACCCAGCGCGCAGGCATCGCCCGCACGCGGCAGCTTGCTCAGCAGCAACTTCCTGACCAGCTACACCCGTGATGCGATTGCCGCGTTGCTCACCTCCGAGCCGAAGGCCGAACAGCCCAGATGCAACGTGCGCGTGGCCGAGTTCACCTATGCCACCGTCGGTGTCGATGGCGAGCCGGCCACTGCGTCGGGCGTGGTGCTGATTCCAGGCGGCGAGCGTTGCAGCGGGCCGTATCCGTTGCTGGGCTGGGGGCGGTCGACAGCGACGATCCGCAACGAGGAACAGGCAAAGGACATCCGTGACGCCAAGGGCGACGACCCGCTGGTCACACGGCTGGCCAGCCAGGGCTATGTGGTGGTCAGCAGCGATTATCTGGGGCTCGGTCAATCCAGCTACGGCTTCCATCCCTACCTGCATAGCGCGACCGAGGCCAGTGCGACGATCGATGCGCTGCGCGCGGCACGCAGCGTGCTGCAGCGCTTGAAGACACCGTTGTCCGGCAAGGTCATGCTGTCGGGGTATTCGCAAGGCGGCCATGCCGCACTGGCAACCCAGCGGGAGATCGAAGCGCATCTGTCCAGCGAGTTTCATCTGGTTGCCAGCGCAGCGATCTCCGGGCCCTACGCGCTGGAGCAGACCTTCGTGGACAGCTGGAGCGGGAGCAACGCGGTCGGCGAAAGCAGCTTCGGCATCATCCTGGGCAGCTACGCGATCGTCGCGATGCAGCACACGTATCGCAATATCTATCTGGCGGCCGGGCAGGTGTTTCAGGATCCGTGGGCGGCCCGGGTCGAGGCGCTGTTCCCCGGCAGACTGGGCCTGACCGATCTGGTCCTGGGCGATACGCTGCCCGGGATCGACCAGCTCAAGGCGTATTTCCAGCCTGGGTTCTATCGCGACTTTGCCAGCAACCCCGGCAATCCGTTCCGCAAGGATCTGGCACGCAACGACCTGCTGGACTGGGCGCCGCAGACGCCGACGCTGCTATGCGGTTCGTCCAACGACGCCACCATTCCGCTGAAGAATGCGGTGACCGCGATTGCCGCTTTCAGGCGTCGCGGCAGCACCCAGGCAGCGCTGGTCGACATCGGCAGTGGCGACCCCAACGACAACTCGGCGTTCGTGCATCTGACCACCAACGAACCGTGCATCGTCGCCGTGCGGCATCAGTTGCTGGACAAGCAGCGCTGAGGCCGGGAGGGCGTGTCGCTGACAGCGCTGGATGGTCGTCGCGTCCGGCATCTGCGCTGGATGCCTCACCCTGCGATGGAGCCTTGTCGCTGTCACCGGCGACACGGCTGAAGATGCCGGGATTCGGACCCGGCTGGCTGCAACACATGTCAATCGCGCGTGGCCTGCTCTGCGATGTGGCGCGCAATGTGACGCGCTCATGACCGCCCGGCGGGCGCCAGGTGGTGTCGACGTCTGAACGCGCGCCGCCGGCCGGGCCTGCATCGATGGTGCGCGGCTTGCGGGCGATGCCGATTATCGGCAGGCTTGCGCCGATGTCAGAGTCTTCTTTTTCAACCTCCGGTTTTGCCTTCACCCATGCGCCGCTGGATCGTGGCGATCTGCTGCGTGACGATCCCGCGGCGCTGGCGCGTCTGTGGCCGCAAGGCCGCGTGCTGCTGCTCGATGCCAAGGGCACTGCGCTGGCCGATGCGGATGGCCAGCCGCTGCTGATGGACGGTGCCGCGCTTGGCGACGGGCCGGACGGGGCGATCTTTCTTGGGCTGCGCGATGACGTCGGCTGGTTCTGCCTGCCATCCGATGTGCTCGGCGTGGAAGCGCCGCAGCGCATCGACCTGCGCCAGGCCGCCGCCGACTGGCCGGCAGACATTTCTACCGCGTTCGCTTACGCGCGCGCGATGCTGCACTGGCAGTCGCGCACGCGCTTCTGCGGCGTCTGCGGCGGGGCGATCGCGTTCCGCCGGGCCGGCTTCATCGCCCATTGCACGCAATGTCAGACCGAGCATTACCCACGCGTGGACCCGGCGATCATCGTGGCGGTCAGCGATGGCGCGCGCTTGCTGCTGGGGCGGCAGGCAAGCTGGGCGCCGGGGCGTTATTCGGTGATTGCCGGCTTTGTCGAACCCGGCGAGTCGCTGGAGCAGACCGTGGCGCGCGAGGTGTTCGAGGAAACCCGCGTGCAGGTGCAGGACTGCCGCTACCTGGGCGCGCAACCGTGGCCGTTCCCGGGTGCGTTGATGCTGGGCTTCACCGCGCGCGCTGCGGCAAGCGAGGTGCCGCAGGTCACCGGTGAACTGGAAGACGCGCGCTGGGTCAGCCATGCCGAGGTCACCGCGGCATTGGCCGGCGAAGGCCAGATCGGGCTGCCGCCGCGCATTTCCATCGCGCGGGCGCTGATCGAGCATTGGCATCGCGCGCATGGCTGAGCCGGGGCGGGCGCTGCAGCGCAGGCGGATCGGGTGCGCCTGCATCGGCTCGGCTAGACTCGGCTGAGGAGGCCCACCCATGTTCACCACCCTGGTTGCTGTCGTCGTCGCACTTGCGCTGGGCCACCTGGCGCCTGCCCAGGTGGCGCGGCTGCGGCGTTTCGAATGGTTCGGCCAGTGGCTGCGCCGGCTGGACAGCCATGCCGCCGGGCGCGGTGCGTGGCAGGGGCGCTATGGCGTGGTGCTGGCGCTGTTGCCGGCCTTGCTGGTGGTCGTGCTGCTGCAATGGCTACTGGACGATGTCTGGCGCGGGTTCTGGGCCTTGCTGTTCGGCGTGGCGGTGCTGGCCTGGACCTGGGGGCCGCGCGATCTGGACCGCGATGTGGAAGCGGTGATCGATGCCGACGCGCCGGGCGCGCGCCGCGATGCGATCGCGCAGCTGCAGGCCGCCGGCGGCAGCGTGCACGAGGATGCGCCGTCGCTGGTGGAAGCGGTGGTGGTCAATGGATTGCGGCGCTGGTTCGCGGTGCTGTGGTGGTTTTTGCTGCTGGGGCCGTTCGGCGCGGTGCTGTATCGGCTGACGGCGCTGGCGGTGGAAAGCCCGCTCTCGGTGCTGCTGCCGCCGCGCAACCTGGCCGGCGCGCGCTGGCTGCTGGCCGCGCTGGAATGGCCGGTGGCGCAGTTGATCACCGTGTCGATGGCGCTGGTGGGCAATTTCGACACGGTGTTCCGTGCCTGGCGGCAGGCGCATGGCAACCGCTGGTCGCTGGAGCCGCATTTTCTCGGTGCGGTGGCGCGTGCCAGCGTCAGCGCCGAGCTGCGCGAGGAGGCGCACGACTACACCGATTCGGGGCTGGTGCCGGTCTGGCGCCGGCTGCCGGAGGTGCGCGATGCGATGAGCCTGGTCTGGCGCGTGCTGCTGCTGTGGATGGTGGTGCTGGCGTTGCTTGTGATTGCCGGCTGGGTGCGGTAGGCGCGCAGCCTGATTTCGATCGCGCGGCTGTTCGCGACCTGCTAACCCGGTGCCAGCAAGGTAAACGGGTACCAAGGCAAATTCCTGGCAACCCAATACGTCGGCAACGCCCATAACCAGAACTTCGGCTCGGACATCACTGCCACCACCGGTGCGAACCAGCGCGAGCGCCAGCCGGCTTTCCAGGCAATCAGGCCGGGCAGGGTGAACAGGCCGAGCACGGCGGCCGGGTTCATGGCGAAGGCGCCGGGGAGATCGAAGTGCACCAGCGCATACAGCGCGCGGGTCATGCCGCAACCGGGGCAGTAGCAGCCGGTCACGGCACGGAACACGCAGGGCGGGAACGGGCTGTTGCTCGCGTTCGGATCGAAGCGATACAGCAACGACGCACCGAAAGCGGCCACGCTGGTGGCCGCCCCGAGTCCAAGCCAGTGGCGTGGACGTAGTTCCATTACTGCATGTGCTGCAACTGCTGCATGTAGTCCATGTAGCCCTGCATGCCGCCGGTGGCGACCATGCCGATGTTGATCAGCAGGCCGATGACGGCCAGCACGCTGGTCACGATGCACCAGGTCTTGGCGGTGTTGGAGGCACGCCGTGCGCCGTCGATGTCGCCCTGGTTGAGCAGGCCGTTGACCTTGCTGGAGAACACGATCGCCACGATGCCGGTGATCAGGGCCGGGCAGCACAGGCAGAAGCCGAGTACGGTGGAGACGATCGCCCAGATCAGGTGATTGGGAATCGGGCCCGGTGCGGCGCTGGGCGAGGGATGGATCGGCGGTGGGATGGCACTCATGGTGAAGCTCCTTGGGTGGTAAACAACAGCGAGATGTTGCAGCGCGTGGGGAAGGCAGCGATGGGCCGCGCAGGCAGCGTCCACCGATCACGGCGAACGCGTCTGACACGGTGATGTGGCGTACGACGACTTCCCCCGGTCCTTCTTGTCGCGCCCGCTAGGCGAGCGCGGCGGCAATGCGTGCAATGGCGCACAGGCTACTCGCGGCACGCGGCGGACGCAAAGCCCGCGCTGGCCGCAGTCACGGTTGATCCTGGCGCAGTGCACGGACCTGCTGTTCGAGCAGCGCGGCGGTCGCCGCGTCGCCGGGAACCGCTGGGCCGGCGGCCACTTCGATATGCGCGCGCATCCGGCGCGGCACGCGCATGCGGCCCAGGCGGGTGTCGCGGCGGCTCCACATGCTCGACCACATGCCACGCAGCGCCATCGGAATCACCGGCACCTGGCGGCGTTGCAGGATCTTTTCCACGCCCGACTTGAACGGTGCGATCTCGCCATCCCGGGTCAATGCGCCTTCGGGGAAGATGCACACCAGCTCGCCGTCGGCCAGCGCCGCATCGATACGGTCGAAAGCCTGCTGCATCAGCGCGGGGTCTTCGCGTGCGCCGGCGATCGGGATCGCCTTGGCGGTGCGGAAGATCCAGCGCATCACCGGGATGCGGAAGATCTTGTAGTACATGACAAAGCGCACCGGGCGCGGAATCACTGCCGACAGGATCAGCGCGTCCATGTAGCTGACGTGGTTGCAGACCAGCAACGCGGCGCCTTCGTCGGGCACGTGGCGGTCGATGTCGCGCGTGCGCAGCCGGTACAGCACGCTCACCAGCACCCAGCTGAGAAAGCGCATCAGGAACTCGGGCACCAGGGTGAAGATCCACAGCGCCACCAGCGTATTGGCCAGCGCCAGGGCCAGGAACACCTGCGGAATGCTCAGGCCAGGCAACGGGATGCGCACGCCGAACAGCACCAGCTGCGGTAGCTGCAGCGCAATGCCGATGATGGCAGCGGTGACGATGAACAACGAATTCTGGATATTGAGCCCGGCGATCACGCGCGAGAGTTCGGCCTTGGGCGTGCGGCTCTGGATCAGCGCAAACAACGGCACCACGAACAAGCCGGTGAACAGGCCGATGCCGACCAGATCCACGATCAGGCGCACGCTGCCGGCCTGCTGCACGAACTGGCCGATCGACAGATCGCTGACGGGCGCGCCGCCGGGACGCGCGAAGTACAGGTCCAGCAAAAATGCGCTGATGCCGAACGCGCCCAGCGGCACCAGGCCGATTTCCACGGTGCGCCCGGACAGCCGCTCGCACAGCAGCGAGCCGACACCGGTGCCGATCGAAAACAGCGCCAGCGCGAACACGTACAGATCCTGCTGCCCGCCAAGATTGACCTGCGCGTAGGTGGGCAACTGCGCGGTCAGCACGGTGCCGACGAACCAGAACCACGACACCCCGAGCACGGCGTTGCGCACCGCCGGCGTACGCCGGGTCAGGCGCATGATGGCGCGCGATTCGGGGATGGGGTTCCAGTTTATCTTCAGCTCGGGCGCGCCGGCGTCGACCTTGGGCACCAGCCGCGCGACCAGGTTGCCGGTGACGGCAATCGCGATCACCGCGGTGGCCGCGGCGACCGGCCCATGGCTGCCGGCGATCTGGAAGATCAGCCCGCCGAAGATCATGCCGCACAGGATCGAGATCGAGGTGCCCATCTCGACCAGGCCGTTGCCGCCGGTGAGTTCCTCCGGTTTCAGCACCGAGGGCAGGATGGAATATTTCACCGGCCCGAACAGCGTGGACTGCAGGCCAGTGCAGAACAGCGCGACCAGCAGGATCACCATGTTCTCGGTGATAAACCCCACCGCCGCCAGCGACATGATCGCGATCTCCATCGTGGTGGTGATCACGATGAGTTTCTGCTTCTCCAGCTTCTCGGCGATCTGCCCGGCCAGCGCGGAGAACAGGAAGTACGGCAGGATGAACAGTGCCGGCGCCAGATTGGTGTACAGCGTGCGCTGCGCCGCATCGATGCCCAGGTAGAACAACAGGCCGATGATGGCCTGCCGATAGACGTTGTCGTTGAACGCGCCCAACGCCTGCACGGCGAAGAACGGCAAGAAGCGGCGCTGCCTGAGCAGGGCGAACTGACTGTGACCGGACATGCAGTTTCCTTTGCGAACGCGCGCAGCCTAGCAGGCTTCTACGGCGCGCTGGTGCATGCCGATGGGCTCAGCGCGGCGCGCGTGCCGATGACGCACGTCGCGCGGCCTGGGCGCGCAGCAACGCCATGAAGGCCCGTGCGGCCGGGGTGGGATCGGGCCGCCACACCGCATAGGTCAGAAAGCCGAAGCGCTCCTTCAGCGCAACCGTCACCACCCCGCGCATGGCCGTGGCCATGGTCTGCGGCACGATGCCCACGCCCAGGTCGGCGGCGACCAGTTCGCGCATCAGATCGGCATGGGTGACCTCGTATTGCTGGCGCTGCCGCAGGCCGGCCTGCGCGAAGGCCGCATCGACGATGCCGCGCACGCCGGCGCCGGCGATCAGCCCGGCCATCGGTTCGTCGTCCAGCTCGGCCAGCGCCACCCGCTTGCGCGTGGCGAAGCGATGGCTGGGCGCCACGATCAAGGCCAGGGCTTCCTCGTGCAGCAGCAGCCGCTGTTCCGGCACCGCGACCTGCGGGCCGACGCCGACCAGGGCCACATCCAGCCGGCCTTCGCCCAGGTCGTGCAGCAGGGCCTCGCTCATGGCGGTGCGCAGGTGCACGTCCACCCGCGCATGCGCGCTGCGAAAGGCGCGCAGCAGCGTCGGCAGCTGCACGGTGGTGAGCGAGGAGATCTGCCCCAGCGTGAGCCGGCCGCGCACCGTGCCCAGGGCCTGGGCCATTTCCTCGTGCAGGCGCTCGGCCGCGCGCAAGGTGGCGCGGGCGTTGTGCAGA
The DNA here is from genome assembly GCF_056725185.1 of Xanthomonas sp. NCPPB 3218. Lineage (NCBI taxonomy): Bacteria > Pseudomonadati > Pseudomonadota > Gammaproteobacteria > Lysobacterales > Lysobacteraceae > Xanthomonas > Xanthomonas sp. NCPPB 3218. Next base: position 616,521 of record NZ_CM161516.1, read on the forward strand.
AACACCTCGCCGGCCGCGGTGGGCCGCACCTGGCGGGTGCCGCGCTCGAACAGGCGCGCACCGAGGGATTCCTCGATCTTGGCGACCTGGTGGCTGAGCGCCGATTGCACGGTGTTGCACCGGCGTGCGGCGGCGGTAAAGCCGCCTTCCTCGGCCACGGCCACGGCGAACTCCAGTTGGCGCAGGGTCAGCATGCGATCTCCAAACGCGATGGACACGGTGAAAACAATACATTGGAAAGATGCCGTGTCGCTGCCCACACTGCGCCCATTCCTACAGCAGGCACCTGCCATGACCGCCGAACCGATTGCCCACCCGCCATTGCCGCGCCGACTGGTGCTGCTGATGGCCGCCGCCACCGGGCTGGCGGTGGCGAGCAACTACTACGCCCAGCCCTTGCTGGAGACGCTGGCGCAGGCGTTCGGGATCCAGGTGCGCAGTGCCGGGGCGGTGGTGACCGCCGCGCAGCTGGCCTACGCGGCGGGGCTGCTGTTGCTGGTGCCGCTGGGCGACCGGCTGGAGCGGCGCGGGCTGATCGTCGGCCTGTTCGTGCTCAGTGCGCTGGGGCTGCTGGTGAGCGCCGCCTCGCATAGCTTCGGCATGTTGCTGGCCGGCACGATCGTCACCGGTGCCAGCTCGGTGGCGGCGCAGATCCTGGTGCCGTTTGCCGCGACCCTGGCCGCCCCGCACGAGCGCGGGCGGGTGATCGGCACGGTGATGAGCGGCCTGTTGCTGGGCATCCTGCTGGCGCGCACCGCGGCCGGGGTGCTGGCCGGCGTTGGCGGCTGGCATACGGTGTACTGGATCGCCTCGGGCCTGTTGCTGGTCACCGCCTGGCTGCTGTGGCGCGGACTGCCGCGGCACCCGGGCAATGCGCAGCTGTCGTATCCGCAGCTGGTGGGTTCGGTGCTGACGCTGCTGCGCGACGATGCGGTGCTGCGCTCGCGTGCGGTGCTGGGCGGGCTGATCTTTGCCGGCTTCAGCATGTTCTGGACCACGCTGGCGTTCCTGTTGTCCGGGCCTGCGTATGGCTATGGCACGGCGGTGATCGGGCTGTTCGGCCTGATCGGTGCGGCCGGCGCGCTGGCGGCCAACCGTTCCGGTCACTGGTCCGATCACGGCCATGGCGACCGCGTCAGCTGGGGCGGGCTGGTGATGCTGCTGCTGTCGTGGGGATTGCTGGCGTTTGCGCCGCAGTCGATCGCGCTGCTGATCGTCGGCGTGCTGCTGCTGGATATCGCGGTGCAAGGGGTGCACATCGCCAACCAGAGCGTGATCTACCAGCGCAATCCGAACGCGCGCAATCGCATCACCTCGGCCTACATCACCTGCTACTTCATCGGCGGTGCGGTGGGTTCCACGCTGGGCACGGCGGCGTATGCGCAGGCCGGCTGGAACGGTGTGGTGATCGGTGGGGCGGTGCTGGCGGTGGCGGCACTGGGCTGGGTGGGACTGAGCGTGGCGCGCAAGCACTGGAAGTAGAGGCGGCTGCCGGAACGGCGCCGCGGCAACCGGATCAAGTGGCCTGCGCGCGCACCACGAAGCGTCGGCATCGCCGCCCACATCGATGCGGCAGTGGCTGCGCGGCGTGCATGCGCACCGCCGACGACGCGCTAGGTCTTGCTGGTCGCCAGGCGCGGTGTGCCTTCTGCCGGCGCGGTGGTGACCGCCACGGCAGCGGCACGCAGTTTGGGCAGCAGCCGCAGGGTCAGTGCCAGCTGGTCGCGCACCAGGCGCTGCTTGGGCGGCAGTTGCACGGCATGCTGCTCCAGCGCTTCGGCGGTGGCGATTTCCTGGCTTTCGTCGTGCGCCGGCAGCGGCTGGCGTTCGCGCAAGGCGGTGGCGATTTCGCCCAGCGCGCGCTGCAGGTAGTCGCCGGCCTGCGCGATGGCGGGATCGTGTTCGCCATCGAGCGCGGCGCGGTGCGCGCCGAGCGCAGACAGATAGCCGAGCAAGGTGTTGGACAGCGCCAGGAAGCGGAAACCGGCATCCAGGTTGCGCCGATAGCGGCCGGGTTCGCGCAGCATGTTGGACAGCGCCACCGACAACGCGGCATCGGCGTTGTGCATGTCGCGGCGCGCGATGCGGTAGGGCAGGTCGTCGCGCATGCCGCTGGCGTATTGCTCCAGCACCTGGGCCAGATAGCGCGCGCAGCTGGCCAGCACCGTGGCCATCACCTGGTTGAGGCGGCGGCCCTGCCAGTCCGGCAGGATCAGGAACGAGGCGGCCGCGGCGATTGCGCAACCGATCAGCGTGTCGATCAGGCGTGGCCAGATCAGCACGAAACCATCGCCAAGTAGGTTGAAGCAGAACAGCGCCATCACGGTGATGCCGGCGGTGGCCAGCATGTAGCGATCGGTGCGGGTGATGAAGAAGATCAGCGCGGCGGCCAGCGCCAGCAGCAGCTGCACTTCGGTGCCGGGGAACAGCTGCATCAGCGCCCAGGTAGCGACCAGGCCGATCAGGGTGCCGGCGATGCGCTGTACCAGCCGCAGGCGGGTGGCGCCGTAATTGGGCCGGCACACGAAAGCGGTGGTGAGCAGGATCCAGTAGCCGTTGTCGGCATGGATGGACTGCATGATGGCGTAGCCGACCACCAGCGCGATGGCCATGCGCAGGCCGTGGCGGAACAGCACCGAGCCGGGCGTGAGTTGCTGCATCAGACGCGCGGCCATTTCGCGCAGGGTGTGCGGCGAGGAGTCGCGCAGGCGGGTGTCGAGGTTGTCGCTGGTGGAGTCGGATTGCGCCGCTTCCGACAGCTTGCGCTCGATGCTTTGCAGGTTGGTCACCAGCAATTCCAGCGCGCCGAGCAGACGCGCCAGTGCGGGGTCGGCACGCGCGTGCAGGTAGTCCAGCGATTGCCGCAGGTCTTCGGTGGCCAGGCGGCTGTTGTCGCCGTAATCGAACGGATGGCGCAGGCGGATCGCCTCGCCCAACGCGGCGCAGGCCTTGCCCTGCAGCGCGAGCAGGCGCTGGCAGCGGTACAGCACGTCGCTGTGGAAGAACGCGTCGGTCAGCGCTTCGTAGGGATAGTGCGAGGAGCTGGCGCGCTCGTGGAATTCCTGCGCCATGTAGTACAACCGAAAATACAGGCCCGATTGCACGCCCGGCCGCCCCGAGCGGCCGAAGCGGCTCATGATCGCGGTCTTGGCGGCATTGAGCGCGCCGACCACCTTGGCGTTCTGTTCGGCCAGCGCCAGCCGGCGTGCGTGCAGGTCGCTCTGCCGCACCGGTTCGAACAGGTCGGCCTTGAGCTTGAGATAACGGCCCAGCTCGAAGAACAGCCGCGACAGCCGCTCGCGCACCGGGCGATTGGCGAACAGCAGGGTCCACAGGATCGACAGCACGCCGTACCAGGTGGCGCCGATCAGCAGCAACATCGCGCCATGCCAGGCGATCGACGGATCGTGGCTGCCGTGCTGGTCCATGCCGATCATGGCGTAGATCGACAAGGCCACGGTGGCCTGCGCGATCGAGGCGTAGCGCTCGCCCAGCGCGCCGAGCAGGGTCAACGAGAAGGTCGCCACCGCCATGCCGGTCACGAATGCCAGCGGATACGGGAACAGCAGCACCACCGACGCGGCAGCGGCGGCGAAACACAGCAGCGACAGCAGCACCGACTTGATGCGGCCCAGCCAGTTGTCGTCGGTCTCGGCGATGGCGCTGGCGATCGCGCCCAGGAACAGCGCCGGCACCGCGGTGAGCTGCTGCCAGTGCCAGCACACGCCCATCGCCACCGCCAGCGCGATGAACACGCGCAGGCCATAGCTGGCCTTTTCATGGGCCCACAGACGGCTCAGGCGGGTTTCGAAGGAAGAAGTGGCCACAGTCTCTGCAAGGCAAGGTGCCCGGCCATTATTGCCGCAGGCACGCGCCATCGGGGTGGAGGGCGGCTAGTTCTTTGTCAGTAGCCGCGTTGTCGCAAGTGCCTGGGGCAAGCCGCTCAGGCCTGTGCACCCTGCTCGCGGGCGATCGCACGCCAGCCGATGTCGCTGCGCCGGAAGGCGCTGGCCCAGTGGATTGGCTGCAGACCGGCATAGGCATTGCGCTGCGCTTCCAGCACGCTATCGCCCAGCGCGGCCACGCACAGCACGCGGCCACCGGCACTGACCACCTCACCGTTTGCATTCAATGCGGTGCCGGCATGGAAGACCTTGGCGGTGGCCGGCACCGCGTCCAGGCCGCTGATGACCTCGCCGGTGATCGGGGCTTCGGGATACGGCCTGGCGGCGATGACCACGCCCAGCGACGGACGCGGGTCCCACTGCGCCTGCGCGGTGTCGAGCTTGCCGTCGATGGCGGCGTCCAGCAGATCCACCAGGTCCGACTGCAGGCGCAGCATCACCGGCTGGGTCTCCGGGTCGCCGAAGCGCACGTTGAACTCGATCACCTTGGGCGCGCCATGCGCATCGATCATCAGCCCGGCGTACAGGAAGCCGGTGAACGGCACGCCGTCGGCGATCATGCCTTGCACGGTCGGCTCGACCACCTCGCGCATCACCCGCGCGTGCACCTCGGGCGTGACCACCGGAGCCGGCGAGTACGCGCCCATGCCGCCGGTATTGGGGCCGGTGTCGCCATCGCCGACACGCTTGTGGTCCTGGCTGGTGGCCATCGGCAAGGCGTGGGTGCCGTCGACCATCGAGATGAAGCTGGCTTCTTCGCCATCGAGGAATTCCTCGATCACCACGCGCGCGCCGGCATCGCCGAACGCATTGCCCGAGAGCATGTCGCGCACCGCGTCTTCGGCCTCGCTCAGCGTCATCGCCACGATCACGCCCTTGCCGGCGGCCAGGCCGTCGGCCTTGACCACGATCGGTGCACCTTTCTCACGCACATAGGTCAGCGCGGCGTCCACCTCGGTGTGCACCGCGTAATACGCGGTGGGGATGCCATGGCGCGCCAGAAAATCCTTGGCGAAGGCCTTGCTGCCCTCCAGCTGCGCGGCCTTGGCGGTGGGCCCGAAGATGCGCAGGCCCAGCGCGTGGAAACGGTCGACCACGCCCAGCACCAGCGGCACTTCCGGGCCGACCACCGTGAGCGCCACGGCTTCGCGCTGCGCCAGCGCCAGCAGGCCATCCAGGTCGTCGACCTTGATCGCGACATTGCGGCATTTGGCTTCGGTCGCGGTGCCGGCATTGCCGGGTGCCACCAGCACCTCGCTCACCTGCGCAGACTGCGCGATCTTCCAGGCCAGGGCATGTTCACGGCCGCCGGAGCCGATGACGAGGATTTTCATTTGAGTGCCGAGATTGGGGAGTCGTGATTGGGGATTGGTTGAAGCAAGGCAGAGACCGGAAACAGGAGAGACCAGAGCGACGTTGCCACTCCCGAATCCCCACTCCCGAATCCCGGCACGTCAGTGCCTGAAATGCCGTACGCCGGTGAATACCATCGCGATGCCGTGTTCGTCGGCAGCGGCGATCACTTCGCCATCGCGCATCGAGCCGCCGGGCTGGATCACCGCCTTGATGCCGGCGGCAGCGGCGGCATCGATGCCGTCGCGGAACGGGAAGAACGCATCCGACGCCATCACCGAGCCGGCCACCGTGAGCTTGGCTTCCTCGGCCTTGAGCGCGGCGATCTTGGCGCTGACCACGCGGCTCATCTGCCCGGCGCCCACGCCGATGGTGCGGTGGTCCTTGGCGTAGACAATCGCGTTGGACTTGACGTACTTGGCCACGCGCCAGGCGAACAGCAGGTCGCCCAGTTCGGCCTCGCTGGGCGCGCGCTGGGTGACCACGCTCAACTCGCCCAGCGACATGCCGCGGTTGTCGGACGACTGCATCAGCAGGCCCGAGCCGATCCGCTTGGTGTCGTAGTTGTTGAGGCCGTTGCCGTGCGGGATCTTGAGCACGCGCACGTTGGCTTTCTTGGTCGCGTAGTCGAGTGCGCCCGGCTCATAGTCCGGCGCGATCAGCACCTCGACGAACTGGCGATCCAGAATCGCTTTCGCAGTCGCCGCATCGAGGGTCTTGTTGAAGGCCAGGATGCCGCCGAAGGCGCTGGTCGGGTCGGTGGCGTAGGCCAGCTCGTAGGCATCGCCGCAGCCTGCGCCCACCGCCACACCGCAGGGGTTGGCGTGCTTGACGATCACGCAGGCCGGTGCATCGAACTGGCGCACGCATTCCCACGCCGCGTCGGCATCGGCCAGGTTGTTGTAGCTCAGTTCCTTGCCCTGCAATTGCTGGAAGGTGGCCAGCGTGCCCGGCACCGGGTACAGGTCGCGGTAGAACGCGCCGGCCTGGTGCGGGTTCTCGCCGTAGCGCAGGTCCATCACCTTGACGAAGTTGGAATTGATCTGTGCCGGGAACGGGCTGCGCGTGGGCACGTTTTCGGTGCTATCGGCCACCGCCGACAGATAGTTGCTGATCGCCGCGTCGTACTGCGCCACGCGGTTGAACGCGGCCACCGACAGCGCAAAGCGCCTGGCCGCCGACAGCTGGCCGTCGTTGGCGTCGAGTTCGGCCAGCAGCTCGGCGTACTGCGCCGGGTCGGTGGCCACCGCCACGCGGGCGAAGTTCTTCGCCGCGCTGCGCAGCATCGCCGGGCCGCCGATATCGATGTTTTCCACCGCATCGGCCAGCGTGCAGTCGGCCTTGGCGGTCACCGATTCGAACGGATACAGGTTCAGCACCAGCAGGTCGATCGGCACGATGCCGTGTTCGGCCATCACCGCTTCATCGATGCCGGCGCGGCCGAGCAGGCCGCCGTGCACCAGCGGGTGCAGGGTCTTGACGCGGCCGTCCATCATCTCCGGGAAACCGGTCAGCTCGGCGACGTCGGTGACCGGCAGGCCCGCCTCGCGGATCGCCTTGGCGGTGCCGCCGGTGGACAGCAGCGCGACGTTGCGCGCTGCCAGCGCGCGGGCCAGATCGATCAGGCCGGTCTTGTCGGAAACGGAGAGCAGGGCCCGGCGCACGGGCAGGAGATCAGAGGCCATCGGTGGGGGATATCAAAGCGGAGCAGCCCATATTGTAGGCCGCGCCGGCGCTTGAATGGACCCGAGCGCCCGCAATGGCGTCGATCCATGCGCCGAAAAGGCGCTGCCAGGCGCTGCTGCGGCCGATGGCGGGCGCGCGGCGGCATCAGCGCCGACCGGGCGTTCGCGGCAGCGGTGGCGTTGCTGGTGGCCGCCGCGGCATCCGCTGTGGCCGGGCATGAACGTGTGCCACCGCGACGGGATTCGATGATTGCGCAAAACTCTTTTTGGTTCCGGTCGTGCACTGACGAACACAATCCGGAGCCGGTCGCAGATTGATCAAAAAGACCGGTCTTCGGGCGTGCAACGCATGCCTGTTCTTCGGTCATGCGCACTTGTCTTCTGTTGCGGCGACAGTTGCCAGCGCCGGGCTGACCGACGATCTGTGCTCGCTGATCGATTCACTCAACCGGTTCACCAGCAACGACGCTTTCGGCGAGGCGTCCCGTCGCTACTTGCTGCAACGGCTGTCGCGCAGGAGCCAGCCTTGCCATCACTCCCCGCTGCGTCTTGCCGTCACGGCCGTCCATGACCCTGCGATTCAAGCAAGACACCGCAGCGCGCGTGCGCCTTGTGGCGTTCGTCGATGACCAACCGTCGCAGTGCCGGTACTGCCCTTGCCAATGGGCCGATCCGTCTCGCCCTCACGGCGGGACGCTCCGCACCCGTTCGTCGGCCAGGGCATGCATGCCGGTTTGCGCAGCTGCTCGGAACATTCCTATGAGATCACCCTTATGAATCGCGAAAAAGTCCTGGCATTACGCACCTGCACCAACAACATGTCCGATCACTGCGGGCTGATCTGGCCGCAGTCGGGCAGTGTCGAATGCCGGCATTGGCAACCCACCATCAAGCAGGAAAACGGCCTGACCGGCCTGTTGTGGGGACAGGGAACCAATGCGCATCTGAACATGCATGCCGATGCGCACTGGGTGGTCTGCATGGTCGATACCGCCGACATCATCTGGCTGGGCGAGGAGGGCATGATCAAGTTTCCCCGGGCCGAGGTGGTCTACGCCGGCAGCCGTGCCGGTGCCATGCAGTGCATTGCCGCGGGCATTGCGCAGCACGCGCCGCCCCAGCCGGAGCCGCCGGTAACGCCGGTCATTGCCGCGGATTTCATTCCCAAGGCAGCGCAGGCGCAATTCACCGCACCGCTCGTCGAAAGCGCTGCGCATTCCACCGCGCCAGTGCCGGTCGCGACGCACGGCATCGATCCACAAATCGCACAGGCTACAGCTGCGATCCTGCGCACACGCGAAATCGCCACCTACGGCAGCACGCTCACCGGCGCCGATCAGAGCCAGCTGATCGCAGGCTATGGAAGTACCGAAACCGCGGGTAACGGCAGCGAGTTGATCGCCGGCTATGGCAGCACCGGCGTGGCCGGATCCGACAGCACCATCGTCGCCGGCTACGGCAGTTCCCAGACCGCAGGCGGCGGCAGCACACTGACGGCCGGCTATGGCAGCACCCAGACCGCGCGCCATGGCAGCGATCTGACTGCAGGTTACGGCAGCACGGAAACCGCGGGTGCAGACAGCTCGCTGATCGCCGGCTATGGCAGCACGCAAACCTCCGGCGGCGACAGCTCGTTGACTGCCGGTTACGGCAGCACCCAGACCGCGCAGAACGGCAGCGACCTCACCGCAGGCTACGGCAGCACCAGCACCGCGGGCACCGACAGCTCGTTGATTGCCGGCTATGGCAGCACCCAGACTTCGGGCGGAGAAAGCTCGCTGACCGCCGGCTATGGCAGCACGCAGACCGCGCAAGACGGCAGTGACCTCACCGCCGGCTACGGCAGCACCGGCACCGCAGGTGCCGACAGCTCCCTGATTGCCGGTTATGGCAGCACGCAGACCTCGGGCAACGACAGCTCGCTGACGGCAGGCTACGGCAGTACGCAGACCGCGCGCAGCGGCAGCGACCTGACCACCGGCTATGGCAGCACCTCCACCGCCGGCGCCGACAGCACGCTGATCGCCGGCTATGGCAGTACGCAGACCTCCGGCGGCGACAGTTCGCTCACTGCGGGCTACGGCAGCACGCAAACCGCCCGCAAGGGCAGCGACCTCACCACAGGCTATGGCAGTACGTCCACGGCCGGTGCCGACAGCACCTTGATTGCCGGTTACGGCAGTACGCAGACCTCCGGCGGCGACAGCTCGCTGACCGCCGGCTACGGCAGCACGCAAACGGCGCGCAAGGGCAGCGACCTGACCACCGGCTACGGCAGTACCTCCACCGCCGGCGCCGACAGCACGCTGATCGCCGGCTATGGCAGTACGCAGACCTCGGGCGGTGACAGTTCGCTCACTGCGGGCTACGGCAGCACGCAAACGGCGCGCAAGGGCAGCGACCTGACCACCGGCTACGGCAGTACGTCCACGGCCGGTGCCGACAGCACCTTGATTGCCGGTTACGGCAGCACCCAGACCTCGGGCGGGGAAAGCTCGCTCACCGCCGGCTATGGCAGCACGCAGACCGCGCGCAAGGGCAGCGACCTCACCACCGGTTACGGCAGCACGTCGACAGCTGGTGCCGACAGCACGCTGATTGCCGGTTATGGCAGTACGCAAACCTCCGGTGGCGACAGTTCCCTGACGGCGGGATACGGCAGCACGCAGACTGCCCGGAAAGGCAGTGACCTCACTGCCGGCTACGGCAGCACCTCCACCGCCGGTTCGGACAGTTCATTGATCGCCGGCTATGGCAGCACGCAGACGGCCGGCTTCAAGAGCATCCTGACCACCGGCTATGGCAGCACCCAGACCGCGCAAGAGGGCAGCATGCTCACTGCCGGCTATGGCAGTTCTTCCACCGCAGGCTCGGACAGCTCGCTGATCGCCGGCTACGGCAGCACCCAGACGGCCGGCTTCAAGAGCATCCTCACCGCCGGCTACGGCAGCACGCAAACCGCGCAGGAACGCAGCACGCTCACCACCGGTTACGGCAGCACCTCGACGGCAGGGCATGACAGTACGCTGATTGCCGGCTACGGCAGTACGCAGACGGCCGGCTACAAGAGCATTCTCACCACCGGCTATGGCAGTACCCAGACCGCGCAGGAAGGCAGTTCGCTGATCGCCGGCTACGGCAGTTCCTCCATGGCCGGCCCGGACAGCTCGCTGATCGCAGGGTATGGCAGTACCCAGACCGCCGGTTACGACAGCACCCTGACTGCCGGTTACGGCAGCACCCAGACCGCGCAGAGCAGCAGCTGGCTGATCACCGGTTATGGCAGTACCTCCACCGCCAGCTTCCAAAGCTCGTTGATTGCCGGCTATGGCAGCACGCAGACGGCCGGTTACGAAAGCACGCTGACCGCCGGATACGGCAGCACCCAGACCGCGCAGGAAATCAGCTGGCTCACCACCGGTTACGGCAGTACGCAAACCGCCGGCCATGGCAGCATCCTGACTGCCGGTTACGGCAGCAATTCCACCGCCGGCTACGAAAGTACCCTGATTTCCGGCTATGGCAGCACGCAGACGGCTGGTTACGAAAGCACCCTGACGGCCGGTTACGGCAGCACGCTGACCGCGCTGGAAAACAGCTCGCTCACCGCCGGCTATGGCAGTACCGAAATCGCCGGGTTTTCCAGCACCCTGATCGCCGGTTACGGCAGCAGCCAGACCGCCGGTGGCGACAGCACGCTGACTGCCGGCTATGGCAGCACCCTGACCGCGCAGGACAACAGCTCGTTGACCGCAGGCTACGGCAGCACCGAAATCGCCGGGCAGGACAGTTCGCTGATTGCCGGTTATGGCAGCAGCTTGACCAGCGGCGTGCGCAGCTATCTGACCGCCGGCTACGGCAGCAACCAGATCGCCAGCTATGGCAGCTCGCTGATCGCAGGACACGAAAGTACCCAGATTGCCGGTCACCGCAGCATGCTGATTGCCGGCAAGCTGAGTTCGCAGACGGCCGGTTCGCGCAGCACGCTGATCGCCGGCATGGGCAGCGTGCAGACCGCGGGTGACCGCAGCAAGCTGATCGCCGGCGCCGACAGCACCCAGATCGCCGGCGATCGCAGCAAGTTGCTGGCCGGCAGCAACAGCTTCCTCACCGCCGGGGACCGCAGCAGGCTTACCGCCGGCGATGACTGCACGCTGATGGCGGGTGACCGCAGCAAGTTGACCGCCGGCAAGAACAGCATCCTGACGGCGGGCGCCAACAGCAGATTGATTGGCAGCCTGGGCTCCACCCTGACCGGTGGCGAAGACTCGGTGCTGATCTTCCGCTGCTGGGACGGCAAGCGCTACACCAACATCATCGCCAAGACCGGGGAAGAGGGCGTCGAGGCCGACACCGCCTATCAGATCGATGACGACAAGAACGTGGTGGAGAAGTTCGACGATCCGTTCGACACGCTCGCCACCATCGTACCGGACCATGGCGGCGGCCCGGCCCCGGCAGCGGATCATGCAGCGGTGACGCAATTGCCGAACTGAGCAGGTAACTCGCCCAGGCGATCGGCATCGCCGATCCAGCACTGCAGCCAACCGCCGGATCCTCGGCGGTTGGCCCGATCAGATGAAGAGCGCGCGCAAGCAGGGCACGCTGGGCGCGACAGAAGTATTGCGCCGACGCGTGGGATCAAGAGCGAACACTTTGGGCAGCCCGACCCGACATCAACACGCTGCGCATTCCACAACACGCAACGAGATCGGCCATCGGCCGCGTCATCACCAAGCGTGCCGGCGCAGCGCATTACCAGCCCGCAGTACACCCCAACGCTCTAACGAATCCCCAATCCCGATTCCCGATTCCCGTCCTACGTCAACCCGTACTCTTTCAGCTTCTTGCGCAGCGTGGCGCGGTGAATGCCCAGCATCGCCGCCGCGCGGCTCTGGTTGCCTTCGCAGTGGTTGAGCACTTCCACGAACAACGGGATCTCCATCTCGCGCAGCACGATTTCGTACACGTCGTCGGCGTCGCTTCCGTCCAGGTCGCGCAGGTAACGGCGGACGGACTGGGCCACGTGTTCGCGCAGCGGCGACTTCGGGGCGCCACGACTGGTGTCAGGACGAGAGGGGGCTGCGTTCAAAGGAGGTTTCCCAGTGTCACGAAGCCGGGACGCGTGGCCGGCGAGGGGGAGTGAGTCTAGCGCGTGACCTCCCCGCTCGCCACGCCCGTGTGGCCATTGGCGCAGGTCGGGTCCGCTCAGCGGAAGTCGAAACTGAAGGCGGCCGTGCTCGCGGCCGGTTCGCGCACGCGAAACGCCACCTGCACCGCCTGGCCCGGCGCGAGCGTGTCCTGCGCGGCCGGCGGCTGGCCCAGATACTCCTGCGGCGCCAGCACGCGCGTGCCGATCACCCGCCCGTCGGCGTCGGACAGCGACAGCTGCAGCCACGGCCAGGCCTGCGCCCAGCGTGCCTCGTTGCGGAAGCTGGCCTGGATCTGCAGCACGCCCGGCACCCCGGGCAGCGGGCGCACCTCGCGATTGAGCAAGGTCAGCGCGGCCGGCTCGCGCCAGGCCGGCAGGGTGCAGCGCGCCACCGTGCAGGCGGCGCTGACCAGCGGACGCCAGCGCGCATCGGCGGCCAGCTGCGCACGGTCGGCGATGACGATCTGCAAGGCCAGCAGGCCGACCAGCCCGAGCAGCAACGCCCACTGGCGGCCGCTGGCGCGCAGCCGTGGCCGGCTTAGCCCGCGGCGTGCGAATGCAGGCGCGGCCTGGGCTGGCAGTGGCTGGAACTGGGCGGGCGCCGCCGCGTCGGCAGCGTCCGCGTCGTTGTCGCTGGGCTCGGCGTCCGTGTCCGGAGCGCTGCCGGGTGCTGGCGGGGCGGCCAGGTCGGAGGCGGGAGCAGACGCGGTGCCGTGCTCACGCTGCCGGTCTGTGCCTGCCACGCCGGCGGCCGCCACGCTGCGCGGATGCGTGGTGGTCGGCTGTGCAGCGGCAGTGCCGGCGAGCGCGCTGGGGATGTCGCCGGGACCGGCCGCTGTGTCTTCGGCAGGATCGCCGGGCAGCTGGCGCGTGGTCGCCGTGGTCCACGCCAGCCGGTCCGGCTCAGCGGCATCTGCCGCGGTCTGGCCGGCATCGGCGGTCGGCAGCAGGATGTCCAGCGGCACCGAATCGCTATGCGGCGCAGTCGCCGGTGGCGCAGACGGCGGCGGAACGATCGGCACCGTCGGGGCGGCCACCGGCTCCGCCAATGGTGCCGGCACCAGTGCGCTGGCCGGCACCGGCGGCGCGTGCAGCGGCGCGTCGGCCGCAGGCACCACCGGGGTCGGGATCAGCGACGGGGCAGCCGGCGTCGCACGCAGGAACGTGGCCAGTGGGCGGCGCGGTGGCGGGGTCTCGGACATCGGCAGACGTGCAGCGGGAAGAACCCTATTCAACCACGCGCACGCCGATGGGCGAACCCGGGCGCGTCATGCGTGCGGCACGCAGCCGCAAGCGCAGATGCCGCTTCCATCGACTGCGGGGTACGCATCCCGTTGGCTGGCCAACCGTCGCGCCGCTGTGACCACCCCGCCGCAGACCAAGGCCGCATTCCAGCAAAGACGCATTCCAGCCAACAAGCAAACGCAACGACCGGCACCACGTCATCCAAATCCGACTGAGCCAGCTACCACTCCGAGCTTGCCTTACAAACGAAGCCCCAAGCAGCCTGCCCCCGAATCCCGAATCCCGAATCCCGAATCCCGAATCCCGAATCCCGAATCCCGAATCCCCAACTCAACGCCGACGCCGCGTCTTGCCCTCGGCCAGCAACAGATCGAGCAGGCCGCTGCGCTGACGCGGCGCCAACGTGTCGAAGCGGTTCAGCAGCACGCGTTGCTGCTCGTCCAGATGGCGGTACTGCGCGGGTTCTTCGGCGATCGTCGGCACCGGTGGGCCGAAGGTGCGCTCACCGCGGCCGGTGGCCAGGTATTCGAACGCCATGCCGCTGCGCCTGGCCAGGCCGATCAGGTTGTCCACCGAAGGCGCGGTGCCTTCGGCCATCTCCCACTGCGCCACCGCGCTACGGGTTACGCCCAGCTCGCCGGCCAGGCCTTCCTGGGTCAGCTTGGTCAGGGCGCGGGCTTCGCGGACGCGTTCGTACAACTTGCTCACACGGCACCGTGAGTGGGGAACGGGCCGGGAGATATAGCCCTAGCAGCAATCAGGGATAGTTCGTATACCTTTCATATGCCGATATGTTTGCGATACTGTCCGGGCGTCAATGATGACGGGATCACAGCGAACTCAAGGAGGACATCCATGGTCGAGCCAGCCGCTCCCAAATCCGCCCGTTCCACCACGCCGGCAACGCCGCCCGCCGCGCCACCACCCGCGGCATGGCCGGCACATTCGCCGCTGGATCCGGCGATCACCCGCTTTCGGGGCGCGCCGTGTTACCAGGTCTGGCAGCGCCAGGACGCGTGGACCGCGGTGGCCGACGGCACGCAGTGGTCGGCCGGGCTGGCGCCGCGGTGGTGGGCGCTGCGCCAGCGGCACTGGCGGCTGCTGGCGCTCAGTGTGGGTTTGCTGGCGCTGGCCGGCGGCCTGGCCAGCCTGGGCCCGCGCACGTGGTCGCTGCCGGCCTGGGCGGCCTTGCTGCTGGCCGAGCTGGGCCTGCGCGTGCAGCTGGCCCGGCAGGCCGGGCCGTGGCGCAACGCGGCGCTGCGGCGTGCCGGCTGGCAGGCGGTGACCCGCCTGCGCGCCATCAGTGTGGCCGATGCGGTGACCACCGCGCAGATCCGCGCCGGCCGGCCACACCGCTGACCCGAGGCGGCGTCAGTGGCGGCGCACGCCGTCGATGCGCATCCAGTCTTCGTCGCGTTCGCAACGCAGTTGCTCGAACCAGGGCGCGTAGCGCTGCAGCAGTTCCTCTTCCTGACCATGCAGGATGCCCGACAGCGCAATCCGCCCGCCCGGTGCCACGCGTGCGGACAAGGTGTCGGCCAGCGCATCCAGCGCCGAGGCCAGGATGTTGGCGACCACCACCGGATAGGTCTGCACCGGTTCGTCCTGCGGCAGGTACACCGCCAGCTGCGCCTGCAAGGCGTTGCGCTCGGCATTGTCGGCAGTGGCCAGCAGCGCCTGCGGGTCGTTGTCCACGCCCACCGCGCTGGCCGCGCCCAGCTTCAGCGCGGCGACGGCGAGAATGCCCGAGCCGCAGCCGAAATCCAGCACGCTGCGGCCCTGCAGCTCGCCACTGCCGGCCAGGCTGTCCAGCCAGCGCAGGCACAGCGCGGTGGTCTGGTGCGTGCCCGAGCCGAACGCCAGGCCCGGATCCAGACGGATCACTGCGGCGTCGGGCGCTTGCGCGGCCTCGGGCAGCGCGTGATTCCACGGCACGATGAAGGTGCGCGCGCCGAACTGCATCGGCTTGAACTGATCCATCCAGGCGCGTTCCCAGTCGCTGTCGTCAACCGTGCGGAACGCCACCTGGCTCCAGTCCAGCCCGGGGTCGAACGCTTCCAGCGCGGCGAGCAGCACCAGCGCATCGCTGTCGCCGTCGAACAGGGCGTTCAGCACCATGGTGTTCCACAGCGGCGTTTCGCCGACGCCGGGCTCGAGAATGGCGCGCTCGTTGCTGGTGTCGGCATTGGCGTCGAGCAGCGTCACCGCCAGCGCGCCGATGTCGTCCAGCGCATTCTGGTAACGGGGCTGGGTGGCGTCGGAGCAGGGCAGGGTCAGTTCAAGAAACGGCATCGTGGCGGTCGGGCAATTCGAAAGCGTGCATCGTAGACCATTCATGCAGGCGGACTCCTGCGCGACGGGCGCCGGATAGGCAGGCGCACCGCGTGCGTGATACGGCGGATGCCGTCGCCTGATCGGTGCAATCCGCACATGCGGCGCGGTGGCGCCGGCCGCTGCCGGCGCAGCACGCGGGCGCGCCGGCAACCAGACGCCCGCTGCGCGCCACGCACGCCACACCCGCGCAGATCACCGTCCTCATGCAATGCACCGTCCGCCGTTCGCTTCGGCAGCGTCCGCTTGCGCGCCAGCGTGCGCGGGCGCGGGTGCTAGACTCCGCGCCGTCGCTGCGGGGCTTTCCGCAGCAGGGTCGCCGCTGTCCATGCCGCTTGCTCGTGCCCGCCATCTCTGGCTGTTGCTGGCTCCCGTCGCGCTCGCGGCGGCGGCCTGGTGGCATGTGCGCGCGCAACCGGGCGATTCGCCCACCGCCGCGCTGCCGGCGGTTGCCAGCAATGCCCGTGCCGGCGCGCCGGCAGCGCGGGCGCACGCGCCCGCCGAACGCGGCACTGCCCTGCAACTGCCCTACCGCGATGCGGTGGACGCGCAGCCAGACCTGTACCGCTATGCGCAGCAATTGCAGCAGCAGGTGCGGGCCGGCAATGCGCAGGCGGGCTGGCGCCTGAGCCGCGTCTACGATTACTGCGCGCCGTATGCGTCCAGCCCGGCCGGTTACGCCGCCGACAGCGCCTGGATCGCCGCGCAACACACACCCGGCGTGGCGGCGATGCACGCGGCGCGCACGCGCGTGGCGCAACGCTGCGCCGGCTTTGCGCCCAGCGATGGCCTGGGCCCGCGGCTGGTGGCGCAGCAGCGGCAGGCAGCCGCGCATGCAGGCAACCTGGCTGCCGAGGCGGCGTTGCTGGCGCTGGGCGAGCCGCTGCAGCGCTCGCCCAGCTACAAGCGCGCGCTGGTGCAACGCGTGCTGACCTCGCGCGACCCGGAGGCCTACCTGGCGCTGGCGCCGGCGATGGGCGCGCGCGCCAGTGGCGATGACAGCCTCGACGGCTACGTGGCCGGCGATCAGTTCGCCGAGCTGGCCTGGCAGGTGGCTGCATGCCGGCTGGGGCTGGATTGCAGCGCTGACAGCACCCTGGTCACCAGTTATTGCGCCAATGCGGGCATCTGCTCGCGCAACAGCGCACAGGATTTCGTGTCGTTCGTATTCGATGCCGCGGTGCCGCGGCAGGGAGCAGACAGAGTGGATGAGATGGTCGATAGCTTGGTCTCCGAGCCGGGAGCGCAGTCATGAATTACCGTCGCCTGGCGCATGGCGCCAAGTTCTGGTTCTGGGTCGCGTTGTTCGTGGCGTATTCGGCCGCGGCCGTGGGCATCGTGATGATCGACACCGCCGATCACCGCTACCAGCCGCTGTCGGTCAAGTCGACCACGGTCGCCGCCGACGAACAGCAGCGACGGCATGGCGCCAGCCAGGTGGCCGCGGTGTACCGCGCCAGCAGCGCGATGCCGTTTTCGACACTGCCGGCCGGCTCCACCTTCCAGGTGGTGTGGCCGGATGGCTCCACCGAAACCATGACCGTGGTCGACCCGGCCTCCTCCAGCGGCATCGTGCCGGTGCCGGGCAGCCAGCAGCCGGCGCCGCGGATCCGCTAGCACCCAGGATCCCGTAGGAGCGCACCTGGGCGCGACGAGGCTCCACCGATAAAGCGCGGTCGCGCCCGGGTGCGCTCCTACGCACAGGTCGGCTGGCCTGCGCAATGCACCGGGCAACAACGCAACAAGCCCGGTTTCCCGGGCTTGTTGCGCGGTGCACTGGCCGGTGCGATCAGACCAGCGCGATCGACTTGTTCTTGCGCTCGGCCAGGCGCTTTTCCAGATAGTGGATGTTCTGCCCACCGGCCTGGAAGCCCTTGTCGCGCATGATGCGCTGCTGCAGCGGGATGTTGGTCTTGATGCCGTCCACCACCATCTCGCTCAGCGCCACGCGCATGCGCGCAATCGCGGTCTCGCGATCGGGGCCATGCACGATCAGCTTGCCGATCATCGAATCGTAGTTCGGCGGCACCTTGTAGCCGGCGTAGATGTGCGTATCCACACGCACGCCCGGGCCGCCGGGCGGATGGAACGCGGTGATCAGGCCCGGATTGGGCATGAAGGTTTCCGGGTCCTCGGCATTGATGCGGCACTCGATCGCATGCCCGCGCAGCACGATGTCGCTCTGCTTGATGGTCAGCTTGCGGCCGGCGGCGATGCGCAACTGCTCGCAGACCAGGTCGATGCCGGTGATGCGTTCGGTGACCGGGTGCTCCACCTGGATGCGCGTGTTCATTTCGATGAAGTAGAAACGCCCGTCTTCGAACAGGAACTCGAAGGTGCCCGCGCCGCGATAGCCGATGCGGATGCAGGCATCCACGCAGACCTTGCCGATCTCGTTGCGCAGTTCTTCGGTGATACCCGGGGCCGGCGCTTCTTCCACCACCTTCTGGTGGCGGCGCTGCATCGAGCAATCGCGTTCGCCCAGATGGATCGCACCGCCCTGGCCGTCGGCCAGCACCTGGATTTCCACGTGGCGCGGATTTTCCAGGAACTTCTCCATGTAGACCTGATCGTTGCTGAAGGCGGCCTTGGCTTCGGATTTGGTGGTTTCGATGGCAGCCTTCAACGCGGCCTCCGAATGCACCACGCGCATGCCGCGCCCGCCGCCGCCGCCGGCGGCCTTGATGATCACCGGGTAGCCGATCTCGCGCGCCACCTTGGTGTTGGCGACGATGTCGTCGCCCAGCGGGCCGCCCGAACCGGGCACGCACGGCACGCCGGCGGCCTTCATCGCGCGGATCGCCTCCACCTTGTCGCCCATCAGGCGGATGGTGTCG
This sequence comes from Xanthomonas sp. NCPPB 3218, assembly GCF_056725185.1. Lineage (NCBI taxonomy): Bacteria > Pseudomonadati > Pseudomonadota > Gammaproteobacteria > Lysobacterales > Lysobacteraceae > Xanthomonas > Xanthomonas sp. NCPPB 3218. The sequence continues at coordinate 635,029 of NZ_CM161516.1, forward strand.
GCCTTGGGGCCGATGAAGATGAAGCCGGATTCTTCCACGCGCTCGGCAAAATCGGCGTTTTCCGACAGGAAGCCGTAGCCGGGATGGATGGCCTGCGCATCGGTCACCTCGGCCGCGGCGATCAACGCCGGGATGTTGAGGTAGCTGTCGCTGGAGGCAGCCGGGCCGATACACACCGACTCGTCGGCCATGGCCACGTGCTTGAGGTTGCGGTCGACCGTGGAATGCACCGCGACCGTGCGGATGCCGAGCGTGTGGCACGCGCGCAGGATGCGCAGCGCGATTTCACCTCGGTTGGCGATGACGACTTTATCGAGCATGGGAATAGGGAGTCGAGAATGGGGAATGGGGAGAAGCGGGCATCATGGTGCGGCTCCACGTCTGCGTAAGGCATTCATCAATGCGGTGAGCTTGGCGAAGACCTGGTCGACCTGCTGGCTGACGATGTCTTCGTCTTCGGTGTTGCTATAGCCCAGTCGTACGGCGATCTGGACCTGTGTATCCAGTTCGGAGAGCGAGCCGCGCGCAATCGAGAGAAACCGCGCGTAATCGGGAGTTGAACGTCGCGCCGCACCTTCGGCGATATTCGACGGGATGCTGATGGCCGCACGGCGCAGTTGCGCCGTCAGGCCGTAGCGTTCCTGCTCGGGAAAGACCTCGGTGAACCGATAGATCATTTCCACAAGCTCCATGGAATCGCGCCAGGCCTCCAGGCGTTCATGAGGCCGCTTTGCCGATTCCCGATTCTCCACTCCCGATTCCCGGCTCTCAGCCAATCACAAACAACGGCTGATCGAATTCCACTGGCTGGCCGGTTTCGCCGAGGATGGCCACGATGGTGCCGGAGACGTCGGCTTCGATCGGGTTGAACATCTTCATCGCCTCGATGATCGCCAGCGTTTCGCCGGCCTTGACCTGCTGGCCGACGGTGACGAAGGCCGGCTTGTCCGGCGAGGGCGAGGTGTAGAACGTGCCGACCATCGGCGCGCGCAGCACGTGGCCTTCCGGCAGGGCGGCAGCCTGCTTGGCGCCGCCGGTGGAGGCCTCGGTGGGCGACTGCATCGGCATGCTGGGGGCGGCCGGGGCCTGCGCGGGCGGGGCAGGTGCGTACTGCTGCACCGGCGCGCTCATCACGGTGGTGCCCTTGGGCACGCGTGCCAGGCGCACGCTTTCTTCGCCTTCCTTGATCTCGATTTCGGCGAGATTGGATTCTTCGAGCAGGTCGATCAGTTTCTTGATTTTGCGGAGATCCATACGGGCCTCATGAGGTGAATCGGTGGAGGTTGCCGGCGGCTGCCGGCGGAAGGGGGTCAGGCCGTCGGCGCGGGCGCCGGCGTGGGTGAGCGGGATGTCATGCGTCGCGTTCCAGCCGCGCGATCACCGCTTCCAGCGCCAGCCGGTAGCTGTCGGCACCAAAGCCGCAGATCACGCCGTCGGCCTTGTCGCTGAGATAGCTGTGGTGACGGAACGGCTCGCGCGCATGCGGGTTGGACAGATGGATTTCCACGAACGGCAATCCCACGCCCAGCAGCGCATCGCGCAACGCCACCGAGGTATGGGTGAAGGCGGCCGGGTTGATCAGGATGTAGGCGGTGCCGTCCTCGCGCGCGGCGTGGATGCGCTCCACCAGCACGTGCTCGGCATTGGACTGCAAACAGGCCAGCGCATGCCCGGCGGCCTGCGCACGGTCCACCAGGGCCGCATCGATCTGCGCCAGCGTGGTGCGCCCGTAGACATCCGGCTCGCGGGTACCGAGCAGGTTGAGGTTGGGGCCATGCAACAGCAGCAGGTGGGCCATGACATCCGGGAGAGCGGAAAGGCCGGAAGTCTGCGCGATGTCGCCGATGCTGTCCAGATAGACGAAGTTAGGTCTGTTTTAAACGATTGTTTTAATTTCATGGTGGCACGCTGCTGCGTTGGTGCGCCAGGCCCTGTGGGGCTGCGGTTTCGCGGCAGGCGCCCAGCCTTGCCGGTCGGTCGATCGCATGCCGACCATCTGCTGAATCACCATGGGGCGTAGTGCAGCGCGTCCATCCGCGGAAGTGGTGCGTTCGCTGCCGCGCGTCCCGGACCCTGCTATCTGTCGTGCTGTCGTGCTGTCGTGCTGTCGTGCTGTCGCGTGGCGTGCTCGGCAACGCCGGCTGGTGTTCGCCGGCATCCAGCCACTTCAGCGCCGATCGGCGCTCGCTCCCTTCATCATCGACCCATGCCGTCCATGCATCGGGCCGCCGTTCGAGCCGGCGTGCCGGCCCGCGGGTCTGACCGACCGGCTCACCTAGCCGCGCGCAGCAACGCATCCTCGGTGATCGCGTTGGTCAGCACGGTCGGCAGCACCGCCGGCGGCGCGCCGGGGCCGTAGACCACGTACAGCGGCACGCCGACGGCCTGGTGCTGGTCGAGGAAGGCGCTGATCCTGGGGTCGACATTGGTCCAGTCGCCTTTCATGTAGACCGCGTCGACGCGGCGCAGTGCGTCGCGGAAGTCGGCGCTGCTCAGCACGTTCTTCTCGTTGGCCTTGCAGGTCACGCACCAGTCGGCGGTCATGTTGACGAACACCACGCGGTTGTCGGCGCGCAGGCGGTCCAGCAACTGCGGCGAGAACGCCACCACGCCTTCGGCGGCAGTGGCGGCCGGCAGGCGCAGGCGGGTGACCCCGACCACCGGCACGATCGCCAGCACCAGCATCACCGCGGCCAGGCCCATGCCGATGCGATGGCTCTTCCAGCGGCTGCGCTCGAAGCAGAACAGGCCCAGTGCCAGAAGGGTGGCGCCAACCAGCATCAGCGCCAGCGCGTCCACGCCGCGCTGCTTGCCCAGCACCCACAGCAGCCAGATCGCAGTGAGATACATCGGGAACGCCAGCACCTGCTTGAGCGTTTCCATCCACGCGCCGGGCGTGGGCAGGCGCCGCGCCAGCGAGGGGATGAAGCCGATCAGCAGGAACGGCAGCGCCAGGCCCAGGCCCAGTGCCAGGAACACCAGCATCGCCAGCAGCGCCGGGGCGGTGAAGGCATACGCCAGTGCGGTGCCCATGAACGGGGCGATGCAGGGGCTGGCCACCACGCAGGCCAGCACGCCGGTGAAGAAATCGCCCAGTGGGCCATTGCGCGCTGCCAGCGACTGGCCGATGCCGCCCAGATTGCTGCCCAGCGTGAACACGCCCGACAGGCTCAGGCCCACCGCAAACATCAGATAGGCCAGCGCCGCGACGAACCACGGCTGCTGCAGCTGGAAGCCCCAGCCGGCCGCCTGCCCGGCCGCGCGCAGGCCGATCACCAGCGCGCCGATCGCCGCAAACGACACCAGCACGCCCAGCGAATACCAGATCGCATGGCTGCGCGCGTGGCTGCGGCTCTCGCCGCTGTGGGCCAGGCCCAGCACCTTCAGCGACAGGATCGGCAGCACGCAGGGCATCAGGTTCAGCACCAGCCCGCCGAGCAGGGCCAGCACCAGCATCGCCAGCAAGCCCTTGTCGGTGTGCGGCGGCTGGGTGCGCTGCGGATTGTCGGCCGAGGCATCTGCGGCCGGCGCTGCAGTCGCCGCGGGCGTCGGTGCTGGCGCCGGTTCCGCAGGCAGCTGCCCGGCCGGCAGCGGCGAGATCATCAGCGGCGCCGCCTGCGCCTGGTTCTGCGGCGACACCGTGCCGGCGGGCAACTCCAGCGCCACCCGACGGGTCATCGGCGGGTAGCAGATGCCATCGGTCTGGCAGCCCTGGAAGGTCGCCACCAGGGTCGCCTTGACCGGTTCGGCATGCTCGCGCAGCAGCGGCAAGGTGACTTCGGCCTGGTCGAAATACACCACCACATCGCCGAAGTGCTCATCGCGGTGCGCCTTGCCCTGCGGCCAGCGCGGCAGCCCGGGACGCACGCCGCCGGCGCCTTCCAGCGCCAGCGAGGTGCGGTCGCGGTAGATGTAATAGCCGGGCGCGGGGGTGAAGCGCAGCAGCAGGCTGTTGCCGTCGCCGACGATGGCTTCGAAGGTGAAGGCCTGCTCGGCCGGCAGCGGCAGTGCGTCCACGCCGGCGGCCTGGCCGGTGCTGCCGAACATCCGCGGGCCTGCCGGTGCGCGCGGCACCAGCGCGCCCAGGTTTTCGCGCGGGGTGGCGGACGTCGCGGCGGGAGCCGAGGCATCGGGCAGGCGCACGCGCAGCTCGCGGCGTTGCGGCGGGTAGCACACGCCGGCGTCGGCGCAGCCCTGGTATTGCACCTGCAGCACGGCGGTCTGCAACCCGGCATCGGCCTTGCCGGCCAGTCTTGCCTGCAGCTGCTTGCGGTAGGTCTGCACCTGGCCGAAGAACTCGTCGTGCTTGCTCTCGCCTTCCGGCAGCGCCAGCTCGCCGGCGGCAAAGCCTTGCCCGGATTTGACGCTGATGCGGTGGCGATACAGGTAATAGCCCGGCGCGATCTTCCAGTGCAGCGCGATGCTGTCGCGGCTGTCGGCGGTGGCGCTCAGGGTGAAGGCCTGATCCACCGGCAGCAGGTCGGCCTCGGTGACCGCGGCCTGCGCGGGCAGGGGCGCCACCAGCGCCAGCGGCGCGGCGAGCAAGGGTACGGCCAGCAATGCGCAGCGGGCGATCCAGCGGGACAGAGACTTCATGGACGTCAGGATTCCTTGCGGGTTTCGGCCCGGACCCAATCGAGATACGCCGGCAGCCCGGCGCTGGCTTGGACCGCGATCGCCTCCGGCAGTTCATATGGATGCAGCGCCTGCAGCCGCGCGATGGCGTCCGGCAGGCGGTCTTCCCAGGTCTTGATCAACAGCTGCACTTCCTGGCTGCGCTCGATCGCCCCGTTCCAGCGGTACAGCGACTGCACGCCGGGCAACTGGGTGACGCAGGCGGCCAGGCGCTCGTCCAGCAGCACGCGCGCAATGCGCTCGGCGCTGTCGGCATCCGGACAGGTGCTGAACAACAGATGGAGGGAAGAGGCGCTCATGTGACCGCGCAGTGTAATCCCCTGTCTGCGGGGGATCGACCGCAGTTTCCGGAACAGGGCGTCAAGTTCGCTGAGCCTGGCGGCTGTCCGGCGATATCGGTCCTGCGCCTGCCCGCTGATGTTGAATGACGCAGGCCGACGGCTCGCGCGCCTGCTGCGCGGTCGGGCACGTGGATTGCCGCTGCAAGGCCGTCTCCCGGCCCGGCGCCTGGGGCGCCGGGCCGGGCCGGATCAATTGGCCAACTGGCAGCTGGCCGGCTTGGCCGAGGTGAACAGGCTCGAGGTCGCCCATTCGGGGTGATCCACGAACGGGTTGCGGTTGCCCTGGAAGCTGAAGATCACCTGGTTGCGCGCCCGCTCGGCATCGTCCGGCGGGTCGGCCTGGTGCCAGGCCAGCAGCGTGGACAACAGGCCCATGTAGGCCGGCGAGGCCGAGGTCTGCACGATCTTGCTACGGTCGTCGGTGAGCTCCAGGTCCGGCTCGGACTGCCCGGTGGCCGCGTCGGTACCGCCCTCGTAGCGGATTGCCATGTACATCACCGCACGCGCCATGTCGCCCTTGCGCTTGCCCCACACCTCGAAGGTACCGCCGTTGCCATCCGGGGTGCGCACCCAGTTGGAATTGCCCGGATAGCGCCCGCTGCCGCCGCCACTGCCGTCATTGACCTCGGTGACCCGCTCGCCGCAGCTGCTGGTGCAGGCCGCGTAGGGCTTATTGCCGCGGTCGGCGTTGAAGGCGGTATCGGTGAGATACAGCATGTGGGTATCGGTATAGGGCGCATACGGCAGCCCCTTGTCGCCGCTGGCGCTACCAAAGCCCAGCGAGTTGGGCCAGGTGTGCTCGCGGTTGTAGGTCAGCCCGCTCCCGGTGCCGGCACGGTCGCTGCCCTTGGCGTAGCTGCGGTTGCGGTAGGCGTCCAGGATCCGGCCGCTGTTGTTGGGATCCTCGTCGGCCATCTCCAGGATGGTCCAGGTGCTGGTGCCCGAGCCGCTGTACGGATAGACCGTGTGGCCCTTGATCACGGTGTGCAGCGAACAGCGCAACTGGCTGGCATTGGCGGTGTTGACCCGCGAGTAGTAACCGGTGCCGCCGCCGCTGGCGGTGGCCACGGTGAAGGCGATCGACTGGTTGGCGGCCGGGCTCAGCCCGCTGGCATCGCGGATGGCGCTGGCGGTGATCGCCAGGGTGCAGCGCTCGCCACCGACCAGGGCGGTGTTGGTGGACAGGCTGAAGCGGGTGCCGCTGGTCGGGTAGCTCAGCGCCACCGTGCCGGAGCTGGCGCAGCTCAGTGCGAAGGCGCCGCTGCTCAGCGTCACCGCCTCGCTGAAGCCCACGCTCAGGTCGCCGGCGGCGGGAAAGCCGGTCGCGCCCTGGGTCGGGGTGGTGCTGGTGATCGTCGGTGCCGCGCCGGTCTCGCCGCCACCGCCGCTGCCGTTGAAGCTCTGGCCGCGGTTGCACGCGCCAAAGGTCTGCGCCGACGAGCCGGCCCAGCTGAAGTTGGACGCGCTGCTGCCGGTGCCGGTCAGTTGCAGCGAACTGCCGACCGCGCTGCTGTTGCTCTCGCTGACCGGCAGGTTCTGGCTGGTGATGCCGGCGGCAGGGCCGCCGCTGGCGGTGATGGCGCCTTCGTAACTGAGGAACTGCACCAGCTGGCCGTTGGGGTCGACCAGCGCCACGCCGTCGTTGGGCCCGTTCTGCACGCCGTTGCTGGCGTAGCCGACCGTGGCCACGCGCACCTGGCTGCCGCAGCTGACCAGGCTGCCGGCCGGCACCGCCGTATTGGCGTAGACCGTGGCCGCGCCCGGTGTGCTGCCGTTGTACAGATAGATGCGGTAGCCGCTCAGCGATTCGCCGGCGGTGGCCACCACTTCCACCCCTTCGCCGCTGTCGCCGGAGGCGCCTGCGTCGTCGTAATGCAGTTCGTTGATGAACACCGCCGCGTGGGCGGTGGGGATGGCCAGCGCGAGCGCACAGGCCAGGGGAAGCGTGCAGCTGGGGGACCAGCGCAAGGGGAAAACACGTGCAGGGGACGGCAACCTCATCGACAGCTCCTTGTGATCGGGGAATGCGTGGCCGACTGTAAAACGTGCGCATGACAATCGGTGGAACCTGGTTCCATTTTTAGAGCGGCTGCTCCGGCGACTGCTCGGTGCGCACTGTCCGGCGTGACAGTGGCTCGGTAGCCGGCCTCAGGCGCAGCCGGCTGTTGCGCAGCCCGGTTCCCGACCCGGCTGACCGTCGCCAGCGGTCGTACTGCTTGCCAGGTCGTGTCGGCCGCGTCGTGGCCCTGGGACGGAACTGCCCGGCGAAAATTTTTTGCCCCCCAGCCCTTGAAAGCTGGCCACACAGCACAATCTCTGGCCCGCACCCGCTCTGTCGGGTTTTTTCCGCGCGCTGTGCTGGCAGTCGTCACATACGAGTGCTAACATCGCCGATAATTTCCAGACCAATCAATCACTTAAGAGGGTCTTTCTCTATGAGCATCAAGCCGCTTCACGACCGCGTTGTAGTCAAGCCGATCGAAGCCGACGAAGTTTCCGCCGGCGGCATCGTGATCCCGGACTCCGCCAAGGAAAAGTCCACCAAGGGTGAAGTCGTCGCCATCGGCGCCGGCAAGCCCCTGGACAACGGCAGCCTGCGCGCGCCGGTGGTCAAGGTCGGCGACAAGGTCATCTACGGCCAGTACGCCGGCAGCAGCTACAAGTCCGAAGGCGTCGAGTACAAGGTGCTGCGCGAAGACGACATCCTGGCGGTCATCGGCTGATAGCCGTTGACGGCGGATTCGGGAGTGGGGATTCGGGATTGGCCACTGCGCTTGGCGCAGCTGATCCCGCATCTCCCCCGAACCCCGCTTTAGCCAATCCCCAATCCCCAATCTCAAATTCCGGAGTTACAACAAATGGCTGCTAAAGACATTCGTTTCGGTGAAGACGCACGTACCCGTATGGTTCGTGGCGTCAACGTGCTTGCCAATGCCGTCAAGGCCACCCTGGGCCCGAAGGGCCGCAACGTCGTGCTCGAGAAGAGCTTCGGCGCGCCGACCATCACCAAGGACGGCGTCTCCGTCGCCAAGGAAATCGAACTGGCTGACAAGTTCGAGAACATGGGCGCGCAGATGGTCAAGGAAGTCGCTTCCAAGACCAACGACAACGCAGGCGACGGCACCACCACCGCCACCGTGCTGGCCCAGGCCCTGATCCGCGAAGGCGCCAAGGCTGTGGCCGCCGGCATGAACCCGATGGACCTCAAGCGCGGTATCGACCAGGCCGTCAAGGCTGCCGTCGTCGAGCTGAAGAACATCTCCAAGCCCACCACCGACGACAAGGCGATTGCCCAGGTCGGCACCATCTCGGCCAACTCGGACGAATCGATCGGCAACATCATTGCCGAAGCGATGCAGAAGGTCGGCAAGGAAGGCGTGATCACCGTTGAAGAAGGCTCGGGCCTGGAAAACGAGCTGGACGTGGTCGAGGGCATGCAGTTCGATCGCGGCTACCTCTCCCCGTACTTCATCAACAACCAGCAGAGCCAGTCGGCCGACCTGGACGACCCGTTCATCCTGCTGCACGACAAGAAGATCTCCAACGTGCGCGACCTGCTGCCCGTGCTGGAAGGCGTGGCCAAGGCCGGCAAGCCGTTGCTGATCGTCGCTGAAGAAGTCGAAGGCGAAGCGCTGGCCACCCTGGTGGTCAACACCATCCGTGGCATCGTCAAGGTCGTGGCCGTCAAGGCACCGGGCTTCGGCGACCGTCGCAAGGCGATGCTGGAAGACATGGCCGTGCTGACCGGCGGCACCGTGATCTCCGAGGAAGTGGGTCTGGCGCTGGAGAAGGCCACGATCAAGGACCTGGGCCGCGCCAAGAAGGTGCAGGTCTCCAAGGAGAACACCACCATCATCGACGGCGCCGGCGACTCGGCCACGATCGAAGCCCGCGTTGGCCAGATCAAGACCCAGATCGAAGACACCTCGTCCGATTACGACCGCGAGAAGCTGCAGGAGCGCGTGGCCAAGCTGGCCGGTGGCGTTGCAGTGATCAAGGTCGGCGCGTCGACCGAAATCGAAATGAAGGAAAAGAAGGCCCGCGTCGAAGACGCCCTGCACGCTACCCGTGCAGCCGTCGAAGAAGGCGTGGTCCCGGGCGGCGGTGTGGCCCTGGTGCGTGCGCTGGTGGCCGTCGGTAACCTGACCGGTGCCAACGAAGACCAGACCCACGGCATCCAGATCGCCCTGCGCGCGATGGAAGCCCCGCTGCGCGAAATCGTGGCCAATGCCGGCGAAGAGCCGTCCGTGATCCTGAACAAGGTCAAGGAAGGCACCGGCAACTACGGCTACAACGCGGCCAACGGCGAGTTCGGCGACATGGTCGAGTTCGGCATCCTGGATCCGACCAAGGTCACCCGCTCGGCGCTGCAGAACGCAGCCTCGATCGCCGGCCTGATGATCACCACCGAAGCCATGGTGGCCGATGCACCGAAGAAGGACGAGCCGGCGATGCCGGCCGGCGGTGGCATGGGCGGCATGGGCGGCATGGATTTCTGATCCACGCCACTCGGCTGTTGCAGCAAAAAAGGACCCCGCCGAAAGGCGGGGTTTTTTGTGGGCGGTCGTGGATGCCGCAAGAGGTCGTGCGTGGCCACGCAGACCCCATCATGACCCGTAGGAGCGCCCCAGGGCGCGAAAGGGCTTCACCGGGAATGCCCAGTCGCGCCCGGGTGCGCTCCTACGCAGCGCCGATGCCGCGGCCCCAACCGTGTCGAACCCGCGCGTGCGCATGGTCACGCAGACCCCATGACCCCGTAGGAGCGCCCCGGGGCGCGAAGGGGCTTCACCGGGAATGCCCCCAGTCGCGCCCGGGTGCGCTCCTACGCGGGGCCGATGCCATTGGCTTGCGCAATCGGTTCGCGGCCTCGACCATGTCGAACCCGGCGCTTGCATGGCTACGCAAACCCCATGACCCCGTAGGAGCGCCCCAGGGCGCGAATGGGCTTCACCGGGAATGCCCCAGTCGCGCCCGGGTGCGCTCCTACGCGGCGCAGATGCCACGGTTCGCGCAATCGGTTCGCGGCCCCAACCGTGTCGACGTGCGTGCCATCGCGTGGATCGCGAACCCCATCACACTTGCATGACAGTGTGTTGACATCGATGTCAGCGCCAACCTAGCGTCGCTGGGCAGGCGCTTGCGCCGAACGGTCGGGGGGCCATCGGACAGGGGGCGGCGATGCGGTGCATCGCTCGCAGGCGTCGTTGCAGTGGAACGCCACGCCGGCCATGCCGGCCTCTCCCGGGGATCTTATGAACTGCCGCAGTCATCGCCTTGCCTTGTCGATTTCCTTGTCCCTCGCCCTGACCGGCGCCATCGCACCGTCGGCGGCTGCCCAGCAGGCCGAGCCGGAGCAACCGCGCGCCACCTCCACCTTGGACGCGGTCAGCGTCACCGGCTCGCGCATCAAGCGCGCGCAGGTCGAAGGCGCGCAGCCGGTGGTCACCATCTCTGCGCAGCAGATCCAGCAGGAAGGTTTCGCCACCGTCTACGACGTGCTCAACAGCATGAACCAGCAGGGCTCGGTGGAGGCCGATACGCAATGGGGCTCGCATACGCCCAACGCCTCGCCGATCAACCTGCGCGACCTGGGCCCGGGCCGCACCCTGCTGCTGGTCAACGGCCACCGCGTGGCCGACTACCCACTGCCGTACGGCGGCGAGAGCAACTTTTCCAACTACAGCAACATCCCGTCCGCGGCGGTGGAGCGCATCGACATCCTGACCGGCGGCGCCTCGGCGATCTACGGCTCGGACGCGGTGGCCGGCGTGGTCAACGTGATCCTCAAGCGCGATTACCAGGGCGACCAGGTGCGGCTGCGCGGCGGCACTGCCACCGAAGGCGGCCGCGACAGCTTCGACGTGTCCTGGGCCGGCGGGCGCACCGGCGAGAACTGGAGCCTGACCTACGCGCTGCAGGCCACCCGGCGCGATCCGCTGAGCGGGCGCGATCGCCCCGAGATGGACGATTCCGACGACATGGCCTATTCCAACTGGACCGGGCAGAACCGCCGCTACGGCTTCAACCCGTTCACCGGCCTGAGCCTGGTCGATGCCAACACCAACGAACGCCTCGCACCGCCCGCCGGCACCTGCGCGCGCTTCGGCGGCGAGTTCATCGACGGGCAGCGGCTGAGCTACAACCAGAACACCGGGGTGGTCACCAACGCCGGCGACTACTGCGGCGTGGCACGCGATTACGGCGACTGGGGGCTGGTCACTGGCAGCGAGGACTACTCGGCCTATCTCTACGGCACCTGGAAGTTCGGCGAGCACACCGAAGCCTGGGCCACGCTGTCGGCCAACCGCAGCATCGGCCGCTGGACCTACGACCCGCCGTATGTGTATCTGGGTCCGTTCCAGGACGCCGACACCGGCCGCTCGCTGTATGCGATCCGGCAGCTCACCCGGCGCGAGGCCGGTGGTTGGGACCGGCTGGCCAACTACAACAAGGAGCAGTCCTGGGACCTGAGCGCCGGCTTGCGTGGCGTGTGGGCCGACCGCTTCGACTGGGAGCTGAGCGTGGGCCGCTCACGCTACACGGTGGACGAATACGTACGCACCGTGGACACCGCCCGCGCCACCGATTATTTCCTCGGCAGCCCCACCGGCACCGCCGCCGACGGCGCGCCGATCTATGCGATCAACCAGGCGCGCCTGTATGCACCGCTGTCCTCGAGCGAGTACGACGAGCTGGTCGCCAAATCGCATAACTCGGCGTATTCGTGGGTGAACCAGGCCAGCTTCAGCCTGAGCGGCGATCTGGTGCAGGGCTGGGCCGGGCCGATCCGCTTCGCCACCGTGGCCGAAGTCGCCAAGCAGGGCTACCAGCTGTCGCCCGACCCCTGCGCCAACGAGTGCTATCCGGTCGATGTGGTGGACAGTGGCGGTGGCGAGCGCATGCGCAGTTCGGCCGGGCTGGAATTGCAGATTCCGCTGCTGTCGACGCTGAGCGCCAATGTCGCCGGCCGCTACGATCGCTACGGCAGTTATCGCTCTTCGGCGGCGATTCCGACCGATGTCGGCACCCAAAGCGACACCACCTGGAGCGCGGGTCTGGAATGGCGCCCGGTCGAGAGCCTGTTGGTGCGCAGCACGCTGGCCACCAGCTTCCGCGCACCGGACATGCATTACGTGCTCGGCGAACCCAGCTCCACCAACCAGACCGTGATCGACCAATACCGCTGCATCGCCACCGGCGCGTATCTCACCGGCGGCTGCAACGACGAGAACAGCAACATCTACTACACCGTGGACGTGAACCGTCGCGGCACGCCGGATCTGCGCTCGGAAACCGGCCGCTCGTTCACCGGCGGGGTGGTGTGGGACATCGTGCAGGGCCTGTCGCTGAGCGTGGATTACTACCGCATCGAGCTGGAGGAAATGATCAAGGATCTGGACCGCGACGAGATCCTCTCGGCCGAAGCCGGCTGCCGCACCGGCACCACCATCAGCGGCGGCGCCTGGAACAATCCCGGCGGCGCCGGCTATTGCGACACCATCACCTCGCGCGTGCTGCGCAACGCCGACGGCACCATCGCCAGCATCGAGCGCGGCCCGATCAACCTGGCGCAGATGGAAACCTCCGGCATCGATGCCTCGCTGAAATACCGGCTTGCCACCGCGGGTTGGGGCAACTTCCAGTTGTCGCTGGACTACAACAACCTGCTGGCCTATCGCGAGCAGATCTACCGTACCGACAGCGATGAAAACCGCCGCGACGAACGCGTGCGCAGCCGTGTGCGGGGCAGCGTGCATTGGGACAACGGCGGCGCCTGGGACTGGACGGTGTACTTCCGCCGGCTCGGCTCCATGCGCGCGGTCAACTGGGGCACCTGCGAGCGCTTCGACGACGGCTACCAACCCAGTGCCTCGGACGCATGCGTGGTCACCGACACCGCCAACGTGCATCTGGGCGAGAGCAGCAAGCGCTACTTCGGCCGCGTCGGCCCGGCGATCTACTGGAACCTCAGCACCGGCTACAGGATCACCGACCACGCCAAGGTCAACTTCTACGTCAACAACGTGTTCAACGAAGTGGGCTACGAGAACAAGGAGCGCTTCTACGGTTACGGCTTCTACAACACCACCTTGTTCAACCCGATCGGCCGCGAAGTGGCGGCGGAATATGTGTTTACGTTCTGATTGAAGGTGCTGGCCGCATCGCACGTCACGGCACAGCGTCGTGGCGTGCGATGCATCGTCGATGCCATCTGCGCAGGCAAGCCGTACGCGAACCCGGCCTGCCAACGCGCGCGTGGTAATGCCGCGCATCGGTTCGCCCAGCTTGTCGTGCGCCGCGGTGGTCGGCGCGACACATGCGGCTTGCAGGCACCCCGCGGGAGCACCGCTGCAACGTTCCGTTGCCGATGAAACAGTGGCAACGGCCAAACGTGCGTGGTATCAATGCACTCAATGAACGCACCCCGCAGCCAGTTTTACTTTTGGTACTACGGTTTTCCGATGCCGCTGGCGGAGGACGGATTGCGCTCACCCTGAAGAAATCTTCAGCAGCATTCCCGAAAAGCCGCCAGCGCACACTGGCGGCTTTTTTGTTGCCGCCGCGCCTGGCTCCCTGATGCAACACCGCCCACCGAGACACTGTTATGCCGCCTGTGACCGATGACCTGCGTATCCGCAAGATCGAAGCCCTTGCCCCGCCCTCGCAGCTGCTGTCGCTGCTGCCCTGCGACGAGCGAGCCTCCGAGACCGTGACCAATTCGCGTGCCGCGCTGCACGAGATCCTGCATGGCCGTGACGACCGCCTGGCGGTGGTGATCGGGCCCTGCTCGATCCACGATCCGGTCGCGGCGATGGACTACGCGCACCGCCTGCGCCCGCTGCGCGAGCAATTCGGCGACGCGCTGGAGATCGTGATGCGGGTGTACTTCGAAAAGCCGCGCACCACCATCGGCTGGAAGGGCCTGATCAACGATCCGGATCTGGATGGCAGCTTCCAGATCAACAAGGGCCTGCGGGTGGCGCGCGGTCTGCTGCGCGACATCAACAACCTCGGCCTGCCGGCCGGTGTGGAATTCCTCGACATCATCTCGCCGCAGTACATCGCCGACCTGGTGGCCTGGGGCGCGATCGGCGCACGCACCACCGAAAGCCAGGTGCATCGCGAAATGGCCTCGGGCCTGTCGTGCCCGGTGGGCTTCAAGAACGGCACCGGCGGCGACGTCAAGATTGCGGTGGACGCGGTGGGTGCGGCCTCGCACCCGCATCATTTCCTGGCCGTGACCAAGGACGGCCACACCGCGGTGGCCGCGACCGCAGGCAACCCGGACTGCCACGTGATCCTGCGCGGCGGCAAGCAGCCCAACTTCGACGCGGCCAATGTGGAAGCGGCCAGCCAGGTGCTCAACACGTCCGGCTTGCCGGCGCGCCTGATGATCGACGCCAGCCACGCCAACAGCGGCAAGAATCCCGAGAACCAGCCCAAGGTCATCGACGATATCGCCACGCAACTGGAAGGCGGCGAGACCCGCATCGTCGGCGTCATGGTGGAAAGCCACCTGGTCGGCGGACGCCAGGAACTGGTGCCCGGCTGCGCACTGACCTACGGCCAGAGCATCACCGACGGCTGCCTGGGGTGGGACGCCTCTGTGCAGGTGCTCGAGCGCCTGGCGACGGCCGTACGCGCACGTCGCGCAAGGCGGGTTGCCGAAGCTGCGTGATCGGCGAGGCGGTGGGGTGAGAGCACGAGGCTTCGCGCGGACCCTCATCCTGCGCTACGCGCCACCTTCTCCCGCCGGGAGAAGGGAGAAGCCCCTCTCGAGCAGCCTGGCAATGAACACAAGCGCATGCGTGCTGATGGCCGCTCCAGAACGAGAACGCCGGGCCGGCGCAGGGAGCCGGCCCGACGGATTGGACACCACCCAGTGGTGACCCGTCGCGCCCAGTGGCAGGAGGGGGAGAGAGCCGTCCTGCCGCCGAATGCGAGCGGGCAGGAACGTTATCCGCCACATCCGTGACATCGCGATGTCGCAGCATGTCGATGCCAGCAATGAAGTTCGCGAAGCGTTAAACACCAGCACGACGACCGTGCTCCGATCTCTCTAGCAACACCGTCACGCTGCGCTACAACTCTAGATTCCCGATTCCCGATTCCCGCTCACCCCAACATATCCCCCGTCTCCAACCAGCGCTGATGCCACGACAGCGCCTCGGTCAGCAGATGCGGGGTGTGCTTGCCATAGCTGTCGCGATTGGCGCGCGCCACATAATCTTCCAGCGCATCGCGGTAGCGCGGGTGTACGCAGTGATCGAGCAACTGGCGTGCGCGTTGCTTGGGTGTGAGGCCGCGCAGATCGGCCAG
This sequence comes from Xanthomonas sp. NCPPB 3218, assembly GCF_056725185.1. Lineage (NCBI taxonomy): Bacteria > Pseudomonadati > Pseudomonadota > Gammaproteobacteria > Lysobacterales > Lysobacteraceae > Xanthomonas > Xanthomonas sp. NCPPB 3218. The sequence continues at coordinate 650,325 of NZ_CM161516.1, forward strand.
GCCCTGTTCGGTGACGATCACCGAGACATCGTGTTCGGTGTGGTCGACATGGCTGACCATCGGCACGATCGACGAGATGCTGCCGGCCTTGGCGATGCTGGGGCTCAGGAAGATCGACAGGAAGCCGTTGCGGGCAAAGTCGCCGGAACCGCCGATGCCGTTCATGATGCGGCTGCCCATCACGTGGGTGGAATTGACGTTGCCGTACAGGTCGGCCTCGATCATGCCGTTCATGCCGATGCAACCGAGCCGGCGCACCAGCTCCGGATGATTGGAAATCTCCTGCGTGCGCATGATGATGCGTTGCCGGTAGAAATCGATATTGCGCTTGAACTCCTCGTTGCCTTCCGGGCTGAGCGCAAAACCGGTGCACGAGGCGTAGCGCAGCACGCCATCGCGCAGCAGCGCGAGCATGCCGTCCTGGATCACTTCGGTGAATGCTTCCAGGTCGCGGAAGCCGCTGCGTGCAAGCCCCGCCAGCACCGCATTGGGAATATTGCCCACGCCCGATTGCAGCGGCAGCAGGCTGGCCGGCAGCCGGCCCTTGTCCACTTCGTGGCGCAGGAACGCGATCAGGTGCTCGGCGATGCGTTCGCTGCTGTCGTCGGCGGCAGCAAACGGGCTGTTGCGGTCCGGGCCATGCGTGCGCACCACTGCCACGATCTTGTCCGGGTCGCAGCGCAGGCTGGGCTCGCCGATGCGGTCGTCGCCATGCACCAACGGGATCGGCTTGCGCTGCGGCGGCAGCGCAGTGCCGTAGTACACGTCGTGCATGCCATCCAGGCCGGCCGGCTGCCAATCGTTGACCTCGATGATCACCTTGCTGGCCAGGTCAAGCCAGGTCTTGTTGTTGCCGATCGAGGTGGACGGCACCAGGCTGCCGTCGGCGCGGATCGCCGAGACTTCCACCACGGCGGTGTCGATCTGGCCGTAGAAGCCGAACCACACGTGCTGGGCGACGTGGCTGAGATGGATGTCGATATAGTCCAGCGTGCCGGCGTTGATGCGTTGGCGCGCGTCCGGGTCGGACTGGAACGGCATGCGCATGGCGATGCCGTCGGCCTTGGCCAGCGCGCCGTCCAGTTCCGGCGCGGTGGATGCGCCGGTCATCAGCTTGATCTGGAATGGCTGGCCCTGCAGATGCGCCGCTTCGATACGCTGTGCCAACGCCATCGGCACCGCCTTGGGGTAACCGGAGCCGGTGAAGCCGCTCATCGCCACGGTCTCGCCCGGCTGGATCAATGCGGCAGCGGCCTCGGCAGAAACCAGGCGCTCGCGCAGCGGCGCGTACAGGATGCGTTCGTCGGACATGGCGGCACAGCGGGACAGGGGACTGCCATTATCGCTGCTGCATGCGTCGGCCGCGCTGCGACCATGGTGCAATGCAACTGTGCGGATGGCCGCAACTGCGTGCGAAGCGGGCTGTTGCGTGGCAGGTCGGTTGGGGCAATACATCGACGCTGCGTCCGCTTTCGTTGCCGCATCTGCAGCCTGGCGTCGGCGTTGCCGCCGGCGGGCCGGCGGTTATCTGGCGAGCGCGTGCCGGTACGCCCTGTCACACTCCTGCACTGCAGCGCCAACCGTCAACGCATCCCGGCTGCCGTACAGCGCGGGTGGTGACGCGCTACCGGCCATGTTCACGCCTCGCCGCCAGCGCAACCGCGATAGTGGCGACAGACTCGACTTCTGCCTGCGCCCATGTCCTCTCTTCGCGACCGCTTCCAGCGCTGGCCCCGGCCAGGGCGCATCGCAGTGGTCGTGCTGGTGGCGCTGTATGCGCTGTATCTGCTGGCCGGCAACCTGTTTCTCAACACGCCGCTGTTCGATGCCGTCACCAACCGGCAGCCGCATAAATTCACCATGCAGACCGGCCCGGCACTGACCGTGTTTCCGGGGCAGGTGATGGCCTGGAACGTGCGCATGCGTGGGCAGGCCAACCGCACCGTGTACGTGTTTCACGCCGACCGCGCCAATGCGCGCGTGGCCTTGCTTGCGCTGTTGCGGCGCGAGGTGCGCCTGCCCTGGCTGCATGCCACCGGCCTGGAAGCGGAAGTGGAAACCTCCGACACGCCCATTCCGCCACCGCCGCGCGGCGATCAGGGCTGGACGCTGCGCTTCGATGCGATCACCAGCAACAGCATCCGCAGTGCGCGCCTGGGCAAGTTGCTAATCGCCGGGCAGGGCCACGGCAGCGTCGGCTTCCTCAAGCAGCTCAAGGGCGGCCCGTCGGAGCTGTTTCCTTCCGAAGCGGGCTTTCGCGATGCGGTGGTCAGCTATGACGGGGTGCAGGTGTTCAATGGCGCGCAGCTGGATGCGCAATTCCAGTTTCCGCGCCATTACCGCGACCAGGCGCCTGGCCTGCGAAAGCTCGGCATTACCCATGCGCGCCTGCAGCTGAAGGCGGCGACCGTGGCGTTGAAGATCGACACCGGCGCGCCGCACGTGGACATCCGCAGCGGGCCGTCCGCGGCGCGGGTGGAGGCCGACATCACGCTGGATCGCGGCACCCTGCAGGAAGGCAGCCATGCTGTCTGGCGTCTGCCATTGATGGCTGGCGTCGGCGCGACCGACCGCGGCATGCTGGCGCTGCAGCTGGACGTGGCGCGCGACATCCGTGTGCAGGCACGCCTGCCGCGCGACGAGAAGACGGGCAGCGAACTGCAGGCCGATCTGCGCATCGCCGGACGCAGCATTCCCTTCCAGGATCCTGCGCAGGTACTGCCGCGCCTGTCCGGGCAGGTGCGTGGGCGCTGGCAGTTCGAATCGCTGAACTGGATCGCCGAGCTGTTCGTGCGCAAGCCCTGGTTCCAGCTCGCAGGCGGCGGCCTGGTCGAGGCCGACCTGCGGCTGGCGCAGGGCCGGCTCGCCAGCGGCAGCAGCCTGGAGATTCCGCGTGTGGAAGCGGTGGCGCAGGTGTTCGATACGCGGCTGGCCGGTATCGCCAAGGCGCATGGACGCATCGACGATGCCGCCACGCCGCAGGCGCACCTGGAGGTGAGCATTCCCACCTTCAAGGCCGCACCGCGCGATGCGCCCAGGCAGGTCCTGCTGGACGGCCGCGATCTGCAACTGGCCATGCATGGCGATGCCGAACTGGCGCGCCTGCGCGACACGCTCAAGGCACAGCTGCGTTTCAGCGATGCGCGCGTTCCCGATCTCACCGTCTACAACCGTTACCTGCCCGGCAAGAACGTGCGCCTGCTCGGCGGCAGCGGCAGCCTGACCGGCGATGTGGCGCTCAATACCGCCGGCGATGTGGGCAGCGGCCACGCCAACCTGCGCGGGCAGGGCGCGCACCTGGCGCTGGCCGGCGTGCAGATGCGTGGCGATGCCGAATTGCAGGCGCAGCTGCAGCGTGCCGATTTCAAGAACAAGTTCTTCGACCTCAGCGGCACGCGCGTGCGCCTGCGCAATATGCGTGTGGGCGACGACAGCAGCGATGCCAACTGGTGGGGGCAGATGCAGGTCGGTGCCGGCACCATCCAGGCCAGCGCACCGTTCCAGGTGGATGCCGACGCGGCGATCCGCATGCGCGATGTCGCGCCGCTGCTGGCGGTGTTTGCGCAACGTGCCGACTATCCGCGCTGGGTACTGGGCTTGCTGGATTCGGGCGAGCTCGACGCCACCGGCAGGGTACGTTGGCGCAAGCAGCAGCTGCTGATCGACGACCTGCATGCGGAGAATGCGCGGCTGTCGCTGCGTGCAAGGCTGGCCTTGAACGATGAGCAGCGGCGCGGCGATCTGTATCTGCGCTGGGGTGTGCTGGGCGCCGGGATCGAACTCGATGGCAAGCAGCGCCAGTGGCATCTGGCCGGCGCGCGCGAGTGGTACGACGCGCAGCCGGGGTTGTTGCCGGGGGTATCGAAGGCGAAGTAAGCGGCTCGTGGTTTGAGGCTTGCGTAATGCGGCCAGCTTTGCCGTCTTCGACGAGGCGTGCGCACACTGCCGGGCGTGTAGGACATCCACTGCACACCGGGCAGCCTGCCGGTGCCCAGCCGCAATCGCCGCTGCGCACCGCGCTCACGGTTTCCTTGGCACACTGCGCCACGCCGCGTGCGCGGTCTTCAGGAGCCTGCCGTCATGACGATGCCTGTTCGCGCCCGCTGGCAGACCTTGCCCCGCCTGGTGCGTTGGCCGTTGCTGGCGTTCCTGGTGGTGTACGCAAGCTATCTGCTGCTCGGCAACCTGTTGCTCAACACGCCACTCGGGCCGGCCGCGCTCAATCGCAAGCCGGACCGGTTCACCATGCACTGGGGCCCGGCAGTGACCTGGTGGCCGGGCCGGCTGACGCTGTGGAAGGTGGAGTTGCAAGGCCGCTCCACACGCACCCGCTGGAACGTCAGCGCGCAGCGCATGAGCGGGCAGGTGCGGCTGTTGCCGTTGCTGCATCGGCAGTTGCTGGTGCCGGAGCTGCATGCGCACGGTGTGCGCGGCGGCATGCAGGCGGCTGTACCCACAGCTGTTACCGTGGCGACGCCAGCGCCGGGGACAGCGCCGAACACGCAGGTAGCTGCCGCGCCAGCGGCTGACGCAGCCGGTACGCCGCAGCCAACGACCGCGCAGGACAAGCCACCCACACGCACCCCAGACCTCGCGGCGAGCACGCAGCCGCCCACACGGACGACTGACTTAGCCATTCGGGTGCCGAAATCCTCTGGGGTCGCCAATACCGCTGGCGCACCCGCAGGTCCCGCATCGACCGCTCCGGCCTGGACCCTGCAGTTCGACCGCATCGTCGCCGATCAGGTGCAGGCAGTGACGCTGCGTCAGCTGCGGATCGAAGGCGATGGTCAGCTGCAGCTCGGTCTGTTCAAGCAGTTGCGTGGCGGGCCGATGGAAGTGTTTCCCTCGCAGGCGCGCTTCGACAACGCACGCATGCGCTGGGGTGACAGCGAAGTGCTGCGCAACGGCCAGCTGCGCATCGAAGCCAGCATCGCGCGGCATGCGCCGGAGCAGGCACGTGGGCTGGCCATGCTGCAGCTTGCCGATGCACAGGTGAGCGTGCATGGCGACACCGCCGCACTGGATGTCGTACGTAATGCCCAGGGGCGCCACACGCTCTCCACACGCGCCGGCACGGGGCGTGCGGATGGGCAGTTGCGCTGGATACGTGGCGCCTTGCAGCCCGGCAGCCAGCTGCAATGGCGCGCACCCCTGCACGACAGCATGCGCACGCCGGCCGCCCTGCTGGGCGAGCTTGCAGCGCAACTGCAGGTGGATCAGGACATGCGCCTGCAGGTGAGCATGCCCGAGCCGGCCGATGCCGGGCTGACCCTGGATGCGGATCTGCGCGTGCAGGGCCGGCAGCTGCCGCTGCAATCGATGCGCAGCCTGCTGCCGCGCACCTCCGGGCATGCGCGCCTGCACTGGCAACTGTCCTCGCTGAGCTGGATTCCGGCGCTGTTCCCGGACGTGGACTGGCTGACGCTGGAAGGCGACGGGCTGGTGGATGCGGATCTGCGCATCGATCGCGGCCAGCTCGGTACCGGCAGTCGCCTGCAGGTGCCGCACGTGCGTGCGCATGTCGGCGTGATGGGGCATGCGATCGATGGGCAGGCCAGTGCCGACCTGCGGGTGAGCGCCGATGCGAACGGGCAGCTGCTGCCGGCACTTGCCTTGCAGATGCAGCAGTTCTCCATTGCGCACAGCGATGCGCCCACGCGCCCGTTCGTGCAGGGCCGCGATCTGCGTCTGGACCTGCAGACGCGCGCCGATGCACGCAACCTGGCCACGCTGCGCGACGCCACGCGCGCGCATCTGGTGTTCGCCAATGCGCGCGTGCCGGATCTGCGTGCCTACAACCGCTATCTGCCGCAGCAGCAACTGCGCTTCGATGGCGGCAACGGTGTGCTCAGTGGCGATCTGCAGATCGAACCCGGTGGGCGTATCGGCAAGGGTGGCTTGCGCATCGGTGCGCGTGCGGCGCGGCTGCAGTTTGCCGGCCTGGCACTGCGTGGCGATGTGGATGCGGATCTGCGCTTGCAACGCGGCGATCTGCGTGCGGAAAATTTTCGCCTCGACGCCAGCACCATCCAGCTGCGCAATATCGGATTCACCGGGCCGGATGGTCAGCGCCGCGATGGCTGGTGGGCGCGCATCGTGCTGGAGGACACCCGCATGCAATGGCACCAGCCGGTCGGCATGGATGGTCGCGTGCGCATCCAGGTGCGCGATCTGGAGTTCCTGATGGCGCTGTACGCGCGCGACCGTTCGATTCCGAACTGGATGCTGCGGCTGGTGGATGCAGGCCAGGCGCAGGTGACCGGGCGCGTGCATTGGCAGGGCGACACCGTCATCGTCGATCGCTTGCAGGCGCGCAACCAACGCTTCCAGGTGGATGCGCGCCTGCGTTTGCAGGGCAGCCAACGCAGCGGCAGTTTGCTCGCGCGCTGGGGCATGTTGAGCGCAGCGGTGGGGTTGCGCGGCCAGACCCCGGAATGGCATCTGCTGCGTGCACCGGAGTGGTACCAGGCCCAGCCCGATCTGCTGCGCTGAGGTCGCCGCGCGCCAGTGCGGTGTGAAGGAAAAAGCGCCAGTTCTGTACTGCCTGGTGTTGTTTTGCAGTGCAGCGTGCAAGTGGCGTTCGGGGCGCGCACTATGATCCTGCATCCCGACGTGGGGGAGGGAGCAAAGCCCGCTGGCAGTTCGCTGCAAGCGGGCTTTTTTATTGCCTGAAGCTTGGCCAGTCAAGCCACTTGGCCTCCGCTCAGCGCGCGAAACGCCTAGTTGTTGAAGGCTTGCCCAGGCGACTGCCGGGTCGCTTTGAGCATCAACCGCCTACATGTTCTCGATCCGCGTGATGGGGGTGGCCAGCGGCCGCGCCTGCATACGTCGCCGGCTTCCGATAGAATGAGATCAATTCTCATTTATCGCCGGGCGCCTTGCCGCCTGGGTCCAGCCGTCCAGGAGGTCATCGTGTCGGTCACGCAAGGCGCGCTTCATCAGCAGGTGGAGCGCCTGTACACCGACCACCATGGCTGGCTGCAGGGCTGGCTGCGGCGCAAGCTGGGCGATGCGTTCGTGGCTGCCGACCTGGCGCAGGACACCTTCATCAGCGTGATCAGCGCGGGCGCCGCCGACGAGATCCGCGAGCCGCGCCCGTTCCTGGCCACCATCGCGCGCCGGCTGATGGCGCACCGGCAGCGGCGCAAGTTGCTGGAAACCAGCTACCTGGAACTGCTGGCTGCGCTTCCAGAGGAATTGGCGCCGTCGCCGGAGCTGCAAGTGCTGGCGCTGGAAGCGGTGCAGCAGGTGGACCAGGCGCTGGATGGCCTGCCGCCCAAGGTGAAGGAAGCCTTTTTGCTGGCGCATCTGCAGGAGCTGAGCTACGCGCAGATCGCGCAGCGGCTGGGCGTGTCCAGCAGCTCGGTCAAGCAATACCTCACGCGTGCCAACCGGCATTGCCTGTTCGCCCTGTCGGCGTGAGCTGCACGGATGGCTGATGCCGCTTCACCTCGTGCGCGCACCGCTGCCGGCCAGCGCGCGCCGCTGGCCGGCGGGCAACCGATCAGCGCCGAGGTCGCCGACCAGGCCGCGCAGTGGCTGACGGTGCTGATGTCCGGCACTGCGAGCGAGGTGCAGCTGCAGTGCTGGCAACAGTGGCGCGATGCGCATCCGGACCACGCGCGGGCGTGGGCGCATATCGAGGCGGTGACCGGGCGGCTGAAGACGCTGACCCCGCAGGCGGCCTATCGCAGCCTGTCGCCGTATGCGGGCAGCAACGGCCAGGCATCGCCTGGCCGGCGTAAGGCGCTGAACCTGCTGCTGTGGGGCGGGGTGGCCGGGGCCACCGGCGTGCTGGCCTCGCGCACCGAACGCTGGCAGCGCGCCACCGCCGATTACGCCACCGCGACCGGCCAGCGCCGCGAGGTGCAGTTGCAGGACGGCAGCCGCATCACCCTCAACACGCGCAGCGCCATCGATGTGCGGTTCGATGCGCAGCAGCGGCTGCTGCAGTTGCTGGCCGGCGAGATCATGGTGACCACCGCGCATGCGCTGGGAGCGGGTCACGACGCGCGGCCGTTGCTGGTGCGCACCGCGCAGGGCGATATCCATGCATTGGGCACGCGCTTTTGCGTGCGCCAGGACGAACACGCCACCCGGCTGAGCGTGCTGGAAAGCGCGGTGGAGGTGCGGCCACATGCGGCCGCGCAGGCCGTCGGGCGCGTGCAGGCAGGGGAGCAGTGTCGGTTTACCGCCGAGGCGCTCGGCGCCATCGCGCCGGTCGATGCACAGGCCGCGGCCTGGGTACGCGGGCAGCTGATCGCCGACGAGTGGCGCCTGGATGCCTTCATCGCCGAACTCGACCGTTATCGCGCCGGGCTGCTGCGCTGCGACCCGCAGGTGGGCAGCCTGCGCGTCTCCGGCGTGTTCCCGCTGGACGACACCGACCGCATCCTGGCAATGCTGCCCAGCGTGCTGCCGGTGCGGGTGAGCCGGCGCAGCCGTTACTGGGTGACGGTGCAGGCGGCCGGGCAGGCCTGAGGCGCCGCCAGCCGGCCGTCGCCGAAAAAACTTTGCATCCGGGCTGCCCGATCGCCGCAGTTGTGGCACCTCCCCAATGACGGTGTCAGTGCGACACCAAACCTTTGTGGGAACAGCATGTCGATCACTGCCCGCCGCCGCGGTCAACTTTCCTCTTCGTCGTTGCAGCGCAACGCCCTGGTGCAGGCCGTGCAGCGGCCGCTGGGCACGGCCGTGGCGGTTGCGCTCTGCAGCCTGGGCGTGTGTGCGGGCATGCCCGATGCCATCGCCCAGACCGCGCCTGCCACGCAGGATGCACGCCAGGCCTACCGCATCCCCGCCGGCCCGTTGGCGCCGGCGCTGCGTGAACTGGCCGGTTCGGCCAACCTGTTGCTGAGCTTCACCGCCGCGCAGACCGACGGCAAGACCACCGCCGGGCTGGATGGCAGCTACACCGCACCGGCCGCCCTGGCTGCGCTGCTGGCGGGCAGCGGCTTGCAGGCCGTGCCGTTGCAGACCGGCGGCTACGTGTTGCGCGCCGCGCCGCAGCTGAGTACGAGCAATAGCGAGGTGGACGCGTGGCTGCTGCCCACCGTCAAGGTGACCGCGCAGGCCAACCGCAGTGCGACCACCAGCGGCACCGGCAGCTATACCGCGCGCGCGGTCAGCATCGGCCGCGGCGAGCAGTCGCTCAAGGACATCCCGCAGTCGATCAGCGTGGTCACCCGTCAGTTGATGGACGAGCAGAACATCACCTCGGTCTACGACGCGCTGGCCAGCACCACCGGCATCACCATCGTGCAGAGCCCGCAGGGCGGCAAGTACATCTATTCGCGCGGCTTCGACATCACCACCGTGCAGTACGACGGCGTGCCGCTCAATCGCGGCATGTACGGCCGCGCAAGCAACTACAGCGCCAACATGGGCATCTACGATCGCGCCGAAGTGCTGCGCGGTGCGGCCGGCCTGCTGCAGGGGGCGGGCAATCCCGGTGGCGCGGTGAACCTGGTGCGCAAGCGCCCGCTGGATGTGCCGGGCGTCAGCGTGATGGTGCAGGGCGGCAGCTGGGATCGCTACGGCGCCCTGATCGATGGCAGCGCCAACCTCAGCGCCGATGGCGCATTGCGCGCGCGCGGAGTGATCGATTACCAGGACCAGCGCTCGTTCGTCGATGGGGTCACGCGCCGCACGCCCACCTATTACGGCACGCTCGACTACACGTTCTCGCCGCAGACCCAGCTCAGCCTGGGCGTGAGCTACGAACAGGTGGAAGGCCGGCCGTTCTTCGGCGGTCTGCCCAGTTTCAGCGATGGCCGCGATATCGGCCTGCCACGCCAGACCAATCTGGGTGCCGCATGGAACCGGCAGTCCTCGTCCAATCGCGGGCTGTATCTGGACCTGGACCATCGCTTCAATGCCGACTGGGTGTTCAAGCTCAGTGCGGTGCAGGTACGCGAGCTGCACGATCTGAAATATGCCAGCTCCAGCCGCGCGATCAATCCGGCCAACGGCACCGGCGCGCTGCTGGCCGCGCGCACCATTTCCGATGCGGACGCCTTCGGCTTCGACGCCAATGTGATCGGGCAGTTCAATGCACTGGGGCGTAGGCACGAGTTGGTGATCGGCAGCAACTTCGCCGAGACCACCGTGGATACGGTCTACGGCAGCAAGAACAACTTCCAGACCTTCAACGTGTTCAATCTGCAGCGCAATGTGCGGGCGATCAGCGATGCGGAAATCTTCGCCAATGCACGCGAGGCCCGGCATGGCACCTCGCGCGAATTCGGCCTGTACGGCGCACTGCGCTGGCAGCTGACGGATCCGTTGAGGGCCATCGTCGGCACCCGCGTGAGCTGGCACGACACCCTGTGGAACACCACCACCACCGGACTGTCGCCATCGCAATCGATCGAGCACACCCGCGAGACCGGGCAGGTCACACCGTATGCCGGCCTGTTGTACGCCTTGAGCCCGACCTGGTCGGCCTACGCCAGTTATGCGGACATCTTCCAGCCGCAGAACGCGCAGACCGAAGCCGGCGAGATGCTCAAGCCGATGACCGGTGCCAACTACGAGCTTGGCATCAAGGGGGAGTGGCTGGACGGGCGCATCAACAGCGCGTTTGCGCTGTTCCAGATCGAGCAGAAAAACCGTGCCCAGGCCGACCTGACCACCAGCCCCACCTGCCGCAACAACGATTTCTGCTACATCGACAGCGGCAAGGTGCGCAGCCGCGGGTTCGATGCCGAAGTCAGCGGCGAGGTGCTGCGCGACTGGAACGTGTTTGCCGGTTACACCTTCAACCGCACCACCTACCTGCAGGATGTCAGCAGCCAGGGCCAGACCTTCAACAGCTACACGCCCAAGCACCTGCTGCGGGTATGGACCACCTACCGTCTACCGGGCGTGTTGCAGGACGTCATCGTCGGTGGCGGTGTCAGCGCGCAGAGCGCGGCGTATCGGCAGATCGGCACTGCCACCGCGCCGATCCAGGGGCGTGCGGTCTGGAATGCATTGGCGCGGTACCAGGTCAACCGGCAATGGTCGGTGGCGGTCAATCTCAACAACGTGTTCGACAAGCACTACTACAACACCTTGTCGAGCTTCGTTAACGGGCGCTATTACGGCGAGCCGCGCAACGTGATGGTGACCCTGCGCGGCGCGCTGTGATGCGGGCACCAGCGCTGCGGTGGCGCCTGGCGCGTGCCGGATGAAAGAAGGCTTTCGCCAAAGCATGGCCTGGCTGCACACCTGGTGCGGCCTGAGCTGTGGCTGGTTGCTGTGCGCGATCTTCCTGACCGGCACGCTCAGCGTGTTTCGCGATCCGATCACCAGCTGGATGCAGGGCACACCGGCCTTGCCGAGTGCGAGCACGCAGACGGTCCTGTCGGAAGCAGCGCTGGTGCCGCGTGCACTGGCGCAGTTGCATCAGCTTGCGCCACAGGCACGCCTGTGGCGGATCACCTTGCCCGCGCAGCTGGGTGAGGCGCTCACGCTGTCCTGGCGGACACCAGACGGCCAGGATCAGGCAGCGCTGGACCCCGGGAGCGGCGAGCTGCTGCCGTCTCCGTGGGGCCGGCAGACCGAAGGCGGCCGGCATTTCATGAGCTTCCACTACACCTTGCATGGCGGCATTCCCGGCTATTGGCTGGTGGGCTGGGTGTCGCTGTGCGGGCTGATCGCGCTGGTATCCGGGGTGATCGTGCACAAGCGGATCTTTCTGGATTTCTTCACCTTCCGCCCGGGCAAGGGACAGCGCTCGTGGCTGGACGCGCACAACGCCACGGCGGTGCTGACGCTGCCCTTCCTGCTGATGATCGTCTACACCGGCCTGGCGTATTTCTACACCAGCTACATGCCCGCGCCATTGCACGCACTGTATGGCAGCGACGAGGACGCCTACACGCGTTACGCCGATGCTCTGTCGCCCGCAGTGCCTGCGGCCAGCACAGACGAAGCAGCAGTCAACAACGTGCCTGCCTATCTGCCGGAGCTGGTGCAGCGTGCAGACTCGCTTAACTCTGCGCCCGCGCAAACGCTGGTGATCGAGCGGCCCGATCAACCCGGCAGCAAGCTGCGCGTGATCGCGCGCGTGGCCGCGACCGGCAGCTCGCGGCGCCTGCTCAACCCAGCCAATAGCGTGGTATTCGACGCGAACAGTGGCGCGCTGCTGGAGCGGCACGCGGATGCCGCACGCACGGACCTGCACGCGCAGGATGTGGAAGAGGTCGTCAAGACCTTGCACGTGGCGGGGTTCGGCGGCTGGACCAGCAAATGGCTGTATTTCATCTGCGGCCTGGCCGGCACCTTGATGATGGCCACCGGCACCTTGCTGTTTTCGATCAAGCGGCGTCGGCGTAGCGAGCAGGAGTTCGGCGCGGCCACCGCCGGCATCTATCGGGTGGTGGAAGCGCTCAATGTCGCCGCGCTTGCGGGAACCGCCTTGGCGAGCATTGCGTATTTTTATGCCAACCGCCTGGTGCCGATCGCGCAGGCCGGGCGCAGCCAGATCGAGATCCACGCATTCCTGTGGGTCTGGGCGGCCACGCTGCTGCATGCGCTGCTGCGCCCGCCCGCGCGCGCATGGGTGGAGCAAATGGCGATGACGGCGCTGCTATGTGTCGGCTTGCCGCTGCTCAATGCGGTCACCACCGGGCAGCATCTGGGCGTGTACCTGGCTGCCGGCGACCTGCAGCGCGCCGGGGTCGAGTTGGTTTCGCTCGTCTTCGGCATTGCATTTGCTTACGCGGCATATCGGGCCCATCGCAGCGCAGTGCGACCGGTGCCGACACGCGCCAGGCGTGGTGCCCCTGTCGCGATGGATGTGTTGTGAAGCGTTCTTCAAGCACCGCATCGGTGACGCGCTACCGCTGGTCGGTTGCCGGTCGCGTGCTTGCTGCCAGTATCGGCGGCTATGCGCTGACCTCCACCGGCTGCAGCGTGCTGGCGCAGCTGCTGTCGCGATTTGCCGGCGTGTCGCCTGCGGTCTCGGTGCTGAGCACGACCTTGCTGAGTTTCGCCATCTACGCCGTCGTCGTGCTGTGGATGTTTCGTGCGCGCAGTGCATTGCGCATGTGGGGCTGGCTGGGCGTGGGTATCGTCGTGCTGGGCGGTGCGAGCTGGTTGCTGGGACATCCGCCATGGATGGGCTGATCACCGCGCTGCTGGGCACCGCGCTCTGCCATGCCGCACTGATGGCCCTGGCCGTGGCGATGCATCGCCATTACGAGCAGCTCACCGGCCGCCGCACTGCGCCGGTCATGCAGCGATGGTTGCTGCGTGCGATGGCTGTCTGTCTGTTGATCGCCGCGCTGGTGCTGTGCGTGCTCGCTTGGGGCGGAGCGGTGGGCACCTTGTTGTGGCTGGGGTTTGCCAGCGTGGCCGCCCTGTGGGTGGCGTTGGGCCTGGCGTACGCGCCGCGCTGGAGTGCGTGGCTGGCAGTGCTGCTGGGCTGCGTCGCATGCGGGGTGATTGGTTGGCGTGTGCTGTAGCTTGCTGTTGTTTGAAGGCCACACACACCGACCAGCTTGACTGGTCCTTGCCCGTCCACCGTCGCGTAAGCGCCTACATGGGCGTACTTGCGGCGTGTCCTGCGATGGTGGGCGGGCAAGGGCCCTGCAAGGAAGCCTCAGATCACATGCTTCGCCTCTGCTTGACCGCCTCATCCGGCCTGAGCGCAAACAGCCGGCTTTCGAACTCTGACGCTGTTTCAACACGCGATACCTTCACCACTTCCGGGACACGTCATAAATCATCCGTGGAGTTCCATGGCTGCATCCATACGGCCAAGGAGCCCGCAACCAGTGAGGACATCACGCCCGCCGACATGACCGCATGTTGATGGGACTACACGCAGCGCGGTGGTAAACCCGGTAGTTGCATTGCTGCCTCTAGACACCGCTGGATCAACCGTAGACACGTGCCGCCATCGCGCAGGGATGCCAGAATCGGCGCATGTCGCTGCCTACCTCATCCGTGTCTCCTGCGCTCACCGCCCTGATCGAGCGGGCTGTGACGCGTGTCCGTCATGCCGTGCCGGCCGACCAGCCCTGGCCGGGCGATGACTTCGCTCGGCAGCTCGAACAGGTCGCGCTCGCCAGCGAGTTTGCGCTCGATACCTTGGCGCGTCAGCCGGCATTGCTGCAGCACCTGGCGCAGCCGGATCCACCGCCGTTGCCACTACCGGTGCTCGACCCCGCACAGCCCCAGGCCTGGCCGGCGCAATTGCGGCGCTACCGCAGTGCCGAATCCACGCGCCTGGTCTGGCGCGATGTGCTCGAACTGGACAGTGTCGATGCCACCCTGGCCGGTGCCACCCGCCTGGCCGAAACCTGCCTGCAATGTGGGCTGCAGGCATTGGAGCAGCAGTTCCGCGACCGCCATGGCCAGGTGATTGCCGAAGACGGCAGCGTGCAGCGGCTGGTGGTGTTCGGGCTGGGCAAGCTCGGTGGTGGCGAGCTGAATTTTTCCTCGGATGTGGATCTGGTCTATGCGTATCCGCAGGGCGGCCAGTCCGACGGTGCCCGCCCGTTGGCGGCGGAGGAATATTTTGCGCGGCTTGGCCAGCAGCTGGCCAAGCTGCTCGACGAGACCACGGCCGATGGATTCAGCCATCGCGTGGATCTGCGTCTGCGCCCGTTCGGCACGGCCGGGCGCGTGGCCTTGTCGTTCACCGGCATGGACCAGTACTTCCAGCGCGAAGGACGCGATTGGGAGCGCTATGCCTGGCTCAAGGCGCGCGCGGTGGCCGGCGATATCGATGCCGGCGAAGCCTGGCTCGAGACGCTGCGCCCCTTCGTCTACCGGCGCTATCTGGACTTCACCGCACTGGACGGCCTGCGCGAGATGAAGGCGGCGATCACTGCCGAAGTCGCCCGCCACGATCGTCTGGACGACATCAAGCGCGGGCCGGGCGGCATCCGCGAGATCGAGTTCCTGGCGCAATCGCTGCAGCTGATTCGCGGTGGGCGCGAGCCGAGCCTGCGCGAGCGTCGCCTGCTGCCTGCCCTGCAGGCGCTGGTGGAGGCAGGCCAGATCGATGCGGACAACGGGCATGCATTGACCGAGGCGTATCGCTTCTTGCGCCGGCTTGAAAATCGTCTGCAGATGTTGCGCGACGCACAGACCCATGCCTTGCCGCAGGCGCCGCTGGATCGCGAGCGCATCGCGCTGGGCCTGGGTTATGCGGATTGGCCGGCACTGCTGCAGGCACTCACTCCGCAACGCGCGCGCGTTGCCGCCGAATTCGCCGAGCTGCTGGCACCGCGCGTGCGCGCCACCGCCCCCGATGCGCTTGCCGACTACTGGCGCGCCTTGCCGGAAGGCGATGCCGCGCCGCTGGCCGGCATCGGACTGCACGATCCAGCCGGCGCGCATCAGGTGCTGGCCGATTTTGCGCAGTCCTCAGGCGTGCGTGCGCTCTCCGATACCGCAAGCGCGCGGCTGGACCGCGTCATGCCGGCGCTGCTGCATGCGGCCACCCGCGCCAGCCAGCCGGATGCCGCCGTGCGCCGCGTGCTCGGCCTGCTGCAATCCACCTTGCGCCGCACCAGTTACCTGGCCTTGCTGGACGAACAACCCAGCGCGCTCGCACGCCTGGTCGATGTGCTCTCGCGCAGCGCCTTGCTGGCCGAGCGCCTGGCTGCGCATCCGCTGTTGCTGGACGAACTGCTCGACACCCGCATCAGCGGTCCGTTGCCCGACCGCGATGCGTTGCACGCCGCGTGCCTGGACACCTTGCAGATCGAGGACACCGAAGCGGCGCTGCGCGAACTCAACGAGCGTCGGCTCGCCTTGAGCTTCCGCATCGCACTGGCCACGCTCGATGGCCGCCAGCAGGCGGTGGACAGCACCCAGCAACTGGCCTGGCTGGCCGAAGCGGTGGTGCAGACGGTGCTGCAGCTGGCGCGCCGCGAACTGATCGCCGCGCACGGGCAGGTGCCGGGCGGTGCGTTCGCCATCATCGGCTACGGCAGTCTGGGCGGCCTGGAGCTGGGCTTCGGCTCGGACCTGGATCTGGTGTTTCTCTACGACCATCCACGCGAAGTGGAAGCCTCCGATGGCAAGCGAGCGCTGGAAGCCGGGCGCTGGTTTGCGCGGCTGGCGCAGAAGGTGATGACACTGCTGGCCGCCGAAACGGGCGCCGGTCGTCTCTACGAGATCGATGTGCGGCTGCGCCCGGATGGTGGCAAGGGCGCGTTGGTGTCATCGCTGGCCAGTTACCGCGACTACCAGCGCGAGCGCGCCTGGACCTGGGAGCATCAGGCGCTGGTGCGTGCACGTGCGGTGGCCGGCGATGCGGCACTGTGCGCGGCCTTCGCGCAGGTGCGTGCCGACACGCTGACACGCGTGCGCGACACCGCCGTGCTGCACGAGGACGTGCGCAAGATGCGCGCGCGCATGCGCAGCGAACTGGATCGCAGCGATGCGGGGCGGCTGGATCTCAAGCAGGGCGCCGGCGGCCTGGTCGATCTGGAATTCGTGCTGCAGGCCGGCGTGCTCGGCCAGGCCGCACAGCATCCGGCGCTGCTGCTGGCCTGCGCCACGCCCGCCTTGATCGATGCGTTGGTGCAGGTGCAATGGCTGCCGGCCGAGCGTGCCGCACCGCTGCACCAGGCGCATGCCACCTTGGTGGAAGCGGGCCTGAGTTGCACCCTGGATCGCCGGCCGCGGCTGATCCCGCCAACGCCTGCCATCGAGCAGGCACGGCACAGCATCTTCACTACCGCGCACGCGCAAGGGCTGGAGTTTCCGCTCGGCAAGGACGCGGCGACGCTACCGCCTTGAGTGGCCGGTAGCTGGCGTTGCAAGGTGAGACGCGTGCGGCACGCAGACCGGGTTGGCAGAAACGCGGGTGCGTTGGAATGGCGTCCCTGCACCGCGCCTGGTGTTGGCCTGATTGCCGGTGCGCAGGCGAGCCGGTCAGCCCTGCGGGCGCGGCGCACTGCGCCACAGCAGTGCGCGGAACGGGCCGAGCAGGAACACACCCATGCCCAGCTTCACCGCCAGGTCGCCGGCCGCCCAGCTGATCCATGGCAGGCCAGCGCCGGCAAAGGCGATGCTCCAGAAGATCGTCGTATCCAGCGTGGCGCTGCAGGTGGTGGCCACGATCGGTGCACGCCACCAATTGCCACTGCGCAGCCGGTCGAACACGCTGATATCCAGCAACTGCGCAGCGATGAAGGCGGTGCACGAGGCCGCCGCGATGCGCGGGGTGGCCAGCCAGAGCGACAACACCACCGCCAGCGCAAAGCCGCACCAGGCGACCTTGCGCGCCGCGCGCGGGCCGAAGCGGCGATTGATCAGGTTGCTCACCAGAAACGCCAGCGGATACGAGAACGCACCCCAGGTCAGCCAATCGTTGATCGGGTACTGCACCAGGATGTTGGACAACAGCACCACCGCGCCCATGGCCAGGACCGCCCACGCCAATGCGCGCGCGGTGAGTGGGGCGAACGGCGTCGGCGCGGTGCTGGACATGACGGTGCTGCAGTGACAGGGCAATGCGGATTATCCGCGCGTTGGCGTATGTGGGCCAGTGCGCCAATGCGTATGCACGACACGGCCGCGTGCTGCTGGTTCAACCACCGTGCCGGTCAATGCATGGCCGCCAGCATTGGTGAGTGACGCGGTGCGGATCGCTCGTGCTCGCGCAACCGCGTGATGCGTGAGCACTCCGGCGTTGCGCTGTGCTGCCGTTTGAGCGCATGCCGGCGCTCACCAGGTCAATTTGCGCCTATAGCGTTACCGATTACGGCGCGATCAGCACGCTGGCAATTACCTGCGTGCGTATATGCGTGCCACGCATCGGCGCGCCAAGGTTCTGCAACGGCACGTGGCCGTACGCGTCGGTGATCAACAAGCCATCGCGCAGGCAGTTCGGCAGACAGTGGAAAATGCCTCTGCGCGCACGGCACATAGCGCCGTATCCGCAACGGTGCGTCAGTGACGCGCCATCCTGGCCGACAGCGTCGGCAAGCGGCTTCCCTGCATCACCAGGTGGTGCTGCTGTTCTGCGCGGCGGATTCTGCGGTCGGCACGAATGCCAGCGCCTGGCCTTGGGGCGATTGCACCGTCCAGCCTGCACCAGCCGGGCTCGGCTGGAAGGTCACCGTCTCGCCAACGCGAAAGCCCGCAGTCGGATCGTCCTGGCGGGCCGGCCAGCGCAGCAGCGCGGTGTTCTCGGCGTTTGCCGGATCCTGCAACTGCACCTGGCAGCCGCCGTCAGTCTTTTTTTCCACCGACTTCACCCGCATTGGCGGCAATGGCCCGGCCGAGGCCTTGTGCGATGCGTCGCTCAAGGCTTCCGAGCCTGCGATTGCACTATGGCCCAGCGCCAACGACACAAAGTACGGCGCGGAGATCACCAGGATCGCCGACATCGCCGAGGCATCGCCACGGGTGATCGTGGTCAGGCCCGCACGGGCCTGCATCGGCTGGCCAAACGAGATGGCCAGCAGCAGCCCGAGGCCGGCAGATCGAAGAGGGATGTTCATGGAGATGCTCCGTGCGTGGCAACGCTGTGTGGAATGGCTTGGTCCTGCTGCAGCATGTGTTGCTGCTGCAGGAAATCGAACACCGACTCGACCGTGATCACCGAATAATTGCCGGAGATGCGCTCGCCGGCGGGATGGTCGGTCACTGCGGCATTGGCGACGAAGAAACGGGCGCCGATGCGCTTGCTCAGATCCAGATGCAGGCGCGTAGGTTGGTAGCCATTGCGTTTGAGCCAGGCTTGCGCGCTGCGTCGATCGCTCACCGGTGCAGCTGTCGCCTCTGCTGCGTTGGTCGCCGCCAATGCCGCCGCCAGTACTTCGAGCACCCACTGGTTGGAATTCTGATAATCGGTGGAGAACGGGTAGGCGATCATGCTGTAGCGCGCCTCGTGCAGCGCATGTGCCAGCGTGGCCGGATCCTGCAGCAACGTGCGCAGTTGCTGCTGCAGCGCCGGTGCCGGCACGCCAACGCGCAGATCGGCAGTGAGGGCAGTTTCGCCGATGAAGTTGCTCAGGCCCTCGTGATACAGCGCGGAGTTGTCCGACTTGCAGTGATTGAGCAGGTGTTTCACCCGCCAGGTGCCGTCGTCCTCGCGTAGCGCGAAAGCCAGATGGCTGTGTTTCAGACCATAGCGGCTCAGATCCTGGCCGCCGCGTGCCAGCAGCACGACCTGCGCACCGTCCACTGCATCCAGCGCCTGTTGGGTGGACCTGGCCATGTCGAACATCGCCGCCAGCGTGGCGGGCGTTGGATAGTGCGGAGTGCACACCGGCGCGGCGAAGGCGGGGAGTGCGCACGTCAGGGAGACGAGCAGCAGCGCCGTTGCAGGCCAACCGCGCCGTTTATGTGCAAGTTGCATGGGGAGTGCAGCGTCCTTGTGTCTGCCCGGTGGCATCGGCGGCGGCACCATCATACGTGCAGGCGCGCACGCACCAGTGCGGCGATGCGCTGGGTTTCGCGCAATGGATGCAGCTGCGGCGGCGCTGCGAAAACATCGCCGGCATCGCACAGACGGCCACGCGCCTGCAGTGCCCGCACATACGTCGCCACCCGTCCCTGCGCCTGTCCGGCAAACGCCGCTGCCACCGGGACCCGCGTGGCGCAGGCTTCGGAGAGCAGGTTGACCGAGTCGGCACTGGCCACGATTGCATCGGCCCAGCCCAGCAGGCCGGCGTATGGGTTGGGCCCGTCGTGCTCGTCGCACCACAGCAGGCCTGGCAGGCCTGCATGCAGCTTGCGCAGCGTTGCGATCGCCTCGGGCGGCGTGCGTCGTGAGGTGGTGACCAGCAGGCTGCCGCCGGCGGCGAGCACCTGCGCGCGCAGGTGCGTGCACAGTGCCGCAAGCGCTTCGGTGGTCCAGGGCAGCTGCGTGGTGGGGCCGCCGATCAACAGCGCCAGGCGCGGGCCGGGCTGCACGCCGAGCGCGGCGAAGGCGGTGCGCCCGGCGGCCAGCCAGGCATCGTCCACCGGGTGCAGGCTGCCGAGCAGGGTGAGCACGTTGGCGCCACGCAGCGCATCGTGCTCGGGCACGACCAGCAGATCCCAGTGGCGCGGGTCCAGGCGCGGATCCAGCAGTTGCACCACCTGGCTGCCGCGCGTGCGCAGCAGCCGGGTGGCCAGCGCGGCCTGGCGCCCGCAGCCGATCGCCAGCGCCGGCGGCTGCTGCAATTGCCGGGCGAAGCCGGATCCAAATGCCGCCTGCGCGCCCGGCAACAGGCGCGGTGCGGCCCAACGCCATGGCGCGCGGGCCTGCAGATGCAGCGCCGTGACCGGTGCGGAGTGCAGCGCCTGCGCCAAGGCCTCGGCCTGGCGTGCATTGCCGGCGCGGCCGTCGCTGACCGCCCAGGTCAGCGCCATCGTTTCAGATCCGACATAGATTTGTTTCAGATTGAGCGTGTGTTGCCGCAATCGCGTCACTCTACACTGCGGGTCTTCACGCTGGCGCCGGTGCTGCACCCTACTGTCGCCCATTCCCTTGCTTCCCGGAGTCTCCATGTCCGACTTGCTCGACGCTGCCGCGCTGGATCAGCTGTTTCGCACCGCCCGCACGCAAAACGCCTTTCTCGACAAGCCGGTCAGCGAGGCGCAGCTGCGCGAGCTCTACGATCTGCTGAAGTGGGGCCCGACCGCCGCCAACGGGTCGCCGGCGCGTTTCGTGTTCGTGACCACGCCGGAGGGCAAGCAGAAGCTCAAGCCGGCACTGTCCGAGGCCAATGCCATCAAGACGCTGGCCGCGCCGGTCACGGTAATCATCGGCTCCGATGAGCAATTTCACGAAAAACTGCCGTACCTGTTCCCGCATGCCGATGCCAAGAGCTGGTTCGAAGGCTCGCGCGAGATGCGCGTATCCGGCGCGTTCCGTAACAGCTCGCTGCAGGGCGCCTACCTGATCCTGGCCGCGCGTGCGCTGGGTCTGGATGCCGGCCCGATGTCCGGCTTCGACAATGACAAGGTGGATGCGGCGTTCTTTGCCGGCACGCCGATCAAGTCCAACTTCCTGGTCAATCTGGGCTATGGCGATCCGGCCGGGCTGTTCCCGCGGCTACCGCGGCTGAGCTTCGACGAAGCCGCACGCATCGAGTAACAGCGGCTGGCACCGCGGCTGCGCGCACCGTCGGGCGGGCGCAGCCGGCGCTCCGGCAGGCAGGAGCCACGTACACTCCGGCTTCGGGGCGCGCCACCCGCACCACCTGACGACCGCGCCTTGTGCAATCCGCCCCGGGCGCCTGTTTCGATTTTCCTGCAGTCCTCGTCCGTCTGCGTCTGTTCCATCCGCGTTGATCCAATGCGGTCCCTCATCTCAAGGAGTTTCAATGAAGACCACCCACAAACTGTTGCTGCCGCTCGCCCTGACCCTGGCCATCGCCGCCTGCTCCAAGCCGGCCGACAACGCCGCCGCGCCGGCCGCTGAAACCCCGGCCGCCACCGCACCGGCCGATGCCGCTGCCACCACCCCGGCCCCGGCTGCTGCGCCGGCTGCCTCGACCGCGCCGGCCGTGGAAGTGGCCTCCGGCACCTACACGCTGGATCCGAGCCACACCGACGTGATCGCGCAGTGGAGCCACTTCGGCTTCTCCAACCCGAGCGCGCATTTCGGCAATGTCGACGGCACCCTGGTGTACGACGCGGCCGACGTGACCAAGTCCACCGTGCAGGTCACCCTGCCGCTGTCGGGCCTGAACAGCTTCACCGCCAAGTTCGACGAGCACCTGAAGAGCGGTGACTTCTTCGACGCGGCCAAGTTCCCGACCGCCACCTTCAAGAGCACCAAGGTCGAAGCGGCCGGCCCCAACAAGCTGACCGTCACCGGCGATCTGACCATCAAGGATCAGACCAAGCCGGTCGTGCTGGACGTCACCCTCAACGGTGCCGGCGAGCACCCGATGAAGAAGGTGCCGGCCGCCGGTTTCGACGCCACCACCACCATCAAGCGCACCGACTTCGGCGTGGGCCAGTACGCCCCGAACGTCAGCGACGAAGTGAAAATCCGCATCACCACCGAAGCCCTGCAGGCCAAGGCCGGTGACGCTGCTGCTGCCAAGTAAGGCGCAGCGCAGTCGATGCATCGGTGCGAGCGATCGCACCGATGTGCGGAACGCGAAAGCCCGCCAATCGGCGGGCTTTTGCTTGAGCGTAACCGCCCGACTTTTGTAAGAGCGGCCCAGGCCGCGACAGCTCCACCCTCCGCCCCGCCACGATGCGCACGCCAACGCCTCACTCCGCAGCAGGATTCGCCTTCCAGTAGCCCTTCGCGCGCACCGAGTCCTTGTCCACGCCCATGTGCTCTTCCAGAAACTTGCGCATCGCACGCGCGCGCATGGATTCAGTACCGATCCAGTAGAACGTGTCGCCGTCGTGCGGCTCGTAATCGCGCAGGCTGTCTTCCAGCAACGTGCTGCTGGCGGCATCGAAGCCGTTGCGTTCCAGCCAATACACCTCCACCTCGGCGGCGCTGAGCAGCTCCTGGCGCTCGGCCGCATCGGCAATTTCGATAAAGACCTCTGCATGCATGTCGGCGGGCATCGCTTCCAGCCAGCGGCCGATCGCGGGCAGCGCGGTTTCATCGCCGATCAGTACGTAGTGGTCGTAGTCGTCGGCAACCAGGAACGAGCCGCGCGGGCCGCCGATCTTCAGCGTGTCGCCGGGCTGTGCCTGCGCCGCCCAGCTGGAGGCCACGCCGTCGCCGTGCAGCACGAAGTCGATGCTCAGCTCGCCGCTTTGCGGATCGAATGCGCGCGGGGTGTAATCGCGGCCGGGCGAGGGCAGCGCGCCTTCGGCATAGCGCGGGCCCTCCGGCGTCATCGTCGGCAGCACGAAGGCGCCATCGGCATTGGGGAAGAACAGCTTGACGTGATCGTCCGGTGCCTCGCTCTGAAAACCGGCAAGCTCGCTGCCGCCAAACACGATGCGGCGCATCTGCGGCGTCAGCGATTCGCAACGCACCACCTGCACGGAGCGCAGGCGCGGATCGCGGCGGAGTTGGGTGTGGGTGTGGATGGCCATGTAGTGCGATTCCTGGATGTGGCGCGCAGATGCGCGGCGGGGGAGTGACTGCAAACGGTGATGCGACGATCTGGCCAGCGAGCTGGCAAAGAACAGCGGGTGTTGCTCAGTCTTCTCCCATCGGGAGAAGGTGCCCCGCAGGGGGGATGGGTGCGGGCGAAGCCGCGTGCATCTGCCAACCAAGCAAGGTCGATGTCGTGCAGCGACACGCTGATCAAATCGCAGAACAGCGCAGGGACAGCAATGCATGCATGCCACTGACGCCGCGCAACGCAACCACCGCGATGACGCGTCACTGCCGCAAGTCGCATTCAAACCGGTATCGGTTGGCTTCGGATCACGGCGATAGACGTACTCAGCCGTCGTCGCGCTCCATGCCGTCAGCGGCGGCGTTGAGTAGCGCGGCAATGCGTGTGGTTTCTGCATCCGTCCATTGCCCGTGCCGCGCAAACAGACTGTGCTTGATGCGGTGGATGGCCTCGCGAATCGGTGCCGGGGTCTGTGCCTTGATCAGCTCGCGCGCGCGGCGGTGGGTGCGGGCCAGTGCCGCATCCAGTGCATCGCGGTGCTGCGCCGCATACGTACGGCCGGAGGCGGTGACCTGATAGCGCTTGCGTCCTTCGTCCAGCGCGGCCTGCACCCAGCCATCGGCTTCAAGCTGCGCCAGCGCCGGATAGATGGCGCCCGCACTGGGCGTGTACAGGCCTTTGAACAGCGCAGTGATCTGCCGCATCAATTCGTAGCCATGGCGCGGCTGTTGCTCGATCAGCGCCAGCAGCAGCAAGCGCAGGTCGCCATGTTCCAGAGGCCGTGCGCGCCCGGCGCCACCGCGACGCGTCGCACTGGGCGCTGCGGATGGATCGAGCTCGCTCGGCAGGTCGTCGTGGTGGGAGCGCATCGTCATTCGATATATCGAAGTATGGCGAAAAGATATATCGAAGTGTACTGGTCCGCAAGCGCCTGCCTGTCGCCCGGCTGACCGGCCTGGCTATCCCTGCCGCCCAGGCTGCAACGCGGCTGGACACAGCCGGCCTCCATAATTACGATGTAATTACTTCGACATTACGGGCTTGGCCCGGTGAGGCAGACGCATGAGTCGACAGTGGGACACCCAGGCCGAAAGCCGGCGCCAGCGCCTGCAGCGCGCCGCAGCCCTGGCGCCGCAGGGGCGCGTGGTGGCCCCCAACGACGTGGTGGCGCTGCTGGAGGCGGTGATCGAACCCGGCGACCGCGTCTGCCTGGAAGGCAACAACCAGAAGCAGGCCGACTTCCTGGCGCGCTGCCTCACCGAGGTGGACCCGGCGCGCGTGCACGACCTGCACATGGTGCAATCGGTGTTGTCGCTGCCCGCGCATCTGGACGTGTTCGAGCGCGGCATCGCCAAGCGGCTGGACTTCTCGTTCTCCGGCCCGCAGGCCGCGCGCCTGGCCGGGCTGGTCGGCGAGGGCCGCATCGAGATCGGCGCCATCCACACCTACCTGGAATTGTTCGGCCGCTATTTCATCGACCTGACCCCGCGCATCGCGCTGGTCACCGCGCAGGCCGCCGACCGCCACGGCAATCTCTACACCGGCCCGAATACCGAAGACACCCCGGTGATCGTGGAGGCCACCGCGTTCAAGGGCGGTATCGTGATTGCGCAGGTCAACGAGATCGTCGACACGCTGCCGCGCGTGGACATCCCGGCCGACTGGGTGGACTTCGTCACCCAGGCGCCCAGGCCCAACTACATCGAACCGCTGTTCACCCGCGACCCGGCGCAGATCTCCGAGATCCAGGTGCTGATGGCGATGATGGCGATCAAGGGCATCTACGCCGAATACGGCGTGGACCGGCTCAACCACGGCATCGGCTTCGACACCGCCGCGATCGAATTGTTGCTGCCCACCTATGCCGAATCGCTGGGGCTGAAGGGCAAGATCTGCCGGCACTGGGCGCTCAATCCGCATCCGGCGCTGATCCCGGCGATCGAATCGGGCTTCGTGCACTCGGTGCATTCGTTCGGTTCGGAACTGGGCATGGAGGCCTACATCGCCGCACGCCCGGACATCTTCTTTACCGGTGCCGACGGCAGCATGCGCTCCAATCGTGCGTTGTCGCAGACCGCCGGCTTGTATGCCTGCGACATGTTCATCGGCTCCACCCTGCAGATCGATCTGCAGGGCAACAGCTCCACCGCCACGCGCGACCGCATCGCCGGTTTCGGCGGCGCGCCCAACATGGGCTCGGACGCGCGTGGCCGCCGGCACGCCAGCGACGCCTGGCTCAAGGCCGGGCGCGAGGCGGCGCGCCCCGGCGAGATGCCGCGCGGACGCAAGCTGGTGGTGCAGATGGTGGAAACCTTCCGCGAGCACATGGCGCCGGCCTTCGTCGACAGGCTCGATGCCTGGGAGCTGGCCGAGCGCGCCAACATGCCGCTGCCGCCGGTGATGATCTACGGCGACGACGTCAGCCACGTGCTGACCGAAGAAGGCATCGCCAACCTGTTGCTGTGCCGCAGCGCCGAAGAGCGCGAGCAGGCCATCCGTGGCGTGTCCGGTTACACCGCCGTCGGCCTGGGCCGCGACAAGCGCGCGGTGGAAAACCTGCGCGATCGCGGCGTCATCAAGCGGCCGGAAGACTTAGGGATTCGTCCACGCGATGCCACGCGCGACCTGCTCGCCGCGCGCACGGTCAAGGACCTGGTGCGCTGGTCCGGTGGGTTGTACGACCCGCCGAAACGTTTTCGCAACTGGTAGGGGCACAGCATGGAAACCCTGCGGTATCGCTTCGATGGTCAGCATGGCGCACGCGCCGGGCTGGACCATGCGCTGGTCGGCGTGGTCGCCTCCGGCAACCTGGAAGTGCTGGTCGAGCGCGTGCCGCTGGACGGCGCGATGGAGATCGAGATCCTCACCGCCGCGCGCGGGTTCGGCACCATCTGGCAGGCGGTGCTGGACGATTTCGCCGCGCGCCATCCGCTGCGCGATGTGCGCATCAGCATCAACGATGTCGGCGCCACGCCGGCGGTGGTGAGCCTGCGCCTGGAGCAGGCGCTGGACGTCCTGCAGGGAGCCGCCGCATGAGCCACCCCTCTCACCCCGTAGGAGCGCACCAGGGCGCGCCGGGCTTTCCCGGTAACGCCGCAGTCGCGCCCGGGTGCGCTCCTACGCGCGTCGTCGAGAGCACCACTGTCGATAGTGCCGAGCGCAGCAATCCCGTAGGAGCGCACCAGGGCGCGACGGGCGTTCCCGGTAACGCCGCAGTCGCGCCCGGGTGCGCTCCTACGCGCGTCGTCGAGAGCACCACTGTCGATAGTGCCGAGCGCAGCAATCCCGTAGGAGCGCACCAGGGCGCGACGGGCTTTCCTGGTAACGCCGCAGTCGCGCCCGGGTGCGCTCCTACGCGCGTCGTGGGGAGCACCACTGTCGATAGTGCCGAGCGCAGCAATCTTGTAGGAGCGCACCAGGGCGCGACGGGCTTTCCCGGTAACGCTGCAGTCGCGCCCGGGTGCGCTCCTACGCATGTCGTTGGGAGATACGTATGAGCACCACCATTCCCATGGCCGAGCGCAGCTATTACGAGGCCGATGCGCGCGAGCGTATCGATGGCGTGCTGGATGCCGGCAGCTTCCACGAATTCGTCGGTCCGCGCCGTCGCCTGATCAGCCCGCACCTGGCCCAGCTGGACACGCCCGGCGCCTTCGATGACGGCATCGTCGTCGGCGAAGGTATGTTACGCGGGCGTAACGTGCTGATCGCCGCGCAGCAAGGCGCCTTCATGGGCGGCGGCGTCGGCGAGGTGCACGGTGCCAAGCTCACCGGCCTGCTCGAGCGCGCCGCTGCCACGCAGCCGGCGGCGGTGCTGTTGCTGCTCGACACCGGCGGCGTGCGTCTACACGAAGCCAACGCTGGCCTGATCGCCATCTCCGAAATCATGCGCGCCACCTTGAACACGCGCGCCGCCGGCGTGCCGGTGCTGGCCTTGATCGGCAGCGGTAACGGCGCCTTCGGCGGCATGGGCATCGTGGCGCGCTGCTGCAGCGCGGTGATCATGTCCGAAGAAGGCCGCCTGTCGCTGTCCGGCCCGGACGTGATCGAAACCGTGCGCGGTGTGGAGGAGTTCGACGCGCGTGATCGCGCCCTGGTGTGGCGCATCACCGGCGGCAAGCACCGCTATCTGCTGGGCGAGGCGCAGACGCTGTTGGCCGACCGCATCGCCGCATTCGCCGAGGCCGCCGTGCAGGCGCTGGACACGCTGACTGAGCCGGAAGGCGAGGCCGCATTGCAGGCGCTGGAACTTGCACAGCAGCAGTTGTCCGCGCGCATCGCCGCCTATGGCGATTGCCGCGACGGCCTGGAAATCTGGCAGCGGCAGGGCATCGTCGAGGCGCAGCGCCTGCCGCTGCTGGACACCGACGCCTTCCTCGCCGCCACCGCCGACCGGAGCACGCCATGGAACTGAGCCAACTGCTGGACCAGCTGTTTCCGCTCGGCCACGCCATCGCCCGCAACGACGATGTGCTCACCGGCAGTGCCACCACGGCCGCAGGCGAGGTCACCGTGATCGGCACCGCCAACAAGCTGGAAGTCGGCGTGGACCACGCGCTGGCACTGGCGGCGACCGTGTTGGCGAGCACGCGCGCGCATCCGCAGCGGCCGATCGTGATGCTGGCCGATACCGCCGGGCAACGGCTAGCGCGCCGCGACGAACTACTCGGCATCAACGGCTATTTCGCGCATCTGGCACGCACGCTGGATCTGGCACGCAAGCGCGGCGCGCGGCTGGTCACGCTGGTGTATGGCGAATCGGTCAGCGGCGGCTTTCTGTCGTTCGGTCTGATGGCCGACCATATCCACGCATTGCCGGATGCGCAGATCCGCGTGATGGATCTGCGCGCGATGGCGCGCGTCACCAAGCAGAGCGTGGACACCTTGCAGGCGCTGAGCAAGAGCTCGCCGGTGTTCGCGCCCGGCGTGGAAAACTACGTGCGCATGGGCGCGGTGGAGTCGCTCTGGGATGGCGATCTGGCGCAGGCGCTGCTCGATGCCCTGGCCGCGCCCAGCGATGGCGATCAACGCCGGGCACGTGGCGCGCAGCGTGGCGGGCGCACCCTGGCGCGCGATGTCGCTGCGGCCGTGGCCGCGGGCGAGGCCTGAGCATGCCCGGCCGCCACGCACTGGTGTGGCTGCATCCCGGCGCGCGCTGGCAAGCGCTGACGCCGGGTGCGCAGCCACGGCTGCAGCAGTGGTTTGCTGCAAGTCTGCCGGCAGTGGTGGCGCGTGGCGATGGCAGCGAGGCACCCGGCAGCCTTCGGCTGGGCGTGCCCTTGCCGCCAGACGAAGGCAAGCAGCGCCTGGCACTGAGCGCCGGCCTGGACGAGGTCGCGCGCAGCACCGCGCCATTGGCGCTGGACGCGGTGATCGCAGCCGCACCCGCCGCAACGCAGCGTGCACTGCAGGCCTTGCTGATCGAGTGCAATGCCAACGCCCTGCAGCCGCGCGTCTTCGGCAGCTTCGCGTGGCAGGCCCTGACCGGGCTTGCGTATGTGCACGCGCAATCGGATCTGGACCTGTTGTGGTCCATTGCCACACCCGAGCGGGCGCAGGCAGTGGTGACAGTGCTGCAGCGCTGGGAACAGCGCCACGGGCTGCGCGCAGACGGCGAACTGCTGCTGCCCGACGACACCGCGGTGAACTGGCGCGAGTACGCCGGCAGCGCGCAACAGGTCTTGGTGAAGTCCACCAACGGCTGCCGCTTGCTGCCGCGCAGCGCGCTGTTTCCGGTGTGGAGCGCGGCATGAGCACGCTGGTCGAACGCACTGCCGATGCCAGGCGTTCCGTGACGCCTTGCAACGCGGTGGAGCGGCAGCGGCCAGTGACAGGAGCCAAGCAAACGGGCATCGCACCATCCCTGGTTGATGCGGTCAGCCAATCGACGCACCTGATTCGTGCCGATCGCGAATCGACGCTCGCACCGACACCGGCAGCGGCGCACGACGTACCGCCGCAGCCGCTACTGCGCCTTGCCCCGGCAGGCGCTGGTTCGAACCGCGTGCATGCGCCATCGCGCGCTGCACGCACGCATGGCGAGCTGCAAGGCAGTGCAGCCCGACAACACGCATCGCATCCTGAAGCCGGCACCGCCAGCGCGCTGGCGCATCGGCTGGGGCGGCTGGCGGTCGCCGCCCTGCATGCGGAACTCGGCTGCGCGCCCAAGCCCGGCCTGGTCACGCCGTTCGACAGCGGCAGCCATGCCGATATGGACGCGTCGACATTCCTGCGCAGCCTGTTCGCCCTGCGCGGCTACTTCGTCGCGGTTGCACAGGCCGGTATCGACAACGCGCCGTTCGAGCAATTGCGCCAGCTCGGCATCGCGGCCGAAGCGGCGATGCTGCGCGCCACCGGCGGCATCAACACCCACCGCGGTGCGATCTTCAGCCTGGGCTTGCTCACTGCGCAGGCGGCGCGCTTGCGTGCCGTGCATGGGCATGCCCCTGCTGGCGAAGCAGTCTGCAGCGCGGTGCAGGTCTGGCGCGATGCATTGCGGGCCGCGCCGCTGGATCCACGCAGCAATGGCCAGCGTGCGCGTGCGGCGTTCCGGATCAGTGGCGTGCGCGAACAGGCCGCGGCCGGGTATCCATTGCTGCGCGAGATCGCATTGCCGTCACTGCGGAGTGCATTGCGCAGCGGCGCCACGCGCGAGGCCGCACTGGCGCAGACCTTGATGCGCCTGGTTGCCGAGGTCGACGATCTCAACCTGCTGCATCGCGGCGGGCAAGACGGGCTGGCTTACGCAAAGGCGCAGGCGCATGCGTTTCTGGCCGATGGCGGCATCGCGCATCCGCAGTGGCGCGCGTGCCTGCACGCCATCGGCAGGCAATTCGTCGCGCGTCGCCTGAGCCCGGGCGGCAGCGCCGATCTGCTGGCCTGCGCCTGGTTCCTGCACTGTCAGGAGACGGCATGAGCCTGTGTCGACCACTGGCACCTGCGAAGGCAACGTCCATGCAGGCGTGTGGCGGCGCGGCCCTTCGCACTGCCTCAGTGAACGGCGTGCTTGTCTTGGTCACGGAACAAAATGCCCGCAGCGCGAATGAGGGTCACGCTCGCACAAGGCACAGCATTTTTTGCAAGCAGGCCATCCAATGAGCCTGGCTGTGCTCTGTCCCGGCCAGGGTGGGCAGCACGCCGCGATGTTCGCGCGGGTTGCCGATGCGCCTGCCGCGGCCGAGGTAATCGCTGCCGCGAGCGAGCTGCTTGGCGCCTCGGCGCAAACGCTGGCCGCAGACAACTCCCGCTACACCAATGCCATTGCACAGCCGCTGGTCTGCGCCGGCACGCTGGCGCACTGGCAGGTGCTGCGTGCGCAGCTGCCCGCGCCGGTGTTGGTGCTGGGCTACAGCGTCGGCGAGCTGGCCGCGCATGCGGTTGCCGGCAGCATGGAGATCGCCACCTGTTTGCAGCTGGCTGCCACCCGCGCGCGCCTGATGGATGCGGCCAGCCCGGACCATGCCGGCTTGATGGCGGTGCTCGGCCTGCCGCTGCGCACGCTGGAGGCGCTGTGCCGGACGCATGGCGCGGCCATCGCCATCGTCAATGGCGACGACCACGCCGTGCTCGGTGGCCCGCAGGCGGCGCTGCAGGCACTGGGCGATGCAGCGCAGGCGCAGGGCGCACGTGTCACGCCGTTGCCGGTGAGCGTGCCGGCGCATACGCCGTGGTTGCGGGCGGCCGCCGACGCCTTCGCCGTCGAATTGAACAATGCGGCCGTGCAGGCGCCCAGGCTGCGTGTGCTGGCCGGCATCGATGCGCGTGCCGTCACCACGCAGGCCCTGGTGGTGGACACGCTGGCCGCACAGATCGCGCAGACCGTGCGCTGGTCCGAGGTGCTGGTGCAGGCCGCCGAACGCGGCGCGCGGGTGTTTCTCGAACTGGGGCCCGGTAGCGCATTGACGCGCATGGCGCGCGAGCGCGTGCCGGGCTGCGAAGCGCGATCGGTCGACGAATTTCAGAGTACCCACGGGGTGGTCGAGTGGGTCAACGCCGCATGCGAGCGCGCGGCATGACGGTCGAGGTGGTGCACACGGCGTAACCCTTGGGTGGCGGGTGGCCATCCGTGCTGTACGCGTATCAGGTGTCTGGGAGGGCGCATGACCCCGCAAATTGCAACGATTCTTGGCTTGGTGATCATGTTCATCGTCGCCACCGCATTGCCCATCAACATGGGCGCGGTGGCCTTCGCGCTGGCCTTCATCATCGGTGGCGTGTGGGTGGGGCTGGACGGCAAGGAGGTGCTGGCCGGCTTTCCGGGCGACCTGTTCCTGACCCTGGTCGGCATCACCTATCTGTTCGCCATCGCGCAGAAGAACGGCACCATCGATCTGCTGGTGCACTGGGCGGTGCGCGCGGTGCGCGGGCGCATCGTCGCCATTCCCTGGGTGATGTTCGTCATCACCGGCCTGCTCACCGCCTTCGGTGCGCTCGGGCCGGCGGCGGTAGCCATCATCGGCCCGGTGGCGCTGCGCTTTGCCAAGCAGTACCGCATCAATCCCTTGATGATGGGCCTGCTGGTGATCCATGGCGCGCAGGGCGGCGGCTTTTCGCCGATCAGCGTGTATGGCGGCATCACCAACAAGGTGGTGGAAAAGGCCGGGCTGGACGTCACCGAGATGGCGGTGTTCCTCACCAGTCTTGGCTTTAATCTGATGATGGCGATCATCTGCTTCTGCGCCTTCGGCGGGCTCAAGCTGATGCGCCGGCAGGAGGTCTCGCTGGCCGATGCGCAGTATGTGGCGGTGGCCGACGACCAGGCTTCCAAGCGCCCGTTCGCGATCGAAGGGCATGGTTCGCTGGTGGCCGCCGGTGGCGGCACCTTGTCGACCAATCCGCTGGCGCTGGAGGCGGTCGCCATCACGCGCGATCGGGTGATCACGCTGGTCGGCCTGCTCGGCCTGGGCATCGCCGCGCTGGTCTACAACCTCAACGTCGGCCTGGTCTCGATCACCGTGGCGGTGGCATTGGCGCTGATCTCGCCCAGCGCGCAGAAGGGCGCGGTGGACGGCATCAGCTGGTCCACGGTGCTGTTGATCAGCGGCGTGGTCACCTATGTGGCGGTGCTGGAAAAGGCCGGTGCGGTGGACTACATCGGCACCGGCGTGTCGCATATCGGCATGCCGTTGCTGGGGGCGCTGCTGGTCTGCTACGTCGGCGGCATCGTTTCCGCATTCGCCTCGTCGGCGGCGGTGCTGGGCGCCACCATTCCGCTGGCGGTGCCGTTCCTGATGCAGGGCCAGCTTGGTGCGGCCGGGGTGATCTGCGCGCTGGCGGTATCGTCCACCATCGTCGATGTCAGCCCGTTCTCCACCAACGGTGCGTTGGTGGTGGCCTCGGCCGCCAAGGAAGAACGCGACGCGCTGTTCCGCCGTTTCCTGGTCTACAGCGGGCTGGTGGTGTTGCTGGGGCCGCTGGTGGCCTGGCTGCTGTTCGTGGTGCCGGGCTGGCTGTGATCCGGCCCGTGTCCGGCAGGGTGTCGGGGCGCCCCGGTAGAATGGGCGCCCCCACGCCAGCATCGACGACCCGCCTGCCATGACCCTCGCCCCTGATTCGCGCAACGCCAAGAAGCGCGTACCGCTGTACGAGGAAGTGGCCGAGCGCCTGCGCCAGAAAATCTACGACTACGCGCTGCCGCCGGGCGAATGGATCGACGAGCCGGCGCTGGCCGAGGAACTCGGCATCAGCCGCACCCCGCTGCGCGAGAGCCTCAAGCTGCTCGCCGCCGAAGGCCTGGTGCAGCTGGACGCCGGCCGCGGCAGCCGGGTCACGCGGCTGACCCTGGAAGACCTCAATCAGTTGTTCCCGGTGATGGCGATGCTGGAAGGCCGCTGCGCGCACGATGCGGTCAAGCGCATCGACGTGGCCGGCGTGCAACGCCTGGAAGAGCTGCACGCGGCAATGGAAGCTGCCGCCACCGCTGGCGACCTGGCCGAGTACTACCGCAACAATTACCTGATCCACGAGACCGTGCAGCAGTACGCCGGCAATCCGTGGTTGATCCGCGTCACCCACGATCTGCACCGCATCCTCAAGATGCACCGCGGCCGGCAGCTGTTGACGCCCGGACGCATGGCGCAGTCGCTGGCCGAGCACCGCGAGCTGATGGCGTGCGTGCGTCGCGGCGACGCCGAAGGCGCAGAGCGCACGATGCACGGGCATCTGCTGAGCCAGGGCCAGGCCTTGGCGGCGTATGTGGCAGCGGGCGGCATGTTGAACGTGCCGGCGCCCTTGCCGAGGGTGGGTGGGGTTTAGCAGTCGGCGCTGTCCGGGCGCATCACCCCGCGCACCGAGATCGCACATCCCGTCTTCCATCGGGAGAAGGTGCCCGAAGGGCGGATGAGGGTACGTGCGCACGCAGCACCGGAAAGCTTCTCGCTCTTGCGAATCCCAATCCCCGCCGCCTACTCCCCGCCCAACGCAAGCAAGTCATCCACGCGTTCGATCAACCGTGTCCCAGCCAACCCGGCAAACACGTCCGGATGCGCATAGCCCCAGGCCACGGCGGCAAAGGGCAGACCCACCGCTTGCGCCGCCTCCCAGTCGGCGACCTGATCGCCCACGTACACCGCCTGCGCTGCGGTATGCCCGGTGCTGCGCAACACGCGCCGCAAGGCGCGCTGTTTGCCCAGCAGATGCGCACCGCCGTCGATCACTGCGAACTTCGCGCTCAGCTCCTCGCCCAGCGCGCGCTGCACATTCTCCACCGAGTTGGACGACACCAGGGCCAGGCAGGTGCCGCGGGCGTGCAGGGCCTGCAGCACCTCGGCGATGCCGTCGAACAAGGCCATCGGCGGGGCAGCACGCATCAGGCGGATGAAGTCGGCGGCCACCAGCGGGATGCGCCAGCTGCTCAGGCCCGATTGCTTGAGCAGCTGGCGGGTGCTCAGGCGGCGTGCGGCGTCCACTTCATGCGCTTGCGCGGCGCGGAAGCCGTGCCGCTGGGCCAGTACGCGCTGCGTGCTCAGAAAGAAACCGAACGAGTCGGCCAGGGTGCCGTCGAAATCGAAGATGATCAGCTTGGGCATCGCAACGCGGGGATCGGGGCGTCATAGCCTAACCACTGCTGCACACGCGCCGTACGCAGACACGCCACCGATGTGCGCGCAGGCGAGGTGGCGCCGCAAAGCGATCGGCACAACCACTGCAATCATCGCCGGACGGCGCGCGTCCGATGCCGGGCTCGGCATGTACCAAGCGTGTGCTTCTGCCGAGCGCGCCGTCTACATCCAGCCGGCGCCGGTTCGCGATGCGGCGCCGGCCGCGCTCAGGCCTCGGCGAAATGCGGCACGATCGGCGTATCGCCTTGCGCATGCTGTTCGATGACCTTGCGCTGCATCGCCGCCAGGTAGGCATCCAGCTCTTCGGTGGAGGCGAAGACATCGCTCAGCGGCACTGCCTTGACCATGTCGAAGACCTTGCGGATCTGCGGTTGCGGGTTGGTCACCAGCACCTTGCCCTGGCGCGTGGCCAGTGCCTTGCGCGCCTTGAAGATGCAGCGGATGCCGGCGCTGGAGATGTATTCCAGCGCGGTCAGGTCCAGCACCAGCGTGGTGATCAGGGTGCCCAGCAGCGGCGACAGCGCCGCGTCCAGATCCTGGTAGGTGTGGGTGTCCAGGCGCCCGGTCAGGATGACGCGTTGACGGGTGTCCTGCGGCGGGTCGATCTGAATGGCGAGCGTGGTCATGACAGTGCCTCGGGGACGGGGGCGTACGGGTGGAGCAGGGTGACGCGCACCACGTTGTATGCACCATCGCGGCGGTAGTCGATGTGATCGGCGAACTGATGCACCAGGAACAGCCCCAGCCCGCCGATCGCGCGCTCGTCGAGCTCGGCACTCAGGTCCGGCATCGCGGCGGTGGTGGGGTCGAACGCACTGCCGGGGTCGTGCATCTCCAGCACCAGCGCCTGCGGGTCCAGCTGCAGTTGCAGGCGCAGTGGCTGCTCGGCGCACTGGCCGTGGGTGAGCGCATTGCAGCCGAGCTCTTCCACGATCAGCCGCACCTGGCCGATGCGCTCGGCGTGCAGGCCTTCCAGCGTGAGCGAGTGTTCCAGCGCGTCGTTGGCGCCGGCCAGCTGGGCCAGCGAGGGCGCGATGGCCAGGTCGAGCTTCATCAGGTCGTTGCCTTTCCGGGGGCGTCCCGGCCAGCGTCTGCGACCCGCCCAGCATGCTCCTGGCGCAGCCGGATCGCCAGCAGGGTGATGTCGTCGTACGGGTCGGCCTGGCCGGTGAAGTGGGCGATGTTGGCGATCACCGCCTTGCACTGCGCCGCCGCGCTGCGGCGTGGCCGCAAGGCGCCGAGCAGGCGCTCCAGCCCATAGCTGGCCCCTTGCTCGTCCATCGCCTCGGTCACCCCGTCGGTATAGCCCAGCAGCGTCTGCCCCGCGCTCATGCGGCCTTGCAGCACCGGGTAGGCCACCTGCGGCTCGATCCCCAGCGGCGCGCCGGTGTCCAGCGGCAACGGCCGCGCGCTGCCGTCGATGTCGATCAGCACCGGCGGCTCGTGGCCGGCACTGGCCAGCCAGTAGTCGCCGCTCACCACGTTGATCACCCCGCATAGCACCGTGGCGAACATGCAGGTGTCGTTGTTTTCCGCCAGCCGCGTGGAGGCGGCGATCAGGATGCTGTCCGGGCGCGTATGCCGGCGCGCGGCGATTTCCAGCACGCTCACCGCGCGCGCCATGAACAGGGCGGCCGGCACGCCCTTGTCGGACACATCGCCCACCACAAACCACAGCAGCCCCGGCTCGGTCTCGACGAAGTGGTAGAAGTCGCCGCCCACCGCCTTGGCCGGCTCCAGCCAGGCGCAGGTTTCCAGATGCGAACTGGCGCGGTCGAAGGTGCGCCCGGAGGGCAGCATCGCCTGCTGGATCTCGCGCGCAATCTGCAGCTCGCTGTGCATGCGCTCGCGCGCGGCGGTCATCTCGCCGATCTGCGCGATGTGGTCGCGGATCGCATCGCGCGCGCTGTCGAACGCACGCGCCATCACGCCCACCTCGTCGCGGCGTTCGATGTGCTGCAGCGGGTATGCGAATTCGCCACGGCGAAAGTGCTCGGCGGTATCGGTCAATTCCTCGATCGGGCGCGTCAGCTTGCGGGTGATCCGCCCCATCAGCCACCACCACACCACCGCGCCCAGCAACGCCGCCAGCGCCACCCACGCGGCCAGCCAGTTCAGGCCCGCCAGCACATAGCCTTCCGAGGCGGACAGCACAAAGGTCCAGCCGCTGCGCCCCACCGCCGCGCTATGGGTCAAAAAGCGCTCGCCATCCGGCGCGGTGTGCGCAAACGAGATCGGCTGGCCCGCCGCCACCGCGCGCTGCAACGGTGCCAGATCCGGTCGAGAATGCGCCACGTAACGCTCCAGCGTGTAACGCAGGTTGAGCGCCGGGTCGGGGCTGAACACCAGCATGCCTTCGGGCGACAGCAGCATCGGCTGGATGCCGATGTCGCGCGGCAGCTGGTCGATGATCTCGCGCAGGTGCTGCAGCGGCAGGTCCACGCTGACCATGCCCACCGGCGCGGCATCCACCGCATCGCCCGGCCGGCGCAACGGCAGGTTGTAGCTGGTGTACAGCGCGTTGCCGCCATTGGCGTTGAGATACGGCTCTGACCACCACGCGCGTCCTTCGCGCTGGGTGCGCAGATACCACGGCATCGCGCGGTAGTCGTAGCCCAGGTCCTGCACCGATTTCTCCAGCACGCGCGTGCCGTCGCGATGCACGTACCAGACAAACCCGGTGTCGCGCGCCTTCTGCGTGCGCGGCTCGATGATCAATCGCGCCGCACCGATATCCGGGTCGCCGCTGAGCGTGGCCAGCAGCAGCGCGCGCAGGTTGAACGGCTGCAGCCCCACCGCGCTGCTGCTGGCCGCCAGCGTGCGGCCGCTCACCTGCACCGAGTCGAGCATCGCCGCCAGGCTGCGTGCGGTCTGCTCGGTCAGGCCATCCACCTCGGTGCGCGCCGCCTCCACCAGCTCGGCGCGTGCGCCCAGGTAGAACACCGTGCCCAGCAACGCCAGCAACACCACCAGCACCGCGGTGGCGGCCAGCAACACGCGCATGCGCAGGCTGTGCCGCCAGTGCACCCGCGGGGTGACGGCCACGCGGTCGGCTGGCGATGTGGGACCCGTGGCGATGGCGCGCTTCCGTGGTGGCGGATGGCCCCGATCATGGCAGTTTTGCGGCCGCCGGCAACCGGCTCACGGCCGCCTCATCCTCAGCTGCCGTAAATTGACCCCAGCGGGTCAAGCAAACTAGATTGACTCCCCCTATCGCCATGGAGGCCGGCCTTGCGCCAGATTCTGACCCCGAGCCTGCTGGCCCTTTTGCTTACGGCCTGTAACGCCCCGGAGACCAGCATGACCCAGACCCAATCCCCCGCAACCGAGGCCGCCGCAGTAGCCGACGTCGAGGCCGGTGGCCGCGGCCTTGCCAAGTTGAATCCCAATCCGCGCAAGGCCTACGAGGTCACGCTGACCCTGGACAAGGCGCCCGGCGCCTTCGGCCTGGTGCAGGGCGCGGCGCAGTACGACGTCAGCAACGAAGCCGAATGCGGCAAGATCCAGCCCGAAACCGGCACCGCTGGGCGCATCACCAGCCAGGAAGACTTCGCACTCAAGAAGATCTCCGATACCGAGTACCGCGGCACCGTCTATCTGGACCTGATGCAGGACGAGGACTATTACGGCCGCGGCGTCTGCCACTGGGAATTCAGCGGTGCCAGCGTGCTGCTGAAGGCCACCGGTGCAGAGGAAGAGACCCGCTTCCTGTCGTTTATCGAAGGCAAGACGGTGACTGCGCAGCAGCCACAGACGAAGTACTACTGGAAGGAAGGGTATCCGCGCTCGGAGTCCAAGAGCTTTCCGGACACCGGTGAGCTGAGCCCGGACAAATTCAAGCCGGAAATCCGCGACAATCTCTTCACCATCACATTGGCTGCCAAGGAAGTTGCGCCATGAGCATCCCATCGCCGCACTATGCGGGCTTGTCGGAAGATGTCTACAAGGATCGCGCCGTCGGCCGGCGCGCGCCAGGTCAGGAAGAAATCGTCGTGGTCGAGGGGCAGCGTTATGCGGTTCTCGACCACGTCAACAACAAGGCCACCGGCTATCAAGGCACCATCTACCGGCGCGAAGGCAGCGGCGACATCGTGGTCGCCCATCGCGGCACCGAGGGCGCGGTCAAGGACATTCTCACCGATGCGACCATGGTCACCTCGCGGACCAATCCGCAGGCAGCCGACGCGCTCGCGCTGACCAAAAACGCGATGGACATTGCCAAGGACGTCGGCAAGCGAACCGGGCACCAACCCGAAGTCACCGTCACCGGCCACTCCCTGGGCGGTGCGCTTGCGCAGGTTTCCGCGCACCATTACGACCTCAAGGGCGAAACCTTCAACGCCTACGGTGCAGCCAGCCTGAGTTACCGCATTCCCGAAGGCGGCAACAGCGTGATCAACCACGTGATGGCGTCGGACCCGGTCAGCGCGGCCTCGCCGCATTTCGGGCAGGTGCGCATCTACGCCAAGCCAGATGAAATCGCCACGTTGAGCGGCGCCGGCTACAGCAACAGCAAGGCCAATTTCCTGATTCCCGACTACCCGCTGGTGGCGGCCGGCGGTTCGCTGGGCGCGCACAAGCTGGGCAACTTCCTGGGCGAACATTCGGCGCTCACCGACCCCAACGCGCGTCCGCTTGCCGAAAAGAACGCGCGCATGATCGACGAATACCGCAGCGATGTGGACGGGCTGCGCACCGGCACCACCATCCTGACGCGCAGCGCGCGCGGCCTCGGCCAGGACGCCATCGACGCCATCCGCGGCCCGCTCGCGCCAGGCGAGCCTGCCAAGCGCGACGCACACGAGCACGGCAACGAGCACACCTCGCTGCGTATCGACCAACCGGGGCATGTGGGCAACGCCCTGTTCCAGGACGCGCAGCGTGGCGTGCACGCACAGGACGCACGTGCCGGGTGCGCGCCCGACCAGCAAAGCGCCCAGTTGTCCGGCTCGCTCGCCTCGGAAATGCATGCCGCCGGTGGCCAGCGCATCGACGCAGTGATGATGACCCCCGATGCCGCACGCACCTTCGCCGTGCAGGGCCGCGTAGACGACCCCGCGCAGCTGCGCGTCAGCGTGGAAACCATGACCGCCATGAACACCCCGCTGGAGCAGAGCAGCCAGCGCGTGGCCGACAATGCGGCACGCCAAGCGGTGGCGCTGGAGCAGCAGCAAACCCAGACCCAGCAACAACAGCAGGGCGCACGCGCGCTGGGCTGAGTGCGCTCATGCATGCATGGGCGCGGAGCTGTCGACAAAACGGCTGCGCAGCCGTCAGGTGGGCGCAGCCGTTGTCCGGAATCGGCGTGGACCACGCGTGCACTGCGGTGCTGAGCGCGCCATCCGCACCATTTGACGGCCGCTCACTACGCGTTGGGAGTCGCGCTTGATACGGTGATGCGCCTGACCCGCAGCGCTGACGCGGCGGCGCTTCAATCCGCTAACTGCTGCCATCGCGTGGTGCACAGAAAAAACGCCGGCTTGCCCGGCGTTTTTCGTTTCGGTCGCTGCCGATCCATAGACGCGAGCGTGTCGAGTGCGCCGAGCGGGCAGGGCAGCTGGAAGGCGGGCGGTCTTCACCCGTCGGGCTGCTGTCGAACTGGAATCGCAGCTTGCCGCGCAGCGCCGGTGACGGTAATCGAGCCAGGGGTGTCCTTACAGAATCAGCTGTCAGCCACAGCCACAGCCACAGCCACAGCCACAGCCACGCAGCCGCAGTCACAGCGCAGCCGCAGCCGCTGCCGCTGCGCGCGGTGAGCGGTGAGCAGTGAGCGGCGTGCGTACGACGATGGTATGTGCTTCCAGCAACGCGCCCCGGTACCGGGAAGTCGGCAGCACGTCGCCGCATCGCATCGCATCGAGCCCAGGTCTGCTTGTGCTGCCCTACAGTCGACCACGCCTGTCACCTCAGCGACGGATCGCCAGTAACAGACCCGCTGCGCACTATCGCGCCGGTTTTCTGTTGCACCCGCACAACAATGCGCTGGCGAAAATATCGCCAGTTCGCTGGCGCAAGGCGTTTGCCGCCGCGAGATATGCCGCAACCATGCAGCAGCTATAGCGAGCGCGACCGCATTGCGCCGCCGTGCTGCAATCGCCACCGTTTCGCGGCGTGTCTGGCCGCTGCGGGCAGCGCCGTATCACCACAGGCACGCGGCGAATTCAGGGGGAATCAGGCAGGGCGCCATGTGGCGCGACATCCATCGATCAAGGGAGAGGGTTCATGCACGTTTTTCGCAAGGGGTACCACCGTTTGCTGCTGGTGCTGGTGCTGGGTGGCCTCAGCGCCGGCGCCGGCGCGCAGGGCATCGCCAAGGGCGCCGATGTCAGTTGGCTCAACCAGCAGGCCGCGGCCAGCCCGCCGCAGGTGTTTCGCGATGCGGCCGGCAACACCACCGACTTCATCAAGCTGTTCAAGGATGTGGGCGGCAACGCCATCCGCCTGCGCGTGTGGGTCAACCCGTCCGGCGGCTGGAACGATGGCCGCGACACCCTGGACAAGGCCAAGCGCGCCGCCGCGCAGGGCATGCGGATCATGATCGACTTCCACTACAGCGACAGCTGGGCCGACCCCGGCAAGCAAACCAAGCCGGCCGCCTGGGCGGGCCACTCCGTCGCCCAGCTCAATACCGATGTCTACAGCCACACCCAGGGCATCCTCAAATACCTCAAGGACAACGGCATCACCGTCAGCTGGGTGCAGGTGGGCAACGAGATCAACAGCGGCATGTTGTGGAACGAGGGCAAGACGCCCAACTTCGCCACGCTGGGCCAGTTCATCAACAGCGGCTACAACGCCACCAAGGCGGTGTATCCCAACGCCAAGGTCATCGTGCACCTGGCCAACGGCTACGACAACGCCAATTTTCGCTGGTTCTTCGACAACCTGCGCTCGGCCGGCGGCAAGTGGGACGTCATCGGCATGTCGCATTACCCGCCGGTCGGCAGCTGGCAGGACTACAACAACCGCCTGGACACCAACATGCGCGACATGATCTCCCGCTACGGCAGCGACGTGATCGTGGCCGAGGTCGGCATGGACTGGCAGCAGGCCGCCACCACCCGCGCCATGCTCACCAACCTGCTCAGCCGCAGCAGCGCCATCGGATCGCGCGTGCTCGGCATCTTCTACTGGGAGCCCAACGCCTACCCCGGCTGGCAGGGCTACACCATGGGCGCAGTCAACAACAACGGCCAACTGACCGAAGCGCTACAAGCGTTCTGACCACCACCCCCCCACCGTAGGAGCGCACCCGGGCGCGACGGGCTTCACCGGTAACGCCCCTCGCGCCCAGGTGCGCTCCTACAGGGCGCCAGGCGCATCCCCCAGGCGTAGGAGCGCACCCGGGCGCGACCGGGCTTCACCGGTAACGCCTCTCGCGCCCGGGTGCGCTCCTACGGGGCGGGCGTGTCGGTCCTTTCCGGCCGGTGGCCCTTATCCTTTGGTCGTATACCGGCAGCGCCCGCTGCACCGGATCGTCGTCCCAGCCGGCATCGTTACCCCACCCACGCACGACACCGTCCCATTCCATACGCACCCGTAGCGAGGAATGGCAACAGGTGCGTGCGGTACACTTGGGGGTTCACGAATTCACGATGTCGACACACCCGCGGGGTGTGTCCCCCCGGGAGCGCTAATGAACTGGTTGAACGAAGTGCTGCACAACGATCCGAACCCGCTTGA
Organism: Xanthomonas sp. NCPPB 3218; assembly: GCF_056725185.1. NCBI lineage: Bacteria > Pseudomonadati > Pseudomonadota > Gammaproteobacteria > Lysobacterales > Lysobacteraceae > Xanthomonas > Xanthomonas sp. NCPPB 3218. Next base: position 692,059 of record NZ_CM161516.1, read on the forward strand.
GACGCAGGAGTGGCTCGAATCGATCAAGGCCGTCATCGACGTCGAAGGCCCGGAGCGCGCCCATCAGCTGCTGGAAGGCATGGTCGAACAGACCCGCCGCGCCGGCGCTTACCTGCCGTTCTCGCCCACCACCGAGTACGTCAACACCATCGCACCGGCCAACGAGGCCAAGAATCCCGGCGACTCCGCGCTGGAGTGGAAGATCCGCTCGATCATCCGCTGGAACGCCATGGCCACCGTCGTGCGGGCCAACCGCAAGCCGGGCGACCTGGGCGGCCACATCGCCTCGTTCGCCTCCAGCGCCACGCTGTACGACGTGGGCTTCAACCACTTCTGGCGCGCGCCCAGCGACCAGCACCCGGGCGATCTGCTGTTCATCCAGGGCCATAGCGCCCCGGGCGTCTACGCCCGCGCCTTCCTGGAAGGCCGTATCAGCGAAGCCCAGCTGGACAACTTCCGCATGGAAGTGGACGGCCAGGGCATCTCCTCCTACCCGCACCCGTGGCTGATGCCCGAGTTCTGGCAGACCCCCACCGTGTCGATGGGCCTGGGCCCGCTGGCCGCCATCTACCAGGCGCAGTTCATGCGCTACCTGGAAAACCGCGGCCTGATCGAGAAGTCCGACCGCAAGGTGTGGTGCTTCATCGGCGACGGCGAGAGCGACGAGCCGGAAACCCTCGGCGCCATCGCGCTGGCCGGTCGCGAAGGCCTGGACAACCTGATCTTCGTGGTCAACTGCAACCTGCAGCGCCTGGACGGCCCGGTGCGCGGCAACGGCAAGATTATCCAGGAGCTGGAAGGCGTGTTCCGTGGCGGCGGCTGGAACGTCATCAAGCTGCTCTGGGGCGGCTACTGGGACGCGCTGCTGGCCAAGGACACCGACGGTGTGCTGCGCAAGCTGATGATGGAAACCGTCGACGGCGAATACCAGAACTGCAAGGCCTTCGGCGGCGCCTACACGCGCGCCAACTTCTTCGGCAAGTACCCGGAGACCGCGGCCATGGTCGCCGGCCTGTCCGACGACGACATCTGGCGCCTGAACCGTGGCGGCCACGATCCGCACAAGGTGTACGCTGCCTACCACCAGGCCGTGAACACCAAGGGCATGCCCACCGTGATCCTGGCCAAGACGGTCAAGGGCTACGGCATGGGCTCGGCCGGTGAGGCGCTCAACCCCACCCACCAGACCAAGAAGCTGGACGACGCGGCGGTCAAGCACTTCCGCGACCGCTTCAACATTCCGGTGACCGACGCCCAGCTGGAAGACGGCCAGGTGCCGTTCTACCACCCTGGCGTAGATTCCCCGGAAGTGCAGTACCTGAAGGAGCGCCGCAACGTGCTGGGCGGCTTCCTGCCGTCGCGCCGTCCCAAGGCCAGCAAGTCGTTCGTGGCGCCCACGCTCGACAAGTTCGAGCGCCTGCTCAAGGACAGCGGCGAGCGCAGCTATTCCACCACCATGTCCTTCGTGCAGAGCCTCAACATTGCGCTGCGCGACAAGGAGCTGGGCCCGCGCATCGTGCCGATCGTGGCCGATGAGGCGCGCACCTTCGGTATGGAAGGCATGTTCCGCCAGATCGGCATCTATGCCCCGTTCGGCCAGAAGTACAAGCCGGTCGATGCCGACCAGCTGATGTACTACCGAGAAGACCAGACCGGCCAGGTGCTGCAGCAGGGCATCAGCGAGCCGGGCGCCATCGCCTCGTGGATGGCCGCCGGCACCAGCTACTCGGTGTCCGACGTGCCGATGCTGCCGTTCTACATCTACTACTCCATGTTCGGCTTCCAGCGCGTGGGCGACATCGCCTGGCAGGCAGCGGACATGCGCACGCGGGGCTTCCTGCTCGGCGGCACCGCCGGCCGCACCACGCTCAATGGCGAAGGCCTGCAGCACGAAGACGGCTTCAGCCAGGTCATTGCCGGCTCCATCCCGAACGTGCGTAGCTACGACCCGACCTTCGGCTTCGAAGTCACCGTCATCATGCAGCACGGCATGAAGGCGATGATGGAAGACCAGATCGACGAGTACTACTACATCACCCTGATGAACGAGAACTACGCCCACCCCGGCATGCCGGACGGCGCAGCCGAGGGCATCATCAAGGGCATGTACCTGCTCAAGGACGCCGGCAAGCCCAAGAAGGGCGAGCTGCGCGTGCAGCTGCTGGGTAGCGGCACCATCCTGCGCGAGGCCATTGCTGCGGCCGAGCTGCTGGACAAGGACTTCGGCGTCACCGCCGACATCTGGTCCTGCCCCAGCCTCAACGAAGTGCGCCGCGACGGCTACGCCGTGGAACGCTGGAACCGCCTGCACCCGGAGGCCGAACAGCGCAAGCCCTACGTCACCCAGCTGCTGGAAGGCCGCCAGGGCCCGGCCATCGCCGCAACCGACTACGTGCGCGCCTTCGCCGACCAGATCCGTGCCTTCGTCCCGATGACCTACACCGTCCTCGGCACGGATGGGTTCGGTCGTTCGGATACGCGTGCCAACCTGCGCCGGTTCTTCGAAGTGGACCGTTACTACATCGCACACGCGGCGATTGCCGCGCTGGCGAAGGACGGGAAGATGACGGGCAAGGATGTGGCCAGGGCGATCAAGCAGTACAAGATTGATCCTGAGAAGGCGAATCCTGTTGGGGTTTGAGTCACAGCTATCCGGTGAGAAAGAAGCGGCCTTTATGGCCGCTTTTTTTTGACTGGACCCGTTGGCTTGCGTATACAACTAAAGAAGGTCACTGCCTGTCCGATATTTGGTAAGTTGTACAAATGCATTGCTTACGGGGGAATGGATGTCCACTGGAACTGGCTGCACAGATGTTGATTGGGGGTGCGAGCACTCTCCTATGCTCGGGGATACTGCGCTTTCCATCGTATCCTGCAAGGTTTCTGTAAAGGACCTTTCCAAGCTTTCCGCGAAATTGGCAGAAACGGTGGTCGACACATCTTGGATGGCCGCTCTCGATAAGGGCACTCAGCGTGCCTACAAAAAAACAGTTGAAGAAACTTCAGGGATTCTTTGCGAGATCTTCAGGTCGGTGCCGGGATCTCCGGTAGCGGAAGAATTTGGCGAGCTTATGGTGTCGATGGGCTCTGCTCGAGCACTTAAGTCGCTTCTCGGGCACGCAGAGGTCCCGTTGGCGGAGCTCTGGAAGCCCCAGCGGAAGCAGAACGAGGGCTTCGACTTCCACACCATATGTGGAAATGGAATGCTGAACTTCGGGGAAGCAAAGTACTCTGGAAATGGATCCCCTCATGGTCTGGCTATTTCCCAGGTGTCAAACTTCATTGAGGCTGACAAGCATCACAGAGATTACGTGCATCTATCTAGCATCTGCCCAGGGCCCTCGGAGCTGTTGGCAAATGACGAATTTGGAGTGGTTGCAGCCTTCTCGATTAACGGGAAGAATCATGCGGCTATTATGAATAATGCTCTTTCTTCAGCCATAGATCTCTCCAAGAAATTTGGCCTCAAGCAAATTTTTCTGGTTGGAGTTTCTAATGACGCCTGACGTTGTCATGAATGACCCCAATCCGCTGCAGACGCTCTCTAGAATTTTGGAGGATTTTCATAGGAACGGGCCTGACTCCCAGGAGAAATTGGAGGCAATTAGCCTCTATAGAGAATTTCACGCGAGAGATTTTGAGGTCTTTGAGCAGGATATAATCGCGTCTATGGGGCTATTCTATAAACTAGATGAGCCTGAAAGCCTTTATTCATTTCTAATTTCGAGAATGGGTGAGGCGAATAGAGTGGATAATGACCATATCCTGACGCCAGTCCAGGCGAGCCTGGTATCTGCTATTGAAGATCATGAACTGGTCTCTATCTCGGCACCGACGAGTGCTGGTAAATCTTACTCAATTAGGGACTTTATCTCTAAAGGGGAGGGTGACGCGGTGATAGTCGTCCCTTCTCGGGCGCTAATTGCAGAGTACGTGGGGGCGCTTCGACAGTATTTCTTCGGGGAAAAGGGAGTGATGGTAATGCCCTTCGTTGATGCTGTATTTAAGTCGAGGGGGCCAAGAAAAATACTCGTGCTAACTCCGGAGCGAGCGCGAGAGATATTCGACAGATCACTGGATCTGGATATTAGAGTCTTCTTCTTTGACGAAGCTCAAGTATCTGAAGAGGGGATGAGGGGTGTCGTTTTTGATCACCTTGTCAGGCGAGTGTCAAAGGGCTTTCCTCGCGCAAAGCTCATATTCGCTCATCCTTTCGTGGCGAATCCTGATGCGCAATTCAAGAAGCATGGTTTTGACGGAAAGAGCGCTTTCTCTAGATCGTATGAGCAGGGTGCCGTTGGAAAAATATTCATACAGAGACACTTCAACGGAAAGGATTACTATTTCAGCCCATTCGCCAGTCGTGGTGAGTTGCTGTCTTCGTGTGTTGAGTTCCAGGGGAAGTTTTCAGAATTTGTTCTTCGCTCAGGTAAATCAATACTAGCCTATGTAAGTAAACAGTCGATTTATGACGGCAAGTTTATGGGTGAATTTGAGGGCTACGTCAGCTCTCTGTCGTTGATTTCCGATGCAAAGGCGCTGTCGATAATTGATGAGATAAGCAAGCTTGTTGGGGCTGATCAAGTTAATCATAGATCAAAGATGATCGAGCTTTTGCGTAAAGGAGTGGTGATTCATCACGGCTCCGTTCCTCTTGAAGTTAGATTCATGCTTGAGGATTACATCAGGCTAGGGCATTGTAGAATTTGCTTTGCGACGAGCACGCTTGCTCAAGGCGTTAATATGCCGTTCGACGTCGTATGGTTAAGTAGCATGTCGATCCGCGCCGAAGATGACGCCAAGCGGTCACTGGCTTTTAAGAACCTCATCGGACGCGCAGGTCGGCTATCCGCGTCTGAGAAATTCGATTTTGGCTATGTTTATACCAAAAGTCCCAAGCTTCTTATAGAGCGACTACGGGACGAGTATAGACTGTCCGACGAGTCTGTCATTGACTCTATGGATGGAGAAGGGGCGGGCCAAGATATGGAGGTTGTTGAGGCCATAAGAGATTCTGAGTTCGATGACGACCTGCATATTCCAAATAGTCGGGCGTTGCGTCTCCAAGCAAGTCCATCCATTGAAGCGATGAATGCCGTTCTCGATCTCCTATATCCGGAAGGGACACCCGTCAAGCAGGCACTGAGGGGGAGTGAGAGACGAATGGAGCGGGTACAGTTAGAGGCTAGTCTGAGGCTAATTTATGAAGCCTACATGGGAAGAGCGCTATTCGACGGGGAGGGCGCTGTTTTCAAAGAGGCAATATTCATATTAATCCAGTCTTTCTCCGGTAGAACTTTTAGAGAGATAGTCGGCATGCGCTACAGCTCGATATCTCGCCGCGATGAAAGAGATAAGGTTTACGCAGATTTTTCACAGCCCGCGACCACTCTGCCCGATTCGACATTAAAGAAGAGGTTCTCGCTTTACCGTGAGAATACGCCCAAGGTGCGCGTCAGCTATGACGTTGTAATGTTCGATACGTATGATTATCTCGATAAGGTCATATCCTTTAGCTTGTTTGACGTGTTTGCTGCTGCGGCGCGAATCCACTACAAGCAAACTAAAGATGAGCGTGCCAACAAATTTATTGAGCTCCTTAGATTTGGGACTAATGATCAAATCAATGTTCTTTTGATGCGATATGGATTTCTGCCTGACCAAATAGAAGAGTTGATTCCGCATCTTCTTCGAATAAGCGAGGAGGAGATTGTATTCAAGAAGAGTGTTTCGGAAATAAGCCAAAAGCTAAGACCTGTGGTCGATTGGTATCTCTGAATAACCGGGGGCTATATGCCAGCTAAATCTGTTAAAATCGGTGAGCGCGAATTTTCTCGCCAAAAGGACGCTCTGGAGTTCTACCGTGTAATGCTTAATTCTTATCGTCGGGGCGAGCGTGTGTCAGATGCCGATGCGATCGAATTGAACCCGCTTCTGTCCCGGCATATCAGCCGAGATGAAAAGGTCGGGGTTGGAGTGGATCATTTCCTGGTTGATTCAGATGAGTACGGTGGGCAGTGTTTTTGGATTGTTCGCGTTGATGCGACTCGCGCGCACTTCACGTACAAACGATGCGTTACAGGCATTTGGTAGTGGCGTCCACTGAACGAATTAGAGTTCGATCCATCATTCCAAATAATGAGGTCAGGTTAACTTACCAGTCGCCGGTGTTCGGTCTGCGTGGCCTAAAAACGGGGTCAGGTCGAGTAAGTGCAAAAACTTTAATATTAACGGGGTCAGGTTAACCTATCAGTAGATGGGGCTTGATTTGCGCTGCCGATGAGCGGGCCTGACGCCGGCAAAGCGGTGGGTCTCGACTTCGACCATTGCGCGGAAGGCGTCGTGGCCCAGGCCTCGCTGCTGCCGTAGATGAAGGCGGATGCTGGCGAGCAGTTCGTCGGGCAGGGTTTCATCGAGCAGGACGCGGTGGGCGTTGGATCGCTTGAGCGGGTCATTGCCAAGCGCAAGCCGACAGGGATGTGGTGTCAGCGCGGAGTGGCTGCGCTGGCCCAGGTTGGCTGGGCAACTGGACCAGCGGTACGCCGCTGGGTTGTCGGTCAGGCGAGCACGCACCGGATTAAGCTCAATGTAGCGATAGCAGCGAAGGACGTAGTCCGCACTGTCCACAAGACACGCTTTGTGCCGCCCTTCCCATAGCGTACCAGTGCGGCCGTGGCAGCCATTGAACAATGCTACGTAGTTTCGCCCAAGCCTCTGTATCAGTTGCCCGATCCGTCCCGCATCAGGTTGCGCGACTAGCAAGTGCACATGGTTGTCCATCAATACGAAAGCATGCAGCTGACGGCCTGTGGCGTGCAGGGCCTCATGTATCAGGTGTAGATAGCGCAATCGATCGCCATCATCCAGAAAGCAGGGCAAGCGGTTGTTCCCGCGCTGCACGATGTGCTGCGGGATGCCGGGAAGGTCGATGCGTGTGAGTCTGGCCATATCACAACGCGTGCAGCCAGCTGGTGGTGATGATAGTGGGAGGCCATCCAAATATTTGAGTCAGTCGCCTGAAATTTGCTTGAGAGGTGAATCTAACTCCGCTAACGCCCAGCCGTGTATGGCACGTTAATTACTCTTTGGCTCGCTAAAGTGAGATTTTGATCATGTATTTAAATTAAATGCTATTTTTATTCTTAAGTTGGAGGGGCATATGCCGCTATGGCATGCGATACGCGCGAAGAGAATCAGATGAGAACGGAATTAGCTTACAGCGAAGAATTTAACGACATCATCAACGCGGAACGGGCTTACGAGCTCTATTGGGCGGATATCATCACTGATAAGCGAGCATTCTGCTGCCCAGGCGAGGCCTGTCCAGCACGCTACACCTGCGCGAATTTAGACACGCCTGAGCTGGAACTCAAACAACAGCCGCACTATCGTGTCCAGCGTGGCCACGATACTCACACAGCTGGCTGCCCATTTGAGGACGATGTCGAAAAAATTTTGGGGTCGGGAGTTGGGAAGGGACGAAAAGCGGACGCGGGTTCGCCGGCACCGGACCGATTTCTCGTGAGTCGTCCTGCAGATCACTTTAAAGCCCAAGCTGCAATTCCTGGTGGAACCGGGGGACTACGAGGTCATGGTGTTGGGGGCGGAAGTGGTGGACTTCGCAGCAGACGTACAGATTTCTACTCAGTGGCAGCGCTTGTCTCACGATGGATTAAAGCAAGGACCGCCGGAGTAGACGCAGACCAGACGATCCGGGTCGGTGCTAATCAAGCTATCACCTACAAGGAGATGTTCGAGTGTATTTTTTCTAAGCGTCCCCAGCTTAGTGGAAAGGACCGCGTTTATTGGGGGACCGCTTCTATAGCGGAAGAAGAGAAGGGGTTTAGAATTAGATTTCGTGATGCAATTGAGTCCGTTCTGCCTGGGACTAAATTGCCACGAAAGGTTCGTCCTTCGCTAATGATTTGGAGGAGTGATTTGCAGGCTTCAGAGATGAAAAAGTTGCACGCGAAGCGTCTGATGCGATTCTCGTCAAGCGGTGAACCCTGTGTAGTCTTTGTGTACGGTGTTCCATTGGTAACAAAGGGGAGGGATGAGAGTGGTCTCTACGTAGATTTTAAGGTGAAAAATTTGGATCTTATTGATGTTGAATCAATGGATATATACGAGAGAATTAAGCGCCCGCCTGCCAAGTAGGGTTTTAGGATGTGTGACGGGACTTCTTGTTGCGAGCGCTTAGATGACTGTGTAGCGTAAAGTGCTGACGGGCTTCTTCGTGATGGGGTGATACAGCTGGATCCTTGATAGGGGTTTTGAGGAAATGGATGCAGTAATCAAGCAACTAATACAGGCCGGTGGTCTATCGTTAGCCGTTCCGATGATAATCATTGTGCTAGGAAGCGTTCTTGTGAAGGGTGGGTTCAGTCTGCACCGATCGCGGAGCGCAGACCGAAAAGATTTTCTCGATGCGTTCAGAGATATAGAGGGACGCAGCGACCTATGGCTATGTGTAAGTGTTCGTCATCTGTTCGGGGAATATCTGCCTACAATTTTGATTCGTAAGCTGATGATTAGTCAGAATCCTGGTAGAGCACTACTTGACGTCTCGGACGGATGGAGCCTTTTTACGTTCGACGTGGCGACATCGCAAGTACATTGGCGTAATCCAAAGAACATCAGTGCGATCACTCGAAAGCGCAAGGTGCTGATGCTAAATGTGGGGTATTTCTTGCTGGGCTGCCCAGGGCTTTTTCTGGCCTATTGGATTGTTACTGGAAAATTGGCTCAGCAGTTTGCAGTCGTAGCTTGGGTCTACGTTGCATTGGCTGCCATCGGCGCAATTACCTGTTTGATCAACGGAGATCAACTGAAAGATGCCGGTCGAGCTGCAGAGTGGCTGGAAATTGGGGGTTAGAAATTTCGGCCAATATCTATCGATTTCCGTCGACTGCAGGGAATACGGTCTATCGTAGACCCCTAGATTTCGAAGCGATTTTTCCTGTGCCACTCCAGGTAAGCTTGGTGTGGCCGCAGTGCTAAATCCTTAGGGAGGATGAGGCGACGATCCCTAACGATCAGCCTGTCGAGTTCATCAGGCACTCCTTGTGGCGATACGAGAATGTCGTAAGTTGGAGAGATGGAAATCAAACCACGGTCGAAGAGCCAGTGGGCAGTTCCTGTGAGCGCGATGCCGTTACGCACCGTGTCTGGGCCATTCGCTTCCACGGGGCGAATGTGTGCAGCCTGTACTTCTGGCCTGCCGCCCCCGTTGATTAGCCTCAGGCCAGTGACCGAGCAAGTGTTCTCGTAGGCAGTTCTGACATGTCTGCGAAAGGCCACATCTCGGAATGTTCTGTTTGTCAGGCGTTGAACAACGCTTCTCTCTGCATAGATAGGGGCTCCGTGCTCACTGATCCGGAGCCCTACGGAGTCGATAGCAGAGTCTTGACGCTCCCACGATTCGATCGGGGCGGACATGCCTTGCCTGATGATTGCATCGAACTCTTCGGGGCTGATGCCGCGTACTGACCTGCCGAATGCCCCCTTGTTTGTTGACCCATCTTCCTTCTTCAGCATCGACTCGTAGTAGTGGCCGTTCTGAGAGAATGGAACTGCACGATCAAATTCTATGAACTCCCCCAGTCGCGCATAGAAGCAATCTTGGTGCATCGGGTCTGGATCGACTGAGAGCAGCCGTGCGCAAGCAAAATACGCGCTGCGTCCAGTCGCGCTGTGAGGGCCAGAGGTCCGCCTCGGTTCGTAGTAAATGATCAGATCGCCAAGCGCTGCACTGACCGCGCGAAGGTAGATTGAAGGGAAGTGATAGCGCTCCTCAATCCTGTCGTCATATGCAGAACTCTCGGACGCAGTGAAAACGGCATGGGTCATGGTCATCCTCGCTGCGCACCAGGTTAGCAAGTTGATGCTCGAAGATGTGGAGCCGGTTCAAAGCTTCTTTCTTGGCCGCTTGTTTTAGTGGTTGACAAGCTTTCTTTGCCAGATGCAAGCTCTCCAGCAAGGAGCGTCGAAACTCCTCACACAGCGGTACCCACCTCCGTCAAACCGGTGGGTTTTTTGTGCCTGCATCCTGCAGGTACAAGCCGACGCGATGCCTGCGTCGGGAGGGCGGCTAATACAACACCCGCAAGGGGAATACGCCCGCCGGCTGTGTGCGGTTTCGAACCTCCCGACATCCCGTCGCCGTTGGCGGCGGTTCTTGGGTTGTTCCAGGAGGGCGTTGCCATGTCTACCGCACCATCCATGCCGGCATCTGTGCCGGTTGATCTGTTGCCAACCTCCGCTCACCGCCTGCGGTGGGATGTGGGCGATGTGCTGCGCCGGCTCGTCGCACGCGCAGCTGTTGAGCAGGTGAGCAACCATTCCGCGCATCTGAGTCGCCAGCTCGGTGTGTTGTCGCGTATCTCACGCCGCCGGCTCGCATGCGGTGCCGTGGCGCTGCAGCAGCGCGTCGCCGCATCTACCAACCATCACCCGGAGGCGCCATGACACGCCGCCGCCCACCCACGGCATCTGCCAGCGCACGGCCCACCCGCACGCGTACGCGCCCCGCACCGCCCAAACGGGTGCAGTGGGTTGTGGTGGAACCCGACCGCACCAAGCTGCCGCCGATGCTGCCGCCCGACCCGGACGCCTCCCCGCAAGGTCCCGGCACGCTACGCGCACCCCGCCGCGCCCGCCGCCCACGCCAATGCACCGTTAGCTACACCCATTACCCCGGCGCCCACGACCATGCCGGCGACCAGCACGTACCCCACGTCCGCCTCAGCGGCCTATGGCTGGAACAACTGGGCTTTGCCATCGGCACCAAGCTGCGCATCACCGCCAGCGAAGGGCAGCTGCTGATGGAGGTGTTGCCGCCGGTGGAGGTGCCTGCAAAGCAACTTAGGGCGCGTCGGTGAGCGCCGCCCGCCGCATTGAGCTGAATCCGTCGGCCGCTAGCCGATCTTGCGAACGCAGAACCACGTGAAGTACTTGCTGCCGCCGCCTGATTTGAGGTCATTGACGTGTTAAATTTCAGCGACACTCTTAGCGCAGGATCAGAGAGATGGCCCTTCACCTTGGGAAATCCCATGGCCGGCAAGTTAACCAAGGACGTAATGCCTTCCCTCAGGTAACGTTGTTACCAATTGTACTGCTGGCACTATGCACCTTTCATGCGGGATGTGCCCCCGGCACTCCACGCGATCAATCGGCCGTAGCGGCTGCAAAGCCCTCCGTTGAAACCAGGAGCAAAGACGTGACGGAACGCCTCAAGCAAGATGTAGATCGTTTGATCGCAACTGACTTCCAAGATAGCGCTGCCATCAGTGCTCAACTTCACACTCAACTCGGACCACCCCAGTTAGACGAGGAAAGAGAGTTGCGTGTCAGCGAGAGTGGTGTACTGGCAGGTGAGAAATTGCAGCGCGTTGAATTCAGTAATGCAACAGATGATCCATCGCGTGGAAAGTTGTTGATCGATTTTTCTCCACCTGGTCCAACCTTTGTGCATGCCCCCTGGGCAGATGCTATGCCCTATCCACCACGTCCGGATGCACCCGATTCGAGAGCATATTGGGTGATGACGGTTGACCGTACAAAAGTCACTTTTGGTCTGACTGAAGACCAGGCGCACCTAAGTTATATCTCGATCAATAAAATGTGACTAAAGGCTTAGTTGCTCAAGCAAAGGAAATGCGATGGAAGGCAATGAAGAATCAAAAATTCCGCAACCTAAGCAGGTGGGTGCATCATCTGCCGGCGCACCGCCCACCTCACCGCTGAAAGACCCCGCACTTACTCCGTTTCTTGCTCAGTCACCTACGCTACAAGCAGGCTTATCTCAGCTCAAGCGTGATGGCATAGGCGTTGTGTGGGGTAATGCAGGCGGCGGCACTTACATAGTGCCTGACAAGGAGATCGTGATTGACCAGAATGCGATCGGCAAGGGCGGGCGACTCGCCGCATCGCTCTCGCATGAGATTGGTCATCATCGGTTCGCCGAGCCTCCTGATTATTCGTCCAAACAAGCTTATGTGAGTAACATGCTCCGCGGCGAAGCTGCAGCAACGCTCAGTAACGCACTGGTTCGGCGTGAGATTTTGAATAATCAAGGGCCAGATATTGGTATCGCTGGTAGCGGAAATAGGCCGCAGCAGTACGAAGCAATTGCCGATCAACAAATGGCAGGCCACATCACTCGCAATGCGGCGTTGAATCAGATCGCCCAGATATTCAAGACGGAACAACCTTCGGTTGGGCCAAGTAAGACATACGAGCAATATTATGGCGATTACTACGACAAACACATTGTCCCCTGGAAGCTTAAACAAGGGCGGCCGGAGCCCGGAGCCGTTAGTGATATCGCTTCTTCTGATGTGAAGCAGGGTGGACTTGGCACTGAATCACCCTTGACACCACCGAAGACCCCGTTGTTGCCCTCACAGCCAGGCCATGCGGACCACACGCTGTACCAGCAGATCAAAAGTGGTGTGATGCAGCTCGATGCCCAGCACGGCAAAGAGTGGGACGGGGCAAGCCAGCGCATGACTGCCAGCCTGCTTGCGCTGGCAAAAGAGGAAGGGTTGTCGCGGGTGGATCATGTAGTGCTCAACAACCCAACAGGTCAGCTGGCCGGTGGCGAGAAGGTCTTTGTCGTCCAGGGCGCCCTCAACGACCCGGCACACCAGCGCGCACACATGCCGACGGTGGACGCCGTGCAGGCACCAGAGAACCAGTCGTTCGATCGCCTGCAGGCAATCAACCAGACTCAGGCCCAGGCGCGTGAACAGCAGCAGGCGCTGGAGCAGTCGCAGCAAGCTGTTACTCAGACAGGACCATCAATAGCGCGCTGAGATATTCCATGTCGTCGGTATTGCTGTCACTGAGTGCAACTGACTTGTCTATTGTGTCGTTGATCCACCTTTACAGAGCTGTAATCAGATGGGCGACTACTCAAATCCAATGTAATTGTCTGATCGAAATCTCCAGGAATTTCTTGGCAGGCGTGGGCCGGAATTCGCTAGAAGGGGGCGTCGCTATTCCTGCAAGGATGCGTGTGCTTTGTGCTTCTGGTAAAACATCGCTTTACCGCTGGAAGGGGCCGCGCTGTATGCCATTCGCTATCTTCCCTCATTACTTTTCGGCATCGGCCGCAGTGGTTGTTGCCACCTTTGCAGGATGCGCCATGAATGAGCCACCGATTTCAAAGGAACAGTTTTCCGAGCATGTTGTGACGCTGCTGGCCGGCAAGGACTCGGCGGTGGTTGAAGCCGGCAAGCTGACCGATTTCCCTTGGAAGACGCTGTGCTTCGAGCGCGATGACAGCCTGTTGCTGAAGTTCGATCGCGACGGAGAGACATCTGTGCTGCCGTTGCCCTATGAAGAGTTCTTCGTGGATGAGGCACATGTTGCCAATTCACTGGAGGACAGCTGTGTCACGCCATCCGATCGCATCCTGATCAAGAAGAAGTATCCGGGCTATCAAGGGCCTATCGAGTTTCAGAAGGCAGCGCAGGGAGGCTAGGCCATGGTTGATGTCACTGATCCAAAGGGTGCCAAGCGTGAGATTGAGCAGGAAGCCTATCGGCACTACGAACATCTGAGCGGCATCACCTTGGCAAAGCGTCCCGATGGCACCTTCCAATCGCAGGGGCACAACGACGAGCTCGATGCCTTTCGGCATGCGTATACCAGCGGCCGTGTCACCCAGCTTGCGTTAGGTCAGCAATGGATCGCACGCAGGTTCGGGGATGATGCCGAGATTGGGCCAGCCCATCCAAATGATCCCTACGAACATCGCATGGATCTATGGAACAACGAAGCCGGTCGCCGGCTTGGCGATCAGACCTCCGGGCAGGATGAGCTGGCGCGACAGGCCTACGCTGCGCTGCGCCAGGGCGATCTGGCGACCGGTTTGAACGACCCGCGGCTCAGGCAGCTATTTCCCGACGATCCACGCCTGGCGCGGCCCCAGGGAGATCCTCAGCGTGATCTTGTGACCAGCGGCGATGTTGACCGGATCAACAAGGATGTATCGCGCCTGCAGGACCAGGCGCATGACAGGTTCCCAGACACGCATCCGGATCGTGCGTATTTCAATACGCTGCGTGGGCAGCTGCCTGCATCGGTGTCCGACACCAAGGTGGCCGAGGTCATGATTGCCGCAAAGCAGGCGGGTGTGGAACGGGTCGACCAGCTCGCAGGCGCCGTCCTACGTGACGACCACATCTTCGTGTCTGGCAAGACGCCAGGATTTCGTGCGCAGGTAGACGCGAACACTCCGGCACCTGATATGCGGCAGAGTGTTTACACCGCCGATCAGCACAATGCCGTCCAGGCCTACGACCAAGCGCAATCGCAGGCGACACAACAAGCATCTGCGCCTGGACGCTAGGCGGCCCAGTGGGAGGTTGGTGGTAGGTACTGCCGACGTGCTGCCTTCGACGGCTGAGTCATCAAGGGAAGGCCGGCGCGCGCATGCTGATGCGTGATGTCTGGCTCCGGTAATGGTCAGCGCATGACGCTCACCGCAATGCCGCCCGCACCGTCTGCAACGAGGCGGCAAACAGGTCGACGGCGCGCTTGCCATCGTTGTCCTTGATGGTTTTGTCGGCACCCCGGGCCAGGACGAGGGCGTAGTTGGGCGCGCTCTCATCGTTGCTTTCCTGTTCGGCGGCGTAGTGCAGCAGGGTGCGGCCCCTGGCGTCGCGCGCGTTGATGTCGATCCCCAGGCTCAGCAGAAAATCGAGAAAGGCCACTTCCTTCGGGAACGTGTGGCGCGGGAGCCAGTGACGGGCGGTGAGGTATGCAGCAGGGTTTGCTGGCCCGGTTGCAGGGCCAGCGGGTCCAGCCCCTTGCTCATGATCAGGCGCACCAGGTCCGGCTGGAAGCAATAGGCCAGCGACGAACGGCCATCGGCGTCGGTGCGGGTGGCGTCTGCGCCCAGTTCCAGCAGCGCGGTGATGGGGCTGTCGCCATCGAGCGTGTGGGAGAGCAGCGCCGACTGCAGCGGTGTGTAGTGCTGCGAGTCGTCGGTGTTCTGTGCGATGGCCTGCGCGTTGATGTCGGCGCCGCCGGCGACCAGCACGCGCACCTTTTCGCCGGTGCTGGCGGTGTGCAGCGGCGTGGTGCCGTGGATGTCGCGTGCGTTGGGATCGGCGCCGTGTGCCAGCAGCACGCTTGCGGTGGCCACGCCGCCCCAGCCGAGCATGGTGGTGCCGTTGTCCCAGCGTGCGTCCGGGTCGGCGCCGGCGTCCAGCAGCGCTTCCAGCATGTCCAGATAGTCCTGCAGGCTGAGGTGGTTGCGCAGCTTGCTGTCGACGTCTTTCACCGCCTCCTCGCTGGCCTGCTGCAGGGCGCGCTTGGCGGCGCGATAGCGCGCGCGGGTCTGTGCGTCCTTGGCTTGGGCGATCATGCCATCCAGTGAGTCGAGGCTGCCGATGCTGATGCTGTCGATCAGGTGCTGGCGGTAGTGCGCGCGCGTCATTGCGGCGATCGGCCCGCGGGTGACCACCAGGTCGTGCAGCGGCCAGTAGCGCTGATTGGCCCAGCCGTTGACGCGTGCGCCGTGCGCGATGAGCCAGCGCACGGTGGCTAGCGTGCCGTGTTTGACCGCGGTATTGAGCGGCAGCAGCCGTGTATTGAGCGTTGCGCCGGCCTTGAGCAGGCGCTCGATCATCGCCGTGTTGTCGTGCCGGGTGGCGTAATGGATGGCGGTGGAAAACTCCTGGTCGGATGCGGTGTGTTCCATCAGCCAGTCGTTGTCCGGCGTGCAGTCGGGGACGGCGCCTGCCAGCAATGCGGCCTCGACGCCGACGAGTGAATTGGCGCGTGCGGCGTCCAGCAATGCGCGATCGGCAGCGCTGCGCTCCACGATCGGCAGCGGCGGCGTATCGGGGTCGGGTTGCGCCGGGTCGCGTTGCAGCCAGGCCAGCCACGCCTTTGAGCCCTGGTTGCCGGCATCCAGGTAGAAGGTGTCGTCTTTCTGGCCGTTGCCGAAGCGCATCCACGAGGCCCATTCGGTGCCGGCCATGCCTAGCGCCGACATCTGGCTGATGAAGCTGAAGAAGTCCGGCGCCAGCGCCAGGCCGTGCAGCATCTCCAGTTCGTGCGAGAAATAGCGTACCGGTTGCCTGGCCGGATCCGCATGCGTGGTGTCGATGGTCAGCCAGTCGCCGTTGATGAGGTTGTAGAAAGCGAACTGGTGTTCCCACAGTGCAGGACTGTTGGGTGCCTCGGACAGATCGCGCGTGGCCAGCTCCTGCTTCCAGTCCAGGAAGACGGGCAGGGCCATCGTATCGATGTGCGTCAGGCTCCACACCGTGTCGCGATTGCAGCTCATCGACGGCAGGTCTTGCTGTTCCATCGCGCGCAGATGCGAGGGCACGTACCAGCCGAAGCTCACCTCCGCCGACAGCTCGCGCAGGACGCGACGCAGTTGGGCGGGGATCGGCAGGCGGTGACGGCGTTCGAGCGATAGCAGCTGGCGTTCTGTCGCAGGCGGGGCGATCCGTAGCGGCGTCACCTGCCAACGGCGCTTGCGGGCGATGGCTTCCATCCAGCGCCATTTCGCCTGCCAGTGCGTCCAGCGCGTCTGCAGGGCGCTGTCCTGCGTGGTGCAGGCGCCGAGCACGCCCGCTGTCGCCAGGGCGACGAGGCCGGCTTCGAGAAACTGACGACGGGTGACCTTGCTCAGGTGCGGTTCCTCGCAGAAGGCGTAAGAGACAGCTGCGTGCGGGGCAAAGGATAACCCGCGAGGCAATCGGTGCCCGGCGGCAGGCAACGTGTACGCGACACACCAGGGCGCGACGCTGGAATGCCTGCAGCGCAGACCTTGCGCTCTGTTGCCTGGGCTCGATAATCGGCACGACACCGTGCGGCGGCTGCGATACGTGCTGCCTGCAGCCAGATGTGGCTGGACTGCATCGGTGCGGGAGCAGCGTCAATCCACGGAGGATGCAGATGCAATCGACATCGCAGATGGAAGACAGGTTCACCCCAGCCACACGGCTGTATGTCCTGCTGGCGCGGGACGCACGCACCGGGGTGATCTTCCGGCGTGGGCCCAGCAAGCAGGTACAGCTGATCCGCTGGGACTTGCGCACGGACACGTTCGAGCACGGGCAGTGGTTCAAGGGCCGCATCTACGAGCGGCGTTGCGACCTGTCGCCGTCGGGCCGCCTGTTGGTGTATTTCGCGGCCAAGCACAAGGGCGATTTCGGAACCTGGACAGCGCTGTCGCGCCCACCGTTCTTCACCGCGCTGGCGCTCTGGCCCAAGGGGGATGCGTGGGGTGGCGGTGGTGCGTTTGAGGACGAGCAGACCTTGCTGTTGAATCATCGCCCGCAGGCAGGCCGCGAGCCATTTCCGCTGCCGACCGGCTTCGGTCTGAAGCACGGGATGACGGTGCGGCCGTTCGGGCAATGGTCCGGCGGTGGCGAAGACGAGCCGATCGACAGCATGCTGCGGCAGCGCGCTGGCTGGCGAACGCTCGACGGCGGTGAGGGCGAACGTGGCGGTTTGCGAAGCGGCGTGCTCTACGGCTTCACGCGCCCACGCGTGTGGGAGAAGGACGGCAGTGGCGGGCGTCGGCTGCAATCGCTGTTGCATGCCGTGGGGCGCCAGAACGATGCGTGGTATGCGCTGGATCATCGCGTGCTGGATCGCGACGGCGCCGTGCTGGTGGACCTGCCCGGCACCGACTGGGCCGACTGGGATGGCGGCGACCTGGTGTTCGCGCGGGGCGGCTGCCTGTATCGATTGTGCAAAAGCAATTTCCGGCGCTATTCCGAGCAGGGTGAGCAGGCGGCTCGGCTGCTGCATGACTTCAGCAAGGCGCGGTTTGCGCCGGTGGCACCCACAGCGGAGGCGCTACGCTATTGAGGGGCTGTGCGCGATGCCTGTGCGCTGCCGGCATTGCAGGCGGACAAGGCCTTGGAATGCGGCACCGCGTTGCCTGCGCGGCGCCGCGGCTTGCGGCAGCAAGATGTCGCAAGCAAGGCCTCCGTACACACGCCTGAGTCGCGCCAGCCGCGTATCGGCGGCGTGGTGGGGCAATCAGGCGCCATCGTTTGCGCGCAGGTGATCGAGCAGCAGCGGGTGCAGCAGCGGTGGCATGGGCGCAGTGCCTGCCCCGTGCTCCCACTGCTGCAGAAATGGCGCCAGCCATTGGCGATGCCAGACAGTTGGACGGGCGCGTGCGGCCAGCCGCTGGCGCAACTGTTCGACATGTGCGTTGGCACGTGTCTGTTCGCCGCACTCCAGGTGGAAGAACACGAATACCAGCAGCACGCTGTCCGGGCTGGCGAATATCACCTCGGGCGGCACCACGCCGTTGTCGTCGCCGTGTTCCAGCAGCTGCAGCCAGGTGTCGGCGGAGCGTTGGAACCAGGGGCCGGCCAGCTGATCGGTGATGCGCCTGAAAAAGTGCACATCCAGTGCGGGCAGTGCCGTCGCCAGACGGGCCAGGGCAGCGCTCAGCACGGCGTCGCTGTGGGCTGGATTCAGTGCCCAGCCGCCGTAGTCGCCCACGTCCGCGCTGTCCATGACCTGCTTGCCCAAGAAGGTGGCCGCATCAGCCACGCAATGCAGGTCATGCAGCTGCGTGGTCGCCGCGCGCTGCTGCCAGGCCAGCAGGCGGGCATGCTGCAGCCCCGCCTGGACCATCAGCTCGCCCAGGGTCGGGTCATAGCTGGCCCACAGACACTGACGGCTGCCGTCGTGGTCGCGGATCCATTGCCAACGATGGCTCGCTTCAACCGTGACAGCAGACCAGCCAGCAGCGCGCAGCGATGTGCCCAGGTGTTGCTCCACCAGTTGCGGGAGCAGCTCGCGCAGACGCACCTGCTGACGTGTGGCCTTGTCACGCGCAGTGCGTAACGCCGCAGGCGTGCGCTTGGGCTGCAGGAAAAACCGCAGACCCATCTCGCGCTCGATCTCACCGGAGGTGCCGCTGTCGGCCAGCCGCGGCACGGCCAGGTCCTCGGGCGCGCCACGGCGAGGCTTGAGCGCGCGGAGTGCGGCCAGCGCACGGATGGCGCGCAAGGTGTCGGAAGCGATCAGGCCGTCCAGGGTGGGGGCGATACCGTCGGCAGCGTCGAAGGTCTCGTCCAGCCAGCCGTTGACCAACAGGCCGTAGCAATCGGTGAATAACGCGCTGTCATCGGCCTGGTGGGCGAGATCGAGAACGTCCCCGAACACTTCTGCCAGCGGTAGCGTGTGGCCGGTGTCTGGTCGGCGGTAGACCACGCGTGCCTGGTCTTGCCATTGCAGATAGACCTCGCCCTGTGCATCCTCCAGCCAACCGGGCGCTTCGGCGGCCAGGGCCTGCGCGCGCAGGGTCGCATCGTCGATCTCCTCGACCGCCGTACGCACCAGCACGCCATTGCGCAGGAGCTCGGTGTGCACGCGGAACCAGGTCAGGCCGGTGTCGTAACGCGCCTGCAGCCCAAGCAGGCTACGCATGAGCGCTGCCTTGTGCGTGCGACTCAAGCTGCCGCGATCGACCAGCTGGACGCAGCGTTCGATGAACTCCTCGATAGCGTGTTGTGACATCCGTGCCTCCTGTACGTCAGTGCTCAACGTGCGGGCATCATCATGCCAGTGGTCCGGGCGACCGCGTGAGCGGGAAAGGTCGCGGGCGGGAGCCGTGCCGCCCGGCGCGGATCCGCTGCCTGTTCGTGCGCTGCTGCGCACTTTTCATCTCAGCCAATAACGGGGTCAGGTTAACTTATCAGTCGGCGGTGTTCGGTCTGCGTGGGCGATGAGCGGGCCTGACGCCGGCAAAGCGGTGGGTCTTGGCTTCGACCATTGCGCGGAAGGCGTCGTGGCCCAGGGCTCGCTGCTGCTGCAGATGAAGACGAATGCTGCGACGTAGTTTCGTCCAAGCCGCTGGATCAGTTGCCCGATCCGTCCCGCATCAGGTGGCGTGACTAGCAAGTGCACATGGTTGTCCATCAAGACGTAAGCGTGCAACTGGCAGCCTGTGGCGCGCAGGGCCTCATGCATCAGGTGCAGATAGCGCAATCGATCGCCATCATCCAGAAAGCAGGGCAACGGTTGTTCCCGCGCTGCACGATGTGCGGCGGGATGCCGGAAAAGTCGATGCATGGAAGTCTGGCCATGGCACAAGACTCGCAGCCCGGCGTTGGTGCTGATAGCGAGGAAACCCTCCCGAAAGCTGAGGCCGTAGCCTGAAATTTGGCTAGGAAGTGAACCTGACCCCGTTAGCGCAGCGTTTCCAGGCATGGCGCGTACTGGGCAGTCTTGTCTTGGACGATTGCCACGTCGTTGCGCATATTTCCCTCCTCGTCCCATCCCGGCGCCTGCCCGCACTGCGTCAGGACGGGAGACAGTGTAGAGAACGCTGCTTGATAGTCCTTGCGGTCGTAGCGCTGCTGAAATACCGCGCGTGCGCAGGCCGGCAACATGTGGTCTCCGCGCTCCTCCAAGCGGAAAGAGCCATGCGGTTTAATTGCCTCGGTTCCCTTAGCTAGTGCGAAGAGACGTACACCGCATCCGCAAATGCCTCGGGAATTGCAAACGTCTCCCGCATCCTCCGCGCCTCGGCCGCCGGCGTGGCACCAAACAACCGCCGGAACTCACGACTGAACTGCGATGGGCTGGTGTACCCCACCGCATGGCTCGCCGCTTCCGCCGTCAGCGATTGCCGCACCATCAACAACCGCGCCTGGTGCAGCCGCGTCGACTTCACGTACTGCATGGGCGAGACCTGCGTGATCGCCTTGAAGTGGCTCTGGAAGCTGGGCGCGCTCATGCCTGCTTCGCTCGCCAGTCGCGCCACGTCCAGGGGCTGCGGATATGAGGCGTGAATCAAACGTAGCGCCTGGCTGATGCGACCGAACTGGCCGCGCATGGCCAGTGCACTACGCATGGCGCTGCCCTGCGCGCCCGTCAATACGCGGAAATAGAGCTCGCGTAGCAGTCCCGGGCCGAGGACGGCGGCATCCAGTGGCTTCTGCATGGCCTCGAGGAAGCGCAGGACCGAATCGCGCATGGCGTCGTCCACGGGCGTGGACATCATGCTCTGCGGTGGCTGCAGAGTGTCGGCCTGGCCTTTGCGGTCGATCTGTTCCGCCACTTCCGCGGCGAGCGGGAAGTCGAGATGGAGGTAGAGGGCCAGCAGGGGGTGGGCCGGCGTGGCGTCCGTTTCCATCGTGAAAGGCACGGGCACCGAGACGGCGAGGTACTGGTCCGCGTCGTAAAGGTAGAGCTGGTCGCCGAAGTAGCCACGTTTGCGGCCCTGGCACACGATGACGATGCCAGGGTCGTAAAGCACGGGCGTGCGGGCAAGCGCCCGGTCGGAGCGGAGGATGCGGACGCTCGGCACCGCCGTGAGGTTATAGCCCTCGTTGGGTGCCAGTTCGCGCAGAAGTTTGAGCGTGCGAGCCTTCGGAGCATCCATAGGAATAGGCAAGAAGAAAAGCCAATTGTGACTTATCGACCTGGCAATGGTGGCGGATTATGCATTCCAAGACCAACCAACGGAGCACCCATGGGCAACCCGAAGACCCTCCTCATCACCGGTGTCAGTAGCGGTTTGGGCCGTGCCCTGGCCCGGCAAGCCGTCGCCCAGGGCCACGTGGTCATCGGTACCGTTCGCAACGCGGCGGCGAAACGCGTCTTTGAAGACCTCGCTCCCGGGAAGGTTCATGGCCGCCTCCTCGACGTCACCGACTTCGCCGCCATCGACGGCGTCATCGCCGAAGTGGAGGAGAATGTCGGCCCGGTCGACGTCCTCGTAAACAACGCTGGCTACGGCCACGAAGGCATCATGGAGGAGTCGCCTCTCGAGGAGATGCGCCGCCAGTTCGATGTCAACGTATTCGGCGCCGTCGCCATGATGAAGGCCGTGTTGCCGTACATGCGCCAGCGCCGCCGCGGCCACATCCTCAACATCACCTCGATGGGCGGCCACATCACCATGCCCGGCATCGGATACTACTGCGGCAGCAAATTCGCGCTGGAAGGCATCTCCGAGACGCTGGGCAAGGAAGTTGGTCCGCTAGGCATCGCGGTGACAGCGGTGGCGCCGGGTTCGTTTCGCACCGATTGGGCGGGGCGTTCGATGCAGCGGGCGCCGCGATCCATCGCGGATTACGACGCCATCTTTGATCCCATCCGCCAGGCCCGCGCGGAAAAGAGTGGCAAGCAGCCAGGCGACCCGGTGAAGGCAGCACGCGCGATGCTGAAGGTGATTGCCGCGGAAAATCCGCCGGCGCATTTGCTTCTGGGGAGCGATGCGTTGACGCTGGTGCGAGCCAAGCTGGCTGCGTTCGCAGCGTCCATCGCCGATTGGGAAAAGGTGACCATTTCAACCGACGGCTGAAGATGCGTCTCTGGTGCAGCGCACTTGCTAGCGAGGAGGGGGAGCGCGATGAGTCTTATCGCGAGCACCGATCGGCGCCCCTACAACACGGGGTAGCGGGGGTGGCACCGGGCAGGTAGTTCAGTTCATGAAGGGCAATGAACACCGATTCCGCGCTTCTGGCCCGTTTGCCAAAGGATGGAGTGACGGCTTTGGTGTTGATGAAACCAGACTTGGCGGACGATGCGTCGTACGAGTGCCGAACGACGTCGGTAGCAATCGGCCTTGTTGCTTACAAACCTCACGTCTGGATCGTGTCCGCCACGTCGGATCTCGCACCAGCTGGAAGAACGGATGACCCGTATCTGGAAAGGGCAAGCATCTGGTGATTTCTGACGGCGAATCGGTCATGCAGTATCGCCGGTGCAAGTGACAGGGTTGAGGTGTGCAGCACGTGTGTGTTGATGTGGACGGAGGCTGACTGACGCGCAAGACGTAGGGGGTTAGCATCGCTTGCCGTCATAGAGGAAGAGGTGGGGCTGCGGTTCGGGGTGCGGCGCCCACCACCCACTCTCCATCTTTCGGCTGCACTGCTCATGTTCAGATCCACTTGCATGACCCTCGCGCGCGCGTTGCGCTGGTGCGTCGTGTCGCAGGATGCGTGGGGAAGTTGGTGGGCAGCGGCACTTGGCCGAAGGCGCGGCGATCACGATGAGCTCGCGTGACGGGCCGCCCATGGCGCGCGGGCAGCCGTCGCTCGCCGAGAGGGACCGTCTCCGCGCCGAGTTCGACCAGGCATTGGCCGCATTGCATGCCGAGCTGTTGGTGTACCTGCGCCGCCGTACGCGCGATGCCGAGACCGCTGCAGACCTGGCGCAGGAGACCTTCTCGCGGATGATGGTGTACCGCGATGCGCCCAACATCGGCGACCGCCGGCTGCTGATGTACCGCATCGCGCACAACCTGGTGATCGAGCAGCGGCGCTCGCGTCAGCGGCGGCTGGCGGCGCAGCACGTGTCGCTGGACCAGGTTGCACCGATCAGCGCCGACGAGGCCGGCGTGGACGAGATTGCCGATGCGCGCCAGACACTCGATGTGCTGCTCAAGCGCACCTTGCTCGAGCTGCCGCCGAAGTGCCGGCTTGCGTTCAAGCTCAGCCGGTTCGACGGGCTCACCTATCCGCAGATCGCCGCGAAGATGGGGATCTCCACCAAGATGGTGGAGAAGCACATCAGCCGTGCGCTGCTGGCGTGCCGCGCGGCGGTAGGGGAGTTGCCGCAGTAACCGGGCTGCAAAGCGGCTGGCTGGCGCCGCCGGAAGATGCTGGTAGCATCGTGCGCGGGGGCGCAGCAGACGGCCCGTCGGGAGTCACCAGCCATGCGTGCTCCGGGCGCATCCACGCGCAGGCGGCCGCCTATCTCGTTCGACGCGGCAGCGAGACTGCTGCCGAGCGCGCTGCGCGCGAGGCGTGGCTGGCTGCCGATCCGCGCCATCGTGCGGCCTACCAGCAGTTGCTCGACGTGGACGAACACGCGTCGGCAGTGCTGGATGATCCCGAGTTGCAGGCCGCCACTGCACGCGATCTGGAACTGCTGACGCCGGCCTCTGCCCGGCGGCGTCGCTGGCCCTGGCTGTTGCTGGCAGCGATGCTGGTTGCCGCGATCGGCTACGCGGTGCATCACCTGCTGGTGCAGTAGCGCGCACTCAGCGCTCGGCACTCAGCAAACCGCACTGCGTGTTGCAGAAGCCGTTGAATGTGCGCTCTGTTGCAGCGCTGCCTGCATATTGCACACGTTACTGGTAGGGCATTGCGCTTGCGCAACATCACTTGTTGTCGGGGGACGCAATGGCGATGGTGCCGCGCCCAGGACGCGAAGGATGCACATGCAAGCACGACGGGCAGTATCGGGGAGCGGTGTCGGTTTTGATCATGCACGCAGCAGACTGGCAGTGGCGGTGGTCTCGCTGCTGTCGCTGCACAACCTTGCGGCGCAGCAACGCACGGCGGTGAAACGCGTGCAAACCCCAGCGGTGGAAGCGGATGCGCAGCGCGGTGATGCGCCTGTGCACGCAGCCACGGCCGGCATGCTCTGGTGATGGCGATGCAGGCGTAGTGGACGCGTAGCAGGTAGTGGGGAAAGGGCAATTGCATACACAGCGATGACGTGTCGGGCCCGGATGGGTGCCGAGCCATTTTGCGTGCGCAATGATTGCTCGAAAATCAAACAGTTAGTGATACTGGTCGCTGCTCGCCGCGCTGCGGTGCCCGCGTTTCAGCAGTCGGGTGCAGGACCGATCTTGCTCAGCTGGCGATGCGCGCCGGGTCGACCCGGAGTGCGCCGTCGGCGGGCTAACCCAGGCAAGCCAAAGGACGCAGCATGAAGACACGCACGTTACGCAACGCCATTTCCATCGCCCTGCTAGCCGTGGCGAGCGGGGCGGCAGGTGCGGTGGGGGCACGGGCAGCGACAGCGCAGGGGGCGACGCAAGCTCCGGCAGCGGCGCAGAAAACGCCGGCAGCCGTGGCACCGAACGCAGGCGAGCCGCCCAGGCCCGGCTCGCCGGAGACTGCGAGTGCGGCGGCCGCGCCGGCACAAACCGCCGCGACCGAGTTGGAGTCCATCGAAGTCACCGGCACGCGCATCAAGGGCGGTGCAGTTCCGTCGCCGGTGATTTCGATCAGCGCGGCGCACATCCATGAAGAGGATTTCAGCGATCTGGGCGAGGTGATCCGCAGCGTGCCGCAGAACTTCTCCGGTGGACAGAACCCGGGCGTGCTGAGCGGCAATCTGGCCGGGGCCGGCAATGCGAACCAGAACATGACCGGCGGCGCGAGCCTCAACCTGCGCGGGCTGGGCGCCGATGCCACGCTCACCCTGCTCAATGGGCGCCGGCTGGCCTATGGTGGATTCACCCAGGCGGTGGACCTCAGCGCGATCCCGGTGGAGGCAGTGGAGCGGCTGGAGATCGTGGCCGACGGTGCGTCGGCAATCTATGGGTCGGACGCGGTGGGTGGCGTCGGTAATGTGATCCTCAAGCGCGACTACGACGGGGTGAGCGTTGGCACGCGCTTCGGGCGGGCCACGCAAGGCGGGCTCACCTCGCGGCAATACAGCGTTACGGCCGGCACCACCTGGCGCAGTGGTGGAGTGATCGCGACCTATCAGGACGCGTCCGCAGACCCCATCTACAGCCGTCAGCGTAGTTACACCACTCAACTCACCGACCCGTCCACGCTGTATCCGGGCAGCGACCTGCGCAGCGGGCTGCTGAGTGCCTACCAGGCGCTGGGCGACAACGCCGAATTGCGCCTGGATGCGTTACGCACTGAACGCGACCAACTGCATTTTTACGCTGTCAGTGGCCGCAACAGCCGGGTCACTCCGACCACCACCAGCCTGCTGCTGTCACCGAGCCTTGTGGCGTGGTTGCCCAACGACTGGACGCTGACATTGGGCGCCACCGACGGCAACAGCAAGCACGATCAATACCGTCAGGAAACGGCGCTGGCCAGCGGTGCGGTGAGCGTGACCGACCTGTGCTATTGCAACGACAGTCGCAGTTACGAGCTGGGCGCCGAAGGGCCGCTGGTCGCGCTGCCGGCAGGCGATGCGCGCCTGGCCACCGGGGTGGGGTATCGCAGCAACACGTTCCGCAACGTCAACCACGTCAGTGGCGTGGAGACGATCGACGGCAGCGAAAGCGCGCGCTTTGCCTATGCGGAGCTGAACCTGCCGGTGGTGGGCCCGGCGCAGGGCGTGCCCGGTGTGCAGCGACTGACGCTGACAGCGGCGGTGCGCGGGGAGGACTACAGCAGCTTCGGCGGGGTGACGACGCCCAAGTTCGGTGTGCTGTATGCGCCTGGCAGCGATGTGACGCTCAAGGCCTCGTGGGGCAAGTCGTTCAAGGCGCCCACGCTGTTCGAGCGCAACTACGCGCAGGAGGCGTGGCTGTTCCAGCCGGGCGCGTTCGGCGGGGTAGGCTTTCCCGCTGGCACGACGGTGCTGGTGGCCGATGGCGGCAATCAGGATCTGCAGCCGGAGCGCGCCATCACCCGCTTGGTCTCGCTGGCCTGGCACCCCGAGGCGTTGGATGGCCTGGAGGCGGAGCTGACCTGGTTCGGGGTGGACTACAGCAACCGCGTGTTGCAGCCGATCGCCAATGCCAGCCAGGCGTTGCGCAATCCGATCTACGCACCCTTCGTGGACCGCACGCCGACGCCGCAGGCGCAGGCCGATGTGATCGCGCTCGCCAGCCGGTTCTCCAACTTTGCCGGCGTCGCCTACGACCCAAGCCGGGTGGCGGCAATCATCTACACGCAGTACGCCAACGTGGCGCAGCAGGACATCGAGGGTCTGGACCTGAGCGGTAGCTACCAGGTGGCGTTGGCGCGCGGCACGCTGACCTTGCGCGGCTCGGCGAGCTGGCTGGACAGCACGCAGCAGACGTTGCCCGCGCAACCGACGTTCGATCTGTCCGGCACGCTGTTCAACCCGCCCAAGCTGAGCAGCCGCGTGGGCGCGGTGTGGAAGCAGGGCGGGCTTACCGCCTCGCTGTTCGGCAACTACCGCGGCGGGGTGCGCAACCGCGCCGACGGGGTGGAGTCGGCATCGTTCACCACATTCGATATGGCGTTGCGCTACGCCACCGGCGCACGCGGCGATGCGTGGGCGGGGCTGGAGTTCGGTGCGTCGGTGGACAACGCCTTCGATCGCGATCCGCCGTTGTATCGGGTGACCTCGCCGCTGTACGTGGCGCCGTACGACTCCACCAACTATTCGGCGATTGGTCGCTTCGTGAGCGTGTCGGTGTCCAAGCACTGGTGATGCGTGGGCTGCCTGCTGCAGCCGATGTATTGGCGATGGTCCTTGAGCGTTGCTGAGAGGAGTGTGTGTGTGAGGAATCACAAACCATGGCGCCTGCTGCTTGCAGGCGTGCTGATGGCGGCAGGTGCATGCGTGGGACACGCGCAAACGGTATCGTCCCAGCGATTGCTGGAGGTGGTGGATATCGGCAGCCCCACGCTGTCGCCGGATGGCCGCAGCGTGGCCTTTCGCACCGAGCAGGCAGCGGTGCAGCGCAATACCTACGACAGCGTCTGGTACGTGCAGGGCCTGCAGGACGCTGCGCCCAGACGCATTGCCGATGGCGGCGTGCCCTTGCGCGATTCGGCAGGCGGGTCCTTGCCTGCAAAGGTGCTGTGGTCGCCGGATGGGCGCTGGCTGTACTACCGCGCGTTGATCGATGACGTGATTGCGGTGTGGCGTGCGGCGGCGGACGGTTCCGGCGCGCAAGCGGTGACCCACGATGCGGCCGACGTGCAGGAGTTTTCGCTGGACGCGGATGGGCGGGTGCTGCGTTACCGCGTCGGTGCCACGCGCGCGCAGGTCATGGCGGCCGAACAGGACGAGTATGCGCAGGGCATCCGGATCGACGAGACGGTGCCGCTCGGGCAGGGCCTGTTCCGCTCGGGCAATGTGCAAGGACGCCTGGCGACGCAGCGTTTCGGCACGGTGTGGTTTGATCGCACCGGCTTGTCGGCGGATGTGCAGGAGCATTGGGTGGCGCTGGACCTGGCGACGGCAACCACGCGGCCACTCGCCGCTGCGCAGGCGCCCGCGGAGGAATCGCCCGTCAGTACGCACGGTGTCGACGGTGACGTGTGGCAGTCCGTGCCTGCGCCCGGTGGTGCGGTGGCGGTGTTGTCGCGTGTGGGTGATGGCAAGGGCCAGCTATTCCGTCCGCAGGTGGCGCTGTCAGTCCTGCCCGGTGCACACGCCCGCAAGGCCGTGCGCTGCACCGCGGCGGCCTGCGTGGACAAGGCAATCAGTGCAGTGCAGTGGCGCCCGGGGAATGCGGAGGTGCTCTTCACCATCACCGATCCTGCATTGGGCCTGGCGCAATCCATCCAGCGCTGGAATCCGGCCACCGGGCAGGTGCGGTTGGTGGTGCAGGGGCGCGGTTTGATCAATGGCGGGCGTGACCCGGCGGCACGCTGCGGTGCCTCGGCCGTTGCGCTGGTGTGCGTGACAGCCGAAGCCGATCGCCCGCCGCGTCTGGAACGTATCGGCCTGGACGATGGCACGCGGCAGGTGCTGTTCGATCCAAATGCGGAGCTTGCAGCGGACATGGCGCGTGCAACGCCTGCACGGCTGTTGCAGTGGAGCGATGCACGTGGGCGGCGCTACAGCGGGCAGTTCTTCGCGGCACACGGTACCGGCGCGGGCAAGCCGCCGTTGTTCGTCACCTACTACAGCTGCCCTGGCTTCGTACGCGGTGGCGTGGGCGATGAGTGGCCGCTCGCCGCGTTGGCGCAGGTCGGCATCGCAGCGCTGTGCATCAATCAGCTGCCCGGCTACACCATGGATGCGGTGGAACGGCACGGCGAAGGGCTGGCGGCGGTGGAAAGCGCGGTGGCGCTGTTGTCGTCACAGGCCGGCATCGATCGCACGCGGGTGGGCATGGGCGGGCTGAGCTTCGGCGGTGCGGTGACCATGTGGACGGCCACTGAGTCGAACCTGCTGGCCGCCGCTTCGGTAGCCAACCCGGTGGTGTCGCCGTCGTACTACCTGTTCGGCAGCATGAAGGGCGAGCCCTTCCTCAAGGGGCTGCGCGACATGTGGGGCCTGGGTGCACCGGAGCAGACACCCGAGCGATGGAAAGTGTTGTCGCCGGCGTTCAAGCTGGAGCGGATTCGCGCGCCGATCCTGTTCCAGCATTCCGAGCAGGAGTATCTGTACGCGCTGGATTATCTGATTCCCCTGCTGCGTGCGCAACGCGCCGAGTTGTACGTGTTTGCGAACGAGCCGCACCAGAAGTTCCAGCCGCAGCACAAGTTGGCCGTATATGCGCGCAACGTTGATTGGTTCCGCTTCTGGTTGCAGGACTACCAGGACGCTGCGCCGGAAAAGGCCGCGCAGTATGCGCGCTGGCGCGCAATCAAGGCGGCACTGCCGTCGCGTGGCGACTAGCGTGTGTGGCGCAGCTGACGCTTGGCACGTTGGCAGCTGCGCCACGCACCTACGCAGTGCAGGCAACCTCAGCGCTGATGACGGACCCAGTTCTCGACCGCACACAGGTCGAAGATGCGCATGACGCTGTGGTCGCCGTCGGCCACTGTGTGGTCGAAATGGTGGCGCAGGGCATCGGCGTCCAGCAGCCCCTGGCCTGCAAGCCGACCCTGCAGCAGATAATCGCGGATCTGCTGCCTGCCCCGACGATAGACCGCGCCGGAGTAGTTCATGAAGGTGCCTTTGCTGCGGCGATGCAGGATCTGCGCAGGCAGCACATCCGCAAACGCATCGCGTGCGACGGCGCGATTGCGGCCGCCAGCGATCCACATCCAGCTCGGCACTGTCAGGCAGGCCTCCACCACCGGTTGCGAGAGCAGCGGCATGCGCAGGTGCCACGATGCACTGCGCGCCAGTCCATCACGGAACACCTGGGTGCCGGCCAGATCGACGATACGTTCGCGGTCGCCGGGCAGGCTGTCGGGTGGGGCATCGAACCAGGGATGCGATTGCAATGGAATCTCAGCCTGCGTGCCTGGCAGGAACGATCGCTCCGGCTTGCGTGGCGGTCCGGCCTTGGCGAGGAGTTTCTTGATCGTCAACCTGCCTGCTTTCCACAGCGTGCACTGGTGCAGTTCGGCAAGTGCATGGACTGCGCTGAAGCCGGCGCGCAGGCCGCCTGCACGGAAGGCGTCTGCGGCGGGCGCGGCGGTTCTGGTGTTGCAGAACACGGTGTCGCCACCGCCGCCGGAAAAGAAACTGGTGATGGCCAGCTGCGTGCCGATCGCTTCTTTCAGCGCATTGGAGGCATGCTGCAGAAACCAGGTGCTGGGCGCGACCGCATGTGCCGGCGGTGCGAAATCGACCGGTGCAGCGTCGAACCCCAGGGTGCGCACGATCAGCTCGGTGCCCAACAGATCGCTCATCTGCCGGGCATAGTGCCGCTCGTCGGCGCCAGGCACCGGCGTGACCAGATTGCAGCACGCCACGCGCGCGGTGGTGTCTTTCAGGCATGCAGCCAGGATGGAGGAGTCCAGGCCGCCAGAGAGTTCCAGCAGCACGGACACATCGGTCCGCGCCCAACACGTGACGCTGGAGGCGACCGCCTGACGCAGCTGTGCCCGTGCGTCGAGTGGGTCGTGCCGGCGCCGAGAGGCTGCGACGAAATCCCAGGGGTTCCAGACTTGCTCGACACGGCTGCGGTTGGACTGCAGACACAGCTGGCTGCCCGGCAGCAATTCGCGTATGCCGACAAGCCCGGTGCGCTCGGTCTTGAGGTGCGGGTAGTGCAGATGATGGGCGATGGAGTCCCAGTCGATCTCACGCGTGTACACACCGGCATGCGTGGCGATCGAAATGTCTGAAGTGATGAAGCCATGCTGTAGCGCGTAAACGCATGCCACGCCGCCGGAAGGCTCGCGCATGACGGTGATGGCGCTCGGGTCCGCGCGCGGTGCATGCAACAGCAGGTACTCGCCCCAGTGCGTCTCGATCAGGTGCCGCGTCCGCTGTGCTGCGGACAACGCATGCAGCGATGCGCCGTCCAGCAATGGGGCGTTGTCGCGCTGCGAAAAGACATGGCCGATCAGTGCGCCACCACCAGGCAGGTCGAGCACGGGCGTGTCGTCTGAGGCATACAGGTCGATGTGCCCAGCGCGTTGCCGTAGCTGTAACCCGATCTGGCGCAACGACGCATCGACGCCGGCGCCTTCGCCATCGCGGTGCACCTGCGCATGGTTGAACAAGGCGATGTAGCGGTACATCACACCACCCGGATGGGGGTATGCGCGTGGACGTTGCCGACCGTGTCGTTCAGGACCAGATCGCCTGTCTGTACCCAGCAATGGGCCGAAAACGGATCGAGTGCGACTCCGAAGACAAGCTGGGCGTCGAGCTGGCGCCTACGCAGGAATCTTGCCAATGCGACTGAATCGAGCAGGCAGCGCATCTCGACCGGCACCCACACGCGTGCTCGCTGGAAGGTGGACGCTGCATCGGTGAGCCGTTGCTCGAGTCCGGCGAGCGAGCGTTGCTGCATCCCCCGACGCTGTGCTCCAGCGGAGAGGCTGCCAAGTACCCTGCCAAGCGGGGTGCGCTTCAATGCCAGGCGTGTGGACAGCACAAGTGCCAGCACCTCGAGCTTTTCAAGCAGCTGTGGTCGTCGCGCCGGTACAGGCATTTCCATCGCGCTACGCAAAACAGGCATGACGGGAAGCTGCGGGCCGGCGGTCGCTTGCGACCGCTCCACCAGCAAGCCCCGTTCGACAAGGTCGTTGATCTCCAGGTCCGACACCGGGTCATGCGCCAGGTAGGCGAGCAGGGAGTGCTCCAGTGCATGGGGCAGGCGGAAGTAGCGGTCGTTGCCGACATCCAGGAACACCAGGCGCTCGCCGATGCGGCAGAACGCTAGGTCGTTGCGCAATGTGTAGCGGTGCATGGCGCTGTCCTTGAGAGAGAAGGGGCGCACCGTTGCAGTGCGCCCCGTGACCTGGGAAGTTGCTCACCGGCATGTACAGCCGAGTGGCGACCGCCGCGCGTTGGCAGCGCCTAGTCCTGGCTGATGCCCAGCGTGGTGCTGCCACCCATTTCTTCGCCTGCCAGTGGCCCGCCCTGCGTGTCCAGGCTTGCGATCCCAAGCACGATGAGATCCTGACCAAACGTCGTGGTGTGCGCGTCGTTGTTGCTGGTGTCCATGGTCTCTACTCCTGGTGGGAGAGGCGTGCACTCAGGCACGCCTCGGGTTCACTCTTCGGAAATGCCAGGCACGTTGAAGCCGCCGATTTCTTCGCCAGCGAGCGGGCCGCCTTTGGTGTCGGTGCTGGCAACGCCAAGCACCGTGATCTCGCTGGATGCATCGCTGTAGGTGGTGTCATTGATGTTCATCGCTGTCTCCTGGTTGTGTCATGGGAATCCATGACGCAGATACGTTAGGAAACAGGTGTATTGATTTTCAAATGATTAAGTCGTAACACCGTCATAATTAAATGCACTGTGTGACCGTCATCGAAGATGGCCGCGCAAATCTGGCTGGTGGTGTCGCATCGCACCTTTCACGCCACATCAGGCGCACGTCACAGGCAGCTCGCAAGCACAGCATGCAGATCCCGCGATGTGCTGCGCTGACGACACTCAGTCGCCGAAGCTGGAAGCCTGGTTGATGCGCTCATTCATGACCGCCACGATGCGCGGCACGGCCTGGATGCGGCGTACGTGATAGGCATGCAACGCTGTCTGCAACGCGGCAAGGTTGCGCTGCTGCCAGTGCAGCGTGAGCTCTGCCAGTTCTTCTTCGAGAGAGTCGAGCAGGCCATGTTTGGCATGTCGCACCGGTGCCAACCGGTCGTTGGTCTGCCTGACGGCATGATGCAGCGACCAATGCGCCGTGGCATGGGCGATGGCGTCGAAGAGCTTCCAGGTCTGCTTGACCACGTCCGCAGG
The DNA here is from genome assembly GCF_056725185.1 of Xanthomonas sp. NCPPB 3218. Classification (NCBI taxonomy): domain Bacteria; kingdom Pseudomonadati; phylum Pseudomonadota; class Gammaproteobacteria; order Lysobacterales; family Lysobacteraceae; genus Xanthomonas; species Xanthomonas sp. NCPPB 3218. The sequence continues at coordinate 724,795 of NZ_CM161516.1, forward strand.
CGCAGTGGTGGGCTCCAAATCGCCAGCGGCGTGCGGTGTCGGTGCAACGCCGATATCGCAGGCCATCCGCAGCAGGCGGTCCATCCAGTCGTAAAGATCCCGCAGCGCGACCTCGGTGAGCAGCGGCACCTGCAAGCCATAGCGTGCGTGATCGATGACCAGGCCTTCGCCGACCAGGCGATGCAACGCAAGGTGTACCGGCGTGGGGCTGACCTTGAACTCGGCAGCCAGCGTTGTCGGATCGATGCGCTGACCGGGTCGATAGCGGCCGGATTGCAGTGCGCGCCTCACCTGCGTATAGGCGATGGCACGTTTGGAGTGGATCCCTTGCATGGCGAACTCCTTGTCTGACCGCGACTCCTCCCCTGGCCGGATCGTACATGCAATGGCTGCGGCAGGAGTTGCTGCGGTAGTCCTTTTTAGTCCCAGGCCTGTCGCATCGTGCTGCCTACGAGGCAGGCTCGGAGCCAATACCCTGTCCCGACAGTAATAGTTTTAATAACGCACAAACTGGGATCAAAAAAGAGGGCCGCCTGGTATGCCAGGGCGGCCCTCGTATGGACATTATCTGTTCCTGCTATCGCGTGGCACGCCTGTCGTGCCAGACGCTGTGCCTTGTTTAGCGGAACGACTCGCGCAGCCGCTTGCCTGCGTACTCCTGTGCGGCCTTGGCCTTGGCAACGACGGCGGCGCAGCCAAAGAACTCGTGCGTCACGCCGGTGTAGACCTCACGCTCGACCGGTACGTTGGCGTCCTTGAGTGCGTCTTCCAGCTTGGCGCCGTCGCTGCGCAGCGGGTCGATGGTGGCGTTGATGATCGTCACCGGTGCCAGGCCGCGGAGGTTGGCGTTGACCAGGTCCAGACGCGTATCTGCCTTGTCGGCGTCGCTGCGGATCAGGTGCCCCACGAACCATTCGATCATGGCCTTGTTGAGGGGCTTGGCGATGGCGTTTTCGATGTAGGACTCGGTGTGCAGGCTGCCGGTCTGCCCGACGGGGTAGACCGCCAGAATATGCGTCGGTGCCGGCAGCCCCTTGTCGCGCGCGGCTACCGCCGTGGCGATCGCGAGGTTGCCGCCGGCGCTCTCGCCTGCGAGGGCGACACGCTGCGGGTTGCCGCCGATGCTTGCCGCGTTTGCCAGCACCCATTCGTAGGCGGCGAGCGCGTCGTCCCAGGCGGCGGGGAACTTGTGTTCGGGCGCCTGGCGATAGTCTACCGAGACCACGATGGCGCCGGTTTCCTTGGCGAGCCCGCGCGCGCCGCCATCATAGACCTCGGCATTGGCGATCACCCAGCCACCGCCGTGGAAATAGACGATGACCGGCAGTGCGGTGCCACCTTGCGGGGTATAGACAAAGGCCGGGAGATTGCCGGCAGGCGTTTCCAGGGTGTGGGAGGTGCGCTTGACGCCAGGCACCAGCGCCTCCGGGTCGGCGGATTTGCCCTGGTCGTGCAGGAGCTTGTTGACCGCATCAGCAATAGTCGGCTGCTGCCGGGCTTCGGCCGGCGTCAGCTTCTCGATGGCCTTGGGCTCTAGCGCATCGTGGGCCTGGGCCAGGTCGTGCATGTCGTCGTCGGCACGGATGGCGCCGATGACGTTGGAGAGGGTGTCGATGATCGGGTTGGGCTTGCCGTGCTCTGTCATGTGGGCGTCTCGGTTGATTGACCGTGACGCTAGCGGCGGTGCAGTCAACGGGGCGACAAGGGAGCTCGGCCGTTATGCACGTGGCGGCAACATTTGCAGCAGGCGCCGGTGCAGGCGCCTGCAGATTGAAAGCTCTTACCAATCCGTCGGCGCATAGTCCTTGAGGAACTGCCCCCACACATGCTCGCCGGTGTTGGCGCCGTGGATGATGGGGTCGACGATGCGCGCGGCGCCGTCGACGATGTCCAGCGGCGGGTGGAAGCGTTCCTGCTGAACCTTGAGCGCGGCGATGTCCGCCGGATCCTCGTCGGTGACCCAGCCGGTGTCGACGCTGTTCATGTGGATGCCGTCGTTCTGGTAATCGGCCGCCGAGGTGCGCGTCATCATGTTCAACGCGGCCTTGGCCATGTTGGTATGCGGATGCCGGGTGGTCTTGAAGTTGCGGTAGAACTGCCCTTCCATCGCCGAGACGTTGACGATGTGCTTGTCGCGCTCGGGCGTGCGCAGCATCAGCGGCTTCAGCCGCGCGTTGATGATGAAGGGGGCGATGGCGTTGACCAGCTGGGTTTCCAGCAGTTCCACCGAGGGCACTTCGTCCATCAGCAGGCGCCAGGAGTTGCGCCCGCGCAGATCCACCTGCTGCAGGTCCTGATCCAGGCGTCCATCCGGGAACAGGTGCTGCTGGCCGACCAGTTCGTCGTCCAGCAACGCCACCTGCGACAGCTCGGCGGCGCGGGTGAGCCCATCGGCGCCGTCCAGGCCGCGGCCATGCACCGCCGGCAGCGCCATTGCCGAGGCATCGCGCAGCAGTTCGGGCGTGCGCAGGCCTTCGTAATGGCCGACCAAGTTGCGTACGGTTTCCGGCAACTCATGCAGCGCGGCGGTCTCGCCGGCCATCATGTGCGCGTAGAACTGCGGCGGGCGGCGCACCGTCTGGCAGGCGTTGTTGATGATGAAGTCCAGCCGGTCGCGGGTGGCCAGCAGCTGGCTGCAGAACGCTTCTACGCTGGGGGTGTGGCGCAGATCCAGGCCGAACACCTGCAGGCGATGGCCCCATTCGCTGAAGTCCGGCTCCTGCGCATAGCGCGCGGCCGAATCGCGCGGAAACCGCGTGGTGACGATCAGTTCCGCGCCGGCGCGCAGCAGCTTCAAGCCGGCCTGATAGCCGATCTTGACCCGTCCGCCGGTCAGCAGCGCCACGCGTCCGCGCAGGTCGGCGGTTTCGGTGCGCTTGAAGTAGTTCAGCTCGGCGCAGGCCGGGCACATCTGGTCATAGAAATGATGCAGCTGGGTGAACTTCTGCTTGCAGACGTAGCAGTGGCGCAACTCCGGCGAATGCGTGGGCTCCGGTGCGGCAGCGGCATTCTGGCCGTTGTGCGCGTCGTGCAGGCCGGCGGCATGCGGCGGGAAGAAATTGGGCGTGCTGAACACCGGTTTGCGCCGCAGTGCGCGGATGCCGCGCTGCTCGAGCAGCGCTTCGGCCTTGCGCACCTTCTCCTGGTGCCGCTCGCGCTCGCGCTGCTTGAGCAGCTGCCGCCGCGCCTTGGGCTCGGGGTGATAGACCCTGGCCACCACCTGGTGCAGCCGCACGCGGTCGGCCTCGGGCAGCGTGTCGAGCACGCTGCGGTCGGCCTCGATGGCCTCCAGCAGGTCCAGCGCCGCGCGCAGGCGGTCGGTCAGGGGCAGGTCGTCGGCGGGCGGGGGTGGGGCGTTGGTGTTCAAGATGGATCCGGAAAAGAGCGACAGAAGGCGGAGCGCATGCAGCGGGCGGCGCGGTGGACGCGATGGATGGGGGTCAGCGGCCACGCTGGCCTGGACCGCTGCCGCCGCAGGCCGGAGCGTCCGGACCGCGGCTATTTTCGCCGATCCTTGGGTGCGCGCGCCAATGACAGGGCTGGATGGGTTGCGGCGGTGCGGGCGTCGCTGCCGGGGATGCATCCAATCGCCGCGTAGGGCGCGCGCCAGGTTCAGCTCTCAGCACGCGGCTGGAAGGCCTGTGTGCACGTGTTTGCATGCAGCGGCGTGTTGCCGCCCGTCATGCGGGAGGCCAGGGTGCGATCGCATCCCGGATTGGATAATCTTTCCCCATACCGGAGGGGCCCCACGCCCGTCCATTCAAGGGGACATTGATGAAGAATTCCATGCTGGCTTTCGGGCTGGCCGGCTTGCTCTGTGCGTGTACGGTGGTCTCGCCCGATCCGGGGCAACAGGCCGTGCTGGTGGATAAACCGCTGTTCTTTGGCAAGGGGGGCATCCGCCTGGACGATGTGCGTGATCCCGGGCGCACGTACACCTGGTTGACCACCTCTGCGTCGTATGTGGATGTCACCCCGCAAACCGTGCAGGTGGCCTTCGACGATTTCTCCTCCAGCGACAATATCCTGTTGGACTTCTCGACCCAGATCCAGTACCGGATCACCGCCCCGGCCTTGCTGCTGTCCGGGTTTGGGCAGGACTGGTTCAAGAACAATGTCGCCAGCCAGTACGCGTCCATCGTGCGCGATCAGGTCAAGCGCTACGACATGACCAAGATGATGAGCGACCCGGATACCGCCAGGAAAATCGACGATTCGGTCACCCAGAACGTCAGCGCGCTGGTCAAGCAACAAGGCTTGCCGATCCAGATCCAGAACATCACGCTCGGACGCGCGCGCCCTAATCCGGACGTGTTGCAGCAGATGAACCTCACCGCTGCGCAGCAACAGCGTGTCAAGACGCTGGTCGAGGCGACGACCGCAGAGCGGCAACGCGAGCAGGAACAGGTCGCCAAGGCCGATGCCGACAATGCATACCGCAACCGCATGGGCCTGACGCCCGAGCAGTACCTGGCCAGCCAGATCGCCGAGCTCAATGCCGATGCCTGCAAGAAGGCGCAGGCCTGCTACATGGTGCCTTCCGGCACGTCGGTGATTGCCAGGTAGCGTGCGCTGCCGGCCGACGGAAACGCGGGGCTCCTGTTGCCTTGCAGCGGTGGGTCTTCGGTCTGCAAACGCTGCTGGCTGCTCGCGTCCGCTCACGCCACCACGGCCGCTCACGCACTCTCCAGACCGGCTGGGCTAGGGTTGCGGCCTATTGTGGTAGCGGAGAAGGCAGCATGGGCCTGTTGGTCGATGGCAAGTGGCAGGACAGTTGGTACGACACCGACAAGAGCGGTGGGCGTTTCGAGCGCTCGCAATCGCAGTTCCGCAATTGGGTGACGCGCGATGGCAGCCCCGGTCCGCATGGGGACGGTGGCTTTCAGGCCGCTCCCGGGCGCTATCACCTGTATGTGTCGCTGGCCTGCCCGTGGGCGCATCGCACATTGATCTTCCGGCGCCTGAAAGGTCTGGAGTCGATGATCGACGTGTCGGTGGTGCACTGGCTGATGGGCAAGCAGGGCTGGACGTTTGCGCCAGGGCCGGGCGTGGTGGGCGATGCGCTCCACCAGGCGCAGCATCTGTACGAGGTCTATCTGAAGGCGGATCCGCAGTATTCCGGGCGCGTGACCGTGCCGGTGCTTTGGGATCGCGAGCGCAACACGGTGGTCAGCAACGAGTCGGCCGACATCATCCGCATGTTCAATAGCGCCTTCGACGCGGTCGGCGCTGCGCCCGGCGATTTCTATCCGGCGCCGCTGCGCGAGCAGATCGATGCGATCAATGCGCGCGTGTACGACACCGTCAACAATGGCGTGTACAAGGCAGGCTTTGCCACCACGCAGGCTGCGTACGAAGAGGCGGTGGTGCCGCTATTCGAGAGCCTGGATTGGCTCGATGCGCGCCTGGGCCAGCAGCGCTACCTGTGCGGCGACCGGCTCACCGAAGCGGACTGGCGCCTGTTCACCACGCTGGTGCGTTTCGACGCGGTGTATGTCGGCCATTTCAAGTGCAACCTGCGGCGCATTGCCGATTATCCGCAGCTGTCCGGCTACCTGCGTGAGCTGTATCAGATGCCGGGTATCGCAGACACGGTGAATTTCCAGCACATCAAGCACCATTACTACCAGAGTCACGACATGATCAATCCCACCGGCATCGTGCCGCTGGGGCCAGTGTTGGATCTGCAGGCGCCGCACGGGCGTGGCGGCTGATGCAGCAATTCGCCGAATGCTGCCGGATATCCACGTGCTGGCCTAAGCTGTGCGCCTTCGATACGAACAGGAGTGATGTGTGCTGAATCATGTGATGGTGGGATCGAACGATATCGCGCGATCCAGGCAGTTTTACGATGCGGTGCTCGGCGGCGTCCTCGGTGCGGCGGAGCCACTGGTTAACCCAGCCGGGTCTGGTCATGTGCGCCTGTTCTATCGCCATGCCGGCAGCACGTTCGTTGTCAGCGAGCCGATCAACGATGCGCCCGCGACCAGCGGCAACGGCGCCACCGTGGGCTTCAGCTGCGGCTCGCCCGAGCAGGTGCAGGCATTCCATGACGCTGCGGTGGCGGCAGGTGGTGTGTCCATCGAAGATCCACCGGGCGTGCGTGAGAGCCGCATGGGGCCGGTCTGGCTGGCCTACGTGCGCGACCCGGACGGCAACAAGCTGTGCGCGGTCTACCGGCCTGCGTAGGCTGTGAGACTTGCGCTGCTGCAACTGCCGCGGCGCGAGCGCGCACCGAGTCATCGCTTCGCTATGGCGACGGTGGAACAGCCGTCGCCATGGCGCGCCCTGTGGTTGCAGCGCGACAGGCTTAGGTGAGTGACGTCGCGCTAGTGCTTGGCCGCGTCGCGCATGATCAACGTCGCTGCGCCCACCGTGATCGCGTCTTCGACCACGCCGGTGCTGGTCTGGCCGTAGCGGTCGATCGCACGCATGCGTAGGTTGAAGGTGAGATAGGCGGCCGCCACTGCGGTGGACGCGCCCAGCAGTGCGGCGACGCCGCGCTGGTGGCGCGGAGCCAGGGCCGCGCCGACGATCACGCCGGTGGCGATGCGTGCGATCATGCCGGGCAGCACGATGCGGTCGGGCGCGGTTTTCATCTTGTCGCCCGCCAGTTCGCCGCCGGCAAGCGCGAGCATGCCGGCCGACGCCAGCGGATTGGCCAGCAGCGGCGGTGCGCCGTTGTCGGCAGGAAGCTTGCCGGTACGCGCAGCATTGGTCACCGCTGCCAGCGGCGTCATCGAGCGCATGCCGGCGACGGCGCCCATCAGGATGGAATGAATCAAAGCCATGTACACCTCTGCGTGTGCTCAACAATCGCAGGCGGAATGCACTGCGTGCGGCACGCTGTATGGATGTGCACACACTAGGCCGGCGCATGTATGGGCGTTGGCAAGAGCTTGTGCATGCCGTGCATTGGCGGCGCCCGCACGGCACTGGATGTGCTTGCGATGCGCCGCCGGGAATGTATCGGCTTGCGCCGCGCAACTAGGCGCGCGGAATTGCACTCAGGGAGCCTTGGTGCCCAACAGGAACTTCAGCCCATGGGTGATGCCGCGCGGCGCGACACTCAGGTGACCTTCGTCGTTGAGCACCTCCAGCTCCAGCTGCAGCGACGGATACTGTCTCGCGCGCAGCGTCTGCACTAGCTTATTGGCGAAGCAGGCGCCTGTTGTCGCCGGCATTCCCGCGCATCAATTCAAACGGCCGACATACGCCAGCACGGGAGCGGCCGCCATATCGTTCGGGTTGGTGCCGGGCAGGCCTTGCGGCACGTCCATGCCCTTGCTGCGGTAAAAGTCGGTCCAGTACTGCGAGATCTTGCCGGTCTGCAGGTTCTTGAAGTTCATCGGTTGCAGGGCGAAGACGTGCCGTGCGCGGAACGCGCGTTCGATGAAGTCCGAGCAGTAGTAGCTGTTGTCGTCCTGCACGTAGGTCTGGTTGTAAGGCTTGCCGAGCATGCGCCGTGCCTGCGCGATGGCGCCGGGGATCGCATTGCGCTGTTCTTCCGTCAGCCGGTACACATGGATCTGCCGATGCTTGGCGTTGGCTTCTTCGACGAATGCCTGCAGCGGCTGCTGCCGCGAGCCTTGTTCGTCTGCGTGCAGCAGCACCTGTCCGGTAGCGTCATGGGCGAGCAGTGCCACATGATCGAAGCTGGGGGCATCCTGCCTGGCGGTGGCATCGTCGATGGCACCGCTCAGGCCGGTGCGGGCGGCGGTGACGAACAGCAAGTCGCCGTCCTGCAGCTGTACGGCGATGGAGGTGGTGGGCAGCATTGCCAGTGCAAGCACGGCGAGCAAGAAGAGGGTGCGCATGGGAGGCCGGCAGGTGGTGCAAGGGCCACCATTATCGCCAGGAACGCGGGCCGGCTGCCGATGCGCGATGCGCTCTGTAGAATGCAACTGCCAGCGGGCGTCGCCGCCGCCATCGCGTCGCGGCAATCCCTGTCCGTCTGGAGTGTTGCATGCGAGCTTCTTCTGCGTTGTCGCCGATCGGCCGGCTGTTTGCGGTGGCCGCCTTTATCGAGGGGCTGACCTGGGCCGGGTTGTTGCTCGGCATGTTGCTCAAGTACGGCACGCACACCACCGAGCTTGTGGTGTGGCTGTTCGGGCGCCTGCATGGCGCGGCCTTCCTGTTCTATGTGGCGGTCAGCGTGCTTGCCGCGCTGCGCCTGCGCTGGCCGTGGTGGGCGTGGGCGCTGAGCCTGCTGGCCGCGTTGCCGCCGCTGGTGACGGTGCCGCTGGAAATGTGGTTCCGGCGTATCGGTCTGTTGGGTCCGCGCGCACGCTCCGGTGCCTGAGCACGTCGATGCAGGCCAGGCAGCATTGATGCCGCGTGCTTTGCGTGGCACCGCGCCAGGCGATGGACTCCACAAACCGCCTTTGCCACCATAGGCGGACCAAGGAAGAGGCGGAGTGTCGCAATGCATTATTGGATGAGGGTGGCGACTGCCGCGCTGGCAGTGGCAATGACCATCACAGTGCCGGCTCGCGCGCAGACGCCGTCGCAACCGCTGGATCTGACGCCCTATCTCAAAAGCGACCAGTTCGAGCGGATCAAGATCTCGCCGACGGGTGAGTATTTCGCGCTCACCATGCCGTTGGAAGATCGCACCGTACTGGGCATCGTACGGCGGCAGGACAAGATGGCCACCGCGAAAGTCACCGGTGGCGCCAATAGCGTGGTGGACGATTTCTGGTGGGCCAGCGACGACCGCATCGTGGTGTCGATGGCGCAGCGGCTGGGGTCGCGCGACGAGCCGATGGCGATCGGCCAGCTGCATGCCATCGACGCCGATGGCAAGAATGGCCGCCTGCTGGCCAGCCCCTATGGCACCAATCCGGATATCAACGGCGTGCAGTTGAAGATGGACCTGGAGCCAGGCACGTTCATGCTCGATACCTTGCCGGGCGATCCGCGCAACATCCTGGTGTCGACGATCCCGTTCGTCGGCGACCCGAACATCCGCATCGACAAGCTGGACATCCAGACCGGCCGGCGCAGTACCGTGGCGACCTCGCCGGTGCGGCGCGCAAACTTCGTGACCGATCAGCAGGGACGCATCCGCTTTGCCAACGGCGCCGACGTGAGCAACGTCAGCAAGCTGTATTACCGCGACGACGATGCCGCACCGTGGCGGTTGGTCAATGATGCCGCCAGCAGCGGGCATCGCGAATTTCCGCTCGGTTTTGCGGCCGATGGCAACAAGGCCTATCTGCAGGTGGAACAGGCGAGCGGCACCGATGTGCTGGTGGGATGGGACCCGGCCAGCGGCAAATCCACGCCGTTGTTGTACGACGACACCGTCGACCCCTACCGGATCCTGCGCGATCTGGACGGCACCACGCCGATTGGCGCGTCCTACATGAGCGACCGGGTGCGCAACCGCTTCTTCGACGAGAAGTCACCGACGGCCAGGCTCTACCGCAGCCTGGAAAAAGCCTTCGACGGCAACGCGGTCTACATCACCTCGGCCACCCGCGACCGTCGCCTGGTGCTGGTGTACGTGTGGAGCGATCGCAATAACGGCGACTATTACCTGTTCGATACGGTCAGCAAGCATGCCGACCGCGTGTTCAGCCGCCGCGAGTGGTTCCCGCCCGATGCCGTCCCGGCGAGCAGGCAGGTAAGTTTCCAGGCGCGCGATGGCCTGCAGTTGCACGGCTATCTGACCCAGCCGCTGCATGCCGAGGCAGGCACGCCGCTGCCGTTGATCGTGATGCCGCACGGCGGGCCGTTCGATGTCTTCGACAAATGGGAGTTCGATGACGAGGCGCAGCTGCTGGCCGCCGCGGGCTACGCGGTGCTGCGCGTCAATTACCGCGGTTCGGCCAATTACGGGCGTGCCTTCACCCAGGCCGGCGCCAGGGAGTGGGGCGGGCGCATGCAGGACGATCTCACCGACGCCACCCGCTGGGCGATCGCGCAAGGCGTGGCCGATGCCTCGCGCATCTGTCTCTACGGCGCCAGCTACGGGGGTTACGCTGCGCTGATGGGTGTTGCGAAGGAGCCGGCCCTGTATCGCTGCGCCGCCGGCTATGTCGGCGTCTACGATCTGGACATGATGGCGCGCGACACCGCGCGCTACGCGCGCTGGGCCAAGAACTGGACCGGCGACTGGCTGGGCGCCCGCGACACCCTGGCGGCACGCTCGCCGGTGATGCTGGCCAGGCAGATCAAGGTGCCGGTGTTTCTGGCGGCAGGCGGCAAGGACGAGCGTGCGCCGATCGAACACACCAAGCGCATGGAGCGCGCACTGAAAGGCGCCGGCGTGCCGGTGGAGGCGCTGTATTTCCCCAATGAGGGCCACGGCTTCTACACCGAGCCGCATCGTCGCGAATACTACACCCGCTTGCTGGCGTTCCTGAGCACGCAGTTGGGTGGCAGTACGGCGAAGTAGGCGGGTGGTGGTTCCATCCGGTGTTGTCCGGATGGAACGTGCGGTCAAGCTGCGCAGCGATCGGTGAGTGTCGCGGCTGGGGCCGCTCCTACGTGGCAGGGGCCTTCGGGTCGCCGGCTGCCATGCGTGCGTGCGCTCAGTTCTTGGGCATCGGCTTCATCTGGTAGTCGGCCGGTGGCGTGGCGCCGAGCAGGTGTTGCACGAAGTAGTCCCAGCGGCGGCGGCTGACATACGGGGTGAGCTCGCCATAGCCGTGCTTGGCATTGGGCAGCATCAGCATGTCGAAGGTCTTGTTGGCCTTGATCAGGGCATCGGCCACCAGCAGGGTGAGATACGGCGGCACGTTGTCGTCCAGGGTGCCGTGCACCAGCATCAGCTTGCCCTTGAGTTTGCTGGCGTGGGTGGCGTTGGCCTGGTCGTCGTAGTTGGAGCTGCCGTCCTTGTTGACGATGTGCTCGCCGTGATACTTCTCGGCCCAGTCGTCCTCGTAGCCGCGGTTGTCGTGGTTGCCGCTTTCCGACCAGGCCACCTTGAAGAAGTCCGGGTAGCGCAGCATCGCGGCGGTGGATGCATTGCCGCCGCCGGAGTGGCCCCAGATACCGACGCGGCCCAGGTCGATCCACGGATAGCGCTGGCCCAGTTCCTTCAGGCCGGCCACTTGGTCGGGCAGGGTGTTGTCACCCATGTTGGCGTACCAGGTGTCGTGGAAGGTCTTGGAGCGCCACGGTGTGCCCATGCCGTCGATGGCGACCACGATGAAACCCAGCTCCGCCAGCGATTGATTGTCGCCATGGCCGGCAAGGAAACTGCGGCCGCGGACCGAACCGGTCTGCGGGCCGGGATAGACGTAATCGATGATCGGGTACTTGCGCGCCGGGTCGAAGTTGCTGGGCTTGAACATCAGGCCGTACAGCGTGGTCTTGCCATCGCGCGCCTTGACCGTGATCGGCTCCGGCGGCACCCAGCCGGCCGCCTTGAGGCGGCTGATGTCGGCAGTGGCGATCGTGCTGACCGTGCGTCCATCGCCGGCATCGCGCAGCAGCGTGACCGGTGGCGTGACCGAGGTGGAGTAGGTATCGACAAAGCGGGCGCCATCGGGCGCCAGCGCAATGCTGTGATCGGCGACTTCTGGCGTGAGCAGCACCGGCTCACCACCGTCCAGGCTCACCTTCCACAGCTGCTGGTAATACGGGTCCACGCCCGGGCTGCGGCCGACGCCGACGAACCACGCGGTGCGTGTCAGCGGGTCCACGCGCAGCAGTTCGGTGACGTTGCCCTCGCCGCTGGTGATCGCGCGCTTGGGCTTGCCGGTGGCCAGGTCGTAGAGATACAGCTGGCCCCAATCGCTGCGCTCGGAAAACCACACCGCCTCGTTGCTGCCGGGCAGGTACGCCCAGTTAGCGGCGACCTGGCCGCTTTCGTAATAGGTCTTGGCGGTTTCGTCGAAGGCGGTGCGCACGTCGCCGGTGGCGACATCGGCAATGCGCAACCAGGCCTGCTTGTGGAAGCGCGAGGTGGAGACGAAGGCCAGCGTCTTGCCGTCCGGCGCCCACTTCACATCGTCCCACAGGCCCGGCGAGCAGCTGACGTCATCGCACAGGGTGGAGCGGTGCTGGTCGGGCGGCAGTTTCAGCCGCAGCACGCTGCGCGTGGGCACGTCGATGACCACGCGCTCGATCATGGTCACGTCCTTGTCGCCGGCCAGCGGATATTTCCACGACTGCAGTTCCGGATGCCCGAGCTTGGTGCTGACCAGGTACATGTTGCCGGTCTTGCGCTGGTCCTGCTGGAAGGTGGCGATCTTGCGCGAGTCCGGCGACCACGCAACGATGGCGTTGTCGCTGTGCTGCCAGCCGGCGTTGTCGGTGGCGTAGCCGAAGTTTTCCACCCCGTCGCGGGTGAGCTGGGTCTCCTGGCCGCTGGCGAGATCGCGCACCCACAGGTTCCAGTTGCGGATGAAGGCTTCGCTGCGCTTGTCCGGCGACAGCACGCCCGGTTCGGCCTTGTCCTTTGCATACAGCTTGCTGCAGCGCGCACGCGCATCGCAGACCACGGCAGTGTCGCGCACGTTGAGGCGGTAGCGGCCATCGGCGGTACGCTTGACCGCTGGGGCGAAGGTGTCGGCCTTGAGCGGCTTGTCGCCGGTCTTGAGCAGCGTATTGAGCGAGGCGACCAATGCGGACTGCTTGAAGATCGGCGCGCTCTTGCCGGTGGCGGTGTCCAGCTGCAACAGCTGGTTGCCCTTGGCATCGTGGTCGACATAGACCACGTGGGTGGCGTCCAGCCAGTCGATGCGGGTGGCCTGGTGATCGACCAGCGGTTGCGCCAGATAGCTGGTGAGGCGCTCGGCGCGGGCGTAGTCGGCCTCGGTCACGGCAGGCGTCTGTGCGCTGGCGAGTGCCGGCAGGGTGACCAGGGCGATGGCGGCGAACAGCTGCCGCAACGGCAACGGGGTGGGCATGAAAGACTCTCCGGGACGAAAGGAGCGCGCAACGCGGTCGGCGCGACCGTCCGATGCTACCGGCCATGAGGGCCGGGTGCCTCTGCCAGAAGTCGTGCTCGCGCCATTGTCGACCAGGGCGGACCGCACGCGTTTCGGCGGCCGACGCGGGGCGGGCCTGTGGTGGAGCGGTTGCCGAGCGCATCGCCCGGTCCGGCACCGCCACAGCGTGACCGATGAGGTTCGTCGAGCGCGATGCCCATCGAGGGAGATCACACCCGTGGACCGCACGCACGCCGGTGACCGGCCAGCCACTGACTGCGGGAATGTCCCAGCATGAACTCCGCTTCTCGGCGTCCACACAGGGCCATGCGGCACGATTTGGGTTTACTGCACGCACGCAACGTTGACTGGAGGCCGTCTGATGTCATGGTTCCGCCGCTTGGCACTGTCCCCCTTTATCAAGGCACACCCGCCGCGCAAGACGCAGCCTGCCCCGGCGGACCTGATTGCCGCCTATGCGCCGGTGCTGTCTGCCAGCCTACTTGAACTCTGGCGCCAAAAAGGACTGGGGCACTATGGCGACATGCAACTCGCGCTGATCGACCCTCGGCAATGGCAACCGGTGCTGGATCGCTGGATCGTCTCGCCACCCGATGCGGTGCGGCGTATTCCGATCGCGCTCACCCCCTTCGGCGCGCTGCTGTACTACCGCAAGCTGACCGCCACCGACGAAGACGTGGTCTACCTGGACCCGGTCTCCAAAGCCGCCGCTGACCTGAGCTGGAGCCTGGACGACTTCTTCAACCAGTCCCTGTGCGAGGCGGAATTCTGCGACTCCCTGATCCCATCGGCCCTGCTCGCCGCCGCGCGGAAAGAGTGCGGCGCACTGGCTGCGGGCGAGGTCTACGAGATCGATCAGATGTTGTTTTCGATGCAGATGTTGCGGGTCAACAAGGTCGATGCGTTGGCGCTGCACACCCGGCTTCGCGATGCTGTCGACGGCCCTGCAATCGTCGCCGATGCACCTACGACCAATGGCGAGGCATTGCCCGCAGCGCAGCGCTCCATGTTCGAGGGCCTCTTCAACGCGCCACAGTCCGGCAACGACCTGCACGGCGTGTACCTTTCGTCTTACATCGATTGGCATCGCATGCTGGCGCTCGAGCCCAACGGGCAGTATCGCCTGCTGTTCTGGAAAAAATCGATCATCGCAGTCTTGCACGCACCGATGTGCGTGCGTATGCGGGCCGCTACGAGGTAACGCAGACCGAGATTGGCGACGAACAGGTGACGCTCGATATTCGGTTGCGCAGCGACTCCAGTGGTAGCGATGCCAACGATGCGCAGCTGGTGGTCATGCGCTCGGGGACCGACATGTTTCTGCTGCGCGCCGACGAGCTGGCAGACATGGCAACGGCCATGGATGGCTCGAAAACGCTGGGTCGCAGCGAATACTACTTTCGCAAGGTGGGGTTGGGCGATGCATTTGTCGAGGAGCCCTCCGGTGGACGCGCTGCGCCCCCGCTTGCCGATCTTCCACGCGCGTTACAGCAACGGGTGACTGCCGAAGCGATCATCGCCACCATCACCCATGTGGACGACGTCGACCCGGATGCTGAAGACGACGGCGCCGGCACCGTCATGTGCACACTGGACCGAGGCCAGGACGATGGGCTGCGCATGAACATGCCGCTGCGCTCGCCGCCAGACACCGGGCGCGCCCTGTATGGCTGGGTCTGGGAGATGCACCCTGCCGCGTGTCGGGTCGGCATCAACTATCAACGCGGTAGCGATGGCAAGGTGGAACATGGCCCTGTTGTCGGCGATGTGTTGACCAGTCGCCTGAGCGGGGAATGAGATGGCGGTGCGCAGCGCAGGCAGTGCTCGCAGCGCGGCAAGCCAGTCGCTTACTTGCCCATGCAGCGCTTCCAGCGCTCGTTCACCCGCTGCGCGAACCAGGCGGTGGTGAGGGTGCGGGTGATCTTGGGGCTTTCCAGCGTGATGCCGGGCAGCACCGCGCGCGGCAGCGGCTTGCCGGCACTGCGCTCGGCCAGCGCGAAGACCTGGCGATACAGCGCGGTGTCTTCGAAATCGGCCGCGTTGCCGGATTCCAGGGCGCGGCGTAGCTGCCGGTCGCTCATCGCCAGCTGGCTGCCCAGGGCGCGTGCGGCGCGTTCGGTGCCGCCGGGTGCATCCAGGCTGGCGCCGGGTGTCAGCAGGTCGCCATCCAGGGTCAGCGCGATGCCGCTGGCCCTGCTCAGCGCCGCCTGGAAGGCGGCATTGCGGCTGGCGTACCAGCCGGCATTGAAGTCGGCAAAGCGGTACAGCAGGGCGTCGTAACTGGCCGGATACCCGAGCAGGTGCCTGGTGCCGAACCACAGCCCGCCGCGACGGCTGAACACCTCGTGGCGGATCGAGTCGCCGGGCGGATACGGGTAGCGCTCGGCATGCTGCTCGGCAAAGGCGATGCTGACCTGCATCGGCCCGGCGGTATGCACCGGGTTGAGCCCGTCGAACAAACGCGCGCCCAGCGGCACGCTGCCGGTGAAGTCTTCGAAGATGCGGCTCAGCTCCTGCTCGGTGCGCGCGCTCGCGATGCGCGTGGCATAGCTGCGGCCGTCGGGCGAGTCGATGCGCAGGGCGGCATCGACCATGAAGCCGGGGATGTGATGCGCGCTGGCGCGGCGGTCGATCTCGGCGCGCGAAATCTTGCCGAGATTGGGTACCACCGGGTTGGCCTGGTAGGTCGACTCCTGCTCGGTCACCGCCAGCACCGCGCAGATGTGCTCAGCGCTGGTGTCCAGCCCCTGCGAGGACAGCGCCACGTAGACATCGTCGGCCCAGCCGTTGCGATCGCCCAGCGTGGCCGGCAGGCGCCGCGCGATGTCGGCCTTGACCGCGTCCGGGGAGCGCTGTGGCGCACGCGGCGCCTGGGTGGCGCAGGCCGACAGCAAGGCGACGGCGAGCAGCGTGAGCAGGCGGGGCAGGCGGGGCAGGCGGGATGTCACGGCGTCTCCAGGATCCAGGGGGCGGCGGCAGCTGCCGTGTCGCAGTTTACGTGGCTGTCGCGGGGTGGTTGCATGCGGCGATGTGCAGCAGCCGCGACGGCGCGGGTCGCCCGCCGGGGCGCAGCGCTCGCCAAGGAGCACGGCCGCAGGCCGCGGTCATGCGATCTGCAGGCCGATTCAAGCCCGCTGCATGCAGGCCGCTATCGATCTTGACGCATAGCGTGGCGATCACATGACCTGCCGTGTTCGCCGGCCATCATGACCGCGTGTTTTTGCATCGAAGTGGCGTCAGTCAGACGCCGACATCGCCCCGATTCCACTGCCAGCCAACCATGGGAGAGCTCGAGTGCCGCAGCAACCAGCAAACCCGATGCGGGCCGGGCGGCGCTTGCTGTGCACGGCAGCCATGCGGTGTGGCTCATCGTCGCCGTGAGGTGTCGATGAGCAGTGCGACGCCACGCTGGCGGCGCATGGCCGTGGGGATGGCTGCAATGCTGTTCAGCGCGATGCTGTGGGCGCAGCCGCAGCCGTGGAAGAGCATCGAGACCGCCGCGATCGACGACCCCAGGGCCGCCCTGCAGGCCGCCCAGGCCGCGTTCGAGCGTGCCCGCAGCGATGGCGACGCCGATGCGCAGTTCTGGGCCTCGCTGGCGCAGGCGCGCGTGCTGATTTCGCTGGAAGAGACCGAGCGCCGCCAGGCAGCCCTGGCCCAGGCGCATGCGCTGCTGGAACGGGTGCGTGGCAACGCGGCGCAGGCGCAGCTGTGGCTGGCGATCGTGCAGGCGCTCAGCGATGTGCGCGAGAGCCCCAACCGCGGCATGCTGGCGCGGCTGGAAGCGCTGCGTCAGCAGGCGCGCGCGCTGGGGCGCAACGATCTGCTGTGCGAGATCGAAGCGGTCGACATGTGGAGCATGCTCGCCTCCGGCAGCAGCGACGAGGCCTGGAACGCGGCGCAGGCCAGCTACCAGTGCGCAGTGCGCGAACACAGCTTGAGCCTGGAGCTGGATGCCCTGACCCAGCTCGGCTCGCTGGCCAGCCGGGTAGGTGGTCGTTCGGCAGAAGACAACGACGCCGAAGACTATCTGCTGCGCGCCCTGGCGCGCCTGCGCGGCCAGCCGGCACGCTTCCAGCGCAGCCTGATCGAATACGAATACGGCACCTCGCTGGCAGCGCAGCAGCCGGACGCGTCGCTGCTGCATTTCAGGCGCGCGCTGGCGCTCAGCCGCGAGCTGGGCGATCAGGCCGGCGTGGCCGCGGCATTGACCAGCGCCAGCGAGGTGCTGATCGACGCCGGCGATGCCGCTGCAGCACTGGCAATGGCGCGCGAGGCGCTGCCGTTGATGCAACGCCAGGGCAATGTCGGCCGCGTGGCCGCCTGCCATGCGGTGTTGTTGCAGGCATTGACCGCGCTCAAGTCCGGCAGCCTCGGCATGGAGATCATCGCGGCCCGGGCAGCGGACGACCCCAATCTGCCGTTGGTGCGGCGCGCGCGACTGCTCGATGCCATCGCCCAGGCACTGGCAGCGGAGGGGCGGCATGCCGAGGCCTACCAGGAACTGCAGCGCGCCAACACGCTGCGCGCGCAGAGCCTGGATCGCCAGCGCGACACCGTGATGCTGCGCCTGCAGGCGCGTTACGAAGATGCACGCCGTGGCGCGGAAACCGCCGAGCTGCGCCGCCGCAGCGAGACCGCGCAACTGGCGTTGCAGGCCCGCGAAGCCGGGCAACGCGCCTTGTGGATTGCGCTCTGCGCGGCCTGCCTGCTGTTGCTGGGCGCGCTGGTGGTGCTGGCCTTCGGTGCGCGCCATCGGCGGCAACTCTCGCGGCTGGCGATGCGCGACGAACTCACCGGCCTGCCCAATCGCCGCGCCATTCGCGCCGAGGCGCAGCAGCAGGTCGAGCAGGCGGTGCGCTCGCAGGTCCCGTGCATGCTGGCATTGATCGATCTGGACCACTTCAAGCTGATCAACGACATGCATGGCCACGCCGCCGGCGATGCCGTGCTCAAGGCGCTTGCCAGCGCCTCCAGGCTGGCGCTGCGCACGCAGGATCGGCTGGGCCGGCTGGGCGGCGAAGAATTCCTGCTGGTGCTGCCGGGCTGCAGCGCAGAGGAGATTCCGGCGGTGTTCGCACGGCTGCGCAACGCGGTGGCCGCGATCGAGATCGCCGGCCTGCCCGCCAACCAGCCGGTGCGCTTCTGCATGGGCGCGGTGAGCGTCACTGCGGGGAGCGGCCTGGATGTGCTGCTGGGGCAGGCCGATCTTGCGCTGTACGCCGCCAAGACCGCCGGGCGCGATCAATGGGCGGTGGTTTGACTGCCGCATGCGCGGCTGCGCGGCTGCGCGGCTGCGCGGCGCCGGCTGCGACATCTGCGCGGGGCTGCGGCACAATCGTGCGGTGGCGCTGCCACGTTGCCTTCCGTCGATTGAGCGAACCGAGACCGCGTGCGAACCGATAGCCGCCTTTCCCGCATGCTGCATGTGCTGTTGCACATGGCCAGAAGCCAGCAGCCGATGACCTCCGAGCAGATCGCCGGCATGCTGTCGACCAATGCGGTGGTGGTGCGTCGGACCATGGCCGGATTGCGTGCTGCCGGCTACGTGCAGTCGAGCAAGGGCCACAACGGTGGCTGGCATATCGCGTGCGACCTGACCCAGGTGACATTGCTGGACGTGCACCGTGCAGTGGGCGGCCCGCATCTGTTTGCGATCGGCGCCGATCACCCCAACCCGCAATGTGGCGTGGAGCGTGTGGTCAACGCAGCCATCGCCGACGCGCTGGCCGAGGCGCAAACCGTGTTGCTGCAGCGCCTGGGCACGGTGACGCTGGCAACGCTGGCGGACGAGTTCGATGCGCTATGCACGGCAGCCTCGCTGCCTGCCGGTCCGTCGACAGGCAAACGCAGGCGCTGACGCACGCCAGCTGTTGCATACGCCGTTGTACATGGCGTGCAGCCGGGATGGCAGGCGCGCGGTGTGCCTGTGCTTGCAGTCCCGTGCGGCATACGCATGCGCTTTGCGGAAGCTGGTCGGCATCGATCGCAGACAAGGCGCGCTTAGCCAGGCGCAGTCGCCAGGACGCTGTCGGCTCCTGGCGTGGCGTGTATGTGCGCACCCGCGCAGCATCGCCACGCCGCACTGCCCACTGCTCTCAGGCGATGACGCGAATCGCAGCCGATCACGACAATCGCGACAGCGGGCAGCGCATCACCCCTCGGTCGCACACGCAATCCTTCAACCATCGAGCGGGTAGCCACGTCAGCACAGCGCGGTTGAATCGCCGGTCTTTTCATGTAACATCGAAAAGTACATAAAGCGGATTTCAACCGGGAGCGGACATGCAGCACGACGTGATCATCATTGGCGGCAGCTATGCCGGGCTGTCGGCCGGGCTGCAGCTGGCGCGTGCCCGGCGTACGGTCCTGGTGATCGATAGCGGCCAGCGCCGCAATCGCTTTGCCACCACCTCGCACGGGTTTCTCAGCCGCGACGGTGCATCGCCTGCGCAGATTGCCGAGACCGGACGCGCACAGCTGCTGGCCTATCC
Organism: Xanthomonas sp. NCPPB 3218; assembly: GCF_056725185.1. Lineage (NCBI taxonomy): Bacteria > Pseudomonadati > Pseudomonadota > Gammaproteobacteria > Lysobacterales > Lysobacteraceae > Xanthomonas > Xanthomonas sp. NCPPB 3218. The sequence goes on from NZ_CM161516.1 coordinate 744,194, forward strand.
GAGCGTGCAGTGGGCCGACGGCCGGGTGACACGGCTATGCGGCGAGGCGGAAGCCTTCGAGGTGACGCTGGCCGATGGCTCCACGCATACCGCGCGTCGCGTTGTTTTGGCGATGGGGGTGGTCGATCGTCTGCCGCCGCTGGCCGGCCTGGCAGAGCGCTGGGGCACGCAGGTGTTCGCCTGCCCGTACTGTCACGGCTATGAGCTGGGCCAGGGCCGCATCGGCGTGCTTGCCACCTCCGCCTTTGCGGTGCATCAGGCGGCCATGCTGCCGGACTGGGGTGCAACACAGCTGTTCTTGAACGACGCGGTGGTGCTGGACGAGGCGCAGCACGCGCACTTGCAGGCACGTGGCGTGCACGTGGTGGGCGGCGCAGTGGCGGCGCTGCAAGGCGATGGCGACGTGCTGGAGCTGGTGTTACGCGATGGGCAGGTCTGCGCGCTGGATGGCCTGTTCATCACCACCCAGACCGAACTCAGTGCCTTGGTCGCATCGCTGGGCTGCAGCACCAGCGATGGGCCGCTGGGCCGTCATGTCGCGGTGGATGCCATGCAGGCCACTTCGGTGCCGGGCATCGCTGCCTGCGGTGATGTGGCCAATCCGGCGGCATCGATCGCGTTTGCGGTTGCCAGCGGCGCAATGGCCGGCGTGGCAACGCATCGCTCGCTGATGTTCGGTCTGAGCAACTGAGCGGCGTGTTGCGATCAACCCTGCAGACCATGCCGGCCTGCAGGGGAGATCGTGGCTGCGCTGCTTACTGGCTGACTTCCTGCATCGCAATCTTGTGCTGCTTGGCGTACGCGTGCTGCGCGGTATTCAGCGCTTCCATATCGGTGTTGAGCTGGGTGGACACGGTCTCCAGATCCTTGGCCAACGGCGCCAGCTCGGCGTTGCCGTAGCCGTTGGGCAGGGCCGCCACGCGTTCGAGCGCGGCCATCATCGCGTCGGCACGCTTGAGGTAGGCCGACAGCTTGCCGTCCAGGTCCTTGGCGTTGTCGGGCACGCCCGCGGCCATGGCGGTATTGGCCTGCGCGTTGGCGGCCAGTGCCTTGCGCTGGCTGCCCAGTGCGGTCTTGTAGCTGTCCAGTGGCTTGTGCGCGATGGCATCGGCCACCAGGCTCTGCCCGCGATCGCCCGACACCCATGGGTCGATGATGGTGACCGCGCCATTCCAGACCGAGATGTTGTGCAGCAGGTAGTCGCTGGAGGAGAGCTTGGAGGCGCCGGTGGTGGTACCTCCACCGCAGGCGGACAGCAGCAGACTGAGAGAGACAAGCAGGAAAGTGGTGAACGTCTTCAAAGCGAAAGATCCTTGGTACGAGGCCGTTGTCGCCACTGCATGGCGAAGACGGCAAAAAGCCCAAGGAAGCGCCCGGACAATCCATGTTGCATTGTTGCTGGCCATCTTCCCTGAGACGAATGCAGCGTGGAGCATTCCATTCACTCTGAGCGAGTGCGCTGCGCCATCAGTATAGCGGCCGCGTGCAGCCGGCAGGTGCGTGGCATGCGCTCGTTGCGCGACCACCAGGTGCTGCATGCGTGCGAGGGATTGCGTTGGCCGGTTGCGCTGCGCGTACACTGCGCCGCCACCATCGAACCGATGCCTGCGTGAAAAAAAAGCGGCCCAAATCACCGCCACCTGCGCCAGCTCCCGCAGCATCCCGGATCCACGAATGGATCATCGGCGGGGGAGCCGCTGTCGTGGCGATCGCCTGTTGCATGCGGCTGTGGCTGGTGCTGGAGGCGATCGTCACGGGGCGCTATATCAGCGTTATCCGCGGCCGGCCGACCAGAATCTTCTACGCGGATGCAGACCCGCAGCGGTTCTGGATCGCCGTCGGCTGGGATGCGTTGCTGACCAGTGTGCCGTTGGCGATCATCGCCTGGTTCACCTACGTTGCCTGGACGACGTACCGACGCGGCAGGCGATGACCTGCGCGGTGGTTGCACAGCATGCGCAACTGCGGTGCCGCGCTGTCGACGACGACGCGGCTGCGCAGGCGTGCGGCAAGCCGCTGTTGAGTACACGGTGTTGATCAGCCGTCGGGTCACACGGTCGTGGCAACCGTCTGCGCCGATCGATGCCTGCGCATCATGCGGCCATCAGGGCTGTGTCTGCTTTTGCTTGCGTGATGGCGGCTGGGTCTCGCGCTTGGGCCAGGTGTCGTAGCTGTAGACGAACTGCTTCTGATCGGCTCCCATGGTCGGGTCGCAGTGCCAGGAAGTGGCGACGCTGCCGGGTTCCAGCACGCCATCGACTTCGCGCACGGCCTGCGCTTCGAACGCGCAGATCGCCCCGTACAGCTTGATATCCCAGTCCGGCGCAGAGGTGGGGTGGGCGTGTTGCACCAGCACGATGTCGCTGCCGTGGAAGTGGTGCACCTGGGCGCCGTGTTGGCGATTGGTGCTGAAGTAGCACGGTGCGCCGATGCCTAGCGGGAGCACTTCGTCATCGCGCAGGATTGCGCACTTGCCGGCGTGTTCGCCCAAACGAATCGTACGCCCGGCAAGGACCGCAGTGGTCACCGGATGGCGGGTGGTGACTTCGGACATGGGCTGCGGCGGCGGCGACGTCTGTGGCGCGGTCTGCGCGTGTGCGCCGGTCATCACCAACAGCGCGGCGAGCAACCAGGTCGGAAAGCGGATGCGCATGCAACGTCCTTGTCGTGGGCGCTGCAGTATCGCAGATCCGTTTGCTGGTCAGGCGTGGCTGGCACACCGGCCGCACTCCAGTCAGACGGAGGCGGTCAATGCCCGGGACGGCATCTGTCTGCTGCATTGCGGCTTGGCGTGCAGCGCCGACATCCAGTTGGCCGCGACTGGCGGCGCGTTTTCGGTTGCGGCAAACATCCTGCAATCAGCGACGTGCCGGCAGCGTCGCCAGCACACCATCCAGCGCCAGTTGCGTGCTGAAGCCGGCCTTGCTCAGGCGTTTGCTCACTTCGTTGGGCACATCGCGCCCGCTGGTGAGCCGGTTGGGCGCGCCGGTGTAATGGAACAGGCGCCCGCCACGCCGCAACACCCGCGCCAGCTGGTTGTAGAACAGCTGCGAATACAGTTCGCCGGCAATGCCGAAGCGCGGCGGGTCGTGCAGGATGGCATCGACCGAATCGTCTGCCAGCGTGGCGATGTGCTGCGAGATATCGGCGTGGGTCAGCTGCAGGCGTCCGCCGTAGGCGGCATCGTCCGGGTCCGGCGACCAGGGATTGAGCGTGCGCAACCACAGCACGTCGGCATTCTTTTCGAACGAGCGCAGCTGCGCCACCCCGGCCTCCAGGCAGCAGGCAGCAAAGTAGCCCAGCCCCCCGCAGGTATCCAGCACGATCTTGCCGCGCGGGTCGACCAGCGCCACCTTGCGGCGCGCATCGTCGAACGGCGACAGCTGCGCCGACGGCAGCATCTTGATGCCATCGATCTCGAAGGTGGGCGCACCCCATTCGGTGGGAACGAGCTTGATCAGCGCACCGCTGAAACGCGAGATCGGGGCGAAATCATCACCGTCCCAGAAGTACAGCGTGCGCTCCTTGAACTTGCCCGGATACGGGTAGCCCCTGCCGCGCCACTGCCAGGTCTGCGCATCCAGCTGGGCGGTGCCGGTACTGCGGCCCAGGTCCAGCGAGCCGGTCCATTGGGTCAGACCACTGCCGCGCGCGGCAAGCAGCGCCTGGGCATCGGAGGAAATGAGTAGTGGGCCGGAGTAGTGGGGCACGAGTCGCTGGTCTGGGTGGGCACGCGTCACGCGCGTTGCGGGCGGGTGCGAGGGATGGACTGGCATCGTAACCGACCCCATCACGCATGCGCATCCAGTGCAGCGTCGGCACGATAGCGCGGCGGTGCAGCGGCGGTATCTGCAATGGTGTGCCGGTGGCGTTGCAGCAGCGTCGTGCCCAGATGCATGCGCCGATTCCTCTGACGCACGCCGCACCGCATACTGCGCACTGCCCCCGTCGACATGTTGTCCGATTGGCGCCAACCGTGGAGGATCGGCAATGCTGAAGGGTGTGTTGTTGGGGTTTGCCTGTTATGCGGCCTATTCGATCAGCGATGCGTTCGTGAAGCTGCTGGAAGGCACGCTGCCGGTCTACGAAGTGCTGTTTCTCGGTGCACTGCTGATGCTGGTGGCCGTGCCATTTTTGAAGAAGCCCGACGACCGGCTGCGCGAACTGGTAATGGCCAAGCAACCCAGCCTGTGGCTGTTGCGTGCGCTCACCGGTGCCATCGGCAACCTGACCTCGGTGATTGCGTTCACCACCTTGCCGATGGCCGAGGCGTTTGCGCTGATCTTCCTGATGCCGATCTTCGTCACCGTGCTGTCGGTGGTGTTTCTCAAGGAAGAAGTGCACTGGCGGCGCTGGTCGGCGGTGATCGTCGGCTTCATCGGCGTGTTGATCGTGCTGCGCCCGGGCTTTCGCCATCTCACCCATGGGCATGTGGCCGCGATCGTATGCGGCCTGGTCGGTGCGATCTCGGTCATCACGCTGCGCATGGCCGGGCATAGCGAAAAACGCCTGACCTTGTACGGTGCCGGGGTGATCGGCCCGTTGGTGATGGGCGGGATCATGATGTTGCCGACCTTCGTCTGGCCCACGCTGTATCAGTGGGGGCTGTTGGCCGGCTACGGCCTGCTTGCCGGCCTGGCAGCGATCTGCCTGATGTATGCCACGCGCATGGCGCCGGTGAGCGTGGTTGCGCCCACCCAATACAGCCAGATGCTGTGGGCGATCGCCTTCGGCTACCTGCTGTTCCACGACCACCTGGACTGGCCGATGGCGGTCGGCATCGCACTGATTCTGGGCGCAGGCCTGTTCACGCTGATCCGCGAGGAGCAGGTGTCGCGGTGGTGGCGGCGGACGAAGATTGTGTGAGGGCGGGGATTGGGGAGTCGGGATTGGGGATTGGTAACGGCGTCAAAGCGTGTTGTCGCTGGTGTCACTTGCCGCTGCCAATCCCGAATCCCGACTCCCCAATCCCGGTTTTTACGGGGGCGCAGTGGATCCCTTGCGCGGTGCGCGCCAGGCTTCAACGATGCGCGCGTACTCGCCGCTGGCCTTGCTCAGGTGCAGCCACTGGTCGACGTACGCTTTCCAGGGCTGGTCGTTGCGCGGTAGCAGGAAGGCTTTTTCGCCGTATTGCAGCGGCTGCTCCGGTGCGATTGCGCACAGGCCGGGCAGGCGTGCCTGCTGGTGGAGCGCTTCGGAGGCGTCGGTGATCATCACGTCCGCGCGCTGCTGCAGCAGCTCCTGGAAGATGGTGGTGTTGTCGGCGAACAGGCGCAGGTGCGCGCGCGGCAATTGGCGGCGCGCGAAGGCCTCGTTGGTGCCGCCGGGCGGTTCGATCACGCGCACCTCGGGGCGATTGAGTTGCGCGAGGCTGCGGTAACGCGCCTGGTCGGCGCAGCGCACCAGCGGAATCTTGCCGTCCACATCCAGCACCGCACTGAAATTGGCCTGGCGTTGCCGTTGCAAGGTGACCGAAATGCCGCCGACCGCGATGTCGCAGCGGTCGGCGAGCAGGTCGGGCATCAGTTGCGGCCAACTGGTGCGGACGAACGCCACGCGCGCGTCCAGGCTGCCGGCCAGCGACTGCGCCAGGGCGATATCGCTGCCCTCGAACTGCCCGTCGGCACGCAACAGCGAGTAAGGGCGATAGTCGCCGGTGGTGCAGACCCGCAGCACGCCGGACTGCAGCACCGCATCCAGGCGTGAGGCAGGCTCGGGCGCGGCTGCGTGCGCAAGGCCGCAGCTGAGCAGGAACGCAAGGCAGATGCGATGGCGCATGGCGCGGCCTCGGAAAGATGCGGCCATGATAGTCGTGGCCAATGCGATGTGGCCGACGTCAACGGCATGTCAGCACGATCCTGCCCGGGATCACGGTGCGGTAGCGCTGCGATACGCAATGTCGGTGCTTCATTCGAACCGATCGGAGTCACCTCATGCAGCTCAATCCACGCACTGCGCGTCCGATGACCACCGCCATTGCCGGGCTGTCGGCACACGGCACGCCCGATCCGGATACCAATGAAGACCAGATCCCGCTGGAAGAGCAGACCCCGCAGCAAGGCGGTTTGCGCGAGGAGGTGGGCGATCTGGAAGAAGACGACGATCAGGCGTTGCCTGGTCGCGTCGGTGGCGGGCTTGCGGGTGGTTGATGCGGGTGGGTAAGAGCGGTTAACCAAGCAATTGAGTAGCCACCGGGTATGCGCGGCCGGCACTGAGATTCTTTCAGCACCGTTGGATGCTCCAAAGCCGGATGGTCGAGGGCGCGATGCCCTCGTCAAGGAAACTGCACATGCCCGGGTTCGAAGTACACCGGCTTGTTGCCGTCTTCGGGTAGCGCGGGGATCGTATCCAGGATGGCCTTGCCGCGGATATCGGTGATGCGAATGGACAAGGGCTGGTTGCCGAGCTGCTCGCCGAGGAAGTGGTTGTAGTCCATCTTTTGCAGGCTCTTCCAGCTGCTGCCCTGTTTCACTTCGAATTTGACCACCGGGTAGGCGTGATTGCGCACCTGGATCGCGGCCCACCAGCGCGAGCTGCCTTCCTTGATGCGGTATTGCACGTTGCCGGTGGTGGGTGCGCGCACGATCTTCCAGCTGATCGGGATGCGCCCCTGCACGGTGTCGCCGATCGCCGCGAACGCGTTGGGCGATAGATCCAGGCCGCCCGATGCGCCCTCCGGGTACAGGTCGGTGACGTAGACGACGGTCTTGCCCTTGGGCCCGGTCACTTCCAGATAGGCGCCGGCCAGTGCGGCCCTGACCCCGCCGAAGTTCATCTGGGTTGGGTTGAGCGCGGTGATGAAGGCATTGCTCGGAATCGGATCCAGCAGCACCGCCCCGCCGGAATAGCCGGAGCCGGTGTAGGTCGCGGTGCCGGTGAAGCTGCTGTTCCAGCCGGTGGCCTTGCTGGCATCCGCGGCAGCGGCGGTCTTTGCCGATGGCATGGTGGCGCTGGCGCTCGTCAGCCCCCAGGCCTGATGCAGGACCTGCAGCTTGTCGGCACGCGGGTTGCCATCACTGGCGAGCAAGCCACCGTTGTTGGCATTGCCCACCTCCCAACTGCCGAGCACGGCGCTGCGCATGCCGGTGTTGCGCAGATACCCGCTCAATGCGTGTTGCCATGCCCGGTCGCGTGGATCGCCATCGCCCAGGCCGCCGCCCAGGCTGACCGGCAGCACCGCGTGATCGGCCGAGAACTGTCCGAAGTCGCGCTGCCAGCTCGCCGGCAGGCTGCGCGGAAAGTCGGCCGCTGCAAACGCGTCCGCCGCGTCGCGATCCGGCCCGGCCAGCTTCGGCATCAGCAGCAGATGTGCGGGCGGAATGCGCAGCGGCACGCAGGCGAGCGGCTGCAGATTGCTGCCGGCGGCCTTGCGTGCGGAGTCGCTGCAGAGCGCGTCGTTGCCCACGCCTTCCACACCGATCATCCAGGCCGGCGCCTGCTTCAGCACCGCGGCCGCTGCTCGCGCGGCGATGCGGTTCCAGTCGGCGTCTGCCGCATTGCCCGCCCAGTTGGCATTGCGGTAGCCGCTGCTGCCCAGGTCGATCCCGAGCACGCCCGCGGTGCTGCCGTAGCGGCGCGCGAGCAGGCCCAGGCCCTCCATCCAGGCGTCGTGCTGCGTGCCCAGCTGCGGCGATGCGTCGTCGCAAGCGCCATCGGCAAAGGCGAGCAGCACCTGCATGCCACGCTGGGTGCTGGCGCGCACCACGGCGTCGAGCAACTGCAGGGAAGTGAGGCCAGCCAGCGCGGGGTCGCCGGCTACCTCGGCGGCGGCCACCGGCCTGACTTGCAGGGTCGCCGCGCAAATCGGCACGCGCACGGTATTGATGTCCGACCCCTGCATCTGATCCAGCAGTTGCTGCAGCGTATTGCTGCGCAGTCCGGTGGCCGCAAGCGCTGCGCGATCAAAGCCGGGCCAGGTCACGCCGCGTACCTGCAGCGCCTGGCCGCGCGCATCGGTGAGGTGTCCGCGTGCATCGACCTGCACGGCCAGTGCGGTCACGGGAGTCAGCAAGGCCAGGCCAAGCAGCAGATGAGCATGAGAGCGCATGGGAGTGTCCTGAGGGATGGCCCGCGCAGGAGACCAGCGATGGTCATCTGCGGTCCGTGCGCCGGGTCAAGGAAGCGGGCAGGAGTGTGGGAGCCGCGGCAGGCAAGCGGCCGCAATGCAACGGGGGTCGCGGTTTGTGCGGGATGCTTGATGCGCCGCCGCTGTCGGCGGTATGTACTTGATGCATCGCCGACCAGCGGTGGCCATGTTGCGCTGCGCGGGTGACGGACGTAACGGCAGGCATGCTGCGGACGTGGTCGACCGGCTGTGCTCGTGCCCTGGCAGTGCATGTGCCTGTGTGTCGCGAGAGCAGACAGCGCTGCAACGTGCATGCGGCAGAGGGGGACTGCTCCAGCGCCGCGTTGCGCGCGTTACCGATGGCTGCGCTTCCTCGATCAGGGCAGCCACGAACGCGTGGATAAGCGGCGCACCACGATGGGGCAAGCCAACCACCATTCGCCGGCGCACGCTGCGGCCTACCCGGCGCCGCTGTGTAAACCGCTGGTGCGCGCTGCCGCGATCTCGTATTTTTGACGGCTTGTTCACTTGCCGGTGCCGTGCCCCATGTCCGATCCGTCCGCGCCCGATCATCTGCAACGCAGTCTCTCCAATCGCCACCTGCAGCTGATCGCCATCGGTGGCGCGATCGGCACCGGGCTGTTCATGGGCTCGGGCAAGACGATCAGCCTGGCTGGCCCGTCGATCCTGTTCGTCTATCTGATCATCGGCGCGATGCTGTTCTTCGTGATGCGCGCGATGGGCGAGCTGCTGCTGTCCAACCTAGAGTACAAGTCGTTCATCGACTTCTCCACCGATCTGCTCGGGCCGTGGGCCGGGTTTTTCTGCGGGTGGACGTACTGGTTCTGCTGGATCATCACCGCCATCGCCGACGTCATCGCGATCGCCGCCTATGCGCAGTTCTGGTTTCCCGGATTGGCGCCGTGGATTCCGGCCATCCTGTGCGTGCTGTTGCTGCTGAGCCTGAACCTGGTGACGGTCAGGTTGTTCGGCGAGATGGAGTTCTGGTTCGCGCTGATCAAGATCATCGCCATCTGCGCCTTGATCCTCACCGGCGCCGGGCTGGTGGCCTGGGGCTTCCGCTCGCCGTCGGGCAATGTGGCCTCGCTGTCGAACCTGTGGAACGACGGTGGCATGTTCCCGATGGGTATTGGCGGCTTCTTTGCCGGATTCCAGATCGCGGTGTTCGCCTTCGTCGGCATCGAGCTGGTCGGCACCACCGCTGCGGAAACCGCAGACCCGCGCCGCAACCTGCCCAAGGCGATCAACTCGATCCCGGTGCGCATTTTGATTTTCTATGTGCTGGCGCTGATCGCGATCATGGCGGTGACGCCGTGGCGGCAGGTGGTGGCCGACAAGAGCCCGTTCGTGGAGCTGTTCGTGCTGGCCGGCGTGCCGGCGGCGGCGAGCCTGATCAACTTCGTGGTGCTGACCTCGGCCACCTCGTCGGCCAACAGCGGCATCTTCTCCACCAGCCGCATGCTCTACGGCCTGGCCGAGGAGCAGCAAGCGCCCAAGGGTTTTGCCAAGCTCTCGCGTGCAGCGGTGCCGGCACGTGGCCTGCTGTTCTCCTGCCTATGCCTATTGCTGGGCGCGATGCTGGTGTACCTGATCCCCAACCTGGTCACTGCGTTCACGCTGGTCACCACCTTGTCGGCGGTGCTCTTCATGTTCGTGTGGTCGCTGATCCTGTGCGCCTACATCGCGTACCGGCGCAAGCGGCCCGAGCAGCACGCGGCCTCGGCGTTCAAGATGCCCGGTGGCGTGTTGATGTGCTACGTGTGCCTGGCGTTCTTCGCCTTCGTCATCGTGCTGCTGACCTTGCAGGCCGACACACGCCAGGCCTTGCTGGCCAGCCCGGTGTGGTTCCTGATCCTGGCGATCGGCTATGCGGTGAAGCGGCAGCAGACGCGCAGCGGCTGAGCGCGCGTACCAGCCAAGACATCCAGCGTAGACCTCATCAAGGCCCCGCACTGCGGGGCCTTGACGTCTGTGGCTGCACGGCGCTGCGATAAAGGCCACTGGCAGCTAAGCGCGTTTTGCGCGCGACGTTGACGCGGATCGGGTGGAACGGGATGCTCGCCGCCATCCATCGCCACGGCCCATCGCATGATCACGACGCACCCGATTGCCGGAACGCAGCACACGCAAGGTTGCTGGGTCGACCTGTGCCAGGCCAGCGCGCAGGAACTGGCGCAGGCCGCAGACAAGGTGGGCTTTGCGCTGCCGGATCGCGCGGCCATCGGCGAGATCGAATTCTCCAGCCGGGTGCGGCGCCAGGGCGAGGTGCTGTTTCTCAACGTGCCGCGCTTTCAGGACGACGATGGTCCGACTGCGCCGCTGGGCTTTGCGTTGTCGCCGACCATGCTGGTGACCCTGCGCGAGCAGCACATGGGCTCGCTGGATGCGGTGGCCGCGCGTCTTGCGCATGAGCCCTGCCATAGCGCCGACGACCTGCTGTTGCGCATCTTCGACCAGTTGGTGGGGCGCCTGGCAGACCGGCTGGAATCGCTGGAAGCCGAGGTCACCGACACCACCCGGCAGGTGTTCGACAACCCGCACAAAACCAAGGACCTGGAGCGCATGCTGCATCAGGTCGGAGGCATGGGCCGGCGTCTGGGCGGGCTGCACAATGCGGGGCAAGGCCTGCTGCGCCTGGTCACCTATCTGGATGACGCCGCGCCGGACTGGTTTGGTGCCGATGCGGCCAAACGCATCGGCTTGCTGCACAAGGACCTGACCACCTTGAGCGAGTTCCAGCAGCACATGGACGATCGCATCGAGTTCCTGCTCGACAGCGTGCTGGGCATGATCAACATGGACCAGAACAACGTGATGAAGGTGATGGCGGTGGCGTCGGTGGTCGGCATTCCGCCCACGGTGCTGGTCGGCATCTGGGGCATGAACTTTGCCTACATGCCTGAGCTCAAGTGGCACGACGCGTATTACTGGGCGTTGGGCGTGATCGTGCTGAGCATGCTGGTGCCGCTGGCATGGTTCCGCAAGCGCGGATGGGTGTAATGCATCAGAGCCGGAACCCGTAGGAGCGCACCTGGGCGCGATATGGCGTTACCGGGAAGGCCCTCGCGCCCAGGGGCGCTCCTACAGAGTGCCGTCAACGCAATCATCTGTTGCCTACGGTGGCGTGACTACGCAATGCCAGGCTAGGGCAGCCCGGTAGCTGTGCAGCGCGCGGCAGACTGCAGGAAACCCCGTAGGAGCGCACCTGGGCGCGATGCGGCGTTACCGGGACGACGCGGCGTTACCGGGAAGGCCCTCGCGCCCAGGGGCGCTCCTACAGGGTGCCGTCAGCGCAATCATCCGTTGCCTACGGTGGCATGACCACGCAATGCCAGGCTAGGGCAGCACAGTAGCTGCGCAGCGCGCGGCAGACTGCAGGAAACCCGTAGGAGCGCACCTGGGCGCGATGCGGCGTTACCGGGACGACGCGGCGTTACCGGGAAGGCCCTCGCGCCCGGGGGCGCTCCTACAGGGTGGCTGGGATGCGCAGCTGTCACTGCGCACTGCGCCGTGACTGGAAAACTGCCCCGCTGCGTAGCGTGCAACCAGGCGATGCGCATTGTTGATTGCTGCCGGGCGGCCTGGATCAGCCCTTGGCCTGGAAGCTGGCTTCCTCGTACGGCTGCACCACCACCCAGCCTTCGCCGGCAAAACGCATCTGCAGGCTTTCGCCCGAGCCACGGCCGAACAGCGTGCCGATCGACACGTCAGTGACCAACTCCGGGGACAGCGTGCCCGACCAGGCCACGGTGGCATTGGGGTCGGTGAACACCGGGCCGCTGGCGGCGGTGACCGGCAGGGTCAGCGGCTCGTAGTGTGAAGTGATCGCCACGATGCCGTGGCCGCTCAGGCGCACGTTGAACAGGCCGCCGGACAGCATGCCGGCCACCTTGCGCATCATCGTGATCTTGTGCTCGACGCCGGACTCGAAGGCCAGCACGTCGTTGCCGTTGACGAAGATCGCTTCGCCATTCAAACGCAACAAGGTCACCAGCTTGCCGAGGTCGGCCAGATACACCCGGCCCTGGCCTTCGGCCTTCATCAGCTGCATGCCTTCGCCGCTGACCGCCTTCTTTAGCAGGTTGCCCAGCCCCTGCTCCAGCAGCCCCTCGCGGGTGAACTTGACGTTGCCGGTGCGCGCGACCATGGCGCCGGCCTTGGACCACACCATGCCGTCGAGGCGCACTTCCAGCAGGTGCGGATTTTCCAGTTCGAACGGATCGGGGCTGACGTCCTTTTCCTTGGAATGGGCGAGAAATTCGTTGAGCGTGCGTACGGCCATGGGTCCGTCCTGGAGGGTGAAAGAGTGCGCATGATACGCGGCAGGCCTGTATCTTCGAAGCATACTGGTGTGCGCGTCGCTGTGCGTCTGCACAGATGGCGCGCCGATGTTGCGGCGCACATGGTGCTCAGTCAGCGCGTCGCGCGCGATGACTGCTACAACCAGGCGACCCTCCATCAGGATCTATGCGTGGTGGCGAAGTGGTACTGCAGCTTTTTGCAGCGTCATGGATGCGGGTTGGCATCGACGCACTGCACGGCGATGAAGAGATGACGCCGATACGCCACTGGTGCAGTGACTCTGTGCGCGCCACGCTACGACGTATGCAATCCCAGCTGCATTACACAGTTCGGCACGAAGGCACGTCGCAAATAAAACAACCGCTCGGTTTGCACAACGCTTCTGAGATCGGCGTCGGATTCGTGGCATTGCTGCCGGGCTAGATTGCTCCTACAGAAAACGTCGACACGTTATTCAAGGAGTGGGGCGATGCGCGTTGTGGGTGGCAGTCGAGTGGAAGGTGGCAGGTCTGGAATGTCGCTGCGTGGTGGCGCGATTGCGTCGCTGTTGGCCCTGGCCGCTGCTGCCACTGGCTTGCATAGCGCAGCCGCGCAAGCGGCAGTGGGGCCGGGTGTGGTGAGCGGCGACACCATCGTGCACGACCCTTCGATGCTCAAGCTGAGCGATGGGCGTTACTACATCTATGCCACCACGGGTGTGGTCACCAGTACCGACCGCACCAAGTTCAGCAATGCGGGCGCGATCTTCAGCAGCATGCCGAGCTGGGTGCGCAGCTACAACCCGGACAATCAGCTATGGGCGCCAGATGTGTCCTTCCATGGCGGCAAGTATCTGATGTATTACACCGCCTCCAAGTTCGCCACCAATACCTCGGCGATTGCGCTTGCCAGCAGCAGCACCGGCAAGCCTGGCTCGTGGAAGGATCAAGGCATCGTCTACACCTCCAAGAGCAGCGACGACTACAACGCCATCGACGGCAATCTGGTGGTGGACGGCAATGGCAAGTGGTGGTTGGCGTTTGGCTCGTTCTGGTCGGGGATCAAGCTGATCCAGCTCGATCCCGGCACCGGCAAGCAGCTGTCCGGCAACACGACGCGCTACAGCCTGGCGAGCCGGCCGTCCCCGGGCGCGGTGGAGGCGCCTTTCATCCAGCAGGCCAATGGCTGGTACTACCTGTTCGTGTCGTTCGATGCGTGCTGCAAGGGCGCCAGCAGCACCTACAAGATTGCGGTGGGGCGTGCGCGCTCGGTGACCGGGCCGTACCTGGATCGCGCCGGTGTGGACATGCGCAACGGCGGCGGCACGGTGATCCAGTCCGGGTTGGGCAGCATGCATGGGCCGGGCGGGCAATCGGTGTTCCGCGATGGCGACGGCGACATCCTGGTCTACCACTACTACGACGACCGTGGCGACGCGCGCCTGGGCATCAACCGGCTGGATTATGACGGCAGTGCATGGCCGGTGGTGCAGTAGCAGCAACCAATCGAACACGCTGCTGCGCGCTGCACTGGCGCAGCGATCAGGTGATGTGTGGTGCAGCGATCCGCCGGTGTTGCCGACTGCCAGAACCGCAAGGCCGCCAGCGCTGCCGGGCAGTGCCTGGCAGCGCTGGCGCACACTCAGCGCGTGGCCGCTTCGGGCTTGCGCACGCGTTTGACCGGCGCCGGCTTGGTCGCGGTGTCCGGATACAGGTTCAACAGCATCAAGGTGACGCCGTTGGTCCAGCCGAAGCCGTCCTGCAGCGCGTATTCGCCACCGCCACCGCCGGCCGCGTCGGCTTCCAGGCCGTATTTTTCGACCAGCTTGTGCTCGCGCGCGAACAGCGCCTGCACCTGGGTGAGGAAGCGCTCGCCGATGGTGCGCGCCAGCGCGTCTTCGCCGTAACGGCGCAGGCCGTCCACCGCCACCCATTGCAGCGGTGCCCAGCCATTGGGCTCGTCCCACTGCTGGCCGGTCTTCACTGCGGTGGTGGCCAGGCCACCGGGGCGTAGCAGGCGCGCACGCACCGTGCTGGCGGTGCGTTTGGCGTGCGCGTCGGTTGCCAGGCCGGTGAACAGCGGATACAGCGCCGCGGCCGTGACCTGATCGCTGAGCTTGCGGGTCTGCCAGTCGTAGTCGGCGTAGTAACCGGCCGCATTCCACAGGTGCGCATCGATGGCCTGCTTGCGCTGCAGTGCCAGCGCCGCATAGTCCTGCGTGCATTCGGCACCCGGCTGCGCACAGGCCTGGGCCAGGGTGCGCTCCAGGTGATACAGCAGGCTGTTCAGGTCGATCGGCACGATGGCGGTGGTGCGGATGGTGCGCAGGTTCTGCCCATCGGCCAGCCAGCGGCTAGTGTAGTCCCAGCCGCTCTCGGCACCGGCGCGCAGGTCGCGGTAGACCTCGGCGGCCGGGCGGTCGCCGGCCTCGGCGGCGGTGCGGGTGTCGTGCAGCCAGGCTTCCGGGCGCGGGGTGTCGCGCTCGTCCCAGTAGCGGTTGAGCAGGCTGCCGTCGGCCAGACGCACCACATGGCGCGCGGCCTGGCCGGGCTGCAGGTCTTCGCTGCCCTGCATCCAGTAGGCGTATTCCTTCTGCAGCTGCGGAAGGTAGCGCTGGTAGACCGCTTCGCCTTCCACGCCAGCCTGCAGTTCCACCATGTAGGAGAAGAACGGCGGCTGCGAGCGGCTGAGGTAGTAGCTGCGATTACCGTTGGGGATATGCCCGTAGGTGTCGATCAGGTAGGCAAAGTTGTCCAGCATCTGGCGGCTGAGCGTGGTCTCGCCGCTCTTCACCAGGCCCAGCATGGTGAAGTAGGAATCCCAGTAATACACCTCGCGGAAGCGCCCGCCCGGCACCACGTACGGATGCGGCAGCGCCAGCAGGCTGCTGTATGGCGGCACGTGGGTCTGGCTGCGCACCAGCTTGGGCCACAGCTCGTCGATGTGTTCGCGCAGCGCGGTGTCCTGGCGGATCGCGTCGGTCTGCACCGGCGGCGACTCTTCGAAATTGGCGTCCACGAATTTGCGCAGGTCAAAGCCGGGGTGATCGTGCTGCGCCAGATAGTCGGCGTTGATCAGCGCCGGGTCGCGCAGCGGCAGGAAGTCGACGAAGTGCTTCTGGTCGTCGAACAGCTCGCCGCTCTGCACCGCCTGGAACAGCTCCGGGTAGGCCAGGTCGGGCGTGGGCGGTGTGGCCGCCGGTGCGTTGACGACCGGAGTGTCCATGGGCGCGGCGGTCAGCGTGCAGGGCGCCACGAACATGCTCAGCGACAGGCCAAGCAGCGACGTGCAGCACGGGGGCGCGGCAGAACTCATGGCATCTCCAGAACGGGCAGTGACGTGCGGCATGGTAAACGACCGAAGTGGCGGGCGGGGCCGGACGACGGTGTCGGCAGGCCGACAGGCTTCGCACGGAGACGACTGGATTCAGCAAGGTGATCCGGCGCGGTGCTGCAGGTGGTTGCGCGGGTTGGGTTGCCGATTCAGGCCTATCGGCCCGGATCGAGGCAGCTTGAGCCGCGTGCGGACCGCGTCGGATTGCCGACATCGCTGCAAGATGCGCGCCACAGCGCGCGGCGCGCGGCAATGCCTGTGCACGGCAGCTGGCGTACGTGGGAATGGCCTGCGGCAGTGCGGCCTTGCTCGCCTGACCAATTGCAGCGCCGCGTGGACGCGCCCGGCGGCACGCCGGATAAGGCCAAGTGGCGTGCCGTCCTCGCGCGTCAGCCTTGGCGCACCCGACCGGTCTGCAACAAACGCTGCAGCTGCAGCGCGTTGGGCACCGCCAGCCCGGCGGCGGTGTTGTCGAAGATCACCCAGCATTCTGCCTGCGGATGCGTCGCGTCCTGCGCTGCGTTGCGCACCGCGTCGGCCAACGTCTGCAGCGCACTGTCGTCGTAGCTGCTGTAGTAGATGCGCGGTGCGCCATGCCAGCGCCAGTACTGCGGGCCGGCTGTCGCACCCGGTGTGGCGGCGTCCGGCACCGGCGCCGGATCGGCGGCGCAGCGTGCGATGCGGTGGCGTGCCAGCAGCGTCTGTGCCTGCGGGAGAAACCAGCTGGCATGGCGCGGTTCGCACACCACGCCGCCGTCCCAGCGCCGCCGCAGCATGGCGAAAAACCTGGCCGCCACCGGCGCATCGAACACAGCGCTGGGCGGCAGTTGCAGCAGCAGGCAGCCCAGCCGCGTGCCCAGCGCACCGGCCTGAGCGAGGAATGCATCGAGCAATGCACCGGTACCCTGCAGGCGTGCATCGTGGCTGATGCTGCGCGGCAGCTTGACCGAAAAGCGGAAATCCTCCGGCACGCTGTCGGCCCAGCGTGCATAGGTACTGGCACGGTGCGGACGATGGAACGAGGAGTTGATTTCCACCGCATCAAAACGCGTGGCATAGCGCTGCAAGACGCTGGCACCATCGCCGAATGCGGCGCGGTCGGCGGCCGGAATCGACCAGCCTGCGCAGCCACAGCGCACGCGCGGCAGGGCGATGGATGAACGAGCCTGCATGAGGTGTACGCAAGACGGGTGGGCAGCACTCTATGCATGCGCGCGTGTCAGCGTTGCGTGTGCACTGTGCTCACGGCCGAGTCACCGACGACTTCGATACTGGGCGCATGCCAGAAGGTCCTTCCCTTGTCATCCTGCGCGAGCAGACCGAAGCATTTGTCGGCCGCAAGATCCTGCGCGTGTCCGGCAACAGCAAGCAGGACATCGCGCGGCTGGAGCAGCAAAAGGTGCTGGCGTTACGCAGCTGGGGCAAGCACTTCCTGATCGAGTGCGCGCAGTTCAGCGTGCGCATCCACTTTCTGTTGTTCGGCAGTTATCGCATCGACGAGGACAAGCCGAATGCGGTGCCGCGTCTGCGCCTGGAGTTTTCCAAGGGCCAGCGATTGAACTTCTACGCCTGTTCGGTGCAGTTCATCGAGCGCCCGCTGGACGAGGTCTACGACTGGACGGCGGATGTCATGAACCCGCTCTGGGATGGCGCGCAGGCACGGCGCAAGTTACGCGCCGCACCCGGCATGTTGGCCGCCGATGCATTGCTGGACCAGACCATCTTTGCCGGCGTCGGCAACATCATCAAGAACGAAGTGCTGCATCGCATCCGCGTGCATCCGGAAAGCACGGTGGGCGCATTGCCGGCACGCAAGCTCGGCGAGCTGGTCACCCAGGCGCGCGACTATAGCTTCGACTTCTACACCTGGAAAAAGGCCTTCGTGCTGAAGAAGCATTATCAGGTGCATACCAAAACCAGCTGCCCGCGCGACGGCGCGCCGCTGCAGTATCGAAAGCACCTGGGCAAGGCCGGGCGGCGGGCGTTTTTCTGCGAGGTCTGCCAGCGGCTGTACCGTCCGGAGGATGACTGAGCATGTGCGGCCCGCACCCTGGCCAGTCGGCATCGACCGGATGTAGGGCGAACGACCGCCGCCACAGCATGCAGGATCCATGCCGCCGGGGCCGGGCAATGCCTGTCGGCAAGCAGCGGGCGTCGGCCGCCACGCTCGCTAATGTGAATGGCGGCTGGCGCCTGCGGCCCAAACAACGAATTTCAAACGCGCGCAAACGCCACGCCCGCTAGATTTGCGCGTCCTGCACCGGGTTCACGGTGCGGCGTGCGCATCTCTCATCTCATCGGTCTCCCGCATTGTGATTACCCGCAGGAAGGAAACGCTTGTCCCGCATGTCGCCGCTGTCGCATGCACGGGCGCCATCCTGTTCTTTCTTGCCTGTCTGTTGCTGTATATGCCGCCGCCACGCGACACCGCGCGACACGACGACAGTTTGCAGGTGTATTTCGTGCCGCGTCCGCAGTTGACGCTGCCGGCGCCGGCGACACCGCCGCAGCAACGCGACTCCACACCGCGCGCGGCTCCTGCCGCGGCCTCATCCGCGCGCAGTGCGCCACCGCCGACACGTACCCCACCGCCGCAGCGGCAGGTGGCCGCCGCCAACGCGCCCGCTGGCGAATCGATGGCGGCCCAGCTCTACACCCGCGAAGGCCGCTTGCGCATGCCGCGCGATGCGCAGGTCGACCCGATGGCGCAAGCCGGCGCCGCGGTGCCACCGGGCATGGCCGACGAACGCGCGCAGGCCAAGGCGCGCAACGTGATGGAACGGGTCAATCCGGTGCAGTACCAGGACACGCGCTTTGCCAAGGACTGGAAGAGCGACGGCACGCTGGGCGATGTGGCGATGCAGGAAATGAATCGCGGCATGAAGAAGTTCAACGACATGCTCAACGGGCCGCAGACGCAGGTGGCCAAGGCGCGACCACCGCCGGATGTGCGCTTCAACCCCGCGCTGGCGGGCAATCAGGCCGAGATGGGCAGCGAGGCGACCGGCGATGCCTACAAGGCCGCGCCGATCGCGCACGAGACACCGCCCGATCTCAAGGGCGAAGCGAGCCGCCGCATCCGCGAGGCGCTGGCCGCGCTGGAGCAGCGCAGCGCGCGTTGCGATGCGTCCAAACGCAAATCCCTGTTGTCGCCGGTGCGCACGCACCTGGGCGATCTGGAGCGTGCCGAGCACGCCTTGAACAACGGCGCCGACCCGGTGATGGCCGCGCAACTGCTGCCGCGCCAGGCCGACAGCGCCTACGATCTGGCCCGCCGCGCGCTGTGGTACGCGGACCGCCAATTGAAGCAGTGTGCGATCGGGTGAGTGGTGCAGTGAATGCGGTTGGGTGCAGCTGACCAGCAGTTGCGGGCAACCCCTTTGTAAGGCTGTCTCGATGGCGGCAACGTATCGGTCACACTCGCAGCGTTGACGCGTGACGGCGAGTGAGTCGATTGCGCAGTGCCCTCACCGCTCGCGGACACGCCGTGAGTCCGTCCATGGAGGCTCCTTGGCTGCATCCATGCCGCCAAGGGTCCCGCACCAGACAGTTGATTGGTTGCCTCGTTTAAAACCATGCACACCGACCATCTTGGCTGGTCCTTGCCTGCCCACCGTCGCGGGACCTTACGCGGCATGGATGCCGCGTAAGAGCCTACACGGACGTACTTGCGGCGTGTCCTGCGATGGTGGGCGGGCAAGGGCCCTGCAGCCAAACCGCAGATCCGCAGCTCTGCACCCGACTCACCCACACCGCTCAATCACCTGGTCGCCGCGCGAAGTGGAAGTGGACGAGCGGCGCTGCGCGCCACCTTCTCCCGGTGGGAGAAGGGAAGCGTCCCGACAGGGATTGAAGAAGTAAGGCAGCTTCGTCAGATATCGGGACTAAAACCCCCTCCCGCCTGGGCGAGAAGGTACGGCTTTCGCGGCAAGCGCGCGCATGCCTTGGAGCGCCCGCGACGCAAGCGCGGTTGGAGGCGCGCAGCGGGAGTTGTGAGGGCACTTCTATGAAGCGGCGGATCAGCCGGCAGCCGGACTGTCGCCCCGCGTTACATCAGGCGCTGAGGCCGTCCTGCGCCAGACTCTGGCGGTAACGGTCTTTCTCGACACTCAGCGCGACTTCCGCGCGCAGGAACACTTGCCCGATCGGCTCGTCGCCACGGGTTGCCTGCGCCTGGCCGATCAGCACCGTCAGCCCGTGCGCATGCTGCTGCTGGGCGATGTCGCGCAGGCGCTGCAGCTTCTGTTCGGCATTGGGATCGCGCAGTACGGCGATGAATTCGGCGCTGTCGGTCACGCGGTCCACGCTGTCGCCGTTGACTTGCGCCTGCGCGGCCAGAGCCTGGTCGAGCTGTTGCAAGGCGCGACCCAGGAGCCGCTCGCTCTGTTTTTCAGCCAGCGCGGCCAGTTCCTGCACTTCCAGAATCACCAGGTAATAACCGGCATCGGCGGCCGCCGGTGCCACCGGCTGCAGGATCGCCTCGCGCTCGAGCTGCAGCTCGCGCTTGCGCTCGTCCAGCAGGCGCATGGTGACGCGCGCCAGTGCCTGCAGCCCGGTGCGTTGAGTGTCGGTGAGCGTGCGCGGCTCGGTGTCGAGCACACAGACGGTGCCCAATGCCACGCCGTCGGAGGTGACCAGCGGCATGCCGGCATAGAAGCGCGCGCCGGTCTCGCCGGTGACCACAGAGACATCGGCAAAACGGCTGTCCTGGGTGAGGTCGCGCACTTCCATCAATTGCTCGGGGCTGCGGATGGCGTGATCGCACACTGCCTGGCTACGATCGGTCTGCTGCATGCCCAGACCGAGCTGGGCCTTGAACCATTGGCGGTCGCGATCGACCAGCGACATCAGTGCGATCGGCGTGTCGCACAGCGAGGCCGCCACCTGCACGACGTCCTGGTAAGTGTCCTCGGGCAGGCTGTCGACGATGCGATAGCCGTCCAGGACCTGTTGACGGGAGGCTTCGTCAGCCGGGGGCATTTGCTTCATTGGGTAAGTCGGACAAGCGCGAGCGAGAAAGAGGCCACGATACCGGCACCATCGATAACGCCGCGTGGATATCGGCCGCGTTCCCGGCGTGGCCTGCACAGCGTCTCCAAATTCGCATCCCCGCCGCGCTGCGCAGGCTAGGGGACATGCAACCGGCGGACTGAAGCGCCGGCGCGAGATTTCAAACCCGAGTGTGATGCCTGCGCATTGCACGCAGGCACCGGCGACTCATCCGCGCACGCACCGTTGCGTACGCGGATCTGGAAACGGCGCGGCTCGAAAGCCGCGCCGTCGGTGTGCGACTGACCAGCCTCAGCGCTTGACCGGCTTGCCGTCCACGTCCAGCACCTGCACCTCACCCAGCTTGAGCGCACGCACCGGGGCTTCGATCTTCTTCAGGTCGCCCACGATCACCCAGGTCATCGCATTGGGCGCGATGATTTCCTTGATGGCCTTCTGCGCGGCCGGCTGGTCGATCGCTTCCAGCCGCGGCTTGAGCGTCTGCACATAATCGTCGGGGCGGTCGAACTGCACGATGCCTTCGATCGCACCCAGCACCGCGCCAGTGGTTTCGAAGCTGCCGGGCAGGGCGCGGATGCGCTGGTTCTTGATCTTCTCGATCTCGTCGGTGGTCAGCGGCTTGTCGCCGATGATCGCGGTGGCTTCCTTGAGGATCTCGTTGGCCGACTCGGCGGTCTTGTCGGTCTGCACTGGCGCGGAGAACATGTACGGCCGCTGGCCCTGCGCATCCAGCATGCGGGTACCGGCACCGTAGGCCCAGCGCTTGTTCTCGCGCAGGTTCATGTTCAGGCGCGAGGTGAAGGTGCCACCGAAGGCGCCGTTGGCCACGCCGATCGCCAGATTGTCCGGCGCCTTGGTGGACGGTGCGAGCAGGCCGGCCAGAATCACCGACTGCGGCGCATCCGGGCGGTTGATCAGGTACACGCGCGGCTTGGGCTGCGCGGCGACCTGGACCAGGTTCTTCTTCGGCAACGGCGTGGCAGGTGCCTTCCAGTCGCCGAAGGCGGCATCCAGCTGCGGGATGATCTGCGCCAGCGTGGTGTCACCGGCCACCAGGATGCGCAGGTTGTCCGGACGCAGCCACTGGCGGTGGAAGGCCTGCAGGTCCTGGGCGTTGAGGCTCTTGATCGCCGCCTCGGTGCCGCTGCCGGTGAGCGGGATGCCGTAGGGGTGGTTCTGGCCGAACAGCAACGGCGGCAGCGCACGCAGCGCCAGGCTGTTGGGCTGGGTCTTCTCCTGCGCAATGCCGGCCAGCCACTGGCCACGGATGCGCTCGATGTCGGCAGCCTTGAAGGCCGGGTTGCGCACGATGTCGGAGAACAGCTGCAGCGACGGCTGCAACTGGTCGTTGAGCGCATCCAGCGAGGCGCTGCAGCTGTCCAGATCGCAGCCGACCGCCGTGATGGCGCCCAGGCGCTGGCGACGCTGCGCCACTTCCACCGAATCCAGCGCGGCGGTGCTCTCGTTCATCAGCGCGGCGCTGAAGCTGGCGGTACCGAGCTTGTTGCCCTGGTCGGCCGCATACCCGGCATCGAACAGCAGTTCCACCTGGGTGACCGGGATGGTGTGGCGCTCGGCCAGGATCACCTCGACGCCGTTCTTCAACTTGCCGCGCTGCAGCTGCGGGAAGCTCAGGTCGGGGAACTGGCTGGTCTGCGGCACGCCCTTGCTGCGGTCCAGCGTGGAGGCGGTGGTTTTGTACTTGCCGGCGGCCGGCAGCTTGGGCGCCGGCTTGCCGGGTTCTTCGCCACGTGCGACCACTGCCTTGTCTTCGGCGGCGGGGTCGAAATCCTTGCCGGCCGGCAGCACGGTGAGCAGATAGTCGCCCTTGCCGAACCAGGTGGCGGCGGTCTGCTTGACGCTGTCCACGGTGGCGGCCTGGCCGCGCTGCAGATCCTGTTTGTAGGCGCCCGGGTCGCCGCGGTAGACCTGGCCCTCGGCCAGGATCACCGCCTTGCCACCGAAGCCGCCGACCTTTTCCAGCCCGCGCACGAAGCCGGCGCGGTAGGCCACCTGCGCGCGCTGCAGCTCGTCGGCGGTCGGGCCCTGGGCGATGAACTTCTTGAGCTCCTCGTCGATGATCGCCTCGACCTTGGCCGGGTCCACGCCGTCCTTCACGTCGGCCTGGATCTGCACCTGGCTGGACAGCGCGAACGGCTGGATCGCCGCCGACACGTCATCGACCAGATTGTCCTGGTAGACCAGGCGCTGATACAGCCGCGAGGTCTTGCCGCCGCCGAGCACGGTGGTGGCCAGGTCCAGCTGGATCGCCGCATCGCTGCCCAGCTGCGGTGCGGCCCAGGTGCGGTAGATGCGCGGCTGCGAGACGTGGTCGTGCTGCACGCCACGCTTCTGCGCGGCCAGCGGGGTCACCCACGGCTGCTGGCGCGCCACCGGCTTGCCGGACGGGATGTCGCCGAAATACTGCAGCGCCTTGGCACGCGCCTGCGCCACGGTGATGTCGCCGGCCAGCACCAGGGTGGTATTGGCCGCGCCGTAGTTGTCGTTGAACCACTGTTTGACGTCGGCCAGCGAAGCCGCGTCCAGATCTTCCATCGAGCCGATGGTGTCGTGCTGGTACGGGTGGTTGGCCGGGAACAGGTTGGACAGGATGTTCTGGTCCACGCGGCCGTAGGGGCGGTTCTCGCCCTGGCGCTTCTCGTTCTGTACCACGCCGCGCTGGGTGTCGAGTTCTTCCTGGCCGATCGCGCCGAGCAGGTGGCCCATGCGGTCGGATTCCAGCCACAGCGCGGTGTCCAGCGCGGTGGTCGGCACGGTCTCGAAATAGTTGGTGCGGTCGAACCAGGTGGTGCCGTTCATGTCGGTGGTGCCGACCTTTTCCAGCGGCGCGAAGAAGCTGCCCTTGTTGTTCTCCGAGCCGGAGAACATCAGGTGCTCGAACAGGTGTGCAAAGCCGGTCTTGCCGGCCGGTTCGTCGCCGGAACCGATGTGGTACCAGATGCTCACCGCCACCACCGGCGCCTTGTGGTCTTCGTGCACCACCACGGTCAGGCCGTTGGGCAGGGTGAAGCGGGTGTAGCCGATCTCGGGAATGGCACTGCTGGCCGCGGGCTTGGACAGGCTGGCCGGGGCGGCAGCGACGGCGGGAGCAACGGTACCGGCAGCGACGCCGAGCACACCGGCGATCAACAGGGACAGCGGACGCAGCATGTGACACTCCAGAGCAGGACAATCGGCCGAGGGTAGTGGCTGCCCGGCGGCGTCGCAAATGCTGTCCGGCAGGGGGCAGGTGCGGCCACCGGCGGGGCGGCGTGCGAAGGGACGCCCGGGCCGGCGCGGGTGGGGGTGCGGCAACCACCGGCCCGCCAGCAGGCCCGGCGCACGCGCTCAAGTTGATCATCGCCTCGCCGTTACCTGGGGCGACCTACCTTGCCCAGACGTTGCCCGCCGATCACGCCATGACCGTCCTGTTGCCGCCCGTACCCATTCCTGCCGACGACGCCCTGCGCGTGGAGGCGGTGCGTCGGTTGGGGGTGCTGGATACCGAGCCGGAGGCCGAATTCGACGATATCGCCTGGCTGGCGGCCCACATCACCGGCGCCCCGATGGCGCTGGTGTCGCTGCTGGACGCCGACCGCCAGTGGTTCAAGGCGCGTTGTGGCACCGATCTGGAAGGTACCCCGCGCGCGATGTCGTTCTGTTCCTACACGGTGATGGGGACCGAGCTGCTGGAAGTGCCCGATGCGGCGGCCGATCCGCGCTTCGCGCGCAACCCGCTGGTCACTGCTGCGCCAGGGGTACGCTCGTATGCGGGCGTGCCGCTGGTCGGCCGTGAGGGCTATGCCTACGGCACCTTGTGCACGCTCAGCACCCAATCGCGGCTGCTCGACGAAAACCAGAAGCAAGGCCTGATCCGCCTGGCGCGGCAAGCCGTCGGTCAACTGGAGGCGCGTCGTGACCGGTTGGCTGCGCAGGCGCAGCGGCAGACCCTGAGCCGTCTGCTGGAAGCCATGCCCGACGGCGTGGTGTCCTGCGACAGCGACGGGCTGCTGCATGAGTTCAACCACGCCGCACGGCAATGGCACGGCACCGATCCGCGCCTGTTGCCGCCGACGCAATGGGCCCAGCACTTCGATCTCTATAACGCCGACGGCAGTGCGCTGCTGCCCACCGACGCCATCCCGCTGGTGCGCGCCTGGGCCGGCGAGCACGTGCGCAATGCCGAGATGGTGATCCGCGCCACCGGCCAGCCGGCACGCAGCGTGCTGTGCAATGCCGACCCGGTGGTCAGCGACCAGGGCGCGGCATTGGGTGCGGTATGCGTGATGCACGACATCACCCAGTTGCGCGATGCCTCGGCTGCGCTGGCGGGCGAGCGCGCACGCCTGCAGTCGCTGGTGGACGCCTCGCAGGATGTGGCGATCATCGCGTTCGATCCGAACGGGCGCATCGAATTGTTCAACCCCGGCGCCGAGCGCCTGCTGGGCTACGCGGCCGACGAGGTGTTGGGCCGCTGCCCGGCGCAGTTCCACCTGCCGGCCGAGCTGGAGCGGCACATGGCCACGCTGGCGTTGTCGCCGCCGTCGTACATCAAGCTGGCCGCCGCCGCTGCAGGCGACTTGCTCGAAGAAGAAATCTGGACCCTGGTGCGCAAGGACGGCGGACTGCGGCGCGTCCGGCTGTGCTTCAACATCATCCACGACGCGCAGCAGGGACTGTCCGGCTACCTGGCAATGGCCATCGACGTCACCGCCGAGCTGCAGGCGCAGGCCGCCGCGCAGCTGGCGGCCGAGCACTTCCGCGGTGCGTTCGAAACCGCCCCGCAGGGCATGGCGATCGTCTCGCTGGATGGCGACTGGCGCGACGTCAACCCGTCGCTGTGCAGCATCCTGGGATATCCGCGCGAGCAGCTGTTGCGCACCACCTTCCAGACCATCACTCACCCCGACGATCTGGACATGGACCTGCGCCTGGTGCAGGAACTGATCGACGGCAAGCGCGACAATTACAGCCTGGCCAAGCGCTACATCAGTCAGCAGGGCGCGGTGATCTGGGCGCAGCTGTCGGTGTCGCTGGTGCGCGACGGCAGCGGCGCGCCGGTGCATTTCGTCTCGCAGATCCAGGACGTCACCGAACGCCATGTCGCCGCCGAGCGCCTGGCCGAAAGCGAAGCGCGGCTGCGTGCGATCAGCGATGCCACCCCCACCCTGGTGGGACATTACGATGCCGCGCAGCGCTGCCTGTTCGCCAACCAGGCGCATCGCGACTGGCTCGGCGTGGAGCCGGCCAGTCTGGTCGGCTGCGCGATCACCCAGGTACTGGGCGAGGAGCTCGGTGCGGAGGCGCGCGCTGCGCTGGCGCAGGTGAGCGCCGGGCAGCGGGCCCACTTCGAACACGTTCTGCGTGGTGGCGCGACACCGCGCGATGTGGAAATCACCCTGGTCCCGGAAATGCAGGGCACAGCGGCGCAGGCGCAGGGATTCTTCCTGATGGCGCAGGATGTCACGGCGCACAAGACCCTGCATCGGCTGATGCACGAGCGTGCGACCCGCGACGCCCTGACCGGCCTGCCCAATCGCCACGCCTGGTCCGAGGCGCTGCAGGTTGCGGTGACCCAGGCGCAACAGCGGCAGTGCGCGGTCGCGGTGATGTTCCTGGATCTGGACGGCTTCAAACGCATCAACGATGTCCACGGCCACCGCGCCGGCGACGCAGTGCTGGTCGCCTTCGGCCGCTGCCTGCAGCAGGCGGCCGAAGGCCGCTATCTGGTGGCACGCCTGGCCGGCGACGAATTCGTGGTGCTGCTGGACAACCTGCAGGATCCGCAGACCGAATGCGCCGCCGTGGCAGACCGGATCCGCGCCGCATCGGCGGCGGGCGCCATGTTCGGTGAGCAACATCTGCCGATCCGGTCCAGCATCGGCGTCGCCTGGCAACACGGCCAGCAGGCCGACGCTGCCAGCCTGATGCACGCGGCAGACGAAGCGATGTACGCCGTCAAACGCGCCCGCCACGGCAGTGCCACCACCGGACGCGACGCCGCGCGCTGACGCAGCGCATGCAGCAACACACACTTCTCCAACAGCAGAAGGTGCCCGCAGGGCGGGTGAGGGTACGGCCTACCCATAAAGCCGCGTCAATCGCATCGATGATGTTCACCACCCGCGACGTTGAGACCCATTATCGCGGTCGTCTGGAGAGGTGATGCAGGCGATGGATGCATGGATTGCAGAGCGATGATCTGCGGCTTGGCTGCAAGGCCCTTGCCCGCCCACCATCGCAGGACACGCCGCAAGTACGTCCATGTAGGCTCTTACGCGGCATCCATGCCGCGTAAGGTCCCGCGACGATGGGCGGGCAAGGACCATCGGAGATGGTCGGTGTGCTTACTTAAGAGCAGCAAGGGCAGTGCGTGATGCGCGTTGTTTGATCCTGATGCGCCGGCGCAACATCCGGCGTAAGTTGAGCGATAAGCAGCTTTTTGCGTGACCACCGACCAACTATTTGGTGCGGTGCCCTGACCGATTGCGGGACCCTTGGCGGCATGGATGCCGCCAAGGAGCCTCCATGGACGGATTCACGGCGTGTCCCGCGAGCGGTGAGGGCGCCGCGCGCTCGACTCACCGAGCGTTTGACTTAAGTATCTAATCACGCCTCAACGCCGCCGCGAGTCGAAGCCTTGGTTGCTCTACGCATTGCGCTTCGACTGGCGTGGACAATACGGATAGTTCAGTTGCAGAGCGATGATCTGCGGCTTGGCTGCAAGGCCCTTGCCCGCCTACCATCGCAGGACACGCCGCAAGTACGTCCTTGTAGGCGCTTACGCGGCATCCATGCCGCGTAAGGTCCCGCGACGGTAGGCGCGCAAGGACCCATCGGGATAGTCGGTATGCATGGTTGTGAGCCGTGCACGTTGTGCGGCTGTCTGCTGATCTGCGGTCTGGTCAGCTTTTTTGGATTCGATGACGCGCTTGTTCTGATGCAGATGCGGCTTTCGGGCACGCTTGCCCGAATCCCCGCTCCGCGCCCCAGCCCGCGTTTGCGTCACGCGCGCCAGTGGCGCGCATGCCGTGCCTTCGCGCTCGCAGGGAGAGGCGCTCTACATCCATCCATCAAGCCGCCTGTACCACCGAGCGCCGTTGCGTCAGCGCAGCCTGCTCCGGCACCAACCGGAACACTGCCACTGCGCGGGTCAAATCCGCCGCCTGGTCTTCCATGCTGCGTGCCGCAGCGGTGGCTTCTTCCACCAGCGCCGCGTTCTGCTGGGTCATTTCATCCAGCTGCATCACCGTGGTGCTGACCTGCTCGATGCCTGCGCTTTGCTCGGTGCTGGCGGCGGTGATCTCGGCCATGATGTCGGTCACCCGCTGCACCGAGCTGACCACCTCGGTCATCGTGCTGCCGGCCTGTTGCACCAGGTCCGAGCCCTGCGCCACTTTTTCCACCGAATCGGAGATCAGCTGCTTGATCTCCTTGGCCGCACCGGCCGAACGCTGCGCCAGCGCGCGCACTTCGGTGGCCACCACCGCAAATCCGCGACCCTGCTCGCCGGCGCGTGCCGCTTCCACCGCCGCGTTCAAGGCCAGGATGTTGGTCTGGAACGCGATGCCGTCGATCACTCCGATGATGTCGGAGATCCGTGCCGACGATTGCGTGATCGCCTGCATGGTGCTGACCACTTCCTGCACCACGCGGCCGCCGCTTTCGGCCACTTCGCCGGTGCCCTTGACCAGCTGATTGGCCTGGCGCGCGTTGTCGGCGTTCTGGCGCACGGTGGAGGTGAGTTCTTCCATCGACGCGGCGGTTTCTTCCAGGTTCGCCGCCTGGTGCTCGGTGCGTGTGGACAGGTCGGCATTGCCGCTGGCGATCTCGCCGGCGGCGGTGTTGATCATCTCGGCCGAGTGCTGGATGCCCTGCACGATGGTGGTCAGCTGGATCGCCGTGCGGTTGGCCGCATTGGCCAGGCGGCCGAATGCGCCCTCGTAATGCGATTCCACCCGCTGCGACAGATCGCCATCGGCAATCGCGGCCATGATGCGGCCGACATCGTCCAGGCCTGCATCGGCCTGCTGCATCAGGCGGTTCAGTGCCTGCACCATTTCGGCGAATGCGAATTGGTAGCGCGCCTGCTCGCCGCGTGCGGAGAAATCGCCGCGTGCGGCCGCGTCGGCCAGGCGTGCGATGTCGCTGTTGATCGCCGACAGGTTGCTCTTCACCGTGTCCAACGCTTCGTGCAGCGCCGCGCGCTGGCCGGGCAGGCGACGCATGTCGCGGCGCAGATCGCCGCGGCCGTACTCGCCCATCAGGTCCATCGCCTCGTTGATGGCATCCAGATGCTCGAACACCACCGTGTTCACGCCATGCGCCAGGGTGCCGTAATCGCCGGGGAAATCCTCCGGAATGCGGTGCGCGATGTTCTCGCCCTGCTGCAGGCGGATCATGGTCTGCATCTCGCCGTTGAAGCGCTGCAACTGGGTCTGCATCTGCTGCATGCTGTGCATCAGCTGGCCGGTTTCGTCGCGCGATTCAACCCGGATATCGTTGTCGAAGCGGCCCGAGGCGATCGCCTCCGCGGTGCGCGATGCTGCCCGCAGCGGTGCGGCCATCGCCGAGGCGATCAACCAGCACAGGCCGATCACCATCGCCACCAAGGCGCCGCCGATCAGGGTCAGGGTGCGGGTGAAGCCCCAGGCCTGCACCTGGATGTCCTCGGCGTACACGCCCATCACCAATACCCAGTTCCAGGCCGGAAAGGTCTTGGCGTAGCTGATCTTGGGCAGCTGCTCCTGCTTGCCCGGCTTGGGCGCGTTGTAATAACTGAAGCCGTTGCCGCGCTCGATTGCCGTCTTGATGTCGCGATAGACGTACTGCCCGGCATCGCTCTTGTAGTCGCTCATGTCGGTGCCGACGGCGCGCTTGGGATGCATCAGGATGCGCATCTGCGGGTCGACGATGAAGAAGTAATCCACCCCGTCGTTGGTGCGCATGTCGGCCAGCGTGGTGCGCGCAGCTTCCTTGGCCTGTTCGACCGTCAGCTCGCCGGCCTTGGCCTTGTCTGCGTAGTGCTGCATCACGGTCAGGCCCATCTCCACCTCGGTCTTGACGCTGAGCTTGCGCGCCTCGATCAGGTCCAGATATTGCAGGCGGGCCGCGGCCACTGCCAGCAGGATCACGCCCACCGTCAGCAAGCTGCACAACAGGACGAACTTGCGGGTGAGCGGGAGATTGGCAACGTGACGACGCAACAGGGAGACAACAGGCATGGGACGGCATCCAGAACGCGCGCAGGGCGCTATGTCATGAATAGCGGCTGATTCACATGCGGGTTGAATGCTAATTGCGGCAGCGTCCGCTTGTGACGGATGCAATGTAGGAGCGCCCTCGGGCGCGATGGGGCGTTACCGATAATGCTTCATCGCGCCCGGGGGCGCTCCTACAAGGTCATGGGCATCGATCCAGCGATCGATGGGTGACGCGACATTGGTGATTCGCAGACTGTCGGCAGCTTGCAAGGTAATGGCGGACACGCACTGCGTGCCCGCCTTATTGCATCAGCCTGCCGCGCAGAAGCCGAATTCGGCCGTCGCACCGGCGGCCAGGGTGCGGTTGAAGTCCACCCCGCTGGCCTTGAGCGTGCTGCCGCTCTGCGACCAGGTGACGTTCCAGGCGTTGTTGACGGTGCCGGTGACCGGTAGCGAGATCGCCCAGGTGCCGCTGGCGGTGCCGGTGTTGGTGACCTGCACGCGATTGCAGTAGCCACCGTTCCACTGGCTGTCCACGCTCACCTTGGTGCTGAAGCTGCCGCTGGGTGTCGGCGTCGGTGTTGGAGTTGGCGTGGGAGTCGGAGTGGGAGTCGGCGTCGGCGTGGTGCTGCTCACCGTGCCCCACAGCGTCCGTAGCAGCGCCATCTTGTCTTCGCGCACGCTGGTCCAGTCGTCGCGCAGGATGCCGCCGGTGTCGCCGCTGTTGGGATTCCACGACCAGTAGAAGCCCTCGTTGATGCCCTTGCTGCGCAGGTACTTCACCAGCGCGTCCTGCCAGACCTTGTCGCGTGCGTCGCCTTCACCGTACTTGCCGCCGAATTCGCCCAGCAGCAGCGCATACGTGCCGGCGAACTGGCCGAAGTGACGGTCCCAGATCGCCGGCATGTTGTTGGGGAAGTTGCTGTCGTTGAAGTACGCCTGCGCGTACACGTCCGGCCCGTACACATGCGGTGCCAGCAGCAGCCGGTTGGCCGGAATGTTCAGCGGGGTGCAGGCCAGCGGCTGCAGGTTGCCGCCCCAGAAGATGCCGCCATTGGTCGAGCAGACCGGATTGTCGGTGATGCCTTCCACCGCGATGATCCACTTCGGCGCCACCGCCAGCACCGCGGCCGAGCCGCGCTCGGCGGCCTTGTTCCAGTCGGTGGCCGCGTTGCCGGTGCCCCAGGTGGCGGCACCGTGCGGCTCGTTCTTCAGGTCCAGGCCGATCACGCTGGGCACGTTCTTGTAGCGGTTGGCGACAAAGCGCAGATCGTCCAGCCACTGCGCTTCGGAATACGAGCCGGTGTACCAGAGCTCGGAGATGGCGGCGCAATCGGGGCTGTGGTGATCCAGCAGCACATACATGCCGCGCGCGTTGAATTCGTTGATCACCTTGTCCAGGATCTGCAGCGAGCTCAGGCCCTGCAGATCGGCATTGAGGCTGTAATCGATGCTGGTCGGCATCGTGCTGCTGCGCAGGGTGGCCGGGCAGAACGGCAGACGCACGGCGTTGAAGCCCAGGCCCTGCATCTGGTTGATCATGTCCTTCCAGTTGCGTGCCCACAGACCGTGCATGACATGGTTGCCGGTCTCGAAGCCGAACACGTTGACGCCCTTGAGCTGGACCACCTTGCCGCTGTCGTCGACAATCTTGTTGTTGCTGATGGAGTAGCTGAAGGCCGGTGCGGCGGCGAGCGCCAGCGCGGTGGCCAGTGCGAGCGTACTGGCAGTCCTGAAAATGGACATGGTGATCTCCCTAGCGAACCCGGCTCGACACCCGAACCCGGTGAGGGGGGCATCTTGGTCCGCGGCCGCATCGTTTGGCGTGATCCGGACCACAGAAAGGCGCATTGCCGCACCGGTCACACGCAGGCTGCGGGCCGGGTCGCTTTCGCGCACACTATCGCCGCTGTCGCCTGTCCGCAGGCTGTCCTTTCTGTCCCCGGAGTGTCTTCCAATGTCCTTTCTGCGTGCCGAACTGGCGCAATGGCGCGCCTCGCCTGCGCGCGAACTGATGGCCGGTGCGGTCGCTACCTTTGCGCTGATTCCCGAAGTGATCGCCTTTGCGTTCGTGGCCGGCGTCGACCCGCAAGTGGGGCTGTTCGCGTCGTTCGTGATCGGGATTGTCATCGCGTTCTTCGGCGGCCGCCCAGCGATGATTTCCGCTGCGGCCGGGTCGGTGGCCCTGGTGGCCGCACCGCTGGTGGCCGCACACGGCCTGCCCTATTTGCTGGCGGCCGGGCTGCTGGCCGGTGCGGTGCAGATCCTGTTCGGTCTGCTGCGGCTGGGCGTGCTGATGCGCTTTGTCAGCAGTTCGGTGCGTACCGGCTTCGTCAATGCGCTGGCGGTGCTGATCTTCGCCGCGCAGCTGCCGCATCTGCAGCACGCCAACCTGGCCACCTGGGGCATGTTGGCGTTGGGCCTGCTCATCATCTACGGCCTGCCGCGGCTGCCGCTGCCGGGCGTGTCGGCGATTCCTTCGCCGCTGCTGTGCATCCTGGTGCTGACGGTGCTGGGATCAGCGTTGCACCTGCCACTGGAGACGGTGGCCGATCTGGGCAAGCTGCCCAACGCGCTGCCGGTCCTGCAATGGCCGGCGGTGCCGCTGACGCTGGAGACCTTGCGCATCATCGCCCTGCCGGCGCTGGCCATCGCGATGGTGGGGCTGCTCGAATCGCTGATGACCGCACGCGTGGTCGACGAACTCACCGACACCCCGAGCAACAAGAACCGCGAGTGCACCGGGCTGGGTCTGGCCAACACCGCTGCCAGCCTGTTCGGCGGCATCGCCGGCTGCGGCATGATCGGGCAGACCGTGGGCAACGTGAAATACGGCGGGCGCGGCCGTCTCTCCACCCTGTTCGCCGGGGTGTTCCTGCTGATCCTGATGGTGCTGCTCAAGCCGTGGGTCTCGCAGGTACCGGTGATCGCGCTGGTGGCGATCATGGTGATGGTCTCGGCCGAGACTTTCGACTGGCGTTCGCTGCGCACCGTGGTCACCCATCCGCGCACCTCCAGCGTGGTGATGCTGGCCACCGTGGCGGTGACCCTGGTCACCCGCAATCTGGCCGCCGGGGTGGCGGTGGGCGTGGTATTGAGCGGGGTGTTCTTCACCTTCAAGGTGGCCGGGCTGCTGCAGATCACGCACAGCGACGGCGACGACGGCGTGCGTACCTACCACGTGCGCGGGCAGGTGTTCTTCGCCTCGGCCGACGTGTTCATCGACGCCTTCGACGCGCGCCAGGTGCCCGGCCGCGCAGTGGTGATCGACGTCGGCCGCGCGCATTTCTGGGACATCACCGCGGTGGCGGCGCTGGACAAGGTGGTGCAGCGGCTGCGTCATCATGGGCTGGACGTCCAGGTCAAAGGGCTGAATGCCGGCAGCCGGCGCCTGATGCAGGCGCACGCGCTGGGCGACGATGCGCTGGAGTCCGCACTGCCGTAAGCGCGCTGGTGCGCCGGCCGGTCGTGCGCCTGCACATCCGTGTACGCCGGCTGGCCGTGCGCTGCGCCGGCCGGCGGGCGGACTCAAGTTCGCGCGTTCAGCGCCGATGAACCGGCATCGAGACTGCCGGTAACCCGTCGTGATGCCAGTGCGTTCCAGCCCGAGAGGTGTGCCCGCGTGCCGTGACCGGCGCTGCGGGCCTGCGTCTGCACGCGGGATGGTGCGGCAATGACCACGGCACCGTTGCTGGAACGCATGGTGGACCTGACCGCCATCCGCGATGCCGATCTGCTCGACCTGAGTCTGCTGCGCACCATGCGCGAGGTTTGCGCGTCCGAGGAACTGTCGTTGCTGCGCATCGCGCCGGATGGCCGCACCATGGCCGAAACGCGGCTGCGCGAGGATGGCCGGCTGTCGCTGACGGTAGCCGACATCCACGACGCGCAGATGCGCGCGCAACTGGCCGACCTGCACGGGCCGGGCGATGTGGTGCAGTTGCAGCAGGACGGCCGCGCGCTGCTGGTGTACCCGATGATGGAAGCACGCGGCATTCGCACCTGCCTGCGCGTGGGCGGCGCGCGCGCGCCCGGCGCTGCCGAGCAGGTGATGCTGCAGGGCTTTGCGCGCTTCTTCCAGAATTACCGCAGCCTGCTCGACGATGCCCAGCGCGATGCGTTGACCGGCCTGCGTAACCGCAAGACCTTCGACGATGTGATCCTGCGCCTGTTCGCCGGTGGTGCGGATGCGGCGGCCAGCGAAGGCGTGTGGCTGGGGATCGTCGACATCGATCACTTCAAGCGCGTCAACGACAGCTTCGGCCACCTGTATGGCGACGAGGTGCTGTTGCTGGTTGCGCAATTGATGCAGCGCTGCTTCCGTCAGGACGATCTGCTGTTCCGCTTCGGTGGCGAGGAGTTCGTGATCGTGTTGCGCGGCGTGGACCGCGACATCGCGGTGAGCCTGTTCGAGCGCTTCCGTGTAGCGGTGGCCGAGCAGGTGTTTCCGCAGGTCGGCAAGGTCACGCTCAGTACCGGCATCGTCGAGCTCACCGACGGACAGTTGATCAGCCAGCTGCTCGACGAGGCCGACAAGGCGCTGTACTGGGCAAAGCAGCACGGCCGCAATCGCACCGAGGTCTACGCCGAACTGGTGGCGAGCGGAAAGATGCAGCAGGTCGCCCAGCAGGTCGGCAGCGTCGACCTGTTCTGAGCGGCAGTGGCGCTGGCGCGACGGCGGGCATCGCCTGTCGTCGTGCATAGCCGATCGAACGCCGCAGTGGCTACACTCCAGGGCTGTTCGGACACTACCTGGGTGCTGCAGTGAAGCGAGTTGTTACCAAACGCGTTGCAATG
This sequence comes from Xanthomonas sp. NCPPB 3218, assembly GCF_056725185.1. Lineage (NCBI taxonomy): Bacteria > Pseudomonadati > Pseudomonadota > Gammaproteobacteria > Lysobacterales > Lysobacteraceae > Xanthomonas > Xanthomonas sp. NCPPB 3218. Next base: position 778,904 of record NZ_CM161516.1, read on the forward strand.
GGAATGCTGGCGATGGCGGTCTCGACCGCACTGATGGCGGCGACGCCGAGCTTCGATGGCGCGCGCATCTCGCGCGACGTCAAGGAGCTGGCCTCCGATGCTTATGAAGGCCGCGGCCCGGCCACCGCCGGCGAAGAAAAGACCATTGCCTACCTGAGCAAGCAGTTCGCCGACGCCGGCCTGCAGCCGGGCGGCGACCTGACCGACGGCAAGCGCGGCTGGACCCAGGCGGTGCCGCTGCGCCGCGCCGATATCGTCGGCACGCCGACCATCGCCCTGCAGCACGCCGGCAAGCCGCAGGCGCTGACCCAGGGCAAGCAGATCGCCATCCGCGCCGCACTGGATGGCTCGTCCAAGGTCGACATCGCCAACGCACCGCTGGTGTTCGTCGGCTACGGCGTCAAGGCGCCGGAGCGTGACTGGGACGACTTCAAGGGCGTGGACCTGAAGGGCAAGATCGCGGTGGTGCTGATCAACGATCCGGATTTCGAAACCGGCAAGGGCGCCTTCGACGGTGCCGGCATGACCTACTACGGCCGCTGGACCTACAAGTACGAAGAAGGCGCCCGCCAGGGCGCGCTCGGCGTGCTGGTGGTGCACGAAACCGCGCCCGCCTCCTATGGCTGGGACACCGTGGCCAGCTCCAACACCAACACCATGTTCGACGTGGTGCGCGACAACCCGCGCGCCGCGCATCCCACCCTGGAAGGCTGGATCCAGCGCGATCTGGCCGCCGACCTGTTCAAGCAGGCCGGGCTGGATTTCGACACCTTGAAGAAGCAGGCGCAGACGCGCGGCTTCAAGCCGGTGGAACTCAAGGGCCAGGGACTGAGCGCCAGCTACCAGGTCAAATCCGACGTGATCACCTCGCACAACGTGGTTGCACGGCTGCCAGGCAGCACGCATCCGGATGAAACGCTGATCTACAGCGCGCATTGGGACCACATCGGCGTCGGCAAGCCGGACGCACGCGGTGACACCATCTTCAACGGCGCGCTGGACAATGCCAGCGGCACCGCCGCACTGCTGGAGCTGGCGCGCGGCTTTGCCGCCGGCCCCAAGCCGCAGCGCTCGGTGGTGTTCCTGGCGGTCACCGCCGAAGAAAAGGGCCTGCTGGGCTCGGAGTTCTACGCCTCCAAGCCGCTGTATCCGCTGGACACCACCGTGGCGGTGATCAACATGGACGGCATGAGCCCGTTCGTGCCATCGCGCGATTTCGGCATCTACGGCACCGCAAAACTCGAATTGCTCGATCAGCTCAAGACCGTCGCCGGCCAGTGGAAGCTGCGCTACACGCCCGATCCCAAGCCGCAGGCGGGGTACTTCTTCCGCTCGGACCATTTCTCCTTCGCCAAGCGTGGCGTGCCGGCGCTGTCCTACGCGGCCGGGCAGGATTGGGAAGTGGGCGGCGTGGCCGCGGGCAAGGCCGCCTCCGACGACTACACCGCCAAGCGCTATCACCAGCAGGGCGACGAGTGGAAGCCGGACTGGACCTTCGCCGGTGCGGCGCGCGATCTGGGCGTGCTGTACGCGCTGGGCCAGCAACTGGCCGATTCGCGCCAGTGGCCGAACTGGAGCAACGATTCGGAGTTCCGCGCCACCCGCGACGCCAGCGAGGCTGCGCGCAAGTAACACCGGCCGATACGGCGGCAGCGCTTCCATCAGGCGGCGCTGCTGTTGTTCGATGCGGCATGTGCGCATGCCGCCTCCTGCCTGCAGCCATGTGCCCGGTGCTTGCAGGTCTGGTCGGCTACCTCAAGGCCGAGGCCGCGGGCGTCTGCGCGCGCTCGGGTGCCACGCATGCGTCGCTCGCAGAGCGGCTGATAGGAGGGTTGGTCCCTTGGGCCAGTGCTCGCTCACGGGCGAGTGACAAAGGCGCAGAGCAGTTGATCTGCGGCCTGGCTGCAGACCCTTGCCCGCCCACCCTCGCGGGACACGCCGCAAGTACGTCCGTGTAGGCTCTTACGCGGCATCCATGCCGCGTAAGGTCCCGCGAGGGTGGGTGGACAAGGACCATCGGAGATGGCCGGTGGGCATGGTGCAAGCAAGGCACGATGCATTTAACGACGCGGCCTAACGTCCGATATCCATCGCTCGACCAACAGCTTTTCACCTGGCCACCGACCAACTCCCCGGTGCGGTGTCCTTGCCGGCGATTACAGGCGCAACGCAGCCTTCGTGCACTGCGCCCACGTGGGCCAAGCCCGACATCGCTTATTCCGATCCACCATGACGCGCGACAGAATGCCTTAGATGCGCTCAGCCCATCGCCTTGATCGCGCGCGCCGGCAGGCTGGCGCTGCAACCGATTGCAGGTCCTGGCACATCACTTGCAGTTGTCTGATATGACAGTGCGGTTTGCCGCCCGTGACAGCACGCGTGCCAGGCTGCAATCTGTTGGGGTAGCGTTCGGTCGCTGCGGCGTAGTCTGCCGCGCGGTCCTCGTCGGGTGGGGCGAAGACTGCAGCGCGGCCTTCGTTTCCTTTAACGGTCGATTCTTTAAGATGAGCCGCGACGTCATCGTCGCAGCCAGGAGAGCTTGTGCATCGGAGTGGTCTTAGAGCTGCCAATTCTGCGACGTGGTCCCGCACTGCCGGGCTCGCCCGGACTGCGGTGCATGCGGCGACGTCGCCACGCGTAGCGGGTAGGGATCTCCCGCGTCAGCCCACACTGCCGCGATCGTGCGGCGGGCAGCCTTGATGGACGGCACTGTGACTCTTTCCCCCGCACCAACCGATCTTCCCCCCGTTTCCGCCCTCGACGCCGGTCAGCCCACGCTGCCACCGGAAGCGCCGCTGGCCATGCCCGAGCAATCCCTGCGCGAAGGCCGTCTGCAGGTGCCGCATCAGCGCACCGCGCCGGTCGGCATCGGCGTGCGGCGCTTCTATCTGATCGGCGGTACCTTCGCCACCACCGCCGTGGCGGTGTGGGTGATGCTCAGCGTGCTGTGGCCCGATGGCCTCAGCGTGCTGGAAGGCTGCCTGCTCGGCCTGTTCGTGCTGCTGTTTGCCTGGATCGCGATGTCCTTCGCCAGCGCGGTGGCCGGTTTCGTCACCGTGGTGGCGCGCGCCGGACGCAAGCTCGGCATCGACCCGGAAGCGCCGCTGCCGACCCTGCACACGCGCACCGCGTTGCTGATGCCCACCTATAACGAAGACCCGCGCCGGCTGCTGGCCGGCCTGCAGGCAATCTACGAATCGGTGGCCGAAACCGGCCAGCTGGAGCATTTCGATTTCTTCGTGCTCAGCGATACCACCCGCGAACACATCGGCCGTGCCGAAGAACTGGTGTACAACGAGCTGTGCGACCGCGTCGACGGACACGGGCGCATCTTCTACCGCCGCCGCGCCGACAATGCCGCGCGCAAGGCCGGCAATGTCGCCGACTGGGTGCGCCGTTTCGGCGGCAACTACCCGCAGATGCTGATCCTGGACGCCGACAGCGTGATGACCGGCGACACCATCGTGCGGCTGGTCGCCGGCATGGAGAACAATCCGGACGTGGGCCTGATCCAGACCCTGCCGGCGGTGGTCAACGGGCAGACGCTGTTTGCCCGCATGCAACAGTTCGGCGGGCGCGTGTACGGGCCGATCATCGCCTTCGGCGTGGCCTGGTGGCATGGCGCCGAGAGCAACTACTGGGGCCACAACGCCATCATTCGCACCCAGGCCTTCGCCGATCACGCCGGCCTGCCGTCGCTGCGCGGGCGCAAGCCGTTCGGCGGGCATGTGCTCAGCCACGACTTCGTCGAGGCGGCGCTGATGCGGCGTGGCGGCTGGGCCATGCACATGGTGCCCTACCTGCAGGGCAGCTATGAGGAAGGCCCGCCCACGCTGACCGACCTGCTGATCCGCGACCGCCGCTGGTGCCAGGGCAACCTGCAGCACGCCAAGGTGGTCGGCGCCAAGGGCCTGCACTGGATCAGCCGCATGCACATGCTGATCGGCATCGGGCATTACTTCACTGCGCCGATGTGGGGCCTGCTGATGCTGATTGGCATCGGCATTCCGCTGGCCGGTGGCGGGATCGATCTGGCCGGCGACCTGCCGTTCTCGCCCGCCCGTTACTGGCATGGCAGCAGCCAGGGCAACGCGATCTGGATCTTCGTCTGCACCATGTTCGTGCTGCTGGCGCCCAAGCTGCTGGGCTACATCGCGCTGCTGCTCAACCCGCGCGAGCTGCGTGCCTGCGGCGGCGCCATCCGCGCGCTGCTGAGCATCCTGCTGGAAACGGTGCTGGCGGCGCTGATGGCGCCGGTGGTGATGTACCTGCAGTCGCGCGGCGTGTTCGAGGTGCTGGCCGGCAAGGATTCGGGTTGGGATGCGCAGGTGCGCGACGACGGCAAGCTGTCGTGGCCGGCGCTGTTGCGCAGCTACGGCGGGCTGACCGTGTTCGGCCTGTTTATGGGCGCGGTGGCCTATACGGTGTCGCCATCGCTGGCGGCCTGGATGGCGCCAGTGATCGTGGGCATGGCGGTGTCGATCCCGGTCGTGGCTGTGACCTCGTTGCGCCGCACCGGCCTGGCCCTGCGCCGCGCCGGCATCTTCTGCATTCCCGAAGAGCTCGATCCGCCCAAGGTGCTGGTGCGTGCTGCCGAGCTGCGCCGTGCCGCCGCACTGGAGCCGTCGCTGATCTGAGCGCGCAGGCGGCGCATGGCTGGATCGGTGCGCGTTGCGATCTGCGCGTCTGTCGCGCCGGGGCAGCGGCGCGCACCAAGCGGCGAGAACGGTCGGGCTGTCCGGCTCGGCCGGCCCGTGATCGGTCTGGCCGATGGCGCAAGGCATAATGCTCGGCCCGCAAGCGGAGCTGCACAATGCTGGAAGTGATCGAACGCGAGACCGGACCGAACCCGCAATGGACCGTGCTGTGGCTGCACGGCCTGGGCGCCGATGGCAGCGACTTCGCCCCGATGGTGCCGGAACTGGTGCGCCCGGACTGGCCGGCGCTGCGCTTCGTGTTTCCGCATGCGCCGATCCGCCCGATCACCATCAACAACGGCGTGCGCATGCGCGGCTGGTACGACATCGTCGGCATGGATTTCGCCACGCGCGCCGACAAGGCCGGCATCGCCGAATCGGTGGCCCAGGTCGAGGCACTGATCGCCCATGAGCAATCCCGCGGCATCGCCCCCGAGCGCATGCTGCTGGCCGGGTTCTCGCAAGGCGGCGCGGTGACCCTGGCGGTCGGGCTGCAGCGCAGCGTACCGCTGGCCGGGTTGATCGCCCTGTCCACCTATCTGCCCGAGCCGGCGGCGGCCGCCAGCCAGCTGCAGCCGGTCGCTGCCCGCCAACCTGTGTTCATGGCCCACGGCACCGCCGATCCGGTGGTGCCGTTCGGTGCCGGCCAGGCCAGCATGCAGACCCTGCGCACGCTCGGTTTCGAACTGGACTGGCACACCTACCCGATGGGCCACCAGGTCTGCCTGGAAGAAATCGAGGCCTTGCGCACCTGGATGCAGGCGCGCTTCACCGCCGCCTGAGGCCATGGCCCAGCACGCGCCCCAGACCGCCTGGATGCCGGACCTGTGCCGGCTGCCGCGGTTGGGCGCCATGCTGGGCCTGGCCGAACTGGTGGTGCTGGTGGTGACCCTGGTGCCCGACGCCGGTGCGGCGCGCAGTATCACCCTGTCGCGCTTTGTCTCTGCCAGCGGCCTGGCGCTATGGCTGGCGCTGGCGGTCAGCGTGCTGTTATGCGTCCTGCGGCCGGCGTTGTCGCGGCTGCCGCCACGGGTGGGCGGGCTGGCCGCGCTGTCGATCGCCGCGGTGGTGGCGATGCTCGGCGCCGGAATCGTGCACGCCCTGTACGCGGCGCTCGACCAGGCTCCGCTCGGTCCCCTGGTCGGCTTCTGGCGCTTCACCCTGGGCAGCGCGGCGACGGTGGTGCTGATCACCGCGCTGGCATTGCGCTACTTCTACGTCAGCGACCGCTGGGAAGCGCAGGTGCAGGCCAATGCGCGTGCCCAGGCCGATGCCTTGCAGGCACGCATCCGTCCGCATTTCCTGTTCAACAGCATGAATCTCATCGCCAGCCTGCTGCGCCGCGACCCGGTGGTAGCCGAGCAGGCGGTGCTGGACCTGTCGGATCTGTTCCGCGCCGCGCTCGGTGCCGGCGAAGGCATGTCCAGCCTGCGTGCCGAATGCGAACTGGCCGAACGCTACCTGGCGATCGAATCGCTGCGCCTGGGCGAGCGCCTGCAGGTGCGCTGGCACCGGCAGGAGCCGTTGCCGTGGGAGCTGCCGATGCCGCGCCTGGTGCTGCAGCCGCTGGTGGAAAACGCCGTGCTGCACGGCGTCTCGCGCATGCCCGAGGGCGGCACGCTGTACCTGTCGCTGCGCCAGCGCGGCAACCAGTTGCAGATCCGTATCGTCAATCCGGCCCCGCAGCCGGGCACCCAGTTGCCGCTGGTGGCCGGGGCCGGGCATGCCCAGGCCAGCATCTCGCACCGGCTGGCGTTCCAGTTCGGGGCCGGGGCACGGATGGCGGCCAGCTGGGCCGAGGGCTACTATGCCTGTGAGATCACATTGCCGCTGTCGTGACGGGGGAGTCGCTGCAGCGAAGGGGGATGTCCATGACGGCCACGCAAGTGCGGGTGCTGATCGCCGATGACGAGCCGCTGGCGCGCGAGCGCCTGCGCCTGCTGCTGGGCGAACATCCGCATGTCGAAGTGATCGGCGAGGCCGAAAACGGCCAGCAGGTGCTGCAGCAGTGCCATCACCTGCATCCGGACCTGGTGTTGCTGGACATCGCCATGCCCGGCGTCGACGGCCTGGAAACCGCGCGCCTGCTGCGCCAGAGCCAGCCGCAACCGGCGGTGGTGTTCTGCACCGCCTACGACCAGCATGCATTGTCGGCCTTCGATGCCGCCGCGCTGGACTACCTGATGAAACCGGTGCGCCCCGAACGCCTGGCCGCCGCACTGGAAAAGGTGGCCACCTTCCTGGCCGGGCGCACCCCCAGCGCCACGCCGCCGCCGTTGCGCACGCATCTGTGCGCACGCCTGCGCGGCAGCCTGCGGCTGATCGCCATCGGCGACATCCGCTACCTGCAGGCCGAGGAAAAGTACGTCATCGTCCACCACGCCCGCGGCGAGGACCTGATCGAAGAGTCGCTCAAATCGCTGGAAGACGAATTCGCCGACCGCCTGGTGCGCATCCACCGCAATTGCCTGGTCGCGCGCGCCGAGCTGGTGGAACTGCGCCGCAGCGGCGATGGCCAGGTGCACGCGGTGCTGCGCAACGTGCCGCACCCGCTGGAAGTGAGCCGCCGCTGCGTGGCCAGCCTGCGCGAGCAATTGCGTTAGGGCGTGACCTGTCACGTGTGGTGAGGTGCGTTGCTCGGTCGCGGCAATGTGCTGCGGGCGCCGGCGTGCGCTCCAGGTAGGAGTTACGCGCCCGGTCCGTGATAATGGCCCGATGACCACGCTCCGCATCGCTACCCGTAAGAGCCCGCTCGCCCTCTGGCAGAGCGAACACGTCGCCGCCGCGCTGCGCCAGCACCACCCCGGCCTGGAGGTCGCGCTGGTGCCGATGAGCACCCGCGGCGACGAGGTGCTGGACCGTTCGCTGGCCGCGATCGGCGGCAAGGGCTTGTTCCTGAAGGAGCTGGAGCTGGCGATGTTGCGCGGCGAGGCCGATTGCGCGGTGCATTCGCTCAAGGATGTGCCGATGGAGCTGGACGCACCCTTCGTGCTGCCGGCGATCATGGAGCGCGGCGATGCCGCCGATGCATTGGTGTCCAATCTCTACGCCAGCCTGCAGGCGCTGCCGCTGGGCGCCCGCGTGGGCACCTCCTCCTTGCGGCGTCAGGCGCAACTGCGCGCGGCCCGCCCGGATCTGGAATTGATCGACCTGCGCGGCAACGTCAACACCCGCCTGGCCAGGCTCGATAACGGCGGTTACGACGCCATCGTGCTGGCCTGCGCCGGCCTGCAGCGGCTGGGACTGGATGCGCGCATCACCGCGCGTCTGGACGTCCCGGACTGGCTGCCGGCACCGGCCCAGGGCGCGGTGGCGGTGGAGTGCCGTGGCGACGATGCGCGCATCCACGGCCTGTTGGCGGTGCTGGACGCCGGCCGCACGCGCGCCTGCGTGGAAGCGGAGCGGGCGATGAATCGCGCGCTGCACGGCAGCTGCCATGTGCCGGTGGCGGCATTCGCGCGTTGGGAAGGGCAGGGCCTGTTCCTGCAGGGCATGGTGGGCAGCGCCAGCGATGGACGCCTGATCCACGCCGAGGCGCACGGCAGCGCTGACGACACCGAGGCCCTCGGCCGCCTGGTCGCGCAAGGCCTGTTCGACAAGGGCGCCGCGCAACTGCTGGCCGAGCTGTAACGCGCCGTCGCGTCAGCCGGTAACACGACCGGTATCGACGCCAGCGCCCAGGCGCAACCTCCAGACCTGGCCGCGACGCACGCAATGCCCGCCCCCACGCAACCCCCGCTCTTCGTAGGAGCGGCCCCGGCCGCGAGAGGCTTTACCGGGAAAGCCCTTCGCGGCCAGGGCCGCTCCTACAGATTGCGGTTGCGTAGTCGAATGTCTGGGCCCATTGACCGCCGCGTCGCGCAGGGGCCTCTTCGGCAAAGGCGCGCTCTTCGTAGGAGCGGCCCCGGCCGCGAGAGGCTTTACCGGGAACGCCCTCGCGGCCAGGTCCGCTCCTACCGCTCGCGGTTGCGTAGTCGAATGTCTGGGCCCATTGACCGCCGCGTCGCGCGGGGCCTGTCCGGCAAGCTGCGCTCTTCGTAGGAGCGGCCCTGGCCGCGAGAGGCTTTCCCGGGAATGCCCTCGCGGCCAGGTCCGCTCCTACCGCTCGCGGTTGCGTATTCGAACGTATGGGCCCATTGACCGCCGCGTCGCGCGGGGTCTGTCCGGCAAGCTGCGCTCTTCGTAGGAGCGGCCCCGGCCGCGAGAGGCTTTACCGGGAAAGCCCTCGCGGCCAGGTCCGCTCCTACAGATTGCGGTTGCGTAGTCGAATGTCTGGGCCCATTGACCGCCGCGTCGCGCAGGGTCTGTCCGGCAAGCTGCGCTCTTCGTAGGAGCGGCCCCGGCCGCGAGAGGCTCTACCGGGAACGCCCTTCGCGGCCAGGTCCGCTCCTACCGCTTGCGGGTGTTTACTTGAACGTATAGACCAGGTTGACCGTGGTCAGGGTGTCGGTCTTCTTGTCGCCGTCGCTGACCTCGCTGTTGTGGCGCATCTGCCAGGCGGCCTTGAGCGCGAAGTGCGAGTTCATGCTGACCTGCACGCCGAAATCGTTCTGCGCGTAGGTGTTGTATTCGCCCGATTCCACCAGCAGCGTGTTGATCAGGTCGGTGTTGTCGGTGACGGTGTACTTGAGGTCGAACAGCCCGCGCCCGATCAGCCCGGTCTCGTTGCGGTCTTCGTCGCTGTTGTGCGCGCGCCGGATACCCGGGCCGATCTGCGCATCCAGGTAAAAGCGCTCGGCATCGATCAGGCGCGTGCCGTAACCGATACCGAAGGTGGCCAGGCGGTCGTAGGTGGCAAAGTCGTCGTGTTCGTAACGGCCGGTGGCGGTGAGCTGGCGGTGCTCGCCCAACTGCAGCGCGCTGCCGGCGCTGCCGGTGTAACGCTCGGCAGTGGTCTGGCGCTCGCGCGAGGTGCTGCCGTCGTCGTTGGTGTTGGTGTATTCGGAACTGGAGCGCAGCGCGGTGGCATCCAGGCTGTGGATCCAGTCGCCGTCGGTATAGCGCAGGCGGATCCGGCCATTGAGGCTGTCGGTGGTGCTGTTGCCGTGGGCGGCGGCATAGCCGAGCTCGCCACTGCTCCCGCCCCACGGCGACGGCATCACGGCTGCGGCAGGGTCCGCCGGGGCCGGTGCGACTGCCTGGGCCCAGACGGTGGGCGTGATCAACAATAGCGGCAGCAGGGCAGACAACGGGGCACGGCGGGACATGGGCGGCTCGCTTTGGAGGACAGGGGCGAAAGAGGGTGGAAGCGATTTCATGATAACGGACTGAGCGGCTGCGTCATGAGTAAGTGAACGCCGCGCTTCAGAAGGGGTTCGGGCGTCGGCTCGCGCAACGGCAGCGGATGGCGCGGCTACGCGCACCGCAACCCGGCCCGGCCTGCGCGCGCTGCCGGCCCGCGGCCCGCCCGCCCGCGCGCAGTGGTGGCGCCGATCCAGGCATGATTGCCGGTGTACAGCGACGCTCACCCTGCCACGCAAAGACTCGGACATAATCGACGCATGGACCGCTACGAACGCATCAACTCCCTGCATCGCTTGCTCAAATCGGCGCGCTACCCGGTCACGGTGGCGCGGCTGCAGGATGAGCTGAGCTGTTCCCGCGCAACCGTGTACCGCGACCTGGCGTTTCTGCGCGATGCGCTGATGGCGCCGGTGGAAGGCGACGGCGAATCGGGGTTCCGCTATCTCTCCGGCGAAAGCGACCGCTTCGAATTGCCCGGCCTGTGGCTGAGTTCGGAAGAGCTGCATGCGCTGCTGGCCTCCCAGCAACTGCTGGCGCGCACCGGTGGCGGAGTGTTGTCCTCGATGCTGGCGCCGCTGCAGCAACGCATCGAAGGGCTGCTGGCCGCTCAGGCCGGCGTGTCGCAATGGCCGGTGGACCGGGTGCGGGTGATTCCGCACCGCGGCCGCAAGCTGGACGAAGCCAGCTTCCGCACCGTGGCCTCCGGCGTGCTGGAGCGCAAGCAGCTGAGCTTCGACTACCGCGCCCGTTCCACCGACGAATCGACCAAGCGCACGGTGTCCCCGCAGCGTATCACCCACTACCGCGACAACTGGTACCTGGACGCCTGGGACCACGGCCGCGATGGCGTGCGCAGCTTTGCGGTGGACCGCATCAATCACGCACGCCTGCTCGAGAGCGTGCCGCGCGATGTGCCCGACAGCGAGCTGGACGAGCAGCTGGCAGCCAGCTACGGCATTTTTTCCGGCGCGCCCAAGGGCTGGGCGACCATCGTGTTCAGTGCCAAGGCCGCGCGCTGGGTCGCCGACGAGCACTGGCACTCCAAGCAGCAGGGCCGCTTTCTGGCCGATGGCCGTTACGAGCTCAAAGTGCCGTACAGCAACTCGCGCGAACTGCTGATGGACGTGCTGCATTACGGCTCGGATGCGGAAATCGTCGAGCCGGTCTCGCTGCGCGAGCAGGCCAAGGCACTGCTGTCGTTGGCCTTGAGCAATTACGACTGAGCGTGGCCGGGCCGTAGCGCGGGGCGCGAGTCGTCATGCGACAGGTGCCCGCGCGGTGAGGGTGCTGATTCGGCGCCCCCCGCGGCGTGCTGACTGATATGACCATCGTCGGTTGCGCGCGTCGGTGTTGTGCGCTGCGTCCGGAAACCGCGCCAGGAGGCTGGCACATGAAGTGGAGATCGGTGTCGGCCGCGACGCCGCGCGCCTGGTTTGCCCGACCGGCGCATCCAGTCGGCTGACGCCTGGAACAATCGACGCCGGCCGGGTAACCGACCGGCCTGCCAATGTCAGCGCTTGTTGGGCACTTCAAAGCCCAGGCGGTCCACCTGCTCGCGCAGCTGCGGCACGCGCTTGAGCTTGTCGGTGTAGATGGAATAGTCGTCGCGCATCTTGTCGACCAGCTTGCGGTACTGGTCGCGGCTCATGTCCGGCTTGCGCGCGAAGATCCAGGCCAGGTCGCGGCCGGGGTAGGAGATCAGCATCCACGAACCGTCCGGTGCGATTTCCAGGATACGCTGCTTGGCCGGGATGACCTTGTAGAACCATACCCGCCAGTCGCGGTTGCCGCTCTCGGCATCCACCGAGGCACGCGCGTTGACCTCTTTCTCCGGCTCGCCGAAGCCCTCGCGGTACACATAGCGCACCGCCACCTTGCCGTCTTCGACCAGGGTGTATTCGTCGCGGCTGGTGACATGGCCGCGCTCGACCGGGTTGGGCATGCGCGCGATCACGTACCAGGTGCCCATGATCTTGGACAGATCGACCGCCGGCTCGCTGGCAGGCGTGTCCTTGGCAGATGCCACGGGCAGGCCGAGGACGAACAGAAAAGCGAGGGCGATCGTAACGGTCAGGCGCATCGCAACATCACAAAGGGGCAGTTGGAGCAGCACACTACCGCATGCAGGGGGCAAGTTCGCGTCAACGGTCGGGTCTGGCGCACGCGGCTGCCTCAAACGTGGCAACCGGGCGCCCGGGACCGGGTGCGGAAGAGGGGGCCGTTGGTGGCCTGGCGGTGGTTATCGCGCTGCGGTGCCGGCACCCGGCAAGGCGGTCTCTCCGGTTTTCGCCGCTAGGTCGCAGCCGGTGAGATGGGCGAAGGCAATCCTGCCGGCCTGTTCTGATCCTTCCTGCCACGGAGTGCCGCCATGTCGATTCGTCCTTCCCGTCGTTCCGAACGTCCCGACCCGCGCGTGCTGCGCCCGGTCCGGCAGATCGCCCTGGCCGGCCTGGCCCTGGTGCTGGTGTGGCCAGCCGCGCGCGGCCACAGCGAGTGGATCGGCTGGCTGCCGCTGTGGCTGGTCGGCATGCCAATGCTGGCCTGGTGGAGCCTGCACCGGTTCGCGTTGCCGGCACTGGTGCGGCCCGGTGCGCGGCGCGGCGCGCCACGTCGGCGCGGGCCGCAGGCGCAACGCCGACGCAGCACGTCGCGTGCGGCGACACAGGCGCGCGCGGCCTGACCTTCGGCAGGGTCGGGCGGCGGAGGGCTATGCTACGTTCCCGGCGTTCGTTCTCCCGGAAACATTCATGTCCAAACTCGCCTCGATCTGCCTGGTTGCCGGTCTGATCACCGCTGGCGCCGTCTCTGCAGAGGAAACCGCCGTGTCCAACGATCCCTACGCCTGGCTGGAAGATGTTTCCGGCGCCAAGTCGCTGGACTGGGTCAAGGCCCAGAACGCCAAGACCGAGGCGCGCCTGGCCGCCACGCCGGCCTTCAAGCAGATGGAGACCAGCATCCGCGAAGTGCTGGATTCGGACGCGAAGATTCCCGGCGTGCAGAAGATCGGCGAGTACTACTACAACTTCTGGAAGGACAAGCAGCACGAGCGCGGCCTGTGGCGGCGCACCACGCTGGACGAATACCGCAAGCCGGCGCCCAAGTGGGAAACGGTGCTGGACCTGGATGCGCTCAACAAGGCCGAAGGCGAGAACTGGGTCTGGCACGGCGCCGACTGCCTGCGCCCGAATTACCAGCGCTGCCTGATCGCGCTGTCGCGCGGCGGCGCCGATGCCGATGTCACCCGCGAGTTCGACCTGGCCGGCAAGCAGTGGGTCAAGGACGGCTTCTTCCGCCCCGAATCCAAGGGCGGGCTGGGCTGGATCGACCAGGACACCGTCTACGTGTTCACCGATTTCGGTGCCGGCACAATGACCAGCTCCGGCTATCCGCGCATCGCCAAGCAGTGGAAGCGCGGCACTCCGCTCAGCGCCGCCACGGTGGTGTACGAGGGCAAGCCGACCGACATGTACATCGCCGCGATGCACGACGACACGCCCGGATTCGAGCGCGATTTCGTCAGCCGCACGCTGGCCTTCTACAACGAGGAGCTGTATCTCAAGGGTGCCGACGGCAAGCTGGTCAAGGTGGATGCGCCCAACTCGGCCAGCAAGTCGGTCAAGCGGCAATGGCTGACCCTGGAACTGCGCGAACCCTGGACCGTGGCCGGCAAGACCTACAAGGCCGGCTCGCTGCTGGCGACGCGCTTTGACGACTTCATGGCCGGCAAGCGCAGCTTCGATGTGCTGTTCGAGCCCACCGACAGCACCTCGCTGGCAGGTATCGCCTGGACGCGTTCGCACCTGGTGTTGAACGTGCTGGAAGACGTCAAGAACCGCCTGAGCGTGATCACGCCTGGGCAGGATGGCTGGAAGAAGAGCGCCTTCGTCGGTGCGCCGGCGTTCGGCACCGTCGACGTCAGCGCGGTGGACAGCGACGACAGCGACGCGCTGTGGTTGACCGTTACCGACTACCTGACCCCGACCACCTTGTCGTGGGTGGAGGTGGGCACCGCGCCGCAGCCGCTCAAGGCCATGCCGGCGTTCTTTGATGCCGGCAAGGACAGCATCGAGCAGCACTTTGCCACCAGCAAGGACGGTACCCGCGTGCCGTATTTCCTGGTGCGCCCCAAGGCGTTGAAGCTCGATGGCAGCGCGCCGACCCTGCTGTACGGCTATGGTGGTTTCGAGATTTCGATGACGCCCAATTATTCCGGCGGACTGGGCCGCGCCTGGTTGGAAAAGGGCGGCGTCTACGTGGTGGCCAACATTCGCGGCGGTGGCGAATACGGCCCGCGCTGGCACCAGGCCGCGCTCAAGCAGAACCGCCACAAGGCCTACGAAGACATGGCTGCGGTGGCCAAGGACCTGGTCGCGCGCAAGATCACCTCGACCAGGCATCTGGGCGTGCAGGGCGGCAGCAATGGCGGCCTGATGACCGGCAACATGCTGACCCAGTATCCGGAGCTGTTCGGCGCGGTGGTGGTGCAGGTGCCGCTGCTGGACATGAAGCGCTACAGCCATCTGCTGGCCGGTGCCTCGTGGATGGCCGAATACGGCAACCCGGACACCGACGACTGGAAGTTCATCCAGACCTTCTCGCCGTACCACCTGTTCGACCCGGGCAAGACCTATCCGCCGGTGATCTTCCTGACCTCCACGCGCGACGACCGCGTGCATCCGGGCCACGCGCGCAAGATGGCCGCCAAGATGATCGAGGCCGGCAAGGACGTGACCTATTACGAGAACATCGAAGGCGGCCACGGCGGCGCGGCCAACAACGCACAGGCCGCACACATGGCGGCGCTGGCCTACAGCTTCCTGTGGGAGCGGCTGGCGGATTGAGTTGCCGACCCAAGGCAGCTCGGTAATTCGAGTTGTCTTGATCAGGTGCTGCGTTGAAGAAAGCTCTGGGCCGAATGGTCCAGGGCTTTTTTATTGGTTCCGTCTCCCATCGGGAGAAGGTGCCCGAAGGGCGGATGAGGGTACGCGCGCACGCCACGGGCTACGCCCAGCAGGGCGCCCTTGCGGCCACGCGCGGCTGCGGCGCTGGTCTCGCTTCAGGTCGAGCCAAACCACAAACGGCAGTGCAAAAGCAGCGGCAAATCGCAGTCGTGGCTGTTACATCAAGGCAGTGAACCTGCGGCCACGTCCAGGCGCTGCTCGACGAGATGCGCCGTGCGCACTGGCGCTGGTTCGATCAAAGACGTTGCAAACCCCGTGCAATCCGTTCTACCGCCTGCTCGAGGCGCGGCAGGCTTTGCGTATAGGCGATGCGGACATGCTGGTTGGCGCGGTGGTGGCCGAAGTCGATGCCGGGGGTGAAGGCGACATGCTCGGTTTCCAGGAAATGCGCGCAGAAGGCCTGGGCATCGTCCGAGAATGCGCTGATATCGGCATACAGGTAGAACGCACCCTGCGGTTCGACGGCGATGTTCAAGCCCAGTGCACGCAGCGCGGGCAGCAGATAGTCGCGGCGTTGCTGGAACTCGGCGCGGCGGGCTTCGAAGATGGCGATGCTGTCGGGCGTGAAGCAGGCCAGTGCGGCGTGCTGGGCGATCGTCGAGGCGCTGATGTAAAGATTCTGCGCGAGTTTCTCCAGCTCCGGCACCGCTGCGGGCGGGGCGACCAGCCAACCCAGGCGCCAGCCGGTCATGCCGAAGTACTTGGAAAAACTGTTCAGCACGAAGGCGCTGTCGTCCACTTCCAGCACGCTGTGCGCATCCATGCCGTAGGTCAGGCCGTGGTAGATCTCGTCCACCACCAGGTGGCCGCCGCGCGCATGCAGCGCCTGTGACAAGCCGGCCAGTTGCGAGCGCGGCAGCACGCTGCCGGTGGGATTTGCCGGCGAGGCGACCAGCGCGCCGACGCTGTCGGCGTTCCAGCAGGCGTCGATCAGGCCTGGCGTCAGTTGGTAATCGGTGTCTGCGCCGACCGGCACCAGTTGCGCGGCGCCTTCGACCAGGCGCAGGAAATGCCGGTTGCACGGATAGCCGGGGTCGGCGAGCAGCCAGTGTTTGTCCGGGTCGACCAACAGGCTGCTGGCCAGCAGCAATGCGCCGGAGCCGCCAGGAGTGACCAGGATGCGTTCCGGATCGATAGCGCAGCCGTACCGCTGCGCGTAAAACCCGGCGATGGCGGCGCGCAGCGCGGGCAGGCCGCGGGCGGCCGTGTAGCGGGTGTGTCCGGCCGCCAGTGCGGCCTGTCCGGCCGCGACGATCGGTGCGGCGGTGGTGAAATCCGGTTCGCCGATCTCCAGGTGGATCACATCGTGGCCGGCCTGTTCCAGCGCATTGGCGCGCGCCAATAGTGCCATCACATGAAACGGCGCGATGTCCTGGCTGCGGCGGCTGTAGCGGGGGGCATGCGAATGTAGGGAGTCCATACCGAAGAGGATAGAGCAGCATGACCTCGGGCACATGACGCTCCCGGCCGGCCTCTTCCACACTCGGGCGCTGGGATGGCATTGCGTTCATCCAACGGACCCCAATCTGATGAAGCCTGTCCTCACCTTTCTGATCGCCAGCCTGATGACCACATCTGTTCCCTCCGCCTTCGCAGCTCTCCCGTCGCCGCCGGACGTGGCCAAGCGTCCGCATGTGGTCAAGGCCCCGTTCGGCGCCACCCGCAGCGACGACTACTACTGGCTGCGCGACGACAAGCGCGAGGACAAGGCGATGCTGGCCTACCTCAACGCCGAGAACGCCTACACCGACACGGTGATGGCGCCGCTCAAGCCGCTGGAAGACGCGCTGTATACCGAGATCGTCGGGCGCATCAAGCAGGATGACGCCAGCGTGCCGTATCGCGAGCGTGGCTACTGGTATTACACGCGCTTCGAGGCCGGCAAGGACTACCCGATCCAGGCGCGCCGCAAGGGCAACATGGATGCGCCGGAACAGATCCTGCTCGACGTCAACCAGATGGCGCAGGGCAAGGGCTACTTCAGCGTCGGCGATGCGGAAGTGAGCCAGGACAATCGCATCCTGGCCTGGGCCGACGATGCGGTGGGACGTCGCCAGTACACGATCCGCTTCAAGAACTTGGATACCGGCGAGATCTACCCCGATACGGTGGAAGGCGTGTCGGCCAACGTGGTCTGGGCCGACGACAACAAGACCCTGTTCTATGTCGAGAACGATCCGGAAACGCTGCTCACCGTGCGGGTGAAGAAACACGTGCTGGGCACGCCCTCCAAGGACGACGTACTGGTCTACGAGGAGAAGGACGACAGCTTCTACATGGGCATCGGCCGTACCCGCGACGACAAGTACATCACCATCGGCGTGGAAAGCACGGTGTCGTCGGAGACGCGTTATGCGCCGGCCGACAATCCCGAGCGGTTCACTCTGCTGGCCAAGCGCGAGCGCGATGTCGAATATCACCCCGAGCATTTCGATGGCCGTTGGGTGATCCGCACCAATGCCGATGGCGCCAAGAATTTCAAGCTGGTGACCGCACCCACCGATGCGACCACGCGCAAGCAGTGGACCGACTGGGTGGCGCACGATGACAAGGTCTATATCGAAAACTTCGAGCTGTTCGACGGGTTTACCGCGATCGAAGAGCGCTCCGGCGGGCTGGAACGCGTACGCCTGCTCAAGGGTGATGGCAGTCATGAGTACGTCAAGGCGGATGAGCCTGCGTATTCGATGGGCCTGGCGGTCAATTCCGAGCCGGACACCGCGTGGTTGCGTTACAGCTATACCTCGCTGACCACGCCGGCAACGACGTACGAACTCAATACGCAGACTGGCGAGCGCAAGTTGCTCAAGCAGCAGCCGGTGATCGGTTACGACGCCGGCAAGTACGTCACCGAGCGCGCCTGGGTGAGCGCGCGTGACGGCGTCAAGGTGCCGGTGTCGCTGGTCTACAAGCGCGGCTTCAAGAAGGACGGCACTGCGGCGTTGTTCCAGTACGCCTACGGCAGCTACGGCATGTCGATGGACCCGGCGTTCAACCTGCCGGCGATCAGCCTGCTGGACCGTGGCGTGGTGTATGCCATCGCGCACATCCGCGGCGGCCAGGAAATGGGCCGCCAGTGGTACGACGACGGCAAGCTGCTGCACAAGAAGAACACCTTCACCGACTTCATCGACGTCACCCGCGGCCTGGTGGAACAGGGCTATGCCGCCAAGGATCGCGTCGCCGCCTCCGGCGGCAGCGCCGGTGGGTTGCTGATGGGCGCGGTGGCCAACATGGCCCCGCAGGACTATCGCGTGATGGTCGCGCAGGTGCCTTTCGTCGACGTGGTCACCACCATGCTCGATGCCAGCATCCCGCTCACCACCAACGAATACGACGAGTGGGGCAACCCGGAAAAGAAGGCCTATTACGATTACATGCTGTCCTACTCCCCGTACGACAACGTGACCAGGCAGGCCTACCCGGCCCTGTTCGTCGGCACCGGTCTGTGGGATTCGCAGGTGCAGTACTGGGAGCCGGCCAAGTGGGTGGCCAAGCTGCGCGACGACAACACCGGTACCCAGCCGATCGTGTTCCGCACCAACATGGAAGCCGGCCACGGCGGCAAGTCCGGCCGCTTCCGCCGTTACCGCGAACTCGCCGAGTCCTATGCGTTTGTGCTGGATCAGCTCGGGGTCAAGTAGTTGAGGGGCGGGGATTGGGGAGTCGGGATTCGGGATTCGTAAGCAGGCCCCCACCATCCCCGCGTGCAGACGTCCCCTCATCCGCCCTTCGGGCCCCTTCTCCCGGTGCGAGAAGGGGATGCCCGGACCATCTCGGCGCCCGCTGGCCGTATCATTTACCCATGACGCGACCGACTCGATTCCGCTGGGCCTGGTGGTTGCTGGCCTACGCCAGCCTGGCGACCGGCATCGTCGGTATCTTCGTGCCCGGCCTGCCGACGACCGTGTTCATCCTGATTTCCGCCTGGGCCGCCTCGCACGGCTCCGAGCGTCTGCACAACTGGCTGCTCTCGCACCCGCGCTTCGGCCCGGCGATCGTCGAGTGGCAGACCTATCGCGCGGTCAGCCGCAAGGCCAAGTGGATGGCCACGCTCACCATGACCGTCTGCGCCGGCATCATGCTGTGGTGCGTGCCGGTGTTCTGGGTCAAATGCCTGTCGATCGGCAGCATGGCGGTGGTGGCGATCTGGCTGTGGCTGCGTCCCGAGCCGCCACCGCGCGCGCTGCCCGCTGCGCATTGAGCGCACGGCAGTCAGGGTGTTCTGGCTATACTTCGGCCATGAGCATCATGTCCCGACCGTCTGTTCGTCTCGCACTGGTTGGTGCGACCTTTGTCCTGCTTGCCGCCTGCGGCAACAAGGGCCCGCTGGTGATGCCGCAGAAGCCTGTGCCGGTGGAAGCCCAGCCGGTGCTGCAGCCGCCGGATGCGCCGCAACCGCTGGATGAGTCTTCGCCCGCGCCTGCGCCGGTGAACACCGATACGCAGCCCGCATCCACCACCGACCAGCCCGCTAGCAGCGGCAATGAGCGCTGACGGCCGCAGCGGGCGTCTGCGTTTCACCAAAATGCATGGCGCCGGCAACGATTTCGTGCTGCTGGACCTGCGCGACGGCACGCCGCCGCCGGATGCTGCGCTGGCCGCACGCCTGGCCGATCGCCATTTCGGGGTGGGCTGCGACCAGATCCTAACCATCGAACCCCCGCGCAGCAGCGAGGCGGTGGCCGCGTACGGCATCTGGAATTCCGACGGCTCGGCCGCGCGCCAATGCGGCAACGGCGCGCGCTGTGTGGCGGCCTGGCTGGTGCGCGACGGCACCGCGCAGGGCGATGACTTCGTCATCGATAGCCCGTTCACCTCCCACCGCGTGCAGCGTCTGGACGCCGGCACCTATGCGGTGGCGATGGGCGTGCCGCAGTTCGAGCCCACGCAGATCCCGCTGGCCGGCTTTGCGCATGCGCGCGAGGAATACGCGCTGCCGGTGCATGGCGAAACCGTGCGCTTTGGCGCGGTGTCGATGGGCAACCCGCATGCCGTGGTGGAAGTGGGGCGGGTGGAGGCGGCGCCGGTGGAACGCGTCGGCGGCCTGTTGCAGCAGAACGCCGCGTTCCCCGATTCGGTCAACGTCGGCTTCGTGCAGGTGGTCGACCCGACGCATGTGCGCCTGCGTGTGTTCGAACGCGGCGTCGGCGAAACCCTGGCCTGCGGCAGCGGTGCCTGCGCGGCGGCGGTGGTGCTGATGCAGCGTGGCCGTGTCGAGCGCGACGTGCAGGTGTCCTTGCCCGGCGGCGAGCTGCGCATCCGTTGGGCCGGCGAACAACAGGACGTCGTGATGTCCGGTCCGGCCGTGTTCGTCTTCGATGGAGAGTGGAACTGATGAGCGAGAACACGGATAAATTCAGCGCGCACGAAGTGGCAACCTGGTTGCGGCGCCACCCGACCTTCCTCAAGCAGTTCCCGGATCTGGCGGTGAGTCTGCTGGTGCCGCGCGACGACGGCCCCACCGCCTCGCTGGCCACCTATCAGCTGGAAGTGCTGCGCGACAAGAACCGCGAGCTGTCGCGGCGCCTGCACGAGCTTGGCCACAATGCGCAGGACAACGAGCGCCTGGCGGTACGCACGCATCAACTGACCCTGGCGCTGATGCGCCAGACCAGCGCGGCCGACACGCTCAAGGCGATGGCCGCCTCGCTGGCGGAAGATTTCAATGGCGAACTGGTGCGGCTGGTGTTGCTCAAGCCGGTCACCGGCCTGGAGGCCGACTGGCTGCAGGTCATCGCCGCCGACGATGCGCGGCTTGCCCCGTTCCGCGATTGCCTGAGCGACGGCGAGCCGATCTGCGGCCGCCTGCAGGCGGAAAAACACGCGCTGCTGTACGCCGACCAGGCTGCCAACGTGCAATCCACCGCGCTGCTGCCGTTGCCCGGCATCGGGCTGATTGCAGTCGGCAGCAGCGACGCCAATCGTTTCTATCCCGGCATGGGCACCTTGTTCCTGCGCATGATGGGCGAGTCCCTGGGCGTGGCCTTGCAGCGCTTCGACACATGATGCGCCGTGCAGGGTGCGCCGATGCGTGCAGCCTGCGCTGGATGGCCGCGCCGATGGTGCGGCAGCGGGGAGTCTGAGGTGGCGTCGGTCGACGATTTCCTGGGATATCTGCAGGTCGAGCGGCAGGTGTCTGCGCATACGCTGGATGCCTACCAGCGCGATCTTGCTGCGTTGGTGAGCTGGGCCGGCGAACAGGCCATCGACGATGTGGCGCAGCTCGATAGCGCACAGTTGCGGCAGTTCGTTGCGGCCGAGCACCGGCGCGGGTTGTCGCCCAAGAGCCTGCAGCGTCGCCTGTCGGCATGCCGCAGTTACTACGCCTGGTTGCTCAAGCATGGCCGCATCGCCGCAAGCCCGGCGGCGGCGCTGCGTGCGCCCAAGGCGCCGCGTAAATTGCCGCAGGTACTGGATGCCGATGAAGCGGTGCGTCTGGTCGAGGTGCCCACCGACGCGCCGCTGGGCCTGCGCGATCGCGCCTTGCTGGAGCTGTTCTATTCGTCCGGGCTGCGCCTGAGCGAGCTCTGCGCGCTGCGCTGGCGCGACCTGGATCTGGACAGCGGCTTGGTGATGGTGCTCGGCAAGGGCGGCAAGCAGCGCCTGGTGCCCGTGGGCTCGCATGCGGTCGGCGCGCTGCGCGACTGGCTGCGCGACAGCTGCGGGCGTGCCGATACGCATGTATTCCCCGGCCGCGCCGGCGGTGCGATTTCGCAGCGCGCAGTGCAGATCCGCATCAAGCAACTGGCAGTGCGGCAGGGCATGTTCAAGGACGTGCATCCGCATATGCTGCGGCACAGCTTTGCCAGCCATATCCTCGAATCCTCCGGCGACCTGCGCGGCGTGCAGGAATTGCTCGGCCATTCGGATATCGCCACCACGCAGATCTATACGCATCTGGATTTCCAGCATCTGGCCAAGGTCTACGACGCCGCGCATCCGCGCGCCAGGCGCAAGAAAGCTGCTGAGTGAGTGGCGCGGCGTGTGTTGCGCGTAGCGGTTAACCACTTCTCTGAAGTACCGCCGCGTGCGAATCGCCGGTCTTGAGCCCCTATCGCATTGGGAGAGGGGCAAGAGCGCAGGCATCGGTGCCTGTACGCGGATCCATGCGCGGGCCTGCGTGGTTATTCGGGCCGGAGCGTTTCTTGCAGTGATGCGCATATGACGGCCGCATACTGCGGTGACAGGTTTGCGCAGCAGCGTCTCCGCGCCGGCGACGATCACCCGGTTCATCCCGAAGCGCACACCACGCTCCCAATCGTTCTCGTGTGCGGCTGCTCAATCGCTGCGTGCCGGGAGCGCAGACGCATGCTGTCTGCCGTCTGAGCGCGCTGCATCAGTCGCCCGCGCCGCATGCGCGCAGCATGCTTGAACCCGGCAGGGGCGTCCCCACCTCATTGGAAACCCCCGGAGGACCCATGGACCCCAGCCAGAACCCCAACATCGTTCACGCCACCACCATCATCTCGGTTCGGCGTGGTGGGCATGTCGCCGTTGCCGGCGATGGCCAGGTCACCCTCGGCCACACCGTCATGAAGGGCAATGCGCGCAAGGTGCGCCGGCTCGGCCGCGAGGGGCAGGTGCTGGCCGGTTTTGCCGGTGCCGCCGCCGATGCGTTCACCCTGTTCGAGCTGTTCGAAGCCAAGCTCGACAAGCATGGGCAACTGACCCGTGCCGCCGTGGAGCTGGCCAAGGATTGGCGCACCGAGCGCCGCCTGGGCAAGCTCGAGGCGCTGCTTGCGGTCGCCGACAAGGAAACCTCGCTGATCATCAGCGGGACCGGCGACGTGATCGAACCGGAAGACGGCATCATCGCCATCGGTTCGGGCGGTTCGTACGCCCTCTCGGCCGCCCGCGCGCTGCTGGCGCACACCGAACTCGATGCCAAGACCATCGCCACCGAAGCGATCAACATCGCCGGCGATATCTGCATTTATACCAATCGCAATGTGGTGGTCGAAGAGCTGTGAATCGGGATTTGGGATTGGGGATTCGCAAAAGCACTCCTTTCCCTGCGCCCGGACACGCATCGATCGTTCCTACTCCGCTTTTACGAATCCCCAATCCCCAATGCCAAATTCCGATACCTCAACCATGACTCCGCGCGAAATCGTGCAGGAGCTCGATCGTCATATCGTTGGCCAGCACGATGCCAAGCGTGCGGTTGCCATCGCGCTGCGTAATCGCTGGCGCCGCATGCAGCTGCCCGAAGAGCTGCGCAACGAGGTGATGCCCAAGAACATCCTGATGATTGGCCCGACCGGCGTCGGCAAGACCGAGATCGCGCGGCGTCTGGCCACCTTGGCCAATGCGCCGTTCGTCAAGGTGGAAGCCACGCGCTTTACCGAGGTCGGCTATGTCGGCAAGGATGTGGAACAGATCATTCGCGACCTGGCCGACACCTCGGTCAAGCTGTATCGCGAACAGGCCAAGGTGCGCGTGCGCAACCAGGCCGAAGAACGCGCCGAAGACCGCCTCCTGGATGCGCTGCTGCCGCGCCGTGCGGCCGGGATCGGGTTCGATCCGGAAGCGGCGCGCAACGAGCCCTCGGCGCAGGACAACGACACCCGCATCAAGTTCCGCCGCATGCTGCGCAGCGGCGAGCTGGACGAGCGCGAGATCGAGCTGGAAGTGGCGGTCAACGCCAGCATGGACATCATGACCCCACCGGGCATGGAAGAAATGGGCCAGCAGCTGCGGCAGATGTTTTCCAACCTGGGCAGCGGCAAGTCGCAGAAGCGCAAGCTCACCATCAAGGCCGCGCGCCCGCTGCTGATCGAAGAAGAAGCCGGCAAGCTGGTCAACGAAGACGACGTACGTGCGGCGGCGATCGAAGCCTGCGAGCAACACGGCATCGTGTTCATCGATGAGATCGACAAGGTCGCCAAGCGTGGCGAAGCCGGCTCCAACGGCGGCGATGTCAGTCGCGAGGGCGTGCAGCGCGATCTGCTGCCGCTGGTGGAAGGCTCAAACGTGTCTACCAAGTACGGCACGGTCAAGACCGACCATATCCTGTTCATCGCCTCCGGCGCGTTCCATCTGGCCAAGCCCAGCGATCTGATTCCCGAATTGCAGGGCCGTTTCCCGATCCGTGTCGAATTGACCGCGCTGACCAAGGCCGATTTCGTGCGCATCCTCACCGAGCCCAAGGCGGCGTTGATCAAGCAGTACGAAGCCCTGCTGCAGACCGAGGGTGTGCGCCTGACCTTCGGCGCGGATGCAGTGGAGCGCCTGGCCGAGATCGCCGCGCAGGTCAACGAGCGGCAGGAAAACATCGGCGCGCGCCGCCTGCATACGGTGCTGGAGCGTCTGCTCGATGTGCTGAGTTATGAGGCGCCGGATCGCGATGGCCAGAGCGTCACGGTCGATGCGGCCTACGTCGATGCGCAGCTCGGCGAACTGGTGCAGGACCCGGACCTGAGCCGCTATATCCTCTGACGGCGAGGGCACCGCACTAGAGAGTTGGTCGGTGGCCGCGTGAAAAGCTGTTTGCCGAACGTGCGTCGGACTTCGAGCCGGCGCATCAGGGTCACGGCGCGCATCACGCACTGCCCTTGCTACTCTTAAGCAAGCACACCGACCATCTCCGATGGTCCTTGCCCGCCCACCGTCGCGGGACCTTACGCGGCATGGATGCCGCGTAAGAGCCTACAGGGACGTACTTGCGGCGTGTCCTGCGATGGTGGGCGGGCAAGGGCCTCGCAGCCAAGCCGCAGATCAAGCGCTCTGCAGCCAAACCGCTGCACCCAAACCGCTCAGTCCTCGCCGATATCCTCGTTCCACACGTCCGGGTTGGCCGAGATATAGCCGCCCAGCAGGTCGATGCATTCCTGGCTCTGCAGGTCGATGACAGTGACGCCTTGCTCGCGCAGCCAGGACACGCCGCCCTGGAAGGTGACCGACTCACCGACCACCACGGTGCCGATATTGAACTGGCGCACCAGCCCGCTGCAGTACCAGCACGGTGCCAGCGTGGTGACCATGATGGTGTCCTTGTAGCGACGCTGCCGGCCGGCCTTGCGGAAGGCATCGGTTTCGCCATGCACGGAGGGATCGTTTTCCTGCACGCGGCGGTTGTGGCCGCAGCCGAGCAGACGTCCGTCGTTGTGGTACAGCGCCGCGCCGATCGGAATGCCGCCTTCGGCCAGGCCCTGGCGGGCTTCGGCAATGGCGGTGTCGAGCAGTGCGCGGTAGTCGGGGGTGGTGATCATGCAGGCTCCTGGGTGGCGGCGTCGGCGCGACGCAGCATGTCGATGTGGGGAATGCCGTCTTCCAGATACGGTGCGGACGAGGGCGTGAAACCGTGTGCGGCGTAGAACGCCTGCAGGTGTGCCTGCGCGCCGAGTTGCACGGCGCTGGCAGGCCACTGCCGGTGCACCAGCTGCAAGCCTTCCCGCAGTAATGCGTGTGCGAAGCCGTGGCCGCGCTGCGTGGCGGCAATCACTACCCGGCCGATGCTTGGCTCGGGGTAACTCACACCGGGCGGTAGCACGCGCAGATAGGCGGCCAACGCACCGTCGTCGGTGCTACCGAGCAGATGCAGCACGCCCGGCAGGCTGTCCTTGCCATCCAGCTCCGGATACGCGCACTGCTGCTCCACCACGAACACATCCGAGCGCAGCCGCAGCAGCGTGTACAACTGCGTGGTGCTCAGTTGGTCGAAGCGCAGGCATTGCCAGTGCAGCGAGGATGGGGACAGGGACGACATCACCGCATGATAGCGGCTGTGTCGCGTCAGTCGACCGCGCTGTCGGTGTCGATCGCCACCACCACCGACATGCCCGGGCGTAGCCGCGGTGCCAGCGCCTGGTCCGGATCGACGCTGATGCGCAGCGGAATGCGCTGGGCGATCTTGACGAAGTTGCCGGTGGCGTTGTCGGCCGGCAGCACGCTGAATTCCGAGCCGGCGGCCGGGGAGATTTCCTGCACACGGCCGTGCAGACGCGCATTGTCCAACGCATCCACGGTGAAGCTGGCGCGTTGCCCGATGCGGATCTTGGCCATCTGGGTTTCCTTGAAATTGGCCACGATCCATAGCGTGTCCGGCACCAGCGACATCAGCTGCGTGCCATTGGTGACGTAGGCACCCTGACGCACGCCGAGCTGACCAAGCTGGCCATCGCGCGGGGCCAGGATGCGCGTGTTGTCCAGATTGATCTGCGCCAGTTGCACGGCTGCCTGCGCGTTGGCCACCGCCGCTTCCAGGGCGGCGCGATTGACGGTGACGCTGCGTGCGTTCTCCTCGGCGGCCTGCACGGCGGCACGCGCCTGTGCCACGCCGGCATCGGCCTGCGCACGTGCGGCGAAGGCGGTGTCGCGATCCTGTTCGGATACCAGTTTCTGCTCGGCCAGCTGCTGTGCGCGCGCATACGCCGAGCGGGTGCGGTCGCGCTGGGCCTGATTGCTGCTCAGTGCGGCGCGTTGTTCGGCGATGGTGGCATCGGCGCTATGCCGCTGCTGGTCCCAGTTGGACAGGTTGGCCTGGGCGGTCTGCAGCTGCGCCCTGGCCTGTTCGAGCTGCTGGGCATAGATGCGGTCGTCGATCCTGGCCAGCAACTGGCCGTGTTTGACGTGGGCGAAGTCCTGCACCGGCACCTCGGTGACATACCCGCTGACCTGCGGCGCAATCACCGTGATCTGGCCATGCACCATTGCGTTCTCGGTGCGCTCGACGGCGCTGACGAACGGCGGCAGGCGCCATGCATACAGCACCAGTGCCACGCCGAGCAGGGCCAGCCCGCCGAAGCCGATCACGCCACCGATGCGGCGGCGCCTGCGACGTTGCAGATCGGCAGGAGAGGTTGAAGCTGCAGGTGTATTCATGGGCGCGCGGTGGAAGCAGGAGAGGGGGACGCAGCGGGTGGGCGCAGGTAACGCCGCCACACCAGCACGGACAGGATCCACAGCCCGGTGGCGATGGCGATGCAGCCGATCAACAGGAACACGTCGTTGTAGGCGAGCACATTGGCTTCGCGCGTGGCCACGCTGCCCAGGGCGCGCACGCCCTGGGCCTGGCGCAGGGCCGGGTCGCCGATGCTGCGGCCGTACAGCGCGGCATAGGCCTGCACGCGCGCGGCCACTTGCGGGTCGGTCAATGCCAGATGTTCGACCAGTTGGCTGGAATGGTATTTCTCGCGCACGACCTGCACGGTGCCGAGCAGCGCGCTGCCGAGCAGGCCGCCCATGTTCTGTGCCATGCCGAACAGCACGATGAAGCTGATCAGATTGCCGGGCTGCGCGATGACCCGGCCCAGCCCGGCCACCATCGCCGGGCCGATGAAAAAGGTGCTGCCAAAGGCGAGCAGGAACTGGCTGACGTACATCTGCTCCGGGCGGGTGAGGCTGGTGGCATCGGCATCCATGAAACAGCCGATGCAGATCGCCGCCACCGCAATGATCAGATGCTCGGCCACCCGCGCCGGATTGATCAGCCACGCGCTGGCGGCCACGCCGACCACTGCACCCAGCAACATCAGCGCGAACAGGGTCTGCAGCTGCGTGTTGGCCAGCCCCAGGGTCTGGAAGAAGCCGATCGCGCCGGTGCTCTGCTCGGACAGTACCAGCCGGATCAGCAGGATCGCCAGGCCCAGCCGCAGCATGTCGCCACTGGCCAGCCAGCGCGTGTTGATCATCGGGTTGCGGCGGTTGTGCTCGATCCACGCCGCCGTGCACAGCAGCACGATGGAGGCCGCCAGTACCACGCCCAGCCACGGCGTGCTGGTCCACCACAGCAGCCGCCCCAGCGACAGCACCGCCGCCAGCCCGGCCGAACCGGCCGCGAACAGGCTGAAGGTGAGGAAATCCAGCGGCTCGAACACCCGATAGCGGTCGCTGGGCGGCAGCTTGAGCGCCAGCACGCAGGCCAGCGCGAACACCGCCAGGCCCAGTTCGAACAGGTACAGACCCTGCCACTGCGCAAATTCCAGCAGATCGGTGGAGAACACCCGCGCCAATGGCAGCGCCAGCTGGGTCACCCCCAGCCCGGTCACCACCGCCTTGAGCCGGTACCTGGCAGGGAACGCCTGGATCACGTAATACAGCCCCAGCGAGCTGAGCGCGGCGCCCACCAATCCGTGCGCAGCACGCACGGTGATCGCCGAGCTCAGGCTGTGCACGAACAGATGCGCGAAGGCGATGACCGCATACAGCGCCAGGAAGATCTCGGTGAAGCGCCGCAGCCCGAACTGCTGGCGGAACTTCACCAGCAGCAGGTTGGCCGACATGTTGGTCATCACGTAGGCGGCCGGCAGCCAGGCCATTTCGGTGGCGTAGGCGCCCAGCGTGCCCTGCAGATAGGTCAGGTTGGCGGTGACCAGCGCATTGCTCAGCCCGCCGGTCAGCGCCACCACCACGCCCACCAGCCCGTACTGGATGCGGCGCCGGGTGGAGTGCAGGGGGGTGGAGGCCGACCCGGGCAGGGTGGGCTTCTCGTGGGGCTGCCAGTCGCGCTGGACGTACTTGTCGTGCACGCAGGGCTCGCAGGGCCGGTCGCAGGGAAGGCAGCGATTGTGGTCCGGTTGCGGTCATGGCGGCGTCAGCAGTGCGATAATCCGCCCATGAGCGAATCCCCCTATACCTCCGGTACCACCCATTTCGGCTTCCGCGACGTCGCTGCCAAGGACAAGCAGAAGCTGGTCGGCGAAGTGTTCACCTCGGTCGCGCGCAACTACGACCTGATGAACGATCTGATGAGTCTGGGCGTGCACCGCGCATGGAAACGCTACTTCGTGGCGACCGCGCAGGTGAAGCCGGGCGACCGTGTGCTGGACCTGGCCGGCGGTACCGGCGACATCGCCGTGCTGCTCAAGGAGCGCGTCGGCAGCGAAGGCGCGGTGGTGCTGGGCGACATCAATGCCGGCATGCTGTCGGTAGGCCGCGACCGGCTGACCAACCGCGGCCTGGTGGCCGGCTTCGATTACGTGCAATGCAATGCCGAGGCGCTGCCGTTCCCGGATCAGAGCTTCGATCTGGTCACCATTTCCTTCGGCCTGCGCAATGTCACCGACAAGGACGCCGCGCTGCGCGAGATGTATCGCGTGTTGAAGGTGGGCGGGCAGGCGCGCGTGCTGGAATTTTCCGAAGTCACTGCCGACTGGTTCAAGCCGATCTACGACTTCCACTCGTTCAAGATCCTGCCCAGGCTGGGCCAGCTGTTCGCGCGCGACGCCGACAGCTACCAGTACCTGGCAGAAAGCATCCGCAAGCACCCGCCGCAGGAATCGCTCAAGGGCATGATGGGCGAGGCCGGATTTGCGCGTTGCCACTACAAGAACCTGACCGGCGGCATCGTGGCGATCCACTCCGGCTACAAGATCTGACCCGGATCCGACGCAGCGTGATCTGAGCGTCCGGTCCGGCGCGCAGCATGCGCCGGACATCGCGCGTCGGACATCGCACGAGCACGCCATGCTCGTGTCCGCTTGCCGCACGATTGCACTGTGCGCAGGTGCGTTTGCCGACAAACTTTTGAGACTCCCGTCGCGTCGGCTCCACCAACGGTCGGCGACACTAGGCGCTCTTTTGCCGGAGACGTGGATGCGCTTGTACGCAGGGTTGTCGCGCGTGTTTCCCCGCTCCTTCAGCGCCAAGCTGCTGGCGGTGACCTTTGTCGGCATCCACCTGCCGTTGCTGTTGTTGATCGCCTGGCTGGCCGCGCAAAGCGAGTTGAGCGGGCGCCCGCTGTGGTCGGTGGTGATCGTGGCGCTGCTGGCCACGCTGGCTGGCACCGCGGCGACCCTGTCGGCCCTGTATCGCCTGCTCGCACCGCTGCGCATCGCCGCCGACGCACTGGATGCGTATTACGCCGATCAACGTCTGCCCAGCCTGCCCGAACATGGCGACGACGAACTGGGGCGGTTGCTGCGTGGCATCAATCGCAGCCTGCGCGGCATCGATGCCGGCATGCGCGATCTGAAGAAGCACGCCTTGTTCGACCCGCTGACCGAGGCCTTGAACCGGCGCGGCTGCGAGCAGGCGATGCGCGATTCGGTCACCGCCGCGCAGCGCGAAGGCTGGCCGTTCGTGCTGTTCGTGCTGGACATGGACAACCTCAAGCCGATCAACGACCGCTTCGGCCATCTGGCCGGCGATCGCGTGCTCGTGCGGCTGGTGGAATCGGCCTACGGCTGGCTGGGCGCGCAGGACTGGATCGGGCGCTGGGGCGGCGACGAGTTCCTGATCGGCGTGCATGCCAGCGAGGACGACGCCACGCTCAAGCTCAATCAATGGCTGTCGATGCTCGAACGCGAGGATGCCGACGAGGCGCCGCTGCATGTGAGCGCCGGCAGCGCGGTGTGCGAGCGTGGCCTGGATGCCACCGAGCTGTATCGCCGCGCCGATGCGGCGATGTATCGCGCCAAGTTCTCCGGCGGCCGGCGTCTGGTGCGCGACGGGCATGACAGCCCGCGCAGCCATCCGGTGGTCTAGGCGATCCGGTAATCGCCTGGCGGCCGGGCCGCAGGCGGGTGCACGCTAGGCACGGGTAGCCTGAGTTACGCCATTAACGCGGTTACTGCGTAAGGTTCGCGCCGATCCGGCCAGCGACATGCACGGTGTCCCCAGCCGGCGCGGGTTGAGCAGCCGGCAAGCGCTCGCCATCGGCCGCACGGGCAGGCAACCGCCCGGGGCGTTAAAATGCCCAATTCCCTTGCTGCGGTGCCGTCGATGCGCTTCCCGTTCCTGTCGCTGTCCCTGGCCGTGTCCATCGCGCTGGCCGGCTGTTCCAACGAGTCCACGCCGCCGGCCGCCAGCACCGCTGCGCCGGCCACCACTGCCAAGGCCCCCGTGAAAGCAGACGCCCGCAACCACGACGAAAGCTCCTACGCCCAGCCGCAGCTGGTGGTGATCAAGGATCTGGCGCTGGACCTGAAGCTGGATTTCGACGCCAAGCAGATCGGCGGCACCGCCACCTACACGCTGGAATGGAAGGACAAGGCCGCCAAGCAGCTGGTGCTGGACACGCGCGAGCTGAGCATTGCGCAGGTGCAGGCCGACGACGGCAAGGGCACGCTGGCGCCGCTGCAGTTCGCGCTGGCGCCGGCCGACAAGACCTTCGGCAGCAAGCTCACCATCGAGGCGCCGAATCAGCCGGCCAAGGTCGTGATCACCTATCACACCGCGCCGACCGCCTCCGGCCTGCAGTGGCTGGAGCCGTCGATGACCGAAGGCAAGCAGTTGCCTTTCATGTTCAGCCAGTCGCAGGCGATCCACGCGCGTAGCTGGGTGCCGTTGCAGGACACCCCGAGCGTGCGCTTCACCTACAGCGCGCATGTGACCTCGCGCCCGGACGTGATGGTGCTGATGAGCGCCGACAACGACCCCAAGGCCGCGCGCGACGGCGACTACAGCTTCAAGATGCCCGAGCCGATTCCGTCCTATCTGCTGGCGATCGCCGCCGGCGACGTGGTGTTCAAGCCGATTTCCGCGCGCTCGGGCGTGTGGGCCGAGCCGGCCATGGCCGACAAGGCCGCCAAGGAATTCGAAGACACCGAAAAGATGATCGGTGCCGCCGAAAAACTCTATGGCCCGTATCGCTGGGGCCGTTACGACATGCTGGTGCTGCCGCCGTCGTTCCCGTTCGGCGGCATGGAGAATCCGCGCCTGACCTTCGCCACGCCCACCGTGATCGTCGGCGACAAGTCGCTGGTCTCGCTGGTCGCGCACGAACTGGCGCATAGCTGGTCCGGCAACCTGGTGACCAATGCCAGCTGGAAGGACATCTGGCTCAACGAAGGCTTCACCACCTACGTGCAGGCCCGCATCACCGAGGCGCTGTATGGCGTGGAGATGGCCGAGATGGAGCGCGAGATCGACCAGGGCGACCTGCTGGCCGAAGTGAAGGACATGGCGCCGGCCGACCAGGCGCTGGCGCTGCCGCCGCTGGCCGAGCGCGACCCCGACGAAGCCCTGAGCCAGGTGGCCTACGTCAAGGGCGCATGGTTCCTGCAGTTCCTGGAGCAGCGTTTCGGCCGCGAGGTGTTCGACCCGTTCCTGCGCGGCTGGTTCGACGATCATGCGTTCCAGAGCGCCACCACCGACCAGTTCGTCGATTACCTAAACAAGAACCTGCTGGACAAGCATCCCAACACGGTCAGCGCGGCCGAGGTGGATGCGTGGTTGAAGCAGCCGGGCATCCCGGCCTTCGCCGCCAAGGCACGCTCGCGCAGCTTCTCGATCGTGGACACCGCGCGCATCGCCTGGAGCGGCAGCGGCACGCTGCCGAGCAAGCAGGTGACCGGCGAATGGGGCACGCAGGAATGGGTGCACTTCCTCAGCGGCATGGGCGCCACGCTCAAGCCCGAGCAGCTCAAGCAGCTGGATGAGGCCTACCACTTCACCGGCACCCCGAACGGCGAAATCGCCATGCGCTGGTATCCGCTGGCGATCCGCAGCGGCTACACCGATGCGCGCCCCGCTGCAGGCGAGTTCATCGAACGCGTCGGCCGCCGCAAGCTGGTGCTGCCGATCTACGCCGAATTGTTGAAGACCCCGGACGGCATCGCCTTCGCCGAGCAGGCCTTCGAAAAGGCCAAGCCCAGCTACCACCCGATCACCACCGCATCGGTGGCCGAGATGATCGCCAAGGCCAAGGCGGCACCGTCGGCGCAGCCGCAGCCGTAATGGCAGGGGAGGGCGTTGTAGACGCCCTCCCGCCGCTTTCCTTGCTGCATCGTGCAGGCAGCATCGCGCCCTGCAATCGCCGTCGTAGGAGCGCACCCGGGCGCGACGTGGCTTTACCGGGAATGCTCCATCGCGCCCGGGTGCGCTCCTACGCTGTGTGGCCGTTTGATCGCGGCTGTCGCGGGCAGGCTGGTATCGTTGCCGCTGCCTTTCATGCCTTCCGGAGTCGACGATGAAGTATCTGCTGAGCGCGGCCTTGTGCGTCGCTGCAGTGAGTGGCTGTACCGACCGCGAGGCGCAGCGTCAGGCGCAGGCAAGCGCGCAGGCGCAAGCCAAGCAACAACAGGCCGACGCACTCGCCAAGCAATACGACGAGGCGGTGACGGCCGGTAACTGGGACATGGCGCGTGCGCATGGCGCCGCACTGCTGGAAGGCTACGCCGGCACTGCGGCAGCCACACGCATCGAACCCGGCTATGCCGACATCAAGGCCAAGGGCGACCAGGCGCGCGAACTGCGCCGCATGCAGGCGTTGTGGCAGTACTCGCAGGTGCCCGCCAAGGGCGGCACGCAGCGCTCGGCGATGATCGATGCCAAGAGCCGCGTGGATGTCGACGGCAGCGGCCCCAAGCCGGTGAGCCTGGTGTTCCGTGATCACCCGCAGTGGAAGCGCCACAGCTATCTCGTGCTCAAGGCCGGCGACTTCAATTGCTATGGCGGTTGCAAGGTGCAGGTCTCGGCCGATGGTGGCGCAGCACGCCCGATGGCCGCGCACCGCCCCGACACCGATGAAGCGATCGCGATGTTCATCGACGACGACAAGGCGCTGTGGAAGCTGGTGCGCAATGCCAAGCGCATCAGCATCGCGTTCCCGGTGAAAGCTGGCGGCACACGCACGGCAGAGTTCGACGTGGGTGGCCTGGATACCACCCAGATGCCGGGCTGGAAGTAGGCGCACCGCCCTTGCACGGCAACAGCTGCGTAGTCGGCGTACTGCATCGGCATGAGGTGCCGGTCCATTCGGGTGAGTGCGCGATGTGCGTTCCCTGACGGCTTGCGGCGTTGCCTCAACCATCTCTGGAGTCTCCTCACGTATGGACGCCATGGCCATCAAACAGATCTCGCCCGCGTTGTCCGGCTACCGCCACTGGGTATTCGACATGGACGGCACGCTGACCGAAGCGGTGCATGATTTCGCGTTGATCCGACGCGCGTTGGAGATCCCGCCCGAGGCGGACATCCTGCACCACCTGGCATCGCTGCCGGCCGAGCAGGCCGCAGCCAAACACGCCTGGTTGCTTGAGCACGAGCGTGAACTCGCACAGGCCGCACAGCCTGCGCCCGGTGCAGTGGCGCTGGTGCGTGCGTTGCAGGCAGCCGGATGCCGGCTCGGCATGCTCACCCGCAATGCGCGCGCATTGGCGCAGGTGACATTGCAGGCGATCGGCCTGCACGATGCATTCGCCTGGGACGACATCGTCGGCCGCGATGAGGCCGCCCCCAAACCCGCACCCGATGGCCTGCAGTATTTTGCGCAACGCTGGGCGGTGGAGGGCACAGCACTGGTCATGGTCGGCGATCACCACAACGACCTGGCCTGCGGCCGTGCAGTCGGGGCCTGCACCGTGCTGGTCAACACACCCGGCGATCCATGGCCCGGCCTTGCCGACTGGCGGTTGCAGGATTGCACGCAGTTGCTGGCGCAGTGGAACCGCTAGCGTGAGCTTTGGCGAGTAGGCCAGGCGCGCGAAGCATGGAGTGCGATGCGTGGCTGGCCGCGTGTCGCTGGATGACGATGACGATCAGGACACCGTCATCGCATTGGAAGTGACATGCGCTCGAAGGGGCGTGGACGCTGCTGAATCTTGCAACGCGTCATCAGCAAGCCGGACAGCACACGGCTGTCTGCGCCGTACCCTCGCCCGCCCTTCGGGCACCTTCTCCCGATGGGAGAAGGGAAACGCGGCAGCACCCCGTTCGACGACGTAGCTGGCCTTCGGTGAGGTGTTGCCTTGCGCAAGCCACAGCAAGCTATGTCGCCTCCAGCGTGCAAGGTGCGCAGCACTGACCGACAGGCAGTCCCACCCCCGCTGCACCATCCATGTCACAGCACGCCCGGCGCAAACTGTGCCAGAACCGTGACAGTGCACCTGGCGCAAGCCACTGCCATCGCAACAAACCCTGCTGCTCCAACATGGTGCGTCGCACCAGTGCGCTGGCATGGCGTTTGCTCTTTCCCTTTCGACGTTTCCGACGTCCGCGGTGCAACTGGCGGGTGCAACGCCTGCGCTGCGGGATGTTTCAACCGACTGGTTGTTCAATCGAGAGGGGTAGACGCATATGCACCAATCTTCCTGTCGCAGCCTGCGCAGCAGTGTGCTGCTCATGCTTGCGCTGAGCGCCGCGTTGGCCGGCTGCAAGAAAGACGCCGCCACGGAAACGACAACGCCTGCACCGGCCGCCACTCCCGCAGCCGCGCCGGCGGCCGCCGCCGTGGTCGATACCGACAGCGAGTTCACCACCAATGCCAGCAACCCGGACAACTGGGGCGGCATCGGGCGCGACTTCGCGCTCACCCGGCACAGTCCGCTGGCCGAGATCAATCGCGACAACGTCAAGAACCTGAAGATGTCGTGGGAAATGAAGACCGATGCCACGCGCGGCCACGAAGGCCAGCCGCTGGTGATCGGCAGCGTCATGTACATGGTCAGCGCGTATCCGAACAACGTGTTCGCCATCGACCTGGCAGCGCAGGAAGACGGCGGCAAGGTGTTGTGGAAGTACACCCCGCAGCAGGACGAACGCTCGGTGGCGGTGGCGTGCTGCGATACGGTCAACCGCGGCGCCTCCTATGCCGATGGCAAGCTGGTGTTCGGCAGCCTGAGCGGCGATGTGATCGCACTCGATGCCAAGACCGGCAAGGAAGTGTGGAAGCAGAAACTCGCGCACCCGGACAAGGGCGAAACCATCACCATGGCGCCGATCATCGCCGACGGCAAGGTGGTGGCCGGCATCAGCGGCAACGAGTTCGGCGTGCTTGGGCGTGTCGCTGCCTACAACCTGGCCGATGGCAAGCAGGCCTGGTCCTGCGATGCGGCCGGTACTGACAAATCGATCTGCCTGGGTGCGGATTTCAACAAGGCCAACCCGCAGCATGGCCAGCTCGGCGATCTGGGCGTCAAGACCTTTCCCAATGACGAATGGAAGCGTGGTGGCGGTGCGGCCTGGGGCTGGTACAGCTACGACCCGAAGTTGAAGCTGCTCTACTACGGCACCGGCAATCCCGGCCTGTGGAGCCCGTCGTATCGCTGCGGCAAAACCTCGCAGGAGGAATGCAACAACGGCGAGCATGACAACAAGTGGTCGATGACCCTGTTCGCGCGCAAGATCGATACCGGCGAAGCGGTGTGGGGCTACCAGAAGACGCCGTTCGACCAGTGGGATTACGACGGCATCAACGAGCCGATCCTGGTCGATCTGAGCATCGACGGCAAGCAGGTGCCATCGGTGGTGCAATTCGATCGCAACGGCTTTGCCTACGTGCTCGATCGCCGCGACGGCACCTTGCTACGCGCGCACAAGTTCGTGCCGGCCAACTGGGCCGAACGCATCGACATGAAGACCGGCCGCCCGGTCAAGGTGGCCGCGCATTCGCCGCTGGAGCGCGGCAAGAAGGTGCAGGCCTTCCCCTCGGCGATGGGTGGCAAGGACCAGCAGCCGTGTTCGGTGGATCCGGCCAACGCGGCGGTGTTCTTCTGCGGCACCAACAACTGGCATATGGAGCTGGAACCGCAGGAACGCGGCAACACCATGATGGGCCTGCCGTACGTGTTCGCCAACGTGATGATGAAGCCCAACGAGCCGGGTGCGCTGGGCATCGTCAAGGCCTTCGATGTGGTGGAAGGCAAGTCCAAGTGGGAGATCAAGGAGAAGTTCCCGGTATGGAGCGGCACCCTGGTCACCGACGGCGGGCTGGTGTTCTACGGCACGCTGGATGGCTGGTTCCGTGCGGTGGACAAGGACACCGGCAAGAAGCTGTGGGAGATGAAACTGCCCTCCGGCATCATCGGCAACCCGATCGCCTACAAGGCCAATGGGCACCAGTACGTGGCGGTGTTCTCCGGCATCGGTGGCTGGATCGGCCTGCCGGTGGCCGCAGGTCTGGATCCGTCCGATCCGTATGGCGCGCTGGGCGCAGCCGGTCTGGCATTTGGTGCCGGCTTCGACAAGATCCCGCTGGGCGGCATGGTGCACAGCTTCCGGATCGATGGTGCCGGCAAGACCGTGACCGCCAGTGCAACCGCCACGGCGGCTGCAGGCGGCGGCACCGCCAACACCGCAGCGAAGACCGCACGATGAGTTCCATGCAAGGCGTTGGACGCGCGCACCGGCAGTTCGCTGCCGGTGCGCGTGGCATGCACCGGCAGCTGTGTCGGCTGCTGGTGCTTTGCAGCCTCGGACTCGTCGCCGCAGGCTGCACCCGCGAGCCGTCCTCACCGACGGCTCGCGCTTCTGATTCCGCTGCGGCGCCCGCCACGGCGGCGGCCTCCACTGCAGCACCGGCCACGGCCAATGCTCCACCGCCAACGCCCGATCCGCACGTGCTGCGGGTCTGCGCCGACCCGGGCAACATGCCGCTGTCCAACAAGGCCGGCGAGGGCTTTCAGAACAAGATTGCGCAGGTCGTGGCCGATGCCATGGGCCGGCGCCTGGAATACGAGTGGCGCACCTATTACCAACGCGGGCTGGCACGCAGCACGATCACTGCCGGCCGCTGCGATGTGTTGATGGACCTCAACAGCGATTTCGAGCAGGGCCTGACCACGCGCCCGCTGTATCGCTCGGCCTATGTGCTGGTGACGCGCAAGGGCCTGGATCTGGTGCCGACATCGCTGGACGATCCGGCGCTGAAAACACTGCGGCTGGGCGTGTTCCAGAGCTCGCCCGCACGCCAGGCCCTGTACGAGCACGGCATCAGCGGCCAGGTGCAATACCTGTTCTACGACTCGGCCACGGCGCCGGAGGAACATCCCGGCAAGCTGGTCGAACGCGTCGCCGCCAATGAACTGGATGCGGCCGAATCCTGGGGCCCGGTGGCCGGTTACTACGCGCAACGCAGCGGCCTGGGCATGGTGCCGCTCAATACCATCGACGATGCGGTGCTGGAGTATTCGATGGCGTGGGCGGTGTCGCGCAAGAACGCGGACCTGCGCGATGCCTTGAACACGGCCATGCAACAGAGTTCAGCAAAGATCGCCGAGATCCTGCGCAGCTATCACGTGCCGCTGGTGCGCTGTGGCGACTGCGTGGTGGCCGGCGATCTGGCCGCGCACGGGCCGTATGCCACGCCGACGCCGGTGTCCAAGGCGCCAAGCCCGGCCGCGTCCTCGCAGGAGCTGGCGCAGCTGCAACTGCGCATCGCCGACGGTGCCGACCCGAACCAGGAACTGGCGCATGCACTGGATGCCGGCGACGCGGTGCGTGTGGCGTGGCTGTTGCGGCATGGCGCCGATGCCAACCGTCCCAACCTGCTCGGCGAGCCGCCGTTGCATCAGGCCATCCGCAACCAGGAACCGGATCTGGTCGGACTGCTGCTCGATGCCGGCGCACGCCTGGATGCGCGCGATGGCAGCGGCTGGACCGCCTTGATGAAGGCGGCCTGGGCCAACGATGCCGGCAGCGTGACCAGGTTGCTCGGCAAGCGCGCGCCGGTGGACACCGTCTCCAGCGATGGCTGGAGCGCGCTGGACCTGGCGGTGTCCTACGCCGATGTCGGCGTGGTGCAGGCCTTGCTCAAGGCGGGCGCGGATGTACGGCGTGCCAATGCCACCGGTTTCACGCCGGTGATGTTCGCGGTGGCGCGCGACGACCCGGCGATGCTCGATGCGGTGCTGGCCGGCGGTGCCGACGTTGGCCACGCCAACCAGGCCGGCGTCACCGCATTGATGCTGGCCGCCGCGGCCGGGCGCGACGCGGCGGCCAAGCGCCTGCTGGCGGCCGGCGCCGACCCTGCCGCACGCAATCGCGACGGCAAGACCGCCGCTGCATTAGCGCAGGCACGCGGCGATAACGCGCTGGCCACGCTGCTTACCGAGGCCAGGCGCCCCTCCCGGCAATGACTGTGTCACCCGCCGCGCGCACGGGGTGCGCGGTGCTCCCTCCGATCAGAAAGGTTCGTTCATGCGCAAGTCCACCGTGGGTTGTTTCGATCGTTCCATGCGCGCACCGCTGTGCGCGGTGATGCTCAGCCTCGTGCTGGCCGCCTGCGGCAAGGACGCACCACCACCGGCGCCCGCGCCTGAGGCGGCTACCGCACCTGCTGCCAGCCCGCCGGCGCCGGCCACCGGCACTGCCGCGCCTGCGCCCGCAGCGGCGAGCGCCGCGGTGCCCAACCCGGCCGCCGGGCCTGCGCCTGATCCGGCCACGCCGCCTGCAGCGCCGGCCACCGTGGTGCCGATCCCGAAGGGGCCGGAGGTCAAGGTCACGCCCGAACTGATCGCCGAGGGCAAGAAGATCTATTTCTCCGCCGGCTGCAATGCCTGCCATGGCGGCACCGGTGGCGGCGGCATGTGCCCGCCGTTGACCAACGACATCTGGGTGTATGGCAGCGACGACGACACTTTGCGCACGCTGATCAGCGAAGGCACCGCCGCGATGATCACCCACGGCAAGACGCGGGTCGGGCATGAAAAGGTGGTCGGGCAGATGCCGCCGTTCGCGCCGGTGCTCAAGCCGGGCGACACCGAAAAACTGCTCGCCTTCATCCATTCGATCAACAAGACCGCGGGCAAGGCGCAATGAGGCCAGTGGCAACCGGGTGGCGGTGTCTGCTTGCGGCAACTGCGCTGGGCGCGCTGCTGGCCTTGGCCGGTTGCCGGCGCGATGCGGAGCCGCCGGCGTCCAGCGCGGCGCCGGCGGCAGCGATGCCTGCAACGAAGGCCGCGGCCCCGGTGCCCGCAACGCCGCCGGTATTTGCCTATGTGCCCAACCAGCGCAGCGGCACGGTGTCGGTGATCGATACGCACACCGACACGGTGGTGCGTACGCTCAGTGCGCAGGGACAACTGGGCAAGCGCCTGCAGCAGGTATTGCCGGGCCCGCAGGGGCATCTGTACCTGATCGATGCCGAGCATCACCGCCTGATCGAACTCGATACCGACAAGGACGCGGTGCTGCGCAGCGTGGAGATCGGCGAGAACGCCGAAGGCATTGCGTTGTCGCCGGACGGCAAGCAGTTTGCGGTGTGCGTGGAAGGCCAGAACCAGGTGATGTTGATCGATGCTGCGCAGTTCAGCGTGCAGCAGGTGATCGCTACGCGCGGGCAGGCACCCGAGCACTGCGCCTACACGCCGGACGGGCAGTGGCTGCTCACCAGCAACGAGGGCTCCAACGACATGGACAGGATCGAGCTGGCCACCGGTCGCTCGCGTGGCGTGGTCGCCACCAGCGGCCATCCGCGCGGCATGGCGTTCGCGCCCGACGGGCACAGCGTCTACATCGCGCAGGAAACCGCCAACGTGGTCGACGTGATCGACCTGCAGACGCGCCAACGCCGCGCCAGCCTGCCGGCCGGCGTGCGCACGGCCGGCGTGGCGTTGTCGGCCGACGGCACGCGGCTGTATGCGTCCAACGGCGGTGCCGGCACGCTCAGCGTGATCGATACCAACACTGCGCGCAGTCTCGCCGAGATTGCGGTGGGGCTGCGGCCGTGGAATCCGGCACTGACCCCGGCCGGCGACAAGCTGTATGTCGCCAACGGGCGCTCGAACACGGTCAGCGTGATCGACACCGTCGCGTTGCGCGAGATCAAACAGATCCCCGTCGGCGAACTGCCGTGGGGCGTGGTCATCGCGCGCTGAGCGGCGGGCATGCCGCAGCGCGCCAGGGAGGCCGGATGAAGACACGCGCTGCGGTGGCATGGGGTCCGCACCAGCCGCTGACCATCGAAGAGGTGGACCTGCAGCCGCCGCGGCCCGGCGAGGTGCTGGTGCGCCTGGTCGCCACCGGGATCTGCCATGGCGATGCGCATGCATTGGCGCACGGGCAAGCAAGCAGCTTCCCGGTGATCCTGGGGCAGGAAGGGGCCGGCATCGTCGAAGCGGTCGGTATCGGCGTCACCAGCGTGCAGCCCGGCGATCACGTCATCCCGCTGTACATGCCCGAATGCGGCGTGTGCAAGTTCTGCCGCTCCGGCCGCACCAACCTGTGCCAGGCGATCCGCAGCAGCCAGGAGCGCGGGCTGATGCCCGATGGCAGCAGCCGGTTCTCGTTGCACGGCCGGCCGATCCTGCACCACATGGGCATCAGCACGTTTTCCGAATACACCGTGGTGCCGGAGATCGCGGTCGCGCGGATCCAGCCGGAGGCAGCGCTGGATCAGGTCTGCCTGCTCGGCTGCACGGTCACCACCGGCGTCGGTGCGGTGCTCAACAGCACGCATGTGCGGCCCGGCGACTGCGTGGCGGTGTTCGGCCTGGGCGGCATCGGCTTGTCGGTGGTGCAGGGCGCGGTACTGGCGCAGGCCGGGCGCATCATCGCGGTGGACATCGACCCGGCCAAGTTCGCGCTGGCGCGCGCGTTGGGCGCCACCGATTGCCTGGATCCGCGCGACTACGGCGCACCGATCCAGCAGGTGATCGTGGACCTCACCGATGGCGGCGCCGACCACAGCTTCGAATGCGTGGGCGATGTCGGCGCGATGCGCGCGGCGCTGGAGTGCTGCCACAAGGGCTGGGGCGAGAGCGTCATCCTCGGCGTGGCCGACGACGCGCAGGAAATCAGCACGCGCCCGTTTCAACTGGTGACCGGACGGGTATGGCGCGGCAGCGCCTTCGGCGGAGTGAAAGGACGCAGCGAATTGCCCGGCTATGTCGCGCGCTATCTGCACG
Source organism: Xanthomonas sp. NCPPB 3218 (assembly GCF_056725185.1). Lineage (NCBI taxonomy): Bacteria > Pseudomonadati > Pseudomonadota > Gammaproteobacteria > Lysobacterales > Lysobacteraceae > Xanthomonas > Xanthomonas sp. NCPPB 3218. The sequence continues at coordinate 820,316 of NZ_CM161516.1, forward strand.
GCGACATCCGGCTGGCGCCGTTGATCACCCGCACGCTGGCGCTGGACGACATCAATCAGGCGCTGGCGGACTTGCGTGCGGCGCGCGGCATCAAATCGATCGTGCTTTATTGAGGAGACGCAGATGGCAGCAGGCACACGCAGCACGGCAAGGTTGCACCATCACGCACTGGCAGGCGCCTGCGCCAGCGCCTTGCTCGCAAGCAGCGCGCTGGCAGTGGCGGCCGATGCGCCGCAGGTGACCTGGCTGGACCGCATCGAGGTCACCGCCACGCCGATCCCCGGCACCACCATCGATGCGGCGCAACTGCCGTACATGGTGCAATCGGCCACCAACAGCGAGCTGTCGCGCGCGCGCAGCAACAACCTCGGCGATCTGTTGCAGCGGCGCTTCGTCGGCGTGGATGGCAACGATGTGCAGGGCAGCGCGTTCCAGAACGATCTCACCTTCCACGGGTTTCGTGCCTCCGCCTTGCCCGGCGCCTCGCAAGGCGTGTCGGTGTATCTGGATGGCGTGCGTTTCAACGAACCGTTCGCCGACATCGTCAGCTGGGACATGCTGCCCGAGTCGGCAATCAACGCAGTCACTCTGATGCCCGGCTCCAATCCCTTGTTCGGGCCGAACACGCTCGGTGGCGCGGTGGTGTTGTCTACCGCATCAGGCCTCACCTCGCCGGGAGTGCAGGGCGAGCTGAGCATCGGCAGCGGCGCGCGCAAGCGCCTGGACGCCAGTTATGGGCTCGCCAGTCAGGACGGTTGGCATGGCTTCGTCGCGGTGACCGGTTTCGACGAGAACGGCTGGCGCGATGCCTCCGAGGGCCGCCTGGGAACCGTGTTCGGCAAGGTCGGCAAGCAGGGCGAGCAGACCGACTGGAGCCTGTCGCTGCTGCACGGGCGCAGCCGCCTGATCGGCAATGGCCTGCTGCCGGATACGCGCTTCACCGACGATGGCCCCGAGCCCGGCCTGTATCGCGCCGACCGCCGCGCGGTGTACACCTCGCCCGATCTCACCCGCAATCGCAATACGCTGTTCACCGCGCAACTGGACCATCGCTTTGATGCGGACACCGCATTGCATGCACTGGCCTACGCGCGCGTGGGCCGCCGCGACACCGTCAATGGCGATATCGGCGAGGACTACGAAGAATTCGTCGAAGAATGCGCCTCCGGCTACGCCGCCGACGGCAGCGCGCTGGATGCCGATTGCGATGTCGCGCGCGCCGCTGCCGATGCATTGCCCACCGGCGCGCTCAACACCACCCAGATGCGCCAGGAGGCGCAAGGCCTGGCAGTCAACCTGAGCAGTCAGTGGGGTGCGCATGCGCTCAGCACCGGCGTCACCTTCGATCGTGGTCATGTGCGCTATCAGCAATTCGCCCGCGACGGCTGGGTGCAACCGGACCGCTCGGTCGCTGCCGATCCGGATGGCGAGCGTGCGTTCTTTTCCGGCGTGCGCGGCAGCACCAAGACGCTGGGCGTATTCGTCGCCGACACCTGGGCGCTGGACGCTGCCACCCATCTCAGCGCTGCAGTGCGCTGGAATCGCGTGGTGGTGGACAACATCCTTTCCACCGCCGACGACGGCGACCGCCCACGCGAGCGCTTCGTCTATGCCAAGGCCAATCCGTCCCTGGGTCTGACCCATCGGCTCGATTCGGGGCTGACGTTGTACGGTTCGGTCGCGCAAAACAGCCGCGCACCGACCGCGATCGAACTGGGTTGCGCCGATCCCACCCAGCCGTGTCGGTTGCCGACCGGCCTGCAGGCCGACCCGCGTCTGGAGCAGATCGTCTCCCGCACATACGAGCTCGGCGCGCGCTGGGCGCCGTCGGCCAACAGCAACGCCAGCCTGTCGGTGTACCGCGCCGACAATCGCGACGACATTTTGTTCCTGCGTGCACCGGACACCCAGCTGGGTTACTTCGACAACGTCGGCCGCACCCGCTACCAGGGCGCGGATCTGGCGCTGCGTCTGCGCAGCGGCGACTGGCAATGGTCGGCCGGCTACAGCTTCCTGGATGCGACCTACCGCAGCGATGGCGAGCTGCTGTCCGGCGAGCGCGTGATCGCCTTGCGTCCAGGCCTGCGCATCGCCGCATTGCCGCGCCACAACCTCAAGCTCGGCGTGGAATGGCAGCACGATGCGCTGACCCTGGGCGCTGGGGTGCGTGCGGTGTCCGGGCGCGTGGCCAGCGGCAACGAGGATGGCCAGGTCGACAATGCCGACGACGACGAGCCCGCACCCGAGCGCATCGACATCGGCACCGCCGGCTACGCGCTGGTGGATCTGCAGGCGCGTTGGCAACTGGGCGCGCGGCTGTCGCTGTTCGCCCGCATCGACAACGTCTTCAACCGCCGCTACGCGACCTACGCGGCCGTGGCCGAAGACGTGTTTCCGGACGGAGCACTCGCGCGCCCGCAGGACGCGCCCGTGGAAACCGGCCCGGCGCGGTTTCTTGCACCAGGTGGACCGCGGCAGTATCTGATCGGCATACGCTGGGCGTTGTGAGTCGGGGCGGGGATTCGGGATTGGGGATTCGTACGGTGCAGGCTCCAGTTGCCGTCAGCGTCATCTGGATGGTGCGGAGCTGCGCTGGTGGAGGGCGCGGTGTCCTCACCGCTCGCGGGACACGCCGTGAACCCATCCCTGGGGGCTCGGTGGCGGCATCCATGCCGCCACACGGTCCCGCAATCGGCGAGGCCACCGCACCAGAAAGTGAATCGGTGGTCGCGTGAAAGCTGCTAGTAGCGCGTTGCGCATCAGGTGTTGAGCCGGCACGTCATGATCGAACAACGCGCATCAATCACTGCTCCTACCGTGCATACCGACCATCTCGACTGGCCCTTGCCCGCCCACCGTCGCGGGACCTTACGCGGCATGGATGCCGCGTAAGAGCCTACAAGGACGTACTTGCGGCGTGTCCTGCGAGGGTGGGCGGGCAAGGGCCCTGCAACCAAGTTCCAAATCATCCGCTCCACAATCGCGGCATCGACACGTGGTGCATGCCGCACCAAACAACAGCGGCACCCACCTGATGGTCAAGAAGTGCTCTTGATAAATCGCTCCAAATACCAGCGCCAAGAACCAGCATGGGCTCTAACGAATCCCCAATTCCGAATCCCGAATCCCTGCCCCTCAATTCCCCAATTCCGAATCCCAAATCCCCGCCCCCCAATCACCCGGTATCCAGGCCATGCTTGCGCAGCTTGCGATACAGCGTATTGCGACTGATGCCCAGGGCATCGGCAGTGCGGCTGACATTCCAGCGGTGGCGTTCGAGTTGTTGCTGCAACACCAGGCGTTCGGCCTGGTCGAGTGCGACGCGGCCGGGCATGTCGTCGGCGGCCACCGCGCCGCCATCGACCAGGCACGGTGCGCTGCCGGCATCGACGATTTCCTGCGGCAGATTTGGCAGGCGGATCACTCCGTCGCTGCACAATACCGCCGCCGTGCGCAGCACATTACGCAACTGGCGCAGGTTGCCCGGCCATGCGTAGCTCAGCAGCTTGTGCATCGCTTCCTCGCTGATGCGCACGCTGTGCTCGCTGGTTTCCTCGCGCAGCAGGGTGCGGATCAGCTCGGCCTTGTCGCTGCGCTCGCGCAGCGGTGGCAGGTGCAGCACCACGCCATTGAGCCGGTAATACAAATCCTCGCGAAACTCGCCGGCCGCCACCCGCTGCGCCAGATCGCGATGGCTGGCGCTGATCACGTGCAGCTCCAGCGGTACCGCGCGTTCGCTGCCCAGCGGGGTGACGCATTGTTCTTCCAGCACGCGTAGCAGGCGGCTCTGCAAGGGCAGCGGCATGTCGCCGATTTCATCCAGAAACAGGGTGCCTCCGCTGGCCTGCAGCAATTTGCCATGGCGGCCTTCGCGCGCGGCATCGGTGAACGCGCCGCGCGCATACCCGAACAATTCGCTCTCGATCAATGCCTCGGGAATCGCCGCGCAGTTGATCGCCACGAACGCGCCGCCAGCCCACGGCGAGCCGCGGTGCACCGCCTTGGCGAATTCCTCCTTGCCGGTGCCGGTGTCGCCGCACAGCAGAATCGACACCCGATGCGCAGCCAGCTTCAAGGCATTGGCCAGGTTGTGGCGCATGCGCGAATCCGAGCCGACATGCTCACCGGGTTGCAGCTCGGTATCCGGTGCCAGCTGCGCCGGCCCACCCACCGCCGGCAGCGCAGCGCGCGCGCGCGGCGGGCGCACCAGTGCGTAGAACCGTCGCCCATGGCAGGCGCAGCGGATCGACCACAAGGTGCCGGCATCGCTGCCGGCGCGGTGCTCGAGGGTGTCGAAATCCAGCTGCATCACCTGTGCGATGTTGCGGCCCACCAGCTGGCTGCGATCGATCTTGCCCAGTTGCTCCAGCACCGCCTCGTTGACTGCCAGCACGCGGCCATCGGTATCGATCGCGATCAGTGCCTCGTGCAGCAGGCCGGCGAACTCGGGCCGGCTATGGAAGCGCAGGATGAAGGCATGGCCGAACTGGTTGAGGAAATGCGAGCGCGAGATCTGCGCCGCCGACATGCTCACCAGGGCCACGGTGTGGCGCTGGATCTGCTTGCCGTCCTGCGCGTTGGGGGTGGACGCATCCAGCACCGCCAGCAGCCCGCCATGCGGGTCCAGGATCGGCGCGCCGCTGCACGACAGCGGCAGATGGCGGGTCAGGTAATGTTCGCCGCGGTGCACGCTGACTGCGGTGCGCTCGGCGGCGCAGGTGCCCAGGCCGTTGGTGCCCTGGTGACACTCGGCCCAGCTGGCGCCGCAGAACAGACCGGCCTGGCGGAATTCGCGCAGCAGGGTCGGGTCGTGCACGCTGTGCAGCACGGTCGCCTCGGCATCGGCAAAGATCACGGCGTAGCCGCTGCCGGCGATCTGCTCGTAGAGGTTTTCCATCTCCACCTTGGCAATGCGCAGCACATCGCCCAGACGTTGCTGGCGCTCGCGCACGTGCAGCGCATCGTGCACCAGCGGCTCGGGGGCTGCCTCGGGCAACAACGCGTAATCGTCCAGGCAGCGCCGCCACGAGCGCGACAGTGGTGCGGCAAGCGGCGCGATGTCGCGCAACCGGCGGATCTGCCGGAGCGCATCCGGTTCGATCTCCGGCAGGGCGATGGACGTGGCGGCGACAACGCTTGGCTCGGACATGGGCCAGCGTTCCTCAGTGAGCGCGAAGCGTCAGTAGAGGCACAGATCGGGCCGATGCTCAAACTGCATTGCAGCAATTGCGGTGCCGACGCGCCCCTTTCCTGCGGGAGAGAGAGTGCCGTGAGGGGGCGGTGCGAAGCCCGAAGCTGTTCAACTTGCACGGGGCTTCGCCCGTCCCCTCATCCGCCCCTGCGGGGCACCTGCTCCCGAGAGGAGAAGGGCAAGCGCTGATCAGCGGCGGTGCGCGTCAGAGCGCGTAGCCGAACTGCTGCTTGAACTGGTCGTTGAACTCGGCAAAGTCGAACCGCTGGTTCTGCGTGCCCGGGTGCTCCACCTTCAGTGCGCCCATCAGGTTGCCCATCCGCCCGATCGTCAGCCAGTCGTAACCGCCCTGGATGCCGTAGATCAGACCGGCGCGGAAGGCGTCACCGCAGCCGGTCGGGTCGACCACGCGGCGCTCGTGCGCCGGCGGGATGTCGTAGGTCTTTTCCGGCGTATGCACCAGCGCGCCCTTGGGGCCCTGCGTGGTGATGTAGGCCTGCACGCGCGAGACGATGTCCTTCTCGTCCCAGCCGGTGCGTTCCTGCAGCAGGTTGGATTCGTAGTCGTTGACCACCACGTACTGGGCCTGCTCGATGAACTGGCGCAGTTCCGGGCCATTGAACAAGGGCATCGCCTGGCCGGGGTCGAAGATGAAGGGGATGCCGGCGGCAGCGAACTCTTCCGCATTCTGGATCATGCCCTCGCGCCCATCCGGGCCGACCAGGCCCAGGGTCACGCCCGGCACATCCTTCACGTGGTTCTCGTAGCTGCGCATCATCGCGCCCGGATGGAAGGCGGTGATCTGGTTGTTGTCGTGGTCGGTGGTGATGAAGGCCTGCGGGGTGAACAGGTCGTCGATGATCTTCACCCGCGACAGGTCGATCCCCAGCGTTTCGAAATGCTCGCGATACGGGCCGAAGTCCTGGCCCACGGTGCCCATCGGGATCGGCGCGCCGCCGAGCAGATGCAGGTTGTAGGCGATATTGCCGGCGCAACCGCCGAACTCGCGGCGCATGCGCGGGACCAGGAACGACACATTCAGGATGTGCACCTTGTCCGGCAGGATGTGGTTCTTGAACTGGTCCGGAAACACCATGATGGTGTCGTAGGCGAGGGAACCACAGATCAGTGCGGACATCGAGTCAGGCCTTTGCGTTGGGAAATACCCGCCAGTTGCCGGGCATGGCAGCGGGACGGCGCGCGCGCCGCGGCGCAAAGGGTAACGGCTGCGACCGATCAGGGCCACAACCGCATGCCATGCCCGGCGTGACCGGCACATGAAAACGACGCCGCAACGGCCGATTTTTCCTTGCCCGCACCGGGGGGGATTGCTAGGCTAGTGGACTTCGTTTTCTGCCCAAAATTTCGCCAGTCTGGCGGCGGGCACGCGACTTACCCAGGAACAACTCCCTCGATGTTCAAGAAACTCCGCGGCATGTTCTCCAACGACCTGTCCATCGACCTGGGCACGGCCAATACGCTGATCTACGTACGCGGGCAGGGCATCGTACTGAACGAACCTTCGGTGGTGGCGGTGCGTCAGGACCGCGCAATCGGCGGCACGCGCTCGGTGGCCGCCGTCGGCGCCGAGGCCAAGCAGATGCTTGGCCGCACCCCGGGTCACATCACCACGATCCGCCCGATGAAGGACGGCGTCATCGCCGACTTCACCTACACCGAGGCAATGCTGAAGCACTTCATCAAGAAGGTACACAAGTCGCGCTTCCTGCGCCCGAGCCCGCGCGTGCTGGTGTGCGTGCCGGCCGGTTCCACCCAGGTCGAGCGCCGCGCCATCAAGGAATCGGCGGAAGAAGCCGGTGCGCGCGATGTGTATCTGATCGAGGAACCCATGGCCGCGGCGATCGGTGCCGGCATGCCGGTGACCGAGGCGCGCGGTTCGATGGTCATCGACATCGGCGGCGGCACCACCGAAGTGGCGGTCATCTCGCTCAACGGCATCGTCTACTCGCAGTCGGTGCGCGTGGGCGGCGACCGCTTCGACGAGTCGATCACCAACTACGTGCGCCGCAACCACGGCATGCTGATCGGCGAAGCCACCGCCGAGCGCATCAAGCTGCAGATCGGCTGCGCCTACCCGCAGGACGAGGTGCAGGAGATGGAAATCTCCGGCCGCAATCTTGCCGAAGGCGTGCCGAAGATGATCAAGATCAACTCCAACGAAGTGCTCGAGGCATTGCACGAGCCGCTGTCGGGCATCGTCTCGGCGGTCAAGCTGGCGCTGGAACAGACCCCGCCGGAACTGTGTGCCGACGTGGCCGAGCGCGGCATCGTGCTCACCGGCGGCGGCGCACTGCTGCGCGACCTGGACCGCCTGATCTCCGAAGAAACCGGCCTGCACGTACAGGTCGCCGACGACCCGCTCACCTGCGTGGCCCGCGGTGGCGGTCGCGCGCTGGAGCTGGTGGACATGCACGGCAACGAGTTCTTCGCGCCGGAGTGAAGCGTTCGGGATTGGGGAGTCGGCATTCGGGATTCGCAGAAGCGGTTCCGGCCCACGGCCCGGTAGGACTGCTCCGCAGTTCCGCGAGTTCACGTTTTAGCCGCATTCGTATCGGGGGCAGCCAACCGCTCCCCGAATCCCCAATTCCGAATCTCCAATCCCGGCCCTGACAGTGCCCTCCTACGCCGGTCCTCCCGTCGCCTCCCGTCCGGGCGAAGTCACCTCCACGCTGCGGCTGCTGGTCTATCTGGTGCTGGCGATCGTGCTGATCGCGCTCGATAGCCGGGGGGGCTGGCTGAGCCAGGTGCGTCTGCAGGCCAACCTGCTGATCCAGCCGATCTGGGCGGTGGCCGGGTTGCCGGGGCGGATCGGCTCGCAGGTGCGCGACAACGCCGCCACCCATGCGCAGCTGGTGGAAGAAACCCGCACCCTGCGCAATCAGTTGCTGGTGGCCAATGCGCGGCTGACCCGGCTGCAGACCGCTGCGCTGGACAATGCGCAGCTGCGCGAACTGCTCAACGTCGCCGAGCGCCGCGGGCTGGACGTGCAGCTGGCGCCGATCCTGGATATCGACCTGGACCCGACCCGGCAGCGCCTGCTGCTGGACGCCGGCAGCCGCGATGGCGTGCTGCTGGGCCAGGCGGTGATCGATGCCGGCGGGCTGATGGGCCAGGTGATCGAAGTGACCCCGCTGCATTCGACCGTGCTGCTGCTGACCGACCCCGACCACGCGGTGCCGGTCAGCGTGGCGCGCAACGGCGTGCGCCTGATCGTCTACGGCCGCGGCGACCGGCTGGAACTGCGCGACATCCCGCTCAGCGCCGGCGTGCAGGTGGGCGACGAAATCGTCACCTCCGGCCTCGGTGGCCGCTTCCCGGCTGGCTTCCCGGTCGGCAAGGTCTCCGAACTGCACCCGGACGACACCCACGCCTTCCTGGTCGGCGAACTGACCCCGGCCGCGAAGCTCGATCGCGGCCGCGATGTGCTGCTGCTGCGCGCGGGCAAGCCGCTGCGGGTGGTGCCTGGGGCCGGGATTGGGGAGTCGGGAGTTGGGATTGGCAACAGCAACAGCAACGGCAACAGCAACGGCGTCGCGGCGGCGGCCGGCGCGCCGGTGACTGCGACACCGCGCACGTCTGCGGGCGGTGTTTCCAACGCAGCGACTGATACCGCGCGCCCGACGGCCGCCGCGGCATCGGGCACCGGTACCTCGGCGCCTACCCAGTCCGCAGCGACACCTGCCGCGCCCGGCGCGCAGCCGTCCAGTGCGCCAGCGTCCGGCCGCCCGGCCAGCATGCCCGCCCGCCGTCCCGCATCGACCGCATCCAACGGCCCGAATCCCGATTCCCGTTCGTCCCCGCCACAGGGCGCTGCTTCCAGCCAATCCCCAATCCCCACTCCCCAATCCCGTCCGGCTCCGCAGGAGACGGACCAATGACCCGCATGCGCAACACCTGGATCCTGCCGGCGAGCATCGTCATCGCGCTGGTGCTGGGCCTGCTGCCGCTGCCGGTGGTGGTGCAGCCGCTGCGTCCGTACTGGCTGGCGCTGGTGCTGGCGTACTGGGTGATCGAGGAGCCGGACCGGGTCGGGCTGGGCATTGCCTTCGTGGCCGGCGTGCTGGCCGACCTGCTGTATGGCGGGCTGCTCGGCGAGCAGGCGCTGCGGCTGGTGATCATGACCTTCATCCTGCAGCGCTTCCGCGCGCGGATGCGCTTCTTCCCGGTCTCGCAGCAGGCGCTGGCGATCGGCGGGCTGCTGCTCAACGACCGCATCGTCTCCTCGGCCGTGCATCTGGCGGTGGGCGAGCCGACCCTGCCGTGGAGCTACTGGTGGGCGCCGCTGCTGGGCATGGCGCTATGGCCGCCGCTGTTCGTGTTGCTGGATGCGGTGCGGCTGGGCAAGCGGAGCAAGAAGTAAGCCATGCACGGGCGTCGTCATCCCAAGAACCCGCATGCGGAGGCCGAACAGTTCCGCCGGCGTGCGGTGCTGGGCTTTGTGATGGTGGTGATCTGCCTGGTCGGGCTGGGCGGCTGGTATTTCAAGCTGCAGGTGCTTGACCACGAGGTCTATGCCACGCGCTCGGAAGCCAACCGCATCAAGCCCAAGCCGGTGGTGCCCGGGCGCGGCATGATCTACGACCGCACCGGCCGGCTGCTGGCCGAGAACGTGCCGGCCTTCCGCCTGGACGTGACCCCGGACAAGGTCACCGACATGGACGCCATGCTGGCCGCGCTGGGCAAGGTGATCCCGATCGCGCCGGAGGATCTGGAGCGCTTCAACCGCGAGCGGCGCGCGCGCCGCAGCTTCCTGCCGGTCACCCTCAAGCTGCGCATGAGCGATGAGGAAATGGCGCGCTTTGCGGTGGAGCGCTGGCGCTTTCCCGGCGTGGAGCTGGAGCCGTATCTGACCCGCCGCTACCCGTACGGGCCGCTGTTCGCGCACATCATCGGCTACGTCGGCCGCATCGACGAGAAGGACCTGGCGGTGCTGGGCGAGGGCAATGCCGCGCTCACCCACATGGGCAAGTCCGGGCTGGAGCGCTACTACGAGCAGGACCTGCGCGGCCAGGTCGGTTACGAGCAGGTCGAAACCAACGTGCAGGGGCGGGCGATCCGCACCGTCGGCCGGGTCGCGCCGCAGTCGGGCGCGGACCTGCGGCTGTCGGTGGATGCCGACCTGCAGCGCGCGATGGTGGCCGCGTTCGGCGAGCACGAGGGCGCGGCGATCGCGATGGACCCGCGCACCGGCGAGATCCTGGGCATGGTCAGCCTGCCCAGCTACGACCCCAACCTGTTCGTCAACGGCATCTCGCATACCGATTTCCGCATGCTCAACGACAACCCGTCGCGGCCGCAGTTCAACCGGCTGGTGCTGGGTGGCGTGGCGCCGGGCTCCACGCTCAAGCCGCTGATCGCGCTGGCCGGCCTGGACAGCGGCCTGCGCCGGCCGGAAGACCGGGTGCTGTCCACCGGCATGTTCTATCTGCCCGGGGTCAGCCGCGGCTGGGGCGATTCGCATCGCGGCGGCCATGGCTGGACCGATCTGCGCAAGTCCATCGCCCAGTCGGTCAATACCTATTACTACCGGCTGGCGGTGGACATGGGCATCGAGCGCTTCGACCACTACCTGGGCGAGTACGGCTTCGGCCAGCCGACCGGGGTGGACCTGCTCGGCGAGATCGGCGGCATCCTGCCGTCGCCGGCCTACAAGTACAAAACCCGCAAGGAGCGCTGGTATCCCGGCGACACCGTCAACATCGCCATCGGCCAGGGCGACTGGAAGGTGACCCCGCTGCAACTGGTGCGCGGGGTGTCGGCGATCGCCAGCGGGCTGCTGCTGCGCCCGCACCTGGTGCTGGAGCAGCGCACCGGCTTCGATCACCCCTGGCAGCCGATGATCCAGCCGCCGGGCAAGCCGATCAGCCCGAGCGCGGCGCACCTGCAGGTGGTGCGCGAGGGCATGATGGACACCATGCGCCCGGGCGGCACCGGCTATGCGATCACGCCGGGCGCGCCGTATCAGATGGCCGGCAAGACCGGCACCGCGCAGGTGGTCAGCCGCAAGGGCGTGGCCGCGGTGGACCCGCGCAGCCTGCCGCTGCACCTGCGCCACCGTGGCCTGTTCGTCGGCTTCGCGCCGGCCGACAACCCGGTCATCGCAGTGGCGGTGGCGGTGGAGGGCGGTGGTTTCGGTACCAGCTCGGCAGCGCCGATCGCACGCAAGATCTTCGACGCCTGGCTGCTCGGCAAGCTGCCCGCCGGCCTGGAGCCGCTGGACAGCGAGCTCGGCATGACTGCGGTGGGCGTCAACCAGTTCGAAGCCGGCGCCACCGATGCGCGCCAAGCCGGCGATGCGGCCGCGGCCACGCTGGACGAGCTGCCGGTGGTGATCGGCCAGACTGCGGTGGCGTTGGACCCCAACACGCCGGCGCAGCCCGTGGTGCCGGATGTGCCCGATGCGGTCCAGGAGACCGACCATTGAGTGACATCCTGCGCTGGCTGGTGGACATGGTTGCGCGTTTCACGCGCAGCCTGGACTGGGTGCTGTGCCTGGCGCTGGGTGCGCTGATGGTGATCGGCCTGTCGGTGCTCAAGAGCGCGGGCGGCGCCGCCAACGGCGATCATCTGGTGATGGCGCAAGCCGTGCGCTTCGTCATCGGCCTGGCCGCGATGTGGGGGATTTCGCGCATGTCGGTGCTGCGCCTGCGCGCCTGGACGCCTTGGGTATACGGCCTGTCGATGCTGCCGCTGCTGGCGGTGTTCGCGCTGGGCACCGGCAAGTACGGACGCCAGTGGCTGGACCTGAAACTGTTCTACCTGCAGCCGGCCGAACTGCTCAAGATCAGCCTGCCGATGATGGCGGCCTGGTATCTGCACCGCATGCCGTTGCCGCCGCGCATCTCCACCGTGCTGGTGACCGGCGTGATCATCGGCGTGCCGACCGCACTGATCATGCTGCAGCCGGACTTCGGCACCGGCGTGCTGATCGCCGCCAGCGGCGTGTTCGTGCTGCTGCTGGCCGGCCTGCCGTGGTGGTGGGTGGCGGTGGGCGTGGGCGGCGTCTCGGCGGCCGCGCCGGTAGCCTGGTTCTGGCTGCTGCGGCCGTATCAGAAGGACCGCATCATGATGTTCCTCAACCCGGAAAACGATGCGCTGGGCGCCGGCTGGAACATCATCCAGTCCAAGATCGCGATTGGCTCGGGCGGTTTCGACGGCAAGGGCTGGGGGCTGGGCTCGCAGTCGCATCTGAACTTCATTCCCGAACAGACCACCGACTTTGCGTTCTCGGTGCTCAGCGAGGAGTTCGGCTGGATCGGCGTGGCGACCGTGCTCAGCCTGTACCTGATCGTGATCGCGCGCTGCCTGTGGATCGCCGCGCAGGCGCGCGACACCTATTCGCGCCTGGTCGCCGGTGCCACCGGCCTGGCCTTCTTCGTCTACGTGCTGGTCAACGGCGGCATGATTTCCGGCCTGCTGCCGGTGGTGGGCGTGCCGATGCCGCTGATGAGTTACGGCGGTACCTCGGCGGTGTCGCTGCTGGCCGGGCTGGGTCTGGTGATGGCGGTCAAGGCGCACCGCCCGGTGCACGGCTACTGAGCCGGCGTGTTCTGCAGCCGACGCTGACAGGCACTCACCCGTGTCGAAAGAGCCGATCACACCTGGCCAGGCGCACTACGCCGCTGGCGACAGGGGCATGACACGCAGCTGACGCTGCGCAAGGCGCGCGCGGTTCTGCGCGCTGCGTTGCAATGACGACATCCCGGCGCGGGGCCGCTTCGCGCATGCGGTATCGGGTTCGCTCGCCTTCTGTGAATAGGCGCGTCGCTCCGTAGAGTCCGATGCGCCGCCGTCCTGCGCGCGGCCGGGTCGCGTTGCAGCTGCAGGCACGCGCCATTCCTCTTCCAGGTGACCTCTTCCATGAAACTGCCAACCGCCGCGATCGGCGGTGTCTGTCTTACGTTCGCCGCTCACGCCGGCGCCATCAACCTTGCCACCGGCGATACGCGCGCGGTCTCCGAGCCGGCGATTCCCGCCACCTGCCAGCCGGTGAGCGCCAGCCGTGCGCCAAGCGGGCGGCTGTTCGACGCCGCGCTGGAAAGCGCACCGCCCGACACCAAAGCCATCCAGGCCGCACTGACTGCCTGCACCGGCAAAAACGGCAGCGTGCTGCTCAAGGCCGGCACCGGCAACGCGTTTCTCAGCGGCCCGCTGACCATTCCCACCGGCGTCACCCTGGTCGTCGATCAGGGCGTGACCCTGTACGGCTCGCGCAATCCGGCCGACTACGGCAGCGGTTGCGGTGCCGCAGGCGCCAAGAGCGGCGGTTGCCTGCCGCTGATCAGCGTCAAGGGCACCAGGTCGGGCGTAATGGGCGTACGCACCGGCGGGCGTCAGGGCACGATCGACGGGCGCGGCGACCTGCCCATGCTCGGCAAGAGCACCACCTGGTGGGAGTTCGGCGAAAACGCCAAGGCTGCCGGCCAGGTGCAGAACAGCCCGGACCTGATCAAGGTGCAGAACTCCAACACGTTCACCCTCTACAACGTCAATCTGATCAATGCGGCGTACTTCCATTTCTTCGCGCATGTCGTCGATGGCCTGACCATCTGGGGCGTACGGGTGAAGTCGCCGGCGACCAGCCCCAACACCGACGGCCTGGACCTGGACAGCGTGGTCAACGCCAGCCTGGTCGACAACGATGTAATGGGCGGCGACGACTGCGTGGCGATCAAGACCATTGCGTCCAAGTCCGGCAACATCAGCGTGCGCGACAACCGCTGCTACGGCACCCACGGCATCTCGATCGGCAGCGAGGTGATGTCCGGGGTCAACAACGTGCTGGTCGACAACAACGCCATCACCGCCACCGACGATGCCGGCAACCGCAGTACCGACAACACCGGGCTGCGCATCAAGACCAGCCTCGCCAAGGGCGGCCCGGTCAGCCTGGTCACCTATCGCAATACCTGCCTGTACGGGGTGACCAGCCCGCTGGTGATCAACCCGTTCTATTCGGTGGGCGGCAGCGGCACCAAGCCCAGTTTCGCCGGGATCGTCGTCAACGGCCTGCGTACCACCGGCGATGTCGGCCTCAAGGGCAAGGGCTGGATTCTGAAAGGCTTCGACGCGCAGACGCCGCTGGACCTGACGCTGGCCAATGTGGCCACCGGCAATACCGCGGTCTCCGCCAGCGATGCGCAGATCGGGCTGAGCAACAGCGCGCTCACCCCGACCGGCAGCAACGTCACCACCTCCAGCGTGCAACTTGGCGGCAGCGTGCCCACCTGCTCGACTGCGCCACGCTTCCCGGCCCTGTGATCGGCCAGGCGCCGGCCACTCCGGCCGCGCCTGACGGCCGGATCGACCTCAAGGGACCCAAGCCGGCCGCTAATGCCATCAAAGGAAGAGATCAGAAGCAGGCCCACGGCATGCCGCCAGACACAAAGCCTCGCCAGCCCCTGGCCCGGTCCACCAGACAACCCCGGTCGGCACACGAGCACCCCGCACCCCACAATTCCCGAATCCCGAATCCCGAATCCCGAATCCCCATTCCCGAATCCCCATTTCCGAATCCCCATTTCCGAATCCCCATTCCCGCGCAGCGCCCAAACCAATCCCCAATCCCCCCTCCCAAATCCCCGCCGCCCAGAGCGGCAAGTTAAAGCTCTTTCCTTTCATGGTCTTATTGCCAGAAGTTCATCTGTTCTCTGTTACCCTCGGCCGATGATTCGACGCACTCTGACCTGCCTGCTCACCCTCGGCCTTGTCGCCTGCGCGACTCAGCCCAGCCCTCCGACCCCGCCGCCGGCCGCCAGCGCGCCCCCGGCCAAGCCGCCGAGCGCCCCGGTCGCGCCCGTCAGTGCCGCCGCCGAAGCGCCCGCGCTGCCGCCGGTGGACCTGACCCCGGTGCCGTTCGAGATCGCCCGCGCCAACTTCGTACGCGACACCGCCGCCAAGTACGGCATCGACGCCGCACAGATCGAAGCAGTGCTGGCGCAGGCGCAATTCAAGGACGCCATCGTCACCGCGATGTCGCGCCCGGCCGAGCGGGTCAAACCGTGGAACGAATACCGCCCGATGTTCATCACCCAGGCGCGGATCGATGGCGGCCGCAAGTTCCTGGCCGAGCATCGTGCCGAGCTGAGCAAGGTCGAAGCGGCCACCGGCGTGCCGGCGCAGGTGATCGTGGCCATCATCGGGGTGGAGACCAGTTACGGCAGCAATGCCGGCAAGTACCGCGTGCTGGACGCGCTGTACACGCTGGCGTTCCGCTACCCGCGCAGCGGCGACCCGTCCAAGCTCGAACGCGAAGTGCGTCGCGAGCTGTTCTTCCGCGATGAACTCGGCCAGCTGTTCGCGCTCGGCAAGGAAGAGCAGCTCGATGTCACCACGCTGATCGGCAGCTATGCCGGCGCGATGGGCATGGGCCAGTTCATGCCGTCCAGCTACCGCCAGTTCGCCGTCGACGGCGATGCCGACGGCAAGCGCAACCTGTTCACCGACCACAATGACGTGTTCGCCTCGGTCGCCAACTACTTCGTCAAGAAGGGCGGTTGGGTGCGCGGTGGCCAGGTCGCGGTGCCGGCCACACTGGCCGCCGGCCACGAGGAATTCAATCCCACCGACTGGTCGCCGGTGTACACGCTGGCCGACCTGTCTGCGCGCGGCTATCACCCGAATGCGCCGGTGGTGGCCGGCAGCACCGCCACCCCGATCACCCTGGACGATGCCAACGGCAAGCAGTACTGGCTGGGCTTCCAGAATTTCTACGCGATCACCCGTTACAACATTTCCAAGATGTACGCGATGGCCGTGTTCCAGCTGTCCGAGGCCATCGCCGGCAAGGAGTTACCCCCGGCATGAACAGCACGACAGGCCCCAAGTGGCTGATCCCGATGGCGCTGATGCTCGGCCTGGCGGCCTGTAGCAGTGCACCGAAGAAAAGCGCCGGCACCGGCGGCAGCGGCGCGATCAAGGGCGTCAAGGTCGACGGCAAGGGGCCGGCGTATGTGGCCACCGGTTGCCCCTCGACCTCGCCCTACGCACCCGCCAAGGAAGACCCGTCCACGCGCGGCGACTACACCGCCGGCGGCCTGTACAAGCCCGGCGTCAAGGACACCACGCCGGACCACGTGCCCAACGTGGCCTGCATCCCCGAACCGCTGGTCACCAACGAGCCGCGCTCGGCGGTGGGCAACCGCTCGCCGTATGAGGTGCTGGGCAAGCGCTACGTGGTGATGGACAACCCCGGCGACTATGTCGAACGCGGGACCGCCTCGTATTACGGCAGCAAATTCCACGGCCGGCTGACCTCCAACAAGGAGGTCTACGACATGTATGCCTTCACTGCCGCCCACAAGACCTTGCCGTTGCCCAGCTTCGCCCTGGTGACCAACACCGACACCGGCGATTCGGTGGTGGTGCGCGTCAACGACCGCGGCCCGTTCCACGATGGCCGCGTGATCGATCTGAGCTACGCCGCAGCGGTCAAGCTGGGCATCACCGGCAAGGGTACCGGCAACGTCGAGGTGCGCGGCCTGACCGAAGCCGACAACGGCAATCTGCTGGCCAAGCGCCGCAGCGGCCGCGCGCCGGTCAGCACTGCGGTGGCCGCCGCACTTCCGGCCGCCAGCGCCAGCCAGATCGATGGGTTGGTGCAGCGCCTGCCCACCCGCACCGTGCCGGCCGCCGCCCCGCGCGCAGTGGCCGCCAGTGCCGCCGCTCCAGTAGCCGCCGCAGCGGCAGGCAGTGTAGGGGCCGCTGCGATTCCCGCGGGCGAGCGTTGGCGCTACCGCGTGGCCGATTCGCGCCAGCCCGGCAACGCCGACAACTTCGATGCCTGGATGAAGTCGCAGGGCGTGCGCGTGGCCACCGGCAAGCCGGCTGCCGCCGCGCCGCGGCCTGCCTCGGCTGCCCCGGTCGCGGTCGCGCCAGCCGCCCCGGTCGCGGTGGCGGCGATCAAGCCCGCCGACAGCGCGCCGGCACGTCCGCTCAGGAGCGAACCGGTACCGGTCAAGGCGCCGAGCGTGGCCGAGGCGGCATTGGGCGACATCCTGTTGCAGGTGGCCAGTTTCGCCAGCCGCGAGAACGCCAACCGCGCGCTGTCGCAGCTTGCCTCGGCCGGGATCGCCGGTGCCAGCGTCAGCGACATCGTCAGCGGCGGTCGCACCTTGTGGCGGCTGCGCGTCAATGCGCGCGATCACGCCAATGCCTCGGAAATCGCGCAGCGCATCGCCGGCCTGGGCTTCGGGCGCCCGCAGATCGTCGCCAACTAGCCACGATCGATCCGGCAGCCAAGGCGTCGGTGGGTAGGCCGGCGCCCGCTATCGACAGCTAGCGTCGGGCAGCCGAAATCACCACGCGCCCCATGCAGCTTGCTCGATCGCCCAGTGCGTCAGCCACGTTCGGCGCGTCGTCTGCCCCCATCGCTGAACTGCGCAGGCGCGCGCAGCATCGCGTGCGTCGCCCTGATCGCCGTGGCGCCTTACAATTTCGCATTACCCAGCCTTCGGGCCCGTCAGGAGTCGTTCTTCAATGAAATTCCGCTTCGCCGCCGCTGCGGTGGCCACGTTCGCCTTTGGCCTGGTCTGCGCGCAGACCCCTGCGCCGCAGCCGACGCCTGCCGTTGCCGCTGCGCCGGCCGCCGTCCCGGTTCCGCCCGCACCCGCGCCGGCGGTGTCCAAGTCCTGGATCCTGATGGATTACGCCACCGGGCAGGTGCTGGCCGGTGAAAACATCCATCAGCAGCTGGCCCCGGCCAGCATCACCAAGGTGATGACGTCCTACGTGGTCGCTGCCGAAATCAAGAATGGCAAGGTCAAGCGCGACGACCAGGTCATGATGAGCGAGCGCGCCTGGCGCGAGGGCGGTGCCGGCACCGACGGCAGCTACAGCGGCTTCCCGGTCAACCAGACCGCGCGTCTGGAAGACATGGAAAAGGGCATGGCGATCCAGTCCGGCAACGATGCCGCGATCGCACTGGCCGAGCATGTGGCCGGCAGCGAAGAAGCCTTCGCCTCGCTGATGAACAGCTACGCCGCCAAGATCGGCATGAAGGACTCCTACTTCGTCAACGCGCACGGCCTCAGCGCCGAAGGTCACCATTCCACCGCCTACGACCTGGCGATGCTGGGCCGCGCGATGGTGCGCGATTACCCGGAGACCTATGCCTACAACAAGATCAAGGAATTCCAGGTCGGCAGCATCAAGCAGAACAACCGCAACCTGCTGTTGTGGCGCGACCCGGCGGTGGACGGCATCAAGACCGGCCACACCTCCGAAGCCGGCTACTGCCTGCTGAGCTCGGCCAAGCGCGGCGACCAGCGCCTGGTGGCGGTGGTGATGGGCGATTCGTCCGAGCGCCAGCGCGCCGACGACAGCCTGGCCCTGCTCAACTGGGGCTTCCGCTTCTTCGAAACCCACAGCCTGTACGCGCCCGGCAAGGTCGTGACCAAGCAGAAGGTCTGGAAGGGCCAGCAGGACGAAGTGCAGCTCGGCGTGGCCCAGCCACTGCTGGTCAGCCTGCAGCGCGGCCGCTACAACGACCTCAAGCCCAGCATGGAAGTGGCCAAGAACCTGCAGGCCCCGATCAAGCAGGGCCAGCAGATCGGCACCGTCAAGGTCAGCCTGGACGGCAAGATCATCGCCCAGGCTCCGCTGGTCGCCATCAACGCAGTCGAGGAGGGCGGCTTCTTCAAGCGCCTCTGGGATGCGTTCTGGATGTGGTGGGAATCAGAGTGATCCAAAGAAAAAGCCGGCGAAAGCCGGCTTTTTCTTTGCGGGGATTGGGAATTGGAGATTCGGGATTGGCAAAGGCGAGAGCAGGAGCGAAGCATCAGCAGCCCGCTGTTGCGAATCCCCAATCCCGACTCCCCAATCCCAGCCCTCAAAGCATCCGGCTGATCGTGAAACTGCCATACACCGGCGTTTCGCGCTGAGTGTCGAATTCGCGGGTGCGGTGGTAGCGGGCGATGGCGAACTTCCAGCGGCCGTACATCACCGCCAGGCCGTAGCCGACGTCGCCTACGAACGGGCGCTTGTCCACGCTGTGGCTGTTGCGGAAGGTGTTGCCGTCCAGGGTGATGTCGCGCAGCACCCAGCGCGCATCGGTGGTCAGGAACAGATGGCCCGACCAGCCGCTGGCGCGTCCGAGCCGGCTGGGGGCGGTGTTCTCGCCGGCCGGGCGGGTGGGTGTGCTGCCGAAGTCGTCCGGCAGCTTCCAGCCGAAGCGTACCTCGCCGCCGGCATTCAGATGCGTGGCCATGTTGCCGACCGCGCCGCCCCAATGCGAGATGAAATCCCAGCCGAAGCCGTCCGCATTGACTGCTGCATCGCCCGGCCAGCGGCGCATGCGCTCGTGCACCAGGTTGATCAGCGGCTCGTTGTGCAGCTGGTTGTCCCAGCCCTGGAATTTTTCGTCGCCCAGCACATCGTGGATCGCATCCTGCGCTTCCTGCGCAAATGCCCACGGGCCGACTACGCCGACCTGCAGCTGGGTGGTGCGCAGATGCGCATCGTTGCGCGCGTTGTAGCCGAAGCTCGCCAGCAGGATGCCCGCATACGGGCGATCGTCCGGGATCACATCGCGGCGGGTGGGATCGGTGGGAGTGAAAATCGCCTGGCCGATCGAGAACACCATGTTCTGCTGGTCGAACTCGCCCGGATGCAGACGCTCCAGATAGCCGTTGACCCAGCGCGCGGTGCGCGGCAGGCAGGGGTCGTCGGTGTAGTCGACCAGGTTGGGCGACACCAGCGTCAGCACCGCGCCGTTGGAATAGCCCTGGTCCTGATCCTCTCCGCCGAACAGGTCGTTGTCGACCCGGAAGTTCACCGCCGGCGGCGTCCGGCTCATTCTGCTGGAATCGCACTGGTCGGCAGCCACGGCCGGCATCGACAGTGCGGAAAGAGAGAGCAGCAGGGCAGCGGACAAGGCGCGCGGTCGAAGCATGGAGGGCCTGGAAAGGTAAGGAGGGGCGATGTTCAGCAAAGGTGCCTGCGGCCGCTGCTGCGCCGCGTGAATGTGCTCCGGGATCATGCCCGAGCCGCCCGGATGCAGCGGCAGAGCCTGGAACACCAGTCCGTTCCATTTGCGGTACGGCGGCCATGAAAAGCCCGCGCGAATCGCATATGATCCGCCTCCGGGGGAACTAGCCCCAAGGAACGGCGGCCTTTCTCAGGCCGTTTCATCACCAACGGATCGCGTTTGCCGACGGCAGCGCAGGTGTCAGGGGAACAAATATGAGCAAGACGATTTCTGTGAGCGCAGCGCTGTTGTCCAGCGTGTTGGGTGTTGCACTGGTCAGTGTCAGCGCGCCGGCCTCGGCCGGACTGAAGGATGCCTTCAAGGGGTCTGCACAGGATCAGCGCAAGGAGGCCGTCGCGCAGATCCCGGTGTGCGCCAAACCGCTGGGCAGCCTGTCGGTGCTCGAGCCGGAGGATGCAGTCAACTGGTGGTCGGGTCAGCAGTTGCCGGCGCCTTCTAAGCTGATCAAGGTATTCGTCAACCGTTCGCGCTGCTTCACCCTGGTAGACCGTGGCGCGGGCATGGCGGCATCGCAGCGCGAGCGCGACATGGCGGCAAACGGCGACCTGCGCGCCCGCTCCAACGTCGGCAAGGGCCAGATCCGCGCAGCCGACTATGTGATGACGCCGGACCTCATTTCGCAGAACCACAATGCCGGCGGCAGCGCCATTGCCGGCATGCTGGGCGGCCTGATGGGCGGCAATGCCGGCAACCTGGTCGGTGGCCTGAACCTCAACAAGAAGACCGCCGACGTGGTGCTGACCATCACCGATGTGCGTTCCTCCGAACAGGTCGCCATGGCCGAAGGCAACGCCAAGAAGACCGACCTGGGCTGGGGCGCGCGTGGCAACGTCTTCAGCGGCGGCGACTACGGCGCCGCCGGTGCCGGCGGTTATGCCAATACCGAGATCGGACAGGTGATTACCCTGGCCTATCTGCAGGCTTACACCGACGTCGTCACCCAGCTCGGCGGTCTGTCCGGCAACGCGGCTGCATCCAATGTGCAGCAGGCTGTGACCGTGACCCGCGCGGGGCGTCTGTTGGGCAATGCCAAGGGCACTGGCGCGGCCGTGCGTACGCTGGAGCCGGGCATGATGCTGTACCCGACTGGCACCAAGGAAGGCGTCATGTGGGAAGTCGAAGACGAAATGGGCAACCGCGGCTGGGTGTCGTCGGCCATGCTGGAACTGTCCAAGTAAGCAGTTGGCCAGACCCACGCTGGGCATGACGCGTACGGCGTGAAACAACGGGGCCCCTGCGGCCCCGTTGTGTTGTCCCGCGCGCGGCGGGCTTGGGTTTGTCCACCATCGTCCCGATAATGGGCGGATGGAAATCAGCACCGACAACCCCGATCACGGCTTCCAGTTTCCCGGTACCTTCGAGCTCAGCGCCATGGGCGCGGCCGAGCGCGGGCTGGAAAGCGAACTTCCGCGCCTGCTCGCCGCCACCGGTGTGGAGCTGCTGGAGGAAAGCATCAGCTGGAAGCATTCGTCCAGCGGCAAATATGTCTCGGTCAAGATCGGCTTCCGCGCCGAGAGCCGCGAGCAGTTCGACGCTGCGCACCAGGCGCTGCGCGACCACCCGGAAGTGAAGTGGACGCTGTAGCGGTCCAGGCTGCGGAAAGCGCTGTTCCCGTCCTGCCGGCGCAGTTGCGCGATCTCGGCCGACAGGCCTACGCGCCAGTGTGGCGTGCGATGCAGCGTTTCACCGATGCGCGTGATGAGGCCACCGCAGACGAAGTGTGGGTGGTCGAGCATGCGCCGGTGTTTACGCTGGGCCAGGCTGGCAAGCCCGAGCATGTGCTGGCGCCGGGCGAGATTCCGGTGCTGCAGGTCGATCGCGGTGGCCAGGTGACCTATCACGGCCCCGGCCAGCTGGTGGTGTATCCGCTGCTGGACCTGCGCCGGCTCAAGATCGGCGTGCGCGATTACGTGTGCAAGATCGAGCAGGCGCTGATTGACACGCTGGACGAGTGGAATATCGTCGCCGAGCGCCGCGAGGGCGCGCCGGGCGTGTACGTGGGCGGGGCCAAGATCGCCGCGCTCGGGATCCGGGTGCGGCGCGGCTGCACCTTCCACGGCCTGTCGTTCAATGTGGCGATGGACCTGGAGCCGTTCCACCGCATCAACCCCTGTGGCTATGAGGGCCTGCAGGTGACCTCGGTGCTAGACTTGGGCGGCCCCTCCGGGATGGACGCCGTCAAGGCGGTGCTGCTCGATCAGCTGGCGCGCCAGTTCGGTCTCGTCTTGCAGCCTGTTTCCGCGTTGCCCGACCTTTCGCTTCCGGCCTGAGCGCCCGTTATTGCCATGACCCAGCCTATCGCCCGTTCCATCCCCTTGCAGGTCGTCTCCGGCGACACCGCCGCACCTGCGCCGCTGCAGACCGGCGTCAAGCAGATCGGTGGCGACAAGATCAACCGCTCGCCGGTGCAGTTCGTCGATGCGCCGGTGTTGCGCAAGCCGTCGTGGATCCGGGTGCGGATTCCGTCCGGCAATGCAGTGCAGAACCTCAAGGCCAAGCTGCGCGAAAACCGCCTGGTCACGGTCTGCGAGGAAGCCAGCTGCCCGAACATCCACGAGTGCTTCAGCCACGGCACCGCCACCTTCATGATCCTGGGCGAGGTGTGCACGCGGCGCTGCTCGTTCTGCGATGTGGCGCATGGCCGGCCCAAGCCGCCGGATGCAAATGAGCCGGCCAGCCTGGCCACCACCGTGGCCGACATGGGCCTGAAGTATGTGGTGGTGACCAGCGTGGACCGCGACGACCTACGCGACGGCGGTGCCCAGCATTTCGTCGACTGCATTTCGGCCATCCGGGTCAGCTCACCCAAGACCCGCATCGAGATCCTGACCCCGGATTTCCGCGGCAAGGGCCGCATGGACCGCGCACTGGAGATCCTGGCGCTCAGCCCGCCGGACGTGTTCAACCACAACATCGAAACCGTGCCGGACCTGTACCCGAACGTGCGTCCGGGTGCCGACTACCAGTGGTCGCTGACCCTGCTGCAGCGCTTCAAGGCGCAGCATCCGTCCATCGCCACCAAGTCCGGCATCATGCTCGGCCTGGGCGAGACGATGGAGCAGGTGCAGGCCACCTTGCGCGACCTGCGCGCGCACGATGTGGACATGATCACCATCGGCCAGTACCTGCAGCCGACGCCGCACCATCATCCGGTGATGCGCTACTGGACGCCGGAGGAATACAAGGCGCTGGAGGACTACGGCAATGCGCTGGGCTTCAGCCACGTCGCTTCCGGGCCGATGGTGCGCTCCTCGTATCACGCCGATCGTCAGGCCGCCGGCGCGGGCGTCGCTGCTTAAGCCAGCCGATCACGCCTGCGCCCACGCTCAGGCGGGCGCGGCCGCCAGTGCCGGCGTCATCTGATGCCGCATCCGGCTGCATGCCGAGTGCATGTCGTCGCGAACTGCCCGCGACCGCCCTCGAGTAGCTCCGATGATTTCGAGCTAGAACGACCCACACGACCCCGCACACCGCGGGGTCGTGTCGTCTCCGGCCGCTGCTCTCGGCTTGCAGGGTACGGTCGCGTTCACAATCCGCTACAGGCCCGGCGCTAGGCTGATTCAGCCAGCGGATGACAACGCCAGCAACTTTCGGCACTGTCATGCTGTCTGATCCGATCACCGCCTTTCTTTCGTCGGCCCTGTGCCGAGAGCCATTCGATGACCTACAACGTTTCTGCGTCCATGAAGGCCGGCCTGCTGGCGCTGGTGTTGACCACTCCGATGGCATTGCTCGCACGCGCCGATACGGCGTTGCCGGCGGCAGCCA
This sequence comes from Xanthomonas sp. NCPPB 3218, assembly GCF_056725185.1. NCBI lineage: Bacteria > Pseudomonadati > Pseudomonadota > Gammaproteobacteria > Lysobacterales > Lysobacteraceae > Xanthomonas > Xanthomonas sp. NCPPB 3218. The sequence goes on from NZ_CM161516.1 coordinate 844,282, forward strand.
CGCCCGACCAGGCCACAGCGACCAAGCTGGTCTATGGCCTGCTCTCCGACAGCCGCTACGCCTACCGTCCGCGCACGCTGGACGAGGCCATGACCAAGGACGTGTTCAAGCGCTATCTGGAAACCCTGGACGGCAGCAAACAGTTCTTTACCCAGACCGACATCACCGGCTTCGCACCGCTGGAAGCAGGCGTGGGCGACGCGCTGCGCGGCGGCAAGCTGGATCCGGCGTTCCAGGTGTTCTCGGTCTACAAGAAGCGCGTCGACCAGCGCGTCAAGTATGCGCGCGACCTGCTCAAGCAGGACTTCGATTTCACCGGCAGCGACAAGTTTGAGTACGACCGCAAGGACGTGCCGTGGGCTGCCGACGACAAGCAGCTGGACGTGCTGTGGCGCCAGTCGGTGATGAACGACTGGCTGCGCCTGAAGCTGGCCGGCAAGAAGCCCGAAGACATCCGCAAGACGCTGGACAAGCGCTATGCGGCGCTGGCCGATTCGGTCAACGAGTTGAAGGCCGAGGACGTGTTCCAGTTCTTCGTCAACGCCTACACCAACGCAGTCGATCCGCATACCGACTACTTCACGCCGCGCACGGCCGAAAACTTCAATCAGCAGATGTCGCTGTCGTTGGAAGGTATCGGTGCGCAGCTGCAGAAGCAGGACGACATGGTGGTGATCCGTGAGGTCATCCCGGGCGGTCCGGCAGCGGTGGATGGCACGCTCAAGCCGGGCGATCGCATCGTCGGCGTGGGCCAGGCCAAGAACGGCGCGATCGAGGATGTGATCGGCTGGCGCATCGACGACGTGGTCGCCAAGATCCGCGGCAGCAAGGACACCCAGGTGCGCCTGGAATACATCCCGGCCGAATCGGGCATCGACGGCAAGCACCGCACCGTGACGCTGACCCGGCAGAAGGTGCGCCTGGCCGAGCAGGCCGCCAAAGGCGAGACCATCACCCTGCCGGCCAAGGGCAGCGAGCCGGAGCGCCGCATCGGCATCATCAAGCTGCCGGGCTTCTATCAGGATTTCGAAGGCCGTCGTCGTAACGCGACCGACTATGCCTCGGCAACGCGCGACGTCGCCAAGCTGCTGGCCGGCTTCAAGACCGACAAGGTCGACGGCGTGGTGCTGGACCTGCGCAACAACGGCGGCGGTTCGCTGGACGAGGCGATCGAGCTCACCGGCCTGTTCATCGAGCAGGGCCCGGTGGTGCAGGTGCGCGAATCCGGCGGCCGGGTCACCGTCAATGGCGACAGCAATCCCAAGGTGGCCTGGGATGGTCCGCTGGGCGTGCTGATCAACCGCGGCTCGGCATCCGCCTCGGAGATCTTTGCCGGTGCCATCCAGGACTACGGCCGCGGCCTGGTGATCGGTGAAACCAGCTTCGGCAAGGGCACGGTGCAGAACATCGTCGACCTGGACCGCTGGCCGGCGGCGGAAGGCCAGCGCTATGGGCAGGTCAAGCTGACCATCGCGCAGTTCTTCCGCGTCAGCGGCTCCAGCACCCAGCACAAGGGCGTGGTGCCGGACATCGCATTCCCGGCCAGCGTGGATGCCACCGAGTTCGGCGAGAGCACCTACGACAACGCGCTGCCGTGGACGCGCATCGCCGCCGCACCGCATACCCAGTACGGCAACTTCGCGCCACTGCTGCCCAAATTGCAGGGCCTGCACACCGCGCGTATCGCCACCGACAAGGAATTCCAGTGGTGGGAAGAGGACGTCAAGCAGTTCCGCGATGAGAAGGCCAAGAAGTACATCTCGTTGAACGAAGCCGAGCGCGTTGCCGAGCGTCAGAAGCAGGATCAGCAGCGCAAGGATCGCCAGCAGGTGCGCAAGCAGCTGGGCCTGCCGCTGGACCCGCTTGCCGAAGACAGCGACGACGGCCTGACCGGCAACGAGCGCGATATCGTCAAGGACACCGCGCGTGAGAAGGCCGCAGAAAAGCGCCCGGATCCGCTGCTGCACGAATCGGCCGCCATCCTCGCCGATGCGCTGGGCCTGCTGTCGCAGGACCAGCCGCTGTCGGCGCAGGTGCTGCCGCAGTCGACCGCGCCGGGACGTTGGGCCGACTGATCGTTCGTCGAACAGCTGGCGACGACATCAGCGTTAAATACAAGAAACGCCACCGCATCGCGGTGGCGTTTTTATTGGCCGACCCTTTCATGTCCGGCACGACGTCGCGAGCGGATTCGACTGACGATCGATTGCCGGCTGCCGTGCCTGCGTGTCGTGCGACGCCCGTTGTGCTTACGCCAGTGCCTGCCAGACACCTTGCAGACCGAGCACCAGCAAGGTGGTGAAAAAGAAACGTCGAAACGTCTCGGCAGAAATGCGGTTGCGCACCCAGGCGCCTAGCCACATGCCGATGGCGGTAGGTAGCAGTGCCCACAACGACGGAGCGATCGCCGCGCGGGGTAGTGCGCCGTGCCAGGCCAGGGCACTGGCCAGCGCCAGCGTCGCCACGCCGAAACACCAGCCCAGGGAGCGGATCAACAGCTCGCGTGGTAGTTGCAGGGCGGTGAGGTAGGGCAGTGATGGCAGCACGAACACGCCGGTGGCGCCACTCAACAGACCGGTGGCCAGCCCGGCCAGTGGCCCTGCCCACGGTTCGTGACGTGCCTGCATCGTCCAGTGTCGACGGGCCAGCCCAAGCAAGGCGTACAGCGCCAGCAGCGCGCCCAACCTGGCGCGGACCAGGCTAGGGTCGGCGCCTGTCAGCACCCCAGCACTCAGCCAGGTGCCCAGCGTCACGGCGGCCAGCAATGGCCACAGACGTCGCAACAGGGTCGCGGTGTCCGGTCCCCAGGCTTGCTGCAGATTCGTCACAAGCGAAGGCAGAGCCAGTAAGGTCGCTGCCTCGGCAGGCGTCAGCCACAGACCCAGCAGCCCCATCGCAACGGTCGGCAAGCCCATCCCGGCCACGCCCTTGACCCAGCCTGCCAGCAAAAACACGCCTGCGATCAGATACCAGTGGGTGTGCAATGTCTCCATGCAGCCAAGGATCCGGGCTTGTTCCGCGGCAGACAATGCGTGATTGTTTGATGCAGGCTTCGGCAGCGCCGAAGGCTAAGGCGGGATGCCGCGCGTGCAGAGGCCGCTGGCTTGGCTGGCCTGTCCTGTCGGTGGCGAGCGCATGTCGATGACATGCACGTGCTTGTGGAGTGCGCATGCATCTGGAATTTGTCGATTTACGGTTGTTCATCGCAGTGGTCGAGACCGGCAGCATTACTGCCGGTGCACAACGCGCGGCGTTGTCGCTGGCCGCTGCCAGTGCGCGGATTCGTGCGCTGGAGCTGCAGGTGGGCGCCGTACTGCTGGAGCGCGGGCGCCGCGGCGTCAGCCTGACTTCAGCCGGTGGTGTACTGCTGCGGCACGCACGGCAATTGCAGCGGCAGGCCGAGGCGCTGCAGCTGGAGCTGGGCGGCTACGGTGGCGGTGGCCAGGTGACGCTGCGGCTGGCGGCCAATACCGCGGCGCTATCGGCATGGTTGCCCGAACGGTTGGCGGATTTTCTCATCGCACATCCGCAGCTGGATCTGGCATTGACCGAGCAGGGCAGCGACGAAGCTGCCGATGCGGTGCGCGAGGAACGCGCCGACATCGCCGTGGTCGCAGGCCATGCCGATCTCAGTGGGCTGCAGGTGCTGCCGTTCCGTGAGGATCGGCTGGTGCTGGTGATGGCTGCAGCGCATCCACTGGCCGGCGCCGCGACACTGCAATTGAGCGAGCTCGCCGGAATGGACACGCTGGGGCTGGCCGGCGACAGCGCCTTGCAACGGCATCTGCGCGTGCACATGAACCGCGCCGGCGTGCAGGTGCGCATGCGTGCAAAGGTACAAGGCATCGACGTGTTGTGCCGCATGCTCGCACAAGGCATGGGCATGGCGATTCTCCCGCACGCCGCAGTGCAACGCTCATGCGTGCGCGATCAACTGGCCACGGTGCCCCCGGATGCAGCCTGGGCACCGCGGCAACTTTCGATCGTGCTGCGTTGCGAGCCTGCGCCGTCGACCATGCTGCAAGCGCTAGTGGATTGGCTGCAACACGACTGAGCTGCGTAGCGTCAGAGCGGCCGGCATCGTGACAGCGTCACGTCGCTGGCGCGATCAACGCAGCCAGGCGAATTCGGCCAGCACCGGATAGTGGTCGGACGGCAATACACCGCCGGGACGCTGATCCAGCGTGGAAAAGCGTGTCGGTGTCAGGCCGCGGAACAGGATCCAGTCGATACGACGGGTCGGCTGCGTGGTGAAGTCCTGGAAGGTTTTTTCCGGGCCTTGCGGTTCGGGGGCACGGGCGCGTGCATCGCCAAGCGAGGCGGTGAGGACGCGGTAGGTGCCCTGGTCAGGATCGCTGTTGAAGTCGCCGGTCAGCACCACCGGAATGTTGGTCGGCAGCGCCGCGATGCGCGACAGGATCAGGCGCGCGCTGTGCTCGCGGGCGGCCTCGTCCTGGTCGCGGTGGGCGAAGTGCGTGTTGAGCAGATAGAAGCGGCGCTTGTCGCTGCGACGCTCGAACAGGGCCCAGGTCACCATGCGCGGCAGGTCGGTGTTCCAACTGCTGCTGCCGGGGACCTGTGGCGTTTCCGACAGCCAGAAGTCGCCCGATTCCACCACCGACAACGCGCGGCTGTCGTAGAACACGCCCATGTGCTCGTCGCTGTCGTCGCCGCGGCGGCCCTTGCCAAACCAGCGGTAATCAGGCAATTGCGCAGCCAGATATTGCGCCTGCTCCTGCACCAATTCCTGCGTGCCGAAGACGTCCGGGTGCGCTTGTTCGACCAATGCCGCCATCGCCGTGCGGCGCACGCTCCAACGCTTGTCGCCATCGGTATCCACCGGCACGCGCACATTGAACGACATCACCCGCAAGGGCGCAGGCGCAGGTGCAGACAACGCAGGCAAGGCGATGCACAGCAGCGCGAGTGCGGCGAACAGGGAACGTGAGATGGCGCGAACGGACAGGCGTGACATGCAGGCGGATTCCTCAAGGACCGATCGGCGAGTCTAATCGGCATGCATGACCGAAATGTCATCGACATACCGCGCCCGCTTGACGTCGTCGCACATCGGCGTAGCATTTGCACCAAGCCATCGGATAGACCGCTGGCTGCCTACTCAACCGTGAGGGATTCTCATGGCACCGCAGTACGACTATCTCGTGTTTATCGGGCGTTTCGAGCCCTTTCACAACGGCCACGCCGCCGTCGCCCGCCACGCGCTGGGCAAGGCGAACAAGCTCATCGTGTTGATCGGCTCTGCCGACACGCCTCGCACCATTCGTAATCCGTGGACCGTCGCCGAACGTGCGGTGATGATCGAGTCCGCGTTGCCGGGCGAGAGCCAGCGGCTGATCCTGCGCCCGTTGCGCGACCATCTGTACAACGAAAGCCTGTGGATTGCCGAGGTGCAGCGCCAGGTCGCCGAGGCCGTACAGGCCGATGGCGGCACGCTCGATGCGCGTATCGGCCTGATCGGCATGGACAAGGACGCCAGTAGCTACTACTTGCGCGAGTTTCCGCAGTGGCCGCTGGAAGATGTGCAACATACCGCCACGCTGTCGGCCACCGAGTTGCGCCGCTATCTGTTCGAGGCCGGCGAGATCGGTTTCCACGGTGGGTTGCTGATGCTGCGCGGCAATGTGCCGGCGCCGGTGTACGACATGCTGGAAGCGTTCCGGCGCAACTCGCCGAGCTATGCGCAGCTGGTGGCCGAATACCGTTTCATCGAGCAGTATCGCGCCGCCTGGAAGGATGCGCCGTATCCGCCGACCTTCGTCACCACCGATGCGGTGGTGGTGCATTCGGGCCACGTGCTGTTGGTGCGTCGTCGCGCCGAGCCGGGCAAGGGCTTGTGGGCATTGCCGGGCGGTTTCGTCGGCCAGGACGAAGGGCTGCTGGACGGCTGCCTGCGCGAGCTGCGCGAGGAAACACGGCTGAAGGTGCCGGTGCCGGTGCTCAAGGGCTCGTTGCGCGGGCGCCAGGTGTTCGACCACCCCGAGCGCAGCCTGCGCGGGCGCACCATCACCCATGCATTCCATTTCGAATTTCCGGCCGGTGAGTTGCCCGCGGTGCGCGGCGGCGACGATGCCGACAAGGCGCGCTGGATTCCGCTTGCCGAAGTCATGGCGATGGGTCCGCGCCTGTACGAAGATCATCTGCATATCCTTGAATTCTTCCTGGGTCGCGGCTGAGGCCGACAACGATTGCGTGCCGTCATCCACCAAATGCGTCCGCGCGCAATCCAAGATCGGCTTGAACCGTAGCCTCCCCGCCGGCGGACAGACCGCTGGTTCATTCGACGCGAAGGAGCTTCCGTCATGCATTACCTCGATAACCTGCTGCTCAACACTGACAGCTACAAGGCCAGCCACTGGCTGCAGTATCCACCCGGCACCGATGCGGCGTTTTTCTATGTCGAATCGCGCGGTGGCGTCTATGACCAGACCGTGTTCTTCGGCCTGCAGTCGATCCTGAAAGAGGCCATCAACCGGCCGGTGACGCATGCCGACATCGACGATGCGAAGGCCTTGCTGGCCGCGCATGGCGAGCCGTTCAACGAGGCCGGCTGGCGTGACATCGTCGATCGTCTCGGCGGGCAACTGCCGATCCGCATCCGTGCCGTGCCCGAAGGCACGGTCGTGCCCACGCACAATGTGCTGATGACGATCGAATCCACCGATCCCAAGGCGTTCTGGGTGCCGTCGTACCTGGAAACGCTGCTGTTGCGCGTGTGGTACCCGGTGACGGTGGCAACGGTGAGCTGGCAGGTGAAGCAGGTGGTACGCGATTACCTGCAGCGCACCAGTGACGATCCGGAAGGGCAGTTGCCGTTCAAGCTGCATGACTTCGGCGCGCGTGGGGTGTCCAGCCTTGGTTCGGCCGCGCTGGGCGGTGCCGCGCATCTGGTGAACTTCCTCGGCACCGATACCTTGTCGGCGTTGCTGCTGGCGCGTGCGCACTACCACACGCCGGTAGCCGGCTATTCGATTCCCGCTGCCGAGCACAGCACCATCACCAGCTGGGGCCGCGAGCGCGAGGCCGATGCGTACCGCAACATGCTGGCGCAGTTCGCGCGCCCCGGTTCGCTGGTGGCGGTGGTCTCGGACAGCTACGACATCTACCGCGCGATCCGCGAGCATTGGGGCACCACCTTGCGTGAGGAGGTGATTGCCTCAGGTGCGACGGTGGTGATCCGTCCGGATTCGGGCGACCCGGTGGATGTGGTCGAGCAATGCCTGCTGCTGCTGGACGAGGCGTTCGGCCATCAGCGCAACGGCAAGGGCTACAAGGTGCTCAACCATGTGCGGGTGATCCAGGGCGATGGCATCAACCCGCAGTCGCTGCGCGCGATTCTCGAACGCATCACTGCTGCCGGCTATGCCGCCGACAACGTCGCCTTCGGCATGGGCGGTGCGCTGTTGCAGAAGGTAGATCGCGACACCCAGAAGTTCGCGTTGAAGTGCTCGGCCGTGCGCGTGGACGGGCAATGGATCGATGTCTACAAGGACCCGATTACCGACAAGGGCAAGCAGAGCAAGCGCGGTCGGCTGACCCTGCTGCGCGACCGTGCCGATGGCAGCTATCGCAGCGCGTTGCTGGATGAAGTCGACGCGCATGCCGACAGCGAAGATGCGCTGGTGACGGTGTGGGAGAACGGCGTCATGCAGCAGGAGTGGACCCTGGAGCAGGTGCGCGCACGTGCCGACGCCGCGCGCCGCTGACGTTCGCCGCGCGGATAGCGGCATGCACGCCTCCCTCGACGACGACTCGTTGCTGTCTGCATCGCCGCTGTTGGCCGGGTTGCGCGCCGCCGCGCCCAGCCTGCGGCGGCGTGTGCCGCAGCAGGACGAGAGCAGCCGATGGCATGCATTGCGCATCGGCGAGCGCGCGTATCGGGCAGCGTTGCCGATCACCTTGACCCCGTATGCCTCGGTACGGCCATGTTCGGCGCGCTGCGGCTTCTGTTCGGAAAACCTGCGTCAACACCGTGGTGGCCCGGCGGCAGCGATGTTGCGGCCAGGGCCGGACTACTTTGCGCAGTTGCGCGCTGCGTTGCAGCTGCTGCACGGGGTGCCGTTGTCGTATTCCTTGTCCGGCCTGGAGATGACCGACGACCCGGACTGGTTGCAGGCCTTGCTGCAGACCCTGGCGACGACGCCCGACGGCCCGTGCGTGGAGCAGCGTGTGCTGTACAGCAATGGTGCCGGCCTGGCGCGCGCGCAGGGGGCACAGTTGCTCGATGCCCTGGTCGACTTCGGCCTGTCGTGGATCGAGCTGTCGCGTCACCACCCGCTGCAGGCCGGCAACGACGCGATCATGCGCTTTCGTCCAGACGAGCCCATTGCCGATGCGGCCATTTTCGCGCGGACGGCGCAACGCATCGCAGCGCGCCTGCCGGTGCGGCTGGTCTGCATCGTGCAGCGGGGCGGCGTGGACTGTGCCGATGGCGTGGCGCAGTACATCGCGTGGGCGCGCCGTTGTGGCGCCACGCAGGTGATCTTTCGCGAGTTGTCGCGTCTGGACGATGCGTACCGCAACAATGGCACCTGGCGCTATATCGCGCAGCATCGCATCGGCATGGAAAGCCTGTTGGCGGACTGCATGCAGCAGCCGTGGTGGTCGCATTGGCAGGCCGACGGCATGACCGAGGGTTATTACTTCTGGAATCTGCGCATGCGCAGCGAAGACGGCCTGGAAGTGGTGTTCGAAAGCGCCGACTACGCGGCCATGCACGCACGCCACGCCACCGGCGACCTCTACAAGCTGGTGTTCTTTGCCAATGGCCGCCTGTGCGCGGGCTGGGACCCGGATGCCGATGTGCTGTGGGAGCCGGGCGATGGATGAGCTCGACCAGCGCAGCTGGTGGACGCCGGCGCCGGATGAGCCGTCCTGGGCATTGCCCGAGGATCTGCGCGCAGCCGATCCGCTTGGCGGGCGCGACTGCGGCTGGGTGAATCAAATGCGTCCGTTCGTGCGGCACTTCAGCGTGCCGGGCGCGCAGGTGTTCGACCCGTTCTGTGGATTCGGCAGCACGCTGCTGGCGGCGACGCTGGAAGGGCGTGGCGCGCATGGCATGGAGATCGATGCCGCACGTGCGCAACTGGCACGCACGCGCCTGCAGCGGCACGGCGTGCAGGCGCCGGTCGTGGTCGGCACGCTGGTCGACACCGCGCCCGCTGCGGCGGTCGATCTGTGCCTGACCAACGTGCCGTATTTCGGTTGTCACTGGCGCGGTGCGGCATTGCCGGGGCAGTTGTATGCCAGTGCCGATTACACAGGCTACCTGTCCGGCATGCGGGCGGTATTGCATGCCTTGCGCAAGCGGATGCGAGCGGATGGCTTCGGTGTGGCGATGGTGGAAAACGTCGTCGTCGGCGGGCGGGTGATTCCGCAGGCGTGGGATCTGGGGCGGATCCTTGCCAGCCTGTTTACCCTGCGCGAGGAGCGGGTGCTTTGCTACCGGCGGCCGGGCGCAGCGCTGGCGCCTGCAGGCACGCACAGCAATCGCAGCCACGAGTACGCGCTGATCTTCCAGCACTGCCGTGCGCGGCTGGACCTGCAGCAGGCAGCGCTGCTGCTGCAGGCGCTACGCGCAGACGGCCTGCCGGTGGAGGTGCACGGCAGCTACGCACGCTGGCTGCAGGCGCCCGAGTCGGTGCCGGAGGGGCCGGCGGATCTGGACCTGATCCTGCAGGCCGAGCAGCCGCTCTGGGACCGCCTCACCGCCTGGCTGCAGGCGCAGGGATTCGCCTTGAGCCTGTGGGGCGAGCCATGCCGGGCGCCGGTCGCGCTGGCGGCGGTGCGTGCGCACCACTATTTGCGCGCCGAGCGCATCGGCGCAGACGGCAGCCGCCTGCAGCTGGACCTGCAACTGCCAGCGGATGAACCGCCGTTGCCCTGATCGGCCACGCGACGCCGCGCGCACACCGGTTGCGGCTATGCTCTGTGCCGGTTTTGGATGCCGGAATGTCTCCATGTCTTGTTCTTCCCTGATTGCGCGCGGTGCCCTGCTTGGCGCGCTGGCAACCCTGGCTGGTTGCGGTGGCAGCAAGGGCGACACCATGCTGATGCGTGAGTCGTTCAATTCCGACGACACCTACTCGCGCAGTGTGGCCTCCACCTCGCCGCAGGCCTGCGAGGCCGCGCGCCGGGTGTTGTTGAGCCAGGGCTATGCGGTGACGCGTGCCGATGCCGCTGCGGTGGAAGGCAGCAAGAACTTCCAGCTCAAGGAAGCCGACCAGAGCGAACAACTCAATCTGCGCATTTCCTGCGCCACGCAGGACGGCGGCAAGGCGCAGGTGTTCGTCAGCGCATTGCAGGACCGTTACGCGCTGAAGAAGAGTTCGACCTCGGCCAGCGTCGGCGTGGGCGTGCTCGGTTCGTTGTCGTTGCCGGTCGGCAGCAGCGGCGATTCGCTGGTGCGCGTGTCCAGCACCACGGTGCAGGACGCGGCCTTCTACAAACGCTTCTTCGACCGTCTGAATTCGTACCTGCCCAAGGTCACCGAAGCGGTGCCTGCACCTGCACCTGTTGCTCTGTTACCGCCACCGCATGCGATGTCATCGGCTCCGGTGCCTGCGGCCACTCAGGCCAGCGAGGCAGCCACTCCACCGGCCACGCCCACTACAGCTGCGCCGCAGCCTGCTGCAACGCCTGTCGCACAGCCGCCGGTGGCGCCATTGCCGGTGGAGGCGCAGGACCCACCGCCGACACCAGCCAAGCTGCCGCAAACCGAGCCAGCAAGCCAACCGTGACGAAGCGATTCAGGCTCTGCTCCAGAGCCTGAATAGCCGGTTGCACGCTTCACGTCGCGTTCTCGACCAAGTGGCGAAAGTGCAGCCATGACTCGCCAAGGGGCGAGATGGAGACAGACGATGAAGATGCGCAATTCCCTCGTGGGTATGTCCCTGATCGCGTTGATGGCAACCAGCACACTGGCGCAGGCGCAAACGCGTTCGTACCAGCAGCGTTACACCGAAGCAGATGAAGGCCGCAAGTTCGGCGATGGCACGCGCGTGCGCTGCCGCAATGTCGAAGTGCAGAAGAACTCGACCGATCCCAATCGCATCGGCGGGACAGTTGCCGGCGCGGCCATTGGTGGCCTGCTCGGCAACCAGGTTGGTGGCGGCAACGGCAAGAAGCTGGCAACCGTGGCCGGTGCAGTTGCCGGCGGCGCAGCGGGCCGCACCATCCAGGGCAACCGCCAGCAAGCCAACGGTAACCGTCAGGTCGAGCGCGTCTGCGAACGCCGCTGAACCTGATGCAGTGAATCCTACGAGCCCCGGTCCTGCCGGGGCTTTCTACGTCTGAGGATGCAGCAGCTTGCTGCCGATCTACACCACCTTGTATCGATGAGTGCATTCCAGAAGCCCCGCCCGCGGCGGTGGACGGGAGTAATGCGGCCTGCGTCAGTATCAGTATTCGCGCCGCACCGACCGCGCCGCCGCCTCTCCGTGCGTCTATGCGCGATGGCGCTGCTCGGTGTGCAGCTGTTGCAGGCTGCCGCGGCCGCGCCGAGCGAGACCGCACGCAAGGCGTCCGTTGACTGTGTGGATGCCTTGCTGCAGAAGCTGGGCTGGAGCATTCGCAGCGCCGCAGTGGGTGCGCCGGTGATCCAGCGCGGCGAGCCATGTACGCGCGGTTCGCTTGCGCAGGCGCGTGCGGCTGGCGATCTGCAGCTGACGTTGCCGGCCAGCTGGAACGCGCAGCAACGCGGCGCCGTGCTCAAGGTCTTGCTGGACGACAGCGCCACCCAATGCGCATACGCGTTCGAACTCGGTGCGGCCACACGGCGTGCCACCACGCAGCTACAGGACAACCCGGGCTACCGGTTTTCGGCGCTGCAGCTGGGCTGGATCGGATTCGGCTGGCGTGGCGCGGCCTCGCAGGGCTGGAGCGGCTTTCGCAGTTTCGGGCGCGGCTATCAACCGCGCGGCAGCAATGCGCAGGCGCTGGATGCGTTCTATCGCGGCCAGGTGCGCTCCGAATGCGGAGTGGGGCGGCAGGTGGCCCAGCTGGCCACCCAGCGCGAGTTGTATGGCGATGCCGGATTCGATCAGGTGTTCACCTCGGGCGAGTTGTCGATCGGCACATTTCTGACCCTGCACGACACCGACAGCATCCTGCTGGGTGCGCATGCCGGCGAGTTCTTCGCCGACGGCAAGGCGGTCAGGACCGCGCAGCTGGGGCGGCAGGCATTTGTCGGCGCGCCGGGGTTTATCGCGCATGTGTTTGACAAGTCGTTTCTGGACGACATCCACAACCAGGCCGAAAACTTCGTGGTGGTGGACGTCAGCGATGCGGCGGCGCAGGCGCTGGCGCAGCACGGCGGCTTTGCGCATTACGACGCGCGCAACCGGCAGATCTGGGAGCTGGCCAGGGAGCTGCGCGGGCCGGGCAAGCGTCGCTTCGAGCGGTTGCTGTACGAGCGCGATGCCGCGCTGCGTGCCACGCTCGACCCGCAGCAACAGGCACGCCTGCAAACGCTGCAAGGCCTGCTGGATGACCCGTTCTACCAGGGCTTTCTGGTGTACGTGCATCCCAAGGGCATCAAGCCGATCGGGTACCACGTGGCGCGCCTGCTCGATCGCAATCCGCGCACGCCGTATGCCATCGACCTGACCCTGCACAATCTGCGCAGCACCTTGTACTGGCGTTGGATCGACTGGCAGCTGCAACAGTGCGGCGCCGGCACCGCGGCGGAACAATCCATTGAGAATTCCGCCACGCCAGCGTACGCCGGGCGTGGCACCCTGCACTGATCAGATCATGAGGAGCGATTATGGAACTGGGTATGGTGGGTTTGGGCCGCATGGGCGCCAACATGGCCGAGCGCCTGGTGCACGGCGGACACCGCGTGCATGGCTACGATCCTGGCGAAGGTGCGCGTAGCAGTGCGCAGGCCAAGGGCATTGTCACCGCCGATGCGCTGGACGCACTGGTGTCCGCGCTGCCGAGCCCGCGCGTGGTGTGGTTGATGGTGCCGGCGGGCAAGATCGTCGACGACACCCTGGCGCAGCTGCTGCCGCTGTTGCAGGCCGGCGACATCGTCATCGATGGCGGCAATTCGTACTACAAGGATTCGCAACGCCGCGCCGCGCTGCTGCATGCCAGTGGGATCGCCTTTGTCGATTGCGGCACCAGCGGCGGCGTCTGGGGCCTGCAGGAAGGCTACAGCCTGATGGTCGGCGGCGACGAAGCGGCGGTGACCACGCTGCATCCGGTCCTGGCCACGCTGGCGCCGGCAGCGGACAAGGGCTGGGGCCGCGTCGGCCCGAGCGGCGCCGGCCACTTCACCAAGATGGTCCACAACGGCATCGAGTACGGAATGATGCAGGCCTATGCCGAGGGCTTCGCGCTGATGCAGCACAAGAGCGACTTTGCGCTGGACCTGCACCAGGTCGCCGAGATCTGGCGCGATGGCAGCGTGGTGCGTTCGTGGCTGCTGGATCTCACCGCCGATGCGCTGGCGCACAATCCGACCATGGCCGGTATCGCACCGTTCGTGGCCGATTCGGGCGAAGGGCGCTGGACGGTGGCCGAGGCGATCGACCTGGAAGTGTCGGCGCCGATCATCACCTTGTCGCTGATGGAGCGGCTGCGCTCGCGCGACAAGGATTCGTTCACCGACAAGCTGCTGGCCGCAATGCGCAACCAGTTCGGTGGTCATGCGGTCAAGACCACCACGGAAGCCGCGCCGACGATCGGCAGCAAGGACGTCTGAGCGATCGCGCCGATTCCTGCGCGCCTGCATGGCGCGCAGTGCAGTGCAGGTCTGTTCCATCGCGTCTGTGTCTGGCGACTGCCGGCGTGTCCGCTGACTGATGGCAGTGCGGCATCGATGCAGTGCCTGGGCGTGGCACCGCAAGACGCGAGCGCGACATTGCCGATGCCCAATATCGGCTGGGCGCCTGCACCGGTGCCCGGCCGTGCATCAGTCGCGTGAAGCTGCGTTCGCGCCTTCCAGCCATTGCACCTGGCCCGAAGCGGCGCTGCGTTGTGCCAGCTCCAGCAGCTCCATCACCTGCACCGCGTCGGCAGCGCTGACCGGTGCCGGTCCGGCGCCGGCCAGGGCATCGCGAAACGCGGCGTAGCACTGGCGGTAGTCGCCCGGCGTGGTGTCGGGTTGATGGGTATGCACGCGGCCTTCGTCGTCGACGCGGGTCAGCGTGCCCGGAAGCGGGTCCACGCCCCAACCGGCGGTACCGGGGCGGCGCCCGGCGCGTAGCTGGTCTTCCTGGGTATCCAGCCCATGCTTGAGGTAACTGCCACGGGTGCCGTGCACGGCAAAGCGCAGGCCGCTGTCGGCCACCAGCGAGCCGGCGTGCAGGATCACGCGCAGCCGCGGGTAACGCAGGGTGACGTGGAAATAGTCGTCGCTGCGCGCCTGGTTGCGCTGGCGCTGCAGGTCCGCGCCGATCGCCTGTGGCGTGCCGAACAGCTGCAGCGCCTGATCGAGCAGATGCGGTCCCAGGTCGTACCAGAGACCGGCGCCGGGGATGTCGCTTTCGCGCCAGCGGTCGCGCACCTGCGGCCGGAAGCGGTCGAAGTGCGAATGGAATTCCACCACCTCGCCCAACTGGCCTTCGTCGATCAGCCGGCGCACGGTGAGGAAGTCCGCATCCCAGCGCCGGTTCTGGAACACGCTGACGACGCGCCCGGCCGCCGCCGCCGCAGCGACCACTTCGCGCGCCTGTGCGGCGTCCAACGCAAAGGGCTTGTCCACCAGCACATGCTTGCCGGCGGCCAGGGCCTGCAACGCGAACGGTGCGTGGGTCTGGTTGGGGGTGGCCAGCACCACCGCGTCCAGCGCCGGATCGGCCAATGCCGTTTCCAGATCGGCCAGCACGGCGACATCGGGGAAGTCGGCCTGCACCTGCTGCGGCTTGGACGACACCACGCTGGGCAGGGCCAGACCGGGGGTGCCGGCGATCAGCGGGGCATGGAAAGTGCGGCCGACATAGCCATAGCCGACGACGGCCAGATTGAACGGTTTAGGCATTGAAAACGGTTCATCGCAACGACGGAGGAGGCCTCCATGGTATTGCACCCACCCGTGTGCGCCGGGTTCACAACCCCTGCATCCGGCAGTCACGTGTGCACGACGAGCGCCACTGCAGACTGCGGCCACATTCACAGGAGGGTACATCCGATGAAGAACATCACACATGCACGCAAGTTGCTGGCTCTGGCGCTGTCGCTCGGTCTGACGCTGGGTGCCTCCCAGGCATTCGCTGCGCCGCAGGAGCACGCCGCGCACAAGGATCACGCTGCCGACAACATGAACGAATCCAAGAAGCCGGTGACCGACACCTGGATCACCACCAAGGTGAAGGCCGATCTGCTGGCCACCGACAATGTGTCGGGCACCGACGTCAAGGTCGAGACCAAGAACGGCATCGTCACCCTGACCGGCACGGTTGCCACCAAGGCCGAGCACGACAAGGCCGTGGCAGTTGCCAAGGGCATCGAGGGCGTCAAGAGCGTCAAGTCCACCGGCCTGAAGGTCGTCGCTGCAAAGATGTAACTGCAGCGGTAGCGAATGCCGGGCCAGCCGAGGCGAGGCGGCTGAACCGAGCACAAGGCGCACTCCATGGGGTGCGCCTTTTTTGTTGCCTGCGCGCAAGACGGGCACGCCGACGGGCGGCCGGGCGCTCGCGCCATTTTCACGTTTACTGCACTTATGATATGCCCATTCAGCTATGTCGCCGTGGGAGTGATCAGGCTGAATCGTTAATCTCATCCTGAGCCTGATCGGAGACAATGCCGACTTGCCTTCGGGGCCTTGGCAGCGAGCGGATACAGACCTAGCAATGCAGACAACGGTCCAAGAAGACAGATGGGATCGCTGGCGCCTGCCATTACTGGCGGTTGCCGTGTTTCTGATTGTGGTGGTGCCGTCGCTGCTGCTGCAGCAGATGGCGCACAACGCCAACCAGGCCGCGGTGTGGGTGTCGCATAGCCAGGAGGTGCAGGAGACCGCCCAGCGCCTGGAAGCGGCGATGCGCGATACCGAATCTGCGGCCTTGATGCGCTCGCACGGCGTGCAGCGCCCGGCCCTGCTGGAGCGCATGCGGCGCGGCCGGCGCGAGTCGCTGGCGGCGGTGCAGCGGCTGATCGTGCTGACCAAGGACAACCCCGCACAGCAGGTGCGGATGGGGCGTATCCAGAGCACCATCGAGCGGCGCCTGTTGCTGGCCGAGCGGATTGCGGTGACCACCGCGCCGGAGCAGATCCGTCTGCTGATCAACGACATGACCCTGAACAACCCGATCCGCGTGCTGATCGACGAGTTGCAGGACGCCGAGGGCAAGCTGCTGGAGTTGCGCAGTGCGCGCGCCGACACCGAACGCACGCATTACGCGGTGTTGAGCTGGGGCACGCTGGTGGTGCAGTTGCTGCTGCTGGGCACGGTGACCTGGTTGCTGCAGCGGCAGATCCGTCGCCGCCTGGCGGCCGAACAGGAATACCTGCGCGCCAACGGCCGCGCGTCGTCGGTGCTGCAGACCGTGCGCGAGCCGATCGTGCTGCTGGATTCCGGCCAGCGCATCCTGCTGCACAACCCGGCGTTTGCCGAGTTGTACGGGTTGGACGAGCGCGGCAACGAATCGATGCCGCTGGAGGACGTGGGCGATGGCGTCTGGCGCGATGCGCAGATCCATCAGCGGCTGGCCGACGTGTTGCTGCGCGGCCGCGAGTTGTGGGACTACGAACACGAGCAGCGCGCCGCCGATGGCGTGCAGCGCACCATGCTGATCAACGCGCGGCGCATGCCGCTGCCGGACACCAGCGACGAAGACGTGGTGCTGATGACGGTCAGCGACATCAGCCTGCAGAAGGCCTCGCAGCTGCGCATCCAGGAGCTCAACCGGCAGATGGAAGGCAAGGTGGAGCAGGTGTCGGAGGTCAATCGCGAGCTGGAAGCCTTCAGCTATTCGGTCTCGCACGATCTGCGCGCGCCGCTGCGCCATGTGGCCGGATTCTCCGACAAGCTGGCGCGCCACCTGGGCGATGCGGCGGACGAGAAATCGCGTCACTACATGGAAGTGATCAGCAGCTCGGCGCGGCGCATGGCGTCGCTGATCGACGATCTGCTGGTGTACTCGCGCCTGGGCCGCAGCGCGCTGCGGTTGCAGGCGGTGGACATGCAGTCGCTGGTGTCGGAAACCCGCGCGATCCTGGATTCCAACGTGCAGAGCGAGAACACCGGCCACCGTGTGGACTGGCATATCGCGCCGTTGCCGGTGCTGGTGGCCGACGAGAACATGATGCGCCAGCTGTGGATGAACCTGCTCGGCAACGCGGTGAAATACAGCACCAAGCGCGAGGTGGCCAGGATCGAGGTCACCTACACGCCGATGGCCGACGGCGGCCACCAGTTCAGCGTGCGCGACAATGGCGCCGGCTTCGACATGGAATACAGCGCCAAGTTGTTCGGCGTGTTCCAGCGCCTGCACAAGGCCAGCGAATATCCCGGGACCGGTATCGGCCTGGCCAGCGTGCGGCGTGTGCTGACGCGTCACGGCGGCCGGGTCTGGGCCGAAGGCGCGGTCGACGAAGGCGCCACGTTCTATTTTGTGCTTCCTCCTGCGCTTGAAGCGCCCAACCAAGAGTTCAATGTATGACCGCCATCCGTACCATTCTTCTGGCAGAAGACAGCCCGGCCGATGCGGAAATGGCCGTCGACGCGCTGCGCGAAGCCCGCCTGGCCAATCCCATCGTGCACGTCGAGGACGGCGTGGAGACCATGGACTATCTGTTGCGTCGGGGCATCTTCGCCGATCGCGAGGAAGGCTTGCCGGCGGTGTTGCTGCTGGACATCAAGATGCCGCGCCTGGACGGGCTGGAAGTGCTCAAGCAGATCCGCAGCGAGGAGTCGCTCAAGCGCCTGCCGGTGGTGATCCTGTCGTCCTCGCGCGAGGAGAGCGATCTTGCCCGCAGCTGGGACCTGGGCGTGAACGCCTACGTGGTCAAGCCGGTGGACGTGGATCAGTTCTTCAACGCAGTCAAGACGCTCGGCACCTTCTGGGCGGTCATCAATCAGGCACCGGAGCTGGACTGACCCATGCTGCAAGAGGGGGGCAAACTGGAGCAGCTGAAGATCCTTCTGGTGGAAGATTCACCGGAAGACGCCGAGCTGTTGTCCGATCAGCTGCTCGATGCCGGGCTGGATGCGGCGTTCGAGCGGGTGGACAGCGAGCCGTCGCTGCGTGCCGCACTGGATGAATTCCAGCCGGACATCGTGCTGTCGGACCTGAGCATGCCCGGTTTTTCCGGCCATCAGGCGCTGCGCCTGGTGCGCCAGAGCGGCGCCACGCCCTTCATTTTCGTCTCCGGCACCATGGGCGAGGAGACCGCGGTCAAGGCGCTGCAGGACGGCGCCAACGACTACATCATCAAGCACAATCCGACCCGCCTGCCGAGCGCGGTGATCCGCGCGATCCGCGAGGCGCGCGCCGACCTGGAACGCCAGCGCGTAGAGAGCGAGCTGATGCGCGCGCAACGGCTGGAAAGCCTGGCAATGCTGGCGGCCGGGTTGAGCCACGACCTGCGCAACATCCTGCAGCCGTTGCTGATCGTGCCCGACCTGCTGGCCGGACGCACCGACGATCCGCAGCTGCGCCAGCTGGCCAACGTGGTGGCCGAGTGCGGCCGGCGCGGGCACGAGATGGCCGAGTCGATGCTCTCGTTCGTGCGTGGCTCCAACAAGCCGCGCGAGCAGGTGTCGATCGCCAGCCTGTTCCAGGCGGTGCAGATGTTGCTCAAGAGCAGCCTGCCCGACGGCGTGCGCCTGCAGATGGACACGATTCCGCTGGATCTGACCATCGAGGCCAACTACACCGAGTTGCAGCAATGCCTGCTCAACCTGGGCCTGAATGCGATCCAGGCGATGCCGGGCGGCGGGATGCTGACCCTGTCGGCCGATCGCCACGACGGCACGCGCGTGCGCATGAGCGTGGCCGACACCGGCGTGGGCATGAACGAGGATACCCGCGCACGCCTGTTCAGTCCGTTCTTCACCACCAAGGCCGATGGCACCGGCCTGGGGCTGATTTCCTGCAAGCGCATCGTCGAAAGCTACGGCGGCAGCATCGTGGTCGACAGCCGCCTGGGCGAGGGCACGCGGTTCGACATGATCGTGCCGATGCGTGCGGCCGCAGTGACGATTGCCGACACCGAGCCGCCGCTGGCGTTGGGGCATGGGCAGCGCATCCTGCTGGTGGATGGCGAGGCCACGCGCCTGTCGCTGCTGGGCAATGCCTTGTCCAGCCAGGGCTATCAACCGCAGCTGGCCACCGATGGCGCGGCGGCGCTGCAACTGGTGCAGCAGCACGCGATGCCGGACCTGGTGATCATCGACAGCGACATCATCCAGCTCTCGGCGGTGAGCGTGTTGTTGAGCATGCAGGAGCTGGGCTACCACGGCCCGGCGATCGTGCTCGAGGATGTCGGCGCGCCGCTGCAACGTTCGCATTTTCCGCCGGACATCCCGGTGCATGTGCTGCGCAAACCGCTGGAAATGCGCCGGGTGTTCCGCGCGGTGGCGCATGCGCTGGAAGCGGCCTGAGGCCAGGGTTTGGCGCGCTGCGGGCGGGCAGGCTCAGATGCGGGACGATTGCAACAGTTGACGCCCACGCTGGCCGCATGCGCGAATAACGCATGACCACCGTGCTTCTCAGCCTCGGCAGCAACGTCCAGCCGACCCACTACCTGCGCCTGGCCGTCGACGCCTTGCGCGCACGCTTCGGCCAGCTTGCCGTCTCGCCTGCGTACCGCACGCCGGCGGTGGGCTTCGACGGGCCGGACTTCGTCAACAACGCCGTGGCGCTGGACACGGACATGGACCTGGCTGCGCTGGATCATTGGCTGCATGCGCTGGAAGATGCGCACGGCCGCGATCGCAGCGGCCCGCGTTTCAGCGACCGCACGCTGGACGTGGATGTGGTGTTCTTCGGCGATTGCATCATCGAAGGCCCCGGTCATCTGCGCATCCCGCGGCCCGAGCTCAAGCATGCCTTCGTATTGAAGCCGCTGGCCGATATCGCACCCGACTTTGTCGATCCGCTCAGCGGGCAGACCTTGGCCGCGCTGTGGCAGGCGCACCCGCAGCACGGCATTGCGTTCATGACGGTGGCGCTGGACGCGGCCCCGGCGCTGGATGTGGCGCGCTAGCGCCATTGCAGCTCAACTGAGCTGGCGGCCACCGTCCACATGCAGGGTGTGGCCGGTGACGAAGCCGGCGTCGTCCAGCAGCCAGCGCACCGCCTCGGCGATTTCCTCGGGCGTGCCGATGCGGGCCAGCGGCGTGCGTGCGAGCAGCGCCTGCCTGGCCGCTGCGGATTTGCCCTCCTCCGGCCACAGGATCGCGCCGGGCGCGACCGCGTTGACGCGCACCTCCGGTGCCAGCTCCAGCGCGAGCGAGCGGGTCAGCATTTCCAGCGCACTCTTGGACGCGCCGTACAGCGGGTGATTGCGCATCGGCTGCTGCGCGTGCAGGTCGGTGATGTTGACGATGGCGCCGCGGTGCTGGCGCAGCTGCGCGGCGGCAGCCTGGGCGATGAAGAACGGTGCGCGTGCATTGACTGCGAACAGCTCGTCCCATTGCGCGGCTGTCGCTGCGCCGAGCGCGGTGGGGTAGAACGCGGAGGCATTGTTGACCACGCCATCCAGGCGGCCGAACGCGGCGATGCAGTCGGCGACCAGCCGCGCCGGTGCCTCCGGCAGGCGCAGGTCGGCGTGCAAGGCCTGCGCGCTGCCGGCGCGCAGGGCGCAGAGCTCCGCTACGCGCGCGCCGAGCGCCGCGCCGGAGCGGTGCGCATGCAGGGCAACGCGGTAGCCGGCCGCATGCAGCGTGGTGGCGATCTGCGCGCCAATCCGGCGACCTGCACCGGTGATCAACACCACCTTGGAACTGTCTGTCATGGCGCACTCGCTCGGCGTTGCAAAGGGCTCGGCTATCCTGTGCATTGTCCCCGCAACCGGTGCCCGCATGCACGCCGACCTTCCTACTCCCGATCCGGACGCCCTGGCGCATAGCGACCGGCTGGCCGCGCATCTGCGCGCCGAGATCGCCGCCGCCGGTGGTGCGATTCCGTTCTCGCGTTTCATGGAGCTGGCGTTGTACGCGCCGGGTCTGGGCTATTACAGCGCCGGCTCCAGCAAGTTCGGCGAGGCTGGCGATTTCGTCACCGCACCGGAGCTGGGGCCGTTGTTCGCGGCCACCGTGTCCGGTGCGCTGGCACCGGTGCTGCAGCAGCTCGGGCCGCAGGCGCGCGTGCTGGAAGTGGGCGGCGGCAGCGGTGCATTTGCCGAAGTCACGCTCAAGCGCCTGCTCGAGCTGGATGCGCTGCCGGAGCGTTACGCGATCCTGGAGCCCAGTGCCGACCTGCGCGAGCGTCAGCGCGAGCGGTTGGGACGCAGCCTGATCCCGCCGGTGTTCGATCTGGTGGAGTGGCTGGACGGGCCGTTCCCGGACGATTGGGACGGGGTGCTGTTCGCCAACGAAGTGATCGACGCATTGCCCACGCCGCGCTTCACGCTGCGCGACGGCGAGGTGTATGAAGAAACCGTGGTGCTGGATGCGCAGCAGCAATTCGCGCGCGGCGAGCAGCCGGCCGATGCCTTGCTGGGCGCGGCAGTGCGGCATCTGGAACGTTATCTGGAGCAGCCCTTCGCCGATGGTTATCGCTCCGAGCTGCTGCCGCAGTTGCCTTACTGGATCCAGGCGGTGGCTGGCGGTCTGAAGCGCGGCGCGATGTTGTTCGTCGATTACGGTTACCCGCGTGGCGAGTTCTATCGTGCGCAGCGCGAAGACGGCACCCTGCGCGCGTTCTATCGCCATCGTATGCATGAGGATTTGTATCGCTGGCCGGGCCTGCAGGATCTGACTGCGTCGGTGGACTTCACCGCGTTGGCGGAGGCCGGCACCGGAGCCGGTTTCGAATTGGCCGGCTACTGCACGCAGGCGAGTTTTCTGCTCGGCAATGGCCTGGATGCGTTGTTGGCGCAGGCCGACACGCGCACCGACGAAGTAGGGCGCATGCGGCTGCGCGAGCAAATCAAGCGGCTGACCTTGCCCAGCGAAATGGGTGAGCGCTTCCAGGTGATGGGTTTTGCGCGCGACGTCGATTTTGCGCCGGCATTCCTGGCGGGCGATCTCACGTGGCGGCTGTGACGCAGACGCTGCGCCCGTTTCATCGGCCGCGGTTGTGGGTGGGGTTGTGGATCGCTGCGATCGTGGTGGTGATCGCGGTCTGCCTGGGGCCGCCGCCGGAGATTCCGGAGCTGCCGGATAACAGCGACAAGGCCGAGCACTTTTTGACCTTCGCGCTGTTGTGCTGGGGCGCGGTGCAGTTGTTTGCCACGCGCCGCGCGCAGCTTGGTGCGGCCATCGGTCTGGTGGCTTTAGGCGTTGGCATCGAGATCGCGCAAGGCGCACTGACCACCAACCGAAGCGCCGACCCATACGATGCGCTGGCCGACACGCTGGGCATTGCTGCAGGCCTGTGCCTGGCGTGGACGCCGTTGTGTCTTGTGATGTTGCGGATCGACCAGCGCCTGTTCGCGCGGGGTTGAGTTGCGTGCGCGCATGCGTGTACGAATGCGCGTGTGCGCCAGGCACTGCCGTTATCGGGCGGTGTACTTGCGATGACGCATTGACGCATTGACGCATCGGCAGCGGGTAGCGGGATGTCGTGGCAGCTGCCTGCAGTGTGTGGAGTCCCGGATCCGGCGCATGGCTGCATCGGGTAGCAGCCACGCGTACATCATCGGATGAGACGTCGATCGCAGCCTGTGGATGCGCGGGTTACAGCTTCATGTTCAGGCCAAGATAGAGCTGGCGCCCTGCCGCTGGCGAAAACATCGGCTGCGCCTGCGTCCAGAAGAAGCTGTCGTACCACACGTAGGCATACTCGCGGCCGGTGGCATTGCGGACCTGCAGATCCACGCTCCAGGCGGGAGTGATGGTGTATCTGGCGGTGAGATCCAGGGTGGCGAAGCCGCCGTATTTGCCGGCCAGGTTGCGCTCCTCCAGATAGTAGTCGCCTTGCGCGCGGCCCTGCATTCCCAAGCGCAGCGCAGCGGTCGGGCGGTACTCGACGCCGACGTTGCTGATGTAACGCGGCGTTGCGGCCACTTCGCGGCCGACCAGCGACACGCTGGCATCGCGGTCGTCGCGTTCGATCTTTGCCTCCTGGTACGCGTGCGATGCCCATAGCGTCCACCTGTCGCCCAGCTGCGCATTGATCTGCGCATCCACCCCACGCCTGCGTGTCTTGCCCAGGGTGACAGTGGTGCCGGTGGCGGGCATGTTGGAGACTTCGTTGGCCGCATCCTGTTGCCACACCGCAATGCGCGCCTGGCCGCCCTGGAACGGGCTGAATTTCATGCCCAGCTCCACGCCGGTATTGGTGGACGGGCGGACGTCCGCCTGCCCGGCGGTGAGGTAAGCCGGCGCCGTGGACCCGGTCAGCACCTGGAAGCTGCGGCCCCAGTTGGCATAGACGTTGGTGGTCGGGGTAAAGGCGTAGACCAGGCTCAGTTTGGGCTGCTCGATGGTGCCATAGCGCTGCAGCGGCGCGCGAACGCCGCCGGGCAGTCGGGTGTCGCCGTCGAAGCGGTCCACACGGTAGGCCGGCACGATCTTCAGCGCCTCGGTCGGCTGATAGATCGCCTGCACGTAGGCACCCCAGTTGTCGAAGGTATGGCGGTCGTCGTTCTGGATGCGTGCCGGCGTGGCATCGAAATCGGTGGGCTCGGCATAGCTGAAACGCTCGCGTCGGTAGGCGTTGTCCTGATGCTCGTAGTTGATGCCGCCTTCCAGGGTGAGCGTGTCGCTGCTGCGCCAGGTCAGCGTGTTGAGCATGCCGACCTGGGTCTCGTCCCAGATGCGGCGCTGGCGTGGCGCATTGCCGGTGGGCAGGTCGCTGAAGGTCACCCGGCGGTCGTCGTGATAGCGGTTGGAGTAAAGCTTGGTGCCGAAAAACAGCCCGTCTGCCAGCTTTAGATCCAGATGGACGCCGAACTGGCGCATGTCGCGGTCGTCGCCGTCGTTGCGGTTGCGCAGGTCCGAACTGCGACGGTCTGCCTGCATTTCCGCTGCGGTCATGAAGCCGGGTTCGTCGGCCTGGTTGTGATAGACGCGTGCGGTCAGGCCAATGCGCATGCCGTCGTCGAGGTTGCCGTAGAACCACTTGCCGCCCAACGAATACTTGCTGGAGGTGTCGTGGTCGCGGTAGCCATCGGAGGCCTGCACGCCGACGAAATAGTTCTGCGCAACCCCGTCGCGTTCGCGTCCCACGGCCAGCTGCGCATCGCGGGTGTTGAAGCTGCCGTAGGTCAGGCGCGCGTCGGTGTAACTGCCGCCCTGGCGCGTGCCGAAATTGATGTTGCCGCCGATATTGTGCAGGCCGTAGCGCGGATCATTGGTGCCGCGCACCACTTCGATGTAATTGATTTCCAGCGGGAACAGCATGTCGATGAAGCGCTGGTTGCCACTGTTGACGTTGCTGGGGATGCCGTCGATCAGCGTCTTGATCGCATTGAGGTAACCCTCGCCGTTGAAGGCGCGAAAGCTGACCTTGCCCGATTCGGCGCCTTGCCGGGTTTCGGTGAGCTGGATGCCGGGCATCTGCCCGAGCAGCTCCCAGCTATAGGACACGTTCTTGTCCTCGATCTGATCGGCCCCCAGCACGTCCACCGAGGTCAGTACCTGATGCGCGGTGAGTTGGCCTTCGCCATGCTGGTGGACATCGACCTTGCCGAGCGTCAGCGCCGAATCGGACGACTGTGCGCGTGCCTCAGGGAGCAGCAGAACGGCGCCGACGGCCGCCGCGAGAATGTGGATCTTCATGGATCGGACAGCACCAATGCGAAGTGGGAAACCGAATGTGGCATCTTTTGCAATATTATAACATAAATGACAAATCTTCGATCCGAGCTGCAGGGTGCTCGCGGTGCGCGTGCGCTGCCGGGGGCGGGATCGCGGCAGCCAGCGCGCTTCGCACCGCGCTCAGCGGTGGCTGCGGTCAGCAGGATTGGAGGCCGGCAGCAGCTCCGGTGACCAGGCGTAGCTGGCCCGGCGCAACAGGCTTGGGTGGCAGGCGGCAGGGGGGCTGGTCGCGGCGGTACGTGCCGGCCGCTGGTGCCGGTGTTCTGCGGAGCGTTAGCCGGGCATGCGTACCGCGCGTTCGCGTAACCACTTGGTCGCCACCCATTTTTCGCCGGCCAGGACCGGTGCGCCGGCATGCAGGCTGCGTGTCATTGGATGCGGGCGGTCGTAGCTGAAGAACACCGCATTGCCTTTGACGGCGGCAACGTCCAGGTGCGCATCGGGAAAGCGCGTGGCGCCGCCGCGTTCCGGCGTGTTGAGATACATCACCAGCGATGCGACGCGTTGGCCGCCGGCCTGCAGCAACACCGGCGTGCCGGCGGCCGCGGGGTCGAAGTAATCGTAGTGCGGTTGATACTCGGCGCCGGTGGCATAGCGCAACACCTGCAGTCCCTCGCCGTGGTCCACGGGCCAGTCGAGCAGGCGGGCGATGCGTGCTTCGATGCGTTGGCACAGCGCATCCTGCCCCAGCCGCAGGCACATGCTGTGGCTGGTGCGTGCGGCATGCACGATCTGCGCGCCGTTGTCGTTGTCCACCGTGCGCGAACGCGCCAGGCGTGGCTGCGCCAGTGCGATCAATGCCTCGCATTCGGCATCGGACAGGAAATCGCCCAGCACCACCACGCGCGGCAGCAACAGGCTGACCAGCACGCGTACTTGGCGATCGCCCAGGTCCAGCAACGAGGCATCGTTGTCCTGCAGCACTGCCGGCACGCGCACCGGCACCGGCAGGCCATGGGTCTGCGCGTGCTGGTGGATGTGGTCGCGCAGCAGGGCCTCGACTGCGTCGATGGCGTCCTGTTCGTTCCAGCCCTGATCCAGGAGCGGCTGTAGCGCTTGTTCGGGCGGCTGGCCGGCCATTGCCTGCGCAATGATCCAGTCGCCCAGGGCAGCGGGGATGGGAGGCGGAGTCATCCTCCTACAGTGCATGTCAATGTGTGGCAGGCATGTGTCAATTGTGTCGTCGTAAGACAAATGAAACAGACAGCCCCTATAAAAGTGACGGGGATCTTGAACGTGCTCGCCACTGCAGTGAGCGGAACGCAACCAATTCTTGACGACTCCTCTTCATACCGGACCTTCCTTGACCTGGAGATCAGCCGCATGTCCGTTCGCAATAGCAGCAAGACACTTCTCATGACCTTTGGTACCGCGCTGGCCTTGTCGGCCTGCGGTGGTGGTGCCGATCGTGTCGCCTCGCCCGGCGAGGGCGCATTTCCGCCGGCACCGACGCCGGCTCCCGCACCGACCCCGGCGCCCACGCCTGCACCCACGCCCGCTCCGGCACCGACCGGCCCGGCCGCCGATTGCCCGACCGGTTTCTCCAACGTCGGCACCATCGCCAACAACACGCTGCGCGCCTGCCAGCTGCCGGACACCATCAACGGCAACCTGGTGGTGCCGGCACGTGCGGGCACGGCGTATTCGATCAGCGGACGCGTCAACGTGGGCACCGACCGCGGCGGCAACGCCATCGCACCGGCCGCCGGCAGCACGCAGGGCATCCTGACCATCGAGCCGGGCGTGACCCTGTTCGGTTCGGCGGGTAGCGACTACATCGTGGTCAATCGCGGTTCGCAGATCTTTGCCGAAGGCAGCGCCACCGCCCCGATCGTGTTCACCGCGCGCCAGGCGCTGGAGGGCCAGGTCAGCGCCAACACCATCGGCTTGTGGGGCGGCATCGTGGTGCTGGGCCGTGCGGCCATCAACAACTGCCCGGGCACCACGGTCTCCGGTACGCCGGAATGCCAGGCGCAGGTGGAAGGTACCAATGCGTTCTACGGCGGCAACAGCGCCACCGACAACAGCGGCTCCATGCGCTACCTGCGGGTGATGTATTCGGGCTTCGAAATTTCGCCCAACAACGAGCTGCAGGGCATCACCCTGGCCGGCGTGGGCAGCGGCACGCGCCTGGATCATGTGCAGATCCACAATAGCTCCGACGACGGTATCGAATGGTTCGGTGGCACCGTCAACGGCAGCCACATCGTGATCACCGGCGCCGACGACGATTCGCTGGATACCGATGCCGGCTGGAACGGCGCCCTGCAGTTCGGCATCGTGGTGCAGCGCGCCGGTGGCGGCGACCGCATGAACGAGTGGAGCAGCCTGCGCCGTCAGCCGTATTCGCGCCCGAAGGTGGCCAACTTCACCTACGTGGGCAATGCGCGCGCCGGTGCGGCGATCATGCTCAACCAGGGCACGCAGGCCGCGTTCTACAACTCGGTCGTCACGCGTCCGGCCGGTGGCAGCGGTGATGGCCTGGTGTGCTTCAACCTGGCCGATGCCGACACGCTCGGGACCTTCAACTCGGTGTTCTTCGCCTGCCCGACGGCCTTCGGCAGCGACGCGCGTGCGGCCACCCAGTTCGCGGCCGGCACCAACAACGTCGCCAACGGCGTGTCCACGTTGCAGAACACCTTCGTCAATGGCGCCAACGAAAGCGCCGTGCCGGCCTTCCAGGGCTTGAACGGGGTGAGCAGCTTCTTCCAGCAGGTGAACTACATCGGTGGCGTGCGCGATGCCAACGACACCTGGTGGCAGGGCTGGACCTGCGGCCTGACCGCCGATCGTCCCTGCTGAGGCACAGCATCGCAAGGCAGCCCACGCGGCTGCCTTGCGATGCGTCCAGCTTCATCTTTCAGTTGCCAGGGCTCCCACGATGCGAACCTCCGCTGTCGCCCGTCTCTCGCGGACGGGCCTGTCTCTTTCCATTTCCACCTTGCTGTTTTCCGGCGCTGCGCTGGCGCAGTCGACCACCACCGATGCCGGCTCTGCCAGCGGCAGCAGCACCGCCACCAGTGCGCCCAAGCAACTCGACCAGGTCGTGGTGCGCGGCGAGTACATTCCCGAACCGATGCTGCAGACCTCGGAGGTGGCATCGTTCGTCACCCGTGAGGACATGGAGCGCACCGGCGACAGCAGCGCGGCGGTAGCGCTGACGCGTGTCACCGGGCTGAGCCTGTCGCGCGGCAAGTATGTGTATGTGCGCGGCCTGGGCGAGCGTTATTCGTCGGCATTGTTCAACGGCTCGCCGTTGCCCAGCCCCGAGCCGATGCAGCGCGTGGTGCCGCTGGATCTGTTCCCCAGCGACGTGCTGGCCAGCGTGACCGTGCAGAAAACCTATTCGGCCGATTATCCGGGCGAATTCGGCGGTGGCGTGATCGATCTGCAGTCGATGGCGGTGCCGGACAAACCGTTCCTGTCGCTGACCGTGGGTGGCGGCGTCAACAGCGTCAGCACCGGCGAAAAAGGCCTGACCTATTACGGCTCCGGCGATGACGAATGGGGCTACGACGACGGCACCCGCAAGCAGCCTGCCGCGTTGCGCGATGCGATCCAGAGCGGCCGGCGCGTGGATCTGGGCAGTTTCTCGCGCGAGGACATCCGCCGTATCGGCCGCAGCTTGAACGACGCCAACCTGTATGTGCTGCAGGAAAAGGACAGCATCGCCCCGGACGTCAATGTCGGCGGCAGTGCCGGTTACAGCATGGACGTGGGCGAGGCCAAGCTGGGCATCATCGCGGTGGCCAGTTACGACAACGAGTGGCGCACGCGCACCGGCAAGCAGCAGGACGGCATCTTTGTCGGCGATACGGTCGAGTTCAATTCCAACTACGACTTCGCCACCACCCGCAACAACGTGCGCACCAACGGCATGCTGGGGCTGGGCTGGGAGTACGGCCGCCACACCATCGGCTGGACCACCTTGTATGTGCACGATGCTTTGAAAGTGGCGCGCAGCCGTGCCGGCCGCGATGAGCTGGCCGGTTTCGATGTGCGTGACGACAACACCGAGTGGTACGAGCGCCAGCTGATCAACAACCAGCTGCGCGGCACGCACGCGTTCGGCGAGTACGACGATCTCAAGATCGAATGGCGCGCAGCGGTGGCCAATGCCAGCCGCGATGTGCCGTACGAAACCGGCATTCGCTACGAGTTGCTCGATGGCTACTGGGCGCATGATGCCTCGCGCGTGCAGAACTACACCCGCTTCAGCAAGGTCGACGACAAGGTGGCCAGCGGCGGGGTGGATGTGACCTGGCGTTTGCCGATCGAGCACGACTTCACCGTCAAGGGCGGTCTGGCCTATCTGGACAACGATCGCAGCGCGTGGAGCCGCGAGTTCCGCTTCCTGGCGCTGGACGGCCCGCTGCCGTTCTACAATCAGTTCCAGCGTGTGGATTACCTGATCTCCGATTACAACCTCAGCAACGATCTGCTGCGCCTGCGCGAGACCACCGGCAGCTTCGGTGCGGCCGCGTACGATGCGACCCTGAAGGTCAAGGCGGCGTATCTGCAGGCCGAGGGCGAGATCGTGCCGACCCTGCGCGCCACCGTCGGTGTGCGCTACGAAGACGCCACCCAGGCGGTGCATCCGTACGACATCTTCACTGGCGTGCGCCAGGACAGCGTGGCACCGCTGGAGAACAGCTACGCGCTGCCATCGGCCACGGTGACCTGGAATTTTGCCGAGAACCAGCAGCTGCGCTTTGGTGCGTCCAAGACCATCGCGCGCCCGCAGTTCCGCGAGATGGCGCCGCAGCAGTATCTGGACCCGGACATCGACCGCCAGTTCTTCGGCAACCCGTTCCTGGTCGATAGCGAGCTGGTCAACCTGGATGCGCGGTACGAGTGGTTCTTCGAGCCGGGCGAGTATTTCACCGTCGGCGCGTTCTACAAGAGCATCGACAAGCCGATCGAAGCCATCGTCAACGATGCGCCCGGCGGCGGCATCGTGCAGAGCTTCATCAATGCGCCCGAGGCCGCCTTGTACGGCATCGAACTGGAGGCCAAGAAATATCTGGACCTGCCGATCGCGGCCGACTGGTGGGGCGACAAGCGGGTGTTCGTGTCCGGCAACTACACGCGCACCAAGTCGGAGGTGAGTGCCAGCGATGGCGACACCGTGCAGCCGTTCGGCTTCACTGCACCCGTGCAGGCGACCTTGTTCATCCGCGATGGCTCGGCCTTGCAGGGGCAATCCGATGACATCGCCAACCTGCAGATCGGTGTGGAAAGCGAGAGCACCCACAGCCAGGCCACCTTGATCGCCAATTATGTCGGTGAGCGGGTGTCCGCGCGTGGCCGGCCGGGGCAACCGGATTACATCGACAAACCCGGCACCTCGCTGGATCTGGTGATCAAGAAGGGCCTGGTATGGTCGGGCAATACGCTGTCGTTGAACTTCGCCGCACGCAACCTGCTCAAGACCAAGTACCAGGAATATCAGAGCCTGGGCAGCAATCGGGTGGACCTGTACGAGTACCAGCCCGGCGTGACGTATGACCTGAGTGTGACAGCGCGCTTCTGATCCGACGCCCGCTGTGCCTCGCATGGCGGGCGTTTGCATCTGGGTCCGTGTCGCCGTGTGTCGGCCTGTGTCATCACTTTCTTCGAACTGACACATTGCTGCCGCATTCTGTCATCCGACCGCAATCCTGAGACGGATGTCCGCTTTGCAGCGCGCTTTGCCCTCCTTGAAACCCCTGATGTCGGCGCGCGGCCGCAGCGCACTGGCCTGCGTGCTGCTGGCCTTGCTCGCGTTGCAGTGCGCGCGCGTGATGTGGTTGGTGATCGCCCCGATCGGGCCGTTGGGCACCACTCAGGTCGCCACGCCTGCACAGGCTGAATTGCCGGCACTGCGCCGCGATGTGTTCTATCGCAGCGTTGCGGAGGCGAATAGCGACGGCATCGTGTTGCATGGCGTACGCGCGGGTGGCGCGCAAGCGGCTGCGTTCCTGAGCAGCGGCGACGGCAGGCAGGGGGCGTATCGCATCGGCGATGGCGTGGTGCCTGGCGTGACGGTGCAGGCGATCGCGAGCGATCACGTGCTGCTGCGTACCGGTAGCGGCGTGCGACGTCTGGCCTTGGTGGAATCCACCGCGTCTGCGGCAGCTACATCGCCGGCAACGGCCGCGCCCGCAGCAGCGGGCGGCGCACCTGCGGTGACGTCGAATGTCGGCACTGCGGCTGGCACGGCCACGGCGGCGGCCGTCGATCCGCAACAACTGCTCACCACCGCCGGGCTGCGTGCAAGCGAAGACGGCAGCGGCTTCACCGTGATGCCGCGCGGCGATGGTGCGCTGCTGCGCCAGGCCGGCCTGGCGCCGGGCGATGTGCTCACCCAACTCAATGGCCGCACGCTCGATGCCGAACACCTGCGCGAGCTGCAGGACGAACTGCGCGATGGCCAGGCGGCCACGCTGACCTACCGCCGCGACGGCCAGACCCACACCATGACCTTGAAGCACCCGCAATGACTGCTGCCCGCCCCAGATGGCTGTTTTCGGCCACGTTGTTGCTCGCCCTGCCGGCGGTGCCGATGCTGTCGCTGCATGCCGCCGATGCGCCGGCCGTGCGCCTGCAGGATGTGGACCTGCGCGCCTTCATCCAGGATGTGTCGCGTGCTACCGGCATCACCTTCATCGTGGACACGCGCGTGCAGGGCACGGTCAACGTGGCGCGTGCGCAGGCGATGTCGGAACAGGATCTGCTCGGCATGCTGCTGGCGGTCTTGCGTGCCAATGGCTTGATCGCGGTGTCCAGCGGGCCGTCGACCTACCGCATCATTCCCGACGATACCGCTGCACAGCAGCCGGCCAGCGCCGCCAACGGCAACCTGGGATTTGCCACGCAGGTGTTCACCCTGCAACGTGTGGACGCGCGCAGCGCCGCGGAGATCCTCAAGCCCTTGATCGGGCGCGGCGGCGTGATCATGGCGATGCCGCAGGGCAACAGCCTGTTGATTGCCGACTATGCCGACAACCTGCGCCGGGTGCGCGGCCTGGTCGCGCAGATCGACACCGATCGCGCGGCGATCGACACGGTGAGCTTGCGCAATAGCTCCGCGCAGGAACTGGCGCGCACGCTGACCTCGCTGTTCGGGCAGGGGGGCGAGCGCAGCAACGTGCTGTCGGTGCTGCCGGTGGAAAGCAGCAATTCGCTGATCGTGCGCGGCGACCCGGCGCTGGTGCAGCGGGTGGTGCGCACCGCGGTGGATCTGGACGGGCGTGCCGAACGTCGCGGCGATGTCAGCGTGGTGCGGCTGCAGCACGCCAGCGCCGAGCAATTGCTGCCGGTGTTGCAGCAGCTGGTCGGGCAGACGCCGGGCAACGAGGCACAGCCCGGGCAGGACACGCGCTCCAGCGCGGTGGATGTGGCCGCCGGCGCTACGGGCGCTGCACAGACGCAGGTGATCACACCGGCCGCCGGCAAGCGCCCGGTGATCGTGCGCTACCCCGGCTCCAACGCCTTGATCATCAATGCCGACCCGGAAACCCAGCGTGCCTTGATGGATGTGATCCGTCAGCTGGACGTGCATCGCGAGCAGGTGCTGGTCGAAGCGATCGTGGTGGAAATCTCCGACACCGCCGCCAAGCGTCTGGGCGTGCAGCTGTTGTTGGCCGGGCGCAATGGCACGGTGCCGTTGATCGTCACGCAGTACAGCGGCGCCTCGCCGGGCATCGTGCCATTGGCCGCAGCGGCGGCCGGCACGCGCAGCAACAACGGCGACGACGATTCGGTGCTGGAACAGGCGCGCAATGTGGCCGCGCAATCGCTGCTGGGCCTGAGCGGCGGCCTGATCGGGCTGGCCGGCCAGAGCAACGATGCGGTGTTCGGCATGATCATCGATGCGGTCAAGAGCGACACCGGCTCCAACCTGTTGTCGACCCCGTCGATCATGACCCTGGACAACGAGCAGGCGCGCATCCTGGTCGGGCAGGAAGTGCCGATCACCACCGGTGAAGTGCTGGGCGCGGCCAACGACAACCCGTTCCGCACCATCCAGCGCCAGGACGTGGGCGTGGAGCTGGAAGTGCGCCCGCAGATCAATACCGCCGGCGGCATCACCCTGGCGATCAAGCAGGAAGTCTCGGCGATTGCCGGGCCGGTCAGCGCGCAGTCGTCGGAGCTGGTGTTCAACAAGCGCCAGATCGAAACCCGCGTGGTGGTGGAAAACGGCGCCATCGTCGCGCTCGGCGGCCTGCTCGACCAGAACGACCGGCAGACCGTGGAGAAGGTGCCGCTGCTGGGCGATGTACCCGGGCTGGGCGCGCTGTTCCGGCACAAGTCGCGCAATCGCGACAAGACCAATCTGATGGTGTTCATCCGCCCGACCATCATCCGCGACGCGGCCGATGCGCAGCGCATGACCGCGCCGCGCTACACCTATTTGCGCGATCGCCAGTTGGCCGATGGCGACCCGGAAGCCGCGCTCGATGCGTTGGTGCGCGACTACCTGCGCGCGCAGCCGCCGCAGCTGCCGGCCGCCCCATCGTCGGCCGTGCCGGCACCGGCAACAACGCCGGCGCCTGGCGCGCGTCCCGCGCAGCGCTGATGCCATGAACACCGCGCGCGTCAGCATTTCCTACGCGTTTGCCAAGCGCCACGGCGTGGTGCTGCTGGGCAGCGACAGCGTCGCGCAGATCGGCCTGCGCGAAGGCGGCGACGTGCAGGCGCTGATCGAGCTGCGGCGTGCGCTGGGCATGCCGTTGCAGGTGCGCAAGCTGGCGCCGTCGGTGTTCGACCGGCATGTGTCGGAGATCTACGCCGATGCCGGCATGGAGCAGGGCGTGCAGGTCGAGGCGTTGGACCTGCACGGCAGCCTGGATTCGTTGATCGACGACATCCCTACCGCCGATCTGCTCGACAGCCAGGACGATGCGCCGATCATCCGCCTGATCAACGGCATCATCGCCGAGGCCGCGCGCCTGGGGGCCTCGGACGTACATCTGGAATCCTACGAATCGCGGCTGCGCGTACGCCTGCGCGTGGATGGGGTGATGCGCGAGGCGGCCACCTTGCCCGGACGCATCGCGCCGTTGCTGGTGTCGCGGGTCAAGGTGATGGCGCGGCTGGATATCGCCGAAAAACGCATCCCGCAGGATGGCCGCGTGTCGCTGGTGATGGGCGCCAAGGCGCTGGACGTGCGCGTGTCCACGCTGCCGACGCGCAGCAGCGAGCGGGTGGTGCTGCGCATCCTGGACAAGGAGCAGGGCACCTTGTCGCTGGCCCAGTTGGGCATGCCACCAGCGGTGATGCACACCGTGCAGCGCGCCCTGCAGGTGCCCAACGGCATCGTGCTGGTGACCGGGCCGACCGGCTCGGGCAAGACCACCACGCTGTATGCGGCGCTGAGCCTGCTCAACGATGGCTCGCGCAACATCCTCACGGTGGAGGACCCGGTGGAATACGCCATCGACGGCGTCGGCCAGACCCAGGTCAATGCACGTGTCGGCATGACCTTCGCGGCCGGCTTGCGCGCCATCCTGCGCCAGGATCCGGACGTGGTGATGATCGGCGAAATCCGCGACGCCGAGACCGCGCAGATCGCCGTGCAGGCCAGCCTCACCGGCCACCTGGTGCTGTCCACCGTGCACACCAACGATGCGGTGGGCGCAGTCACGCGGCTGCGCGACATGGGCATCGAACCGTTCCTGCTCGCGTCGAGCCTGCGGCTGATTCTGGCGCAGCGCCTGGTCCGTCGCCTGTGCACGCAGTGCCGCGCACCGCGCCCGCTGGATGCCAGCACGCGGCAGATGTTGCAGGCGCCCGACGATGCAACCATCTACGCCGCCGTGGGCTGCGCGGCCTGCCGCCACAGCGGTTATGCCGGGCGCGTGGGCATCTACGAAGCCATCGCGGTGGACGATGCGATGCGCCGCCTGATCGGCGACAACGCCGACGAGGATGCCCTGGCTGCAGCGGCCTTCGCACGCGCAGCGCGCCTGAGCGATGCCGCGCGCGCCGCTGTGCTGCAAGGCCTCACCACGCTGGAAGAAGCGCTGCGGGTGACCCGCCAGCAGGACGATGCGCATGCCGCGGTTTGACTACACCGTGCTCGACCTGCATGGGCACAGCCGTCAGGGCGTGATCAGCGCGGACACGGTACAGGCTGCGCGTGCGCAACTGGAGCAGCGGCAGTGGGTGCCGGTACGCGTGGAGGCGGCGGTGGCGGCCAGCAGCGTGCGTCCGGCGCGTTTCAGTGGCAAGGATCTGGTGCTGTTCACCCGGCAACTCGCCACGCTGGTGGAAACCGCGCCGCTGGAAGAAGCGCTGCGCACCATCGGCACGCAATCCGAACGGCGCGGCGTGCGCCGGGTCACCGGCCAGACGCACGGGCTGGTGGTCGAGGGCTTCCGCCTGTCCGATGCGATGGCGCGCCAGGGCACTGCGTTTCCGCCGCTGTACCGCGCGATGGTGGCCGCAGGCGAGAGTGCCGGGGCGCTGCCGCAGGTGCTGGAGCGCCTGGCCGACCTGCTGGAGCGGCAGGCGCAGGTGCGCAGCAAGCTGCAGTCTGCGTTGGTGTATCCGGCGGCCTTGGCCCTGACTGCCGGTGCGGTGGTCATCGTGCTGATGACCTTCGTGGTGCCCAAGGTGGTGGACCAGTTCGATTCGATGGGCCGCGCGTTGCCATGGCTGACGCGCGCGGTGATCGGCGTGTCGAATTTCCTGCTGCATGCAGGCATTCCGTTGCTGGTGGCACTGGTCATTGCGGTGATCGCAGCGCTGCGCCTGCTCAAGCGCCCGGAGGTACGCCTGGCGGCCGACCGTGCGGTGCTGCGCGCGCCCTTGCTCGGCCGGTTGATCCGCGACCTGCACGCCGCACGCATGGCGCGCACGCTGGCGATCATGGTCAACAGCGGGCTGCCGCTGATGGAAGGGTTGATGATCGCCGCGCGCACCGTCGACAACCGCGCCTTGCGGCTGGCCACCGACAACATGGTCACGGCAATCCGCGAGGGCGGCAGCCTGGCCGCGGCGATGAAGCGCGCCGGCGTGTTTCCACCGACGCTGCTGTACATGGCCTCCAGCGGCGAAAACAGCGGGCGCCTGGCGCCGATGCTGGAGCGCGCCGCCGATTATCTGGAGCGCGAGTTCGAGTCGTTCACCACCGCGGCGATGAGCCTGCTGGAGCCGGCCATCATCGTGCTGCTCGGCGGGGTGGTGGCGGTGATCGTGCTGTCGATCCTGCTGCCCATCCTGCAATTCAACACCCTCGCGCTTGGTTGAGCGCGGCCGCCTATCCCTGGAGATCCTCATGCAGTCCATCCGTCACCGCCAACGTTCTTGCTCGCTGTCCTCGCAAGCGCGAATGCGCGGCTTCACCCTGGTCGAGTTGATGGTGGTCATCGTCATCATCGGCCTGCTGGCCACGGTGGTGATGATCAACGTGATGCCCAGCCAGGACCGCGCCATGGTCGAGAAGGCGCGTGCCGACGTGGCGGTGCTGGAGCAGGCGCTGGAGACCTATCGCCTGGACAACCTCAGCTACCCGAGCACCGAACAGGGCCTGCAGGCCTTGCTCAATGCGCCGAGCGGATTGACCCGGCCCGAGCGCTATCGCCAGGGCGGCTACATCCGCCGCCTGCCGGAAGATCCGTGGGGCCATGCGTATCAATACCGCCGCCCGGGCCGCAGTGGTGGCTTCGACGTCTACTCGTTCGGTGCCGATGGTGCCGAAGGCGGCGACGCCGACAATGCCGATATCGGCAACTGGCGCTGAGTCGCAACAGTGCTCGCGCAAACGGCCATGGCAAGGCAAGCACGGGCATGTGCGTCGCGAGCGCAGGCGCGCGGCTTCACCCTGCT
The DNA here is from genome assembly GCF_056725185.1 of Xanthomonas sp. NCPPB 3218. Taxonomy (NCBI): domain Bacteria; kingdom Pseudomonadati; phylum Pseudomonadota; class Gammaproteobacteria; order Lysobacterales; family Lysobacteraceae; genus Xanthomonas; species Xanthomonas sp. NCPPB 3218. The sequence continues at coordinate 880,991 of NZ_CM161516.1, forward strand.
CGAACTGCTCGCCGTCCTGGTGATCACCGCACTGGCCAGTACGCTGGTGGTGCTGACCTTGCCGGATACGCGGCGCGACCTGCACGACCAGGCCGATGCATTGGCCAGTGCCTTGCTGCATGCACGCGACGAAGCCATCCTGAGCCTGCGCATGGTCGAGGTGACCGTGGATGCAGGTGGCTACAGGTTCCGCCGCCAGGCGCAGCAACGCTGGGTGCCGCTGGATGAAAAACCGTTCGCCGCGATGCGCTGGCCTGCCGGCGTGCAGACGCAGTTTCCGGTGGGCGGGACGCAGTTGAGCGTGCGCTTCGATCCCACCGGTGCGGCCACGCCGCAACGCATCGCGCTGGCCGACGGCCAGCGGCAGCTGCAGGTGGTGGTGGACGCCGCCGGCGTGGTACGGGTCGATGCGCCCCTGCAGTAATCCCCATGCCTGCGCCGGGTTTTCGCTGCTCGAACTGATGGTCGCGCTGGCGATCTTCGGCATGGCCGTGGTTGGCCTGCTGAACCTGTCCGGCGAAAGTACGCGTACCGCGGTGGTGCTGGAAGAGCGCGCCCTGGCTGCGGTGGTTGCGGAGAATCAGGCGATCGACGCGATGCTGGCGCCCACCGCCGCAGCAGTGGCGCCGGCGAACGGGCAGGAAATGCTGGGCGGACGCAGCTGGGACTGGCGGCGTACGTCGATGCCAGCCGGCAGTACCGGCATCGTGCGCATCCAGGTGCAGGTGCGCGCCGCAGCGCAGGCGCAGGAAATCGCCAGCCTCAGCGTCTTGCGGAGCGCCGAATGATGCGTGCACCTCGCAGCGCAGCGGGCAGTTGTGGCAGCGCAGGCTTTACCTTGATCGAACTGCTGGTCGCGCTGGCGGTGTTCGCGCTGGTGGCGGTCGCCGCGGTGGTGGTGATGCGCCAGAGCATCGACCAGCGCGATGCGGTGCGTGCACGTTTGCAGCAGGTCCGCGAGTTCCAGCTTGCACATGGCCTGTTGCGCAGCGACCTGCAGCAGGCCGCAGTGCGGCGCACGCGCAACAGCGAGGGCGGCGCTGCACGCACCGCGTTCGTCGCCAGCCCACCCGGTGTGCCGGGGCCGCTGTTCGGTTTTGTGCGACGCGGCTGGAGCAATCCGGATCAGGCGCCGCGTGCGTCGCTGCAATACGTGGAATACCGCGTGGTCGATGGACGCCTGGAGCGCAGTGCACGCCCCGCACTCGACGGTGCAGTCGCCGGTCCGCCGCAGGTGGTGTTGCGTGGGGTGCGCTCGGCGGTGGTCGGGTTCCATTATCGCGCGCAGTGGAGCGATGGTTGGAGCGGCGGGCTCGACGCGTTGCCGGATGCGATCTCGCTGGAGCTGGACCTGGAGCAATGGGGCCGCGTGCGCCAGTTGTTCCTGCTGCCGGAGGGGCGCGGATGAAGGCCTTGAACGCACGCAGGCAGCAACGCGGCGTCGCACTGCTGACGGTGCTGTTGCTGGTGGCGGTGATGACATTGCTGATGGTCGCAGTGCTGGACGATCTGCGCTTTGGCCTGCGCCGCAGCGGCAACGGCGAGGCGATGACGCAGGCGCAGTGGTATGCGTTGGGCACCGAAACCATCGCCCGGCAACGCCTGCAGGCACTGGCCAGGCGCGACCCGATGCGCACCACGCTGGAGGGTGGCTGGAACGATCAACCGGTGACCTTCCCGCTGGACGACGGCGCAGTGAGCGTGCGGCTGCGCGACCGCGGCGGCTGCTTCAATCTCAACAGCGTGGTCGCCGGTGCGCCCGAGCAATGGCAGCGCAGCGACGACGGCGCAGCGCAGTACCGCGCCTTGCTGGAGGTGCTGGGCATTGCACCGCAACAGGCGCAGGCGCTGACCGATGCGCTGGTGGACTGGATCGACAGCGATAGCCAGCCCGGTGCGCAGGGCGCCGAAGACGATCGCTACCTGCAATCGGCAGTGCCGTTGCGCAGCGGGGCGACCCTGCTGGCGGGCGTCAGCGAGCTGCGTGCCATCGCCGGCTACACGTCGCAGGTGATCGCGCAGCTGCGGCCGCACGTGTGCGCACTGCCGGAGGCGCGGCTGTCGCCGGTCAACATCAATACGTTGCGTCTGCAGGATGCGCCGGTGCTGGTGGCGCTGACCGAAGGCGCTTTGGAATTGCCGGCTGCGCGCCGCGTCATCGCCGCGCGGCCGGCCGGAGGATGGCGCGACGTCAAAACTTTCCTGAGCCTGCCTGCGCTGATCCAGGCCGAGCTTTCCAATGCAGCGCTGGAACAGATCGAATTACGCACCCGTTATTTTTCCCTCTACAGCCAGGTCGACCATGCCGGCGCGCAGGTCGTGCTGGACGCCTTGCTGCAGCAGGATCCTGCCGGGCGCGTGCGGCTGGTGGCGCGCCAATGGAGTTCCGACGAATGAGTACCACCTTGCTGTTGCTGCCCGCCGATGCCACCGCGCACGCGATCGTCGTGCGTGTGGACGCGCATGGCCAGGTGCTGTCGCAGCGCGTGGCCAGCGCGCCGTATGAACCGTCCGCACGCAGCGTGCTGGTGGTGCCGGGCGTGGATGTGCATCTGCGCTGGCTGAGCCTGCCCGGCCGCAGCATCGCGCAGTCGGTCGCGGCCGCGCGCCTGCAACTGGCCGAACATCTGGCTGTGGAGACGCCGGCGCTGCATGTGGTGATCGCCGATCGCAGCGAGGCCGATGGCACGCGCCTGGTGGCTGCGGTGGATGGCGCAACGATGCAGCAGTGGTTGGCGCGCGCAACGCAGCTGGGCGTCGTCCCCGATGCGGTGGTGCCCGATTGCCTGTTGCTGGAGCCCGGCGCGGACGCTGCGGCGGCAGTGGTGGACTGGGACGGTCGCTGGCTGATCCGTGGCGCAAGCCTGGCCTGCAGCCTGGAGCCGGAGGCCGCGCGCATGCTGCTGGGCGCGCGCGCGCCGGCACAGCCGCCAGCGCAGGACACCGCGCACGCCATTGCCTGCCTTGCGCAAGGCGCCACGCGCGCACCGATCAACCTGCTGCAACACGTGTTCGCTGCGCGGCCGGCCGCGCAGCGCACGGTCACTACGCGCCGTCTTGCGGCGCTGGCCGCGCTGGTGCTGCTGTCGCCGCTGGTGCTGGTGCTGGCGCAGACACTGCGCTACGAAATCGGCGCGCGCCTGCTGCAATCGCGAGCCGCCGCGCAGTTGGGCGTGCGCGATGCAGCGGCGGTGCCGGCCGCGCTGCAGGCACGCCGGCATACCGGTGCAGCGGCCGATCGCCTGGCCATGCAGCTCGGCGACTTGTTCGCAGCGGTCGATGCCATGCCGGCGGCGGAACTGGATCAGATCGACTATCACGCCACACAGCCGCTGCGCGGCACCCTGCTGCACGCCGATGGCGCCAGCCTGCAACAGCTGTCCACGCGGCTGGCCGGGCAGGGGTGGCAACTGCAGCCCGGCAGCAGCCAGGGCGAGGACGATCGCCTGCGGACGCCGTTCGTGCTGGAGCCATTGCGATGACTGCACCTGTACAACGCGGCATGCAGTGGTGGCAGACGCGTGCGCCGCGCGAGCGGCTGATGCTGGGCGTGATGTGCGCCGCCGTGGCCGCGTTCGTCGCCTGGTATGCGCTCTACACCCCGTTGCGGCACTGGCGTGCCCAGGCGCAGGCGCGCTATGCCGCTGCGGCGCAGCTGGTGCTGGATGCATCTGCGCAGGCATCGGCGAGCAGGCGTACCGCTGCACCTGGTACGGCGGCACTGAACGAGCTCATCGCAAGCAGCGCACGCGATGCCGGCATCGGCATCACCGCCCAGCAGCGCAACGCAGCGGGCGGGGTGGACGTGCAGATCGATGCGGTCAGCGCCGCCAGCTTGTTCGGCTGGCTGGAGCGGCTGCGCCAGGCGCATGGCCTGGCGCCGACGCAGCTGAGCATCGTGCGCGACCAGGGCCAACTGCGGGTACGCTGCGGGTTTGCGGAGCCTGCACCGTGACGCGCCTGCGTTGGACCCTGGTCTTCCTGTTGATGGTGGGCGTTGCGCTGCTGGCATGGCTGCCCTTGCGCCTGGTGTTGCCACGCGAGGGGCTGCCGTTCTCGGCGCTGGACGTGGAGGGGCCGGTATGGGCCGGCACCTTGCGGCAGGTGCAATGGCAAGGCATCGCCTTCGGCGATGTCATGGTGCGGCCGCGCATCTGGCCGCTGTTGCGTGGACAGCGCCAGGTGCACCTGCAGGCCCCGCAGCTGCAACTGCTGCTGGTGGATGGCGCGCAACACGGTATCGGCGATGCGCAGGGCCAGCTGCTGTTGCGCCAGCCGGCGGGCATGGCCTTGATCGATCTGGCGGTGGAGCTGCAGCAGGTGGATCTGCTGTTCGATGCCACCGGTTGCGTGCAGGCAGGTGGCCGGGTCGGCCTGCAACTGCTGGCGAGCGGGGCGGGCGAGCTGCCCGGTCTACCGCCGTTGCGCTTGTCCGGGCAGCCGCGGTGCGTGGATGACAGCGCCGTGCTGAGTCTGCTACCCGATGCACCGTTGCCTGCCGGCGTGCAGGCCGATGCACAGCTGCAAGTGTGGCGCGATGGGCGTTGGCAATTGCAGTCACGCATCGATCCGGGGCAGGACGCAGTGTTGGGCGTGGGCCTGCAGTTGCTGGGCTTTGCCGCCACCCCGGAGCGCAGCTTGTTGCGCATCGACCAGGGGCAATTGCGCTAGAACGCTGTTGCGCGCCACGCGGCGAGAAAATCTGTCGCCTGCACCATTAGCGTGCACGCCCGGTGGCTGAGGTCTTCATCGCGGCCGCTGCGAAGGCACAGTTGATTGATCCGTTGACAACGTTGTCGGCGTAGGACCCTGCGTAGTCATTGCGCCAGTTGCTGGGTTGCTCCGATAAGGCAGAAGTGCTGCTTCCGATACACGGGAGCGTGCGGTAATGGACTGTGATGCAGCCCGCAATGCGTGCGCTGCGGTATGCACATTCCAGACCCGCTGGAATTGGTCTGGTCGCCGGGGATTGGTCAGTGACTGGTCCTGTGACAACGATGCCCGCTACGCACCCGAATGATCCTTTGTGCACCGTCGAAGGTCTTGAAAAACAGGGCTTGGGCGCGTTCGCAGCCGCCGGTCAAACACTTTCGGCAGTGACTGTTGACAGGATCTTTTAAAGACCATAAGAATCAAATCCACTGAATTGGTATTTGCCAGTCAGGGCCGTTGATCAGCAATGGCATGCGATGTCCGTCCTGGGAGGGAGGCGGCATCGGCACCCACGGGGGGCTGTACGGGGTGCTCGCAGACAACAGATCGCAGGCGGTTCCGCACGTCCGGAACTGGTGGCCTATGCGCGTGTGGGTGGGTTGCCCAGCGTCGTGATCTGTCTTTGCTGATCGATCGGAATGCCAGCCGCGTCGTCGTCCAGCCATTCCACCTCAGGATCTCCCATGTCACCTGTCCCGCGTGCCTCGTTGCGTTGTTGTTCGCCCTCCTCGCTGTCCGTCGCCATCGCGCTGTCGCTGCTTGCCTGCGGTGCCAGTGCGCAGACGCAGCAATCGCCGCCGCCGGCATCGGCGCAGATCTCCCAGCTCGACACCGTCAATGTCACCAGCTCCTACCAGAAGAGCCTGATCACCGCGATGGACAACAAGCGCGACGACGTGCGCATGACCGATGGCATCTCCGCACAGGACATCGGCAAGTTTCCTGCCGAGAACATCGCCGAAGCGATCCAGCGCATCCCCGGCGTGCAGATCTCCACCATCAACGGGCGCGGCTCCACCATCAGCGTGCGTGGTCTGGGTCCGCAGTACTCGGCCACCACCATCAACGGCCAGGTGATCAAGAGCGCCGACTTCACCGATGGGTTCCGCTACGACATCATCCAGCCGGAAGTGGCCGCCGGGATCGAGGTGATCAAGTCGCCGTCGGCGGACATGGATGCCGGTGGCCTGTCCGGCACGGTCAACATCAATACCACCAAACCGCTGGACTACCAGCAGACCAAGCTGCTGTTCTCGGCCAAGACCCAATATGCGGAGTTCGCCGGTGGCTCGCCCACGCCCAAGGGCGTGCTGACCTATATCGACCAGTTCAAGTTCGGTGGCGGCGATCTGGGCGTGTTCCTCAGTGCCGGCTACCAGAAGCTCAAGGACCGCGCCGATTATCTGTGGATCGACCGCTGGTACACGCAGGACACCGACGCCGGCACCTTGTACATCCCGCGTCGCCCGCGCTATCGCTCGATCGAGCGCGAGACCACGCGCAAGATGTTCAATGGCGGCCTGCAGTGGAAGCCCAACGACCAGCTGGAGATGAACCTCACTGCGCTGTATTCGCAGGACAAGACCGCCAACGACATGAACCAGCTGGTGTACTCGTTCGAGCGCACTCCGCTGACGGTGCTGCAGACCAACGGGTTGACCGCCACGCAGGTGTCGGCATCGGACTACTGGCTGGAGAACAACCGCCAGATCGAACAACACGATCTGTCCACACAGTTGCTCACCTACGACTTCAAATGGAAGGGCGATGCCTGGACGCTCAGTGGCGCGGCCAATTACACGCAGGGCAAGACCGACGAGAACGAACGCGCCGCGATCCTGGGCCGGATCCCCTCGGCGACGCTGCTGGATACCTCCAATCCCGACGCGATCTCGCTGACCACCGATGCCGACGCCACCGATGCCAGCGCCTGGGACAAGCGCAATCTGGTGCGTAGCGAGTACCCCAACGGTTCCATCCAGTCGCTCAGCAACAAGGAATGGTCGCTGCAGCTGGATGCCGAACGGTATCTGGAACTGGGTGCATTGAATGCGGTGCGCTTCGGTGCCAAATACCGCCGCGAAACCTTCGAGCGCGACGTGCGCCGGCGCGACTTTCTGTATCTGCTCAGGACCGGTGCGGTGTCGGGCTTCGACATGTTCCCGGAGCTGTCGGCCGCCAACAGCACGGTGAGCAACTTCCTCGACGGGCAGCTGGCCTCGCAGGACAGCTGGGTCACCCCGGACATCGCCGCCTACGCACGCTCGCTGGCGGCCGCCGGCATCAGCGTGCCGGTGCTGTTCGCACCGCAGAGCAGCTACAGCATCGAGAACGACATTTCCTCGGCCTATGCGATGGCGCGCATCGATACCGACATCGGCAGCATGCGCCTGCGCGGCAACCTCGGCCTGCGCTACGAAAACACCAAGCGCACCACCGACACCTACCTGACCCAGGCGCAGGCCGCCAGCGACGATGCCAATGTGGTGATCGGCACCGCGCGTGCGCCGTACGAGTATTCCAACTGGTTGCCCAGCCTGAATCTGGTGCTGGACATGCGCGACGACCTGCTGCTGCGCTTTGCCGCCGCCAAGGTGCTGGTGCGGCCGATCCTGGACAGCAACACCGCCATCGCCTCGACCATCTCCACCGGCACCAATACCGGCGGCACCACCACCTATGTCGTCACCCAGGGCCAGACCGATCTGAAGGCACTGACCGCCGACCAGGCCGACCTGAGCCTGGAGTGGTACTACGGCAACGGTGGCGCGCTGACCGTGGCCGGCTTCTGGAAGAACATCAAGAACGGCACCTTCAACAGCATCGTCTGCCCGGCCGCCTTCAACGGCACCGCGCTGTCCAGCAATGCGGCCGGCGACTGCGTGGACAGCGGCGGCGATATCTACGAGATCACCGCCACCACCAACGACCCGAGCAAGGTCAAGATCCGCGGTTACGAACTGGGCTGGACGCAATCGCTGGATGCCTGGCTGCCGATCGACGGCTTCGGGGTGACCACCAACTTCACCCGGGTGATTCCGCAGCGCGATACCGATTTCCAGATCCGCAACCTGTCCGAGCAGACCTGGAACGCCACCGCGTACTGGGAGAGCGCGCATTATTCGGCGCGCGTTTCGCTCAACCATCGCAGCGAGTACGAACAGGACAGCAGCGACAGCTTCTTCGCGCGCGAAGGCCACACCATGAAGGCGCGCACCCAACTGGATGCGGTGCTCGGCTACCAGGTCAACGACAGGCTGAGCTTCCAGCTCGGTGGCTTGAATCTCACCAACCGCACCGAGGAGGCCTACAAGGACATCGCCAGCCGCTGGCAGATGACCGGCGTCACCGGCCGCAGCTACTACCTGTCGATGCAGTGGGACATGCTGTGATGCCGGGCCAGCGAGCACTGCGCCGGCAGGCACCGCTGCGGGTGGCAGCCAGCAGCGCAGGCAGCGCCGCAGGCATGATGGATGCATGCCCTGCAGTGGCTGCGCGCGTGGATGCGCGGCATGCGTCACGGAGCGCGCCTGCGGTGCAGGCTGGCGGGCGCCATCATGCGCAGGCGTGAGTTCCTTGCCGGCAGCGTCTGCGCCTCGTCGCTGCTTGGCGTGCCGGCGCTGCTGCCGGGCGCGGCGAACGCTGTAGCGACGCGCGCGGGCAGTGGCGGCACGCCGCGTCCCGCGCCACCGCCAGCGGGCACCGATGGCGCAGGCCAGTGGCTGGACCTGGACGAGGGCTGGCGCTTCCACGCGGGCGATCTACCGTTCCCGCGCCTGCTTGCGCAGGACGAAACCTACGACAACGCCAAGGCCGGCCGCGCCTGGGGTGCGGCGGCGCCGGACTACGACGACACCGGCTGGCGACAGCTGCAACTGCCGCACGACTTCGTGGTGGAGCAGGCGGTGCGCGCCGACGCCAACATCGCGCAGGGCTATCGCCCGCGCGGCATTGCCTGGTACCGGCGCACGCTGCGGCTGGACGAGTCCGTGCGCGGCCAGGCGGTGGAACTGCGCCTGGACGGCATCGCCAGCCATGCCACCGTGTGGGTCAACGGCATGCTGATGGCGCGCAGCTGGAGCGGCTACAACGGGCTGGTCATCGATCTCACGCCGGTCGCGCGCTACGGCAATGCCGTGAACAGCATCGCCATCCGCGTCGATGCCGAGGCGATGGACGGCTGGTGGTACGAAGGCGGCGGCATCTACCGGCACACTTGGCTGGTGCTGCGTGCGCCCTTGCATATCGCCGGCGATGGCCTGGCGGCGGTGCCGCGCGAAGGCCCGGGCGATCTCTGGCAGCTGCCGGTGCAACTGGACCTGGTCAACAGCGGCGAACAGCCTGCCGAGGCGTGGGTGGATGTGGCGCTGCGCGACCCAGACGGTGCTGTCGTGGCGAGTGGCGAGACGCAACTGCGCGTGGCTGCATTCGGTACCGTGCAGGCGGCCATCAGCATGTCGGTGCCGCAACCGCAGCGCTGGAGCGTAGACACGCCGGCGCTGTACCGCGTGCACGCCAGCGTGCGTGGCGCGGACGGCCGCAGCGACCGTGCCGAGTGCGAGATCGGCTTTCGCAGCCTGCGCTTCGATGCCGACCACGGCTTCTTCCTCAATGGCCGCCCGCTTAAGATCAAGGGCGTATGCCTGCATCAGGACCATGCCGGCGTCGGTGTAGCGCTTCCCGATGCCTTGCACGCGTTCCGCCTGCAGCGCTTGAAGTCGATGGGCTGCAATGCCATCCGCCTGCATCACGCGGTGGCACCGGAACTGCTGCAGGCCTGCGACCGGCTCGGCATGCTGGTGATGGCCGAGAACAGGCTATTCAATCCCGCACCCGAGTATGTGGCGCTGCTGCAGAACATGGTGCGGCGCCAGCGCAACCATCCCAGCGTGTTCCTGTGGTCGTTGCTCAACGAGGAGCCGCTGCAGGGCACCGCCACCGGTTACGCGATCATGGCGCGCGCCGCCAGCGCCGTGCGCGCGCTCGACGACAGCCGCCCGATCACCGCCGGCATGAACGACGGCATGTTCGCCACCCGTGGCGCGGCCGATGTGGTGGACGTGCTCGGCTTCAACTACCGCCAGTTCAACTACGACCGCGTGCATGCGGCGCGGCCGCGCACGCCGATGCTGTCCAGCGAGGACACCAGCGCGTTCCAGACCCGCGGCGCGTGGTTCACCGACCTGGACGCGCACGTGGTGGCCGAAGACGACAGCCTGGCCGCGGACTGGGGCAATACCCACCGCCGTGCCTGGCAGCTGATTGCCGAACGCCCGTTCGTCGCCGGCAGCTTCGTGTGGACCGGCTTCGATTATCGCGGCGAACCCACGCCGTTCGAATGGCCGTCGGTGGGCGCGTTCTTCGGCATCATGGATCAATGCGGATTTGCCAAGGGGGCGTACTGGTTGCGCCGCGCATTGTGGATCGACGACGCGCCGGTGCTGCACCTGTTGCCGCACTGGAACTGGCCCGGCCGCGAGGGCCGGCCGATCAAGGTGATGGCGTTCTGCAATGCCATGCAGGTGGAGCTGTGGCTCAATGGCCGCTCGCTGGGCAAACAGGCGGTGGATCGCGCGCAGATGAATCAGTGGCAGGTGGACTATGCGCCGGGTGTGCTCGAAGCGGTGGCCTGGCGCGACGGCCGCGAGGTGGCGCGTACGCGGGTGGAAACCACCGGCGCAGCGGTTGCGCTGCGGCTCACGCCCGACCGCCCCCAGCTGCGCGGCGATGGCCGCGATGCGCAGCCGGTGACCCTGGAAGCGGTGGATGCGCAAGGTCGCCACGTGCCCGATTGCAATGCAATGCTGACGCTGCAGATCAGCGGTGGCCGCTTGCTGGGGGTTGGCAATGGCGACCCGAATGCACACGCCGCCGATCAGGGCATGCAAGTGGCCCTGTTCAACGGGCTGGCGCAGGCGATCGTGCAGGCCGGGCGTGGCGCAGGCGTATTACGGCTGCAGGCGCGCAGCGCAGGCGTGCGCGATGCGGTGGTCGAGATCGCGTGCGTGACGGTGCCGCTGCCAGCCACGGTGCCGATCGTGGCACCGGTGATGGTGGTCGAAAGCTGGCGCCACACCGCCGCCTTCGCGCAGCCGCCGGCGCCGGATCTCTCGCGCCGCCCCAACGACAACAACAGCTGGAGCAACACGTTGCCCGGCACCCTGGAAACCGCGCCCGAACGCGCCGGCTACGTGTTGTACCGTACCCGGTTCACGCCATGGCAGGGCGTGCAGGCCCACGGCGGCATGCTCGACCTGGGCCGCCTCAGCGGGCCGGCGCAGGTGTTTCTGGATGGCCGTGCAGTGACGCAGGCGGCGGCCGGCACACCGATCAAGTTGGCGCTTGCACCCGCGACCGGCGCGCGCACGCTGGCGGTGATCCTGCAGGTCGCTGCGGATCAACCGTTTGGATTCCACGACGTCGTCACCGTGCAGTATCGGAACTCGCCATGATTACCTCATCGTTTTTCCCGGCCGCGCCCGCGCGGCTGTTCGCCGGTACAGTGCTGGGCGCCTTGCTCGCCATTCCCCTCACCGTGCTGGCCACACCACCCGCACAGGCGGTACTGCAACGCCTGATCGGCGCACGCGCCGCCCAGTTCGAGATGCGCGTGGCGCCGCGCGGCGACGGCGCGGACTGGTATCGCATCGATGCCGGCGGCGACACGGTGCACATTGCCGGCTCCTCGCAGGTGGCCTTGGCGCGTGGCGCCTACGCCTATCTGGGCCAGGTCGGTGCGGCCTCGATGAGCTGGGAAGGCGACCGCGTGGCGCTGCCGGCGCAATGGCCGGCCTACAGCAGCGGCCAGGTGCGCACGCCGTTTGCCCATCGCGCCTATCTCAACACCTGCACCTACGGCTACACCACGCCGTTCTGGGACTGGCCGCGCTGGCAGCGCGAGATCGACTGGATGGCGCTGCACGGCATCGACATGCCGCTGGCGATGGAAGGACAGGAGGCGATCTGGCAGGCGCTGTGGCGTGAGTTCGGCGTGGGCGATGACGCGCTGGCGGAGTATTTCTCCGGCCCCGCCTTCACCCCGTGGCAGCGCATGGGCAATATCGAAGGCTATCGCGCACCGTTGCCGCAGCAATGGATCGACAGCAAGCGCGTGCTGCAGACGCAGATCCTCAGCCGCATGCGCGAGCTGGGCATGCAGCCGGTGCTGCCGGCGTTTGCCGGCTACGTGCCCAAGGCATTCGCGCAGGCGCATCCCAACGCGCGCATCTACCGCATGCGCGCCTGGGAAGGTTTCCACGAAACCTACTGGCTGGATCCGCGCGATCCATTGTTCGCCCAGGTCGCGCGCCGGTTCCTGGAGCTGTACACGCAGGCCTACGGTGCAGGCGAGTTCTATCTGGCCGACGCCTTCAACGAGATGCTGCCGCCGGTGGCCGACGACGGCAGCGACGTGGCCGCCGCCAAGTACGGCGACAGCATCGCCAACTCCGATGCCGCACGTGCCAAGGCCGTGCCGGCGGCGCAACGCGACGCACGCCTGGCCGAGTACGGGCAGGCCTTGTATCGCTCCATCGCGCAGGTCAATCCGCAGGCCACCTGGGTGATGCAGGGCTGGCTGTTCGGTGCCGACCGCGAGTTCTGGCAACCGCAGGCGATCGCTGCGTTTCTCGGCAAGGTACCCGACGCGCGCTTGATGGTGCTGGACATCGGCAACGACCGCTATCCCGGCACCTGGAAGGCAGCGCAGGCCTTCGACAACAAGCAGTGGATCTATGGCTACGTGCACAACTACGGCGCCAGCAACCCGTTGTACGGCGACTTCGCGTTTTATCGACACGATCTGCAGGCCCTGCTGGCTGATCCGGACAAACGCAATCTGCGCGGCTTTGGTGTGTTTCCGGAAGGGCTGCACAGCAACTCGGTGGTCTACGACTATCTCTACGCGCTGGCCTGGGAGGGCCCGCAGCAATCCTGGTCGCAATGGCTCACGCAATACACCCGCGCGCGCTACGGCCGCAGCGATGCGGCCTTGCTGCAGGCCTGGTCGGATCTGGAAGCGGGCATCTACCAGACCCGCTACTGGTCGCCGCGCTGGTGGAACAAGCGCGCCGGTGCGTATCTGCTGTTCAAGCGGCCAACCGCCGACATCGTCGGCTTCGACGACCGCCCCGGCGATCCGCAACGCCTGCGCCGCGCCATCGACGCGTTGCTGCAGCAGGCCGACCACTATGCCGACGCACCGCTGTACCGCTACGACCTGATCGAAGACGCACGGCATTACCTGAGCCTGCACGCCGACCGTCAATTGCAGGCGGTGGTACAGGCCTACGACGCCGGCGACTTTGCGCGCGGCGATGCGCTGCTGGCGCGCACCACGCAACTGGTGCAGGGGCTGGATGCACTGGTCGGCGGCCAGCACGAAACCCTGGCCGACTGGACTGGCCAGGCCGCCGCAGCCGCCGGCAACGATGCCGCACTGCGGCGTACCTATGTCGGCAATGCACGTGCGCAGGTCAGCATCTGGGGCGGCGACGGCAATCTGGCCGATTACGCGTCCAAGGCATGGCAGGGCATGTACGCGGATTTCTATCTGCAGCGCTGGACGCGCTTTCTTGGCGCATACCGCGCCGCACGCAAGGCGGGCACGCCGTTCGACGCAGCGGCAGTCAACGCGCAGCTTGCCGCGTGGGAGCGCCAATGGGCCGCGCAGGACGAAGTGCCGAAGCGACAGCCACCCCGCGACCCACTGACCTTGCTGCGCAGCTTGCTGGCGCAGGTGGACGCGCCTGATGGCTTGCAAAGCGCCATGCAACGCAATGTGCAAGGCAGTAGGCGCGATGCGATGCAAGGCGTTGCCCAAGGCGACGTGCACGGCATGGCGCACGGTGCCATTCGCGGCCACGCAAGGTACTGCCCAATGAGCAGATGCATATCGCACATCGTGGCCCGACATGAGCGCTTCCGTACCGAAGCAGCGACACTCGCCACGGGCAGCACGTCTGCAGGCCGCCTTCCCCTGCAGTCGCTGGGCAAGGAACTGCAATGAGCGCACAAACACTCCCTGCTGCAGCTGGTGCCGCAACCGCAGCACCCAGGCGCGAACGCTTCCTGTCGCTGGACGTGTTCCGCGGCCTGACCATCTTCCTGATGATCCTGGTCAACACCGCCGGGCCCGGCGCGCAGCCATATGCGCAGCTGACCCACGCGGCCTGGTTCGGCTTCACGCTTGCCGATCTGGTGTTTCCCTCGTTCCTGTTCGCCGTCGGCAGCGCGATGAGTTTTGCGCTGGCCACCGGCACGCCGCACCGGCAGTTCCTCGCCCGCGTGAGCAAGCGCGCCGCGCTGATCGTGATGTGCGGCGTGCTGATGTACTGGTTTCCGTTCTTCCACCCGCAGCCCGATGGTGGATGGGCGTTCACTGCGGTCGATCAACTCCGCCTGACCGGCGTGCTGCAGCGGATCGGCCTGTGCTATCTGCTTGCGGCGCTGCTGGTGCGCTATCTGCCGCCACGCGCTATCGCGCCGGTTTGCGTCGCGCTGCTGCTGGGCTACTGGGCATTGCTGTACGTCTTCGGCCAGCCCGGTGCGGAGCTGAGCAAGACCGGCAACGCCGGCACCCGGCTGGACCTGTGGCTGTACGGGCATGCGCATCTGTATCGCAAGGATGGCGGCTTCGACCCCGAGGGCCTGCTTGGCACGCTATCGGCCACGGTCAACGTGCTGGCCGGCTATCTGGGCGGGCGCTTCCTGCAGCGGCACGGCAAGACCGGTGCCGCCACGCGCAGCCTGTTGCTGGCGGGCGCGGGGCTGGTGCTGCTGGCACTGCTCTGGCACCCGGCCTGGCCGCTGTCGAAGAAGCTCTGGAGCGGGTCGTTCGTCGCCTGCACGGTAGGCCTGGATCTGCTGGCGCTGGGCGTCCTGGTCTACCTGCTGGAGTTGCGCGGCTGGAGCGGCGGCAGCGGCTTCTTCACCGTGCTGGGGCGCAACCCGCTGGCGATCTACCTGTTCTCCGAACTGTTCGTGGTGGTGCTGCGGCTGATTCCGGCCGGCAGCTCCGGGCTGGACCTGTACGCCTGGGCCGGCATCCGCGTGTTCCAGACCATCGCGCCGGGCCCGCTCGGGTCGCTGCTGTGCGCGATGAGCTACACGCTGCTGTGTTGGTGCGTGGGCTGGTGGATGGATCGGCGGCGCTGGTATCTGCGGCTGTGATTGCCCGACCCGGCAATCGGTAACGCAGCCCCGGCGCGCGGACGGTGCCGCACCGGCCTGGTCATCGGCATGCATCCCGCCCTTGAGCAGCGCGGTGGACACCTGCGTCAGCCAGGCTTGTCATCGCTCCCGACGATCCACAGCCGCTAATGCGCTGCAGACAAATTGGTACTATATTGGACCTAACGAATCCAAGTCGGTCCGGAGGACAGGCAATGGCCAAACCGAAAACCGAAGCCAGGACGGACACCGACCCCCGGATGGACGCGCTGACGCTGGACGCCTCCGCGCCGACGCCGCTGTATCTGCAACTGGCGAGCAAGCTTGACGAGCAGATCCGCGGCGCGCAGTGGAAGGCCGGCGAAGCGCTGCCGGCCGAGCGCCAGCTGTGCGAGCGGCTGCAGATCTCGCGGGTGACCCTGCGCCAGGCCGTGGACGTGCTGGTCGAACAGGGTTTGGTCTCGCGCCGGCAGGGCGCCGGCACCTTCGTCACCACGCAGATCCAGCACCAGCTCAGCGGCCTGACCAGTTTCAGCGAGACGCTGCGCATCAAGGGCTACGAGCCCGGCACGCGCTGGCTGGAGCGGCGGCTGCGCCCGGCGCATGGCGAAGAGATCCTGCGGCTGGGCCTGTCGCCGGATGCGGCGGTGGCCTCGCTGACCCGCCTGCGCAGCGCCGACGACCGGGTCATGGCCTACGAGCATGCGGTGTTGCCGCAGCGCATCGTCGCCGACCCGCAGCAGATCGGCGATTCGCTCTACAGCTACCTGGACGCGCAGGGCACCCCGGTGGTGCGCGCGCTGCAGTACTTCCGCGCGATCAATCTGCCCGCGCGGCTGGCCGAACACCTGCGCATGAAGACCGGCGAGGCGATCCTGCATGTGGTGCGCGTGGGCTATGCGCGCGACGGCAGCGCGATCGAATTGACCGACACCTATTGCCACAACGATTTCTACGATTTCGTCGCCGAACTGCGTCGCTGATCCAGCGCGGCGCCCCCCAACCGACAACTCAAGAGCCAGCCGATCCATGACTACCGCCAGGCCCGCAAATCCCGTTGTCTCGATCGCCATCGTCGGCGTGCTGTTCTTCATCATCGGCTTCTTCACCTGGATCAACGGGCCGCTGATCACCTTCGTGCGGCTGGCGTTCGACCTCAACGAGGTCAATGCCTTCCTGGTGCTGATGGTGTTCTACCTGTCGTACTTCTTCCTGGCGCTGCCGGCGTCGTGGATCCTCAAGCGCACCGGCATGAAGAAGGGACTGGCGCTGAGCCTGGTGGTGATGGCGGTGGGCGCGGCCGGCTTCGGTCAGTTCGCCACCCAGCGCTGGTATCCGGGCGCCTTGGGCGGCCTGTTCGTGATCGGCAGCGGCCTGGCGCTGCTGCAGACCGCGATCAACCCGTACATCAGCATCCTCGGGCCGATCGAGAGCGCGGCGCGGCGGATCGCGCTGATGGGCATCTGCAACAAGATCGCCGGCATCCTGGCGCCGATCCTGATCGGCTCGCTGGTGTTGCACGGCATCGGCGATCTGTCCGCGCAGGTGGCCAGCGCCGATGCGGCGACCAAGCAGCAGTTGCTCACGGCCTTCGCTGCCAAGATCCACGCGCCGTATCTGGTGATGTCCGGCGTGCTGCTGTTGCTGGCGATCGGCGTGCTGTTCTCGCCGCTGCCGGAGCTGCGGGCCTCCGAGGCCAATGCCACGCCCGGCAGCGCGGTTGGCGTGCAGAAGTCCAGCATCTTCCAGTTTCCGCACCTGTGGCTGGGCGTGTTGTGCCTGTTCGTCTACGTGGGCGTGGAAGTAATGGCCGGCGATGCGATCGGCACCTACGGCCACGGCTTCAATCTGCCGCTGGACAGCACCAAGATCTTCACCTCCTACACGCTGGGCGCGATGCTGGTTGGCTACATCGTCGGCCTGGCGTTGATTCCGGGCGTGATCTCGCAGGCGCGCTACCTGAGCGTGTCGGCGGTGCTGGGCGTGCTGTTTTCGCTGGGCGCGCTGCTGACCCACGGCTATGTGTCGGTGGGCTTCGTGGCCGCGCTCGGTTTTGCCAACGCGATGATGTGGCCGGCGATCTTTCCGCTGGCCATTCGCGGGCTCGGCCGCTTCACCGAGATCGGGTCGGCCTTGCTGGTCATGGGCATTGCCGGCGGCGCGATCATTCCGCAGCTGTTCGCCATTCTCAAACAGCACTACGACTTCCAGGTCGTGTTCGCTGCGCTGATGGTGCCGTGCTATCTCTACATCCTGTTCTATTCGCTGCGCGGTTACCGTGTGGGCCTGCCGGCCCAGGCCAAGTAACCAGGCAGCATGATGCGTTCCGACGAACAAGGCACACCCATGCGCAGGCCCACCATCAAAGATGTCGCCGAGCGCGCCAAGGTCTCGTTGAAGACCGTGTCGCGCGTGATCAACAACGAACCGTCGGTGATGCAGGCCACGCGCGCGCGCGTGCTGCGCGCCATCGCCGATCTCGACTACGAACCCGATCCGTCCGCGCGCAACCTGCGCAGCGGCACGCCGTTCGTGATCGGCCTGGTCTACGACAATCCCAACCCGTATCACATCATCGGCATCCAGAACGGCGTGCTGGCCGCCTGCCGCGAAACCGGCTTCGGCCTGCAGATCCATCCCTGCGATTCCACCTCGCCATTGCTGGCCGAAGAACTGGCCGAATGGGTGCAGCGCTCGCGGCTGGCCGGCGTGGTGCTGACCGCGCCGATGTCCGAGCGCCCCGAGTTGATGGCCGGCCTGGCTGCGCGCGGCATCAAGAGCGTGCGCATCATCGCCGCCACCGACGATCCGGGCGACGGCCCCTGCGTCTATATCGACGACCGCGCTGCCGCCTACGAGATCACCGAGCATCTGGTCCAGCTGGGCCATCAGCGCATCGGGTTCCTGTGGGGTGGCCCGCAGCACCGCTCCAGCGGCGAGCGTTACGCCGGTTACGAGGCGGCGTTGAAGGACTACGGCATCACCCTGGACAAGCACCTGGTGATTCCCGGCGATTACACCTTCGACGACGGCTTCCGTGGCGCGCGCCGGCTGCTGTCGTTGCGCGAGCCGCCCACCGCCATCTTCGGCAGCAACGATGAAATCGCCGCGGGCGTGCTGGCCGCGGCCAAGTCCACCGGCATGAACGTGCCGTATCAATTGTCGATCGCCGGCTTCGAGGACAGCCCGTTCTCGCGCCAGTCATGGCCGGCGCTGACCACCGCCAAGCAGGCCACCGACGACATCGCGCGGCATGCCGCACGCCTGTTGATCAGCCAGCTGCGCAGCGATGCCTACGACGACCAGCCCGCGCAATTGCAGAACCGCGGCTTCGTGCCGCAGCTGGTGGTGCGCGGTTCCACTGCACCGGCGCAGACGCCGTCCGCCAAATCCCTTCCTCCCGAATCCGCCTGAGCACGATGAGCCTTCCCACCGAAACCGAGACCTTGATGTTCCGCGAGGCGGCGCAGACCGCCGACGTGGTCGCCGCACAGTTCGCCCGCAATGCCGACACCGTCGCCGCCCTCGCGCAGTCGCTGCGCGATACGCCGCCGCCGTTCGTGGTGACCTGTGCACGCGGCAGTTCCGATCACGCAGCGACCTACGCCAAGTATCTGTTCGAAACACAACTGGGCATCGTGACCGCCTCTGCATCGCCGTCGGTGGGCTCGGTCTACGCATCGCCGCTGCAGTTGCGCGGCGCGCTGTACATCGTGATTTCGCAATCTGGCAAGAGCCCGGACCTGCTGCGCAATGCCGAGGCCGCCAAGGCGGCCGGCGCGCGCGTGGTCGCGCTGGTCAACGTCGAGGATTCACCGCTGGCGCAGCTGGCCGAGGTGGTGATTCCGCTGGGCGCAGGCCCGGAAAAAAGCGTCGCTGCCACCAAGAGTTATCTCGCCTCGCTGGCTGCGCTGCTGCACCTGGGCGCGGTGTGGAAGAACGACCCGGCCCTGCTCGCGGCGGTAGAGGCACTGCCGCAGCAGTTGCGCGCCGCCTGGCAGGCCGACTGGTCCGCGCTCACTGCCGGCCTGGTGCCGGCACACAACCTGTTCGTGCTCGGTCGCGGCCTGGGCCTGGGCGCGGCGCAGGAAGCGGCGCTGAAGTTCAAGGAAACCTGCGGCCTGCATGCCGAGGCGTACAGCTCGGCCGAGGTCAAACACGGCCCGATGGCGCTGGTGGGGCCGGGCTTCCCGGTGCTGGTGTTCGCCCAGCCCGACGAAACCGGCGCCGGCACGCGTGCGCTCGCCGCCGAATTCCGCGCGCGTGGCGCGCAGGTGTGGCTGGCCGCCCCCGACGGCGACCTGCCGCTCGTGGATGCGGCGCACCCGGCCAGCGCGCCGCTGCTGACCGTGCAGAGCTTCTACCGCGCGATCAACGCGCTGGCCCTGCAACGTGGCAACAATCCCGATCTGCCGCCGCACTTGAACAAGGTCACGGAAACCGTTTGAACATGGATGCTTCCCCGATTCAAGCGTTGTGCAACGCACGCGTGCTCACCGACGATGGCTTGCAGGATGGGCTGGTGCTGCTGCTGGCCGGCACGCAGATCCAGGCGGTGGTGGCGGCCGACGATGCGCGCGTTGCGCAGGCGCATACGCGCGTGGATCTGGGCGGCGCCACCTTGCTGCCCGGCTTCATCGACATCCAGGTCAACGGCGGTGGTGGCGTGTTGTTCAACAATGCGCGCGACCCGCAGGCGCTGGCCACGATCGCGGCGGCGCATCGCCGCTACGGCACCACCGGCATGCTGCCGACGCTGATCAGCGACACCGCCGAGGTGATGGCCGAGGCGATCGCCGCCACGCGCCAGGCCATCGCGCAAAGCGTGCCCGGCGTGCTCGGCATTCATCTGGAAGGCCCGTACCTGAGCCCGGCCCGCAAGGGCACGCACGACGCGCACAAGTTCCGCCTGCCCGACGCGCACGAGATTGCCGTCGATACCTCGTTGGACAACGGCGTCACCCTGATCACGCTCGCACCCGAGCGCGTGCCGCTGGACGACATCCGCGCCTTCGTCGCCGGCGGCGCGATCGTGTTTGCCGGCCACACCGCGGCCAGCTACGAGCAGGCGCGCGACGGCATTGCCGCCGGCGTCAGCGGTTTCACCCATCTGTACAACGCGATGTCGCAGCTGGCCGGGCGCGAGCCCAGCGCGGTCGGCGCCGCGTTGGAAGACCCCGATGTGTGGTGCGGCATCATCGTCGATGGCGTGCACGTGCACCCGGCCAGCCTGCGCGTGGCGCTGGCCGCCAAACCGCGCGGCAAGCTGTTGCTGGTCACCGACGCCATGCCGATGGTCGGTGCCGGCAGCCCCAGTTTCGACCTGTACGGCGAAACCATCACCGCCGTGGACGGCGTGGTGCGCAATGCCGACGGCGCACTGGCCGGCTCGGCGCTGGACATGGCCACGGCCGTGCGCAACAGCGTGCAGTGGCTGGGCGTGGATCTGGCCGAAGCCGCGCGCATGGCGTCCACCTATCCGGCGCAATGCATCGGTCTGGGCCAGCGCCTGGGCCGCATTGCACCCGGCTATCAGGCCGATCTGGTGCTGGTGGATGCCGACGTGCAGGTACTCGCCACCTGGGTCGCCGGGCAGCGCGAGTAAGTCCGCTCGCCGCCGCACGAACCCGTTCGTGCGGCGCGATGCGTTTGAAACCTGGTTTGCGGTCGTGTCTGCGGTGAACCGCCATCGTCGGTACGCTGCAGCATGATCGTGCGTGCGTGCGTGCGTGCGTGCGCGAGTGCAGGGCGTGCTTTCGCCAAGTTCTGGAAAAGAATCGTGTCGAACGATGGAGCGGCCAACAGAGCTCGGTCGCTTCCTGCGTCAGGCTGCAACCGACGCGCAGCCCGTTGCAGTAAAGGCTCGACGATGACTGCAGCCGCATGCACTTGCAGCACGTCAGCAATGCAATCGCGGTAGTTTGGCAATGCACTGCGTACACCATCCACCACATCAAAGCCTGCAACACACTCTGCATCGCAACATCCGGCTGCGCAGCCTTATGGCATCAGGTCGCTACGCGCAGTGGTCTACATCGTCGATGCACATGAGTGCGAACACGATCACGCTGTCATTCCAATATCTGCGTCGTCGGTGCGGTTTCAGGCATGAAACTGGGCTTTTGTGGCAGCGAGTTGACAGCCCCGGCCGCGAAAGGCACCTTCGCTGATAACGTTGTCAGCGAGCAGGAGCCACTTCTGAAATCTTGAAAGCGTTGTCGTCCGGCCGCTGGTCGGACTGGCGCTGACCCGCATGCCGCTACGGCAGTGCGGGACGCTGCTCGCATCCGGCACAGGGGACGGAGTGCGGGCATGTCACGCGCACCGCGCGTTGTCGTGCAACCACATGGTTGCCACCTGACATCCGTCAAGAGGTCTACGCAATGCCGTCTTCCCGTGTATTCGAGTTGTCCCGTCACCTGTTCTGTCATGCGCATCCGCTGCGTCGCACCCCATTGAGTACTGCAGTCCGCGGCCTGTTGATCGGTGGCGCTGCCCTGGCAGGTCTTGCCGCGTTGCCTGCAGGTGCGCAGGAGCAGGCTGCAGCCCCGCAGGAACAGGCGCCCGCGCAAACCAATCCCTCGGTGTCCACGCTGGACGAGGTCAAGGTCGTCGGCTATCAGGCCAGCCTCGGCAAGGCACTCAACGTCAAGCGCAACGCCGATGCGATCGTCGATGCGATCAGCGCCGAAGACATCGGCAAATTCCCAGACACCAACGTCGCCGAGTCGCTGTCGCGCCTGTCCGGCATCACCGTGGATCGCCAGTTCGGCGAAGGCGAGAAGGTCAGCATCCTCGGCACCGATCCGGCACTCAATCGCGTGCTGCTCAACGGCCAGACCATTGCCTCCACCAGTTGGGGCGGCGATCCCAACGACCCGGACAGCCGCTCGTTCAACTACAGCACGCTGGCGCCGGAAGTGGTCGGCCTGATGGAGGTCTACAAGACACCGGAGGCACGCATCGACGAGGGCTCCATCGGCGGCACCGTGATCGTGCACACGCGCAAGCCGCTGGACCTTGAGCGCAACACGCTGACCGGCACGCTGAGCTACGGCTATAACGATCGTTCCGAGCAGGGCAAGCCGAATGCCTCGGCGCTGTACAGCTGGAAGAACCAGGATGAAACGCTCGGTGTGCTCACCTCGGTGATGCATTCGCAGCGTGTGTTGCGCCGCGATGGCGTGGAGATCTTCGGCTACGACAATGTGCAAGGCGCAGGGTTTCCGGCGTCCGTGGTCGGCAACAACACCGGCGTCTTTCCGACCTCGATCAACACCGCGTTGTTCCAGCAGACACGCAAGCGCGACGGCGTCAGCGCGGCGCTGCAGTGGAAGCCGGATGCCGATTTCGAGCTCAATCTGACCGGTTTGTACGTCAAGGAAAGTTTCGACAACTACAACCAGAGCCGCTACGGCTACTGGGGTTCCACCCCCGGCGATGCGCAGGCGCTGGGCTTCGAGAACGGCGTGGCGACCTCGGGTACGTTCGGCGATCAGTCCAACACCTACCTGGACGGCTACCTGCGCAACAGCGAGGTCAGCACCGGCAGCATCCATCTACGCGCCGACTGGCATGGCGATGGCTGGAATGCGTCCAGCCAGGTGGGCTACACCAGTTCGCAGGGCGGCGCCGAGCGCATCTACGGCATCCAGTTCCGCAACCTCGCCGGTTACAGCTACAACATCGACGGGCGTCGTACCGCGATGGACTACAGCACCGACCCCACCAACGCGGCGGCGATGCAGCTCAACAATGCCTCGGCCAGCCACAGCCCGCAGTACGACAAGGAACGCTACCTGCAGCTGGACTTCGACCATGCGGTGGAGTGGGGGCCGTTCACCCAGATCCTGACCGGCATCAAGTTGACCAATCATGCCACCGGGCAGTCCTCCTACAGCCGCACCTGGACCCCGAACGACGGCAGCACGCTGGCCGCATTCTCGCCGGGCACCACGCCGTCGGGCTATCTGGACGGCTTGTCGACCAGCGCCGACATGCAGCGCTGGTCGACCATCAACAGCGGCGCCATCAGCCAGTACATCGGTGGCCTGGAGGGCGATGACGGCTTGCCGATCAGCTACGCCGGCAACTACAGCATCGAAGAGCAGAACCGCGCCTGGTTCCTGCAGGGAAATTTTTCCGGCGAGCGCTATCGCGGCAACGTCGGCGTGCGTTACGTGCACACCCGCGATTCCACCGATGGTTTCAGCTACGCGCCCGGTGGCGGCTATACGCCGGTCAACTTCCTCAACAGCTACGGCAAGTGGTTGCCGTCCTTCAACATCGCCTACGACCTGCGCGACGATTTGATGCTGCGCTTTGCTGCGTCCAAGGTGATCGCACGGCCGCGCTACACCAACATGACCCCGTACGTGGCCACCGACGACACCACGCTCACCGCGTCCACGGGCAATCCTGGATTGAGTCCGTACGAGTCCACCAACCTGGGCGCATCGCTGGAGTGGTACTTCTCCGACAGCAGCCTGCTCAGCGGCGAGTTCTTCTCGCGCGATATCTCCAACTACATCCTGACCACGGTGGAAGACCGGGTGTTCTTCAACAACGCCACCGGCGGCTCGAGCACCTATCAGACCTCCGTGCCGACCAACGCCGGCGATGCCAAGGTGCGCGGCGTTGCGCTCAACCTGCAGCACAACTTCGGCAACGGGTTCGGCGTGGTGGCCAACTACACCTATTCCGATTCCAAGACCGACGGCGATTACAGCCTGCCGTACAACTCGCGCAACGCCTACAACATCAGCCCGTACTACGAGCAGGGCAAATGGAGCGCGCGGGTGAATCTGGGCTGGCGCTCGGAATACTTCACCCAGATCGGCCGCCTCAACGGGCAGCAAATGACCGATGCATTCACCCAGGTCGATGCCTCGTTCGGCTACCAGGCCACCGAGCGCCTGCGCGTGGCGCTGGAAGCCACCAATCTGCTAGACGAAACCTACTTCAGCTATATCGGCAACAAGAACCAGCCGTACTACATCTACAAGAACGGCCGCTCCTTCATGCTGAGCCTGAATTTCAAGCTGTGACGTCGGCCGGGCGGCTGCTCTCGGGCAGCCGCCTTGTTGCAATGACGGCGGCTCGCGGTTGCAATTTCGACCCGGGGATCTTTCGCTAGTCCGGATCTGAGCGGCAACGCTTTGCTTGGCACGGCTACATCCCTGTCGCGTTGCGACAACGGTATGCGCCATGTATCGGCTATATGCCGGCCTTTCTTGCGGCCGCAATCGCCGCAATCCGCGCCTTCGCCAATGCCTCGCCGATCTGCGGGCCTTGCAGGCCTTGTGCGGCCAGGTCGCGCGCATTGATGGCCAGCGCAGCGGCGTGCAGATGCTTGAGCTGTTCGCCCTGCGGATATGCGGCGTCTTCGCTGCCCAGCCGGCCACGCTTGTCGGCTTCGCAGACCAATGCGAGTTGCGCGATGCGCTCGGGGCGGCGAAACGCGTCGCAGCGCACCAGCAGCTCGTGCACGGTGCGATCGCGCAGTTCGGCCAGGCGATGCACGTTCAAGTGTTCGCGGCAGGCGGTGATGGCGAGCTGGCGATAATCCTGCGGCACCTTGAGCCGCTCGCACAATGTCTGCAGCGGGGCAACGCCGCGCTGTTCGTGCATGATGTGGCGCGGCCATTCTTCCGCCGGCGTGAGCGCCTTGCCCAGGTCGTGGGTCAATGCGGCAAAGCCCACCAGCGCGTCGCCGGGCGCCAGTCGCGCGGCCATGTCGCTGACCATTTCCTGGTGAATGCCGGTATCCACCTCCGGATGAAACTCGGCACGTTGCGGCACGCCATACAGCGCATCGATCTCGGGCAGGATGACGCGCAGCGCATTGGTGTCGTGCAGCGTGCGCAGGAATGCCGACGGCTGCGCACTCTCCAGCACGCGGCGCAATTCCTGCCACACACGTTCGGGCACCAGGCTGTCCAGCTCGCCGCTGGCGGCCATCTCGCGCATCAGTGCTGCGGTCTCTGGCGCGACAGTGAAACCAAGCGGTGCCAGCCGTGCCATGAAGCGGGCAGCGCGCAATACGCGCACGGGATCTTCGACAAAGGCCGGCCCTACGTGCCGCAGCACGCGCGCCTGCAGATCGCGCGCGCCGCCATACGGATCGAACAGCTCGCCAGTGTCCTCGTCGCGTGCGATCGCATTGATGGTGAAGTCTCGGCGCAGCAGATCCTCTTCCAGCGTCACCGAAGGATCGGCATCCACCACGAAGCCGCGATAGCCGCGCCCGGACTTGCGCTCGGTACGCGCCAACGCATACTCCTCACCGCTGCGCGGATGCAGAAACACCGGGAAATCCTTCCCCACCGGTTTGAAGCCCAGGCGTTCCATCTGCGCCTGATCGGCACCGACCACCACCCAGTCGCGGTCGCCAGCGGGCTGGCCAAGCAGGGCATCGCGGACTGCGCCGCCAACGAGATAGATCTTCATCGCGACATGATGCCCCATGCGGTGCGTGCGTCGTAGGGCGACTGATCCACGGCTTGGCTGCAGGGCCTTTGCCCGCCCACCATCGCGGACATGCCGTAAGGCACAGTGGACGATCTACGGCTTTGCGGATAGATCAGCCGTAGAGCGGGTGCGGTGTGGCTTTGCTGCAGGGTCCTTGCCCGCCCACCATCGCGGGACATGCCGCAAGGCAGTACGGCTTTGCGGATAGATCAGCTGTAGAGAGGGTGCGGTGTGGCTTTGCTGCAGGGCCCTTGCCCGCCCACCATCGCAGGACACGCCGCAAGTACGTCCCTGTAGGCTCTTACGCGGCATCCATGCCGCGTAAGGTCCCGCGACGGTGAGCGGGCAAGGACCCGTCGAGATGGTCGGTGCGCATGGTCAAGAGCTCTGCGTGTTTCGTATTGTTCGCTACTGATGCGCCGGTTCAACGTCCAATGCACGTCGCCGACAGACAGCTTTTCACGCGGCCACCGACCAACATCCTGGTGCGGTGCCCTTGCCGGTTGCGGGACCGTGTGGCGGCACGGATGCCGCCACCGAGCCTCCACGGACGGATTCACGGCGTGTCCCGCAAGCGGTGAGGGCACCGCGCACTCGCCGACCCGAGCTTTCGATTGCACCTAAACAACGCAACGACGGGAACGCTTGGTTGGCCCCAGAGCCCCAGAGCCCCAGAGCCCCAGAGCTTGAGAGCCTGAAGCCTCCAGAGCCCGAAGCCTAGGAGCGAACGAAAGGCGAGTACCAGAGCGGCATCGCCTAGCTTGCGCCCCAGGCCAAGACAACCCCTGCAACCGCACAAGCACGACCACCTCATCCGGCCGCCATGTTCGGCGGCTGACTTGGAGCTCAGTCCTGCGCCGCGTTATTGGTCGCCTGGCCTGGTGTGCACACCGGTTTCAGGCGCTTGTCCACCAGCTTGCCCATCAGGCGATCGCTCAGCGGCAGCATGTCGCCGTTGAGCCGCCAGTCGTAGATCACGCTGAAAGCCAGCACACGCGCGACGTACTCACGGGTTTCCTTGTAGCTGATGGTCTCGATCCAGAAGTCCGGCTCGAAGTTGGGCCGTTGCGATTGCCAGCGCCCGGTCGGCCCCGGGCCGGCGTTGTAGGCGGCGATGGTGAGGTAGGGCAGGCCGTAGGTATTGAGCAACTGGCGCAGGTAGGCGGTGCCGATGGCGATGTTGGTGTCCGGCTCGTACAGGCTGGTGGCGCCCGCATAACCGGGCAGGGCGATGCCCTTGGCCACGGCCGCGCCGGTGCCCGGCAATACCTGCATCAGGCCCATCGCGTTGGCAGGCGAGCGGGCGCGCGGATTGAAGATGCTTTCGGCACGGATCTCCGCTGCCACCCAGGCCGGGTCGATCGCGTTCTTGGCCGCTTCGCGGCGAATGCTGTCGTCGTGATGCAGCGGAAAGCGCAATGCATACAGGCGTTGTTCGTCCGGCTGCTTGCCGAGCGCGAACACTGCGCGATCGAACCAGCCATTCTCGCTGGCCACCTGCACCGCCAGCCGGCGCTGGGTGTCGTCGAAGCGGCTCGCGGCATCGTTCCACTCGGCCACGGCCCAACCGGGGCGGTCGATCTGGAACAAGGCGATGGCGCGGAGCAACGCCGGATCGCGCGCGACGGCGGCCTTGGCCTGCGGGGTGTCCTTGGGCTCCCACGGACACAGGCGATATGGCTGCTGCAGACGATCGGCGGCCAGGAAGCCGTGGAAGGTCGGCGATTGCGCGGCTGCGCGATACAGCGGCTGCGCAGCCGCGGCCGCGCCGGTCTTCTCGGCCAGGCGCGCCTCGAAATACTGCCAGCGCGAATCGCTGCGCTGGGTGGCGGGCATCTTGCGGATCGCCGCCAAGGCGGCCGGCCAGTCGCCGCGCGCCATCGCCTCGCGCGCACGCCATTCGTGCAGGCGCTCGTCGTACGAGGCATCGGGCACTGCATTGAGGCGACGCGCCGAATCCGGCAGGTACGACGCCACCGTCCACAGCGCGATCTGGTACAGCACCTGGCCGCGCTGCGCCTCGCTGAAACCGAGCGCGCTGGCCAGCTGCGGCAACTGCTGCTCGGCCGCATCCGGGTCGCTCTTGGCCAGCTTGGCCAGGCCATCGACTGCGATGCGTCGGCTGCGCTCGGTCCTGGGCCAGCTCGATGCACGCGGATGCACCTTGTCCAGAAACGCGGCGTAATCGTTGGCCAGGGCCAGATCGGCTGCCGGCAGACCGCGTGCGGCCGTGCGCATCACCGCAGGCAGTTGTGCATCGGCGGCTGCCTCCACGCGCTCCCAGCGCAGCGCCGGAGTGAGCTCACCGCGCGACTCCAGCCCGGCGACCACCGGATCGCAGGCATCGGGCAGACCCTTGCCGGTGCGCCATAACGTCAACGCATCGCGGCTCCACTGCGCATCCAGCTTGCCGGTTGCCTGTCGCGCGGTCAGCTGCGCACAGCGCAGGCCGACGTTGTCGGTGGGTTTCCAGTTGGCCAGCAACGTGGTCCAGTCCTGACGACGCGCCACCGCCGGCAACCAGGTGCTGCGGAAGCTTTCGGCCACCGGCTGGCCTGCATAACGCTGCAAAAATCCCTGTGCCTGCGTGTTGGAGACGTTGTCGATGTTGCGCTTGAGCGTGGCAAATTCCAGCCAGCCATAGAGCGGGTGACGGCTCAGGGCACCGAGCTGACCGGCATCGGACTGGCCGCGCTCTGCGGCGGCGATGGCATCGCGCATGGCGGTCAATTGCGGGTCGAGGCTTTGGGCATGCAGCGTGGTGCTGCCAAGGCACAGCAGGCCGACGAAAACAGTGGCAAGACGGGGGGCATAAGTCATTGCGCGATGATACCGAAGCGCGCCCGCGCGCCTGAGTGAATACGTGCAGGATCGACGCCCGTCAGCGCTGTCGGCAGCGACCTGCGCCGCGAGGCGCAGATGCGTCCCGTTGGCGCGCGGTCTTGGTCTGCGGCCCGGCGCGCAGTGGGAAGCGTCTCTCACTGCCTGCATGGTTGGCTTGCGGGGCGTTAAGGTTTCGTTTAAAAGTTGGGGCGGACCGCAGGGCACGGGGGCGTGCGGACACTTAGCAGTCCTTCTGGAGAGAGAAAGGATGAAGCGTCTGATTGGCTCCCCGCGGTCATGCCTGGCCGTGCAGTTGTCGTTGTGTCTGGTTCCCACACTCGCCTGGGCGCAACAGCCCGAGGCCGCCCCGAGTACGCGCACGCTCGACAGCGTGCAGGTCACCGGCACCCGCATCAAGACCGCAGAATTGCAGGGCCAGGTGCCGATCCAGACGCTCAACCGCGCCGACATCGAACGCACCGGCCTGACCTCGATCGGCGAGGTGCTGCAGGAGCTCACCGCGTCGGG
Source organism: Xanthomonas sp. NCPPB 3218 (assembly GCF_056725185.1). NCBI lineage: Bacteria > Pseudomonadati > Pseudomonadota > Gammaproteobacteria > Lysobacterales > Lysobacteraceae > Xanthomonas > Xanthomonas sp. NCPPB 3218. The sequence continues at coordinate 909,695 of NZ_CM161516.1, forward strand.
TTCGGCGCTCAACGCCAAATTCAATTCGTCCGGCAACTTTGGCTTCCCGCCCGATGGCGGCGGTGTGGGCGCCGGCTCGGCGCAGGTGGATCTGCGCCATCTCGGCTCCAAGCGCGTGCTGGTGCTGGTCGATGGCATCCGCTGGGTCAACGAGTCTTCTGCCTCCGGCGTGGGCTCGTCGACCGATCTCAACACCATTCCGTTGGCGATCGTGGAGCGCATCGAGGTGCTCGAAGACGGCGCCTCGTCGCTGTACGGCTCGGATGCGATCGCCGGCGTGGTCAACATCATCACCCGGCGCAGCTTCGACGGTGCGCAGGTCACGCTCAACTACGGGCAATACGGCAAGGGCGACGGTGCCAACCAGGGCATGGACCTGGCCTGGGGCACCAGCGGCGAGGATTTCAGCCTGTTTCTGGGCGCCAGCTACGTCAAGCAGGATCCGATCTACGCACGCGACCGCGCGCAGGCCCGCTTCCCGATCCCAGGCACCGGGCTGACCTTTGCCAGCTCGGCAACGCCCGATGGTCGCTTCCAGTTCGTCGACCCCAACACCGGCGTGCGCCAGAACCTCACGCCCAACGCCGGCGTCGGCACGCCGCAATACGACGGCAGCGCCGGCTGTACGCGCAGCGACGACTACCACTGTTTCGGCACCGCAGACCGCTACAACTTTGCCGAACAGAACCTGTTGCTGACACCGTCCGAGCGCAAGGGCGTGTTCGCGCAATTCCGCTATTACTTCAACGACGACGTGCAGTGGTACGTGAAGGCGCTGGGCAACCGGCGCGAGTCGACCAACCAGGCCGCGCCCGAGCCGATCTTTCTCGGCCCCGATGCCGGCACCGGCAATCCGCTGGCCGACAACATCGTGATTTCGGCGCTCAATCCGTTCAATCCGTTCGGCTTCGAGCTGAACTCGGCTACCAACTTGATCCAGATCGGCCGCCGCCCGGTGGAAGGTGGGGCGCGCCGTTTCGAGCAGCAGGTCGACACGCAATACTTCGGCACCGGTCTGGTGGGCACCTTCGAAGGTGCGGCGCGCACCTGGTTCTGGGACATCAACGGCATGTACAGCAAGAACAAGGCCGAACAGACCAACTACGGCAGCTACAACCTCTACAACATCAACCTTGGCCTGGGCGATCCGGCCGCGTGCGCGGCGGTGGCCGGCTGCGTGCCACTGGATATCTTCAGCGGCGCCGGCAGCATCACGCCGGAGATGTTGCGCTGGATCCAGCCGGTGGTGCGCGACCGCAGCCAGAACGAGTTGAGCCTGTTCACCGCCAATCTGAGCAGCGAGCTGTTCCAGCTGCCCGGTGGTGCGGTGTCGTTCGCCACCGGCTACGAATACCGCAAATACGAAGGGTCCTACCAACCCGATCCGCTCACCGTGGCGGGGCGTTACAACGGTGTGCCGTCGTTGCCGACGTCAGGCAGCTACGACGTCAACGAGGCCTATCTCGAACTCAATATCCCGATCTTCGCCAATTCGTCGTTGGGCGACAAACTCGACCTGAATATCGCCGGTCGTTATTCGGATTACTCCACTTTCGGTGGTGAGTTCACGCCAAAGTACGGCTTGCGTTGGCAGGTCACCGATGAGCTGGTGCTGCGCACCAGTTATGCAGAGGGCTTCCGTGCGCCGACCATCGGCGAGCTGTTCGGTTCGGCCGCGCGCGCCGATCTGCAGTTGTCCGATCCGTGTTCGATCGGGCTGGGCGGCACCGCGCCGCGCGGCAGCGCCGCGAACTGCGCATCGCTCGGTGTGCCGGCCGGCTATCAACAGGCCAACCAGCAGATCTCGGTCACCACCGGCGGCAACGAGCAACTGGATCCGGAACGTTCGCGCAGCTTCAGTGCCGGCTTTGTGTTCAGTCCTGGCTTTGCCAGCAATGCCAGCTGGTCCGACCGTCTCGACCTGGAGATGACGTTCTATCGCCATCATGTCGATGGCGCGATCCAGGCGATCAATGCGCAAACCCAGCTGGATTTGTGCGTGGATACCCTGGACGCGCTGTATTGCAATGGCATCGGGCGCGCCTCCACCGGCGGCATTAATGCATTCAACAATCGGTTGACCAATCTGGGTTCGATCAAGACCGACGGTTGGGATGTGGATCTGTTCTGGACCTTGCCGGAGACGGCGCTTGGCCGTTTCAAATTGTCCTGGCAGAACACCTTTGTGGGCCGCTACGAGGCACTCGGTGCGGCAGGGCAGCGCCAGCCGCAGGGGCCGGGCATCGAAGTGGTGGACAGCGCGATCCCCGAGTGGACCAGCAACGCGGTATTGGACTGGTCGCTGGGCAACTGGACCGCATCGTGGACGGCGCGCCACATCTCCAAACTCACCGAGCAATGCGGCGATGCAGTGGAATTTGCGGTGTGTTCCGATCCTGCCACAGGTACCAATCGCCTGGATGCGATCACCTACCACGATGCACAGCTGGGTTATCGCGTCGATTGGCTCAAGGGGCTGCAGCTCACGGCCGGCTTGAACAACGTCTTCGACAAGGACCCGCCGCTCTGCCTGTCGTGCTCACTCAATGGCTACGACGCCTCCACCTACGACATTCCCGGCGGGCGCTTCTGGTATGCGCGGGTCGACTTGAAGTTTTAGTCCATCAGGTCGGGTCGGTCGTAAAGCGGAGGGCGGCTGATCTGCGGCTTGGCTGCAGGGCCCTCGCCCGCCCACCATCGCGGGACACGCCGCAAGTACGTCCGTGTAGGCTCTTACGCGGCATCCGTGCCGCGTAAGGTCCCGCGACGGTGGGCGGGCAAGGGCCAGTCGCGTTGGTCGGTGTGCATGGTTGCAAGCAATGCATGGCGTGCGTTTTTCGGTAATGACGCATCTGATCAGCTTCGCAACGCAACGAGATCAGAACACGGTCTTTTAGCAAGCAACATGCAAATGTTCTGGTGCGGTGTGCTCACCGATTGCGGGACCGTGTGGCGGCACGGATGCCGCCGCCGAGCCTACAAGGACGTACTTGCGGCGTATCCTGCTAGCGGTGAGGGCACCGCGCACTCGACCCAGGGTAGCGCACTGCGTTTTCTAGCATCACCCGCGCACAGGCGCATCGCCGGCCACGTAGTAGTCGGCGGTGCTGCGCGGCAGTGGCGTGCGGCCACGCATGCGGTCGGCGATCTTCTCGGCGATCATGATGGTGGTGGCGTTGAGGTTGCCGGTGATGATGCGCGGCATGATCGAGGCATCGATCACCCGCAGGCCGTCCATGCCGTGTACGCGGCCCTGTCCGTCGACCACCGCCATGTCATCTGTGCCCATCGCGCAGGAGCAGGACGGGTGATACGCCGTCTCTGCGCGTGCGCGTACGAAGGCGTCCAGCTCGGCATCTGTCTTGCAGTCCGCGCTCGGGCTGATTTCGCGGCCACGATAGGCATCCAGTGCGGGCTGGGCGATGATCTCGCGGGTGATGCGGATCGCATCGCGAAATTCCTGCCAGTCCTGATCGGTGGACTGGTAGTTGAACAGGATCGACGGATGCTGGCGCGGGTCGCGCGACTTGGCATGCACGCGCCCGCGGCTGGGGGTGCGCATCGAGCCCACATGCGCCTGGAAGCCGTGTTCCTTCACCGCATTGCTGCCGTTGTAATTGATCGCCACCGGCAGGAAGTGATACTGGATATTGGGCCAGTCGAACTCTTCGCGCGTGCGGATGAAGCCGCCGGCCTCGAACTGGTTGCTGGCCCCGGTGCCGGTGCCGGCGAACAACCACTGCGCACCGATGGCGGGTTGATTCCACCATTGCAGTGCCGGATACAGCGACACCGGCTTGGTGCAGGCGTACTGGATGTAGACCTCCAGGTGGTCCTGCAGGTTCTGGCCGACGCCGGGCAGGTCGTGCACCAGCTGCACGTCGAGTGCGCGTAATAGATCGGGCGCGCCGACACCGGAGCGTTGCAGCAGCTGCGGCGAGGCAATCGCGCCAGCACACACCAGCACTTCGCGGCGTGCATGCGCGTCGATGCCCTCGCTGCTGTTGCCGACCAGGTAATGCACGCCGATCGCGCGCTTGCCGGCAAACAGGATGCGGTCGGTGGTGGCGTGGGTAACGATGTGCAGGCCATCGCGCGGACGTGCCATGTCCAGATAGCCGCGCGCGGTGCTTGCGCGACGCCCCCGCGGCGTCACCGTGCGGTCCATCGGCCCGAAGCCTTCCTGCTGATAGCCATTGAGATCGTCGGTGCGGGGGTAACCGGCCTGCACGCCGGCGTCGACCATGGCATGGAACAGCACGTTGTTGTCGTTCTTCGGCGTGGCCACGCTGACCGGGCCTTCGCCGCCGTGATAATCGTTGGCGCCGATGTCGCGTGTCTCGGCCTTGCGGAAGTACGGCAACACGTCGCGGTAGCTCCAGTCTTCCAGGCCCGGCCGCTTGGCCCAATGGTCGAAATCCAGTGCATTGCCGCGGATGTAGCACATGCCGTTGATCAACGACGAGCCGCCCAATCCCTTGCCGCGCCCGCATTCCATGCGTCGGTTGTCCATATGCGGCTCCGGCTCGGTCTCGTAGGCCCAGTTGTAGCGACGGCCCTGTAACGGGAACGCCAGTGCCGCCGGCATCTGGGTGCGGAAATCCAGCCGGTAATCCGGCCCGCCGGCTTCCAGTAGCAACACGCTGACGCCCGGATCTTCGGTCAGGCGCGCGGCCAGCACGTTACCTGCCGAGCCGGCGCCGATGATGATGTAGTCGTATTCGCGTTGCATGGGGTTCTCCTTGTTGCGGTGCCGGTGTGAAGCGGCTTTCAAGACGATTGCGCGGTGGGCGGCTGTTCTTGTTCGAAATGGCAGCGCGGTCTACAGGCTTCAGCTCGCGCAGCTCGCCGGTATCGCCGGCGACGGCTGCCAGGTAGCGGCGGCCGGTCAAAACACCGACGCGTAGCGTTCCAGTTCGACCTGGATGGATTTGGTGCGGGTATAGGCCTGCAGCGTGGCCAGGCCGTTCTCGCGACCCACGCCGGATTGCTTGTAGCCGCCCACCGGCATCGCTGCCGGCGACTCGCCCCAGGTGTTGATCCAGCAGATGCCCGCCTGCAGGCGATGGATCAGGCGATGCGCGCGCGCCAGGTCGGGTGTCACCACACCTGCGGCCAGGCCGTAGGTGGTGGCATTGGCGCGCGCGATCGCTTCGTCTTCGTCGTCGTAGGTGATCAGGCTCAGCACCGGGCCGAAGATCTCCTCGCGCACGATGGTCATCACGTCGGTGCAGTCGCTGAAGATGGTCGGTGCGACATAGCAGCCCTGTGCCAGCGCGCCATCGCGCAGACGTTCGCCACCGCACAGCAGGCGCGCACCCTCGGCCTTGCCCTGTTCGATGTAGTCCAGCACGCGCTGCATGTGCGCGGCGCTGACCAGCGGGCCGAAGGTGGTGCGCGCGTCCAGCGGGTCGCCGATGTGGATGCGTTGCACGCGTGCCAGCAGCCGCGCCTCGAAGGCGTTGCGCAGCGCGCGCGGCACGAACACACGCGTACCGTTGGTGCAGACCTGCCCGGAGCTGTAGAAGTTGGCCATCATCGCGATGTCGGCGGCCAGATCCAGATCGGCGTCGGCGCAGACGATCAGGGGCGACTTGCCGCCCAGTTCCATGGTCACGTCCTTCAGCGACGAACTCGAGGCACTGGCCATCACCTTGCGCCCGGTCGCGGTGCCGCCAGTGAAGCTGATCTTTTCGATCTGCGGGTGTTCGGTGAGCGCGGTGCCCACGCTGGCGCCGTCGCCGGGCAGCACGTTGAACACGCCATCGGGCAGGCCGGCCTCGGTGAAGAGTTCGGCCAGCTTGAGTGCGGTCAGTGGTGTCACTTCGCTGGGCTTGAAGATCATTGCGTTGCCGGCTGCCAACGCGGGCGCGGCCTTCCACAGCGCGATCTGGATCGGGTAATTCCACGCGCCGATCGCGCCGACCACGCCGAGCGGCTCGTGCCGCGTGTAGAAGAAGCTGCCTTCGCGCAGCGGCACCTGTGCGCCCTGCAGCGCCTGCGCCACCCCGGCGTAGTACTCCAGCACGTCTGCGCCGGTGACGATGTCCACGCTGCGGGTTTCGCTCAGCGGCTTGCCGGTGTTGAGCGTTTCCAGCTCGGCCAGCGCATCGTTGCGCTCGCGCAGCAGCGCCACCGCACGCAGCAGGATGCGCGCGCGTTCCACCGCGGTCAGTGCCGCCCATTGCTGCTGGCCGGCCGTGGCGCTGTCGACCGCGGCATCCAGGTCGTCGGCACCGGCGTTGTGCACATTGGCCAGCACCTCGCCGGTGGCGGGGTTGACCACCTCGAAGGTGTGGCCGCCGCGGGCGGGAACGTAACGGCCGCCGATATACAGCAACTGGTCGGGAAAACGTGGCATGACAAACCTCCTGTGGGGCGCACGCGGCAGCGGCGGCACCTCAGCGAGTGAGATGCAGGAACTGCAGGTGACGCTCGTATTGATCGATGATGTCGTTGATGATCTGCTCGCGGCTGTAACCGACCAGGTCGTAGTCCTGGCTGCCTTCGTACAGATACACTTCGGCGCGGTAATAGCGTTGGTTGCGCAGGCGTTGCGCGGCGAAAGACGGCGTCAGGTAGCCGCGCATCACCACTTGGTAGCGGAAGCCCTGCTGCTCGCCGTGGTCGACGCTGATTTCCATGTCGTCGTCGTCCAGCCGGCTGCTGACCTGCCAGCCTTCTTCCTGCAGCTGCGTGGTGACCGCTTCGATCGCCGGGCGTACCTGGTCGTGCATGAAGCGATAGACCTCATCGCGCGCCGGGAAATGCATCGCCTGGCCCAGGCGCTGACGCCAGCCGCGGTGATGCCGCGATTGCCCGATCAGCGGGCTGGGGCTGTAGAGCTGTGCGCGCTTGCGTTGCGATTCTTCGCTGAGCGCGCGCGACAAGCCCCAGGCCATCAGCAGCAACACCGCAGAGAACGGCAGCGAGGCCAGCACCACGGCCGATTTCAATGCGTCCATGCTGCCGGCCAGCAGCAGGCCGCCGGTCACCACCGCGGTGAGCACACCCCAGAATACGCGCAGCCAGCGCGGGCCATCGTCGTGCGGCTCGCCGCCGTGCGAGGACAGCGTGGACAACACCACCGTGCCGGAATCGGCGGAGGTGACGAAGAACACGAAGCTGATCGCCACCGTCACCGTGATCACCGTGCGGCTCCACGGGTAGCCCTGCAACAGCGAATACAGCACCGTCTGCGGCGCATCGATGGCCTGCTGCGCCAGCGCGCCCTGGCCGTGATGCAGCAGCTGGTCCAGCGCGCTGTTGCCGAAGATCGACAGCCACGCCAGGGTGAAACCGAGCGGTATCAACAACACGCCGAGTACGAATTCGCGAATGGTGCGGCCGCGCGAAATGCGTGCGATGAACAGGCCCACGAACGGCGCCCAGCCGATCCACCACGCCCAGTAGAACACCGTCCAGTTGCCGAGCCAGTCACTGCGGCCGCCGTAGGCGTACACATCGAAACTCTTGTTGACCACACTGCCCAGGTAGTCGCCCAGGTTCTGGATCAGCGCGTTGAGCAGATACTGCGTGGGGCCGGCGAACAGCATGAACAGCAGCAGCGCGATCGCCAGCAGCATGTTGATGTCCGACATCCAGCGCACGCCTTTCTCGACGCCGGACACCGCCACCACGATCGCCGCGCCCATCATCGCCACGATCAGCGCGACCTGCACCCAATGGGTGTGCGGCACATCCATCAAGGTGCTCAGGCCGGCGTTGAGATGCAGCACGCCAAAGCCCATGTCCGCGCCCAGGCCGAACACGGTGGCCACGATGCCCAGCGCATCCACGGTGTAGCCGATCGGCCCGTTGATGCGCTTGCCGATCAGCGGATACAGCGCCGAGCGCAGGGCCAGCGGCAGGTTGTGGCGGAATGCGAAATACGCCAGCGCCATCGCTGCCAGCGCGAACACGCCCCAGCCGTGCAATCCCCAATGCAGGAACAGCAACTGCATCGCCTGCCGCGCGGAAGCTTCGCCGCTGCCGGTGCCGCCCTGCGGCGGTTGCAGGTAATGGGTGAGCGGTTCGGAGATGCAGAAGAAGAACAGCGTGATGCTGATGCCCGCGGCGAACAACATGCCGGCCCAGGACAGATAGCTGAATTCCGGTTCGTCGTGATCGGCGCCGAGCTTGATGTTGCCGTAGCTGGACAAGGCCACGCCAAGCACAAACACCAGATACACCGTCATCGCCAGCAGGTAGTACCAGCCGACATTGCGCGAGGCCCAGGTCTGCGCGTCCAGCAGCACGCGGCCCGCTTCGAGCGGAAACAACGACACCAACAACGCAAACGTACACACCACCGTGGCCGCCAGCACGAACACCGGGCGCAGGGTGCGCACCGGCAACAGCTGCGGCTCAACCGCACTCATGCCGACACACTCATATGACGCGTATCACGTGCTGTGCTCCCAACGAAAAACCGCCTGCGTTATCGCACAGGCGGTGTCGAGGGGGTGTCATCGGTCGAGTCCGCCAGTGCGAACCCGTAGCCACTTTGCGGGGGCGGCTAGCGCAGCAGCTGCAGTGGTACGCGGATATCCATGCCCACCGCAAGATGGTCGGAGAACGCTGCGGGAATCGCTTCGATATGCTCGATGGTGAGGCTGTCGCTGACCAGGATATGGTCGATCGCCCGGTCCGGACGCCAGCTCGGAAACGTATGCACTTCGCAGCTCGGCGGCTGCAGCCGCGTGTGCCGGTACAGCGCCTGCATTTCCGGCCGGTCGGCCATGCAGTTGAAATCGCCCATCAACATCGCGTTGGGATGCTCGGACAGCAACTCGGCGATGAAGGCCAGCTGCGCCATGCGCGAATTGGCGCCCAGCGACAGATGCGCCACCGCCACCGCCAGGCCTTCGCGCCCCTGCCCGAACTTGGCCAGCAGGATGCCGCGCCCACCGATCCGGCCGGGCAGGGCGTGGTCCTGCACTTCCAGCGGTTCCAGCTTGCTGAGCAAACCATTCGCGCTGGAGGCCACCCCGCCCATGCGGCGGTTGGGCTGGTGGCTCCAGTAATGGAAGCCGGCGCGCTCGGCCAGATAGTGGGTCTGGTTGGTGAAGCCCGAGCGCAGGCTGCCCGGGTCGGCCTCCTGCAGGCCCACGATGTCGCGCTCGCCGGCCAGCTTGGCAATGCTGTCCAGGCTGGTGCGCTTGCTGCCCAGCGGCAACGCATGCGACCAGCTGCGCGTGACGTAATCGCTGTAACGGCGGGTGCTGGAGCCGGCCTGGATATTGGCCGTCAGCACCCGCAGGGTGCGCGAATCCGAAGCGTTCACAGGGCGGCGATCGACAGGATCACTTGGCCAGCGTGGCGCGTTCGCGCGCAATCAGGTGATCGGCGATGCGCAGCATGTCCGGGAAGCTCTGGCCCTTGACCAGGTACTTGCCGTTGACGATCAGCGACGGGGTGCCGGTGAGCTTGCTGCGGGTGGCGAACTGCTTGGCGCGGTTGGTCTTGGCCGACACGCCGAAGCTGCTCATGGTGTCGATGAAGGTCTTCTGGTCCACGCCGTACTTGGCGTAGAACGCGGCGATGTCCTGCACCGAATCCTTGCCGCGCTCGCCCTTGAGGGTCTGCTCGGTGTGGATGGCCTTGTACAGCGCTTCGTGGGTCTTTTCCTGCACGCCCAGGGTTTCGGCGGCGTAGAACGCACGGCCGTAGTCGTCCCACGGGCCGCCGAACATCGCCGGCACGTAGACGAAGTGCACGTCCGACGGCAGGCCGGCCTTCCACGGCCCGATCAGCGGCTGGAACGCGTTGCAGGCGGGGCAGACATAGCCGAAGACCTCGGCCACTTCGATCTTGCCGGCGGCCTGCTGGTACGGCTGGCCGCCTTCGATATCCAGATAGTCGGTGCCGGCGACCGGCTCGGGGCCGTTCGGCGCGCGCGGTGCGGCGCTGGGGGCGGCGGCCGGCGGGGTGCTGGCGCTCTCGCCAACCGCAGGCGGTGCGGCGGGGTCGGCGGCCGGCGTGGCAGCGGCCGGAGCAGGTGCCGTTTCGGCAGCCGGCGTGGTGGCGGCAGGTGCGGTGTCGGACGAGCCGTCCTGGGCCTTGCAGGCGACCAGGATCGGCAGCAGCGCCATCAGCGTCAGGGCGAAGCGGGTCTTCATCGGATTGGATCTCCAGCGTGGGGCGAGGAAAGGGCCGGACGGCCGCGGGGCGCATGATGCCACGGGCGGCCGTCGGTGGCGGTTACGCGGTTCAGCGCTTGGCAGGCGCAGCGTGTTCGCGGGCGATCAGGTAGTCGGCCACGCGCAGCATGTCCGGGTAGTTGCGCGCGCCGATCAGGTAGCGCCCGTTGACGATGATCGCCGGGGTGCCGGGCAGCTTGCTGCGCTTGGCGAACTCGCGCGCGGCATCGAGCCTGGCATCGACCGCCTGGCTCTTGTAGGTCTCGATGAAGCGCTGCTGCGGCACGCCATAGCCGGCGTAGAAGGCGGCCAGTTCCTCCGGGGCGACGTTCTGGGTCGGCACGGTCTGCTTCTCGTGGATCGCCTCGAACATGGCGCGATGGCTGCGCTTGGCCACGCCCAGGATGTCGGCGGCGAAGTAGGCACGCGCGAAGGCATCCCAGAACCCGCCGAAGGCCGCCGGCACCGGGGTGAAGCGCACATACGACGGCTGCTTGGCCACCCAGGCCTCCAGGGTTGGCTCGAAGTGCGCGCAGTGCGGGCAGGTGTAGCCGAACACCTCGACCACTTCCACCTTGCCGGCCAGCGGCGCGTACGGCTGGCCGCCGTCGATGACGATGTAGTCGTCGCCCTCGACCGGCGGGGCGTTCTTGTCGGCGGCACAGGCCGCCAGCGGCATCAACAGCAACAACAGCAGGGACAGGCGGGAAAGCAGATTCATGCAGGCTCCGTGGGGGTGGGAAGGGGGAGGGCGGGAAACGACGACGCCGGTCGCGGGACCGGCGTCGTGACACGCTGTGGCGGTTGCGGCGGTCAGCTCATGAGCGGGCGGGCGTTGCTGCGGGCAGTTGCGCGGCGGCGGCATCGTCGGCGCGGTCGTGCAGACCCTGCAGATAGCTGGCCAGCGCCTGGATCTCCTGCTCGGTCAGCGGGTGCGCCACCTGCGCCATGATATTGAACAGCGCCGGGTTGCGCTCCTGGGTGGTGCCGGCCTTGTATTCCTTCAGGCGCCGCGCCACGTACTCGGCATGCTGGCCGCCCAGGCGCGGATACGCCGGGCCCGGATTGCCGCTGCCGGACGGGCCATGGCAGGCCATGCAGGCCGGCACGCCGCGCGCGACATCGCCGCTGCGGTAGAGCTTCTCGCCGACTTGGTAGAACTTCAGGCCCTGGTACGGCCCCTCGTTGACCACCGCATCGTCGGCCACCCCGGCAGCGGCTTTTTGCGTGGCGAAGTAGGCGCCCAGGTCGCGCATGTCCTGCGCGGTGAGGTCCTTGACGAACGGCACCATCACCGCCGACATGCCGGTATTGCGCTCGCCGCTGGCGATCAAGGCGACCTGGTGCGCCACGTAGCGCTCGGTCTGGCCGGCGATGCGCGGGTACATGGCCACCGCCGGATTGCCGTCCGGGCCATGGCAGGCCGCGCAGGCGGCGGCCTTGGTCTGGCCGGCCTTGGCATCGCCCCAGGTGGTCTTGGACAGGTCCACCTCCAGCGGGGCAATGCGCACCGGCGGCGGATCGGGGATCGGCGTGACCGCCGACTGCGCAAACGCCACGGCGGCGATGACCGGCACGGCGAGGGCGGCGAGGACTAGCACACGAGCATGGCGCATCAGCTAAAGCTCCGTATGGACCCGGCCCGCGCGCGTTGGGTGCTGGCTGTGGCAGGCGTGCTTCGATTATCGACACGCCTTTGCGCCAGGGTCAACGAACAGTGCAGCAAAACCGTCAGGCCCCGAACGTGCGATCCTAGGGAGATGTCGCTCCTTATCGAACAAGCCCGCTACCACCTGTCCGCCCACAACGCCCGGCAATTGCCCGACGATGGCGGCTACGAGGTCGCCTTCGCCGGCCGCTCCAACGCCGGAAAATCCAGCGCGCTCAACGCGCTGACCCGCCAGAACGCACTGGCCCGGGTGTCCAAGACCCCCGGCCGCACCCAGCAGCTGGTGTTCTTCCAGATCCAGCCCGAGCGCTATCTGGTGGATCTGCCCGGTTACGGCTACGCCAAGGTGCCGCAGGACCTGCAGGCGCACTGGCAGGCCTTCATCGACCGCTATTTCCGCACCCGCGAAGCCCTGCGCGGGCTGGTGGTGGTGATGGACATCCGCCATCCGCTCAAGGATTACGACCTGCAGATGCTCGGCTATGCGGCCGAGCGCGGCCTGCCCGCGCACGGTTTGCTGACCAAGGCCGACAAGCTCGGCCGTGGCCAGCAGATGCAGACGCTGCAGAAGGTCAAGAAGGAAGTGACCTCGCGCTTTGGCGACAGCGTGACCGTGCAGACCTACTCCGGCGAGTCGCGCCAGGGCGTGGACGAGTTGCGCGGCATCGTCGGCGGCTGGTTGGGCCTGGACGTCGCGGCGCCTGCCGCGGAGTGAGCCGGGCCGGGCCTGGCGGATGACGCCTGGCCTTCAGAGCATCAGGACGGCGAGCCAGGGCTCGCCGTTTTTTCATTGCGGCACCGCGCCGAATTCGGTCGGCACCCAGGCGAACGCCTTGCCCTCACGGCGCACATGACCCAGCCCCGGGAACGGCAGATGCGCGCCGGCCACCCACCAGCGGCCGTCGGCGGCCTGCGCCAGCAGGTGACGCCGTGAGGCGATCGCCTTGCTGCGGTCGCTGTCGGCCTCGAACGAGGCGTCCGGCCGGGCAAACTGCACCGCGTGGTAATGCAGCACATCGCCCCACACCAGCACCGTGTTGCCGGTGCCACCGTCGAAGCGATAGGAGACATGGCCGGGCGTGTGGCCCTGGCTGTCCAGCGCGGTGATGCCGGCCGGCAATGCGCTGATGCCGGGCTGGAAGCGGCGCAGCCGACCCTGGGCCTGATACGGCGCCACCGCTGCGCGTGCCAGCGGGAAGGCGAACTGCAGCATCGGCGCGGCACCGGCCTCCGAGGCCGGGTCCAGCCAGTACGCGGCATCGGCCTCGGACAGCCACACCGTGGCATTGGGAAAGGCCGGCCTGCCCTGCGCATCGAGCAGGCCGCACAGGTGGTCCGGATGCGCGTGGGTGAGCAGCACATCGTCGATCTGGGCGGGGTCGTAACCGGCGGCGCGCAGGTTGCTCAGCACCTGACCCAGGCCGGGCCCCAGGCACTGCGCGGTACCGGTATCGACCAGGCTGAGGTGGCGGCCGTCCTGGATCAGATAGGCGTTGACTGCCGTCTGCAGCCCCTTGCCGTCTTCGGGCACGTAGCCCTGCGCGAGCAGGCGGTCGCGCTCTGCCGGGGCCACGTTGGACAGCTGTTGCCGCGTCAACGCCACGCTGCCGTCGAACAAGGCGGTGACGCGCAGCGTGCCGATGCGCTGCAGGTAGAAGCCGGGGACCTGTGCGCGGGTGGCTGCGGGCGCAGCGGCGTGCGCCAGCGTGGCGCTTGCGGCGAGCAACAGCGGCGCCAGCGAACGCAGGGCAGAAAAAACAGACATGAGCAACTCCAGGACAGGCGGCAAGCGCCGCGGTGTCGCCATGCTGGCCGCTGCGACCTGCGCGATTCGCTCATTGCGCTGCGCGAAGCGCTCGCGTCGGCGATCTAGCGGCTATTGCCGATGCTGGCCGGATCCAGCCCGTAGCGCTGCTGGAAGCGCTGACTGAAGCTGCGGGTAGAGCGATAGCCGGCCCGCGCGGCCACGGTCTTGAGCGGCCAGCGCGTGCTGTAGAGCAAGGCCATGGCGTGCGCCAGCCGCGCGTCGGTGATCAGTTCGCGCAGCGAGCGGTGTTCGGCAGCCAGATGCCGGCGCAAGGTGGCGCCGCTGATGCCCAGGCTGTCCTCGATATCGCGCGAGCGCCACGCCCGCTGCGGTTGCGCGGTGATCAGCGTACGCACCTGCTCGGCAACGCTTGGTGCCGGCGGCAGCAACAGGCCGCCGTGGCCGCGGCGGCAGAGGGTGACGACCAGTGCGGCCAGCGCCAGGCGTGCTTCGGTATACAGGCCGTGCTGCAGCGCATCGCGCCACTGCCGCAGCGTCAGCGCGAAATCGATCGCCGGCAGTTGCGCGATGTCGGCGCCGGCCTCGGGCAGCGGCTCGTTCCACAATGCGCGTGCAGCGGCCAGCGCCTCTTCGCAGAGCGGGACCACCACGCTCAGGTAGAGCCCGGTCTGCGGGTCGGGCGTGTTGATCACATCGATGCGGCAACGGCGGGTCACCAGGAACAGGTCGCCCGGCATGAACTGCAGCGATTGGGTCGCGCTGCGCACCTGCTTGCGACCCTGCAACACAATTGCGAACTGCGCCTGGGTCAGATCCACCGAGCGCGCCCCGTGTTCGCGCCGCGCACTCACGCAGGCAAACCCCTCGGCGCGCTCGCAGTGCAGCAGGCTGGCCATCTGCGCGAGCAGGGCGTCGGTGGGTGTGGGCGCAACGGTCATGGCCGGGCGATGCTACAGGATCGCGGCTGCGCGGCTGCGGACGATCAAACGCCGTGGATCCGCGCCTGCGGGAAGTTGCGGGTGTCCAGTTTCAGCCTGGACGGTTGCGACCCACTGCGCCTCCGTCACGCCCGGCCTCGGGTGCCGCGGTCACGCCAGCGCTTGCTGCCTGCCTCGGCCACGCCGTGCGCATGGATGGAAATCTCAGACCCGGCCGATGGCAGCAATTCTTTCCATGCCCTGCGGTTATAGTGCGGGCCTTGCGGTGGCAGGGGAGGACCCCCACATCGTTCCCCTAAATTTTTTTGCGAGCCTGCCCTTGTCGAGTCCCAGCCACGTTGCCGAAACGCCGATCACCGAACGCGCGGAGCTGGTCCAGGTGCTGGCCTCCGGCGAGAAGCCCAGCGCTGACTGGCGGATCGGCACCGAGCACGAAAAGTTCGGCTTCCAGCTCGACGACCTGCGCGCGCCCACGTTCGAAGGTGAGCGCGGCATCCAGGCATTGCTGACCGGGTTGACCCGCTTCGGCTGGGAGCCGGTGCAGGAAAACGGCCACACCATCGCGCTGCTGCGCGACGGCGCCTCGGTGACGCTGGAGCCGGCCGGCCAGCTGGAACTGTCGGGCGCGGCAGTGGAAACCCTGCATCACACCTGCGTGGAAACCGGCACCCATCTGGACGAAGTGGCGCAGGTGGCCGGCGAGTTGCAGCTGGGGTTCCTGGGCATGGGCTTCCAGCCCAAGTGGCGCCGCGATGAAATGCCGTGGATGCCCAAGGGCCGCTACCAGATCATGAAGAACTACATGCCCAAGGTCGGCTCGCTCGGCCTGGACATGATGACCCGCACCTGCACGGTGCAGGTCAACCTGGATTACGCCACCGAAGCGGACATGGTGAAGAAGTTCCGCGTGTCGCTGGCGTTGCAGCCGATCGCCACCGCGTTGTTCGCCGAT
Organism: Xanthomonas sp. NCPPB 3218; assembly: GCF_056725185.1. Classification (NCBI taxonomy): domain Bacteria; kingdom Pseudomonadati; phylum Pseudomonadota; class Gammaproteobacteria; order Lysobacterales; family Lysobacteraceae; genus Xanthomonas; species Xanthomonas sp. NCPPB 3218. Next base: position 925,164 of record NZ_CM161516.1, read on the forward strand.
TCGCCGTTCACCGAAGGCAAGCCGAACGGCTACCTCAGCTACCGCTCGCACATCTGGACCGACACCGACGCCGACCGCACCGGCATGCTGGACTTCGTGTTCGAGGACGGCTTCGGCTACGAACGCTATGTCGATTACCTGCTCGATGTGCCGATGTATTTCTCCTACCGCGACGGCGTCTACGTCGATGCCAGCGGGCAGAGCTTCCGCGATTTCATGCAGGGCAGGTTGCCGGCATTGCCGGGCGCGTTGCCGACGCTGCGCGACTGGTCGGACCACATGACCACCGCATTCCCGGAAGTGCGCCTCAAGAAGTACCTGGAAATGCGCGGCGCCGACGCCGGCCCGTGGGACCGCCTGTGCGCGCTGTCGGCGTTCTGGGTGGGGTTGCTGTACGACGACACCGCGCTGGATGCGGCCTGGGATCTGGTCAAGGATTTCAGCACCACCGAGCGCCACGCGCTGCGCGACGGCGTGCCCAAGCATGCGCTCGGCCTGCCGTTCCGCAATGGCACGGTGCGCGATTTGGCGGTGGAAGCGGTCAAGATCGCCCGCGAGGGCCTGCGTCGGCGTGCGCGCCTGAATGCTGATGGTCAGGACGAAACCGGCTTTGTGGATGTGATCGCCGAGATCGCCGAGAGCGGCGTGACTGCTGCCGAGCGCAAGCTGGCGCTGTATCACGGTGCATGGAAGGGCGACATCGATCGCGTGTTCCGCGAGTTTGCGTACTGAGCGCTTGCTGATCGCAGCAGTGGTCGCGCGCGGCTGATCGATCGCGCGGATCGTTGCTTGCAGGCGTGAACTCTCGCGTGCGCGCCGGCCTGCACCGCCGAGCCTGCGGGCGAGAGAACGTGCTCCAACCCGGCCCTAGCGCCGCTCCGGCATGCACGGCAGGCGCACCGTCACCCGCAGGCCGCCACCTGTTGCACGGTTGTCCAGGCGCAGGTCGCCGCCATGCGCCAGCACGATGCTGTGCGCCACCGACAAACCCAGCCCGATGCCGCCGGTGTCGCGATTGCGCGAGGACTCGCCACGCACGAACGGCAACAGCAGCTGTTCGCGCTGGGTCGGGTCGATGCCGGGGCCGTCGTCGTCGATCCACAGCACGCCCTCTTCGCCGTCGCGCTGCAGTTGCAGGCGCGCGCGCTTGCCGTATTTCAGCGCGTTCTCCAGCAGGTTCATCACTGCGCGCCGCAAGGCCAGCGGGTCGCCATCCAGGGTGATCGCCGGGCCGGGCAGCAGTTCGGCATCGGCGCCGATGTCGGTGGCGTTGTCGACCACGCTTTCCACCAGCAGGCGCAGGTCCAGCGGCGCGCGCTTGCCGCGGTGGCGATCGTTCTGGATGAAATCCAGCGCGGCGGAAATCATCGCCTTCATCTCGTCGATGTCGGCCAGCGCCTTGTCGCGCAACGGCGGCTGCAGGCCGTCCAGGCGGAACGACAGGCGCGCCAGCGGCGTGCGCAGGTCGTGCGCGATCGCCGCCACCATGTGGGTGCGTTCGTTGATCAGGCGGTTCAGGCGGGCCTGCATCGCATTGAACGAATCGGCCGCGCGCACGATCTCCGGTGGGCCGCTGCGTTGCAGTGCGGCAGCATCCGGGTTGCGGCCCAGCCGGTCGGCGGCTTCGGCAAAGCGCTTGATCGGCGCCGACAACGCACGCGAGAACCACCACGCCAGCGGGACGTTGGCCAGCAGGCCGGCCAGGAACAGCATCACCACATGGGTCTTGAACTCGGCCGACAGCCGCCGCGGTGGCGACTCGACCGTGCGCCAGCGGCCATCGGGCTGTTGCAGCGCGGCGGTGAAGCCGTCCAGCAAGGGCACGCCCGGGGTCAGGCGCTCGCTTTCCCAGGCGCCGGGGCTGTCGTCCGGACGCAGTCCATTGCCGAACGGCGGGGCACCGGGGGGGCGCTCGTGCGGCCAGCCGCCTGGCGCCGGCGGCGAGCGCTGCAAGGCCTCGTGGCGATTGCCGGTGTAACTGGCATCGCCATCATCGGCCCCGAATGCCTGCGATTGGCCGGGCATGCGCGGCGGTGGGGACATGCCGATGCGCGGGCCCTGACGATCGTCGGCGCTGCGGTAGAAGCGCACGCGCTGCTCGGGGACATCCAGCCAATGGGCCAGCAGCATTTCGGCGAACCCGTCGCGCACCTGGCCTGCCGGCGGCAGCGGGGCCTGGGCCGATTCGTGCACCGTCAGGGTCTGGGTGCCGGCCGGCATGCGCGTGGACAGCAGCGCCACCACCTCCGGCGGATGCACCGGCGGCTCGTAGACCGGAGTGCGCATCACCAGCAGGGCGATGCCGACCGCCTGGGCAGTGAGCAGTGCCACCGCCAGCAGCACGAAGGTACGGGCAAAGATCGACAGCCCGCGACGTGCCGGTTTGCTCACAGACGCGAAACGCCCGGCAGCAGCATGTAGCCCTCGTTGCGCACGGTGCGGATCAACTCGGTATGCACGCGCTCGTTGATCTTGCGGCGCAGGCGGCTGATCTGGCTGTCGATGGCGCGGTCGTAGACGTCGGTATCGCGGCCACGAGCGTAGTCCAGCAACTGGTCGCGGCTGAGCACCCGCTGCGGATGCTCGACGAAGGTACGCAGCAGCGCGAACTCGCCGTCGGACAGGTTGATGAAGATGCCGGTGGGGTCACGCAGGTCGCGCCGCACCACGTCCAGCCGCCAGCCGGCGAACTCGTAGACATTGCCACGGTGGTCGGCCTGCTCGCTGCTGGCCTGGCTGCGGCGCAGCAGGGCGCGTACCCGCGCCAGCAGTTCGCGCGGATTGCAGGGTTTGGCCAGGTAATCGTCGGCGCCCACTTCCAGGCCGATGATGCGGTCGGTGTCGTTGCCCAGCGCGCTGAGCATGATGACCGCAGGTGAACCGCGCTCGCTGGCCAGCGTCCGCGCCGCGCTCAGGCCGTCTTCTCCAGGCATCATCACGTCGAGTACGATGAGGTCCGGGCGGCGCTGGGCGATGCTCTTGCGCATCTCCGCCACGTTTTCGGCAACGTCCACCTGGTAGCCGTGGGCGCTGAGGAACTCGCCGATCAGCTTGCGCAGGTCCGGGTCGTCGTCGACCACAAGAACGCAGGGTTGTTGCATGTCCATGGAGATCATCGTCGGTGGCGCGGAGCTTGGCCCGCGCAGGGTGGTGGCGACCGGGTACATGGTGCTCGCAGTTGCAGGGCTGGAGCACGCATCATAATGATTGAATTTGTCAACCTTTGGCACACGTGTGACGTAACATGACAGAACGGGACATCGCGCAGGAAACCGGGCCATCGACACTGTGCCGCAGCAATGGCGAGTGTACGCATGACAAGGCGTTTCCGATGATGCGGGTGATCAGCCGCGACAACGGCGTGGGCCTGACCCGGGACATGGTGCTGATGGCGCAGACGCTGCGTGCCGGCGGCATACCGGTGCAGGAAGTGGGCTTCACCAGTCAGCGGCTGCACGACACCGCACGCGAAGCCCGTCTGTGGGCCAGTCGCGCGCTGTTCGGGCGGGTGCCGGTGCAGATCTTTTCCGAGCGCGTGTATGCGCGCTGCCTGCCGCTGGGCCAGACCAACCTGCTGGTGCCCAATCCGGAATGGTTGCTGCCCAAGTGGCTGCCGCGGCTGCCGCAGTTCGACGCGGTGTTGTGCAAGACCCATCACGCGGAGCGGATTTTCCGCAGTCTGGGCTGCACCACGCGGTTCATCGGCTTCACCAGCCCGGATCGCTACGACGCACAGGTCGTGCGTCAGCGTGCGTTCTTCCATCTGGCCGGGCGCAGCACCGCCAAGGGCACCCGTGTGCTGCTGGAGACCTGGCAGCGGCATCCGGAATGGCCGCTGCTGACGGTGGTGCAGAATCCGCGCACGGCAGGCAAGCCGGTGGTGGCGCCGAACATCGACCACCGCGTCCGTTATCTCGACGACGCCGAACTGCGCCGCCTGCAGAACGCGCACCTGTTCCATCTGTGCCCATCCGAGGCCGAAGGCTTCGGACATTACCTGATGGAAGCGCTGAGCGTGGGCGCGGTGACGCTGGCCACCGACGGTGAGCCGATGAACGAACTGGTCAGGCCCGAGCACGGCGTGCTGATTCCGGTGGCCGAGGTGCACCAGCGGCGTCTGGCGTCGTACTACTTCGTGGACGCGGCGGGCATTGCGCAGGCGGTGGAAACCGCGCTTGCCTTGTCGCAGGCGCAGTTGGATCAGCTGTCGGCCAACGCGCGGGCGTTCTACCAGGCCAACGATGCCGCATTCGCCGCGCGCTTTCGCAATGCGGTGTTGGCGTCGTTGCCGGCAGATGCGGCGGACGTCGCCACAGACGTGGCCCAGGCGGTCGTCGAGAACTGATGCGTTAGCCCCTGGCTTGGCCGGGACACCGCTCTGACAAAGCCCCAGCGTGTTGGATACAGCACGGTGCTGGCGTGGTCCCAGGTCTTGCACGCTGCATGACGGCGCACGCCAGCGATCGGCGCGCAGCGGCAAATGCACGACATATCACGATGCAACGCTCTCCCTGACCAAGCGGGTATCGCCCGCTATTGCCATGTGCGTGCGGTACGCGCATGCGCCATCCAGCCAGGGAGATCGACGATGGTCCAGACACGCTCCACAGCCGTTGCCATCAGTGCATTGCTCGCAGTGATCGGCCTGGGCGGCTGCGCCAGTTTCTGCGGCGTGCCTTCCGGCGGGCCACCGCCGCCGCCCGCGCCACCGCAGGCACAGCGTGGTCCGCCACCGCCACCGAGTGCGAGCGATCTGGCCGCGATGCAGGCCTGTGCTCAAGAGCAGGGAGTGGCCTTGCCCTCGCCAGCTGCGGCCACGCCGCATCCCGATGCGCCCACGCAGGGTATGGACCACAGTGCGTTTGAGCGCTGTCTGGCCAGCAACGGCGTGCGGCAGCCAACGCCGTTGCCCGGCGGGCCCTGGCGCGACGGCCCGGCGCCAGATCGCCCGCACGGGCCTGGCGAACCACATGGTCCGCCACCCCACGATCCCGACTTCGATGCCGCGTTGCAGGCCTGTGCCACCGCGCAAGGCATCGCGTTGCCTGCGCCTGACGCGCCGCCCCTTGGCCCGCCTCCGCCCGCGCTGTCGCAATGCCTGGAGGCCGAAGGTTTCGCGCCACCGCCGCGGCATGGCTGATCGTGCTGATCACGCCGCCCGTCGGTTCCAACTGCTGGCGGCGACGCTGCAGCTGGAGTGAGTTGCGCAGGAGCGGCGGTCGCCCTGCACGATGCATCGCTGGATCCGGACGAAGCGGACACTGGCCGCGCTTGGCGGCCTCTACCTGGATCCTCTGACAATCGCCAGGCAGTCGCGAGGCCGACTGAAGCGATTTCCCTCCGTGATGCTTCAGCCGGGTCCTATCCGTACGCCAGGCACTCGATGACACTCGGCAGTGTCGAGCACGCTACTGACAAGCTCTTCGCCATCGATTGCGCACTGTGTGGGCTCACCCGGTACGAATGATCGACGACGATGCGCGCAGGCAAGAGCCGGCCACGATGAGTGCCGTGCCCGACGACACCATGCAGGACAACGCGGCGCTGCGGGACGAGCTTTCCGGCATGCGTCGCCTGCATGCCCTGCAGGTCAGCCTGGCGGCACAGGCCGATGCGCGCATCGCGCTGCAGGAGATCACCGCGCTTGCCTGTGCCTTCGCGCGTACCGACTGCGGCTGCGTGCAACTGGTCAGTGCACACAACAGCGAGATGGAGCTGCGTGTCTATCGCGGACATGACGAACGCAGCGCATTCGTCCAGCAGTTCCTGAAGGACGGCTTCCAGGCGACTTGCGACACCGTGCGGCGCGAACGTCGGCAGTTGGTGATCGAGGACATCGAAACCTTCACCCCGTTGAAGGGAACGCCCGATTATGAGGCCGCGCTGTGCAGCGGCATCCGTGCTGCCCAGTTCACTCCGTTGTTCAATCGTGCCGGTGGCCTGCTGGGATTGCTCGGGACCCAGTTCACGGTGCCGTATCGGCCTGCGGAGCACGAACTCAGATTGCTCGAACTGCTCGCATGGACGGCTGCCGACTACATCGAGCGCCATCGCGGCGAGCTGGCCTTGCGCATGAGCGAGTCGCGGCTGGCCGCGCTTTCGGCGGCAAGTTCCGAGGTGCATTACCGCATGAGCGCCGACTGGGACGAGATGCACCAGCTGAACGCCGGCGCACGCACTGCCGATGCGATGGCGACCAGCCGTTCCTGGATCATGGATTACATCCCTGCAGAGGATCAGGCGCTGGTGCGGAGCAGGATCGATGCAGGGATCCGCGCGCGCAGCGCGATCGTGTTCGAGCACCGGGTGCGACGCGCCGATGGCAGCATTGCGTGGATGGCGACCAAGGCGGTACCGGCACTGGATGCGGACGGGCGCATCACCGAGTGGTTCGGTGCCGGCGCCGACGTTACCGCGCGCAAGCAGGCCGAGGAACATCTACGCGAAAGCGAGGCGCGGCTGACCTATGTGCTCGATCAGGTTCCGATCGGAATCGGCCTGTTCGATACGCAAGGCCGATTCACCTACCGTAATCCACAACTGCGTGAGCAGCTGGCAGAGCGGGTGCCCTCGCGCGAGTCATTGCAGGAGCAACCGTGGGCCGGGGTCGACCAGCAGGGGCGGGCGGTTGCGATCGAGGAATTTCCCTGCGCCCGTGCGCTGCGTGGCGAAGATGCGACCATGCCGGTGGATTTCCTCGATCCCCGTGACACTGCGCAGCGCTGGTTGCGCATCACCGCGGTGGCGCTGCGCGAAGAGGATGGTGTGACCGGTGGCGTTGCGGTGGTGCAGGACGTCACGGTGCAGCGCCAGGTGCAGACGGAAGTGGGCGCGCTTGCCGAGCGCAATCGCGACATCCTTGAAAGTATTTCCGATGCCTTCTATGGCGTCGACGCGCAGGGGCGCTTCACCTACATCAACCAGAAAGCCGAGCTGCTGTGGGGGCGTTCGCGCGACCAACTGCTGGGAAACCTGCTGTGGGAGCAGTTTCCCGACTCGATCGGGTCGCTTCCGTATCAGGCGCATGTGCGCGCGGCACAGACACGCCAGGTGGTCAGACTGGAAGCCTTGTCGCCGGCATTGGGGTACTGGGTGGATATCAGCATCTATCCCACCAACGATGGTGGCATGTCGGTGTACTTCCGCGACATCTCCGACAAGAAACGCGCCGACGCGCGGCTGCGTGCCAGCGAAGAACGCTTCCGCACCGCATTGACGATCGAAACCGTTGGTGCGACCTACTTCGACATGGGCGGCCGCCTCACCGATGCCAACGACACCTTCCTGAAAATGAGCGGCTACAGCCGTGCCGACGTGGAAGCGGGCACGCTCTCCTGGCAGGCGCTGACCCCACCCGAAGCCAGGGACCTGTGCGAGCGGGCGTTCGAGGAACTCAGGACCAAGGGCAGCGCCACACCGTATGAGCGCCAATACCTGTGCAAGGACGGAACCCGGCGCTGGGCCCTGTTTGCATCCAAGCGCTTGCCCGACGGCACCGGCTTCGAGTTCGTGCTCGACATCACCGACCGCAAGCTCACAGAAGCGGCGCTGCGCGAGGTGCAGGACCGCAATGCCTTCCTGCTGAAACTCTCCGACGCGCTGCGGCCGCTGTCCGATCCGGCTGCGATCCAGGGCGAGGCCGCGCGCGTGCTGGGCGAGCATCTGGCCGCCGGCCGCGCCTACTACGTCGAGGTGGATGCCAGGGCGCAGCAGTACGTGGTCGAGCGCGACTGGCATCAGCCCGATGAAACCAGTCATGCACGTCGTTTCGCGTTGACCGACTGGCCGATGCCCTGGCTGCTCGACGCGCAGACCTGGGTGGTGCGCGATGCCGCCACCGATCCTGCATTGCCCGACGATCAGCGCGCGGCTTATCTGGGCAACCAGATCGCTGCGCTGATCGTGGTGCCGCTGATCAGGGGCGGCCAGCTGGTGGCGACCTTCGTGGTCAATCAACGCAGCGCACGCAACTGGAATGCCGCCGAGATCCGTCTGGCAGAGGAAACCGCCGAGCGCACCTGGGCGGCGCTGGAGCGTGCGCGTGCACAGGGCGCGCTGCTCGAAAGCGAGGAGCGCTACCGGGTGATCCTGGAGAGCGCGCTCGACTACGCAATCTTTACCACCGATACGCGCGGACACATCCAGACCTGGCCGCCGGGTGCGGAGGCGGTGTTCGGCTGGACCGCGGAAGAGGCGATCGGCCAACACATCGCGATGACCTTCGTTGCCGAAGATCGCCTGACCGGCGTGCCGCAGCGCGAGATCGAGCAGGCGCATTACACAGGCGGCGCGCCGAATGTGCGCTGGCATCGGTGCAAGGATGGCCGGCACGTCTTCATCGAAGGCGCAACGCGGCCGCTGCGCAATGGCAGCGCCGAGCCGCTGGGCTATCTCAAGATCGGCCAGGACGTGACCCGACGACGGCAGTGGGAAGATCGCCAGCAGGTGTTGCTGGCCGAGTTGCAGCACCGCACGCGTAATCTGATGGGTGTGGTGCGTGTGGTCTTCAATCACACGCAGCGCAGCAGCAAGACCATCGCCGAGCTGGCGCTGATCTACAACGATCGCCTGGATGCCCTGGCGCGCGTGCAGGGCCTGCTATCGCGCCTGAACGAGGGCGATCGCATCCTGTTCGATGAATTGATCCAGGTCGAGCTGTCGGCCATGGGCGCGATCGATGCGCAAGGCCAAGGCGACCGCGTGACACTGGACGGCCCCGCCGGCGTGCGTCTGCGCTCCAGCACCGTGCAGACCTTTGCGCTGGCCCTGCATGAGCTGGCGACCAATGCCAACAAGTACGGCGCGCTTGCACAGGCCGGCGGCCAGTTGCGGGTGCGCTGGCGCCTGCTGGGTACCGCCAAGGGCACCCGCCTGCATATCGAGTGGAGCGAGACCGGTGTGCATATGCCGGCGCCTGGCGAAGCGGCGCAGGGCTCCGGCTATGGGCGCGAGCTGATCGAACGCGCGTTGCCGTACCAGCTGCAGGCCGAGACGACTTACGCGCTGGGGCCGGACGGCGTGCGCTGCACCATCGAGCTGCCGGTATCGCAGAGCATGCGTCTGGACAGCGACGACAGCTGACGGGCGCGTGTTGCGCCTGCACACGCCTGCCAGTGGCGTGCTGCAGTGCGGCGGCGGCCGGCGGGCCGAATCCGCCGCCGTGCAGCAGCATGGGGCGAGGAGCTGCAGACGCCTGGATGGACCTTCAACGCCATGGCTGGCGTGGTGGTGTCGCAGCTGGACTCCGATCCAGGCCACAACCGTCAGCAGCCTCTTTGCGCCGACATGCTCACGGGCATGGATTTTTTCGGACGAATCCATATACTGCCCCCCAGTATCTGGCCGGAGCCGTCATGCCGCATTCGCCGCAGGAGAAAAAGCGGGCGCTAGCACGCGTGCGACGCCTGCGCGGGCAGTGCGACGCGCTTGAGCGCGCGCTGGAGGCGGGCGCAGACTGTGCGCCTGTGCTGCAGCAGATCGCCGCAATCCGGGGTGCCGTCAATGGGCTGATGTCGCAGGTGCTCGAAGCGCATATCCGCGAGGACTTCGGCCACGCCGCCGCTTCCGACGCGCAGCGCGCCGAGCGGGTGCAGGAGCTGCTCGGGCTGGTCCGGTCCTATCTCAAATGAACTCCCACCGGGCCGGCGCCTGCCGTGCCCGTCCTTGAACCCCATCGTCAGGAGCGCCACCACATGAAATCCCGTGCAGCAGTTGCATTCGGACCCGGCAAGCCGCTGGAAATCGTCGAGATCGACGTCGCACCGCCACAGGCTGGCGAAGTGCTGGTCCGCATCACCCACACCGGTGTGTGCCACACCGACGCGTTCACGCTGTCCGGCGACGACCCGGAGGGCATCTTCCCGTCCGTGCTGGGCCACGAGGGCGGCGGCATCGTCGAGCAGGTCGGCGAGGGCGTCACCAGCGTCAAGGTCGGCGACCACGTGATCCCGCTGTACACCGCCGAATGCCGCAAGTGCAAGTTCTGCCTGTCGGGCAAGACCAACCTGTGCCAGGCCGTGCGCGCCACCCAGGGCAAGGGCCTGATGCCCGACGGCACCACGCGCTTCTCCTACAACGGCGAGCCGATCTACCACTACATGGGCTGCAGCACCTTCAGCGAGTACACCGTGGTGCCGGAGATCTCGCTGGCGGTGGTGAACCCGGAAGCGCCGCTGGAAAAGGTCTGCCTGCTCGGTTGCGGCGTCACCACCGGCATCGGCGCGGTGCACAACACCGCCAAGGTCAAGCCGGGCGAAAGCGTGGCGGTGTTCGGCCTGGGCGGCATCGGGCTGGCGGTGATCCAGGGCGCGGTGCAGGCCAAGGCCGGGCGCATCCTGGCCATCGACACCAACCCGGGCAAGTTCGATCTGGCGCGCAGCATGGGCGCCACCGATTGCATCAACCCCAAGGACTACGACAAGCCGATCCAGGAGGTCATCGTCGAGCTGACCGATGGCGGCGTGGACTTCAGCTTCGAGTGCATCGGCAACGTCAACGTGATGCGTTCGGCGCTGGAGTGTTGCCACAAGGGCTGGGGCGAGAGCGTCATCATCGGCGTGGCCGGCGCCGGCCAGGAAATCAGCACCCGTCCGTTCCAGCTGGTGACCGGCCGCGTATGGCGCGGGTCGGCCTTCGGCGGCGTCAAGGGACGGACCCAGTTGCCGGGCATGGTGGAGCAATCGATGAACGGCGAGATCGATCTCGATCCGTTCATCACCCACACCATGCCGCTGGAAGAGATCAACGAGGCCTTCCACCTGATGCATGAAGGCAAGTCGATCCGCACCGTGATCCATTTCTGACCGTACGGCCAGGAGCGGCGCGCGGCCGCTTCCGCGCACGTGGTACCCGATACTCCGGGAGGGGCATGATGACCAGCGTCTCGATTCATCCTTCGGTAGACAGTGGTATAGCGCGTGGCGGTGCGGAGAGCTTTCAGGGCGGAACCCTTGAATGCCACTGCGCCAGCGACAAGGTGACCGTGGACGTGGCTGCGCAGACCGCGCACAACCACGCCTGCGGCTGCAGTAAATGCTGGAAGCCGGAAGGCGCGACGTTTTCGGTGATTGCGGTGGTGCCGCGCGACAAGGTCACGGTGACCGCGCATGCGGAAAAGCTCAAGATCGTCGACGAAAGCGCGGCGATCCAGCGGCATGCGTGCACCGGCTGCGGTGTGCATATGTTCGGTCGCATCGAAGACAAGGGGCACGCGTTTTACGGTCTGGACTTCATCCATACCGAGTTATCGCAGCAGTCGGGCTGGTCGCCGCCGGGCTTTGCGGCGTTCGTGTCCTCCATCATCGAAACCGGCACGCCGCCGGCGGACATGGACGGCGTGCGCGCGCGTCTCAACGAGCTCGGGCTGACCCCGTACGACTGCCTGTCGCCGGGATTGATGGATGCGCTGGCCGCCAACGTGGCACGCAAGAAAGGTTTGCTGCACTGATCGTCCAACCCCGCGGCCGGCGCTCGTGCCGGCCGCGGGTTTTTATCGAAGGAATCTCATGGAACGTATCGAACACCATGCCTGTTTCGGCGGCTGGCAAGACGTCTACCGGCATCAGTCGCAGAGCTTGAACTGCAGCATGCAGGTCGGCGTCTATCTGCCCCCGCAGGCCGCCGATGGCCCGTTACCGGTGCTGTACTGGCTGAGCGGGCTGACCTGCACCGAGCAGAACTTCATCAACAAGGCCGGCGCGCAGCGGTATGCGGCCGAGCATGGCGTGATCCTCGTCGCGCCCGACACCAGCCCGCGTGGCGACGATGTGGCCGACGCGGATGGCTACGACATCGGCAAGGGCGCCGGCTTCTATGTCGACGCCACCGAGCAGCCGTGGGCGGCGCATTACCGCATGTACAACTATGTGGTGAACGAATTGCCGGCATTGATCGAAGCGCAGTTCGCCACCACCGGTGCGCGCGCGATCAGCGGCCACTCGATGGGTGGCCACGGCGCCTTGACCATCGCGTTGAAGAATCCGGGCCGCTATCGCAGCGTGTCGGCATTCTCGCCGATCGTCGCGCCCAGCCAGGTGCCATGGGGCGAGAAGGCGTTCGGCCAATACCTGGGGGCGGACCGCGCAGCGTGGCAAGCGTACGACGCCACCGCGTTGATTGCACAGGCACAGGAGCGCCTGCCGCTGTTGATCGATCAGGGCGATGCCGACGAATTCCTTGAGAACCAGCTGAAGACGCCGCTGTTTGAACAGGCCGCCAAGGCCGCCGGTTATCCGGTCACGGTGCGGCTGCAGCCCGGTTACGACCACAGCTATTACTTCATCGCCAGCTTTATCGGCGAACACATCGCGCACCATGCCGCGGCGTTGCGTGGTTGATCGGCTGGTCGAGTGCGCGGTAGGTGCGTGGTATGCGATGGTGGATGGTGGTGCGCATTGCGTTACCTTGCATTGCCGCGCTGCCGTGTTGCGTGGGCCGCGGCATGAGTAAAGCGTCGAATTGACCTCCCTGCTCCCCTCCGGAGAAGGTGCCCCGCAGGGGCGGATGAGGATACGGCGAAGCTTGGTAGAGCGCGTAGGTCGGCCGGTAGAGCAGCCGATCTGCGGCGTGGCTGCAGGGCCCTTGCCCGCCCACCCTCGCGGGACACGCCGCAAGTACGTCCGTGTAGGCTCTTACGCGGCATCCATGCCGCGTAAGGTCCCGCGACGGTGAGCGGGCAAGGACCAGGCGAGATGGTCGGTGTGCTGGTGCAAGCAGAGCATGGCGTACCGTTGTTTGGATAACGGCGTCCTGTCAGCTTTTCAATACAGCGCATTCAACAGGCAGGCTTCAACACAACGCCCTGCAAACTTCCTGGTAAGGCGCGCAAGCAGCCTTTTCGCATCTGAAGTCTGCGTCGACCAGCTGCGTCACATCATTATCTTGTCGGCTATCGCCATTGCCACAAACCAAGAACGGCTAACGCACTACCTGCGCCGCAAGCTTGCCCAATCGGCGCATCGCGCGCTCCAGCGTGTCGCTCCATGGCTGGCCGCAGGTCAGCCGCAGGTGATCTGCGTAGTCGCCACGGCTGGAGTACAGATGACCGGGCGAGGTGCCGATGCGTTCTGCCAGCGCGGCCTCGAACACGGCCTGGCCGCTACCGCCGTCGGGCAACTGCAGCCATAGCGATAACCCGCCTGCCGGGTCGCCCACGCGCGTGCCTTCCGGCCAATGCCGCACGATGGCATCGCGCAGCCGCTGCCCGTTGTCGGCCAGGGTGCGGCGCAGCTTGCGCAGATGCCGTTCCAGATCGTGTTGCGCCAGGTAGTCGGCCAGTGCCAGTTGCGGCAGGCTGGCGCTGCCGACGGTGGAAAAGTACTTGGCGCGCACCAGGGCGTCGGTCCAGTCGCCACCCAGCAACCACCCCACCCGCAGGCCGGGCGAGAGCACCTTGGAGAACGAGCCGCAGGTGATCACGTTGGCATGGGTATCGAAATGGCGCAGCGGACGTGGACGTTGGCCCGACCAATCCAGTTCGCCGTAGATATCGTCTTCGATCACCACGGTGCCATGGCGTGCGCAGCTGTCGAGCAATGCGCGCTTGGCGCTGTCGGGCGTGAGGCTGCCGCTTGGATTGTTGAAGTTGGGAATCAGCACTGCCGCACGCACCGGCGTGCGCTGCAACAGCGTATCCAGACGCGCGACATCGATACCCTGGCCGGGACGGTTGGGTACCTCCAGCACCTTCAGGCGCAGTGCCGCCACCGCCTGCAGGATGCCGTGATACGTGGGCGTTTCCACCAGCACCACATCGCCTGGTGCGGTGAGCGTGCGCAGCGCCAGGCTGATCGCCTCCATCGCGCCGGCGGTGATCACCACCTCTTCTGCGTCGACGGTGGTTGCGCAGTGTGCATAACGTTGTGCGATCTGCCGGCGCAGTGCGGGGTGGCCTTGTGGTGGTGCGTAATCCAACGCCGCCGTGCGCTGGCGACGCAGCTGCCGCGACAGGGCTGCGGCCAGTTGCGCGGTGGGCAATAACGCAGGCGCGGGGGTGGCAGTGTGCAGCGGCACCAGGTCGGTACGCGCCAAGGTGTCGAGTACGCGCTGCAAGGCGGGGTTGTCGACCATGCCCGGTTTGCGCCGACGTGGGACGGGTGCGGCGGCCGGCAATGCAGGCGCCGCACTGCGCACGAAGTAGCCCGAGCGCGGGCGCGCTTGCACGCGCCCCTCGCGTTCCAGTTGCAGGCAGGCCTGCACGGCGGTGGCGGTGCTGATGCCATGGTTGGCGGCCAGTTGCCGGATCGAGGGCAGGCGCTCGCCGGCACGCAGGGTGCCGCCTTCGATCTGCTGCCGCAGCTGCCTGGCCAGCGATTCGTACAGCAGCATCTGCGGGCGCCTTCCATCTGTATTGGTCAATTTGCAGCGTATCTGAATCTGTGATGGTCGGGTAGCACGTTGCAGACTGGCCGTGCCCGGTGAGTACGCCAGGTATCTTCCCTTCTGTGAGGTTGGCTGTGCTGCTTCCTGTGTTTATCGTCGATGCGTTCACCACGCTGCGTTTCAAGGGCAATCCGGCAGCCGTGGTACCATTGCAGGCCTGGTTGCCGGAGCCGGTGATGCAGGCCATCGCCAGCGAACACAATCTTTCGGAGACCGCCTTCTTCGTTCGCGACGACAGTGGCGTATTCGACATCCGCTGGTTTTCTCCGCTCAAGGAGGTCGGCTTCTGCGGGCATGCGACCTTGGCCAGCGCGTTCGTGATCGCGACGCACCAGCTGGCGGCGTTTCCACTACGCTTGCGTGCGCCGGCTGTCGGTGAGATCGCCGTTGCCAGGATGGATGAGCGCAGCTTCGAGCTGCGCTTTCCCAACCAGGAGCCGTCGCTGCTGCAAGTAGTGCCGCACGCGTTGTCTGAGTCGTTATCGATCGCGCCCCACGCTGTCTATGCGAACGCGCAGGCGTATATCGCCGTCTACGCCGACCAAGCACAGGTGCGTGCGGTGACGCCGAATCTGGGCCGGATGCTGGCACTGGCGCCGCGCGATGTGGCGGTCACCGCGCCAGGCCTTGAGCATGATTTTGTTTCTCGCTACTTCTGGCCCTGCAACGGCGGTAGCGAAGATCCGGTTACCGGATCGATTCATGCCGCGCTTGCGCCGTTGTGGGCGCAGCGGCTGGGCAAGACGCAGCTCACCGCGCTGCAGGCCTCCGCGCGTGGCGGCGAACTGCAGTGCCGGGTCGAGCCGCGGCATGTCTACGTGCGCGGCAGCGCTGTCCAGTATCTGCAGGGAACCATTGCGCTATGAGCAGTCCTCTATCCGTGCATGCAGTATCGGCCGGCGCTGGGCGACGGGCGGTCTGGCAATTGCTGGTTGCCGAAGTCCTGATCGGTTCGGTCGGCGTGTTCGTCCACGAAAGCGGGCAGGATCCGGTGACGGCGGTGTTCTATCGCTGCCTGTTCGGGGCGCTGTTTCTTACCGTATGCGGCTTGGTCGGTGGACAGCTACGAGGGCTGTTGCGCGAGCGTGCGCTGTTGCGCGATGCCATCGTCAGCGGTGTGCTGCTGGTGTTGAATTGGGTGGCGTTGTTCGCCGGCATGGCGCGCTCGTCGATCGGCGTGGCGACCATGGTCTACCACGTGTTTCCGTTCGTGATGTTGCTGCTGGCCGCGCTGGTGCGAGGCGAGCGCACGCGGCGTGCCGATCTGGGCTGGACGTTGCTGGCATTCGTCGGCGTGGCCTGCTCGGCAAATCCGGCGCGGTTGTGGCAGGCGGCCGACCGTGGCTATCTGATCGGCATTGCACTCACGCTGTTGGCGGCGCTGCTATGCGGTGCGTCGCTGCTGATGTCGCGCCGTATCAGCCGCGAGCGGCCGCTGGCGGTGGTGACGGTGCAATGCTGGGTCGGCACGTTCCTGCTGGCCGGGTTTTCCAGCAGTGCGGCGTTGCATCCGGGTGTGCACTGGCTGTGGCTGGCGGGCCTGGGCGTGATCCACAGCGGCATCGTCTATGTGCTGTTCTATTCGTCCTATCGCCATCTGCATGTGGCCACGATTGCGGTGCTGGCGTTCGTGTATCCGCTGGTGACGCTCCTGCTTGACTATCTGCTCTATGGCCACGCATTGGTGCCGGTGCAGTGGCTGGGCCTGGCGCTGATCGTGGTGGGCACACTGGCGGTGAATCTGAAATGGCGCTGGCCGCGGCGTGTGGCAGACAGCGCACCGGCCTGAGCGACGTTGTCGCCGCGTCGTGCACGCGGCGGCCGTGGAACTCAACGCACGTCGCGCAGTTCCCAGTGGTGCCCTGCCAGGGCCTGCATGCGCTGCTTGAGCAGGTCGCCGGGGATGCTGGTGGTGGCGACCAGGTCCACACGCAGATCGCCCTGCTTGCCGGTAACCGTGGCCGATGGATCGGTCACGCCCAGGCTGGGGTCCACCGCGTCCGGGTCGGCCTGCAGCTGGCGCCAGCGATCGAACCAGGCCGGATCGCGCAAGGCGGCCTGCAACTGTTCGGCAAAGGCCTCGGCACCATGGGCACTAAAGCTCACGCTCGCATCGCCGCCGCGGGCGAGCTTGGGGTCGGGCAGGCTGATCGAGTAGCTGACAGGCATGTGCAAAGACTCTGATGGATGACTTCGGTACGTTAGTGCAGCGGCGGTGAGCGCTCCGTCGACAGGTGTGGACACGTGGGAGCCTCCAGGTGCGGCGTCACGGCTTGTTTCGCGAGCGGGGAGGGCGCTGTGTGCTCGCCTCGCCAGGTTTTGACGGCATCTGGTGAGCGAGGCTGCGAGTCGGAATCCCGGTTGTTTTTGTGTATTAGGACATTTGGGGCGTAGGTGGCGCGGATAGGTCTGCTGTAGAGCGGTTGATCTGCGGCTTTTTAGCAGGGCCCTTGACCGCCCACCATCGCAGGACACGCCGCAAGTACGTCCTTGTAGGCTCTTACGCGGCATCCATGCCGCGTAAGGTCCCGCGACGGTGGGCGGGCAAGGACCAGTCCAGATAGTCGGTGTGCACGGGCGAGCAGGGCGTGGCATGCAGTGTTTGCAGCATGGCCAATCAGTTGCCAAGACGAGCCGAGCAATCGGCAGGCTTTCGATAAAGCAATCTCAGAACGTCCTGGTGCGGTGACCTTGCCGGTTCCGGGACCCTTGGCGGCATGGATGCCGCCAAGGAGCCTCCATGGACGGATCTACGGCGTGTCCCGGAAGTGGTGAGGGCACCGCGCCCTCGACCAACGAGGCTCTGCTCCAACCTCATAACGCCCTGACTCAAAACCTGGTCGTCCTGAGTTGGGACTAGAGGCGGAAGTTGCCCGGAAACGACTGCATAGCGTGGAGACGTGACTGCAGACCGTCGCCACACAGCATTTATGCGGAATTTACGCGGCGGCTGTCGCAGGTCCATAGCGACTTTACGCAGCCCGGGAAGACACTGCGCGGGTTGGCGGAGCGGTTCCGCCGTGGACGATTCCGATGCATCCCTTGACCTGTCTGCTCCATCGCCGCTGCGCGCGCGGTGCGGCAGCGCTTTGCCTTGTCGGCCTGCAGACGCTGCATGCGCCGTCGCATCTCGCATCCATCGCGCCGCGTTGCGCGCGCCTCGGGGAGTAGCCGACATGCCTGCCTGGTTGTCCCTGTTGTGCGGCGTGGCCGTACTCGTTGCCGCCGCGTACCTGTTGTACGTGGTCCTGCGCCCCGAAGACTTCTGATGCGAGTGCGCTCCAATGATTGAAACTCTCCTTGTCTACGCGCTGGCCATCGTGCTGGCCTGGCCCCTGGGCCGTTATCTGGCAGCGGTGATGCGCGGCGCCCCGATGCGTGGCGACGTGCTGTTCGGCTGGATCGAACGGCCGTTGTATGCGTTGCTGGGTACCCGCCCGCAGCAGGGGATGTCGTGGCGTGGGTATGCGGTAGCGTTCCTGCTCAGCAACCTGGTTGTCGGCCTGCTCACCTGGGCAGTGTTCATGACCCAGGCGTGGCTGCCGTTCAACCCGGACGCCATCCCGAACATGCGCTGGGACACCGCGCTGCACACCATGGTGTCGTTCGTCACCAACACCAATCAGCAGCACTACTCAGGCCAGGCGCAGTTGTCGTATTTGGCGCAGATGACCGGCATCGTCGGCCTGCAGGTAGTGACGCCGATGATGGGTCTGGCATTGGCGGTGGCGACCTTGCGCGCATTGTTCGGTGGGCGAGCCGTTGCAACTGTGTCCGACGCCTTGCCGGCATCCAATGCGACGGCCAGCGCCAAGCCACGGGTGGCCGGGCTGGAAGAGCCGGAGATCGTCACGCCGCGCCCGGGGCGGCAGCAGTCGGCTACCGGATTGGAGGCATTGCCGGAGGCCGACGTCGGCAATTACTGGGCGGATGTGATCCGCGCCAGCGTGCGTGTGTTGCTGCCGCTGTGCCTGCTGTGGACCGTGCTGCTCGGCTGGCAGGGCGTGCCCTCCACGCTGCAGGGTGCGGCCACCGCCGCACCGCTGGACAGCAGCGCCGGCATGTCCAAGCAGACCATTCCGGTCGGGCCGGTTGCGGCGATGGTCGCGGTCAAGCAGCTCGGCACCAACGGTGGCGGCTGGTACGGCCCCAACAGTTCGGTG
Source organism: Xanthomonas sp. NCPPB 3218 (assembly GCF_056725185.1). NCBI lineage: Bacteria > Pseudomonadati > Pseudomonadota > Gammaproteobacteria > Lysobacterales > Lysobacteraceae > Xanthomonas > Xanthomonas sp. NCPPB 3218. Next base: position 943,706 of record NZ_CM161516.1, read on the forward strand.
GCGCTGGAAAATCCCACGCCGCTGAGCAACCTGCTGGAGACCTTGGCGCTGGTGCTGTTGCCGATGAGCGTGGTGTTCATGGTCGGCTATCTGACCGGGCGCAAGCGTCTCACCGCGCTGGTATTCGGCACCATGCTGACGATGTCGGTCGCATCCACCGCGCTGTTGCTGTGGTCCGAAGCGCATTCGGCCAGCGCCGGCTCGGCTGCCTTGATGGAAGGCAAGGAGGTGCGTGTCGGCGCGGATGCGTCTGCGTTGTGGGCGGCCTTGACCACGCAGACCTCCAACGGCTCGGTCAATGCGATGCACGATTCGCTGGCGCCGTTGAGCGGCCTGGTCACGCTGGTGGACATGCTGATCAACGCGATCTGGGGCGGCATCGGCTGCGGCCTGCAGCAGTTCGTGGTGTATCTGCTGCTGAGCGTGTTCCTGGCCGGTTTGATGACCGGGCGCACGCCGGAGTTGTTCGGCCGCAAGATCGAAGCGCGCGAGGTGCAGTTGCTTGCGCTGCTGATCCTGCTGCAGCCATTGGTGGTGCTGGGCTTCACCGCAGTGGCGCTGGCGGTGCCGGCATTTACCGCCAATTCCAATCCCGGCTTCCATGGCATCAGCCAGGTGTTCTACGAGTACACCTCGGCCTTTGCCAACAACGGCTCGGGTTTCGAAGGCCTGGGCGATGCGACGTACTGGTGGAACCTGAGTTGCTCGGCGGTGCTGGCACTGGGCCGCTATCCCGCGCTGATCCTGCCGCTGATGGTTGCCGCGCGCATGGCGGTGAAGCGGCGCGCGCCGGAATCGGCCGGCAGCTTGCAGGTCGAAACGCCAACCTTCGCGCTGACCCTGATGGCGATCGTGCTGGTGCTCACCGTGCTGCAGTTCATGCCGGCACTGGTGCTGGGTCCTATCGCTGAACACCTCGCCCTGGCGGCGTCCTGAGAGTTTGAGCAATGTCTACGATCGATACGACTGAAAAACGCGCGCGCGGTGACGCGGCGTTGTTCGACGCCGCCGTGCTGGTGGCGGCGATGCGCGCGGCCTTCCTCAAGTTGGCGCCGCGGCATCTGCTGCGCAGCCCGGTGATGGCGGTGGTGATGGGCGGCACGCTGCTGGCGGCGGTGATCACCGCCAGCGGGTATGGCAATGCCGGGTTTGGCTGGGCGGTGACGGCGATCCTGTTCGTCACCGTGCTGTTCGGCAATTTCGCCGAGGCCATCGCCGAGGCGCGCGGGCGTGGGCAGGCCGCATCGCTGCGCCGTGCGCGCAAGGATCTGGTCGCCCGCCGGGTGGAAACCGCACTCGGCGGCCGCGAGACCCGCGTGCCGGCGGCAGAGCTGCGCCCGGGCGACTACGTGATGGTGTCCGAAGGCGAATTCGTCCCGGCCGATGGCGAGATCGTGCGCGGCGTTGCAACGATCAATGAAGCGGCGGTCACCGGCGAATCGGCACCGGTACTGCGCGAGGCCGGCACCGATCGCAGTGGCGTGATCGGCGGAACGCGCGTGCTCTCCGACGAGATCGTGTTCAAGGTCACCGCCGAGCCGGGGCATAGTTTCCTGGATCGCATGATCGCCTTGGTGGAAGGCGCGAACCGGCAGAAGACGCCGAACGAAATTGCGCTCACCTTGTTGCTGGCGGCGATGACGCTGACCTTCCTGATCGTGGTGGCCTCGCTGCCGGCGATCGCCGGCTTCGTCGGCGTCACGCTGGACCCGCTGTTGCTGATCGCGCTGCTGGTGTGCCTGATCCCGACCACCATCGGCGGGCTGTTGCCGGCAATCGGCATCGCCGGCATGAACCGCGCGCTGTCTGCCAATGTGCTGGCCAAATCCGGCAAGGCGGTGGAAGTGGCCGGCGACGTGGACGTGCTGTTGCTCGACAAGACCGGCACCATCACCTACGGCGACCGGCAGGCCACCGCGTTCCATCCGCTGGCCGGCATCGACCGTGCGCAGCTGCGCGATGCGGCAATGCTGGCCTCGCTGGCCGACCCGACGCCGGAAGGCAAATCCATCGTCAAGCTGGCACGCCAGCAGGGCGCGGTGGCGGTCGAGCCGGAGGGCGCGCATTTCATCGGCTTCACCGCGCAGACCCGCATGTCTGGCGTGGATCTGGCCGGGCGCAGCATCCGCAAGGGTGCCGGCGATGCGATCGTGGCCTATGTGCAGGCGCAGGGCGCCACGGTGTCGCCGGAGTTGAACGGCCGCATCGAAGAAGTCGCGCGCGGCGGCGCCACCCCGCTGGTGGTGGCCGAAGGCCGGCATGTGCTGGGCGTGGTCGAGCTGAGCGATGTGGTCAAGCAAGGCATCAAGGAAAAGTTCGCGCAGCTGCGTGCGATGGGCATCAAGACGGTGATGATCACCGGCGACAACCCGCTCACGGCCGCCGCGATTGCCGCCGAAGCCGGCGTGGACGACTACATCGCCCAGGCGCGCCCGGAAGACAAGCTGGCCCGCATCCGTGCCGAGCAGGCCGGCGGGCGGCTGGTGGCAATGGTCGGCGACGGCACCAACGATGCGCCGGCGCTTGCCCAGGCCGACGTGGGCCTGGCGATGAACTCCGGCACGCAGGCGGCCAAGGAGGCCGGCAACATGGTCGATCTGGATTCGGATCCGGCCAAACTGCTGGCGGTGGTCGAAGTGGGCAAGCAGCAGCTGATCACGCGCGGTGCGCTGACCACGTTCTCGTTGGCCAACGATGTGTCCAAGTACTTCGCGATCCTGCCGGCGCTGTTTGCCGCGGCGATTCCGTCGATGGCCGCGCTCAACGTGATGCAGTTGTCCAACCCGCGGCATGCGGTGCTGGCGGCGTTGATCTTCAATGCGCTGATCATCCCGGCATTGATTCCGCTGGCGTTGCGCGGCGTGCGCTTTCGTCCGTCCAGCGCCACGGCGCTGCTGCGCCGGAACATGCTGATGTACGGCGTGGGTGGCGTATTGCTGCCGTTTGCCGCGATCAAGTTGATCGACCTGGCGCTTGTCGCCACTTTGGGGAACTGAGTCATGACGATTTCTTCGAAAGCCGGTCAGTCCACGGCGCAGCCGTTGCGCGACGACGGCGCCCTGCGCGGGGCGGTGATGCTGGCGTTGTTCATCCTGCTGGGCCTGGGCCTGAGCTATTCGCTGGTCGCCACCGGCATCACCGGTGCGCTGTTCCCCGCGCAGGCGCACGGCTCGTTGCTGCGCGATGACACGCGTGTGGTCGGCTCGGCCCTGGTGGCGCAGCCGTTTGCCGACGCGCGCTACTTCCAGCCGCGCCCCTCGGCGGCCAAGTACGACCCGAGCGCGGCGGCCGGCAGCAACCAGGCGCGTTCCAATCCCGACCTGCAAAGCCGCATTGCCGCCACGCGCGCCGAGGTGGCTGCACGCGACGGCTTCGCACCGGAGGCGGTCCCCGCCGAGCTGATCACCCAATCTGGCAGTGGCCTGGATCCACACCTGAGCCCGGCCGGCGCCCAGGTCCAGGTGCGCCGCGTCGCCGCCGCGCGCGGCTGGCCGGAACAGCGCGTGGCCGCGCTGGTACAGGCCGCCACCGAACAGCCACAGTTCGGCCTGCTCGGGCAGCCGCGGGTGAATGTGCTGGCACTGAACCTGGCGCTGGATCGCGCGGGGAATGGGGAGTCGGGAATCGGGAATGGGCCAAGGCAACAGCACTAGAGCTGTCAGCTCGCGGTAGGCTGCACCAATCCCCAATCCCGCTTCCCCAATCCCGGCCTCCATGATTGATGCCCGCACCCAACAAGCCGACGCGCTGATCGGCGAACTGCAGCGCGAACATGGCGGGCGCCTGACCGTGTTTCTGGGCGCGGCGCCCGGGGTTGGCAAGACCTACGCCATGCTGTCGCGGGCGCGCGAGCGCCTGCGCCAGGGCATGGACGTGGTGGCCGGTGTGGTGGAAACCCATGGCCGCAGCGAAACCGCGGCACTGCTGGATGGCCTGCCGCTGCTGCCGCGCACCCGCATCAACTACCAGGGCCGGGAGCTGGAAGAACTCGACCTGGACGCGTTGCTGGCGCGCAAGCCGAAGCTGGCGCTGATCGACGAGCTGGCCCATCGCAACGTGCCGGGCAGCCGGCACGAGCGGCGCTGGCAGGACATCGTGGAACTGCTCGATGCCGGCATCGATGTCTACACCACGGTCAACATCCAGCACCTGGAAAGCCTCAACGACATCGTGCTGCGCATCACCGGCGTGCGCGTGTCCGAAACCGTGCCCGATGCGGTGTTCGACCGCCTGCGCGACATCGTGCTGGTGGACCTGCCGCCGCGCGAACTGATCGAGCGCCTGCAGCAGGGCAAGGTGTATCTGCCCGAGCAGGCGACACAGGCCTTGCAGGCGTTTTTCTCGCCTTCCAACCTCACCGCGCTGCGCGAGCTGGCGATGCAGACCGCGGCCGACCGCGTCGACAGCGACCTGCGCGACACCCAGGCCGCACGCGGTTTGCCGGGCACTGCCGCCTTGCGCCGCCGCGTGGTGGTGGCCATCGATGGGCGTGGCAGCTCGGATTATCTGGTGCGGGTGGCGCGGCGGTTGTCCGAACGACGCGATGCCCCGTGGACGGTGGTCACCGTGCAGACCCGCACCGTGGCCGACGCCGCCTGGCAGCTGGAGATCGACCGCGCGTTCGCACTGACACGCCGCCTGGGGGGCGATACCGCGCTGCTGCATGGTGCCAACGTCGCCGAGGCGTTGCTGGATTTCGCCGCGCAAAACGGCGTGTCCACGCTGGTGCTGGGGCGCACGCGCGAACGCCCGCTGGCGCGCATGTTCAACCGCACGCTGACCCAGCAACTGCTGCAGCGTGGCGCGCATTACGAACTGGTCATCGTCAGCTCCGCGGACGCGCGTGCACGCGCACGCCAGCGTTGGCGCAATCCGCGCCAGTGGCTGCAGCGTTACGACCTGGCGTTTGCGGCGATCGCCGCCGCTGCCGCGGTCGCGGTGGCGTGGGTGATCCAGCGCTGGACCGACATCGACGACCTGTCGATGGTGTTCATCGTCGCGGTGGTGCTGGTGGCCTCGCGCACGCGCATGGCTGCCGCGGTGATCGCCGCGCTGCTGAGTTTTGTCGCCTACAACTTCTTCTTCATCGAACCGCGCTTCACCCTGCACATCAGCGCACGCCAGGGCGTGGTGACGGTGTGCCTGTTCCTGATCGCTGCCCTGGTCGCCGGCCGCCTGGCCTCGCGCCTGCGCAGCCAGGTGCTGGCCTTGCGCGCCGCCAATGCGCATGCCAATGCGCTGCAGACGCTGGCCCGCGAGCTCAGCACCGCCGCCGACCTGGGGCAGGTGCTGGAAGCCGGCCGTCGCGCGCTGGCCACGGCCCTGGATGCCGAGGCCTGGCTGCGTCTGGAGCAACGCGAAAGCGATGCACCGGCCAGCTTCGGTGCACTCGATCGCAGCGCGGCGGACTGGACCCAGCGCCACGGTCAACCGGCCGGCCGCTTCACCGATACGCTGGCCGGCGCGCAGTGGTGGTGCCTGCCGGTGCGGCACGAACGCGGCAGCCTCGGGGTGGCCGCATTGCGCTTCCGTCAGAGCGTGCAGCGGCCCGGCCTGGAGGAGCGTCGGCTGGCCGAAGCGATGGTGGAGGACATCGGCCAGGCGGCGCTGCGCACGCGCCTGGTCGCCGATCTGGAAGGCGCGCGCGTCAGTGGCGAAACCGAACGCCTGCGCTCGGCGTTGCTGTCCTCGGTCTCGCACGATCTGCGCTCGCCGCTGGCCTCGATGATCGGCTCGGCCAGCAGCCTGGCCAGCTACGGCGATGCAATGGACGCGCAGGACCGCCACAGCCTGCTCGACACCATCCAGCTCGAAGGCGAGCGGCTGGATCGCTACATCCAGAACCTGCTCGACATGACCCGGCTCGGCCATACCGGGCTGACCTTGAAGCGCGACTGGATCGGCGTGGACGAGTTGATCGGCTCGGCCACGCGGCGGCTGCAGCGCTACCAGCCGGCGGTGCGCCTGCAACTGGATCTGGCCGCCGACCTGCCGGCGATCTGGGTGCACCCGGCGCTGGTGGAACAGGCCATCTTCAACGTGCTGGAGAATGCGGCGAAATTTTCGCCAGCCGGTGTGGCCGTCACCGTGCAGGCACGGCTGCAGGCCGGCGCCCTGCAGATCGATATCGGCGACCAGGGTCCCGGCATTCCCGAGGACGAGCGTGCGCGCATTTTCGACATGTTCTACAGCGTGGAGCGTGGCGACCGCGGCCGTCACGGCACCGGACTGGGCCTGACCATCTGCCAGGGCATGATCGGCGCGCATGGCGGCAGCGTGGAGGCGCTGGCCGGTGCCGATGGTCACGGCACCACGATCCGCATTACGCTGCCGTTGCTCGTTCCCGCCGCGCCACCTCGCCCCGATGCCGACTGACCCCACTGCCATCCCGCCTGCCCGCGTGCTGATCGTCGACGACGAGCCGCAGATCCGCCGCTTTCTCGACATCAGCCTGCGTGCGCAGGGCTACCGCGTGCTGCAGGCCGGCACCGCCGAGGAAGGCCTGGCCACGCTGGCCGGGCAGGGCGCCGAACTGGTGGTGCTGGACATCGGCCTGCCCGATCGCGACGGCCACGAGGTGCTGCGCGAGATCCGCCAGTGGTCCAACGTGCCGGTGATCATGCTCACCGTGCGCGCCGGCGAAACCGAAAAGGTCGCCGCGCTCGATGCCGGCGCCAACGACTACGTCACCAAGCCGTTCGGCGTGCAGGAACTGATGGCGCGCATCCGCGCACTGCTGCGCCAGGCCGGCGCCGGCAGCACGGTGGAAGAGAGCGTGTTCGACGACGGCCGCCTGCACATCCACCTGGGCCTGCGCGAGGTCACCCTCGATGGCGAGGCGGTGCCCTTGAGTCGCAAGGAATACGCCCTGCTCGCGCTGCTGCTCAAGCACGCCGGCCGCGTGGTCACCCAGCCGCAACTGCTGCGCGAGGTGTGGGGCCCCACCCACGAGGAAGACACCCATTACCTGCGCATCCTGGTCGGCAAGCTGCGCCAGAAACTGCACGACGATGCCGCCGACCCGCATTACATCGTCACCGAACCGGGCGTGGGTTTGCGCTTTATCGGGGTGACGCGCTGAGGCGACAACGCCACTAGCGCGGTGGCAGCACCTTGCCCGGATTCAGGATCCCGTCCGGATCCAGCGCGGCCTTGATCGCGCGCATCGCCGCCAGCGTCTCTGCGCTGAAGGCCTGGGCCATGAAGTCGCGCTTGGCCACGCCGATGCCGTGCTCGCCGGAGAGTGTGCCTTCCAGCGCCAGCACCAGTGCGAACAGACGCGGCAATGCGGCATGTGCGCGCGCGTCTTCGTCGGCATTGGCCGGGTCGTACATGATGTTGACGTGCAGGTTGCCGTTGCCGGCATGGCCGAAGGCGACGATCGGCAACGCGAACTCGGCGGCAAGCGCTTCCACGCCGGCCACCAGTTCGGGGATGCGCGAGACCGGCACCACCACGTCCTCGTTGATCTTGCCCGGCTTGATCGTGCGCAATGCCGGCGACAGCGCACGCCGCGCGGCCCACAACCTGTCGCGCGCGCTGCCATCGGCGGCCACGTCCAGGCTCACCACGCCCTCGCCATCGGCGGCATCGTGCAAGGCCTGCAATGCGTAGGGCAGGGTGTCGTGATCGCCATCGGCTTCGATCAGCAGCATCGCGCCGGCCTCGGGCACATCGCTGCCGTTGCGGCGCAGTAATGCGATCGCACTGGCATCCATGAATTCCAGCATCGTCGGCGTGGCCGGTTGCGCCATGATGCGCGACACCGCCGCCGCGGCGCTGGCCGCATCGCGATACAGCGCGCGCACGCCGGCTTGCGCGATCGCGCGCGGCGTCAGCTTCAAGGTCGCTTCGACGATGATCGCCAGGGTGCCTTCGCTGCCGACCAGCAGATGCGTCAGGTCGTAGCCGGTGGAATTCTTCGTGTACGCGCCGCCGCAGCGGATCACCTCGCCGGTGCCGGTCACAGCGACCAGGCCGAGCACGTTGTCGCGGGTGGCGCCGTATTTCACCGCGCGCGGGCCGCCGGCATTGGTGGCCAGGTTGCCGCCGACGCTGCAGATGTCCGCGCTGGACGGATCCGGCGGCCAGAACAGGCCATGCGGCTGCAAGGCCTGCTGCAATTGGCCGTTGAGCAGGCCCGGTTGCACGATGGCGCAGCGATCGGCCGGACGCAGCGCAAGGATGCGATCCATGCGTGCCATCGACACCACCACGCCGCCGGAAAACGGTACCGCCGCACCGGTGGTGCCGGTGCCGGCGCCGCGCGCGACGATCGGCACGCCATGCGCGCGGCAGGCCTGCACGATCGCCACCACATCCTCGGTATCGCCCGGCAAGGCGACGGCGCCGGGCAATGCCCAGCGGCGCGAATCGTCCTCGCCATAGCGGCGCCGCGCGTCGTCGCCGGTCAACCAGCCATCGGGGCCAAGCCGCGCGGCCAGCAACGCGGCCAGGGCAGTGGGAAGCACATCGGTCATGAAGTGTGATCCTGTGATGCCGCGCGCTGGATGCATTTCCATCCCAGCACCGCGACGGTGAGCGGCAGCCAGACCCAGCGCAGCTCGGAGAGCAGCGTGGCAAGGCCGCGCGCATTGAAGAAACCGTTGGCGAAAGGCGACACGCGAATCGGCCGCCAGGGCGCGAACCAGCGCGCCTCGCTCCAGGGCCAGGTCAGTGCAACGCCCAGGCCACCGGAGGTCATCGCATCCAGCAATGGATGCGATGCGGCGCAGACGAACAAGAACGCTGCTGCCTGCAGCGCGTCCGCACGCAACAGGCGATGCGCAACACCACCCAGCAGCGCGATCAGCCCGGCAAACAGCAACGAGTGGCTGGCACCGCGATGGCCGAACGCATCCGCATACGGAACATGCAACGCGAACGCCAGCACATCGGCATCGGGCAACATCGCCGCGACGATGCCGGCACCGAGCAGGCGCGGCGACAGGCGGCCGCGTTCACTGGCGCACCAGAGCGCCAGCGGCACCGCGGCATGGGTGATGATGGTCGGCATCGCGCGTGGGTCGTCGTCAGCAATCGTCGGCGCGGAAGGCGTCGCGGATCCAGTTCAGCACCACCGGCTCGCCGCTGGCTTCCACTACATCGAAGCGGCACGGCAAGGTCGCCAGCGCCGGGTGATAGGCAAGGAACAACTGCGCGGCCAGCACCAGCTTGCGGCGCTTGCGCGCATCCACCGATGCCGCGCCGCCGCCGAAGCGGTTGTCGCGGCGATAGCGCACTTCCACGAACACCAGTGCCTGGCCGTCGCGCATCACCAGATCCAGTTCGCCGCCGCGGTAGTTGGCATTGCCCACCACCAGTTGCAACCCGGCCTGCTCCAGCAGCGTGCGTGCGGCCGCTTCCACCGCCGCACCCCGCTGCTGGCGCGCTGCCGGCATGGCGTCAACGGCCGTCGGCGATCGGCACCGGGCGGCCACCGTTGAAGGTGGACCAGGCCGGGGTGCGCAGCACGTTGCCGAAGCCATCCAGATGCAGCGTGCCGGTGGCGCCACGCAGGCCGCCGTCGGTGCCGGTGGCGAGTTTTTCCAGATAGGCGCTGATCTTCCAGGCGTCGTAGCCGAACGCGAACAGGCGCGCGCCGGGTCCGCGTGCGCTGGGCAGCGTGCTGGCAACCTGGGTGGAGGCCGGCAGCCCGGACACGCCCAGCGCGGTCCAGGTTTCGCTCGGGTAGATGATGCCATCCAGGGCCAGGTCGTCTTCGACCTTGCCGGTGCCGGCCACCAGCTGCGAGGTGCCCACGCGCGACTTGCCGGCGAATCCGCTCAAGGCCAGTTGCGGCGCCAGCGCGCGCGCGGTGTTGCCGCGCACCGCCAGGAATACCGCATCGGCAGCACCGTAGTTGCGCAGCTGCGCACCGATGTCGCCCGGTACCTCGGCCACGCTGATGCTGCCGGCGACGCTGCCGCCGCGTTCGGTGAAACGGTCGCGGAAGGCCTTGATGGTGCGCTTGCCGTTGTCGTCGCTGGTGCCGACGATCAGCACGTTGCGGCGCTCGCGCGAGAGCAGGTATTCGGCGGCCATGATGCCGTCGTCTTCCGGCGCCAGCGAGAAGCCGGCGCTGCCGCTGGGCGGTGCCTTGTTGTCGGTGGGGCGGTTGAGCGCCAGCACCGGCACTGCCAATTGGCCGCGCGCGAACACGGCGCTGACCTCGTCGCGACCCAGCGGGCCGACCACATAGTCGACCCCGGCGCTCACCGCCTTGTCGTAGGCGGCATTGGCGCCGGCGGCGGTGCCGGCGGTATCGAAGAAGCGCAGTTCCGGGCGGCGGCGGGTTTCGGCGTAGTAACCGGCCAGCAGGCCGTCGCGCACCGGCGCCGAGGCGGTCGCCAGGCTGCCGCTGAGCGGCAGCAGCACGCCCAGCTTGACCGGCGGGCGATAGCCGTCGCGTTCGGCCGGCGGGCGCTTGCTGGTGTCAAAGCCCCATTGCGCGTCGCGATCGAACGCGCGCGGCAGCGCCAGCCCGCGGCTGATCAAGGCGCGGCCGGCAAAGTTGTACAGCGGGTCGCCCGCCGGCAGCGCCGCAGTGCGGCCCTTCAGCGTGGCGTCGTCGAGTGCGGCGAGCAGGCGCACGATCGCGCGCTGGTTCTCGCTGCGCGGGGTGCCGGTCAGGCTGGCGTCGGCGCGTGCGCGGTCGGCGGCGGCCCCGAACAGGTCGCCGGTGCCTTCCAGTGCGGCGGCGCGTGCCAGCAGCCAGCGGGTCTGCAGCGGCTGCGGCAGGCCTTGCGGGCTGTCGCCCAGGGCCTGCAGCGCCTGCGCGGCCTGCTTGTCGATCACCGCCAGCTCGCCGGTCAATAGCGCGAAGCGGGCGCGGTCTTCGCCGCTGAGATGGCGCGGGGTCACCTGGGCCAGCAGCGTGCGCGCACGTGCGTCATCGCCGGCGTCGTGCCAGCCGAATGCAGACGCGGCCAGCAGGCGGCTGCGCTGCGCACCGCTAGCGCTGGCCGCCTCGGCTTCCAGTTGCTGCGCCGCCTCGCGCGGCTTGCCCTGGTCCAGCAACGCCAGCGCCGCGCTCTGGGTCGGCGAGGCGGTCTGGGTCACGCTGCTGGTGGCGCAACCGGCGGCCAGCATCACCATCAGCGACAGGGCGGAGATCCTTGCAACACGCTTGTTCATTTCAGATCCATTGGACGGGGCCCGCCGGGGCGGACCGTTAAAAACGCTACGATTCTACCCTTTGCCCTACGGAATACCGTTGATGACCTCCCCCGGAACCCTGCACGTGGTCGCCACGCCGATCGGCAACCTGGCCGACCTGTCGCCGCGTGCGCAGGAGGTGCTGCGTGGCGTGGCCGCGATCTGCGCCGAAGACACCCGCCATACCCGCCAGCTGCTCGGCCATTTCGGCATTGATCGCCCGTTGCTGGCCCTGCACGACCACAACGAAGAGGCGATGTCCGAGCGCATCGTCGCGCGCCTGCGCGAGGGCGAGTCGCTGGCCATCGTCAGCGACGCCGGCACCCCCCTGGTCAGCGACCCCGGCTTCAAGCTGGTGCGCGCCGCCCGCGCGGCCGGGATCCGGGTCAGCCCGGTGCCGGGTGCCTGCGCCGCCATCGCCGCGCTCAGCGTGGCCGGCCTGCCCAGCGACCGTTTCGGCTTCGAGGGCTTTCTGCCGGCCAAGAGTGCCGCCCGCCGCGAGCGCCTGGCGCACCTGGCCGGCGAAACCCGCACCCTGGTGTTCTACGAGTCCTCCCACCGCATTGTCGAGTCGCTGGCAGACCTGCGCGGAGCCTTCGGTGACGAGCGCCCGGCGGTGATCGCCCGCGAGCTGACCAAGCTGTTCGAAACCGTGCTCGACGGCACCCTGGCCGAGCTGCAGGCCAGGGTCGAAGCCGACGACAACCAGCGCAAGGGCGAGTTCGTGGTGATGGTGCAGGGCGCCGCCGACGCCGCCGAAGGCCAGCTGGCCGAAGGCCGCCGAGTCTACGCCAAGCTGGCCGAACACCTGCCGCCGTCCACCGCGGCCAAGCTGGCTGCCGAGCTGACCGGTGCGCCGCGCAAGGCCTTGTATGGCGGGTAGGTGTGCTGTTGCAGGAGCACGTTGACCTGTAGTGGGATTTTTCTCGGTAAGGCCTCTCGCGCCCGGGTGCGCTCCTACGGGCAATTGCGGGCCTGCCGGCGATGGCGGGGCCGGCTCGCGGCGCCGTTCTGCACGGTGGCGATAGCGTATAGTGCGCCCCGGCGGAGTCGGCCAGACAGTCGCGTCACTCGCAAGAGTGCCGAGGAAAGTCCGGGCTCCATAGGGCAAGGTGCCAGGTAACGCCTGGGCGGCGCAAGCCGACGGAAAGTGCAACAGAAAGATACCGCCTACGTCCCTCGTCACCCCTCTGCCGCCACTGAAGCGTGTCGGCGATGCATATAGGCATCGCCAAGTGCGTTCGGAGGCCGCAGAGGGGTGGCGAGGGGCCGGTAAGGGTGAAATGGTGCGGTAAGAGCGCACCGCGAGTCCGGTAACGGACCGGCACGGCAAACCCCACCTGGAGCAAGACCAAATAGGGATCCATTGGCGTGGCCCGCGCTGGATCCGGGTAGGTTGCTTGAGCGCTGCGGTGACGTAGCGCCTAGACGAATGACTGTCCACGACAGAACCCGGCTTACCGGCCGGCTCCGCCACCTTACTTTCGGGCGTTCGCCCTTCTCAACGCGGGCCCCTCTGGGGGCCAGAATTCCGCGGCTGTGTCGCTGCCTTCTTTGGGCGTTCGCCCCAAGACCACACCCACGCTTGGTACCGCCTTCGGCAGTACAAAACGCGGGCCCTGCTGCGGGCATGCCAGAACCCCCGCGGCTGTGCCGTTGCCTTCTTTGGCGTTCGCCCTAAGCAGACACCCACGCTTGGTACCGCCTTCGGCAGTCCAAAACGCGGGCCCCGCGCCGGGCATGCCAAAACCCTGCGGCTGTCGCCGCGCCCCCTTGACTCAAGGGGGCTTGCACTTGGGTGCTAGCTGGGCGCTGGTTGCGGCAGTCATTGTCTACGCGTCCCGACGATGTCCAGCCGCGTTTCGCCCTGGAAGATCCCGGCGGGGCCGAAGCGGCGTTCGTGGATGAAGCCGCTGCCCTCGTGGTCCACCGCGACGATGGTGCTGGCGCGGGTGCCGTAGCTGGAGCCGTTGATGAAGGCGGCCGAGAGCAGGCGTTCGGTGGGCAGGTCCACGCCGGTGTGGGGCAGGGCGGCGTCGGGCGCGATGGCGGGGTTGCCCAGGGCGGTCCACAGCGGTTGCAGGTCGTCGCTGCCTGCCGCGCACCAGTCGTGCAGGACTGCAGTCAGTGCGGCGGTCTTGGGCCAGTGCGCGTCCAGCGGGCCATTGGACATGCCGTGGATGCCCGGCGCCAAGGTGCGTGCCAACGGCGGGTGGTTGCTGAGGTGTTCGCAGCGCTCGGCGTCGCACAGCAATAGATTGAATGGCGGGAATTCGTGCGCGGCCGCTGCCAGGTCGCCGGCGTAAGCGGCCGCGTCCAGGCTGCCGGCCAGGTAGTCGGCAATGAGATGTCCGCGCGAGCGGCCGGACGCAGTGGCGAGCGGGTCGCGCACATTGGTCACCACCGCGGCGCGGCCGTCGCTGCCCAACCCCACCCAGCTGCCGCCCGAGCGCAGGTCGCGGCCCGCCAGCACGCCGTCGGCGGGTGCCGGCCAGGGCGCCAGTGCAGCGGTCGGCCGGTCGTGGAATTCATCGCGGTTGCCCGCCAGCAGTAGACGCCAACGCGGGTGGGTTTTCCAGGCAAGAGCGACCAGGCACATGGCGCCGATTGTCGCCTGTTTGCGCAACGACCATGTGCAGCTGGCGCAGTGTGAAGTGAGACTGCGGTCGGGTTTACATGGCCTTCACGCCCCTGAATTTTTGTTCAATCTCAAAATCTGAGATGAAACAGCAACTTGTGGATAACCTTTGAACAAGTCTCTAAAGAGTGCTGCAACTCATTGATGCGACTGGCGATTTGTGACCTTCAAAGTTGTTGACAACCTTTGACGCGCTGCTAAGGTGGGCAACGGAGGGAAAACCAGGTGTTTTGTGGTTTTTCGTGGTTCAATGATCCCCCAGCGGGTATTCGAGGTTGTATTCGGTGTTTCAGGGCGAGACTGCCATCACGGTGGACGACAAGGGGCGTATGGCGGTGCCAACCGCGTACCGCGACCTGGTCACGCGCGTGAGCGGCAATCGCCTGGTGCTCACCTACAACCCGTTCGAAGCCGGGTGCCTGTGGCTGTACGCGGAAAAGGAGTGGGAGCGGGTGCGTGACGATGTGATGTCCAAGCCCAATACCCAACGCGTGATCCGCACGCTGCAGCAGAAACTGGTGGGTTCTTCCGCAGTGTTGGAGCTGGACGCCAATGGCCGTCTGAGCATCCCGGCCAGCCACCGCAATGCGGTCGGCATCGAGAAGAAGGCCGTGCTGCTGGGCATGGGCGACAAATTCGAACTCTGGAGCGAGCAGGCACATCGCGCACTGATCCAGCAGACATTGTCTGACGGGGATCTGGGCGATGAATTGCTCGATCTCAGGTTGTGAGCCGGGGTGCCCGGATGCGCGGTGAAGCGCAGCCCGGTCACCCGGTGTCGCAGCCACCGGCGGCCCATGTGCCGGTGCTGTACACGCAGGTTCTGGACGGCCTGCAGGTGATCGAAAACGGAACCTATCTCGATGGCACGTTCGGACGTGGCGGACACGCCCGTGGCGTGCTGCAACATCTTGGCCCGGGAGGTCGACTGCTGGTGATGGACAAGGACCCCGACGCGATCGCCGTGGCCGAACAGTCGTTCGGTGACGATGCGCGCGTGTCCATCCATCGCGGCAGCTTCGCCGGCCTCGGCCAGGTGGTCGCTGCGGCAACCGTCGACGGCATCCTGCTGGATCTGGGCGTGTCCTCGCCGCAGCTGGACGTGGCCGGGCGCGGTTTCAGTTTCGGCAAGGACGGCCCGCTGGACATGCGCATGGATCCGGACGCCGGCCAGAGCGCGGCCGAGTGGCTGGCGCATGCCAGCGACCGCGAGATCGCCGACGTGCTGTGGACCTATGGCGAAGAGCGCCAGAGCCGCCGCATCGCGCGCGCCATCGTGGCCCGCCGCGCCGAACAGCCGCTGCTGCGCACCGCGCAACTGGCCGAGCTGATCGCCTCGGTGATGCCGCGCGGCGACAGCAAGACCCACCCGGCCACGCGCAGCTTTCAGGCGATCCGCATCTACATCAACCGCGAGCTGGACGATCTGGAAGCCGGCCTGGACGCCGCCCTGGGCGCGCTCAAGCCCGGCGGCCGCCTGGCGGTGATCAGCTTCCACTCGCTGGAAGACCGCATCGTCAAGCAGTTCATGGCCCGCTACGCCAAGGCCCCGCCGAGCAACCGCCGCCTGCCCGAAGCGCAGCCGTTCGTGCCGACGCTGCAGCTGATCAGCGGCGCCATCAAGGCCGACGACGCCGAACTGAGCGTCAACCCGCGCGCCCGCAGCGCGGTGTTGCGGGTGGCCGAGAAGCTGGGAATGGGGAATGGGGAATCGGGAATGGGCAAAGGCAACAGTGCCGCTGCTTCACGAATCCCGAATCCCGAATCCCGATTCCCGGCGTCTCCGAACGGAGACGCTGCATGAGCCGCCTGCTGCTCATCGTGCTGCTTGCCTGCAGCATCGCCTCGGCGATCGGGGTCGTGTACATGCGCCACATGCATCGCAAGCTGTTCGTGCAGTTGTCCAAGCTCGAGCACACGCGCGATGAATTGAATATCGAATTCGGCCGGCTGCAGCTGGAGCAGGCCACCTGGGCGGAAAGCAATCGCGTGGATCAGGTTGCGCGTGCGCGCATCGGGATGAAGTTCCCGGAGACCAACGACATCGTGGTGGTGCGCCCATGAGCGGACTGCAGGTGACCGAACGGCAGGACAGCCGTCTTGCACGGCGTAGCCGCCCGCAGGGGGGCGCACACACAGGTACGCCCATGACAAAACGGCAGGACAGCCGTTTTGCACGGCGTAGCCGCCCGCAGGGTGGCGCACACGGAGGTGCGCCATGAAGGCCGGCCGCAACCGCGCGCGCAGCAACTTCAACCTGCGTGGCCGCCTGACGCTGGTCGGCATCGCGCTGGGCCTGTGCTCGGTGACGCTGATCGGCCGGGCGGCGTTCGTGCAGCTGGTCAACCGCGATTTCTACCAGCGCCAGGGCGAAGCGCGCTATCTGCGCGAACTGCCGATCGCCACCTCGCGCGGCATGATCACCGACCGCAACGGCGAGCCGCTGGCGGTGTCCACGCCGGTGGAATCGATCTGGGTCAATCCGCAGGAACTGTTGCGCAACCCGGACCGCATCCCCGAGCTGGCCAAGGCGCTCGGCCAGCCGCTGGACGAGTTGAACGCCAAGCTGGCGCAGAAGGCCGGCAAGGAATTCATGTACCTGCAGCGCCGGATCAACCCGGACAAGGCACATGCGATCGTCGACCTGAAGATCCCCGGTGTGTTCTCGCAGCGCGAGTTCCGTCGCTTCTATCCGCAAGGCGAGGCGATGGCCCATGTGCTGGGCTTCACCAATATCGACGACCGCGGCCAGGAAGGCCTGGAGCTGGCCTTCGACGAATGGCTGCGCGGCAAGCCGGGCTCCAAGAAGGTGGTGCGCGATGCGCGCGGCGCGATCGTGGAGAGCGTGGATCTGGTACGTCCGGCGCAGCCGGGCAAGGACCTGACGCTGAGCATCGACCGCCGCATCCAGTTCCTGGCCTACAAGGAACTGCGCAACGCACTGGTCGAAAACAATGCGGCCGGCGGGTCGATGGTGGTGATGGATGTGGCCACCGGCGAAGTGCTGGCGATGGTCAACCTGCCCACCTACAACCCCAACGCGGTCACCGGCATCAACCCGTCGGCGCGCCGCAACCGTGCGGTCACCGATCTGGTCGAGCCGGGCTCGACGATGAAGCCGCTGACCGTGGCCACCGCGCTGACCGCCGGTGTGGTGACCAAGGACACGGTCATCGACACCAACCCCGGCTACATGTCGGTGGGGCGCTTCACCATCCGCGATGTGCCGCGCAACAACGGCGTGCTCAACGTCACCGGCGTGATCACCCGCAGCTCCAACATCGGCGCGGCCAAGATCGCCGCCAAGGTGCCGGACCAGACCTTCTATCAGTCGATCCGCAACTTCGGTTACGGCGCTGCCCCGCACAGCGGTTTTCCCGGCGAATCGGCCGGCGTGGTGCTGCAGCCGGCGCGCTGGAGCGGCCCGTCCAAGACCACCATGTCCTACGGCTACGGCCTGTCGGTGACGCCGCTGCAGATCGCGCAGGCCTACGCCACGCTGGGCAACGGCGGCAAGCTGACCCCGCCGACCTTCGTGCGCGGCCAGCACAACGAAACCCGCCAGGTGGTCACTCCGGAAGTGGCGCGCCAGGTCATCGACATGATGGAAACCGTGGTCACCCAGGGCGGCGCCAAGGGCGCGGCGATCCTGGGCTATCACGTGGCCGGCAAGACCGGTACCGCGCGCAAGAACGGCGCCAACGGGTACGAGCGCGGGCATTACAACGCGCTGTTCGCCGGCCTGGTGCCGGCCACGCGGCCGCGCTTTGCCACCGTCATCGTGATCAACGATCCGCAGGGCAAGGTGTATTACGGCGGCCTGGTGTCGGCGCCGGTGTTCCACAAGGTGATGGAAGGCGCGCTGCGGCTGATGGACGTGCCGCCGGACGACATCCAGTCGTGGCTGGCCGCGCAGGCCGCCGGCAAGACCGGGCAGCCGGTGGTCAAGCCGCAGCCGGCCGATCTGGACCCGGCGTTGGTGCCGGACCCGGTGGATGAAGTGTCTGCGGGTATTCCCACCGCACTCGCACCGGCTGCACTGCCCGCACCCGCCCAGCCTGCACCGCTGCAGGAGAGCCGCCAGTGAGCCGCAGCATGCCGCTGTCGCAGTTGTTGCCGGACGTGCCGCTTGCGCACGAGGTGCAGGTCTCGGGCCTGGTGATGGACAGCCGTGCGGTGCGTGCGGGCGATGCCTTCGTGGCGATCGCCGGTTTCGGTGCGCATGGCCTGGGCTTCGTCGACCAGGCGCGCGCCAATGGCGCGGCGGCGGTGTTGTTCGAGCCGCCGGCGCCGGCCGATCTGCCGGCACCGGCCGACGCGATCGCGGTGCCGGGCCTGCGTGCGCGCCTGGGCGCGATGGCCGATCAGTTCCACGGCCAGCCCTCGCGGGCGATGCGCATGGTCGGCGTCACCGGCACCAACGGCAAGACCTCCACCGTGCAATTGCTGGCGCAGGCCCTGACGCTGCTCGGCACCCCTGCCGGCACGCTCGGCACCCTGGGCGTCGGTCTGTACGGCAGCGCCGTGCCGACCGGTTTCACCACGCCGCTGGTGCTGCAGACGCATGCCTTGCTGGCGCAGTTGCGCGACGCGGGCGCGCAGGCGGTGGCGATGGAAGTCAGCTCGCATGCGCTGGACCAGGGCCGCGTGGATGCAGTGCATTTCGACGTGGCGGTGTTCACCAATCTCACCCGCGACCATCTCGATTACCACGGCGACATGGCGCAGTACGGCGCGGCCAAGGCCAGGCTGTTCACGCGCGCCGGATTGAAAGCCGCGGTGGTGAACCTGGACGATGAATTCGGCCGCACGCTGCTGGCCTCGCTCGACCCCGCGCTGCGCGCGATCGGCGTGAGTTCGCGCGCGCAGGCCCAGGCAGGCGTGCGTGCGCAGGCACTGCAGCTGGATCACAACGGCATCAATTTCGCGCTGCATCTCGACGGCCAGGTGCACCCGGTGCACTCGCCGCTGCTGGGCCGCTTCAACGTGGACAACCTGCTGGCCGTGGCCGGTGCGTTGTCTGCGCTGGAGATCGCGCCGGCGCAGATCGCCGAAGTGCTCGGTCGGTTGCAACCGATCCACGGCCGCATGAATCGCCTGGGTGGTGCGCATGGCGCACCGCTGGTGGTCGTCGACTACGCACACACGCCCGACGCGCTGGAACAGGCATTGGCCAGCCTGCGTGCGCATGCACAGGACCGGCTGATCTGCGTGTTCGGCTGCGGCGGCGAGCGCGACACCGGCAAGCGCCCGCAGATGGCGGCCATTGCCGAGGTCAATGCCGACGTGGCGATCGTCACCGACGACAACCCGCGTGGCGAAGATGGCGATGTGATCGTGGCCGATATCCTGCGCGGCTTCGCGCGCCCGGATGCGGCCATCGTGCAGCGCGACCGCGCCGCGGCGATCCATCAGGCCATCAGCATGGCTAGTGCCTCCGACATCGTGCTGATCGCCGGCAAGGGCCACGAGCCGTACCAGGAAGTCGCCGGCGTGCGGCATGCCTTCGACGACGCCATCGTGGCGGCGCAGGCCCTGTTGCCGCGGACCGTGCTGGGAGTGCGCGCATGAAGCTCACGCCGCTGTCGTTGATCGCCCACTGGGCCGGTGGCGAGCTGCATGGCGACGACGCCATGATCGACACCGTCGGCAACGACACCCGCACGCTGACTAACGGCAGCCTGTACGTGGCGCTGCGCGGCGAGCGTTTCGACGGGCACGACTTTGTCGCAGACGCGGTGGCGCACGGCGCCAGCGGTGTGCTGGTCGATCGCCTGCTGCCGGCGCTGAGCGTGCCGCAGGTGCTGGTGGAAAATACCGAACTGGCGCTGGCGCGTATCGCCGCCGGCATGCAGCGCGATCGTGCCACGCGGGTGATCGCCTTGACCGGCTCCAACGGCAAGACCAGCGTCAAGGCGCTGCTGCTGGCCATCCTGACCGAGGCCGGGCGTGTCGACGGCACCACCGTGTACGCCACGCCGGGCAACCGCAACAACGAGATCGGCCTGCCGCTGGCGGTGATCGCGGCGCCGGACGATGCGGACCTGGCGATCTACGAAATGGGCGCCGGCAAGCCGGGCGATATCGCCTATCTCACCGAGATCGCCCAGCCGCACGTGGCCCTGGTCAACAACATTGCGCCTGCCCATCTGGAACGCCTGGGCAGCCTGCTCGGCGTCGCCCGCACCAAGGGCGCCATCTACGCCGCATTGCCGGCCGATGGCGTGGCGGTGATCAATGCCGACGATGCCTTCGGTGCCTGGTTCGAGCAGCAACTGCATGCGCAGCCGGTGCAGGGCCGCCGCGTGTTGCGCTACGGCCTGCAGGCCAGTGCCGACATCACCGCGCATGGCTTGCGGCTGCAGGCCAGTGGCGCGCAATTCACCCTGGTGACCCCGCAAGGCCAGGCGCAGATTGCGCTGCCGTTGCCGGGCCGCCACAACGTGCTCAATGCGCTGGCCGCGGCCGGCCTGGCCTTGGGTGCGGGCATCGCCTTGCCGATCATCGCCGCCGGTCTGGCGCAGGTGCGTCCGGTGGCCGGCCGTCAGATCACCCACGCCCTGCCTGGCGGCGCGGTGCTGATCGACGACAGCTACAACGCCAACCCCGGCTCGCTGGATGCCGCCATCGACACCCTGGCCGCTGCGCCTGGCGAAGGCTGGCTGGTGCTCGGCGACATGCGCGAACTCGGCCCGGAAGGCGCCGCCCTGCATGCCGCCGCCGGCCGTCGCGCGCGCGCGGCCAAGCTGCAGCGCCTGTACGCGCTGGGCGAGCTCAGTGCCGCCGCCGCACAGGCGTTCGGTGAGGGCGGCCGCGTATTCGCCACCCATGCCGCGTTGATCGCGGCCTTGCAGGCGGATCTGGCGCAGCTCGCCGTTTCGCCGACCCAAACGCAGGAATCTTCTTCGATGTACGAACACACCGGTGCGGCGGCGCAGACTGCCGCCACCACGGCG
Source organism: Xanthomonas sp. NCPPB 3218 (assembly GCF_056725185.1). Lineage (NCBI taxonomy): Bacteria > Pseudomonadati > Pseudomonadota > Gammaproteobacteria > Lysobacterales > Lysobacteraceae > Xanthomonas > Xanthomonas sp. NCPPB 3218. The sequence goes on from NZ_CM161516.1 coordinate 964,457, forward strand.
CAAACCCCGCCCACGCTGCTGGTGAAAGGCTCCCGTGGCAGCGCCATGGACCGCATCGTCGCCGCGCTGCTCGCACCAGCGGAGGACGCATCCCATGCTGCTTGAGCTGGCGCGTTGGCTGCAGCAACTGGAGAGCCTGTTCGGGCTGTTCAACTATCTGACCTTCCGCGGCATCCTGGCCGCGCTGACCGCGCTATTCCTGTCGCTGTGGATGGGCCCGGCGGTGATCCGCAAGCTGGCCCAGTTCAAGGGCGGCCAGCCGATTCGCCAGGACGGCCCGCAGACGCATTTCTCCAAGGCCGGCACCCCGACCATGGGCGGCTCGCTGATCCTGCTGACGGTGACCTTGTCGGTGCTGCTGTGGGGCGACCTGCGCAACCGTTACGTGTGGTTGGTGCTGGCGGTGATGGTCTGTTTCGGTGCGATCGGCTGGTACGACGACTGGATCAAGATCGTGCGCCGCGATCCCAACGGCCTGAAGTCGCGCTGGAAGTATCTGCTGCAGTCGATCTTCGGCCTGGCTGCGGGCCTGTTCCTGTACTACACCGCCGACGTGCCGGCCGCGATCACCTTCTACATCCCGATGTTCAAGTCGATCGCGCTGCCGCTGGCCGGCGTGAGCTTCGTGGTGATCGCCTACTTCTGGATCGTCGGCTTCTCCAACGCGGTCAACCTGACCGACGGCCTGGACGGCCTGGCGATCATGCCGACCGTGCTGGTGGCCTGTGCGCTGGGCGTGTTCGCCTACGCCTCGGGCAACGTGGTGTTTGCCGAATACCTGAAGATCCCGCTGATTCCCGGAGCCGGCGAGCTGATCATCATCTGCTCGGCGATCGCTGGCGCAGGCCTGGGCTTTCTGTGGTTCAACACCTATCCGGCCATGGTGTTCATGGGTGATATCGGCGCGCTTTCGCTGGGCGCGGTGCTCGGCACCATCGCGGTGATCGTGCGCCAGGAGATGGTGCTGGTAATCATGGGCGGGGTGTTCGTGATCGAAACGCTGTCGGTGATGATCCAGGTCGCCAGCTTCAAGCTGACCGGCAAGCGCGTGTTCCGCATGGCGCCGATCCATCACCACTTCGAACTCAAGGGCTGGCCGGAGCCGCGCGTGATCGTGCGCTTCTGGATCATTTCGGTAGTGCTGGTGCTGATCGGCCTTGCCACGTTGAAGGTGCGCTGATGAACGACATGTCCCGCCAGGCCACGCGACTGGACGCCATCGGCGGCCGCTACGACCCGTGGCTGCTCGGGGCCGCGGCCACGCTCGCCTCGCTGGGCGTGGTGATGGTGGCGTCCAGCTCGATCGAGCTGTCCGACAATCCGTTCTATTACCTGACCCGCCATCTGCTGTTCCTGGGCATCGGCGTGGGCCTGGCGTTCTGGGCGATGCGCACCGAGCTCAAGACCATCGAGCAGTACAACCAGGTGTTGCTGCTGGCCTGCTTCGGCCTGCTGATGGTGGTGTTCGTGCCCGGCCTGGGCAGCAGCGTCAACGGCGCCAAGCGCTGGATCAACCTGGGCGTGTCGAAATTCCAGACCGTCGAAGCGGTCAAGGTGCTCTACATCGTGTGGCTGTCCAGCTACCTGGTGCGCTTTCGCGACGAGGTCAATGCGACTTGGCCGGCGATGCTCAAGCCGCTGGGCGTGGCGATCGCACTGGTCGGCCTGCTGCTGATGCAGCCGGACTTCGGCTCGTCCACGCTGCTGCTGGCGATCACCGCCGGCATGCTGGTGCTGGGCGGGGTGAACCTGCCGCGCATGTCGATGCCGATCGTGTTCGGCCTGCCGGTGTTCGCCTTCATCGCGATCCTGGAGCCGTACCGGCTGCGTCGCATCACCTCGTTCCTGGACCCGTGGGCCGACCAGCTCGGCTCCGGCTATCAGCTGTCCAACGCCTTGATGGCGGTCGGCCGCGGCCAGTGGACCGGCGTGGGCCTGGGCGCCTCGGTGCAGAAGCTCAACTACCTGCCCGAAGCGCATACCGACTTCATCTTCTCGGTCATCGCCGAAGAGCTCGGCTTTGTCGGCGTGTGTGGGGTGATTTCGCTGTACGCGCTGCTGGTCGGCCGCGCGTTCTGGCTGGGCATGCGCTGCGTGGAAATGAAGCGTCACTTCTCCGGCTACATCGCCTTCGGCATCGGCTTGTGGATCAGCCTGCAGAGCTTCGTCTCGGTAGGCGTGAACCTGGGCATCCTGCCGACCAAGGGCCTGACCCTGCCGCTGATTTCCTCCGGCGGTTCGTCGGTGCTGATGACCTGCGTGGCGATGGGCCTGCTGCTGCGCGTGTCCTACGAAATGGATCGTGCCGAGCGCCTGCGCAGCAAGTTGTCGCCGCAGGGTGCGGGCGCAGCGTCGGCCGAGCCGGCCGAACCGGTGGTCGAATCGGCCGCGCCGGCCTATGCGCCCGCGCGCAAGCCGCAGCGCGAGCCGGTTGCCGCCGCACCCGCCCCGGCACCGGTTGCTGCAGCCTCGGCCACGTCTGCGCATGCGTCCGAGTTCCTGCGCGGCACCAGCCGCATGCAGCCGCGCGTGGAACCGACCTTCGGGAGGATTGCATGAGCGCTCATGCAAATCCCGCGCAAACGCCTGCACATCCAGGTGCGGGGATCCAACCAGTGATGATTCTGGCTGGCGGCACCGGCGGGCATATCTTCCCGGGTCTGGCCGTGGCCAAGGTGCTGCGCGCGCGTGGCGTGCCGGTGACCTGGCTGGGCGCCGACGGTGCAATGGAAACCCGGCTGGTACCGCAGCACGATATTCAACTCGATACGCTGGCCATCAGCGGCCTGCGCGGCAAGGGCCTGGTGAAATTGCTCGGTGCACCGGTGCGGGTGATGCGCGCGGTGCGCGCCGCCGGCTTCGTGCTGCGCAAGCGCCAGCCGCGCGCGGTGATCAGTTTCGGCGGCTTTGCGGCCGGCCCGGGCGGCCTGGCAGCGCGGCTGCTCGGGGTGCCGTTGCTGGTGCATGAGCAGAACCGTGCGCCCGGCATGACCAACAAGGTGTTGTCGCGGTTTGCGCGCCGTGTGCTGACCGGTTTCCCAGGCAGCTTCGCCGGCGAAGAAGCGGTGGGCAATCCGGTGCGTGCGGAAATCGCAGCGCTTCCCGCGCCGGCCACGCGCCTGCTCGGCCGTGGCACTGCCGTACGCGTGCTGGTGCTCGGTGGCAGCCAGGGCGCACGCGCATTGAACCAGGCCGTGCCGGCGGCACTGGCCGCGCTCGGTCACCCGGATGTGGACGTGCGCCACCAGTGCGGCGAAAAGCTGCGTGCCGAAGCCGAAGCCGAGGCCGCGTACGCGCAGGCGGGCGTCAACGCCAGCGTCGAACCCTTCATCGCCGACATGGCCGCCGCCTACGCCTGGGCCGACCTGGTCGTGTGCCGCGCCGGTGCCTCCACGCTGGCCGAACTGTGCGCCGCCGGCATCGGCAGCGTGCTGGTGCCCTTCGCCGCAGCGGTGGACGACCACCAGACCCGCAATGCCGAATACCTGGTTGGCGCCGATGCCGCCGTGCTGCTCAAGCAGGACGACACCCTGGCCGCGCGCCTGCAGCAGGTCTTGCAGACCCTGCTCACCGACCCCGCCCGCCGCCTGGCGATGGCGCAGGCCGCCCGCACCCTGGCCAAGCCGGACGCCGCCGAACGCATTGCCGACATCATTCTTCAGGAAGCCGGGAGTGGAGATTCGGGATTGGGGATTCGTAAAGAGCAACAGCACAAGCAGGAAAGCATGCAGAAATCCGTTAATGGTCAATTCTCGGCGCGATCGATCGCCGCCGTTGCCAATCTCCAATCCCGAATTCCCAATCCCGGCACCTCCACCGGAGGTGCTGCGTGATCCGCCGTCTGCAGGACAGTGGCGACCTGGTGCGGGCGTTTCCGCGCGTGCATTTCGTCGGTATCGGCGGCACCGGCATGAGCGGCATTGCCGAGGTGATGCTGACGCTGGGCTATGAAGTCTCCGGCTCGGACAACTCCGATAACGTGGCGACGCGGCGGCTGGCCAAGCTGGGTGCGCGGGTGATGCGCGGGCATTCGGCGGCCAACGTGCTCGGCACCGATTGCGTGGTGGTGTCCAGCGCGATCCGCGAAGACAACCCCGAGCTGATGGAAGCGCGCAGCCAGCGCATTCCGATCATGCCGCGTGCGGCAATGCTGGCCGAGTTGATGCGGTTCCGTCGCGGCATCGCGGTGGCCGGCACGCATGGCAAGACCACAACCACCAGCCTGGCCGCAGCGGTGCTGAGCGAGGGCGGGCTGGATCCGACCTTCGTCATCGGCGGGCAGTTGCTGGCCGCCGGCGCCAACGCCAAGCTGGGTGGCGGCCAGTGGCTGGTGGCCGAGGCCGACGAGAGCGACGGCAGCTTCCTGCGCCTGAATCCGCTGATGGCGGTGATCACCAACATCGATTCGGATCACCTGGAAAACTACGGCAACGATTTCGCACGCATCCAGGCCGCCTTCGCCGAGTTCCTGCAGCGCCTGCCGTTCTACGGCCTGGCGTTGCTGTGCATCGACGACCCGGAAGTGGCTGCGCTGGCCGGCAAGACGCCGCGCCACGTGATGAGCTACGGCATGAGCGAAAACGCCGACGTACGCGCCGAAGACGTCGTGCAGGACGGCCCGCGCATGCGCTTCACGCTGCGCCTGCCCGAAGGCACCACCACCCCGGTGACGCTCGCCTTGCCGGGCCGCCACAACGTGCTCAACGCACTGGCGGCCGCTGCGATCGGCTGGCAGCTGGGCGTGGCGCCGGAGACCATCGCGCGTGCGCTGGAAAACTTCGCCGGTATCGGCCGTCGCTTCAACGACCTGGGCGAAGTCACCACCAGCACCGGTGCGCGCGTGCGCGTAGTCGACGATTACGGCCACCATCCGCGCGAGCTGGAAGCGGTGTTCGCCGCCGCCCGTGGCGGCTGGCCGGACAAGCGTATGGTCGTCGCATTCCAGCCGCATCGCTACAGCCGTACCCGCGATCAGTTCGATGCCTTCGCCGCGGTGCTGAGCACCGTCGATGCGCTGGTGCTGAGCGAGGTCTATCCGGCTGGCGAAGCGCCGATTCCAGGCGCCGATGCGCGCGCGCTGGCGCGTGCGATCCGTGCGCGCGGCCGCAGCGAACCGGTGGTGGTCGGGCAGATTTCCGGCCTGGCCGAAGTGCTGCCGGACGTGCTGCAGGACGGCGATCTGCTGCTGATGATGGGCGCCGGCGATATCGGCTATGTCGCGCAGCACATCATCAACAACGGTTTCACCGGAGCGAGCGCATGAGCGCGGAGATTCCCAACGCACGTACCAGCGATCCGGCCGCGTTCGGCCGCGTCGCCGTGCTGCTCGGCGGTACCTCGTCCGAGCGCGAAGTGTCGTTGAACTCCGGCAGCAACGTGCTTGACGCACTGCGCGCGCGCGGTGTCGACGCGCAGCCGGTCGACGGCATTCCGGCCTTGGCGCAGGCCCTGGTCGAAAAACGCTTCGATCGCGTCTTCAACGTGCTGCACGGCCATAAAGGCGGCGGCGAAGACGGCATCGTGCAAGGCCTGATGGAAGCCTTCAAGGTGCCGTACACCGGCTCCAACGTGCTGGGCTCGGCGTTGAGCATGGACAAGATCCGCACCAAGCAGGTGTGGCTGTCGCTGGGCCTGTCCACGCCGCGCTATGCGCGCCTGGCCGCCGGTGCCAGCGCCGACGACATCCATGCCGCCGCGCGGCAGATCGGCTTGCCGGTGATCGTCAAGCCGGCCAACGAAGGCTCCAGCGTCGGCATCAGCCGCGTGTTCGACCAGGCCCAGCTCGAACAAGCCGTGCTGCTGGCGGCGCGCTACGACGGCGCGCTGCTGATGGAGCAGCTGATCGAAGGCGACGAACTCACCGTGGCCGTGCTCGGCGAGGTCGCGCTGCCGTCGATCCGCATCGTGCCCAAGGGCCAGTGGTACGACTACAACGCCAAGTACCTGGCAGACGACACCCAGTACCTGTGCCCGGGCCTGGACGGCGATGCCGAGACGCAACTGCGCCAGCTCGCCCTGGACGCCTTCGGCGCTGCCGGCGCCAGCGGCTGGGGCCGCGTCGACGTGATGCGCGACCGTGCCAGCGGCCAGCTGTATCTGCTGGAGGTCAACACCGCCCCCGGCATGACCAGCCACTCGCTGGTGCCCAAGGCCGCGCGCCAGCTCGGCATCGATTTCGAAGAACTGGTCTGGCGCGTGCTGGAGCAGACGCTATGACGCGGGGATTGGGGATTCGGGATTCGGGATTGGCCAACAGCGACGCCATGCGCGCCGTTGTTGTTGCCGTGGCGAATCTCCAATCCCTAATCCCCAATCCCGCGCGCGCAGCGCGCGCCGTTGCGATTCCCTATTCCCGATTCCCCATTCCCGCGCGCGGAGCGCGCGCATGAACGCCACCCTGCGCATCCTGGCGTGGTTGCTCGCGGTGGCGCTGGTCGCGTTGCCGGTGGTGGCCGTGCTCAATGGCTGGGTCGGTGCCGAGCGTTGGCCGTTGGCGCGCTTGCGGGTGTCGGGCGACTTCAAGCGGGTGCCGGCCGAAGAGTTGCGTGCGGTGGTCCTGCCATATGCGCGCGCGGGCTTTTTCGCGGTGAAGTTGCAGAACGCGCAGGATGCCATCGCGCGCCTGCCGTGGGTGGAAAGTGCACAGGTGCGCAAGCGCTGGCCGGATGTGCTGGAAGTGCACGTCACCGAGCACAAGCCGTTCGCGCGCTGGGGCACCGACCGCATGTTGTCCGAGCAGGGCCGGTTGTTCCGCACCCCGCCGTTGTTGAAGGATTTCAAGTTGCCGCAACTCGGTGGCCCGGACAGCAAGACCCAGGACGTGGTGGCGCTCTACAACGAATCGCGTGCGCTGTTCGCGCCGACCGGGCTGGATGTGGAGCGGCTGGAAATGGACGCGCGCGGCAGCTGGTCGCTGGGCCTGAGCAACGGCGTGCAGATCGTGATCGGCCGCGACGACGCGCGCGCGCGCCTGCAGCGCTTCGCCCGCGTGCTGCCGCAACTGGCCGACCCGCAACGCCCGATCGCCCGCGCCGACCTGCGCTACACCAACGGCTTCACGGTCGAACGGAATTTGGAAAACGCGGTGCCCGAGACCAAGAAAAAACCTCCGCCGGCCACGCCCGCCGCACATCACACGGTCGTGCTGCAACTCCCTCGCACCCGTACCCCGCTTTTCTCCAATCCCGAATCCCAAATCCCGAATCCCGGCTTTAAGACATGAACCGCAAAGGCGACAAATCCCTCATCGTTGGACTGGACATCGGCACCTCCAAGGTCGTCGCGCTGGTCGGCGAGTACTCGCCCGGCAATCCGATCGAAGTGATCGGCATCGGTTCGCATGAATCGCGCGGTCTCAAGCGCGGCGTGGTGGTGGATATCGAATCCACCGTGCAGTCGATCCAGCGCGCGGTGGAAGAGGCCGAGCTGATGGCCGGTTGCGAGATCCGCTCGGTGTACGCGTCGATTTCCGGCAACCACGTGCAGTGCAAGAACTCGCCCGGCATCGTGCCGATCCGCGACGGCGAAGTGACCTGGAGCGATCTGGAGCGCGTGCTGGATGCGGCCAAGGCCGTGGCCATTCCTGCCGACCAGCGCATCCTGCATGCGATCCCGCGCGAGTACGTGCTGGACGATTCGCAGGAAGGCATCCGCAATCCGGTCGGCATGACCGGCGTGCGCCTGGAGGTGCACGCGCACCTGGTGGTGTGCGCGCAGTCGGCAGCGGCCAACATCACCAAGTGCGTGCAGAAGTGCGGCCTGCAGGTGGACGATCTGGTGCTGTCGTCGCTGGCCTCCAGCGTGGCGGTCCTGACCGCCGACGAGCGCGAACTGGGCGTGGTGCTGGTGGATATCGGCGCCGGCACCACCGACCTTGCGGTCTACGTGCAGGGCGCGATCTGCCACACCGCCTCGCTGCCGATCGCCGGCGACCACGTCACCAACGACATCGCGCACATGCTGCGCACGCCCACCCCGGAAGCCGAACAGATCAAGGTGCGCTACGCCTGTGCGCTGGCGCAGCTGGCCACCGCCGAAGAAAGCATCCAGGTGCCGTCGGTCGGCGACCGCCCGCCGCGTCGCATGCCGCGGCATGCGCTCGCGCAGGCAGTGCAGGGCCGTTACGAGGAAATCTTCGAAATGGTGCAGGCCGAACTGCGCCGCTCCGGTTTCGAGGAAATGGTGCGCGCCGGCATGGTGCTCACCGGCGGTGCGTCGAAGATGGAAGGCGTGGTCGAACTGGCCGAAGAAATGTTGCAGATGCCGGTGCGCGTGGGCATTCCCCAGCACGTCACCGGCCTGGGCGAAGTCGTCGGCAACCCGGTGCACGCCTCCGGCGTGGGCCTGCTGCTGATGGGCAGCCAGATCGAACACCCGCGCCGCCCGTCGATCCCGACCGGCCGCGCCGGGAGCTTGTTCAAGAAATTGAAGAACTGGTATCGCGGGGAATTCTGAGGGGCCGGGATTTGGAATTCGGAATTTGGGATTGGCAAGGGCGAAGAAAAAGCAGAGTGGTAGCAACGATTAAGTGGAGAGCGGCGAGCGGGTAGGCGGTAAAATTTTTTTGCAGGCATTGCGTCGAGGAGTAGGTGCCGTGAGTCGTAGAGCGCAACAGCGCATCCATGGCCCAGGCACACGAATCCCGACTTTCAAACAACAACACTCGCCGTGATGCGGAGTGGGACAGGGACCAGCGCGTTTGCGACTCCCCAATCCCCACCCCCCAATCCCGGCTCAAGAGGACACTGACATGGCACATTTTGAACTGATCGAAAAGATGGCTCCCAATGCGGTAATCAAGGTCGTTGGCGTGGGCGGCGGCGGCGGCAACGCGGTTGCGCACATGGTCAACACCAATGTCGATGGCGTGGAGTTCATCACCGCCAACACCGACTCGCAGGCGATCAAGAACTGCGGCGCCAAGCTGCAGCTGCAGCTCGGCACCAACGTCACCAAGGGCCTGGGCGCGGGCGCCAATCCGGAAGTCGGTCGCCAGGCCGCACTGGAAGACCGCGAGCGCATCATGGACGCGCTGCAGGGTGCGGACATGGTGTTCATCACCGCCGGCATGGGCGGCGGCACCGGCACCGGCGCAGCGCCGGTGGTTGCACAGCTGGCCAAGGAAATGGGCATCCTGACCGTGGCCGTGGTCACCAAGCCGTTCCCGTTCGAAGGCCGTCGCCGCATGCAGGTTGCGCTCAAGGGCATCGAGGAGCTGAGCCAGCATTGCGACTCGCTGATCACCATCCCCAATGAAAAGCTGATCACCGTGCTCGGCCGCAACGCCACCATGATCCAGGCCTTCCGCGCTGCCAACGACGTGCTGCAGGGCGCCGTGCAGGGCATCGCCGACCTGATCGTGCGTCCGGGTCTGATCAACGTCGACTTCGCCGACGTGCGCACCGTGATGTCGGAAATGGGCCTGGCCATGATGGGCACCGGCTCGGCACGCGGCGACGATCGCGCGCAGGCCGCTGCCGAAGCCGCCATCCAGAACCCGCTGCTGGACGACGTCAACCTGGCCGGTGCCAACGGCATCCTGGTCAACATCACCGCCGGCCCGGACTTCACCATGTCCGAGTTCGACGAGATCGGCCGCACCATCGAGGCGTTCGCCTCGGAAGATGCGACCGTGGTCGTCGGCACCGTGCTCGACCCGGACATGCAGGACGAAGTGCGCGTCACCGTGGTGGCCACCGGCCTGAACCGTGCGGTTGCCCGCCAGACCCAGCGTCCGGACCAGCGCGCGCCGATCAAGCTGGTGCGCAACGCCACCACCGGTCAGCCTGAGTTCGGCGATTTCGACACCAGCGGCGGCGATGCGGTGTCCAAGGCCGTCGGCGGCAGCATGGGCTTGGGCCTGCGTCGTCCGAGCAGCGACTCGGTCGGCAGCGGCGGCAACAACGGCGGCGGTTCGGCTACGCCGGCCGCAGACCTGCCCAACGATTACCTGGATATCCCGGCGTTCCTGCGCCGCCAGGCCGACTGAGGATCGTCGGCTGCGTCGCTACGGCGGCGCGGTCCGTTCCGCCCCGGGGTTCGCCCCGGGGGTGCAGTGCCATGTCCTTTCTGCCGGATCGGCCACGATCCGGCAGCTTTTGCAGTGGCGTGACCTGGGGATTACAGTTCCCGTCACGCGCGACTTGTTAAAATTCAGATAATCTCTACGGATTAGACAGCCGGTTCAGCGTCTGTCTGCATTGTTCATCCAGACTTCGCATATGACCCAGCAACGCACTCTCAAGAACACCATTCGCGCCACCGGCGTCGGCCTGCATAGCGGCGACAAGGTGTACATGACGCTACGACCGGCTCCGGTCGATCATGGCGTGGTGTTCCGGCGTGTGGATCTGGAGCCGATCGTCGAAGTCCCGGCCGATGCCGAACTGGTCACCGAGACCACGCTGTGCACCGGCCTGACCTGCAATGGCGCCAAGATCCAGACCGTCGAGCACCTGATGTCGGCACTGGCCGGCCTGGGTGTGGACAATGTCATCGTCGAACTGTCCTCGGCCGAGCTGCCGATCATGGACGGTTCGTCCGGCCCGTTCGTGTTCCTGCTGCAGTCGGCAGGCATCGTCGAGCAGAACAAGGCCAAGCGCTTCATCCGTATCAAGCAGACGGTGGAAGTGCGCGAGGGCGACAAGGTCGCGCGCTTCGAGCCGTACGAGGGCTACAAGCTCGGCTTCACCATCGAATTCAATCACCCGATGATCCCGGCCAAGCAATCGCGCCAGGAAATCGAGTTCTCCACCTCGGCCTACGTCAAGGAAATCTCGCGCGCCCGCACCTTCGGCTTCATGCGCGACCTTGAATACATGCGCGAGCGCAATCTGGGCCTGGGCGGTTCGATGGACAACGCCATCGTGCTGGACGAGTTCCGCGTGCTCAACGAGGACGGCCTGCGCTACACCAACGAATTCGTGCGGCACAAGATCCTGGACGCCATCGGCGACCTGTACCTGGCCGGCGGCGCCATTCTGGGCGCCTACGAAGGCTTCAAGTCCGGCCACGCGCTCAACAACAAGCTGGTGCGTGCGCTGCTGGCGGATCAGGCCGCCTGGGAATGGGTCAGCTTCCCCGAAGGCACCGTGCAGCCGCCGGTCACCTACGCTAGCCCCGTCTACGCCTGATGTCGGGGAATGCCGCAGTCGGCGTTCAAAGTGTGAACTGCGTCGGATTACCGGCCCGTTCTTAACTTTTATTTAAGACTTCTCTAACTCCTGCGTGGCTGAGGCCCGCTAGGATGCGTCGGGTCGTGCGCGGTCTTCGCAATTCTTTCACGCTGCGGCGGCCGCTTCGCACCAGCGGCGCGGTGCTCACCGTTTGGTGGGTGGAACATCCTGCAGGGAGGCCAGCGCATCGCGCAGACCTCTGTGCGTGGCCTCTGAGACGGGGCGCGGACGCTCGCGATTCTGCTGCATTGGGGAATGCAGCGGGGTGGTGGTGGTCTTGATGGTCACCGCGGTGGCCTTCAGTCCGATGGATCGGGCGGCATCCAGTAATTGGGTCTCGGCAAGTCGCAACTTGGCATGCCAGACAGGTGAATCAACCAGAAAAACGAGCTGTTCGTCTCTGACATTGGCCAGCCGGCAACGGGTGGCCAGATGAGGCGGTAACAGGGGGCGCAACTGTCGGTCCAGCGCATCGAGCCACAACGCTCGGCGCAAGGGGTCGCCAGCCTTTTCACCCAACGCGGCCTCGATGGCCGGTTGCGGGACGGAAGGGTTGCGTGCGTTGGACTTGGGCTTGGACATGACACTCATATGGCGTTGAAGAAAGTTGTAATCAAATCTCGCGAAACCCGGGCGCAGCGGTTGGCCCGCCAGTTCCAGGGCTTTGCCGCGGATCGACCGATGGTAGTCCTCGGCGCCGTGCTTGGGCTGGGCATGTTGATCGGCATCGGTGCCAGCACCGCCACCGGCATGGTGACCAATTCCGCGTTGCAGGCCAAGGTTGCCCGGCAGCAGGCCGAGCTGGCCCAGGCGCAGCGCGCCTCGCAGGCGCAGGTCAACGCACTGGCCGCGCGCATGGGCGAGCTGCAGGCGCAGGCCACCCGTCTCAATGCATTGGGCGAGCGGCTGACCGAAATGGGCAAGCTGAAGGACGGCGAGTTCGACTTCGATGCCCCGGTCGGCGTCGGTGGCGGCGACGAGCCGGTCAGCGACATGCCGGTCGAGTCGCTCAAGCAGACGCTGGGGCAGGTCGAACAGCAGTTCTCCGCCTCCGGTCAGCAACTGAACGTGCTGGCCGCGCTGATGTTCGATCATCAGCTCGAACAGAATTCGGTGCCCTCGCGGATGCCGATCCGCAACACCTACATCACCTCCGGCTTCGGCGGCCGCGCCGATCCGTTCGACGGTGGTTCGGCCTTCCACAAGGGCGTGGACTTCCACGCCAACGTGGGCGACCCGGTGATGTCGGTCGCCGACGGCGTGGTCAGCTATGCCGGCGTGCGCGGCGGCTATGGCAACGTGGTGGAAGTGGACCACGGCAACGGCTATGTGACCCGCTACGCGCACAACTCGCGCCTGGTGGTGAAGGTGGGCGACCTGGTCCGCGCCGGCCAGCAGGTGGCCCGGGCCGGATCCAGCGGCCGCTCCACCGGCGCCCACGTGCATTTCGAGGTGTGGGCGGACGGGCGGGTGGTCAATCCGCGCAAGTTCCTGGGCGATACCAACACGCCGGTGGGCCGCCGCGGGCGCGGTTGACGACGGCGCGGGCGGCGCTTGATTCGTGAAGGCCCGCCCCAAGCTACAATAGGGTGTTGCCATCGACAGGGCGCAGTGCGCCCTGTTTCGTTTACGGCGGCCGGGTCTTGGGGACCGGCGTCGGTCAAACCGTTCCTTTTCAACCGGTTTCTTCAATGATCAACAGTCTGCTTACCCGTGTCTTTGGCAGTCGTAACGAACGCCAGCTGCGCCAGCTCAACCGCCTCGTCACCCAGATCAATGCGCTGGAGCCGACGATCGAGAAGCTCTCCGACGCCGAGCTGCAAGCCAAGACCCCGGAGTTCAAGCAGCGACTTGCCGCCGGCGAGTCCCTGGACAAGATTCTTCCCGAAGCCTTTGCGGTGTGCCGCGAGGCCAGCCGCCGCGTGCTCGGCATGCGCCATTACGACGTGCAGCTGATCGGCGGCATGGTGCTGCACCTGGGCAAGATCGCCGAGATGCGCACCGGTGAAGGCAAGACCCTGGTCGCCACGCTGCCGGTGTACCTCAACGCGCTGCAGGGCGAGGGCGTGCATGTGGTCACGGTCAACGACTACCTGGCGCGCCGCGACGCCGCGCAGATGGGCAAGCTGTACAACTGGCTGGGCCTGAGCGTGGGCGTGGTGTATCCGGGCATGCCGCACAGCGACAAGCGCGAGGCCTACGGCAGCGACATCACCTACGGCACCAACAACGAGTTCGGTTTCGACTACCTGCGCGACAACATGGCGCTGTCCAAGGCCGACCGCTACCAGCGCAACCTGCATTACGCGATCGTCGACGAAGTCGACTCGATCCTGATCGACGAGGCGCGTACCCCGCTGATCATCTCCGGCCCGGCCGACGAGTCGCCGGAGCTGTACATCCGCGTCAACCGCATCGTGCCGCAGCTGACCAGGCAGGAAAGCGAAGAGGGCGAGGGCGACTTCTGGATCGACGAGAAGGGCAAGCAGGTGCATCTGTCCGAGGCGGGCATGGGCCACGCCGAAGAACTGCTGATGCAGGCCGGCATCCTGGAAAATGCCGAAGACGGCCTGTATGCCGCGCAGAACCTGAGCGTGGTGCATCACCTCAATGCCGCGCTGCGCGCGCATGCGATCTATCAGCGCGACGTGGACTACATCGTGCGCGATGGCGAGGTGGTGATCGTCGATGAATTCACCGGCCGCACGTTGAGCGGGCGCCGTTGGTCCGATGGCCTGCACCAGGCGGTCGAGGCCAAGGAAGGCGTGCCGGTGCAGCGCGAGAACCAGACGCTGGCCAGCATCACCTTCCAGAACCTGTTCCGCATGTACAAGAAGCTGTCCGGCATGACCGGTACGGCCGACACCGAGGCCTACGAATTCCAGAGCATCTACGGCCTGGAAGTGGTGGTGATCCCGACCAACCGCCCGACCGTGCGCAAGGACCATCCGGACCAGGTGTTCCTCAACCGCAAGGGCAAGTTCAACGCGGTGCTGGCCGACATCGAAGACTGCGCCAAGCGCGGCCAGCCGGTGCTGGTGGGTACCACCTCGATCGAGACCTCGGAGATGCTGTCCGAGCATTTGCGCAAGGCCGGGGTCAAGCACGAAGTGCTCAACGCCAAGCAGCACGAGCGCGAAGCCACCATCGTGGCCAACGCCGGCCAGCCGGGCGCGGTGACCATCGCCACCAACATGGCCGGCCGCGGTACCGACATCGTGCTGGGCGGTTCGCTGGAAACCGAGCTGCATGCCATGGGCGACGACATCAGCGACGAGCAGCGCCTTGCGGCCAAGACCGAATGGCAGCGTCGTCACGATGCGGTCAAGGCGGCCGGCGGCCTGCACATCATCGGTACCGAGCGGCACGAATCGCGCCGTATCGACAACCAGCTGCGTGGCCGTGCCGGTCGTCAGGGCGACCCGGGTTCCTCGCGCTTCTATCTGTCGCTGGAAGACAACCTGATGCGCATCTTCGCCTCGGACTGGGTCCAGAAGGCGATGCGCATGATGGGCATGAAGGAAGACGACGTCATTGAAGACCGCCTGGTCAGCCGGCAGATCGAAAAGGCGCAGCGCAAGGTGGAAGCGCACAACTTCGACATCCGCAAGAACCTGCTGGACTTCGACGACGTCAACAATGATCAGCGCAAGGTGATCTACGCCCAGCGCGACGAATTGCTGGATGCCGAATCGGTCAAGGACAACGTCGACGGCATCCGTGGCGATGTGATCTACGACCTGGTCGCACGCTTCGTGCCGCCCAACTCTGTCGATGAGCAGTGGGACCTGAAGGGTCTGGAAGCCACGCTGGAATCGGAGCTGGGCATGCCGCTGGCGCTAAGCGAGATGGCACGCACGCAGGAAGAACTGGACGCCGAGCAGATTGCGGCCAAGGTGCAGGCAGCGGTGGATGCGCACTTTGCCGAGAAGGAAGCGGCGGTGGGCAACGACACCATGCGCGCATTGGAGAAGCACGTGATGCTGACCGTGCTCGACCAGGGCTGGAAGGAGCATCTGGCCAAGATGGATTACCTGCGCCAGGGCATCTATCTGCGCGGGTATGCGCAGAAGCAGCCCAAGCAGGAATACAAGAAGGAAGCCTTCGAGCTGTTCTCGGAGATGCTGGAGAACGTCAAGCGCGAAGTGATCAACCTGCTGGCGCGCGTGCGCATCCGCAGCGAAGAGGAAGTGGCCGAGCTGGAAGAGCAGGAGCGTCTGCAGGCGCAGGCGCGCTTGATGGCCTCGCAGTTCCAGCATCAGGACGCCGGCGGCTATGGTGCCGACGAGGAAGTGGAACAGATGCAGGGCGGCAACGCCCCGGTGCCGGTTTCGCAGGTGACCCGCGACGAGCCCAAGGTGGGCCGTAACGATCCGTGCCCCTGCGGCAGCGGCAAGAAGTACAAGCACTGCCACGGTCAACTCAGCTGAGCTGAGTTGACCGTGCACCAGGCATCCGCTACGCGGATGCCTGGTGCACGGTCCTTGCTTCCGATCCCCGCGCCTTTGGCGCGCCCCCTTACCAAGGGGGCTCTGCTTACGGATGGGATCCTGAGGGGGTCTTGAAGCAGGAAAGGGGATATCGCAGACCGGGTACGAGGCCACGCTCAGGTTTCGCCGCCTTTGGCCAATTCCCTGCGAAGCCATGGCTTGCATTGCTGCCAGGCAAGGTCGACAAGCACGGCATAGACGCTGGAAGAATCCGGCGAGTTGTCTTGCGGTGGGCCTCGGCACGGCAGGCCAGCCACGCGCTGTCCATCTCTCGCGGCGCCAACGCGGCGCCTTTTGTATGCGGGCGTCTCCGCCGGTGCCACTGCGGGGCGTATGCTCGATCCATATCCTGCGTGGAGTGCGGTCATGGCGTTGCTGTCCAGCCAGCAATTGAAGGTGTTCGTGCCTGCGCGCGACTACGCGGTGTCGCAGCGGTTCTATCGCGCGCTGGGCTTCGTGCAGGAGGACGAGGTAGGCAATGTGACCTGCTTCCGGCATGGCACGCATTGCGCATTCCTGCTGCAGGATTTCTATCTGCGCGAACTGGCCGAGAACCTGATGCTGCACCTGTGGGTGGACGATGCCGACAGCTGGTGGCAGCACGTGCACGACACCGGCCTGGGCGCGCAGTTCGGGGTGAGCTGCAGCGCGCCGGAAGATCGGCCGTGGGGCGCACGCGATTTCACCTTGCACGATCCCAGCGGCGTGCTCTGGCGCATCGGGCATCCACTGTAGGCCGGGATTGGGGATTCGGGATTCGGGATTGGCAGAAGCACACGTGCCGCGCTTTGACCAATCTCGAATCCCCAATCCCCAATCCCCGCCGCCAAGCGATTGCACTGAACGACTCACTCGCGGCACTCTTGTGCCATGCCTGATTCTCTAAGATCCATCCACGTCGTTGCCGGCGTGATCACCGACGCCCGCGGCCGCATCCTGCTGACCCGCCGTACCGAAACCCGCGACATGCCCGGCCTGTGGGAGTTTCCGGGTGGCAAGCGCGAACCTGGCGAAACCTCCGAACAGGCATTGGTGCGCGAACTCAACGAAGAGCTCGGTATCGAGGCGCAGGTCGGCGA
Organism: Xanthomonas sp. NCPPB 3218; assembly: GCF_056725185.1. Classification (NCBI taxonomy): domain Bacteria; kingdom Pseudomonadati; phylum Pseudomonadota; class Gammaproteobacteria; order Lysobacterales; family Lysobacteraceae; genus Xanthomonas; species Xanthomonas sp. NCPPB 3218. The sequence goes on from NZ_CM161516.1 coordinate 981,200, forward strand.
GTGGCTGATGGACGTGCCGCAGTTGTACCCGGACAAGCGGCTGCGCCTGGAAGTGCGCCACATCACCGCATGGAAAGGCAGCCCGCGCGGCCGCGAAGGCCAGGCGATGACCTGGGTGGCCGCCGACAAGCTGACCCGTTATTCGATGCCGCCGGCCGATGTGCCGGTGGTCGGTGTGCTGCGCCAGCCAGACCGCTATCTGATCACGCCCGAGCCGGACGATGACGCGCTGTGGCTGGAAGGCCTGGAGCGTGCGCTGCAGGAGGGCATCACGCGCATCCAGTTGCGTGCGCGGCAGGCCGAACCGGCGCGCTGGCAGGCCTTGCTGCAGCAAGTGATGCGCCTGCGCGGCCGTGCGCGCGCGCAACTGCTGCTCAACCGCGACATCGCACTGGCCAGCGAACTCGGTATCGGCGTGCATCTGGGTTCGGAGCAACTGGCCAGCCTGCAGGAGCGCCCGTTGCCGGCCGAGCAGCCGGTCGCCGCTTCCTGTCACGGGCTGGAAGACCTGCGCCGCGCCCAGCGTCTTGGCTGCGATTTTGCGGTGCTGGGCCCGGTGCAGGCGACCGCGTCGCATCCGGGTGCGACACCCTTGGGATGGGATGGGTTCGAACGCTTGCGCGAGCAGGTCTCCTTGCCGATCTACGCACTCGGTGGCATGCAGGTCGACGACCTGCGCGAAGCCCGTTCGCATGGCGCGCAGGGCATCGCGGCGATTCGTGCGCTGTGGCCGCAGTGACCGTCACTAGGGCCGTGCGGTCTGCTGGGGGTCGGCAGCCTTGCGGTGGTCCGTGTTCGACCAGGTCGCGGTGGCCAGCGTCACCGCAGCTGCTGCGCTAAAACGTCACCCAGAAGCAGTTGTACTGCCGGCGCAGCCGCAACACGCTGCTTGCGGGCGCACCGCTGGCGAAGTTCTGTTCCAGGCGCAGGCCCCAGGGGCGCGGGCGGCTTGGCGGTGCCGGGAGTGGGGCGTCGATGGCGCTGCCGTCCAGGGATGGAGCCGCTGCCGTACCGGCATCGGCTTCCCAGGTCGGCGGATCGCGTTGCGGGTACATCGGCACGATGTCCAGCAACGGGCGTTGCACGATCGCCTCCAGCCGGCTCAGCACCTGGTTGGCAGCGGCGTCGGACTGGCCGCTCCACAGGTAGAGGCTGGAGAGCCGATTGACGTCGCGGCTGTCCACCGCCAGTTGCAGCAACGACACCAGCTCGCTCAGCCGGCGCGGGCAGCCGTAGCGATACAGGCCGGTGTTGCCCTGCGTGCGCGTGGCCGGCGGCGGGCGCGCCGCAGCGCCGACATCTTCGCAGCGGCGGTCGGTGAACATGGTCTGCCCGTCCGCTGTCACGCAGCGACGGATCTCCTGCGCCTGCACGCGCGTGGCCGGGCACAGGCAGAACAGCAGTAACAATGGCAGCAGGAGGCGAGGCATCGGCGCAGCGTAACGGGGCCTGCGTGAGCCGGCGAGCAACGCGCCGGGACCGTGGCAGCTTGCACGGCGTTTGCGCATCACGCGTGCGTTTGCCGATGATGTGCCCGCGTGGAGATGCCCGCCGAGGGCATGGTTTCGAGCGGCTGGCTCAGCGCCCGAGCAGCTGCAGCACCTGCGTGGTCGGCTTGGCCAGGTTGAGCGTATAGAAGTGCAGGGCAGGCGCGCCACCGGCGATCAGGCGCTCGCACACGGTGGCCACCACTTCCGCACCGAAGGCGCGCACCGCATCGGCATCGTCGCCGTAGGACTGCATCTTCTTGCTGATCCAGCGCGGAATTTCTGCACCACACTGCTCGGAAAAGCGCCGCAGCTGCGAGAAATTGGAGATCGGCATGATGCCGGGGATGATCGGGATCTCCACACCCATGCGCTGCACGGCGTCGCGGAAATGAAAGTACGCGTCGGCGTTGTAGAAATACTGGGTGATCGCGGCATCGGCACCGGCATCCACCTTGGCCTTGAAGTAACGCAGATCGCTCAGCGCATCGGTCGCCTGCGGGTGGGTTTCCGGATACGCACCGACCTCGATCCGGAACGCGTCGCCGTGCTCGGCGCGGATGAAGGCGATCAGGTCCGAGGCATAGCGCAGGTCGCCGGGATGGCCCATGCCCGAGGGCAGATCGCCGCGCAGCGCGACGATGCGGGTACAGCCGATCGCGCGATACAGCTTGAGCAGCTCGCGGATCTCCTGGCGGCTGCCGCCGACGCAGGACAGATGCGGGGCGGCTTCGAAACCGTGCTTCTGCTTGAGGTGACGCACCGTCTCGGAGGTATAGCTGAGCGTGGAGCCGCCGGCACCGAAGGTGCACGACACGTACTCCGGCGCGTAGCCCTTCAGCCTGGCCGCCGTGCGGTCCAGCTGGGCGCGCTGGTCGTCGGTCTTGGGCGGGTAGAACTCGAAACTGAGATGCGTCATCGCGGCAGGTCCGGCGGATCGTGCCCGCATAATATCGCTTCATCGCGATGAATGCATATTTGGTTGCGGGTGTCCTGCATTCGTTACCGCGCGTGCTGTCAGCGGAATGACGGCGCGCTCCGCGGGGCCCTGCAGGCGCTTGCCGCGCGGTGGCGAGCGAAGCCTTGCCTTGCAGCGGGCAGGCGAATCGCTTCTGTTGCAGCACTGGTTCCACGCGTAGTGCCGGCCATCGCGTCATCGCCTGCCGTGAGTTGTGGAGACAGTGGTTGCGCCGCGCCTGCGTGACATGTCGCGAGCTGGCTTGCGCCGGACGTTGACGCGGGCAGCTCTACACTGGGTGCACTTTCTACGGAGTGCTGCGCATGAGCGATACCACGATGACCGCAATCGCCATTCGCGATGGCAAGGGCGATGCGGATGCACTGTACGCCAGCGAAATGCCGCGCCCGCGTCCTGCGCCGGGGCAGGTGCTGATCCGCGTGCATGCGGCCGGGATCAATCGTCCCGACCTGCTGCAGCGTGCCGGCCACTATCCGCCGCCGCCCGGCGCGCCGCAGACGCTCGGGCTGGAAATCGCCGGCGAGATCGTGGAGCCGGCCGGTCGCTGGAAGGTCGGCGATCGGGTGTGTGCACTGCTGGGCGGTGGCGGATACGCACAGTACGCAGCGGTCGACGCGCGGCATGTGCTGCCGATTCCGCCGGGCATGGATCTGGCGCATGCCGCGGCGCTGCCGGAAACCATCTTTACCGCGTACACCAACCTGTTCGAGCATGGCCGGCTGGCGGCCGGGGAATGGCTGCTGCTGCATGGCGCCACGTCCGGGATCGGCGTGACTGCGATCCAGATGGCCAAGGCCGCCGGTGCGCATGTGCTGGCGACTGCGCGTTCGGCGGGCAAGGCAGCGCAGGCGCGCGAACTCGGCGCCGATGTGGCGATCGACTCCACCACCGAATCGTTTGTCGACGTGGCCAAGGCGCACGGCGGGGTGGATGTGTCATTGGACATGGTGGGCGCTGCGGTATTCGCCGACACCCTGGAGGCGCTCAACCCACGCGGGCGCATCGTCTACATCGCCTCGCAGGCCGGCTCGACCATCGAGGTGCCGATCCCGCTGCTGATGCGCAAGCAGGCCATCCTCACCGGCTCGACGCTGCGCCCGCGCAGTGCCGACGAAAAGGCGCGCCTGGCAGGGGAAGTGGAGCGCGTGGTGTGGCCGTGGATCGCGCAGGGCAAGCTGCGCGTGCTGCTCGACAAGCGCTTCCCGCTCGGCGAAGCCGCTGCAGCGCACCGCTATCTGGAGCAGGGCAGCCACCTGGGCAAGGTCGTGCTGGAGATGTGAGCGCATCGCAATGCGCATGCAGGTAGCTCTGTCTGCAGCAGGCGTCGCAGGCCTGGCCATACATCGGCCGCAGGCCGGGCGCCCCACCGCAGCCGCCGAGTGCTCCAGCGCGACCAGGTGGAAGGCCACGAACGGCAAGGCGTGCCGTGCAGTTGCACCGATGCAGCATGGCGGCTCTTGCACGGCCATCGGGCGGCGCAGGTATAGCAAAACAAGCAGGAGCGATGTCTCGCAGCGAACCGCAGCCTGACCTTACACTGCGCCGTTGCGTGCGCTGGTGCAGCGCGCCGCTGCACCAGTCTCCGTGCATGCGCCTGAAACGGGCGATCGCGCGGGTCCCGCCACGTCCCTATCAGCCCGAAGGTTTCGATGAAGCATCCAGACGCATTGCGCATTGCCCTTGTCGGCATCGGCAAGATCGCCCGCGACCAGCACGTGCCCACCATCGCCGCGCGTGCCGATGTGCAGCTGGTGGCCACGGTGAGCCGGCATGGCACGGTCGATGGAGTGCCGGCCTACCACAGCCTGGAAGAGGCCTTCGCGGCGCATCCGCAGATTGAAGCGGTGGCGCTGTGCACGCCACCGGTCGGGCGGCACGCGCAGGCACAGGCCGCGCTGGCCGCCGGGCGCCATGTGTTCCTGGAAAAACCCCCGGCCGCCACCCTGGCCGAGATCGACGATCTGCGCGTGTTGGCGCAGCGTGCGCAACGCAGCCTGTTCACCAGCTGGCATTCGCGCTGCGCCGCTGCCGTGGAGCCCGCGCGGGCGTGGCTGGCCGACAAGCAGATCCTGCGCGCGCATATCACCTGGAAGGAAGACATTCGCCATTGGCACCCGGGCCAGGACTGGATCCTGGAGCCGGGCGGCATGGGCGTGTTCGACCCCGGCATCAATGCGCTGTCCATCGTCACGCATCTGCTGCCGCGCCCCTTCGCGCTGCGCGAAGCGGAGTTGCACACGCCGGAAAATCGCCAGGCACCGCTGTACGCCAGGCTCGGTTTTGTCGACACCGCAGGGGTGCCGGTAACGGCGGAACTGGATTTTCTGCAGACCGGCCATCAGCGCTGGGACATCGAAGTGGACACCACCGATGGCCTGCTCATGCTCAGTGAGGGCGGTGCCAGGCTCAGTATCGATGGCCAGCCGCAGCCAGTGGAAGCCGCCGGCGAATACGACGGCTTGTACCGGCGTTTCGTGCAATTGGTGCGCGCCGGCGAATCGGAGGTGGATGTCACCCCGTTCGTGCATGTGGCCGATGCGTTCATGCTCGGCGCGCGCAAGGTCACCGCGCCGTTCGCCTGGTAGCCGGTCGCACCATCCAACCTGTTGCAGCATCCAGAACACCGGCGATGAGCCGGTGTTTTCCTGTGTCAGGGGTCGCGTGTCTTTGCGATCGGGCTCCAGCCACGCAGCGGACGCCTCGTGCTCACCCGACAGCTCAGCGGCGCCACATGCGTGCACCGCGCGCCGGCAGCGTGAAGGTGTAGGAGCCGCTGGAAATGCGCACCACGCTGCCCGAGCCCAGTGCATCCACATAATCCGCATTCCAGTACAGCACGCTGCCATTCATCGCCACGGTGGTGGTGACCGGATTGCCGCACTTGTTGATGCCGACGATGCCCAGGCTGCCGCGCCGGAACAGCACATGGCAGGAGCTGGACGACAGCACCTGCATGTCGCTACCTTGCACGCCGTTGTGGAAGCCGATCATGCGGCGCAGGTCGTCGCGCAGGTAGGCGTTGACCCAGCGGTTGTCGCCGCTTTCGTTGTTGTCGGTGTAGACCATCGGCATGCCGCCGTTGCGGCCGATCAGATACGCGTATGCCAGCGTCTCGTCGACGGGGTCGAGGATGGCGTAGCGGAAGCCGGCATTGTTGGGGATGTCGTGGGTGACGGCGAAGGTCACCGCGCGATTGCCCGGTAACGCCTGTCCGGTGGACGCGGGATCCACCAGCTGCTGCAGGCTGGCGCCAATGGCGAATGCATTGCGTACCGCGTTGAACAACGGGAAGTCATAGGCCGCATGCGGCGTGGACTGCAGGTACGGCGCCAGGAACTGGTCGTAATCGCCATTGCCGCTGCCGCCGCCGGTGATCACTTCGCCGAACACATACACGCCGGAACGAATGCCCGCATCGAAGACCCGATTGAGATGGTCGAAGCTCATATGCTTGGCCGCATCGACACGAAAGCCGGTCACACCCAGGCCCTTCAGCGCTTGCAGATAGGCGCGCTGCTGCTGCACCACCCAATCGTTGCCGACCAGGTCGGGCAGGCCCGGATCGCTGCCGCCACCGCAGATGCGATAGGTGCGTACCTGGTAGGCGTCGTTGTAGTTGGTGATGCACTGGACCGGACCGAAATCGCTGGCGCTCAGGAAATTCGATTGCAAGGTGCCGAACAGACGCAAGGTGTCGTAACGGCCTGGATTCGCAGCGTATTGCGCGAGCACGGCGCTGCCGGGGTAGTTGAGATCCGAGCGTGTCGCGGCCTCGTTGGCCATGTGGTTGAGCACCACGTCGGCATAGGTTTCCACGCCATTATTGGCCAGCGCCTGCACCATGCGCGAGAACGCTGCGGTGTCGCCCAGCGGGCCATCGATCACGCGCAGATCCTGCGGCTGGTAGCGTGCCCACCACGCGCTGCCTTGCGAGCGATAGGCGGGAGCGACCAACACCTTGCGATAGCCGGCATCGGCAATCTGCTTGGCGCGTGCCTCTACGGTGGCATACGGCCAATTGAAGGCATGCAGGATCACATCGGCCTGCACATTGGCGGTGGTCAGCAGCAGCACCAGCGCGGCGAGCAGCAGCCGCGAGCTGCGTTGAAGCCGTGAGGGTGGGGGTGGAGTGTGCGTATCGCGCATCGGATGGATCTCCAGTCGGTAAGCGCGAGCACACGCATGCTGTGCGATGCCCGCATCAAGGCCTCCGGCCCCTGTTCCGGAAAGCGCGCGCACGGCGTGCAGCGCGCGGTGATGCTAAGCGTGCATCGCGGCGCAACATCGCTGTTGTGCATACGTATTCAATGCGGGTACCTGCAAAAACCCCGATGCAGGTCGCGCTTTGCGCGGTGCCGGTGGATCGCGGTACCGCGGTACGGCGCGGTGCTGCAGCCGGGGCGGGCTTGGGCAGTCAGGCTGGGTGGCGCGGGGCGCAGTAAACTGGGCGCACATTCACCGGTTCCCCTCCCATGCGCAATCCGCTGCAAGAACAACTGCTCAAGGCCGGCCTGGTCAAGAAGGCCCAGGTGGACAAGGTCGCGCGCGAGCAGAACAAGCAGCGTCATGCCAAGGGCGCGGCCGTGGCACCGGCCGAGGTCGACAAGGTGGACGCGGCGCGGCTACAGGCCGAGCGCGCCGAGCGCGATCGCGCGCTGGCCGAAGAACGCAAGCTGCAGCTGCGGCGGCAGGAAGTGCTGGCCCAGGTCCGGCAGATCGTGGAGACCAATAAGGTCAAGCGCGATGGCGAGATCGACTACCGCTTCAACGACGGCCGCGTCATCCGCAGCGTGCTGGTCAATCCCACGCTGCGCAGCCAGCTGGCCAGCGGGGCGCTGGTGATCGTGCGGCATGGCGATGGCTTCGAGCTGATTCCGCGCGCGGCCGCCGACAAGGTCTACAGCCGCGATGCGGACACTGTGGTGCTGGATCATGGCCGTAGCAGCACGCCTTCGGCGCCGGACAGCGACGACGACTATTACAGCCAGTTCAAGGTGCCGGACGATCTGATCTGGTAAGTGGTCGCATGGCAGGGCTGCAGGCTACCCTGGCGTTCTTTGCCACCCACCACCGTCATGTCCATCGTTCTCACACCGTTTGCCCGCACCCGTCTGTTTCCCCGCGATGGTCGTCGCAACGCCATCCAGGACTGCACGCCCGAGCAGTTCATCCAGCGTCTCAATGAAGAGGCGCCGGTGCGCGTGATCGAAGGCTATGCGCCGTTCTGCCAGCTGCATGTGCACCGCAATTGGACCTCGACGCGCTGCCTCACTGCACCGATCACCGACGACAACCGCCACCAGCTGCGCTCCGGCTACGAGGCACGCAGCACGCAGGAGTTGCCGGTGCTGGTGCGCTGGTTCGAAGGTGTGGAGCCACCGGTGGCGACGTATCTGCTGCCGATCCTCTATAGCCGCGATCAGCTGGCCAAGGAGGGCGCGCCGATCGACGCCGACTGGGGCGTGGTCGGTTGCCTCTACACCACCGAGCCGGAAGAAATTCCAATGGCGCCCATCACCATGCTGCGCAATGCACTGGGCGTGGACGAGGGCGGCTCGGGTGTGGCACTGGATCGCGATGCGTACCGGCGCAGCGTTGCGTTCTGGGAACACAATGCGAACTGGCGGCCGTAGCGGGCGGATAGCCACGGCGTGTCGTGCAATTCTTCCGCGAGGCAGGGAACGCAGCGCTGCTCTTGAACTCTGGCGTGGCGGTGCGGTGCCGCTCGCCACCGCGAGCGCTTGCTTTCGTCGAGCACAAACGTAGCTGCAGGTGCGACTGCTGAGCCGAGCTGCGTCTGCAGTTTTCGGCCTTGCCGCAGCGCGACAGTCTCAGGCGCGGCATTGCGTGGATCGCACCGGATCAGCTGCCGGCACCCCTGGCGCAGATGCGTGCTAGCCGACGCCGAGCGCGGGCATGTCCGGGGCGACCCATACGACGGTAGTAATCGCGCCTTGCACCAGTCCCTGATCCCTGAGCTGCGCGAAGACGGCCGCAGGGGGCCAGCCCGCAGGTGCGTCGGCAAAGGGAACCTGCAGTGATTGCAGCAGGCTGAGGATTTCGGCAAGTTCCTCAGAGCCCTTGAAGCTCAGACTGATGCGGTCTTGCATCGAACTGCTGCGCGTCAGCAATCGCTGGCGCAGGGCACTGTCGCAGATCACATGGACATGTTGATCCAGGACAGCGGAAACATGGTTCATGCGTTGCAGCCGCTGCTCAGATCTCGCTGAGGATATGGCTGCGGCGCTGTTGGTACTCCGCATCGGTGATCAACTGCTGCGACCTCAGCGTGTCCAGCTCCAGCAGTCTGGCTTGAGCGCTCTTCGGCACTGCTGACCCCGTCGTTGCCACAGTCGATTTGCGCGACGCGCGCTTTGCGACCCAGACGATCAGGCTGATCACGGCAGCAATGCTGCAGAAGAAGAAAAGAACAATGATCCAGTGCCAGATGCTGAAGCCGCCCATGTTGGTTCCTTTTGACGATGGGTGTTACGTAGTGGTTGACCGGTCTTGCTGCCACGCAGGTAAGTCGCAAGCCTTGCGCGAGTATCGCACACGGCAACAGCTGCCATGCCGACGGCAAGGCTACCCGGCGTGCTGGATTCCATGGTGCCTTGCTTGAGGCGTTGCATCCATGCGATGCATGTCGATGCCGCAGGCACGAACGCAGATTGGTCGCCATGTGGGGCCGCTTGCACGCAGGGCCATCCAGCATCCTGCAAAGAAAACGGGCGCCTTGCGGCGCCCGTTCTGTTCAAGCGGTGACATCCGGGCAATCAACCGCCCGGCTGATCAGTAGCGGTAATGATCCGGCTTGTACGGGCCGGCCACGTCCACGCCGAGGTAGTCGGCCTGGTCCTTGGTCAGGGTGGTCAGCTTGACGCCGATCTTTTCCAGGTGCAGGCGTGCCACTTCTTCGTCCAGGTGCTTGGGCAGGATGTAGACCTTCTTCTCGTAGCTGTCGCGCTTTTCCCACAGGTCGATCTGCGCCAGGGTCTGGTTGGCGAACGAGTTGGACATCACGAAGCTCGGGTGGCCGGTGGCACAGCCCAGATTGACCAGCCGGCCGTCGGCCAGCAGGAAGATCGCATTGCCGTTGCCGAACACGTACTTGTCGACCTGCGGCTTGATGTTGATCTTCTCCACGCCCTTGAGTGCGTTCAGCGCATCGACCTGGATCTCGTTGTCGAAGTGGCCGATGTTGCAGACGATGGCCTGGTCCTTCATCGCCTGCAGGTGCTCGACGGTGATGATGTCCTTGTTGCCGGTGGTGGTGACGTAGATGTCGCCGCGGCCCAGCGTGGATTCGATGGTGTTGACCTCGAAGCCTTCCATCGACGCCTGCAGGGCGCAAATCGGGTCGATCTCGGTGACGATCACGCGGGCACCGTAGGCACGCAGCGAGGCGGCACTGCCCTTGCCGACGTCGCCATAGCCGCAGACCACCGCGACCTTGCCGGCCAGCATCACGTCCATCGCGCGCTTGAGGCCATCGGCCAGCGACTCGCGGCAGCCGTACAGGTTGTCGAACTTGCTCTTGGTGACCGAGTCGTTGACGTTGATGGCCGGGATCAGCAGCTTGCCGGCTTCGGCGATCTGGTACAGGCGGTGCACGCCGGTGGTGGTCTCTTCGGAGACGCCCTTCCAGTCCTTGACCACGCGGGTCCAGTAACCCGGACGCTCGACGGCCACGCGCTTGAGCAGCGCCTTGATCACGCCTTCCTCGTGCGAGGAGGCCGGCTCGTCGACCCAGGTGGAGCCGTTTTCGAGCTCATAGCCCTTGTGGATCAGCAGGGTGACGTCGCCGCCGTCGTCCACCACCAGCTCCGGGCCGGTCTGGGTGCCGTCGGGCAGGGTGAAGGTCAGCGCGTCCAGGGTGCAATCCCAATACTCTTCCAGCGTCTCGCCCTTCCAGGCGAACACCGGCGTGCCGGAGGCGGCGATCGCGGCGGCCGCGTGGTCCTGGGTGGAGAAGATGTTGCACGAGGCCCAGCGCACGTTGGCGCCGATGTCCTTGAGCGTTTCGATCAGCACCGCGGTCTGGATGGTCATGTGCAGCGAGCCGGTGATGCGTACATCCTTGAGCGGCTTGGTCTGCGCATGCTTGCGGCGGATCGACATCAGGCCCGGCATCTCGTGCTCGGCGATGTCCAGCTCCTTGCGGCCCCAATCGGCCAGGGAGAGGTCGGCGATCTTGTAATCGGTATGTGGGGCGATTTTCGTGACAGCGTTCATGCAATAGCTCCGGTAAGCAGACCAATATCTGCAATGCGGGGCGCCGTTGAACGATGAATGCTTGTCGAGCCTGGCCGTATTTCCTGCACTTTTCGTGCAGTTGGCGGATCAGTCCGCCATACCGGTCGCAGCGCCCCTCGACGAGAGCGTTGATTATATCGGCAGCCCCCCCCTCCGGCATGAATTGGCCGGCTTGAAGTGGCACGCGCCCCAACCAACGGCAGGGGAGCGGGGGAGCGCGTGGCTGCTATGGTCCGGAGTCGATCGACACTGGGGATGGACAATGCAGGCGACACCCGATGCACGGCACGGCAGGCGGCAGCAGCGATGGGCCCTGGCAGGCGTACTGGCGCTTAGCGCACCACTGGCTGCGGCCGCAGCCGTCGCGCCGGCTGGCCCGCCTGCCGCTGCGGCAAGCACTGGCTACCAACTGCCCTCCAAGGCGCTGCAGGCAGTGGTGGATGCCCCGCGCGCGCCGCTGCTGCACCTGTCGCCCAAACGCGACCTGGGCGCGATGGTGCAGTTGCCGGCGTTGCCTGACATCGCCGAGGTGGCCCAGCCCGAACTCAAGCTGGCCGGCCTGCGCATCCATCCCAAAACCTTTGCCAGCAGCCGGTTCTCCTTTGCCGACAAGCTGTGGCTGCTGTCGGTGGCCGACGGCAGCGAGCGGCAGATCGCCGGGCTGCCGTCACCGTTGTCGCTGGCCACGTTGAGCTGGTCGCCGGATCAGCGCTACCTGGCGTTCCGCCGCGAGGACGCGGCCAGCGGCGCCAACGAGCTGTGGCTGGTGGACGTGGCGGCCGGGCAGGCGCGGCGTCTGGTGGCCGGTTTGAACACCAGCGTCAACGACGATCTGCGCTGGTTGCCCGATGGCAGCGGCCTGCTGCTGCAGCAGCAAGTGGCCGGGCAGGGCGCGCCGCCCACCCGCGATGCGGTGCCGGACGGCCCGGCGATCCAGCAGACCAGCGCCGCTGCCGGCGTGCGCTCGCTGCCGACCTATCAGGACCTGCTGCGCAACGAGGCCGATGCGCGCATGTTCGAGTATTACGCCATCGGCCAGCCCATCATCGTCAGCGTGAGCGGGCAGGTGCGCCCGATCGCCACGCCCGGCATCTATCTCAATCTGTCGGTGTCGCCGGATGGCCGTTACATCCTGAGCGAACGCAGCGAACGGCCGTTCTCGTATCTGGTGCCGGTGGACAACTTCGCACGCCGTATCGAGGTGCTGGACCTGCAGGGCAAGCTGGTGCGCCAGATCGCCCGGCTGCCATTGGTGGAAGGCCTGCCGACCGGCAACGACGCCGTGCCCACCGGCGTGCGCGACATCGCTTGGCGCGTCGATGCGCCGGCCACGCTGGTCTGGGCCGAGGCGCAGGACGGCGGCGACCCGGCACGCGAGAGCAAGATCCGTGATGCGGTGCTGATGCAGGCTGCGCCATTTACGCGCGCGCCGGTCACGCTGGCGCAACTGGGTAGCCGCTTCGAAGGTATCCAGTGGGGCCGCGGCGATCTGGCCATCCTCAGCGAGAGCTGGTGGAAGACCCGCCGCACCAAGCAGTGGCGCATTGCACCGGACCAGCTGCAGCGCGCGCCCGAACTGCTCTGGGATCGCTCCTCGCAGGACCGCTACAACGATCCCGGCACGCCGGCGACCGTGGCCGACGGCAAGGGCCGCACGCTGTTGCAGACCGGCGCCGATGGCAACAGCCTGTTCCTGCTCGGCAAGGGCGCCTCGCCGGAAGGCGACCGCCCGTTCGTGGATCGCTTCGATCTGCAGAGCAGGCGCGCCACGCGCCTGTTCCATTCGCAGGCGCCGAGCTATTCCGCACCGCTGGCATTGCTGGATGCGCAAGGCACGCAGTTGCTGCTCAGCCGCGAGTCGCCCGAGGAGCCGGCCAACTATGTGGTGCAGGCATTGGGCGATTCAGCGCCTGCGCCGCGGGCGTTGACGCATTTCGCCCATCCGCTGCCGCAGTTACGTGGCGTGCAGAAGGAGCAGATCCGCTACAAGCGCGCCGATGGCGTGGACCTCACCGCCACGCTGCTGCTGCCGCCCGGTTACGACCCCAAGCGCGACGGCCCGCGGCCGCTGCTGATGTGGGCCTATCCGGGCGAGTTCAAGAGTGCCGACACCGCCAGCCAGGTCACGGACTCGCCCTATCGCTTCAACGCGATCAGCTACTGGGGGCCGCAGGCGTTTCTGGCGATCGGCTATGTGGTGCTCAACAACCCGACCATGCCGATCGTCGGCGAAGGCGATGCCGAACCCAACGACACCTACGTGCCGCAGCTGGTCGCCGATGCGCAGGCCGCGGTGGACGAAGTGGTGCGGCGCGGGGTCACCGACCGCGAGCACATCGCCATCGGCGGGCACTCCTACGGCGCCTTCATGACCGCCAACCTGCTCGCGCACACGCGGCTGTTCAAGGCCGGCATCGCACGCAGCGGGGCCTACAACCGCACGCTCACCCCGTTCGGGTTCCAGGCCGAGGAGCGCAACTACTGGCAGGCGCAATCGGTGTATCAGGCGATGTCGCCGTTCAACTACGCCGACAAGATCAAGGATCCGCTGCTGTTGATCCACGGCCAGGACGACAACAACACCGGCACCTTCCCGATCCAGAGCGAGCGCATGTTCGCCGCGATCAAGGGCCTGGGCGGTAACGCGCGGCTGGTGCTGCTGCCCAACGAATCGCATGCGTATCGCGCGCGGCAGTCGATCCTGCAGATGCTGGCCGAGAGCGAGCAGTGGTTGAAGACCAATCTCGGCGAGCCGATGAAGGAGACCGGCGCGACGCGCACGCGCTGATCGGTGGTGCGTTGGCACCGGTAGGAGCGCGCTTGCGCGCGATGCGGCTTTATCGATAACGCCTCGTCGCGCCCGGGTGCGCTCCTACAGCAGATGAGGATGTGGCTGATGCGCTGCCGGCAACGTCTGCCGAGCCGCGTGGATGGTTGCGCGATCACCCGTAGGAGCGGGCTTGCCCGCGAGGGCCTTACCAGGGAAGTCGCGCCCGGGTGCGCTCCTACGGTGAATGCGTCCGCCTCGCGTCCCGGGTAGATTCGCTGCGCCGTCCACGCGATTGCTGCGATCACCGGTAGGAGCGCACCCGGGCGCGACGCAGCATGACCAGAACAGCCACCTCGCGTAGCAGCGGACCTGTCCGCGATGGGACATGACTGGGAAAGCCCCATCGCGCGCCAGCGCGCTCCTACGGGGTCATGGGCAGGGAGCGCCCGCACACGATGGTTGGTGTTGAAACCGTCGGGCCGGTCGCGATCATCTAATCCTTTTGGGTTAGTCTTCGACGACTTTGCGCTTGAGAGGGTGTGCGTTTCCGATGAACGAGTACCGCAGCAGTCTTGTGTTCGCTACCCCCGATCTTGCCTTGCGCGACGATGTGCGTCGGCTCGGTGCACTGGTCGGTGACCTGCTCGCCGAGCAGGTCTCTGCGGAATTCCTCGATGAGATCGAACGCGTCCGCACCACGGCGATTGCGCGCCGCGAGAGCGATGCCCCGCCGTCGACGCTGAGCGAGCAGCTGGCCGGGCGCGAGCCGCGCGAGGCCGAATCGCTGGTGCGCGCCTTCAGCACCTATTTCCAGGTGGTCAACATCGCCGAGCGCGTGCACCGCATCCGCCGCCGCCGCGAATACCAGCGCAGCGGCACCGACACGCCGCAGCCGGACGGGTTGCACGATGCCTTGCGCCGGCTCAAGGCGCAGGGCGTGACGCTGGACGAACTCAGCGAGTGGTTGCCGCGGATCGACGTGGAGCCGGTGTTCACCGCGCATCCCACCGAAGCGGTGCGCCGCGCGCTGCTGGAAAAAGAGCAGCTGATGGTCGCCAGCCTGGTCGACAACCTGGACGGCATGCGCACGCCCAACGAGCGCGCCACCGACGCGGCGCGCTTCCGAATGGCCTTGACCGCGTCCTGGCAGACCGCCGACTCCTCGCCGGTGCGCCCCACCGTGGAGGACGAGCGCGAGCATGTGGGCTTCTATCTCACCCAGGTGCTGTATCGCGTGGTCCCGGTGATGTACGAAACCCTCGAACACGCCATCGAAGAAACCTACGGCAGTGTGCCGACCCTGCCGCGGCTGCTGCGCTTTGGCACCTGGGTCGGCGGCGACATGGACGGCAACCCCAACGTGGATGCCGTCACCATCGCCGGCACGCTGGATGCGCAACGGCGTGCGGTGCTGGACCGTTATCAGAAGGAACTCTGGCAACTGGCCAGCCTGCTCAGCCAGTCGACCACGCTGGTGGCGGTGAGCCCGGCATTGAGCGAGCAACTGCAGCGCTACCGCGCGTTGTTGCCGGAGGACGCCGCACGCTCGCGTCCGCGCCACGGCGACATGCCGTACCGGCTGCTCAACGATCTGATGCGCGCGCGCCTGCAGGCCACGCTGGACGATGCCGAGGGTGCCTACGCCAGCCCGTCCGAGCTGGAACACGACCTGCAATTGATCCTGGACAGCCTGCAGGCCAACAAGGGCCTGCACGCCGGTTGGTTCGCGGTGCGCCGCCTGTTGTGGCGTGTGCGCACCTTCGGTTTCCATCTGGCGCGGCTGGATGTGCGCCAGGAATCGAGCGTGCATGCACGTGCAGTGGCCGACGCACTCGGCCAGGCAGATTGGGACGAACAGGAAGCCAGGCAGCGCGCTGCATTGCTCGGTCCGTATGCAGCCGGCGAGCAGGCATTGCCGCACGTGGATGACGAAGGCAACGCGCGGCTGGATGCGGTGTTCGCCGCGCTTGCCGATGCGCGCAGCCGCCACGGCGCCGATGCGCTGGGCAGCTACATCATCTCGATGGCGCACAACCGCGCCGACGTGCTCACCGTGCTGGCGCTGGCGCGCCGTGGCGGCCTGGTCGACGACACCGGCGCAGTGCCGCTGGATATCGTGCCGCTGTTCGAAACCGTGGACGATCTACGCGGCGGCACCGGCACCGTGCAGGATCTGCTGGCCGACCCGGTCTACCGCCAGCATCTGGCCGCGCGCGGCGATACGCAGATGGTGATGCTCGGGTATTCGGACAGCGGCAAGGACGGCGGCATCACTGCCTCGCGCTGGGGGCTGCAGCGCGCACAGGTGGAACTGCTCGAAGCCGCCGCCGAGCTGGGCGTGCGGTTGACCTTCTTCCACGGCCGCGGCGGCTCGATCGCACGTGGCGGCGGCAAGACCAGCCGCGCGCTGGATGCCGCACCGCGCGGCAGTGTCGATGGCCGGCTGCGCGTGACCGAGCAGGGCGAGGTGATCCATCGCAAGTACGGCATCCGTGCCCTGGCGCTGCGCTCGCTGGAACAGATGACCGGCGCGGTGCTGCTGTCCAGCCTGCGCCCGCGTGCGCCCGAGCCACGCGAGGATCGTTGGCGGCCGGTGATGGACCTGGTCGCCGAACGCAGCACCGTGGCGTATCGCGCCTTCGTCGGTGCGCCGGATTTCATGCAGTACTTCCGCCGCGCCACGCCGATCGATGTGATCGAACGCATGACGCTGGGCTCGCGCCCGTCGCGCCGGCTCGGCCAGGACGCGGCGTTGTCCAACCTGCGCGCGATTCCGTGGGTGTTTGCCTGGAGCCAGGCGCGTGCGGTGATCCCGGGCTGGTACGGCGTGGGCAGCGGCCTGCAGGCGGCGGTGGATGCCGGGCACGAAGACACCTTGCGCGAGATGGCGCAGGACTGGCCGTTCTTCCGCACCTTTCTCGACGACGTGGCGATGGTGCTGTCCAAGGGCGATCTCACTATCGCCGAGCTGTTCTCGCGGCTGTCGGGCGACCTGCACCAGCGGTTCTTCCCGGGCATCGGCGCCGAGCTGGCGCTGACCAAGGGCTGGGTGAAGGCATTGACCGGCCAGCAGTCGCTGCTGCAGCACGACCCGCGGCTGGCCTTGTCGATCCGTCTGCGCAACCCCTACATCGACCCGATCAGCGTGCTGCAGGTGGACCTGCTGCAACGCTGGCGTGCCACCGATGGCGAGGACGACGAACTGCTGCGCGCGCTGGTCGCCTGCGTCAACGGCGTCTCGCAAGGCGTGCAGAACACCGGCTGATCCGGTTCGCTGATTGGACCGTCGGATTCGATGGTCCAATCCGATCCGACCGTTGGTCGGAGAGGGCGCGAATCGACAAGCGGACTCTGGCGTAACCGGACAAATCTGTCCGATAATGCCGCGATGACGACTTCCCGCCCTGATGCCGCGCTGCGCCGCCGGCAGATACTCGATGCCGCCGACGAAGTGTTCAGCGAACACGGCGTCAATGCCCCGCTGGAACTGGTGGTCGAGCGTGCCGGCCTTGGCCGCGCCACGTTGTACCGCAATTTCCCCGACCGGCTCGCGCTGATGACCGCGCTGATGACCCGCGGCCTGGATGGCCTGGAGCGGCTGGCCGCCGATCTGGCCGAGCGCCCGGACGGACTGGCCGTGCTGCTGCACGACGTGGCCGAGCACATCGCCCAGTCCGCGCCGCTGGTGGATTTCTGGCGGTCCATCGAACGCGCGCACCCGGCGGTGGAAACCGCCGACCGGCGCGTGGTGAGCATCTTCCTGCCATTCGTGCATCGCGCCCGCGACGCCGGCCTGTGCCGTGCCGATGTCGACGACGAACAGCTGCTGCTGGTGATCGACATGCTGGGCAGCTGCCTGCGCGGCAATGACGAGTCCGAACGCAAACGCCTCGCCCATCGTTCGGCCGATCTGTTGATGCACGCATTGGGCATGCAGGTGCCGGAAGGCGGCACCCGATGAAATCGGCCACGCGTTCGCGCATCGGGCGCTGGACGTTGCGGGGGGCGCTGGTGCTGGCCGCGCTCTGGGGCGGGCTGGCGATCTATTTCGCACTGACCGGCAACGCGTTCGTGCGCGCGGCGTGGGTGGGTTCGTGGTGCGCGATGGCAATCGCGGCGTTGTGGGGCCTGCGCCGTGGCCGCGAGAACTGGGCCTTGGTGGGCATCTTCAGTGCGGCATTTGCGGTGCTGGCGGTGTCGTGGTGGATGATGCAGCCCAGCCAGGACCGCGACTGGGCCGACGATGTCGCCCAGCGCCTGCAGCCCGAGGTGCACGGCAACATCGTCACGCTGCACAACGTGCGCAATTTCGACTGGCATAGCGAAACCGACTACCAGCCGCGCTGGGAAACCCGCCAGTACGATCTGGACCGTCTGGTCAGCGCCGATCTGGCGCTGTCGTACTGGATGGGCCCGGCGATCGCGCACACCCTGGTGTCGTTCGGTTTCGACGACGGCTCGCACGTGGTGTTCTCGCTGGAAATCCGCAAGGAGCGCGACGAGTCGTTCTCGGCATTGGGCGGGTTTTTCCGCAGTTTCGAAGAGACCCTGGTAGCCGCCGACGAGCGCGACATCCTGCGCGTGCGCACCAATGTGCGCGGCGAGGACATGTATCTGTATCGGCTGGCGATTCCCAAGGCCGGGCTGCGCCGCATGTTCATGGGCTACGTGGGCCTGGCCAACGACTTGAATCGCGCGCCGGCGTTCTACAACACGCTCACCAGCAACTGCACCACGATCGTGTTTGCGTTGGCGCGGCAATTGCAGCCCACATTGCCGCTGGATCATCGCCTGTTGCTGTCCGGCTACGCCGACGAATACGCCTACGATCACGATGGGCTGATGCCCGGCTACGACTTCGCCACACTGAAGCAGCGCGGGCATTTCACCGCACGTGCGATCGCCGCCGACAAGGCGGCTGACTTCTCCGAGCGCATCCGCGCCGGCATGCCGCAGGCACCGGCGCCTGGGGCCACCGCGAGCGCACCCCGGTGACGCCGCGCCTGCGTGGATGTCGTACCGCCGCGGTGCTGGCGGGCATGCTGGCGAGCCTGTGGCTGAGCGGCTGCGCCATGGTCACGGTGCAATCGCACAGCAGCGGCGACTTCATCGCGCGCACGCGTGGCGATGTGCTCAGCACTGGCGCGTTGAGCCAGGCCAGCGGCGAGACGGTGCAGGTGGCCGGTCTGCAACCCAAGGCCTGCCGCAGCGACCCGATGCCCTGCCTGCAGCAACTCGCCACCGTGGCAGGCATCGGCGATGAGCGCCGGCTGGCAACGCAGGCCGAGCTATGGACCGCGCATGCGATTGCGCTGGGCGGGCGCGACCCGACAACCATGAGCGATGCCGCAGTCGATGCCTGGTTGGAGGCCGCGCGGCATGCGTACGCGTATCTGTTTTTCACCGATCGGGCGCCCAGCGCGCGTGCGTTCGAAAATCGCCAGACGCAGGTGCGCGACTACTACAACTACGCCGTGCAGCAGGTGATCGAACGCCTGTTCGCACGCGCGCAGCAGACCGGCCAGAGCGAGCGCGAGCCGACCAGCATAGGCCGCTGGCAGGTCGGTATCGACATGTCTGCATATCGGTTGCCGGGCGGCGGCAACACGCCGCGCGCGATCTTTGCCGCCTCGGCATTGCGCTTCGATGGGCTGCGCAGCACGTATCGACGCGACGGCTTCGGCGCCGAACTGGTGGCCGAGGTGGACCCGCAGGTGGTCGGCGACCCTGCCGGACTGGCCTTGCAACCATCTGCTGCCGCTGTCGCGACACCTGAGCGTCCGCTGCCTACCTTCAGCGAGATGCCGTATGCACCGGCAACGCTGCTGCTGCGCTTCGAGGGCGATACGCTGGATGCGGTGCTGCGCGGTCGTGCCGTCACCGTGGTGCCTTACGACCCGTATCGCCAGAACGAAGTGGTACTGCATGGCCAGCGCGTGCCGCTGGCGGCCAACTTCACCGCCGCGTATGGCCTGTGGCTGGCCAGGTCCGGGTTTGCCGCGCAGTCCCTGCGCTCGATGCTGGGCAGCGCGCGCGGCATCGACCGCCCGCATCTGTATCTGATGCAGCCCTACGACCCGGACCGACGCGTGCTGTTGATGCTGCATGGCCTTGCCAGCAGCCCGGAAGCCTGGGTCAATGTCGCCAACGAAGTGATGGGCGATGAAGCGCTGCGCCAGCGCTACCAGATCTGGCAGGTGTACTACCCCACCAATGCGCCGGTGGCGGTCAACCGCGCCGAAATCCAGGCCCTGGTGGAGCGCAGCCTGCAGCACTTCGATCCGTCCGGTATGGCGATCGCATCGCACGACATGGTGTTGATCGGCCACAGCATGGGCGGGGTGATCGGGCGCCTGCTGGTGTCTTCGTCGGGCGAGCGCCTGTGGAATTCCCTGCTGGAAGACTACCGGCTGGACGGCGAGCGCGGCGCACGCATCCGCGCGAAGTTGTCGCCGTTGCTGCATTTTTCGCCAATGCCGCAGGTCGACCGCGCCATCTTCATCGCCGCGCCGCATCGCGGCACGCCCTTGGCCGAAGGTGGTCTCGGGCGCTTCGTCGGCCGCTTGGTGCGTTTGCCGATCACCTTGCTGGATCGCTTCGGCGATGTGTTTCAGGACCTGGCCAGCAGCGAGCGTGGCGGCCAGGGCGACGACCCGCGACGCAAGCGGCGCCTGCTGCCACCGACCAGCATCGACAACCTGCGCGATACCGACCCATTCGTGCGCGCCAGCATGGACCTGCCGATCTCCCCGCAGGTGCATTACCACACCATTGTCGGACGCGAAAAACCGCAGGTGCCGCTGGCCGATTCCGACGATGGCCTGGTGCCTTATCGCAGCGCGCATCTGGACGGTGCCGAGTCGGAGCTGGTGGTGACCTCCTGGCATAGCGTGCAGGAAACCCCGCAGGCGATTCTGGAGATTCGCCGCATCCTGCACGAGCAGCTGCAAGCCGAAGCGGCAGACACAAACCAGGCGCAGGCCGCGCGTCCGGCTGCGACGCCTGCGACGTTCTGAGTGCGCTGCACCCTCGCTGGAAGGTGTGGCTACTAGTCACGCACCGCGGGGTGTGGAGTTTGTCCGCTGCCGATGCGCACCATTGTCCGGTACGCGTCCCGGCGTTGCGATCGCTCACGCCTGGGCCGGCAAACCTGGGCAACACGCGGTCATCCGGTGGGTGCGGACGACGCGCAGGAGGTGGAGTGCACGAGCATGCCGATCCCGGCACCGACCGCACTGCCTGACGGTCGCGCAGTCGTTGCGTTGGCCACGTTTAGCGCGTTGTTTACCTGGCCCGTGCTATCAGGCGGTTCTCGAACACGCTCGAACCAGGGAAGACGCAATGCGCAAGACGCTGTCGGCAGTGATCTGGGTGCCCTTGCTGCTGGCCGGTTGCGGCCGCGGCGAAGGTCAACGCGAGGCAGCCGACCCTGTGGGTGCCACGCCGCCGGCAGCGCAGACCGCAGCGCCTCCATCTGCATCGCCACCGGTCGCCGATGAAGCGGTGCCCGAGTTGCCGGCCATCCCGTCGATCGTGGTGCCGGAGATTGCTGGCGTGACCCCGGCGCAGCGCGCACTGGAGGCCTCGCTGCAGGACATTCTCGACCCGATCGAAGGCGTCAGCGTGACGCCGGCACGTTGCGGCGATGGCGGCAGCCTGATCAACGACGCCGGTATCACCAGTGTCGATGCCAACGGCAATCTGCTGCGCAACGGCGACGGCGGGCTATTCGACCTCAAGGCCGATGGCAGCGGTACCGCCAACTTCGACGGCGGCCTGATCCGCGTCAATGCCGATGGCAGCGGCACCATCAATGCCAGCGGCGCCGGGGGCGACGACGCGATCATCCAGGTCCAGGCCAGCGGCGCCGGCACCTACAACGGCCCGGCCGGCCTGATCAGTCTGGATGGCAAGGGGGCAGGCACCTGGAACAGCGACAAGAGTGGCTTGGTCGACAACCACGGCGATGGCAGCGGTACCTGGAACGGCCCGCGCGGTCTGATCACCATTAACGCCGACGGCTCGGGAACCTGGAACGGCCCGGACGGGCTGGTGCAGAACCGCGGCAATGGCACCGGCACCGTCGGTACCCCGCCGCGCGAAGTGCGCATGCCGCCGCTGCCGAAGGTGCCGCCGGCCGGGCGCTTCCCGCTGCTGCAGAAGTTCGCACTTCCCGGCGCACCGTGCGGCTATCTAATCACCTTGAACGAGCGCATCCTGTTCGACTTCGACAAGGCCGAAATCCGCCCCGACGCCGCGCGCGTACTCGACGTGCTGGCGGCCGCACTCGGCAAGGTCAGCGCCAAGGACATGGAGGTTCGCGGGCATACCGATACCAAGGGCAGCGACGCCTATAACCAGGCGCTGTCCGAGCGCCGCGCCGAGGCGGTGCTGGCCGCATTACGCACCCGCGGTGCCGCGCAGTCGGCCGGCGCAAAAGGCTATGGCGAATCGCAACCGGTGGCACCCAATACGCTGGATGGGCAGGACAACCCCGGCGGGCGACAACTCAACCGACGCGTGGAAATCTTCCTGCGCACCTGAGTGGGCCGATCTGCACGCATACAGTCGCAGGACTATGACGATCCCCGACAGCTGGCGCGCCGCGCATGCGGTTGGGGCATTTGTGTCGATGGGCAGATGCCGGCCCATCATGTCAGTGCGCCGCTGCCTCGTGCAGTGCGTCCTGAGGGTCGGTGCGCGGGGGATCTGCTCAAAGCGGCGCACCATGCGGTGAGTTGCAGGTGGAAAAGACTGATGCCGCACTTCGAGCGGCCAACACACCGACTGCGCCGCCGGCATGCGGGGCGGCCGTGCTCGGAAGCATCACGGACCACTCGTACATTTCGATTCTGGGCGCGCGTCCGCACCTACCTGACGACCGTCAGCGTTCTTGTGTTGGCCGCTCTGGTACCGCAACCGTGCGACTGCTTCGGAGCATTCATCGCCGCGTGGTGGCTACCCGGACATGTTGGATAAGTTCCGCCAGGTGTCGTCTGCCTTGCACATTGGCCCGGTAAATTCCGCGATGAACAACGGGATGACTGACAGGTATGGGTTCCAGGCAAGCGAAGAAAATGGGGCAGGGCGGTGAACAGACGCCTGCAGGCGATGACGGCAACGACGCGATGGGGATCGCGTCGTTGCCGTCGTGCGGGATCAATGCGCCGTTGCACGCAGGTGCCAGGCAACGTCCGACGACAGCGCTGCGGCCGCGATGGCGGATGCCGGCACTCGCACTCGGCGCGCTGTTGCTGATCGGCTGCACGCCGCGTCCGCCCGGGCCGCCGGCAATCGCGCAGACTGCACAACTGGAACGTGTGGTCGCTGTCTTCCGGCACGGCGTGCGCGCACCGCTGCAGGGCGAAGCCGCCGCAGCGCACTATGCCAACGCGCCATGGCCGCAATGGTCCACGCCGGCCAGCCTGCTGACGCCGCACGGGCGCATCGGCGTGCAGTTGAGCGGTGACTATCTGCGTCAATGGCTGGCGCAGCAGGGCGTGCTGCCGCGTAGCGGATGCCCGGCAGCAGGCAGCGTCTCGGTCTGGGCCAATACCGATCAGCGCACCATCGACAGCGGCGCCTTGCTGGCCGAGGCGCTGGCACCAGGCTGCGGGATCGTCGCCGCACATCGCCCGGCCGGCAGCAACGATCCGTTGTTCCGCCCGATCGAAGCCGGCGCGGTGCCGTTCGATGGCACGGCGGCGGTTGCGGCGATCGAAAGGCAAACCGGTGGCCCCGCCGCATTGCTGCGAGGGCACGCAGCCGAGTTGCAGGCAATGCAGCAGATCCTGGGTTGCACGCGCACGCCCTGCGACTTCGCGCAGATGCCGTCCACGCTGGCACCGTCGGCCAACGGGCGCGGCCTGGCCCTGGGTGGGCCGATCGACCTGACCTCCGGCACCGGCGAGGTGTTGCTGCTGCAATACGCCGAAGGCCTGCCGCTGTCGCAGGTTGGCTGGGGCCGCGCCACACCCGAGCGGCTGGCGCAGGTCTCGCGCCTGCACGCCTTGTTGTTCGACATCTACGCGCGCCCGCATTACATGGCCTCACGTTCGGGCGCACCGCTGGCGCGCGAAGTGCTGCAGCGCTTCGGCGATATGCAGGCGCCAAAGGTCTCGGTCTTCGTTGGCAGCGATACGCATATCGCTGCCTTGAGCGGTTTGCTGGGCGTGCACTTTCATCTCCCCGGCTACGGTGCCGACGATCCGCCGCCGGGCGGCGCGTTGCTGCTGGAGCTATGGCGCGAACCGAATGGGCAGCAGGTGGTGCATGCGCGGTATCTTGCGCAATCGCTGGATCAACTGCGGACGCTGGCCCCATTGGATCTAGCGCACCCGCCGTTGCAGCAGGAACTGGCCTTGGGTCTATGCACGGACGAGCAACGGATGGCGTGTCCGTTGAAGGCGTTCGCTCAGGCGTTGGAGCAACAGTTGCAACGTGAGCCTTGAACGCAATGCCGGGGCTGCGATGTGCAGGCACCTTCAGCTCATCGAAGCATCCGCATGGAACCAATGGAACAAGATCCAGGCCACGACCAGTCAACCGAAGGCCGCTTTTCTCTCAGTTGCCGACAATGATCGGTGGTGCTTGCGCGGGTGCCGGCGTGGGACCTTGAGCGGCATGGATGCCGCGCCAGAGCCTACATGGACGTACTTGCGGCGTGTCCCACACCGGTACGCGCGCAAGCGCCCGCAGTAGACCGAAGCAGTCGCATGAAAACGCCAGATGTCGTGCGCAAGATCGATCGATGCGCGGAGTCGGCCGGCAGCGCGGCGGCGCACCCGGTGTCGGGACACGCCGTAAATCCGCCCCTGGAGGCCCGGTGGCAGCGTCCATGCCGCCACACGGCCCCGCGCTCCCAGTATTGCCACTGCTGATCGGCAGACACTACGCGTGCAAGCGCCTTCAGTGGCCGAAGCCCTCAGTAACAAAGCATCAGTGACCGGAGCATTCGCACAACCCCACTAGACGTCCAACACGGAGATTCGTCAGCAAGCGGTGGCTGCATCAAAAAACCGGACACGCAGTGAATCTATCCGTGGTGCTCCGTTGGACGCATCCATTCCACCAAAACGCACATGGGCCGCATCAGCGGCCCATGTGCAATTCACTATATTCGCTCCCGCAGGAGCAGCTGGCTTACTTCAGCTTTGCGTCGGCGCGCAGGGCATCGGCGCGGTCGGTCTTTTCCCACGAGAACGCGGTGGCGGTGTGCTGCGCGCCGGTTGCGTCGGTGTAGGAGAAGTCCTTCGGCTTGCGGCCGAAGTGACCGTAGGACGCAGTCTGCTGATACATCGGGTGGATCAGGTCGAGCATCTGGATGATGCCGAACGGACGCAGGTCGAAGTGCTTGCGGATCAGCTTTTCGATCTGCTCGTCGGCGATCCTGCCGGTGCCGAAGGTGGTGACCGAAATCGAGGTCGGCTCGGCCACGCCGATGGCGTAGGAGACCTGCACTTCGCAACGGTCGGCCAGGCCGGCAGCCACCACGTTCTTGGCCACATAGCGCGCGGCGTAGGCTGCCGAGCGATCGACCTTGGACGGATCCTTGCCGGAGAACGCACCGCCACCGTGACGCGCCCAGCCGCCGTAGGTGTCGACGATGATCTTGCGGCCGGTCAGGCCGCAATCGCCCACCGGCCCGCCGATCACGAACTTGCCGGTCGGGTTGATGTGGAACTTGGTGCCCTTGTGCAGCCACTTGGCCGGCAGCACCGGCTTGAGGATTTCCTCGCGCACGGCCTCGACCAGATCCTTCTGCTTGATGCCAGGATCGTGCTGGGTCGACAGCACCACCGCGTCGATCGCGGTCGCAACGCCGTCTTCGTAGCGCAGGGTGACCTGCGACTTGGCGTCCGGACGCAGCCACGACAGCGCCGAGTTCTTCTTCTTGCGGATCTTGGCCTGCTGCTCGACCAGGCGGTGCGCCAGATGGATCGCGGCCGGCATGTGGCTGTCGGTCTCGTTGGTCGCGTAGCCGAACATCAGGCCCTGGTCGCCGGCGCCCTGCTGTTCCGGGTTCTTGCGATCCACGCCCTGGTTGATGTCCGGCGACTGCTTGCCGATCAGGTTGAGCACGCCACAGGTCTCGCCGTCGAAGCCGACGTCGGAGCTGTTGTAGCCGATGTCCAGAATGACCTTGCGGGTCAACGCTTCCAGGTCGATCCAGGCACTGGTGGTCACTTCGCCGGCAACGATCGCCACGCCCGTCTTGACCATCGTCTCGCACGCCACGCGGGCGCGCTTGTCCTGGGCCAGAATGGCATCCAGCACTGCGTCGGAGATCTGGTCGGCGATCTTGTCCGGATGGCCTTCGGAGACCGATTCGGAGGTGAACAGGTAGCTGGACATCAGGCTTATATCCCTTGATTCGGATGAAAAGATGGGTGCGGATGATACACCGTCCGACAACCCTGTGCATTGTGCGCCTGAACAGCCCGCTGTGGCGTTAAACCCGTGTCGTGGCGGGGGTTTGCACGGTCATCCGGGTGTCGTCAGCTTGCCATGCAGCGGTCGTACTGACCGGTCAGCATGCGCGCGTGCCTGGCGGCATGGCTGCGTGCAGCCACGCCGCTGGAGGGGAATGCGCGATGTCGCTGGACAGCGTGCCGGGGCGAGGGGCGCATGGCTGCCATGGCGACCACGCGCCGGGATGCGGGCGTCCGATTGCAGTGCTACGCCGCGGCTTGCTGCGGGGCGCATCTGTGTCAGCGCGCTGCCGATGCCTGCGGGCTGCGCACGCAGCCTGCCTGCGCAGCGCCCGATCGCGGCCGACATTTTTTGCCATGGAGATGTCCGCATGCACGTGTCCACATTGCACCCTCCCGTCCGCGCCCTGTTCCTGTCCGACCTGCACCTGGGCTCGCGGCACTGCCATGCCGCCGAGATCGCCGCGTTCATCGGCCGCCAGCGTTGCCAGACCCTGTATCTGGTCGGCGACATCATCGACCCTGTGGTGGATGTCGCAGCGGCGCGCGGTCTGGGATGCGGCGCATCAGCAGGTGATCGCCGCCCTGCATGCGCAGGCCAGGCGCGGCACCGAGATCATCTACGTGCCCGGCAACCACGACCGTGCCATCCGCCGCTTCTGTGGTCTGGTAATGCCGGCCATGCAGGTGCGCCGACGCAGCGTCCACACCTTGCTGGACGGGCGCCGGCTGCTGGTCACCCACGGCGACGATTACGACGCGCAAACCCATTTCGGCGGCTTGCAGGAACGATTTGGCGACTGGCTCTATTACCGCATCCTCACCGGCAATCAGCTGACCAATCGTCTGCGGCGGCGCCTGGGCATGCGCTACTGGTCGCTGGCCGAGTTTCTCAAGCGCCGCAGCGGTGCGGCCGAGCGCTACATCGGCCGCTTCGTGGCGGCCGGCCTGGCCGATGTGGTGCGCCGCGATCTGGATGGCATCGTCTGTGGGCACATCCATCGCGCCGCACTGCGCATGCAGGCCGGCCATCTCTACGCCAACACCGGCGACTGGGTGGAGAGCCTGACGGCGCTGCGCGAGACACAGTCCGGCGCACTGCAACTGGTCAACCATCACGGCGACGTGCTGGCCGAGCTGGCGCCGCAACCTCATGCCGCGCAGCAGCGCGCGGCGTGAGGTTGACCAGGCGCAGCAGCTGCCGGCAGACCGTAGCTGCCGGTATGTGCCATCGGACGTGCGCGGCGTGCAGCGTTCGCTGTCCTGGTGCAAGGACTGCGGACGGCGCCTGCAGCGCCGTTTTCGACCGCGAGCCGCAGCGCGATGCGAGCACTGCGGCTGCTGGCTGACTGCCGGCCGGCCGGAACGCATGTGATGGCACTGGACGATGCCCGTCCTGCTAGCATCGGCCGATGGATTCATTGACCCAGATCGTTCTTGGTGGCGCCGTCGCTGCCGCCATCGCACCGGCCGGACAGCGCCGTGCAGCCCTGTTGGCCGGCGCCGCACTGGGCACCTTGCCCGATCTCGATGCGCTGGTATTGCTGCCGCTGACCGACGATCCGGTCACGCTGATGACGGTGCATCGCAGCGCCAGCCATTCGCTGTTCGTGCTGCTGTTGTTGGGCTGGCTGATCTGGTGGATGTTTCGCCGTTACGGCAACGGGCGCGTGGCCACTGCGCCCAAGCGTTGGTTCTGGGCGATCCAGTTGGCGTTGATCACGCATCCGCTGCTGGATGCCTTCACCGTCTACGGGACCCAGCTGTGGTGGCCGCTGCAGCCGCATCCGGCAATGTGGTCCAGCGTCTTCATCATCGATCCGGCCTACACGCTATGGCTGTTGCTGGCCTGCGCGGTGGCATGGTTTGCGCGCGCGCGGCCGCTCGCGCAGCACGCGCTGGTGATCGGGCTGGCGCTCAGCTCCGCCTACCTGGGCTGGTCGTTGCTGGCCAAGCACCTGGTCGACCAGGAAGCGGACCGTGCGCTGGCCGCGCTCGGCTTGAAGGATGCGCCGCGCTTCTCGGTGCCGATGCCGCTCAACACCTTGCTGTGGCGCGTGGTGGCGATGACGCCCAACGGTTATGTGATCGGCGAACGCTCGCTGGTGGCCGACAAGGGCCCGATGCAGTTTCGCGGCTATTCCAGCAACACCCAGACCCTGGGCGAGGTGGCCGGTTTCGACGCGGTGCGCCGGTTGACCTGGTTCAATCGCGGCTTCATGCGCGCACGCCTGGTCGATGACGAGCTGATGCTCAGCGACCTGCGCATGGGTCTGGAGCCGGACTACAACTTCAACTTCGTGGTGGCGCATCGCCAAGACGGGCAGTGGCAACCGATTACGCCGCGACAGATCCAGGCCGCCTACCGCGCGCCGGTGGCGCGCGATCAGATCGGCGAGGTGCTGGCGCAGATGTGGCGCCGTATCTGGCACGAGCCCGCCGGCACGGTGCTGACCGGCGACCTGGAACACGCCGCCACGCCTGCTCCGGCAGCTCGGTAGGCCTGCTTGGCGGGGGGCGCTCGGCAACGCGGACGTAGTAAGCCCGAGCAGCCCGCCGGCTCAATACACTGTCGCGCGCGCCTGCACGAACGAGTAGAAGAACACCGCGTTCGGGTCGCTGTGCACCTGCGCCAGTTCGCGGCGCATGCCATCCACGGTGTCTGCGTTCACCGCACCGGCCTCGCGCAACTGGTCGGCCGCCGACAGCAGCACTTCTTCCCAGAACCCGATCATGGTCTTGCGCCGGCCCGGCTCGCGGTTGTCCAGATGCAGCGTCTTGATCTCGGTGTGCACATCGCGAAAGCCGCCGGCCAGCAGCAGGTTGCCCAGCTTGGCGCCGACGAACGGGTCGCCGCCCTGGTCGTGCTGGAAATCGTTGAAGGCCATCCAGTAGCGCCACAGATTGGGCGAATACGGATGCAGCAGGAACGAGGCGTTCATCACCTCGGTGACATACACCGGCGAGCCCGGCAGCAGCACACGCCGCACCTCGTTGAGCACGCGCGCAGGCGAGGGCACATGCTCCAGCACCCAGCACAGGAACGCCGCATCGAACTGACGCGCCTCGAACGGCAGATCGCTGGCATCGGCCTGCTGCAGCGTGTAGCGCTCGCGGCACCATGCCAGCCGTTCCAGATTGGCGCGTGCCGCGCCCAACTGCGCCTCGCTCAGATCCACACTGGTGACGTGCAGGTCGGGAAAGCGGCGCAGCAGGATTTCGGTCTGCGCGCCCACGCCGCTGCCCACTTCCAGCAGCCGGCGTGCGCCGCTGTAGTCGATCTGGTTGAACAGCGTGGCTTCCAGCAGGCGCGCCTGTTTGAGCAGGCGTGCCTGTTCGGTGGATGAAAACCCATGCAGATAGGTCGGGGTGTCGCTTGGTGCGGTCATGGCTGCAGCTCCAACAACGCAGGAAAACTCAGGCGGCAACCGACAGCGCTGGCGGCACGCCGGCGATCAATGCATCGAAATACGCGCGGGTCAGTTCCAGCTGCGCTTCCGGCGTTTCGGCGCGATTGACCACCGCACGGAAGTCGGCGCTCTGCGGGTGATCCTTGGCGTACCAGCCCAGATGCTTGCGCGCGATGCGCACGCCCTGCGGCTGCCCGTAGAACGCATGCAGTGCTTCCAGATGGCCGAGCAGGGTGTCGCGCACGAACGCCAACGACGGCGGCGGCAACAGCTCGCCGGTGGAAAGATAATGCGCCACTTCGCCGAAGATCCACGGGCGCCCCTGCGCGGCACGCCCGATCATCACCGCATCCACGCCGGTCTCGCGCAGCACCTGCGCCGCCTTCTGCGGCGAGTCGATATCGCCATTGGCGATCACCGGAATCTGCAGCGCCGCCTTGATCTGCGCAATCGTGGCGTACTCGGCCGTGCCGGTGTAATGCTGATCGCGGGTGCGCCCGTGCACGGCCAGCGCGGCGATCCCGCAATCCTGCGCGATGCGCGCGATGGTCGGGCCGTTGCGGTGATCGCAGTCCCATCCGGTGCGGATCTTCAGGGTCACCGGCACATCCACCGCCTGCACCACCGCGCTGAGGATGCGTGCCACCAGGTCTTCGTCGCGCATCAGCGCCGAGCCGGCCCAGGCATTGCAGACCTTCTTGGCCGGGCAGCCCATGTTGATGTCGATCAGCTGCGCACCGTGGTCGACGTTGTAGCGCGCCGCCTCGGCCAGTTGCTGCGGCTCGGTGCCGGCAATCTGCACGCTGACCGGATCCGGCTCGCCGGCATGATCCATGCGGTGCAGCGATTTGCGCGTGCCCCAGAAGCGTGGATCAGAGATGGTCATCTCCGACACCGCCAGCCCGGCGCCCAGCCGCTTGCACAGCAGCCGGAACGGCTTGTCGGTGACGCCGGCCATCGGGGCCAGGATCACTTTCGGGTCGATGGAGTAGGGGCCGATCTGCATGGTGGCATTGTAGCTGGGTGGGGGATTGGGGAATCGGGAATCGGGAATCGGGAATCGGGAGAGCGTTTTTCGGCCTTCGGTCTTGTGCGGTTGCTGTGCGGGTCGCGTGGCTAGTAGAGCGAGGGCAGCGGCGAGATTGCTGGCTGACCGTACCCTCACCCCAACTCCTCTCCCGTCGGGAGACGGTGTCGCGTCAGCGCCGGATGAGCGTACGGGTGCCCGACGCGGCATCACGCCGGGTCCTGCCGCCCAGACTGCTATCCGATGAAGAAGATCGAAGCTCCGGCGCAGCGGGTCTGGCAGCGTCCGTCGATGGACAGGCCTCGACATGCCGTTCGCGGATCGAAGCAGTCTCCTGTGTATGCCGACGCCTTGAACGCAAAAGGCGACCGCATCGCTGCGGTCGCCTTCGTTGTTTGCTTGAAGCGTGCGGATCACACGGCCGGTTCGGGCACCATGTGCGGCATCGAGGTGGCGGCGCCTTCCACTTCGGTGGAGCGCGCGGCGTAGCGGGTGGCAAAACGCACGTGGGTGACGAAGCTGGCAGTCGGCGCCTGCGCCAGCGAGGCTACCAGCGCGCCATTGAAGGCGTCGCCAGCGCCAGTGGTGTCCACCGTCTGCGCGCTTTCCGCGCCCACGCGGTAATGCGCGGCCGTGTCGCCGCGCAGCTGTTCTTCCGCATGCGAGATGAAGGCGCCCACCGATCCCAGCGTCACCACCACGGTACCGCCCGGCAGCAGCTTGCGGCACAGCGAATGCAGCGTGTTGCCGTCCAGCGCCGCCACATCGTCGGCATTGATGCGTTCGCCGACATGGCGGCCGAGCAGGGCCGCAAATTCGGTTTCGTTCGGCGTCAGCACGTCCGACAGCTTGAGCAGGCCGATCGAGGTCGGCGCATTGGCCGGTGCGGCGTTGAGCACGGTCAGCACGCCGCATTCGCGTGCCAGCGCCAGCGCCGACTCGATCGTCTCCGCCGGCGATTCCAGCTGCGCCAGCAACACGCCGGACGAGGCCACCAGCGCGCGCTGGTTGTCCACAAACGCTGCGCTCAGCACCGAGTTGGCACCGGCGCCGATCACGATGGTGTTGCGGCCGTGCGCATCGACATAGATGCCGCCGGTGCCGGTCGGCTCGTTGCTGGGCTCGGCGATCAACGCAAAGCCGTCGTGCGCAGCCAGCGAGCGCGCCAGCGCGCCGCCGGCGTCGTCGCCCAGCGCGCACAGGAAGTGCGTCCTGGCACCGGCACGTGCGGCCGCGACCGCCTGGTTGAAGCCCTTGCCACCCGGGCCGGTGCTGTAGCGACCGGCGATGGTGGCACCCGGCGCAGGCAGGACATCACAGCGCCACACGTGATCGACATTGAAGGACCCGACAACGACGACCGAACTCATAAATACCCTTGACTTGAATGACTGAATGAAACGTGGCGTGCGGTGATTAGACCGTCACGCCGATGAACCCGCGCCGCCTCAACCGAAATGCGAGAGCACGCCGGCAATGGTAGCGGTCATGAACGTGGCGATCGAACCGCCCAGCACTGCGCGCAGGCCGAATTTGGCCAGATCGTGACGGCGTTCCGGTGCCAGCCCGCCGATGCCACCGATCTGGATCGCAATCGAGCTGAAGTTGGCAAAGCCGCACAGCGCATACGTGGCAATCAGCCGACCTTCCGCGCTCAGGCCGACGCCCGGCACTTCGCCCTTCACGATACGCGACAGCTCGCTGTAGGCGACGAACTCGTTGATCACCACTTTCTGCCCGATCAGCGAACCGACCGTGGTCGCGTCCACCCACGGGGTGCCGATCACCCAGGCGATCGGCGCCAGCACGTAGCCGAAGATCGTCGACAGGTTGGTCGGCCGGCCCAGCAGTGCGGCGGCGCCGGTGATCTCGCCCAGCCAGGTCAGCGGTGCGTTGATCAAGGCGATCAGCGCAATGAAGGCCAGCAGCATCGCGCCGATGTTCAGCGCCAGGCGCAAGCCGTCGCCGGCACCGGCCGCCGCCGCATCGATGACGTTGCTGGTGGTCTTTTCCACTTCCATCTTGACCGTGCCGCGGGTCAGCGGGGTGCCGGTTTCCGGCACCAGCAGCTTGGCCACCACCAGGGTGGCGGGCGCGGCCATGATGCTGGCAGCGAGCAGATGCTTGGCATAGAACGCCTGCTGCGCGGGGTCGCTGCCACCGAGCATGCCGACATAGGCGGCCAGCACGCCGCCGGCGATATGCGCCATGCCGCCGATCATCATCGTCAGCAGCTCGGACTGGGTCATCTTGGGGATGTACGGACGCACCGTCAGCGGCGCTTCGGTCTGGCCGATGAACACGCTGGCGCACACGCTGGTGGTTTCGGCACCGGACACGCGCATCACCTTGGTGATTGCCCACGCCATCGCGCGGACCACCACCTGCATCACGCCCAGGTGGTAGAGCACGCCCATCAGCGCCGAGAAGAAAATGATGGTGGGCAGCACCTGGAACGCAAAGATGAAGCCGTAGCTGTCGATGTTCATCAGGTTGCCGAAAATGAAGGTGGACCCCTCATTGACGAAGCTCAGCACCTTGACGAAGCCCTTGCCCAGCGAGTCGAACACGTCGCGTCCGCCCGGCACCAGCAGCACCAGCGCGGCGAACGAAATCTGCAGCGCCAGACCGGTGGCGACCAGCCTCCAGTCGATCGCGCGGCGGTTGCTCGAAAACAGCCAGGTGATGCCGATGAGCACCGCCAGACCGAACAGGCCGAAACCGATCCTTCCCAAACCTTCGACCATTCCAATCCCCGGGGCTGCTGACGGCAAAACGAGAAGCCTAGAGCAGGGGGTGACCGTGGGCAAGGCGAGCAGCATTCAGGGCCCGCTCGTTGGCCTGCAGGCGAGCCAGGGCGGGCGCGGGCAGTTGCCTGCGCGCGGGCGAGCGAGCCGCGCTTGCGCAAGGTCATGGGGCGGGGGCGTCGATCCGCTGCCCGTGCGTCGCCCGAAAAGACCGCACCCCGAAGCACGGTCACCCGACCGGATGCCGCTTTTCCTTTCAGCCGTCGACGAAAACCGGTGCTGCCTGCGCGCGTACCGGCATGGAACCTGGAGCGGTATGGATGCCGCGCCAGAGCCCACACGGACATACTTGCGGCGGCTCCCATGCCGATACGCGTGCAAGCGCCCGCAGCAGACCGAAGCATTCGCGTGGAACTCTAGATGTCGTGCACAGGATTGACCGGTGCGCGGAGGCGGTCGGCAGCGCGGCGCCGCATCCAGTGTCGGGACACGCCGTGAATCCGTCCCTGGAGGCTCGGTGGCGGCATCCATGCCGCCACACGGTCCCGCCCCCGGACGCGACACCACGCTTCCAACATTGCTATCGCTGATCGGCAAGCAATGCTTCAAGCAGGTGTTGATGCCGGCGGATTTTCCTGGCCGATGTAATCGGCAAACCATTTATCTGCTCACGTCTCCAGGATGGACGCTCCGAAGGACCTCCAGCCCACCAGGCCCTCCGCATTTCTTTCAGCAACCGATAACAACCGGTGGTGCTTGCGCGGGTGCCGGCGTGGGACCTTGAGCGGCATGGATGCCGCGCCAGAGCCTACATGGACGTACTTGCGGCGTGTCCCACGCCGGTACGCGTGCAAGCGCCCGCAGCAAACCGAAGCATTCACATCAAACTGGCAGACCACGTACGCGAGGCTGGTCGGCAGCGCGGCGCCGCATCCGGTGTCGGGACACGCCGTACATCCGTCCCTGGAGGCTCGGTGGCGGCATCCATGCCGCCACACGGTCCCGCCCCCGGACGCGACACCACACTCCCAGCATTGCTGCTGCTGATCGGCAAGCAATGCGTCAAGCAGGTGTTGATGCCTGCGGACTTCGTGGCCGATGTAATCGGCAAGCCATCCGTCTGTTGTCACGCCGCCAGGAATGGACGCCAGGAAGAACGTGCAGCTCATCTGGCTGTTCGCATTTCTTTCCGGAACCGATAGAACCGGTGGTACACGTGTGCTTACCGGCATGGGACCTTGAGCGGCATCGATGCCGCGCAACCCTGTCGCCCCGGCAGCACCACGTCCTACACTGCGCACGCCGATCCGGGGCAGGGCGCCGCGGAGGTTGCTGGAGTCTGCCAATGCAATACCGTCGTCTGGGGTCCACCGGGCTGCAACTGTCGGCCCTGTCGTTCGGGGCCTGGGTCACCTTCGGCAAGCAGATCGGGCGTAGCGAAGCGCGCAACCTGATTGCCGCCGCCTGGGACAACGGCATCAATTTCTTCGACAACGCCGAGGTCTACGCACGCGGCCGCGCCGAAGAGGTGATGGGCGATGTGATCGCCGACCTGCGCCTGCCGCGCGATGGTTACTGCGTGTCGAGCAAGGTGTTCTTCGGCGCGGTGGACAGCCCGCGTCCGACCCAGCGCGGACTCTCGCGCAAGCATGTCACCGACGCCTGCCATGCCGCGCTCAAGCGCCTGCGCGTGGACTATCTGGACCTGTACTTCTGCCACCGGCCCGATCCGGACACGCCGATCCGCGAAACCGTGCGCAGCATGGATGCCCTGATCCGCCAGGGCAAAGTGTTGTACTGGGGCACCTCCGAGTGGAGCGCCGAGCAGTTGCGCGAGGCCATCAGCATCGCCGAGCAGGAACACCTGCACGCTCCGGCGATGGAGCAGCCGCAGTACAACCTGCTGCACCGCGACCGGCTGGAGCGCGAATACGCGCCGCTATGCGAGGGCGGGCTGGGCACCACGATCTGGTCGCCGCTGGCCTCGGGCCTGCTGACCGGTAAGTACAACGCCGGCGTGGACGCGGACAGCCGCCTCGGCCAGCCGGGTAATCAATGGCTGCAGGACGAAGTGCTGGGCGCACCGGAAGCGCGCCGCCTGGAACGTGCCCGCGCGTTCTGCGCGTTGGCCGCCGAGCTGGGCCAGTCGCCCGCACGCCTGGCCATCGCCTGGTGCCTGCGCAACCCGCACGTGTCCACGGTGATCCTGGGGGCCAGCCGGGTCGCGCAGCTGGAAGAAAATCTCGGCGCGCTGGAGACCCTGACCCAGGTCGATGCAGACGGTTGGGCACGGGTGGAGGCGGCGACGCGCTGAGGAATGCCCCATGCGGTGGGCGCAAGTGCGGGACGGTTGGCTGCGACGCTTTTTTGTCGGGCGCTTCAAAACAAGCGAGAAGCCGCATCTGACCGGTCGTGCACGTCAGCCAACCTCTGCGGCGCAAGGTGCGTCATGCCAGTCGCGCTTTCGCTTGCCAGTGCGTGCCTTCCACCTGCGATGTAATCAGCAAGGCCAACGATCACCGTGCGTAAAACCGCTGGTGGAACCCGTGGCTAGATCCTTTCAATAGGCTCGGTGAATCGAAATCATTTAAACCATACAAAGGTCGTGTCAAGAAGATGAGAATGGCTCTTGATCATTAAATGAGAATGGTTATTATTTGTCTGGCCAACCGACTGGAGATCCAGATCATGACCGCTCATCCCGTGCTGCTCCGCTCCGAACCGGTCAACCTGCGCGACCGCGCTGCTCCGCGCGCCGTCCCCGCAGAAGACCTCATCAGCAGCGAGGCGCTGCTCAAAGGCCGTCGCGAAGTGCTGATCCAGCATGGCGACCGCGTCTATCGCCTGCGCCACACCAGCAACGACAAGCTCATCCTGACCAAGTAAGTTTTTACCCTCCGATTCCGCGCAGTGGCGCCGGGGATCGGGTTGTCTGCCGCGGGCGTTGCCGCCGCCGTCCGCGCATCCCACGCTCTTTCCCGGCGGCCGGTCGCGGCCTAGTCTGCAGCACACGCTGCCGGGAACTTCCCCCAAAGGTTCCCGATGATTCGCCTGCATCCGCTGGTGGTCGCGCTGTCGCTTGCGCTGCCCGCTCTTCCGTTGAGTGCCCACGCTGCCGACCTTGCCGCCAATGGTGACGCCGCGCGTGAGGTCCACGACTTCGACCGGTTGCAGGTGATCGCCACGCGCACCCAGCGTGCCCTGGTCGATGTGCCGAGCACCGTGGATGTGATCGATCGCGAACAACTGGACAACCAACTGGTGCGCGAGCTCAAGGATCTGTTCCGCTACACGCCCGGCGTGTCGGTGACCAGCACCAGCGGCCGCTTCACCGGCGCCAACGGCATCCGCATCCGCGGGCTGGACGGCAACCGTGTGGCGATCCTGGTCGACAACGTGCCGGTGTCGGACACCTTCAGTTTCGGCAGCTACCTCAACGCCAATCGCAACTTCGTCGATCTGGAAACGCTCAAGCGCGTCGAAGTGGTGCGCGGGCCGGCCAGCTCCCTGTACGGCTCCGACGCGCTGGGCGGCGTGGTGGCTTTCGTCACCAAGGATCCATCCGATTACCTGAGCGCCGACAAGCACAGTTATGTCGGCCTCAAGTTCGGCTACGAAGGCGACTGGAACGGCCTGTTCGCCGGTGCCACCGGCGCATTCGGCGGCGAGCGCTGGAGCGGCATGGTGGCTGTCAGCCATCGCCAGGGCCAGGAGGCACAGAACCAGGGCGACAACCGCAGCCGCGATTTCACCCGTACTGCGGCCAACCCGCAGCGCATCGATGGCCGCAGCGTGCTGGCCAAGCTGGTGTACGCGCCCAGCGCGCAGCAGCGCTTCAAGCTCACCGTGGAAGGCAACGAAGACTACGGCAGCATCGAGGCGTTGACCGGCATCGACCCGCGCGTGACCACGCCATCGCTGCGCATCCTGTCGCAGGACGGACGCGACCATCAGACCCGCGCGCGCGTTTCGCTGCGCCACGAGCTGGATGCATTGAATTGGGCACTGGCCGACGACCTGCAGTGGCAGCTGTATCGCCAGGACAGCGAGAGCCTGCAGCGTACCGACGAGCTACGCGGCAACAACACCCGCCGTCATAACGAACACAACTTCGATCAGCGCGTGTACGGCCTGCTGGTCAACGCGCACAAGACCATCGACACCGGCACGCTCAGCCACGACATCACCTATGGCCTGGACGGCACCTGGACCGACACCCGCGCCAAGCGCGATGGCTACTCGGTCAATCTGGCCAATGGCGCAATCACCAACCGCGTCGGTCAGGACGTGTTCCCGGTGCGCGATTTTCCCAAGAGCGAGACCACCAAGCTCGGGCTGTATGCGCAGGACGAGATCCGCCTGTTCGATGGCCAGCTGTCGCTGACGCCCGGGGTGCGCGTGGATTACTTCCGGCTGTCGCCGCAGGTGGACGACATCTTTCGCGAAGACAATCCCGGCGTTGCCGCCGAGACCATCGACGAGACCCAGGTGTCTCCCAAGTTCGGTGCGGTGTGGCGGTTTTCGGACGCGTGGTCGGCGTATGCCAATTACGCACACGGCTTCCGCGCGCCGCCGTACAACGACGTCAACATCGGCTTCACCAATCTGCAGGCGCGCTACACCGCCATCGCCAATCCGGATCTGAAATCGGAGACCAGCCGCGGTGGCGAACTCGGGCTGCGTTTCAATGATGCAGTCGGCTATCTGGGTGTCAGCGTGTACTACACCGACTACCGCAACTTCATCGAATCGTATGCGCCGGCCGGCTTCAATGCCGAAGGGCTGATGCTGTTCCAGTCGCGCAACGTTGACGATGTGGTGATCAAGGGTGCCGAAGCGCGCGGCGGAATCGATCTGGGCGCGCTGGCCGGCTGGCAGGGTTGGTCGCTCAATAGCGCCGTAGCGTATGCGGAAGGCGACAATCTCACCGACAACACCCCGCTCAACTCGGTCGACCCGCTGCGCGGCACGCTCGGCGTGGCCTTCGACAGCGATGCCTGGGGCGCGGAACTGATCGGCACCTTCGTCGCGCGCAAGCGTCGCCCGCAGCTGGACAGCTATTACACCCCGGCCGGCTACGCCACGCTGGACCTGTTGGGGCATTGGGAGTTCGCACCCGGTGCCAAGGTCACTGCAGGCATCTTCAATCTCGCCGACCGCCGCTATGTGGACTGGAATGCGCTGCCCAACGGCACGCTGGCCAGCAGCACGGTGATCGATCGCTTCACCGGCGCCGGGCGCACCGCCTCGGTCAGCCTGGCGGTGAGCTGGTAGCGGCCATGCCCATCGCCCGCCCGCTGCCGTCGTTGCCGCATGCACGTGCCACCCGCGCTGCGTTGCCGCGTCCGCAGCAGTTGGCGGCGTTGGGCACGGTGCTGTGCCTGTACCGGCCCGCATTGGGCAACGAACTGGATGGCTGGCAGCACGCGGTGGATGCGGCGGCGTGCCGGCAGGTCGACAGCGATGGCGTGCGTGAGAGCATCTGGTTCTTCGATGCCGAGGGGCAGTGCTGCTGGCGCATCTGCCTGCTGCCTGACAGCGATTTCCTGATCTGGGATCGCCTGGTCTCGCGGCTGCCACCGTTGCCGATGGAACCCCATGAGCTGGGCGTCGGCGAGCGGCTGTGGCGTCGTCTGGCCGGGCGTATGCGTGGGGAGGCGTGGCGATTGAGCGCACTGCGCCTGCAGGCGGCCGCCGCCCGCGAGCAACCGTTTGTCGCCAGCCTGGCAACCGTGTCGGCGCTGGGCGCGGAGGTTGCTGCACGCCTGGCGCGCGCAGAGGGCATCGACGGCCGCGTGGCGGTGGACGATTGCTGCTGCGCGCGCGCTGCCGCCTTGCGCACGGCCTCCGCCACATCCAGCAACAACAACCCATCCGGCATGACCACGTCGCTGGTGCGCCTGCGCCGCTGACGTCTCCCACCACTCCCGAGAGTTCCGATGAGCCGAACGTTTTCCCGTTGTATCGCACTGACGCTGAGCCTGTTGCCGTTGATTGCCGCCGCCGACGCCCAGCGCGATCGGCAGAGCATCCTGGCGATGCAGGGCGAATACGCGGTGGACTTTGCCTTTGACGAGACGGTGTTGCTCAAGCCCGGTTACGAGCGTGCATCGGCCATGCGCAGCGGCGCCAGCGAAGTGGTGATCGTGGTGGAGGATTCACCGCGCAAGCTGGTGTTGCAGCATCTGCTGGTCGACGAGAAGAGCAGGCATGTGACCAAGCATTGGCGGCAGGACTGGATCTACGAGGCGCCGCAGCGTTTCGAATTCAGCGCCGATCAGACCTGGACGGTGCATGCGCTGCCGCCGGCAGTCACCGCCGGCGCCTGGACCCAGTGCGTCTACGAGGTCAGCGACGCGCCGCGCTATTGCGGCACCGGTCGCTGGGACTATGCCGACGGCCATCCCACCTGGACCAGCGACCTGAGCTGGCGCCCGTTGCCGCGCCGCGAATACACCAAGCGCAGCGACTACAACGCGCTCGCGGTGATCAATCGCCACACGCTCACGCCCAACGGCTGGACCCACGAACAGTTCAACACCAAGGTGCTGCGCAAGCCCGACGGCAGCCAGGAAGCGATCGCGCGCGAGTTCGGTTTCAACGATTACCGCAAGACCACCGAGGTCGACTTCGCCCCGGCCTATGCGTACTGGAAGGGCACCCAGGGCTACTGGGCCAAGGTGCGCACGCGCTGGGCCAGGTTGCTCGATACGCCACCCGGCCTGCATCTGAAGACCAAGCCGGACGGCATGGCGATGATCATGCCGATGTTCCAGCAGGCCGAGGCGGTGCAGAGCGGCAAGCGGGTCAAGGACGCGCAGCTGGACGCGGTGTTCGCGCAGTGGGTCGAACCGGCGAATTAGCCACCCGCATGCCGTAGGAGCGCACCCGGGCGCGACGTGGCATGCCCGAGAAGGCCCATCGCGCCGCAGGACGCTTCTGCGAGGTCGCGCCCTGGTGCGCTCCTACGAGCGAGACGGCGGGGCGCCCAGAGCGATGGGGCCAAGGTGCGCACGCGCTGGGCCAGGTTGCTCGATACGCCCCCCGGCCTGCATCTGAAAACCAAACCGGACGCGGTGTTCGCGCAGTGGGTCGAACCGGCGAACTAAGCACCCGCATGCCGTAGGAGCGCACCCGGGCGCGACGTGGCATTCCCGAGAACGCCCATCGCGCCGCAGGACGCTCTTGCGAGGTCGCGCCCGGGTGCGCTCCTACGAGCGAGACGGCGGGGCGCCCAGAGCGATGGGGCCAAGGCGCGCACGCGCTGGGCCAGGCTGCTCGATACGCCCCCCCGGCCTGCATCCGAAAACCAAGCAGGACGCGGTATTCGCGCAGTGGGTCGAACCGGCGAATTAGCCACCCGCATGCCGTAGGAGCGCACCCGGGCGCGACGTGGCATTCCCGAGAAGGCCCACCGCGCCGCAGGACGCTCCTGCGAGGTCGCGCCCGGGTGCGCTCCTACCGGCGAGACGGCGCTTGGTCGTTATTCCTTGAACATCAGGAATGCCGCGACCAGGATCAAGCCGAATGCGGCCCAGTGATTCCACTTCAACGACTGGCCCAGGTAGAAGGTCGAGAAGCCGGCGAACACCAGCAGCGTGATCACTTCCTGCATGCCCTTGAGCTGCGGCGCCGAGTACACCGCGCTGCCCAGGCGGTTGCCCGGTACCTGCAGGCAGTATTCGAAGAACGCGATGCCCCAGCTGACCAGGATCGCGATCATCAGCGGCGTGCTCTTGTACTTCAGATGCCCGTACCAGGCAAAGGTCATGAACACGTTGCTGGCGATCAGCAACAGCACCGGATACAGATAGGCAGTGAAGGGGGCGGTAGGCATGACGGCAGACGGCAGGTAAGGGGCCGGCAGCATAAGCCAGCCCCGTTAAGCGCACGCGACCGTGCCGATGAGCCCGGCACGCGGGCTCAGGGCGTTGGTGGCCGGCGCAACACGTTCATCTGCAGCGTGGCCAGGCAAAACGCCTGGCCACGCATCGCTGCGCTCGCAGCGCCTGCGGTCATCCCGCTAGCGCTGC
Source organism: Xanthomonas sp. NCPPB 3218 (assembly GCF_056725185.1). Lineage (NCBI taxonomy): Bacteria > Pseudomonadati > Pseudomonadota > Gammaproteobacteria > Lysobacterales > Lysobacteraceae > Xanthomonas > Xanthomonas sp. NCPPB 3218. The sequence continues at coordinate 1,022,340 of NZ_CM161516.1, forward strand.
ATGCCCCAGCGGCGCACGGTCAGCCGCTCGATGGCCTGGAACACCACGCCCTCCACCAGCAGCCCCAGCACGATCACCATCGCCAGGCCGGCGAACACGCGATCGGTATACAGCTCGTTGCGGTTCTGGAAGATGTACCAGCCCAGGCCGCCCTGGCCGGAGGTGGCGCCGAACACCAGCTCGGCGGCGATCAGGGTGCGCCAGGCGAAGGCCCAGCCGATCTTCAACCCGGACAGGATCGCCGGCAGCGCGGCGGGAATCAGCAGCTGCGCCACGTAGCGCGGCCCACGCAATCCGTAATTGCGCCCGGCCATGCGCAGCGTTTCCGGCACGGCCTGGAAACCGGCGTAGGTGGTCAGCGCCAGCGGCCACAGCACCGAATGCACCAGCACGAACACCAGGCTGCCGGTGCCCAGGCCGAACCACAGCAAGGCCAGCGGCAGCAGCGCGATCGCCGGCAGCGGATTGAACATGGCGGTCAGCGTGCCGAGCACGTCGCGGCCCCAGCGCGTGGAAGCGGCCAGCGCGGTCAGCACGAAGGCCAGCACCACGCCGAGCGCGTAGCCCTGCGCCAGCACGCGTAGCGAAGCGCCCACGCGGCGCAGCAACTCGCCCGACAGTAGCCCTTCGTAGAACGCGCGCGCGGTCTGCAGCGCGCTGGGCAGCATCAGATCGTCGCCGACCACGCGTGCGGCGATCTCCCACACCGCGACCAGCACCACCAGCACCAGCGCCTTGCGCAGCCACGGCGGTGCCTGCCAGCGCGTCGGCGCGGCGGCTGCAACCAATGCCGGGTCCAGCGGCTGCAGGGCAACTTCGTACTCAGCCCGCACCGGTGGCAGTGGCGGCAGCGCGGTGGCGTTGCTGCGGCTCATGGCAGCGCCTCGCGTTGGCGCTCGGCCGGGCGACGCAGCGGCGCCACCTTGGCATCATCCAGGGCATCGTCGGGCAGGTCGAACAGCAGCCGATGGATGCGCTGCGCGGTCTGCTGGAACGCCACGCTGCCGGCGCTGTGCGGGCCGAACGCATGCGCGTTGAGCTCGGCGCGCACCTGGCCCGGATGCGGCGACAACAGCAGCACGCGATTGCCCACCACCAGCGCTTCCTCGATCGAATGGGTGACGAACAACAAGGTGAAGCGCGATTGCTCCCACAGCTCCAGCACCTGCTCCTGCATGCGCGAACGCGTCAACGCATCGAGTGCGGCGAACGGCTCGTCCATCAGCAACACGCGTGGGCGCATCGCCAGCGCGCGTGCAATCGCTACGCGTTGCTTCATGCCGCCGGACAAGGTGTGCGGGTAGGCCTGGGCAAACGCGCTCAGCCCGACCTGCGCCAGGCTGTCGTCGGCACGTTCGCGCGCCTCGGCGCGCGACAGCTTGCGGGCTGCGCGCAGGCCGAACACCACGTTCTCGCGCACCGTCTTCCAGGGCGCCAACTGGTCGAATTCCTGGAACACCACGACCCGGTCCGGCCCCGGCCCGGTGACCGCGTTGCCATCCAGACGGATCTGCCCCTCGCGTGGGGTGACGAAGCCGGCCACCGCCTTGAGCAGGGTGGATTTACCGCAACCCGAAGGCCCCAGCAGCACGAAGCGATCGGCTTCATGCACATCGAAACGCACGCGATGGGTGGCGCGCACCACGCGTTGCGCCGAGGCGTATTCCAGGCTGACGTGATCGACCTGCAGCAATGGTGTGGACGGACTCATCGCTCAGCTCCCGCCCGCAATCAGCGGATCGTCGAAGAAGTAGTCGCCCAGCTTGCCCGGGGTCTGCTTGATCGCGCCACTGTGCTGCATGAACTTGCCCAGCCCCAGCGTGTTCTGCGGCACCACGGTGAACTGCACTTTCGGGTCTTTGAGGATCTGCAGCACCAGCGCACGATCGATGCTCGAGCCATTGCGACGCAGGAAGATATCCGCTGCCTGCTCCGGATGCGCGGTGACGAAGCGCGCGGCCTGATCCAGCGCCGCGACGAAGGCGCGATAGGTCTTGGGATTGTCGCGGCGGAATTTCTCGGTGGCATACAGCACGGTGGCCGAGGAGGGGCCGCCCTCGATCTCGTAGGAACTGGTCACGATGTGCGCGGCCGGGTTGCGCGCCAGTTCCTGCTCCTGGAATGGCGGGCTGGCGAAATGCGCGGTGATCTCGGTGCGGCCACGGATGATCGCGGCGGCCGCGTCCGGGTGCGGCAAGGCGACCTGCAGCGGATCCAGCTGGTGGGTGCCCTTGTCGCCCCAGCGTTGCTGGGAGGCATGCTGCAGGAAACGCGACTGCACCGACACGCCGGTGGCCGGCACCGCGATGCGGTCCTGCGGGGTGAAATCGCCGATGCTCTTGATGCGCGGATTGTTGCTGATCAGGTAGTACGGGAAGTTGCCCAGCGACGCCACGCCGCGCACGTTCTGGCGGCCATGCGTGCGGTCCCAAATGGTGAACAACGGCCCGACACCGGCACCGGCGATATCGATCGAACCGGTCAGCAAGGCATCGTTGACGGCCGCGCCACCGGATAACTGCAGGAACTGCACGTCGATGTCCACGCCGGCCGCCTTGCCCTGCTGCTCGATCAGCTTCTGATGCTGCGCCACGTCCAGCAACAGATAGACGATGCCGAACTGTTTGGCGATGCGCAGCTTTCCTTCGGCCTGCGCATGCGCGCTGTGCAGCAACGGCAATGCGGCCAGGAGCAGCAGCGTGACACGTCGGGAAAAACGTCGGCGCTGAGGACCTGCGTGAGAGGTGACGGTCAAACGCATGCGGCGCTCCAGTCGAGGGGGGAGGAAGAAGGCGCGTTTCCCAGCGCATTACGTGTTGCGAAACGCGCGCGAGGCAGCACCTTGGCTAGAACGGCGCATCGCCTTCGATGGTGGTGCGGTTAAGCCGGCGACGCAGATGATCGGGCGTGCCGGCGGCCAGATGCATGACCGAGCGGTTGTCCCAGAACACCATGTCGTGCGGCTGCCAGCGATGCCGATACACCAGCGCATCGCCGGTGCTGTGTGCGAACAGGGCCTGCAGCAGTGCAGCACTTTCGTCGTCGGGCAAGCCGACGATGCGGGTGGTGAAATGCTCGCTGACAAACAGCGCTTTCTGGCCGGTTTCCGGATGGGTGCGCACGATTGGATGCTGCACCGGCTTCACTTCGGCAATCTGCTCCGGCGTCAGCGCCGGGCGCCACGGATTGCGCGCGCGCAGTTCTTCGTACTTGGCCAGATAGCTGTGCTCGGCACGCAGGTCCTGCACCGCGTGCTTGAGCGCGTCGGGCAGGGTCTGCCAGGCCAGGTGCTGGTTGGCGAACAAGGTGTCGCCGCCTTCGCTGGGCAATTCCTGCGCATGCAACAGCGAGCCCAGGCTGGGGGTGTCCTTGTACGACAGGTCCGAGTGCCAGTAGTGGCCGGCATCACCCAGGCCGATCGGCTCGCCGTTCTCCTTGATGTTGGACACCACCAGCACTTCCGGATGTCCGCGCAACTGGAAGTTGCGCAGCACATGGATCTGCAACGGGCCGAAGCGACGGCTGAAAGCCACCTGCTGCGCCGGCGTGATGCGTTGCTCGCGGAACACCAGCACGTGGTAGTCCAGATGCGCCTGATGGATGCGCGCGAAGGTGTCTGCATCCAGTGGCTGTGACAGATCCAGGCCGATCACTTCGGCGCCCAGCGGGGCGTCGAACGGCACGATCCGGACGCTGGAAGAGTGCTGTGGGGAAACCGCATCGCGCGGCGGCTGCGCACGCGCAGCGGAAGTGATGCTGGCCATGACGGTGGCACCTCGACGGCAACGGATGGCCGCCTGGGCCGGCGGCCGGACACACCACTGTAGGCAGTCCGGTCGCCGCTGCGAACGTACGATTGGCAAGGTGCTTATGCGCTGCCGGTATATGCAGCGGTGTGACGGAACGCGAACGGGCGACGCCTGCGCGCCGCCTGTCCGCGGGTTCAACCGACCCGGCCTTAGTCGGTCCGCAGTGCCAACGCCGGCGGCGTGGACAGAATGCGTCGCGTGCCCGACCAGCCGGCCAGCAGGCTCAGCGCAAGGCCAAACGCGCCGCCGAGCAGCAGGCGCGGCCAGTCCGGCGTCAATGCGATCTCGAACGCCTTTTGCCCGACCACCGCACCGATCACCGCGGCGGCGGTCACCGCCAGCGTCGCCGCCAGCAGGCCGAGCGCGCCGAACTCCACCAGCACCGCACCACGCAACTGGCCGCGACGCGCGCCCAGCGTGCGCAGCACCGCACTGTCATAGCGACGCTCGCCGGCGGTGGCCTGCAAGGCCGCCAACAGCACCAGCACGCCGGCCAGCAGGCTGAAGCCCATCACCAGTTGCACCGCCTGCGCCACCTGGTCGATCACCTCGCGTACGCGGCCGAGGATCGCATCGATGTCCAGCACCGAAATGTTGGGGTAGTCGCGGCTCAGCGACGCCAGCTTGGGTGCGTTGCCGGGCGGCAGGTGGAAGCTGGAAATCAGGTTGTACGGCGCATCGCCGACCGAGCCCTGGTTGAGCAGCAGGAAGAAATTGACCCGGAACGAGTCCCAGTCGGCCTTGCGGATGCTGGTGACGGTGAAGCTGCGCTGCTGCTCGCCCAGCAGCAGGGTGATGCGGTCGCCCAGTTTGAGCTGATACCGCTGCGCCCAGCCTTCTTCCACCGAGGCCTCCGGCGCGGTGCTGTCGGCCGCCCAGAACTTGCCTTCCAGCAAGGTGTTTGCCGGCGGAAATGCATGCCGCCAGGAGAAATTGACCGGCCGGTTGTCGCCGTCGCCATCGTCGGCCGGATCGCGGTCGCCGCGCAGTGGCGGCTTGTCGTTGATCGCCACTAGGCGCCCGGTCGAAAACGGCTCCACGGCCGCATCCTGCACACCCAGGCCGCGCAGCGTCTGCAGCACCGGTTCGGTCTGCTCGGGCTGGATATTCATCAGGAAATAGTTGGGCGTGTCCGCCGGCAGCCGATCGCGCCATTGCCCCAGCAGGCCGGGGCCGACCACCGCCAGCAATAGCAGCGCGCACAACGACAGCGACAGCCCGACTAGCTGCACCACGCTCAGCCCGCGGCGCCGCGTCAGCGAGGCCAGGCCCAGCTTCCAGGCGCCGCGCAGGCGGTGCTGGATCGGCCGCAGCAAGGCCAGCAGGCCCAGTCCCAGCGCCATCGCCACCAGCGCCAATGCGGCCAGGCCACCCAGCACCCAGCCGGCCAGCACCAGGTTGCCGGTCGCGTATACGGTCAGCGCCAACGTGGCCGCCAATGCCGCGGCGTAGACCAGCAAGGAACTCGGCGGCACCGCGGCAAAGCTGCGGTTGAGCACGCGCATTGGCGGCACGTTGCGCAGCCGCAGCAGCGGCGGCAGGCCGAAGCCCAGCAACAGCACCAGGCCGATGCCTGCACCGGCCAGGGCAGGGGTGGCTTGCGGCAACGGCAGCCGGTTCGGGATCAGGCTGCCCAGCGCCTGCACCAGGCCTTCCTGCGCGAGCATGCCTAAGCCGATACCGACCAGGCAGGCAGGGATCGCGGTCAACAGCAATTGCAGCGACAGCATCGCCAGGATGTCGCGCTGGCGTGCGCCCAGGCAGCGCAACACCGCCACGGTGTCGATACGCCGCATCGCAAAGCGGTTGGCTGCCAAGGCAGTGGCCACACCGGACAACAGCACCGCCAGCAACGCCGACAGGGCCAGGAAACGGCCCGCGCGATCGAACGCCGCACGCATGCCGCGCTGGGTGTCCTCGATGCCGACCAGGCGGTATTCGCTGGCGCGCGGTTTCAGCCACGCACGCAAGTCGGTGATGGCATCGGGCGCGCCGGAGAACATCAGCCGGTACGAGGCGCGGCTGCCCGGGCCGAGCAGGCCGGCACCATCAATATCGGCGCGATTGACCAGCAGCGGCGGCGACAGCTGCATCAGCTCGCCGGAGGCATCCGGTTCGGCACGCAACACGCCGGTGATGGTGAGATGGCCGGCGCCGAATTCCAGCTGTTCGCCCACGCGCAGGCCCAGGGCCTCCAGCAGGCGGGGATCGGCATAGGCCTGGCCCGGCGGTGGTGCGCCCGCCGGCTTGCCCTGCATGCCGGCACTGTCCGTGGACACCAGCAATTGCCCACGCAATGGGTAGCCCGCGCCGACCCCGCGGATATTGGCCATCTGGCTGGCGTCGCCATGGAACAGCACGCTGGGGAAGCTGACCATGCGCGTGCTCTGCAAGCCACGCCGCTGCGCTTCCGCGGCGAAGTCGGCCGGAATCTCCTGGCGGCCGGTCACGCCGAGATCGCCACCGAGTACTTCGGCCGCGCTGGAGGTCAACGCCAGGGTCACCCGATCGACCAGCGTGCCGACGGCCGTCATCACCGCCACGCCCAGCACCAGCGCGGCGAACACGGTCAGCAGGTCGCCGGCCAGGAATTCGCGGCGCACCGCGCGCGCGGCTTGGCGCAGCACGTTCATGCGGCCGAACCGGGCTGGGCGTGCAGGCGGCCGCTGTCGATGCGGTAGATGTGGTTGCAGCGCTGTGCCAGCGTCATGTCGTGGGTCACCAGCACCAGCGTGGTGTCGCTGGTGGCATTGAGCGCAAACAGCAGGTCGCTGATCTGCGCGCCTGTGGCCTGGTCCAGGCTGCCGGTGGGCTCGTCGGCAAACAGGATGCGCGGCTTGGCCACGAAGGCGCGTGCCAGCGCCACACGTTGCTGCTCGCCGCCGGACAGCTGGCGCGGGTAGTGCCGCGCGCGCGCGCTCAGCCCCACCGCCTCCAGCACCTCGCGCACCCGCGCCGAATCCTCGCGCCCCGCCAGTTCCAGCGGCAGCGCGATGTTTTCTTCGGCGGTGAGTGCCGGCAGCAGGTGGAAGCTCTGGAACACGAAGCCCACCTCGCGCGCGCGCAAGGCGGCGCGCGCCTCTTCGTCCAACTGGCCCAGCTCCTGGCCGGAGAGCGCGATGCTGCCGCGGCTGGGCAGGTCCAGCCCGGCCAGCAGGCCGAGCAGGGTGGTCTTGCCCGAGCCGGACGCGCCGACGATGGCGATACTGTCGCCTTCACTGACCGTCAAGCTGATGTTGTCGAGGATGTGGAGTGTTCCCTCCGGTCCGCTGACGGACTTGCCGACCTCGCGGACGTCGATGGCGGTGCGGGTGCTGGAGCGGGGGGCCAGACTGTCGATGAGGAATCTCCGAATGCGTGAAAGAACACTGCGATATGGCGCGCTGGTCCTGTGGCTGCTGACACTGTCCCTGCTTGCGCCGGGAATTGCCTCTGCCAAAAGTCCGGTGGCGACCGCACCGATCCTGGTGGTCGGCGACAGCCTGAGCGCTGCGCACAACATCCCGGTGCAGTCCGGCTGGGTCACCTTGCTGGACCAACGCCTCAAGCGTGACATGGCGACGCCACCGGCGGTCGTCAATGCCAGCATCAGCGGCGAAACCACCTCCGGTGCGCTGACGCGGCTGCCCGGCCTGCTGCAGAAGCACCGCCCCGGCGTGGTGGTGATCGAACTCGGCGGCAACGATGCGCTGCGCGGCCTGACCCCGGCCCAGCTCAAGGGCAACCTGGAAAAGATGATTCAGCTCAGCCAGCAGGCCGGGGCGAAGGTGTTGCTGCTGGGCATCGATGTGCCGCCAAACTACGGTCCCGCCTACCGCGAGCGCCTGAAGGCGAGCTACGCCGACCTGTCCAGGCAGTACAAGACCGCATTGGTGCCGTTTTTCCTGGAAAAGGTCGCGCTGCAGCCAGGCCTGATGCAGGCGGACGGCCTGCATCCCACTGCCGCTGCCCAGCCCAGGGTGCTGGAAACGGTGTGGCCGGCGCTGCGTCCGTTGCTCGGGCGCTGACAACCGGCGGCCACCGCGCGCCGTCACAAAACGTTAGTTGGTCTTCACGCCCTTTCCACTGCCGATCCGGCATGTTTCACAAAGCTGAAGACCGAGGAAAGTCCATGCGTCAGACCAAGGAAACGTCCGGCCTCGTGCTGGTCGTCGAAGACAACCGCAATATCTCTGAAATGATCGGCGAGTACCTGGAAGGCCGTGGCTTCGAGGTCGACTATGCGCAGGACGGACTCGACGGCTACCGTCTGGCCGCCGAGAACAGCTACGACGTGGTCGTGCTGGATCTCATGCTGCCACGTCTGGACGGCATCGAAGTGTGTCGCCGCCTGCGTAACGACGCACGCAAGTCCACCCCGGTACTGATGCTGACCGCCCGCGACACGCTGGACGACAAGCTCACCGGCCTGGGTTTCGGTGCCGACGACTACCTGACCAAGCCGTTTGCGATCCAGGAACTGGAAGCGCGCCTGCGTGCCCTGATCCGCCGCGAGCGCCGCCAGGTCGGCTCGGAAGTGCTCAAGGTCGCCGACCTGGTGCTCGATCCGGTCAGCATGCGCGCCACCCGCGCCGGCACCGAGCTGCAGCTCTCGCCGATCGGCCTGCGCCTGCTCACCATCCTGATGCGCGAGTCGCCGCGGGTGGTCACCCGCCAGGAAATCGAGCGCGAGATCTGGGGCAACGGGTTGCCGGATTCGGACACCCTGCGCAGCCATCTGTACAACCTGCGCAAGATCATCGACAAGCCGTTCGACCGTCCGTTGCTGCACACCGTGCAGAGCGCCGGCTATCGCATCGCCGACATCGCCCAGCCGATGGCCTGATGTCACCGGCCGGCCGCCGTTCTGGCGGCCGGTCACCTCCTCTAGGCGCCCACGCGCCTGTCGCTTCCGCGTGCTGCCGTCTGGCTGCACGACGGGCTTACGGAAGCGTTGCCTATAATCCGGCGCTCTCCCCTGGATGCAGCAATGCCGCACGGGCTTCCACGAAAAATACGTCTCGCCTTCCTGCTGCAGGTCGCCCTGGCGAGCCTGGCGATCGTGCTGGGCGGCTATCTGCTGTCCTTCGTGATCAAGTACAGCCTGGTGCGCACCGTGCTTGCCGACGAGGCAGTGCATTTCTGGCGCTTGCACAAGAGCGCGCCGAGCAATCCGCCGCCGAATACACGCAACATCCAGGGCTATTTTTCGCCCGCCGGCCAGGGCCGCGATCCTGCGCCCGCGGCGTTGCGGCAGTTGTCGCCGGGCTTCAGCGAAGTGGCAGCCGCCGACGCCCTGGTGTATGTCGACCAACGCCCGGAAGGGCGCTTGTACCTGGTGTTCCCACGCTCGCGCGCGGCGCACCTGACACTCTGGTTCGGGGTGGTGCCGGCGATGCTGGTGCTGCTGGCGATCTATGGCGTGTTCTGGGTGACCTACCGGATTTCCAAGCGGCTGGTCTCGCCGATCAGCTGGCTGGCGCGGCGCGTGTCGCAGTGGGATCCTCGCAATCCCGATGTCGACGAACTGGCGCCGGAGCGGTTGCCTGCCGATCTGCAGGGTGAGACGCGGCAATTGGCCGCCGCGCTGCATGCGTTGGGGCAGAGGGTCAGCGATCATGTCGCACGCGAGCGCAATTTCACCCGCGATGCCAGCCATGAGCTGCGCACACCGTTGACGGTGATCCGGGTGGCCAGCGACATGGCGCTGGCCGACGACGAACTGTCGCAGCGCACCCAGCGCAGCCTGCGCCGGATCCAGCGTGCCGGCCGCGACATGGAAGCGGTGATCGACGCCTTCCTGATCCTGGCGCGCGAGGCCGAGATCGACCCGCAAAGCGAAACCTTCGATGCCGCCGAACTGGCCAGCGAGGAAGTCGACAGCGCCCGCGAACTGCTGGGCGACAAGCCGGTGTCCCTGACGATGGTCGGCGACCGCAGCCTGCAGATGTTCGCCCCGCCGCGGGTGATGCGTGTGGTGCTCAGCAACCTGCTGCGCAATGCCTGCGCCTACACCGACACCGGCAGCATCGAAGTGGAAGTCACCCAGGACCGCATCATCGTGCGCGATACCGGCATCGGCATGAGCGAGGAAGCGCGCGCGCGCGCCTTCGAGCCGTTCTTCCGCGCCGATCCCACCCGCCCGCAGGGTACCGGCCTGGGCCTGTCGATCGTGCGCCGGCTGTGCGACCGCTTCGGCTGGCGGATCGAGCTGCATAGCGAGTCCGGTGTCGGCACCTCGGTTGCGGTGGTGGTGGCCTGAGGTAGTAGTGGCGTTAGCGACATGCGGGACGCCTGGAATCGTCTGCTGACGAGGCCGGCGCGCTGCATGCGCCTGGGGCGCCGTTTGCGGTTGCGATGATGGTGTTTTCGACTGCGCTGCATTGATCCCGCGCGTCGTGGCGATCCACCGCAGACGCCAGCTGCATCTGCGGGATCGCTTGCCGCAATTGATCGACCGATCTGGCAAGCGCCTCGCCAGATCGATCCGCAGGGCGCTACTTCTGCTCCAACACCGGGGTCACCGCCTTGCGCCAGATGGCGTAGCCATCGGCGGTCATATGCAGCATGTCCTGGCGAAACAGCTCGGCGCGCGGTTTGCCGTCTGTGTCGAGCATCGGCGTGTAGACGTCCACGTAGTCCACGTGCGGCAGCGGCGCGAGTGCGTCCTTGATCAGGCGGTTGGCAGTGACGATCGAAGGCAGCAGATGCGCGCGCGACGGGCTGGGTTTGATCGACAGATAGCTGATGCGCGCGGTGGGCAGATCACGGCGGATGCGCTGCACGAATGCCAGCACGTCATCGCGCACCTGCTGCGGCGTGCGGCCGCTGTTGAGATCGTTGTCGCCGGCATACAGCACCACCTGGCGCGGCGCATACGGGATCACGATGCGGTCGGCGTACCAGGTGCTGTCGCGCACCTCCGAACCGCCGAAGCCGCGATTGATCACCGGCATGCCGGGGAAATCCTGGGCCAGCGTGTCCCAGAAACGGATCGACGAACTGCCGACGAAGACGATGCCGTGCTTGGGCGGCGGTTGTTGCGCATCGCTGTCGGAAAAGCGCCGCATGTCCTCTTCCCAGGCGGCGTTGGACACCTGCGCCGGTATCTGTGGCGCGGTGTGCGGGGCGGCGGCGTGGACGTGGCCGGACAACAAGGCAAGCGCGCACAGCAGCGTGCGCAAGGGATGTTTGGTCATGCGAAAGAACCTGCGACAGTGAAGCGGACCACCATGGTGCGACAGGCTGGAAGCCGAGGGCAAACCGGCGGGCGTCCAGCGCCTGCCACGGGTTGCTCGCAGAGCCTGCCGCCGGGCCTGCACCGGCAATGTGGAAAAGATTGCGCCATGCGGCAGCATCTGACGGCCTTGCAGGCCCAACGCCAGCTGTTGCGGCACCTAGTCACGCCCTGGCGGCGCGCTGCACGACGGTGCAAGATTCGCACTTTCCCCAGCAGTGACCACGCCATGCGTTCGAGCCGTCCCCAGATATGCCCTTGCGGCCGGAAGCACTGACGCATGGCCGATCAACTGGGACACGTGCCGCGCGGTCCGCGCCGCATGCTCAAGGCAGCGGTCTGGTCATGGCAGGGCCTGCGCGCGGCATGGCTGCACGAATCCTCGTTTCGGCTGGAGGTATGCCTGGCGGTAGTGCTACTGCCGCTGGGGCTGTGGCTTGGCCAGTCCGGCCTGGAACGCATTGCGCTGATCGCGCCGTTGCTGATCGTGCTGGCCGCCGAACTGCTGAACTCGGCCATCGAGGCGGTGATCGAACGTTACGGCCCCGAGCACCACGTGCTGGCCGGCCGTGCCAAGGACATGGGCTCGGCGGCGGTGTTCCTGCTGCTGATCAATGTGCTGCTGTGCTGGGGACTGATCCTGCTGCCGCGCTTGTTCTAAAGAGTGTGGGCTGCGCGACGCGCAGCCGCCAGTCGGCTTCTGTAGGCGACTGGATTGGCAGGTGCATGGAGACCTTCGTTGCGATGGGGCGCACCGGATCGCGCCAGCTGACGTATCAACCTGTCACGCGGCATGCAGCGACTGCTTCTGCCGATGGCCGGGCGTCATCATGCCTGGCCGAATCGCCTGCCAGGCGCACGCGTGCATGCCGGCTTGACTCGCCGCGTGGCATGCTGCGGCTCTCTTTCAACGGAATCGCCTGCATGCCCGTCCTGATTCGCGCCCTGGTGTTGCTGATCCTGACCGTCTCGCTGTCCGGTTGCGGCTACAACGCGATCCAGCAGAAGGAAGAAGGCGTCAAGGCAGGTTGGTCGGAGGTGCTGAATCAATATCAGCGTCGCGCCGACCTGATTCCCAATCTGGTGCGCACCGTGCAGGGCTATGCCCAGCAGGAGCGCCAGGTGCTGACCGAGGTGACCAATGCGCGCTCGCGGGTCGGGCAGATCCAGGTGAATGCCGACGACGAAGCCTCGCTCAAGCAGTTCCAGCAGGCGCAGGGCGAACTCGGCAGCGCACTGTCGCGCCTGTTGGTGGTCAGCGAAAACTATCCGCAGCTGAAATCCGACCAGTCGTTCCGCGATCTGCAGGTGCAGCTGGAAGGCACCGAAAACCGCATCACCGTGGCGCGCGGTCGCTACATCCAGACGGTGCAGGAGTACAACACCTACATCCGTTCGTTTCCGCAGGTGATCACCGCCAAGATCTTCGGCTACCAACCCAAGCCCAATTTCAGCGTGGAAAACGAGGCGCAGATTTCGCGCGCACCGCAGGTGGATTTCGGTAATCAGCAGGCGCCGCAGCAGCAGCCCGCGCAGCAACCGCAGCCCGCGCAGTAAACACATGCAATTTGCGCAGTACCAAATACTGCGCAATATGCCGCACGGCATGTCGAGGCAATCGTTAGGTTTGCGATGGCAACCCATCGATCGTCAGTTGGATCAATGCCAACTTTCAGGAGCGGCACATCAAGCCTCTCTGCCTTGGGGGCGATAAGGCACGGCTTGCGCGCCGCTGGCGCACGTGCCTTGGAGCGGCCACGCTGCTAACGAGGGCTGGGGCGCGGTGCGGGGGAGGGTACTAGGCGAAACCTGTGCGTTATTCATTCACACGAAGCTTCGCTCGCATCCTCATCCGCCCCTTCGGGCAGCTTCTCCCGCAGGGAGAAGCATCAGTCAAGCCAGTGCCGATGACGTGTCAGTGCTAATCAGCCAGGAGTTGCGAATGCGGAAGAACTACATGCAGGTGTTCTGGATGTTGGCGCTGTTGCTGTTGCCGGCCTCGCTCCTGGCGCAGGATCTGGCAGCCATTCCGCCACTGCACTCGCCCGTGGTCGATACCACCGGCACATTGGACGCCACGCAGACCCGGCAACTCGAGCAGCAGGCGCTGGCCTTGCAGCAGCGCAAGGGCGCGCAGTTGCAGGTCCTGATCGTGCCGACCACGCAGCCGGAGGCGATCGAGCAGTACACCCAGCGCGTGTTCGACCAGTGGAAGATCGGCCGCAAGGGCGTGGACGACGGTGTGTTGCTGCTGGTGGCCAAGGACGACCGCCGGGTGCGGATCCAGCCCGGCTACGGCCTGGAAGGTGCGATCCCCGACATCACGGCCAACCGCATCATCCAGGAGTATCTGGCGCCGCGCTTCCGTGAGGGCGACTACGCCGGTGGCATCAGTGCGGCGACTGCGACGCTGGCCGGCCTGATCGAGGGCGAGGCCTTGCCCGCGCCGGTCAGCGGGCACGCCGATGGCGGCGCGGGCAATGGCTCGGGTGGCGGCGGCTGGATAATGGCCTTGTTCATCGGTTTTGTGGTCGCGATGGTGGCGCGCGGCATTCTTGGTGCCCTGCCACGGCCGCTGCGCGCGCTGCTGACCGGCGTCGCCGCCGGTGGCGCCGCCTTGCTGTTTACCTCGCTGCTGTTCGCCAGCGCCGGCGCTGCGGTGATCGGGCTGCTGGCCGGTCTGGCGTCCGGTTCGCCGGGGCGCTTTGTCGGCGGCGGTGGCTGGGGCGGTGGCGGATTCGGTGGCTTTGGAGGCGGTGGCCGCGGCGGTTTCGGCGGCGGCTGGGGTGGTGGTGGCGGATCATCGGGAGGCGGTGGCGCCTCGGGGAGCTGGTAATGCGGTGGCTCAGGCATGTCTTCGCGCCCTCGGCGCAGCGCAGTTTCCCGGCCGGCTGCATGGACGCGATCGCCGCGGCGGTTGCCGCCAGCGAGCGCACCCATACTGGCCAGGTCATGGTGGCGGTGGAAGCCGACCTGCCGCTGGACGCGCTATGGCGCGGGCACACCGCGCGCCAGCGTGCCGAGCAGGCCTTCGCGCAATTGCGCACCTGGGACACCGAAGCCAACAACGGGGTGCTGCTGTATCTGCTGCTGGCCGACCACGCCATCGAAGTGGTCGCCGACCGTGGGCTGCGCAGCCGGGTGCCGGAAGCGCAGTGGGCCGAGGTGTGCCGGCGCATGCAGCAGTTCCTGCGCGAGGGCGAGCACGAGGCGGCGGTGCTGGCCGGGATCGAGGCGGTAACCGAGCTGTTGACCGAGCATTTTCCTGCCGCTGCCGGCTCCCAGCATGAAGATGAGCTGCCCGATCGTCCCCAGCTCTTAGGCTGAACGCGTGCGAGGTGTCAGAATAGACGCCTCGCTTTTTCGTGATCCGCGGTCCGCATGATCTATCTGCACGCCATCGACCCCATCGCCTTCTCGCTTGGACCGGTGCAGGTGCACTGGTACGGGTTGATGTACCTGGCCGCATTCTTCTCTGCCTGGGCGCTGGGGCGCTCGCGCATCCTGCGCGGCCGCCTGCCGGGCGTGGACATGGACGGATTTTCCGACCTGTTGTTCTACGGCATGCTCGGCGTGGTGCTGGGCGGGCGCATCGGCTACATGCTGTTCTATGCGTTCGACAGCCTGCTGGCCAACCCGTTGATCCTGTTCAAGGTGTGGCAGGGCGGCATGAGCTTCCACGGCGGCCTGCTGGGCGTGCTGATCGCCTGCGGGCTGTGGGCGCGCAAGCACCGGCTGCACTTCTTCGACGTGATGGATTTCGTGGCGCCGCTGGTGCCGCTGGGCCTGGGCTTCGGGAGGCTCGGCAATTTCGTCGGCGGCGAGCTGTGGGGCAAGTTCACCGATGCCGGCTGGGGCGTGATCTTCCCGCTTGCACCGGAACTGGCCGGCAAGTTGCCGGCAGAACTCCAGGCGCAGTACGCCGCCGGTGCGTTGAACCAGTTCGCGCGGCATCCTTCGCAGCTCTACGAGGCGGCGCTGGAAGGGGTGGTGATGTTCGTGGTGCTGTGGACCTTCTCGATGAAGCCGCGCGCACGCTATGCGGTGTCGGGGATGTTCGCGCTGCTGTACGGCGTGTTCCGTTTCATCGTGGAATTCGTGCGCGTGCCGGACGCACCGATCGGCTACCTGGCCTTCAACTGGCTGACGATGGGGCAGATCCTGAGCCTGCCGTTGATCATCGGCGGCCTGGTGTTGCTGGCGATGTCGCGCCGCGCGCCAGTGCTGCAGCCGATGCTGGCGCAGACCGCGGGCGCGGAGGCGGCCAAGTGAAGCCCTATCTGGACCTGCTGCAGCATGTGCTGGAACACGGCGCCGAGAAGTCCGATCGCACCGGTACCGGCACGCGCAGCGTGTTCGGCTGGCAGATGCGCTTCGACCTCAACGATGGCTTTCCGCTGGTCACCACCAAGAAGCTGCACCTGCGCTCGATCATCCATGAGCTGCTGTGGTTCCTGCAGGGCGACACCAACATCGGCTATCTCAAGGACCACCAGGTCCGCATCTGGGACGAATGGGCCGACGACAACGGCGATCTCGGCCCGGTCTACGGTAAGCAGTGGCGGCGCTGGACCGGCCCGGACGGCGTCGAGATCGACCAGATGCAATGGCTGGTGGACGAGATCAAGCGCAACCCGGATTCGCGCCGGCTGGTGGTCAGCGCCTGGAATGTCGGCGAGCTGCCGCAGATGGCCTTGATGCCGTGCCACAGCCTGTTCCAGTTCTATGTGGTGAACGGCAAGCTCAGCTGCCAGCTGTATCAGCGCAGCGGCGACATCTTTCTCGGCGTGCCGTTCAATATCGCCAGCTATGCACTGCTGACGCATATGGTGGCGCAGGCCACCGGCCTGGGCGTGGGCGATTTCGTGCACACGCTGGGCGATGCGCACCTGTATTCGAATCACTTCGCGCAGGCGCGCGAGCAACTGACCCGCACACCGCGCGCGCTGCCGTGCCTGCGCCTGAATCCCGCCGTGACCGACTTGTTCGCGTTCCGCTTCGAGGACATCGCCATCGAGGGTTACGACCCGCATCCGGCAATCAAGGCGCCGGTGGCGGTGTGAGCGTCGCTTCACTGGCTGAGTGGTGCCACACATTGATTTGATGTTCAAAGGGATATCGTCCGCTGCATGAAACTTATCCTGATCGTCGCCTTCGACCGCAACAACGCCATCGGCCGCGACAACGAATTGCCGTGGAAGTTGCCGGACGATCTCAAGCGCTTCAAGGCGCTGACCGTGGGCAAGCCGATCCTGATGGGGCGCAAGACCGCGCAGTCGCTGGGGCGTGCCTTGCCGGGGCGATTGAACCTGGTGCTGACGCGTTCGGGGCAGGTGCCGTTCGCAGACATGCAGGCGGTGGCGTCGCTCGATGAGGCGATTGCGCAGGCCGAGGCAGCAGGTGCACAGGAGCTGTGCGTGATCGGTGGCGGCGAGGTCTATCGCCTGACCATGGAGCGTGCGGACCTGCTAGCTGTCACCGAAGTGGACACCACCGTGGAACGGGCCGACACCTACTTTCCACCGATCGACCCAGCCGTGTGGGAACCGGTGCAACGCGCGTCGCATGCGGCCGATGCGCGGCATGCCTTCGCATTCGATTACGTGGACTATCAGCGGCGCTGAGCTCACTTAGCCGCGCACGCACGATGGTGCTGCCGGGGGCATGCCAGTCCGGCGGTTTCGAGACAGCGATGCAAATCGATGCGCTTGCGTGCCGAAAGGCCCAATGTGCAAGCGTGCCAGTCACGTGGCGGATGCAGGATCAGGCTGATTCGCAAGCGCCGAGGCATTACCCCGGCATGCTGCGGCAGTGCGCCGCCACGCCCGTTACTTAGTCCGCAGTGGCAGCGGGCGGGGCGGCACTGGAAGCGGCGGAGCCGGTGCCTGCGTTCGCATTGTCTCCGCCACCGCCGCGCTGGCGTTGCCGGCGGCGCGGTGGCCGGCTGCGCTGTGCGGTCTTCTGCGGCTGCGTGATCGGGATTCCCGGCACCTGCACCACGCGCAGTTCGTCGGTATCCAGCTGCAAGGCGGTGAGCTTGCCGCCCCATACCGCACCGGTATCGATGGCATGCACGCCCTGGGTGATGGTCAGCCCGAGTGCGGACCAATGCCCACAGACGATCTTGAGATCGCGCTCGACCCGGCCCGGTACTTCGAACCAGGGATACAGGCCCTGCGCCTGGGTACCCGGCGTGCCCTTGTCGTCGGTGGCGATGCGCCCGCGCGGGGTGCAATAGCGCATTCGCGTGAACAGGTTGATGATTGCGCGGCTGCGGTCGTACCCGCTCAGGCCCGGCGACCAGCCCGGCTGATCGCCGTACATGTTGCGCAGCAGTTTGCGATAGCCGCCGCCCTGCAGTTGCTGCTCGACCTCGCGCGCATGTTTCTCGGCCATCTGCGTGGTCCATTTCGGCGCCAGCCCGGCATGGATCATCATCCAGCCCAGTTCGCGGTCCACGTGCGCCAGCTTCTGCATCCGCAGCCAGTCGAGCAGCAGGTCGCGGTCCTCGGCCAGCACGATGCGCAGCAGATCCGGGTTGACCTTGCGCTGTTCCTCTTCCGAACGCGCGCCGATCGCCAGCAGCGACAGGTCATGGTTGCCCAGCACCACCACGCTATGCGCGCGCAGCGAATGCACCAGGCGCAGCGTTTCCAGCGATTGACCGCCGCGGTTGACCAGGTCGCCACAGAACCACAGGGTGTCCTGCGCGGGGTCGAAGTTGATTTTTTCCAGCAGGCGCTGGGTGATGTCGTAACACCCCTGCAGGTCGCCAATTGCCCAGACGCTCATCGCGTGCGCTCCATCAGTCCAGCATCCATCAGTGCAGCGTCCTGGGTACGCTCAGCACGAAGGCGGCGATCGGGGCGGTGAATTCGGTGCCATCGTCGGCCACCATGTCGTAATGACCTTGCATCTGTCCCTGCTCGGTCTCCAGCAGCACGCCGGAGGTGTAACTGAACGCCTCGCCGGGACGCAGCCAGGGCTGTTCGCCGACCACGCCTTCGCCATCCACCCGTTCGGTGCGTCCGTTGGCGTCGGTGATCTGCCAATGGCGCGCGATCAGGCGCGCAGGCACGGCCCCCGCGTTCTGGATGCGGATGCTGTAGGCGAAGGCATAGCGGCCTTCGTCGGGGGTCGATTGATGGGCGAGGAAGCGGGGCGACACCTCGACCTCGACCCGGTAGCGCGGATCATCGTGCATGCGGAAAGTCTAAATAAAACCGTGTGGGAGCGGCGCTCAAGCCGGCTCGACATTGGCCAGGCGGATGAAATCCGCGACCTCGAGTTGTTCGGCGCGAGCATCCGGACGCACCTGCGCGGCCTCGAAGTGGGCGGGCTCGCAGACGTTGGACAAGGCATTGCGCAGGGTCTTGCGACGCTGGCCGAAACCGGCGCGCACCACGTCGGCAAAGCGCCGCCGATCCCTGATCTGCACCGTGGCCGGATCGCGCGGCACCAGCCGTACCACCGCCGAGTCCACCTTCGGCGGCGGCCGGAATGCGCCCGGTGGTACCACGAACAGTGCGGTGACCTCGCAATACGCCTGCAGCATCACGCTCAAGCGCCCGTACACCTTGCTGCCGGGGCCGGCGGCCATGCGGTCGACCACTTCCTTTTGCAGCATGAAGTGCATGTCGGCTACCGCACCGGCATGGTCCAGCGCGTGGAACAGGATTGGCGAGGAGATGTTGTAGGGCAGGTTGCCGACCAGCCGGATCGGCGTGCCATCGGCCAGTGCAGTGAAATCCACACTGAGCACATCGCGATGGATGATGCTCAGCGCGCCGATCGGTGCGGCCGCGTCGGTCAGTGGTGCGATCAGGTCGCGGTCGAATTCGATCACGGTCAGTGCGCCGTGCTTGCGCAGCAGCGGAAAGGTGATCGCGCCCTGACCAGGACCGATTTCGACCAGGTGCTGGCCGGCGCGCGGGTCCACTGCCTGCACGATGCGGTCGATGTAATACCGGTCGGCAAGAAAGTGCTGGCCAAGCGACTTCTTGGCCGGTGCGCTGAAAGAATGATTCATGTGCGCAGTTTAACGTGGCAGCGCCTGCACGCGGTGCCGGTTCTGCGCATCGCCGGCACGCCAGACGGGCTGCGTGCACGCTGCGCCCCGTCGATCGGGCAATCAGGTCCCGCTCAGCCGCGTGCCGCCAGGCGCGCGCATAGCTCGGTCGCCGCCATCAGGCTGGAGGGGTCGGCGATACCGCGCCCGGCCAGCTCCAGCGCGGTGCCGTGATCGACCGCCACGCGCGGATAGGGCAGGCCGAGCGTGATGTTGACCGCCTGCTCGAAGCCGCTGTACTTGAGCACCGGCAGGCCCTGGTCGTGATACATCGCCACCACCGCATCGAAGCCGCTGAGCTTCTGCGGCAGGAATGCGGTATCGGCCGGCAGCGGGCCGATCAGCTGCATGCCGCCGCCGCGCAGCTGCTCCAGTACCGGGATGATGACGTCCAGTTCCTCCCGGCCCAGGTGCCCATCTTCGCCGGCATGCGGATTGAGGCCCAGCACCGCGATGCGCGGGCGCTCCAGGCCGAAGTCGCGTCGCATCGCGGCGTCGGTGATGCGCAGGCAGCGCGCCACCGCGTCGGCAGTGATCGCATCGGCCACTGCGCGCAGCGGCAGATGGGTAGTCACCAGGGCGACGCGCACGATGGCATTGGCCAGCATCATCACCACCGGGCAGCCCGCCTGCTCGGCCAGCAGCTCGGTGGTGCCGGTGTAGGGAATGCCGCCGGCATTGATCACCGCCTTGTGCACCGGGCCGGTGACGATGCCCTGCAGCTTGCCGGACAGGCAGTCGCCGGCAGCGCCACGCAGGCCGGCAATGACCGCCAACGCATTGGCGGGGTCCGCGGTGCCGAAACGGGTCGGCACCGCCTGAGGGATCGGATGCAGCGGCAGGTCGCCGGGCGCGCGCGCGCGCTGGTCCGGATCGAGCAGCCGCACAGACAAAGACAGCGCCTTTGCGGCGCTGTGCAGGGTGTCCGGGTCGGCGTAGGCGATCAGGTGGGCATCCGAGCGCGGCCGCTGGGCGAGCCGGACGCACAGTTCCGGCCCGATCCCGGCCGGCTCGCCTGGCACCAGCGCGAGCGACGGGAGCATCGAATCAGCGCGTCGGCTGTGCCGGCGGCGGCGTCGGCGCGGCAGGCGCTGCAGGGTCGGCTGGCTTGGCCGGAGCGGCACTGGCATCGCCGTCGGCGCGGTCGCCGGTGCGGAAGCTCACGTAGGCTTCGCCACGCAGTTCCTGCAGATAGCGGTTGTACTCTTCTTCCAGCTTGCGGCGGCCGATCGTTTCACGGATCTGCGCACGCTGGCTTTCGGCGCTGACGTCGGTCTGACGGCTGCCCACGCGCTGCACGATGTGCCAGCCCGCCTGGGTGCGGAACGGTTCGGACACCGCGCCATCGGCCAAGCCTTCGACTTGCTTGCCGAAGTCCGGGCCGAACGCATCGGCCGGGAACCAGCCCAGATCACCACCCTGGCCACGGCTGTTGGTGTCTTCGGAAGATTCCTTCGCGGTAGCCTGGAAATCGGCGCCGCCGGTGATGCGGGCACGCAGCGTGTCGATCTTGGCCTTGGCCTGCGCCTCGGTCTGGCTGTCGTTGATGCGCACCAGGATATGGCGTGCGTTGTATTCGGTGACCAGCTTCTTCTCGCCGCCGGCATTGGCGTCGCGCATTTCCACTAGCTTGAGCAACTGGAAACCGCTCGGGCCACGCAACGGACCGGCGACCTGACCAGGCTGCATGTCACGGATCAGCTGGGCGAATGCGTTGGGGATCTCGTCCAGGCTGCGCCAGCCCAGGTCGCCGCCTTCCAGCGCGTTCGGGCTGTCGGAATACCGCACTGCCGCTGCCGAGAAGTCCAGCTCGCCCTTGTCGATCAATGCCTTCACGCCATCGACCTTTTTCTGGCCGGTGGCGATCTGGTCGGCCGTCGCGCCTTCCGGCAGGCCGACCAGGATGTGCGCCAGGTGATATTGGCTGCCGGTGGTGGCCTGCTGCGCCAGCGCAGTGTCCACTTCACCTTCGCTCACGCTGATGCGGCTCTGCGCAAAGCTCTGACGCAGGCGCTGCACGATGATTTCGTCGCGCACCGAAGCACGGAAATCGCCATAGCCCATGCCGTCGGCCGCCAGTTTCTGGCGCAGGCCATCGACGGTGGTGCCGTTCTGCTGAGCGATGCTGGCGATTGCCCGGTTGAGTTCCTCGTCGCTGACGCGGATACCGCTGCCATCGGCGCGACCGACCTGCAATTTGACCAGAACCAGACGCTCCAGCACCTGGCGCTGCAGGACATCGTCCGGCGGCAGCTGGTTTTCCCGGCCGGCATACTGCGACTTGACGTTGCGTACGGCGCGATCGAGCTCGCTCTGCAGCACCACGTCTTCATCGACGATAGCGGCAATGCGATCCAGCGGCTGGGATTGCTGTGCCGAGGCCAACGGCGAGAGCGTGCTGGTGAGTACCAGCAGCGAGGCAAGAACAACAGAGAAAGGCTTGGTCATGGAATCAAGTTCGGATCGTAATCGTCCGGATTAGTCGTGGTATTGCTGGGCGGGACCAGGTACAGGTCGTCGCGGTAATAGCCGAGAATAGCACGGCGCAAAGTGCGGTCCGTGTTCTG
This sequence comes from Xanthomonas sp. NCPPB 3218, assembly GCF_056725185.1. NCBI lineage: Bacteria > Pseudomonadati > Pseudomonadota > Gammaproteobacteria > Lysobacterales > Lysobacteraceae > Xanthomonas > Xanthomonas sp. NCPPB 3218. Next base: position 1,044,000 of record NZ_CM161516.1, read on the forward strand.
CCCGAACGAGCTCAGGCCCTTCAGCACGAACTCCACCTGGATGGAGTTGTCCATCTCGCCATTGCGGTTGCGCACGAACCGGCGCACCAGCGCGCGCACCGCCAGGCAGCAGCTGTCCCACTGCACGCCACCGATGATTTCCAGTGGCTTGCGGTCCAGCAGCGAGTAGTAATAACGGCCGACCGCACTCCAGCTGGGGTTGATCGGGTACAGGAAGGAGAAGTCGGCCTGCTTGAGCTGGTCGCTGTCATCGATCAGGTTGCGACGGTAGCGATACGCCAGATTGATGATGCCGTCGTTGTTGAGCAGGTAGCGCGTACGCAGGCTGGCCAGATCTTCCTTGCGCGAATTCGGGTTCCATTGATAGGTGGCGCCCATCGACCAGCGGTCGTTGATCATGTAGTTGGCGTCGGCCACCCAGGCGGATTTGCCCTGCTCGATCGGCTGCTCGCTGCCGCCCGTGGCAGTGTTGGTGCTGTTGTTGATGGTGACCAGCGAGTCGTTGAAGTACAGGATCTGCCCCGCACTCAGCGACAGTTTCTCGCGGCCATCGTCCTGGCGCAGCCAGCGCGAGGTCACTGCCAGGGTCAGCTGGTTGGCATCGTTCTGACGGTCGGCGCCGGTGTAGCGTGAGTCGCGGAACAACTGCCCGTAGCTGAAGGTGAACGGGCGGGTATCGAAGACCGGCAGATCGTCCTGGTCGCGGTACGGCACGTACAGGTAGTACATGCGCGGTTCCAGCGTGTTGAGATAGTTGGTGCCGAATACCGAGGTCTCGCGGTCGAAATACAGACCGGCGTCCACCGATGCGATCGGCAGGCTGCGCGACGGAGAACGGTCGCCGGTCAGCGGCGCGGTGTTGGCCAGCGTCGAATCCAGCTGATACGCGGTGTAGCGCCATGCCACGGTCGGAGTGAAGAACCAGGCTGCGCCGGACAGCGGCATCGAGATATAGGGCTTGATGTCAAAGCGCGAACCGCTGCCGTATTCCTTGTTGCGGATGTTGGTGCGTACGTAATCATCGCCGTCGTCGCCGTTGGTGTTCCCGTCGGTCGGAGGCCTGACAAAGTAAGAGTCGTCGTGGTTGAAACGCACCGCTTCGGCGTACACGCCGGCCTCGAAGATGCCGAATGGCTTGTCCCAGGTGAAATACGCGCGCGGCTGGCGGTTGTAGGGCAGTGCCTGCTCGTCCAGCGTGTAGTCGGTCAGCTGCCAGCGATCGGCCATCAGGCCGGCGGTCCAGGTTTCGCCGGTACCGTAGATGCCCACGGTGCTCTGCAGGCTGGAGGCCGAGCCCATGCCGTTCAGGCGGCTGGTGAAGTCTTCCACATAGCGGGTGTCGCTGACCCAGGAGATGCTGGCGCGCGCCTGCCAGTACTTGTTGACGTTGTGATAGCCGCTATAGAAGACGCTGCCGCGATCCTTGTCGCGCAACTTGTCGTTGGGCAGGTAGTTGCCGGTGATCTCGCCGCGACCGCCTTCGTACAGGTAGCGGAACTCGGTGCCGAACATGAAACCGCGCTTGCTCATGTAGCGCGGCAGCAGGGTCGCGTCGTAGTTCGGCGCCAGGTTCAAGTAGATCGGCTGCAGGTAGTCGAAGCCATTGCGACCGGACAGGCCGAACTGCGGGAACAGCAGGCCGGTCTGGCGACGGTCGTCGATCGGGAACTTGAACCAGGGGAAGTACAGCACCGGCACCTTGCCGATCTGCAGCACGGCGTTGCGGGCGGTGCCGAAGCCTTCTTCGTTGTCGACGTCGATCTCCGGCGCGCGCACGCGCCAGATCGGCTGCGAGGGATCGCAGGTGGTATAGGTCGAGCGGTGCATCTGCCCGACCTGGCCCTGCAGGTCCACCGACTCGGCCGCGCCGTTGCCGCGTCGGTCCACCAGCTGGTACTGGATGTTGGTGACCTTGTGGGCGTCGGTGTCCTGATTGCCTTCGGCGCGGTCGGCCACCATGCGGAAGGAGGTGTCCTGGTAGCGGACATGGCCTTCGGCGATGTAGTTGCCGGTCTCGGTGTCCATGCGCAGGTTGTCGGCGCCCAGGAACTGGTCGCCGCGCTTGAGCGCCACATTGCCCTGGTACTGCGGGGTGGTGCTGGTGCCGGACAGCTGGTCGCCTTCGATGTCGGTCGGCAACTGCTGGCGCATCTCGGCGGCCTTGGCATCTGCGGCGGGCGCGCCGTCGAAGCCTGGCAGCGGATCCACGGCCGGGCACAGTCCCCAGTTCAACGGCTTGTCGGCAGCCATGGCCGGGAGGCAGATGGCGATGCTCAAAGGCAGGGGCAGCAGGCGGAGAACTCGGCGCACGCGTGATTCAACCAATAAAATGGCGACTAGCTTGCCGTATACCCCGCATAGGGGCAATGAAGAGCTCCCTGGTCGGGAGGGCGAGGTTCATCGCGATGGGGGGCGCGAGCAAGGCGCCGGTAGGGTTCAACGCAGCGCGGCCACGTGCGCCACGCTGCTTTCGCGCAAGGCCTGCAGGTCGTAGCCGCCTTCCAGCATGGACACCACCCGGCCACGGGCATGCCGCTCGGCCAGGGTGCGCAGCGCGCCGGTCAGCCAGGCGAAGTCGTCGGCATCGAGCATCAGATCGGCCAGCGGATCGCGCAGATGCGCATCGAAGCCGGCCGAGATCAGGATCAGCTGCGGGCGGAAGGCATCGACCAGCGGCAGCATCTCGTCTTCCCACACGTTGCGGAAGCGCAGCCCGTCGCTGCCTGGTTGCAGCAGCAGGTTGTGAATGTTGCCGATGCCGCGCTCGTAAACGCTGCCCGAGTGCGGATAGAGCCCGGACTGGTGGGTGCTGAGATACTGCACGCTCGGGTCGCGCTCGAAGATCGCCTGCGTGCCGTTGCCGTGGTGGACGTCGAAATCGACGATGCTGATCCGTTCCAGCCCATGCCGGTCGCGCGCATGCGCGGCGGCCACGGCAATGTTGTTGAACAGGCAAAAGCCCATCGACACCTGCGCGGTGGCATGGTGCCCGGGTGGGCGCACGGCGCAGAAGGCGGTGCGGGTGGCGTCCTGCATCACCGCGTCCACCGCGGCGATGCCGGCCCCGGCCGCGCGCAACGCCGCCGCGCGCGAGCCGGGCGACATCACGGTGTCCACGTCGAGCCGGTGGTGGCCTTCGAAGGCGGTTTCCAGCACCGCGTCGACTTGTTCTCGCTCGTGCACCCGGCACAGGTCGCCGAGCTTGGCCAGCGGCGCCTCGCGCCAGTCCAGGTCTGGGAACGCGTCGCGCAGTGCCTCCACCACCGCTTCCAGGCGGGCGGGGCTTTCGGGATGCTCGGGGCCGGCGTCGTGCCCGAGGCAGGCGGGATGGGTAAAGACCAACATGGGGCAAATCTAGCCTTTCCGCCGTGCCATGTGCAGGTCAGCCGCGCCGGCGGTCGTGCCGCCACAGCACTTCCTGCTGGCCATCGGCGCGCGCCAGCACGCGCGCCAGCACGAACAGCAGGTCGGACAGCCGGTTCAGGTAACCGATCGCCTCGCTGCGCACGGTCTCCTGGCGCGATAGCGCAACGGTCTCGCGCTCGGCCCGGCGCACGATGGTGCGGGCCAGGTGGCAGCGCGCAGCGGCCTCGCCCCCGGCCGGCAGGATGAACTCCTTCAGCGGGGGCAGCGTGTCGTTGAAAAGGTCCAGCTGGCGCTCCAGCGCATCGATATCGGCGCTATCGATGGCGGCATGGCCGGGGATGCACAGCTCGCCGCCCAGATCGAACAACTGGTGCTGGATGGTGGTCAGCAGCCCGGCGATCGGTTCCGGCACGCCGGGGGCAGCCAGCAGCACGCCGATGGCGGAATTGGCCTCGTCCACGGTGCCGTAGGCGTTGACCCGCAGCGCATCCTTGCCGGTACGGCTGCCGTCGCCCAGCCCGGTGCTGCCGTCGTCGCCGGTGCGCGTATAGATCCGCGAGAGCCGGTTGCCCATCTCAGCCGGCCTGGGTCTGGCCGGGTGCGCTGGTCAGGCGCTCGGCGGCCACCTGGATCGCCGCGGCTGCGGCAACATATAGCGCGGCGCTGCGCAGATACGGCCCAAGCCAGTCGGTGTAGTTCTTGAACCAGCCGGCCACGGTCGGCTCGGCCACGCTGGCACTGATCCAGTAGAAGCTGCCCTGGGCGATCAACTGGCACAGCGCCACCGAGAGCAACAGCGCCGGCACCAGCCGGGCCAGCGCGCTCCACTGCGCGCCGTGGTACTGCCGACGCAGCCACATGCCGCCGGCCCATAGCGCGAAATACGCCGGGATCAGGCACCAGTACGCCGGCGACACGCAGTAGTGCTGCCAGAAGCTCAGGCCCTGGCTGGTGATCACCAGCCAATCCACCGCCACTGCCAGCAGCATCAGCAGCGGGAACGCCAGCCTGGTGCGCGCGGCCAGATGGAAGCCGCCGATGAAGAACACCGCCCAGGACGCGTCGGGGATCGGCGCGAAGTGATTGATCCGCGTGGCCGCCATCAGGACGGCAAGCAGACTCAAAACCAGGGTGTCGTGCGAGCGAGGAGTCATGCGCGGAGGTGGCCGGATCACAGGCTGGCGAGTGTAGCGTGGAACCCGGCACGCCCGCGCCATTGGCGGCCTTGCGGTGGCCCGCCTGGCCGCCCCCGTTGCTGGACACGACGGACGCAAATCGGTGGGTGCCCGGATGCGTCCTGCACCGGCCAGGGCCGGCAGCGCTCCCTGCGCGAGCAGCCGGCCGCGTCAGACCAGCTAGGGCGCGGCAAGCTGTCCCGCCCGCTCGCGGCAACGGGTCATGGGCGAAGGCTTATCATGTGGCAATGACACATCCACATGACGTTCTGATCGTCGGCGGCGGCCTGGTCGGCTCCAGCCTGGCGATTGCGCTGGACCGCATCGGCCTGGATGTCGGGCTGGTGGAAGCCACCCCGGCCGGCACGCCGCCAGCGGTGTTCGACCAGCGCAACCTGAGTTTTGCCGCTGCCACCGTCAATGCGCTGAGCGTGCTGGGGGTGATGGCCAAGCTGCGCAGCCCCCCCGGGCCGATCCGGCGCATCCACGTCAGCCGGGCCGGCGACTTCGGCCGGGTGCAGCTGGATGCGGCCGATTACGGCCGCGACAGCTTCGGCCAGGTGGTGGTGGCGCGCGATTTCGGCGAGGCATTGGCGGCACGCCTGGACGAGCTGACCCGGTTGCGCCGCTATCGCCCGGCACGCTGCATCGGGGTCGAGCCGGTGCAGGACGGTCTGCGCGCGCTGCGGATTGCCACTGCCGATGGCGAGCAGCGCGTGCAGGCCCGGCTGGTGGTGGGCGCCGACGGCACTCATAGCGCAGTGCGCGAGCTGCTGCATATCGGCAGCGATGCGCACGACTTCCTGCAGACCTTGTTCGTGGCGCGGGTGCGTGCCTCCCGCCCACCGGATGGCACCGCCTGGGAGCGCTTCGGCGAGCACGGGCCGACTGCGCTGTTGCCGCGCGGCGACCGCCATTACGGCGCGATCCACTGCGTGGCGCGCGCCGAGGCCGAGGCGGTGGCCGCGCTCGACGAGACCGGATGGCTGGCCAGGTTGCAGCGGGCGGCTGGATGGCGCGCCGGGCGCTTTGTCGCCAGCGGCGAGCGCAGCGCGTACCCGCTGGTGCAGGTGCTGGCCAACGAGTTGGTTGCCGAGCGCGTGGTGCTGCTCGGCAACGCCGCGCAGACGCTGCATCCGATCGGCGCGCAAGGCTTCAACCTCGGCTTGCGCGATGCACTGACGCTGGCCGAATTGATCGAGCACGATCGCAGCGATGCCGGGGCCGGCGCATTGCTGGCCGGTTACCTGGCACGCCGACGCGTGGACCGCGAGCAGACCATCGGGTTTTCCAGCGGGCTGGCGCGGCTTACGGGGAATCCGGCGCCGTTGCTGCGGCCGTTGCGCAGCCTCGGCCTGCTCGCCACCTCGCAGGCGGCGCCGCTGCAGTCGATGCTGGTCGGCGGGGCGATGGGTTTCCGGGGCGATGTGCCGCAGTTGTGCAGGGGCGTCGCATGAGCCGTCGTGGTAATCGTGATGCCTTGATCGTTGGCGGTGGCGTGGTCGGTGCCGCCTGCGCGCTGGCGCTGGCCGATGCCGGCCTGAGCGTGGCCCTGATCGAAGGCCGCGAGCCCGCGCGCTGGCGGGCCGACCAGCCCGATCTGCGCGTCTATGCCTTCGCCGCCGACAATGCCGCGTTACTCGACAGCCTGGGCGTATGGTCCTTGGTACGCGCTGCCCGCGTGCAGCCGTACCGGCGCATGCGGGTCTGGGATGCGGCCGGTGGTGGCGAGCTGAGCTTCGATACCGACACCCTGGGCCGCGAACAACTCGGCTGGATCATCGAACACGCGGTGCTGGTCGATCGCCTGTGGGCCGCCGTGCATGCGGCCGGCATCGAGGTGCATTGCCCGGCACGCGTGGTCGAGCTGGAGCAGGACGCACACAGCGTGCGCCTGCGCCTGGACGATGGCAGCCGCCTGGAAGCGGCGCTCGCCATCGCCGCCGACGGCGCCGCATCCACCTTGCGCGAGCTCGCCGGTCTGCCGGTGTCGCGACATGCCTACGCGCAGCGCGGCGTGGTCGCCTTCGTGGAGACCGAACAGCCGCATCAGGCCACTGCCTGGCAGCGTTTCCTGACCACCGGCCCGCTGGCATTCCTGCCGTTCGCCGATGGCCGCAGTTCGATCGTATGGACCTTGCCGGATGCCGAGGCCGCGCGTGTGCTGGCGCTGGACGATGCCGACTTCTCGCGCGAGCTGACCCAGGCCTTCGCGGCGCGGCTGGGGCAGGTGCGTGTGGTCTCCGCGCGCACGGCGTTTCCGCTGCAACGGCAACTGGTGGAGCAATACGTCAGCGGCCGCGTGCTGACCTTGGGCGACGCCGCGCACGTGGTGCATCCGCTGGCCGGGCAGGGCGTCAATCTGGGCCTGCGCGATGTCGTTGCGTTGCGCGATGAGGTGCGCAATGCGCTGGCAAGGCGTGCGGACTGGGCCGCCCCGCATCGGCTGCAGCGCTGGGCGCGCACCCGGCGTAGCGAGAACACCGTGGCCGCCTATGGCTTCGATGCGATCAACACGGTGTTTTCCAACGACGACATGCATCTGACCCTGTTGCGCGGGTCGGTGCTCGGGCTGGCCGGCACGTTGCCGCCGCTGGTCGATATTCTGTGGAAGCGCGCTTCCGGCAGCGCGTGATCGCCTGACGGCCGACGCGCATGGCGTCGGTCATGTGTTGGTATGTCGATCCGCTTATAGCGCGGGCAGCATGTTCCATACGACGGGCGCAGCCGGCGTGGCTACAGTCGAGCCATGTCATCTTCCACCACCCGTTCGTCCAAGCCCGGCCTGCTGCTGCTCTGCGGCCTGCTCTGCGACGCCAGCATCTGGCAGCCGCAACGCGCGGCGCTGAGCGATCTGGCCGAGGTGCAGGTGCTGGACTTCGCCGGCTTCGACAGCATCGTGCAGATGGCAGCACACGTATTGGCCGTCGCTCCGCCGCAGTTCGCGGTGGCGGGCCATTCGATGGGCGGGCGGGTGGCGCTGGAAATCGTGCGCCAGGCGCCGCAACGCGTGCAGCGCCTGGCCTTGCTGGACACCGGTATTGCGCCACGCCGCGACGGCGAGCGTGAGCAGCGCGCGGCGCTGGTGCGGCTTGCGCAGACGCAAGGCATGCAGGCGCTGGCACGGCAATGGCTGCCGCCGATGCTGCATCCGGACCGGCACGCCGATGCCGGGCTGATGAACCCACTGATGGCGATGGTGCAGCGGCATAGCGTGCAGACCTACGCCGGCCAGATCGAAGCCCTGCTGGAGCGCCCCGATGCCGCGCCGGTGCTGGCGCAGATCCGCTGCCCGACCTTGCTGGGCGTGGGTCGGCAGGACGTCTGGAGCCCCTTGGCCCAGCACCAGCAGATGGCGCGGCAGATCCCGCACGCACGGCTGGTGGTCTTCGAAAACAGCGGGCATATGGCGCCGCTGGAAGCACCCGCGGCCGTCAGTGCAGCAATGCGCGACTGGCTGCAGGACGCGTGATGGCGGCCTGGTCCGGCCGGCGGCGCGTGCGCTGCCGTCGCTGACCAGGCGTGTCGGTTTTTTCAGCAACACCCCGAGGAGGCTGCATGCCCAACGATGCATCGATCATCATTGCCTGCGAGCAGGCGATTCGCCAATTCGCACTGCTCAATGATCGACACGATCACGACGGGCTCGCCGCATTGTTCACTGCCGACGGCGTGTTCGCCCGCCCCAGTGCGCCGGAGCTGCCGGTGCACGGGCGCGAGGCGATTCTGCAATCGTTCCGCGCCCGCCCGCCGCGGACGACCTGTCACCTGATGCTCAACACCCTGGTCAGCATCCAGTCGCCGACCCTGGCGCATGCGCACAGCAAGGTCCTGCTGTACACCGCTGCAGACACCTCGACGGCGCCGCCCTGGACGGCTCAATCGCCTGCGTTGCTCGGCAGTTTCGACGACGTGCTGGTACTGGAGCAGGGGCGCTGGTTGTTCAAGCAGCGGCTTGGCGCCTTGCTGATGCGCATCGGCGCTGACTGATCGCTGCCTCTAACCCATTCAACGACGCACAGACGGCGCGTTCGCCGCCGCCGCGTACCGCAGCACCGCTTTCCTCCCCCACGTCGCGCCGCAGTCATCCATCCATCGCATTGGAGAATCGCCTAGTGGAACGCGTGAGCTCATCTGCCCGTTGTGCCGTTGCACCGCCACGGTTGCCGTCGTACCGGCGCCGTGTCCTGACCTTGCTGACACTGCTGGGCGCCGGCGTGCCCGTTGCGGCATCCGCACAAGCGGTGCCGGAAACCGCTGCACCGCCGCAGGGCATCAACCTGGGCGGGACGAGTTTTCTCGATGGCTTCGGCTCCTCGACGCCGGGCTGGACGGTGATCGAGTATCTGCGCCACTACGACTTCGACGCGATCAAGGACGCGCGCGGCGACGATTCGGCCGCCTTCCGCGATCCCAAGGTCGGTGTCAGCGTCCTGCTGACCCAGCTGATCTACGTCACGCCCTATCGGTGGAAGCGCGCGTCGCTGAGCCTCAATGCGATCGTGCCGCTGGTCAATTACGACATGTCCTTCGCCGCAGACAGCCCCGTGCAGTTGCGCGGCAACGGGTTCGGGATGGGCGACATTTCCTTCGGCCCGGCGCTGCAGATCGACCCGGTGATGCGCAACGGACGAGTCCTGTTCTTCCAGCGCTTCGCAATCGATGCGTTCGCTCCGGTGGGCAAGTTCGATCGCGATGTCGCGATCAACCAGAGCACCGGATTCTGGTCGGTGGCGCCGCATTGGGCGTTCACCGTGCAGCCCAGCGACAACTGGGAGATCAGCATGCGGCTGAACTATCTCTACAATTTCCGCACCGATCGCGCCGGCGGCGTACCGCCGATCCCGGGATTCCGTTTTCGCAATGGTCAGGCCGGCGATGTGCTGTGGGCCAACCTGGCCAGCTCGGTCAGGGTCAGCGAGCAACTGCGCCTGGGCTTCAACGGGTATTACCTTCAGCAGCTGAAGGACAACCGCACCAATGGGCAGCGTGTGCCCGACAGCAAACGCATGCAGTTCTATCTCGGGCCGGGGCTGTCCTGGCGGCTGGATGCCAACAACCTGCTGAATTTCAATGTCTATCTGCCGGTAGAGGTGAAGAACTCGGTGGCCGGCACCAGCGTCAACCTGATGTTCGTGCATTCCCTTTGACGTGGAAGCACGCACATATCCGCAGCATGCACGCCGGCGGGTCTGCGTGCATGCTGCGGCGCAGACGGATGCAGGCAACGCTGCATGCAGCGCAAGCCCGGGTAGTCCTACGTTCGAGTTCTGAGCTATGCAGGCTGCTGCGCCAGACCAGGCCTCGCCAGTGCACGCTGTCCGCGCCAAACCCGTGCGCGCGTCAGATGCCCATGCTGTGGCGCTGGGTATTGGCATGCTCGCGGAACAACAGCTCGGCACGCGCGCCATCGCGTTGTTCGATGGCCGAGACGATGGCGCCGTGCTGCCGATGCCCGTAGTACAGATCGTCGTAGGCCAGGGTGGGCGAGCGTTGGCCGAACACCACATTGACCGGGCTGACGAAGGGCACCACGGTGCACCGGTCCACGGTCTCGGTCAGGATCGGCTTGTTGGCGGCCACCACGATGGCACGGTGGAAGCGGGCATTCATCGCGCCATAGGCCTGCTCGTCGTCGGCATCCAGGCTGCGCGAGGCCAGGATCCGGTCGCCTTCGCCCAGACAGGCATGCAGCGTGGCCAGCAACGCAGCCGAGGCGCCCTGTTCGGCGACGGCGCGTGCGGCCATGCCTTCCATCAGGGCACGCACCGCCAGGGCGTCCAGGCTTTCCTGCTGGCTGAAACGTCGCACCGCATAGCCGCGGTTGCCGGCCTGCACCAGCAGGCCTTCCTGGCACAGCGCCGGCAGGGCCTGACGGATGGGGGTGCGCGAGATGGCCAGTCGTTCGGCCAGCGCGGCCTCGGTGATGCGCTCACCGGGGGCGAAGGTGCCGCACAGGATCAGTTCGCGTAGCTGCTGGACCGCTTGCAATCGGTGGTTGTTCGCCATTGGCTCCATTCTCTCGCGCCGTACCGCAGCGCACGTTCCTTCGACGGGGAAAACTCGCAAAACCGGTATAAAAACCTTGCAGATGAGAGCGCTTGGTGGCACTTTGGATCCCAAGGATACCGTTTTGGCGGTCCGGAGTGGCTGGTCGGCGTTGTTGGGATCCCATGGCGGGACGGATTTCGACTCAATCAATGGTGCGCACCCGGCCAGGGAAAGTGGCCGGCGTGCATCGCAGGAGTGCAGCATGGCAAGCATCATCGGCGGCATCGGAACCTCGCACGTTCCCACCATCGGGGTGGCCTACGACAAGGGCAAACAGCAGGATCCGTTGTGGAAGCCGTTGTTCGACGGCTACACACCGGTGGCTGCCTGGTTGGCCGAGCAGCAGGTAGACGTGCTGGTGTTCTTCTACAACGACCATTGCACGACGTTCTTCTTCGACCTGTATCCGACCTTCGCCCTGGGCATCGGCGAGCGCTTCCCGGTGGCCGACGAAGGCGCAGGGCTGCGCAACCTGCCGCCGATCCGCGGCGATGTGCAATTGCAGGCGCATATCGCCGAATGTCTGGTCAACGACGAGTTCGATCTGACTGTCTTTCAGGACAAGCCGATCGACCATGGCTGCGCGGCGCCGCTGCCGTTGCTGTGGCCGCACGTGCCGGACTGGCCGGGCACGGTGGTGCCGATCGCGATCAACGTGCTGCAGTACCCGCTGCCGACCGCGCGCCGCTGCTACCGCCTGGGCCAGGCGGTGCGGCGGGCGATCGAATCCTATCCGGAAGATCTCAGGGTGGTGGTGGTGGGCACCGGCGGGCTGTCGCACCAGATCCACGGCGAGCGCACCGGTTTCAACAACACCGACTGGGACATGGAATTTCTGGACCGCTTCCAGCATGCGCCGGAAACGCTGACCGATCTCACCCACACCGATTACGTGCGCCTGGGTGGCGCCGAGAGCGTGGAGCAGATCATGTGGCTGGCGATGCGTGGCGCGCTGGGCGGGCCGATCCGCAAGCTGCATCAGAACTACTACCTGATGACCACCACCGCGATGACGGTAGTGTTGTACGAGCCGGGCGTCGAAGCCGCTGACGCGCCGTCTTCGGCGCAGTTGCTCGCGCACGCCACGTCTACCGCGAATGCTGCATGAGGGCCGGCCGATGAATCCGCAAGTACAGGGCATGGAGCAGATCGGCGGCACTTACCTGTTCGATCTGCGCACCAGCAACCGCGCGTTGCGCATCAACCGATTCTTCTGGCATATGATCCGCGCCCCATGGCGCGATCGCTTTCTCGAAGATTCCGAAACCCTGATGCAGGAAGCCGGCCTCACCGAGCATGAAAAGGCGCTGATCCGTGCACGCGACTGGCTCGGGCTGGTGCAGTACGGCGCCAACTTCTTCGTCATCGAAAAATTTGCCCGCGTGGTGCGCATGACCAATCTGCAGGTCTACGCCATCATGCGTGGCGAATCCTTCGAAGATTTCATGCAGACCCGGCGTGTACCCGATGCACGCTGAGCTGCAGGCGGCGGCCTGGTGCCGTCCCGCCGCATTCCCCGACTTCCCAACGTAAGGTCTACCCCCATGACCATGTCCTCCGTGTTCTTCGAACACCGCATCAAGGTCCGGCATCTACGTGTCATCGAGGCGCTGGACCGGCAGAAAAGCCTGCTCCGCGCCTCACGCGTGTTGAACGTCACCCAGCCCGCATTGACGCGTGCCCTGCAGGAGATCGAAGAGATCGTCGGCGCGCCGCTGTTCGAGCGCCATTCGCGCGGCGTGCGCCCCAATGCGATGGGCGAGGTGCTGGTACAGACCGCGCATGTCGTGCTCGGCCAGTTGCGCCGCGCGCAGGACACCTTCGAAGGGCTGCTGCAGGACGACGCGCTTACCATCACCGTGGGCGCGTTGCCGGTCGCCGCCAGCGGCCTGTTGCCGGCCGTGCTGGCCGCCTTGTATCGCGCCGAACCCACGCTGCGGGTACGCCTGCTGCACGGACGCACCGACGAACTGCTGCCCAAGCTGGCCGGTAACGAGATCGACCTGGTGGTGGGCCGGCTGTATCCGTTGGCCCGCTACGACGCGTTGATCCGCAAGGTGCTGTACCAGGACCCGATCGCGCTGGTGGCGCGCAGCGATCACCCCCTGTTTGCCAACGGCCAGGTGCGCATCGCCGAAGCCGCTGCGTATCGCCAGGTGCTGCCGACACTCAGCCAGCATGTCGAGCGCGACGTGGCGCAGGTGATGCGCGAGCACGGGCTGGCCACGCGCGATCAGCTGCGTTCCAGTTCGGCCAGCTTCACCCGCGAGATCCTGCTCGGCACCGACAGCATCGCGGTGATGCCGAGCATGATGGTGGCCGGGGATATCGCACGCGGCGAGCTGCGCGCCTTCCAGCTGCAGCAGCCCTCGCAGGCGCGCGCAGGCGGGGTGATCTATCGCGATGGCAGTGCCATCCACAAGCCCGGCGTGCGCCTGTTGATGCGCGAACTGGAACACCAGTTGGCGGTCATGGCCGAGCAGGGAGCGGTGTGGGTGGACGACCAGATCAGCGAGGACAACCTGTTGCTGGGCGAGTCCGCCTGATCGATTGAGCGCGGCATGCGCGGCGCAAGCCGCTGCCGTGTCGCGATGGCGCTGGAGTGCGGCATGCACGCAATGGGCAGCTCAGGCTGCCCGTTGTGCTGTCTGGCATCGGCCGCTGCCGTGTCGCTGGTGTGGCAGGGCAGCAGCCTGCGCGTCACTGCCGGCTGCTCGCGGCGCAATCCACATCCGGGCGCATCACGCTTCGGTAGCCAGGGCATCTTTCAGGCGCGCCTTCTGCAGCTTGCCGGTCGCGGTGCGCGGCAGCGCCTCGACCACGCGCAGGTGTTTGGGCACCTTGTATTTGGCCAGCCGTTCGATCAGATAGGCGCGGATCTGCTCCAGATCCGGCGTCTCGTCGGCCGGCACGATCGCCAGGTAGCCCACCTCTCCCCATTGCGGGTCGGCGATCCCCACCACTGCGCATTCGCGCACCTGCGGGTGATCGGCAAGCAGCGCTTCGATCTCGGCCGGATACACGTTCTCGCCGCCGGAAATGAACATGTCCTTCTTGCGATCGACGACCCAGAAGAACCCGTCGGCATCGCGCCGCACGATGTCGCCGGTGCGGAACCAGCCGTGCTCGTCGAGCGCAGCGGCGCTTGCCTGCGGGTCGCGCCAGTAGCCGGGGCTGAGGTTGGCGCCGCGCAACAACAGCTCGCCGGGCACGCCGACCGGGCAGTCGTTGCCATCGCCATCGACCACGCGCGTCTGCACTGCAGGGGTCGAAATGCCGACCGCGCCCAGCTTGTCGCGGATCACCGCGCAGTCCACCGACATGCCGAACACCGTGCCGGCCTCGCTCATGCCGAAGCCGCTGACCATCGGCACACCGTCGTCCAGCCAGCCGAGCAGGTCATCGCTGGCGTGCGGCGCGCCGCCGCTGACCAGCGCGGTGAGATGCCGCAGCGACGCCGCGTCGAAACCGGGCTGGCTGCGGAAGGCCTGCATCATCTGCGGCACACCGACGTAATGGGTGATGCCCAGCGACTGGTCGCTCAGCCAGGCCAGCGTGCGCCTGGGCTCGAAGCCATTGGAGACCTGGATCGAGCCGCCCACCGCCAGCACCGGGCGCACGTTGGTGGCCAGGCCGATGATGTGGAACATCGGCGCTTCGCACAGGAAACTGCTGCCGGCATCCACGCGCGTGGTGACGCCGAAGTTGTGCGCCACCTGCTGCAGGTTCTGCTCGCTCAGCATCACGCCTTTGGGCTGGCCGGAGGTGCCGGAGGTAAACAGGATCAGGCTGATGCGTTCGGGTGGAATCGACCCGGTGTCCGCCGGTTCGAGCGTGTTCGCCGCATCGACGAAGTCGGCCAGCGAGGCGACATCGGCGCGCCCTGCCGCAACGTCGTCGCCCAACAGCAGGCGTGGCTCGGCGCGCTGCAGCAATGCATCCAGTTCGGCCGTGCTCAGCCGCCAGTTCAGCGGCACATAAATGGCGCCGACGCGTCCGCAGGCGAAATGCAGCGCCACCTGCCAGACCGAATTGCGCGCCAGCACGGCGAGCCGTTCGCCATCGATGCAGCCGCGCGCCTGCAGCAAGGCGGCCAGACGGCCGATCAAGACATCCAGTTCTGCGTACGTCCATTGCCGGTCCTGCAGCAGGTCGCGGGCGGCAAGCCGGTGTGGGGTAAGGCGGGCGTGGAAGGAGATCGAGTCGGTCGGCATGGTCATGGCGCTGTCTTCCGAATGCAGATTGGGGGAGTGACTGGCGTGAGTGCGACGGCTGCGGCTGAAGGTTGACGCGTGTGCGAAAACACCTGGCGAACGTTCACCAGAAAGTGCGGACACACCGCAGGAACCGATGGACAAGGCAGTGCCTGTCGCATCGCGTTGCGACCGCGCTCTGGTGATTGCGCGGTCGGTGGGCTGAAGGGCCTAACTGAGATAGATGGTCTTGGTTTCGAGGAAGGCGTGCAGCCCTTCGATGCCGCCTTCGCGGCCGATCCCGGAATGTTTGACCCCGCCGAACGGCATGTCGAAGTCCACCCACATGCCATTGATCGAATGACTGCCGCTGCGCACGCGGCGGGCGATGCGGTAGGCGCGATCGGGGTCCTCGCTGTAGACCGTGCCGTGCAGGCCGAAGTCACTGGCATTGACCTTGGCGATCAGGTCGGCCTCGTCGTGGTAATCGATGAAGCTCACCACCGGGCCGAAGATCTCTTCGCGGGCGATGGTCATGTCCGGCGTCACCCCGGCAAACACCGTCGGCTCGATGAAGAAGCCGCGCGGCAGATGCGTCGGGCGGCCGCCGCCCATGACCAGGCGCGCGCCCTCGGCGCGGCCTTGTGCGATGTAGGACTGCACGCGCTCGAGCTGGCGGCCAAGCGCCAACGGGCCCATGCCGGTCTCCGCTGCGAACGGGTCGCCCAGCTTGAGCGCGCCCACGGCCGCGCAGTACGCCTGCAGGATCTGGTCGCGTCGCTGCGCCGGCACCAGCACCCGGGTGAGCGCGAAGCACACCTGGCCGGTGATCGGCATCGAGTAGGGCACCAGGCTGGGCAGCAGCTTGGCGATGTCTGCATCGTCCAGCACGATCGCGGCCGACTTGCCGCCCAGCTCCAGCCCGACCCGCGCCAGCCGCTCGGCGCAGGCCACCCCGATCAGCCGCCCGGCCTGGGTGGAACCGGTGAAACTCACCTTGTCCACCTGCGGATGGCGGATCAGCTGTTCGCCGACCTCGCGACCGCCCGGCAGCAGATTGAACACGCCATCGGGTACGCCGGCGGCGCTGATGCATTCGGCCAGGATGTAGGCATCGATCGGCGTTTCCGGTGAGGGTTTGGCCACCACCGTGCAACCGGCCGCCAGGGCCGCAGCGACCTTGTAGCAGAGCAACACCAGCGGTGCGTTCCAGGGAGTGATCGTGGCGACCACGCCCACCGGCTCCTGCACGATATGCACGCGGCCGCCGTTGGCACGTGCACGCGGCTCCACGAATGGGTGGGTTGCGATCAGGTCGCCGTAATAGTCGAACAGGCCGGGTGCCTGCTGCGAGGCGCGGCGACTGAAGCCGATGGTGGCGCCGACCTGTCCGGTCCAGGCTTCGGCCAGCTCCGGCAGGCGCGCACGCAGCTGTGCGGCCACGCGCTTGAGCACGACGCCACGCTCTTGCGGCGATAGCTGCGGCCAGGGGCCGCTGTCGAACGCGGCACGCGCGGCGGCGATGGCCGCCTCGGTGTCTGCCGGCGAGGGCTCGGTGTAGCGCAGCAGGCGTTGTTCGGTGTGCGGGGCAATCACATCGACGTCGCGATCGCCGCTGCTTGCGCGCCATTGGCCGTCGATGAACAGGCCCAACGGCCCACGCGCAGCGATCCCGCGCAGGGTTGCGGACAAGGCTTCCATACTCCCTCCTCGGTGCAGAAAACCACTGGCAGCGCCAGCGATGCGCGTGCGGCGCGCATCGCTTCAGGCGCCGTAGGACGTGCTCAGGCGCTGTTTTTGGTCAGGTCGTATTCGCCCAGGCCAGGCTTGTAGCTCTTCTCGTCGATGAACTGACGGATGCCTTCCTTGCGGGCGTTGTTGTCGAACGAATTGGCCGCTTCCTGCATGCGCACCAAGTAATCTTCGGCTTCGTCGTAGGTCATGGTGCCGACGCGGCGCACTGCGTCCTTTGCATACTTCAGCGCGACCGGATTCTTCTTGAGCAGTAACTGGGCCACTTCGCGGGTGCGTGCTTCCAGCCGTTCCAGCGGCACGCTTTCGTTGACCAGGCGCCATTCGGCGGCCTTCTTGCCGTCGACCATCTCGCCGGTCAGCGTCATCCACATCGCATCGCGCATGGACAGCAGTTCCACCGCGACCTTGGTGACGCCGCCGCCGGGCAGGATGCCCCAGTTGATTTCCGACAGGCCGAACTGCGCCTCGTCGGCGGCGATCGCCAGGTCGCAGGCGAACAACGGCCCGAAACCGCCACCGAAGCACCAGCCGTTGACCATCGCGATGGTGGGTTTCTGGTACCAGCGCAGGCGGCGGAACCAGCCGTAGGATTCGCGCTGCGAGCGACGCACGCCGCGCAGGCCCTGGGCCTCGGTTTCGCGGAAGTATTCCTTCAGATCCATGCCGGCCGACCAGGCGGTGCCTTCGCCACCGAGTACCAGCACGCCGACGTTGTCGTCGAATTCCAGCTCGTCCAGTACGTCCATCATGCGGCGGTTGAGCGCCGGGCTCATCGCATTGCGTTTGTCGGGGCGTGCGAACTTCACCCAGGCAATGCGGTTTTCGATGCGGACCGATACCACGTCATGCTCGTTCAAGCGGCGTCTCCTTCGAGTCGGTACAGAGTGGAAATCACAGTTCTTCGGCGAGCGCGGCGTCCGGCACGTTTGCCCGTTCCAACGTGGCGCTGGCGTTCAACTTGCAGAGCAGGCGCAGCAAGGTCTGCTGCTCGCTGGCCTGCAGGCCGGTGCAGGTGCGCGCGACCGCCCGCGCCAGGCAGCCCTGCGCGGTGCCGAGCGTGCGCTCGCCAAGCGGGGTGAGGTACAGGCCCTTGCTGCGTCGGTCGCGGCCGGCCAGGCGCTCGATCAGGCCCTGCTCGGCCAGTGCGTTGGCGATCTTCATGCCGGCAGCGCGATTGACCAGCAGGCGGTTGCCCAGTTCGGTCTGGTCGCAGCCGGGCTGGTCGCGGATGTGGATCAAGGCGGTGACGCGCGCCGGGGTCAGATGCAGTTCGGCCAGTTCCTGGCGCGCGGCATGGCTGGAGGCCAGGGTTGCCAGTTGCAATTGATAGCCAAGGTCTGCGGCAAGGGTCAGGCGAGCGCTCATCGATCCATCCAAATTGTATCCGTTAAATACAATCTAGCCGACCGAAGCGGGCACTGCAAGAGGTTGTGGCGGTCATAAACGAAGGGCCGTGCGCGCCTGCGTAGCGCGGGTGCGCGCGGCCCTGTTTGCGATGCTGCCGAATGACTTACCGGATCAGCCAGCCGGCCAGCTGTTCGCGGCTCAGGTGGCCGCTGTGCTGGGTGTCGAGCGCGTCGAATTCATCGGCCAGTGCCGGGTTGGCCTGTGCCTCGGCGCGGCTGATGCTGCCGTCGCCGTCGGTATCCATGGCCTGGAAGTCGATGCGGTAGCTGCCGACCACGCTGTTGGGCTGGATCGAGCGCACGATCACGCTGGACTCGCCGCGCGGGCGTTCCAGCTGGGCCTGATGGGTGACCTCGCCGCTGGACAGCGGCTGGGTGCGAATCACATTGGGTACGTCGATCAGCGGCATGCTGCTGGCCGGCGTTGGCGCCTGTTGCGCGAGCGCGTGGCCGCCAAGCAACAGCAATACGGAAAACGAAACGGTACGAACGGTAGTCATCAGATCCCCCTGATGTGGAACAGCCCGCAAGCATAGAGGCTGTCGGGCGTCCTGAGGTGTGCAACGTGCGCTTGGGCTGACGGCAGTGCAGCGTGCGCGATGCGGCATCGGCAACCGGAACCCATGGCCGCAGCGCACCGTCGCACGCCGCATCCAGGACAGCGGCTCAGCCGGGGATGAATGGAAACACGATCTTCAACAAGCCCTTCAGACCGCCCTCGGCAGTGCTGGCCACGGCCTTGGCGCCCAGGCTGTTGAGCGCGCGCCGTACGTCTTCCCAACGCACCTGCGCGATGTCCTTCTTCAACAGGTCCGCCACTTCTTCGGCGGTGGGCGTGAGCTTTTGCAGTTCGCGCACGGTGGCCTGCGGGTCCGGTTGCAGATAGCCCCAGCGCTCGGCGACTTTCAGCAGCGTGTCGAAGCGTACCGCGACCACTTCGCGATTGCGCTCGTACACCGGCAAGGCACCCACATCCAGGATGGCCTGTTCGAATTGCTGCGCATCGTCCGGGTGCTCGATGCGTACCGCCAGAAAGCCTTCCTTGCGGCTACGCTCGCTGACGTGCTTGGCACCGGAGCGCAGGTTGTCTTCGGTGAGCACGTTGGCGACGATGCGCTGCATTGCCGCGTCGCCTTCCTCGGGTACCAGCGAGCGCCAGCGCGCATAGCCGTCACGACGCAGCGCCTTGACCTTGGCCGAGGTCACCCGCAGCTGCAGCGCGACCATCGCGTTGGAGCTGTTGCGTGAGATGGCGCCGTCGCGTTCGAGCAGCACGAAGATCAGCAATTCCAGATCGCGCTTGGTCAGCGATTGGAATCCCTGCAGCAGGGTCAGGCGCAGGAATTCGTTGCCGAAGGCAGCCGCGTCCTTGAGTTCGATCGGTTGCATGGGGAGTCCTCCACGGGTGACCTGCAGGATGCCAGGACGCTGTTGCGCGACCTGAGAACCGTTGCGACGCGCGCAGCAGTTTCAGCGTCCGGTTTCGCGGCCCGGACGATCGGACCTGAACGTTTCAACTGCGCCACGATCCTGCAAGGTGACGAACACCTGTTTGCCATCGGTGCCGCCGAACGCGACGTTGCTGGCCTTGCGGCCTTTCAACGCGACCGTGCGCAGCAACTTGCCCTGCGGCGAGACCACCGCGATCTGCCCGGCATCGTAGCGGGCGATATAGAGGTTGCCGTCGGCATCGCAACGCATGCCATCCATGCCGAAGTCCGGGAAGCTGATCAGCAGGCGCTTGTTGCGCAGGCCGCCGTCGACGCGGTCGTATACCCATACCTTGCGCGACATGCTTTCGTTGACGTACAGATGCTTGCCGTCGGGGCTGACGTCCAACCCGTTGGGCGTGGTCATGCCCGATTCCATCAACGCGACGACGCCCTCGCGGCTGATGTGCCACAGGCGGCCGCTGTTGTCCTTCCAGTTCGGGTCGCTTGCATAGAAGCTGCCATCGGGCGCAATCGCCAGATCGTTGGGGCCGTCGGCGTCGGGCAGCGAGGCGAAGGTGCTGACCGCACGCGTCTGCAGGTTCACCTGCAGGATCTTGTGGCCGGTGAAGTCGGCCACGTACATCGTCCCGTCGCGGAAGCGGATGCCATTGCCGGTACTGCCCACGGGCAGGGTCACGAAGACCTCTGCCTTGGCGCTGCCATCGGCGTGCAGGGCAATGCGCGCGATGGTGCCGTCCTTGCCCAGATTCACCGCATAGAGCGCGCCATCCGGTCCGGCGGCAGGACCTTCGGCATTGTGGGTGAAGGTGCCGTCGCCGATCAGGTCGCGCGCAACGAAGGGCGCATCGGCAGCGGTCGCCAGCGAGCTGGACAACAGCAACGCCAATGGCAGGAAACGGCAGCGGACGACAGCGGTCATGCGGCATGCTCCAGATGGGATCGTTGCCAGTGTGCCAGAACGTGCGCAGCGGCCATGGCGGTGATCACGCACGATCAAGTAAGGTGCCCGGGCAGCATTGGCCGACGAGCGACCAACAGCAGCACTGCGCCCATCTGCGGGCAGTGTGAGTGGGCGCGGTGCGGCATGTACCCACTGACACTCCCTGTGAGTGTGTCGTCGTCGCTGACGACCGCATGCGATGGTGTCAGCCGCTCTCAATCTTGCCAAGGAGGTTTGCATGTCCGTGGAATCGATCACACGTCGCCGTTTGCTCGCCGCGTTCGGCAGTGCCGGCATCCTGCTTGCTGCGCCCGGCTGGGCATTGCCGAAGAAAAAGCCGGGCAAACCGCTCAACGTGGCGTTGGCCGGCCTGGGCAGTTATGCCAGCGAACAGCTCGCGCCGGGCCTGGCGTTGACCAAGCATTGCAAGCTGGCCGGCATCGTCACCGGCACGCCCGCGAAGATTCCGCAGTGGCAGGCCAAGTACGGCATCGCCGATCGCAATGTCTATAACTACGAGAACTTCGACCGGATCGCCGACAACGACGACATCGACGTGGTGTACATCGTCACCCCAACCCATCTGCATGCGCCGCTGACGCTGCGCGCGGCGGCGGCCGGCAAGCACGTCTGGTGCGAAAAGCCGATGGCGATGCATGCCGGCGAATGCGAGGCGATGATCGCGGCGTGCAAGCGCAACAAGGTGGCGCTGACCATCGGTTACCGCATGCAGCACGAACCCAACACGCGTCGCCTGATCGCGATGGCCAGCGAGAAGCCGTTCGGCGCGATGCAGCGTGTGCGCGCCGAGGCCGGGTACAACGGCTATCACGATGCGACCAAGGCCGACCGTCCGTGGCGCTTGCGCTCCCAGTTCGGCGGCGGGGCGATGTACGACATGGGCGTGTACCCGCTCAACGCCGCGCGCTACACGGTGGGCAGCGAGCCGTTGGCCGTGACCGCCAAGCGCTGGACCGATCGCCCCGAGCTGTTCGACGAAGTCGACGAGCATATGGACTTCACCCTGGAATTTCCGAACGCGGTGCGTGCCGAGTGCAAGACCAGCTTCGGCAACAACATGAATGTGCTGCGTGCCGAATGCGAACGCGGCTGGTACGAGTTGTCGCCGTTCCAGAGCTACCAGGGCGTGACCGGCAAGGCCAGCGACGGGCGCGTGTTCGACGCCAAGGTGCCGCACCAGCAGGCACTGCAGATGGACGAGGACGCGCTGGCGATCATCAATGGCACCCCGCTGCGCGCGCCCGGCGAAGAAGGCCTGCGCGACATCCGCATCGTCGATGCGATCTACCGCTCGGCCCGTGAGGGCAGCAAGCGAATCGTGCTCTGATCGCGCCTAAGCTCCGTCAATCGACGGAGCTGCCCGCCGAAGCGAAACGAGCAGGCTGGCGCGCACCAGCCTGCCACGATGAAATTCCCACATGCCGTGCAGTCCAGCACCGAAAGCGGCTACCGATCAATCACGCCGGATTGCCATCAGTGCGACTGGCGCAGGTGAATCACCACACCAGCTCCCGCGATACCCGCCAGCACCCACCGCAATAACAACGCCACCAATCCGCGCTTTTACGATTCCCGATTCCCGATTCCCAGCTCTTACGATTCCCCAATCCCGATTCCCGATTCCCCGCTCTCAACCCCGCATCGCCAACACCGTGATCTCCTCACGATCGTGATACAGCTGCTTGGCACGCACGATCAGCGATTTCTCGGCCTGCTGCTCGAACAGGTCCAGGCACAGGCGGGTCTCGTCCCAGCGCTTTTTCATCGGCAGCTTGAGGTTGAAGATGGTGTTGCGGCACCAGCCTTCGCGGATCCAGGTGGCCATGCGTTCGGCCACGCGGCGCGGTTGCTCGACCATGTCGCAGACCATCCAGTCCAGTGCCTGCGCAGGCTTCCAATGGAAGCCGTCGGCACGCAGATGCTCGACCAGGCCGGTCTCCAGCACGTGCTCGCGTAGCGGGCCGTTGTCGACGCTGGTGACATGCAGGTGCTGGCGGGTGAGCACCCAGGTCCAGCCGCCGGGGGCTGCGCCCAGGTCGGCGGCGCGCATGCCGGGCTTGACCAGCGCTTCGCGTTCGTCCGGTGCGAGCAGGGTGAGCAGGGCTTCGTCGAGCTTGAGCGCCGAGCGCGATGGCGCCTCCGGCAACAGCTTCAAACGTGGAATGCCCAGAGGCCAGGGCGCGCTGTCGGCACTGTCGGCCACTGCCAGCAAGGCGTGGTCGCCATCGAGAAAACAGATATGCAGCCGTGCCAGGCGCGGCTGCGGCTTGTCGGTGAGCAGGCCGGCCTTGCGCAAGGCCGGACGCAAGGCGTTGCCGAAGCTGCGTGCCAGCCCTGCCAGCGGCTTGCCCGCGTCCGAATCCGGGTGTTCCACCCACAGATCGCCGAAACGCGGCTGGCCTTCCAGTGCGGCCAGGATCGGCGTGATGCGGTCCTTGGGGTCGATGCCCTTGAGTTCGGCAATCACCACCAGCTTCTGCCGCGCGAAGATCAACTCACGCCAGTGCAGCCTGGCAGCCAGTTGTGTGGCCTCATCGCAGACGAACAGCACATAGCCGTCGTTGCGCTGGGTACGCGCATAGCCGGCGATGCCGACGAATGCGGCGCGCGCGCTCAACTCGGCGGCCAGCTCCGGCTCGAAGCCCTGGCGGCAGTAACACAGCAGGCCGCTCATCGCAGTGCCTGGCGTGCGCGATCGCTGCGGGGCAGATCAATAATGGTCACCGCCGCCCTCGCCATAGTTGCGCAGTACCGCGCAGGCCTGATCGCGATGCACGTCGCGCACTACCTCGATGCCGCGGCGGGTGAGCTCGCCCACCCAGTCGGCAGGCAACGGGCCTTCGTCGAATTCGGTCAGCGCCATCACGTCTTCGGCGCGTGCGCCGATCAGCAGGCGGTCGATGCCGGCCCACACCGTGGCGCCGTAGCACTGGCAGCACGGCTGCGCGGAGGTGGCCAGCGTCACTGGCGACAGCACATCGTTCAGGCGCGGCGTCTGCAGGCGCTGCTGCGCGAGCATGTAGGCCATGTTTTCGGCATGCGCCAGCGAGGTGGTCTGCGGCACCACGCGGTTCACCGCCGCGGCGATGATGCGGTGGTCCGGGCCGAACACGACCGCACCGAACGGGCCGCCGCTGCGCTCTTGCACATTCATCCGCGACAGTTCGATTGCCAGCGCCACCTTGTCCTCGTCGCTGGGATAGGCGCGGCTGTCGTCGACATGCGCGTGGATCCAGTCGGGCAGCGTGAGGTGGACTTGCGCGTAAAGCATCAGTGGACCATTTCTGTAGAGGGGGGAGCGGGGCGCAGTGTATCGGCCTGGGCGTCCTTTGCGGCACATTGCCCGGCCACGCACTGGCAGGCGCTGATCTCGCGGAAGCCGCACACGCTCATCATGCCGCTGGCCTGGCACTGCGCCATCACGCCTTTGGGGTCGGTGGCACTGTTGACGTTGACGCAGGCCGGGAAGGCGCCGCAGCAGTTGCCCACGTTCTTCACCGTGCAATCGGCGTCGGTGCGGCAGGTGGTGGTCACGGTGACCGGTTTGCCGGTGGCCGGGCCACTTGCCGAGCCGGTCGCCGGAGGCGGCGCGGCGGTATCGGCCGGCGGCGCGGCCACACAGCCGGTCGACACCAGACAGGCCAGCAGCAACAACGTGCTCAGACACCGGGACAAAAGACGGGACATGCGGCCGCTCCGATCAGACAGGTGAGCGGCCATGGTAAGCCCCGGATGCGCGGAATGTGGCGCGCGCTGGATCAGCTACGGAAAGCCCGGGGATCGGGGCCCTGCGCGCGTTGCGGCTGATGACCCTGGCCGGGGCGCGGCGGGTGACCGCAACACGCCTGCAGTTTCACCGCAGTCAACGCTGTCTGCGCAGCGCCCGCTGGCAGCGCGTGGCAAGGTCCAGTTGCTGCATGCTTTCGTCGCGGCGATCGCTGGGCAGATCGTCATCTGGCCGGCCCGGAAGAAGCGTGCAGAACACCTCGGCCGGGGTCACCGCGTTCGAGACGGGTGGCTGCGGCGAGCAGGCCGCTAGGCCGAACGACAGCGAAAATACCGCGCTGCGCAGCGTGGTTGCAGGCGGGCGTGGACATGGTTGTGGCAGGCACATGGCGGCGTTGCTGACGGACACAGCCTGCAATCTAGGCCGCTGCGTGCATCAGGTGCCGGCGTCATTTCGCTTCCGCATGCAGTGCTGCGCACCACAGCACGCCGACCAGCAGGCAGGCGATGGCGGCCAGCTCCAGTGGCGTGGGCAGGCGCATTTCCCAGGCAAAGCCGTACAGCAACGCAAAGATCGTCTCGAACACGATCATCTGGCCAACCAGAGTCAGCGGCAGCACCCGGCTGGCCCGGTTCCACAAGGCGTTGCCGATCACCGAGGCCAGGATGCCCAGCAACAGCGAAATACCCCAGAAACTGGCCCAGTCGATCGGCGCATGTGGCGCGCTGCCGATCAGTGCGGCCGGCGCCAGCAATAGCGCCAATGCGCCGGTGACCACGCCGGTCAGCAGCGACCAATCGCCACCTGACAGGTCCGGGCGCCGCCGCAGCCAGCGCGCATTGCCGATGGAATAGGCCGACCACGACACCAGTGCACCGACTGCGCACAGCAGGCCGGCGATGCGGGTGGCGCGATCGCTGGCGTGGTGAGCGGCATCGTGCTGCAAGGTGTCCAGGGCGACCAGCGCCACGCCGATGACGCACAACACGCAGGGCGCGGCCAGGCGTCGCAGTTGCACCGCGCCTGCGGCCCGCGTACCGATCACGGTGACCACCACCGGCAGCAGGCCGATGATCAGTGCGGTCGCCGCACTGCCGGCCCACTGCACCGCGCTGCTGAGCAGCACGTAGTAGATCAGGTTGCCCAGCAGGCTCAGACGCACCAGCGCCCACCATTCGGTGCGCCCCAGCCGCGCAGCGGTCTGGCGCGCGCGCGGTGCCAGCACCAGGGCTGCGACCGCGCCATACGACAGGTAACGGGCCACGGCCAGTTGCAACGGCGTGAACGCCGCCAGCAACTGCGGCGCCAGAAACACCAGTCCCCATAACGCACCTGCGCCGATGCCGCAGGCAACACCCACCATCAAGCGCTCACGCATCGTGCTGCTCCTTCATGCCATGCAGCATGCAACGAAGTGCGGCAGGCAGTCTCCATTGCGCTTGTTCATCAACTCAGCAG
Source organism: Xanthomonas sp. NCPPB 3218 (assembly GCF_056725185.1). NCBI lineage: Bacteria > Pseudomonadati > Pseudomonadota > Gammaproteobacteria > Lysobacterales > Lysobacteraceae > Xanthomonas > Xanthomonas sp. NCPPB 3218. The sequence goes on from NZ_CM161516.1 coordinate 1,069,546, forward strand.
ATACCGCTCTGAGGCGCCGTCCCCGCTGGCTGCATCACGCGTGATGACCACAATGGGTGCGCCGATCGCCGCAGGCCTCGCTGCGGCTGCCTGCTGCCGTTCCCGCGCCGGATGGCTGGCATCCGGCGCGGTCTGACTCACTTGGCCCAGGTGTCGCGCAGGGTCACGCTGCGGTTGAACACCGGCGTGGCGGCGCTATGGTCGCGGCGATCGGCAACGAAGTAGCCGGTACGCTCGAACTGGAACGACTGCTCGGGTGCAGCCTGTGCCGCGCTCGGCTCCACATAGCCGCGCACGCTGCGCTTGGACTCGGGGTTGAGATGGTCGCGGTAGGTCTTGCCCTCGGACTCGTCATCGGGCTTTTCCACCGAGAACAGGCGGTCGTACAGGCGTATTTCCGCTTCCACCGCATGCGCGGCGCTGACCCAATGGATGGTGCCCTTGACCTTGCGGTTGGCGCCTTCCATGCCCGGACGCGACTCCGGGTCCAGCCAGCCACGCAGCTCGACGATCTCGCCTGCGTCGTTCTTGATCACCTCGTCCACGCGCGCAATGCCGGCGCCGCGCAGGCGGATCTCGCCGCCGGGCACCAGGCGCTTCCAGCCCTTGGGCGGGACTTCGGCAAAATCCTCGCGCTCGATCCACAGCTCGCGTGAGAACGGCACCTCGCGCGTGCCGAAGCTCTCGTCCTTGGGATGGTTGGAGAAGCTCAGCGTCTCGTTGTGGCCTTCCGGCAGATTGGTCAGCACCAGCTTGAGCGGGTCGACCACGGCCATGCGGCGCGGCGCGGCCGCATCCAGGTCCTCGCGCAGGCAGCCTTCCAGCACCGAGAAATCGATCAGCGAGTTCTGCTTGCTGATCCCCACACGATCCACGAACAGGCGCATCGCCGCCGGCGTATAGCCGCGCCGGCGCAGGCCCTGCAGCGTGTACATGCGCGGGTCGTCCCAGCCGTCCACCAGCTGTTCTTCCACCAGCGCGGTGAGCTTGCGCTTGCTCATCACCGTGTAGTTGATGTTCAGGCGCGAGAACTCGATCTGGCGCGGCTTGGCGGCCTCGCGCGGCAGGCCCTTGTCCAGCAGCGGCTGCAGCAGCTCCGGATGCGCGGCCAGGTCCACCTTGTCCACGCACCAGTCGTAGAGCGGGCGGTGGTCTTCGAATTCCAGCGTGCACAGCGAATGGGTGATGCCTTCCACCGCATCGCCCAGCGAATGCGCGAAGTCGTACATCGGATAGATCGGCCACGCATTGCCGGTGTTCTGATGCTCGACGTGCTTGATGCGGTACAGCGCCGGGTCGCGCAGGTTGATGTTGCCGCTGGCCATGTCGATCCTGGCGCGCAGGGTGCGTGCGCCATCGGGGAACTCGCCGGCACGCATGCGCCGGAACAAATCCAGGTTTTCCTCGACGCTGCGCTCGCGGAACGGCGAATTGCGGCCGGGCTCGGTCAGCGTGCCGCGGTATTCGCGCACCTGCTCGGCGGACAGGTCGCAGACGAAGGCATGGCCGTCGCGGATCAGTTTTTCCGCGGCCAGGTAATACACCTGGAAATAATCCGATGCATGGCGCAGCTGCGCCCACTCGAACCCCAGCCAGCGCACGTCGTCCTGGATGGCGACCACGAACTCGGGGTCTTCCTTGGCCGGGTTGGTGTCGTCCAGGCGCAGATTGCACAGCCCGCCGAACTCGGCGGCCAGGCCGAAATCCAGGCAGATCGCCTTGGCGTGGCCAATATGCAGATAGCCGTTGGGCTCGGGCGGGAAGCGGGTGCGGATGACCGTGTGCTTGCCGCTGGCCAGATCCTCGCGGACGATCTGGCGGATGAAGTCTTTCTTCTCCGCCGGGGCGGTGGCGTCGGTGGCTAGGGTCTCGGACATGCGCGCATCAGCAATAGGTAAACCGCAAGTTTAGGCGGTGGCACCGGTTAGGGGTAGGCGGCGTGTCGGGGCCGGCCATCGCGCGCCACCTGCGCGCGGTGGTCCTGCGCGCAAGCGCCTTGCTGCCGGGGCCTGCATGGCTGGCCGCAGCCAGGCCGGCTGCCATCGGCAGGCGGCACGGCGGGCTGGCCGGCACCGCCGCCGGCGCGTACGCTGCGGCGATCCTTCGGAGTGCCCCACGCATGCCTTTGCCCCGCCTGGTGATCGGCGACAAGACCCTGTCCTCCTGGTCGCTGCGCCCGTGGCTGCTGCTGCGGCATTTCCAGGTACCGTTCGAAGAGATCGCGCTGCCGCTGGATACGCCGCAATTCCAGGCCCGCATCGCCGGTTATTCGCCCACCCGCAAGGTGCCGGTGCTGTGGGACGACACCCTGCATGTCTGGGATTCGCTGGCGATCTGCGAATACGTCAACGAACGCTGGCTGGATGGCCGCGGCTGGCCGGCCGAGCTGTCCGTGCGGGCGCAGGCCCGCGCGGCGGCGGCGGAAATGCACTCGGGCTTTGTGGACTTGCGCACCCAGCTGCCGATGAACCTGGCCCGCGCGCCTGGCCCGGCCCGCTGGGACGCGGCCGCCGAGCGCGACATCACCCGCATCCAGGCGCTGTGGGCCAGCCTGCGCGCCGAGCATGGCCATGCCGGGCAGTTCCTGTGCGGCGACTTCGGCATCGTCGATGCGATGTTCGCCCCGGTCGCGCTGCGTTTTGCCAGCTACGGCGTGCCGTTGTTCGAGGCTGCCGGCGATTACCTGGCCGCACTGGATGCATTGCCGGCACTGCGCGAGTGGAAGCAGGACGCCGCGCGCGAACGCCTGGAGCGCGGCTGACATGCAGATCGCGTATCGCGCCAGTCACATCATCGACGCGCATCTGGCCAAGCACGCGCTGGAGGATGCCGGCATCACCGCTTTCGTGTTTGGCGAGTCGCTCTTGGGCGGTGCCGGGGAACTGCCTGCCTTCGGCGTGCTGCAGGTCTGCGTGGCCGACCTGCACCTGAGCCAGGCACAGGCGGTACTGGCAGAGATCGGCCTGTGCGGCGAGGTCACCCGCGCGCTGTAGCGCAGCGCCCGTCGTAGGAGCGCACCCGGGCGCGACGTGGCGTTCATCGGCACAGCCACGTCGCGCCCGGGTGCGCTCCTACGCTGGTGTTATCGGCACAGCCCCGGTCGCGCCCGGGTGCGCTCCTACGATGTGCGCGCGTCATTCCGGCTGGCGCCACCCTGGCGGCGCCGCATCCGGTGCGGCCAGCGCCCGCAGGCGTTTGAACAGCACCGTGGTTTCGGCCACGTTCCAGACCCGCAGCGCGACCTCGAAGGTGTCCAGCGGCTTGGTCAGGAAGTCCTTGGCGCCCAGGCCCAGGGCGCGATGGCGCGCGCTGCGGCTGGGGTCGGCGGTGAGCACGATTACCGGCAGGAAGTGGCCGGGATCGGACAGCCGCGCCAGTTGTTCCAGTAGTGCATAGCCGTCGAGTTCCGGCATCTTCAGATCCAGCAGGATCAGGTCCGGCGCGAATGCCGACACCAGCCCCATCACCCGCAATGGGTCGGTGGTGGCGATGACCTGCTGGAAGCCTTCGCGCTGCAGCAGGTCTTCGAGCAGCCGCACATTGGCCGGCTCGTCGTCGACGATGAGGATGCGGGAACCCAGGATTTCGTCGCGTGTCATGCCAGCAGCCCGTCGATCACAGTGAAGAATTCCGCCACATCGAGCGGCTTGGTCAGATACGCGCGCACGCCCTGATTGCCGACGCGCGCCAGGGTGGCGGTGGTGGCATCGGCACTGATCACCACCACCGGCACGCCGACGGTGCCCGGTTGCGCCTGCAGCTCGCGCAGCAGTTCTTCGCCGTTGCCGTCGCTCAGATGCAGGTCCAGCAGGATCAGGTCCGGCACGCCGTGCTGCAGCAGCGCGCGCGCCTGCGCCAGGCTGGCCGCTTCCAGCAGCTGCCATTGCGGGCGGCGTTCGCTGAGGGTGCGGATCAGGGCCTGGTTGGACGGGTTGTCTTCGATGCTCAGCAGCCGGCACACGCCCGTGCCCGCGTTACTCGGCGGCACGATGGCGCGCGCCGGCTCGCTGCGTTGCGGTTCGCCCTGCGGCAGCGAGATCCAGAAGCGCGCGCCATCGCGGCTGCTGTCCACGCCGATGCGCCCGCCCATCGCCTCGATCAGCCGCTTGCTCAGTGCCAGGCCCAGGCCGGTGCCTTCCACCGCCGAGCGCTCGGCACCCAGCCGCTCGAACGGCGTGAACAGCCGCTCGATCTGTGCCGGCGTCAGGCCCGCGCCCTGGTCGGCGACCGTGATGCGCACCTGCTCGCCATCCGGTCGCGCGCTCACCTGCACCTGGCCGCCGGTGCGATTGAACTTGACCGCGTTCGACAGCAGGTTGAGCAATACCTGGCGCAGTCGCTGCGCATCGGCGCGCACCGTCCACGGCCCGTCGATGGCAGCCGGCTGCAGCGCGATGCCGTGCTTGTCCGCGTCCGGTGCGATCAGGCCCAAGGCCTCGTGGACGGCAGCGCGCACCGAGACCGGCTCCGGGCTCAGATCCAGTTGGTCGGCTTCGATCCGCGCGATGTCCAGCAGCTCGGTGATCAGCCCCAGCAGGTGCCGGCCGGCGCCGAGAATATGCTGCAGATGACGGCGATGCCCGGGCTCGGGCAGATCCATTTCCAGCACCTGCGCATAGCCCAGGATCGCATTGAGCGGCGTGCGCAATTCGTGGCTGCTGCGCGACAGGAATTCGGTCTTTGCGCGGTTGGCGGTTTCTGCCTCGCGCCGTGCCAGTTGCGCTTCGGCGGCACGTGCGGCGAGCAGTTCGCTGGCCTGCGCCAGGCGCTGGCCGACCTGGCCCAGCTCGTCGCCGGCGCGCGGTTGCGGCGCCAGCGGCAAGCCTTCGCCCAGCCGGTCGGCATTGGCGGCCAGCGTGCGCAGGCGTCCGGACAGTGCCGAGGCGAACCACGCCACCGCGAACACCGCGCCCAGGCCGCCCAGCATCGCCGCACTTAAAGTGATGATGAGATTGCGCTGGCGCAGCCCCTGCGCCTTGGCGGTACGTAGCTGCAATTGCGCGGTTTCGTAATTGCGCAGTTCGCGCAGTTCGGCACGCAGGATGTCGAGCTTGTACTTGCCGTCCCACAGCTGGCGGATCTCTTCTTCGCGGCTCAGATCCGGTGCCAGCAACCGGCGCCACCCCTGCATTTTTTCCGCAAACAACGGTTTGATGCGCGCAAACCGCTGCGCCTGCCCCGGGTCGGTGATGCGTTGTGACAGCCGTTCGGCCACCCGTTGCAGGCGCGGCTCGGCATCGCGGTACGGGGTGAGGAATTCATCGCGGCGCACCAGCCGATACCCGCGCACGCCGGCCGCGGTTTCGGCCAATAGCGCGTGTGCTTCGTACAGATCGCTCAACACCTCCAGCGTCTGCCGCACATCGTTTTCGGCGGCGATGTTCTGCCGCTCCACGCTGTAGATCGCCATCAAGGCCACCGCCAGCAGCAGCAGGGGCAGGGTCACCACCGCCAGGCTCTTGCGGGTGATCGGCCAATCGTTCCAACGCACCGCCATTGCATTCATAGCGCGAGTCCGGCTTGGACCGCGTACACCGCGGCCTGGGTGCGATCTTTTACCTCAAGTTTCTGCAGGATTCGCTCCACATGCACTTTGACCGTGCCGGGAGAAATCCCCAGTTCAGCTGCCAGCGTCGCATTGGTGAGGCCGCGCGGCAGCAGGGACAGCACCTGTTTCTCGCGCTTGCTGAGCGCGGCCAGGCGGTCGTCCTGCACCGGCTTGCGCCGACGCGTGGCGAGCGGTTTGGCCGGTTCGGCCACCATCGCCGGCAGCAGCAGTGCGAAGGCCTGCAGCGCCTGCACATCGTCGTTGCCGGGGGCGGGACGGGTGTCGTTCCAGGCCACGCACAGCATGCCCAGGGTGCTGCCCAGCGCCTGGATCGGCACCTTGGCCTCGCGGATATCGGCCGGGCGCGGTGGCATCAGCCAGGCCGCTTCATGGCTGTCGCCGGCTGCGCTGGCACCTGGCGGCAATGCGCGGCCGCGGCTGGCCAGCACCTGCGCGCGTGGCCCGCGCTGTGCCAGCACCGCGCCATGTTCCAGGCCCAGCAACAGCAGCACCCGGCCCAGTACCGCGTCGCAGGCCTGTTCCGGCGTCTGTGCCTGACGCAGCGCCACCGCGACCTCCCAGAGCGCCTGCCAGCGTGCGCTGTCGGATGCTTCGCGGCGTAGCGTCAGGCGCCAATCGCCAGCATTGGTAGGGGTTTCCATGAGTTCGCTCTAGGCCGATCAGCATATTCGAGTATATGCCAGTCGGCAGAATTGTTGGGGCCGCTTGGTTTCGATACTGAGCTCGCCCGATGCGGCAACCCCCTCAACCACACGGAGATTTCCCATGCGTCGCACTCTGTTCTCTCTGGTTCTGGCTCTGGCTGCCACCCCGGCGCTGGCTGGCGGCGTGATGCACTACACCGACAAGGCCACGTTGCCGGCCGGCGGCGAAGAACGCGAAGTCGCCGCGCTGTTCGACACCTGGAACGCGGCACTGGCTACCGGCAATCCGGACAAGGTGGCCGATCTGTATGCCCCGGATGGTGTGCTGCTGCCGACCGTGTCCAACGAGGTCCGCGCCTCGCGCGAGCAGATCGAAAAATACTTCGAGATGTTCCTGACCAAGAAGCCGCAGGGCGTCGTCAACTACCGCACCGTGCGTGTGCTCGATGACGACAGCGCGGTGGATGCCGGCGTCTACACCTTCACGCTGACCGACAAGGACGGCAAGAAAACCGACGTGCAGGCGCGCTACACCTTCGTGTACGAGAAGCGCGACGGCAAGTGGCTGATCATCAATCACCACAGCTCGGCGATGCCGGAAGTGGACACCGCCACCGCCTCGGTGACCAGGAAGTAACGCCGCATTGGCCGTAGTGGCTTGAAAGCCGCTACGGCCGGCGCCATCCAGCAGGCAATCCTCACGATTGCGGAGTTGCACCATGCTGGGAATCGGCGCTTTCAAACAACGCATGCCACGTCCGGGCGAGGCCTTGCCCGGACGCGCGCAGGCACTACCGCTCCACAACACCCACCTGATCAACGGCCATCCGTTGCGCGGGGAGTTCACCGGCCTGGCCCAGGTGCAGTTCGGGCTCGGCTGCTTCTGGGGCGCAGAACGCAAGTTCTGGAACCTGCCAGGGGTGTACACCACGGCGGTGGGTTACGCCGGCGGCGAGACACCCAACGCCACCTACGGCGAAGTGTGTTCCGGGCAGACCGGCCATACCGAAGCGGTGTTGGTGGTGTACGACGAAGCGGCGGTGTCGTTCGCACAGTTGCTGCGCACGTTCTGGGAAAGCCACGACCCCACCCAGGGCATGCAGCAGGGCAACGACGTCGGCACGCAATACCGCTCGGCGATCTATTGCACGACACAGGCGCAATACGACGCCGCGCTTGCCAGCCGCGATGCGTACCAGCAGCAACTAGACGCCGCCGGGTATGGCGCGATCACCACGGAGATCCGTTTCCCGGCGCCCACGTTCTACTACGCCGAAGACGATCACCAGCAATATCTCGCCAAGCATCCCAATGGCTATTGCGGGCTTGGCGGAACGGGAGTGAGCTGCCCGATCGGGCTGGATGCCTGACGGAAAGGCGGGCCGGATTGAAGCGCTGTCATCCACGTGATCGTGGCGGCGTGCCGATGGCCAACAGTGACCGGCAGCGTCATCACGATCAGGCAGCGCATGGGAGTGCATGCCAGGCAACTTGAATGGCTACGCCGGAGACGGCGTGGCCATCTTTTTTTGCGGCGTGCACACCACGCGCCGGCACCGCCGCGGGTGGCCGAGCGGCGAACCGGCCCAGCGCATCATTGCGGTCAATCCCGACAGTCAATCGGTGTGATGGATCGGTGCGGCGACCCACTGCATCCAGTCAGTGCAGCCAATGCGCCAGGCGTGCCTGAATCCGCCGGATCAGACGAACTCGCCGGCGAACATGCCGCGCAGCTGGGCGAGCATGTCGGTGCGTTCCGGATGCAGCAGTCGCATGCAGGCAAGCGCGAAGCCGACCGGGCTGGTGCCGGGTGCGGTGATCACGCCATCGGCGGTCACCACCTTTTCGTGCCGGTATTGCGCAGCACCGGCATACGGCACCACGTGTTCCTGCAGGAAGGCCAGCGCGTTGCTGGTGTGTGCGCGCTGGTCGAGCAGGCCGGCATAGGCCAGGGCGATGGTGGCGCCGCAGATCGCCGCGACCGGGCGCTGGTGCTGCACGCGCTCGACCAGCAGGCCGCTCAGGCCGGGGATTTCGCCGGCCTGCCAACGCTCGCTGCCGGGCAGGATCCAGAGATCGGCATCCAGCGGCGCCAGATCGGAGAGGGCGAAGTCCGGGGTGATGCGCAGCCCGCCGATCGACTGCACCGGCTGACCATCGATGCTGGCGATGGCGACCTGGTCGCCGAACCATTCGCGCGCCGCCGGCAGGACAACGCCAATCTCCCAATCGGCCACGCCGTCGACCATCACCACTGCAATGTTTGCCATTGTCCGCTACGCCAGTTGAGGAACCCGGATTCTAGGCAGTGCGGCTTGCGCGGGTGTAAGCGGCGCGTGGAGAGCGACGCAGATCCGCGCGCCGCTCAGGCCAAGACGCGCGCATGGCAGCTCGGCGGCGGCTGCGCAGGCATCGATGCGCCCACAAGCTCGACGGTGACTGGAAAGTACGGCGGCCCAGGCCGGCCGCAGTTTCCAATGCCAGCATCGCGAGGGCCTTGCCTTACGCGTCGTGACTGCAGCGTGCTGCGCAGTCAGACTGCAAAAACCAAAACGCCCACAGCCACCAGGCTGCAGGCGTTGGTACTGCGAACGGCGGCGCTGCGATCAGCCGGCGAGCTTGTCGGTGATGGTCTTGCGCAGTGCCTGCAGATCCTTGGCGAAGGCGTCGATGCCGCTGGCCAGCTTTTCGGTGGCCATCGGGTCGGCTGCCAGATCGGTGGCGAAGCTGTCGCTGTCGATCGGGGTGATCTGCGCGTTGTCGGCCTGCGCAGGCGAGAGCTTGCGCGGCAGTTCGCCGTGTTCGGCGTCGAGCTTTTCCAGCAGCTCCGGTGAGATGGTCAGCCGGTCGCAACCGGCCAGGGCTTCGATCTGCGCGGTGGAGCGGAACGAGGCGCCCATCACCACGGTGGACGAGCCGCGCTGCTTGAACTCGTTGTAGACCGTGCGCACGAACACCACGCCCGGGTCTTCGTCGATGCTGGCCGGGGTCTGCCCCTGGGCGACGTAGTAGTCCAGGATCCGGCCGACGAATGGCGAGATCAGGAACACGCCCGCTTCCGCACAGGCCAGCGCCTGCGAGCGGTTGAAGATCAGGGTCAGATTGCAGTCGATGCCTTCGCGCTGCAGCTGGCGCGCAGCCTCGATGCCTTCCCAGGTGGCCGCGATCTTGATCAGGATCTTGTCCTTGGACACGCCACGCTCGGCGTACATCGCGATGAACTTGCGCGCCTTGGCGATGGTCGCCTCGGTGTCGTGCGCCAGGTCGGCATCGACCTCGGTGGAGACGCGGCCAGGGACCAGCTCGGCCAGCCTGACGCCGACGCCGATAGTGAGGCGGTCGGCCACTTCGTTGACGGTGCTGGTGCGGTCTTCGCTGCCGTGTTCGCGGCCCCAGGCCAGTTCGCGCTCGATCAGGTCGGCATACACCGGCAGATCCAATGCCTTTTTGACCAGGGTGGGATTGGTGGTGCAGTCGACCGGCTTCAGGCGCTTGATGGCGTCGTAGTCGCCGGTGTCGGCAACGACGACGGACAGGTCACGCAACTGGGCAAGCTTGGAGGGAGCAGTCATGCGGGTTCTCTCGAATCGTGGAACGGGTCGTGGATAGGGCGCAGCGCGCTACGGTAGCGCGCCTGGCGTGTGAAGTCAGGCGCCGGCCAGGGCATGTTGATCGTGCACGGCGCTGACACGCAGACGCAGGTCGCGCCCGTCGGGCGTACGCCAGTCGATGCTCTGACCGACCGACAGGCCGAGCAGCGCACTGCCGACCGGCGCCAGCACCGAGATGCGGCCGTGCTGCACATCGGCCTCGTGCGGATACACAAGCGTGAGCGTATGTCGTTCGCCATGCAGCTCATCTTCGCAATCGATGCGGGAGTGCATGGTGACGACATCGCCGGGAATCTGGTCGGGCGGCACGACGCGTGCGCGGCCCAGTTCGTCACTCAGCGCGGTGGCGGCCGGGTGCTTGTTGAAAGCGGGGGAATCGAGCAGGGCCTCGAGCCGGGCGAGGTCGTGGCTGGAAACCAGGATGGACGGCGGCAAGCCGCTGTGGTGCTGCGAAGTCATGGCAATCTCCTTGACGATGACGGCTCGCCAACATGGCAAGCCTCACTGCCCAGATGAGGGCGCCGCTGCCCGATCGCAATGCATGGCGAGATGGCGCAGTGCCCCGGCTGGGTCGGGCAATGCAGGCGCGGCACTACCAGCTGCGGGCCGTGGCCATAGAACCACGCAAGCACGGCAGTGTTGCAGCGCTCAGGTGCGCGCCTTCACTCAGCGACAAGTGGCTGACTTGAAGTTTCCCGCCCGAGTCCACCACGTGCCAATGACACCACAACCGCCAGGTGCTTCCAGAGACATCGCGCCATAACCACCCGCCAAACAAAAAACGACGCTTGCGCGTCGCTTATGTCCGAGAACAGGTGAAAAAACATTCCGCCAAGCAACCGCAGCCATGAAACGATTTCCCGATTCCCGATTCCCGATTCCCGATTCCTCAGGCCGCAACCGCCTTAGGCCCGGTCGCCGGCTGGTCCAGCGTGAACAGGCTCTCCGGCAACTCCTTGAACAACTGCGCCAGCTGCTCCAGGAACGCGGTCATGGCCGAGCTGCGGCGCCAGGCCATGGCGATGCGGCGGCTGGGCTGCTTGTCTTCGCGGAAACGGATCAGGCGGATGTTCTCCGAGCGCGCGACCGGTGGCTTGACCGCCAGCAGCGGCAGCAAGGTCACACCGACATTGGCAGCCACCATCTGGCGCAGCGTCTCCAGGCTGGTGGCCTGGAATTCGGATTTTTCCAGGGCGCCGGCAAGATGGCAGACATCCAGCGCCTGCTCACGCAGGCAGTGGCCATCTTCCAGCAGCAACAGCCGCTGCTCGGACAGATCGTCCAGCGTCATGCTGTCGTGGCGCGACAGCGGATGGCCTTCCGGCACGGCCAGCACGAAGGGTTCCTCGAACAGGAATTCGGCATGCAGTTGCTCATCCTGCAACGGCAGTGCGAGCAGCGCCGCATCCAGCCGGCCTTCGCGCAGCTGGTGCACCAGCTGATCGCTTTTTTCCTCGATCAGCAGCAGTTCCAGGCGCGGGAATCGCTCGCGGATCCGCGGCACCACATGCGGCAACAGATACGGCGCCAGGGTGGGAAAGATGCCCAGCCGCACGGTGCCGGCTTCCGGATCCTGGCTGCGCCGCGCGGCTTCCTTCATCTGTTCCACTTCGGCCACGATGCCGCGCGCGCGCATCGCCGCTTCGCGGCCGGCCGGGGTCAGCATCACCTTGCGCGGCGCACGTTCCACCAGCGGCACGCCAAGCTCGTCTTCGAGTTTCTTGATCTGTGTGGACAGCGTCGGTTGACTGACGAAGCAGGCCGTCGCAGCACGGCCGAAATGCTTGTGGTCGGCCAGGGCGACCAGATATTTCAGGTCACGCAGATTCATGTGCAGCAGCCCTCATTGCGGTGACGGGGTACGACTGGAGCTTAGCGCCCGGGCTGGCCGGGCGCTGGCTTGAGTGCGCTTATGCTGCCTGGGCGACGTTGTCGGCGCTGACCGGTGCACTGGAGCGGATCAGGTAATCGAACGCGCTCAACGCAGCCTTGGAACCTTCGCCCATCGCGATCACGATCTGCTTGTACGGCACCGTGGTGGCGTCGCCGGCAGCGAATACGCCCGGAACATTGGTCTGGCCTCGGTCGTCGACGATGATTTCGCCGCGTGGCGACAACGCCACCGAGCCCTTGAGGAATTCGGTGTTGGGCAGCAGACCGATCTGCACGAACACGCCTTCCAGATCCACGTGCTGGATGTCGCCGCCGGTGCGATCCTTGTAGACCAGGCCGGTGACCTTCTGACCATCGCCCAGCACTTCGGTGGTCTGCGCGCTGGTGATGGTGCGCACGTTGTGCAGGCTGCGCAGCTTGCGTTGCAGCACTTCGTCGGCGCGCAGCTTGTCGTCGAACTCCACCAGCGTGACATGCGCCACGATACCGGCCAGGTCGATCGCCGCCTCGACGCCCGAATTGCCGCCGCCGATCACCGCCACGCGCTTGCCCTTGAACAGCGGGCCGTCGCAGTGCGGGCAATAGGCCACGCCCTTGTTCTTGTACTGGTCTTCGCCCGGCACGTTCATCTGCCTCCAGCGCGCGCCGGTGGACAGGATCACGGTCTTGCTCTTGAGCGAGGCGCCATTGGCCAGCTTGATCTCGATCAGGCCATCGGCACCGGCCGGAATCAGCTGCTCGGCGCGCTGCAGGTTCATGATGTCCACGTCGTACTGGCGCACATGCTGCTCGAGCGCGGCGGCCATCTTCGGGCCTTCGGTTTCCGGCACCGAGATGAAGTTTTCGATCGACATGGTGTCCAGCACCTGACCACCGAAACGCTCGGCGGCCACGCCGGTGCGGATGCCCTTGCGCGCGGCGTAGACGGCCGCTGCCGAGCCGGCCGGGCCACCGCCGACCACCAGCACCTCGAAGGCGTCCTTGGCGGCGATCTTGGCGGCGTCGCGCTTGGCCGCGTTGGTGTCGAGCTTGGCGACGATCTGCTCCAGCGTCATGCGGCCCTGGTCGAACAACTCGCCGTTCAAGTAGACGGTGGGCACCGACATGATCTGGCGGGTTTCGACCTCGTCCTGGAACCACGCACCGTCGATGGCCACGTGCTTGATGCGCGGGTTGAGCACGGCGGCAAGATTCAGCGCCTGCACCACGTCCGGGCAGTTCTGGCACGACAGCGAGAAATAGGTTTCGAACTGGTAGTCGCCATCCAGGTGCTGCACCTGCTCGATCAGCTCGGCGGCAGCCTTGGACGGGTGGCCGCCCACCTGCAGCAGCGCCAGCACCAGCGAGGTGAACTCATGGCCCATCGGCAGGCCGGCAAAGCGCAGCGAGATGTCCTGGCCCGGCGTGGTCAGCGCGAACGAGGGCTTGCGCTGGTTGTCATCGCGGTGGATGTCCAGGCTGATCTTGTCCGACAGCAGCACCAGATCCTCCAGCAGGTCGAGCATTTCGCGCGAGCCGGCGCTGTCGTCGATCGAGGCATTGATCTGGATCGGACGGGTAACCCGTTCCAGGTAGGCGGTCAGCTGGGTCTTGAGGTTGGCATCCAACATGGAGAACTCCTGGGAATGGGCAAGGGGAGGGCGTGGCGTCGCTGCGCTGAGGCAGGTCGCCGGGGAGGAAGGGGATGAACCGCAGCCGGCGCGATGTCGGGAATGCGTGCTGGCGATGGCTGGCGGGCAGCCCGGCACCGGCTCCGGTTCACCCCCGGCCCAGTGCTGGGCCGGAGATGCTCCGGCCTCAACCACAGGCCGGAGGTGTCAGTCGGTTTAGATCTTGCCGACCAGGTCCAGCGACGGAGCCAGGGTCTTGGCGCCTTCCTTCCACTTGGCCGGGCAGACCTGGCCAGGGTTGTTGGCGACGAACTGGGCAGCAGTCAGCTTACGCAGCGTCTCGGTGACGTCGCGGGCGATCGCGTTGTCGTGGATCTCGAGGGTCTTGATGACGCCGTCCGGGTTGATGATGAAGGTGCCGCGCAGGGCCAGGCCTTCTTCTTCGATGTGCACGCCGAACGCACGGGTCAGCTTGTGGGTCGGATCGCCGATCAGCGGGAACTGCGCCTTGCCCACGGCCGGCGAGGTTTCATGCCACACCTTGTGCGAGAAGTGCGTATCGGTGGTGACGATGTAGACCTCGGCGCCTGCCTTCTGGAACGCGGCATAGTTGTCGGCGGCGTCTTCCACTTCGGTCGGGCAGTTGAAGGTGAAGGCGGCCGGCATGAAGATCAGCACCGACCACTTGCCCTTCAGGCTGGCCTCGGTGACTTCGATGAAGTTGCCGTTGTGGTACGCATTCGCCTTGAACGGCTGGACCTGAGTGTTGATAAGAGACATTGAGTTTCCTCGTGCGATGAAGGGGGCGGGGGATGGAACAGTCGCCATGGTAGGTAGGATCGATAGATTTCTCAAATCGATTGATGGAATTGTATAGATAGGCTGTGGCTATCAAGTTTGCAGACGGCGTCTGCCGCTGCAGGGGCCGATTCCATCTCCGATAATGGTCAGCCGATGTTGCGCATGAGTGAATGATCCGTATGAGTGAGGACCCAGCCGGTCTTGCCGCCGAGCAGCTGCTGCGGCGTGCGGTCGAGCGGATCGTGCGCAGTGATGCCGAGCCGCTGCTGCTGCACGCGCTGGGCCGCGACCGCGCCTGGCTGTTCGCGCATGGCCGCGATCCGGTCGAGCCGTCTGTCGCGCAGGCATTCGCGGCATTGGTGCAGCGGCGCCAGGCCGGCGAACCGGTGGCCTACCTGACCGGCACGCGTGGGTTCTGGACGCTGGATCTGGCGGTCTCCACTGCCACGCTGATCCCGCGCGCCGACACCGAGGTGCTGGTCGAGCTGGCACTTGAGCGACTGGATGCCCGGCCAGGCCGCCGCGTTGCCGATCTGGGCACCGGCAGTGGCGCGATCGCGCTGGCCATCGCCAGCGAGCGGCCGCAGGCACAGGTGATCGCCACCGATGCCAGCGCGGCGGCGCTGGCGGTTGCCCGGCGCAATGCCGACAGCCACCGCTTGCGCAATGTCGAATGCCGGCAGGGCAACTGGTTCGCGCCGCTGGCCGGCGAACGCTTCGACCTGATCGCCAGCAACCCGCCGTATATCGCCGCGCAGGATCCGCATCTGGGCGAAGGCGACCTGCGCTACGAGCCGGCCAGTGCGCTGGCTTCCGGCCCCGATGGCCTGGACGACATCCGCCTGATCGTCGCCGATGCGCCTGCGCATCTGCTGCAGGGCGGCTGGCTGCTGCTCGAACACGGCTGGGACCAGGGCGCGGCGGTGGCCGGGCTGCTGCAGGCGCGTGGCTTCGACGCGGTGGCCACGCATCAGGACCTGGAGCAGCGTGACCGGGTGACGTCGGGGCGCTGGTCGCCCGCTGCGGGCTAGCGCGGCCGGCCACGGAGCGGTCGCCAGGTGGAGGGGGGACGGCGCGCTCGGAGCTGAAACAGGACATGCCGCTTCCGGGCACCGACCGTGCCCTTCCGGCGCTGCGTGCAGGAGCCTGGCTCCGTCGCTCCACGCCCTCGCGCTTCGCCGTGCGCCCGCCCTGGCTCGATCGCATGGGGCGCCCGCGTGTGCAGACCGGGTGCCGATACACTAGCGGTTTCCCGCAGGACCGACGCATGCGCACGCTCTATCCCGAGATCACGCCGTACGACCACGGCACCCTCCAGGTCGACGACCGCCATACCCTGTATTTCGAGCAGTGCGGCAATCCGCAGGGCAAGCCGGTGGTGATGCTGCACGGCGGCCCCGGCGGCGGTTGCAACGACAAGATGCGGCGCTTCCATGACCCGGCCAAGTACCGCATCGTGCTGTTCGACCAGCGCGGCGCGGGCCGCTCCACCCCGCATGCCGATCTGGTGAACAACACCACCTGGGACCTGGTTGCCGACATCGAGCGCCTGCGCGAACACCTGGGCATCGCACGCTGGCAGGTGTTCGGTGGCAGCTGGGGTTCGACCCTGGCGCTGGCCTATGCGCAGACCCATCCGCAGCAGGTCACCGAGCTGGTGCTGCGCGGCATCTTCCTGCTGCGCCGTTTCGAGCTGGAATGGTTCTATCAGCAGGGCGCCAGCCGGCTGTTCCCGGATGCCTGGGAGCATTACGTCAACGCGATTCCAGTGGTGGAGCGCGCCGATCTGATCTCCGCCTTCCATCGCCGCCTGACCAGCGACGACGAAGCCACGCGTCTGGCCGCGGCCAAGGCGTGGAGCGTGTGGGAAGGTGCCACCAGCTTCCTGCATGTGGACGCCGACTTCGTCACCGGACACGAGGACGCGCACTTCGCCCTGGCGTTCGCGCGCATCGAGAACCACTACTTCGTCAACGGCGGTTTCTTCGAGGTCGAAGACCAGCTGCTGCGCGACGCGCACCGCATCGCCGACATCCCCGGCGTGATCGTGCACGGCCGTTACGACGTGGTGTGCCCGCTGCAAAGCGCCTGGGACCTGCACAAGGTCTGGCCGAAGGCACAGCTGCAGATCAGCCCGGCATCGGGGCATTCGGCCTTCGAGCCGGAAAATGTCGATGCGCTGGTGCGCGCCACCGACGGGTTCGCCTGAGCGCAACCGCGAGCGTGCACGGGAAGCTGCAGCAGCGCTCGCGCGCCAGCGGTAGGAGCGCACCCGGGCGCGACGTAGGGTAACGGGACGGCCTGTCGCGCCCGGGTGCGCTCCTACGAGGCAACCGTCGTCACCGAGGCTGCGGATCAGCGCGGCCGCCGCATGCTCCGTAGGAGTCAGTGCGGCAGCAGCGCCTGCGCCAGCGGCAGCAGGATGCGTGCCAGGCGCTGCGCCCACGCCTGTTGCCCAGCGGCATCGGCGATCAAATCCTGGCGCAGTTCCAGCTCTACATGCAGCAGTCCGCGGCCTTCGCCGTAGACCGGAATCGCATAGTCGCTGGTGTCGCTGACCGCGTAGGGCTGGTTGTCGCCAACCACCAGATCCGGCTCGTCGCGCAAGGCCTGCAGCAGGCGGTGCGCCAGCCGCGTGTCGCGGTTGTACAGCACGCCGGCATGCCAGGGCCGTGCATTGCCGGCCATGATCGGCGTGAAGCTGTGCATCGACACCAGCACGGTGGGTTGCCCGCGCTGTGCGCGTGCATCCAGTTCCGCCGCAATGCGCGCGTGGTATGGCGCAAAGATCGCATCGATGCGCTGCTGCCGATCGTCGGCCGACAGCTGCAGGTTGCCCGGAACCGGGGTGCCGTCGCTGACCTCGGGCATCAGCGTGGCCGAACCATGCGGGCGATTGCAGTCGATCACCAGGCGCGAATAGGTCTGCGCGATGGCGACCGCATCCAGCGCATCGGCCAGCAGGCGGGTGACCTCGGCAATGCCGATATCCCAGCCGATATGGCGGTCCAGTTCCTGCTGCGGCAGGCCCAGATTGGCCAGCCGCGCCGGCACGCGCTGACCGGCGTGGTCGGCGATCAGCAGCCACGGCGAGGCGGCCTGCGGGTTGTGCACGCTGAACGGCGCGGGATCGTCGGCACCGAGCAGGCGGGCAGCGGTCGCTTCAGCCACGCGGGGTGCCGTCCAGTGCGTGATCGACCAGATACAGCCCGGCCCACAGCTTGGGATCCATCTGATAGCCCTCGGCCATCTTCTGCACCAGCCAGGCGCCGACCTGCGTGCGCGGGATCTCGTGCACGGTGATGTCTTCGCTGGCATCGCCGCCGCCGGCGCCGACCTTGCGCAGGCCGGTGGCGCGGACGAAGGCGATCTTCTCGCTGCTGGCGCCGGCCGAGGTCGGGCCGATCATCAGCACTTCGGCGTGCTCGGCGGTCCAGCCGGTTTCTTCTTCCAGTTCGCGAATGGCCGACAGCTCGATCGACTCGTCGGCATGCACGTCGCCGACCAGGCCGGCCGGCATTTCGATGGTGCGGGCCTGCAGCGGCACGCGGAACTGTTCGACGAACAACATCGCATCGTCCGGGGTCACCGCCACGATGATCGCGGCCAGGCCGCCGGCGTGCACGCGTTCGGAATATTCCCAGGTGCCGCGCACGACCATGCGCTGGTACTTGCCTTCGTAGACCACGGTGGGCGGGGTGTCGTGTCGGTTCATGGATGCAGGCCTTGTTCCAGGGAAACGGGAGTGCGCGGTGCCGGCGCGCCGCCGCAGGCGGCCAGCAACCGGCGCCGGGTGAGCGGGCCGAAGCGCAGGCTCTCGCACAAGCCGCCCAGCATGTCGGTATCGGCTGGCGCGCGCGTGAAACCGGCATCGGTCAGCGCCAGCGGCGCGTCAAGTGCGATGGTGGTGAGCTGACGCCACAGCAGCGCGTGCTCGCGTTGCTCGCGCAGGCGCGCAGCCATCTGCGCCGCGCCGCGCAGGCGCAGGAACGGGATCTCGTCGATACGCTCCAGCAAGGCATCCAGGCTGCCGAAATGCGCCAGCAGGACCGCCGCCGATTTGGCGCCGATGCCGGTGACGCCGGGAATGTTGTCGATCGCATCGCCGCACAGCGCCAGGTAGTCGGCGATCTGATGGGCGTGCACGCCGTGGCGCGCCTTGACCCCGCCCATGCCCCAACGCAGGTTGCGCGCGTAATCCCACTGCTCGTCGTGTTCGAGCAGCAGCTGCGACAGGTCCTTGTCGGCCGACACGATCACCCCGCGCAGGCCGTGCGCACGCACGCTGTGCAAGGCGCTGCCGATCAGGTCGTCGGCCTCGTAATCGCGGTGCGCCAGCACGCTCAGGCCCAATGCCGCGCACAGCGCCTTGCAATGCGCGAACTGGCGCCGCAACGCATCCGGTGCCGGCGTGCGATTGCCCTTGTAGGCCGGGTAGATCGCATGCCGAAAACAGCTGTCCAGCGCCTCGTCGAAGGCGATGGTGATGTGCTGCGGATCCTCGCGTTCGAGCAGGTCGAGCAGGAAGCGCGCAAAGCCGTGCACGGCATTGGTCGGCCAGCCTTGCGCATCCTGGAATTCGTCCGGGATCGAATGCCAGGCGCGGAACACGTACAGGCTGGCATCGACCAGATACAGCGGGGTCGGGCGGCTGATCGACGGCGGCGCGCCTGCAAGCATGGGGACGTGCGTGGTCACGGGGTCCAGTCGCGCAGCAGCGCACGCGGGTCCGGGCGCTCGCGCTCTGGCACCTGCAGGCGCGGGGTGCCGATATGGATGAAACCGGCGATGCGCTCGTTCTGCTCCAGGCCCAGATAGCCGGTCACCGCCGGGTCGTAGGCCATCCACGCGGTCAGCCACTGCGCGCCGAAGCCATGCGCCTGCGCGGCCTGCAGCAGCGCAAAACATACGCAGCCGGCGGTGAGCAGCTGTTCCTGCTCGGGCACCTTGTGCCCGGGGCGCAGCGCGGCGATCACCACGATCACCAGCGGCGCATCGTTGAAACGGTTGCGGTCTTTTTCGACCGCGGCGGGCGGCGCCAGCGGGTCGGCGGCCAGGCTGCGCTCGGCCAGGAAATCGCCCAGTGCCTGGCGGGCATCGCCGCTAATGCGCAAGAAACGGAACGGCACCAGCTTGCCGTGGTCGGGCACGCGCACTGCCGAGGTGAGCATGCGCAGCAGGGTGTCTTCATCCGGGCCGGGTTCGCCCAGCTGTTTGGAGGGGACCGAGCGGCGCGCGTCCAGCGCCTGGAGCGAATACGGTGCGTGCATAATTCCGGGTCGAGGCGAGGATGCGGGCAATTATAGACGGGCCCTTCCCAACGCCCGCCGCATCATGGGCGGCGGGCCGATGCCGGCCCGGTCGTGACATCCCTTCCATGTTCGTCCTGCGCGCCGCCCGATGACCCAGTTCGTGTCCACCCCCGTGCTCCCCAGCCGCAATTCGCAGCTGCTCGACCAGGTACGCGAGATCGTGCTGGTGCCGCTGGCCGATGCCTTTGTCCAATTCCAGGACACATTGGCCGAGGCGCTGTTCCAGCTGGCGGCCGATGCCGGCCCGGCCCAGAACGACTTCCTGGAGGCGATCCAGGCGGTGCGGCAGCAGCGCGAGCCGATCACCGCGCGTTTCCGCGGGCATCTGGCCAAGGCCTGGCAGGGGCTGGAATCCGGGCGGCCGTTGTCGGCCGATCGCAGCCTGGGACGCGGTGCGGTCGGGCTGACCCTGCTGCCCGAGCAGGACCTGGAGGTGCGCCTGGCGGTGCGCAACCTGGCCGGCGCGCTGCAGCACCAGTGGCGCACGGAGCTGATGCGGCTCAATCGCTATCTGGGCTTCATTGCCGGCGGGCTGCGTATCGACGGCGACAGCAATCCGTTCGGGCCGGAGCATCTGGGCGTGGCCCTGTACGAGGCCTTTCAGGGGGTGACGCTGGCGCCCAAGGCGCATCTGGCGGTGATCAAGGTCTGCGAGCAGCACCTGATGGAACGCGTCGGCCAGCGCTACGGCGCGCTGGAACAGGCGCTGGCGCAGGTGGCGCGCTTGCGCGAGTTGCCGCAGCCGCGCAGCCGGCGGCGCGGCATTCCGCGCCAGGACGAAGGCGCCGGCGAGCAGGCCGCCGAGACGCCGGACTGGATCGCACGCTTCTTCGCCGACTGGTCGGGCGGGCAGGGAGCGTTGGCCGGCGTCGAGGCGATCGACGTGCATCTGCGCAGCGGCCGCGAGCTGTTGCCGGCCGGCCTGCACCATTTGCTGCAGCATGCACGCCGCCAACGCGAACCCGATGGCGACACGCCCGCACCTGCCGGGCAGCGCCTGCTGTCGCCGCGCGAGGTGGTGTCGGCGCTGTCGCTGCTGCAGACCATGCCGGCGGCCGGCTTCGATGCCATCGACGGCACCGATTCGGGCCTGGCATGTGGCCTGCGGCAGCAGGTCAGGCGCGCCGCCGCCGCGCTTGGGGTGGATCCGGCCACCACCTGCCTCAACCCCGACGACGAGGACGCGCTGGATCTGGTGGCCTTGTTGTTCGCCGCGATCCTGGTGCAGAGCCATCTTTCGGATGCGCAGCGCAGCCTGCTCGGCCAGTTGCTGGTGCCGATGGCCAAGCTGGCGATGCTGGACGGCCACCTGTTCGTGCGCGACGGCCATCCCGCACGCCGCCTGCTCAACCTGTTGGTCGACGCCTGCGATGGCAATGCCGGCGAAACCGCGGCAGAGCAGGCCTTGCTCGGCCAGGTGCAGGCGGTGATCGACACGGTGGTGCGCGATTTCGACGAGCATCCGGGGCTGTTTCTGACGCTGGAGGCCGAGTTCGGCGCCAGCTACGAACAATATCGGCGCCGGGTGGAAATCGCCGAGCGCCGTGCCAGCGAATTGCAGCGCGCCGAAGAACGCCGCGAAGCCGCACGCAGCATTGCCGCGCAGGCGCTGGCAGAGCGCCTGGCGCGCGGGCCGCTGCCGCCGCTGGTCGAGCACTTCCTCGGCCGCGTTTGGCAGCCGTATGTGCAACAGGTGGCGTTGCGTGGCGACGGCACCGGCCAGGCCTTGGACGCGGCCGTGGCCCTGGGCGATGCGGTGTTGGCGCAACTGGGTGCTGCGCCTGGTGACGCCGCGCTGGAGCCGCAGCGTGCGCAGCTGCTGCAGGCTTTCGCGCTGGCCGGCCTGGCGCAACGCGACGCCGAGCTGGCCCTGCAGGAACTGCAGCGCGCGCTGCTGTCCACGCCATCGGTGCCGGCTGCGGGAGCGCCGGATCCGGCCCTGTTTGCGCCGACCTTGAGCGCGCTGCGCCCCAGCCCCGGTCCGGCCGAGCCTGTCGGCGAGCCGCTGACGCCGATGCTGGATGCCACCGCGCAGGTGGAATTCGATCGTGTCACCGCCGATTTCTTCCGCGGCATGGCGCTCGGCACCTGCCTGGAGTTCGTCGACCGGCACGGCCGTGTGCAGGCCGGCAGGTTGTCCTGGATCAGCCCGATTTCCGGGCGGCTGATGTTCGTCAACCGGCGCGGCGGGCGGCTGTGCGTGTCCTCGCCGGAGGAACTGGCGATGATGGTGTGGCTGGACCGCCTGCGTCTGCATCGCGACGAGGACGCGTTCTACAGCGCGATGCAGGATGTCGTCGATGCGCTGGACCGGCCGCACATGCTGAAGGCTTAACCCCCGCAGGCGGTTAATACGCGCTGGCAAGCGCCACCGCAGCGATGCACGCTAGGATGTCCGACTGACACGCAAACCCTGGGCGGTCACGACTAAAGTGCGAATTGCGTCACACTTAACAAACGAGCGAAACGCCTACCATGCGGTGGCGGAATTTGGGGCCGCGTCTGTTTTCTTTCGTTTGAATATTTTCACGCCTGCAGGGGCGGGGAGCCTTTGCGCATGACTTTTCAGCCCAGTCCGTCGGGACATCCGGGCCGTGACCAACGCTTGCTCGAACAGGCGCACGCCGTGTTCGTGCCCGCACTCGCGCAGGTTTTTGCCGCTGCAGTCGCACACTTTGACGATGTGCTGTTCGATCGCGCCGAATCCGCGGGCACATCGCAGTTGTTGTTTCTCGACGGCATGCGCGAGTTGCGCCGCAAGCGCGACGAAGTGGCCACGCGGTTCCGCCAGCAGCTGGACGACGGCTGGCAGGCGTTGTTGCTGGGCGAGCCGCTGTCGGCCGAGGTGGTCCTGGCAGGCGACATCGGCACCGGCCCGCTGAGTCTGGTGCCCGAACACGTGCTCGAATCGCGGCTGGCGGTGCGCAACCTGGCCACGGTGCTGCTGCGCGACTTCAAGCAGGTGCTGGCGCGGGTGGACCGCCGCCTGGGCTGGATCGCCGGCGGCCTGGAACTGGTGGCCGACACCAACCCGCTCGGTCCGGAGCATCTGGGCGTGGCGATCCACGAAGCCTTCGCCACCTGCGACCTGGCGCCGGAAGTGCGCCTGGTACTGATCAAGCTGTGCGAGCGCGACCTGGCCGAGCCGATCGGCAAGCTGTATGCGCGCCTGGACGAGACGCTGGCCAAGGCCGGCGTCATGCCGGAAATCTCCCAGCCCAAGCGCCCGCCGCCGCGCGTGCAACCGCGTGGCGACACGCCCGAGGAGCGCGCCCAGGCCGAGGCCCAGGGCGCGGCTGCCGACATCGGCGGCGACGACCAGAGCGACCAGTACGCACCGGCCTGGGCCAACCGCTTCCTGGACCGCTGGGCGCACAGCCGCGGCCGCATGCAGGCCGCCGCCCAGCGTGGCCAGGCCGGTGGCGGCGCTGCCGGCGGCATGGATGGCGGTGAGGCCGATCACCCCGGCGGCAGCCAGGGCATGTTGCTGGAAGCGTTGCACGAACTGCTGCAGCAGACCCGCAGCGTGCGCGACAACACCGCCTCTGCCGCATCGGTGGCGGTGGGCCAGCAACGCCCGCTGAGCCAGCGCGAGATGATGTCGGTGCTGTCGCTGCTGCAGGCCACGCCGAGCGCGACGCTGCAGGCGGCCATCGGCGACGACACCGAATCGCTGGCGCAGCGGCTGAAGAACGAAGTGCTGTCCAGCGCCACGCGGCTGGGCGTGGACCCGGCGACCGCGCGCCTGGACCCGATGGACGAGGATGCGATCGACCTGGTCGGCATGCTGTTCGACGTGATGCTGGACGAGCGCGATCTGGAAAACCGTTCGCGCGAAATGATCGGCCGGCTGGTGGTGCCCTTCGTCAAGGTCGCGCTGCTGGATCGCAAGATGTTCGTGCAGAAGACCCATCCCGCGCGGCGCCTGCTCAATTCGCTGGCCGAGGCCTGCGAAGGCAACACCGGCGACAGCGCTGCCGAGCGTGTGCTGATGGGCAAGGTCGAGGAAATCGTCGACCGCCTGGTGGCCGAATTCAACGAGAACCTGGCGATCTTCCTGACCCTGGAAGAGGAATTCCGCGATTTCCTGTCGCAGCACCGGCGCCGGGTGGAAATTGCCGAGCGGCGCGCCACCGAAACCCAGCGCGGCCAGGAAAAGCTCGAGCTGGCACGCAGCCGCGCGCTGTCGGAGCTGGAACAGCGCACGCAGGCCGGCACGCCGCTGCCCAGGGCCGTGGAGGATTTCCTGCGTCAGCCGTGGCTGCACCATCTGACCATGGCGATCCTGCGCGACGGTGAGGAAGGTCCGGGCACCGTCGAGGCACTGGCCCTGGCCGATGGCGTGCTGGAAGAACTGGCCGAGGCACGTCGCCACATCGTCGGCAAGCCGTGGCTGCAGGTCTGGCAGCCGGCCCTGCATCGCGTATTTGCCAGCGTCGGCCTGCATGGCGACGCGGTGGTGGTGGCGATCACCGCATTGCACGACACCTTGCAGGCCATCGCCGAAGCGCGCCCGGAGCTGGAAAAGGCCTTGCCGGAGCTGCCGCAGGTCAACCTGCCGCCGCCGGCTGCCGAAAGCGTCAGCGTGGTGCTGGGGGCCGAGGCGGTGGCGCAGAGCATCGACAGCGCCGATGCCGAGCGTTTCCGTGCGATGGATATCGGCACCTGGCTGGATTTCGTCGACAAGGACGGCAAGGTGCAGGCGGGCAAGCTGTCGTGGGTGAGCCCGATCTCGCAGCGGCTGCTGTTCGTCAATCGCCGCGGCGTACGCTTCTGCGTCGCCTCGCCGGAGGAGCTGGCGGTGATGGTGCGCCTGGGCAGGCTGCGCGAGCACATCAACGACGGCGCCTTCGACAGCGCCATGCAGGGCGTCATCGACCGCCTGGATCCGTTGCACAACAGCACCGTGCACTAGCGGGTACCGCGCGATGCGCTTGCCGCATCGCGGTACGCTCAGGCCCGCGCCGGGCCGATAAAGTCCAGCGCCGCTTCGATGACCGAGGCATGGTCGACCATGCGGTTGTGTCCCAGGCCTTCGGTGGTCAGCAATTGCGCCTGCGGCCACAGCGCCGCAAAACGCGCGCCTTCGTCCCAGGGTGTCTCGCGGTCGCGGCGGTCGTGGATGATCAGGGCCGGACGCTGGAAACGCGGCAGATGCGGGGACGCATCGAAATCGGCAAAGCGTTTGCCGGTGATCGCATGCAGCAGATTCTCGAACGGAACGAAGGTCTTGGCCGCGATGCCAAAGGCGCGGAACTGGCGGCGTGCGGTCTCGGCCGGGGCCAGCAATGGCGCGATCAGCACGTAGCGCGCCGGCTGCCAGGCCGCTTCATCGGCGAACACGACCGATGCCGAACCCAGCGAATGACCGATGAAAGCCGCCGGCCGGCCGAAGCGCCGCCCGATCCGGCGCAGCACCTCGACAAAGTGCGGCATGTAGCTGATGCGCCCACCGCTCAATCCGTGCCCGGCCTGGTCGAAGGCCACCACCGCATAGCCCAGCGCCTGCAGCCGTGGCACCCAGGCGGCAAAGCGCAGGCCATAGCTGGACCAGCCGTGGGAGAGCAGCACATACGGTTGCTGCGCCGGGTCGCCCCAGACATACACCGCGATCTCGATGCCATCGATGGACAGGCTGTCGCGGCCCACGTCGGACAGCGTCGCCAGGGTGGATGCGGCATGCCGGCGCGATGCCGCATCCGGCGTCACGAAGCGGCGCGCCAGCAGGCGGCCGGTCGGCCCGGGAGCCAGGCGGCTGGCCGACCCGAACAACGTGCGGGTCAGGCGCATGCGCCAGCGGGAGAATGCCTTGGCCATGAAAAAACTCACTGGGAGGGGCTGCATCCGGCGCCGATCTTGACGCTGGCAAGATGCGGGGGCGAGTCTGCACCTTCAATCTTGTCAGCGTCAAGATTCCCTGCTCCAATGACATCCCGATTTGCGAAGCCGCCATGTCCCACGCGCCCAGGTCAGCGACGTATCACCATGGCGATCTGCCCGCCGCCCTGCGCCGCGCGGCCTGGGAGATCGTCGGCGAATCGGGTCCGCGCGGGCTGAGCCTGCGCGAGTGCGCCCGCCGTGCGGGCGTTTCGCATGCCGCACCGGCACATCACTTTGGCTCGCTGGAAGGCCTGGTGGTGGAACTGGTCGCAGATGGTTACGAATGCATGGTCGAGTGGATCGTGCAGGCCCAGCGCGAGGTCGACCCACTGCTGGGTGGCGGCCTGGGCTACATCCGGTTCGCCATCGCCTACCCGCAGCAGTTTCGCCTGATGCAGAGCCTGGAGCCGCAGCGACGCAGCCTGCCGCGCCTGCTGGCAGCCACCGATGCGGCAATGGCCTGCCTGCGCGATGCCCTGCATGCGGCCTGGCTGGCCCGGCACGGCAGTGCGCCGGATGCGCACCTGCTGCATCAACGGGTGTTGCTGGCCTGGAGCGCGGCGCATGGTTATGCGTGTCTGGCCATCGACCACCGCACCGAAGCGGTGGCGCTGGCGCCGCCCGAACAGTTGCTCGCCCCGATGCTGCCGGCCTTGCTGACGCCCTGAGCGTGGCTGCTGCGCTCTGCTAGCATCGCCGCGACGACAGGCGCGCGAGCGGAGCAAGCCATGGCTGTGCAGGTGCTGGTGCTGAAAGAACACGCGGCAGGCGAGCGCCGTGTCGCCGCCACGCCGG
The DNA here is from genome assembly GCF_056725185.1 of Xanthomonas sp. NCPPB 3218. Classification (NCBI taxonomy): domain Bacteria; kingdom Pseudomonadati; phylum Pseudomonadota; class Gammaproteobacteria; order Lysobacterales; family Lysobacteraceae; genus Xanthomonas; species Xanthomonas sp. NCPPB 3218. Next base: position 1,095,661 of record NZ_CM161516.1, read on the forward strand.
AAACGGTCAGGAAACTGGTCGCGCTCGGCGCCAGCGTGTGGATCGAGCCAGGCGCCGGCTGTGCCAGCAGCATGGCCGACGCGGCGTATCTGCAGGCCGGGGCGCAGCTCGCCACGGCAGACACGCTGGCGCAGGCCGAAGTGCTGCTGAGCGTGCAGGCACCGCCCACCGAACTGCTGCAGCAATGCAGGCCCCACGCCGTGCTGATCGGCATGCTGGCGCCGGACGCCGACCCGGCACGTGCGCAGGCGATCGCCACCGCTGCGCTGGTCGCGTTTCCGCTGGAGCGCCTGCCGCGCACCACACGTGCGCAATCGATGGACGTCTTGAGTTCGCAAGCCGGTATGGCCGGCTACAAGGCCGTGCTGATCGCCGCGCAGCTGGCGCCGCGTTTCTTTCCGATGCTGACCACCGCCGCCGGCACCATGCGCCCGTGCAAGGTGCTAGTGATCGGTGCGGGCGTGGCCGGGCTGCAGGCGATCGCCACTGCCAAACGGTTGGGCGCGCAGGTCGAAGGCTTCGACGTGCGCCCGGAAACGCGCGAGCAGATCGCCTCGCTGGGTGCGCGCTTCCTGGATCTGGGCGTGAGCGCGGCCGGCGAGGGCGGTTACGCGCGCCAGCTCACCGACGACGAACGCGCCGAACAGCAACGCCGGCTGGCCGAACACCTCAAAGGCGTGGACGTGGTGGTCTGCACCGCCGCCGTGCCCGGCCGGCCGGCGCCGAAGATCCTGAGCACGGAGATGCTGCACGGCATGCGCGCCGGCAGCGTGATCGTCGATCTGGCCGCGGAAACCGGCGGCAATTGCGCTGCCACCCGGCCCGGCGATACCTATGAGCGCGACGGCGTGGTGATCGCCGGGCCGCTCAACCTGGCCAGCCAGGGCGCGGTGCACGCCAGCGAGATGTTTGCGCGCAACGTCTACGCGTTCGCCGCATTGCTGATCAAGGATGGCGCGCTGTCGTTCGACTGGGACGACGAACTGCTGGCCAAGACACGCTGGTCGGCGCCAGCGACTGCGTAGCCCCGCCGAGCCCATGCGCCTTGCGCACTGGCGGGTAGGAGCGCGCTGGCGCGCGATGGCGCTTTATCGGTAACGCTCCGTCGCGCGTCAGCGCGCTCCTACGGTGGCCGCGCGTGACTGGGATGCACCGGTGCGCTGACGGGTTGCGCTTGCCGCGGCAGCGCTGCGTCAGTCGTCGGTGGGCGGATGCTCACGCAGCCAGGTGCTGCGTTCGGCCGGGCTCATCTTCTGCCAGCGTTGCTGCAGCTCATTGCGTTGTTGCTGGTTGAGCGTGCGCATGCGTTCGAACAAGGCCTTGGCCTCGCGGCGTTGCTCCGGGCTCATGTTGCGGAAGCGGTCCATGCCGGCCTTGGCCTGTTTGCGCTGCTCCGGGGTCATGTCCAGCCAGCGGCGCGCATGGCGGTACATGCGCGGGCGTTCTTCCGGCGCATCGTTCCAGCGTTCGCGCAGCGCATCGATCAACACCTGCCGCTGCTGCTGGGTGAGCTTGTCCCACTCGGGCATCGGCGTGTCTGCCTCGCGCGGTCCGGGTCCTCGCGGGCCGGGGCCATCCGGCGGTGGCGGTCCCGGCGGTCCGGGGGAATGGGCCTGGGCCAGCAAGGACGCGCAGGGCGCGGCGCACAGCAGCAGGGTCAACAACAGGCGGGTGGTGCGGGTCATCGTGCTTATTCCATGGCCAGGGCAGTATCCGACCCCAGCCAGACGTACAGGTCCGGGTTCTGGGTCAACATGTCGTCGGTATCGGTGGTGGTGCCGGCGACCACCTGGGTCGGAGCGCGGTCCGGCGAGGCGCGCTCGCCCGGACGCAGCTGCAGGCCGATGCCGACCGCCAGCAGGCCGGAACACGCAGTCGCCAGCAACCAGTAGCCGCGCCGGGCGCGCGTGGGAGCGGTCGCCTGACGGGCCTGGCGCAGGCGCGCCAGGGTCTGCGGCGGCAGGCTGGTCAGTGCGGAGGCATGCAGCTGGCGCAGGTGCGCATCCAGCTGGGCCGGGTCGTGGGAGCGGTTCACAGGAAATCCTCGAACTGTTTTTGCAACGCGTCGCGCGCACGCGACAGGTGGGTTTTGACCGAGCCTTCCGAGCAGCCCATCGCCTTGGCGGTGGTGGCCACGTCCAGGTCTTCCAGCACGCGCAGCGTGAACGCTTCGCGCTGGCGCGCAGGCAGGTTGCGCAAGGCCTCGACCAGCCGTTGGTAGGCCTGTTGATGCTGTTGTTCGTCCACCGGGCCGGTGCCGGGGTCGGCCCAGTCGATGGTGCCCTCGTCGTCGGCGCGTTCGGCCGGCGCCCAGAACTTCAGGCGGAAGCTGCGCCGGCGCTGCAGGTCGATGATGCGGCTGCGCAGGATGCTCCAGAACAGCGGCGTCCATTCGGCGGCCGGGCGCTCGCGGTAGCCGAGCAGCTTCACCATGGCGTCCTGCACGGCGTCCAGCGCATCTTCGCGGTGACGCAGGCCGGCCTCGGCAAAGCGGAACGCACGCGGGCCGATGCCGGCCAGGAAGGCGTCCAGCGAAGCCGGCACGGTGGCGGCCGGTGCGGCAGGTTGCGGATCGAAAGGGGTTCCCACCAGCACAGCGTAGCTTCCGCGGAGACGATACGACGTCAACGAGCGAGTGCCGATTCGGTTGACACGCGCCCGGGCGCGCACGGCGTGGGTATGATCGGCGGGCCGCACCGGCCAGTGGAGCGAACGACGATGAGCGACGGATTCGTAGCGCTGTACATCTTCATGCTGGCGGCCATCGCCGGCCACGTGATCATCTCGCGGGTGCCGGTGATCCTGCATACCCCGCTGATGTCCGGCTCCAACTTCATCCACGGCATCGTGCTGATCGGTGCGATGGTGGTGCTGGGGCATGCCGATACCACGCTGGAAAAGGCGCTGGGATTTGTCGCGGTGATGCTGGGTGCGGGCAATGCGGCCGGTGGTTACGTGGTGACCGAGCGGATGCTGGACATGTTCAAGTCCAGCAAGAAGCCGTCGGGCGGGGACGCGCCATGAACGTCTCCACTGCCGAGCTGCTGGCATGGCTGGTGAAGTCCAGCTATCTGGTCGCGGCGACCTTGTTCCTGCTCGGGCTGCAGCGCATGGCGTCGCCGCTGACCGCGCGCAGCGGCATCCGCTGGGCCGGGCTGGGCATGCTGATCGCCACGGTGGCGACATTCTTCCTGCCCGAGCTGCATAACGTGCCGCTGATCCTGGCCGCGCTGGCGATCGGAACCGGGGTGGCGTGGTGGTCGGCCAGGAAGGTCGCCATCACCGACATGCCGCAGATGGTGGCCTTGTACAACGGCATGGGCGGCGGCTCGGCGGCGGCGATCGGGGCGGTGGAGTTGCTGCGCTTTGCCTTCTTCGCCAACCGCGACACCACCCACTGGAGCGCCCAGGCGATCGCCGAACTGGCGGCGCGGCGGCCGGACACCACCACGGTGGTGCTGGCGGTGGTGGGCTCGGCGATCGGCGCAGTGTCGCTGTCCGGGTCGATCGTGGCCTGGGCCAAGTTGGATGGCCGGCTCGACCGTCGGGTGACCTTTGCGGGCCAGCAGGCCTTCAATCTGCTGGTGGCGCTGGCGGTGCTGGTGCTCGGCATCTGGGCGGCCAGCAGCCTGCAGCCGCTGGCGATCATCGCCTTCTTCGTGGTGGCGCTGGCGCTGGGCGTGTTGATGACGTTGCCGATCGGCGGTGCCGACATGCCGGTGGTGATCTCGCTGTACAACGCATTCACCGGCCTGGCGGTGGCTTTCGAAGGCTATGTGCTGGGCAACGAGGCGCTGATCATCGCCGGCATGATGGTCGGCGCGGCCGGCATCCTGCTGACGCGCCTGATGGCCAAGGCGATGAACCGGCCGATCAGCGGCGTGCTGTTTTCCAACTTCGGCGGCGGCGGGCAGGCGCAGGAGATCGCCGGAGCGCAGAAGCCGATCGAGGCCGGCGACGTGGCGGCGATGATGGCGTTCGCCGAGCGGGTGGTGATCGTGCCCGGCTACGGCATGGCGGTGGCACAGGCGCAGCACAAGATCTGGGAGCTGGCGCAGCGGCTGATCGCGCGCGGGGTCAAGGTGAAGTTCGCAATCCACCCGGTTGCCGGGCGCATGCCCGGGCACATGAACGTGCTGCTGGCCGAAGCCGGCGTGCCCTACGACCTGATCGCCGACATGGACGACATCAACCCCGAGTTCGCCAGCACCGACGTGTCGCTGGTGATCGGCGCCAACGACGTGGTCAACCCGGTGGCCAGGACCGACCCGGCCAGCCCGATCTACGGCATGCCGATCCTGGACGTGGTCAATTCGAAGAACACGGTAGTGATCAAGCGCGGCAAGGGCACCGGCTTTGCCGGCATCGAGAATGCGCTGTTCTACGCCGACAACACCCGCATGCTGTACGGCGATGGCGCGGAAGCGGCCGGCGCGCTGGTCAGCGAGCTGAAGGCGCTGGACGGGGGCGGGCACTGAGGCGTCGTGCGGCTGACTTGGCGGATGAATTTGCGAAGCCACTTGGTCGAGGGGGCGGTGTTCTCGCTGCCAGTTCCTTGCAGCTGAGCTGCAGATCGGCTGCTTCACGAACGCTCTATCCGCACCATCTGGCCAGTCTTATCAGCCAGCCCGAAACAAGCCACCGAGCTTTTGAGTCACAGCAGTGCTTAGTGACAGTCAAACGCTCGGCTCTTCGAGTGCGCGATGCCTTCACCGCTTGCGGGACACGCCGTGAATCCGTCCGTGGAGGCTCCTTGGCGGCATCCATGCCGCCAAGGGTCACGCAACCGGCAAGGACACCGCACCAGGAAGTTGGTCGGTGGTCGAATGAAAAGCTGCCTGTTGCGATTGCAAGTCTTGCGTTGGGACGCTGAAACGTTTGCAGGTTGCTTTGTTGAGCCGCTGCCGTTACCCGGTTTGTGCTGGAAAGCCGATCGAACGCACGGTGATCCGAACAACACACACACACCATGCTTTGCTTGCAACCAAACCACCGACCATCTCGACAGGTCCTTGCCGGCCCATCGTCGCGGGACCTTACGCGGCATGGATGCCGCGTAAGAGCCTACATGGACGTACTTGCGGCGTGTCCTGCGATGGTGGGCCGGCAAGGGCCCTGCAGCAAACTCGCAGCGTCGAGGGCCCCGCCGCCAAGCCGCACAGCTCCCTGGATATCGCTGCGTCAGGAAAATAAAGCGCCAGCGCTAAGCAGGAGCGGCGTGACTTGCGCTGTGTACATGAAGCATCAGCTTCAACGGATGCCGAGTGGCAGCCGTTGCGAACGCGTCCGACTCAGCGCGCCGCCCACCACGCCAGGACCAGCGCGGCGGCATAGCACAGCAGGTCGAAACCGTTGTTGGCCAGTTGCAGCAGGGTCCAGGCCAGCCCGGCGCCCATCTTCTGTGCCGAGGTCCACGGGTCCAGGCCCAGTGCGCCACCCAGCTGCGCCGAGGCGATGCCCCAGTTGGCGCCGACGATGACCAGCGCGGTCGCCACGACCGCGACGCCGATGCGCAACGGGCCGGCGCCCAGCGTGCCCAGGCGCAGCATCCAGACGATTTCCAGGGCCACCAGCACCGCCATCCAGCCGGCCTGGTTGCCCACGGCAAGCGCGATGAGCATCCAGGCGATCAGGGCGGTGACGCATCCCAGCAGCAGGAGCGGGGGCCAGAGCCAGTGGGCGGTTCTGGCGGACGCGGTGGTAGGCGGCATTGGAGCTCCTGACAGTGCGCACATGATAAAGCGCGCGCTGTACTTTGCGCGGTGATGGACGCGCCGATGGAATGCAGCGTCGTCGCTGGCTCCATCCCGCAACGGCAGCGGCCTTGCCGTGGTCGGCTAGAATGGCGGACTTGCGCGCATCCGCCGCGGCCCCATATCCAGCCCATGTACTCCCGTAGCAGCGAACCCGTCCAGTTCGAACGCGATTGCGATGCCGTCATGGTGCCGCAGGGCGATTCGGTGACCCTGCCCGCAGGCAGTTACGGCTATATCACCCAGGCGCTGGGTGGCAGCTATACGGTCTTTGTCGAAGGCAACCTGTTCCGCATTGCCGGCAAGGATGGCGATGCGATCGGCAAGGAGGCCCCGCCGGGGCTGGAATTGCCCGCCGATGCCAGCGACGAAGAGGTGGAGGCACTGGTGTGGCAGCAGCTGCGCACCTGTTTCGACCCCGAGATCCCGTTCAACATCGTCGATCTGGGACTGGTCTACGAGGCGGTGGTCAGCCATCGCGAGGAAGACGACCAGCGCCGGGTGGACGTCAAGATGACCCTCACCGCGCCCGGTTGTGGCATGGGCGAGATCCTGGTCGACGACGTGCGCAGCAAGGTGGAGATGATCCCGACCATTGCCGAGGCCGACGTCGAGCTGGTCTTCGACCCGCCGTGGGGCCGGCATATGATGTCCGAAGCAGCCCGTCTCGAGACCGGCATGCTCTGACCGTCAGGCGCCATGTCCAACAGGTGGCGCCGCGTCCTTTCGCCCGCCATACAGGAATCTTCCGGTGTCCGTGTCCTTCGCTTCCACCCGTTCCCCGTCGCCGCGCAGTGCCGACGAGCTGTCCGTGATCCTGGCCGCGCCCGGCTTCGGGCTGCATTTCACCGACCACATGGTCGCCATTTCCTGGACCAACGAGCTTGGTTGGCACGACGCGCAGGTACGCGCGTATGGCCCGCTGCAGCTGGATCCGGCCGCCTCGGTGCTGCATTACGGCCAGGAAATCTTCGAAGGCATCAAGGCCTACCGGCATGCCGACGGCTCGATCTGGACCTTTCGCCCGCAGGCCAATGGCGAGCGGCTGCAGCGCTCGGCGCGGCGGCTGGCGCTGCCGGAACTGCCGGTGGACCTGTTCGTCGAATCGCTGCGCCAGCTGGTGGCGGTGGATGCGAGCTGGGTGCCGTCGGCGCCGGAAACCAGCCTGTATTTCCGCCCGTTCATGATTGCCGACGAGGCGTTCCTGGGCGTGCGTGCGGCGCACAAGGCCTCGTACTACGTCATCGCAAGTCCCGCCGGTCCGTATTTCGCCAAGGGCGTGGCACCGGTGTCGATCTGGTTGTCCACCGAGTACGCACGTGCGGCCAAGGGCGGCACCGGTGCGGCCAAGTGCGGCGGTAACTATGCCGCCTCGCTGCTGCCGCAGCAGAAGGCCTATGCGCAAGGCTGCTCGCAGGTGCTGTTCTTGGACCCGGTGGAAGGCAAATACATCGAGGAACTGGGCGGCATGAACGTGTTCCTGGTCTACAAGGACGGCACGCTGGTGACGCCGGAACTGTCCGGCAGCATCCTGGAAGGCATCACCCGCGACAGCATCCTGCAACTGGCCCGCGATCGCGGCATGCAGGTGATCGAGCGCAAGGTCGCCATCGACGAGTGGAAGCAGGGCGTGGCGTCGGGCGAGATCACCGAGGTGTTCGCCTGCGGCACCGCTGCCGTGGTCACCCCGATCGGCGAGCTGAAGGGCGATGGCTTTGCGGTCGGCGATCTCTCCGCACCGGCCGGCGAGGTGACCATGTCGCTGCGCCAGGAGCTGACCGACATCCAGTACGGGCGCGTCCCGGACCGCCACGGTTGGCTGGTGCGTCTGTCCTGAGCCAGCGCATCGCGTCAAAAAAGGCCTCTGTGCGGTCGCGCAGGGGCCTTTTTTTTGGGGCAACGCAGCAGGTGTGTGCCAATTCATGTCCGGATGTGTCGTCAACTGGCTGAACGGTGCCGTACGGTGTCACAAATCTGATATTTAATTTTTCGAAAGTGCGAACTTCTTATTGTCCAGTCTGGTTGTAGTGCGGTAGGTTCGCTGAACGGATCGATAACAGGGGATCGGTCCGGGACCTCGGTGCTGACCTATGGAAGGCGGCACCGGCTACCACCGCTACGGCGGTTCTCTTTGATCTAGAAGGGAATTCGATGTCGAACGAGTCTTTCCGCAAGCGCCCCCGCGCACTGACCATCCTGAGCGCAGCTGCGCTGACCTCGTTGTTGCTGGCAACCCCGGCCTTTGCCGGCGAGGTGTATCTGGATGGCCTGGCCACCGCCCAAACCCACCAGAAATTCATCGTGACCTATAAGGACGGCAGCACCGCGCTGGCCAGTCCAACCGCGCTGAGCACCTCGCTGCGCACCGCCGCGCGCGCTGTTCCGGCCAAGGCCGGCAAGGCGTTGGGCCTGAACTCGGTGCGCCGCCTGGCGCTGGGACCGGAGCTGGTCAAGGCCGACCGTGCACTCGACCGTGCCGAAGCCGAGACCCTGATGCGCCAACTGGCCTCCGACCCCAACGTGCAGAGCGTGGAAGTTGACCAGATCCTGCACGCCACGCTGACCCCGAACGACACCCGCCTGTCCGAGCAGTGGGCCTTCGGCACCACCAATGCCGGCCTCAATATCCGCCCGGCCTGGGACAAGGCCACCGGCGCCAATGTGGTGGTGGCGGTGATCGACACCGGCATCACCACCCATGCCGATCTCAACGCCAACATCCTGCCGGGCTACGACTTCATCAGCGATGCCGCCACGGCGCGCGATGGCAACGGGCGCGACAGCAATCCCGCCGACGAAGGCGACTGGTACGCCGCCAATGAATGCGGCTCCGGTATTCCCGCCGCCAACTCCAGCTGGCATGGCACCCATGTGGCCGGCACGGTGGCCGCAGTGACCAACAACACCACCGGCGTGGCGGGGACCGCCTACAACGCCAAGGTCGTGCCGGTGCGCGTACTCGGCAAGTGCGGCGGCTCGCTGTCGGATATCGCCGACGCCATCATCTGGGCCTCCGGCGGCAGCGTCAGCGGCGTGCCGGCCAACGCCAATCCGGCCGAAGTGATCAACATGTCGCTTGGCGGCGGCGGTACCTGCTCGACCACCATGCAGAATGCGATCAGCGGTGCGGTATCGCGCGGCACCACGGTGGTGGTGGCGGCAGGCAACGATTCTGCCAACGTGTCCGGTTCGCTGCCGGCCAACTGCGCCAACGTGATCGCGGTGGCAGCCACCACCTCGGCCGGCGCCAAGGCCAGCTATTCCAACTTCGGCACCGGGATCGACGTGTCGGCGCCGGGCTCGGCGATCCTGTCCACACTCAACAGCGGCACCACCACCCCGGGCAGCGCCAGCTACGCGTCCTACAACGGTACCTCGATGGCGGCGCCGCATGTGGCCGGCGTGGTCGCGCTGGTGCAGTCGGTCGCGCCGAGCGCACTTACGCCGGCCGCCGTGGAAACCCTGTTGAAGAACACCGCGCGTGCGCTGCCGGGCGCCTGCTCGGGCGGCTGCGGCGCCGGCATCGTCAATGCGGATGCGGCGGTGACTGCCGCCATCAGTGGCAGCAATGGCGGCGGCGGTGGCGGCACCGGCAACACCCTGACCAACGGCACGCCGGTCACCGGACTGGGCGCAGCCACGGGTGCGGAACTGAACTACACCATTGCAGTGCCGGCCGGTAGCGGCACGCTGACCGTGGCGATCAGCGGCGGCAGCGGCGATGCAGACCTGTACGTGCGTGCCGGCAGTGCGCCGACCGACACCACCTACACCTGCCGTCCGTACCGCAGCGGCAATGCCGAGACCTGCAGCATCAGCGCGCCGTCTGGCACTTACTACGTGCGCCTCAAGGCGTACAGCACGTTCTCCGGCGTGACCTTGCGCGCCAGCTACTGAGGCACGTCGGCACTGCCTGGCCCCGGCCAGGCAGTGCCGATCCGATCCGCTTCACCCCATCAGCGACCTATTGCCCACGTCTGCCGCATCGGCAGGCGCCGGCGGTGTGTTGCCGCTCGACCGGAATGGACATCGGTCAGTCGTCTCGCCGGGCGCCCGCGCCCGTGCACTGCCTGACCCGATCCGCAGCACGTGGAGCCGGTTTGGCCATCTCGCCGCAATTGCGGTACCTCTCAATTAAGGAACGATCGATGTCCAATGTGTCGCAACGTCGTGCGCCCACGCGCGCGCTGGTGGTTCTAGGTGTGTCCGCGCTGACTTCGCTGCTGGCAGTGCCGGCGTTTGCTGGTCAGGTCAATCTTTCCGGGCTGGATTCGCAGCCCACCCTGGACCGCTTCATCGTCAAGTACCGGGACGGTTCCAGCGCCGCGGTGAGCCCGACCTCGCTGCGCGCATCGCTCAATTCGGTCGCCACCGCCGTGCCGGCGCGCGCTGGCCGCGCGCTGGGCCTGAATCACGTGCGTCGCACCGCGCTGGGGTCGGAAGTGCTCAAGACTGACCGTGGCCTGGACCGTGCCGAGGCCGAGACGCTGATGCGCCGGATCGCCGCCGACCCGAGCGTGGAGTACGTGGAAGTCGATCAGATCATGTACCCGACGCTGACCCCCAACGACACCCGTCTGTCCGAGCAGTGGGGTTTCGGCACCACCGCCTCGAGCATCAACGTGCGTCCGGCCTGGGATACCGCCACCGGCACCGGTGTGGTGGTGGCAGTGATCGACACCGGCATCACCAGCCACCCGGACCTCAACGCCAACGTGCTGCCGGGCTACGACTTCATCAGCGACGCGGCGCGTGCGCGTGACAACAATGGCCGCGACAACAACCCGGCCGACCAGGGCGACTGGCGCGCAGCCAACCAATGCGGCTCCGGCGTGGCAGCGGCCAACTCCAGCTGGCACGGGACCCATGTGGCCGGCACCATTGCTGCGGTCACCAACAACAGCACCGGCGTGGCGGGGACCGCATTCAATGCGCGCATCGTGCCGGTGCGTGCGCTGGGCCTGTGCGGCGGCACCACCTCCGACATTGCCGACGCAATCGTGTGGGCATCCGGCGGCACCGTCTCCGGCGTGCCGGCCAATGCCAATCCGGCCGAAGTGATCAACATGTCGCTGGGCGGCAACGGCACCTGCTCGAGCACCTACCAGAACGCCATCAATGGCGCGGTATCGCGCGGCACCACGGTGGTGGTGGCGGCCGGCAACAGCAATGCCAACGTGGCCAACTTCACCCCGGCCAGCTGCGCCAACGTGATTTCGGTGGCGTCGATCACCTCGGCCGGTGCGCGTTCGAGCTTCTCCAACTTCGGCAGCACCATCGACATCTCCGGCCCGGGCTCGGCGATCCTGTCCACGCTCAACAGCGGCACCACCACGCCGGGCAGCGCCAGCTACGCCTCCTACAACGGTACGTCGATGGCGGCACCGCACGTGGCCGGCGTGGTGGCGCTGGTGCAGTCGGTGGCCAGTCGTCCGCTGACCCCGGCGGCGGTGGAAACGCTGTTGAAGAACACCGCGCGTCCGCTGCCGGGCGCCTGCTCGGGCGGCTGCGGTGCCGGCATCGTCAACGCGGCCGGTGCGGTCAGCCAGACCCCGTAAGACGCCTCGCGGTGCCAGCGGCCGAGCCGTTGGCACCGCTGCGGTCTGCGTGATGCGGTGTGTCTGCAGCACGCTCGATACCCCCATTGCCCCGCCAAAGTGCGGGGCAATGGCGTTTTGGGGGCAGCGCTGGAGGGTGGGACGGCGCGGTCCTGGCCGCCGCCGGCATCTGCCTCTCGAGCGGCCACCTTAACCAACCCGGTGGTTCGCCACGCCTGGCCAGCGATACCGGCTCAGGTCCGCGCATACCCGGTCGATAGCGTGGGCAGGTGGGCAGCGACGCCAGTCGGCGCGCCTCACCACGATGCAAGGGCGGCACAGATGTGCCCTCGTTTGCACCACGACATCCCGGGGAGGGGTCGATCCATGCGTTATTTACCGTTCAAGGGGCTGCGCCATGTCGCGCTGGCCTGTGCACTGCTATGCGGCACTGCGCCTGCATTTGCTGGCGACGTCAGCCTGCAGGGGCTGGGGTCGGCGTCCGCCCATCAGCGTTCATCGTCAGCTACAAGGACAGCAGCGCCGGCAACCGTGGGCGCCTGAGTGGCTCGCTGCGTGAGATCGCCCGTGCGGTGCCGGCGCGGCGCGGGCGAGCGCTTGGCCTGTCGTCGTCGCGCTGGCTCGGGGTCGGGCCGCAATTGCTGGTGGCCGATCGCGCGCTGGACCGGGTCGATGCGGAAACCCTGATGCGTCGTCTGGCGGCCGACCCGGCGGTCAAGCGCGTGGAAGTGGACATGCTGCTGCGCCCGATGCTGGTGCCCAACGACAGCCGCCTGTCCGAGCAATGGGCGCTGGGGACCACCAGCGCCGGCATCAACGTGCGCCCGGCCTGGGACAAGGCCACCGGCAAGGGCGCGGTGGTGGCGGTGATCGATACCGGCGTGACCGCGCATCCGGAGCTGTCGGCCAATGTGCTGGCTGGCTATGACTTCATCAGCGATGCCTTCATCGCCCGCGATGGCAACGCGCGCGATACCGATGCCGCCGATCCGGGCGACTGGGCCGCGGCCAACGAGTGCGGCAGCGGCGCAAGCGCGTCCAGTTCCAGCTGGCATGGCACCCATGTGGCCGGCATCGTCGCGGCCGCCGCCAACAATGGCGCCGGCACTGCGGGCGTGGCGTTCAATGCAAAGGTGCTGCCGGTGCGCGTGCTGGGCCGTTGCGGCGGCTACCTGTCCGACATCGCCGATGCGATCGTGTGGGCCTCCGGCGGCACGGTGTCCGGCGTGCCGGCCAATCCGACCCCGGCCAGGGTGATCAACCTGTCGCTGGGCGGCATCGGTTCCTGTTCCACCACCTTGAGCAATGCGATCGCCAGCGCGGTGTCGCGCGGCACCAGCGTGGTGGTGGCTGCCGGCAACAGCAATATCGACGTATCCAAAAGCGTGCCGGCCAATTGCCCGAACGTGATCGCGGTGGCGGCGACCACCTCGGCCGGGGCCAAGGCCAGCTTTTCCAACTTCGGCCAGGGCGTGGATATCGCCGCGCCGGGGCAGGCGATTCTGTCCACGCTCAACAGCGGCAGCACGGCGGTGGGCACCCCAGGTTACGCGGTCTACAGCGGCACCTCGATGGCGGCGCCGCATGTGGCTGGCGTGGTGGCATTGATGCAGTCGGTGGCGCTCAATCCGCTCAGTGCGGCCAGCGTCGAAGCGATGCTCAAGAGCACGGCGCGTGCATTGCCGGTGGCGTGTCCGCAGGGGTGTGGGGCAGGGTTGGTCAACGCCGATGGTGCGGTGGCTGCGGTGATCGCCTCGACCACCCTGACCAGCAATGCAGCACGCAACGGCCTGGCCGCAGCCACCGGTGGCTCGCTGTATTACCAGGTCAACGTGCCCGCAGGCACGCGCAGCCTGCGGGTGGCGCTCAGCGGTGGTAGCGGCAATGCCGACCTGTCGCTGCGTGCCGGCGCATTGCCGAGCGATACCGCCTACAACTGCCGCACTGCGGTGGTGGGCAATGCCGACAGCTGCACGCTGAGCGCACCCGCGCCAGGGGTGTATTACGTGCGGCTCAAGGCCACGCTGGCGTTCTCGGCGGTCACGCTGGTGGCCACGTACTGAGCGTGCCCGGAGTCCTGCGCCGGTGGCGTGCAGGACTCCGGTCATCCTTGGGGCGTGATCTTGCATCGGCCATGTGGCGCTGGCGATGCCTCACGCCGCAGCGGAGGTGCGTGATCGCTGCCGCGAACCGGAGCCACCTTTGGATTTCCAGATGCCGGCTTGCGTCAGCCGGCCCGCACGCGGCGCGGTGTCTCGCCGCGGCTAGTCGCAAACACTGCAGGGCCGCGCCCGCAATGCGGCAACGATGCCATCGCCCGGCAATTCCAGCAGCAAGCCGCGTTGCCCGGCGTTGATCCACAGCGACGGGGCATCCAGTGCACTGGCTTCGATCAGGACCGGCGCCTGGCGTTGCTGCCCCAGCGGGCTGATGCCGCCGACCTTGTAGCCGGTGCGACGCTCGGCATCGGCCACCTCCATCATGCGCGCCGACTTGCCGTTGCAGGCACTGGCCAGTTTCTTCAGCGACACCCGGCGATCGCACGGAATCACCACGCACACCGCCTCGTCGTCGACCCAGGCCATCAATGTTTTCAGCACCGTGTGCGGCACCAGTCCCAGGGCGTTCGCCGCCTGCACGCCCTTCGCGTCGGCATCGGCCTGGTAGGCGTAGGGGTGCAACACATAGGCCACGCCGGCGGCATCCAATGCCTTGGTCGCGCGGGTGGCCTTGCTCATGGCGTCAGAGCGATTCGAAGCGGTTGGCGGCGACGTTCTTGCGCACCTTTTCCGGATTCCAGATGCGCCCGTTCATGGCGATGTACACGCCCGCCGGCAGCGACTGCACCGCGCCGACCGCGCAGCCGATGTTGAACTCGGCATCGGAGCCGCGAAAGCGCGCCGGATTGAGCGCGCCGGTCATCACGATGGTCTTGTCTGCGATCGACTGCAGCACCTTGCCGGTTTCCACCATCGAGTCGGTGCCGTGGGTGATCAGCACGTGGCGGGTCGGCTGGGCGGCAATGGTGGCGCGCACCAGTTCGCGGTCGGCGTCGGTGATGTGCAGCGAATCCTTGCGGATGATCGGAATCACCGAGAAGCGGAAGGTCACGCCCAGCTCCTTGAGGATCTGGCCGATCTGCGGGTCGCCGATCTGGTAGTCCGATTTGTCGTCGAAGTAGATCTTGTCGATCGTGCCACCGGTGGTGACGATCAGGAGGTCTTCCATTGCTGCGGGTCCTTCAAACGGGCGCGGTGCAGGCCGCGCGAGGGCCGTCATGATACGACCCCGGCGCGGGTGCTGCCCAAGCGGGTCAACGTGGAGGGCGCTTGCGGCCGAAGCGCGCCGCCATGCCGGGGCCGCCCACCAATGCCACCACCAGCAGGGCCAGCAGTACTTCCAGCCAGGCCAGCCCACGTGCCTGCGGCTGGCTCCAGGCGGCCATCACGCCGTGACTGAACCAGCCCAGCGCGAACACGCCGGCCCAGAAACGCGCACGTGCGCTGCGCAGCGCCAGCGCGGCCATCAGCGCCGGCGGCAGTGCGAACACCAGCAGCGCCGCGGTGCGGTGGCGGTCGTCGTGAAACCAGCTCACGAACAGCACCGTCAGCGCGATCAGCGCGGCCGTCAGCAGCCAGTGCGTGGCACGCACGCTCATGGGCTGGCCAGGCGCCGGGCGATATCGGCCACCCGGCGACCCAGCGCACGCGCCAGCAGCGCTTCGTCCTCGCTCGGTTGCGGGTCGTCGCCGGCACCGGAGACATGGCTGGCGCCATACGGCGTGCCGCCGCTGGTGGTATGGCTGAGCGCCGGCTCGGTGAACGGGATGCCGACGATCAGGCAGCCGTGGTGCAGCAGCGGCAGGTGCATCGACAGCAAGGTGGATTCCTGGCCGCCGTGCATCGAGGCGGTGGAAGTGAACACGCCTGCCGGCTTGCCGGCCAGGATGCCGCTGGCCCACTCGGCACCCAGGCCGTCGAGGAAATGCTTCATCGG
The DNA here is from genome assembly GCF_056725185.1 of Xanthomonas sp. NCPPB 3218. Lineage (NCBI taxonomy): Bacteria > Pseudomonadati > Pseudomonadota > Gammaproteobacteria > Lysobacterales > Lysobacteraceae > Xanthomonas > Xanthomonas sp. NCPPB 3218. The sequence goes on from NZ_CM161516.1 coordinate 1,110,968, forward strand.
CGCGGCCATGTTGCCGAAGCGGGTCGGGCTGCCCAGCAGCAAGCCGCTGCACTCGGCCAGATCGGCCTTGTCCACATACGGCGCGCCCTCGTCCGGCACCGGCGGGGCGCTGGTCTGGGTCACCGCCGCTACCGGCGGTACCGTGCGCAGCCGCGCGCCCATGCCCGGTACTTCGCCGATGCCGCGCGCGATCTGCCGCGCCAGCCGCGCCACCGAACCGCCACGGCTGTAATACAGCACCAGAATCTCCGCCATCGCGCATCTACCGCCTGTGTGAGTTGCCGCAGTATCGGCCAAGCCACCGCCTGCCTGCACGCCGCAGTTGCGGCAAGGCCGCGATGACGGCGCATCGGGTACCCTTGCGCGATGTTGCGCGTGAACAAAATCCACCAATGGAAAGAACGGCTGCGCGACCGCGCGCGGACGGTCAGCTTCGGGCGCTTCCTGTGGCGCCGCTTTCTCGACGACCGCCTGTTCCAGGCGGCCGCCTCGCTCGCCTACACCACGGTGTTCGCGCTGGTGCCGCTGGCGATCGTGGTGTTCGGGGTGCTGTCGGCGTTCCCGGCCTTCAACGAGTGGAAGGACGCGCTGACCGACTTCATCTTCAACAACTTCGTGCCCGGCGCGGCACGCTCGGTGCAGAACTACCTCAATCGTTCGCTGGAGGATCTGGGCAAGTTCACCGTGGCCGGTATGGTCGCGCTGGTGGCCTCGCTGCTGATCACCCTGCATAGCATCGAGCAGACCTTCAACAGCATCTGGCGGGTGGCCGCCGCACGGCCGAAGGTGACACGCTTCCTGATCTACTGGACGGTGCTGACCCTGGGCACGATGCTGGCCGCCGCCTCGATGGCGATGGCCGCCTACGTGTTCGCGCTGCCGCTGTTCCGCACCACCGAAGGCCAGTGGCTGGCCGAATTCGCCTGGCGGCTGGCGCCGATGGCGGTGGAATTCGTCTGCATCGTGCTGATCTACCGCGTGGTGCCGCAGCATGGGGTACGCCTGCGGCATGCGCTGCCGGGCGCGTTGCTGGCGGTGATCCTGATGGAAATCGTCAAATGGGGCTTCGGCTTCTATCTGGGCAATTTCCAGACCTACCAGCGCATTTACGGCGCGCTGTCGGCGCTGCCGATCCTGCTGTTGTGGATCTACCTGAGCTGGGTCTCGGTGCTGCTGGGCGCCTCGCTGGCCTCCTCGATGGCGGCATTCCGCTACCAGCCCGAAGCGATGCGGCTGCCGCCGGGTTTCGAGATCTATGGCCTGCTGCGCCTGCTCGGCCGCTTCCGCCAGGCACGCATCCACGGCAACGGCCTGGATGAAGACCGCATCCTGGCGCTGGAGCCGATGCTCACCGACACGCTGATGCAGGAGTTGCTGTGCGAACTCAAACGCATCCGCCTGTTGCGCCGCGACGAGCGCGGCCAATGGCTGCTGGCGCGCGACCTGGACGTGGTGCCGCTGGCCGAACTCTACGAAAGCTGCCAGCTGCGCGTGCCGATCGAAGACCGCCCCCTGCCGTGCCGCGACGATGCCTACGGCCAGGCCGCTGCCGCTGCGCTGGAACAACTGCGCCAACCCTTGCGCAGCGTGCTGGCGCAACCGGTCGGCGACCTCTACACCCACCTTCCCGGAGACCTCCCATGACCGTGCGCCTTGTGCGCGGCGCCTGTGCGCTGCTGTTGCCGCTGTTGCTGCTGACCGCCTGCAAGCCCACCGGCGAGGGCACGCCCTCCGCCGGCGGTGCAGCGCCGGCGACCACCGCACAGACGCCGCAAAAGCCGGCCGCTCCCGCCGACCCGGCCAGCCCAACCGACACCTCGGTGGTGCAGCAGACCGCCGAGATGCCCAAGCTGTCGCTGCCGACCGTGACCGGCGAGGCCTACGACCTGGCCGCGCATCGCGGCAAGTGGGTGGTGGTCAATTTCTGGGCCACCTGGTGCGCGCCGTGCCTGAAGGAAATGCCCGAGCTGTCGGCGCTGCACACCATGCGCGACACCGTCGAAGTGGTGGGCCTGGCCTATGAAGACATCAGCAGCGCCGACATGCAGGCGTTCCTGAAGGACCACCCGGTGTCGTACCCGATCGCCATCCTCGACCCCTACCAGCCGCCGCAGGACTTCGCCACGCCGCGCGGCTTGCCGATGACGTATCTGATCGGGCCGGACGGCAAGGTGGCCAAGCAGTTCCTCGGCCCGGTGACCGCACGCGACATCGAGACGGCGGTGGGCATCACCGGCAAGGCCGGCTGATGCAGGCGGCGCGCTTTATCGTCACCGGCGTGGTGCAGGGCGTGTGGTTCCGCGCCTCCACCCGCGAGCGTGCGGTTGCGCTGGGCCTGCGTGGGCATGCGCGCAACCAGCCCGACGGCAGCGTGGAAGTGGTCGCCGCCGGGCCAGACGCCGCGCTGGATGCGCTGGAAACCTGGTTATGGCAAGGCCCGCCGGCGGCCAGGGTCGCGGCGGTGACCCGCACGCCCTGCGCGCCGCCGCCGACTGAAGAATTTGTAACTGGCTGAGTCGCCGCCAGTCGAGCAGGCCAACAGACTTGCGATGCGTCGCCGATAACCTTGTCAGCGCGATCAGGCGTGCAGGGGGAATATATGGCCGCTCCATCTCAAGATCACACCGACGGGCAGGAACTGCCTACCCGCAACCGTCGCCTGGCGCAGCTGGCGCCATGGCTGTACCTGGGCGTCCTGTCGGGCAGTGGCTGGCTGCTGTTTCTGCAGCCGCAGACCCGCGTGCTGCAGCCGGGGCAGGCGGCCACCAGCTGGCTGCTGGCCTGGATCTTCGGCGGCATCGTGATCGCTGCGGTGCTGTGGAGCCTGAAGCTCGCACGTCACGGCCTGGGCGCGTCCGCTGCCAGCTATCCGCTGTCGGCGCGTCTGCCCGATTCCTGGGCCGACGCCTACGCAGCCCTGTTGCGCCCGGCCCCCGCGGTGCCGCTGTCGGCCTCCAGGCCGGATCCCGCCGGCACCCAACGCGGCGCAGCCTGGCACCGTTTCGGCGGCGGCATGCTCAACGTGGAGAATTTCGATCCCAACGACGCCACCCGCGCGCCCTGGGACACCCTCGATGCCCAGGCCTGCATCGCGCGTCTGGACGATCTCCGTCCGGCCTGGCAGAACGCCACCGCCAACCGCGCGCTGCAACAGGAGCGTCGCTATTGGCTGGACGTGGTGCTGTCGCTGCTCGACCACGGCGTGATGCGCCCGCTGCAGGACGGCTACCTGCCCGACACCGCCACGCTGCGCACCGAACGTTTCCTGCTCGGCGCCGATGCCGGCCCGATCGTCCTGGCCGAAGTGCCGGCACTGTTCGCACGCCGCCTAGCGCTGGCGATCGAGACCATGCCAGCCCCGCAGCGCGAGGCGGCCGGCGTCCAGTGGCGTCTGCTGCAGCAATTGCACGGTCTGGTTGCCGAGAGCCGCATGCTGGACGAGCGCTCGCAGGTCATCCAGGTGCTTGCATGGAACCCGGATGTGGACCTGGATCAGGTCGAAGTGGCCTACATCCTGGCTGCCGAGTACCGCCAGGGCATGCGCGACTGGTTGCGCCGCGCCGCGCTGGTGCGTTTGCCCGACAGCGCGCTACGCCTGGACGAAGTGCTGCTGTCGTCCTGCAGCCCGCTCGGTGCGCAGGCCGACGACGTCGACTACATCGAAGCGATGCGCCCGCTGCATCGCGGTTTCATGCAGCTGTTCAGTCAGCGCCTGAGCCAGCTGGTGCTGCAGGCCGAGCAGGCCGAACGCCAGGCCGGCCTGTATCCGTTGCCGCGCGCCACCGCGGCCAGCGACGAGATCTCTCAGGACTGGCCGGCGTAATCGTCGATCGGTTCCAGCACGCCGTAACGTTCCTTGTGCGGCTTGCCGTCCAGTGGCGGCAGCTGCAGCGTGTCATCTGGCACCGCGGTGTCCGGGAGCCGATCCAGCAGATTGCGGATCAGGCTCAACCGGCCGCGCTTCTGGTCGTTGAAATCCACCAGCGTCCACGGCGCGTCCGGCGTATGCGTCACCTCGAGCATGCGCTCACGCGCGGCGGTGTAGTCCTCGTACTTGCTGCGTGACTGCAGGTCCACCGGCGACAGCTTCCAGCCCTTGAGCGGATCTTCCTGGCGTTCGGCAAAGCGCTGTTCCTGCTCGGCCTGATCCACGCACAGCCAGTACTTGAACAACAGGATGCCGTCGTCGACCAGCAGTTGTTCGAAGCGCGGCGCCTGCTCCAGGAACGCGTCGTATTGCGCGTCGGTGCAATAGCCCATCACCCGTTCCACGCCGGCGCGGTTGTACCAGCTGCGATCCATCAGCACCAACTCGCCGGCCGCCGGCAGGTGCGCCACATAGCGCTGGAAATACCATTGCGTGCTTTCGCGATCGTTGGGTGTCGGCAACGCCACCACCCGGCACTGGCGCGGGTTCAGATGGCTGGCGATGGCCTGGATCACACCGCCCTTGCCGGCGGTGTCGCGGCCTTCCACCAGTACCAGCGCGCGCTGGTTGGTATGCCGCAGCCAGCGCGCCATGTTGACCAGTTCCAGCTGCAGCGGTGCCAGCAACTTCTTGTAGGCCTTGCGTTTCAGGTGCGACATGCGCGTTCCAACAGCGATGGAGCGCGCAGGCTATTCGCCCAGACGTGGACGCAGTGTCGCCAGATTGCAGGGCTTGGTCCGCGCATCCAGCTGCGCACGCACGATCTTTTCCCAGGCCGTGCGGCAGGCCGAGGTGGAGCCGGGCAGGCAGAACACGAAACTGTGATTGGCCAGCCCCGCAAACGCGCGCGACTGCAGTGACGAGGTACCGATTTCGTCGACACTGACCGCGCGGAACAACTCGCCGAAACCGGGCATGGTCTTGTCCAGCAACGGGGTGATCGCCTCCGGCGTGCTGTCACGGCCGGTAAAGCCGGTGCCGCCAGTGATCAGGATCCCGTCGACCTGCGCATCGGCGATCCACGCAGAGACGATCGCGCGCATGCGGTAGCGATCGTCCGGACACAGGGCGCGCTCGTGCAGCACGTGACCGTCGTGAGTGAGGGCATCGACCAGATAGTCGCCGGAGCGATCATCGGCCAGCGTGCGGCTGTCGGACACCGTCAGCACGCACAGGTGCAAGGGAATGAAGTCGGGATTGGAAGGCATGCCCCAAGCCTAGCGAGCCGGAACGACCGGGTACAGCACCACGGCGTGAAGCCGCACAACGGACGAGTCGCTCTCGAGCCCCTCTCCCCCGGGAGAGGGGTTGGGGTGATGGTGCAGCGGAGGGCAGCCATCTACTCTTGGAAAGGCAAGCAGCCCACTAGTTACCCAACCAACCATGTTGGCGCGCGAGTGCTTGCATCAGATCCGCGAACCCGTCGGCAAACCCATCCATATCGAACACGCCCGACTCGCGCCGACGCTCCGCCACCCGCGCACGCAGCGCACGCAATGCCGCTGGATCACCCGCCAACGCCACCGCTTTGGCAACGAACGCAGCGTCATCGGCCACATTCATCTCATCCAGGCCCAGATGATGATTCAGGCTGCCGGCCACGCGCGCGGCAAATGTCTCGCCGGGCGTGGTCAACACCGGGCAACCGGCCCATAAGGCATCCGATGCGGTGGTATGCGCGTTGTACGGATGCGTATCCAGGAACAGGTCCGCATGCCGGTAGCGCGCCAGATACTGCGCGTGCGGCAGCTTCGGCATGAACACCAGGCGCTGCGCAGCCACGCCTTGCGTCTGCGCCACCGCACGCAGGCGTGCATCGGCCTCGCCCGGTCCGGACAACAGCCACAGCACGCTGCCCGGCACCGCACGCAACACCGCCAGCATGCGCGCCATGCTGCGGGGATTGAGCTTGTAGCTGTTGTTGAAGCAGCACAGCACTACGCCATGCTCGGGCAAACCGCACTGCGCCCGCGACGGCGGCTCGGCGACCACGCGCGAGGTGTCCGACGGCTGAAACGCACCGTTCAGGCGCAGCACGCGCTCGCGGTAGAACGGCTCCAGCGACGGCGGCAGCGCAAACGCATCGCCCAGCACATAGTCCATCCACGGCGCGCCCGACGTGCCCGGATATGCCAGCCAGTTGAGCTGCAGCGGCGCCGGCCGCAGTGCGAACACTTCCGGGCGCCCGCCACCGCCCCAGCCGCGCAGGTCGAACAGCAAATCGATGCCCTGGTCGCGGATGTGCTGCGCGGTGGCCAGGTGCCCGAGCGCGGTGACATCGTGCAGCGTGGCGGCTTGCGCCAGGCGCGCGCGGATCTCGCTGCGGTCGTCATGGCTGGTGGCGAACAGATGCAGTTGTAGCGCCGGCTGCCGGCGCTTCAGCGCTTCGAACAGCGCGACCGTCAGCAAGCCGGTGGGGTGCGCACCAAACCCGTTGGAAACGAAGCCGAGCCGCAACCCGCCCTGGCTGCGCATGGCAGTCGGCGGTAACGGGCGCAACATCGCAGCGACTGCCTGGGCGCGCGTCCGTGCACATGCAAGCTGTTCGGCAGCGCTGGCGTCCTCGCTCAGGAAAGCGAACGGTTCCACCGCGGCAGCGCCCTGGGTCACGGCACTGCGCACCTGCGCAGCGAGCGCATCCAGCTCACGCCAGTCGCACAGGCGGCGTCGCCAGTTGAGCAGTTGCGCAGCGATATACGGCTCGTCGGGCAGCAGCTGATGCGCACGCGTATACGCGGCCGCGGCAGCTTCGGCCTGGCCTGCATCTTCCAATGCATGCCCCAGCCACAGCGCGATGCCCGGATGTTGCGGCACCAGGTCCGATGCCTGCTGCAACAACGCTGCCGCGTCGGCATGCCGTTGCTGTGTCCAGCGCACCCGGCCAAGCCGCGCCAACGCTTCCGGATGGCCCGGCTGCAGTGCAAGCGCGCGTTGTACCGCGGCCTCGCCTGCAACGACTGCGCCCATGCCGAGCTCGGCATCGGCCAGCATCAGCCAGGCGATGAAGTCGCCCGGCTGGCGTCGCACCGCCTCGCGCAGCTGCAGCAGCTCGCGCGGGACCTGCGCACTCACGGGCTGTCGCTCAACCGTGCCAGTTCGTCGGCCTGATGCTCGTGCAGCAGTCGTGCGATCAGTGCATCCAGATCGCCTTCGATGATGTTGGGCAGGTCGTACAGCGTCAGGCCTTCCACGCGGTGGTCGGTGATGCGGCCCTGCGGGAAGCTGTAAGTGCGGATGCGCTGGCTGCGGTCGCCGCTGCCGACCTGCAACTTGCGCGTCTGCGCTTCGGCGGCGGCCGCCTTGCTGCGTTCGGCTTCCACCAATTGCGCCTTCAGCCGCTTCATCGCCTTGTCGCGGTTGGCGTGCTGGCTGCGTTCGGTCTGGCATTCCACCACCACGCCACTGGGCACATGGGTGATGCGGATCGCCGACTCGGTCTTGTTGACGTGCTGGCCGCCGGCACCGGACGAGCGGAAGGTGTCCACCTTCAGGTCGGCCGGGTTGATCACGATCTCTTCCACATCGTCGGCTTCGGGAATGATCGCCACCGTCGCCGCCGAGGTGTGGATGCGGCCCTGCGACTCGGTCGCCGGCACGCGCTGCACACGATGGGTGCCGGATTCGAACTTCAGCCTCGAGTACGCGCCGCGTCCGACCACCCGTGCCACCACTTCCTTGTAGCCGCCGTGCTCGCCGGGGCTGTCGGATTCGATTTCCACCTTCCAGCCCTGGCGCTCGGCATAGCGCGCGTACATGCGGAACAGGTCGCCGGCAAAGATCGCCGCCTCGTCGCCGCCGGTGCCGGCGCGCACTTCCAGGAACAGGTTGCCGTCATCGCGCGGGTCGCGCGGCACCAGCAGCAAGGCCAGTTGCGCATCCAGTTCTTCCAGGCGCGCCTGTGCGGCGGCGATCTCCTCTTCGGCCAGCTCGCGCATCTCCGGATCGTTGCGCATCGCTTCGGCCGCGCTCAGGTCGGCCTTGGCGCGCGCTTCGTCTTCCAGGGCCACGGCCACCGGCTCCAGCTGCGACAGTTCGCGCGACAGCGCGCGGAACCTGTCGTTGTTGTTGACCACATCGGGGTCGGAGAGCAGGTGCTGCAGTTCTTCGCGGCGCTCGGCCAGCGCTTCGAGCTTACGGCGCAGGGTCGGCGTCATCGGTCCTCACGATCGGGGTGGCTACAGGGGGATGTCGATAACCCGGCTTTTCCGGGAACAGCCGGTCGGCCGCGCTGGTCAAGTCCAGGTCGTTGTTGAGCGCGGCATCGCGCAGCGCGGCGGTGGGCGGATGCAGCAGCCGGTTGGTCAGCGCATGCGCCAGTTGTTCCAGTACTTCGTCGGCCGGCTTGCCGTTGTGCAATTGCTGGCGCGCCTTGGCCAGCAGTTCGTCGCGGGTGCTGTCGCCGAACGCGCGCAAGCGTTTGAGCGGCGCCTGGCGCGCGTTGGCCTGCAAGGTTTCGACATAGCGTGCCACCTGCAGGTCGATGATGGCTTCGGCCTGGTCGGCGGCTTCACGGCGGCCGCGGCGGTTGTCTTCCACCGCACGTTCCAGGTCGTCCACCGTGTACAGGTAGGCGTCGCCGAGTTCGGCCACCGAGGCTTCGATGTCGCGCGGCACCGCCAGGTCGAACAGCAGCATCGGCTTGCGCTTGCGCGCGCGCAGTGCCTGTTCCACCTGCACCCGCGTCACGATCGGCTCGCGCGCGGCAGTGGCCGAGAACACCACGTCGGCTTCGGCCAGATGGCGGTCCAGATCGGTCAGCGGCAGCGCGTAACCGCCGTGCTGGCTGGCCAGCGTCTGCGCATGCGCAAGTGTGCGATTGGCGATCAACAAGCGGCGCACGCGGCCTTCGCTCAGATGCTTGGCCGCCAGCTCGATGGTTTCGCCCGCGCCGATCAGCAGCACGGTGGATTCGTTGAGCCGCGCGAAGGATTCCTGCGCCAGTCGCACCGCGGTGGAGGCCACCGACACCGGATTGGCACCTACGCGGGTATCGGTGCGCGCCCGCTTGGCGACCGAGAAGGTCTGTTGGAACAGGCGGTCCAGCCCGCTACCCAGCGCGCCATGTGCACGGGCCACTGCCCAGGCATCCTTCACCTGGCCCAGGATCTGCGGCTCGCCCAGCACCATCGAGTCCAGCCCGGTGGCGACGCGGAACAGGTGGCGCACCGCCGCTTCCTCCTGATGCTGATAGAGGTAACCACTCAAGCCCGGCGCATGGGTTTCCAGCCAGCTCACCAGGCTGTGCGGGTCGTCGGACATCGCATACAGCTCGGTGCGGTTGCAGGTGGACAGCAGCGCGGCCTCGCGTACCTGCGGCAACGCGCGCAGGGATTCGAGCGCGCGCGGCAACGCGTCACCTGCGAACGCCGCGCGTTCGCGCAGGTCCACAGGTGCGGTCTGGTGATTCAGTCCGAGCACCCACAACGTCATTGTTCAGTTGCTTGCGATAAGCTGGCGGCCATTCAGGGCCCCATTTTACGGCCCGGTTGCCCCAGATGCCTGTACCGATTCGCATCCTGTGTGTTCTTTTGCTGGTCGCAGTCTCCGCCAGCGCCACTGCAGCACCCAAGAAAGCACCGCCCGCGCCGCCGCCCGGTCGCGCCGGCGCCACCTCGCTGGAGCCGGTGCTCGCCGGCGAATTCGCCTTGCAGGCCGGGCAGTTGGACGATGCCGCCCGCGCCTACCTGGACGCCGCCAAGGCCGAGGCCGGCGACGCCGGGCTGGCCGAACGGGCCGCCCGCATCGCCATGCTGGCCAACGACGACCCGCGTGCGATCGAGGCCCTGGCGCTGTGGCGCTCCCGCGCACCCTCGTCGATGTCCATGCGCAGTACCGAAGCCTCGCTGGCCTTGCGCCGCAACGACCTGCGTACCGCCCGCCGTGATCTGCTCGGCCTGCTCAAGGAGCCAGACCCGCGCGGCTGGCGCTTCGCCCTGATCGCCCTGGCCAATGGCGGGCGCGAGCCGGAAGCCTCCGCCGACGTGCTCGAGGACCTGGTCAAGGCCGGCGCCATCCCCAATCAGATCGAAGCCTGGCAGGAATTCGGCCGGCTTGCCTTGCGCATGGAGCGCCCGGCGCTGGCCAAGCGCATCGTCGACGAAGTGGTGCGCCGCTTCCCCGAAGAGCCGCGCGTTGCCTTGTTGCACGCCACCCAGCTGCAGCAAGAAGGCAAGAACGACGAAGCGCTGGCACTGCTGAAGAATGTCGAGCCGCAGGCGGTCAAGGATTCCGAGCTGCGTGGCGCGCTGGCGTTTGCCTACGACGCCATGGGGCAGACCGAAGCCGCCGCACGGGTGTTGTCGACCGGGCCGCAGGACACCCAGACCTACGGGCTGCGTGCCTCCATGCTGGCCAAGGAAAAGGATCGCACCGCGCTCGAGGCGCTGTACGGCGAGCTCAAGAGCAATGCCGCCAAGCCCGACCCTGACCGCCGCCTGCTGCTCGGCAAGATCGCCGAATTCCTCAAGCGCTACGACGAGGCGGTGGAATGGTATCGCGGCGTGCCCGGCGGCCCGCAGCTGAGCGAGGCGCGCCTGCGCGCCGCCAGCGCCCTGTACGAACTGGGCCGCAAGCCCGAGGCGCTCGCCGAAGCGCGCGCATTGCAGAGCGATGCCACTGCCGACGACGACGCGCGTCGCGACGCCTACGTGCTCGAAGCCGAGCTGCACCAGCGCGCCGACGACGCAGCGGGCGAACTGGATGCCTTCGAGCGCGGCCTGGCCGCCTATCCGGATGACGGCGCGCTGCTGTATGCCCGCGGCCTGGCCTGGGAGCGCCGCGACGATGTCGCGCGTGCCGAGGCCGACCTGCGCAAGATCCTGGTGGCCGAACCGGAAAACGTGGCGGCGCTGAACGCGCTGGGCTACACCCTGGCCGACCGCACCACCCGCTACAAGGAAGCGCTGGCGCTGATCGACCGCGCCCGCACCGCAGACCCGGACAACCCGGCCATCGTCGACAGCTACGGCTGGGTGCTGTATCGCATGGGCCGCACCAAGGAAGCCCTGGTGCAACTGCGCCGTGCCTGGGCGCTGGTCAAGGACCCGGAAATCGCCGCGCACGTGGGCGAGGTGCTATGGGTCAGCGGCAAGCAGGAGGAGGCGCGGCGCTACTTCGATGAGGCGCGGCGTCTGGATCCGGACAACCGCGCGCTGCAACGCGCCGTGGAAAAATTCGGGCTATGAGCGGGACGATCCGAACACTGGCCCTGAGCGGGCTGGTGCTGGTCGGGCTGTCGGCCTGCGTCAGCGTGCCGCGCGGGCAGGGCGGTGGCGCCGCAGTGGTCGCGCAGGTTTCCGAGGGTGCGCGGCAGGCCGAAGCCGCACGCCAGGCCTGGCTGCAGGCGCATCCGACCTGGTCTTTCCAGGGCCGGGTGGCGATCAGCAAGGGCAGCAATGGTGGTAGCGGCCGCATCGACTGGCAGCAGGACGGTGCGCAGTATCGCGTGCAGCTCAGTGCGCCGGTAACCCGGCAGAGTTGGGTGCTCACTGGCGACACCGCCAGCGGCGCCGGACGCCTGGAAGGGCTGGACGGCGGCCCGCGCAGCGGTCCGGATGCCGAGCAGGTGCTGCTTGAAGCGACCGGCTGGACCATCCCGGTCAACCAGATGCCGGACTGGGTGCGCGCGCTGCGCATCGCCGACGCCGGTGCCGAACGCGCCGATCTGGATGCGGCCGGGCGACCGCGTACCGTGCAGCAGGATGGCTGGACCATCGACTTTCTCGCCTGGGCGCCGGCCGGCGCCGGGCAACCCGAGCTGCCGCAGCGCATCGAAGCCCGCAACGGCGAGGCCAAGGTGCGCCTGTTGGTCGATCAATGGACGGTATCGCCCTGATGTCCGCGCTGGAGACGGGCTGGTCGGCGTGGCCTGCGCCGGCCAAGCTCAACCTGTTCCTGCAGATTGTCGGGCGCCGCACCGATGGCTACCACCTGCTGCAGACCGTGTTCCGGCTGCTGGACTGGGGGGACACCATTCATCTTCGTGTGCGCAACGACGGGCTGATCCGGCGCATCGGCGACAGCCTGCCCGGTGTGGCGGAAGACGATGACCTGGTCATCCTGGCCGCGCGCCTGCTGCAATCCAGCGCGGGCACGCAGGCCGGCGCCGACATCCGGGTCGACAAGCGCATCCCTGCGGGCGGCGGCTTTGGCGGCGGATCGTCGGATGCCGCCACCGTGCTGGTCGCGCTGAATACCTTGTGGGGCCTGGGCTTGCCGGTCCAGACGCTGGCCGAGTTGGGGCTGCGGTTGGGCGCCGACGTGCCGGTGTTCGTGCGCGGTCAGAATGCCTGGGCCGAGGGTGTCGGCGAGCGACTGACCCCGATTGGTCTCCCGGCGGCGTCCTACGTGCTGGTCGATCCGGGAATTCACGTGCCCACCCCGGTCTTATTTCAATCACGGGAATTGACGCGGGATGCTGCGCCCGTGAAAATAGCGGACTTCGCTTCGGGTTCCCTGCTCGACAATGCGTTCGAGCCGGTCCTGCGGCGCCGTGAACCCGCCATCGAGGCAGTGTTCCAGGCGCTGTCCAGGATCGGGACGCCGCGTTTGACCGGGTCGGGGAGCGGGTGTTTCGTCGAATTCGCCACGCGCGCTGCTGCAGAGCAGGCCATGGCGCAGTTGCCGGACAACCTGAGGGCGTGGGTCGTGGAAGGTGCAGCGCACTCGCCACTGCTCGACGCGCTGGACGCGAGACAGGTTTGATGCAGGGGCGTCGCCAAGAGGCCCAAGGCACCAGGTTTTGATCCTGGCATTCGTAGGTTCGAATCCTACCGCCCCTGCCAGTTGTTGATGCAGGTCCCTCTGCAACAGTCGTACATGCAGGTCCCCTGCAACAGCCGTATATGCAGGTCCCTCTGCAACAGCCCGCACATCCATGTGCGGGGATTGAACAAGAAGCCCGGCATTTGGTCGGCTTTGTCCAGCTCCATCATCGCCCGCACGCTCTTTGCCGCCGCCCGAGAGATCCCATGCAAGACCAACGTAACCTGCTGGTGTTCTCCGGCAATGCCAACAAGCCGCTTGCCCTGAGCATCTGCAAGGAGCTCGGCGTCCGCATGGGCAAGGCGCTGGTCACGCGCTTCTCCGATGGCGAGGTGCAGGTCGAGATCGAAGAAAGCGTGCGCCGGCAGGAAGTGTTCGTGATCCAGCCGACCTGCGCGCCGAGCGCGGAAAACCTGATGGAGTTGCTGGTGCTGATCGACGCGCTCAAGCGCGCCAGCGCCGCGTCGGTGACTGCGGTCATCCCGTACTTCGGCTACTCGCGCCAGGACCGCCGCATGCGCTCCTCGCGCGTGCCGATCACCGCCAAGGTCGCCGCCAAGATGATCTGCGCAATGGAGGCCGACCGCGTGTTGACGGTCGATCTGCACGCCGACCAGATCCAGGGCTTCTTCGACGTGCCGGTCGATAATGTCTATGCCTCGCCGCTGCTGCTGGCCGACATCTGGCGCGCCTACGGCACCGACAACCTGATCGTGGTATCGCCGGACGTGGGCGGCGTGGTGCGCGCGCGCGCCGTCGCCAAGCGCCTGGACGATGCGGATCTGGCCATCATCGACAAGCGCCGTCCGCGCGCCAACGTTGCCACGGTGATGAACATCATCGGCGATGTGCAGGGCAAGACCTGCGTGCTGGTCGACGACCTGGTCGACACCGCCGGTACCCTGTGCGCCGCCGCCGCAGCGCTGAAGCAGCGCGGCGCGCTCAAGGTGGTGGCCTACATCACCCACCCGGTGCTGTCCGGCCCGGCAGTGGACAACATCAACAATTCGCAGCTCGACGAGCTGGTGGTCACCGACACGATTCCGCTGAACGAAGCTGCGCGCAGCTGCGCCAAGATTCGTCAGCTGAGCGTGGCCGAACTGCTGGCCGAGACCATTCGCCGTATCGCCTTCGGCGAGTCGGTGAGTTCGCTCTACGTCGACTGATCCCGCATTCGGCGCCCGGAGTTCCGGGTGCCGGTACCACGTCTCGCCTGGTCGCGGGTGAGACGCTTCATCGCCGCGAGGCGGTATTCCAATCTAGGTAGTGAAACAACATGGCAAAGACTCACGAAATCAAGGTCGAGCGCCGCGCGAACGAGGGGAAGGGTGCGAGCCGCCGCCTACGTCACGCTGGCGTCATTCCGGCCATCGTTTACGGTGGCGAACTCGAGCCGGTCAGCATCCAGCTCAACCACGAGCAGATCTGGCTTGCCCAGCAGAACGAGTGGTTCTACTCGTCGATCCTCGACCTGAACCTCAATGGCGACGTGCAGCAGGTGCTGCTGCGTGACATGCAGCGCCATCCGTTCAAGCAGCTGATCATCCACATCGACTTCCAGCGCGTCAGCGCCAACGAGAAGCTCAGCGCCGCCGTGCCGCTGCACTTCATCAACGAAGCGGCCTCGCCGGCCGGTAAGTCCAGCGAAGTGGTCGTGACCCATGAACTCAACGAAGTTCAGGTGGTCTGCCTGCCGAAGGATCTGCCGGAGTTCATCGAAGTGGACCTCGGTGCCCTGGAAGTGGGCAATGTGATCCACTTGTCCGAGATCAAGCTGCCGGCCGGTGTGGAAATTCCGGAGCTGAAGCTGGGCAAGGAGCACGACGTGGCGGTGGTTGCTGCCAAGCACGTGCGGATCGAGGAAGAAGACGCTGCCGGTGAAGAAGGCAGCGAAGGCGCCGAGACCAAGTAAGCCGTCGGCCGATTCCTCGCACTGCGCGGGATCGGCTGCGGTCACTGGCATGTCTGCACTCCGCCTGATTGTCGGACTCGGGAATCCCGGTCCGGAACACGCGCAAACCCGGCACAACGCCGGGTTTCGTTTCGTCGATGCCCTCGTCGAACGCCATGGCGTGCGCTGGGGGCTGGACGCCAAGTTGTTCGGCGAGACCGCCAAGGTCGAGATCGCCGGGCAATCGGTCTGGCTGCTCAAGCCGGCCACCTTCATGAATCTCAGCGGCAAATCGATCGCCGCCGCGTTGCGGTTCTGGAAGATCGAGCCGGAGCAATTGCTCGTTGCACACGACGAACTGGATCTTGCGCCGGGCATCGCGCGGCTCAAGTTCGATGGCGGTCACGGCGGCCAGAATGGCCTGCGCGACACCATTCGCCTGCTGGGGCACGGTAAATTCCATCGCTTGCGGATCGGCATCGGCCATCCCGGCCACAAGGACCGCGTGGTGCCTTGGGTGCTGGGACGGGCAGGGCGCGACGACGACGCGGCAATCGGCGCTGCGGTGGACGCGGCCATCGATATCCTGCCGCTGGCACTGCAAGGTAATTTCAACGAGGCGATGAAGCGCCTGCATACCAGCAGGGATGCGTGATTGGGGATTGGGGATTTGCAGCCGTGCGGCATGGCGAATCTCCAATCCCGAATCCCAAATCCCGGATGTGACCCATGGGTATCAAATGCGGCATCGTCGGCCTGCCCAACGTCGGCAAGTCGACCCTGTTCAATGCGCTGACCAAGGCGGGCATCGCTGCGGCCAATTTTCCGTTCTGCACCATCGAGCCGAACGTCGGCATCGTGCCGGTGCCGGACCCGCGCCTCAATCAACTTGCTGAGATCGTCAAGCCGCAGAAACTGATTCCAACCGCGGTCGAGTTCGTCGATATCGCCGGCCTGGTGGCGGGTGCGGCAAGCGGCGAAGGGCTGGGTAACAAGTTCCTGGCGCATATCCGCGAAGTCGATGCGATCACCCACGTGGTGCGCTGCTTTGAAAACGACGACGTCATCCATGTGAACAACAAGGTCGACCCGATCAGCGATATCGAAACCATCGATACCGAACTGGCATTGGCCGATCTGGACAGCGTGGAAAAGGCGCTCAACCGTGCCGAGCGCAGCGCCAAGGGTGGCGACAAGGATGCTGCGGCGCGCAAGCCGGTGCTGGCCAAGTTGCAGGCCGCGCTGTCCGATGGCAAGGCGGGGCGTGCAGCCGGCCTGGATGACGATGAAAAGGCGCTGGTGCGCGATCTGTTCCTGTTGACGCTCAAGCCGGTGATGTACATCGCCAACGTGCTAGAGGACGGTTTCGAGAACAATCCGCACCTGGACGCGGTGCGTCGGCATGCGTTGGCCGAAGGTGCGGAAGTGGTGCCGGTCTCGGCAGCGATCGAGGAAGAGCTGTCGCAGCTCGACGACGAGGACCGCGACACCTTCCTGGCCGACCTGGGTCTGGACGAGCCGGGTCTGAATCGCGTCATCCGTGCCGCCTACAAGCTGCTTGGCCTGCAGACCTACTTCACCGCCGGCGTCAAGGAAGTGCGTGCGTGGACGGTCAGGGCTGGCTCGACCGCGCCGCAGGCAGCAGCGGTGATCCATACCGATTTCGAAAAGGGCTTCATCCGCGCCGAGACGATCGGCTTCGACGACTTCATCAAGCACCGCGGCGAAGCCGGTGCGCGCGATGCGGGGCGCCTGCGTCTGGAAGGCAAGGAATACCGCGTGCAGGAAGGCGATGTGCTGCACTTCCGCTTCAACGTCTGACCGGTTGCGCGCGACCCCGGTGGTCGCGCGTCTTCGGCACTGACGATCTGCTCAAAATTTTTGTTGACACCGCATGCATCCCACAACAAAATAACGGGCTGCTTCACCCCGAACCGAATTCGCCTCATCGCGCACCGGTCCGGTAGTAAAAGCTGGAGGGATACCCAAGCGGTCAACGGGGGCAGACTGTAAATCTGCTGGCTTACGCCTTCGGTGGTTCGAATCCACCTCCCTCCACCAGTTTCATGTTGTGGCATGCAGTTCCCGGCGCGGGAGTAGTTCAACGGTAGAACCTCAGCCTTCCAAGCTGATGGTGCGGGTTCGATTCCCGTCTCCCGCTCCATTGAACGCAAATGCATGGCATAATACAAAACTCGCTCACGTAGCTCAGTCGGTAGAGCACCTCCTTGGTAAGGAGGAGGTCGAAGGTTCGATTCCTTTCGTGAGCACCACTACTCAATCGTCTTCAACTCCAAACGATTACCGAGACACGCACCCATGGCAAAAGCTAAATTTGAGCGCACCAAGCCGCACGTGAACGTCGGCACCATCGGTCACGTTGACCATGGCAAGACCACGTTGACAGCCGCGCTGACCAAGATCGGTGCTGAGCGTTTCGGTGGCGAGTTCAAGGCGTACGACGCGATCGACGCGGCGCCGGAAGAGAAGGCGCGCGGCATCACGATTTCGACCGCCCACGTCGAATACGAGTCCCCGACCCGTCACTACGCGCACGTCGATTGCCCCGGCCACGCCGACTACGTCAAGAACATGATCACCGGTGCGGCGCAGATGGACGGCGCGATCCTGGTGTGTTCGGCTGCTGACGGCCCGATGCCGCAGACCCGCGAGCACATCCTGCTCTCGCGTCAGGTCGGCGTGCCGCACATCGTGGTGTTCCTGAACAAGGCCGACATGGTCGACGACGCCGAGCTGCTCGAGCTGGTCGAGATGGAAGTGCGCGAGCTGCTCAGCAAGTACGACTTCCCGGGCGATGACACCCCGATCATCCACGGTTCGGCACGTCTGGCGCTGGACGGCGATCAGAGCGACATCGGCGTGCCGGCGATCCTGAAGCTGGTCGAGGCGCTGGATTCGTTCATTCCGGAGCCGACCCGCGACGTCGACCGTCCGTTCCTGATGCCGGTCGAAGACGTGTTCTCGATCTCCGGCCGCGGCACCGTGGTGACCGGTCGTATCGAGCGCGGCATCATCAAGGTCGGCGACGAAATCGAAATCGTCGGCATCCGCGACACCCAGAAGACCACCGTCACCGGCGTGGAAATGTTCCGCAAGCTGCTGGACCAGGGCCAGGCAGGCGACAACGCCGGTCTGCTGCTGCGCGGCACCAAGCGTGACGACGTCGAGCGTGGCCAGGTGCTGTGCAAGCCGGGTTCGATCAAGCCACACACCGAGTTCGAAGCCGAAGTCTACGTGCTGTCCAAGGATGAGGGTGGTCGTCATACCCCGTTCTTCAAGGGCTACCGTCCGCAGTTCTACTTCCGCACCACCGACATCACTGGCGCCTGCCAGCTGCCGGAAGGCGTGGAGATGGTGATGCCGGGCGACAACGTGAAGATGGTCGTGACCCTGATCAACCCGGTCGCGATGGACGAAGGTCTGCGCTTCGCCATCCGTGAAGGCGGTCGCACCGTCGGCGCCGGCGTGGTTGCCAAGATCATCAAGTAAGTGCCTGCATCCAGTCGCCTCGCGGCGGCTGGTGCCAAACGAATGGCGGGCCGGCTGAACCGCGGTCCGCCTTCGTTGTCTTAGGGTTTGCGGTAAACGAGTACATACGCCAGTAGCTCAATTGGCAGAGCAGCGGTCTCCAAAACCGCAGGTTGGGGGTTCGAGTCCCTCCTGGCGTGCCACTCCTCTTTCCGGCCCAGCGATTCGGGTCAGATCGGTAACTAGAGCCGGATGAATAGCAAAATCGAGCCTTCCAAAAGCGCGTCTGCTGCCAGCGCTGATATCGTGAAATACGTCATCTCCGCGCTCCTGGTGATCGCGGGGTTGTTTGTGTGGTTCTGGTTTTCTGCGCCCGAGCGCGCCACCCAGTTTGGTGCCTGGACGCCGCAGTTGCGTGCGCTGGCAGTGATCGTGGGGCTGGTGGCCGGCGCATTCGTGTTTTTGGGAACCGGCAAGGGCCGGGAAACCCGTGAATTCATGTCCGAATCCAGGTTCGAGTTGCGCAAGGTGGTCTGGCCGACGCGTCAGGAAGCCATCCGCACCACCTGGGTAGTGGTTGTCGTTGTGATCATTCTGAGTTTGCTGTTGGGCGGCTTCGACTTTGTCATCCAGAAGCTCACGCAGTGGTTCCTGGCTCGTTGAGGAGAATCAAGCAGTGAAGCGTTGGTATGTCGTTCACGCCTATTCAGGCTTCGAAAAATCCGTTGCGCAGGCATTGCGTGACCGTATCGCCCGTGCCGAGATGGAAGACCGTTTTGGCGACGTCTTGGTGCCGACCGAAGAGGTCATCGAAATGCGTGCCGGCCAGAAGCGTCGGTCCGAGCGCAAGTTCTTCCCCGGCTACGTGCTGGTGCAGATCGAGACCCACGAAGAGGCCGGTATCCCGCGCATCGACAATGAAAGCTGGCACTTGGTGAAGGAAACTTCCAAGGTGATGGGGTTCATTGGCGGCACTGCCGACCGTCCGCTGCCGATTCGCGACGAAGAGGCCGATGCGATCCTGCAGCGTGTGCAGGACGGCGTCGAGAAGCCGCGTCCGAAGGTGCTGTTCGAGCCGGGTCAGATGGTGCGCGTCACCGACGGTCCGTTCAACGACTTCAATGGCGTTGTGGAAGAGGTCAATTACGAGAAGAGCAGGCTGCGGGTTGCCGTGCTCATCTTCGGTCGCTCCACGCCGGTCGAGCTCGAGTTCGGTCAGGTCGAGAAGGGCTGACGCCGGCCGGGCGCCGTCTAGGCGCCCGACTTGAATGCTGCTATAGTGCGCGGCTCGCTGACCTGGCGAACCGCCGGGAACCAATGGCTGCCGCATGGCAGCCATCTGCGTGTGGTCAGAAACGTGAAGCCGGGACACGTGATTTCCCGGTCCGATGGGGAGCCTGCAGTCAAGGCGCTAGCACCCGGAGAGTATCGAAATGGCAAAGAAGATAACTGCTTACATCAAGTTGCAGGTCAAGGCCGGTCAGGCCAATCCTGCGCCGCCGGTCGGCCCTGCCCTGGGTCAGCGCGGTCTGAACATCATGGAATTCTGCAAGGCGTTCAACGCAGCGACGTCCAAGCTGGAGCCGGGTCTGCCGACGCCGGTGGTCATCACCGCGTACTCCGACCGTACCTTCACCTTCATCACCAAGAGCACCCCGGCCAGCGTGCTGCTCAAGAAGGCTGCAGGCGTGAGCTCCGGCTCCAAGCGCCCCAACACCGACAAGGTGGGCAAGGTGACGCGCAAGCAGCTGGAAGAGATCGCCAAGGTCAAGGAAGCCGATCTGACGGCAGCAGAGCTGGAAGCGGCAGTGCGCACGATTGCGGGTTCTGCCCGCAGCATGGGTTTGACGGTGGAGGGCTAAGACATGGCACAGAGCAAGCGCGTTAAGGCCATTGCGGCCGCTGTCGTTCCGGGCAAGACCTATGCCTTCGAAGACGCAATCAAGATCCTGAAGACCGTGACCAAGGCCAAGTTCGTCGAGTCGATCGACGTTGCCGTGCGCCTGGGCGTGGACGCCAAGAAGTCCGACCAGCAGGTGCGCGGTTCCACCGTGCTGCCGGCCGGTACCGGCAAGAGCGTGCGCGTTGCGGTGTTCGCACCGGCCGGTGCCAAGGCTGACGAAGCCCTGGCCGCTGGTGCTGAGGCGGTGGGCATGGACGACCTGGCCGAGAAGATGCAGGCCGGCGATCTGAGCTACGACGTGGTCATCGCCACCCCGGACGCGATGCGCGTCGTCGGTAAGCTCGGCACCCTGCTGGGCCCGCGCGGCCTGATGCCCAACCCGAAGGTCGGCACCGTGTCGGCCAACCCGGGCGAAGCGGTCAAGAATGCCAAGTCGGGTCAGGTGCGTTACCGCACCGACAAGGCCGGCATCATCCACTGCACCATCGGCAAGGCCAGCTTCGATGACGAAGCGCTGAAGTCGAACCTGCAGGCGTTGTTGCTGGACCTGATCAAGGCCAAGCCGGCCACCTCGAAGGGGACCTACCTGCAGAAGGTGTCGGTCAGCTCGACGATGGGCCCTGGCGTGACGGTCGACCAGTCCAGCCTCGCGCTGAAGTGAGTTGAGGGGTCGGGCCTGTCATGGGCCTGACCCGTCTGTGTAGTACAGCATCGTTTTTCCGGCCCGGGTTACCGTGTGCTGGGAGTCCGTTCCCTCCTTTGGGGTAACGGACATTTTGAAGGCGATCGCCGGCATGTCCGGCGGTAGCCGTCAAAGACCGCAGGCGCGGTCAGCGCAGATCGACGACGGGCATGGATGCTCGCTTTGGCAAGGAGTCGCCGTCGATGCAGCGGGATCGCTTAATCAGGTTCGCAAGAGCCGGCCGGCGTAGATGGTGTCGCCCTTCTGGAGCTTTCTGGTTTACGCGCGTCTGGGACATCCCGGATCGAGCCCACTCCAGGTCTAGAACGGCCACCAAAGGAACATCGGTCGATGTTCCCGGCTTCCAGGAAGGAGGCTGCCCTGGACCGCAACCGGCAGGAGCCGCGAGCGGAGTAGTTTGAAGCTGGGATTGGAGATTCGGCATTGGGGATTGACAGAAGCGGCTTCATCAGCTCTGGCGAATCCCGAATCGCTAATCCCGAATCCCGGCTTTAACGGAGGAGTGCAATGGCTCTCAATCTGTCTCAGAAGCAAGAAGTAGTCGCCGAGCTGGCAGACATCGCCGCCAAGGCTCACTCCTTGATCGCCGCCGAATACGCTGGCATCACGGTCTCCCAGATGACCGCGATGCGCAAGCAGGCCCGCGAAACCGGCGTGTTCTTGAAAGTTGTCAAGAACACCCTGGCTGCGCGCGCCGTTGAAGGTACTGATTTCGCTGTCGTCGCTGACAAGCTGGTCGGTCCTTTGCTGTATGCGTTTTCGATGGAGGAGCCCGGCGCTGCCGGTCGCCTGATCAAGGAATTCGCCAAGGGCAACGACAAGTTGCAGGCCAAGGTCGTGTCCATCGGCGGGGAACTGTTCCCGGCTGGCCACGTCGACGTGTTGGCTTCGCTGCCGACCCGCGATCAGGCCCTGGCCATGCTGGCCCGCGTGCTGTCCGAACCGGCTGCCATGTTTGCCCGTGCCGTCAAGGCCGTGGGCGACAAGCAGGGTGGTGGCGACGAAGCCGCCGCGCCGGTCGCCGAGACTGCCGAAGCTTGATGTCCTAGCGTTCGCTAGAACCCCAATCCAGAAAATCATTTAAAGGTAATCACAATGTCCCTTACCAACGAACAGATCGTCGACGCCATCGCCGAGAAGTCCCTGATGGAAGTGATGGAGCTGGTCAAGGCCATCGAAGAAAAGTTCGGCGTCTCCGCCGCCGCTCCGGTCGCTGCTGCTGCAGCTGGCCCGGCTGCCGTGGTCGAAGAGCAGACCGAGTTCAACGTGGTGCTGACCAACTGCGGCGCCAACAAGGTCGGCGTCATCAAGGCCGTCCGCGCCGTGACCGGCCTGGGTCTGAAGGAAGCCAAGGATCTGACCGAAGCCGGTGGCATGCTGAAGGAAGGCGCGTCGAAGGACGAAGCCGAGAAGATCAAGAAGGAACTGACCGAAGCTGGCGCGACTGTCGAAATCAAGTAAGCAGTCCCTTGCATCGCCAGCGTTTCACGGTGATGCACTGAAGGCTGGGAGCGTAAAGCTCCCGGCCTTTGGCCGTTGATGGAAAGCCGGGATTTGAGAGGCGGAATTCGGGATTCGAAGGCAATCTTCGCGCATCCCCAATCATGCGATTCCCAATCCCCGCTTCACCGAGTTGGTAGTTGGAAGTAGCGGGAGAAGGCGTGCTGGTGCCGGCAATACCAGCGACTTCCAACTGACAATTTTGTTATTTCAGGGCCGCCGCGACGCGGCCCCCGCAGCCTAGGGTGAAGACTCATGACGTCTTATTCGTTCACCGAAAAAAAGCGTATCCGCAAGGACTTCGGCAAGCAGCGCTCGATTCTCGAAGTGCCGTTCCTGCTTGCCATCCAGGTCGATTCCTACCGCGAATTCCTGCAGGAAGACGTGGAGCCGAACAAGCGTAAGGACCTCGGTCTGCACGCGGCATTGAAGTCGGTGTTCCCGATTTCCAGCTACAGCGGCAATGCCGCGCTGGAATACGTGGGCTATAAGTTGGGTCAGCCGGTGTTTGACGAGCGTGAATGCCGTCAGCGTGGCATGAGCTATGGCGCGCCGCTGCGCGTGACCGTGCGCCTGGTGATCTACGACCGCGAGTCGTCGACCAAGGCCATCAAGTACGTGAAGGAGCAGGAGGTCTATCTGGGCGAAATCCCGCTGATGACCGACAACGGTACCTTCATCGTCAACGGCACCGAGCGCGTCATCGTCTCGCAGCTGCACCGCTCGCCGGGTGTGTTCTTCGACCACGACCGTGGCAAGACCCACAGCTCGGGCAAGCTGCTGTACAGCGCCCGCATCATTCCGTACCGCGGTTCCTGGCTGGACTTCGAGTTCGACCCGAAGGACGCGCTGTTCACCCGTATCGACCGTCGCCGCAAGCTGCCGGTGTCGATCCTGCTGCGCGCGCTCGGCTACAGCAACGAAGAGATGCTGGCCGAGTTCTTCGAGATCAATACGTTCCACATCAATCCGGACGAAGGCGTGCAGCTCGAGCTGGTGCCGGAGCGTCTGCGTGGCGAAACGCTGAACTTCGACCTGGCCGATGGCGACAAGGTCATCGTGGAAGCGGGTAAGCGCATCACCGCCCGTCACGTCAAGCAGCTCGAAGCCGCCGGCGTCGCCGCGCTGGCCGTGCCGGACGACTATCTGCTCACCCGCATCCTGTCGCATGACGTGGTCGATGGCTCCACCGGCGAACTGCTGGCCAATGCCAACGACGAGATCACCGAAGACCAGCTGGCAGCGTTCCGCAAGGCCGGCGTCGATGCGGTCGGCACCCTGTGGGTGAACGATCTGGACCGCGGTCCGTACCTGTCCAACACCCTGCGGATCGATCCGACCAAGACCCAGCTCGAAGCGCTGGTCGAGATCTATCGCATGATGCGTCCGGGCGAGCCGCCGACCAAGGAAGCCGCACAGAACCTGTTCCACAACCTGTTCTTCACCTTCGAGCGCTACGACCTGTCCACGGTCGGCCGCATGAAGTTCAACCGTCGCGTCGGCCGCAAGGACGTGCTGGGCGAGTCGGTGCTGTACGACAAGAAGTACTTTGCCGAGCGCAACGACGAAGAATCCAAGCGTCTGGTCGCCGAGCACACCGACACCTCCGACATCCTGGAAGTGATCAAGGTGCTTACCGAGATCCGCAACGGTCGCGGCGTGGTCGATGACATCGATCACCTGGGCAACCGTCGCGTGCGTTCGGTCGGCGAAATGGCCGAGAACGTGTTCCGCGTGGGCCTGGTCCGCGTCGAGCGCGCGGTCAAGGAGCGCCTGTCGATGGCCGAGTCCGAGGGCCTGACCCCGCAGGAACTGATCAACGCCAAGCCGGTGGCTGCCGCGATCAAGGAATTCTTCGGTTCCTCGCAGCTGTCGCAGTTCATGGATCAGAACAACCCGCTGTCGGAAGTCACGCACAAGCGTCGCGTCTCCGCGCTGGGCCCGGGCGGCCTGACCCGCGAGCGCGCCGGCTTCGAAGTGCGCGACGTGCATCCGACCCATTACGGCCGCGTCTGCACCATCGAAACCCCGGAAGGCCCGAACATCGGCCTGATCAACTCGCTGGCCGTGTTCGCCCGCACCAACCAGTACGGCTTCCTCGAGACGCCGTACCGCAAGGTGCTGGACGGCAAGGTCTCCGACGACGTCGAGTACCTGTCGGCGATCGAGGAAAACGAGTACGTGATCGCCCAGGCGAACGCGCTGACCGACGCCAAGAACATGCTCACCGAGCAGTTCGTGCCGTGCCGGTTCCAGGGCGAGTCGCTGCTCAAGCCGCCGGCCGAAGTGCACTTCATGGACGTCTCGCCGATGCAGACCGTGTCGGTCGCCGCGGCGCTGGTGCCGTTCCTGGAGCACGACGACGCCAACCGCGCACTGATGGGCGCCAACATGCAGCGCCAGGCCGTGCCGACGCTGCGTTCGCAGAAGCCGTTGGTCGGTACCGGTATCGAGCGTGCGGTTGCGCGCGACTCGGGTGTGACCGTCAATGCCTTGCGTGGTGGCGTGATCGAGCAGATCGACGCGGCCCGCATCGTGGTCAAGGTCAACGAGGCAGAAATCGGCGGCGGCACCGATGCCGGCGTGGATATCTACAACCTGATCAAGTACACCCGCTCCAACCAGAACACCTGCATCAACCAGCGTCCGCTGGTGAACGTGGGTGACGTGATCGCACGCGGCGACGTGCTGGCCGACGGCCCGTCCACCGACATCGGTGAGCTGGCGCTGGGTCAGAACATGCTGATCGCGTTCATGCCGTGGAACGGCTACAACTTCGAAGACTCCATCCTGCTCTCCGAGCGCGTGGTGGAAGAAGATCGTTACACCACGATCCACATCGAAGAACTGACCTGCGTTGCGCGCGACACCAAGCTGGGGCCGGAGGAAATTTCCGCCGACATCCCGAACGTGTCCGAGCAGGCCCTGAACCGTCTGGACGAGAGCGGCGTGGTGTACATCGGTGCGGAAGTGCGCGCTGGCGACATCATGGTCGGCAAGGTCACGCCGAAGGGCGAGAGCCAGCTGACGCCGGAAGAAAAGCTGCTGCGTGCGATCTTCGGTGAGAAGGCGTCCGACGTGAAGGACAGCTCGCTGCGCGTGCCCCCGGGCATGGACGGCACCGTCATCGACGTGCAGGTCTTCACCCGCGACGGCATCGAGAAGGACAAGCGTGCGCGTCAGATCGAAGAGTCCGAAATCAAGCGCGTCAAGAAGGACTTCGACGACCAGTTCCGCATCCTGGAAGCGGCCATCTACGCACGTCTGCGCTCGCAGATCGTGGGCAAGGTCGCTAACGGTGGTCCGAACCTGAAGAAGGGCGACAACGTCACCGACGCGTATCTGGACGGGCTGAAGAAGTCCGACTGGTTCCAGCTGCGCATGAAGGACGAAGACGCTGCCGATGCCATCGAGCGTGCGCAGAAGCAGATCCAGGCGCACGAAAAGGAATTCGAGGCACGCTTCGCCGACAAGCGCGGCAAGATCACCCAGGGCGACGACCTCGCACCGGGCGTGCTGAAGATGGTCAAGGTGTTCCTGGCAGTGAAGCGCCGCATCCAGCCGGGCGACAAGATGGCAGGCCGCCACGGCAACAAGGGTGTGGTCTCCAACGTCGTGCCGGTCGAGGACATGCCGTACATGGCCACCGGCGAGCCGGTCGACATCGTGCTGAACCCGCTCGGCGTGCCGTCGCGTATGAACATCGGCCAGATTCTGGAAGTGCATCTGGGCTGGGCCGCCAAGGGCCTGGGTCGCAAGATCCAGCGCATGCTGGAAGCCCAGGCGGCGGTCAGCGAGCTGCGCAAGTTCCTGGACGACATCTACAACCACGACAGCGCGATCAATGCACAGCGCGTGGATCTGTCGCAGTTCAGCGATGAGGAATTGCTCAACCTGGGCAAGAACCTGGTCGATGGCGTGCCGATGGCCACCCCGGTGTTCGACGGTGCCAGCGAAGCGGAGATCAAGCGCATGCTGGAACTGGCCGAACTGCCGCAGAGCGGTCAGACCCAGTTGTACGACGGTCGTACCGGTGAAGCGTTCGATCGCAAGACCACGGTCGGCTACATGCACTACCTGAAGTTGAACCACCTGGTCGACGACAAGATGCATGCACGCTCGACCGGTCCGTACTCGCTCGTCACCCAGCAGCCGCTGGGCGGCAAGGCGCAGTTCGGTGGTCAGCGCTTCGGTGAGATGGAAGTCTGGGCGCTGGAAGCCTACGGCGCGGCCTACACCCTGCAGGAAATGCTGACGGTGAAGTCCGACGACGTGCAGGGCCGCAACCAGATGTACAAGAACATCGTCGATGGTGAGCACGAGATGGTCGCGGGCATGCCGGAATCCTTCAACGTGTTGGTGAAGGAAATCCGCTCGCTGGCGATCAACATGGAACTGGAAGAGTGATCGAGCTGGATCCTGGCGCCGCGATGCGGCGCCGGGATCCGGAACGTAAGGCCCTCGGTTTCATCTCAGCTACGAAATTCCTCCGACCCGGAGATATCAAATGAAAGACCTGCTCAACCTCTTCAATCAACAGCGCCAGACGCTGGATTTCGACGCGATCAAGATCGCGCTGGCATCGCCGGACCTGATCCGTTCGTGGTCCTACGGCGAAGTGAAGAAGCCCGAAACCATCAACTACCGTACCTTCAAGCCCGAGCGTGACGGCCTGTTCTGCGCCGCCATCTTCGGACCGATCAAGGACTACGAGTGCCTGTGCGGTAAGTACAAGCGCATGAAGCACCGCGGTGTGGTCTGCGAAAAGTGCGGCACCGAAGTCACCCTGGCCAAGGTGCGTCGCGAGCGCATGGGTCACATCGACCTGGCCTCGCCGGTCGCGCACATCTGGTTCCTCAAGTCGCTGCCCTCGCGCATCGGCCTGATGCTGGACATGACCCTGCGTGACATCGAGCGCGTGCTGTACTTCGAAGCCTACGTGGTCACCGAGCCGGGCCTGACCCCGCTCGAGCGCCGCCAGCTGCTGACCGAAGAGCAGTACCTGACCGCACGCCAGGAGTACAACGACGACTTCGACGCCGCCATGGGCGCCGAGGCCGTGTACGAGCTGCTGCGCACGATCGACCTGCAGTCGGAAATGACCCGCCTGCGCGAGGAAATCGCCAGCACCGGTTCGGAAACCAAGCTCAAGCGCCTCACCAAGCGCATCAAGCTGATCGAAGCCTTCCTGGAATCGGGCAACCGTCCGGAGTGGATGGTCATGACCGTGCTGCCGGTGCTGCCGCCGGATCTGCGTCCGCTGGTGCCGCTGGATGGTGGCCGCTTCGCGACCTCGGATCTGAACGATCTGTACCGCCGCGTGATCAACCGCAACAACCGTCTGCGTCGTCTGCTCGAGCTCAATGCGCCGGACATCATCGTGCGCAACGAGAAGCGCATGCTGCAGGAATCGGTCGATGCGCTGCTGGACAACGGCCGTCGCGGCCGTGCCATCACCGGCACCAACAAGCGTCCGCTGAAGTCGCTGGCCGACATGATCAAGGGCAAGCAGGGCCGGTTCCGTCAGAACCTGCTCGGCAAGCGCGTGGACTACTCCGGCCGTTCGGTCATCACCGTCGGTCCGTACCTCAAACTGCACCAGTGCGGCCTGCCAAAGAAGATGGCGCTGGAGCTGTTCAAGCCGTTCGTGTTCGCCAAGCTGCAGCGTCGCGGCCTGGCCACCACCATCAAGGCGGCCAAGAAGCTGGTCGAGCGCGAAGAAGCCGAAGTCTGGGACATCCTGGAAGAGGTGATCCGCGAGCATCCGGTGCTGCTGAACCGTGCGCCGACCCTGCACCGTCTGGGCATCCAGGCGTTCGAACCGGTGTTGATCGAAGGCAAGGCCATCCAGCTGCATCCGCTGGTGTGTACTGCATTCAACGCCGACTTCGACGGTGACCAGATGGCCGTCCACGTGCCGCTCTCGCTGGAAGCCCAGCTGGAAGCGCGTGCGCTGATGATGTCCACCAACAACATCCTGTCGCCGGCCAACGGCGAGCCGATCATCGTGCCGTCGCAGGACGTGGTGTTGGGCCTGTACTACATGAGCCGCGCCCTGGAGAACAAGAAGGGCGAGGGCATGGTGTTCGCCAACACCAGCGAAGTGAAGCGCGCCTACGACAACCGCGTGGTGGAGCTGCACGCCAAGGTCAAGGTCCGCATTACCCAGGTGGACGTGGAAGCTGACGGCAAGCGCAGCAGCGGCACCTCGATCGTGGACACCACGGTCGGTCGGGCGCTGCTGAGCGAAATCCTGCCCGAAGGCCTGCCGTTCCAGCTGGCCAACACCGAGATGACCAAGAAGAACATCTCGCGTCTGATCAACTCCAGCTATCGTCTGCTGGGCTTGAAGGACACCGTCGTGTTCGCCGACAAGCTGATGTACACCGGCTATGCCTACGCAACCCGCGCAGGTGTGTCGATCGGTATCGACGACATGCTGATCCCGGACGAGAAGAAGGGCATCCTCACCGAGGCCGAAGCCGAAGTGCTGGAAATCCAGGAGCAGTACCAGTCCGGTCTGGTCACCGCCGGCGAGCGCTACAACAAGGTCGTGGACATCTGGTCGCGTACCAGCGAGCGCATCGCCAAGGCGATGATGGACACCATTGGTACCGAGAAGGTCGAAAACGCCAAGGGCGAGACCATCGACCAGAAGTCGATGAACTCGCTGTACATCATGGCCGACTCCGGTGCGCGTGGTAGCCAGGCGCAGATCCGTCAGCTGGCCGGCATGCGCGGCCTGATGGCGCGTCCGGATGGCTCGATCATCGAGACGCCGATCAAGGCGAACTTCCGCGAAGGCCTGAACGTGCAGGAGTACTTCAACTCCACCCACGGTGCCCGTAAGGGTCTGGCCGATACCGCGCTCAAGACCGCGAACTCGGGTTACCTGACCCGTCGTCTGGTCGACGTGGCGCAGGACGTGGTGATCACCGAAGTCGATTGCGGTACCACCGAAGGGTTGATCATGACCCCGATCGTGGAAGGCGGCGACGTGGTGGAGCCGTTGAGGGAGCGCGTGCTGGGCCGTGTGGTGGCCGAGGACGTCTACCTGCCGGGCAACGACGAAGAGCCGATCGTCACCCGCAACACGCTGCTGGACGAAGCCTGGGTTGCCAAGCTGGAAGACGCCAGCGTGCAGTCGGTGAAGGTGCGTTCGACCATCAGCTGCGAGTCCTCGTTCGGCGTGTGCGCACGTTGCTACGGTCGCGATCTTGCACGCGGTCACCAGGTCAACATCGGTGAAGCGGTCGGCGTCATCGCCGCCCAGTCGATCGGCGAGCCGGGTACCCAGCTGACCATGCGTACGTTCCACATCGGTGGTGCGGCATCGCGTGCGGCGGCAGTGGACAACATCACCGTCAAGACCACCGGTTCGGTGAAGTTCAACAACCTCAAGTCGGTGGCGCACGCCAGCGGCGCGTTGGTCGCTGTCTCGCGTTCGGGCGAACTGTCCGTGCTCGACGGCCACGGCCGCGAGCGCGAGCGTTACAAGCTGCCGTACGGCGCCACCATCACCGCCAAGGACGGTGATGCGGTCAAGGCCGGACAGAGCGTGGCGAACTGGGATCCGCATAACCACCCGATCGTGTCGGAAGTGGCCGGCTTCATCCGCTTCATCGACTTCGTCGACGGCGTCACCGTCATCGAGAAGACCGACGAATTGACCGGTCTGGCCTCGCGCGAAATCACCGACCCGAAGCGTCGCGGTGCACATGCCAAGGAACTGCGCCCGATCGTGCGCATCGTCGATGGCAAGGGCAACGACCTGACGATCCCGAATACGGATCTGCCGGCCCAGTACCTGTTGCCGCCGCGCTCCATTGTCAACCTGCAGGACGGCGCCGCCGTCGGCGTGGGCGACGTGGTTGCCAAGATCCCGCAGGAAGCGTCCAAGACCCGCGACATCACCGGTGGTCTGCCGCGCGTTGCCGACCTGTTCGAAGCACGCAAGCCGAAGGATCCTGCGATCCTGGCCGAGCGCTCGGGCATCATCAGCTTCGGTAAGGACACCAAGGGCAAGCAGCGCCTGATCATCAAGGACACCGATGGGTCGGAACACGAAGAGCTGATCCCGAAGTACCGCCAGATCATCGTGTTCGAAGGCGAGCATGTGACCAAGGGCGAGACCGTGGTGGACGGCGAGCCGAGCCCGCAGGACATCCTGCGTCTGCTGGGTGTCGAGCCGCTGGCTGCGTACCTGGTCAAGGAAATCCAGGACGTGTACCGCCTGCAGGGCGTGAAGATCAACGACAAGCACATCGAGGTGATCACGCGCCAGATGCTGCGCAAGGTCGAGATCGTCGACCAGGGCACCAGCAAGTTCCTCAACGGCGAGCAGGTCGAGCGCCAGCGCGTCATCGAGGAAAATGCCCGCCTGGTCAAGCGCAACGAGCTGCCGGCCAAGTACGATCCGGTGCTGCTGGGTATCACCAAGGCCTCGCTGGCCACCGAGTCGTTCATCTCGGCGGCCTCGTTCCAGGAGACCACCCGCGTGTTGACCGAGGCTGCCGTGCGCGGCACCCGCGACAACCTGCGCGGTCTGAAGGAAAACGTGATCGTGGGTCGTCTGATCCCGGCCGGTACCGGCCTGGCGTATCACGCCGGACGTCGCAAGTCGTCGGGTCTGACCGACTCGGAAATGGAAACGCTGTCCGGCAAGCCGGCGGTGGCCGAACCGGTCGCAGCCGTGGCCGACGCTGGCGCGGAGGAGGAGTAAGCGCTCCGACGGCGGTCGCAAGACCGCCGTAAGCCAAGCGAAAAGGAGGGCAGGAGGCCCTCCGTTTTCCGGCCTTGGATGGGCCAGCAGGGTTAGAATTCCGTGAAGTTGACGGAGTTTCGTCCTGCCAGCTATACTTCCCTGTCTCGGCGGGCCGTTTTTCGGCCTGCCTTTGTTTTCGTGCAAGGCCGTCTCGGCCTCTCAATCAGAAGAATCAACTGATGACGACGATCAATCAGCTGGTCCGCAAGCCTCGGCAAGCGACCACCTACAAGAGTGCCTCCCCGGCACTGGACAAGTGTCCGCAGCGCCGTGGCGTCTGCACACGCGTCTATACCACTACCCCGAAGAAGCCGAACTCGGCCCTGCGTAAGGTTGCCAAAGTGCGCCTGACGAACCAGGAAGAGGTCATCAGCTACATCGGTGGTGAAGGCCACAACCTGCAGGAGCACTCCGTGGTCCTGATTCGTGGTGGCCGCGTCAAGGATCTTCCCGGTGTGCGTTATCACACCGTCCGTGGTTCGCTGGACGCCGCCGGCGTCGCAAAGCGCCGTCAAGGTCGTTCCAAGTACGGCGCCAAGCGCCCGAAGAGCTAAGGAAACACTCCAATGTCCCGTAAAGGTTCTACTCCGCAGCGCACCGTCCTGCCTGATCCAAAGCATGGCAGCGAAACCATTGCCCGCTTCATCAATATGGTGATGCAAAGTGGCAAGAAGTCGGTTGCTGAGAAAATTGTCTATGGCGCGATGGACGTCATTGGCGAAAAGAATCCGAATGCCGTCGAGCTGGTGCAGAAAGCACTGGACAACGTGGCCCCGGCTGTCGAAGTTAAATCGCGTCGCGTCGGTGGTGCTACCTATCAGGTGCCCGTCGAAGTGCGCTCCTCCCGTCGCATGGCGCTGGCAATGCGCTGGTTGATCGACTCCGCGCGCAAGCGTGGCGAGAACACCATGCCGCGCAAGCTGGCTGCAGAACTGTTGGACGCCTCGGAAAGCCGCGGCGGCGCGATCAAGAAGCGCGAAGAGACGCACCGTATGGCGGAGGCGAACAAGGCGTTCGCACATTACCGCTGGTGACCTCGTGGGCCTTGGTAACGGGGCCCTTCAGCACCATCTGAGTGCTGTTTGCGACGCGTTACGCGTCGCATCCAATCCGAAGGCCGCCGAAAGGCGGCGTTCGGCCATCCGAAATCCAAGAAATTGAGAGGCTCCCCGTGGCCCGCACCACCCCTATCGAGCGTTACCGCAACTTCGGCATCATGGCCCACATCGATGCCGGCAAGACAACCACTTCCGAGCGCATCCTGTTCTACACCGGTGTCAGTCACAAGATCGGCGAAGTCCATGACGGCGCTGCAGTGATGGACTGGATGGAGCAGGAGCAGGAGCGTGGTATCACCATCACCTCCGCTGCGACCACCGCGTTCTGGTCGGGCATGGACAAGTCCATGCCGCAGCACCGCTTCAACATCATCGACACCCCCGGGCACGTTGACTTCACCATCGAAGTGGAGCGCTCCTTGCGCGTGCTCGACGGTGCGGTGTTCGTGCTGTGCGCCGTCGGTGGCGTGCAGCCGCAGTCCGAGACCGTGTGGCGCCAGGCCAACAAGTACTCGGTGCCGCGCATGGCCTTCGTCAACAAGATGGACCGTACCGGTGCCAACTTCGACAAGGTCGTCGAGCAGCTGAAGGCCCGTCTGGGTGCCTACGCCGTGCCGATGCAGGTGCCGATCGGCGCCGAAGACGGCTTCGAGGGCGTGGTCGACCTGCTCAAGATGAAGGCGATCCATTGGGATACCGCATCGCAGGGCACCACCTTCGAATACCGTGACATCCCGGCCGATCTGGTCGAGATCGCGACCGAGGCGCGTTCGTTCATGGTCGAGGCGGCTGCAGAAGCCAGCGAAGACCTGATGGACAAGTACCTCAACGAGGGCGACCTGAGCGAGGAAGAGATCCTGGTGGGTCTGCGCGAGCGCACCCTGAAGGTCGAGATCGTGCCGGTGTTCTGTGGCTCGGCGTTCAAGAACAAGGGCGTGCAGGCCATGCTCGACGGCGTCGTGCACCTGCTGCCGTCGCCGGCCGACCGTCCGCCGGTCCAGGGTATCGATGAGGACGAGAAGGAAGACACCCGTCCGGCCACCGATACCGCGCCGTTCTCGGCGTTGGCGTTCAAGATCATGACCGACCCGTTCGTGGGCTCGCTGACGTTCTTCCGTGTCTACTCGGGCACGTTGAACTCCGGCGACCAGGTCTACAACCCGGTCAAGTCGAAGAAAGAGCGCGTGGGCCGCATCCTGCAGATGCACTCCAACAATCGCGAAGAGATCAAGGAAGTGCGCGCTGGTGACATCGCCGCTGCCGTGGGTCTGAAGGACGTCACCACCGGCGACACGCTGTGTGCGCAGGACAAGGTCATCACCCTGGAGCGCATGGTGTTCCCGGAGCCGGTGATCTCGATGGCGGTGGAGCCCAAGACCAAGTCGGACCAGGAAAAGATGGGCATGGCCCTGGGCCGTCTGGCGCAGGAAGATCCCT
This sequence comes from Xanthomonas sp. NCPPB 3218, assembly GCF_056725185.1. Taxonomy (NCBI): domain Bacteria; kingdom Pseudomonadati; phylum Pseudomonadota; class Gammaproteobacteria; order Lysobacterales; family Lysobacteraceae; genus Xanthomonas; species Xanthomonas sp. NCPPB 3218. The sequence continues at coordinate 1,144,404 of NZ_CM161516.1, forward strand.
CGTTCCGCGTCAAGACCGACGAGGAATCCGGCCAGACCATCATCTCGGGCATGGGCGAGTTGCACCTGGACATCATCGTCGACCGTATGCGTCGCGAGTTCAATGTCGAGGCCAACGTCGGCAAGCCGCAGGTGGCCTACCGCGAAACCATCCGCAAGTCCGACGTCAAGTCCGACTACAAGCACGCCAAGCAGTCCGGTGGTAAGGGTCAGTACGGTCACGTGGTGATCGAGCTGTCGCCGATGACCGAGGACGATCGCAAGAGCGACAACGTCAAGGACGATTTCCTCTTCATCAACGACATCACCGGCGGCATCATCCCGAAGGAATTCATCCCCTCGGTCGAAAAGGGCCTGCGCGAGACGATCACCAGTGGTCCGATCGCCGGCTTCCCGGTGGTGGGCGTGAAGGTCAAGCTGGTGTTCGGCTCGTACCACGACGTCGACTCCTCGGAAATGGCGTTCAAGCTGGCCGCGTCGATGGCGTTCAAGCAGGGCTTTGCGAAAGCCAGCCCGGTGTTGCTGGAGCCGATCATGAAGGTCGAAATCGTCAGCCCGGAGGATTACCTGGGTGACGTGATGGGCGACGTGAGCCGTCGTCGTGGCGTGCTGCAGGGTCAGGACGACAGCCCGTCGGGCAAGATCATCAACGCGATGATTCCGCTCGGTGAAATGTTCGGCTATGCGACCTCGCTGCGCTCGATGAGCCAGGGTCGCGCGACGTTCTCGATGGAATTCGACCACTACGAAGAGGCACCGGCCAACATCGCCGACGCCGTCACCAAGAAGGGCTGAGTTCGCTCAGCCGCTTCTCACAAATTTTTCAATTAGAGGTAGTTAGTCATGGCAAAAGCGAAATTTGAGCGCACCAAGCCGCACGTGAACGTCGGCACCATCGGTCACGTCGACCATGGCAAGACCACGTTGACAGCCGCGCTGACCAAGATCGGTGCTGAGCGTTTCGGTGGCGAGTTCAAGGCGTACGACGCGATCGACGCGGCGCCGGAAGAGAAGGCGCGCGGCATCACGATTTCGACCGCCCACGTCGAATACGAGTCCCCGACCCGTCACTACGCGCACGTCGATTGCCCCGGCCACGCCGACTACGTCAAGAACATGATCACCGGTGCGGCGCAGATGGACGGCGCGATCCTGGTGTGTTCGGCTGCTGACGGCCCGATGCCGCAGACCCGCGAGCACATCCTGCTCTCGCGTCAGGTCGGCGTGCCGCACATCGTGGTGTTCCTGAACAAGGCCGACATGGTCGACGACGCCGAGCTGCTCGAGCTGGTCGAGATGGAAGTGCGCGAGCTGCTCAGTAAGTACGACTTCCCGGGCGATGACACTCCGATCATCCACGGTTCGGCACGTCTGGCGCTGGACGGCGATCAGAGCGACATCGGCGTGCCGGCGATCCTGAAGCTGGTCGAGGCGCTGGATTCGTTCATTCCGGAGCCGACCCGCGACGTCGACCGTCCGTTCCTGATGCCGGTCGAAGACGTGTTCTCGATCTCCGGCCGCGGCACCGTGGTGACCGGTCGTATCGAGCGCGGCATCATCAAGGTTGGCGACGAAATCGAAATCGTCGGCATCCGCGACACCCAGAAGACCACCGTCACCGGCGTGGAAATGTTCCGCAAGCTGCTGGACCAGGGCCAGGCAGGCGACAACGCCGGTCTGCTGCTGCGCGGCACCAAGCGTGACGACGTCGAGCGCGGCCAGGTGCTGTGCAAGCCGGGTTCGATCAAGCCGCACACCGAGTTCGAAGCCGAAGTCTACGTGCTGTCCAAGGATGAGGGTGGTCGTCATACCCCGTTCTTCAAGGGCTACCGTCCGCAGTTCTACTTCCGCACCACCGACATCACTGGCGCCTGCCAGCTGCCGGAAGGCGTGGAGATGGTGATGCCGGGCGACAACGTGAAGATGGTCGTGACCCTGATCAACCCGGTCGCGATGGACGAAGGTCTGCGCTTCGCCATCCGTGAAGGCGGTCGTACCGTCGGCGCCGGCGTGGTTGCCAAGATCATCAAGTAAGTGCCTGCAATCCAGCGGCTTTAGTCGCTGGATCTGCAAGAAGGAGGGTCGGCGCAAGCCGGCCCTTTTTTTGGTCCGGGGCCGGGGCTCGCAAACGTCCTTATAGGGCAGGTGCTTGCGCGACCACAATCACGCCGCTATAATGCGCGGCTCGGTGTCCCTGGGTAGGGCGCTGAGTTACAGCGAAAAGAACGGCAGGATGCCGCTCGTGTTCGCCAGACCGGGAAGGTCGCGTTGCATGGAGCACTCAACAACTCACATGTTGTTGACCGTGCTCTTGTTGCGCACTATACTTTTCCGTCTGGGCAGGCCGGTTTACCGGTCTGCCTCAGTTTTTGGGCGGAGGAAATGCCCTCGCCAGCAGGATGCGCGGCGATTTCATCTACGTCAGGAATATCGGGGCAGGTATCCCAGAGGCCTTGCCCGTCGCTCTTTTAACGAAGGAAGCTTCCGTCATGTCGGAACAAAAGATCCGGATTCGGTTGAAGGCGTTCGATCATCGTTTGATCGACCGTTCGGCCAGCGAGATCGTCGAAACGGCTAAGCGGACCGGCGCGCAAGTGCGTGGCCCGATCCCGTTGCCGACCAAGATCGAACGTTACACCATCCTCGTATCCCCGCATGCCGACAAGGATGCGCGTGACCAGTACGAAACCCGCACGCACAAGCGTGTGCTCGATATCGTCGACCCGAACGACAAGACCGTGGACGCGCTGATGAAGCTCGAACTCGCGGCTGGCGTCGACGTACAGATCAAGTTGACCTGAGGACTACGACCATGACGAAGAAATATTCGTTGGGCTTCGTGGGCCGCAAGGCTGGCATGAGCCGCGTCTTCACTGAAGACGGCCGCTCGGTGCCGGTTACGCTGATCGAAGCAACTCCGAACCGCATCGCGCAGATCAAGACCGTTGAAACCGACGGTTACAGCGCAGTGCAGATTACCGTTGGCGCGCGTCGCGCCGCACTGGTCAACAAGCCGGCCGCTGGTCACTTCGCCAAAGCGAAGGTGGAAGCGGGTCGCGGCTTGTGGGAATTCCGCGTTGAAGATGCGCAGCTCGGCGATTTCGCCGTCGGCGGCGAAATCAAGGCGGACATCTTCGAGGTCGGCCAGAAGGTCGACGTCCAGGGCGTCACCAAGGGTAAGGGTTTCCAGGGCACCATCAAGCGCTACAACTTCCGTATGGGCGATGCAACTCACGGTAACTCGCTGTCGCATCGCGCGCCGGGTTCGTTGGGTCAGCGCCAGACCCCGGGTCGCGTTTTCCCGGGTAAGAAGATGTCGGGCCACATGGGCGCCGTGCAGCAAAGCACGCAGAACCTGGAAGTGGTCAAGGTCGACGTCGAGCGTGGTCTGATTGCTATCCGCGGCGCCGTGCCTGGCGCAGCTGGTGGCGACGTGATCGTCCGTCCGGCGAGCAAGGCATAAGGAGAGATGACGATGGAACTCGTTATCACGGGTAGCAATAACAAGGTCTCGGTCTCCGATGCCGTGTTCGGTCGCGAATTCAGCGAAGATCTGGTTCACCAGGTCGTCGTCGCTTATCGCAATGCCGGCCGCGCTGGTACCAAGGCTCAGAAGACGCGTTCGGAAGTTGCGGGCACGACCAAGAAGTCGAAGAAGCAGAAGGGCGGCGGTGCGCGTCATGGCGCGCTGACGGCTCCGATCTTCATCGGCGGCGGCGTGACCTTCGCGGCCAAGCCGCGCAGCTTCGAACAGAAAGTCAACCGCAAGATGTACCGTGCGGCCATCTGCGCGATCTTCTCTGAGCTTAACCGCCAGGGTCGCCTGATGATCGTCGATGCGTTCGACGTCGAAACCACCAAGACCCAGGGTCTGATCGAGAAGCTGAAGGGACTGGACGTGGGCAAGCGCCCGCTGATCGTCACCGAGGAAGCGTCCGAGCACCTGTATCTGTCCGCCCGCAATCTGCCGTATGTGCAGGTGCGTGATGTGCAGGGTCTGGATCCGGTCGCTCTGGTCGGGGCCGATACGGTCGTGATCACCGCCGATGCGGTCAAGAAGGTCGAGGAGTGGCTGGCATGAGCAGCAACGAAAAAATCTTCAGCGTGCTGCGTGCTCCGCGAGTCTCCGAAAAGACCGCGCGCCTGCAGGAAATCTCCAACCAGTATGTCTTCGAAGTTTCGAACGAAGCCACCAAGGCCGATGTAAAGGCCGCGGTTGAGCAGCTGTTCGACGTCAAGGTCAAAGCAGTCAACGTGGTCAACGTCAAGGGCAAGAGCAAGTCCTTCCGTAACCGTGCTGGCAGCCGTGGCAATTGGCGCAAGGCGTACGTCCGCCTGGTTGATGGTCAGTCCATCGACGTAACGGCCAAGGCCTGAGGTCCATCCCATGCCATTGATGAAGTTCAAACCCACCTCTCCCGGCCGTCGTTCCGCCGTGCGCGTGGTTACTCCCGATCTGCACAAGGGCGCACCGCACGCGGCGCTGCTCGACTCGCAGAGCAAGTCCGGTGGTCGTAACCACCATGGCCGCATCACCGTGCGTCACGTCGGTGGTGGCCACAAGCAGCACTACCGCATCATCGACTTCAAGCGCAACAAGGAAGGCATTCCGGCGCGTGTGGAGCGGATCGAATACGATCCGAACCGTACCGCTCATATCGCCCTGCTGTGCTACGTCGACGGCGAGCGTCGCTACATCATCGCCCCCAAGGGCCTGAAGGCTGGCGATCAGGTCATTGCCGGTGCCAACGCACCGATCAAGACCGGCAACACGCTGCCGCTGCGCAACATCCCGGTCGGTACGACGGTCCACGGTATCGAGCTGAAGCCGGGTAAGGGCGCTCAGATCGCACGTGCTGCCGGTGCAGCCGTCCAGCTGGTCGCTCGCGAAGGCATCTATGCCACGCTGCGTCTGCGCTCGGGCGAAATGCGCAAGGTGCCGGTCGAGTGCCGCGCCACCATCGGCGAAGTCGGCAACGACGAGCACAACCTCGAGAAGCTGGGCAAGGCTGGCGCCAAGCGCTGGCGCGGTGTTCGTCCGACCGTTCGCGGTGCGGCCATGAACCCGGTCGATCACCCGCACGGTGGTGGTGAGGCCAAGGCTGGCCAGGGTAATCCGCATCCGGTCACCCCGTGGGGTGTTCCGACCAAGGGTTACAAGACGCGCAAGAACAAGCGCACCCAGCAATTCATCGTCCGCGATCGTAGGGGCTAATCGACCATGGCACGTTCACTTAAGAAGGGCCCGTTCGTCGATCACCACCTTGCAAAGAAGGTGGAGTCCGCTGCGGGTAGCAAGAAGCCGATCAAGACCTGGTCGCGCCGTTCGATGATCCTGCCGGAAATGGTAGGCATCACCATCGCCGTGCATAACGGCAAGAACCACATTCCGGTGCTCGTCAACGAGAATATGGTCGGCCACAAGCTCGGCGAATTTGCCGTCACCCGGACCTTCAAGGGTCACGGTGGCGACAAGAAGTCGAGCAGGTAAGGAGAGATGACGATGGAAGCGAAAGCAATCCTGCGCACCGCGCGCATCTCCCCGCAGAAGGCCCGCCTGGTCGCTGACCAGGTGCGTGGACTGTCCGCCGAACGTGCGGTCAATCTGCTGAAGTTCTCGGACAAGAAGGCTGCGCACCTGATCAAGAAGGTTGTGGAGTCGGCTATTGCCAATGCCGAGAACAATCAGGGCGCGGATGTCGACGAGCTGAAGGTCAAGACCATCATGGTTGATGAAGGTCCCTCCCTGAAGCGTTTCATGGCGCGGGCGAAAGGCCGCGGTACCCGCATCCTCAAGCGCACCAGTCACATCACTGTGATTGTCGGCGCCGCCAAGTAAGCGGAAAGGAAAAGACCATGGGTCATAAAGTTCATCCGACTGGAATTCGCCTTGGCATCGCCAAGGACTGGAATTCCAAGTGGTACGCAAGCAAGGCCGACTTCGCCGCCTACCTGGCAGCCGACCTGAAAGTGCGTGAAATGCTGCGCAAGAAGCTCGCGCAGGCAGGTATCAGCAAGATCTTGATCGAGCGCCCTGCCAAAACCGCCCGCGTGACGATCCACACCGCCCGTCCGGGCGTGGTGATCGGCAAGCGTGGCGAGGACATCGAAAAGCTGCGTAAGGAAGTGAGCGCGATGATGGGTGTTCCTGCCCACATCAACGTCACCGAAGTGCGCAAGCCGGAGCTGGATGCGCAGCTGGTCGCCGAGTCGATCGCGCAGCAGCTTGAGCGTCGCATCATGTTCCGCCGCGCAATGAAGCGCTCGGTCGGCAACGCGATGCGCTTGGGTGCCCTGGGCATCAAGGTCAATGTGGCTGGCCGCCTCAACGGTGCAGAAATCGCCCGTTCGGAGTGGTACCGCGAAGGCCGCGTGCCGCTGCACACGCTACGTGCCGACATCGATTACGGTTTTGCCGAGGCGTCCACGACGTACGGCATCATCGGCATCAAGGTCTGGATCTATAAGGGTGAGGTCTTCGACTTCTCCCAGGTTGGCCAGGAGAAGCAGGACGACAGCCCGCGCAACGATCGTAACGATCGCGGCGACCGTGGTGACCGTCCTTCGCGCCCGGCTCGTGAAGCGAGGTAACGGCAATGTTGCAACCCAAGCGAACCAAATATCGCAAGATGCACAAGGGCCGTAACGACGGCCTGGCATGGAGCGGAAACGCCGTCAGCTTCGGCGAGTACGGCCTCAAGGCAACCGCGCACGGTCAGCTGACCGCGCGTCAGATTGAAGCAGCACGTCGTACGATCAGCCGCCACGTCAAGAAGGGCGGCAAGATGTGGATTCGTGTGTTCCCCGACAAGCCGATCACCAAGAAGCCGATCGAAGTCCGCATGGGCTCCGGTAAGGGCAACGTGGAGTACTGGGTCGCGCAGATTCAGCCGGGCCGCATGATCTATGAAATCGAGGGTATTCCCGAGGATATCGCACGTGAGGCGTTCCGCCTTGCCGCCGCGAAATTGTCGGTGACCACCACTTTCGTGACCCGGACGGTGCGCTGATGGATATCAAACAACTCCGCGAGAAGTCGGCTGACGAACTGAAGGCCCACCTGACCGATCTGCGTAAGGAGCAGTTCTCGCTCCGTATGCAGCAGGTCACCGGCCAGCTGCCGAAGACCCACGATACCCGCCGGGTGCGCCGCGAGATTGCTCGCGTCAAGTACCTGCTCGGCAGCACCAAGTAAGGACGGCCGCGATGAGCGACAACAACGAAAAGCAAGCGCTGCGCACGGTCGAAGGCCGTGTCGTCAGCAACAAGATGGACAAGACGGTCACCGTGTTGGTGGAGCGCCAGGTCAAGCACCCGTTGTACGGTAAGTACATCAAGCGCTCGTCCAAGCTCCACGCACACGACGCCGACAATGCCTGCAACGAAGGCGATGTCGTGCGTGTGACCGAGATTGCTCCAATGTCCAAGACCAAGAACTGGCGGGTGGTCGAAATCGTCACCCGTTCGGCCGAATAAGGGAGATCTGAATCATGATCCAGATGCAGAGCTACCTCGATGTCGCCGACAATTCGGGTGCCAAGGAAGTGATGTGCATCAAGGTGCTGGGCGGCTCCAAGCGCCGTTACGCACACATTGGCGACATCATCAAGGTGACCGTCAAGGACGCCATTCCGCGCGGTAAGGTCAAGAAGGGCGAAGTCTACGACGCCGTCGTGGTGCGTACCCGCAAGGGTGTGCGCCGTCCCGACGGTTCGTTGATCCGCTTCGATGGCAACGCCGCTGTGCTGTTGAACAATAAGCAGGAGCCGATCGGGACCCGCATCTTCGGGCCGGTGACGCGCGAGCTGCGTTCCGAGAAGTTCATGAAGATCGTCTCGCTCGCTCCCGAAGTGCTGTGAGCGGAGGACATATACATGGCTAACCGTATCAAAAAGGGCGACCAGGTCGTCATCAACACCGGCAAGGACAAGGGTAAGCAGGGTGAAGTTGTGCGTGTGGATGGCGATCGCGTGATCGTCTCCAATGCCAACGTCATCAAGCGCCACACCAAGCCGAACCCGCAGGCGGGTGTCGCCGGCGGCGTGGTCGAGCGTGAAGCGTCGATCCATATCTCCAACGTCAATATCGTCAACCCGGCAACGGGCAAGGGCGAGCGCGTTGGCTTCAAGGTGCTGGAGGATGGACGCAAATTGCGTGTGTTCCGCTCCAGCGGTGAGGCGCTCGACGCCTGAGGAATGCGATCATGAACACTCGTCTCGAAAAGTTTTACAAGGAAAACGTGGTGCCGGCCCTGATGAAGGAATTCGGCTACACCAATCCGATGGAAGTGCCGAAGCTGGTCAAGGTCACGCTCAACATGGGCGTGGGCGAGGCGGCTACCAACAAGAAGATTCTGGAAAATGCGGTCGCCGACATGTCCAAGATCTCCGGTCAGAAGCCGGTGGTCACCAAGTCGCGCGTTTCGGTCGCATCGTTCAAGATTCGTGACGGTTGGCCGATCGGCTGCAAGACCACGTTGCGTCGCGCCAAGATGTACGAGTTTCTGGATCGTCTGATCAACATCTCGCTGCCGCGCGTGCGCGACTTCCGTGGTGTTTCGGGTCGCTCCTTTGACGGTCGTGGCAACTTCAACATGGGTGTGAAGGAACAGATCATCTTCCCGGAAATCGACTTCGACGCCGTCGACGCGATCCGCGGTATGGATATCGCCATCACCACCACCGCCAAGACGGATGCGGAAGCGAAGGCGCTGCTGGCAGCGTTCAAGTTCCCGTTCCGTAACTGACCGTCGAGGACATCCGAAATGGCAAAGACCTCCATGATCCACCGCGACATCAAGCGTGCAAAGCTGGCGAAGAAATTCGCCGGCAAGCGTGATGCGCTGAAGAAGATCCTCTCCAGCCAGGATGCGTCCTACGAAGAGAAGATCGACGCGTCGACCAAGTTGCAGAAGCTGCCGCGCGATTCGTCGCCGAGCCGCCACCGCAACCGTTGCGAGTTGTCCGGTCGTCCGCGCGGTGTCTACCGCAAGTTCGGTCTGGGTCGCAACATGCTGCGCAAAGCCACCATGAACGGCGACGTTCCGGGCCTGCGCAAGGCAAGCTGGTAACAGCATTGCCGGCCGCTCGCGGCCGGCTTGAGCAGGATGGTTCTGTTCAACATGGGAGTCCGACGCAAGTCGGGCTCTTTTGTCGTATACTTCCGCTTCTGTCTTGCCCGCACGGGCCTGGCATGGCGTAAAGGGTCCTGGCCCATCCCCAGGAAAACACAAGATTTTCGCGAAAGCGGATATCGGTGCACTCAAAGGTACTCATATGAGCATGACTGATCCCATCGCCGACCTGCTGGTACGCATCAAGAATGCGGCCGCGGTTGGTAAGCAGACGGTGAAATTGCCGTCGTCCAAGATCAAGGTCGCGATCGCCCAGGTCCTGAAGGACGAGGGTTACATCACCGACCTGCGCGTGACAGCGACCGAGAACAACAAGTCGGAGCTGGAAATCGTGCTGAAGTATTTCGAAGGCCGTCCGGTCATCGAGACCCTGAAGCGTTTCTCGCGCTCGGGTCTGCGCCAGTACCGCGGCAAGACCGAGCTGCCCAAGGTCCTGGGTGGCCTGGGTATCGCCATCATTTCCACGTCGAAGGGCATCATGACCGATGCGCAGGCTCGCGAAGCCGGCGTTGGTGGTGAAGTCCTGTGCTTCGTGGCCTAAGGGAAGGAATCGATCATGTCCCGTGTAGCCAAGAAGCCTGTCTCCCTTCCGAAGGGTGTTGAACTCAAGGTCCAGCCCGAGCTGGTCAGCGTCAAGGGCCCGAAGGGCACCCTGACCCTGCCGAAGCCGGTTGGCGTCGAAATCGCCGTTGACGGCGACGTTGCCACGCTGTCGGCCAACGAGCCGTCGCAGATCGCCATCACCGGCACCGTGCGCGCCATTCTTGCCAATATGGTCAAGGGCGTGTCCGAAGGCTTCGAGCGCAAGCTCGAGCTGGTGGGCGTCGGTTACCGTGCCGCCATGCAGGGCAAGGACCTGAGCCTGGCGCTCGGCTTCTCGCACCCGCTGGTGTTCGTGGCGCCGGAAGGCATCACGCTGTCGACCCCGACCCAGACCGAAATCGTGGTCCAGGGCGCCGACAAGCAGCGCGTCGGCGAAGTTGCCGCCAAGATTCGCGGTTTCCGTCCGCCGGAGCCCTACAAGGGCAAGGGTGTGAAGTACGCCGGTGAAGTCATCATTCGCAAGGAAGCCAAGAAGGCTTAATGGCGAGTCCCTCGCAAGAGCCCGCACATCCCTGTGCGGACTTTTGATAGGAGCACGCTTTCCCTTCAGCTTCCGTAGGATAAATATCATGAGCATCAACAAGAACATCGCCCGTCTGCGTCGCGCCAAGTCCACCCGTTCGCACATCCGTGAACTGGGCGTCGCTCGCCTGTCGGTGCTGCGCACCGGCCAGCATCTGTATGCGCAGGTCTTCACCGCCGACGGCTCCAAGGTGATCGCTGCGGCGAACACCCTGCAGGCCGACGTCAAGGAAGGCCTGAAGAACGGCAAGAACAGCGATGCAGCCGTCAAGGTCGGCAAGCTGATCGCCGAGCGCGCCAAGGCTGCGGGCATCGAGAAGGTCGCATTTGACCGCTCGGGCTATCGCTACCATGGCCGTATCAAGGCGCTGGCCGACGCAGCTCGCGAAGGCGGCCTGCAGTTCTAAGCACTGCTGCGGATGTGGCCATCGGCCACATCCGCGTTACCGCCGGCAGGGGAGATGCCGGACCGTCCCGTTCTTTTGCAACGGTGCCGGGAACACAGCGTGACTTCACAACCATAAGCGGCTTCGAGCCGTACATACCCAATCAATCAAGGAATCAAGATGGCAGAAGAACGTGCACCGCGGGGTCGTGATCGCGACCGTAACCGCGAAGAGAAAGTCGACGATGGCATGATCGAAAAGCTGGTCGCGGTCAATCGCGTCAGCAAGACGGTCAAGGGCGGTCGCCAGTTCACCTTCACCGCGTTGACCGTGGTCGGCGATGGTCTGGGCAAGGTCGGTTTCGGTTATGGCAAGGCGCGCGAAGTGCCTGTCGCCATCCAGAAGTCGATGGAGCAGGCGCGCAAGAACCTGGCGACTGTGGATCTGAACAACGGTACCTTGTGGCATGCCGTCAAGTCCGGCCATGGCGCAGCACGCGTCTACATGCAGCCGGCGTCGGAAGGTACGGGCGTCATCGCCGGCGGTGCCATGCGCGCCGTGCTGGAAGCGGTCGGCGTCAAGAACGTGCTGGCCAAGGCGGTTGGTTCGCGTAATCCGATCAACCTGGTCCGTGCAACCCTGAAGGGTCTGTCGGAAGTGCAGTCGCCGGCCCGTGTTGCGGCCAAGCGCGGCAAGAAGGTGGAGGAGCTCAACCATGGCTAAGGACACCAACAAGACCGTGAAGGTGCGCCTGGTGCGTGGCCTGCGTGGAACCCAGTCGCGTCACCGCCTGTCGGTGCGTGCGTTGGGCCTGAATAAGCTCAACGATGTGCGTGAACTGAAGGACAGCCCGCAGGTTCGCGGTCTGATCAACACCGTTCACTACCTCGTCAAGGTTGAGGACTAATCCCATGACTTTGCATCTCAATGACCTCAAGCCCGCCGACGGCGCCCGTACCGAGCGCACCCGCGTCGGTCGTGGCATCGGCTCCGGCCTCGGCAAGACCTGCGGCCGCGGCCACAAGGGTTCGTTCGCTCGCAAGGGCGGCGGCAAGATCAAGGCCGGCTTCGAAGGCGGCCAGACGCCGATGCAGCGCCGTCTGCCGAAGATCGGCTTCCGTTCCAAGATGGCGCGTGACAGTGCCGAAGTGTTGTCCTACCAGCTGGACAAGCTGGAAGCCGGTGAGATCGACTTTGCAGCGCTGCGTGCGGCCAATCTGGTCCCGAGCCGCGCCAAGAAGGCGAAGATCGTGCTGAAGGGCGAGCTGAGCAAGAAGTTCGTGCTGAAGGGTGTCGCCGCAAGTGCGGGCGCCAAGGCAGCAATCGAAGCTGCCGGCGGCAGCGTAGAGGAGTAATCGGCAGATGGCGCAGGCTGGCATTGGTAACCTCGGTGGCGGGCTCGGCAAGTTCACGGAACTTCGCCAGCGGCTACTGTTCGTCCTCGGGGCATTGATCGTCTATCGCATCGGCTGCTATGTGCCGGTGCCGGGCGTGAATCCCGATGCCATGCTTTCGTTGATGCAGGCGCAGGGCGGCGGCATCGTGGACATGTTCAACATGTTCTCGGGCGGCGCCCTGCACCGTTTCAGTATTTTTGCGTTGAACGTGATGCCGTACATCTCGGCATCGATCGTGATCCAGTTGGCCACGCACATCTTTCCCGCCCTCAAGGCGATGCAGAAGGAAGGCGAATCCGGCCGGCGTAAGATCACCCAGTATTCGCGCATCGGTGCGGTGTTGTTGGCGGTGGTGCAGGGCGGCAGTATCGCGCTGGCACTGCAGAACCAGACCGCGCCTGGTGGCGCTCCGGTGGTGTATGCGCCGGGCATGGGTTTCGTGCTCACCGCAGTGATTGCGCTGACTGCCGGCACCATCTTCCTGATGTGGGTGGGCGAGCAGGTCACCGAGCGTGGCATCGGTAACGGCGTGTCGCTGATCATCTTTGCCGGCATCGTTGCAGGCCTTCCGTCGGCGGCAATCCAGACCGTCGAGGCCTTCCGCGAAGGCAATCTGAGCTTCATCTCGCTGCTGCTGATCGTCATCACCATTCTGGCGTTCACGCTGTTCGTGGTGTTCGTCGAGCGCGGGCAGCGGCGTATCACAGTCAATTACGCACGCCGCCAGGGCGGCCGCAATGCGTACATGAACCAGACCTCGTTCCTGCCGTTGAAGCTCAACATGGCAGGCGTGATTCCGCCGATCTTCGCCTCCAGCATCCTGGCCTTCCCGGCCACGCTGTCCATGTGGTCGGGTCAGGCGGCGTCGGGCAGTGGCGTGGGCTCCTGGCTGCAGAAGATCGCCAATGCGCTCGGGCCCGGCGAGCCGGTGCACATGCTGGTGTTCGCTGCGCTGATCATCGGCTTCGCGTTCTTCTATACCGCGCTGGTGTTCAATTCGCAGGAAACCGCCGACAACCTCAAGAAGTCTGGCGCACTGATTCCGGGTATCCGTCCTGGCAAGGCGACGGCTGACTATGTGGACGGCGTGCTGACCCGGCTGACCGCAGCGGGTTCGTTGTACCTGGTGATCGTCTGCCTGCTGCCGGAAATCATGCGCACCCAGCTGGGCACCTCGTTCCACTTCGGTGGTACGTCGCTGCTGATCGCCGTGGTGGTGGTGATGGACTTCATCGCGCAGATCCAGGCCCATCTGATGTCGCATCAGTATGAGAGCCTGCTGAAGAAGGCCAACCTCAAGGGTGGCTCGCGCGGCGGTCTGGCGCGCAGTTAAGTGGTACACTAGATCTTCATTGCGTGAAGACGGCCTGGTTCCCGGGCCACGATCTTCCGATCAGAAGGGCGGCTCGCGCGACGTCTCGCGCGCGGGTGTGACGAGGTGGTCCTGTGCGGGAGTAGTACAGGCGATTCGGAGAAATTTTCTGGATCAACATCGTCCGGCGCCGGAGCGAGGGCACACTCCCCACGCCGGGTCCATGGAACTTTTGGTTCCACGGGCTTCAAAGCAATCCGAGGCCTTGCTACAATTCCGAGTTCACTTTTGATCCATCCTGCCGGATGGCGCCTGGGCGCTGTCGGGCCATCACTCAGTTGGAGAATCGCGTCATGGCGCGTATTGCAGGCGTCAACCTGCCAGCCCAGAAGCACGTCTGGGTCGGGTTGCAAAGCATCTACGGCATCGGCCGTACCCGTTCGAAGAAGCTCTGCGAATCCGCAGGCGTTACCTCGACCACGAAGATTCGTGATCTGTCCGAACCCGAAATCGAGCGCCTGCGCGCCGAGGTCGGCAAGTATGTCGTCGAAGGCGACCTGCGCCGCGAAATCGGTATCGCGATCAAGCGACTGATGGACCTGGGCTGCTATCGCGGTCTGCGTCATCGCCGTGGTCTCCCGCTGCGTGGTCAGCGCACCCGTACCAACGCCCGCACCCGCAAGGGTCCGCGCAAGGCGATCAGGAAGTAAGGGATAGATCATGGCAAAGCCAGCAGAAAAGAAAACGAAGAAGAAGATCAAGCGCGTCATCACTGACGGCGTCGCTCACGTCCACGCTTCGTTCAACAACACCATCGTCACCATCACCGATCGCCAGGGCAATGCACTGTCGTGGGCCACGTCCGGCGGCGCCGGCTTCCGTGGTTCGCGCAAGTCGACCCCGTTCGCTGCTCAGGTTGCCGCCGAAAAGGCTGGCCGCGCTGCGCTCGACTACGGCGTGAAGTCGCTGGAAGTGCGTATCAAGGGTCCGGGTCCGGGCCGTGAGTCGGCCGTGCGTTCGTTGAACAACGTGGGCTACAAGATCACCAACATCATCGACGTGACGCCAATCCCGCACAACGGGTGCCGTCCGCCGAAGAAGCGTCGCGTCTAAAGGGAGCGATAAGAAATGGCTCGTTATATCGGTCCTACCTGTAAGCTCGCCCGCCGCGAAGGCGTCGATCTTTCCCTCAAGAGCCCGGCGCGCGCGCTGGACTCCAAGTGCAAGCTTGAGCAGAAGCCCGGCCAACACGGCGCGGCTCGCAAAGGCAAGCTCTCCGACTATGCCACCCAGCTGCGCGAAAAGCAGAAGGTCAAGCGCATCTACGGTTTGCTGGAGCGTCAGTTCCGCAACTACTACAAGAAGGCCTCGACCAAGAAGGGCAACACCGGCGAGAACCTGCTGCAGTTGCTGGAAACCCGTCTGGACAACGTCTGCTACCGCATGGGCTTTGCCGTCACCCGTCCGGCCGCGCGCCAGCTGGTGTCGCACCGTGGCGTGCTGGTCAATGGCAAGTCGGTGAATCTGGCTTCGTACCAGATCAAGGCTGGCGATGCGATCACGCTGTCGGAAAAGGCACAGAAGCAGCTTCGCGTGCAGGAAGCCCTGACCGTGGCTGAGCAGCACGACATGACGCCGTCGTGGGTCGAAGTCGATTCGAAGAAGTTCAGCGGCGTGTTCAAGGCCGTTCCGGATCGCGCTGACCTGCCTTCGGATATCAACGAAGCGCTGATCGTCGAGTTGTATTCGAAGTAATTCACATTGGAGAGCCTCCGGCACCGCCGGAGGTTCGCAGGAGACCCCGCAACATGACGGTTACCGCCAACCAGGTTCTGCGCCCCCGTGGTCCGCAGATCGAACGTCTTACCGACAATCGCGCAAAGGTCGTGATCGAGCCCTTGGAGCGCGGTTACGGGCACACGCTGGGCAATGCCCTGCGTCGTGTGCTGTTGTCGTCGATCCCGGGTTTTGCGATCACCGAGGTCGAGATCGACGGCGTGCTGCACGAGTACACCACGGTCGAAGGGCTGCAGGAAGACGTGCTTGACGTCCTGCTCAACCTGAAAGACGTGGCGATTCGTATGCATAGTGGCGACAGCGCGACGCTGTCGTTGTCCAAGCAGGGTCCGGGCACGGTCACTGCGGCCGACATCAGGACCGATCACAACGTCGAGATCATCAACGGCGACCACGTGATCTGCCACCTGACCAAGGACACGGCGCTGAACATGCGCCTGAAGATCGAGCGTGGTTTCGGCTATCAGCCGGCTGCCGCGCGTCGTCGTCCGGACGAAGAGACCCGCACCATCGGTCGTCTGATGCTGGATGCGTCGTTCTCGCCAGTGCGTCGCGTTGCCTATGCCGTGGAAGCTGCGCGCGTTGAACAGCGCACCGACCTCGACAAGCTGGTGATCGATATCGAAACCAACGGCACGATCGATGCCGAGGAAGCCGTGCGCACCGCCGCCGACATCCTCAGCGATCAGCTGTCGGTGTTCGGCGATTTCACCCACCGCGATCGCGGTGCGGCCAAGCCGGCTGCCAGCGGCGTGGATCCGGTGCTGCTGCGCCCGATCGACGACCTCGAGCTGACCGTGCGTTCGGCCAACTGCCTGAAGGCCGAGAGCATCTACTACATCGGTGATCTGATCCAGAAGACCGAAGTGGAGCTGCTCAAGACCCCGAACCTCGGCAAGAAGTCGCTGACCGAAATCAAGGAAGTGCTGGCACAGCGCGGCCTTGCACTGGGCATGAAGCTGGAGAACTGGCCGCCGGCCGGTGTCGCCCAGCACGGCATGCTTGGTTAATGCATCACCGCATGGGCGTCTTCGGGCGCCCATGCTGTTTTTTTTACATCGACGGGCCAAAGCCCGCGGTGACATCCGGTCAAAGGACGGCCGGCTCGGACCAACCGCAGTCCATTCAACAGCGCCAGGATGGCGACAGCGTCTCTCAAGCAGTCTCAACATTCCTTAGGAAATCACACTCATGCGTCACCAGAAATCCGGTCGTAAATTCAACCGTACCAGCGCGCACCGCGAAGCCATGTTCCGCAATATGGCCGCGTCGCTGTTCAAGCACGAGCTGATCAAGACCACCTTGCCGAAGGCCAAGGAACTGCGTCGCGTCGCCGAGCCGCTGATCACCATCGGTAAGGTCGATGGCGTTGCCAATCGTCGTCTGGCGTTCGCTCGCCTGCGCGACAAGGAAGCGGTGGGCAAGCTGTTCGTCGAACTGGGCCCGCGTTACGCGACCCGTCCCGGCGGCTACCTGCGCATCCTGAAGGCCGGCTTCCGTGCCGGTGACAATGCGCCGATGGCGTATGTCGAGCTGGTCGACCGTCCGGTCGTCGCCGAGGAAGTGGCCGAGTAATCGGTTCGCCCTTCGCAAAGATTCTCGAAAAGCCCGGCTAGCGCCGGGCTTTTTTATTGCCTGTGCCGGACCATGGCGGTCGGTCTTGGTATGGGTGTTTCGGCAACAGCGCAGCGATGTGCATGCCTCAACCAGGATCAAGCTCACCGCCGCAAAGGCGGCCGTCTCCGGGCGGTGTCGAGGGTCTGCAGACCGACACATGACTGGCGACATGCATGGCTGCACCGGGCCTGCTGCCGGGCGACCTGCCCGATGCAGCCATCCGTGGTCACCGCGGCAGCGATGGCTGATAATCGGGCATTCGATCCTAGGCAAGCGGTAGCGATGAATCCATTTCGTTGGGGTTTCCGGGCGCAGTTCTTGCTGGGCTTTCTTGCCTGCGCAGGATTGCTTGCCTATGCGATCTACGTACAGCTGCATCTTGGGCTGGAGCCATGCCCGCTATGCATCTTCCAGCGGATCGCGTTTGCGGCGCTGGCGCTGTTGTTTCTGCTGGGCGCGTTGCATGGGCCGCGCGCAGCGGGCACGCGCAAGCTCTATGGCGTGCTCAGCTTCATCGCTGCCGGCGTCGGCATGGGCATCGCGGCGCGGCATGTCTGGGTGCAGATCCGGCCCAAGGACATGATGTCCTCGTGCGGGCCGCCGTTGAGCTTCCTGAGCGAGACGATGGGGCCGTTCGAAGTGTTCCGCACCGTGCTGACCGGCACCGGCGACTGCGGCAATATCGATTGGCGCTTTCTGGGCCTGAGCATGCCGATGTGGAGCATGCTGTGGTTCGTGGGCCTGGCGCTGTGGGCGCTGTACGCCGGCTTCAGGCAGCGTGGTCCGCGCAAACTGTTCTGATCGTTTCGTTCCGGCGCTGGCCGGCGCCCGAGATTTCTGGAGTTCACGATGTCCGCTTCCCCTCATTCGTCCGTCAACCAGGCAGACCAGTGGTCGCCGCAGAGCTGGCGGCAGCGTCCGGCGTTGCAGATGCCGGTCTACCCGGACGCCGTTGCGTTGGAACACACGCTGGGCGAGTTGCGGCAGCTGCCGCCGCTGGTGACCTCCTGGGAAATCTTTGCGCTCAAGCGCCAGCTGGCGGAGGCGCAGGAAGGCAAGCGCTTCCTGCTGCAGGGCGGCGATTGCGCCGAGAACTTCAGCGATTGCGAATCGGGCACGATCTCCAATCGCCTGAAGGTGCTGCTGCAAATGAGCCTGGTGCTGGTGCATGGCCTGCACCTGCCGGTGGTGCGGGTAGGGCGCTTTGCCGGGCAGTACGCCAAGCCGCGCTCGGCCGATACCGAAACCCGCGACGGGGTGACCTTGCCGAGCTACCGCGGCGATGTGATCAACGCGCCAGCCTTCACCGAAGCGGCGCGCGTGCCGGATCCGCAGCGCATGATCACCGCGCATTCGCGCTCGGCGATGACGATGAATTTCGTGCGCGCTCTGATCGACGGCGGCTTTGCCGACCTGCACCATCCCGAATACTGGAATCTGGACTGGGTGGGGTATTCGCCACTGGCGGCGGACTACCAGAAGATGGTGGCATCGATCGGCGATGCGGTGCGCTTTATGGAGACCCTGTCCGGCGCTGAGGTCTACAACCTCAATCGCATCGACTTCTACACCTCGCACGAGGCGCTGTTGCTGCCGTACGAGGAAGGCCTGACCCGGCAGGTGCCGCGCCAGTGGGGCTGGTTCAACCTGAGCACGCATTACCCGTGGATCGGCATGCGTACTGCTGCGCTGGATGGCGCGCATGTGGAATACCTGCGTGGCGTGCGTAACCCGATCGCGATCAAGGTGGGGCCATCGGTGCAGCCGGATCAGCTGTTGCGTCTGATCGACGTGCTCAATCCCGAAGACGAACCCGGTCGCCTGAGCTTCATCCATCGCATGGGTGCGGCGCAGATCGCCGAGAAGTTGCCGCCGCTGCTGGAGGCGGTCAAGCGCGATGGACGTCGGGTGTTGTGGGTGTGCGATGCGATGCACGGCAATACTGAAAGCACCGGAAATGGCTATAAAACACGGCGTTTTGACAATATCCGCAGCGAGGTCGAGTTGTCCTTCGATCTGCATGCGGCCGCCGGGACGCGGCTGGGCGGGGTGCATCTGGAACTGACCGGCGAAGACGTCACCGAATGCACCGGTGGCGCGCGCGAGTTGACCGAGCGCGATCTGGAGCGCGCCTACCGCTCCAGCGTGGATCCGCGGCTGAACTACGAGCAGTCGCTGGAAATCGCAATGGCGATCGTGCGCAAGCAACAGCAGGTGGCGTCGCAACCGCTGGGCGCGTGATGTCACCGTACGCATGACGTGATGCTCATGCCGCGTGCGGCATGATGCTGCAGCCATCCCTCTTTCCCCCCACAGGAGGAACGGTTTGACTGCCGATTGGAACGTCATCCGCGAATACGCAATCCCGCTTGGTGCCGCGCTGCTGGCGGGCATCGTCACCTGGTCGTTGATGCTGTGGCTGTTTCGCCGCATGCAGGGCCGCGACTATCGCCGCGCACGCATCATTCGCGTTGTCACGCTGCCGGCTGCCTTCATCCTGCCGCTGCTGTTCTTGCGTATCGCCACGGAAGCAACGCCGCTGGAGGGTAAGGGACTCGCGGCACTGCAAAGTTTGCTACATGTGGGAATCGTCGGCTGCATTACCTGGCTGCTTGTACGCGCGGTAGCAGCCGGCGAGGCGGCAATCCTGCGCAGCAACCCGATCGAGGTGTCCGACAACCTCACCGCACGGCGCATCCAGACCCAGACACGCGTGCTGAGCCGGGTGGTGATGGGCGCGGTGATCCTGCTCGGCATCTCGGTGGTACTGCTTGGCTTCGAGCAGGTACGCCAGATCGGCAAGACGCTGCTGGCCTCGGCCGGCATCATCGGCCTGGTGGCCGGCATCGCGGCCAAGCCGGTGTTCGGCAACCTGATCGCCGGTTTGCAGATCGCTTTGACCCAGCCGATCCGGCTGGACGATGTGGTGATCGTGGAAGGCGAATGGGGCCGCATCGAGGAGATCGGCAGCTCGTATGTGGTGGTGCGGATCTGGGACGAGCGGCGGATGGTGGTGCCGTTGACCTGGTGGATCGAGCACCCGTTCCAGAACTGGACACGCAGCAGCGCCGACCTGCTCGGTACCGCATTCCTGTGGCTGGATTACCGCACCCCGATCGCGGCGGTGCGCGCCGAGCTGGAGCGCATCTGCAAGAGCGAGCCGCTGTGGGATGGACGCGTGTGCGTGACCCAGGTGACCGAAACCAGCGAGAGCACAATCCAGGTACGCCTGCTGGTGAGCGCGCGCAATTCCGGCGATGCGTTCGATCTGCGCTGCATCAGCCGCGAGCGCATGATCGACTTCCTGACTCGCGAGCACCCGTACGCACTGCCCAGGATTCGCGCCGAAATCGCCGCGCAGGAAAAGCCGCCCCTGCGCGCCGCCGCACCCATCGCCCAAGAGAGCGTGCGCTCGCCCGGTGCCGAAGACGGTGAGCCTGCGACTACGGTATAGCTGCAGGCGCGGCCGCCGGTGCGCTGGGCGCAGTCGGCGCATAGCGGGGCGCAACACGCGCCTTGCTGCGTTGTTCGTAGGCGTAGGCCAGTTCGATCAGGCGCGGCTCGCTCCAGGCACTGCCCATGAACAACAAGCCCAGCGGCAGGCCCTGGGTCTGCCCCATCGGCACGCTCAGGCTGGGATAACCGGCCACCGCGGCCGCACCGTAGCCTGCTCCGGGAAAGGTATCGCCCTTGACCAGGTCGGTGACCCAGGCAGCGCCGGTGGTCGGCACGATCAGCGCGTCCAGGCGATCGGCCTGCAACGCGGCGTCGATGCCGTCCGGCCCGGCCAGCCGTTTGGCAGTGGCGCGGGCTGTGAGATAGGCGGCATCGTCCAGTCCGGCCGCGGCCTGCGCCTGCTCGAACAGCTCCTGCCCGAAGTAGGGCATCTCGCGCTGCGCGTGGCTGCGATTGAAGGCGATCACCTGCTCCAGGCTCGACACCGGCGCGGCGTGGCTGCGCAGATACGCGTTCAGGCCGGCCTTGAATTCGACCAACAAGACCGTTTGCTCGGCGGCGTCCCACTGGCCCTCGGTCGCCAGGCTGGTTTCGATCACGGTGGCGCCGGCGGCGCGCAGCGTCTGCACCGCGCGTTGCAGCGCGGCGGCAATGGCCGGATCTTCGCGCAAGGGATTGCGCAGCAGGCCCAGGCGGGCGCCGCGCAGGCCATCGGGTCTGAGATGCGCCAGATAGTCCGGCGCGGACGTCGGTGCAGTGCGCGCCGCCGGATCCTGCGGGTCGGGCGCGGCAATCGCCTGCAGCACCGCGGCCGCATCGGCGACGCTGCGCGTCATCGGGCCGGCGGTGTCCTGGCTGGCCGAGATCGGAATGATGCCGTCGCGGCTGACCAGGCCCACGGTCGGTTTGAGCCCGACCAGGCCGTTTACCGAGGCCGGGCAGGTGATGCTGCCGTCGGTTTCGGTGCCGATGCCGACCGTGGCCAGGCTGGCGGCGATCGCCGCGCCGGTGCCGGCACTGGAGCCGCAGGGATTACGATCCAGTGCGTACGGATTGCGGGTCAGCCCGCCGCGTGCGCTCCAGCCGGAGCTGGACTTGGTGGAGCGGAAGTTGGCCCACTCGCTCAGGTTGGTCTTGCCCAGGATCACCGCGCCAGCGGCGCGCAGGCGCTGCACCAGAAACGCATCGCGGCCGGGCCTGAAATCGGCCAGTGCCAGCGAGCCGGCGCTGTTGACCATCGGCAGCGCATCGATGTTGTCCTTGAGCAGTACCGGAATGCCATGCAGGGGCCCGCGCACACGGCCGGCGCGGCGTTCGGCGTCCAATGCACGTGCGTCGGCTTCGGCCTGCGGGTTGAGTTCGATCACCGAATTGAGGGTGGGCCCGGCGCGATCGATGGTGGCGATACGCTGCAGGTACGCGCGGGTCAGATCCAGGCTGCTGGTCGTGCCGGACGCCATGCGTGCCTGCAGGCCGACGATGTCGGCGTCGATCAGATCGTCTTGCCTGGCAGTGGCTGCGTTGGCACCGGCCGGGGTCAGGCTTTCGGTATGCGCACAGCCGCACAGCGCAAGCAGCAGCGCGAAGGACAAGGTGGTGGATCGCATTGGCGGTGTTCCCCGGGGATTGTTCGCAGGCTAACGGCGCTGCGGCGGGGTGACAATGTGTATGACATGCCCGCAGACGGGCAGGGGGCCTCAGTGGCGCCGGCGTTTGATCAGATCGCGTGCCAGCACGCCGACCACGATCAGATTGATCGCTAGCACGCCCCAGGCGGTCCAGCCGGGATGGCGGACGATGGCGTAGATATCGAACGGCAGGTAGATGGCCGCCGACAGGCAGCCCAGCAGCGACGCCCAGGCCTTGGCACGCCACAGACCCCAGGCTTCCACCACATGCAACAGGCCATAGGCCAGCATTGCGGCAGCGGCCAGATGGACGGCGTCGGGACTGATGGTCTTGAGCAACGACGGCAATGCGCCGTGGTCGGGATCCAGGTTGAAGCGGCGGATCAGTGTGCTGACCGCGTTCTGCAGCGGGAGCGGGCCCAGAATTTCCAGGCCCGTCGCCGCCAACAGCGCAAGCGTCCCCTTGACCGCCTCTAGCAAGGCGATCACATGCAGCCCCGGATGCGCACGCGGATCCGGGCTGTAGGGCGTGTTGCTCACGAAGATGGACGTCCCGTGTTTAGCCGGAACGGCCAGCGCGCTTGCGGTCGCTTTCGGTGAGGAACTTCTTGCGCAGGCGGATTTCCTTCGGGGTGACTTCCACCAGCTCGTCGTCCTCGATGAAGTCCAGTGCCTGCTCCAGCGTGTACTTGATCGCCGGGGTCAGCTTGATCGCATCGTCCTTGCCCGAGGCGCGCATGTTGGTCAGCGGCTTGGTCTTGATCGCGTTGACGGTCAGGTCGTTGTCCTTGGAGTGGATACCGACCAGCTGACCTTCATACACGTTGTCACCTTCGGCAGCGAACAGACGGCCACGCTCTTCCAACGGCCCCAGCGCATAGGCCGGGGTGGCGCCCGCTGCGTTGGCAATCATCACGCCGTTCTGGCGCTTGGCGATCGCGCCCTGTTCCTTCGGACCGTAATGGTCAAACACGTGGAACAGCAGGCCCGAGCCCTGGGTCAGGGTGCGGAACTCGTTCTGGAAGCCGATCAGGCCACGCGCCGGGATCATGTAGTCCAGGCGCACGCGGCCCTTGCCGTCCGGCTCCATGTTCTTCAGCTGGCCCTTGCGGGTGCCCAGCTTTTCCATCACGCCGCCCTGGTGCTGTTCTTCGATGTCCACCACCAGCTGTTCGATCGGCTCCATCTGCTTGCCGTCGATTTCCTTGATGATGACTTCCGGGCGCGACACGGCCAGCTCGTAGCCTTCACGACGCATGTTCTCGATCAGCACCGACAGGTGCAGTTCGCCACGGCCGGAGACCAGGAACTTGTCGGCGTCGGAGCCTTCCTCGACCTTCAGTGCCACGTTGTGCACCTTCTCGCGGTCCAGACGGTCGCGCAGCTGGCGGCTGGTCAGGAACTTGCCGCCGGACAGGTCCTTGTTGCCGGCGAACGGCGAGTTGTTGACCTGGAAGGTCATCGAGATGGTGGGCTCGTCCACGGTCAGCGCGGGCAGCGCTTCCGGGGCGTCGAGCGCACACACGGTGTCGGAAATGGTCAGCTCGGCCACGCCGGAGATGGCGACGATGTCGCCGGCCTCGGCGGTGTCCTGCTCGATGCGCTCCAGGCCAAGGAAGCCCAGCACCTGCAGCACCTTGCCCTGGCGCTTCTTGCCTTCGCGGTCGATCACGCTGACCGGCATGTTCTTCTTCAGCACGCCGCGCTGGATGCGGCCGATGCCGATCACGCCGACGAAGTTGTTGTAGTCGAGCTGGCTGATGCGCATCTGGAACGGGCCGTCCGGATCCACGTCCGGTGCCGACACGTGCTGCATGATCGCTTCGTACAGCGGGGTCATGTCGCCGTCGCGCACGCTCGAATCCAGGCTGGCGTAGCCGTTCAGGGCGGAGGTGTAGACGATCGGGAAGTCCAGCTGCTCGTCGGTTGCGCCGAGCTTGTCGAACAGGTCGAACACCTGGTCGATGACCCAGTCCGGGCGTGCGCCGGGACGGTCGATCTTGTTGACCACCACGATCGGCTTGAAGCCCATCGCGAACGCCTTCTGGGTGACGAAGCGGGTCTGCGGCATCGGGCCGTCCATCGCATCGACCAGGATCAGCACCGAGTCCACCATCGACAGCACGCGCTCGACTTCGCCACCGAAGTCGGCGTGTCCCGGGGTGTCGACGATGTTGATGCGGTTGCCGTTCCAGGTGATGGCCGTGTTCTTGGCCAGGATCGTGATGCCACGCTCCTTTTCCTGGTCGTTGCTGTCCATCACGCGCTCAGCCAGCACGGTGCGTTCGGACAGGGTGCCGGACTGCTTCAGCAGGCAGTCGACGAGGGTGGTCTTGCCATGGTCAACGTGCGCGACGATGGCGATATTGCGGAGTTTTTCGATAGACATGCGGAAAGGGCCCCTGTCTGGCGCCAGTCTTGAGATGAGGTAAGCCCGACATTATAGCGGTTTCGTTGCCGTGCCGTTGCGTTCGGCCGCCGAGCGGTCCAAAACGCCCATTCAGCTAGCCCGGATACCCCCGACGATGGTCCAACCTGCACGGCCGCCTGCACGCCCGGGTGTATCCTAATGGGCTGTCATACACCCTGAAACCTGCAAGGATTTCCATGTCCCTGATTGCCCATTTCGACACCACCCGCGGCCCGATCGTGGTCGAGCTGTTCGCCGACAAGGCCCCGCTGACCGTTGCCAACTTCGTCAACCTGGTCCAGCGCGGCTTCTACGATGGCCTGAGCTTCCACCGCGTCATCGCCGACTTCATGATCCAGGGCGGCTGCCCGGAAGGCTCCGGCCGCGGCGGCCCGGGCTACCGTTTCGAGGATGAAGCCAACAACGGCGTCGGTCACGAGCGCGGCGTGCTGTCCATGGCCAATGCCGGCCCCAACACCAACGGCAGCCAGTTCTTCATCACCCACACCGCCACCCCGTGGCTGGACGGCAAGCACACCGTGTTCGGCAAGGTCACCCAGGGCCTGGACGTGGTTGATGCCGTCGCCCAGGGCGATGTGATCAACAAGGTGACGATCGAAGGCGATACCGACGCCGTGCTGGCCGCCAAGGCCGACCGTGTCGCGGAGTGGAACAAGATCCTCGCCGCCTGATGTCTTTCCCGAACGGCCGCCCTGTGCGGCCGTTCGTCTGTCACTGCGCGCCGCCAGGCCTTGCGCCACGCCAGCGTGCACCTCCACCCATGTTTTTTAGCAGAGGAAACTCCCCATGAAAGCACCTGTTCGTGTTGCCGTGACCGGCGCTGCCGGCCAGATCGGCTATGCCCTGCTGTTCCGCATCGCCTCCGGCGAAATGCTGGGCAAGGATCAGCCGGTGATCCTGCAATTGCTGGAACTGTCCAATGAAAAGGCCCAGGCCGCGCTCAAGGGCGTGATCATGGAGCTGGAAGATTGCGCATTCCCGCTGCTGGCCGGCGTGGTCGGCACCGACGACGCCGAAGTGGCGTTCAAGGACATCGACGTCGCCCTGCTGGTCGGTGCGCGTCCGCGCGGCCCGGGCATGGAGCGCAAGGACCTGCTGCTGGAAAACGCCAAGATCTTCACCGCGCAGGGCGCGGCGTTGAACAAGGTCGCCAAGCGTGACGTCAAGGTGCTGGTGGTCGGCAACCCGGCCAACACCAATGCCTACATCGCGATGAAGTCGGCGCCGGATCTGAACCCGAAGAATTTCACCGCCATGCTGCGTCTGGACCACAACCGTGCGCTCAGCCAGCTGTCGCAGAAGCTCGGCAAGCCGGTCGGCGGCATCGAGAAGCTGGTGGTCTGGGGCAACCACAGCCCGACCATGTACCCGGACTACCGGTTCGCCACCGCCAATGGCGCGTCCATCGGTGATGCGATCAACGACCAGGAATGGAACGCGTCCACCTTCATCCCGACCGTGGGCAAGCGCGGCGCGGCGATCATCGAAGCGCGCGGCCTGTCCTCGGCTGCGTCGGCCGCCAATGCCGCCATCGATCACGTGCGCGACTGGGTGCTGGGCAGCAACGGCAAGTGGGTGACGATGGGCGTGCCGTCCGACGGCTCCTACGGCATCCCGGAAGGCGTGATCTTCGGCTTCCCGGTGACCACCGCCAACGGCGAGTACACCCTGGTCAAGGATCTGCCGATCGACGACTTCAGCCAGAAGTACATCGACAAGACCCTGGCCGAGCTGGAAGAAGAGCGCAGCGGCGTGTCGCATCTGCTGGGCTGAGTTTCTCGCCTTGCTGTTGTAACGAAAACGCCGGGCAATGCCCGGCGTTTTTTATGTGGCGCTTGTGCGATGCCCCGGCTCAGGCCAGGCCTTCGGCCTGCAATGCGGCCTGCACATCGGCATCGTCCAGCATGCGCTGCACGAATGCATCTATCGCGCTCAGGCCACTGAGGTCCACGCACACCTTCTGCGCCCATCGCAGCGTCACGAACAGATACGCATCGGCGCCGGTGTGGGTGTCGCCTGCCAGCCAGTTGCGTCCCCGCAGATGCGTGTCGACACGTTCGTACAAGGTGCGCAGCTTGCTGCGTGCGTCGTCATGGCTGCGCGCGATCAGCGCGTCGTCCTGAAGATAGGCGGTGCTGCCGAAGATCGGCTTGAAGGCTGGATGCACATCCGCATTGGCGAAGGCGATCCAGCGATTGATCTCCGCACGGCTGCGCGCGGTGCCATCGCCGGACAGACCGGTGAGCGGCGCGATGTCGGCGATGTAGTTGAGGATGGCGGCGTTCTGGGTCAGTGCCCAGTCGTCGACGACCAACAGCGGCACAGCACCGGCCGGGTTGAGGCGCAGATATTCGGGGGACTTCATCGTGGCGGCGTCAACCACCTGCAGATCAAAGGGCA
Source organism: Xanthomonas sp. NCPPB 3218 (assembly GCF_056725185.1). Classification (NCBI taxonomy): domain Bacteria; kingdom Pseudomonadati; phylum Pseudomonadota; class Gammaproteobacteria; order Lysobacterales; family Lysobacteraceae; genus Xanthomonas; species Xanthomonas sp. NCPPB 3218. The sequence continues at coordinate 1,171,085 of NZ_CM161516.1, forward strand.
GCCCCGACCAGCGCAGCACGATGTGATCTGCCAGCGAACATGCGCCCGGCTTGGTGTACAGCTTCATGAGAATTTCCGCACAAGAACGAAGACGCAAGCTTAGCGGCAACGCGTGAGTGCGTGGGCAGCGTCAGGATGCGGTGCGCGGGCGCAGCTTCTGTACGCGGTAGAACGTGTGGTCGCCGATGGTGGCCACCTGGTAGGCATTACGCCAGCTCGGGCTTGCGATCGCGCTTGCGGCAAAGTGACTGGCGCCCGGCACGATTTCCTTGCGTTGCCCCACCGGCAGCGCCCAGTTGCGCTCTGCAGCCAGTGCCACATCCAGCGCCTTGTTCCAGGCATCGTCGTTTTTCAGTTGCGTCCCCGGAGCCACGATGGTGGGCGCGAACTGCTTGCGTGCAGTGACCACCTGACACATCGAGTCGCCCCACAAGCCGCTGTCCAGCCGACGCAACGCAACTTCGGCGACGGCTTGCTGGCCGCGCAAGGTCTGATCACGCGCTTCCAGGTACACGGTGGTGCTCAAGCACAACGAATCTGCAGCCGGCTGCGGCAACAACTGCGACAGCCAAAGTATCCAAACCAGTTTCATATAACTCCTTGCTCCGTATGGGCCGATCCGCAGAGCATCCAAGGTGGATGCACCAGTACAGAGGGCTTGGCGTCATGGGGAGGCGGCCTGCCACGGGTCGCCCGGTCTCCGGCGAAAGAAGATCTACCGGAGGTGCCCGCCAAATGCGGCGGGTCAAAAAGTTGGCGCAAGGTAGGCGTCGATCACAGAATCGCGGCTGAATAGGCGGGGTTGACGGGTGTAATTGCTTGCTGCATCTGCGGCTTGGTTCGATGACACCAGCGCGACGCATCCGTCGTGTGCGTCGCATCGCGCTGGCGACAGCGGATGCCGCAACGGATCTCGATACGGTGCGCGTGCGCTGTTGCGCCTGCGCAATGGCTCGAGACGTGCAATGCGTTGCACTTAGGCTACGCATGCAATGCCATCTGCAGTCTGCGCTACACGTCATCGTCACTGAGGGATGTGCTTGCGTATCGCCGCTTTCTACTGCAGCGGGGCTGTGTCGAGATGCGAACGCGGGGTGCATAAAGGAGCTTTCAGTGCATGGTGCTTGATGCTGTCCGGATCATGCATCGAGCGCTCGCATGTGCATCGTAGAACGCGGTGTTGTAATCACTAGAGGAGGCGTCCGAAGTGCTCGATGCGCGTTGATGGTGGCGAGTGAACACGAAGCGCCACGACGGTATTGGCCCTCGCATCGCAGCACCAAGTCGCGCGCCAGGCTTGCATATCCATCGTGCACAAATGCGTCAGCGGAATTTTAGATGGCTTGTAGTGGCTGCGACGATATGCAGCCGAGATCGTCAAAATCATCGATCACGATTCCTTCGACGGTATCGGTGGCACAGCGGCGTTGGCCATGCGGCAATCGCAGTGCGCGCTTGCTAACGCTGTTGCTATTTGCAGTGCACATGTTCGAACGCATCAGGCGTGTTGAATCACACGCATCAAGTTCAACATGGTGCGAAACAATCTCATGCAGACATGCAGACATGCAGACATGCAGACATGCAGACGATCAGACGAGCAGACGAGCAGGCGAGCAGGCGAGCAGGCGAGCCGGTACGCAACTGCGCCGGATACGGTGCCAATTTGGTGAGCGTCAGCAATGCCAGGGCCAGTGCTGCGATGACCGCCAAGGGCAGCAACTGATCGCGCCGCCACTTCAGCGCAGCTAGTGGCGATGCAGTCGTGGCAGCCGTATGCGCGTAAGGCTGCAATGCGTTGCGTAACCACCATGCCGACAGCACGGCAATACTGCTGACCAAAGCGACCACCATCAACGCAGTCGACGCGGCGGCAGGCGTGCCGCCTTCAGAACCAAGCCGATCGCGGCGCTGACCAAGAGCGCGGCCAGCCCGCTGCCGATCGGACGCAGCGCACTGACGCCGCGCGTGCCACGCCAGGACCAGTGGCCCAATCCCAGCAAAGTGTTCTGTGCGACGTCGCCGACTGCATGAGCGGCGCGGAAGGGCAGGCTGAGCAGCAATACGCTGATCAGATGGACATCGGCGGGAAGTGGATGCAGCGATGTAGTCGGCGTCGCGGGCATGCCCGGTTTATCGCCGAGCTGCGAAAAGAAAGAGAATGGACTGCGCTGCACCGATCAGCGGCGCTCACGGGGTTGGGCGCCAGGTCGATGGCAGCGTCATCGCCTGCATCGATCCGGCGCATATGGATCCCGGCGCCGGCATCTCATGGGTGAACCGGTCATCGTTTCATCACCGCCACCACCGCCACCACCACCGGCGTTGACGTTGCGCCAGCCCCGCTCCATGACGCTCACAAAGAGGTTGGTGCGGGTGTCGCGCTCAGGCTGCTGTGGCGTTCAGCGCATTGCGGCAACGCGTGTTACAACTTCGCCGCCAGTCGGCAGGCCTGATCGATCGCACGCTTGGCGTCCAGTTCGGCGGCGACATCCGCACCGCCGATCAGATGCGGTTGCTGCCCGTTGGCCTGCAGCGCGGCCAGCAGGTCGCGGCGCGGCTCCTGCCCGGCGCAGACCACCACCGTGCCGACATCGAGCACTTGTTCGGCGCCGTCCACGCGGATCCGCAGTCCGGCGTCGTCCACGCCCAGATATTCCACGCCGCCCAGCATCTTGACGCCCTTGGCCTTGAGCGTGGCGCGGTGGATCCAGCCGGTGGTCTTGCCCAGGCGCGCGCCGGGTCTGCCGGGGCTGCGCTGCAGCAGCCAGACCTGGCGGGCAGGGCGCTCGGGCTGCGGCCTGGCCAATGCCCCAGCCGTTTCGAAGCTGGGGTCCACGCCCCATTCGGCCATCCAGCGCGCAGGGTCCAGCGACGACGATGGCCCTGTGTGCACGAGAAATTCGCCGACATCGAAGCCAATCCCGCCGGCCCCGATGATCGCGACCTTGTCGGCAGCGACATGGCGGCCCAGCACCACGTCGAGATAGCTCACGACCATCGGGTGATCGGCGCCGGGGAAGTCCACCTTGCGCGGCTCGATGCCGGTGGCCAGCACAATCTCGTCGAAGTCTTTCAGGTCTGCGGCTTCTACCCGGGTATTCAGGCGCAGCTGCACCCCGGTCGCATCGATGCGGTGGCCGAAGTAGCGCAGCGTCTCGTTGAATTCTTCCTTGCCCGGGATGCGCCTGGCGACATTGAATTGCCCACCAATTGCATCGCCCGCATCGAACAAGGTGACGCGATGACCGCGCTCGGCGGCCACTGTCGCGCAAGCCAGACCGGCCGGGCCGGCACCGACCACCGCAATGCGCCTGGGGTTGGGGGTCGGTGCGTAGATCAGTTCGGTTTCGTGCGCTGCGCGCGGGTTGACCAGGCAGCTCGCCAGCTTGTTGTCGAACACATGATCCAGGCAGGCCTGATTGCAGGCGATGCAGGTATTGATGGCGTGCGACTGGCCGGTGCGTGCCTTGTTGGCCCACTGCGGATCGGCCAGCAGCGGGCGCGCCAGCGACACCATGTCGGCGGCGCCGTCGGCCAGGATGCGCTCGGCCACTTCGGGCATGTTGATGCGGTTGGTGGCCACCACCGGAATACGCAGGTGCGGCTTGAGCTTGGCGGTCACACCCGCAAATGCGGCGCGCGGTACCGAGGTGGCGATGGTCGGGATGCGTGCCTCGTGCCAGCCGATACCGGAATTGATGATGGTTGCGCCGGCCGCTTCGATCGCCTGCGCCTGCGTCAGGATGTCCTGCCACTGGTTGCCGCCTTCGACCAGGTCCACCAGCGACAGCCGGTAGATGATGATGAAGTCCGGCCCGCACGCCTCGCGGATGCGTCGCACGATCTCCACCGCAAAGCGCATGCGCTTGGTCGCATCGCCACCCCAGGCATCGCTGCGCTGGTTGGTGCGCGCGGCGGTGAATTCGTTGATCAGATAGCCTTCCGATCCCATCACCTCCACGCCGTCGTAGCCGGCGTCGCGGGCCAGCCGCGCCGCACGCGCGTAAGCGGCGACCTGACGATCCACCGCACGTGCCGATAGCGCGCGTGGGGTGAACGGGTTGATCGGCGCCTTGAGCCTGGACGGTGCCACCGACAGGGGGTGGTAGGCGTAGCGCCCGGCATGCAGCAGCTGCAGGCAGATCTTCGCGCCGTGCGCATGCACCGCCCGGGTGACCTGGCGATGCGGGCGCACCTCCCACGGCCACGACAGCTTGCCGCCGAACGGCTTGAGCCAGCCCACCACGTTCGGCGAAAAGCCGCCGGTGACGATCAAGCCGACTCCGCCGGCAGCGCGCTCGGCGAAATACGCGGCCAGTTTGGGGAAATCGCGCGCCCGGTCTTCCAGACCGGTGTGCATCGAGCCCATCAGGACGCGGTTGCGCAGTTGCGTGAAGCCCAGATCGAGCGGTTCGAACAGGTGCGGGTAGGACGAGACGGATGGGCCGGTGGCGGGCGACATGGTGTGGATACGCTGGCGTACGGAGTGCGCACGATGCAGGCAAACGGGCCTGGCGGCAAGTCTTGACCCACCTGTACGGCGCAATCGGCGGTTTCGGAGGGGAGGCGATGGTTGGCCTGCACATCGGGCCGTATCTCAGTGGGGGCGTCCCATGTCTGCCAAGCGCAACCAATGGCGCGAAGAAGAAGACGCCTCTGCTGGCCCGCTGGCTGGCTGAGGCTCGAGCGGGCACTTGCCGACTTCTTGATCAGTGCTGTCAGCCGGGCGGCCGCGCTCCAGCGCCGCGCGGGTCGCGGGGGCGAGTCTCTGTCGAGCGGGGCCGATCCGCCCGCGCCGCTGCCGCGGAACAGATCGCCTCGCATTACAGGAAACGTCTCTGCGATCGGGCCTGCGCCCCAGCAGCGAGGCGGACCGCACGATCAGGGTGCCCCTCCCGCCTTGCCGCTGGGTCACGTGCGCGCGCTGGGGCCGTGCTGCCTTCTTCCTCTGCGAGCCAACGGCCCGTGCCCGCTGCGGCAGCCGGACTCAAGCGGTAACGGCGATCACCTCACCAACCCGCCAGTACCAGCTTGCCGATCGTGCTGCCGCTTTCCAGCCGTCGGTGCGCCTCGCGCAATTGCTGCGCATTGATCGGCGACAGCGTTTCGGTATGGGTGGTGCGCAGCTCGCCCGCATCGATCAGGCTGGCGGCGCGGTTGAGGATGCGGTGCTGCTCGACCATGTCTTCGGTTGCATAGCGGGCACGGGTGAACATCAGCTCCCAGTGGATGCCGATGCACTTGGCTTTGTAGGGATCGCCGATCGACAGCGGGCCGCGCGGCTCCACGATCAAGCCCACATGCCCCTGCGGTGCCAGGATCTCGCCCAGTTGCTCCCAGTAGCGGTCGGTGTCGGCCAGGTTGAGTGCGGCGTCCACGCTCTGCATTCCCAAGGCCTGCAACTGCGGCTGCAGCGGCTGGTGATGGTCGATCACATGCTGGGCGCCCATCTGCCGCACCCATTCGATGGTTTCCGGTCGCGAGGCGGTGGCGATCACGCTGAAGCCGGCATGCCGCGCCAGCTGGATGGCGATCGATCCCACGCCGCCCGCGCCACCGATGATCAGCACGTGCTTGCCGCGATTGCGCGCGCCGTCGAAAGAGAACGGCATGCGCTGGAACAGCAGCTCCCAGGCGGTCAACGTGGTCAGCGGCAGGGCCGCTGCCTGGGCGAAGCTGAGTGAGGTGGGCTTGCAGCCGGCGATGCGCGCATCGACCAATTGGTATTGCGCGTTGCTGCCCGGACGGCCGATGTCGCCCGCGTAATACACCTCGTCGCCGACCGCGAACGCGGTGACCTCAGGGCCTACCGCTTCGACGACGCCAGCCGCGTCGTAGCCCAGGATCTTCGGCGCATCCAGCGTCTGTGGCTTGGGTGCACGCACCTTGGTGTCGACCGGATTGACCGAGATCGCCTCGACGCGAACCAATAAGTCATACCCCGAAGGGCCCGACGGGGCCGGAAGTTCCATGTCAAGCAGTGCGGCGGGATCGTCGATCGGAAGATGACGGGTCATAACGACAGCTTTCATCGGGTCGCTCCATGTGGGGAGTTCAGGGTGCGTTGTGAAGCTGTCGCGCCGCAACCACCGACCCCACAATTCAGCTCGGACGGGGCCTGGCGTTCACCAATGTGGTTTTCGCATCACTGTGCAGCCCGCCGACGAGGTAGATCGGCCAGCGTATTCAACTGGCTTAATTGGGCTGCGGTTCATGCAGGTCGGATGTGCAAACTGAGTGCGCGGTCCTTCCCTTCATGAAACTGTATACGTAGTATTGAAAGGGATCGCCGGCCCTGGTGATTGCTTTCACATGTTATATGACCGTTAACGCGATCTTCACTGAAGCCGGCTTAATCTGCGCCCCGATGGCTCTGGATGTGATGAGCATCTTTACCAAGAACAACGCCTCTATCGGTTTTATCTCCCAAAGAAGGAGCTGTATACACATGAACAAGAAAATTCTCACTGCCGCGTTGCTCGGCGGTCTGGCGGTTGCCCAGGCTGCTTCCGCGCAGGAGTTCGATGACCGTTGGTACCTGACCGGTAGCGCTGGCTTCAACTTCCAGGACAGCGATCGTCTGACCAATGATGCCCCGTTCGTCACCCTGGGTCTGGGCAAATTCGTCAGCCCGAACTGGTCGATCGACGGCGAGCTGAACTATCAGAACCCGAACTTCGATGCCAACCAGGATCAGAACTGGAGCCAGTACGGCATCTCGTTCGACTTGCGTCGCCACTTCATCCAGGAAGGCCGCGGCTGGAACCCCTACCTGCTGTTCGGTCTGGGCTACCAGCGTTCGGAAGAAGAATTCGACGCGACCCCGAACCCGGTTTCGCCGGGCCAGCAGAAGGACGGCAACTTTGCCGCCAAGGCTGGTGTCGGTCTGCAGACCACCTTCGACAAGCGCGTCGCCGTGCGTGCCGAGTTGGCCTACCGCGCTGACTTCAACGACCAGAGCGTTGCTGCTCCGCAGGAAGACTGGTTCGGCGACGTGCTGGCTTCGGTCGGCGTCGTGATCCCGTTGGGACCGGCTCCGTCGACCGCTCCGCCGCCGGCTCCGGCTCCGGTTGCTCCGAGCTGCGCAGACCTGGATGACGACGGTGACGGCGTCAACAACTGCGACGACAAGTGCCCGGCTTCGCAGCCTGGCCAGACCATCGGTCCGGACGGTTGCCCGGTGCCTGTGTCGATCGATCTGAAGGGCGTGAACTTCGACTTCAACAAGTCGACCCTGCGTCCGGACGCCGTCTCGATCCTGAGCGAAGCGACTGAGATCCTGAAGCGTTACCCCGACCTGAAGGTTGAGGTTGCTGGTCACACCGACTCGAAGGGTACCGACGAGTACAACCAGAAGCTGTCCGAGCGTCGTGCGACCACCGTGTACGACTACCTGACCAAGAACGGCGTCGATGCGTCGCGTCTGGTTGGTCCGATCGGCTACGGCGAGAGCCGTCCGATTGCTCCGAACACCAACCCGGATGGTTCCGACAATCCGGAAGGCCGTGCGAAGAACCGTCGTACCGAGCTGAACGTCCAGAACTAATTGGACCGCTAGCTGTTGCATACAAAACCCGGCCTTGCGCCGGGTTTTGTCTTTGTGGGGACCGCAAAACCCGCGCCTGGACGGTGCAAATCCTGTCTGCGTTGCCATCCAGGCACGTTTCCGGTTGAAACGGCGTTCATCGCTGCCTACACTCGCCGCGTCAATACCACACTCATAATTGGAAGAACCCGATGCTGCGTACCGCTACGGCTGGATTGCTCTGTCTCGCCTTGATTCCCGCCGCCTACGCCGCTCCGAACTGCGCCGGCAGCACGGTGTCCCAGCCGCTGCCGTTGCCCGCCACCGTCATCGCGCCGGCGGCCGCCGAGTTCTATACCCGTAGCGTGCAGCTGGGCATGCCCACCGGCGTGCTGGCACAGCCTTACACCACCGAGCAGTCGGTGGACCGCGTGCTGCTGCGTCTGCGCGTGGAAGGCTGCCAGGATCTGGCCAAGGTCATTCCGCCCGGCGGCACCGTCAATCCGAACGATCCGGCCGCCTACAAGGCCACCACCGCGTTCGACAACACGCCGTGGCGCTTTGACATGAGCCAGAACGGCAAGCGCATGACCGCCGAAGAATTCGATGCCTGGATGAAGGCGCGCGGCGTGCGCGTGGTCAAGGCACGCCCGGTGGCTGCGCCGGCTCCGGCTGCTGCCGCAACCGCAACGCCTGCGGCCGACGCCAAGTCGGTCGAAAACAAGTAAGCAACGCGGTCGGGACGGCATGACCCGGCGGCCTGCGCCGGCGACGTCCCGGCAGCGCACGCGTGGTCCGGCGGGCGCATCGCGCGCCTCCGGTACGACCACCGCGCCACGCCACGGGCTGGCGCGCGTGCTGTCCAAACTGGGCGTGTGTTCGCGTACCGAAGCGGCGCGCTGGGTCGCCGACGGGCGGGTCAGCGTGGCCGCGCGCGTAATACGCGATCCCGAATATCCGATCCGCGCTGATCAGCACTCCACCATCTGCGTCGACGGACAGCCATTGGCCGGCCCGGCGCGTTGCTACCTGATGCTCAACAAGCCGCGTGGCGTGGTCACCACCGCACGCGACGAGCAGGGCAGGGACACGGTGTATCGCTGCTTCGATGGCGCCGGCTTGCCGTGGATCGCCCCGGTCGGGCGCCTGGACAAGGCCAGCGAAGGCCTGCTGCTCTTCAGCAACGATCCGCAATGGGCGGCCACGGTGACCGACCCGATGACCGGGCCGGACAAGACCTATCACGTGCAGATCGATTGCCGCCCGAGCGCTGCGCAACTGGCGCAACTGCAGGCCGGCGTGGTCGATCCCGATCCGGACGGCGAGGGCGTGCTGCTGCGCGCCAAGCGGGTCGGCGTGCTGCGCGAAGGCGAGCGCAATGCGTGGCTGGAGATCGTGCTGGACGAAGGCCGCAATCGGCAGATTCGCCGCTTGCTGGGCGCGGTGGAGATCGGCGTGCTGCGGCTGGTGCGGGTGGCGATCGGCTCGCTGGCGATGGGCGAGCTGGGCAAGGGTGCGTGGCGCATGCTCAGCCCAGCGGAAGTCAGTGCGCTGACGGCGGCTCCCGCCAGCGCGCCAGACGCGCGCTGAGCAAGGCGCTCACCACCTCGACGGCGCGGGCGTCGCCGGCACCGTTGGCATCGTGGCGTCGGCCCTTGGCGTGATTGCAGCCGGCGCAGGCCAGGGCGAGATTGCGCGCTGCATTGGCATCGTCGCCGACCAGCGCACACAGGGCCGCCGCCGCGCGACGGCCGAACCAGGCCTGCGGGACCACGTGTTCCAGCGTGGTGTGCCCGAGCGGTTCGCCATCGGCGCGCAGTTGCAGGCGCCGACGGCAATGCAGGCAGCGGGTTTCCCAGTTGCTATCCAACAGCTGCGCCTGGGTATCGGTCTGCGCCGCGAGCAGCAGCCGTTGGCGCAGCACCGAGCGCATCAGTGCTGGATGACGTCCAGTTCGCGGCCGATCTTGATGAACGCGTCGATCGCCTGATCCAGCTGCTCGCGGGTGTGCGCGGCGCTGATCTGGGTGCGGATACGCGCCTGGCCCTTGGGCACCACCGGGAAGAAGAAGCCGATCGCGTAGATGCCTTCTTCCAGCAGCCGCTCGGCGAATTTTTGCGCCAGCGGCGCGTCGTAGAGCATTACCGGGCTGATCGGGTGCACGCCGGGCTTGAGATCGAAGCCGGCAGCGGTCATGCGCTCGCGGAAGTAGCGGGTGTTGTCGACCAGTTGCGTGCGCAGCTCGCCGGCGGCTTCCAGCATCTGGAAGGCCTTGATGCCGGCGGCCACCACATGCGGCGGCAGCGAGTTGGAAAACAGGTATGGGCGCGAGCGCTGGCGCAGCAGTTCGATGACTTCGCGCTTGGCGGTGGTGAAGCCGCCCAGGGCGCCGCCCATCGCCTTGCCCAGCGTGCCGGTGATGATGTCGATCCGGTCCAGCACGCCCTTGACCTCGGCCGAGCCGCGGCCGCTGGCGCCGAGAAAGCCGGTGGCATGGCATTCGTCGATATGCACCAGCGCGTTGTATTTGCGGGCGAGGGCGGTGATCTCGTCCAGCGGGGCGATGAAGCCGTCCATCGAGAACACGCCGTCGCTGGTGATCAGCTTGGTCTTGCAGCCGGCCGCATCGGCGGCCTGCAGCTGCGCTTCCAGATCGGCCATGTCGCAGTTGGCGTAGCGGAAGCGCTTGGCCTTGCACAGGCGCACGCCGTCGATGATGGAGGCGTGGTTGAGCGCGTCGGAAATGATCGCGTCCGCTTCGCCGAGCAGCGGTTCGAACAGGCCGCCGTTGGCATCGAAACAGGCGGCGTAGAGGATGGTGTCCTCGGTGCCGAAGAAGTCGGCGATGGTGCGCTCGAGCTGCTTGTGCAGGTCCTGTGTGCCACAGATGAAGCGCACCGAGGCCATGCCGAAGCCGTGCGTGTCCAGCGCGTCCTTGGCGGCCTGGATGATGTCCGGGTGGTCGGCCAGGCCCAGATAGTTGTTGGCGCAGAAGTTGAGCACGCTGCGGCCATCGGCCAGGGTGATCCGCGCCGACTGCGGGCCGGTGATGATGCGCTCGGACTTGAACAGGCCCTGGGACTGGATGGTTTCCAGTTCGGCGGCGTAATGGGCAGTCAGCGCGGCGGGAGCGTTGGTCATGGCGGTCGCAGTGGCAAGAGACGCATGATTTTAACGATCACGGTGGCATACCACTACGTCATGCAAAATCGGCATAAGGTGCGGCCTTGATGTCATTTCACCGCCTGCGTGCCGCTGCGCAGCATGGCATGCTTGCTGTTCAGCTGCGCCCCAACGGTTTGGAGATTGCTGTGACCCACCCCCGCTTCCGTCTTATGGCGACCGTGTTGTGCAGCCTGCTGGTCCTGGCCGGCCCGGCAGGCGCGCGCGATATCGGCCTGCTCAATGTCAGTTACGACCCCACCCGCGAGTTCTACCGCGACTACAACAGCGCCTTCGCCGCGAACTGGAAGCAGCAGCATCCGCAGGACACCGTCACGGTGGAGACCTCGCATGGCGGCTCGGGCAAACAGGCGCGGGCGGTGATCGACGGCATCGAAGCCGATGTGGTCACTTTGGCGCTGGCCTACGACGTCGATGCGATCGCCGAAAAGGCCAAGCTGATCGACAGCGACTGGGAAAAGCGCCTGCCCGACAACAGCGCGCCGTACACTTCGACCATCGTGTTCCTGGTGCGCAAGGGCAACCCGAAGAACATCCACGATTGGCCGGACCTGCTGCGCTCCGGCGTGGCGGTGGTGACGCCCAACCCCAAGACCTCCGGTGGCGCGCGCTGGAATTACCTGGCCGCCTGGGCCTACGCCGACCATATCTTCAAGGGCGACCGCGAGCGTATCTTGCGCTACATGCAGGCGCTGTTCCGCAACGTGCCGGTGCTCGACACCGGTGCGCGCGGCGCCACCACCACGTTCGTGCAGCGTGGCATCGGCGATGTGCTGCTGGCCTGGGAAAACGAGGCGCTGCTGGCGCGCGAAGAGCTGGGCAAGGACAAGTTCGAGATTGTGGTGCCCAAGCTGTCGATCCTGGCCGAGCCGTCGGTGGCGCTGGTCGACAAGAATGTCGACAAGCACGGCACCCGCGAGGTGGCCGAGGCCTATCTGCGTTACCTGTATGCGCCGGAAGGGCAGAAGCTGGCGGCCAAGCATTTCTATCGGCCGCGCCATCCGGAATTTGCCGACCCTGCCGACCTGGCACGATTCCCGGACATCAAGCTGGTGACCATCCAGGACGCGTTCGGGTCGTGGGACAAGGCGCAGCAGGAACACTTCGCCGACGGTGGCGTGTTCGATCAGATCCAGGCAAAAAAGTAGGCGATGCCGATGTCGGTTGCACCCCACCCAGCGCCGTCACCGCGCCGACGCGTGATGCCGGGGCTGGGCTTGAGTCTTGGAATCACGCTGACCTGGCTGGGACTGATCGTGTTGATCCCGCTGCTGGGCATCTTCATCAAGACCAGCGGGTTGGGCTGGGATGGGCTGTGGCGGGTGTGGAGCGAGCCGCGCGTGCTGTCGGCGCTGCGGGTGAGCTTCGGCACCGCGTTCGCGGCCGGCGCCTTCAATGCGGTGATGGGCACCTGGGTGGCGTGGGTGTTCGTGCGCTACAACTTTCCAGGCAAGCGCCTGTTCGATGCGGTGATCGACCTGCCGTTCGCATTGCCGACCGCGGTGGCCGGCATCGCGCTGACCGCGTTGTACGGCGGCAACGGCTGGATCGGGCGCTGGCTGGAGGCGATCGGCATCAAGGTGGCCTACACGCAGTTGGGCATCGTGCTGGCGCTGGTGTTCGTCGGGTTGCCGTTCGTGGTACGGGTGGTGCAGCCGGTGCTGGCCGAGAGCGAGCGCGAGCTGGAAGCGGCCGCGGCCACGCTGGGCGCATCGCGCTGGCAGACAGTGTGGCGAGTGGTGCTGCCTGGGCTCTGGCCGGCAGTCCTGACCGGGTTTGCGCTGGCCTTCGCGCGTGGTGTGGGTGAGTACGGCTCGGTGATCTTCATCGCCGGCAACCTGCCCAATTCGACCGAGATCGCGCCGCTGCTGATCACCATCCGGCTGGAGGAATTCGACTATGCCGGCGCCACCGCGATTGCCGCGGCGATGCTGCTGCTGTCGTTCGTGATCCTGCTGGTGGTCAATACGCTGCAGGCACGCCTGCTGCGCTATCAACGGAGGACTGCATGAACGATGCTGTTTCGCCGCTGCCTGCCATGTTGCACACCCGCCAGATGACCGAACAGGCCCGCCGCATCACCGACTCGGCCACCAACGAGCCGCGTTGGGTGCAGTGGTTGATGATTGCGGGGGCGCTGCTGTTCCTGCTGGCGTTCCTGCTGCTGCCGCTGGTGCTGGTGTTTGCCGAGGCGCTGCGCGGCGGCTGGGGGACCTTTCTGCGCGCGATCGTCGACCCGGATGCGTTGTCGGCGATCAAGCTGACCCTGATCGTCACTGCCATCGTGCTGCCGCTGAACCTGGTGTTCGGCGTGGCGGCGGCGTGGGCGGTCAGCAAGCACCAATTCCCCGGCAAGCGCTTGCTGATCAGCCTGATCGACCTGCCGTTCTCGGTGTCGCCGGTGGTGGCGGGCCTGATCTTCGTGCTCATTTTCGGCCGCAGCGGCTGGGCGTGGCCGTTGATCGACGAAGGCTGGCGACTGCAGTTGCCGTTTTTTGGCGAGTTGCTGATCCAGTTGCCGCGCATCGTGTTTGCGTTGCCCGGCATCGTGCTGGCGACGACCTTCGTCACCTTTCCTTTCATCGCGCGCGAGCTGATGCCGTTGATGGAGCAGCAGGGCAGCGATGAAGAACTGGCCGCCTTGAGCCTGGGCGCGAACGGCTGGCAGATGTTCTGGCGGGTGACCCTGCCGAACATCCGCTGGGGCCTGCTGTACGGCGTGTTGCTGTGCGCAGCGCGTGCGATGGGTGAGTTCGGTGCGGTGTCGGTGGTATCCGGGCATATCCGCGGGCGCACCAATACACTGCCCCTACATGTGGAAATTCTCTACAACGAATACGCCTACAGCGCCGCGTTTGCGTGTGCCTCGTTGCTCGCACTGACCGCGCTGCTGACGCTGGCGCTGAAGACGTACCTGGAATGGCGGCACGGCGATTCGCTCGCCGCCAACCACCGACATTGAGGTGAACATGGGCATCCGCATCCACCGCCTGCGCAAGCAGTTCGATACGTTCACCGCGCTGGACGACATCACCCTGGACGTGCGTCAGGGCGAGTTGCTGGCCTTGCTGGGGCCGTCCGGTTCGGGCAAGACCACCTTGCTGCGGATCATGGCCGGGCTGGAGCATGCCGATGGCGGGCAGGTGCTGTTCGGCGACGAAGACGCCACCCGCATGAGCGTGCAGTCGCGCCGGGTCGGCTTCGTGTTCCAGCACTACGCGCTGTTCAAGCATATGGACGTGTTCGAGAACATCGCGTTCGGCCTGCGGGTGCGACGCGGCAACGAGCGCTGGGCCGAAGCGCGCATCCGCGCACGGGTGGAGGAGCTGCTGGCGCTGGTGCAGTTGCAGGGCCTGGAGCAGCGCTATCCCACCCAGCTGTCCGGCGGCCAGCGGCAGCGTGTGGCCTTGGCGCGTGCATTGGCGATCGAGCCGCGCGTACTGTTGCTGGACGAGCCGTTCGGTGCGCTGGATGCGCAGGTGCGCCGCGATCTGCGCCGCTGGCTGCGCGAACTGCACGAGCGGACCGGCCTGACCACGGTGTTCGTCACCCATGACCAGGAAGAAGCGCTGGAGTTGGCCGACCGGGTGGCGATCCTCAACCGTGGCCGCATCGAGCAGCTCGACACGCCGGCGATGATCTACGACAAGCCGGCTTCGCCGTTCGTGTATTCGTTCGTGGGGGCGGTGAACCGTATTCCCGGCGTGCTGGCGCAAGGCCAGATCCAGGTTGCCGGGCATGCCTTGCCGGCAGCCAATGCCGCGCTGGCGGCCGGCCCGGTCGAGGTTTACGTGCGGCCGGAAGATCTGGTGCCGGACGACGCTGGCTGGCCGGCCACGGTGGCCTGGTCGCAGCGTAGCGGGGCGCGTCTGCGCCTGCGTGCAACGCTGGAGCCGGCAGGCAATGAGGTGGAGGTGGAGCTGCCGGCATCGGCGGGCAGCTTTCAGCCCGGGCAGCAGCTGCGGCTGGCCGCGCGGCATTACGGCGTGTTTCCGGTCTGATCTAAGCCGGGATTCGGGATTGGGGATTCGCAGAAGCGAAGCGAATCCCTGCTAATCCCCAATCTCCACTCCCGGCCCATCAAGATTCCGCGCCGGCGGTCGATGAGACAGAACGCTGACCTGCGTCATCTGCGCTCGAGCGTGTGCGCTGGGTCAAGCGAGCGCGACGTGTATGTTGCGCTGCAATGACGGTTGGACTAAGAAGTCATGGCAGTCCCGCCTTGCGCAATCCGACCGCCCATCGTTCCAGGAGATGTCCATGAAGCCGTCCTCGCTCGCGTGTTGTCTGTCGTTGCTGTTGCTCGGTGTGGTGCCGTTGGCACAGGCGCAGGACGAAGAAGCCCCCGCTTCTCCCTTCAGCGGCACCTTTGCGGTGACCAGTGACTATCTGTTCCGCGGTATTTCGCAGACCAATGAAGAGCCCGCCTTCCAGGCCGGACTCACCTACAAGACACCATTCGGCCTGTACATCGGCACCTGGACGTCCAACGTCGACTACGGTGCCGGCGATCCGGATTGGGAAGTGGATGGCTTTGTCGGCTACAACACCGATCTGGGCACCAATTTCAATTTCGATGTGATGGTCAATCGCTACCAGTATCTGGGAGCGGGCGCGTCCAATTACGCCGAGTTGATCACCAAGACCACGTTCCTGAAAACCTATAGCCTCACCGTTGCCTACACCAACGATCTCTACGGCACCAAGACCGATGGCTACTACTACGCGCTGGATGCCAACTGGTCGCTGCCCTACGACTTCACCTTCGGCGCGCATGCGGGGCACAGCGTCTATACCTCGTCGCTGAGTCAGGTGGATCACGACTACAACGACTTCGGCGTGAATGTCGGCAAGGCCTTCGGTCCGCTGGGCCTGAGCGTTGGCTACTACGACACCAGCGAGGCGGCGGAATTCGGCTTCGGTCGGCAGAATTCGCAGAACCATCTGGTCGCGACTGCCACGGTCACCTGGCCGTGATGCCGTGATGGCAATCGCTTGAACAGCGGCTCTAGCGACGCAGCCGTGCAGTGGTAGTGGTGAGGCGGCAAGAGTTGATGCATGGGTTCCTCAGCGCCTGAAGTTGAACGACACCGAGGCTCAAATCTCGTTTGTTTTTGTCTTTGAGCGATGCATCGTGTGGATGGATCACTTGCGGAGCGGCTGATCTGCTGCGTGGCTGCAGGGCCCTTGCCCGCCCACCATCGCAGGACACGCCGCAAGTACGTCCTTGTAGGCTCTTACGCGGCATCCATGCTGCGTAAGGTCCCGCGACGGTGAGCGGGCAAGGACCAGTCGAGATGGTCGGTGTGCAGGGTTGCAAGCAGGACATGGCGTGCGTTGTTCGGATGACGGTGCGTCTGACAGACGTTCCATCACAAGCAAAGCAACAAGCAGGCTTTCAACAAGGCAACCGACGCATTTTCTGGTGCGGTGAGGCCGCCGCGCCTTCGGCCCACTACGCTTTGCCTCGCTCTGAAGACGGACATGCAAAAGGCGCCTTGCGGCGCCTTTTGCGTTGAAACGTATCGGCCGATCAGTTCCAGCTCAACACGACCTTGCCGGCCTTGCCTTCTTCCATCAGGTCGAAGCCCTTCTGGAAGTCGTCGATCGGCAATTGGTGGGTCAGTACCTTGTGCAGCGGGAAACCCGACAACACCAGTTGCGTCATCTTGTACCAGGTCTCGTACATCTTGCGGCCGTAGATGCCCTGCACGGTGAGGCCCTTGAAGATGATCTTGTCCCAGTCGCAACCGGCACCGCGCGGCATGATGCCGAGCATGGCGATCTTGCCGCCGTGGTACATGCAGTCGAGCATGTCGTTGAAGGCGCGCGGGTTGCCGCTCATTTCCAGGCCCACGTCGAAGCCTTCCATATGCAGGTCGGCCATGACCTCCTTGAGCGAGGTCTTGGACACGTTGACCACGCGCGTGGCGCCCATGTCGGCCGCCAGCTTGAGGCGGAAGTCGTTGACGTCGGTGACCACCACGTTGCGCGCACCGATGTGCTTGCAGATGCCGGCGGCAATGATGCCGATCGGGCCGGCGCCGGTGATCAGCACGTCCTCGCCGATCACGTCGAATTCCAGCGCGCAGTGCGCGGCATTGCCGTAAGGGTCGAAGAACGCTGCCAGCTCCGAGGGAATCTGGTCGGGGATCGGCCACAGGTTGCTGGCCGGCATCACCATGTACTCGGCGAAGGCGCCGTTGACGTTGACGCCGATGCCGACCGTGTTGGGGCACAGGTGCGGGCGGCCGCCACGGCAGTTGCGGCAGTGGCCGCAGACGATGTGGCCTTCGGCCGACACGCGCTGGCCGATCTGGTAGCCGGTCACCGCCGAACCGAGCTCGGCCACGCGGCCCACGAACTCATGGCCGATGGTCAGGCCGGGCTTGATGGTGCGCTGGCTCCACTCGTCCCATAGGTAGATATGCAGGTCGGTGCCGCAGATCGCGGTCTTTTCCAGCTTGATCAGCACCTCGTTGGGGCCGGGGCTGGGGATGGCGACCTGTTCCAGCCAGATGCCCTTGTTTGCTTCGCGCTTGACCAGCGCCTTCATCGTCTGCGCCATCTGGCGGGACCTGCTGAGTGAAAGTAAGACGGCGATTATATGCGGCGCGAGGTCGGGGCCATGCGGCGGTGCGGGAAGTGAGTGATGTCGGCTGACCGGGTTCATGACGGGGTAGGGCCGGTGCCGTCCGTTTCCCCTCGGGAGAAGGTGGCGCGCAGCGCCGGATGAAGGGGCGCCTCAGAGATCTGTCGCCGCCTGCGATGGCAAGCGCGTCGCCACGCGTCGCCAGGATGAATGATCGGCGTCACCCTCACTCTCACCCTCAACGCCTCCGCTCCGCGCCCCTGCCCGCACCCGCGGCGGGACGCTCCAAAGCACGCGCGCCTGGGTGCGCAAGCCGTGTCTTCTCGCCCGAGAAGAGGGGCGGCGGCGACTCAGAACTTCACGTCCAGACTCATGAAATACTGCCGCGGTGCGCCGACCACCATGGTCTGGTTGTAGCCATCCGGATCGGAGGCGACATAGCCGTTGGTGCCGGTGCTGGCGAAATAGCGCTTGTCGGTGAGGTTGGTGATGTTGAGCGCCAGCGCCACATCGGCCACCCCGCCCACGCGACCGAAGTCGTAGCGCGCGCCGGCATTGAACAGCCAGTACGAAGGCACCTGCGAATCGTTGAGGAAGGTGATGTAGCGCTTGTCGACGTACTTGCCGTCCAGATCCAGGCGCAGGTTGCCGAGCTGGTAACTCGCGCTGGAGGAGAACATCAACGCGGGGATGCCGACCACGTCCTTGCCGGAGGTGGCGACCACGCCGTTGTTGAGGTAATCGTCCTGGTAGCGCGAGCGGTTCCACGACAGCGAGTTCAACCAGCTCAGGCCCTCCACCGGGCGCCACATCAAGGCCAGATCGGCACCCGCGCTATGCACGGCGCCGACATTGCTCAGGATCGCCGCGCAGGTCTGCACGGCGGTACACGGCGAGGTGGTCAACAAGCGGTTGGAGAACTTTGTGAAGTAGGCGTCGGCCGACAGCTGGAACTGCGCATCCTGCACGCGGTAACCCACCTGCACGGTCTGTGATTCTTCCGGCTCCAGCGTGGAGCGGCTGCGGTCGAACGCCGCCTGCGAGGTGCCGAACGGAGTGAAGCCGAACGCGGCGATGTTCTTGCTGTAGGAGGCGTACAGGTCCTGGCGCTCGTCCAGCTTGTAGTTCACGCCGACCTGCGGCAGGAAGTTGTCTTCGGCACGGATGCGGCCCTGTGCCAGTGCGGTGGTCGGCACCAGCGATTGCGCGCGCGTGGTGGTGCTGAGCGCCTTCGCGCCGTAGTTGAGGGTCAGCCGATCGTCGAGCAGGCGCACGGTGTCCTGCAGGTACAGCATGCGGGTCTGGGTGGTGTAGCGCTGCAGGAAATCGCGACGGAACGGGGTCTGCGCTTCATACACGTTGTACAGCGAGGTATAGCCCTCGTTGCCGAGCGCGAAGTAGTTGCGCTGCTGCGTGGTGCGTGCGTTTTCCGCCCACAGGCCCACTTCCAGATCGTGGTTGCCCCACGCCCATTTCAAGGCGCTGGTGCCGCCGAAACGATCCAGCCCGTAGTCGGTGGTGCGCATCGACAGCGGCACCTGCGCAGAGGTGCGTACATACGGCGTCACCCACTGACCTTCGCCACGATTGCCGTGGTAGTAGCCGGTGGCATCCAGGGTGGCGCCGCCGAACAGGAACGTGCCCGACAGCCCGGCCAGGTTGTCGCGGCGCAGGCCGCCACCCGCGTAGTAGCTGGCATCGAGCCAGCTGTAATCGTCGGGCAGCCCGGCCAGCGATTGCGGATAGCCGTTGGCCACGCCGCTGGTGGCGCCGGTGTTCTGATACGCACGCGCCATCTGCACGGCGGTGGCCCAATCCGGCTGCAGGTAGTCGTAGTCCCAGCCCAGTGCGCGCTGGCTGGTCAACGACAGGTCCATGTAGTCGTATTCCTTGCGCCGCGAGGTATCCACGAACAGGCTCAGACGGTTGCCGTCGCCCCACTGGTAGACGGTCTTGAGGTTGGCCTGCTCGGACTGCTGGTCGCCGAAGCCCTTCCATTTGTCGGTGCTGGCATTGGCATATGACAGGTACGCCGACAAGCCGTTGCGATCGCCGGTGTCGCCGCGCACGAAGGTGCGGCGCGTGGCATCGCTGCCGACCGTCTGCACCAGGCGCAGGCCCGGCGTGCTCTGCGGGTCGGCCGAGTAGAACTGCATGGTGCCGCCAAGGTTGGTGTTGGACGCAGTGCCCAGCGCACCGGCGCCTTGCGCGATTTCCACCGAGCCGAGGTTTTCCGAAATGATGGCGCGGGTGATGTGCAGGCCGTTGGTGACGCCGTAGCTCATGTTGCCGAGCGGAATGCCATCGAGCGTGTAACCCAGCCGGCTCTGATCGAAGCCGTGCAGGGTGACCTGCGTGGACCACTCGTAGGTGCCGAACGGATCGGCCGACTGGAACTGCACGCCCGGCAGCTTTTCCACTGCCTTGAAGGCGCTGCTGCCCGGGGTCAGCTGCTCGATGTCCTGCCGGCTGATGCGCTGGACCTGGCGGGTGCTGCCTTGCGACACCACGTTGATCGCGTCCAGCTGGGTGGCGTTGGTGGCGGCATCGGCCACGCTGGCCGGGGCATCGGCTACCGGCGCATCTGCACCGGCAATCGGATCGGCCGCCGGTGTGGCAGCAGAGGCGATGGCGGGGAGCAGCGCGGCCAGGGCAAGCGCCAGCGGAGTGACATGAAAACGGCGAGCGGAAGTCATGGGGGAATCCTGTTCGAGCACGGCTGAGGGCAACGCACGGTGCAGGACCGGCGTTTCGCGACGCAGGGTGTCAACGACGTATGAAACATTGATGACGGTGGCTGTCGCAAAACTGTCGTGCTTGCCCGCTATACGTGTCGTACCCAGCCGCACTGCGCGGCGATGTACACGTATTTCCTGCAGGTTCCGTAGCCATGACGTCCTCCCCCTCGCGCCGCGATTTCCTCAAGCGCGTCGCCGCGCTGACCGCCGCCGGCGCCATGCCGTCCTCGATCGGCCGCGCACTCGCGCTGCCGGCCAACTCGCGCACCGGCACGCTGCGCGACATCGAACACGTGGTGATCCTGATGCAGGAAAACCGCTCCTTCGATCATTACTTCGGTGCGCTGCGTGGCGTGCGCGGCTTTGGCGATCCGCGCCCGTTGCAGCTGCGCGACGGTCACCCGGTATGGAGCCAGCCGGCCTCCGATGGTCGTCGCCTGCTGCCGTTCGCCTTCGATTCGCAAGACACCTGTGCGCCGTTGATCAAGAGCCTGGATCACTCGTGGAAAGCCGGCCATGGGCAGGACCCGGCGCGCTGGGCCGAGTACGACGCCTGGGTGCCGTACAAGGGCGAATTGACGATGGGATATTTCCAGCGTCACGACATCCCGTACTACCACGCACTGGCCGATGCGTTCACCATTTGCGATGGCTATTTCTGTTCGTTGCACGGGCCGACCAATCCGAATCGCATGTACCTGTTCACCGGCACCAGCGGCCCGAGCGTGGGCAATCTCGGCGCGCAGGCGGTGACCAATGCCGACGACGGCAACTGGACTGCCGACATGGCGCGCGACAAGCCTGGTTATGCGGCGATGGACTGGACCACCTATGCGCAGCGCCTGCAGGCCGCAGGTGTGGACTGGCGCGTTTACCAGGAGTACGACAACTTCGGCTGCAACTCGCTGGCGTATTTTTCGCACTACCGCGATCTGCACCCCGGCGACGAACGCTATCGACGCGCACGTGCCTGCGTGCCCGGGTCCACTGCAGACAATGCCGCCACCACGCAGGCCGAGCACCTGATCGCTGCAATCGCCGCCGACGTGCAGGCCGATCGCTTGCCGCAGGTGTCCTGGATCGTGCCGCCCACCGCGTACTGCGAGCATCCGGAAGCGCCGCCGGCCTATGGCGAATCGCTGGTGGCGCGCCTGATCGATGCGCTCACCGCCAACCCGCAGGTGTGGGCGAAGACCGCGCTGATCATCAACTACGACGAGAACGACGGCTTCTTCGATCACGTGCCCGCAGCGCTGCCGGCGCTGGATGCGCGCATGGGGCGCAGCAATGTCGATACGCGCGGGGAGGTGTACGAGGGCGTGCCGATGGGGCTGGGCATCCGCGTGCCGATGCTGGTGATCTCGCCCTGGACGCGTGGCGGCTGGGTCAATTCGCAGGTGTTCGATCACACTTCGGTGCTGCGCTTGCTGGAACGCCGCTTCGGTGTGGCCGAGTCGAACATCAGCCCGTGGCGTCGCGCGGTGAGCGGCGATCTGACCAGCGTGTTCGATTTCCGCAAGCCGGACGATTCAGCGCTGAGCGCATTGCCGTCGGTCGACGACTACCGCGCGCGCACCGCCGCGGTGCGCAACAAGCCGCTACCGGTGCCGCCGGCCAAGGGCAGCATGCCGCGGCAGGAGCCGGGACAACGTCCGGCGCGCGCGTTGCCGTATGCCTTGCAGGTGCATGCGCGCGAGCAGGGCGACGGCGGCGTGCAGCTGCAGTTCGTCAACAGCGGCGCTGCGGCAGCCGCGTTCAACGTCTACTCCAGCGCTGCGAGTGGGGGCCCGTGGTACTACACCGTATTGCCCGGCACCCGCCTCGACGATGTGCCGGTCGGCGCTGCGCACAACGATGCCTATGCGCTGAGCGTGCATGGACCCAATGGCTTCTTGCGCGAATTCGCCGGCGACCTCGCTGCGGCCGGGACGCAGTCGGCTGCGCCATGGTTGGAGGCGCGGCAGGACGGCGAGGCGCTGGTGCTGGACATCGGCAATGCCGGGCAGCAGCCGTGCACGCTGCAACTGCGCGCGCTGGACTACGCAGACCCGACCGCGCGCTCGCTGCACCTGGCCGCAGGTCAGCGCCAGACCGTGCGTCTGGCGCTTGCTGCCAGCGATCACTGGTACGACCTGGTGCTGGAACAGCCGGGCGCGGCATTCCGCCGCCGCCTGGCCGGGCATCTGGAAACCGGCAGGCCCAGCCGCAGCGATCCGGCATTCGGGCGCGCCTGAGCCGGCGCCGGGGGCGCACCGGTGATGGACGCGCAGGGGAGGCGGGTCGTTCTGGCCTCGACGGCAACCCAGCGTCGGTGGGCTACAACGGGCTCTTCGATCCGGCGATGACCCGCACGGTCGCCGTGGATAGCCGGTATTTGCGCTGGGTCATGCCGGAGTCGCCCGGCATCGCAGCTGTTGCCGGAATTCGGCGTGTGCCGACGCGGGCGGCCGGCGCCGCAGCGGGAGGGGTTATCATGCGCTCCCGTTTCGCTGCGGCGAGCCGGCCCCTTCCCCAAGGAATCCCTCGCGCATGCGCATCCTGCTTGCCCGTCACGGCGAGACGCCGTGGAACGCCGAAGGCCGTTACCAGGGCCAGATCGATATCCCGCTGTCGCCGGTCGGCGAAGGCCAGGCCGCCGCCCTCGGCGCGCGCCTGCAATCGTTGGAGATCACCCGCGCGGTGGCATCGCCGCTGTCGCGTGCGCAGGCCACCGCCAGGCTGGCGCTGGGCAGCAACCGCGAAAGCCTGCTGCAGACCGATGCGGACCTGCAGGAAATCGCCCACGGCGAATGGGAAGGCCTGCTGGCCAGCGAGATCAACGACAAGGATCCGGCACGTCTGCGCGCCTGGCGCGACGAGCCCGATACCGTGCTGATGCCCGGCGGCGAGTCCCTGCGGCAGGTGCTGGACCGCAGCTGGCGCGGCCTGGCGCGCGCGGCCGAAGGCCTGGGCGCGGCCGATACCTTGCTGGTGGTCGCGCACGATGCGGTCAACCGCGTGATCCTGTGCAAGATCCTGGGCCTGCCGCTGTCCCGGCTGTGGACCTTCCGCCAGGCACCGACCACGCTCAACCTGCTCGAAGGCGAGGACGTGGATCATCTGGAAGTGGTGCGGCTCAACGACTGCGCGCACCACACGCCGTTTTTTGGTGAAGCCAAGCATCGGGCGCTGTAAGACAACGCCCGGCACGGACGCTGGATGAGACCGTGGCCTGTGATATCGGCACAATTGCCAGGTGGCCCAGGGCGCTTCGCTACGCTGTTTTTGGCAGCGTGTCCGGCCTGCTGGCGCTGGGGGCGTTCTCCGACTTCATTCCCGCGCCTTTCCTGTCCGGTCGGGCCTGGATAGCGCCGATGGTGCTGCTGGGAAGCGGTCTGACGGTATCGATCGTCGCGCCGGCCTATCGCATCGGCGGGTGGAAGGCGGTCGTTGGCAAGCAGCTGTTCAACACCGTGCTGGCGCTCTGCCTGGCGCCGCCGCTCTTGGGATTGCTGTGCTGGCTGGTGCTGGCCAGAGGTGGGCCCTGGGTCTACACCCGCATCGCCGGTGTCGATTTCGAAGAGACGCATGTCATGCAGACCGCCGCCATGCCCGGCGCGCGAGCGTGCAAATACCGGTTGAGTGGCGGGCCGCTCGCGCATCGTTTTCCGGGCCATCTGTGCATCGACGAAGCGCAATATCGGCGTCATCCCGAGCAGCGCGTCTCGGTGCTGTTGCGCGGTCAACGCTCCGTGTTGGGCATGCGCATTGCGTCCATTTCCGATGTCCCCTGACTGCGGGCGACAGCGCTCCTCCAGTTGCTGGCCGAGGCGCGCGCACCCTGTCGGCCCATGCGACGGTGCGCGATCTGCCGGCGTGCCTGGTGATATGCGCTGCGCGCCGGCAAACGGCGATAATGCGCTTCTTCTCGCGCAGCCCTGACCGTGAACGCAACCGACTCCCTCTCCGACTGGCTCGCCTACATCGAGCAGCAGCATCCGCAGAACATCGCCATGGGCCTGGAGCGCGTGCGCGAGGTCGCTGCGCGGTTGCAGATTGAAGCGCCAGCCAGGCATGTCATTGTCGTAGGCGGCACCAATGGCAAAGGCTCCACCGTGGCCTTTATCGAGGCGATCGCGCAGGCCGCCGGCTGGAAGGTGGGCAGCTACACCTCGCCGCATCTGCTGCGCTACAACGAGCGCGTGCGCATCGACGGCAACGAGGCCGGCGACGCGCAACTGGTGGACGCCTTTGCCGCCGTCGAAGCGGCACGTGGCCAGACCGCGCTGACGTATTTCGAATACGGCACGCTGGCGGCGCTGTGGCTGCTGCAGCGCTCCGGGCTGGACCTGGCGGTGCTGGAAATCGGCCTGGGCGGGCGCCTGGACGCGGTCAACATCATTGATTCGGATGTGGCGGTGATCACCACCGTGGATATCGACCACACCGATTGGCTGGGCGAAGACCGCGAGGCGATCGGCACCGAGAAGGCCGGCATCATCCGCGCCTGGAAGCCGGTGGTGCTGGGCGAAATCGACCCGCCGTCGAGCGTGTTGCGGCGGGCCTACCAGTTGGGCGCCAATGCGATCCGCGCCGGCAGCGACTATTTCTTCGAGCCGATCGAGGCGCAGCACCCGGACGCGCCGCAGTGGCGCTGGCGCGATGTCGCGGTGACCGTGGAGCTGCCGATGCCGGCCTTGCAGGCGCCGGTGCAACTGGCCAACGCCGCCGCGGCGATCGCCGCGTTGCAGGCCTTGCCGGTGGAACTGCCCGATGCCGCCTGGGCGCAGGGCATTGCCAATGCACGGGTGGCCGGGCGCCTGCAGCGCAGCGACATCGATGGCGTGCAGGTGCTGCTGGATGTCGGCCACAACCCGCAGGCCGCGCGCGCGCTGGCCGATGCGCTGGGCGCGCAGGCGCACACCGGCACCACCCATGCGATCTACGCCGCATTGGCGGACAAGGATGTGCTGGGCGTGGTGGAGGCGGTGGCCGCGCAGGTCGACCATTGGGCCCTGGCCGGGCTGGACGGTGCGCGGGGGCAGTCGGCGCAGGCCTTGCAGGCCCGTCTGCAGGGCAGTGCCGCAGCGCAGGCGGCCTGCCATGGCGATGTGGCGGGCGCACTGCGCGCGGTGCTGGCGCAGGCCTCACCGGGCGATCGGGTGCTGGTGTTCGGCTCGTTTCATACCGTTGCCGACGCCCTAAGCGCACTTCGTTCAGTCCACCCGGGTCGGTAGCCCGGCTGCGGCCTTATAATCGCCGCGGCACCCCGCCACGCCGCCTCTCGTCTCTCTACGTGGATACTGCTCTGAAACAGCGACTGATTGGCGCCATCGTTCTGGTGGCGCTTGCCGTGATCTTCCTGCCGATGCTGGTCAAGGGCCCTGCGCCGTCGAGCGGCGTGGCCGATGTGCCGCTGGAGGCGCCTGCCGCACCGGCCAATGGCGAGTTCGAAACCCGCGAATTGCCGCTGGTCACCCCGGGCGATGCGCCTGTCGGTGGCGCGCTGGGCATGCGCGGCGCCGCCTCGGCGCCGGCTGCGGTGCAGGACAACCCGGACGCGGCCGATCTGGCCAACCCGTCCAGCGCGCCGTCGGCGCCT
Organism: Xanthomonas sp. NCPPB 3218; assembly: GCF_056725185.1. Lineage (NCBI taxonomy): Bacteria > Pseudomonadati > Pseudomonadota > Gammaproteobacteria > Lysobacterales > Lysobacteraceae > Xanthomonas > Xanthomonas sp. NCPPB 3218. The sequence goes on from NZ_CM161516.1 coordinate 1,196,707, forward strand.
GAGGTGGCGGCCGGCAACTACGCGGTCAACTTCGGCGCCTACGCCACCAGCGCCGACGCCGACGCGGTGCTGGCGCGGCTCAAGCAGGCGCAGCTGCCCGGCTTCAGCGAAAAGACCCAGATCAACGGCCGCCCGGCCTGGCGCGTGCGCGTGGGGCCGTATGTCGACCAGGCGCAGGCCGAATCGGCGCGCCTGCAGGCAGTGAAGGTGCGCAGCGACGTCAACGCCCAGGTGGTGACGCTGGATGCCAATGCCGCCGCGCCAGCGCCTGCAGCCAGTACACCGACGCCGGCCCCGGCCGCAAAACCCAGCAGCAGCGTGGCCGCCGCCAGCACCGCCGCACCGACCAAGACCGAAAGCCTGCCGCCAGAACCGGCCAAGCCGGTGGCCGCCGCGCCCAAGCCGGCCGAAGCGCCCAAGCCCGCTCCGGTCAAGCCGGAGGTGGCGAAAACGGAGCCGGCCAAGCCCGAGCCGACCAAGCCGGCCGTCGCGGCGCCCGCCGCGCCGGCAGCGCCTGCGGCCAGTTCGGTCGGCTTTGCGGTGCAGCTGGGCGCCTTCGGGCGCGCCGAAGACGCCGACGCCTTGCGCGACCGCGTGCGCGCCGCCGGTTTCAGTGCCTTCGTCGAACAGGTGCGGACCGACAAGGGCGCGCTTAACCGCGTGCGGGTCGGCCCGGTGGCCAACCGTGGCGATGCCGAACAGTTGCGTGCGCAGGTGGCGGCCAAGGTCGGCATTTCCGGCATGGTGCGTCCGCATCCGTAAACGACTGCGCCGCCAACCGGCGGGCGCGGTACATGCCGGAGATCGGCATGACGGTTGGTTCGCTACGCGCAGTGCGGCTCGTCCGCAGCCCGCCCGATCGCCGCTTGCGTGGTATCGCCAGCGGCGAGCGGATTTCCTGATCGCCTCACACCCATGGAGGGGAGCGCAATGAACACCGAGCCAGGTTGGACCAGCGGCGCGCGCGTCGCGCGGAGAAGTGGGTAATGATCGACATGGTGCTGGGCGTCATCATCCTGGTGTCGGCCCTGTTGGGCCTGCTGCGCGGATTTGTCGCCATCGTGGTCGGCACGCTGTCGTGGTTGCTGGCCGGCTGGGCGACATTCCAGTTCGGCGGCCCGGCCGCACGCTGGATCGCCGACGGCAAGCATCCGTCGGCCACCGAATCGTTTGGCGGCTACGCGATGGTGTTCGTGGGCGTGCTGATCACCGTGGCAGTGATCGGCATGGTGATCCGTGCCGGGGTGGATGCGGTGCGCCTGGGCGGGATGGACCGCATGCTCGGGTTCGGCCTGGGTCTGGTGCGCGGCGGTTTTCTGGCCAGCGTGCTGGTGCTGCTGATGAGCTTCACGCCGCTGCCGCGCGAGCCGTCCTGGCGCCAGTCGATGCTGATGCCGATGCTGTCGCCGGGCGCGAGCTGGATGCGGGCGCAACTGCCGGCCTGGCGGATGCCGTCGATGGACATGCCATCGATGGAACTCGGCAACTTGCCAACGGAGTTGGGGAAGTTGCCCTCGGCAGGCGATAATACGGACCTGGGCAAGGCGCTGTCCGGGTCCGGTCTGAGCGACACCATCACGCGTGCGCTCGGGCAACCCGGTAAAGCCGCCAGCGACGGACGCGATCCGGCGCAGGCGATGCCGGCCAATATCGATCCGGCGCAGGTTCGCGGCGGAGAAAGCGACCCGGCTCGGGTCGAGTCCCAAGGCCAGGCACGGCCCCCTTCACAGTAACGGCGCAAGCCGTAGCGGAGAACGCGCACCATGTGTGGCATCGTCGGTATTGTCGGCAACCAGAACGTCGCCGGGCAGCTCTATGACGGCCTGACCGTCCTGCAGCATCGTGGGCAGGACGCCGCAGGCATCGCCACCGCAGACGGCACGCGCCTGCGTGTGCAAAAGGCCAACGGGCTGGTACGCGACGTCTTCGACGAAAAGAAGATGGCGGTGCTGGAAGGCCGGGTCGGCATCGCGCATTGCCGCTACCCGACCGCAGGCTCGGAAGGCATGGACGAGGCGCAGCCGTTCTACGTCAACTCGCCCTACGGTATCGCGCTGGCGCACAACGGCAACCTGATCAACACCGAGGCCTTGCGCCAGCAGGTCTTCGAAGCCGACCGCCGCAACATCAACACCGATTCGGACAGCGAAGTGCTGCTGAACGTGTTCGCCTACGAGCTGGACGCGCAGCGCATGCTCACCCCCGAGGCGGCGATCCGCGCGGTGGCCGGCGTGCACCGCCGTTGCAAGGGCGGCTATGCGGTGGTCAGCGTGGTGCTGGGCCTGGGCCTGGTGGCCTTCCGCGACCCGCATGGCATCCGTCCGCTGGTGCTGGGCAAGCGCGAGCATGCCGAAGGCACCGAATACATCGTCTCCTCCGAATCGGCCGCGCTGGACATCCTCGGCTACCAGCGCGTGCGCGACGTGCGCCCCGGCGAGGCGATGGTGATCACCGCGCGCGGCGAGCTGTTTTCGGAAGTCTGCGCTGCGCCGACCGTCAACGCGCCGTGCATCTTCGAGTACGTGTACTTCGCGCGTCCCGACTCGATGATCGACAACATCTCGGTGCACAAGGCGCGCATGCGCATGGGCCTGAAGCTGGGCGAGAAGATCCTGCGGCTGCGCCCGGACCACGATATCGACACCATCATTCCGATCCCGGACACCTCGCGCGATGTGGCGCTGGAGATGTCCAACGTGCTCGGGGTGAAGTACCGCGAGGGCTTCGTCAAGAATCGCTACGTGGGCCGGACCTTCATCATGCCGGGGCAGGGCGAGCGGCAGAAATCGGTGCGGCGCAAGCTCAATCCGATCCACCTGGAGTTCCGCAACCGCGTGGTGCTGCTGGTCGACGATTCGATCGTGCGCGGCACCACCAGCCGGCAGATCGTGCAGATGGCGCGCGATGCCGGTGCGCGCAAGGTGTATCTGGCCTCGGCCGCGCCGCCGGTGCGTTATCCCAATATCTACGGCATCGACATGCCGGCCGCCGAAGAACTCATCGCGCATGGCCGCAGCGAGCTGGAAATCCAGGAATTTTTGGGCTGCGACTGGCTGATCTACCAGGATCTGGAAGACCTGGAAGTGGCCGTGCGCGAAGGCAACCCGGACATCCAGCAGTTCGATTCCTCGTGCTTCAACGGCGAGTACATCACCGGCATCGAACCGGGCTATTTCGAACGCATCCAGCAATTGCGCTCGGACGATGCCAAGAAGCGTCGCCGCGCGTGAGGCAGTGCGGTAGCGCTGCAGCTCGGCGCTACCCAGACGTGGCCTAGAGCCGCAGTGCCACGCAGGAGTACCTGCGTGGCGATCGCGCGATTTGATTGCTGCCGATCGACAGGCGGGTGCGCTGCGCTGGTTCGATAGTGGCGCCAGCCGCTGGTTGTACGCAGATCGCACCTGCGACGGCTGCGTAGGGATCTCGATCGCCGCTGCAGATCGAAGCGCCAGTTGTCGATCTGGCGGCTACCGCAACGACGGAGTGATGGACACGATGGATCTTCTGCAAGCCGCACATGCCTGCCTGCAAGCGGCCGATCCGCTGGAGAAGGTCGCGTTGACGCAGCGACATGCGGCCGCGTTCCGCGCCGGTGCGTTGCCGTTGCCACCGCCGCAGGCGGCGCCTCCGGAGCCGATCCGCATGCCTGGCCGACCTGCAAGGCCGGTGCTGGTGCATCCGCGCGAGGTGCCGCGGCGCGGGCTGGGCAACCCGGAAGGCCGCGCCGCCTTTATCCACGCCATCGCGCATATCGAGCTCAACGCCATCGACCTGGCCTGGGATGCGGTGTATCGCTTCCGTGGGTTGCCGGCGGCGTTCTATGCCGACTGGGTTGGCGTGGCCGACGACGAATCGCGCCACTTCATGCTGCTGCGCGCGCGATTGCATGCACACGACCATGACTACGGCGACTTCGCCGCGCACAACGGCCTGTGGGAAATGTGCGAGAAAACCGCGCACGACGGTCTGGCACGCATGGCGCTGGTGCCGCGCGTGCTGGAAGCGCGCGGGCTGGATGTGACACCGGCGATGATCGTCAAGCTGCGCTCGCTCGGCGATACCGCCACTGCCGAGGTGCTGGACACCATCCTGCGCGAAGAAGTGGCGCATGTGGCGGCCGGCTCGCGCTGGTACCGCTGGTATTGCGCGCAGGCCGGCATCGAGCCGCGCGCGCGCTTCAAGGCGCTGCTGCACGAGTACGCCGGCGGTTACCTGCATGGCCCGTTCAATCTGCAGGCGCGGCTGCTTGCCGGCTTCGATGAGGACGAACTGGCCGATCTGGTGGAGCAGGCCGGCTGAGCCGCTGGTGGTGAATATGTGGGCGGGCTGCAGTGCGCGATCTGTGATCACTGTTTGCGGAGCAGATTGAATCGGCCAGTACCGATGCCACGCTGGGTGATGCGCGTTTGCAGCCTCGCTCTCGAAGGACCGAGCGCATTGCGCGGCAGAACGATCGCAGCGCACTGGGGCGATGCGCATCGCATCCCTTCGTCATGACATCGTGCCCCGCGCCTAGCTACCGCCAAACGCGACAGGCCATCTGCGCGGCAACGCGCCTTCGATCACCGGACTGTGCGCTGGGTCCTGCCGCACAGCTGCCGGAATCGCATCCATTCAACGGCAGACATCACAAAACCGTAATTTTCTCTTGTAACAACTTGCAATCGGCACGGACCGACGCGCCTTAATGGCGTCCCGGGGGCAGGGGCCCGGTGTTTCACATCCGTTACTTCCATGTCTAAGGAGAGAGAGACGATGAAGTCGAAGTCGATGTGCACCACGGTGGGTCTGATCGCCATGTGTCTGGCCGGTTCGGCCGCCGCTGCCGGCAAGCCGCTGTATCAATCCGGCCCTGCGCTGAGCCGCAGCGCAAGCGCCACCGCCACTGCCGAACCCTCGTTGCAGCGCCTGCTCAGCGCACCGTCCACCGCCAACGTGCAGGTGGTCCAGCTCGACGCCGGTGCCGTCACCGCCTCGGAAAAGCTGCTGGAACTGCAGCTGGATGGCCAGACCGTCACCGCCACCCAGGCCAAGGTCGATGCGCTGGAAGGCGGCGATAGCGTGTGGTACGGCAATCTCGGCCCGCGCGCCGGCACCCGTGCCCGCACGCTGTCGGGTGTGGATCCGCTGAACTCGGCCATCCTGGTACGCAGCGGCGATACCGTCACCGGCACCATCCGCTACGCCGGCAAGCTGTATCGGCTGCGGCCGCTCGCCGATGGCCGCCACGTGCTGGTGCAGGTGGAAGAAAGCCGCCTGCCGCAGGAACACCCTGCCGAATACAGCCTGCTGCCGAAGATCGACATGCCCAGCGACGGGCGCGTCACCGCGGCCGCCGCATCGTCGGGCAGCCCGGCGACCATCCGCGTGCTGGTAGTGGCCACCAATCAGGCGGTGACCGCCTACGGCGGCAACATGCAGTCGCTGGTGCAACTGGCAGTGGCCGAGGCCAACCAGGGCTACATCAACAGCAATGTCGGCATCACCTTGCAGCTGGCGCGTTACGAGACCACCAGCTACAGCGAAACCGGCAATTTCACCACCGACCTGCAGCGCTTCCGCGTGACCAACGACGGTTACATGGACAGCATCCACACCAGCCGCAACACCTATACCGCCGATGTGGGCGTGATCGTATTGAACAACAGCAGCTACTGCGGCCTGGCATCGGGCATCGGCTCAACCGCAGCGACCGCGTTTGCCTCGGTGTACTGGGATTGCGCCACCGGCTATTACAGTTTCGCGCATGAAATCGGCCACCTGCAGAGCGCCCGGCACGACGCCACCAACGACCCCAGCACCTCGCCATATGCCTACGGGCACGGTTATCGCTACGGCAACAGCTGGCGCACCATCATGGCCTACGACTGCAGCAGCAGCTGCCCGCGCCTGAATTACTGGTCCAACCCCAACATCAGCTACAACGGCGTGCCCATGGGCAACGCCAGCACCGCCGACAATCAGCGCGTGCTGGTCAACACCAAGGCCACCATCGCCGGCTTCCGCTGAGGACCAAGCCGATCGTTCCGTCGTCGGGCCCGGCACGCAGGTGCCGGGCCTTTGCCGCTACACGCAGGCGCAGTGATCGCGCAGACTAGAGGCACTGCCGGCAGCTGCCGGCGTGTCCTGCGGAGCGGAGCACCCATGTCCAAGTCCCTGCGTTATGCGGCGCTGTGCCTGGTCGCGCTGGCAGTTGCCGGCTGCAAACAGCAACCTGCCGACCCGGCCCCTGCGCCACCCAAACCGGCGGTGTCCGCGCCGGCAGCCACGACCGCCAACGATGCCCGCGCCCGCGCGCTGGATGTGCTGGAAACCCGCCTGCAGAACGACCATTTCTATCCGGACAACTGCATCAGCATCGTCGACGAAGACGACGCTGAGCCCTCAGCGGATGCGTTCGACTTCGCAGTGCGCGAGCGGCATGGCAACGAGTGCCCCGGCGATCCGCAGACCAACCCGGTGCGCGATCGGTTCCGCGTGCAGGCCGATGGCACGGTGCTCTGGTACGACATAGTCAATGGCGACTTTGTCGACTACGCCGAACATGCGCGCAGCATGCAGTGATGCGTCTGGAGGCTGCATGGACCGTGCGGTTGCGTATCAGCAGGCTGGCGCGATCAGGCGTGCCGACAACCCGTCAAGCTGCATTCCAGCACGGGTGAACAGCACACCGAGGGCGCGCAGGCATGATCTCGAAACCACGGCGCTCACCTGCAGACGGAGCGGCACGTGCCCATCGCGGTCCGTCGCTTGCAAACGGGGTACGGGCGAGCGGTCTGCGCCGAGCTGGCCGCCCGCTACCTGCTGGCGCCACGTTAAAGCGGCAACTGCTCCAGCGACACGCCGTCGGCATCCACATGCAATACCGAGCCTTGTTCGTACCAGTCGCCCAGCACGATGCGCGTGCAGGTCTGGCCGCCGGCCTGCAGGGTGTGGATTGCAGGGCGATGGGTGTGACCATGGATCAGGCGGTCCAGGCCATACCGCACGAAGGTGGCCTCCACCTCGGCCGGGGTGACATCGGTGACGGTCTCGAAGCGCGACTGGTCGCCCTGCTTGAGTTCTGCATGACGCGCCTGGCTGGCAGCGCGTGCCTGCTGCGCGAAGGCCACCCGCGCGGCCAGCGGCTGCGCCAGGAACTGCGCCTGAAAGACCGGATCGCGCGTCTGCGCACGGAACGCCTGGTAGGCGGTGTCGTCGGTGCACAGCAGATCGCCATGCATCAGCAAGGTCGGGTGTCCGTACAGATCGACCACGGTGGGGTCGGGCAGGATGCGGAAGCCCGCACGTTGTGCGTACGCCTCGCCGACCAGGAAGTCGCGGTTGCCCGGCATGAAGAACACCGGCACGCCGCTATCGGCCACCGCATGCAGCGCCACGGCCACCGCATCGGCAGCGGTCGATGGCGTGTCATCGCCGATCCAGGCTTCGAACAGATCGCCGAGGATGTAGAGCGCGTCGCTACCGGGCACCTGCGTGCGCAGGAAGTCCAGAAACAGCTCGGTGATCGCCGGCCGGGCCGGATCCAGATGCAGGTCGGAAATGAACAGGGTCGTCATCGCGCCATTGTACGGCGGGAGCGCGGGACGGGAATCGGGAATCGGGAATCGGGAATCGGTGGAGCGTTGCATCGCGGAGCGAGTGCCGGGTGAACGGCTGGCTGCGGCAACGAGAGGATCACCGGCCTGGTCGGGCAGATGCCGCGATGACAGCGCTCAATCCTCAGCCGAGCAACACCGGCAATCCCCACAGCGACAGGCTGGCCAGCACTACGCCGATCGCGGTGGCAGCGAGGACATCGCTGGGATAGTGCAGGCCCAGCACCACGCGCGACAGCGCCACGCCGGCCGAGAACGGCACCAGCAGGGGCGCCAGCCACGGGTAGTAGGCCAGTGCCACGATGCTGAAGGACACCGCATGCAAGGTGTGGCCGGACGGAAAACTGAACTCGTCCAGCGGCGCCACCCAGGCGCGGATGCGCACGTCGGCCGCGTACGGGCGTGGCCGACGCGTCCAGCGCTTGAGTGATTTGTACAAGGTCAGCGCGAGCACGCCGGTGGCGGCCATGTGCGCAGATGCGCGCACGCCGTCCATGCCGTCGAGCAGCACCAGCAAACCCATCAGGCTGTACCAGAACACCCCATCGCCGAGCCGGCTGATGGTGGCGAATGCGCGCCGCACCGGGTGGCGCCGGCACCAGTGGTTGGCGCGCCGGCACCAGCGCGCTTCGTGACCGCGCAGAAGTTCAAGCCGCGTTGCCGACATAACGCCCCCGTGCCGCAGTGATGCCCATCAGCAAGGCCTCGAAGTCGGAGACCACGTTGTCCGGATGCAGTTTCTTCATCGCCTGTGCGGCCGCCGCACCCTGGCGCTGGCGCATCGCATCGTCGTTGGTGAGTGCGACGGCCGCCTGGATGAACGCCTCGTCGTTCTCCACTGCCGCACCGCTGTGGCCGCTGCGCAGATACTCGCGTGCGGCGCCGTAGTCGAAGGCCACGGTGGCCACACCACTGGCCATCGCCTCCAGGGTCACGTTGCCGAAGGTCTCGCTGCGGCTGGGGAACAGGAACAGATCGCCGCTGGCGAAGTGGCGCGCCAGCGCCTCGCCGCGCTGGATGCCGCAGAAGATGAAGTCCGGATTCTCGTGCGCGATTTTTTCGCGTGCCGGGCCATCGCCCACCCAGACGAAGCGCGCCTTCGGGCGGATCTGCTGCAGCTTGCGGAACGCGCGAATCGCCAGCGGCAGGTTCTTTTCGTTGGCGATGCGTCCGACATAGATCGCGGCGAAGCCTTCGCCCTCGATGCCCCATTCGGCACGCAAGGCCGGATCGCGCCGGGCCGGATCGAACTGCTGGCTGTCCACCGCGCGTGCCAGCAACTGCACGCGCTCGAAGCCGCCGTCGCGCAGGAACTGCTGCAGCTCGCGCGTGGGCACCAGGGTGGCCTCGGCCTGATTGTGGAAGCGGCGCATCCAGCGCAGCGCAGTACCCTGCAGCCAAGCGGCACCGTAGTCGGGCAGGTATTCGTCAAAGCGGGTATGGAAGCCGGTGGCGACCGGAATGCCGAGCCGGCGTGCCGCACGCATCGCCGACCAGCCCAGGGGGCCTTCCGTGGCCACATAGACCGCATCCGGTTGCGTGATTTGCCAATGACGAACGAGGCGTTGGGTTGCCGGCAATCCGAATTTCAGTCCCGGGTAGCGCGGCAGCGCCGCGCCGCGCACCAGCAGGGCGGTGGCCGCATCGGTATCGCCGCTCTGCCGTGGACGCACCACGTCCACCTGGTGTCCGCGTGCGCGCAGGCCGGTTTCCAGCCCGTGCACGGTCAGCGCAACACCGTTGACTTCGGGGGGATAGGTTTCGGTAACGATCGCGTAGCGCATGCCCGTTCTCCGGTTTTCGCTAGCTTCCGGGAGGGCGATGGCATGGATGTTGCGCGGATAAGTCGCGGCGGTGACAAGTGCGACGGGATTAGGAATTCGGGATTAGAGATTCGCAAAAGCGGCTTTTGCGCATCTGGGCGAACACGCAATACATTACGTGCCGCGGTCAACGAATCCCGAATCCCAAATCCCAAATCCCGCCTGAGGCCGCAGGCCTCAGGTCACAAACGGTTTGAACGCGATCCCCAGCCCGGCCATGCTCTCGACTTCGCCGATCAGGTCGGCGCGCAGCAGCGGGCGCGAGTCGATCCAGCTTTGCGACAGGATCAACGACAGGCGGGTGTCATCGGCGGTGAGTTCCAGGGTCGGAATCGGGTCCGATTCGTGGGCGCGATGCAGCAGCACCGCCAGCCGCAGCAGCGCGGCCTTGCGCCGGGTCGGCAGCAGCAGGCGGTCCGGCAGCGCATCGAACGCGGTCTTGGGCACGTTGCGCCGGTGCGTGCGCACCAGCGATGCCAGCACCTGCTGCTCCTGCCGCGAGAAACCGGCGATGTCCGAGTGCTCCAGGATGTAGCTGCCGTGCACGTGATACTGGCTGTGCGCGATGATCAGGCCCAGCTCGTGCAGGCGCGCAGCGCGGCGCAACACCTGCGCGTCGTCGCCATCCAGCTGCCAGGATTCGCAGACCTGGTCGAACAGCCGGCAGGCAGTGGCTTCCACGCGCTGCGCCTGCACTTCGTCGATGCCGTAGCGCTGCACCAGCGAGGCCACCGAGCTGTCGCGCGGGTCGTTCTCGCCACCGCGGCCGAGCATGTCGTAAAGGATGCCTTCGCGCATCGCCGCCTTGCTGACCATCAGCTTCTCCAGCCCCAGGGCCTGGAATGCCGCTTCCAGCACCAGGATGCCGCCAGCGATGATCGGCCGGCGTTCGGCGGCCAGGCCGGGCAACTGGATGTCTTCGATGCGCTTGGCCTTGAGCAGTTCATCGCGCAGCGCCGGCAGCGCCTCGGTGGTGATTGCGCCCTTGGTGAGCTTCATCGCCGCACAGATCTCGCCGATGGCCTTGTGCGTGCCGGACGAGCCGATCGCCTCGTGCCAGCCCAGCGCCTTGTACTGATTGGCGAACTGCTGGAACTCGGCGCCGATCTCGGTCAGCGCATCCTTCCATTTCTTCTTCGACAGCTTGCCGCCGGGAAAGAAGCGGCGCGTGCTGGCGATGCAGCCGGCCTGCAGGGACTCGCGTTCCAGGGTCTGGAATCCGCGGCCGATGATGAACTCGGTCGAGCCGCCGCCGATGTCGATCACCAGCCGGCGTTGATCGGGCTTGGGCGGTTGCGCATGCGCAACGCCGAGATAGATCAGGCGCGCTTCCTCGCGTCCGCTGACGACTTCGATCGCATGCCCGAGCGCGGTTTCGGCCGGCATCAGGAACGCCTGCGGCGAGCGCAGCTGACGCACCGTGTTGGTGGCCAGCGCGCGTACGCGCAACGACGGCACTTCCCGGATGCGCTGGCCGAAGCGCGCCAGGCATTCGAGCGCGCGCTGGCGCGCTTCGTTGGAGAGGCCACCCTTGCCATCCAGGCCGTCGGCCATGCGCACGGTTTCGCGCAGACGATCGACCACGCGCAGCTGACCCATCAGGTAGCGCGCAATGACCATGTGGAAGCTGTTGGATCCTAAGTCGATGGCGGCGAGGAAATCGCCATCGCGCAGGGGCGGGATCGTGGGGGAGGGCATTGGCATGGGCGCATGGTAGCCGATGGGCCGTTGGCCCCGTGAGGGGCCACGCCCGCGCCGCTTTCAGATCCGCTCGAGCAAGGTCATCTGCGCCGAATGGGCCGGCTCGCCAGGGCCTGGTAGGCGTTTGTGATAGACGCCGTCGGCATCCAGCTCCCAGGCGTTGACGTTGTCGTCCAGGTAGTTCTGCAGCACTTCGCGGTAGACGCGCTTGGCCAGATCCGGGTCCAGGATCGGGAAGCAGGTCTCCACGCGCCGCAGCAGGTTGCGCTCCAGCCAATCGGCGCTGGCGCAATACAACTCTGCCGCGCCATCGTTGCCGAACCAGTACACGCGGCTATGTTCCAGAAAACGCCCCACGATCGAGCGCACGCGGATATTGTCGGACACGCCGGGAACGCCCGGGCGCAGCGTGCAGGCGCCGCGCACGATCAGGTCGATCTGCACACCGGCTTGCGAGGCGGTATACAGCGCACGCACGACCTGCGGCTCGTTGAGGGCATTCATCTTGGCGATGATGCGGCCCGGGCGGCCGTTGCGGGCCAGCCGCGTTTCGCGCTCGATCCGCTTCAACACGCCGGCGTGCAGGGTGAAGGGCGACTGCAGCAACTGCTCCAGCTTCATGCGCGGGGCCAGCCCGGACAACTGCTGGAACAGCATGTGCACATCGCTGCCGATTTCCACATCCGCGGTGATCAGGCTGATGTCGGTGTACAGGCGCGCGGTGCCGCTGTGGTAATTGCCGGTGCCCAGATGCACATAGCGTTTGAGCTTGCGTCCCTCGCGGCGCACGATCAGCAGCATCTTGGCGTGCGTCTTGAAGCCGACCACGCCGTACACCACCTGCACGCCGGCTTCCTGCAGCTTGTCGGCCAGGCCCAGGTTGGCCTCTTCGTCGAAACGCGCGCGCAGCTCCACCACCACGGTGACGTCCTTGCCGTTGCGCGCGGCCAGGATCAGCGCATCGACGATCAGCGAGTCCTTGCCGGTGCGGTACAGCGTCTGCTTGATCGCCAGCACGTTCGGGTCGACCGCGGCCTGGCGGATCACGTCCAGCACCGCGGTGAACGCATCGAAGGGGTGATGCAGCAGCACATCGCCCTTGCTGACGATCTCGAAGATGCCGTCGTTGTCGCGCAGGGTGCGCGGATTGAACAACGGATACTTCAGTTCGGGGCGCTGCACCAGATCGTAGACCTGGGTGACGCGGCTCAGGTTGACCGGCCCGACGATGCGGTACACCGCGTTTTCGTTCAGACCGAAGTTCTGCAGCAGGGTGCGCATGATCGGCGCCGGGCAGTCGTGCGCGATCTCCAGGCGCACCGCCGGGCGATAGCCGCGGGTGACCAGCTCGTCGCGCAAGGCCAGCGCCAGGTTCTCGACCTCTTCCTCGTCCACCACCAGTTCGGAGTTGCGGGTGACGCGGAACTGATACGAGCCCTTGACCTGCATGCCGGGGAACAGCTCGTCGACGAACTCGGACAGCACCGAGGACAGGAACACGAAGCTCTGCGCGCCCTCCGGCGACAGGCTCGCCGGCAGCTGGATGATGCGCGGCAACGAGCGCGGCGCACGCACGATGGCCAGATGACCGGCGCGCCCGAATGCGTCCTGGCCCTCCAGCACCACCACGATGTTCAATGTCTTGTTGAGGATCTTCGGAAACGGATGCGCCGGGTCCAGCCCCAGCGGCGACAGCACCGGCATGATCTCGTTGCGGAAGTACGCCCGCAGCCAGCGCTTCTGACGCGAGGTCCAGGCCGTGCGGCTGAGCACGGCCACGCCGGCATCTTCCATCGCCGGGCGCAGCACTTCATTCCATGCGTGGTACTGCTGTTCGACCAGCTTGGCGGCGCGGTCGTGCACCGCGTTGAGGATGGCGGTCGGGCTCAGGCCATCCGGTGCCGGCGGCAGGCCGAACTCCTGCGCATGCCGCACGGTGGCGGCGCGGATCTCGAAGAATTCATCCAGGTTGGTGCAGGAAATGCACAGGAACCGCAGCCGTTCCAGCAATGGCACCTGCTCGTCCAACGCCTGTGCCAGCACCCGGAAATTGAAGTCCAGCTGCGACAGTTCCCGGTTGATGTACAGCGCCGGATCGCGCAACGGATCGGTGGCGATGTCCTCGGAAGGTGTGACGTCGTGCAGTTCTTTGGCGTGGCCCATTGGAATCGGTCATCAAGACGGAGATGGTGTGCGGCGTGGCAGCGCGCCAGAGGCAGCGCAGGCGATGTAGCGCGTCATGCGCGCGTGCATCGCACCGCGGTGGTGCGGCGCGCACCTCTTACATATCACGCCGAACGTGACAGTGGCAGGGACTGATCGCGCTGCACGACGCGCGCAGCGACAAAATGGCATGAGAATTCGCTCCCGCGTCCGACTTCGCTTTCGATTTCCAGACGCGCCTGGTGCAGTCCCAGGATGTGCTTGACGATCGACAGCCCCAGCCCGGTGCCGCCACTCTCGCGCGAGCGGCTGCTGGAGACGCGATAGAAGCGCTCGGTGATGCGCGGCAGATGCGAGGCGGGAATGCCGTAGCCGGTGTCGCGCACCGCCAGGGCCGCGCCATCGCCTTCGCGCACGAAGCGGATCGTCACCGTGCCGCCGCCGGGCGTGTAGCGCACCGCGTTGGTGACCAGGTTGGAGAAGGCACTATGCAGTTCCTTGTTGGAGCCGAGCAGGTCCACGCCGGCCTCGTCGAACACTTCCACGGTGTGGCGGCCCTGGCTGTGCGCTTCGGCCTCGCGGCGCAACGTCGACAGCATCGGCGCCATCGCCACGTGTTCCTCGCCGAGTTCTTCCTGCGATTCCAGCCGCGACAGCGTCAGCAGATCTTCGACCAGCTGCGCCATGCGCTGCGACTGCTTGCGCATCTCGGCCAGCATCGGGCCCGAATCGGGAAAGTCTTCCGGGTCGAGCATGTCCAGATAGCCGTGCACCACCGTCAATGGCGTACGCAGCTCGTGCGAGACGTTGGCCACGAAGTCGCGGCGCACCTGCTCCAGCCGCAGCAGCTTGCTGACATCGCGCGCCACCAGCAGCCAGTAATCGTCCGAGTAGGGGATCAGGCGCAGGTTCAGGCGCAGGTCCGGATCCACCGGCGAGGCGGCGTCGAGCATGGGCTCGGCATTGCGGCCGGCGGCCAGCCAGTGCGCCAACGGCAATGGCTGCAACCGCTCCACCACCGACACGCCCATATCGCCCGGATGATGCAGCCCCAGCAGTCCGCCCGCGGCGCGGTTGAACCACTGCACGCGCTGGCTGTTGCGATCCACCACCACCACCGCATCCGGCAGCGCCTGCGCGGCGGCGCGGTAGGTACGCAGCATCTCGATCAGGCGGCGCTTGCGCCCGCGCATTTCGGCCTGGCTGCGATAGAGCAGGCGATCCAGCTCGTTCCAGGCGCCGATCCCGGCGGCGGGCTCGGCGCGCTGGCGCGCGGTCAGGCGCTGCAGCACCTGGCGCAGCCGCCAGTAATGCCAGGCCAGCACCCCCAGCGCGGTCAGCGTCAACGCCATCCACACATGCTCGATCAGCACGCCGACCAGCACGGCAGCGCCCAGCAACAGCGCGAGAGTGCCGAGCGTCTTGAGCCAGGCGGAACGGATATGTTGAGGCATGGAAGGCGTTACCACGGAGCGTCAGTAGGCGTGCGAGCCGGCCGGCCTGCAGGGCCGACCGGCTGTGCGGCAACCACTAGGTTGCCGAAGAGAAACGGTAGCCCGAGCCACGCACGGTCTGCACCATGTTTTCCAGGCCGAACGGTTCCAGCGTCTTGCGCAGGCGGCGGATGTGCACGTCGATGGTGCGCTCTTCCACATACACACTGCCGCCCCAGACATGATCCAGCAGCTGGGTGCGGGTATACACGCGCTCGGGGTGTGTCATGAAAAAGTGCAGCAGGCGGTACTCGGTCGGGCCGATCGGCACCGGCGCATCGCCGGCAAACACCCGGTGCGCGGCGCCGTCGATGCGCAGGCGGCCCACGGCCACGCTGCCGTCCTCGTCGTCCTCGCGGGTGCGGCGCATCACCGCGCGGATGCGCGCCAGCAACTCGCGCGCCGAGAACGGCTTGACCACGTAATCGTCGACCCCGGCTTCCAGGCCACCGACGCGGTCGTTCTCTTCGCCGCGCGCGGTCAGCATGATGATCGGAATCTCGCGGGTCAGCTGTTCCTTGCGCCAGCGCCGTGCCAGATCCAGCCCGCTGGTGCCTGGCAACATCCAGTCCAGCAGGATCAGGTCCGGCACGCGGTCGGCGATGGCGGTCTGCGCTTCGCGGGCATCGCCGGCATGGATGGGTTCGAACTCGCCTTTGCGCAGCGCGAACGCCACCATGTCGCGGATCGCGGGTTCGTCGTCGACGATCAGAATGCGTTTTTGCACGCGGGGCTTACCGTCTGGCTTTGGTTGATCGCCAGTAGACTACGGTTTTGTGACTCTAATGTGACATGCCTGACGACAGCCGCCGCGGCCGAAGCGGCCTGTGCCGCTGGCAGGGGCGGTGTTGAACCCGTCGACCCACGCCCGAATGACCATTGCGCCAACCGTCACATGCGCTAGCGCGTCGACAGATCCGGGTCGCGGATGCCTTGCCGGCGCAGCTCCAGCACGGTCGGCGTGATCGCTGCGATGCGTGCATCCACCCGCGCCCGTGTCACATAGTCGAGATCTTTCTTCTTCAGCGCTTCCAGCTGGATCAGCGCCTGTTCCGGACGTCCGTTCAAGTACGCAGCTTCGGCATAGGCCTCGCTGGCGCGCAGATGGTCGCCGGACAGCTCGCAGGCGCGCGCGTAGGTCTGTTGCAACAGGGGATCTTCGCTGCTGCGATGCAGGAGCGGCTCCAGCACCTGGCGCGCGCGCTGGCCGGACTCCTTGCTGGCCTGCTCGTTGAGCGCGCCGGCATAGGTCAGCGCCACCGCGCGGTTGTTCGGCAGTTGCTTGAGCAGCGCGTCGAAACGCGCATTGGCCACCTCGCGCTGGCCCACCCGCGCCTGCGCCTCGCTCAGCCCCAGCGTCAGCCACAGGTTGTCGGGGTGCGCCTCCAGCAGGCTGGTCAGTTCGGCCACCGGCTCGCCGGGCCGCCCGCCGCTGTTGCGCAGGCGTGCCAGCGCCAGCCCGTAGCGCTGCGCATCGGTCAGGCCGTGCTTGGCACTGCGGCGCAGGGTCTCGTATTCGCGGATGGCCGCATCCGGCGTGGTGGCGCTGAGCACGCGCAGGCGTTCCTTGGCCCAGTCGAAGTTCTGCTGGTCGCCGCTGCGGCTCAGCGCATCCACCGGCAGCCGCAGCGCATACGGCAGCAGTGCGTTGCCGTTGCGGCTCAGCGGTTCGGACAGCGACGGGTCGGCCGGGTCCACCCGTTCCTGGCGCGTGCCGCCCGGCACCGAGGTGGTCAGCACCACGGTGTTCTTCTTCATCTGCTCGGCGCGCGCCTTGGCCTCGCTGATGCGGGTGACCGTGACCGGGTGGGTCTGCAGAAAGTCCGGCGCGCTGTAGCCACCCTCGTTGGCGCGCATCGCCACCGACATGCGCTCGAAGAAGCCGGCCATCGCATCCACGTCGTAGCCGCTGCGCACCAGCGTGCGGATGCCCAGCCGGTCGGCCTCGGATTCGTTGGAGCGGGTGTAGTCGATCTGGCGCTGCTGCATCAGCCCCATCGCACTGGTGATGCCGGCCATGGTGGCATCGCCCTTGGAATTGCCGCCGGCCTGTTGCGCGGCGACCACCGCTGCCAGCATGCCGAGCAGGATCGGGATCTGGTCGCGCTGCGCCCGTTCCACCCCGCGCAGCACATGCTGCTGGGTGACGTGGGCGATTTCGTGCGACAGCACCGCGGCCACCTCGTCCTCGCGCTCGGCGGTCAATACCAGCCCGGCATTGACCGCGATATAGCCGCCCAACGTGGCGAAGGCGTTGATCTGGCGGTCGCGCAGCATGAAAAACGTGAATGGCTGCTGCGGCTGGTCGCTGTTGGCGCCGAGCCGGGTGCCCATGGTCTGCAGCCAGTCGGTGATCAGCGGGTCGTCCAGCACGTAGTCGTAGTTGCGCAACTCGGCCAGCATCATCTTGCCGTACTCGGCCTGGCGCGCCGGGGTCAGCAGCTCGCCGGCAGAGGAGCCGATGTCGGGCAGGCGGTTTTGCTGCGCGGGTGCCACCCCGATGGCAACGGCCAGCGTGAGGGCGGTGGCGAGCGGTAGCAGGCGCAAGTGGAACTCCCAGGTGGTGCGCGGAGCATGCGGGCAGCACGGCGCGATGGCGTGAATCATCGGTTAATCCACAGTGTTGCGGTGACGACATGGAAATTCCAGTCGCCCGGTACCATTGTCAGACCTCAGACCAACCACGGAGTTTCCCGTGAGCCAAGATACCAACGTGCAGGATGCGGCCAGCGGCCCGCAGATCACCCTGTATTCCTCCGCGATCTGCCCGTACTGCGTGGCGGCCAAGAACTTCCTCAAGAGCAAGGGCCGGACCTGGACCGAGGTGCGCATCGATCTGGACCCGGCCGAGCGCAACAAGATGGTTGCGCTGGCCAAGCGCACCAGCGTGCCGCAGATCTTCGTCGGCGACGTCCATGTGGGCGGCTACGACGACATGATGGCGATGCACCGGGCCGGCAAGCTCGAGCCCTTGCTGGCCGGCAACACAGGCGGCCAGGCATGAGCGAGACCGGCAGCGGCAGCGACGACCGGCTGCGCGAGTTCACCGAATTCCGCCAGCGCATGAACCAGCGCATCCTGGCCGAGCCCAACCAGGTGGTGCGCCGGTTCTTCGCGCTGGACACCCAGACCTACCAGGCGGGCGCGCTGGACGTGAAGACCAAGGAACTGCTCGGCCTGGTCGCCTCGATGGTGCTGCGCTGCGACGACTGCATCAGCTACCACGTCGCCCAGTGCAAGGAGGCCGGCGTGACCCGTGAGGAATTCTTCGAAACCTTCTCGGTCGGCCTGGTGGTCGGCGGCTCCATCGTCATCCCGCATCTGCGCCGCGCGGTGGACTTCCTCGACCAGCTCGACGGCGGCGCCCCGGCACCGGAGCAGCACGCGCACGGGTGATTGGGGCGGGAGTGGTGATTCGGGATTCGGATTCGTAACGGCGGGCGAGGGCACGTGCCGCCTGTTGTTGGCGGCTTTGCGTTGAGGTGGTCCGATTTGGGCACCGGCCGCTGGCTGGGACGGCAGGTGCTTTCAGGCAGCTGCACCGAAGTTGTGCCTGCAGGCGGTGGTACGCGCGGCCATTCGCTGCACCGAATGGCCGCCGTGCGCAGCTGGGGGCTCTTAGACCAAGGTCGGTTTGGGCGCCTTCACCGGCATCGGGCATAATTGCCTGTGAAACCTCCTTGCGCCGCTCTGCCGGGTATTGCGGCTGGCGCTCCCCCCTTCAAGTTCGGAAACCCAACGTTATGACGCAGACAATCACGGTCATCCGCGGCGACGGTATCGGCCCGGAGATCATGGATGCCACGCTGTTCGTGCTCGACGCGCTGCAGGCTGGCCTGACCTACGAGTACGCCGACGCTGGCCTGGTCGCGCTGGAAAAGCACGGCGATCTGCTGCCCGAGTCCACCCTGGCCTCGATCACCAAGAACAAGGTGGCCCTGAAAAGCCCGCTGACCACCCCGGTCGGCGAGGGCTTCAGCTCGATCAACGTCGCCATGCGTCGCAAGTTCGACCTGTACGCCAACGTGCGTCCGGCCAAGTCGTTCCCCAACACCAAGTCGCGTTTCGCCGATGGCGTGGACCTGATCACGGTGCGTGAGAACACCGAAGGCGCCTACCTGAGCGAAGGCCAGACCGTGTCCGAGGACGGCGAGACCGCGTTCTCCGGCGCCCGCGTCACCCGCAAGGGCTCCGAGCGCATCGTGCGCTACGCCTTCGACCTGGCGCGCGCCACCGGCCGCAAGAAGGTCACCGCGGTGCACAAGGCCAACATCATCAAGTCGACCTCGGGCCTGTTCCTGAAGGTGGCGCGCGATGTGGCCACGCAGTACCCGGAAATCGAGTTCCAGGAAATGATCGTCGACAACACCTGCATGCAGCTGGTGATGCGTCCTGAGCAGTTCGACATCATCGTGACCACCAACCTGTTCGGCGACATCATCTCCGACCTGTGCGCCGGTCTGGTCGGCGGCCTGGGCCTGGCCCCGGGCGCCAACATCGGTGTGGACGCGGCGATCTTCGAGGCCGTGCATGGCTCGGCGCCGGACATCGCAGGGCAGGGCAAGGCCAACCCGTGCGCGCTGCTGCTGGGTGCCGCGCAGATGCTGGACCACATCGGTCAGCCGCAGAACGCCGAGCGCCTGCGCGAAGCGATCGTGGCCACCCTGGAAGCCAAGGATTCGCTGACCCCCGACCTGGGCGGCACCGGCAACACCATGGGCTTTGCCAAGGCCATCGCCAGCCGCCTCTGAGCGACACGGCGACAGCAAAAAAAGGGCGCCCAGGCGCCCTTTTTTTTGCGTTGAGTCCAGGGATTTGGGGAGTCGCTCTTACGAATCCCCAATCCCGACGCTCGATTCCCCGCTCAATTCCGCGACTGCAACTTCGACAGCAAGCGCAGGAACTCGATGTACAGCCACACCAGCGTCACCATCAGGCCGAACGCGCCATACCACTCCATGTGCTTGGGAGCGCCCTGTTCGACACCGCTTTCGATGAAGTCGAAGTCCAGCACCAGGTTCAGTGCAGCCACCACCACCACGAACAGGCTGAAGCCGATGCCGATCAGGCCAGAGTCGTGGATGAAAGGGATGCGCACGCCGAACAGGCCCAGCACGATGGTCGCCAGATACACCAGCGCAATGCCGCCGGTGGCTGCCACCACGCCCAGCTTGAAGTTCTCGGTGGCCTTGATCATGCCGCTGCGATAGGCAAACAGCAGCGCGAACATGGTGCCGAAGGTCAGCAGGACCGCCTGGAACACGATGCCGTTGAAACGCGCCTCGTAGACTGCCGAGATCGAGCCCAGGAAGAAGCCTTCCACCAGCGCGTACAGCGGCGCAGTGACTGGGGCCCAGGTCGGCTTGAAGCTGGTCGCCAGTGCAAACACCAGCCCGCCGATCGCGCCGGCGATCATGTACAGCCGCGCGGCAGGCAACGGAGCGCCATCGGCCCCGATCGACTGCGACCAAGCGAAGGCGGCGGTGACCACTGCCATCAGCAACAGCAGGCCGGTCTTGTTGACGGTGCCGTTGAGCGTCATCGCCTGACCATCGCGGGTGACTACCGAGCCGGAACCGAGGTCGAGGAAGGTGGATTCCCGAAGGGCGGGATTGCCGCTACGCATGCGTGTTCTCCATGAAATGTAGATGCCTGCCGACTTGGCGAGCGATGCCGCGAGGATACCGGATCGTCCGATTTACACAGAGTGATTGACAGCAAGGCCAATCATTCCCAAAATAGCCGACCTTTCCAGCCTTCGGGATTGAAAGGTCCCGCCGGGGTATAGCGCAGTCTGGTAGCGCGCCTGCTTTGGGAGCAGGATGTCGGGGGTTCGAATCCCTCTACCCCGACCATTCCGAGCTCTTGACGGCGTGGGAATGCGAAGTTCGGTCCGGGCGCCCGTAGCTCAACCGGATAGAGCACCGGCCTTCTAAGCCGGCGGTTACAGGTTCGAGTCCTGTCGGGCGCGCCATCGGCGGTGCGGTAGGAAGTAGGTTTCAGTGGTGGCTGTAGCTCAGCTGGTTAGAGTACTGGATTGTGATTCCAGATGTCGGGGGTTCGAGTCCCCTCAGCCACCCCACTGATTGCAGGAAAAGTTGGACCCGATGCATCGCGGGGTGTTGCAACGACGCAAAAACGCGCATACAATGTGCGACCAGTTTCAGGGCCGTTAGCTCAGTTGGTAGAGCAGTTGACTCTTAATCAATAGGTCCAAGGTTCGAATCCTTGACGGCCCACCAAACAAAAGCACTTAGGCATCCGCCTAGGTGCTTTTCTTTTTGTGCTGAGGAAAAGATGACGCAAGGAATCGGCTGCAGCTTCGCTGTCGTCTCGGTCGGCGGCCGCGGCAACGCAGTGCCGATCTCGGCCGGGCACGATGTCTGGCTTGTGTCAGGTGCGCAATCGCCACCGGTCGTCGCTGCCCGGTCGAGCGAGCGCACATAAGGCCTGCTGTGTCCGGAGCATTGCGGCATTCGATCCTGGGCCAGGTTGGCGTCTTCGCGATCGTCGGTCCTCCGCTCGGCGGGCTGCTGGGCCTGGTGCTGTTGACCCAGTTCGACCTGCTGACCGCGTTGTTGATCGTTGCCTGGTCCTACGGCCTGGTGTTGCCGGTGATTGCCTGCGCCGCGGCGGGATGGCTGTGTGCGCGCATCTGTGCCTGGCGGTACCGTGGGCGCCGGCCCAACCTGCTGGTCCACGTTGGCATCGGTGCGTTGAGCGGTCTGCTCTCGACCGGGGTGATCGTGCTGCTGCTGGCGATCATCGGCGGCTGGTCGATGATGTCCGACCGCACGGTCATGCTGACGCTGCTGCAGTGTGGTCTGGCGGCAGGTGGCGCCTGCGCCGTGCTTGTCTGGCTGATGTGGTCGCGCCTGGCAGTGTCGCCTCGCGCGAGGTGACGGGCCGTCAGGCAACGTCCATCAGCACACGCAGGAAGAGGTTCTTCGCTGCACTGGATGGCGCTGACGGCCCCGAAGCGATGCGCTACGCCTGATAGGCGATGGGCAACTGCAGCCGTGGCCGCTTACGGCGCTGCGGCGGGCGCGGGCGCCGCGCTCTGCTGCATGCGTGGGAACGCCAGCGTAAAGCGTGCGCCCTGGCCAGGCGCCGATGTCACTTCGACAAAGCCACCTGCCTGACGGACCGCGCTGTACACCTGCGCCAGCCCCAGGCCCGCGCCTTTGTCGGCATCCTTGGTGGTGAAGTACGCTTCGAACAGGTGCGCCTGCACGTGCGCATCCATGCCATGCCCGTTGTCGGCCACGGCGATGGTGACGTAGCGCCCGGCCCGCCTGGCCAGGCTGGCCTGTTCTTCAGCGACCACGGCGTCGCCGGTCTCCACGCGAATGACGCCGCCACCCTGGCAGGCATCGCGGGAGTTGATCACCAGGTTCAAGATGGCGCGTTCCACCGTATGGCGATCGACCATTGCGCAGCATCCACCTTCGGTGGTGCGCAGCTGCAATTGCAGATCCGCGCCGACCACCTGTTCGAGCAGGGGGCCGAGCTGTTCGGTCAAGGCAGCCAGGTCCACCGATTCCGGGCTGTACGGATATTGCCGCGAAAACCCGACCAGGCGCTGTGCCATGACCGAGCCATGTTGAAGCGCCGCGTCGGCCACGCTCAACAGCTTGGCATCGTGCGCATCGATCCTGGCGCGCTGTACCACCAGTTCGATGGCCGAGGTTGCCGCCTGCAGCACGTTGTTCAAATCGTGCACCACGCCGGCCAGCAGTTGTCCTACCGCTTCGCCCTTTTGCGCCTGCTCGGAAATCTTTTCGGCAGCGCTCTGTGCGGCGCGCGCAATGTCCAGATCGCCTTCGATGCGCTCTTGCAGATCGCGCAGGCTGTGCAGTTCGCTCGACAGCGAATGTTCGCGCGCGCGCGCCAGGCGCAGCACGCCGCTGGAAAACGCGCGCTCTGCGGCCAGGGTCGAATCCAGTGTGCGAAAGGCGGTCTCCAGCGCGCGGCGGTCGGAAATGTTCCTGCTCACCGCCAGGATTGCTTCGACCTTGCCAAGCGCATCGAACAGCGGGCTGGTGACGACCTGCCAGATCTGGCGCACGCCGGCGAAGTTCACGCCGGCGGCCTCGAATTCCTGGATCGAACCGGCACGGGAGCCGGCGATGGCCGCATCCACCAGCCCGGCTGCCTCCGCTGGCCACAGGTCGCGCCACTTCCGCGCGATCAGTTGATCCTGATGACTGGCGCCAAGCTCGGTCAGGCCATTGACGTTGATGGCGGTAATCCGCCCATCGAGGTCGATCTCCTTGATGCAGTCGCGGGACAGGGCCACGATCTGCCGATACCGATCTCTCATCGCGATGACTGCCTCTACTTGTGTTAACGGAATTTTAGCGAACCTAGGCTTTACCCAGCGCTAGCGGGGCGGAAGGTACGCCGCCAGGCCGGGTGGCATGATGAATGCATTTACCTTTAGTGTGTCGGATTCAGGGCCGCCTTGCATCGTGCTGCCCGTGCGGGCGGCAGGCACGCAAGCCGGCTCCTGTTTCTACCAGCCGCATCGCCCTCGCGATGCTTTTTCTTTCCCGGCATCCCTGCAACAATGGCCGGGCTGGCAGCATCGCGAAAGTGGCGGAATTGGTAGACGCACCAGATTTAGGTTCTGACGCCGCAAGGCGTGGGGGTTCGAGTCCCCCCTTTCGCACCAATGCAGTGCGGCCGTGCGTGTTCCGGCCGCTTCCCGCCGCAGGCCTGGGGGCTTTCCATTGCGCGGCGCAGTGACGCGTATTCCGCTGGCAGCGGCCGCCGTTATCGGCGAAACTACAAGGCTCGGCGGCTTTCTCGCCATCCGTCAACCCGCATCTTCCATCTCGTGCCGACGCTTGTGCAGTCGGTGGCAGGAGTCAACATGCAAGCATCGATCGAATCCACCGGCAATCTGGAACGCCGCCTGACCTTCACCCTGCCGCAGGAGCGCCTGGAGACGCATGTCGGTGGCCGCCTGCGCGAACTTGCGCGGACCACGCGCATCAAGGGTTTCCGCCCGGGCAAGGTACCCGCCAAGGTCATCGAGCAGCGCTTCGGTCAGCAGGTGCGTGCCGAGGCGATGGAAGGCCTGCTGCGTGAGACCTTCGATTCGGCAGTGCGCGAGCATTCGCTGCGTCTGGCCGGCAACCCGCGTATCGACCAGGGCGAGAGCGATTTCGACTTCGTCGCCACCTTCGAAGTGGTGCCGGATTTCGGCGATATCGACGTGGCCAAGCTGTCGGTGGTGCGTCATACCGCCGAAGTGACCGATGCCGACATCGATCAGATGATCGAGAACCTGCGTCTGCAGCGCCGCACCTGGAACCCGGTCGAGCGCGGCGCTCAGGTCGGTGACCTGGTGGCGCTGGAGACCTGGTCGCAGGCCGGCGACGAGCGTCTGCCCGCCGAAGGCGTGGAGACCGGCAGCAGCGTGCTGGGCTCGGGTGTGATGTTCGACCAGATCGAAAAGGGCCTGGAAGGCCTGGCCAAGGGCGAAGACAAGACCCTGACCATCGACTTCCCGGCCGAGTGGCGCGTGCCGCAGCTGGCCGGCAAGACCGTGCAGGTGCACGTCAAGGCGGTCGAGGTCTCCGAGCCGGTGCTGCCGGTGGTGGACAAGGAGTTCATCAAGAGCTTCGGCGTGAAGAGTGGCGATGCCGAGCAGTTCCGCGCCGACATCCGCACCAACCTGGAGCGCGAGCTTAAGGGCGCGCTGATGAACCGCCTGCGTCGCGAAGTGGGCGAGCAGCTGATCGCCGCCTATGCGCACGTGGAAATGCCGCCGCGTCTGGTCGAGAACGAAGCCCGTTCGATGCTGGCGCAGCAGGTCGAGCAGGTCCGCCGCAGCGGCCGCAACCCGGGCGAGATTCCGGCCGATGCCCACCAGGGTTTCATGGACGCGGCTGCCAAGCGCGTGCTGGTCGGTCTGCTGGTGGGCGAGGTGGCACGTCGCAACGAGCTGCGCCTGGAATCCAAGCGCGTCAGCGAAACGCTGCGTCTGATCGCCTCGACCTACGAAGAGCCGGAGCAGGTCATTGAGATGTACCGCAACGACCCCCAACTGATGAGTGGACTGCAGAGCCGTGTCATGGAAGAGCAGGTGATCGACTGGATCGCCGAGCGCGCCCAGCACACCGAGCAGTCGCTGTCGTTCCAGGACGCCATTCGGGTCTAAGGTAAGCGACCGCGTGACACCAACCCGCATCCCGATGGCTGGGATGCGGATGTCAAACCCGGGCATCGGCGCAAGCCGCTGCCACTACAGGAAGACTGATGAGCATTGTGACCAAAGCCCTGAACCTGGTGCCGATGGTGGTCGAACAGACCAGCCGCGGCGAGCGTGCGTATGACATCTACTCGCGTCTGCTGAAGGAGCGTCTGATCTTCCTGGTCGGTCCGATCGACGACCACATGGCCAACGTGATCGTGGCCCAGCTGCTGTTCCTGGAAGCGGACAACCCGGAAAAGGACATCAGCATCTACATCAATTCGCCGGGCGGCGTGGTCACCGCCGGCATGGCGATCTACGACACCATGCAGTACATCAAGCCGGACGTGAGCACCATCTGCGTCGGCCAGGCCGCTTCGATGGGCGCGCTGTTGCTGGCATCGGGTGCGGCCGGTAAGCGCTATGCGCTGCCGAACTCGCGCGTGATGATCCACCAGCCGCTGGGCGGCTTCCAGGGCCAGGCCACCGATATCGACATCCATGCGCGTGAGATCCTGACCCTGCGTTCGCGTCTGAATGAGATCCTGGCCAAGCACACCGGCCAATCCCTGGAGACGATTGCGCGCGATACCGAGCGCGACAACTTCAAGAGTGCGGTCGATGCGCAGGCCTATGGCCTGGTCGACCAGGTGCTGGAACGCCGTCCGGAAGAGTCGATCCAGCCGTCTTGATAGCCAGATTGCTGAAATTGCAGGAAAAACCGGCAGGGTCGGGCTGGGCGGATGTCCTCCCGACCCTGTGCTATTCTCGAAATCGAACCCCCGTGCATCGGGTGGGGTAACTGGGTAACAGAAGCATGAGCGAAGACCGCCAAGGTCGTTCCGGCGACAGCAACAAGATTCTCTACTGCTCGTTCTGCGGTAAGAGTCAGCATGAAGTCCGCAAGCTGATTGCCGGTCCCAGCGTATTCATCTGCGATGAGTGCGTTGAGCTGTGCAACGACATCATCCGCGAGGAACTCGAAGAGAAGGCGCAGTCGGCACGCTCCAGTCTGCCCAAGCCGCGCGAGATTCTCGAGGTGCTGGATCAATACGTGATCGGGCAGTTGCGCGCCAAGCGCACGCTCGCCGTGGCGGTGTACAACCACTACAAGCGTATCGAGAGCCGCAGCAAGAACGATGACGTCGAGCTGGCGAAATCCAACATCCTGCTGGTCGGTCCGACCGGCTCGGGCAAGACGCTGCTGGCCGAAACGCTGGCGCGCCTGCTCAATGTGCCGTTCACGATCGCCGATGCCACCACGCTGACCGAAGCCGGCTATGTCGGCGAGGACGTGGAAAACATCATCCAGAAGCTGCTGCAGAAGTGCGATTACGACGTCGAGAAGGCCCAGCAGGGCATCGTCTACATCGACGAAATCGACAAGATCTCGCGCAAGAGCGAGAACCCGTCGATCACCCGCGATGTGTCCGGCGAAGGCGTGCAGCAGGCGCTTCTGAAGCTGATCGAAGGCACGGTGGCCTCGGTGCCGCCGCAGGGCGGTCGCAAGCATCCGCAGCAGGAATTCCTGCAGGTCGATACCAAGAACATCCTGTTCATCTGCGGCGGCGCGTTCGCCGGGCTGGACAAGGTGATCCAGCAGCGTTCCAACGATGCCGGCGGCATCGGCTTCGGTGCCAAGGTCAAGAGCAGTGAGCGCAAGCAGGAAGTCGGCAAGATCCTGGCCGAGGTCGAGCCGGAAGATCTGATCAAGTTTGGCCTGATCCCCGAGTTCGTCGGCCGCCTGCCGGTGGTCGCCACGCTCGAGGAACTGGACGAGCCGGCGCTGATCAAGATCCTGACCGAGCCCAAGAACGCCATCACCAAGCAGTTCAAGAAGCTGTTCGACATGGAAGGCGTGGAGCTGGAGTTCCGCCCCGATGCGCTGTCGGCGATCGCCAAGAAGGCGCTCAAGCGCAAGACCGGCGCGCGTGGTCTGCGCACCATCGTCGAATCGGTGCTGCTGGACACGATGTACGAGCTGCCCTCGCAGGAAAATGTCAGCAAGGTGGTAGTGGACGAGTCGGTGATCGAGCACAAATCCGAGCCGTATCTGATCTACCAGGCGCAACCGGCGCCGGCCAAGGCCGCGTCCGGCGACTGAGGCCTGGATGCCGTCGCGCCGGGCCCCGGC
Source organism: Xanthomonas sp. NCPPB 3218 (assembly GCF_056725185.1). Classification (NCBI taxonomy): domain Bacteria; kingdom Pseudomonadati; phylum Pseudomonadota; class Gammaproteobacteria; order Lysobacterales; family Lysobacteraceae; genus Xanthomonas; species Xanthomonas sp. NCPPB 3218. The sequence goes on from NZ_CM161516.1 coordinate 1,223,820, forward strand.
CTCGCTCGCGGATAAAGGGTTTCCGAACGCTACTTGCAACACCTGGCCGATGGCCCCATAACGGGGCCATCGGCTTTTTTTACGCCCCAAAACCCCCATTCCTGCGGAGCGCCCCATGGCCCAGTCCCAACCAGAAGTTCTCGATCTGCCGGTGTTGCCGCTGCGCGACGTGGTGGTGTTTCCGCACATGGTGATTCCACTGTTCGTCGGCCGTGACAAGTCGATGCGCGCGCTGGAAAAAGCCATGGAGGCGGACAAGCGCATCCTGCTGGTTGCGCAGAAGTCGGCCGAAACCGACGACCCGACCGCCAGCGACCTCTATACCGTCGGCACGCTCGCGCAGGTGCTGCAGCTGCTCAAGTTGCCCGACGGCACCATCAAGGTGCTGGTCGAAGGTCTGTCACGGGTCACCGTCGACAAGGTCGTCGAGCTGGATGGCGCACTGCAGGGCCAGGGTATCGAGATCGAAGCCAGCGACGCGCGCGAGCCGCGCGAAGTGGAGGCCATCGCGCGTTCGCTGATGTCTCTGTTCGAGCAGTACGTCAAGACCAACCGCAAGCTGCCGCCGGAGCTGCTGCAGACCCTGGCCGGCATCGACGAGCCGGGCCGTCTGGCCGACACCATCGCCGCGCACATTGGCGTGCGCCTGGCCGACAAGCAGCGCCTGCTGGAAATCACCGAGATCGGCGAGCGGCTGGAGCTGCTGGTCGGGCTGGTGGACGGCGAAATCGACGTGCAGCAGCTGGAAAAGCGCATCCGCGGCCGCGTCAAGTCGCAGATGGAAAAGAGCCAGCGCGAGTACTACCTCAACGAGCAGATGAAAGCGATCCAGAAGGAGCTGGGCGATCTGGACGATGCGCCGGGCGAGCTGGAAGAGCTGGCGCGCAAGATCGCCGAGGCAGGCATGCCCAAGCCGGTCGAGACCAAGGCCAAGGCCGAGCTCAACAAGCTCAAGCAGATGTCGCCGATGTCCGCCGAGGCGGCCGTGGTGCGCAACTATCTGGACTGGCTGCTGGGCGTGCCGTGGAAGAAGCGCACCAAGGTCCGCAAGGATCTGAAGGTCGCAGAGGACACCCTGGACGCCGATCACTACGGCCTGGACAAGGTCAAGGAACGCATCCTCGAGTATCTGGCGGTGCAGTCGCGCGTGAAGCAGATGAAGGGCCCGATCCTGTGCCTGGTCGGGCCGCCGGGCGTGGGCAAGACCTCGCTCGGGCAGTCGATCGCCAAGGCGACCAACCGCAAGTTCGTGCGCATGAGCCTGGGCGGTATCCGCGACGAGGCCGAGATCCGTGGCCATCGCCGGACCTATGTCGGTTCGATGCCCGGCCGCCTGGTGCAGAACCTCAACAAGGTCGGCAGCAAGAACCCGCTGTTCCTGTTGGACGAGATCGACAAGATGTCGATGGACTTCCGTGGCGACCCGTCCTCGGCGCTGCTGGAGGTGCTCGACCCCGAGCAGAACAACTCCTTCAACGACCACTACCTGGAAGTGGACCTGGACCTGTCGGAGGTGATGTTCGTCGCCACCTCCAACTCGCTCAACATTCCCGGTCCGTTGCTGGACCGCATGGAAGTCATCCGCATCCCCGGCTACACCGAGGATGAGAAGCTCAACATCGCCATGCGTTACCTGGTGCCCAAGCAGATCAAGGCCAACGGCCTGAAGCCGGAAGAGATCGAGATCGGCAGCGATGCGATCCAGGACATCGTGCGTTACTACACGCGCGAATCGGGCGTGCGTAACCTTGAGCGCGAAGTGGCCAAGATCTGCCGCAAGGTGGTCAAGGAGATCGCGCTTGCCGGCCCGCAGCCGGATGCCAAGAAGGTGGTCGCCAAGAAGGGCAAGCCCAAGGCCCTGGTCACGGTCAACGCGAAGAATCTCGACAAGTATCTGGGCGTGCGTCGCTTCGATTTCGGCCGTGCCGAAGAAGAGAACGAAATCGGCCTGGTGACCGGTCTGGCCTGGACCGAAGTCGGCGGCGAGCTGCTGCAGGTCGAGTCCACGCTGGTGCCGGGCAAAGGCAACCTGATCCTGACCGGTCAGCTTGGCAACGTCATGAAGGAATCGGCATCGGCCGCCTTGTCGGTGGTGCGTTCGCGCGCCGAGCGACTCGGCATCGACGTGGATTTCCTGCAGAAGCAGGACGTGCACGTGCATGTGCCCGATGGCGCGACACCGAAGGATGGCCCGAGCGCCGGTATCGCGATGGTGACCTCGCTGGTGTCGGTGTTGACCAAGGTGCCGATCCGCGCCGATGTGGCGATGACCGGCGAGATCACCTTGCGTGGTCGCGTGTCGGCGATCGGCGGCCTGAAGGAGAAGTTGCTGGCAGCGTTGCGCGGTGGCATTCGCACCGTGCTGATCCCCGACGAGAACCGCAAGGATCTTGCCGACATCCCGGCCAACGTCACGCGCGATCTGAAGATCGTACCGGTCAAGTGGATCGACGAAGTGCTGGATCTTGCGTTGGAACGTCCGTTGGCACCGAAGAAGGCGGGCAAGGAAAAGGCCCGCAAGACGGCTTCGCGGGTTGCGGTCCGCGGCAAGTCGCGCACTACTCCCGGTACCCGCGTCAAGCACTAAAACCGCTTGTCTAAACCCAGGCAAAACAAGCCAAAACCCGCGTCGTTATTGGGTTTTGGCTTGCGTGCGGTTGGGGGCGCTGGTATAAATGCACGACTCGTGGGCGCGGCAAATTGTGATGCGTCATGCGATACCACTTGTGTCGGGTTCTTCGCTAACGGCAAGAGCGCCGATTGTCGATTCCGCGGCATCTGCCGCAAAGGGAGTTTCAAGAATGAATAAAACCGAATTGATCGATGGCGTTGCCGCTGCCGCTGACATCTCCAAGGCTGAGGCCGGCCGTGCTGTTGACGCGGTTGTGAGCGAAATCACCAAGGCGCTGAAGAAGGGCGATGCCGTCACCCTCGTCGGCTTCGGCACCTTCCAGGTCCGCGCGCGCGCTGAGCGTACCGGCCGCAATCCGAAGACCGGCGACAGCATCAAGATCGCTGCTTCGAAGAATCCTGCATTCAAGGCTGGCAAAGCCCTGAAGGATGCAGTAAACTAATCGACTCGCTAGGGTGCTTAGCTCAGCGGTAGAGCGTCTCCCTTACACGGAGAGGGTCGGGGGTTCGAAACCCTCAGCACCCACCATTAAGCACCAGGCAAATGTTTCAAGCGCGGAGCGGTAGTTCAGCTGGTTAGAATGCTGGCCTGTCACGCCGGAGGTCGCGGGTTCGAGTCCCGTCCGCTCCGCCAGTTATACCGAAGCCCCTGAGCGATTGGGGGCTTCGTTTTCTCCACCGGATTCGCATTGCGGAAATGGTGGAGAAGCAGCAGTCCAAGTTTAAAGCGGAGCGGTAGTTCAGCTGGTTAGAATGCTGGCCTGTCACGCCGGAGGTCGCGGGTTCGAGTCCCGTCCGCTCCGCCAGTTATACAAAGCCCTCGGCTCCGTGCCGGGGGCTTTTTTTTGGCCGCTATGGCGGCAATTGCGCGCCCAAAGCCATGTCGGATCCGGTGCGGTGCGGGATTGGGCTGGGTGCCCGGCGTCAGGCGCGTTACACTGCGCGGCTCGCCCACAGGCCGTGATTTGCCAATGCTGCAGAAACTTCGCGACAAGACGTCAGGCTGGATCGCTACCGCCATCCTGGGGTTGCTGATGATTCCGTTCCTGTTCGTCATCGACAACAGCTACCTCGGCGGCATTGGCGCCAATAATGTGGCCAAGGTGCAGGCACCGCCGACATGGTGGAAATCGGCACCGTCGTGGTGGCCGGTCTCGCTGCTGTGGCAGCACCATGAAATCAGTACCCAGGATTTCCGCGCCCGCTTCGAGCAGGCGCGCATGCAGGAGCGGCAGCGCCAGGGCGAGAATTTCGATCCGCGCACGTTCGAATCCCGCGAAAACAAATTGCAGGTGCTCGACCAGTTGGTCGACGAGCAAGTCGTGCGTCTGGGTGCCGAAGATGCCGGCATCGTGATCGGCGATGCGACGGTGCGCGATTACATCGCCGGCATTCAGGCATTCCAGGTCGACGGCAAATTCAGCCCCGACCAGTACCGCGCTGCACTTGCGCAGGGCACGCCGCCGCGCACGCCGGCGCAGTTCGATGCGTTGGTGCGCGACAGCCTGCAGCAGTCGGTGATTCCGCAGGCGATCGCCGAGTCGGGCTTTGCGACCAAGGCCGAGTTCGAGCGCTTGCTCAAGCTGATGGGCGAAACGCGCGACGTGCAGCTGGCCATGCTGCCGCCACCGGCCGCCGATACCGCGCCGGTCAGCGATGCACAGATCAAGCAGTGGTACGACGGGCATACCCAGGATTTCCGTCAGCCGGAAACGGTGACGATCGAGTATGTCGAACTCGATGCCGCCAAGTTGCCGCCGGCAACCGCCGCTGACGAGGCGACGCTGCGCAAGCGCTACGACGAGGAGAAGGCGCGTTTTGTCGAGCCGGATCAGCGTCTGGCATCGCACATCCTGATCAGCGCCGGTAGCGATCCTGCCGCGCAGAAAGCCGCCGAGGAGAAAGCGGCCAAGCTGGCTGCGGAAGCCAAGCAGCCCGGCGCCGATTTTGCCGCGTTGGCCAAAGCCAATTCGCAGGACCCTGGTTCCAAGGGCGCTGGTGGCGATCTTGGCTGGGTCGAGAAGGGCACGATGGTCAAGCCGTTTGAAGATGCACTGTTCTCGATGAAGGCTGGCGAGGTGGTCGGCCCGATCAAGAGCGAGTTCGGTTACCACGTGATCCAGCTGCGCGAGGTCAAGGGCGGCCAGGGCAAGTCGTTCGAGCAGGTGCGCGATCAGCTCGCCGCCGAGCAGCTCAAGGCCGATGCCGACAAGGCATTTACGGACGTGAGCGGCAAGCTGGTGGATCAGGTCTACAAGAATCCCACCGCGCTGGAGCCGGCAGCCAAGCAGGTCGGTCTGCCGGTGCAGACGCTGGGTCCGTTCTCGCGCGCCGATGCCAGCGGTATCGCGGCCAATCCGGCGGTGCTGCGTTCGGCATTCTCCGAAACGCTGGTGCAGGACGGCACGGTGAGCGATCCGATCACCATCGGGCCGAACCACAGCGTGGTGTTGCGTGTGACCAACCACACCGCCGAGGCGGCCCTGCCGTTGGACAAGGTGCGCGAGAAGGTGATCGCCGCGGTCCGCGCGGACCGCACCGAGAAGGCCGCCGCAGCGGCTGCCGACGCGTTGCTGGCACGTGTGCAGAAAGGCGAGACCCTGCAGGCGCTGGCCGCGAGCGAGAAGTTGCAGGTGCAGCCGATTCCGGGCTTGCCGCGCACCGCGCCGATTCCGACGCCGGCGGCAAACCGCGCCATCTTCAGCGCGCCGCGTCCGACCGACGGCAAGCCGTCGGTGGGCAAGGTGGAGCTGGATGGCGGGCGCTTTGCGGTGTTTGTCATCAGCAAGGCGACCCCGGGCGACTTGAAGCAGATGCCGGCCGAGCAGCAGACCATGCTGCGCGAGCAGCTGAGCCAGATCGACGGCAACAATGCGGCGCAGGCGTACGTCAAGGAAATGCGCAAGCGCTACAAGATCCAGATCGAAGAGGCCCAGCTGTAACCGCTGCTGTTCGACTGGTGGAGAAAGAGCCCGGGGAACCGGGCTTTTTCTTTGGCCGATGCCGTCGTGGGCAGGTGCCAGCGTTCGTGTGGGGTATCCCGCCGCTGGCGCTGCGGCGAGTCTGCGGTTGCGTGGACCAGGCACTGGATTCCCGCAGCAACTGGCTAAGGCACTGCGATGGCCCGCCGCAACTGATCTGACGTCGTGCGTATTGCCATCCGTTTGGGATAGGTCTGCCGGGGTTGCGGATTTCGCGCGTCAGGATTGCAGGCGTGCGGTTGCGAAGACGTGCGTCATTCAACGTGCTGATCTGCCGAGCCAATCTGCCAGGCCAGAAAAGCCAGCGTCGGGTTGCGCGTTTGGTGCGCCTACGGGTGGCTACATGGCGGTTGGCGGCAGCCGCTGCGGGCGCGCTCATCAACTGCGATGTCGGTCGGCTTGCAACGATAGCGGGCCAATCGGCTGCGAGTACGCCCGTTTCCGATTCCACCCGTGTCCGATTACCTACGGCGTCGCTAGCAGCGCACGCAAAATGTAAGTGTCAGGCGCTCTCTTCGCAGCCGACCTACGCCTGCGCAGCGCGGCGCTCAACTTCCCCGTGCAAGGTCGACGAAAAGCATGCCGCTGCAGTGTCAGCGGCGCCGGAACGGCGCCGGACGCAGGCGGCTTAGGTCAGGGTGTGTCTTCGAACGACAACACCATGCCGGGCTTCAGCACGGCACGCTTGTCCAGGCCATTGCTGGTCAGCAGTGTCGTGACGGTCACGCCGTAGCGGCGTGCGATGGCCCAGGCGGATTCGCCGTTGCGGACCGTATGCGTGGTGCGCGCCTGTGGCCTGGAGGCATCCGTCATCGCGGCGGCAACGACCGTGGGAGCGGCAGCGCTGTTGTCGGCAATGCCGCCCGTGTCGGCAGATGCGACCACGGCACCTGTCGCACTTGGCTGCGCAGGGGCGATCGGGGCGAGCACATGCACGCCCCGCGGTGCGGCGCGCGCGCTGGCCAGCGCCGGATTCAGCCGGGCCAGTAGCTGCGGTTCGATATCGCGTTGTCCGGCAAAGGCGTTGAGGCTGGTGCCGGCCGGCAATGCATGTTCGGTGAGTACCGGTACCGGGCGGTCGAGCGAGGTCAGCAGATTGCCCTGCTGCTGCGCATGGTCCAGCACACAGGCCAGCGCGTGCAGCTTTTCCACGTACTCGTAGGTGACCTTGGACATGCCGGGCAATTCGGACGGGCGAGCGTTCTGCGCGTTCATGCCGGCCGTGCGCATGGCCTGCAGCACGCGATACTCGCCCGCGTTGTAGGCCATCAGCGCCAGGCGCCAATCGCCGCCGAACATGCCATACAGCGTCTTGAGATAACGCACCGCCGCGGTGGTGGAGTCCACTGCCGAGAGGCGGCCGTCGTATTGCGCGCCAACCGGCACATGGTGGTTGCGCGCAGTGGTAGCGATGAACTGCCAGAGGCCGGCGGGGCCACTGCCGTTGCGGGCGCCCGGGCGATAACCGCTCTCGACGAACGGAATCAGCGCAAATTCGGTCGGCATGTCGGCTTCGCGCAATTCATCGACCACGTAGCCGAACAGCGGCAAGACATCCTGTGCGTCGTCTGCCAGACGGGCCGGCGCGCGCGAGAAATGTTGTTCCCAGCGGGTGTCGCTATGTTCGCTGTCGCAGCCAGGGTCGGCGCGACCGTCCAGGAACGACGAAAAGATCTCCCGACCGTTGCGCACCTGGGGTGTGGCGGTCTGGGCGATCGAGCTCTCTGCGGGTTTGGAGCGGCTTGCGTCGTTGGACGATGCGGCTGCGGGTGCGATGACCGCCGATGCGGTCAGCACTGCCAGAAGCAGGCGCCTCATGCGCGAAATTCGTCTTTCCAGCGCCGAAGTTCGGCGAAAATGTCAACTTCAGAGGGAATTGCCCCACCTGCGCGAGATGCCACCGCAGCGCGGATTTCGGGACTGCTGGTGCGTAAGAACGGATTGGTGGCCAGTTCACTCTTGAGCGAAATCGGCAGGGTAGGACGGGCTGCATGACGCATGGCCTGGGCTTCCTGTTGACGGCGCTGCAAGGCAGCGTTGGTGGGATCGACGTGCAGCGCAAAGGCCGCATTGGCCAAGGTGTATTCATGGCCGCAACACACGAGCGTTTCGCCAGGCAGGGAGGCCAGGCGCTGCAACGCGTCGAACATCTGAGGAGCGGTACCTTCGAACATCCGCCCACAGCCTAGGCTGAACAGGGTATCACCGCTGAACAGATGGCGGTCAGTGACGAAGGCGATATGGCTGAGGGTATGGCCGGGCACTTCCAGCACATCGAAGCTGTTTCCAAGCAGGCTCAAGCGATCACCCTGACCCACCCGGTGGGCATCTGCCGGGATGCGTTCGTCCGCCGGGCCGTACAGCGCAAGGTCCGGCCAACGCTGCTGCAGCGCTGCCACGCCGCCAATGTGGTCGGCATGGTGGTGGGTCAGCAGGACGGCGCTGGGGCTGAAGCCTTCGCGCTCTGCGGCGGCGAACACCGGCTCGGCCTGGCCCGGGTCGACGATGACTGCGCGGCCATCGCTGGCGACCAGCGCCCAGATGTAGTTGTCGTCGAATGCGGGCAGGGCGGTCAGTCGCATAGAATTGGGACCATGCCTGCCACGCCATTCTCCCGTCAAGCTGGCGTCTCATCCTGGTTTGAAACAGGTGCAGGGCGCAGCCTGCTCCTGCTGGAGCGCAAATTGGCGCTTGCGGCGTTGCAAACGCGTCCCTCGCAGCCCTGGCTGTGGCTGACGCCGACGCCCGAGCTGCCGCCGCGCGAGCTGCTGCAAGGGCGCGGGCTGCGGCTGACTCGCAACGCTGGCCGCTTTGCGGGCGATGCGCGCTGCGCCATGCCGTTTCCGTTGCCGACCGAAAGCCTGCAGGCCATCGTGGTGCAGCATGCGGTGGTGGGCGGCGCGGCGGAATTCCTGGCCGAATGCGAGCGGCTGCTGATGCCTGGCGGGCGGCTATGGCTGTTCACGCTCAATCCGCTGAGCCCGTATCGCTTTCGCTGGGCGCGGCGCGGTCCGGTGGCGTTGCGGCCGGATCGCTGGCGGTTGCTGGCGCAGCGTGCGGGGCTGCAATGCGTGGAGGCCGAGCGCTACCTGGGGCCGATCTGGCGCACCGGGCGTGGCGCTACCGGCACCGATCGCGCACCCTGGCGTGCGGTGTATCTGCTCGAAGTGGAAAAGCGCGCCGCCGCTTCGATCGGGCCAACCCCGATCGCGATGCCCTCGCGCTGGCCGCAGCCCGTAGCCACGATCTGACGACTGACCACTTTCCAAACACCAGAAGCTGATGAAATCCATTGAAGTGCATACCGACGGCTCCTGCCTCGGCAATCCCGGGCCGGGCGGTTGGGCGGCCCTGTTACGTTACAACGGCCGCGAGAAGGAATTGTCCGGCGGCGAAGCCACATCCACCAACAACCGCATGGAGTTGATGGCGGCGATCATGGCGCTGGAAACGCTCACCGAGCCATGCCAGATCGTGCTGCATACCGACTCGCAATACGTGCGCCAGGGCATCACCGAGTGGATGTCCGGCTGGGTGCGCCGCGGTTGGAAAACCGCCGGCGGCGACCCGGTCAAGAACCGTGAACTGTGGGAGCGGCTGCATGCGGCCACGCAACGCCACAGCATCGATTGGCGTTGGGTGAAAGGCCACAATGGCGACCCGGACAACGAGCGCGTCGACGTGCTCGCCCGCAATCAGGCCATCGCCCAGCGCGGTGGCAGCGCAACCGCGTAAGCAATCAGCAAAGCGCAACCGCGTAAGCAATCAGCAAGAGGATTCATGCGTCAGATCATTCTCGATACCGAAACCACCGGCCTGGAATGGCGCAAGGGCAACCGCGTCGTCGAAATCGGTGCGGTGGAGCTGCTGGAGCGGCGCCCGAGCGGCAACAACTTCCATCGCTACCTGAAGCCCGATTGCGATTTCGAACCCGGTGCGCAGGAAGTGACCGGGTTGACCCTGGAGTTCCTGGCCGACAAGCCGCTGTTTGCCGATGTGGTCGAGGAGTTCCTGGCCTACATCGACGGCGCGGAGCTGATCATCCACAACGCCGCGTTCGATCTGGGCTTCCTGGACAACGAGCTGTCGCTGCTGGGCGACAACTACGGCCGTATCGTCGAGCGCGCCACCGTGGTGGATACCCTGATGATGGCGCGCGAGCGCTATCCGGGGCAGCGCAACTCGCTGGATGCCTTGTGCAAGCGCCTGGGCGTGGACAACTCGCATCGCCAGTTGCATGGCGCCTTGCTCGATGCGCAGATCCTGGCCGATGTGTACATCGCGCTGACCTCGGGCCAGGAAGAGATTGGCTTTGCCAGCGCCGATACCGGCCAGCGCAGCGAGCATGGCGAGGGCATGATCACCTTCGATCCGGCGCTGCTGTTGCCGCGCGCACGGGTGGTGGTGACCGCGTCGGAGTCGCAGGCGCACGAGGCGCGTCTGGCATACCTGCGCAAGAAGGCCGGGCGCGCGCTGTGGGATGCGCCGGTTGAAGAGGTGGCTGCTGCCGGGTAGTGCGGCTTTCGGCAAGGGGTGTCCGGCTGTCGCGCGGCGTGGCGATGTAGTGGGAGTGCAGTGCGCCGCTGAAGCCTGGCGATTCTGGGCGCGAGTAGTGCGCACATGATGGCTGCCGTGCGGGTTCAATGCCCGTGCTTGGCGCGGCTAACAGCTACTTCGATCCGGTCTATTGCGGAGCGCGATGAGCTTGCTCTGGCTGCAGGGCCCTTGCCCGCCCACCATCGCGGGACACGCCGCAAGTACGTCCGTGTAGGCTCTTACGCGGCATCCATGCCGCGTAAGGTCCCGCGACGGTGGGCGGGCAAGGACCAGTCGAGATGGTCGGAGTGCATGGTGTTCAACCAAGTAGCCGACTCCCGCTCTGGTGCACTGCTCTCGACGGTTCCGGGATCCTTGGCAGCCTGGATGCTGCCAGCGAGTCCTTAGGGCTAGATTTACGGCGTGACCCGCAGGCAGTGAGGACATCGCGCCCTCGACCGACCAAGCGTTTGTCTGCATCCAACCATATGCAGCCAACGAAATTCTGCGCTCACCGCCAGCCGGGCGCTCGCTAGGTCTTGTTGGCCGCTTTCAGTAGCTGCGCACCAATATCGCGGTGATGTTGTCCGATCCACCGCCATCGAGTGCGGCGGCGACCAGGCATTCGACACATTCCTGCGCGCTGCAATCGGCCTGCGACAGGGTCGCGGCGATCGCGGCATCGTCGACTTCTTCGGTGAGACCGTCGCTGCACAGCAGCAGTTGCATGCCGGATTTGAGCTCACCCTGCATGGTGGCGACATTGAGGTGGACCGGATCGGTGACGCCCAGCGCCTGGGTCACCACATTGCGATGCGGATGCGCGCGCGCCTGTTCGCTGGTTAGCGTGCCCTGGGCGATCAGTTCCTGCACATAGCTATGGTCCTGGCTCAGCTGCGCCAGCCGGCCGTCGCGCCACAGATATGCGCGGCTGTCGCCGACCCAGGCCACTTCGAAGCGCTGGCCCAGCACGCGCGCGGCGACGACGGTGGTGCCCATCGGCAAGGTGTCGTTGCAGCGACGCGAGGTCTTGATGATCTCTTCGTCGGCGATGCGTACCGCCTGGGCCAGCGGGGTGCCGGCGCGCACCTCGCGCACGATGGTTTCGCGCGCCAGGGCGCTGGCCACCTCGCCACAGGCATGCCCACCCATGCCATCGGCCACCAGCCACAGCCCCAGCTCGCTGTCGCCGTAGTACGTGTCCTCGTTGAGGTCACGGCGCAGGCCGACATGGGTAAGGTGTCCGAATTCGAGCATGGGGGCGGGTCGCCAAGGAAGGAGGTGCGTGACCATCATCGCGGCGCGGCCGGCCCGCAGCAACACGCCGATCGCCGGTGCCGCAGGGCGGGTTCACGCCCGGACCTTCGATCGTGCCGGCGATGCCGGCCCGGGCCGCTTGTGGCTGGGCGCCGGTGCCCGTATGATGCACGGCCCCAGGACACTGGGGACCATCTGGAGAGGTGGCAGAGCGGTTGAATGTACCTGACTCGAAATCAGGCAGGCGTTTATAGCGCCTCGGGGGTTCGAATCCCCCCCTCTCCGCCAGATTGAGGCGAGCAGTTGTGCCAGTGCCGCGTGAGTTTCGCCGGCGGCATTGGGGGGTGAGAAGCCCCGGGTTCGACAGACAGCAGCGCTGTCTGCACGGCGAAGCCGCCCGCAGGGCGAAGGCACGGAGTGCCGAGTGAATCCCCCTCTCCGCCAGATTCGCATCAGCCCCCGCAAGGGGGCTTTTGTTTATGTGTCGCCGCCGCGCGCTGCTGCGCTGGCTACAATCCGCCCGATATCCGTTGGAGGCCTGTCATGTCCGAGATCCTGGTGCCCGTGTCCTTTGGTGAGCTGCTCGACAAGATCGCGATCCTGCAGATCAAGTCCGAGCGCATGAGCGACCCCGTCAAGCTGGCCAACGTGCGCAGCGAGCTGTCCGCGCTGGAGACCAGCTGGATGACGCATCCGGCCGCCGGCCACGACATCGTGCGTCTGCGTGCGGCGCTCAAGGCCGTCAACGAGCGGCTGTGGGTGATCGAGGACGACATCCGGCTCAAGGAGCAGGCGCAGACCTTCGATGACGGCTTCGTGCAGCTGGCGCGCAGCGTCTATATCGAAAACGACGAACGCGCGCGCATCAAGAAAGAGATCAACCTGGCGCTGGGTTCGTCGTACGTGGAAGAGAAGTCGTACCAGGACTACCGCGCTAGCGGTGTCTGAGAGCCGCTGATTGCAGGTCTGCGTAACCGACTCACGTGGTGGTCGGTGGGTGCGCGGCGCTTTCTGGTGCGCCGCCACACTCCGAGTCGGCCGGCACCGCGGTGATTGGCTGCCGCGCGCGTGAGTCGGCGGTGTTTCGCTCTTGTGTTCCCGGCTGTCCTGGGCGTCTGCGCCACGGCGCAGCGCGCAGCTGCGCCGCGATCGAACGCCTGTTCGAGTGCCGATCCGACGCTGATCTTCAGTGCGGATGATCGCTGCGATAACGCTCGAATGCGGCGATCGCATCGTCCACGGTGATCAGCGCCATCACCTGGTCGAACTCGATCTTGGTGCCCCATTTCAGCTGGTCGGCCGGCTTGCCTAGGTATTTGCGGGCGGCCGCGTCGTAACGGTCTACGCAATAGCGCACGTCCGAGTAAGGGCCGCTGCGCAGCGGGTTGCTGGCCGCATGCAGGCCGAGCACCTTGGTGCCCATCGCGTTGGCGATGTGCATCGGTCCGGAATCGGGGGTGACCACCAGATCGGCGCGGGCGAGCAGGGCGGGAAGTTGTTTGAGCGTGTCCTTGCCGACCAGGTCCAGCACCGGCGTGCGCGCGGCCGCGACGATGGCATCGGCGGTGCTGCGTTCCAGCTCGCTGCGGCCACCGCACAGCACGACCCGCCAGCCTTGCGCTGCAGCATGGTCGGCCAGCGCGGCATGGCGGTCGGGATACCAGTTGCGGCGTGCGTGGCTGGAGCACGGCGAAATCATCAGCACCGGGCGACCATCGTCGTCCCATTGCGCGCGTGCCCAGCGATGCGCCTCGTCGGGAACCGGCAAGTCCCAGCGCACCTGGGTCTGGGTCAGGCCGAGCGGCTGCGCGAAGCTGCCGATGGCGTCGAGTACGTGGATGCCGGGGCGGTCGGCGATGCGCTCGTTGACGAACAGGCCGTGCAGGTCCTTGGAACGGCTGCGGTCATAGCCGATCCGCCGCCGCGCCGGCACGAAGGCTGACAGCACATTGGCGCGCAAGGCCACCTGCATCTGCAGCAGCGCATCGAAGCGACCCAATGGCGCCAGCGAGCGGCGGAGCGCGCGCATGCCGGCCACGCCGGTGCGCTTGTCGTAGGCATGGAACTGCACGCCAGGCAGGCCGTCGAGCAATTTCAGCCCGGCCTTGTCGATGATCCAGTGCAGCTGGCTTGCCGGAAACCCCGCCTGCAGGGTGCGCACCAGCGGCACCACATGGGTGACGTCACCCAGGGCGGACAGGCGCAGCAGGCATAACGAGGCGGGCGTAGAAGCCATGGTGTTGTTAGACTCGATAGATGGTTTCTTTCGACGCCACTGAAGCGCTGGCGCCGTACCGCGAAGGCCGCGGCTATGGCGCCATTCTGTTCGACCGCGAACGGCTGCGGCAAGCCGATGCCGGGCTGTTTTCGCCGCAACGCTGGGGCGACAGGGCGCGGCCGGTCGACGAAGGCGGGCGGGGTGGGGCGTGGTTCGTGGATGCGCCGTTCGGTCACAGCGTGTTGCGACAGTACCTGCGCGGCGGCATGGCCGCGCGCGTGAGCCGCGATCACTATCTGTGGAAGGGCGCCGGGCGCACGCGCAGCTTTGCCGAGTTCCGGCTGATGCGCGAACTGCTCAAGCGCAAGTTGCCGGTGCCGCGCCCGTTGGCGGCTTGCTACTTGCGCGAGGGGCTGAGCTATCGCGCTGCATTGTTGATGGAGCGCCTGGAGAACGTGCGCTCGCTCGCCGATCATGCGCAGGTCGCCGGGCGCGGTGCGCCGTGGGAAGAAACCGGGCGGCTGATCGCGCGCTTTCATCGCGCCGGCCTGGATCATGCCGATCTCAACGCGCACAACATCCTGTTCGATGCCGGCGGGCATGGCTGGTTGATCGATTTCGACCGCGGCGTGTTGCGCATTCCGGCTACACGCTGGCGCGAACGCAATCTCAAGCGCCTGCATCGCTCGCTGCTGAAGTTGCGCGGCAACCGCAGCCGCGAAGAGGTCGACAAGGATTACGAACGCCTGCACCGCGCGTACGAACTGGCCTGGGGCCGGGGCTACTGATGAACTGGGCATTGCGGGTGCAAGGGGTCGGCAATGCGTCGGCGGTGGCGCTCGGTTCGCCGATGGCCACCATCGAGCGCGCCGGCGCGCCGTGGCTGACCATCGATTGCGGCAGCGAAGGGCTGACCGCCTACCAGGCCCAGTACGGTCATCTGCCGCAGGCGGTCTTCATCACCCATGTGCACCTGGACCACGTCGGCGGGCTGGAACGGCTGTTCGTGGACAGCTATTTCTCCCAACGCCGCGGCCGCACGCGCCTGTACGTGCCGGCGCCGGTGGTGCCGTTGCTGCAGCGGCGGATCGCCGACTACCCGAACGTGCTGGCCGAGGGCGGCGCAAACTTCTGGGATGCCTTCCAGCTGGTGCCGGTCGGCGACGCGTTCTGGCACGACGGGGTGCGGCTGGAAGTGTTCCCCGCGCGCCACCACTGGCCGGAGACCGCCTACGGGCTGCGGCTGAAGGGGGCGCTGGTCTGGAGCGGCGACACCCGGCCGATCCCGGAAATGCTGGCCCGCTACGCCGATGACAGCGAGCTCATCGCGCATGACTGCGGCGTTCACGGCAACCCGTCGCATACTGGGGTGGACGATTTGGAGCGGGAGTACCCGCAGGACCTGTTGAGCCGCATGCTGCTGTACCACTACGCCAGCGACGCCGACGGCGACGTGCTCCGCGCACGCGGCCATCGCGTGGCCGTGCCTGGTCAACATCTGCCGCTGGCGGAGCCGACTGCCGCCATGGTGCCCTGATGGGCGCCCTGCTGTTGCCGAACCTGGCCGCCGCGCCGATGCAGGACCGCTATGGCCGGCCGCTACGCGACCTGCGTCTGTCGGTCATCGAGGCCTGCAATTTCCGCTGCGGTTACTGCATGCCGGCCGATCGCGTGCCCGACGACTACGGATTCGATGCGCAGCAGCGCCTGAGTTTCGATCAGCTGGAAACGCTGGTGCGTGCCTTCGTCTTGGTCGGCGTCACCAAGGTGCGCCTGACCGGTGGCGAGCCACTGTTGCGTCGCGATCTGCCCAGCCTGATTGCGCGCCTGACCACGATCGAGGGCATCGAGGATCTGGCGCTGACCACCAACGGCACCCTGCTCGCCCGTCAGGCGGTGGCGCTGCGCCAGGCCGGGCTGCGCCGGATCACGGTGAGCATGGACGCGCTGGATCCGGAGCTGTTCAGGCGCATGAGCGGCAACCGCGGCGAGATCGCGCAGGTGCTGGCCGGTATCGCCGCTGCCGAGCAGGCCGGCTTCCAGCGCCTGAAGATCAACTGCGTGGTGCAGCGCGGCGTCAACGAAGATCAGGTGCTGCCCCTGGTGGAGCACTTCCGTGGCAGCGGCCATGTGCTGCGCTTCATCGAGTTCATGGATGTGGGCAGTTGCAATGGCTGGACCGCCGATGCGGTGGTGACTTCGGCGCAACTGCACGCGCGCATCCACGCGCGCTGGCCATTGCTGCCGCTGGATGCCAATTACACCGGCGAAGTGGCGCAGCGGCATGCATTTGCCGATGGCGCCGGCGAGGTGGGTTTTGTCAGTTCGGTCAGCGTGCCGTTCTGCGGCGACTGCCAGCGCGCACGCGTGTCGGCCGACGGACAGTTGTACACCTGCCTGTTCGCCAGCCAGGGCCATGACCTCAAGCCGGCCCTGGCCGAGGGCGAGCATGGATTGTCCGAGCATCTACGTGCGCGCTGGAGCATACGTGGCGACCGCTACAGCGAGGTGCGCGCATCGACACCGCGCCGTGGCAAGCCGGTGGAGATGTTCCTGATCGGCGGGTAAGGCACTGCTGTTCCATCCAGGCGCCCCGTTCACCGAGAATGTCGCATCCTGAGCGCCTGTCATCGTGTCGTTTCCCATGCCTGCAAAATCCCGTTCCGCACGCCTGACCCACCTGGACGATTCCGGACTGCCCACGATGGTGGATGTCTCGGACAAGGCGGTCACCGCACGCAGCGCCACCGCGCAAAGCCGGGTGCGTTTTCCGGCCGCCGTCGCCGCGCAGTTGCGCGCCAATGGCTTGCGCAGCGCCAAGGGCGGCATCGTGGAGACCGCGGTGATCGCCGGCACCATGGCGGTCAAACGCACGCACGAGTTGATTCCGTTCTGCCACCCGTTGCCGATCGATGCGTGCCGGTTCGAGATTGACTGGGCGGGCGGGCAGCTGCTGGACATCCGTTGCACGGTGCGCTGCGTGCATCGCACCGGTGTGGAAATGGAAGCGCTTACCGGCGCCAGCGTGGCGGCCCTGACGGTCTACGACATGTGCAAGGCGTTGTCGCACAGCATGAGCATCGGCCCGACCAGGTTGGTGTCCAAACGTGGTGGCAAGCGCGATATCGGAGCAAGCCAATGAGCACGACAGTGACAGTGCTGTATTTCGCCAGCCTGCGTGAGGCAGCAGGCATTGCCAGCGAGCAGGTGCAATCGCAGGCGCAGGACCTGCGCACGCTATATGCCGAACTCGATACGCGCCATGGCCTGCGCTGGACACCGGCGCAGCTGCGCGTGGCAGTGGATGGCGCGTTTGCGCGCTGGGAAGACGGCGTGCGCGATGGCAGTGAAATCGTGTTTATTCCGCCGGTGTCGGGAGGTTGAGCATGAGCGAGCAGACTTCCGCCCTCTTTGCGCTTTCCGAGGTGCCTTTGCCGGTCGACAGCTTGCGCGCTGCGCTGGAACACCCGCATGCCGGCGCATTCGCCAGTTTCGAAGGCTGGGTACGCAATCACAATGAGGGCCGCAGCGTGGCCGGGCTGCGCTATGAGGCCTACGCCGCACTGGCGCAGGCCGAAGGCCAGCGCGTGCTCGACGAGGCAATGGGTCGGTTTGCCATCGTCAACGCCTACTGCGTGCACCGCGTGGGCGAGCTGAGCATCGGCGACATGGCGGTATGGGTCGGCGTCAGCGCGGCGCACCGCGGCGCCGCATTCGATGCCTGCCGCTTCATCATCGACGAGGTCAAGGCGCGCGTGCCGATCTGGAAGCACGAGCATTACCTGGAAGGCGATGCCGGCTGGCTGCATCCGGAATCGCAGACGCAGTAGTGCGCTCGCAGGCCACGCGCTGCGGGAACATCAAAAGATCAGGTTGGTGTTCCGCCGGTTGAGCGCGCCGGAAAGCGCCTGACGCTGCGCGTATTTCCGAGCCGTCGCCACGGCGCTGCAAATCACTGGCCAGCTTTGAGCATGGCCGCAAAGTGCCGCGTCGCAGTGGCGGCTGTGCATCGTCTGCATTACGCGCCGAGCGCGTGCGGCATCTATCGATGCGACATCAGTTTGGGGTTGGGGTGGTGTCCCCGCCGGTTGACCTCGGCGCCCGCATCAATCGATACCGTTGCTGCCTTCCGGCCCTGGCGGGATTTTCGATCTAGCGTCGCGAGGGACCGACGGGGCCACCATAAGACGTGGGTCACTGGCGTGACCCTGGATCCATGCAATCGCATTGCAGGATCATGAAACTGGCGGAGAGAGGGGGATTCGAACCCCCGAAGCGCGGTTTAGACGCTTACACACTTTCCAGGCGTGCTCCTTCAACCACTCGGACACCTCTCCGTACCTGCCGTGCGACCGGGTCGTCGGCAGGAGCGGGATTCTAGCCGCCGCGGGCGCCATTAACAAGGTAAAGGATCTGCCGGTCCGGCATGACGGTGCCAGCGCAGGTGGTTGGCCGGCCATCGACGCTGTTTGTCAGTCCTCCGGTGGGTGGCAACGCCGGGGGCACCACGGCCGCTGAACGATCAACTTGACGCGCCATGGCACAATATCGGTTCAGAGGAAGCTGGTTGCCCGATGTCTTATCTTGTTCTCGCCCGCAAGTGGCGCCCGAAGCGTTTTGCCGAACTCGTAGGCCAGGAACACGTGGTCCGCGCGCTCAGTAACGCGCTCGACAGTGGGCGTGTGCACCACGCATTCCTGTTCACCGGCACCCGCGGCGTGGGCAAGACCACAATCGCGCGCATTTTCGCCAAATCGCTGAACTGCGAGACCGGCACCAGTGCCGATCCGTGCGGCCAGTGCCCGGCCTGCCTGGATATCGACGCCGGCCGCTATATCGACCTGCTGGAAATCGACGCCGCGTCCAACACCGGTGTGGACGATGTGCGCGAGGTGATCGAGAACGCCCAGTACATGCCCTCGCGCGGCAAGTTCAAGGTCTATCTGATCGACGAAGTGCACATGCTCTCCAAGGCGGCGTTCAATGCGCTGCTGAAGACGCTGGAAGAGCCGCCCGAGCACGTGAAGTTCCTGCTGGCCACCACCGACCCGCAGAAGCTGCCGGTGACCGTGCTGTCGCGCTGCCTGCAGTTCAATCTCAAGCGGCTGGACGAAGACCAGATCCAGGGCCAAATGACCCGGATCCTGGCCGCCGAGCAGATCGAATCGGATCCATCGGCGATCGTGCAGCTGTCCAAGGCCGCCGACGGCTCGCTGCGCGACGGTCTGTCGCTGCTCGATCAGGCCATTGCCTATGCCGGCGGCGCGCTGCGCGAGGACGTGGTGCGTACCATGCTCGGCACGGTCGATCGCACCCAGGTCGGCGCGATGCTGCAGTCGCTGGCCGACGGCGATGGCGCGCGCCTGATGCAGGTGGTCGCCGCGCTGGCCGAGTTCTCGCCCGACTGGAGCGGCGTGCTGGAGGCGCTGGCCGAGGCCTTGCACCGCATCCAGGTGCAGCAGTTGGTGCCGTCGGTGGCATTCGTCGGCGATGGCATCGACCCGACTGCCTATGCCGCGCAGCTGCGGCCGGAAGTGGTGCAGCTGTGGTACCAGATGGCGCTCAATGGCCGTCGCGATCTGTATCTGGCGCCGAGTCCGCGCGCCGGTTTCGAGATGGCGGTGCTGCGCATGCTGGCCTTCCGCCCAGCGGCGGCAGTGCCGGCTGGCGGCAGCGACGATGGACGTGGTGCCAGCGCCGGCGGTCATGCGCGTTCTGCGGCAACTGGCGTGCAGGCCGCCGCGCCGGTGGCAGCCGCACCAGCACCCGCAGCGGTGGCGAAACCGGCCGACCTGGAGGCCGCGCCTGCTGCCGTGGCTGCGGTCGCCGCGCCGGCGCCGGTCGCTGCTGCGCCCGCGCCTGTCGTGGTGCTGCCCGCTGCGCAGGCATCGACCGATAGCCGCCCATCGACAGCTCCCACGCGCAGCGACGACACGCCGCCCTGGGCGATGGACGATGCGCCGGTGCGTGCCAACACTGCCCCCGTCACTGCGGCGGCGCCCGTGCTGGCGCCGGAGGCGGCAATGGCGCCACCCGCAGCAGGCGATACGGCGTTGCCCGCTGCGGCTGCGCCCGAAGCGGCGATGGCAGTTGCCGCAGCGGCTGAGGTGCCTGCATCTGCAGCGGCGGTGATGTCGAGGCCATCGGTTGCCGCACCCTCCATATCGGCACCGGCACCGGCACCGGCACCGGCACCGGCATCGGCATCGGCAACCGATCCGTCGCCCCTGCTCGACAACGGCCACATCGCCGACGCCGAGCAATGGCTGGATCTGGTCACCCGCAGCGGCTTGAATGGCCCCTCGCGACAGCTCGCCGCCAATGCCGCCTTCATCGGCCATCGCGACGGCGTGTTGCGCCTGGCGCTGGCACCGGGCTTCGAATATCTCAATTCCGAGCGTTCCATCGCCAACCTTGCGCAGGCACTCGCGCCCGAGTTGGGAAATACGCCGCGCATCGTCATCGAGACCGGCAACGCCGATGTCGAGACCCTGCACGAGCGGGCCAGCCGCCAGAAAGGCGAGCGCCAGAGCGCGGCCGAAACAGCGTTCATGAACGACCCGAACGTGCAGCAGCTGATTCAGCAGCAAGGCGCGCGGGTCGTCCCCGATTCCATCCGCCCTTACGACGAGTAACGACACATGCGTGGGAACATTGCCCAATTGATGCAGCAGGCGCAGAAGATGCAGGAAAACCTGCAGCGCGCCCAGGAAGAACTGGCCAAGCTGGAAGTCACCGGCACCGCCGGCGGCGGCATGGTCAGCGTGACGCTGACCGGCGCCAAGGAGTGCCGCAAGGTCCGCATCGACCCGAGCATCCTCTCCGACCAGGAAATGGCCGAGGACCTGATCGCCGCCGCCTTCAACGACGCCTCCAACAAGATCGACGCCGAATCCAAGGACCGCATGGGCTCGGCCACTGCCGGCATGCAGCTGCCGCCGGGCATGAAGTTGCCGTTCTGAGCGAGGGGATTCGGGAGTCGGGAATCGGGAATCGTAAGAGCGAGGTTGTCCTTGGCTTTTGCGATTCCCCAATCCCGATTCCCGATTCCCGACCCAATGTCCTCTCTTCTCGAACAACTGATCGAGGCCTTCCGGGTATTGCCGGGTGTGGGCCAGAAATCGGCCCAGCGCATGGCCTACCACGTGCTCGAACGCGAGCGCGAGGGTGGCCGCCGCCTGGCTGCGGCGCTGGCCAATGCGGTGGAAAAGGTCGGCCATTGCGTGCAATGCCGCGACTTCACCGAGGCGGAGATCTGCGCGATCTGTGCCAGCAGCAGCCGCGACCGGCAGCAGCTGTGCGTGGTGGAATCGCCGGCAGATCGCCTGGCGATCGAACATGCCACCGGCTACCGCGGGCTGTACTTCATCCTGCAGGGCCGGCTGTCGCCGCTGGACGGCATCGGCCCGCGCGAGCTGGGGCTGGACCGGCTCGGCGAGCGTCTGGCCACCGGCGAGGTCACCGAGATGATCATCGCCACCAATGCCACCGTGGAAGGCGAGGCGACCGCGCATTACCTGGCGCAGCTTGCCCGCCAGCATGCGGTGCGCCCGAGCCGGCTCGCGCAGGGCATGCCGTTGGGCGGCGAGCTGGAATACGTCGATCGCGGCACCTTGTCGCATGCCTTTGGCACCCGGGGTGAGGTGCTTTGAGGGCGGGGATTGGGGAGGCGGGATTGGGGATTGGCAAAAGCAAAACATCACAAGCGCGCGGTAAGCTCTTGCCAATCCCTCATGACCAATCCCCAATCCCCACCCATGACCGACACCATCTTCGGCAAGATCATTCGTCGCGAAATCCCGGCCAACATCGTCTATGAAGACGACGAGGTGCTGGGCTTTCAGGACATCGCACCGCAGGCGCCGGTGCATGTGCTGTTCATTCCCAAGCAGCATGCGATTCCCACGCTGGACGATGTGCCGCCGGAGCAGGCGCTGTTGGTGGGCAGGCTCGCACTCGCTGCAGCGTCGTATGCACGCGAGCAGGGGCTGGCGCAGGACGGCTATCGCATCGTGATGAACTGCCGCGAGCACGCCGGCCAGACGGTGTTCCACATCCATCTGCATCTGCTGGCCGGCGCGCCGCTGGGACGGTTCGGCACGCCCTGACCTGGTTACACGATCGAGCGCATCAGCGCCTGTTCGAGCAGCCGTATCGCATAAACAAAAACGCCGCTCCCTGCGAGCGGCGTTTTTGCGTGTCACTGACTCAGCGGTCGATTACCACCAGCCGCGGCCCCAGCCCCAGCCGCCGCCCCAGCGCGGGCCCCACGGGTCGCCCCACGGGCCGTACGGGTAGGCCGGCACCACATCCACCTCGCGCACGACCGGCCACAGGTAGACCACGTCGGCATTCACCTTTGGCAGCTTGTAGTCGTACTCGCCGATCTTGGTGGTTTCGTAGCCTTCGATCTTGCCGATGAAGGTCACTTCGCGGCCGGGCTCGAACACGGCCGGGTCGTAGAAGCCCGAGCGGCAAGCCAGGAAGCGGCCATCGCTGGCGTCCACGGCGTTGCGATCCGGACGGCCGCTGGCATTGAGCGGACGCGAGATCAGCTCGAAGCAGGTCTGGCCCTGCCCGGGCTTGGTCTGGATGATCTTGCCGCCCCAGCGCACCGACGTGCCGACCTGGGCGCTGGCGGTGGAATCGCTCGGACTGACCGTAGGGAACTGACCCTGCAGCGGCTTGGGCGCGGTGGCGCAGGCGGCGAGCCCGAGCGCGGCGACAATGGGAAGAAGAAAGCGGGTACTCATGAGGAAGCTCCGGTTCGCGGGCGATGCTGCTGCAGATCTTTGAGGAGTGAGGCGCTGTCCGAATCAGCGCCAGCGTAGCGCGCGGCAGCGAAACGTTGGCTGAGTGCCAACAATGCCGGATTCGGGTGTGAACGGGCGACACGTTGCGCCCAGGCGATGGCCGGTTCGTGTGGTTCGCGGGCCAGGCCGAGCTTGCCGTAACGGCGGCCCAGGCGATGCCAGGCGCGCAGCAACGGGTCGCGTTCACGCTCGCCGCGCGCCAGCAGCCAGCCCATCCACGCCAGCGCGCTGACCGCAAACACGCCGAAGATGGCGGCCAGCTGCGAGCTATCCAGGCGATCGATGCCGAAGGGTTGCAGCAGCCGTTGCTGGCGGTCGGCGTCGAAGGACAGCACCAGATCGTTCCAGCCGCGGCGCAGCAGGTCGCTGACCTGGCCCAGGCTGGCCCACATGCCGAGCTGGGCGAAATTGTCGCCCGCGCCGACCTGCACGCGGTCTTCCAGCGTGTCGTAGATGCGTTCCGGCGCCACTGCGGCGGTGGGGTCCACCCGCACCCAGCCGCGCCCGGCCAGCCAGACTTCGGTCCAGGCATGCGCATCCATGCGCCGCACCACCCAGTAATTGCCAAAGCCGTTGTAGGTGCCACCGGCATACCCGGTGACCACGCGCGCGGGGATGCCGGCCGCGCGCATCAGCACCACGAACGAAGAGCTGAAGTGCTCGCAGAACCCGGCCTTCTGCTGGAACAGGAATTCGTCGACGCTGTTGCGGCCGAGCAGTGGGGTGTCCAGGGTGTAGGCGAAGTCGCGGGTGATCCACTGCAGCGCGCGCTGCACAACGGCATCGTCGTTGCTGCCGGCTTCCGCGCGCCATTGCCGTGCCAGCGCGAGCGTACGTGGATTGAAGCCCGGCGGCAGGGCGAGGGCGCGCTTGCGCAGCTGATCGGGCAGGTCGGTGTCGAAGCGTGCCGGTGGCGCCGATTGCAGCTCCCAGCGGGTCAACGCACTCAATGGCCGCTGCGCGAACAGTTCGTAGTCGGGTGACAGCTCGGCATTGGCCACCGCCTGCGTGGGCAGGTCCAACGACACCAGCTGGCGACGATCGGTGGGCTCGTAGTCCAGGCGATAGCGATAGCGCTGCGGCCCGGCGGTGACCGAGGCGGGTTGGCCGCGGCCGGTCCAGCGCGCGCGCTGCCAGGTCCGGCCATCGAAGTCCCACATCACCGGCCCGCGCCAGTAGCGTTGCTGCGGCGGTGGCGCGTTGCCGGTGAACTGCACGCGCAGCGCCGGGCTGTCGTCGGCCATCAGGTCGATCCATTCGCCCGGCGACATGTTGTCCGACAGGCCCGGCCGCGACAGCGCGCGCTCGGGCACACCCCACAGCGGCGAGCTCAGGCGCGGCAGCAGCCAGAACGTGGCCAGGGCCAGCGGCACGCCGATGGCGACCAGCTTGCCGATGCCGCGCAACTGCATCCGCAGCGCAGGCGTGGCGGTGCGGTGTTCCTCGTCGGCCAGCCGCTGCATGCTCAGCAGCGCGCTCACCACCGCCAGCAGCGCCAGCCCCATCGTCGCCGGCCCCTGGTCGAGCAGAAACGCCGCGAACGGGGCGAACAACGCAAAGCCGAGCAGGCTGCGCGCATCGCGCAAGGTGCGCAACTCGGAGGCCTTGATCGCCAGCATCGCGGCCAGCACCGCGCAGCCGGTGTCGCGGCCGAAGCGCATGCCGATTTGCCAGTACACCGCACCGAGCATCGCCACTACCAGCAACAGCCGCACCGGTGCCATCACGGTGCCGCGCCAGCTCAGCACGCCGACCAGCACGGCGGCCACGGCAATGGTGCCGGCGAGCAGGCCGGGCAGCTGCAACAGCAACGGCGCCAGTGCCAGCCAACTGGTGACCAGCACCCAGGCGCGGCTGGCCTGGGTGATCGGAACGGACGGCTCAGTCATGGGGAAGCAGGGCCAGGGCGCGCAGACACAGGTGATGGTGGGCCGGACCTTGTGCAGGCCCCAGCGGCGGTTGGCCCGGCAACAGCAAGCGGTAGCGCCGCCCGTCGCGCTCGGCCAGGTTGACCCAGCGGGCAAGCCGCGCGATGCGGCGCTCGTACGGCAGCGCATTGAGCATGCGCCAGTCCAGCGTGACTTCAATGCCCAGCGGTTGCTCGTATTCGCGCACCAGCAGGCTGTCGCGGCGTGCCGAGTGCTTCCAGGAAATCGTGCGTGGCGCATCGCCGGCGCGATACGGGCGCAGTTGGTGCAGCTCCTCGCCTTGCGGGTGCAGGCGGGTCTGGTTGGGCGAACCGGCGCCCTCGGGCAATGCCGGCCCCTGTTCCTCGGGCCTGGGATACGCCAGCAGCGGTGTCTCCGGCCAGACCCACGACCAGGCGCGCACCAGCCCCAGCGGCTG
Source organism: Xanthomonas sp. NCPPB 3218 (assembly GCF_056725185.1). NCBI lineage: Bacteria > Pseudomonadati > Pseudomonadota > Gammaproteobacteria > Lysobacterales > Lysobacteraceae > Xanthomonas > Xanthomonas sp. NCPPB 3218. The sequence goes on from NZ_CM161516.1 coordinate 1,248,602, forward strand.
GGTGCTGGACAGGCGGATGCGTTCGATGTCCTGCCAGCCGCGCCGCTCGGTGGGCACCGGCAGGTCGACCTCGGCCATATCGTGCTCGAGCAACGCACAGAAGCCGCTGCTGTCCAGGTGATCCAGGCGCAGCCCACGCCGTACGCGGCTGTCGCGGCGTGCCAGCGACACCCGCATGCGCAACGGTTCGCCGGCGACCACCGGTTCGGCCGACACCGCCTCGACGCGCAGTGCCGACAACTGCAGGTGCGCCATGATGCTGCTGGCAATCCCGGCGGTGGCCAGCAGCAGCGCCAGCAGCAGGGCCGGGTTGTTGTTGTAGTTCAATGCGCCCAGCAGCATCGCCAGCAGCAAGGCGGTGACGAACAACCCGAAGCGCGTCGGCAGCACGTAGATGCGCCGCCGATCCAGCACGATCGGCAAGGCCTCCGCGCCCCGCGGACGCGCCAGCAGGCTGAGTCGGCGACCGATGCCGCGCACGTGCGCACGCACCTGGGTCAGTCCACCGGCACGCTGTGCAGCAGCGCCTTGGCTAGCGCCGGCCCGGACGAGGATTCGGCTTCCGGCACCAGCCGGTGCCCGGCCACCGCCACGAACAACGCCTGCACGTCTTCCGGCAGCACGTGCTCGCGCCCGAGCAGCAGCGCGTAGGCCTTGGCCGCGCGCAGCAGCGCGATGCCGGCGCGCGGCGACAGCCCCACGCGCACCCCGGCGTGCTGGCGGCTGCGCAGCAGCAAGGCCTGCACATAGCCGATCAGCGCATCGCTGGTATGGATCTGGCCCACCACCGTGCGCAGCGCCACCACGTCGGCGTCGCTGAGCTGCGGTGCGGCCTGGGCGATCAGCTCGCGTCGATCCACGCCCGACAGCAACGCGCGCTCGGCGTCGGCGCTGGGGTAGCCCAGGCTGAGCCGCAGCAGGAAACGATCCAGTTGCGAGTCCGGCAGCGGAAAGGTGCCGGACAGGTCGACCGGGTTCTGCGTGGCGATCACGAAGAACGGCTCCGGCAACGCATGGGTGACGCCGTCGAGCGTGACCTGCTGTTCGGCCATGGCCTCCAGCAGCGAGCTTTGTGTACGCGGCGGGGCGCGGTTGATTTCGTCGGCCAGCAGCACGTTGGTGAACACCGGGCCGGGATGGAACTGGAACTGGCGCGAGGCGGCGTCGTAGACCGATACGCCCAGCACGTCTGCCGGCAGCAGGTCGGAGGTGAACTGCACGCGCTGGAAGCCCAGCCCCAGGCTGGAGGCCATCGCGTGGGCGAGAGTGGTCTTGCCCAGGCCGGGCAGGTCTTCGATCAGCAGATGGCCGCCGGACAGCAGTGCCACGAACGCCAGGCGCACTTCCTGCGCCTTGCCCAGCAGCAGCGAATTGACCTGGTCCTGTGCGCGCCGCAGCGATTGGCGCAGCGCATCGGTTAGCATTTCCGTGGAACGCAGCGGTGTCGACATCACAATTCCGTAGGTGGAAGAAGAGTGCACAGGGCAATGCAAGGGGACCAACGCGCACATCGCACCTTCGTGATCCTGTGGACACTGGCGACGGCCGTCAAGCTGTTGATCGCCGCGCGGCTGCCGCTGTTCGTCGACGAGGCGTTCTACTGGCAGGAAGGCCAGCATCTGGCCGCTGCGTATTCGGATCTGCCGGGCATGACCGCCTGGCTGGCGCGGCTGGGCGTGGAACTGGGCGGGCATCATCTGCTGGCCCTGCGCCTGCCGTTTCTGGCCATTGCCGCGCTGATTCCCTGGTTGATCGCGCATATCGCCACGCGCTGGTTCGGCTCCACGCTGGGCTGGCAGGCCGGCAGCCTGACCCTGCTGATGCCGCTGTCGGCCACGCTCGGCATCCTGGCGGTGCCGGATGTGCCGATGGCGCTGGCGGCGGTGCTGTGCATGGATGCCGGCGCGCGGCTGCTGCGCGAGGTCGATGCCACCAGTGCGCTCGAGCTCGCCATCGGCCTGGTGATCGGCGCGCTCAGTCATTACCGCTTTGCCGGGGTGATCGGGGTGGGCTGCATCGCGCTGCTGTGCATTCCGCAGGGGCGCGCGGTCATGCGCGACCCGCGCATCTGGATGGCGCTGACGGTGGGTGCGGTGAGCTGGCTGCCGCTGCTGTTCTGGAATACCGAGCATGACGAGGCCGGGCTGCGCTTCCAACTGGTCGACCGGCATCCCTGGCGCTTTCAGATCACCGGGCTGTGGTTCTTGCTGATACAGGCGGTGCTGGTGACCCCGCTGCTGGCCTGGGCGATGCTCAAGGTCGGCCTGGCCGGCACGCGCGCCGGTGGCGGTTCGCGTGCGCAATGGCGGTATTTCGGCCTGCTGGGCGGGATTTCGACCGTGGCGATCTTCGTGCTCGGCTTCTTCAGCGATGCCGAGCGGATCAGCTTCCACTGGCCGCTGCCGGGCTACCTGGCCTTGCTGGTGGCGGTGCCGGTGATCCTGATGCGTTGGCCGCATACGCTGCGTCGCGCGGCCTGGGCGATTGCGCTGCTCGGCACCCTGGGTGCGTACGGCTATTACCTGGCCGTGTCGGTGCCCTCGATTCGCGCGCATGCGGCCGGCGAAAAATACTATCCGCGCAACTTTGCCGGATGGAAGGATCTGGCGCGCACGGTCGAGCTCCGGCTTGCGCAGATGCCGCCGGGCACGCGCGTGCTGGCGGAAAACTTCAAGGTCGGTGCCGAGCTGGGCTTTCAACTGCACGATGCCAACGTGGAAGTGCTGCGCGCGGAGTTGAACGACAAGCACGGGCGCAGTGCCCAGCTGCAGCAGTGGGGGCTGCTCAGCGATGGCACGCGCGCCGGGCCGCGGCTGCTGGTGCTCTCGCCCAGCGATCAGCGCTACCGCGACCTGTTGAAGCGCTACCACGACATCTGCGAGATGGTCGGGCCGCTGCCGCCGCCTACCGTGGTGTCCACCGATCACGGTTACCAGCGCTTCCTGCTGTTCGCGCTGCCGGCGCAACGCCAGCCCGGGCCGTGCATCGCTCCGGCGATGGCCTGGATCGATACGCCGCTGCCGGACGTGCGCGTGGCCGGGCGGGTGCAGGTGCGCGGCTGGGCATTCAAGGACGGCGTCGGGCTGTCGCAGGTGGAGCTGCTGCTGGACGGGCGCCCGGTCGCGCAGGCCGAGTACGGCACGCCACTGGATGTGCGCCCGTACTGGAAGATCTCCACCGACCCGCAGCACCCCAACGTCGGTTTCAACGCCACCTTCGATACGCATGCGCTGCCGCCGGGCACGCATTGGCTGGGACTACGCCTGCATGGCCACGACGGCAGCGTCGAGGACTGGTGGGAACAGCCCATCACCGTTTCCGCACCTTAGATCACGCAATGACCGACGCCATGACTGTTGTCCCTCCCGTGCCTGTGCCCGGGATCCGAATCGCCGTGCTGGTGCCCTGCCATAACGAGGCGGCGACGGTCGCCTCGGTGGTCGCTGCGTTTGCTGCTGCCTTGCCGGGCGCGGCAATCCATGTGCTGGACAACAATTCCAGCGATGCCACCGCGACGATCGCCGCGGCGGCCGGCGCGCAGGTGTGCCGCGTGGCGCTGCAGGGCAAGGGCAATGTGGTGCGGCGTGGATTTGCCGATGTGGAAGCGGACATCTATGTGCTGGTCGATGGCGATGCGACTTACGATGCGGCCGCCGCACCGGCGCTGGTGCGCAAGCTGATCGACGAAGGCCTGGACATGGTGGTCGGCGCGCGCCGCGATCAGCAGCAGGCCGCGTATCGGCCCGGTCATCGCGTCGGCAACGTGTTGCTGACGCGGTGCGCGGGGCTGCTGTTCGGCCGCAGTTTCGACGACATGCTGTCCGGCTATCGGGTGTTCTCGCGGCGCTACGTCAAATCCTTCGCTGCGCATGCGCAGGGATTCGAAACCGAAACCGAACTGGCCGTGCACGCATTGCAGTTGCGCATGCCGGTGGCCGAGGTCGAAACCGCCTACGGTGTGCGCCCGGAGGGCTCGCAAAGCAAATTGAATACCTGGCGCGATGGCTGGCGTATCCTCACCACCATCGCCAAGTTGTTCAAGGCCGAGCGGCCGTTGTTGTTCTTCTCCATCGGCTTTGTGCTTAGCGCCACGTTGTCGATCGTGCTGGCGATTCCATTGTTCGAAACCTATTTCCAGACCGGGCTGGTGCCGCGGTTTCCCACGGCGATCCTATGCGTGGCGCTGATGCTGCTGGGTTTCCTGTTGCTGGCGTGCGGGCTGATCCTGGATACGGTCACGCGCGGACGCGTCGAGGCCAAGCATCTGGCGTATCTGGCCGAGCCGGGCGTCGCCACTGTTGTCGCTGCGCGTGCACCTGGAGCCGCCCGCTGATGGCAGCCATCGCGACATCGACGCCGGTGGGTCGGCGGCAGCGGCTGTTGGGCTGGGCCGATCGCCATTTCGGCTTTCATTCACCACGCCAGATCGCCGCGGCGGTGACGGCGGTCGTGCTGCTGGGTGCGCTGCTCTCGCTTGGGCTCGGCCAGGACGCCAACTGGGACCTGCGCAACTACCACCTCTACATCGGCGACGCCTGGGCACACGACCGGCTGGGCGTGGATCTGGCGCCGGCGCAGATGCAGAGTTACTTCAGCCCATTACTCGATGTGCTGCATGCCTGGCTGATGCTGCAGCTTCCCGGGCCGGTGGCCGGGCTGCTGCTGGGCGGCTTGCATGCGCTGGTGTTCGTTCCGGTGGCGGCATTGGCATGGCGCGTATTGGCCGGGCAAACGCGGCGCGCGCAGTGGGCACCGCTGCTTGCAGTGGCCGGCATGTGCAGCGCGGTGTTTCTGTCCGAGCTCGGCGGCACCATGGGCGACACCGCCAGCGCGATCCCGGTGCTGGCGGCGCTGGCGCTGGTGTTGTCGGCGCAGGCGCGGGCGCGGCAGGGCGCGCATGCGGTGCATCGATGGGCCATCGCCGGCGCACTGATCGGCCTGGCCGTCTCGCTCAAGCTCACCAATGCGCTCTACGCGTTGGCGCTGGTGCCAGCGGTCCTGTGCGATGGCGGGCGCCTGCGCTCCCGCGTGCTGGGCCTTGGTGTGCTTTCCGGCATTGCGGCGCTGGTGTTGGTGCTGGTGGCCGGGCCCTGGTATTGGCAGGTCTGGCAACACCTGGGCAATCCGCTGTTTCCGCAGTTCAACGGAGTCTTCAAATCGCCGCTGGCGCAGCCGGTGTCGATCGCCGATGTGCGGTGGTTGCCGCGCAATCTCGGCGAGCAGCTGATCTGGCCACTGCTGTTTACCTTCAAGCCGCAGCGGATCGGCGATCTCGGTCTGGTGCAGGCCGGTTGGGCGGTGCTGTATGCGGTGACGCTGGTCGCTGCAGGGCGCAGGTTGCTGCGCCGGCCCGTGCGACAGGTCGGGCTGGATCGCTCGGCCGTGGTCCTGCTGGTGTTCTTCGGCGTTGCGTACGCGCTGTGGCAGGCCATTTTCAGCATTCATCGCTATCTGGTGGTGCTGGAGCTACTTGCGCCGCTGGTGCTCTGGATCGTGTGCCGGCACGCATTTGCCGCACGCGCCGATCGCAAGGCGGCCTGGTTGATCGGGCTATGTGCCCTGGTCGCGGTGGTCGGGTGGAAGGATTGGGGGCATGAAGCCTGGGCACGCGACAGCTTCCAGGTGCAGCAACCGGCGATGGGCGAACCTGCCGCCTCCACGGTGTTGCTGGTCGGCGACGAGCCGCAATCCTGGCGGGTGCCGCTGCTTCCGCGGCAGGCGCGTTACATCGGTGTGGCGACGAATATCGCCGAGACCGACCAGTACCGGCAGCGCGTGCGCACGCTGATTGCCGGGCGGCCGCAGCTCTACGCCGTGCTGGGCGCGGCGCGCGACAAGCAGCAGCTGCGGATCGACCGGATGAATCGCTGGGCGCAGCAACTGGGCTGGAGCGTGCAACCGCAATGCACGCGCCTGCGCTGGTTGATCGCGCGCGGCCTGCGTGCCGAACTGGATGCATCGCAGCCGGGCCGCTGCGTGCTCAACATTGCCAAGGGTAGGGCGCTGGACATCGCCGCCGCCGACCGTGCCGTGCGCGAGGCCGCGCAGCAGCGCCTGGCCGCGTACGGGCTGACGCTGGACCCTGCACGCTGCCGCACGCTGTCCTCGCGCGTGGGGCAGGCTGATTATCCGTATCAGTTCTGTGAGTTGACTCGGCCCGGTTAGGGCTGCGTGCCTGGTGCAGGGATTGGGGATTGGGGATTCGAGATTCGAGATTCGAGATTGGGGAGTTTTGCTTGTGCCCGATCTTTTCCGTGCGTGCGCGGCCTTCACTCCTGGTCGCACGGCAATTCTTACGGAATCTCGAACCCCGCCTGGCGCAGCAGCCGTGCCAGCGCGATCAGCGGCAGACCGACCAGGGCAGTGGGGTCCTGCGAGCGAATGGCGTCGAACAGGCTGATCCCGAAGCCCTCGCACTTGAAGCTGCCGGCGCAATCCAGCGCTGGCTCGGCGGCCAGGTAGCGGTCGATTTCGGCGGGCATCAGCGGGCGCAGCTGCACCTCGGTCAGGTCCAGCGCGTGCGCGGTGCGGCCAGGGCCGACCAGGCTCACTGCCGTATGGAAGCGCACCACGCGGCCGGACATCGCGGTCAGCTGCGCATGCGCCCGCTCCAGCGTGCCTGGTTTGCCCAGGGCCAGGCCATCCAGGTCGGCGACCTGGTCCGAACCGATCACCCAGGCGTCGGGCGCCTGCGCAGCCACCGCTGCTGCCTTTTCGGCAGCCAGCCGGCTGGCCAGCGCGTCCGGGCGCTCCCCAGGCTGCGCCTGCTCGTCGACCTCCGGCCGGGCGGTGCTGAACTCCAGGCGCAGCCGGCCGAGCAGCTCGCGTCGATAGACAGAGGTGGAGGCAAGAATCAGGCGTGGCATCATGGGGCGCTGCACAGGACGGGCAGGGAAGTCTGCCAGCGTTGGCGCCTTGCGAGGCGCGTGAATAGGGGTATTTGACAGGGCGTCGGCGGGTCTTTAACATTCTGCGGCTTATGTCCGCGAACGTACCCGAAATGCTGGATGCTTGGCGGATGGTCGTAGCGCGCAGGCGCTTCGATGGCCGCATCCCGCTCTCTGCGATGACCCGCCTGCAAGGGAGCTTGGTCGATACCGAGGGCGAGTGTGTCTATTCGCTCCAATTCGATCATGACGACCTGTTGAAGGTCGCCTATGTCGAACTCAGTGTCGATGTCGAGCTTCCGCTGGCCTGCCAGCGCAGCCTGCAGCGTTTTCTGTATCCGGTGCAAATCAGACAGCGTCTTGGTTTGATCCGTGACGAAGCCGACGAAGCTGCGTTGCCGGCCGAGTACGAGGCCTTGCTGGTGCCGGAAGATGGCATGCTGCGGGCCGCGGATCTGGTCGAGGACGAACTTGTCCTGTCGATACCGGTGGTGCCGATGGCGCCGGGCAGCGAAGCCGTCGAGGCCGAGTGGGTTCCGACCCAGGAAGAGCAAGACAAGGCCAGTCCGTTCGCGGCGCTGGCAGCGTTCAAAAAACAGTAACCGCCGCTGTGAAGGGCGGAAAGACAGGTCGGCGCGGGCGTGAAGCGTCCTGTTCGACTCGACAGACAAGTTATCGAACTTAAGTTGGAGCAATCCCATGGCTGTGCAGAAATCCCGAGTTACCCCGTCGCGTCGCGGCCAGCGTCGTTCGCACGATGCCCTGACCGCCAAGCAGCTGTCGACCGATCCGACCAGCGGCGAGATCCATCTGCGCCACCACATCACCGCTGACGGTTACTACCGTGGCAAGAAGGTGATTGCGACCAAGTCGTCGGCCGTCCAAGAAGATTGATTCGTGGCACCCGGCGCGTTCGACGCTGCCGGGTGACCCTCGCTTCTTCCGGAGCCGCCGACCACCGCGGCTCTTGCAACAGGGAACAGTATGAGCAAGCGGATCTATTCCAGGATCGCGGGCACGGGTAGCTATTTGCCCGAAAAGGTGTTGACCAACGACGACATGTCCAAGATCGTCGACACCAGCGATGAATGGATCTTCTCGCGCACTGGTATCCGTGAGCGTCACATCGTCGCCGACGACCAGACCACCAGCGACCTGGCGTATTTCGCCTCGCTGAAGGCGATGGAAGCGGCCGGCGTCACCGCCGACGAGCTCGATCTGATCGTCGTCGGCACCACCACTCCGGACCTGATCTTCCCGTCCACTGCCTGCCTGTTGCAGGCGCGGCTGGGCAATGTCGGGTGTGGCGCGATGGACGTCAACGCCGCCTGCTCGGGCTTTGTCTACGCGCTCAGCGTGGCCGACAAGTTCGTGCGCAGCGGCGACGCCAAGACCGTGCTGGTGGTGGGCGCCGAAACCCTGACCCGCATCGTCGACTGGACCGACCGCACCACCTGCGTGCTGTTCGGCGATGGCGCTGGCGCGGTCGTGCTCAAGGCCGACGAAGACACCGGCATCCTCAGCACCCATCTGCATGCCGATGGCAGCAAGAAAGAGTTGCTGTGGGATCCGGTCGGCGTGTCGGTGGGCTTCGGTGAAGGCAAGAACGGCGGCGGCGCGTTGCTGATGAAGGGCAACGACGTGTTCAAGTACGCGGTCAAGGCGCTGGATTCGGTGGTCGACGAGACCCTGGCCGCCAATGGCTACGACAAACACGACCTGGACTGGTTGATTCCACACCAGGCCAACCTGCGCATCATCGAAGCCACCGCCAAGCGGCTGGATCTGCCGATGGAGCAGGTGGTCGTCACCGTGGATCGCCACGGCAATACCTCCTCGGCCTCGGTGCCGCTGGCACTGGACGAAGCGGTCCGCTCCGGCCGCGTGCAGCGGGGTCAATTGCTGCTGCTGGAAGCGTTCGGTGGTGGATTTACCTGGGGCTCGGCGCTGCTGCGCTACTGAGTTCCGCAGGCAGCGCCGCGTCCGCCGGCGATGCCTGACAGCGTCAGGGACGGACCCGTTATGGCAGAACCCATCATCATCGCCGGACAGCGCGTCTGGCTGAAGCAGTACCGCCGCGACAGCCGGGCGGTCTCGCTCGGAGCACTCAACTTCGTCGCCCGCCGCTGGGGCCTGGACGCCTTGCGTCCACCGCCGCACCGTGGCGGCGATGCCGCGCGCGATCTGGAAGCGCGCCGGCTCGGTGAACTGCAGGCGCAGGCGGTGAATGTGCCGCGCGTGGTCGGTTGCGGGCAGGCAGCCCTGGTGCTCAGCGACAACGGCCGTTCCTTTGCCAGCTGCCTGCGCGAGGCCGACGCGCCCGAGCGCGACCGCCTGATCGCGCTGGCGGTGGCGGCCATTGCCGCTGCCCATCGCGATGGCGCGTATTTCGGCCAGCCGCTTCCGCGCAACATGACCTTCGACGGGCAGGCGGTCGGCTTCATCGATTTCGAAGAAGACCCGCTGGAAGTGATGGACCTGGCCCAGGCCCAGGCGCGCGACTGGCTGGTGTTCGGCTACGGCGTGGCCAAGTACTACCGTGGCCGCCGCGAGGTGCTGCAGCGGTTGATGACGGGCGCCTTCGATGCGGCCGGCCCGGCGGTGGCGGCGCATGCGCACGTGGTGACCGGGCGCCTGCAGCGGTTTGCGCAGCTCACCGGTCGCCTGGGGCGCTCGGCCGGGGCGCTGGCGCGCGCCATCCTGGCCATCCACGCGGCGACCTCCCTGGCCGTGGTGCTGGTACTGGTGATGTGCGTGGACTGGCTCGCCGATGGCGAAATGGACCTGCTCAACGCCTTGCTGTAAGTGCGCCGGCGGTCGCGCCGGACGGGCCTTGCATACGCGGCAGTACAGACGCCGGGGCGATTTCGCACGTATCATCCCGGCTCGATTTTTGTAGGCAGCAACGCGTGACCGAATCCACTCTCGCCTTCGTGTTCCCCGGCCAGGGCTCGCAGTCCCTGGGCATGCTGGCCGAACTGTCCGAGCTGCATCCGCAGATCCGCGAAACCTTCGCCGAAGCCTCCGAAGGCGCTGGCGTCGACCTGTGGGCGCTGTCCCAGGGCGGCCCGGAAGAGATGCTCAACCGCACCGAATACACCCAGCCGGCCTTGCTGGCCGCCGGCGTGGCGGTGTGGCGGCTGTGGAATGCGCAGCGCGGGCAGCGCCCGGCGGTCCTGGCCGGGCACAGCCTGGGCGAATACACCGCGCTGGTCGCTGCCGGCGCCCTGTCGCTGCACGACGGTGCGCACCTGGTGCGGCTGCGCGGCCAGTTCATGCAGGCCGCCGCGCCGGCCGGTGTCGGCGCGATGGCGGCTGTGCTGGGCGCCGAGGATGCGCTGGTGCTGGAGGTCTGTGCCGAGGCGGCCGGCAGCCAGGTGGTGGTGCCGGCCAATTTCAACTCGCCCGGTCAGATCGTGATCGGCGGCGATGCGGCGGCGGTGGATCGCGCGCTGGCTCTGCTGGCCGAGCGCGGCGTGCGCAAGGCGGTCAAGCTAGCGGTGAGCGTGCCATCGCATACCCCGTTGATGCGCGATGCCGCCAACCAGCTCGCCGAAGCGATGGCCGGACTGAGCTGGCACGCGCCGCAGATTCCGGTGGTGCAGAACGTCGATGCGCGCGTGCACACCGGCAGCGACGCGATCCGCCAGGCGCTGGCCGAGCAGTTGTACCTGCCGGTGCAGTGGACCGGCTGCGTGCAGGCGCTGGCCGCCCAGGGCATCACCCGGGTCGCCGAATGCGGCCCCGGCAAGGTGCTGAGCGGGCTGATCAAGCGCATCGACAAGAGCTTGGACGCCCGTCCGCTGGCCACGCCTGCCGATTACGCCGGCGCGCTCGAGGCGTGGACGCACTGATTCGACGCACCTGCCGGCGCTGCCGGCAGCCCTCACCGTTCGCGGCTGCGGTCGCGGGCTCCCCACTCGAGGAACAGCATTCATGAGCAAGCCTCTGCAGGGCGAGATCGCCCTCGTCACCGGTGCCAGTCGCGGCATCGGCGCGGCCATCGCCGATACGCTGGCCGCCCAGGGCGCCACCGTGATCGGCACCGCGACCTCGGCCTCCGGCGCTGCGGCGATCGGCGCGCGCCTGGCTGACCAGGGCGGCCACGGCCGCGAGCTCAACGTCACCGACGCTGCGGCGGTCGATGGCCTGATCGATGCGATCGGCAAGGAGTTCGGCGCGATCTCGATCCTGGTCAACAACGCCGGCATCACCCGCGACAACCTGTTGATGCGGATGAAGGACGACGACTGGCAGGCGATCATCGACACCAACCTGACCAGCGTGTTCCGCACCTCCAAGGCGGTGATGCGCGGCATGATGAAGGCGCGCAAGGGCCGCATCGTCAACATCGCCTCGGTGGTGGGTGTGACCGGCAACCCCGGCCAGACCAACTACGCTGCGGCCAAGGCCGGCATCATCGCGTTCTCCAAGTCGCTGGCCAAGGAAATCGGCTCGCGCGGGGTCACCGTGAATGTGGTGGCGCCCGGCTTCATCGATACCGACATGACCAAGGCGCTGCCGGAGGAGGCCAAGGCCGCCCTGCTGCAGCAGATCGCGCTCGGGCATCTGGGCGCGCCGGAAGACATCGCCAACGCGGTGGCGTTCCTGGCCGGCCCGAGCGCCGGTTACATCACCGGTGAGACCCTGCACGTCAACGGCGGCATGTACATGCCGTGAGCGTGCGGCGCCGGGAGGCGCTAAGTGGCTGATCGGCCGGGAGTTGTGATGCAATGCAAGGCTCGGTCGCTTCCACTACACTATCCAACGCGGCCATCGCAGCCCGATGGCGTTTTTTTCGTACCACCACTACTCCATCTGGAGCGATATCCCCAATGAGCACCATCGAAGAACGCGTCAAGAAAATCGTCGTCGAACAACTCGGCGTCAAGGAAGAGGAAGTCACCACCAGCGCATCGTTCGTCGATGACCTGGGTGCCGACTCGCTGGACACCGTCGAGCTGGTGATGGCGCTGGAAGAAGAGTTCGAGTGCGAGATCCCGGACGAAGAGGCTGAGAAGATCACCTCGGTCCAGCAGGCGATCGATTACGTCAAGGCTCACGTCAAGAGCTGATGCGTTGTTCCTGACGGCGGTGGCGTGCGTCAAGCCGCTGCTGCGTCAGACATTCCATGGGGCCGCTGATGCGGCCCTGTGTTTTTCAAGCGTCATCCGCAAACCGCAAGCACCGTCCGTTCCGTGGTGAGGAGATCTGCAATGAGTCGTCGTGTTGTCGTTACCGGCATGGGCATGGTGTCGCCGCTGGGCAATGATCTGGCCACCAGCTGGGATGGAATCATCCACGGGCGCTCAGGCATCGGCCCGATCACGCAGATCGATGCCTCGCAGTTCACCACAAAGATCGCCGGCGAGATCAAGAATTTCGACCCCACGCTTTTTGTGTCCGCCAAGGACGTCAAGAAGATGGATTCGTTCATCCATTACGGTGTCGGTGCCTCGTTCATGGCGCTGGACGACTCCGGCCTGGAAATCGACGAAAGCAATGCCGAACGCGTTGGCGCCATTCTCGGCTCCGGCATCGGCGGGCTGCTCGGTATCGAAGAGCAGACCATCAAATTCCATGAGGGCGGCGCGCGAAAGATTTCGCCGTTCTATGTGCCCAGCACCATCATCAACATGCTGCCGGGCCAGGTCAGCCTGATCAAGGGCCTGAAAGGCCCGACCTTCTCGGCCGTATCGGCCTGCGCCACCTCCAACCATTCGATCGGCACCGCGATGCGCATGATCCAGCATGGCGACGCCGATGTGATGCTGGCCGGCGGCGCCGAGCGCGGCTCCTCGCCGAGTTCGGTGGGCGGCTTCTGCGCGATGAAGGCCATGTCCACCCGCAACGACGACCCGACCGGCGCCTCGCGTCCGTGGGACAAGCAGCGCGATGGCTTCGTGCTGGGCGACGGTGCCGGCGTGCTGGTGCTGGAAGAGTACGAACACGCCAAGGCGCGTGGCGCACGCATCTATGCAGAACTGGTCGGCTTCGGCGCCAGCTCCGACGCCTTCCACATGACTGCACCCAGCGAAGATGGCGAGGGTGCGGCGCGCAGCATGGCCGCGGCGATGCGCGATGCCAAGCTCAATCCCGAGCAGATCGGCTACCTCAACGCGCACGGCACCTCCACGCCGCTGGGCGATCTGGCCGAAACCCTGGCGATGAAGCGCGCGCTGGGCGACCACGCCTACAAGACCATGGTCAGCTCGACCAAGTCGATGACCGGCCACCTGCTCGGCGCGGCCGGCGGCGTGGAAGCGATCTTCTCGGTGATGGCGCTGCATACCGGCATCATTCCGCCGACCATCAATCTGGAAGAGCCCAGCGAAGGCTGCGACCTGGATTACGTGCCGAACGTGGCGCGCGAGGTGCAGGTGGATGCGGTGATGTCCAACGGCTTCGGCTTTGGCGGCACCAACGGCACGCTGGTGTTCAAGCGCGTCTGACGTCCCGGCGTTGGTGTACCGCGAACAATGCTTCGCGGTACACGCCGCACGCAGGTTACGGCGGTCGGGCAGGGCGTGTACGCGGCCGAACGTCGCTCCGCGAGCTGATCCTTCTCTTCATGTGTGCCCTGCCTCTCTCGCAGGGCGGCGCCTCTTAGCACCCCACGCCCAACCGGCCGATGACGCTCACCAGACCCCTGCACGCCGACATCGACCTGCTGGCGCTGCATCGGCTGGCGCCGCAGCGGTATCCGGCACTGCTCGAATCCACCGCCTCCGGCACCGCGCACGGTCGCTGGGATGTGCTGCTGCTTGCAGACGGCGCACGCCTGCGGCTGGATGCCGATGGGCGCACGCGCGACGGCGATGGACGCGTGCTGGACGGCGGCTTTCTGCAGGCATTGGATGCGGCCTGGCAGGCCGAGCGCGTGCCGCACGATGCGACCAGCCCCTGGCCGTTTCGCGGTGGCTGGGCGGTATTGCTGGACTACGAACTGGCCGCGCAGGTCGAACCGATTCTGCAGTTGCCCACGCGCAGCGATGGCCTGCCGAGCGCACTGGCCTTGCGTGCGCCCGCCGCGGTGCTGCGCGACCGGGTACAAGGCCGCTGCATCGCGCTGGCCGAGCCGGACCGCGAGGATCTGCTGACCCGCATCGTCGAGGACATCGCCGCCTGCGCCGCATTGCCACCATTGCCCGGCTGGGTCGGGCCGCTGGCTGTCGATGAGGACGCGCCGGAGCGCTTCACCGATGCAGTGGAGCGCGTGCTCGATTATCTGCGCGCCGGCGATGTGTTCCAGGCCAATATCTCGCGCGCCTGGCATGCGAGGTTCGCTGCGGCGGTCGATCCGGCGGCGTTGCATGCGCGCCTGCGCGCGGCCAATCCCGCGCCGTTTGCCGGCCTGTTTGTTGCGGCAGGACGCGCGGTGGTGAGTTCCTCGCCGGAGCGGCTGGTGTCGGTGCAGGGCGATGTGGTGCAGACGCGCCCGATCGCCGGCACGCGCGCGCGCTTTGTTGGCGACGACGATGCCGCACGCATCCGCGAGCTGGTCGGCCATCCGAAGGAGCGCGCCGAGCACGTCATGCTGATCGACCTGGAGCGCAACGACCTGGGACGCATCTGCGCGCCCGGCACGGTGGAGGTGGACGAGCTGATGGGCGTGGAAAGCTACGCGCACGTGCACCACATCGTCAGCAATGTACGCGGCCGTCTGCGCGCCGACGTCACTCCGGGCGAGGCGATCGCCGCGGTGTTTCCCGGCGGCACCATCACCGGTTGCCCGAAGGTGCGCTGCATGCAGATCATCGCCGAGCTCGAACGCACCGCGCGGGGCGCCTATACCGGCGCATTCGGCTGGCTCAATCGCGACGGCGACATGGATCTGAACATCCTGATCCGCACCGCCGAGGTGGCCGGGGAGCAGGTGCATTTCCGCACCGGCGCCGGGATCGTGGTGGATTCGGACCCGCAGCGCGAACTGGACGAGACCCGCGCCAAGGCGCGCGGCGTGCTGCGCGCCTTGGACCAGGCATGAGCGCTTCAACGGGACATCACCGGCGCGCGGTATCCTGCGCGGCGCTGGGGCAATGACGAGGTGCGTGTGGCGGTGACTGGCAAACGTGGATGTCTGGCTGTGCTGGGCACGGCTCTGTTGCTCGTGGCGCTGCTGGCCATTGCGGGGCTGGTGGCGTGGCGGCATTACCTGCACTTTGCCGGGACACCGGTGAGCGCGAGCGCGCCCAGCGTGGTGATCGCGCCCGGCGATTCGCTCAAGGCCACGTTGCGCAAATTGCGCGCCGCCGGCGTGGCGCAGGGCACCGATCTGGAATGGCAGTTGCTCGCGCGCCAGGTCGATGCGGCCGGCAAGCTCAAGGTGGGCGAATACGCGCTGGCGCCGGCGCTGTCGCCGCGCGAGCTGCTCGAACGCATGCGCCAGGGCCGGGTGATCCAGTACCGCTTCACCATCGTGGAAGGCTGGAACTTCCGCCAGCTGCGCGCCGCGATCGCCACCGCCACGCCGCTGCAGCAATCCATCGCTGCGCTGGACGATGCGGCGTTGATGGCGCGGCTGGGGTTCGCCAACCAGCACCCGGAGGGGCGCTTCCTGCCGGAAACCTATCTCTACCAGCGCGGCGACAGCGATCTGGACGTGCTCAAGCGTGCCCACCTGGCCATGGACAAGGCGCTGGCGCAGGCCTGGGAGCAGCGCGCGCCGGATCTGCCGCTCGGCTCGCCGGAACAGGCCTTGATCCTGGCCTCGATCATCGAAAAGGAAACCGCGCTGGGCTCGGAGCGCCCGTTGATTGCCGGCGTGTTCCTGCGCCGCCTGCAACTGGGTATGAAGCTGCAGACCGACCCTACCGTGATCTACGGCATCGGCAGCAGTTACGACGGCAATATCCGCCGCCGCGACCTGACCACCGATACGCCGTACAACACCTACACGCGTACCGGCCTGACCCCGACGCCGATCGCCATGCCCGGCCGTGAGGCCTTGCTGGCGGCGGTGCGTCCGGCGCCGGGGAACGCCCTGTACTTCGTGGCGGTCGGCGATGGCACCGGCGCGCATGCGTTCTCGGCCACCCTGGCCGAACACAATGCCGCGGTGGCGCGTTACCTGCAGCGCCGTCGCCTGCCGCAATCGGAGCCCACTCCATGACCACTGCGTTTTCACCCTGGCAGCAGCGCGCCTACGACCAGACGCTAGCGGCACTGGACGCCGGCCGGCTCGGGCACGGCCTGCTGATCTGCGGGCCGGATGGCCTGGGCAAGCGTGCGGTGGCGCTGGCGCTGGCCGAGCATGTGCTGGCCAGCTCGCCGGACCCGGCGCTGGCGCAGCGCAGCCGGCAGCTGATCGCCGCTGGAACCCACCCGGACCTGCAGCTGATCTCGTTCATTCCCAACCGCACTGGCGACAAGCTGCGCACCGAGATCGTGATCGAGCAGGTACGCGAGATTTCGCAAAAGCTGTCGCTGACCCCGCAATACGGCATTGCCCAGATCGTGATCGTCGACCCGGCCGATGCGATCAATCGCGCCGCCTGCAACGCCTTGCTCAAGACGCTGGAAGAACCCTCGCCGGGGCGCTACCTGTGGTTGATCAGCGCGCAGCCGGCGCGCCTGCCGGCAACCATCCGCAGCCGCTGCCAGCGTCTGGAATTCAAGCTGCCGCCCGCGCACGAGGCGCTGGCCTGGCTGCTGTCGCAAGGTGTCGACGAACGGGCTGCACAGGAAGCGCTGGATGCCGCACGCGGTCATCCGGGGCTTGCGGCGCAGTGGCTGCGCGAGGATGGCCTGGCGGTGCGCCGCGCGGTGGCGCAGGACCTGGAGCAGATCGCCGCCGGGCGCGCCAGCGCAGTGGATATCGCGCAGCGCTGGACCAACGACGGCCAGGCCGACCAACGTCTGCGCCACGCGGCAGACCTTGCGCTGGCACAGGCATCGGCCGGCTTGACCGATCCATCGCGGTTGCACAAGCTGGCGACCTGGTTCGACGCCGCCAATCGCACCCGCGACCTGCTGCGCACCACCGTCCGCGCCGATCTGGCGGTGACGGAATTGTTGCTGGCCTGGCGCGAGGGAGAGCGTCCGGCACGTTCTAGGGGAACTCGATGAGTGCAATGAATGCACGCCAGGGCATCTTGTCGCTGGCGTTGAAGGACAAGCCGGCGCTCTACAGCGCCTACATGCCGTTCGTGAAAGGCGGCGGCATCTTCGTACCCACGCCCAAGCGCTACATGCTCGGCGACGAAGTCTTCCTGCTGCTGACCCTGCCGGACTCCAGCGAACGCCTGCCGGTGGCCGGCAAGGTGGTCTGGACCACCCCCGCTGGCGCGCAGGGCAACCGCGCCGCCGGCATCGGCGTGCAGTTCCCGGACGGCCCGGAAGGCGAGGGCGTGCGCAACAAGATCGAGATGTTGCTGGCGGGCCTGACGACCTCGGACAAGCCGACGCATACGATGTGAGGCGGGGTGCGGGTGCGCGCGATCGCAACCGTGTTGGACGCGGGGCATCGAAGCTGCGCATCGGGCGTTTGAACGGCGCCGAATCGATCGCCGCGTCATCGCTGCCAGCTAGCGCGAATGCCGCGCCCGGTCACCGGAACGCGGCGTTTTCGACCGCATCATCATGGCAGTGGATGAACCTGTTGACGATCGCCGCAGCTGCCCTATAATGTGCGGCTCGCGTCATCGGGCGGTTAGCTCAGCGGTAGAGCATTGCCTTCACACGGCAAGGGTCACAAGTTCGAACCTTGTACCGCCCACCATCGAAACCCAGCAACAGCAAGGGGTTTAAGCGCGAGAGAAGAGCCGGCCATGGGCCGGCTTTTTTGTTGTCCTGCAGTGTCCTGCAAAGCCTGGGCACCTGGCTCGGTTGAAGTGCTGGTATGGACGTGGCCGATGCCGTCGAATCGTCGTTGTCGCCGACATCCGTGCGAGTCGAGTGCATGGCCTGTTGATTCAGTGATTTGTTCAAGTCGCTGACAGCCGTGTTCATCCGGTTGTGCCTGCTTGTTGCAGGCTCGGGAACGAATCGCCATCCTGCAATCCCCCGCGTTGAAGAAGGAGTGGCGATGAAGGCGCTGCTTGGAAGTGCTCTGGTTGCAATGATGCTGCTGGCGGGCTGTGCCCGTGACGTGGGCGAGCAGTACGTGGGCAAGTGGGTCAACATGAAGTCGGAGAAGAACGTGCTCAGCATCGAGCACAACGGCGAGAGCTTCATCATTCGCGACACCACGCCGGAGCTGCTGGGCGGTGGCGTCAAGACAAGGAATCATCCGGCGATCTTGAACAAGGGCGTGCTGCAGGTATCCAACGCCGATGGCACCGTCAACTACGCGATCGACCAGGCGACCGGGCACCTGAGCACGGGCGATACCGAATACACGCGGGTCAAGTGATCGCTGCGCGCTCGCTCACTAGGTGAGTGCTGGGTGGCGTGCTGCATCTGCGGCGGGATCGCATCACCAACGTCGCGCCGACCCTGTCGTGTGATCGTGTCGCATGACCGGTCGCCGCCGACCGCCAGTCTTGCGTGCTGACGACTCGCCGACCAACCTCTGCGCTTGCGGCCCGAGCGCGCAAGCCAAAGCCCGCAGCTGCATCTCAAGCAGGCGATGCCGACGCGTGCGCCTGCATCCAGCGCCACAACGTCGTGCGCGAGACGCCGAGCGCCTGGGCGGCGAGGGCGCGATTGCCGTTTGCGCGATCGAGCGCGGCGCGGACCGCTGCGGCAGTGAGTTGCATGCGCGAGGTTGCAAGATCGCTGTGTTCGGGGGGCGCCACGCTGCCGCCAATGCGCATGTCGAACAGCTCGGGTGCCCAGCGTTGCAATTGATCCAGGTCCAGGCTGTCGTGCGGTTGGGCCTTCCAGTGGATGCACAGGCGTTCGACCAAGTTGCGTAGTTCGCGCACGTTGCCCGGCCAGGTGTGCTGTTGCAGCCGCTGCAGCGCTGCTGGAGACAATGGCGACGGCAGCGCGCCGAGTTGCTGGAAGTAATGTGCCAGCAACAAGGCGATCTCGTGGGGGCGATGACGTAGCGGCGGCAGGGCGATGCGTAACGCTGCCAGGCGATAAAAAAGGTCGCGGCGGAAGCGCCCCTGTTCGACCAGGGTCTGCAATGGTTGCAGGCTGGCGGCGATGACGCGTATGTCGACGGCGACCGGCAGTGTGGCGCCGACACGCAGCACTTCGCGCTCTTCCAGCACGCGCAACAGGCGTGTCTGCAGCGGCATCGGCAGTTCGCCGATCTCGTCGAGAAACAGCGTGCCGTCCTGCGCGGCTTCGATCAGGCCGACATGGCCGCCGCGGCGTGCGCCGGTAAAGGCGCCGTCGCTGTAGCCGAACAATTCCGCTTCCAGCAGCGATTCGCTGATGGCGCCGCAGTTGATGGCGACGAAACGGCCGCGTCGTCGGCTGCCGGCATGTAACTGGCGCGCGACCAGTTCCTTGCCGGTGCCGGTCTCGCCGCTGATCAATACGGTGCCCGGATGGGGGGCGTACAGCTGCACCAGCTCGCGCACATGCGCGATTGCGGCGTCTTGGCCAAGTAATGCGTCGGTGCGCCGCACCCGGCGCGTGCCGGTGCGGCTGCCGCCGCGCTCGTTGCCGGGTGCGGTACCCAGCGCGATGGCGTGTTCGAGCGCCAGGCGGACCGAATCTGCCGAGTACAGCAGCACGCCGGGCAGGCCGGCCTGCTCGGCGAAATCGATCGCCATGCCGGTGCCGACGATGACCTGGATGCCGCTGGCGCGCAGGTCGGCAATGCAGTCGCGCGCGTCTTCGGCGGTGACGAAGCGGCGGTGCTCGATGTCGAGGTCGAAGCTGTCCTGGAAGGCGCGGAACGAGGGCACGTCGGTGGCATGGGTGACCACGCCGATGCGCGGTGCGATGCGGCGTGCGCGCGCCAGCGCTTCCATCAGATCGAACCCGGTGGCCTGGATCGGCGCCAGTGGCAGTGCGAGCCGGCTACGCAGATAGGCGGCATTGGAGCCACCGGCGACCAGTACGTCGCAGCGCTCGCGGCGCAGGCGCTGGCCGATGACCTCCACCGCCTCGGCAAAACCGAGGTTGACCTGCTCGATGCGCGCGCGCTGGTCGAACTCGGGGATGACGTCGGCCAGCAGGCCGGTCAGGCGAGAGACGCTGACGGTCCAGACGACCGGTGGAGAGGGCTCCATCGGCTCGGTAAACCTGGGGCTGCGCATCGTTGGTGCCACGTTGCAAAGATGTTGCATGCTGCGCGCTGCGTTTCGGGTTTGCAACAAATGGTTTGCCCTGGCCGAATGAAATCAATGGCTTGGCGTTGGCATGCCATTTGCGCCTAATCCCGTATCCCACCTCTGGAATCGCCATGACGTCCTCACCCACCGCTTCCGCCGGCACGCGCTTCCGCGCTGCGCTGGCTGCCGAATCGCCGCTGCAGGTGATCGGCGCGATCAATGCCAACCATGCGCTGCTGGCGCAGCGTGCCGGCTACCAGGCCATCTACCTGTCTGGCGGCGGTGTGGCGGCCGGTTCGCTGGGGCTGCCGGACCTGGGCATCAATACGCTGGAAGACGTGCTGATCGACGTGCGCCGCATCACCGATGTCTGCGAGCTGCCGCTGCTGGTGGATGTGGACACCGGCTTCGGGCCGAGCGCGTTCAATATCGAGCGCACCATCAAGTCGCTGATCAAGGCGGGCGCAGCCGGCTGCCATATCGAGGACCAGGTCGGCGCCAAGCGTTGCGGGCATCGGCCGGGCAAGGAGATCGTCAGCCAGGCCGAGATGGTCGACCGGGTCAAAGCGGCGGCCGATGCCAAGACCGATGCGGCGTTCTTCCTGATTGCGCGCACCGATGCGATCCAGATGGAAGGCGTGGATGCGGCGATCGAACGTGCGATCGCCTGCGTGGAAGCCGGTGCCGACGGCATCTTTGCCGAAGCCGCGTACGACCTGGACACCTACAAGCGTTTTGTCGATGCAGTGGGCGTGCCGGTGCTGGCCAACATCACCGAATTCGGCAAGACACCGCTGTTCACGCGCGACCAGCTTGCGCGGGCCGGTGTGGCGATCCAGCTGTTTCCGCTGTCGGCATTCCGTGCGGCCAACAAGGCGGCCGAGGCGGTCTATACCGCGATTCGGCGCGATGGCCATCAGCAGGCCGTGCTGGACACCATGCAGACGCGCGAAGAGCTGTACGAGCGCATCGGCTACCACGGCTACGAGCAGCGCCTGGACGCCTTGTTTGCACGCAAAGGCGCATGATCGCGCCTTGCTGCGTGCAGGTTTGGCCACTTCATCCGTGACACCGCAACACGACACCGTTTGGGAGCGCATCGCATGAACGACACCGTCAATCCCGGCTTCAAGCCGAAGAAATCCGTCGCACTGTCCGGCACTGCTGCAGGCAACACCGCGCTGTGCACGGTGGGCCGCAGCGGCAACGATCTGCATTACCGCGGCTACGACATCCTGGATCTGGCCACCACCAGCGAGTTCGAGGAAATTGCCTACCTGCTGGTGCACGGCAAGCTGCCCAACAACGGCGAACTGCGCGGCTACAAGGCCAAGCTGCGTTCGCTGCGCGGCGTGCCGGCGGCAGTGAAAACCGCACTGGAGCAGCTGCCGCCGTCGGCGCATCCGATGGACGTGATGCGCACCGGCGTGTCGGTGCTGGGTTGCCTGCAGCCGGAGAAGGACGATCACAATCATCCTGGCGCGCGCGATATCGCCGACAAGCTGATGGCCTCGCTGGGCTCGATGCTGCTGTACTGGTACCACTACAGCCACAACGGCAAGCGCATCGAGGTGGAAACCGACGACGACTCGATCGGCGGGCACTTCCTGCATCTGCTGCACGGGTTCGCACCGAAGGACTCGTGGGTGCGTGCGATGCATACCAGCCTGATCCTGTACGCCGAACACGAGTTCAATGCCTCCACGTTTGCGAGCCGGGTGATCGCCGGCACCGGCAGCGACATGTACAGCGCCATCGCCGGCGGCATCGGCGCATTGCGCGGTCCCAAGCATGGCGGCGCCAACGAGGTGGCCTTCGAGGTGCAGAAACGCTACGACACCCCGGACGAGGCCGAGGCCGACATCAAGGCGCGTGTGGAACGCAAGGAAGTGGTGATCGGCTTCGGGCACCCGGTCTACACCGTGTCCGATCCGCGCAACAAAGTCATCAAGGACGTGGCGCGCGAACTCTCCGACGAGCAGGGCAGCCGCAAGATGTACGACATTGCCGAGCGCCTGGAGACGGTGATGTGGGACATCAAGAAGATGTTCCCGAACCTGGATTGGTTCAGTGCGGTCAGCTACCACATGATGGGCGTGCCGACGGCGATGTTTACGCCGCTGTTCGTGCTGGCGCGAACTGCCGGGTGGAGCGCGCACATCATCGAGCAGCGCATGGACGGCAAGATCATTCGTCCCTCGGCCAATTACACCGGCCCGGAAGATCAGGTCTTCGTACCGCTGGATCAACGCTCCTGAGGACGCGCCAGCGGTTGGATTAATCTGCCGATCGCCTTCGCTCAACGAAGGCGATCAGACGATGGCAACCGCAACGAGAGATGGCAGTCCCCCCCCCCACACGCCGGAAATCCTGAATCCGATTCCCGATTCCCGATTCCCCCGATTCCCGAATCCCGAATCCCGAATCCCGAATCCCGAAATACCCCCGCCCGCTTCGATATCGCCAGCCATGAACAGCCAGTACCGCAAGCCCTTGCCGGGCACCTCGTTGGACTACTTCGATGCACGCGCCGCCGTGGATGCGCTGCAACCCGGCGCCTACGCAGGGCTGCCGTACACCGCACGTGTGCACGCGGAGAATCTGGTGCGGCGCGCCGAACCGCAGATGCTGGAGGCCTACCTGCGCCAGCTGATCGAGCGCAGGCGCGACCTGGATTTTCCATGGTTTCCGGCGCGTGTGGTCTGTCATGACATTCTGGGGCAGACCGCGCTGGTCGACCTGGCCGGGCTGCGCGATGCGATCGCCGAGCAGGGTGGCGACCCGGCGCAGGTCAACCCGGTGGTGCCGGTGCAGTTGATCGTCGATCACTCGCTGGCGGTGGAATACGCCGGTTTCGACAAGCAGGCCTTCGCCAAGAATCGCAGCGTGGAAGATCGGCGCAACGCCGACCGCTTCCACTTCATCGAGTGGACCAAGCGCGCATTCGAAAACATGGAAGTGATTCCGCCGGGCAACGGGATCATGCATCAGATCAATCTGGAGAAGATGTCGCCGGTGATCTATACGCTCGATGGCGTGGCATTCCCGGATACCTGCGTAGGCACCGACAGCCACACCCCGCATGTGGATGCGCTGGGTGTGATCGCAGTGGGCGTGGGCGGGCTGGAAGCGGAAAACGTGATGCTGGGGCGCGCCTCTTGGATGCGCCTGCCCGACATCATCGGTGTGGAACTGCTGGGCCGGCCGGCGCCCGGCATTACCGCCACCGACATCGTGCTGGCCCTGACCGAGTTCCTGCGGCAGCAACGTGTGGTCGGTGCCTATCTGGAGTTCTACGGGGCCGGCGCCAGCGCGCTGACCATCGGCGATCGCGCGACCATCTCCAACATGACGCCGGAATTCGGTGCCACTGCGGCAATGTTCTATATCGATCAGCAGACGCTGGATTACCTGCGCCTGACCGGGCGCGAGGACGCACAGATCGCCTTGGTGGAGACCTACGCGCGGCACACCGGCCTGTGGGCGGATGACCTGGTCACAGCGCAGTACGAGCGTGTGCTGCAGTTCGACCTGTCGAGCGTGGTGCGCAACATGGCCGGGCCATCCAATCCGCACAAACGCGTGGCCACCAGCGAGCTGGCCGAGCGCGGCATTGCCGGCGTCTGGGATGCCGTGCCGGGCCAGATGCCCGATGGCGCGGTGATCATCGCCGCAATCACCTCGTGCACCAATACCTCCAACCCGCGCAATGTCATTGCCGCGGGCTTGCTGGCGCGCAATGCGAATGCACGCGGATTGACGCGCAAGCCCTGGGTGAAAAGTTCGCTGGCGCCGGGCTCCAAGGCGGTGCAGTTGTACCTGGAAGAGGCCGGGTTGCTGGGCGAGCTGGAACAACTGGGTTTCGGCATCGTCGCGTTTGCCTGCACCACCTGTAATGGCATGAGCGGTGCGCTGGACCCTGCGATCCAGCAGGAGATCATCGACCGCGATCTGTATGCCACCGCGGTGTTGTCGGGTAACCGCAATTTCGACGGGCGAATCCATCCGTATGCGAAGCAGGCGTTTCTGGCATCGCCGCCGTTGGTGATCGCCTATGCCATCGCCGGCACGGTGCGCTTCGATATCGAAAAGGATGTGCTGGGCATCGATGCCGATGGCGTGGCGGTGACGCTCAAGGACCTGTGGCCGAGCGATGCGGAGATCGATGCAGTGGTGGCGCGCAGCGTCAAGCCAGAGCACTTCCGCAGCGTCTACGACCCGATGTTCAAGCGCAGCGTGGGGCAGGGCATCCAGGTGAGCCCGTTGTACGACTGGCGGCCGGCCAGCACCTACATCCGGCGCCCGCCGTACTGGGAAGGCGCGCTCGCCGGTGCACGCAGTTTGCAGGGCCTGCGCCCGTTGGCGGTGCTGGGCGATAACATCACCACCGACCATCTGTCGCCGTCGAATGCGATCCTGGCCGGTAGCGCGGCAGGCGAATACCTGGCGCAGATGGGCGTGCCGGAGGAAGACTTCAATTCCTACGCCACCCATCGCGGCGATCACCTCACCGCGCAGCGCGCCACCTTCGCCAACCCCAAGCTGGTCAACGAAATGGCGGTGGTCGATGGGCAGGTCACCGCCGGTTCGCTGACGCGGCTGGAACCGGAAGGGCAGGTGCTGCGCATGTGGGAGGCGATCGAAACCTACATGATGCGCAAGCAGCCGCTGATCATCATTGCCGGTGCCGATTACGGGCAGGGTTCCTCGCGCGACTGGGCCGCAAAGGGCGTGCGTCTGGCCGGGGTGGAGGTGATCGTGGCCGAAGGCTTCGAGCGGATCCACCGCACCAACCTGATCGGCATGGGCGTGTTGCCGCTGGAGTTCAAGCCGGGCACCGACCGCAAGACGCTGGGCATCGACGGTAGCGAAACCTTCGATGTGGTCGGCGAGCGCACGCCGGGCGCCACGCTGACGCTGTCGATCCATCGGCGCAACGGCGAGCAGGTGCAGGTGCCGGTCATCTGCCGCCTGGATACCGCCGAGGAAGTGTCCATCTACGAGGCGGGCGGCGTGCTGCAACGATTTGCGCAGGATTTTCTTGAGAGCCGGGAATCGGGAGTCGCGAATCGAGATTTGTTGAAAGCGACATCAGTACCGCAAGCGCACTAGCGTCAATGGCCCTTGCCGTGGGTCTGCCACCCAATCCCCATTCTCCAATCCCCAATCCCGGCCCTCCCATGACCCCGCTCCCCCAACTCCGCATCCCGGCCACCTATATGCGTGGCGGCACCAGCAAGGGCGTGTTCTTTCGCCTGCAGGATCTACCCGCTGCCGCGCAGCAGCCCGGGCCTGCGCGCGATGCGTTGCTGCTGCGGGTGATCGGCAGCCCCGATCCCTACGGCAAGCAGATCGATGGCATGGGCGGGGCGACTTCCAGCACCAGCAAGAGCGTGATCGTGTCGGCCAGCACGCGTGCCGGGCACGATGTGGACTATCTGTTCGGGCAGGTGTCCATCGACAGCGCGTTCGTGGACTGGAGCGGCAACTGCGGCAACCTGTCGGCGGCGGTGGGGCCGTTTGCGATCGCCAATGGCCTGGTCGATGCCGCGCGGGTGCCGCGCGACGGCGTGGCAACGGTGCGGATCTGGCAGGCCAATATCGACAAGACCATCGTGGCGCATGTGCCGATGACCGATGGCCAGGTGCAGGAAACCGGCGACTTCGAACTGGATGGGGTGACCTTTCCTGCCGCCGAAGTGCAGCTGGAATTTCTCGACCCGGCCGACGATGCCGAAGGCGAGGGCGGGGCGATGTTCCCCACCGGCCAGCTGATCGATCAGCTGGAGATTCCCGGCCTGGGCACGATCGCCGCAACGCTGATCAATGCCGGCATTCCGACCATCTTCGTCAACGCGCGCGACCTGGGCTATACCGGTACCGAGCTGCAGGAAGCGATCAATGGCGACCCGCGTGCATTGACGATGTTCGAGACCCTGCGTGCGCACGGCGCGGTGCGGATGGGCTTGATTGCGAAGGTGGAAGACGCGGCGACGCGGCAGCACACGCCGAAGGTGGCGTTCGTGGCGCCGCCGGCCGATTACACAGCCTCCAGCGGCAAACCGGTGCACGCTGCCGAACTCGATCTGCTGGTGCGCGCGATGTCGATGGGCAAGTTGCATCACGCCATGATGGGCACCGCCGCGGTGGCGATCGGCACCGCGGCCGCCGTGCCCGGCACCCTGGTCAATCTGGCAGCGGGCGGCGCGGCGCGTTCTGCGGTGCGTTTCGGGCATCCCTCCGGAACCTTGCGCGTCGGCGCCGTGGCGCAGCTGGTGGACGGCCAGTGGCAGGTGACCAAGGCGCTGATGAGTCGTAGTGCGCGGGTGCTGATGGAAGGCTGGGTGCGGGTGCCGGTCGATGCGGCCGGGGGTGGCTGATCGCCCACTGAGGCCGGGCAGGCCCCAACGCACAAATTGCATGCGCGTGTTGCATTAATTCGAACGCCTTTTCGAATTCGGAAAACTTTTTCGCACGCGCTCTGCCAAATTTGTGTAAATCGTGTTAATTCTGTTGCAACGCGGCATGCAGATCAGGCCGCTCCGCCAACCGAATTCGGAGTCTTCCCATGTCCGCCAGCCGGTCGCTCAAGATCAGCGCGCTCGCCGTTGCCGTTGCTTCCCTTCTCCCGCTCCATGCCGCTGCCCAGCAGGCGCCCGGCGACGACGGTGTCGTGCGCCTGGACGCGGTCAAGGTCACGGTCGAGCGCCGCTCGGAAGATTCCAAGGACGTGCCGGTCTCGGCATCGGTGCTGCGTCCGGAGTTCCTGGATGCCATCTCCACCAGCGGCTCGGATATCCGCGTGCTCGCGGGCAAGGCGCCCAGCCTCAACATCGAATCGTCCAACGGCCGTGTGTTCCCGCGCGTGTACATCCGCGGCTACGGCAACACCGCCTTCAACACCTATGCCTCGCAGCCGGTGTCGCTGATCTATGACGACGTGGTGCAGGAAAACGCATTCCTGAAGGGCTTCCCGATCTTCGATCTGGAAGGCCTGGAAGTGCTGCGCGGCCCGCAGGGCACGCTGTTCGGCCGCAACACGCCGGCCGGCGTGGTCAAGTTCAACTCGGTCAAGCCGGCCATCGGCGCCAATGACGGCTACGCCAGCCTGTCCTACGGCACCTACGGCACCATGACCCTGGAAAGCGGCCTGAGCATCGCCATGGGCGACCATTGGGCGGCGCGTCTGTCCACGCTGGGCCAGCGCCGCGACGACTGGGTGGAAAACCGCGATGGCCGCGATCTGGAAGGCTATACCGATTCGGCCGTGCGCCTGCAGCTGCTGTACCAGGCCAGCGACGATTTCAGCGCCTTGTTCAACGCGCATGCGCGTCACCTGGACGGCACCGCGCGGCTGTTCCGCGCCAACATCATCCAGCCCGGCACCAACCAGCTGGTGGACGGCTTCGACGAAGAGAAGTCCTTCATCGACGGCGCCAACAACCAGGAATTGCAGACCTACGGCGGCAGCGCCAATCTGACCTGGGACCTGGGCGACATCGCGCTGCACTCGATCACTGCCTACGAAGGCATCGGCAAGTACTACAGCCGCGGCGATATCGATGGCGGCTTCGGCGCGGTGTTCGCACCGCCGTCCGGCCCGGGCGTGATTCCGTTCCCGGTGGAAACCGCCGGCGGCATCAAGAGCCTGGACCAGTACAGCCAGGAACTGCGTGCCGAATCGCAATACGAAGGCCCGCTCAACTGGCAGGCCGGCCTGTACTACTTCCACGACGATGTGGAAGGCGAAAACTACACCTACAACACCTTCAGCGGCGGCGATCTGGCCAGCTACCAGCTGACCCGCCAGCGCAACACCTCGTGGGCGGCGTTCGGCTCGTTGAACTATGCGGCCACCGATCGCCTGAACCTGCGCGCCGGCATCCGCTACACCTACGACAAGAAGACCTTCGACGTGCTGGCACTGGACCGCGTCACGCTGGTCGAGCCGTCCAGCGGCGAGACCGACAATTCCAAGGTCACCGGCGATCTGGCGGCCACCTTCGCCATCAACGACGACGTCAACGTGTACGCCCGTGCCGCACGCGGCTTCCGCGGCGCCAGCTTCGGCGTGCCCTCGGGCACCGCGCCGCTGACCGTGGCCGAGCCGGAGACGGTGGATTCGTTCGAGATCGGCATCAAGTCCGACCTGTTCGACAACCGCGCGCGTCTGAGCTTTGACATCTACGATTTCCGCGTCAAGAATCAGCAGCTCACCGCAGTGGGCGGCGTCTCCAACGACGTGCGCCTGCTCAACGCCGACAAGACCAAGGCGCGCGGCGCCGAGTTCGACTTCGAAGCGCTGCTCACCCAGAACCTGCGCGTCACCGCCGGCGGCGCCTACAACTGGACCCGCATCGACGACCCGACCCTGTCGGTGGGCGTGTGCCGCACCTGCACCGTGACCGACCCGCTCAATGCGGCCGGCAACGCCATCATCGACGGCAACGACCTGCCGCAGGCTGCCAAATGGATGGCCAATGCCACCCTGCGTTACGGCATCCCGATGGGCAACGACGGCGAGCTGTTCTTCTACACCGACTGGTCCTACCGCAGCGAAGTGAACTTCTTCCTGTACGACTCCAAGGAGTTCACCGGCCAGCCGCTGGTCGAGGGCGGCGCCAAGATCGGCTACAACTGGGGCGCGGGCGCGTACGAGTTGTCGGTGTTCTGCCGCAACTGCACCAACCAGATCCGCGTGACCGGTGCGATCGACTTCAACAACCTCACCGGCTTCATCAACGACCCGCGCATCGTCGGTGCGCAGTTCCGCGCCAACTTCTGATCGGCGTCGTGGTGTAGCACTATCGAACCGCCGGCCAACATGCCGGCGGTTTTTTTATGGTCGCAGGAGTGGATGCATGCAGCGGAGATGGCGAAACATGTGGTGGATGCTGGGGCTGTGGTGTGCGTCGGCAGTGGCATGGGCGCAGACGCCTGCCGCCACTGCCGCGCAGCTGGCGCCAATGCCCACGTCTACGTCGACGTCCTCCGAGTTGCTGGTGGTCTCCACCGACATCGGCGACGACATCGACGATGCGTTTGCGCTCGGGCTGTTGCTGCGTAGCCCGCAGCTGCATGTGCTGGGCATCGCATCGGCCTGGGGCGACACCGGCTTGCGTGCGCAACTGCTGCAGCGCCTGTTGCAGCAGGCCGGGCGCAGCGAGATTCCGTTGGCGGTGGGCGCACGCACCACCAGCGCGATCCCCTTCAGCCAGGCGCGCTGGGCCGCCAGGGGACAGTTGCCCGGCAAGCTGCCGGATGCGGCGGCGATGATCCTGCAGCAGGCGCGCCTGCACCCTGGCAAGGTGACCTTGCTGGTATTGGGGCCGATGACCGACGCCGCAGTGGCGCAGCAGCGCGACCCGGCCGGCTTTGCCAAGCTCAAGCGTATCGTGGCGATGGGCGGGTCGGTACGCGTCGGCTACGGCAAGTCGGCCTACCGTCCGGCCAGCGCGCCGGCGCCGGAGTACAACATCCTGGCCGATGTGCCGGCGGCGCAGCGGGTGTTCGCGGCCGGCGTGCCGATCGTGTTGCTGCCCTTGGACGCCACCCAGATCACGCTGGAAGAACCCGAGCGCATCGCCTTGTTTGCACATGGCGATGGGCTCACCGATGCGCTCACCCAGCTGTATTACCAGTGGCGCAATACCGACCAGCCCTGGGCCAGCGCCACGCCGACCTTGTTCGACGCAGTGCCGGTGGCCTGGCTGCTGCGCCCCGACCTGTGCCCGACCACGCCGTTGCATCTGGACGTCGATGCGCAGGGCTACACCCGCGAAGGCGCAGGCACGCCGAACGTGCAGGCCTGCCTGCGCGCGGACAAGCCGGCGTTGATCGACCTGTATATGCGCACGATGCTGCAGTTGCGCTAGGAGTGGCTATCAAATGTGGTGAGCGCCGGCTTGGTGGCGAGCGCAGTGGTTTTATTGGCCGTACTTTGGGATGCAGTCAAAAGCCTGGTTGGTCGTGTGCGTGGTGCCCTCACCGCTCGCGGGACACGCCGCAAGTACGTCCTTGTAGGCTCGGTGGCGGCATCCATGCCGCCACACGGTCCCGCAATCGGCGAGGACACCGCACCAGAAAATGCGTCGGCTGCTTTGTTGAATGCCTGCTTGTTGCTCTGCTTGTGATGGAACGTTTGTTGGATGCACCATCATCCGAACAATGCACGCCATGCCCTGTTTGCGCCCCTGCACACCGACCATCTCGACTGGTCCTTGCCCGGCCACCGTCGCGGGACCTTACGCGGCATGGATGCCGCGTAAGAGCCTACATGGACGTACTTGCGGCGTGTCCTGCGATGGTGGGCGGGCAAGGGCCCTGCAGCCAAGCCGCAACTCAGCGGCCTGCCATGGACCGGTGTCAAACCATTGCGCTCACCACTGGTCGGGCGCGCCGGTGCCGTCGCAGCGCTGGCCCGATGGCGCATCATCGCCGCCCATCGGCAAGTCCTTGCGTCGTCTCATGCCGCCATCGGTGAAGTGAACGGCATCGCTATACTTGCGTCCTCAGTCATGGGGTAGTGCGAATGGACAGCCGGGAATCAGGGATGACGTGGTCGGGCACGCGGCGCATGTTGCTGTGGGTGGTCTTGCTGGGCGTGGCGATCGGCGCGGTGGCGTGCAAGCGCAACGAAAGCGGCCAACTGCCTGCCGCCAGTGGCGAGGCGATCAAGGCCGACAAGCAGGCCATCACCGGTTTCGCGCTGGCGCGCGCCTATCCCGACCAGGCCAGCGATGGGCTATCGCTGGCGCTGGAATTCTCGCGGCCGTTGGTGGGGACGCAGGACTTTGATGCGCTGGTGCGTTTTGAGGAAAAAGTCGGCACCGGCGACAGCAGCTGGACCCTGTCCGACGACGGCAAGACGCTGCGCTACCCGTACGTGGAAGCGGCCAAGGACTACACCGTCCTGGTCGACGCCAACCTGCTGGCCGCCGATGGCAGCCGCCTGGGCAAGCCGCTCAAGCAGAAGGTCTACACCGGCGCGCTCAAGCCAGTGGCCGGGTTCGCTTCACAAGGCAGCGTGCTGCCGGCACGCGAGAGCCGCGGTCTGCCGGTGGTGTCGGTCAACGTACCGGAAGTGGACGTGGAGTTCCTGCGCGTGCGCGAGAAGTCGCTGCCCGCGTTCTTCCAGCAGTTCCAGCGCGGCGGTCGTCGCGGCAGCTGGGAGCTGGAGAGCGAATATACCGACAAGCAGCCGTTGTCCAAGCTGGCCGACCCGGTCTACGTCAATCGTTTCATTCTCGGCGGCAAGCAGAACGAGCGCGTGCTGACCTACCTGCCCACGCAGGACATCAAGGAACTGCAGGAGCCGGGCCTGTATTTTGCGGTGATGAAGCGTGCCGGCAGTTTCGACAATGGTTTCGACACCGCGTTCTTCACCGTCAGCGACATCGGCCTGCACACGCGCGCCTACAAGGACAAGCTGTTCGTGCACACCGCCTCGCTGCAGAGCGGCGAGCCGATCAAAAACGTGGAAGTGCGCGTCCTCGATGCCAAGGGCGAGCTGTTCCTCAAGGGTGCCACCGACGGCAACGGCAATGCGCTGCTCAACTACACGCTCGATGCCGGCCACGTGCTGGTGGCCCGCAGCAAGACCGATATCTCGGTGCTGCCGTTCAACCAGCCGGCGCTGGATTTGAGCGAATTCGCAGTGGCCGGGCGCGAGAGCGCCTGGTTCGACGTGTTCGCCTGGGCCGGCCGCGACCTGTATCGCCCTGGCGAGACCATGCGCGTGTCGGCGATCCTGCGCGACAACGACGGCAAGCCTACCAAGCCGCAGCCGGTGTTCCTGCGCCTCAAGCAGCCGGACGGCAAGACCTTCCGCGAGACCAAGCTGCAGCCGGGCGAGCAGGGCTATTTCGAATTCAGCCAGCAGATTCCGGCCGATGCGCCGACCGGCCGCTGGCAGGTGGAATTCCGCACCGATCCGGCCAGCAAGGACGCCGTGCAGGGGATGACCGTGCGCGTGGAAGAGTTCCTGCCCGAGCGCATGAAGCTGGATCTGGACAGCACCCAAAAGACCCTGAGCGCCGGCCAGCCGTTCACGCTGGTCGCCAATGCCGCGTACCTGTATGGCGCGCCGGCCGACGGCAACCGCTTCACCGCCAAGCTTGCGGTCAGCGTTGAGCAGCATCCGCTCGAGTCCTTGCCGGGCTGGTTCTTCGGCGACCCCACGCTGGAGCTGCCGCGCGACGCCAAGGACGTGATCGACACCGAGTTCGGCAGCGATGGCGTATTGCGCGAAGACATCGCGCTGCCTGCCGAAGCCAAGCCGGTCAGCACGATTGCGGCGGTGGTCTCGGGCAGCGTGTACGAGACCGGCGGGCGCACCGTCACCCGCAGCGTCAAGCGCGTGCTGTGGCCGGCCAAGGCGCTGGTCGGCGTGCGCCCCCTGTTCGACGACAAGGACGGCACCGACGCCAACGGCACCGCGCGCTTCGAAATCACCCGCGTGGATGCCGATGGCAAGCCGCAGCCGGCCAAGGGCCTGAAGGCCACGCTGGTGCGCGAGCTGCGCGACTACCACTGGAACTACACCGACGACCATTGGGATTACGACTTCACCCGCCGCTTCGAGAACAAGGACACGCGCACGCTCGACATCGCCGGCGGCAACGCCAAGCTCGAGGTCCCGGTGGAGTGGGGCGAGTACCGCCTGGATGTGTTCGACCCGTCCACCGGGCTGACCACGCGCTACCCGTTCCGCGCCGGCTGGAGCTGGAACGACGAAAACCGCGGCCTGGACGCGCGCCCGGACAAGGTCAAGCTGGCCTTGGACAAGACCGCCTATCGCGCCGGCGACACGCTCACCGTCACGTTGACCCCGCCGCATGCCGGCAAGGGCGTGCTGCTGGTGGAAAGCGACAAGCTGCTGTACGTGCAGGACATCGACGTCAAGCCGGGCAGCAGCTTCGAAATTCCGGTGACCGACGCGTGGGAACGCCACGATGTCTACGTCACCGCGTTGGTGTTCCGCGGCGGCAGTGCGCCGAGCAAGATCACCCCGGCGCGTGCGGTGGGCGTGGCGTATGTGCCGATGGATCGCAAGGCGCGACGCGTTGCGGTGGGCCTGGCTGCGCCCAAGCAGATGCGCCCCGAGCAGGCGTTGCCGGTGACGGTGAGCGTGCCGGAGCTGGCCGGCAAGGCGGCGCACGTGACCATCTCGGCGGTGGACGTGGGCATCCTCAACATCACCCGCTTCCCGGTGCCCGATGCCAACGCGCAGTTCTTCGCGCAGCGTCGTCTGGGCACCGATGCCTACGACATCTACGGCCGCGTGATCGAGAGCTTCGAAGGCGCCAGCGGCAAGCTCAAGTTCGGCGGCGACATGGCGCTGGAAGCCTTGCCGCAGGCCAAGCGCCCGACCGCGCGCGTGCAGACCGTGGACCTGTTCTCCGGCTCGGTGAAGCTCGATGCCAAGGGCAATGCGCGCGTGCAACTGCCGGTGCCGGATTTCAACGGCACGCTGCGGGTGTCGGCGTTGGTGTATTCGGATACGCGGTTCGGCAACCACGCGGTGGAAACCGTGGTGCGCGCCCCGATCCTGGCCGAGGCCAGCATGCCGCGCGTGATGGCGCCGGGCGACCGCAGCACGGTGACGCTGGATGTGCAGAACTTCACCGGCAAGCCGGGCGAGTTCAATGTGCGCGTGGACGGGATCGGCCCGCTGGCCATCGCCGAGGCGGCGCGCAGCGTCAAGCTTGGTGTGGATGCCAAGCAGACGCTGAGCTTCCCGCTGAGCGCCACCGAAGGCTATAGCGTGGCCAAGGTGCGCGTGCGTGTGGACGGCAACGGCTTCAAGGCCGACCGCAGTTACGACCTGCCGGTGCGTGCCGGCTGGCCGCAGGTGTTGCGTGCGCAGACGCGCGTGCTCGATCCGCTGGCGCCGATCACCCTGGACAGCGGCTTTGCCGATGGCCTGATGGCCGGCTCGGTGACCGCGCGCATGGTGGTCAGCCCGCTGCCGCCGATTCCGTTCGCCAGCGCCCTGCAGGGGGCGTTGGACTATCCGTATGGCTGCGCCGAGCAGACCACCAGCAAGGGTTACGCCGCGCTCTTGCTCGACGATGCCACCGCCAGGGCGCTGGGCACCAAGGGGCTGGAGGCGGCCAAGCGCCGCGAGCGCATGGAAGGCGCATTCGGTCGCCTGGCCTCGATGCAGATCGCCAGCGGGCATTTTTCGATGTGGGGCGACGACGGTTACGTCAATCCGGGCCTGACCCCGTACATCGCCGAGTTCCTGCTCGACGCCAAGGACGCCGGCTTTGCGGTGCCCGACAATGTGCTGCAGAAGGCGCTCAATCGGCTCAGCGAGGACCTGCTGTCCGGTGGCAACGAGTTCTACGGGCAGGACCGTCGCGATAGCCTGAAGTTCGCCAACCAGTCCTGGTCCGGCTATGTGCTGGCACGCGTCAACCGCGCGCCGCTGGGCACGCTGCGCGCGTTGTACGACAACCAGCGCGACAAGGCATTGACCGGCTTGTCGCTGGTGCATCTGGGCGCGGCATTGTCGCTGCAGGGCGACACCAAGCGTGGGCAGGCGGCGATCAAGGCGGGTTTTGCCAAGGACAGCAGCGAGCGCCCGCCGTACTTCGCCGATTACGGCAGCGCGATCCGCGACGATGCCTTGATGATGGCGCTGCTGCACGAGCGTGGCTTGTCCAAGCCCGAGTACGACACCCGCGCAGTGGCATTGGGCCGGGCGCTGGATGCACGCCGCGCCACCGGCTGGCTGTGGCTGAGCACGCAGGAGCAGGTGGCGCTGGCGCGCTTGGGCAAGGCCTTGATGGTCGGCCAGGGCAAGCAGGTGTCCGGCACCTTGACTGTTGGCGGCGAGACGCAGGAGATTGCGCCGGCACGCCTTTTCGGTCGCAGTTTCGACAGCGCCGCCCTGGCGCGCGGCGTGCAGTTCGCACCGCAGGGCGAGGCACCGATGTACGCCAGCCTGGAAGTGGCCGGCATCCCGCGCAGCGCGCCGGAGCCGGACACGCGCAACCTCAGCGTGGAGCGCAGCTGGTACACCACCGACGGTAAACCGTGGACCCCGCGTGCATTGAAGGAAGGCGAAGCGCTGATCGTGCGCGTCACCATCACCGCCAACAGCGACATGCCCGACGCGCTGCTGACCGACCTGCTGCCGGCCGGCCTGGAGATCGAGAACTTCAATCTCGGCGATGCCAAGCAATGGGCCGATGTGGTGGTGGACGGCATCGGCATCAGCGAGCGTTCCAGCGCCGCCGACGTCAAGCACGAAGAGTTCCGCGACGACCGCTATGTGGCCGCGCTGGCGCTGTCCTCGGGCAGCAAGGCGCAGCTGTATTACCTGGTGCGTGCAGTCACCCCGGGCACGTACACGGTGCCGCCATCGTTGGTGGAAGACATGTACCGCCCCGAGCTGCGCGGCGTGGGGCGCAGCACGCCAGCGACGATGACGGTGGTGCAGCCGTAGGGCGACAAAGTAGGAGCGCGCTCGCGCGCGATGGGGCGTTACCGGTAACGCCCCATCGCGCGCGAGCGCGCTCCTACGTCAACGCTTCTTCGCTTACGGCGGCATCGCTGCGCACTGTCTTTTCGATGCGATGTAAGCGACACGCAAGGATCGTTTGGAAGACGATTGCGCACCGTGGCTCGCTACCTGATCGCCAACCCACTGCGCGCCGAGCTGGTCGAGCGGGTCGGCGATTATCCATTCTGGGATGCAATCTAGCTGCCGTAGGAGCGTGCTTGCGTGCGATTGGGCATCACCTGGAAAGCCTCATCGCGCGCAGGCGCGCTCCTACGCCAGCGCTTCTTCGCTTACGGCGACATCGCTGCGCACTGTCTTTTCGATGCGATGCCAGCGACATGCAGGGGTCATTTTTGCTGGCTACGGTGGCGTGCTTTCTCACAGGCGCGGCATTCCCGCTGCGCGATCTCGGGATTCCATGCAGCGCTCCGATTCTTACCGTTTGCACTTGTCCGTTCTCGCCGTTGCCATTGCGGCGTGTTCGCCAGCTCCGCAGGCTTGCGCACACGAGTGGGCGGCTATTGCAGCCGATGACTTCGCTCAAACGTCTGTTGCGGCCATGACCGCGACCGCGGGCGCATCAGCGAGCGCAGCTACAACTACAGATGCACCTACAGCTAATAATGACGAGGCATCCACGCCCGAGGCTGAAGTTGCGACTGCAAGGCAACGTTCTCCATTGCCAGCAGATGCATCCGCTGATTCCATAGACCCTGCATCCCCTGCATCCCCTGCATCCCCTGCATCCCCTGCATCCCCTGCATCCCCTGCATCGGCACAAGGCGAGGCATCCACTAGCGACGCACCGGCCACCCCCACCAAAACCGGCGTGCAGACTCTTGATGCCATGCAGGTCACCGGCGTGCGCCGTGCCAATGCCGCTGCGGTGGAAAGCAAGCGCGCGGCAACCAATATCACCGATGTGATCAGCGCCACCGATGTGCGCGCCTTGCCCGACAGCACCATCGTCGAAGCGCTGCGCCGCGTGCCCGGTCTGTCGGTATTGCCGGCCACCGACAACGAGCATCCGCGCGACGAGGCCGCTACACCGGTACTGCGCGGCCTGGGCCCGTCCTACAACAACGTCACCATCGATGGGCTGACCATTGCCTCGCCCGGCACGCCGAACGGCACGCTCGGCTCGATCACCCGCGGCGTGCGTCTGGACCTGCTGCCGGCATCGATGGTCAGCGAGTTGCAGGTGGTCAAGACCTTCACGCCCGACCTAGACCCCAACGCAACGGGCGGGGCCATCAACCTCAAGACACGCAGCGCGTTCGAAAACGGCGGCAAGCCCTTCTTCAGTGCCGAAGCGGCGCTGGGCCACGCCAACGATGTCGGCAAGCCGCGCGATCAGGACGACCCGGGCTATCGCCTGAACGCCACCGGCAGCCGTACCTTCGGCAGCGAGCAGCAGTACGGGGTCACCCTGTCGGCCAACTACCAGACGCTGAGCAGCTACACCGAAACCCATATGACCACCGACACGGTGCATTACGGGTTCTACGACAACAACGGCGCGCTGCAGACCGGCGCCAATCTCGGCAATGGCTGGGCGGTGCCGCAGCAGGACAAGTACTGGTACGTGCAGAACCAGCGCGACCGCTATGGCGTCACCGGCAAGTTCGAAGTGCATCCCAGTGCCGCACTGGAAGCCTATGCAACGGCCGGCTACTACTATTTCAAGGACAACATGGAGCGCAACGAGGTCATCATCGACCCGCGCAACCGTGGCCAGGTGTTCAATCAGACCGCCAGCTCCGGCAGCTATCCCGGCGGCGACATCGAGGTGGGCTATTCCAACCAGATCGTGACCACGCGCACCAAGGTCGCGCAGTTGGGCACGATCTGGCGGCCCACCGATCGGCAACAGTTCTCCGCGCGCGGCGCGTGGTCGGATGCGACCTACGACGAGCCGATCCGCATGATCAAGTACGCCACCGGCATCACCCGCGCCGCACCGGTACCGGTGGGCCAGACCGGCAGCGGTGTGACCATCAATGCCACGCCCAACTACGCATTCAACTACGACACCTCCGGCTTCGATCAGCGCTTCGGGGTGTCGCCGCAGGCCTACAACGATCTGGGCAACTACAGCCTGTCGTACTGGCGCCCGGACTACAAACGCACCGCGGCCGATCGCATCCTGACCGGTCGGCTCGATTACGGCTTCAATCAGGGTGAAAGCGATCAAGGGATCGGCTTTGCAGCAGGCGTGTCGTACACCACCGACAAACCGTCCTACGACATCTATCGCGTCGAGTATCAACCCAATACCAGTGCGCCGGCATTCGGCCTGGCCGATGTGGCGGGCACCGGCCGGGCACCGATGCGCTACGCCGGCCTGAACCTGATCACCATCGATCCAGACAAGGCCAATCGCGCATTGGCTGCAACGCCGTTGAGCGCGTTCAACAGCACCGACCAGCAGGCCTTCAGCAATCAGGACAACTTCACCCATACCGAAAAGACCTTCGGCAGCTATGGCCTGGTCAGCTATCGCAGCGAGCGTTTCAATGTGCAGGGCGGTCTGCATTTCGACAGCACCAGGCTCGATACGGTCGGCCGCCAGCGGCAGCTGGATGCCGCGACCAACCGCTATGTGTATGTCGATAACCCGACCAGTGCCGATTACCACTATCTGCTGCCCTCGGCCATCATGACCTACCACCTGACAGATGCATTGGACCTGCGCGCCGGCGCAAGCCGTACGCTCGGCCGCCCGCCATACGATGCGTACGCGGCGCGCACCTCGATCGGCTTCGTCAACACGGCCGATGCCGGCAACCCGAATGCGCAAGGCGTCACCGTCACCATCGGCAACCCGGACATCAAGCCGCGCGTGTCCAACAACCTGGATCTGTCGCTGGAATGGCAACTGCCCGGCGATTTCGACGCGTTCGCGTCCACGGCCGTGTTCGACAAGCGCATCCAGGACGAGATCTTTACGCTGTCGCGCACCGACAGCTTCACCTTCGACGGCACCACTTACGCCAACGCGCTGATCAGCACGCCGGCCAATGCCGCCAAGGCGCGTATCCGCGGGGTGGAGTTCAACGGCATCGTCAACACCCTGGCGCCGATCGCACCGTGGCTGAGTGGGGTCGGTTTCAGTGCAAATTTTGCGGTGCTCGATGGCAGCCTGGATGTGCCCTACAGCGTTGGCAGCGGCAGCAATATGAGCCAGCGCGAGCGCAAGCTCGACAACCTGGTCGGGCAGCCCGACTACACCGCCAACGCCACGCTGTTCTACAACAGCGGCGGGCTGGAGCTGCGCGCGGCCTACAATCGCCAGGGCAAGGCCTTGCGTGCCATCGTCAGCAATATCGACTGGCAGGACCTGTATTGGTCGCCGCGTTCGCAGCTGGATTTCACCGCGACCTATGCGATCAGCAAACAGCTCGGCCTGATCGGCCAGGTCAGCAACCTCACCCACAGCCGCATCACCAGCGTGACCGGCCCCGGGCAGAACCTGCTCAAGGACAGCTATTCGGTGCCTACGACGTATTGGTTCGGTCTGCGCTTTACGCCGACGTTCTAGGCGCGGCGAGGCTGGCATGACGAGTAGAGCCCAGGTAGGTGCGTGCAGTGCGTGGAAATCAAGATGTGCACCTGGCTGATGCCATGCCGTGTGCCGACCGCGCTCACCTGACGGTAGCGCAATGGTTCTGTTAATTCCTTCATAGTGGAGTTGTTCGATGAGCTTACGTACTGCCGCCACCGTCGCGGCCATGCTGTGCGCGGCACTGGCCAACCATGCGGGCGCGGCGCCCACCGGCGTGGCCGCAATCCAGGCCCGGCTGATCAATCCTGACGGCGGCATCGTGGTGGTGGCTCATCGCGGTTGCCATGCGCCTGCGCCTGATCATGGTTTCAAGGCCAGCGCACCGGAGAACTCGCTGGCCGCGCTGGAGCGCTGCATCGCCATCGGTGCCGACGTGATGGAGACCGATGTGCGGCGCGCCGCCGACGGCACCCTGGTGATGCTGCACGACGCCACCGTGGACCGCACCACCGACGGTACCGGCAAGCTGTCCGAGCTGACCTTGGCCGACCTGCAAAAATTGCGGCTGCGCAGCGACGAAGGTGGCGCGCAGGCGCCGCTGACCGATCAACGCGTGGTCACGCTCGAGCAGATGCTGGCCAGGTCCAAGGGCCACATCCTGCTCAACCTGGACGTCAAGGATGCGATCTACGTGCAGGTGGTCGATGCGGTTGCCCGTGCCGGCATGCAGCACCAGGTGATCGTCAAGGCCGAAGCCGGCATCGCCACGCCGCCCCTGGCGGCGATGCTGCCGTTCGACAAGGTGTATTTCTTTCCGATCCTGATCAACGCCCATGGCACTGCCGACCTGGCCGCGATCGCCACTGCGCAGACACGCAACGCGCATCCGGTCGCGTTCGAGCTGCCCAAGATGTCGGCAGCGCGATTGCCCGCGTTGGTTGCAGTGAGCAAGGCACACAAGGTGCGGCTGATGGTCAACTCGCTGTGGGAAGGCTTCATCGCCGGCTACGGCGGCGACGCCGACGCCGAGCGCGATCCCGACAAGGTGTGGGGCCGCCTGTACCGCGAGGGCGTTTCGATCATCCAGACCGATGCGCCGGAAGCCTTGCTGCATTATCGCGCGTCGCTGGAGCAGCGGTGAGCGTCGCGTTGCATCACCGCATGCAGCTGGCATGCGACGGGAGCGGATGTCGCCGCGCAATGTGATCCGTGGAACTGCGGCGGTGGTGTTGCCGTTATAGTCAGCGTTCGTTTGCACGCAAGGGCGTCTGCATGCCGCTCGATACATCCCTGCGCCGACTCACGCCGCATGTCGTCTGGTTGTTGGTGCTGCTGGTCGCGCTGCAGGTGCGCGATGTGGCCAAGGCCCTTGGTTTTCCAATCCTGAAAATTCCGGTGCCTTACGGCGGTGGGATTCTCGACAATCTGCTCAGCGTAGTGGTCGTGCTCGTCGCAGCGGCGTTGCTGCGTCCTGGCATGCCAGGCGAGCTCGCGGCGCGTCTGGGGTTGCGTTGGAACGGCTTGCGCGGCCCGGCGCTGACGTTGCTGGCCACACTGCCGTGTTGGCTGGGGCTGTGGACGCAGTCCAGCTCGGTCGGTACCGACGATCTGCTTGGCCTGCTCTGGTTGGCACTGCTGTTTCCGCTAGCGGAAGAAATCGTGTTTCGCGGTTTCGGCTTCGTCTTTGCCTGCCGTGCGCTGGCCTGGCGTCCGGCAATCGCCGCGCTGGTGCAGGCGGTTGTGTTTGGCGGTGTGCATTGGCTCGGGGCCGGCGGTGGAGGTGGCGAGGCGTTGTTGATCTTCGCCATTACCGGAATCGGTGCGCTGCTGTTTGCCATCGTGGACGCGCAGGATGGCTACACGATCTGGAGCGGCTGGGTGTTGCATGTCTCGCTCAACGCGGCCTGGACGGTCTTTGCGGTCTCCGATTCGGCGGCCAGCGGCTGGCTCGGCATTGCGTTGCGCCTGTCTGCGGTATTCCTGGCGATGGGGTTGCTGCGGCTGTTCGTAAGGCCGCGTCGCTCGCCGCACGCGGACGTGGTGGGCTAGCGCACCTGTCGTCGCGCAAGCAGGAGCGTCCAGTCACGTTGATCGCTCAACGCCGCAGCTTGCCGCGCGCGATGGTGGCCGAAATGCGTTTTGCCCTGCATCCTTGGCAGGATGGATGAGCAGCAGCACGCGCAGGCAAGGATCGACCAGACGCAGGAACGCGTCGCTGGCAAGGAGGGTGTGGCCCGGCGTGGCCGGCGCTGGTTGACGGGGCTACGCTGGAGCGCAGTGGCCCTGTTGTCTGCGGTGTTGCTGCTGGACCTGGCCTTCCCACTGCCACTGCCCAGATCACGGGACACCTCCACGCTGGTGGTGGCACGCGATGGCACGCCGCTGCGCGCGTTCGCCGACCGCAACGGGGTGTGGCGTTATCCGGCCAGCCCGCAGAGTGTGTCGCCGCTGTACCTGCAGGCATTGCTGAACTACGAGGACCGCTGGTTCTGGCGCCATCCCGGAGTCAACCCGTGG
Source organism: Xanthomonas sp. NCPPB 3218 (assembly GCF_056725185.1). Taxonomy (NCBI): domain Bacteria; kingdom Pseudomonadati; phylum Pseudomonadota; class Gammaproteobacteria; order Lysobacterales; family Lysobacteraceae; genus Xanthomonas; species Xanthomonas sp. NCPPB 3218. The sequence continues at coordinate 1,290,197 of NZ_CM161516.1, forward strand.
GGCCTGTTGCGTGCCGGCGGGCAATGGATCGGGCAGGGGCACATCGTCTCCGGCGGTTCGACCTTGACCATGCAGGTGGCGCGCATCCTCGACCCGCATACGCGCACGCCGTGGGGCAAGGCCAAGCAGCTGCTGCGCGCGCTGCAGCTGGAAGCGCACCTGAGCAAGCGCGAGATTCTGACGCTGTATCTGGAGCGCGCGCCCTATGGCGGCACCATCGAAGGCGTGGAAGCGGCCAGCTGGGCGTACCTGGGCAAGCCGGCCAAGGCCTTGTCGCAGGCCGAAGCTGCGTTGCTGGCGGTGTTGCCGCAATCGCCCAGCCGCCTGCGCCCGGATCGCCATCCCGAAGCAGCGCAACGCGCGCGCGACAAGGTGCTCGATCGCATGGTGGAGCTGGGCGTGTGGTCGCGCGCGCAGGTGGACGATGCGCGGATCGAGCCGGTGGTGACGCGTTCGCTCAAACCGCCGTTGCATGCGGCGCTGCTCGCGCAGCGGTTGCACAGCGCGCAACCGCGCGCGCCACGCATCGTGACCACGCTGGATGTGGAGCTGCAGCGCACCCTGGAAGAACGCGTCACCACATACTTTTCGCAGCTGCCCGAGCGCACCTCTGCGGCATTGCTGGTGGTGGACAACACCACCATGGAAGCGCGCGCGTATGTGGGCTCGGCCAGCTTCGGCGATCGCAAGCGGCTGGGGCATGTGGACATGGTGCAGGCCTGGCGCTCGCCCGGTTCCACACTCAAGCCGTTCCTGTACGGCATGGCGTTGGACGATGGGTTGATCCACTCCGAAAGCCTGTTGGTGGATGCGCCGCAGAGTTTTGGCAGCTACCGGCCCGGCAATTTCGATGCGGCCTTCAATGGGCCGGTGAGCGCGGCGACGGCGTTGCGGTTGTCGCTGAACGTGCCGGCGGTGGACCTGCTCGACCGGATCGGCCCGGCGCGGTTTGCTGCGCGGCTGTCCAATGCCGGGATCGAGCTGCGCTTTGCGCACGGCAGCGTGCCCAATCTGGCGTTGATCCTGGGTGGCACAGGCGCGCAATTGCAGGAACTGGTCGGCGCATTCGCAGCGCTCAATCGCGGCGGCATCGCCGGGCGTGTGCGCTATACGCCGGACGATCCGCGCATCGAGCGCCGGCTGATGTCGCCGGGTGCGGCCTGGATCGTGCGCGAGATCCTGCAAAGCAATCCACGCCCCGGGTACGGCAGCGGCACCTTCGACACCGCCACGCGCCCGGGCGTGGCCTGGAAGACCGGCACCAGCTACGGCTACCGCGATGCCTGGGCGATCGGCGGCACGCGTCGCTACACGGTCGGGGTGTGGGTGGGGCGTCCGGACGGTACGCCGCTGCCGGGCCAGTACGGCGCCGTCACCGCGCTGCCGCTGATGTTCGAAGTCATCGATGCCTTGCCGCGCAGCGCCGGCGATAGCGCGCCGGTGCCGATGCCAGCCACCGTGCAGGCGCTGGACATCTGCTGGCCGCTCGGCGGCGCGGCCGATCAGACACCACCGGCACAATGCGCACGCCGCGCCGACGCCTACGTGCTCGATGGCGCAGTGCCTCCCACCTTTGCCGAGCGCGATGCGCGGCTATGGCAAAGCGGGCAGCTGCATTTCGATGTGGATGCGCGCAGTGGCCAGCGGCTGTCGCAGGAGTGCAGCCAGGCGCATGAGCGCGTGCCGCATGCAGTGGCGCGCTGGCCGGCATTGGTGTCGCCCTGGCTCAGCACAGCCGAGCGCAATGCTGCGCAGCTGCCGCCACTTGCGGCGGACTGTCTGCCCGATGGGCGCATGACCGGTGGCGGCGTGCTGCGTATCGACGGGCTGAGCGATCGCGCCACGCTGGCGCGTGCCAACGCTACCTCGCGTCCGGTGCGCCTGCAACTGCGTGCCCTGGGCAGCGACGCGCGCATCGACTGGTTGCTGGATGGCCGCTGGATCGCACAGACCAACGGACGCCAGGGATTTCAGCGCGAATTTGCCGAGGTCGGCACGCATACGCTCACCGCAATGGCCAGCGATGGTGCCTGGACGCAGCTGCGCTTTCGCGTATTGCGCTGACCGCGCACGTGCTGCGCCCGACCAGTGCAAACACCCGTAGGAGCGCACCTGGGCGCGATGAAGCGTTACAGGGAATGCCCCGTCGCGCCCGGGTGCGCTCCTACCGCCGCAGGCAACCACACAGCATCCTGCGGCATAGAAAACAGACAGGGCGCTCGAGGCGCCCTGTCTGCTTAAATCATCGAGCCGATTTCAACTTTCAACATCACGGTGAATGTCGATACCGATCATCGATCGCAACGCATCGCTGCATTGCAATCGCTCGGCTCACTCGCCGATCCAGCCCTCCAGCAGGTCCGCAAATTCGTCGGCGTGCTCTTCTTCCTGGGCCAGGATGTCTTCCAGGATGCGCTTGGTGGTGGTGTCCTTGTCGCCGATGAAATCGATCATCTCGCGGTAGCTGTCGATGGCGATGCGCTCGGCGATCAGGTTTTCCTTGACCATGTCGCGCAGGTCGCTGCCTTCCTTGTATTCGGCATGCGAGCGCTTGGTCAGCGTGTCCGGGTTGAGGTCCGGTTCGCCGCCCAGCTGCACAATGCGCTCGGCGAGCCTGTGCGCGTGCGCCTGTTCCTGCTGCGCATGCTCCAGGAACTCGCCCTTGACCGCGTCGGCAAGCATGCCCTTGGCCATGAAATAGTGGCGGTAATACCGCAGGGTGCACACGTATTCGGTGGCCAGTGCGGTGTTGAGCAGATCGATCACCGCCTCGCGGTCGGCGTGGTAGCTCTCGGTGATGGCACCGTCTTCGATGCTCTGGCGTGCGCGGCTGCGCAAGGTGGCGGTATCGGTGATGCCGTCGGGGAGTTGCTTGGCTGGCTGGTTAGACATGGCTGGCCGGTTTCCTTCTGAGTGGTTGGGGGGAATCAATGCATCAATCGGGCAGGTGCTGCAGTACGTAATCGGCGGCGGACACCTTGAATTCGCCGGGTTCTTCGACGAACAAGGCCTTGACCACGGCGTCGTCGGCATACAGTGCGTAGCGGCGCGAGCGCAGGCCCATGCCCGAGCCGCTGGCGTCGATCTCCAGGCCCAGTGCGCGGGCCAGTTCGGCGTTGCCGTCGGGCAGCAGGTGCAGGCCGTCGGGGATCAGCTGGCTGCGGCCCCAGGCCTGCATCACGAACGGGTCGTTGACCGCGGTGCACAGCACTTCGATGCCGCGTTTGCGGAATGCGTCGAAGTGCTCCACATAGCCCGGCAGGTGCTTGGCCGAGCAGGTCGGGGTAAAGGCGCCCGGCACCGCGAACAGCAGCACCTTGCGGCCGGCGAACAGGCTGTGGGTGTCCACCGCCTCGATGCCCTCGCGCAGGCGCTTGAGCACGACTTCGGGAATGCGGTCACCAACGTGGATGGTCATGGGGCGGGGCTCCTGCGGCTGAACGAAGTCTAGAAAGGGGCGAGGGAAAAGCGCGTCAACGCGCTTGAAATCCACAGCGGCACGCCTATCTGACGCACATGGCCGGCGCAACGGCGCGCGCCGCGGCAGCCGGCCCCTCACCCAACCTTTTGGAGGCTCGCAATGAACATCGTTCGTTATCCCCAGTGGCCCACCCATGCGCTGCAAAACGAGATCAAGCACGTGTTCGACCGTTTCTTCGAGCAGAACGGCGACACCGACGAATCGGCAGTGGTGACCGCGCAGTGGGTGCCGCGCGTGGACATCAAGGAAGAAGCCAACCACTTCGTGCTGTATGCCGACCTGCCGGGCATCGACCCCGCCCAGATCGAGGTGCAGATGGACAAGGGCATCCTGTCGATCAAGGGCGAGCGCAAGGGCGAGTCCAGCACCGAGACCGAGCGCTTCTCGCGCATCGAACGCCGCTACGGCAGCTTCCACCGCCGCTTCGCGCTGCCCGACAGTGCCGACCCCGACGGCATCACCGCGACCGGGCACAACGGTGTGCTGGAAATCCGCATCCCCAAGCGCCCGGCGGCCACCCCGCGCCGCATCCAGGTCGGCAACGGCCAGGACCCGGCCGGCAATACGGTGCAGTAAGGCAGCAAAACCTGGAGCGGAGCGGCATGCTTCGCTTCCCGGCGGCAACCGCACCGTAGAATAGGTGCGGTTGCCTGCCCGGCTGCGATATGACTGGCTCGTGGCCTCGGCTGCGGGCCGTTTTTTTCAGAGGTGATTAGATGGAATTCAAGGATTACTACGCAACGCTGGGCGTGGAGCCCAGCGCGGGCGATGCGGAGATCAAGACCGCCTACCGCCGGCTGGCGCGCAAGTACCACCCCGACGTCAGCAAGGAGGCCGGTGCCGAAGACAAGTTCAAGGCGATCAACGAAGCCTACGAGGCGCTGCGCGACCCGGCCAAGCGCAAGGCCTACGACCAGCTCAAGGCGCAGGGCTTCCGCCCGGGCGACGAGTTCCAGGCCCCGCCCAGCTACGGCGGTGGGCAGGGCTACGACTACGAGGAAGTGTTCGGCAACGGCGGCGCCGGTGGCGGCTTCAGCGATTTCTTCGAAAGCCTGTTCGCCGGCCAGCGCGGCGGCCGTCCGCGTGGTCCGGGCGCCGGCCCTGGTGCAGGCGCGGGTCCGCAGGCGCGCGGGGATACCCGCGCCAAGCTGACGGTGCCGTTGGAAGCGGTGTATGCGGGCGACAGCGTGCGCATCACCATCAACGGTAAGCAGCTGGATGTGCGCGTGCCCAAGGGCGTGCAGCCCGGCCAGGTGATCCGCCTGAGCGGGCAGGGCAATGGCGGCGGCAACCTGCTGCTGGAGATCGAATACGCCGCGCACCCGCAGTTCGAGGTGGACGGGCGCAACATCCTGTACACCCTGCAGGTCATGCCCTGGCAGGCGGCACTGGGCACCACCATCAGCGTGCCGACCCTGGGCGGGTCGGTGGAGTTGAAGGTGCCGGCCGACTCGGACGCCGGGCGCAAGCTGCGCCTGCGCGGCCGTGGCCTGCCGGGCGCCACGCCGGGCGACCAGATCGTGGAGCTGGAAATCCTGGCCCCGGCCCCCACCGACGATGCGCAGAAGAAGGCCTACCGCAACCTGGCCAAGGCGTTCGGCGAATCGGTGTAGGCCGCGTGGGTCGAGCGGGAACTGGGTGAGGGTTCGGCAGGCAGGTGGTGCGCCAGTGGACGTCGATTTGCGGCGTTGAATCGCCGCCGTCCCCTCATCTGGCGCTTTGCGCCACCTTCTCCGGGTGGGAGAAGGGAGCAGCCGACATTTTCGAGGGAGGGATCGCGGTAGGGGTTCGGCGGACGAGCGGTGCACCAGTCAGCGTCGATCTGCGGCATTGGATCTCTGCCGTCCCCTCATCCGGCGCTTTGCGCTACCTTCTCCCGATGGGAGAAGGGACCAATTGCCTCTCCTGTGGTGAGGGATTGAGGGCGGGGCAGCATGCACGCGATGCAGCGGTGAACGACCTTCTGCGACGTTGTTGAATCCAGTTGCCCCCTGTGCAACGTAGTACGCGTTGCACAGCACAACAGCAACGCGTCACCGGATCGCACATCGCAACAGCATCGCCGGGCGCACCGCCTGGCCTGCTACCGAAAGCGCGGCCGGCGCACTACACTCGCCGCGCACACTAGGGGAAACACATGGCACGCATTCTGATCGTCGACGACTCGCCGTCGCAGCTGCTGGGGATTCAGCGCATCGTCGAGAAGCTGGGGCACGAAACCATCACCGCAACCGATGGTGCCGCCGGCGTGGAAGCGGCCAAGTCCTCGTTGCCGGATCTGGTGCTGATGGATGTGGTGATGCCCAACCTCAACGGCTTCCAGGCCACGCGCACGCTCAAGCGCGAGCCGACCACCCAGCACATCCCGGTGATCCTGGTGACCACCAAGGACCAGGACACCGATCGCATGTGGGGCATGCGCCAGGGCGCACGCGCCTACATCACCAAGCCGTTCTCCGAAGACGAGTTGCTGGAAGTGATGGAGCGCGTGTTCAACCAGAAAGACTAACCGCCGACCGTCTAAGCGCGCCGACGAGGTGCGACCGGGGCGCGGGTTCGCTCCGCAGTGCGACAAGCCGGCGCTGACCGCGGCTGGCGCGATCGACGAAGGCCTGCCTGATCCAGCTTCGCGCAGCGTGGAATCGGCAGACCGGCTGGCGCCGCGCGCCCGCGCGCATCACGCGACCACCGGCAGCAACACGCATCGAAGGCCGCTCACCTCCAGCCTTGCCTGACTCCCGTGCCAAGGTCAGCACACGCGCGCCTTTCCGGCCCCCGGGACCGCGTCGACACGCGCCTGGACCGGACCGGGCCCTGCTGTCGCCCGATGCGTCGCCGCCCGATCCACCCCAGCGGCTAAACCGGGATGTGCCAATCGGGGCCTTTCAAAACGGTCGGTCTGCCCCATCTAGTAGAATCATCGAATCACACAACACGGCGGCACTGCGGGACTGGCCCGCACAGCCCCTCGATCATGGAGCGTGCATGGCCTGGAACACACCCGGCAACAAGGGCGGAGACGGCCCGGACCCCAACCGTCGCAGGTCCTGGGGCCCGCGCGGTGGTGGCAACGGTGGTGGCTGGGGCAATCTGCCCGCACCGTTGAAGGAGCTGTTCGATGGCGGCGTGGGGCGCTGGATACTGGTCGCGGTGGTGCTGATGGTGCTGTTCTCCAGCTTCCAGCTCATCGGCGAGCAGCAGCGCGGCGTGGTGCTGCGCTTCGGCCAGTTCTCGCGCATCCTGCAGCCCGGCCCCAACTTCAAGCTGCCCTGGCCGGTCGAGTCGGTGCGCAAGGTCAACGCCACCGAGATCAAGACCTTCAGCAACCAGGTGCCGGTGCTGACCCGCGACGAGAACATCGTCAACGTCTCGCTCAACGTGCAGTACCAGATCAGCGATCCGCGCAAGTACCTGTTCGGTTCGCGCAATGCCGACCTGGTGCTGGAGCAGGCCGCGCAAAGCGCCGTGCGTGAGCAGGTGGGTCGTTCCGACCTCAATACCGTGCTCAACAATCGCGGCCCGCTGGCCATCGCCTCCAAGGACCGCCTGCAGGCGGCACTGGACGCCTACAACACAGGGCTGTCCGTTACCGGTGTGACCCTGCCGGACGCGCGTCCGCCGGAAGAAGTGAAGCCGGCCTTCGACGAGGTCAACGGCGCCCAGCAGGTGCGCGAGCGCCTGATCAACGAAGCCCAGGCCTACGCCGCCAAGGTGGTGCCCGAGGCACGCGGCCAGGGTGCGCGCACCCGGACCGGCGCCGAAGGCTACAAGCAGGCGGTGATCTCCAAGGCCGAGGGCGACGCCGATCGCTTCACGCTGTTGCAGGAGCAGTACGCCAACGCTCCCGAGGTCACGCGCAAGCGCCTGTGGCTGGAAACCGTGCAGAAGGTGCTGTCGGAGAACCGCAAGGTGATCGGCAGCGATGGCCGCCAGGTCATCTATGTGCCGCTGCCGGCCGACGCCAGCAAGTCCGCCAGCAACAGCGGCACTGCGGGCAACGGCAGCATGCCGTCGATGGTGCCGCAGGATGTGCTGTTGAATCCGCCGCAAACCAGTGGCGGCAGCGAGGGCATCCGCAATCCGGAGCGCGGCCCGCGCCCGACCGGCCGTGAGGGAACCGAATAATGAAGAATTCGCTAGTCATCGGCCTGATCGTCGCCGTGTTGCTGACCCTGATGGGCTCGGTGTTCGTGGTGCGCGAGGACCAGACCGCCATGGTGCTCAACCTGGGCCGCGTGGTGCGTGCCGACCTCAAGCCCGGCCTGCACTTCAAGATCCCGGTGGTGGAATCGGTGCGCGTGTTCGATCGCCGCTTCCAGGTGCTGGACACCGCCCCGGCGCGCTACTTCACCGCCGAGCAAAAAGACGTCAGCGTGGACTTCTTCGCCATCGGCTACATCTCCGATGTGCGGGCGTTCTATCGCGCCACCGGTGGTGAGGAGTCGGTCGCCAATTCGCGCCTGGCCCCGATCATCACCGATTCGCTGCGCAACCAGATCAACTCGCGCACCCTGCAGCAGTTGGTCTCCGGCGACCGCAGCGAGTTGATCGCCAACCAGCTCAAGGGCATCAACGGCGCGATCAAGGGCCTGGGCATGCAGATCACCGACCTGCGCATCAAGCAGATCGACCTGCCGACCGACAGCCAGGTGATCACCGACGTCTACGAGCGCATGCGCGCCCAGCGCAAGCAGGAAGCCAGCAAGCTGCGCGCCGAAGGCGAGGAGCAGGCCCTGACCATCCGTGCCCAGGCCGACCGCGAGTCCACCGTGATCGTGGCCGACGCCGAGCGCGATGCGCAGAAGCTGCGCGGCGAAGGCGATGCCGACGCCGCCCGCATCTACGGCCAGGCCGGTGCCAAGGATCCGTCGTTCTACGCGTTCTATCGCAGCCTGGAGGCGTACCGCGGCTCCATGACCGACGGCAACGGCGTGGTGGTGCTGGACAAGAACGACCCGTTCCTGCAGTACCTCAAGAGCGATCGTTGATCGCTCTGCGCTGAATCGACAACGCCCGCGGAATGCGGGCGTTGTCGTATGTGCCTGTCACTGCCGTCCCCCCCACCGTAGGAGCGCACCCGGGCGCGACGGGCATGCCCGGTAAGGCAATCGCGCCCAGGTGCGCTCCTACGCAGGGCGTGCGTCAGCCGATGGATGGGGCGCACGATTGGTGGTGTGACGCTGGTGCTAGGCGCGATTGCACTGTGGATCGTGCGTCACTGAGTGGGTCCATTCCGACCGCAACGGGCAGCGTAGGAGCGCACCTGGGCGCGACGGCGTTACCGGTAATGCCGGTCGCGCCCTGGTGCGCTCCTACGAGCCATTGGGATTGTCGCGACGGGATCTCCCGGGCTAGGGGCCGGCAGCGCTCGGAGCACCGTGTAACCGACGGCCAGCCGCAATCTGACCCGCGCCCGGTCCGCCGGCCGCCAGGGGTAGTGCACGTCACCGGAAACCCGGATAATGCACAAAAGCCGGCCGGGCACGCTCACACAGGGCACCTCGTTCGGCTTTTTCCGTGTCAGGGCTTCACGCGCCGCTGCAACGCTCCCCGATGGAGCCGCGCGCCAGGCGGCTCCGCCAGCCGTGAACCGGTCCCATCCCGCGGCCCCGATGGCCGCAGCAAAACTCAGGAGTTCACCCGTCATGGGTCAGTCAGTTGTCGTGCTCGGTGCCCAGTGGGGCGATGAAGGCAAAGGCAAGATCGTCGATCTGCTTACCGAAGAGATCGGTGCGGTGGTCCGCTTCCAGGGTGGCCACAATGCCGGCCACACGCTCGTCATCAACGGCAAGAAGACCGTCTTGCATCTGATTCCGTCCGGCATCCTGCGCGACGACGCGCTGTGCCTGATCGGCAATGGCGTGGTGATCTCTCCGGCCGCGCTGATCAAGGAAATCAGCGAGCTGGAAGGTGCCGGCGTGGAAGTGCGCTCGCGCCTGAAGATCTCCCCGGCCGCGCCGTTGATCATGCCGTACCACATCGCCCTGGATCAGGCCCGCGAGAAGGCCGCCGGCGGCAAGGCCATCGGCACCACCGGCCGCGGTATCGGCCCGGCGTACGAAGACAAGGTCGCCCGCCGCGGTATCCGCATCGCCGACCTGCATTACCCGCCGCAGCTGGAAGAGCTGCTGCGCACCGCGCTGGATTACCACAACTTCGTGCTGACCAAGTACCTGGGCGTGGAAGCGGTGGACTTCCAGAAGACCTTCGACGAAGCGCTGGCCTTCGGCGACTACGTGCAGCCGATGAAGTCGGACGTGGCCGGCATTCTGCATGACCTGCGCAAGCAGGGTAAGCGCGTGCTGTTCGAAGGCGCGCAGGGCGCGCTGCTGGACATCGACCACGGCACCTATCCGTACGTCACCAGCTCCAACACCACCGTGGGCGGCGCACTGGCCGGCACCGGCGTGGGCGCCGATGCGATCGACTACGTGCTGGGCATCGCCAAGGCCTACGCCACCCGCGTGGGCGGCGGCCCGTTCCCGACCGAGCTGGACGACGAAGTGGGCCAGGGCATCCGCGACCGCGGTGCCGAGTACGGTGCTTCCACCGGCCGCCCGCGCCGCTGCGGCTGGATGGACATCGTCGCGCTCAAGCGTGCGGTGGCCATCAACGGCATCTCCGGGCTGTGCATCACCAAGCTCGACGTGCTCGACGGCATGGAAAAGCTCAAGGTCTGCATCGCCTACGAATACCGCGGCAAGCGTACCGAATACGCCCCGCTGGACGCGCAGGGCTGGGAAGAGTGCACCCCGGTGTACCTGGAGTTCCCGGGCTGGACCGAAAACACCCACGGCATCACCGAGTGGGACAAGCTGCCGGTGGCCGCGCGTGCCTACCTGCGCGCGCTGGAAGAACTGGCCGGCTGCCCGATCTCGATCGTCTCCACCGGCCCGGATCGTGACCACACGATGGTGCTGCAGGATCCGTTCGCCTGATCGGCTGACGCCAGACGCGGCATCGTCCAACGGCCCGGCTTGTCCGGGCCGTTGGCATTTGAGGATTGCTGAGATTTGCCATGACTTCCGGCGGTGCCTGCGCGCACCGTTCCGGCGGATCATCCGCGGCCTGGCGCCGCTTGCCTGCCCACTTCGCCCACATCGAGAATTTCCCATGCGTCTTCCCCTGGTGACCGCCATCGCACTGGCCCTGCTCGGTACAAGTCCGGCTGCCTGCGTGCTCGCCGCCGCGCCCGCGCCGACGAGCGCCGCCGCCTCGTCCATCACCACCCAGTTGCCGCGCACGGCCAAGCCCACGCATTACGCGGTGGAGATCACGCCGCATGCCGACAAGATGACGTTCGACGGCAAGGTCGCCATCGACGTCAGCGTGCTGCAGGCCACCGACCGCATCGTGTTGCAGGCCGCCAACCTGAGCTTGGCGCGGGGCACGCTCACGCAAAAGGGCGGCAAGCCGCAAGCTGCCAAGGTCAGCACCGATGCCGAGGCGCAAACCGCCACGTTCGCGTTCGACAAGCCGCTGGCAGTGGGCGAGTACGTGCTGTCCATCGACTACAGCGGCGTGATCAACACACAGGCCAACGGCTTGTTCGCGCTGGATTACACCACCGCGCAAGGTGCGCGCCGCGCGTTGTTCACCCAGTTCGAAAACTCCGATGCGCGCCGCTTCATTCCCTCCTGGGACGAGCCCAACTTCAAGGCCACCTTCGACCTGGCGATCAATGCGCCGGCCGGGCAGATGGCGGTGAGCAACATGCCGGTGGCCTCATCCAAGCCGGGCGCAAACGGGCGCACCCGCATCGCGTTCCAGACCTCGCCCAAGATGTCCACGTACCTGCTGTTCGTCAGCGTGGGCGATTTCGAGCGTGCCACCGTCACCGCCGACAACGGCACCGAGATCGGCGTGATCGCGCAGAAGGGCAAGGTGGGCCAGGCGCAGTTCGCGCTGGAATCCGGCCGCGACGTGCTGCACGAATACAACGCCTACTTCGGCATCCCGTACCCGCTACCCAAGCTGGACAACATCGCCGCGCCCGGGCGCAGCCAGTTCTTCAGCGCCATGGAAAACTGGGGCGCGATCTTCACCTTCGAATACTCGTTGTTGCTGGATCCGGCGGTGGCCAACATCGACACCAAGCAAGGCGTGTTCACCGTGGCCGCGCATGAGATCGCGCACCAGTGGTTCGGCAACCTGGTGACCATGGCGTGGTGGGACGACCTGTGGCTCAACGAAGGCTTCGCCAACTGGATGGAGGCGCGCACCACGGCAAAACTGCATCCGGAATGGGATATCGACAAGACCGGCCCGGCGCTGAAAAGCCGCGCGGCGATGCGGCGCGATGCGTATGCGACCACCCACCCGGTGGTGCAGCACGTGGCCACCGTGGAGCAGGCCAGCCAGGCCTTCGACGCCATCACCTACCAGAAGGGCGAGGCGGTGATTGCCATGCTGGAAGACTACGTCGGCTCGGACCACTGGCGCACCGGCGTGCGCAGCTATATCAAGCAGCACCAGTACGGCAACGCGGTGACCGACCAGTTGTGGCAGCAGATCGACGCGGTGGCCCCGGGCAAGCAATTCACCCAGGTGGCGCACGACTTCACCCTGCAGCCGGGCGTGCCGTTGATCAAGGCCACCAGCCGTTGCGTCGGCGGCCAGACCGCGGTGACGCTGGAGCAGGGCGAGTTCACGCTGGACCGCCCCGACAAGCAGCCGTTGCACTGGCATGTGCCGGTCGTCCTGCGCAGCGGCAATGGCGCGCCGGTGCGCGTGCTGGTAGACGGCACCGCCCAGGTGCAGGTGCCCGGCTGCGACGCACCGGTGGTGGTCAATGCCGGGCAAAAGGGTTACTTCCGCACCTGGTATGCGCCCGCGCAGTTCAAGGCGCTGACCGACAGGTTTGGACTGCTGCCGGTGGTGGACCAGGTGGGTGTGTTGAACGACACCAACGCACTGGCCGGTGCCGGCGTGCAGGCACAGGCCGACGTGCTGGATCTCACCGCCCAGGTGGCGGCAGGTGCATCGCCCGATGTCTGGGACATGGTGGCCAGCATCTACGACGATGTGGATGGCAGCTTCGAGCGCGACCCGGCTGCGCGCGCCACGTGGCGTGCCTATGCCGTGCCGCGGCTGGCGGCCGAATTCGCAACGCTGGGCTGGGACGAGCGCGCTGGCGATTCGGCGCAGATCCAGCAGTTGCGTACCCGCCTGATCGCCACCCTCAGCGACATGGGCGATGCCGCCGTGATCGCCGAGGCGCGCCGGCGCTTTGCCGCCTTCCAGGCCAACCCTGCCTCGCTGTCGCCGGAGCTGCGCGACAGCGTGCTGGGCGCGGTTGCGCACAATGCCGACGCCGCCACCTGGGACGCCTTGCATGCCTTGGCCAGGCAGGAAACCTCGTCGATGGTGCGCGACACCTATTACGACTTCCTCTCCATGCCCAACAACGAGGCACTGGCCAGGCGCGCGCTGGAACTGGCGTTGACAGCCGAGCCGGGCGCCACCACCGGTGCGAGCATGATCGACCGGGTCGCTTCCCGGCACCCGGAGCTTGCCTTCGACTTCGCGGTGGCGCATCGCACGCAGGTGGACACCCTGGTGGACTCCACCTCGCGTGCCCGCTACTACCCCGGCCTGGGCATGGACTCGGCCGAGCTTGCCACGGCCGACCGGATCAAGGCCTATGCCGAGCAGTACATCGCGCCGACCTCGCGGCAGGCCGCAGACAACGCCGTCAACACGATCCAGACGCGGGTGAAGCTGCGGGCGGCGTCGCTGCCGCAGATCAAGGCATGGTTGAAGGCGCGCAAGCGCTGAGCGTTGCGGTCATCGCAGCACAGGAAACAGCCCGGTCTTGCCGGGCTTTTTCTTTGCCGCGCCGGCAGTCACCTGGAGGTGGGAGCGAGGCCGCCGAGCAGCGTGATGCCGGCATCGTGGCGTCCGGGAAGACCATCGCCTGGGACGACATGCGTGGCTATCTGGAAAAGCGCATGGCCGGCGAGCCGGCAAAGCGTCCCACGGCCCGCAAACCAGCCCGGTAGCATGGCGCGTATCGCGCTGGCACCGGAGGTTGCATAGGATCTTGAGCAGATCTTCGACCAGCTCCAGCGCCATGAGGCCGCACATGTCGCAGCACGCCTGTACGAGGTCATTGCGGCAATCGGTGCGCTGGAAACCAATCCGCTGATCGGCCGGCCGGCGGCGACAAGTGCGAACTGGCGATCGGTCACGGCGCGCACGGCAATCTGGCGCTGTACTGCCATGTCGCGCAGATCGCCATGGTGTTTGTGCTGGCCGTTCGCTCGCAACGTGAGGCGGGCTTTGCGGGGCCGTGATGTCGGCAGTTCCCTGATCGCTGCAGCCGGTGTCCCTGTTATTCGATGCACTGCCACCCGACCCGCACAAGCCGGTGCTGGAGATCGTCGCGCGCCACGCCGACGTTGCCAACCGGTATCGCCTGCACGCCATAGCCCAAGAAGCCGCCGCAATGCCTCGCCACCCGCCTAGCGCCGTTATCCCATGCGCATCGACGCACTCTCACGCTGCCGGTTGTCCGCCTCCTGCTGCTGGCTCTGTGCCAACGCCTGCTGGCGATCGGTACTGGCGACTTCCAGTCGCTGCAGCGACTGCTCCACCGGCGTCTGCACGGCCACGTCGGTCGGCATGTGGGCGCGCAGGTGCGTCGGGTTGTTCAACTCGCCCTGCACCACAAACACATTGCGGCCGGCCGGGCTGTCGGTCGTCTGCTCGCTCAGTACCACGTGGTCGGCCCGGTCCAGGTTGTTCTGGCGGGCGAGGGTCATCACGCTGGCGATGAGGCGCTCGCTGTTCTCGTCTGGTGTGCGCCCGGCTTGCGCATCGATCGCGTTCACGCCTGCGCGCACCTGCTGCAGCAATGCGTAGTCCCGGTGCTCAGGGCCGATATCGGCGAGTTTGGTGGGCGGCTGCATCCGATCGGGCAGCCCGTCGACCGATACCGTGAGCGGGCTGCGGGTAATGGAGCGGTGCGAATCGTCTTCATGGAACTGCGTGGCTTTCTGCTGCCGTTCCAGACGCACGGCGCGGGCATCGTCGAGTTCGGCGATACGGCCGGGATTTGTTTCTTCGCGCATGGAAAGATGCCCACCGCCTGCGCTGACGTTCACCCATTTCTGCTCTTTTTCAAAGTACATCGCGTAGAAGCTGTTGCTGCCGATGACGTTGGGGTCGACGGCTGAGCGGCCTTCCAGCATCTGGATCGCCTCGGTGGTGCCGAGCTTGGCCAGGTACTGGCTGCCGGCCGCCAGTCCCATCTGCGCAAAGGTCTCGTAGCCCGTGTTCCTGATACGGGCAGCGCCGCCGTACTCGTTGTCGAGCATGTTGGTCCAGATCTGTTCCAGCTTTTGGGGACCGCTTTTTTCCAGGGCCGCTTGCAGGAGGACGCGTGGGGTCCAGCAGTTGGGGTCGAGCTCATGGTCCAGGAAGGCTTGATCGTGTGCCCGCATGACATCAGCACCAGGCAAATTCTGCGCTAGGTCCGGACGGTGTTCGCTCATCCAGTATTGCCTGGCTTCAAGATCCTTTTTGAGGAGGGTTTGCCCAAACGCTTCCCACTGCCTCTCGCTCAGGTTCGCGTTGGCAAAGTGAGAGCCGTTATCGTGCTGTGTCCTGGCATAATTCTGTGCGTAACTATTTGCAACCTGACCGGGCAAGCTATCGTTACGCACCACGCCCAGTGCCAGTGTCCCGTAGCCATCTGCACCATCTAGCTGCGAAAGATAATTCCAGTACAGCTCGCGGTTGCCCGCGTCCGCATAGCTGGAAAGAATCTTGAGGTCCTGCTCTTTCAATCCGCTCATGTCCTGCTCCTTATCGTCGCGCCGATCACCTGACTTTGGTGCGGGCCAGTACGGTCCTTACCGCGTCTTCCATGCGTTTCCAGTCCTTCAAGAAGGCGCGCTTATAGTTCAGGGTGATAGAAAGCTTGTTCTCGATATCAGAGAAGTAGTGGACACAACTTGCAGCAACAGCGCCTTTCTCGTGTACTACTTCAGCTCCCTCCAGCCGCACACCGTCTCCACGAAATTTGGTGCTGTCGCACTTGATGAAGGTGATGAGGCCGCCGCTTGAGTCGCGCGCGACGTACCAGTCATCTTCGTAGGCAGGGTTGCGAATCGGCGGTTTCCCGTAGTGGTCTTCGTACTCTTTCGAATACGCCAGCATTTTCGCTTCGTCGATTGCGTAAGGCGTTAGGTCCAACGTGTCTTGCTGGGCAAGGCGGAGATCGAGGCGCTGCCTCGGATCTCGACGTTCCACTGAATTGGCCTCGGTTATCGCATCATTGGAAGAATGTCGCTCTAATGATGTCTCGATAGGAGCCCGGTCGATGTAATTGATTCGAACTGAGATCTCCTTTCGGAAATCATTCGTACGCGGGTTGGCCCGTGCTCCGGGCGGGGTGGGGGTCATATCTGGCCACTCGATGACCAGCGTCACGCCTTCGCCCGGCCATGGTGCGATCTGGCTGTCCAGGTAGTTGGCGGGGATGCGGAAGGTGTTCGGACCCAGCTTTACGTCAACCGGCGCGTCCGAATAGGTGTGCCCGTTGATGGTGCGGCCTGTGGTAACGGTGCCTGACATGGGGGAAGTCCTTTTTTGTTCGGGTGATGGCGTCCGTGCACAGGCACTGCCGGTCACGGCGACGGCGAGTGCAAGAGCCAGGCACCGGCCGGATGACATCATGTGCATTGGTCAATCCATTGCAGGGTTCGCCGCAACTATAGGCAACTTGGGATCAGCGCGACAGCAAGGGCGAAGCCTGAGATTGTCCGTGCCATGCGCCGCACGACATGGGAATGCGATCACGCTCCGCCGGCAGGAAAGGCGCGTGGATCAAAACGCGGGCGGTGCAACGGCAGCTCGCCACGTGTGCCGAAGAAGGGCGTTTGCCGCCCTTGATCGCACTAAGTGTCGAGCTGCAGCGTGGTCAACGCAGACGTCGCCGCGTCATGCCCCAAATGCACCATCGATCGTATGCATCGCCCCGGTGACAAAACTCGCTTCCGAGCCTGCCAGCCAGGCCACCATGCCGGCCACTTCGTCGGCGCGGCCGTGGCGTTTGATCGCCATGAAGCTGTGCATCAGGTCTTTCATCGGCCCGTTTTCCGGGTTGGCATCGGTATCGATCGGGCCCGGTTGCACCACGTTGATGGTGATGCCACGCGGCCCGAAGTCGCGGGCCAGCCCGCGCGCCAGCCCTTGCAGTGCGGATTTGCTCAGCGCGTAGGACGCCATGCCGGGCAGCGGCATGCGGTCGCCGTTGACCGAGCCGATCACGATGATCCGCCCGCCGGGTGGCATCTGCCGCGCTGCCTCCACGGCGGCGTGGTAGGGCGCGTGCACGTTGATGCGGAACAGCCGGTCCACCGCGTCCGGATCCTGGTCCAGCGCATCGCCGAACAAGGCGATGCCGGAGTTGACCACCAGCACATCCAGCGGCCCGTTGCGGCGCACCGTGTCGATGACCGCATCGCGGTCGGCGCTGTCGGCCAGCACCGCGGTGCTGCCGGTGTCACCGGCCAGGCGCTGCGCCGCCTCGGCAGAGCCGGCATAGGTAAACGTCACCCGTGCGCCCTCGGCCACGAAGCGCCGCACGATGGCGGCCCCAATCCCCCGGCTGCCACCGAGCACCAATACCGACTTGTCTTTGAACGCTGACATGCACCACCTCGCAATTAATGTAGCGAGTAATACATAATAGATCTCGTCTGCCGTCAAGGATTTTGTAACTATGACTACAGAAACCCCCCGGGCGCGCGGCCGGCCACGGGCGTTCGACCCGGACCAAGCGGTCGCCACCGCGCAGCAGCTGTTTCATGCGCGCGGCTACGACGCACTGAGCGTGGCCGACCTCACCCAAGCGCTGGGCATCAACCCGCCCAGTTTCTACGCCGCCTTCGGCAGCAAGGCCGGCCTGTATGCGCGCATCCTCGACCGCTACGCGCAGACCGGGGCCATCCCGTTGCCACAGATCCTAGACACCGCCCGCCCGCTGGCCGACGCGCTGGCCGACGTGCTGGAGCAGGCCGCCCGCTGCTATGCCGCAGATCCCGCTGCCACCGGCTGCCTGGTGCTGGAAGGCACGCGCAGCAACGACGCGCAGGCGCGCGAGGCCGCCTGCGGCTTTCATGTCGCGGCCCAGGAGTTGATCCGCTCCCACATCGCCAAGCAGTGCCCGCACGACGCAGACCGGCTGGCGGATTTCGTCAGCACCACCATGGCCGGGCTGTCCGCCAGCGCCCGGCATGGGCAGAGCCTGGAGCGTCTGTTGGCGAGTGCGCGCTTGGCGGGGGAGGGGATTCGGGCGGCGCTGCGGGGAATTGGGTGAGCGTGTCTGGCTTCCGCCGTTGAGCGGTAGACTCTCGTTTAGTCAGAGCGCTTAGCGAAGACTGCTTGCAAAAACAGCTCGCTCGCTGGATATTCCATATTCCGGAATATGGAATAAGGCGGGCTCGGCTGTGGAACTGAAGCCCCAGGATCTGGTGGTGCTGTACAAGCAGGTCGCGCAGGCGGGCCAGGTCTGGACGTATGCATCCCTTGGAAAAGCGCTGGGCATGAGCCCGTCTCAGGTGCATCGCAGCGTCAAGCGCGCGGTGGCATCCGGCTTGGCGCTGGAAAAAGGCCGCGGCGAGTGGGAGACGGTACGCACGGCGCTGCATGAGTTCGCGGTTCACGGTGTGCGTTACGCCTTTCCTGCCGTCATCGGGCCGCTAAGGCGTGGCATTCCTACGGCCTTCGGCGTGCCCCCACTGTCCATTGCCATTTCCAGCTCCCCAGGGGATGCACCGGTGTGGCCAAGCGCGCAGGGCACGGCCAAAGGCCCCAGCTTGTCGCCGTTGTCGACCGGTGTGCCCAACGCTGCGCTGGCCGACCCTGCCTTGCATGAGCTGCTGGCGCTGCAGGACGCGCTGCGTAGCGGGCGCGCCCGCGAGCGCACGCTGGCAGCGCGCTATCTCAAGCAGTTACTGGGGATTGGCGACGCGGCTGGGCCGTAGCTCTGGTTCTTTGGTCAGAACCAGCACCACCTGTAGTCAGCAGCTAAAATGCTCCGCATGACCATGCTCTAGTCCAAGAGGGGCTGGCCGCCAGATCAAGAGGTTCTCATGTACGTCAAGGAAAGTGATATCGAGCGGGATCTCATCGCCAAGCTCGACGAGCTGAAGTACACGCTGCGCCCGGATTTGCGGGATCGATCGGCACTTGAGCGCAACTTCCTAAGGAAGTTTGAGGTGCTTAACCGCGTCTACCTGACTCAGACCGAATCCCAGCGGCTTCTTGAAGACATCGTGACCAGCGACGTCTACAGCGCGTCGCAACGCTTGCGCGAGACCTCAACATTCATCCGCGACGACGGCACGCCACTGCATTACACGTTGGTCAACACCCGCGATTGGTGCAAGAACACCTTCGAGGTGGTTAACCAGCTGCGTATCAACAGCGACAACAGCCATCATCGCTACGACGTGATCCTGTTGATCAACGGCGTGCCGGTCGTGCAGATCGAGCTGAAGACGTTGGGAATCAACCCACGTCGGGCCATGCAGCAGATCGTTGACTACAAAGCCGACCCGGGCAATGGCTATACCCGCACGCTGCTGTGCTTCATGCAGGTGTTCATCGTCAGCAACCGGACGGAAACGTATTACTTTGCCAACAATAACCCGCGCCACTTCAATTTCAGTGCGCAGGAACAGTTTCTGCCCATCTACCAGTTTGCCAACGAGGCCAACCGCAAAATCGGCCGCCTTGACGCATTCGCCGATGCCTTCTTGCCCAAATGCACACTAGGGCAGATGCTCAGCCGCTACATGGTATTGGTGGCGAACGAACAGAAGCTGATGATGATGCGTCCCTATCAGATCTATGCGGTCAAGGCGATTGTCGATTGCATCGAGAAGAACGGCGGCAACGGCTATGTGTGGCACACCACAGGCAGCGGCAAGACGCTCACCTCATTCAAAGCATCCACCCTGCTCAAGGACAACCCGGATATCGAGAAGTGTCTGTTCGTGGTGGACCGTAAGGACCTGGATCGCCAGACACGGGAAGAGTTCAACCGCTTCCAGGAAGGCTGCGTCGAAGAAAACACCAATACCGAGGCGCTGGTGCGCCGGCTGGTGTCCGACGACAAGGCCGACAAGGTCATCGTTACCACCATCCAGAAGCTGGGCTTGGCGCTGGATGGCAACAATCGGCGCAACTATGCGCAAAGGTTGGAACCACTGCGTGACAAGCGCTTGGTCTTCATCTTCGATGAGTGCCACCGCTCTCAGTTCGGTGACAACCACCAGGCCATCAAGGAGTTCTTCCCGCGTGCGCAGTTGTTTGGTTTCACCGGCACGCCGATCTTCGACAAGAACGCCGCCAGCGTTCAGCGCGAGGGCCAGAGCGGCCGCTACCGCACTACCCAAGATCTGTTTCAGCGCGAGTTGCATGCGTACACCATCACCCACGCCATTGATGACCGGAATGTGCTGAAGTTCCATGTGGATCACTTCAAGCCTGAGGGCAAGCATCCGCCCAAGCCGGGCGAGGCTATCCTCAAGCAAAAAGTGATCGAGACGATTCTGAATAAGCATGACGCAGCGACGTCGCAGCGTCGGTTCAATGCGGTGTTTGCCACCGCATCGATCAACGACGCGATTGAGTACTACGCCCAGTTCAGCAAGATGCAAGCCGAGCGCCAGGCACAAGAGGCCGACTATCGTCCGCTGAAAATTGCGTGTGTGTTCTCCCCACCGGCGCAAGCGGTGGCCGCCGAGGGCGGTGAAGACGCCAGCAAGAACGCCGCCGACGTACGCCAGCTGCAAGAAGACCTGCCGCAAGAGCAAGCTGACAACCGCGAAGACCCGGAAGGCAAATACGCCGCGCTCAAGCAGATCATCGCCGACTACAACGCCCAGTACGGTGGCAACTTCCGTATCGGCGAATTCGACGGGTACTACAAGGACGTGCAACAGCGCATCAAGCTGCAGCAGATCCCCGATACCGATCTGCCTGGCAAGGGCGCTGAGAAAATCGATATCACCATCGTGGTGGATATGCTGCTGACTGGTTTCGACTCCAAATATCTCAACACCTTGTATGTGGACAAGAATCTGAAGTATCACGGCCTGATCCAGGCATTTTCGCGCACCAATCGCGTCCTCAACGATGCCAAGCCTTACGGCAGCATTCTTGATTTCCGTCAACAGCAGGACCCGGTGAACGAGGCCATCAAGCTGTTCTCCGGCGAAGGCAATGAAGCGCCCGCGCGCATCTGGCTGGTGGATCCGGTGCCCGAGGTCATTGATCAGCTTGCGGGCGCCATGCAGCGGCTGGACGAGTTCATGCAGTCGCAAGGTTTGCAGAACGCGCCCGATGAAGTGGCCAACCTGCGCGGCGACACCGCACGCAGCCGCTTCGTGGAGCTATTCAAGGAAGTGCAGCGGCTCAAGACCCAGGTGGACCAGTACACCGACATCACGCCCGAGCAACAGGCGCAGGTAGACAAGGTGATCAGCCCTGACGACCTGCGCGCCTGGCGCGGCACTTACCTGGAGACCGCGCAGCGGCTCAAGGCCCAGCAGCAGGCCCAAGGCAGCACCGCGTCGCAGGAGGTGCAGAACCTGGAGTTCGAGTTCGTGCTGTTCGCCTCCAACCTGATCGACTACGACTACATCATGGCGCTGGTGGCACGCGACAGCGGCAAGCCGGCAGCCGAGCGCAGCATGACCCGCGAGCAGCTGATTGGCCTAATTCAGGCCGATGCCAAGTTCCTGGATGAGCGCGACCTGATTGCCGACTACCTGCGCAGCCTGCCCATGGACCAGCCGCTGGAGGAAGCCGCTATCCGCAAAGGATACGAGACCTTCAAGGCGTACCGCCGGACGGACGAGCTCAACGTCATCGCGCAGGCGCACGGGCTGGAAGCTGATGCGTTCAAGGCTTTCGTGGACGACATCCTGCGCCGCCGCGTGTTCGATGGCGAGGCACTGAGTACGCTGATGGCGCCGCTGGGGTTGGGCTGGAAGGACCGCACACGCCGCGAGCTGGAATTGATGGAGTACTTGACGCCAGTGCTGGAACGGTTGGCGCAGGGGCGCGAGATTGCGGGGCTGAGTGCATATGCGCAGTAAGGGATAGGGATAAGAGAATGGAAACACAGCACATTCAAGCATTGACCGCCAGTTTCGAAGGCCATGCACAACAGGCCGACAATGGCGTGGAATATTGGTTGGCGCGCGACGTACAAGCCTTGCTGGGCTATACCGAGTGGCGTAACTTCCTGAAGATCATCGATAAGGCCGAAACTGCCTGCGAGGTCTCGGGCCAGCGGGTGGCCGACCATTTTGTTGACGTCAACAAAATGGTCGATATCGGCTCCGGCAGCCAGCGTGAGATCGACGATGTCATGCTGACCCGTTACGCCTGCTACCTGATTGCCCAGAATGGCGACCCCAGGAAACAGGAGATTGCATTCGCGCAGACCTACTTTGCCATGCAGACACGCAAGGCAGAGTTGATCGAGCAGCATTTACTGGATGCGGAGCGGGTTTCGGCGCGCAAGAAGCTCTCCGACACGGAAAAAGAGTTGTCGCATGTCATTTTCGAACAAACTGGTGGCAACCAGAATTTTGCGTTGATCCGTAGCAAAGGAGATCAGGCATTGTTTGGTAAAAGCACCCAAGCCATGAAAGCCCACTGGCGTGTGCCGGATACGCGGCCTCTGGCGGACTTCGCGCCTACTATCGTTCTGAAGGCCAAGGACTTCGCCACCGAAATCACCATTCACAATGCGCGCGAGAAGCAGATGCGCAGCGAGCAGAAGATTTCAAGCGAGCATGTGACCAACAATGAAGCGGTGCGCAACACCTTGCTCAGTCGTGGCATTCGTCCAGAGAGTCTGGCACCGGCTGAAGATGTGAAGAAGGTGGAGCGTCGTCTGGCTTCGGCGGAGAAAGCGGCGCTCAAGAACCCCGGCAGGCTGGAGGGCGATGAGTAGCCCGATAGTGTCTGCGAATTGCGCGCTGAGCGCGTTGGTAGCGTTCAAGATGGTTTTGAACGAGATCCTGCACTGCTGCGTGTTTGATGGCGAGGCATTGAGTGCTTTGATGGCGCCGCTAGTGTTGGGCTGGAATGACCGCGCACGTCACAAGCTGAGTTTGAGGGAGCAGCTGACTTCGGTGCTGGAGCGATTGGCGCAGAGGCGGGAGATCAAGAGGTTGAGTGCGCATGAGCAGTAATGGAAAAGTTAAGATATCAAACGCAATTAAGACCCTGGAAATAGTCCCAAGGTTGCGTTTCCCCGCTTATTTTGATGCTAGCGGCTGGCAGTTTGAAAAATTAGGGGATCATTTGGACTATCTCCAGCCGACGCCGTACTTGGTAAGTGCCACGAGCTACAACAATAATTATCTGGTGCCAGTGTTAACGGCTGGAAAGACATTTGTGCTTGGTTATACGGATGAGGTTGATGGAGTTTTCGATCAGAATTTGCCTGTTATTATTTTTGATGATTTTACGACTTCATCAAAATTTGTAAATTTCCCATTTAAAGTGAAGTCATCAGCGATGAAGATTTTGCTGCCAAGGAATAATGCTAGTATCAGATTCTTCTACGAGCTGTTACAGATTATTAGTTATGAGGTGGGTGCGCACGGGCGGCACTGGATTTCAATTTTTGCAAGTATGAAAGTGCCAGTCCCCTGTGCTGCCGAACAGCAAAAAATCGCGGACTGCCTATCCTCCCTTGATGACTGCATTGGTGCGGAAATCCGCAAGCTTGACGCCCTTAAGACCCACAAACAGGGCCTGATGGATCAGCTTTTTCCCGCTGAAGGCCAGCGCTTGCCGCGCCTGCGCTTTCCAGGCTTTAATGGCGGGTGGCAAGAATCTCAACTGGGGAGCTGCATTCAGACGGTGGCGCCTCCTGAGAAACTGCAGACATCGGAATATATGGCGCAAGGTCGCTATCCCATTATTGATCAGTCGCAGGAGCCAATAGCTGGATGGACAAATGATAAGGATAAACTTGTCGAAGGTCCATTCCCATTGATTGTTTTCGGCGATCATACTTGTAAGCTGAAATTAGCGACTAGGCTATTCGCTCAAGGTGCGGATGGCATCAAGATTTTCTGTGCAAAGAAAGGTATTTCGACGGGCTTCCTTTACCAGTTTCTGTTGGCTCGTCCCCTGGTCATGCAGGAATATCGGCGCCACTTTTCCATTCTGAAGGAAAAAGCCGTTCTCTTTCCTGTTGATCCGGAGGAGCAACGATGCATCTTCAATATTCTGTCGGGGCTTGACGAGCTGATCATTGCGCAGTCCGGGAAGATTATCTTTTTGCAGCAACATAAAAAGGGACTGATGCAGGGCTTGTTCCCAGCCATGGAAGCGAGCACACCATGAGTCCACTCCCGCCTTTCGCCGATCTTCTTGCACTAGCCACCCATGTTCGGACGACGCTAGACGGTCCAGCGAATACGCCAGAAAGAGCCAAGCACTTTGTGCTGCTCTACGGCCATAATGGTGTCGGCAAAACCCAGTTGTCGATGGCATTCAAGAACATCGGTCGCCAGGAAGATGCTCGCGACACGCTGTACTTTAACGCCTATACCGAAGACCTGTTTGGCTGGGACAACGATCTGGCTGGCGATAGCGACCGCAAGCTGGTTCTCAACACGGCCTCCCGCCTTTTTTTGGGCCTCTCATCGCTGGAGATGGATACCCGCATCCGGCCACTGTTGCAGCGCTACGCGGATTTCGATTTCCAGATCGATGCAGAGGCAGGACTGGTGCGTTTTTACCCTAAAGGCGACGCGGAGCAGCCGATTAAGATCTCCCGTGGCGAGGAAACCATGTTCATCTGGTGCTTTTTCCTGGCCATCGTGCAACTGGCGATGGACGGCGCCGAGGCCTACCAGTGGGTGAAGTACATCGTCATCGACGACCCCATTTCCTCGCTGGACGAACACAACGCCATTGTGGTCGCCAACCACCTTGGCCAGTTCCTGGCGCGGAAAGACCACGCCATCAAGACGGTGATCTCGACGCATCATGCCTTGTTCTTTAACGTGCTGTGGAACGAGATCAAGCTGATCGACCGCAGCAAGTTCCAGCCATGGTTGCTATCGCGAGTGCGCGCCACGGGTGAGTTCACCTTGACCTTCAGTGGCGATACGCCGTTCTTCCAGCATCTGGCCTTGCTGGAGGAGCTGTGCCGGGCCCGCGACTCGGGCCAGATCTATACGCACCACTTCAATGCGCTGCGCGGTCTGTTGGAGAAGGCGCAGATCTTCCACGGCCATGACAAGTTCTCGGTCTGCATCAAGCAGGATGCCGAGGGCGACCCCGACGCTACCTTGTACGGGCGCGTGGTGAACATCATGAGCCATGGCAACTACTCGTTCTACGATCCGGTTGAAATGCTGCAGGAGAACAAGGAGCACTTCGAGAAAGTGCTCAATGATTTCCTGGCCTTCTATCCGTTCAACAGGGTGCCGCTGCCCGGCACGGATGCCTGACATGCCGATTCTCGACACCACCGAAAGACGGCCGCAGTCAGATGCAGATGCGGGCCGTCCGGCAGACCGTCTGGTCCAGACTGGCCAGGATTATCGAGCTATTCGACACCAACAAGTAGAACGTTTCCCCGCACCTGACGACGTCTTGAAGAAAACGAGTTGAAAGCGCTGGTAACTGTCAATAAATTCTTGACAGTTCAAACCGAGGGCGGGCACGCCGTCGACGCCCGATCACGCTTTACCTGCTGGACGCCACACTGCAACAAGTCAATCACCGCGAGAAATCCTAAAACCCAATGACGCACGACGAAAAAAACAAGCTCGGCGATTTGCTATGGTCCATCGCCGACGACCTGCGCGGCAGCATGGACGCGGACGACTTCCGCGACTACATGCTTGCGTTCCTGTTCCTGAAGTATCTGTCGGACAACTATGAGGCCGCTGCACAGCGCGAGCTGGGCGACGAATACCCGGAGCTGGAGCCTGAGGACCGCTTTGCGCCGCTGTCGTTCTGGTACGCCGACAACGCTGGCGACATACCGGCCTTCGAGACGCAGATGCGGCGC
Source organism: Xanthomonas sp. NCPPB 3218 (assembly GCF_056725185.1). Lineage (NCBI taxonomy): Bacteria > Pseudomonadati > Pseudomonadota > Gammaproteobacteria > Lysobacterales > Lysobacteraceae > Xanthomonas > Xanthomonas sp. NCPPB 3218. The sequence continues at coordinate 1,315,747 of NZ_CM161516.1, forward strand.
AAGGTGCACTACGTGATCTTGCCGGAATATCTATGGACCAACATCGTCAATATGGCGCGCGAGCAGAGCGAGGACCTGTTGACCACGGTGGAGGAGGCGTTCAAGCACATCGAGGAAGACTCGTTCGAGAGCAGCTTCGCGGGCTTGTTCTCCGAGATCAATCTCAATTCGGACAAGCTGGGCAAGACGCGCAAGGCGCGTAACGACCAGTTGGTCAAAATCCTCGGCAAGATCGCCAAAGGCCTGGCCCAGTTCTCCACCGACAGCGACACCTTGGGCGATGCCTACGAATATTTGATCGGCAAGTTCGCGGCCGGGTCCGGCAAGAAGGCAGGCGAGTTCTACACCCCGCAGCCCATCTCGGACATCCTCTCTGCTATCGTCACGCTGGACAGCCAGAACCCGTCCGCCGGTCCTCGCACGCATCTGGACCAGGTGCTGGATTTCGCCTGCGGGTCAGGGTCGCTGTTGCTCAATGTGCGCAAGCGCCTGGGCCCGCACGCCATCGGCAAGCTGGTGGGGCAGGAGAAGAACGTCACCACCTTCAACCTGGCGCGTATGAACATGCTGCTGCACGGGATGAAGGACACCGAATTCGACATCCACCATGGCGACACGCTGAAGAACGAGTGGGACTGGCTGCGCGAATCCAACCCCGCACGCATGCCGCGTTTCGATGCGGTGGTGGCCAACCCGCCCTTCAGCTACCGCTGGGAGCCGAACGAGGCGCTGAGCGAAGACATGCGCTTCCGCAGCCATGGTCTGGCGCCCAAGTCGGCGGCGGATTTCGCTTTTTTGCTGCATGGGTTTCATTACCTCAAGGACGATGGCGTGATGGCCATCATCCTGCCGCACGGTGTGTTGTTTCGAGGCGGCGCAGAAGCACGCATCCGCACCAAACTGCTCAAGGACGGGCATATCGATACGGTGATCGGGCTGCCGCCGAACCTGTTCTACTCCACCGGCATCCCCGTGTGCATTTTGGTGCTGAAGAAGTGCAAGCAGCCCGATGACGTGCTCTTCATCAATGCGGCCGAGCATTTCGAGAAGGGCAAGCGCCAGAACCGATTGTTGCCTGAACATATCGACAACATTGTCGAGACCTACCGCGACCGCAAAGAGGCACCACGCTACGCACGTCGCGTGGAGATGGCGGAGATCGAGAAGAATGACTTCAACCTCAATATCTCGCGCTATGTCAGCACCGCGCAGGCGGCAGAGGAGATTGATCTGCATGCGGTGCATGCGCAACTCAAGCAGATCGAAAAGGAGATTGGCGAGAGCAAGGCGCGGCACAACGCGTTCCTGTTGGAGTTGGGGCTTCCGCCGTTGCCTTGATGCTGATGTTAACCGTGGCTGCAATTAGGGTAGCAAGTGCGCATACGCACGCGCCCTCTTGACGCGCCGCGTCTGCGGTAGCACGCTTGCGGTACGGAGCCTCGAAACTCCTCATATAGCGGTACCCACCTCCGACATACTGGTGGGTTTTTTGTGCCTGTTTGTATTGCGGGTGCAACCGACGTGATTCCTGCGTCGGGAGGGCGGTGAATACAACACCCGCAAGGGAAATAAGCCCGCCGGCTATATGCGGTTTCGAGCCTCCCGACTTCCCGTCCGTCGCTTTGCGGCGGGCGGGCTGATTCCATGGAATGAGGAGCAGGCCATGTCGGACGTTGTACGCGATGTGCAGTCATACCCGGGCTACTACCTGCCAGAAGGCGCGCAGTACCGCTTGCAGCAGCTGCGCGACCACATGCGATTTTTGGCGCGCTTGGCGCAGCCGCGCACGCAGGCCGAAGAGCTGGCGCGGCAGCCGGCTATCTGTATGGATGAGTTGGCGGTCTGTCTGGAGCTACTGGCGACGCAGGTGACCCATGTGCTGGAAGAGGTGCAATGGCCTGCGGCGGTGGAGCGCAAGGTGTGATGGCTGGCAGACAAAAACGGCAGGCTGATTGCGCAACCTGCCGTTGATCTTTTACCGATGTCTACTCGCTTAGAAGCAGAATCTGCCGCCCAGGCTGATGGTGTCGACGTATCCGTCGATGCCGTTGAACTCACGCTAGTGGCAGGTGTTCCTGACGCTCAGTTTCTAGCTGCTTATGAAGTCGTAGCCGAGGTTGACGCTGTAGCGGCAGTAGAATGCGCATGGATTGTTGAAGCAGCCTTAATCGTAGAAAGAGGGCCAGCCATGCGCTGCGTAAAGGGCGCTTCATTGTCCGTCCTTGCGCATGTGCCTTGGTTCCCACGTGCTCTCAGGGGCGTAAGGACCAACAATCCATGATGCCGTCCCTGGTATGACGCGCTTGCCCACGATCAGGCGGCCCTTGTTTCCCTCAATCTCAAGAGTGAAAGATGGAGGAACCTCTGGGTCACTGGTATTCATATACTGAGCACCGGCGCGTGTCATCGCCTTGTCCATGTGGTACTTCACCCCGTTGAAGGGCAGTCCCATATGTTCGTAGCCGGGCCATTTGATCATTGCGCCCGCAATTCCGCCGCTCTCCTCGGAGCCGCCGCCAACGTAGAGCTCCACTTCGTATTGGTTGTCCGGCGTGTGGAAGGTGACTACCGTGCTCGTCGCACTGACGGACCAGCTGAAGACGGCAAGCGCTGCAAAAAGCGCTAGCGATCCAGCTCCCTTACTGAAGACTCGATCACGCATGGCATCCCTCCTTGGTATGTGGGGTGATCTTATCCGATCGATTCCCGGTGCCAAGCCATCCGCGCAGCGCTGTCCGTGAGATTCGGTGGCTTAGCGGCGCTAAACCGGCGCAGACTTCAAAATCCCAGACAAACTCTCCCGCAAAATCAACTGCAGATGCATGCGGTTGAGTTCCATGCCGCTGGTCATCACGCTGTGCAGGCCGCCGCACATGGCGGCGACGGCGAAGACGCGGGCCTGGAATTCCTGTTCGCTGCTGGCCGGGTCGGCGTGGCCGCGGAGCAGGCGCTTGAGCAGGGCGCTGAGGTGTTCGATCAGCGATGCGCTCTGCCGGCGCATGAAGGCGGCCAGCACCGGGTCGCGCAGGGTGGCCAGGTGCAGTTCCAGGTCGATGCGGGTGCGCTTGATGTTGATTTCCTGCAGCAGCCATTCTTCGAGCAGGCCGGCGATGAAATCCACCACATGCACGTTGGCCGGGCGTTCCACCAGCCACATCTGGCGGATGGCGCGCATGTAGTTGCGCTCCAGCAATGCGCGCACCAGCGCGTCCTTGTCTTCGAAACGTTGCAGCAGGCTGCCGCAGCTGACCTTGGCGCGCTCGGCGATCAGTTCGAAACTGGTGGCGCTCAGGCCGATGACGTCGATGCACTGCTCGGTGGCGTCCAGCACCTCTTCCAGCAGCAGTTCTTCGCGCTCTTTTGCCGTGCGCAGCAACAGGACGTTGGACATGGGCAGCAGGGTGTCGGGGGGCTGCAGTATACCGGCGCGGCGTTACCCATCCGTTGCGTTCGCTTGTTGCTGTGCCATCAGTCATGGATGCGCGTGCGTATTGAAACACCGGTCACAGATGCGCTGGTCGACCATGTTTTCACGGCGGCTGTGCGACACGTGAGGTCGACGTTGTGCAGGAGAAGCATGTGAGTGAGAACAGTGCGGTAGCCGGTGTCTCGGCGCAGTGGCCGGCGCGGTTGTGGGTGGTGCGGCATGGGCAAAGCGCGGGCAACGTGGCGCGCGATGTGGCCGAGTCCAACGGCTCGGCCTTGATTGACCTGGAGCACCGCGATGCGGATGTGCCGTTGTCGGCGCTGGGCGAGCGCCAGGCCGAGGCGTTGGGGGCGTGGATGGCCGGTTTGCCCGAGCACGAGCGCCCCACGCTGATCCTGAGTTCCACCTACGTGCGTGCGCGCCAGACCGCCGCTGCGGTGGCGCGTGCGCTGGGGCAGCCGGCCGAGTCGGTCAGTGTGGACGAGCGTTTGCGCGAGAAGGAGTTCGGCGTGCTCGACCGCTATACCACGGCCGGCATTCTTGCGACCTTTCCGGAGCTGGCCGAGCAACGCAAGCTGGTGGGCAAGTTCTACTTTCGCCCGCCCGGTGGCGAGAGCTGGTGCGATGTGATCTTCCGCCTGCGCGGGGTGGTGGGCGATCTGCAGCGCAACCATGTGGGCGCGCGGGTGCTGATCGTGGGGCATCAGGTGATCGTCAATTGCTTCCGCTACCTGATCGAGCGGATGGACGAGGCCACCATCCTGGGCATCGACCGCGAGGGCGATGTGCCCAATTGCGGCGTCACCGAATACGCGGCTGCGGCCGATGGGCAATCGCTGGAGTTGCTGCGCACCAAGTTCGTGCCGCCGGAGCTGGCCGACGAGCCGGTGACCACCGAGTCCGACCGCCCGGCCGGGGCGCGCTGATGGCCGCCCCGCGCGTGCGCATGCTCACCATGGCCGCATTGCGGGCGATGCCGTTGCCGGCCCCGGGTGGCGACAAGGAGCAGCGCGGGCGCGTGTTGATCGTGGGCGGCTCGATGCGCGTGCCCGGTGCGGTGCTGCTGGCCGGCGAGGCCGCGCTGCGCACCGGTGCGGGCAAGCTGCAGATCGCCACCGCCGCCAGTGTGGCGCCGGGCATGGCCTTGGCGGTGCCGGAGGCGCTGGTGCTGGGGTTGGCACAGAACGGGCAGGGCGAGATCGTGCGCGGGCATCGCGCGCTGGATGGGGCGATGGCGGCCTGCGATGCGGCAGTGATCGGGCCGGGGATGGCGTCGTCGGCCACCACCACGGCGATGGTCAGGCGCGCCGCCGAGCAGGCGGTGTGCACCTTGGTGCTGGATGCCGGTGCGTTGTCGCGTGGCCTGCGGGCGCCGATCGGCCGGCCATTCGTATTGACGCCGCATGCGGGCGAGATGGCGACCCTGGCCGGCGACGACAAGGCGGCGGTGGAAGCGGCGCCGGGCGCGTACGCGTTGAAGTTTGCGCAGAAGCTGCGCAGCGTGGTGATCGTCAAGGGCGCGGACAGTTTTATTGCCGGCCCGGATGGAGTGGTGTGGATGCATCGCGGGGGCGCGTCCGGGTTGGGCACGTCCGGGTCTGGCGATGTGCTGGCGGGATTGATTGCCGGCTTTGCCGCGCGCGGCTGCGATGCGTTGACCGCTGCGTTATGGGGCGTGTTTGTGCATGCGGCCGCGGGCAGGCAGTTGGCCAAGCGGATTGGGCCGGTGGGTTTTTTGGCGCGCGAACTTGGGTTGGAAGTGCCTGGGATTTTGGATCGGTTGGCGCGCCGCTGATCGACGCTCGTCGCGTTGAGGCCGCGCGCAGATCCAAAGCCCTTCTCCAGCGGGAGAGGGGTTGCGGTGAAGGTGCGTTTGCTGGAGTCGTGGGGCTGTCTTTCCAGTTGGGGTTTAGGTTGTTGCCTTGATTGCAGTGGGTTGGTTGCACTCTGAGCAGACGTACCCGCATCCGGCCCTTCGGGCCACCTTCTCCCGAGGGGAGAAGGGAAGGTCCGGCGATGGAAGGATGCACGGTTGCGCTCGTTTGTTGCGCGATGTTGCGCCGCGTTGGTCGGTTAGGCTTGTTCACCAACCTGGGAGGGTGCACGGTGAAGCGAACGATTGCGTGGTCGATGGTGGGGGTTCTGGGGGTTTGGGGTGCTGCGACTGAGACGGTGTTGGCATCTGCAGCAACAGCAGCAACAGCAACAACGCCGATTCCGGCGCCGGCATCGACGGCATCTGCATCCACGCCCGCATCGAAGGCGGTAGAGGCTGCGGCTGCGGATGCTGCTGCTGCACCAGCGGCACCCGCCGGCGCACTACGCGTTTACACCTCCGCCCAAGGCGCCACGCAGCAGATGCGTGTCAGCACTGCCGATGCGCCCACCGCCGGACATGCGTTGACCGAGAAAGAGAACTCCATCTTCGTCAATCCGCAGCGGCGCTTTCAGGAGCTGCTGGGCATCGGCGGGGCAATCACCGATGCCAGTGCCGAGACCTTCGCCAGGCTGCCCAAGCCAGCGCAGCGCGCATTGCTCACTGCTTATTACGACCCGCAAAAGGGCATCGGCTATACGCTGGCGCGCACCACCATCCACAGCTCGGATTTCAGCAGCGGCAGCTACACCTACATCAAGGAAGGCGATGCGGCGCTGAAGAGCTTTTCGGTCAGGCACGATCAGCGTTATCGCATCCCGATGCTGCGCCAGGCCATTGCGGCGGCTGGTGGCAAGTTGACGACATTTGCCAGCCCGTGGAGCGCGCCGGCATTCATGAAAGACAGCAACAACATGCTCAAGGGCGGCAAGTTGCTACCCGCGTATGCGCAGGCCTGGGCCACCTACTACACGCGCTTTATTGCGGCCTACGAGAAGGCGGGCATCCCGATCTGGGGCATCAGCCTGCAGAACGAGCCGATGGCGGTGCAAACCTGGGAGTCGATGGTGTTTTCCGCCGAGGAAGAGCGCGACTTTTTGAAGAACCACCTCGGCCCGACGATGGAGCAGGCCGGCTATGGCGACCGCAAGATCATCGTGTGGGACCACAACCGCGACATGATGCTGCACCGCGCGCATGTGATCTTCGACGATCCGGACGCGGCCAGGTATGCCTGGGGCATGGGCTTCCACTGGTACGAGACCTGGGCCGGGTTCGCGCCGATGGTGGAGAACGTGGCGGCGGTGGCACAGGCGTACCCGGACAAGCCGCTACTGCTGACCGAAGCGGCGGTGGAAAAGTTCGACCCGGCAAAGTTGCAGTACTGGCCCAATGGCGAGCGCTATGGCACTGCCATCATCAACGATCTCAATCATGGTGCGGTGGGCTGGACCGACTGGAACATCCTGCTCGACCAGCACGGCGGGCCGAACCACGTGGGCAATTACTGCTTTGCGCCGGTGCATGCCGACACGCGCACCGGTGAGGTGACTTACACGCCGAGCTATTGGTATATCGGCCACTTTTCCAAGTTCATCCGCCCCGGTGCGCGGCGGGTGAGTGTGGCCAGCAGCCGCAGCAATCTGGCAACGACGTCCTTTCTCAACACCGATGGCAGCCTGGCGACGGTGGTGATGAATGCCAGCGATGTGGCGATCCGTTACAACCTGTACGTGGGCGATGCATCGAGTGAGCTGGAGATTCCGGCGCATGCGATCCAGACGGTGGTGATGACGCAATAAGCGCAGGCCGTGGGCGGAGCGTTTGTGGGTTGCGTACCGTCATCCGCCCTTCGGGCACCTTGTCCCGGTGGGAGACGGGGAGCTTCGCATGATCGAAGCCGTCTTTGCGTAGCTGGTCGAACTACCTTGCGGTTCGGTGTTGCTGATGCATCAGCATTCGAGACTGCAGCCAAGACCAATAGCGCCATCGAAGAAACTCCTGCCAATCGCTGCGCGTGCAGCAATCGGCAGGGTTCTAGTGGCGCTATGGCGGAAGCTCGCTTTGTGTTGCTCAGGACAGCAGCAAGCCACCAGTGGCACCAAACACTTCGCCGGTGACATAGCTGGATTCCTGCGAGGCCAGGATCACATACAGCGGCGCCATCTCCACCGGCTGGCCGGCACGCTTGAGCGGGGTTTCCGAGCCGAACTCGGGAATCTTTTCCGGCGGCTGGCCACCGCTGGGTTGCAGCGGGGTCCATACCGGGCCGGGGGCGACGGCGTTGACGCGGATGCCCTTCTCGGCGACCTGCTGGGCCAGGCCCTTGGTGAAGTTGACGATGGCCGCCTTGGTGGACGCGTAGTCCAGCAGCGTCGGCGAGGGCTGGTAGGACTGGATCGAGCCGGTGTTGATGATGGATGCGCCCGGCGGCAGATGCGGGATGGCCGCCTTGCACAGCCAGAACATCGCGTACACATTGGTCTTGTAGGTGGCGTCGAACTGCTCGGTGGTGATGTCGGCGATGTCTTTCATCGCGGTCTGCTTGCCGGCGATATTGACCAGCAGATCCAGCCCGCCGAGCTCCTTGACCGCACGTGCCACCAGTTCATTGCAGAAGGTCTCTTCCTTCAGGTCGCCGGGAATGCTGATGGCTTTGCGGCCTTCGGCCTGGATCAACTTCACCACTTCCGCAGCGTCCTGCTCTTCTTCCGGCAGGTAGTTCAGCACGATGTCGGCGCCTTCGCGTGCGTAGGCGATTGCAGTGGCGCGGCCGATGCCCGAGTCGGCGCCGGTGATCAGCGCCTTGCGGCCCTTCAGGCGGCCGAAGCCCTGGTAGCTCTGCTCGCCGTGGTCGGCCTTTGGTTGCAATGCATGGATGGTGCCCGGCGCTTCCTGGGTCTGCTCGGGGAACTTGGGCTGCGGAAACTGGGTGAGCGGGTTCTGCATTTCGTACTGGTTCTTGGTGCTGGACATGCGCTGGCTCCTGCAGTGGGGGATGGCAGGCCGCAGCGTGCTGCGGCCGATGCGGAGCAGTCTGGAAACCACGGCGATGCGTGCGGGTGAACGAATGTTGTGCATGATGTGAACGCGCCACGCAGAGGGCGCGCGTGCGGTGCTGCTGCGCCGTACACGCAGGCCACGACCGGGAGGACCGCAATGCAGTGTGTAGGGATCGATGGCGCCGGCAGCGGCTGGCTGGCGGTGTGGCAGGCCGGCGATGGATTGCAGTTTGCCGGCTACCCCACGGTGGCCGCGGTGGCGAGCGCATTGGGGGACGTCGCCGTGCTGGGCGTGGACATTCCGATCGGTCTGAGCGAGCACGCGCCACGCGCTGCGGATGTGCAGGCGCGGCGCTTTGTGGGTGGGCGCCGCGCATCCAGCATCTTTGCCGCGCCATTGCGCGGCATGCTGCATGCACCCACGCAGGTGGAAGCGTCTGCGTTGCATCGGGTGCTGGATCACGACGGCCAGCGTGGCTTTGGCGTGCAGTCGTTTGCGCTGCTGTCGAAGATTCGCGCCTGGGACGATGCCTTGCGCGCCGATCCGCCGTGGGCGGAGCGCGTGTTCGAAGTGCACCCCGAAGTGTCGTTCGCCGTGCTCGCCGGCGGGCACGGCCTGGCGGCAGGCAAGAAGAGCAATGCGGGCCACCAACAGCGCGCCGCCTTGCTGGGCCAATTCTATGGCGCCAGGCAGGTGGCCGCGTTGCTGGAGCGCGTGCCGCGTGCGCTGGCCAAGCCGGACGATGTGCTCGATGCCCTGGTGGCCTGCTGGAGCGCGCAGCGCATTGCCGCAGGTACCGCCGGCAGCCTGCCGGCGGTGGTGGAGCGCGATGCCTGCGGGCTACGCATGGGCATCCACTACTGACTCAGCGCGTCTGCGTCGACATCGAATACGGCCGCTGCGCCGGATCGGTGGCCCATTGCGTGTTCGGCGTGGCCTGCATACGGAAGCGCAACTCGCCGCCGGCCTGGATTTCCTCGTGCGTGAGGTAGGCGCGGGTCAGCGGCTGGCCGTTGAGGGTGACGCTGCCGACGTAGCTGCGCGCCTTGCTCAGGTCATCGGCGATCACGCTGAAGCGCTTGCCATTGGGCAGCTTGAGCGTGGCGCGCGGCAGGAACGGGCGCCCGATGATGTACTGGTTGCTGCCCGGTGCCACCGGATAGAAACCAAGTGTGGTGAACACGTACCAGGCCGACATCTGGCCGAGGTCGTCGTTGCCGGCCAGGCCCTCGGGGCCGGCGTGGTACTGGGTGTCCATGATCTGGGTCAGCCGCGCCTGGGTGCGCCAGGGCTGGCCGGCGTAGGCGTACAGATAGGCGACATGGTGGCTGGGTTCGTTGCCGTGCGCGTACCAGCCGATCAGGCCGGTGATGTCTTCCATATGCGCGAACACCTTGGGGTCGACCTTGGCATCGAACACCGCATCCAGGCGCGCCAGCAGCTTGTCGTCGCCGCCATGTGCGGCGGCAAGCCCGGCGACGTCCTGCGGCACATACCAGGAGTACTGCCAGGCATTGCCTTCGGTGTAGTCGCTGCCGTAGCCGCTAGTGGATGGATCGAATGGTTCGCGGAAGTTGCCGGCACGGGTACGCGCGCGCATGTAGCCAGTGGCCGGGTCGAAGGCGTGCTTCCAGTTGCCGGCGCGCTTGCTGAATTCTGCGGCGATGGCGGGCTTGCCGAGCTTGTCGGCCATGCGCGCGATGGTCCAGTCGTCGAAGGCGTATTCCAGCGTCTTGGAGGCGGCTTCGCCTTCTTCGTCGATGGGCACATAGCCCAGCTCGCGGTACTGCGCGATGCCGTCGTAGGGGCCGTAGTTGGCGCTGGCGACCATGGCATCGAGCGCTTCGTTGGCATCGAAGCCGCCGATGCCTTTCATGTAGGCGTCGGCGATGACCGGCACGGCGTGGTAGCCGATCATGCACCAGGTTTCCAGGCCGTGGAACGCCCAGACGGGCAGGATGCCGTAGGCGCTCTCACGGCGTGAGGCGAGCAATGAATTGACCATGTCGCTGCTGCGTTGCGGCGGCTGCACCAGGGTCAGCAGCGGATGCAGGGCGCGGTAGGTGTCCCACAGCGAGAAGGTGGAGTAATTGGTCCAGCCATGCGCCTGATGCACGGCGTTGTCCGGCCCGCGGTATTGCCCATCGCTGTCCATGAACAGGGTGGGGCCGAGCAGGGTGTGATACAGCGCGGTGTAGAGCTGGGTGCGTTGTTGCGGCGTGCCTTGCGCATCGATCGCCGACAGCGCCTGTGTCCACTGCGCGCGCGCATCGGCGCGCACGCGGTCGAAATCGAAATCGGGCACTTCCGCGTCGAGATTGGCGATGGCGCCGGCCTCGCTGACCGGCGACAGCGCAACCTTGACCACCAGCGGCGTGCCATCGTTGGCGACGTCGAACACGCCGACCAGCTGCCGGCCTTCGATCTGTGCGCGCTGCGCGGGGTTCTTCTCGCCCGGCGGCGGAAAGCCCTTGTACGGGATGTCCTGCTCGGTGTCGTGCAATTGCGTGGCGGTGAGCGGGCGCGAGAAGCGCATGGCGAAGTACAGCTGGCGGCCGGGTGCCCAGCCGCGGGTTTCGCGAAAGCCGGTCACGGTGCCATCGCCGCGTACGCGCAGCCGCGACCACTGCACCTTGCCGGGGTAGTCGTACAGGCTGGTGCGCAGGTCCACCAGCACATGCGCCGGCGTGCCCTTGGGGAAGGTGTAGCGATGCACGCCCACGCGCGCACTGGCGGTGAGTTCGGCGCGGATGTTGCGGTCTTTCAAGGTCACCGCGTAATAGCCGGGCTGCGCCTGCTCGCTGGCATGGTCGAACTGCGCGGTATAGCCGCTGCCCGGTGTAGCGGCATCGCCGCGTTCGAGTCTGACCTGGCCGGTCTGCGGCATCAGCAGCACATCGCCCAGGTCCGAATGCCCGGAGCCGGAAAAGTGCGTGTGCGAGAAGCCGACAATCGTGGTGTCGCCATGCCGGTAACCGGCGGCCCAGCCATAGGCCTCCTTGCGCGGCTTGATCTGCGTGTCCGGGCTCAGCTGCACCATGCCGAACGGCAGCGTGGCACCGGGATAGGTGTGGCCTTCGCCACCGGTGCCGATCAACGGGTCGACCGCGCTGAAACCCGCGTCGTCCCCACGTGGCGCCGCGCTGCCGGCAAAGCTGACGCAGGCGGCAAGCAGCGCCAGCCAACGCAGGGGAGAGAAGGCGATTGAGCGATGCTGCATGCGAACGGTTCCAGGCGGATGCAGCGCCGGACCGTAGCACAGCTGTCGGGCCTGATCGCATGACATCCATGCCTGCATCGTTGAGCTCGCTAACCGGTGCGCGGCGGGCGGCGGTGATGCCTGCGGCTGTCTTTGAGAGGTTGCCGGCGCTGCGCGCAGGAGACAGCGGATGCGCAGATCGGTCGCCTTTCTGCACGGAACGAGCGCAATGCCAGCAGCTGCGAGAGAGCGTGCGAATGCGGGGCCTCGGCTGCGGGCAATCGCAACGGCAGGCTGCTGAAATCGCGCAAACCGTCCGCATATCACCCGGATGGATCTGTTCGATACTCCCACCGCGCCCGTGCAGCTGCTGCACGATACGCAGGGCGGCGTGCGCTACTGGCCGCAGCTGCTGGCGCCTGCCGTGGCGCAGCAGTGCTTTGCCGCATTGCGCCAGGCGACCGACTGGCGCAGCCAGCGCCGCGAGATGTATGACCGTGTGGTGGAGGTGCCGCGGCTGCTGGCATCGTATCGGCTGGACGCACCGCTGCCGCCCGGGCTGCCGCTGCAGGCGCTGCTCGATGCGGTGCAGGCCGTGTTGCCCGCGCCGTACAACGCGGTAGGCCTGAATCTGTATCGCGATGGCCGCGACAGCGTGGCGATGCATCACGACAAGCTGCAGACGTTGCTGGCGCCGCATCCGATCGCATTGGTGTCGCTGGGCGCGACGCGGCGGATGCAGCTGCGCGCAAAGGACGGCAATACGCGTGCGATCGGTGTGGAACTGGCGCCCGGCAGCCTGCTGGCGATGAGCCATGCCTCGCAACTGAGCCACGAGCACGGCATCGCCAAGACCGCACGTGCGGTGGGCGAGCGCATCAGCGTGGTGTTTCGCGTGCGCCCGGCCGAGCGCATGGCCGCCGGCCAGCACGGACCGCACTGGGAGGCGGTACAACCGGAGCGTGACTGACAAGGCGTGGTGTGGCTTCGTCGGCACGGTGCGGAGCAAGCCGGAGTCTCACTGGCAACAGGAGCGACGGGATCACACGAGTGCCGCGTACCAGCTGCGGGCCCAGTGCCGTGTTCGCTTGACGGCCAGCGCGCCAGCTACGTCGGCAACGTTCTGCGCGTACGGTTGCGGTTGATTGCGCCGATCACCGCTGGTGAGCGTGCGGTACCGCTGGCAGCCGCGTGAGGTGTCTTGCCTGTGCAAACACCGCACTGGTGCGCGCGCCGGTGCTGCTCGTGCATGCGCTCTGTCGCGCCCGGCATGGCCCTTTCGGGTGATTGCCATCACCCTCACGGCTGGCCATGCTTGCATGTACTCCCCCTCAGCGTCGCCACTCCATGTCCCTGGCCGATACCCGCCACCATCAGATGTTTCCCGAGCTGGACTCGGGCCAATTGGCGATCACGCGGCGGTTTGCCAGCGGGCCGGCGCAGCGTTTCGATGCAGGCGAGATCGTCTTCGACGTGGGCGATGCGCACGCGCCGGTGTGGGTGGTGCTGGAAGGCGCCATCGAAGTGGTGCGGCGCGACGGGTTGGGCAACGAAAAGCCGATCACCTTGCAGACGCCCGGCCAGTTCACCGGCGAGGTCAGCCAACTGGCCGGGCGCGCGTCGCTGGCCGGTGGGCGGGCCGGGCCGCAGGGCTGCCTGGCGCTGCCGTTCGACACCGCGCATCTGCGCGCGCTGATGATCAGCTCGGCCGAAGTGGGCGAGGTGGTGATGCGTGCGTTGATCCTGCGCCGCGTCGGCCTGATCGAAGGCGATGCCTCCGGCTCGGTATTGATCGGCGAGCCGGACGATCCGCATCTGACCCGGTTGCAGGGCTTTCTCACCCGCAACGGTTACCCGAACACGGTGATCGATGCCTCCGACGAGGAAGGCCGCGCGTTGGTGCAGCGCTTCGGCATCCAGGAGCAGGAACTGCCGGTGATGGTGTGCCCGAGCGGGCGGGTGCTGCGCCAGCCCAGCGATGCCGAAGCGGCGCATTGCCTGGGCATGACGCCGGACATCGACCCGGACAAGCGCTACGACGTGGCCATCGTCGGCGCCGGCCCGGCCGGTCTGGCGACGGCGGTGTATGCGGCCTCCGAAGGCCTGTCGGTGCTGGTGCTGGACCAGCGCGCCATCGGCGGCCAGGCCGGCGCCTCGGCACGCATCGAAAACTATCTGGGCTTTCCCACCGGCATTTCCGGCCAGGCGCTGGCCGGGCGCGCCTATAACCAGGCGCTGAAATTCGGCGCCGAACTGGCGATTCCGATCGAGGCCGGTACGCTGGAATGCGGGCGCGACGACGGTGCGCTGAAGCTGGATCTGGCCGACGGCAAGCAGCTGTTGGCCAGCACCGTGGTGGTCGCCTCCGGGGCGCGTTACCGGCGCCCGGAGATCGACGGACTGGAGCGTTTCGAGGGCCATGGCGTGTCGTACTGGGCCTCGCCGGTGGAAGCGCGGCTGTGCGAGGGCGGCGTGGTGGCGCTGGTGGGCGGCGGCAATTCAGCCGGCCAGGCCGTGGCGTTTCTGGCACCGCGGGTGAAGGAACTGCACCTGATCATTCGCGGCGAAGGGCTGGAATCGTCGATGTCGCAATACCTGATCGACCGTATCGCCGTGCTGCCGAACGTGCAGCTGCATACCGGCACCGAAGTGTCCGCGCTGGAAGGCGACCCGGAGCGCGGCCTGCAGGCGGCGGTGTTGCGCACGCGCGCCGATGGGCAGACCACGCGGGTGGAATTGCGGCACCTGTTCCTGTTCGTCGGCGCCGACCCCAATACCGGCTGGCTGCAGCAGTGCGTGGAGACCGATGCGCGTGGCTTCGTCGTCACCGGCAACGCACGCGGCGATGGCGTGCCGGCCTGCCTGCCGCTGGAAACCAACCGCCCCGGCGTGTTCGCCATCGGCGATGTGCGGGCCGGCTCGGTCAAGCGCGTGGCCGCGGCGGTGGGCGAGGGCGCGGCGGTCGTCGCGCAGATCCATCAATACCTGGCACACCAGGCCAACCCGGTGCCGGCATCCGAACTTGTCAGTGCCTCACAGGAGTCCACCACCTCATGAGCGACCAGTGCACACATACCGCGCAGATCAGCGAGGTTACGCCCAGCGCACGTGGCTGTGAAGACTGCCTGGCCATCGACAGCACCTGGGTGCATCTGCGCCTGTGCCGCAGCTGCGGCCACGTGGGGTGCTGCGATGATTCGCCGCACAAGCACGCCACGGCGCACTATCACGCCACAAGCCATCCCATCATCGAAGGCTACGACCCGCCCGAAGGCTGGGGCTGGTGCTATGTGGACGAGGTGGAAGTGGAGTTGCCGGACCAGACGCCGCAGCTGGGGCCGATACCGCGGTATGTGTGAGGCGGCGCGGTTGGTTGGCGGGGTGTGGATGGGGGTGCTGGGCGCCGCTGGGAATCGGGATTGGAGAATCGTGAAAGCGGCTTGCGTGCTGTTTGATTTGGTCGGGTGGGGATTTTGTGTGGGGCGATGGCAAGTCTGCTGAGGGGGCGCGGTTCGCTTGCTTCGTGGCGCCCACTTACTCCGGCCAGTGCACCTGTGGTAGCTCGCCGATTGTTGGGCGGGCGAACAGATAGCCTTGCTGCAGGTGGATGCCCATGTCGCGCAGGGTGCGGTATTCGTCCGGGTGTTCGATGCCTTCGGCGATGACGGCGATGCCGAGTTCTTCGCACATGCGGGTGGTGTGGCGGACGATGGCCTGGCGGCTGCGGTCGGCGTCGATGCCGCGCACCAGGGCGATGTCCAGCTTGAGCAGGTCCGGCTGGAAATCGGCCAGCAGGCCAAGGCCGGAATAGCCGGCGCCGAAGTCGTCGATGGCGGTCTTCAGGCCGCGCGCCTGGTAGGTGCGCATGATGTCGAGCAGATGTGCCGGCTCGGCCAGGTGTTCCTGTTCGCTGACCTCGAAGATGATGGCGTCCAGCGGCCAGCCGTACTGCGCGGTGGCCGAGAGCGTGGCGCGCAGGCAGTGTTCGGGGTTGTAGACCGCGTTGGGCATGAAGTTGATCGACAACAGGGCCGGCAGCGCGATCTGCGCGGCACATTCGATCGCCTTGATGCGGCAGGCCTGGTCGAAGGCGTAGCGGTTGCGCTCATCCACGGCGGCCAGGATGCTGCCGGCCGATTCGCCGTTGACGCCGCGCACCAGTGCCTCGCCGGCATAGATGCTGCGGGTGGACACGTCCACGATCGGCTGGAACGCCATGGTGATGGCGGTGGGAAAGTCCTGGCCGTCGCGGCAGGCGTTGCAAACGGGGAGCGTGGGCATGGCTGAGCAATCGTGCGGCGTGGAGGTAGCCTAGCGGTATCGGCCGCAACAGCGCGTCATTGAGTCTGCACACGCATCCTCGCGCCATCCTCACCTGGGGCGTCACCGGGCTCGGCGATAATGCGCCATTCCCCGCATCGGACGCCCCATGACCGCTCTCACCGAACGTTACGCCCTGGCCGTGGATTACGCGCGCATCGCCCATGCTGGGCAGGTTCGCAAGGGCACGCAGATTCCGTATCTGAGCCATTTGCTGGGCGTGTCCACGCTGGTGCTGGAATGCGGCGGCGACGAAGAGCAGGCCATCGCCGGGCTGCTGCACGATGTGGTGGAAGACTGCGGCGGCGGTCACGAGGCCTCGATCCGCGCGCAGTTCGGCGATGCGGTGGCCGACATCGTGATGGCGTGCACCGATGCCACCGCCGAAGACAAGGCCGAGGTGGACAACACCGCCAGCGCGCGCAAACGCGACTGGCGCGAGCGCAAGCTGGCCTACCTGGAGCACCTGCGCAACACGCCCGAGCGCGCCTTGCTGGTGTCCGGCTGCGACAAGCTCTATAACGCGCGCACCATCGTGCAGGACCTGGAAAACCCCGACGTGGGCCAGGACATCTTCAACGTATTCACCGCCGGGCGCGCCGGCACGTTGTGGTACTACCGCGAGCTTGAGGAGATCTTCCGCACACGTGGCGCGGCGACTGCACGGCTGTTCAGTGGTGTGGTGGCGCGCATGCAGGCGCTGGCGGAGACCGGCGCGCAGCCGGTGCCGGCGCACGCGTTGGGGTGATTGTGTTGTAGAGCGGCTGGTTTGTGAGTTGGCTGCGGGGCCCTTGCCCGCCCACCGTCGCAGGACACGCCGCAAGTACGTCCGTGTAGGCTCTTACGCGGCATCCCTGCCGCGTAAGGTCCCGCGACGGTGGGCGGGCAAGGACCAGTTGAGTTGGCCGGCGCGCATGGTTTTCAACAAAGCAGCCGGCAACTGTCTTGTGCGGTGTCCTCGCCGCTTGCGGGACCGTGTGGTGGCATGGATGCAGCCATCTAGCCCCCACGAACGGGTTTACGGCATAGCTCGCGAGCGGTGAGGGCGCCGCGCCTTCGACCGATGCATTCCAGGGCGAGCAGCAAGTTGCTTGAGTGGAGCGCCGCAGGACTCGCCGTCAACACTGACACCGGCTGTATGCGGCACGCGGTAGGCTGGCGCATTGTCGAATGTCGGTGTGTCACTCATGTCCAGCGCAGCGTCGTCTTCCTCCGGCCTGGTGCGCGTGCGCGGTGCGCGCGAGCACAACCTCAAGAACGTGGACGTGGACATCCCGCGTGATGCGCTGGTGGTGTTCACCGGGGTGTCCGGCTCGGGCAAGTCGTCGCTGGCGTTCGGTACCGTGTTTGCCGAAGCGCAGCGGCGTTACCTGGATTCGATCTCGCCGTATGCGCGGCGCCTGATCGACCAGGTCGGCGTGCCGGAAGTGGATTCCATCGAAGGCCTGCCGCCGGCGGTGGCCTTGCAGCAGGCGCGCGGCGCGCCGAGTGCGCGCTCGTCGGTGGGCAGCGTCACCACCATCTCCAACTCCCTGCGCATGCTGTATTCGCGTGCGGGCAGCTACCCGCCGGGGCAGGACATCATCTACGCCGACGGCTTTTCGCCCAATACCCCGGCCGGTGCCTGCCCTACTTGCCATGGTCTGGGGCGTATCTACGATGCGACCGAGGCGACCATGGTGCTGGATCCCACGCTGAGCATCCGCGATCGCGCGGTTGCCGCCTGGCCCGGTGCCTGGCATGGCCAGAACCAGCGCGACATCCTCACCACGCTGGGCCACGACGTCGACCTGCCGTGGCACAAGCTGCCGAAGAAGACCCGCGACTGGATCCTCTACACCGACGAGCAACCGGTGGTGCCGGTGTACGCCGGCTACAGCCTGGACGAGGCCAGGCGCGCGCTGCGCCGCAAGGAGGAGCCCAGCTACATGGGCACCTTCACCAGTGCGCGGCGCTATGTGCTGCACACCTTTGCCACCACGCAGAGCGCGCAGATGAAAAAGCGCGTGGCGCAGTACCTGATCAGCACGCAGTGCCCGCAGTGCGACGGCAAGCGGCTGCGCCGCGAGGCGCTGTCGGTGACCTTCGCCGGCCTGGATATCGGCGAGCTGTCGCGGCGGCCGCTGGACGAGGTGGCCGACCTGCTGCGCCCGGCTGCGGAAGGTGCCGGTGGCAAGCGCAACGACAAGCGCAAGCAGGCCGACACGCATCCCGAGCAGGCGATTGCCGCGCAACGCATCGCCGCCGACCTGCGTGCGCGGATCGAGGTGGTGCAGGCGCTGGGCCTGGGCTATCTCAGCCTGGAGCGCAGCACGCCGACGCTGTCGCCGGGCGAGCTGCAACGGCTGCGGCTGGCCACGCAGATCCGCTCGCAGTTGTTCGGCGTGGTGTATGTGATGGACGAGCCATCGGCGGGCCTGCATCCGGCCGATGCGCAGGCCTTGCTGGGCGCGCTGGATCAGCTCAAGGCCGCCGGCAATTCGGTATTCGTGGTCGAACACGAGGTGGATGTGATCCGCCACGCCGACTGGATCGTCGACGTTGGCCCGGCTGCCGGCGTGCACGGCGGGCAGGTGCTGTACAGCGGCCCGCCCGCGGGATTGGAGCAGGTGGAGGCCTCGTCCACGCGGCGTTACCTGTTCGGCACCCCGCCGCAGGTGCACAGCCATGCGCGGGCGGCCACCGGTTGGCTGCAGCTGCGCGGCATCACCCGCAACAATGTGCGTGAACTGGATGTGGACCTGCCGCTGGGTGTGTTCACCACCGTGACCGGTGTATCCGGCTCGGGCAAGTCGTCGCTGGTGAGCCAGGCATTGGTGGAACTGCTGGCCGCCCATCTTGGCCAAGCCCAGGCAGAGGAAGACGAAGCGCTGGACCCGCTGGAGCGCGGCACGCAGGTGCCGCTGGGTGGTGCGATCGTCGGCGGGCTCGACCAGGTGCGCCGCCTGGTGCGGGTGGACCAGAAACCGATCGGCCGCACGCCACGTTCGAACTTGGCCACCTACACCGGCCTGTTCGATCCGGTGCGCAAGCTGTTCGCCGCCACACCGGCCGCGCGCCGCCGCCGTTACGACCCGGGGCAGTTTTCGTTCAACGTCGCCAAGGGCCGCTGCGCCACCTGCGAGGGCGAGGGCTCGGTGCATGTGGAATTGCTGTTCATGCCCAGCGTGTACGCGCCATGCCCCAGCTGCCACGGCGCGCGCTACAACGCCAAGACCCTGGAGATCGCGCTGCGGGGTCACAACATCGCGCAGGTGTTGGCGATGACCGTGGACCAGGCCGCCAGCTTCTTTGCCGACGACGCCAGCGTGCTGCGCCCGTTGCAGGTGTTGCGCGAAGTGGGGCTGGGCTATCTGCGGCTCGGCCAGCCGGCCACCGAGCTGTCCGGCGGCGAGGCGCAGCGCATCAAGCTGGCCACCGAGCTGCAACGCGCGCAGCGGCGCGACACCGTGTACGTGCTGGACGAGCCGACTACCGGCCTGCATCCGGCCGATGTGGATACCTTGATGCGTCAGCTGCAAGGCTTGGTGGAGGCCGGCAATACGGTGATCGTGGTCGAGCACGACATGCGCGTGGCCGCCAGCAGCGACTGGGTGCTGGACATGGGCCCGGGCGCAGGCGGTGCGGGTGGCGCTGTCGTGGCGGCAGGTGCGCCGGAGGCGGTGGCGCGGCAGCGTGGCAGCCGCACTGCGCCGTTCCTTGCAGAGGTGTTGCGCGGAAATAAGATCGGCTGACAAACCTTTCGAAGGTTGTAGCGATTGCGTCAACGTGTTGCCCAGACGCGCCTTCGATGACGCGTGAATCGATGTCGGCATGGCAGCGAGTTGCTCGCGTCGAAGAACTGATCAGACCGCACTGCATCGCATCGCAGGGCACGGCATCACCGCTCCTGACCACGCACACCGACCAACCCGACGGGTTCTTGCCCGCCTACCGTCGCGGGACCTTACGCGGCATGGATGCCGCGTAAGAGCCTACAGGGACGTACTTGCGGCGTGTCCCGCGAGGGTAGGCGGGCAAGGACCCCACAGCAAACCCGCAGATCGTCCGCTGTAAACCGGGGCACACGCACCGTCCAATCCCCCCTCAAGACCCAGTTCCCTCTCAATGCGACCGAGAGCGTGAGCGCAATGGGGATGTGTTCCCGAGCCAACCTGGGCGCGATGCCTTCTGCGTGAGCGAGACACGCCCCATATCCATCCCCTGAGCTGAGCCATTCCGATTGCGACTGGCGCTCAGCCCATCAATTCAAAACTCGCAGACACGCCCTCGGCCTCTGCAGAGGGCGCCACCCAGAGATCGAATACGCCAGGCTCTACCGTCGGCTTCAATGCCTGGCCGATAAACAGCAGGTCCTCACGGCGCAGCACGAATTCCACCACCGCGCTGCCGCCCGCCGGCACCGCTAGCTTGCGGAAGTCCTTCAGCTCGCGCACCGGGCGGGTGATGCTGGCGCTGCGGTCGCGGATGTAGAGCTGCGCCACTTCCTCGGCATCGCGCGTGCCGCGGTTGTGGATGCGCGCGCTGATGCGCAGGCTGCCGGTCGCCGCCATGCGTGCATCGCTCAAGCGCAGCTCCCCGTATTCGATGCGGCCATAGGTCAGGCCGTGCCCGAACGGAAACAACGCGGCATTGGGCGCGGTGCGGTAGCGGGTCTTGAACGGTTGCAAGGCATCCGGGCGCGGGTCGGCACGGCCGCTGGGCTTGTGCGCATAGCTGTAGGGCACCTGCCCGGCGGTGTGCGGAAAACTCACCGGCAAGCGCCCGGACGGACCGTGCGCGCCAAACAGGATGTCCGCCAGCGCGGCGCCCGATGCCGAGCCCAGGAACCAGCCGACCAGGATCGCCGGCGCCTTGAGCACCGGGCCATCGATCACCAGCGCTCGGCCGTTGCTGAGCACCACCACCACCGGCGTGCCGGTGGCTGCCACTGCGGCCAGCAGCGCTTGCTGCACGGCGGGAATGACGATCTCGCTGCGCGATTGCGCTTCGCCGGAGTAGCGCATCGGCTCGCCGATCGCCAGCACTGCCACATCCGCAGACGCCGCTGCGGTGACGGCCGCCTGCACGCCGCCGGGCAGGCCATGTTCGAAGTCGCAGCCTTCCACCACCTGCAGGCTGTCCGGGTTGCCCAGCCGCGCGCGCACGGCGGTGGCCAGGTCGTTGCCGCTGTCGTCGCCGCCGAACAGCGTCCATGGGCCGGCGCTGTCGGTCCAGTTGCGTGCCATCGGCCCGATCAGCGCGATGCGTTGCCCCTGCGTCTTCAGCGGCAGCAGCTCGCCATCGTTCTTGAGCAGCACGATGGATTTGCGCGCCGCCTCGCGCGCCAGTGCCAGGCTGTCCGGACGCCGCTGCCGCGCCTGCGCGCGTGCCGGCACGATGCGCAGGAACGGATTGTCGAACAATCCAAGCTCGGCCTTGAACTGCAGCACGCGCCGCACCGAGGCATCCAGCTGCGCCATCGTCACGTCGCCGGCGGCCACCAGCGCCGGCAGATGCTGCAGGTACAGCCCGCTCTGCATGCTGATGTCCACACCGGCCAGGAACGCCAGCCTGGTGGCCTCGCGCGCATCGCTGGCAAACCCGTGCCCGATCAGTTCCAGATCGCCGGTGTAGTCGGACACCACCAGGCCGCGGTAGTCCCACTCGTCGCGCAATACCTCGCCCAGCAACCAGCGATTGGCGGTGGCAGGGATGCCGGCGATCTCGTTGAACGCCACCATCGTGGTCACTGCGCCGGCATCGAAGGCAGCCTGGAACGGCGGGAAATAGATCTCGCGCAGGCTGCGCTCGGAGATGTCGACGGTGTTGTAGTCCAGCCCCGCCTCGGCGGCCCCATAGGCCGCGAAATGCTTGGGGCAGGCCGCAAGTGCGTCGGCATGATCCAGGCCTTCGCCCTGGAAGCCGCGCACGCGGGCCTGCGCAAGGCGCCGGCCGAGCAGCACGTCTTCGCCACTGCCTTCCACGCCGCGCCCCCAGCGCGCATCGCGCGCGATGTCCACCATCGGCGCGAAGGTCCAGTCGATGCCGACCGCACTGGCCTCCAGTGCGGCCGCACGCGCGGTGCGTTGCGCCAGCGCCGGCTCGAAGCTGGCGGCCTCGGCCAGCGGCACCGGAAACACCGTGGTGAACCCGTGGATCACATCGGCGGCAAACAGCAGCGGAATCTTCAGGCGGCTCTGCAGCGCGGCCTGTTGCAGTTGCTGATGCCACAGCACATTGGAGCCATTGAAGATGCCGCCGACCCGCCCGGCACGCGCGGCAGCAAGCTGGCCCTCGGCCGTGGGCACGGTATTGATCGGATTGGCCGCCGCGGCCGCATCGGTCTGCTGCGCCGAACCGGACAGCGTCAGCTGGCCGGCTTTTTCCTCCACGCTCATGCGCGCGATCAGCGCATCGATAAAGGCCGGCGCCGCGGCCGCACGGCGCGGCAGCGCAACTCCCACCGGTACCTGTGCCAACACTGCTGCCGAGGCGGTGCCCAGCAGCAACCCACGACGCGTGATCCCTTTTCGCATGCCCGCCATCCCCGTCTGTCCATGCCAGACGCTAACGGATCGCCAGCGAAAAGCCGTGATGCGCTGCACGATGGGTGCCGGGCGGGCGGTCTCGGCAACGATGGCGACAGCACGGCGCCTTCACCGTTTCCGCACTAGCGTGCGCCATCGATCAACGGCGGTCAGGACACACGATGCTGGACGTGGAAACACGCGTGCGCTTTTACGAAATGATGCACCTGGACATGCCGTGGTGGGAGTTCGTGCTGCGTGCGGTAGCGGTCTATACCGTGGTCCTGCTGTTGACGCGCATGACCGGCAAGCGCGCGCTGGGCCAATCCACGCCGTTCGACGTGCTGCTCATCGTGCTGCTGGGAACCGCGGTGCAGAACTCGTTGATCGGCAAGGACGTCTCGCTGCTGGGCGGCATGATCCTGGCGGCCACCTTGCTGGTGTTGAACTGGCTGGTGGGCATGGCCACCGCGCGCAGCCGGCGGATCGATACCTGGGTGCAGGGCACCCCGGCGCTGCTGGCGCGTGGCGGTGAGATCTACTGGAAGGAACTGGTCCGCCACAACGTCAGCTACGCCGATTTCGAAGTGGCAAAACGCAAGGCCGATTGCCGCGACGATGCCGATATCGACATGGCGATCCTGGAGACCTCCGGGGAGATCAGCATCCTGAAAAAGCGCTAGCGCGCCGGCAGGCCGGCGTGCATGCCGGCGGTGCCGCCGCACCAGCGTGGCAGCCCGCCTGGCGCATGTGCGCCACGGCATGGCGACCGGCGGCTCAGCGGGCCTTGCAGAACAACGACAGGTCCACCGACGCGGCCATGCGCTGGTAACCGGCATCGTTGGGATGCAGGAAGTCGCGGGTCAGCGCGGCGGGTAGCCACTCCGGCCTGGCCGGGTCGCGCAACGCGGCGTCGAAGTCGATCACCGCATCGAATGCCTGACCGTCGCGGATGAAGCCGTTGAGCGTCTGGCGCGTGGCTGCCGCCACCGGTTCGTAGCGGTCGGAGTTGCCGAACGGGGTCAGCGTGGCGCCGATCACCGCGATGCCGTGCTGCTGCAGCCGGGTCACGATCTGGCGATATCCCAGCACCATGTCGGCGGCATTGCGGCCGGCAATCGCATCCGGCGGACCGCTGTGGCGGATGTCGTTGATGCCTTCGAACAGGATCACCTGGTCCACGCCGGGCAGTGCCAGCACGTCGCGATCCAGCCGCGCCAGCACGCTGGGGCTGCGGCCGTCGTCGAGCAGCTTGTTGCCGCTGATGCCGGCGTTGAGCACCACCACGCTGCCGGGGCAACGCTGCTCCAGCCGCCTGGCCAGCAGGGCCGGCCAATCGCCATTGGCGCCGCGTGTGGCGGTGGCGCCTTCGGTGATCGAATCGCCCAGCGCCACCACCACCGTCTGGCGTGGATGCGGTGGTTGCACGTAAAGGGCGGAGATGACGTTCTGGCGATACGCCAACGCCTTGCTGTCCGGCACCTCGGCCTGGCCCTTGACCACCCGCACCGCCGTGCGGCGTACCGCCGGGCGCGCCGGCGTGGGGAAATACAGGCTGACCGCCACCTCGCCCAATGCCGGTGCACGCAATGGCACCGGGTCGCTGAGCAGCACGCCACCGGGAGGCACGGTCACGCTGGCGCGCCCGTCGAAGCGCAGCGGTTGCGCGTCCCCGCCGCCGCCGAGCAGGCGCGCGGTGCCCGCAGCGATGGTCAGCGGTGCGGTGCCCAGCTCGTTGCTGATGCGCACGCGCAGGGCCACTGCCGCGCTGCCCAGGCGCATGTCCTGGCGCACCGTTTCATCGGCAAATTGCAGCGGCGTGTGGGCACCGCCGTCGAGCCGGTCCGGCGTTGCCGAAGCGATCCAGGCCGGCACCCAGCGTGGTGCGGGGTGCGCCGTGGCCGGGCCTGCCAGCACCACACTCAGTGTCGCAGTCATCATCCATCGCCAGCGCATGCGCAGGACTCCTTTGTCGATCAGGAAAAGAACACGCCGCCGTTGACGTCCAGGTTGGCGCCATTGATGAAGCTGGCCGCATCCGAGGCAAGGTACAACGCCGCATCGGCGGCTTCCTCCGGGCGGCCTTCGCGCCGCAGCGGGGTGGCATTGGCGACGAAGGCACGCACTTCCGGCTTGGTGAAGTCGTCATGGAAGCGGGTGGAGATCATGCCGCAGCACAATGCGTTGACGCGGATGCCGCGCGGGCCCAGTTCCTTGGCCATCGCGCGCGAGAAGGTCATCACCGCCGCCTTGGCGGTGGCGTAGATGGCCGCGCCCGGCCCGCCGCCATCGCGCCCGGCAAGCGAGGCGAAATTGACGATCGCACCGCCTTCGCGCATATGCGGCGCCACCGCCTGGGTGGTCAGGTAGACCGACTTGAGGTTGAGGTCCATCACCTGATGGAAGAAGGCCTCGTCGATGTCGGCCAGCGGCTTGCGCGCCAGCATGCCGCCGGCCACGTTGATCAGCACGTCGATGTGCTGGCCGAAGGCGGTGCGCGTGGCGGTCAGCAGGCCGGCCACGGCGGTGGCATCGGTGACGTCGGCGCGGTGCAGGATGCCCTGGCCGCCGGCGGCCTGCAGCTGTGCCAGGGTGTCGCGCGCGCTGGCGTCGTCGTTGGCGTAGTTGATGCAGACCTTGGCGCCGGCCGCGGCCAGCTTGAGCGAGATGGCGCGGCCGATATCGCGGCCACCGCCGGTGACGATGGCGACCTTGTCGTGGAAGTGCATGCGGGTGTGTCCTGTTGGTGTGGGGAAAGCGGGGGTAGGCAGCGGGCACGCTCAGGTGCCCGCTGCGTCGAGTCGGTGGATGCGGCCGGTGACCAGCCACAGCGCGGCCAGCGAAGCCGGCACCAGCGCGGCGACCAGAATGAACATCGGTGCGTACGAGGTTGCGGTCATCACCGGGACCAGCCAGGTGGTGATCAAGGTGCCGGCCACCGCGGCCATGCCGCCGATGCCGGCCAGCGAGCCGACCGATTTGCCGGCGAACAGATCGCCGGGCAGGGTCTGGATATTGCCGATGGCGATCTGGAAGCCGAACAGCACGGCGGCAATCGTCAGCACCGCCATGCGCGGGTCGGCGGCCTGCACGGCGCCCAGCAGCGCCGGCGCCATGATGGCCCCGCCCAGGGTGATGGTCCATTTGCGCGCGCGGTCCACGCTCCAGCCGGCCGCGATCAGGCGCCCGGACAGCCAGCCGCCGCACAGGCTGCCCAGCATCGCACCGACGAACGGCACCCAGGCGAATGCGCCGATCTGCTTGATGTCGAAGTGGAAGGTCTCGGCCAGGTAGATCGGCAGCCACGACACGAACAGCCACCAGATCGGGTCCAGGAAGAACCGCGCCAGCACGATCCCCCAGCTTTGCCGGTGCGACATCAGCTGGCGCAGCGTGGGCAGGTAGGCCGGCGGCGGCGCGCTGCCGGCGTCGGGCGCATCCAGGATCAACGCACGCTCGGCCGCGTCGACCCAGGGATGCCGGTCCGGCCCGGCGCGGTAGATCACCAGCCACGGCAGCAACCACAGCATGCCCAGCACGCCGATCAGCACGAACGTGCCCTTCCAGCCGAACGACAGAAACAGCAGCGCGATCAGCGGTGCCGAGACGATCGCGCCGATGGAGGCGCCGGCATTGAAGATGCCCTGTGCCAACGCACGCTCGCGCGCGGGAAACCATTCCGCATTGGCCTTGACCGCGCCCGGCCAGGCGCCGGCTTCGCTGATGCCCAGCAGCGCGCGCACCACCGAGAACGCCATGATGGAGTGCGTGACCGCATGCAGCGCGATGGAGAGCGACCACACCGCGATGGACAGGGCAAAGCCGAGCCGGGTGCCGATGATGTCGAACAGCCGCCCGAACACGAACTGCCCGGCGGCATAGAACAGCATGAAGATGGTGACCAGCAGCGCGTAGTCTTCCTTGGTGGCGCCGATGTCGCGCGAGATCGCCGGCCACATCACCGCCAGCGCGTTGCGGTCGATGTAGTTGATCACCGTGGCCACCGCGATCAGCGCCACGATCAGCCAGCGCACCGCCGAGCGCTTGCCCGCGGGGCGCGTGCGGGCGGTGCTCATTGCGCACCTGCAGTGCGATCGAAGCGCGCGTAGCCGCCGCGCCAGCTGTAGCGCTGACCGGCGGCCTGCACCTGGTGGCTGCGTTGTGCATCGGCGTCGTCGGCCACCGCCAGCGCGATGCGCTGGCCGCCGACCAGGGTGAGCACGATCACCTCGGCATCGTCGCCGCGCACGCGCTCGATGGCGCGGATGCGGCTATTGGCGCCGTGCACGTATTCGGCGGTGCCGTTGTATTCGCCATGCGGTTCCAGCACGCCGAAGAAGCTGACATTGGCCTGCCCATCCACGCGCTGGATCAGCGCCGGTTCGCGGCGCAGGTTGAAGTTCGGGTCGTTGGCTCCGCTCTCCACCAGCAGGGCACGCGCCGGCGCGCTGCTGCCGAAGCGGTAGCTGTAGAAGCGGCCGGCGAGCAGCCAGCTCAGGCTGCGCGTGTCGGTGCTGGCGTCGCTGGAGGCGTCCACCCACAGGTGCTGATAGCCGTTGGCCTTGCCCAGCACCGGGCGTTGCGTCAGTGCGCGCTCTGCGGTGAAGCCGACCTGCATGATCTGCCCGTTGAAGTGCAGCGGCAGGTCGTAACGTGCCGGAGCGCTGGCGTTGACGCGCAGCAGGTCGACCACCACCGGCAGGGGCAGCTGCGGGTGCGACAGCAGCGCCTGGGTGCGGGTGAAGCTGACCCCGTCGTAGGCCTGCTGCATGCGCGCCGACACGATCTGGGTGTCGGCAGTGCTGGCGAACAGCAGCTGCGTCGGCGCGTGTTGCTCGCCCACCTTCCAGTCGCCGTTGAAGTGGCTGGTCTCGTTCACCACCAGCGTGTTGTGCGCAACGGTCTGCTTGGCCCAGCTGGTGTTCTCCGGCAGATAGATGCCGCCGGCCTTGGCTTCCACATTCAGGAAACGCGCCGCGCCGTAGTCGGTGACCACGCGCTGGCCGTTGTCGTAGAACAGCCAGTTCAACTTGTCGAAGTGGCCGTGGCCCATGCCTTGCGAAGTGTTCTTCATCACCAGCGTCTGGCCGTCTTCGCCGCCGCTGCGCAGGATCGCCAGCGCGCCCTGGTCGCCCTGTGCGCCGTCGCGCAGCAACACGCTGCCGAAGGCGAACGGTTGGGCGCGGTCCTGCGCGAGTGCGGTGGCCGCGGCCAGGCCTTCGGGGGTGAGCAGCACGCGGCGCTGGCGTTGCGCGATGGACAGCAGCTGCGCGTCGTGGGTCTGCGCGTAGGCGATGCCGATGCCGGCCACCAGTTCTTCGGTGTCCAGGCCCTTGTCGAGGATGGCGTCGTTGATCGGGAAGAAATAACCGCCGTAGCTGCTCTGCACCAGGCTGTTTACGGCCTTGAGCAGCACGCCGTCGCGGCGCTGGAAGATGTGCTGCTGCGGCTGGTTGCGCTCGATCGCGTTGGCGAACAGCACGAACGGCGCCAGGGCATAGCGTTGGTAGTACGGGCCTTCGGCGTAGTAGCCGTCCGGCGAGAACAGCTGGTCCACCTGCGCCAGGAAGCCGGCCTTGCCATCGCGCCTGCTGCCGCGCAGTGCCTTGTCCACCAGCGCCTGATCGCGCAGCACATAGCCGGTCATGCCGACCGCGGCCACCGCCCAGGTGGCGTGGTTGTGGATCTTGTCGAAGTTGTCGGCGCTTTCGTCGCACAGAAACTGCGCCATGCGTGCGAACACGTCGCGATCGATGGTGGCGCGGTCCTGCGCGCTGAGCGTGTCGCGGATGGCGTCGTAGCCCTGGCTTGCGTAGACCAGCCACACCGAGTCGTTCAAGGACTGCCAGAACAGCCGCCCCGGCACCTGGCCGCGCCCGGCCGGGTGTGCGCCCAGCGTGGGATACAGGCGTGCGTAGGCCAGCAGCACGTCGCGCGCATAGTCGGCATAGGCGCGATCGCCGGTGAGCCGGTACAGCGCGCCGGCGGCCTGGATGGCCTGGTAGTTGCGTTTGTGCTGCTCGTGGCTGGCGCCGCCGCCGGGATCGCTGGGCACCGGCACCTCCACCCCGGCGCGCATCGCCGCGCGCACGCTGGCTTCTGCGCGTGCCTGTTCGCGGGCGAACACCGGCAGCCCGGCGCCAGCGCTGGCCATCTCGCGCCATTGCTGGGCGGTGACCAGCACCGGCGCGGCGTCGGTGGCGCGCGGTTGCGGCTGCGCTGCTTGTTCGGCCGCGGGTGACGGGGCGGCGCTGCAGGGCAGGGCGCTGCCGGCGCCGACCAGGACCAGCAGCAACAGGCGGGTGGAACGGGTCATAGCAGGGGCTCCGCTGCGTCGGCGTGCAAGGCCGGGGTGCCGACGAACTGATTGCCGCTGGCGATGAGGTGAGGTGTGCCGGTGGTGTGCTGCGCCAGGATCGCGGCGCTGTCGGCGAAGCGGTTATTGCGCAGCGCAATGCGCTGCACGCCATGCAGGCGCAGCGACGCACCTGTGTTGCGGCCGACCTGCGTGAAGTGCGAGTCGCTCACCTGCAGCATCGGGCCGAAGGTGCTTTCGTCGCGGCCGCCGCGATACAGGTCCAGCACCGGCCCGGCGACACGGTGGAACTGCGACTGCTGCACCGTCACCTGTTCGACGTTGTAGGTGCCGCGGTCGTCGGTCTCGGCGTGTGCGGACAACACCTTGCCGGAGACGTCCTCGACCAGCAGCCGGTCCAGCAGGATGTTGTCGGCCAGGCTGCCCTTGCCGAGTGCGATCACATCGAAGCCGGGTTGCGCGTCCAGATGATGCAGGTGCGTGTCGCGCAAGGTGAGCTGGTACTGCGCCACCGCTGTGCCGGGTGCGGTGCGGATCACCGCATTGCCCGGCTGCGCGGGTGCGGCGCGGCCATCGATCTCGAGCCGGGCCAGGCTGAGCGAGCCGCCGGGCGCGATCTGGAACAGCGCCGGCTGCGAAAAGCGGATGCGCGCGCGGCCGCGTTGCGGGCCTTCCAGCATCAGCGGCCGGTCCACGTCGAGGATGTCATCGACCTGGTAGCGGCCTGCGTCCAGTTGCAGGCGATCGCCGGGGCCGGCCTGCGCCACGGCGTCGGTCAGGCTGGACTGCCCCGGCCGTACGCGGGTGCGGCGGCCGCTGTCGGCGACTGCCTGCGCTGCCTGCTTGGGGTACCAGCTCACGCCCACCTGCGCGCGCGCGATGTAGCTCAGCGCCGGGTCGGCGCCGACGCCAGTGGCGTTGTCGGCGACCAGCAAGCCGGTGCTGGCGCGGGTCATCGTCACCTGGCGGCTGTTGACGCCGCCGGGCAGGCGGGTGGAGGCCAGCGGGCTTTGCAGGTTGCTGGTGAAGGCAATACCGGACAGATCGCCCAGCACGCGCACCGGGTCGCTGGCGGCCACGATCAGGTTGCCGGCAAAGCGGCTGTTGATCGGCGCGGCGGTGCGCTCGGCATCCATGCCGGCGCCGAAGTACAGCTGGTTGACGGTCACGAAGGTGTTGCGCTCGATGCGCGCCTGGTCCACCTGCACGTAGCGGTTGGCAGGCGAGTTGGGCACCCCGTACATGATGCTCAGCGCCGACGAATAGCCATCACCGGCCAGGTTTTCCAGGTAGTTGTGGCGCACGGTCTGCTTGCGGTTGATCACGCGGATGCCGCCGGTGTTGGCCTTGCCGTCGCCGAAGAACACGTTGCGCTCGACCAGGTTGCCATCGCCATGCCGCAGCACCAGCGCGCCGCGCGATTGCTTGAACACATTGCCACGGTAGGTGTTGCCGCCGGACTTGTTGGAGACCACCTCCACCTCGCCGTCGCAGCCTTCGAACCAGTTGTTGTCCACCACCGAGTTGGAGGCGCTGTCGGCATCGCTGCTGGTGCCGATGCGTAGCGTCTCGCCGCCATTGGCGCCCAGGTTGGGGCGTGGCCCGAACCAGTTGTGGTCGATGCGATGGCGATTGTCCAGGCCCTGGGTGGCGTCGCGCACCACCACCAGGGTGGGGCCGGCATTGGTCTTGCCGACCAGCTGGTTGTGGTCGAAACGGTTGTCGCTGTCGTACAGCGCCACCCAGTTGTCCGAGTCGCTGCGGGTGGGCTTGCTGAAGCCATCCACCACCACCCCGGTGATGCGGCTGTGGCGCGCGCGCTCCTTGCTGGAGATGCGGTACGACAGCACCGCATCGCCGGGGCTATGGCCGTCGCGGAACACCAGGTCCGACACCACCAGGTAGGTGCCGGCCATGTGCAGGTCGGAGGTGCCGCTGATGATCACCTTGCCCGGCGTTTGCGCGGTGAGGGTGATCGGCTGCTCGGCAGTGCCTTGCCCGCGCAGCACGATGGCGAAATCCCGCCACTGCCCATCGGCCAGCACGATGCGATCGCCGGCACGCAGCGCGGCCGCCGCCACGGCGTACTCGCTCTGGTCGTGCACCAGGTACGAGGTGGCCTGGGCCGAGCCGACCCAGGCGGGCGCACACAGCAGCAACAGGCAGGCAAGGGAGACGGGGGATCGCATCGGGATGCTCCTGGACGCTGGCGCGTCGGTGATGGCCGAGGGTAACAGTGCAAACTGGTTCGTCAACCAAAACGATAGTCCAGTTGGTCTGTATTGAAGCCTGTGATTACCTCGATGTCATGCTGCAAATGCACAAAAAAATCCGCGAAACTGGCCTAGTTAGGTGGCTCGCTGGATAAATCTAAGAAATGATTGACTTGGTGTTGATCCGCGTGGAGTCTCCACTTCGCTCGGTCTCGAGCGTCCTTTGGGAGGAGGAATTGTGCGGTATCTAAAACTAGTCCAATCGCGTAGACCAATTATTCGAAATACCCTGGCCCAGGCGCTGCTGACTGCGGTTGCACTGACTAGCGCGCAGGCAGCCCTGGCCCAGCAAAGCGATGCCGCCCAGCAGGCACCGGAGCAAGCGCCCACCACGCTGGACCAGGTCAAGGTCACCGGCATCCGCAGCTCGATCCAGTCGTCCATCGACAGCAAGCGCGAGCAGACGGTGGTGGCCGACGTGCTGTCGGCCGAGGACATCGGCGACCTGCCGGCGCTGTCGATCGGCGAGGCGATCGAGACCATCACCGGTGCGGCCACGCATCGCGAAAAGGGCGGCGCGTCGGAGATCTCCATCCGTGGCCTGGGGCCGTTCCTGGGCTCGGCCACCTTCAATGGGCGCGAGGCCAGCAACGGCAGCGGCGACCGTTCGGTGAACTTCAACCAGTTCCCCTCCGAACTCATCAACACCGTGGCGATCTACAAGACCCAGCGCGCCGACTTCGTCGAAGGCGGCATCGCCGGCACGGTCAACATGCAGACCGTGCGGCCGCTGGAATTCGGCAAGCGCCGCGTGCAACTGGACGGGCGGGCGACCTATGCCGATGGCGACAGCAAGTTGCGCGATGCCGATGGCGTGGGTTGGCGCGGCACCGTCAGCTACCTGGACCAGTTCGATCTGCGCGGTGCCGGCAAGCTGGGGGTCTCGCTCGGCCTGCAGCGGCTGGAGGGCACCAACCCGGAAGAGGTGATGAGCAGCAGCTCCACCTGGACGGCCTGCAACGCCAACGAGGTGGTGGGCGCCAGCCGCAACTGCACCGCCGTGACCCCGGCGCAGGTGCAGGCGGGGACGCCGTATTACCTGGCGCCCGGCAGCCGCGTGTACCGCCAGATCAGCGAGCACGATCAACGCGACGCGGCCTTCGCCGCGCTGCAATGGCGGCCCTTCGACGGCCTGGAGGTGGGCCTGGATTACCAGGATTCGCAGCGTACCGTGACCGAAGACCGCGCCGAGCTCAATTTTTCCGAGACCCTGCGCAACCTCAACAACCGCCAGGTGGGCGACAACGGCGCCTTGCTCGGCCACACCGGCAGCAGCACGGTGGAATCCTCCACCGACTACAAGGTGCGCGACGAGCAGTACCGCGGTGGCGGGCTACGCGTGGAATGGCGCCCGAACGCGGCCTGGATGCTGTCCACCGACCTGTCGTATTCGCGCACCGAGCGCAGCGAGATCGACCGCCTGATGCGGCTGCGCTCCAATGCCACCGACATCAACGGCAACCGCGTGCCCGGGATCAACGGGCAACGCGTGGACTACACCTACACCTATGCCGGCGATGTGCCGGGGATCGTGGTCGATCCCGCGTTCGACCTGAACAACCCGGACAATTTCAGTGCCGCTGCGCGCGCGCGGCGCGACGAGTTGCGCCGCGAGCACACCATCCGGGCCTGGCGCTTCGATGGCGCCTTCACCCCGGAGAGCGGGCTGCTCACCTCCATCAAGGGCGGCGTGCGCCTGTCCGAGGCGACCTACCGCGACCTGGACGACCGCGTCGAACGCAACGTCACCGATCCGGCCACGATCCGCGCCGCCAACCTGGCCTGCCGGCAACCGTTCCCGCAGGAGGATTTCCTCTCCAGCGCCAGCGGCAACACCATCCGGCAGTGGGCCACCTTCGACAGCCGCTGTCTGTTTGGCGCCATCACCGGCGTGGACGACACCGGCCGCAATGCCGACCCGCGCGGCACCGCCGACTCCGACGTGAAAGAAAAGACCCGCGCGTTGTATGTGATGGGCGAATTCGCCAGCACGCTGTTCGGGCTGCCGCTGGACGGCAACCTGGGCGTGCGCTGGGTGCGCACCGACGTCAGCTCGGTGGGTTTGCGCGGCGAGCTGGATGTGGTCGACAACCCGGACGGCACCATCCAGCTGGTGGAAACCGGGCGCTTCGCCGCGCAGACGGTGCGCGCGTCCAACCGCGTGTTCCTGCCCAGCTTCAACGCCAACATCGGCCTTACCGAGCAGACCCAGCTGCGCTTCGGGCTGTACCGGGCCATGGCGCGCCCGGATCTGGTGGCGTTGTCTGCCGGGCGTACCTTCATCCTGGAGCCGGGGACCGAATTCACTACCGTCGGCGAGGCGATCGGCAGCATCACCGCCACCGGTAACCCGCGCACGCAGCCGCTGCTGTCGTCCAATGCGGACGTGTCGCTGGAGTGGTATCCCAATGCCGACTCCCTGCTCAGCGCCGCGGTGTACTACAAGCAGTTCACCGGTGGCGCGGTGCCCACGGTGGTGGACGAGCGCTTCGTCATCGACGGCACCGCGGTGGTGGTGCCGGTGGTGCAGGACGTCACCACCCGGCAAAAGAGCGATCTCACCGGGCTGGAGCTGACCGGCACCCACCGCTTCTCCTACCTGCCGGCGCCGTTCGACGGCCTGGGCGTCAAGCTGAGCTACAACTACGCCGATTCCAACTACAAGACCCAGGATCTGCGCCTGGGCGACCAGATCGACCCGGCGACCGGCCTGGTGAGCAGCGGCATCGTCGCGCCTGCCAATATCTTCGGCCTGTCGCGGCACGTGTTCTCCGGCCAGCTGTATTACGCCATCGGCGCGGTCGACCTGCAGGCCATCTACAAGTACCGCTCCGAGTATTTCCAGAAGTTCGTCGGCGCCCCGGCGCAGAACCGCTACGTACGCGACAGCGGCACCCTGGACCTGCGTGCCAGCTACCGCGTCAATGCGCAGCTGTCGGTGTCGCTGGAGGCTTCCAACCTGACCAACGAGCCGCGGATCTCCGACATGCCGGTGCCCGGCAGCTTCCGTGAGTACAACACTTACGGGCGACGTTATTATTTGGGGGTGCGCTACCGGTTCTAGCGTCGCCCACCTGTCCGGCACCCGTGTGCCGGGCCGATCACCCTGAGGGTTTGAGTCGCCGATGTCCGAAAACCGCCTGTACCACTCCGTTGCCGCCAAGATCCGCGCGCTGATCGACACGGGCGAATTCCCGGTCGGCTCGCGCCTGCCGGGCGAGCGCGAGTTGGCCGAGCGCTTCGGCGTCAGTCGCGTCACCGTGCGCGAGGCCGAAATCGCGCTGGAAGCGCAGGGCCGCATCGTGATCAAGATCGGCTCGGGCGTGTACGTCAAGCCACGCCTGGCGTCGGACGAGGGCGCGTTGCCGGATGTCAGCGCGTTCGAGCTGACTGCCGCGCGCGCGGTGATCGAGGCGGAGGCGGCCGCATTGGCCGCCAGCCACATCACCGATGCGGAGCTGGATGAGTTGAACGGCATGATCCAGGCGCTGTCCGCACCGGGGCTCAGCGATGCGGCCGCTGCCGACTACGACCGCGCCTTCCACCTGGCGATCGCGCGGATTAGCGGCAACCCGGTGGTGGCGCACTGCGTGCAGCTGATCTGGCGCATGCGCAACGAATTGCCGCGCGTACGCGAGGTGTATGCGCGGGTCTGCCACGACGACGGCGCCACCCGCGTGGACGAACACACCGCCATCCTGCAGGCCCTGCAGCAACGCGACCCCGTCGCGGCACGCACGGCCATGCGCAACCATTTCCAGCGCCTGTTCGAATCCATGCTGGAAGCGACCGAGAACGATGCACTGGCGGAGATCCGCCGCCGCACCCAGCAGGACCGCGCGCATTTTCTGGCGGCCACGCGCACCTGAGTGCATGTGAGGGATTGTTGGACGCGCTGCGTCGCCCGCCAGCGGCACTTTCGTACCGCTGACGCTGGATCCTCCGAAAGACACATCCACTAATCAGCTGGACGCGCCGTCTGCGCCGGTTCGGCGCCACCGACACGCGGCTGATCGGAGTGTCGCGCCTGCGGTTGCCGCGGACGCTGCAGTGATAACACGCCGCAGCTTCCGCCCTCAGGCAGATCGCTCTGCCAGATAGGGCGTGGGTACCTGCAGTGCAGGTCTCAGTCCGCCATCACCTTGTCCGGCGTCATCGGGGTGCTGCGGATGCGCTTGCCGGTGGCATGGAAGATCGCATTGCAGATCGCCGCCGAAACGCCGACCAGGCCAATTTCGCCCACGCCTTTTGCGCCCAGGCTGCTGACGATGCGGTCGTCTTCGTCGGCAAAGATCACATCGATGTCGTGGATGTCGGCATTGGCCGAGACGTGATACATCGCAAAATCGTGATTCATGAAACGACCGAAGCGGTGATCGGACTGGGTGTGTTCGTGCAGCGCCTGGCCGATGCCCCAGACCACGCCGCCGACGATCTGGCTGCGCGCGGTGATCGGGTTGAGGATGCGCCCGGCTGCAACCGCGCTGACCACGCGGGTGACGCGGACCGTGCCCAGCTCTTCGTCCACCCGCACTTCCACGAACACTGCGCCGTGGGTGGCGCGGGTGTACTTGCGTTGCTTGAGCACATTGGGCAGCAGCAGGAACTTGTCTTCGATCTGTTCCAGTTCTGCTGCACGCAACAATTCGGTCAAGGCAATGGTGGTGCCGGCATCGGCGCGCAAGGCCAGCGTGCCATCGGCAAACACCACCTCGTCCAGCTTGGCCTTGGTAAAGCGCGAGTTCGGCAACGCCTGCGCCAGGCGCAGCAACCGTGCGCGCAGCTTTGCGCACACGCCATCCACCGCCGAGCCCACCGTGGTCACATGCGACGAGCCGCCCTCGATCGGTGCGACCGGCAGGGTCGAATCGCCGAGTTGGAAGGTGACCTGTTCCAGCGGCAGGCCCAGTGCTTCGGCCGCAATCATCGCCATCACCGTATAGGTGCCGGTGCCGATATCGCTGGCTGCGCTGCTCACCACCAGCCGGCCATCGGCGTGCAGCACCGCATGCGCGCGCGCAAACATCTGCATTGCATCCCATTGCCCGGTGGCCATGCCCCAGCCGACCCACTCGTTGCCTTCCTTGCGTGCGCGCGGCTGCAACGGGCGCTGCGCCCAGCCGAAGCGTTCGGCACCTTGCTGGTAGCACGCGCGCAGCGCCTTGGTGGAGTAGGGCTTGTCGTCGGCCGGGTTGACCTCGGCATAGTTCTTCAGGCGCAGCGCCAGCGGATCCATGCCCAGCTCATAGGACAGCTCGTCCATCGCCACTTCCAGCGCATGCACGCCGTGTGCGGCACCGGGTGCGCGCATGTCCATCGGGCTGAACTGGTCCAGGCTCACCAGGTTGTAGCCCAGATGCACGTTGTCGCAGGCATACAGCTGCCCGCTCCAGTTGACCACCACTTCGACGTAATCCTCGATGCGCGAGGTCTCGGCAATGGCCTCGTGCCAGATCGCACGCAAGCTGCCGTCGCGGTCGGCGCCGAGCTTGAGCCGCTGCAATGTCTCCGGGCGATGGCCGAAGGTGAACATCTGTTGCCGCGTCAGCACCACGCGCACCGAGCGGTCCAGCAGGATCGACGCCATCACCGCCAGCGGCAACTGATACTGCGGTCGCAGCCCGGAGCCGAAGGCGCCGCCCACGTACGGATTGCGCACGGTGACCTTGCGCTTGCTCAGGCCGAATACATGCGAGACGTACCAACGGCTGTTCTGCGAGCCCTGGGTCTTGTCGTAGATGGTGAAGTGGCCATCGGCATCGCGGATCACCGTGGAGGCAAACAGCTCCATCGGATTGTGGTGCTCCACGCCGCTGTAGTAGTCGGCCTGCACCTGGACAGCGGCATTGGCAAAGGCGGTGTCCGGCTCGCCCTTGTCCTTGGGCGGCGGCGAGAAACCGGCCTTCATGGCCTTGGGCTTGTGCGCACGGTCCAGGTTAGTCATCAGGTTGGTGTCGTGCGGATCCTGCAGCAGTTCCACCTCCACCAGGTGGGCCGCGTGGCGCGCCGCTTCAAAAGTGTCGGCCACCACCAAGGCGATCGGCTGGCCGCTGTACAGGATCTTGTTGTCGTACAGGGGCCGGAACGGCGAACCGGCCGGTGCGGTCATGTCCTTGTAGAACACATCCATGCCGCGCATATGCGGGCGGTTCTCATGGGTGACGATCTCCAGCACGCCCGGCACCGCACGCGCGGCATCAAGATGGAAGGCGACGATCTCGCCCTTGGCGATGCTGCTGTTGACCACCACACCATAGGCCAGATCCGCCACCGGCCATTCGGCGGCATAACGTGCCTGGCCGGTGACCTTGGCGCGTCCGTCGATGCGGGTGACGCCGGTGCCGGTGGGGCGATAGCCGGTGCCGCTGTCGGCAACCGGCGGGATCAGGTCGTTGTCGGGTAGATCGGTGCTGCGTGCGTTCATGGCGCTTCCTCCAGCGCGCTGGTTCGCCCGCGGTTGTCGATGGTGCCCTCGCGGGCGACGTCCAGGGCACGCACGATCGCGCGGCGTGCCAGCGGCAGCTTGAAGGCATTGTTGCCTTGCGGTTGCGCACCCTGCAGCAAGGCATCGGCCAGGCTGCCGAAGCTCTCGGCCGTGGCCGGTTTGCCCACCAGCTGCGCTTCGGCGTCGGGGTTGCGCCAGGGCTTGTGCGCCACGCCGCCCAGGGCCACGCGCACCTCACGGATGCTGCCGTCCTCGGCCAGGTCCAGTGCCGCCGCCACCGACACCAGCGCGAATGCATACGACAGGCGCTCGCGGATCTTCAGGTAGGCGCTGTGCGCAACGAAGCGCTGTGCATCGGGCAGGTCGATATGCACGATCAACTCGTCCGGGGCCAGGGTGCTGTCCAGCTCCGGGTGCTCGCCGGGCAGGCGGTGGAACTGCGCGAACGGGATGTCGCGCTCGCCGTTGGGGCCTTGCACGTGCACCACTGCGTCTAGCGCAGCCAGCGCGACGCACATGTCCGACGGGTGCGTGGCAATGCACTGCGCGCTGGCGCCGAGGATGGCGTTATAGGTGGTGAGCCCGCCGATCGCCGAGCAGCCGGTGCCGGGCGCGCGCTTGTTGCATGGAGTGGCATGGTCGTAGAAATACAGGCAGCGGGTGCGCTGCAGCAGGTTGCCGCCGTTGCTGGCCATGTTGCGGATCTGTGGCGAGGCGCCGGCCAGGATCGCCGCGCTCAGCAAGGGGTAACGCGTCTCCACGTCCGGGTGATAGGCGGTGTCGGCATTGCGTGCGAGCGCGCCCAGGCGCAGGCCGCCTTCGGGGAGCCCACTGATGCTGTCCAGCGGCAGGCGATTGATATCGACCAGGCTGCCTGGCCGCATCAATTGCAGCTTCATCAGGTCGGTGAGATTGGTGCCGCCGGCGATCAGGCGCACCGGGGCTTCGGCAGGCACCGGATGCGGGTCGCTGCCGCGCACCGACAGTGCAGTCAGCGCCGCATCGACGCTGTCCGCGCGCGTATAGGTGAGCGGGATCATGCCGGCACCGTCCCTGGCGTCCACGGTGTGGCGGCACTCTCGCTGCTGTCGCTGGGCGTGCCCATGACCTGCATCACCGCATCGGTGATCTGCGGGTAGGCGCCGCAGCGGCACAGATTGCCGCTCATCAACTCGCGCACCTGGTCGCGGTCGTGCGCTTTGCCCTCGTTGATCAGGCCCACTGCCGAGCACAACTGCCCGGGCGTGCAGTAGCCGCACTGGAAGGCATCGTTCTCGATGAAGGCACGCTGCAGCGGATGCAGCTGTTCGCCCTCGGCCAGGCCTTCGACGGTGGTGATCTCGGCGCCGTCCTGCATGACCGCAAGCGTCAGGCAGCTGTTGATGCGGCGTCCATCGGCCAGCACCGTGCAGGCGCCGCATTGGCCGTGGTCGCAGCCTTTCTTGGTGCCGGTAAGGTCGAGCCGGTCGCGCAATAGATCGAGCAGGCTGACCCAGGCTTCGAGCTGCAAGTGGTAAGGCTGGCCATTGATGCGCAGGTTGACCGGGTAGGTCGGCGCAGCAGTGGCGGTGGCCGGCGCCGGATGCGTGGCAGTGGCGGGTGTGGCATTCATGCGAACCCCGTGGCGATGGCTGAGAGGAGGACCCTCACCTTGATGCCTGCGTGGTCAAGGTGTGGTGTAGGAGAGTGAGGTCTCTTTCACGCGTGCGTGAACCCTGAGCGTGGTCATGCGCGGAACATGGCGGCGTTGCTGCGCATGACATCGCTTGATCGCAGGCCGGTGCCATCGTCGGTGCGTCATCGTGGTGTCACCTGCAGTGGCCAGGCTAGCCGGCCCAGCGCACAGGGGAACGCGCCCGCATGAAAGCCAACGCCACCCGCGCCTGGACGCAGGTATTCACCCAGCACGGGTCGGTGCTGCGCGGCTTTTTCGTGCGTCGCGGCGCCAACGAGGATGCCGAAGACCTGGTGCAGGAAACCTATCTGCGGCTGTTGCGTGCGCATCAGGATCAAGGCGAGGCGATCGCCAATCCCGAGGCGTATCTGTACACGGTGGCGCTGAACCTGGCGCGCGAGCAGGCCGCGCGACGCAAGCAGGCGCCACTGCACATCGACGAGATGGAACAGTTTTCGCAGCTTCTGGCCGCAGGCGACGACGTGGAAGACGCCGCGCACCGGCAGCAGCGCCAGCAACGCCTGCAGGCCCTGCTGGCCACGTTGCCGGAGCGCACCTGCGCGGTATTGGTGATGCAGTACCGCGACGGGCTCAGTTACAAGCAGATCGCCGAGCGCATGGGGGTGTCTGCGCATATGGTCAAGAAGCATGTGGTGCGTGGCTTGTCGGCCTGCAGGCGAGCGGTCGCCGACAGCGGGGACAGCTGGTGAGCAAGCCGGTGTTACCGAGCCGCAGCGTTGTCGGTGAAGCCGCGCACTGGCACGCGCTGCAACGCATGCAGGCGCTGGATGCGACGCAACAGGCCGGCTTTCTGCAATGGCTGACCGCATCGCCGCTGCATGTACGCGAATACATGGCGGTGCTGCGTGTGGCCGGCGATCTGGGCGATGCCATGCGCGGCATGGACCTGGACGTGGATGCCCTGCTTGCTGCCGACCGGCGCAAGACTGCCGATGCCGCGCCGCCCAATGTGATTGCGCTGCCGCTGCGGTCACAAGTGCCGCCAGCACCGCAACCCGCTGCCCGGCCGCGCCGCAGCGAAGGCCAACCCAAGGCACGCATGCGCAGCTGGCGCATGGGCCTGGCCGCGGCGCTGTGCGGCGTGGCGATCCTGACCGGCTGGGCCTGGCCACGCACGCAGACCTACGCCACTGCGCACGGCGAGCAGCGTAGCGTGCAGTTGGCCGACCGCAGCGTGGTGCATTTGAATGGGCAAAGCAGCCTGCGTGCCACCATGACGCCGTGGAGCCGCCACCTTCAGCTGCTGCGTGGCCAGGCCAGCTTCGTGGTCGCGCCGGATCGGCGCCCGTTGCAGGTGCATGCAGGCCATCTGCGTGTCGAGGATATCGGCACCACCTTCGATATCGCCCTGTATCAACACCAGGCACGCATCGAGGTCGCCGAGGGCCGTGTCCATGTCTGGCGCGACGCGCGCGATGGTCAGCCGATGCTTGCCAACCTGGGGGCAGGGCAGAGCGCACGGATCAATGCGGCCACCGGCAAGATCGAACTGGCCAGCGAAGAGGTGGCCGTCATGCATGCCTGGCGGCAGCGGCGCATCGTGTTCCGCGACGCGCCGCTGGCCACGGTGGCCGAAGACTTCAATCGTCTCAACCGCACGCGTTTGTCGATCGACGATGCTGCCGCCGGTGCGCTGCGACTCACCGGCAATCTGCGCGGTGACGATCTCGCCGCGCTGCGTGCCTTCCTGGATGGCCAGCCGAACCTGCGCGTGGTCAGCGCGCCGGGGATGCTGCGCGTGAGCAGCCGGACTGCGCAGGGAACGGCGACGCGATAGCCACGGCGCTGCACGACGCCGTAATGCGTGCAGCGCGTGCGCATGCCGCATCGCGCGCGTAGCCCACATGCATTGATCCTGCGCGCAGTGGATGGGGTTGCCGATGCCATTGCGCTGCGTGCGTACCGATGGCCGTCTGCGGCTGCGTCCACGCACATGCAAGACCTCACGTCCTCGTGCACGCAAGGCGCAGCGCGATGCAGATGCCGTGCGTCGTGCCCGCACCGTTCGGTGCCTGCGCAGATGTCACAGAAAATTCATCAAAAAACGGTGCCCGATCGTTGCTGTCGATGCTCGTAGTCCAGGTACAACGCAGCATTCCCGCGTGGCGGGTGGTGTTGCGCATTGCTTCCTCCCCTACTGGATTTCACGATGCGCCGTACGTTGTTTCTTTCGATCGCTCTTGCCCTGCACGCCGGCACCGCTGGCGCCCAGACGGCTGCTGCCACCGTCGCGGTCGAGGCGATTCCGGCCCAGCCCCTGGCGCGCGCGCTCAATGCGCTGTCGCGCCAGACTGGGCTGCAGTTTGTCTATGCCGCCGGCGTGGCCGGCAACCCGCAGACCCGCGCCACCGCGGCCGGCGTCGCACCCGAGCAGGCCCTGCAGCAATTGCTCGACGGTACCGGCCTGCGCTACCGCTATCTCGATGCGACCACGGTGACGATCGAAACCGCCGAGCCGGCGCCCGGCCTGCCGCCAGCGGCTCCGGCAACGGCCGCAGTCGCCACGGCACCGGTGCCGCGTGCAGACGCGCCGGTGCAGGAACTGGACAGCATCCAGGTGCTCGGCAGTTACGCCGGCAGCCTCAGCGCCGCGTTGCGCCAGAAACGCTATGCCGACAGCGTGGTGGATGTGATCGCCGCCGAAGACATCGGCAAGCTGCCGGCGCAGAACGTGGCCGAGGCGCTACAGCGCGTGCCGGGCGTGTCGATCGTGCGCGACCGCGGCGAAGGCGTGTACGTGCGCGTGCGCGGCCTGGGCCCGAATTTCCAGGTCACCACGCTCAACGGCCAGACCATGGCGGTCAACGAGAACGTGCGCACCTCCGGCCAGACCGGGCGGCAGTTCCGCTACGACACGCTGCCGGCCGAACTGGTCTCCGGGCTGGACGTGATCAAGAGCCCCACCGCCGACCTGGACGAA
Organism: Xanthomonas sp. NCPPB 3218; assembly: GCF_056725185.1. Taxonomy (NCBI): domain Bacteria; kingdom Pseudomonadati; phylum Pseudomonadota; class Gammaproteobacteria; order Lysobacterales; family Lysobacteraceae; genus Xanthomonas; species Xanthomonas sp. NCPPB 3218. The sequence goes on from NZ_CM161516.1 coordinate 1,357,731, forward strand.
GGCGCCATCGGCGGCATCGTCAACGTGCGCACGTTCCGCCCGCTGGAGCTGGGCAAGACGCTGACCAACGTATCGCTGGAATCCAGCCAGGCCCAGCGCACCCAGGCCAACGATCCGCGCGTCTCCGGGCTGTTCAACTGGGTCAATGCCGAGGGTACCTTCGGCATGCTGATCTCCGGTGCATATGCGCAACGCACCTTGCGCCAGGACCGCGTCAACGAGGTGAGCTGGGACTATTACCGCAACGGCGTGCCGGGCGTGCCCGGTGCCAATTACGTTCCCACCGGCCTGCGCCCGACACTGGAGCTGGAGGAGCGCGAGCGCACCGGCGTGGCGGCCTCGCTGCAATGGAAGCCCAGCGCGGCGTGGGAGACCAATCTGGATCTGCTCTACGCCAGGCAAACCGTGCATTACGACGAATACAGCATGGGCGTGGGCTTCGACAGCCTGGCCAAGCTGAGCAATCTGCGGGTGCAAAACGGCGGTATCACCGGCTTCGATTATCGCAACGGCCAGGTGCAGATCTCGCGCGAGACCTCCGGCATCACCGACGACAATCGCAGTGCACGCCTGTCCAGCACCTGGAGCGGCGACCAGTGGACACTGGGCGCAGTGGCGTTCCACTCGCAGGCGCACAGCTACGACTCCGATCCGATCCGGCGCACCCGTCTGCGCAGCGGCACCAACCTGGCGATGCGCGTGGACATGCCGCAAGCCGACGGCGACAACGTACCGGACTGGAGCTTCACCAACGGCTTCGATCCGACCAACCCGGCCACCGTGGCAGGGCGCCGGCTGGAATGGCGCGAGATCGATGCGCGCGACAAGGAAGACGCGCTGCAGTTCGATGCCAGGCGCACACTCGACGGCAGCTTCTTTCGCGACTTCAAGGTGGGCGCCAAGTACCGCCAGCGCTCGCGCACCTACGATCGCGCCGACCTGCTGCTCAACAGCATTGCCGGGGTACGTTTCCCGGGCAGCTATTTCACCGCGTTGCCGGTGGGCGACATGCTGTCGGACGCCAACGGCAACCTGCCGCGGCAATGGCTGGCGCCGATCGAATCCGCGTTCTGGGGCAATTGGCCGACCAGCGCCGATCTGAGCAACACGCCCAACAGTGCCGACCTGCAGAATTCCTACGAGGTGCAGGAAAAGATTGCCTCGGCGTACGCGATGAGCAACTTCGCCACCCAGCTGGCGGGCCGCGAACTGCGCGGTAATGTCGGCGCGCGCGTGGTGCGCACCGAGCAGGCCACCGATGGCCATGCCGATGTCAACGGCAGCGCACAGCCGGTGCATTTCGAGCGCAGCTATACCAATGTGCTGCCTTCGTTCAACGCGGCCTGGGATGTGCGCGAGGACATGGTGCTGCGGACTTCCGCGGCCAAGGTGATCACGCGCCCGGACCTTACCGATCTGTCGTCCAAGCTGACCTTCAATTCCAGTGGCGAACGCCTCACCGCCAGCGGCGGCAACCCAGCGCTGCAGCCCTTCGAAGCGTGGCAGTACGACCTGACTTTCGAGTGGTACATCGACGGCACCTCGGCACTGACCGGCGGTCTGTTCTACAAGGACATCTCCAGCTTCATCCAGACCCAGATGTCCAACCTGGTCTACCAAGGCCAGACCTATCTGCTGTCGTCCAAGACCAACGGCAGCAAGGCGATGGTGCAAGGCGCGGAAGTGGCGTATCAGCAGGTCTTCAGCGGCCTGCCGTCGCCGCTGGACGGCCTGGGCATGCAGCTCAACTACACCTGGACCGACAGCAAGGCGACCTATCACGACGGCACCGGCAGCTTCACCGACAGCCTGGAAGGCGTGGCCAGGAACACCTACAACGCCGTGCTGTTTTACGAGAAGGGGCCGTTGATGGCGCGCGTCAGCTACAGCTGGAGCGACGACATCCTCAACGCGGTGGGTACCGCCAATGTGGCCACGCTCAACAGCGACCGGTTCGGCAGCCTGGATGCCAATGTCGCCTACAAGGTCAACGACACGCTGTCGGTGTTCGTCAACGCGATCAATCTCACCGGCGAAGTGCAGCGCCAGTTCGTTGGCGATCACTTGTTCGGCGGCTATACCGACTACGGCCGCACCTGGTCGCTGGGGTTGCGCGCGCGCTTTTGACAAGGGCTGGAGACCTGACGGGCAGTTGCCAGCGACGTGCGGTGTGCATCGGGGGCGCTGCGCTTGCGGGTGACATGCCGCCACGGAGGCCTTGCGACGAGCGCAGCCGTCGTGATCGCCGATCCAGTTTGTTGGCGGCAGCCAATGCCGCCACCGGGCGCCTTGCTGCAAGGCGCCATCTGCAAGGGCCATGGCTTCGGCTATGGCGCTGTTGCCAGCCGCACATCGCCTCGTATCGCGGTGTGCAACAGCTGCATCACGTGTTGAGACCACTCATGTCATTACTGCTTCGTAGCTGTATCGGTTTTTTTGTCTTGATCGTGGCCGGCCTGGCTACGCCGGTAGCGCCTGCCGCCATCACGTCGGAGACGCTTGAGAAAGTCGTCATCCTCAAGCGCCACGGCGTGCGTGCGGCGATGTCCAGCCCGGAGCAACTGGGTCGCTATTCCGCACGTCCCTGGCCACGCTTCGATGTGCCGGCCGGCCACCTGACCGCAAACGGTGCGCGTCTGGAGGCATTATTCGGCACCTATTACCGCGCCCGTTACACGCCGCTGGGTCTGTTCGATGGCGATGGCTGCGCCAATGTCTACTACTGGGCCAATCGCACCCAGCGCACCATCGCCTCGGCGCGTGCGTTGGCAAGCACGCTCACCCCGGGGTGTGCGAACACGGTGCACCACGTCGCCGATGACGCGTCCGATCCACTGTTTGACGGCGCGCCGGCATTGCGACAACCCGCTGCGGCGGCGTTGATGCGCGCGGCCATCGCCGGCCGCGTCGGCGGCGATGTGGTCGCCTGGAACGCGGCGCAACGCGATGCGATCGACAGCTTGCAGCAACTGTTGCTGCAGTGCGCGCAGCGGCCATGCCCGACCCAGGCCGGTACCGGCAAGCAACGCCTGGATGCGGTGCCCGCAGGCATGGGCGCTGCCCACGACGGTATCGCCGGTGTCCAAGGCCCGGCACCGGCAGCTTCCGGCATCAGCGAAAGCCTGTTGATGGGCTGGGCCGACGGCCAGGACTTTGCCGCGTTGGGATGGCAAGGCGTGGACGAAGCCAGTCTGCTGCGTGCGTTCGCACCGCATCAGGCCGAGTTCGCGCTGCGCCTGCGTGCGCCGACGGTGGCGCGCATGGCCAGTACGCCGCTGGCGGCGCGGCTGCTGGCGACACTGCAGCAAGGCAGTGTCGCCAGTGGCAATCGCAATCCATCGCAGGCCACGCCGATCGGTGGCGATGCACGGCTGGTGGTGCTGTCCGGTCACGACGGCACGCTGACCCTGCTGGCGGGCATGTTCGATCTGCATTGGCAATTGCCCGGTTACCAACCCGACCAGACCGTGCCTGGCGGCGCCTTGGTCTTCGAGCGCTGGCGGCGTGCCGATGGGCAGCGCGTGATCCGCCTGCGCTACACCGCGCAGACGCTGGCGCAACTGCGCGAACGCCGCGCGCTGACACCGCAGGCGCCGCCGCCGTCGTCGCCGGTGTTCATTCCCGGCTGCAGCAGCGCCACCCCGGAGTACGACTGCCCGCTATCAACCTTGGCGACATTGATCGACGCCGCGATCGACCCGCATTACCTGAGCGAATGACGCCGCGCGCGCCGGCCGCGGCCGGCGCGTGTGGTTGCATCGGCGCATCGGCGCCGTTTCCCTGGCCACCGTGCCAGCCGCTGTTTCTCATCACTGCAAGAGGCGATTTATGCTCCACCAGCGACGTACTCTCGTCAGTCTCGCAATCACTCTCGGTCTTGCCTGCGCAGGCATCGCCCAGGCGCAAACGGACGTCGGCGTACTCGACGTGTTGACCTACAACGTCGCCGGCCTGCCCGAAGGCCTGTCCAGCGGAACGCCGGCCACCAATACCGCACTGCTCGCACCGAAACTGGCGCCTTACGGGCTGGTCAACGTGCAGGAAGACTTCAACTACCACGCCACGCTTTACGCTGGCGACGCGCATCCCTACCGTACTGCCACCAGTGGCGGTGCCGCGTTCGGCGACGGGCTCAACACGCTCAGCAACTATCCCTTCAACGACTTCACCCGGGTCAAGTGGAACCAGTGCAACGGCACCGACTGCCTGACCCCGAAGGGTTTCAGTTACATGCGCGTGCGCCTGGCAGACGGCGTGTTGCTGGACGTCTACAACGCGCACCCCAATGCCGGGGTCGAAGCGGGCGACCTGTCCGCACGTCGCGCCAATATCGGCCAGCTCTCGCAGTTCATCCAGACTTGGTCGGCCGGCAATGCGGTGCTGGTGATGATGGATTCCAATACGCGCTACACCCGCAGCGACGACAACATCCGCGAGTTGATCGCCTCCAACGGTTTGACCGATCCGTGGGTGGAGCTGATCAAGGGCGCAGCACCGGCGGCCGGCGCCGCACCGCTGTTGTGCGGCACGCCGCCGACCAACAGCTGCGAAGTGGTCGACAAGATCCTGTACCGCGACGCGCCGCAATTGACCCTGGTGGCCAACCGTTACCAGCTCGATGGCGGCGGCTTCTATGACAGCGCCGGCAAGCCGCTGTCCGACCACTACCCGCTGCATGCGCAATTCGGATGGGCCGTGGGCGACCGATTGCGCACCAGCGACCAGTTCGGTGGTCCGCATGGCGTTCCGTTCAACGATCTGGCGGACAACCCTGGCGTGCGTCCGCTCAGTGGCGTGACCCTGCGCGGCGGTGCACGCCTGGATGGCGTCGGCGTGATCCTGGACAGCGGCAAGCTGCTCGCGCATGGCGGCAGCGGTGGGCAGGCGACCACACTGTCGCTGGGTGCCAACGAAACGCTGTCCTCGGCCACCTTCACCGTGGGCAAGTACAACGACCGCACCCGCCTGTTCTCGCTGAGCCTGCGCACCAACAAAGGCCGCAGCGTGCAGGTGGGCAGCCCGACCAGCGAGAGCTACACGCTGAGCGCTCCCAGCGGCTGGCATATCGCCGGTTTCACCGGTCGCGCGGGTGAGGAGATCGACAAGCTGGGGGTGGTGTATGCGAAGGACTAGGCGCTGACGCTGTTTTCAGTGACAGCGGCAGGGCAGCGAAGCGCGCCATGGATGGCTGCTGCACTGTAGGCTTGCCGGGCTACCAGTCACCCATATGACGGTGCCGATTCGTGCACGCGATCTGGATGCCGCAAGCGCAGGCGTGAGCGCAACCACGCGGCGCAGGCCGCTTCATCGAGTGAGCCATCGGCCAGGCCGATGTAGAAGCCGTAGAGTTCCAGATCATCGGCGGCCAAGGTTGCACCGTTGAGCACGATGAAGGTTTCGCAAGCGACGGCGGCAGTGCGCTTGTTGCCGTCGACAAACGGATGGTTGCGGCCCAATCCGTAGGCAAGACTGGCGGCAAGCGCAGCCAGGTCCGGTGGCGGCTCGCCGTAGGACAGCAGTTGCTTTGGCCTGGCAAGTGCCGAGTCGAGCAGGGCGTCGTCGCGCACGCCGCTGCCGCCGCCGTGTTCGGCCAGTTGGCGATCGTGGATGGCCAGGACAAGTGGCCGCTCGATCCAGACGATCATGGTCGAGCCTTATTGCGCCAGCTTGTGCAGCAACGCGCGGCGGTTGCGCATCACCTGCTCGGCCACATCCATCTGCGCGGCCAGGGTCGGGTCGAACGCGGTCAGCTTGATGCCGTCCGGCGTTTCCAGTGCATAGAGTTCGTCTCCCTTGCCCAGGCGCAGGCGGGCGAGCAGTTCCTTGGGCAGGATGACGCCAGCGGAATTGCCGATGGAGGTGATCTTGAGCTTCATGGTCGACGCCTTCGTTAGTACGTAAGTTATAACTCCGTCTCCAGCCGATCACAAGCCCGTCCTGGCTGAAGCGGCTCAGCAACCTGCATGGGCCGATCTCGCCTGCTGCGACCGACAGGTGTACAAATGTACACCTTGTCCCGGCCGGCCGTTGTACTCCCATGGAATCTCTCTCCCCCAAGCGTCAGGCGGTGCTGGCTTTCCTGCAGGAACAGGCCCGTGCAGGGGTATCCCCCAGCCTGGCCGAGATTGCGCAGGCGTTCGGGTTCGCCTCGCGCAATGCCGCGCAAAAGCACGTGCAGGCGCTGGCCGAGGCCGGGTTGATCGAGCTGTTGCCCAATCAGAAGCGTGGCATCCGCATGCCGGGCGGGGCCGCGCGCGATGCCTTGCTGGCCTTGCCGGTGCTGGGCCGGGTGGCGGCCGGTGTGCCGATCGGGGCGGATATCGGCCTGGACCGGCAGTTGTGGCTGGACCGCACGCTGTTCTCCTTGCGTCCGGACTATCTGCTGCAGGTGCAAGGCGATTCGATGATCGACGACGGCATCCTGGACGGTGATCTGGTCGGCGTGCATCGCAGCAGCGAGGCGCGCGATGGGCAGATCGTGGTGGCGCGGGTGGATGGTGAAATCACCATTAAGCGGCTGGAGCGGGGTGCCGAACGCATCCGCCTGTTGCCGCGCAACCGCGCGCATGCGCCGATCGTGGTGGCGGCCGATGCCGACTTCGCGATCGAAGGACTGTACTGCGGTCTGATCCGGCAGGGTTGAGATGAGCCAGGAGCCCGCCCGCATCAGGCAGGACGGCAGCGCGGCAGTCGCGCTGCCGCTGGACGCCCTGCTGGCCGCGCGCACGGTGTGGCGCGCGGGTCGTGGCACCGCCATCGCCCATGGCGGCGAATCCACCGGGCATGCGGCGCTGGATGCGCTGCTGCCCGATGGCGGCTGGCCGCGGCGGGCACTGACCGAGTTGCTGCTGCCCGCGCACGGCGTGGGCGAGATCGCCCTGCTGTTGCCCACGCTGGCGCGCATGACCGGCGCCAGCAGCCGGGTGGTGCTGGTGGCGCCGCCGTTCATTCCCTATGCGCCGGCCTGGCAGGCGGGCGGCGTAGTGCTGGAACATCTGGAAGTGGTGCAGGCCGAGCCGCGCGACGCCTTGTGGGCGTTCGAGCAATGCCTGCGCAGTGGCGCATGCGCGGCAGTGCTGGGCTGGCCGCAGACCGGCGATGCACGCGCATTGCGGCGGCTGCAGGTCGCCGCCGACAGCGGCAACTGCTGCGCGTTCGCGTTGCGTGATCGCAAGCATGCGGTCAATGCATCGCCGGCGGCGTTACGGCTGGAATTCCTGCCCGAGCGCGATGCCTGGCAGGTACGCAAGTGCCGCGGCGGGCAGGTCCCGTCGCAGCCGTTGCGGCTGGCGCATTGAGGCGCGCGCATGTTGTGGGCCTGCATCTTGCTGCCGCAGCTGGCGCTGGACGCCGTCCTCCGGCGTCTGGAAGAGCCGGACGCACCGCTAGTGCTGGTGGAAGGGCCGGCGCAGTTGCGCAGCCTGCACTCGGTCAATGCAGCGGCGTCCGCCGCCGGCCTGAAAGCCGGCATGCGGCTGTCGGCGGCGCATGCGCTGATGTCCCATGTACGCACCATCGATTACGAGGCCCAGGCTGAGGCGCGTACGCAGCGGTTTCTTGCGGCGTGGGCGTACCGGCACAGTTCGTTGGTGAGCCAGCAATGGTCGCGTGCCATCGTGCTGGAGGCCGGTGCCAGTTTTCGGTTATTCGGTCCATGGCCGCGTTTCGAACGCCGCCTGCGCGATGAACTGCAGGCCTTGGGCTTCCGGCACCGGCTCGCACTGGCACCTACGCCGCGCGCCGCGCGCGTGCTGGCCGGTCTGCGCGATGGCATGGTGGTGACGCAGTTGCCGGCCTTGCACGCCACGCTGGACAAGGTACCGGTACGCCGCGCCGCGTTGCCGGGCGATGCCGGCGAGCGCCTTCAACACATGGGCGTGCGTACGCTGGCGGCGGTGCGCGCGTTGCCGCGCGATGGGCTGCGCCGGCGGTTCGGCGCGGGCCTGCTCGAGCATCTGGACCGCCTCTACGGCCAGGTCGACGACCCCCTGGAGTGCTACGCGCCACCGGACCACTTCGACCAGCGTGTGGAGCTCGGCTACGAGGTGGAAATGCATCCGGCGCTGCTGTTCCCGCTGCGGCGCCTGATCGGCGACCTGTGCACCTACCTGTCTATCCGCGACGGCGGCGTGCAACGGTTCCTGCTGCGGCTGGAACACGAGGAAGGCGCCACCGATGTCGAGATCGGCTTGCTGACGCCGGAGCGCGCGCCGACGCTGTTGTTCGAGCTTGCGCGTAACCGGCTGGAGCGGGTGGAGATCCCACGCCCGGTGGTGGCGATGCGCCTGCTGGCGCGGCAGCTGCCACCGTTCGTGCCGGCCATGCGCGATCTGTTCGATCAACGTGCGCAGCAATCGGTGGAGTGGCCGCAGCTACGCGAGCGCCTGCGCGCGCGGCTGGGCGATGAGGCGGTGTATCGCGTGCTGCCGGCCGACGACCCGCGCCCGGAACGTGCCTGGCGGCGCGCCATTGGTGATGCGGTGCGCGACGTTGCGGCGCCGCCGCGTCCGCCGCGCCCGACCTGGCTGTTGCCGCAGCCGGTGCCCCTGCACGAAACGCAGCTGCGCATCATCTCCGGCCCGGAGCGGCTGGAAAGCGGCTGGTGGGACGACGACGAAGCGCGCCGCGATTACTACGTGGTGGAAACCGCACGCGGCCGGCGTGGCTGGGCGTTCGCCGCTCCTGGCCGTGTCGATGGCTGGATGCTGCATGGGTGGTTCGCATGATCGGTTGCGTGCCCTTGCAGCATCAGAGCGTTGCCTGCGGGGCTGGTCATCGCAGCGGTGCCGCACGCGTCCGATGCACGGGACCGAAGAGGCAAACGCAGCGCGTCGATCTGCAGCGCATGTGTGACGGCAGCGCGATGTCGAAGAGGTGCGCGCATGAGCTGGGATGACGCCGTCGACGGCGTGGACCGCGATACGCCCGGTGGACGCATGCCGCGCGCCTGGACGGTCGCCGCGCGGTTGCGCGCGGCAAACGACGACATCGCCCATGCCATGGTCGCCGATGGGCTGCCTGCCTATGCCGAGCTGCACTGCCTGTCGGATTTTTCGTTCCTGCGCGGTGCCTCCAGCGCCGAACAATTGTTCATGCGCGCGCACCACTGCGGCTACAGCGCCCTGGCGATCACCGACGAGTGCTCGCTGGCCGGCATCGTGCGCGGCCTGGAAGCCTCGCGCGCCACCGGCGTGCGCCTGATCGTCGGCAGCGAATTCACCCTGGTCGATGGCACCCGCTTCGTGCTGCTGGTGGAAAACGCGCATGGCTATCCGCAGTTGTGCGCGCTGATCACCACCGCGCGGCGTGCGGCGGGCAAGGGTGCGTACCGGCTCGGGCGTGTCGAGGTGGAGGCGCAGTTTCGCGCGGTGGAACCGGGCGTGTTCGCGCTGTGGTTACCCGGGGCGCAGCCGCAGGCCGAGCAGGGCGCCTGGCTGCAGCAGCTGTTCGGCGAGCGTGCATTCCTGGCGGTGGAACTGCACCGCGAACAGGACGATGCGGCGCGGTTGCTCGCCCTGCAGCTGCTGGCGCAGCAACTGGGCATGACCGCTCTGGCCAGCGGCGATGTGCATATGGCGCAGCGGCGCGAGCGCATCGTGCAGGACACCCTGACCGCCATCCGCCACGGCTTGCCGTTGGCCGAGTGCGGCGCGCACCTGTTCCGCAACGGCGAGCGCCATCTGCGCACGCGGCGTGCCTTGGGCAACATCTATCCGGATGCGCTGTTGCAGGCCACGGTGGACCTGGCGCAGCGCTGCAGCTTCGATATCTCCAGGCTTGAATACACCTATCCGCGCGAACTGGTGCCGCAAGGGCATACGCCGGCGAGTTATCTGCGACAGCTCACCGAAGAGGGGATGCGCGAGCGGTGGCCGAATGGAACGCCGGCAAAGGTACGCGCCGACATCGAGAAGGAACTGGCGCTGATCGCGCATAAGAGCTACGAGGCCTTCTTTCTCACCGTGCAGGACGTGGTGCGCTTCGCCCGCGAGCAGCACATCCTCTGCCAGGGCCGTGGCTCATCGGCCAACTCGGCGGTGTGTTATGCGTTGGGCATCACCGCGGTCAACCCGGATGAAACGCGTCTGTTGATGGCACGCTTCCTGTCCGAAAAACGCGACGAGCCCCCGGACATCGACGTCGATTTCGAACACGAACGCCGCGAGGAGGTGCTGCAGTACGTCTACAACAAGTACGGCCGCGAACGCGCGGCATTGGCGGCGACGGTGATCTGCTATCGCGGCAAGAGCGCCGTGCGCGATGTGGCCAAGGCGTTCGGCCTGCCGCCGGACCAGATCGCGTTGCTGGCCAATTGCTATGGCTGGGGCAATGGCGAAACGCCGATGGAACAGCGCATCGAAGAGGCCGGGTTCGATCTGGCCAATCCACTGATCAACAAGATTCTTGCGGTGACTGAGCAACTGCGCGATCACCCACGCCATCTGTCGCAGCATGTCGGCGGTTTCGTCATCTCCGACCAACCCCTGTCGCTGCTGGTGCCGGTGGAAAACGCCGCGATGGCCGACCGCACCATCATCCAGTGGGACAAGGACGATCTGGAAACCATGAAGCTGCTCAAGGTCGATTGCCTGGCGCTGGGCATGCTGACCTGCATCCGCAAGACGCTGGAGCTGGTACGCGGCCACCGCGGGCGCGATTACAGCATTGCCACGCTGCCAGGCAATGACGAGCCGACCTACAAGATGATCCAGCGCGCCGACACGGTCGGCGTATTCCAGATCGAGTCGCGCGCGCAGATGGCGATGTTGCCGCGGCTCAAGCCTGCGGTGTTCTACGACCTGGTGATCGAAGTGGCGATCGTGCGCCCCGGCCCGATCCAGGGCGACATGGTGCACCCGTATCTGCGCCGGCGGCAGGGGCGCGAGGACGTGAACTACCCCTCGCCAGAGGTGGAGGACATTCTCAAGCCGACGCTTGGAGTTCCGCTATTCCAGGAACAGGTGATGGAGCTGCTGATGCACGCTGCCGATTACAGCGAGAGCGAAGCGGACAATCTACGCCGCTCGATGGCCGCCTGGCGGCGCGGCGGTGACATGGAACAGCACCGCGCACGGGTGCGCGAGCGCATGCAGGGCAAAGGCTACGCCTCCACCTTCATCGACCAGATCTTCGAGCAGATCAAGGGCTTCGGTTCCTACGGTTTCCCGCAAAGCCACGCCGCCTCGTTCGCCAAGCTTGTCTACGCCAGCTGCTGGCTCAAGCGCCATGAGCCGGCGGCCTTCGCCTGCGGGCTGCTCAACGCGCAGCCGATGGGCTTCTACTCGGCCAGTCAGATCGTGCAGGACGCACGCCGCGGCAGTCCCGAGCGTGCGCGCGTGGAGGTATTGCCGGTGGATGTGCTGCACAGCGTCTGGGACAACACGCTGGTCGGTGGCCGGCGCTGGCGCAGCGACCAAGACCCCGGCGAACAACCGGCGATCCGGCTGGGCATGCGCCAGGTCGCTGGATTATCGGAAGTGGTGGCCAACCGCATTGCCGCGGCACGCGCGCAGAGGGCCTTCGCCGATATCGGCGATCTGTGCCTGCGCGCCGCACTCGACGAAAAGGCGCGCCTGGCATTGGCCGAAGCCGGCGCCTTGCAGGGCATGGTGGGCAATCGCAATGCTGCGCGTTGGGCGATGGCTGGCGTGGAAGCGCGTCGGCCGTTATTACCGGGCAGCCCTGAAGAACGCACGGTGACGTTTGAAGCCCCGCGCGCAGGCGAAGAGATCCTGGCCGACTATCGCTCGGTCGGCCTGAGTCTGCGCCAGCATCCGATGGCACTGCTGCGCCCGCAGATGCAGCAACGGCGCATCCTCGGCCTGCGCGACCTGCAGGGCCGCCGTCACGGCAGCGGCGTGCATGTCGCCGGCCTGGTCACCCAGCGCCAGCGCCCGGCCACCGCCAAGGGCACCATCTTCGTCACCCTGGAAGACGAGCACGGCATGATCAACGTCATCGTCTGGTCGCATCTGGCGCTGCGCCGCCGCCGCGCACTGCTGGAATCGCGCCTGCTGGCCGTGCGCGGCCGCTGGGAACGCGTGGACGGCGTGGAGCATCTCATCGCCGGCGATCTGCACGACCTCAGCGACCTGCTCGGCGAAATGCAGCTGCCCTCGCGCGATTTTCATTGAAACTTTGTCTGGTCTGCGATTGCTGGTAAATTTCGCGCTCAGTTTGCACACGACATGGAGCAGTACGTGCGGAAAAGGATTTTCATTGCGGCCTTGGGGTTGCTGATGGCTGCCGGCAATGCCGCAGCGCAGGTGGATGTTGGCGCCTATATCAAAAAAGACAAGTTTGCCGGTATCAAGCTATCGCCCAGCGGCGCGTTTTTCGCCGCTACCGTGCCGATGGAAGACAAGACCGCGCTGGCGATCGTGCGGCGTTCGGACAACAGCATGGGCGCAACTTTCGTGTTGGAGAAGAACACGTATGTGAGCGACTTTGCCTGGGTCAGCGAGACGCGTGTGTTGATCTCCATCGCACAGAAATACGGTCTGCTCGACAAGCCGTTGCCGACCGGCGAGCTGTATGCCATCAATGCCGATGGCACTGGTGTCGAGTTGCTGGTGGGCTATCGTGCCCGAGGCACCGGGCTTGGCACCAATATCAAGGTCAAGAAAACCGAAGCAGTTGCCGCATTCCTCACCGATACCTTGCCCGACGACGATCGCAACGTGGTCGTCGGCATCTGGCCGTTGTCAGGGCAGGACCCGTACACGCGCGCAGAAAAGCTCGACGTCAACACAGGTCGGCGCCTTCCGCTGGCGCGTGCCCCGATTCAGCGCGCCAGCTTCACCACCGACCACCATGGCGAGGTGCGTTTTGCGCAGGGCGCAGGCTCGGACAATGTCAGCAAGCTGTATTACCGCGTTGGCGGTGGAACTGAGTGGACGCTGCTCAACGACGAACAGGCCAGCGGCCGCATCGAAACCCCACTGGGCTTTTCGCAGGACGAGCGCATTGCTTACCTGCGTGTGCAGGCTGCCGATGGCCCCGATGCGATCGTGGCTTGGGACATCCGGGCCAATCGCCGTGAACAGGTGCTGCGTGACGCAGTGGCCGATCCACTGGACGTCATCTATCGCAACGGCACCACGATCCCGGTGGGTGCCATTTTCATGGCTGACCGTCCGCGCAGCCGCTTTTTCGACGAGCAGGGCCCCGAGGCGCGGATGTATCACAGCCTGGAGGCCGCCTTCGCCGGTAATGCTGTGCGTATCACCTCCAGTACCAGCGATGGCCGCTACGTCATGTTGCAGGTCGATTCGGGCAGCAACCCTGGCGATTTCTATGTGTTCGATACGCAGGAGAAAAAAGCCCAGCACGTGATCAGCCGACGCGACTGGTTCGATCCCGAGCGCACCGCGACCGTGCAGCCCATCGCGCTGCAGGCACGCGATGGCGTGCCGTTGCATGGCTACCTCACGCTGCCGCGCACCGGCGCGGCGAACAACCTGCCGATGGTGGTGATGCCGCATGGCGGCCCGTTCGAGATCTTCGACAGCTGGCAGTTCGACGACGACGCGCAGTTGCTGGCGCAGGCCGGCTATGCGGTGCTGCAGATCAATTTCCGTGGTTCCGGCAATTACGGTCGCGCTTTCCAGCATGCCGGTGCGCGCCAGTGGGGCGGCACCATGCAGGATGACGTCACCGACGCCACGCGCTGGGCGGTGACGCAGGGCTATGCAGATGCGCGCAAGATCTGCATCTTTGGTGCAAGTTATGGTGCGTATGCAGCCCTGATGGGGGCAGCCAAGGAACCGGGGTTGTATGCCTGCGCGGCCGGCTATGTCGGCGTCTACGACCTGCCGATGATGTTCACCAGCGGCGACATCCAGAAGCGCGGCTCAGGCGAAAACTATCTGAAGCAATGGCTGGGCGATCCGGCAACCCTGGCCGCACGCTCGCCGGTCCATCTGGCCAAGCAGATCAAGGTTCCGGTGTTCCTGGCGGCCGGTGGTGAGGACGAGCGCGCGCCGATCCAGCACAGCAAGCGCATGGAGGCGGCATTGCGCCAGGCCGGAACGCCGGTGGAAACCTTGTACTACGACACCGAAGGCCACGGGTTCTATACCGAGCCGCATCGGCGTGCGTTCTATACGCAGTTGCTGGCGTTTCTGGCCAAGTCCCTGGGAGGTGCCAAAGCGAACTAACCGCGTCGACGCACGCATATCGGGATCTTGTCGACCGCGCCATCCATGATGGCCGTCGCTACGCGACCGGCGGGGCAGCCCGCCGCAAGGCGATGACGCAAAAGCGCGGGTGAATAGCCGCCGTGGCGGGTCATCGTCATCCGGCCGGTCTGTGCTACACCATGCACGCCGGCGCGGCCGCGCTGGCTTACCTTTCATCCACGAGGCGATCATGAAGTTGGAGGCGTTGTTCGACCAGTTGCACACCTTGCCCACCGTACCCGAGGTGGCGCAGGACCTGATTGCCCGGTTCGACGATCCGGCAACCAACATCGATGTGCTGGCGCACACCATCGAGCGCGATCCGGTGATCGCCGCCAAGGTGCTGCGGCTTGCCAATTCGGCGCGCTTCCACGGCCTGCGCGACTCCACCAGCGTGGAAGACGCGGCCATGCGGCTGGGCTTCAACACGCTGCGCACCCTGGTGCTGGCCTCGGCGATGACCGGCGCGTTCCGCGCCGGCCCGGGCTTCGATCTGAAGGCGTTCTGGCGGCACAGTTTCGAGGTGGCCGGCATCTGCCGCCTGCTGGCGCGCCAGCACGGCGTGGATCCGGAAACCGCCTTTACCTGCGGCATGATGCACAACATCGGCGAGCTGCTGATCCAGTCCGGCGCGCCGGATTACGCCAGCCGCATCAATCACGACAGCTCATCGGCCGGCCATGCCGCCGAAGAAACCCTGCAGCTGGGCTTCGGCTACCCGGAAGTCGGCGCCGAGCTGGTACGTCGCTGGCAGCTGCCTGTCGTCATCCAGGAAGCGATCGCCTATCAGGTCCGCCCGGCCGCTGCCCCGGAAGGTGCGCGGATGCCGCTGCTGGTCGCCCAGGCGGTGCAGGTGTCCGACGCGCTGCGTGCACATGGTGGCGCCACGCCGGCGGCGTTGGACGCGGTGCGCGGTCCGTTGATGGACACCGTGGATCTGGATGCCTTGTTCGCCGCATTGCCGGACGTGATCGAGGCCGACCGCGCGTTTGCCGAACTGCTGCATTGATCGAACAGCCGCGCCGACGCCGCCAGCGTCGGCGCAGCCGCTGACGCTGACGCACCATCGCCGGCAGCAGATCCCTGACATGCAGGAAAAACGGCAGCGTCCAGTGCTCACGGCGATAGCGATGTAACGGCAACGCGTGCCCGCCGCTGCAGCAGCAGACCAGTCGGCCCTTACGGGCGCGCGGCCTCATCCGTGCCCCTCACCAGCGCACTGTCCCGCCAGCACGGGCGGCAGGCGACCGCCGGTACGAGCGATGGGCGTGATGACGAGTCCATCGCTCGTTGTCACCTATCGGCCATGGCGCGCGTCGCTCATGGCGCCTCCGTCGGTCGACGAGCCGGAAGACCGCATCGCCGCACCCTGACGCCGTATGCCGCTGGTCTGCATGCCATGCAGCAGTGTCCGCCACCTCCACACCGTGCGACCTATGCGCTTGCAATCCGCATGCGCGATGCAGTCGCTGACACACGCTGGTACACGCCTGTCGTCCCCGTCGCTACATCCCCGGGCATTCCAGCCGCCACAGCAGGCACAGTGTCACGCCGCGGCGCAGCTGGACGGAACCCCGTGTAGGCGCTAGCGTGGTCCGGATTTTTTGCCACAGGGGAACTGCCCATGAGCCATGACGCGCAGCCGCGCCAGCTCACCTTCCGCGCCGTCGTGCTGGCCATCGTGCTGGCGGTGGTGCTTTCGGCCGCCAACGCCTATCTCGGCCTGTTTGCCGGCCTGACCATCGCCACCGCCATTCCGGCTGCGGTCGTCTCGATGGGCGTGCTGCGCCTGCTCGGCGGCGGCACCATCCTGGAAAACAACATCGTCCAGACCGGTGCCTCGGCCGGTTCGTCGATCGCCGCCGGGGTGATCTTCACCATCCCCGCGTTGGTGATCATGGGCTATTGGCCTGACTTCAAATACTGGTGGGTGCTCGGCATCGCCGGCATGGGTGGCTTGCTCGGGGTGCTGTTCTCGGTGCCGTTGCGGCGTTCGATGATCGTCGAAGACCCGCTGCCGTTCCCCGAAGGCAAGGCGGCGGCCGAGGTGCTCAAGGCCGGTGAAAACCCCGGCCCGGGCCTGAAGATCCTGGCAATGTCCGGTGCGATCGGCGCGCTGGTCAAGCTGGGTGCGGCCAGCGGCCTGCGGGTGATCCCGGACACCTGGGCGCAGGCCACGTACCTGGGCAGCAGCCGCCTGGTCGGCTATCTGGGCACCAACCTGTCGCCGGCGCTGCTGGGCGTGGGCTACATCGTCGGCCTAAATGTCGGCATCGTGGTGCTGTCCGGGTCGATCCTGTCCTGGCATATCGCCATTCCGCTGTATCAGCAGTTCTTCATGGGCAGCGACCCGGCCCTGGCGCAGAGCCTGGTCGGCGCGCCGGCGGCCGACGCGGCATTCGGCATCTGGGGCGCGAAGATCCGTTACCTGGGTGTCGGCGCGATGCTGATCGGCGGCGTATGGACGCTGTTCTCGCTGCGCAAGTCGCTGTTGTCCGGCGTCAAGAGCGGCTTTGCCGCCGCGCGCAAGAGCGGTGGCGGTGTGGTCGCCGAGACCGAGCGCGACCTGCCGATGAAGTGGATGCTGGCGGCGCTGGTGCTGTGCACCTTGCCGTTGCTGGGCCTGTACCAGGCGATCGTGCAGCAGTGGCACGTGTCGATCCCGATGACCATCATCATGATCGTGGCCGGCTTTCTGTTCGTGTCGGTGTCCGGCTATCTGGCCGGCCTGATCGGTTCGTCCAACAACCCGGTCTCGGGCATCACCATTTCCACCATCCTGTTCGCCTCGGCGGTGCTGGTGCTGTTGCTCGGCAAGGATGGTCTGGTGCCGGTCGGCATCGGCGCGGCGCCGTTGGGTGCGGTGGCGGCGATCATGATCGGCGCGGTGGTGTGTTGCGCGGCAGCGGTGGGCGGCGACAACCTGCAGGATCTCAAGGCCGGCTATCTGGTCGGCGCCACGCCATGGAAGCAGCAACTGATGCTGGGCATCGGCGCGTTTTCCTGCGCACTGATCATGGCGCCGGTGTTGAACCTGCTGGCGCAGGCCTACGGCATTGGCCCGGCCACGCCGCAGCACCCCAACTCGCTCGCTGCACCGCAGGCCACGCTGATGGCCTCGGTCGCCAAGGGCCTGTTCGGCGGGCAGCTGCCGTGGTCGATGATTGCCATCGGTGCCGCCGTGGGCGCGGCGATCATCGCGCTGGACGAATGGCTGAAGAAGACCGGCAAGCGCTTCCGTGTGCCGGTGCTGGCGGCGGCGATCGGTATCTACCTGCCGCTGGAGCTGATGGTGCCGATCTTCCTCGGCGGCCTGATCGCGCACCTGGTGGAGCGCTTCCACAAGATCCGCGCCGACGACGAAGATGGCCGCGACCGCGTGCATCGCCCGGGCGTGCTGTTCGCCGCCGGCCTGATCACCGGTGAGGCGTTGATGGGGATCGCCATCGCGGTGCCGATCGTGCTGTCCAGCCGCGCCGATGTGCTGGCGTTGCCGGCCAGCCTGCAGCTCAACCAATGGTTCGGCCTGGCGATTCTCGCCCTGGTCGGCTGGCTGCTGTACCGCGTCGGCAAGCGCGGCGAACAGACCGCCTGAGGGTGACGCTTCGCCAAGGCATGTGCCTGCGCGCTGCCTCTGGACGGACACGCATCGCTGGATGCGTGTCCGTTTTTCGTTGTGGTATTGCGACTGGATTGCCGCTGTTCTGATCGCCTCGCAGCAGGCGCGGTTCGAATGCGGCCCTGCTGCCGAATGCGCAAGTGCAGCAGCATGCCGGCAAGGCATGGTGCACCGAATCGATGCCGTGACCGCACAGCGGCATATCCAGTTCGCACATTCCTGCATGCTCGTGCATTGCCACCGTGATCAGACCTGCCTTGTCACTGCAGGGCAACGTCATTGGCGCATCTGACCAATCGCCTGACACCGCCAGCGCAGCTGCACCGTGCCAACGCATCAAGCGTTTGCCGATCGCGCAATGCACGCACAACGCTCAGGCCATCGCGTCTGCACCACCGCAGCGCCTTTGCGCCGGCTTTACGCCCCACCCAGGCCTCGTGCATAGCGACTTTATGCGGCTGCTCCGTATCGTGCCGTCTCCCGCACCGATGGGTGCACCACGGCGACCGCATGCCTCGATCGATCCCGGTGACGCGCCACGGCGCAGCTCATCGCACCGCCTGACCCCCATAAATGATGGCGTGGAAAAGCGACTCACATCACGCTGTGCGACATCCGCACACTGTTGAGGCCGCTTTTGTCACCGACGGCGTTTTCGGACCTGCCGACGCCTATAAGATCGATTGGCAACACGCCGCCCTCCAGCGGCCATGCAGTCGTTCGACATCCACGCGCATTCCCCCTCCCACTGCTGGCCGTTCACGCGATCTGGCCAGCGTCTTGCCATGGAAACCACTGCAATGCTGACTGCTGCTATCTCCCACCGTTCCACCCGCGCACGCCGTGCCCCCGTGTTGAGCATCGCCCTGGCCGGTGTGCTGTGCAGCCTTGCGCTGCAGGCGCAGGCACAGGAGGCCACCGACGCGGCGCTGTGTACCGATCGCCCGACCAAGGCCAATTCCACCTGTACCGTGCCAACCGGCGCCTGGCAGCTGGAAACCGACATCGGCAGCTACACCCGCGACAGCCAGCCCGGCACGCGCATCGAAACCTCGGTGTTCACCAATCCCACGCTCAAATACGGCGTCAGCGACCGCATCGATCTGCAGCTCAACTGGGCGCCGCAGCTGCAGGTCAAGACCACCGACCGCGCCACCGGCGCACGCAGCAGCCTGAGCGGCGGCGGCGACATCTATCTGCGCATGAAGGCGCGTTTCTACGAAAGCGATACCGCCAGCGTGGCGTTGCTGCCGTTCGTCAAGGCACCGACCGCGCGCACCGGCCTGGGCAACGACGAGTGGGAAGGCGGCGTCGCATTGCCGATCAATTTCGCGCTGCCCAACAGCTTCTCGCTGACCTTCGGGCCCGAGGTGGATTGGTTGGCCGACAGCGATGGCAGCGGCAAGCATGTTGCGCTGATCAATGCGATCAACCTGGCGCATCCGCTCACCTCCAAGTTGTCGATGGCGGTGGAAGTGTGGTCCTCGATCAACCGCGATCCGGCGCAGACCATCGAGCAGTATTCGGCCGACATCGCCGCTGCGTATCTGCTCAATCCGCTGCTGCAGCTGGATGTGGGCGCCAATTTCGGCCTCAACGACCGCACCCCGGACGCGCAGGTGTATGTGGGCATGTCGCACCGTTTCTGACGCGCGCAGCGCGCGCTGCGCACACAAAACGCCACTGCGGTCCGCGTCTGTGCGGACTGCAGTGTTCCGCAGGAAATCGCTTCAGATATGTAATAAATACCCGGTGCGGTGCGACACTATGTCGTCAGTCTGCCGGGCATGCCGGTGCCGGTCTCGCCAGAGGTACGCGGGCCGGGGAGGGGAGTGACAGAAAGTGGGCAGTGATGCTGCCTCTACTGGCCGTCGTGCGTGCGCCTTGCAGCATCCAGATCGGAATGCCGGGCGCAGTGCAGCGCGGAATCTCCTGATCGAGGTGTTGCAACGTGGAAACGAAATCGAAGTTGCCGGTCCCGGGCCGGGCATTGCTGCTGGTGCTGGGCATGCTGGTCGCGCTGGTGGGGCTGATCTTTCTGCTGGGTGGCGCGAGGTTGGCCAGCCTGGGCGGCAGCTGGTACTTCCTGCTGATGGGCCTGGCGACCGCTTTGGCCGGTGTCTTGATCGTGCTGCGTCGGCCGGCCGGTGCGCTGGTGTACGGCGTCGCCTTCGCGCTGACGCTGGTGTGGGCGCTGTGGGATGCGGGGCTGGAGTTCTGGCCGCTGGTCTCGCGGCTGATGCTGCCTGCGGGGTTCGCCGTGCTGGTGGCACTGGCCTGGCCAGCGCTGCGGCGCAGCCGGGCGTTGCCGACCGGGCGCACGGCCTATGGCGTGGCGACGGTGCTGGCGCTGGCGGTAGTGGCCGGGATCGGCGGCATGTTCGTGCCGCATCCGCCGGTCGCAGGCAACGCGGGGCCGGGCATGACGGCGGTGCCGCCTGGAAGCGTGCAACAAAACTGGTCCGCCTATGGCAATACCGATGGCGGCAGCCGCTTCGCTGCGCTGGACCAGATCAACCGCAGCAACGTCGACCGGCTGCAGGTCGCCTGGACCTACCACACCGGCGAGATCGCCAACAGCGACGGTAACGGTGCCGAAGACCAGCTGACCCCGCTGCAGGTGGGCGAGAAGGTGTTCCTGTGCACACCGCACAACAATCTGATTGCGCTCGACGCCAGCACCGGCAAGCAGCTGTGGCGGCGCGAGATCAATGCGACCTCATCGGTCTGGCAGCGCTGCCGTGGCCTGGGCTACTTCGACGCCGACGCGGCGTTGCCGGCACCGAGCGTGGCCAACCCCTCGCCGATCGCCGCGGTGACGGTGGCGCAGGACGCCAACTGCCGTCGCCGCCTGTTCACCAACACCATCGATGGTCGCCTGATCGCGGTGGATGCGGACACCGGTGCGTTCTGCCAGGGCTTCGGCAGCAACGGTCAGGTTGATCTCAAGGCCGGCCTGGGCGCTGCGCCGGATCCGTTCTACCAGCTGACCTCGCCGCCACTGGTGGCCGGCACCACCGTGGTGGTGGGCGGACGCGTGGCCGACAACGTGCAGACCGACATGCCTGGTGGCGTGGTGCGCGGCTTCGATGTGGTCACCGGCGCGCAGCGCTGGGCCTTCGACCCGGGCAATCCACACGATCGCCAGGCGCCGGCCGCCGGCAGCAGCTATGTGCGCAGCACGCCGAACGTATGGGCACCGATGTCCTACGACGCGGCGATGAACACCGTGTTCCTGCCGCTGGGCGGGCCGTCGACCGATCTGTACGGCGCCGAGCGCACCGCGCTCGATCATCGTTACGGCGCCTCGGTGCTGGCGCTGGATGCCACCACCGGTGCGGAGAAGTGGGTCTACCAGACCGTGCACAACGATCTGTGGGACTTCGACCTGCCGATGCAGCCCAGCCTGATCGACTTCCCCAACCCGGACGGCAGCCACACCCCGGCGGTGGTCATCGGCACCAAGGCCGGGCAGATCTACGTGCTCGACCGCGCCACCGGCAAACCGCTGACCGAGGTCAGGGAAGTACCGGTGAAAGGCTCGGATATTGCACACGAGCAGTACGCACCGACTCAGCCGCTGTCGGTCGGCATGCCGCAGATCGGCACCAAGCACCTGACCGAATCGGACATGTGGGGCGCCACTGCGATCGACCAGATGCTGTGCCGCATCGCGTTCAAGCAGATGCGTTATGAAGGCCTGTACACCGCGCCGGGCACCGATGTCTCGCTGAGTTTCCCCGGCTCGCTGGGCGGCATGAACTGGGGAGGCCTATCGACCGACCCGGTGCATGACGTCATCTTCGCCAACGATATGCGGCTGGGCTTGTGGGTGCAGATGATTCCTGCCGACACCCGCAAGGCCGAGGCGGCCGGTGGTGGCGAGGCCGTCAATACCGGCATGGGCGCTGTGCCGCTGAAGGGCACGCCGTATGCGGTCAACAAGAACCGCTTCCTGTCGGCGCTGGGCATTCCGTGCCAGGCGCCGCCGTACGGCACGCTCAGCGCGATCGACCTCAAGACGCGCAGCATCGCCTGGCAGGTGCCGGTGGGGACGGTGCAGGACACCGGCCCGTTCGGCATCAAGATGCATCTGCCGATCCCGATCGGCATGCCCACGCTGGGCGGCACGCTGTCCACCCAGGGCGGGCTCGTGTTCATCGCCGGCACCCAGGACTACTACCTGCGCGCGTTCGACAGTGCCACCGGCAAGGAACTCTGGAAGGGCCGCTTGCCGGTCGGCAGTCAGGGCGGGCCGATGACCTACGTCTCGCACAAGACCGGCAAGCAGTACGTGGTGATCAGTGCCGGCGGTGCGCGGCAGTCGCCCGATCGGGGCGATGACGTGATCGCCTACAGCTTGCCTGACGCGCACTGACACCGCCCCCACCCGTGACCACGTCGCCAGCTGCGTCGGCGTGGTCACGGAGCGGCCGACAAACCTCCGCGTGCCCGGCTGACCGCCGCGCACTCGCGTCAGCCGCAGTTGGCTGCAACCCGACGGCCGGGTGTCTCGCACATCCCGGCCAACGCTCCCGTTACCGCAGCGGCGCTTTGGCACACCGCCATGCATCGCCACCGCTGGCCGTGCACGCTGCCCTGATCAGAGAACCACGATGCATCGTCTGTCTTTCCTCCCGCGCCGCAGTGCGCTGGGCTACGCCTTGTTGCTGGCACTGCCGGCCACCGCAGTCGCTGCGGGCGATACCACGCTGACCGGCGACTGGGGTGGGCGCCGGTTAGCCTGGACCGAGCAAGGCGTGAGCGTCCGCGGCGACTACGTGTCCGAGACGTTTGGCGTGGTGAATGGCGGCTACGAAAACACCAGCGCGCGCTATGCGCAGCAATTGCGGGTGGGCGTGGATCTGGACATGGCCAAGCTCGCCGGCTGGGGCGGTGGCAGCCTGCACGTCACCATCAACGACCGCCGCGGCCGCAGTACCTCCGCCGACCTGGTCGGCAATCGCTTCCCCATCCAGGAAGTGTACGGAGGCCAGTACACCCGCCTGAGCGAGTTCAGCTACGACCGCAGCTTCAACCAGGGCAGGACGTATCTGAAACTGGGCTTCTATGCGATGGGCAACCAGTTCGCCTCGCACACGTTGCTGGTGAACTTCGTCAATGCTGCGTTCTGCGCGCATCCGCTGGCGTTTTCGGCCAATAGCGGCTGGTACAACTATCCGGCCGCGCGCTGGGGCATCGAAGGCGCGCAGCAGCTGACCCCGCAGCTCAACCTGCATGCCGGCTGGTTTCAGGTCAACCCGAATCTGGGCTTCGGTGCCCGCGACACCTACGCGTTCGAGCCGTTCGCCAGCGGCACCACCGGTGCGATCTTTCCGCTCGAATTTACCTGGAAGCCGGCCGCCGCGGGCTACCCGGGCGTGTACAAGTTCGGCGGCTATTACGACTCCTCGTCGGTACCCAGGCGTGGGCTGGATACCAGCCGCAGCACCGGCCGCGACGGCGCCTATCTGCTGGTCGAACAGAAACTGTTCACCCCGGGAGCGGACCCCGGCATCGGCCTGACCGGATTCGCCCAGTACATGGCCAGCGACCACGACAGTGCGCTGATGACACGGTGGTATTCGGTTGGCGGGGTGTACCAGGGCATCGGCACGCGCACGCAGGACCGCATCGCACTCGGCTATGTGGCCGGCAGGATCAATCATCGGCTGCTTGATGCACGCCGCGCAGAACTGATCGATGCCGGCGTGGCGGCCGATTCGCCACTGGTCGGGCTGAGCGCTGCCGAAGAGCTCTACGAGCTTGCCTACAGCGCGCAGATCACGCCGTGGCTGATGTTGCGCCCGGACCTGCAATACATCGTCAACCCCGGGACCTACGCCTATACCCACACGCGCAACGCAGTGGTGGTCGGGCTGCAGGCCAAACTCACGTTCTGAGTGCGTGCCCGCAGCGCAGTGCGCCGTTGCCGCACGGCGCACTGCGCGCGGTGTGCATTGGCGCCTTGCAGGGCGCGGCCACGTGCGGCGCCTGCGGGCGCATGACCTTGTGCCTTTGCGCGTGCGCCGCAGCAACGCCTACCATCGACGTTTTGCCGTTGCAGGAACTCTCGATGAAGCTTCGTTACGCCGTGCTGCCCCTGTGTCTGTTGACCGCCTTGCCAAGTCTTGCCGCTGCGCGCGGATTCGATGTGCGCGACATGGTCGCGCTGGACCGGGTGTCTTCGCCCACGCTCAGCCCCGACGGCAGCGTGCTGGTGTTCGCCAAGCGGCAGGCCAAGAGCAGCAACGGCAAGCCGGCCACCGGCCTGTGGACGCGCAATCTGCGTACCCGCGATGCCGCGCCGCCCAGGCGGCTCACTCCCGATGGCTGGAACGTCAACAGCCCGGCGCTGTCGCCGGACGGCAAGACGGTGTACTTCCTCAGCAGTAAGTCCGGTACGCAGCAGCTGTACGCGCAGCCGCTGGCCGGCGGCGCGCCGCAGCAGTTGACCGCCTTTGCGGTGGATGTGGACAGCTACAAGCTCTCGCCCGACGGCAAGCGCATCGCCTTCAGTGCCGGCGTGTTCCAGGACTGCGGCTCGGACCTGGGTTGCACCAAGAGCAAGCTCGCCAACCTCAAGAGCGCCAAGGCCAGCGGCGTGGTCTATGACCAGTTGTTCGTGCGGCATTGGGATACCTGGAACGATGGCCGCCGCAACACCTTATTCGTCGCCGACCTGCCGGCTGCCGGCGGCAAGGCCGTGGCCGGTGCCTCGGCGATCAGCGCCACGCTGGCCGGCGATGCGCCCTCCAAGCCGTTCGGCGGCAACGACGATTACGCCTGGTCGCCCGACGGCGGCAGTGTGGTGGCCAGCGTGCGCGTGCCGCAACCGCATGGGCCGGAAACCGGCAAGAAGGCAACCGCCGGCGTCAAGCCCACCGGCAACGACGAGCCGTGGCAGACCAACTTCGACCTGTACCGCCTGGATGCGGCCGGCAAGGCCGCGCCGGTCAATCTGACCGCGTCCAATCCTGCCTGGGATGCCGGCCCGGTGTTCAGCAGCGACGGCAAGACGCTGTACTACCGCGCGATGAAGCGCCCCGGTTTCGAAGCCGACCGCTTCGGCCTGATGGCGATGGACGTGGCCAGCGGCAAGAGCCGCGAGATCGCCCCCAAGTGGGACCGCTCGGCCGGCGAGATCGTCTTGAGCGCCGATGGCGCCAGCCTCTACACCAGCGCCGATGACCTCGGCGAGCATCCGTTGTTCAAGATCGACATCGCCAGCGGCCAGGCGACCAAGCTGGTGGGCGAGGGCAGCGTGCATGCGCCGACCCTGGCCGGCAACACGCTGGCGTTCACCCGCAACTCGCTCAAGAGCGGCGACCAGGTCTTTGTGAGCGACGTGCAGGGCCAGGGTCTGCGTGCGATCACCCAGAGCGCCGGCGAGTTGCTGCCGGAGGTGCAGTTCGGCGATTACGAGCAGTTCCAGTTCAAGGGCTGGAACAACGACACCGTGCACGGCTATGTGGTCAAGCCGTACAACTACCAGGAAGGCAAGACCTACCCGGTGGCATTCCTGATCCACGGCGGGCCGCAGGGCAGCTTCGGCAACGGCTGGAGCAACCGCTGGAATCCGCAGACTTACGCCGGCCAGGGCTATGCGGTGGTGATGATCGACTTCCACGGCTCCACCGGCTACGGCCAGGAATTCACTGATGCGATCAGCCAGCATTGGGGCGACCGCCCGCTGGAAGACCTGCAGAAGGGCTGGGCCGCCGCGCAGAAGCAGTACGGCTTCCTCAACGGCGACAAGGCCTGCGCGCTGGGTGCCAGCTATGGCGGGTACATGGTCTATTGGATGGCCGGCAACTGGAATCAGCCATGGAAGTGCCTGGTCGACCACGACGGCGTGTTCGACAACCGCACCATGGGCTACGCCACCGAGGAACTGTGGTTCAGCGAATGGGAAAACGGCGGCACGCCGTGGCAGAACCCGGCCGGCTACGAGAAGTTCAACCCGGTGCTGCACGTGGACAAGTGGAAGGTGCCGATGCTGGTCATCCACGGCCAGCAGGATTTCCGCATCCCGGTCGAGCAGGGCCTGGCCGCGTTCACCGCGCTGCAGCGCAAGGGCATCGATTCCAAGTTCCTGTACTTCCCGGACGAGAATCACTGGGTACTCAAGCCGGACAACAGCGTGCTGTGGCATGACACCGTCAACAGCTGGCTGAAGCAGCATATCGGCCAGTGAGGTCGCGACCGGCACGCCGCCTGGAGCGGCGTGCCGGTTGGTGCGGCGATGACGCGTGAGACCTCGGCCTTTGATGCGGGTCGCAGGGTTGTTCGGTTTGCTCAGTTCGGCAGCTGATCGCGTTTGGCCAACTGGCCTTCCACGATCTGCAGGATCTCCGCCACTGCGATGCCGAACGAGCCGGCATTGCCGGCGTCGAAGGCGGCCTTCCATTCTGCATAACCCGGCAGGTAATCCTGATTGGGCGCGGCAGTGCCGACGTGTTCGGCAGCGCTGCGCTCCAGGGTCTGCGCGATCACCGGGATGTGCGGCAGCGCGTCCAGGATTCCAGCGGGCAATCCTGCGTGACGTACCTGGATGTCGCTGATGCTCACGTGCAGGATCTGGCCACCGTGGGGATGCACATCGATCTGGTTGATCAGCAGCAGCGGCGTCTCCGTCGCGGTACGCCCACGGCAGCGCCAAAGCTGGCCGACCGCATAGGCGGGAGAGGTAGTGTCGGGCATCGGGTACTCCACGATCAAACCGCAATGATGCAACGCGCTTGCGGAGATGGCGACTCTGCCGGCATGCCGGGGTTGGTCCGACGTTCGACCCGAGGTCTGCGCAATCACGCTTCGCCCGTCAGGCGATGTTCGCAGGTGCGGTGTTGCGTGCTGGCAGCGTCCACGCCTGGATGAGTTCGCTTGGAGCGCGAGAAGATGTCCTAATCACCGCATCTGGCTGAATGCCAGCATGAGCCAGCAGTGCCGCAGTGCACGCAAGCCATGTCAAAATAGCGATTCTTTAACTTCCTCAGCTCCCTGCCAGGATCGCAAGGACCGTTCGCATGCGCACCTTGTTCCGCCCCTCATTGTGGGCGCTCGCCCTCGTCTGTAGTCCTGCCCTGAATGCCGCATCGCGGCCCGCCGCCGTGCCTGCGCGCGCGCCGGTGTCTGCGACTGCCGCAGTTGGCACCGATGCGGTGGCCAGCGATCCGGCCGTGCCGCTGCCGGCCACGCTGAAGCCCGGCATGGGCTACCGCGCGTTTGCGCAGGCGGTGATGGAGCAGGGCTGGCAGCTGGTGGATCCGCTCGCCGCCGACAGCTGCATGGCCGCCGGCGATTGCGCCGTCGAGTTCATCGCACCCGGCGGCAGTGCACGCCTGCAGGTGCAGGTTGGCTCGCAGTCCGGCGCGGCGGTGGTCAGTGGCTGGCGCGCGCAGCAGGTGCCGCTGGATCGCATCGGCAACCCCACCGCTGCGGCGGTGGACAGCAAGGCTGCGCCGGCCGCGTCCAAGGTGGCCGACAACCCGCGCTGAGCCAGTGCGCCGGCGTCTGGGGCGCGCGGCGTATCATGGCGCTGCACGCGCTGCGGCCTGCACCGGTGGCGCGCGTCAGCGCCAGCTGCGTCTTTCCTGATCCCGAGTCCAGTCCCGCATGACCTCCATGAAGAGCATCGATCCTGCCGATCTGGAAGCGTTGTTCGATGCCGTGCCGGACGTGCTGTTCTTCGTCAAGGATCGCGAGGGCCGCTATACCCACGTCAACCAGACCATGCTGCGGCGCCTGGGCCTGAAATCGCGCAAGGAATTGATCGGCAAGCGCGTTGCCGAGGTCTATCCCAGCGGGCTGGGCGCAAACTACGCCAATCAGGACGAGCAGGTGCTGGCCGGTGAAGTGATCGACAACCTGCTGGAACTGCATCTGTTCGCCAACCGCGAACCGGGCTGGTGCCTGACCTGCAAACGTCCGCTGCTGGTCGACGGCAAGGTGCAGGGCATCATCGGCATCTCGCGCGATCTGGGGCCGCAGGACGGGCACGAATCGCAGTACGAAAAACTGCGGCTCGCGCTGGCGTACCTCAACGCCAACTACGCGCAGAACGTGCGCATGCAGGCGCTGGTGGAGATCACCGGGTTTTCGATGTCCAAGCTGCAACGCTCGTTCCGCAAGGTGTTTCAACTCACCCCGCAACAGGTGCTGGCCAAGCTACGCCTGCAGATGGCCATGCATCTGCTGCACGGAAACAAGAGCCTCACCGAAATCGGGCATGCCTGCGGTTTCAGCGATCAGAGCGCCTTCGCACGGCAGTTCAAGCTGGCGGTCGGCATGACGCCACGCGAGTACCGCGCGCTGGCGAACGCGGCGCAGTTTCCTGCCGAACCGACTTAGCGCGACTGAGCAAGACGACTGCTCAGCTGCTGAGTTAGCCGAGCACGGCTCCTCTGTAATGCTTGCGGGGAACTGCGTGAATCCATCGGGATTCCGGGTTGCAGTTTCGTTTGGTAGATGCAGTCGAAAGCCTAGTTCGTCGAGTGTGCGGCGCCCTCACCGCTTGCGGGACACGCCGTGAATCCGTCCATGGAGGCTCGGTGGCGTCATCCATGCCGCCACACGGTCCCGCAAGCGGCGAGGGCACCGTACCAGACAGTTGGTCGGCTGTTTGCCTGAAAGCTTGTTGCTCAGCCTGGCAGATGAAAGGTTGAGAGGTCACGTGTTGAAAGGGTGTCGGCTACTCCGCTTGCAACGAGAAGGCGGTGAGAAGCCAGTCGGACCCAGAGTGATCCACACAGCGCACCGCATGCTCTTGCTTGCAAACGTGCACACCGATTCTCTTGACGGGTCCTTGCCCGCCCGCCGTCGCGGGACCTTACGCGGCATGAATGCCGCGTAAGAGCCTACAGGGACGTACTTGCGGCGTGTCCTGCGACGGTGGGCGGGCAAGGGCCTCGCAGCCAAACCGCAGCCCGCCGCTCTACTGCCGACCTGGCCGCGCGCGCCGACACCCCAAAGACACGACCGCACAACAACGTAGAGACAGCCGGTTTCCAAATCGCAGCGTCGTTTATCAGGCGCGGCCAAAAGACTGGTTAAAGGTTGGCCGTTGCAGAAGATGCGCTGGTTTTCCGTTGAACATGAGTTGCTACCCGCATAAACGACTTGGGCGCGAACGACGTAGAAGTCGTTCGCGCCCAAGCCTGCGCAGCCTATGCGGATGCGGTTACGCCAGCATGCGCACCTTCGGTTCGCGTGCCCACTGGCGGGTCTTGGCGGCAGTGATGAATGCCTTGGTGTCTGCCGCCGCGATCACGCCCGCGTCCTTGCCTACATTGCCGGCCTTCAGCAGCAGCTGCGCGCCATCGTCGAAAGCGATTGCCTTCAGATGCGCCCACGCGTTGCTGACGAAATCCAGCGCCGCCGATTCGCGTGTCAGCGCCTTGGCAGCTTCCGACGACAACACCACCGCCACCGCATCGAACACCACCGAGGGTGTGCCGGCCAATTGACCATCGGCAGCCAGTTGCTTGCCATCGCTGAGCTTGGCGCCACCCAGTTTCGGCGCGACGATCTTGACCGTGGCACCGGCGGCTTCGGCAGCCTTGCGCACCGCCTTGATCGTCGCTGCATCGGAGCCGTCGTGAATCAGGATGCCGACCGTGCGGCCCTGCAAGGTGTCCTTCATCTTGCCGATCAGCTGCAAGGCAGGCGACAGCGGCATGTCGGTCGGTGCGACCGCAGCCGGCGGTGCCGGCGGCAACGTGGTCATGCCCATGCCATCGGCCACACGCTGTGCCAGCGTCGGGTCGATGTGACGCAGGTGACCGACGATGGCTTCGCGCACGTGCGCGGTCTCAACCTTGGACAACTCGAACACCAGCGCCGATGCCATGTGCGCCTGTTCCGGTGCGGTCTGGCTGCGGAAGAACATGCGTGCCTGGCTGTAGTGATCGGCAAAACTTGCTGCGCGTACGCGACCCTTGGCGCCGTCTTCGGCCGGTGTCGCATGGCTGGGGAATCCACGCAACGCCTCACGCGGTGCGTCGGCCTGCAACGAGCTGGGTTCGTAGGCGACACGGCCCTTGGGGACGCCCATCTGCATATGGCCGTCGCGCTGGTTGTTGGCGAACGGGCACTTGGGCGCATTGACCGGGATCTGGTGGAAGTTCGGCCCGCCCAGGCGGCTTAGCTGCGTGTCCAGATACGAGAACAGGCGGCCCTGCAGCAGCGGATCGTTGCTGAAGTCGATGCCGGGCACGATGTTGGCCGGGCAGTACGCCACCTGCTCGGTCTCCGCGAAGAAGTTGTCCGGCCAGCGGTCGAGCACCATGCGGCCGACGATCTGCAGCGGCACCAGTTCTTCCGGAATGACCTTGGTCGAATCCAGGTGATCGAACGGGAATGCATCGGCTTCCGCCTCGGTGAACAGCTGCACCCCCAGCTCCCACTCGGGGAAGTCGCCGTTCTGGATCGATTCGAACAGATCGCGACGATGGAAGTCCTGGTCGGCGCCGGCGATCTTCACCGCCTCGTCCCAGATCGTGGACTGCAGGCCGAGCTTGGGGCGCCAATGGAACTTGACGAAGGTGCTGTCGCCCTTTTCATTGAGGAAACGGAAGCTGTGGATGCCGAAGCCTTCGATCATGCGCAGCGAGCGCGGAATGGTGCGGTCGCTCATTGCCCACATGATCATGTGCATCGACTCGGGGCTGAGCGAGATGAAGTCCCAGAAGGTGTCGTGCGCACTGGCAGCCTGCGGGAAACCGCGGTCCGGCTCCATCTTCACCGCGTGGATCAGGTCCGGGAACTTCATCGAATCCTGGATGAAGAACACCGGGATGTTGTTACCCACCAGATCCCAGTTGCCTTCCTTGGTGTAGAACTTCACCGCAAACCCGCGCACGTCGCGCGGCGTGTCCACCGAGCCGGCACCACCGGCGACGGTGGAAAAACGCGTGAACAACGGCGTCTTTTCGCCGACTTCCGTGAAGATCTTGGCAGTGGTGTACTGGCTCAACGACTTGGTCAGCTCGAAATAGCCATGCGCCGCGCTACCGCGTGCGTGCACGATGCGCTCGGGAATGCGCTCGTGATCGAAGTGGGTGATCTTCTCGCGCAGGATGAAGTCTTCCAGCAACGTCGGCCCGCGCGGCGTTGCGCGCAGCGAGTTCTGGTTGTCGCCAACCGGAATGCCCTGGTTGGTGGTCAGCTGCGGATGGGTGCCGCCGGCCTTCTGATGCAATTCATCGCCCGTGCCGCGCAACGTTTCGGGAGTTGCGCTGACAGCAGCGGTGGACGGAAGTTGCGCGGACTTGCTGGGGGACTTGGGCATGGGACTCCACTCTGGCGGGCTTGAAATGCGGGCTGATCCACTGAGCCTGGGAGGGGCGCTGTTAAGTGCACGTGTCTGCATGCGAACGAATACTCACATGCAGCCGAAAGTTTGCACTGGATCGCAGCCGTCCGATGCGTCGGTCACGCAATGTGCCGACGCACGTCTGCAAGCGCATGCAGCGAACGCGACCGTTACATGCCGACTACAGCAGATCCAGCGGCTGCTTGCGCGTCGGTGGCGGGAACGCACGGTCCAGTTCGGCAAGGTCCTGCGCGTCCAGGTGCAGCGTGCACGCCGCTGCATTCGCGCGCACATGCGCGGGCGTTCCCGATTCGGGAATGGCAATGACCTGGCCGCTGCGGATCGCCCATGCCAGCGCTACCGCAGTTGCGGCCACGCCGCGTCGCTCGCCGATCGCGTGCAGTACCGGGTGATCCAGCAATGCGCGGCTGCCTAGCGGCGAATACGCCATTACCGTCACCTCGTGCTGTGCGCACCACGGCAGCAGATCGAACTCGATGCCGCGGCTACCGGCGTGATACAGCACCTGATTGACCAGGCAATGCTGCCCGCCCTCGATCTCCCACAGGTCCTGCATGTCCTCCACATCGAAATTCGATACGCCCCAGTCGCGGATCTTGCCGGCATCGCGCAAGGCCTCGAAGGCATCGACCACCTCGCGCAGCTCGCTGCCACCGCGCCAGTGCAGCAGATACAGATCCAGCGTGCGCACGCCAAGCCGCTGCAGGCTGGCCTCGCAGGCACGCGCGATGCCGCGTGCGCTGGCATTGCTCGGCAGCACCTTCGACACCAGATAAGGCCGCTGCGCGCTGTCCATGGCCTGGCCGATCAGTTGCTCCGACCGGCCATTGCCATACATCTCGGCGGTGTCGATCAGGCGCATGCCCAATTGCTGGCCTGTCTGCAGCGCATCGATCTCCTGCTGCGGCGGGTGTCGTCCCTGGCCCAGATTCCACGAGCCGAGCCCGAGTGCCGGCACGCTGCGTCCGTTGCGCAGGCGCACCGTGGGGCAGGGGGATGAGGTGGAAACGGACATGGGTGGCTCCTGATGATGCGATCAATGCGAGGGTGACTGTGCCGGCGTTGCTGTCGCGTGCGGTGGTGTCAGCGTTGCCTGGGCATCCCAGAACGTGCAGCGATGCCGTTGCGCGAAGTCGGGCGTTGCGCCGATCCTGCCGGGCGACAGCGTCAACGGAGCGTCGCCATCGAAGCGCGGCCATTGCGGACGGCCAGCCCCGTTCGGATCGCCGGTGCGCGCAAACGCGCCCCAGTAATCCTGCAGCGTATTGGCGAAGGCCTGCTGCGCCGGCGTGAACGCCGGCGCGCCACTGAGTACCCACGGACGCTGGAACAGGTACACCAGTTCGGACGCGTGATACGCGCCCAGCGGATGCGAGAACGGCAGGCGCAACAGGCCGTAAGGCGCCTGCGGGTCGTCGAATTCGTACGCATACACCGGCGCGCGGGTGTGCAAGGCCTGGCCCAGCCTACGTGTCGGGCAGGCGAATCCGCCATCGGTGACGATGTCGGCAAATGCATCCCAGCGCGATTGCGCGGCAACGTCCGCGTAGCGCGCCATGATCGCGCTAGGGTCGGCATGCATGCGCTTGAGGCGCGCCTCATAACCGCTGCGCCGGTTGAGCTTGCCGATGTAGGACAGCAGCTGCGCAAACAGCCGCCCTTCGTTGCGGTTGGTGCCGATCAGCACCGGCACCTGCGCATGTTGCAGGTTGGCGATCGCCTTGGCGGGCGGCAACGGCAACACCTCGCCGCCGGACATCGGCGCCCACGCATCGCTGCCGGTCAGGCCACGTCGCTGCGGTTTTGCGTCGGCCACGCTGTCGGCAGGCAATGCGCGCAGGCACGCGGCAACATCGCCTGAGCGCTCGCAGCCAAGCGTCTGCGCCATACGCACACCGCCGCGCTCGGCTTCGGCACGCGGCAGGCTGGAATCGCTGGCCAGGCAACTGCCGCTCTGCAGGATTGCGCGTTGGAACAGACCGGCCGCGCCCGGTGCGGCCAGTTGATAGCAGATGCTCCAGGCACCGGCCGATTCGCCGAACACGGTGACGTTGTGCGCATCGCCGCCGAAGGCGGCGATGTTGCGCCTGACCCAACGCAACGCAGCCTGTTGATCGAGCAATGCATATGCGCCTTCGCCCTCGCCACGCAGCGCCGGATGCGCGAAGAAACCGAACACCCCCAACCGGTAATTGGGCGCCACCACGATGACGTTCTGCCGCGCGGCCAATGCACTCAGGTCGTAGTCGACATTGCTGCCCAGCTCCAGCGCGCCACCATAGATCCACACCATCACTGCGCGCGGATGCGCCAGCGCAGGGCCGGGTGGCGCATAGACGTTGAGGGTGAGGCAATCCTCGGACACCTGCTTCTGCCCGAAGCGATAACGCGGCAGGCACGCCGGCCCGGCCTGGGTGGCATCGCGGACTCCCTTCCAGGCGGGCGCCGCCTGCGGCGCGCGAAAGCGCAATGCGCCCACCGGCGGCGCGGCGAACGGCACGCCCAAGAAAACCCGCCCCTGCGCGCCGGCAACACCGCGGACTGCGCCGGCATCGGTCTGCACCACCTCGGCCTGCGCATCGGCCGCGTGCACCAGCGCCGGCACCTCGCCAGGGCGGCGTGGCGCGCACGCGGCCAGCGTGCAGGCCGCCAGCAGGAGGATGCCGAAGTGTTTCAGCTGAAGCATGCGCAGGTCTGCCGTGTGCGTGAGGACGTCCGCCATCATCTCCACCGCACGTGTAGGGCAGGCAAACGTGTGGTTGGTAGGGCTCCGGCATGAGATGGCCGGGTGCACGTGTCGCCGAGGATTGGTCAGATATCGCTGCCTACGACGTATGTGTATCTACTCGCGCAGTCCTCATGCACGAGTGTTGATGCATCCGCCTGCGACGGGCAGATGGCATCGCTATCACCTGGTCGAGTGCGGTGCGATGAGCGCAGCACGCGTCGGAGGGCAATCGTTCATCGCTGCCCATGAAGAGCCGGCTATCGCCTTGGCTGTGGCAAACGCAAAACCTGTGTCGGCGGCAGCGCCGTCCCGTCCCGGCACGGCAACAAAAAACCCAGCCATGTGACCGGCTGGGTTTCGCGTTTTTACCTGGTGGTGGCGCTTACGCCTCCACGTCGTCCTTGTACGCATCCACCGGGATGCAGGCGCACATCACGTTCTTGTCGCCGTAGACGTTGTCCACGCGTGCCACCGGCGGCCAGTACTTCTGCTGCTTGAGGCTGGGCAGCGGGAAGGCGGCCAGTTCGCGCGGGTAGGCGTGGGTCCACTCGCTGGCCGACACCTGGGTGGCGGTGTGCGGGGCGTGCTTGAGCGGGTTGTCGTCGCGGTCCAGGCGGCCGTCTTCGATGGCGCGGATCTCTTCGCGGATCTGGATCATCGCGTCGATGAAGCGGTCCAGTTCGTGCTGCGATTCGCTTTCGGTCGGCTCCACCATCAAGGTACCGGCGACCGGGAAGCTCAGCGTCGGCGCGTGGAAGCCGAAGTCGATCAGGCGCTTGGCGATATCTTCGGCACCGATACCGCTGGTCTTTTCCAGCGGGCGGATGTCGAGGATGCACTCGTGCGCCACCAAGCCGTTGCGGCCGGTGTACAGCGTCTTGTAGTGCGGCGCCAAGCGCTTGGCGATGTAGTTGGCATTGAGCAGGGCCACCTGGGTCGCCTTGCGCAGGCCGCCGCTGCCCATCATGGTCACGTACATCCAGCTGATCGGCAGGATCGAGGCCGAGCCGTAGGCCGCCGCGCTGACCATGCCGCCAATGCGCGAGGAGTGTCCACTCCCGCTTTCGGAGTTGAGTCCGCCGCCATGGATGGCGGCAGTTTGACCTTCGCCGGCATGGATGCCGGCACGAGGCAGGTATGGCGCCAGATGCGACTTCACCGCGCACGGGCCCACACCCGGGCCGCCGCCGCCATGCGGAATGCAGAAGGTCTTGTGCAGGTTCAGGTGCGACACGTCCGAGCCCCACTTGCCGGGCTTGGCCACGCCGACCAGGGCATTCATGTTGGCGCCGTCGGTGTAGACCTGGCCGCCATGCGCATGCACGGCTTCGCAGATCGCCACCACGTCCTCTTCGAACACGCCGTGCGTGGACGGGTAGGTGATCATCAACGCGGCCAGACGCTCGGAGTACTTTTCTGCCTTGGCGCGGATGTCGTCGACATCGACATTGCCGTTGGCATCGCACTTGGTCACCACCACGGTCATGCCGCACATCTGCGCCGAGGCCGGGTTGGTGCCGTGGGCGGATTCGGGAATCAGGCAGATGTCGCGATGCGCTTCACCGCGCGCGCGGTGATAGGCACGGATCGCCAGCAGGCCGGCGTACTCGCCCTGCGCGCCGGAGTTGGGCTGCAGGCTGACCGCGTCGTAGCCGGTGCATTCGACCAGCATCGCTTCCAGCTCCTCGATCAGCTGCGCGTAGCCGGCCGACTGCTCGGCCGGGGCCAGCGGATGGATCACGCCGAACTCGGGCCAGGTCACCGGGATCATTTCGGCAGTGGCGTTGAGCTTCATCGTGCAGCTGCCCAGCGGGATCATGGTGCGATCCATCGCCAGGTCCTTATCGGCCAGCGAGCGCATGTAGCGCAGCAGTTCGTGCTCGCTGTGGTGGGTGTTGAACACCGGGTGTGTCAGGAACGCGCTGCTGCGCAGCAGGCCGTGCGGCAATGCGTCGGCGGTGGCGGCATCGAGCGCGTCCACATCCGCCTGCGCACCGAACAACGCGGCCAGCGCGACCACATCGGCGCGCGTGCTGGTTTCATCCAGGCTGATGCCGACCGCTTCGCTGTCGATCGCGCGCAGGTTGATGCCGGCGGCGCGGGCCTTGGCGTGGATGGCGTCGGCATCGATCGCCTTGACGTGCAGGGTGTCGAAGAACTGCTCGCCCACGGTGACGCCGGCACCGCGCAGGGCGGCGGCCAGGATCGCGGCAAGGCGATGCGTGCGCCGCGCGATGCGGGTCAGGCCCTCGGGGCCGTGGTAGACCGCGTACATCGAGGCCATCACGGCCAGCAGCACCTGCGCGGTGCAGATGTTGGAGGTGGCCTTCTCGCGACGGATATGTTGCTCGCGCGTCTGCAGGGTGAGGCGGTAGGCCGGGTTGCCGGCGGCATCGATCGACACGCCGATCAGGCGGCCCGGCATCGAGCGCTTGTAGGCATCGCGGCAGGCCATGAACGCCGCATGCGGGCCGCCGAAGCCGAACGGCACGCCGAAGCGCTGCGAATTGCCGACCACGATATCGGCGCCCCATTCGCCGGGTGCGGCGATCAGGGTCAGCGCCAGCAGGTCGGTGGCCACCGCGACCAGGCCGCCTTGCGCGTGCACCGCATCGGCCAGCGCGGCGTGATCGCCGATGTGCCCGAAGCTGTCCGGGTACTGCAGCAGCACGCCGAAGCACTCGGCCTGCAAGGCCTCTTCCGGCGTGCCGACGCGCAGCACGATGCCCAGCGGCTCGGCGCGGGTGCGCAGCAGTTCCAGCGTCTGCGGGTGCACCGCGTCATGCACAAAGAAGGTGTCCGACTTCGACTTGGCCGAGCGCTTGGCCAGCGTCATCGCTTCGGCCGCGGCAGTGGCCTCGTCCAGCAGCGAGGCGTTGGCGATCTGCATGCCGGTGAGGTCGGTGCACAGGGTCTGGAAGTTGATCAGCGCTTCCATGCGGCCCTGCGAAATCTCGGCCTGGTAGGGCGTGTAGGCGGTGTACCAGGCCGGGTTTTCCAGGATGTTGCGCAGGATCACCTTGGGCGTATGGGTGCCGTAATAGCCCTGGCCGATGAAGCTGCGCTGCACCTGGTTCTTGCTGGCGATGGCGCGGATCTTGGCCAGCGCCTCTTCTTCGGTGATCGCCTCGGGCAGCGCCAGCGCCGCTGGCGACTTGATGTTGCCGGGCACGATCGCATCGGTCATCGCATCCAGCGAGGCGTGGCCGACCACCTCCAGCATCTGTGCGATTTCTGCGTCGTTGGGGCCGATATGGCGTTCGACGAACGCACTGTGGTGTTCGAGGTCGCGCAAGGAAGACGTGGTCTGGGACATGGCGGGCATCCGGGGCAGGGGGCAGACGAATGGTCGACAACCACCGGACCGGCGTGACGCGCGCAGCGCATCACCTCCTGTCGCAGCGACAGTCTTCCTCGCGCCCCTCTGTCCTTTTGCCTGAGAGTTTAAGAACGCGGCATGGCGCTGGGCCTGCCTGCGTTCCGTGCCCCTTCGGCGCCGGCATCGGCCGGTCTCTCCAGAGTTGTACTGCGGATGGTATCGGGCCTGAGCGATTACGGGCTGTTGCGCCTTCGGCAGCGGCAGTGCCGC
This sequence comes from Xanthomonas sp. NCPPB 3218, assembly GCF_056725185.1. NCBI lineage: Bacteria > Pseudomonadati > Pseudomonadota > Gammaproteobacteria > Lysobacterales > Lysobacteraceae > Xanthomonas > Xanthomonas sp. NCPPB 3218. The sequence goes on from NZ_CM161516.1 coordinate 1,395,180, forward strand.
TTCTCCCACCGTGTTGCCGGCCGATTATAGCCTGCGTGCGCACGCGCCGGAGCGCACGCGGCAGGCCATGCGCTCGGGTTTGCTTAACCTTGCAACGGCGAGCGCCTATCATCGACGCCCTTGTGCCCATCCCGACGCCGCCCCCAGGGCGGCGCCGGCGTGCGTCCCCCCGATGCACCACGTTTCGGATCCCTGCATGACCCCCACCACGCCTTCCACCCGTCGCATGGCGCTGCTGCTCGCCGGGTTGGCGATGTTCGGCCCGTTTTCCATCGACACCATCTTCCCGGCGTTCTCGCGGCTCAGCCGTAGCCTGGCGGTGGACGAGGTGGCGATCCAGCAGACCATCAGCGTCTATCTGCTCGCCTACGGGCTGATGAGCATCGCGCACGGCCCGCTGTCCGATGCCTGGGGCCGCAAGCGGGTGATCCTGGGCGGGCTGGTGCTGTTCATCGCCGGCTCGGTGGGCTGCGCGCTGTCACAGGACCTGCCCACCCTGCTGGCATTCCGCGCGCTGCAGGGGCTGTCGGCCGGGGTGGGCATGATCGTCGGGCGGGCGGTGATCCGCGACCTGTTCCAGGGGGCGGACGCGCAACGGCTGATGAGCCAGGTGTCGATGATCTTCGGCATCGCCCCGGCGATCGCGCCGATCATCGGCGGCTGGATCCTGCTCAGCGGCGCCGGCTGGCCGCTGATCTTCTGGTTCCTGGTGGCGTTCGGGCTGGTGCTGCTGGTGGCCACGCTGACCTGGCTGCCGGAGACCCACCCGCCGGAGGCGCGCACGCCGCTGCAACTGCGCCGCCTGATGCACGACTACGTGCGGATCGGCTTCAACCCGCGTTTCCAGCGGCTGGCCGCGGCCGGTGCGTTCAACTTCGCCGGCATCTTCCTGTATATCGCCTCGGCGCCGGTGCTGATCATGCGCCACCTGCACCTGGGCGAGGGCGACTTCGCCTGGTTGTTCATTCCCACCATCGGCGGCATGACCCTGGGCTCGTTCCTGTCCGGGCGCATGGCCGGCAGCATGGACCCGGTGCGGCAGATCCGCATCGGCTTCATCTGCTGCGGCGTGGCGGCGCTGGCGAACCTGGGCTACACCATGACGGCGGCGCAGATCGCGCTGCCCTGGGCGGTGCTGCCGATCTTCCTGGCTGGCGTGGGCATGGCGCTGATCTTCCCGATCCTGGCGCTGGCGGTGCTGGACATGTACCCGCATCAGCGCGGCCTGGCCTCCTCGCTGCAGGCCTTCACCCAGCTGATGACCAATACGCTGGTGGCCGGGGTGCTGTCGCCGCTGCTGAGTGAACACCCGCGCCATCTGGCGATCGGCATGACCGGTTTTTTCCTGCTGGGCTGGCTATTCTGGCGCTGGGAACGCCGCAGCGGCCGCCGTCTGCGCCGCCGCCAGGCCGAGGAGGCAGTGCCTCTGGAGCCGGCCGACCATCTCTGACCTCACAGGAGCCTGCATGTCCACCGATTCCAAGCTGCGCCGCGACGCCCGCAAGCGCGCCGCCGAGCGCCAGCGCAACCAGGCCGCCGCCAATCCCGCGCCGGTTTCGCCGATCGAGCCGCATGCCGAACTGCGCGACCAGCAACGCACGCTACTGGCCGGCATCGTCCGCCGCGACGGCGAATGGGTGCTGGGGATGGACGGCCGCATTGCCGGCGAAAGCACCAGCGCCGCCCAGGTGCTGGCCCTGATCATGCGCGCGGCCGAGCTGCACGAACGCCAGGGCACGCCGGTACGGCTGACCTATTCGGACGCGCTCAAGGACGCGGCGCATGCCGAGGCGGCCGCCGACGGCAGGGATTTCGAGGCGTTCCGGATCGAGTTCGCGCAGAAGCTGGTGCCCGCGCGCACCAACTGAGGTCATAACGCAGCGGTGTCGGCGAGGCCGGCTCCGAACACGGCCCGTTCCGCGTGGATGGGCCGTGTTGGGGCTGAAATGCGCCAGCGCTTGGCTGCGGATCAGCCGGCGCGCTGGATCAGCGCGCCGGTGCCTGTCGCTGGACGTCCTGCTGCTGCGCCTGTTCCTGCGCGGCGGCGTTGCGATCCTGCTCGGCGCCCACTGCCTGCGCGCGCTGCAGGCTGTGGTCCACCGGCGTCTGCTGCGCGGCCTGGGCATCGAAGGGGCCGCGCAAGTGCGCCGGCGAATCCAGCGCTCCCTGGACCACGAAGCCCTGTGCCGGGTCGCGGCCCAGCACCACGTGGTCGACACGCTGCAGCCCGTGCTCGCGTGCGGCCACCAGCGCTCCGGCTGCCAAGCGCTCGCTGTCCGCATCGGGCACGCGGCCGCGCGCTGCCTCCAACTGCTCCACCGCTGCGGTGCATTGGCTCAGCAGCGCATGGTCCGGACTGGCCGGATTGCGCGGATCCGCCGCCGCCTGGCGCGGAAGCGCCTCGGCATCGATGCGCTGCAACCGGCCGTCGTATGTCCCATCGGCGCCGTCGGCGATGCGCTGCAGTCGCTCGACGAACGGATACGGCTCGCCGCCCACATTGCGCGCCATCGCGATCGCGAAGCGTTCGGGTGATTGCGGTGCGGCGTTGCGGTCGCCGACCAGCGCCGTCAGCGAGCTGCCGCCGATCCTGCCGGCTTCGACGCTGGCCTGGGTCTGCTGCATCAGCGCCTGCATCTGCGCCTCGCTGAAGGCCAGCGTGGTCTTCTGCCCTGGCGCAATCGCACCGGTGCCCGCCATGTCGCCGCTCAGCGCGCTGTTGAGATTCTGTGCAATCGCCTTTTCCTCGCTGGCCTCGTTGCGCCCACCCAGGCGTTGCAGCAGCCCCGGCGCGGCGACATCGCCATCGATCTCGAAGCGGTAGCTGCGTTCCTGCACGCGCTCGGTGTCGTTGCCGTCGTACTGGCGCACGATCGTCAGCGGCACGTTGCCGCCGTATTGCAGCTGCTGCACCACGGTGTAGCCGTCCTGGCCCGGTGTGCTGATGCGCACCTGGCTACCCTGATTCCGGTTGCCGGCCAGATCGGCGCTGAGCGGGCCCAATTCCAGCTGCAGACGCTGCTGCGAGCTGAAACTGATCCGCTCCACCGTCTGTAGCTCATCGACGCCGGGCACGCCCGGTGCCATCTTGCCCTCGCGCACAAAGTCGCCCATGGCCGCGAGCGCGCGTGGATCGGCCAGGTCAAATTGCGCGCTCTCCACACGCGACTGGCCCAGGGCGTCGGCGCGCCCGAGCAGGGCCTGCGCCGGTCCCACCTTCAGGCCAACGGCGTTGACTGCCTCGATGGCTGCGTTGGGTCCGGTCACCACACGCACGTGGCGCTCGTCCACGCGCTCGATCAGGTAGCTGCGGCCGCTGGCTTCGGTGATCTCGCTTTGCATGGTGAGGTGTTGCAGGCTCGCCGAGGCATCGCGCTGGGTGTAGGTCTGGGCGTCCATCACCGCGCGCGCGCCGATCGGCAGGCTCTCCGGCTGCAGCGGATTGACGCGGGTGGCCGCCTCTGCAGGCTGGTCGGCACCGGGCAGCGTCAGTGCGTAACGCATGCGCTGCCCGGCACTGGTGCTGGTCTCGATGCTCAGCTTGCTGTCGCCGAGCTTGGTCTGCAGGCGTTGCTGCTGGCCGGTGTTGGCGTCGGCCTCGAGGTTGAAGGTGGTGGTCTTCGCCTCGGCGTCGCTGAGCTTGCCCAGGCCGAGCGAGCGGCTGCTGCGCAGGCTGTTCTCGCCTAGCGGCTGCGTCGGACTGCCGCTGCTCTGCTCGCTGGTATGGGAATACTTGACCGTCTGATCTTCGGGGCTGAGCTCGATGTTGCTGCCGCCCACTTCCAGCGCGTAGTCGCTGCTCTTGCTGCTGTAGATCGGGTCGAATGCGCGGTCGTTTGCGTCGTCGATGAACTGCTTGTTACGGTCCGCGTCGCGCGGGTCCGGGCCGGTGGAGGTGTTGTTCACTGGATGCATCCTGCATGCTGCGCCGGTGCAGCGGGCGCGCAGTATATCGCCGGCGTTTTGTGCGTTTATCAAATCAACGTTATGCGGCGGCCAGGGTGAGGGCCGCCGCATGCCGCAGGGAGCGCGTGCGTCAGTGCGTTACGGCAGGCACAGGCGTCGTGCTGGCGGCCGCGGGTGCGTTCGCCTGCCAGCCGCACAATTTTCCCTGGTTCTGCTGCTTCAGCCACTCGTTCATCGGCGCGAAATATTCCAGCATCGGGCCGGCATCCAGGCGGTCGTTGCCGGTAAGTTCCTTCAGCGTGGTCTGCCAGGGTTGGCTGGAACCCCGTTGCAGCATCGACCAGAACTTCTGCCCGGCGTCCTTGTTGCCGTAGAAACTGCACTCGTACAACGGGCCTTGATGGCCGGCGGCTTCGCACAGGCCCTTGTAGAACTGGAACTGCAGGATGTGCGCAAGAAAATACCGGGTGTACGGCGTGTTGCCGGGCACATGGTACTTGGCGCCGGCATCGAAGAACTCTTCGCCGCGTGGGTTCGCCGGTGCAACGCCCTGGTACTTGGCTTTCAGTTCCCACCAGGCCTGGTTGTAACGCTCGGGGGGGATCGAGCCGTCGAACACGCCCCAGCGCCAGCGGTCGATCATCAGGCCGAACGGCAGGAAGGCAACCTTGCTCAGCGCCATGCGCATCTGCGAATTGAGCAGCGCCTCGCGGCTGGTTTGCTGTTCGCCGACCATGCCGATCGACTGCAGATACTTGGGCGTCATCGCCAGCACGATGGTGTCGCCGATCGCTTCGTGGAAACCGTCGTTGGCGCCGTTCTGCAACAGTGGCGGCAGCGGGTTGTAGGCCAGGTCGTAATAGATGTGCCCAAGCTCGTGATAGATGGTGGTGAAATCTTCTTCGGTCGGCTTGATGCACATCTTGGTGCGCACGTCCGCACCGATGTTCTGCGTCGCTTCGCCGCCCATGTTCATGTCCCATGCGCTGGCATGGCAGACCACGTCGCGGTCCAGCGGTTTGATGAACTGCGAACGCTGCCAATAGGTGTCGGGGAGCTTGGGCATGCCGAGCGAGGTGTAGAAATCCTGCGCACGTTCGGTCATCTGTCTTGCGGTGCGCAGCTGCGCTTCGCGCTCGGCCTGGAAGCGTGCGCCACTGCCGCCCTCCGTGCCGGTAGTGCGCGCCAGCACCGCACTCAGGTTGCCCTGGTACTGTTTTTCCAGCGCAGCGGTGATGTCCAGGTCGCCGGCACCCGGGTATGGCTGCAGCAGGTCCCACAGATTGCTCCAGTCCTGCTGCCACATATTGCCCATCAGATGCGCCGGCAACATGCCGCTGGCGAGCTCGCCCTTGTCCTTGCCGTACTGCGTATCGAGCTTGCCGCGCGCATAGCACTGCAGTTGTGCGTACAGCGGCTTGACCTGGTCCCAGAGACGGTCGGTCTCGCTGGCCAGTTGCGCTGGCGGCATGTCGTAACCGCTGCGCCACAGCACGCCGACATCGGCAAAGCCCAGCCCGCGCGCGCCCTCGTTGGCGAGCTCGACAAAGCGCTGATAGTCCTTGCGCATCGGGACTGCGGTGCCATGCCAGCCCTGCCAGGCATCCAGTTGTTCGGCGTAATCACGGCTGCTGGCCAGCACCTGTTCCAGCTCGCCAAGCTGGCGGCAGCGGCGTTGTTCGCCATCGCCCACGCAATAACTGGCCGCACCGTAATCGCCTTCCATCTTGGCGGCGATCCGGGTGAGCTCTGCCAGCTTGGCCGGGTCGCGTGGTGCGGGCAGGGCGCTCATCAATTTCAGCAGTTGCAATGCACGCGCGCTGTCGGCCGACATCGGGGTGCCTGCATACTGCTTGGATTGTTCGATCCAGCGGTCCAGTTGCGCCAGCGAGCGTTCGTTGGCCTTGGCGGCCAGCAGCTGCGAGTCGCCGTTGATGTAGGTCGAAGACAACCACTGCGCGGCGGTGAGTTCCGGGTAAGCGGCCTTGTACTCGGCGCTGATGCGCGCGACGAACTGGTCGGCGCTTTCCTCCGGCGCGGCTTTGGTGGCAGCGGGCTTGGCGGGTGCTGCCGCGTCCTGACGGCAGGCCGACAACGACAGGGTGCCGGTGGCCACGGCCAGTGCCAGCCACAACAAACGAGGATTCACGGGTGGTCCTTGCGGTGAAGTCCGACGCAGGCTAGAGCGCGTCGGGGTTCACCGCAAGCGCTGTCACGGTGTACGCGACTCGGACGGCTGCAAATCCGTGTGTGCTCGTCAGAGCAAGTGCCACATTGGCGTGCTCATCGCAGGCGGGCACGGCCGTTACCTGTTTGCCCGCCATGTACTGCCAGTTGCTTCAAGACTGGGGGACTGGTGGCATTGGGTTGATGGAGCGGTGCAGGCGGATCAGTTGCAGAGCGGATGATCTGCCGCTTGGCTGCAAGGCCCTCGCCCGCCCACCATCGCGGGACACGCCGCAAGTACGTCCGTGTAGGCTCTTACGCGGCATCCATGCCGCGTAAGGTCCCGCGACGGTAGGCGGGCAAGGACCAGTGGAGATGGTCGGTGTGCACGGTAAGAGCAGTGCGTCATGCGCGTTGTTAGATGCTCGACCTCCGACACACGCGCGACAAGCAGCTTTTCACGAGCTTGCTTTTGGTGTCGTGCTCCAGAGGATTGGGCGACGCCGATGCATCAGTTGCAGAGAGGCTGATCTGCCGCTTGGCTGCGGGGCCCTTGCCCGCCCACCCTCGCAGGACACGCCGCAAGTACGTCCATGTAGGCTCTTACGCGGCATCCATGCCGCGTAAGGTCCCGCGAGGGTGGGCGGGCAAGGACCAGTCGAGATGGTCGGTGTGCACGGTAAGAGCAGTGCGTAATGCGCGTTGTTAGATGCTCGAAGTCCGACACACACGCGACAAGCAGCTTGTCACGCGTTGTTTTGGGTGTCGTGCTCCAAAGGTCTGGACAGCGCGGATAGATCGGCTACAGAGCGGATGATCTGCGGCTGGGTTGCAGGGCCCTTGCCCGCCCACCCTCGCAGGACGCGCCGCAAGTACGTCCGTGTAGGCGCTTACGCGGCATCCATGCCGCGTAAGGTCCCGCGACGGTGGGCGGGCAAGGACCTGTCGAGATAGTCGGTGTGCACGGTAAGAGCAGTGCCTGATGCGCGTTGTTCGGAGCGTCGTGCGTCCGAAAATCTTTCCATCGCAAGCCGCGCAGCAAGTCTTCAAAAAAGAAGCCGACCAATTTACTGGCGCGGTGTCCTCGCCGGCATGGATGCCGCCAAGGAACCTCCACGGGAGGATTCACGGCGTATCGCGCGAGCGGCTAGGGCACCGTGCCTTCGATAAGCCATGCTTGAAGAAATCCAGCCGCATTTATCCCGTGCATTGCGCGAACAGATCGCGCTCACGTGCATAGACGCTGGTCTTAACCTGCATCAGCCCGAGCACCGATGGAAACAGCGCGTCCTGGTCGGTGTACTTGCCGGCACGGTGGCGCAGGCAGGTTTCGTCCAGGCCGCGGTCGCGCGCGAACTCCGGCGAGAACCACATCACCATCGGCACGTGGGTCTGTTCCTTGGGTGCGATCGCGTATGGCACGCCATGCAGGTAGAGGCCTTTTTCTCCGAGTGATTCGCCGTGATCGGAGAGGTAGATCATCGCGGTGTCGTAGTCCTGCAGCCCGCGCAGCGTGTGGATGGCCTGGTTGAGGAAGTGATCGGTATAGGTGATGGAATTGTCGTAGGCGTTGACGATGTCCTGGCGGCTGCAACTGCCCAGGTCGGCGGTCTTGCACACCGGTTTGAAGCGCTCGAACTGTGCCGGGTAGCGCTCGAAGTAACTCGGCCCGTGGCTGCCGAGTTGATGCAGCACCACCACGCGGTCGCCGGGCTTTGCGCGCACTTGCGCAGCCAGGTCGCTCAGCAGGATCTCGTCCATGCAGCGGCCATCGGCACACAGCTCTGGCGTGGTGGCATCGTCCAGCTTCTGGATGTCCAGGCCATCGCAGACGCCCTTGCAGCCGGACTGGTTGTCGCGCCACAGCGTGGAAATGCCGGCGTGTTCGAGCACATGCAGCAGCGACTGGTGGCCGCGTATCGTGTCCTCGTTGTAATCGCGGCGGCCGAACGGCGAGAACATGCATGGCACCGAGACCTCGGTGCTGGTGCCGCAGGAATGCATGTCAGGGAAATTGATCACTCCGGCCTGCGCCAGCTCGGGCGTGGTCTGGCGCGCATAGCCGTTGAGGCCCCAGTTCTGCGCACGTGCGGTTTCGCCCAGCACCACCAGCAGCAGGCGCGGACGGCTTCCGGGTGCACGTGGTGTGGCCATGGCGTCGTGTTCGACCGGTTGCTTGGGCGCATGCTTGATTGGCGAATCGGATTTGAGGTTCTGCCGCAGTGCCACGATGTAGTTGATCGGCGTGGCCAGGTAACGTACCTCGCGGTGATTGCGCATCAACGCCGAGACGTCCTGCGACGACAGCATCGCGCCGGCCGCGCCGACCACTGCCACCACCAGCAAGAAACCGGCGCGGATTGCCAGTGATCTGCCGATGCTGCGTGCTTGCAGACGCGTGCGCCACAACAGCGTGGCCGGAATCAGGAAGTAGCACAGCAGCGGCAGGATCAGGCCGGGCGTGAGCAGTTCGCGCGATTCCTTGTGGTCGGTATGCAGCACATTGCGCAGCATGTCCGCATCCAGGTAGACGTTGTAGCTGTCCATGTAATGCGCAGCCAGCGCGGTGGTGAACAGCAGCAGCGTCAACAGCGGTTTGGCGTTCCAGCGCCACACCAGCAGGCCCAGCAATAACGCATGCACGGCCACCAGCAAGGCCATCAACGAGATGGCAAACCCGAGACTGCCCGGATGCGTGGCCATGGCCGTGTGCCAGAACAGCTGGTTGCACACCAGTGCGAAGAAAAGACTCGACAACAACACCAAGGTTTCGGTCGAGACCGTCGGTCGCGTCGTCCAGCTCAGTGCGCGCAGGCGCTTGAACCCACGCGATTGCGGTAAATAGGTACTCATGCTGCATCCCCCGATTGCAACACCACAACATTGGCGCGATGCGGTCGAGCCAGCATCACGCAGTACAGTGCAAGTGCAGTTCCCCAACACACCGCCAGCGACCACAGGTCATGCGACAGAAAATGCGCGCCGCGTAATTGCTGTGCAATCCCGAACAACAACCCTGCCGCGATGCCCAGCCACAATGCAGGAACACGCCACGCGGGACGTAGTGCCAGCGCACAGAAATACAGCGCCACCCACGCATAACCGGCGCTGGCATGGCCTGCAGGAAAACAACCGGACGCAGCAATGCCGTGGCGCGATTCGAACAGCCCGATCATCTGCTGGGTGCCGCCGTAACGGCTCAGATCCCACGGGCAATCCATCGCCGTCCACGACTTGAGCAAGGACACCAGCGAGGTCGACAGTGCGATCGATGCAGCCAGATACGTCAGCGGCCAGCGCAGCACGCGCAGGCGCGGCCGGTACCAGGCAACCAGCGCCAGCACCAGCACGCTGACAGCGCCAGCGGTGCTCAACCATTTGCCGACACGGTGAATCACGCCACTGGTGAACCAGTGGTCCTTGAGCAGCCACTGCCCACCTTCCAGCCGATACAGCGCATCGGCAACCCACTGGTCGCCGCCGGCGCCCATCAACAACGCGCTGAGCACCAGTACGCCTGCCAGCGGCAGCCATAGATGCCGAACGAGAAAGCGGGTTTGCGCAACAGTGGCTGTGCGCGCCAGGGCAGGTGCGTATACGGGAAGCGTGGTCATCGAAGCATCGGCCGGTGGTCTATGCCCGGCATCTTCGAAAGCGGCATGTCGGAAAGCGGTCGGACCGGAGTTGTCCGGCGGTTAACGCGCTATCCGGCGTTCAGTCTGTCTCGCTGTCGCCACCGCCGGTGTTGGTGTCGGAGGCGGTTGCAACGCAACCGGCATGCCATGCCGTGCCCGGCACCAACTGCCATTGATTGCGGTTGGACTCGCCAATATCGATCCGTTGCGCCGGATCGATGCACGCCGGTACCGCCTGCTTGAGGACGAACAGCCAACGGCGCTCAGGTGCGTCTGCAAGCCACGGACCGGCCTTGGCCCACTGCTGCTGCCAACTCGCCTTGAAGCCGAAGTCGGTGACCGGTCGATCCGCCTGCAGCATGTTCTGCTCGCGCCAGGCCAGCATACCAAGCTCGGCCTCCGGGCCGATGCGCTGTCCCGCGCGCTGCATCAAGCCAGCGGCAGAACTGTAAGGGTCCAGTGCCGGCATCAAGCCCAGGCCGTACACGCTCCACAGCGCGGCGGTCACCACCACCACCGCGGTGCCGGTGCGCTTGCCACGCGACCATGCAATTGCCGCCAGGCCGACCACGCCCAGGCCGATCAACCAGACACCCACCGACCGCAGCGAGGCCAACTCCATTCCGCGCTGCAGCGCGGTGTTTTCCGCCCAGTGCAGATGCAGCGCGATACCGCTGCCCAATGCGAGAGCGGCCAGTGCGAGCAGCAGCAGGTAGCCGGTCAGCAATACGCGGACGCCACGCTTGCGCAGCAGCCCAGCCAGAAGCGGTGCAGCGGCAATGCACAGGGCCGGCAGCATCGGAAAGATGTAGACCTCGCGCTTGCCCGGGCTGGCGCTGAAGAACACCAGTACCAACACGCTCCAGGCAAGCAGCAACAGATAGCGCGGGTCGCTGCGCCGCAGCCGTCGCCACCAGGCCGGCAGCAACCAGGGCAACAGCAGGCAGCCGGGCAACCACAGCGTGGCGATCACCTGCAGGTAGTACCAGGCCGGCTTGAGGTGATGCCAGGCGTGGGCGTAACGGGTACCGGTCTGCTTGAACAACAACTCGTGCGCGTAGGCATGCAGCGCCGGGTCGTTGCTCTGCCACAACGCGATGCCCAGCGGACCAAGCCACACCGCGGTCCCCGCCAGGAACGCGGGCAGCACCAGCAACCAGCTGCGCCCGGCCTGTGCGCGTGCCGGCAGCACGCGCCAGTGCCTGCGCGGCAGCGCCATCCACGGCAGCAACAGCAGCAAGGGCAGAAAGCCCACGCCCTTGGTCACCGTGCCCACGCCGGCGGCGAACAATCCCAGCGTCCATGCGCGCCAGTCCGGCCCGCGCAGCAGATGCCGCAGCATCCCCCACAACGACAGCGTGGTCAGCGCCACCAGCACCATGTCGATCTGCGCACGCTTGGCCATCAGGCCGAACTGCAGCACCGCAAACAACGCCAGTACCGCATGCCGCGCCACGCGCCGGTTCCACAACCGCCGCGCGATGTCCCAGGTCAGCCATAACGTGGCGAGCGCAGCCAGCAGCGACGGCAGCAGGAACGCGACCGGCCAGTGCGGCACCAGCTCGTAGCTGGCTGCCTGCAACCACATGAAAACCGGCGGTTTTTCGGCATACAGCTCGCTGCCCCGGTGCGGCAATAGCCATTGACCGGTCGCAACCATGCTGCGTGCGGCCAGCACAAAGCGCGGCTCGTCCGGCGGGTTGGGCTGGCGCAGGCCCAGCCCGGCCAGCAGGCTGACGACGATCAGCAACACGGCGGCGAGCAGTGCGCGCTGGCGGGAAGTGGCGGCGGAGATGGCAGGCGACACGCGCACGCCCCGATCGGTGGGGCGCCACACTATCCGGCAAGCAGGTCGGAATTTTGTCGGAGCCATCCAGAGCGGCTGTGTTCGGCCAGGCTCGGTTAGGATGCGCACATCGTCCCTGCCGGGCCGCCCTGGAAACGCGCTCATGCGGCTGCTGGTCATCGAAGACAACCGCAACATGGTTGCCAACCTGTTCGACTATTTCGAAGCGCGCGGGCACACCCTTGACGCAGCGCCTGACGGCATCACCGGCCTGCATCTGGCCACCACCCAGCAGTACGACGTGCTGGTGCTGGACTGGATGATGCCGCGCATGGACGGCCCGGAAGTGCTGCGCCGCCTGCGCGAGCAGCACCAGTCCGAGCTGCCGGTGATCATGCTCACCGCCCGCGACGAGTTGCCCGACAAGATCGCCGGCTTCCGGGCTGGTGCCGACGACTATCTGACCAAGCCGTTCGCGCTGCCGGAACTGGAGGTCCGCATCGAGGCCCTGCTTGCGCGTGCGCATGGGCGCCGACGCGGCAAGTTGCTGCAGGTGGCCGATCTGCGTCTGGACCTGTCCACCCTCGAAGCCACCCGCGCCGGCCAGGTGCTGCACCTGTATCCGGCCTGCCGCAAGCTGCTGGAAGTGCTGATGCAGGCGAGCCCCGCCGCGGTCACCCGGCAGCGGCTGGAGCAATCGCTATGGGGCGACGATCCGCCCGATGGCGACATGCTGCGCTCGCATATCTACGAGTTGCGTCGCAGCGTGGACGGCCCGTTCGCGCAGAAACTGATCCACACCCTGCCGCGGCTGGGCTATCGCCTGGCGCCGCTGCAAGGTGCCGGCGATCCGGCTGCGGGCGAGTGCAGCGATGCTTAGGCAGCGCCCGTTGGGCCGCCGCGTGCTGGTGTGGTTGTTCGGCTACACGTTGTTGATGGTGCTGGCGGTGTTCGGCACCGCGCAGTATCTGCACGAGCGCGCAGAACACGGCGTGTGGCGCTCGTTGCTGAATTCGGAGCTGGACAGCATCCTGGATCGCAGTGCGCAGAATCCGGATTACCGCTGGCAGGACTCGGACACCCTGCGGCTGTATCGCGTCGACGGCAGCGCGGCAGTGCCGCCGGTCCTGCGCACGCTGCATCCCGGCCTGCACGACGAGCTGGAAATCGCCGGCCGCCAGAGCGCGGTGATGGTGCGCGACACGCCGCATGCCGGGCGCCTGGCGCTGGTGCTGGATATCACCGACTTCGAGGCGCTGGAGCAGTTCATCACCCGCTGGATGCTGGCGGCAGGCGTCGCGCTGATCGGCATCACCTTGCTGATGGGCACTTATGCGATGGCGCGGCTGGTGCGCCCGCTGGTGGAGCTGGCGCGCGACATCGGCGCGCTGCGTCCGGAGCGGCGTGCACAACGCATTGCTGTTGGCCCGCAGGGCAGCGCCGAGCTGTACGTGATTGCCGACGCGCTCAACGACTATCTCGATCGCAACGGCCAGTTCGTCGAACGCGAACGCGCCTTCATCGACAGTGCCAGCCATGAGTTGCGCACCCCGCTGGCGGTGATCGGCAATGCTGCCGAACTGGCGCTGGAACAAGCCGGCACACCGCCGGCGGTGCGCCACCAGCTGGAGCGCATCGCCCAGACCAGCGCCGCGGTGGAGCAGTTGATCACCTTGTTGCTGGTGCTGGCCAAGGACCCCGGCCGGCTGACGCGCAGCAGCGATACGCTGCGTCTGGACCAGTTGCTGCCGGAGATCGTCGCCGACCACGCGCATCTGCTCGCCGACAAGGATCTGCAGGTACTCACCGATCCGCTTCCGCCATGCAGCCTCACCGCACCGGTGGCGATCGTGCAGACCGCCATCGGCAACCTGTTGCGCAACGCGATCGAGAACAGCGACCGCGGCATCATCCGCGTCTCGCTATCGGCACCAGGTGTGGTGCGCATTGCCGACCCGGGCCACGGCATGACGCCGGAGGAGATCAGCGCGATCTACGCGCGCCTGGCGCGCGGCAACGCACGCCAGGGCAACGGCATCGGACTGGAACTGATCGGACGGCTCTGCGAGCATCTGGGCTGGCATCTGAACCTGGATTCCAATGCCGGGCAGGGCACGGTGGCGACGCTGGACCTGTCCGGGGCATTGGCCGCGACAGCGAAGGGATGATGGGGCAGTCACGCAGGCGGTGACATCGCACGTGGTCGCGCACACGCCGCTTGTGTGGCATCTGCCAGCGCCCGACGGCTGTTTACTACGGCGTGGCAGCCACTGCGTTGAGTGGACGCATCGACTGATCTCGAGAGCCGCATCCAGCGCAACGCCCCTCGACCACGGCGCGGGCACTCAGGCCGGCAGCAAGCCGCGCGCGCTCAACCAGCTGCGCGCATTTTCTGCGTCCTGCTCGAACCAGGCGCGCGTGGATCCCAGCCGGTAGGTATAGCCCCAGGTGTCCATGTCGGTCATCAGGCGCGCGCTGCCCACGCCCGGCAATTGCTCGGCCAGCAGGATCTGCAGATAACAGGTGGCGTCTTCCTCATCCACCGAATCGGTGGCGTCGGTATGCACAGCCGCGCGTTTGTCGGCCGGCAGGACGATCAGATGCCCGGCCTCGTGCAACAGCGAATGCACCGGCGTGTCGTCACGCACATAGACATCGCAGCCGATGATGCCGGCTTCCGGTTCGCCCCAGAAACTGCCAGGGATCGGCGCGCCGGCTTCCACGCGATGCAGGCGCAGGCCATAGCGGGCAAGCAGCGCGGCCGGTGCGTCCAGGCCGATATCGCCCACGCACAACACGCTGGCTGGCTCGGGGCTGGGAGAGGAATCGATGGTCACACGCAAAGGCTCGCGGTCGGTTCGGGCCGTCAAGGCGGCACCGTGCAAACACGGTGCCGCAGGGGACGCTTACTTGTCGCCGTCTTCGGGCAAGGCAACCGAAATATCGAGCACGTCATGCTCGCCATCCTTGACCAGATCAACCCGCACCGCATCGGCGTCGATGTTGACGTACTTCTTGATCACTTCCAGCAATTCGCGCTGCAGCAGCGGCAGGTAATCCGGCCCGCCGCGGTGGTTGCGCTCCTGCGCAATGATGATCTGCAGGCGGTTCTTGGCCGTCTCGGCGGTGTTCTTCTTGCTCTTGAGAAAATCGAGCAGGCCCATGCTTACCCTCCGAACAGCTTGCTGAAGAAGCCTTTCTTCTCCACGGATGTGAATCGCATCGGGCGCTCTTCGCCCATGATGCGGGCGACCGCGTCGTCGTAGGCCTGGCCGGCCGGGGACTCGGCATCCAGGATCACCGGCTCGCCCTTGTTGGAGGCGTTGAGCACATCGCCGGATTCGGGAATCACGCCGATGGCCTTCAGCCCCAGCACTTCTTCCACGTCGGTGATGCTGAGCATCTCGCCGCCTTCCACGCGGCCCGGGCTGTAGCGGGTCAGCAGCAGGAAGGCCGGCACGGTCTGGCCTTGCTCGGCCTTGCGGGTCTTGGAATCGAGCAGGCCGATGATACGGTCCGAGTCGCGGACCGAGGAAACTTCCGGATTGACCACCACCACCGCGCGGTCGGCGAAATACATCGCCAGGAACGCGCCTTTCTCGATGCCGGCCGGCGAATCGCAGACGATGTAGTCGAAGCCGTCGGCGGCCAGGTCCTTGAGCACCTTCTCCACGCCTTCCTGGGTCAGCGCGTCCTTGTCGCGGGTCTGCGAGGCAGCCAGCACGTACAGGTTGTCGAAGCGCTTGTCCTTGATCAGCGACTGCTTGAGCGTGGCTTCGCCATGCACGACGTTGACGAAGTCGTACACCACGCGCCGCTCGCAGCCCATGATCAGGTCCAGGTTGCGCAGACCGACGTCGAAGTCGATGACGGCGACCTTCTTGCCGCGCCGTGCCAGCCCGCAGGCCAGGCTCGCGCTGGTGGTGGTCTTGCCAACGCCGCCCTTGCCGGAGGTGACTACGATGATTTCAGCCAAAGGATTTCTCCGAATATTTCTGTGGTTGGGCTGCGTCAGTCCAGCGCAGCGATCTTGATCTGATCCTGCTCCAGCCAGACCTGGACGGCCTTGCCACGCAGGTCCATGGGAACATCGTCCAGCACCTTGTAGTGGCCAGCGATGGCAACCAGTTCGGCGTGGAAGTCGCGGCAGAAGATGCGCGCGTCAGGGTTGCCCTGGGCGCCGGCCAACGCGCGGCCACGCAGGGTACCGTAGATATGGATGCTGCCGTCGGCGATGACCTCCGCCCCGGCACCGACCGTACTGAGCACAGTCAGGTCGCAGTTCTCCGCATACAGCTGCTGGCCCGAGCGCACCGCGTTGCGTTGCATGCGCCCAGGCGCCGGCCGCGCCGCTGGCGCTGCGGGTTCGGCACGCGCCGGTGGTGGCGGGGGTGGCGGCGGGCTCACCGCGGTCGGCTCGTATTGCGCGCGGAACTTGGCCAGCAGCGGTACGCCGAGCTGTTGCGAGAGCAGGTCGATCTCGCTGGTGCCGTAGGCCAGCGCCACCGGCAACACGCCGGCATCGCGCAGTCCGTCCAGCAGCGCCTTGGCCGTGGCCAGGTCCGGTACCTGCGACAAGCCGCCGAAATCCAGGATCACCGCCGCGCGTCCGAACAACTTCGGCGCGCGGGTCACGCGCTCGCGCATCTCGCGCACCAGGCGCGGCACGTCCAGCGTGCGCACGCGCAGGTTGGCAATGCCCACCTGGCCGATCTTCAGTTCGCCGGCCTGTTCAAAATCCACATTCACGCTCGCCACGCCTCAGCTCCCCGTCGACGGGTTGTCGGTGGCGGCGGCATGACGCGGCCGGCCGACCCACGGCAGGTGGTCGGGCAACTTGCCGGCATAGGTCTCCTTGACCCACGGATAGCTGCACATGTCTTTCATCAGCATGCTGGCGCGCACCTCGACATCGGCCATGGTGTTCTGGCCGACCTCGCGGAAGCCGAAGCTGCCATGGAACAGCAGCGCCGCATCGGCGCCATGGTCCAGGAACACCTCGCAGGCCAGTTGCGGGTAGCGCAACTCGGTGTAGCTCTGCACATCGGCATAGAACGCACGCCCGACGCCACCGCCGCGACGGCGGCTGGCGACCACGATGCGGTCGATATAGAAGAATTCCGGGTAACGGTCCCGGAACCAGGCGAAATTGCTGCTGTCATGCGCACTGCCGCTGCCGAACCCGACCAGGAACCCGGCCAGGTTGCCGTCGCGCTCGGCGACGCGGAAATATTCGGCCTGCTCGTAGAAACGTTGCAGCTTGGTTGAATCCAGCGGCAGGATTGCCAGTCCGGCATTGTTGTTCAGGGCCAGGACGGAATCGAGCTCGTGCTCGCGCACGTCGCGGATAACGATCGACATTGGGACTCCGTGGGGTAACGCTCTCGACCCGAAATCGGATCTGCGTCGGATTATTGCATGCGTGGCCTGAAGCGGCGACCCGCCGTGTGCTGCCAGCCAGGCATGAGAACCGACTGCAGCATGCCAATGCCGGCAGCTCCTGCTGCCAGGCCCGGCGCGCCATGCCACACGCATGCATGACTTCCGGCAAGAGGGCAGCCGCCCGGCGAGCGCCTAAGATGCCTGCATGTTGGGATACCTCAGTCATACGCGCGTCCTGCGCTTCGCCGGCCTGTTCACCTGGGCGATGATCGCCATGCCCTTGGTGTACACCTACTGGCCAGCCGCAGAAGAGGGCGACCACCGCAGCGTGGCCGAAGGCCTGCTGATGTCGGCGTTCTTCGTCGGCTTCGGCGCCAGCTACTTCTGGCTGACCCGCGGCCTGAGCAGCGGCGGCCATGCGCATTGGTACGACCGGCTGATCCTGCTGCTGCTGACCATCTTCGCGCTGGCGGTCAGCTATCTCAGCGGGACCGGGCTGGGCAGCATTCTGATGATGGTGGCGGCGGGGGTGATCCCCTGGTTGCTGCCGCTGCGCATCGGCGTGGCCTGGCTGGTGCTCAGCCAGCTGGCGGTGCTGCCGGTGTTCTATTACCTGCGCCCGGACTTCACCCTGTTCGCCGCGCTGATGCAGTCGCTGCTGTACGGCGGCTTTTCGATGTTCATCTTCGTGACCAGCCTGGTCGCGCGCCAGCAGACCGATGCCCGCGAAGAACAGCGCCGGCTCAATGCCGAGCTGCGCGCCACCCGCGCGCTGCTGGCCGAAAGCGCCCGCGTCAACGAGCGCACCCGCATCTCGCGCGAGCTGCACGACCTGCTCGGCCACCACCTCACCGCGCTGAGCCTGAACCTGGAAGTGGCCGGCCACATCACCGACGGCCAGGCCCAGGAGCACGTGCGCCAGGCGCATACGCTGGCCAAGCTGCTGCTCACCGACGTGCGCGAAGCGGTCAGCCACCTGCGCGACAGCGGCGCGATCGACCTGGAAGCGGCCCTGCGCCCGCTGGTGACCCAGGTGCCGTCGCTGGACATCCACCTGGACATCGCCCAGCCGCTGACCCTGGACGACCCCGAGCGCGCCCACGTGCTGCTGCGCTGTACCCAGGAAATCATCACCAATGCGGTGCGCCATGCCGGTGCGCGCAACCTGTGGATCCAGGTGCGGCGCGATGCCGACACCGTGTTGATCGACGCGCGCGACGATGGCCATGGCGCCGACACGGTGGCGCCCGGCAACGGGCTGCGCGGCATGCGCGAGCGGCTGAACCAGTATGGTGGCCAGCTCGAGATTCAAACCCGGCGGGGTGACGGCTTCGGCCTGCGCATCTCCGTCCCAGGCGCGCCGGCACTGATGCCTGCGGCCGTGACTCAAGGAGTGTTCTGATGATCCGTGTGTGCCTGGTCGACGACCAAACCCTGGTACGCCAGGGCATCCGCTCGCTGCTGGCGCTGGATAACGGCATCGAGGTGGTGGCCGAGGCCTCGGACGGCAAGCAGGCGGTTGAGCAGATCCCGCAGGTCCAGCCCGATGTGGTGCTGATGGACATGCGCATGCCGGTGATGTCCGGCCTGGAGGCGCTGCAGATGCTCTCGCGCAACGGCACGCTGCCGCCGACCATCATCCTGACCACCTTCGACGACGACCAGCTGGTGCTGGCCGGGCTCAAGGCCGGCGCCAAGGGCTACCTGCTCAAGGACGTCTCGCTGGAACAACTGGTCGGCGCGATCCGCACCGTGGCCGACGGCGGCTCGCTGGTGCAGCCGGCGGTGACCCAGCGCCTGCTGTCGGGCCTGGAGCACATGCGCAACGAGTTCGTCAGCCTGGACCGGCCCGATCCGCTGACCGACCGCGAGACCGAGATCCTGCGGCTGATGGCCAGCGGCTTCTCCAACAAGGAGATCGCCAACTCGCTGGGCGTGGCCGAGGGCACCATCAAGAATCACGTCTCCAACATCCTGTCCAAGCTCGGCGTGCGCGACCGCACCCGCGCGGTGCTGAAGGCCTTCGAGCTGCAATTGGTCTGATCGGCAGCGCAGGCGGCGCGGCGTGCGGCATGGCGGCCACGCGTGCCGCACGCTGCGCGTACGCCAGGGCACCCGGCGGGGTGGTCTGGTCGTTTCCAACCTGATCACGCACGCGGCCGGGAGGCAGAACGTGGCGCCGGCGGCAATCGCATCACACACAGGCATCGCGCGATGTGCATGATAGCTGCGCGCAATCTGACCAAACCCTTGTGCAGGTTGGGGTTGCGCAGTCATGGGCTGCGCGGTTGCGCGGTGGATGACACCGCAAGACCGCGCTACCCGTCGCACAACTGAACATCTTTCTCGAAGCCTGCTAGGATGGCGGCTTCGCTTCACTCAACCCGGCCGTGGGATCGGCCCCGGAGACCTCCTGAATGACCCGTATTATCGAGTTCCTGATCGCCTTGGGGATCGTGGCTGGCTTGTTTGTCGTGGTGGGCTTGGTGTTGCCCTCGGAGCGGCAGATGTCCGAGAGTGTTGAGACCAACCGCAGGATGACGATTGTTTACGACACCGTGAACAGCTTCCGTCGTTTCAAGGATTGGAACCCGCTTGTGCTGCGTGACCCGAAGATCCAGCTGAAGCTGGTCGGCCCGAACGAGGGCAAGGGTGCACGCGTCGAATACAGCTCCACCGAAGGCTACATCGGCGACGGTAGCTGGGAGATCACCAACAGCGTCAAGAACGAGCGTGTTGAGATTTCGATCGACGATCCCACCAAGGGCTACGACAAAGTCACCAATTTCACCCTTGCGCCAACCGGCAAGAACAACAAGAACGTCAAGATCACCCAGGACTACAGCGTCAAGTACGGCTGGAACCTGTTCGGTCGTTATGCCGGCCTGTATGTCAGCCGCCACGTGGGCGACGACCTGAAGCTGGGTCTGTCGCGTCTGGCGACCGCACTGGCGACCGTGCCGAATTTCGACTACCGCGCCCAGCTCGACGGCAAGCCGGTGTTGAGCGATCTCAAGCTCGTCGATGTGCCGGCCGAGGACCTGCTGGTCGTCAACGCAGGCAACATCGATCGTGACAACGAGACGATCAAGAAGTCGATCAAGGACAACCAGGAGTGGATCAAGCGCGTGATGGACGCCAACGGCCTCGAGGCTGCTGGTCCGGTCCGCATCGTGACCACCGACTTCGCTAGCGACAAGTACGCGTTCGACGTCGTGCAGCCGGTCCGCAAGCGTGCCGGTGGCGCGCCGAAGACCGATGCCAAGGCCGACACCGCCAAGGCCGATGCCAAGAAGGATGACGCCGCGGCTGCCGCACCTGTGGATGCAACCCCGGTTGCTGCAGCGGGCGAGGAGTTGAAGGTCAACATCCCGTCGGAAGCACCGGTCAAGTACGAGCGCACCAAGGCACACCGTTCCGCGTTTGCGACCTACGCAGGCCACATGGCCGGCCTGGACGCAGTGCGTAGCTCCCTGCGTGCCTGGGCTGCCACCAACGGCAACGACGTGACCGAGCGTCCGTACGAGTCGTGGAAGGGCGGCGTGGACAAGTCGTTTACGCAGGACGGTACCTACGACGTCTACTGGGCCATCAAGTAATCGTCTCACCACGATGATCTGATCCAGACGAAAACGCGCCGCAGTCCTGCGGCGCGTTTTTTTTTGCGCCACGGCGCTGCAATGGAATCGCCTTTATGTCACTGCTCGAACGTCGCAAGAAACATCCGTCGCTGCTGGCGTTTTGCGGCGCCTTGCTGGCCGCCAGCGCGGTGGGCCTGTCGGCCTATGCCTCGCACGGGGTAGCCGATGCGCTGGTGCAATCGCGGCTGCAACTGGCAGCGCTGTATGCCTTTGGCCACGGTGCCGTGCTGACGGTACTCGGCGCCACCGAAACGCGCGCGCTTGGCCGGCTCGGCCTGTATCTGCTGTTGCTCGGCACGCTGCTGTTTGCCGGCAGCCTGGTCGGCGGCGCGCTGCTGCACTGGCCCACCAGCCTTGCACCGGTGGGCGGCGTCAGCCTGATGCTGGGCTGGGCGGTGCTGGCGATCGGCGCGTTGAGGCGCTGAGCATGCCGCGCCATACCCGCGGATTCGATGTAGAGGCCGCCTTTGCGTACCTGAGCCGGCGCGATCGTGCGCTGGGCGCGTGGATGAAGCGCATCGGCCCGATCACCGCGCAGCCGGGTTGGCGCAAGCCGTTCGATCCGGTGGATGCGTTGGCGCGCGCGATCCTGTTCCAGCAACTCAGCGGCAAGGCCGCATCGACGATCGTGGCGCGGGTGGAGGCGGCCATCGGTGCGCCGCGCCTGCATGCAGACACGCTCGGTCGCATCGACGACGCGGCACTGCGCGCGTGTGGCGTGTCCGGCAACAAGTCGCTGGCGCTGCGCGATCTGGCGCGCCGCGAGCGCGATGGCGAGATTCCCTCCCTGCGCAGGCTCGCCTTCATGGACGAGGAAGCGATCGTGCAGGCGCTGATCCCGGTGCGCGGCATCGGCCGCTGGACGGTGGAGATGATGCTGATGTTCCGCCTGGGGCGCCCGGATCTTCTGCCCGTCGATGACCTGGGCGTGCGCAAGGGCGCCCAGCGCGTGGACAGGCAGGAACAGATGCCCACGCCGAAGGAACTGGCCATCCGCGGCGAACGCTGGGCCCCGTACCGCAGCTACGCCGCGTTTTATCTATGGAAGATCTCCGACTTCAGCGTGGCAGCCAAAGTGCCGACGCCGCGCTCGCAGGAGTAGGGCGTTGCAGTGCGGTGCGTGCGGCTTGCCGCGCGCATTACGCCGCCGACCAACGCCAGTGCCAGGGCTCGTAGATGATGCCGTAGGGATTGTCGCGCGGATAACTCAGCCGGTAGCCAAAGCGATCCGCGTTGTCGCGCAGCCACGCGAAGGCCGGCGTGGTCTCGAAGGATTCTTCCACCGGCGGCTCGCCGGGCGTGCCGATATCCAGTGCATCGCCGCTGTGGTGTTCGCTGAAGCCGGGCGCGGTGTTGACCGCCAGGATTTGCGGCACCGTCAGGCCGCGCGCCAGCTTGCGTTCGAAGATCGCCAGTTGGTAATCGTGGCTGCGATACCCGGACAACGCATCCAGCAGCACGCCAGCGCGTGCAGCGTCGGCCTGCATCTGTCGCCATGCACGGCTTGCGCCGGCGCTGAGCCACAACGGACGCGCAAAACGATCGCGTCCGGCAAAGTGCAGGGCAGCAGGTTCGGCCACCAGGCTCAGCCCGGTCTGCCGTGGATACGCCTCCACGTCGATTTCCAGTTGCGCCAGCCGCTGCTGCACGCCGCTGACCGGCAACAGCGTGTTCGTACGGTCCGATGCACGCCCGCCTGGCAGTTCCAGCAGCGCCAGTGCCTCGTCCAGCCCCGGCTCGTACGCCAGTCGCGGGATCAACGGCATCAGGCCCTGCGGCAGATGCGCGGCCAGGTAGCGCCCGTCGCGCTTGCGCCGCAGCAGCCAGTCGGCCTGCGCCAGCACGCGTGCATCCGCATTGCCGCGCGCACGCGGCAGGTCTGCCGGCCACAGTTCGATGGTGCGGGTGTTGAGGAGCAGACGTGGAGAATTGCGCATCTACCCAGCTTAGCGGGTGCTACGTGAGGGCTGCCAGTCCGGAGCGGCGCGAATGCTGGCGTGCGCCGATAGAGATGCTCCGTTGAGCAGCGGTGGGCGGATGCATACGAACGGGAACAGTCGCTTTCCTCTCAACCAATCACGCCTTTGCTTTGTTCAAGCATCGGCGTCCTTGTCGCCCTGCGGCTTCGGCAGGCGCCCGGCCTTGCGTAGCGCGTCGCGCAGCACGTATTCGATCTGCGCGTTGAGGCTGCGCAGTTCGTCGTCGGCCCAGCGCTGCGCGGCGGCCAGCACGTCGGCGTTGATGCGCAGCGGGTAGGCCTTCTTCTCGCTCACTCGCGCTCCTGGCGGCCGCTGTAGCGGCGCAGGTGCATCACCATCGACACGATCAACACATTCACACCGACGAGCATGCCGATCACCACCGCGTAGATGCCGGCGCGGTTGTCGCCGGCCCAGTACAGGCAGGCAGCACCGATCAGGATGACCAGGCTGATCAGGGCCCAGCGCAGCCCCAGGCCGCGCGCGCGGTCGTCGTCGTCCGCACCGATGGAGGCGGCGATTGCCAATGCAGGCAAGCCGGAAAGCGCGACGACCAACGGCACCATGACATTCATTGCATCACCTCAATACAGCGAGCCGGCGTTGACCACCGGTTGGGTGCCACGATCAGAACACAACACGGTGAGCAGGTTGCTGACCATGTGCGCCTTGCGCTCTTCGTCCAGCTGCACCACGCCGTTTTTCTGCAGCTCGGCCAGCGCCATTTCGACCATGCCCACCGCACCGGCGACGATGCGCGTGCGTGCGGCGATCACCGCATTGGCCTGCTGGCGTTGCAGCATGGCCTGGGCGATTTCCGGCGCGTAGGCGAGGTGGCTGATGCGCGCTTCGATCACGTCCACGCCGGCCTGGGTCAGGCGCTCGTCCAGATGGCGCTTGAGCTGTTCGCTGATTTCGGCCGGATGGCTGCGCAGCGAGATCTGATCGTCTTCGTGCTGGTCGTACGGGTAGCTGGTGGCCATCGCGCGCAGCGCCGCTTCGGACTGGATATGCACGAAGCTTTCGTAATCGTCGACGTTGTAGACCGCCTCGGAAGCGTCCAGCACCTGCCACACGATGACCGCGGCGATCTCGATCGGGCTGCCGTCCAGTTCGTTGACCTTGAGCCGGCCGCTCTCGAAGTTGCGCACGCGCTGGCTGACCCGGCGCTTGGCGTAGAAAGGGCTGTTCCAGCGCAGGCCCGGGTCCTTGACCGTGCCGACGTACTTGCCGAACAGGCTCAGCACCGCCGCCTGGTTCGGCTCCAGCGTGTACAGGCCGGCCAGCATGAAGATGCCCGCCGCCACCACCAACAGCGCAATCAGGAACCCGGCTGGAGTCGGGCTGCCGGCCGCCAGGGTCGTGAGAATGAACCAGGCGGCGCCCGCGAACGCGGCGCCAGCGGCGAGGATGACCGGGATGCCCGGCAGTGAGCTGATCGGCTTCTCTTTCATGAGGTGGGTGTCCTTGGGGAGTGGAAAAAAGATATCAAAGTGATATCAGTCGATGCAAGTCGCGCAGCCGGCGGCCATGGTGATGGCCCGTTAGAATGGCGGCCCCCTCCCGATCTGGACTGCGCTCATGACTACTCTCGGCACGCCGTTGTCGCCTTCCGCCACCCGCGTGTTGTTGCTGGGCTCGGGCGAGCTGGGCAAGGAAGTGGCGATCGAATTGCAGCGCTTCGGGGTGGAAGTGATCGCCGCCGATCGCTATGCCGACGCGCCGGCGATGCAGGTGGCGCACCGTTCGCACGTGCTGGATATGCTCGATCCCCAGGCGCTGCGCGCGCTGATCGCCCGGGAGCAGCCGCATCTGATCGTGCCGGAGATCGAGGCGATCCATACCGAAACGCTGCTCGCGCTGGAACGCGAGCAGGGCCAGCGGGTCATCCCGACCGCGCGCGCCGCACGCCTGACCATGGACCGCGAGGGCATCCGTCGCCTGGCTGCCGAAACGCTGGGCCTGCCGACCTCGCCGTATCGCTTCGTCGACACGGCTGCCGAGTATCGCGAGGCGATCGCCGCGGTGGGCCTGCCGTGCGTGGTCAAGCCGGTGATGTCGTCCTCGGGCAAGGGCCAGAGCACCCTGCGCAGCGAGGCGGACATCGAGGCGGCCTGGGACTACGCGCAGACCGGCGGACGTGCCGGTGCCGGCCGCTGCATCGTCGAGGGCTTCATCGACTTCGATTACGAGATCACCTTGTTGACCGTGCGGCATGCCGGCGGCACCTCGTTCTGCGACCCGATCGGGCATTGGCAGAAGGACGGCGACTACCGCGAGAGCTGGCAGCCGCAGCCGATGTCAGCGGCCGCCTTGCAGCGCTCGCAGCAGATCGCGCAGGCCATCACCGACGACCTGGGCGGTCTGGGCCTGTTCGGCGTGGAGTTGTTCGTCAAGGGCGACGAGGTGTGGTTCAGCGAGGTCTCGCCACGCCCGCACGACACCGGCCTGGTCACGCTGGTCTCGCAGGAGCTGAGCGAATTCGCCCTGCACGCGCGCGCGATTCTCGGCCTGCCGGTCGGTGCGGAAAACGGCGGCGTGATCCGTCAGAGCGGCCCGTCGGCCTCGTGCGCGCTGCTGGCGCACGGTCATGGCGTGCCGGCCTTCGACAATGTCGCGCAGGCTTTGCGCGACCCGGACACCGCACTGCGCCTGTTCGGCAAGCCGCGCGTGGACGGTCACCGCCGCGTCGGCGTCACGCTGGCGCGTGCCGACAGCATCGACGCCGCGCGCGAGAAGGCGCGGGTAGCCGCAGAGGCGTTGCAGATCCAGCTGGACTGAGCGCTGCGCGGGTCACGGCGCGGTTGCGGCAACCAGCCGCAATCGCGCCAAGACACAAGCAACCAACCGACGCTTCAAATCCCCAATCCCCAATCCCCAATCACCGCGCCCCAGCCACATCCACCCAAACCGCATGATGATCGCTGCCATCGGCGATCGCCGCTTCCGGCGTGGCGCTGGCGGGCCAGAAGATGCCGCTGCCGACCAAGGTGAACTGGCGCGAAGGCAGCACGTAGTCCAGCCGCATCGTGCCCGCCTGCGGCCCGAAGTCGCCGGTGACCTGGTGCGGGTCGCCCGCATGGGCAATGCCTTGCGCGGCGTATTCGGCGGTTTTTTCCGGGCCGCCTGCACTGTGCGGCGTGGGGTACTGCAGCACCCGCGGGTGCGTGATCAAGGCGCGGATCGCATCGTGCCGGCCGGCGCCGTCGACCGGGTCGTTATTGAGGTCGCCGAGAATGACGAAGCGCGCATCGGCGGGCAGCCCGCCGCAGCGGCCCTGGTCGTCGCACAGCCAGCTGGCGTCCTTGGGATTGTCCAGATACTCGCGCCACAGCCGCAGCTCGTCGTGGTTGCGGGCGACGTTACGCTTCTCGGCGCCATCGAACACCGGCGGGGTGGGGTGCGAGACCAGCGCGTGCACCACACCGAGCGGCGTGCGCACCGGCACGTCCCAATGCGACTTGGACGACAGCCGCAGCTGCGCCCAGATCGCGTCGGGATAGAACGATTGTTTGCTGGACGGGTCGGTCGGGCGCAGCGCACCCGGCAGCGCGCTCCATTTCAGCAACTGGAAACTGCGCACCGCCTGCGTGTCGATCGGGTAGCGCGACAGCACCAGCATGCCGTACTGGCCGGGATGCAATCCGTAACCCCAGGCATCGTTGCCGCGGGTGCGGCCATCGCCACCGACGCTGCCGTTGTTGTCCAGATCCAGGCCGCTCGGCACGCCGGTATTGACCGGGGCCAGGTAGCGATATGGGTAGCGCAACGCTGCGCCGCCGCCCGGCTGGGCGACCTCCAGATAGCGCTGCTGAAACAGATCGGCGGCGCGGTGCTCGGGGTCGAAGTCGAACTCGTTGAGCAGCACCAGATCCGGACGCACCCGCTGCAGCACTGCGGCGATCTTGCGCGCATGCGCGCTGTCGCCCTGCAGTTCGCGCACCAGGCCGCCGGCCTGATCCGAATACAGCGAGGTGTTGTAGGTCGCGATGCGTAGCTGGGCCGGCGCGGAGGCGGCAGTTGCCTTGGCGCTCGTATCCGGAGAGGTCGCCTGATGGGCGCAGGCGGCGCAGAGCGCGGTCAGCGCAAGCAGTAAGAGAGGTCTGATCATCGCGATATTCTCGCATGTGCAAGACGACAGCCCGATGTCGTCCCGGCGGGGTTCACCCTTCCGGTGCAGCGGCAGGAAGCCCGCGCCACTGGCGGCCGTCGTAGGCCTCCAGCGCGCTGAAGCGGCGCTTGTAGTTCATCTTGGCATGGCCGTCGATCCAGTAGCCCAGATACACATGCGCGCGGCGCTCGCGTTGCGCCCACTGGATCTGCTGCAGGATCGCAAAGGTGCCCAGGCTGCGCGCAGTGGCATCCGGTGCGTAGAACGTATAGACCGCCGACAACGCATGCTCGGTGACATCGGTGACCGCAACGGCGAGCAGCCGCCCCGGCGCGTGCGCCACTGCGGGTTCGCGGATTTCCAGGAAGCGTCCATGCGACCACCCACCGATCAGGAACTGGTCGAATTCGGTGGCGCCATGTTCGTCCATGCCGCCGCCGGGATGGCGGTGCTTGAGGTACTGCCTGTACAACGCGAGTTGTTCGTCGGTGCGCTCGGCAGCGACCACGCGCACCACCAGGTCCTGGTTGCGCGCCAGGCAGCGGCGCTGGCTGCGATCGGGCCGGAACGCATCCACCGCGATGCGCACCGGCACGCAGGCGCGGCAACGTTCGCAATGCGGCCGGTAGACCAGATCGCCGGAGCGACGGAATCCCCATGCCAAGGCCTGCGGATAGATCGCACCCAGACGCGGGTCGTGCGGATCCAGCACCAGGTCGCGCGCGCGGCGCTCGGACCAGTAGCCACAGGCATGCTCGCCGGTCTGGAACAGGCGCAGGTCGTCATGGGTGTCGGCGTGGATGGCCATGGCGTCAGGATAGCGCCTGCGCGTCGCAACGGCGGCGACTGTCCGCCGGATGAATACGCCCGGCTGCCGCGTCAACGCGCGCGCCGATGGCTCGTTGATGTGGGTGTTGGTGGCAGCGCACGGTGGATCCGGATGCGCCACCCACGCGATGCGGCCCATGCAGGTGCCGCGTGTGGTTCCCACATTCCAGGAGTTTCTCATGACGTCTCGCAAACCGTTTCTCGCACTGGCCGTGCTGGCTGCCCTGTCCACCGGCGCGGTGTTCGCCGCTCCGCCTGCCGCCGGCGATGCGCCGCGTCCTGCCAAACTCGACAAGAACGGCGATGGCGTGATCGATCGCAGCGAGGCCGCTGCCGACCCCAAGCTGGCCGCACAGTTCGACACGCTGGACACCAACAAGGACGGCAAGCTGTCGCGCGACGAGCGGCCGCATCATCGCGGCCCGGGTCGCGGTGGACGCGGCGAATGGCTGAGCAAGCTCGACACCAACAAGGACGGCCGCATCAGCCGCGAAGAAGCCAAGGCCGACCCCAAGTTCGCCGCGCGCTTCGATGAGATGGACATCAACAAGGACGGCTTTGTCGATCGCGCGGACCGTGAGCTGCGCATGCAGCAGCATCGCGATGCATGGTTTGCCAAGGCCGATACCGACAAGGACGGCAAGTTGAGCAAGGCCGAGTTCGATGCCGCATCCAAGCAGCGCGGCGAGCATGGCCGCTGGGGTCAGGGCGAGCATGGCGATCACGGCAAGCGTCCGATGCCGGCCAAGCCTGCCGCGGGCAACTGAGTTCATCCAGTCGCTTACCCGGTCGCAGTGCTGCGACCGGGGCAGCACTGGCGTCACACGCAGCATGTAAACCGCAACACGCAACAAGGCGCCGATCGACCAACGGCCTCCCGCGCAAGCAGGAGGCCGTTTTTGTTGACTGGAATGGCCGCACTTGCCGCATGCGGCGATGGCGCCACGCCGGGATCAGAGCATCCCCAGCTTCATGTAGTGCCGCACGATGGGCAGCATGACCGCCGCCGTGCTCACCAGCATCGCGGCCGGGCTGAACATGCAGCGATACAGCAGCGGTGCCCGCGTGGTGCCGCGTCGTTGCGCATCGCGTTCCAGCATCGGGCGCATGACGCGTGGCAGCACCCGGATGGATTGGTAGGTGAGCACCGCCATGCCTGCGCCCAGCAGCAGCAATGACGCCCATGCGCCGGCATCCAGGCGTTTGAGCAGCAGCGTGCTGCCCACCACCAGCACCGACGTCAGCGTGGTGATGTGCAGGAAACGACGAATCGCCGCTGCTTCGGCGGCGGTCTGCGCAAAGCGCAGCAGATACCAGCACGACCAGTACGTGCCGACGCCGGCAATCAGCACGGCGCCGGCGGCGAATAGAGACGGCAGGCCGAGCCAGAGGCTTAGCGCACCGGCCGCGCCACCCCCGCCCAATGCCGAGCCGGTCAGCCCGCTCACGCCTAATTTGCCCGCGCCCCCCATGCCCGTCAGCACGATGGCCGCGCTCGCCGTCCCCGGCGCGGCCAGCAGGGTTGCCGAGGTCACCGCGGTGGCAAAGGCCACGCTGGGCGCGCTGCCATGGGCGAACTCGCCGAACCGGCGCAGCAGCTCGCCGCGCACGCTGGCACGTGCCCGCGACAGGCGCTTGCGCACGGCCGCATCGCTCAGCCCGAGCAGCGAGGCAACCTGCCGCGAACTCTGGCCTTCGCGATAAAACAGCAGCAGCGTCTCGCGGCTCTCTTCGGGCAATGCAGAAATGATGTCGAGCGCGGCGATCTCTTCTTCCACCTGCAGCAACTGGTCGGCGGGCGAGGGGGCCGGGTCGGCAGCCATCGCGATCGCCAGGTCCGCCGCTTCGCCGCTGAGCGCGCGATGCCGGTTGGCGCGCAGCCAGTCGCGCGCCAGGTTGCGGGTGATCTGCCGCAGCCACGGCAGGAAACTGGCCGGCTGATGCAATTGCGCCAGCCGCTGCCAGGCGCGCAGGAAGGCTTCCTGGGCGATGTCTTCGCTGGCGGCGATATCGCGGGTGATCGCCAGTGCGATGGCGGTCACCGTGTTCTGGCAGGCGCGCACGATGCGGCCGTAGGCCTGCTGGCAGCCGGCGGCGGCGACCGGCAATTCGCGTTGCAACATCAGGTCCAGCGTGTCGGTGTGCATCGGCGCAATCCATGTCCTGGTCCCAGCATGACGCAGGCGAGCAGCGGATGTGACCAACGTGATGGCGGTGGCGCCTGGCGCAGCGCCGGGTGGCTGCGCTCAGCGCGCCGGCTGGATCCGTACACGCACTTCGTCGTCCTCTGTGGCGGGCAGTGCGGTGGTGGCGGGCGCTGGCTGCGCGGCCGGCGGTGCCACTGGCCTGGCCGCATCCGGGGCATTGCGATGGCGCAGCACCACGAACATGGCGACCGCGCCGATCACCAGCAGCAGCACCAGCCGGATGCGCCAGGCCCAGCTGCGCGCATTGGTGCTCGAGCCGTTTTCGCCGTCGCGGAAGGTGTACTCCACATTCGGCAGATCGCGGCGGGTGGTGTCGAGCAGGCGTGCGTCGCGCAGCAGATCGCGGGCGCGCGGCTGGTCGTCGGCGTGCACGATCCACACCGTGGGGTAGGCCTGGGCGTTGCCCTGTTCGAGATAGCTGAACTGGCCGCTGCGCTTGCTCTCGTAGGAGCGGCCGTTGCTCATGCGCACGTCGATACCGGCGTTGCGCAGGAGATCGGCCACGCCTTCGGCGGTTTCGATACGTTGACTGCTGAAGATCTTGCGCATGCTTAAGGAGTGCCAGCGATTGCCGAGCAGGGCGCGCTGCGAATGCGCTTGCTCGAGCTGAAAGAAAGGAGCGGCAAGGACGTCGATCCAGGCCGGAAAGTGCAGGCGGCCATCAGCATGCCTGCGCGCGACGAACGCGGTGCAGCGATCAACATGGCGAGTCGTTTGCCGGCACCGCGATCGCGCTGCCGTCGGGCACCACGCGGATCAGGCCTTCCTGGGTGGTGCTGGCGACCAGCACGCCATCGCGGGTGAAGAACTGCCCGCGCGCCAGGCCGCGCGAGCCCTGTGCGGTGGGGCTGTCGAGCGAGTACAGCAGCCAGTCGTCGGTGCGGAACGGGCGGTGGAACCACAGCGCGTGATCGAGCGAGGCCATCTGCACATTCGGCGTGTAGTAGCTGATGCCATGCGGAAAGGTGGAGGTGCCCAGCAGCTGAAAATCCGAGGCATAGGCCAGCAAGGCCTGGTGCAGGCCGACGTCGTCGCCGACCGGGTCGCTCAGGCGCAGCCACATCTGCTGGAAGGGCGGGCGCTTGGGCGGCTTGAGTTCGTCGCGCGGAAACACATGGCGAAACTCGAACGGGCCGCCACGCGACAGCCAGCGCTGCACCTTGGCAGGCAGTTTCTCCAGCACCTCCGCCGCCAGCGGCGGGGTGGGTTCGATGTCTTCGGGCGGCGGTACCACCGGCATCGCGGACTGGTGTTCGGCGCCGTCTTCGCGCTGCTGGAACGAGGCCGCGCAGAAGAAGATCACCTTGCCATGCTGGATCGCGGTGACCCGGCGCACCGAAAAACTGCCGCCATCGCGGGTGCGGTCGACGTCGTAGACGATCGGGTGGTCGATATTGCCGGCGCGCAGGAAATAGGCATGCAGGGAGTGCGCCTGGCGGCCGTTGTCCACGGTGGCCTGCGCGGCGGCCAGTGCCTGGCCCAGCACCTGTCCGCCGAACACGTACTTGGTGCCGATGTCGCGGCTCTGGCCGCGGAACAGGTTGTCTTCCAGGCGCTCCAGCGACAGCAGGCTGATCAGTTCGGAGACGACGGGTTCGGCAGTGGCGGACAAGGGGCTGGCCTGGGCGTGCGACGGACCGCGATTATAGCGGGCCGCCCCCTGCGCGCCGTGCGGGAGCGCCTTCAGGCCTTCTGCAGCCGCGCCACCAGGCCGTGCAGGGCGGCCTGCGCATCCGGCGCGTACCAGCCGTCGATGAAGCGCTCCAGCTGGATCAGCTCCGGCGCCAGTGCCGCGCGCAGATCGGCGCGGGCAATCGCGCGCGTGGCCAGCATCGGCTGGCGCGGCAGCTGCTGCAGGTCCTGCAGCCAGGCCACCGCGCGGGCGGTGACCAATTCGCCATCGACCAGTTCGTCGACCAGGCCGATCGTGACCGCCTGCTCGGCCGGCAGCAGCTGCCCGGAGATCAGCAGGCGCTCGGCGCGGTGCGCGCCGACCACGCGGCGCAGCAGGCGCTGGATGCCTTCCGGCGCAGCCAGGCCCACCTGCACCTCGTTCAAGCCGATCGCATACGGTTTGGCGGTATCGGCGCTGCGTGCCATCACCCGGTAGTCGCAGCACAGCGCCAGCACGCAGCCGCCGGCCGGCGCATGCCCGCCGATGGCCGCGACCACCGGCACGCGGCTGTTCGCCAGCGCCTGCGCGGCCTCGAAGAAGGCCGTCCAGCTGGCCAGCAACGCGGCGCGGTCGGTGCCATGCGCCAGCAGGTGCGGCACGTCCATGCCACCGGAAAAGATCCGCTCGCTGCCCGACAGCACGATGCCGTCGGTCTCCTCGCCGGCCTGCTGCACCGCAACGCTCAGGGCCTGGCACAGCGCGCTGTCCAGTGCATTGACCGGCGGGCGCGCCAGACGGATTTCGCGAAGACGGCCATGGTCTAAGATCTGGATGCTCATTCGGGGCTCCTGGAGGTTGGGTCATGATAGACGGCAGTCGAAGCAGGCAGCGCATGTACGCACGCGTGCTCGGTGCATGGGTGATGCTGGCAAGTGCAGGCGCTGGCGCGCAGTGCCTGCCCGAGTTCAAGGGCGGCTGGATCCGCATTCCGCCACCCGGTGGCATGGGCATGGCAGCGGGCTTCGGGCAGTTCCACAATGGCTGTGCGCAGCCGTCGAAGGTCACCGCGGCCAAGAGCAGTGCGTTTGCCGATGTGTCCATCCACGAGACCACGCAAACCAACGGCGTCAGCCGCATGCGCGCGGTGCCGGAGCTGGCATTGCCGGCCGGCAAGTCGGTGCCGCTTGCACCGGGCGGCCTGCATCTGATGCTGATGGAAGCGCGTGCGCCGCTGCAGGAAGGCGCGCAGGTGCCGGTGACCTTTACCTTGCAGGATGGCCGCGAGGTCAAGACCACGCTGCAGGCGCGCAAGCGCGCGCCGGGTTCGTAAACGCGCGCAGTGCGCGGCTGAGCGGAGTCTGGGTCCTGTAGTGTTTGCCGAGCCCACTGCGCGATGTTGCCGATCAAACGCGATGCGTGGTGGCGAGCAGGCTGCCACTTCACTGTGTCGGTCTCGATCACGCGGCCTGTCGGTGGTATCGCGCAGCGGCATGACAGGAGCGCTGCAAACAACAACGGCGGCTCCCGGAAGAGCCGCCGTCGTCTTATGGCGCTGGAGAGCCAACGCGCAACTGGCAAATCTCAGCTGCTGGCGGCGCGTACCGCGTCCGGCAGCGATGCGCTCTTGCCGGTCTGCGTATCGATCCACACCACCACCACGTTGCCATCGGAATACAGCACGCCCTCGTCCTTCTGGTCGAGGATGCGGTGGCCGATGGTGATGCTGCTGCTGCCCAGGCGCTCGACGAACAGTTCCACCAGGATGTCGTTCGGCCATATCAGCGGGCGCTTGTAGTTGACGTTGGTGGCCGCGACCACCGGCGCGATGCGGTCGGTCATCGCCACGCCTTCAACGCCCAGCATCCAGCGCACGCGCGCTTCCTCCAGGTACGAAATGTACTTGGCGTTGTTGACATGGCCCATGCTGTCCATGTCGCGCCAGCGCACGCTGATCGGGATGCGTGCCAACACCTTGTGCTCTTCGCTCATCAGCTTGCCTTCTTCTTTGCGGTTTTCTTGGTGGCGGACTTGGCGACTTTCGCCACCTTCTCCGGTTTGATCTTGCGTGGCGGGCGCGCATCGGGCTTGTTGGCCATGGCCGCCGGCCGGGTCTCGCGCGCCTTCACCGATGGCAGCATCTTGGCCAGGAACTGCCCGGTGTAGGACGCCTTGTGCGCGGCCACATCTTCCGGCGTGCCGGAGACCAGGATGCTGCCGCCGCGATGGCCGCCTTCCGGGCCCAGATCCACGATCCAGTCGGCGGTCTTGATCACGTCCAGATTGTGTTCGATCACCACCACCGTGTTGCCCTCGTCGCGCAGCTTGTGCAGCACGCCGAGCAGCGCTTCGATGTCGTGGAAGTGCAGGCCGGTGGTCGGCTCGTCGAGGATGTACAGGGTGCGTCCGGTATCGCGACGCGACAGCTCCTTGGACAACTTGACGCGTTGCGCCTCGCCGCCGGACAGCGTGGTCGCGCTCTGGCCCAGCTTGATGTAACTCAGGCCCACATCCACCAGCGTTTCCAGCTTGCGCGCGATCGACGGCACCGGCTCGAACAGCCGCAGCGCGTCCTCGACGGTCATCTGCAGCACGTCGCTGATGTTGAAACCCTTGTAGCGGATCTCCAGCGTCTCGCGGTTGTAGCGCTTGCCGTGGCAGACATCGCAGGGCACGTAGACGTCGGGCAGGAAGTGCATCTCCACCTTGATCAGGCCATCGCCCTGGCAGGCCTCGCAGCGGCCGCCGCGCACGTTGAAGCTGAAACGGCCCGGCGAGTAGCCACGTGCGCGCGCTTCCGGCACCTGTGCGAACAACTCGCGCAACGGCGTGAACATGCCGGTGTAGGTGGCTGGATTGGAGCGCGGGGTGCGCCCGATCGGCGACTGGTCGATATCCACGACCTTGTCGAACAGATCCAGATTCTCCACCTCGCGATGCGCGGCCACCGGATGCGAGGCGCCGTTGATCTCGTTGGCCGCCAGCGAGAACAAGGTGTCGTTGATCAGCGTGGACTTGCCCGAGCCGGACACGCCGGTGATGCAGGTCAACAGGCCGGCCGGAATATCCAGGTCGACATTCTTCAGGTTGTTGCCGGTCGCCCCGCGCAGATGCAACATCATCTTCGGGTTGGGCTTGTGGCGCTGCTTGGGAATCTCGATGCGGCGCTTGCCCGACAGGTACTGGCCGGTCAGCGAGCCGGGTGCATCCAGGATGTCCTGCAACGAGCCTTGCGCGCAGATTTCGCCACCGTGCACGCCGGCGCCGGGGCCGATGTCCAGCACGTAATCGGCCAGGCGGATCGCGTCTTCGTCATGCTCGACGACGATCACGGTATTGCCCAGGTCGCGCAGCCGCGTCAGCGTGCCCAGCAGGCGTTCGTTGTCGCGCTGATGCAGGCCGATCGACGGCTCGTCCAGCACATACATCACCCCGACCAGGCCGGCGCCGATCTGGCTGGCCAGCCGGATGCGCTGCGCCTCGCCACCGGACAAGGTATCGGCCTTGCGTTCCAGGGTCAGGTAATCCAGGCCCACATCGACCAGGAAGCCCAGCCGCTCGCCGATCTCCTTGACGATCTTGCTGGCGATCTCGCCACGCCAGCCCGGCAGCGACAAGCCGCGGAAAAAGCTCAGCGCCTCGTTGACCGGCAGCACCACCAGCTCGGGCAGCGGGCGGTCGGCGACGAACACATTGCGCGCGGCACGGTTCAGGCGCGTGCCGTTGCAGGCCGGGCAGGGCTGCTGGCTGACGTACTTGGTCAGCTCCTCGCGCACGGCCGGCGATTCGGTTTCGCGGTAGCGGCGTTCCAGGTTCGGCAGGATGCCCTCGAAGCGGTGCTTGCGCGTGGTGCGCCCGCCCGCATCGGTGAAGTAGGTGAAACTGATCACCTCATCGCCGCTGCCGAACAGCACAGCCTGGCGCACCTTGGCTGGCAGCGTGTTCCACACCGCGTCCACGTCGAACTTGTAGTGCTTGGCCAGCGAGGCGATCAGCTGGAAATAATAGGCATTGCGCCGATCCCAGCCGCGCACCGCGCCGGCCGACAGCGACAGCTCCGGATGCACCACGACGCGATCCGGGTCGAAGAACTCGGCCACGCCCAGGCCATCGCAGCTGGGGCAGGCGCCCACCGGTGCGTTGAACGAAAACAGCCGCGGCTCCAGCTCCGGCAGCGAGTAATCGCAGACCGGGCAGCTGTACTTGGACGAGAACAGGTGCGGGGCCGCGGCCGGGTCGTCCAGCGACTGCACTGCGACCATGCCTTCGCCGAGCTTGAGCGCAGTCTCGAAACTTTCCGCCAGCCGTTGCTTGATGTCTTCGCGTGGACGGAAGCGGTCGATCACCGCCTCGATGGTGTGCTTCTGGCGCAGCGCCAGCGGCGGCACCGCGTCGATCTCGTACAGCTCGCCATCCACGCGCACGCGCACAAAGCCCTGCGCGCGCAGCTGCTCGAACACCTGCGCATGCTCGCCCTTGCGTTCGCGGATCACCGGTGCCAGCAGCATGTAACGCTGCTCCTGGTCCTGCGTGAGCATGTGGTCGACCATCTGGCTGACGGTCTGCGCCTCCAGCGGGAAGCCGTGGTCCGGGCAGCGCGGCTGACCGACCCGCGCGTACAGCAGGCGCAGGTAATCGTAGATCTCGGTGATCGTGCCGACCGTAGAGCGCGGATTGTGCGAGGTCGATTTCTGTTCGATCGAAATCGCCGGGGACAGGCCTTCGATGTGGTCCAGGTCCGGCTTTTCCATCACGCTGAGGAACTGGCGCGCATACGCCGACAGCGACTCGACGTAACGGCGCTGGCCTTCTGCATAGATGGTGTCGAACGCCAACGACGACTTGCCCGAGCCGGACAGGCCGGTGATCACGATCAGTTTGTCGCGAGGCAGGTCGAGGTCGATGTTCTTGAGGTTGTGCGTCCGCGCGCCGCGGATGCGGATGAAATCCATCGCCATGGGGGATCCGATGTCGGGCCGGCGAACCGGCAGTGGTGCGAGCGTGCTCAGCAGGAATGAGTGGCAGTCGATCAGCCTACCCGCCGACCTAGGTGAGGGCAATTGCCCCAAATGCCAGTCTGACCGGGCGCCTGTGGCGGCCGGATGATGCGTTGCACGGGTGGATCGGGCAGGGCCATGGCCGGCTGGCCGGCAGGTTGACCCCAAACCCCGCAAGCCCGTACAATCCCGCTCCTGTCTGCCCTAGGGCACGTCAGTGCGACCATAATAACTACAGAGGAAAACCTGGTCATGTACGCAGTTCTGGTAACCGGCGGTAAGCAATACCGCGTCGCGCAGGGCGAAACGCTCCGCGTGGAAAAGCTCGATATCGAAGCTGGCAACGAGATCAAGTTCGACACCGTCCTGATGCTGGGCGATAGCGATGGCATCAAGCTGGGCGATGCGCTGAAGGGCGCCTCGGTCACCGCCAAGGTCGTGGCCCATGGCCGCGCCGACAAGGTGCGCATCATCAAGTTCCGTCGCCGCAAGCACCACATGAAGCGTCAGGGACACCGTCAGCACTACACCGAAATCGAGATCACCGGCATCGCCGGTGGCGATAAGAAGTAAGGAGAACCAGTCATGGCACACAAAAAAGGCGTAGGTTCCTCGCGCAACGGTCGCGATTCCAACCCGAAGTACCTGGGTGTGAAGATCTTCGGTGGCCAGGCCATCGATGCCGGCAACATCATCGTGCGTCAGCGTGGCACCCAGTTCCATCCGGGCGCCGGCGTCGGCCTCGGCCGTGACCACACCCTGTTCGCGCTGGTCGACGGCAAGGTGGAGTTTTCCACCAAGGGCCCGAAGAAGCGTCGCACCGTCAGCGTGGTTGCCGAGGCGTAATCGCCCGCTCCATGCAGGCCAGTCCGTCAGGCATCGCTGCCTGGCGGACGAGACGGAAAGCCCCGCTTTTGCGGGGTTTTTCGTTTGGCGGCCGGGAGTGGAGAATCGGGATTGGGGATTCGCAACGGCGGATTTCGACAGTCCCGGTACCGCTGCTTCCTGCTGTTTCCGCGGCCGCCTAGCGGCGTCCTGCGGTGGTGTTACCAATCCCAAATTACGAATCCCAAATCTCATGAAGTTAGTCGACGAAGCAGAAATCCTGGTCAGTGCCGGCAATGGCGGCAATGGCTGTGTCGGCTTTCGCCGCGAGAAGTTCATCCCGCTCGGTGGGCCCGATGGCGGCGACGGCGGTAACGGCGGCAGCGTATGGATCGTGGCCGACGAGAACGTCAATACGCTGGTCGACTTCCGGCATGAGCGGACCTTCAAGGCGCAGCGCGGCGAGAACGGCATGGGCCGCCAGGCCTACGGCAAGGGCGGCGAAGACCGCATCATCGTGGTGCCGGTCGGCACCGTGGTGATGAACGTGCAGACCGACGAAGTCATCGGCGACCTGACCCAGCATGGCGATCGCCTGCTGGTGGCCAAGGGCGGCAAGGGCGGCCTGGGCAACATGCATTTCAAGAGCTCGGTCAATCGCGCGCCGCGCCAGTCCACCACCGGTGAAGAGGGCGAGGAGCGGTTGCTCAAGCTGGAGCTGAAGCTGCTGGCCGACGTCGGCTTGCTGGGCTTTCCCAATGCGGGCAAGAGCACCCTGATTCGCGCGGTGTCCTCGGCAACCCCGAAGGTGGCCGATTACCCCTTCACCACCCTGTACCCGAATCTGGGCGTGGTCAGTGTCGAGGCATACCGCAGCTTCGTCATCGCCGACGTGCCGGGCCTGATCGAGGGCGCGGCCGACGGTGCCGGGCTGGGCACACAGTTCCTGCGCCATCTGCAGCGCACCCGTCTGCTGCTGCATCTGGTGGACATTTCGCCAATGGATGGTGGGGTGGAGGCGTCGCCTGTGGATCAGGTGCGCACCATCGAGCGCGAGCTGGAGCGCCACGATCCGGAGTTGCTGAAGAAGCCGCGCTGGCTGGTGCTCAACAAGGCCGACCTGATGTTCGAGGACGAGGCCCGCGCTGCGGCCGAGACGATCGTGGCCGAACTCGGCTGGACCGCGCCGTGGTATCTGGTCTCGGCGCTGGGCCGCGATGGCACCTTCCCGATCATGAAGGACATCATGGCGTTCTTCGACCGTCAGCGCGAGGACGAGCTCGAGGCACGCAATGCCGGCTGAGCGCATGCGCAGGCACACAAAAAACCCGGCCAAGGCCGGGTTTTTCTATGCCACCGCAAGCCAGGCCTGCGGTGATGCCAACCCGGCTCGCTTACGCGGCCTTGATGGCCTTGATGCGAGCGGTCAGGCGGCTCTTGTGACGCGCAGCCTTGTTCTTGTGAATCAGGCCACGGGCGCTGAAACGGTCGAGAATGGGCTGGGCAACGGCGAAAGCAGCTTCGGCGCCTGCAGCATCGTTGGCGTCAAGGGCCTTGATCACCTTCTTGACGGCGGTGCGCAGCATCGAACGCTGGCCCGTGTTGCGCTCATTGCGCACGACGGTCTGCTTGGCGCGCTTCTTGGCGGACTTGATATTGGCCACGGTGGTGGGTTCCTGAAAAATCGGTGTAGTGGAAAAAGCAAGCGGGAAAGTATGATGGGCTTAGTTATGTACGTCAAGTCAGTTGTCAAGAGGGATGCAGCGTGAGCAAGCCCGGCATGTTGAGAGGCCTGCTCTCATTCAGCAGTATGACCATGGTGTCGCGGGTGTTGGGCCTGATCCGCGACCAGGCGATCTCCACCACCTTCGGCGCCAATGCGGTGACCGACGCGTTCTGGGTGGCGTTCCGGATCCCCAATTTCCTGCGTCGGCTGTTTGCCGAGGGCTCGTTCGCCACCGCCTTCGTGCCGGTGTTCACCGAGGTCAAGGAGACCCGCCCGCATACCGACCTGCGCGAGCTGATGTCGCGGGTGTCCGGCACGCTCGGCGGCATGTTGCTGCTGATCACCGCGCTGGGGCTGATCTTCACCCCGCAGCTGGCGTCGGTGTTTTCCGATGGCGCGGCCACCGATCCGGATAAATACGGCCTGCTGGTCGATTTGTTGCGGCTGACGTTTCCGTTTCTGTTGTTCGTCTCGTTGACCGCGCTGGCGGGCGGGGCGCTCAACAGCTTCCAGCGGTTTGCGATTCCGGCGCTGACGCCGGTGATCCTCAACCTGTGCATGATCGCCGGCGCGCTGTGGCTGGCGCCGCGGCTGGACGTGCCGATCCTGGCGCTGGGCTGGGCGGTGCTGGTGGCCGGGGCGCTGCAGTTGCTGTTTCAGCTGCCGGCCCTGAAGGGCATCGACCTGCTGACGCTGCCGCGCTGGGGCTGGACGCACCCGGATGTGCGCAAGGTGCTGACCCTGATGATTCCGACCCTGTTCGGTTCGTCGATCGCGCAGATCAACCTGATGCTGGACACGGTAATCGCCGCGCGGCTGGCCGACGGCTCGCAGTCGTGGCTGTCGCTGGCCGACCGGTTCCTGGAACTGCCGCTGGGGGTGTTCGGGGTGGCGCTGGGCACGGTGATCCTGCCGGCGCTGGCGCGCCATCACGTCAAGACCGACCGCAGCGCGTTCTCCGGCGCGCTGGACTGGGGGTTCCGCACCACGCTGCTGATCGCGATGCCGGCGATGCTCGGCCTGCTGCTGCTGGCCGAGCCGCTGGTGGCGACCCTGTTCCAGTACCGCCAGTTCACCGCCTTCGATACGCGCATGACCGCGATGTCGGTCTACGGCCTGAGCTTCGGCCTGCCGGCGTACGCCATGCTCAAGGTGTTGTTGCCGGCCTTCTACGCCCGTCAGGACACCCGCACCCCGGTGCGTGCCGGTGTGGCGGCGTTGATCGCCAACATGGTGTTCAACTTCGCGTTGCTGGCGGTGGTCTACCAGATCATGGTGCCGCCCGAGCTCAAGGCGCAGGGCGTGATGCAGGCGCTGGGCAAGCAGCCGGGCCTGCATCTGGCGCTGGGCATCGCCAGCGCACTGTCCAGTTATCTCAACCTGGCTTTGCTGTGGTACTGGCTGGGCAAGTCCGGCGTGTACCAGCGCCGGCCGGGTTGGGCTGGCTATGCGCTGCGCCTGCTGCTGGCATGCGCGGCGATGGTGGCGGTGCTGTTGGGCCTGCTGTGGTGGCTGCCATCGTTCACCGTGATGGACAAGTGGGATCGCATCGGCTGGCTGGCTGTGCTGGTCGGCAGCGGTGGGGCGACCTACCTGGTGGCGCAAGTGGCGCTGGGATTGCGGCCGCGGCATCTGCGCGAGGGCTAGTCGTCCGCCGAGCTGGCCGAGCGGGTGCGGAGCCAGCCGTCATGCACGGTGGGTGGGGCCGGTCCCGGGCCGGGAAGGCGCGCAATCGTCTGCCCGCCTCCGGGACGCGGCGGCACAGGCCCGGGGCCGCGCCCATGCGGATTGACAGGCACGGCTATACTTGCGGGTTATGCATCAACGAGGGTCGGCCGGCAGGCCGGCATCTGTTTGGATCGAGGAATGAGCAGGCTGTTTAGAGACGTCGAGGGCGGGACGCTGTTCCCGCACGGAAGCGTGGTCTGCATCGGCGCCTTCGATGGCCTGCACCTGGGGCATCGGGCATTGGTGCAGCACGCAGTCGCGCGCGCGCGCGCGCTGGGGGTGCCCGCGGTGGCGGTGAGCTTCGAGCCGCTGCCGCGCGAGTTTTTCGCCCCGGCCGCGCCGCCGCCACGGCTGACCCTGGCCCGCGCCAAGATCGAAGGGCTGCACGGCTTCGGTGCCGACAGCGTGGGCATGATCCGTTTCGATGGTCGCCTGTCGGCGATGAGTGCCGAAGACTTCGTGCGCCTGGCCCTGGTCGGCCGTCTGCGCGCCAAAGAGGTCTGGATCGGTCCGGAGTTCCGTTTCGGCCATCGGCGTGGCGGCGATATCGGCCTGCTGCGCTCGCTTGGTGCGCACTACGGC
The DNA here is from genome assembly GCF_056725185.1 of Xanthomonas sp. NCPPB 3218. Taxonomy (NCBI): domain Bacteria; kingdom Pseudomonadati; phylum Pseudomonadota; class Gammaproteobacteria; order Lysobacterales; family Lysobacteraceae; genus Xanthomonas; species Xanthomonas sp. NCPPB 3218. The sequence continues at coordinate 1,436,291 of NZ_CM161516.1, forward strand.
TTTGCAGCGGGCGAAATCGCGCCGGTGCACCTGCACGGCGAGCGCATCTCGGCCACGCGCATCCGAGAGCTGCTGGGCGCGGGCGAGTTCGCGCACGCCGGGCAATTGCTTGGCCGTCCGTATGCCATCGGCGGGCGGGTAGTGCGCGGCAAGCAGCTTGGCCGCACCCTCGGCTATCCCACCGCCAATCTGCGTTTCCCGCGCACGCCGGCGCTGTCGGGCATTTGCGCGACCTGGGTGCATGGCGTAGCCGAGCGGCCGTGGCCGTCGGTCTCGAGCTTTGGCACGCGCCCGACCGTGGCCGGCGTGGAACCGCTGCTGGAAGCGCATCTGTTCGATTTTCAGGGCGACCTGTATGGCCGGCATATCGAGGTCGAATTCGTCGCCAAGCTGCGCGACGAAGAGAAGTTCGACGGCCTGGACGCGCTGACGGTGCAGATGCATCGTGATGCCGAGCAGGCGCGTGCGGTGTTGGACAGGCACGCAGTTTCTGCAACACATGCGAGTTCCTCGCAACAGCCCGCCTATGATGCGAGTCCCTCGCAAGAGCCCGCACATCCATGTGCGGACTTATTAAAAAATCCAGCGCAACGGTAGAGACCTGTGACCCAAGACTACAAAGCCACTCTCCATCTGCCCGCGACGGAATTCCCGATGCGTGGCGACCTGCCCAAGCGCGAGCCGGCGATGCTGGACCGCTGGGAGCGCGAGGGGCTGTACGCGCAACTGCGCGCCAATGCGGCAGGGCGCCCGCTGTTCGTGCTGCACGACGGCCCGCCGTATGCCAATGGCCAGATCCATCTGGGCCATGCGGTCAACAAGATCCTCAAGGACATCATCGTCAAGTCGAAGTACCTGGCTGGCTTCGATGCGCCCTACATCCCGGGCTGGGATTGCCACGGCCTGCCGATCGAGATCGCGATCGAGAAAAAGTACGGCAAGGTCGGCGTCAAGCTCGATGCAGCCGAGTTCCGCCAGAAGTGCCGCGAGTACGCCACCGAGCAGATCGATCTGCAGCGCCGCGATTTCAAGCGCCTGGGCGTGATCGGCGATTGGGACAACCCGTACAAGACGCTGGATTTCCGCTTCGAAGCCAACGAGATCCGCGCGCTGGCCAAGGTGGTCGACAACGGCCACCTGACCCGTGGCGTGAAGCCGGTGCACTGGTGTTTCGATTGCGGCTCGGCGCTGGCCGAAGCCGAGATCGAATACGCCGACAAGGTGTCGCCGACGGTGGATATCGCCTATCCGGCGCGTGATCCGGCGGCTGTCGCTGCCGCGTTCGGCGCCAGCCTGCCGGCGAGCGTGGGCGTGGCGGTGCCGATCTGGACCACCACGCCGTGGACGCTGCCGGCGTCGCTGGCGGTGAGCCTGGGCGCGGAACTGGACTACGTGCTGGTCGAAGGCCCGGCCGATCGCGGCCAGCCGCGCTGGTTGGTGGTGGCCGAGGCCCTGGCCGGCAAGGCGCTGTCGCGCTATGGCGTGGACACGGTGGTGGTGCACGGCCATGCCAAGGGCGCGGCGCTGGAGCGGATGCTGCTGAACCACCCGTTCTATGCCGAGCGCGAGATTCCGCTGCTGCTGGGCGACCACGTGTCGGCCGAGGACGGTACCGGCGCGGTGCATACCGCACCGGGCCATGGCCAGGAGGACTACCAGGTCTCCAAGCAGTACGGCCTGCTCGAGCGTTACGGCGCGGCGCAGATCAACCCGGTGGACGGGCGCGGCGTGTACCTGCCGTCGACGCCGCCGCTGGGCGACACTGTCTTGGCCGGGCTGCACATCTGGAAAGCCAACGACATCATCATCGAGGCGCTGCGCGATACCGGCGTGTTGCTGGCGGCCAGCAAGATGGAGCACAGCTATCCGCATTGCTGGCGGCACAAGACGCCGATCGCGTTCCGTGCCACGCCGCAGTGGTTCATCTCGATGGAGCAGGCCAACCTGCGCGCCGATGCGCTCAAGGCCATCGACAACGTGCACTGGTATCCGTCCTGGGGCCAGGCGCGTATCGCCGGCATGGTCGATGGACGTCCGGACTGGACCATCTCGCGCCAGCGCACCTGGGGTGTGCCGATCGCCTTGTTCGTGCATCGCGAAACCGGCGAGCCGCATCCGCGCAGCACCGAGTTGCTGCGCCAGGTCGCCGACCGGGTGGAACTGGGCGGCGTGGACGTGTGGTACACGCTGGATGCGGCCGAACTGCTGGGCGACGAGGCGGCCGATTACGACAAGATCACCGACATCCTGGATGTGTGGTTCGACTCCGGCGTGACCCACGAGGCGGTGCTGGTGGACCGCGGCCTGCCCAAGCCGGCCGACCTGTACCTGGAAGGCTCCGACCAGCACCGTGGCTGGTTCCAGTCCTCGCTGCTGACCGGCGTGGCGATGGACAAGGCGGCGCCGTACAAGCAGTGCCTGACCCACGGCTTCACCGTGGACGAGCACGGCCGCAAGATGTCCAAGTCGTTGGGCAACGGCATCGAGCCGCAGGACATCATGAAGACCCTGGGCGCGGACATCCTGCGCCTGTGGATCGCCTCGGCCGATTACAGCAACGAGATGTCGCTGTCGCAGGAGATCCTCAAGCGCAACGCCGATGCGTATCGCCGCCTGCGCAATACCGCGCGCTTTTTGCTCGGTAACCTGCATGGCTTCGATCCGCTGCAGCACCTGGTGGCGCTGGACGACATGGTGCTGCTGGACCGCTGGATCGTGCACCGCTCGCACGAATTGCAGGAAAAGATCGTTGCCGCGTATGCGCGCTACGACTTTGCCGAAATCGTGCAGGCGCTGCTGAATTTCTGCAGCGTCGACCTGGGCTCGCTGTATCTGGACGTGACCAAGGACCGCCTGTACACGATGGCCGAGGATGCACGCGGCCGCCGCTCGGCGCAGAGCGCGATGTATCACGTGGCCGAGGCGTTCGTGCGCTGGATCGCGCCGGTGCTGAGCTTCACTGCCGAGGAACTGTGGGGCTACCTGCCGGGCAAGCGGGTCGACAACGTGTTGTTCGCCACCTGGTACGACGGCCTGGCGCCGTTGCCGGCCGACGCCGCGCTGAGCAGTGCCGATGTCGACAGGCTGCTGGCCTTGCGCGAGCAGGTGGCCAAGGTGCTGGAGCCGATGCGTGCCAACGGGGCGATCGGCGCGGCGCTGGAAGCGGAGATCACGGTGGCCGCCGATGCGCAGACCGCCGCGCGCTGGCAGCCGCTGGCCGACGAGCTGCGCTTCCTGTTCATCAGTGGCGATGTGACCGTGACCGCGGCCAGCACCGACGACATCTTCGTCAGCGCGCAGCCGACCAGCAAGGCCAAGTGCGTGCGTTGCTGGCACCACCAGGCCAGCGTGGGCAGCGATCCGCGTCACCCGGAACTGTGCAGCCGCTGCGTCAGCAATATCGAAGGCCCCGGCGAGCAACGCCGCTGGTTCTGACGGTGTTGCGTGAAGGCGCGTGGCGGGCAGGTCCTGCCACGCGTTGTCGAGACCCCGTACGGGCTGCGTGCGCCTCTATCGCGGCATCATGGGCAGGCGCTGGTGCCGGATGACGAGTGCCTCGGCGCTGCACGCACGCCCTTGCTGAAGCGTGGCGCATGCGGCACGGCGGGGCAGGGGAGCCGGCTCCGGTGCCCATGCCATCCTTGCCTGCCTGTCATCCCGCTTTCGTCAGCTTCATCTGCCACCGCCATCACCTATCGCCATCCAGGCATCTTCTCCGACGTCGGAGAAGTCACCACCAACTGCGACCTTTCGACATGAGTCAACGCCCCAAACCCTCCGCCCTGATCTGGTTGCTGCTGTCGGCACTCGTGGTGGGGCTGGACCAGTGGAGCAAGGCCTGGGTGCTGTCCAGCCTGCCCGAATACACCCCGGTGCCGGTGATCGACGGCTTCTGGAACTGGTACCGCACCTACAACACCGGCGCGGCCTTCAGCTTCCTGAGCGATGCCGGCGGCTGGCAGCTGTGGTTCTTCACCGCGTTGGCGGTGGGCATCAGCGGCCTGCTGGCGTTCTGGCTGTCGCGCACCGCGCGTGGGCATTGGCGCAGCGCGCTGCCGTATGCGCTGGTGATCGGCGGGGCGATCGGCAACGTGATCGACCGCCTGATGCACGGCCACGTGGTCGATTTCATCCAGTGGTACATCGGCACCCATACCTGGCCGGCGTTCAACATCGCCGACTCGGCGATCGTGGGCGGCGCCATCGGGATTGCGGTATTCGGTCTGTTCGACACGGCCGGCAAGCAGAAGTCGGAAATCGGGAATCGACGCTGAAGTCGCGGCGCACCGGCGCCGCCCGGTCCCATCCTCCAGTCCCCATTCCCGTAGAATGCCCGCCATGGATGTCCTGCTCGCCAATCCCCGTGGTTTCTGTGCCGGCGTCGACCGTGCGATCGAGATCGTCAAGCGTGCGATCGAAACGCTGGGCGCGCCGATCTATGTGCGCCATGAAGTGGTGCACAACCGTTTCGTGGTCGACGACCTCAAACAGCGCGGCGCGGTCTTCGTCGAGGAACTGGACGAGGTGCCCGACAACGCCACGGTGATCTTCAGCGCACACGGCGTCTCGCAGGCGGTGCGTCAGGAGGCCGAGCGCCGCGGGCTCAAGGTGTTCGACGCGACCTGCCCGCTGGTGACCAAGGTGCATTTCGAGGTGGCGCGGCATTGCCGCGCTGGCCGCGACGTGGTGCTGATCGGCCACGCCGGGCATCCGGAAGTGGAAGGCACCATGGGGCAGTGGAGCCGCGAACGCGGCCCGGGCACGATCTATCTGGTCGAGGATATCGAACAGGTCGCCACGCTGCAGATCCGCCAGCCGGAGAACCTTGCCTACACCACCCAGACCACGCTGTCGGTGGACGACACCATGGGCATCATCGAGGCCCTGCGTGCGCGCTACCCGGCGATGCAGGGGCCGCGCCACGACGACATCTGCTACGCCACCCAGAACCGCCAGGATGCGGTGCGCGATCTGGCGCGCCAATGCGATCTGGTGCTGGTGGTCGGGTCGCCCAACAGCTCTAATTCCAATCGTCTCAGCGAGCTGGCCCGGCGCGACGGGGTGGAGTCCTACCTGATCGACAACGCCGGCGAGATCGACCCGGCCTGGATCGTCGGCAAGCAGCACATCGGCCTGACCGCCGGCGCCTCCGCACCCCAGGTGCTGGTCGATGGCGTGCTGGCGCGGTTGCGCGAGCTGGGGGCCGAAAGTGTGTCCGAGCTGGAGGGCGAGCCGGAATCGATGGTGTTCGCGCTGCCCAAGGAACTGCGGTTGCGTCTGGTCAGCTGACGCCGGGCACGCCGGACTGGCTGAGCCGGCGTCGACTGCCTGCAGCAAGTTGGTGTGCCTCACCGCTGCAGGTGGCCATATCGGCCAGCCACAGCCCGCGTCCGGCGCCGGACATGCCGTCCTCCGCCTGGTGGCGATTGACCCGGCACCGGCTCCGCTCCTACAATTCACGGCTCGCCGGAATAGCTCAGTTGGTAGAGCGGCGCATTCGTAATGCGTAGGTCGTAGGTTCGATTCCTATTTCCGGCACCATCGCTTCAGTACTGGGTCGACCATTGGTCGGCCCAGTTGCGTTTTGGGCCGATCACGCACATCCCGGCACTGCGCCGCCATATACGCCGCACATCACACAGGCCGCAATCGATGGCCGCAACCGCATCTTTTCCGCCCTGCGCAGCGCTGCGACAACATGTCGCACAGTTTTGCGCGCATTAATTGCGGCAGATCATTGCCGATGGGTTTCGTGCAGGTGCAGCAAAGTCTAAAATCAGGGAGCTAACTCGTGTCTTCGGTCTGCGTGGCTGCCTTCCCCCGGGAAGCGCGCCGTCAGGACGAGTCCACATGGATACGACGAACGAGGCTGGCGTTCCTTCGCACTTGGATCGACCGATGATTCCGTTGAAACATCTCGGGCGTGTACTTCGTCCAGGCCTGATGCTGCCGTTCCTGCTGTTGGCAGGCTGCAACTCGGCCATTCTCAATCCGAAAGGCCAGATCGGCCACGACGAGAAGCAGCTGCTGATCACCTCGGTCGTGCTGATGCTGATCGTGGTCATCCCGGTGATCGTGATGACGATTGCGTTCGCGTGGAAATACCGCGCGTCCAACACGAAGGCGCGCTACGAGCCGGACTGGTCGCACTCCACCGCCATCGAAGTGGTGGTGTGGTCGATCCCGTGCGTGATCATCCTGGTGCTGGCGGTGCTGACCTGGCGCTCCTCGCATGCGCTGGACCCGTACCGGCCGCTGGATTCGGACGTCAAGCCGATCACCATCGAAGCGGTGTCGCTGGACTGGAAGTGGATGTTCATCTATCCGGACCAGAACATCGCCACGGTCAACGAGATCGCGTTCCCGGTGCATACGCCGCTGAACTTCAAGATCACCTCCGATACGGTGATGAACTCGTTCTTCATCCCGCACCTGGGCACGATGATCTACGCGATGGCCGGCATGGAAACCAAGCTGCACCTGGTGGCCAACGAGCCGGGCGAATACTTCGGCCTGTCGACCAACTACAGCGGTCACGGCTTCTCGAAGATGAGCTTCAAGGCGCATGCGGTCGATCAGGCCGGCTTCGATGCGTGGGTGGCCAAGGTCAAGGCATCGCCGACCGCGTTGAACGCCGCCGAGTACCAGGTGCTGGCCGCCAATCGCAACGACAAGGAACAGTATCCGGTCACCTACTACTCGTCGGTGCAGGACGGCATGTTCCGCTCGCTCGTCGACAAATACATGAATGGTCCGGGCCATAACAAAGGCCATGGCGACCATCAGGCAGCGGCTGCAGAGCCGGTTGCCATGTGCACTTCTGGAGACAAGTGATGCTAGGCAAACTTACGATCGAGGCGGTTCCGTACCACGAGCCGATCATCATGGTCGCACTCGGTGGTGCTGGCCTGCTCGGCCTGCTCATCGCGGGCGCCATCACCAAGTACAAGCTGTGGGGCTACCTGTGGAACGAGTGGTTCACCTCGGTGGATCACAAGCGCATCGGTGTGATGTACATCATCGTGGCGCTGGTCATGTTGCTGCGCGGCTTCGCCGATGCGGCGATGATGCGCACCCAGCAGGCGCTGGCGGGTAACGGCGGCGAAGGTGTGCTGCCGCCGCACCACTACGACCAGATCTTCACCGCGCACGGCGTGATCATGATCTTCTTCATGGCCATGCCGTTCATGACTGGCCTGTTGAACCTGATCGTGCCGCTGCAGATCGGCGCACGCGACGTGGCGTTCCCGTTCCTGAACTCGCTGAGCTTCTGGCTGTTCGTGGCCGGTGCGGCGCTGATCAACATCTCGCTGGGTGTCGGCGAATTCGCGCAGACCGGCTGGCTGGCCTACCCGCCGTTGTCGGGGCTGGAATACAGTCCGGGCGTAGGTGTCGACTACTACATCTGGGCGTTGCAGGTCTCAGGCCTGGGCACCCTGTTGACCGGCATCAACTTCTTCGTGACGATCATGCGGATGCGCGCACCGGGCATGACCCTGATGCGCATGCCGATCTTCACCTGGACCGCGCTGATCACCAACATCCTGATCATCGCCGCATTCCCGATCCTGACCGTGGCGCTGGCGCTGCTGGGTGCCGACCGTTACCTGGGCACGCACTTCTTCACCAACGACGGTGGCGGCAACGCCATGATGTACGTCAACCTGATCTGGATCTGGGGTCACCCGGAAGTCTATATCCTGATCCTGCCGGCGTTCGGCATCTTCTCCGAGCTGATCGCGACCTACAGCCGCAAGCGCCTGTTCGGCTACACCTCGATGGTCTACGCCACCTCGTGCATCGGCGTGCTGTCGTTCGTGGTGTGGTTGCATCACTTCTTCACCATGGGCTCGGGTGCCAACGTCAATGCCTTCTTCGGCATCACGACGATGATCATCTCGATCCCGACCGGCGTGAAGATCTTCAACTGGCTGTTCACCATGTTCCGCGGTCGTGTGCACATGACCTCGCCGGTGCTGTGGACGATCGGCTTCATCATCACCTTCACCATCGGCGGCATGACCGGCGTGATGCTGGCGATTCCGGCCGTGGACTTCGTGCTGCACAACAGCCTGTTCCTGATCGCGCACTTCCATAACGTGATCATCGGCGGCGTGGTGTTCGGCTACCTGGCCGGCCTGACCTACTGGTTCCCGAAGGCGTTCGGCTTCAAGCTCAACGAGAAGATCGGTAAGGCCTCGTTCTGGTGCTGGATCATCGGCTTCTTCGTGGCCTTCATGCCGCTGTACGTGCTCGGCTTCATGGGCATGACCCGTCGCATGAACACCTACAACCACCCCGAGTGGGCGCCGTGGCTGTACGTCGCTGCGGCCGGTGCTGCGATCATCGGCCTGGGTATCTTCCTGAACCTGGTGCAGATCGGTTACAGCGTGTGGAAGCGCAAGGAGCACATGGACTACACGGGCGATCCGTGGGATGGCCGTACGCTGGAGTGGGCCACCTCTTCGCCGCCGCCGTTCTACAACTTCGCCGTGCTGCCGCACATCGACGACCGCGATCAGTTCTGGGCCGACAAGCAAAACGGCAAGGGCTGGGTGCGTCCGTCCAAGTACGAGGCGATCCACATGCCGCGCAACACCGGGGCAGGTGTGTATATCGGTGCCTTCAGCGTGCTGATGGGCTTCGGTCTGATCTGGCACATCTGGTGGCTGGCCATCATCGGCCTGGTCGGCATGATCGGCAGCTTCATCGCGCGCACCTTCGATGACGACATCGATTACTGGGTGCCGGCCGACGAAGTGGAGCGCATCGAAAACGCGCGCTTTGCCCTGCTCGAACAGCAACATGCGGCGCAGGCCGCGAAGGTGGTATGACCATGTCTTCCTCGACCACGCTTGACCACGCCGCCCACGCGGGCGGCCACGACGACCACGAACATCACGACGCCGGTGGCAACACCGTCTTCGGGTTCTGGGTCTACCTGATGAGCGACTGCCTGCTGTTCGCCGGCCTGTTCGCCACCTATGCGGTGCTCTCGGGCGCCACGGTGGACGGACCGACCGCCAAGGAGCTGTTCGACCTGAAGTTCGTGCTGGTGGAAACCTTCCTGCTGTTGTTCAGCAGCCTGAGCTTCGGCGTTGCGATGATCTCCGCGCACAAGCGCAGCATGACCGGGCTGTACGCCTGGCTGGGCGTCACCGCACTGCTGGGTATCGGCTTCCTGTGCATGGAAGTGTGGGAGTTCAACCACCTGATCCATGAAGGGGCGGGTCCGGGGCGCAGCGCGTTCCTGTCGGCCTTCTTCACCCTGGTGGGCACGCACGGCCTGCACGTGGCCTCCGGTCTGTTGTGGATGGCAGTGCTGGTGATCCAGATCTCCAAGAACGGCCTGACCCCGCGCAACAGCACGCGTCTGGCCTGCCTGAGCCTGTTCTGGCATTTCCTGGACATCATCTGGATCGGTGTGTTCACCGTCGTCTACCTGCTGGGAGCGCTGTAATGGCCAATCACCACGCGCATGAAACCGCTGCCGACGCACATGCCGGCGGCCTGAAGTCCTACCTGATCGGCTTTGTGATGGCCGTGATCCTCACCGTCATCCCGTTTGCGATGGTGATGAGCGGGGCGTTCTCCAAGGGCGTCACCGTTATCGTGATCTCGCTGATGGCGGCGGTGCAGATGCTGGTGCACATGGTGTACTTCCTGCATATGGATCGCTCGCCCGAGCAGCGCTCTAACGTGCAGGTGGGCCTGTTCTCGCTGCTGATCATCGGCATCGTGATCGTCGGCTCGCTGTGGGTGCTGCACAACATGAACGTCAACATGATGCATTGAGACGGCGCTGTGCCGGATCACGGCACGCCGGATCCAAGCATGCTGGACAAAAAGCCGCCGGGTCACCGGCGGTTTTTTTGTGTGTGAATCGCTGCGCAGCATGACCTATGGCATACGGGGAAGCGCGGGCAGGCGCTTAGCATCGTGGGCTTGCCTGTTCCAGGTCCCTGCGGAGTTGCGATGAAGATCCCCACCTTGTTGTCCGTGTCGTTGCTGGCGGCACTGTCGTTGCCTGCGGCCGCACAAACTGCCGCGCCGCAGGACGTGCCGTTCGACGGCACTTTGAAGATCGACGTCGATGCCACCGATCTGGCCCATCGCATCTTCAAGGTCAAAACCACCATGCCGGCCCGGCCGGGCCCGATGACGCTGCTGTATCCGCAGTGGATTCCCGGCAATCACTCGCCGACCGGGCCGATCGACAAGCTCGCCGGTCTGGTGATCAAGGTCGATGGCAAGGTGGTGCCGTGGAAGCGCGACCAGTTCGATGTGTATGCCTTCACCGTGGACGTGCCGCAGGGCGCCAGCGAGCTGGTGGCCGAGTTCAAGTTCCTCTCGCCGCAGGCCCCCAACCAGGGCCGGGTGATGATGACCCCGGAGATGCTCAACCTGCAGTGGAACACCACGGCGCTGTATCCGGCCGGCGTCTTCGCACGCAACATCAAGGCCCAGGCCAGCGTCACGCTGCCAGCCGGCTGGAGCTATGCCACGGCACTGGAGACCGACCGCCGGGTTGGCGACACGGTGACCTTCAAGCCGATCGACTTCGACGATCTGGTCGACTCGCCGATGTTCGCCGGCAAGTACTACAAGCGGGTGGAGCTGAGCGGCGGCAAGCAGCCGGTCTACCTCAACGTGTTCGCCGACGAAGCCAAGTCGCTGGAGGCCAAGCCCGAGCAGATCAAGGCGCATGCATCGCTGGTGCAGCAGATGGACAAGCTCTACGGCGCGCGGCATTTCGACCACTACGAATTCCTGCTGGCGCTGACCAAGAAGTTGGGCGGCATCGGCCTGGAGCACCATCGCTCCAGCGAAAACAGCGGCGTGCCGACCTACTTCACCGAGTGGGACAAGAGCTGGACCGGCCGCGACCTGCTCGCGCACGAGTTCAACCATTCCTGGAACGGCAAGTACCGCCGTGGCGCCGACCTGGCCACGCCCAATTTCAACGTGCCGATGGGTGACAGCCTGCTGTGGCTGTACGAAGGCCAGACCCAGTTCTGGGGCGAAGTGATGGCTGCGCGTTCGGGCCTGTGGACGCAGGATCAGGCGCGCGAGATGCTGGCCGGCGTGGCGGCGAACTACGAGCGTGGTCGCCCCGGCATGGCCTGGCGCACCGTGCAGGACACCACCAACGACCCGACCATGTCGATGCGCCGGCCCAAGGCCTACCGTAGCTATCAGATGGCCGAAGACTATTACTCCGGCGGCCAGATGATGTGGCTGGAAGTGGACAGCAAGCTGCGCGCGCTGACCAACAACAAGCGTTCCATCGACGATTTCGGCAAGGCCTTCTTCGGCATGAAGAACGGCGACTGGGACGTCAACCCGTACACCTTCGACGACATCGTCGCCACGCTCAATGGCATCGCCGCCTACGACTGGGCGAGCCTGTTGCGTAGCCGCATGGACGGGCATGGCTCCTTGAACGGCGGTATCGAAGCCAACGGCTGGAAGCTGGTCTATAACGAGGAGCCGAACCTGGCGACCAAGGCCGACGAGAGCGACGACAAGGACGCCAGCCTGACCTATTCGCTTGGCGTGTCCCTGAAGGCCTCTGGCGATATCAGCGATGTGCTGTGGGACGGCCCGGCCTTCAATGCCGGCCTGATCGCCGGCAACACCATCGTGGCGGTCAACGGCCGCGCCTTCAGCAGTGAGGTGATCAAGGACGCGATCAAGGCGGCCAAGGGCACCACCGCGCCGATCGAACTGCTGGTCAAGCGCCTGGACCGCTACGACACCGTGCGCATCGATTACCACGGCGGCCTGCTGTATCCGCATCTGGAACGCATCCCCGGCAAGCCGGATCGCCTGAGCGAGTTGTACAAGCCGCGCTGAGCGGCAGCCGCCCGCTCACAGCCGTTGAAGCGGGCAATGGCAAGACCTGGAGCTGCATGACCGGCTGCGATCGATCATGCGGCTCCAGACGCTGGTTCTGGTCGGTACCGATGCCGACCGAGCAGAAGACAGCGCGCCAGCCAAACGCTCGGCGCCATCGATGTCGGAGTGAAAACGCAGCAGCAGGAATGCGCGGTTGCATCCATTCCAGCGCCGCCGCAGCCTGGCCGATTCCCGATTCCCGATTCCCGATTCCCGATTCCCGACTCCCGACTCCCGACTCCCGAGCCAGCGTCGCGCATCCTGAGACCGACGCCGACTATCCTGTCGCTCCAGAAGCGATTGGTTAACTGACGATGGCGAAGGCGAAAACGGCCTATGTCTGCGGCGAGTGCGGCGCCGAATACAACAAGTGGCAGGGGCAATGCACCGAGTGCGGGGTCTGGAACACGCTCAGCGAGATCGTGCTCGAAAGCGCCACGCCCGGCGGCAAAGCCTCGCCTGCGGCATCGCGGCGTAGCGGCTGGGCCGGCAAGGCCGAGGCGCCCAAGATCACCGCGCTCAAGGACGTGCAGCAGTCAGAGCAGGCGCGCGTGTCCACCGGCATTGGCGAGTTCGATCGGGTGCTGGGCGGCGGCCTGGTCGAAGGTGCGGTGGTGCTGATCGGTGGCGATCCCGGCATCGGCAAGTCGACGCTGTTGCTGCAGGCGCTGGCGAGCATGGCCAGCACGCTGCCGGTGCTGTACGTCACCGGCGAGGAATCGCTGGCGCAGGTGGCCGGGCGCGCGGTGCGGCTGGATCTGCCGTTGGAGGGCCTGAACGCGCTGGCCGAAACCGGCATCGAAAACATCCTGCAGCATGCCAGCGTGGCGCGGCCGAAGCTGATCGTGGCCGACTCGGTGCAGACGCTGTGGACCGAATCGCTGACCGCAGCGCCGGGCTCGGTCAGCCAGGTACGCGAGAGCGCGGCGCGGCTGGTGCGCTATGCCAAGGAGACCGGCACCGCGGTGTTCCTGGTCGGCCATGTGACCAAGGAAGGCGGCATCGCCGGCCCGCGCGTGCTCGAGCATATGGTCGATGCGGTGCTGTACTTCGAAGGCGAGAGCGGCAGCCGGTTCCGGCTGTTGCGCGCGTTCAAGAACCGCTTCGGTGCGGTCAACGAGCTGGGCGTGTTCGCGATGGGCGAGAAGGGCCTCAAGGAGGTCTCCAATCCGTCGGCGATCTTCCTGTCCGGTGGCAGCACCCAGCAACCGGGCAGCTGCGTGATGGTCACCCGCGAAGGCACCCGGCCGCTGATGGTGGAGGTGCAGGCGCTGGTGGACGCCTCGCCGCTGTCCAATCCGCGGCGCGTGGCGGTGGGTTTGGAGCAGAACCGGCTGGCGATGCTGCTGGCGGTGCTGCACCGCCATGGCGGCATCGTGGTGGGCGACCAGGACGTGTTCGTCAATGTGGTCGGCGGCATCCGTGTGCAGGAAACCGCTGCCGACCTACCGGTGCTGCTGGCGGTGTTGTCCTCGCTGCGCGATCGGCCGCTGTCCGAGAAGACCATCGCCTTTGGCGAGGTGGGGCTGTCCGGCGAGATCCGGCCGGTGCCCAACGGCGAGGACCGTCTGAAAGAGGCCGCCACCCACGGCTTCAAGCGCGCGATCGTGCCCAAGGCCAACGCGCCCAAGACCACCAGCATCAAGGGCATGGAGATCGTTGCGGTGGAGCGGCTGAGCCAGGCGCTGGAAGCGGCCGCCGAGTGATGCCGGTGCGGTAGGGGGAGCGACTGTCGGCACAGGCGTCGCTCTGCACGCGATGAGCTGACCCCGCACCCCCATGTAGTGGGCGACATGGCCGCCTGCGCCATGCCGGAATGACATCAATGAAGTTTCGGGCTGGCTGTCGCCAGCTCCGGTGACCGTCCGTCGGCCAGCAGGTCGCGATCTGCCATTCGTCGATAAGAAAACGTTTTCAGCGCAGGGCGGCTATGGCAACATGCGCGGCCCGTTGCACTGTGCACCGGATCACGGACAGCGCTCACTGCGCGTTATCAGGAGAAACACGATGGAATGGATGTTGTTGCCACTCAAGCGCTACGCCGACTTCAATGGCCGCTCGCGCCGCAAGGAATATTGGATGTTCATGCTGCTGCAGGCGATCGTCCTGCTGGTGTTGGGCGGCCTGTTCGGCATCGCGGCTGCACTGATGGGCGGCGAGAACGGTCCTGGTGCACTGGCATGGCTGGTTGCTGCCGTCATGGGGATCGTGGTGCTGGCATTGATTGTGCCGAGCATTGCAGTGACCGTGCGTCGCTTGCACGACCAGGGCAAGTCGGGCTGGTTCTATCTGATCAGCCTGGTGCCTTATGTGGGCGGCTTCATCGTGCTGGTCTTCATGTGCCTGGAAGGTACGCCCGGCCCGAACGAGTACGGCGAGAATCCCAAGCAGTAAGCGGGTGCAAGGCCTGATCGAACAATGGCGCGGAGACTTCTCCGCGCCATTGTCGTTTCTGGAGATGTACGGTTGGCGCAGGCTGACCAACAACACGCGTGCGTTTGAGTGCCGGATTCGGCTCGATTGATGCGTTCTTCAACTGCCGGCAAAAACTTGGACGTCCTGCCAGGGTGTAGGAAGCAGTCGGCCGGCAATGCGCCAAGCTCTATTTGTATATTCAATACATTATTGAACTATTAACTGGGTGCGTTTCCACTCGACATGGAGCCGGCGAACAAGCTCTGCCAGTTAATGCCTGACCAGCTCAACGCACGGCAACGGCCGATTCACTGCCATGCAGGCGCCGGTAGCAGATAGCAAGCGCAAGTCGCCGCGCTTCGCTCTTGCAGGGCCGCATCGGTCAACAGGCCGCAGCATGATGGCCGGTGCTGGGGCTGACCACCTTGCCGGGCGTCGGTGCGTCCTTGTCCTGCAGGGCAAGTTCCAGCTTGTACCCATGCGAATACACGGTTCTGATGCGCACCACGCCGCTGTGATTGCACAGCTGCAGCTTCTTGCGCAGCTTGTAGATGTGTTGCTCCATCGTGCGGTCGGTGAACTCGGTGTGGCTACCCCACACCGCCTTGGCCAACTGGCAGCGGCGGAAACACACACCGGGGCTGGAAAACAGCAGCCAGGCGATCGAGAACTCGCGTGCGGTCAACACGATCGGCTTGCCGTGCAGGTATACGGTATTTTCGTCGCGGATCAGCTGGTAGGGGCCCACACTCAGCTGTTGGCTCTCGGGGCACGCCTCGGCCACCGGCGACAGCGCCAATGCTGCGCGCACATGCAGCTCGTGCGAATTGAAGGGTAGGGCGAGCACATCGTGTGCGCCGGCGCGGTACCAGGCCAGGATGTCGTGGGCACAGTCGAAACGCCCCAGCACGATCAGCGGCGTGGGATGGCCGCTGTGGCAGCGTTGCCAGGCCAGCAGCGAGCTGTCGTCCGACGCGACGCAGGTCGCATCGAAGATCAACAGCTCGTAAGGGGAATGCCGCAGCGAGCGCAGAAGTTCGAGTTCATCGGAAAACACCGCAAAACTCGGGGCCAGCGGTGCGAGGCTCGCGTTGACCTGCGATGCCAGACGCGCGTCCTGCGTCAACAGGAAAGCCGATCCGTGCTTGCCGGGAAGGTTGCCGTGCATCAGCCGGCCTTCCCATGTCTGCACACGTACCAGGCGTACGTCGGATGCCTGTTGCGGACAGCAGGCGTCAATACAAAACCCACATGTAGAGATAAGTGCATCGCCATCGCCTTCGGCTGCCAGGGGATCCGACCTGGGGTCGGACGAATGGTATGTACCATTGCCGAGCCAGAAAGTTTCACTGCTGCGTACTTTTCTTCGGCTTTGGGTAGGCCGGCTTTAACGTACGCTCATCTAGGCGTAAAGCAGCTCTTACATCCAGGGCATGCGTCGTCAGTAACTAACAAAATTCCGACATTGCGCAACGCGCAGTCGGTCGACGCGGCGAGACGACGGGCGCGGTCGCGGAATCCATTCCATTTCGCGTCCAGGTCTATACCACGGTATTGCGATTTGCATGTGCTTGCAGCGCACATGGAATATCTGAGCGATCCGCCGATGCAGCGCAACGGCGCGGCCATCGTTTGACGCGCATCTTTCATTTACTGAAGTACCGCGCATGCGGCCATTGCAACGTCATGCCGGGACATCAGTGAAGCCGACGCAAGGCATGGGATTTGGTTGGCCCTGCCAATCTTCTCCGGCTGCCGTCCTGTCTTCAATACGGTTTCGCATGGCGTGCAATGTCCTATGCACGACAGCGCCGGCGGTATGCAAAAAGTGCCCTTTATCTGCATGCCGCATAACTGGGTTGGCAGGAGACAGAGTGAGGTTTTTTGATTTTCTTAGTGCCTTGGAGTGAGAAATTCCATTGGATCCGCTGCATACAATCGGTTGCGCCAGCCAGACCGGCGCATTGTTGTTTTTGCTCATCCCCCTATGAGAGAGCCCGGCATGATCCTTTCAACCTACTTCGCGGCAATCTCTGCGTTGTCGTACGCAGACCGTCTTCCTACCTATACAAGCAGGATGCTGGTTGGTGCCTGGCCGCAAGGTCTGCAACATCTTCAACAACGCCGTGATGGCCAGGCCGCCGCGGATGGCGCCGACGATGAAGTCGGCCTGCTCGGCGCCAGCGGCGACGCCTTGTTGATCCTCGAATACCAGGAGGAGGCCGAAGATGCCTACCGCCACGCCTTGAAGGCGATGCGCGGGCACCAGCGCCAACTGCGGCTGCTGTCCTGCCGCAATACCGCCTGGTTGATGCTGAGCCAGCGCCGCCTGAGCGCTGCATTGAACTGCTTCGCACAGCTGGCGATGGACCGCGAGACGCCGGCCTGCCTGTGCGGGGAAAGTCTGCTGGGCAAGGCGCTGACCCACTTCCACCTGGGCCAGAGCACGCTGGCACTGCAGACGCTGGAGCGTGCCAACGACGTGCTGGCGGACCTGGACAGCGGCGCAACCGAGTGGCTGCGCGTCGCCACTGCGCTGCGCCTGGACATGATTGCGCAGTTGCGCATCCGGCGCGCCGACCGGATGAGCGACCACGTGTTCTGGCAGGCCACGCTGCGCCAGGAGGATGCTGCGCACGCGTTCGAGCCCAACGAGCTACGCGCCTGCATCGCCGACCTGGCCGAGAGCATGCCGGTGCTCGCACAGCGCATGCGCCACGTGCGCAATCTGCTGCGCATCGCCGGTGGCGACACCTTCGGTTTCGATGCGCAGATCGATGCGCTGCCGGCCGCCGCCACCGGTTGCCCGCCCTGCGCCCGGCAGGACGCGCAGGTGGAGCTGGCGCTTGCCGCATTGGCAGTGGGACGTGCCGATCTGGCAGAGCGCGCCCTGGCCGGCGCCGGCCGGCACCATGCGCCGCGCTGGAATCTGGAGTTCGAGTATTGCCAGGCCAAGATCAGCCAGGCGCTGGGCAAGACCGAGCAGGCACTGCTGCTGTACAACCGCTATGCGCTGGGTGCGGTGCAGTGCCTGCGCAGCGAGGTACAGGCGCCGCGGCTGCTGGAAAGCGGCACCCCGGCGCATGTCAGCGACGACATCTCCGCGCGGCTGCCGGCCAAGTACCGGCGCGCCTACGCCTACATGATCACCAATGCGCACCGCTCAGATCTGTCGATCAACGAGGTGGCCGCGCAGATCGGCGTCACCGGGCGCGCCCTGCAGCAGGCGTTCAAGTCCGCTACCGGGCTGTCGCCGACCCAGGTGTTGCGTCGTTACCGGATGCAGAGCATTCGCGACGAACTGCTGGCCGAAGGCGGCTGCGGCAGCGTGCTGCAGGCGGCCAGCCGCTGGGGCGTGGGCAGCCGCTCGGCGCTGGCCAAGGGCTATCGCCAGCACTTCAATGAGGCACCGATGGAAACCCTGCAGCGCTAGGCCGTTGCGCGCCACGGCCGGGCGTCGATGCAGGCCGTGGCGTGTCGTTTCCGAAGGCCGTGCTGCAGTGGCGACCGAACGGCGGGCCAGCCATTGGAAGCCGTGAGAGTGCGGCGCGCGTGCGTACGACGTGGCTTGCGGCTATCCTGTTCGGCTCGCACTGCCACCCAGGAAGGCGCGTCCGAGGATGGGCGTGGCCGCCAAGGAAACGACGAACGATCATGCAAGATCACACCTCCGAGGCGACGGACGCCTCCCAGATCCGCCGTGCAGGCGTCGATCTCAACGGACTGATGTCCGTCCTCAGCAAGCATCTGTATTCCACGCCGGTGGTCGCGCTGCGCGAGCTGGTGCAGAACGCGCACGACTCGATCCTGCGTCGCCGGCTGGAACAACCCGACTGGCAAGGCGAATCGCGCATCGAAGTGCATGCCGACGCTGCCCAGGGAATCGTGCGCATCATCGACACCGGCGCCGGGCTGACCCAGCAGGAGATCCACGATTACCTGGCCACGGTCGGCGTGGGGTATACGCGTGGCCTGCGTCAGGGCGGGCATGAGGACAGCGGCCTGATCGGCATGTTCGGGCTGGGCTTTCTGTCGGCCTTCGTGCTGGCGCGCCGCGTCACCGTGCGCACCACCTCCTACCAGAGCCCGACGCTGGGGCATTGCTATATCTCCAGCAATGCCGAGCAATACACGGTGAGCCCGATCCCGGCGCGTGCGCAGGTCGGGACGGAAGTGGTGCTGGAACTGCACCAGGACTATCTGTTGTTGGCCCAGGAAGCACGGCTGCGCGAGATCCTGTCGCGCTATTGCGCGCTGCTGCGCGAGCCGATCTGGATCGGCTCCGATACCCAGGCGATCAACCCCGAGCCGCCGCCGTGGCGCATGCACGATGCGGTGCCGTTGCATCCGGTGCAGGCCTGGCGGCGCCAACGCGAGTTTGCTGCGCGTTTCGAGCGTAACTTCGAACCCTTGTGCTGCATGCCGGTGCGCGCGGAGGAGGGCAGCGATGCGGTCGGCCTGCTGTGGGTGCAGGACGGAGCCACCTACGGCACCAGCGACAACCGCAATCTGTCGGTGTTCCTGCGCGGCATGCTGCTGGACGACAACGCACGCGAACTGCTGCCGCCGTGGGCGGGCTTTATCGGGGGCGTGATCGAATCCAACCGCTTGACGCCCACCGCCAGCCGCGAAGACCTGCAGCGCGATGCCACCTACGCGGCCGTGCAGCACGCGTTGTCCGAGGCGCTGGTGCAGGGCCTGGCCGATGTGGCGCGTCAGCAGCCGGAAGCCTGGCGGCGCATCCTGCTGCGGCACAACGAGGCATTGCTGGGCGCTGCCTTATGCGACGAGCGTCTGTTCGAGTTGCTGATGGAACACGTGCGGGTGCCGACCTCGCAGGGCGACCTGCCGGCGCAGCAGTTGCCGGCGCGTGGTGCGGTGCACGTGATCCTGGACAGCGACAGCGGTTTCGAAGAAATGCTGTTCCGCGCGATGGGCGTGCCGGTGGCCTACGGAAATCGCTATGCGGTGGTGCCGTTCCTGCGCCGCTGGACGCAGGCCAAGGGCGTGCGCCTGGTCGAGCTGGGCACCGAGCAGGGCAACCGGCAGCTGTTCCAGCTGGACACGCTGCCGGCCGACGAACTGGCCTGGCTGGAACAGCATCTGGGCGATGGCGAAGCGCTGGTGCCGGCGCGTTTCAGCCCCGAGGCATTGCCGTTGGTGGTGGTGCCCGACCGCGAGGCCGAACTGAAACGCCGCCTGGAGCAGGACGAGAACGACAAGCGGGTGTCCACCGCTGCGCTGCGGCTGGCCCGGCAGTTCACGGCGGGGATCGAAGCACGCCAGACCCAGCGGCTGTACCTGAATCTCGATAACCCGGCATTGCAGGCGCTGCTGGCGGCGCAACGCGCCGGCAATCCGCAGGCGGCGGTGGCGGCACGGCTGCTGCGCTCACTGAAGGTGATCGTGTCGGCGCAGGGGCGCACCCAGCCGCAGCCCGGTGCCAACGCATCGGGCGGATCGGATTTGAATCGGGCCTTCGGCGATCTTGCCGAGGCCGTGACCCAATTGCTGGCACGCTGAGCGCCGCATCGAAGGAGCAACACGATGGAAATCTGGAACTGGGTGGAGAAGCTGCAGGACGATCTGGGCGAAGCCGGGCAGCCGCAGAATGCGCAACTGCTGACGCGCCTGACCGACCATATCTGCGACCTGCAGATCGAACGTGCCGAAGCGCTGTTGCCCGAGGCGCGTGCGCTGGGCAAGACGCTGGCCAATCCGTGGCTGGAGGTGTTCGTCGGGCATTGGGAAATGCGCAACCGGGTCGGCAACCTGTGCGAGGGCGAGCGTGCGCTGAGCGATGCGGTGACGCTGTTCGAGCGTGCGCACCGCCCCGATGCGGTGGAGTGCCCGCAGTCGGTGTGCGTGACCCAGGATCTGGCCGCGTGCTACGCCAACATCGACGGTCCGGGCTGGGTGGAAGAGCGCATCGAGGTGTGCGAGGAAACGCTGGGCCGCATCGATCCGAGCTGGTCGTGCTACCAATGCCTGAGCTGCGAAAAAGCCGATGCCTTGCTCGACGACGGACGCGGCGAGGCGGCGCTGAGTTATCTGGACCAGCAATCGCAGACCATTGTTGCGCATGGCGGTCAGATCTACGACGGCGTGCCGGACATGCGCATCTCGATCCTGCTCTCGCTGGGCCGCGCGGAAGACGCGCTGGCACTGATCGAGCAGCGCGAGCGCGAGGCCGCGCGCGAAGGCGCGGAGTGGGCCAACTGCAGTCAGCCGCGGCGTTTGCAGAAAGCCCGCGCCTTGGCGATGTTGAATCGCGACGACGAAGCGCTGGAAGCGTTTCTGCCGTGGCGCGAGGTCGCGCCGCGCTACCGCCTGCACTGGTTGCGTGCGGTGGTGGTGCTGGTATCGCGCCAGCCCGAGCGCAATACCTGGGATCTGGGCAGCCGCCTGCAGGTGATGCTCGATCATTACGCGCAGGTCGGTGCGCATCGCATCCTGATCGAGGCGGCCGAGATGGCGATCGGGCTGGCCTTGCAGCGTGGCGCGGTGTGGACCGCACGCCGCCACCTGGCGCTTGCGCGTGCGCACGTGCCCAAGTTGCGCCAGGACCGGGGCGCCACGCAATTGCTGGACGGTCTGGCCGTGCGCATCGAAACCGCACCGGCCGGCGAGCCGGCGCCGGTACCCGCCGAGCAGTTGCTGGCATGGCTGGACGCGCAGGGCGAAGACGTGGCGCGTAACCCCGAGCGCGAGGCGCAGTGGTTGCTGCAGGCAGTGGCCGAGCGACCCGACGATGCCGAGTTGGTGGACACCACGGCGTCGGCATTGAGCGCGTGTGCGGCCGACGACGAGGCGATCGCGCTGCTGTGGTCATTCGTGCAGCGGCATGCCGATCGCGAAACCAGCCCGACCTTCCGTCTGATGAATCTGCTGCTGGGCCGTGGCGACGAGGCCGGCCTGCGCCGGCTGGCGCAGCTGTATCGCCCGCTGGTGCCGGTGGCGGCGCTGTGGTGCGAGGCGCAGCTGGCCCAGCGGCTGGCCGATTGGCCGGCGCTGGAGCAGGCCTGCACCGCGTTACTGGAACTGTCGCCCGGCTCGCACGGTGCGCGCGGCTTGCTGGGGCGCATGTATCTCAATACCGGCCGCTTCGCCGATGCCACCGAGGTGTATCGACAGCTGACCGAGTTGATGGAAGAACCGCGCTCCGCGCATTGGGATCACATGACTGCGGCCAGCGCGGCGCAGCAATGGGACGCAGTGCGCACCTCGGCGCTGGCGCTCGGCATGGAGCTGAGCAGCACCAGCGGCGTGGTCGAAGAAACCTGGGGTTGGGTGATCGTGCGCTGCGTGGATGACGGCGAGGCAGCCGAGTACTACGCGCGGCGCACCGGCCCGGTCACCGCGCGTATCGTCGAAAATGCACCGGCGCATAGGCGCCAGCATGTCGGCGACTGGGTGGTGTTCGATGCGGAGTTGTTGTATCCGCCGCCGGAGGACGAGGCCGAGCGCGAGCGCTTCGTGCCGACTTATGCGCAGGTGCATGTGCTGGAGGCGGGCGGTTACGGCAGCAGCTGGCTGGTGGATGGCGTGCATCCCGGCGAGCAGGCGATCGAGGCCTTGCGCGAGGACATCGAAGCGCGTGGCTGGAAACTGTGGCTGCATAGCCGCGACGACTATCGCGTGGTCGATCCGGAACACGCGGAGGCGTTCGACCCGGAAGATGCGAGCACGGGTCTGCCGGGCGTGCTGTTCACCGTGGCGCTGCCGGAAGCGGTGGCACCGCTGGAACTGCATCGCGTCCTGCTGGCCACAACCGCGCAGTGGGCGCACCCGATGTGCTGGCTGCGCCTGGCCGAGGCCTGCGATCAGGACCCGCGCCCGCATCTGGACGCAGTGGAGCGTTACGGGCTGTAGGCGGCGATCAAGCTCGTCGTGCAGCGGCTGCTGATGCGGTCGCTGCTGCCGCCGGGATTGGGGATTGGGCATTCGGGATTGGCATGCGTGGTTTGCGTGCCAACTGCTGGCATGTCGTCAGGAATGGTGGCGCTCGGAAGAACGTGCAGCCCATCTGGCTGTTCGCATTTATTTCAGCAACCGACAACAACCGGTGGTGCTTGCACGCGTGCCGGCGTGGGACCTTGAGCGGCATGGATGCCGCGCTGGAGCCTACATGGACGTACTTGCGGCGTGTTCCACGCCGGTACACGTGCAAGCGCTCGCAGTAGACCGAAGCATTCGCGTAGAACCGGTAAATGTCGTGCGTAAGATTGATCGGTGCGCGGAGTCGTTCGGCGGCGCGGCGCCGCATCCAGTGTCGGGATACGCCGTGAATCCATCCGTGGAGGCTCGGTGGCGACATCCATGTCGCCACCGAGCCTCCACCGGACGCGGCACCACGCTCTCAAGATTGCTACCGCTGATCGGCAAGCAATGCTTTCAAAGCACGTGTGGATGCCTGCGCAGTCCGTGGCCAATGCAAATCGGTAAGCCATCTATCCGCTGCCACATCGTCAGCGATGGCGACATGCCGAAGCACCTACGGCCCAACAGGCTCTCCGCATTTCTTTCCGCAACCGACAACAACCGGTGGTGCTTGTGCGCGTGCCGGCGTGGGACATTGAGCGGCATGGATGCCGCGCCAGAGCCTACAGGGACGTACTTGCGGCGTGTCCTACGCCGGTACGCGTGCAAGCGCCCTCGGCAGCATTCGCATGGAACCGGCAGAGGTCTTGCACAAGATTGCCAGGGCTGCGGAGTCGGTCGGCAGCGCGGCGCCGCATCCAGTGTCGGGACGCGCCGGGAATCCATCCCTGGAAACCCGGTGTAAGCGCCCGCAGCAGACCTAAGCATTCGCCTGTACGACTATCTCGCAGTGCATCGCAGCTGTCCGATCAGCTGCGCTTGCCGTAACGCTCCAGCCAGTGCGCGTACGAAGGCGGCAGTACCCAGGACGGGCGTTCTTCGCCCAGAGCCAGTGCGGCGTGATACGGCCAGTGTGGGTTGGCCAGGTGCGCGCGGCCGACCATCACCAGCTCCATCTGTCCGGCGGCGACGACGCGGTCGGCTTCCAGCGGATCGTCGATGTTCCAGGACGAGGCAACCGGCAGCTGCGCCTCGCGGCTGACCCGTTCGGCGTAAGGCGCCAGCAAGGCCGGTCCCCATGGAATCTGCGCAGTCGGGGTGCTGAAGCCAATGCTGACGTTGAGCAGATCCAGGCCGCCTTGCTTGAAGTTACGCGTCAGTGCGATGGCTTCCTGCAGGGTCTCTTCGTCGCGGCCATCGAATTCGATCACGCCAAAGCGTGCGGTAAGCGGCAGCTGTTCCGGCCAGACTGCACGCACGGCCTGCAGCGTTTCCAGCAGGAAGCGCGCGCGGTTGTCGGCCGTGCCGCCGTAGTGATCCTGGCGTTGATTGGCGTGTACCGAGAAGAAGCTCTGCGCCAGATAGCCATGGGCAAAATGCAGCTCCAGCCACTGGAAGCCGGCATCGCGCGCGCGCTGTGCGGCAGCGACAAAATCGCCGCGCACGCGGGCGATGTCGTCCAGCGTCATCTCACGCGGCACTTTGGGCAGGCCGCCGCCGAAGGCGATGGCCGAGGGCGAGATGGTGTCCCAGCCGCGCGGGTCGCCGTCGGCGATGTGGTCGTCGCCTTCCCACGGCAGGTTGGCACTGGCCTTGCGGCCGGCGTGGCCGATCTGGATGCCCGGCACGGCGCCGGCAGCGCTGATCGATGCCGCGATGCGCGCCAGTCCCTCGGCCTGGGCGTCGTTCCACAGGCCCAGGCACCCGGGGGTGATGCGTCCTTCCGGTGATACGCCGGTGGCTTCGACGATGACCAGGCCCGCACCGCCGCGCGCCATGCTGGCGTAGTGCACCTGATGCCACGCGTTGCTGAGGCCGTCGACGGCGGTGTACTGGCACATGGGCGGAACCGCGATGCGGTTGCGCAGCGTGACGTCCTTGAGTTGATACGGAGAGAACAGCGATGACATGGAGAGCGACCACCTGAGAAAAAGCAGGCTGCGATCAGACCACGCCCGGCTGCCGCGCAGACACCCTGCCGGTGGCACAGCGCGTTGCATGCGGTGCCGGTTGTGGACGAGCGGGCCAGCTGGCGCAGCGGGCGCGTCCGCTGCCATGAGATGCGCGGTTCCGATAGGTATGGTGCGGCGTCAGGCGCGTTCTGCCCGCAAAGCATGACCCCCGTTGCGCAGCGGTCGGCGGCTGCATGCACGGCCGAGCCTGCGGCGGACGCCAACCGGCTGCCGTCGCGCCTGCAATCGTCGCGCCCGTGGCAAGGGAACGGGACGGCAGTCATCGCATCTTTCCAGGCGTGGTCGCGCTCACGTTCACCGCGTGCGCCGCAATGTCAAACTCTGTCTGCACGTTCCACTGACCGCTACAGGTTCGTCGCTGGTTGCCGAAACTGAATTGCTTTATTCTGCTGCGCTTCGGCGTGGGGGCGCCGCGCCAGTCAGGGGGCGCCATCGCCCCGCATGCCCAGCCTTCTCTCTTCTACTCTCGGCGGGTGATCTCATGGTGGCATTGCAGCAGCGCTCGATCGATGCGATTCGTGGCCAGGAAACGGCGTTGTTGGCTGCATGGCTGAGCTCCAGCCTGGGCAGCGATGGACGTATTTCCCGGCAGGACGTCGAAACCCAGAGCGCGGACTTTTTGCATCTGCTGGTCGCTTCCCTGAAGGACGGCGGCAGCAGCCTGGATAGCGCCGACTGGAGCGAGGTGCGTCGTTTCCTGGAAAACCTCTCGCGCGACCGCGCCACCCGTGGCTTCGATTCGCAGGAAACCGCCAACTTCATCTTCTCGCTCAAGCGGGTGCTGTTTGCGCTGATGCAGCGCGAGTATGCCGATGCGCCGGAGGATCTGGGCCAGCAGCTGTGGGCGCTGTCCGAGCTGCTGGACCGTCTGGGCCTGTACACCGTCAAGGCGTTCCAGAAGACCCGCGAAGACATCATCGTGCGCCAGCAGGAAGAAATGCTGGAGCTGTCCACCCCGGTGGTCAAGCTGTGGGAGGGCGTGCTGGCACTGCCGATGATCGGCACGCTGGATTCGCAGCGCACCCAGGTGGTGATGGAGTCGCTGCTGCAGCGCATCGTCGATACCGGCTCGGAAATCGCCATCATCGACATCACCGGCGTGCCCACCGTGGACACGCTGGTCGCGCAGCACCTGCTCAAGACTGTCACCGCGATCCGCCTGATGGGCGCCGACGCCATCATCAGCGGGGTGCGCCCGCAGATCGCGCAGACGATCGTGCACCTGGGCCTGGACCTGCAGGGCATCGTCACCAAGGCCAACCTGTCCGACGCGCTGGCGCTGGCGCTCAAGCGCATCGGCGTGACCGTGGGCAAGGCGGGCTGACATGGAGCGCATCCCGATCCTGCGGATGGGCGACCTGCTGCTGGTCACCATCCAGGTGGACATGCACGACCAACTGGCGATGACGCTGCAGGAAGACCTGTCGGAAAAGATCAGCGCCACCTCCGCGCGCGGCGTGCTGATCGACATTTCCGCACTGGACATCGTCGACTCCTTCATCGGCCGCATGATCAGCACCATCTCCGGCTTGGCGGCAATCATGGATGCCAGGACCGTGGTGGTGGGCATGCAGCCGGCCGTGGCGATCACGCTGGTCGAGCTGGGCCTGACCCTGCCGTCGGTGCGCACCGCGCTCAATGTCGAACGCGGCATGCGCCTGTTGCAGCAACCCGATCACGCTTCATGACCACCGGTTCGCAACCGGTGCGCACCGAACAGGATGTGGTGCTGGCCCGGCAGACGGTACGCAAGCTGGTAGTGCAGTGCGGCCTGCGTCTGGTCGACCAGACCAAGCTGGTCACCGCAGCCAGCGAGCTGGCCCGCAACACCGTGATCTACGGCGGCGGCGGCGACATGGATTGGGCCCTGGTGGAAAGCGGCATCCGCAAGGGCGTGCAGCTGACCTTCCGCGACGAGGGCCCCGGCATTCCCGACCTGGATCTGGCGCTCACCGATGGCTGGACCTCCGGCAGCGGGCTGGGGCTGGGCCTGTCCGGCAGCCGTCGGCTGGTGGATGATTTCGTGCTGGACACCGCAGCCGGCAAGGGCACGCGGATCACCATCACCAAATGGAAGTGATGCTCGCCGGCGAGGTTACGCGCGCGTTTCGCGTCGACGAAACCAGCCAGGTCGGGCAGGCGCGCCGCGAGGCGGCGGTGCTGGCTCAGGCGCTGGGTTTCGATGAGGCCGCCTGCGGGCGCGTGGCGCTGGTGGCCACCGAGCTTGCCACCAACATGGTCAAGCATGGACGTGGCGGCGTGCTGCAGTTGTCCACGGTCGCCACCGCCCAGGGCATGGGCGTGGAGATCTGCGCCATCGACGGCGGCCCCGGGTTCGCACTCGTGGACGGCCTGCGCGATGGCTATTCCACCGCCGGGACGCCGGGCACCGGGCTGGGTGCGATCCAGCGCCAGGCGCAGGTGCTGGATGCGTATTCCGATGCCAAGGGTGCGGTGGTGATGGCACGGTTGTTTGCGCAGCAACGCGCCGAGCTGGACCTGCCGTACGGCGCCATCCGCCTGCCGCTGCACAACGAAACGGTGTGCGGCGATGCCTGGCATCTGGCGATCGGCGAGCAGCGGGCGACTGTCACCGTGATCGATGGCCTGGGCCACGGTCCGGGCGCCGCCGAAGCCGCCGACGCCGGCGCGCGCGCTGCAGCCACGGCCCGCGGCGAACCCGGCGAGCGCATCGCGCAGCTGCATGCCGGTATGTCCGGCACCCGCGGCGGCGCGGCCGCGGTGATGCAGTTCGACAGCAGCACCGGCCGGGTGCGCTTTGCCGGGGTGGGCAATATCGTCGCCTCGCTGTGCGATGGCGACGGCGTGCGTGGCATGCCGTCGCATCCGGGCATCGTCGGGGTGCAGTTCCGCAAGGCGCAGCCGTTCGATTTTGCGGATGCCGCCGGCAAGCTGCTGGTCATGCACAGCGATGGCCTGCAATCGCGCTGGAACCTGCGCGATCACCCGGGCCTGCTGTCGCGCCATCCGCGTCTGATTGCGGCGGTGCTGTTGCGCGATTACACGCGTGGCCGCGACGATTGCGGCGTATTTGTCATGCGGCTGGGAGGCCTGCAATGAATGCTTCCGGTGAGACACCGCCGCTCGATCCGCTGGCCGAACTGGATGCGCTGCGGCGGCAGAACCAGGCCCTGCGCGAAGAGCTGGAAGAGACCAACCAGGGTGTGCTGGCGCTGTATGCCGAGCTGGATCAGCAGGCCGAACAGCTGCGCGACGTGTCCGAGCTCAAGAGCCGCTTCCTGTCGTACATGAGCCACGAGTTCCGCACCCCGCTCAGCTCGATCCTGAGCATCACGCGGCTGCTGGAAGACGGCATGGACGGGCCGCTGACCGACGAACAGTCCAAGCAGGTGCGCTTTGTCAGTGCCTCGGCGCGCGAGCTCACCGAGATGGTCGACGACCTGCTGGATCTGGCCAAGATCGAGGCCGGGCGCATCACCATCTCGCCGGGCTGGTTCGATCTGATGGACCTGTTTGCGGCCTTGCGCGGCATGTTCCGCCCGCTCACCGATGCCGGCAGCACCACCTTGATCTTCGAAGACCCGCCGGTGCTGCCGATGCTCTATACCGACGACAAGAAGCTGGCGCAGATCCTGCGCAACTTCATTTCCAACGCACTCAAGTTCACCCCGCAAGGCCATGTGCGCGTATTCGCGCAGCTGGAAGGCGAGACCCATGTGCGCTTCGGCGTGCAGGACACCGGCATCGGCATTCCGGCCGAGCTTCACGACGCCTTGTTCGAGGATTTTGTACAGGTGGATTCGCCGTTGCAGAAACGCCTCACCGGCACCGGTCTGGGGCTGTCGATCTGCAAGCGGTTTGCCGAGTTGCTGGGCGGCACGGTGGGGATCAACAGCGTGGTCGGGCAGGGCTCGGAATTTTTCGTGGTGCTGCCGGTCACGCTGGCAGCGGAGGATGCACTTGGGCAGTAAGCCACACATTCTGGTCGTCGACGATAACGCGGTGACGCGTTATTCGGTGCGCCGCGTGCTCGAACACCACCAGTTCGTGGTCGACGAAGCCGGCACCGGCACCGACGGCCTGGCCAAACTGGCCGAGCAGGCATTCTCTGCGGTGGTGCTGGACGTCAATCTGCCGGACATGAGCGGCTTTGACATCGTGCGCACGCTGCGCGCCGAGCCGCGCACCGCGTTGCTGCCGGTGGTGCACGTGTCGGCCGCGTCGATCGCCACCGGCGACATGATCACCGGCCTGGAGGCCGGTGCCGACGCCTACCTGATTCACCCGGTCGACCCCAGCGTGCTGGTCGCCACGCTGCGCACCCTGCTGCGCGCGCGCCAGGCCGAAGACGCCTTGCGCATCAGCGAGGCACGCTTTCGCGAGATCTTCGAGCACATCAGTGCACCGATTGCGGTGGTCGATGCGAGCTTGCACACGCATGAGGCCAACGCGGCGTTCCAGCGCTTGATCGGTACCGTCACGCCCGGCGAGGCGCTTGCCGTGCCCGGCGTGGACCAGGCCGCCACCGTACAGGCGCTGACCAACGCACTGGCGCAACGCGAGCGCTGGAGCGGTGCCTTGTCGATCCTGCGCGAGGGCAAGGTGCGCGAAACCGAGTGGCGCGTGTCGCCGTATCGCGAACCGGATCTGGGCCTGCTGCTGGTCGAGGACGTCACCGAACAGCGCCTGCGCGAGCGTGAGCAGCGCCAGGAGCTGGATACCGCCACCACCGAGCTGGCCCACCAGATCGCCGAGCGCCAGCGCACCGAAATCCAGTTGCTGCAGGCGCAGAAGATGGAGGCGCTGGGCAAGCTCACCGGCGGCATCGCGCACGACTTCAACAATCTGCTGACCAGCATCATTTCCGGCCTGGACATGATCCAGCTGGCGGTCGAGTCCAACCGCATCGAGCGGGTGCCGCGGCTGGCCGAGATCGCCACCGGCTCGGCGCATCGCGCCGCCGCACTGACCCAGCGCATGCTCGCCTTCGCGCGCAAGCAATCGCTAGATGCGCAAGCCTTCGACATCAACACACGCGTGCGTTCGCTGGAAGACATGCTGCACCGCTCGATCGGCGAGAACATCGTGCTGGAGCTGGAGTTGGCCGACACGCCACTGGTGGCGGTGGCCGATGCCAACCAGCTCGAAAACGTGGTGCTCAACCTGGTGATCAACGCACGTGACGCCTTGAAGGGCCGGGGTACCATCCGCATCCAGAGCGCGGCCTACACCGCGCAAGGCGATCCGGAACTGGACGATGGCGATTACGTGGTGCTGAACGTGATCGACAATGGCAGCGGCATCGAACCGGCCATCCTCAATCAGGTCTTCGAGCCGTTCTTCACCACCAAGCCGATCGGCGAGGGCACCGGCCTGGGCTTGTCGATGACCTATGGCTTTGCGCGCCAGTCCGGCGGCACCGCACGCATCACCAGCACCGTGGGCCGCGGAACCACGGTGGCCTTGCTGCTGCCGCGCGGGCTCACTGCCAGCGCGGTGCCGCCGGCACCGGCACCGAGTTCGCCCCGTACACGCAGCGAGCGTATCTTGCTGGTGGACGACACCGATGTGGTGCGCATGATGGTGAGCGAGGTGCTCAGCGATGCCGGCTACCACGTGGTGGAAGCCGATGATGCCAACGGCGCGCTGGATCAGTTGCGTGCCGGGGTGGAGATCGATCTGGTGGTGTCCGACGTCGGCCTGCCCGGCATGAACGGGCGCGACATGGCCGACGTGGCGCGCGCGCTGCGGCCGGGCTTGCCGATCCTGTTCATCACCGGCTACGCCGAAAACGCCGCCACCCGCCAGGAATTCCTGGCCGACGGCATGGCGCTGCTGCCCAAGCCTTTCAGCCTCAACGATCTGCTCAACATGGTCGGGCAGATGCTCGATAGCAGCGTGATCGCCGCCCGCGCCTGACGCGGTTTACGCGCGTAGGCGCCAGCTGTCGGTGCCTGCCTGCCGCGCAACGATAACGATAGCGATGTGCCGCGACGCCTCAGGCGTTGCGCGCGTCCAAACCAGCGTCCAGCTGCGTGTGTTTCAGGTGTGCGCCGCCTGTGCCTGACACGCCGTGTTGCACGCACCTGGCTGCAGTGGATGCCTGTGCAGTGCGCCGGCAGCACCGGCGTGTCGTTGGCGTGCGTGCGCTCACTGCGCGTACGCGTACGGGCCGAACGTGGCACCCAGGAAACCGCCGGCGCTGTCGGTACTGAGCATGCGGGCATCGCCCTGTTCCAGCAGCGTCTGCCACTGGCCGCTGCCGACTGCGTAATCCACATGCACGCGTGCGCCATCCAGGGCGAAGCGCAGCGTGACCGGTTGGGTTGCATCGGCCAGCGGCGCGCGCGCCAGCACGGTGCCGCTGCCTGGCTCCTGCGTCCCGGCGCGGCGCGACAGCACCACCGACATGCCGGCATCCTCGCGCACCAGCAGTAAGGCCAGGTAATGCGTTTCCCTGGCGACGATCGCCAGCCCCGCCTGTTCGCCCGCTGCCAGCGTGCCGCCATCGACGGTCGCCGCCAGCGTGGCGTGGTGATGCTGCAGACGGTGGCCCAGATACGCCGGCTGCCCGCGGCCGATATCGCCCAGCGCCACGCTCGAGGGCGTGATGCGCAGACCCTGCGGGCCGGTGACATACCACGGCGCCGTTGGCGGATGGATGGTCATCCATTGCATCGGCACGCGCGCGTCCTGGAAATGCTCGCTCCACTGCATCGGCCCGCTGGTGGGTGCGTCCTGCGTGCCTGCCGGCAGCGGCGGGCGCGTGGCGACCGCAGGCACAGCCGTGCCGTGCGGCAGTATCACCGGCCAGCCGTCGCGCCATTGCACCGGCAGCAGGAAGGTTTCGCGACCCAGGGTGTAGTGGTTGCCTTGATACGGGCGGGTGGCCAGGAACACCGCCCACCAGGAGCCGTCCTGCAATTCGACCAATTGCGCGTGGCCGGCGGAGGTGATCGGCGCGCTGCGGCTGGGGTCCAGATCGCGCTGGGTCAGCACCGGATTGCCGCTCCAGGGCTGGTAGGGCCCGGCGATCTGGCGGCTGCGGTAGATCATCTGTGCATGCTGCTCGCCGGTGCCGCCCTCGGCTGCGGTCAGGTAGTAATAGCCATCGCGACGGAACAGGTGCGGGCCCTCGATATGCTCGGGGTTGCTGGCCGGCTGGAAGCCCGCATCCACCAGTACCTGGCGCGTGCCGACCAGTTTCATGCTGGCCAGATCCAGCCGCTGCAGCCAGATCGCGCGGTGCCCGTCGTAACGCAGCTTGCCGGCCGGCACATCGTTGTTGACCAGCCAGGCGCTGCCGTCGTCGTCGAAGAACAGCGATGGATCGATGCCCTTGGCATCCAGCCAGATCGGGTCCGACCAGGGCCCGGCCGGGTCCTTGGCGGTGATCAGGAAATTGCCGCCATCGCAGTAGAAACAGGTGTTGGCGATGTAGAAGGTGCCGTCGTGGTGGCTGATGCTGGCGGCGAACAGGCCGCGGGTGAGTTCGTCGTTGCCGTATTTGATCTGATCGGGGCGATCGATCGCGTTGCCGATCTGCGTCCAGTGCACCAGATCGCGACTCTTGAACACCGGCAGGCCGGGGAAATAGCCGAAGCTGGAATTGACCAGATAGAAGTCGTCGCCGACGCGGACCGCCGACGGGTCAGGATGGAAACCGGCCACGACCGGGTTGCGGTACTGCGCCGCGGTCGGTATCGGGCCGCCGTCATCGCCCTGGTAGTCGATCCGGCTGATCACCGCGCTGCCGGCCTGCGCCAGCTGACAACTCACTGCGGCCAGTACGCCCGCCATCCATCCAAGTCGTTTCAAGCTCTGTTCCTCTCCGCTGAGCGCGTCCGCATGGCGCCAGCATGACA
Organism: Xanthomonas sp. NCPPB 3218; assembly: GCF_056725185.1. Lineage (NCBI taxonomy): Bacteria > Pseudomonadati > Pseudomonadota > Gammaproteobacteria > Lysobacterales > Lysobacteraceae > Xanthomonas > Xanthomonas sp. NCPPB 3218. The sequence continues at coordinate 1,468,464 of NZ_CM161516.1, forward strand.
GCACGCGGCCAGCGCAGGCATGCCGTTTCGAAATGCCTGGCGCGCGCCTCGGCATGGCTCTGCAACGGCGGCCATGTGCGCAACGGCACGCTTGCCATAGAGCTGCAACATTGCTGACATATCGTGCGCGCGGCGCCACCTTGCGTCGTCGGCCGGCATGCCCGGTGCCGACGGACGCTGGAGTGGCCAACAACACGTGGCGAGCAGGTGTCAGGTGGGTGCGGACGGTGGGGGAGGAACCGGCGTGTACGAGTGCGACGTGCCGATTCCAAGTACCGGCCGTGCCCGCCTGATCGCCGCGCAGTCATGTTGATCGCCACGTTTGCCTCCGTGTCACCCCTCGCGTCACCTACCCAAGGATCATCTCGCATGTCGTTGTACTCGTCTGTCTCCGCGTCCCTGACGTCCGCCACCACGCACGCACCCGCACGCCGTCGCGCCGCCTTGCAGCGCACGCCGCTGGCGCGTGCCTGCGCCGGCCTGCTGCTTGCCTCGCTGGCCGCCGCTGCCTCTGCGCAGCAGGCGCCGACGCGTGAGGGTGAGGGCAGCCCGACCGCGCTGGATACGGTCACCGTCACTGCCGAACACCGCGAGCAGAATCTGCAGGAAGTGCCGGTGTCGGTGGGCGTGGTGCAGGGCGCGGCGATGCGCGAGTTCACCGCCGGTGGCGACGACACGCTGCTGGCGCTGTCCGGCCGCGTGCCGGGCTTCTATGCCGAGACCACCACCGGGCGCATCTTCCCGCGCTTCTACATCCGTGGCCTGGGCAATATCGATTTCTACCTCGGCGCTTCGCAGCCGGTGTCCATCATCCAGGACGACGTGGTGCTGGAACACGTGGTGCTCAAGTCCAACCCGGTCTACGACGTGGACCAGGTCGAAGTGCTGCGCGGCCCGCAGGGCACCTTGTTCGGCCGCAACACCACCGCCGGCATCGTCAAGTTCGACACCATCAAACCCGGCGATACCTACACCGGCCGCGTCGATGCCAGCTACGGCAGCTACAACACCGTGTCGCTGGATGGCGGCTTCGGTGGGCCGATCAACGACGTGCTTTCGTTCCGCGTGTCGGCCCTGTACCAGCACCGCGACGACTGGGTGGACAACACCTTCGCCGGCAGCAGCGCCGACGGCACGCGTACCCCGCGCAAGGATGCAATGGGCGGCTACAACGACCGCAATGCGCGCCTGCAGTTGCTGCTCAAGCCCAACGACGCGTTCTCGCTGCTGGGCTCGGTGCATACGCGCGACTACGACGGCACCTCCACGTTGTTCCTGCGCAATGCGGTCACGCGCGGCAGCGACAAGGTCGACGTGCCGCGCGATCGCGTGGCCTACGACGAGGCGCACGACAACCCGCAGGCGTATCAGACCGACGGCGGCTCGATCAAGGCGATCTACGATTTCGGCGGCGTGTCGCTGACCTCCATCACCGCTTACGAGACCACCTCCGGCTATAGCCGTGGCGACACCGATGGCGGCGCAGCGGCGAACTACCCGGTCAACGGCGTGCCGAACGGCTTCGGCCAGTCGATGGGGCAGATCCGCGACCTGCACCAGTACACCCAGGAACTGCGTCTGGCCAGCGAAGGCGACGACGCTCTGCAATGGCAGGTGGGCGCGTTCTACTTCGACGGGCGCGACACCACCGATTTCTATCAGCGGGCGTATTTCCTGCAGACCGCCGCGCGCAACCCCAACAACTGGGTGCGCCTGCGCAACACCAATACCTCCTGGGCCGGCTTCGGGCAGCTCAGCTACAAGGCCACCGACGCGCTCACCCTGACTGCCGGTCTGCGCCAGACCAAGGACAGCAAGGAAACCCGCCTGCTCAAGACCGCCGATACCGCCGCCGGTGCGGTGACCTATCGCGGCCGTCGCGACGTGCGCATGTCCGACACCCAGCCCAGCTGGGATCTCAGCGCGATGTATGAGGTCAATCCCGAGCTGAGCGTCTATGCGCGCGTGGCACGCGGTTTCCGCGGCCCGACCATCCAGGGCCGCAGCGCGGTGTTCAATTCGGATTTCACCACCGCCGATTCGGAAACCATCCTGTCGTGGGAAGCCGGCATCAAGAGCAGCCTGTTCGACAACCGCCTGCGTCTGAACGTCAGCGGCTTCACCTATACGGTGGACGACATCCAGCTCAACGGCAACGACTCGGACGGTAACGGCGTGCTGTTCAATGCCGACAAGGCCAAGGCCTACGGCCTGGAGGCGGATCTGGACTGGCGCCCGATCTCCAACCTGTCGCTGACCGCCGGCCTGAGCCTGTTGCATAGCGAAATCCACGACGATCGCGTCTACGCGCAGGCCTGTGCGCTCAACGGCGTGGTGGTGTGCACGGTCAACGACCCGACCATCCGCGTCGGTGCCAACACCTTTGCGCAGATCGACGGCAACCCGCTGCCCAACGCGCCTAAGTACAACCTCAACCTGGCCGCGCGCTACGACATTCCGGTGGGCAACGATGGCGCCTTCTTCGTCTCCACCGACTGGAACAAGCAGGGCGAAACCAGCTTCGTGCTGTACGACTCCACCGAGTTCCGCGCCAACGGCAATTTCGAAGGCGGCCTCAAGCTCGGTTACACCGGCGGCTATGGCGCGTGGGAGGTGGCGGCGTTTGCGCGCAACATCACCAACGAGAAGAACGTCAAGGGCGTGATCGAAAACTACATGGCGGCGGTGTACAACGAGCCGCGCGTGGTGGGCGTGTCGGTCAACGTCAACTGGCAGTAAGAGCGACTGAAAAGTCGCCAGCGGCTGCACAGTGCTCTGGTCAGCCGCTCCCGGTGCTTGATCGATCGACTGCATCACTGCGCGTGTGCCGCAGTGATGCCGATCGTAGAACGTAGAACAGACCCGCTGCGTGCATCATGCAGCGGGTTTTTTTGTATCAACGGCTGCGCAACACCGACTGCACCCAGCTGACGATCTGCGCGCTGCTCACCGCGCCGGAGTGACGGCCCAGCTCACTGCCGCCGCGGATGACCAGCAAGGTCGGGATGCTGCGGATGCCGAAGCGCGTGCCAAGCGCCGGATGCAGATCGGTATCGACCTTCGCCAGCCGGACCTGCGGTTCGAGCAGTGCCGCGGCTGCGGCAAACTGCGGCGCCATGCTCAGGCACGGCCCGCACCACGGCGCCCAGAAATCCACCACCAACGGCAGCGCGCTGCGCACCGCATGCTTGTCGAAATCGGCCTCCGACAGCGCCACCGGCGTGCCCAGGAACAAGGGCTTGTGGCAACTACCGCAGTTGGGTGCATCGCGCAGACGCGCAGCTGCGACACGGTTCATCGCAGCGCAGCTCGGGCAGGCGACTAAAAGCGGTGCGTCGGTCATGCGGTGGTCTCCGGTGGCAGGCAATGCAGTCGCTGCGCCCGCGCATCGTGGGCGGCGAGCGCGGCTGCATGCGGCCAGTGTAACTGCCATTGTCTAAGGCCCGGTGCCGTCGGCCACTGCCGCAACACCGGGTGTGCGGCGCTCATGCCACAAGCTGGCGCACGCGCGCTGCAGTGCTCAGCCCGATTGTCCCAGGCTCAGGATCGGAACAAAGCCGCCGTAGATCAGTCGCTTGCCATCGAACGGCATCGGGTTGACCGACGGGTCCATGCGCGGGTCGTCCATCATCTTGCGCATGCCCGCATCGCGGGTCGCCTTGTCCGGCCATTCGATCCACGAAAACACCACGGTTTCGTCCTCGCCGGCAGCGACCGCGCGGTGGAAGTCGGTCAGTTGTCCATGCTGGACGTCATCGCCCCAGCACTCCACCACGCGCAGCGCGCCGTATTCGATGATGATGGCATCGCCCATGCGGGCATGTTCCAGAAACGCGGCCTTGTTGGCCGTGGGTACCGCGAGTGCAAATCCATCCACATACGACATGACCACCTCCTCGGACATGGCGCACGGCGTGCGCCGGATGATGACGACAGATGCTGGTGCGATCGAAACAGGCTGCAACGCTGCGTCGGGACGGGGCGTGGAGTACGAGCATACGGCGCATCCGTCATGCGGGCACTGGTCGCGCCCGCATGACGATGCAAACCGCTTTCGTGCCGGCTTCCGTTGTCGGACCGCATGCGCCGCGCGCTGCGTGACGCGTCCTGGATGAGTTCGTCAGAGGGATTGTGTTGTGGCGATGGGCTGGGCTTACGACAGGCCGCCAGCCCCGGCATTGCACGGGCTTCGATCACCCATCACGCCTTGCCGGGCGCCGCGGCGAACGCCGGGCGTGATGCTTGTCGCCCCGTTGGCCGCGATTACGCGGCCAGGTTGTGTCGCCGCAGCACGGCTTCAAACACCACGTCGCCGTTTTCGTTGCGTGCCTGCAGCGTGCCGCCGTGCGCCTTGACGAACTGGTCGGCGATGAACAGGCCCAGCCCCAGGCCCTGGCTGGCATGGAAGCTGGCCTTGAACGGCTCGAACAGGCGCGGCATCAGGCTGTCCGGGATGCGCCCGACATTGCGCACCGACAGCCGCAGCGTGTCGCGTTCGCGTCCGTCCAGATGCACCCGCACCGGCTGGCTGCCGCCATGCAGCACCGCATTGCCGACCAGGTTGGACACGACCTGGGCCAGGCGATCGCCGTCGCCATCGCCGTCCAGATCGCCTTCGGTACGCAGGTCGATCGGCGTGTGCGGGTTGGCCTGCGCCACTTCGCCAACCACGCTGTGGGTGACTTCGCCCAGATTGCAGGGGCCGAACTGCATCGACAGCCCGTCGCTGCGCAGGCGCGAGAAATCCAGCAACTGCTCGACCATCCGCGCCATCCGCCGCGCGCTGTTTTCCAGGTGATCGAGCGTGCGTGCGGCCGAGCCATCGGCCTCCACATCCAGGCCGAGCTTGTCGGCGCACAGCAGGATCACCGACAGCGGCGTACGCAGGTCGTGGGTGAGCACCGCCATCATGGTTTCGTTGAGGGTGAGCGCGCGTTCCAGCGAGGCGTTGCGTGCCTTGAGCAGGCGCCGCTGCTGGTACAACTCGATGAACACATTGACCTTGCTCAGGATCACGTGCGGCTCGATCGGCTTGTGCAGGAAATCCACCGCGCCGGTTTCGTAGCCCTGGAAGGCGCGCATCGGATCGTTCGGCGATGCGGTCAGGAAAATGATCGGCACATGCCGGCTGCGCTGCGAGCCGCGCATCAGTTCGGCCAGCGAAAAGCCGTCCATTTCCGGCATGTGCACATCCAGCAGCGCCAGCGCCACGTCGTGTTCGAGCAGCAGCTCCAGCGCCTGCGCGCCGGACGCGGCACACAGCACCTGGAGGCCGTCGCGCTGCAGCAGCGCTTCCATCGCCACCAGATTCTGCGGCACGTCGTCGACGATCAGCAGCTTGGCGGGCTCGTCGCCATTGCTGTGCGCAGCCAGGCCGGTCGCGGTGAGATTCATGGGTGAAAGGCTTCCAGTCGGCTGCAGATCGCCTGCAGGGTGAGCACCGCATCGGCGCCAGCATAGGCGAGAGCGGAGGCGGGCATCAGCGGTGAGGCGGCATCGTCGGGGCGCTGGATCCAGGCGGTGCCACCGACCGCGCGCACCGCCGCCACGCCGGCGCTGCCGTCGCTGCTGGCGCCGGTGAGCAGGATCGCCAGCAGGCGCTGCCCGAAGACGTCGGCCGCCGATTCGAACAGCGGGTCGATCGCCGGGCGCGAGAACAGCACCGGTGCATCCATCGACAACGCCAGGCTGTCGCGCGTTTCCACCAGCAGATGGTAGTCGGGTGGGGCAATGGTCACGCTGCCGGCAAGCAGCGGCTGCTTGTCTTCGGCCTCGCGCACCGGCAAGGCGCAGCGTGCATCCATCAGCTCGGCAAGGTGGCTGGTGCGGTCGCGTGGCAGGTGCAATACCACCAGCACCGGCATCGGCAGGTCCGCGGGCAGGCTGGACAACAGCGCCTGCAGGGCCATGACGCCGCCGGCCGAGGCACCGATCACCATCGCGTCGAACTGCGCCGCCGCGTGCATTGCGTTCATGCAGCCGCCTTGCGGAACAGGCGCTGCTCGCGCGCCACGGTTTCGAACGCCTGCGCATGCGCACCGAACTGCAGCGACTCCTTGCTGCCCAGGCCCAGGAACCCACGGTGCACCAATGCATCGTGGAACAGGCCCACGGCACGGTCCTGCAGGCTGCGATTGAAATAGATCAGCACATTGCGGCACGACACCAGATGCACTTCGGAGAACACCGTATCGGTGGCCAGGCTGTGATCGGCGAAGACGATATTGCGCTTCAACCGGCGGTCGAACACCGCGCCATCGTAGGCGGTGGTGTAGTAGTCCGAGAGCGAGCCGCGGCCGCCGGCGTCCAGGTAATTGCGGCTGAACTGCGCGATGCGGTCGATGCCGAAGGCGCCGGCCTCGGCCATGCCCAGTGCTTCGGGATTGATGTCGGTGGCGTAGATCACCGCCTTTTCCAGCAGGCCTTCTTCGTGCAACAGGATCGCCAGCGACCAGACTTCCTCGCCGGTGCTGCAGCCGGCCACCCACAGCTTGATCGATGGATAGGTGCGCAAGACCGGCACCGCATGCTCGCGCAGTACGCGGAAGTAGGCCGGGTCGCGGAACATCTCCGACACCTGCACGGTGAAGAACTGCATCGCCTGCGCGAAGGTGTCAGGTTCGTGCAGCAGGCGGTGCTGCAGATCGGCCACGCGCGTGCACTCCAGGCGTGCCATCGCGTGGCGCATGCGCCGGCGCAGCGACGACACCGCGTAATCGCGGAAGTCGTAGTGGTAGCGCTGGTAGACCGCTTCCAGCAGCACCCGCAGCTCCAGGTCGAACAGCTCCACCGCGTTCATTGCCGCGAGCACCACACCCGGCACAGCGACACCAGCTTGTCCACGTCGATGGGCTTGGCGATGTAGTCGTTGGCACCGGCCTCCAGACAGCGCTCGCGATCGTCGGCCATGGCCTTGGCGGTCAGCGCGATGATCGGCAGATCCTGCCACTGGCGATTGGCGCGGATCTGGCGCATCGCGGTCAGGCCGTCCATCTCCGGCATCATGATGTCCATCAGCACCAGGTCCACTTCGTGCTTGGCCAGATGTTCCAGCGCCTCGCGGCCGTTGCGGGCGATCTGCAGCGTCACGCCCAGCGGCTCGAGCACGCTGGAGAGCGCAAAGATGTTGCGCACGTCGTCCTCGGCCAGCAGCACGGTGGCGCCGTCCAGCACCGCGTCGCGGCGGCGCGCTTCGCGCAGCAGGCGTTGCTGGTCGCTGGGCAGCGAGGCCTCCACGCTGTGCAGGAACAGCGTCACCTCATCGAGCAGGCGTTCGGGTGAGCGCACGCCCTTGATGATGATGCTCTTGGAATAGCGGCGCAGGCGTTGTTCCTCGTCGCGGGTGAGCGCGCGCCCGGTGTAGACGATGACCGGCGGAAACGCGACTGCGTCGTTGCCGGCCATGCGCTCGAGCAGGTCGTAGCCGCTGCCGTCGGGCAGCGCCAGATCGGTGACCATGCAGTCGAAGGTCGAGCCGGCCAGTTGCTGCATCGCCTCGGCAATGCTGCCCACCGCGATGATCTCCAGCTGATCGCGCGCCAGCAGCAATTGCAGATTCGCACGCAGCGCGCTGTCGTCTTCGACGATCAGCAGGCGGCGCACCGCGCGTGCATTGGTGTCTTCCAGTTGACGGATCGCGCCCGCCAGCAGCTCGCGCGTGGCCGGCTTGATCAGATAGCCCACCGCGCCCAGTTCCAGCGCAATCTGGCTGCGCTCCAGCGCGGACACCACATGCACCGGAATATGGCGCGTGGCCGGATCGCGCTTGAGGCGTTCGAGCACGCTCAGGCCGGACGCATCCGGCAGGCCGATGTCGAGCAGGATGCCGCTGGGACGCAGTTCGGCGGCCAGACGCAGCGCCTCTTCGGCGCTGGGAGCCACCACGCAATCGAAGTCCAGCTCGTGCGCCAGGTCGACCAGCGCCTGTGCAAAGCGTGCTTCGTCCTCCACCGCCAGGATCAGTCGGCCGGGGCGGGTGCGTTGGTCGCGATCGTCGTCGGCACGCTGCAGCGGCGGGGCGGCAGCTGCCGGAATCGGCAGCGGCATCCCCGCGGACGCAGTCTTGGCGCGCCCATCGAGGCGCGAGGCCATGGCCGTGCCGCTGGCGGATTGCAACGACGGCGCGGCGCCGATCGCCATCGCGCCCGCGTTGGCCTGCGCTGCGGTGACCGGCTCGGCCGGCGCGCCGTCGATCGGCAATTCCAGCGTGAAACAGCTGCCGCGTCCGGGCTGGCTGTCCACGCGGATGCTGCCGCCCATGCGCTGGGCCAGGTCGCGCGAGATTGACAGGCCCAAGCCGGTGCCGCCGTAGCGACGGCGCGTGCTGCCATCGGCCTGACGGAACGCTTCGAAGATGATCTCGGTCTGTTCGTGCGCGATGCCGATGCCGGTGTCGTTGACCTTGAACAGCACTCGTCCCGGCGTGTGCGCCTGGATCGACAGGCTGACGCTGCCGTGCTCGGTGAACTTGATCGCGTTGGCCAGCAGGTTCTTGAGGATCTGCTGCAGGCGCTGGCTGTCGACGACCAGTTGCGTCGGTGCGTCCGATTCGGCAGCCAGCTGCAACGCCAGGCCCTTCTGGCGCGCCAGCGGTTCGAAGGTCTCGCGCAGGCGCTGCAGCACCGAGCTGGTGGCGACGGTTTCGTCGGCCAGTTCCACATGCCCGGCCTCGATCTTGGACAGGTCGAGAATGTCGTTGATCAACGCCAGCAGATCGTTGTTGGACGACAGGATCGCCTGCGCGTATTTCACCTGCTCGGGGCTGAGCGTGCCGTCCTTGTTGTCCGACAGCAGCTTGGCCAGGATCAACGCGCTGTTGAGCGGCGTGCGCAGCTCGTGCGACATGTTGGCCAGGAATTCGGATTTGTAGCGCGAGGCGGTGGACAGCTCGTTGCTGTTGCGCACCAGCTGGTTCTGCGCGATCAGCAAGGCCTGCTTCTGCGCTTCCAGCGCCTGGGTGCGCTCTTCCAGCTGCACGTTGGTCTGTTCCAGCTCGGCTTGCTGCAGTTCCAGATCGCTCTGCGACTGCTGCAGGCTGCGGCTTTGTTCCTCCAGCTCCTCGTTGGCCACGCGCAGCTCTTCCTGCTGGGTCTGCAGCTCTTCGCTTTGGCGCTGGGTTTCTTCCAGCAGGGCCACCAGCTGCGCGCGCAGCAATGCCGTGCGCAAGGCCAGGCCGATGTTCTCGCCGCAGCGCGTGAGGAGTTCTTCCTCGCGCGTGCGGGCAGTGCCCGGCGCAGCGGCGCGGCCCAGCTCGAGGATGCCGATCACCCGCCCATCGGCGATGACCGGTGCCAGCAGCAGTTCCTGGCAGGCGCTGCGGCCCAGGCCCGAGGCGATCTGCAGATGTCCGGCTTCCACGCCGCGCACCCGGCGCACCGTGCCGCTGCGCAAGGCCTCGCCGAGTTGGCCGGCATCGGTCGGCAATGTCCTGGACATATCGGCCGGCAGCGCGGCGCCGCCGGTCAGACGCAGGCGGTCGCCCTCGATGCGATACAACGCGCCGACCTGCGCATCCAGCGTGTCGCACAGCGCGCGCACGGCGGCATTGGCCAGATCGTCGGGGCTGTGATCGCCGCGCAAACTGGCTTCGACGGTGTTTTCGGCCTGCTGCAGCCACAGCGCCAGTTCGGCCTGGCGGCGCGCGCGGATGGCCTGCATCACCACCAGCGCCATCGCCAGGAACGACACCCCGCCGATGCTGCGGTTGATCGAGGAAAAACTCGAGCTGGTACTGGACGGCGCCAGCTGAAAACCGACGGCTAGCAGCACGCACGAGAGCGCGGCGACCACCAGGGGCACCTGCACGCGATTCTGGAAGACCGTCACGCCCACCGCGACGAAATAGGTCAGCCACACCGCATAGCCGAGCGGCGTGACCAATTCCACGCCGAGCGTTCCGGCCATCAGGGCCCCCGCGATCACCCACACCCAGCGGTCGCGTGTGGTCGAGATGTTCTGCATAAAGGCGCGGACCGGACGGGGAGGGCGGTCATGGTAGCCGATAACTTTCACGCGCAAATCGCCGGGATTTTGACGCTCTGCAGCCGGGTCGGCTTGCACGCAGCCTTCACGCACTCGTCACTATGGTCGCGCGCTTTTCCGGGGGAAAGTTGCGTGATGGATGCGGAAACGGCCGTCGACAGTGCGGGGCCGCTTTCTCACGACAGCCGGCAGTGCCAGCTGTTGGTGCAGAGCGTGTCCGATTACGCGATCTACATGCTCGATACGGGCGGCCACGTGTGCAGCTGGAATCCCGGCGGCGAGCGCATCAAGGGTTACACCACCGCCGAAATCATTGGCTCGCATTTTTCGCGCTTCTATCTGCCGGAGGATGCGCAGGGCGGCGAACCGGCCCGCAATCTGGACACCGCCAGACGCGAGGGGCGTTTTGCCACCGAAGGCTGGCGGGTGCGCAAGGACGGCAGCCGCTTCTGGGCAAGCGTGGCGATCGAGCCGGTGCTGGAATTCGGTGTGCTGGTGGGGTTTGCCAAGGTCACCTGCGACATCGACCAGCGGCACCAGGCGCAGCAGCTGTTGCAGCATGCGCAGCATGCCCTGCTGCAGTCGCAGAAGGTGGACGCGCTGGGTCGCCTGACGCTCGGCATGGCGCACGATTTCAATAACCTGCTGACCGTGATGGTGACCAGCCTGGACCTGATCGCGCTGCGTGCCGGCGACGACGCGCGTACGCGCATGCTGGTGGACGCGGCGCAGACGGCAGTCGATCGGGGCACCTTGCTGACACGCCAACTGCTCGCCTTTGCGCGCGGGCAGCGGCTGATTCCCGAACGCCACGGCGCCAGCGCGGTGGTGACGCGCTCGCTGGAGCTGCTGCGGCGTGCCTGTCCGGCCGGGATCGTGCTGTCGTTGGCGTTCGCCGAGCAGTTGCCCGATATCCGCGTGGACCCGGGCCAACTTGAGGCGGCCTTGCTAAATCTGGTGTTCAACAGCTGCGATGCCATGCCGGGCGGCGGCACCATCGTGCTGGAAACGGCGCTACAGCAGCGTGCTGCGCCATCCGATCCGCATGGCCGGCCGCGCGCTTACGTCAGCATTGCCGTACGCGATGATGGCCCCGGCATGTCGGCACACGTGGCGCAATGCGCCAGTGAGCCGTTTTTCACCACCAAGGACGTGGGCAAGGGTTCGGGCCTGGGATTGAGCCAGGTACACGGCTTTGCGTCCCAATCCGGTGGCTTTGTCGAGCTGGACACTGCGCCTGGCCGCGGCACCACCGTTACCCTGTTTCTCCCGGCCATCGAGGAGGCTGAGCATGACTGAATCCCTGCGTCTGTTGATGGTGGAAGATCAGCAGGAATTGCGCGAACTGATCGGCGAGGCGCTGCGCGACGCAGGCATCACCGTCGAAACCGCCGACGACGGCCACAGCGCCTTGCGCATGCTGCGCGAGAACGGCCCCTACGATGTGGTCTTCAGCGACATCCGCATGCCCAACGGCATGTCGGGCATCGAACTGAGCGAACACGTGGCGCAGCTGCTGCCGCAGGCGCGGGTGATCCTGGCCTCGGGGTTTGCAAAGGCGCAATTGCCGCCGCTGCCGGCGCAGGTGGATTTCCTGCCTAAACCGTATCGCCTGCGTCAGCTGATCGATGTGTTGAAAGGCGTGGCAACCAACGCCTGAGCGTTGGCTGCGGTGTCCTGCGCTGCAGGGGCCGTGACCGAGCGTCCTGCGCCTGCGCTGCTCAACGGCTCTGGTAATACACCTTGTCGATGGCGATCTCCACTGGCGCAGCCGGCGGATCGGCCACCAGCATGAACATCTGTTTGACCGCCTGCAGATCCAGGTCGTAGAACGCACTGAAGGGAATGCTCACCTCATGCCAGGCGCCATCGCGCACCAGGCCGTACTGATTGCCGCCCGCGACAAAATCCACCCAGCTGTCGCCAAAGCTGGTGTTGATGCCGATCTTGAAGGTCGATGGCGTGGTGGTTTTCAGGTGCAGCTTCAGCGCGCCGCCGGCATAGGCGGCCATGTTGCGATAGTCGGTCTGGATGCCCAGGCCATACCAGGCACCGGCATTGGCGCGGTAGGCCATCACGTTGCTGCCTTCGAACGGCGCCTGCGCAATCGGGGTGAGGTTGTTCCACAGATACAGCTCGGCATCCTGGCCGAAGTTGAGTCGCCCGCTGGTATCGGCCTGCTCGGTGAACACCCCAAATCGCCCTGCGGGCGCTGCGTGTTGCGCACCCACATACAGTTGCGAACCGGGGTTTTGATACAGGCGGATGTAATCGATCTCCATCCTGCCCGGCAACGGCGCGGTCACCGCCGCAGGCGAGGTGATGCCGGTATAGGTGCCGCCGACGGCGAGATTGAGCAGCAGATACTGCTGCTGATGGAATTCGTGCAGCGAGGCACCTTCGATATTGGAGATCGCAAACTCGAAGTATTGCTGGCCATCGATCGACACGCGGATGAACTGCGGGTCCCAGGTCAGGCGGTACACATGGAAGTCGGCATGCAGATCCACCGGGCTGGTGTAGCTGGTGTTGTAGTCGGCCTGCTGGCCGTTGTAGTCCCAGTGCACCGCGGCGCCGATACGGCGATTGGCGGTGCCATTGGCGATCGCCGCGGCCATGCCGGCTTCCAGCAGGTCGATCTCGCCGCGACCTGGCCACACGCCGATGGTGCCCAGCATCCAGTACGCCGGCCATAGCCCGTTGCCCACCACCGGCGTCTTGATGCGCGCTTCCAGCGTGCCGTACCTGAAATGCATGCGGCCTTCGGTCTTGAGACGCGCCGAGGTAAACGGCATGCCCTGGAACGCTTCGCGTCGTGCTTCGATCACCAGCCGGCCGTTATCGATACGCGCGTTTTCGGCGCGGCTGGTGTAGTACTGCATCTCCCCGTTGCCCCAGCCGCACAGGCCGATCTGACAGCCGTTGCCGACGTCGTAGGTCCACTTGTTGCCGTCGATGCCGGGGCCGTTGAAATTGTCCTCCCATACCAGGGTTTGCGCGTGTGCGCCTGGTGGCATCGCCACTGCGCATAGCAAGGCGAACTGCACAGCGACACTGCGTAGCGTGTTCATTGCGTGCGTCTCCAAAAAGTGGACCGACGTCCAGGGAGAAGTGACGCTGCGCAGCGGATGGTTCAGTGTCAAAGCAATTGTGTGGCGTGTTTCAGTTCCGTGGTGTTCATTCCGGAATCATCCAGCATTGGCATGACGGCGGTCGCAGACTGCATGGGGCGGATGCTGCGTGGCAGCAGCTAGATGCGGATGTTTCGTTGCGGGCGCGACGGCATCTGCAGCGTCCAGCTCAATGCGTTCAAGCCGGCAGATGCTTCGAGCGCCAACGCATGCACGCGTTGGCAGGCTTTGGAATGGCTACGGCGCAGGGGATGCCAACGTGGCAGGCAAGCCACGTGCTGCGGCACATCGATGGCCTTGCGGATGCATCGGCATGATTGCCTGCGGCAGCGTTTCGCGCATGCCGCATACGCCAGACTCAATGCCCGGCATGCACCGTCCAGGCCACCAGCCGTATCACCAACGGTCGCACCACCAGCACGCAGCAGAACGCGGTGGGCATCGCAATGCGGTAGGCGTCCAGTACGCGCCACAGGTAGCCGGGGGCAAGGCCGGTGTTGGCGCCGGTGATCACCAGGCACATCAGCAAGGCCATGATCGCGGCCATATAGAACGCGAACACGAACGGGGTGGTGCGCACGCCGAGTTTCCAGCGCGGGCGCAGCAATGGGGAGGAGGGGGGAGATGACGACATGCAGTGGCCTTTGGTTGCCGCGGATCGGCGTGATGGGCAGCACTGTAGAGACGCCACCGCGGGCGGGGTAGATCGCGTAGCCTTGCGGCTTACGTAAGAAAGACTTACGAATCCTTTGGTAATACTCGCCTGACCAATGAACATTCTTCAGTCCATCCGTAGCTTTGTCAGTACTGTCGATGCCGGCAGCATTGCCGGAGGCGCCAAGTTGCTGGGGATCAGTGCGGCTGCGGTCAGCCAGAACATCGCGCGTCTGGAGCAGCACCTGGGCGTGCGTCTGCTGCACCGGACCACGCGCAGCTTGGCGCTGACCGAGCGCGGCACGCTGTACTTCGAGCAGGTGCGGCAGCTGGAGCGCGACCTGGAGCGCGCGCGCCAATCAGTGGCCGGGCCGCAGCAGGCGCCGGCGGGGCGCTTGCGGGTGGCCAGCACCGCGGCCTTCGCACGGCACGTGCTCGCCCCGATGCTGCCGGCCCTGCGTCAGCAGTACCCGCAGCTGGAGATCGAGCTGCTGTGCACCGACCGGGCGGTGCAGCACGCGCAGGAAAGCGTGGATGTCAGCCTGCGCATCGAAGCGCAGCTGGAAGACGGTCTGGTCGCACGCTGCATCGCTCAGGTACCGCTGGTGGTCTGCGCAGCGCCCGAGTATCTGGCGCGTTGCGGGACGCCGCAGGGTGCGGACGACTTGAAGTATCACGATTGCCTGCTGCTGCGTTACCCGGTCGACGGGCGCTGCCTGCCGTGGAATTTCGTGCGCAATGGCGTGCGCTTCCAGCCGGAACTGGGCAAGGCGATGGTCAGCGACGATATCGATGCGCTCGCCACCATGGCCGCGGCCGGCGGCGGCATCGCGCGCCTGGCCGCCTATGTCGTGCAGCCTTACCTGCAGCGCGGCGAGCTGCAGCCGCTGTTTGTCTCCGATCTCGGCAGCACAGCCCAGGCATTACCGGAGCCGCTGCGGATCTACCTCTGCGTCGCCGACCGCCGCGACTTCACCCCGAAGGTGCGCGCCTTCATGGAACACGTGCTCGAACGCCTGCCGGTGCAATGGCGTACTGCCGAGCCCGCGCCGGCGCCGGCTCATGCAGCGACCGGGGTGTAGCCAGCATCTGACATCTTGAGCGCGCCTGGTCCGTGCGCTGTTCGACAGGGCGCACGCGGGCGTGACGTGCTGATGCCTGATGCATGCCGGGTTGCTTGAGAGCGAACGACGCTGAAGACGCAGTTTGCGCAGTCGTCGTTCTCGACCAACGACTAAGGCGGCAGTTGATGCCGCCGTCGCCATCGCTCACTCCAGCTTGAGCATCACAATCGAGCGCGCCGGCAGCGAGACAGTCACTGCGTTGCCTTGCATGCGTGCTCCCTTGAACGCCTTGGGTTCCACCGCATGTGGCTGGGCAAAAGTGTTGTGCGCAGTGATCGCCGGCCCGGTCAGAATCTGTCCGGTCACCCCGCGCGCCGTCAGGCCATCCACCTGCACACTGACGCTCGCGGCCGACGTCGCATCCAGATTGGTCAGGGCGATATAGACGTGTCCATCCCTGGCCTTGACCGCCGAGCCGTGCACTGCGGGCACGTGGACATCGCCGTGGCGATACTCGGGTGTCTGCAGGCGCAACGGCAGCTGGGTGGCATCCTGGTAGGGCTTGTACAGCGCGAACACATGGTAGGTGGGCGTCAGCACCATCCTGTCGCCGTCGGTGAGGATCATCGCCTGCAGCACATTGACCATCTGCGCGATATTGGCCATGCGCACGCGTTCGGCATATGCGCTGAAGATGTCGATGTTCAACGACGCCACCAGTGCATCGCGCAGCGTGTTCTGTTGATGCAGGAAGCCCGGGTTCGCATCCGGCAGCCCGGCGTACCAGGTGCCCCATTCGTCCACCACCAGCGCGACCTTCCTGCCCGGGTCGTAGCGGTCCATGATCGCGCTGTGTTTGCGGATCAGCTCGTCCATCACCAGCGTGCGCGACAGCGTGTCGATCCAGGCGGCTTCGTCGAAGTCGGTGGAGGAGGCGCGCGGTGGCCAGCCACCTGGCACGGTGTAGTAGTGCAGGCTCAGGCCGTCCATCAGCGTGCCGGCCTCGCGCATCATCACCTCGGTCCAGTGGTAATCGTCGTTGTTGGGGCCGGGCGCGATCTTGAGGATCTTCTGATTGGCCGGCGCCTTGACGAAGGTCTGGTAGCGTCGATAGACGTCGGCCGCGTACTCCACGCGCATGTTGCCGCCGCAGCCCCACAGCTCGTTGCCCACGCCGAAGTAGGGCACCTGCCACGATGCGTCGCGGCCATTGGCGCGGCGCTCGTTGGCCAGGCTCGAGCGGGTCGGCGCCGTCATGTATTCCGCCCACTGCGCGATCTCGTCCGGCGCCGCGTTGCCCACGTTGCCTGCGATATAGGCCTGGGTGCCGAGCAGCTCGGTGAAGTCCATGAACTCGTGCGTGCCGAAGCGGTTGGACTCTTCCACGCCGCCCCAGTGCGTGTTGACACTGACCGGGCGCTTGGCCGGCGCACCGACGCCATCACGCCAATGGTATTCGTCGGCAAAACAGCCGCCGGGCCAGCGGATGTTGGGCACTGCAATCGCCTTCAACGCGGCCAGCACATCGTTGCGATAGCCGCGCGTATTGGGAATTGCCGAGTCCTCGCCGACCCACACCCCGCCGTAGATGCCGGTGCCCAGATGCTCGGCGAACTGACCGAACAGCTGCCGCGACACCTGCGCACCGGGCTGGTCCACGCGCAGCGTGCCGGTCACCTTGACCTCGGCCGCAGGGGCGGCGAGCGCGCTGGCGAGCAAGGCCGCGCCAACGATAGCCTGCAACAGCCGTCCCGGTGAGATTCGCAAAGCGGGGGAAATCCACTGCATCGGCTTGGCGCTCCTGTGCTGATCGATCGAGGTGGTCACACGCCGCTGCGGGGCGGGCGCGTCGCTAGCCTAGTGCCTGCAATGGCAGGTTGTCGCTGCATCGCAATCAATCAGCCAGGGCTGGCGCGGGTCTCGCCGACATCGCCACCGCATCGCACGCCAGGATGTGCGCCGGGGCATGGTCGGCGACCGCGCTCCCCCGCTATGCTCGCCAGCTTCCAGTATCGGCAGGACGATCCATGCAGCGAGTGTTCGGGCAGTTGCCAGACGGTGTCGAAGTCCACGCGCTCACGCTGCGCAGCACTGCCGGGCTGGAGGCGGAGGTGCTCACCTACGGCGGCATCCTGCATGCGCTGCGGCTGACCACCGAGCATGGGGTGGTGCCGCTGCTGCTGGCGTTGCCGGATCTGCCGGCCTACGCCGCCGATGGCGACAGCCTCAATATCCTGGTCGGCCGCTTCGGCAACCGCATCGCCGGCGCGCGCTACACGCTGGATGGGGTCACCCACACGCTGGCGGCCAACGAAGGGCGCAACCAGTTGCACGGCGGCCTGCGCGGCTTCGGTCGGCGCGTGTGGAGCGTGCTGGAGCAGGCACCGGATCAGGTACTGCTCGGTTACGACTCGCCCGATGGCGAAGAAGGCTATCCCGGCAATCTGCAGGTGCGGGCGCGGCTGCAATTGCGCGGACGCAGCCTGCAGCTGGACTTCGAGGCGCACTGCGATGCCGCCACCGCGTTGAACCTCACCCATCACCCGTACTTCAATTTATCCGGCGACCCGCATCGGCGCGCCGCGCTGCAGGTGCTGCGGGTGCCGGCCGATCGCTATCTGCCGGTGGATGCCGAATCGATCCCGACCGGCGAAATCGCCTCGGTCGCCGGCACGCCGTTCGATTTCCGCCATGCTGCCGCGTTGGCCGACAAAAGCGATCCGTCACATCCGCAGGTGGTGCTCGGCAAGGGCTACGACCAATGCCTGGTGCTGGCCGCCGGGGCCGATTGCGTTGCCGAGTTGTACTCGCCGCACAGTGGCGTGGCGCTGCGCATCAGCAGCGACGCACCGGCGGTGCAACTCTACGAAGGCCAGCATCTGGACGACCACCATCCCGGACTCGGCCGCGGCGTCTGCCTGGAGCCGCAGGACTACCCGGATGCGCCCAACCACCCCAACTTCCCGTCGACGATCCTGCGGCCCGGGCAGGTCTACCGCCGCCGCATCGCCTATCACTTCGCCAGCCCGGGGCCGGATCAGCCGTGGGCGGCGGTGAGCGCTGCGCTGGACGCCTGAGTACGGGTGTTGCAGCGACGGCGGGGCCGGGACGGGCCTGCAGCCAACGCGATCAGCGCGGCCCCAGCACCAGTTCGATCACGAACTTGCTGCCGAAGAACGACAACACCAGCAGCGCCATCGCGGTCAGCGTCCAGTGCACCGCTTTGGTGCCGCGCCAGCCGTTGCGCCAGCGCCCGATCAGCAGCGCACCGAACACGATCCACGACAGGATGCTGAGTACGGTCTTGTGCAGTAGCCGCTGCGCCAGGAAGTCCTGCACGAACAGCAGGCCGGTCAGCAGGGTCAGGCTCAACAGCACGAAGCCGACGGTGATCGTGCGGAACAGCAGCGTCTCCAGCTCGGTCAACGGCGGCAGCGCGCGCAGCCAGGTATGGAAGTCGCGCCGGCGCAGGGCGCGCTCCTGCAGCCACAGCATGATCGCCAGCAACGCGGCGATGCCCAACGTGGCGTAGGCCAGCAGCGCCATCCACGCGTGCAGTTCCAGCCGCCAGCCCAGGTCCGAGCTCGGTTCGTGGCCGTAAGCGTGATAGCAGGCCAGCAGGATTGCCGACAGCGGGAACACCACCACGCCCACCGCCGCCATGCGCCCGCGCGCGCCGAACACCGCCGTCAGCGCGGCCATGCCCAGGCCGCACAGCGATAGCGCCGCGAAGAAGTGCATGTCCGGCCCGCCGGCGGTGCGCAGCGCCACTAGCACGTGGTACCCGGCGTGCAGCGCCACGGCCGCCAGTGCCGGGATCAGCCAACGGGCAGGCGCCTGGTTGCCATCGCGCAGCACCGAGCGGGTGAGCAGTGCCGTGGCCAGCAGATACAAGGCGAACGCGATGAGAACGATTGTCATCGTGGAAGTTTCGCATATTGGGGGATGGGAATCGGGAATCGGGAATCGGGAATCGGGATTCGGGATTCGGGATTCGGGAATCGGGAATCGGGAATCGGGAATCGGGAATCGGGAGAGCAGTTGCGAGCTGCGGGGCTGGAGGTGGGCTGGCGTGCTGGGGGCGGAGCGCGAGCGGGCAGGGGCTACCTGCTGGCACCGCAGTTGCCGTTCCTGTCCTGGCGCTGCTGCGCTGGTTGGCCGTGCGCGTTGGTGAGGCTGCTCGCTGATCTGGCTTTGCCGGTCGGGCGCTGGCGGCCGCCGGGGCGGCCGGCTGGCCGGTGCCGCTATAATCGACGCCCGTTTCCCCTCACGCGGTCCCTTGCGCATGTTCGAGTCCCTTACCCAACGTCTCTCCGGCACCATGGAGCGCCTGCGCGGCCGCGGCCGCCTGACCGAGGAGAACATCCGCGAAGCCACCCGTGAAGTGCGCATCGCGTTGCTCGAAGCCGACGTGGCGCTGCCGGTGGTGCAGGCGCTGATCGAGCGCATCAAGGTGCGCGCGGTCGGTCAGGAAGTGCTCAAGTCGCTGACCCCGGGCCAGGCGCTGATCAAGATCGTTCGCGACGAGCTGACCGCCGTGATGGGCGCGGCCGCCACCGACCTCAACCTCAACGTGCCGGCGCCGGCGATCATCCTGATGGCCGGCCTGCAGGGCGCGGGCAAGACCACCACGGTCGGCAAGCTCGCCAAGCACCTGAAGGAAAAGCGCAAGAAGAAGGTCATGGTGGTCTCGGCCGACGTCTACCGTCCGGCCGCGATCGAGCAGCTCAAGACCCTGGCCGAGCAGGTCGGCGTGTTGTTCTTCCCGTCCGACGCCTCGCAGAAGCCGGTCGACATCGTGCGCGCCGCCATCAGCGATGCGCGCAAGTCGTTCGCCGACGTGCTGCTGGTCGATACCGCCGGCCGCCTGGCCATCGATGCGGCGATGATGGAGGAGATCAAGGCGCTGCACGCCGCGGTCAACCCGACCGAAACCCTGTTCGTGGTCGATGCGATGACCGGCCAGGACGCGGCCAACACCGCCAAGGCCTTCGGTGAGGCGCTGCCGCTGACCGGCGTGGTGCTGACCAAGACCGACGGCGACGCCCGTGGCGGCGCCGCGCTGAGCGTGCGCTACATCACCGGCAAGCCGATCAAGTTCGTCGGTACCGGCGAAAAGACCGACGGCCTGGACGTGTTCCATCCCGACCGCGTCGCCAGCCGCATCCTGGACATGGGCGATGTGCTGTCGCTGGTGGAACAGGTCGAGCACAGCGTCGACCAGGAAAAGGCCGCCAAGCTTGCCGCCAAGGTCGCCAAGGGCAAGAAGTTCGACCTCAACGACATGAAGGAACAGCTTGAGCAGATGCAGAACATGGGCGGCATCCATGGGCTGATGGATAAGCTGCCGGGCATGGGCCAGATCCCGGACAACGTCAAGCAGCAGGTCACCGGCAAGGAAGTGCCGCGCATGATCGCGATCATCAATTCGATGACCAAGAAGGAGCGCCGCAACCCGGCCCTGCTCAACGGCTCGCGCCGCGCCCGCATCGCCCGCGGCTCGGGCATGCAGCCGGCCGACGTCAACAAGCTGATGAAGCAGTATCAGCAGATGGAAAAGATGATGGGCAAGCTGGCCGGCGGTGGCATGAAGGGCCTGATGCGCAACATGAAGGGCATGATGGGCGCCATGGGCGGCCGCGGCGGCATGCCGTTCCGTTGAGTTTCAATCGGCGACGCGCGCGGTAAGTCCTTCGACAGGCACGCGTGGCGTTGAACTCGCGCATGACGCGTCATCACTTCAGGCCGCGCACGATGGGTTCGTTTTCGCAGATCGACGCCTTCCAGCAGCGTTTTGGTTTAGGCCTTCCCATCCTGCTCAGCCCCATGGCCGGCGCCTGCCCGGTGCCGTTGTCGGCGGCGGTTGCCGAGGCCGGCGGCATGGGCGCGATGGGTGCGGTGCTGTCGCAACCGCAGGACATCGTGGCGTGGATGGCGGCGTTTCGCGGCGCGAGCGCCGGGCCTGCCCAGGTCAATCTGTGGATTCCCGATCCGGCCCCTGTGCGCGACGCCGCGGCAGAGGCGCGCGTGCGTGCGTTTGTGTCGCAGTGGGGGCCGCCGGTTCCCGAGGATGCGGGCGACGCAACACCGGCCGACTTCGATGCCCAGTTCGACGCCTTGCTCGCCGCACGGCCCGCCGTCGCCTCATCGATCATGGGCGTGTTTCGGCCCGATCAGGTTGCGCGGCTGAAAAGCGCCGGCATCGCCTGGTTTGCCTGCGCCACCACGCTGGACGAAGCGCGTGCGGCCCAGGCGGCAGGTGCCGATGCGGTGGTTGCGCAGGGCGCCGAGGCCGGTGGGCATCGCGGTGCATTCGACGCCGCTCGCGCCGAGCGGCAGATGACCGGGTTGTTCGCCTTGTTGCCACGATTGGTTGATCACCTGGATCTTCCGGTGATCGCTGCAGGCGGCATCGCCGATGCGCGCGGCATTGCCGCGGCGCTGACGCTGGGCGCGAGCGCCGTGCAGATCGGTACCGGCCTGCTGCGCACGCCCGAGGCGGCGCTGCCCAGTGCCTGGGCCGACGCCCTGGCCCAGGCCGAGCCGGAACAGACCCAGCCGACCCGTGCATTTTCCGGCCGGCTGGGGCGTGCGCTCGCCACGCCCTATGTGCGTGCTGCCATTGCCGCCGAGGCGCCAGTGCCGGCGCCGTATCCGGTGCAGCGCGCGCTGACCGCACCGATGCGTCAGGCCGCCGCGCGCGACAACCGCCTGGATGCCATGCAGGCCTGGGCCGGGCAATCGGCCTGGATGGCACCTGCCCAGCCTGCCGCGCAATTGCTAACCCAGTGGTGGGCTGAAGCACAGGCGCTGTTGTGCCGCTGATCTTCTGCAACGGCGCAGTGGCGACAGCGCAGCAGTTGGGCGCGGCCGCATTGGTCAATTACGGCCACTTCACCACCCTGCAGGTGCGCGGCGGTGCGGTACGCGGGCTGGACCTGCATCTGCAGCGGCTGCAATACGACGGTGCTGCCCTGTTCGGTGCATCGATCGATGAGGCATCCCTGCGCGCCCAGTTGCGCGCTGCGTTGTCGGCTGCGAACTGCGAAGACGCCAGCGTGCGCATCACCGTGTTTGCGCAGGATTTCGACCTGCGCGATCCATTGCGCCAGCTTGCGCTCGATGTGCTGATCTCCATCGCGCCCGCAGCCCGGATGCCAGCTACCGCGTTGCGCGTGCAGCCGGTCCGTCATGTGCGCGAGCAACCCCGGCACAAGCATGTCGGCACCTTCGCGCTGCTGCATCTGCGTCGCCAGGCCATGGCGGCCGGTTACGACGACGCATTGCTGATCGACGCGCAGGCGCATCTGCTGGAGGGCGCCTTCTGGAATCTGGGCGTGTGGCAGCAGGGCAGGGTGGTGTGGCCGCAAGGGCCGGCGCTGCCCGGCACCCAGCAGCGTCTGCTGCAGGCCGGCCTGCAGACGCTCGGTATCCAGCAGGAGTTTCGCCCGGTCGTGCTGAGCGAGCTGGGCGGCTTCGATGGCGCCTTCAGCTGCAACGCGCGCGGCCAGCAGGCGATCGTGCAAGCCGGCGCGGCGGCGTGGCCGGCGCAGGCCGCGCAGCTGCCATTGCTGGAGCAGGCCCTGCAGACCCAGGCCTGGCAGGGGATCTGAACGATTCCGGGGTGACTTGGCTTCGCCGCCGGAGCCCGCTATAATCGCCGGCTTACCGCGCCACTCTGGCGACTGGGCAACTCAGGAAAACGACACCATGGTCAAGATTCGACTGACCCGCGGCGGCGCCAAGAAGCGTCCGTTCTACCACATCATCGTGACCGACGTGCGCAGCGCGCGCGACGGCCGCAACATCGAGCGTCTGGGTTACTACAACCCGGTTGCGCAGGGCGCAGAACCGCGCGTCGTGCTGGACGTTGCTCGCGTCGACCATTGGGTCGGCCAGGGCGCTCAGCTGACCGACAAGGTGCGCAACCTGTATCGCGAAGCATCCAAGTCCCAGGCCGCTGCGGCCTGATCCTGGAGGGCCGGGCGCCAGCGCCTGGCCCAGAGTCGACGCAGATGAAGCCGACCGAGCGCCGCATCCTGTTAGGCAGGATTGTCGGCGCTTTTGGTGTCAAGGGCGAGCTCAAGCTCGAATCCTGGACCGAGCCGCGCAGTGCGATCTTCCGGTATCAGCCGTGGGTCGTGCGGACGCCCTCGGGGCAGGAATCGGTCGTGAGCGGCGTACGTGGGCGCGATCAGGGCAAGAATCTGATTGCGGTATTCCCCGACGTCACCGACCGCGACACCGTCGAGGCCATGCACGGAACCGAGATTTACGTCGCGCGCAGCGTGCTGCCGCCGCCCAAGCCCGATGAGTATTATTGGGTAGATCTGGAAGAGCTGCAGGTGGAAACCGTCGAAGGCGTCAAGCTCGGCACGGTGTCGCACCTGTTTTCCACCGGCTCCAACGACGTGATGGTGGTGCGCGGCGATCGTGAGCGGCTGGTGCCGTTCGTGCTGCCGGATTTCGTCAAGTCGGTCGACTTCGAAGCCAACCTGATCGTGGTGGACTGGGATCCGGATTTCTGACCGGAATGGCGCATCGCGCCGCTCCGCTATTGCTTTCCCCATTCCCACTTCCGATTCCCCAGTGCGCATCGACGTCATCAGCCTGTTCCCCGAGTTCATCGCGCAATGCGCGGCGTTCGGTGTGGTCGGGCGGGCGCAGGAGCGTGGCTTGCTGGAATTGCAGGGCTGGAATCCGCGCGAGCATGCGCAGGGCAATTACCGCCGGGTGGACGATCGTCCGTTCGGTGGCGGGCCCGGCATGGTGATGTTGATCGAGCCGTTGCGGGCCTGCCTGGACGCGGTGCAAGCGGCAGACGCGCGTCCGGCGCCGGTGATCTATCTCAGCCCGCAGGGGCGGCCGCTCACCCAGCCGCTCGCTCGCGAGCTGGCGCAGTTGCCACGCATGGTGTTGCTGTGCGGGCGCTACGAAGGCGTGGACGAGCGCTTTCTGGCGCAGGCGGTGGATATGGAAATCTCCATCGGCGACTACGTGTTGTCCGGTGGCGAGCTTGGCGCGGCGGTGCTGGTGGATGTGGTGACGCGGTTGCAGGAGGGTGTGTTGAACGACGCCGAATCCGCAGCCCAGGACAGTTTCGAAGGCCCGCAAGGCCTGCTCGACTGCCCGCACTACAGCCATCCATCGACCCATGACTGGGGCGATGTGCCGGAGGTATTGCGCTCGGGCAATCACGCTGCAATTGCGCGCTGGCGTCGGCAGCAGTCGCTGGGCCGGACCTGGTTGCGTCGCCCGGACTTGCTCGATGAAGCCGGGTTGGACAAGAACGATCGCCGTCTGCTGGACGAGTTTCGCCGCGAACTCGCCCCGGGCGACGAGAAATAAGGGCTCCACCCCTAGCTCTTGCATTATCGATTGGGGTACAATATGCGGCTTGCTGGCCAGCCTTGCGTCTGGCCCTCCTACGAACCTCGAGCAATCGCCGTGCGGCGACTGCCGGTCCAATATCACCAGACACGCGGTGCCCATCATGAGCAAACTCAACAAGACCATCCTGGCTGACTTCGAAGCCGCCCAGATTCAGCGCAAGCTTCCCGAGTTCAACCAGGGCGACACCGTCGTGGTGAACGTCAAGGTGAAGGAAGGCAACCGCGAGCGCGTGCAGGCCTATGAGGGCGTCGTGATCGGTACCAAGAACGCCGGCCTGAACTCCGCGTTCACCGTGCGCAAGATCTCGCACGGCTTCGGCGTCGAGCGCGTGTTCCAGACCCACAGCGCCATCATCGACTCGGTCGAAGTGAAGCGTCGCGGTAAGGTGCGCGCCGGCAAGCTGTACTACCTGCGTGGTCTGGAAGGCAAGGCTGCCCGCATCAAGGAAGATCTGGCCGCCGCTGCACAGGCTAAGGCCGCTCGCCAGGCTGCTGCCAAGGCTGAGTAAGTCACTGGCAGGCTGGTCCTGCTGTTGCCAGACGGCCGCCTTCGGGCGGCCGTTTGCGTTGTGGGGATTGGGGAATCGGGATTGGGGATTCGCCGGTTGTGCGTACGCGATGCTCATCGGTTTACACATGAGCGCGGCTGCTGCGCAGTGGGGCGGAATGTCTTTCGTCGCCACTCGGCGAGCGGTGGCGTCGGTCGGCTGGGCCGATCACTCAAGAAATCCCTGCGCGCTGTCTTGATCATTTCAATACAGCGTCTGGCTCCTGCTTTCGCGTGATGTCGGCCGGTGTGGCAGCGTGCCGCCTGGTGCCAGCCGATGTCAGTGCCGGCGGGGCTGTGGCGCGCCTGCGATCGGCGCGGTATCGGCGACCGGCGAGGCCGGATGTGCCGGCACTTCTGCGGCGGCGGCCAGTTCGGCAGGATCTGCCGGCGTGGTCAGCATGCGTGCCTTGCGCCAGCCGCCCCAGCGGTAATACGCCAGCGACAGCAGCATCGAACACAGCGAACTGATCGGAAGACTCCACCAGATGCCATCGGCTCCCAGATGCGGAATCAAGGCGTTTGCCAGCGGCACGCGCACGCCCCACAGACCGAATGCCAGGATCAGCAGCGGCGGGATCACCGCACCGGTGGCCCGCACCACGCCGGAAACCACAAAGCTCACGCCGAACAGCAGGAACGACCAGATTCCGATGTGGTTGAGATGCCGCGCGACCTCCAGTGTCGGGCTGTCGGTCGGCAGGAACAGCGCCAGCGTCCAGCGATCGAACACGATCAGCAGCCCGATCAGCACGCCGGTCATCAGGAAGTTGGCCGCGATGCCGGTGCGTGCGGTCGCATCCACGCGTGTCCACAATCCCGCGCCCACGTTCTGCGCGGCCATCGTCGAACACGCCGCGCCCAGCGCCATCGCCGGCATCTGCACATAGGTCCACAGCTGCAACGCGGCGCCGTAGGCGGCTGCGGTGTCGGTACCGAAGCCGTTGACCAGCGTCATCATCGCGATCATGGCCAGCGAAATCAGCACCATCTGCAGGCCCATCGGCACGCCTTTGACGATGAGCGCGCGCAGGATGGTCGGCGCGATGCGGAACAGGTGCAGATCGGCGCGGCCCAGCCACAGCACATGGCGTTTGCTGCGCAGATACAGCAGCAAACCGCCCAGTGCCACCGCCTGCGCCAGCAACGTGGCCCAGGCCGCGCCGGCGATGCCCAGCGCCGGGAACGGGCCCAGGCCGAAGATCAGCAGCGGGTTGAACACGATGTCCAGCACCACCGACACCAGCAAGAAGCGGAACGGCGTGCGGGCATCGCCGGTACCGCGCAGTGCCGCCGACAGAAACGCAAACACATAGATCAGCGGCATCGCCAGGAAGATCACCCGCAGGTACTCCTCGGCCAGTGTCTGCGATGCGGGTGGCGTGCCCATGGCGGTCAACAGATGCGGGGCCAGAAACCAGCCCAGCACCGCGATCAGTGCCGACAGCCCGCCGAAGAAACTGGCACTGGTGCCCATGACCTTGCGCGCCTGCGCGATGTCGCGCGCGCCCATCGCCTGGCCGATCAGGATGGTCGAAGCCATGCCGATGCCGAACACCGAGCCGATCAGGAAGAACATGATGCTGTTGGCATTGGCCGCCGCAGTCAGCGCCGCCTCGCCGAGGTAGCGGCCCACCCAGATCGCGTTGATCGAGCCATTGAGCGATTGCGCGATGTTCCCGGCAAGGATCGGCATCGCAAACAGCAGCAGATTCTTGCCGATCGGGCCTTCGGTCAGGACAGCGGATTTGGGCATCGCAGGCGCGCCGTGGTGCGGAAGCTGCGAACACTAGCATTGGCAGGTGTGAGGCGTGCTGTCGCCAGGCAAGTACTAACCGCCGCAGGAGCGTGAAGCCGCCAGGCCGATGACACGGAGCACGCTGTGCGGACCAGTCTGTATGAGTCAGCCAGCGTGTGGAAGGAAGGCTGTACTTGGACGGCGGCGACGCTTGAGTTACAGCGGGCTTGCCCAGATATTTCCCGCTCAACGCAGCCCGTTGCGACGCGCCGATACAGTGGCGATCACGGCAGCGGCCCGCAGCCCATTGGATCGACGGCAAGCACAACGCGATGACTCAACTGGTGGAACAAGCGACGACGGTCAGGCTGGATGTCTGGCTGTGGGCGGCGCGCTTCTTCAAGACGCGCAGCCTGGCCAAGACGGCGGTGGACAACGGCAAGGTGGACGTCGCCGGCCAGCGGCCCAAGCCCTCGCGCACGCTGCGCAGCGGCGAGCAGTTGCGCATCGACCGTGGCGGCGAAATCTTCGAAGTCACCGTTGCCGCGCTGAGCGATGTGCGCGGCCCGGCTCCGGTCGCACAGACGCTGTACGTGGAAAGCGATGCCTCACGCGAGGCGCGGGCGCAATGGCGGCTGCAGCGCGCCGCCGAACGTACCGGCTATCGCGCACCCGAGGGCAAGCCGGACAAGCGCGCACGCCGGCTGATCAACGCGCTGGGCGATATCGACGCGTTGTAGCACTGCGCGGGCTATTCGCTGCGAATCGACTGACGGAAACAAGAAACGCCTTGGCATCCGTCATGTTGTTCAATCAATAAAAACGGCGCTTCTCCATCGCGGGGGAAGCGCCGTTCGTGATGCTCTGCTCTCAACCAGGCACACCGACCATCTCGACGGGTCCTTGCCCGCTCACCGTCGCGGGACCTTACGCGGCATGGATGCCGCGTAACAGCCTACAAGAACGTACTTGCGGCGTGTCCCGCGATGGTGGGCGGGCAAGGGCCTTGCAGCCAAGCCGCAGACCCGCCGCTCCACCGACGTCTTCCGTGCCGAGTCGGTCTCTTGCGTGCAGTTCAACAGAGAGTTGGAAGCGCACGCACGATGGCGTGCGCCTTGCCACTCACGCCAGATCGAAACGATCCAGCTGCATCACCTTGGTCCAGGCGGCGACGAAGTCCTGGACGAACTTCTCCTGTGCGTCGGCACTGGCATAGACCTCGGCCACCGCACGCAGGATCGAGTTGGAGCCGAACACCAGATCCACGCGCGTGCCGGTCCATTTGGCTTCACCGGTGCTGCGGTCGCGGCCTTCGTAGACCTCCTTCGATTCGGAGGTGGCTTTCCACTCGGTGCGCATGTCGAGCAGGTTGGCGAAGAAGTCGTTGCTCAGCACGCCGGGGCGGGTGGTGAACACGCCATGGCTGGAGTCGCCGACATTGGCGCCGAGCACGCGCAGGCCGCCGACCAGCACGGTCAACTCGGGCGCGGTCAGCGTCAGCAGCTGTGCCTTGTCGATCAACAGCGCCTCAGCGGGCACCGCATAGCGCTGCTTGGCGTAGTTGCGGAAGCCATCGGCCACCGGTTCCAGCACCGCGAACGATTCGACATCGGTCTGCTCCTGCGAGGCATCGGTGCGGCCGGGTGCGAACGGCACGGTGACGCTGTGACCAGCGGCCTGTGCGGCATGTTCGACCGCGGCATTACCGGCCAGCACGATCAGGTCGGCCAGCGAGATCTGCTTGCCGCCCGCCTGCGCGCCGTTGAAGTCGGCCCGGATGCGCTCCAGCGTGCCCAGCACCTGTGCAAGCTGCGCGGGCTGGTTGGCCTGCCAATCCTTCTGCGGTGCCAGACGGATGCGTGCGCCGTTGGCGCCGCCACGCTTGTCCGAGCCGCGGAAGGTCGATGCCGATGCCCACGCGGTGGACACCAGCTGCGCCACGCTCAGGCCGGAATCGAGGATGGTCTGCTTGAGGGCGGCGGCGTCCTGCGCATCGACCAGCGGGTGGTCGACGGCCGGCACCGGGTCCTGCCACAGCAGTTCTTCGCTCGGCACCTCGGTCCCCAGGTAACGCGAGCGCGGGCCCATGTCGCGGTGGGTGAGCTTGAACCAGGCCCGGGCGAACGCGTCGGCGAACTGGTCGGGGTGTTGGTGGAAGCGACGCGAGATGGCCTCATAGGCCGGGTCGAAACGCAGCGCCAGATCGGTGGTCAGCATGGTCGGCCGATGCTTCTTCGCTGCATCGTGCGCGTCGGGAATGATGGCGTCGGCATTCTTGGCCACCCACTGGTGCGCGCCGGCCGGGCTCTTGCTCAGTTCCCACTCGAACTTGAACAGATGGTCGAAGAAGTCGTTGCTCCACTGCGCCGGGGTGGTGGTCCAGGTGACTTCGAGGCCGCTGGTGATGGTGTCGGCACCCTTGCCGCTGCCGTAGCGGTTGTGCCAGCCCAGGCCCTGGCTCTCCAGCTCGCCGGCTTCCGGCTCGGCACCAACGTTGTCGGCCGGGCCGGCGCCGTGGGTCTTGCCGAAAGTGTGGCCGCCGGCGATCAGCGCCACGGTCTCTTCGTCGTTCATCGCCATGCGTGCGAAGGTGTCGCGGATGTCGCGCGCGGCGGCGACCGGGTCGGGCTTGCCGTCCGGGCCT
Source organism: Xanthomonas sp. NCPPB 3218 (assembly GCF_056725185.1). Classification (NCBI taxonomy): domain Bacteria; kingdom Pseudomonadati; phylum Pseudomonadota; class Gammaproteobacteria; order Lysobacterales; family Lysobacteraceae; genus Xanthomonas; species Xanthomonas sp. NCPPB 3218. The sequence continues at coordinate 1,497,615 of NZ_CM161516.1, forward strand.
TCCGGATTGACGTAGATCAGGCCCATCTGCACGGCGGCCAGCGGGTTCTCCAAATCGCGGGTGTGCGGCACTTCGCTGTCGTCGTCCTTCACCAGCACGCCGTGCGCTTCGTCCACGCCGGGCGAACCGCGCGAGTAGCGCTCGTCGCCACCCAGCCACTTGGTTTCGCGGCCCCAGTACAGGTCCTGATCCGGTTCCCAGGTGTCTTCGCGGCCACCGGCAAAGCCGAAGGTCTTGAAGCCCATGCTTTCCAGCGCGACGTTGCCGGTGAGGATCATCAGGTCGGCCCAGGAGATCGCCTGACCGTACTTCTGCTTGATCGGCCACAGCAGGCGGCGCGCCTTGTCCAGGCTGACATTGTCCGGCCAGCTATTGAGCGGTGCGAAGCGCTGCTGGCCGCGACCGCCGCCGCCACGCCCGTCGCCGATGCGGTAGGTGCCGGCGCTATGCCAGGCCATGCGCACGAACAGCGGCCCGTAATGGCCGAAGTCGGCCGGCCACCAGTCCTGCGAGTCGGTCATCAGCGCGCGCAGTTCTTGCTTGAGTGCGGCCAGATCGATGCGCTTGAACGCCTCGGCATAATTGAAGGTCTGGCCCAGCGGGTTGGACTTGCTCGAATGCTGGCTGAGCAGGTCCACGCGCAACTGCTTGGGCCACCAATCGCGGTTGGTGGTTCCGGTACCGACGACGACGTGATTGAAAGGGCACTTTGCTTCGGTTGTCATGGCAATACCTGTGTGCGTGAGCACTTGGGGAGCTGTGTGTCGAAACTGCGGACACGTGCTGGTGGAATCAAAAAGGTGGGCAATGCGTCAGCGGTGGTCATCGATCGAAGGCGCAGATGCGGCCGTGGGGTTATCGAGAATGGTCGCCGGGTGTGCCGATGCTAGCGCCTGCCTGCAGGCGCCGGTATAGGTCGATATGAAGACTGTGACTGGCAGACAGACGCATCAGGCGGACTCATCGTGGTGGCGTGCGCACACGATAAGCAGCATCGATCGGTTGGGGAATTCGAATTATTCAACCATATCGATAGCGAGACGCTATGGATGGCACGCCGGTGCCGAACCGACCTTTGCCTGCGATCTCAGCGCTTGCCGAACAGGCTGCCGCCGAGCTTCATGACATCGCCCAGTCCAAGCTTTCCGTCGCCGTCCTGATCCAGCACGCTGCCCAGCAAGCCGTTGACCCCGGTGCTGCTGGCGCGCTGCTGTTCCTGCGCCAGGGCCGGGCCGAGCTGGCTGCTGGCAGCGGCATTGCCGCCGAGGAAGCGCTTAGCCAGATAGGCCATCACGATGGGAGCCAGCAACTGCAGCAGTTGATTGGCCTTGCCGGTTTCCAGGCCGGTGGCCTGGCCCAGACCGGCGGCAGCCTGCGGCGCCCTGTCGCCGAACAGATGCCCCACGATGCCGGCACCATTGCCTTGCGCACCGCTGGCCGAGCCGCCGAGCAGCGCACCGAGCAGGCTGCCGATGTCCGGGCTGCTGGCATGATCGCGCTGCAAGGCACCCAGCAACGCATCGGTGCCGCCGGCCTGCTGGCTGTTACGGCCCAGGGCGCCCATCAACAGCGGCAGCGCGGTCTGCACCGCCGATTGCGCCTGCTCGGGCGCAATGCCGAGCCGGCTGGCGAGCTGCTGCAACTGCGGGCCTTGCAACTGCGCGGCGAGTTGATCGGTCAACGAGGCGGACGTGGTCATGGGTGTCTCCGGTTGGACAAAACGTTGCCGCAGCGTGCGCCCGTCGCGGCAGCAGAGCAATCCGCGCGCTGCACGTCACCGCGCGATGCAGCGTTATCGCAGCGCAGCATTCAAGCAACCACGCAAACCTGCAACAGCAATGGATTATCAGGCCCCGCAAGCATCAGTCATGCAGCTACACCGTGACGAACCTAAAAACCAGCATTCAAACGACCAACCAACCTTGTCGCCGTAACAGATCCGTAAGCGCAGCAAGCTGCGCTATTACGAATCCCAAATCCCGACTCCCCAATCCCCGCCCTCAAAGCAACGCCTTCAACCGATACAAGGCTTCCAGCGCCTGCTTGGGCGTGAGTTCGTCCGGGTCCAGCGCCTGCAGCGCTTCCTGCGCAGCGGACGAGGGCGCGGTGAACAGGCCGAACTGTTGCGGGGCGTCCAATGCGGCCGGCGCCATCTGTGCGACATGGCTTTCGCCGCCGCGCTGTTCCAGTTCGGCCAGGCGATGACGCGCCTGGGTCACGGCGGCCTTGGGCAAGCCGGCGAGCGCGGCCACCTGCAGGCCGAAGCTGCGATTGGCCGGGCCGTCCTTGACCGCATGCATGAACACCAGGCGCTCGCCGTGTTCGACCGCGTCCAGATGCACGTTGGCGATGCCGCTGGCACCGCCGGCATGCGACTCGTCGGCCAGCGCGGTGAGCTCGAAGTAATGCGTGGCGAACAGCGTGTAGCAGCGATTGGTATGCGCCAGGTGGCGAGCGACGGCATCGGCCAGCGCCAGGCCATCGTAGGTGGAGGTGCCGCGGCCGATCTCGTCCATCAGCACCAGCGATTGCGGCGTGGCGTGATGCAGGATGTAGCTGGTTTCGGCCATTTCCACCATGAAGGTTGACTGCCCGCGCGCCAGATCGTCGCCCGCGCCGATGCGGGTGAGGATGCGGTCGATCGGCCCGATCACCGCGCGGCTGGCCGGCACATAGCTGCCGATGTGCGCCAGCAGCACGATCAGGGCGTTCTGGCGCATGTAGGTCGATTTACCGCCCATGTTCGGGCCGGTGATGACCAGCATGCGGCGGTCGGCATGCAGCTCCAGATCGTTGGGTTCGAACGGCTGGTCGCGCACCGCTTCCACCACCGGGTGGCGGCCGCGTTCGATACGCAGGCAGGGGGCACTGTCCAGTTCCGGCTGCGCCCAGTCCAGCGCCTGCGCGCGCTCGGCGAAGGCGGCCAGCACATCCAGTTCGCTCAATGCACTCGCGCAACGCTTGAGACCTTCCAGCTCGCTGCCGAGTGCATCGAGCAGGCCTTCGTACAGCAGTTTTTCGCGCGACAACGAGCGCTCGCGCGCCGACAGCACCTTGTCCTCGAAGCTCTTGAGTTCTTCGGTGATGTAGCGCTCGGCGTTGGTCAGCGTCTGCCGGCGGCTGTAGTGCAGCGGAGCCTTCTCGGCCTGGCCCTTGCTGATCTCGATGTAATAGCCATGCACGCGGTTGTAGCCGACCTTGAGCGTGGCGATGCCGCTGCTGGCGCGTTCGCGCTGTTCCAGGTCGATCAGGAATTGATCGGCATTGGTGGACAGCCGGCGCAACTCATCCAGATCGGCGTCGTAGCCGGTGGCGATCACGCCACCGTCGCTGAGCTTGAGCGGCGGTTGTTCCGCCACCGCGCTGATCAACAGATGCGCGGTGGCATCGTGCTCGCCGAGTTCGGCATGCAGCGTCTGCAGGCGCGGCGAATCCAGCGGTGCGAGGATCGCGCGCACCTTCGGCAACAGCGCCAGGCCATCGCGCAAGGTGGAAAAATCGCGCGGGCGCGCCGAGCGCAGCGCCACGCGGGTGAGGATGCGTTCCAGATCGCCCAGCGCGCGGAAGGCCTCGCGCACGTCGGCATCGGCGCCGCTGTCGATCAGCGTGCCGACCGCGTGGTGGCGCTGCACCAGCACCTCGCGCAGGCGCAGCGGGCGGTGCAGCCAACGCCGCAGCAGGCGCCCGCCCATCGGCGTGACCGTGCTATCCAGCACCCCGAGCAAGGTGTTGCGGGTGTCGCCATCGACGCGCGTGTCCAGCTCCAGATGCCGGCGCGTGGCCGCGTTCATCGAGATCGCCTCGCTGGCCACTTCCATCGCGATGGAGGTCAGATGCGGCAGCCGCTGTTTCTGGGTTTCCTCGACATAGCCCAGCAGCGCGCCAGCGGCGGCCGTAGCGCAGGGCTTGTCGTCGATGCCGAAGCCGGACAGGTCGTGCAACTTGAAGAAGGCCAGCAGCTGGCGCCGGCCGCTGTCGGCGTCGAACAACCACGGTGGCCGCCGCCGCACGCCGACGCGGCCACGCAGGAACTCCGGCCAGTTGTCTTCGTCGGGCACCAGCAGCTCGGCCGGTTCCAGGCGTGCGATTTCCGCTTCAAGCGCGTCCACGCTGTCTACTTCATTGACCAGAAAGCGCCCGCCGGCCAGATCGGCCCAGGCCAGGCCGTAGCCTTGCTTGCTGCGCGAGATCGCCATCAGCAAGGTGTCGCGGCGCTCGTCCAGCAGCGCCTCGTCGGTGACCGTCCCCGGGGTGACGATGCGCACCACCTTGCGCTCGACCAGGCCCTTGGCCAGCGCCGGGTCGCCGATCTGCTCGCAGATCGCCACCGACTCGCCCAACGCCACCAGCCGCGCCAGATAGCCCTCGTAGGCATGCACCGGCACGCCGGCCATCGGGATCGGCGCACCGCCGGAGCTGCCGCGCTGGGTCAGGGTGATGTCGAGCAGCCGCGCAGCCTTGCGCGCATCGTCGTAGAACAGCTCGTAGAAATCGCCCATGCGGAAGAACAGCAGCAGGTCGGGGTAGTCCGACTTGGCGGCGAAGAATTGCTTCATCAGCGGGGTGTGCTCTACAGCCCCGTTGGCGTTCTTGGTTTTTTCTTTTGTATCAGTGCTTTGCAAGAAATGTTCTTCCGGGATGTGGCGGTCAATCAGGGTCGCCAGCGGCGAGTAACGGTGATTTGTTGCGAGGCTGTTGCGACGACCCTCCAAACGAGATCAATCGATGTTGCGACGAAACGGACGAAGCGTTGGAATGGCACAGGATGTTGCGACGGATCCAGGAGCCGCCTCACGTCGGCGCGGACGCAAGTTTAAGCCCACCCACCGACAAATCCTTGCGCTGGCGGTCGAGAGCGTGCCGGCCCTGGGTCCCGGTGGGCGATTGGCCGTTGCGCCGGGGCCTTCAAACGTCCATTGCCGGATCGCTCAACGCATACCGGCGCTGTCGCGGATGAATCTGCGACAGCGTCGCTAGTGCGCACGGCTGCCGGCTGGGCGGCCTGATCCCTGAGCGTGTGGCTCGGTCAGCTCGGGCACGTGCCGCTACATCATGACCTGTGGACTTGCCGCAAGTCAGTACCAGCCAAGATGAGACCTCTACGGTCAATGTTGATGCCAAAACTTGGCAGGTGTTGGCACGCCGACGCTGTCGTGCGGTCCTTGTTGGTTGTCGTCGGTCAGCCATTGTCCGTTCTGTTCGCGGAATGCGCTTCGCGTACGCAAGATGCAGCCATGCGAGCACCCACAACGCAGCGTGCGGCGCGGCCATCAGCCGTCAAACGACGCATGCCCGGCTTGCTTGGCACGCTGTTCGGCGCTCGCCGCGCAAAGGCTCGCGTGCGAGCGGCGCATTGCACGAACCGCCTGTTGTTTTGGGACTCTTTCGCCTTGGGAAAAGCTAAGATCGAAACTTGTGCAAAGTCGGAGGCGCTAATGATCGATCGTCGTACCTTTCTTGCCACGGGTGTGGTGGCCGCCGCCAGCTTCAGTGCCTCGGCAGCCCGCATCGCGCAAACATCACGCGCCAGCAGCCCCGCGCCGTGGGGTGCGGTGCCCAGCGCGCGACAGCTGCGCTGGCATCGGTGGGAGCAATACGCTTTCGTGCATTTTGCGATGAACACCTTCACCGACAAGGAATGGGGCTACGGCGACGAGGATCCGCGCAGATTCGATCCCAGCGATTTTTCAGCCGATCAGATTGTTGCTGCTGCCAAGGCCGGCAATCTGAAAGGGCTCATTTTCACGGCCAAGCATCACGATGGGTTTTGTCTTTGGCCGACGCGCCTGACCGAGCATTGCATCCGGAACTCGCCCTACAAGAATGGCAAGGGTGACATCGTCGGCGAGATGGCAGCGGCGTGTCGACGCGCTGGCCTGGCGTTCGGCATCTACCTGTCCCCCTGGGATCGCAATCATGCCGAGTATGGGCGTCCCGGCTATCTCGACTATTTCCGCAAGCAGATCGTCGAACTCTGCACAGGCTATGGCGACCTGTTCGAGTTCTGGTTCGACGGCGCCAATGGCGGCGACGGCTACTACGGTGGAGCGCGCGAGTCGCGCAAGATCGATGCGCCCGCTTACTACAACTGGCCACGGATGATCGAGCTGGTGCATCGGCACCAGCCGATGGCCTGCACCTTCGATCCGCTCGGCGCCGATATCCGCTGGGGCGGCAACGAGGACGGTATCGCCGGCGATCCGAGCTGGCCAACCATGCCCAATGCCCCGTATACCCAGGAAAACGGCAATTCCGGCGTGCGCGGTGGGGCGCTGTGGTGGCCGGCCGAAACCAACACCTCGATCCGCCCTGGCTGGTTCTACCATGCCGATGAAGACGGCAAGGTGCGCAGCCCGGAGAACCTGGTGCGCTATTTCGACACCTCGGTCGCGCGCGGCACCAACATGAACCTCAATCTTCCGCCCGATCGACGCGGCCGCATCCCCGACCACGATGTGGCGGTGCTGCAGAGTTTTGGCGACGCGATCCGCGCCAGCTTCGCCATCGATCTGGCCAAGGGTGCCAGGGCCAGTGCCAGCGCATCGCGCGGCCCCGGGTTCGAGCCGGCGCGCGTCCTCGACCGCCAGCCGGACAGCTACTGGTCCACGCCGAACGAGGTCACCACGCCGACGCTGACGCTGGAGTTGTCGGCGGTGCACAGCTTCGATCTGATCCGGCTGCGCGAGTATCTGCCGCTGGGCGTGCGCGTCACCCGCTTCGCGGTCGAAGCCGAGGTCGATGGGCAATGGCGGCGGCTGGCCGAAGCGCAGTGCATCGGTGCACAGCGCATCGTGCGGCTGGACCGCCCGATCGCCGCACGCCGGGTGCGCCTGGTCGTGCTGGAGGCGCCGGTGTGCCCGGCGATTAGCGAATTCGCGCTGTTCCGCGCCGTTGCGCCAGTGCCGGTCGCGCGGCCGACCGCGAACGCACCAGACGTGCTGTCCACCGCCGGCTGGCGAATCGTCGAGGCCAGCGCGCCGGGGGCGGACGCGTTGCTCGACGACGATGCCAGCACGATCTGGATCACGCCCGCTCCCACGCAGGGCCATCCCGTACAGGCGACCATCGACCTTGGTGCGCTGCGTCAGGTTGCCGGCTTCAGCCTCACGCCCTCGCGCACGGTGATGAACGGTGCGGCGCCGCCTAAAGGCTATCGCGCTGAAACCAGCGAAGATGGGCAGCACTGGCAGCCGGCTGGCGCCGGCGAGCTGTCCAATATCGCCTATGCGCTCTCGACCCAGCGCCTGAATTTCCCCGAGGTCCGCCAGATCCGCTACCTGCGGCTGTCGTTCGCGGAGACGGCGGTGCCCGCCGATCGGTTGGCGATCGCGGGTATCGGTGCGTTCTCGCGCTTGCGATGAGGCTTGCGCTCCCGCGCCGCCACGCGCCGCGCGGGAGCACATCGTTGCGGTGATGCAGTGTTGCCGGCATGAGATGGGTCAGGCGAAGCGATGGAGAGAGCAATCATGTGTTCGCATCACGCGGTGACCTGAATCTTGAACCGTGCTTGCACACCGCCGTTCCGGATGGCGCGCTATGGTGCGCGGCGCATGGGACAAGCGACCGGTTGGGTATGGAACAGAAACAGCAAGAGTGGATGCAGGCCGTGACCGAGGCGCTCAGCGACCTGCTGGCCGCACGCGTGGCGCAGGCCACGCTGCTGGAGGCGATGATGGTCTCGCATCCCGATCCGGTGATGCTGCGCAAGGCGTGGGACGAGCTGTCGTCCCAGCGCATCGCGTATGTGGCGCAGAAAAAGGCGGTCGCCGCCGATCCACGGCCGATGGATGCCTACACGCTTGAGCAGTTCCAGGCGTGGGAAGAAAAGCTCAGCCGCTACTTTCCGCGTGCGCCGGATGCAGGGAGCACGGATGCCTGAACCCGCCCGCCAGCGGTCCAGTCGCGCGACCTAGCGGCGGTGGGCCGGGCGGGTGTGACCACTGCCTGTCGCTTGCGCACGCAGGCGCAGGCGACTGACTGTGCCGGGAGCCGGTCATGGCTCCCGGCATTGCGGCGCGCTCAGGTGGTGCCAATCTGGTCGTTGGTGATCACTGCAGCCGCTGCTACGGCCTGCGTCAGGCCACCGATGCGCGCGGTTTGGCCTTGTCGGCATCCAGGCGCAGGGTGGCAGCGGCAAGGCCGGGTGCGGTGGCCTGCAAGACGATGCTGCCGGCGCTGCGCGTGCTCTGCAGCAGGGCCGCACACAGTCCATTGAAGGCCTTGCGTTGCGGCGCCTTGTCGTCCTCATGGCTGGCGGGGTCGCCGTTGCCCACGCCGATCAACCGCGCAGGGCCGCGCAGCGCGAACTGCACCAGGTTGTCGGCGGTCGGCACCAGGCGGCCCTGCGCATCGACGATCTCCACCTTGACCACCGCCACGTCTTCGGCATCGGCGCGCACTGCATTGCGGTCGCAGCTCAGGCGGATCGCTGCCGGCTTGCCGGCCGTCTCGCGGCGTTCGCTGAGCACCAGGTTGCCGCCGCGATAGCCGCGTGCCTCGATCATGCCCGGTGCGTAGGCCACGCGCCATTCGACATGGCCGTAGGCCGGCACCTGCTGCAGGCCCTGGCTGACGCCGTTGACCAGCAGTTCCACCGCTTCGAGATTGCTGTGGCACCAGACCTGGACGCGGCCCTTGTCATCGGGCTGCAGTAGGCCGTCCCAGTTCCAGTGCGGGAACAGATGCAGCACCGGTTCACTGGTCCATTGCGCGCGGTAATACCAGTAGTTGTCCTTGGGAAACCCGCAGCTGTCGAGCACGCCGAACTGCGAGGCGACATTCGGCCAGCGGTTATAGGGCGTGGGTTCGCCGCGGTAATCGAAGCCGGTCCAGATAAAGCCGCCAGCGATATACGGGCGCTGCGCGACATAGCTCCACCAGGCTTCGGCGGTGCTGGCCCACCACGGGTGATCGGTGTCGTAGGCGCGGGTGTAGCCGCGCGCGTCGTCGCGCCGGTAGTTGCCGCGCACCGACACCGTGCTGCCGGTTTCGCTACCGTAGATCGGAATGTGCGGATATTGCGCGTGGAAGCCATCCATCTGGCTGGTGCGGTAGTTGAAACCGACCACATCCACGACCTGGCCAACGCCATCGCCAAAGCCCTTGTCCATGGCGAAGGTTGTGGGGCGGGTGGGATCGAGCTGGCGTACGCGTTGCTGCATGCGGCTGACGATGCGCGCGCCGCGCTCGGTGACCTGCTGCGGTTCTTCGTTGCCGAGCGACCACAGGATCACGCTGGGATGATTGCGTCCGCGCCGCACCATCGTCTCCAGTTCACCCATGGCTTCGGGGTCGGTGGACATGCGGCGGGTTTCCTCGATCACGAACATGCCGAGCCGGTCGCACAGCGCGAGCAGTTCGGGTGTGGCCGGATTGTGCGAGCTGCGGTACGCGTTGCAGCCCATCGATTTGAGCTGGCGCAGGCGCCATTCGTGCAGGCTGTCGGGGATGGCGGTGCCGACGCCGGCATGGTCCTGGTGGTTGTTGGTGCCGTGCAGCTTGAGCGGCGTGCCGTTCAACAGGAAGCCGCGTTGTGGATCGAAGACGGCCGTGCGCACGCCGAACGGCGTGACCAGCGCATCGACCGCCTTGCCGTCGCTGTGCACGCTGGTGGTCAGGCGGTAGAGCTGCGGGGTGTCGATCGACCATAGCGCCGCTTCGCCGAGCGGCAGGGTCTGTTCGACGAGGTGCACCTGGCCGGGTGCAACGGTGACCGCGGTACTGGCTGCCTGTGCGACGACGCGTCCATCCGGCGCGGTCACGCGCGCCTGCACCGTGCACTGGCGCGGGGTGCTGCCGTCGTTGCGCACCTCGGTGGAGAGCTGCGCGGTGGCGGTGGTGCCTTGCAGCGTGCTGCGCACGAACACGCCGTCCTGCGGCAGATGCAGCGGGTCGGTCTTGTGCAACCACAGATGGCGATAGATGCCGGCGCCTTCGTAGAACCAGCCTTCGCCCAGCGTGGCGTCCACGCGCACCGCGATCAGGTTGGGCTTGCCGTAGTCGAGCACCTCGCTGAGGTCGACCTCGAAGCCGCAATAGCCGCTGGCATTGCGCCCGACGATGTGGCCATTGCAGAACACGATGCAGTCGCGGAACACGCCGTCGAACACCAGGCTGATGCGCTTGCCCAGATCGTCTGCGGGAATTTGCAGCACGCGGCGATACCAGCCGACGCTGGTCTCCGGAAAGCTCGTGCCCAGCGGCTTGTAGCCGTGTGCGGCGGCCGGATCTTCCTCGGTGATGGTGGCCGAGATCGGTTCCTGTTGGAAGGGCAGGGTGACGGCCCAGTCGTGCGGCAGATCCAGCAGTTCCCAGCCACTGTCGTCGAAGGCGAGTTGCGCGGCGGTTGCGGTGTCCTTGCCGGCCTTGGCGAAGCTGCGCTGGAAGGTGCCGAACTCGAAGTCGCGCGATGGGTCGCTGGCATGGCCCAGATGGAAGCGCCAGCCGAAGTCGAACAGCAGCCGTTCGCGCGGTGCCAGGGCTGCATCGCCAAACGCGGCAGGCGGCGTGGCGGTATTACCTGCAGCTGGTGCTGCAGCGGCAATGCTGGGCAGCAACGCACCGGCCGTACCGACCGGAAGTGCGGCGCTTACGCCGCTGGCGAGCATGCCGCGCAGCAGTTCGCGGCGATTGATGCCGGTCATGGCTGGGTCCTCTTGTCGGTATCCGCAGCGTTGCCTTGTGTGCCCGCAGCAGGCTTGCTTGTCGTTGCAGGTACGCCGGTATACGGGTGGCGCATGAAGTCGATCGCCGGCAGCACTTCATTGGCGTGCTTGAAGTCGAAGAAGCTGGCGTTTTCCCACGACGAGCCGGTGCCCCAGCGTGTCTTGCAGCTGCTGCTGGTCCATGCCGGCTCCCAGTACACGACGCCGGCGCCGCCGGTGTCGATCACCAGCTGGGTGAGGTCGACCATGTAGCGGAACTGGCCCTGCGGCGTGGCCGGGTAGCCGGGAATCAGCGAGTCTTGGCCGAGCAGATTGTGCGAGGTGTCGCCGGAGTCCAGCGTCCACGGATAGGCGGTTTCCACCACCACCACGTCGGCATCAAAGCGGCCGCGCAGGCGCTTGATGGTCTTGCCCAGCTCGGCCATCGACTGGGTCGACCACTTGCGGTAGTAGCTGATGCCGATCAGATCGTAGTCGGTGACGCCGGCCTTGGTCGCGGCGGCAAACCACGGTTCCACATTCTCTGGCTGGGCGATATGCAGCATCACCCGCGGCTTGATCGCCGAGCGTGCGCCGATGTCGCGTACCGCCTTGATGCCGGCGTTGAACAGCTTGGCGTTGCGCTGCCAGTCGATGGGGCGCTTTTTGTCCCACGGCTTGCTGTCCATCAGATCGGAATTGCTTTCGTTGCCCACCTGCACCAGCTCCGGCATCAGGCCGGCACGGTCGAGCGCGCTGAGCGTGTCATAGGTGAAGCCGTACAGCGTGCGTGCCAGTTCATCGGTATCGGTGATGCTGGCCCAGGCCTTGGGAATCAGCTGTTTTTCGCCGTCGGCCCAGTCGTCGGAATAGTGCAGGTCCAGCAGCACCTGCATGCCTTGCGCGCGTGCGCGTGCGATGGTCTTCTTGACGTCGGACAGGTCGCTGTAGCGGGTCCAGCGGGCATCGTTCCACAACCGCACGCGCACCAGATTGGCGCCGTGCGCATGGAACAGTTCGAACGGGTCCTTGACCACGCCGTTCTCGCGGTATTGCACACCGCATTCCTCCATCTCGTTGACGTAGGACAGGTCCGCGCCCAGATACAGCGTGGCGGGGGCCGGGGCGGCGTGTGCGAAGGTGGAGATGGCCAGCGCGAGCAGCGCGGGCGTCCAGAGGCGGCGTGTGGAGCGCATGCAATTCCTCGACAGATGAAACGCGGAGCGGGTGACAGCCTGCCGCATGCGGCGGTGCCGTCGTGCGGGCGGTGCGCGCAATCACAACGTCAGTGACGTAGGCGATTGCGCACACCGCGCGCAGTGGTGGAGCAGGCGTGCAACAGCGGTGTCAGCGGTGCTTTAGAACTTGTAGGTCGCTTCCAGCGCGTAGCGACGGCCGAACACCTGATAGCCGCCGTCGTCCTGGTTGGCCAGACGGTTGGGCTTGTTGTCGGTGTAGGCGCGCAGCGGTTCGTTGGTGAGGTTGCCGGCCTGGAAGCGGAAACCGAGCTGCTTGCTGTACTGCCAGTTCAGGCTCAGATCCACCGTGCCTTCGCTCTGCAGCCGTGCCAGCCGCGCCGCATTCCAGCCGTACACCACGGTGTAGGGGCTGTGGTACTTGTAACCCACGCGCGCCTCGAAGCTGCCGTTGCTGTACCACAGGTCGAAGGTGCCGGTCTTGCGTGCCAGCCCGCTCAGCGGCAGCGGGTTGTCTTCCGGCGAGAATTCCTTGAGGTTGGAATCGACCAGCGAGAAGTTGGAGTAGACGCCGAAGTTTTCCATGTGCGGGATGAAGTAGAACGGCGTCTGGAAGGTGAGTTCCACACCGTTGATATGCCCGCCGCCGCCATTGAACGGCGCGCTGACCAGGTAATCCAGGCCGTTGATCACTTCGCGGTCGGTGCGGTAGCCGATGCTGGAATCCACTTCCTTGCGATACACCGCAATCGCCGCCAGCGCTTCCTTGTGGAAGTACCACTCGTAGGACAGGTCGACCTGGGTGGCCTTGAATGGATCCAACTGCGGGTTGCCGCCGCTGCCGGTGAGTTGGCCGACGGTGACGTTGGGGTCGTCCAGGCGCCGGCCGGTGCGCAACTCGTCCAGTGGCGGACGTGCGATGACCTTGGCCACCGCAAAGCGCAGGATGCGTTGATCGTCGATCAGGAAGTTGACGGTGGCACTGGGCAACACGTCGGTATATTCCTTGCTGTCGCTGCTGGCCTGCACGGTGGTGCCGACCGAATCGAAGCCGTCGCTGGTGGTCTTGGTGTTGACCAGGCGCACGCCGATATTGCCGGTGACATCGGTGCCGAACAGCTGCGAGCTGAACACCGCCTTGGCGAAGGCTTCGCGCACGTCTTCCTTGACGTTCCAGTGGTCGAGCAACTGCTCGTCGAGCGTGGCCGGGTCGAAACCGCCGAAGCCGATCTGGGCGATGGCATCCATGTTGCCGCCGGTCAGCGTGGGCACGTTCAAGTCCGGCATGGTGACCGGATAGATCAGGCGCTGGTACGCCGAGATCGGTTGGTCGTAACCGGACTGGTTGCTGATGAAGCGGCGGTTCTGCTTCTCGCGGCGCGCGGCGCGTGCGCCGAATTCCAGCGAGGTGAACGCCGCGGCATCGACCGGGCGGCTGGCGTTGAGCGCCAGCGCGGCGATCTTGTCGCGCAGCCCCTGCGGCTCGGTCTGGCCGGCAATGCCCCACTCGGGCGTGTCCGAGCTGGTGCTGATGGTGGGGGTGACGCTGCGGCGGAAATCGAACGAGACGGTGTCCGGGTTGCTGCCGAAGCGCACCGCCTGCCAGGTGTTGTCGCGCTTGGCCTGCGAGAACGACAGGTCACTGCCCAGCGTCCACACATCGCCGCTCCACTTGGCGTTGAGGCCGCCGGCGGTGAGCGTCTTGACCTCGTTGTAGTGGCTGACCACATGGTCGACCTGCAGGTTCGAGTTGGCCAGCGTGCCCGCCACCACGTCGCCATCGACGATGGTGTAGGACGAGCCCGGCGTGGTGTACGGATTGGCGCCGGTCGAGAAGGTGCTGTAGGCCAGGCCGTTGAACCAGTTCTGCAACTGGTCCTCGTCGATCTCGATACGCGAATACAGGCCGTCGAACTTCAACTCGAAGTTGCCCGAGCGCCATTGCACGGTGCCCATCGCACCGGTGCGGGTCTGCTCGGTCAGCTTGAGCTGGTCGGCCGCGCCCCACGGGGTCGGGTCCACGCGGCCGTCGCCGTCCACATCGCGCGAGGTGGTGGCATCGGTATAGCCCCAGCTGCCGATCGAGGAGTTGGAGTTCTTCTGTTTCTGGTAGGTGGCACCCAGCGCAACCGCGAGGTTGTCGTTAATCTGGTGCACCCAGCTGGCACCGAAGCGGCTGCCCCACGGGGAATAGCCGTCCACGTCCTTGGCGTGGTCGTAGAACACCGGGCCGGCGGTGCCGACAAAGCCCGGGCCGGTGTAGTCCAGCGGGCTGATGGTGGAGATGTCCACCGTCGCGGCAAGGCCGCCGGCGACCAGGTCCGCCGACTGGGTCTTGTAGACCTTGACGGTGGAGACGATCTCGGTGGGAAACACTTCCCAGCGCACGGCGCGATTGGGCTCGGAGGAGGCGATTTCGCGCCCGTTGACGGTGCCCATGGTCATGCGCGGGCCAAGGCCACGCACGGTCGCCAGGCTCTCGTTGCCGCGGTCGCGGGTGCCGTTGACGCCGGGCAGGCGCACCAGCGCTTCGGCGACGGTGACATTGGGCATCTGGCCCATGTTGTCGGCGGAGATCACTTCCATAACGTGATCGGACATCTGCTTGGCCTGCACCGCCTGATTCAGGCTGGCGCGCTGGCCGATCACGGTGATGTTGTCGAGCGTGACCGGCGGCGCAGCCGTGGTGGTGGCATCAGTGGCCGGCGGCGCGGCAGGCGCGCTGTCCTGTGCGTGCGCACTGAACGCGGTGGCCAGCACGCAGGCGATGGTGGTGCAGAGAACGTCGCGCACGGGGGTGCGGCGCAGGCGCATGCGCCGGCTGGCCGGGTGGCCGGTGTGGTGAACGGGCATCATTTGATCCCTCCCAGGACAAAGTTACCGAATGAAATAGTGGCCGCTGGTGCGGCGCTGTGGCGCGGCTGCGCGTTGGCGTGTCCAACGCGGGCATGGCGGTTGCTGCGGTGTGGAGCTGATTGATCGCTTGCGTGACGCTGCGACGATGGTCGATCGCCTTGACGTCCCCCTGTCCTGCATGTGTCCGCTTCAGGGTAGAAGCGCAAGTCATTCCATTCCAATGAAGCATTTTGCGGGAGCTATCTCGCGTTGGAATGCTGCAGTGCAGCGGTAGCGTCTGCCCGGTCACAGTTGCGGTGTGCGTGGCCTGTACCGCGGACCAAGGTTGCCTGGTCGGCGCGACGGACCAGGGTTCTGCACTAGCGCGGGTGGGCAGATAACCGGGGCAATGCCGGAAAGGCGCGCTGCATGCAGTCGTTGCGTTCGCAGGTCAGGCAGCCGGGGCCGATCGGCACCGCATCGTCCACCGCGTCCAGATCCCAGCCGCGCGCATACACCAGTTGATCGGCATGGCGCAGGTCGCAGCCCATCGCCAACGCGAAGGTCTTGCGCGGGCGGCCGTAGCCGGGCGCGCCGCTGCTGACCTGGCGCGCCAGCCAGAAGTAGCGCCGGCCATCGGGCATGCGCGCGATCTGGGTCAGGATGCGGTCGGGCTGGTTGAAGGCCTCGTAGACGATCCACAGCGGGCAGGCGCCGCCGACATGCGAGAAGTGGAAATCTGTGGCCGAGTGGCGCTTGGACACGTTGCCGGCACGATCGACCCGCATGAAGAAGATCGGCAGCCCGGCCGCACCGCGCCGCTGCAAGGTGCTGAGCCGGTGGCAGACCGCCTCGAAGCCGACGCCGAAGCGATCGGCCAGCCATTCGATGTCGTAGCGCGAGCGTTGGGCGCTGCGCAGGAATTGGCCATACGGCATCACCAGCGCGCCGGCGAAATAGTTCGACAGCCCGATCCGTGACAACGCGATACGCTCGGCATCTTCGAAGCCGGCGTCGGCGATGCGTGCGTCGAGCAAGGGCGCGCATTCCAGCAAGGCCAGTTGCGCGGCCATCTGGAAGGCCTGCTGGCCAGGGCGCAGATGCGCGGGCAGCCACAGCACGCGCGCCTGCGTATCCACACTGCGCTTGTCGCTGTGCAGATCGGGCGCGTCCTGCACCAGCAGGCCGTGGCGATCGGCCAGGCGTTGGCGCAGCCGCAGCGGCAGGTTGTCCGAGGTCAGGCCGAGTTCGGCATACAGCGCCTCGGCGCGCTCATCCAGTTCCGGCAGATAGTTGTGCGCGCGATTGAAGTAATCGCGCACCTGCTCGCCCGGCGACAGCGAGGGCAGTGCGGCGTGGTCGGCGCCGATCTGTATTTCCAGTGCGGCGGTGCGCTCGAGCAGGTGCTGGTGGGCGCGGTGCAGGTCTAGCAGGGCCTGGGCCACCTGCGGCAGGTTGCCGGTGAGCACGCGCAGCTCGGCGGCCGAGAGGCTGTGGCCCAGGCTGCGCAGCGATTCGTCCAGTGGCTCGACCAGCGCGGCCGGGTCGTCCAGGTCGAGCAGGCCGTCCAGATCGCCCAGGGTGGCCTTGAGCCGCTGCTGGATTGCCAGGGTCAGGGGGCGCTGGTTGCGCTCGATCTGGTTGAGGTAGCTCGGCGACAGCCCGAGCCGGCGCGCCAGCTCCGCCTGGGTCAGGCCGTGGCGCTGGCGCAGCCGCTGCAGGCGCAGGCCGAGCTGGTGGCGGAGCGGGAGGGACGACTGCGGCATTCGCAATATTCGCAAAATAGTGGCGGCAGCTTAGCGCGATTAAGCAGTCTCGGGCTGGGAATGCCAGGTCCCGGTGCGAACAATGCGAAGCATCCGTAGCGACCTTATGCGAGCGACCCTGCAATGAGTGATTCCGTCCCGCGCGTTTCCCTGTTGATCGACGGCCAGTTCGTCACCTCCGCCAGCACCCACTGGCAGGACGTGGTCAACCCGGCCGATCAGTCGGTGCTGGCACAGGTGCCGTTCGCCACCACTGGCGAAGTGGCCGCGGCGGTGGCGGCGGCCAGCCAGGCCTTCGTGAGCTGGCGCAAGACCCCGATCGGCACGCGTGCGCGCATCTTCCTCAAGTACCAGCAGCTGATCCGCGAACACATGCCCGAGCTGGCCGCGCTGCTCAGCGCCGAGCAGGGCAAGACCCTGGCCGATGCCGAAGGCGATGTGTTCCGCGGGCTGGAAGTGGTGGAACACGCCGCGGCGATCGGCAACCTGCAGTTGGGCGAGTTGGCCAACAACGTCGCCAACGGCGTGGACACCTATAGCCTGCTGCAACCGCTGGGCGTGTGCGCGGGCATCACCCCGTTCAACTTCCCGGCAATGATTCCGTTGTGGATGTTTCCGATGGCCATCGCCACCGGCAACACCTTCGTGCTCAAGCCCTCCGAGCAGGACCCGATGGTGACCATGCGGCTGGTGGAATTGGCGCTGGAGGCGGGCATTCCCAAGGGCGTGCTCAATGTCGTGCACGGCGGCGAAGACGTGGTCAACGCGTTGTGCGACCACCCGGATATCAAGGCGCTGTCGTTTGTCGGGTCGACCCGGGTCGGCACGCACGTCTATCGACGCGCCTCGCTGGCAGGTAAGCGCGTGCAATGCATGATGGGCGCGAAGAACCATGCCGTGGTGCTGCCGGACGCCAATCAGGAACAGACGCTCAATGCGATGGTCGGCGCCGCCTTCGGTGCGGCTGGCCAACGCTGCATGGCCGCGTCCACGCTGGTGCTGGTGGGCGAGGCGCGGCAATGGATTCCGGCGCTGGTGGCCAAGGCCAGGGGCCTGACCCTGGGCGCGGGCAATGCGCCGGGCACCGAGGTCGGGCCGCTGATCTCCTGCGCGGCGCGCGAGCGTGTGGAAGGCTTGATCGCCTCCGGCGTCGAGCAGGGCGCCACACTGGAACTGGATGGGCGCGCGCCCAGTGTGCCGGGCTTCGAGCAGGGCAACTTCGTCGGCCCGACGATCTTCTCCGGCGTGAGGCCGGGCATGCGCATCTACGACGAGGAAATCTTCGGCCCGGTGCTGGTGATCCTGGAGGCGGCCACGCTGGACGAGGCCATCGCCCTGGTCAATGCCAACCCCAATGGCAATGGCACCGCCTTGTTCACCCAGTCCGGTGCGGCGGCGCGGCGTTTTCAGGAAGACATCGACGTGGGCCAGGTCGGCATCAACGTGCCGATCCCGGTGCCGGTGCCGCTGTTCTCGTTCACCGGGTCGCGTGCCTCCAAGCTCGGCGACCTGGGCCCGTACGGCAAGCAGGTGGTGATGTTCTACACCCAGACCAAGACCGTGACCGCGCGCTGGTTCGACGACGAAACGCTGGGCCACGGCGTCAACACCACCATCTCCCTCAAGTGACACGATCGCCATGAATGCAGCCATCCAGCTACACGCCAATACAGCCGATTTGAATGACGAGCAGGAAGCCTTCCGCGCTGCCGCGCGCGACTTTGCCGACAAGGAACTCGCACCGCACGCCGCGCACTGGGATGCGGAAAGCCACTTCCCGCGCGAGGCGATCGCCAAGGCGGCCGAGCTGGGGTTCTGCGGGCTGTACACCGATGAGGGCGTGGGCGGCCTGGGCATGCGCCGGCTCGATGCCGCGGTGGTGTTCGAGGAACTCGCCACGGTCGATCCATCCACCTCGGCGTTCATCAGCATCCACAACATGGCCACCTGGTTGATCGCCAGCTACGGCAACGACGCGGTGCGCGCGCAGTGGGGCGAGGCGATGACCAGCGGCGCCAAGCTGGGTTCGTATTGCCTCACCGAGCCGGGTGCCGGCTCGGACGCGGCCTCGCTCAAGACGCGTGCACAGCGCGACGGCGACAGCTATCTGCTCAACGGCAGCAAGGCCTTCATTTCCGGCGCGGGCGCCACCGATGTGCTGGTGGTGATGGCCCGCACCGGCGACGACGGCGCGCGCGGCATCAGCGCCTTCGTGGTGCCCGCCGATGCGCCCGGCATCAGCTACGGCCGCAAGGAAGAGAAAATGGGCTGGAACAGCCAGCCCACGCGCGGGGTGAGCTTCGAGAACGTGCGCATTCCGGCCGGCAATCTGCTGGGCAAGGAAGGCGAAGGTTTCAAGATGGCGATGAAGGCACTGGATGGCGGCCGCATCAATATCGCCGCCTGCTCGTTGGGAGCGGCGCAAGGCGCGCTGGATGCCGCCCGCCGCTACATGGGCGAGCGCCGGCAGTTCGGCAAGAAGCTCGCCGATTTCCAGGCGCTGCAATTCAAACTGGCCGACATGGCCACGCAACTGGTGGCCGCGCGGCAGATGGTGCACACCGCTGCGCGCAAGCTCGATGCCGGCAGCCACGATGCCACCGTGTGGTGCGCGATGGCCAAGCGCTTCGCCACCGACGCCGGCTTTGCGATCTGCGACGATGCCTTGCAGATCCACGGCGGCTACGGCTATATCCGCGAGTATCCGATCGAGCGGCTGCTGCGCGACAGCCGCGTGCACCGCATCCTGGAAGGCACCAACGAGGTGATGCGCATGATCATTGCGCGCCACCTGCTCAACGGCGAGGAGGAATTGCGATGAGCGATTGGGCAACACGCACGCATACCGGTTTACATGTCGAACGCGACGGCCATGTCGCCATCGTCACCTTGCGCAATCCGCCGGCCAACACCTGGACCGTGCACAGTCTTGCAGCCTTGCGCGATCTGGTCCGCGCGCTGGATGCGGACCGCAGCATCTACGCGCTGGTGATCACTGGCGACGGCGAGAAGTTCTTCAGTGCCGGCGCCGATCTCAAGCAGTTTGCCGATGGCGACAAGGCTGCTGCACGGGAGGCCGCGCGCCGCTTCGGCGAAGCTTTCGAAGCCTTGAGCGCGTTTCGCGGCGTGTCGATCGCCGCCATCAACGGCTATGCGATGGGCGGTGGCCTGGAGTGCGCGCTGGCCTGCGACCTGCGCATTGCCGAGCAGCACGCGCAGCTGGCCTTGCCGGAAGCCAGCGTCGGCTTGTTGCCGTGCGCCGGCGGCACCCAGAACCTGCCGCGCCTGGTCGGCGAGGGCTGGGCCAAGCGCATGATCCTGCTCGGCGAGCGTCTGGATGCCGCCACCGCGCACCGCATCGGCCTGGTGGAAGAGGTGGTGGGCACGGGCGAGTCGCGCGCCCTGGCCATTGCCTGGGCACAGCGCGCCGGCAAGCAGAGTCCGGCCAGCGTTGCAGCGTGCAAGCGCCTGGTGCAGTCCACCCGCCACGGCACGCATGCCGCCGCGCTGGTGGCAGAGCGCGAAGCCTTCGTCGACCTGTTCGAGCAGGCGGATCAGGCCGAGGGAGTGGCGGCCTTTCTCGAGAAGCGCGCACCGCAGTGGAGCAATGGCTGATGCTGGATGTGAGCCTTCCCGAAGAAGCCCCGGTGCTGTTCGAACAACGCGATTGCGCCGACGGGCATCGCATCGGTATCGCCACCTTGAATGCGCCCAGGACGCTCAACGGCCTGTCCCTGCAGATGACGCGCCTGCTGGATGCACAGTTGCGCATCTGGGCCGACGATACCCAGATTGCCTGCGTGGTGCTGCATGGCGCAGGCGAGAAGGCGTTCTGCGCGGGTGGCGATCTGCATGGTCTGTACCAGAGCATGCGCGCGCATCGCGAGGCGGTGCCGGATGCGCAGCAACGTCGCGCGCAACCGCAGGGCAACGCGCACGCCGCTGCGTTCTTCGAAGAGGAATATCGGCTCGACCATCGCATCCACACCTACCCGAAGCCGCTGCTGTGCTGGGGCCACGGCATCGTCATGGGCGGCGGCATCGGCCTGATGTCCGGCGCCAGCCATCGCGTGGTCACCGAGCGCTCGCGGCTGGCGATGCCGGAGATCAGTGTCGGCCTGTTTCCCGACGTGGGTGGCAGCTGGTTGTTGCGCCGCGTGCCGCACGGCGCCGGATTGTTCCTGGCACTGACCGGCGCGCCGCTGGACGCCAGCGATGCCATTTATGCCGGGCTTGCGGATGTGCGCCTGGAGCATGCGCAATATGCGGCAGTGCTGGATGCCCTGGACGCGCATGCCTGGACAGGCGATGCGGATGAGGATCGCGCCCAGCTCGGCGCATTCCTGCACGGGATTGCGCAACCGCTGGAGCCGGGCCCGCTGCAGGTGCATGCGGCGCTGATCGTGCAATTGGTGGCAGGCCAGACGCTGCAGGAGGCAGTCGCCGCAATCCTGGCACTGCAAAGCGAAGATGCCTGGCTGCAGGCCGCGCGTGCAACGCTGGCCGCCGGCGCCCCCGGCTCGGCGCGCCTGGCCTGGGAGCTGCAACGTCACCCGGGCACCGGCACGCTGGCCGACACCTTTCGCACCGAGTACGTAGTGGCGCTGCATGCCGCCGCGCATGGAGATTTCGCCGAAGGCATTCGCGCGCTGTTGATCGACAAGGACCGCACGCCGCAGTGGCAGCCTGCCGCGCTCGAACAGGCCGATGCGCAATGGGCGGCGGCATTCCTGCAATCGCCCTGGCCGCCTGCACGGCATCCGCTTGCCGATCTTGGTGCAGGTTGAGTCGCTGACACGGGAGTGCAAACGGTCGGCGGATGCGGGCGCTGAGCAGCATCCGCAGTGCAGGACCGAGGGACGCCACTGCGCCCGTTTGCCGCGCTGCGCTGCGGCCGGGCACACCATTCAACGGCCGCGCCAGTTGGTGATGGCCGCCCAACCCTGGAAAACCACACCATGAGCAAGATCGCTTTTATCGGCCTGGGCAATATGGGCGGGCCGATGGCCGCCAACCTGAGCAACGCCGGGCACCAGCTGCGGGTGTTCGATCTGGTGCCCGCTGCGCTGGACGCGGCAGTCGCTGCCGGCGCCCATGCCGCCAGCTCCGCACACGACACCCTGGCCGACGCCGAGATCGTGATCTCGATGTTGCCGGCCAGCCGCCATGTGGAAGCGCTGTACCTGGGCGAGGCCGGGATTCTGGCGCAGATTCCCGAAGGCGCCCTGGTGATCGATTGCAGCACCATCGCACCCGCCAGCGCACGCAAGCTCGCCGCCGAGGCGCAGGCGCGTGGCCTGGCGGTGCTGGATGCGCCGGTCTCCGGCGGCACGGCGGGTGCGGCGGCAGGCAGCCTGACGTTTATCGTCGGCGGCGCCGCGCAGGTATTGGAGCGCGCGCGGCCGGTGTTGCAGGCAATGGGCAAGAACATCTTCCACGTTGGCGACAACGGCGCCGGCCAGGTCGCCAAACTGTGCAACAACATGGCGCTGGGCGTGATCATGGCCGCCACCGGCGAGGCGCTGGCGCTCGGCGTTGCGCAGGGGCTGGACCCGGCGGTGCTGTCGCAGATGATGGCGGTCAGCACCGGGCGCAGCTGGGCCACCGAAGTGTGCAATCCGTGGCCGGGCGTGTTGCCCAGCGCGCCGGCATCGCGCGGTTACAGCGGCGGCTTCGGCAACGATCTGATGCTCAAGGACCTGGGGCTGGTCGCCGAATCCGCAGTGCAGGCGGGCGTGTCGATTCCGCTCGGCGAGCTTGCGCGCAATCTGTACGCGATGAACAGCCAGGCCGGTAACGGTGCGCTGGATTTCTCCAGCGTGATCAAGCTGGTGGCCAAGGTTTGAGAGCGGCTGACAGGGAGGCGTAGTCGGAGTGGCACTTCGCATCCGTCTGGAGAGTTGATCGAACTGGGGGCATCGGCGGTAGAGCGAATGATCTGCGGCTTGGCTGCAGGGCCCTTGCCCGCCCACCCTCGCAGGACACGCCGCAAGTACGTCCATGTAGGCTCTTACGCGGCATCCATGCCGCGTAAGGTCCCGCGACGGTGGGCGGGCAAGGACCAGTCGAGTTGATCGGTGTGCATGTTTTTTTCAATAACACAGCCAGCAAACTGTCTGACGCGGTGAGGGCACCGCGCACTCGACGCTGTGGTTTTGCTGCAGGGCCCTTGCCCGCCCACCCTCGCGGGACACGCCGCAAGTACGTCCCTGTAGGCGCTTACGCGGCATCCATGCCGCGTAAGGTCCCGCGACGGTGGGCGGGCAAGGACCAGTCGAGTTGATCGGTGTGCAGCTTTTTTTCAATAACACAGCCAGCAAACTGTCTGACGCGGTGAGGGCACCGCGCACTCGACGCTGTGGTTTTGCTGCAGGGCCCTTGCCCGCCCACCATCGCGGGACACGCCGCAAGTACGTCCTTGTAGGCGCTTACGCGGCATCCATGCCGCGTAAGGTCCCGCGACGGTGGGCGAGCAAGGACCAGTCACGATGGTCGGTACGCACGGTTGCAAGCAGGGGCAGGCGGTGCATGCAGCACATGCAGCGCAGCCGTCCGACGAGGTGCGGTCTGATCGGCTTCTTTCTATCGAGCAACGTCACTGCCAATACGACATCACTCCACCCGCTAACGACAGCGCGGGTGGCCGACGCGTTGTCGCTATCGCTGCGGCGTTCGAGAGGTTCTGTTGGCCGCTCCAAGTCGCTACCCGCCCTGGGCAAAGGTGCAGCGCCGCGCTCGCGTGATGTGATGTCATCGCGCCCGGGTGTAATAGTCTCCGCCATCGCGTGCGCCTAAGGTGCGCGCATTGCACGAGGCCACCGCATCCATGGGACACGACCACAACCACGCACCCAGCGACATCCGCCACGAGACACCGTTGTGGTGGGCGCTGGGACTGACCGCCACGTTCCTGCTGGCGGAAGTCATCGGTGCGTTCATCACCAACAGCCTGGCGCTGCTGTCCGACGCCGCACATATGGCCACCGACACCGTCGGCCTGATGATCGCCCTGCTTGCCGTGCGCCTGAGCCGTCGTCCTGCCGATGCGCGCCGCACCTATGGCTATGTGCGGCTGGAAGCGCTCGGCGCGCTGGCAAACGGCGCGCTGTTGTTCGCAGTCGGCGCCTACATTCTCTGGGAGGCCGCGCAGCGCTTCCGCGCACCGCAGGATATTTCCTCCAGCGGCATGCTGCTGATCGCCGGCTTCGGCCTGGTGATCAATCTGATCGCCATGAAGCTGCTGCACGCCGGCAGCGGCGAGAGCCTCAACGTCAAGGGGGCCTATCTGGAGGTCTGGAGCGACATGCTTGGCTCGGTGGCGGTGATCATCGGCGCGTTGCTGATCCGCTGGACCGGCTGGCAATGGATCGACCCGGTGCTGGCCGTGCTGATCGGCCTGTGGGTGTTGCCGCGCACCTGGGTGTTGCTGCGCGAAGCGATCAACGTGCTGCTGGAAGGCGTCCCCAAAGGCATCGATCTGCCGCAGGTGCAGCAGGCGCTGACCAGCTACCCCGGCGTCGAAGACGTGCACGACCTGCATGTCTGGGCACTGGCCTCCAGCACGCCCGCACTCACCGCACACGTGGTGGTCAGCGAAACCACCGACCGCGACCGCCTGCGCGACGCCCTCGCCGAGCTGCTGCACGCGCGTTTCGAAATCACCCACGTCACCTTGCAGGTGGAGAGTGGCGACTGCGGCACCGAGCCGTGTGGCGCGGCCCCGGCCGCGCAAGGCGCCGCGCATGACGATCACCGTGGTCACGCGCACTCGCACGGCGGCCACGCGCACTGACGCGGACCACGCCGCCAGTGGGCTTGTTCCCCGACTGGCGGCGGCATGGCGTTGCCTGGAGCAGGACCCAGTCAGGCCAGCCTGTCCGATCGAGGAAAGAGCCGTCCTGCTTCCTGGCTGCCTCCCAGGCCGTATGATCGAGCCGGGGAAGACTGCGAGGCCGGCGGCGCGATGGCGGTACAGATCGAACAACGCAACGAACGCATCGCCGCGCTGATCGCCGAGGCGGGCGCGGCAGCATCGGCCGGGCAATGGCAACAGGCCGAGCAATTGTGGACACAGGTGCGCCAGTTGGCGCCGACGCACCCGCAGGCCTTGTACAGCCTGGGCGTGCACGCCTACCAGCGCGGCGATGCAACGGCGGCGCTGGAGTACCTGGCAGGCGCACGCGCAAGCAGCCCGGGCGATCCGATGATCGTGCTGACCATTGCGGTGGTGAAGCAGGCGCAAGGCGATGTGGATGGCGAATGGCAGGCCATCAGCGCGGCGTTGGCGCTGGATGCGTACTTTCTGCCCGGGCTGCTGGCAAAGGCCGCATTCCTGCAGGCGCGCGGCCGTCCGCGCGCCGCCGCCGGTGTCTATCGCGATGCGCTGAAGGTCGCGCCGCCGGAGCCGCAATGGCCTGCGGTGTTGCGTCGCAAGCTGGCCCTTGCCACGCAGGCGGTGGAGCAGGACACGCTTGAGCTGGAAGCGCAATTGCGCGCCGTCCTGGACGCTCCTGGCATCGCCGTGAACGCCGCGCTCGCAGGACGCTGGGCGGAAGCGGCCGCGATCGCATGCGGGCGCAGTCGCCCGTTCCATTCCCAATCCAACCGCTTGTACATCCCGCGACTGCCAGCCCTGCCGTTTCACCCGCCGGACGCGTTTCCCTGGATCGCTGCAGTACAGCGTCACACGGCGGCGATCGCGCAGGAACTGCGCGCCGTCATGCACGAGGACAAGGGCGGCTTTGCGCCGTACATCGCCTACGCGCCGGACCAGCCGGTCAATCAGTGGAAGGACCTCAACCATTCGCCAGCATGGAGTTCCTATCCGCTGTGGGCACATGGACAGCCGGTGGATGAACATCTGCGGCAGTGCCCGGCAACCGCCGCTGCGTTGGCATTGGTCGATGCGGCGCAGATCGACGGCGTGTGCCCCAACGCGATATTTTCGGTGCTTGCGCCGCAGACGGTCATTCCGCCGCACCACGGCGAGACCAACGCACGTCTGGTGGCGCATCTTCCGTTGATCGTGCCGGAGGGCTGCAGCTTCCGGGTCGGTTACGACTGGCGGCAGTGGGAGGTCGGCAAGGTGCTGGTGTTCGACGACTCGATCGAGCATGAGGCGCGCAACGCGAGCGCGCAGCTGCGTGCGGTGCTGATCTTCGATGTCTGGAACCCGCTGCTGAGCCAGGAGGAGCGGCAGATGGTCAATGCCATGGAGACGGCGATTGCCCACCACCGTGCGGGGTGAGGTGGTGCCGGTAGTCGGCCGGTTCAGTCCGCAGGCGTGATGCCAAACCGGGCAAGTGTGTCGCGCAGCGGCGCGAGCTGGGTCGCGTAGGGTTTCCAGCGTCCGGACGCATCGCCATGCAGGGGTTGGCGCACCTGCCAGTAGCTGGCTGTCCTGACGGCTCCAGGCGCCTTGTGGAAATCCAGGCAATCCGGTTCCCAGGGCAACTGCAAAAAGTCCAGCAGTGCGCGCAGGCTGGTTTCCGGCGCGGCGACAAAGGCGTCGTAGTCGAACGTGTGGATGCTGTCCGGATACAGCGACAGCCAATGTGCCATCAGTCGCTGGTAGGCGGCATAGAAATGCCCGATGTCCTCCAGCCGGCCCGCATAGTCAAAGCGTTGTGGATTGAGCTGCTGCATGAAGATCGACAGCCCGTTGTCCAGCGGGTGACGACGTGTGTGCACGATCCTGGCCGCCGGAAACAGCTGCTTGATCAGCCCGATCAGTAGAAAGTTGTCGGGGCGCTTGTCGGTGATGTAACGCAGTTGCGCATGCCGGGGAATGGCCGCAGCCACGCGTTGACGATAGGCCGCGGCCAGCTGCGCCAGCGTGTGCGAGGACAGATGCTGCGCGGCTTGCGGGAATGGCGACAGCGACTGTGCAACCAGTCGCGGCAGCGCATCCAGTTCGCCCCCGGCGACGATGCAGGAGTGGCGCGACAAGGCCTGTTCGATCAAGGTGGAGCCGGAGCGGAACATGCCGCAGATAAACAGTGCCGGCACCGCGTCGCCGACAGCATCCATGGGCGGTGGCTGGGGCGCGTCGCTTGCATCGGCAAATACCGCAGCGATGCTGTCGAACTGCTGCTGTGTGCGGATCGGGTCGTAGCGCCGCGCATGTGCATGGCCATGCCGGTTGGCGGCACTGGCCGCAGCGAATGCCTGGCTGTGCAGGCCGAGGCGGTCGTAAGCATGGGCCAGTGCATGCAGCAGCGTGGCCGTCAACGCAGGATCCTGCCCCGCGACCGAGCCTGCCTGCGCAAGTGCAAGCAGGCGTGTGTCCTGCGCATGCGTGGGAGGATCCAGGTGCAGCAGGCGTGCGGTGGCTTGCAGCTGCAGCGCCCGTGTCTGGGCATCGACAGGAGGACTGGCGAGCAGTCGGCGATAGGCGGCGACCGCCTGGTCGCGTGCGCCCAGCTCTTCCTGCAGGTTGCCCAGATTGAGCAAGGCCGGGGCGTAGTCCGGCCGGCACTGCAGTGCCAGATCAAGTTCCTTCAGCGCTGCCGCCTCCTGATGTAGATGGTCGCTCAGCAACGCGGCGCGATTGAGATGGATTTGCTCCGGCAGCGCGGCACCGTGCTGCAATGCCTGCGCATAAGCGTCCAGTGCGGCGGATGCCTCGCCGGTCTGGCGCAGCAGATATCCCAGGTTGTACCAGGCATCGGCGCAGCGGGGCTGCGCCTGCAGGATGCGGCGATAGGCGGCGATCGCCTGCGCCAGATGGCCTTGTTGCAGTAAGCGTGCGGCGTGCTGCAAGGACGGGTCCAAGGCGTTTTCCAGGCATTCTTGCAGCGGGTGGGAGAGCTGCAGCTTAGGCGGCGCCAGCGGTGCGTTCAATCGCCCCGCGGCCGGACGGTGATGAGCGGTCTTTCCTGCGTTCGCCGCTTGCCTTGTATGCTCTGCTGCAATCGACGAGTGAAGATGCGCGCATGCACAAGCGAGTGGTGTGGGGGCTGACGGTGTTGAGTTGGGCCTGGGCGGCATCGGCGCAGGACGTGCCGACGCATCGCTGCGCCGCAGTACTCGATCCCTTGCCGCGGCTGGCTTGCTATGACGCCAGCTTCCCGCCAACGCAGGCGGTGCGGGCGGCGGAGGCGGACAGGGCAGTCAGGGCATTCGGCCGCAGCAGCCAACAGGCCTCGGCAGCGACAGGCGCGCAGCAGTCAGCGCCTGCGCAACTCACCGCGAAGGTGCTTGCAGTGGCGTATCAGCCAGACGGCACGCGTATCGTGTCGCTGGACAGTCGCCAGCGCTGGGCGCTGACAGAAGCGACCAGCCGCGGGCCGCTGGTCGAGGGCGAGGTCGTGGTGATCCGCAAGGCCGCAATGGGAAGCTACATGCTGGTCACCGCTGCCGGTGTGGCGCTACGCGCCCGCCGTATCGACTAGCCAGACCAACGACGGCATCGCAACAAACAGAAGAGAACGAATGACTGAGAGACAGCTGCGCGCACTGTTGCACAACGGGTATCAACTGCTGCGTCAGGGACGTTATGCCGAGGCAGCTGTTTTCGCCGACCGCGCCTGCGCAGAGCAGCCTGGCAATGCGCATCTGCTGGAGCTTGCCAGCGAAGCCCGGTTGGCCAACGGCGATCCGCAGGCCGCAGCCGACCGCATCGCACAGGCAGCCGCGGTTGCAACGTCACCGCTCCCGCTGTTGATCAAGTACGGCAGCTTGCTGCTGCAGCTGCGTCGCCGACGCGAGGCCCGGCTTGTCGCCGGCCAGGCGCAGGCGTTGGCGGCCGCCGACGGCGCTGCATGGTGGCGGATCGGGGCGCTGTACAGCGGCTGCCACGAGGTGGCGGCCGCCCGTGATGCGTACCGGCATGCGATGACATTGCTGGGAGAACAGCCCGGCTTGCTGTACGACCTCGCCACCATGCAGTTCTTTGGCGGTGAATTCGATGCGGCTGAGCGCACCCTGGAGCGGCTATTGCAACTGGCGCCCGGCACGGGCGATGCCTTGTACCTGCGCGCCACGCTCCGGCGTCAGACCGGGCAGCACAACCATCTGGACGATCTGCGTCACCGCTTGACCACGCTGTCGGAACCATCCGCACGAGCGGCCGGTCTGTACGCTTTGAGCAAGGAGCTGGAGGACCTGGGCCAGCATGCGGAGTCGTTCGAGACATTGACCGCAGCAGCGGCCTGCAAGCGCAAGACTTTGCAATACGACGTTGCTGCCGAGTGTGCGCATATCGCCCAGGTGCGCGAGGCGTACGACCCGGCTGCCTTGCGCGCACTGCAGCCCGGTCATGCGGGCGAGGGGGCGATCTTCATCGTCGGTTTGCCACGCTCCGGCACCACTTTGCTGGAGCGCCTGCTGATCCAGCGCGGCGGTGCACGCTCGGCCGGGGAGCTGATGGATTTCGGTGCGCTGCTCGGCAGTGCGACCTCCGGCGTACTGTCGACCAATCCCGAACTGACCGCGGCCCAGGCATCGCTGCAGATCCATTTCGCGGCGCTTGGGCAGGAGTATCTGCGCGGTGCCCGTGAGCTGGTGCACGACCATCCGGTGTTCATCGACAAGATGCCGGTCAATTACCTGTATTGCGGCATGATTGCCGCCGCGCTGCCACGCGCACGCATCATCCATCTGGTGCGCGATCCGCTGGACACCTGTTATGCGATGTACAAGACCTTGTTCTACAACGCCTATCCGTTCTCATACGCGCTCGATGAGCTCGCGGATTACTACCTGGCCTACCAGCAGACCATGCGGCACTGGCATGCGGTGCTGCCCGGCGCCATTCTCAACGTGCACTACGAAGAGTTGGTGCGCGACACCGACCAGCAGATCACGCGGGTGCTGAGCTGGTGCGGGCTGGCGCGCAGCGACACCATCGCCGAACTGGAGCATGTGCCGTTCGTGACCGCGAGCGCGGCGCAGGTGCGCGGCGATGTCCACCAACGCTCGGTGCATAGCTCTCGCCGGCATCTGGACGGACTGCTGCCCTTGGTGAGGCGACTTCAGGCAGCTGGCGTGATCGTGCCCGGCACCGAAGTGGTGTAGCGATTGGCGCTGGCCGATCAACCGGTCCAGTCCTTCGAGTGAGCGCGCCGCCGGCTCGCGAGCGACGAGCGAACACACGTGGCGGCATCGAGCCCTACATCAGACACCGGCGGCAAAGGGCCACTTTTGCCTGACTTCCGCACTGTTTTGGGGATTCGTCGCACCGATTCGGAGCATTTCTGAATGGCGCTTTAATTCTCCTCAACGTGGTCTTAACATCGGGTTGGCAACGTTTTTTCGGGCGCTCTTTCGTCCGGCCGTTCGCCAGTGTGGAAGCGCAGTTTGATGCGCTTGCCAACAACGTCGCAGCACGTGCCGGCATTGCCTCAGATGCCGATGCAGTGCGTCGCGCTCACCCGTTCGAACTTCTCGGAGAGAGAGATGAGATTGAAGACCACCAAGCTGCGCGACGCCATCCGGGTATCGCTCACGGTTGGCGCTGCCGCATTTGCCCTGTCGGGAACCGTGATGGCGCAGGAGCAGCCCTCGACGGAACTCAAGAGCCTGGACGCGATCAGTGTCACCGGTACGCGCATCAAGAGCCAGACGATGACTGCCTCCAGTCCGGTGGCAGAGATCAACAAGGAGGAATTCCAGTACACCGGCTCGACCAAGGTCGAAGATCTGATCAACCAGTACCCGCAGCTCTCGGCGAGCTTCGACAACTTCGCCAACAATGGCTCGCAGGGATATGCGACCGTCGATCTGCGTGGATTGGGCGCGCAGCGCACCTTGACCCTGGTCAACGGCAGGCGCATTCCCAAAGGCATCGGCGAGAGTCCGGACATCAGCATCATTCCGGCAGCGCTGGTGCGCCGCGTGGACATCCTGACCGGCGGCGCCTCGGCGGTGTACGGCTCCGATGCCGTCGCCGGCGTGGTCAATTTCGTGCTCGACGACGAGTTCGAAGGTGTCAGTGTCGACATGGGCTACAACGCCTACCAGCACGACAACGGCAACACCTTGATGCGCGGCCTGATGGACGACGCCGGTTACGATTATCCGACTGGAAACTCCGGTTTCGACGGCATCTCCCGCAATGTAGACCTGGCCATCGGCGGCAGCTTCGGCGAGGCGGGGCATGCCACCGCATGGGCCACCTGGCGCGAAAACGATCCACTGCTGCAGGGCCAGCGCGATTACTCCGCATGCGCATTGAGCAACCGCGGCACCGCCTGCGGCGGCTCTGCCACCGCAGATCCGGCCAACTTCTATGTCGTCGCTCCGTCGGCTGGCGCGTTCTACGTGCAGCCTTCAGCCGGCGGCACCTGGTCGCAAGTCGCATCCCCGAACCTCTACAACTTCGCGCCGTTGAATTACTACCAGCGTCCGGACACGCGCTACACGGCCGGCACCAACATCAAGTACGAGGTCAACGAGCACTTCAAGCCCTATCTCGAAACCTTGTTCGTCAACCGCAAGAGTTCGACCCAGATCGCGCCGTCGGGTGCGTTTTTCACCGACCTCAACGTCAACTGCGCCACCTCGGTGATCGGCAGCCTGTGCAACGATGTGGGCATCACCGACGACGAGTTCACCGTCTACGTGGCCAAGCGCAACGTCGAAGGTGGCCCGCGCATCACCGACTCGGATACCAACAGTTTCAGCATCACCACCGGCGCCCAGGGAGACATCAACGACAACTGGTCGTACGACGCCTCGTTCACCTACAACCGCAGCACCACCAAGTCGGAAAACAGGAACGACTTCGTGACCACGCGTGTCCGCGATGCACTGCTGGGCTGCCAGCCTGGTTCGTTCGATGGCTGCGTGCCCTACAGCGTGTGGACCGACAGTGTCACCGCAGCAGAGGCAGAGGCGTTGCAGGGCGTGGGTATCGTCAACTACGAAACCTCGATGCGCGTGTTCAACGCCTATGTGACCGGCAATTTCGGCTACAGCCTGCCGTGGGCCGGCGATAACCCGATCAGTCTGGTCGGCGGTGTCGAGACGCGTACCGAAACCTTCAAGCGGGTGGCCGACAGCAACATGCAGACCGGCAACTTCACCGGCCTGGGTGGCCCGACCTCCAATGTGTCCGGCGACATCGGCGTCAAGGAACTGTTCCTCGAAGGCGCGGTGCCGCTGGTGGCGCAGGCCGGTAGCCTGGATCACCTCGACATGCAGCTTGGCTATCGCTATTCGGACTACGACACCTCCGGTGGCGTGAGTACCTACAAGGCCGGTCTGGGTGCAACATTCGTCGATGGCAAATACCACCTGCGCGCCGGCTGGAACCGTGCGATCCGCGCTCCGAACGTGACCGAGCTGTATAACGAAAATACGATCGGGCTATGGAGCGGTAGCGACCCGTGCGCCGGTGCCAATCCGGTCTTCACCCAGGCCCAGTGCGCCAACACCGGTGTGACGGCGGCGCAATACGGCCGCGTTGCAGCCAACCCGGCCGGCCAGTACAACGAAATCGGCGGCGGCAATACGACATTGCAGCCGGAAACGGCCAACACCTGGACCGTCGGTTTTGCCGCCAGCCCGATCAAGGGGCTCGATCTGAGCGTGGATTACTACGACATCAAGATCGACGACGCGATCCGCAGCATCGGCTCGTCCAACATCCTTACCGCATGCGGCGTGACCGGTAATGCGGATATCTGCAGCCGCGTGCGCCGCAATGCCACCACGGGCGATCTGTTCCGCGGTAGCGACCCGGACGTGTCCGGTCTGATCCTCAATTCTCAGGATAATTTTGGTTCGCTGCATTTCCAGGGCGTGGATCTGACCGCATCGTATGCCTGGAGCGTCGGCCCCGGGCGCCTGACCGCCTCGATGATGGGCAGCTACGCCATCAAGCAGGAGTACGAGCCGGTTCCGGGTGTGCAGGAAGTGACCTACGACTGCGCGGGCGTGGTCAACGTGGCCTGCAACAGTGCCGAATGGCGGCATGTGCTGAGCACGCGCTACAGCTTCGATCGCTACACCGTCGGGCTGCGCTGGCGCTATATCGGGGAGCTGGATTACCAGAACACCGACGGCACCCGTGGCACAACCGACGTACGCCTGGTGAACCAGGACAACAAGGTGTCGGCATACAACTACTTCGACCTGTCCGGATCGATGCAGTTGGGCGATTACGTCACCTGGACCTTGGGCATCAACAACATCGCCGACAAGGAGCCGCCGCTGGTGGGCGGCAGCCTGACCTTCAACGGCAACTCGCTCGCCGGTTACGACCAGGCAGGTCGTTACTTCTTCACCAGTGTGGGTCTGCGTTTCTGAGGCACGTTGCAAGCTGGTAAAAACAACGGCGAGCCTTGGCTCGCCGTTGTTGTTTGTTGCCTGTGACAGCGTGTGTCGATGGCTCGCCGCGCTGCAACCTGCGGATCACCCCAGTCGCCGATCGCCCCCCGCTTGCGTGTCTGATCGACGTCGAAGACAGCGTCGACGGTTCACTCCACCGGTTCACGCAGCAACGGCGACTGCCAGCCCGGGCGCGGCGCGAAACGCTCGCCATAGCGCGCCTGCAGTGCCTGCAGACGTGCCAGCAAGGCGTCGGCGCCGACACTGCGGATGTGCTGGATCGGGCCACCGCGGAACGGGGCAAAGCCGGTGCCGAAGATCACGCCGGCGTCGAGCAGGTCCGCATCGGCCACCACGCCGTCGTGCAGGCAGGCGACGGCTTCGTTGAGCAGCGGCAGGATCAGGCGATCTTCCAGGTCTGCCGGCGCCTCGTAGCCGCTGGCGACCTCGGGCTTGACCGCGCGCCCGTTCTCCCACTTGTACAGGCCCTGGCCGTCCTTCTTGCCGCGCTTGCCCGGCTCTACAGTGGCCAGCGCCGCCGGAATCGGCAGGTGCAGGAACGGTGCGAGCTCCGCGCCCACGCCGGCGGCAACGTCCAGCCCCACCGTGTCGATCAGTTCGATCGGCCCCATCGGCATGCCGAACTTCACCGCGGCCTTGTCCAGCACCGGGCCCGGTACGCCTTCGGCATAGGCGGTGGCCGCTTCGAGCAGATACGGGAACAGCACGCGATTGACCAGGAAGCCCGGGGTGCCGGCCACCGGTACCGGGAACTTGTCCAGCGCCTTGCAGAATGCCGCCAGGCGCGCGACGTTGGCCGGATCCAGCCCGTCGTGCTGCACGATTTCCACCAGCGGCATCATCGATACCGGATTGAAGTAGTGCAGGCCGGCAAACTGCGACGGGCGCTGGATATGCCCGCGGAGCTCGGTCAACGGAATCGACGAGGTGTTGGTGGTCAGCAAGGCATCTGGCTTGAGCTGCGGCTCGATGGACTGATACAGCTCGCGCTTGGCCTGCGGGTTCTCGATGATCGCTTCGATCACCAGGTCCGCCTGCGCCACGCCCGCGCCGGCCAGGTCGCCACGCAGGCGCGCCGCCACCGCCGGCCGCTTGGCCTCGTCCTTGACGCGCTTGGCGAACAACTCGGCGCCGCGGCCCAGCGCCGTATCGATGAAGCGCTGCTCGCGATCCTGCAGCGTCACCTCGAAGCCCTTGTACGCCGCACAGGCCGCGATATCGCCGCCCATCACGCCGGCGCCGACCACATGCACATGGCGGATCGGAGCCAGCGCCTCAGCGCCGGCATCCTTGCCGCCCAGTGCCTTCAGGCGCTCGGTGAGAAAGAAGATGCGGATCAGGTTGCGCGCGGTCGGCGTGCTGGCGAGCTTGACCACCGCCTTGCGCTCGGCCGCCAGGCGCGCCTGGATGCCGCTGCCGCCGGCGCGTTCCCACACGTTGATCAGGGCGTAGGGCGCCGGGTAATGCTCCTTGCGCGCCTTGCGTGCGACCTGCTTGCGCATCTGTGGCGCCAGCAGCTTGCGCGCGAGCAAGGTATTGGTGGCCCACGCGGTGGCGCGCTGCTTGAACGGGCGTTTGCTGCCGGTAAGCGCCAGCGCGGCGGCGACATCGACCAGCACCGCGGGCGCGGCGACCTTGTCGACCAAGCCCATCGCGCGTGCGGCCTTGGCCGCGACGGTGCGACCGGTCAGCATCAGGTCCATCGCCGCCGGCGCACCGATCAGGCGCGGCAAGCGGGCGCTGCCGCCCCAGCCGGGGAAGATGCCGAGCTTGGTTTCCGGCAGGCCGATGCGCGTGCCGGCATCGTCGGAGGCCACGCGATACCGGCAGGCCAGCGCAATCTCGGTGCCGCCGCCCATGCAGAAGCCGTGGATCGCCGCCACCGTGGGGCAGGGCAGTTCGGCCAGCTTCTGGAAGACGCTCTGGCCACGATGGATCGCATCGTTGACGGTGCCCTTGCGGTCGAACTCCTGGAATTCCTTCAGGTCGGCGCCGGCGATGAAGCCGTTGGGCTTGCCCGAGCGCAGCACCACGCCCTTGGGCGGGTCCAGCGCCAGACGTTCGACCAGCGCGCCCAGTTCGAGCAGCACCTCCTGCGAAAACGCGTTGACCGGTGCGCCCTGACGATCAAGGCTGAGCACGACCACGCCGTCCTCGCGCAGGTCGGCCTGCCAATGGCTGAATCGGAGCCCGTCGAAACCTGGAAGCATGCGTCTGGCCGTCCGGAGATATAAGGAAAGGTCGTTATCATCCAGAGGTTGTTTCCTTCACGTCAAATACCCATACCTGTCGGCAGGGCGGCGCGCGCCTCGTGCGAGGCGTCGCCAGTGGCGCATCGGTGCAGCTAGTCTGATGCGTGACGATCGTCCGGGTCGGTATGAACTTTTCTTTTCATTGGTTGTCTCATTGCCCGACTTCGGTGGGCTGACAGGAGTGCGGCCCGACATGGCCGAAGTCGATATACCTCAGGAGCTGGACCTGGAACTGGTCCGGCGTGTGCAGCGCGGCGAGAGCGCAGCGTTCGATGTGCTGGTGCGCAAATACCAGCACCGCATCGTTGCGTTGATCGGGCGCTACATCGCCGACTGGAGCGAGTGCCAGGACGTGGCCCAGGATACGTTTGTGCGCGCCTACCGCGCGATCAACAGTTTCCGTGGCGACTCCCAGTTCTATACCTGGTTGCACCGCATTGCCGTCAACACTGCCAAGAACCATCTGGTTGCGCACAACCGCCGCCCGCCCACCGACGATATCGAGATCAGCGATGCCGAACAGTTCGATGGTGCCACCCGCCTGCGCGATACCGACACTCCGGAGCGCGAATTGATGCGACAGGAGCTGGAACAAACGGTGATGCGTGCGGTCCAAGCCCTGCCGGAAGAACTTCGGTCGGCCATCACCCTGCGCGAGGTGGAAGGGCTGAGCTACGACGAAATCGCGCGAAAGATGGATTGCCCGATCGGAACGGTGCGCTCGCGCATCTTCCGGGCGCGCGAGGCCATCGACATCGAGCTGCGGCCTCTGTTGGAGACCGAAAGCGCCACCCGTGAGCGACACCGTGTATGAGCCATAACCCTGCCATGTCCACCACCGACAAGTTCGAGCGTCACTACCGTCAGCAGCTGTCTGCGCTGGTGGATGGCGAATTGAGCGCCGACGAGTCGCGCTTCCTGCTGCGCCGCCTGGCCCACGACGAGGAACTGGCCGGCTGCCACGAGCGTTGGCAGCTGTGCGGCGATGTGCTGCGCGGTGCGGCCAGCGCGCCGGCACCGCTGGATTTTGCCGCGCGCGTGCGCAGCGCCATTGCCGACGAGCCGGTGCCGCAGGCGCAGCCAGCCACGCGCGCGGCCACGCGCTGGCGCTGGGGTGGTGGCGCAGCGATTGCAGCATCGGTCGCGGCGATTGCCCTGTTCATGGCGCGCGAGCGCCTGCCCGAGACCGTACCGCCGGCCGAGCAGGTCCCGGTGTTCGCCACGACAGCGCAGCTGCCGGCGGCCACGCCGGCCCCCGCCACGCCCGCAGCACCAAAGGGTCCGGCCGAGCCCGGCCCGGCCGCTCCCGATGAGGTGGCCGCGCTGGCCGCAGCGGTGCCGGCCGCCGCGCTGGCATCCACGCGCCGTGGCGCGGCCACGCGCAACCAGCAGGTCGCCCGCAGCGTCGCCGCGCGTCAGCAGCAGGTGCCGACCCGCATGCTGGCGTCCGCTGCTCCTGCTTCGACGACGGCCACGGCCGGTGCGGTGTCGCCATCGAATCCGTTCACGCATCCGGATACCACCTTGCAGGCACGCCCATGGCCGCGCGCGGCGCTGTCCGGTGCCGGTGAAAGTCCGCTCAATGCCAGCTTCCGCCAAGGCGGACAGGGCACCGCGTTCTATCCGTTCGAGCCTGCGCCGCAGGGTGTTGCCAGCCCCGCGCCCAACCGGCCGCTGCCGGTGCAGCCGCCGCAGGATTGATGTCGCCGCCGATCTTCATCCGTTCGGCGCCCTCCCTCCCGTTATCGTGCCGGACCCCTGCAGTGGCAGGGGCTTTGGCCCCTGTCGCCCTGCCATCGGAGGCAACCTGATGAACCATCGCATTCGCACCCAGATGTTCGGCCTGATCGCCATGACCCTGCCGCTGGCCGCCTGCGCGCAGCAGTCCGCGCCCACGGCCAAGGATGTTGTTCCGATTGCCGCCAACCGCAGCGCCACCCCGGCTCCGCAGCTGGTGGCCGGCTTGCCGGACTTCACCAATCTGGTCGAGCAGGTCGGCCCGGGTGTGGTCAATATCGAAACCACCATCACCCGCAAGGACGCCATGGCGCGCCAGCGGCGCGGTGGGCAGGACGGCGGCGCGATGCCCGGCGACGAGCAGATGCCGGAATTCTTCCGCCGCTTCTTCGGGCCGGATTTCCAGATGCCGGGCGGGCCGCGGCAGGGGCCGGGCCAGGGCGGCGATGACGATGGCGGCATCGCCGGCAAGTCGATGGGCTCGGGCTTCATCATTTCCGCCGACGGCTATGTGCTGACCAATCACCATGTGGTCGATGGCGCCAGCGAGGTCACCGTCAAGCTGACCGACCGCCGCGAGTTCAAGGCCAAGGTGGTCGGCAGCGACGAGCAGTTCGACGTGGCGCTGCTCAAGATCGAGGCCAAGGGCCTGCCGACGGTACGCCTGGGCGATTCCAACACGCTCAAGCCGGGCCAGTGGGTGGTGGCGATCGGCTCGCCGTTCGGTCTGGATCACTCGGTCACCGCCGGCATCGTCAGTGCCACCGGGCGCAGCAATCCGTATGCGGACCAGCGCTACGTGCCCTTTATCCAGACCGACGTGGCAATCAACCAGGGCAACTCCGGCGGCCCCTTGCTCAACACGCGCGGCGAGGTGGTCGGCATCAATTCGCAAATCTTCTCCGCGTCGGGCGGCTACATGGGCATCAGTTTTGCGATCCCGATCGACCTGGCCTTCAGCGCTGCCGAGCAGATCAAGGCCACCGGCCATGTGAGCCGCGGCATGCTGGGCGTGGCGGTCGGCCCGATCGACTCGCTCAAGGCGCAGGGCCTGGGCCTGCCGGATACGCGCGGCGCGCTGGTCAACGACATTCCGCCCGGCAGCCCAGCCGCCAAGGCCGGAATCGAGGTGGGCGATGTGATCCGCGCCGTCAACGGCAAGCCGATCGATGTCGCCAGCGATCTGCCGCCGATGATCGGGCTGATGGCGCCGGGCACCAAGGTTAACCTGGACGTGTTGCGTGATGGCAAGCCGCGCAAGGTGGCCGTCACCCTGACGACGCTGGACAACCCCGCCGGCAACGCCGCCCCGCGTACCGCGGCCGAAGACGCCAAGCCCAGCGCCCCGGCCAGCGTGGAACTGCTCGGCCTTCAGGTCGCCGATCTCACCGCTGCCGAGCGCAGCCGCCTGGGCCTGGAGGCCGGCGAGGGAGTGCGCATCGCCTCGGTGACCGGCGCGGCAGCACGCAGCACCCAACCGCCGCTGTCGCCGGGCCTGGTCATCGCCCGCGTCGGCCGCACCAAGGTCGGCAGCGTCGCCGACCTCAACCGCGCCCTGTCCAGCTACAAGAAGGGCGACGTGGTCATGCTGCTGGTCACTGACGGCAAGGCGACCAGCTATGTGGCCTTGAAGGCCGGCGGCTAACGGAAGCCGGGATTGGTGATTCGGGATTGGCAAAAGCAGGCTCCTGTTCGCGGGTGCCTGCTCTTGTTCTGCCTTTTCGAATCCCCAATCCCCACTCCCAAATCCCGGCTCCAAAGCGTGCGATAATGCTGCGTTACCCTGACGACGGCACCGCCGGCGCCCACCTCAATGTCCTCTGATTCAATGCGGAATATCCGCAACTTCTCCATCATTGCCCACGTCGACCACGGTAAATCCACCCTGGCCGACCGGATCATCCAGCTGTGCGGCGGCCTGCAGGCGCGCGAGATGGAGGCCCAGGTCCTGGACTCCAACCCGATCGAGCGCGAACGCGGCATCACCATCAAGGCGCAGTCGGTGTCCTTGCCGTATACGGCCAAGGACGGGCAGGTCTACCACCTGAACTTCATCGACACCCCCGGGCATGTGGACTTCTCCTATGAAGTCAGCCGCTCGCTGGCCGCCTGCGAAGGCGCGCTGCTGGTGGTGGATGCGGCCCAGGGCGTGGAAGCGCAGTCGGTCGCCAACTGCTACACCGCGGTGGAGCAGGGCCTGGAAGTGGTGCCGGTGCTCAACAAGATCGACCTGCCGACCGCCGACATCGAGCGGGCCAAGGCCGAGATCGAAGCGGTGATCGGCATCGACGCCGAAGACGCGGTTGCGGTCAGCGCCAAGACCGGTCTGAACATCGATCTGGTGCTGGAAGCGATCGTGCAGCGGATTCCGCCGCCCAAGCCACGCGACACCGACAAGCTGCAGGCGCTGATCATCGACTCCTGGTTCGACAACTACCTGGGCGTGGTGTCGCTGGTGCGCGTGATGCAGGGCGAGATCAAGCCGGGCAGCAAGATCCTGGTGATGTCCACCGGCCGTACTCATCTGGTCGACAAGGTCGGCGTGTTCACGCCCAAGCGCAAGGAGCTCGCCGCGCTGGGCGCGGGCGAAGTGGGCTGGATCAACGCCTCGATCAAGGACGTGCACGGCGCACCGGTCGGCGACACGCTGACCCTGGCGGCCGACCCGGCGCCGCATGCGCTGCCCGGTTTCCAGGAAATGCAGCCGCGCGTGTTCGCCGGCCTGTTTCCGGTCGATGCGGAGGATTACCCGGATCTGCGCGAGGCGCTGGACAAGCTGCGCCTGAACGATGCGGCGCTGCGCTTCGAGCCGGAAAGCTCCGAAGCGATGGGCTTTGGCTTCCGCTGCGGCTTCCTGGGTATGCTGCACATGGAGATCGTGCAGGAGCGGCTGGAGCGCGAGTACAACCTCAACCTGATCTCGACCGCGCCGACCGTGGTCTACGAGGTGCTCAAGACCGACGGCAGCATCATCCCGATGGACAATCCATCCAAGCTGCCGCCGCTCAATAACGTGGAAGAGATCCGCGAGCCGATCATCCGCGCCAACATCCTCACCCCGCCCGATTACGTCGGCAACATCATCACCTTGTGCGAGGAAAAGCGCGGCACCCAGATCGGCATCAACTACCTGGGCAGCCAGGTGCAGATCAGCTACGAGTTGCCGATGGCCGAAGTGGTGCTGGATTTCTTCGACAAGCTCAAGTCGGTCTCGCGCGGTTACGCCTCGCTGGATTACCACTTCCTGCGTTTCGATGCCGGCCCGTTCGTGCGCGTGGATACGCTGATCAATGGCGACAAGGTCGATGCGCTGTCGATCATCGTGCACCGCAGCTACGCCGACCGGCGCGGCCGCGAACTGTGCGAAAAGATGAAGGATCTGATCCCGCGGCAGATGTTCGACGTGGCGATCCAGGCCGCCGTGGGCTCGCAAATCATCTCGCGCTCCACGGTCAAGGCGATGCGCAAGAACGTGTTGGCCAAGTGCTATGGTGGCGACGTTTCGCGCAAGAAGAAGCTGCTCGAAAAGCAAAAAGAAGGCAAGAAGCGCATGAAGCAGGTCGGCCGCGTGGAGATTCCGCAGGAGGCCTTCCTGGCTGTCTTGCAGATGGATAAGTAGCAGGGATTCGGGAGTCGTGATTGGGGATTGGCAACGACTTGCCAGCCCCGTGCTTTTGCGAATCCCCAATCTCCAATCCCAAATCCCGTTCCGAAGGAACATCAATGAAATGGTTTGAAATCGCCCTGGTTGTGTTGACGCTGGGCACCGGCTTCATCTGGCTGCTGGACAAGCTGTTCCTGGCCAAGCGCCGCGCGGCACGCGCCGGTCTGCTGGACAGCGAGCCGGCCATCATCGACTACTCGCGCGCCTTCTTTCCGGTGCTGGCAGTGGTGTTGATCCTGCGCAGCTTCGTGGCCGAGCCGTACAAGATTCCGTCCAGTTCGATGATGCCCAATCTGCTGATCGGCGATTTCATCCTGGTCAACAAGTTCGCTTACGGTTTCCGTCTGCCGATCACCAATACCAAGTTCATCCCGACCGGCGAGCCCAAGCGTGGCGACGTGGTGGTGTTCAAGCCGCCGCATGCGCCGGACCAGAACTGGATCAAGCGCGTGGTGGGTCTGCCGGGCGACAAGATCGGCTTCCACGGCGATACGCTGTACATCAACGACAAGCCGATGCGCTACACGGTCAAGGGCGAATACATCGGCAAGGGCAAGGGCGCCGAGATGACCGGCACCACCTTGCTGGTCGAGGATTTGCCGGGCCGCACCCACACGGTGCTGGAGTGGGTCGATCGCAACATGCCGGCCGGGCAGGGTGACTGGACCGTGCCGGCGGACAGCTATTTCGTGATGGGGGATAATCGCGACAACAGCGAAGACAGCCGGTTCTGGACCCAGACGCACTTCCTGCCGGAAGCCAACCTGCGCGGCAAGGCGTTCCTGATTTGGCTCAATTGCGAAGGGTGGTTCTGCAAGGGGAGTTTCGATCCGTCGCGGATCGGGACCGGAATCCAGTAATGCACGCACGGCGTGCCGGGGGAAGCACAATGAAGCGCAAGCAGAGCGGTATGACGTTGACGTCGTTCGTGGTGGTGCTGGCGGTGGTGGGGTTCGCGCTGTATATCGGAATGAAGCTGTTTCCGATGTACCAGGAATACTATTCGGTACGCACGGCCATGAAAGGCCTGGCCAAGGAACCCGACAGCGCCAACATGGATCCGTCCAAGTTGCAGGATCTGTTCTTTCGTCGGCTGTACATCAACTACTCGGAAAACGTCAAGAAAGAGGACGTCAAGTTCGAGCGCGTCGATGGTGGCTGGCGCATGAAGGTTAACTACGAAGTTCGCCGCGAATTGATCGGCAATCTGGATGTCGTCGGTAAATTCGAGACGTCCCAGGACATGACGGGACGTGGTGGCGAATAGGACTTTCCAGCGCGGCGATCCGATCGGGCATGCGTTTGCCGATCCGGGATTGCTCGCCCAGGCGCTGCGACACCGCAGCGCCGGGACACCACATAACGAACGACTGGAATTTCTCGGCGACGGCATCGTCAACCTGCTGGTCGCCGAGGCGCTTTACCAGCGCTGGCCCAAGGCCGACGAAGGTGCATTGACCCGCGCGCGTGCCGAACTCGTACGCGAGGGGGCGCTGGCGGTGATCGGCCGCACCCTCAATCTGGGCGAGCGGCTGACGCTGGGGCCGGGCGAGCTGAAATCCGGCGGCCATCGACGTGATTCGATCCTGGCCGACGCGGTCGAGGCGATCGTCGCGGCGATCTATCTGGACTGCGGCTTCGAACGCTGCCGCGCGGTGGTGCTGCCGTGGTTCGAGCCCTCGCTGGCGGCGCTGCCGGTGGGCAAGGCAGAGAAAGACCCCAAGACCCGGCTGCAGGAATGGCTGCAGGCGCGGCAGCTGCCGTTGCCCACCTACGCGCTGATCAGCGAAAGCGGCGACGAACATGCCAAGCAGTTCCACGTCGCCTGCA
This sequence comes from Xanthomonas sp. NCPPB 3218, assembly GCF_056725185.1. NCBI lineage: Bacteria > Pseudomonadati > Pseudomonadota > Gammaproteobacteria > Lysobacterales > Lysobacteraceae > Xanthomonas > Xanthomonas sp. NCPPB 3218. The sequence goes on from NZ_CM161516.1 coordinate 1,539,831, forward strand.
TCCTGGAACAGCCCGTCGCCCGCGCCGAAGGCCAGGGCAGCTCGCGTCGCCTCGCCGAGCAACAGGCGGCCACCCTTGTCATCGCACAACTGGATTCCAACACGTGAGCGAAACCTCTTCCCCCCACCGTAGCGGCAGCGTTGCGGTGATCGGCCGGCCCAATGTCGGCAAGTCCACCCTGACCAACGCCCTGGTCGGCGCCAAGGTCAGCATCGTGTCCAACCGGCCGCAGACCACGCGCCATCGGTTGCTGGGCATTGCCACCTTTCCCGAAGGGCAGCTGGTGCTGGTCGACACGCCCGGACTGCATCGCGAGCAGAAGCGCGCCATGAACCGGGTGATGAACCGCGCCGCGCGCGGCTCGCTGGAAGGCGTGGACGCGGCAGTGCTGGTGATCGAAGCCGGCCGCTGGGACGACGAAGACACCCTGGCCTTCAAGGTCCTGAGCGACGCCGGAGTGCCGGTGGTGCTGGTGGTCAACAAGGTCGACCGGCTCAAGGACAAGACCGCGCTGTTCCCGTTCCTGGCCCAGGTCAGCGAAGGCCGCACCTTCGCTGCGGTGCATCCGGTGTCGGCGCTCAAGCGCAAGGGCCTGGAGGCGCTGGTCGGCGACCTGCTCAAGCTGGTGCCGGAGGCCGAAGCGATGTTCGGCGAGGACGAGATCACCGACCGCAGCCAGCGCTTTCTGGCCGGAGAACTGGTGCGTGAGCAGTTGATGCGTCAGCTCGGCGAAGAACTGCCGTATGCCACCACGGTGGAGATCGAACGCTTTGCCGAAGATGGCGCGCTGCTGCGCATCGGCGCGGTGATCTGGGTCGAGCGCGAAGGCCAGAAGGCGATCGTGATCGGCAAGGGCGGTACCCGCCTGAAGGACATCGGCGGCAAGGCGCGCCTGCAGATGGAGCGCCTGTTCGGGGCCAAGGTATTCCTGGAGACCTGGGTGCGCGTGCGCGAAGGCTGGTCGGACGACGAAGCGGCATTGAAGGCGTTCGGATACGAGTGAGGCCCTGGCTGGCGCCAGTGCCAGTGCAGTGCTGATAACGTGCTGACAGCCTGTCGATGCGGTCGCCGGCACCGGCACGGACATGGGGCTGCGATGCAAGCGATGTCCCGATGCACCGGATCGCGCCTGGCCATTGCGGCGGCTGCCGTCGACGGCTGCGACCAGCTGCGCTGCCGGCAGCGGCTCACGGCGGTCATCGCTGCTGGCCGCTCTTGTGTCCTGCAATCGCGCCCCCTGCCGCATAACAGACCATGCTGATCGAACACGAACGCGGTTTCATCCTGCATGTGCGGGCCTGGCGCGAGACCAGCCTGCTGGTGGAAGTGCTGACCGAGCAGCATGGCCGGGTCGGGCTGTTGGCGCGCGGGGTGCACGGGCCTCGCAAGCAGGCCTTGCGGGCCGCGCTGCAGCCACTGCAGTTGATCCAGTTCACTGCGGTGCAACGCGGCGAACTGGCCCAGCTGCGTCAGGCCGAGGCGCTGGACACCGCCCCCCGCCTGGCGGGCGAATCCATGCTGGCCGGCTTCTACATCAGTGAACTGCTGCTGCGCCTGGCGCCGCGCAACGACCCGGTGCCAGAGTTGTTCGATTGCTATGCGCAGGCGCGTGCGCATCTGGCATCCGGCCTGCCGCTGGCCTGGGGGCTGCGCCAGTTCGAGCGCGATGTGCTCGATGGCCTGGGCTTTGCGTTCGATCTGCAGCACGACCGCGACGGCCAGCCGATCGACCCGGCGGCGCGTTACCGGCTCGATCCGCAGGAGGGCGCGCTGCGCGTACTGAGCGAGGCGATGGCGCAGGACCGGCGCGACACCGTCACCGGTGCGGCGCTGCTGGCATTGGGCCAGGACGTCATGCCGGCGGCCGACGACATGCCGGGCCTGCGTCGCAGCATGCGGGGCGTGCTGCTGCATCACCTGAGTGGACGCGGGCTCAAATCCTGGGAGATGCTCGAGGATCTGGCGCGGCGGCGTTGAGGGTCGCAAGGCAGGTCTACCAGTCTTGCGAGCAGTCGCCGGATGCGCGTTGAACTCCATGCGGAACCATCGTCATGCATGGTGCTCAATGTCACCAGTTCCGATCGCCAACGCTGCGCCGGGCCCAGGGACAGCGCTGCAGTCCTCCTTCAGTGCAGCAGTGCAGCCACCGCCGCATGGAACTGGGTCTGCGCCGTGCTGGAGTGCGGGTCGCCGCGCAGCAGGCGCACTGCGCCGGCAAGCCGTGCTGCGCCGACAAAACCGCAGCTGGCCTGCAGCCGATGCAGATGGCTGCGCAGTGCCTGATCGTCGCTGACCTGCAAGGCCGAATCCACCGCGTCGCGGGTGCCCGGCAACTCGGCCAGGAACAATTCGCGCAGCGCGTTGAGATGGTGTTGCTGGCCGTTGAGCGCGCTGAGCGCGGCCGCTTCGTCCCAATCGCTGGCGGCAATGTCGACCACGCCCACCGGCGCCACGCTGTAGCGGCCGCGCGCCAGCCCACGACGCACCGCCTGCAGCAGGCGCTCGGAGGTCAGCGGCTTCACCAGCAATTCCAGAAAACCATCGGACTGCAGGCTGCGTTGCATGGCCGTGGTGGTGTCTGCGGTATGGGCCAGTGCAGGCACGTCCGGGTGCAGCAGGCGCAGTGCGCGCAGCAGGCCGCTGCCGGTGCCATCGGGAAGATTGACGTCGATCAGCCACAGGTCGTGGCGACGCGCGCGCGCACGGTCCAGTGCCGACGACAGCGAGTCTGCACAATCCACATGGGCGGGAAGACCTTCCAGCACCGCCTGCAGAAAGCCACGGCTGATCGGGTCGTCCTCTACCAGCAAGAGGCGTGGTTGGGGTTCCTGGCGTGTCGCCATGTTCATGCTGCCTCCTTGTCAGCGATGCCGCGTCCTAGCAGCCGCGTGCAGCGGAAGTGTGCCTGTGTTTGCGGGGCACGACAATTGTTCCACCGCGCGAAGCGGCCGGGATCGGTCGCATCTGCGACAATACGCACCCTTTTTGCCCGCAGCTCGTCGCCACGTGGCCAGAACCCGAAACCGCTTCGACCGTACTCCGTTCCAGACCGCGATCACCGACCTCAGCCACGACGGGCGCGGTGTGGCCCGCCGCGATGGCGAGGGCGGCAAGGTCACCTTCATCAGTGGCGCCTTGCCCGGTGAGCTGGTGCGGGCCGAACCCACCGCGCGCAGCCGGCATTTCGACGAGGCCAGGACAGTGGAGGTGCTGGAGGCATCGCCGCAGCGGGTGACCCCGCGCTGCCCGCATTTTGGGGTCTGCGCCGGCTGCGTGCTGCAGCATCTGGACGAGTCGCAGCAGATCGTTGCCAAGCAGCGCGTGCTGATGGACAACCTGGAGCGCATCGGCCACGTCACACCGCAGGCGGTGCTGCCGGCACTGGTCGGCGATACCTGGGGCTATCGGCGCAAGGGCCGCTTTTCGGTCCGTCGCGTCGAAAAGAAGGACAAGACCCTGGTGGGCTTTCGCGAGCTGGATCCGCGCTTCGTGGCCGATCTGTCGGTCTGCTACACGGTGATCCCGCAGATCGGCGAGAACATTCCGCAGTTGGCGGCGTTGGTCGAAGGCCTGGACGGCAAGCGCGATATCCCGCAGATCGAATTCATTGCCGGCGATGAGGCGGTGGTGTTGACCATCCGCCATCTGCAGGCGCTCAGCGAGCGCGACCTGCAGGCGCTGACCGCATTCGCGCAGGCGCACGGCTTTGCGATCTTCCTGCAGCCCGGTGGCGTGGAGAGCGTGCATCCGCTATGGCCGCAGGAGGTGCCGCTGTCGTTCCGCCTGCCGCAGTGGGATGTGGAGCTGGCGTTCCGGCCGCTGGATTTCATCCAGGTCAACGCCTCGCTCAACCAGAAGATGATCGCGCATGCGCTGGCGCTGCTCGACGCCGGGCCGGACGACCGCGTGCTGGATCTGTTCTGCGGGCTGGGCAATTTCACCCTGCCGCTGGCGCGCGGTGTGCGCGAAGTGGTCGGCGTGGAGGGCGATGCCGGGCTGGTGGCGCGCGCCAGGGACAACGCGCAGCGCAATGGTCTGGCCAATGCGCAGTTCCATGCGGCCGACCTGACCCAGGACCAGCGCAACGCGGCGTGGATGCGGCAGGGCTTCGACAAGCTGCTGCTGGACCCGCCGCGCTCGGGCGCGCTGGAAGTGCTGCAGCAGCTGCCGCTGAAAAAGTTCGAGCGCATCGTCTATGTGAGCTGCCACCCCGGCTCGCTGGCACGCGACGCCGGCTACCTGGTCAACGAGCAGGGCTTCACGCTCAAGGCCGCTGGCGCGATGGACATGTTTCCGCATACCGCGCATGTGGAGAGCATCGCGGTGTTCGAGAGGCGGTGATTGGGGATTGGGCATTGGTGATTCGCAGGAGCGCATTCCCTAAGCCCGCCAGTTAGCCGCTGTGACCAATCCCCAATCCCCAATCCCGAATCTCTAATCCCCAAAATCCCATGCCCATCGAAATCGAACGCAAATTCCTGGTCACCGGCGAGGGCTGGCGCAGCGCCGCGCATGCGGTGATCCCGATGGCGCAGGGCTATATCAACGACCAGGCGGCGCTGCGCAGCGGTGCGCAGAACGCATCGGTGCGGGTGCGCATCCAGGGCGAGAGCGCGTTTCTCAATCTGAAATCGCGTGAGGTGGGGCATACCCGGCAGGAGTTCGAATACCCGATTCCGGTGGTCGAGGCGCGTGCGCTGCTGGCGCTGTGTGTCGGCGGTCTGATCGACAAGCGCCGGCACCTGGTCCAGTACCAGGGGCATGTGTGGGAAGTGGACGAATTCCTCGGCGACAACGCCGGGCTGGTGGTGGCCGAAATCGAACTCGGCGATGCCGACGAGGCCTTCGCCAAACCCGAGTGGATCGGCGCCGAAGTCACCGACGATGTGCGCTATTACAACCTGGCGCTGGCCTCGCACCCGTTCAAGCACTGGAGCGGGGATTTGTAGGTCGGGATTCGGGATTGGGCATTCGGGATTCGTAAAAGCTAACGCGATGCGTCGGAGTTGGGGCTGATTGCGTTGCGCCCCCCCAGTCCCTGCCTTGGTATTGGGTTTATGCTTTGCGAGTCCCCAATGACGAATCTCCAATCCCCGCCCATGCGCATCGATATCTGGTCTGACGTGGTCTGCCCCTGGTGCTGGATCGGCAAGCGCCGTTTCGAGCAGGCGGTGGCCGCACTCGGTGCGCAGGCACCGGCGCTGGACATCCATTACCACGCGTTTCAGCTGGACCCCGATGCTGGCCTGGAGCCGACCCCGCTGCGTGATGCGCTGGCGCAAAAGTTCGGCGGTGCCGCGCGCGTGGAGCAGATGCTGGAGCAGACCCAGGCCACTGCGCGCGCCGAAGGCCTGCCGTTCGATTTCGGGCGTGGGCAGGTGCAGGTCAGCACGTTGCGCGCGCATCGGCTGATCTGGCTGGCCAGCCGCGAGGGCGATGTCCAGGCCGTGATCGAAGCCTTGTTCCATGCGCATTTTGCCGAAGGCCAAGACGTCGGCGCGACCGCAACGCTGGTGACTGCCGGGGCCGCCGGCGGTCTGGACGAGGCCCGCGTGCGCGCGCTGCTGGACTCCGACGAAGGCGTCGTTGCCGTGCAAGCGCAACTGGCGCAGGCCGTTGCGCTGGGAATCCGTGCGGTGCCCAGTTTCGTCATCGATGGACGCAGCCTGATCCAGGGCGCGCAGCCGCCGGAGAGCTTTGCGCAGGCACTGCTGCAGCTGGCGGCTGAATCGGCGCCAATCGGTGGTCCCGATGCCTGCGGGCCGGATGGCTGCGCGGTGTGATCGGCCGGCGGCGTGTGGCAACGGCCTGCCGCTGACGAGATGACGCGGCCCATCCCATCGAGGACGGTTGCGGTGATCGGCGCCGGGCTGGCCGGGCTTGCCTGCGCGCAACGGCTGCAGGCTTCGGGATTGGCTGTGACGTTGTTCGAGCAGGGCGACCTGCCCGGCGGACGCATGCGCAGCTGTGGCGGCGCTGGCTGGCAGTGCGATCACGGCGCGCAGTATTTCACCGCCCGCGACCCGGCGTTTGCCGCAGTGGTGGATGCATGGATTGCGCGCGGTGACGCGGCGATCTGGCCTGCGCGCGTCGCCAGTTGGGATGGCACCCACCTGCGTACGTCGCAGGGCGGGTTGACGCGCTTTGTCGGGGTGCCGGACATGGGCGCACCGGCGCGTGCGCTGGCGGCGTCCCTGAATGTTCGGTTGGGCAGCTCTGTGCGATCGCTGCAGCGCAGTGGCGACACCTGGCAACTGGAGGTGACAGAAGACGGAACGACACGCAACTGCCGCTTCGACACCGTGCTGCTGGCGGTACCGGCACCGCTTGCAGCTGCATTGCTGGCGGACAGCGCGCCCACGCTGGCGACGACGGCCGCCAACGCACGGATGCAGCCGGCCTGGGCGGTGGTGCTGCGTTTCGACATGCCGGTCGACCCCGGGTACGACGCATTGTTCGTCAACGCCGGCCCGTTGCGCTGGGTGGCACGCAACGCCAGCAAGCCGGGCAGGGATGGCGTGGAAACCTGGCTGCTGCATGCCACTGCCGACTGGAGTCGGGCGCATCTGGACGCAACGCCTGAAACGGTGACTGCCCGCGTGTTGCCCGCGTTGGCCGCGCTTGGCCTGCCCCTGCCGCAGTCCTGCGATGCGTATCGCTGGACGGTGGCCAGCACTGAGCCTGCCTTGCAGATCGGCTGTGCCTGGGATGCGCCGCTGAGCATCGGCATCTGCGGCGACTGGTTGGCCGGTGGCAAGGTCGAAGGGGCCTGGCAAAGCGGTGTGGCCTTGGCTGCGCGTGTGTGTGCCGGCGATGCCGCCTGCAGTGGGCAGGAGTGATGCGGTGGCATGCGCGGCGGAGATATGCGCTGGCGTGTCGATGCAGAGCGCGTCTGCACGCCAGGCCGTTCGCCAACGCAAACGGGCCGCGCAGGCATGACAGACCACGTGCCGCTATGCAGTGCGCGCGCGTGCGACCTCGATCGTTGCGACGCTTTGTGCGCGTGCACGCGTCCGGCATAGATGAGCAATCCTGAGGCGACCGCAGCCGAGCGTCACCCGCAGCCAGCCGCACACACGCTGCGCCTGGTCCTGGGCGATCAGCTCAACCCGCAACACAGCTGGTTCGATGCCACCGATGCGGGCGTGGTCTACGTGCTGATGGAAGTGCGCGAGGAAACCGACTACGTGCTGCACCACGCGCAGAAGATCCTGGCGATCTTCGCGGCGATGCGTGCGTTTGCCGCGCGTCTGCGGCAGGCCGGTCATCGGGTGCGTTATGTGGCCATCGACAATCCCAGTAATCGGCAATCGATTCCCGCCAATCTGGACGCGTTGATGGCGCATTACCGCGCCAGCCAGCTGGAGTATCAGGCGCCGGACGAATGGCGGCTGGACGAAGCATTGCAGCACTGGTGCGCGCGGCAGCCGTTCGCCACGCGCATGGTCGACAGCGAACACTTCCTGACCGAGCGCGATGAGGTGGCCGGGTGTTTTCGCGCTGGCGGCCAATGGCGCATGGAAGTGTTCTATCGAAAGATGCGCCGTCGCCACCGGATCCTGCTCGATGCCGCAGGCGAGCCGGAAGGCGGGCGCTGGAATTTCGATCACGACAACCGTGCGCCATGGCCAGGCGATCCGCCCGCGCCGCAGGAGTGGCGCGCCGCGCACGATCACCGCGCGCTGTGGAGCGTCATTGAGGCAGCCGGGGTCCGTAGCTTCGGCGCGCCGAATGCCGATGCGCTGCCGTGGCCGCTGGACCGCGACGAAGCCTTGCAGCACCTGGATGCCTTCATGACGCATGCGTTGCCGCACTTCGGTCGCTACGAGGATGCGATGAGCACGCGCAGCCCGCGGCTGTTCCATTCGCTGCTGTCGTTCGCGCTCAACGTCAAGCTGCTGCATCCGCGCGAGGTGATCGCACGCGCGGAGGCGGCCCTGCATGACGGGCATGCGCCGCTGGCATCGGTGGAAGGCTTCATCCGTCAGATCCTGGGCTGGCGCGAATACGTGCGCGGCGTGTATTGGTCGCAGATGCCCGGTTACGCGCTGTCCAATCGGCTCGACCAGCATGCGCCGCTGCCGCACTGGTTCTGGGACGGGCAGATCGGCATGCGCTGCCTGGCCGATGCGATCGGCAATTCGCTGGCCAACGCGCATGCGCACCATATCCAGCGGCTGATGGTGATCGGCAATTTCGCGCTGCTGGCAGGGCTGGACCCGCAGGCCCTGCATCGCTGGTACCTGGGCATCTACATCGATGCGTTCGAGTGGGTGGAGCTGCCCAATACGGTCGGCATGAGCCAGTTCGCCGACGGCGGCCTGCTCGGCAGCAAGCCGTACATCAGCGGCGCGGCCTACATCGACCGCATGAGCGATTACTGCGGTGGCTGCCGCTATCAGCGCAAGGTGCGGGTGGGCCCGCAGGCCTGTCCGTACAACGCGCTGTACTGGGATTTCCTGGCGCGGCAGCGCACGCTGCTGGGCGCCAACGAGCGCCTGGCGCTGCCCTACCGGCAGCTCGACGCCATGGCACCGGAGGTACTGGAGCAGGTGCAGGCGCAGGCCGCGCACTGGCGGGCGAATCTGGAGGTGCTTTGAGCTGCAGCCGAAGGGCAGCGACCGGGCCGAGACGGCCCGAGACACGGGCCTGCCTGAATGCGCGATCTGACGCTGCAACGCGCATCTGCGACAATGCCGCGCTGCGCCAACGTGGCGCCTGGCCCGGGAGTCCCCCAACATGCTTCTGATCGGCGTTGCCGGTACCGAACTCAGCGCACAGGAACGCGACTGGCTGCAGCACGACGCGGTCGCCGGCGTGGTGCTGTTCAAGCGCAACTTCGCCTCGCGCACGCAGGTGGCCGAGCTGTCTGCGTCCATCCGCGCGGCCGCACCGCGCCCGGTGCTGATCTGCGTGGACCAGGAAGGCGGGCGCGTACAGCGCTTTCGCGACGGCTACAGCGCCCTGGCGCCGCTGCAGAGCTTCGGCGCGCAGTACGCGCAGGACCCCGAGGCCGCGCTCGCCGCCGCGCGCGCGCATGCGCAGCTGATGGCCAGCGAAGTGCGTGCCAGCGGCGTGGACCTGAGCTTCGCACCGGTGGTGGATCTGGGCCGCGGCAACCGCGCCATCGGCGATCGTGCCTTCAGCGACGATCCGCAGATCGTGGCCAGCTTCACCCGCGCCTATGTGCAGGCGCTGCACGGCGCCGGCATGGCCGCCACGCTCAAGCATTTCCCCGGCCACGGCACCGTGCTGGAAGACACCCACGTCGACCATGCCAGCGACCCGCGTCCGCTGGAGGTCCTGTTGGCCGAAGATCTGCTGCCGTTTATGGCCGGCATCGAGGCCGGTGCCGACGCGGTGATGATGGCGCACGTGGTCTACCCGCAGGTCGCCCCGGAACCGGCCGGCTATTCGCCGCGCTGGATCGAGCAGATCCTGCGCGGGCAACTGGGCTTTCGCGGCGTGGTGTTCTCCGACGACATCGGCATGGCTGCCTCGTTCAGCGCCGGCGGCGTGGCCGGCCGGGTGCATGCGCATCTGGATGCCGGTTGCGACGTGGTGCTGGTCTGCCACCCGGAACTGGTCGACGAATCGCTGCAGGCCGTGCAGGGCCGCAGCCTCAACACCGCAGCATTGATCGGCCTGATCGGCCGCGGCGCGCTGGGCTGGGATGGCCTGCTCGCCGGCTCCGACGCCTCATTCACCACTCCCCTTTCCGCCTCTTTCGGAACAACTGCCTGATGTCCACGCTCACCATTTCCCAGGCCCTGGCCCAAGCCGATCTGCTGGTCGACCGCCCTGCCATCGATGCGGCTGTCGCCAGCATTGCCGACGCGATCGCGCGCGACTATGCCGGCGAAGTGCCGGTATATCTCACCATCATGCACGGCGCGTTGCCGTTCTCCGGGCAGCTGGCGCTGGAGCTGGGCGCACGCGGCCAGGACCTGCAGTTCGATTACCTGCATGCCACCCGTTACCGCGGCGAAACCACCGGCGGCGAGCTGGTGTGGAAGCACCGTCCGGCCACTGCGCTGTTCGGTCGCCGGGTGATCCTGGTCGACGACATCCTCGACGAGGGCTACACGCTGCAGGGCGTGCGCCAGTGGTGCCTGGAGCAGGGCGCCACCGACGTGCGCGTGGCGGTGTTGACCGTCAAGCGTCACGACCGTTGCGTGCCTGGTGTGGCCGCCGACTACGTCGGCGTGGAAGTGGCAGACCGTTACGTGTTCGGCTTCGGCATGGACGTCAACGAGCAGCTGCGCGGCATTCCCGCCATCTACGCGATGAAGCAGTAACTGCCCCAGTTTGCCCGCGTCGCTGCGGGCAGCCCGGCGCGCAGGGCTGCGCGTCACCATTCTGTCCTTCGTTGCAGAGGTTGCTTGTGTCCTCCACTTCCATCGCATTGGCCGTCATCGGCGGCACCGGCGTCTACAAGCTCGCACAGCTGGATCAGGTGCAGACGCACGACATCGAAACACCGTATGGCGCGCCCTCCGGCCCGATCCGCGTGGGCATGTTGCTGGGCCACCGCGTGGCATTCCTGGCGCGTCATGGCGAAGGCCATTCGCTGCCGCCGCACAAGGTGAATTACCGCGCAAACATCGCTGCGCTGCAGCAAATCGGTGCTGCGCGGGTGCTGGCGCTCAATACCGTCGGCGGCATCACCGAGCAGTTCGGCCCACGCGTGCTGGCGTGCCCGGATCAGCTGATCGATTACACCTGGGGCCGCGTGTCCACCTTCTGTGAGGAGTCGGGCAGCGAGGTGCAGCACGTGGATTTCGGCCATCCGTATTCGCCGATGTTCCGCAGCAAGGTCATCGCCGCCGCCAAGGTGACCGGCGTCACGATGGTCGCCGGCGGATGTTACGGCGCAACCCAGGGACCGCGACTGGAAACGATTGCAGAGATCGCCCGGATGCGTCGCGACGGCTGCGATCTGGTCGGCATGACCGGCATGCCCGAAGCGGCTCTGGCACGCGAAAAAGGCCTGGAATATGCATGTTTGGCGATCGTGGCCAACTGGGCGGCCGGCTGTGGCGACGCGCAGGAAATCACCATGGCGGAGGTGTTGGCCAACGTCGATGCCGCCTCGTCCGGATTGCCGGAGCTGATCGGCGAACTTGCACGCGGGTGATTGTCATCGGGGCATAAGCTTTGCATACTCGGCGCGTACGCATCGCCGTACACCACCCATTAATTATTGCAAAGGTCTCGCATCACCATGCCGAACGGTACCGTCAAGTGGTTCAACGACGCCAAGGGATTTGGCTTCATCTCACCGGAGGACGGCAGCGCCGATGTCTTCGCGCACTTCTCCGCGATCAACTCCAAGGGCTTCCGCAGCCTGCAGGAAGGCCAGCGCGTCAGTTATGACGTGACCCAGGGCCCCAAGGGTGCCCAGGCTTCGAACATCACGCCGGTCGAGTGATGTGACTCGATTGTGCGGTTGAAGAACCCCGCCACGGCGGGGTTTTTTTTGCATCGGCCCATGCGGGGTCGGTGCCGTCCAGGGAGCGAAGGACATGCAGCGAGCATTGCGCATTGCGGTAGTGGGTTATGGAACGGCGGGGCAGGCACTGGCGGTGCTGCTGGGCGCCGACGGCCACCGGCTGGACGTGTTCGAACGTGCCGCCACGCCAGGGCCGGTGGGAGCGGGCTTCCTGCTGCAGCCCAGCGGGTTGCAGGTGCTGTGGAAGATGGGCCTGCTGCCACAGGCGCTCGCGCATGGCGCACCGGTGCGCCGGCTGTATGGCGAAACGCCGTGCGGACGCGCGGTGATGGACATGCAGTACCGCGATCTGGATGCGCGGCTGATGGGCCTGGGGATGCAGCGCGGCGCCTTGTTTACGCTGTTGCGCGAGGCCTGGCCGGAGCACGCGCAGCTGCATGTGGATACCCGGATCACCGCGATCGATCACGACGGCGCGCGCGTGCAGGACCAGCGCGGGCACTGGCATGGCCCCTACGATCTGATCATCGCCGCCGATGGTTCTGCGTCGAGCTTGCGCGCGCAGGCGCAGGGCACGCGGCTGGATCGGGTGTATCCGTGGGGTGCGTTGTGGTGCCTGCTGCCACGCGACGACTGGCCGTTCGTCGATGAGTTGCGCCAGCGCTATATCGGCGCGCGCAAGATGATCGGCCTGCTGCCGGTGGGTACGCGCCCGGACGACGCCACCCCGCGGCTGAGTTTTTTCTGGAGCCTGCCGTGCAGCGATTTTGCCGCGTGGGAACAGCGCGGCATTGCCGCATGGCGGCAGGAGATTGCGCAGATGTGGCCGGATGCACATGCGCGTCTGGAGACCGTGCAAGTGCATGGCGCATTGGCGCGTGCGAGTTATCGCGACGCGGTGGTGACACGCTGGCATCGCGGCCGCTTCGTGCTGGCCGGCGATGCCGCGCATGCGATGAGTCCGCAGCTGGGGCAGGGCGTCAACATGGCGCTGCTGGATGCGTTGGCGCTGCGCGATGCCTTGCGGGTCGGCGCCGATCTGGATGCGGCCTTGCAGCACTATCAGCGCGAGCGCCAGGCGCATGTGGCGATCTATCACCGCTGGAGCCGTTGGCTGACGCCGCTGTTCCAGTCCGAGCGCGATCTCTGGGCGCACGGGCGCGATCTGCTGCTGCGCCCGATGGGACGCGTGCCCGGCGGACGCGGGCATATGTTGCGGGTGCTCAGCGGCACCCAGCACGGCTGGTTCGGCAAGCTGGCACTGGCGCCGGACTTTGTGGACGCGTTGGCGCAACCGGTGCCGCGTGTTGCCGTCGACAAGGCCGAAGCGGCCGCTTAGAAGAAGCGCCGGCCCCAGGTAGTGTTGCGCCCGCTAACGCACCGGCAATGCCAGCGCATCGTCTTCCACGCAGGCGACCAGGCGCTCACCTTCGACCAGCGTTGGCACGATGCCCGCGGTGAAATGCGAGAACGCCGGCAGGATGGTGACGCGCTCGCGCAACCAGAACGCCGGCCAGCGGCGCGACATGCCGGGCAGCGCGGCCAGCGGATGCAGGTGCCCGCACAGCACATGCCCGGTTGGATGCGGCAGCGGATCGTGGCGCAGCACGAAGGGACCATCTTCGACCTGTTCGCCGGCCGCTTCGATATGCAGGTCGGCGCCCGCCAATGCGCGGTCGTGATTGCCGCGGATGGCGATCACGCGCAACGCGCAATGGCGCTCGCGCCATGCGCTCCAGCGGCGATGCCAGGCCGCGCGCGGTACGGGGCCGTGCAGCAGGTCGCCGAGGATCCATAACGCGTCCACCGTGCGCTGTTGCAGCAGCGCATCCAGCCGCTCCAGATCGTGCGCGGTGCCGCCGGCCGGCATTCCGATGCCGGCGCGACGGAACACATCGGCCTTGCCCAGATGCAGGTCGGCGATCAGCAAGGCGCGTTGCGCCGGTCGATACAGCGCGCGTTCGCCGAGCAGTTCCACTGTTTCGCCAGCAAGCTGCAACTGCACGCTATCGCCCATGTTTACGCTCCAGTTGTTCGGCAGCGCGCAACACGCGGGCCTTCCAGTCTTCGGTACTCAGTTGGCCGCGCACGCGTTCGGCCCATAGCGGAAACGACAATGGGGTGAGGCTGCGCGGTTTGCACAGGCGCAGTTCGCGCCGCGCGCAATCTTCCAGTGCATGCGCAAGCCGCGCCAGTTCGAGCTGGCCTTCGAACACTTCGCGCTCGGCCTGGGCAAGCAGCAGGTGATCGGGATCGAAACGTTGCAATACGTCGTACAGCAATCCGCTGGAGGCCTGCAGCTGCCGCAGGCTGCGTGGTGCACGGCCGGGCAGCGATGGCGACAGCAAGCCGGCCACGCGCGCGATCTCGCGGAACTGGCGGCGTGCCAGTTCGCCCAGGTTGAGGCTGTCGCGCAGATCGGCGAACAGCCCCTCCGGCGACAGCAGCGCCTGCAGGACGTTTGCATCGAGTTCCACATCCTGCGCCGGTGACAGCACGAATCCGTAATCGTTGGCAGCAAAACTGAAGGTATTGCGCTGACGCCTGCCCCAGCGCGCTGCCAGCAACGCGGCCAGCCCTTCGTTGACCTGGCGGCCGGCGAACGGATACACGAATACGTGCCGGCCATCGCGCGCCTTGATGCTTTCCACCACCAAATGGTCCGGCCCGGGCAGCGAGGACAGCGAGGCCTGCAGGCGCAGCAACGGCGCCAGCGCCTGCATTTCCGGCGCGTCGCTGGGATCGGCAAACACCGCTTCGACCTCGCGCCCCAGGGCCGACGACAACGGCATGCGCCCGCCCATCCATTTGGGCACCACGCCGCTGCCACCCTTGGCCACGCGCACGTAGGCGGTCATGTCTTCCAGCCGCACCAGCTCCAGCAAACGGCCGGCAAACTGAAAACGATCGCCACGGCGCAGGCGGCCGACGAACTGCTCTTCCACCGCGCCCAGGCGGCCGCCGCGTAGGAACTGCACGCGCACGCTGCCGTCGCTGGTGATCGTGCCGATGGACAGGCGGTGCCGCAGCGCGACGCGCCGGTCGATGACCCGGTACACGCCTTCTTCGTCGCGCACGACCTTGTGGAAATCGGGGTAATGCGCCAGCGCGCTGCCGCCCTGCACGATGAAGTCCAGCACCGCCTGCCAGGTGGCGTGATCCAGTGCCGCAAACGCATCGGTGCCGCGCACCTGCTCAAACAAGGCATCGGCCTGAAAACCGCCGCCCAATGCCAGGGTCACGCAATGCTGCGCCAACACGTCCAGCGACAGGCGCGGTGGCGGCCGCGCCTCGATCTGGCCATGCACGATGGCGCGCCGCGCAGCGGCGTATTCCACCAGTTCCAGCGCATGCGAGGGCACGCACACCACATGCCCGGATTCGCCCGGACGGTGGCGCGCGCGGCCGGCACGTTGCAGCAGGCGTGCAATGCCCTTGGGACTGCCGACCTGCAGCACCTGATCGACGGCCGGGAAGTCCACGCCCAGATCCAGGCTGGAGGTGGCAACCACGCAACGCAGGCTGCCGTCGCGCAGGCCTTGTTCGGCCGCCGCGCGCAAGGAGGGGTCCAGCGAGCCGTGATGCAGCGCGAGCGTGGCCAGATCATCCGGCCACACCGCACTCAAGGCCTGATGCCACAACTCGGCCTGGGCGCGCGTATTGGTGAACACCAGGCTGGTGCGCTGCTGCATGATCTTCTGCAATACGCGCGCCAGCTGCGCCAGACCCAGATGCCCGGCCCACGGAAAGCGCTCGCCGCTGTCGGGCAGCAGCGTCTCCAGAGTCATCGCGCGGGGTTTGACGCCCGACACCAGCGCGGCATCGGGGCGATGTGGCAACAGCACGTCGCGCGCCTGCGTCAGGTTGCCCAGCGTTGCCGACAGGCCCCAGATGCGCAGCTGCGGCGCCCAGCCGCGCAGCCGCGCCAGGCACAGTTGCAGCAGCACGCCACGCTTGTTGCCGAGCAGCTCATGCCATTCGTCGACGATCACGCAGCGCAGCGCCGACAGCTGCGGTGCGGTGTCGGGATACGACAACAGCAAGGCCAGCGATTCGGGCGTGGTGACCAGCACATCGAGCTTGCCGCTGCGCGCCAGCCGCTTGTCGCGCGCGCTGGCGTCGCCGGTACGCAGGCCCACCTGCCAATCCAGCCCCAGGGCCTCCACCGGCTCGCGCAGCGCGCGTGCGGTATCGGCGGCGAGTGCGCGCAGGGGCGTGATCCACAGCACCTGCAGCGTGCGTTGCTGCTGGCGTCGCGCGGCCGTGGCGGGCTTGCTCGCCGGCTTGCGTCCACGCGTGGACAAGGCCTCCAGCAGCGGCCCGCCGAAGGCTGCCAGTGTCTTGCCGCTGCCGGTGGGGGTATGCAGCAAGCCGGACTCGCCCGCGAGATAGCGCTTCCACACATCGCGTTGAAACGGCAACGGCGCCCAACCGCGCTGCGCGAACCAGGCACGCCATTGCTGCAAGGGCGTGCCGCGCGTCTGCGCCGCAGCACTCACCGTGCCAGCGCCTGCAGGCTGCTTAGGTGATCGGCCTCGCGCATCGGCTTGTCCTGTCGCCAGCGCAGGATGCGCGGGAAACGCACCGCAATGCCGGACTTGTGCCGCGCGCTGCGGTTGACCGCTTCGAACCCCAGTTCGAAGACATGGTGCGCGGTGACCGCACGCACCGGGCCGAAGCGTTCGGTGGTATTGGCGCGGATCCAGCGATCCAGCTGCAGGATCTCCTTGTCGTCCAGCCCCGAGTAGGCCTTTGCGATCGGCACCAGCTGGCCCTCGTGCCACAGCCCGAAGGTGTAGTCGGTGTACAGCGTGCTGCGGCGGCCATGGCCGGCCTGAGCGTACAGCAGCACCGCATCGATGGTGAGCGGGTCGATCTTCCACTTCCACCAGTCGCCGCGGCGGCGGCCGGACTGGTAGCTGGAGCTGGCGCGCTTGAGCATCAACCCTTCCACGCCGCGCTCGCGCGCATCCAGTCGCAGCTGCGCGGCCGCCTGCCAGTCACCGACCCGCACCAGCGGCGAGGCGACGATGCGCGGGTCGGCGAGCGTGCTCAGCACGCCTTCCAGCAATGCGCGACGCTCCTGCAAGGGGCGCTCGCGCAAATCCTCGCCATCGAGTTCTAGCAAGTCGTAAGCGACCACGCGCGCCGGCGCCGCCGCCAATGTCTTCGGCCCGGGCTTGAGCCGCTGGATGCGCGTCTGCAAGGCGGTGAACGGCATCGGCAAGGGCTGCTCCGGTTGCCAGGCCAGCAGCTCGCCATCGATGACCGTGCCGTCGGGCAACTGCAGCGCGGCCTGTTCGATCTCCGGGAAACGGCCATCCAGGCGTTCCTCGCCACGCGACCACAACGCCGCTTCGCCAGCGCGCCGGATCAGCTGCAGGCGAATGCCGTCCCACTTCCATTCCAGCAACCAGTCATCGACCGCGCCCAGCGTTTCGACCTCGGCTTCGAGTGGCGAGGCGAGAAAGAACGGGTAGGGCTGCTGGCGATCGCCGGGCAGTTCCTCGGCGGTCAGCAGAGTGGCCAGATAGCCCGGATGCGGCCGCCAGCTGCCGAGCATGCGCTGTGCAATGCGCGCGATCTCTATCCCGGACATCTCCGCCAGCGCCTGCTGCACCAGTCGCTGCGACACCCCCACGCGCAGGGCGCCGGTGAGCAGTTTGTTGAACACCAGGCGCTCGTCGAAGGCCAGGCTGCGCCACGCCTGCACGATGCAGGCCTTGCGCACTTCCACGTCCTGGTTGGCGATCGGCAGCAACCGCTGTTCGATCCACTCGGCCAGCGGCAGATCGGCCGCCTCGGTGATCGGGTCGTCCAGCAACAAGGCGAGGGTTTCGGCCAGATCGCCGACATGGTCGTAGCTGTCGGCCACCAGCCAGTCGGCGATGCCGGCGGTGTCGGTGATCCATTCGCGCAGTTCGCCGCTGCTGGCGATGCGCATGCGCGTGCTGGCTACCTTGCCACCGGCCAGCAGGTACAGCGCCCACGCCGCATCGAACGGCGGCGCACTGCGGAAATACGCGACCAGGGCCGCACGCTTGTCGAGCGTGCCGGTGCTGCGATCCAGGGTGCGGTACAACGCGGCAAATCGCTTCACGCCGGGCCCTGCAGCTTGGTGCGGTTGTCGGCAGCACGCAGTTCCAGCGCGCGCCGCGTGAATGCGCCCAGACAGCGCGGGCGCCGGTAAGGCCGTGGCGGCCCGATCACCGCCGCCGGCAATGCGCGGTGCACGCGAAATGCCAATGCGTGGCGACGGAACGCGAGTGCGCCGGTCAAGCGGATCCGTGGGCGCGCGCGCGCATAACGACGTGCAGGCAGGGGGTTCATTCCTCGGCTCCGAAATCGGTACGGAAGGCTTCGGCAGCCACGCCGCGTTCCAGCAGGTGCTGAATCAGGGCATCGGTGTTGCCGTGGGTGGCGATCACCCGCCGTGCGCCGGTGTCTTCGATGGTGCGCAGCAGGTCCGGCCAGTCGGCATGATCGGACACCACAAAACCGCGGTCGTAATTGCGCCGACGGCGATTGCCGCGAATGCGCATCCAGCCCGATGCGAAACCCTGTTGCGCATGCCGGAAGCGACGGATCCAGGCGCTGCCGGCCGCCGATGGCGGCGCCAGGACCAGTTGCCCGGCGTAGTCGGCGCCACGCGCATGGTCGCTGACCGGTTGAGTGTCTAGCATCGGGATGCCGGCCTGGCGATACACCTCCACGCCCACCGCGATCGCGCCATGCAGCAAGGCCGGTTGCGTATCCCAGGCGCGCAATTCCGCCAATACGCGTTGCGCCTTGCCCAAGGCATAGCAATACAGAATGGCGGCCTCGCCGCGCTCGGCGCATTCGTGGCGCCAGGCGACGATATCGGCCGCGACATCGGCGGTATCCGGCCAGCGATACACTGGCAGCCCAAAGGTCGCTTCGGTGATGAAGGTGTCGCACGGCACCACTTCGAACGGTTTGCAGGTGGGATCGTGCTGGCGCTTGTAGTCGCCCGATGCAACCCAGACTTCGCCATCCACCTCGATGCGCACCTGCGCCGAGCCGAGCACATGCCCGGCCGGATGCAACGACACCCGCGCGCGTCCCAGTTCGAAGGCTTCGCCGTCGGCATGCGTGTGATAGACCTGCTCGCCCAGGCGCCACTGCAGGATCGGCAAGCTCTCGTGCGTGCAGTGGTATTCGCCCATGCCGCTGCGTGCGTGGTCGCCATGCCCATGCGTGATCACCGCACGTGGCACCGGCCGCCAGGGATCGATATGGAAGTCGCCCTGCGGGCAATACAGGCCTTCGGGGCCAAGCACCACCAGATCGCCAAGTTGTCCGTTGCCGTTGCGCATGCGGCAACTCTGGCCAAGCCGGTGTGCAGATCCTGAGAATGGGAATGGCACGCATCGACGCACCACTGCGGCAAGGCTTGCAGATCGCAATCGCTAGTCGAGCCAGTGCGCGATCAAGGCAAGGCCATCGACTCGAGCAAGCGCCTGGCGTGGCATGAGCTGTCCGTCAATGCAGCACGCCCGCCGCCAGCTCGCACCATTGCGCATCGGAATAATCAGTCAAGACTCGGAAATCGAACACCCACGCAGGCGCTGGCCCGCATCATCCGCCGCGATTCCCGACTCCCGATTCCCCGCCCCAACCGCTAATGCCGCGACCGCCGTCCAGGCGAACGCACCGCAGTCGCCTCCACCGCCAGCGTGAAGCCGCGCTCCTCGCCGCCCTGCATTGCGCCGACATCCACGACTTGGCGCCGAATCTCCTCGCCCTTGCCGTTACGCACCACCACCACCACGGTGTATTCCCATGGGTCGCCATCGGCGGGATGGCGAATGGTGCCGTCGACCTTGAGCGGTACGATCGGTGCCGGCTGTGCGTGCTGCGCCGCCGCCGAGTCGAAGCGCAGGTGGTGCTTGCACGCAGGGCAGACGCTGGCGCTTTCCAGGATCGTCGCCTTGCAATGCGGGCAGCTGCGCGTGGCACCGGGCGTGCCCGGGCGGGGCGCACTCATGTGGCGTCGCTATCTCCGCTGACGACCGGCTTGGCCGCAACGACCGGTTTGCCAGTGTCCTCGCCCCAGCCGAAATCGGCCTGGCCGCGCATGCGCGCACCCGAGGCCACGGTCAGGCTGCCGGCCTTGACGTCGCCGACCAGCACGCCGGAGGTCTGCAGCTCCACCTGCGAGGCCGATTCGATATTGCCCTCCAGCTCTCCGGCGATGATCACCTTGTTGGCGCGCACGCCGCCGTTGAGCTTGGCGCCGCGCTCGATGGTGAGATCGCCTTTGACGTTGACATCGCCCTTGAAGCGGCCGGCCAGACGCACGTGACCGGCGCCCTCGATCTTGCCTTCGATACTGATGTCGGCGGCGATCAGCGATTCCTTGGCCTCGCCCTGGCGCTGCGGTGTGGCCGCGGCGGGTGCGGCGCTCGGTGGCGCGGCGGCGGGCACCGGGGGTGCCGGGCTGGCCTCGGCAGTGAACAGCCGTCCATCGGCAGCCGGGACCTCAGGGGCTGCGGGAACGCCGTCTTTCTTGTTGGGACCTTGATCGCGCCACATCGACATCGGACTGTCTCGCTCGGGGGTCAAAACCGACTATCGCCGCGCGGACCGATCTTTTGTGTGACGGGTTACGCAAACCAGCACCGATGGCGCGCGTGCTCAGTCCACTGCGGGCGTGGCGGCGCCATGCCGCTCGACCCGGTTACGACCGCCGTGCTTGGCGACATACAGGGCCGCATCGGCCTTCTGGATCAGGCTGGCCCCCAGTTCGCCATCGACCGGGAAGCTGGCCACACCGATCGAGGCCGTCACCCGCGGCAACGAGCGTGGGCCGTCGCTGACTGCCAGGGCCGCGATGTGGCCGCGAATGTCCTCGGCCACGCGCAGCGCCTCGACGCCATCGGCCTCGGGAAGAATGACCGTGAACTCTTCGCCGCCGTAGCGGCAGGCGACGTCTTCGGCACGCAGCCGGGTCAGCAGCAACTCGCCCAGCGCCGCCAGCAGCAGATCGCCGCCGGCGTGGCCCTGGCTGTCGTTGAATTGCTTGAAGTGGTCCACGTCCAGCATCAGCACCGACAACGGCAGGCCGCGGCGTGCGCAGCGCGCCAGTTCGTGGCTGAGCGATTCTTCCAGATAGCGGCGGTTGTACAGCCCGGTCAGCGGGTCGCGAATCGACTGCCGGCGCAGCGATTCGCGCAGGCGCAGATTGCTCAACGCCAGCGACAGCTGTTCGGCGGCCGCCTCGGCGATTTCCAGGCGGGGCATCGGCCCCGGACCCGGCGAAGACAGGAACAGGAAGCCGAGCTGGGTGCCTTGCGCGGACATCGGCAGGCATGCGGTGGTGACGGCGCTGCCGGGCTTGGGCGTACCGATATGCGCGCACAGCGCATCCCGGCCCAGGTCGTCGACGATGTGCGGTTGTCCACGGCGCAGCGCCCAGCACTCTTCAGGCAGTAGATGTGGCGCGCTGTGCACCAGCGGCTCGCCCCAATGGCTGATCGCCTCGGCGCGATCCTGCGAGGCACGCAGCAGATACACGCTTCCGGCAACGCCCGGCAGCAGGCTGGCGAGGGTGCGGCTGCTCACCATCAGCGCCTCTTCTGCGCTGATGCAGCTTTGCAACAGCCCGGTATAGCGGCTGAGCAGATTGAGATCGGCGGTACTGCGTTGCAGCGCAACGACGCTGTCGCCCAACTCGCGATTGGCCTGCGCTGCCAGTTTCTCGGCCTGCGAGCGATGCCGCAGTTCGCGCATCAGCAAGGCATAGACGGTACCGACCACCGCCAGCCCGAACGGGATGCCGGCCAGTGCCAGCACCAGCAGCAAGGCCGCACTTTGTCGGCTGCTTTCGGCGCGCTGGGTCAGCAGCTCCTGCTCGCGTTGCACCATGGTCAGCGCCTGCTCGCGGATCGCGCTGGTGGTGCGGAAGGCGGTCTGCCGGATGCCCGCGCGGGCCGGCTCCAGGCCCTGCTGCGCGTACACGTCGAGCACGTGCTGGATCTGCTGCAGGCGCGTTTCCACCAGTCGCTGCAAGGTGTCCAGGTGCTGCACCTGGTCGGGATTGTCGGCAATCAGGCGGCGCAGGTTATCGAGCAGGATCGGCAGGCGCTCGACGCTGGTCTGATAGTCGAGCAGATAGGCATCGTTGCCGGTGAGCAGAAAGCCGCGCTGCGCCGATTCGGCGTCCAGCACGCGCGCCTGGATCTCGTCGACCCGGCCGATCACTTCATGCGTATGCGAGACGAGTGCTGCATCGGCCAACGAGCGACGGGCACCGACAAAGATGCCGATACCGATGGCGATGAAGATCAGGGCAGAGAACGCCAGCGCCAGCTGGTTGCGGCGGCGCGCAGTAAAAGAGGAGGGCATGGACGAATGCTAGCCTGCCAGCCTCGACAACACGAGGTCGCCGTTGGCGGGAAACAAGCGCGCCGGCCCAATTTGGCCGGCGCGTTCGCAAACTGCTGATACGGTCACACGGTCAATCAATGCTGCGGATGTTCGGCGTCGTGCTTGTCGGCGTTCTGCTCGGCCTTGTTGGCCATCTCGCGGGTCTTGTCGGCAGTGGCGTCTGCGGCATTGGCAGTTGCGCGGCTCGCATCGGCGGCCAGTTCGCGTGCAGCCACGCGTGCATCGGCGGTGGCGGCCTTGGCCTGCACGGCGGCGCGATCGGCAGCTTGTTCGGTCGCGGCTGCGGCGTGCTTGGCAGCGGAGGCAGCATCGCGTTGCGCCTGCTCGGCGTCAGGGCCCTGGCAAGCGGCGAGGGTGAGAGCGGCGATGGCGCTCAGCGACAGCATGCGGATCGTCTTCATGGGTGGTCCTGTTCCTGTTCCGGTGTTGGAAGAGCGAGCTTATGCACGGGCCGATGCAGCCGGCGTCAATGCGCGGCCGGCCATTCAGCCAACGGGCGGCATGCACCGTGCACGTCGCGACAGGGAGCCGCTCCGGTGCAGGAACGGCAACGCTGGCCAGGCGCCTATAAATCGCGGGCAAAGAAAAAGCCGCTGGAAACCAGCGGCTTTTTCCGAACTCGCTTGAAGCTAAGAAGTGATTACTTCTTGGCTTCTTCGGCGGTGTCCTTAGCAGCTTCGGCGGTGTTTTCAGCCGTCTTGGCAGCGTCGGCAGCCTGCTCAGCAGCAGCGTCGGTGGCGGCGCCGGAAGCAGCCTGGGCAGCGTCAGCAGCGGTGTCAGCCGAAGCAGCGGCGGTGTTGGCAGCAGCCTGAGCGGCGTCAGCCGACTGCGAGCCCGAGGCAGCAGCCTGGTCAGCAGCGGTCTGAGCGTCGGCAGCAGCTTCGTTAGCCGAAGCAGCAGCGTCCTGAGCCTGTTCCGGCTTCGAGCAAGCGGTCAGGGCCAGGCCCAGAGCCATTGCGATCAGCAGCTTGTTAATGGTCATTGTTTCAATCCTCGTCGTTAGATTAGGCAACGCGCTATTGCGCGCCCCCGACATGATGACGGTCCAAAGACCAGTGTCAAGCGTGCGCGCATTCAGTTTTGCAAAATCGCCGTTAAAAACAATTAAATCAATTCGATAGCGATGGCAGTCGCCTCGCCGCCACCGATGCACAGGGTCGCGATTCCGCGCTTGCCACCGCGCGTGCGCAACGCATTCACCAATGTCACCACCAGGCGGGCACCGGATGCGCCGATCGGATGGCCCAAAGCGCAGGCACCGCCGTTGACGTTGACCTTGTCGTGCGAAATGCCCAGCTCGGCGATCGGCGTCATCGCCACCACGGCGAATGCTTCGTTGATTTCGAACAGATCCACCTCATCCAGTTGCCAGCCGATCTTGCCGATCAACTTCTGGATGGCAGCGACCGGCGCAGTGGTGAACCACTCAGGTTCCTGCGAGTGGGTGACATGCCCCACGATGCGCGCCAACGGTGCGATGCCACGCCGCTGCGCCTCGTCTGCGCCCATCAGCACGGTGATCGCCGCGCCATCGGAGATACTCGACGAGCTGGCGGCGGTGACGCTGCCGTCCTTCTTGAAGGCCGGCTTCAGGGTCGGGATCTTGGCGATGTCGGATTTGGCCGGCTGCTCGTCGCTGTCGACGACCACCTCGCCCTTGCGTGTGGCCACGGTGACCGGAACGATTTCATCGGCGAACGCGCCGCTGCGCTGGGCAGCCTGCGCGCGTTCGACCGAGGCGATCGCAAACGCATCCTGATCGGCGCGGCTGAAACCGAACTTCTCGGCGGTGGCCTCGCCGAACACGCCCATCGCCTGGCCGTCGTAAGGGTTGGTCAGCCCATCCCAGGCCATGTGGTCGACCGCCTGGAAGTTGCCGTAGCGGTTGCCGGTGCGCGAATTGGGCAGCAGATGCGGCGCGTTGCTCATCGACTCCATGCCGCCGGC
Organism: Xanthomonas sp. NCPPB 3218; assembly: GCF_056725185.1. Taxonomy (NCBI): domain Bacteria; kingdom Pseudomonadati; phylum Pseudomonadota; class Gammaproteobacteria; order Lysobacterales; family Lysobacteraceae; genus Xanthomonas; species Xanthomonas sp. NCPPB 3218. Next base: position 1,563,640 of record NZ_CM161516.1, read on the forward strand.
GACCACGATGCTGGCCGAGCCTGCCTTGATCAGATCGTGTCCGAACATGATCGCCTTCATGCCCGAGCCGCACACCTTGTTGATGGTGGTGGCGCCGGTGGAGGTGGGGATGCCTGCGGCAATCGCCGCCTGACGTGCGGGCGCCTGGCCCAGGTTGGCCGGCAGGACGCAGCCAACGATGACTTCTGAAATGTCGGCCGGCGCGACGCCGGACTGCGCCAGTGCGCCGCGGATCGCAGTGGCGGCGAGCGTCGGCGCCGGCACACCGTTGAATTGACCAAGGAACGAGCCGATGGCAGTGCGTTTGGCAGCAACGATGACGATGTCGGACATAAAGGAGATACCGTTTAAAGTGAAACGATTATCTGCCTCATGCTCGGTTCGCGCCAGCACGCCCCCGGCGCTGCAACATTCGCTACGCAATCAGCTGCGACAGCCGTGTGAGGATGCAGTATAAAGACGGCGTTCGGGCCCGGGATTGGGCCCTATCCATGGAATGGGTTCGGGGAGAGCATCAAATGAACAAGACAGACGTCGCCAGGACTGTCCTGGCCTCGGCGTTGGCCGTGGCGTTGACCGCGTGTGGGGGCGGTGGTGGGGGCGGTGGTATCCGTCCGAGTACACCGACGGCACCGCCACCGACGTCGCCACCGCCGCCACCGCCGCCGACTTCACCGCCACCGCCACCACCTCCGCCGCCGGTGGTGGCACCGCCGACGACCCCGGAACCCGCATTCGACGCGCATCTGGCGCTGACCAACGCACGCGCTGCGCAGGCGTTGGGGTTCACCGGTGCGGGCTATCGCATCGGCGTGATCGATACCGGCATCAATTCCAATCATCCGGCCTTGCAGGGGCGGGTCAGCAACAGCTTCATCTATGTGGATCCGCGTACCAACAATGTCGCTGCGGGCGATGTGGTGGGCCACGGCACGGTGGTCGCGCAGCTGGCAGCCGGGCGCGCAGTGGGCCAGTGGCCGGGCGGCATCGCCAGCGGCGCCGGCCTGGTGTCGGCACGCATTATCAGCGACGAAGCGCCGGACGATGACGGCAGCGGTCAGGGCAACGAGGTCGATGGCCCGCTTGGCCTGGGTCCGGTGCATGCCGATCTGATCAGCGCCGGCGTGCGCATCATGAACAATTCCTGGGGCGGGCTGTATTGGAACGACCCGGCGGTGACCAACCAGATTGCGCAGGAATACCGGCCGTTCGTCATCGGCAACGATGGGTTGGTGGTGTTCGCGTCGGGTAACGAATCGCGAGCGCAACCCTCCGATACCGCCGCGCTGCCCAGCCAGCTGGGCCCGAACGGCACGCTGCCGGCCGCCGATCTGGAACGCGGCTGGCTGGTCGTCGCTGCGCTGGATACCGCCAATCCCACGCAGCTGGCCTCGTACTCCAATGCCTGTGGCGTGGCGATGCGCTATTGCCTGGTGGCGCCGGGCACCTCGATGTTCCTCGACCCCGATGCGACCGCCAGCAATATCCGCTACTTCTACGGCAGCGGCACCTCGTTTGCGGCGCCATTGGTCTCCGGTGCGGCTGCGCTGGTGTGGCAGGCGTTTCCGTACTTCAGCAACGATCTGGTGCGGCAGACGCTATTGGGAACGGCCACCGATCTGGGTGCGGCCGGCATCGACCCGACCTTCGGCTACGGCCTGCTCAATGTCGGCAAGGCAGTGTTGGGGCCGGCGCGCTTTGATTGGGGCACGGTGGATGTCACCGTCAACACCTTGCGTTCCACCTGGGCCAACGACATCAGTGGCACGGGTGGCCTGACCAAACGCGGCACCGGTACGCTGGTGTTGAGCAGTGGCGCCAATACGTTCAACGGCGACACCCAGGTACTGGGCGGCACCTTGCAGACGGCCAGTCTGCAGAGTGCGCGCGTTGGCATCGCCAATGGTGCGACGTTGATCGGTGCGGGCAGGATCGGCGGACGCGTCGATAACGCCGGCACCCTGCAGGTCAACAGTGCGACGCTGTCGATCGCGGGCAACTACACGCAGGCCAGCAACGGTCGCCTTGCCTTGAACGTGGGCGACCGGGTGAACGTGACCGGGACCGCGACGATTGCAGGTGATCTGCAAGTGCTCGGCCGCCGCGATTACGTGGTCGACAACGCGACCTACACGCTGTTGCAGGCCAGCAGCGGATTGCAGGGCACGTTCGACACGCTCAGCCGCGGCGCGGCCGTGACCTTCCTGGATGCCTCGCTGACGTACGACAGCAATACGGCTTACCTTGCCTTGCGCAGCTTGAATGTCACCGCCGTCGCCGCCACGCTGGGTATGACCGGCACGGCAGCGATGGATTCGGCAATCCGCGTCGAGCAGGCGTTCCAGCAAGTGGATGCGCAGCAACTGCAGGGCACTGGCGGCATCAGCAGCGGGTTCATCCGCGCCGCAGCGGCGTTGCAGCAATCGCCGGATGCCAAGGCTGCCGCCGATTCGCTGCGCAGTCTGTCCGGCCGCGCGCATGCCGAGTCGGCAGCGATGACCTTCGACACCATCGATCTGGGGCGGCGTGCGTTGGCCTCGCATTTCGACGGCTTGTCGCAGCAGCCGCGCATGCTGGGCGTCTGGCAACGTGCGCTCGGTGGGCCGGGCGAGGGTGGCGTGACCACTGCGGGATTCGCCACCTCCGGCTGGATGATGGGCAACGACCTGCGCCTGGCGTCGGGCGCAGTCACTGGCTTTGCCTTCGGCGAAACGCGCTCCAACAGCCTGGGCGATCTGGACGGTGCACGCGGGCGCGATCGGCAGGTGCAGGGGCAGTTGTACTGGGGTACCACGCTGGGGTCTGCGTACACGCTGAGTCAGTTGGGTTTCGGCAACGTCAACCGGCAGATCGAGCGCAGCCTGCAGTTGGGCGAAGACCGCAGCAGTGCCTTCAGCGACTACAGCGGCAGTTACCTCAGCGGCAACCTGGAAACCGGGTATCGCCTGGGTGGCGCGCGCGCCAGCCTGACGCCCTACATGGGGCTGGATTATGTGCGTCTGCGCAGCGAGGGATTCCGCGAAAGCGGTGGCGACGGCTTCGGCTTGCGTGCCGATGCCAGCACCTCCTCGCGCACCCAGGTGCTGGCCGGCGTGCGTTCGTCCTATCGCTGGCGCGGCGTGCAGCTCGGCGGTTATGCCGAATGGCAGCAGGCGTTGAGCAGCGACGGCCTGACGCTGGATGCCAGCTTCATCGGCGTGAACGCATGGGCGCCGTTGCGCGGCATGCAGCCGGCGCGCTCGGGTGGTCTGTTCGGCATCACCGCGGCCGCGCCGTTGGGGCCGCAGAGCCAGTTGCGCTTCGGCTACGACCAGCGGGTGGGCGAGCGTGAGGACGATCGTGCGCTGAGCCTGCGTTACAGCGCCGATTTCTGATCGGCGCGCCTGATCGGTGATTCATCTGTCCAGGCAAGATGCCTGGACAGGTGGGTCACTCACCGCGCAGCTTGTGCAGGAAGCGCGGTGCGGTGCGGCCCAGCGGCAGTTTGAGTTTGCTGATCGCCTCGATACGCGCCTCGGCAATCTGGTCGGCCGCCTGCTGCGGCGCGACGCCCAAGCGGGAAGACAGGTCGAAGACCTTTTCCAGGTTGTGATAGATGCTGCGGATCAGGCGCATCGCACGTTCGCGGTTGTAGCCGTCGATCTCCAGCGACACGTTCATTACGCCACCGGCATTGACCACGTAATCGGGCGCATACAGGATGCCGCGCCTGTGCAGCTCTTCGCCGATGGCGGCGCTGGCGAGCTGGTTGTTGGCAGTGCCGCAGATGATCTTGGCCTTCAATCGCGGCAACGTGTCTTCGTTGATTGCCCCTTCCAGCGCGCAGGGTGCGAATACATCGGCCGGCACCTGGTAGATCTCCTCGATGCTGACCGCTTCGGCACCGTATTCGGCCACCGCGCGATCCACCAGCGCCGGGTTCAGATCGGCCACATAGAGTTTGGCGCCGCGTTCCTTGAGCAGCTTCACCAGCTCCATGCCGATGTGGCCCAGGCCCTGGATCGCGATGCTGGTCTTGCCGACTTCCTCGTGGCCGAGCCTGCGATTGAGCGAGGCCATCAACGCCTGCAACGCACCGTAGGCGGTGAACGGGGCCGGGTCGCCGGAGCCGCGATGCACCTGGTGCACGCCGGTGACGTACTCGCTCTCCAGGTAGATCTGTTCCATGTCGTTGACGTCGGTGCCGACATCTTCGGAGGTGATGTAGCGCCCGCCCAGGGTGTCGACAAAACGGCCGAATGCGCGGAACAGCGCCTCGCTCTTGTCACTCTTTGGGTCGCCGATGATCACCGCTTTGCCGCCGCCGACATTCAATCCCGCCAACGCGTTCTTGTAGGTCATGGTGCGGCTGAGCCGCAGCGCATCGTCCAGCGCCGCCTCGCTGTTGGGGTAGGGGCGCATGCGCACGCCACCCAGCGCGGGCCCGAGACGGGTGCTGTGCAACGCGATGATCGCTTTCAGGCCGGCGTCGCGGTTGTGACAGAAAATCACCTGCTCGTGGCCGGTGGTGTCGAGGGTTTCGAAAAGCATCGAAGGCTCCGCGGGGCTGCGTGATGTGCCTTCCCTGAGGCCGGGCCGGAACCCGTGCAATGGGAAACAAAAACGCGACGTCTGCAGACCCTGTCCGATCACGTCGCGCTGCAACATTTTAAACCACGTCGGCGGGGGCTAGTGTATGAATCTGTTCACCAATGCCGATAGCGCTGCTGCCGGAACCACAGCGTTCCCAGCCATTTGCTCCCTGCGCTGACCGGCAGGCCGGCGTGCAGCGAGTCGGGGTCGGGGCGGCCATCGGCATGCAGATTGTCGAAGCACACCACCGACCCGGCACGTGGGCGCACGCGTACGCCCGCGACCGGGAAGTCGGTATCGCCCCCCGCCTCGACGTTGTTGAGGTAGACACAGGCGGTGCGCAGGCGATTGCCGGCAGTGGGGCGGTCGGCGGCGATCGTGCCGGGCGGCAAGTAGTCGCGATGCGCGCGGTACTGCTCACCCGGCGCGTAGCACAGCACCGACAGCGCTTCGGCATGGGTCAGCGGCAGCTGCGCGCAGGCCGCCACGCGCGCCTGTGCCGCACGCGCGGCAAAGTCTTCGAGGATGGGGTCCAGGGTGGCGCCGCGGCTGGTGCGGATCGGCGCGCGGCGCGTGCGCGCATCGTCGGGGTCGACCACCTCGGAGGCGCGCAGATGCGGCCGCGCCAGCAACATCAACAGGCGGCACTCGTCGGCAGACAGCACGCCGCAGACTTCTTCGATCATGGGCGCATCGTGGCGGCGCGTTGCGACATGTCGGGCAGCGAAACGGATGCGCGGATCGTCGACGAGCGGATCTGGCGGTGTGATCTGCACGGCAGGCGCCGCGGCGATACCCAGCGGCTGCAATTGCCGCAGCAGCTGCGCCGCGGCGTCGGGTTGCGGCCGGACGCCTTCGCCACGTAGCAGGCGCTCGGCCAGTAGCGCGGCAGCCAGTGCGTCACCGGCTGCGGCGGCGCGCTCCAGCAAGGCAACGCAGCTGCGTTGCTGCGCGGGGTGATCGATCCGGCCGTGCTGGATGGCCAGCGCGCGCAGCGCAGGCGGGTAGTTGGCTGCGGCCGCTGCATGCAAGCGGGATTGCGCCTGTGTGTCGAGCATCAACGGGGCGTCGGTGATGGCCACGGTCGCCAACAGATAGCGCGCTGCCGCAACATCCTGGCGCTCGGCGTGTTGCCAGTGCTCCTGCGCACGGGCCAGGTCCACCTCGCAACCCACACCGTAGGCCAGCATGCGGCCGGCTTCGATCTGCGCGCCGGCATCGCCTGCGGCCGCACTACGCGTGTACCACGCCAGCGCCTGCTCGGGCTGCCCGGTACGCACCAATGCATGTGCCAGCGCCGTCATTGCCGCGGGTTGGGCGGTCTGTGCGGCCTGGGTGAGCTGCTGGAGGGACGGTGCCTGCATGGAGGCATTCTAGGAGAGGCCGGCAACCCTGTCGTGCCTGATCCCAGGCGGGCGCCGCTGCGGCCCGCGTAGGTCGATGGCGGTCTCGCCGAGATCAATGCAGGTCGTGCGTCCCCGGCGGGCGACCGGTGGCCATGGACCGGTGGTCGCAGCGATGGGCTGCCTCGTCTAGCCGGTGCGCGATCAGGCGTCCGTGGACAGCGCCAGGTGGGTCAGATACAGGCGCAGGTCGAACTCCAGTTGGTGGTAGTCCGGGCTCATGTGGTTGCACAGCTGGTAGAAGGCCTTGTTGTGATCGGCCTCCTTCAGATGCGCCAGCTCGTGGGCGACGATCATCTGCAGGAACGGTTCGGGCGCATCGCGAAAGATCGAGGCGATGCGGATCTCGCGGCTGGCCTTGAGCCGGCTGCCGTGGACGCGCGAGATCGCCGTATGCGTGCCAAGCGCGTGCTTCACCACCTGCAGATGGTTGTCGTAGAGCGCCTTGTGCAGGGTGGGCGAGGAGCGCATGTAGCGCTCCTTCATGGCCTTGACGTAGTCGTACAACTGCCGGTCGGTGCGGATGCTGTGGCGATCCGGGTAGCGGCGTGCCAGCACCAGGGCGAGCTTGTCCTGCGCGATCAGCTCGCGCACCTGATCCAGGACGGCGGGCGGGTAGCCGGCGAGATAGCGAAGAGTGTCCATGCCAATCGATTGCTGCGAGCTGCGCATGATCGCCGATGCAGGCGCTGCTGGCGAATCTGCATCCGCGAATGTGGCGTCATGTGTCAGGCGTATTCACGAATGCGGCACATCCGGATGCGTAGCGTGCAGCGCATGTTTTGCGGCACGACCGCGCAAGCACACGACTGAACACGGCACCGTGCCGGATGAGGAGACAACAAACATGATCAAGTGGGCCATTATTTTCGCCATCATCGGACTGATTGCCGGTGCGCTCGGGTTTGGCGGCATGGCGGGCGCTGCAATGGGGATTGCCAAGTTCCTGTTCTGGGCCGGCATCATCATCGCCATCGTGCTGTTCGTGCTTGGCATGACGATCGCCAAAAAGGTGACCTGACGCCCGAGGCGTGCATCGGTATGCGGTTCGCATGCCGGCTACATCGCCCGGAGTGCAAAGGAGCGGCCAGTGGCCGCTCCTTTTTTTATTCCTGCAAGCTAATCAATCAACAAAACGACAAACCGGCCGCGAGCGAGGTCTAGCGCAGGACACTCGCTGCGTTCTTGCGCGGATCAGACGCCAGTGTCTTCGGCAGTGGTGTGCAAGGCGATATTGAGTTGATCGATGGTCACGATCCAGTCGGCATCGTCGAGGCGCTCTTCACGCAGCAGCTGCGCCTGCGCCGGTGTCCAGAAGGGCGCTTCCTCCAGGCGCATGTCGCCTGGCAGCGGAGAGTGTTCGTCGATGAAGCTGCGGATGCTGACCTCATCCGACGGCAGGCCCAACTGGGCGAATAATTCGGAGAACGGGTGGACGTGTTGTTCCATTGCGACTTCCTCGAAGAGTGCGAATGGGCGGATGCTAAAGCACCTGATTTGAGCGCGCTGTGCACGTCCGGCTTGGATTTGCCTGGGCGCATGCCCATATTTGAGTTCTGAGCAGACAAGCCGAGGCGAACATGGCGACCGGATGGGCAGGTGATGGGGCGGTGCAGGACCAGATCGATGCGACCGTCGAGGATGCGATCAAGCGCGCGCGGAGCCAGCTGCATCAGGGCCCCAGCCTGACTCACTGCGAGGAGTGCGATGCGCCCATCCCCGAGGCGCGCCGCAAGGCAGTACCGGGCGTGCACCTGTGCGTGAATTGTCAGCAGGCGCATGACCAGGAGCAGGCGGCGCAAGGGGGCTACAACCGTCGGGGCAGCAAGGACAGCCAGCTGCGTTGATTGCCACGCGGCTTCAGGCCAACCGGCAAACGACTGCGCTTGCCGCCAGGCGGCCGCGGCCATCGCTTGGGCCTACATGCGACATTCGTATTCCGTGTCCTTGCGACGCGCCGACCGAGTCACCCGATAACGGCTCGCTACGTCCTGCCAGACGCCCTCAGCTGGCGTTGAAGTGGCTGGTCTCGCGCCAACGGCGCGTGGTGCGCTGGAAGAACAGACTGTTGGGAACCTGCAGCACGCTCCCGGCGTGATCGCCGGTTTCTTCCAGGGTCGTGTAAATGACGTTGATGTCGATCACCCGGCCCTTCAGGCCGGGCTTGTCGCCGCCTTCCAGCAGCTCGATGTGGTCGTGCAGGCGGAACGGGCGCGTGGTGATGATCAGGAAGGTGCAGAAGATATTGGACAGCACGCTCCATGCCGCGAAGAACGCCACGGCACCGACCGCCGCGAATCCGGTGAACGCGGTCCACAAGGTGCCGCTGGAGACGCCCAGCACGTTCAGTACCGTCAGCACCGCGGTGACGGAGATGACGAAGCTGCCCACGCGACGGATGCCGATCATCATTTCCGCCGGCAGGCTGTAGCGCGTACACAGGCGGCGCAGCACTTGCCGCAGCAGCAACCGAACCAGCGCGGCAACGGCGAGGATCAGCACGATCTGAACCGTCAGCACTGCCACGGTCAGCCACTGCGGATTCCAGTGCGGCAGCAGGCTACGGATCATGGTGGGCAAAGCGTCGGACGCGGACATCGGATCGTGCAGGTTCACAGAGACCGCCCATTGTAACGGGGGCGTCATTGCGCAGCCGGTGCGCGGGGTGAACGCGCGCTCAGCGGTGGCGGCAGCGAGCTTGAGTCAAGGATGCTGCGATGGAGTGCCGCATCTCAGCTGTACGTGGCCGGGGCGTTCGCTGCCATGCGCATCGATGGAGGCCAACACGGCGATGCAGCAGCGACCGAACGCCACGATGACGCTGCAACCGGTCAACGCGTTGAACTGCCGCCATGCGCGGACAACGCGACAACGCGCCGCCACAGCTGCTCGGCGCCGCGCACCGGCAACCAGTGCGCCGGTGAACTCAGCTCGATGCATGACAGCCGCGTCGACGGCAGGTGCAGCAGGCAGGCCTGCAGGCGCGCAGGCGTCAGCGTGAGCTGCACTGCATCCATCGGCAGCGGGGCCGGGCACTGGGTGGAGCACAGGCTCAGCAGTATTCCGAGAACATGTGGCATGGCAACGTCCGATCAGGGGGCCTGCGCCTGGAGCGGCCAACGGCCATGCTCCCGGCAAACGATGCGGCGCAGGATTGCGCCATCGCAGGCTTGGATGCGGCGAACGGCGAAAGGGTTTAGAACGGCAAAAAAGGAAGCGAGCAGTCGTCAGGTGGGTAAGGACCGCACGCTCGGAACCGAAGTGGCACGACGGGGCCATGCCGATTCCGACCACCGGCCGCGCCCGCCGGGCGGCGGCGCAGTAGGCTGGTCGGTCGCGACTGGAACCGTGCTCAAAAAAAACCTGGGCGCGGTTTAAACCTTTGTGCTGCCCAGCGCATCGAAGTGGATATGCTCGACACCTCCATGCCCATCGATGCCTCAGCTTGTGACGGTCCGGCCGGACGCGACGATGCGGCGCTGGCGCGTGCCGCTGCAGGCGGCGATCGCACCGCCTACGAGGCCATCTATCGCCGTCATGCGCCGCGTCTGTATGCGGTGGTGTGGCGTCTGTGCGGCGGCAATGCGGCACGTGCCGACGATGTGCTGCAGGAGACCTTCATTGCCGCGTGGAAGGCCTTGCCGCAATTCCGCTTCCAGAGCGCGCTGGGCACCTGGCTGCACCGGCTGGCCGTCAATACGGCCCTGATGGAGCTGCGTGCGCGTTCGGCTGCGGGCGATCAGATGGTGGACGATGCCGATGGCGAGATCCTCGCCGCCATTCCAGGTGCCGCAACCTGCCAGGCCACCCAGATGGATCTGGAGCGCGCGCTGGAGACGCTGCCCCCGCGCGCACGCGCGGTGCTGGTGTTGCACGACATCGAAGGCTGGAAACATCAGGAAATTGCCGACGAACTGCAGATGGCGGTCGGCAGTTCCAAGGCGCAACTGCATCGCGCGCGCGGCCTGCTGCGCGTGCGGCTGGGAGACATTGCATGAATCACGATCCGCTTGATCCGCACGCAACCGATGACGCCGCGTTGTCCGCGCGTCTGCGTGCGTTGCCGCAGCAACGTCAGCCACCGGCACAGCTCTGGGAGCGCATCGCGCCCGCACTGACGCCGCACACCAACGTGGTTGCGCTGCAGCCGCGCCGCCAGCGTGCCTGGGCCTGGCCCGCGTTCGGTGTGGCGCTTGCTGCTGCGCTGGCCGTGGTGGCGATCGTGCCAGGGCTCGATCGCTCGACCCAGGCGCCAGCGCCAGCGTCGGCGCGCCCTGGCCTGGTGGCGCAGGCACAGGCAATGGCCGGGCAGTACCAGCAGGCCATCGATGCAGTGCCGGTGCAGCAGGTGCCGGCCGATCTGCGCCCGGCGCTGGCCGAGCTGGACCAGAGTGCGCAGGCCATCCACCACGCCATCGCGCAGAGTCCGCGCTCTGCATTCCTGTTGTCGCAGCTGCAACGCACCTATGCCAAGCGCCTGCAACTGACCCGTCTCGCCTCGCAGGGCGAGACGTCCTTTCCAAGCTGAGGAGCATGCCCATGCGTTACGCCCATCTATCTGTGTTGTTGCTGGTTGCGTTTTGCGCACTGCCGGCGGCAGCGCAGACCACCGTGAAGCAGAGCCATCCGCTGACGCGCGGCGGGCGCGTGGAGCTGGACAACATCGCCGGGCAGATCCGCGTGCGCGGCTGGGACCGCGACGACGTGGCGCTGACCGGCACCCTGGGCGAAGGGCAGCGCCTGGAGGTGGATGAAAGCCCGGACCGGCTGCAGTTCGAGGTGATCTACCCGCGTAACAACCGCAACAGCAGGGGGGCCCAACTGGAGCTGCGGGTTCCGCGCGCGGCGCTGCTGGAGGTGGAGGCGGTGAGTGCCTCGGTGGATGTCGATCAGGTCGATCTGGCGCGGTTGCAGCTCAAGTCGGTCAGCGGCAACGTGGTCGCAGCCGGACGCGCCAGGGAAGCGCAACTGGAAACCGTCAGCGGCGCGCTGCGCAGCACGGTGGCCAGCGCAAGGCTGAGCCTGGGCACGGTCAGCGGGCAGGTCGACGCGCCGGCCGGCGCCAGCGGCGTAGTGTCGGTCGAGTCCGTTTCCGGCCAGATCCGGGTCGGCGCGGGGCAGGTATCGCAGCTGCGCGCCGAGAGCGTGTCCGGCGCAACGGCGCTGACGGTGGCCGGTCTGGCGCCGGGCGGCAGCATCGCTGCAGAGAGCGTCAGTGGCACCATCAGCCTGGGCGTGCCGCGCAACGTGTCGGCAGCGCTGCAGGTGGAGGTGTTCAGCGGCGACATCCGTTCGGTGGCCGGGCAGGTGGAGCGGCCGGAGTACGGCCCGGGCAAGAGCCTGAGAACCCGGCTGGGGGCCGGCAATGGCGACATCAAACTCGAGTCGCATTCCGGCTCGGTGCGCATCGATTACGGCAACTGAGCGGCTGCGCCAACTGTGGCCGGAAACGAACGTGCCACCTTGCGGTGGCACGTCGGTACAACGCTTCGGCTTGCGGGGGGTGACGCTTAGGCGATCTTGTCGCCATCGTTACGCGCAGGGCCGAAGTTGGTGGTGAGCACTTCGATCCGGCCGCCGGTCTTGCGGAACGCGGCGATGTCGGCAGCGATGCGCTCACGACTGAGCGGCTGCGACTTGCCTTCGCTGCGAGCGATGCTGGGCTGGGATTTCTGCTTGGTCGCGGGACGTGCCATGTGGCCTCCTGTAGCGGGGAAGTGCGATGACACCGCGTGCGGCTAGGGTGGCGCGCGCGGAAGCGGTGTCGAGAGGTGCGGTCGCGTTCGGTGCGCAATCGCGGCGGCACGGCAAGCGTGCCTTGCTGACAAGCCGGCTAAGCGGTATGCAGCAACCGTGCATTGTAACGGATGGGCGCCCGCGTTGCCTTAACCGTCCGACGGACGGGCCTGGCGGGCCGCCGCCCAGGCCAGGCCCTGCACCACGCCGAAGGACGGATCGCCCTGCACCAGGCGCGATTCCGGGAACGCGGCAGCCACCGTGTCGCGGATATAGCCGGCACGCGACATGCCGCCGGTGAGGAACAGCGTGGCCGGCGGCGCGTCCAGGTCGGCACGGGCCTGTGCAAGCAGGCCTTCCAGTTCGCCCAGGTAGCTGGAAGCGGACGCAACCAGCGCGCTGGCCTGCACCTCTACTTCCAGCCCGCGTTCGATGAAGTCCAGCCCGGCCTGGTGCCGGTCGCGCTCGCTGAGCGCGATCTTGCAGGCTTCCACGCCGCGGTACAGGCGCGCGGTGTTGCCGGTGTCCTGCAGCGCCTGCAGGCGCTTGTCGAACGGGGCGGGGACGTCCTGGTACTTGTGCAGGCGGAATTCGCGCTGGCGGGTCATGTCCTGCACCATCGCCGCTTCCACGTAATGGTGGGTGGGCACGCGGGTGATGCCGCGGCCGAACAGCGGCATGTAGGCGGCCAGACTCAGCGCCAGATCGATATCGGTACCGCCGCGCGCGATGCCCCAGGCGCGGTGCACCTGCGGCGCGGCGCTGCCGCCGACGCTGGCATGGGCGATGTCGGTGGTGCCGCCGCCGATGTCCACCACCACGGTGTCGTGACGGCTGTCATGGCTGACGTGGTAATGCATCGCGGCCGCTGCGGGTTCTTCGAGGAAATCCACGCTGTCGAAGCCGGCGGCGATGGCGGCGGTCTGCAGAATGTCCAGCGCCTGCGCGTTGCCGGCCTCGCCGATGGAACTGCGGAACTGCACTGGGCGGCCCAGCGTGGCGCTGCGGATGTTGATGTCGAACTGGCGCGATGCGGTGAGCCGGATGTGTTCCAGCACATGCGTGGCAATGCCGGTGATGGTCTGGCGTGCACGCGGATGCAGGTTGTAGCCCAGCATCGATTTGGGGCTCTGCACCAGGCTGCCTTCGCCTTCCAGGAAATACGCATCCAGCGCTTCGTCGCCGTAGACCGCGTTCTGCAGCAGGGCGGCGGAACTGCGCGGTTCGCGCACCTGCTCTTCCATCCACTGGCGGCGTACGATGCGGATCGCATCACGACGCAGGCTGTCGGTGCTGGACGTGCGGCCGGCCGCGGCGGCGTCGCGACGGCCGGAGTCGATCAGCCGTTCGACCTCGTATTCCAGCGCCGGGGTCAGGCTGAAATCGTCCGGGTCGCGCATGGTCTCGGGGAAATACACCGTGGTGCGGAACTGCAGGGCCTCGCCGAAGCGCACCGGAACCACCTGGCCATCGACGATCGCCGCAGCGGCGGAGTTGCTGGTACCGAAGTCGATGCCGAGTTTCATGCAAGCGGGCCTGTGAGCGGGCCGCGCACTTTACTACTTCTGCTGCCGGCGACGCCCGTCGCGCTGCGTTCGGACGTCGCAGCAGCCGAACTGCCGCATGCCCACAGGCACGCGGCACACCCGATCAGGCCGCGACGCTGGCGACCTGGCCTTCGTTTAGTTCTTCGGTGGTGGCTTCGCGCACCTCGATGACTTCGACCGCGAAATGCAGGGTCTGCCCGGCCAGCGGATGGTTGCCGTCGACGGTGACCTGCTCCGGGCCCACCTCGGTGACGGTGACCAGCACCGGGCCCTGCTGGGTGCGCGCCTCGAACTGCACACCCGGCACGACCTCGACATCGGTCGGGAATGCCTCACGCGGTACCTGCTGGATCAACTGCTCATGGCGCGGGCCATAGCCCTGTTCGGGCACGACATCGGCAGTGAGTGTCTCGCCGACGCGCTTGCCGTCCAGCGCCTGTTCCAGGCCGGGCACGATGTTGCCGGCACCGTGCAGGTAGCTCAATGGCGCGTCCGGCGTCGAACGGTCCAGGACCTGGCCGCTGTCGTCGGAAAGGGTGTAATGAATGGTCGCAACGCGACCCTGGCTGATTTCCATCGGAAACCTCCATGACTTGTGATCGAGTGGGATGCGTCGGCTGACTCACGACGCCAAGAGGTGGTGCCCGCCTACCGTAGGCAATCGACCCGGATGATGCAACCGCAGCCGGGGCTGCGGTTAGGGCGAGGATCAGCTTGGTGGTGACGATGTCACCGCTGCGATGCAACTGCGTCCTGCGCGATGCGTCGGTGCGAAGATGAGCCGATTGATGCGCGTCACGTGCGGCGTTTGGCCGCGTGGCGATGCACGCATTCCACGGCCTGCCGTGCGCTAATCCTTCTCGGTCCCACGTTCGATCTGGGCGCGGCGCGCGTGCCAGGTTTCCGGCGTCTGCGGCTTGATGAACAGCGCGGTGAGCTCGGGGTGCTGCCGCTTGGCGGCCGCTTCGATGCGCCCGACGCAGGCTTCGATCTGTGGCGTGGTGCGGCTGTCTTCGAACTCGGCGCTCAACGCGGCGACCACCTGGTTCGGGCCCATCTGCATGGTCAATACGCCGTTGGCGGCGCGCACATCCGCATCGCTGGCGGCAATGCGCAGCAGCGATTCGGTGACGTGCGCATGCGCGGGTTCGCCGATCAGCAGGCCCTTGGTTTCGCGCGCCAACAGGAATGCGGTGAAGGCCAGCACACAGGCGATGCCGATCGAGGCGATGCCATCGAGTTCGGGCATGTCCAGCAGCTGCGCGCCGGCCAGGCCCAGTACCGCCATGAACAGGCCGATCAAGGCGGCGCTATCTTCGAGCAGCACGGTGAACGTGCTGGGATCCTTGCTCTGCCGGAATGCCTGGAAATAGCCCATGCGGCCCTTCTTGGCGCGGAATTCGCGCAGCGCCACCACCCAGGAAATGCCTTCGAACACGATCGACACACCGAGCACGATGTAAGCGAGCAGATGGCTCTTGGCCGGCTCGGGATTGCGCAGATGCACGATGCCCTCGTACAGCGACACGCCTGCGCCCATGGCGAAGACCAGCAGCGCGACGATGAAACTCCAGAAATACAGCTCACGTCCGTAGCCGAACGGATGGGTCGGCGAGGGGGCCTGCGCGGCGCGGCGCAGGCCGTACAGCAGCAACACTTCGTTGACGGTGTCCACCAGCGAGTGCACGCCTTCGCTGAGCATCGCCGAGCTGCCCGAAATGCCTGCGGCGATGAATTTTGCGATCGCGATGGCAAGGTTGCCGGCCAGCGCGACGTAGACGACCAGATGCGAGCCGGTTTTCTTAGCCGCGCCCGGTTCGCCAGCGGCAGGCGCGGTGGATCCTGGCGCAGCGCCGGGGGCTTGGGGAAGCGATGGGTTGGGCACGTGCGACCTGCAGGGCATTCGACAAGCGCCGCACTATCGCGCCGGCGCCGTGCCGGAGACGTGATCGCGCGGCCGGGGCGCTACAATCCACGCCCGTTTTGAACCTAGGAATCGCATGTCTTCCGTTCCCGCCTGCCCGCAATGTGGCCTGGACAATACCTATGCCGATGGCGCGATGCTGATTTGCGCAGACTGCGGCTTCGAATGGAGTGTGGGCGAGTCCGCCGCGACTGCGACGGTGGTGCGCGACAGCAACGGCAACTTGCTGCAGGCCGGCGACACGGTGACGGTGATCAAGGACCTGAAGGTCAAGGGCTCGTCGATTCCGCTCAAGCAGGGCACGCTGATCCGCAACATCCGCCTGGTCGAGGACGATGCCGAGCACATCGAAGGCAATTCGGAAAAGATCAAGGGCCTGGTGCTGAAGACCTGTTTCCTGCGCAAGGCGTGAGCCGAGTGCGGAAGCAGCAACACCGCCCGCAGCGTGTGCAGGAGCGCGCTTGCGCGCGATGAGGCGGTATCGAGACCGCCTCATCGCACGCAAGCGCGCTCCTGCGTTGCGGCGTGCTCAATCGCGCGGATACACCGCCGCCACCGTGCAACTCTGGCGCATCCGCGCGGCCAGGCCGCCACGCGTGGTGCTCAGGTCGCCCTGCTGGCCGGATCCGGCAGCCGCGCCGGCAAGTGCCATTTCGTCGAGCACATCGACCTTGTCGCCGGGATTGCCGCAGATCGCATTCAGGCCCATGCCGGAGACGAAGCGGATCGGCGGCGCGCCACTGAGTTCGCGGCAGCTGTCCATCAGTTCGACGCGGTAGTGGCGATGCGTGCCGGGGTGACGTGGAGAGACTTCCACCACCAGGCCCTGGCCGTCCTCCGACCACGAGCGCAGCATACTGGGATTGAAGCAGTAGCTGGAGGAACCGGCGAAATTGCGCCGGCGCGCTTCGCGCACGCTGACCCCGTCCAGGGTCGGGATGCCGCTGTCGCGTTGCCGTGCCGCACTGGCGTATTCGCGCGCATTCAACGTGGCGATCTGGCTGACCGCGCAGTGCTGCTGGCCCGAGCGCACGTATGCCGGCGCACCGTTGCAGACCCAGCCGTGCGCCGCCAGCAGGCTTGCATCGGCTTGTGCGGCCAGTTGCGGGCAGTCCTGCGCCAGGCTGATGCGGAACAGCCGTCCGCCTTGTTCGGCCACTGCCAGCGTGCGCGGATCGGCTTGATGCAGCTCCGTCACCTTGCGCGCATCCAGGCACTCGGCGTTCGGTGCGGCAGGGCGCAGCGGCTCGGCCGCTGCGGTGGAGGACGCGTAACCGACTAGCGTGCTGCCGAGCAGAACCGCGGTGAGTAAACGCATCACGCACATCCTTGGCAATGAGGGGATGTCCGCATCATCTGCCAAGCAGGTCGCGCTGACAATCGCAGCAACGCGCGTCGGGTCGCGGGGCTCAACAACACTGGGCGGGCCGCCAGCGCTCGGCACCGCCAGCGCATACGAGTGCATGCCGATGCTGGGCTGCACGCATGTGCGCGCACGACCTCACGCGCAGTTTGCAACTCGCCACTGCGTTGACGCGGCGCTGTTCGTGCTCAGGGTGCTTCGGGCGGGTCCGAATCCAGTACCTGCAGCTTACCGCCGGTGGTTTCGGGAAGGATGCGTTGGTCGGTGGCCACCAGCACCACACCAGGCGTCAGCAGCGGCAGCAGGCCGGCCAGGAATGCCGGCGGCACCTGCAGCCGCGCGATGGTGTCGGCATCCAGCGGCTGTCCTGCCGCGGCGCTGCTGCCCGGGATGCCGATGCGCATCCAGTTGGGCATGCGTTGACCGGGCAAGCCGGGCACTTCGCCAGGCAGGAAGCCCTGGCCGACGATGAACGCCTGCGTGCCCAGCGGCGCGGCGCCGGTCTGCGCGCGCAATGCCACTTGCGCGCGTCCGATTTCCACGCCGTTGCGATACACCACCAGTTGCTGATCGCTGCTGCTGACCAGCATCGAGATCGGGCCGGTGGGTGCCAGCGCCGGCTGCCATGCAAAGCTCTGGCCGTTGGGCAGCGGCAGCAATGCCCGCTGCGCACCGGTGGCCGGGTCGATCGGGCTGAGCGCGCGGGGATGCACCACCGCGTCCGCATCCACACCGGCCTGCGCGACCACCACCACCATGCCCATGTTGGAATTGTCGAACAGCAGCCGCGCGAATTCCGACGGCAGATGCACGCAGCCATGCGATTCCGGATAACCGGGCAGGCCGCCTGCGTGCAGGGCCACGCCGTCCCAGGTCAGGCGTTGCTGATAGGGCATGGGCGCGGCGTTGTAGAGGTTGGAGCGGTGGTCCTTGTCCTTCTGCAGGATGGTGAACACACCGGTCGGTGTCTCATGCCCGGGCTTGCCGGAGCTGATGGTGGAAACGCCGATCAGGATGCCGTTGCGGTACGCATACGCGCGTTGCTCGGTGAGGCTGACAATCACCGCCATCGGCCCCCAGCCCTTGCTGACGCCGCCCCAGATCCATTCGCCCGGCTTGAGGTCGGCCGGCGCCGTTTCGGCAGGGCTAGACTGGCGCGCGCCCCAGAACGGCACCGCAAGCGCTGGCCCGCAGACCAGCAGCGTGCAAAAAACAATGGCAGTGAGCAGGGGCCGCATCGGCATTCCAGAGAGCAGTGTCGGCACGATCCTAGCGGGGCAGGGTGTACGCGTCATGTGGTTGCTACCGGGATGGCTACGTTGCGAAGCTCCCGACATTGCGAGGGACGTGCTGTGTATGCATTTGCGTATTTGCCGAGCCCAAGGCGCAACACACGCACAAGCGCCTGGCCTTGCGCGCCGGTTCAACGATTGTCTTGGTAGATGCACGAGGGCCGCCGCATTGCGACGGCGATCGGGCAAGGGATGCGTATCGCGCTTGCACGAGACGCCGGGCCGGCGACGTGCTTAGGTCCAACGTGCGCGTGCGGGCCGGCCGATCCGATACGGCAGCTGCGCTCGCTTGATGCCGAGCGCAGCCGCTGTGTCGGCCCGACCTGGTGCGGCTGACAAAACGGAGCTAGCAGGCGTCAGGTGGGTGCGGACGGCGCGCAGCAACCGGAATGTACGCGTGGTACATCCCGATTCCGGACATCGGTCGCGCCTGCCTGGCGGTGAGCGCAGGCGTCTTGCAGCCGCGCTCAGTTCGGCAGGGCGGGGTAGTCGGTGTAGCCCTTGGCACCACCGCCGTACAGGGTGGCCTGGTCGAGCTCGGCCAACGGGGCGTTCTCGCGCAGGCGACGCACCAGATCCGGGTTGGCGATGAACGGCCGGCCAAAGGCGATCGCATCGGCGTAACCGCTGTGGATGGCGTGGTCGGACAGCGCCTTGTCGTAGCTGTTGTTGGCGATCCAGGCGCCGTCGAACTTTGCGCGCAGCGCGGCATAGTCGAAGGCGACGTTGTCGCGCGCACCGCCGGTTGCGCCTTCGATCACGTGCACGAAGGCCAGCCCGCCGATCAGGTTGAGACGCTCCACCGCACGTTCAAACAGCGGCTGCGGATCGGAGTCATGCATGCCGTACACCGGCGTGACCGGCGACAGCCGAACACCGGTGCGTTCGGCGCCGATCTCGTCGGCGATCGCCTGCACCACTTCGGTCAGCAGGCGGGTGCGATTTTCGATGTCGCCGCCGTACGCATCGGTGCGC
Organism: Xanthomonas sp. NCPPB 3218; assembly: GCF_056725185.1. Taxonomy (NCBI): domain Bacteria; kingdom Pseudomonadati; phylum Pseudomonadota; class Gammaproteobacteria; order Lysobacterales; family Lysobacteraceae; genus Xanthomonas; species Xanthomonas sp. NCPPB 3218. Next base: position 1,582,452 of record NZ_CM161516.1, read on the forward strand.
TGGTTGGAGCCGTCACGCAGGAACTGGTCGAGCAGGTAGCCGTTGGCCGCATGCACTTCCACGCCGTCGAAGCCGGCATCGATGGCGTTGCGCGCGGCGATGCGGTAGTCCTCGATCAGGGCGGGGATTTCGTCCAGCGCCAGCGCGCGCGGCTCGGAGACATCTTGGAAGCCGTCCTTGGTGTAGGTCTTGCCTTCGGCGCGGATGGCGCTGGGCGCCACCGGCGATTCGCCCGGCGGCAGCACGCTGGTGTGCGAGACGCGGCCCACATGCCACAGCTGCAGCACGATCTTGCCGCCACGGCGATGCACTTCATCGGTGACCGCACGCCAGCCCTGGACCTGCTCGGCGGTGTGGATGCCGGGCGTATCCAGGTAGCCCTGACCCAGCGGGCTGATCTGCGTGCCTTCGGCCACGATCAGCCCGGCACTGGCGCGTTGGCCGTAGTACTCGGCGGCGAGCGGCGAGGGCACCTGCCCGGCGGCGGCGCGATTGCGCGTCAGCGGCGCCATGATCACGCGGTTGGCAAGATCCAGTGCGCCCAGGCGCACGGCGGAAAACAACGGGGACTCGGTGGATTTGGACATCAGCAACCAATTGGGTGTGGATCACGCGCCAGGCGCGACACCGCGCCGATCGCGAGTGCCCCCTAGCGATGGTGGCGTAGCAGCGCCGATTCGAGCGATAGCGATAGGACACTGCGTCTCCTGGCGCGTCGAGAGCGGCCAGACCGTGACGTGCCGGGGCCTGGCGCTGAATCGCAGCAGGCGCCGCGCTTCCGTTGATTGCTGCGTTGCACAATAATACGCTGCCCCGTCATCCTGGAGTCGGGCATGTCCGATACCGATCTTTCGACGCCGCCCGTATCACGGCGCGACTACGTGCTGATCCTGTTTGCGTTGGCGATGGGCGGCTTTGCGATCGGCATCAGCGAATTCTCCACCATGGGCCTGATGACCCAGATTGCGCAGGGCCTGCAGATCAGCGAGCCGCAGGTCGGCCACGTGATCAGCGCCTATGCGCTGGGTGTGGTGGTCGGTGCGCCGTTGCTGGCGATCATTGGCGCACGCTGGCCGCGGCGCACATTGTTGCTGCTGCTGATGGTGTTCTACGCGCTGGGCAATCTCGCCAGCGCCTTGGCGCCGAGCTATCACACGATGTTGCTGTGCCGTTTCATCGCTGGTTTGCCGCATGGCGCGTACTTCGGCGTTGCTTCATTGGTGGCCGCGTCGATCAGCCCGCCCAACCAACGCGCCACTGCGGTGGGCCGGGTATTGCTGGGCCTGAGCATTGCCTTGCTGGTCGGCAATCCGTTGGCGACCTGGCTGGGTCAGATCGTGAGTTGGCGGTGGGCCTACGCGGCGGTGTCGGTGCTTGCGCTGTGCACGGTTGCGGCAGTGGCGGCGCGCCTGCCGCCCGCGCCGGACGAGCCGCGGCAACAGCCGCTGCGTGAGCTGCGCGCGTTCAATCAGCCGCAGGTATGGCTGGCCCTGGCGATCGGCGCGGTGGGTTTTTCCGGCATGTTCTGCGTCTTCAGTTATCTGGCGCCCACCCTGACCGCGGTGACCGGCGTGGAGCCGGCGCGGATCCCGCTGGCGATGGTGGCGTTCGGGGTCGGCGGCGTGCTCGGCAGCATCCTGGGCGGCTGGCTGTTCGACCGCATGCAGTTCCGCGCGGTGCCGGTATTGCTGGTGTGGTCGGTGGTGGTGATGCTGACCTTTCCGTTGGCTGCGCAGTCGGGCCTGTGGGTGTTTGTGTCCATCGTGGCGGTCGGCACCATGGGCGCACTGGCACCTGCGCTGCAGACGCGCCTGATGGATGTGGCCGCGGAGGCGCAGACCCTGGCAGCGGCGTCCAACCATGCCGCGTTCAATACCGCCAATGCGCTGGGCCCGTGGCTGGGCGGTATGGCGATCACCGCCGGGTGGGGCTGGACCTCAACCGGCTACGTGGGCGCGGCCACTGCGCTGGGCGGCTTGCTGGTGTATGCGCTGGCGGTCTGGCAGGAGCGCCGCCAGCGCGCGTCGCTGGCGAGCTGCTGAGGCGCTGCCGGCCTGCACTGCCTGCTGCAGTTGGAGTGATGAGTGGCAGAGCTGGCAGATGGCGTGCTGGCCGCGACGTTGGTCACTGCAGGACGCAAGGCCATATCCACGGCCAACTCACGAGCGCACGTCGAGACTGCATGCTCCACTGCAAGCGGACCGTACAGCGCCATGACCGAACACACGCCACCGCCCTGGAAGCGCGGCAAGCCCAAGGGTAAATCCGCCTCCACGCCGCTGACCGCAAGCCAAAAAGCCGCTGCCAAGCAGCGCGCCGAGGAGGCCGGTCGCCCCTATCCCAACTTGGTCGACAATATGTGGGCGAGCCGGCAGCCAAGGTAGGTTTGACCTGCTCTTGGCATCGATGAATCGCCATTCATTGCCTGCATGATCGCGTGAGGACAATCACCACATCACTCACATGTCGATTATGTGTGTCCCGCCAAGCTAAGGCCGTACACAACGCCAAGGCATGCAATCAGCACATCGATTGCCTCATCCCCGAAAGCCAGCGCAGACGCATCCACCAACCGCGCAGCGCTGGCCTATCGCAACCAGGAGCGACACATGAGCATTCAGAGCAAGACCGAGCATAGCCTCAACGACCTCATCGCCATTTCCCGCGACGGCAAGGACTTCTACGAAGAAGCGGCTGCCAAGGTGGGCGATGCGGAACTTGCAACGCTGTTCCGCCGCATCGCCGGCGTGAAGTCCGACATCGTCAGCAATCTGAGCAGTGTGGTTGCATCGGTCGGTGGCAAGCCGGAAACCAGCGGCACCATGGTCGGCAGCATGCAGCAGTTCTACGGCAAGGTGCGCGCTACGCTGGGCGATACCAAGTACGGCTACGTCGCCGAGCTGGAAGAGTCCGAAGATCGCCTGTTGAAGGCGTTCGACGAAACCATCGCCGACCAGGATACCCCGGCCGCCGCACGCGACGCCGCACTGCGTCTGTTGCCGGAAGTGCGCGCATGTCACGACGTGATGCGTAACCGCAAGCATGCGATGAAGAACGCCGCGTAAGCTGCGTGCGTGACCCAGGCGCATCCAGGTGATGCAGCTTGCGGAGTGAACCGATAAAGGCGGAAACGGGCAGCGCAAGCTGCCCGTTTCTTTTTGTGTCGCGAGTGGTCAATGCTGCGCGGTTGTTGTTCCACGCATTGCACGCGTTCCACGTTTTTGCATTGGCATTGAATGCGTGTCACGCATGCATCTGGTCTGCTAGTATCCGCCGCCCTTCTTCCCGGCAGGTCCGCGTACGCGGTCGTGGAATCAGCCCATGCAACAGCAGTTCCTGTACCTGTCCTCGGCCGAGGCGCAGTTGTCGCTCGGCCTCGGTGAGGAGAAGACCACCGAGCGCCTGTTCTTTGCGGTGATGGCCGATGCGGCCACCGGTCAACGCGCTGCGGCGATCGCCGATGGGCTGCTGCACAATGGTCATGTCGATGGCAAGCCGCTGGCGCGCGAGCGCTTGCATGTGACCCTGCATCATCTGGGCGATTACGCTGGCGGCTTGCCGCCTTCGCTGGTGAGCCGCGCCAGTCAGGCAGCCGAGCGCGTGGTGTTGGACGCGTTCGAGGTGGAGTTCGATCGGGTCGGCACCTTCGGCGGCCGGCGCTCGCAGCTGCCATGCGTGTTGCGTGGCGAAGACAAGGTGCGCGGGCTGTACGAGCTGCAGGGCGCGCTGGGCCGGCAGCTGGCGCATGCGGGCATTGCCGGCGACGCGCAGTACACGCCGCATATGACGCTGCTGTATTGCAACCAGTCATTGCCGCAACGGCGCTGCGATGCGCTGGCGTGGACGGTGCGCGAGTTCGCGCTGGTGCGCAGCTTCCTGGGCCAGTCGCGTTACCAGATCGAAGGGCAGTGGGCGCTGCGCTGATGTGCAGGCAGATGCGTACAGCGGTAGCCTGCGTGCATGGATGCCACCACCACACCACTGCCACTGCAGCCCGAGCACCTGGCCGCGCTCGAACAGGCCTATGCCACGCCACCGCGCGCCTATCACCACTTCGGCCATGTGCGTGCGCTGCTGCAGCACTACGCCGAGGTCGCCGCCGGGCCGGGTTGGCAGCAGCCGGTCGAGGTCTGGCTGGCGGTACTGTTTCACGATGCGGTGTATCAGCCCGGGCGCAGCGACAACGAGGCGGAATCCGCCAACTGGGCGGTGGACTGCATCCCGCGCTGGTGGCCGCAGGCATCGGTGGATCTGCAGCGCGTGCAGCGCCTGATTCTGCTCACCGCACGCCACGGACAACTGCAGCCAGCGGATGTGGACGCCGAGGCGGCGTTGTTCCTGGACTGCGACATGGCGATCCTGGCCGCACCGGCAGCGGTGTTCGATGCGTATGACGAGGGCATTGCCGCCGAGTACCGCGGGCATGTCCCCAGCCTGCTGTTCCGGCTCAACCGCAGGCGCTTTCTGGCCGGCCTGCTCGAGCGTCCGCGCATCTTCCTGAGCGACTACTTCCATGCGCGCTGCGACGCCGCGGCGCGGGCCAATCTGCGCCGGCGACTGGGGCGCTGACCTGGCACGCTGCGCGCCGTGGTTCATCCAGGCGCAGCCACGGCGCACGCTACAATGCGCGCATGCACGACCGCGCAGCTTCCGATCACGATCCACGCCCGCAGCCACCCGAGCCGCCTGCGCCCAACGAGTGCTGCGAAAGCGGTTGCCCGTTGTGCGTGCACGATCTGTACGCGGACGACCTGGCGCGCTACCGGCAGGCCTTGGCCGCCTGGGAAGATCGCCAGCGAGCACATGCGCGATAAGCGAAGCGCCGCGCTTCGCGTGGCCGCCTGGAGCGATTATCTTTGAACCACTTTTCCTGATGGTGCGACATGCGACGACTTGAGATGTGGAGCGCGCTCTGCGGCGCGGCGGTGTTGACGCTATCGGGCATGGCGGCTGCGCAGACCACGCAGCCAGTGAGCCACGGCCGCTTCGAGCAGGTGCCGGTGCTGATGCCCAAGGGCGAGCCGCAGCGCGTGGTGATCTGGCTGACCGGCACCGGCAACAACGTCAAGCGCCAGACCCAGGCGGAAAGCCTGCGCGCCGATGGCGCGATGGTGGCGATGGTCGATACCGCGCATCTTTACGCGGTGCTGCGCAAGGCCGGCGGTACCTGCGCGTTCTCGGTCGGCGATGTGGAAAATTTCTCGCGCTACGTGCAGGCCTTCTACCACATCCCCACCTACCGCCTGCCGCTGCTGGTCGGCGACGGCGAGGGGGCTGCGCTGGCCTATGCGATCGCGGCGCAAGCCAAGCCGCATGTGCTGGCCGGCGTGCTGACCGACGGGCTCTGCCCGGCGACGGTGTCCGATCAGGCGATCTGCCAGCCGGGCGTGCGCCCGGGCAGCAACACCCTGCTTCCGGTGCCGCTGCAGATTCCCTGGGTGCTTGCCGGCAGCCAGGACAAGCGTTGCCCGGCCGCGGCCGAAGACGGCTTCCTCAAGCAGGTGCCGCAGGCGCGCACGTTCACGCGTTCGGCGCGGGGCGACATTCTGCCGGGCCTGCGCGCAGCGGCACGTTCGCTGGGCGAGCAGAAGGGCGTGGCGCTGCCGCCACCGCCGGGCGGGCTGGAAGACCTGCCGGTAGTGGAGCTGCCGGCCAAGCCCGATGGCGACAGCGACGACGACACCTTCGTGATCTTCGTCTCCGGCGACGGTGGCTGGGCAGGTCTGGACGAAGAGGTGGCCGATGCCCTGGCCGCGCAGGGCATCCCGGTGGTCGGACTGGATTCGCTGCGTTACTTCTGGACCGAGCGCACACCGCAGGGCTTTGCCACCGATCTGGATCGCATCGCGCGTTTCTATGCGCAGCGCTGGCAACGTCAGCGGGTGGTGCTGATCGGCTTCTCGCAGGGCGCGGACGTGTTGCCGGCCGCGATCAACAAGCTGCCGGCGCAGACCAAGCAGAACCTGCGCATGACCGCGCTGTTGTCGGTGGGCAAGCTGGCCGATTACGAATTCCACGTCAGCAACTGGCTGGGCTCGGACGACGAAGGCCTGCCGATCGCGCCGGAAGTGCAGCGGCTGCCCGCCGGCACCACCGTGTGCATCTACGGCCAGGACGATCAGGACGCGCTCTGCCCAAGCCTGCCGGCACAGGCCGCCAAGCGGGTCGCGCTGCCGGGTGATCACCACTTCAAGGGCGATTACGCGACCCTGGCCAAGGTGATCATGGAGCAGCTGCACGCGCTGTCGAAGCCGTAAGCGAGCGCGGCATGTCTGACCTGGTTCGGCCCAACTCCAGGCCGAACCAGGTCAACAACCTGGTTGTCACCGTTCGGTTCGGTCCCCTGCAGTCCGGCAGGCCCTCTGCTTTTCTTTCAGCAACCGACAACAACCGGTGGTGCTTGCGCGGGTGCCGGCGTGGGACCTTGAGCGGCATGGATGCCGCGCCAGAGCCTACATGGACGTACTTGCGGCGTGTCCCATGCCGGTACGCGTGCAAGCGCCCGCAGTAGACCGAAGCATTCGCGTGGAACCCCCAGATGCCGTGCGCAAGATCGATCGGTGTACGGAGTCGGTCGGCGGCGCGGCGCCGCATCCGGTGTCGGGATACGCCGTGAATCCATCCATGCAGGCTCGGTGGCGACATCCATGTCGCCACACGGTCCCGCCCCCGGACGCGGCACCACGCTCCCAGCGTTGCCACTGCTGATCGGCAAGCAGTGCTTCAAGCACGTGCTGATGCCTGCGGACTTCGTGGCCGATGTAATCGGTAAGCCATTTACCTGCTGTCATGTCGCCAAAAAGTGGTGACGTTCCGAAGGATCTGCAGCGCCAACAGGCCCTTCGCATTTCTTTCCGCAACCGACAACAACCGGTGGTGCTTGCGCGCGTGCCGGTGTGGGACCTTGAGCGGCATGGATGCCGCGACAGAGCCTACATGGACGTACTTGCGGCGTGTCCCACACCGGTACGCGTGCAAGCGCCCGCAGCAGACCGAAGCATTCGCGCGTAAAAGATAGATGTTCTGCACAGATTGATCGGTGTGCGGAGCTGGTCGGCGGCGCGGCGCCGCATCCAGTGTCGGGACACGCCGTGAATCCATCCCTGGAGGCTCGGTGGCGACATCCATGTCGCCACACGGTCCCGCCCCCGGACGCGGCACCGCGCTCCCAGCATTGCCACTGCTGATCGGCAAGCAATGCATTCAAGCACGCGTGCGAGCGCACTCAGCAGCCTGAAGCACTCGCGCGCGTAAAACCGCAGGTATCGAGCGGCCTTACTCCTGCCGGCCCGGATCCGCCGAGATCAATCGGGTGACATCCAGCAGCGCCGCCGGCAGATGCATGCCACCGGGCGCGACCAGATAGCGCGGGCGCCAGGTCGGGGCGAACTTCGACTTGAAGCGGCGCAGGCCGCTGAAGCCATAGAAGCGCTCGCCATGACGTGCGACCAGGCTGGCGAAGCGATTCCAGCGGCCGGCCAGGCGATGCTCGGCCAGGCCCGACAACGGCGCCATGCCAAGCGAGAAGCGCGTATAGCCGTTGGCTTGCCCCCACAAGAACAGCTCGATGAACAGGAAATCCATCGTGCCCTTGGGTGCCTGCGCGCTGTGCCGCATCAGGTCCACCGACAACTCGCCGCCGGCCGGCGCCCACCACACATTGGCGAAGGCCACGATTTCGCCTTCCGCCTCGGCCACGGCCACCGGGAAGCGGCGCAGATAGTCCGCATCGAAGCTGCCCAGCGAGAAGCCTTTTTCTTCGCCGGACTTTTCTTCCAGCCATTGCTCGGACACTTCGGACAGGCGCGGCAGTACCGCGTCCACCTGTTCGGGTTGCAGCATGCGGAAGGTCAGGCCGCCGCGCTTGCCGCGGTTCCAGGCCTGGCGCAGATCGGCGCGGTCGCGGCCTTCCAGGGTGAAGCCTTCCAGCGGCACGATCGCCTCTTCGCCGAGTTTGACCAGGGTCAGGCCCATGTCGAGGTAGGTCTGCCAGTATTTTTCGCCGACCTGGTAGAACACCGGGCGCAGGCCCATATGGTCGGCCTCCTCGCGGAAGCGCCAGATCAGGGCGCGCGCGACCTCCGGCGGGCCGACCGGGTCGCCCATCGAGATCAGCGAGCCACCGTAACGCTGCATCATCACAAACCCGCGGCCCTGCTCGTCGAGCAGGAAGGCCTTGTCGCCGGTCAGCGCCAGGCAGGCTTGGGTGTCGGTGCTGATGGCCAGGATCGGCGCCAGCGTCTGCAGGGTCTGCGCATCGGCGGACGGCATCGGGCGGCGGCCGCCACGCAGCAGGCGCGCCATGCCGAACACGATCACGCCCACGCACAGGATCAGCGCCGCGCGCAGCGCGCGTGGCGCGTTGGCCGAGGTGGCGAATTCCCACCACAGGTCGTTGCTGTATTCGACGTGGCTGTAGACGAAGAACAGCAGCCAGAACGTGGCCACCAGCACCAGGCCGAGGTTGCTCAGCCAGCGCCACGACCAGGCTTCGTCCAGCAGCGCGCCCTGGCGGTAGAACTCGCGGCGTGCCGCCCACAGCGCCACTGCGGCCAGTGCCGCCGACAACGACACCGAGATATGGCTGCCGCGCAACAGCGACAGCGGCGGCAGCAGGATGCACACGCCCAGCGCCAGCACCCAGGCCGCATGGCTGCGGCGTTGCAGGCCCTGGCCGATCAGCAGCAGCACCATGCCGCCCAGGCTGACCAGCAGGTGCGAGGTTTCGATCAGCGGCAGCGGCGCCACTTCCTGGCGCGCGCGCGGAGTGGGCAAGGTGCCGTCGATGACCAGCGCGGCACCCACTGCAAACACCGCCAACGCCAGGATCTGCGGCAACCACGGGCGCAAGGCCTTCCATACCGTGCGTGCGGTGCTGGCGCTGGCACGCACCGGTGCGCCCAGGCCGGAGGCTGCCGCCATCGCCACCGAGATCAGCAGCGGCACGATGTAGTAGGTGACCCGGTAGGCCAGCGCGGCGGCCAGCACCGCGGCCGGGGTGACATGCGGCAGCAGCTTGAGCAGGCTCCACTCGAACACGCCCAGGCCGGCCGGCACCGTGGAGATCAGCCCGGCGACCACCGCCACCAGCCAGATGCCGATAAACCCGAAGTAGCCGGTACCCGGGTCCGGCGGCAGCAGCACGTAGAACGCGGCGGCGGCCAGGCCCAGCTCGACCACGCTCAGCGCGGTCACGCCCAGGACCGTGGTGCGGTCGGGCAGCCAGAAGCGATGACTGCGGATCCCGAATTCGCGGCCCTGTCTGCCGACCAGCCCCAGCATCGCGACGTAGCCGACCAGCAAGGCGATACCGGCGATGCGGATGCCTTCTGCGGTGATCGGCAAGGCACGCGCAGCCGCTTCCGGTTCCAGCAGCAGCGCCAGGCCAAGCAACACCCAGGCGCCGAAGACGAAGCCCAGCGTGCTCATCAGCACCACCTGGCCGATCTCGGCCAGGGTCAGCCCGACGCTGCCATAGCCGCGCAGGCGGACCGCGCCGCCGGTCAGGGCGGCAAAGCCCAGCGTCTGCCCCACCGCATGCGCCATGAAGGCGGTGATGCCCACGCGCGCCGGATGCAGCCGCTTGCCGGTGCGCTTGAGCCCGACCCAGTCAAAGCCCACCAGGCAGGCGTAGCTGCTCAAGCCCAGCAACAGGGTGAGCGCGATCTGGCCGGCACCCAGGGCGCGGAAGGCCTGGCGGATCTGCCGATAGCCATGGTCGGTGAATTGCCCCGACAGCGCGTGCAGCGCCATTGCCAGGATTGCCAGGCTGATGATCACCGGCAAGGCGCGGCGCCACCCGCTGGCCGGCGCTTGGGAAGACACGGAGGTATCCGTCATGAGGGAAACGGGATCTGCTGAAGGGGAAGAAGGGCACATGCACGGTGCGTGCCGCGCGGGCGGTTGCTCTGCATGGGACGGTCGGTGTCAAGGTACATGCAGGGTGATCGCACGGATGCCGAATGAGGTGAACGCAGGGTTCGGTCGCGCCGACAGGTGTCGGCTCAGGACGGCCGCGCGCATCATAGGGCATCGCCGCGCCCGCGTGCCGCACGAGACCGACATGGACACGATGACCGTTGCAACACAGACAGGCTGCTGATGGAAGATCAACACAACAGCGGCACTGTGATGCCACCCGGGTCGGCCTGCCCGCCACGCTGGGCCGGACAGGCCGGCGCAGTCGCCGCCTGCATGGGCCTGGCCTTCATCGCCTTGATCCTGCTGCTGCAATGGCTGCGCGGCGATCTGGACTGGATCGACGCACAGCTGAGCGCGTATCTGCACGGTGCCTACGGCCTGCTGCTGCGCACGGCCTATTGCGTGCTGGCTGCGGCGATGGCGTGGATGGCGCTGGGCCTGCATGCGGCACTTGCACCGCCCGCGCGCAGCCGCGCCGTGGTGGGGCTGTTCTGGGCGGCGGCGGTGGGCCTGTGCATGGTGTCGATCGGCGATAGCTGGATGCCGGAGCTCGCGCCCGACGCGGCCGTGCCGGTGCACCTGCTCTCGGCCGACATGACGTTTCTGTGCGTGATCGCGGCGGTATTGCTGCAGTCCTGGTACTTCCGCCGCGACCGGATGTGGCAACGCCACTTCGCCACCGCGTTCGGCCTGGGGCTGTGCGCATTTGCGGTGTTGCTGTTCCACGTCACGGTCACCGGCGCGCCGTTGGGCATCAGCCAGAAGAGCGCCATCGTGTTGATCGTGGCCTGGATGGTGCGGGTCGGGGCGTGGTTGGCGCAGCACGTGCGCGCCGGGGCTGCACGTTTGCCGCATTCGCGGGACAATGCCCGGGTCAATCAACCGTAGGAAGTCTGAAAATGCTGCAGCGATTCGATGCGGGTCCGCGGATGTCGGAAATGACCGTCCATGGCGGCGTGTGCTACCTGGCCGGCCAGATTGCCGAAGACACCAGCCAAGACATCACCGGGCAGACCCGCCAGGTGCTGGGTGAAATCGACAAGTTGCTCGCGCAGGCGGCCAGCGATAAGACCAAGATTCTGCGCGCGGAAATCTTCCTGGCCGACATCGCCGATTTCGACGGCATGAACAAGGCCTGGGACGAATGGGTGCCGCACGGCTTCACCCCGGCGCGGGCCACGGTCGAAGCCAGACTGGCGCGGCCGGAATGGAAGGTGGAAATCGTGATCACCGCTGCGGCGAGCTGATCGCAGCACGGCGCGCGGCTCGATCGCGCGCCGACGTCGCGTCATCTGCGCGCATGCGCTCGGACATGCAGCGCAGCGTTGGTGGACGACAGTGGCGAAGAACCGCTCACACGTTTGCTTGGCAGGATCGCCAGCGCGCTTGTCGGCGCACTCGATGAGTGGAACGCCGACATGTCGCGCTTCACTCACGCGGGCCGCCTCGTCGTTTCGATGCGCGCGCGTGCGTAATCAGCGTTTGACGAAGCGGTAATGCGCCACGCCCCATTCGCGGCCCTGGTCGTAACCGAACAGCTCGGCGCAGGCCAGCCAGAACATTCGCCAGCGCTGCCACCAGCGCTGCGCATCGTCGCCATAGGTCTGCCGCAGTAGCGGCATGATCTGCTCGCGGTGGCGGTCCTGGTTTTCCAGCCAGGCGTTGGCGGTTTTTTCGTAATGCTCGCCCGACAGCACCCAGCGCTGTTCGATGACCACGTCCTGCTGGAAATGCAGCAGGGTATCGGCCGCCGGCATCAGCCCGCCGGTGAAGAAATGCCGTCCCATCCAGTTGTCTTCGCCGGCCACTTCGAACGGGTAGGCCAGGTCGCGGTGACAGAAGATGTGCACGAACAGCTTGCCGCCTGGCGCCAGCCAGCTGCCCACACGCGCCAGCAGCTCGCGGTAGTTGCGCATGTGCTCGAACATCTCCACCGACACCACGCGGTCGAAGTTGCCCGGCGGCAGCGCCAGCGCGTTGACGTCGGCGGTGATGACCTGCACGTTGCTCAATCCGCGCACCCGGCACTGCTCCAGGATGTGCGCGCGCTGCGGACGCGAGTTGGACACCGCGGTGATGGTGGCGCCGGGATAGCGCTCGGCCATCCACAAGGTCAGCGAGCCCCAACCGCAGCCCAGTTCCAGAATGCGTTGGCCATCGGCCAGTTCGGCGCGCTCGCCGTACAGCGCCAGCATGCGTTCTTCGGCCGCATCCAGATCCGGCGTGGTGGCGTCCCAGTAGCAGCTGCTGTACTTGAGCCGGCGGCCCAGGCACAGGGTGAAGAACTGCGGCGGCAATTCGTAGTGCTGGCGATTGGCGGCATCGGTTTCGATCGCGATGGCGCTGGCACGCAGGCTGTCGATAAAGGCGCGTTGGCGTTCGCCGCTGGCGTCGGCACCGCCGGTACGCTCATCGCGCAGACGTTGCGCACACAGCCGGCGGATGCCGTAACGCAGTGCGGCGTCGGGGAGCACGCCGGATTCGGCCAGCCGGGTGGCGAAGGATTCTTCGGGCAGCGAGGAGGGCGGGATGGTGACAGTGGACATACGACTCTCCAGGCGACTCAGGACGAAGGGGGAAGTGGGAAAAACGCGCTGGTGCTGCGCTGGTATTGCGCGTAGTCCTCACCACGCGAGCGCAGCGCCTGCTGCTCGGTGTAGGGAATGCCGGTAAAGCGATACAGGAATACGAACATCACCACCGGCCCCAGCGCAGCCAGGGCAAGCGGCCACGGCCCGGCACCGACGGCCAGCGCCAGATAGGCGAACCAGTGCACGAACTCGAAGAAGTAATTGGGATGGCGCGAATACCGCCACAAGCCGCTGCGGCAGGTGACGCCACGATTGGCCGGGTTGGCCTTGTGCGCAGACAGTTGCCGGTCGGCCAGGGCTTCGCCACCGACCGCGATCAACCACACCGCAATCGCCAGCGTGCTCCACACGCTCCAGGCCGGAGTCGGGTTGCTGGCAGCGGCCAGAAACGGCACACAAAACAGCACCACGACCACCGCCTGCGCCAGGAAGAAGCCCAGGAATTTGCGTTGGTCGCCGTTCCAGTGCTCGCGCAGGGCGCGATAACGGCCATCTTCGTGCGGGTCGCCGAACACGCGCACGCCCAGATGCAACGCCAGGCGCGCGCCCCAGACACCGCCGAGCACGCCGACCAGCACGCGCGGCAGCAGCGCGCCATCGGACATCCACGCGCAATACGGCGCCGCCACCGCCAGGCACGCGGCCCACAGCACGTCGACCGGGCCGGCATTGCCGCTGCGGCGTTGCCACAGCCAGCCGATCACCATCACCACGCTCGCAAACACGCCCACATGCAGCAGCGGCCAGGCATTCATTGCAGTTCTCCCCTCAGGTGTTCAGGCGATGGTCGCGCGAGGCGGCGTGCATACAGCGACAACAGACCGCAGGCCACGCCCCAGCCGATGCCGACCGCGACCGCCGCATGCAGCTGCGGCGGCTGGAAGTGCACCGCCTGCCAGCTGCGTTGCGCCAACCAGTACGAAAACGGCCCGAAGATCGCGCCCAGCAGCACCGCCAGCCAAGGCCGCTGCATCACCGACGCCAGCGAATGATTGAGCGTGAGCGCAAAGCCCAGCCACAACGCCAGGATCCAGGCCGGCGCCAGCGAGGTGCCCGGCCACGGCGCGGCATAACGCACCCAGCCTGCGGCGGCCAGCGTGGTATCCAGCAGCAAGCCCAGCGACAGCGCGGCGACCAGCAATTGCAGATCGCCCGGCGCACGCCGCGACGGCCACAGCTGATACAGCGCGAACAGCGCCAGCACCAGCAGGGTGGGCCAGATGCGCGCGTGCGCAGCGGCGCTGACGGCCACCAGCCACAGCACCTGCAGGCCCAGATAGTTGCCGAGCTGCTTCATGCGTCAACGGGAAGGCCGGGCACGAACTGCGGCGGGCGTGCGCCCGGCTTGCTCAGCCATAGATGCACATCGCCGATCGAGCGTTCCAGGAAACCGGCTTCGCAATAGGCCAGATAGAACTCCCACATGCGGATGAAACGCTCGTCATAGCCGAGCGCGCGCACCTGCGGCAGCTGCGCCATGAAGCGCTGCCGCCAGGCGCGCAGCGTCAACGCATAGCTCGGCCCGATGTCTTCCAGGTTGAACAGGCGCAGGTCGCTGGCGCGTGCGATCGCACCGGTCATCGCCGCCACCGACGGAATGAAGCTGCCGGGGAAGATGTGCCGCTTGATGAAGTCCACCGAGCGCAACGCCTGCGCATAGCGATGGTCTTCGATGGTGATGGCCTGGATCAGCGCCTCGCCACCGTCGGCCAGCAGGCTGCCCACCTTGGCGAAATAGGTGTCCAGATACTGATGGCCGATCGCCTCGATCATCTCGATCGACACCACCCGGTCGTAGCGGCCGTCCAGATCGCGGTAGTCGCGCAGCAACACGCTGACCCGGTCGCTCAGGCCGGCTGCGGCGATGCGCTGGGTCGCCAGTTCGAACTGCTCGCGCGAGATGGTGGTGGTGGTGACGCGGCAGCCATGCTCGCGTGCGGCGTGCAGCGCAAAGCCGCCCCAGCCGGTGCCGATTTCCACCACATGGTGTTGCGGGCCGAGCCGCAGCTTCTGGCAGATGCGTTCGAGCTTGCGTGTGGCTGCGCGCTCCAGTGCGGCCTCGCCCTGGGCTTCTTCGCCCTCGACGAAGATCGCCGAGGAATACATCAGATTCTCGTCCAGGAACAGGCGGAACAACGGGTTGCCCAGATCGTAATGCGCGGCGATGTTGCGCCGGCTTCCGCTGCGGGTATTGCGTGCGAACGCATGCAGGCTGCGCATTGCCCAGCCGCCCAGCCGCGCGGTGCCGGTCTCCATCGCATCCAGGCGCTCGCGATTGCGCAGCAGCAGGCGCATCAATGCGACCAGATCGTCGCATTGCCATTGCCCGTCCATGTACGACTCGCCGGCACCGACGCTGCCATTGAGCGCGGCCTGGCGATAGAAGCCGGGGTCGATGACGCGCAACTGCATCTGCAGCGCATCCGCACCACTGGCGTTGCCGAGGGTGGTGACGCCATCGGCTTCGTGCAGCTGCAACTGTCCATCGCGCAGCTCGCCGAGCGTGGCCAGCAGGCGCTTGCGCAACAGGCGGTCCGTCCAGGAGGCCGCGCGCGGCGCAGCGGTGTCGGGCAGGGACGTGGCGTTCATCGGGGTTCTCGCACAGGCGGATGAGGGTGATCGTGGACGGGGTTGCCGCGCAGCCACAGGCGCAGGGCCTGCCAGTGGATGGCTAGCACCACCTGCACGGTCATCAAGGGGTAGGCCAGCAGCGTGCGCGCCAGGGTGCGTGCGTTGAGCGGCTGGCGTTGCAGGACCAGGGTGGCATCGAAGCGGCGCGTGCCGCGCTCGCTGCCTGCGCCACCGGCGTCAGGATCAGCGGCCGGCGTATCGCCGCCGGGTGCATCCAGCACCTGCATATGCACGCGCAATTGCGCATCCGGCACGCTGAAACGCCAGTCGTACTGATGCTGCATGCCCATGAACGGCGAGACGTGAAAGCGCTTGTCGAAGCGCCAGGCATGCACGTCGCGATGCGTGCGCGCCTGCGCGACCGGCAGCACGTAGGTGTGGCGCTGCTGCCAGGGCGTATTGGTGATTTCTGCAACGATCCAGCGCAGGCCACCGTGGCGATCGAAGCAGTAGTAGAAGCTGACCGGATTGAACACATGGCCGAAGTAGCGCAGATGCGTGAGCAGGCGGATCGCGCCATCGGGGCGCTCGCCGGTCTGGGTCTGCACGCAATCGCGCACGGCCTGGTCCAGCGGAACCTGTGGGTCGCCGAGATAATCGCTGCGCCGGAACTGCGCCAGGTTGGCGCGCCCCACCGACCACAGCCAACGGCGGGCAAACACCGCATCGAGCTCGGACAGATCCAGGTACATCAGGAACAGCCGGTAGCGGAACGCCAGCGCTCTGGGCGCAAACCGACGGTGCCGCACCCAGCCGGTGTAGATCGCGCTGCGCAGTGTGCCCGCCACGCTGCCGGCACCGCTGTCCTCGCCCGGAGGCAGCGGCACCGCATCGGGGCTGGCTTCGCGCAGCAGCTGCATCACCAGTCCACTCCCAGGCCACGGGCCACGTCCACGCCGCTGCGCAGGCCGTCCTCATGGAAGCCGAAGCCCCATGCCGCGCCGGCAAACCAGGTGTGCTGCAGGCCCTGGATCTCGGCCTTACGCGTCTGCGCGGCGAGCGCGGCGGCGTTCTGTACCGGGTGGCGGTAGCGCATGCGCCGCAGCACCTTGTCCGGAGCGATGTCGTGGTCGCGATTGAGACTGACGATGAACGGCTGCGGCGCTTTGATCGACTGCAGGGCGTTCATCCAGTAACTGACCGTGCACGGCGCCTGCGGGTCGGCCGGCACATGCGCATTCCACGCTGCCCAGGCGCGGCGGTCGCGCGGCAGCACGCTGGCGTCGGTGTGCAGGACGGTGTCGTTGTCCTGGTAGGTGATGCCGCCCAGGATCTGCTGCTCGGCCGCTGTGGCATCGCTGAGCAAGGCCAGGGCATCGTCGGCATGGCAGGCCAGCACAACGTTGTCGAAGTGCTCCTCGCCACGCAGGGAGCTGAGCACCACGCCGTTGGGCGCGCGCCGGATCGCATGCACCGGCGTGGACAGGCGCTCGAGCACCTGCCAGCGCCGACGCAGCGCACGCACGTAGCTGTTGGAGCCGCCGCGCACCACCTGCCATTGCGGACGCCCGCTGAGCTGCAGCATGTGGTGATTGGCCATGAAGCCGATCAGCTGGCCCATCGGGAATTCGAGGATGCGTTGCGAGGGCGATGACCACAACGCCGAGGCCATCGGCACCAGATGCTGGTCGCGAAACGCGTCCGAGTACCCATGCCGCTGCAGATACGCGCCCAGCGTGCTTAAGCGCTCCTCGCTGTGCAGCACCGCCGGTGCCTGCCGGTAGAAGCGGCGCAGGTCGGCCAGCATGCCCCAGAAGCGCGGGCTGAGCAGGTTGCTGCGCTGGCAAAACAGCCCGCCCAGGCTGCCGGCGTTGTATTCGAGCCCGCTGCGCGCATCGTGCACCGAGAAGCTCATCGTGGTCGGCTGCGCGGCCACGTCGAGCTCGGCGAACATGCGCGTGAGCAGCGGATAGTGCTGCGGGTTGAACACGATGAAGCCGCTGTCCACCGCATAGCGCTGGCCGTCCAGCTGGATGTCGTGTGTATGCGTGTGCCCGCCCAGATAATCGGCGGCCTCGAACAAGCTGACCTCGTAGCGGCGCGACAACAGCCACGCTGCGCCCAGGCCGGCGATTCCGCTGCCGACCACGGCAATCCTGCCCTCGCTCATCGGCTCACCCGCTCGGCACGTTGGGTGAGCGATTTCGGCATCGGCTTGAGGTCCCACACCAGGCCCACCCACGACATCGCGGTGAGCCCGTACCAGGTGACGTCGTACTCCCACCAGCGCAGGCCCTGGCGCGCCGAGCCGGGAAAGAAGTGGTGGTTGTTGTGCCAGCCTTCGCCGAAGGTGAGCAGCGCCAGCAGCCAGTTGTTGCGGCTGTCGTCGCGGGTGTCGAAGCGCCGGCTGCCGAAGCGGTGCGCCAGCGAATTGATGGTGAAGGTGGCATGGAACAAGGCCACGGTGGAGATCACAAAGCCCCACACCAGCAGCTGCGCACCGTTGGTCTTCAACGCGGGCGCGGCAACCGCCAGCCAGTCGCCGAGCAGGTACAGCCCGATCGCCAGCAGCACCGGCATCACGATGTCGAAGCGGTCCAAAAAGCGCAGCTCGGCAAAGCGACGCAGGTCGGGGATGACCTCCCAATCGGTGCGGAAGTTGCGCGGGGTCAGGAACCAGCCGGTGTGGCTCCACCAGAAGCCGTGCTGCGCCGGCGAATGCGGATCGCGGCCGGTGTCGGTATGGCGGTGATGGTTGCGATGATGCGCGGCCCACCACAGCGGCCCGCGCTGCACGCAGGTGGCGCCGATGGCCGCGAACAGGAACTGCAGCACGCGCGAGGTCTTGAACGCGCGGTGCGAGAAATAACGGTGATAGAACCCGGTCAGCGCGAACATGCGTAGCGCGTACAAGGCCACCGCCATGCCGACCGCGAACCAGGACGCACCGACCCAGAACACCGCCAGGCAGGCCAGGTGCAGCGCGATGAAGGGCAGGGCGCGCAGCCAGTCGATGCGGTCTGCGCGTGCTTCGTCCAGCGGCTCGTCGGTTTGCGAATCCACCCAACGACGCAGGCTGCCGGTGCGTGCTGCGAGCCACCCGCGACGGCGGGTGTCGGCAGGCTGCGGCGGCGCGGCATGTGGGTCAAAGCCAGTACTCGGCACGCGTGGTTCTCCGTGTGTAGTCGTGACCCTTTACGGACGCCGCCGGCAAACAGATGCACCAGCCGGTTTGATCGTCGCATGCGTGCGCACAGTTGGCGTGCCGGTGCGAACGAATCGCGCAATTGCGCACACATTCAACGGCGCACGCCAGGGTCGAGGCGGATGAGGCTGTTGCCTGGAGGCCGCCGCCTGCGACGTGGTCGCAGGCGGCGTCAGGCGCGCCGGATCAGGGCGCCATTGCCAGTGTGCTGATGCCGCCCTTGGCCACCACGGTCCCGGTGGCAATGCCGCCCGGTGCGCCGCCTGGCGGCTCCAGCGTGACCGCCAGGATGGCCTCGTTGCTGAGCATGGGCATCAGCTGATCGGGAATCTGCGCGCGGCGTGCCCGCTGGTCGTCGAAGGTACCCATCGAATGGGCCTTGCCGTCCGGCGTGATCAGCCACAGCTCGGGCACCTTGTCGGCGGTGGCGGTGCGATCCAGCGGCGTCACCGTGATGGTGTGCTTGTCGGCATCCATCAAGGCGACATAGCCCGGACGGCCGTCTTCGGTGGCCAGCGTGGAGGTCATCGCGATGCCGGTCGCCGGCGCGGTGGTGGTTGCAGGCGGCGTCACCGGTGTCTGTACCACCGGGCCGGTGCCCGGCGGCGGCTGCACCGCTGCCGGCGGCGTGCGCAGGTTCAGCAGCGCCAGCACGCAGACCGCGGCAGTGGCCAGGCCAGCGGCGCTTGCCCAGCGCCAGAACCGCACGCTGTTCCACACCGCTGGCTTTGGCGTGCCTGACGGCGGCGCTGCCGATGGCGCGGAGGCCACCGCATGCAACGGCGTATCGAAGCCCAGCGTCTGGCGGATGCGTGCCCAGACCTGGCCGGGCGGCGTCACTGCGGCGATCTCGTCCAGCAACGGCGCCAGATGTTCCTGCCACTGCGTCACCGCCTGGGCGAACTGGCCGTCGGTGGCGACGCGTTGTTCGGCAGCCAGGCGCTGGTCGGCACTGAGCAGGCCCAGCACGTATTCGCCGGCCAGCACGTCGCGCGGCGGTTCCTGGTCAATGGGAAAGGGCGTGCTCATCGTTCCAGACATGCCTTGAGTTTGGCCAGGCCGCGGCGGATCCAGCTCTTGACCGTGCCGATCGGTGTGTCGGTGCGCGCGGCGAGCTCTTCATAGGTAATGCCATCGAAGAACGCGGTGCGGATCAATTCGCTGCGCGGGGGCTCCAGCTCGGCCAGGCAATGGTCGATGCGGCGACGCGTGCTGGCGCGCTCGGTGCGCTCCAGCGGCGAGGCATCGCCGGCGCGCAGTTCGCCGGCATCGTCCAGCGCCACGTTGCGGCGTTGCGGTGCATTGGCGCGCAGATGATCGATGGCCTTGTTGCGCGCGATCATCGCCAGCCAGGTGAGCCCGCGTGCACGGGCGGGATCGAACTGCCCGGCCTTGTGCCAGATCAGCGTGAACACGTCCTGCAGCACCTCTTCGGCTTCGGCACGTTGCGGGATCATGCGCAGGCAGACCCCGAACAGTTTCGGCGAGGTCTGCCGGTACAGCGCTTCGAAGGCATGCCGGTCGCCGCCCGCGGTTGCGGTCAGCAGTCGTCCGGTTTCATCGTCGTCGTGGCCAGGGATGGCACTCATGCGGTCGGGCGTTGTCTGAGGTGGGGGCGATGCTACCGGACTGTGCTGACGCTGTCCTTCACTTGCGCTGAAACCACAGCAGCACTGCCGCGAGCAGCAGCAGGATCTCGACGCCTGCCAATGCCACCGTGGGTGCGGAGACCGGCCACAGGCGCGCCAGCGAGACGCTGCGGAACAGCACGATCGGCACGTAGAACGCGAGTGCGACCAGCAGGCCGGTGCGCGGTTGATCGATCCAGGCGAAGTAGCCGAACAGGAACGCCATGCCCAGCTGCAGGCCGCCATAGATGACCAGGTATTCCGATTGCCCGGCCGGCGAGAGCTGGGTGTAACCCACGGCATTGGCGGTCTTGGCCGGCGAGAGCGTGCACCAGATTGCCAGGACGACGTAGAGCACTGCGTTGATCCAGAGGTAGGCCTTGGCCATGGCGATGGTCCTGTATGAGGAAGAAGTGACCGGGCCGTTGTACGCAACCGCGTGTGGTCGAACGTGAAGATGGCAGGTGTCTGGTTCACGGGGCGCTGCAGCTCTTGGCCAGCGGCTGCTCGCGCGCCTGGCGCAGTTCATCGGCGCCGACGGCACGCGCAGCGGTGTCCGGAAAAACGATGCGTACGTGCGGATAGCGGCCACGCGCGTCGCGCAGGTTGCCCACGCCACGGAACTGCAGCAGGCGCTTGTCGGCGATGGAATAACGCACTTCGAGCGAGGGCACCGCCGCGCCGTACCAGGCATCCAGGCTCAAGCGAAACCGCCGCTCGCCGCCGGTATCGCCGATACGCTCGACACGAAACGCCAACTGGCGTTGCAGGCTGGGCAGCACGAAGTCCACGCGTTGCGGCGCGCTGGCGAGCGCCTCCCAGTTGTTGCGCAGGTAGGCATCGAAGCCGGCATCGATCACGCGTGGGCCGTCGTCGGCCGGCAGTGGCGTGCGCTGCTCGGCCTTGCCGGGCTCCTGCTGGAACATCTCGCGCACGCCGTTGCGTTGCCGCACGCCCTGGCGATAGCCGTCGCGGCCGTCGATCAGGCTGAAGTCGGGCGAGCTGCCGCCGCCATCGACCTGCTTGCGCGCGAACGGGCGCCCATCCGGGCAGCGATACAGCACCACGCGTCCGCCATCGTCGAGCAGCCAGTGCGACTCGCGATAGCGCAACGCGCCGCTGTCGCCATCGAAGGCATCGCCATCTACGCGGGTGACCGCAGCCGCACTCAGCGGCAGGCCGCCCAGCACCAGCAGCAGCAACGGCGGAATCGGCCGGCAGACGGTGGCGAGCGCGGCAACGGCGGCGGCGAATGGGCGCATCGGCGGATTCCTCGATGGGAGTGCCTACCAATACGAGCGCATCCGCAACACGGATGCGCCGGACGCGTCAGGACGTTCCTGACAAACAGGGCGTCGTTGGCGGCCGGTGCCGTTGGTCAGGGATCGCGTCGCGGTGAGATGCGCGCAACGCTGGCAGGCGTTGCGTTTGACGCGGCATGCCGCCTCGCCAGCCGCTCAGCTGCCTGGGTGCAGCGCGATGCAGTCCACCGGGCAGGCCGGCAGGCACAGCTCGCAACCGGTGCACAGCGCGGCGATCACCGTATGCATGTGCTTGGCGCCGCCGACGATGGCGTCCACCGGGCAGGCCTGGATGCATTTGGTGCAGCCGATGCAGTCGGCCTCCACGATCCAGGCCACCTGCGGCGGCGTGTGGCTGCCACGGCTGCGGTCGTACGGGCGTGCAGGACGCTGCAGCACGTGCGCCAACGCGCGTGCCCCGGCGTCGCCGCCGGGCGGGCAGTGATCGACATCGGCCTGGCCGTTGGCCATGGCGTGCGCATACGGGCGACAGCCGTCGTAGCCGCACTGGCCGCACTGGGTCTGCGGCAGCAGGCGGTCGAGGCGTTCGACCAGATCGGGCGATGAGGCGGGCGTTGCGATGTGCATGTCAGTGCAGCAGGTTGCCGCGATACCAGCGCTGCTGCGCCAGCGCCAGCATCGGCTTGTCCTCGCGGCTGTCGCCGTAGGCATGCACGCATGCGTAGTGCGACAGTTCGTAGCGCAGGCGGATCTGCGCAGCCTTGTGCGGGCCGCAATCGCCGTCTGCATAGCGCCCGCTCAGCACGCCGGCGTGGTGTTCCAGCTTGTTGCAGATCAACGACAGGCCATGCTGGGCGCACCACGGCTGCAGATACAGGTCCAGCGATGCCGACACCAGCACGACTTCATGCCCCTGTGCTTGATGCCAGTCGATGCGTCGCATCATCTCGGCGCGCACCATCCCGGGCAATGCGTTGCGTGCATGGTCAGCCCCATGGGCGGCCATCTCGTCCAGCGAGCGACCACTGAAGACCAGGCGCGTGACGCGCGCACGCAAGGCGTGTGCGGAGACCAGCCCGACCCGATAGCCGAACACCCAGGGACCGGCCTGCCACTTCGCCGTCGCCAGCTGCGCAGGCGTTGCCACCTTGCGCAGGAAGCGCGCATAGCTGTCGCAGGTGGTGATGGTGTGGTCGAAGTCGAACAGGGCCAGGTGCATGGGGGCTGGGATTGGGGAGTTGGGAGTGGGGATTGGTTGGAGGCGTAGTGTCTGTTCCTTCTCCCCTCGGGAGAAGGTGCCCCGCAGGGGCGGATGAGGGGTCGGGCCAGGCACGCGTGTCAGGTCTTCCTCAACAATCAGCTGTAGCTTCTACGATTCCCAATTCCCAATTCCCGATTCCCGCCCCCAATCCCGCCTCACCGCACCGGCATCCCCGGCTGCGCACCACCATCGGCGTCCAGCAGTGCCAGCGCGCCGCCGTCGAAGCCGGCCGACAGGATCATGCCTTCGCTGATGCCGAAGCGCATCTTGCGCGGGGCCAGGTTGGCGATGAACACCACGCTGCGGCCGACCAGCGCTTCCGGTTCGCCATAGCTGGCGCGGATGCCCGAGAAGATCTGGCGCTTGCCCAGTTCGCCGGCATCCAGTTCGAAGCGCAGCAGCTTGTCTGAGCCTTCCACGAATTCGCACACCAGCACCTTGCCGATGCGCAGGTCGAGCTTGGCGAAATCGTCGATGCCGATGAGGCTGGGAGTGGCGGTCGGGGATTGGGGATTGGCAACGGCCGCCGGCGTCGTCTCGGCCTTGGACGGGGCGGGCTTGGCGGTAGTGACAGCGGGTGCCGCAGGTGCGGCCATGGTGTCTTTTGAAGCGTCGGTCATGGCGTCGATCAGTTTGGGGTCGATACGGGTGAACAGGGCGGTGTAGGGCTGGATCACGTGGGCGGTCAGCGGGCGGGCGACGTCTTCCCAGCTGGTCATCGGTGCCGACAGGAAGGCTTCGGCCTCGGCACAGGTGCGCGGCAGGATCGGCTTGAGCGCGGCCACCAGGATCCGGAACAGGTTCAGGCCCTGCGTGCATACCGATTGCAGTTGCGCATCGGCGCCGTCCTGCTTGGCGATCACCCACGGCTTGGTGTCGTCGATGTACTTGTTGGCCTCGTCGGCCAGCGCCATGGTCTGGCGGATCGCGCTGGCCGCATCGTTGCGCTCGTAGGCCTCGCGGATCGGCGCCAGCGCGGCGACGAAGCGGTCGTATTGCGCCGGGTCGGGCAGGGCGTCGGCCAGCTTGCCGTCGAAGCGCTTGCCGATGAAGCCGGCGCAGCGGCTGGCCAGGTTGACGAACTTGCCGACCAAATCCGCATTCACCCGCGCGATGAAATCGCCCAGGTTGAGGTCCAGGTCGTCCACGCCGCCGGAAGACTTGGCCGCGAAGTAGTAGCGCAGCGCCTCCGGTTCCAGGCCCACGTCCAGGAAGGTCCGCGCCATCACGAAGGTGCCGCGCGACTTGGACATCTTGGCGCCGTCCACGGTGAGATAGCCGTTGACGTGCAGCCGGGTCGGTGCGCGATGGCCGGTGCCGTGCAGCACCGCCGGCCAGAACAGGCCGTGGAAATTGACGATGTCCTTGCCGATGAAGTGATGCAGCTCGGTCTGCGTGCCGGCCACCAGATGCGCATCGAAGTCTTCGCCCATCTGCGCGCACAGCGTCTTGAAGCTGCACAGGTAGCCGATCGGCGCGTCCAGCCACACGTAGAAATACTTGCCCGGCTGGCCGGGAATCTGGAAGCCGAAATACGGCGCATCGCGCGAGATGTCCCAGGCGCGCAGGCCGCCTTCGGTGTCCAGCCATTCCTTGAGCTTGGCCTTGACCCCGGGCAGCGCCACATCGCCGGCCAGCCACTCGCGCAAAAATCCGTCGAAATGGCCCACTTCGAAGAAGAAATGCTCCGAGTCGCGCAGTTCGGGCGTGGCGCCGGAGATCACCGATTTGGGCTCCTTCAGCTCGGTCGGCGCGTAGGTGGCGCCGCAGACCTCGCAGTTGTCGCCGTACTGGTCGGCGCTGCCGCAGTTGGGGCAGATGCCCTTGATGTAGCGATCCGGCAGGAACATGCCCTTGGCCGGGTCGTAGAACTGCGCCACCGAGCGACGGCTGATGTGGCCGGCGGCCTCCAGCTTTGTGTAGAACGCCTCGGTGAGCGCGCGATTGACCGGCGAATTGGTCGAATCGTAATGATCGAAGGTCACCCCGAATGCGGCGAAATCGCGCTCATGGCTGGCCTGAATGTTGGCGATGAAGGCTTCCGGGGTGACCCCGGCCTTCTCGGCGGCGAGCATGATCGGCGTGCCGTGGGTGTCGTCGGCGCAGACGAACCAGGTCTTGTCGCCGCGCAGCCGGCGCGCGCGCACCCAGATGTCGGCCTGGATATAGCCGACCAGATGGCCAAGATGCAGCGGCCCGTTGGCGTAGGGCAGGGCGGTGGTGACGAGTGCGGTGCGGGTCATGGCAGGCGTAATGCGGGGGACAACCGATTATCGCATTAGTCGAGAGCAGGGATTGGGGCTGGGAATCGGGAATCGGGATTGGGGAATCGGTCAAAGCAGGGTCATGCAGCCGTGTTGTCGAGGCGCGCCGGTGTTTGGCCGCGCATGTAGCGTCAGGATGGAAGCGCACAAAAAAGGCGCCCTCACGGGCGCCTGCTCTTACCGATTCCCCAATCCCGATTCCCGATTCCCGGCTATTCGCGAATCCAGGTCTGGGTCCGGCCCAACGCCTCGATGCCCACATAGCCGCGCATCTGCAGCTTCTTGCCGCCATCGGTCAGGGTGACCTTGGCCTTGTAGGTCTTGCCCTTGGCCGGGTCGAGCACCGAGCCGCCGCTCCACACCGCGGTGCCGTCCGGCTTGAGGCCCCACAGGATGGTCATGCCCTTGATCGGCTTGCCCTTGAGCGCGCCATCGCACTTGTCGCAGGTCGGGTTGGGCCCGTGGTTGGACTGCAGGATGTCGACCACCTTGCCGCTCAGCGTGCCGTTGCCGAGCTGTTCGATCTGCACCACCGACTTGGGCTTGCCGGTCTCGTCGTCGATGGTCTTCCAGCGGCCCACCGGCGAATCGGCGGCCTGGGCCAGCAGCGAGGCAGCGGCCAGCGGCAGGGCCAGCATCAGGGTCTTGAAGGTCTTGCGCATGTGTCCCCTCCCAGGGATTGCTATGGCCGCCGTCGACGGCCTGACCGGAATGTATACCGTGGAGTATGGTGGCGGAAAGACGCGCTGCGGAATGCGTTCATTCGGCTACTGCAGTGTGACCTGCTTGCGGTTGTCCGCCGGCACGCGGTCGATCAGCTTGTTGTCCGGATCGAAGCCGGCTTCGACCGGCAGGCGGTCCACGGTCATGCTGAAACTGGGCGCGGCGCTGGTGACGTGTTGCCGTTGCAAGGCCAGCACCGGCGCTTGCGCGTCCTTGCCGGCCGGAGCGCCGTAGATCGCCACTTCGATCCAGTCGTCCAGCGGCACTGCATGCTCCTTGCCCTTGCCATCGGCCTGCAGCTTGGCCGCCTGCGCTTGCACGGTCACCTCGAAGCGGCCATCGGGGCGTTTGCGTGCCTGCGCGCTGACCACGCGGTTGTCGTAGAAGGTGATCTTCTCGAACAGGTCGGTGATCAGCCCTTGCTGGTCCGGGCGTGCCTCGGCCCGAATGGCCTGCAGCAACTCGGCCGAGGTGGTGTAAGGCGGTTGTTGAAACGCCTTGGCCGCCAGAAAGCGCTGCAATGCGCGATTGAGCGCCTGCTCACCGATGTCCTCGCGTAGCCGATAGAACGCCAGCGACCCCTTGCGGTAGTGGATGTATTGCTGATCCTCCACCCGATACAGCGGCAACTCCTCGATGGTTTCGCCACCACGGCCTTCCAGGTAGCGATCCAGCTCGTAGCGGAGGAAACGGCGCATATGCGCGCGTCCGTACTCGCGCTCCATCACCATCAACGCCGAATACTGCGCCAGCGATTCGGACAGCAGGGTGGCGCCCTGCACGTTCGCACCGATCACCTGGTGCGCCCACCACTGGTGCGCCACTTCGTGCGCGGTGACATAGAACACGTAGTCGATGTCGTCCTTGTCGCGCAGGTCGGCGATGAAGCCGATCGACTCGGAGTAGGGAATGGTATTGGCGAACGACTGCGCAAACCGCGCGTAGCCGGGGAACTCGATGATGCGCACCTGATGATGCTGATACGGGCTGAAGTTGGCTTCGTAATAGGCCAGCGATTTCTGCACGCCCTCGATCATGCGCTGCACGTTGTACGGATGCTTGGGGTCGTAATAGATCTCGATCGGGATGTTCTTGTAACGCGCCTTGCGAACTTCCCAGCGTGCCGACAGGTAGGCGTAGAAATTGAGCATGGGGCGATCCATCACGTAGCGGAAGCAGCGCCTGCCATTGCGTTGGAATTCCTGTTGCAGATAGCCCGGCGCCAGCCCGATCTGGTCCGGCGCAGTGCAGACGGTGCTGGCAAAAGCGAGCCAGTCGGCATCGTTGCTGACGTAGGTGTTGGCGCGCGCGGCCTGGTCTTCGAGCTTGGGCATGCGGGTGGGTTCGCCCAGGCCGCGCTTGCGGCGCTCGTTGCGGTCGCTGATCTCGGCCTGCGTGTTGTAGCCGAACCAGGGCAGCCGGGTGGTGTTGAAGAAGCTGCCGTTGGCGACCAGTTCGGTTTGCGCCTGCTCGGCGGTGAGGCCATGCGGATGCTGGTCCACGCGGAAGCGGAACACGCGCTCCTGCCCGGGTTGCAGTGGTGTCTGCAGGCGATAGATGCGATAGCCGGCCGGGATATCGTGCGTGGTCAGCGTCTGCCCGCCCAGATCCACCTTGACCAGGCTGCGGTCGCCAGTGCGGTCCTGCATGCCGATGTGCACTTCGCTGATCGGTGTGGGGTGGGTGTTGCGCACCGTCCAGGTGGCATCGACCACGACCGACTGGGTTTCCGGATGCAGGTCGACGTGGTTGTCGACGGCGACGATGCGCGGCTGCGGCAGATCCTTGTACCTGCGGTAATCGCGCTCGTAGCGTGCCTGCAGGTCCAGCTGTTGTTCCGGCGACAGGAAGCTGTTGTAGACGTTGGTGTTCCAGTACAGCCAGCCGCCGATCGCCGCGAAGCCGAGCAGGGTGATCGCCAGGGCCGCACCGGTCGGGCTGCGCAGGCGCCGTAACGCCAGCCGCACGCGCTGGCGCAGGTCATGGCCCACGCCGCGCGGCCAGAATGCCGAGGACAGCAGGAGCAGCGCCAGCAGGAACACGCCCCAGTAGCCCTGGAACCACAACTGGCCGGGCAGGAAGTGCCCGTAGCCGTTCATGTCCGAATACGGCGCGTTGGGCCAACCGCCGAAGGTGTAGAGGTTCTGGGTGTAGTCGAGCATCGACAGCACCGATTGCCCGATCAACACCAGCATCAGCAGCGCATAGCCGACGAACTTGTTGTTGCTCAGCACCTGCAGCGCCAGCGCCATGCCGCCCATCAGCACGTACAGCACCGAGCCCAGCGCCAGCGTCTTGAGATACAGCAGCGGCTCGATGCTGGTATAGCCACGGCCCAGCTGCAGCGCGATCGAGGTCAACGCACCGGCGGCCTGGAAGCTGGCGATCACCGCCAGCAAGGCGACGAACTTGCCGAGCAGCGGCACCCAATCGGGGACCGGCATCGCGTCGGTGATGCCGTCGATGCGGTTGCTGCGCTCCTTCCACACCAGTTCGCCGGCATAGAACAGCACCACGATGATCAGCAGAAAGCTGTAGCTGTTCTGCAGCGCCTCCAGCATCAACGAGGTCACCGGCAGCACGGCAGTGCCGTAATAGCGCGCTTTGAACAGCGCGGTCGGAATGAAGTTGGCCAGGCCCAGCATCAGCAGCACCACGAACGGCGCGCTGCGCAGCACGCCCAGCGTGTCGAAGCGGATCTGGCGCAGCAGTTGCCGCCATGCAGTGGCCGCGCCGAAGCGCGGGGTGACCGTCAGGCGTGTCGTGCTGACGCGCGCGCTGGCGGGAGGTGCATCAGCGGGCGTAACCGACGCCACACCACGGCGCCGCCGCGTCCCGCTGCGCTCGGTACGGAACAGCGCGAAGGTGGCGGCAAACAACACACCGCTCATGCCCAGCCACACCGCGCGATTGGCGAGCAGGTAGCCGGTCAGCGGCGGTAGCTGGTGGTTGCGCTGTTCCACCGACCAGTAGCGCAGCGTCTGCGATAGCGCGCGAATGCCGAGCGGGTCGGCCAGCGTGGCAATCCACACATTGTCCAGGTCGGCCATCAGCGCACGGCTCACGCCGTACAGCACGAAGAACACGATCACGCCGATGTAGACCCACAGGATGCTGCGCGTGGTCACTGCCAGCACCGACAGCAGCGCGGTGGTGAACAGCAGGTTGGGCAGCACCAGCACCAGCAGCGACCACAGATAGGGCAGCACCGCGACCGGCCCGAGCCGCGCCTGATCGATCCACGGCATGAACTGCGCGGCGAACATGCCCAGCGCGATCACCACATACATCAGCATGCCGGCGATCAGTGCAGCACCGATGCGGCCGAGCAGGTAGTCGCGCCGCCGTATCGGTGTGGAAAACACCAGCTCGGCAGTGCCCAGGTCAAAGTCGCGCAGCAGGGCATTGCTGACGAACAGGGTGATCACCAGCAGGCCAAGCAGGCTGAAAAGCCCCAGCAGCGTGGCGATCACCGTAGGCGCATTGCGCAGCACGTTGCCGATGCCGCCGCCGATCTGCACCGCATCGCTGGACAGCGCGGCAAACGCCAGCAACGCGTACAGCGCGGCCAGCAGCCACAGCAAGGGCGAGCGCAGTTGTTCGCGCAGCTCGAAGCGCAGGAACGCCATGATCATCGCCGCGCTCCGTCAGGCGGCCAGCGCTTGCTTGCGCAGGCGCTGGAAATAGACATCCTCAAGATCGGGAGCGACCTGTTCGAACCCCGGCTCCGGGCAGTCGGCACTGAACACGTGGATCACCGGGTGGCCGGCAATCAGGCGCGTGGACAGCACGGTGAAGCGCGCCTGGTAATCGGGCAATGCCTGCTTGCTGACCTGTTTGCGCCAGACCTGCTGATGCAGCATGTCGATCGCATCGGCGGGCCGCCCACTCAGCAGCACCTGGCCCTTGTTCATGATGGCCATCGTCGGGCACAGGTCGGTGACGTCTTCGACGATATGGGTGGACAGGATCACCACCACGTTTTCGCCGATTTCGGCCAGCAGATTGAGAAAACGATTGCGCTCCTCCGGATCCAGCCCGGCGGTGGGCTCGTCGACGATGACCAGTTGCGGATTGCCCAGCAGCGCCTGCGCAATGCCGAAGCGTTGCCGCATGCCGCCGGAATAGGTGCCGAGCTTGCGCTTGCGCGCGTCCCACAGGTTGACCTGCTGCAATAGTCGCTCGACCACCTCCTTGCGTTGGCCGCGATCGGTGAGCCCCTTGAGCACGGCGAAGTGATCGAGCATGTCCAGCGCGCTCACCTTCGGGTACACGCCGAAATCCTGCGGCAGATAGCCCAGCCGGCGTCGCAATGCGTCCTTGTCGGCGAGTACGTCGATGCTGCTGCCATCGGCGTCGGTCAGGCTGACGCTACCCGAGTCGGGTTCCTGCAGCGTGGCCAGCGTGCGCATCAGCGACGACTTGCCGGCGCCGTTTGGCCCCAGCAAGCCGAACATGCCGCGCGGGATGTCGAGCGTGATGCCTTGCAGCGCATGCACGCCGTTGGCGTAGGTCTTGGACAGCGCACGGATCTGCAGCATGGACGGTTCCTGTGTCCTGGGTGGCCTGATCTTCACGGCGTGACCGCAGTGCCGCATGCGCCGAAAGTCACTGAGACGATCGACTACGCCTGCTCGACATGACCGTGCGGCGGATGTGACCGAACCCGCAGGGGATGCTGCGCTCAACCCACTTCGTACAGCTCCAGTGGCAGGTCATCCGGGTCGGCGAAGAAGGTGAAGCGGCGGCCGGTGTACTCGTCGATGCGGATGTCTTCGGTGACCACGCCATGCGCAGTGAGATGCGCCACGGCCGCGTCCAGATCCTCGACGCGGAAGGCAAGATGGCGCAGGCCGCGTGCTTCCGGGCGGCTGGGGCGCAGCGGTGCGGCGGGAAACGAGAACAGCTCGATCTGGCCGCCATCGGGCAGTGCCAGGTCCAGCTTCCAGGAATCGCGCGCCTGCCGGTAATGCTCATCGAGCACGCGCAGGCCCAGGATGTCGCAGTAGAACCGTTTGGACACCGCGTAGTCGCCGGCGATGATCGCCACATGGTGGATGCCGGCAAGCTTCATGCGGCACCTCGCAAGCGCTGCGCGATCGGCTGCGACGCGCCCAGACTGTCGGCGAGCGCTGGTGCGTTGCGCGCAGCGGCGGTGTCACGTGGTGCGCGTGCGGGCACCGCCGCGCTGGTCGAGCGAGACGTCTTCGCATGCATGGGTGGTTGCAGGGCGTGCGGCATGGCGACCTTCCAGGTGAACAGTACGCAAGCATACCCGCGGGCCGTTGCACGCTGGTGCACCGTCACAGCTTGCCATCGCATGGCTGTGCTCGCCTGGCCGCGCATGGCAGGATGCGTTGCCACCGATCAGACACGCCGATGCCCGAGCCGCCGTCCACCGCCGCACCGCAATTCCAGCGCAGCATGCAGGTGCGCCACCTGGTGATGTTGTCGCTGGGTGGGGTCATCGGCACCGGCCTGTTCTTCAATACCGGCTACATCATCGCCAGCACCGGCGCGCTTGGCACGGTGATCGCCTATCTGATCGGCGCGCTGGTGGTGTATCTGGTGATGCAGTGCCTGGGCGAGCTGGCGGTGGCGATGCCGCAGACCGGCGCCTTTCATGTGTATGCCGCGCGTTATCTCGGCCCGGCCACCGGGTACGTGGTGGCGTGGTTGTACTGGCTCACCTGGACGGTGGCGCTGGGCTCGAGCCTGACTGCGGCGGCGTTCTGCATGCAGTACTGGTTCCCGCACACATCGGCATGGCCGTGGTGCCTGCTGTTCTGCGCGCTGATCTTCGGCCTGAACACGGTGTCGGCGCGCTGGTTTGCCGAAGGCGAATTCTGGTTCTCGCTGATCAAGGTGATCACGATCGTGCTGTTCATCGTGCTTGGCGGCGCGGCGGTGATCGGCGTGCTGCCGTTGGCCGATGGGTCGCCAGCACCCGGATTGCGCCACCTGCGCGCCGACGGCTGGTTTGCGCAAGGCACGCTGCCGATCCTGATGACGATGGTGGCAGTGAACTTCGCCTTTTCCGGCACCGAGTTGATCGGCGTGGCCGCTGGCGAAACCGCGCAGCCGGCGCGTGCGATTCCGCTGGCAATCCGTACCACGCTGGTGCGGCTGGTGGTGTTGTTCGTCGGCACCGTGCTGGTGCTGGCCGCGTTGCTGCCGGCCGAGCAGGCGGCCGTGGACACCAGCCCGTTCGTGCGCGCGTTCGAGTTGCTGGGCATCCCGTATGCGGCCGATGTCTTGAATGCGGTGATCCTGACGGCGATCCTGTCGGCGGCCGATTCCGGTCTGTATGCGGCCGCGCGCATGCTGTGGTCGCTGGCCAACGAGGGCACGCTGCCGGCGCGGCTCGCAGGCCTGACCCGGCGCGGCATCCCGTTGCCGGCCTTGATACTGAGCATGCTGGGCGGCCTGTTGGCGCTGCTCACCGGCGTCTATGCGGCCGACACCGTGTTCGTGGCGATTTCGGCGGTGTCCGGCTTTGCGGTGGTGGTGGTGTGGCTGAGCATCTGCGCCTCGCACTACCGTTTCCGTCGCCAGTTGCTGCGCGATGGCATCACGCCGAAGAGCCTGGCCTATCGCGCACCGTGGTATCCGTGGACGCCGCTGCTGGGCTTTGCACTCTGTCTGCTGGCCTGCATCGGCCTGGCATTCGATCCGCAGCAGCGCTTTGCGCTGTGGTGCGGCATCCCGTTTGTAGCGCTGTGCTATGGCGCCTATGCACTCACCCAATGGCTTGCGAGCAGGAGGCAACCCGCATGACGATTCTTCCGCGCCAGCCGCGTGCCGGTGCGCCTTTCAGCCAGGCGCTGCAGCATGACGGCTATGTGCTGCTGGATGGCGCGCTCGCCACCGAACTGGAGCAGCGCGGTTGCGATCTCAACGATGCGCTGTGGTCGGCGCGCGTGCTGATGGAGCAGCCGGAGCTGATCTATCAGGTGCATCGCGACTATTTCGCTGCCGGCGCGCAGTGCGCCATCACCGCGAGCTACCAGGCCACGCCGCTGGGCTTTGCCGCGCGCGGGCTGGACCTGGCGCAATCGCAGGCGCTGATCGCACGCAGCGTGGCCCTGGCCGCACAGGCGCGTGTCGATCATCTGCAGGCGCAACCACATGACGCGCCGTTATGGGTGGCCGGGTCGGTCGGGCCGTATGGCGCCTACCTGGCCGATGGCTCGGAGTACCGCGGCGACTACGCCCTGCCGCTGGCGCAACTGATGGACTTCCATCGCCCGCGCATCGCCGCGTTGGCCGAGGCGGGGGTGGATGTGCTGGCCTGCGAGACGCTGCCGTCGGCCAACGAGATCGTCGCGCTGTGCCTGCTGCTGGAGGAGTTCCCGCAGCTGCATGCGTGGTTCTCGTTCACCTTGCGCGATGCGGCACATTTGAGCGATGGCACCGCGCTGGCGCAGGTCGTACCCGCGCTGGATGCCTGCGCGCAGGTGATCGCGGTGGGCATCAACTGCATTGCGCTGGAGCAGGTCACCGCCGCGTTGCAGACATTGTCCGCACTGACGACGCTGCCGCTGGTGGTGTACCCCAATTCCGGCGAGCACTACGATGCCGGCGCAAAACAGTGGCACGCCGGCAGCACGACCGCCTGCACCCTGGCCGACCAGCATGCGCAGTGGCTGGCGGCCGGTGCGCGGCTGATCGGCGGTTGCTGCCGCACCACACCACGCGACATCGCCGCGCTGGCGCGTGCGCGGGTGGCGGGCTGAGCTGCCTCAGCCCTTCTGCGTGGCGATCCAGCGCTGGATCTTGTCCTGCAGGATATCCAGCGGCACCGAGCCGTCCTTGAGCACTTCGGTGTGGAAGGCGCGCACATCGAAGCGCGGGCCCAGTTCGCGTTGCGCCTGCTCACGCAACTGCGCGATCTTCATCTCGCCGACCTTGTAGGCCAACGCCTGGCCGGGGATGGCCATGTAGCGGTCCACCTCGGCCTCGGCATCGGTCCGGGTCATGGCCGAGTTGTTGAGCATGTAGTCGATCGCCTGGGTGCGGGTCCAGCCCTTGCTGTGCAGGCCGGTGTCGGTGACCAGGCGAATTGCGCGCCACA
Source organism: Xanthomonas sp. NCPPB 3218 (assembly GCF_056725185.1). Classification (NCBI taxonomy): domain Bacteria; kingdom Pseudomonadati; phylum Pseudomonadota; class Gammaproteobacteria; order Lysobacterales; family Lysobacteraceae; genus Xanthomonas; species Xanthomonas sp. NCPPB 3218. The sequence goes on from NZ_CM161516.1 coordinate 1,615,952, forward strand.
ACGCATTCTGAAGATAGCCGTAGTAGTTGTACGGGTCCTGATACAGGCCCAGTTCGCGGCCCAGCGATTCGGCATACAGCCCCCAGCCCTCGATATAGGCGGTCTCGCCGCCCAGGCGGCGGAACTTGGGCAGGTCGGTCAGCTGCTGCTGCAGCCCGAGCTGGAAATGGTGGCCGGGGATGGCCTCGTGCAGATACAGGCTCTCGGTCTCCCAGGTCCGGCGTGTGTCCAGATCGGAGGTGTTGACGTAGAACACGCCCGGTGTGCTGCCGTCGCCGCTGGGACGCATGTACGAGCCGCTGGCAGCCGACTGCGCACGCTGCGGTTCCACCACGCGCACTTCCAGCGCCGGCATGCCCTGCACATTGAACAGGCGCGGCACCGCAGCCTGTACGCGTCCCTGCAGGCCGCGGTAGTAGCCCAGCAGTTCGGTTTCGCTGCGGAACGCAAAGCGCCTGTCGGTCTGCATGAACTTGTAGAACTTGGGCAGGTTGCCGCGGAACCTGACCTGCTTGGCCAGCGTGGCGATCTCTGCCTGCAGGCGCGCGACCTCGTCCAGCCCGATCTGATGGATCTGCTCCGGGGTCAGCTCGGAGGTGGTGCTCTGGCGCACATCGTAGGCGTACCAGGCCGCGCCATTGGGCAGCGCGGTCAGGCCGTCGGTGTCGCGGCAGGCTGGCAGGTACTCGGTGGCGATGAAGCCGCGCAGTGCCCGGTACGCCGGCATGATCCGCACTTCGATCAGCCGCTTGTACTCGGCGGTGATGCGCTGCTTGTCGGCCTCGGGCATGTCTGCCGGCAGGTTGCGCACCGGACCCCAGAACAGGCTGTCTTCGGCATTGCGCGCGATGATCGCGTCCAGCTGCGGCAGCACCTTCTGCATCAATACCTTCGGCTGCACCACGCCGGCCTGCATGCCCGCCCGCATGTTGGTGATGGCCTGGTCGAACAGCTCCGGGATGCCCACCGCGCGCCGCGACCAGTTGTCATAGTCCTTGACCGTCTTGAACGGCTGCGCGCCGGTGCCCGAGCCCAGCACCACCGCGATGCTGGCGATGTTGTAGAACTGGTTGATCGGCAGCATCCAGCTGGGGAACTGCTCGGCCGCCAGTGCGCTGCGCGCATCGCGCACGAAGATCTGGTAGCTCAGCAGGTCCTGCCCGCTCAGCCCGTCCGGCCCCAGCGCCTCGGCCTTGCCCAGCCACAGCACGGTGAAGTCGTGCGACTGCTGCCGGAACGCCGGCGACAGGAAGTTGGGCAACTGGTCGTTGTAGCGGGTCTCGCCCTGGAAGGTGGCCTGCAGCGGGTTGAGCTTGAGCGAGGCATCCCAGTACTGGTCGTAGAGCAAATTGAGCTGCTGCGCCTTGGTCAGCACCACCGGTGCGGCCACGGCACGCGGCCTGGGCTTGGCGGCTTTGCCACCCCTGGCGGCCCTGGTGGTCTTGGCCGCCGGCTTGACGGTCTTCTTGCCCTTGCTCGCCTTGGCGCGGGTTTGCGTGGTCTGTGCCTTGCCGGTTTTCTTCTTGGCCGCGTCGGCGGGCGCTGCCACTGACAGGCTCAGCACGGCGGCCAGGGCCAGGGACAGCAGGCGGGAAAAGCTGAGGGGCATTACCGGCTCCGGGAACAAGCGAGCGGGGAGCTTGCCCGATCCGCACCGTTCCGGCCACCCATCCGGCACACGGGGGGCGCCTGGAATTCATGAAGCCCGCTGCGCGCGCCTGCAGCACGCAGGCATGTTGCAGTGCGATAGGCTTGCGCACATGCCAAGGGATGAATCGACATGCGGGACGCAGCTGCCCGTGCAGGGTGGGCAGGGCTTCTGGCGCGATCCGGCGTTGCCCTTCGTCGAACTGCGCCAGGTGATCAACAGCCGCAGCCTGTGTTATGCCGCGCATACGCATGAGCAATGGTCGGTGGGCGCGATCGATCGCGGGCTGGCGCGCTATCGCAATGGACGCATGCAAGCGCAGGTGGGGGCGCGGTCGCTGACCCTGATCAACCCTGGCGATGTGCATGCCTGCAATCCGGATCAGCAGCAGGACTGGTCGTTCCGCATGCTGTATCTGGACGTGGCGTGGCTGCGCGAACAACAACGCGCACTCGGCCTGGCCGCCAATGCGGATGTGCACATGCTGGCAGCGCCGCTGTGCCAGACCCCGGCTGCCTATGCCGCGTTCGAGCGCATGCATGCCGTGTTGACCGATGGCAACGCCGATGCGCTGGCACGCGAGAGTGCGTTGATCGCGTTCGTGGCGCGGCTGCATCTGCATGTGGAGCCGATCAGTCGTGCGCTTGCGGTCGATACCGGGCCGATGCAGCGGGTGGCCGAGTATCTGCAGACCCATCATGCACGTGCGGTCTCGCTACGCGAGCTGTGCACGCTGGCCGGGATGCCAGCGCCGCGCTTGATTCGCGGCTTCCGTCAGGCGCACGGGCTGACCCCGCATGCGTATCTGCTGGATTGCCGTTTCCAGCGTGCGCGCGAGGCCTTGCGGCGCGGCGGTGACATTGCCGAGGTCGCCTACGCGCATGGCTACGCCGACCAGGCGCATCTGCAGCGCAGCTTCAAACGTGCCTGGGCGGTGACGCCAGGGCGTTACCGCAATGCCGTGCCCCATTCGGTCAGCAGATAGACCGCGCTCAGCACCAGCAGCGCCGCCAACACCCGGTTCAACCGCCGCAGCTGCCTTGGCACCTGCACATGCCGCCGCAGCACGGCGCCGGCCAGCAACCAGCACCCCAGCGAGGGATAGCAGATCAGCGCATACAACGCCGCAAAACCCGCCAGCTGCGTGGTGCCTGCGGTCGCATACAGGGCAACGCCGGAGGTCGCCGCCAACCAGGCCTTGGGGTTGAGCCACTGCATCGCCGCACCGGTCCAGAACGAGGCCGCCGGGCGCGTCCCGGTGGTCTGGATGACGCCATCGTCGCGCAGCAGGCGCCAGGCCATATAGAGCAGAAACGCCACCCCGGCCAGATGCAATGCACGGCCGAGCAGCGGCCAGCGCAGCAGCACCTGCTGCAGTCCCGTGCCCACCAGCAACAGCAGCGCGACGAAGCCGACGGTGGCGCCGATCACATGGCCGTGCCCGGCACGCGCGCCGGCGCTGGCGCCGGTGCTCAGCGCGACCAGGTTGACCGGCCCGGGCGAAATCGAGCACACCAGCGCGAAGCTGGCCATTGCGACAAGATGGTCCATGGCACGGAATCCATAGCGGGGCGCAACAGCATGGCCAGCGAGCGCGGCGACGGATTGAACAAAATTTCGATGGGCGGTCGCTGCGGGCGTTGCATGATCGGTAAACGCAGCCAGCGGTCGTCAAGCAGGCGACATGCAGGACCGATGAGGCCGAGTGCGAGCCAACGCCACGGGTGCGGGTCCTCGCCTGGCAGTGCTGCGGTCGGCAGGTCTTGCGTTGTCAGCCGGCGGCGGCTTCTTCGCGCAGTTGCTCGGCGCGCTCGGCGCCCAGGTATGCGCCGATGGCGCGGCGCGCCAGATACAGCAGCGGGATCAGTGCGATCGCAAAGCCCATCTTGTAGACGTAGTTGAGCGTGCTCACAGCCAGGAACTGGTCGGTGGACCAATGCTGCGGGCCGAGCACGAAGGCGATGTAGATCACCACGAAGCTGTCCACCAACTGCGACACCGCCGTGGAGCCGGTGGCGCGCAGCCACACGTGCTTTTCGCCGGTGGCGCGGCGGATGCGATGGAACACCGACACATCGATCAACTGGCCGAACAGGAAGGCCACCAGCGAGCCGCCGATCGTCCACAGCCCCTGGCCGAACACCGCTGCAAAGGCGGCCTGGTAGTCGGGCACGCCCTGGCTCTGCGCCGCCGTGACCCACCAAGCCGCCGGCGCCAGTGCGATGGCGGCGAACGCGAACACGAAGCCGTAGCCGATCAGCGCCACCGCCACCCACGAGATGAAACGCACCCCGCGGCTGCCGAAGAACTCGTTGATGGTGTCGGTCATGATGAACACCACCGGCCACAGCAAGGTGCCGGCGGTGAAGCTGAGCGAGCCGGTCTGGCCGAACAGGTTCCAGTTCAGCGGCGCGATGCCGAGGGTGTCTTCCAGCGCGAAGATCTTGACCCCGATGAACTCGGCCAATGCCGCGTTGACGCAGAAGAACGCGGCCAGCGCAATGAACAGGCGAACCGCACGATCGTCGAGGGTGCGCACCTGTGTCATGGCGTTAGCGATCCGCGGTACGGGTAAAGGGAACCGATTCGGGCGCCACTGCGCCGCCGGAGATGATGAAGCTCATCGCCTGGTCCACGCTCCAGTCGGTCGGCGTGAGCAGCTCCACCGGCACGATCTCCAGATAGCCGGAGGTCGGGTTGGGTGTGGTCGGCACGTACACCGCTGCCAGCTCGCGGCCGGTGCCCTGTTCCTTGATCACCCGCGTGACCAGACCGACCGACTTCATGTCCCGGTGCGGGAAGTCGATCAGCACCACGCGCTGGGTGCTGCCGGGCTGGGTCTGCAGGATGTCGAGCAATTTGCGCGCGCTGTCGTACACCACGCTCGCCAGCGGGATGCGCCGCATGATCGCCTCGAACCAGCGCAGCAGACGCTGGCCGATCACCCGCCGGCTCAGGATGCCGACAAACAGGATCGCGCCCACGGTGGCGATCAGCGCGATGGTGTTCTGCACCCACAGTGCCTTGATCCAGCCCAGATAGTCGGGGAACGAGGCAGCGATGCGTTCGGACAACGGCACCACCCATGGGCTGCTGATGCCCGACAACAGCGAGAACACGAACTTCACCACCACCCAGGTCAACCAGACCGGCAGCAGGGTGAGCAAACCGGTCAGAAAGACGCGTTGCAGGGAAGGGCGGGTGGGCGGAGTGGGGGATTCGGACATACGCGCATTGTAGGCATTCGGCCGCGTCCGGTGCAGGCGCGCGGTGCGCCTTGTTCGCCGGGGAGACGGCAAGTGCGCATCGGCGTATGCCACTCGCGGCTCTGTCCGGGCCGCTCTAAGATGACACAGCTCATCCACGGACGGTTGCCCCCGCATGCTCGCGAAATTCCTCAAGTCGGCCCTGCTGGGGCTATGCATCCTGATCGCCCTGCTGGTGGCCCTGTACGCGATCTCCGCGCGCTGGCCGATTCCTGGCGCGCAGCGCCAGGCGTTGGCGCAGATCGATCAACCACCAGCCGCACCGCCGGCAGGCTCGAATCTATTTGCTGCACTCTGGTTGCTGCCGTATGCCGTGCCGGCTACCGAACAGGACGTCGTGATGGCACGCGATCTGCAAAGGTTTGCGAACGCCAGGACTGCGACCGGTTTTGTCAGCGACGCAGCGCGCTATCCGCGCACGCCGCCGTGGCCAGCCGCCGCACCGCCCAAGTGCAACTGGTCCACTCCAGACTGCCTGGACAAGGTGCGCGCTCAGCCCCAGGCCTATGCCGATGCGCTGATGTCACAGGCACCGCTGTTGCAGCGCGCCGCCACGCTGTCATCGCGTGACTATTACCGCAATCTGTTTCCGACCCGTGCCGACACACCGCTGCCGGAGTTGCAGGGGTTGAGTGTGCCGATGACCCAGCACGCGCTGGACTTCGTCCAGGGCCGCCAGCAGGCTGCGTTGTCTGGTGTGTGTGCGGACGCACAGGTGGCGCGCGTGCTGTTGCGCGGTCAGGACACACTGATCGCGACGATGATCGGGGCAGCCATGTTGCGCGGTAACGCCGAGCTGTTCACCGGCATGCTGAGCGAACTGCCGTCCACCCAGCCATTACCTGCGCATTGCCAAGCGGCATTTGCGCCGTTGACGATGGATGAGACCAGCCTGTGTGGGGGGCTACGCGGCGAAGCACGCTTGGTCAGCGCCAATTACCGCGCGGTCGTCGAAGCCGGCGGCGAGCAGCGGCGCTGGTACGACAGGTTGGTGCCGCCGCTGCTGGACGTTGAACGAACCCGTGCACTGACCGCGCCGTATTACACCTGGGCCTGCCACACCGACGTGCTTACGCAGCTGGAGCAGGACCGCAAGGTGGCGACCAGCGCCATACCTGCCGCGCCAACAGTGACCTTCGCCTGTATCGCTAACGCAATCGGCTGCCTATTCGCCGACGTGGAGCATATGGATAGCGCGCAGTATCAATGGCAGTTGCAGGATCTGGCCGCGACAACGCGGCTGACCTCGGCAGTGCTGTGGCTACGTGCGCATCCTGCCGAGCAACAGACGCTGGCGCAGCGCCTGGATCAACTGCCCGCCACGCTGATCCGACCAGGGCGCGACATCACCGCTGTAAAAGATGGAAAGACGCTAGAACTGCCGCGTTACGCGCGCAGCGATCACGCCAACCTGCAGATGCCATTGGCGGCAAGCAAGGTGGCACAGGCAGCAGCGATGCAGGGCAAGCCGTGACACTTGCGGCTGCAGAAGGCGACACCAGGGCAGGCAAGCACGCGTCGCTGATTGCATAACGGGCAACGCCACCCAGGAACGGATCCCGGGTGGCGTTGTCAGGCACTACATCAGCGTGATGCCCCTACTTAGAACCGGAAGTTCAACCAGCCCATCACGAAGGTCGAATCGCCGTAACCGGCCTTTTCGAGCGCGGGCCCGGCCATCAGGTGTTCGGCGCGGAAGGTCACCGACCAGTTCGGGTCGATGTTCCAGGTGGCGTTGATGCGCGGCATGGTGCCGATGCGGCGCTCGCCGGTGCTCTGCGTGCGGGCGTAGGCGCGTGCCTGGTTGTTGTAGATCGCATCGCTGGTGGTCTGCCGCCACAGGGTTTCCCATTCCAGGTTCACGGTGATCTTGGAAGTGGGCGAGAAGGTGAACGTGGGCGCGGCGGTGACCAGGTTGACCGGGCCGAAGAACGTGGCCCAGCTGAAGTAGATCGTATTGCCGTACAGGAAGTTGTTGTTGCGCAGCGTACCGGTGCCGGAGGTGCCACCGCCGCCGGAAGCGATTTCGCTATGGAAGCCCAGCCGCGGTTTCCAGCCCGATTCGCTCAGCGTCCAGGCATTGGAGGTGCTGGCCATGTAGGCACGCAGATCGCGCCCGCCGTAGCTGCCGCGCTGCACGGTCACGAACGAGTCGGTGCGCAGCTTGCCCACATTGCCCCACAGGCGCAGGCCGTAATAGTTGCGGTTTTCTTCGGCGGTCTGCCGGCCCCAGACCTGATTGTCGTTGCGGAACTGATAGAAGAACGGCTCCAGGTACATCGGCTTGGCGGTCGGCATGCGATAGCCGCCGACCACGCCGCGGAAATGCCGCGAGCGGTCGATGCGATCGTCGCCCAGGCCTTCGGTGCCATCGAGGTTGAAGTTGAAATCGAACAGGTCCACACGGGTCTTTTCGCCGATCGCCCAGGCGCGCACACCGTTGAAGGTCACGAAGATATCGGTGTTGTCGCGCAATGCCATCAGCGTGGTGGGGCCATCGACAAACACCTGACGACCGACTCGCAGGCCGAGGTCGGCATCTTTGACGCGTCCTTTCACATCGAAGAACACCTGCTGCAGGATCGCGTTGTTTTCCTGCGTGCCGGTCTTGGTACCTTCGTTGCGTCCATCCAGGCTGCCGTGCGCCAGTTCCGTATACAGACGGAAATGCTCGCCGACATGGAAGTCGGCGCCGAAGAACGCGCGCAACAGATACTGCTGCTGCGAGTGGCTGCCGGGAATCAAACCGGGATTGGTGATGGTGTTGCTGCGCACGCGCAATTCATTGCTGAGCGAGACATATACATCGCCCGATTCATTGAACGGGATGTACTTGAGCGGATCGAACGGACTCTTGCGCTTGGACGGATCCTTCAGATACGACCAGTCTTCGGCCCAACGCACCTGCCACATGTTGCCGCCCTGCTTGGCGCCCCAACCCTGCGCTTCCAGGGGATAACCCTTCGCGGCAGCGGGCGCTGCCGGAGCGGCGGGCGCAGCCTTTGCAGGCTCCGGCTGGGTCTGCTCGGCGTTGACCGGCGCGGTCTGCGCCTGCGCAAACCCCAGTCCCGGCAGTGACAACCCGATCGCCAAGCACAGGCGCCGGGTGGCACCAAAGGAAGTTTCAGCCATGGCCGGCTGTGCCAAGCGTGCTAGTCGCATCGTGTCGCCCTATCGAAAAAAGTGAGTCGTCTGAGCGAGTGGTATCGGCTCAGTGGGCACTGACTGTAGTGGAGCGCTGCCGCAAAGGGAGTAACCCAATGGTTCTAAGCACATGAGCGGGGATTGGGGAGTCGTGATTGGGGATTTGCAAAAGCAGGCGTGCAAGTGATGCGTCAGTTCTTCTTCAGTCCGCTTGAGTCAACGCAAGGAAATTCTCGGCCGGAATGCTCGGCGAATCCCCAATCCCCAATCCCCAATCCCCAATCCCCAATCCCCAATCCCCAATCCCCAATCCCCAATCCCCAATCCCCGCCTCATGACTACCGGCACATCCACTATACCCAACTTCGCAATAGCATTGCCTTCGACCTAGCGGAGATGGCCGATGAGCGAACCCGATGCCTACCTGCGGAAATTTCAGAAAGAGCTGAGTGCCGGCACGGTGTCGCTGGCCTTGCTGGCGGTGCTGGCGCAGGCCGAGGAGCCGCTGTACGGCTATCTGATCGCCAAGCGCATGGAGCGGCTGGACGGCGTGCTGAGCGGCAAGCAGAGCGCGTTGTATCCGGTGCTGCGCAATCTGGAGGGGGCAGGGTTACTGCAAAGCCATGTCGAGCCGTCGGCGTCCGGCCCACCGCGGCGCTATTACCGCATCACCCAAACCGGGCGTGATTGCCTGCGCGACTGGACCGCCGCCTGGCGCGCCACCCGCGATTCCGTTGACTCAGTGCTGGAGGGGACCCACTCATGACGACCGTTGCGCAGGCACGCCCGTTGCCGACCACCATTCCCGATTACCTGGCGCAATTGCGCCAGGCCCTGGCCGGCGCGGACCCGGCGATGATCCAGGACGCGCTCTACGACGCCGAAGAGTACTTACGCGCCGAACTGGCCGAGCAGGCCGGCAAGAGCGAAGCGGAGGTGATCGCCGGCGTGGCAGGCAGCTATGGTGCACCGGATGAAGTGGCCGAGATCTATCGCGAAACCGAAGTGACAGTGACACGTGCACTGCGCCCGCCGCTGCCGCGCAGACGCAGCACATGGTTCGGCAGGTTCTTCGGCGTGGCTGCCGATCCACGCAGCTACGGCGCGCTGTTCTACATGTTGTTGTCGTTGGTCACCGGCGTGTTCTATTTCACCTGGGTGATTACCGGTGCGAGTCTGTCGGCCGGCTTGATGATCCTGATCATTGGCGTGCCGTTGCTGGTGCTGTTCTTCGGATCGGTGCGGGTGCTGTCGCTGGTGGAAGGCCGCGTGGTGGAGACGCTGCTGGGCGTGCGCATGCCGCGTCGTCCCGCCCATCCGGGGGCGCAAGGCGGCTGGCTGCAACGCATCGGCGCGATGTTCACCGATGCGCGGACCTGGAGCACGATGCTGTACTTCCTGCTGATGCTGCCGCTGGGCATCGTCTACTTCAGCGTGTTCACCACCTTGTTGTCGTTGGCGCTGGGCCTGGCCGCTTCACCGCTGGTGCTGCTGTTCGACAACACGGCGGTGCTGACCTGGGATGGCGTGGATGTCACCAGCGCTTGGCTGACGCTGCCGTTGTTCGTCGTGGGCGTGCTGCTGCTGTTCGTCACGCTGCACCTGGCACGCGCCTTCGGCAAGCTGCACGGCATGTTCGCCAAGCACCTGCTGGTCAAGAACGGTGAAGGCTGAGTGCACCGTGTGATTGCCGGTTGCCGGTTGCCGGTTGTGCGGCACGCGGCACGCGGCTGCGATCGCTGCAGTGTCACGTGGTCTGTAGTGAAAGGTCTGAAAGACGCAACGACTTGAAGTCCCGTAGTCGTGTAGGTGGTTGGACAGTGCGGATGGAGCGGTTGCAGGGCGGCTGCTCTGTGGCTTGGCTGCAGGGCCCTTGCCCACCCACCCTCGCAGGACACGCCGCAAGTACGTCCTTGTAGGCTCTTACGCGGCATCCATGCCGCGTAAGGTCCCGCGACGGTGAGCGGGCAAGGACCAGTGGAGATGGTCGGTGTGCATGGTTTTAAACAAAGCAACCGACCAGCTCTCTGGTGCGGTGTGCTCGCCGGTTGCGGGACCCTCAGCGGCATGGATGCCGCTGAGGAGCCTCCAGGGACGGATTCACGGCGTGTCCCGCGAGCGGCGAGGGCACCGCGCGCTCGACGAACCGAGCGTTTGACTGCACTCGACCGACGTTGCTGCGCGAAGGCCTGGTGTTAGCCGCGTAGCGTTTGATCTGCAGCTTGGCTGCAGGCCCTTGCCCGCCCACCATCGCAGGACACGCCGCAAGTACGTCCGTGTAGGCTCTTACGCGGCATCCGTGCCGCGTAAGGTCCCGCGACGGTGAGCAGGCAAGGACCATCGAAGATGGTCGGTGTGTGTGGTGGCAAGCAGTTTCAATAAAGCGACCGGCAAACTGTCTTGTGCGGGCGCCACGCACCTTGCCACGCAGTGCGCTGTCTTTACGCGAACCAAAAATCCGCGCATAAAAAAACGCCCCTTGATCGGTCTCGATCAAGGGGCGTTTTTGTCGGCCGATCAGGCGCGCTTGCCGCGCTTGCGGATCGGGGTGACGGTGGCGGGGTCGCGGCTGCCGACCGGGTCGGCATCGTAGCGAGCGATGAATTCGCGCACCTGCGGATACACCACTTCGCGCCAGCGACGGCCGCTGAAGATGCCGTAGTGACCGGCACCTTCCACCACCAGATGACGACGATGCGCCGCGTCGATCCCGGTGCACAGATCGTGCACCGCTTCGGTCTGACCAAGGCCGGCGATATCGTCCAGTTCGCCTTCGATGCTGAGCAGTGCGGTATTGCGGATCGCCGACGGCTTGACCAGCTGGCCATCCACTTTCCACTTGCCCTGCGGCAGCAGGAAGTCCTGGAACACCACGCGAATGGTGTCCAGGTAATACTCGGCCGGCATGTCGAGCACGGCGTTGTATTCGTCGTAGAACTGCCGATGCGCCTGCGCGTCCTGCAGGTCGCCCTTGACCAGATCCGTGTAGAAATCCCAATGCGACATCACGTGCCGGTTGGGGTTCATCGACAGGAAGCCGGCATGCTGCAGGAAGCCCGGATACACCTGCCGGCCGTGGCCCGGATACGGGAACGGCACGGTGTGGATCAGGTTGTTCTGGAACCACTCGATGCCATTTTCGGTGGCCAGGTTGTTGACCTGGGTCGGACTGCGGCGCGCATCGATCGGCCCGCCCATCATCACCAGCGAGCGCGGCGTGGGTTCGTCGTTGGAGGCCATCAGCGACACCGCCGCAAGCACCGGCACGGTGGGCTGACACACGCTCACCACATGCAGGCGCTCGGCGCCGATGTGACGGATGAACTCCTGGATGTAGCTGATGTAGTCCTCGAGCCGGAAGGCGCCGGCTTCCAGCGGCACCATGCGCGCATCGACCCAGTCGGTGACATAGACCTTGTGGTTGCGCAGCAGGGTGCGCACGGTGTCGCGCAACAGGGTGGCGTGGTGGCCGGACAAGGGCGCCACCACCAGCACGGCCGGCTGCTGCTTCATCGTGCCGATCAGCTCGACATGGTCGCTGAAACGCTTGAAGCGCAGCAGACGGCAGAAAGGCTTGCTCAGCACCTCGCGTTCGATGATCGGCAACGAATGGCCGTCGACCTCGACATCGTCGAGCGCCCAGGCCGGCTTTTCGTATTCCTTGCCCAGGCGATGGAACAGCTCATTGCTGGCCGCCATGCGTTCGGCGCCCGGGAGCGAGGCCCACAGACTGTCGGGGTCGGAGAACATCTTGGCGTTCGCCTGGGCCTGGTGCACCCAAGGGGCTAGCAGATTGCGGGTCAGCTCGTGCAGTTGATAAAGCATTCCACCCATCCGTGCGGCTCTTTGCTGCCGCGCAGCATACCCCCTTTGGCGCATTTGCACCTTAATGGGGCTGCGGACGGTAGAGGCTGTCATACGACTTATGGCAGGCGTCAGCGGCCTGATTTGCTGCCATTTGGTGTGCCGTTGGTGATAATTCTTTGGATGGCTGCGCGAGCCGAAAGCGCGCGTTCGTCGCAGAACCCTATGGCTGCTGGACGCGTCCTCTTTCCTGCAGGGCAGGGATGGGTGAGGTGCGCGGCAAAGCCCAGTGCACTCAACCCTCATCAGCGCTCGATCTCCACCAGGCTTCGCACGTACCCTCATCCGCCCCTACGGGGCACCCTCTCCCGGCGGGAGAAGGGAATGAAGCCGCTCAGCCTGCGCAGAGGGATGCGTGAACTAAAGCCCCTCTCCTGCGGGAGAGGGGGGGGGTGAGGAGACGCGGCGAAGCCACTCGCCGTGCGTGCCTCAACCGGCCAGCGTCCTGCTCAGCCGCGCTCCAGCGCAGCCGCCTCATCGGCCAACTGCGGCGACAACCAGCAGTGCGAGCCGAGCGCAGCAAACCCCACGCTGGCGAAGCGGCGCCGATACCAGCGCGCCGGCCGCGCCTGAAAACCATCGTGGTCGCCTTCGAAGGCATCCTCTTCGGCGAAGGTCTCCAGAAACGCCACGCCCGCGCACATCTCGGCCAACCCCGGCAGGCCCTGGTTGAACTCGCGCGTGGGCACGTAATGCAGCACGTCCGAGCAGATCAGCAGATCCACCGGCGCGCACGGGCGCAGCCAGGCGAAATCGCCGAAGCGGGCAGGGTGGATCTGCCGGCTGCGTCCGTAACGCTGCACCGCATAGGCGCTGCTGTCGAAGCCCAGATAGCTCAGCTTGGGGCGTAACGCCAGCAATGGCGCGCGCCAGGCCGCCTCGCCGCAGCCGATATCCAGCACGCTGCGGACCGGGCGCTCCAGGTAGTACTCGGCCTGGCTCACCGCCAGTGCGACCTTGCGTCGCAGGCGCGCAGGGTCGGCCAGCCCGGCATCCCGGTACCAGCGGCGGAAATAGTGGGCGTCGTACTGCTTGTCGTCGGGTTCGGACATGGACGTCAGGTGCTTTCGCGTCGGCGGATAGGTGAAAATGCGGGCCATCCTACGCCAGCCAGCGAAGCCAGCACATGACCCTGTACCTGTGGATCAAGACCTTCCATCTGTTGTTCGTCACTGCGTGGATGGCGGCGGTGTTCTACCTGCCACGCATCCTGGTCAATATCGCCGAAGCCGGTGCCGAGCCTGCGGTGCGCACGCGCCTGGTGCTGATGGGGCGCCGCCTCTACAAATTCGGCCACAGCATGCTGGGGCTGGCGCTGCTGCTGGGCGCGGTGCTGTGGCAGGGCTATCGGGTGATTCCGGATTTCCCGACGATGGTGGCCGGAGGCTGGCTGCACGCAAAACTGTTTGCGGTGGCCTTGATCCTGGCGCATTACATCGTGGCCGGGCGCTGGTTGAAGGGCGTGGATCAGGGCCGCAGCCTGCCCAGCGGCCGCGCATTGCGGCTGTTCAATGAAGTGCCGGTGGTGTTGCTGGTCGGGGTGATCTGGCTGGTGCTGGCCAAGCCGTTCTGACACAACACTCGGGCAGTGCCTGCGCTTGCCGGATGCGCCGGTCGTCGCTGGCGTGTTTGCGCAGCACGGCGGTGATGTGGCGCGGATGGTCGAGGGATTTCCGCCAGGGCGCGATTGCGAAACGGCTGCATCGACGATTGCAGCAGGTGATCGATCCGGGCCTTCAGGCTTGACGCCATCCCAGGCTTTCTGGGCATCGCGGCACTCTATCGTTGCGTACCAGTCTTCTGGGAACACGGTGCTCTCACCATCCGTGTTTCACCGCTTGAGTATCGCGTCAGGCGGCGATCACGCCTGGGCGCCGAGCTCGCTCAGCCCCTTGCGCGCCAGGTCGATCCAGGCGCGCTGCTCGCGCTGGTAATGCTTGGGGGAGGCGGCTGCGTGGCGCAGCACCTGCTCGAAGACGGCCCTGGCGTCTTGCGGGCGCGCGGCGCGCAACAACAGCTGCGCATAACGCACGCGTGCTTCTTCGCCCGGATAGCCTTGCGCAAGCGTCTCGTATTCGTGCAGCGCCTCGTCGATGCTGCCGCTGTCTTCGACTGCGCGCGCGTACAGCAGGTGCCCGTCGTGCGAACGGAAATTCGGATTGGCCGTGATCAACGCGTCCAACGTCTTGCGTGTGTCTGCGGCCTGGCCCAGCCCGTATTGGGCCTTGGCCAGGCCCAGCATCAGGTCCGGATCGTCCTGGTAGATGCCGCGCAGCGCGCCCTGATACAGCTCGGCGGCACGCGCGTAGTCACCCTGTTCCAGCAGCGTCTGCGCGAGGCGACGGCGATTCTCGGGAGTGTCGGCCACATCCAGCTGGCGCGATGCGTCGCGTTGTTCGCGTTGCGGATCGATGCGCTGACGCACCTTGCGCAGGCCACGGCGCGCCGTCGGGTCGTTGCGCAGGTCCGGGATCACCGCCACGCACACGTAGACCAGGACCGCCAGCAACGAAAACGCCAGCAGGATGAAGATCCAGTACAGCGGGCGGCCGCTGCGCACCACGTGTACGCAGCAGGCGGCCTGCAATACCAGCGACAGCAGAAGTAGCGGGCTCATATCCGAACAGGTCCTTCCATGGTGGGCAATCGTCTTGCTGGCTGGCAATGCTGCGTGCAGCACCATCGCCCCGGCAGACCTCCGATCAGTTGCCTTCGTAGGCGCCGTAGCTGCGCAGGCGCTCGTAACGACGCTGCAGCAGGCCCTCGACCGGCAGCTTTTCCAGCGCTTCCAGCTCGTTGAGCAGCACCGCCTTGAGGCGCTTGCCCATCTGCTCGGGATTGCGATGCGCGCCGCCGGTGGGTTCGCGGATCACCTTGTCGACCAGGCCCAGGCCTTTCAGGCGCTTGGCGGTCAAGCCGAGCTGCTCGGCCGCGTCCTTGGCCTTGGCCGCGTCCTTCCACAGGATCGAGGCGCAGCCTTCGGGCGAAATCACCGAATAGGTGCCGTATTCCAGCATCAAGGTGCGGTCGCCCACGCCGATCGCCAGCGCGCCGCCGGAGCCGCCTTCGCCGATCACGGTGCAGATCACCGGGATCTTCAGTTCGGCCATCTCCAGCAGGTTGCGCGCGATCGCTTCGGACTGGCCGCGCTCTTCGGCGCCGATGCCCGGGTAGGCGCCCGGGGTGTCGATGAAGGTCAGCAGCGGCAGGCGGAAACGCTCGGCCAGCTTCATCAGGCGCAGCGCCTTGCGGTAGCCCTCCGGGCGCGGCATGCCGAAATTGCGGGCGACCTTGCTCTTGGTGTCGCGGCCCTTCTGATGGCCGATGATCACCACCGCGCGGCCATCGATACGGCCCAGGCCACCGACGATCGCCTTGTCGTCGGCATAGGCGCGGTCGCCGGCCAGTTCCTGGAATTCGTCGCAGATGGTGTTGATGTAGTCCAGCGTGTACGGGCGCTGCGGATGGCGCGCCAGCTGCGAGACCTGCCAGGCCGACAGGTCGCGGAAGATCTGTGCGGTACGCACGCGCAGCTTGTCGCGCAGCGCACGCACCTCGGTGTCCACGTTGACTGCAGGACCGGTGCTGGCCTTGCGCAGTTCCTGGATCTTTGCTTCCAGATCGGCGATGGGTTGCTCGAAGTCGAGGTAGTTAGGATTCATGCAGTGGTGTCGTCGACGTAAGGCGGGGAGTGTAGCTGAAGCGCTGCCTTCGACCCGTACGGGGCCGTTCGGATGCACGGCAGGGATTCGGGAGTGGGGATTCGGGATTGGCAACAGCGGCGCTGCTGCGTCCGGGCTGCTGTTGCCAACCCCGAATCCCGAATGTCCAATCCCCGCCCCTCAAGCCCACGGAGGGCTGTACTTGATCTTCAAGGTCCGCACCGCGGGGTCGGCGCGCAGGTTGTCCATCAGCTGCTGGTCGATCCGCACCGAGTGGCTGCCGTTGAGGTCGAGCATGCCGGCCACGCCGCCGGTCGGGGCGCGCAGCAGCAGGTCCAGGCGCAGGGGGGTCTTGCCGGGGCGGTGCTTGGCCAGCAGCGCGTCGATGCGCTTCCAGGCCTGTTTCTCGCGCAGGTCCAGGCGCAGCGACAGGCGCTGCGCGTGGTCGGCGCAGATCTGCTCGTAGTCCCAGCATTGGCGGATGCGCAGGCTGTAGCCGCCGTTGAATTCGTCCTCGCGCAGGCCGCCCTTGACGATCAGGATGCGGTCGCGGGTGAGCAGATGCCCGAACTCGGCCATCGCATCGGAGAACGCGCTGCATTCGACCCGGCCACGGCCGTCTTCGAGCTGCACGAATACCTGGCTGTCGCCCTTGCGCCGCACGCCGATCACCTGGCCGGCCAGGATCGCGCTGACTTCCGGGCGCCAGGCGCGCTTTTCGCCATCGCCACCGCCGCCACCGCCGCGTTGTTGCGAGGCGAGGATCTTCTCCAGCGCGCCCAGGTCGCAGCCGACCAGCTCGCGCACTTCGTCGCGGTGCGGGTCGAACGGGTGACCGCTGAGATAGAAGCCCAGCGTTTCGCGCTCGCCGGTGAGCAACTGGCCCAGCGGCCATTCCTTGCTTTCGGGCAGGTCCAGACGCAGCGCCGGCGCGCTCGGGTCCGGCCCGCCGAACAGCGAGTTCTGGCCCGAGGCGCGTTCGCGCGCCAGCTGCTCGGTGGCCTTGACCACTTCCGGCAGCTGCAGCATCAGCGAGGCGCGGTTCTTGCCCAGCCCGTCCATCGCGCCGGCGTTGATCATCGCTTCCAGCGTGCGCCGGTTGAGCTTGGCGGTGCCCACGCGCGTGCAGAAATCCAGCAAGGTGGTGTAGGGGCCGCCGCGCTGGCGTTCTTCGACGATCGCCTCGCAGGCGCCCTGGCCGACACCCTTGATCGCGCCCAGGCCGTACTGGATGGTGTCCGGGCTGGCGGCCTCGAACATGTAGGCCGACTCGTTGACGCGCGGTGGCTTGACGGTCAGGCCAAGATTGCGCACCTCGTCGAGAAAGCCCACCACCTTGTCGGTGTTGTCCATGTCCGAGGACAGCGTCGCGGCCATGAATTCGGCCGGGTAATGCCGTTTCAGCCAGGCGGTCTGGTAGCTGACCAGCGCGTAGGCGGCGGCGTGCGACTTGTTGAAGCCGTAGCCGGCGAACTTCTCCATCAGGTCGAAGATTTCGTCGGCCTTGGCCGCGCTCACTCCGCCCTTGGCCGCGCCTTCGCGGAAGATCTCGCGGTGCTTGGCCATTTCGGCCGGCACCTTCTTGCCCATCGCGCGGCGCAGCAGGTCGGCGCCGCCCAGCGAATAATCGCCGACGATCTGCGCCATCTGCATCACCTGCTCCTGGTACACCATGATGCCGTAGGTGTCCTTGAGGATGACTTCGGTGCGCGGATCCGGGTAGACGATCTCCTGCTGGCCGTGCTTGCGCGCGTTGAAGTCCGGGATCAGGTCCATCGGGCCGGGGCGGTACAGCGACACCAGCGCGATCAGGTCTTCGAAACGGTCCGGGCGCGCGTCCTTGAGCAGGCGGCGCATGCCCGAGGATTCGAACTGGAACACCGCGCCGGTATTGCCCGAGGCGAATACGCCCTTGTAGGTGGGGGCATCGTCGAGCGGAATGGCGCTGATGTCGACCGGGTCGATGCCGGCGCGTGCGTGGCGCACGTTGATCGCCTTGACCGCCCAGTCGATGATGGTCAGCGTGCGCAGGCCGAGGAAGTCGAACTTGACCAGGCCGACCGCTTCGACGTCGTCCTTGTCGAACTGGGTGACCTGGTTCTTGCCGCGTCCGTCCTGGTCGTGTTCGGCGAACAGCGGGCAGAACTCGGAGAGCGGCTCGGGCGCGATCACCACGCCGCCGGCGTGCTTGCCGGCGTTGCGGGTGAGGTCCTCGAGCTGACGGGCCAGATCCATCAGGTCGCGTACGTCGTCTTCGACCTGGTAGCGCTGGATCAGGTCCGGCGAGGCCATCTCCGAGTCCTTGCCTTCGCCCATCGCATCCTTGAGGGTGATGCCCAGGATGTTGGGGATCAGCTTGGCGACGCTGTCGACCAGACCGTAGCTGAAGCCGAGCACGCGTCCGGCGTCGCGCACCACCGCCTTGGCCGCCATGGTGCCGTAGGTGATGATCTGGCTGACCCGGTCGCGGCCGTACTTGCGCGCCACGTAGTCGATCACCTCGTCGCGGCGATCCATGCAGAAGTCGATGTCGAAGTCGGGCATCGACACGCGTTCCGGGTTGAGGAAGCGCTCGAACAGCAGGTTGTACGGCAGCGGATCCAGATCGGTGATCTGCAGCGCCCAGGCCACCAGCGAGCCGGCACCGGAACCGCGGCCCGGGCCGATCGGAATGCCCTGGTTCTTGCCCCACTGGATGAAGTCGGCCACGATCAGGAAGTAGCCGGGGAAGCCCATCTTGATGATGGTGTCCAGCTCGAATTCCAGCCGGTCGACATAGTCCTGGCGGGTCTTGCCGGGCGCGATCGGGTTCTTTTCCAGGCGTGCGGCCAGGCCCGCGCGCGACTGGCTGCGGATCCAGCTGTCCAGCGTCTCGTCTTCCGGCACCGGGTAGGCGGGCAGGAAGTAGGTGCCCAGGCGCATCTCGATGTTGCAGCGCTGTGCCAGCGCCAGCGTGTTGTCGATCGCGTCGGGCACGTCGGCGAACAGCGCGGCCATTTCGTCGCCGGACTTCAGGTATTGCTGGTCGCTGTACTCGCGCGGACGTTTGGGATCGTCGAGCACGCGGCCGGAGGAAATGCACACCCGCGCCTCGTGGGCATTGAAGTCGCTGGCGTACAGGAAGCGCACATCGTTGCTAGCCACCACCGGCAGGCCGCGCACACCGGCCGCATGCAGCGCGAACTGGTTGAAGCGTTCCTCGCCTTCGCGCCCGGTGCGGGTCAGTTCCAGGTGCAGGCCATCGCCGAACACGCGCTGCCAGTCGGCCAGTTGCTGCTCGGCCAGGTCGGCGCGGCCCTCGCCGAACAGGCGCCCGGCCAGGCTGTCGCGCCCGGCCAGGGCGAACAGGTTGGCGTGGCCGCTCTGCAGCCACTCCGGGTGGATCGCCACGCCGCCTTCGGGGCGGTGGCCTTCCATCCAGGCGCGGGTCAGCAGGCGCGACAGGCTCAGGTAGCCTTCGCGGTCCCGGCACAGCAGGGTCATGCGCCAGGGCGTCATGTCCGGGGTGGCGATCATCACGTCGGCGCCGGCGATCGGCTTGATGCCCACGCCTTCAGCGGCCTTGTAGAACTTGACCAGCGCGAACAGGTTGTTGAGGTCGGTGACTGCCAGCGCGGGCATGTCGAGTTCGACCGCGCGGCTCAGCAGGTTGGCCTGCTTGGCCTTTTTCGGGTCAGCCTGATCCGGTTTCTCGGGCACACGGATGGTGGAATCCGCCAGCGAGAACTCGGTGTGGACGTGCAGATGGACGAAGCGGGAAGTGGACATGCGAGACCGGAATAATGCGTGGTCAGGGTAGCGAGCGTGGTCGGGTCGAACAAGGCTTGACAGCGCCGGCGCAGGGCCGCGGCCAGCTGCCACGGGGGCTGGGCGGTGCGGCCGATTCAGGCTTTGGCTAGCTGCGCGCAGCGCGACGGTGGCGATTGCGCGGATCGGCAGGCGTGCGGGGCTGCGTGTGCGGGACGCGACGCTCCAGGCCATGGCCGCAGCGGCGGCATGCGCGCCAAGCGATGGGAGGACGCCATTACCGTTCCAGGTTCACCTGGAGGGCGGTCGGTCAGTCGGCCAGCAGCAGGTCATCGGCCGGGGCCGCGCAGGGCACGTCCCACGGCGACTGCGTCGCCTCGATGCCCAACGCACGCCGCACCGGGGCGAAGCTGCGGCGGTGCTGCGGGCAGGGTCCGTGGCTGCGCAGCGCGGCCAGATGCACTGGCGTGGCGTAGCCCTTGTGCTGGTCGAAGCGGTATTCCGGATGCTGGGCGTGCAGGGCGTGCATCAGGCGGTCGCGGGTGACCTTGGCCACGATCGAGGCGGCCATGATGGCGCGATCGAGCGCATCGCCGCCGATCAATGCCTCGGCCGGGCAGGGCAGGCCCTTGGGCACCCGGTTGCCGTCGATGCGCGCAAACCCGGCCACATGCGCCACGCCCTCCACCGCACGCCGCATGCCCAGCATGGTCGCCTGGTAGATGTTGATGCGGTCGATCTCCTCGCTGTCGATCAGCACCACCGACCACGCCAGCGCCCGATCGACGATGCGCGCATACAACTGCTCGCGCCGCTGCGCGCTCAGCTGCTTGGAATCGTCCAGCCCGTTGATGCGCGGCTTGCTCGGGTCGAACACCACCGCCGCCACCGCCACCGGCCCGGCAAGCGGGCCGCGGCCCGCTTCGTCGACACCGGCGATCAAACGCCGGGATTCGGCATTCGGGATTTGGGATTGGCCGAACAAGGGCGACTGGCGCGCCTCGGCTTGAGCGCCCGCAGCGATGATCTTCACGCTTTTGCTCCTGCCGAATCCCCAATCCCCACTCCCGAATCCCGGCCCTCCAGCAGCCCAGCCACCGCATCGGCTGCGCGTGCCGATGCGTCGCGGCGCAGTTCGGCGTGCAGGGCGAGATAGCGCGGTTGCAGGGCGGCGACCTTTTCCGGGTGCTTGAACCAGTCCAGCAGGGCCACGCACAGCCGTTCCGGGGTGCAGTCGTCCTGCATCAGCTCGGGGGCGAGATCGTCGTTGGCCAGGATGTTGGGTAGCGCGTAGCGGTTGACCTTGAGCAGGCCCAGCGTCTTGACGATGCGGTAGGTGAGCGGGGCGACCTTGTAGCCGACCACCATCGGGCGCTTGACCAGCATCGCCTCCAGCGTGGCGGTGCCCGACGCCAGCAGCACCACGTCGGCGGCCAGCATCGCGGTGCGCGCCTGGCCATCGAGCAGGTGCGAACGCAGCACCGGCAGCGACGACCGCGACAACTGTTCGGCCAGCAGCTGCTTGCAGCCGGGGTTGGCCGCGGGCACCAGCACGTGCAGGTTGGGCAGGTGCTCGGACACCAGCCAGGCCGCCTGGAAGAAGGTATCGCCGAGCTTGCTGATTTCACCATGCCGGCTGCCGGGCAACACCGCCAGCACCGTGCTGGAAGCGGACAGGCCCAGCTTGGCGCGTGCGGCTGCGCGATCGGCCTGGTAGGCGATGTCGTCGGCCATCGGGTGGCCGACAAAGCGCGCATCGATGCCGTGCCTGGCATAGATCGGCGGTTCCATCGGAAACAGGCACAGCACCAGGTCGGCGCTGGCGCCGATCTTTTCCGCACGCTTCTCGCGCCAGGCCCAGACCGACGGGCTGACGTAATGCACGGTGCGCACGCCGCGCTGCTTGAGCCAGCGCTCGACCGACAGATTGAAATCGGGTGCGTCGATGCCGATGAACACGTCCGGCTTCCACGCCAGCACCCGCTCGCGGAAGGCGCGGCGCAGCTTCAACAGCCGCGGCAGATGCTGCAGCACTTCGGTCAGCCCCATCACCGCCAGTTCGCTGGCATCGAACCAGGTCTGGCAGCCGGCACCACGCATCGCATCGCCACCGATGCCGACGAATTCAGCACCCGGATAGCGGCGCCGCAGCTGTTCGATCAGGCCCGCACCCAGGATGTCGCCGGAGGCTTCGCCGGCGATCAGCGCAATGCGTGGAGAGCGGAGATTGGGGATTGGGGATTGGGGATTGGCCAGCGCGTCGTGCACGACTTCGCCCGGTGTGGTGTGGACGCTTTGCATCCCCAATCCCGAATCCCGAATCCCGGCCGTCATCGCAACAACGGCCTTTCCGCCGCCTCGATGAACTCGAGTAGTCCGCGCACGTCTTCGCTGCTCTTGGCCTGTTCGGCCAGTTGCAGTTTGGCTTCGGCCAGCGGCAGGCCGGCGACGTATAGCGTGCGGTAGGCGCGCTTGATCGCAGTGATGCGCTCGGCATCGAAGCCGCGCCGCTTGAGCCCTTCGCTGTTGATGCCGCGCGGGCGGCCCAGCGATTCGCTGCCGACCATGGTGAACGGCGGCACGTCGCCGTTGGTCAGCGCGCCCATGCCCAGGAAGGCGTGCGCGCCGATCCGGCAGAACTGATGCGCGCCGGCAAAGCCGCTGATGATCACGTAGTCGCCCACGGTGACGTGGCCGGCCAGCGTGGTGTTGTTGGAGAACACGCAGTGGTTGCCGACATGGCAGTCGTGCGCCACGTGGGTGTAGGCCAGCATCCAGTTGTCGTTGCCAACCACGGTGATGCCACCGCCGCCACCAGTGCCGCGATTGATGGTGACGAATTCGCGGATCACGTTGCCGTCGCCGATCACCAGTTCGGTGCGCTCGCCGGCGTACTTCTTGTCCTGCGGTTCGCCGCCGATCGCGGCGTGGCCGATGAAACGGTTGTTGCGGCCGATCCGGGTCGGGCCGTGGATCGAGCAATGCGGCCCCACCTCAGTGCCCGCATCGATCTGCACATCGGCGCCGATCAGCGAAAACGCGCCCACGCGCACATCGCTGGCCAGTTGCGCCGACGGATCGATGACGGCGGTGGGATGAATCAAGGGTGCTTGATCACGCATCGTGTCTCACCTCCAAAACGGTTATTCCTTGGCGCCGGCGCACATGACTTCGGCACTGGCCACGACTTCGCCGTTGACCTTGGCCTCGCCGTAATAGCATCCCATGTTGCGGATCAGGCGCTTCATCTGCACTTCCAGCATCAGCACGTCGCCCGGCACCACCTGCTTGTTGAAGCGGGCGTTGTCGACCTTGACCATGTAGAACAGCTTGGACAGCGCGTCGCGCCCCAGGCCGAGCTGGGTCATCACGCCACCGGCCTGCGCCAGTGCCTCGATGATCAGCACGCCGGGCATCACCGGGCGGGTGGGGAAATGGCCCTGAAAAAATGGCTCGTTGATGCTGACGTTCTTCTGCCCGACGATGCGCTTGGCATCCAGGTCGAGCTCGATGACCCGGTCGATCAGCAGGAACGGGTAGCGGTGCGGGATCAGCGTCTGGATCTGGTTGACGTCGATCGGCAGCTCGTAAGTGGGGTGACTCATTCTTTCTCCTTGCCCACAGCCAGGATGCGCCTTGCCAGCACATCGAGTTGTTTGAAGCGCGCGGCATTCTTGCGCCACGTGCGATTGTCGGTGAGAGGGGTGCCGGACGAATACTCGCCCGGCTCATGGATGGAATTGCGCACTACCGACTTGCCGGTGATCACCACCTTGTCGCAGATCTCCAGATGCCCGACCACGCCGACATGCCCGCCGAGCAGGCAGTAACGACCGATCTTGGCGCTGCCGGCGATCCCGGTACAGCCGGCGATGGCGCTATGCGCGCCGATGTGGCAGTTGTGCGCGATCTGCACCAGGTTATCCACGCGCACGTCTTCTTCCAGCACGGTGTCTTCCAGTGCACCGCGGTCGATGCAGGTGTTGGCGCCGATCTCGCAGTCGTCGCCGATCACCACGCCGCCCAGTTGCGGGACCTTGATCCAGTGCCCGGCATCCATCGCCAGGCCGAAGCCGTCGGCGCCGATCACCGCACCGGGATGGATACGCACGCGCTTGCCCAGGCGCACCCGGGTGACCAGGGTGACGCGGGCGAGCAGCTCGCTGCCGTCCTCGACCACGCAGTCTTCGCCGATGATGCTGCCGGTGCCGATCACGCAGCCATCGCCCACGCGGCTGCGCGCACCGATGCTGACGAACGGGCCGACGTGGGCGTTCGGCGAAACCTGTGCGCTGGGATCGATCACCGCGGAAGGGTGGATCCCCGGTTCGCGCACCGGCGCCACGTCGAACAAGGCCGCGATCTTGGCAAAGGCGGTATAGGGATCCTTGGCGACCAGCGCGGTGCCGCGTGCATCCGCCGCATCGTCGGCGCGCAGGACCACCACGGCCGCCTGGCTCTGGCCCAGTTGCGGCCGGTAGCGCGGATTGGACAAAAAGCTCAGTTGCCCGGCGCCGGCATGCGCCAGGGTGGCGACGCCACTGACTTCGACGGCGCCATCGCCAACGACGGTCAACCCAAATTGTTCGGCAATTGCACTGGCGGTCAAGCGCATCGGGGTGAACCTCTTGTAAATGTGGGAGCGCCGCTTTAACGGGGAAAAAACACCATTAAACAGTTCCCAACAAAGCCTGCGTATCTAGGGTCCTGTCGCAATCAAGCGGCGAATCCAGGAGCAAGCATATGAAAACCGTTCTTTCCATCCTTGGTGGTCTGGTCATGATGGGCGCGGTCGCGAGTGCATCGGCCCAATCCTTCGATATCGAGCAGGGCAAGGCGATCGGTGAGCAGCAGCTGCAGTGTCTCAGCCTGCCTGCCGGCGACATCGCCAGCTGCCTGTCCAACACCGTGTCCACCTGGTTCGACAGCTGGTTCTGACCGGCCGACACTCCACCTGCGATACACGGGCGGCCCGCACGCGCGGGCCGCCTTTTTGTTGCCGTTGGCTGTTAGAACTGGCCGCCGAAGGTGAACTGCAGACGTTCGATCTCGTCGTTGTCTTCCTTCTTCAGCGGGAACGCGTAGCTGATCGAGATGGGGCCGACCGGTGCGCGCCACAACAGCGCCACGCCGGTGGACGCACGCAGCTCGTTGGCCTTGAAGTTGTCCACGCCGTTGTAGACGTTACCGAAGTCGAAGAACGCCGATACGCGTGCCGACGGGCTGTCGAACAGCTTCGGGAAATACATTTCCACCGAACCGACGGTCTTGAACGAACCACCCAGCGGCTGGCCGCGCGAATAGTTCACCGTCCGTTCCGAACGCGGACCCAGCGTGTTGTCCTCGAAGCCGCGTACCGAATTGGTACCGCCGGCGTAGAAGTTCTCGTAGAACGGCAGGCCGGTGGCGGTGATGGTGCGCGACACGCCATTGGCGTCGGTCACCACGCGCGTGCTGTCATTGCCGTAGCTGTCGCCATAGCCCAGCTCGAAGCGGGTGTTCAACACGATCGCCGGGATGATCGGCCAATAGTTGGAGATCTGGTAGTTGAGCTTGTAGTACTCGACCGTGGAGCCGGGCAGGGTAGTCTCCAGGCCGACGCGCTGGTACATGCCGCGGGTCGGCATGAAGAAGTCGTTGCGGGTGTCGCGTGCCCAACCCAGCTCGGTGCGCCAGGCATGGAAGGTGCGTGTGCCGACCGCATCGATGTAGTCGATGATCGCCTGCGGGGTCTGGCCCTGGAACGTGTTGATCTGGTTGCTGTCGATGCCGACCATCGCCGAGACGGTGTCGTTCTCGGTGATCGGCACGCCGAACACCACCTGCGCCGAGCCATTCTTGCTGTTGTACTGCGCGGTGTTGAAGTCCGAGTAGTCCAGCGAGCGCCACGACAGGTTGTAGCCCAGCGACACGCCGTCGTCGGTAAAGAACGGGTTGGTATAGGAGAACGCGTAGCGCTGCTGGTAGCTACTGCGCGAGGCTTCCACCGCCACCCGGTTGCCGCCGCCGAGGAAGTTGTTCTGCGACAACTGCACCGAGGTGGTCACACCGAAGCTCTGCGAATAACCCAGGCCGAACACGAAGCTGCCGGAGGTGGTTTCCTTGACGTTGTAGACCACGTCGACCTGGTCGTTGCTGCCCGGCACCGCCGGCGTTTCCACGTCCACGCTCTCGAAGTAGCCCAGGCGCTGCAGGCGGATCTTGGAACGGTCGATCGCCGCCTGCGAGTACCAGGTATTTTCGAACTGGCGCATTTCGCGGCGCAACACCTCATCGGAGGTGCGGCTATTGCCCTTGTACAGGATGCGGCGCACGGTCACGCGCGGGCCCGGCACCACCTGCAGGTTCACCGCAACGGTGCGGTCCTCGCGGTTCGGGGTCGGGATCGGGTTGACCTTGGCGAACGCGTAACCGACGTTGCTCAGCGTGTTGGTGATCGCATCGGAGGTGTACTCCAGCAGCGCACGCGAGAAGATGTCGCCGGCCTTGGGGATGACCAGACGCTCGATGTCCGCCTGCGGCAGCACGGTGTCGCCGGTGACCTTGATCTCGGAAATCTTGTACTGCTCGCCCTCGGTGACGCCGGCGCTGACGAACATGTCGCGCTTGTCGGGGCTGATCGACACCTGGGTGGAGTCGATGCTGAAGTCCACGTAGCCGCGGTCCAGGTACCAGGAGTTGAGCTTCTCCAGGTCGCCGGACATCTTTTCCTTGGAGTACTGGTCGTCGCGGCGGTACCACGAGGCCCAGTTGTGCTCCTTGGACTCCCAGTTCTCCAGGATGTCCTCGTTGGCGAACTTCTCGGTGCCGATCAGGTTGACGTGGCGGATCTTGGCCGCCTTGCCTTCCTTGATCGCGATCGCCACATCCACGCGGTTACGGTCCAGCGGGCTCACCGTCGGGGTGATCTCGACGTTGTACTTGCCGCGGTTGTTGTACTGGCGGGTCAGTTCCTGGGTCACGCGGTCCAGGCTCAGGCGATCGAAGGTGCCGCCTTCGGTCAGGCCGATGTCGCCCAGGCCCTTGAGCAGCTCCTCGGACTTGATGTCCTTGTTGCCGGTCACGGTGAGCTTGTTGATCGCCGGACGCTCCTTCACGGTGATCACCAGGATGTTGCCCTGGCGATCCAGCTGCACGTCCTCGAAGAAGCCGGTGCGGTACAGCGCACGGATCGAGTCGGCGACCTTGGCATCGTCCACGGTGTCGCCGCGGTTCACCGGCAGATAGGTGAACACGGTGCCGGAGGCGATGCGCTGCAGGCCGTCGACGCGGATGTCGCTGGCAACGAACGGCTCTGCGGCCAGGGCAACGACTGGCAGGCTGAGGCCGGCGGCAAGAGCGAGGGCAAGCAGGCGGCGAGTGGGAAGACGCGTCATGTCACATCCGGTTGGAGTCGATTTCGGGTGTTGCTGGATGCCGACGTATGACGACGACAACAGGCGGAAAGAGTGGAGCAGCTTCATCGTGGAACCAGGCCGAGGATGTCGTTGTAGAACGCCAGTCCCATCAGCCCGGCCAGGACCGCCAGGCCGACATATTGCCCGGCAATCATGGCCCGTTCGCTGATCGGGCTGCCCTTGACCAACTCGATAAGGTAATACAGCAGATGCCCACCGTCCAAGATCGGGATCGGCATCAGGTTGATGATCGCCAGGCTGAGCGACAGCAATCCGAGGAAATACAGGAACCAGTCGAGCCCGCGTTCGGCCGAGGCGTTGGCCGCGCGCGAGATCGTGACCGGTCCGGAGATGTTCTTGACCGAGGCCTGGCCGGTCAGCATGCGCTTCATCATGCCCAGCGAATCGGCGGTCATCCGGCCGGTTTCACGGATCGCCGCCGGCACCGCGGCGAACACGCCGTACTGCTGGCGGCTGTCGTAGGCCGGCGCCTGCGCCGCCGCAAATCCCACGCCCAGCAGCCACTGGCCCTGCGGCGACCGGCGCGGGGCGATTTCCAGCGCCAGCCGGTCTTCGCCGCGCGCGACCTCGATCATGCCGGTACCGCCCTGCGCGCCCAGTGCCTGCAGCTGGGCCGGAATCTCGTCGGCCGAGCGGATCGGCTGGCCGTCGATGGCCACGATGCGGTCGCCCGGCTGCAGCAGCCCCTGCGCCGCGGAGCCGGCGACCACCTGGCCCACCACCGGCGGCTGCAGCATGAACTGCCAGCCGATGCCGGCCAGCGAGGCCACGCGGCGCTCGTCAAAGCCGGCCGGCAGCTGCGACAGCCGCAGCGTGTGCTCGCGGTTGCCGGCGCCGTCGGTGGCGGTCAGCACGCGGATATCGCGCTTGTCCATCGCCGCGGTGGTGAGCTGCATGCTGGCATCGCTCCAGCTGCTGACATCGCGCCCATCGATGCGCACGATGCGCTCGCCCGGGGTCAGGCCGGCTTCGGCGGCCAGGCCATCGGCACGGCCGACGGTGGCCGAGTAATCCTGTTTGCCGACCACGAACATCGCCCACAGCATCGCCATGCACAGCAGCAGGTTGGCGATCGGGCCGGCCGCCACGATGGCGATGCGCTGCCATACCGTCTTGCGGTTGAAGGCCTGGTCCTGCTCGGCCGGATGCACGTCGCCTTCGCGCTCGTCGAGCATCCTGACATAGCCGCCCAGCGGGATGGCCGCCACCACGAACTCGGTGCCGTGACGGTCGCGCCGCATCCACAGGGGTTTGCCGAAGCCCACCGAAAAGCGCAGCACCTTGACGCCGCAGCGGCGCGCGACCCAGAAGTGGCCGAATTCGTGGAAGGTCACCAACACGCCCAGGCTGACGATCATCCACCAGACCGAACCGATGAAATCACCCATGGATGCAACTCGTCTGCGTAAATCGATCAGGCATGAAGGCGGTGATGGGCGAGGGCGCGTTCGGTGATCTGCCGCGCTTGCGCATCGGCAGAAAGCAGGGTGTCGAGGGAGTCGGCATTGTGCCGTGGGAGCGTTGTCAGTGTGTGTTCGACCAACGCGGGAATCGCTAGGAAACCCACCTGGCCCTGAAGAAACGCTGAAACAGCCACTTCATTGGCCGCGTTCAGGATCGCAGGCGCGGTTCCACCGGCCTCCAGCGCCTCCCAGGCCAGGCGCAGGCACGGAAATGCGGCGGTGTCCGGCGCCTCGAAATCCAGCCGCCCCTGGGTCAGCAGGTCCAGCCCGGCAACCCCGGACTCGACCCGCTCCGGCCACGCCAGGCCGACCGCCAGCGTGGTGCGCATGTCCGGCAGGCCCAGCTGGGCCAGGGTGGAACCGTCGACGAATTCCACCAGCGAGTGCACCAGGCTCTGCGGGTGCACCAGCACATCGATCTGCGCACCGGGCAGGCCGAACAGGTGATGCGCTTCGATCACTTCCAGGCCCTTGTTCATCAGCGTCGCCGAATCCACCGAGATCTTCGGCCCCATCGACCATTTGGGATGGGCGACCGCCTGCGCGGGGGTGACAGCGCTCAGCACGGCGCGGTCCCAGCCGCGGAACGGCCCGCCGGACGCGGTCAGGATCACCCGGCGCACGCCGCGACTGGCGTCGCAGGACCGCAGACACTGGAAGATCGCGCTGTGTTCGCTGTCGATCGGGATGATCTCGGCGCCGGCCGCCGCCGCGGTGCGGGTCAGCAGCTCGCCGGCCAGTACCAGCGATTCCTTGTTGGCCAGCAGCAGGCGCTTGCCGGCGCGGGCCGCGGCAAGCGTGGAGGGCAGGCCGGCCGCTCCCACGATCGCCGCGACCACGGTGTCGCAGGCATCGCTGGCAGCCAGCGCGTCCAGGGCGTCGGAGCCGGCGTGCGCCTGGGTGGCCAATCCGGCCGCGCGCAGACCGTCGCGCAGTGCCGGATACAGGGATGGGTCGGCGATCACCGCGTGCGCAGGGCGATGGGTGACGCAGAGCGCCAGCAGCTCGTCGACCTTGCTGCCGGCCGACAGCACGCTGGCGCGCAGCCGCTGCGGATGACGGGCGATCACATCCAGTGCCGACGCACCGATCGAGCCGGTAGCGCCGAACACGGCGACCTGACGGAGAGGGGAGCCAGCCATGCCTAGAATCCGAGAATTTCCTTGCCGAGTGCGAACACCGGCAGGGCGGCGAGCACGCCGTCGATACGATCCAGCACGCCGCCATGGCCCGGAATCACCGCACCCGAGTCCTTGGCGCCGGCGTGGCGCTTGAGCAGGCTCTCGAACAGATCGCCCAGCACCGAGGCCAGCACCGCCACCGCCGAGACCAGCACCAGCTGCGGCACGTGCGCCAGGGTCAGCCCGGCCAGCCAGCCGAATGCGCAGGCGACCACGATGCCGGCGACCATGCCGCCGAGCAGGCCTTCGATGGTCTTGTTGGGGCTGACCCGCGGCGCCAGCTTGTGCTTGCCGAACGCGCGGCCGGCGAAATAGGCGCCCGAATCGGCCGCCCACACCATGGTCAGCGCGGTCAGCAGCCACAGGTTGCCCTTGTCCGGGTTGGCGTGCAGCAGCACCAGCGCAGCCCACGCCGGCAGGACCGCCAGGGTGCCGGCGGCGAGCTTGAGCGCGCGCGCCTGGCCGTTGCCGTGATCGGCACCGAAGGTGAAAAAGCGCAGCCACAGCAGCGCCAGCAGCCACCAGACCACCCCCACCAGGGCGGCGATCTGGAACAGCACCATGGAGCCGGCCGAGGCCCACACCATCAGCACCATCAGCAGCAGATTGAGCATCAGCAGCACGGTACGCGGCAGGCTGTCGTCGATGCCGGAGAGCTTGAGCCACTCCCACAGGCCGGTCAGGAACAGGATCGCCGCCAGCGCCGCCAGCCATTGCGTGGGCAGCAGCACGATCGCGCAGATGGCGAGCGGCGCCATGATCAGCGCGGCAATCACGCGGGTCTTGGTCATGCGGAGGAGCTCTCCGTCGCCTTGTCGGCGATCTGGGCGCTGGTCAGGCCGAAGCGACGTTCGCGCCCGGCATAGTCATCCAGTGCCTGCTGCAGTACGCCGGCATCGAACTCCGGCCACAGGGTTTCGGTGAACCACAGTTCGGTATAAGCCAGCTGCCACAGCAGGAAATTGCTGATGCGGGTGTCGCCGCCGGTACGGATGAACAGGTCCGGCGCCGGCAGATCGGCCAGCGCGACGCGGCTGGCCAGCAGCGCTTCGTCGATCTGCTGCGGCTGCAGGCGGCCGGCGGCCACTTCTTCGGCCAATGCCCGCGCGGCCAGCGCAATGTCCTGGCGGCCGCCATAGCTGGCGGCGATGCTCAGCACCAGCCGCGCATTGGCGGCGGTGACGCGCTCGGCGGCGGCCATGCGTTCGCGCAGCGGCGTAGCGAAACGGCTGCGATCGCCGATGAAGCGCACCTGCACGCCGCGCCGCTGCAGTTCGTCGACCTCGCGATCGAGCGCATGCAGGAACAGCTTCATCAGCGCATCGACTTCCTCCTGCGGACGGCCCCAGTTTTCACTGGAAAACGCGAACAGGGTAAGCGCCGAGACGCCTTTTTCCAGGCAGAAATCGATGGTGCGATTGACCGCACGCGCGCCGGCGCGATGACCGATCATGCGCGGACGCCGCCGACGCTGCGCCCAACGCCCGTTGCCATCCATGATGATGGCAATGTGGCGCGGCACGGCGGCAGCGGAAGGTGCTGGATGCATGGCAGGCGATGCCACGATCAGACCGTCATCAGTTCCTGTTCCTTGGCCTTGACGACCTCATCCACATCCTTGATGGCCTTGTCGGTGAGCTTCTGGATGTCGTCTTCGGCGCTGCGTGCCTCGTCCTCGGTGACCGCCTTGTCCTTGAGCAGGTCCTTGACCTGCTGGTTGGCATCGCGACGGATGTTGCGGATGGCCACCTTGCTGTCTTCGCCCTCGCCATGCACGGCCTTGCTGAGCTCCTTGCGGCGCTCCTCGGTCAGCGGCGGCAGGTTCAGACGGATCACGGTGCCGACCACGGTCGGGGTCAGGCCCAGATCCGAGGCGTAGATCGCCTTTTCCACGTCCTTGATCATGCCCTTGTCGAACAGGCTGATGACCAGCGAGCGGCCTTCGGAGACGCTGATGCTGGCGACCTGGTTGAGGGGGGTGTCGGTGCCGTAGGCCTTGACCTTGATGCCGTCCAGCAGCGCCGGAGAGGCGCGGCCGGTGCGCACGGTGGTCAGGGAATGGCGCAGAGCATCGATGCTCTTGGTCATGCGCGTCTGCGCGTCTTGTTTGATCTGGTTGAGCATCGCCGGAATCCGTGTGGAGCTGAATCCGGAGATTATAGCCGGGACTGCGTTTTGAGACTTGCCGGCCGGCAGAGTCCTGCGCAGCCGGTTCACCTGGGGTGCCACTCCACGCCCGGCATCGCCATCGGTCAGGCGTCAGCGCAGTCTCCGGGACCGCGCCTTTGCGATTCCCGAATCCCGATTCCCCACTCCCGGCCTCAACTCCGGCCCTGCACCAACGTGCCGATCTGCTCGCCATGCAGGATGCGCAGCAGCACCCCGGGCTCGCTCATGCCGAAGATGCGCAGCGGCAGGTCGCTGTCGCGCGCCAGCGCGAAGGCGGCGGTGTCCATCACTTCCAGGCCCTGCAGGATGACCTGGTCGTAGGTCAGGCTGTCGTAACGCACTGCGTCAGAATGCTTCTTCGGGTCCTTGTCGTACACGCCGTCGACCTTGGTTGCCTTGAGCAGCAGGTCGGCGCCGATCTCGATCGCGCGCAGTGCCGCGCCCGAGTCGGTGGTGAAGAACGGATTGCCGGTACCGGCGGCGAAGATCGCGATGCGGCCCTTTTCCAGATGGCGGATCGCGCGGCGGCGGATGAAGTCCTCGCAGACATCGTTGATCTTGATCGCGCTCATCACGCGCACCTTGGCGCCGAGCTTTTCCAGCGCGTCCTGCATCGCCAGCGCGTTGATCACGGTGGCCAGCATGCCCATGTGGTCGCCGGTGACGCGGTCCATGCCGCTGGCGGCCAGGCCGGCGCCGCGGAAGATGTTGCCGCCGCCGATCACCAGGGCGACCTGCGCGCCGGCCTGCTGGGCTTCGATCACTTCATGGGCGAGGCGGTTGATGACCTTGGGATCGATGCCGTAATCCCCGTCCCCCATCAGCGCCTCCCCGGAAAGTTTGAGAAGAATGCGGCGATAGGCAAGTTCAGACATGGGGGAGACCTCGGTGTGGGGGATCGGCAAACGCCGGCAAGTCTAGCGGAAGCCTGTCACCGCGCGTGGTAAAAATTCTGTAGTTGGCGATGCCGTGATGCGTTGCTCAGTGCGCGCGCGGAGGTTGCGGCGTCGGCATGTCGGTCGCATCGTAGGCGGTGACGCGGTTGCGGCCGCGATGTTTGGAGCGATACAGCGTGCTGTCGGCGGCCTGCAGCAGATGCTCGATGCTCTCGAACTGCCGGTCGCCACCGCCGTGGGTGGCCAGTCCCGCCGAGAAGGTGATGTGCAGCGGGCCGCCCTGCAGTTGCGCCATCGGCGTGCGTGCGGTCTCGGCCAGGATGCGCTCGACCACCATCAACGCCGCCTCGGCTGCGGTGTTGGGCAGGATCACCAGGAATTCCTCGCCTCCATAGCGGGCGACCAGGTCGCTGGTGCGCACCATGCGCTGCAGCGTCTGCGCGAAGTTGCGCAGCACCTCGTCGCCGACCAGATGGCCATGCGCATCGTTGACGCGCTTGAAGTCGTCCAGATCGATGAAGGCGATCGACAGTGGCCAGTTCTGGCGCGATGCCAGCTCGAACTCGTGCGCGAGCGCGGTGCCGAGCTGGTGGCGGTTGAACACGCCGGTCAATGCATCGCGGCTGGCCTGTTCGGCCAGATGGCGCATGCGGTTTTCCGATTCGTCGGCATGCCGGCGCGCTTCGGCCACGTCCTGCAGCTCGCGCAGGCTGCGCAGCATCGCCAGCTCGCGGGCCTGCTCGAAGATCATCTGGATGTGCTCGGGCTGCGGCACGCGGATGTCGAACAGGGCTTCCAGTTCGGGCAGCGACTCGGCGATGCGTTCGATCACCTTTTCGAAGCGTTCGGCATCCAGTTCCAGCACGTCCTGCGCCTGGCGCTGCGCGTGCTCGGTGGCGGCAACGGCACTGGCCGACAGCCAGATGTCCGCCAGGCGTCCGGACAGCGCGACACAGGCCATGAACGGCTCCAGGCTGGCGGGCTCTTCCTCGCTCTGCGCGATGGCGTTCTGCAGGTACGGCGGCAGTTGCCATTGATGCGCGAGCCAGGCGCCGACTTCGGCATGGGTGGCGCCCAGATGCGCGCGTTCGGCCTCGATCAGCGCGGCGTTGTCGGGCGCCTGTTCCAGCAGTGGTGCATACAGCTCGGGCGCGCCCTGCAGCAGGGCGAGCTTGCCGATGTCCTGCAACAGGCCGGCCAGCATGAGTTCTTCGGGTTTGCGGATGCCGTAGGCCTGGCCGAGGATGCGACTGGCCAGCGCACACAGGCCGGCGCGGCGCCAGATGCGCTCATGCAGCGGATGCGCGGTAAAGGTGCTGCGCACGCCATGCACCATCGAAAACCCCAGCGCCAGGCTCAGGGTCGCGTTGAGGCCGAGCATGGTCAGTGCCTGGCCGAGGTTGTCGATGCGGCGGCGGCTGGCGTACAGCGGCGAATTGGCAACCCGCAGCATGCGCGCGCTCAGGGCCATGTCCATGCCGATGACGTTGGCCGTGGTGGTCATGTCCACGTCGGGGTCCTGCGCCAGCTCGATGACGCGCAGCGCAACGCCCGGGGGCGATGGCAGGTTGCGGCAGTAGTGCAGGGCGGCCTGTAGATCTGGTTGCATGGGTCATCGCCGACGGTGGGCGCAAGCATACCGCTGCGCTCGTTAATGGGGCACGCCATGCTCCGCCGTCGCCGCGCGGCAACGCGTGCGCGATGGGGGCGGAAAAGCCTGGTCGGCATCCAGTTCTAGCGGCAACCGCCACGACATCTGTAGAGTTGAGGCCGGTCGCGGGCCCGGCGGATGCGTTCGCTTCAGCTTCGCGCTTTCATGGGCCTGCGCGACAGTGTCGGGCCCAAAAAAAAAGCCGCGGCAGGCCGCGGCTTTCTCTATGCAGTGGCGAGGATCAGGCCAGGCCGGCCTGCTTCATCACTTCGGCGGCGTAGTCTTCCACCACCTTCTCGATGCCCTCGCCAACGGCCAGGCGCTGGAAGCCGACCACTTCGGCACCGGCAGCCTTGACGGCCTGCTCGACGGTCTGGTCGGTGTTCAGCACGTACGGCTGGCCGTACAGGGTCACTTCGTTGACGATCTTGCTGATCTTGCCGCTGATGATCTTTTCCAGGATCTCGGCCGGCTTGGCCTTGTCCTTATCGGACATCTTGGCCAGTTCGATTTCCTTTTCCTTGGCAACGAACTCGGCCGGGACATCGGAGGCCTTGACGTGCGGCGGGTTCATCGCGGCGATGTGCATGGCGATGCCGCGTGCCAGCTCGATGTCGCCACCCTTCAGCTCGACCAGCACGCCGATGCGGCCACCGTGCACGTAGGCCGCGACGTTGTTGGCGCTGTCGATGCGGACTAGGCGACGCACCTGCAGGTTCTCGCCGACCTTGGCGATGACTGCGGCGCGACGCTCTTCGATGGTCTCGCCGCTGTCGAGCTTGACGCTCTTGAGCGCTTCGGCATCGGCGGCATCCGAGTTCAGCGCGGCGGTGGCCACGGTCTCGGTGAAGGCCAGGAAGTTCTCGTCCTTGGCGACGAAGTCGGTTTCGGAGTTGACTTCGACCAGCACGGCCTTGCCGCCGGCCTGTGCGGTGGCGATGCGGCCTTCGGCGGCAACGCGGTCAGCCTTCTTGTCGGCCTTGGCCAGACCCGACTTGCGCAGCCATTCGGCAGCGGCGTCGATGTCGCCTGCGTTTTCGACGAGTGCCTTCTTGCACTCCATCATGCCGGCGCCGGTGCGCTCGCGCAGTTCCTTGACCAGGGAAGCAGTGATTTCCATGGAATTACCTCATATGGACGAATGCGTGCGGCGGAGGGTTCCGCCAGTAGGAGACGGCGCAGCCAGGCCGGCCGCCCCCGTAGAAATGTTCAGTGGCCTCGGCGACGGGCCGCGCTGGGCCCGTCGGGGCTGCGGCCGCACAGCATGGTGCGGCCGCATTGCAGGCCGATTACTCGGCAGCCGGAGCGGCAGCGTCGGCCGGTGCGTCAGCCTTCTTGTCGCCCTTCTTGGCCGGAGCGCGACGGCCCTTGCCTTCGTCGGCGGATTCGGCCGAGAACTCTTCTTCGCGGACCGAAGCGGAGTTCGGCGCAGCAGCCTTGCCTTCCAGCACGGCGTCGGCGGCGGCACGTGCATACAGCTGCACGGCACGGATGGCGTCGTCGTTGCCCGGGATGGCGTAGTCGACCAGGGCCGGGTCGTAGTTGGTGTCGACCACTGCGATCACCGGGATGCCGAGCTTCTTGGCTTCCTTGATGGCGATGTCTTCATGGCCGATGTCGATCACGAAGATCGCGTCGGGCAGACGGTTCATTTCCTTGATGCCGCCCAGCGAGGCGTCCAGCTTCTCGCGCTCGCGACGCAGGCCCAGCACTTCGTGCTTGACCAGCTTGTCGAAGGTGCCGTCGGTCTCGGCCGACTCCAGTTCCTTCAGGCGGGCAACCGACTGCTTGACGGTACGGAAGTTGGTCAGCGTGCCGCCCAGCCAGCGCTGGGTCATGAACGGCATGCCGCAACGCTC
Source organism: Xanthomonas sp. NCPPB 3218 (assembly GCF_056725185.1). Classification (NCBI taxonomy): domain Bacteria; kingdom Pseudomonadati; phylum Pseudomonadota; class Gammaproteobacteria; order Lysobacterales; family Lysobacteraceae; genus Xanthomonas; species Xanthomonas sp. NCPPB 3218. Next base: position 1,651,920 of record NZ_CM161516.1, read on the forward strand.
GGCTTCTTCCTTGATGGACTCGCGCGCGCTGCGCTTGGTGCCCAGGAACAGCACGGTGCCACGCTTCTGCGCGATCGAGGAGAGGAAGTTCATCGCGTCATTGAAGAGCGGAACGGTCTTCTCGAGGTTGATGATGTGGATCTTGCCGCGCGCGCCGAAGATGTACGGCGCCATCTTGGGGTTCCAGTAGCGGGTCTGGTGACCGAAATGGACGCCGGCTTCCAGCATCTGACGCATGGTGACTTGGGGCATTGAAGTAACTCCTGATAGCGGAATCTACGTGCGCGGACTGGACTTTGAAGAGTCCGCGCATGGATGTGCGGGCCCTTGCGAAAGGATGCGCACAAACGATTCCGGGGTTGGGCTTCCCTGTCGCCTCCGTGACGAACCCCTTGCGGGGCACCCCGGCACGGATGGCGGCGGCAGGTGTGAATTCGTCGGTGACGTCCGACGTGAACGACGCAATGCGCAAGAGACGCAAAACAGCCGGCGGAGTATAGCCGGCTGAGCGGGCGGGCGCAATTGGCGAATCGGGATTGGGGAATAGGGATTCGGGATTCGTGATTGGCGGGCCGTGTGTCGCGGCAGTTGTTCGCTGTCGGTCCAGGATGGTCAAAGCGCCAGCACTTGCGAATCCCCAATCCCGAATTCCCAATCCCCAGAGCTCACGGCTCCAGCGCCAGCGTCGTCTCGATATCGCTGTTGATCCGCGCCACGAAGCGGCCATTGCCGGCGGCCACGTTGGCGGGCAGCGACCATTGGCGGGTCTGGCCGGGAAGCACATAGCCGGCAAGGTCGTCGCGGATGCTGCGGCGGGTGCCGCCGGCATCGATGTAGGCCAGGTCGGCCAGCCTGGCATGGCCGAGCCCGGCGTTATGGACCTTCAGCGCGCGGCCGCTGCCCTGGCCGGACAGGCTGGCCTGCAGCAGCGGGCGAAGGTCGCCGGGCTGGCTTGGCAGGGCGAACACCGGCGTGGAATAACGCAGCAGTGCGGTGTCGCTACCGGAGGCATGCTGGGTCACTACCAGGCGGTAGCTGTCTTCGCTCTGCACCGGGCTGGGGCCCAGGCGGATCACCCGCAGCAATTGCCGGCCTTGCGGAGGAATTTCGAATTGCGCCGGGCTGACGGTGGCGGCGGTGGCCGGTTCAAGCAGTTCGCGGTCGCCATCCTGGCGCCAGCGGTAGAGTTTGGCTTCGGCGCGCCATGGCAGGGCTGCCTGGTTGTAGAGCCAGACGGTGGTCTGGTCGCTGTCGGCGGGAATGCGGGCGGTGGTCGGGGCGATGGCGATCTCGGCGGCAACGGCGCTGCCACCGATGGCAAGGCCGGCGAGTGTCAGTGCCAGCAGGCCGCGACAGGAGCGGGACGCGGCCATGGTCAGAACGCGATCGTGGTGATGGGCGCGTTGCCGGCAGGCGTTGGCCCGGCGAGTGCGCTGGCATCCTGCCCGGTGCTGGCGGCGGTTGGGGTGTCGGCGCTGCCGGCCGGCGGGGCGATCGCCATCGGCGTGCCCCTGGAGCAGCTGGCGCGCGGCGGCGCAGTGCGCAGTTCGCAGCCGCTGAGCAGACGCAGGCCGATGTGCAGGGTGAAGTTTTCCGGGCCCGGAGCGGTGGCCGCGTTGGCCGCGGTAGAGCTCGCGCTGCAGACGAGGGCGACCAGCGTCAGGCGCTTCAACAAAGTGACCAGCGTCATGAAGGCAATCGTTTGCATTGGAGACGTAACAAATAGCGACGCCCCCAATGCGAACTTTATTAACTGTCAGTAAGTGATCGAGACGGTCACCGTGTCGTTGTAGGCACCCGCGATGGGCTGTTGCGGTGCCGGCGCGCGGCCATAGACGGTCACCGTCTGCGCGACTCCGTTGCCGGTGCCGCTGAGCGTATCGACGCCGATGCTGGTGCCCCAGCGGTTGCCGCGGCCGGCGTCCCGATACAGTTCATAGGCGATGTAGTTGGCACTGCTGGCGTGGCGCATGCGCCGGACGTTGCCGGCGGCATTGATGCCATCGCCCAGCCCGATATTCCAGGCAGTGCGGTTGGTGCATGACAGGCTGATGGTGGAGGTGCGGTCGATGGCGGTATCGATGGTGCCGGCGATGCTGCCGAAATCCAGGTCGGTGGTGACGTAGGTACTGCAGCGTGCCGGCACGTTGGCCGAGGCCGTGAACGGAAAGGCGTTGCTGGCGGTCTTGGCACCGCTGCCGCCGGCCGTGCAACTGCTCGGCGCCGGCGGCATACCGATGACGCTTTCGTTGTAGGAGTAGCGCAGCACGGTGTCGGCACCGCCGAAGCTGCTGCTGTGGTTGCCGACCGACAGCGTCTGGTTGGCCGGAATGCGCCCGTACAGGGTAATGCTGGCCGTCTGCGAGCCGCCGGTGACCACCGGAACGCCGTAGGACAGTGTCACCAGGCGCGGCGAGGGTGTCGTCGACCCGGTGGCGCCCCAGACCTGGGTCCGCGTGGCCTCGCTGTAGATCTGGAAGTCCAGGCTGTCGCTGGTGGGGTTGAGCATGCGGCGTGGCGCGTACAGCCCGTTGCTGGCGCTGCCCGGCCCGAGGTCCAGGCACAGACTCACCTGGGCATAGCCGAGCACGCTGAGCGCTGCGGTCGCGCAGGAGACGTTGAGCGTTGCCACCGCATCGGTGGTGCCGTTGGCCGCCACGTTGCCGAACGCCAGCGGGGTACCGAGGGTGACGCTGCAGGTGGTGTCCGCGTGCGCGCCCTGGCAGGGGGCAAGCCACAACGTTGCGATCGCCAGCGCAACGACCAGGCGCCACAGTGCGGGCAGGCTCATGGGGTTTGCTGCTCGAGAACGCAGGGCAGCGGGCCGACCCGCGGGATGCCGCCGGGGTTGATCGGGTAGGTGAAGCGCGCGCTGCAGCGGCCATCCGGCAGCTCCACCAGGATGCGGTTGTTGATCTGCAGATTGTCCAGATAGGTTTCGCCGTCGTAGCCGACCACCACGCGTTCGGCGTTGCCCTCGCGTTGCACCACGCTGCCGACCGGCAACGGCACGCCCTGGGCGTCGTGCAGCACGATCATGGCCGCGCGCACCCGGGTGATGCCGAAGCGCACCGCCACCCCGGACTGCTGGCGCGGTGTCACCGCGGTATCGACGCGGTCCACGCGCAGGTCCGCCGGCAGGTTCAGGGTGTCGATGGACAACTGGTTGCGCTGCCACGACTGCAGCGGGGTGACCAGCAGCATCCCGCGCGCATCGGTGACGCCGATCAGGCGATTCTCCAGCCGCACCGGAATGCCGGGCTGGCCGTCGGTGGAGACCACCGCAAAGGCATCCTGGATATCGCGCGCGGCAAAGCCGCGGCCATTCATCCACACCAGGCTGCCGCTGGCGCTGGCATAGCCGAAGTTGGCGCCATCCTGGTTGGCGACGCCGAAGTTGTAGCGGCCGATGCGGTTCAACCACCCCAGCTCGGCCAGGCCGCCGTTGGCATCGTCGCCGGCACGCCCCTGCAGGCGCCAACCGATCCCGCCCAGGTCGCCGTCGCCGGGCAGCGGCTGGCTCAGATCGGCCACGAACCCGGTGCGGTTGCCGTTGCGCTGCATCGAGGCGCTGGCCTGGCGCAACTCGCCGAACGTGGTCGACAGCGACAGGTACAGGCTGCGGTCGCTGCGCACATCCAGGTTCTGGTTGCCGGACAGATTGGCCGCCCAGTTGCGCCCGAAACTGCGCGACCAGAACAGGCTCGCATACCGCGAGGTGTCGCCTTGCGGGTAGCTCAGCCGCACATAGCTGGTGCCCAGCGAGCCGATCGGATTGACGTTGACGCCGAACACCGCGCGGTCGCTGATGCGCGCCGGCAACGCGCCCTGCAGCGCGCCCAGGTCGCGATAGTCGCCGTGGGTGCGCTGGGTGCCGACAGTGAAGTTGAAGCGACGGTTGTTCCAGGCATACCCCAGCACGTACTGGCCGCCGCGCAGCGCATCCATCCGGCTATGCGCGTAGGCCGCGTTGACCACGCCGCCCGCGCCGAGCAGCCACACGCCGCCGGCACCGGCATTGACCACGCCGCCGCCGGCCTCGGTATGCGCTTCGATGGTGAAGTCATCGCGCAGGCCCTTGCGCAGCGTGGCGCTGGCGACCGTGCGCGACTCGTAGGAAAACGAGCGCACGCCGTAGTCCTGGCGCAGATGGCCGATGCCGGCCGACCATTCGGAAATGCCGCGCGCCAGCAGTTGCGGCGTGCCATAGAACGCGAAGTCCAGCCGGCGCACCTGGCCGAACGCATCGGTCACCACGATCTGCGCCTGCCCGGTGCCGCTGATGCCGGGTTGCGCGGCCAGCTGGAACGGGCCGGCCGGCACCTGGCCGCTGTACTGGCGCAGCCCATCGACGTAGAGCTCCACCGTCGACGGCACCACCGCCTCGCCCAGGAAGCTTGGTGTGGGGGTGAGCACGCGGTACGGCTGCAGGGCGTAATTGCGGCCGATCTGTATCCCGCCCAGGCGGATCGAGCGGCTCCAGTCGACAAAGCCGCTGTAGAAATCGCCGACCGTCAGGCTGGTGGCGCTGTCGGGGAAATCCATCTGCCAGGCGCTGTCCAGACGCACCGCTTCGCTGCGCCAGCGCTGGTCCTGCGGGCGGTCGTAGGCCAGGAACACCGCGGTGGTGTCGACCATGCCGCGGCCGATGCCGAAGCCGCGCACTTCGGTGGCCAGCGACACGCTGCTGGCCCCGGCATTGCGCGTGGCATAGAAGTCGTAATTGAGCAGCATGCCCGGCGAGGCAGTGGCGCTGGGCGGTGAGACCTGTTCGGCCTTGAGTACCGTGGTGGAGAGCGACAGCTGCGCCAGCGGCACCTGCAACGCAAGCCGTTGCAGCGCAGCGTCGTAGCGCACCTCCACATCGGGCAGGCGATCCAGATCGACCAGCTCGCTGGCGGGGCGGTCGGCCAGGAGGAAACCCAGCTTGCGCAGCGTGTCGACGGAGCCGCGCAGGTGGCCGTCCACCAGTTCGAACGGTGCCAGGCCGCGCTCGGCCTGGTTGAGGCTGACATCCAGGTACAGCGTCTGCGGCAGGGCCGCCACGTTCTGCGGCGCCTGATCGGACAGTGGCGCCATGTCGGCCAGATCGCCGGAGGCGGCGTGTGCCAGGCAGGTGGCGGCCGCAAGCAGCGTCATCGCCAGCCGGCCCGCATCACGGCGCTGCTGGCGCGGCCAACAAGGTGCGTTCGTCCGCCTCACCATTGATCCTTGCGATGATGGTGCCGCGGCCGAACTGGGCCAGCGGTGCCCCCAGCGACCAGCGCATGGTCTGGCCGGGCAGGACATAACCCACCAGCCCGTTCAATGCCGTCTTGGTCGTGCCATCGACCCGATGCTGCAGGTCGGCGACCTGGGCGTGCCCATTGCCGGTGTTGCTGATCTGGATCTGCGCATTGCCGTCGCTGCCGGCAATCACCTGCGTGCTCAGGGTCGGGGTGGATTCGGTCTTGCCCGGCGGCAGCAGGAAGATCGGCACCGAGTAGCGCAACACGAACTGCATGCCCTTGCGATCCGCATCGGCGTTGGGCAATTCGTCGACGATGATGCGGTAGCAGGCTTCCTCGCCGGTCGGCGCGGGCCCGGCGCGAATCACCCGAATCAGCTGGCGCTCGCCGGCGGCCAGCGTGCGCATCGGCGGGCTGACCAGCAGTTCCTGGGTGGGGTCGAGTTGATCCTTGCCGTCACGCTGGGTCCAGCGATAGGCGCGGGTCTGCACCTGCACCGGCGCGCTGCCGCTGTTGCTCAGCCAGAGCCCGTCGGCGGACTGCTGTGCGCTCAGCGTCAGCGAGGTCGGCGCCAGCTGCAGGCTGGCCGCATGGGCCGGCTGCAACGGCACGCCGCTGCCAAGCGCCAGCATCAGGCTCAATCCGGCCGTGACCAGCCAGGCCGGCATCCGGTACGACAGGCGGTGGTGCAGTGGCATGCGCGCGCTCAGTAGACGATCGTGGCGGTGATGGTGTCTTGGTAGGTACCGGTCGCGGGATTGTTGGCCGACGGGTTGGTCACGCGGCCGTAGACCGGATAGACCTGGTTGATGCCGGTGGCGGTGCGGCTCAGCGTATTGGTGCCGGTGGTGCTGCCCCATACCGTGCTGCGGCCCAGATCCTGGTACAGCTGGTAGGCGATGAAGTTGTTGGTGGTGACCAGCGCATCGGTGTTCTTCATGCGGCGGGTGGTGACGTCGTTGGCGGTGCCGGCATTGCTGCCCGCGCTCAACGCAATGTTGTACGGCGTCAGTGCGGTGCATTGCGCGGTCACGCTGCCGTTGGCGTCGGCATTGGCGGTGGAGGTGGACAACACCGAGCCGAAGTCGACGTCCGTCGCCGAGGCAGCGGTGATGGTGCAGGCCTTGGTGACGGCGATCTTGACGTTGAATGTGGTGGTATCTGCTGCGGTGGCAACGCCAATGGTCGAGAGCAGGCCGAGGGACAGCAGGACAGGGCGGACAGTACGCATGGACATTTCCTTGACCGGTCTGGTCATTGGTGACGCGACGACTCGTCGCCCTGCCTCCAATGCATCAGCTGTGCCAAAGATTACCCTGAATGATTTGGCTATCTCGCTGTTTATCCTCAGAGTTTTCCCGAAATTGCGATGTCTCTCGGATGACCCCGTTCATTGAGTTTTTGACGCGCGCGGTAGTGCGTCACACATGAATGCGCGGTGCCGCCAGATTCCTGCTGCCCGGTCCGTCTGGGCGCTTGATCGGCTGCGGCATGAAAAACAACGGCGCGGGTCGTTCAGATTCAGCCCGAATCGGCGATAATCGCTGCCATGAGCGTCAATCTGAAAACCAAAGAAGAAATCGAACTGATGCGCGTCGCCGGCCGTCTGGCCGCCGAAGTGCTCGATGTCGTGGCGCCGTACGTGCAGGCGGGCGTGACCACGGCCGAGCTGGACCGCATCTGCCATGACCACATCGTCAACGTGCAGGGCACCATTCCTGCCAACGTCGGCTACCGCGGCTTTCCCAAGAGCGTGTGCACCTCGGTCAACAACGTGATCTGTCACGGCATCCCGAGCGCGGCCAAGGTCCTGAAGGACGGCGACATCGTCAATATCGACGTCACCGTCATCAAGGACGGCTGGCATGGCGACACCAGCCGCATGTATTACGTCGGCACGCCGTCGGTGATGGCCAAGCGGCTGGTGGAAACCACCTACGAGGCGATGTGGCGCGGCATCCGTGCGGTCAAGCCGGGTGCAACGCTGGGCGATGTCGGCCACGCGATCCAGAAATTTGCCGAAGCCGAGCGCTTCAGCGTGGTGCGCGATTACTGCGGCCATGGCATCGGCAAGGTCTACCACGACGAGCCGCAGGTAATGCATTACGGCCGCCCCGGCGAAGGCCTGGTGCTCAAGCCCGGCATGACCTTCACCATCGAACCGATGATCAACGAAGGCACCTACCACCATAAGACCCTGCCGGACGGCTGGACCGTGGTGACCAAGGACCGCAAGTTGTCCGCGCAGTGGGAACACATGGTCGCGGTGACCGAAGACGGCGTGGATGTGCTGACGCTGTCGCCGAACGCTCCCGCTCCGGTATGACGGCCACGCCGGCGGACCGACCCGACCCGGGTGTCGCCGGCGATGCCGAGTGGGCCGCGCAAGCGCGCCCGCTGCTGGTGCATGCCGACATGCGCCTGTGCAAGCGCTTCGACCAGGGCGAGCCGATCGAGCGCCTGGTGGCCTTGCGCGCCCGCGCGGTCGATCAATTGATGCGCAATGCGTGGACGCGCTGCATTCCGGCCGATGCCGGGCTGTCGTTGCATGCCGTGGGTGGCTATGGGCGCGGCGAACTGTTCCCGCGCTCGGATGTGGATGTGCTGGTACTGGGCGAGACCGGCATGCAGCAACAGCACGAGCAGGCCCTGGCGCGGCTGTTCGCCTTGCTGTGGGATGTGGGCCTGCCGATCAGCCACGCGGTGCGCTCGCCGGCGCAGTGCACCGCCGCGGCGGCCGATCAGACGGTGCTGACCGCCTTGATCGAGTCGCGCCCGCTGGTGGCCGGCAGCCAGGCGCGCGCCGCGCTGGCGGCAGCGATCTCGCCGCAACAGGTGTGGCCGGCGCGCGAATTCTTTCAGGCCAAGCGCGAAGAGCTGCTGGCGCGGCATCAGCGCTTCGGCGATACCGCCGACAATCTGGAGCCGGACATCAAGGACGGCCCCGGCGGCCTGCGCGATCTGCAGACGCTGGGCTGGATGGCGCTGCGCGCGTTCGGGGTCAAGGATCTGGAGGCCCTGGTCGGGCTCGGCCATGTCGGTTTCGACGAGGCCGTAGCGCTGCGGCGCGAGCGCGAGGAGCTGGCGCGCTTGCGCTTCGGCCTGCACCTGGTGGCCAACCGGCCGGAAGAGCGGTTGGGGTTCGATTACCAGAAGACGCTTGCCGAGCGGCTGGGCTTTGCCGACGACCCGGAAAGCCTGGGCGTGGAAAAGATGATGCAGCGCTTCTACCGCAGCGCTGCATTGATCCGCCGCATCAGCGACCGCTTGCTGCAGCGTTTCGAAGAACAGTTCGACGGCGAGGCGGTGCCGGAGCCGCTCGGGGAGGGCTTCAGTCTGCGCCGCGGCTATCTGGCTGCGGATGCAGAGGACTGGCCGGCCGGCGACGTGCTGCAGGTCTTTGCGCTGTTCGCGCAATGGGCGGCGCATCGCGAGGTACGCGGGCTGCATTCGCTGACGGCGCGCGCGCTGGCCGAGGTGCTGCGCGAGTTGCCGGCCTACGACGTCGCCGATGCGACCGCGCGCGACCGCTTCATGGCGCTGCTGCGCGGCCCGCGGGCGGTGGAGTCGCTCAACCGCATGGCGCGTTTGGGCGTGCTGGGCCAGTGGATTCCGGCGTTCGCCAGCGTGTCCGGGCGCATGCAGTTCGATCTGTTCCATGTCTACACGGTGGACCAGCACACCTTGATGGTGCTGCGGAACATCTCGCTGTTTGCCGCCGGTCGCGCCGACGAGCGTTTTTCGATCACCCATGAAGTCTGGCCGCGCCTGCGCAAGCCGGAATTGCTGCTGCTGGCCGGCCTGTTTCACGACATCGCCAAGGGCCGCGGCGGCGATCATTCCGAGCTGGGCGCGGTGGATGCGCGCGCGTTCTGCCAGGCGCATCGGCTCAGCGAAGGCGATACCGCGCTGGTGGCCTGGCTGGTCGAGCAGCATCTGCGCATGTCGGTCACCGCGCAGAAGCAGGACATCTCCGACCCGGAGGTGATCCACCGTTTCGCCACCCTGGTCGGCACGCGCGAGCGCCTGGATTACCTGTATCTGCTGACCTGCGCCGATATCGCCGGCACCAGTCCCAAGCTGTGGAACGCGTGGAAGGACCGGCTGCTGGCCGACCTGTATTTCGCCGCGCGGCGCGCGCTGCGCGAGGGCCTGGAGCATCCGCCGCCGCGCGAAGAGCGCCTGCGCGAAGCGCGCGAGTCCGCCCGCGCGCTGATGCAGGCGCAAGGCCACGACGATGCCACCATCGACCGCCAGTTCGCCGGCATGCCGGATGAAAACTTCCTGCGCTTCCGTCCCGAGCAACTGGCCTGGCAGGCGGTGTCGCTGATCGAGGTGCAGATCGGCCAGACCCTGGTCAAGGCGCGGCGCGCGGTGCCGGATAACGATGCGCTGGAAGTGTTCGTGTATTCGCCCGATCGCGACGGTTTGTTCTCCGCGATCGTCGCCACGCTGGATCGCAAGGGGTATGGCATCCATCGCGCCCGCGTGCTGGATGCGCCGCACGATGCGATCTTCGACGTGTTCGAGGTGCTGCCGCAGGACAGTTCCGCCGATGGCGACCCGCAGCGCCTGGCAGCGGCCTTGCGCCAGGTGCTGGCCGGCGACCTGCACAAGGTGCGGCCCTCGCGGCGTGCGGTGCCGCGCCAGCTGCGCCACTTCCGCTTTGCGCCGCGCGTGGAGTTCAGCGAAAGCGCCGGTGGCCGCCGCACCCGCATCAGTCTGGTCGCGCCCGATCGCCCCGGCCTGCTGGCCGATGTGGCCAATGTGCTGCGCCTGCAACACCTGCGTGTGCACGATGCGCGCATCGCCACCTTCGGCGAGCGCGCCGAAGACCAGTTCCAGATCACCGACGAGCACGACCGCCCGTTGCCCGAATCCGCCCGGCAGGCGCTGCGCGATGCGCTGTGCGCCTGCCTCGATCCCACCTGAGTAGTCCGTTCGGAGACCCCCCATGGCCACCAGCAAGAAGACCGCGCGCAAGCAGGGCGCGACCCCCACCGGCGCAGCGCCCAAGCGCGCGCCGAGCAAGAGCGGCAAGGCGCCCCAGGCGCCGGCCGTCGACAAGCGCAAGGCCACCACGGCGGCTGCTAAGCCCGTGGCCGCCAGCAAAAGCGTTACCAAGCAGGTGACCAGGAAAAGCGCCACCAAGCCGGCGACCAGTGCGGCCCCGCGCGTGGCCAAGCAGCCGGCCAGCGTGGTGTCCGCACCGGCCGCCAAGAAGGCTGCAGCCGCGAAGAAACTGCCGATCGCCGAAAAGACCGTGCGCGGCGCTGCAACGCCGGTGGGTACTGACGAACTCAAGTTCGGCATCGAAAGCGCCTTCGAGCGCCGCGCCAGCCTGACCGTCGACGAGATCGACGGCTCCACCCGTGCCATCGTCGCCCGCGTCATCGACGGCCTGGAAAGCGGCGAGTTCCGCGTCGCCGAGCCGGACGGTCAGGGCGGCTGGAGCGTCAACGAGTGGTTGAAGAAGGCCGTACTGCTGTATTTCCGGGTCAACGAGATGGCCGTGATCGACGCGCAGCCGGCACCGTTCTGGGACAAGGTGGAGTCGCGTTTTGCCGGCTTCGGCGAAGCCGAGTTCCGCAAGGCCGGCGTGCGCGTGGTGCCGGGTGCGGTGGCGCGGCGCGGCAGCTATTTCGGCAAGGACGTAGTGCTGATGCCGAGCTTCACCAATATCGGCGCGTATGTGGGCGAAGGCACCATGGTCGATACCTGGGCCACGGTGGGGTCGTGTGCGCAGATCGGCGCGCACTGCCATCTGTCCGGCGGCGCCGGCATCGGCGGCGTGCTCGAACCGCTGCAGGCCAGCCCGACCATCATCGAGGATCATTGCTTCATCGGTGCGCGGTCGGAAGTGGTCGAAGGCGTGGTCATCGGGCACCACAGCGTGATCGGCATGGGCGTGTTCATCAGCCAGAGCACGCGCATCTACAACCGCGCCACCGGCGAGATTTCCTATGGCTACGTGCCGCCTTACAGCGTGGTGGTGTCCGGCCAGCTGCCGTCGAAAGATGGCTCGCACTCGCTGTATTGCGCGGTGATCGTCAAGCAGGTGGATGCCAAGACGCGCAGCAAGACCAGCGTCAACGAGCTGCTGCGCGGCCTGGCCGATTGAGCACTGCGCAGCCTGCGCGCGGCACCATGCTGTCGCGTCCGCTCAGTGGCTGGGTCCGTTGGGGCATCCCGGCCCTGTGGTTGGGATGGGTAGCGCTCTACGTGGCCGGCTCGCTGGCGCGCGATGGCGTGCCGCAGCAGCTGGAGGTCCTGCGGTGGCTGGCGCCTGTGCTGGTGGTGCTGATGACCCTGCGTCTGGCATGGGCATCCTCCCGTTGGGCGCAGGTCCGCGATGCGGGCGATGCGCTGGAGATCGTGCAGCAGGGACGATCGCAGCGTGTGGACCTGGCCGAGTTGCGCTCGGTCGATGCGGCATCGCTGATCCCGCCGCGGCGGATGGCGCTGAAATTCCACGGCACACGCGCCGATGTAGTGTTCCTGCCCGCACACGGGCAGGAACACGATCAACTGGTAACCACCCTGTTGGCGCGTGCAAACGCGCGCCGCGGAGTCGAAAAGGCGACGACATGACCACGCTCTACGGATTGAAGAACTGCGACACTTGCAAGAAGGCGACCAAGTGGCTGGACCGCTTCGGCGTGGCCTACAGCTTCGTCGATTATCGCGAGCACACGCCCACGCCGGAGACGTTGCTGGATTGGGCCGGCAAGGCCGGCGGATTCGAGGCCTTGATCAACAAGTCCTCGACCACCTGGCGCCAGTTGCCCGACAACAAGAAGACGCCGGGTTCGGACGCCGAATGGAAGCTGCTGCTGCGCGAATACCCGCAATTGATCCGCCGCCCGGTGGTGGTGAGCGACGATGGCGCGCTCAGCCAGGGCTTCTCCGACAACGGGTTCAAGGCACGCTTCAACATCGCCTGATGGCGCCACCGCGCCATCGGTTGGCACAGGCCTGTGCGGGGCGGGCGCGTGGACGGCAGGCGAGCTGCTGATGCCCGCGGCCCAGCTGCATCTTTACCGGAAGGACGAACATGACCAGCGACGTACTGCAACTGACCTGCGAGCTGATCGCACGTGCCTCGGTCACACCGGACGACGCCGGCTGCCAGGTGCTGCTTGCACAGCGCCTGGAGGCTGCCGGATTCGCTTGCGAGCATCTGCGCCTGGGCCAGGTCGACAATCTGTGGGCCACGCATGGCAGCGGTGCGCCGGTGCTGGTGCTGCTTGGCCACACCGATGTGGTGCCGCCGGGGCCGCGCGAGGCCTGGACCAGCGATCCGTTTGATCCGCAGATCCGCGATGGTGTGCTGTACGGACGCGGCACGGCCGACATGAAGGGCAGCGTGGCCGCCTTCGCGATCGCTGCCGAACAGTTCGTCGCCGCCCATCCGCAGCATGCCGGCACGCTGGCGGTGTTGCTGACCTCCGATGAAGAAGGCGATGCCATCGACGGCGTGCGGCGCGTGGCCGAGCTTTTCCGTGCGCGCGGGCAGGCGATCGACTGGTGCATCACTGGCGAGCCGTCGTCCACCGAACGGCTGGGCGACCTGCTGCGCGTGGGCCGCCGCGGCAGTCTGTCCGGCACGCTGACGGTGAAAGGCGTGCAGGGGCACGTGGCGTATCCGCATAAAGCGCGCAATCCGATCCATCTGGCCGCGCCGGCCTTGGCCGAGCTGGTGGCGCGGCAGTGGGACGAGGGCTTCGAAAGTTTTCCGCCGACCAGCCTGCAGGTGTCGAACATCCATGCCGGCACCGGCGCCAATAACGTGATTCCGGGCGAGCTGCAGGTGGCCTTCAATCTGCGCTACACCCCGCTGTGGGATGCGCCGCGGCTGGAAGCGGAAATCACCGCATTGCTGGATCGCCACGGGCTGGACTATGCGCTGCGCTGGCATCGCAGCGGCGAGCCGTTCTACACCCCGGAAGGCCGCCTGCGCAGCGTCGCACGCGAGGTGCTGGGCCAGTTCGCCGGCGCACCGCCGGAAGAAAGCACCGGCGGCGGCACCTCCGATGCCCGCTTCATCGCGCCGCTGGGCGCGCAATGCATCGAGGTCGGCCCGGTCAACGCCAGCATCCATCAGGTCGACGAGCATGTGCGCGTGGCCGATCTGGAAGCGCTGCCGGCGTTGTATCGCACGCTGATCGAGCGGCTGCTGGTCGATTGACGGAGCAGTTGCCGCCGTCGTTGCCGCTGAAACAGTTGCGCCATCGAAAACGAACGGTTAGCGTCGGTCACATGGTCTTCCAGCTCGCCAACCTCAATAACGCCAACCGCAACACTCTGCGCGCGAACAATCGTGCGCGGCCGATGCGGGTCTGCGACTAGGCGAAGTAAAACCAAACGCCCAGGAATCAGAGAACCCGCATCGGCCGATGCGGGTTTTTTTATGGGTGTCATTCTCGTGCAGCACGCTCTTCCACCGGCCGCCAACCCCCGCAGTTTCATCCAGGAGTGTTTCCATGTGTTCCATCTTCGGTATTTTCGGCCTGCAACCCGGTGACGATCTGCAGGTATTGCGCCGGCAGGCGCTGGAATGTTCGCAGCGGCAGCGTCACCGCGGCCCGGACTGGAGCGGCGTCTATGTCGACGCCGGTGCGATCCTGGTGCACGAGCGGCTGGCCATCGTCGATCCGGCTGGCGGCTCGCAGCCCTTGTTGTCAGAAGATGGCGCGCTTGCGCTCGCGGTGAATGGCGAGATTTACAACCATCGCGAGCTCAAGCAGGAGCTGGTGCAGGCATACGCCTTCCAGACCGGCTCCGATTGCGAGGTGATCAATGCGCTGTACCGCGAGGATGCGCCGGCCTCCTACCTCAACCGCCTCAATGGCATCTTTGCGTTCGCGCTATGGGACAAGGCGGCCGGGCGGGTGCTCATCGCGCGCGACCCGATCGGCGTGGTGCCGCTGTACTGGGGCCATGACCGCGAAGGCCGGCTGCGGGTGGCCTCGGAACTGAAGTCGCTGGTGGACGATTGCGCCGATGCGGCGCAGTTTCCGCCCGGCCACTGGTACGACAGCGCCACCGGTGCGCTGAGTCGCTATTACGAGCGCTCCTGGCGCGAATACGCCGAGGTGGAAGGCGTGCAGGTGCAGTTGCAGGAGTTGCGCGAGGCCTTCGAGCGCGCAGTGCACCGTCAGTTGATGACCGATGTGCCGTACGGCGTGCTGCTGTCCGGCGGGCTGGATTCGTCGCTGGTCGCGGCGGTGGCGGCACGCTATGCACGCCATCGCATCGAGGAGAACGACACCACCGAAGCCTGGTGGCCACGCCTGCATTCGTTCGCGATCGGCTTGAAAGGCTCGCCGGACTTGGCCGCCGCCGAAGTCGCCGCCGCCGCACTGGGAACCGTGCATCACGGCTTCGAGTACAGCTTCGAGGAGGGCTTGGATGCGCTGCCGGAGGTCATCCGCCACATCGAGACCTATGACGTCACCACCATTCGCGCGTCCACGCCGATGTTCCTGCTGGCGCGACGCATCAAGGCGATGGGCGTGAAGATGGTGCTGTCGGGCGAAGGCAGCGACGAAATCTTCGGCGGCTACCTGTATTTCCACAAGGCACCCAACGCACGCGAATTCCACGAGGAACTGGTACGCAAACTGGATGCACTCAACAGCTACGATTGCCTGCGCGCCAACAAGTCGATGATGGCCTGGGGCGTGGAGCCACGCGTGCCGTTCCTGGATCGCGAGTTCCTGGACGTGGCCATGCGCATGGACGCCAGTTTCAAGATGATCGACAAGACCAGCAGCGGCGCCACGCGGATGGAAAAGGGCGTGTTGCGCGAAGCGTTTGCCGGCTATCTGCCCGAATCGATCCTGTGGCGGCAGAAAGAGCAGTTCAGCGATGGTGTGGGCTATGGCTGGATCGATGGACTCAAGGCGCACGCCGCCGCGCATGTCAGCGACCGCGAACTGGCTGCCGCCTCCAAGCGCTTTCCGGTCAATCCGCCGCAGACCAAGGAAGCCTATTTCTATCGCACGCTGTTCGAGCAGTTCTTTCCCAGCCAGGCGGCTGCGGAGACGGTGCCGGGCGGCAAGTCGATCGCGTGTTCGTCGCCGACCGCGATCGCCTGGGATGCCAGCTTCGCCGCGATGGCCGACCCATCCGGCCGTGCGATTGCCGGCGTGCACGAACAGGCCTTGGCGTCGTAACGCTGCTGCATCGAAGTTGAAACTCCAGCGGCCGGCATGCGCTCACGCGCTGCCGGCCGCTGCTGCGATCACTCGTGGCGCACGCAGTATCCGTAGCGTTGTGGCTCGATATCCACGCCTGCCACGTCGGCCTGGTTGTTGCGCCACAGATTCGGCTTGAAGTCGGCCGCCGTGCAGTTGGCAGCGCGGTCCACACCGATGGTGTAGGTGAACGGCGTATTGGAGAAGCTGTTGTTCTCGAACACGTTGTCCTGGCTCATGCTGTTGTCCCAGCACAGTATTTCCGGTGTGCGATAGCGGATGGCGCAGGCCAGGAACACGCCGGCGACCTTGTTGCCGTCGAACTGATTGTTGCTGAAGCGGTTGCGGCGCGCGTCGGACAGATAGATGCCCTGGCTGCCGTTGCGCTCGAAGCGGTTGTTGCGGATCTCGCTGTCTTCCAGATGCTCGGTGGTCAGGCCTGCAGCCACGTTGTCGTGGATGTAGTTGTTGACCATGGTGACCTTGGCGGTGCGGTTGAACGACACGCCGTCCCAGATCGCGCCGGACACATCGTTGTTTTCGATGGTGATCTCGCGGGTGTCGTACTCGCTCAGCAGGCAGGCGCTGCGGCACTTGTTGACCTGCAGGCCGGCCAGCCGGATGCCCTGGCCGGAACGCACCACCACCGCGCTATTGCTCAGGTACGGACGCTCGGGCATGAATTCCTTGTCGCCGGTGCTGGCGACGATCTGCATGTCTTCGATGCTGACATTGCGGATCACGCCGGTCGGCTGCTGGTTTTCGTAGTCGCCGACCACCAGCGCCGGTTGCTGCACGCCATCGGCCATGCGCAGTACCGTGGTCGGGCCCTTGCCGCGCAAGACGAGATTGCCGCGGTGGATCGAGACCAGCCCATTGAGCGGAAATTCGCCTTTTTCCAGGCACAGCACCGCAGGCGCATCGCCTTGCGGGAGCTTGTCGATGGCTTTCTGCAGATCCTGCCCGGGGCGCAGCTTGGCGGTACAGGCGGCGACCGGCGCATCCGGCGGGCCGGATTTGGCGGGCGGCGCTGCCGAGCAGGCAGTGGCAACGAGCAGGGGCAACAGGGCGGAAACGGAGCGGGCAAGCTGAGGCATGCGGATTCCGGTCAGTGGGGGGAGGAGGGCGATCGTGCGCAAATACGCTGCAGATCGCGACGGCCTCTAGTGTGTCCCACCGGACGTTAAAGTCTGGCTGATTCCGGCCTGCCTGATTCGGCGCAGGTTCATTGCACTGCCTTGGTCAGGGCCGCAACTGTGCGTGCAGTGGCCGCTTTGGCCGACCAGCGTCACAGTTGCAGCATTGCTCAAGGCTCGGGCAGGCGCCCGTTCGCCCCGCTTAAAAACTGTAGGCCAGCTGCGCGTAGATACGGCGCGGTTCGCCAGGAAAGTGCCCGGTGCGTTCGGTGAACCCGCTGGCGGCGTAGACCTTGTCGAACAGGTTCTTGACGTTGACCTGCAGTTTCCAGGCATCCCACTGCGTCTGCCAGCTGATGTCGAAGATGGCGTACGGCTTGACGCGCTGGCCTTCCAGGCTGACCCGCTCGCCCACGTAGTCGGCACCGAAGGCAATTGCCGAATTCCAGGCCGGCAGGTCGTAGCGCGTCCACAGACCGAAGGTGTTGCGCGGTGCATTGGCGAAGCGGTCGCCGGACGCATTGGTGATGCCGTTGGTGCCGGCATCGAGCACGCGTGCATCGTTGTAGGCGTACGTCAGGTTGAGCACCCAGCGTTCGGTGAGGTCGGCCAGCAGATCCACCTCCAGGCCTTCGCTGCGTACCAGGCCGAGCGCGGAGAGCTGATTGACGCCATCGACGATACTGCCGTTGGCCTGCACGATATTGCTGCGTTCGATGCGATACAGCGCGGTGTTGAGCGTCAGCCCGCCATCGTTGAGCGCGGTCTTCAGGCCCACTTCCCACTGCGTGCTGCGTTCGGGATCGAACGGCCCGCCGACGCTGCTGTCCTGATTGGCCGCATCCTGCGGCAGGAAGCCGCTGGCATAACTCGCGTACGCGTTGATGCCATCGCGCAGCACGAAGGTGCTGCCCACACGCCAGCTGAGATCGTTGCCGGTGACGCGCGAGCCGTCCAGACGGTTGTCGTCCTTGAAGCCATCCCAACGCAGTCCGGCCATCGCAAACCAGCGCGGCGTCAGCGTGAGTTCGTCCTGCAGATACGCCCCATAGCGCTGGCTGCGGGTACTGGTGGCGCGCCAGGGCAGGCTGCCCAGGCCGTAGTCGTAGAAGCCGCTGCGGCCATACACCGGGTTGAACAGGTCGATGCCCGGCACCGGCCCACGCACGCGGCCGGTGTCTGCGGTGTTGGCGGTCTGCGCGCGGAAATCCGCATCCAGCCGATAGTAGTCCGCGCCCATCAGCAGCTTGTGCTCGATCGCGCCGATGCGGGTGCGGAACACCGCGTTGACGTTGCTGGAGATCGCATCGTTGTCGCGGAACTGGTTGCGCAGCTGCCGCGTCATCCATTCGGCGGTGCCGTCGCCATCGCGGTCGATCAGGCCCATCGGCTCGTGATAGATCTGATGCTCGTCGTTCTTGAACCAGCGCATCGCCATGTCCACATCCCACGCATCCGATGGCGCAAAACGATATTGCGCGAACGCCACCTTGGCGCGCATGTCGAGGAAATCGGTGGGCTCGTTGTGGTTCCAGCGACGGTCGGTGAGGAAGTTGCCGTCGTCGTCCACCGGCACGCCGCGCAGGCGATTGCCGCCCAGGTTCTGGGTGATGTCGGTGTACTGCAGCGTGAGCTCGCCGGTCTGGCCGATGTCGAACGCCACCGACGCATCGCCGATCTGGCTCTGGCTATCGGTGTTGCGGCGAAAGCCATCCTCGCCATCGGCATAGGCGCCGATGCGGTAGCGAATGCGCCCGTCTTCGCGTGCCGGCCCGGTGGCCTCGAACGAGGCCGCCCCAAAGGATTGATTGCCCACCTGCAGCTCGACCCGACGCGCGGCCTGATGGCCGGGCTTGCGGGTGACGTAATTGATGACGCCACCGGGTTCGCCGCCGCCGTACAACGCACCGGCCGGGCCCTTGAGCACTTCCACGCGTTCGATATTGAACAGCTGCGGCACCGAGAAGCCGGCATACGGATCGCCACGCAATCCGTCGTACAGCACGTTCTCCTGGCGGAATCCGCGCAGGGTGACGCCGGCATAGCTGAAGAAACTGATGCCGCTGATGCTGCGATACAGATCGGTGATCTGGCGCGCGGCCTGGTCGTCGATCAGTTCGCGCGGCAGCACCTGCACCGACTGCGGCACCAGCGACAACGGCGTATCGGTGCGTGTGGCCACCGCGGCGTCGTCGGATTTGTACAGCGTCTGCGCACGGCCGACGACGTCGACGCCATCGAGGTCGGTGACGGTTGCCGGGGTGCTGGTGTGTTGTTGGGCGAAGGCGCGGGGCGAGGGTGACGCCAAGACAGCGGCGAGCGCGGTGACAAGGAGCGTGGGGCGCATTGGTTACTAATGGGAATGGTTATCAAATGCATCTTAGCATGTTGTGCTCGCTTGATTGGGCAGATCGGTGGGTGGGCGTGGCTGCGGATACTTGGGTATATAGATGTGCGAGGTGCGAGGTGCGGGGTGCGATCGGCAGAACGCAGACACCGATTTTGCGTTCGTCCAGCCCCCAACGACTGTCGAAACCTGTGTCGACAGACGAGACAGCAATGACCACGCCTATTTCGGCTGCAATTGCAGCGTGTAGCGGGTTGCGGTCGGCAGGAATGGGGTTGGCCGGCCGTGTACCCAATCGTCGTGCCCTGCGCCCCAGAACGGCGACAACGGGTGTCCGCTCTGGCCGCCCGGCATGTGCACGATGCCGTCCTGTTCGTGGCCGGGCGACACCACCATGCGTTCGGAGGCACCGAAGGCCGGGCCTTGCACGCGCGGCATGTCGCGATCGCCTGGCAGTTGGTCGGGCGGCATGCACAGCCAGCGCTTGGCGAGCGCAGGCAATGCCCGGGCGATCGGGTGGCAGATGGCGGCGGTGTTGCGTTCGCCCCAGGTGCGTTCGCTCAAGGCGCCGTCCTGCGCAGCGAGATCGGTCTGCGCATTGCGTGCAGCCGCGGCAAGCAGCTGATCCCAGTTCGCGTAGGCGGGCGGCAGCAGATGCGCCGGGCGCTGCTGCAGCAACGGCCAGACGATGCCTTCCAGCTGCGCGCGACGCGGCGGCAGGAAGTCCTTGCCAAGGGCGGCTTTTGCCGGCGCCAGCAGGCCGGCTTCCACTGCGTCGATGGTCATGCCGCGAAAGCCGCGCACGATGCGGTAGCTGGTCGAGCGGGTGGATGCGTGCCCGTCCCACTGCCGGGTGGCGGCTTCGATCTGCTGCAAGGCCGGGTCCTTGCTGTGCTCGACCACGCTGCGCAACAACTGCCACCACCGCGTGAGCAGCACGGCGCGATCGTCGAGCTGGATGGCGAGCAGGTCCAGCTCGTTGAAACGCTGCCTGGCGAACAAGTCGTCGCGGATCTGCTGCGCACGCGCACCCAGGTCGTAGCCGGCATTGCCGAGCGTGGCCAACTGCTGCGCATCGACGACGCGGCTGTTGGCGGTCCAGAGCCGGTGCGACGGAGGATCGATCAGGGCGGGGGCAGCGTCGCTGCGCACCGGCCAGGGCAGGCAGCCGCCCTGCGCCGATGCCGCAACCGAAGGCGATGCCGCGTCCGCACCCTGCGCCGAGCTTGCCAGTTCGGCGATGCCGCTCGGGCCACAGCCGGCGTTGCGCACCGGGCGCGCACCGATCAACCGCCAGGCGATGCGCCCGCTGCGATCGGCCAGCAACAGGTTCTGTGCCGGAATGCCCGAGCGATCGGCCACTGCAAAGGCGGCCTGCACGTCGGCCGCCGTACTCATCTGCGCAAAGTCCAGCCGGATCGCGCCGGGCAGCTGCGCGGCCCAGCGTAGCGCGAGCAGGCTGCCATCGGCGTTGTCGTGCAGGACCGGGCCCCAGGCGCTCTCGCGCACCGCAAAACGCACCGGCGCGGCGCCGGCCACGCGAATGGTCTCGACATGGGTGGTGAGTACTTGCGGATGACCCGGCGTGGCCGGCGCAATCCGCGCAAAGTCGGCGGTGTCGATGTAGCTGTTGGTAAAGGCCCAGGCCACATGCCCGTTGCTGCCGACCACCACCGCCGGCAAGCCGGGCAGGGTGAAACCGGTGACGTCCACCTTGCCGTCGGGCGCACTGGTGTCCGGGTAACGCAGGCGTGCGCGGAACCAGATGTTGGGCGCGCGCAGGCCCAGGTGCATGTCGTCGGCGACGATGGCGCGGCCGTCGCTGGTGAGGCTGCCGTCCACGGCGAAGTTGTTGCTGCCCGGCGTCGGCGACTCGGCGCCTGCGGTGGCGGCTGCATGCGGCAGGCGGCGCAGATCCAGCGTGGCGGCGTCGGGCAGCACGGCGTCGCCTTGCGCGGGGCCGAACAGCGGCGCATCCCAGCTGGAGCCTTGATGGTCGAGCAATGCCGCCAGCGCCGCCGGCACCACCGCACGGATGCGGGCGGCTGCCAGTTCGGTCTGGTTGTCGTTGTCCTGCAGGTCGGCATACATCGCCATGCCGGTGAGGATGGAGTCGTCCAGCGTCCACGCGCGCGGTGTCTGCCGCAGCAACAGGTACGGCCAAGGGCGCACGCGCAGTGCAGCCAGCCCGGCATTGACGCCCTCGGTATAGGCCTGCAGCGCGGCGCGCTGGCTGCCGGCGGCGACATCCAGGCTGGCATGCACGCGGGCGCGCAGCCGGTGCACGCGATTGCGTTTGTCCAGGTCCAGCGCTGCGGCGCCGAACAGCTCGGACAACTCGCCGGCCGGTGCGCGGCGCATCAGGTCCATCTCGAAGTAGCGCTCCTGCGCGTGCACATAGCCGAGTGCGCGCATGGCATCGACCTGGCTGGCCGCATCGATGGTGACCACACCACGCCGGTCGCGTTGCACGCTGACCGGTGCCGCCAGGCCCTGCAATGCGCTGTTGCCATCCAGCTGCGGCAGGCTGCCACGCATCAGCAGATACACGGCCAGCACGGCCGCCACGATCAACACCACGATTGCCAGCAGCAGCCGGCCCAGCCATTTGCGCATTGTCGAGTCCTTGAGTTCGGTCACAGTGTGGCGGCCGCTCATGACCATGGCGGGTCTGGCCGCAAGCGCAACTGAAAGTGATTCCGATTAGATCATTGCGCCGCGGCTTAGGGCACCATGCGCGCATTGCGTCGCTGGAGCACATCATGAAAGGCCATCCCGAAGTCGTCGACTACCTCAAGCAGCTGCTGCGCGGCGAACTGGCGGCACGCGACCAGTATTTCCTGCACTCGCGCCGTTACGAGGACCAGGGCC
This sequence comes from Xanthomonas sp. NCPPB 3218, assembly GCF_056725185.1. NCBI lineage: Bacteria > Pseudomonadati > Pseudomonadota > Gammaproteobacteria > Lysobacterales > Lysobacteraceae > Xanthomonas > Xanthomonas sp. NCPPB 3218. Next base: position 1,673,701 of record NZ_CM161516.1, read on the forward strand.
TGATGGCGCTGTACGAGCGCATCAACCACGAAATGGAAGAGGAGACCGAGCACGCCGATGCGCTGCTGCGGCGCATCCTGTTCCTGGAAGGCGACCCGGACATGCGGCCGGCCGAGTTTGCGCCAGGCAAGACCGTGGTGGAGATGCTCGAGCGCGATCTGGTGGTGGAATACGAAGTGCGCGCCAATCTCGCCGCCGGCATGAAGCTGTGCGAAGAACACGGCGATTACGTCAGCCGCGACATCCTGCTCAAGCAGCTGCAGGACACCGAAGAAGACCACGCCTGGTGGCTGGAGCAGCAGTTGGGCCTGATCAAGCGGATCGGCCTGGAGCTGTACCAGACCTCGAAGATCGACAAGGGCCACGTCGCCGGCTGAGCCCGGTGACTGGGCGCTGCGTAGCCGCTGAGTGTGCGCAGCACAGATTTGGAATCGGCAGGTGCCGCGCGGGGCATCGCCTTGCTGCGTGGTCTGCGTCAGCTGCCGGCGGTCTGCGGCGGTGTTGCTCGGCGCCTTGCGCTGTTGTGCGAACCAGCGCGTGGCGCAACGCCGCGCGGTCCTGAGCGGCTCGCGCGGCGCTAGCTGTGCAACGCCTGCTGTGCCCGACTGGGGCGGCGGCAGCGATCGTCGATGACAAAGTTCGCCCGTGACCGTCAGTTGCGTTGCAGACGATAGACGCCGGTCGACAGGGCAGTAACGCCATCGGCACGGAAGCGCGGCTCCTGATCGAGGATGTCGCGGCGTTCCAGTGGCTGCACCCGCCATTGCGTGTCGAACAGTGCGTGCACCGCGGCAGCGTCCACCGAAAACGGCGGCCCGGCCTTTTCGGCCTGCGGATATTCCAGGGTGATCAACAGCCCGCGGCATCCCGCAGGCAGGCGCGCGTACGTGGTGTGCAGATACTGCTGGCGCAAGCCGGCCGGCAGGGCGATCAATGCGGCGCGGTCGTAGACGGCGCTGCAATCGGCCAGCACGCTTGGCTCCAGTGCAAACGCGTCGCCGCAGATGATTTCGATCGGGCCGGCGATAAAGTGCTCGCCCGCGCGGCTGCTGTGGCGCTGCGGTTGCAGGCCGGCATCAGCGAAGAATTGCGTCACCGCCAGCGGCGATATCTCCACGCCCAGCACGCGATGGCCTTGTGCGGCCAACCAGTGCAGGTCCAGCGTCTTGCCGCATAACGGCACCAGCACGCGGGCAGCCTTCGGCAGCTGCAACGCCGGCCAGTGCTTTTGCAGCAACGGCATCACCTGGTCCTGATGGAAGCCGGTCTGACCGTTCTGCCAACGCTGCAGCCAGAAATCTGTGTCCATGATGTTGTCTTGTTGGTTTGCGTTGACGAGTGCCGTGATGCAGCCAATGGCACTGACACTGCAGATCGAAAGGAGCCGCTCACACCGCACCGCCGCGCGACATGCACTGCGCACAACCACGCACGCCGCGCTCGCAACCACCCATACCGACCATCTCGACCGGTCCTTGTCCGCCCACCGTCGCGTAAGAGCCTACAGGGACGTACTTGCGGCGTGTCCAGCGAGGGTGGGCGGGCAAGGGCCCCGCAGCAAGGCCGCAGTCTCTCGCTCTACAGCCGACGCATCCGCACCGTTCGATTACCTCTCAAGGCGATGCAGAGCTTGAGCCTAGCGTAGCCTCGCCGTTGCAAGCCAACCTGGCCGAGGGCACGATGCCGTAATGCCGGCAGCGTCCAGCTGGCGGTAGTTTTGTGGGTCGCTCAAAACCGCACGGCAAACGCGCCATCGCGCGGTGCGTCAGCGAATCACCGTTACTGCACTTCCAGCCCGTCCACCTTTTGCCGCGCCTCAGTAAATCGAGGCAGCGGCAGCGTCGAACGCGCCGCTGCGCGCCACGTCGGTGAACAGCCGTTACTGCACTTCCAGCCCGTCCACCTTTTGCCACCCTCGCGGCAACAATGCACCGCGACTCGCACGCGCGCCCACATAGCTATCCAGATCCTTGAACGACAGGCTCATGGTGCGTGCGCCGCTGCGCACCAGCAGCGTATTGCCCGGAGCCACCGCCACCACCGCGACCACGCGCTCGGTGCCGAGCTTGGCCTTGGGGATGTCGATGATCTTGTTGCCTTTGCCCTTGTCCAGCTCGGGCACATCGCTGGCGGTCACCGCCAGCAGATTGCCGGCACTGGTGACAGCGACGATGCGGTCGCTCTGCGGATTGGTCACCTGCGCAGGCGTCAGCACATGCGCGCCGGTGGTCAGGTTGAGCATCGCCTTGCCGGCCTTGTTGCGGCCGGTGAGGTTTTCGAAGCGGGTGACGAAGCCATAGCCGTGCGATGACGCCAGCACGAAGCGGGTGGCGTTGTCGGCGCTGGCCATGGCCTGGAACGCCGCGCCCGAGGCCGGCGAGAAACGTCCGGTCAACGGTTCGCCATTGCCGCGTGCCGAGGGCAGGGTATGCACCGCGGTCGAATAGGCGCGGCCTTCCGAATCCAGGAACGCCACCTGATGGGTGCTGCGGCTGCGCACCGCCGCCAGCAGGCTGTCGCCTTCGCGGTAGGACATGCCGGCCGGGTCCACCTCGTGGCCCTTGGCCGCGCGTACCCAGCCCTTCTCCGACAGCACCACGGTCATCGGTTCGCTGGCGACCATCTCGGTTTCGTCGATCGCCTGCGCGGCGCCACGCTGCACCAGCGGCGAGCGGCGTGCGTCGCCAAACTTCTTGGCGTCGGCGGTCAGCTCGTCCTTGATCAACTTCTTCAGCTTGGTCTTGCTTTCCAGGATGGCCAGGATCTGCGCGCGTTCCTTGGCCAGCGCTTCCTGCTCGCCCCGGATCTTCATTTCTTCCAGGCGCGCCAGCTGGCGCAGCTTGGTTTCCAGGATGTATTCGGCCTGTTCCTCGCTGAGCGCGAAGCGCGCGATCAACACCGGCTTGGGTTCGTCCTCGCTGCGGACGATGCGAATCACTTCGTCCAGGTTGAGGAAGGCGATCAGCAAGCCTTCCAACAGGTGCAGGCGGCGCTCGACCTTCTGCAGGCGATGGTTGAGGCGGCGGGTGACTGTGTCGCTGCGGAAGCTCAGCCACTCGCTCAGCAAATGCCTGAGGTTCTTGACCTGCGGGCGGCCATCCAGGCCGATCACGTTGAGATTGACGCGGTAGCTGCGCTCAAGGTCGGTGGTGACGAACAGGTGCCCCATCAGCTGCTCGGCATCGACACGGTTGGAGCGGGGCACCAGCACCACCCGCACCGGGCTGGTGTGGTCGGACTCGTCGCGGATGTCTTCCAGCCATGGCAGCTTCTTGGCGCGCATCTGCTGGGCGATCTGTTCGATCACCTTGGACGGCGAGACCTGGTACGGCAACGCATCGATGACGATGTTGGCGTGTTCTTTCTTGTAGGTGGCGCGTGCGCGCACGCTGCCGTGGCCGGTCTCGTAGATTGCGCGCAGATCGGCCGCCGGGGTGATGATCTCGGCGGTGGTCGGGTAGTCCGGGCCGAGCACGTGTTCGCACAGCTCGGCGACCGTGGCATCGGGGTTGTCGAGCAGGCGCAGCAGCGCGCTGACGATCTCGTTGAGGTTATGCGGCGGCACGTCGGTGGCCATGCCCACCGCGATGCCGGTGGTGCCGTTGAGCAGCAGGTGCGGCAGGCGCGCCGGCAGCCAGGTCGGCTCTTCCAAGGTTCCGTCGAAGTTGGGCGCCCAATCGGTGGTGCCCTGGCCGATTTCGCCCAGCAGTACCTCGGCGATCGGGGTCAGCTTGGATTCGGTGTAGCGCATCGCCGCGAACGACTTGGGGTCGTCGGTGGAGCCGAAGTTGCCCTGGCCCTCGATCAGCGGGTAGCGATACGAGAACGGCTGCGCCATCAGCACCAGTGCTTCGTAGCAGGCGCTGTCGCCGTGCGGATGGTACTTACCGATCACATCACCCACGGTGCGCGCAGATTTCTTCGGCTTGGCAGCGGCATTCAGGCCCAGCTCGCTCATCGCGAAGATGATGCGCCGCTGCACCGGCTTCAGGCCGTCACCCAGGAACGGCAGGGCGCGGTCGAGCACCACGTACATCGAATAGTCGAGATAAGCGCGTTCGGCGTACTCGCGCAGCGGCAGCTGCTCGAAGCCGTGGAAGGTGGGGCGGGTCAGATCGGTCATGTAAAGCCAGGTCCTACGAAAGAGGAGCCCGCGCCGTGGCGCGAGCTCGAAGAGCGCCGATTATCCGGATGCGGCGGGGGATGCCAAGCCGCGCGCATGCGTGCCGGCCAGATAACGCGTGGGTGGAGCGCCGAAATGGCGGTGGAACACACTGACGAAGGCGCTGGGGCTGCTGTATCCGAGCTGGTCGGCGACCTGGGCGACCGGGCTGCCCTGGCTGAGCCGCCGCAGCGCCTCTGCCAGCCGGGCCTGCTGCCGCCACTGCGCGAAACTCAGCCCGGTCTCGCTGCGGAAATGCCGGCTCAGGCTGCGCGCCGACAGCCCGCCCCAGTCGGCCCAGGCGTCCAGCGGGCGCGGGTCGGCCGGGGTATCGAGCAACTGCCGGGCGATGCGCAGCAGCCGCCGGTCGGCCGGCATCGGCAGGTGCAGGTGGTCGATCTGCACCTGATGCAATTCGTCCAGCAGCACCGCGGCCAGGCGTTGCCGGGCGGGGTCGAGCGGCTGGCCCAGCGGCCAGTCGGCCGCGCGCATGATCACCTCGCGGGCGAGCCCGGTCAGGCGGATCACCCCGCCTTGCGCGGGCAACGCGGCGCAGGCGTCCGGCCGGACCACCACGCCCCAGCCGCGCAGCGGTCCAGCCAGTTCCACGGTGTGCTGCTGGCCGGGCGGCATCCAGCCGGCGCAGCCCGGCGGTAGCGACAGGGTTCCCTGCTCGGTGTGCACCGTCAGCACGCCGTGCTCCACATACATCAGCTGCCCGCGGACATGCGCATGCCGAACCGTCTCCGGCGCCCATACGGCGCGCAGATCGGCCAGGAACGCGATCACCTCCGGTCCGTCGGCCCATTCGAAGCTGGCGCGCACACCGGGTGGCAGGGCATCGACCGTGGTTGGCGGGTTTTCGACAGTCATTGGCGCAATTGTATTACCAGGCCAGGGGCACAGGCGCGTAAGGTGGCGATCCTTGCCGGCGGTTTAATCCCGTTAGAAATATTTGCGTTGACAAATATATTTTTCGGAAGAAAATAGCCCGCCATGAATGACCTCTCCACCGCCTCGCCGTCGTTCGGCCTGCTGTTGCGCCAGGTGCGCGATGCGCTGATGCGTCAGCTCGATGCCGAAATGAAGGGCGAGCTGCCGGACTTCGGCTTCAGCCACTACGTCGGCCTGAAGATCCTGGCGGTGCGCTCGCCCTGCACGGCCAACGAACTGGCGCTGGCGCTGGACCAGACCCCGAGCGCGGTCACCCGCCTGCTCGACAAGCTCGAAGCGCTCGGTGCGGTGCGACGCGAGCCACACGCGCAGGACCGGCGCGCGCTGCAGATCGTCATGACCGAACAGGGCGTGGCGCTGTGGGAGCGCCTGAAGCTGCGCGGCGAGCGCGCCATCGAGCATGGCTTGCGCGATCTGGCCCCGCCCGAGCGCGAGCAACTCACCTCTCTTCTCATCCGTGTCCGCGATGCACTCAACTCATGAACGCTGCTAGTTCCCCGATCCAGATACTGCGCCTGCGCTCCACGCAGCTTGCGCGGCCGCTCGTCCTCACTGCGCTGACGCTGGCGCTGGCCGCCTGCGCCAGCAGCCGCGGGCTTGCCCCGCAGGGCACCATGCTGGAGCCGGGCGCAGTGCATGCCGAGCGCACCCTCGCGCAGGCCAACCTGAGCCCGGCCGCCTGGCCGGCCAGCGACTGGTGGCGCGCCCTGGGCGATGCGCAATTGAACGTGCTGATTGCCGAAGGCCTGCAGCACAGTCCCAGCCTGGCGGCGGCCGATGCGCGCCTGCGTCAGGCGCAGGCACGCATCGGTAGCGCGCAGGCCGATCGCGGCCCCAGCCTGTCGGTGTCCGGTGGCTATGCGGGCGTGCAGTTGCCTGAATCGATGGTGGGCGATGAGCGCGGCGGCAAGTTCGGCGGCAACGGCCAACTGGTGCTGGACTTCCGCTATGGCGTGGACCTGTGGGGCGGCAAGCGCGCCACCTGGGAAGCGGCGGTGGACCAGGCGCATGCGGCCGAGGTGGACGCACAGGCGGCACGCCTGAACCTGTCGGCGGCGATCGCCGAAGCCTATGCGCAGCTCGACTACGCATGGCGCCTGCACGACGTGGCCAACGATGAGTTGACCCGCGTGCAGAAGACCCTGGAGCTCACCCGGCAACGCCGCGGCGCCGGCATCGACAGCGATCTGCAGGTGCGCCAGGCGCAGGCCCGCGTACCGTCGGCGCAGCAGCAGCTGCAGTCCGCGCAGCAGCAGATCGACGAGGCCCGCAACGCCCTGGCCGCGCTGGCCGGGCAGGGCCCGGATCGCGGGCTGGAGATTGCGCGCCCGACGCTGGGGGCGGCCATCGCCACGCAGCTGCCGAGCAACCTGCCTGCCGACCTGTTGGGCCGCCGCCCCGACGTGGTCGCCGCGCGCTGGCGCGTGGAGGCCGCCGATCAGGATATCGCCGCCGCCAAGACCCGCTTCTACCCCAGTTTCAACATCACGGCGCTGGGCGGTGTGGTGAATCGCGATGTCGGCCAGTTGCTGGAAAGCGCCTCGGTGTTCGGCGTGGTTGCGCCGGCGCTGAGCCTGCCGATCTTCGATGGCGGCAAGCTGCGCGCCAATCTGGCCGGCAGCGATGCGCAATACGACCTGGCGGTGGCCGATTACAACCAGAAGGTGATCGACGCCCTGCGCGAGGTAGCCGACCAGGTCAACGCCGTGCGTTCGCTGGAGCAGCGTGCGCGCGCGCAGGACGACGCCGTGCAGACCGTGACCGCCGCCTTCGAACTGGCGCAGCAGCGCTACCGCGCCGGCATCGGCAGCTACCTGGAAGTGCTCAGCGTGCAGGAGCAATTGCTGCTCGCACGCCAGCGCATGGCCAGCCTGCAATCGCAACAACTGTTGGCCTCGGTGAGGTTGCAGCGTGCCCTGGGCGGCGGATTCACGCCGGAACCTGCGCGCGATACCGCACACGCCGCGACCACTTCCGCACAACCGAATTCCTGAGACAGCGACGATGAGCCAGACGACTCCAACTTCTTCCCAACCTGCGCCGGCCGCGCCCAGCAAGCGCCGTGCGGCGCTGCGCATCGTGGCCATTGTGGTGATCCTGGCGATCATCGGTCTTGTGGTGTGGTACTTCCTGGTCGGCCGCTGGCACGAGGACACCGACGACGCCTACGTGCAGGGCAACCAGGTGCAGATCACCCCGATGGTCGGCGGCACCGTGGTCAGCATTGGCGCCGAAGACGGCATGCGCGTGGAGCGCGGCCAGTTGCTGGTGCAGCTGGACCCGGCCGACACCGCAGTCGCATTGCAGCAGGCCGAGGCCAATCTGGCCAAGACCGTGCGCCAGGTGCGTGGTCTGTACCGTAGCGTGGAAGGCGCGCAGGCCGAACTGTCCTCGCGCGAGGTGAGCCTGCGCAGCGCACGTGCCGACTTCGCACGCCGCAAGGATCTGGCCGCCAGCGGCGCGATCTCCAATGAAGAACTGGCGCATGCCCGCGAGGAACTGGCCGCTGCCGAAGCGGCGGTGAGCGGTTCGCGCGAGAGCTTCGAACGCAACCGCGCACTGGTGGACGACAGTGCGGTGGCCAACCAGCCGGACGTGCAGACTGCCGCCGCGCAGCTACGTCAGGCCTATCTCAACCATGCGCGCACCGGTGTCATCGCGCCGGTGTCCGGCTACGTGGCGCGTCGCTCGGCGCAGCTGGGCCAGCGTGTGCAGCCCGGCAGCGTGCTGATGGCAGTGGTGCCGCTGGAGCAGGTGTGGGTGGAAGCCAACTTCAAGGAAACCCAGCTCAAGCACATGCGCCTGGGCCAGGAAGTGGAACTGCATTCGGATCTGTACGGCGGCGGCGTGGACTACACCGGCCGCATCGAAAGCCTGGGCCTGGGCACCGGCAGCGCGTTCTCGCTGTTGCCGGCGCAAAACGCCAGCGGCAATTGGATCAAGATCGTGCAGCGCGTGCCGGTGCGCATTGCGGTCGATGCCAAGCAACTGGCCGGTAATCCGCTGCGCATCGGTTTGTCGATGAAGGTCGACGTCAACCTGCACGACCAGCAGGGCAGCGTGCTGCCGACCAAGTTCGCCAATGGCGCGGTGTTCTCCACCGACGTGTATGCGCAGCAGTTGCAGGCCGCCGACGCGGACATCCAACGCATCATCCAGGACAACCTGCCTGCGCAGGCTGCGTCCAAGGCGGGCTAAGCCAGCATGTCTTCGCAAGCTCCCACCGCGCCAGGCGGTCCCTCGGCACCTGCGCCCGCCGCCGGCTTTCGTCCGGCGAGCGTGGCGCTGTGCACCGTGGGCCTGGCGATGGCCTCGTTCATGCAGGTGCTGGACACCACGATCGCCAACGTCTCGTTGCCGACCATCGCCGGCAATCTCGGCGCCAGCTCGCAGCAGGCCACCTGGGTCATCACCTCGTTCGCGGTCAGCACCGCGATCGCCCTGCCGCTGACCGGCTGGCTGAGCCGCCGCTTCGGTGAGACCAAGTTGTTCGTGTGGTCGACGCTGGCCTTCACCGTGGCCTCGTTGCTGTGCGGCCTGGCCCAGAGCATGGGCATGCTGGTGGTGTCGCGCGCGCTGCAGGGGTTTGTTGCCGGGCCGATGTACCCGATCACCCAGAGCCTGCTGGTGTCGATCTACCCGCGCGAAAAACGCGGGCAGGCGCTCGCCCTGTTGGCGATGATCACCGTGGTGGCACCGATCGCCGGGCCGATCCTGGGTGGCTGGATCACCGACAACTACAGCTGGGAATGGATCTTCCTGATCAACGTACCGCTGGGCATCATCGCCAGCAGTATCGTGGGTTCGCAGTTGCGCCATCGCCCCGAGCAGCTGGAAAAGCCGCGCATGGACTACATCGGCCTGATCCTGCTGGTGGTCGGCGTCGGTGCGCTGCAGCTGGTGCTGGACCTGGGCAACGACGAGGACTGGTTCTCTTCCGACAAGATCGTGGTGCTGGCTTGCGTCGCTGCCGTGGCGCTGGTGGTGTTCGTGATCTGGGAACTCACCGACAAGGATCCCATCGTCGATCTCAAGCTGTTCCGGCATCGCAACTTCCGCGCCGGCACGCTGGCGATGGTGGTGGCCTATGCGGCGTTTTTCAGCGTGAGCCTGCTGATTCCGCAATGGCTGCAACGCGACATGGGCTACACCGCGATCTGGGCCGGCCTTGCCACCGCGCCGATCGGCATCCTGCCGGTGCTGATGACGCCATTCGTGGGCAAGTACGCGCTGCGTTTCGACCTGCGCATGCTCGCCACCGTCGCCTTCATCTTCCTGTCGTTCACCAGCTTCCTGCGCTCCAACTTCAACCTGCAGGTGGACTTCAGCCATGTGGCCACCGTGCAGCTGGTGATGGGCGTGGGTGTGGCCTTGTTCTTCATGCCGGTGCTGCAGATTCTGCTCTCGGACCTGGATGGTCGCGAGATCGCGGCAGGTTCCGGCCTGGCCACCTTCCTGCGTACCCTGGGCGGTAGCTTTGCCGCATCGTTGACCACCTATCTGTGGGCACGCCGCACCCAGGTGCACCACGCGCACATCACCGAACACATCTCGGTGTACACCCCGGGCATGCAGGAGCAGGTCACCGCGATGGGGCAGGGCGACCTGCAACGCGGCGCGGCCTCGCTCAACAACATGATCAACCACCAGGCCTCGCAGATGGGCTTCAACGACATCTTCTACCTGCTCGGCTGGACCTTCCTGGCGATCATCTTCTTCCTGTGGCTGGCCAAGCCGCCGTTCGGTGCGGGCGCCGGTGGCGCAGCGGCGGCGGGTGGGCATTGAGCGCGGGTGACAAGGTGCTTGGCCGCTCTAACATCGGCTAAGACCACGACTTCAAGCCGGTCTACTGCAGAGCGGGTGATCTGCGACTTGGCTGCAGGGCTCTTGCCCGCCCACCCTCGCGGGACACGCCGCAACTACGTTCTTGTAGGCGCTTACGCGGCATCCATGCCGCGTAAAGTCCCGCGACGGTGGGCGGGCAAGAGCCAGTCGGGATGGTCGGTGTGCGTAGCGCTTCGCAGAGCAACCAGCAAACCGTTTGGAGCGGTGAGGGCGCTGCAGCCTTGACCGACGCAGATGCGGCGATTCGTGTGTTCGCGCTCAATGTGTTGCTGTTTCCGGCGTCCCGCAATGCGCTGGACAGCCTTGCCGAGGCGTATGAGGCAAGCGGAGATCTCGCCCGTTCGAGCGCCATCCGGCAGGGCATCAAGGACATGCCCGCCCCGCCCGGGAGACAGTGATTCGACCGAGGGCGTGAGGCCTCAGCTGTTTGTTGCTGGTTGCAGCCCGACTGCGCGGCTCGGTGGTGCGTCGCCGCTGTCGGACTTCGGTTCGGCATGTTCGGTGTCATGGCGCGGCGTGTCGTCCTGCAGGGGTGCGAGCAGTTGCAGCCGCTTGCCCTGGTAACGGAACTCGAGCGCGTCCTCTAACTGACGCAGTGCCTGCACCTGGGTGCACAGCGCGTTGGCGCTGGCCTCGATGGTGGACGCCTGGGCATCCAGCCTTGCATCCAGTTGGCCCTCCATCTGTTGGGCGCGTTTGTCGATTCCGTCCGAACGCCCGGTGACGATTTGCCAGAGCATGTGGCGCGCGATGCTGCCCTTGAATTGCTCGGTTTCGTGTTCGACGTAGTTTGCGAAGTTGCCGTTGAAGGCCTTCTGCTCCCAACGCCCCTTGCCCAGGGTGCCGTCGACATACGCGCGTGCGCGTTTGCGCAGCCGTTCGATCTTGCGGGCGTTGAGCGCACTGCCGGTCATGACCTCGATGACACCGCCGAGTGCGTCGTAACTGAGGTCGATCACCTGATAGGCAATGCCGGCAACGTGCGGCATCAGTGCGCGGGTGCGCTGTTCCATCTCCCAGAGGCGTCGTGCATCGGCCGTGCTGGTCTGCTGCAGCTTGTGGTCGATGCTCAGTTCGCCGCCGTGGAAGAAAATTTCGCGTGGCCAATCGCTATCGCGGTAAAGCCAGATGCCGCCGCTGTCGGCGAGCACGTTGAACGACGTGCCGAGACCGCATTGCTGCGAAGACACCTGCGCGCGATGGCGCGCGGCATCCCGTTTGTCGGTCTGCTGTGCCTGTGCATGCGGACTGACAACGGCCGGCAGCAGGGCAAGCCAGAGGAGGATGCGCATGGGGCGTGCTGCCGTCGTGGAGGCGTTGCGCATGGTCGCCACAGCGGCAACAGGTGGTCGCGTGTCGAAAGTCACTGACGCCGCGCCCTTGCGACGCTGCCGATCTGCAGACATCACCGATGCCGCACACCATCGTGCAATCGTATGGCCCAGACGCAAAAAACCCCGCCAGAGCGGGGTTTTTTACGATCTACCGTGAGTCGTGGTGCCCAGGAGAGGACTCGAACCTCCACGAAGTTGCCCCCGCTAGCACCTGAAGCTAGTGCGTCTACCAATTCCGCCACCTGGGCGACTCAGGACGCGAATTGTGCAAGTTGCGCGCGACGCTGTCAACGCATCCGGCACAAATTTTTCGTGGTGGCCGGTGCCTGCCGGCGACGGGAGAAGACAGCGTGGCGGACATGCGCACTGCATGCCCGCCACCACACCGGATTACGGCAGCTGCGCCGCCTGCAAGCTGACCTCCGCACTCTGCACCGGTTCGCCTGCCGAACGTGCCAGCTGCACGCGATAGGTGCCGGCGGCAATCGTCCAGTGACGCGCCTTGGCATCGAAGTCGGCCAGCGTCTTGGGTTCGGCGATCACCTGCACGGCGCGCTTTTCGCCCGGCTTGAGCGTGAGCTTCTGCCAGCCGATCAGGCGCAGCGGGGTGGCATGGCCGTCGGGCAGGGTGACGTAGAGCTGCGGCACGGCGGCGCCTTCGCGCTGGCCGATGTTTTCCACCTCGAAGTTCGCCGTGAGCTGGCTGCCGTTGGCTTCCACGCGCAGCCCGCCCATGCGGAACTGCGTGTACGACAGGCCATGGCCGAATGGATAACGCGGGGTCAGCTTGCGGGCGGCAAACCACTTGTAGCCGACGTTGGCGCCTTCGATGGCGTAGTCGATGCTGTCTTCGCCCGGCTTGGCCGGCTTGAAGCCCAGGCCCGGGATCGAGGGACGCGGCAGCTGCGATTCGTCCACCGGCCAGGTCACCGGCAGATGGCCGGACGGATTGACCGCGCCGGTCAGCAGGTTGGCGATCGCCTCACCGCCGCCGATGCCCGGATACCACGCCTGCAATACCGCCGGCACGCGCTCGGCCCAGGGCATGCGCACCGGGCCGTTGGTTTCCAGCACCACGGTGGTCTTGGGGTTGGCCTTGGCCACCGCCTCGATCAAGGCATCCTGGTTGTCGGGTAATTGCATGTCTGGCAGGTCCACCGATTCGGCCGACCATTGGGTGGCGAACACGATCGCCACATCGGCGGCCTTGGCCGCGCGTGCCGCGGCAGCGCGGTCCTTGCCGTCGACATAATCGATCTGCACGTTCGGCAACGCGGCGCGCAGTGCCTGCAGCGGCGAGGACGGATGGATGATCACCGGGCCGGGCCAGGTGGTCGGGTTGAGGCCGGGTACGGCGTTGCCACCGTTGATGGTGTAGTCCACACGCGAGGAACCGCCGCCGGACATCACGCCCTTGTCGGCATACCCACCGATCACCGCGATGCGGCGCACCTCCTTGGATAGCGGCAAGGTGGCCTGCTCGTTACGCAGCAGCACGCTGCCTTCCTCGGCAACATGCTGCGCGGACAGCTGCCCGGCCTTGCCATCGATCGGCTGGCGCTGGGTGGGATGATCGAACGCGCCATGCGCGAACAGGCTGCGCAGCACGCGCTTGACCATGTCGTCAAAGCGCGCGCGCGGCACCACGCCGGCCGACACCGCCATGCGCAACGGCGCGTCGAAGAACACCGCCGCATCGAACACTTCGCCAGCCGATTGCTGATCCAGCCCGGCCAGGGCCGCCTTGGAGCCGCTGTGCACGCCGCCCCAGTCGGACATCACGTAGCCGGGGTATTTCCATTCCTGCTTGAGCACCTGGTTGAGCAGGTAATCGTGCTCGCAGCCGTAGATGCCGTTGATCTTGTTGTAGGAGCACATCACCGAGGCCGGGTCGCCGATCTTCAAGGCGATCTCGAACGCCAGCAGGTCCGATTCGTGCATCGCCTGCTCGCCAATCTCGGCGCTGTGGAAATTGCGGCGCGTCTCCATGTCGTTGAGCGCGTAGTGCTTCATCGTCGACAGCACGTGCTCGCTCTGCACGCCGCGGATCGACTCGCCGACCATGGTGCCGGCCAGCAGCGGGTCTTCGCCGGCATATTCGAAATTGCGTCCGTTGCGCGGGTCGCGCTGCAGGTTGACGCTGCCAGCCAGCAGCACATTGAAGCCCTGCTGCCAGGATTCACGGCCCATGGTCTTGCCGCCGGCATAGGCCAGCTGTGGATTCCAGCTCGACGCGGTCGAGGGGCCGGACGGCATCGCGGTGGCGAAGTCGCCCTTGCGGATGCCGCCGGGGTTGGTCACGCCCACGCCGGCATCGGCCAGTTGCTGCGCCGGGATGCCCAGCCGTGGGACGCCGGGGACATAGCCGGCCGAGCCCAGCGCGCCCTCGGGCTTGGGAATCTTGTCGGTGCCCAGGCCGAAGTAGCTGCGCAGCATCTGGAATTTTTCGTCCTCGCTCATCTGCGCGAGCAGACGGTCGGCGCGCTGGTCCGCGGTCAGCGCGGTGTCCATCCACGGCTGCGCTGCGGCGGCGGTCTGTGCGCCGAGCGGGGCGGCAAACGCGGTGCTGACGCCAAGGGCGATGGCCAACGCAAGACGGCGTGGACTGGAGTGTGTAAACGGTTTCATATCGAGATGTGGCACGGGTGGTCCTTGTGGTGCGGTTGCAATCAGGGAGGGCACCGCGGTGCCCGGGTTCGAAAGGCGCGCGTGCGCGCCGAATCAGGTGTTTGCCGGAAGCGGGCGCCGGCTCAGAACTGGGTCTGTGCCGTGCGTAGCACCGGATACAGGCGGTAGCGCTCGTCCCAGGAGGCGTGCAGGCGCGCGAAGAATTCCAGGCGTGCCTTCGGGTCGGCCGCGAAGGCCGCATCGCTGGCCAGACGCTGTTCGAATTGCGCCTTCACTGCCGGGTCGCGCTCGAGCATGTCGCGCGCGACCTCTTCGGCGACGTAGTCCTCCATGTATTCCTTGCGCTCGAATGCGGTGTTGAACAGGCCCCACTGCAGCAGCGAATCCGGCGCCTGCGGTTCCAGCATCGCCATCACCAGGCGCGACCTGGCCTGGGCGATCGGCACAAACAAGGAGCCGGCCGGCACGGTGCGGGTTTCATCGCGCCATTGCCCGGTGATCTCCAGGTTCTGGTGGCCTTCGTTGGAGCGCGCGGCAAACGTTGCCTTGTCGGCACGGAAGCTCTGCACCGGATGGGCGGCAGTGGTGGCGATGGTGTCGAAGGCGATGCCGTGCAGGCGCAGTTTCTCCGCCACCAGCGCCGCTTGCGCGGCAGGCACCAGGTAGCCGCCGCGTGGCGCATCGACCACCACGTCCGGCTTGATCTGATCGCGTAACGGCACCTTCCAGAGTTGTGGCCTGGTCTCGTCGTAGCGCGTCATCAACGCGCCGGAAATCGGCGAGGGCGTCCGCGTGTAGGCGTAACCACGGAAGGCCACGGTGCGTGCGGCCGGGCCGGCAGCGAAGCTCAACGGCTCCATTTCGCCGGCCAGCCTGGTGGCGCGCTGATCGGCCGCCAGCGCATCGGCGCGCCAGCGGGCGCCGTTGCGCGCGGCCTGCTGCAGCACCGACACGATGGCGTTGCGGGTGACGCGTACGCGCACCGGGTAGGTTTTCCACGAGTGCGTTTCCACCAGCATGCCGAAGCGGTTGCGCAGCAGGAAATAGCCATGCGAAAACCGCGGCGGCGACACGTCGTCGGCAAAACCCGAGGTCGGGTCGTCCTCGTGCACGAACGAGGGGTAATACGGCAGCGGCAGCGAGCCCTGTCTGGACAGGTCGGCAATCACCGCATCGCGCCAGCGCGTGCCGTCGCGTTGCAGCGTGGCATCGCCGGCGTGCACGGGCTCCACCTGCACCGACACGTCGTGCTCGAACTTGGCGCCATCGGTGACGTGCAGGTCCACGTACATCAACGGATCCCACTGCTGCACCAGCCGCAGCATCGCCTGCATTTCCGGCGCGTCGGCCTTGAGGTAGTCGCGATTGAGATTGAGGTTCTGCGCGGTGGTGCGCCAGCCCATCTGCTCGGGGCCACGTTGATTGGGCCGGTTCCAGGCGCCGAAGCGCTCATGGCCGTCGACGTTGAACACAGGCACGAACACCCAGACCAGTTTGTCGAGCACACCTTTGCCGGTTTTGCCGTCCAGCAATTCACGCAAGGCCAGAAAGCCCGCGTCCTTGCCGTCGATCTCGCCGGCATGGATGCCGCCTTGCACCAGCACTACCGGCAACTTGCGCTGCGCAGCGCTGTCGGCATCCAGTGCGCCGCTGGTGGAGACGATCAGCGCCTTCATCGGCCGGCCTTCCGGGGTGGTACCGAACTCGATGCAGCGCACCGCCTGCGGGTAGCGCTGCGCAAAGGCATCGCAGAGCGCGATGACTTCATCGTAGCGTCCGGTTTGCACAAACCCGCTGCGCTCGGCCTGGGTGGTCAGCGGTTCGGCGGCCAGTGCGGCAGGGGCGGTGGTCAGCAGCAACAGGCTCAGGGCCAGGCGGGTGAAGCGGGGCATCCAGCGGTCCAGTGTTCCAGGAAAACGTTTGCAATGTAGCCGAGCCGGCGCAGCAGGCCAATCTGCACTGCGTCATGACTTGCGTGTGATCGGCGTGGTTGCGGCGTACCGACAGGTTTTTTTGGCACGCCTGGGCCGGACGACGTGTCAGGCGCACCGCAACGGCGGCAACGAGCGCAGCGGCGTCGATGCATGCAGCGCGCATCCAAGGCCTTATCCCATGGTCGCGATGGCGGCCAACCGGCGGCCGCCGGTACGATAGCGCGTGTTTTCTGCTCGACCGGACTGCCCTTGACCACTTCCACCTTGCCGGGCCCCACTGCCGGTGCGCGGCTGCCGCGCCAGATACCCTTCATCATCGGCAACGAAGCCTGCGAGCGTTTCAGCTTCTACGGGATGCGCAACATCCTGGTGCAGTTCCTGATCACCTCGCTGCTGTTGCAGGAGGTCAGCGGACCCGGCCGCGAGGCCGAGGCCAAGCACATCCTGCACAGCTTCATGATCGGGGTGTTTTTCTTCCCGTTGCTCGGCGGTTGGTTGGCCGATCGCTTCTTCGGCAAATACAACACCATCCTGTGGTTCAGCCTGGTGTATTGCGCCGGGCATGCCTGCCTGGCGCTGTTCGAAGGCAGCCGCAACGGCTTCTTCCTCGGGCTGGGCCTGATCGCGCTGGGTGCGGGCGGCATCAAGCCGTTGGTGGCCTCGTTCATGGGCGACCAGTTCGACCAGTCCAATAAGCACCTGGCCAAGGTGGTGTTTGACGGCTTCTACTGGATCATAAACTTCGGCTCGTTGTTCGCCTCGTTGTTGATCCCGCTGGCGCTGAAGAACCTGGGCCCGGCGTGGGCATTCGGCATTCCCGGCATCCTGATGTTCGTGGCCACGCTGGTGTTCTGGCTGGGCCGCAGGCGCTATGTGCGGGTGCCGTTGCCGCCGAAGGACCCGCACGGCTTCGGTGCGGTGGTGCGCACCGCACTGCTGACACAGACGCCGGGGCAGGGCCGCCCGGGCCTGCTGCTGGCAGTGCTGTCGGTACTGCTGGCGCTGGCCTGCTTTGCGCTGGTCGACCAGCTCGGCATCGTCATCTGCCTGTGCATGGCGCTGGTGCTGTTGCTGGCCGGCATCGGCGGCGGCACCTGGTGGCAGCTGGAGCGCGCGCGCGGCATCCATCCCGATACCGCGGTCGAAGGCGTGCGCGCGCTGCTGCGGGTGTTGGTGATCTTCGCGCTGGTGACGCCGTTCTTTTCACTGTTCGACCAGAAGGCCTCGACCTGGGTCCTGCAGGGGCGCGAGATGACGATGCCGGCCTGGTTCACCGCCTCGCAGATGCAGGCGCTCAATCCGCTGCTGGTGATGCTGCTGATCCCGTTCAACAATCTGGTGCTGTACCCGCTGCTGCGGCGTGGCGGCTGGGAGCCCACCGCGCTGCGCCGCATGACCTGCGGCATCGCGTTCAGCGGCCTGGCCTGGATCGCGGTCGGTGCCATCCAGATCAGCATGGACGGCGGCGAGCCGATGCATATCGCCTGGCAGATCCTGCCCTATGCGCTGCTGACCTTCGGCGAGGTGCTGGTGTCGGCCACCGGGATCGAGTTCGCCTACAGCCAGGCGCCGCCGTCCATGAAGGGCGTGGTGATGAGCTTCTGGTATCTGACCACCACGGTGGGCAATCTATGGGTGCTGCTGTCGAACGTGGCAGTGCGCAACGCCACGGTGACCTCCCACATCGCCGATACTGGGCTCAGCGAAGCGGCATTTTTGATGTTCTTCTTCGCGGCCTTCGCGTTCCTGGCGGCACTGGCCTTCGGCCTGTACGCGCGCGGGTATCGCATGGTCGACAATTACCGTTCTGCCTGAGGTCCGCATGATTACCCTGATCCTGATCGCCATCACCGGCATCGTCTCGTGGATGGCGTTCAACAACCGCAAGCTGGCCGACCGCCTGATCCTGTGGCCGCCGGCGCTGGACAAGCACAAGCAGTACGACCGCCTGGTCACCTACGGTTTCATCCATGCCGACCTGGGCCACCTGGTCTTCAACATGATCACGCTGTTCTTCTTTGGCCGGGTGATCGAAAACGTGATGACCCAGCTGACCGGCAGCGTGCTGACCTATCCGCTGTTCTATCTGGCGGCGCTGGTGGTCTCGATCCTGCCCAGCTATCTGAAGAACCAGAAGAACCCGAACTATCTCAGCCTGGGTGCCTCCGGCGCGGTGTCGGCGGTGCTGTTTGCCTTCATCCTGCTGCAGCCGTGGACCATCATCCTGGTGTTGTTCATTCCGGCGCCGGCGATCATCTATGCGGTGTTCTATGTCGGCTACAGCCTGTGGATGGACCGCCGCGGCGGCGATCGCATCAACCACAGCGCGCACCTGGCCGGTGCCGCGTTCGGCGTGATGTTCATGCTGATCATGGAGCCGCGCGTGCTGCAGGTATTCCTGGAGCAGCTGTCCCATCCGCGTTTCGGCTGACCGGTTGGCAAACCGAGCGCCGGTCGCCGGTGGCACGTGCGGTTAGGTCAAAGGTGTCGGGATGAGCGGGTCGCCTTCGGCGACCGGACCAGGACCATCGCGGCGAGTGCGCGAGCGGTCCTGGCGAGTGATGCGATGCCGGCTCAGGCCGCGTCGCGGTTCTGGTCGCCGGCGACGCTGCCGGTGGGCACCGACCCGTAGGCCTGCTGCAGGCGCTGGTACACCGTGTCGTTGAGCTGCGCGAAGTCGGGGTTGTGGGTGTCGCCCTTGATGGCGAACTGGAACAGGCCTTCCAGCAGCGAGCTATCGCTGTCTGCGCCGTGTCCTGCCGAATCGTTGTGCATGCGGTGACTCCTCGTAGATAAGGCGAAGGCATCGGCGGTCGCGCCGGCCCGGCTTGCAACGGGCGCCTTCGGCTGAGCTATCGGCGCGGCGCGAGCGAACTTAAGTGCCAGTTCGGCAGGCTGCGCGGGCGTTCACAGCATCGATTCATTTTCACGCAGGCGCCGCGCCACGCTGGTCACACTGCTCGCCATCGTCACTGCCTCGTGCAGACCACCATGGAGGCAGCGACAGTGCAGGCAGACCACGATTCCACGCAGCAGCGCTTCAGCGTAGACACCGATGGACAGCATGCCGAACTGGCATACCGTCTGGAAGGTGAGCACATGACCATCACGCATACGCATGTGCCTGACGCGATCGGTGGACGCGGCATTGCCGCAGTGCTGGTGGAGGCTGCCTTGGCACATGCGCGCCAGCAGGGCTACAAGGTCGTGCCTGCCTGCAGTTACGCCGAGGCGTATATCCGGCGGCACCAACAGTTTCAGGATCTGCTGGCCTGATCGCCGGCAGCGTGTCTTTGCAGATGTATCGATGGGGAGCAGGTGGGAATGGGGCGGTTGTCAGGAGTGAACGCAGTCCGGGGCTTGCTGGTGCTGGCCGTGTTGGCAGGATGTACGCAGCGCGAGCCGACGACGGCCGAATCGGCACAGCCGGCCGCTGACGCCGCCGCCGCCGCGGCACCGCCGGCCGAGCCCGTGCTGGTGCAAAGCGGCCCGCTGGAGGATGTGATCGAGCACGCGCCCGCCTATATGGTGGGTATCAGTTATCCGCGCGGGCTGGACGCGTTTCCCGAGCTGACCGCACTGATCCGCAGCTATGCGCAGGCAGCACGTACCGAGCTCATGGAAGCGGTCTCCGGGCTCGGCAACGACAAGCCGGCCGCACCCTACGAGTTGTCGCTGGCGTTCGAGACCGTGTTGCAGACACCGGACCTGATCGTCGTATCCGCCGACGGCAGCCGCTATACCGGTGGTGCACATGGCGAGCCGTTGGTGGCGCGCTTCGTCTGGCTGGTCAAGGAGCGCAAGCAATTGACCGCGCAGGCCTTGATTCCGGATCCGGCAGGCTGGGAAAGGATCGGGCGCGAGGTGGCCGTGCAATTGCACAACGCCGCCAGCCAGCGCGTGGAGGCCGATCGCGTGCCGGTCGAAGAACAGGCCGAGCAGCTGGCCTCTGCCGATCGCATGATTGCCGAAGGCACTGCCGCGCAGGTCGACAACTTTGCCCAGTTCGTACCGGTGCTCAATCCGGCAGGGCAGATCACCGCGCTTCGGTTCGTGTTTCCGCCATATCAGGTGGGGCCGTATTCGGATGGGACGCAAACGGCCGAGGTCGCTGCCTCGACAGTGTTGGCCTCGGTCGCGCCGGAATATGTACATCTCTTCGCACGCTGAGGTGTCACCCCACAGATGATGTGATTGAATGGCTTGGCCATTCAGTAATGTAAGCAAACGGGTGATATGAGTAGTTTCGATCCAACCGCAAGTCGCGTGGACCACACCTGTGTGCGCTATCCGGCGTTTCCGCGTGAACCGGCCGTCCTGGTGCGGATGATCAAGCACCTCTACAAGCGACTGCATACGCAGGGGTGCGCGCGGTTGAAGCCATACGGCATCAGCCCGCCGGAATACGAGATTCTGATGATGCTCTACGGCACCCCGGAGCAGGCGATCACGCCCACCGAAGTGGCCGAAGCCGCCAGCGAAAAGCCGGCCAACATCACCCGGCTCACCGACCAGTTGTGCGAGAAGGGCCTGATCGCGCGTGGCAGCAGCCCGGACGATCGGCGCAAGATCATGCTGACCTTGCAGCCGGCAGGCCTGGCGTTGATCAACAGCCTGCTTCCCGACGCCTGCACGCTGCTCAATGCAGAGACCTCCAGCATCAGTGATGCCGAGCAGGTGCGGCTGGAAAAGCTGTTGAGGAAATTGCTCGACGGCGTGGATTCGGTCGAGCTCTGAGCACAGCGTCTGCGGCTCGCGCAGCCCGCTTCATCGCGACCATCAAAAACGCCGCCCGGATCGCTCCGGGCGGCGTCTTGGTTTCAACGCAGTGCGATTACGGCTTGGACTGTGGCGCTTCCGGCGTGGCGCCATCGCCACCTTGCGCACTCAGGCCGCGCTTCTCGAGCAGGGGCTCGATCTGCGGCGCATGGCCGGCAAAGTTCTGGAACAGTTCCATCGCATCGACGCTGCCGCCGCGCGAGAGCAGGGTCTGACGGAAGCGGTCGCCGTTGGCGCGGCTCAGCCCGCCGTGCTGCTTGAACCACTGCTGGGTGTTGGCGTCGAGCACTTCCGACCAGATGTAGGCGTAATAGCCGGCCGCGTAGCCGCCCATGATGTGGCTGAAATACGGGGTCTTGTAGCGCGGCGGTACCGGCGCGTAGGCGATGCCGTCCTGCTGCAGGGCCTTGGCTTCGAATGCCATCACGCCTGCTGCGTCGGGCACCTGGCTGGCGCTGATCTGGTGCCAGTTCTGATCGAGCATGGCCGCACCCAGATACTCGGTGGTGGCAAAGCCCTGGTTGAACTTGGAGGCGGCAATCACCTTGTCCAGCAGCGCCTGTGGCATCGGCGTGCCGTTCTGGTAATGCTTGGCGTAGTTCTTCAGGATCGACGGCTCGTCGGCCCACATCTCGTTGACCTGCGAGGGGAACTCGACGAAGTCGCGCGGCACGCTGGTGCCGGAGAAATACGGGTATTTGACGTCCGAGAACATGCCGTGCAGCGCATGGCCGAACTCATGGAACATGGTGGTCACCTCGTCCCAGGTCAGCAGCGTCGGCTGGCCGGCCGGCGGCTTGGGGATGTTGAGGTGATTGGCGACCACCGGCTTGAAACCGGTCAGCGCCGACTGCGACACGTAGGAGTTCATCCAGGCACCGCCGCGCTTGGATTCGCGTGCATACATGTCGGCGATGAAGATCGCCAGCTGCTTGCCGTCGGCGTCGAACACGTCATAGACGGTGATGTCGTCGCGGTAGGTCGGCAGGTCGGTGCGCTGCTTGAAGGTCAGGCCGTATTCCTGATTGGCCGCATAGAACACGCCGTTTTCCAGCACGTTCTTCAGCTCGAAGTACGGCTTGAGCTGGGATTCGTCGAAGTTGTACTTGGCCTGGCGCACCTTCTCGCTGTAGTAGGCCCAGTCCCAGGCTTCGAGCTTGAACGTCGGCTTGCGCGCGGCCTTCTGCTCCTTGTCGATCATCGCCTGCAGATCGGCCGCCTCGCGCTTGGCATTGGCCACCGCCGCCGGCGCCAGCTTGCCCAGCATCGCGTTGACCGCCTCCGGTGTCTTGGCGGTCTGGTTTTCGAGCGAATAGGCAGCGTAGGTCGGGAAGCCGAGCAGCTTGGCCTTGTCGGCACGCAGCTTCATGATGCGCGCCACCAGTGCGGTGTTGTCGTACTGGCCACCGTGGCTGCCACGCGACACCGAGGCGTCGTAGATCTTCTTGCGTAGTTCGCGATTCTTCAGCTGCGTCAGCGGCGGCTGGCCGGTGGTGTTGAGCAGCGCGATCACGTACTTGCCGTCGAGCTTGCGCGCCTTGGCGGCTTCGGCGGCAGCGGCAATCTGCTCTTCGGACAGGCCATCGAGCTGCTTGACGTCATCGACGACAACGGCGGCGGCATTCACTTCCGCCAGCACGTTCTGGCTGAAGGTGGTGCCCAGGTTGGCCAGCTCGGCATTCATCGCCTTGAGCGTGGTCTTGTCGGCATCGGAGAGCTTGGCGCCGTCGCGTACGAAATCGCTGTAGTACTTCTCGACCAGGCGCACGCCCTGGGCGTCCAGGCCCAGCTTGCTGCGTTGGTCGTACAGGGTCTGGATACGCGCGAACAGCTTGCCATTGAGCGAGATCGCATCACGGTGCGCGGCGAACTTCGCCGAATAGTCGGCCTGCAGTTTCTTGCGCGCGTCGTTGGTGTCGGCACCGACCAGGTTGAAGAACACCGTGGTGGCGCGATCCAGCGTGGCGCCGCTTTTTTCCAGCGCGATGAGGGTGTTGTCGAAGCTCGGCTTGGCCTTCTGGTTGGCGATCTTTTCCACTTCCTTCAACTGCTCGGTCATGCCGGCGTCGAAGGCGGGTGCGAAATCGCTGTCCTTGATCTTGTCGAACTGCGGGTAGTGCAGCGGCAGCGTGCTGTCGGCAAAGAAGGGGTTGGCTTGGGTGGCGGCCTGCGTGGTGGCGGGTGCGGCGATGCTGTAGGACGGCATGGCAAGTCCCAGGGAGGCGGCCAGGGCAAAAGCGAGACGGGTGGTCAAGAGGATGGCTCCAAAGTGCGAACCGCCGAGGCTACCCCAGCCGGGCCGGACAGGCGTGTGACAAAAGGCATGGCTGCACGGTCATTACGATGCCATCAGGCGGGCACGAGCGGTGCTGGTCTTGTGGGCACACGACCGATGACACCATGCGCGTGCCGCCGCCGGGCGGGCGCTGCCTGTCTACGGTGCGGCGTGTTCCACCAGGCTGCATTCCGGCTGCTCGGCGGGCAGCGATGTTTCGATCGGTCCGCCTGACGGATGCTGGCCGATAGCGCGCCGTGGTAGCGTCCGGCAACGGTCGGGACCAGCAGGAAGGGCCAGATGGCTGCGGCGACGCATCCGTTGAAAAACGCCTCTTCCGGATGACGCGCTCGGCGACCGCGATGCGACGCTGCCGGCTGCTGGGTTACGCTGCCCGTCTCGCACACTTCAGGGCAGCCATGAGCGATATCTCCACGTTCGCATTCACCGACCTGGAAGGCCGGCCCCGCTCGATGCGCGATTACGCCGGCAAGGTGGTGCTGGTGGTCAATGTCGCTTCGAAATGCGGATTTACTCCGCAGTACGCAGGCCTGCAGGCGCTGTGGCAGCGCTATCGCGAGCGTGGTCTGGTGGTGATCGGGTTTCCCTGCGATCAGTTCGGTCATCAGGAGCCGGGCGATGCCGCGCAGATCCGCCAGTTCTGCTCGCTCGATTACGCGGTGGATTTTCCGCTGGCCGAGAAGGTCGAGGTCAATGGCAGCGGTGCGCATCCGTTGTGGCAATGGCTCAAGCGCGAACAGCGCGGCGTGCTGGGATCGGAGGCGATCAAGTGGAATTTCACCAAGTTCCTGATCGGCCGAGATGGCACGGTGCTGGAGCGTTACGCCCCGACCACCAAACCGGACGCGCTGGCTGCGGACATCGAGCGCGCGCTAGTTGAATCGTAGGAGCGCACCTGGGCGCGATGAAGCCTTCCCGGGAACGCTTCGTCGCGCCCGGGTGCGCTCCTACGATAGTGCATGCCGGCGTCGCGGTCTGCGTAAACGCCGCCTCGCCCTGAGGGCTCACGCGCGCCGCATCACTTCTCGACGAAGGCGCGCTCGAACACGTAATGCCCCGGCGTGCCGATGCGCGGCGAGGTCTGGAAGCCACGTGCATCCAGCAGGCTGCGCAGGTCGGCCAGCATCTGCGGGCTGCCGCAGATCATGAAGCGGTCGTTGGCCGGATCCAGCGGCGGCAACCCGAGCGTCTGCTGCATGCGGCCGTCGGCCATCAGCTCGGTCAGGCGGCCCTGGTTGGCAAACGCCTCACGCGTCACCGCCGGGTAGTACAGCAATTTCTCGCGCAGGATGTCGCCGAGGAATTCGTGCTGCGGCAGCTCGCGCTCGAAGTAATCGCGATAGGCCAGATCCTGCACGAAGCGCACGCCCTGGGTCAGGATCACCTTGTCGAAACGCTCGTAGGTTTCCGGGTCCTTGATCACCGACAACCACGGCGCCAGACCGGTACCGGTGCCCAGCAGGTACAGGTTGCGGCCCGGGTGCAGGTCGCTGATCAGCAGCGTGCCGGTGGGCTTCTTGCCGACCAGTACCTTGTCGCCCGGCTGGATGTGCTGCAGCCGCGAGGTCAGCGGGCCGTCCGGCACCTTGATGCTGAAGAACTCCAGGTGTTCTTCCCAGTTGGCGCTGGCGATCGAGTAAGCGCGCAGCAGCGGCCGCGTCTCGGTCTCCAGACCGATCATCACGAACTGCCCGTTCTCGAAGCGGAAGCCGGCATCGCGGGTGGTGGTGAAGCTGAAGTAGGCATCGGTCCAGTGACGGACCTCAAGCACCGTTTCGGCGCCGAAAGCGGAAGACATACCGGTAAGTGTCGTGGGAAGAGTACCCGGCAATTCTACCTCAAGCCGGCCAAATGAGAGGGGCTCTCATTTGGGTGCCGGGATTGGGGAGTCGGGATTGGGGATTCGCAAGAGCAGATCCTGGGTTCTGGACGCATCGGGCTCGCGGATGAGCCGGCAGCTCTTACCAATCCCCAATCCCGAATGCCCAATCCCCGGCCTCACCGATACCCCGCCGCCTGCAATTCGAACAGCTCCGCATAGCGCCCGCCCTGGGCCATCAGTTCGGCATGGGTGCCGTTGGCCTCGATGCGGCCCGCGGCCAGCACCAGGATGCGGTCGGCCATGCGCACGCTGGAGAAGCGGTGCGAGATCAGCACCGCGGTGCGGTTGTCCGACAGCTCCTTGAAGCGCTGGAACACCTCGAACTCGCTGCGCGCGTCCAGGGCGGCGGTGGGTTCGTCCAGGATCATCAGCTGCGCATCGCGCATGTAGGCGCGTGCGATGGCGATCTTCTGCCATTGCCCGCCGGACAGGTCCACGCTGTTCTTGAAGCGGCGCCCGACCAGTTGGTCGTAGCCATCGGGCAGGCTGTCGATCAGCTCGCCGGCCATCGCACGCTGCGCAGCGGCGCGGATGCGTGGCGCATCGTCCATCGCATCGACCTGGCCGACACCGATGTTCTCGCCCACGCTCAGGTGATAGCGCACGAAGTCCTGAAAGATCACGCCCAGGTTGGCGCGCACATCGTCCAGGTCGTAGTCGCGCAGGTCGCGGCCATCGAGCAGGATGCGGCCCTCGTCCGGGTCGTACAGCCGCGCCAGCAGCTTGACCAGGGTGGTCTTGCCGGCGCCGTTTTCGCCGACCAGCGCCAGCACTTCGCCGGCATGCAGTTCGAAATCCAGATGCCGCACCGTCCACTGTTCGGCATCCGGGTAGCGGAAGCCCACGTCCTCGAACACGAAGCCCTGGCGGATCGGTCGCGGCACCGGCAGCGCGTTCGGGCGCGAGCGGATCTCCGGCACGATGTTGAAGAACGAATACAGATCGTCCAGATACAAGGCCTGGCCGGCGACCTGCGAGAACCCGATCAGCAGGCCTTCGAGCAACTGGCGCAGGCGCAGGAAACTGCCGGCCAGGAAGGTCAGGTCGCCGATGCTGAAATCGCCGCGCACGGTGCGCCAGGCGATGTAGCCATAGGCCATGTAGTAGCCCAGGGTGCCCAGCGCAGCCAGCAATGCGCCCCACAGCGCACGCTTGCGCGCCAGCGCGCGATTGGCCTGGAAGAACTTGTCGGCCAGCCGGCGATAGCGTGCGATCAGGAAGCGGTGCAGGTTGAGGATCTTGACTTCCTTGGCGGTCTCGACGCTCGCGCCGACCTGGCGCAGGTAGTCGAGCTGGCGCCGCTCCGGTGTCCACTGGAAGTTGAGCGAATAGCCCAGCGCATTGAAATGCGCCTCGCCGATGAAGGCCGGGATCAGCGCGATCGCCAGCAGCAGGATCAACCACGGCGCGTACACCACCAGGCCCACCGCCAGGCTGACCACGGTGATGGCGTCCTGCACCTGGCCGAATAGCTGGCTCATCAGGTTCATGCGGTTCATGGTCTGGCGCCGCGCGCGATCCAGCTTGTCCTGCCGGTCGGGGTCCTCGAAGTCCTCCAGATCCAGCTGCGCGGCGTGCTCCATCAGGCGCACGCTGGCGGCGTTGTTGAACAGCTCCGACAACAAGGCATCGGCGTAGCCGACCAGCCGGCCGAGCAGGTCCGAGCCGATCGCCAGGGCCAGTTCCAGCGCCAGCAATTCCAGCAGCCGGTTCAGCCGGCCGCTGCCCAGCGCCTGCG
The DNA here is from genome assembly GCF_056725185.1 of Xanthomonas sp. NCPPB 3218. Classification (NCBI taxonomy): domain Bacteria; kingdom Pseudomonadati; phylum Pseudomonadota; class Gammaproteobacteria; order Lysobacterales; family Lysobacteraceae; genus Xanthomonas; species Xanthomonas sp. NCPPB 3218. The sequence goes on from NZ_CM161516.1 coordinate 1,700,253, forward strand.
CCAGCGAGTCGAAGGCCGGCGGTTGACCGACCAGGTGGATGGCCTCGTCGATGATCAGTTTGCCGATATACAACGAGGCCACCGGCATCAACGCGCGCAGTACGCGCAAGCCAATGCTGCTGGCGCTCAGCCAGCGGCTGGTCTGCCAGATCTGGCGCAGGAAGGGCGGCAGGTTGCGCAGCGCATCCAGGCGCTCGCGCAGGGTGGGGCCGGTACGGGGAGCGGCAGGCGCAGGGGCGCCGGAACGGGAGGCTGACATCGGCTTAGTGTGCAGCGCCACGCGTCGGCGCGGGGTGTTGGAGGTGCGCCGCGCCTACGGCGGACTGCGTGCGCTGCCGACTGCACGCGTGCAAGGCAATGCGGTCGATGGCCTGCAGCGTGCCCATACTGCGGGGCAGCTACGCGCGCGATCGCAGGCCCGATCAATCGCCCCGATTGACGCGACGCCCGGACACGCCGGGAGTTTCGACTAAAATGGCCGGATTGCCCCCGCCAGCCGTAGAGCCAGCCGTGACCTCGATCAAGCAGGAAGACCTCATCCAGTCCGTCGCCGACGCGTTGCAGTACATCAGCTACTACCACCCGGTCGACTACATCAGGAACCTGTCCGCTGCCTACGAGCGCGAAGAGTCGCCGGCGGCCAAGGACGCCATCGCGCAGATCCTGATCAACTCGCGCATGTGCGCCGAAGGCCATCGCCCGATCTGCCAGGACACCGGCATCGTCACCGTGTTCCTGGAGATCGGCATGCAGGTGCGCTGGGACGACGCCACGATGGGCGTGGAAGATATGGTCAACGAAGGCGTGCGCCGCGCCTACAACCACCCCGACAACAAGCTGCGCGCCAGCGTGCTGGCCGACCCGGCCGGCAAGCGCAGCAACACCCGCGACAATACCCCGGCGGTGGTCAACACCAAGATCGTGCCTGGCCACCATGTCGAAGTGATCGTCGCGGCCAAGGGCGGCGGTTCGGAGGCCAAGAGCAAGTTCGCCATGCTCAACCCGTCCGACTCCATCGTCGACTGGGTGCTCAAGACCGTGCCGACCATGGGCGCCGGCTGGTGCCCGCCGGGCATGCTCGGCATCGGCATCGGCGGCACTGCCGAAAAGGCCATGCTGCTGGCCAAGGAAGCGCTGATGGAGCCGATCGACATCGTCGATCTGCAGGCGCGCGGCGCCTCCAATCGCGCCGAAGAGCTGCGGCTGGAACTCTACGAAAAGGTCAACGCGCTCGGCATCGGCGCCCAAGGCCTGGGCGGCCTGACCACGGTGCTGGACATCAAGGTCAAGGATTACCCGACCCACGCCGCCAACCTGCCGGTGGCGCTGATTCCCAACTGCGCGGCCACCCGCCATGCGCACTTCACCCTGGACGGCAGCGGCCCGGTGATGCTGGACCCGCCGTCGCTGGAAGACTGGCCCAAGCTCACCTACAACCCGACCAATGCGCGCCGGGTCAACCTGGACACCATCACCCGTGAGGAAGTGGCCAGCTTCAAGCCGGGCGAGGTGGTGCTGCTCAACGGCAAGCTGCTGACCGGCCGCGACGCAGCGCACAAGCGCATGATCGACATGCTCAACAAGGGCGAAACCTTGCCGGTCGACTTCACCAACCGCTTCATCTACTACGTCGGCCCGGTCGACCCGGTGCGCGATGAAGTGGTCGGCCCGGCCGGCCCGACCACCGCCACACGCATGGACAAGTTCACCCGCCAGATGCTGGAGCAGACCGGCCTGCTGGGCATGGTCGGCAAGTCCGAGCGCGGCGATGCGGCGATCGAGGCGATCCGCGACAACAAGGCCGTGTACCTGATGGCGGTCGGCGGCTCGGCCTATCTGGTGTCCAAGGCGATCAAGGCCGCACGCGTGCTGGCATTCGAAGACCTCGGCATGGAGGCGATCTACGAATTCGAGGTCAAGGACATGCCGGTCACCGTCGCGGTGGATTCCACCGGCGAATCGGTGCACAAGACCGGCCCGCGGCAATGGCAATCGCGCATCGGCAAGATTCCGGTGGTGGTGGAATAAGGGCGCCAGCCAGCGCGCCCGCAGTGCGGGCTGTTGCATCGCGCAGTGCAACCAGAGTGCCAGGCAATGCCGCACCGACTGGGCCGGCGAGCGCAGGTGCAGCGCCGCGGTGGCGCCGCGCTGAAACCGCTGCGACGATGTACGGAATCCGTCGCAGCGGGCCAACTGCCCTCGCGCGGGTCTTCGATGGCATCCACCAGGGCGAGGACAATCGCTGTGAACCACGTAAGCTCGCCTGCACCAACCGACTCAGGAATCCGTATGAGCGCCACGCTGTACCACACCCCCAGCACCGCAGCCCTGGTCGTGCATTGGCTGCTGATCGAACTCGACGTACCGCACGTACTGCATCCGCTGGATTTCGAACGCGCCGAGCAAAAATCGCCGCAGTATCTGGCGCTGAATCCGGCCGGCGTGGTGCCGACGCTGGTGCTCGACGGACACGTGCTGACCGAGGCGGCCGCGATCGTGCTGCATCTGGCCGACCTGCATCCGCAGGCTGGGCTGGCACCGCCGCTCGGTACTCCCGAGCGCGCGGCGTACTACCAGTGGATGTTCTTCTGCGCCAACACCTTGCAGCCGGCGTACCGGGCCTGGTTCTATCCGGACGAGCCGGCCGGTGCCGCGCACGCCGAAGCCGCGCAATCCCAGGCGCGCGCCAGACTGGAGGCGGCCTGGGCCCGGGTCGATACGCACCTGCAGGCCAACGGCCCGTATCTGCTCGGGCAGACCCTGTCGGCGGCCGATTTCATGCTGACCATGATGATGCGTTGGTCGCGCAACATGCCCCGTCCCAGCGATAGCTGGCCGGCCTTGCAGGCGCATGCGCAGCGAATGAAAGCCCGCCCGGCATTTCAGGAAACCTATCGCCGCGAGGGGCTGACGGACTGGACCTGAACCCGGGGGGCGCGGGCTGCGAAATCGTGTCGACATAAGCTCCAGCCACGCCGTGGTGCCGCGCCTGCCGCGGTGTACGATCGCGCCACAACCAGAGAGCAGGGGCTCGTCCATGTCGCATTCCGCATCCCGTCGAAAACTGCTGCAATGTGCCTGTTGTGCGCCGATCGCGGCCGCCGCCGCGTCACTGCCGTTCGCCGTCGGTGCGGCGCCGTCGAAGAAGACCGATCTCAATGCCGAGCAGGCATTGCAGGTGCTGCGTGACGGCAACGCCGCCTTCGTGGAAAACCGCCCCAAGAAGGTCATTTCCGACAGCAAGCGCCGTCTGGAACTGGCGCTGGGGCAGACCCCGTTCGTGATTCTGGTGTCGTGCTCGGATTCGCGCGTGCCGCCGGAGCTGCTGTTCGGGCGCGGCCTGGGCGAGATGTTCATCGTCCGCAATGCCGGCAATACCGTCGACACCACGGCATTGGGCTCGATCGAATACGCGGTCAGCCAGCTTGGCGTGCCGCTGGTGGTGGTGATGGGCCACGAGAGCTGTGGCGCGGTCGCCGCGGCGGTGTCGGTGGTGGAAAAGAACGCATTCTTCCCGGGCGCGATCGGCGCGATGATCGAGCCGATCGTCCCGGCCGTGCTGACCGCCAAGAGCAAGGGCGGCGACGACCTGCTGGCGGCCTCGGTCAAAGCCAACGTCAAGCGCACCGTCGACCGCCTGCGCGGCGCGTCCGAGCCGGCGCTGCTCGAACCGCTGCGCGCGGGCAATGTCCGCGTCGTCGGTGCGTACTACACCTTGAAGGACGGCAAGGTCGATTTCTTCGACGTCTGATCGCTGCCAAAACCGTTTCATGAAGACAGCGCAGGATGATCTCCTGCGCTGTCTTTTTTATATGTGCGGAGGGTGCGGAGCAGCCTATATATGCGCGGGGCAGCGTGATCGTCAGCGCTGCGGAACCAGAAGCGGCTATCAAGCTGCTGCTTTCACCGCCAGGCAGGCGTGGGCCATGTCCGGAATCGGCATGCGCTGCAATTCCTGCGCGCCGAGCTGACGACTGCCTGCCACGTCTACCGCTCCAGGCCTGCAATCCGGACGCGAAAAAGCCGGCATGCGCGCATGCCGGCTTTTCAATGGTCTCGACGTTGCTCAGCGCAGCGGTGCGATGTGCTTAGAACCACTCCAGCAACGACACGCCCACGCCGATGTAGGTGGCCTTGTGGTTGTAGTCGATCAGGCTTTCGCCGTAGCCGTCGAACACCTGCACGTGGCCGCGCAGCAGGTTGGTGATCGGGAAGCCGTAATCCAGCTGCACCGAGCCATGCGAGCGGTCGCCGCCGCGCAGCGAATGCCGCGCAATCAACGCCACTTCGTGCCCGTCCTTGTTGTAGACCAGGGTGGCGTCGCCACGGCCCATGTAATCCTCGATATCGGGATTATTGTCGTCGGCGCGGTCTTCCTTGATGCGGAACCACGGGCGCAGCGTCAGTGCCCAGTTCTCGCGGTCCAGCCCGATGTTGAGGATGACCCGGTTCCAGGAGCGCGACAGCGGATCTTCGCGGCCGTTGGACATGTGGTTGATGCTGATGCCGCTCATGCGGCCCTTCCAGCCGAACAGGCTGTAGTTGTTGCGGAACACCAGCATCGCTTCCGGCTCGTAATTGGTTTCGCGGAACGGGCGCGAGGCATCGGTGTTGTAGGCCTGCCAGCGCGAGCTCTGGGTGTAGCCCATCCAGATGTCGCCGTTGTCGCCGAACAGATCCTCGACCACCTTGGTCTTGAAGCTGAGCTGGAACTTCAGTTCGGTGCTGTCCAGTTGCTGCGGGGTGGACACCGAGTTGGCCGGGTTCGGCGACTGCGGGGTACGGTTGGAGTCGCTGGTCCAGAATGCCGGCAGCAGATACACCGGCTTGTAGCCGCGCAACTGGAAGGTGCCCAGCTTGGAGTCCTTGGCCAGCTCCCAACGGCGGTCCAGCAACGAACCGCGGCCGGCATTGGCGACCGCCTCGGCCTTGGGCTGATCCTGGCCGTCGGCACGGAAGAAGTCGCCGACGCGGCTGATGGCGCGTTCGTCCTGCGGCTTGGACTCTTTCTGCTTGGCGATCTGCGCGGCGGCATCGGCTTCGGCGGTCAGCTGTGGGGTATAGCCCAGCGCCTGGTCGTAGCAGGCCAGGCGTGCCGCGTCCGAGGTGACGGAGGTGCAGGCCTGCGGCGAAGCGGGGGTGGGGGCGATTTCCTGTGCGTGCGCCAGTGGCGCCGCCGCCAGGGCAATCAGCATCAAGGGACGGGTGCGGTGCTTGGACATGGGCAGTCTGGCCGAATAAAGGCGCCAGGCAGGCGCGTCAGATGCGAAGCTTAACGGTCGCGCCTGCATACGCGGTGTGTACACGGTGGCATAACATCCGGGCGACGCCTGCAATCGGCAGCTGTCTGTAACCGCGTGGGTGCCTGCGTCGTCAGTGTCCGGGAGACAAGTCGACCCAATCACCGTCTGTGAACGCCGGAGATCCGCTAGAAAAACCAGGCAATGGCGAACACGCCCAGCATGCACAGGCCCAGTGCCAGCTTGGTCGCGGTGCCGAACACGATGCCCAGCCAGGTGCCGAAGCCGACCTTGGTGGCCTGGTCGGATTTGCGGGTCTGCCAATACTCGCCTAGCCACGCGCCGGCGAACGGCCCGACGAACAAGCCGATCGGCATGAAGAAGATGCCGACGACCGAGCCGATCACCGAGCCCCACAGTGCCGCCTTGCTGGCGCCGACCCGCTGGGCGCCGTACACGGTGGCGAGGAAGTCGATCGCAAACGACAACGCCGTCATCAAGCCCAGAATCACCAGCGCCACCCAACCGACATGGGCAAAGCCATCGGCCCAGGCGGCCACCAGCAGTCCCGCGAACACCAGTGGCAGGCCTGGCAGCGCCGGCAGGACGACCCCGGCAAGGCCGATCAGGACCAGCACGCCAGCCAGGATGTAGTAGACGACGGTGATGTCCATGATGTTTAAAAATGTCCTGTTTCAGGCTTGACAAAATTGCGCAAGAGGTGCTTGAAAATTCGTTTGGTGCGGGTTAAGTTGCCAGCGCTGCTGTTTGCAACGGTCACCGTGAATCGTGGCCTGATGCGGTAGATCGTTCGATCCGCTACATCCTTGTACCTCGCTTCCTCCTTGCAATCACAGCCACCACCGTCAGTCCATCACAGTGTCGTAGGGAGTCAGCCGAGATGTCCAATATCGAACGCGAGAATGGTGTCGTGAAGTGGTTCAACGACGCCAAGGGTTTTGGCTTCATCAGTCGCGAAAACGGCGAGGACGTCTTCGTCCACTTCCGTGCGATCCAGATCCAGGGCTTCAAGAGTCTCAAGGAAGGCCAGAAGGTCAGCTTCACCGTGGTACAGGGACAGAAGGGCCTGCAGGCCGATGCGGTGCAGGTGGTCTGAGCGCGGCGCAACACCGCGGCCATCGTGCAGACAGCAGAAAGGCCCGTCGCCGGGCCTTTCTGTCATTCGCCAACACTGGCGCATCGAACGTAGCGAGCAGTCGTCAGGCGGGCACGAAGAAATCGAAGTACACGTGGATGCATGTCGATTCCGGGTGCCGACTGCGCGGTCCTAGCGGTGAGCGCAGTGGTTTTCCTGACTGCTACTGGTAAGTGCGCCGATCAGCGCAGCACGACCTTGCCGTTGACCACGCGCACATAGGCATTTTCGCGCACGCCAGCCAGGTCGCGCTGGTTCACCACGATCACGCGGCCGTCGTCCATGCGCACCTGCACATCGAAGCTGTCGCTGGTGACGTTGTTCTGGATCGCATTGCCCGCCAGCGCGCCGGCGGCGGCACCGGCCACGGCCGAGACGTTCTTGTTGCCCTTGCTGCCACCGGTCTCCTTGGAGATCTGGCGACCGGCCACCGCGCCGACGATGCCGCCGAGCACCGCACCGGTGCCGGTGGGAGCGCTGCGGGTCGGGCCGACTTCATCGATGCGGGTCACGATCCCGCAATCCACGCAGCGTGCCTGCGGCTGCGAATAGCCCTGGTCGTAGCCGCGGTCGCCGCGGTAGCTGCCGTACTGGGGCTGGGAGGTGGCGCAGCCAACCAGCGTCGCGGTTGCAGCCAGGCCAATGACGAGCAGTCGGGTCTTCATGAGGTCTCTCCGGGGTGGTTCGAAAAAGCGGTCAGGGCCGCGGCGACGTCATCCTGGGTTGGTCAGGGTGAACGGTCTGCCAACTGGATCACTCCAGGCTTAACGAAACCCGAGCGTCCTGTTCACCACCGCCGCCGTGCGCATCGATGCGGCGGTGCGATGGCGGGTCAGCGGAAGTCGCGATGACAGGCCTCGCAGGCGTCATTGATCTGTGGCCTGAGTGCGGCAAGCGCGGCGCAATCCGCCGGCGGCGTGCGCTGTGCCTGGTCCAGGACCGTGCGCAGGGCGCTGGCATGCTCGCCGAAGCGGCGGTCCTCGCCGATGTCCGGAAAGGCCGGCTCCAGTTCGCCGGCAAGCAGGCGCAACGATTGCAGTCGCGCTCGCTGGCGTGTGGAGTTGCAGCCACCATCGGTATCGGCTTGCAGGGCGCGCAGCTGGTAAGCCATCACCTGCATCAGGCTGTCCGGCACCGGGTTGCGTCTGGCCTGCAGCACGCGCGCCACCATCACCGTGCACACCAGCCCGATCAGGATGCCCAGCACCAGCAGGAAGGCATAGCGGGACGCGCGCGATTGTTCGGTGGGCGGGGCGGGCATGGACGGACCTCCGTGGACGCGGGCTTCAATAGGTCGATGGGCGCGCGCTGAGCGGCGCGCGTAAAATAGGCCGATGAAAGCACAATGGCGTGAACGCTTTGCCGGTATCGACCGGCTGTACGGAGTCGGCACGGTCGAGCGGCTGGCTGCCTGCCGCGTGGCGGTGGTGGGGATGGGCGGCGTGGGCTCGTGGGTGGTCGAGGCGCTGGCGCGTACCGGCGTCGGCCATATCCGCCTGATCGATGCCGACGACCTGTGTGTGTCCAACACCAACCGGCAGCTGCCGGCGCTGGCCGGGCAGTACGGACGTAACAAGGCGCGCGCGATGGCCGAACGCTGCGTGGCGATCAACCCGGAAATCGACGCCGATGCGGTGGAGTCGTTCCTCACCGCCGGCAATATCGAACAGCTGCTCGGCGATACGTTCGACCTGGTGATCGATGCCTGCGACAGCTTCCGGGTGAAGGTGGAAACCATCGCCTGGTGTCGCCGACGCAAGTTGCCCTTGCTGACGGTGGGCGCCGCTGGCGGGCGCACCGATCCCACCCTGGTGCGGGTACGCGATGTCTCGCGCACCGAACACGACGCGATGCTGGCGCTGATCCGCAAGAAGCTGCGCAGCGAGTTCAATTTCCCCAAGAATCCGCAGCGCTATTTCGGCGTGCCGGCGGTGTACTCGCTGGAGAACGTCAAATACCCGCAGGCCGATGGCAGCGTCTGCGGCATCCGCCCGCAGCTGGATGCCGACGCCACGCTCAAGCTGGATTGCGGGGCCGGGCTGGGCGCAGCCACGCATATCACCGGCACCTTTGCGTTTGTCGCGGTGGGCAAGGCGCTGGAGATGTTGCTCAAGCCGAAGGTGGCTGCTGCCAGACCTGTTGCCGAGGCTGCCTCGGCGGGGTGAGTGCGCGTTGCCGTGTCATGCGGCAACGGGCAGTGCGCTCAGCCCGGCAACCCGAACAACCGCCGTGCGTTGGCGGTGGTCTGCGCGGCGATGTGCTCGGCCGCCTCGCCGCGTAGCTGTGCGATGCAGTCCAGCACCGTGCGCAGGTAGGCCGGCTCGTTGCGTTGGCCACGGATGCTGGCGTCGGGCTGATCCGGTGCATCGGTTTCCAGCAGCAGCCAGTCCAGCGGCATCGTTGCAGCCAGGCCGCGCAGGCGATTGGCACGCGGGTAGGTCACCGGGCCGCCCAAGCCGATCATGAAATCCAGCTTCCACAATTGCTGCGCCTGTTCGGGGCTGCCGGCAAAGCTGTGCACCACACCACGCAGGCCGCCCACGGCCTTGATGCGGGCGATGACTTCTTCGGTGGCGCGCCGCGCATGCACGATCAGCGGCAGCTCGAAGCGCTTGGCCAGCTGCAGTTGCCCGTCGAAATAATCGCGCTGCATCTGCTCGTCCAGCCCGTCCAGATAGAAGTCCAGCCCGCACTCGCCGATGGCGCAGGGCCGCTCGCGCTCGATCCACTCAGCCAGCAGCTCCAGATGCTCGGGGCGGTGCTGATCGAGAAAGATCGGGTGCAGCCCGTAGGCGGGGTGCAACCCGGGGGCCTGGGTGCAGACGGAGCGCAGCGCCGGCCAGCTGGCGGCGGTGATCGCCGGGATCACCTGCTGTACGACACCGGCTGCCCGCGCGCGTGCGATCACCGCGGCGCGGTCGTGGTCGAACTCGCCGGCATCCAGATGGCAGTGGCTATCGACCAACTGCATCAATCGCGGCGCACCGGCGCTGGCAGCGGTGCCTTGCGGGTCTTCCAGTTGGCCAGCAGCAGCGTGGTCAGGCCGAACAGCAGCTCGTCCAGGAACGGGATCGGATCGGGCATCACCAGGTCGACAAGAAACAGCGCCGCCGCCAGCTTGAACAAGGTGGGGTAGCGCAGGGTGCTGGCCCACTCCAGGGCGCGCGAGGTGACGGGATTGCGCATGCGGATGCTCCGGCTGTTAGAAGTGCATGAAATAACCGCTAGCTGAACTTAACTGCGGCGTTCATGAGCGAGGGCGTTTTTGTTCAGGGTTCGCGTGCTGGAATCACGCCGTCAACAACGCGGCGTGTCCGCACGGAGCTGGATCATGAAGAGCAATACGACAACTATACTGGTCGCTGCTGGTGCGTTGCTGGTTGGAGGCGTGGCCACGGCCGCCTTCATGAACAATCGCCCGTCGTCCGGCGATTTCGTCGCCAACGGCGAGCCGGCACCGCGTGGTCTGGAATATGCCGACGTGGTCAAGGTCGCCCCGATCACCGAGCGCGAGCCGCAGTACGCGCAGGTCGTCAACAGCGCGGCCATCCGCGAAACCACCACCAGCTCCTCGCCGCGCGAAGTCTGCCGAGACGTGGTGGTGCAGGAACGTCTGCCCGAGCGCGATGGCAACGTCGGCGGCACCGTCGCCGGTGCGGTGATCGGCGGTCTGCTCGGCAACCAGGTCGGCGGCGGCAACGGCCGCAAGCTGGCCACGGTGGCCGGTGCGGTCGGTGGCGGCATGGTCGGTAACCGGGTGGACCGCAACCATGTCGGCGGCCGCGTGGTGGATCGCACCGAGCGCCAGTGCCATACCGAAAATGCCAATTCGCAGTCCTCGCGCGTGGTCGGCTATGACGTGACCTACCGCAATGCCGACGGCACCACCGGCACCATGCGCATGGACAGCAAGCCGGGCGAGCGCATCTCGCTGGGCGATGCGGACAACGTGGTGGCCTACGACGTGACCTACCGCTACGACGGTTTCGAGAAGACCGTGCGCATGAACGACAAGCCGGCCAGCGATCGCCTGCCGGTGGTCGACGGTCAGCTGGTGACCCAGACCGCTTCGACCGCCGGTGACAGGGGCGTTCGTGTGGATGCGGGCAGCACGCGTCAGTAAACCGCTGGCAGCGATCCGCCCAGGATCGCTGGTTGGCAGGAAAGGAGCCGGCATTGCCGGCTCTTTTCGTTTTCAGGCGCTGGTGACGAGGTCCGTGCGCTGAACAGGTCGCCGCCATGTTCGGCCGGCAACTGGCTGATAATCGCCACTTCTCCTGGAGTGGAAGCCGACATGCCGGTGCGCCCCGATGATCTGTTCGATGTGCGTGCGCTGCTGACCGACGAAGAGCGGGCAGTGCAGGATGCGGTGGCGCGCTTCACCGATACGCGGGTGCTGCCGGCGATCGGTGATGCCTTCGATGCAGGGCGCTTTCCGCGCGAATGGGTACCGGAACTGGCGGAGCTCGGCCTGCTGGGCGCCAGCCTGCCGGTCCGCGATGGCGGCGCGGGCCTGGGCGCGGTGGCGTACGGATTGATCTGCCAGGAACTGGAGCGCGGCGACAGCGGCCTGCGCAGCTTCGTCAGCGTGCAGTCCTCGCTGTGCATGTACCCGATCCATGCCTACGGCAGCGACGAGCAGCGCCAGCGCTGGTTGCCGGAGATGGCCGCCGGCCGCCTGATCGGCTGTTTCGGGCTGAGCGAAGCGCAGGGCGGCTCGGATCCGGCCGCGATGACCACACGCGCGGTACGGCAGGGCGACGGCTGGCGCTTGAACGGGGCCAAGATGTGGATCACCAACGGCAGCATTGCCGGCCTGGCGATCATCTGGGCGCATACCGATGACGGCGTGTGCGGCTTTCTGGTGGAGACCGGCAGCGCCGGCTTCAGTGCGCAGGACATTGCGCACAAGATGAGCCTGCGCGCATCGGTGACCTCGGGCTTGTTCCTGGACAACGTCTACGTGCCGGAGCAGATGCGCCTGCCGAACGCGGCCGGTCTGAAGGCGCCGCTGGGGTGCCTCAATCAGGCGCGGTATGGCATCGCCTGGGGCGCGATCGGTGCGGCGGTGGCGTGCCTGCGCGAGGCGCTGGCCTACAGCGGGCAACGCATCCTGTTCGGCCGGCCGCTGGCAGCCACGCAGAGCGCGCAGATCAAGCTGGCCGACATGGCGCGGCGGATTTCCACCGCGCAGCTGCTGGCGCTGCAGCTCGGGCGCCTGAAGCAGGCCGGCCAGCTGCGGCCGGAACAGATCTCTCTGGCAAAGTGGAATAATTGCCGCATGGCCCTGGATGTGGCGCGCGAGTGCCGCGATCTGCTGGGCGCGGCCGGCATCACCACCGAACATGTGGCGATCCGGCATGCGCTGAATCTGGAATCGGTGATCACCTACGAGGGGACCGAGACCGTGCATCAGTTGGTGGTCGGGCGTGCGCTGACGGGACTCAATGCGTTTTGACGAGGAGTGGGTGTTGATCGACAGGGATGGGAGGCGACGCCTGCGTGGCGTGTTCTGGATGAGTTGCGTGCTGGCCGTGGTTGCGAGCGTGATCGCACCGGCACAGGCCAGCGAGGCGCCGCGCATGGCGCCGCCACCGGACTGGGTCATCGCCGATGCGGTGCCCGACAAGGTGCCCGGTGCCAGCGGGCTGCGCTATGAGCTGGTATCCGACCAGGTTGATCTGACCGGCGCGGCGCCGCAGGCGTATCGCCGCCTCAGTTACACCGTGCAGCGTGCGAAAAGTCTGGACGAGGCCGGGCAGATCTCCATCGATTACCAGCCGCAGTACCAGCAGCTGGCGCTCAACAGCCTGGAGGTCTGGCGCGACGGCAAGCGTATCGACATGCGCAAACAGGCGCACTACGCCCGGTTGCGCCGCGAAAGCGGACTGGAAGACGGTCTGATCGATGGCGCGCTGACGCTGTCGATCACCTTGCCGGACCTGCGCGTGGGCGACCGGGTCGATTACGGCGTGACCATCACCGGCAGCAATCCGGTGTTCGGCAAGGGCTATTACGACGTGTTCGATGCGCGCTATGGCGTAGCGCTGGGCGAGCGCCGGGTGCGGGTGCGGCATCCGGCCGGCATGGGATTGCAGTGGCGGGTGACTGCGCCCGGCTTCAGCCGCAACGTCAGCCGCACCGGCGATGTGGCGACACTGGACATCTCCGCACGCGACCTGCCCGCCGTGCAGGAGGAAAAGGACACCCCGGAGGATGTCGATCCGTATGGCCGGATCGAAGTCTCCACTGCCGGCAACTGGGCGGCAGTGGCGGCATGGGCAGCGCAGTTGTATCCGCACGCGTTCAAGGACGCGCGCGTTGCCGACGGGATGGTGCAGAACCTGCAGCTGCGCCGCGACGACCCGCAGGGTGCACTGCTGCGTGCAGTGGCCTTCGTGCAGGGCGAGATCCGCTACGTCGGCCTGGACATGGGCGAGAACTCCCACGCGCCGCATACACCGGAAGTGACGCTGCGCAATCGCTACGGCGACTGCAAGGACAAGGCGACGCTGTTGATCGCGCTGCTGCAGCTGGCCGGCATCCGCGCCGAGCCGGTGCTGGTCAGCAGCGACAAGGGCCACGGGCTGGATCTGCGCTTGCCCAGTCCCTACGCGTTCGACCACGTGGTGGTGCGCGCGCACCTGCCGCAGGGCGAGTTATGGGTGGATGCCACGCGCGACCGCGAAGAGGGCCCGCTGGCGCAACGCCGGCCGTTGCCGTTCGTGCGTGGCCTGCCGGTCGCGGCCGGGCAGCGCGATCTGGTGGCGGTGCCATCGCCGATGCCGACGCTGCCGCAGGTCGAGGTGGACGAGGAGGTCGTGATCTCGCTGCGCAAGCCGCAGCGCGTGGCGACCTTCACCGTGGACACCACGTATCGCCAGGGACGCGGCGAGCGCGTGGCGACCAGCTTCGACGACAACGGTGCGCAGGCGGTCGGCGAGCACTACCTGGAATTCATGCAGCAGTACTACACCGCGCTGACCCAGGTCGGCGTGCCGACCATCGACGCGGCCGATGTGTTGAACGTGCGTACGCACGAGGCCTACCGCCTGGAGTGGCCGACCGACGAGGGCGACGAGCTGGGCTTTCCGCTGTTCCAGCTCGGCGAATGGATGGACGCCCTGCCCACGGCGGCGCGCAAGAGCCCGCTGGCGCTGGGCGGCCCGCGGCTGGCGCGGCAGACGGTGCGGGTGCGGGTCGACCCGGCGGTACGGGTGCAAGCCGATACGCAGGTGGTCGCCAACCCGTGGTTCCGGTTCTCGCGCACGGTCTCCACGCACGAAGGACGCATCGTCATCGTCGGCGAGTGGCAGCGGCTGTCCGACCGCATTCCCGCCAGCGGCGTGAAGCGTGCAGCCGCCGACATGGAGCGTGCCCGCGACCTGCTGTACTTCAATCACGACCTCAAGCCGCAGCCGCGCAGACAGCCGCTGGAGATGCACTTCTTCGTCTATCCGCTGGCCGCGCTGCTGGCGCTGATCGTGCTGGTGCTGGCATGCCTGGCCTGGTGGCGCGGCGGCGGCTTGGGCGGGATGCTGTTCGATCCGCACACCGTTGCGCAGCGCCTGCACACGCAGGCCGGCGCGCGCTGGAGCGCGTGGTGCGTGTTCGGCCTGATCCTGGTGCTCTCGAGCTGGATGTGGGTGTCTCCGCAGCCGTTGTGGGTGCACGCCATCGCCGTGGCGATCATGCTGGCCATCGCGCTGGCGGGCTGCGTGCTGTTGCAGTGGATGCTGCGCTGGATGGGCGGCACTGCGGAGTTTGCGGTGTTGCTGCCGGCGCTGCTGGGCAGTGCCTTGCCATGGCTGGTCTGCCTGCTGGCGGCACTGGCCGCGGTTGGCGGCGATATCGTCCTGTTCGGAACCGGTGTGCACGATCCGGCCGGGCTGGCGCAGGTGACCATGGCGGTGCTGATGCTGCTGCTGGGCGGGCTGTGGTGGTCGATCGCTGCGGTCCAGGCGGTTGCCGGTGCGACCGGCTGCGCACGCGCGCGGGCCTTCGGTGCGCTGGCATTGACGTTGTCGGTGCTGGGCATGCTGGTCGCCGTGCTGGGTGTGCCGGTGGCGCTGGTGGTGATGCGCTGAGCCGCGCTGCCGGCAGCGCACGCAACCGCGGCCACGCCTTGCAGCAGAATCGGTGCAGGGCTTTGCAAAGGCCCCCGGGGCTGTGACACTGCCAGCCCCTCGTTGCTGCCGCGGAGCCAGCTTGATGTCGACCGTGCGTCCCCCGTTGACCGTCCATGGCATGTCCAGTTCCGGCAACTGCTACAAGGTGCGCCTGCTGCTGGAGCAACTGGGCAGCCGCTATCACTGGGTCGAGGTCGACAGCGTCGCCGGCGGAACCCGCACGCCCGCGTATCTGGCCAAGAATCCCAACGGCAAGGTGCCGATGGTGGAGCGCGACGACGGCCGCGTGCTGACCGAATCCAACGCGATCCTGTTCTGGCTGGCCGAAGGCACTCCGTATCTGCCCACCGACGCGTGGCAGCGCGCGCAGGCCTTGAGCTGGATGTTCTTCGAGCAATACAGCCATGAGCCGTATGTCGCGGTGGCGCGGTTCATCAGCCTGTGGACGCCGCGCGATGCCGCGCGCCGCGCCGAACTGCCGCAGCTGCGCGCCCGCGGCGAGCAGGCGCTGGCCGTGATGGAGCAGCATCTGCAGCAGCACCGCTGGTTTACCGGCAGCGACTACGGCATCGCCGATATCGCGCTGTTTGCCTACACCCATTGCGCCGAGGACGGCGGCTTCGATCTGGAGCGCTGGCCGGCGATCGGTGCCTGGCTGCAGCGCGTGCAGGCAGTACCCGGTTTTATCGCGATGCCGGCGCCTGCGCCCGGCGCGGTGACGGCATGAGCGGCATGCGCTGCCGGCAGGAGCACTGACGATGTGCGGATTGGCTGGACTGCTGCTGGCCTCGCCACGCATGCATGGCGAACAACTCGATGCGCTGGTGCGGCCGATGGGCGCGGCCTTGCGTCATCGCGGCCCCGACGATGCCGGCACCTGGTGCGATGCGCAGGCCGGCGTGGCGCTGGCGCATCAACGCCTGAGCATCCTGGATCTGTCTCCGCTGGGCCATCAGCCGATGCGCTCGGCCGATGGCCGTTATGTGCTGGCCTACAACGGCGAGATCTACAACTTCGCGCAACTGCGCGCGGCGCTGTCCGCACTCGGGCACCGCTTCCGTGGTCATTCCGATACCGAAGTGCTGCTGGCGGCGGTGGTGGAGTGGGGGCTGGACGACACCCTGACCCGCTGCAACGGCATGTTCGCGCTGGCGTTGTGGGACGAGCGCGACAATTGCCTGTATCTGGCCCGCGACCGCGTCGGCAAGAAGCCGCTGTACTACGGCTGGGCCGGCGACACCCTGGTGTTCGGGTCCGAACTCAAGGCGCTGTGGCAGCACCCGGACTTCGATAATGGGGTCGATCGCAATGCGCTGACCTTGCTGCTGCGGCTGGGCTACATCCCGGCGCCGGCCTGCATCCACGAGCGCACCTTCAAGTTGATGCCAGGGCGGGTGCTGCGGCTGGATGCGCAGATGGTGGCGGCCGGCGCGGCGGCGCATCGGCCGGACCAGGCGCAGCAGCCGTTCTGGAACGCGCGCGAGGCGATGCAGCGCGCGCTGGCGGCGCCGTTCACCGGCAGCGATGCACAGGCCGAGGAACAGCTCGACGCATTGCTGCGCGATGCGGTGGCGTTGCGCATGGTGGCCGACGTGCCGGTGGGCGTGTTCCTGTCCGGCGGCACCGATTCGTCGATCGTCACCGCGATGATGCAGGCGCAGAGCACCCAGCCGGTGCACACCTTCAGCATCGGCTTCGAAGGTTCGCATCACGACGAAGCGCCGCTGGCGCGCGAAGTGGCCACGCATCTGCACACCGACCACACCGAGCTGTATGTCAGCGGCGCCGACGCGCTGGCGGTGGTGCCGACCCTGCCGGGCATGTTCGACGAGCCCTTCGCCGATGCCTCGCAGGTGCCGACCGCGCTGGTCGCACGGCTGGCGCGCGGCGGGGTGACGGTGGCGCTGTCCGGCGATGGCGGCGACGAATTGTTCTTCGGCTACGGCCGGTACCAGCGTGCGCTGCGCAACTGGCGCATGCATGGGCTGGTGCCGGGGCCGCTGCGGCGGCTGATGGCGCTGGCGGCACGCCGCAACGGCGAGTCTTCGCGCACTGGCGGCCTGGCCGCGCTGGTGGCCGAGGCCGGCGCACGCGGCATCGGCGACATCTACCGCAACCGCATCTCGCGCTGGCGCGATCCGGCCGCGGTGGTGCTGGGCGCGACCGAGCCAGACAGTTTCTACAGCCTGGCCGACCCGCTGCACGGTTCCGGCACGCCGGCCGACGCGATGATGCTGGCCGACTTTGCCGCCTATCTGCCCGACGATCTGCTGTGCAAGGTGGACCGCACCACGATGGCGGTGGGGCTGGAAGCGCGCGCGCCGCTGCTGGACTGGCGGGTGGCCGAGTTCGCCTGGTCGCTGCCGCTGTCGCTGAAGTACCGCGACGGGGTCAGCAAGTACCTGCTCAAGCGCGTGCTGTGCCGCTATCTGCCCGACCCGATGGTCTACCGCGGCAAGCGCGGGTTCGGCGCGCCGGTCAGTGCCTGGCTGCGTGGCGACCTGCACGGCTGGGCCGACGATCTGCTGGCGCACGCCACGCTGGAGCGCGACGGCGTGTTCGCCGCCGACACCGTGGCCGGGCTGTGGCGGGACTTCAACGGCGGCGAGCGCAAATGGCATACGCACCTGTGGACGGTGCTGATGTTCCAGGCCTGGCAGGTGCATTGGCGCGCCCAACGCGCCGCGATCGGCCGCTGAGGCAGGCGCGCTTCACCGGGTCTGAGCGCCAGGCTCACTAGAGTCGGGCGCTGATTCCCCCAATGGAGCGTTCCCCATGAGCAAGATCACCATCGCCGTGCTGGTCGGCAGCCTGCGTGCCGCGTCCTACAACCGCCAACTGGCGCATGCGCTGGAGCATCTGGCCGGCGACAAGGCCGTGTTCGAGTATGTGGAGATCGGCGACATCCCGCTGTACAACCAGGACCATGATGGCGATTACCCGGCTGAGGGCACGCGGCTGAAGCAACAGATCCGGTCGGCTGACGCGGTGCTGTTCGTCACCCCGGAGTACAACCGCTCGATTCCCGGCGTGCTCAAGAACGCCCTCGATACCGGCTCGCGCCCCTACGGCGACAGCGCGTTTGCGGGCAAGCCGGCCGCCGTGGTCGGCATCTCGGTCGGGGCGATCGGCACCGCCACCGCGCAGCAGCACCTGCGTAATGTGCTGTCGTATCTGGACATGCGGGTGCTTGGCCAGCCGGAAGTCTTCCTGCAGTACAAGGACGGCCTGTTCGGCGCCGACGACCAGGTCGCCAACGCCGACAGCCGCAAGTTCCTGCAGGGCTTCGTCGACGCCTTCCTGGGCCTGGTCGAACAGTCCAAGCGTTGAGTTGACCACAGCGGCGTTGGGCCTGGAGACAGCCGCCAACCGGCACCGGTGACGCGGTGCAAACCCCGGCGCAGCAAGCGTCTCGGCGGTTGCGACAGCCGCCGCGTAGAACGGTGATGCACCGGCTGTCCACCAGTTATCCACAGAGTTGTGCATGGTCGTCGGCGCCGCCGATGACTATGCTTCCTGCCCTCGTCTCCCTCGCGTCAGGTCTGTTTGTCCATGTCCGCTCGTCCTGGTTTCCGTTCCAAGCGCAATCGCGATCGCGACGACGACGATTACGATCGTCCCGAGCCGCGGCTTGACCAGTTGCGGGTACCGCCGCATTCGGTCGAGGCCGAGCAGGCCGTGCTCGGCGGGTTGATGCTGGCGCCGGATGCGTTCGACCGGGTCAATGACCAGCTGACCGAAAACGACTTTTACCGCCGCGATCACCGGCTGATCTACCGTGCGATTCGCGAACTGAACGAGAAGGACCGCCCCTTCGATGCGGTGACCCTGGGCGAGTGGTTCGAATCGCAGGGTAAGCTGGAGCAGGTCGGCGATGGCGCCTACCTGATCGAGCTGGCCAGCACCACGCCTTCGGCAGCCAATATCGCCGCATATGCGGAGATCGTGCGTGACAAGGCGGTGTTGCGGCAGCTGATCGAAGTGGGCACCACCATCGTCAACGACGGCTTCCAGCCGGAGGGGCGCGACAGCGTAGAGTTGCTGTCGTCGGCGGAAAAGGCGGTGTTCAAGATCGCCGAGGCCGGCGCGCGCGGGCGCACCGACTTCGTGGCGATGCCGGGCGCGCTGAAGGACGCCTTTGAGGAATTGCGCAGCCGTTTCGAAAACGGCGGCAACATCACCGGCCTGCCGACCGGCTACAACGATTTCGACGCGATGACCTCCGGCCTGCAGCCGACCGACCTGATCATCCTGGCCGCGCGTCCGGCGATGGGCAAGACCACGTTCGCGCTGAATATCGCCGAATATGCCGCGATCAAATCCAAGAAGGGCGTGGCGGTATTCTCGATGGAAATGTCGGCATCGCAGCTGGCGATGCGCCTGATCTCGTCCAATGGCCGCATCAATGCGCAACGCCTGCGTACCGGCGCGCTGGAAGACGAGGACTGGGCGCGCGTGACCGGCGCGATCAAGATGCTGAAGGAAACCAAGATCTTCATCGACGACACGCCGGGCGTGTCGCCGGAAGTGCTGCGCTCCAAGTGCCGCCGACTCAAGCGCGAGCACGACCTGGGCCTGATCGTCATCGACTACCTGCAGCTGATGTCGGTGCCGGGCAACAGTGAAAACCGCGCGACCGAAATTTCGGAAATCTCGCGTTCGCTCAAGGGCCTGGCCAAGGAGCTCAACGTGCCGGTGATTGCGTTGTCGCAGCTCAACCGTTCGCTGGAAACACGGACCGACAAGCGCCCGGTGATGGCCGACTTGCGCGAATCCGGCGCGATCGAGCAGGACGCGGACATGATCGTGTTCATCTATCGCGACGACTACTACAACAAGGAAAATTCGCCGGACAAGGGCCTGGCCGAGATCATCATCGGCAAGCACCGCGGTGGGCCGACCGGGTCGTGCAAGCTCAAGTTCTTCGGCGAATACACCCGGTTCGACAATCTGGCCCACGATTCGGTGGGCAGTTTCGAATAAACCTCCTGCGTGATGCCGGGCGACAATCCGTCGCTGCGGCATCGCGCCATCCTTGCATCTGCTGGCTTATGCTGCGCGCCTCATCGCCGCTGCCGAGCTTGTATGTCCTACGCCATCGTCTGGTTCCGTCGCGATCTGCGCCTGCAGGACAACCCGGCCTTGCAGGCTGCGCTGGATGCGGGGCATCAGCCGATTCCGCTGTATATCGATGCGCCGCACGAAGAGGGTGAGTGGACGCCTGGCGCCGCCTCGCGGAGCTGGCGGCATCGCTCGCTCGCGGCGCTGGATGCGGCCCTGCGCGCGCTCGGCAGTGGTTTGGTGCTGCGCGCCGGTGACAGCGCGCAGGTGCTGGATGAGGTGATCGCGCAGACCAAGGCGGTGGCGGTGTACTGGAACCGCAAGTACGAGCCGGCCACGCAGCCGCGCGATGCGCAGATCAAGCGCAGCCTGCGCGAGCGCGGGATCGAAGTGCAGAGCTGCAACTCCGCACTGATGTTCGAACCGTGGCAGTTGACGACGCAGCAGGGCGGCCCGTACAAGGTGTTCACCCCGTTCTGGCGCAATGCGCTTACGCAACTGCAATTGCCGGCTGCCGTGCCGGCACCGCGCAGCCTGCCGCCGTTGCCTGCGCACTTGAAGAGCGCTGCGCTGGACACGCTGGGGCTGCTGCCGGCGCTGGACTGGGACCGAGGCTTCTGGGAACACTGGCAGCCCGGCGAGGCCGGCGCGCACGAGATGCTGGAGATCTTCATCGACGGCGCGCTGTCCGGGTATCGCGAAAACCGCGACCGGCCCGACCGGGTCGGTACCTCGCAGTTGTCGCCGCATCTGCACTTCGGCGAGATCGCGCCGTGGCGGATCGCCAGCACGCTGGAAGCCAATCGCAACGCACGCAACGGTGCCGAGATCGACGGCTATATCCGTCAACTGGGCTGGCGCGATTTTGCGTATCACCTGCTGCACCATTTTCCCGACACCACCAACCAGAATCTCAACCCGCGTTTCGAAGGCTTTGACTGGGCCAAGGTAGACCCGGTCGCATTGCAGGCCTGGCAGCGGGGCCGCACCGGCATTCCGATCGTCGATGCCGGCATGCGCCAGCTCTGGCACACCGGCTGGATGCACAACCGCGTGCGCATGATCGTGGCGGGCCTATTGTGCAAGCATCTGCGCGTGCACTGGATCGAAGGCGCGCGCTGGTTCTGGGACACGCTGGTGGATGCGGACCTGGCCAACAACACCCTGGGTTGGCAATGGGTGGCCGGTACCGGCGCCGATGCGGCGCCGTATTTCCGCGTGTTCAATCCGGTCACGCAGGCGGAGAAGTTCGATCCGCAGGCCGCTTACATCACGCGCTGGGTACCTGAGCTCGGCAAGCTTGCGGTGAAAGAGTGCTTCGCACCGTGGCTGCATCCGTTGTCGCTGGCGCGGCTGGCACCAGAGTATCCGCGCACGCCGATCATCGGCCTGGCCGAAGGCCGCGATGCGGCGCTGGCGGCGTATGCAAAAACGCGCGGCTAGGCGCGCGGCAGGGCGAGCAACCTCCTGATTGCGTGGTCAGCTGATGCTCGCTTCTGCGTGTTCTCTTGTGCAAGGCTGAGGCGTTGCATGCGTGTGCTGCGACGCTTGTTTCGTACATCATCGAATGCGTGACGCGGATACATGGTGCTGTCCACGCAGAAAACGTTTTCCTGAATGCAGCACTAGCCGCGTGCGATCGGCGGTCGGTTTCATCATGCGCCAGTCGCGGTGGCCTGTTTATCCTCGCCGACACGATTGAGTGCCGGATGGTCCGGCCACAGGAGAACACCATGTCCCCAGCAGCCACCAAGAGCCTTGCCGTTGCCCTGGCCAGCGCCATTGCGTTGTCCGCCTGCGCCACCGGCGGCTCGTATGTGCAGCGCGACCAGTACGGCGAGCAGACCCAACAGCAGAACCGCACCGGCCGCAACGCGCTGATCGGCACCGCGATCGGCGTGGCCGCTGGTCTGCTGACCGGCGACAGCGCCACCGAGCGTCGTCAGCATGCGATGGTCGGCGCCGGCATCGGCGCGCTCAGTGGCGCGGCGGTTGGCCAGTACCAGGATCGCCAGGAGCGCGCACTGCGTGAGCGCACCGCCAACACCGGCATCGAAGTGCAGCGCCAGGGCGACAACATCACCCTGAACCTGCCCGACGGCATTACCTTCGACTTCGGCAAGTCTGCGTTGAAGCCGCAGTTCTACAGCGCGCTCAATGGCGTGGCGTCCACACTGCGCGAGTACAACCAGACCATGGTGGAAGTGGTCGGTCACACCGACAGCGTCGGCAGCGACGCGGTCAACCAGCGTCTGTCCGAAGAACGCGCCGGCGCGGTCGCGCAATATCTGACCGCACAAGGCGTGCAGCGTGAGCGCATGGAAACCATGGGCGC
Source organism: Xanthomonas sp. NCPPB 3218 (assembly GCF_056725185.1). NCBI lineage: Bacteria > Pseudomonadati > Pseudomonadota > Gammaproteobacteria > Lysobacterales > Lysobacteraceae > Xanthomonas > Xanthomonas sp. NCPPB 3218. Next base: position 1,722,174 of record NZ_CM161516.1, read on the forward strand.
CGGCAAGCGTTACCCGATCGCCGACAACAGCACCGATGCCGGCCGCGCACAGAACCGCCGCGTCGAAATCCGCCTGATCCCGCTGCGCTCGGAGGGTGCCGGGAACAACACGGGCATGCGTTGAGTCTGCCGCACTGAATCGTGGCGAGTCGATTGACGAGCCGCGATGGGTAAGCAAGACAGGCCGCGAAAGCGGCCTGTTTTTTTGCGCTGCGAATTTTCTGATCAGGCGCATCAGGTGCAAAGCTGCCGATCTGAGGGTTTTCTGCAGGGTCCTTGCCCGCCCACCCTCGCGGGACACGCCGCAAGTACGTCCGTGTAGGCTCTTACGCGGCATCCATGCCGCGTAAGGTCCCGCGACGGTGGGCGGGCAAGGACCTGTCGGGATGGTCGGTGTGCGTGGTTGCAAGCAAGGCAAGCCGTAGGTTGCTCGGAGCACTAAGTGTTCGATCAACCTCTCGCCATTTTCCCGTCGCAAACCGAGCAACAAACGGACTTTCAACACGCAAGCTACAAACGTCGCATCTGCTATCGCAAGCCGAGCAACACTCTTTAAAAAAGCAGCCGACCAACTCTCTGGTGCGGTGTCCTTGCCGGTTGCGGGACCCTCGGCGGCATGGATGCCGCCGAGGAGCCTCCATGGACGGATTCACGGCGTGTCCCGCAAGCGGTGAGGGCACCGCGCACTCGACCGACTGATCTTTTGACTTGCAGCTGGACGTTATCGCTAGGCATTGACCAACGCAGCTTCGGATCTCCAGACCACGCTAAAGCGCGCGCGCGGTTGCTTCAAGATTGCATCGGTCGACAGCGGTCATGGTGATTCGCGGCGACAAGCAGTACCTGCGCCGGATGGAACCGACACCCCTGCAGAAATTCGGGATTCGGGATTCGGGATTTGTAGCAGCCGGGACGTTTTCGCTTGTACGGGCAACGTCTCCCCATCGCCCTTCGGGCACCTTGTCCTGAGGGGGACGAGGGTGCCCCGTTAGGCGACTATTCGAGTGCGAACTACGCCGTGACGTTTTCCAGGATGCGCTTGCCTTCTGCACGCAGTTCCGCGTCTGCGCCGACCTCGATCTTTGCATCGTTGTCGGCCTTTTGCGCGGCCAGACGCGCGGGGCACTGCGCCATCATGTAGTCCGCGTCGAAGTTCATCCGCGTCACCAGGAAATCCACGAAGGCGCGCACTTTCGGCGAGACCAGGCGGCCGCCGGCGAACACCGCGTTGAAGTCCACCTCCGGCCCGGTCCAACCCGCGAGCACCCGGCGCACCAGACCCGATTGCACGAAGGGCTTGGCCATCACATCGCCGGTCAACAGCAAGCCTTCGCCGCATAGCACCGCGCCATTGAGCGCAGCCGGATCGTTGGCCACCATCAACGGATTGACCGGGAAATCGCGCACATCGCTGCCGTCGCTGAGCGACCAGAAAAAGCGGTTGTTGTGCACGTTGCGGTTCTTGCGCAGCGCCAGCGTGCGATGGAACTGCAGCTCGTCCGGATGCAGCGGCTCGCCATAGCGCTCGATGTAGGACGGGCTGGCGAAGACCTGCGTGCGCAGGCTGCCGAGCTTGCGCGCCACCAGATTGGAATCGGGCAGCGCGCCGACGCGCAGTGCCAGATCGGCTTCGCCGCCGATCAGGTCCAGCTTCTCGTTGCCCAGATGCATGTCCAGCTGGATTTCCGGGTATTGCGCATGGAACTCGCCCAGCAACGGCGCGATCCAGGTGATGCCCAGCGAGTAGGGCACGGTGAAGCGCAGCCAGCCGCGCGGACCGGACTGCAATTGCCCGACGGCGCTCTCGGCTTCTTCCAGTTCGCGTGCGATGCGCTGGCAATGTTCGTGATAGACCGAGCCGGCTTCGGTCAGGCCGATGCGGCGCGTGGTCCGGTGCAGCAGGCGGGCACCCAGGCGGGTTTCCAGTTCCTGCACCTTGCGGCTGACGGTGGTCTTGGGCAGGCCGAGCGCGTTGGCGGCGGCGATGAAGCTGCCTTGTTCGACCACCTTGACGAAGATCAGGGTGTCGTTGAGATCGTGAGTCATGGGGACTGCCTTCCGGGGGTCAGGAGGGATTAGACCGCTTACGGGACGATTATTCCCCTAAATCCGGACTAATCAAGTGCTGGTTTGGGGCCTAACTTATGCGGCATCCCCTCCATGCAGGAGCACGGCCATGTGGTTGTGCAATGTTTTCGGCTTGTCGTCGACATCGCGTAGCGCCATCGAAGGTGCCTTCGATCCAGTGATTTCCACGGCGAGAAGCCCGCGTACCGGCGTTTCGCGCGCTTTTTCGGCATCGCCCCGGCGTCAGGCCGGCGGCGCTCCGACACAGCGGACTGGACTGTCGGCGCGTCTGGCGCAGCGCGGAATTGTCCCGATGTCGGGAGTGAAAGTCCCATGACCGGGATGGTCCAATCCGAGACGGCCGTCATCGGCGGCGCGGGCAATGTCGGCGCCGGTATCGTCGCCGCCTTGCTCGATGCCCGGATGCCGGTGCTGGTGATTGGACGCGACGCCGCCAAGCTCGACGCGCTGCGCGCGCAGCATGGCAATACACCGCTGCTGGAAACCTTGCAGGGCTCGGTCGCCGACGACGCTTCGGCGCAGGCGCTGGCCGGCGAACTGGCCCAGCGCCCGCGTCCGCTGGCGGCGGTGATCGCCAGCGTGGGCAGCCCGCTCAAGGCCGGCCGCCTGCTGGACCGCCCGGTCACTGCGCTGCGTCGCCGCATCGAGCGCGATGTGCTGCCGCACCTGGCGGCCGCGCGGCATCTGCTGCCGCTGCTGGCCGAGGCCGAGGGCGGTGGCCGCTACCTGTTGCTGGGCAGCCCCTGCGCGCTGCGGGCCTGGGCCGCGCATGGCGATACTTCGATCGCCGCTGCCGCCACCCGCATGCTCGCCCAGGTCCTGCACGAGGAAGCCAAGCCGCTCGGCGTCCGCGTGCACCTGCTGTCGGTCGAGCAGCCGGTGTGTACGCCGGGCCGTGCCAAGGACGCGTGTCCGGAATGGATCCGCGCCGTGGATGTCGGCCGTGCCGCAGTTTCACTGATCGCCGGGCCTGGCCAGCCCGGGCAAGCCATCGTGACCGTCAGCCGTCGCCTGCACGCCGCTCCTTCGGCCGACCGGCTCGCCGGTCTGCATTTTTCCATCCCCACCCGAGAGATTTCCCCATGACCCCGAACGCCACCCCGTTCCGTTTTCCCTTGCGTACTGTATTGACGGGCGCCGTACTCGCGGTTGTGCTGGCCGGTTGCGGCAGCAAGGCTGCCGAGACCGGCGCGCCGCCGCCGCCCAGCGTCAGCGTCGCCCCGGTGTTGCTGAAGGAGATCAGCCAGTGGGACGAATTCAGCGGCCGCATCGAGCCGGTGGAAAGCGTCGAGCTGCGTCCGCGCGTGTCCGGCTACATCGACAAGGTCAACTACGTCGAAGGCGCCGAAGTGAAGAAGGGCGATGTGCTCTTCAGCATCGACGACCGCAGCTACCGTGCCGAATTCGCGCGCGCCAACGCGGCGCTGGTGCGTGCACGCACGCAGTCCACGCTGGCCCGCAGCGAAGCGGCACGCGCCCGCAAATTGTCGGACCAGCAGGCCATTTCGACCGAGACCTGGGAGCAGCGCCGCGCTGCCGCCGATCAGGCCGAGGCCGATCTGCTGGCCGCGCAGGCCGCGCTGGATACCGCCAAGCTCAACCTGGACTGGACCCGCGTGCGTGCGCCGATCGATGGCCGCGCCGGGCGTGCGATGGTCACCGCCGGCAATCTGGTCACCGCCAGCGACAGCGCCAGCGTGCTGACCACGCTGGTGTCGCTGGACAAGGTGTTCGTGTACTTCGATGCCGACGAAGGCACCTTCCTGCGTTATTCGCAGATGGCCCGCAACGGCGAGCGTCCGGATGCGCGCGGCGGCGAGTTGCCGGTGCGCATCGGCCTGGTCGGCGAACAGGGCTTCCCGCACACCGGGCGCGTGGATTTCCTGGATAACCAGGTGACCCGCAGCACCGGCACCATCCGCGTGCGCGCGGTGCTGGACAACGCGCAGCGCCAGTTCACGCCAGGCCTGTATGCACACGTGCAGTTGCTGGGCAGCGGCCAGTTCAAGGCCATGCTGGTCGACGAAAAGGCCGTGCTGACCGATCAGGACCGCAAGTACGTGTACGTGGTCGACAAGGACGGCAAGGCGCAACGGCGCGACATCGAGCTGGGCCGCAATGCCGATGGCCTGCGCATCGTGCGCAAGGGACTGGCCGCCGGCGACAGAGTGGTGGTCGATGGCGTGCAGAAGATCTTCATGCCTGGCATGCCGGTCGATGCCAAGACCGTGGCCATGGCCGCCGCACCGGACAAGCGCACCGCCTCGAACTGATTCATCGCTGCATCGCGTCCGTGACCACCGGCCTTGAAACAAGGCCGGTTCGGGGCCGCTGTGCCGCGCCGCCACCCGGCGGCAACCTCTTTCAGGACCACCCCAATGGACTTTTCCCGTTTTTTCATCGACCGGCCGATCTTTGCCGCGGTGCTGTCGATCATCATCTTCGCTGCCGGCCTGATCGCCATGCCGCTGCTGCCCATCAGCGAGTACCCGGAAGTGGTACCGCCGAGCGTGCAGGTGCGTGCGGTGTATCCTGGCGCCAACCCCAAGGTCATCGCCGAGACCGTCGCCACGCCGCTTGAGGAAGCCATCAACGGCGTGGAAGACATGATGTACATGAAGTCGGTCGCCGGCTCCGATGGCGTGCTGGTGGTCACCGTGACCTTCAAGCCGGGCACCGATCCGGACCAGGCGCAGGTGCAGGTGCAGAACCGCGTCAGTCAGGCGCAGGCGCGTCTGCCCGAGGACGTACGGCGCCAGGGCGTGACCACGCAGAAGCAGTCGCCGACGCTGACCATGGTCGTGCATCTGACCTCGCCCAAGGGCAAGTACGACTCGCTGTACCTGAGCAACTACGCCACCTTGAAGGTCAAGGACGAACTGTCGCGCCTGCCGGGCGTGGGCCAGATCCAGATCTTCGGTGCCGGCGATTACGCCATGCGCATCTGGCTGGATCCGGACAAGGTCGCCGCGCGCGGGCTGACCGCCAGCGACGTTGTGGCGGCCATCCGCGAGCAGAACGTGCAGGTTTCCGCCGGCCAGCTCGGTGCCGAGCCGATGCCCAACAAGAGCGACTTCTTGCTGTCGATCAATGCGCAGGGCCGCCTGACCACCGAAGAAGAATTCGGCAACATCGTGATCCGCAGCGGCAACAGCGGCGAGATCGTGCGGCTGTCGGATGTGGCGCGTCTGGAACTGGGCGCGGGCAACTACACCTTGCGCTCGCAGCTGGACAACAAGAACGCGGTGGGCATGGGCGTGTTCCAGTCGCCGGGTGCCAACGCAATCGAATTGTCCGATGCGGTGCGCGCCAAGATGGCCGAGCTGGAAAAGCAGTTCCCGCAGGACATGGCGTGGTCGGCTGCGTACGACCCGACCGTGTTCGTGCGCGACTCGATCAGCGCGGTGGTGCACACGCTGCTGGAAGCGGTGCTGCTGGTGGTGCTGGTGGTGATCCTGTTCCTGCAGACCTGGCGCGCCTCGATCATTCCGTTGCTGGCAGTGCCGGTGTCGGTGGTCGGTACGTTCGCCGCGCTCTACCTGCTGGGTTTTTCGATCAACACGCTGAGCCTGTTCGGCCTGGTGCTGGCGATCGGCATCGTGGTCGACGATGCGATCGTGGTGGTGGAAAACGTCGAGCGCAACATCGAAGAAGGGCTGGCCCCGTTGGCTGCTGCGCATCAGGCGATGCGCGAAGTGTCCGGGCCGATCATCGCCATCGCGCTGGTACTGTGCGCGGTGTTCGTGCCGATGGCGTTCCTGTCGGGCGTGACCGGCCAGTTCTACAAGCAGTTCGCGGTGACCATCGCCATTTCCACGGTGATTTCGGCGATCAATTCGCTGACCCTGTCGCCGGCACTGGCCGCCATGCTGCTCAAGCCGCATGACGCACCGAAGGACGGCCCGTCGCGGTTGATCGATCGCTTGTTCGGCTGGTTGTTCCGTCCGTTCAATCGCTTCTTCAACAGCAGTTCGCACAAGTACCAGGGCGCGGTCTCGCGCACCCTGGGCAAGCGTGGCGCGGTGTTCGCGGTGTATGTGCTGCTGCTGGTGGTCACCGGCTTCATGTTCAAGGTGGTGCCGGGCGGCTTCATTCCGACCCAGGACAAGCTGTACCTGATTGCCGGTACCAAGTTGCCGGAAGGCGCCTCGCTGGAACGCACCAACGAAGTGATCCGTCAGATCACCCAGATCGCGCTGCAGACCGAAGGCGTGGACCACGCGATTGCGTTCCCGGGCCTGAACCCGCTGCAGTTCACCAACACGCCCAATACCGGCACGGTGTTCCTGACGCTCAAGCCGTTCAGCCAGCGCAGCCGCACTGCGGCGCAGATCAATGCGGAGATAAACGCCCGCATCAGCCAGATCCAGCAGGGTTTTGCGTTTGCGTTCATGCCGCCGCCGATCCTGGGCCTGGGGCAGGGCTCGGGCTACTCGCTGTACATCCAGGATCGCGCCGGTCTGGGCTATGGCCAGTTGCAGAGTGCGGTCAATGCGATGTCCGGTGCGATCTCGCAGACGCCGGGCATGCAGTTCCCGATCGGCACGTATCAGGCCAATGTGCCGCAGCTCGACGCCAAGGTCGATCGCGACAAGGCCAAGGCGCAGGGCGTGCCGCTGACCAACCTGTTCGACACCTTGCAGACCTATCTGGGTTCGTCCTACATCAACGACTTCAATCGCTTCGGTCGCACCTATCAGGTGATCGCCCAGGCCGACGGACAGTTCCGCGACAGCGTCGAAGACATCGCCAACCTGCGCACCCGCAACGATCGCGGGCAGATGGTGCCGATCGGCAGCATGGTCACGCTGGGCCAGACCTACGGCCCGGATCCGGTGATCCGCTACAACGGCTACCCGGCGGCCGACCTGATCGGTGAAGCGGATCCGCGCGTGCTCTCCTCCACCCAGGCGATGCAGACGCTGGCCGGCATGGCGCCGAAGGTGTTGCCCAACGGCATGAACATCGAGTGGACCGACCTGAGCTATCAGCAATCCACCCAGGGCAACTCGGCGTTGATCGTGTTCCCGATGGCGGTGTTGCTGGCGTTCCTGGTGCTGGCTGCGTTGTACGAAAGCTGGACGCTGCCGCTGGCGGTGATCCTGATCGTTCCGATGACCTTGCTGTCGGCATTGTTCGGCGTGTGGCTCACCGGCGGCGACAACAACGTGTTCGTGCAGGTGGGGTTGGTGGTGCTGATGGGCCTGGCGTGCAAGAACGCGATCCTGATCGTGGAGTTCGCCCGAGAACTCGAAATGCACGGCAAGGGCATCGTCGAGGCCGCGCTCGAAGCCTGCCGCCTGCGTCTGCGTCCGATCGTGATGACCTCCATCGCCTTCATCGCCGGCACCGTGCCGCTGGTGTTCGGGCATGGCGCCGGCGCCGAAGTGCGCTCGGTCACCGGTATCACCGTGTTCGCCGGCATGCTCGGTGTGACCTTGTTCGGCCTGTTCCTGACCCCGGTGTTCTACGTGGCGCTGCGCAAGTGGGTCACCCGTCGCGAACCCGCTGCACCGGCCACCGTCGCGCACGATCACGTCAAGGCGTGAGTGCGTCGTCCCCAATTCCCATTCGCAGTACAAGGACATTGAAATGAGCAACCACAAGATCGCATTGGTCACCGGCGCCACCCGCGGCATCGGCCTGGAAACCGTTCGGCAACTGGCCCAGGCCGGCGTGCATACGCTGCTGGCCGGGCGCAAGCGCGACGATGCCGTCGCCGCCGCACTCAAGCTGCAGGCCGAAGGCCTGCCGGTGGAGGCCATCCAGCTCGACGTCAACGACGACATCAGCATCGCTGCGGCAGTCGGCACGGTGGAGCAGCGCCATGGCCACCTGGACATCCTGATCAACAACGCCGGCATCATGATCGAGGACATGCAGCGCACGCCGTCGCAGCAGAGCCTGGAGGTGTGGAAGCGCACCTTCGACACCAACCTGTTCGCGGTCGTCAGCGTCACCAAGGCGTTCCTGCCGCTGCTGCGTCGCTCGCTGGCCGGGCGCATCGTCAATGTGTCCAGCATGCTCGGCTCGCTGACCCTGCATACCCAGCCCGGTTCGCCGATCTACGACTTCAAGATTCCCGCCTACGACGCCTCCAAGAGCGCGGTCAACAGCTGGACGGTGCACCTGGCCCATGAGCTGCGCGACACCGCCATCAAGGTCAACACCGTGCATCCGGGCTACGTCAAAACCGACATGAACGGTGGCGGCGGCGAGATCGAGGTGGAGCAGGGCGCGCACAGCAGCGTGCAAATGGCATTGCTCGACGCGCACGGCGCCACCGGCAGCTTTACGCATCTGGGAGAAGTGTTGCCATGGTAAGAACCTTTCTGAGCGTGGCACTGGCTGCGCTGGTGCTCAGCGGCTGTGCGGTGGGGCCGGATTACCGGCCCGACCCGCCGGCCGCGGTGACCTTGCAGGGCGCGCAGGATGCGGCCTTCAGCGGCGAATCGCCGGTCGGTAACTGGTGGTCGCAGTTCGACGACCCGGTGCTGGAACAACTGGTGCGCGATGCCTTGTTCGCCAACCACGATCTGCGCATCGCCGTGTCGCGCGTCAAGCAGGCACGCGCGGTGTTCGTCGAGCGTCGCCTCGACCAGGCCCCGCACATCACCGCGCAGGGCAGCTTCGATCGACGCGAACAGCAGCAGGTGGTTGCCGGCAACCAGCGCTTCCTCACCGAGCAGACCAACCTGGGCCTGGATGCGGCCTGGGAGCTGGACCTGTTCGGCCGCCAGCGGCGCGCCTCGGAAGCGGCGCGTGCGGATCTGGAAGCCGAGCAGGCCGGTCTGCTCGACGTGCAGGTCACCGTCGCTGCCGAAGTGGCGCGCAACTACTTCGAGTTGCGCGGTACGCAAAAGCAGCTGGAGGTGTCCAAGCGCACGCTGACCAATCTGCACGACACCCAGCGGCTGACGCAGACGCGTTGGGACCTGGGCGCCGGCAGCGAACTGGATGTGCAGAGCAGCCTGGCGCGCCTGAAGGCGATCGAGGCGGACATTCCGTTGCTGGAAACCGCCGAGGCGCAGTACCGCCATCGCCTGGCGGTGCTGCTCGGCCAGCCGCCCAATGCCCTGGACGCCACCCTGGTAGCGCGCACCACGCCCGCGTTCGCACGTGCGTTGCCCTTGGGCGATACCGCCGGATTGCTGCGTCAGCGCCCGGACGTGCGCAGCGCCGAACGTCGCCTGGCCGCGGCCACCGCGCAGGTCGGCGTGGCCACCGCGGATCTGTTCCCGCGCATCAGCGTCAGCGGCTTTGTCGGCTTCCTGTCCGGCGACGCGGCCAGGCTGACCGAGGGCAGCGGCAAGGCCTGGTCGATCACCCCGTCGATCAGCTGGGCGGCATTCGACTTCGGCACCGTGCGTGCCCGCCTGCGTGCCAGCAAGGCGCAGGCCGACGGTGCCTTGGCCCAATACCAGCAGACCGTGTTGCTGGCGCTGGAAGACACCGAGAACGCCTTGATCGGCTACGGCCGCCAGCAGGCGCGCCTGGCGATCGTGGTGGAGCAGGCCAATGCGGCGCGGCGTGCCGAGCAACTGGCGCAGATCCGCTACCGCGAGGGCTCGGAAGACTTCCTGACCCTGCTGGACGCGCAACGCACCCAGCTGGCCGCCGACGATGCGTTGGCGCAGGCCGAGGCCGCGGTGAATGTCGGCGTGGTCGGTGTGTACAAGGCGCTGGGCGGCTGGAAGCAGGGCGAAGCACCTGCGGCACCGGTGGCCGTGCTCAATCGGTGAGGCAGGCCTGCAGGGCGACCGTCAGGTCGCCCTGCAGGCACCCGGCTGCGCCAACGCCTCGTCGGCCGATACGGCGGCTGGATTCCGGGCGACGGTCGGCACGCCTGCCGACCAGCTGATCACACGAGGGCTGCGCTCAGTCGGCCACGCGCACGCTGTCGCGGCCGCCGTTCTTGGCCAGATACAGCGCTGCATCGGCACGCGAAAACCAGTCCTGCCAATGCGTTTCGCCGTCATGGCGGGCCGCGCCCAGCGACACCGTGATCCGCCCGCCGGGGCCACGCAGCCCGTTGCGGATCACCTTGCGCAGGCGTTCGGTGGCCGCTTCCAGTTCCTGCAGGGAGCCGGCACGCAACAGCACCACGAATTCTTCGCCGCCGAAGCGGAACACCTGGTGTGGCTCGCGCACTTCGAAGCGCAGGATGGTGGCCAGATCCGACAACGCGGCGTCGCCTGCGGCGTGCCCGTAGAGATCATTGACCTCCTTGAAATGGTCCAGATCCAGAATGATCAGGCTGTTGAGCCGTTCATGCGGCTGGCGTCGGTCGATCTGATGGGTGAGCGCACGCTCGAGCATGCGCCGGTTGGGCAGGCCGGTCAGCGCATCCAGCGAGGCCAGCTCTTCCAGATGCACGCGGTCATCCTGCATGCGCAGCGAGAACGCATACCCCACCGCCAGCGTCACCAGCGTCACCACGACCGTCGACACGCCCTGGCCCGGGCTGACGATCAGGCCCGGCAACAGCAGCAGCGCCGCCAGCAGCGGCAGGCTCAGCAGCACGGCGCGTTGCGGGCCGCACAGGAAGTAATTGGTGGCCAGCACCGGAAACAGCCAGGGCAGGGCGCCATCGCCGCCGGTCCAGCAGGCCACCAGACAGCCGCCCACATTGATCGAGGCCAGCCACACGCCGCCAGCGCCGGTGCGCTCTGCATCGCGCATCTTCCAGCCACGCCATATCGCAAGCACACCGAGCGATGCGGTGATCAGGCAGGCCAGCGCCTGACCGGTAATGGCCAGGTACACCGCATAGAGGCAAAGCAACAGCGCGGTGATCGGCCCCAGCATCTTGACGATGCCGAGACGGAAATCCCGCCGCAGGTGGAGGATCACAGGGAAGGTTCTATAGGAGTCGGCATCATTATCGGCGGAGCCTTGCGAAAGTTGAGCGTGCACGCGCCGCGGCAGCGGGTCGGAAAATGAAGCGTTGCCGGGTCGGGCTTCGCACATCCTTGACGGCCGTGCCGCAACCGTAGCGTCTTTGCCGTCGGAGTCTGCCATGCCCACACGCGAAGAACTCGACATGCGCCTGGACGCGCTGCAGGACGAACTGCCGCAGCTATCGGCCGATGAAGACGCGGATTTCGACTATCTCGATTTTCAGGCGCGCGCCCAGGCCGTGCTCAGCAGTGCCGCGGCCGAGGACGCGGCCTATGTGCGGACCCGCGTCGACAACATGCTGGCGGGTGCCGGCCTGATTCCAACCGATGCGGATGGGCGCAGTTGCGCTTGATGCCCGCTGTGCGCGGTCAGTGCAATGCCTGCATTGCGGGCGCGCGTGGCGCGTCGGTATGCCCGCAGACGCAGGTCCAATCTGATAACGGCATGTCTCAGCCTGCGGCTGCGGTGCCCGCACTCACTACCTGATTGCGTCCGGCCTGCTTGGCGCGGTACAGCGCCTCGTCCGCGCGACGCAGCAACTGCGCCATATTGCCCGCATGTTGGGGAAAGCTGGCCGCACCGAACGAGGCGCTGACCTTCGGCAACGACACGCCATCGGCCATCACCTGCAGCGTTTCGATGCCGGCACGCAGCTTCTCGGCCATCCTGCAGGCGGTCGCCAGATCCACTTCCGGCAGGATGATCGTCAACTCCTCGCCGCCATAGCGGCAGCAGATGTCTTCGCCGCGCGTCTGCGCCAGCAGGAATTCGCCGATCGCCGCCAGCACGCGGTCGCCGCCGCTGTGGCCGTGCAGATCGTTGAACTGCTTGAAGTGGTCCACGTCCAGCATCAGCACCGACAAAGGGAGGGCCCGCCGCGTGCAGCGCGCAAGTTCGTGATTGAGCGCTTCTTCGAGATAACGGCGGTTGTACAGACCGGTCAACGGATCGCGAATGGATTGCTGGCGCAGCGTCTCGCGCAGGCGCAGGTTGTGCAACGCCAGCGACAATTGTTCGGCTGCGGCCTCGGCCACGGTCAACGAGGCCAGATCGCGCGGATCCTCGCTGCGTAGCGCCAGCATCCCCAGTTGCGTGCCTTGAGCCGATAGCGGGATGCAGGCGGTGCTCGCATGCGCCGGAAGATTGGCGCCGATGTGTTGGCAGAGCATGCCCTGGCTGGCGTCTTCCACCACATGCGTGCGGTCGCGGCGCAAGGCCCAGCACGTGTCCGGGGCGATGCTGGCGCTGTCGTCGTCGGCCATCGTGCCCCAGGCCACCACCTGTTCGGCACGATCGCGCGAGGCGCGCAGCAAATAGACCGCGCCGGCCGCGCCCGGGATCAGCGGGGCGATCGTGCGGGCGGTGATTTCCAGCGCTTCCTCGGCATTGCGGCAGTTCTGCAGCAGGCCCGAGTAACGTGCCAGCGCCTCCAGCCCGGCCGACGTGCGTTCGAGCGTGGCGAACGATTCGATCAGGCGTTCGCTGGTCGTGCTGGCCGCGTCTTCGGCGAGCACGCGCCGTTCCAGTTCGCGCGACAGCAACCGGTAGGCCAGCAACATCACCAGCAAGCCGCTGAAAATCCCGACCACCGTCACCCACAGCACCCACTGCGCGCTGCGCGCATTGGTGTCGGTACGCTTCACCAGTTGCTGGCGCTCCAATTCCGTCATGGTCTGCACCTGGCGGCGCAGCGACGACGAGGTCTGGAACACGCCGCGTGCGATCGAGGCGCGCGCGCCATCCAGGCCCTGCTTGCGATAGCTGTGCAACAGGTCATTGATCTGGACCAGGCGCATGTCCACCAGGCGTCCGAGCGCCACGACGTTGCGCCGCTGCACCGGGTTGTCCTGCACCAGGGCATCCAGCCGCACGATGCGCTCGGGAAGCCGCCCGATCGCATCGGCGTACACCCCGAGAAACGCTTCGTTGTCGGTCAGGACATAGCCACGCACCGACGACTCTGCCGACAGCATCCCGGCCTGGATCTCGTCGATGCTGGCGATCACTTCCTGCGTATGCGTCACCCAGCCGGCATCGGCCAGCGAGCGCTGCGTGGTGAAATAACCGCCCACGCCGATCAGGACGAAGATCACCCCGCCAAGCAACAAGGCGCCGGCGGCGTGACGTTTTGCGTTCCTGGTTAACACCGTGTTCCCCTGACATCGATTGTCTGGTTGAGGCTGATGCAAGTCGCGTGCCCATGCTCCACTTCGCTTGCCAGTCAGCTGCGGGACGGGCTTGAGGTCGCTCCGGCGCCGGCACGACGGTATCCTTCATGTTCGTCACCGAGCCGGGCAACAGAGTGGTCATTTTCCTTGGTAGCTATCGATTGACCTGTCGCGCTGCCCAGGGCGATGGCCCCAGCCGCGGCTGGGTCGCCGACTGGCAGATCGCCCAGATTGGGGCCAGCGCCGGCGACCTGGCGGGCAGCGCCCTGTCTGCCACGTTTCCCGACCACCGCAGCGCCATGGCCGCCGCCCGGGTTGCCGGCATGGTGACGCTGGAAGCGATGCATGCCGAAGCGCAGCGGCAGCTCGAGTCCGCGTAAGCGGCATGCGTGCCCGGTCGCATCGACCACGCCGGCACCGCACCAGCTGGCATACGGTTTGCTTCCAGCCCTGAACAACGCTGGGGAGCGTCTTGGACGGAAGCGACATGCAAGAGCCCAACAAAAGTGCCCTGGCCCTGCTGCAGCAGGAAGCCACCGAACTGCTCGCGCTATTCGACCAACTGCGTGGCGATGCAGTGCCGGCGCATGACGCGGACAGCGTCGTCGCAACCGCATCCATCGAATGCACCGAACAGACCGCCCACGTCACTAATTGACTCAGCAGGTAAGCCTGCAGTCGGCTGCGATGCACGGGCTGTCGGGCAGCAACCGGCGCGGCATCCTGTCAGAGCTGTCTCGCTGCCGATCGTGCGTCTCCAGGACATGGTGTCGTCCATGAAAAAGGCCGGAAGCCCTCTGCATCGAGGAGTCCCGGCCTTAGTCGGTCGTCTTAGGACCGTTGTTTGGTGGAGGTGGGCTCTACGTCCGATTAATCGTAAGGCATTGAATGGAAAGGCGTTGGCCTATCCAATGGGGGCCAGATGCCCCCACAGATACCCCCAGCTCAAGCGGCTTTGTCCCGCTGGGCGATTTGCTGGTTGATCCAGTCGGCGACCTCGGACTCCACCCATACCGACGATGTGCCCAGGTGTAGGGGCTGGGGAAAGGTCTTATCCCGGATGCGGCTGTAGAGGGTGGACTTCGACATGCCGACGCGCTCAAGCACGTCGCGCAGCCGGAGCAGCCGCTGGGTGGCGGTCGGGGTGTTGCTCATCGTTTGGTCTCCTGTTGGTATGCCTGCCAGGCGGACTGCACCCGCTGGAAGGTATCGGCGTTGCCGCGATTGTCGGGATGGTGCTGCGAACGCAGCCGTCGGTAGCTGCCCTCCGGGTCGGCCGGGTCAAGAACATCGCGCCAGGACAGCGCAACCGGCGCGGGCAGGGCAGCGAAGCCGGTGAATGCCCGCTCCATCATGTCGGAACTGCCCCAGCGCTCGATGCCGCGAATAGCACCGATCGTCAGGGTGATGGCGCGCAGATTGGCCTCGCGCTTGGCGAACTTGTCGCAGGCCAGAACCATCTCCACACCCTTGCGGGTGAAGTAGACGGCGATGCCCTCGTCATCGTTGCGCGGCTGCTGGCTGTACGGCATGCCGTCCTGGCGCAGCTTGAGGTTGCTGCTGACGATGATGTTGCGCGCGCCGAGCCGGGCAAGCTCGTCCACCAGGTCGCGGAATGCGCGGTCGGTGGTCTGCGCCTTGAACGGACTGTGTGCGCGGAGGTGGCCGGGCGTGCGCGGCCAGCCTGCTGGCCAGGTCAGCGGATAGCGTTGGTCGGGGCGCTCAGCCATTGCAGCCTCCCAACACGCCGCGCTCGGCACTGCGCAGTGCTCGCGCCAACTTTGGCGCCCACCAGGCCGGCTTGCCGATGATGGTGCCAGCGGGCATCTCACGCTCAAGCCATTGCACGAACAGCTCCGGCACGCCATTCGCCGCTGCCGGCTGGGGGTGGGTGGCGAGCGCGCGGCGAAGGTTGGTCAGCGGAGTTTGCAGTTCGCTCGCCGCGTGCTTGTTGTAGTAGAAGCAACCGTCGTCCCACTGCCCATTTTTCTCGACGGCATCGGCGAGCGCCGCTGCTTCGCGCAGCACGTCCACCGGCACAGCAGCAGGCGCGGCCAACTGCTGCAGCATCTCTGCCCAATTGCGGATGGCGACCGGTGCGTGCCCCTGGGTGACCTCGCACGTGTCCGCCACTCCCGCGTAATTGAGCATCGAGGCAATGATTTCGGGCAGGCGGATCGATTCTGTGGTGGCAGTGTTCATGGTTATTCGGTCTCCGTGTTCGCCAAGGCGGCGCGCATCTGGTCGGCGCTGCCCTGGCAGGTGTTGATGAGGTCTGCGCACATCGCGCGCAGAGCGTGGTTCTCGGCGGTGACCCGCTCGATGTGGTCGGCGGCCATGGCCAGCTGCTGCCGGAGCAGATCTTTGGGGGGCTGACGCATGCGGCGCGGAGGCTTGGGGAAGAGGTCATTAGCCATGTCTGGCTGAGCCTGGCAGGCAATTGCGAACGTCCAAAATGTGGCAGGATCGACGCACAACGATCAGAAGGATTTTCGAATGCCAATCGGTACCGTTGCCCATACACATTTGCCGTACTGCCTGCAAAAAACTAAGGACGGCAAATGGCTTGCCCTGAATCGAAATTACAAACCGCTTGGGATGGTGAGTAAGGATGAATGGGTGGACTACGACACTCATCCCTCGAGGCAGTCGATTCCAGCAGCCACCATCGCCGCTCTGAAGCGCCGCGCCAGCAGCATCATTGATGACGCACCGGATGACCCTGGGCTCTTCTTCTTTTACGACGACGGAACAATTCCGACGGATGGTGCGGCGAACTGGAAGCGATACTGTGAAACGCTTTCGATCTGGGCAAATGCCACAGCCAGATGACCTGTTCGTGCTCAGCAGTCGGCGGGCAAGCATGAGGTAAAGGAATGCAGTCATGCCGCTACCTTCATCGGTAGCGGCGTCGCGTCGAGGTTTGCCTGCGCCAGCGCGACCAGCGGCGGCGGGCTGACCGAGTTGCCGCACATGCGCACTGCGGCGCTGGTGCTGATCGCCCGGCCGTCGGCGGTGTGCGTGATTCGGTAGGTGGCGGGGAAGCCCTGCGCGCGGAACAGCTCGTGCGGCTTGAGCATGCGCAGGCCGATATCGACGATGACGTAGGGCGTGCCCTGGATCACCACCGTGACTAGTGCCATGCGATCGCGTGTGGTCGCGGTATCCAGCGGCTCGCGCAGATCCACGCCAATGCCGGTGCCGTAGTACTTCACCAGGAACGCGGCAACCTGCAGCGCACCGGCCTGCTGCTCGGCGCTCAGCGTGCACTCGATCATCCCGTGGTGCACGGTGCTGGCGCACACGGTGCCCAGCGGCTCGTCGGCTGCCTGCCCGTGGGTGTTGTTGCGCAGCGTCACCACGTGCGTGGTAGCGAGCTGCTGCTGGCTGCCGGTCGCGGTGATGGTGCTCATCGGGTCGCGTGCATCACGGCCGCCGCCTTCGTAGAAGCCGCCGTTCGCCTGTTCCAGGAAAGCCGTCATCACGCCTTGGCCTCCGCCGCTCGCAACGATGGTGCCGATCGGACCCTGGATATCGTTGATGCCGTGGCTAAAGCGCTTGCCGGGCGTCGCGCCCTCGCCATGGCCCATCTGCACCAGGCAGGGAGCCACCAGCGCGGTGTCCGCCTTCGTGGTCATCGTGTAAAGCGGTTCGGCACCTGAGCGCGGTTCGGACTGGCCGGCGCGGCCGCCGACACCGGCGAGGATCGGCGCCACTGCCGAGAAATGGCCGCCCTTCACCCCGGCGCAGATGGTGCGCAGCGGTTCGTCGGCGCGCATGCTGCCGATGGTGTGGCTGCTGTTCGCATGCTCAGCGATGAAGGGCGCCAGCTCCGGCGCAACCAGCATTAGCTCGCCGCGGTTCGCGGCCGTGATCGTCGGCAGCGGCGCCCGCACGTCATTGACCCGGTCCGAGCCCTGGTGCGTGGCCGGGACGATGAAGGGGTCGGCCGACTGCAGCACGTGGCGCATGACGCCCTTGGCGATGCGGCGCAGCGTGGCGTCAGCGAGCGGCCGCTTACGGGTAAAGATGGACGGGCAGGGCAGGGAGAAGTCCAAGCAATCGGCGGCGCGCACGCGCGGCAGCTGGCCGGGAGCGGTGCCATGTGTCGGCGCCGGCCACACGATCGGCTCGCCATCGCGGCGCGCGATCAGGAACAGTCGCTCGCGGCTGGTGCCGGCGCCGTAGTCGCTGGCGGTCAGCTTGCGCCACTCAACGCGGTAGCCCTTCGACTCCAGCGCAGCCACGAACTGACGCCAGGTGCGGCCGCTATGCCGCTTGTCCGGCACCAACTGCTGATTCGCCACCGGCACGCGCTCGCCACGTGCCGCCACAGTGCCGTCCATCTTCAGGACGCGGCCGGTCACCTTGCAGCGCTTGGCCACCAGCGGACCCCAGGTCAGGATCTGCCACACGTTTTCCAGCGACAGGATGCGCGGTGCGGTGTTCGTGCCGTCGCGCAAGTCGGCGCGTAGCAGCTGGCCGATCCACTTCAGCGCGACCCATGAGAGCGCCCGCGTTTTGTGGCTGCGCGGCTGGCCGCCCTTGGCCTGGCTGAAGTGCGTGCAGTCCGGCGAGGCATGGAACCAGCCGATTGGCCGGCCGGCGACGTCCTTGCGCGGGTCGGCGTGCCAGATATCCTCGCGATGGTGGATCGTCAGCGGATGGTTGGCCGCGTGCATGCCGATTGCCCACTCGTCGTGGTTGTAGGCCAGCGCGGGGTCAATACCCAGCGCCTGCTTCAGCGCCTCGCTGGCACCGCCGCCGCCGGCGAACAGGTCGACCACGATCTCGCCCGGGCGCAGGCACGAGACCTGCGGCACTGGGAAGTTGAAAGAGTGCGAGCCGTCAGCCATTTGCAGATTCCTTTTTCAAGGCGTGCGCGACGTGGCGCGCATAGGTGGACACGGCCCGTCAATAGGCAGCCATCGGACCTTTCCGCTTGCGCCAAGCCTTCTCGGCCTCGGTGTTGGCCTGGTCGCGCAGCTCACGCATGAGCGATTCCAGTGCGGCCCGCTCAGCAGAGGGGAGCGCGCGGAGCGCCCGCCCGGCTGGAAGATTCAGCAGGGGATTGAGGTAACCCATTAGCCGCGAGCCTCCCGCTGCGCTTCGTCGCGCAGTTCCTGCAGGGCCGGCACGTGCGTCAGCCGCACCAGCTCGTCGGTCTTGCCGGCCTCGCGGGCACGGGCCAGCGCCCATTCCAGAGCAGCGAGGCGGTCATTCGGATGCATGGTCATGCGGTTTGCTCCAGGAGGTCAGCGACCGCCTTGCCGCGCCGCCGTGTGGCTGCGTGGTGGTGGCGGTCGTAGTGCAGATGGCAGCGCTGGCACCACGCGCGCAGGTTTTCGTCGTCGCAGTGCTCGGGGACGTGGTCAAGGTGGCCGATGGTGAGCACGACTCGGCTGCCCGTTTCCGGATGCGGCTGGTGGTTGGCCGCCCTGCAGTTCGGGTGATCCGGTGATCCTTCGCAGCAGTTGCCAGCGCGCTTGAGGATGCGAGGCCGGATCTCCGTCTTCCAATTGGTTGGGTAGCGGGGGCGGTTCTCGGGCAGGATCGGCATTACGCAGTAACTCCCATTGCGGCCAGGTCGATCTCGTCCACGCGGTCGCGCAGCTTCCGGCGCGCGTTGCGCAGGCGCTGCGCTATGTAGGCGCGCGGTTCGGCGTAGGTGAATTGCAGCGAGGACATGTGCAGTGCGCCGCGGTGATCGCGGCGGAACAGCTGCCACGTCACGACGGTGCCGTTGTCATTGGGCGTGCGGCCCCAGCACAGGCCGCGTTTGCGCTTCGGCGCGCGGCGGGTCAGGTGCTTGCTCATTTGGCCGCCGATGCCGCTATGCGCGGCTTCCAGTGCGTGGGCGTGTAGTAGACGTACATGCCGCCATCCGGGAAGCACCAGAGGTTTCCTCTACGCTTCAGCAGCTGCTCGTTACGAACTCCGTACTGATCATCGATCTTGGTGTGGACCACTTCGCCGTCGGGCGCACTTTCGATGGTTTGCCAAGTCCTCATGCCGCGTTCCTCAGCAGGTGAGTGCGCTGCACCGGGCCATGCCACAGCGCAGCGACGTTGTTGAGCCGGATCTGCTCGGGATCACGGCGGATCGGTGCGAGCCTGGTCTGCGCCCGCTTGATGTCGTTCCGGCAGAGCACGCAGACGTTGAGCACGCGCCCGTTCTGCACCGGAAAATCCGAATCGCTGAGCGACCTTTTACAGCTGGAGCAGACGCGCAACATCAGGCGGCCTGCTGGTAGCGGTTGGCGGCCGCACGGGCGAACACCTGCTGCATGGCGCTGAACATGGCCGGCAACTGGGCCGCGTCGTACAGCTTCGAGGCGCGCTCGATGGTCACCGGCTGGAAGCCGAGCTGCGCCAGGCCATCGGCGGTGATCGTCAGCGGTGCGATCTTTGCGTTGATGTCGCCGAGCTTGATGCGCACTACTTGAGCCGGTGCCGGCGCGGCCAAGGACTTGACCGCTTGAGCGAGGGCAGGGGAGAGGTCAGCAGGAGCCGCAGCCACCGGTGCCGGTGCCGGTGACGACACTACGGCCGGGGCGGGAGCAGCAGCTGCGGGCGCCGGCGCAGCAGCAGCGACCCGTGCTTCCTCGGCTTGGTCATAGGCGCGGCGCTGTGCAGCCGCGTGCTCCTGGTGCTCGCGCGCCAGCTTGTCCGCCTCCTCCTGACGGATCTTCTCGCGCTGCGCTTCCATGCGCTGCTCGTCGACACGCTTCTGCTCCGTGATGCGCGCGGTGATCAGGTTGCGCAGATCCTCCGGTGACTTCGTGGCGCACAGCTGCACGCGGTCATGGAACAGGCCGGCGAACGTGCCCATTTCCATTTCCAGCACGCGCACGTTCGCGCGCACGCGCTCGGCCTGCTGGCTGGCGGCGATCTTGGCGTTTGCGGCAGCGGTGCCGACGGCATCCTGCATGCTGCTGATCGACTTCTTGCCTTTGATCACCGCGCCGATGTCGGCCTGCAGCGAAGCCGGTACCGTCAGCGCATGCGCATCGAGACCGGCATTGATAGATGCGTAGTGATCCCGCACCGCCTGCACGCCGTTGGCGACGATCTGGGTGCGGCGGTTGTCCTTCTCGACCTTGACCAGCTTGTCCAGCTCCAGGCGGACGCGGCGCGCTTCGGCGGCGACGTCATCCATGGTCCGGAACACCGCGTCGATGTCGGCGGTCTGGCCGAGGATCTGCTGCTTTGTCGCCTCCAGTCGCTCCTCGACGCCCTTGCACCACTTCACCGTCTGCTCGGCGTCGGCGAAGTCCTCATCCGTCTGCAGATCGCGGTTGATGCGCGAAAGCACAGACATAGCCGAGCCGCGGAAGTCGGCCAGATTGGAGGCCGTGACCATGCCGGTCACCGCGATGTGCAGCGCAGGTAGATGCTGGGGAGCGCGGCCGACGGCAGGCGCAATGGCCGGCTTGTCTTCGTAGGAGCAGACGTCCCGCTCGAACTGCTCCCAACCGGCCACGATGCGCTGGCGCAACTCGAGGTTTGGCACGTACCAGCAGTGGCGTTCTTCGACCAGGTTGCCGTCGGCGTCCCATTCCGACGCCATGAACAGCACCCGCTCGCCCCCGGATACCGCCAGCTGCTGTTCCATCTGGATCTGGTGGTAGATCGGCAGGTCGGCGCCGGTGCAACCTTCGGTCATGCAAGCGCGCAGCGTGGCATTCAACATCTTGTGCTCGAAGAGCGCGTCGCCCAGCAGCGTGAGTCCGTCAAACGACGCGGATAGCTTCCCATCCACGCCGACGCACGGATACAGGTCTTCGCCAACAATCGCCTCTGCCAGCGGTCGCGCGAGCGCCTCGAAGCGATGGCCATCATCGAAGATCTGCTGCAGGAACCAGCTGATTTCCGATTCAACGCCGGTCGCGCGAACCTTGAGAAGCTCGCTGCGGGTGACGGACGGGAACTCGCCCAGCATCACCGGCGCCTCGCTGGCGTTTAGGTGGGTAGCACGGTGGGCATGCCATTCCGGCGTGCCCTGGATCAGGTTGACGGTCTTCATGCTCAACGCTCCTTCGGGGCTTCGATGGCCACGTTCACGCTCCACTTGGACGTGAGGCTGCTAATAAGGCTGTCCACCAGCACCTGCGCTATCGCCGTGTGCTTGGTCTTCAGTTGCTTCTCAATGGCTTCCTTGATCTTCGGGCGCATGCCCTCAGCCATCTGCCCTACAACGTCGCGCGCGATCTCCTGGATCTTGTTGCGAGCGATGACCTCGACCAACTGGTGCGTGTTGTAGGACGAGTAGGAGTCGACCTTGCCCTCGGAATTGACCTTCTGAGAGAGCGCTTGCTGCACAGCCATCTCAACGAGCTTTGCACCGTCGCCGAGCGCGGCCGTTATTGCGGTGCTGATCGCCTGCTTTATGTACGGCTCAAGCACACTGTTCGGAATCGGGAATTGCATGTTCTCTGCCATGTTCAGCGCTCCACTGCGGTCTGGGTGATGCCGCCGGCAGCGGCAGCGACGTCGCTCTGCGCCTCACCCTCATCGGTCGGCGGGTTACGGATTTCGTCAAGCTGCTCGGCGGTGAACGTCGCCTTCGTCTGCAGCATCGCGATGAGGTCATCGGCGGTCTTCTTGCCGCTGGCGACGATGTTCCACCACTTAGGCAGGTTCGCGGCGAAGTCCGTTTCCGAGTAGGCGGGCAGCTGCTTTTCGGCCTGGCCCTCGATCGCGGCCCGGCTATGCTCAGCAGCCACTGCGCCTGCCTGCGGGATGTCCATGATTTCCTCGGCAATCGCCATGCCGCGCAGCACGTCAGTGAACACGTCACGGAGCGCGAACGCGCGGGCGCGCATCTGGCGCATACGCTTCGGGTATTGAGTCCAAGGGCCTTGCTTGCCGACCAGGCCAGCCTTCTTGGCGTCCTCCATGCTGAAGGTCACCAGAGCTTCCTTCTCGCCCTTCCGCTTCACCTTGCAGTGCGCCGTCTCGTTGACGTCCCATTCCTCCACGAACTCGCACACCGGCGAGTTCCGAACCAGCGCAAGCACCGCATCCCCCCAGAGCGCCGCGCGGCCGTTGATGACAGCGATGTTCTGCAGCGCCTGGAGTGGCTTCAAACCCAGCTCCGCACCCCACTGCATCGCGATCAGGCAATTCGCCGGCTTGCCTTTGAAGTCCTTCGGCACGAGGTCACTTTCTGCGAGGTAATCGGCAAAGGTCAGCGCCTGCTCGAACGTCTGCGGGCTGAGGTCAAACTGCTGGCGCGGCTGGGCGATCTGCGTGCCCTGCTGCTGTGGAATCGTGGCGACTGCGTTCATGGGCGGTCCTTGGGTGGAAGATGTGCCGGCAAGGGCGCCGCCGGCTGGCGATGAATTTGGGTGTCCCGTATCGCCGGGACCACGCGGGCCTTTGCCTACCTAGACAAACCACGGACTCGAACCGCACCTCGTCGCTACCAAGCCGTCGGCCAACCATCCGGAATCGAACCGGCACTTACTGGGTGGAGGGGCCGGAGCTGATCCCGGCATCAGGGCCATGTACGTTCCGCACGTGCTCGGAGTTGCCCCACACGCTTTGCGCATCAGCCTGCGCATTCCCTCCATTGCGGAGCGGCCTGGTCTTCGATACGCAAGACATGGACGCTCGTTGATCGCAAGCCGCTCCGCGATGGATAGGTGCCCCGTATCGCCGGGGCCACGCGCGGCTCTCGCCTCCCGCTCCTTCTCGCGCACATATCGGCGGTGCGTGCGGTTCCCTTCCTGCCTTTAACGTCTGACCTTCGAGAGTCAATGCGCGGTGCGATCGCGTCCGTGGACACATGCCACGGATCAGGGTTTGGGATCAGGCCGCGTCGGAGAGCGGACGGTCTTCGACCTTGCGGTAGGGCCAGCGCACCGGGTCGGCCTTGATCACCTTGTTGAAGTGGCCGCCCTTCGACTCGGCCGCCTGCAGCGCGGCGTAGTCCTCAGCGGTGACGTTGTCGTAGTGGTAGAGCGAGGTGATCTCGCCCCTCCAGTTCTTGAAGCGCACGGCCAGTGTCTGGCTGGCGGCGTCGTGGCCGATCGCCGCGATCTGGCGGCTTTCCACGTCAACCAGCGGGATGCGGACGGGCGCGTTCATGCCGCCGCCTTCTTGCCGGCGTCGATCAGGCTCGCGGCTTCGGCGGCAGCTGCCGCGGTGTCCTGCGCATCCAGGGTGTCGCCGCCTTCGGTCAGATCCTCGGCAGCCTGGCCGGCGCGCTTCGGCGCGATCAGCGACAACAGCACGTCTTCGCGGATCAGCGCCTCCGACAATTCGGCCAGTTCCTGCGGGTCGACCTCAGACGAGGCGGTAAAGGACATCGCCAAGCTGCCGCCTTCCTTCGGCTCGATCACGAAGCGCTTGAGCTTCACGTCGACCAGAACGATGGGATCGCCGGCTTCCAGCAGGCCGGCCAGGTGCATCTCGTAGCCGGTGAACTCGTGGCTCAGCTTCAGCGGCTCCAGCGCCGGATGCTTCACTGCGGTCAGGCCATCACCGCCGATCTGCGGCAGATCCTGCTGCTCGCCCTTCGCCGGCTTGCGGAACAGGTCGTGCCGCAGCGTGGAATCGAACGAATCGAGCGCTTCATTGCTGACGCTCAGGACGAACTTGATGTCGGCGGCCAGCTGGCGTTCTTCGCCGTGCCGCTGGATGCGTTGGTTGACGTTGGCGATTGACGCCTCGTGCCTTTCGAGCTGAAACATTTAATACCTCGTCGGTGGTGCCGGCGGACCGGCGGGGATCAGCGGATGCCGCGGCGCGGCGGTTCCGGAAAATCGGGCGTGCTATCGGTGGCCGGCTGCGCCTGGTCGCGGTGTGCGCTCGCTCGGGCGTTGCACCAGCTTTCGGGCAGATGCAGCGCCAGGAAAAATGCGATCGTGTGGAGCGCTTGGGCGATCAGAGCGGCGTTGCGGCTATAGGCAAGCCAGCCAAACGCCACCAGCACGACAACCAGCACGCACAGCCACGCGAAGCTGCTGTAGCGGCGGCCGGTCACGAGAACACCGCCTGTGCCAGCAGCGTCAGCACAGCGCCCACAACCATGCACACGATCGCGAACGGAATGTCCTCGCGCAGCATGTGGCGCTGGAATTCCTTCTCATCCATCTCGTCCATCACGCAGCCTCCGGGCCGTCGAAGTAGGTGGTTGCCGACTCGTCCCGATCGCGCACGTGCTGCGATGCCTGCACGCGCAGAGGGCGCACGCTGTCGGGATTGAAGGTGCGCACCAGCTGCGCCACGGTGATCGCGCCATAGCCACGATTGAGCGCGATGTCGCGCACCAGGTCGGCACCGCGCGCAGCGGTGGGGAAGGGGATGACGGCGCTCATTTCTTACCCCGCATAAGCTTGCTTGTGTGTGGCGCGAGCGCAATTTCTGGCAAAATCGCGGGTCGCCTTTTGGTAAGACGTCTGCCATGCATCGTCGAACGACCGCCCAGCCGATGATGCGAGTCACGACCTCGGAGATGTGGACAGGGGACGAGTGGCTGGTAAACGCCTACATCCACCAAGGTCGGAGCGAGGTGCCGGTGGAATGGATCGTGGATGCGGCACGCGGCAAAGATCTGGCAACCGCCCGAGAACAGGCAGTCGGTATGGGGAGGGAGCTCGCTGACATCCTCCACAGAATTTATGCCAACGCGCGGGCGGCGCGGAAGCTGCAGGAAGACTGACCCGCACGAAGCCGAACTGCTGTGGCTGTCAGGCTCTCGGTACCCACCGCACACGTCGAAGACAGGCGCATACTGGCGCGCATGACGATATCCGTACCATCCCACGGCTACTGCGGCGAGTTCCGCGTCGACACCATGGAGGTCCAAACGCCGGGGGCGGCGATCTGGACGTCCCACGTGTACATCTACCACCGCGACCAGAGCGCAGCAGTCGCGACCGTGGAAGGTGCCGGACAGGCGCAGCACCGCAGTGATGCGCGCGACCAGGCTATGCGAATTGGCCGCAAGATCGCATTGACTCTGGATCCGCAGCAGTACCGGGTTTGATGCCAAGGGGGGCGTGATCATGCCGCCACCCGCCACGGCATCACGGCGACTGGCGCCGGCTTGGCTTCGTACACCGTCAGGTAGTGCTGCACCGCCTCGATGCGCGAGCAGTCCACGTCGTCCATGCGGCCGGTGATTAGCTGCGACAGGTAGTCGGTGACTGCGGCGCGCAGGATCTCGGCAGCGCCTTCGTCGTTGCCTTGGGCCAGGTGGCCGGCGATCAGGGCCAGCTGCTCGGTCGTCAGCTCGCCCAGCGCCTCGCTCAGTACGCTGCCATCGCGGTGCAGGGCCAGCGCCAGAACGTCGGCGCGCTCGTCGGACAGCTCATGCCGGCTGCAGGTCGCGCAGCCGCATTGCGGGTGGTACGGGTGGCAGCGGCAGCTGGACATCTACGTTCTCCGTCGCACGTCCCCGGCGGGATCCGGGTGTTTCGTTGCGATGGATGTAGATTACCAAACGGTAATTCCATGTCAATACCAGATGGTAATTATTTTTGGCGTGGCTTAGCCCGCTTCAGGGGAGCGTCGACGGGAGTTAGAACGTTCCTGACTGCTGTGGGGCAGGAGCCGAGCGCTGCAGCCACTCTCTGTAGGAAGTCGATCTGGCGACGATCCTCACCTTGTAGGGCATTGGGGCTGGGTAGTAGATGACGTCCATGTTTGGTTGATGCCAGTACACATTCCGCTCCGAGGTAAACCCCGCGAGCTGGCCGTACTTTTTACTAAGCAAAGAGATGAATGCCTGCCTGTCCTCGTAGGAGGCATCAGCAGACTGCTCGACGGCTACCTCCGCCAATCTGCCGGCCTGGATAATTCCAGCTGCTCGCGTGTCTATTCCTGCCGGAACCTGCTCTGCTCGAAACAGGATGGCAATGTTCTTGGGGAAGTCCGCCGTTTGCTTTACCTCAACGCCATCAATAGCAACTACTTCATTGAGCCGCGGTATAAAGCACGGGGTGACAGGCTGCAGGCTTGCCACTTGATAATCCCCGTCTGGGATATACCGAGCGCATTCTGGCATGGTGTTTGATGAACCGATCTCGAGCCCAACGAAGCTCGTTGCGGCTGGGAGCGGTCCAGGCGGCGAGGCGTTGCTGCTGTCCTGCCTACTGCAGCCGAGTATGCACACGCAGGCCAGGGCGCTCGTTATCAACTTCATGTTGTTGCCTTGCTCCTAATCTCTAGAACCTGCGAAACCCGGCGTGTACTAGCGCTTTTCCACGGACGGTCAGATCCATCGGATCACAGCGCCACTCTTTAAATTCAGGGTTCGCACTCACTACATACAGACCATCGCTTCTCTTTTGCAGCATCTTGATCTGTGTCTCACCGTCGTAGCTGATCAGGTAGTAGTCGTCACCGTCGAAGTAGTCGATTGACGTGTCGATCCATACGATGTCGCCATCTTCAATCTTGGGACGCATTGAGGGCCCGCGCCCAGTGATGATTTGGATTCGCCCAGGTTTTGGGAGAAAGCCGAGCTTTCGGCGCACCTCCCATTCGGCCACCTCCATGACCTTCATAACCTCAGGAAAATCTTGGTTCACCACCCCTTGCCCCATCCCTGCTGCTCCTTCAAAAAGCTGGAAGCGAAGGTAGCCCTGAGGGGTCTCAGCAGCTAAGACGGTTGAGGTCGGAGACGTGGACGTCGCATCACTGTCGAGGTAGCCAGTAGGCATGCCGGCGGCTTGCTCGAGCGACCTGGCCTTTTTCTCCCCAAACGACTTTTTCCCGTTGAGCAGGCCTGACAGCTCGCCTTGATTGATGCCAACGGCGCCTACGAACGATGCCTGTACGCCAGCATGGCGGTCATCGATCCAAGCACGCAGACGGGCGCGACGCAGCGCAACGATGGTGGGGTCTGTAGAGGTCATGACCGATTTTCCCTTACCTATCGGTAATTGACCAAAAGGTATTGACTCAGAATTACCAAAGAGTAATATTCGGCGCATGGACACTCTGCGCAGCTACCTCACGACCTTGACCCCAACCGAGCAGGCCGACTATGCCGCTCGCGCTGGCACTTCCATTGGCTATCTCCGCAAGGCGATGAGCAAAGGCCAGCGTTTCGATGGCGGCTTGGTGCGCCAGCTGCACGTTCAGAGCCAGGGAGCCGTCTCTCTGACCGAACTGCGGCCTGATATCTGGCCGCCGGCCAACCCCGCAGGGGAGGTCGCCGATGCTGCCTCCCGGCAGGAGGCTGCCTGACATGTCGCCGCAAGATCGCAGAGACCTAATCGCTGTTTGCATCGTGGCCTTTGTCGTTGGCACCAACTCTTTCAGCCTCGGCATGGTCGTCCAGAACCATCTGGGAAAGTCTTTCTGCAGCGACGAAGGTCGCGCAGACAGCAAGCCAGAACGCGGCGATGCCCATCCAGCTCCAGACAGCGGAATCAAGAGTGGAACGAATGGCATCAACGCCAGCGGTGCCGCCGACAGTCAGGATTTTGTGGTGGGTCTGGATGTCCGACATAACCAGCATTTTCGCCGTGCCCAATCCAGCAAGTCCGAAGATGCCGGCACTGAGGCCGCCAAAGGTGATCCCGATAAAGAATTCGGAGATACGCAGGCAGACGCGCGGCTTCTTCACCGCCAAGGCCGCCAGCCCTCCGGCAAGTGGGATGCAGATGGCCACAATTAATTGAATCCAATTCATATGTCCGTCTCCGGTCGATGTGGTGGTTGGCTCCCCATATCGTACCGGTGGGCGGGCACCCACCTAGCTTCCCTTCCGTAACAGCTTCACCAGCATGCGGCCGTCGACCCACCGCAGCCCAAACACGTTGCCTCCCACACGCACGATCGTCGTGACGTTTGGGGCCCTTCTTCTCGCTGACTTTATCCGTCGTTGCAGTGCGTCCATGGCGCAAAGCGTGGCGGATGTTCCCTTCACGTTCCCCGTTCAGGTGTCCCGCCAATGAACATCTCCGATGCAGCACACAAGACCGTCAAAGACTATCCCGGCGGCAGCCTTGCCCTGGCTACACGCCTGATCTCGATCAACGACAAGGGCGAGGAGAAGCAGATGTCTGCGGCCGTCCTCCGCAGCAAGGTCAACCCGAACACGCGCACGCATCACCTGACCCTGGCCGAAGCCAGCGAAATCATGGGGCTGAGCGGCGACTTCCGGATCCTGCACGCGCTGGCCGCCGAGCACGACTTCATCGTCCAGCGCGCCGACGTGACGCTGGCCGGCGGCGTTGTCGAATCGCTGCTGGATGCGGGCGAGCTGAAGGGCAAGCTCTGCAAGCTCATTGCCGATTCGTACGCAGACCAGGTGCTCACGCTCAACGAGGCAAAGGCACTGGCAACGCTGTGCGGCCAGCTGCAGGCGATCTTCGGCCAGATGGCGCAGGCCGCGTTCGCCGAGGCCAAGGTCACGAGGGCCGCAGCATGATTCTGCAGCTGCTCGAGGACTGGCGCCGCGAGCGCCGCATCCGCCGCTTGGCTGAGTTGCTGCGGCAGGCGCAGGGGGCCGGCAAGAAGGCCGTTGCGCGCGCCTACTGGCTCGACATGAAACGCGAATGCGAGGGCCGTAGCGACCGCCAGGTGAAGCGCATGGAGCGGGCAGGGCGATTGGTATGAGCACCGACACCGAAACCCGGTCGGCGCGCAGCCGCTACCGCAAGGTGGAGGTCAGGACGTGGGGCGACGAGAAGTTCCGCGCGCTTTCGCCGATGCCGCCCAGCGGTCAGGGCCTGTGGCTGTATCTGATCACCGGCCCCCACACCGGCCCCATCCCTGGACTGTTCCGTGCCGGCCGGGCCGCGATGGCTGAGGAACTCGATTGGGAACTGGAAGCCTTCGACAAAGCCTTCGCGGAAGCCTTTCGGCAAGGCATGGTCAAAGCTGACTTCAAAGCACGTGTGGTGTGGATTCCCAAGGCCATCCAGCACAACCGCCCGGAGTCGCCCAACGTGGTGCGCAGCTGGGCTGCGGAGTTCGATCTGATTCCCGAATGTGCCCTTAAGTCTGAGGCTTTGGAATGCCTGAGAACCTTTGTTTGCAAGCTTGGAGAGGGTTTCGCTAAGGCTTTCGATGAGGCTTTCGGAAAGTCTTCCGGAAAGCCTTCCCCTAAGGCTATGCCTAATCAGGAACAGGAACAGGAACAGGAACAGGAACAGGAGCAGGAACAGGAGCAGGACGAAGCATCTTCGCTTCGCTCAGAGTCGTCCCCGCAGCTGACGCTGACGGGCGACCACCCACCGCCTGCCGATCTGAAGGCCAAGCGAGCAAGCCGCATACGTCGGATCGCCGAGGACGCGCAGGCTGCGTTCAACGCAACGCTGGCCAAGCCGAATGGTGTGCTTGCGAAGTGCACGGTGCTCAACAAGCCAAGGCTGAAGGCCATTGAGGATTGCCTGCCAACTGTGCGGCAACTGTGCCAGCAGCGCACCGGCAGCGAGCGTGTAACACCCGAATTCTGGACGGCGCTGTTCGAGACGGCTGCTGACGACGAGTTTCACTCCGGCCGCCAGCCTGGCGGTGCGGGGCACGAGAACTGGAAGCCCGACTTCGAGTACCTACTGCGCGAGAGAGTCATCGCGAAGCTGTTCGATCGGGCGATGACGGAGAACGCAGCATGAGCACGATCTACGACTACGACCACCACGCCGACGAGTCGCAATTTCTCGACCAGCTGGACGCCGAGCGCGCCGAGAGCGCGTCTATGTGGCACGACCGGCCATCGGAAGTAGTGCGCATGCCGCCGCACAGCGTGGAAGCCGAGCAGGCTGTGCTCGGTGGTCTGATGCTAGTCAACCGGGCATGGGACGACATCGCCGACCTGGTGGAGGAGGGCGACTTCTACCGCCGCGACCATGTGCTGATCTTCCGCGCCATCCGCGAGATGGCGACAGCGAACCCGCGCCGGCCGTTCGACATGGTGACCATGGGCGACTGGTTCAAAGCGCAGGGTCTGCTGGAGCAGGTGGCCGATGGCGCGTACCTGATTGAGCTGGCCAGTACCACGCCGTCGGCGGCCAACATCCGAGCCTATGCGGAGATCGTGGCGGACAAGGCGCGGCTGCGCCGGCTGATCCAGGTCGGCACCGACATAGCCAACGCAGGCTACAACCCGGACGGGCAGAGCAGCATCGAGCTGATCGGCGCCGCCCAATCGCGCATCGGCTCGCTGATGGACAGCCAGCCGTGCGAGCTGGAAGCAGTGGCGCCAGTGATGGATCGCGTGTTCGAACGCCTGGGCGAGCGCTCCCGCGACGGCGGCGGTATCCATGGCATCACCACCAGCATCGACGACCTCGACACGCTGCTGGGTGGCCTGAAGCCTGGCGGTCTGTACGTCCTGGCGGCGCGTCCGAAGATGGGCAAGACCACGCTGGCGCAGAACATCGCCGAGCACGTCGCACTGCGCCTGCGCAAAGCGGTCGCGGTCTTCAGTTTCGAGATGCAGGCCGAGGAGCTGGGCGACCGCATGCTGGCTTCGGTGGGCGGCATCGATGGCAACCGGATCCGCTCCGGCGACCTGGACGACGTGGACTGGACGAACGTCACCAGCGCTATGCGCAAGCTGCGCGCGGCGGACATCTTCGTCAGCCGGCCGCGCCGCGCACGCGTTGAGCACGTCAGCTCGCAGGCACGCCGGCAGCACGCACGCACGCCGCTGGGCCTGATCGTTATCGACTACCTGCAGCTAATGGAGATTCAGGGCGACAACCGCGCCAACGGCGTCGGCGATATCAGCCGCGGCCTGAAGCTGCTGGCCGGTGAGCTGGGCGTGCCGGTGCTGCTGCTGTCGCAGCTCAATCGCAAGCTGGAAGACCGCCCCGACAAGCGCCCGCAGCCCGCGGATCTGCGTGACTCCGGATCGATCGAGCAGGACGCCGATGCGGTGATCTTCATCTACCGCGACGAGGTGTACCACCGCGACAGCCGCTGGAAGGGCACCGCCGAGCTGCTGGTTCCGCTGCAGCGCAGTGGCCCGCCTGGCGAGGTGCGCGTGCTCTACATGCCGGAGCGCTTCAAGTTCCAGAACCTGCCCGAGTACTGGGAGCCGGCGCCGATTGAAAGTGACGACGGCAAGCCGGTCCCGCGCTCGCGCGGCTTCCGCAACCTCAAGCCGCGCACGCCGCGGCAGGACGTCGACGCATGACCATGACTGCTGCAGCAAAGAAGATCCGCGCCAAGCGCGCATCGCGTCCGATCTATGCGCTGATCGAGCGCGTGGTGGTGATGGACACCGGTGAGGAGCGGCTGGCCATGCTCGCCGAGCATCCGGTCGACCGTGAGTTGATGAAGCAGCGCGGCTACCGGCGCGGCCAGGAGGTGCGGCTGGAAATCAAGGCGCCGCGCGACGCCTGGCGCCACCGGTTGCTGCACAAGATCGGCCAGCTGATGGTCGAAAACGTCGAGGGCTGGGAGAACCTGGACAGCCACGAGGCGATCAAGCAGCTGCAGCGCGAGGCGAACGTCTGCTGCGAGCAGATCGACATGGACGCCACGCCGGTCGTAGCCGCGGTGCTGGCCGCGTCAGATGCAGCCTTCGGTCCTGGCGCCGCGAAGCTGCTGCGCGAAGTACTGCCGAGGATCGAAACGATCCCCGTCACGGTCGCGCGGTCGCTGGCATTCGATTCGATGGATGAGGACGAGTTCCGTCGGCTGTTCGAAGGCATCACTCGCCACATCGGCGTGGCGTATGCGCACGTGCTGATCAACGACATTCTGGCCGAGTTCTGGCTGATGGCCAACGGGCAGGGCATGCAGCCGGCGCCGGCGTGGAGGGCTGCGTGAAAACCTATCCCATGCCGACCGGCTCACACGTCCAACTTGGGGACCTCAGTAGGGTCCTTCATAGGAACTGGCGATACGTTTGCGACAAGCCGAGCCAGCTTGACGTCTTGCATGCCTCCTTCGATTTTCGATCCGTTCTCTACCGCCTGAGCTACCTGCCTCAAGAACACAGTGCCCTCGCCCAATTCGGTCTGATTAGGGAGGCACTCTTCAGTGCTCTCAAGGATGGGCTCCTGCTCAAGTTCAAGCTCTTCGCAAAGGAGCTCGATAAGCAAAATATTGCCGTCGTATGTCAAACCAAATTCGTTGACCCTTGTATTGCTCTGCCACAACGGCCAAGCCAGATTGGCTTTGCCGAGCTGCAGGAAGGCCATGGCAGCGGGCATTACTCCGCAGGCAATGAGGGACAAGTTGGCAAGCTGAGTCCGACGGGCAGGGTCTTTGATCATCGCGCGATCCTTGGCTGTGGTTGGCTTTCGGACGATGAACTAATCGCTCCGACACTGCAACGGTGTGGCAAATGATGCGCCGCGCCATCAAGCCGGCGACGCGCGCCGGGCAGGCATACCAGGACGCCGCGCGCGCACTCGGCTGCGTCGTGTGCCGCTGGCGCATCGCCGCCGGCCTGCAGCGCGCCATCCAGTGCGGCCACACGCAGATCCATCACCGCAACCTCGGCGACCTGCACGGCCAGAAGCAGATCGGCCAGCACGCGGTCGTCGCCCTGGGCGCCTGGCACCACGACGGCGACCAGATGCCCGGCATGACCCGCGACCGCATGCGCGAGGTCTTCGGACCCAGTTTTAAGCACCACGCCCGCGAGTTCCGTGTCTGGACGTTCGACGTCCTGGGCGGCCGCGGCACCGAAGCCTGGCAGACCTACCAGGACCAACTACTCAACATCCCGAGGGCAGCATGAACCAGCAGCAATACGAGAACGCCCGGCTCGCCGGCCACCGCGCGCGTCAGGCCAGCAAGAAGCGCGACGACTCACCGAAATACGCCATGGGCGAAGAGGGCGCACTGCTCCGCGAGGCCTGGCGCGAAGGTTGGGACGAAGCTGATGAAGAGCGGAGGAAGGCGGCATGAGCATCCAGCAGTCAGCGAGGCTGATCTCGAACGGCGATCAGCGCGTGGAGAGTCTGACCAAGCGCGAAGAGTTCGCGAAGGCGGCGATGCAAGGGATCGTCGGCAGCATCCAGAGCGAGGACGGCTACAACCGTTTGGCGCGGCACGCGGCCGTGAACGACATGAAGGTCAGCCAGCTGATTGCCCACGACGCCGTGAAGCTGGGGGACGCGCAGCTGGCCGAACTGGAGAAGCAGCCATGACCGCCACCCCGATCCGATTCGAGGGCAAGGTGTTCGCCAGCGTTGCAGAGCTCTCGCGCACCTATCCGGCCTATGCGCGGTGCATTGACGCAATCCGTGACGGCGCCGACACGATTGCCGAGGTGGAGCGGCGCGTAGCCGTCGGCAAGCAGAAGGCGATCGCCAATACACGTGAGCGGGCGCGGCAGGCCTATGTGCTGAAGGCAGGTGCACGATGACTCTGCGCGTGGTGTTCGGGATTGACCCCGGCATGTCCGGCGCCGTGGCCGCACTGATCGACGGCGAGGCTGGCCCGATCCTGGACATGCCGACGATGACGGTCGGCAAGAAGCAGGAAGTCGATGCGCGTGCGATCGCAGTCTTCATCCGCGAGATTCGCAGCCAGCACCCGGGCGCGGTATTCGTGGGATGCGTGGAGCGCGTTCGGGCGATGCCGCCGAAGGGGGACCGGAAACCGGGTGCGCAGTCGTCGATGAACTTCGGCGAGAGCTACGCCAAGGCCAAGGCGGTGCTCGAGGTGATGGGCATCCCCTTCAGCCTGGCCGAGCCGCAGAGCTGGAAGCGCCATTTCGGACTGATCGGCAAGGACAAAGAAGCTTCGCGACAACTGGCCATCCGCCGGTTTCCATCTGCAGCGTCATATCTGATCCTCAAGAAGCACAGCGACCGCGCTGAGGCGTTGCTGATGGCGCTGTGGCACGAGCAGAAGAACCAGCCGGGAGCCATCGCTGCATGATGCTCAACCCGACGAACCTGAGCCGGCCCGAGGCCTACTACGAAAAGCTGCTGCGGAAGCGGTACGCAGCGGCAGTGCGCAAGCGCGGGCTGTGCGCGTTCTGCAGCTGCCGCGATCGGACGCTGGGGATCGTGCACTGCCAGGGCAACGAGAGCCGGCAGATGGGGATGTGCCAGGACGACGGCAGGCTGCCGCAGTTCCGGCTGGATGATGAAACGTTGGAGGAATTTCGCCATGCGGCGTAATGAGGATCCGCTGCTCGCTGAGCTGCGCCGGTGGGGATACGCCCACGCAAACCGCTACACCCTCAGCCGCGCCGACCGCAGCCGGCACGTGTTGGAGAATGCCAAGGACTACGCGCCCAAGACGGTGGAGCAGGCCTTCTGCGAGCTGGTGGAGCGCGATGGTCGCCAGCGGCGGCGCTTCATGGCCGAGCGGGCTGGGCTGACATCGCTCGGCGAGATCCCGGCCTGGGCAGTAGATCCGGTGCGCGCGCGAAACGACGCCGACCGGCCGCACGACAATCCGGAGGTCGCCGTCGATATCGGCATCCCTGATGACCTGCGTTGGATCGACCGGGCGCTAGCGTCAATGAGCAGGCAGTTCCCGCTGCGCGTGCTGGTGGTGCGCACCGAGTTCACCGTGGCGGCGAGCCAGGCTGTGAAAGCCCGCATGGTGGCGGAGCAGTACGGCGGCAAGGTTTCGATATGGCAGTACCGCCGAGAGCTAGAACGCGCCGTCGATTGGTTCGCCGGCGCCTGGGCCAATGCGGCTTAGCCCCTGATCGCCTTGACCAATGCATCCACCGCGACTTGTGCTTCTTCCATCGTTGAGTACTTCTCGCTGTGCTCGTCGCCGTTCGACATTCGCACGTCGACACGAAACTGGTTCCCGCCGACCATGAAGACGGCGATGGGACTGCTCACGGAAACGATCTGGGCGATGACTAAATGAGTGGCGCTGTACGTGACGAACATCTTCGATCCTCCATGAGTGGTTTCCAGAAAATAATTTGACCTATCAGTATTGACAAGTTGCACAAGCAAATGCCCTAATTCTGCAACTGTCAAAAGTTCCCCCTGAAACCCGGCCCAGTGCCGGGTTTTCGCGTTTCTGGGGCCCAATACCGACCGCTGCCAGCGTGCCAGGTCCTCGTCGAGAAGCGAGGCGCTGCGCGCCGGGATCGCGCACGGGCCGGCGACATGACGCCGCCCACCCATCCGCCGGCGGCGGT
Organism: Xanthomonas sp. NCPPB 3218; assembly: GCF_056725185.1. Taxonomy (NCBI): domain Bacteria; kingdom Pseudomonadati; phylum Pseudomonadota; class Gammaproteobacteria; order Lysobacterales; family Lysobacteraceae; genus Xanthomonas; species Xanthomonas sp. NCPPB 3218. Next base: position 1,757,375 of record NZ_CM161516.1, read on the forward strand.
CGGTACCTATCGGAGAGCACTGCCGCGATCTGCCCAGCTGGGCGGGACCAGCGCGGCGCAGCGGACCTACTGAAGGGACAGGACCACCGCGGCGGTGCTCGCCGTTCTTCAATGCCCGCATCCGAGACCGGATCAACCCTCGTGCCTAGCCGGCAGCGGGGCGGGCACCTATCGCCGCTTGGACTGGGAGTACCCGGTCGCGGCACCTCCGGCTCGTCGAGAGACGCCCGGGTGACGGCTGCACATGCAGCGCCGGAACCGTAACCGGCACCTATTTCCGCCGCCGACGCGCGGCTCCAGCCCTGCCAGCCGGCGGGGCTTTTTGTTTGGAGGCAGCAATGGCGGTCATCACGCCCGAACAAGCCGGTGGCCGCAACGTCGTGGCTTTCCTGGACATGCTGGCGCATTCCGAGGGCACGTCCACAAGCCCGGCCACGAAGAATGCCGGGTATGACGTCATCGTCACCGGCGCCGATCGTAAGCCGGAGATCTTCACCGACTACAGCCGGCATCCGTTCGCCGGCGGCCGCAAGTCGAAGGCGATCAACTCGAAGGGTCTGACCAGCAATGCGTCTGGCCGCTACCAGTTCATGCTCAAGGATTACGCGCACTACCGCGACCTGCTGAGGCTGCCGGACTTCGGCCCGCTCTCGCAGGACCGCTGGGCGCTGCAGCTGATCAAGGAGCGGCGCGCGATCGCTGACATCCAGGCCGGTCGCTTCGTGGAAGCGGTGGCGAAGGTGCGCAACCTGTGGGCCAGCCTGCCGGGCGCCGGCTACGGCCAGCCCGAGCACGCCATCGACAAGCTCATCGCCGCGTACAAGAAGGCCGGCGGCAAGGTTGGGAGCGCATGACGATGCCGGACCTGGACGACGAAGCCCTGCTGACCGCAGAGCGCGAATCGCTCAACGAGGCCGTGCTGCTGCTGCAGGAATGCTGGGGCCGGACAACCCGCCCACGTCGCGACAGCCGGCACGTGCTGCGTCTGGGCTACGGCCGGGCGATCGAAACCCGTGAGCAGAGTGAGCGCGCCGCCACCCTGGAGCTGACCGAGGACGTCATGGAAGCCCAGGAGACACTGCGCGGTCGATTCTTCGAGCTGCTGGCGGTGCACCCGGAGATGCGCGGCTCGCTGCCGTACATCATCGCCATCGCCGACATCATCGGCGCCACGGTGGTGCGCGACAGCGCCGACCTGTGGGCAGCGGCACGCAAGGGCGACTGGCTTGAGTTCGGCTCAGTGATCCAAGAGTTCCGCTGGGAGATGTTCAGCGATGCCACCGAGCGCGATAAGCGCGCAGTGTCGCGCCTGGTCATGCGCCTGGTCATGGGAGCATCGGCGGTCATGCCATGACCTTCATCACCCGAAACATGGGCACGGCTCGACTCGGCATCGCCTTGATCGTGTTCCTGCTCTATGGCTTGGCCATCGCGGTGCTCGTCAACTCGGAAATCCCGGCGGGCAATAAGGACGTGCTGATGCTGCTCCTGGGCAACCTGGGCCCGCTGATGGGTGCCATCGGTGGCTACTACTACCGGGCGCAGCGAGAGGCGGGCTCCTGACATGGCCGACAACTGGGACCGCGGCCTGCCGCCGCCACGCGATCCACCCGGCTGGCTGATCACCACCCTGTGCGGCCTGCTGCTGGCCGGGCTGGCCTGGATCTGGATCGCCTACACCAACACGAGGGTCTGAGCATGTACGGGAACTCATTCGACGGAATGATCGGATGCTTCGCGATCGCCTGTGCCTTGGCCGGTGGCGCCATTTTCGCAGTGGCCTTCTGGCTGATTCCATGGCTTTGGGAGCTGCTGAAGCCCTGGCTGCACACGGTGACCGCATGAACCGCATAGCGATCGCCATCATCGCCGCGCTTGTGTGGTCGGGGGCCATGTTCGGTGCCGGCTGGGCCTGGCGCGGTGATCGTGCCGAGGGGGCCACCAGCAAGCAGGAGGCAGGGGCCGCCCTCGGCGCCCTGGCCGGGGAGCAGGCCGCCCGATCCATCGAACACCAGCAGGCCGGAGCCGCGCAGCAAGCCGGCGATAAGGCCACCACCCGAGAGGACAAGATCGATGCTGACTACGACGCGCGCATTGCGGCTGCTGTTGCTGGCCGTGACTCCGAGCTTGGCCGGGTTCGGCGGCTGTGGGCAGGTTGTGAAACCGACCGTCTGTCCGGTGGTGCCGCCGCTGCCGCAGAAGCTGCAGAACAAGACCGACTACGCGGGGCAAGTGCGGCGCGAGTTGTACGAGCCTGCGAGCTCGCCCAGTCCGAGCGCGACGAAGCCGTCGACCGATACCAAGCTCTCCGACAGCCAGCTGAGGTGACGCCATGAGTCTGGGAACACCTCAGTTGATCTATCTGGCGCTGGCCATGCTCGGCATTGGCCTGGAAATCGCCAGGCACGGCGAGCCCAAGACGGGGCACCACGACGCCGTGTCCAGCATCGTCGCCACCTTCCTGATAATTGCCCTGCTGTGGTGGGGCGGTTTCTTTCCCTGACCCATCGGCCCCACCCGGAGGGCCAAACCCATGCCCAAGAAGAAACCCAAGCCCAAGGCGCGTGCAGCGCCCGGGCTGACCCAGAAGCAGCAGCGCTTCGTGGTCGAGTACCTGAAGGACCAGAACGCAACCCAGGCGGCCATCCGCGCCGGGTACAGCGAGAAGACCGCCAGGAGTGTCGGGTCGGAGAACCTGACCAAACCCGACATCGCCGCCGCCATCCAGAAGGCGCAGGCCAAGGTCGCCCAGCAGGCAGCCGTGACCGTGCATTCCCTGGCTGCAGAGCTGGAGGAAGCCCGGGGCATTGCCCAGGGAGAGAAGCAGGCGTCCGCGATGGTCGCCGCCACCATGGGCAAGGCAAAGCTGTACGGCCTCGCCGTCGAGCGCCACCGCCATTCCGGTGCCATCGGCACCTACGACCTGAGCAATGTGTCCGACGATGACCTCGATCGCCTTGAATCGATCCTCGGTCCGCTTGCCGTCGCTGGCGGAGATCCGAGCGGAGAGGGCCAGGCGGGAGGCTGAGCGGGAGCGCCTGCGCATTGCTGAGGATGTCGAAGGCATCCGGGCGCGGTCGCAGTCGCTGGAGGGATTCATCCGCGAGCACTGGCACGTGCTTGAACCGACCCGGCCGCTCAAGATCGGCTGGGCACTGCGGGCGATGTGCCTGCACCTGGAGGCGGTCACAGAGGGGCGCATCCAGTTCCTGCTGATCACCGTGCCGCCGGGCATGATGAAGTCGCTGGTGCTGGTGTTCTGGACTGCCTGGGAGTGGGGTCCATGCGGCCGCGCCGACCTGCAGACGCTGGCCACCTCCTACAGCCAGCCGAACGTCCTGCGCGACAACCTGAAGCTGCGGCGCCTCATCGAGAGCGACCAGTACCAAGCGGCGTGGCCGCTGAAGCTGCGCGGCGACCAGAACGCCAAGGGCAAGTTCGAGAACACCGGCAACGGCTTCAGTGAGGCCAGACCCTTCAGCTCGATGACGGGCGGACGCGGCGACCGGGTCAAGGTCGACGATCCGCACTCAACCGAAACAGCCGAGAGCGACGCCGAGCGCAAGACCGCCGTCCGTATCTTCCGCGAGGGCATCACCGACCGCCTCAACGACATCACGTCGTCGGCCATGGTCATCATCATGCAGCGCCTGCACCAGCAGGACATTGCAGCGGTGGCGATGGAGCTGGACCTGGGCTTCGTCCACCTCAACCTCCCGATGGAGTTCGAGGAGGAGCGGACGGACAAGGACGGCAAGAAGACCGGCGGTCCGTGCCGCACTTACGTCGACGGCAAGCTGTTCTTCGAGGATCCGCGCACCCAAGAGGGTGAGCTGCTGTTTCCGGAGCGCTTCCCCCGCGCCGAGATCGAACGGCTGAAGCGCGCCAAAGGCACCTACGCGTATGCCGGCCAGTACCAGCAGCGGCCAACACCGCGCGATGGTGGCTCGTTCAAGCGGGATTGGTTTGAGGTCGTGGAAGCGGCACCGGCCATCTCGACCGCGCGCAAGGTTCGGCGCTGGGACTTTGCCGCCACGGATCCGAAGGAGAAGACCAGCAGCGATCCCGACTACTCGGTCGGCCTGCTGCTGGGCGAGGCTGGCGGAATCTACTACGTGCTCGACGTGGTGCGCGACCAGGTGTCGCCCGCCGGCGTGGAGCGGATGCTGACGAACACCGCGCGGCAGGACGGCAGAACGATCAAGGTGCGCATCCCGCAGGATCCTGGCGCCGCCGGCAAGTCCAACGCCGCGCACCAGATCAAGCTGCTGGCCGGCTGGGACATCAAGGCCGCGATCGAGTCCGGATCGAAGGAGGTCCGAGCAACACCGGTGGAGGCGCAGGCCGAGGCCGGGAACATCAAGTTGGTGAATGGCCCCTGGGTGGCCGCCTTCCTCGACGAGATCGCCGAATTCCCCAACGCCAAACACGACGACCAGGTCGACGCGCTCTCTGGCGCGTTCGCTGAGCTGGTCACAGGCAGCACCTACAACCTTGGAAACGCACTCTGATGGGCAAGCTCGCACAACTCAAGGACGGGCTGGTCAATCTCGTGGCCAACCTGGGCACCTCCCGCGACAAGGCGGTGCACAGCCACTACGCGCTCGCGCCGCTGAGCGACATTGATGCCAGCAACGCCTACCGCGGCACGTGGCTCGCTCGCAAGATCATCGACATCCCTGCGCTCGACAGCTGCCGCAACTGGCGGACGTGGAATGCCGATCAGAACCAGATCAGCGCCCTCGAGGCGGAGGAGAAGCGGCTGGGGCTGCAGGTGAAGCTGCTGGAGGCGCACACCAAGGCGCGGCTGTTTGGTGGCGCAGCGATCTACATCGCTACAGGCGACACAGACCCCAGTAGGCCGCTGGATCCGACGCGCGTGAGGAAGGAGGGCATCAAGCACCTCAACGTGCTGACCAAGCGTGTGCTAAGCGCAGGCGAGCAAGATCGCGATGCTGAGTCGCCAACCTACGGGCAGCCTGCGTTCTACACGCTTACCTCAGCACGAGCGGGCCAGGTCGAGATTCATCCCTCGCGGCTGGTCATCCTGCACGGTGCACATCGACCGGATCCTGATATCGATCACGGTGACGGCTGGGGCGACTCGGTACTGATGGCGGTGAGCGACTCGGTAAAGCGTGCAGACAACACGAGCGCCAACATCGACAGCCTGGTGTTCGAGGCGAAGGTCGATGTGCTGAACATCCCGAATCTCATGTCGCAGCTGGCAGATCCTGCGTATGAGGCGCAGCTGCTCCAGCGCCTGCAGCTCGCGGCGATGGCTAAGGGCATCAACGGCATGCTGGTGCTGGATGGGGAGGAGACCTACACGCAGAAGTCGGCGTCCTTCAGTGGATTGGTCGATGTGATGCTGGCCTTCCTGCAGCAGGTGTCGGGCGCGGCGGATATCCCGTTGACGCGTCTGCTGGGGCAGTCGCCTGGCGGTCTGAACAGCACCGGCGACAACGACATCCGGAACTACTACGACCGCATCAAGGCAAGCCAGGAGCTGATCTACACGCCGGCCATGTCGGTGCTGGATGAGTGCCTGATCTACTCGGCGCTCGGCAGCCGACCGAAGGACGTGTTCTACAGCTGGCGCAGCCTGTGGCAGACCAGCGACACCGAGCGCGCCACCAACGGCAAGACCACGGCCGACACTATCAAGACCCTCGCCGACACCAAGCTGATTCCCGACGAGGTGCTGGCCGAGGTGGCCGTGAACATGCTGACCGAGGCGGGCGTAGCGCCTGGCCTGGAATCGGCGATGGACGATTTCACCAAGGCGAACCCTGACTGGCAGGAAGACCAGGAAGACGACGAGCGCGCGGCGCTAGCTGCTGCTGGCCAGTCCAAGCAGCCGGACGTCAACGAGGAGTAACCCATGTTTCTGACTGATCGAGTCTCGGTGACGGCGCCACGCCGCACCGCAGACGGCTACCTCGTGGCCGATGCAAAGGTGGCCCGCACCGGCATCCAGGAGTACCTGGGCTCGGAGGTCGGCAAGCCGGAGATGCCGATCGTGCGGCTGTACCGGCCACCCAAGGAGGTCTTCTCCGACGCAACTCTGCGCAGCTTCGCGCACCGGCCCATGACCAACGACCACCCGCCGGTGATGGTCGACGCGAGCAACTGGAAGCAGTACGCCGTCGGCCAGACCGGCGACGAGGTGCGGCACGACGACAAGTTCGTGCGCGTGCCGCTGGTGCTCATGGACAAGGCGGCCATCGCCGACTGGGAGGCCGGCAAGGTCGAGCTGTCGCAGGGCTACACCGCAGAGATCGTCTTCGAGGATGGCGTGACGCCCGAAGGCGAACCGTACGACGCCGTGCAACGAAACATCCGCAACAACCATCTCGCGCTAGTCGACCGGGCGCGCGGTGGTGAACACCTTCGTATCGGCGACGACAACCATCAGAGGAACACTTCAATGCCTGACATCAAGACCCGGACCGTCCTGGTCGATGGGCTGTCCGTCGAGACCACCGACGCCGGCGCCCAGGCCATCGACAAGCTGCTGCGCCAGCTCTCCGACTCCAACGCAGTTGCCGCGCGCCAGGCGACCGACCACACCGCAGCCCTCGCGCTGAAGGATGCCGAGATCGCCAAGCGCGACGCCGCCATCGACGACCTGAAAGGCAAGGTGCTGGATGCCGCCGCTCTGGATGCGCGCGTGCAGGCGCGTGGCGATCTCTTGGCTGCGGCCAAGGCAATCCACGACACCGACTACAGCGGCAAGAGCGATGCGGATGTTCGCAAGGCTGCTGTCATCGGCAATCTCGGCGACGCCGCCATCGCCGGCAAGGGCGACGCATACATCGAGGCGCGCTTCGACATTCTGGCCGATAGCTGTAAGCCCAAAGATCCCGTTGTGCAGGCGCTGAAGGACGGCGCCGGATTTCGCACCGTCGTGCAGGACAACGGCTACGCCGCGTCCGTCGCCGGCCTCGATTACCGCACCAAGAACCAGGGGGCCTAAGCCATGGCACTGCAAACCAACTACCCGGACATCCAGCCTGCAGCCACGCGCGGCATGCAGGCCACGATGATCCCGTCCACCATCATCTCTCGCACTGTCGAGGACGTCGCCGGCCTCGCGTTCGGCCTGGCCGTGGCACAGGGCGGGACGGACAAGGGCATCGTCACGTTCGGTGGCGCCAACCTGAAGTTCGTCGGCATCACGCTGCTGGATCGCTCGGCCACGGGCCTGGACCTGTTCCCGCAGCGTGCATCGGCGCGCGTCATCACCAAGGGCGACATCTGGGTGACCGCCTCGGTCGCCGTCGCCGCCGGCGATCCGGTGTACCTCACCGCAGCCGGCGCGTTCACCAACGTCGCCACCAACAACACCGCCATCACCGGCGCCCGCTGGGACACCAGCACCACCGCGGCAGCCCAGCTGGCCGTCGTCCGTCTCGGCTAAGGAGCTCAGCCACATGCGTGCACATCCACTCTTCGACGCCCAGGTAGTCATGGGCTTCGTGGTCTCGCAGACCACCATCATCGAGCCCGGCGTTTACCGCACCGTCTACCCGGATATCCAGTACCGCGACCTGATCCCGGTCGATACGTCCGGCAGCGAGTTCGCCACGTCGGTCACCTACTACTCGCAAGACCAGTACGGCAAGGCTGACTGGATCAACGGCAACGCCGACGATATCCCGAAGGCCGGCACCAACCGCTCGCAGTTCCAGACCGGCGTGCACACCGCTGGTATCGGCTACGGCTACGGCTGGGAAGAAATCGGCCGCGCACAGCTGCTCGGTATCAACCTGCCCAACGAGGACGCAGCCGTCGCGCGTCGTGCATCCGAGGATATGGTCGACCGCGTCGCGCTGTTTGGCGACGCCAGCAAGGGGTTCAGCGGCCTGTTCAACGCAGCAGGTGTCACTCCGGTAGCGGCACCCACTGGCGACTGGCCCAACGCCTCTCCCGACGAGATTGTCGGCGACATGAACCAGGCGCTGTTGAATGTGTTCAATGGCACGAACACCGCAGCGATCGCAGATCGACTGTTGCTTCCCTGGTTGCGCTACCTGCTGATCGCCACTCGCAAGATGAGCGACAACAGCGACATGACCATCCTGCAATGGTTCTTGGCGAACAACGTTTACACCGTGCAGACAGGGCAGCCACTGACCGTGCGCGGCCAGCGCGGCCTGGACACTGCAGGTGTCGGCGGCGTGCCCCGCATGGTCGCGTACCGCTACGACGCCAACGTGCTGAAGCTGCACATGCCGATGCCGCACCGCTTCCTGCCCGCGTGGCAGTCCGGCCCGTTGCGCTGGGACATCCCGGGCGTGATGCGCCTGGGGGGCCTGGACGTGCGCCTCCCGAAGCAGGTCGTCTACGTCGACGGCATCTGATCCACAAAGGCCCCGCGCGTCCCCGGCGGGGCCACACCGGAGCTTGCAATGAAGATCAGCAATAACCACAAGACGCCGCTGGCGTTGCCGGACGGCACCGAGATCATTCCCGGCTCGCCGGCCATCGTGCCCAACTGGCAGGCCATCAAGAAAAACGCCGTCGTGCAGGCGTGGCTCGCCGCGAGCATCCTCACCGAGTCGGAGGACGACACCGCGCCGTTCCTGCTCGGCACGTTCAATCTGCCCGACAGCATCCTGCTCATCGAAGGCGGCGACAGCGTCACGCGCGACGACGTCGTGCAGCACGCGTTCAAGGCCTCGGCGCTGTCGCTGGAGGACTGGAATTCGCTGGACGAGGTGGACCGCGAGGCACGTATCAGCGCATCGCTCGACGCGCTGAAGGCCGAAGCCGCTGCTGCCGCGCAGGCGGTGATCGACGCGAAGGCCGCCGACGATCAGAAGAAGGTCGATCTGATCGCCAAGCTGGAAGCCGGCGGCATCAAGCACGACAAGCGCTGGGGCTTGGAGAAACTGCAGGCCGCGCTGGACGACGCCGAGAAGCCCAAGACCGGGAGCTGACCATGTACGGCACGCTGGAAGGAGCAGACGCGTATCACCTGGTCCGTGGCAACGCGGCATGGGCCGCAGGCAGTGAGGAGGCCCGCAGGGCGTCCCTGGTGCGCGGTACCGACTACATCGACGGCCGGTACCGGGTGCTGCTGTCTTCGGGCCGGTGGCAGTCGATGTTCCCCGGCGTGCGTACCCAGGGGCGGGGCCAGCCGAACGAATGGCCCCGCACAGGCGCAGTCGATTACGACGGCAACCCAATCGCCGCCGACGCAGTGCCGATCGAGGTGGAGCACGCGGCGTACGAAGCAGCGCTGCGCGAGCTGATCGAGCCCGGCAGCCTATCGCCGGACTACGTCGCGAGCGCGCAGGTCACGCGCGAGAAGGTTGGCCCGATCGAAGTCTCATACGGTGCCAGCACCGCTGCAGGCAGCACGCCGAACCGTCCGGTCATTCCGGGCATCGACGAGATCCTGGCGCCGCTGCTGCGTCGCCCGATGGTAATGCCAGCCGTGAGGGTGGTCTGATGGCCGCAGCGCTCTATGCACGACTGGAAGCGACCGCTCGCAGGCTGATCGATGGCTACGGATACGCCACACAGCTGGAGCGCGACGGCGCCATCACCGGGCCGCCGCACAACCCGCAGCAGGGGCCGCCGACGCGGCACGACTGCAAGGTGGTGGAAGTCGATTACAGCCTGACCAACCGCGACGCCACGCTGGTGCTGCAGGGGGACAAGCTGGGGCTGATCTCCACCGATGTCGCCATCGAGCCGACGAAGGACGACAGGATCCTGCTCGGCGGCGTGCTGCATCGCTTCATTGACCTGCAGCCGCTTTCACCGGGCGGGCAGATCCTCCTTTTCGAATTTCACGCGAGACGCTAATGGCCGCAACGACTTCCCGCCAACTTGAACAGCTGGCGGCGAAGCTGGAGCCGGCCATCGCGCGCGCCTTCCTCAAGGCGATATCCGAGGTCACCAGTCAGGCAGGCGTGCAGCTCATCGCGGACCTGCTGCAGGCCGGACGGATCGACGACGTGCTCACCGTCATGGGGCTGGACGAGCCGCGCTTTGCGGATCTGGGCGAAGCGCTGCGCAACGCCTACGCGGCAGGCGGACAGCAGGGTATGTCGGAAATGCCAAAGATTCGGCTCAGCCTGGATCCGATCATCACCAGCAGCTACAAGCCAAGGCAGGACGTGCGTTCGCCCGCGCTGCGCCCGAGCTTCGACCTGCGCAACCCCACCGCCGAGGCCTGGCTGCGCGACAAGTCCAGCAGCCTCATCACCGGCATCGTCAACGACCAGCGCACGCTGATCCGCAACGTGCTGGAGAGCGGCATGGTCGCTGGCCGCAATCCGCGTCAGAGCGCGCTGGACATCGTGGGGCGCGTAGGAGACACGGGCCGGCGCACCGGGGGCGTGCTGGGCCTGACATCGCAGCAGGGCCAGTTCGTGCAGAGCATGCGCGGGGAGCTGGCCAGCGGTGACCCGAAGGAGATGGCGAAGTACTTTGGCCGTAAGCGCCGCGACAAGCGCCTCGACGGCATCGTCAAGCGGGCCATCGCCGCCGGCAAGCCGGTATCGCAGGCGGACATCGACAAGATCGCTGGACGCTACGCCGACCGGCTGCTGCAGCTGCGTGGCGAGATGATTGCGCGCACCGAGTCGATCGGCAGCTTGAGCGCTGGACGCGAGGAGGCGTATCGGCAGCAGATCGAATCCGGCGCGCTGTCGGCAGACAACGTCATCGGCACGTGGTCGGACACTGGCGACCAGCGCACCAGGCACACGCACAAAGCCATGAACGGGCAGCGGCGCGCCTTCGGCGAGCCATTCCAGTCGCCCAGCGGCGCACTGATGAATTACCCGGGCGACACGAGCCTCGGCGCTGGCCCGAAGGAGATCGTCGGCTGTCGCTGCATGAAGCAGTACCGGATCGACATGACAGCGGAGGTGCTACGTGGCAAGCAAGTTCGGTAACCAGGTCCGTGCATTCGCCGAGAAGGCCAAGCAGCGGCAGGAGGCCATCTTTCGCGAGTCGGCGCAGGCGGTGATGGACCAGGCGAACACGCCGGAGGGGCAGGGCGGGAGGATGCCGGTTGATACCGGGTTCCTGCGCAACTCCGCTGCCGCATCCAAAGATGGTCCGGCGTCCTCGGAAAGCGGCGAGCCCGCGCTGGTCTTCGCAGCCCTGCAGCTGGGCGAGGCCGTCTGGGCCGGCTGGACCGCCGCCTATGCGATGCGCATGGAGCATGGATTCAGCGGCAAGGACAGCTTGGGCCGGCAGTACGAGCAGGCCGGCAAGGGCTTCATGCGCGCTGCTGCGCAGAACTGGGACTTCATCGTCAACGAGGTCACCGCGAAGGTGAAGGCACGCATTCCATGAGCGACACCGCGATCTATGACGCCTTCGCCGGCCTGGTTGGCGCCTTCGCCGCGAGTATCGGCCTGCCGTGCTCCTATCCGGGCATTGGTTTCACCCCGCCGACCAGCGGATCCTGGCTCGAGCTGCAGTGGTTCCCCAACCAGACCCAGAATTACGGCATGGAGGACGACGGGCCGTCGCTGATGCAGGGCTTCGGCCAGCTGGCGGCGTGCTACCGGCCAGGCGCCGGCATCATGGTCGGCACGCAGCTCACCGACCAGATCATCGCCGCATTCGGCAAGGGCACCACCTTCGCCGGCATGCGCGTGTACCGCATGCCCTGGACCTCAACCATCATTCAAGACCCGGAGCGGCACATGCATCCGGTGACCATCATGTGGCGGGGCTTCGACGGGTGAGCGCGGTGCTAGGCTTGGCGCTCGAATACCCCCCGAGGTGACAGATGATCAATCTTGATGATTTGCAAGCTGAGCTCGATGGCGTCGGCTTGGGTGACCTGCCAGATGATCTCTCGCCGGGACTGAGAGGGTTGGTTGTCGGCATTCAGGCTGAAATTTACGCTCATCGCTCGCAATTGCCGCGAGCTGCAGCAAGCCTTGAGGGCGTGAAGCGAGCCATCTTTTGGCTGAAGATCGCAGTCGACTCGGCACACTCGAACAAAAAGATTAGAGACAAACTCGGCGTCTTGAATCGGCGGCTGGTACAGGAGCCAGACAACGCGCAATGCAGGTCAGATGTGGCGTTGCTGGAAAAGATGTTCGTGGACTCCAGGGCGTTTGAAAGAGACGTTCTTGAGCAGTCCGCCCTATCCATCAACAGAATGCCGGACGATTTCAGCCTGGATGAAGACGATACCTCGGGCTTCCGGGTGTAAGTCCAGCCAGACAGTCTGCAGAACAGCAGCGCTTTTTTTCCAACCCCGCCCCGTGGCGGGTTTTTTTATGCCCAAAGCGAGGAGATATCAGCAATGGCTGAGGCACAAACCAACAGCGGTTCCAAGCTCTACATCTGCGCCACGCCGAAGAACGAGGATCTGACCCAGACCCAGTTCGCGGCGCTGACCTGGGTGCAGGTCAAGAAGGTCGGCAGCGTGGGCGAGCGCGGTCTGACCACCAACATCGTCACCTACGACACGTGGGACACCGCTGTGGCACTGAAGGGCAAGGGCATCTCGAATGCCGGCGACCCCGAGGTCGAGGTGGCGCGCGTGTTGGACGATCCGGGACAGGTCGCCATGCGTGCCGCCGGCTTGCCGTCGGTCACCGACGCGTACGCCTTCAAGGTCGAGCGCCCGTCCGGCGAAATCGAGTACCTGCGAGGGCTGGTCACCGGCCCCCGCACGCCGGGCGGTCGTAACGAGGACTTCGTGCTGCACGTCTATTCGCTCGCCCTGAACCAGGTGCCGATCGAAGTGCCGGCGCCCGTCACCCCGTAACCGAACAGCGGGGGATAGGGCAGCCGCCTGACACGCCGGATCTGATCCGGCCGGCTTCCCCCGCTTCCTCTCCGGATTGATCGCAAAGGATCACTCATGACCGAATTGACCACCATCGTTGCCGCCGAGCGCGCCATCGACATCAAGCACCCCGCCACCGAGGCTCCTGTGGGCCTGCGCATCACCCTGCTGCCCGATACCCACCCGAATGTGCGCGCGGCCAGCCGCAAGGCGCTGAACGACCGCCTGATGGGCAAGGGCAAGATCACCGCCGAGAAGATGGAGCAGGGCCGCATCGACATGCTGGTTGCTTCTGTGGGCGCCTGGGAATGGCAGGGCGACCTGACCTTCCACGGGGCCAAGCCGCCGCTTTCCGATGAAGCTGTCCGCAAGGTGCTGAAGGAACTGCCGTGGATCGGCGACCAGCTGGAGGTGGAGCTGGGCAACCGCGCGGAGTTTTTTCGCAGCGCTGAAGACGCGGATAGCTGACGCCACGTATCTCACCGTCCGGTACGACATGCCGGACGCGAAGGGCGAGACGCGGCGGCAGCGCAACGCCCGCTTCGACGAACCGGCGCCTGCCGTCGACATGCCAGAAGAAGCCACCCACGTGTGGGACTGGTTCTGGTTGATCTCAGGCCGGCGCCGATCCGGCCCTGAGGCGCTGTCCTACGCCGAACTCGACGCGTGGCAGCGCCTGCTGCTGCGCGATGTGCTCCCCGAAGAGGTGGAGATGCTCATGGCGATGGACGACGCCTACCTGCGTGCCGTGCGCGAAGAACAAGCAGCGGCGCGCGAGCGGCCGCCGGAACCGAGCAACACCTGGAGCTGATTGATGGATATCGCCGAACTTGGCTTTAAAGTCGATTCGAGTGGCCTGGTCGAAAGCACCAGGGCACTGGACCAGAACGCCGCCGCCGCCGACAAGGCCAGTGGATCAGCAGATCGGCTGGAGCGTTACTTCCAGTCGATGTCCCGCTCGATCGACCGCTCAGCCGTTGTGCTCGGCGACCGCTTGGGCGGAGCGCTGGAGCGGATCGGCGTCGGTACCGGCACGGTAATCACCGAACTACAGGCGATGAACCGCGCGCAGGCGGAGATCGTCTCGGCGCTGGCGGCCATGGAAGGCCGTCTCACCGGTGCGGCGGCTGGACTGCAGGCCTACAGTGCGGCGGGCAAGAGTGCCGCCGCCGATGCGAGTGCATCTGCCGCGGCGTCACAGAAGCTGGAACGGCAGCTGGCAGAGCAGGAGGCGCGCTACCGCAGCGTCGCGCAGCAGGCGATGGCCTATGCCGAAGCAGGCCGCACGACGAACCTGTCGGATCGTGCCCTGGCTGAGGCTGCGCGCGATGCGGCGGCGGGCATCGACGTGCAGGCTGCGGCGATGTCGCGCGCCGGTACCGAGCAGGAACGGATGATGGCGCGTGCACGTGCGCTGCAGGAGGCCGAGGCGCGCACCGCTAACCAGGCACGTGCGGCGGCGGAGGCGGCGCAGGCGCAGGAGATCAACCTCAAGCGCCTGCTCGCGCAGATCGATCCCACCGTTGCCGGTTTGAACCGGCTGGCCGAGATGGAGGAGCGGCTGGAGCGTGCCGGCGACCTCGGGCTGATCAAGCCGCAGGTGATGCAGCAATACCAGGCGCAGATCGAGGCGAGCCGGCAGGCGCTGCTGAAGTCCAAGAACACCACCGAGCAGTACGGCATGACCGCACGCCAGACGGCCGCGGCGATGCGCATGATCCCAGCGCAGATGACCGACATCGTCACCAGCATCGTGAGCGGGCAGCCTATCTGGATGGTGGCGATCCAGCAGGGTGGACAGCTGAAGGACCAGCTCGGCGGCATCGGCCCGGCAGCCAGGGCCGTCTCGTCCTACGTACTGGGCATGGTCAATCCGATGACATTGTCGGCTGCCGCTGCAGTCGCGATGGCGGTGGCGCTGAAGCAAAGCCAGGATGAGCTGTTCGACTTCCAGAAGAACCTGATACTCACTGGCCGCAATGCGGATATCAGCGGTGGCCAGTTCCGCGGCTTGGTTTCGGAGCTGGAAAATCTGAAGGGCGTGACGCGAGGCGGGGCGCTTGATGCGCTGAATGCTGTCGCTGCTTCCGGCCAGTTCGCCGGCAAGCAGTTCACGATGGTGGCCGAGGCAGCGGCACGCATGGAGGCGTCCACCGGCCACGCCACCAGCAAGACCGTCGAGGCGTTCCAGCGCATCGCACGTGATCCTGTGGATGCGTTGGTGGAGCTCAACAAGCAGGAAGGCTTTCTCAACACCGCACAGCTGCAGCGGATCATCACGTTGCAGGAAGAGGGGCGGCAGCAGGAGGCCGTGGCCGAAGCGCTGCAGCTGTACTACGAGCGATCCATCAACGTTGCGAACCAGACCGAGGCCGTCATGCCCGGGATGGCGCAAGGGTGGCGCACCATCAAGGACGAGATCAGCGGCGCCTGGGGGGCACTGGTCAATTTCGGCGGCGCGCTCACGGATGTCGGCCGGAACAGCGGGCTGCAAGATTCCTGGATCGCGAAGCTGGCCAGCGCAGGTCCGCGTACCGGCTTCGCCCTCTTGGCCGGCCTGAAGGATGAGATGGGCCGGCTGTCGGCTCAGGCGCGCAATCCATACGGACTGCCGGCGGCCGTAAACGAAGAGGCTCCCGACAACCGCAAGGCGGTCGAGGACTACAACAAGGTTTTGCACGACAGCCAAGCAGCTGAGAAGGCTGCATCCGAGGCTCTGAACGCTCGAATGGCAGGCTTGGATCGGGCGAGCGCAAAGCAGGCCGCGCTCAACAAGATCATCGAGATCTACAACAAGCTGCCAGACAGCGACGCACGCCACTTCGACGGATCGATGCAGCGGCTGATCGCGCAGTCGAATGCGCAGGTGGACAAGCAGTTCAATCAGCGTGAGGGCATCGGCAAGGCGAACACGGACGACAACGCGGCGCAGAGCTTCATCGCCAGCGTGCAGCGGCAGATCATCGCCAATGAGCAGCTGGCAAAGAGCGGCGACAAGGTGTCGGCCAGTGATCGCATGGTGATCCAGGCACGGCAGTTGCTCAAGGCCGAGACCAACACCATGACGGCGGCGAGCAAGCAGCTATTGCAGGCACTGATTCCGCAGTTGGAGACTACCGACGCACAGGCTCAGGCCGAAGTGGAGCGGCAGCGAGGCATGCAGGCCAGCATCGCGCTCACTGAGCGGCTGGCACAGTTGGAAGACCAACGGCAGCAGCAGGCGGACATTGACCTGCTCGGAATGGGTAGGGGCACCGACGAAACGCAGGTGCTTCAGCGGCAACTGGATATCCAGCGCGAGTACCTGCGCGAGCAGGAAAAGCTCGACAAGGCCTACAACAGCGATAGAAACACCCTCAGCGAAGAGGCGCTTGCAGTCCGTAAAGCACAGTACGACGACGACACGCTCAAGCTGGCCACGAGCCTCAATAACTCTCTCGGCATTGAGCGGAACTACCAGCAGCAGCGCCTCGCCATGTTGGGTGACTGGCGCATGGGCTTCATGCAGGTATGGAAGGACTACGAGTTCAGCGCGGCCAATGCATACGGGCAGGCCGGCTCATTCCTGTCCAACAGCCTGAGTTCGTGGGAAGACCAGTTTGTGCAGTTTGCGCAGACCGGCAAGTTTTCCTTCAGCAGCCTGGTGGACTCGATGATTGCCGACCTAGCGCGCTATGCCGCGAAGCAGGCTGCGGTCGGTCTGCTCGGCACCGTCATGGGCGGGCTGACGGGCGGCGGTGCAGGTGGGTCGTGGACTGGCACCGCCGCAGGCGCGGGCAGCAACCTCAACTTCGGCAGCAATGCCGGGTCGTTTGCCGGTGGTGGCTGGATGAGCTTCGGCGGCGGCCGCGCGAATGGTGGTCCGGTTGCGCCGGGCTCGCTGTACGAGGTGGGCGAAGGCGGCGATCCGGAGCTGTTCCAGCAGGGCGGCCGCAGCTACCTGATTCCGGGTAACCGCGGCCAGGTGGTGCCGGCAGCGCCGATGGCTTCGGGAGGCGGCAGCTCGGCTAGCCCGGAGACCAAGATCGAGATCGACAACTACTCAAGCAATCAGGTGCAGGCGCGAGAGCAGCGGTCGACGATGCCCGACGGCACAGAGCTCAGGAAATACGTCATCAACATCATCTCGGACGACATGGCCAGCGGTGGGCGCACGGCAGGAGCTACGAAGTCGCGCTTCGACGTACGTGAGCGACGCTGAGTTAGCCGCTACTCGGCGCAGCGCCCATATGAGTCAGGAAGGTGTCCACCAGCGCGCCTACGTTCATCAGATTCAGGCGAGCGGAGGCATCCAGCGCGGCGAGGTTTTCGGGATCGATGGTTGATTTCAGATCCGTGAATACATCGGCCACCTGTTGCTCTGCTGAAGAGATGAGTTTGAACGCAAGGGTGCGTGCGTCAGCTTTGTCATGGATTGCTGTCGCAAGCGCAATCGCTACCAGGATGTTCAACGACGTGAGATGCCCTAGCACGTCGAAGTCTTTTTTATTCATTGTCATCAATCACTCCGGTTGCTTTCTGAGGATGTTTCATGCCCCCAACTCTATCGACGAGGGGGCTCGCCTGATGGCCACCCTCCCGGCAAACATTAGGCTTCTCACCAACGATCTAGGTGAAGAGCCAGACCCGTCAGTGCAGCGCACCGAGATGGAGCGCGGCCCAGCCAAACAGGCAATCATCAACACGCGAGTCATGGTGGAGCTTCCAGTCACTATGGTGTTCCTGACTGCCGAGTCAATGGTCGCGTTCGATGAATTCTACTTCGACGAAATCGGCCGCGTGGGGTACTTCACGATGGTCCACCCGCGCACGCGCAAGCAGATCTCCGCGCGCTTCAAAGGTGGTGCCATCGGTCGTCTTCAGGCCACCAATTCAGCTTTCACCCAGGGCACGCGGCAGGCCGTCATGGAGTACCTGCGATGAGCAATTTCCTTGAACGCCGGCAGCGCGTGACAGATCCAGATGGGCCGCTAGAGCTGCTGGAAATGACGGCGCCATCCATGGGCGCGGTGCTGCGCATCGCCAACGACACTCAGGATTGGGTTAGCAATGGCAATACGTACATGGGGTATCCATTCCGCTTTGCGCCGCCGGCCGACTCAGCCGGCGAGACGCCTCGGGCTCAGCTCGAGGTGGATAACGTGGGCCGCGGCATCACCGACGATCTGGAGCGCGTGCAGCCCAACGAGGTCGTGATGTGTCGTGTCCTGATCACCGACCGTACCCAGCCCGACGTCATTGCTCGGCGGCTTTATCTGCCGATGACGAGGGTGCGTGCTGCCGGCCCGCTGATCACCGCGCAGATCGGCGCGGACTTCTTCATGCGCCAGCAGGCTGTGAAGCTCCGCGCCAATCCACACACGCTGCCGGGGATTTTCTGATGCAGGCCAGCGAGGTTGAGCGGTTCCTCAACATCCCTTACGACGCCGACACCTACGACTGCGCAGACCTGGTGGTGCAGGTGCAGCAGGAGCTTTTCGGCCGGGTGGTGCAGATGCCGGCGCGACGCCCGCGCGGTGCTGCTGGCCAGGCAGCCCTCGGCGAGCTGTCCCGGGCGTACGCCGTGCCCACTGATAAGCCGGTCGACGGCGATCTGGTGCTGATGTTCGACAAAGGCCAGAGCCGGCCCGGACACGTCGGCATCTTCTTCTACCTAGCCCACGAGGGGTGGGTGCTTCACACAACGAGCGCGCTCGGCAGCAGCTGGCTGCATCGGGCACGCGAGCTGCCGGATTACGGCGCACGCATTGAGGGGTATTACACATGGGTCTGATGACCACGCCTGCGAGCAACGGCCAGCTGGTGCTGACGCCGCACCCGGTCACCCTGGAAGGGCAGCGCCATATTGCGATGGACCTGCAGCCGGGTGAGCGTCTGTGCGAGTTCCTGCACCGGCATGTGATCGACCTGGACGAGGGGGAATGGACGGTCTCGATCGGCGGTCGCGTCGTGCCGCGGCATCTGTGGGCCTACGTCTACCCGAAGGATGGCCAGGTCATCGAGGTGCGCGGCGCGGTTGGCAGGAATGCGCTGTACATCGTGGCGATGATCGCGCTCACCTACTTCACCTTCGGCATCGCGGGTGCTGGCGGTGCTGTGGCAGGCGCCTGGGGCGGCTTAGCCGCGTCTGCGGTTTTCGTGGCCGGCTCGCTGGTGATCAACAAGGTGTTGGGCCCGAAGGTAGAGAGTCCGACCGGCCCCAGTACGGCCGGCACGGTTTACAGCCTGGCAGCGCCGCGAAACCGTCTGCGCCCGTATGAGCCGGTGGGCCTGCTGTTTGGTCGCATGCCGATCGCCCCCGACTTCGCCAGCAAGCCCTACACGTTCTATGAGGGCGACAACCAGTACATCGGCATGGTGCTCACGCCGGGCATCGGCGTGGGCCGCGTAGGCGTGTTCACTAACGCCAACACGCCTCTGTCCAGCTACGAGGGAGTGAGCGTCTATCACTCCGGCTACAGCCAAATGCCGGATGAGACCATCCCGCTGTACAGCAACGTGGACACCACCGACGGTGGCGAGCTGCCGGATACGGCCGATTTCGTCACCCGCACCACCAGCGCCGACACCGTGCGCATCCAGATCAACCTGGAATACGTGCTGGGCGGTGTGGGCACCTCGGGCAAGGCCTACAACGTCTCCGAAACCGTGCAGGTGCAATACGCGCCTGCGGGCACAGGGATCTGGGCCACGTTGGCCACGCAGACGTTCACTGGCGACAAGCTGGACGTCAGCAAGCGGGCGACCGTGTCCGCAGATGTGCCCAAGGGGCAGTACGACGTGCGCGTGCGCATCTTGGGGCAGGGAAACTACGAGGGTGACAACACCCAGCGCAACGACTTCCAATGGTCGACGATGGGCAGCGTGCAGGCCGACGCTGCCACCTACGCCGGCTTGGCGCGCACCGGCATCCTGCTGAAGGCCACCGGCCAGATCAACGGGCAGCCCGATGAACTGCGCGCCGAGCACATCGCCGCGCCGATCCCGGTGTGGCGAAATGGCAGCTGGGTAACGGAGGAGACGAGCAACCCGGGCGCCCACATCCTCAATTACGTCCGCGGCTATTACGACCAGAACGGCAAGCTCATCGCCGGCATGGGAAAGAGCGACGAAGAGATCGACATCGAGTCGCTGCAGGGCTTCATGGGCCACTGCGAGGCGAACGGCTACACCTACGACTACTGGCTGACCGAAGAGCGCAACCACGACGAGGTACTGCAGGCGATCGCTCTGGTTGGCATGGGGCAGACCACCTGGGCCGGCGGTCGCCTTTCTGTGGTGTGGGCCGCCGATGAGCAGCCGCTCTCGGGCGTGGTCAACATGGCGGAGATGAAGAAAGGCAGTTTCAGCGTGGACTACACGTTGGCCAGCGCTGCCGACGGCATTGAGTACAGCTATTTCGACAGCACGACCAAGAAGGTCGAGATGCTGCGCGTGCCGGCACCGGGCGTCAAGGTCGAAGATATGCTCAGCCCTGCGCGGCTCACCGGTGAGGGCATTGGGCGAGAGGAACATGCGGCCGAAATGGCGCGCTACCACCTCGCGCAAAGCCTGTTCCAGTACAAGGACATCGGGTTCGCGCAGGATCTGCAGTACCTGTCCTATCGCCGCATGTCGATGCTGTCGATCTCGCACGACCTCACGCAGTGGGGCTTCGGCGGGCGCATCGTCGCGGCAGAACGTAGCGAGCTACTGGGCACGGTCACGCTGACGCTGGACGAGCCCGTGCCGCCACCAGATGCGCGCAGCGCCTTTATCGGCCTGCGCATCCCGGGCGAGGCGGTGTATCGCACCTTCCGCGTGCGCAACTTCACCGAGGCGACGGACACCATCCAGCTGATCGAAGAATGGCCGGATGATGCGCCGCTGCCGGGTGAGGGTTATGAGGATTCGATGGTGCAGGGGGGCTGGCAGGACAACCCGGCCCATGACACGGTGTGGATCTACGACTTCAAGGCCACACCCGGCCTGCGCGCGCGCGTGGTGGTGATCGAGCCGGAGAGTGATCTCAAAGGCGCAAGCATCAACGTGGTGCCGGAGGGCCCCGAGTTCTGGATTTACGTCAAGACCGGACAGTACATTCGGCCGGAGAATGGCTCATCGCTGGCAACCCGGCCGATCCTCAGCAACCTGGCAATCAACGAGGATCTGATCACCACGGGTGACGTTACGGCTACCGACTTGGTAGCCACCTTCGACATCACCGGCCCGTTCGATCACGCGGTGGTGTACGCCTCGGCGTCGGACGGCAATGGCGAGCTGGTGGAAGTGGCACAGACGCGTACCCGCACGGCGCGGTGGCGCATCCCGCGCGCCGGCACCTACACGCTCAACGTGCGCCCGTTCGGCCCGGATGGGCAGATGGGCGTGGGCGCCTCGCTGATCTACACGACCATCGGCGCCGACGCGCCGCCGGTGAACTACGACCTGTTCGACGTGGAGGAGATCTCCGGCGGCATCCGGCGCTACACCTGGGGCTTTTTCAACGACACCATCCAGTCGGCCAACCTGGCCGGTGCGGAGATCCGCTACGCCCAGGCCCCGGAGCAGGGCGCGCCGATGCCGGCGTGGGACGCCATGACGCCGGTAGGCGATAGCGGTTACCACACCGGTGCGTTCGACTCGCCCATCCCGTCCTCGGGCAAGTGGACGTTCGCCGTCCGCGCCCGGAACACCAACGGCACGCTGTCGGTGGCGGCCAAGTACGTCACGAAGACGCTGGGCAAGAACCTGGGCGAGCTGCAGGAGGAGATGCAGCATGCGATTGACAAGACGACCGAGGAAATCCGCCAGGGCTTCCTCGAGGCGGCCGCACGCGACCGGGAGCTGGCTGACCAGCTTTTCCAGCAGGCGCAAGACCTGGCCAACCTAGAGGCGCTGGTGAATGCGCCGGAGTGGGTGGATCAGGCTTGGCCGGATGGCTCAATCGTGAAGCACAGCGGCGGGCTGTACGTCGCAAGGCAAGCTGTGCCAGCTGGCACAGCCATCACCAACACTGCGTATTGGACGGTGATCGGGCAGTACGCGAGCCTGGCTGAGGCGGTGGGTGCGATTGGCTTGGCCTTGCAGCAGGTCACCACCGACGTGCAGCAGGTGGAGCGGGAGCTGCAGATCGTTGCGCGGGACGTCAGTGGCGTGAGATCCAGCCTTGCAGGGAAGGCGGATTCGACAGTGGTGCAGGCGATGAACACGCGCCTGACGCAGGCCGAGAACAACGTTTCTTCGCTGTCGCAGTTGATCAGCACCGTGCAGTCGACACTTGCGGGCAAGGCAGACGCCAGCGCGGTGCAGGCGCTGCAGGGTCAGGTGACGCAGCAGGGCAACCAGATCACGGCGCAGGGTACGGCGATCACCGGCGTCACGGCCAAGACCAACGTCAACGGCAACATGCTGGTCAATCCGACGTTCTCGCAGGGCTCTCTGGGCTGGACGTTGCCCACGGGCATGTCGATCGCCAACGAGGCGAGGTTCGGCTATTACCTTGCGTTCGGCTTCAACCAGGCCACTGCAAACGGACTCGCAGCGGTGCAGGATCGTGCCGCGCCCGCAGGCACCTACACGGTGGCAACGGACGTGTACCGCAATAGCTCTGTTGGGACGGCGCGCATCGAACTGAGCTACCTCAACTCATCGGGGCAGCCGGTGGGCGGCGCGACAGTTGCAACCGATTCGTCGATCGTAGGGACGTGGCAGCGAATTGTTGCGTCGGCGCCGCCTGCTGCCGGGACGACCACCATTCGGGTGCGCCTGATCTGTGAGCAGACCAACGCCAACGTCAGCTTCCGTCGCGTGAAGCTTGAGGCGGGCGCGGTCTCGACGTTGTACACGGACGAGAACGCGGTCAACACGATGGCCTCAGCGACGCAGGCGCTGGAAGCGCGGATGACGGTCAACGAGAACGGCGTCGCGAGCTACTTCGCTTCCTACACCTGGGCGCTGGACGTGAACAAGAAAGTGGTCGGCATGCGTTCAGTCAATGATGGGGTTCTGGGCAAGATCACCTTCTCTGCTGACGTGGTCGAAATCATCGGCGCCACACCTGGAGGCGGTCGTAACGAGTTCGTCGGCGGGAAGTTCTACGCCTATGCGCCCAACGGCCGCCGTGTGGTGGCGCTCGGCTATGGAGTGACATGACCAACGTCCTGATCATCAACGACGCCGACACCGGCGTCGTGCTGTTGCAGATCACCGATCAGCCCGACTCGGACCTGTTGACGCAGCACATGGGAGCCATTGCGATCGCCAGCGGTAGCAATGGCTCGGTGCTGGTACCGGTCACCGGAAGCGCTAACCAGCTGTACTACTGGTTCGTGGCCGACACCGGGGCCGGCAACAGCCTGCTTCCGTATTTCAGTGACGACGGCAACACCATCAGCTGGGTGTCGCCCTCTGCAACGTTGACGGCACGCGCCGGCGGCACCCTGTTCTACGGGAGGTTCTGATGGCCTATGCAATTTTCGAGGCCGGCCCCAACCGCGTTGTCATCTCTGAAACCTGGAAGAACTTGGCGTTGGCGTCGAAGCAGACGCTCACGCCCACAGGCAGCGGCGTGCTCAAAACCTGGAGCCTGACGGTCGCCGGCACCAATCCTGCCCTCGCGTTTCTGGGGGAGAGCAATGCCGTGCTCGCCGCGCGCATCCAAAGCGGGAACAGTTTCACGTTCACCGGCTTCACCACCAGCGGCAGCTTTACCGCCTACGTCTTCGACGAGCCGAACTTTGGACGTCGGGACTACTTGGTGATCACCAATCCCGATACGGATCAGGTGCATTTCGACGCCACGCTGAAGTACATGAAGGTACGGGCGCTGCTGCAGGGCAATGCCAATCAGGGCGGGTCGATCACCTTGCCGGCCGGGCGGACCTATGCCGCGCTGGCCGGATCCACGGGCAACATCATGCTGGCGATCGGCGGCCCTATTGGCGGCGGCCCGCAATGGCAGGTGCAGCAGCTCTGGCGCAAGGGCGTGGTCAACATCAAGAGCAACGTTGCATCCATCGCCACGATCGATACAGCCCAGGACCTGCGCACCGGCTCCGACAACAACCCACAGCCACCCCCGGGCAACTACGGTCAAGCCTGGGTGCGCGCTCCCATCCTCGACGTCACTGGATACTGACCATGCTTATCAGCGAGAACCCAACCTTCGGCACGCAGACAAAGATCGTGTCGCCACGCATCGAGATCCGATGGAACCCGGCCACCAACGACGGGCCGGTCGAGTTCCACCTCGAGCAGATGACCACCAAGCCACACCCCGATGGCTGGACGCAGACGCTGGAGCGCTTCTTCCTGCGCGTGCTCACAGTGCAGATCAGCGACCTGATCGGCCGCAGCTACGACATCACCGCGCCCTCGACGACCGAGGTTGACCCAGCCACCGGCGCGGTCGCGGAAGTGCCGGGCGAGACGGTCACCGAGCCTGGCGTACACCTGTTGCTGGGCATCAAGGCAGCTACCCGCGCCGCCCACGATGCAAACGTGGTGACGCCGGACCCGGATGCGGACCCGCTCGCGCAGCAGATCACCATCGTATGGAATCCGATCAACGATACCGGCACCGTGACCTTCCAGGTCGAGGACTGCGGCGCCGCACTTGGCGTGCTGGCGGCACCGATCGCCGATCTGATCGCACCGACCTACGCCATCCGCTATCCCGGCGCGGAGGCGGAGCAGGCGCTGGACGGTTGGAAGCTCCGGGCGCTGATCAAGGCGGCAACGGATGCAGCGATCGCCGCTGATCTGGATGATGCCGGGCCGGTAGCAGCCTGAAGGGTGCGGCATCGCGTCTCAGCCTGTGAGATCGCAAAGGTTGAACGTGCCGACACACCTATTCGGGGCGCCAAGATGCCCACAATCGTCCCCGTCTACTTCGGTTCACCCACTGCCACGCAGCTTGCCAATGACCTGCGCAAGTATGGTGTGGCTGCGGTGGATACCATGCGGACGGCGGCGCGCCAGCTTGCCACCGAAGTGGAGCAGGAGCTGGGGCTACCGTCGGCCCTAGAGGATTACGGCGAACTCCTGCTTCACCTCTCGTGCGTGGTGCAGCCGGCGATGGAAATCGGCTACATCGACTATTACGTATACCCGCGCGCATTCGATCGGGATGCCACGGTTGCTAGGGGGATGGTCGAGGCCGCGGTGCGGCAGTGGCACGCTGCAGGTCAGCCCAGCCGCTTCGCAGCTAGGCTCAATATCTAATAGCGCAGCGGATCAGGTCTGTCTGAGCCAACCAGGATCTATAGTGAGTCTGCTCAGCGTATCGTCTCTGCGAGGCGCATCACATCTGCAAAGAAATCCTGGTAGTCATCACGTGGCCAAACATGCTCATCCACGCGGCGCTTCTGCCTGACCGCGACCAGGCCCTTGGCCGGCACTATTACGATGTACTGGCCCAGGTAGCCGTTGGCAGCGTACGCCTCCACAGGCCCGCGTTCGAGGTCGAAGAGGTCTACCAACTTAATTCCTTTGCCGATGACCTCTGGCCCGTAACGAGCGGCCCAGCTGTCGCCAACTTTGGCGCCCACTGCTGCGAGGATCTCGGATTTGCTGGCGTAGGTCCGTCCAGCCAGGCCAACGAAGGCCGCCTGCATGTCCGCGGCGACGCCCTTGGCCTGCAACAAGTTCTTGGCATCGGCCCTCAGGGTGTAGCGCTCCCATGCCGGAATACGCCACCACAGTAGCCCCACCTCGGGCGAGCGTTCACTTGCCGCCTGGAGCTGGAGGATGTATTCGTGAGGCAGCAGACGCCGACCGTCCGATGTCACGCCATCGCGCAGAAGCAACTCGCCGATCTTGGCCGCGTCGTCAGCCGACAGCGCCAGCCCTGACATTGCCATCGGATTACCGGCGGTGTCGCGGGTCCAGGTGAACCGGGTAATGTCCAGCGGGGCGAAGATGCGTTGCGCCAGGTAGCGGTCAATCGGTTGGCCCGATAGCGTCTCGACGATGCCTACCAGCAGGTTGGTGGCCTTGTTGTTGTAGGAGAAGGCTGTACCTGGCGCACTGTCCAGTTCCGCCGCCAGCGCCAGCTTGACCAAGTCCGGTGCGGGCTCGAGTTCCGCGCCGGCATTCGGTACATTCTGCAGGCCCGAGGTGTGGTTGAGCAGCATGCGCACAGTGATGTCGCGCTTGCGGCCCTGTGCCCACTCCGGATAGATGCCGTAGACAGGCTCATCGAGCGAGGCCAACTTGCCGTCGTCAATGAGCAGCCCGATCGCCAGCGCTACCACTGACTTGGTGGCGGACATCAGCTCGATGGGCTGGCCGGACCGAGCGGAATCCAGATCAAGCATGGTCGTTCCGCGATGGCGGATCACGACGGCGTCTGAGCTGGTTTCTTTCGAATGCCGGCGTATTTCGGTAAGCGCCTGGCGTGTAGCTGAGGATGCCGCTGCGACTGGCCAGGAGGCTGATAATAAGGCCAATAAAAGCAAGATATGACGCATCGAATCGACTCATGGGTGGGAGGGCGCAAGCCTACGTCTGCGCGGCTGAGTAATCGCAGTGAAAAAAGTCAGGGGGACCCATGGCGTAGCGCGTGAGAACGCGTAGCGCATCGAGGCCGAATAAGCGTGTTCCCAACGAGGGCTGATCGCTCGACGCGGTTCACGTCATGGGCTACGAATCCTGGCCCACACACTAGGTCGGCGTGGAGACGCCCGACGACATGACTGCTCTTCTTTCGCAGCAGGGCGTGCATCTGCTGATGGCATCAAGGCAGACCCGCTCACGCAGCAGATCACGATCATTTGAAACCCGATCAACGATACCTCACGGTGAGATTCCGAGTCGCGGCCCGCGGCGACGCCCTCGGCGTGCTGGCGGCACCCATTGCCGACCTGATCGCGCCAACGTACGCCATCCGATATCCCGGCGCGGAGGCGACCCAGGCGCTTGAGGGCTGGAAGCTCCAGGCCCTAATCAAGGCGGCAACGGACAGTACAATAGCAGCCAGCCTGGCGAACGCTGAGCGCTCGGCAGCTTGAGTGGTGCGCTACGGCTGGAGACAGGCAGGCGTGACGTATGACCAATGATTGATTGACGATCCAAGCCGGTCAGGGAAAAATGCGCGCCGCCGCAGGATCGCGGCGCCTTCTTGACTCGGATATCGAGATGCATCCGCACAGAACACGTTTCACAATCATCGCCGCACTTTGCTTGGCAGTCACGATTGCTAGCGTTATTTCGTATTTTGGCCAGCCTTCAAAAGTTCCCAGTGACCTGAAGGAAGCGCGGGGCATAGTTGTCGATGCTGAGGCGACTCAAAGAAAAATGCGCCTTCAGAGCGTTCGTTTCACGCTGAAGCCTGAGGCGTCGGAGTTCGAGTACTCGAGCGTGCTGCCGAACATCGATGCGCTGTGGCGTGAGATGGAAGTGGGAAACCAAGTACATGTGACCTATAGCGGCGACCAAGCAGATCCAGAGCTTTGGGGACTCGAGCTCAACGGGAAGACGGTTGTGACCCCGAAAGGTGCACTTGAGGCTCGCCGGGACAACGGCCAGTTCGGGCTGTATGTAGGTGTTGTCGCCTTGGTGGGGGCTGGCTATTTCTTCTTTCGCGCGCGGCGAGGCTGAGGAGGCCGTCCCTAAACGGCCTGCTGGTCACCCCAAAGCCTTCCAATCCAGTCTCAGCCGATGAGACTGGGTTGCTTATCATCGCTAGACACCTCGGGGGCTCGGCGAGGCGTTATAGGCAAGCCGCAAGCTGCCCATTCGCCGTAATGGCTTGTGAAGTGTGATGCCAGGCACGATACTGGCGCACGAACCGGCTGGGGGAGTGGCCGGCATTACTTGATCTGCTTGCATGGAGGCAGCCAGCAGGTCACACCTAGAGTGACTACTTGAAAAATCTCCCTCTTCACGCCGTTGCGTACGTGAGTGAAGTTCGTCGACCTTGGTCCATCGGGGAAATTGATCGCCTGCTGATATCGGCAAGTGCTCTCAACGCCCAGAATTCCGTGACAGGCGTCTTGCTTTACGACGGGCGGCGATTTTTTCAGTACATCGAGGGCGCGCCAACGCATCTTCTTCGGACGTACGACCGTATCAAGCAATCAACCCGCCATGACCTGATTGCCGAGGTGTACTACGGACCGATCACAGAACGGCATTTTCCGCAATGGCAGATGGCATGCCGTCAAGTCAATCCGGGTTCGATTGTGCAGGTCAGCTCACAGCGGTGGGACCGGACGCGTCTCGCGTTGGTTGCCGCAGGTGACAAGCCTGACGCAATTAAGCGCCTTCTTGCTTTCTGGGATGCCGCCGACTAGTCGGCAATGGTTTTTCTAGTGCTATATGCACGCCAGGTCGTGTGCGCTTCTCCCAGATCGAGCATGCGGGTCCACTGTTCTAACCGCTTGTACTTCTCCTCCTGTGAGTGCCCATCGTATTCGCCAAGGTACGAGGGAAGGCCTCGGAAGTGGTCAGCGTCCTCGTCAGCGAAGTGCCAAGAGATTTGTCCCGTGGGCAGGTCAATGAGGACACAACCTTTGACGTTTCCATGCCCGTCAGGGATCCGCTTGTTCGAAATCCCAGCAGGAAAGAGTCGGGCAAGTAGGGCAACAACCTTGTTCCGCTCTTGGAGAGCCTCGTCCCGTTTCTGCTTGAGCTCCTGATAGGCGGCGCTGTTGTTCATTACTCGGCACACATGCGGGGGAGTGCCTGTTGTAAGGCAGCCTGCGCGAAGGGCGTGTCAGATAAGCCGGCTTAAGACCAAAGTAGGGCTAGACGAGGCCTTCGAGGTTCTCTTACGTAAGCACGCCAAGCCGAAACCCCATGACGCAACCAGCTCTACGACTGCGGTCGCCTCGCCTGGGAAGGCATAAAGCAGCTCAGCTTCGAACTGATTGAGCACTTCCAGCGGTTCGGAAGCGCACGCCAGCCGCTGCTGCAGCTGTTCAAAGAGGCTTGGGGGCGTGGTGTCCATGTCCGCAGTCTACGCGGCGGCGTCTCAGGCGATGAGACGGCCGTGCCAATGCTGCGGGCATGGACAGAGCCCAACTGCGAACCCACCTCGACAACCTGGACGCCGCAGTCCAGCCGCTGCTGAAGAACAGCCCCGATCGGTGCCACTTTTGGAAGGCCTTTGCTGACATGGCAGATTTGATTGAGGACAGCGCCGCAACAGCTGGCGATTCCGAATTCGTATCCCGGCGGCTCGATGAGATGTTGGCTTGGCATGGCCTCCAGGATCCAGATCGCGACATTTGAGAGGCTGCTATCTGTTATCCACGCCGATGTAAGCCGAGTCTCCCAATTCCATGGCAAAGTTGGTCAGCTTCTCGTTGCCGAAGACTCCATTTTTCGTTGCAGTGAGCTCTCGGCTAGCTGCCTTCTCCCCGCCGCTGGCGAACTTGGCTTAGATGCGGCGTGGGCAATAAGTACTCAATACCATCCAAGATAGAGCGTGGTGACTCCCCAGGTGTCCACTAATCCGTGGGCTAGTATGAGGGCCCACAAATTGCGTTTCGAGCGCAAATACGCATAGGAGAAACCTGCGCCGACGATACCCGTGAGGAGAATCCCCGAGAGTCCCTGATTGGCGTGCATAACACCGAACACAATTCCGCCAACGGCCACTGCGCTGATGCGGCCAAGACCAATGCGCTTGAATAGAGCATCAACCTGGTGCATAAGAAACGCTCGAAACACCAGCTCCTCTCCGATCGCTGCGCTGACCCACGCATAAGCGACGAGCTGTATTGCCGCCGGTGCGTTGTTGCGAAGTGCTCCGTAGGCACTGTAGTCAGTCTTGGTACCCGTTAGATAGTCGATAAGAGGCTGGACGACTGGCGTAACAATCGCGACCACAAACAACACCAAGAGCGCCGCCCACCCGATGGTCGGGCTGAATCGCTGCCATGCTAGGCCGCAAGCCCATTTATCGCGTGTCTCTGCCCAAACTACCGCAACACCGATTAGGCCGACTACTGGCATTCGCCACGGGAAGGGCAGCCAGGAGAAGTAAGCAAGCGCCATGATTGTGCAGATCATCGCTAGCCTAATGACTGGGTGCCTCATCACGCGCGAAGTGTTTTTATTCGAACTAACAGACGGGATAGAGTGCTGCATGCCAGGCAATTACGTGTTGGGCAGGCGATGGTAGCGATCGATCAGAAATCAGAACCGTGCCAAAGGACATGTTTACCAATCAGGCTCAGTGAGGGCGAGTGAGGATCCGACCTCAGCTCCGCGAAGAGGGGCGGTTGCAACTTCGTGGTGTTGCAGCTAGCGACGGATTCTCAAATCATCGAGATAGTCAGCCCAACGTTGCATCATGCGCACGCGCTCTGCGATATGTGTCGTGCGGTTGTAAGCCCGGCCGTTAGGATCCTTCACTGCATGCGCCAGCTGGTGCTCAATGATGTCCGGCCGAAATCCCAGGACCTCGTCGAGGATCGTGCGGGCTGTGGCGCGGAAGCCGTGGCCGGTCACCGTGCCTACCTCGTAGCCCATGCGGCGCAACGCCGCGTTCACCGCGTTGTCCGACATCGGCCGCAGCTTCGTCCTGGTGCTGGGGAAGAGGTAGCGGCCGGCACCGGTGAGCCGCTGCAGGTCCGCCAGGACAGTCAGCGCCTGGCGCGAGAGCGGGACAACATGGGGCTGGCGCATCTTCATCTTGTCGGCGGGGATGTTCCACCGAGCGGCCTCAATGTCGAACTCCGACCACTCGGCCTGCCGTAGCTCGCCCGGCCGGACGAACATCAGTGGCGCCAGCACGAGAGCGCAGCGCGTGACGTGGCTGCCCTTGTAGCCGTCCATGGCGCGCAGCAGCGGCCCCAGCTCGTCCGGATCGGTCACCGCCGGAAGGTGGCGTTCGGGCGTTGGTTTCAGCGCGCCGCGCAGATCCGCCACCGGGTTGCGGCTGGCACGCCCGGTGGCGATGGCGTATCGCATGACCTGGCCGCAGTTCTGCATGATCCGATGCGCCGACTCGAAGGCGCCGCGCTTCTCGATGCGTCTGGCCACGGCCAGGAATTCGGGCGCTTCCAGTTCCGCCGCCGGTCGCGCGCCGATGTAGGGGAACACGTCGTTCGTGAACCACCCGACGACTTTCACGCGGTACCCATCCACCCAGTTGCGCTTCTCCAGCCACTCGTTGGCGATCACCTCGAAAGTGTTGGCGCCGAGGATTGCACGCGCTGCCGTTGCTGCTTTCCGGTGCTCGCCCGGGTCGATGCCCTGGGCCAATAGCTGGCGAGCCTCATCGCGGCGCTGTCGGGCAAGGGCCAGCGGAACCTCAGGATAGATGCCGAGGGCCAGCAGCTTTTCTTTGCCTGCGAACCGGTACTTCCAGCGCCAATAGCGCCCACCGTTCACAGCGACCATCAGATACAAGCCGCCGCCATCTGAGAGCTTCTGCGGGCGGTCGGCGGGCTTGGCGCGGCGTATTGCGAGGTCGGTGAGGGGCATTGGGGGTATCAGAGTCTGCCAAGTGGCGAGGTACCCCAATATGTACCCCCAACGTCGCATAGCCTGATACGTTCACGTACGCACTGCTCTGCACATAAAAAAGGCCGAGAACCCTTGATTTAAGGGGGTTCCCGGCCTTCTTCGGATCTTCAAGATCCGCTCATTGGTGGAGGTGGGCGGAATCGAACCGCCGTCCGGAAGCACTCCATCCCCAGCACTACATGCTTAGCCCTCCGTTGGATCTCATTCCCAGGCAGCACGGTTGGCAAAGCGCACCTGGAAACCAGCCTGCTTTATCTAACCGGTAGCTGACAGGCAGCCACTACCGATGGTTCCGTGATAATGACCCTACACCTACGAGCACGGGCACAAGTAGGTTCGGGGGTTCGCCTTAGGCGGCTGTAGAACTACAACTAAAGCCAATTAAGCGGCGATAGCGAAGTCCGAACCATAGTTGTCATCGTTGGCAACTAAAAGTTTGCTGCTGGATTAACGAGGAAAGCTGCCCCCTCGGCATGCGCCAAGCGACTTCGCGACCCCCGTCGAAACCAGTGCACCCCCGGGGAAAGCATCAAAACGCTGACCTGGTCAGTGTAGGGATCGGAGCGCCCTGTCACAAGTGGTGAGACGTGCAGCGCTTACAGTGGCTTCAGTCCTATCGGACGGAAAAGTCTGGTAATCAAGGAGCGAAGCGATGGCGACAGGCAAGCCCCCAGGTCCGCGGCAGGCACGCAGTACGCCCCGCAAACGCGCACCGGGCGTCGACGCCCCCAGGCCTCGACGCGCAGTCAAGGCTGCGCAGCAGCAGGCGCAGGACACCGTACTGACGCGCGTGCAGGGCAAGGCGCGCACCGTGATCTACATCCATGGCATCGGCAACAAACCGCCGGCCGAGGTGCTGCGCTGTCAGTGGGACAAGGCCTTGTTCGGGCGGCCGATGGGCGAGCGCACGCGCCTGGCGTACTGGGTCAATCGCGAGCGCTATCCCGTTGCCGAACCCGGTAACTGCGATGCGCGCGATGTCGGCCCGGCGCTCAATCAGAGCGTGCAGCGCGCCCTGAGCACGCTTGGGCTGGTGCCAGGCGAGCAGGATCTGCATCTGCTCGCCGATGCGTTGGCGCAGAGCGAGCAAGAGCGTGTCGATCTGCACCGCTTGCTGGACGAACTGGATGCCGCGCCCGCGATGCCGGCGGCGGGCCAGGTGCAGGCCAAAGGTCCGATCGATGCGATCAACCGCGTACTGCTGCGGCTGATCTCCGCCGCGCTGCTGCAGGACGTGCACGATTTGTTCTTCGTGCCCGAGCGTGCGGCGCTGATGCGCGAGAGCCTGACGCAGCGGTTGCGTTCGGGTGGCGGGCCGTTTGTGGTGGTGGCGCACAGCCAGGGATCGATGATCGCCTTTGACGTGTTGCGTCAGCTCCAGGCGGAAGAGTGCGAGGTCAGCCTGTTCCTGACCCTGGGCTCGCCTTTGGGCTTGCCGCAGGTGCGCAGCATGTTCAAGCGCTGGACCGGCACACGCAAGCTGCCGTTTCCCGCGTGCGTACGGCGCTGGATCAACGTGGCCGACACGCGCGACCCGATCGCGCTGGATCCGGATCTCGGCGACGATATCGCCAACGCCAAGGGGCGTTTCGAAAACCTCGCGGGTGCGCGCCTGAATCCGGACTGGCAGCACAACGCGCATTCGGGCTCGGGCTATCTGTCGATTCCGCAGGTGCGCGCGGCGGTGCGCGAAGCGGTGGGCGTCGGCTTCGACCAACCGGTCTCCAATGCGGTGCTGATCAAGGATCTCAGCGAGCAGCTGGAAGCACATGGCGCCGAGTATCGGCACGAAGTGCTGATCGAGCTGGATCGCCGGTTGCTGGGCGACGACCCGGCCGCCACGCGTGCGCTGCTGTTGGCGCAGTTGCGCCAGACCGCTGCAGCGACCACCGGCTTGAGCGGCGATGCGCTGGACGAGGCGATCGAGCTGGAAGATGGCTTGCAGCGGTTTGTGTCGGCGCGGCTGACGCGGTTCGAGATCGAATCGCTGCAGGACCGCTACCGCGCGCTGGGATTCCGGCGCGTGTGGCGCGATGCCGGCAAGCGCGCGTTGATCAACGTGTCCGGCAACGTCCTGCATGCCGATGCGGCGCGCACCGCGTATCGCGCGCGCGGGCAACAGATCGGCTGGGCGGTGCTGGACACCGGTATCGCAGCCAGTCACCCGCATTTCTTCGTAAAGGGGGAGCGCGACACGGTGGTCGCGCAATGGGATTGCACGCGGCGGGGTGCAGCCAGGCGATTGACGCGCGCCGACGGCGATGCCTTCGCTCGGCTGGATCGGCACGGGCACGGCACGCATATCGCCGGGATCATCGCCGGCCATAGCCGCGCGGTGATTCCCGACGCGCAGGGCAACCCGGGCAAACCGCTGGAGTTTGCCGGCATGGCGCCGGACACCCAGCTGTACGGGTTCAAGGTGCTGGACGATGCCGGCAACGGCCGTGATTCGTGGATGATCAAGGCGGTGCAGCAGGTCGCAGCGATCAACGAGCGCGCCGGCGAGCTGGTCATCCACGGCGTCAATCTGAGCCTGGGCGGTTACTTCGATCCGGAGAGCTACGGCTGCGGTTTTACGCCGCTGTGCAACGAGTTGCGGCGGCTATGGCGGCAAGGCGTGCTGGTGGTGGTGGCCGCCGGCAACGAAGGCCTGGCCTGGTTGATGCGCAACGATGGTGATGCGTATCCGGCCAACATGGATCTGTCGATCAGCGACCCGGGCAATCTGGAAGACGCCATCGTGGTCGGCTCGGTGCACAAGAGCAGCCCGCACAATTACGGCGTGTCGTATTTTTCGTCGCGCGGGCCGACCGCCGATGGACGCGGCAAGCCGGATGTCGTGGCGCCGGGCGAAAAGATCCTGTCGGCCTATTACGATTTCGACCCGAAAGATCCGGCCAGCCTGATGGTGGAGATGAGCGGCACCAGCATGGCCGCACCGCACGTCTCCGGCGTGCTGGCTGGTTTCCTCTCCGCCCGCCGCGAGTTCATCGGCTTCCCGGATCGGGTCAAGCAGCTGATGCTGGACACCAGCACCGACCTGCAGCGCGATCGCTATGTGCAGGGCAGGGGAGTGCCGAATTTGATGCGGATGCTTGGAGCGACGTGATTCGGGATTAGGAATTGGGGATTCGCAAGAGCATGGGTTCTACGCGCCGCTTTGCTCGCCGGGGCCGAGAGCCATGCAAACGCCGGCTGCGGTCGGCTTTGCCGTTACCAATCCCCAATGCCGAATTCCCAATCCCGGCTACTCACGCATCCCGGTTATGCCGCCGCATCACGCGCTGCTTGTCGCGTTGCCAGTCACGGTCCTTGGCGGCGTCGCGCTTGTCGTGGTTCTGCTTGCCCTTGGCCAGCGCGATTTCCAGCTTGACCTTGTTGTTGCTCCAGTACAGCGCTGTCGGCACCAGGGTGTAGCCGTCGCGTTCGACGCTGCTCAGCACCTTGTCGATTTCCCGGCGGTGCAGCAGCAGCTTGCGATCGCGGCGTTCCACCGGCACGGTGTGGCTGGAGGCCTGGATCAGCGGGGTGATCTGCGCGCCGATCAGGAAGATCTCGCCGGAGCGCACATAGGCGTAGCCGTCGATGATGTTGGCGCGGCCGGCGCGGATCGCCTTGACCTCCCAGCCCTGCAGGGCCAGGCCGACTTCGTAGCGCTCTTCCAGGTGGTATTCATGGCGCGCACGCTTGTTCAGCGCGATGGTTTTCGTGGCCGTCGCGCCGTTTGCTTTATCCTTGGCTGGTTTCTTGCTCATGCCGCCATTGTCGCCGATTCGGCGTCATCAAACGATCTTCTGTCTTTCACAAGTTAGCGAATGCCTACCATCCGTCGCAGCGCCCTGGTCGAACACAGCGCCACCCGCATGTTCGATCTGGTCAATGATGTTGCCGCCTATCCGCGCCGTTTCGGCTGGTGTGATGCTGCGCAGGTGCTTGAACAGGACCAGGCGCATATCGTGGCGCGGCTGGATCTGGGGTTGGGGTCGTTCCGCACCTGGTTCACCACCGAAAACGTGCTCGAACGTCCGCAGCGCATCGTCATGCATCTGCGCGACGGGCCATTCAAGCGCCTGGAAGGCCTGTGGGAGTTTCAGTCGCTGGGAGAGAACGCCTGCAAGGTCAGCCTGACCCTGGAGGTGGAAACCAGCTCGCGGCTGTTGGGTCCCGCGCTGGCGCTGGGCTTTCAAGGCCTGGCCGACCGCATGGTCAACGATTTCGTGCGGGTCGCCGATCGCGGCGACGTCTGAGCATGCGGGTCGACGTCGTGCTGGCCTGGCCGGACCGCTGCAGTTCGGTATCGCTGGAACTGGCCGAGGGCGCCACCGTCGCCGAGGCGATTGCCGCCTCCGGTCTGGCACCGGATCGACCACCTGCCGCCCAGGCGATCCATGGGCTGATTGCACGCGCGGATCAGGTGCTGCGTGACGGCGACCGGGTCGAATTGCTCAGGCCGCTGCTGCTGGACCCGAAGGAGGCACGGCGTCGCCGTGCCGGACCGAGCAAAAAGGCCGGTCCCAACGGATAGCTGTTGGCCGGCACTGCGATGCATGTGCGCCGTGCACAACAGCGAGCTCTTCTGTTGAATGACCTGGACAAGCGAGCGCAGCTTGTGGCTTGGGCAGGCGCATGTCGCCGCAAGACGGCTGACGGTGAGCCGCAGATGTCGATATCTGGATCAGCGCTGCAGTTCCTGACCCAACACGTCTCTGCGACCAGGCAAATAAAAAACGCATCCGTTCAAACGGATGCGTTTTCTGGTGCGGCGACACTCAGGCGATCGCGCAGTGCGCGACCGAGCGCATCAACGGCCGCGCTGCTTTTTCTTGTCGCGGGCCAGATTGCGACCGAACTGCTTGGGTGCCGACTTGGCCAGCTGCTCGTCCTGCGACGGGAAATAATCGCCTTCCCAGCGAACGACCTGCTCGTTCTCGAAGAACACGGTGAAGTTCTTGATCTCGGTGCGCGCCAGACGGTCCACGCGCTGGGTGGAGGTGTAGTCCCAGCGCTGCGAATGGAATGGATCGGGGATCGAGGGGGTACCCAGCAACGCGCTGACCTGCTGCTTGCTCTGGCCTACCTGCAGTTGCTCCACGGCATTCTGTTTGATCAGATTGCCCTGGTAGATCGGCTGCTTGTAGATGATGCCGCAGCCAGCGGTGGAGAGAGCAACGGCGGCGACCAGCAGGAGATTACGCATCGGGGATTAAGTGCTGAGGAAATCACGCCGATGATACACTCCTGCCGGTCGCCGCGACCCGTTTGATGGCAGCTGGCGCTAAATCGCCAATGAACGGAGAACATATGGAAACCCACGACCTGCGCAAAGTCGGGCTCAAGGTGACCCATCCGCGGATGCGGATCCTGGAGTTGCTCGAGCAGAAGAGCAACCAGCACCACCTCAGCGCAGAAGACATCTATCGGCAGCTGCTCGACCATGGCGACGAAATCGGTCTGGCCACGGTGTACCGGGTGCTGACCCAGTTTGAGGCCGCCGGCCTGGTGCTGAAGCACAATTTCGAAGGCGGCCAGGCGGTCTATGAGCTGGATCGTGGCGGCCATCACGACCATATGGTCGACGTGGATACCGGCCACGTGATCGAGTTCGAGAGCGAAGAGATCGAGGCCTTGCAGCGGCAGATCGCCGCCCAGCATGGCTACGAGCTGGAAGAGCACTCGCTGGTGCTGTACGTGCGCAAGAAGCGTCCGCGCTGACGGCAAGCCGGTGGCATCGCGGTAACGACAAGGCGGCTTCGGCCGCCTTGTGCGTTTGCCGCCATCGGCTGCCTGGGCAACCCCGATGGCGGCCGAGACAGCGCCCGGCGGCTCAGGCGCTCTGCAGCAGCTTGCGTGCCGCCGCGCGGGCTTCCTTGCTGACTTCCACCCCGCCCAGCATGCGCGCCAGCTCTTCCTGGCGCGCCTGCGGGCCGAGCAGTTCGACCGCGCTCTGGGTCATGCCGTCCACCGGCGCCTTGCTGACCCGATAGTGCGCGTGGCCCTTGGCGGCCACCTGTGGCAAGTGGGTCACGCACAGCACCTGGCGCTCTTCGCCCAGGGCGCGCAGCTTTTGCCCGACGATGTCGGCCACTGCGCCGCCGATGCCGGAATCCACTTCGTCGAAGACCATGGTCGGCACGCTGTCCAGCCCGAGCGCGGCGACCTCGATCGCCAGCGAAATCCGTGACAGCTCGCCGCCGGAAGCGACCTTGCGCAATGCGCGCGGTGGCTGCCCGGCGTTGGCGGCGACCAGGAATTCCACCCGCTCGGCGCCGTTGGGGTCAGGGCGCAGGGTGTCCTGCGGCAGCAGCTGGATCAGGAACTGCCCGCCGCCCATGCCCAGCTCGCCGATCAGCGTGGTGGTGGCGGCCGACAAGGCCTCGGCAGCGGTGGTGCGGCTGGCGCTGAGGCTGCTGGCCGCGCTGCGCCAGACGCCGATCGCCGCCTCGATATGCTTGTCCAGCTGCTGCAGGCGCTCGTCGGCGCCGCGCAGGCTCTCCACTTCCAGGCTCATGCGGTCGCGCTGGGCGGCCAGTTCGTCCGGGGTGACGCGGTGCTTGCGGGCCAGATCGTGCAGGCGACCGAGCCGGCGCTCCATCGCCTCGAACTGGGCCGGGTCGGCCTCCAGGTCGTCGCGCACGCGGTCGAGCAGGGCCAGCGCCTCCTCGATCTGGATGACCGCGCTGTCCAGCAGTGCATCGACCTCGCCCAGGCGCGGCTCGTGCTCGGCCACGCGCGCGAGGTCATGGCGGCTGTCCTGCAGCAGGCCCAGTGCGGAGACGCCGTCGTCGCCGTTGAGCTGCAGGGCCACGCTGTCGCACGCGCCGATCAATGCGGTGGCGTGCGCCTGGCGGCGATGATTGACGTCCAGCGCGGCGATCGCGGCCGGATCCAGGTCCTCGCGTTCCAGTTCGCTGAGCTGGTGTTCCAGAAAGCCGATGCGGTCGGAGACATCGCCCTGCGCGGACAGCGCATCGCGTTCGTCCAACAGGGCCTGCCAGCGCTGGCTGGCCTGGCGCACCTGCTCGCGCTGCGCGCCGTTGCGGGCGTAGGCGTCGAGCAGGGCGAGCTGGCTGTGGCGGGCCATCAAGGCCTGGTGTTCGTGCTGGCCGTGAATCTCCACCAGCCGCGAGGCCAGCTCCGCCAGTTGCGAAGAGGTCACCGGGCGGCCGTTGATCCAGGCACGCGAGCCGCCATCGGCACGGATGATCCGGCGCAGCTGGCATTGCGCGTCGTCGTCGAGTTCGTTGTCCGACAGCCAGGTCAGGCCCGGGTGCTGGGCCGGCAGCTGGAATTCGGCCGACAGTTCGGCGCGGTCGGCACCGTGGCGGACCACGCCGCTGTCGGCGCGCAGCCCGGACAGGAAGCCTAGCGCGTCCACCATCAGCGACTTGCCGGCGCCGGTTTCGCCGGAAACCACGGTCATGCCTGGCCCGAATTCCAGTTCGGTGGCGCGGACGACGGCGAAATCCTTGATGGAGAGGTGTCTGAGCATGGGATCGAGTGTGAACGCTTTGGGGAAGCTTAGGGTGGGAGCGGCGGGCAGGGAATAAGACGCTTGCCAACCGCAGGGCCAGACATTATCTATGCCCAGTCTCACCGGATGATCCCATGCGCGCGTCACAGTCCCCAACGCTCGATCCCCGCGCACGCCAACTGCTGCGGACGCTGATTGCCCGCTACATCCGCGATGGCGAGCCGGTGGGCTCCAAGACGCTGGCCCAGCACGCCGGGCTGGACGTCAGCCCGGCCACCATCCGCAACATCCTGGCCGACCTGGAGGATGTGGGGCTGCTCAGCTCTCCGCATACCTCGGCCGGGCGGGTGCCCACCGCGCACGGTTACCGGGTGTTCGTCGACAGCCTGGTGCAGATGCAGCCGCCCGGCGAGGAAGAAGTGCGCCGTCTGCGCGCGGAGCTTGCCAGCGGCAACGGCACCCAGTCGCTGCTGGGCAGCGCCTCGCAGATGCTGTCGGCGATGAGCCATTTCGTCGGCGTGGTCAGCGCACCGCGGCGCGAGCAGTTCGCGTTCCGGCATATCGACTTCGTGGCGCTGGACGCGCGCCGGGTGCTGGCGATCCTGGTGTTTGCCGACAACGAGGTGCAGAACCGGGTGATCGAGCCGCGCCGGGCCTACGAGCCGGCCGAGCTGGAGCGGGTGGCCAATTACCTCAATGCGCAATTTGCCGGGCGCGCGCTGTCGGACATCCGCGCCTCGCTGCTGCGCGAGCTGCGCATGGCCAAGAACGAGATGGAGCAGCTGCTGGCGCACAGCGTGGATCTGGCCAGCGAGGCGCTGGTGCCGGCCGACGCCGACGACATGGTGATGGCCGGGCAGACCCGCCTGATGGGCGTGCAGGACCTGTCGGACCTGGACCGGCTGCGCGAGCTGTTCGAGGCCTTCGCCAGCAAGCGCGAGATCCTGCAACTGCTCGAACGCACCATCCAGGCGCCGGGCGTGCGCATCTTCATCGGCGAAGAGACCGGCATGCTGTCGCTGGACGATGTCTCGCTGGTCACCGCGCCGTATGCCGCCAATGGCCAGGTGCTGGGCGTGCTGGGCGTGATCGGGCCCAAACGCATGGCCTACGACCGGGTGATTCCGCTGGTGCAGACCGCCGCCCAGGTGCTGGGCGCTGCCATGGAACCGCCCGGCACGCGATAAGCGGCAGCGATCGATACGATCGTTTTGCTTGAAACGCGCGCGCGCGCCCACATACGGGGTGACGTTGGGGCGGGCGTTCCGCTTGCCCGGGAACTGCACATGAACCAAGACCACCCCGAATTCGATTCCGAAGACCTGTCCCAGAACCCACCCGAGACCGATCCGCTCAAGGCCGAGATCGAGTCGCTGCGCAGCGAGATCGCGCTGGTCAAGGCCGATGCCCTGCGCGAGCGGGCCGATCTGGAAAACCAGCGCAAGCGCATCGCCCGCGACGTCGAGAACGCGCGCAAGTTCGCCAACGAGAAGTTGCTGGGCGAGCTGCTGCCGGTGTTCGACAGCCTGGACGCCGGCCTGACCGCGGCCGGCACCGAACCCAGCCCGCTGCGCGATGGCCTGGACATGACCTACAAGCAGTTGCTCAAGGTCGCGGCTGACAACGGCCTGACCCTGCTCGACCCGGTCGGCCAGCCGTTCAACCCGGACCAGCACCAGGCGATCAGCCAGGGCGAGGCCGAGGGCATCGCCCCGGGCCACGTGGTGCAGGTGTTCCAGAAAGGCTATCTGCTCAACGAGCGTCTGCTGCGCCCGGCCCTGGTGGTCGTGGCCAAGCACGACTGAACCGCAGCGCCCGGCTGAACTGCCGGGCGCATGCGCGAAACGCAGATTCGTGCAGGTGGCTTGAACACCTGCGCACCACCCCCACATCTCAGCCAGACCCGGCGTCGCCGGACACAGCTACAGAATCATCAGGAGCGTATCCATGGGCAAGATCATTGGTATTGACCTCGGCACCACGAACTCGTGCGTGTCGATCATGGACGGCGGCAAGGCCCGCGTCATCGAAAATTCCGAGGGCGACCGCACCACGCCTTCGATCGTCGCCTACACCAAGGACGGCGAAGTGCTGGTCGGCGCCTCGGCCAAGCGCCAGGCGGTGACCAACCCGAAGAACACCTTCTACGCGGTGAAGCGCCTGATCGGCCGCAAGTTCACCGACGCCGAAGTGCAGAAGGACATTTCGCACGTGCCGTACGGCATCCTCGCCCACGACAACGGCGATGCCTGGGTGCAGACCAGCGATGGCAAGCGCATGGCGCCGCAGGAAATCTCTGCGCGCGTGCTGGAAAAGATGAAGAAGACCGCCGAGGACTTCCTGGGCGAGAAGGTCACCGAGGCCGTGATCACGGTGCCGGCGTACTTCAACGACAGCCAGCGTCAGGCCACCAAGGACGCCGGCCGCATCGCCGGTCTGGACGTCAAGCGCATCATCAACGAGCCGACCGCAGCCGCCCTGGCCTATGGCCTGGACAAGAACGGCGGCGACCGCAAGATCGCCGTGTACGACCTGGGCGGCGGTACCTTCGACGTGTCGATCATCGAAATTGCTGAAGTCGATGGCGAGAAGCAGTTCGAAGTGCTGGCCACCAACGGTGACACCTTCCTGGGCGGCGAAGACTTCGACAACCGTGTCATCGAGTACCTGGTCGACGAATTCAACAAGGATCAGGGCATCGATCTGCGCAAGGATCCGTTGGCACTGCAGCGCCTGAAGGACGCCGCAGAGCGCGCCAAGATCGAGCTGTCGACCAGCCAGCAGACCGAAGTGAACCTGCCGTACGTCACCGCCGATGCCTCGGGCCCGAAGCACCTCAACATCAAGCTGACCCGTGCCAAGCTCGAAGCGCTGGTGGAAGACCTGGTCAAGAAGTCGATCGAGCCGTGCCGCACCGCGTTGAACGATGCCGGCCTGCGCGCCAGCGACATCAACGAAGTGATCCTGGTCGGCGGTCAGACCCGCATGCCGAAGGTGCAGCAGGCGGTTGCCGATTTCTTCGGCAAGGAACCGCGCAAGGACGTCAACCCGGACGAAGCCGTGGCCGTGGGCGCTGCGATCCAGGGCGGCGTGCTGGCCGGCGACGTCAAGGACGTGCTGCTGCTGGACGTGACCCCGCTGTCGCTGGGTATCGAAACCATGGGCGGCGTGTTCACCAAGATCATCGAAAAGAACACCACCATCCCGACCAAGGCCTCGCAGACCTTCTCCACCGCCGAGGACAACCAGTCGGCCGTGACCGTGCACGTGCTGCAGGGTGAGCGCGAGCAGGCCCGCTTCAACAAGTCGCTGGCCAAGTTCGACCTGTCCGGCATCGAGCCGGCGCCGCGCGGCATGCCGCAGGTGGAAGTGTCCTTCGACATCGACGCCAACGGCATCCTGCACGTGTCGGCCAAGGACAAGAAGACCAACAAGGAACAGAAGGTCGAGATCAAGGCCGGTTCGGGTCTGTCGGACGAAGAGATCCAGCGCATGGTCGCCGACGCGGAAGCCAACCGCGAGGAAGACAAGAAGTTCCAGGAACTGGTGCAGGCCCGTAACCAGGCCGATGGCCTGATCCACGCCACCCGCACCGCGATCACCGAGCATGGCAGCAAGGTCGGTGGCGATGTGATCGGCAAGGTGGAAGCGGCGCTGTCGGATCTGGAAACCGCCATGAAGAGCGACGACAAGGCGCAGATCGAGGCCCGCAGCAAGACCCTGGAAGAAGCCGGCCAGTCGCTGTACGCCGCCGCCGCCGCGGCAGAGCAGGGCGGCAACGCCGATGCGGCCAGCGGCAACGCGCAGGCCTCCAAGGCCGCCGACGACGTGGTGGACGCCGAGTTCACCGAGGTCAAGGACGACAAAAAGTAAGCCGTGATTTGGGAGTCGGGAGTGGGGATTGGCAGCCGCTAAAGGTGCCGATCGCCATCCCGATATCCTTTACGCGTCGCGTCGCCAAGGCGGACCAGCGCATGCTGTCCGCTTTTGCGTTTCAACGAATCTCAAATCACGAATCCCCAATACCGGCTTATGAGCAAACGCGATTACTACGAAGTGCTGGGCGTTGCCCGTGGCGCCAGCGACGAGGAGCTGAAGAAGGCGTATCGGCGCTGTGCGATGAAGCACCACCCGGACCGCAATCCAGGCGACGCTGCTGCCGAGGCGATGTTCAAGGAGTGCAAGGAAGCCTATGAAGTGTTGTCGGATGGCAACAAGCGCCGTGCCTACGATGCGCATGGCCACGCTGCGTTCGAGCACGGCATGGGCGGTGGTGGTGGGCCCGGTGGCCCGGACATGGGAGATATCTTTGGCGATATCTTCGGCAATATTTTCGGCGGTGGCGCCGCCGGTCCGCGCGCTGCGCGACGTGGCGCCGACGTCGGTTACGTGTTGGAACTGGATCTGGAAGAAGCCGTCGCTGGCATCGAGCGCCGCATCGAGATCCCGACCCTGATCGAGTGCGAGCCCTGCCACGGCAGCGGTTCGGAAGACGGCAAGGTGGAAGTGTGCGGGACCTGCCACGGACGCGGCCAGGTACGCATCCAGCGCGGCATCTTCGCCATGCAGCAGAGCTGCCCGCATTGCGACGGGCGCGGCACGCTGATCCAGAATCCGTGCAAGACCTGCCACGGCGCCGGTCGCGTGGAAGAAGACAAGGTGCTGTCGATCAAGGTGCCTGCCGGCGTGGATACCGGCGACCGCATCCGCCTGGCAGGCGAGGGCGAGGCCGGTCCGGCTGGCACGCCGCCGGGCGACCTGTATGTGGAGGTGCGCGTGCGCGAGCATGCGATCTTCCAGCGCGACGGCGACGACCTGCATTGCGAAGTGCCGATCCGTATCTCGCAGGCGGCGCTCGGCGACACCGTGCGCGTGGCGACCCTGGGCGGCGAGGCGGAAATCCGCATTCCGGCCGAAACCCAGACCGGCAAGCTGTTCCGGTTGCGCGGCAAGGGTGTGCGCTCGGTGCGTAGCCGTACCGAAGGCGACCTGTATTGCCGCGTGGTGGTCGAAACGCCGGTGAATCTGACCGCCGACCAGCGCGCGTTGCTGCAGCAGTTCGAGGCCACGTTCACCGGTGAGGATGCCCGCAAGCATTCGCCCAAGTCGGCCACGTTCATCGATGGCGTCAAGGGCTTCTGGGATCGGATGACGTCCTGAGGCCGGGGGTCGGGAATCGGGATTGGGGAATCGTAAGGGCGGTGTGGCCCGGCCTGCCGGGGTAGTGCGCCAGTGTGGCGATTCGGGATTCGTGGGAGCGGATGCCCGCTTCCGAATGCCCGGAGAGTTGCACGGCTGAGCGAAGTTCTCCCTACGAATGCCGGCCCCAGGGGCCGGCATTTGCGTTTGTGCGGCGGGAGCCCGTAAAGGTAAGAGCGATAGCGACTGCTGCCGGCGCATAGACCAGCCTGGCGGCGGAGCATGCAGCGGCGAGCGGACGGTGGGCGCATCGATCGACGCTGGGCGCGTCGTGGCGCTGGCGTAAAATGCGGCGATGAACAATGCCCCCGACAGTCACCTCGTCCACGGTC
Source organism: Xanthomonas sp. NCPPB 3218 (assembly GCF_056725185.1). Classification (NCBI taxonomy): domain Bacteria; kingdom Pseudomonadati; phylum Pseudomonadota; class Gammaproteobacteria; order Lysobacterales; family Lysobacteraceae; genus Xanthomonas; species Xanthomonas sp. NCPPB 3218. The sequence goes on from NZ_CM161516.1 coordinate 1,801,614, forward strand.
GCCGCCAGCGCCCGGATGGTCCTTCACCGATCGATGTGATCTCGGTGCAATCGCAACTGGTCTACGGCCATGCCGGCAACAGCGCGGCGGTGCCGCCGTTGCGTGCGCTGGGCCTGCGGGTGGCGGAAGTGCCCACCACGCTGCTGAGCAACGCGCCGTTCTACGCCACCTTGCGCGGCCGCATCCTGCCGGCCGACTGGCTGGCCGACCTGTTGCTGGGTGCCACCGAGCGCGGCCTGCCGCAGCGTGCGCGCATGCTGGTCTCCGGCTACTTCGGCAGCCTGGCCAATGGCGAGGCATTCGCAGAATGGCTCGAGCAAACCCTGCCGCAGGCGCCGCAGCTGCGGTATTGCCTGGACCCGGTGATCGGCGACACGCACACCGGCCCGTATGTCGAGCCCGGACTGGAGCGCGTCTTCGCCGAGCGGCTGTTGCCGCATGCCTGGCTGGTGACGCCGAATGCGTTCGAACTCGGGCGCCTGACCGGTTTGCCGAGTCTGCAGCAGGACGATGCCATCGTCGCCGCGCGCGCATTGCTGGCGCGCGGCCCGCAATGGGTGCTTGCGCACAGCGTGGCCGGTGCGGCCGGTGAGCTGGTGACGTTGGCGGTGAGCAACGCGGCAGTGTATCGCTGGGCCACGCCGCATCTGCCGGTGGATGTGGCCGGCACCGGCGATGTGCTGATGGCATTGCTGATCGGTTTGCTGCTGCGCGAGGTGCCGTTCGAGCAGGCGGTGGGGCATGCGCTCAGCGGCGTGCACAGCGCGCTGGAAGCGACCCTGGCTGCAGGCTTCGAAGAGTTCGATGTGCTGGCCGCCGCGCCGGCCGCACTCGCGGCCGCACCGCGCTTTGCCGTCGAGCGCTTGGCGTGATGGCGCAGCCGGTGGTCGGCATCGTCGGCATCGCCGGCGCCTACGGACGCTGGCTGGCGCAGTTCCTGCGCACGCGCATGCGGCTGGAGGTGATCGGCTTCGATCCGGCCGGTGACGGCGACATCGACGAAGCCACGTTGGCGCAGCGAGCGGACGTGCTGATTTTTTCTGCGCCGATCCGCCACACCGCCGGCTTGATCGAGCGCTATGTGGCGCTTGCCGGCCCGCGCGCCGCGTCGCAGTTGTGGATGGATGTCACCTCGATCAAGCAGGCACCGGTGGCTGCGATGCTGGCCTCGCCGGCCGAGGTCGTCGGCCTGCATCCGATGACCGCACCGCCCAAATCGCCCACCTTGAAAGGTCGGGTGATGGTGGTCTGCCAGGCACGCCTGCAGCACTGGTCCACGTGGGTACAGGCGCTGTGCACCGCGTTGCAGGCCGAGTGCGTGTACGCCACGCCCGAGCACCACGACCGCGTGATGGCGCTGGTGCAGGCAATGGTGCACGCCACCCATCTGGCGCAGGCCGGCACCTTGCGCGACTACGCGCCGCTGCTCGGCGAGCTGCGCGCGCTGATGCCGTATCGCTCGGCCTCGTTCGAGCTGGATACCGCGGTGATCGCACGCATCCTCTCGCTCAATCCGGCGATCTACGAAGACATCCAGTTCGGCAACCCCTATGTTGGCGAGATGCTCGATCGGCTGTTGCTGCAACTGCAGGAGCTGCGCGCCCTGGTCGCGCGAGGTGACGATGCGGCGCGCGCGCAGTTTCGCGCCCGGTTCCTGGACGACAACGCGCAGGCGCTGCAGGGCGAATCGCTCGCGGCCGGCAACTACACCTATGAGCGCGTGGGCTACCTGCTGGCCGACCTCACCGAACCGCTGACCTTGAGCGTGTATCTGCCGCAAGACCAGCCCGGGTCGTTGCGTGCCTTGCTGCATGTGTTCGAGCAGCATGGGGTGAACCTGTCGTCGATCCACTCCTCGCGCACGCCGGTCGGCGAGCTGCATTTCCGCATCGGGTTCGAGCCGGGCAGCGATCGCGCCGCGCTGGCGCAGGCGGCCAGCGAAATCGACCGCAGCGGCATCGGACGGGTGCTGGAGCGTTCCGACCGCAACGGGTAGCAGCAGTGCGGGGCGACCGTGGGCTTGCCCGCTGTCGATGGCCGCAGCAGGGTGCAGATATCAGGCACCGATCATGTGCTGGCCGAGTGACACCGCATGCGTCGCCGCCAAGGGCGAGGGTGATTGTCATTGGGCGCAATGCCGGATAAGGCAGACCGGTTTCATCCACACAGGGTGTGGATGAAACCGGCACAAGCATGTGGATAACTGCGCGCAGCCTTTGCGCGGCAACGGCTACAGACAGGTTGGTCAAAAAATGACCAGTGCTATTTCAGGGCGTCGACAGGCGCAGCTCGCCACCAGCGGTGATGAAGCGCTGGCCCTGCCGTTGCAGGCGGCGCCCATCGGGCAGTTCGTAGCGTGGCGCGGTATGCGCTTGCGTGCGTGCTTGCTGCCCGTTGCGAGATTCGAGCTCGTCGCGGAATTCGATGATGACGTAGGACTCGCCATCTGCACCGATTGCGGGAAATTGCCGGAAAGACATACGCACCTCCGAAGGATTTCAGGGTCGCAGTGCGAGCCGCAAAGGACCGCACGCCCGGCACTTTGCCGGTGCAGGCGAGCATGCGCAGGCAGGTGTTACCCGGGCGTCATTGCGCACTGCGGCATCGCTCGGGAGCCAGCAGGCAGCCTGCTCAACGGCTCAGCTGCAATGCGTCCCGGTCGGCCGTTGCCGCTGCCAGCTCGGCACGCGCCGAGGCAATCCGCGCCTGCGCATCGATCAGGCGCACGCGGGCATCGTTGGCGGTTTCCTCGCGCTGATTGACCAGGAAGAAATCGCCCGAGCCCAGTTCGAAGCGGCGGCGCTCGGCCACGGCCAAGCGGTCGGCCAGGCTACGTTCTTCGTCGGCGATCTTAGCCAGCCGCTCGGCAGCGGTGAGCGAGATGACGATCGACTCGACCTCCACGGTGATCTGGTCGCGCAGGTAGCGGCTGCGCTGATCCAGCGCCTCGATCTCGGCGCGTGCCTCGGCGACCTTGCCCTTGGCGGTGCGGTTTTCCAGCGGCACGCTGAAGCGGAAGCCGATGATCGCATCGGTCGGCGAGCGGTTCGGGCCGCCCACACCGGGCGCCCCCAGATCCTTGCTGACCTCGAAGCTGACATCCAGGCGTGGTTTGAGATCGTTCTGCGCCAGCATCAGCCGCGCGGTGGCCTGGTCGATCCGGGTCAGCACCGCGCGGTAATCGGGGCGCTCCACCGGCGCGGTGATCCTGCTGGCACCGGCCAGACCTTCCAGCGCCGACGTATCGGCCGGCAGGCGTTCGGTGGAGACGATCAACGGCATGCCGGCATCGTCGCGCAGGTACAGCGACAAGGCATTGGCGGCGTTGGCGAAGTCCTGCTCCGAACGCACCACCAGGGCACGCCGGCGGACCAGGTTCTGGTCGTTCTCGGTCAGCAGGATGGTGGGCCGCGCGCCCAGCGTCACCTGCCGGGAAATCGCATTGCGGCGCTGCTCGGCCAGCTGCAGCAGGTCGTTGTACGCGCGCAGCTTCAGGCCGGCCGCGACCCAGCTCTGGTAGGCATCCACCGCACGGCGTTGCACGCCGATGGCGACCATTTGCGCTTCGTACTGGGCGACATCGATATCGCCACCGGCAACGCTGCGGCGGGTGCGGCGTTCGTCGACGACGCGGTCGCGCAGCAGCGCATACAGCGCGCCGATTTTCACTTCGCCGCCGCGGTCGGTGTAGGACTTGTCTTCGTAGACCGGGAACGCACCGCGCGAGGAGCGGTAACCGCCGTAGTAATAGCCGCCGTTGTCATCGAAGGGACGCTTGACGGTGCTTTCGATCGTGCTGCCGTCGTAGTAGCCGGCCTCGCGCGAGCGGCCGTCGAGATCGAACACGGTATCGAACGCACCATCGGCCGAGATGCCCTTGCCCTCGGCCTGGCGGACCTTGGCCAGCGCTTCGACGATCTGCGGGGAAGCGCGTGCAGAGGAGCGCAGCACTTCGTCCAGCGTCAGCGGGGTGGTCTGGGCGGCGACCACGCCCGGTACGAGCGCGATCAGCAAGGCGACAAGACGGCGGATCATTTCTTGCCGGTCTCGTCGTCTTCGGCCTTGGGCGCCGCCTTGGCCTTGCCCTCATCCTGCGTCGTCGCTGCCGGACGGCGGCCGAACTCCAGCGGGAAATTGTTGAGCTGGCGCCACAGTTCGTAGCCCACCTTCACCGTTTCGCCCTGCACCCAGCCGCGCACCTTGCCGCCCTGGCGGGCGAATTCCTGCGCCGGCCAGGCCGGCTTGCCCGGCTGCGGTTCGACCAGGATGCGGAACAGGCCGTCGGGCGCGGCATTGGGGTCGATGGCGCGCACGCGGCCATCGAACATGCCGTGCGCCACCGACGGCCAGCCGCTGAACTGGATCGCCGGCCAGCCTTCGAACTCCAGCCGCACCGGGCGGCCGGGGCGGATCAGCGGCACGTCGCGGCCGTCGATATACAGCTCGACCGCGCGCTCCACCCGCTCCGGCGCGATCACCGCCAGCACCGTGCCGGGCGAGACCATCGCACTGCCGCTGGCGGCGTTGAGCTGCTGCACGCGGCCATCGCGCGGTGCACGCACCAGCTGCGCCGACTGGCGGTTCAACTGGATGTCGATGCGGGTCAGCTTGGCGCGCGATTCGGCCAGCTTGGCATCGGCCTCGGCGACCTTGATCTGGGTCAGCTCGAAGTCGCGGCGGCCGGCCAGCCCTTCGGCGAGCAATTGCCTGCTGCGCGCCACATCGATGCTGGCAACCGCGCGCGATTGCTGGATCGCGGTGATTTCCGCCTGCACCTGGGCCCGCTCGCTGGCCAGGCGGGCGAGCAGATCCGGGTCCAGGTCGCCGACACGCGCGATCGGATCGCCGCGCGAGACATGCTGGCCGTCGTGCACATACCAGCGCTCGACCCGGCCGGGCACGAAGGCGGTGACCTGCTGCTGGCGGTCGCCCGGATCCAGCGCCACCACCTGGCCCTTGCCGCTGGCGGTCTGCACCCACGGCGCCAGCGCCAGGATCGCGCTGGCAATGACAATGCCGATCAGCAGCATCCAGGCCAGCGCCTTGGCAATGCTGGGTGGGCGCATCGCCGCCAGGGTGGGAAAGTGCGCGTCGCGATCAGTAGCGTGCTGCATCGTTTGCCTCCTGCGTGGAGGCGACCAGTTCGGCGCGGGTGGCAAAGCGCTGCTGTCGCTCGGGCTGCAGGTGGAACCAGCCATCCAGGGTGATGTCTTCCGGCCGCCCGGTGCACAGCAGCACGGTGGTGCCGGCCGCCTTCAGGCGTCGCAGCACGCCGGCCAGGCGGTCGGCGGGAATCAGGTCGTACAGCTGCGACAGCATCAGCACGCGCGGGCGCACCAGCAGCGCATTGGCCAGCTTCAAGGCCATCACTTCACCGATCCACAGCGGGTAGCCGGAGGCGGCCAGCCGCGTGTCCAGGCCCTGCGGCAGCGCGGCGATACGGGTGCGCAAGCCCACCGCATCGATCGCCTCCAGCATCGCTTCGGAGTTCACATCGGCCGACGCCAGCGCCAGATATTCGCGGATGGTGACCTCGACAATGGTCGGCCGGTCGAGCACCGTCACTTCCGAGCGCAGCAGATACATGTCGAAGGTGGCCAGGTCCGCACCGCCCACCATGACCAGCCCGCGATCGGGGACCACGTGGCGCTTGAGGATCATCGCCAGCAGCCGCTCCGCGCCGCCATCGGCGATCGTCACCAACTGCTCGCCGGCAGCCAGCGAAAAATCGAAACGCGCGCCGTCGATCACCACCCCGTCCAGGCGCACCGCGCTGTTGCCGGGCGTCTTGCCGGGCGCCACGACCGCGCGTTCCTGCGGGATGGCGAACAGCAGCGACAGTTCCTCGGAGCTGGCCACCAGGTCGTAGAACGCGTCCAGGTACGCACCGAGTTGCGAGATGCCGTAAAAGACCGCGCTGAGGATCAGCTCGGCTGCCACCAGCTGGCCGATCGACAGCTCGCCCCGCAGGATCAGGTTGCCGCCCAGCGCCAGCAGCGCCGCGCTGGCGATCGCGTAGACCAGCAGGAACGCCACCGTCTGGGTGAAGCTGTAACGGAAGTGGCGCCGATGCCGGTCGACATAGGCGGCGGTGACGGACTCGGAGCGGTCCATCGCAAAGTTGAGGTGGCGGCTGGACTTATAGAAACCGTTGGAGCCGCCGACACTTTCCAGCCAGCGCGCAGCCTCGTGCTTGGCATGGCTCAGGTCGACCGCGGTGCGGATCGACCCGCGCGACCAGATCATCCAGATGCCGAAGATGACCAGCAGCAGCAGGGCGTTGAAGCCCAGGAAGAACGGGTGGTAGAAACTGGTCAGTATCAGCCCGACCGCCGATTGCAGCACGATGGTGAAGGCGCCGATGGCCAGGCTCGGCACCGCTTTCTGCACCACCACCAGATCGAAGTAGCGGTTGAACATGTCGCCGCGGTTCTGGTCGGCGAAGAACGGATTCTGCGCATGCACCGCGCGCACGGTGATTTCCGACACCACGCGTGCGAACAGCCGGCGCTCGAACAGCGCCATGACCCACACCCGCATCGCGCTCAGGCCGGCGACCAGCAGCAACAGGCCCAGCAACAGGCTCGACAGGGTCCACAGCGGCGCCGCCAGCGCGGTATTGGCCACGCTGTTGATCAGCAACTGCACCGAGATCGGCGTGGCCAGCGACAGCAGGCTGATCGCGACTCCGTACACCATGGCCAGGCGCACATAGGGCATGTCCGGCCCGACGATTTCCGCCAGCCAGGCTCCCGCTTCCCGCCATCCGATCTGCTTGCCCGCCATTCGATTTCCGTTGATGAGTTCAATGAAGCATTGACGAGTTGCAGCTGGCGAACAAGGCCGCAGCACTTATTCGACGCATAGGATTTTCCTATGCGGCCACCGCACGCAGAAGATCGGCGATCAGGCCGAAGGCCGGCGCGCGTCCTGCGCCCTGCCGCCACAACAGCCCGATCTCCCTATAGTAGCGTCCGCCTTTGATCGGCCGGACCACGACATCGTCGCCCTCGCGGATTTCCTGGCGCACATACAGGTCTGGCAGCAGTGCAAGACCCATGCCCATCCCGGCCATCTGGCGGATCGCATCCAGGCTGGTGCCTTCGTAATCGCGCAGCACATTGGCACCGACGTCCATGGCGATCGCCGCCACCTGTTCGGCCAGGCGGTACTCTGGCATCAAGGTGAGCAGGTTGGCGCCGCGCAGATCGGCCGGCGTGATGCAGGTCTTGGCCCGCAAGGGATGATCGGCGGCCATGGTCACGTGCAGCGGTTCGCGGAACAGCCGCTCGCTGTGCAGGCCGCGCCCGGCCACCGGCAATTGCGCCAGGATCAGGTCGTGCACGCCGCTGGCCAGGCCGCTGGCGAGCGCGGTCGGCAGGCCTTCGCGCACGTGCACGCGCAGTGCCGGATGTTCGCGGTGCAGGCGCGCGACCAGGCTCGGCATCAGGTAGGCGCCCAGCGTTGGCGACACGCCCAGCCGGATGGTGCCGATCAAGGTGTCGGCCGAGGTGGCGCGGACCTCTTCCAGATCGGCGACGTCCAGCAGGATGCTGCGCGCGCGCTCGAGCAGGTCGCGCCCCAACGGGGTCAGGATGGCCGGCACGCCGCGTTCGAACAGCGCGGCGCCGACGATGGTTTCCAGCGCACGGATCTGCTGCGACAGCGAGGGTTGCGACACGCCCATCTGCTCGGCGGCGCGGGTGAAGCTGCCGGTGTCGGCGAGCGCGACGAAATAACTGAGTTGGCGAATGGTGGTTCTGGGGCGGGGCATGCGTGACGTCGTCAGGTGGGGGCGCGTGGGGGCGCAGGATCGGCCCGGGCCGCTGCCGCAGACACGCTGGCATGACAGCACACGCCGGTGTCACCCAGGCGTCATTGATCGATGAACTGCAGCCGCGCCAGCTCCGCGTACAGGCCGCCTTCGGCGATCAACTGCGCGTGCGTGCCCTGCGCGACGATGCGGCCGGCATCCATCACCACGATGCGGTCGGCCTTGAGCACGGTGGCCAGGCGATGGGCGATGACCAGCGTGGTGCGGCCTTCCATCAGCCGGTCCAGCGCCTGCTGCACGGCGCGTTCGCTCTGCGCATCCAGCGCGCTGGTGGCCTCGTCCAGCAGCAGGATCGGCGCGTCCTTGAGCAAGGCGCGCGCGATCGCCACCCGTTGCTGCTGGCCGCCGGACAGGCGCGTGCCGCGTTCGCCGAGTTCGCTGGCGTAGCCCTGCGGCAGGGCGCGGATGAAACTGTCGGCCTCGGCGGCCGCGGCGGCGGCTTGCACCTCCGCATCGCTGGCGTCCAGGCGCCCATAGCGGATGTTGTCGGCGGCGCTGGCGGCAAACAGCGTGGGTTGCTGCGGCACCAGGGCGATGCGTTCGCGCAGCAGTACCGGGTCGGTATCGCGCAGGTCCACCTCGTCGATACGCAGCCTGCCGCTGACCGGGTCGTGGAAGCGCAGCAACATCGCCAGCACCGTGCTCTTGCCGGCGCCGGAGGGCCCGACCAGCGCCACGGTTTCGCCCGGATGGACATGCAGGTCGAAGCCATCCAGCGCCGGCGCATCGGGGCGCTGCGGATAATGGAACACCACCTGATCGAAATGGATCGCGCCGCGCAGCGGCTGCGGCAAGGGCTGCGGCGTGGCCGGCGCGACGATCGCCGGCCGCTCGTCGAGCAATTCGCCGACCCGGCCCATGCCGCCGGCCGCGCGCTGCAACTCGTTCCAGACCTCGGCCAAGGCACCGACCGAGCCGCCGCCGATCAGCGCGTACAACACGAACTGTCCCAGCGTGCCGGGGGTCATGCGTCCGGCGATGACATCGTGCGCGCCCAGCCACAGCACACCGACGATGGCGCCGAAGATCAGCATGATCGCCACCGCTGTCACGGTGGCCTGGGTGCGGATGCGCAGCCGTGCGGTATCGATCGCGGCGAACAGGGCCTGGCTGAACCGCTGGCTCTCGTAGCGCTCGCGCGCATGCGCCTGCACGGTGCGCACCGCGCCCAGCGTTTCGGCTGCCAGCGTGTTGGCATCGGCGACGCGGTCCTGGCTGGCGCGCGAGATCTTCTGCAGGCGGCGTGCGCCCAGCACGATCGGCAGTACCGCCAGCGGAATACCGATCAGGGTGAAGCCGGCCAGCCGCGGGCTGGTGACGAACAGCATCACCATGCTGCCGATCACCGTCACCGAGCTGCGCAACGCCACCGACATGGTGGTGCCGATCACCCCGCGCAGCAGCTCGCTGTCGGCCGACAGGCGCGACACCAGCTCGCCACTGCGGCTGCGGTCATGGAAGCCGGCGTCCAGCCCGATCAGATGCGCATACAGGCGGCCGCGCAGGTCGGCCACCACTTTTTCGCCCAGCAACGCGACGAAATAAAACCGCGCGGCCGTTGCCACCGCCAGCACCACCGCCACCGCGAACAACAGCGCGAAGGCGTGGTTGATCTGCGAGCCGCCGGAGAAACCATGGTCGATCATCTGCTTGACCGCCGCCGGCAGGCTCAACGTGGCGGCCGAAGAAATGGCCAGTGCGATGAGCCAGGCGGCGAACAGGCCACGCTGGCGCTGCACGAACGGCCACAAGGTGCGCAGGCTGCCAAGCTTCCGCAACGGGTTGGGCCTGGCGGCGGCTGGCTGGTTCATGCGGCTTCCGGTGATGAGAGATGGACACGGTTGCGAGTGGCGTCGCACAGGCGCGTTTTCAAGCCGGCCAGTTGATCGGCAGGCAGTTGCACGCGCAGTGCCGCGCCCTGCGCGTCGAAGCGCTCGTCCAGCTTGTCGGCGTGGAAGGCGCTCAAGGCAGCATGCACCAGGCCCAGGTCGTCGAACCGGCATTGCAGGTCGAGCAGCGACAACGCAATCAATGGCTGTCGCGCCGCCAGTCGCAGGCATTCGGCCGCGGCGCCGCCGTAGGCACGCACCAGCCCACCGGCACCGAGCTTGATGCCGCCATACCAGCGTGTGACCACCACCACCACGCGGTCGTAGCCCTGGCCATCGATGGCCGCGAGAATTGGCCGCCCGGCGGTGCCGCTGGGCTCGCCATCGTCGCTGGAACGGTAGTCCTGCCCGAATCGGTAGGCCCAGCAGTTGTGGGTGGCATCGGCAACGGACACGCGCTGCACGATCTCCAGCGCCTGCGCGGGAGAGTCCAGTGCCGCAGCATTGGCCAGAAAGCGACTGTGCTTGATGTCCAGGCTGTGGTGCGCGTCAGCGGCGAGGGTATCGAGCATCGTCGCCATTCTATGCGAGCCGCTCGCGCCCGACGCCGTAGCCATCGTGACTGCCGTTGCAAGCTTGCAGATCGGCAGGGGGTTGGGCGGTGCGTTGCGACGGGGGATGTGCAATGAGCGCCGTGGCTCCTAGGCGGTTACGCCAGGGTGCTGTCGTTGATCTGTCGACCTGGTGAACAACGTGACGCGGTGCGTGACACGGCAGCGCCGCCGGGTGCGGCATCGCGCCTGAGCGATGGCCGCAATAAGTGGGACATGGCCCGGTGCGTGGCTACTTCCACGCAGCTGACGTATGACTACAGCGCCGCTGCGCGCTTGCTGTTGCGCATGCCCGACCATGACGCCGGGCATGGCCCGCGATAGGGCAGGGAGCGGGCGTCGCCCCGCATCACACCAGCGTGGAGCGGCGCTTCTCGTCGATCCACTTGGAGGCCTGCGCCGGCGTGTAGTGCTGCATCCACTCCAGCATCTGTTCGATATCGGCGCCGTACCACAGGTCGCTGCGCTGGTCCGGATGCAGGAAGCGCTCTTCCACCATGCGATCGATCATGCCGATCAGCGGTGCGTAAAACCCTTCGATATCCAGGAACGCACAGGGCTTGTTGCCGATGCCGAGCTGGCGCCAGGTCAGCATCTCGAAGATCTCTTCCATGGTGCCGAAGCCGCCGGGCAGGGCGACGAAGGCATCGGACAGCTCGAACATGCGCATCTTGCGCTCATGCATGGAGCCAACGATTTCCAGCGTGGTCAGCCCACGGTGCGCCACTTCCCAATCGGCCAGCTGCTGCGGAATCACCCCGGTCACCTCGCCACCAGCCGCCAGCACCGCATTGGCCACGGTGCCCATCAGCCCGACATTGCCGCCGCCATACACCAGCCGCAGGCCCTGCTCGGCGATGCGCTGGCCCAGCGCAGTGGCGCGCTCGGCGTAGGCGGATTTGTTGCCGGCATTGGAGCCGCAGTAGACGCAGATGCTTTTCATGGGATTCGGGAGTTGGGATTGGGGATTGGTAAAAGCGAGGCAGCGCTGCTGATTGCAGGTGATGCCATCGGCAGGGGGCGCGCTGAATTGTTTGAGTTATTGCCTGGCTTGAAAAACATAACGCCGGGTTTTCACCCGGCGCCATGTCATTGCCGGTGAGGGCCGGGACGGAGAGCCGCAGTTGCGAATCCCCAATCCCGAATCCACCAATCCCGGTCAGTTGGCCTTATGAATCGCGCGCTTGCTCACTGCCATCGCGGCATCGTGGATCGCTTCGGACAGCGTCGGGTGGGCGTGGCAGATGCGTGCCAGGTCGTCGGCCGAGCCGTTGAACTCCATCGTCAGCACGCCTTCGTGCACCAGCTCGGAGACGCCCACACCAACCAGGTGCATGCCCAGCACGCGGTCGGTTTCGGCATCGGCGATGACCTTGACGAAGCCGGCCGGCTCGCCCATGGCCACGGCACGGCCGATCGCCGCGAACGGGAAGCTGCCGGCCTTGTAGGCGACGCCTTCGGCCTTCAACTGCTGCTCGGTCTTGCCGACCCAGGCAATCTCCGGCTCGGTGTAGATGACCCACGGAATGGTGTCGAAGTTGACGTGGCCGGGCAGGCCGGCGATCAGCTCGGCGACCGCGATGCCTTCCTCGAAGCCCTTGTGCGCCAGCATCGGGCCGCGCACGCAGTCGCCGATGGCCCACACGCCGTCGACGCCGGTATGGCAATGGCCATCGACCTCGATCTGGCCGCGGTCGGTCACCTTGACGCCGGTGCCGTCAGCCAGCAGGTTCTTGGTGGCGGCCTTGCGGCCCACGGCCACCAGCAGCTTGTCCACGGTCAGGGTCTGCTCGCCGGCGCTGTCGGTGTAGCTGAGCACCACCTGCTTGGCATCGCCGCTGCCGGTGATCTCGGTCTTGCTGACCTTGGCGCCCAGCTTGATATCCAGGCCCTGCTTCTTGAATTCCTTCAGCGCGGTCTTGGCCACTTCGGCATCGGCCAGCGCCAGGAAATCCGGCAGCGCTTCGAGGATGGTGACCTCGGCGCCCAGGCGCTTCCACACGCTGCCCAGTTCCAGGCCGATCACGCCGGCGCCGATCACGGCCAGGCGCTTGGGCACGGCGGTGAAGTCCAGGCCGCCGACGTTGTCGACGATGGTGTCGCCGTCGAACTTGGCGAACGGCAGCTCGATCGATTCCGAGCCGGCCGCAAGGATCACGTTGGTGCCCTTGAGTTCGATCTCGCCGCCTTCGTGCTGTGCGACCTTGACGATGTTGCCCGGCAGCAGCTGGCCGAAGCCGTAGTACGGGGTGATCTTGTTCGCCTTGAACAGCATCGCGATGCCGCCGGTGAACTGCTTCACGATCTTGTCCTTGCGGCCGATCATGGTGGGCACGTCCATCTTGGCGTCGTTGAAGCTGATGCCGTGGTCGCCGAACAGGTGGCCCATGTTCCAGAACTGGCGCGAGGAATCCAGCAGCGCCTTGGACGGAATGCAGCCCACGCGCAGGCAGGTACCGCCCAGCGCCGGCTTGCCATCCTTACCGATAGCCGCGTCGATGCAGGCGACCTTCATGCCCAGCTGGGCCGCGCGAATCGCAGCGTGATAACCGGCCGGACCGGCACCGATGACGACGACGTCGAATTGTTCTTGTTCGCTCATTCTTCGCTCACGAGATTGGGAATTGGGGATTGGGGATTCGTAAAAGCGGGATGCTCGGGAAAGGGCGGCTCTCGCCAATCCCCAATCCCGAATCCCCAATCCCGGCTTTCATCACAGACCGAACAACATCCGGCCCGGGTTTTCCAGCTGATTCTTGATGTCGACCAGGAACTGCACCGAGTCCTTGCCGTCGATGATGCGGTGGTCGTAGGACAGCGCCAGATACATCATCGGGGCGATCACGACCTGGCCGTTCTCAGCGATCGGGCGTTCCTTGATCGCGTGCATGCCCAGGATGGCGCTCTGCGGCGGGTTGATGATCGGGGTCGACAGCAGCGAGCCGAAGGTGCCGCCGTTGGTGATCGTGAAGGTGCCACCCTGCAGATCGTCCAGGCCCAGCTTGCCGGCGCGCGCCTTGGCGGCGTAGTCGGCAATGCCCTGTTCGACGTCAGCAAACGACTGGCGCTCGACGTTACGCAGCACCGGCGTGACCAGGCCCTTGTCGGTGGACACGGCGATGGAGATGTCGCTGTAGCCGTGATAGATGATGTCGTCGCCGTCGATCGAGGCGTTGACCAGCGGGAAGCGCTGCAGCGCGTTGGCGGCGGCCTTGACGAAGAAGCTCATGAAACCGAGCTTGATGCCGTGCGCCTTCTGGAACTCGTCTTGCAGCTCCTTGCGTGCGGCCGAGACCTTGGCCAGGTTGACCTCGTTGAAGGTGGTCAGCATCGCGGTGGAGTTCTTGGACTCCATCAGGCGCTTGGCGATGGTCTTGCGCACGCGGGTCATCGGCACGCGCTCTTCCGGACGGGCGCCGGATGCCTTGCCCACGCCGCCGGCCTTGGCGAAGTTGACGATGTCTTCCTTGGTCACCGCGCCACGACGGCCGGTGCCTTCGACCTGGGCCGGATCCACGCCCTGGGTGATCGCGGAAAAACGCGCACCCGGCGGCAGCGCATCGGCAGCGGACTTGGATGCAGCGGCAGGCGCAGCGGCAGCAGCCGGGGCCGGCGCGGCGGCCGGGGCAGCAGCGGCCGCCGGTGCCTCGGCCTTCTTCTCGTCGGCCGGTGCGGCCGCAGCCACGGCGCCTTCTTCGATGATCGCCAGGATCTGGTTGCTGGTGACGGTGCTGCCGGCTTCGAACTTGATTTCCTTCAGCACGCCGTCGACCGGCGAAGGAACTTCCAACACGACCTTGTCGGTTTCCAGGTCGACCAGATTCTCGTCGCGCTTGACCGCTTCACCGGCCTTCTTGTGCCAGCTGGCGATGGTGGCGTCGGAAACGGATTCGGGCAGTACCGGAACTTTGACTTCGGTGGCCATTCGGGGAGCGTCCTAGGGTTTTCGTTCTTTGGGGAAGGTGAGTTATTCAGCGACTTGGTCGTTGAACGGATTGAGGAGCGCATCGGCGACCAGCTTCTGCTGTTCGACGATGTGGTCGGCCATATGGCCGGCGGCAGGCGAGGGCGAACGGGCACGGCCGGCGTAATGCAGGCTCTGACCGCTGGCCAGGCAGAAGTTCAGGTGGTGGCGGATCTGGTACCACGCACCCTGGTTCTGCGGTTCTTCCTGGCACCACACCACGTCGGTGGCGTTGGCATAGGCCTTGAGCTCGGCGGCCAGCTGCGCACGCGGGAACGGATACAGCTGCTCCACGCGCAGGATGGCGACGTCGTCCTGGCCACGCTTGGTCTGGTCTTCGAGCAGGTCGTAATAGACCTTGCCCGAGCACAGCACCACGCGCTTGACCTTGCCGGCATCGGCCTTGGCGTCGGGAATCAGATGCTGGAACTCGCCCTCGGCCAGTTCTTCCAGGCTCGACACCGCCAGCTTGTGGCGCAGCAACGACTTGGGCGTCATCACCACCAGCGGCTTGCGGGTGGTCATGCGCATCTGGCGGCGGATCATGTGGAAGCACTGCGCCGGCGTGGTCGGCACGCAGACCAGCATGTTCTCCAGCGCGCACAGCTGCAGGAAGCGCTCCAGACGCGCGGAGCTGTGCTCCGGGCCCTGGCCTTCATAGCCGTGCGGCAGGAACAGCGACAGGCCCGCGATGCGGCCCCACTTGGCTTCGCCAGCGGCGATGAACTGGTCGATCACCACCTGCGCGCCGTTGGCGAAGTCGCCGAACTGCGCTTCCCAGATGCACAGCGCATTCGGGTCGGTGGTGGAGTAGCCGTATTCGAAGCCCATCACGGCTTCTTCGCTGAGCAGCGAGTCGATGATGGTGGCGTCTTCGGGGTTCTGCACCAGCTGGCGCAGCGGCAGGTGGTAGCTGTCGGTCTTCTGGTCATGCAGGATCGCGTGACGGTGGAAGAACGTGCCGCGACCGGCGTCCTGGCCGACCAGGCGCAGCTTGTGGCCTTCGGCCAGCAAGGTGGCATAGGCCAGGTTTTCGGCAAAGCCCCAGTCGCCGGCCTGCTCGCCGGCGGCCATCTTGACGCGGTCGTCGTAGATCTTGCCGACGCGCGCATGCAGCTCGACGCCTTCCGGAATCGTGGTGATCAGCTTGGCCAGACGGTCCAGCTGCTCGCGCTTGACGCGGGTGTCGACCGGATCGGCAGCGGTGCCGACCAGATACTTGGACCAGTCGATGGCGAATTCGTCCGGCTTGCGCGTCGCCAGTTCGGTGGTGTATTCGCCCGAATCGAGCTTGTTGCGGTAACCATCGACCAGCGCCTTGGCCTCGTCGGCGCTCAGCACGCCGTCGCTTTCCAGCTTGGCGGCGTACAGCTCGCGGGTGGTCTTGTGCTTGCGGATGGTCTGGTACATCACCGGCTGGGTCGCTGCCGGTTCGTCGGCCTCGTTATGGCCCCAACGGCGGTAGCAGACCAGGTCGATGACCACGTCCTTCTTGAACTGCTGGCGGAATTCGTAGGCCAGCTTGGACACGAACATCACCGCATCCGGGTCGTCGCCGTTCACGTGGAAGACCGGCGCGCCGATCATCTTGGCCACGTCGGTGCAGTACAGCGTGGAACGGGCGTCGTCGCGGGCGCTGGTGGTGAAGCCGATCTGGTTGTTGACCACGATGTGCACGGTGCCGCCGACGGCGAAACCGCGCGCCTGCGACATCTGGAACAGTTCCATCACCACGCCCTGGCCGGCGAATGCGGCATCGCCGTGGATCAGGATCGGCAGCACGCTCTTGCGCTCGGCATCGCCGAAGCGCTCCTGACGCGAACGCACGCTGCCGACCACGACCGGGTCGACGATTTCCAGGTGCGAGGGGTTGAAGGCCAGCGCCAGATGCACCTGCTTGTCGCCACCGACCGCGATGTCGGCCGAGAAGCCCATGTGGTACTTGACGTCGCCGGTGTGGGCGCGGTCGTCGTGGGCGTGCTCGAACTTGCCTTCGAACTCGTCGAACAGCTTGCGCGGGTTCTTGCCCAGCGTATTGACCAGCACGTTGAGGCGGCCGCGGTGGGCCATGCCGATCACGATGTCCTTGACCTGATCGTTGCCGGACTGGCGAATGATCTCGTCCATCATCGGGATCAGCGCGTCGCCGCCTTCCAGCGAGAAGCGCTTCTGGCCGACGTACTTGGTGTGCAGGTAGCGCTCCAGGCCTTCGGCGGCGGTGAGCCGCTCCAGCGTGCGCTTGCGGCTGGCCGCGTCGCCGGCGATCTTGCCGCCGGCATCTTCCAGGCGCTTGTAGATCCACTGGCGCTGGTCGAACTCCTGGATGTGCATGAACTCTGCGCCGATGGTGCTGGCGTAGGTCGCCTTCAGGCGGGCCAGCAGGTCCTTCAGCTTCATGCGCGGCTGGCCGCCGACGCCGCCGGTGCTGAACTCGCTGTCCAGATCCGCCTGCGACAGGCTGTGGAACGGCAGGTCCAGGTCGGGCGGGTTGACCGGCGGGGTCAGGCCGAGCGGATCGAGCTGCGCGCCGAGGTGGCCACGCGCACGGTAGGCGGTGATCAGGCGGCCGACGTTGCGCTCGCGCTCGTCACTGGCCGCTGCGCCGGTGCCGGCGTTGGCAGCCTGCTTGGAGGCGGTGAGGATGTGGGCAATGGCTGCCGAGTGCGGCACATCACCGGCATCGCGACCCTTGAAGCCATCGAAATAGCTCTTCCACTTCGGGTCAACACTGTCCGGGGCGACGAGGTACTGCTCGTACAGATCCTCGATATAGGCGGCGTTGCCGCCGGCGAGCTGCGATGACTGTGCGAACTGCTTTAGGAGATTATCCACGATGGTAAGTCGGGTCTGCTGTGGGGATGATTGTGCGGAAGCGGCGGGGCGAGATGCCCTGTCGGTCGGTCTCAAATCTCGAAAAATTATACCCCCTTGCGCTAGTGAGGGGGCGTCTGCCAGCTGACCGGACGGGTAGGTGCAAGCGCCTGGCGCCTACGTGCGAAGGGCGCTGCGGTCTCAGATGCCGAGTGCGCGTGGTTCGTTCCAAAGCGCGCTGCGCTCCCATATCTGCGCGAATTCGCGCTCCAGCTGGCGGCTGCGCGCCGCGCCCGACAGCCAGGTTTCGCCATCGTCGAAGCGATGGCCTGTTGGACGAAAGTAGTAGGCGTCATCGCCCACCACATAGGCCGACGCGTAGCTGGCATCGACCGGATCGCTGACCGCACGGAAGCGGAACACGCTGGGCAGGCGCTGGGCCAGCCGCAGCATCGCGCTGCTGTTGGCGCCCGCGACGGCAGTGTCCTGCACCAGCACCTGCACGCGCTTGTCGTGGCGGGCGGTGGCAAAGCGGCGCAGTGCATCAAGCACTGCGGCGTCGTCGAACAGCGGCGGATCCAGTGCCCGCGTATAGATCAGCACCTGGCGGCGTGCGGCGCACAGCAGGCCGGTGGTGGCGGCCAGGGCCGCGCGCAGGTCGTCCACCGCCATCGGGCCGTCGAGACGGCGGTGCA
The DNA here is from genome assembly GCF_056725185.1 of Xanthomonas sp. NCPPB 3218. NCBI lineage: Bacteria > Pseudomonadati > Pseudomonadota > Gammaproteobacteria > Lysobacterales > Lysobacteraceae > Xanthomonas > Xanthomonas sp. NCPPB 3218. Next base: position 1,819,358 of record NZ_CM161516.1, read on the forward strand.
GCGGCCTGCCCGGACGATCGCCCGCCGTTGCGGCGCTAGCGGGGTGCCGGTCGGAAGAGGTGTCCGGCAGGAAGCCCAGGCGTGCGAACACAGCCTCGGCGTCTGTGTTCACGCGGGTTTGCAGGCCGGGCCAGCCGCGTTGTTGCGCGGTGGCGACGGCGGCTGCGAGCAACCGGTCGGCCAGGCCGCGGCGGCGCCAGCCCGGCAGCACGCCGAGCCGGTCGATGCGCCGATCCGCCGTCAGCCGCACCGAGCCGACCAACTGGCCGTCCTCGTTGCGCAGCGCCAGGTGCAGGCTGAGCGGGTCCAGGGCGTCCCAGTCGGCAGCGCTGTCCTCGGTGCTGCCGGTGCCGCAGGCCAGGCGCAGCGCACGCAGGGTTGCGGCGTCGGACGCCGCATCCAGCGAAACGATCTGCAGCCCGGCGTGGGAACTCATGCGCGCTGGTCGGACCCGTCGTCGTCGCCAGCGTCCGATGCCGCGTCGTCGTCGGCCAGCCCGCTGTCGTCGCCCTGGTCGGCATCCTCGCCTTGTTCGGCCTCCTCAGCCTGGGCCGGGCCGTCCGCGGCATCGGCGACCTGCTCGACGTCGGCTTCGGCGTCGATCTCGTCATCCGCGTCCGGCGTGTCGGCCCCGGCGTCGGCATCGTCATGGTCATGGTCGCCCGACAGGCTCAGGACGTGGCCCTGGTCGTCGTCGATGTCCTCGATGTCGTCCTCCGCGTCCTCGTGGGCGCGCTGGTAATGGCCCTGCGCCAGCAGCTCCAGCACCACCTCGCGGCCACGGTTGGACAGCTGCGCATACAGCGTGCCGTCGATCTCTTCGGCTGCGGCCAGACGCGCGGCATCCTTGGCCGACAGCGCGAATTCCAGGCCGCTGCAGAACAGGGTGGCGCCACGCTTGGCGCGCCGCCAGGCCAGCCGCGACCAGGGGTGACGGTGCAGCAGCACGCCTTCTTCCAGCGCCTGCTCGACCGCCTCGCGGGGAATCGGTTCGGGTGCCGGCACCACGTCGCCGGAGGCGCGGTAGGTGGTCATGAAGCGGCCGAACCAGTCGCCCAGGCGATCCGGATCGTTCATGCGCAGCGCGTTGAGCGCTTCGACCACGCGGTTCATCGCGGTGACGTCGATCTCGTACGGATCGGCCGGCACCTTGAGGTCTTCGTCGTGATAGCGCACGGCCTCGTCGGCATCGGCGATCAAGGTGTCCAGGTAGTCGCCGATCAGCTCGGCCGAGGACGGCGCGCGGGTGCCGATGGAGAAGGTCAGGCAGGCGTCTTCGGCCACGCCGTGGTGCGGCACCAGCGGCGGCAGGTACAGCATGTCGCCCGGGCCCAGCACCCAGTCGTGGGTGGGCTTGAAGTCGCGCAGCAGCTTGAGCTCGACATCGTCGCGGAACGCCAGCGGCGCGGCCTTGCGGCCCTGCTGCGCGCGTGCGTCGATCTGCCAGCGGCGGTGGCCCTGGCCCTGCAGCAGGAACACGTCGTAATGGTCGACGTGTGCGCCGACCGAGCCGCCGGTGGCGGCGAAGCTGATCATGATGTCGTCGATGCGCCAGCGCGGCAGGAAGCGGAACTGTTCCAGCAGTGCGCGTACGTCGGCGTCCCACTTGTCCACGTCCTGCACCAGCAGGGTCCAGTCATGGTCGGGCAGGCCGGGGAAGTCGGTTTCCTGGAACGGGCCGGTGCGCACGTTCCAGTCGTCGGTGGCGCGGTCGTGGCTGATCAGGCGTGCCAGCACGCCGTCTTCGCAGGCCAGGCCGGCCAGGTCTTCGGGCTGCAGCGGGGACTGGAAGTCCGCAAACGCGTTGCGGATCAGCAGCGGATGCTTGTGCCAGTAGTTGCGCAGGAAGCGCTCGACCGGCATGCCCAGCGGCTGGTCGCGGGTGGCGTGGATCTCGAAGGGCAGTGGCGCGCCTTTCCTGGCGGCGATCTTTTTTGTGGGGGTCTTTTTCATGGTGTCACGGGTCCGACTGGAGGGCCGGCGCGGTGCGGCCGGCGAGGTGGCTTATTGTCGCCCAGCCCGCCATGCGCTGCCTTGCATGCGGGTGTCGCGGTGAGGTTGCGGTGCGCGTCCGGGCCATGCACGGCCGGGGATGCACCTGGGTGTCTCGGTGTCAGCAGATCAGCGGGTGGAGATCTGGTTGTTGCTGCCGTAGTCGTTGACCATCGCAGTGCCGGATTGCTGGGTGATGCGGTTGCCGCGGCCGTGCAGCGTGGCGGAGGCGATCGCCTGCGCCTGTACCTGGTTGTCGTCGCCCGGCACCAGCAGCGTGCCGATGCGGCCGGCCTTGAGCGTGGAGGTGCGGCTGAACAGTTCGATGGTGCTGGCATCGCCGGCGAGGGTGACCTGGGCATCGTTGCCGACCATGCGCACTGCCTCGGCGCGCTCGATCTGCACGATCGCATGCTGGCCCAGCACTGCGATCGTGCCGCAGTCACCCTTGAGGGCCAGATTGGCGTTCTGGCCGGTCAGATCGACGTTATGGCCGTCGCAGCTGACCGTGCCGCTGGTCGAGGTGACCATCAGTGTCGGCCGCTCGCCATTGCTGGCGACCTGGGTGGCGCCGTCCATGCTCGGAACCGACGGAACCGACGGAACAGACGGAACAGACGGAACAGACGGAACAGACGGAACCGGTGCGGCCGTCACGCCGGCCGGCGCGCGCGGCACGGCAGCGGCGGAGTCGGGCTGCGAGTCGGGAGTGGCCTGCTTCCCGCAGGCCAGCAATCCGCAGGCCACCGACGCAAGCAGGGAGACAGACAGCAGCGCGCGCAATGCCATGGCAATACTCCTGACAGCTGGATACAAGGGCGTGATACCGGTGGATGGATACCGCTGCTTAGATCGCGCGCGCCAGCTGTTCGGCCAGCCCGGTGTAGGCACCCGGCGTCAGCGCCCGCAGCCGCTGCTTGTCCTGCTCCGGCAACTGCAGGCTCTCGACAAAGGCCTGCATGGACGCGGCAGTGATGCCCTGGCCGCGGGTCAGCGCCTTGAGCTGCTCGTAGGGGTTGGGCAGGCCGTGGCGACGCATCACCGTCTGCACGGCTTCGGCCAGTACTTCCCAGGCCGCATCCAGATCGGCATCCAGGCGTTCGGGATTGACGGTCAGCTTGCCCAGGCCCTTGGCCAGCGAATCCAGCGCGACCTGGGTATGGCCGAACGCGGTGCCGAGCGCGCGCAGCACGGTGGAGTCGGTGAGGTCGCGCTGCCAGCGGCTGATCGGCAGCTTGGCGGAAAAGTGTTCGAACAGCGCATTGGCGATGCCGAAGTTGCCTTCGGCATTTTCGAAGTCGATCGGGTTGACCTTGTGCGGCATGGTCGAGGAGCCGACTTCGCCTTCCTTGAGCTTCTGCTTGAAGTAGCCCAGCGAGATGTAGCCCCAGATGTCGCGCGACAGGTCGATCAGGATGGTGTTGACGCGGCGGCTGGCGTCGCCGATTTCGGCCACGTTGTCGTGCGGCTCGATCTGGGTGGTGTAGGGGTTGAACACCAGGCCCAGGCTTTCGACGAAGCGCTGCGCGAACGCGGCCCAGTCCAGCTCCGGGTACGACACCAGGTGCGCGTTGTAGTTGCCGACCGCGCCGTTGATCTTGCCGGTGAGTTCGACCGCGGCGATCTGCTTGCGCTGCCGCTCCAGGCGCGCGACCACATTGGCGATTTCCTTGCCCAGCGTGGTGGGCGAGGCGGTCTGGCCATGCGTGCGCGACAGCATCGGCTGGCCGGCCTGGGCATGGGCGAGGGTGCGCAGGCTGGCGGTGATGCCGTCCAGCGTGGGCAGCAGCACCTCGCGGCGCGCCTGTTCCAGCATCAGGCCATAGCTGAGGTTGTTGATGTCCTCGCTGGTGCAGGCGAAATGCACGAATTCCAGTGCCGGGCCCAGCTCGGCATCGTCCTTGAGCTGTTCCTTGATGAAGTATTCCACCGCCTTGACGTCGTGGTTGGTGGTGCGCTCGATCTGCTTGACCCGCGCGGCATCGCCGACGCTGAAGTCGTCGGCCAGGCGGCGCAGGGTCTGGGTGGCGGCGGCCGAGAATGGCGCCAGCTCGGCGATGCCCGGCTCGGCGGCCAATGCCAGCAGCCATTCGATCTCGACCTTGACCCGCGCCTTGATCAGGCCGTATTCGGAGAAGATCGGGCGCAGCGCATCCACTTTGGAAGCGTAGCGGCCGTCGAGCGGGGACAGGGCGAGCAGGGCGGAATCCGACATGGGCAGGGCACTGGGAGGCTGGCGGGGGTGCGTATTCTACGCCGCCCCAGCGCCGGCTTCGCCGATTGGCCGCACCGTGATGGCCTGGATCCGGTGCCCGGCCATGCGCCGCACCGTCAGTGCGTGGCCGTCCAGCTCCAGGGTTTCGCCTTCTTCGGGCAGCCGCTGCAATTGGTGCACGATCAGCCCGCCGACCGAATTGACGTGGTCCGGCGCGCTCAGGTCCTGGCCCAGCAGACGTTCCAGGCGGAAGATCGAGGTGCTGCCGGCCACCAGCAGCGAGCCATCCTGGCTGCGGATCGGGGCATCGCGTACCACGTGGCGGTGCTCGTCCTCGATCTCGCCGACCACCACTTCCAGCAGGTCTTCCAGGGTGAAAAAGCCCAGGATGCGGCCCTCCTCCCCCACGCACAGCGCCAGATGGGTGGTGCCGGTGCGGAACTGCTCCAGCGCGCTGGGGATCGGGGTTTCCAGGGTCAGCAGGGTGGGCGGGCGTAGCAACGGGCGCAGATCGTCCAGATCCTGGCTGCGTGCCATCGCCACCAACAGATCCTTGGTATGCAGGATGCCCAGCACCTGCTCGCCATCGGCGTCGAACCACGGGTAGCGGCTGTAGCGCGACTCGCTGAACTCGGCCAGCACCGATTCCAGCGTCATGCCTTCGCGCAGGCTGCGCAGGTGCTCGCGCGGACGCATCAGGTCGCCGGCGACCAGGTCGGGCAGTTCCAGTGCATGGCTCATCAGGGCCAGCCCGTGATCGGGCGTGGCGGCGTTGGGATCCTGGCGGCCGACGATCAGCATCAGCTCCTCGCGCGAATAGCGATGCGACTGGTGCTCCACATCGCCCCAGCCCAGCACCCGCAGCAGGCGGTTGGCGCTGGTGTTGAGCACCCAGATCGCCGGGTACATCAGCCAATAGAACACGTAGAGCGGCGCGGCGGTCCACAGCGACATCCGCTCCGGGCGGCGGATCGCCATGGTCTTGGGCGCCAGTTCGCCCAGCACGATGTGCAGGAACGAAATCAGGCTGAAGGCGATCGCCAGTGCGGTGAACTGTGCCGCTTCCGGCGACAGGCCGGCGGTATCGAACAACGGCTGCAGCAGATGCGCGAAGGCCGGCTCGCCGACCCAGCCCAGGCCGAGCGAGGCCAGGGTGATGCCGAGCTGGCACGCCGACAGGTAGGCATCCAGATGCGCATGTACCCCGAGCAACAACCGCCCACGCCAACCGTTGTTCTGCGCCAGGCCCACCGCCTGCGTGTGGCGCAGCTTGACCAGCGCGAACTCGGCGGCGACGAAGAAGCCGTTCAACAGCACCAGCAGCGGTGCGACTAACAACAGCAGCACGTTACCCAACATGGCGTCCGCCTCCATGGCGCGTAGCGGCAGACCCGCGGTATGTCAGCGGCTGCGCGTCGGTGCCGGGGCGATGTGCAAGCAAGCAAGACGCAAACGATGCGTTTCTACAGTCAGGGTCGTCGCCCATGGCGGCGTGGTACCTCGTATGGATCATCGGGCAGTCTAGCCCAGGGCTTGCGACGACACGGTCGCAACGCTGCGAGCGAGTATCGTAGGCAGCCTCGCCAGCGTGGGCACGCCCGCTGCCAGCCATCCATCACCACAAACCAACCATGTGCGGAGAGTGCAGATGAGCGAACGTTTCAGGACCGAACACGACAGCATGGGTGAGCTGCAGGTGCCCGCCGATGCCTTGTGGGGCGCGCAGACCCAGCGTGCCGTGCAGAATTTTCCGGTGTCCGGCCAGCCGATGCCGCGCGGCTTCATCCGCGCGCTGGGGCTGATCAAGGCCGCTGCGGCCGGCGTCAATGCCGAACTCGGGCTGCTGCCCAAGTCGATCGGCAAGGCCGTGCAGGACGCGGCGCTGCAGGTCGCCGACGGCACGTATGACGCGCAGTTTCCGATCGACGTCTACCAGACCGGCTCGGGCACCTCGTCCAACATGAATGCCAACGAGGTGATCGCCACGCTGGCCACGCGCGCCGGCAAGGACGCGGTGCATCCCAACGATCACGTCAATCTCGGGCAGAGTTCCAACGACGTGGTGCCCACCGCGATCCGGGTGTCGGCGTTGCTGGCGGTGCAGGAGCACCTGCAGCCGGCGCTCAAGCATCTGCGCAAGACCATCGACAAGCGCGGCAAGGGGCTGGACAAGGTGGTCAAGACCGGGCGCACGCATCTGATGGATGCGATGCCGCTGACCTTCGGCCAGGAATTCGGTGCATGGTCGGCGCAGCTGAGTTCGGCGCAGGAGCGCATCGACGATGCCCTCAAGCGCCTGCGCCGGCTGCCGCTGGGCGGCACCGCGATCGGCACCGGCATCAATGCCGATCCGCGTTTTGGCGGCAAGGTGGCCAAGGCCTTGTCGGGCTTGAGCAAGTTCAAGTTCGAGAGTGCCGACAACAAGTTCGAAGGCCTGGCTGCGCAGGACGACGCGGTGGAGTTGTCCGGTCAGCTCAATGCGCTGGCGGTGGCATTGATCAAGATCGCCAACGACCTGCGCTGGATGAATGCCGGCCCCCTGGCCGGGCTGGGCGAGATCGAGTTGCCGGCGCTGCAGCCGGGCAGTTCGATCATGCCGGGCAAGGTCAACCCGGTGATTCCCGAAGCCACCGTGATGGCCTGCGCACAGGTGATCGGCCACCACACCGCGATCACCGTGGCCGGGCAGACCGGCAACTTCCAGTTGAACGTGACGCTGCCGTTGATCGCCTACAACCTGCTGGATTCGATCAACTTGCTGGGCAATGTGGCGCGGCTGCTGGCCGATAGCGCGATTGCCGGGTTGAAGGTGCGCCAGGAGCGCGTGCGCGAGGCACTGGACCGCAATCCGATCCTGGTCACCGCGCTCAACCCCATCATCGGCTACGAGAAGGCAGCGGCGATCGCCAAGCGTGCCTACAAGGAACAGCGCCCGGTGCTGGACGTGGCGCTGGAAGACAGCGGGCTCACTGAGGCGGATCTGCGCCGTTTGCTGGATCCGGCTGCGCTGACCCGCGGTGGCATCCAGGCCGGCAGCACGGGCGGCGGTGGCTGACCACCGCAGTGGGCGCACGTAGGAGCGCACCTGGGCGCGATGGGCGTTGTCGATACAGCCACGTCGCGCCCAGGTGCGCTCCTACATGGGTTTGCGCGAATCCGCGGCGTCGCCAGGACTCAGTGCCGCTCGGCCTGCACGTTGCCGAAGCTCTCGCGATACGGCTGCAGCGACGGGATTTCATCCAGCAATTCGCCGCTGAGCTTCTGGATCTCCGGCGTGGCCGTCAGCTTGATCGACTTGTATTCCGGATCCGCGCCAGCCTCGTTGACGGCCTGCTGGCGCAGCATCTGCAGGTGCCCGAACAGCAGCTGCAACTTGGCGCGCGTCGGCTCTTTCTGCGGCAGCGCGATATCGTCGATCTTCAGCGTGCCGTCCGGGGTGATTTCCGCATTGGCGGCCGGTGGGCGGCGGATCATCACCGACTGGGTGGTGATGGCAACGCGCGGCTTGCCGCGTTCGGCGCGCCGCGACGACTGGTCGCCGCAGGCGGTCAGGGCGCATAGCAGGAGCGCCATGCAGAGCATCACCAACTTGTTCATGGGGTCGCCGGATTCAGGGGAGCGCACTAGTGTAATCCCGCTCCGGCCAGCCGATCGGTGCCTGCGGCACATGGCGCGGCTGACAAGATGTCGCAGGCCGATGTTGTGTGCCTGGCGTGCGCGCAGTAATCGGTGTGACGATCCATCCGGTTTCCGGTCAGCCGCTGCGCCCGTCGATGTGGGCGCAGCGGCGATCAAGGCCGCGCTTACTTGCGGCAGTCGTCGATATCGTGCTGGCTGAGGGTCGAGTACGGCGCGAATGCCGGCACCAGTTGCGCGGCGGCGTCCTGCGCGTTGCGCAGCTTGGCCAGCTGATCGCAGATCTGCATCGCAGTGTGTTTGAAGGTTTCCGCCTGCGCTTCGATCTTGTCGCCGATCTGGTCGGTGTTGCCGCTGAGCACGCCCTTGAGCGCTTCGCCGGCGGCATGCGCACCGAAGGCCGCGCCCTGTGTGCCGATGTCGATGCCTTTATCGGCGACGCCCTGGATCTGCACGTAGAAACCGCGCATCGCCTGGCGCTGCGCATCGTTCAGGCTCACCGGCTTGCCGGCGATGCTGAGCGCGCCATCCACGCCGATGGTGGCCGCGGGCAGGCCGTCGCGGTGGAGCGTCAGGCTCTTGCCGTTGAAGATCACCCCGTTCGCGTTGGTCTTGCCCGACACCACGACCGTGGGTTCGGACTTGCCGCAGCCGACCAGCAGCGCGCCCACCAGTACCGCACAAATCAACAGTTTCATCAGCCGTCCCCCTCTTGAATGGTCAATGCAGTGGTCAGTTGTCGGTCGGCACGCGGGTGGTGCCGGCCACATCGCTGACGTCGATATCGCCGCTGCCCTTATGCGCGACGCTGACGTCGCCGCGCACCTTGTGCACGCTCAGGGCGCCGGAGTTGACCGCTTCCACGCCGACATCGCCTTGCACATCGTCGATGTCGACATCGCCGGAGCCGATCGTGCCGAACTTGACGTTGCCTGCTACGCCGCGCAGCTTGACGTCGCCCGAACCGACCTTGCCGACCTCCGCCGCGCCATGCACCTGCCTGGCCTTGAGATCGCCCGAGCCGACCGCCAGCACGCGCAGCGACCCCATCTCTTCCAGTTCGATATCGCCGGAACCGACCTTGGCGGTGACCCGGCCCCTGGTGCGGCGGATGGCCATGTCGCCGGAACCGACATCGGCACTCACGGCGGCAGCGCCGCTGATCTCGGCGTCACCGGAGCCCACGTCGAATTGCACCAGCAGCGTGTCCGGCACGCTGCCGCGCAGGTCCAGGTACGAATAGCTGTCGCCGATGGAGATGCGCAGCGGGCGGTCGTCGGCCAGCGTCACCACCAGCTTGTCGCCGACCCGCTTCTGGGTGACGGTCAGGCCCTTGAGCAGCTCGGCCCTGGCGGCGCAGGCGCGGCCGCCCAAACGCCCGCCGTTGCCCGGCGCAGCGTCCAGATGCAGATCGTTGGAGCCGACCTCGAACAGCACCGACTTCACTCCGCTCAGTTTCAACTCCAGGCTGCGCGGTTCGGAGAACTTGCATTGCTCCTCGGCGAACGCAGCGCCGGGCACGGCGAACAGGATGGCCAGACTCAGCAGACGACGCATGGGATGTCCTTCAGGCTTCGGAGCGCCGACGGCGCAGGTAGATGGAGGCGGCGATCAGGGCAACGCCGATTGCAGCGCCGATCCAGATGTCCGGATTGCCGTAGACCCGTGCGCTGTCGGTGTGCTGCAGCGCCCACTGCACCAGATCGCTGGGGTTCTGCATCGCGCTGCTGTCGAGGTTGCCGCTGACCGCGCGCGGCGACCAGGTGCCGGGCAGGGCGCTGAGCAGGCCGCGGTAGCCGACGATGTACCAGATCCAGCCGATCGGCAGCGAGATACCCGGCATCGCCGAGAGGATGCTCAGCATCACGCAGGCCAACAGCGGGAACAGCACCGCCCACAGGAACGGCTTGCTGGTGGCCCAGGCCGAGCAGAACATCAGCCAGCCCACCGTCGGTAACGCCCACAGCAGACTCATCGGCACGGTCTTCAGCAACAGCCACAGCAACGCGAACGGGTGCGAATGGGTCGCCAGGGCCCAGGGGCTGGGGACGCCAGCGATCGAGGCGCCCACGATGGCGATCAGCCAAAGTGCCAGGCCGACCAGCACGCCGATCACGATGGCGACCAGCGGCGCCAGCAGCAGCGCCCAGGCGGCCTTGGACAGCACCGTCTGCACATCGGACACCGGCAGCGATTTCCAGAACAGCACGCTGCGGTCGCGGCGGTCGTCGTACAGGCTGCCCAGCGAATAGAAGAACACCACGAACGCCAGGACCACCGAGGCGATGCCGATGCCGCCGAGCAACAGGCCGTCGCCGACCTGGCCCAGGGTGCGCGTGTATTCGGCCAGATCGTCCATCGTGATGCTGTCGCCGATCATGTTGCGACGCGCGCTGATCGCGCCGATCACCGCGCCCAGCAGCGCGAAGAACACCGCGATGCCGCCGGTGATGATCTGTGCCCAGACGAAACCGCCACGGTGTTCCCAGTACTCGCGTTTGAGCAGCCAGCCGAACGTGCGTGCGGGAGAAGCTTGGTGGGTGAGTGCATTCATGCGTAGGTCCCCTTCATGACCGCAACGAACAGGTCGGCAAGGCCGGGATTGCGGGTTTCGCCAAAACGGGCGAGCTGCGCTTTCGGCACGCCATCGAACAGCATCACGGTCTTGCCAAACGGGAGGCTGCGCTCGTCGATCGGCTGCAGGCCTCTGGCGGCGTCGAGATGCTCGGCACCCACCAGCACTTCGGTGTACCGCTCGGCCACGTTTTCCATGTCGGCGGTCAGCACGATGCGGCCGTCGCGGATGAACATCACATCGGTGAGGATGTGTTCGATCTCTTCGACCTGATGGGTGGTGACGATGATGGTCTTCTGCTCGTCGAAGTAGTCCTCCAACAGGCGTTGGTAGAACTGCTTGCGATACAGGATGTCCAGGCCCAGGGTCGGCTCGTCCAGCACCAGGATGCGGGCATCGATGGCCATCACCAGCGCCAGATGCAGCTGCACGATCATGCCCTTGGACAACTCGCGCACCCGCGACTTGCGGTTGAGCTGCGTATTGGCCAGGAAGCGCTCGCACTTGGCGCGATCGAAGCGCGGGTGCACGCCGGCGACGAAGTCGATCGCCTCGCCAACCCGCAGCCAGCGCGGCAGTACCGCCACGTCGGCGATGAAGCAGACCTCGTTCATCAGTGCGTTGCGCTGGGTGCGCGGATCCATGCCGAGCACGCTCAGGTCGCCATCGAAATCGGTCAGCCCCAGTACCGCCTTGAGCGCAGTGGTCTTGCCGGCGCCGTTGGGGCCGATCAGGCCGACGATACGCCCGGCGGCGATGGTGAAGCTGGTGTTGTCCAGCGCGAGCCGATGCTTGTAAGCCTTGCGCAGGCCACGTGCGTCGACCACATGGTCGGAGGAGACGGCGGTCATGGTGTTTTTCCCTGTGGCAACAGATCGTCGATGGACAGTCCCAGGCGCTGGATGCGTTCCAGCACTGCGGGCCATTCTTCATTCAGGAAACGCTCGCGCTCGCTGCCGCGCAATTTCTGTGCGGCCTCCGGGGTCATGAACATGCCCAGGCCGCGGCGTTTCTCCACCAGGTTCTCGTCGGCCAGTTCCTGGTAGGCGCGCGAGACGGTGATGGGATTGAGTTGGTAGTCGGCCGCCACCTGCCGTACCGAGGGCAGGGCGTCGCCAGGCTTGAGGATTCCATCGAGCATCATGGCAATCACCCGTTCCTTGAGTTGGCGGTAGATGGGAGCGCCGTCGCTCCATTGGATGTCGTTCATGGTCAGCTCCGTGGGCGCAGAACCTGCGCGAAGGAGAAATAGGGCATCGACAGCGAAGCGCGCAGGTGCCGGCTGGGCCGGGTGCGCGCCTCGGGGGGAGTTGTCGCGTTTTCCGTAACCGCCTCCGACACGCCATAATCGGCGCCGGACTCCGTGACCTGACTGGAAGCGGCTCCCAGGCAACCAATGGCGAACAGGGCGCTGCCGAACAGCAGCAATGGAGCTGGTCGCGTGAAGCGTGTGCTGTTCATGCTTTCCCCTGCGTTGGATGACTGGTGTTGTATTCAACTATAACACCGACACGCAGGCAGTCAACTGCCTGTCATACCCAACTGATGGCACCCCGCGTCGGCGGGTGGCCCGGACCTATCGAAAGGGATCGCTCATGTTGCTCAAGCGTCTGCTGGTCGTTGTATTCGCTGGCTTTTTCTCCGTCTCGGCGCTGGCCGCCGGCGCGCCGGTGCTGGATCTGGATTACCGGCCGCTGGCCGGCAAGGCGCCAATCAACCTGAACCGTACCTACGGTGGCAAGGTCCTGATGGTGGTCAATACCGCCAGCAAGTGCGGCTACACGCCGCAGTACGAAGGGCTGGAGGCGCTCAACCAGCGCTTCGGCAGCCGCGGTTTTTCGGTGCTGGGCTTTCCGTCCAACGATTTCCAGGGGCAGGAACCCGGATCTGAGAAGCAGATCCAGGAATTCTGCACGCTGACCTATGGCGTCAAGTTCCCGATGTTTGAGAAGGTGCATGTGCTGGGTGCACAGGCCACGCCGCTGTATCAGCGCCTGACCCAGGCCACCGGTGTGGCGCCGGGCTGGAACTTCCACAAGTATCTGATCGGGCGCAATGGACGGGTGGTGGCGCAGTTCCCCAGCAAGATCAAACCGGACGATCCGAGCGTGCTGGCGGCAATCGAACGCGAGCTCAACGCGCCGTCGCGCTGAGCACGGCGCTCGCAAGGTCACGCGCACATGCGACAATGCGCATTCAGCGCCGGCGTCGGCGTGTCTTTTCACTTTCGGGAAGTGCATCGAATGAAGATGGGAAAGCGCGGCGCGGCGGCGTCGCTACTGATGGTGGCACTGTCGGCATCGATGCCGGCGATGTCGCAGCAACCGGCCGCAGCGGCCACCAAGGAGAAGCCAGTTTTGAATGCATCGTCTGAGAAGAGCACGCGCGACAACGTCAGCTACGCCATCGGTATGGACGTGGCACGTTCGTTCGAGCCGATTGCCCAGGACATCGATGTGAGCGCACTGCAACGCGCCATCGAGAATGCATTCAAGGGCGGCAAGCCGCTGTTGTCCGACGAGCAGACCCAGGCCACCGACACCGCACTGCGCACCGCGCTGGCGGCGCGTAACGGCCAGCAGGTCCCGGGCATGGCGCCGGGTAGCGCGCCGGCCGCACCGTCCAAGGAAAATGTCGGCCTGATGCTCGGCGACCGCGCGGTCGGTCCGTCGCTGGCCGGCATCAAGGACGAGATCGACCTGTCGATCCTGATGGAAGCGGTGCGCACCGTGTTCGCCAAGGGCACCACGCGTCTGACCCAGCAGGAAGCCGCTGCCACCATGCAGGCGTTCGCCTCTGCCAAGCAGGGTGCTGCCGGTGCCAAGAATCGCGAGGAAGGCAATGCCTTCCTGGCCAAGAACAAGACCGAAAAGGGCGTGATCACCACCGCGTCGGGCCTGCAGTACATGGTGCTGCGCCAGGGCAGCGGCGAGCGTCCGATGCCCACCAACACGGTGCGCGTGAACTATGAAGGCAAGCTGCTCAACGGGCAGGTGTTCGACAGCTCCTACCAGCGCGGCCAGCCGGCGGAGTTCGGTCTGAATCAAGTCATTGCAGGTTGGACCGAGGGCGTCGCGTTGATGCCGGTCGGTTCGAAATACCGTTTCTGGATTCCATCCAACTTGGCCTATGGCCCGAACGGCACGCAGGGGGGGCCGATCGGACCAGATGCAACGTTGACGTTCGATGTCGAACTGATGGGTATCCTTCCCTGATCCCCCACAGGAGTACCCCCACCCATGCGAGTTGCGATCTTTGGTACCGGCTATGTTGGTCTTGTCACCGGTACCTGTCTGGCGGAAGTAGGTCATCACGTTATCTGCGTGGATATCGACCAGGCGAAAGTTGATGGTCTCAATCGTGGGGTGATTCCCATCTATGAACCCGGCCTGGAGCCGATGGTGAAAGCCAACCACGCCTCTGGCCGGTTGCGCTTCACCACCGATGCGGCCGAGGCGATTGCGCACGGCGAAATCACCTTCATCGCCGTGGGCACGCCGCCGGACGAGGATGGCAGTGCCGACCTGCAGTACGTGCTGGCGGTTGCGCGTACCGTCGGTCGCCATATCGATGGCCCTTCGGTGGTCGTCAACAAGTCCACCGTGCCGGTCGGCACCGCCGACAAGGTGCGCGTGGCGATCCAGGAAGAGCTGGACGCACGCGGCGTGGACCATGAGTTCGATGTGGTCTCCAACCCCGAGTTCCTCAAGGAAGGCGACGCCGTGGCCGACTGCATGCGTCCGGATCGCATCGTGATCGGCGCCAAGAAGCCGGCGGCCATTGCCCGCATGCGTCGTCTGTATGCGCCGTTCAACCGCAACCGCGACCGCATCGTGGAGATGGACGTGCGTTCGGCCGAGCTGACCAAGTACGCGGCCAATGCAATGCTGGCGACCAAGATCAGTTTCATGAACGAGATCGCCAATATTGCCGAGCGCGTCGGTGCGGACGTCGAGCACGTGCGTAACGGGATCGGCTCGGATCCGCGCATCGGCTGGCACTTCATCTATCCCGGCGCCGGTTATGGCGGCTCGTGCTTCCCGAAGGATGTGCAGGCACTGGCCAAGACCGCCGAGCAGTACGGCATGGAGCCGACCCTGCTCAACGCGGTGGAAAGCGTCAACAACGCGCAGAAGGGGCACCTGTTCGAACTGGTGCAGCGGCATTACGGCGCCGAAGGCACCGGCAGCATTGCCGGCAAGACCTTCGCGGTGTGGGGCCTGGCGTTCAAGCCCAATACCGACGACATGCGTGCCGCGTCCAGTCGCCGTCTGATGGAGCAGTTGTGGGAAGCCGGTGCCACCGTGCGTGCCTACGACCCGGAAGCGACCCATGAAGCCAAGCGCATCTTCGGCGAGCGCGACGACCTGACCTTCTGCGACGAGGCATTTGCCGCACTGGAAGGCGCCGACGCCCTGGTCGTGGTCACCGAATGGAAGCAGTTCCGCAGCCCGGATTTCGGCAAGATCAAGCAGGCCTTGAAGGACGACGTGGTGTTCGACGGCCGCAACCTTTACGACCCGCAGGAAATCGAAGCCGCAGGTCTGGCCTACTACGCCATCGGACGAGGCCGTTCGTTGCATGCATGAGCAACTCTCGCCGCGCGACCAGGAACTGGACGCGCGGTTGGTTGAACTGGAAACGCGCCTGTCCTTTCAGGAGCAGGCGCTCAATGAACTGAGTGAAGCACTTGCGGACGCCCGTTTGACGGGCGCCCGCAATGCCGAACTGATCCGCCACCTGCTCGAGGATCTGGGCAAGGTGCGCTCCACGTTGTTTGCCGACGCAGCGGATGAACCGCCGCCTCCGCATTATTGATTGCAGATTGCCACCGCCATGAGCGATACCTTACGTGACCAGTTGCTTGGGTTGGGCTTCAAGTCCGCACCCAAGCCCGAACGCAAACCCGACGCACGGCCTGCCGCGCGTCAACATGGCCACGGTGGCAGGCCCGCGCCCGGCGGCAACAAGCCGGGTGGTCAGGGCAGGGGACCGCAGCGGCCGCATGCCGCTGCGGTGACCGACGGCAAGGGCGAGCGCAAACACGACGGCAGGCCGGAGCGTCGCAACGATGGCAAGCCGGCAGGATCGCAACGTCCGCCGCAGTCCACGGCCGACCGCCGTGGACCCAGGCCTGCCCGCACGCGTGAGGACATCGACCTGGCCAAGGCCTATGCGATCCGCGCGCAACGCGAGAAGGACGAGCGCATCGAAGCCGAGCGGCTGAAACAGGAAGAAGCACGCCTGCGTCGCGAAGCCAAGGCCAAGCTCGAAGAGCTGCTCAAGGACAAGGGGCTCAATCACGCCGATGCGGATATCGCCCGGCATTTCCCATATGGCGGCAAGATCAAGCGTATCTACGTGACTGCCGATCAGCTCAAGGCGCTCAACGCCGGCGAGCTCGGCGTGTTGCAGCTCAACGGTCGTTATCTATTGGTGACTGCCGAGGTCCTGGCCGACGCCGAAGCGGTATTCGCGCCATCGGTGGCATTGAAGGTGGACCCGAATGCGCCGGCAGGCGAAGACCCGTATGCCGATCCCCAGTACCAGGTGCCCGACGACCTGGTCTGGTAAGGCTGCGTAGATAGGTTTGCGTTGGCACATGGGCACCTGATGGGTGCCCATCTGTTGAGTGGTGGTCAACCCGATTGCGTGGCCGCCGGTGGATGCGGTGATGCGTCAAGGCGGGAGATCTAGTTTTCCTGCATGCCGGCCCGTATGCGTTTTAGAGTGCGCGGGTCGGCCGTTCGCGATGAGGGTCGGCCGCTTGTGTGCAAGTGACGAAACTTCGAGGATCAGGATGACGCGCTCGGCGACAGGGAATGCTTACTTCGCGCATATCGACGGATTGCGTGCATTGGCGGTGCTGTCGGTCATCGCCTATCACCTGGACGCCAGTTGGTTGCCCGGTGGTTTCACCGGCGTCGATATATTTTTCGTTATCTCGGGGTTTGTGGTCAGTGCGTCGGTCGATCGATTACCGCGCATTGCGGTGGCCGCCGAGTTGGCGCGGTTTTATGCGCGCCGCTTGCGGCGTATCGCACCGGCCTTGCTGGTCTGCGTGCTGGTCACCGCGCTGTTTTCGACCTTGTTCATTCCCGAGTCGTGGCTGAGCGAAGCCAGCACCAAGACCGGACGCATGGCCTTGTTCGGGCTGAGCAACTGGGTGTTGGCCAGCGTCGGCCAGGATTATTTCTCGCCGCGTGCCGAGTTCAATCCGTATACGCAGACCTGGTCGCTGGGCGTGGAGGAGCAGTTCTATCTGCTGTTTCCGTGGATGTTCCTGGCCTGGATGCGTGGCGGTGCCGGACGTGCCTGGTCGCTGGGCCTGTTCGCGCTCGCCAGCGCGGCCTCGCTGGGCTATGCCTGGCAGCGCACGCAGGTGCCGGGACACGAGGTCACTTCCTTCTATCTGACCACCGCACGCTTTTGGCAACTGGGTGCCGGCGTGGTGTTGTTTCAGCTGATGGCACTGCTGCGCCGCCGCGACGGGCAGCGTGTGTTCGCAGCAGGCATCGGCCTGCCTGCACCGTTGCGCGCAGTGCTGTTGCTGTTGGCCTTGGCAGCCATCGGCAACGGACTGTGGAATGCGCGGCCTGGGCATTCGCCCTGGAGCGATGGCCTGTGGCCGGTGGTTGGCACGCTGGTGGTGTTGGCGTTGCTGCATCGGCACAGCGAGGGCTGGATCGGGCGCGTGTTGTCCGCCAGGCCGGTGGTGACGATTGGGCGCATCTCGTATTCGTTGTATCTGTGGCACTGGCCGGTGCTGGTGCTGCTGCGCTGGACGATCGGGCTGGATGCGGTGGCGGCCAAGCTGCTGGCGCTGGTGCTGACGGTCGTTTGCGCGGCGGCGTCGTATCGCTGGGTGGAACTGCTCTGGCGCAATCGGCGTATGGGTGGCTGGTCGAACATGCGCGTGGTGATGGCCGGCCTCGCTGCGTTGGTGCTGGCCGTCGGCGTGCAATCGGCAGTGATCAAGTCGACGCCGTATACCTCGTTGAGTGTGGTCAGCCGCCACCCGCTGGATTGGTATGCGTATGCGCGCGGCTTGCGCAAGGAGCTGCCGGGCTGCCGTCTGATCGCCAGCAACGCATCGGTGGGCGGGCAGCCGGTGCGCATCTTCGCGCGCGGGCAGTGTTCGCGTCCTGCGGCCAGCCAGCGCCAGGTCTTTGTGATCGGCGATTCGCATGCGCTGGCCTATAACGAAATGCTGCGGCGTTTTCCGTTGCTGGAAGGCGGCAGCGTGCGCATGTATGGCGTGGCCGGGTGTGCGGTCGCATCGATGCAGCCGGGTGGTCAGGGCGCAGGTTGCGACGCGTTCCTGCGACCGGCGCTGGAGGACGTGGCGGGCAGGGCGCGTGCGGGCGATGTGCTGTTCCTGCCTGGTTTGCGGGTGCCGCGGCTGGCCGAGCAGGACGTGTTGTTCGACCTGCACGGCAATATCGCCACGCTCCAGAGCGAGCCGGCACAGCGCGAGCGCGATGCGACGGTGGCGGCGACGATCGCATTGCTGGCACCGGTGCAGGCGCGGGGCGTTCTGGTTGTGTTCGAAGCGCCCAAACCGGTGCTCAGGGCACCGCCTTACCGATGTTCGGACTGGTTCAATCGTGGCAATGCGATCTGCGCCAACGGCATGCAGATCGAGCGCAAGGCGATGGAAGACTATCGCGCGCCGGCACTTGATGGATTGCGTCGCATCGCATCCGGGCTAGGGGGCGCCAGCATCTGGGACCCGCTGCCGTCGCTGTGCGATGCGCAGGTGTGCGCGCCGACACAGCAGGGCCGGCCGCTGTTCTTCGATGCCGACCACTTGAGCGGGTATGGCAACCGTGTGCTGCTGCCGGGTTTCGCGGCGCATCTGCGTGGCTTGCCGGCGTCGGCACCGATGGCTCAATAAAGGACCGGCTGCTCAGGAAAGGTTGACGTGCCGCTGGCGATACACGGGCCGGTCACGGCGCGCGCGGCACCATCGCCGCGTTATTGTCGACGCAGCCGGGCATGGTGCCCACTGCGTCGCTGCCACTCCTGCCGATGGTGCCGCGTATGTCTATGTTGTCGAACGTGTTGAAGTCCCGTGCCGTTGCGTCGGTTGCCTCCACCGCGCGTGGCGCTTCGGGTTTGCAGGCGACGCGCGCCACGGTGTTGGCCGCTGCCATGCTTGCGTTATGCGGGATGAGTGGGCAGGCCGCTGCACAGACGGAGGATGCCCCTGCGTTCGACCGTCCCGGCATTCCGTTTGCCGCCGAAGTGCTGCAGCCCGGCGTGTTCGCCTGGGAGCAGGGTCTGCCGGATGCGAGTACCGATCGCAGCGACGGGCAGCGAATCACCCAGTACACCGCCGATACAGTGCTGCGCCTGGGCCTGTTCCAGAACGTGGAACTGCAGGTCGGCAGCGACAGCTACAACTGGCAGCACGGTGGCGGTGCGCATGTGCGTGGCGGAGGCGATAGCCATATCGGCCTGAAGGTGGCATTGCCGTCGCAGTCGGATAGCTTTCATTGGGCCGCGCTCGGCAGCTACAGCGTGCCGACCGGCAGCGCTGCCTTCAGTGATGGCTACGCGCGCGAACTGGGCGTGACCGCGTCCTGGGATCTGGCCCAGCAGCGCGCACTGGCGCTATACGTCAACTATGCGCGCGACAGCGACGGGCATACCTGGACCTTCTCGCCCAACTACACGTTCTTTTCCGGCGAGCGTTTCAGCAGTTATGTCGAGGCAGGCTTCGATACCGGCAGCGAGCATTCGCGCGTGGCCGGCGCCGGCGGTGCCTGGCAGTTGCCGCATGCGATGCAGCTGGATGTCTCGGTGCTGCGCGGGCTGACCTCGGAGAGCCCGGACTGGCAGGGCGGGATCGGCCTGTCGATTGCCTTTCAGTGATGGCATGATGGAAGGCGGCGGCAGCGTCGCGGCCGCTGTCCATGTTGCACTGCCGCATGCATTGAGTGCCCGGAAAAGGCCTAATTGGATCGATCCAATCGACGCCAGATGCATGCGCACTTCTCCCATTGCAAGGTCGGCAACGTGACGCGTGCCAAACCGGCGCCCTCCGCTTCGGAGGACGGCGACGCGCGTCGTAACGGACGCGGGGCGGTGACCCTGCGCGATATCGCCAGTGCCATCGGCGTATCGCGCGCGACGGTGTCGTTAGTGCTGCGCGGCAGCCCGCTGGTGCATGCGAGCACGCGCGCGCGCGTGGAGGCCGAACTGGATCGGCAGCACTACGTCTACAACCGTGCTGCGGCCAATCTGCGCTGCCGCACCTCATCCAGCATCGCGCTGGTCATCAACGATCTGTCCAATCCGTTCTTTGCCGAATTCGCCGCAGGCGTGGACGAAGCGCTGGGCGCGGCGGGTTATGTGACCCTGCTCGGTAGCACCGGCGAATCGACGCAGCGCCAGCAGGCGGTGCTGACCTCGTTGATGGAGCACACCCCTGCCGGCATCATCCTGTCGCCGGCCGAAGGCAGCCAGGCACAGGCGCTGACCCAGGTGCTGGGGCGACAACACAACGTGGTGTTGTTCAACCGCGAAGTGGAGGGCGCGGGCTGGGATCTGCTGGCGCTGGACAACGAGCAGGGCGCGTTGCTTGCCTGCGCGCATCTGATCGCGCAAGGCCACCGGCGCATCGTGTTCTTCGGTGGCCATGCCGAATCCAGTTCCTGCCGGCAACGCCGTGCCGGTTACGCGCGCGCGATGGCCGACGCCGGTCTGGCCGTGCATTACGTTGAATCCGCACCGAATCGACAGGATGCTGCGCTGTGCGCCGGTCGCATGTTGGACAGCGCCGAGCACGATCGCGCAACTGCGGCGGTCTGCTACAACGATAGCGTCGCGTTGGGCCTGATGGCCGCACTGGCGATGCATGGCATCGTGCCGGGGCGCGATTTCGCGGTGACCGGCTTCGACGATATCGCCGAAGCCGCGTTGTTCACGCCCGCGCTGACCACGCTGGCCGCAGATCCGCGCGCGCGCGGGCGCCAGGCTGCGCAACTGGTGTTGCAGCGTATCGGAAGTCCCACCCTTGCATCGCAGCGCCTGACCGCCGCAGTCGAATTGAAGATCCGCGCCAGCAGCGCCAGCGCGTTGAGCTCCGTGATTCCGCTTCACTCCCCCAGCGATTCCCCCACCCATTCCCCCACCCATTCCCCCACCAAGGCCTCAGGCCACTGACCAGGCAATTCCTATGGTTTCCCTTTCCACGCAGTCCACAGTGCCTAGCGGCAACAAGGCGCCCGTCAACAACGGCGTTGCGTTGTCGGTCGTCACCACGATCTTCTTCATGTGGGGCTTTCTCACCTGCCTCAACGACATCCTGATCCCGCATCTGAAGGCGGTGTTCGAGCTCAACTTCGCGCAGGCGATGCTGGTGCAGTTCACCTTCTTCGGCGCGTACTTCCTGATGTCGCTGCCGGCCGGTTGGCTGGTGGCCAGGCTTGGCTACAAGCAAGGCATCGTGGCCGGGCTGGCGGTTGCCGCGGTCGGTGCGCTGGGCTTCTGGCCTGCGGCGGAATTGCGCGTCTATGGCGCATTTCTCGGCGCGTTGTTCGTGCTGGCCACCGGCATCACCATCCTGCAGGTGGCGGCCAACCCGTATGTCGCGCTGCTGGGCCCGGAGCGCAGTGCGTCCAGCCGCTTGACCCTGGCGCAGGCGCTCAATTCGCTGGGTACTGCGATCGCGCCGCTGTTCGGTGGCTGGCTGATCCTGTCCAACACCGTCATGAGCGGCGACCAGCTCAAGGTGCTGCCGGAAGCCGAGCAACTGGCCTATCGCGTGCAGGAAGCGCAAGCCGTGCAGGGGCCGTACATCGGTCTGGGCATTGTGCTGTTTCTGCTGGCGATCTTCGTGTTCCTGTTCCGTCTGCCGGCCCTGACCGATGCGGGCGCGCAGAAGGATGAAAGCAGGCATTCGCTGCTGGATGCGCTGGCGCATCCGCATGTGCGTTTTGGTGTATTGGCGATCTTCTTCTATGTCGGTGCGGAAGTGGCGATCGGCAGCCTGATGGTCAACTATTTCTCGTTGCCGCAGATCGGCGGGTTCACCGAACGCGAAGCGACCCACTACGTGTCGGCGTACTGGACGTTGGCGATGATCGGCCGCTTCATCGGTTCGGCCTTGCTGGCCAAGTTGTCGCCGCGCGTGCTGTTGTCGGTGTTCGCCGGGATCAACGCACTGCTGCTGGGCCTGACCATGGCCAGCGGCGGCATGCTGGCGGTGTATGCGCTGGTGGCGATCGGTCTGTTCAATTCGATCATGTTCCCGACCATCTTTACGCTGGGCATCGAGCGGCTTGGCCCGCTGACCGGCCGCGCCTCGAGCCTGTTGATCATGGCCATTGTCGGCGGCGCCATCGTGCCGTATCTGCAGGGCCTGCTGGCCG
The DNA here is from genome assembly GCF_056725185.1 of Xanthomonas sp. NCPPB 3218. Lineage (NCBI taxonomy): Bacteria > Pseudomonadati > Pseudomonadota > Gammaproteobacteria > Lysobacterales > Lysobacteraceae > Xanthomonas > Xanthomonas sp. NCPPB 3218. The sequence continues at coordinate 1,841,154 of NZ_CM161516.1, forward strand.
ACAGCATCGGTCTGCACGAGTCGTTCGTGCTGCCGCTGGTGTGCTACCTGTACATCGTGTTCTACGGCATCTGGGGTTCGCGTCTGCGCGGCGCACTGGCGGAGGCACGCGCATGAATGCCTTGAAGAACCGGGTGGTGTGTTTTGGCGAGGCCTTGATCGACATGCTGGCACTGCCGCAGGCCGGTCCGGATGAGGCGCGCACGTTTGCGCAATACGCCGGCGGTGCGCCGGCCAATGTCGCAGTCGCGGTGGCGCGCCTGGGTGGCGCAGCGCATTTCGTCGGCATGCTGGGGCGCGACATGTTCGGCGATTTTCTGCTGCAGAGCCTGCAGCAGGCCGGTGTCGCCACCGATGGCATCGTGCGCACCGATGAGGCCAAGACCGCGCTGGCGTTCGTGGCGTTGGATGAAGCCGGCGAACGTAGTTTCAGTTTCTACCGTCCGCCTGCGGCGGATCTGCTGTTCCGGCCGGAGCATTTTGCCGCGGACGGCTTCACGCAGGCTGCCGTGCTGCATGTGTGTTCCAACAGCATGACCGAGCCTGCGATCGCGCAATGCACGCTGGACGGCATGCGCCGCGCACGCGCCGATGGCGCCATCGTCAGCCTGGATCTCAACCTGCGCCCGATGCTGTGGCCGCAGGATGTGGACCCGGCTGCACTGCTGTGGGAGGCGTTGGCGCTGGCCGATGTGGTCAAGCTCTCGCGCGAAGAACTCGATTATCTGGCCGGCACGCTCGATGGCGACGCCAGCGCGGTCACCCGCAAGCTCTGGCAGGGCCAGGCCAGCTGGTTGCTGGTCACCGACGGTGGTGGCCCGGTGCACTGGCAGACACGCACCGATTCGGGTCAGGTGCCGGCCTTCCGCGTGCAGGTGCGCGACAGCACGGCAGCGGGCGATGCGTTCGTCGGTGGCTTGCTGTTTCAGCTGGCGACGCGTGCATCCACGCTGGAGCAGCTGTCCGGCGATGCCGCTGCGATCACCGAGGTGATCCGCTTTGCCGCGGCGGTCGGCGCGCTGGCGGTGACGCGCAAGGGCGCGTTTGCGGCCATGCCGAGCGTCGATGAAGTCCATTCCCTGATCCAGGAACAATCATGAGCCGTCTGCCTGCGAGCCCCGCACCCGATTTCCGTTCGGCCGATGTGCTGCGTCAGCATATCGCCGACACCATGGCGTTCTACCACCCGCGCGCGATCGACCCGGCGGGCGGGTTTTTCCAGTATTTCCGCGACGATGGTTCGATCTACGATGCCGGGCATCGGCATCTGGTCAGCAGCACGCGCTTCGTCTTCAACTATGCGATGGCGTATCGCGAATTCGGCGATGCGCAGTACCTGCAGGCGGTGCGTCACGGCCTGGACTATCTGCGCAACGTGCATCGCAATCCGGCCACCGGCGGTTACGCATGGACCTTGCGCGACGGCGTGGTCGAAGACGACATGAATCACTGCTACGGCGTGGCCTTCGTGCTACTGGCGTATTCGTGCGGCCTGAAGGCGGGTGTCGAGGAGGCGCGCGCATGGATGGACGAGACCTGGCAGCTGCTGGAAAAGCACTTCTGGGAGCCGGAATTCGGCCTGTACCGCGACGAGGCCGATGCGCAATTCAACTTCACCAGCTACCGCGGCCAGAACGCCAACATGCACATGTGCGAGGCGATGATCGCCGCGTACGAAGCCAGTGGCGAGCAACGCTACCTGGACCGTGCGCTGTCGCTGGCCGACACCATGACCCGGCGCCAGGCAGCCAAGGCCGACGGTCTGGTGTGGGAACACTACGATCTGCATTGGAACATCGACTGGGACTACAACCGCGACAATCCCAAGCACCTGTTCCGCCCCTGGGGTTTCCAGCCGGGCCATCAGACCGAATGGGCCAAGCTGCTGATGCTGCTGGATCGCTACGCACCGACCGACTGGTTGTTGCCGACCGCGCAACACCTGTTCGATGTGGCGGTGGAGCGCTCCTGGGATGCGCAGCGTGGCGGGCTGTATTACGGCTTCGACCCGGACGGCAAGGTCTGCGATGACGACAAGTACTTCTGGGTGCAGGCCGAATCGCTGGCGGCGGCGGCATTGCTGGCGCAGCGCAGCGGCGAGCCGCGCTATTGGCAGTGGTACGACAAGCTCTGGGCGTATTGCTGGGAGCACATGATCGACCACCGCTATGGTGCGTGGTACCGCATTCTGGATGCGGACAACCGCAAGTACAGCGACGAAAAGAGCCCCGCCGGCAAGACCGATTACCACACCATGGGCGCCTGCTACGAGGTCTTGAACGTGTTGCGGCCGGCTGCTTGATGCTGGCGTGATCAAGGGCGCCGCCGCGCAATGCGTCGGCGCCACGTAGGAGCGCACCCGGGCGCGACGAGGTTTCACCGGGTAAAGCCTCGTCGCGCCCGGGTGCGCTCCTGCGATGTCTGTGGTCTGCGGCTGTGCTTATTCCGGGTCGTAATCCAGATTCGATGCCAGCCAACGTTCGGCCAGTGCCACGGTGATGCCCTTGCGCTTGGCATAGTCGGCCACCTGTTCCTTGCCCAGGCGCCCGACCACGAAGTACTGGCTCTTGGGATGGCTGAAGTAATAGCCGGAGACCGCTGCGGTGGGCAGCATCGCGAAACTTTCGGTCAGCGTCATCGTGGTATGACGCTCGGCATCGAGCAGGTCGAACAGGGTGCGCTTTTCGCTGTGCTCGGGGCAGGCGGGATACCCCGGTGCCGGACGAATGCCGCGATAGCGCTCGGCGATCAGCGCCTCGTTGTCCAGCGTCTCATCCTCCACATAGCCCCAGAATTCGGTGCGCACGCGTTGATGCAGGCGCTCGGCCAGCGCCTCGGCCAGACGGTCGGCCAGGGCCTTGAGCAGAATCGAATTGTAGTCGTCATGCGCGGCTTCGAACCGCGCCACATGCGGCTCGATGCCGATGCCGGCGGTGACCGCAAACGCGCCGATCCAGTCCTGCTTGCCGCTGCTCTTGGGCGCGATGAAATCGGCCAGGCAGAAGTCGGGGCGGTCGAGGGGTTTGTCGACTTGTTGGCGCAGGAAGTGCAGGGAATGGGGAATAGAGAATCGGGAATGGTCGGGCACTGATGCATCGCCTTGCGATTCCCGATTCCCGATTCCCGATTCCGCAGGCTCGGTCAGCACGACAACATCATCGCCTACTGCATTGGCCGGCCACAGCCCGAACACCGCCTTCGCGGTCAGCCATTTTTCGGCGACGATGGTGCGCAGCATCTTGCGTGCATCGCGGTACAACTCGCTGGCCTGGGTGCCGACCACCTCGTCGCTGAGGATCGCCGGGAACTTGCCGGCCAGCTCCCAGGCCTGGAAGAACGGGGTCCAGTCGATCAGCTCGATCAACTCCTGCAGCGGATAGTCGTCGAACACGTGCAGGCCCGGCTGACGCGGTGCGGGCGGTGTGTAGGTGTCCCAATCACCGTCGAAACGCTGTGCGCGTGCCTTTTCCAGCGACACCAGGCGTTTGGCGTCGCCGCGATTGTGGTGGCGGGCGCGGATCTCTGCGTAGTCGGCATCGTTGGCGGCGACGAAGGCCTGGCGCAGGTCGCGCGAGATCAGCGATTGCGCAACGCCCACCGCGCGCGAGGCGTCCTTCACCCACACGGTGGGGGCGGCGTAATGCGGGTGGATCTTCAAGGCAGTGTGCGCGCGCGAGGTGGTGGCGCCGCCGATCAACAGCGGAATCTCGAAGCCTTGCCGCTGCATCTCGCGCGCGACATGCGACATCTCTTCCAGCGACGGCGTGATCAGGCCGGACAAGCCGATCAGGTCCGCATTCTCTGCGCGTGCACGGTCCAGTATCACCTGCGCCGACACCATCACGCCCAGATCCACCACGTCGAAGTTGTTGCATGCCAGCACCACGCCGACGATGTTCTTGCCGATGTCGTGCACGTCGCCCTTGACGGTGGCCATGATGATCTTGCCGTTGGACTTGCCGACATCGCCGGTCCGCAGCTTTTCCGCTTCGATGAAGGGCAGCAGGTACGCCACCGCCTTCTTCATCACACGCGCGGACTTGACCACCTGTGGCAGGAACATCTTGCCAGCGCCGAACAGGTCGCCGACCACGTTCATGCCGTCCATCAGCGGGCCTTCGATCACGTCCAGCGGGCGGGTGGATTGCTGGCGCGCCTCCTCGGTATCGGTTTCCACGAATGCATCGATGCCGTGCACCAGCGCATGCGCCAGCCGCGCACGCACCGGCTTCTCGCGCCAGGCCAGGTCTTCGACTTTCGCCGCGCCCTTGCTGCCCTTGTAGCGCTCTGCAATTTCCAGCAAGCGTTCGGTGCCGTCCTTGCGGCGATTGAGGATCACATCCTCCACGCGTTCGCGCAGTTCCGGGTCCAGCTCGTCGTAGATCGGCATGCCGCCGGCGTTGACGATGCCCATGTCCATGCCGGCCTTGATCGCATGGAACAGGAACACCGAGTGGATCGCCTGGCGCACCATCTCGTTGCCGCGGAACGAGAACGACACGTTGGAAACGCCGCCGGAAACATGGCAATGCGGCAGCGTGCGTTTGATCTGCCGGGTGGCTTCGATGAAGTCCACCGCGTAGTTGTCGTGCTCCTCGATGCCGGTGGCCACGGCAAAGATGTTCGGGTCGAAGATGATGTCTTCCGGCGGAAAGCCCACCTGCTCGGTCAGCACCTTGTAGGCGCGCGTGCAGATCTCGACCTTGCGCGCGCAGGTATCGGCCTGGCCCACTTCGTCGAAGGCCATCACCACCGCGGCAGCGCCATAGCGCAGCACCTTGCGCGCCTGTTCGATGAACAGCGCCTCGCCTTCCTTGAGCGAGATCGAATTGACCACGCTCTTGCCTTGCAGGCACTTCAGGCCGGCTTCGATCACGCTCCACTTGGACGAATCCACCATCACCGGAATGCGCGCGATATCCGGTTCGGACATGATCAGGTTGAGAAAACGCGTCATCGCCTTTTCCGAATCGATCAGGCCCTCGTCCATGTTGACGTCGAGGATCTGCGCACCGTTGGCGACCTGCTGGCGCGCCACCTCCACCGCCTCTTCGTAGCGCTCTTCCTTGATCAGCTTGCGGAACTGCGCGCTGCCGGTAACGTTGGTGCGCTCGCCCACGTTGACGAACAACAGGTCCGGGGTGATGACCAGCGGTTCCAGGCCGGACAGGCGGGTGTGGCGGGGAGTGCTCATGCGATGCTCTGAAGAAGGGCGGCCGCGTTGCTAGCCCGGATCGGAAAAGGAAGTGACGGGACGCAGTCGTCCGCAATCATCCGGCGCTGCACGCCTGCTTCCCCCGCATGCGGATGAAGGTGCCCGAAGGACGGATGAGTGTCATCGCTCTGCATCACGCTGCCAGCTCCTGCGTGCCAGGCAATTGCCGCGGCGGCAGGTCGGCGACCGCTTCGGCGATCGCACGGATGTGATCCGGCGAGGTGCCGCAGCAGCCGCCGACCAGATTGAGCAGGCCGGCCTGCGCAAATTCGCGCAGGGTTTCGGCCATTTCTTCCGGGGTTTCGTCGTACTCGCCGAAGGCATTCGGCAGGCCGGCATTGGGATGCGCGCTGACGTAGGCGTCGGCAATCTGCGCCAGCGTTTCCACATGCGGGCGCAGGTCCTTGGCACCGAGCGCGCAGTTCAGCCCCACCGACAGCGGCCGCCCGTGCGCGACCGAGGCGTAGAACGCCTCGGCCGTCTGGCCGGACAAGGTGCGTCCGGAGGCATCGGTGATGGTGCCGGAGATCATCACCGGCAGGCGCCCGCCGCGCGCTTCGAACACTTCCTCGATCGCATACAGCGCGGCCTTGGCGTTGAGCGTGTCGAAGATGGTTTCCACCATCAGCGTGTCGGCGCCGCCGTCGATCAGGCCGTCGATGGCCTCGCGATAGGTGTCGCGCAAGGCATCGAAGCTGGTGTTGCGGTAGCCGGGGTCGTTGACGTCCGGGCTGATCGAGGCGGTGCGGCTGGTGGGGCCGAGCACGCCGATCACGAAGCGCGGTTTATGCGGGGTCAGCGCCTCGACTTCGTCGCAGCAGGCGCGCGCGACCTGCGCGCCGGCCTTGTTCAATTCGTAGACCAGATGTTCCAGGTGATAGTCAGCCTGGCTCACCGAGGTGGCGTTGAAGGTATTGGTTTCCAGCAGGTCGGCACCGGCGTCCAGATAGGCGCGATGGATGCCGGCGATGATCTCCGGGCGCGACAGCAACAGCAGATCGTTGTTGCCTTTCAGGTCGTGGCTTTCCGGCGCGTGTGCGTGATCGCAACCCGGGCCATGCACGTGTACCTGCGCGCTGTCGTAACCGTCGGCAAAGCGGCTGCCGCGGTAGTCGCGCTCCTGCAGATCGTGGCGCTGGATCATCGTGCCCATCGCGCCGTCGATGATGAGGATGCGTTCGGCGAGCGCGGCAGTGAGTCTGGCGGCGCGCTCGGGATGCAGCCAGGGCAGTGCAAACGGGATGGAGGATTGGGGATTGGAGAGTGCTGCGGGCTTCATGATGCGATTCTCCGTGAGGCAGTGGCGCCGCTTTCAACGATTCCCGATTCCCGACTCCCAATTCCCGGCTTCACCGCAATCAACGAAATCACCTCGAAATGCGGCGGGCGCTTCTCGCGCGTCACCGTCTCCAGGCTGGACACGTCCAGCCCGGCTTTCTCGGCGAACCTGCGCAGTTCCTTGGCAGCAAAGCCGAGATTGACGTGGCCATAGGCATGCACCGCGGCACGGTGTTCGTGCTTGGCCAGGCTGCACAGCAGCAGGCGGCCGCCGGGGCGCAGCACGCGCGCGGATTCGGCCACTGCCTGCGCCGGCTTGGCTGCGTAGGTGAGCGCATGCATCAGCACCACCAGGTCGAAGCTGGCATCGGGAAACGGCAGCGCATGCATGTCGCCCTCGCGCACTTCCACATTGCGCAGCTTGCGCAGGCGCTCGCTGGCGGCGGCGACCACGCGCGCACTGGTGTCGATGCAGATGTAGCGGGTGGCATGTGGCGCCACCAGCTCGGCCAGCACGCCGTCGCCGGAGGCGATGTCGAGCACGTCGCCGGTTTCCAGCAGGGGCAGGGCGGTGCGCGCCAGCGCCTCCCAGGTGCGCCCCGGGGAGTAGTGCCGTTCCATGTCGCCGGCCACCGAATCGGCCCAGTTCTGGTCGGCGGCGCGGTTGGCCAGCACTGCCGCCACGCGCTCGGCGTCCTGGCGCAGCAGCGGGTCGTCGCTGCCGGTGCTCAATGCCAGCCACAGGGCGCGCTGCGCCGGGTCCAGCGACACCTCGTCGAAACGGTAGTAAGCCGACACGCCGGCGCGGCGGTCGCGCACCAGCCCGGCTTCCTTGAGCTTGGCCAGGTGCGTGGACACGCGCGGTTGGGCCAGCCGGGTGATCGCCGACAGCTCGGCCACGGTGAGTTCTTCCTGCTCCAGCAAGGTCAGCAGGCGGACGCGGGTGGCGTCGGCAAATACCTTCAGGCGCGCCGACCAGTCTTCCAGATCCATGAATATCTCTATATCGCGATATGGAGATATTTTCGGCCGGGCAGGGTGTGGGGTCAACTACATACGCATGCGAATGGTTGGGGCTACAATGGGCGCTCAGCCTAGGCCTGGAGGGGTGCGACGTGGATTTCAGCTTTACCGAAGAACAATTGATGATCCAGGATGTGGCGCGCCGCATCGCCCAGGAAAAGATCGCCCCCAGCGCGGAGCAGTTCGATCGCAGCGGCGAGTTCCCGCTGGAGAACATCCGCCTGCTCGGCGAGAACGGCCTGATGGGCATCGAGGTGCCGGCCGAGTACGGTGGGGCCGGCATGGACCCGATCAGCTATGCGCTGGCAATGATCGAGATCGCCGCCGCCGACGGCGCGCATTCCACCATCGTGTCGGTCAACAACTCGCTGTTTTGCACCGGCATCCTGAAGAACGGCAGCGAGGCGCAGAAACAGCTGTACGTGCGCGCGATCGCCGAAGGCGCGCAGATCGGCGCGTTCGCACTGACCGAGCCGCAGTCCGGTTCGGATGCCTCGGCGATGCGCTGCCGCGCAGTCAAGCAGGCCGATGGCAGCTTCGTGATCAACGGCAAGAAGAGCTGGATCACTTCCGGCCCGGTCGCCAAGTACATCGTGTTGTTTGCGGTGACCGAGCCGGACAAGGGCTCGCGCGGCATCACTGCCTTTATGGTCGACGCCGATCGCGCCGGCTTCCATCGCGGCAAGACCGAGCCCAAGCTCGGCATCCGTGCCTCGGCTACCTGCGAGATCGAATTTGCCGATTACATCGCCCAGCCCGAGGAAGTGCTGGGCGTGGAAGGCGAGGGCTTCAAGACCGCGATGAGCGTGCTCGACGCCGGGCGCATCGGCATCGCGTCGCAGGCGGTCGGCATCGCGCGTGCGGCCTATGAAGCGACCCTGGCCTACGTTAAGGAGCGCAAAGCCTTCGGTGCGGCCATCGGCACCTTCCAGATGACCCAGGCCAAGATCGCCGACATGAAGTGCAAGCTGGATGCAGCGCTGCTGCTGACGCTGCGCGCGGCCTGGTTGAAGGGGCAGGGCCAGAAATTCGGCACCGAAGCGGCCGTGGCCAAGCTCACCGCCTCGGAAGCGGCGATGTGGATCACCCATCAGGCGGTGCAGATCCACGGCGGCATGGGCTATTCGAAGGAAATGCCGCTGGAGCGTTACTTCCGCGACGCCAAGATCACCGAAATCTACGAGGGCACCTCGGAAATCCAGCGCCTGGTGATCGCGCGCGGCGAGACCGGCCTGCGCTGAACGGCCTGATCCGGCAGTACGTCGCGGTCGACACCATCGGCCCGAGCTGCGCAGCAGTCGATCCGGCACCTTGGCGCTGGCGATTGCCTCGCACTATGTAGGAGCGCGCTTGCGCGCGATGGGGCGTTATCGAGAACGCCCCATCGCGCGCAAGCGCGCTCCTACGCAGACGTGGGCGGTCAGATATCACAGAAGCGCCGTACATCGCACATGGTTGCGTCCGACCTTGTCGCGCGCGGCGCGCGCGGATCACAATCGCAGCTTCTCTGGCCTCTGGTGCGCGCATGCCCCGGTCCTTGCACGCTGTGTTTTCCCGCCTTTCGTTGTCCGCCATTGCGCCCGTGCTGGTGTGTTGGGGGCTGTTGCTGGTCTGCGCTGCGGCAAGTGCGCAAACGCCGCCGCCCTCGATCGTGCCCACCGACCGCCTGCAGGAAGCCTGGTGGGCGCAGCGGCATGCGCAGGTGCTGGAGCAGGTGAAGCAGCACGCCGACACGCCGCTGTTGTTGATCGGCGATTCGATCACCCAGAACTACGAAAAAGCCAAGGCGCCGGACGAGGATTTTCAGCCGACCTGGCAAACCTTCTACGGCAGCCGTGGCGCGCTCAACCTGGGCTTCAGCGGCGACGGCACCGAGAACGTGCTGTGGCGGCTGGCCAATGGTGAGGTCGATGGCCTGCAGCCCAAGGTCGCGCTGGTATTGATTGGTACCAACAACACCGGCCACCTCGGCCAGACCGCGGAGCAGGCCCAGCTCGGTATCGATGCGGTGGTGGCGGCGATCGAACAGAAATTGCCGCGCACGCAGATCTTGCTGGTGGGCGTGCTGCCCAGTGGCATCTCCAGCGAGAAGTCGCGCCGCGATGCGCAGATCAACCAGGGCCTGGCGGTGCGCTATGGCGACAATGCACGCGTGACCTATCTGGATGTGGGGTCGATCTTCCAGCGCGACGGCAAGCTGCGCACCGAGCTGTTTTACGACACCCGTTTCCGCCCGCCGGCCGCTGCCCTGCATCCGGACACGCAAGGCCAGCGCATGCTGGCCGAGGCGATCGAGCCGACCCTGGCGCGCCTGCTCGGCGAGCCGCCGGTCAAGCCGGTTGCCGCGCTGGGCCGCGATTTTGCGACCTCGCTGATTCCAGTCGACCGGCTGGAGCAGGACTCCTACGACTGGTACGCGCGTCACCATGCGGCGCTGGCCGCAGCGCGCACCCTCAAGCCCGAGGTGGTGATGATCGGCGATTCGATCACGCACTTCTGGGCCGGCCCACCGCAGGCCACGCGTGTCAGTGGCCCCGAGTCCTGGAGCTGGTTGTACGGCACGCGCCCGGTGCTGAATCTGGGCTTTGGCTGGGACCGCACCCAGAACGTGCTGTGGCGCATCCGCCAGGGTGAGCTCGACGGCCTGGATCCGCGCTGGGTGGTGCTGCATATCGGCACCAACAACCTCACCGGCACTGCGCAAGCGCGCGCCGCCACGCCGGCCGAGGCCGCCCAGGGCGTGGAGGCGGTGGTAAGCGAGGTGCGTCGCCGTTTGCCCAGGAGTCAGCTGATCCTGATGGCGATCATGCCGCGCGGCCGCCATGCCGGGGATGCGCAGCGCGCGCCCATTGCCGAGACCAATCGGCTGCTGGCCGCGCGTTATGGCAAGGATCGGTCCGTGCGTCTGGTCGACATCGGCCCTCGGATGCTGCAGCCGGACGGGACCTTGCCCGAGGCGCTGATGCCGGACGGCACCCATCCCAGTGAGACCGGGTATGCGATCTGGGCCACGGCGCTGCGCGAGGCGGGCATCACGGCAACGCCATAGGCAGTCCTGCGCTGCGGAGTCAGGGTAGCGGCGTCGAAGAGGGCGCTGCTGTCGCGCAGCAGGCTATCCGGTTGCACGGTTGCCGCGTCATGGCGTGAGCGGAATGAAGCGCCGGCCGCCGATCAATAGCGGGCTGCCATCGGCCGGCAACGCAAGCGCACGGCCACCAGCAGAACTTTCCGGACCCCAGAAACCAGAAGACCCCCGATCGCTCGGAGGTCTTTTTAAACTGGTGCCCAGAAGAGGACTCGAACCTCCACGAAGTTGCCCCCGCTAGCACCTGAAGCTAGTGCGTCTACCAATTCCGCCACCTGGGCAGGTGAGCCGCGAATTTTGCAGACTCCCGGCGGGCTTGTCAATGCCTGGTGGCAGGCAATTGCGACCGGCCAGGCGAGGCGTGCCGCCCATGGCGCTGCCGCAAGGGGTACCATGTAAGCAATGACAAAGAAAAACACCCCAGATTCCGATCGGCCCAGTCGCCGCAAGTCCACCAGCCCGGGCGAGTCCACCACCGCCGAAAAACAGAAGTTGCCGGGCTGGATGCCGGACTTCCTGGTCCGCGCCGCCGCCGGTGCGTCGACCAAGTCCGCCAACAAACGCGCTGCCGACAAGGCCGCCAACGCCTCGCCAGAGCTGCCGGTAGCGCCCGCGCTGCCCACGCCGCCGGCACCACGCGCACCGCATCCGCGCAAGAGCGGTCCGCCGGCGCCGCCGCCGGAACGCTTCCAGCAGGTGCCGACCGAAGCGTCCGCGCCGGCGGCGGAGTTCAAGGACCCGCATGCCGACCGCGAGGCACTGCGCTACGCCGAGCCGATCGCCAGCCGCGAGGCCATCCTGCAGTTGCTCGACGCCTGCGATGGCCCGCAGACCGCCGAGGAAATCGCCGAACAACTCAATCTCAGCGACCGCATCGACGCGCTGGGCAAGCGCCTTGCAGCGATGGTGCGCGAAGCGCAGCTGGTGCAGAACCGTCGCGGCGGCTACGCGCCGGTGCAGCAGACCAGCCTGATTGCAGGCGTGGTGATCGCCAATCCGGAAGGCTTCGGTTTCCTCAAGCCGGACGAGGGTGGCGACGACCTGTTCCTGCCGCCTTATGAAATGCGCAAGGTCATGCACGGCGATCGTGCGCTGGCCAACGTCACCGGCATCGACCGCCGCGGCCGTCGCGAAGGTGCGATCGCCCGCGTGCTCGAACGCCGCATGTCGCGCATGCTCGGACGCTTCTTCTACGAGCATGGCGTGGCCTATGTCGACCCGGACGACAAGCGCGTGCAACGCAACGTGCAGATCGCACCTGACGGTATCGGCGAGGCGCGCGAAGGGCAGTTGGTGGTGTGCGAACTGATCGCGCCGCCGGACGCGCGGCGCCCGGCGATCGGCAAGATCATCGCGGTGCTCGGTGACAAGCTCACCCCGTCGCTGGTGGTGGAGATGGCCATCCACGGCCATGAACTGCCGCACGAATTTCCGCAGGAAGTGCTGGACGAAGCCGCGGCAGTGCCGTTGGTGGTCGAGCCGCAGATGATCGGCGGGCGCGTGGATCTGCGGCAGATGCCGCTGGTCACCATCGACGGCGAAGACGCCAAGGATTTCGACGACGCGGTGTATTGCGAGCCCAATGTCGACGGTTTCCGTCTGGTGGTGGCGATCGCCGACGTGTCCAACTATGTGCGTCCGGGCACACCGCTGGACGACGAAGCACAAAAGCGTGCCACCTCGGTGTATTTCCCGGGGTTCGTGGTGCCGATGCTGCCGGAGACGCTGTCCAACGGCATCTGCTCGCTGATGCCCAAGGTCGACCGCATGTGCTTCGTCTGCGACATGCAGGTGGGGCGCGACGGCGAAGTCACCGGTTCGCGTTTCTACGAAGCGGTGATGAACTCGCATGCGCGCCTGACCTATAACCAGGTCTGGAAGGCGGTGGGCGAAGACGATGCCGACACCAAGGCCTTCATCGGCCCGTTGCTGCCGCAGGTGCAGCGCCTGCACCAGCTGTACAACGTGCTGTCCAAGGCGCGCACGCAGCGTGGCGCGATCGAGTTCGAAACCTCCGAAGTGCGCTTCGTGCTCGACAACACCGGCGAAGTCACCCAGGCCGGCATGCTGGTGCGCAACGATGCGCACAAGCTGATCGAAGAATGCATGATCGCCGCCAACGTCGAGGCCGCGCGTTACCTGCTGAGCATGCATGTGCCGGCGCCGTACCGCGTGCACGAGCGGCCGCCGGAGAGCAAGTACGAAGACCTGCTGGAGTTCCTCAAGGAATTCCAGCTGAGCCTGCCGGCATGGAGCAAGGTGCGCCCCGGCGACTACACCAAGTTGCTGAAGAAGGTGCGTGCGCGCCCGGATGCGGCGCTGCTGGAATCGGTGCTGCTGCGCAGCCAGAGCCTGGCGGTGTATTCGCCGGACAACAACGGTCACTTCGGTCTGGCGCTGGAGGCGTATGCGCACTTCACCTCGCCGATCCGGCGTTACCCGGACCTGCTGGTGCACCGCGCGATCAAGCACGCCCTGACCGGCGCCAGCCCGGAAAAATACATCTATACCCCGCGTCAGATGGCGGCCTTGTCGCTGCAGTGTTCCGAGCGTGGTCGGCGTGCCGACGAAGCCGAACGTGAAGTCGACGAGCGGTATCGCGCCGCGTGGATGGAAAAGCATGTCGGCGGCCAGTTCGATGGCGTGATCAGCGGTGTGACCGGGTTCGGCCTGTTCGTGGAGTTGACCCAGTCCAAGGTCAACGGCCTGGTGCATGTCACCCAGCTGCCGCAGGACTATTACCAGTTCGATCCGATCCGCAAGACGCTCAGTGGCGAGCGCCGTGGCCGCACGTTCCGTCTGGGCGATCCGGTGCGGGTGTTGGTGCTGAAGGCCAGCATGGAGGAGCGCAAGATCGACTTCCGCCTGGCCGAGGATCGCGGCGATTCGCCCGAACCGCCGCCGCCGAGCGCTCAGCCGGCCAAGCGCAAGAAAAAGCAGTACTAAGCGCGTCTGCAGGACCGCGAGCCGCCGTCCGGCGGCGGCTCGCGATGCGTACGGACCGCCGGATATGAGCGGCAGGTCGTTGCGGGCAGACGCTCGCAACGCGCGCTGGATGCCCACTTTCAAGGCTTGAGGCGACGATGGACGCAGCAATCGAGTACAGCGGTGGCTGCCAGTGCGGTGCCGTGCGTTTCCATGTGCGCGGCAGGCTGACGGACGCCTCGATCTGCCATTGCCGCATGTGTCAAAAAGCCTTCGGTGCCTACTACGCGCCGTTGGTTTCGGTGCGCGGTACCGAGTTCAGCTGGACACGCGGCGAGCCGAAGCGCTTCGCTTCTTCATCGTTGGTGTTGCGTGGCTTCTGCGCCGAGTGTGGAACGCCGCTGACCTATGAAGCGCCCGACGGCCTGGCGATTGCTGCCGGTGCGTTCGATACGCCCGAGCGGCTGCCTCCGGCAATCCAGTACGGGGTGGAGCGCAAGCTGCCCTTCGTCGATGCATTGGCCGATCTGCCGGCGCGCACCACCGAGGACGATGTCGCCGCATTGGCGTTTCTGGCCGATGTGGTGTCAAGGCAGCACCCGGATCACGATACCGCGCAGTGGCCAGTGTGAGTCCGCGCCCGCAGGCGTGAGTGCCTACCGCAGGGGCGCGCGACAGCGGGTGCGTGCAGATGCCGGCGCCATCACAACGGTGCGAGCGCCATCTTCGATCCCCGCAATCGGCCGTACAGCGTGCTGAAGTTCTGGCCGTGGCCCAGGAGCACCGCGATCTCCTTGCTGGCAGCGCCGTCTGTGATCCGGCCGTGACGTGGCAGGCTGCAGGCCCTACCATTCCCCTTTATCTCTTCGTATCCGGCGCAATGAGCAGCAAGCAGAATCAGTGGATCGTCGGCGTCAACGCCGTCGCCTCGTCCGTCGAGAACGACGCCGACAACGTGCGCGAGGTCTTGATCGAGGCCGGCAGCAAGAATCCGCGCCTGATCGAGATCGAAGAGCAGGCCCGCCGCAAGGGCATCGACGTGCGCCGGGTCAATACCCAGGCACTCGATGGCGTCGGTGGGCAGGTGCGCCACCAGGGCGTGGTCGCCCGCTATGCCGCAGCGCGGCTGTGGGCCGAAAACGAGCTCGAAGCGCTGGTGACCGCCGCCGAGGGACGTGCCTTGCTGCTGATCCTCGATGGCGTGCAGGACCCGCACAATCTCGGTGCATGCCTGCGCAGCGCGGCCGCGGCCGGCGTCACTGCAGTGGTCATTCCCAAGGACAAGTCGGCCACGGTCAACGCGACCGTGCGCAAGACCTCGGCCGGTGCGGCCGACCGTATTCCGGTGGTCGCGGTGACCAATCTGGCGCGTTGCCTGCGCGATCTGCAGAAGCAGGGCGTGTGGCTGTATGGCCTGGCCGGCGAAGCCGAGGCGTCGCTGTACAGCGTGGACCTGCGCGGCAACGTCGGGCTGGTGCTCGGCGGCGAGGCCGACGGCCTGCGTCGTCTCACCCGCGAGCATTGCGATGGTCTGGTCAAGATCCCGATGCCGGGCGATATCGAAAGCCTCAACGTGTCGGTGGCCGCCGGCGTGACCCTGTTCGAAGCGGTACGCCAGCGCCTGGGCGCCTGAAGCGGCGACCGAAACGACTGCGCTTACCGCCAGGTGGGTGCGGGCGCAGCCGATGCCCTGACTCGGCACGCACCACCCGTGCACTGCGCTTGCTGCGCGTCGTCCGCATCCAGCTGGCGGCTGTTCGCTCTATGTTGCCAACCACTCTGCATCGCACGTGCGTGCCGATGGCGAACCGCGCAGGTCGATCGGCATGGCGAGATCGCGCGTGCGGCGCGGTTCGATCCGCGCACCCACGCAGTGGCCGATCTGCGCAAACAATGGCGCCGGTGCGCTTGCCACTGAATTGTCTGGCGGGCAGGTAGCACGCTGCATATGACTTTCGCCCAGGCATGTGGAGATCCACCGGCGCGCGTGCCCGTTTTTGCCTACCATATCGCCAGCGAACGGCGTGTTATGTCTGATGAGAGATGGGGCGGGGGCCTGGTCGACGGGCGAGAACGGATGCGATGCCAAGGCGTCGGCACGGGGAGACAAGCGGCCGCAGCGCTGGCTCGGTGCCGTTGTCTGCATGCTGCTGGCGCTGTGCTCACTCGCGGCACTGGCTGCACCGGCCGGCACGGCGCCATTGCGCGACTACGCGATCGACAGCTGGAGCTCGCGTAACGGCCTGCCGCATAACTCCTTGCGCGATATCGCCCAGACCCGCGATGGCTACCTGTGGTTCGCCACCTGGGAAGGCCTGGTGCGTTACAACGGCCTGGAATTCGGCATCATCGACCGCAGCACGCGTCCCGGCCTGCCCGACAATGGCGTCGGCGCCTTGTACGTCGACCACGACGGGGCGCTGTGGCTCAGCGATGCGCGCGGCAATCTGGTGCGTCACGGCAGCGACGGGCAGTGGCGGCACTGGCAGCGGCAGGGACAGTGGCCGCAGGCGCTGATCCATGCAATGACCATGGATGCGCGCGGTCGCATGTGGTTGCTGTTCGAGGGCCACGGGCTGGGCTGCCTGTGGCCGGATGGGCGCTTCGAGTATTTTCCGCCGCGCGATGGCGTGCCGCTGCAGAGCAGCTTTCCGCGCATGGCGTTCGACGACCAGGGCCGGCTGCTGATCGGCACGCTGGACGGCCTGATCTATCGCGAACCGGACGGACGCATGCATCGCGCCCCGGCCGCGTTCGGCCTGCCACCCGGGCTGGCGTGGCCATACCGCGCGCCGGACGGCACGCTGTGGGTCGTTGCCGGCGAGCAGCTGTATCGGCTGCGGGGCGAGACTGCCGAGCTGGTACGGCGGGTGCCCGGGCAGGGCCATTTCACCGCGATGCTGCAGGACCACCATGGCGACCTGTGGCTGGGCAGCGAAAATCAGGGGCTGCTGCGCATCGGCAGTCATGGAGTGGAGCATCTGCCGGCTGGTCGCAGCCTGCCGACCGGGCGCATCGTCAGCCTGCGCGAGGATGCCGAAGGCAGCATCTGGGTCGGCGCCAACGGCGGGCTGTTTCGGCTGCGCGAAACCCTGTTCAGCAGTTACAGCCAACGCGATGGGCTGAGCGGCGATTACGCCCGCGCGGTGCTGGAAGACCGCGACGGCAGCCTGTGGATCGCCAGCACCGCCGGCCTGGATCGCATGCTGCCGGACGGGCGCATCGTGCCGGTGGCGGTGACCACGCCATCCGGGCGCAAGCTCTCGGTGCTCAGCCTGGCGCTGGATCGGCACGGCGATCTGTGGGTGGGCACGTATGCCGATGGCGTCTTCGTGCTGCACGACGGACGCCTGCTGCGGCATTACGGCGACGCCGAGGGCATTCCCAGCGGGCATATCCGCGCCATCGTGATCGACGAATCCGGCGTGGTGTGGCTGGCCACGCAGCGCGGCGTGGTGAAGCTGGTGAACGGCAAGCGGGTGCCCCTGGCGGTCGACGGCCTGCCCGATGGGGTGGTGACCGCGCTGGCCAGCATCGATGGTGCGCTGTGGATCGGCTCGGTCGACGGCGCGGCGGTACTGCGCGCCGGAAAACTGCAGCAATTGAATCTGGAAGCGCTGGGCGGCGCGCGGAGCGTGTTCGGTTTTCAGCGCATCGGTGACGCTGTCTGGATCTCGACCGATCGCGGCCTGTACCGGGTGCGCAACGGCAGGCTCGCACGCGTGGGGCTGGAGCAGGGCATGCCGGTCGATACGGTGTTCCAGCTGGTCGGCGACCGGTTCGGCAATGCTTGGATCAGCAGCAATCGCGGCGTGTTGCGCACGCAACTCACGCAGCTCAACGCGGTTGCCGATGGACGCGCCCGGCTGGTCATCGAACGCTATGGCGAGATCGACGGCATGGGCAACGCGCAGGCCAACGGCAGCTCCGGGCCGAGCATGATCGCGCGTGCCGACGGCTCGATCTGGGTGGTCACCGCTGGCGGCGTGAGCACGGTCGACCCGGCGCGCCTGCAGCGCTTTCGCGAGCGGCGCGCGCCGCCGGCGGTGATCGAAAGCGTGCAGCAGGACGCACGTCCGCTGACATGGCGGCAGCAGGCGCGCCTGCCGGGCGGGCATCGCCTGAACGTGTCCTATGTCGGCATGAGCTTCCTGCTGCCGGAGCGGATCGAGTACCGCACGCGGCTGGAGGGCCTGGACAGCGACTGGACCGAGCGTGGCCGGCAACGCAGCGTGGAATTCATCGGCCTGCCGCCGGGGCGCTACCGTCTGCATGTGGCGGCCCGTCACCCGGGCGGTGCCTGGAGTCCGCACGAGGCGGTGTGGGCGTTCGAGGTGCTGCCGCTGTGGTGGCAGCGCCAGGACGTGCGTCTTGCCGCGGTACTGGGTGCGATTTTATTGCTGGCGCTGGTGTATCGGTTCCTGCTACGCCGCTATAAGAGCCACAACGCACGCCTGGCTGAACTGGTGCGCAAACGCACCGAAGATCTGCAACTGCAGGCGCAGCGTTTGCTGCAGGCCAACCAGGAAAAGAGCGAGCTGCTGACACGGCTGCGCATCAAGTCGGATGTGTTCGAGCGCCAGGCGCACGAGGATGCCCTGACCGGGCTGCCCAACCGCCGGCATTTCGACGAGGCGCTGGCGCGCGACATCAGCCGCGCACGCCGCAGCGGGCGGCCGTTGGTGCTGGCGATTCTGGATATCGATCATTTCAAGCGCATCAACGACCACTATTCGCACGCCAGTGGCGATGCGGTGCTGCACGAAGTCGGCGTGCTGCTGACCGCCGCCGCGCGCGCGTCGGACCTGCCGGCGCGCCTGGGCGGCGAAGAGTTCGCCCTGCTGCTGGCCGACACGACGCTGGAGGATGCACAGGCGCTGTGCCAGCGCATCCGCGCGCTGTTCCACGCGCGCCACGGCTGGGGCGGCGTGGAAGGCCTGCAGGTGACCTTCAGTGCCGGCGTGGCCCAGTTGCGCGACGACGACACCGGCTCATCGCTGATGCAGCGCGCCGATCAGGCGCTGTACCAGGCCAAGAGCGCGGGGCGCGATCGCATCTGTGTGGGTTAGGTGCTGGGATTGGGGATTGGGGATTGGGGATTGGCAAGGGCAGTGTGTTGATCTGCTTTAGAACCCACCGACTGGCTGTGCCATTGCGTGCGGCGCATCGTGGCTCAGCAGAAGGGACGCGTCAGGCAGCGTGCCTTTGCGAATCCCCAATCCCCAATGCCCAATCCCCGCTCAAACAGGCCCCGGCCAGGCATTGGCGATCGTGCAGAACAGTCGCGCGGTCTGCTCGGTGTCGTAGACCGCGCTATGCGCGTCGGCGGCATTCCATTCCAGGCCTGCGGCCTGTGCCGCGCGCGCCAGCACGGTCTGCCCGTACGCCACGCCGGCCAGGGTCACGGTGTCGAACACGCTGAACGGATGGAACGGGTTGCGTTTGTGGCCCACGCGCGCAACTGCGGCGTTGAGGAAGTTCAGGTCGAAATGCGCGTTATGGCCGACCAGGATCGCGCGCTGGCAGCCGTATTTCTTCACTGCCGCACGCACCGGCGCGAACACATGGTCCAGCGCGTCCTTTTCCTGCTTGGCGAAGCGGAACGGGTGGTCGAGCACGATGCCGGTGATCTCCAGCGACTTAGGGTCGATCTCCAGTCCTGGCGCGGGCACCAGATGGGCACTGGCGGTGTCGCCGGGGAAGAACCGCCCGTCGGCATCCATTTCGATCGGCACGCAGGCAATTTCCAGCAGGGCGTGCTTGTTCCAGTCGAAACCTCCCGTTTCCACATCCACCACCACGGGCAGATAGCCGCGGAAGCGCCGCGACATGGGCAGGAAGGAGGGGGCAGGCTGCAGGTCGACCGGTTCGTTCATCGGCATAGCCTAGCAGGTCGTACGGCCGGCCCGACCGTGGCAGCTGGCGGCCTGCCCGCGTGTACTGAGCGGCGATCCGGCAAACAAAAGCCCGACCCGTGTTGCCACGGATCGGGCCCGGAAGCCGTGCTACACCGCTGGCGTCAGCGGGCGGCGACCACGCTTGCGATCAGCCCGGTGGCCACCGCAATCAGTACGTAGTTGTTGTCCACGCGGCGCCACTCGTGTCCGCGCTGCGGCGTGTTCAAGTGATGCTTCCGGTAGTCGCTCACCCGCGTGCCGCGATGGTCCGGTGCCAGGCGCTCGCCACGCCGATACGGCGGGCCGCGACGATCGTTGCGGTGGTCGTCGTTGTGCGCGCTGGGGCGGTGGTCACGCTTGTCATCGTGTCTGTCGTCGCGATGATCGTCGCGGCGGTCCGGACCATGCGCGTCGTGGTGCTGGGCGCTGCGGTCGCGGTCGTCATGCTGTTGCGGCGTGGCGAACGCTGCGCCGGACGTGAGCAGCGATACAACCATGAGGGATCCGATGATGCGTTTCATCTGCCTACTCCTGCGTCACAGGAACAGCCTGTGCAAGTTCACCGTAGGCATTTGGAGCTGAATACGTAATGAAATAAGGCGTTGCGACCTGTGCCGGCAGATGCCGCCGGCACTTGTTGCGATCAGATGACGCCGGTGGTGCTGGTGTCGTCGCGCTTCAGGCGCGGCGGCAGCGGCTGTTCGCCGTGGACCAGGAACCACACGTTCTCGGCGATGTTGGTGGCGTGGTCGCCGATGCGCTCCAGGTTCTTGGCCATGAACAGCAGGTGCGTGCAGGGCGTGATGTTGCGCGGGTCTTCCATCATGTAGGTCAGCAGTTCGCGGAACAGCGCGGTGTATTGCGCATCC
The DNA here is from genome assembly GCF_056725185.1 of Xanthomonas sp. NCPPB 3218. Taxonomy (NCBI): domain Bacteria; kingdom Pseudomonadati; phylum Pseudomonadota; class Gammaproteobacteria; order Lysobacterales; family Lysobacteraceae; genus Xanthomonas; species Xanthomonas sp. NCPPB 3218. Next base: position 1,861,445 of record NZ_CM161516.1, read on the forward strand.
AGGCGTGCATCTTCGTCGCGTACGCGGATGGCCGCATCGGCATCCTTGTTGCGGTATGCCTGCACTGCTTCGCGCACGGCATCGGCGGCCATCTGGCCGAGCGCACGCAGGCCGACCGTCTGCGGCAGCGGCGGTGCGGAATTGAGCGCGATCGAGCGCTTGGCGACATTGGCCGCGTAATCGCCGATGCGTTCGATATCGGCCGGAATGCGCAGGCCGGCCAGGATCTCGCGCAGGTCGCGCGCCATCGGCCCACGCAACGCCAGCCGCATCACGTCGTGGCTGATCGCATGCTCCAGCGCATCGATCGCCTCGTCGTTGACCACGATGCGATGCGCGGCGTTGTCGTCGCGACGCTCCACCACATCCAGTGCGGCTTCCAGCTGCGCCACCGCCGTGTCGCCCATGCGCACGATCTCGGCGACAAGACGGTGCTGCTCCTCGTCGTAGCTTTTGACGATATGGTCGTTGAGGTGCTGGTTCATCGTGATCTCGATTCGTGGCGGTGGTGGATGTCCGCCGTACCCCTGGCGACATCGCGGGTGAAGCAAATGTCGTGCCGGGCAGTGCGGCGGAGCTGCGTCAATGCGGCGTTGCGATGGCCCGCCTTACATCAACCGAAACGGCCGGTGATGTAGTCCTCGGTCTGCTGCTTGGACGGCTGGGAGAAAATCGTTTCGGTGCGGTCATGCTCGATCAGGTCGCCCAGGTACATGAAGGCGGTGTAGTCGGAGACACGCGCCGCCTGCTGCATGTTGTGGGTCACGATCACGATGGTGTATTCGCGCTTGAGCTCTTCCACCAGTTGCTCGATACGGCTGGTGGAAATCGGATCCAGCGCCGAGGTCGGTTCGTCCAGCAGCAGCACGTCCGGGTGGAGCGCCACCGCGCGTGCGATGCACAGCCGCTGCTGCTGGCCGCCGGACAGGCCCAGCGCGCTTTGCCCCAGCTTGTCCTTGACCTCGTCCCACAGCGCGCCCTGGCGCAGCGCCTGCTCGACCCGGTTCTGCATGTCGGCCTTGGACAGTTTTTCGTGGTGGCGGATGCCGTAGGCGACGTTTTCGAAGATCGTCATCGGGAACGGCACCGGCTTCTGGAACACCATGCCGACCTTGCTGCGCAGCCGGTTCATCGGGTATTTCGGCGACAGGATGTTTTCGTTGTCCAGCAGCACTTCGCCGCGCGCTTCCATCTTCGGATACAGCGCATAGATGCGGTTGAAGATGCGCAGCAGGGTCGACTTGCCGCAACCCGACGGCCCGATCAGTGCAGTGACGCGCTTTTCCGGAATCTCGATGTTGATGCCCTTGAGCGCGTGGTACTTGTCGTAATAGAAGTCCAGATTGCGTGCGGCCACTTTCACCGGCGCCTGCGCGGCCGGTGCTCCCTTGGCGGCCGGAACGGCGATGCGATGCATCGGCATGGCGTTTTGGAGATCGTTCATGTCGGGTGTCCGGAGGGAGAGGTCAGTCATTGGAAATCTTGTTGCGCAATAGCAGGGCGCGCGCGCCCAGGCTCACCAGCAGCACGAACACGGTCAGCACCAGCGCGCCGGACCAGGCCAGGGTCTGCCAGGTCTCGTACGGGCTGCCGGCGAACTGATTCATGATCACCGGCACGCTGGCCATCGGCTGGAACACGTTGCTGTTCCAGTACTGATTGCCGAAGGCGGTGAACAGCAACGGCGCGGTCTCGCCGCTGATGCGGGCCAGGGCCAGCAGGATGCCGGTGAGGATGCCGGCCGAGGCGGCGCGATACAGCACCTGCACGGTGACCTTCCACTGCGGGATGCCCAGCGACAACGCCGCTTCGCGCATCTGCGCCGGCACCAGGCGCAGCATTTCGTCGGTGGTGCGCACCACCACCGGCAGCACGATGAAGGCCAGCGACAGCGCGCCGGCAAACGCGGAGAAGCGCCCGCCGGTCTGCATCACGTACAGCGTGTAGACGAACAACCCCAGCACGATCGACGGTGCCGACAACAAGATGTCGTTGACGAAGCGCACCACCAACCCGGCCTTGCGTGCATTGCCGTATTCGGCCAGCCAGGTGCCGGCGGCAATGCCCAGTGGCGTGCCGATCGCCAGCGCCAGGCCGCACATCACCGCACTGCCGAAGAAGGCATTGAGCAGGCCGCCTTCCTGCATCGGCGGCGGTGTCATCTTGGTAAACAGGTTGACGTCGATGCCCGGCACGCCCTTGGACAACAAGGTCCACAGGATCCAGGCCAGGAAGAACAGGCCGAACACCGCGGTGACGCAGGACAGCAACAGTGCGATCGCGTTGGTCACGCGGCGGCGGTTGTACAGCGATTGCGAGACCGAGGACATCAGTTGCCCTCCCGACGCGACAGCTGCATCAGCATGAAGCGCGCAATCGCCAGCACGATGAAGGTCACGATGAACAAGACAAAGCCCAGTAGCAGCAATGCCGAGCGATAGGTTTCGGTGGCCTCGCCGAAGTCATTGGCGATCAGCGCGGCGATCGTGGTGCCGGGCTCCAGCAGCGACGGCGACAGCCGCACCGTGTTGCCGACCACGAACGCCACTGCCATGGTTTCGCCCAGCGCACGGCCCAGGCCCAGGAACACGCCACCGATCACCGCAGAGCGGGTGTAGGGCAGCACGATGTCCCAGCTGACTTCCCACTTGGTCGACCCCAGCGCGTACGCCGATTCCTTCAGGCGCGTCGGCACGGTCAGGAACACCTCGCGCATCACCGAGGAAATGAACGGAATCACCATGATCGCCAGCACGAAGCCTGCGGTCAGCAACCCGATTCCCAACGGCGGGCCCTGGAACAACGGGCCGATCAGCGGCAGCGTGCCCAGGTGATCGTTGAGCCAGGGCGTCACGTGCTCGGTCATCACCGGCACCAGCACGAACAGGCCCCACATGCCGTAGATGATCGACGGGATGCCGGCCAGCAGTTCGATGGCGGTGCCGACCGGGCCGCGCAACCAGCGCGGCGCCACCTCGGTGAGGAAGAACGCGATACCGAAACTCACCGGCACCGCAATCACCATCGCAATCAAGGCGGTGACCAGGGTGCCGTAGATCGGCGCAAGCGCGCCGTATTTATTTTCCACCGGATTCCAGTCGGCGGAATAGAAAAAGCTCAGGCCCTGCATCTGCAAGGCATGGCGCCCGCCCCACAGCATCGACAGCGCGGCGCTGCCGAGCGCCAACAGGACGAAGACGACCGTGGCGGCCAGCGCAAGCTTGAACAGGCGATCGGCACGTGCATCGCGCAGGTCGCGGCCGCGCGGGGCGGTCATCGCTTCGGGAATGGCGGTGGCATTCATTCGATTAGACTCGTCACCCGCGCACTGGCGGGAGCGTGAGACAGCAGGAACGGCAAGGCGCCCGCAGGCACCTCACCGCAGCGCAGCCCGCCATCACAGCGGGTGCAGGGCATCACTTGAACTCGCTGGCCCAGTAGGCCTGGATCTGCTTGACCAGTTCCGGCGGCAGCGGCACGTAATGCAGTTCGCTGGCCTGGGCCTGGCCGTTGTCCAGCGCCCACTTGAAGAAGTCCAGCGTCGCCTTGCTGCGCGCCGCATCCTTGGGCTGCTTGTGCATCAGCATGAAGTTGGTCGCGGTGATCGGCCAGGCCTTCTCGCCCGGTGCGTTGGTGATCACCAGGTTGAAATCCTTGGCGTTGGCCCAGTCGGCGCTGGCGGCAGCGGCGGCGAAGCTTTCTGCATTCGGCTCCACCCACTGGCCGGCCGCATTCTGCAGCGAGGCGTAGGGCATCTTGTTCTGCAGGGCGTAGGCCAGTTCGACATAACCGACCGAACCCTTGATCTGCTGCACGTACGAGGCCACGCCTTCATTGCCCTTGCCGCCGACGCCACCTGGCCACTGCACCGAGGTGCCTTCGCCGACCTTGCTCTTCCACTCCGGGCTGACCTTGGACAGGTAGTTGGAGAAGTTGAAGGTGGTGCCCGAACCATCGGAGCGATGCACCAGGTTGATCTTGGTCGCCGGCAGCGTCACGCCCGGATTGGCCGCGACGATCGCTGCGTCGTTCCACATCGTGACCTTGCCCAGGAAGATGTCGCCCAGCAGCGCGCCGGTCAGGCGCAGCTTGCCCGGCGCGATGCCTTCCAGGTTCACCACCGGCACCACGCCGCCGATCGCCGACGGGAACTGGCCCAGGCCGGCCTGCTGCAGTTCGGCGCTGTCCAGCGGCTTGTCGGTCGAACCGAAGTCCACCGTGCCGGCCTTGATCTGCGCAATACCGCCGCCGGAGCCGATCGACTGATAGTTCACCTTGTTGCCGGTGGCGGCGTTGTAGTCGGCCGACCACTTGGAGACCAGGGGATAGATGAAGGAGGCACCGGCGCCGGAGATCTCGGCGCTCTTGCTGTCGCTGGCGGTGGCACCCGCGCTGGGGGCACCCTTGGCGGTGTCGCCGGACTGCGCATCCTTGCCGGGCGAGCAGGCGGCCAGGGCGAGGGCGATGGTGAGGGACAGGGCGGTCAGGCTGGCCGACTGCAGTTTCATGGAAGCTCCGAGGCTGGGTTGGCCGGGGGACCCGGCAGACCACGCTATGAAATGATGTTTTTGTTACACGTGCATGACAGTGCCTTTTGGAGAAGGCATCACAAAAAAGACGCGACCCCGTGGGGCCGCGTCCCGGTGCCGACGCCGGGGAGAGAGACGGCGTCGTTCCTGTCGCTGTGGCTGGGGTTACTTGGGCAGGTTCTTGGCCCAATAGCCTTCGATCTGGGTCACCAGGCTGTCCGGCAGCGGCACGTAGTCCAGCTGCTTGGCCTGTGCATCGCCCTTGCTGTAGACCCAGCGGAAGAACTCCAGCGTGTTCTTGAGGCCGGCCGCGTTCTTGGGCTTCTTCTGCACCAGGATGAAGTTGGTGGCGGTGATCGGCCAGGCGTTGTCGCCGGAGGCGTTGGTCATCACCAGGTAGAAGTCCTTGCTGTTGCCCCAGTCGGCGCTGTTGGCGGCGGCGGCAAAGGTCTCGTCGGAAGGCTGCACGAACTTGCCGGCGGCGTTCTTCATCGCGGTGTAGGCCATCTTGTTCTGCAGCGCATACGACAGCTCGACGTAGCCGATGCCGCCCTTGATCTGCTTCACGTACGCGGCCACGCCTTCGTTGCCCTTGCCGCCGATGCCGGTCGGCCACTGCACCGCGGTGCCTTCGCCGACCTTGCCCTTCCAGTCCGGGTTGACCTTGGACAGGTAGTTGGTGAAGTTGAAGCTGGTGCCCGAACCGTCGGAGCGATGCACCACGGTGATCTTGCCGTCGGGCAGCTTGACGCCAGGGTTGAGCGCGGCGATCGCCGGGTCGTTCCAGGTGCTGACCTTGCCCAGGAAGATGTCGCCCAGGGTCTTGCCGTCCAGCTTCAGCGCGCCTGCCGCCACGCCGGGCACGTTGATCACCGGCACCACGCCGCCGATCACCGACGGGAATTGCGCCAGGCCGGCCGCGGCCAGTTCTTCCGGCTTGAGCGGCGCATCGGACGAGCCGAAATCCACGCTGGCTGCCTTGATCTGGGCGATGCCGCCGCCCGAACCGATCGATTGATAGTTGACCTGCTTCTTGGTGGCCGCGTTGTAGTCGGCCGACCACTTGGACATCACCGGGTAGATGAACGACGCACCGGCGCCGGTGACATCGGCGGCCTGGGCGCACAAGGTCAGCGAGGCGGTGAGCACGCCGACGGCCAGACGGGTCTTCAGAGAGTGGATCACGGAACAGCTCCTGTAGCGAAGGGATAAGGACGTCCCGCGGTCGTGCCATTGCAGGGCAGGGGCATGACCGCGCGGTGTCCGGGAGATGACATGCAGATGACGGCGTTGCGGCGGGGCGCGTTGCCGGGTGGGATCAGGCCGGTTGCCGCCGTGGCACGCTCACGGGAGCGCAGCACGGCGGCCGATCCAGCGCGCACTTACCAATAGAACTGCGCACGTGCCTCGATGATCGACGGGTTGTCGTCGACCAGGCCACGCGTGGCGCTGTTGTAACGGGTGCTTTCCACCTTCGCGTAGTCGAGTGCGAACTTGAAGTTGGAGCGCCAGTACCAGTTGGCACCGATCGTCCACACGTCCATCTTGCCGCCCAGCACGCCGTCCACGAACGGGGTGGTGCCGTTGGAGACCAGGTGGCCGTCGTTGAGGTCCAGGGTGTCGTAGCGCACCGCCAGCTGCCACATCCCCGAGGCCGGCGCGTTCGGCAGCGGGGTGGTCGGCACGCCGGCCTTGTAGCCCCAGGTCTCGCCGGTGATGTTCCAGACGCCGCTGACGTACCAGCCGTCACTCTTGTAATCGTTGGCGTTGTTGCCGATGCGCTTGGCGTTTTCCTGGAAGAACTCGCTCTGCAGCTTGAACGGGCCGGTGATCCACATCGCCTCGGCGCCGGCCACACCCACGCTGTCCACGTTGGTGATGGCGCCGCTGTCGATCAGGCGCACCGTGGTCAGGTCGGCGTCCGGGCGTGCGCGCAGGCGCAGGGTGTCGTCGTCGGTGTCATAACCCAGGTAGCTCAGACCGAAGTGCAGCACGTTGCCGCTCTCGTTGATCGGCGCCCAGGTGCCGCGCGCGCCGTAGCCGCTGCCGTGTGCCTGGTTGCGGGTCAGTTCGCGGCCGAACGCACTGGCGGTGATGCTCCAGTCGTTGTCGCCCATGCCGTAGGCCACGCCCAGCCGGCGCGAGATGCCGTAGGTGTTGGTCACTGCGGCCTTGGAGACGAAGTCGTTGTTCTTGGTGCTGGACAGCTCTTCCAGGCTGTTGGGCTGCTTGAACTGGCCGACCTGCAGGTAGTTGTTGGCGTTGCCGGCGAACTTGTACTTGATGTTGTTGTCGAGGAAACGCCCGGTGCTGCGGATGGTGGTGCCGCGGATGGTGACTTCCTTCAGCACGCTGGGGTCGTAACCGGCCACCCATTCGAAATTGCCCGGGCCCTTGCCCTTGAGCACCAGCTCGGCACGGCGGATGCTGAATTCGGAATTGTCGCCGTTGGCACCGATCGGGCCATTGAGGTCCTGCACATCGTTGTGGAACCAGTTGCCGTCGGCCTGGACCAGGCCTTCGAGCGACATCTCCGAGCCGCCAATCACGTCGATGGCGATTTCGGCGTGCGCGGCGGGTGCGGCCAGCGCCAGCAGCAGGGCGGAGCCAAGCAGGGTGGGAGAAAGTTTCATATGTGCCTTGCGACCTGAGAAAGTGAGCGCAGGCTATGGCGTGAAAGTTGCGTTAATGTGACAACTTCAGATCGCGTTGCAATCTGATTTTTGTCAACAAAGACAAAGATTTACGCGTGTTTGTTTTTTGTCAGTGTGTGTCATGAGTCTGAACAGACCGCGTCGTATGACAGATGTGACAGTGGCGCAGTTCACCGTTTCAGCGAGCTCAAGCTTATTGCGACCTGAACCAACTAAGTGGAACTGCGGCGTATCAAGCGCTTTGTGCGTCGCACCACTTGCACAGGCGCGTTCTAAATTGTTAGTTTCGAGGCCATGTTTCCTCGATTCCTCCAGTTGCTGTTGGTCTGCCTGCTCGCGCTTACTGCGTGGTCGGCGGCCGATGCGCACAGCCGCATCCACGATGCGCTTGTGGGCGATGGCGTGGCGGTAATGGCGGACGCTGGCGAAGAACGTGATGCAGCCGATGATCTGCAGGGCGACGGGGACGCACAGACCCAGGTCGATACCCATTCTGCAGACGATATCCCCTTGCTCTCCCAGGCATGGCCGGTGGTCGCACGTTATTTCCCCTCTTGGTACGCGCATTACGCGCCGGCAACTCAAAAACGCGACTTGATCCCGCAACTGCGTCCTCCCAACGCAGTGCGCGCCTGATCCTCCGTTAGTCGCGTCAACCGGTGCAGCGCACCGGATTCCTTTGACTTGTTCGTCTTTGCACTTCGCGGTTCGCGCCGCGGAGAGCCATCCGTTGCCTAGAGGTATCTCCCATGGAAAGTTTGCTAGAAGGTTTTCGTCATTTCCGTAAGGAAGTGTATCCGCGCCAGAGTGCGCGCTTTCAGGAACTGGCCGGTGGCCAGAGTCCGCATACGTTGTTCATCACCTGCGCCGATTCGCGTGTCATGCCGGAGCTGATCTTCTCCGCACAGCCGGGCGAACTGTTCGTCTATCGCAACATCGGCAATGTGGTACCGCCTTACTCCCAGCACGTCAGCGGCGTGGTTGCGGCGATCGAATACGCCATCGCCGTATTGGGCGTGCGGCACATCGTGATCTGCGGTCATACCGACTGCGGCGCAATGAAGGCGGTGCTCAAGCCGGAATCGCTGGAAGACGTGCCGTCCGTGGCGGCCTGGCTCAAGCACACCGATGCAGCGCGTCACGTCACTGCCCATCACGGACACGATCCGCACAGCCAGGAAGCGCTGAGCTGCATGACCGAAGAGAACGTGGTCTCGCAGCTGGACCATCTGCGTACGCAGCCGGTGGTCGCCGCGCGTCTGGCGGCCGGCACCTTGCGCATCCATGGCTGGATCTATGACATCGCCCATGGCGAGATCCGCGCCTTCGATGCCGAGAAGGGTGGCTTCCGTCCGTTGTTGGCGGACAACACCCCCGAAGCCACCCCACGTCCGCGACTGCAGCAAGTCGTGCGCGCTGAACTCGCCTGACGGAGCACATCATGAACACATCAGGTATCGGCGGATATTTCCGCCAGGGACTGTTCGGACGTGATTTGTTGTCGTCTGTCGTGGTCTTCCTCGTCGCGCTCCCGTTGTGTATGGGCATTGCGATCGCTTCCGGCATGCCGCCGGCCGCAGGTCTGATCACCGGCATCATCGGTGGGCTGGTCGTCGGCTTCCTGGCGGGCTCTCCTCTGCAGGTGAGCGGACCGGCCGCCGGCCTGGCTGTGTTGGTGTTCGAGCTGGTTCGCGAGCATGGCGTTGCCGCCCTGGGTCCGGTGATCCTGCTGGCCGGTGCGATTCAGTTGATTGCCGGCCTGTGCCGCGCAGGCGTGTGGTTCCGGATGACGTCGCCGGCCGTGGTGGCCGGCATGTTGTCGGGCATCGGCATCCTGATCGTGGCCTCGCAGGCGCATGTGCTGATGGACGCCGCTCCCAAGGCGCGCGGCCTGGAGAACTTCGCTGCATTGCCGGCCGTAGTGTGGCAGGCGATCACCGAGGGGACCGGCCGTACCGCGTTGTTCGTGGGTCTGGCCACCATCGGCATCATCCTGGCATGGGACAAGCTGCGCCCGCAGCGTCTGCGCTTTTTGCCGGGTGCGTTGATCGCGGTGGTGGTGGTCACGGCGACGGTGCAGTTGCAGGGCCTGAACGTCAACAAGGTCGACGTGCCGACCAATCTGTTCTCGGCGATCAGCATCCCCAGCGTCGCGGACATCTTCGGCGTGTTCAATGCGACCTTGCTGGTGTCGGCGGTGACCTTTGCCTTCATCGCCAGCGCAGAGACCTTGCTGTCGGCGGCGGCGGTGGATCGCATGCATCAGGGCGCGCGTACGCAGTACGACCGTGAGCTGGCGGCGCAGGGCGTGGGCAATATGCTGTGCGGCTTCCTGGGCGCATTGCCGATGACCGGCGTGATCGTGCGTAGCGCGGCCAATGTGCAGGCCGGTGCGGCCACGCGCATGTCCACGGTGCTGCATGGCGGCTGGTTGCTGGTGTTCGCAATGCTGCTGCCGTGGCTGTTGCGGATGACGCCGGTGGCGTGTCTGGCCGGCATCCTGGTCTACACGGGCGTGAAGATGATCAAGATCGGGCAGGTCAAGGAGCTGGCGACCTATGGCCGTGGCACCGCGGCGATCTACCTGGCGACCACCTTCGCGATCGTGGCGACCGACCTGCTGACCGGCGTGCTGATCGGCTTCGGCCTGTCGTTGTTCCGTCTGGCCCTGCATTCTTCGCGCCTGAAGGTGGACGTGCGTGAGCACGAGCACAAGAAGGACGAGATGCATCTGACCCTGCAGGGTTCGGCGACGTTCCTGAAGGTGCCGGCGATGGCGCGTACGCTGGAAAGCGTGCCGCCGAACACCGCATTGCATCTGGACGTGGCCAAGCTGCATCACGTCGACCACGCCTGCATCGAGTTGCTGCGCGACTGGAGCCGGAACGCGGCCTCGCGCGGCTGCGAGCTGGTGGTGGACTGGAACGAGCTGGATCGACGCGTGGAAGGCCAGCCGACGGTGGAAAGCGCGCTGGTCGAACAGCGCGTGGAGCAAGCCAAGGCGGCGTAGACCTGCTGCAGACGCCCGGCGCTCGCGCCGGGTGACATCTATCGTGACCGGGTGATGCATGGCGCCGCAAGACGCATCATCCCGGTCGCGATTTTTTTTTGGGCGGGGATTGGGGAGTCGGGATTTGGGATTCGTAAAAGCACACGCATGCTTTGCCGGCGTGATTGCTTGGCGTTGGTTTTGCGGGTTGGTTGCCGTGACGGCTGGTTAGCCTTTTGCTGTTGTCGGCCTTTCGGCGGGTGCGGGGGTCTTGTCGCGGTAGCGGCACAGGTCGTGGATCACGCAGCCTGGGCAATCGGGTTTGCGTGCCTTGCAGACGTAGCGGCCATGCAGGATGAGCCAGTGGTGTGCGTCGTGCAGGAACTCGGCAGGAATGACCTTGACTAGCTTGTCCTCGACCACGCGCACGTCCTTGCCCGGTGCAAGACCGGTGCGGTTGGCGACGCGGAAGATATGCGTATCCACCGCCATGGTGGGCTCGCCGAACGCGGTGTTGAGCACGACGTTGGCGGTCTTGCGGCCGACGCCGGGTAAGGCCTCCAATGCAGCGCGATCGTGCGGCACCTCGCCGCCGTATTGCTCCAGCAGAATCCTGCAGGTGGCAATGACGTTCTTGGCCTTGGCGTTGAACAGGCCAATCGTGGCGATGTAGCGCTTCAGCCCTTCTTCGCCCAGATCGAGAATGTCGCGCGGGGTATTGGCCACCGGGTACAGCTTGCGGGTGGCCTTGTTGACGCCGACATCGGTGGCTTGTGCCGACAGCAGCACCGCGATCAGCAACTCGAACGGCGTGGTGTATTCCAGTTCGGTGGTCGGGTGCGGATTGAGCTCGCGCAGGCGCGCGAACATCTCCTGTATTTCGGGCTTGCGCATGTTGCTGCCGCGCCGTGCCGGCGCGGTGACGTGGATCGCGTTCATGGCTGTGCTCCACCAGCGGCCTTGGCCTTGGCGCGCGCCAGGATGGCCGCAGCCAGCGGCGGTAGTGCGGCGGCCGCCGGTTGGCTGGGCGCCGCTGCCGGCGTCCGGCGTGCATCGCGTTCGGCAGCGCGACGTTGCAGGCGCGCGGCGCGTGCACGGTAGCGGTCGCGTGCTGCCCAGGCGTCGCGTAGCCGTTGTTGTGCGGCCAGCAGCACCGCGCTCAGTTGCGGGCAGGCCGGATCCAGCAGGTCGTCGCGTGGATCGGGCCGGTACTCCATCAGGCCCAGTGCCAACGCACGATCGAGATCGTCGGCGTGGACGCAGTCGAACAGCTGCAGGGCCAGTGGACGTGGTGCCGATGTGGGGTCGAACGTCATGGCAGGCCGATCAGCGGTTGAGAAAGTGTGCGGGGCGTTTTTCGAGAAAGGCGCCGGTGCCTTCGCGCATGTCGTCGCTGGCGAACAACAGTGCAAATTGCGCGGTTTCCAGCTGCAGGCCTTCTTCGATGGCGCATTCGCCACCGAACACCACCGCATCCAGGATGCCGCGCAGCGCGAGCGGTGCGGCGGCGGCCAGGCGTTGTGCCAGGGCGAGGGTTTCGTCCTGCAATGCCTCCGGCTCGACTACGCGATTGACCAGACCCAACTGGAACGCGCGCGCAGCATCGATCGGCAGGCCGAGCAGGCACAGTTCCAGCGCTGCCGCTCGCCCGGTCAGACGCAACAGCCGTTGCGTGCCGCCGAAGCCGGGGATCAGGCCAAGATTGATTTCCGGCTGCCCAAGACGCGCGCTGGATGCGGCGATGCGCAGATGGCAGGCCATCGCCAGCTCCAGCCCGCCGCCGAGTGCAAAGCCATTGACCATGGCGATCACCGGCTTGGGCATGCGCTCGATCCGGCGCATCAGCTGCTGGCCGAGCAGCGAGAACTCGCGGCCCTGCATCGCCGACAGATCGCGCATTTCGGCGATGTCCGCGCCGGCGACAAACGCCTTGGGGCCGGCACCGGTCAATACCACCACGCGGATGTCGTCCGCGCTCGCCGCCTCGGCGAAGGCGTGATCCAGCGCCTGCAGCGTTTCCTGGTTCAAGGCGTTCAGTTTGTCCGGTCGATTGACCGTGATCGTCCGTACACTGGCGTGGTCGGCGATCAGAATGACGTGATTGGACATGGAAATCCTTACGAACGTAAAAAATTAGTAAATGCGGAACTTCCGAAAGCCTTGCTGGTCATAGCTTTCGTGATAAGTAGCGGTTCGCTATCGCGGCCGCTATCCTAGCGCGTCATCTCAGGCGGCAGACCCGTCCTGTGCCACCACCCTGGAGAATTGTTTGATGAAGTTGCGTTCTATCGCGGTCGCTGTGGCGGCCCTGGCCCTGACGGGCAATGCACTGGCCCAGGACACGACGTCCGAGAAGGGCAAGTTGAGCTACTACTTCGGCTATGACTACGGCAACAACCTTGCCGAGCTCACCGGCCGCGGCGAGCAGCTCGACATCAACTCGGTGGTAAAGGGTCTGCAGGACGCCTATGCCAAGAAGCAGCCGGCGATCACCGCCGACCAGCTGAAGCCGGCTGTCGAAGCGTTCCAGAAGCGTGAGCAAGGCCGTGCCCAGCAGGCCAAGGCCGAATACGACAAGGCCGCTGCTGCCAACAAGACCAAGAGCGACCAGTTCCTGGCCAAGAACAAGGGCACCGCTGGCGTGCAGACGCTGCCGAGCGGCGTGCAGTACCGCGTGATCGAAGCCGGCAAGGGCGCCAAGCCGACCCAGGCCAGCACCGTGCAGCTGGAAGTGGCCGGTCCGTTCCCGTTCGGCGACCGCGAGAAGGCCCGTCCTGCGCAGCAGATCCCGGCCATCAAGGTCAGCGAAGTCGAAATGCAGGCCATGCGCGACACGCTGCTGCAGATGCCGGCCGGCTCGAAGTGGGAAGTGACCCTGCCGCCTGAGAAGGCCTACGGTGCCGACCCGCGTACTCCGTTCCCGCCGAACGTGGCCGTGCAGTTCGAGATCAAGCTGGTCAGCGTCAAGTAATTGCGTTTGCTGTTGCTGTGACAACGCCGGCCACCAGGCCGGCGTTGTCGTTTGAGTCCACCGGATGCGCGACAGGATGGACGGACGGCGTGAGGATGCGGTGCGGCGGGAGCCAGCGATGAGCGACACGGATTCGAACCGCAGTGGCCTGCCCAGCCCGTGTATCGGTGTATGTTCGCTGGACGCGCAGGCGCACTGTGTCGGCTGCCTGCGCAGCCTGGATGAAATTGCACGCTGGATGAGCATGAGCGACGGCGAACGTCAGGAGTATCTGCACACGGTTCTGCCCGCGCGCGCGTTGGCCGCGCGGCTGCCCGAATGCGCGCAGCTGCAGCGTGCGCTGTATGCGCTGGACACCGCGCCCGACGGGCCGGGCTGGAATCATGCCGAATTGATCGACCTGACCGAAGGCGGCGCGTCTGCCGAGGCCGCGGTGCTGTGCGGTCTGGTGCCGCGCGCGCAGGGCACCATGGTGCTGCTGACCCGGCGCACCGACAGCCTGCGTCACCATGCCGGACAGGTCAGTTTTCCCGGTGGCCGGGTCGAGCCGTCGGATGCGGATGCGGCCGCTGCGGCCTTGCGCGAGAGCTGCGAGGAAATCGCGCTCGGCGCCGGCCAGGTGCATGCGCTGGGATATCTGGATCCGTTTCTGACCGTGAGCGGGTTTCGCGTCATCCCGGTGGTGGCGGTGATCGACCCGGCGTTCGTGGCGGTGCCGCAGCCGGATGAAGTGGCCGAGGTGTTCGAGGTGCCGTTGGCCTATCTAATGGACCCGAACAATCTGCGCAGCGTGGAGCTGGAGTTTCGCGGCAGGCCACGCCGCGTGCTGGAATACGACTGGCCGGGCCACCGCATCTGGGGCGCCACCGCGGCCATTCTCCTCAATCTTCGTCGTCGTCTGGAGCAGGTTGCATGAGTGCGGAACTCCACTGGACCACGCTGGTCGACAGCGCCACGCTGGCCGCGGCGTTGCCGCATCCGCAGTTGCGACTGCTGGACGCGCGCGCTGCGCCACCGACTGCGCCGGACCCGGATGCAGCGCGCAAGGCCTATGCACAGGGGCATCTGCCAGGCGCGCACTACGCCGATCTCGACGAGGATCTGGCCGATCTGTCGCAGCCTGCGCAAGGGCGGCATCCGCTGCCGACCAGCGCGGCATTCGCCAGGCGGCTGGGCGAGTGGGGGATCGACCCGGACAGCCAGGTGGTGATCTACGACGCCGCTGACGGCAGCATGGCCGCGGCGCGGGCATGGTGGATGCTGCGGTTGCTGGGGCATCGCCGCGTGGCGGTGCTCGATGGCGGGCTGGCCGCCTGGCGCGCGGCGGGGTTGCCGGAAAGCACCGAGCCGCCGGCACTGCACGATGGCGCGGCGTACCCGGGCAGCTTCGATGGCGATGCCGTGGTCGAGGCCGGGCAGATCCTGGCGCGGCTGGATCAGGCGCCGGGCTGGTTGCTGGATGCACGCGCCGCCGAGCGGTTTCGCGGCGAGGTGGAGCCGGTCGATCCGGTGGCCGGGCATGTGCCCGGTGCGGTGAGTCGTCCGCTGGGTGTGAGCCTGCGCGATGGTCGTTTCAAGCCGGCCGAGGAACTGCGCAGCGAGTTGTCTGCGCTGCTGGGCGCGTATCGCCCCGAGCAGGCAGTGGTGATGTGCGGCTCGGGCGTGACCGCCTGCCATCTGCTGCTGGCGCTGGAAGTGGCCGGCTTGTCGGGCGCGCGCGTTTACGCCGGCTCCTGGAGCGGTTGGTTGCAGGATGCGACACGCCCGGTCGCGACCGGCCCCTGATTGCAGGCACAATGGCGGCAGGAACGGTGACCTGTGGGGACGCAGGTTCGCTGCGCGGAGCGCAGTTTCTCGCAGTGCTGGGTGACTCATGCGGTTGCAGTTGCAGGTCGGCGCGCTGTGCGTCGCGATGCTGTCGATGGCGGCCTGTTCGGCGGGATCGACCGCCGACGCCAACGGTGCGCGCATCGCCGGTCGTGGACAGAGCGACCGCCATGCGGTGTATCAGGTCGAACTCGAACGTGCACGCGCCGAGCGCTTGCAGCGCTTGCGCGCGCCCGACGGTTGGCTGAGCTACACCGGCTCCGGGCGTGTGCGCGCAGGCCGTTACCAGGTGGGCAGCGATCCGCGCAGCGACCTGGTATTGCCGGCCGGTCCTGCGCAGCTGGGGCAGCTGACGCTGGATGGCGACGGCCGCGTGCACTTCGACGCCGCCGCACATGTACCGGTGTACTTGAACGGGGAGCGCGTCGATCGCGTACGCCTGGAGCCGGAGCGCGCAGGGCAGCGGGGCGATCGCCTCGATGTGGAAGGGCGGCAGTTCTATCTGGTGCAGACCGGCAGCTTGTTCGGCTGGCGTTTCCGCGACCCGGCAGCGCCGCTGCTGAGCCATTTCGCCGGGCTGGAATATTTTCCGACCGATCCGCACTGGCGCATCCAGGCGCGCTGGCAGGCGTATCCCACCCCGCGCACGACCACGCTGCTGACGTCGATCGGCACGCCGCTTACCGTCGAGATACCGGGCGAGGCGGTGTTCTCGCGCAATGGCCAGGAGTACCGCTTGCAGCCGATCGTCAGCGACGACGGGGAGGGCCTGTTCTTCCTGTTCGCCGATCGCACCAGCGGCAAGGAAAGTTATGGCGGCGCGCGTTATCTCTACACCGCGCCGCCACACGATGGCCGGCTCGTGCTCGACTTCAATCTGGCCGAAAATCCGCCCTGCGCGTTGACGCCGCATGTGGTCTGCCCGATCGCATCGCCGGAAAATCGCCTGGATCTTGCGGTGAATGCGGGCGAGAAGACCTACCGCGCAGCCGAGCGTTGAGCGCTGTACCAGCGAAGGCAGAATGCTGTTTCGATGGGGGCACCGCTGCTAGCGCGGTGCATGCGACCAGCTGACCGCCGCTTCGATCTGCGGCCACGGAAACAGCGGGCCGGGATCGAGCTTGCGCTGGATCTTGCGCGACGGGTCGTCGCTGGCCGCTTCCTGGGTGGTGTCCAGTGCCTGGTGGCCGGCCATGCGGCGTATCGACGGCAACTGTTGTTGCAGCCATTGCAGCAGCGTGATCAGTGCGTTGATCTGCACCTGCGGGTACGGTTCGCTCATGCACTGATGGCGCGAGTCCAGCCAGTGCGGATAACGGCCGCTGTTGACCAGTTCGATGCCCAGCGTATGCGGGTTGTGACCGCGCACGTGATGGGCGACGCGCTCCAGCGCAACGTACTGCTGGATGCTGCCGTTGCGGTCGATGTAGTAATGCCCGCTGTTGCCGGTGCCGCTGTCGTAGAGCACGCGTTCGCCGTATTCGCGCGCCATCGCCATGTCGGGCAATTCGGTGCAATGGATGACCACCATGTCGATCTGCGTGAGCGCGCGTCGCGCCAGCCGCGATTCGTAGGACAACGGCGCATAGGTGATCGGTGGCGACGGCAGGACGGCATCGGACATGGGGCGGATGCTAGCATTCGACGATGGCTTTGAATCCCGACAGCCCTTTGGGCAAATTGATGGCAACCCTGCCGCAGACCGGCCAGGTGACCTGGATCGGCGTGCGCCCGGCGCGCGACGTGGACATGATCGAGGTGGACGCGGCGCAGGCCACCACCGGCATCGGCCTGGTCGGCGACCGCTACAAGGGCGGTAGCGGCAAGCGTGGCGTGACCCTGATCCAGGCCGAGCATCTGCCGGTGATCGCAGCGCTGGCCGGTCATACAGAAATTGCGCCGGCCACCTTGCGTCGCAACCTGGTGGTGTCCGGCATCCCGCTGATCGCCTTGAAGGGGCGGCGCTTCCGCATCGGCGATGTCGAGCTGGAAGGCACCGACCCCTGCGATCCGTGCTCGCGCATGGAAGACGCACTGGGCGCGGGCGGCTACAACGCCATGCGCGGCCATGGCGGCTTGTGCGCGCGCATCCTGCGTGGCGGCGTGCTGCGCATCGGCGATACGGTGCAGGCGCTATGAGCCGCGGTCATTGCATCCTGTCGCATGGCTTCGAAAGCGGCCCGGATGCGCTGAAGGTCACCGCCCTGGCCGATGTCGCCGGGCAGCTGGGCTGGACCCACGAGCGCCCCGACTACACCGATCTGGACGCACGCCGCGAGGTCAGTTCGCTCGGCGACGTGCAGGGCCGGCTGCAACGCCTGCTGGAGATCGCGCGGGCGGCGGCCGACAAGGGCCCGCTGGTGCTGGTCGGCTCCAGCCTGGGCTCGTACATCGCCGCGCAGGTGTCGTTGCAGGTGCCCACGCGCGGGCTGTTCCTGATGGTGCCGCCGACCCGGATGGGGCCGTTGCCGGCACTGGATGCGGCGCGCGTGCCGATTTCCATCGTGCATGCCTGGCGCGATGAATTGATCCCGGCCGGCGAGGTGATCGCCTGGGCGCAGGCGCGGCATGCGCGCTTGCTGCTGGTCGACGACGAACACCGGCTGGCGTCGCATGTGGATGCGTCGGCGCGTGCCTTCGCCGAACTGTTGCAGAGCCTGTGATGCGCAATGGTCTGAAGGCGTGCGGGCTGCGGGGCCTGCGATGAACGTGCTGATTCGCGAAGCCAGCGATGGCGATGCTGCGGCGATCGAGCTGCTGACGATGGTCGCGTTCATGCGCGACGAACATAGCCGCCACGACGAGCAGCATGTGATCGCCGCCTTGCGCAACGACGGCGCGCTGGCGCTGTCGCTGGTGGCCGACCACGACGGGTATGTGGTCGGGCACCTGGCGGTGTCGCCGGTGTCGCTGTCGGACGATTCGCCTGGCTGGTATGCGTTGGGGCCGCTGGCGATCGGGCCGGGGCATCAGCGCCAGGGACTGGGCACGCGCCTGGTGCAGGCGGCGCTGGGCAGCTTGCGCGAGCGTGGCGCCGCCGGTTGCCTGGCATTGGGCGAGCCGGACTTTTTCCGGCGTCTGGGCTTTGCGGTGGAACCGGGGCTGGTGTTGCCCGGCGTGCCGGCATCCGAGCTGCAGGCGCTGGCGTTCGGCGACCGTCTGCTGCCGCTGGCCGATGTCGCCTATCACCCGGTCTTCGGGCTGGGTTGAGTCCAGCCGTTGGCGACCGCTTGGCGTGATCCACGCCAGGCACTGGGTCGGCAGGGGACGGTTTTCGCGGGCTTGAGGACGCGGGGACGCCGGATCCCGCCAATCGCGTACTAGCGAGCGCTCGCCGCGGTTTCCGGGGGCGCCTGGAGGTCGGCGAGGTGCTGGCCTGCAAGAGCGTGAACCGCCATGAACGCCGGTGCTCGCCATGCTGGGCTTGACCGCGGCCACGCCTGCGATTTGGCCTGGCTCGCAGGCTGACCTACACTTTGCCGCATTGCCCACTGTCTGAGGATTGGTCCAATGCGCCATTGATGCCGCCGTCGTGATGACGGCCTTACCCGCTGCCGGTCCGGCTGGATCGGTGCGTGTGCTGGCATGCAATGGAGACCCGTATGACCTGTCCGTCGCTGACGCTGGAAAGCGTTGCGTATGTGCTGCCCGATGGCAGCCCGCTATTTTCCGATCTGACCCTCTACATCGACCAACGTGCCACCGGCCTGGTCGGGCGCAATGGCGTGGGCAAGAGCGTGCTTGCGCGCCTGCTGGCCGGCGAGGTGCTGCCCAGCGCAGGGCGTTACGTGCGCAACGGCAGCGTGCATTACCTGCCGCAGCGCGTGCGCGTGGCGCCGGGGCAGAGCATTGCCGAACTGGCCGGTGTCGCGCCGCTGCTGGATGCGCTGGACCGTATCGCCGCCGGCAGCGTTGCGCCCGCCGATTTTGAACTGGTCGGCGAGCGCTGGACCGCCCATGCGCAATTTGCCGCAGAACTTGAACGACAAGGTCTGGGTGGGCGCGATCAGCGTGCACCGGCCGCGCAGCTCAGCGGCGGCGAAGCGACGCGCGTGGCACTGGCCGGTGCGTTTCTGACCCGGCCGGACCTGTTGATTCTGGACGAGCCCAGCAATCACCTGGATGGCCCGCAACGGCAGCGGCTGATGGATCAGTTACTGGCGTGGAGCGGTGGCTTGCTGGTGATCAGCCACGACCGCGACCTGCTCGATGCGATGCAGCGCATCGTTGAATTGTCCGCGCAGGGGCTGCGCAGCTACGGCGGCAATTACACGTTCTATGCACAGCAGCGCGCCATCGAACAGCAGGCGGCCAGCGCGTTGCTGGCCCAGCGCAGACAGGCGCGTGCGCGCGGCGAGCAGGCGCTGCGCGAACAGCAGCAGCGTCAACAGCAACGCCAGGCACGCGGCGCGCGTGCTGCAGGGCAGGCCAACCAGGCCGCGATCCTGCTCGGCGCGCAGAAGCAGCGCAGCGAGCTCAGCGCGGGGCGGCTGCAACAGCAACGCCAGGCCGAACAGGCGCGGCTGAGCGAGGCTGTGGTGCAGGCTGCAGCGCTGGTGCAGGACGACCCCACGATCGCGCTCCTGGCGCCGACATCGCCCGCCGGCGTATCGCGGCAGCTGGCCACGCTGCAGCAGGTGGAGCTGGCCGACGGACGGCTGGGCGGGCGGCAGGTGGATCTGCTGCTGCATGGGCAGCCGCGGATCGGCCTGGTCGGCCCCAATGGCAGCGGCAAGTCGTCGTTGCTGCAGCTGCTGGCCGGGCGCCTGCAACCCAGCGCGGGGCGTTGCCAGGTGCATGTGCCGGTGGCGTACCTGGATCAGCACCTGGGGCTGCTGGATCCGGCGCGCTCGGCCGCTGCGCAGCTGCAGGATGCAGACCCGGACGCGCCAGCCCACGCGCAGCGGCTGCGCCTGGCGCTGCTGGGCCTGGAGCAGCAGCGTGCCGACCTGCCCACCGGCCAGCTCAGCGGCGGCCAACGGCTCAAGGCGGCGCTGGCATGTGCGCTGTACCGGGCGCAGCCGGCGCAACTGCTGTTGCTGGACGAGCCGACCAACCACCTGGACCTGGCCGCGGTGGAAGCGATCGAGGCGCTGCTGCGCAGCTACCAGGGGGCGCTGATCGTCGCCTCGCACGATGCCGCCTTCCTGCAGCGGCTGGGCCTGCAGCAGCGCCTGGAGACTGCGCAGCCGCAGTGGCGGCTGGCGCCGTGGTGAACCGCGCGGCGGGCGATCCGGCCGGCGGGCTGGTAAAGCCGGCTCCGATGGCCGACCATTTGCGCCCCGCCCGCGGCGGCCACGGCTTTGCCCTCCCGGGCGCCGGCCCAGCGTCCTGCTCCCACGCTCGCCCCCACGGCCAGCGTCTCCATCGATACCTGCCTACGTGAAATTCTTCGCATCCTGTGCCAAGGGCCTGGAATACCTGCTTGCCGACGAGCTGCTGTCGCTCGGGGCCAGCAAGGCCACCGCCACCATCTCCGGCGTCAACGTCGAAGGCGACCTGCGCGACGCGCAGCGCGCCGTGCTGTGGTCGCGCCTGGCCAGCCGCGTGTTGTGGCCGCTGAGCGAATTCGATTGCCCGGACGAGGACGCGCTGTATGCCGGCGTGGCCGAATTGCCGTGGGACGAGCACCTGTCCGTCGGCCACACGCTGTCGGTGGACGCGCATGTCTCCGGCACCGCGATCACGCATGCCCGTTACGCGGCGCAGCGGATCAAGGACGCGGTGGTCGACACCATGCGCCGGCAGGGCCTGGAGCGTCCATCGGTGGATGTGGACAGCCCGGATCTGCGTTTGAACCTGTCGCTGCGCAAGGGCCGCGCCACCATTTCGGTGGATCTGGGCGGCGGCCCGCTGCACCGGCGTGGTTGGCGCATGGCGCAGAACGATGCGCCGCTCAAGGAGAATCTGGCTGCGGCGGTGTTGCTGCGCGCCGGTTGGCCGCGCGCCTACGCCGATGGCGGCGGCCTGCTGGATCCGATGTGCGGCAGCGGCACCCTGCTGATCGAAGGCGCGCTGATGGCCGCCGACGTGGCGCCCGGCCTGCAGCGCTATGGCAGCGATCTCCCCAGCCGCTGGCGCGGCTTCGACCGCGAGGGCTGGCAGCAACTGGTGGGCGAAGCGCGCGAGCGCGACAGTCTCGGCCGCGCCGCGCTCCGGCAGGTGATCCACGGCAGCGACATGGACCCGCATGCGATCCGCGCCGCGAAAGAAAATGCGCAAGTGGCTGGCGTGGCCGAGGCGATCTGGTTCGGCGTGCGCGAGGTGGGCGACCTGCAGACCCCGCCGCAGGCCACCGGCGTGGTGGTGTGCAATCCGCCTTACGACGAACGTCTGGCCGCCGATGCGGCGCTGTATCGCCGCCTGGGCGATACCCTGCAGCGCGCCGTGCCGCAATGGCGGGCCAGCCTGCTGTGCGGCAACGCCGAGCTGGCGTATGCCACCGGCCTGCGCGCGGGCAAGAAATACCAGCTGTTCAATGGCGCGATCGAGTGCGCGTTGATCGTCTGCGACCCGATCGCGGTGCCGCGGCGCACCCCGCTGGCGGCGCCGACCGCGCTCAGCGAGGGCGCGCAGATGGTCGCCAACCGCCTGCGCAAGAACCTGCAGAAGTTCAAGAAGTGGCGCGCACGCGAAGGCATCGAATGCTTCCGCGTCTACGACGCCGATCTGCCGGAATACTCGGCCGCCATCGACGTGTACCAGCAAGCCGATGGCGATCGCCGCGTGTTTCTGCATGTGCAGGAATACGCGGCGCCGGCGACGATTCCGGAAGCCGACGTGCGCCGCCGTCTGGGCGAACTGCTGGCCGCCGCACGCGAGGTGTTCGAGGTGCCGGGCGAACGCGTGGCGCTCAAATCACGCGAGCGCGGCAAGGGCGGCAGCAAGTACGGCCGCTTCGAGCAGCGCAACGAGTTCATCAACGTGCGCGAGCATGGCGCGCTGCTGCGGGTGAATTTGTTCGATTACCTGGATACCGGCCTGTTCCTGGATCATCGCCCGTTGCGCGGCACCATGGCCATGCAATCGAAGGGGCGGCGCTTCCTCAACCTGTTCTGCTACACCGGCGTGGCCAGCGTGGAAGCGGCGGTGGCCGGCGCGAGCTCGACCACCAGCGTGGACCTGTCCGGCACCTATCTGCAGTGGTGCGCCGACAACCTGGCCCTGAACGGGCAGGCCGGCAGCAAGCACAAGCTGGTGCAGGCCGACGCGCTGGCCTGGCTGGAAGCCGAGCGCGCGCATTTCGACGTGATCTTCTGCGACCCGCCGACCTTCTCCAACTCCGCACGCGCCGAAGACTTCGACATCCAGCGCGAGCATGTGCGGCTGTTACGCGCGGCAGTGGCGCGCCTGGCGCCGGGTGGGGTGCTGTATTTCTCCAACAACTTCCGCCGCTTCAAGCTCGACGAGGAACTGGTGGCCGAGTTTGCGCAGTGCGAAGAAATCAGCCCGCGCACCATCGACCCGGATTTCGAGCGGCATGCGCGCATCCATCGCGCCTGGCGATTGACCGCCTGAGGAAGTGGCCCGGTGACGCCTGGCCGGGCAGCGCGCGCAGGGCGCGCGCGGGATTGCCGCGCCCGTTGCGCTGACGTGCGCCGTGTCACCGGTGGCGCCCGATCCCGATCGCGCAGGCGCAGGCGCGTCCGCGCAGGCGAGGGCGGGGCGGCTAGCCAACAAGCCCACCACAGCGCTGCGGTATGCTGATTCGCATGCTCTGGAGTCAACGATGACCGCACCACCCCGGATTGCCTTTCTCGCCAGTCACGCCGAGCCGGCGGTGACCGCGCGCGCGCGTCTTGTGCAGCGCTATGGCGATCATGCGCTGGACACCGCCGACATCGTCTGCGCCCTGGGCGGGGACGGCTTCATGCTGCAGACCCTGCACCGGCACGGCGCTGCCAGCAAGCCGGTGTTCGGCATGAAGCTGGGCTCGGTCGGGTTTCTGATGAACCAGTACCGCGACGACGAGGACGACCTGCTCGCGCGTCTGCAACGTGCCGAACCGGCGCACCTGCGCCCGCTGGAAATGCAGGTGCAGACCGAGTCCGGTGCCAGCACGGTGTCGCTGGCCTACAACGAGGTCTCGCTGCTGCGCCAGACCCGCCAAGCCGCGCACCTGAGCGTGGATCTCAATGGCCAGACCCGCATCGCCGAGCTGATCGGCGACGGTGTCATGGTCGCCACGCCAGCCGGCAGCACCGCCTACAACTATTCCGCGCACGGGCCGATCCTGCCGCTGGGCTCGCACACGCTGGCACTGACGCCGATCGCCCCGTATCGCCCGCGCCGCTGGCGTGGCGCGATCCTCAAGGCCGACACCGAAGTGTGCTTCCGCGTGCTGGACCCGTACAAGCGCCCGGTCAGCGTCACCGCCGACTCGCACGAGATCCGCGACGTGGTCGAAGTGACCATCCGCGAATCCACCCAGCGCCAGGTGACGCTGCTGTTCGATCCCGAACACAATCTGGAAGAACGCATCTTCAGCGAACAGTTTGCGGTTTGAGGAGCGGGGATTGGGGAGTGGGGATTCGGGATTTGCAACGGCAGCAGCGTGCCACGTCGTCTTTAGAACGCGCGCACGCGCTACGATGCTGCGCAGATGGGCGATCAAATCCCGACCCAGTTTCTGCTTTAAACCAATCCCCAATCTCCACTTCCGAATCCCCGCCCCAATGACCGATAACTCCCCAAGACTCCTGACCGTCGCAGTGACCTCGCGCGCGCTGTTCGATCTCGAAGAAGGCCACGCGCTGTTCGAGGCCGATGGCGTGGAGGCGTATTCGGCGTTCCAGCGCGAGCATGAGGACGACATCCTGGAGCCGGGCGTGGCCTTTCCGGTGGTGCGCAAGCTGCTGGCGCTCAACCACGATGTGCCCGAAGAAACCCCGCGTGTGGAAGTGATCCTGCTGTCGCGCAATTCCGCCGACACCGGGCTGCGCATCTTCAATTCGATCCAGCACTACAACCTGGGCATCGTGCGGGCGACCTTCACCTCGGGTCAGCCGACCTGGCCGTACGTGAAGCCGTTCGGCACCGACCTGTTCCTCTCGGCCAACCCGGAGTCGGTACGGCGTGCGCTCACCCATGGCATTGCGGCGGCGACCATCATGCCGCGCGCGCCGGGCGAACGCGCCGAGGCCGCCGCGGCGATCGTGGACAACGACGAAAGCCGCCTGTCGACGCAGCTGCGCATCGCCTTCGACGGCGATGCGGTGATCTTCGGCGACGAGAGCGAACGCATCTCGCGCGAGCAGGGCGTGGAGGCATTCGGGCGCCACGAGCGCGAACGAGCGCGCGAGCCGTTGTCGGTGGGGCCGTTCCGCAATTTCCTGTCGGCGCTGCATACGCTGCAGGCGGCATTCCCGCCGGGCGAGGCCTCGCCGATCCGCACCGCGCTGGTCACCGCGCGCTCGGCGCCGGCGCACGAACGGGTGATCCGCACCCTGCGCGAGTGGGGCGTGCGTCTGGACGAGGCGCTGTTCCTCGGCGGGCGCCACAAGGGGCCGTTCCTGGAGGCGTTTGGCGCGGACATCTTCTTCGACGACTCGCAGCACAACATCGACAGTGCGCGCCAACATCAGCACGTGGCGGCCGGCCATGTACCGCATGGCGTGGCCAACGATCTGCCGGGCAGGTGAGCGAGGCACCGAAGCCGGCCGGACGCGCCGCGCTGCGCTCCAGCTGGTGCCAGCTGGAGTTGTACTTCGCCGACGACACCGTGCAGACCCGCATGTCGCGCTGGGCACCGTACCGGCTGATGCTGCCGTATACGCGCGGCATGCTGGCGGCGCTGTGGCTGCAGCCGCGGCCCGAACGCATCGGTCTGATCGGCTTCGGCGGCGGCGCGCAGGCCAAGTTCTGCCACCGCTATCTGCGCAGCACGCGTATCGAGGCGGTGGACGCCGATGCGCAGGTGCTGGCGTTGCGCGATGCGTTTGGCGTGCCGCGCGACGATGCGCGGCTTGAGGTTACGCACGGCGACGGTGCGCAATGGATCGGCACGCGTGCCGGGCGCTACGACCTGTTGCTGCTGGATGCCTACGATGCCGATGGCATCCCACCGGCGTTGTGCACGCCCGAGTTCTACGCCGCTTGCCGCGCTGCGCTGACGCCCGGCGGTGTGCTGGCGCTGAACCTGTTCCAGGTGCCGCTGGCCGGGCATCTGGCCGCGCTGCGCGAGGTGTTCGATGGGCGGGTGCTGCTGTTGCCCGAGCCGGATCCGCGCAACCAGCTGCTGTATGCCTGGGACGGCAAACGCACGCCGGGCACTGCGGAGCAGGCGCTGGCGCCGTTACCGTGGCCGGCGCGCCGGCAACTGCGGCCGTCGATGCTGCGGCTGCAGGCAGCGTGGATGGAGCGGGCCTGGCGGTTTTCGTAAGCCGCTGTCCGGCGCGCGGCGTCAGCCTGCGAAGGAGAACACTTCGACCGCGCTCGCAGGCGCGCGGTCATGGGGGCAGCGGAGTTTCCGCATCTGCCAGCGGCAGTTGGATATCGGTCAGCCGCCAGCGCAGCCCTTGGCGGGTCAGCACGAACACCACCGGCGCTCCGGTCGCGGTGCGGGTGGTGGCGGTGAAGCGGCGGGTGGATTCGAAGCGCTGCTCGGCGCCTTGCAGCGGACGCGCTGGCGCCGGGGCCGCATAGGTGTCCGGGCTGACGGTGGTGCCGGTGACGCGATTCCACACGCTATGGCCTTGCAGCAGCGCGCCAATGCCCAGCGGCGTCACCAGCGTGTCCACGCCGGCACCGCTGATACCGCTGGCGAGCTGCAGGGCGAACCCGCCGAGCAGGCTCGATTGCATGCGGCTGCCGGCCTGGCGGACCAGGTAATCGTCCAGCTGCGCCTTGAGGTTGACCCGCAGGCTGGGGAAATCCACATGGCGTTCCAGCTGCGCGGCGTCGCGATTGGCGACGGCCTGGCTGATGCCGCGAATGGCCAGGTACGGGCCTGCAACCACATAGCTGACAAGCAGCAGCACGGCCAGTACGGGCAACAGCAACCAGCGTTTGTTCATGGTGTGCAGTCCATCGCGGTGGTTGGTGCAAGACGCAGCGATGCACAGCGCCGGGCAGCGAGAGATCGCTCCGGTATGCCGATCGCCGGCGCCGCGTCGATGGCCGTCGGCGCCGCGCGATCCATCAAAATTCCAGATCCAGCGCGGCGCACAGATAATCGACGAACGGCGCCAGCACCACCAGGTCGGCCTCGATGGTCTGACGCAGGCGCGGGCCGGTCATGACGGCATCGTCGAGATGACGCAGGTACGCCCAGTTGCGATGCTTGAGATCGTCGATGAACTCGAACTCGTTGGGAAAGCCGCGCGGTGCGCGCACCAGTTTCTCGCTGTCGTCCAGCGCGAACTTGCGGCGCAGTCTGGGTTCGTAGGCGGCCGCTTTCCAGTTGGCGGGATTGTCGAAAATGAACTGGCGCAGCTTGCGCTGGGTGTCCGGCTCCGGATGCCACAGCCCGGCACCGACGAAGCTTTCGCCCGGCTGCAGATGGATGTAGAACGACGGCGCCGGCACCTGGCGGCGGCGCTCATGGAACAGGCGCGCGCCCTGCCAGTTCTTGTACGGCGACTTGTCGTTGGAAAAACGCGCATCGCGGTAGATGCGAAACAGCGAGCCGCCCTGGGTCTTGGGGTCGGCGCGATAGTGCTCGCTGACCTCGGCCAGGGCCGGCTGCAGGTCGGTGATGAGCTGCAGGAACGGCTGGCGCACATGCGCCTCGTACTGATGCCGGTGATCGTTGAACCAGGTCTTGTCGTTGTGGCGCGCCAGTGCGCGCAGGAACTTGAAACTGGCGTCGGAAAAATAGGTGGTCATAGCGTGCGTTGGAGGTCCAAACCCCAGGCGGCGAGCTGATCGAGCAGGGACTGCTTGGTAGCATCGTCGGGGTGAGCAAGCCGTAAATCCGCGATCTGCGCATGGAATTGATCGAGCGTGAGCTCGCCCAGGCCACGGTCGTCGAGCAGGCGTTGGCGGCGGTAGACGTTCCAGCGTTCCTGCTCTTCGAACGACAGCGTCTGCGGCCAGTTGCGCGCGCGGTAGCGGAACAGCAACTCGACCAGGCGCGGGTCGCGAAAGCGCGACTCCAGCGCGCCCAGTTCGGCCGGCGCACTGGCGCGCACCTGCGCCAGCAGGCGCTTGTCGCCTTCGGCCAGGAAGCCGTCGTAGAGCGAGGCATCGGCATCGTTGACCGCCGGCGCGGCAGCGCGCTCGTTGCCGTACACCTGGCGCACTTTTTCGGCCAGCTCAGGGCCGAGCTCGCGCAGGCGTGCAGCCTTGGCCAGCACCGCGTCGTGGTCGATGCCCAGGCGCTGGAAATCCGCTGCGCGCAGATGCTGCCAGGCCACCAGCGCCGGCGACTTGTTCAAGTGCACTTCCTTGAGCGGAATGCGCTGCTCGCCTTCGGGCAGGTCGGCGGCGCGGATATACAGCCGGTCGGCGATCTCGTCCGGGCTCAGGCGCAACAGCACTTCAGGGTCGCCATCCAGATCGAACACGATCACGCGGCTGTCGATGCGCGGATGGCGCGTCAACGGAAGCACCGCGGCGGCGCACATGCGCGAGGCGGGATAGCGCTGCGAGATATGCAGCACCGGCTGCATCGCGATGACGTCCAGCAGCGTCGCCGCAAAGCGCTTGTCGCGCAGGCGCAGTGCGTAGTCCCACAACTTGGGTTGATGTTGCTGGAACCTGCGCGCCATGCCGATGGTGGCGTACACGTCCGACAGCGCCTCGTGCGCGTCGCCTTCGCGCACTGCGTTGGCATCGGCCAGGTGTTCGAGCTTGAACGAGGTGGCGCCGTCTTCGCGCTGCGGCCAGACGATGCCGTCCGGGCGCAGCGCATGCACCAGCCGCAACACGTCGAGCAGGTCCCAGCGCGAATTGCCGCCGCGCCACTCGCGCTCGTACGGGTCGTAGAAATTGCGGAACAGCCCGCAGCGCACGAACTCGTCGTCGAAGCGGATCGAGTTGTAGCCCAGCGTGCAGGTCTGCGGCCGGCTCATCTGCTCGGAGATGCGCGCGAACGCTTCGGCCTCGCTCACGCCTTCGCGCAGTGCGTGCTGCGGGGTGATGCCGGTGACCATGGTCGCGTACGGCGAGGGCAGCAGATCGTCGGCCGGTTGCACATAGAAACTGATCGGCTCTTCGATCACGCGCAGTTGCGCATCGGTACGCACCGCGGCGAACTGTGCGATGCGCGTGCGGCGTGGATCCTGGCCGAAGGTTTCCAGGTCGTAGAAGAGAAAGCTGTCAGGCATGCCGTATAAAATCCAGATCCGCGGCGCGCTGCGCAGGGCGCCGCCAGTGCTGCCTAGTATCTCTTATCCGCGTATACGCCTGCTGACGCCGGCCTGTGCGGGTGGATCAGTGCGCGCCTTCCAGCGGCTGCAGGCGCGTATGCACGACCGCCTCCAGCGCGGCCCAGTCGATACGCGACAGGTCGCTGTGCCCGCGCGTGGCCTCGACCAGGATCTGGCGCTGGATCTCGCTGCGCGCCAGGGCGATCGAGTAGCGCGTGCGCAGGAAGGTCACCATCGTGTAATGCGGCACGAAACGGGTGGGCCAGCGCGCCTGCAATTGCTGTTCGAGCGCACGTTGCAGCAGGAAATCGGGATCGTCGACGCGGTCGCGCATCTCCAGGTAATTCTCCAGCGCCATCTGCTGGATCGCTGCGGCGTCGTCATGGCGTGCGGCCTGGAACGCGGCAAACGCAGTTTCCAGATCCTCGTGCGCATCCAACTGCTCTGCCAGCGCCACGCAATCTTCGAACGCGCAGTTCATGCCCTGGCCGTGGAACGGCACCATCGCGTGCGCGGCGTCGCCGATCAGCAGTGCGCGGCCGCCCAGATGCCAGCGGTCCAGGGTGAGGGTGCCGAGCAGGCCGGGTGGATGTTCTTCCCAATGCTCCTTGAGTTGCGGGATCAGCGGCAGGGCATCGGGAAAATCACGCGCAAACAGGGCCAGCGCTTCGTCGCCGGTACGCGTGGTGGCAAAGCTGGGCTCGCCGGCGTTGGGCAGGAATAGCGTGACGGTGAAGGTGCCGCCGTCGTTGGGCAGCGCGATGCACATATAGCGCCCGCGCGGCCAGATGTGCAGCGCATTGCCTTCGATGCGGAAACCGCCACCGGGCAATGGCGGAATTTCCAGCTCCTTGTAGGAGTGATCGAGGAATTCGGTGCGCTCACCCAGCGGCGACTTGCGCTGCATCGCCGCGCGCAACGCCGAGCCGGCGCCATCGCTGCCGATCAGGCTCTGGAAGTGGATTTCGTGCGGCTGGTCGTCGCGGTCGTCGATGAAGCGCGCATAGCCGGCATCGAAGTCCACCGTGTGCAGGCGGCGATAGAAATGCACGCGCGCGCCAGCCTGTTCGGCCAGATCGAGCAGTGCGACATTCAATGCGGCGCGGTGGATCGACCAGATCACCTCGCTGTCGTCGCGTCCATAGCGTTGCAGCTGCGGTTCGCCGATCAACGGATGCACCATGCGCCCGCGCATCATCACCGCCTTGGCCATCACTGCGTCTTCTGCACCGGCCTGACGCAGCGCATGGCGGCCGCGCTCGGCCAGCGCCAGGTTGATCGAGCGGCCGGACTCGTAGCCCTTGATGCGCGGATCGCCGCGGCGCTCGTAGACGGTGACCTGCCAGCCGCGACGCGACAGCAGGATGGCTAGCAGGCAACCGGCCAGGCCAGCGCCGATCAAAGTCAGGGAACGGGGAGAGACTGCGCTCAATGCGGTATCCGGCAGCGGCCGGACGCAAGTGCCGGCGAAGGGGGAGAACGGGGATGGCTGGTAACGGCACCTGCCGCGATCAGCCAGGTGCGGGTTCGGAGTGTACGTGCGCGTGTGCCGGTTCCGGCCCACGCACCGATCTGGTCGATGGCACAGTCTGTGCCGTGCGTACTCAGGCGCTGGCCCAGGTTTCCACCTGTTCGACCAACCGATGCAGATCGCTGAAGCGGTTGTACAGCGGCACCGGTGCGATGCGGATCACGTCCGGCTCGCGCCAGTCGCCGAGCACGCCGACCGACTGCAGGTACTCGAACAGCGAGCGCCCCTGCGCGCGGCCACCGGCCACCCGCAACGACAACTGGCAGCCGCGTTGCGCCGGCTCGGCCGGGGTGATGATCTGCAGCACCTGCGGCACGCGGGCGTGGATCAGCTGTTCCAGGTGCCCGGTGAGTTGTTCGGACTTGGCGCGCAGCGCCGGCATGCCGGCCTGATCGAACAGCTCCAGCGACGCACGCAGCGGCGCCAGCGCCAGCACCGGCGGATTGCTCAGCTGCCAGCCTTCGGCGCCAGGCGAGGGCACGAACTGCGGCTGCATGCGGAAGCGGCTCTGCTGCTCATGTCCCCACCAACCGGCCATGCGCGGCAGGTCGCTGTTGGCATGGCGTGCGTGCACGAAACAGCCACCCACCGCGCCGGGGCCGGCGTTGAGATATTTGTAGTGGCACCACACCGCAAAATCCGCGCCGTCGTCGTGCAGCGTCAACGCGATATTGCCGACCGCATGCGCCAGGTCGAAACCCACCATCGCGCCCTGCGCGCGTGCCAGCCGCACGATTTCGCCCAGCTCGAAGGCCTGGCCGGTGCGGTACTGGATGCCGGGCCACAGCACCAGCGCCAGCCGCGGACCGTGCCGTGCGATGGCATCGGCGATCGCCGCCATCGATACCGTGCCATAGGGTTGGTCGGCTTCCACTTCGATCAGCTGCGTGGCCGGATCCAGCCCATGCAGGCGCAGTTGCGATTCCACCGCATGGCGGTCGGACGGAAACGCGCCGGCTTCGATCAGGATGGCGCCACGCTCGGGCGTGGGCCGGTAGAAGCTGGCCATCATCAGATGCAGGTTGACGCTCAGCGTGTTCATCGCGACCACCTCGCCGGGCTGCGCGCCGACCACGCGCGCCAGGCCATCGCGCACCAGCTGGTGATAGGTCAGCCACTGGGTGGGACCGGTGAAGTGGCCTTCCACCGCGAGCGCGCCCCACTGGTCGAGCACTTCGGCCACCATCGCGCGCGCGCCGCGCGGCTGCAGGCCCAGCGAATTGCCGACGAAATAGGTCTGGTCCTGGCCGGCATGCTGCGGGAACACGAAGTCATCGCGCAGGTGGCGCAGCGGGTCGGCGGCGTCCAGGGCAACGGCATGGGCGCGGGACAGCAGGTCGGTCATGATCACGGCTCGCAACGCAGGTCAGTGACGCAGTTTACCCGCCGGCACCGTGTGCGCCGTCATGCGCGGCCGCTGGCTCGGCTGCAGCGCTGGTCGAGGCTGGCCGGGCAGGGCGCAGTAGATGCGTCAAGGTGCCGATACTGTCGGTGATGCGGTCGATGGTGTCGGCCAGTGCGGCGGTGGCGGGCGAGCCGTCGGGCAGGGCGGCCAATGCATCGGACAGCTGGCGCTCGGCGCTGCGCAAGGTGGCCGCGGCGGGAATGCCGCCGTCGACCAGGCAGGCGATCAGCTCGGACAATGCCTGGTCGGCCTGTTGCGCGAAGGCGGGCAGCGCTTCCAGCGCAGGCAGGAGATGGCCGTCGCGCAGCACCGCCTCCAGCGACAGGGTGGCGCGGATCAGCCGGTTGCCGTTGGCCAGCAACGATTCGGCGAGTTTGAGCTCGTGCAGATTGCGTCGGCTGCGTGGCTCGCCGCGCAGGCGTTCAATCGAGGCCTGCGCGTTGGTGCGCGCCACGCGTGCGGCAGCGCGGGTGTCGCCCAGATCGTCCATCCTGCCGAGCAGCAGATTGCGCAGATGATCGCGATAGGCGCTCAGCAACTGTGCCAGTGACGCGCGGATATGCCGGCGCTCGCGCGTGGGCCGCACCGCGTAGGCGATCAACGCCCATGCACTGCCGGCGACCGTGGCCTGCAGACGCGCACCGATGGCCTCGCCCGGTGCCACGCCTTCGAAGGACAGCAGCAGCACCAGCATGCCGGTCAGAAACGCCACGCCGATGCCGTAATTCACCTGCGTCAGCAGGCGGAAGCCCAGGCAGAACAGCGCCAGCAACGCCAGGCGGACGCTGGCGCCGTCCATCGCCAGGTGCGCCAGCAAGGTCGCCACCAGCAGGCCGACGAAGGTGCCGGCCACGCGCAAGGCGCCGAAGCTGAAAGTGCCGCCGAAATCCGGCTTGAGCACGATGGCGGTGGTCATCGGAATCCAGAAGCCGTGCGGGATCTGCTGCCAGCGCTGGAAGGCGATCGCCAGCGCCAGGCACACGCCGCAACGCAAGGCATGCCGGAACGCCACCGAGGACAGATCCAGGTTCGCGCGCAGCGTGGCCCAGGTCGCCGCGGGCCTGAGTGCCGCCGGCAGGCGCGCTTCGGCCAGCTGCGCCTGGATCTCGCCACGGCTGCTGGCCCAATGCGCGTTGCGGATCAGGGCGCGCAGCTGGCCGCCCAGGCCTTGCGCGCGCGCCACCGCCACCCGCACCAGCCGGCGCTCGCGGGTATCGGCGTTGTCGTGCTGGAACTGCGCCAGTGCGGCGACCAAATCGTCGAAGCCGGTCATCGAGGCATTGGCGGCGAGCGGGTCTTCGCCCACCGTCATCGCATGCGCGAGCTGTTCCAGCACGATGGCGCTGCGTTCGAGCACGCGCTCGATCGCCGGGCGCGCCTGCGAGTCGGTCAGGCGGGTATCGACATCGGCCAGCGACAGCAGCTCGAGCCGTACGCGCTCGCACAGCTCGGCGATGATGCGGAAGCTCTGCACGGCGATCGCGCGCGAGCGATGCTCGCCATGCAGCATCACCATCGCATCGAGCACTTCCTGGGTGGCCGGTGGCGGGGCGCTGGCTTCCGGACGCTGGCGTGCGATGCCGGCCAGTTGACGCATCAGGTCGGCCAGCGCGAAGCGCTCCGGGCGATAGCGTTGCAATGGCCAGGCCGCCAGTGCCAGCACTACCTGGAGCAGGCCGCCGGCGAAGATCAATGCCGCCACGCCCGCGGCCTGCTGCACCGGCAGGCGCATGTCGGCGCTGACCACCAGCAGGATCATGCTGGTCAGCCCCACCCGCGCTGCCACCGGGCCCAGTGCCACCAGCAAGCCGCCGCCAAGACCGAGCAGCAACCCGGCGATCACCAATGCCGGCGTGTTGTGGCCGACCCAGATGCCGAGCAACGCAGCCAGGCCCGCTGCCAGCGCGGCCATCAGCATGCGTTGCAGGCGCGCGCGATACGGGCCGGGCTGGTCGGTGAACATGGTGTTGAGCGCGCCGGTACATACGGCCAGACCGGCGGCGACGTGCCCGGTGGCCACACCGACCGCCAGCGGCAGCACCACCGCGGCGGTGTTGCGCAGCGCAACGCGCAATGGCACGTCGCGCGGCTTGAGGTCGATCAGCGTGCGCAGCATGGCATGGGGTTCAATGCGGACGCACGGCGCGGCTGCGGCGCGTGCACACGCTCGACACACGGCGCGCTGCACACAGCTGCTGCATCGTCATTGCGTTGCGCGGCATTGCGAGGGCGCGGCGGCGCGCCGATGGCCACCGCCGAGCGAATGCGCCCGAAGACCTGTGCGACGCGTGTCTGGAATTGCCCCGGCCATCGCCACTCATGCCTCGACAGTGGCATAGCGCTCCGGCGCAGGATGCAGATGCCCGCACTGGCTGCAGGTGCGCAGCGCGAGCGAACGATAGAAATGATCGAACACCGGCGGAAAATCCGTTTCGATGTCCTGCAGCGGAAACATCGCCTCGTACAGTTTGTGATTGCACTGCGGGCAATACCACTGCAGGCCGTCCTGCTCGTTGGGCAAGCGCTCGCGTTCGATCACCAGGCCGATCGAGCCGGCCGCGCGTTGCGGCGAATGCGGCACCTTCGGCGGCAGCAGGAAGATCTCGCCGGCGCGGATCGGGATGTCGCGTGCCACGCCTTCGTCCTGCACCTTCAGCACCATCTCGCCTTCGAGCTGGAAGAACCACTCCGGGCCTTCGTCGTAGTGATAGTCGGTGCGCGCATTCGGCCCACCGACGATCATGATGATGAAGCCGTCCTGCTGGATGCATTTGTTGCCCACCGGTGGCTTGAGCAGGTGGCGGTGTTGCTCGATCCAGGCTTGCAGGTTGATCGGCGGGACCAGCATCGACGTTCCTCGGCAAAGAAGACGTCCAGCATAGCCAACCGACGGCGCCGATGAGCGCCGCGGCTGGATGGCGTGCGGGTGCGGCTCAGCGTTCGGCGTGATCGGCCTGGATGCGCGCCAGTGCGGCGTCGTAGCGTTCCTGCAGCAGCTCCGGGCGGTCGATCGACATGCCCAGGTCGTGCGCACGTCCGTCGCGCAGGCTGTAGACCCAGCCATGCACCTGCAGTGCCTGGCCGCGGTCCCAGGCGTCGCGCACGATGGTGGTGCGGCACACATTGACCACCTGTTCGAGCACGTTGAGCTCGCACAGGCGCGCGTGCTGAACCGGCAGGTCGCCCGCGTCGTGCAGGCAGGCCTCGTGCTTGTCGGCCACATCGGTGACATGGCGGATCCAGTTGTCGACCAGGCCCATGCGCTTCTGGGTCAGGCTGGCGAACACGCCGCCGCAGCCGTAATGGCCGACCACCAGGATGTGCTTGACCTTGAGCACGTCGACGGCGAACTGGATCACCGACAGGCAGTTCAGGTCGGTGTGCACCACCACGTTGGCGATATTGCG
Source organism: Xanthomonas sp. NCPPB 3218 (assembly GCF_056725185.1). NCBI lineage: Bacteria > Pseudomonadati > Pseudomonadota > Gammaproteobacteria > Lysobacterales > Lysobacteraceae > Xanthomonas > Xanthomonas sp. NCPPB 3218. The sequence continues at coordinate 1,896,068 of NZ_CM161516.1, forward strand.
GTGGACGAACACCTCGCCCGGGGCCATGTCGATGATCTGGTTGGCCGGCACGCGCGAGTCCGAGCAGCCGATCCACAGGTATTCGGGCGTCTGCTGGGTGGACAGCTTGGAGAAGAATTCCGGGTCCTCGCGGCGGATGCGCTCGGACCAGGCACGGTTGTTTTCAAGCAAATGGTTGAGCTCGTTCATGCGCGCAGTATTCCAGAGGAAGGAGGGCAGTGTGTGATCGACAGATGAGCGAGAAGCGGTGTTGCAGAAATCGGGGGTGTGCCGCGCCGCTCAGACCGCGCGGTCGCGTACAAGCAGGGCATCGCGCATCAGCGACGCCACCTCGCGGGAGTCGGCCGATGCCTGTTGCTGCAATGCATCGCTCACGGCCGCCACATTAGCGGCCGGATGGTTCTGGCTGAGCTTGAAGGTCAGCTCGATGCGGCTGGGAACGAAGCGGAAGCCGACCAGGCCGCGTAACTGGCGGCGGTGCCTGTCGCGTTCCATCTCGAACAGCCAGTCGCTGCCGACGCGTTGTTCGAAGTGGGTGCTCATGCGGCCGATCAGCTCGCCCAGCGCCGCCTCATCGCTCACCTGCTCGCAGCGTCCATGCAGATGCGCCACGGCGTAGTTCCAGGTCGGCACGCGTGCGGCCGCTTCCTTGTCCGGATACCAGCTGGGCGACACATAGGCATGCGGACCCTGCACCACCAGTACCGCTTCGCCGGGGCTACGTGCCTGCGGATTTGGGCGCGCCCAGTGGCCTTCGATGACCACGGATTGCGCATCGCGTCGGTACAGCACCGGCAGATGCGAGATCGCCGGCTGTCCGTCCTCGCCGTGGCTGATCATGGTGACGAACGGGTCGCGCGCGATCAGCCAGTCCAGCAAGGCCAGATCGGTCTGCGCGAACGCGCGTGGGGCGTACATGTCAGGCGCGACCGCCCAGGGTCAGCACCATGCGTTCGCGCAGGTCCGCATCGTCGTCGCCACGCGGCGGCGAGACCTCATCGAGCGAGAAGCCACGCATCAGCGCGTCTTCTTCGTCCAGCCCGTCGAGCGCGACGAATTCGGCATCGAACAAGGCCGCGCGGGCGCTGTCTTCGCTGTCGTAGGGCAGGATCTTGCCGTCGCTGTCCAGGACTTCGGCGGTACCGGCCTGCTTCACGCGCAGGCGCGCCCAGATCAGCGTGCGGCCGATCGTGGCCAGCCACCACGAATCGTGGTCGTCATGTGCGGTGTCTTGCGGTGTATTCATGGCATTACCTTGGAAAGCAGGCCGAGCAGGGCTGCCATGCCCAGGCCGAAAAAGATGGTCAGCAGCGACAGCCAGGCCGGCGTGGCCAGGCCGGACAGCGCACCGTCGCGATGGCTGCGGTAGCGCCGCGCTAGCAACCAGCGCAGCGCCGCAGGACTGATGAAGGCCGGCTCGCCGAAGCTGGCCAGCGCCTCGGGATGTCGGTCGCGCAGGTGCACCAGCGTCAGCGGCCAGAAGATCAGCAAGGCGGTGAGGCCGGCAACGGCCACACCGACAAAACACAGCGCGAAGAACAGGGTCATGTGCCCGCCAGCATCAGTGCGAGTTGGGGAAGTGCTGCGCCGATCACCAGCGCAGTGATGGTCCACCATAACGGACGCACGGCGTGGATGATCGCCCTGCGTGCCGTGTCACCCTGCCACCAGGCGCTTGCACCGGGATGTGCGGCTGCCCGCTGCGCCAGTCGGACGCCGCGCACGCCGGCGATGTCGGCGCCCGGCAACGCCGCCGCGAAGGCCAGCAACTGCAGCGTGGCGGCCGCCAGCAGGCTCACATCAGAACTCGGCGCTGCCCGGCGCGCGCGGGTAGGGGATGGCGTCGCGGATATTGCTCAGCCCGCACACGTACACCACCAGGCGCTCGAAGCCCAAGCCGAAGCCGGCATGCGGCACCGAGCCGTAGCGGCGGAAATCGCGGTACCAGCTGTAGTGCTCCTGGTCCAGGCCGAATTGCGCCATGCGTGCATCCAGCACATCCAGGCGCTCTTCGCGCTGGCTGCCGCCGATGATCTCGCCGATGCCCGGCGCCAGCACGTCCATCGCCGCGACGGTCTTGCCGTCATCGTTCAGGCGCATGTAGAAGGCCTTGATGTGCTCGGGGTAGTTGGTCACCACCACCGGGCGGCCGATATGTTCCTCGGTCAGCCAGCGCTCGTGCTCGGTCTGCAGGTCCAGACCCCATTCGACCGGGAAGTCGAACTTCTTGCCCGAGTTCTGCAGCAGCTTCACCGCTTCGGTGTAGTCGATCTGCTCGAACGGGGCATTGATAAAGGCCTCGAGTTTGGCGATCGCGTTCTTGTCCACGCGCTCGGCCAGGAATGCCAGATCGTCGCCACGCTCATCGAGCACCGCGCGGAACAGATACTTGAGGAACTGCTCGGCCAGGCGCGCGTCTTCGGCCAGATCGGCAAAGGCGATTTCCGGCTCGATCATCCAGAATTCGGCCAGATGACGCGTGGTGTGGCTGTTCTCGGCGCGGAAGGTCGGGCCGAAGGTGTAGACCTTGCTCAGCGCCAGGCAGTAGGCCTCCACGTTGAGCTGGCCGGACACGGTCAGGAAGGTTTCCTTGCCGAAGAAGTCGCGGCTGAAATCCACCGCGCCGCTGGCATCGCGCGGCAGGTTGACCATGTCCAGCGTGGAGACGCGGAACATCTGCCCGGCGCCTTCGGCGTCGGAGGTGGTGATGATCGGGGTGCTGATCCAGTTGAAGCCGTTCTGGTGGAAGAAACGGTGCACCGCCTGCGCCAGGCAGTTGCGGATGCGGGTGACCGCGCCGAACAGGTTGGTGCGCGGGCGCAGGTGCGCCACTTCGCGCAGGAACTCCGGCGACATCGGCTTGGGCTGGATCGGGTAGGTCAGCGGGTCTTCGACCCAGCCGACGATCTCCACGCCGCTGGCCTGGATCTCGAACGACTGGCCCTTGCCCTGCGACTTCACCAGCACGCCCTTGGCGATCAGCGAGCAGCCGCTGGTCAGGCGCTTGATCTCGTCGAAGTTGGGCAGGGTGTCGTTGGCCACCACCTGGATCGGAGCGAAGCAGGAGCCATCGGTCACGTTGATGAAGGCCAGTCCGGCAGATCCGCGCAGCGTGCGCACCCACCCCCGTACCGTGACTTCGCCGCCTTCCGGGAGTTTTCCCGCAAGCGCATGTTCAACGCTGACCACCGTCATGACTTGTCCTCGCCGTAGCGACTTTGAATGGTCTGCGAGTTTACTGGCTGCGGGCGCGCCGGCGCGAGCATCTGAACCGCTTGCGGATGGTTGCGCTTGTCCAAGGCCGGACATGGCCCCATCTGGGGAACACGTCGTCGCAGCGGCTGCAGCCCCGGTGATTGCAGCCTCGCTATACTTGCCACCATCGTTTCCGGAGCACCCCCCATGGCCATCAGCCTCACCCCCGCCGCGCTGGAGCGCGTGCAGCGTTTCGTGCAGCAGACCCCGGGGACGCTGGGTCTGCGCTTTGGCGTGACCAAGACCGGTTGCTCGGGCTGGGGCCATGTCACCGACCTGGCGCGCGAGAAACGCGACGACGACGCGGTGTTCGAGCAGGAGGGCGTGCGCATCTTCGTCGACCCGGTCAGCCTGCCGCTGGTCGATGGCACCTGCATCGATTTCGGCAAGCACGGCCTGAGCGAGACCTTCACCTTCCGCAATCCCAACGCGACTGCCGAGTGCGGCTGCGGGGAAAGTTTCACGACCGAAGCCGAGCATCGCTGAGCCGGCCGGCGCGCGCTATTCCTTCTCCCACCGTGAGACGGTGCTCGAAGGGCGGATGAGGGTGTGGGGCGAAGCCTAGCGCGGTTAGACGTCACCAGTGGCTTCGCCGCGGACCCTCACCCCAACCCCCGCGCCCCGGCCCGCGCTTGCGGCGCGGGCGTTCCAATGCGCGCGCGCCAGTAGCGCGCAAGCGGTGCCTTATCGCCCCGGCGGGAGAGGGGCTTAAGCAGTCACCACGTAGATGTTACGTTCCTAGGCTCAGCCGCTGGCTCGGCTCAGTTGCGGCTAAGCGCTTGAACTGCCATACTTTCCTGCTTCCTGCCCGGTTCCGGGCGGGAATCCTTGCTCCACCGGCCGCCTTGCGCGGGTCACCGGGGAGCTGTCCGGCCCACGTGGCCACATCCGAAAGGTAATACAACATGAGTCGTCATTACGAAGTCGTGTTCCTGGTCCACCCGGATCAGAGCGAGCAGGTCCCGGCCATGATCGAGCGCTACAAGTCGCTGATCGAGGGCGGTAACGGCACCATCCACCGTCTGGAAGACTGGGGCCGTCGTCAGCTGGCCTACCCGATCCAGAACCTGGTGAAGGCGCACTACGTGCTGCTCAACATTGAAGTCGACCAGGCCGTGCTGAGCGAGCTGGTGGAAAGCTTCCGCTTCAACGATGCGGTGCTGCGTCACCTGGTCGTCAAGCGCGATGGCCCGGACACCGAGCAGTCGCTGATCATGAAGAGCAAGGACGAGAAGGGCGACAAGCCCGAGCGTAGCGAGCGTCGTCGTCGCGATGACGATGAGGGCGATGCTGCACCTGCCGCCACCGATACCGACGGCGACAACGCCGAAGCCGCTTAAGGAGCGCTGTCATGTCCAAGTTCTTCCGTCGTCGCAAGTTCTGCAAGTTCACCGCCGAGGGCGTGAAAGAGATCGATTACAAGGATCTCAACACCCTGCGTCAGTACCTCACCGAGAACGGCAAGATCGTGCCGAGCCGCGTGACCGGTACCAAGTCCAAGTACCAGCGTCAGCTGGCCACGGCCGTCAAGCGCTCGCGTTTCCTGGCGCTGATCCCGTACACGGACAATCACGACGTTTAATCCGAGTCATTGATGTGAGTTCCTCACAAGAGCCCGCACGGTTGTATGTGAGTCCCTCACAAGAGCCCGCACATCCATGTGCGGGTTATTAAAAATATAGAGGCCGGTCATTCGAGATGCGGTGTTGATCGTGCTCTTGCGATTCCCAAATCCCGATTCCCGAATCCCGTCTTTTCGGACAGCAAACGTTGCGTCGGCCAAAGTGCCGGCGCTAACGAATAACGGAGCACCACCATGGATCTGATTCTTCTGCAGAAAGTGACCAACCTCGGCGGCCTGGGCGACAAGGTCAGCGTCAAGCCGGGTTACGGCCGCAACTTCCTCGTGCCGCAGGGCAAGGCCGTTCCGGCCACCGCTGCCAACGTCGAAGCGTTTGAAGCCAAGCGTGCCGATTACGAAGCCAAGGCAAACACCATCCTGGCCGATGCGCAGAGCCGCGCCGGCAAGTTCGAAGGCGCCAGCGTCACCATCGGCGCGCATGCGTCGACCGAAGGCAAGCTGTACGGCTCGGTCGGTCCGCGCGACATCGCCGAGGCGTTCACCGCCGCCGGCCTGCCGCTGGAAAAGAGCGAAGTGATCCTGGGCGAAGGCGCATTCCGCAATGTCGGCGAGTACGACGTTGTGCTGCACCTGCACGCCGATGTGGAAACCTCGGTCAAGGTCATCGTCGAATCCGACGCCTGATCCACGCTGCACGCTGTACCCGAAGGGCGCCTGGTTAGGCGCCCTTCGTCTTTCTGCGGCCACGCCAGCGATGCCAGGCCCGCTATACTCATGCTCCATTGCCGGTTCCACGGCCCATAGATCTTGTGGATCAAGGGCTTAGGGGCGGCTTCACAGGAAAAAGCGCCTGCCGGCCCCGCCCGTGCGGTGCCCGGAACCTTCAGTCCCATGCGCCTGTCCACGATCAAACTGTCCGGTTTCAAGTCGTTCGTCGACCCGACCACGTTGCACCTGCCCACCAACATGACCGGCATCGTCGGTCCCAACGGCTGCGGCAAGTCCAACATCATCGACGCGGTGCGCTGGGTGATGGGCGAAAGTTCGGCCAGCCGCCTGCGTGGCGACTCGCTGACCGACGTGATCTTCTCCGGCTCATCGGCGCGCAAGCCGGTGTCGCAGGCAACGGTGGAGCTGATCTTCGACAATTCCGATCACACCATCAGCGGCGAGTTCGCCTCGTTCAACGAGATCTCGGTCAAGCGCCTGGTCAGCCGCGACGGCAACAGCGCCTACTACCTCAACGGCACCAAGTGCCGGCGCCGCGACATCACTGACCTGTTCCTGGGCACCGGCCTGGGGCCGCGCAGCTACTCGATCATCGAGCAAGGCATGATCAGCCAGATCATCGAGGCGCGCCCGGAAGACCTGCGCGTGTACCTGGAAGAAGCCGCCGGCATTTCCAAGTACAAGGAGCGCCGCAAGGAAACCGAAACGCGCATCCGGCATACCCGCGAGAACCTGGATCGCCTGGGCGACCTGCGCGAAGAGATCACCAAGCAGCTGGCGCATCTGCAGCGCCAGGCGCGTCAAGCCGAGCAGTATCAGGCCCTGCAGGAAGAGCGCCGGATCAAGGACGCCGAGTGGAAGGCGCTGGAATACCGCGGCCTGGATGGCCGGCTGCAGGGCCTGCGCGAAAAACTGAATCAAGAAGAGACCCGGCTGCAGCAATTGATCGCCGAACAGCGCGATGCCGAGGCACGGATCGAAACCGGGCGCGCGCGTCGCGAGGAAGCCGCCGAAGCGGTGGCCAAGGCGCAGGCCGATGTCTATCAGGTCGGTGGTGCGCTGGCGCGCATCGAGCAGCAGATCCAGCATCAGCGCGAACTCTCGCATCGCCTGCACAAGGCGCGCGACGAGGCGCAGAGCCAGTTGCAGGAGCTGACCCAGCACATCAGCGGCGATTCGGCCAGGCTGGCGGTGTTGCGCGAGGCGGTGGACGCTGCCGAACCGCAACTGGAACAGCTGCGCGAAGACCACGAATTCCGCCAGGAGTCGCTACGCGAGGCCGAAGCGCGTCTGGCCGACTGGCAGCAGCGCTGGGAAACCCATAACCGCGACACCGGCGAAGCCTCGCGTGCCGGCGAAGTGGAGCGCACGCGCGTCGATTATCTCGATCGCCAGTCGCTGGAGGCCGAGCGTCGCCGCGAAGCGCTGGTCAACGAGCGCGCCGGGCTGGACCTGGATGCGCTGGCCGAGGCGTTCGAGCAGATCGAGCTGCGCCACGAAACCCAGAAGACCTCGCTGGACGGGCTAACCGAGCAGGTCGAAGCGCGCAAGCACGCGCTCGGCGGGCTGCAGGAACAACAGCGCGCCAGCCAGGGCGAACTGGCCGACGTGCGCAAGCAGGCGCAGGCCGCGCGTGGTCGGCTGTCGTCGCTGGAAACCCTGCAGCAGGCCGCACTTGGCCAGGAGCAGGGCGCCGCAGTGGCGTGGCTGAAGTCGCGCGGGCTGGATTCTGCCGCACGTGTCGGCGAGCGCATCACGGTCGAAAGCGGCTGGGAAAACGCGGTGGAAGGCGCGTTGGGGCAGTTGATCGAAGGCGTGCTGGTGGATGCGCCGGAACAACTGGTCGATGCGCTGGGCGAATTGGGCGAGGGCCGCATCGCGCTGGTGTCCGGTGCCAGCGACAACGCGAGCTTCGCGCCGACCTCGCTGGCGGCCAAGGTGCAGGGGCCGATCGCGATCCGTCGCCTGCTCGCGCGCTTGCACGCGGCCGAGGATCTGGAGGCCGCGCGCACGCTGCAGCGCAGCCTGCCCGAAGGCGATTCGGTCATCACCCGCAGCGGCGAGCGGCTGGGCGAGGGCTGGGTGCGGGTGTCGCGCTCCGGTGCCGCCAAGCAGGGCGCCTTGCTGCGCGAGCGCGAGATTCAGGAGCTGCGTGCGCAGATCGAAACGCTGCAGGAGCGCGAGGCCGAACTCGAGCAGCGCCTGGGCAGCTTCCGCGAGCAACTGCTGGCGGCCGAGCAGCAACGCGAAGATGCGCAGCGCCAGTTGTACATGGCGCACCGCAGCGTGTCCGAGCTGGCCGGCCAGCTGCAGAGCCAGCAGGGCAAGGTCGATGCCGCGCGCACGCGCATCGAACGCATCGAAAACGAATTGTCGCAGCTGCTGGAAACACTGGACACCAGCCGCGAGCAGGCACGCGAGGCACGCGCCAAGCTCGAAGACGCGGTGACCCTGATGGGCGACCTGCAAGGCACGCGCGAGGCGCTGGAGAACGAACGCCGTCAGCTCACCGATGCGCGCGATCAGGCCCGCGATGCCGCACGTGGCGTGCGCGATGCGATGCATGCATTGGCGCTGACGCTGGAATCGCAACGCACCCAGATCACCTCGCTGAGCCAGACGCTGGAACGCATGGACAGCCAGCGCGGCCAGCTCGATACGCGCCTGGAGGACCTGGTCGCCCAGCTCAGCGACGGCGACTCGCCGGTGGAAACGCTGGAACACGAGCACCAGGCCGCGTTGAGCGAGCGTGTACGCACCGAGCGCGTGCTGAGCGAAGCGCGCACCATGCTGGAGAGCATCGATGGCGAGCTGCGCAGCTACGAGCAGACCCGCCAGCAGCGCGACGAACAGGCGCTGGCCCAGCGCGAGCGCATCTCGCAGCGCAAGCTCGATCAGCAGGCGCTGGTGCTCAGCGCAGAGCAACTGGAGGCCGCCGTGGTGAAAGCCGGCTTCGTGCTCGAGGACGTCGTCAATGGATTGCCGGAAGCCGCGAACGTGGCCGAGTGGGAAGCGGCGGTCGGCCAGATCGATGGCCGCATGCGGCGGCTGGAACCGGTCAACCTGGCCGCGATCCAGGAGTACGGCGAAGCGGCGCAGCGTTCGGAATATCTGGACGCACAGAATCTGGATCTCAACACCGCACTGGAGACGCTGGAAGAGGCGATCCGCAAGATCGACCGCGAAACCCGCGGCCGCTTCAAGGACACCTTCGACCGGGTCAATTCCGGGGTCCAGGCGCTGTATCCGCGCCTGTTCGGCGGTGGTCATGCGTATCTGGAGCTCACCGGCGAAGACCTGCTCGATACCGGGGTGACCATCATGGCGCGCCCGCCGGGCAAGCGCGTGTCCAGCATCTCGCTGCTGTCCGGTGGCGAGAAGGCGATGACCGCGGTGGCGCTGGTGTTTGCGATCTTCCAGCTCAATCCCGCGCCGTTCTGCCTGCTCGACGAGGTGGACGCGCCGCTGGACGAAGCCAATGTCGGCCGCCTGGCCAACATGGTGCGGGAAATGAGCGAGAAGGTGCAGTTCCTGTTCGTCAGCCACAACAAGGCCACGATGGAGGCTGCGCGCCAGCTCTCCGGCGTGACCATGCGCGAGCCGGGCGTCAGTCGCCTGGTCAGCGTGGACCTGGAAGAGGCCGCACGTTTGGCGGGTGCGGCATGACGTGCCATGCTTGTCGGAATATCGACACCTGTCACTCTTATGCGGAGGCACGCTGAATGTCCGACATGGCCATGATCCGGATCGGGATCCTGATCGCTGGACTGCTGCTGGTCGCGGCCATCTTCCTGTTTGGTCGCCCGAAAAAATCGCCACAAGGGCGCCGGGTCGACAAGGACGACGGGCAACCGCGCGAGCGCCGCGAGCCGGTGATCTCCAGCGAGCCTGGCGTGGACGGCGACCCGTTCGAGCGCAATGAAGGCGCCGAGCAAAGCGAACTGAACCTGGACGATGCCGATGCGGCCGGCGGCAACGATGTCGGCAAGCGGCCCAACCAGGATTTCGACAAGATCGTCTCGCTGTTCGTGGCCGCCAAGGCCGGCCAGGTGCTGCGCGGCGAAGATGTGGTGGTCGCTGCGGAGAAGACCGGGCTGGTGTTCGGTCACATGAATGTCTTCCACCGTTTGGTGGAGGGGCATCCGGAGCGCGGGCCGATCTTCAGCATGGCCAGCATCCTCAAGCCCGGCAGCTTCGACATGGCCAACATCCGCGAGATGCAGACCCCGGCGATTGCGTTCTTCCTCACCTTGCCGGCGCCGATGACCGCGCTGGATGCCTGGGAAAAGATGCTGCCGACCGTGCAGCGCATGGCCGAACTGCTCGACGGCGTGGTGCTGGACGACAGCCGCAATGCGCTGGGCCGCCAGCGCGTGGCGCATATCCGCGACGAACTGCGCGCCTACGATCGCCAGCACCAGGCACCGCCGCTGACCAAGTCGCCGCGCTGGTGAGTGCGTATTGCTTTTAAGTGCGCGCTGCTGGTGATGTGCGTGGGTGGTGATTGCGCACCGCTGGTGATCGAGCGTCGCTGAGTCAGTGATTGCGAGCCATTGACCGCGAGCCATCCCGACCGCGAGTCATCCATACGCAGTCTGAGTCGCGACCTGCCGCAGGACGCGTCCTAGCGTAGAGGTGAACGATGTGGAGCTTGCAGGGCGCGCTGGCGGTGCTGATGTTGCTGGCGGTGTGGGCCATCCTGGCCGCACCGCTGCTATGGATGGTGTCGCGGATTGCGCTGCGTTTGCGCAAAGGCGCGTCGACAAGCCCACGTCGCGCGCAATGGAGCTCGATCGGGTTTGCTGTTGCGGTGACGCTGCTGGTTGCGCCAGTGCCAACGCCTATCGTCACTGTCTTCCTGCCGCATGCGATCGCGCTGTTGGATGCAAGCTACTACGCGCGCATCTTTCAGGGCCCGCCGATGCTGCGCCAGCTCCTGGTGTGGATTGCGGTGTCGATGGTGCTGACGTTTGCGCTCAGCTACGTGTGGATCCGGCGCATGTTGCGCCCGAATGCTGCCGCGCCGCTTCCAACTCCCACGCGATAGGAAATCAAAGCCCCTCTCCGGCGGGAGAGGGGTTGGGGTACGGAGGCGAAGCAGTGCAGCAGTCGGTGATCCAGGTCTGCCGGCGCGTGGCGACGCGTTTGTCATTGCAGGTGTTGGTAGATCTCCGAGGCCACCCTCAGCCGCCCTTTCGGGGCACCTTCTCCCGAGAGGGGAAGGAATGACCACTCCGTGCTTGGCGATCAGCGCTTGGCCTTGGTAAACGCCTCGCGAAAGCGCAGCATCTCCGCCTCGGTGCCGACGCTCACACGCACCCGCTTGGGCCAGATCGGCCAGCTGCGGCCGACGATGACGCCCTGTTTCTGCATCGAGTCGGCGAACACGCCAGCGTCGCGTTTGACGTCGAGCAGGAAGCAATTGGCCTGCGTGGGCAGGCAGGTGTAGCCCTTGCTCTTGAGCCAGGCGATGGTGTCGTCGCGCACGCGGGCGTTCTCCGCGCGGCGGGTCTGCACCAGCTGCGGGTCGCGCAGGCTGGCGATGCCGGCGGCCATTGCCGGTACCGACAACGGGTTGCTGCCCAGGCTGGCGAGCTTGGTCTGCAGCCCCGGCGGCGCCAGCGCGGCGCCCAGGCGCAGGCCGGCCATGCCGTAGAGCTTGGAGAAGCTGCGCAGCACGATCAGGTCCTGGCGCTGGCGCACCAGGTCCGCCATGGACGGCTCGTTGCTGTAGTGGATATACGCCTCGTCCACCACCAGCACCGCGCTGGCCGGCTTGTTGGCCAGCAGCCACTCGATATCGGCGCGCGGGGTGATGGCGCCGCTGGCGTTGCCGGGGTTGCACAGGTAGATCAGGCCGGCGGACGGGTCGGCCTTGGCCATCGCCTTGACGTCGTGCGCGCCATCGGCCCGCAGCGGCACCTTGCGTACCGGCACGCCGCGGGCAATGGCGCTGTCGATGATCGGGTCGAAGCTCGGGTCGGCCACCACCAGCCCGGCACGTGCCGAGGTGAACAGGCTGCCGGCACGAAGCAGTGCGTCCCTGGAGCCGGGAAAGAACGCCAGATGGTCGCCGGGCAGTTGCAGCTCGCCGGTCATCAGGTTGCGCAGGTCCTGCTCCATCTCGAACTGATAGCGGCCCGCACGTGCCAGCGAGCGCGTTGCCGCGTCCAGTGCGGCGGGCGAGGGGCCGAGCGGATGCTCGTTGAGATTGAGAAACACCGCGCCCGCTGCCGGCGCCACACCGGGCTTGGCCGGCGCAGCGGCACGCTTGCGGGCTGCCTCGGCTGCCGGTGCCAGTCCCAGTGCGGAGATCGCCACGCCAACGCTGGCAAGGCTGAGAAACGAACGGCGCGAAACGGGCAACGGCACGGTGAGCTCCAGGCGAGCAGGCAAAGAGGGCGCCACGCTAGCGGGTTTGTGCCTGTCTGCCTATCGGGAAATCGCTGCCGGGCTCGCTGTCGCGCGGTTTGGTCGGCGGTCCGGCAGCACTTGCACACCGGCACGGCCCGTTAGAATGGGCGGCCCAGAGCCAGCCCAGCGATCGTATGACTGTCAGCCCGGATCCCGCTCAGCGCATCGACGCCCTGCGTCATCGTATCGAGGACGCCAACTACCGCTATCACGTGCTCGACGAGCCGCAGATGGCCGACGTCGACTACGACCGCCTGATGCGTGAACTGGAAGCCCTGGAGGCTGCGCACCCGGAGCTGGCCAGCGCCGATTCGCCGACCCAGCGCGTCGGCCACCTGGCCGCGTCGCGCTTTGCCGAGGTGCGGCATGCCCTGCCGATGCTGTCGTTGGGCAATGCCTTCAGCGACGAGGAAGTGACCGAGTTCGTACGGCGGATCAGCGAGCGGCTGGAGGTGAAGCAGCCGCTGTTCTCGGCCGAGCCCAAGCTCGATGGCCTGGCGATCAGCCTGCGCTACGAAAACGGCGAGTTCGTGCAGGGCGCAACGCGGGGCGACGGCGCCACCGGTGAGGATGTCAGCGCCAATCTGCGCACCGTCAAGGCGATTCCGCTGCGCCTGCGTGGCGAAGGCTGGCCGCAGGTACTGGAGGTGCGCGGCGAGGTGTACATGCCGCGTGCCGCCTTCGAGACCTACAACGCGCAGATGCGCCTGCAGGGCGGCAAGGTGCTGGCCAATCCGCGCAATGGCGCTGCAGGCTCGCTGCGTCAGCTGGATGCGCGCATCACGGCGCAGCGCCCGTTGAGTTTCTTTGCGTATGGCGTGGGCGAAGTGAGTGAAGGTGCGTTGCCGCAGACGCATTCGGCGATCCTGGCGCAGTTGCGCGCATGGGGTTTCCCGGTCAGCGCCCTGGTCGAGGTGGTGCAGGGTAGCGACGGCCTGTTGGCGTACTACCAACGCATCGGTGAGGCGCGCGACGGCTTGCCCTTCGATATCGATGGCGTGGTCTACAAACTCGACGATCTGGCCGGGCAGCGCGAGATGGGATTTGTCTCGCGTGCGCCACGCTGGGCGATCGCGCACAAGTTCCCGGCGCAGGAGCAGTCCACCACGGTGGAGGCGATCGAGATCCAGATTGGCCGTACCGGTGCGGCCACGCCGGTTGCGCGGCTCAAGCCGGTGCATGTGGCCGGGGTCATCGTCACCAACGCCACGCTGCACAACGCCGACCAGATCGCGCGGCTGGATGTGCGCGTGGGCGATACGGTGATCGTGCGGCGTGCCGGCGATGTGATTCCCGAAGTGGCCGGCGTGGTTGCCGAGCAACGGCCGCCCGGCACCCAGCCATGGCAGATGCCCACGCACTGCCCGGTCTGCGGGTCGGAGATCGTGCGCGAGGAAGGCGAGGCGGTGTGGCGCTGCTCGGGCGAGCTGACCTGCCCGGCGCAGCGTAAGGAAGCGTTCCGGCATTTCGTCTCGCGCCGCGCGATGGATGTCGATGGCCTGGGCGAAAAATTCATCGAGGTGCTGGTCGACAGCGGCGTGGTGCAGGGCGTGGCCGATCTGTATCTGCTCAACGTGGACCAGCTGCTGCAATTGCGCATGATCAGCACCGCCGAAAGCCCGCACGCATTCCTGCGCGAGGCGCGCGAGCATCTGGCCAGCGGTGCGTACGGCCAGCTGGAAAACACCGTGGTCGGCATCGGTGTGGACCTGGCCGGCGAGCGCGAGGCGCCGCACACCTGGCAGGCCGATCTGTTGCGCGCCGGGCTGCCGGCGTTCGACTGGAACCGCAAGAAGATCGCCACCAAGTGGGCGGAAAACCTGATCGAGGCGATCGAGCAATCGCGCGATACCACGCTGGAGCGTTTCCTGTTTGCGCTCGGCATCGAGCATGTCGGCGAGAGCACCGCCAAGGCCTTGTCGGCGTGGTTCGGCGATCTGGCGTTGATCCGCCATCTGCCGTGGCCGCTGTTCAAGCGCGTGCCCGACATCGGCGGCGAGGTGGCGCGCTCGCTCGGGCACTTCTTCGACCAGCCCGGCAATCAGCAGGCCATCGACGACCTGCTGCAACGCGGCGTGCGCATCGGCGATGCGCATCCGCCATCGCCTAAACTGCGCGAGGCGCTGAGCTTTGCCAGCGTGCTGCAAGACATGGATATCCCCAAGGTGACGCCGGTGCGTGCGCAGCAGCTGGCTGCCGCGGTGGCCTCCTTCGATGCGCTGCGCAGCGCCGGGTCCGATGCCTTGTTGCAGGCCGGCGTTCCCGCGCCGGTGGTGGCGTCGCTGCTGCAATGGCTGGAGCGGCCGGAAAATGCGGCCTTGGCAAGCGCTGCGCAGCAGGCGATGGAAACGGTGCTGTCGCGTCTGCCCGACGCCGACGCGCTGCAAACCGGCCCGCTCGACGGCCAGACCGTGGTGATCACCGGGACCCTGGCCGCGCTCACCCGCGATGCGGCCAAGCAACGGCTGGAAGCGCTGGGTGCAAAGGTCGCCGGCAGCGTCTCCAAGAAAACCGCGTTTCTGGTGGCCGGCGAAGAGGCCGGGTCCAAGCTGGACAAGGCGCAGTCGTTGGGCGTGGAGATCTGGGACGAGGCGCGCTTGCTGGCCTTCCTCGGCGAGCACGGCCAGCAACCATGACTGCGATGCAGGTCGATCTGGACGCGCTGCGGTTGCGCGCGCGGCTCAACGCGCTGATCCGCGCTTTCTTCGCCGAGCGCGACGTGCTGGAAGTGGAGACGCCGGTGCTGTCGGAGGCCGGCAACACCGAGCCGAATATCGAGAGCTTCAGCACGCGCTTCAGCGGCCATGTCGATGCCGGCGCGCCGGTGCGCTGGTTGCGCACCTCGCCGGAATATCCGCTCAAGCGGCTGCTGGCGGCCGGGGTGGGCGATTGCTACGAACTGGGGCGGGTGTTCCGCAATGGCGAGGCCGGCGGCCGCCACAATCCCGAGTTCAGCATGCTCGAGTGGTACCGGGTGGGTTGGGACGATCGCGCCCTGGCACAGGAGACCGTTGAGTTGGTGCGCTGCGCGCTTGCGCTGGTCGGGCGCCAGGCGCAGGTGCAGGTGCTGAGTTATCGCACGCTGTTCGTGCAGGCGCTGGGCATCGACCCGCTAAGCGATTCGATCGAAACGCTGCGCGCACCGCTACACGACATCGCCATCGATCCGGATGGCCTGACCCGCGACGACTGGCTGGATCTGCTGATGACCCATCGCCTCCAGCCGGGCTTTGCCAGCGACACGCTGACCGTGGTGCACGACTGGCCCGCCAGCCAGTGCGCATTGGCGCGCATCCGCCCCGACGAGCCGCCGGTGGCCGAGCGCTTCGAGCTGTATTTGGGCGCTTACGAGGTCGCCAACGGGTACCACGAGCTCAACGATGCGCAGGAGCAGCGGGCGCGTTTCATGCGCGATAACGCGGTGCGTGCGGCGCGCGGGTTGCCGCAGCTGCCGGTGGATGAGCGGCTGCTGGCGGTGTTGTCGCAACTGCCCGATTGCGCGGGGGTGGCGGTCGGTGTGGACCGGCTGTTGATGGCCATGCGTGGCACCACGCAGATTGCCGATGTGCTGGCCTTCGCCTTCGCCCGCGCCTGACCCACGGCGGTACCCAGTGTCTGCGCAGCACCGGGCGCGCGCCGGTTGCCATCCCGCTGTCATCGCCACCGTATTGCTATCTTCACATCGATGATGCTCTCATCGTGGCGTCCACGGGGGCGCGGCGCAGAGTGTGTTTGGGTGAGGATTGTCGGCATGAAGTGGCTGATCAGCTTATGCGGTTTGTGGTGCTTGCCGCTGCTGATGCTGGCCGATGCGCGTGCAGCGGATCGCGCCGCCGGCGTGGTGCGCTGCGAGTCCAAGGACATGGCGCGCGTGCATTGTGCGATGGATACCGAACACGGCGTCCAGCTGGTACGCCAGCTGTCCGAGACCAGTTGCATCCGTGGCAGCGAGTGGGACATCGAACGCGGTGGCGTCTGGGTCGAACAGGGCTGCCGTGCAGAGTTTGCGACCGCACGGGCGCTGAGCGCTCCGCAGATGCGCCGCGTGGTGCGCTGCGATTCCAACGGCGGCAAGGTGGTATGCCCGGTGGTGCTGCGTGGTGCGCCTGTGCGCCTGCTGCGCCAGCGCTCGGTGTGGCCGTGCAAGGAAGGCCGCAGCTGGGGTGCGCGCCGTAACGAAATCTGGGTCTCGCGCGGCTGCGATGGCGAATTCGAGGTCGCTGCCGAGGACGGTTCTGGGTTCGTGGCCATGCCACGCATGGTGACCTGTGAATCGAAGAAGGGCGCACGCCGCACCTGCGGGATCTCGGTGGAGCGCCAGGTGCGTGTGGGCCGGCAGATCTCCAAGAAGGAATGCGTGGAAGGCCAGACCTGGGGCTGGAGCCGCGACGGCGTGTGGGTCAACGACGGCTGCCGCGCCGAGTTCATCGTCGACTGATGGACTGACGAAGCCGCTGCTCTCCATCGCATAGGTGGCGTAACCAGCGCCGTGGCCCCCGTCAGCACGCGACCAGGTTGGTGAGGGTGTCTAGCCCTCAACCAGCTCTGCTTGGAACATCCAGACCACGCTGAAGCTCAAGCTCCCAGTTGTCTTGAGATGTGATTGAACGGGGTGCGGATGCGTCGGGTGTGGAGCGGGCGATCTGCGGCTTGGCCGTGGGGCCCTTGCCCGCCCACCATCGCGGGACACGCCGCAAGTACGTCCTTGCAGGCTCTTACGCGGCATCCATGCCGCGTAAGGTCCCGCGACGGTAGGCGGGCAAGGACCTGTCGGGATGGTCGGTGTGCATGGTGCAAGCTGGGTATGACGTGCGCTGGTTGGAGCACTGTGCGTCGGCCAGCTTCTCTTTGCCTTGCCATTGCAAGCCGGGCAACTGAAAGGCGTTCAATACGCCACCTGCCAACTTCTCATCCGCCTCGCGCAGGCTGCGCAACGGGCTTTCAAGAAGCGGCCGGCCAACGTTCTGGCGCGGTGAGGGCGTCGCGCACTCGACCAGCTCGGTTTGCGACATCCCAGCGGGCCGAGCAATGCGGCCACTGACTGGGCTGCCCGCGCGGCTTACAATGTCCGGATGAACGACAGCGCCCATATCGATTACGCCCGCTACGACCATATCCGCCCGCTGCTGTGGACGGGCGATGCCCTGGAACTGCTCGACCAGCGCAAGCTGCCCTTCGTGGTCGAGCATGTGCGTTGCGACACCAGCGATGCCGTGGCCGAGGCGATCCATTCGCTGGCCGTACGCGGCGCGCCGGCGATCGGCATTGCGGCCGGGTGGGGCGTGGTGCTGGCCGCGCGCGACATCGCTGCCGACGACGGCAGTGCAGCCCTGCAGAAGCTCGAACCGGCGCTGTTGCGGCTCAATGCCGCGCGTCCGACCGCGGTCAATCTGGCCTGGGCGCTGATGCGCATGCGTCGCGTGCTGGGCGCTGCCGGCGCCGACTGGCGCGAGGTGATCGCGCGCGAGGCGCAGGCCATCGCCGACGAAGACCTGGCGGCCAACCGGCATATGGGCGCGCTCGGTGCGTCGTTGATCGAGACCGGCAGCGGCGTGTTGACCCATTGCAATACCGGTTCGCTGGCCACCGCCGGTTTCGGCACCGCGCTGGGCGTGATCCGTGCCGGCATGGCGCAGCAGCGCATCGCCAAGGTGTTTGCCGGCGAGACCCGGCCGTGGTTGCAAGGCGCGCGCCTGACCGTGTGGGAGCTGCAGCAGGATGGCATCGACGCGACCCTGATCGCCGATTCGGCCGCCGCGCATTTGATGAAGTCCGGGCTGGTGCAGTGGGTCATCGTCGGCGCCGACCGCATCTGCGCCAACGGCGATACCGCCAACAAGATCGGCACCTATCAGCTGGCGATCGCCGCGCGCCACCACGGCGTCAAGTTCATGGTGGTGGCACCGTCGTCCACGGTGGACATGGACACCGCCAGCGGCGATCAGATCGAGATCGAGCAGCGCGATCCGGGCGAATTGTTCGGGGTCGGCGGCGTGCGCACGGTGGCCGATGGCATCAATGCCTGGAATCCGGTGTTCGATGTCACCCCCGGCAGCCTGATCGATGCGATCGTCACCGAACGCGGGGTGATCGCGCAGCCGGACCTGGCGCGCATGCAGGCGGCGTTCGGCGGCTGAGGCCAGTGCGGCACACTATCGCCGCATCGCCCCGCCAAAATCCTGCAAGTGCTTGTTTCTGGCCGGTAAACCGGCGGCATCGTGGTGCCCCTTCGTGATACAATCCGGGGCTTGAATCGATCGGCGGGAGCGTGGGGTCGGCAGCCTGTTGTCAGGGCGCCCCCGACGCGGCTTTCCGGCTCGCCCGCCACCTCACTTACGGAACCCGAATGGCAGAAACCGCCAAGGAAATCATCCAGGTCAATCTGGAAGACGAGATGCGCAAGAGCTATCTCGATTACGCGATGAGCGTGATCGTTGGCCGCGCACTCCCCGATGCCCGTGATGGCCTCAAACCCGTGCACCGTCGCGTCCTGTACGCCATGCACGAGCTGGGCGCACACAGCAACAAGGCCTACTTCAAGTCGGCGCGTATCGTCGGCGACGTCATCGGTAAATACCACCCGCACGGCGACCAGTCGGTGTACGACACGCTGGTGCGCATGGCGCAGCCGTTCTCGCTGCGCTACATGATGGTGGACGGCCAGGGTAACTTCGGTTCGGTCGATGGCGACTCCGCCGCGGCGATGCGTTACACCGAGTCGCGCATGTCGCGGCTGGCGCATGAGCTGATGGCCGACATCGACAAGGAAACCGTCGATTTCCAGCCCAATTACGACGAGAAGGAACAGGAACCGACGGTCATGCCGACCCGGTTCCCGAGCTTGCTGGTCAACGGCTCGGCCGGTATCGCGGTGGGCATGGCCACCAATATCCCGCCGCACAATCTGACCGAGGCGATCAACGCCTGCATCGCCTTGATCGACACGCCGGAGCTGGATGTCGAAGGCCTGATGGAATACATCCCCGGCCCGGATTTCCCCACCGCCGGCATCATCAATGGCACCGCCGGCATCGCTGCCGGTTACCGCACCGGCCGTGGCCGCGTGCGCATGCGCGCCAAGGCCGATGTGGAAGTGGCCGACAACGGCCGTGAAGCGATCATCGTCACCGAGATTCCGTATCAGGTGAACAAGGCGCGGCTGATCGAGAAGATCGCCGAGCTGGTCAAGGAAAAGAAGCTCGAAGGCATCAGCGAGCTGCGCGACGAGTCCGACAAGGACGGCATGCGCATCTACATCGAGGTCAAGCGCGGCGAGTCGGCCGAGGTTGTGCTCAACAACCTGTATCAGCAGACCCAGATGGAGTCGGTGTTCGGTATCAACATGGTGGCGTTGATCGACGGCCGCCCGCAGTTGATGAACCTCAAGCAGATGCTGCAGGCGTTCATCCGCCACCGCCGCGAAGTGGTCACCCGCCGCACCATCTTTGAACTGCGGAAGGCGCGTGCGCGTGCGCACGTGCTGGAAGGCCTGACCGTCGCGTTGGCCAACATCGACGAGATGATCGAGCTGATCAAGACCTCGGCCAACCCGCAGGAAGCGCGCGAGCGCATGCTGGCCAAGACCTGGGAACCGGGTCTGGTCGGTGCGCTGCTGGGCGCCGCCGGTGCCGAAGCCTCCAAGCCGGAAGATCTGGCCCCGGGCGTGGGCCTGGCCAACGGCTTCTATCAGCTCAGTGAAGTGCAGGCCTCGCAGATCCTGGAAATGCGCCTGCATCGCCTGACCGGGTTGGAGCAGGAAAAGCTGACCGATGAGTACAAGCAGTTGCTCGAGGTCATCCAGGGCCTGATCCGCATCCTGGAAAACCCCGACGTGCTGCTGCAGGTGATCCGCGACGAGCTGATCAACATCCGCGAGGAGTACGGCGACGAACGCCGCACCGAGATCCGTCACAGCGAAGAAGATCTGGACATCCTGGACCTGATTTCGCCGGAAGACGTGGTGGTGACGCTCTCGCATGCCGGCTATGCCAAGCGCCAGCCGGTCAGCGCGTATCGTGCGCAGCGCCGTGGTGGCCGCGGCCGGTCTGCGGCTGCGACCAAGGAAGAGGATTTCATCGACCAGCTGTGGCTGGTCAATACGCACGACACGCTGCTGACCTTCACCAGCAGCGGCAAGGTGTTCTGGCTGCCGGTGTACCAGTTGCCGGAGGCCGGCTCCAATGCGCGTGGCCGTCCGATCATCAACTGGATTCCGCTGGAACCCGGCGAGCGTGTGCAGGCGGTGCTGCCGGTGCGCGAATACGCCGACAACCGCTATGTGTTCTTTGCCACGCGCAACGGCACGGTCAAGAAAACCCCGCTGAGCGAATTCGCGTTCCGGCTGGCACGCGGCAAGATCGCGATCAACCTCGATGAGGGCGATGCGCTGGTCGGTGTGGCCTTGACCGATGGCGATCGCGACGTGTTGTTGTTCGCCTCCAACGGCAAGACCGTGCGCTTTGGCGAATCCACCGTGCGTTCGATGGGCCGTACCGCCACCGGCGTGCGCGGTATCCGTCTTACCAAGGGCGAAGAAGTGGTCAGCCTGATCGTGGCCGAGCGTGCCGGCGGCATCGAAGGCGATGTCGAGGACGAGGGTGTCGAGGACGTGGTGGAGAGCACGGACGGTGTCGAGGCAGAGGTGATCGACGTCGCCGAGAGCGACGACATGGCCTACATCCTCACCGCCACCGAGAACGGCTACGGCAAGCGCACCCCGCTGACCGAGTACCCGCGCAAGGGCCGCGGCACGCAGGGCGTGATCGGCATCCAGACCACCGAGCGCAACGGCAAGCTGGTGCGTGCGGTGCTGCTGGGCGCCACCGACGAAGTACTGCTGATTTCCGATGGCGGTACGCTGGTGCGCACCCGCGGTTCGGAGATCTCGCGCGTGGGTCGCAATACTCAGGGCGTGACCTTGATCCGCTTGTCCAAGGGCGAAAAGCTGCAGGCGGTCGAACGCCTGGATGCCTCGCTGGATGAGGCCGAGGACGTGCTGGACGATGCAGCGGTTGCACCGGCAGCAAGTGCAGGCGACCTGCCACCGACCGAAGCGTGATCGCATCTGGCGAGCATCGCAGCTGAAGAAAAACGCCGGCGCACAGCCGGCGTTTTTTATTGCACGCGGTGACATCTGCAACGCAGTGTTTTTCGGCGGCGTTCGCAAAGAACGCGGTTTTTTCACCGCGGCGGGTCGAAGGTTGGGGGTGGTGCGGCGGCGTTGCGTCGCCGCAGATCGAAGAGGAACAACTGATGACGACATTGCATCGTCCTTCCCGTCGCGGCCACTGGGCACTGGCGACGTTGGGAGGCGTGATTGGAGTGCTGGGCGCCGTGCTGCTGGCAGGCGGCGTGTGGCTGGCCGCGCTGGGCGGCTCCTGGTATTACGCGCCTGTGGGCGTGGCCTTGCTGATCGCCGGCGTATTGCTGTTTCGCGGTCGCAATGCGGGCGCGTGGTGGTTTGCCGCAGTGGTGGCGGCAACGTTGCTGTGGACATGGTGGGAATCGGGCAGCGACTACTGGCGTTGGGTACCGCGGCTAGGCTTGATCGTCGGCTTGGCATTCGTGCTGGCGCTGCTGCTGCCTAAGCTGGAGCGCCCGGTGTCGCGTGCGGTGTCGCGCAGCGTGGCCGGCGTTCTGGCGGCGGTGTTCGTGGTGGCCTTCGCGCTCGCCTTCGTGCCGTTTGGGGTGACCGAGGCCGATGGCGCGCTGGCACACGCCGCCGGCATGGCCGCGGGCCTGGTCACGCGCAGCGCGTCTGCAGCGCCGGCCGCCTCCGACGGGCAGCCGGGCAATGCGCCTGCCGACGACGACTGGGCCGCATATGGACGCAGCCAGGCCGGGCAGCGCTATTCGCCGCTGCAGCAGATCAACCGCGACAACGTTGCGCAATTGAAGCAGGCCTGGGTCTTCCACACCGGCGACCTGCCGAGCAAGCGCTGGGGTGCGGAAACCACGCCGCTGAAGGTGGGCGACAGCCTGTACCTGTGCACCGCGCGCAATCAGGTGATCGCGCTGGATGCCGCCAGTGGCAAGGAGCGTTGGCGTTACGATCCCAAGGTCAAGGACGAGGCGATTCCGTATACGGCCGCCTGCCGTGGTGTGTCGTACTACCAGGTGCCGGTGGCAGCCAACGACGCCGCCGCAGCAGTGGCAGCGGATGGGGCGCCGCTGTGCCGCACGCGCATCATCGAAGGCACGCTGGATGGCCGCCTGATCGCGCTGGATGCGCGTAGCGGCAAGCCGTGCACGGATTTCGGCAACAACGGCCAGGTCGACATCACCGTCGGCATGGGGCAGACGCCGCCGGGCTATGTGTCGATCAATTCGCCGCCCGCCATCGTGCGCGGGGTGGTGGTCACCGGCCATCAGGTGCTGGACGGGCAGAAGCGTTACGAGCCGTCCGGTGTGATCGAAGGTTTCGATGCGGTGACCGGCCAATTGCGCTGGGCCTGGGACATGACCCATCCGGACTGGAACGGCGCACCGCCGCCGGGCCAGACCTGGACGCGTGGCACGCCGAACATGTGGACCACCGCCGCGGCCGACGAACAGCTGGGCTATGTGTATCTGCCGATGGGCAACTCCACCGCCGATTACTGGAGCAGCTCGCGCACGCCGCAGGAGAATCGCTATGCGACCTCGCTGGTGGCGCTGGACGTCACCACCGGCAAGCCGGTGTGGAATTTCCAGACCACGCATATCGATGCGTGGGATTACGACCTGGGCTCGCAGCCGAGCCTGATCGACTTCCCCAAGGACGGCGTCAACGTGCCGGCGGTGTTGTTGCCGAGCAAGCAGGGCGAGTTGTACGTGCTGGATCGGCGTACCGGTAAGCCGCTAGTGGGCGTGGAAGAACGCGCAGTGCCAGGCGGTGGCGTGGAGCCGCAGATGCGTGCCAAGACGCAGCCGTTTTCGCTGTACCACACGCTGCGCAAGCCGGATCTGACCGAGCGCGACATGTGGGGGATGACGCCGATCGATCAGCTGGTCTGCCGCATCCAGTTCCGCAAGGCCAGCTACAAGGGCATCTACACGCCGCCGGAAGCCGACCGCCATTCGATCGAATACCCCGGCTACAACGGTGGTTCGGACTGGGGCAGTGTGTCGGTGGATCCGCAGCGCGGCGTGATCGTGGCCAACTACAACGACATGCCCAACTACAACCTGCTGGTGCCGCGCGCCAAGGCCGACAAACTGGGCTGGGCACCGCGCGATGAAGCGCGCGGCGATGCAGGTGGCGCGGAAGGTGCGGGCGATCCGCAGGCCGGTACGCCGTATGCGATCAACGTCAACGCCGGCTGGCGCCTGCCGTTCACCAAGCTGCTGTGCAAGCAGCCGCCGTATGGCGGCATCCGTGCGATCGATCTGGCCAGCGGCAAGATCCTTTGGGACCGCCCGTTCGGCAGCGCACGCGGCAATGGTCCGTTCGGCATCCGCTCTGGTCTGCCGATCGAGATTGGCACGCCCAACAACGGCGGTTCGGTGGTGACGGCCAGTGGCTTGATCTTCATTGCCGCAGCCACCGACGACCTGATCCGCGCCATCGATCTGTCCACCGGCAAGGAGCTGTGGCATGCCAAGCTGCCGGCCGGTGGCCAGGCCAACCCGATGGTCTACGCCTACAACGGCCGCGAGTATCTGGTGATCATGGCCGGCGGCCACCACTTCATGGAAACGCCCGCAGGCGATGCCGTGGTGGCCTACGCGCTGCCGCAGCAGGCACCATGACGCAGGCAGCGGTCAAACCTGCCAACCAAGGCAGGCCGGCCATTCCCGAGGCCTGAAACGAAAAAGCGCACCCCAAGCGGTGCGCTTTTTTTATGGGCAATCGCATCACAGCAGTCGCCAAACACCCTGCATCGAGTAGCGGTCAATTACCCGTTGACCTAACAGAACCCCGCACCCGCACCCGCACCCACGCTCTTGCAATTCCCGATTCCCGATTCCCGATTCCCGACTCACCCAACGTTAGCCGCAACCGCATCCTCCATCACCGCATCGCGCACATCCTGCGCCAGCGTCGCCTTGACGATGATCGAGCGGATGGCATCGGTGGCATCCGACAGCGGCACATCGCTGCTCAGGCGCTGGAAGGTGTCGCGGCTGTTGTAGCCGGACCCGTCCTTCAGATAATGGTCGTACATCGACAGCAGGTCCTGGCAGGCGGTGATCAGCGCCGCGACGTTGCCGCGCAACAGGGCATAGCCGATCTGGTCGAAACTGTGCAGGCAATCGGCCAGCCAATGCAGGTCGTAACGGGCGGTGGCCGGTTCCGGCGCGGTGTGGCCGCGGCTATAGGCGCTGTAGCGGCGCAGGCTGCGTGCCACCCGTGCGACGTGCGCGAACAACGTGCCGATCTCGTTGGCGATATCCAGCCGCTGCACCATCACCATCGGAATCACCTGGCTGTCGGCAGCCGGCGCCTGTTCGGCGGCCGTCTGTTCCTGCTGCTCCAGCGATTGCTTGAGGATGGTGTAGCTGCGCTGCAGCGATTCCAGCTCCAGCACGCTGGCGGCCGCACGCGCCTTCGCCTGCGAGAGCGCGGCCTGGTAGCGGGCAA
Organism: Xanthomonas sp. NCPPB 3218; assembly: GCF_056725185.1. Lineage (NCBI taxonomy): Bacteria > Pseudomonadati > Pseudomonadota > Gammaproteobacteria > Lysobacterales > Lysobacteraceae > Xanthomonas > Xanthomonas sp. NCPPB 3218. The sequence goes on from NZ_CM161516.1 coordinate 1,920,610, forward strand.
GGCTGTCCTGGGTGCTGGCGAGCTGGCCGGATTCGGCGCGCAGCTGACGGCCACGCACGAACGCCAGCACGGTGGCAATCAGCGCCCAGAGCGCGAATGCAGGCACCAGGTAGATCAAGATGCCCATGGAGAGTCCTCGAAACGTTGCATACCTTGTCGGCCTGCACGCGGCGGACTTGAGGGCAATCGCCGAGAATGTGATGGGCAACGATGTCCTCGCTTGCAACCCGACGCCGGAAGCTGTCGCGCCCCCTGACCAAAGGCACGTGGCGGGCGGTATCCCGGCATGCTCGAATCAGCGCACCCGCCAGCCCGGAGCCTTGCATGCGCAGATGGATCGATCGCTGGCCGCCAACGCTGCGGCGCGTCCGCTCAGCCGGACTGATCTGGGTCGTGATGTGTGCCACCGTGCAGGCCGCGCCGGCCATGCCGTCATCGGCACCCGTGCAGGTGGGTTACAGCGAGGCCACGGACCTGTTTAACCTGCTGGATAACCTGTCGGACTGGTTGCCCGGCTATACGGCGCCCGTCTATCGCAGCTATTTCGAAACCCATGGCGGGCTGGACCCGGCCGATCGTGCAGCGCTTGTGGCCTACGCAGATTTCCGTCGGCGCACCTCGGGGCTGGCAAAGGACGACGATCTGGAGGTGCTCGACCGTGTGTTTGCGCCAGATGCCACCCGTGAGGTGGATCCTTTCTCCCGGCATTTCCTCGGGAATGCGGGATTCGAGGCCTCAGCGGACGCCGCCATTGCCGAGCAGTCGGCAGACGACCAGGCGATGTTGCGCGCGTATTTTGCCCGCTTCGTTCCGCGCGCCAGGCACCTGGTCGCCGTTGCACCGCGTTTCGCGCAACAGGCGCGCGAGCTGGGCGAGGAACTGTCCAAGCCCGCCGTCTCGCGGTTGGCAGCGCAGATGCGGGCGTTCTTTGCAGTGCCGGAGCCTGCGGTATTCCAGGCAAGATTCGTCTGGTGGCCGGAGCCGGACACCACCCAGGCCAAGGTGCGCGGACGCACCATGCTGCTGTATTCGCAGCATGATGCGCGTACCGGCACGGCCTCGATGGACTGGGCGCCGATCGTGTTGCATGAATTGAGTCACTACCTGTCTGCGGGGCAGCCATCGGCGCGCAAACGCATGCTCGCTGCCAACTTCGTGCGGCTGTGTCCGGGTGCGGCCACCTTGCGTAACCCGCTCAATGCGCTGGAAGAGCCGTTGGCGATCTACTGGGGACAGTATCGCTTCGAGCAGGCGGTGCGCGGGCAATCGCTGCCGCCGTCGTCGCAGTGGTATATCCAGGCGGACGCCGATCGCGCGGCGAAGGCGATCGCAGCGGCCTATCCAGCAAGCGGGGCGGCACCGGTGCTCGATGACAACGCATTGCTGGCCGCTGCTGCATCGGCCTGCAATTAGACCGTAATGGAGCTGGAAGCCGCTGGCAGAACGCAGCGCATCGTCGTCGCCTGCTGCGGATGGTGCGCTCACAACCGGTGATCTCCGCGTGCTGCATGCCGACCGCATACGGCGTGCACGCGGTCGGCGAAACAGCCGGGGCCGAGAATCCTCAGCCGAGAATGCCGGGCAAATCCAGGCCTTTTTGCTTCGCGCAGTCGGTGGCGATGGCGTAGCCGGCATCGGCGTGGCGCATCACGCCGGTGGCCGGGTCGTTCCAGAGCACGCGCTCCAGACGCTTGTCGGCCGCCTCGCTACCGTCGCAGACGATGACCATGCCGGCGTGTTGCGAGAAGCCCATGCCGACGCCGCCGCCGTGATGCAGCGACACCCAGGTCGCACCGGACGCGGTGTTGAGCAGGGCATTGAGCAGCGGCCAGTCGGAGACCGCATCCGAGCCGTCGGCCATGGCCTCGGTTTCGCGGTTGGGCGAGGCGACGCTGCCCGAATCCAGATGATCGCGGCCGATCACCACCGGCGCCTTCAATTCACCGCTGCGCACCATCGCATTGAAGGCCAGGCCGAGCCGATGGCGGTCGCCCAGACCGACCCAGCAGATCCGCGCAGGCAGGCCCTGGAAGGCGATCTTTTCGGCAGCCATGTCCAGCCAGCGGTGCAGATGCGCATCGTCGGGAATGAGCTCCTTGACCTTGGCATCGGTCTTGGCGATGTCGTCCGGATCGCCACTGAGCGCGACCCAGCGGAACGGGCCGATGCCACGGCAGAACAGCGGCCGGATATAGGCGGGCACGAAGCCGGGGAAGTCGAACGCGTTGTCGACGCCTGCTTCCAGCGCCATCTGGCGCAGGTTGTTGCCGTAATCGACGGTGGGCACGCCGAGTGCGTGGAAGGTGAGCATGGCGCGGATGTGGTTGGCCATCGAGTCGCGCGCGGCGGCTTCCACCTCCTTCGGTGCGCTCACGCGTTTCGCGTCCCATTCCTCCACCGTCCAGCCCTGCGGCAGGTAGCCGTTGATCGGGTCGTGCGCGGAGGTCTGGTCGGTCAGCAGGTCCGGCTTGACCCCGCGTAGCAGCAGTTCGTCCAGCACGTCTGCGACATTGCCGAGCAGGCCGACCGACAGCGGTTTCTTCGCCGTGCACGATTCCTCGATCAGGCGCAGCGCTTCGTCCAGGTCGTCGGTCCAGGTATCCAGGTAGCCGGTGCGCAGGCGCATGTCGATGCTGGAACGGCGGCATTCCACTGCCAGGCACGAGGCGCCGGCCATCACCGCGGCCAGCGGCTGCGCGCCGCCCATGCCGCCCAGGCCACCGGTGAACAGCCACTTGCCGGCCAGGCTGCCGCCGTAATGCTGGCGGCCCATCTCCACGAAGGTTTCGTAGGTGCCTTGCACGATGCCCTGCGCGCCGATGTAGATCCAGCTGCCGGCGGTCATCTGGCCGTACATCGCCAGACCCTTGCGATCGAGTTCGTTGAAATGCTCCCAGCTGGCCCAGCGCGGCACCAGGTTGGAGTTGGCGATCAGCACGCGCGGCGCATCGGCATGCGTGCGGAACACCCCGACCGGCTTGCCGGACTGCACCAGCAGGGTCTGGTCGTCGTCCAGGCGCGTTAGCGCGGCGACGATCGCATCGAAGGATTCCCAGTCGCGCGCGGCGCGGCCGATCCCGCCATAGACCACCAGTTCCTGCGGGCGCTCGGCCACGTCCGGGTCCAGGTTGTTCATCAGCATGCGCAGCGGCGCTTCGGTGAGCCAGCTTTTTGCGGTGAGCGTGGTGCCGGTTGCGGCGCGGATGACGCGGGTTGCGTCGTGACGGGTCATGCCGGTTTCCTTGCAATCAACGGTGCGCCGCAGGCGGCGTGGTGGCGGAGGAGTGAGCGGTGGTATTGGCAAACTGCAGGCAGGCCAGCAGCACGTGACGCAGCACCGCGCGTAGTGCGACCGCATGCGCGGGGAGCCAGGGCGTGGGCCAGTTCTGCGGGGTGATGGTGTCCGGCTCGCGCATGTAGCCGCGGCACGCCAGCTCCATCTGCAGCGTATGCACGCCATGCCCGGGCTGCGCGTAATGGCGGGTGATCCAGCCGCCCTTGAAGCGCCCGTTGCGCACGGTGCTCGAGCCGCTGCTGCGGCACAGCTGCTCCACCGCATCGGCCAGGGCCGGATCGCAACTGCGGTCGTCGTTGCTGCCGATGTTGAACTGCGGCAGCTCGCCATCGAACAGATGCGGAATATGCGAGCGGATCGAATGCGCGTCGTAGACCACGATGCTGGCGTGCTGCGTGCGCAGGCGCGCGATCTCGGCAGCGAGCGCAGCGTGATAGGGGTCGAACCACTGCGTGCGGCGCCAGGCGATCTGCGCTTGGTCGGGTTCGGCGCCGTCGGCATACAGCGGCTGGTTGTCGAAGGTGGTCAGCGGGCACAGGCCGGTGGTGTTCTGGCCCGGGTACAGGGACGCTCCGCTGGGATCGCGGTTGACGTCGATCACCGAGCGCGAGATCGCGGTGCGCACGGTGGTGGCGCCGAGCGATTGCGCGAAGTCGTACAGCTGATGCACCCACCAATCGGCATCGCGGCGTGCCAGCCAGGGCGAGACGAACTGGTCGACCATCTCCTCGGGCAGCTCGGTGCCGGTATGCGGGAAGCTGAGGATCAGCGGCGCATCGCCGCGGTGGATCTCGAGCCAGGGCAGGGCGCTCATCGCGGTGCGCCTTGTGCTGGTGCGATCGTCAAGGCGCGACGATGTCGCGCCTGCGTCCGGCCGGCGCGCAGCACGACCTGACGCGCAAGCAGTCCGCGCGCGCGTATCGCCCGCAGTGCATGGTCGTCGCGCAGATGCGCGCTCGGCAGTGACGCGAGACCTTGCACGCGCGAACACGACGCTGCCGAGCTCATTCCAGCGGCTGCGAGGTGGCGCGTCATGCGTGCTGCTCCACGCCTGGCAAGGCGATGGCAACCGCCTGCGCGAGCGCACCCGAACGCACCAACGCACTGGCCGCCAGCATGTCGGGATGGAAATAGCGGTCGTCCTGCAGGGTCGGCACCTGCGCGCGCAGCAGGGCGCGCGCGGCTTCCAGCGCGGCGCTGGAGCGCAGCGGCGCATGGAAGTCGCAGCCTTGCACGGCCGCCAGCAGTTCGATGCCGATCACGTGCGCGGCGTTCTCGGCCATCGCCAGCAGACGCCGCGCGCCATGCGCGGCCATCGACACATGATCTTCCTGATTGGCCGAGGTCGGAATCGAATCGACACTGGCCGGATACGCACGCTGCTTGTTCTCCGACACCAGGGCCGCTGCGGTGACCTGCGGAATCATGAAGCCGGAATTCAGGCCCGGACGCGGGGTGAGGAACGCCGGCAGGCCCGACAAGGCCGGGTCGACCAGCATCGCGGTGCGGCGTTCGCTGATCGAGCCGATTTCGCAGACCGCCATCGCCAGCATGTCGGCTGCGAAGGCCACCGGCTCGGCGTGGAAGTTGCCGCCGGACAAGGCCTCGCCGGTATCGCTGAACACCAGCGGGTTATCCGAGACGCCATTGGCCTCGATCTCCAGCGTGCGTGCGGCCTGACGCATGATGTCCAGCGCCGCGCCCATCACCTGCGGCTGGCAGCGCAGGCAGTACGGATCCTGCACACGCACATCGCCGAGCCGGTGCGATTCGCGGATGCTCGAATCGGCCATCAGCGCGCGCAGCGCGGCAGCGGTGGCGATCTGCCCCGGTTGGCCACGCAAGGCATGGATGCGCGCATCGAACGGCGTGTCCGAGCCCTTGGCCGCTTCCACCGACAGCGCGCCGGTGACCAACGCGGCCTGCAGCACGGTTTCGATCTCGAAAAGGCCGGCCAAGGCGCAGGCGGTGGAGAACTGGGTGCCGTTGAGCAGCGCCAGGCCTTCCTTGGCGCCCAGCACGCGCGGCTGCAGCTGCGCCTGCGCCAGCGCGTCGGCGGCAGGCAGGCGTTGCCCGCCGACGAAGGCTTCGCCGACGCCGATCATCACCGCGGCCAGGTGCGACAGCGGTGCCAGATCGCCGGAGGCACCGACCGAGCCCTGGCACGGCACCACCGGCGTGATGCCCAGGCGCAGCATCGCGTCCAGCAATGCCAGCGTCTGCGGCTGTACCCCGGAAGCACCCTGGGCCAGGCTGGTGAGCTTGAGCGCCATCATCAGCCGCACCACCGGCACCGGCGTGGGCTCGCCGACGCCGGCGGCGTGCGAGAGCACGATATTGCGCTGCAGGGCATGCAGGTCCTCGCGTTCGATGCGCACGCTGGCCAGCTTGCCGAAGCCGGTATTGACGCCATACACCGGCTCGCCGCGCGCCACGATGGCCTCCACCGTCTGCGCGCTGCGCAGGACCGCGGCCGCGCAGGCGTCGTCCAGCACGACGTCGGCGCCGCGATACAGCGCACGCCACTGCGCCAGCGTGACCTGGCCGGGCTGCAAGACAAGAGAAGCACTCATGACGACTCCGGATTCAGCAGGAATGCCCGCGCCAGACGCGGGCATGAAGAGGGTTGAAGCCCATGCGGTAGACCAGGTCGGCCGGCGCATCGATGTCCCAGATCGCCAGGTCGCAGTGCAGGCCGGCGCGCAGCCGGCCGAGTCGCTCGCCGCGCCCGAGTGCGCGTGCGGCTTCGCGGGTGAACCCGGCGATGCACTCGTCCACGGTCATGCGGAACAGCGTGGCGGCCATGTTCATCGCCAGCAGTGGGCTGGTCAGCGGCGAGGTGCCCGGATTGCAGTCGGTGGCCAGTGCCAGCGGCACGCCGGCGGCGCGCAACGCCGCGATCGGCGGCAGCTGGGTGTCGCGGGTGAAATAGAACGCGCCCGGCAACAGCACCGCGACGGTGCCGGCGCCGGCCATCGCCGCAATGCCGGCGTCATCCAGGTATTCGATGTGATCGGCCGACAACGCGCCATGGCGTGCGGCCAGTTGCGCGCCATGCTGATTGCTCAGTTGCTCGGCATGGATCTTGATGTCCAGGCCATGTGCCTGCGCGGCACGGAAGACCTGTTCGGCCTGCGCGGGCGAGAACGCCAGATGCTCGCAGAACACGTCCACCGCCTCGGCAAGCCCTTGCGCGGCGATCGCCGGAATCATCTGCGTGCAGACGGCGTCGATATAGCTCTGCGCATCGCCGCCCGGCGGCACCGCATGCGCACCGAGGAAGGTCGGAACCACTTCGACCTTGCGCAGTGCCGCGAGCTGGCGTGCCACGCGCAGCTGCTTGGTTTCGTCCTCCAGCGTCAGCCCGTAGCCGGATTTGATTTCCAGCGTGGTCACGCCTTCGGCGAGCATGGCGTCCAGGCGCGGCAGGCTGGCGGCCAGCAGCGCTGCGTCGTCGGCGGCGCGGGTGGCGCGCACCGTGGCCACGATGCCGCCGCCGGCTGCGGCAATCTCGGCATAACTGGCACCGCGCAGGCGTTGCTCGAATTCGTTGGCGCGATTGCCTGCATACACCAGATGGGTATGGCAATCGATCAGGCCGGGGCTGATCCAGCGGCGCCGGCAATCGTGCGCAACGTCCGCTTTTAGCGCCGGGGCCTGCGCGGCCGGGCCGGCGTAGGTGATGCGGCCGTCCTGGCAGGCCAGAACGCCATCGTCCACGATGCCCAGGCCACCATCGGCTGCGTCCAGGGTCATCAGCTGTGCGTTGTGCCAGAGGACGTCGCAATGCATGGCGCAGGCTCGTGGTGTCTGATATGTATATACAATAAAACCGGCAATCGAGGGTGTCCAGTGGCAGACCAACAGGTGCAGGCGTTGTGGGCGGCGCGGGCTCTCCTGCCCGATGGCTGGGCGGGCGACGTGCGGATCACGCTGGCGCAGGGGCGCATCGCCTCGGTGCAGCCCGGCACCGCACCCGCTGCCGGCGACAGCCGGGTCGAGCGGCTGCTGCCCGGGCTGGGCAACCTGCATAGCCACGCATTCCAGCGCGGCATGGCCGGGCTGACCGAAGTGGGCGGGCGCAGCGGCGACAGTTTCTGGAGCTGGCGCGAGTTGATGTACCGCTTCGTCGACCGGCTCGATCCGGACAGCCTGCAGGCGATCGCCGAACAGGCCTATGTGGAAATGCTCGAAAGCGGCTTCACCCGCGTCGGCGAATTCCATTACCTGCACCACAGCCCCGGCGGCGCGGCGTATGCGCAGGCCGGCGAAATGTCCGGGCGCATCGCCGCTGCCGCCGCCAACACCGGCATCGGGCTGACGCTGTTGCCGGTGTTCTATGCGCATGCGGATTTCGGTGGCGTCGCGCCCAGCGCAGCGCAGCGTCGTTTGATCCACGACCTCGACGGCTTCGCGCGGTTGCTGGACGACTGCAAGGGCAGCCTGAAACCATTGCCGGATGCCGTGCTCGGGCTGGCGCCACACAGCCTGCGCGCGGTCACGCCGGAGCAGTTGGCGGCGTTGGTGCCGCTCACCGATGGCCCGATCCACATCCATATCGCCGAGCAGCAGCGCGAGGTCCAGGCCTGCCTGGCCTGGTCCGGCCAGCGCCCGCTGCAGTGGCTGCTGGCCAACGCGCCGGTGGATGCGCGCTGGTGCCTGGTGCATGCCACGCATGTGGACGCGAGCGAGCTGCAGGGTATCGTCGGCAGCGGCGCGGTGGTCGGGCTGTGCCCGATCACCGAGGCGAATCTGGGCGACGGCCTGTTCCCGATGCAGGCATTTGCCGCTGCGGGCGGGCGCTTTGGTGTCGGCTCGGATTCGAATGTGTTGATCGACGCGGCCGAAGAACTGCGCCTGCTCGAATACGGCCAGCGTCTGCAGCTGCAGGCACGCAATGTGCTGGCGCAGGCGGGCGCCTCCAGCGGGCGTTGGTTGTTCGAGCAGGCGGGCGAGGGTGCGGCGCAGGCCCTGGGCATTGCGCGCAGCGGCATCCAGGTCGGCGCATCGGCCGATCTGCTCGAACTGGACCCGACCCATCCGGCGCTGCTGGCCCGCAACGACGATGCGCTGCTGGACAGTTGGCTGTTCGCCGCGCGCGGCGGTGCCGTGCGCACCGTCTGGCGCGCCGGGCAACCGGTGGTGCGCGACGGGCGCCATGTGGATCGCGCGCGGATTGCCGCGCGTTTTGCCGGGGTTCTGCGATCGCTGCTGAGCAAATGAGTGGATGCGCGCACAATGCGGGTCTGACCGGAGACCTGTTTTGACCGCCACCCCCATCGCCGCGCCCGGCACCCTGCATCAACGCATCCGGCAGGATCTGGAACGCCGCATCCACAGTGGCGACTGGCCGCCCGGTCACCGGGTGCCGCCCGAGCACGAGCTGATGGCGCAATACGGCTGTTCGCGCATGACCGTGAACAAGGTACTCGGCCTGCTTGCCGATGCCGGCATGATCGAACGCCGGCGCCGCACCGGCTCGTTCGTGGCGCGCCCGCATCCGCATCTGGAGCAGGTCGCGTTGTCGATCCCCGACATCGAAGTGGAGATGACCGCGCGCGGCCACCTCTACCGGTTCGCGTTGCTGTCGCGTCGACTGCGCAGCCCGCGCCTGCGCGTGCCGCAGGAGCGGGCCCTGGGCAGCAGCGGCAAGGTGCTGGCGCTGGAAAGCGTGCACCTGGCAGACGGCAGTCCGTTCGCGCTGGAGCAGCGGGTGATCGACACCACCACCGTGCCCGAGGCATTGCAGCAGCCGTTCACCGACGTGGCGCCGGGCAGCTGGTTGTTGCGCAACGTGCCGTGGACGCGCGCCGAACACCGCATCAGCGCCGTCAATGCGGACGCCGCACAAGCCGAACGCCTGCAGGTGGACGATGGCGCGGCCTGTCTGGTCATCGATCGCCACACCTGGCGCGGCGACCAGCCGGTCACCTATGTGCGGCAGCTGTTCCTGGGCGGATCCTACGACCTGGTGGCGCGGTTCGCACCGGGAATGCGCTGAGCCTCAAGCCTCGCGCGCAGGCGCATGGGGCGATGCATGAATCAGATCGTCGTGCACTGTCGCCAGCGCACCGCTTCGTCCACGCCGGGGCGTGGATTGAGTTGCACGCGCACGGTGCGCAGGTAGGGATAGCGCTGCAGTTCGCGGCAGATCAACGGCCACGCCGCCGCATCGTCAACCGAGCGATCCACCGCCAGCGTTGCCTGGGTGATCCAGATGCCGCGCACCAAGCCGGGCGTCTGTGCCAGCGCCTTGGACACCTCGCGCTGATAGCCCTGCATGGTTGCCGCATCCGGTTCGGCATCGCCTGCCAATGGCGTCAGTGCCGGCGGTGCGGTTGATGGTGGCGCGGCCTGCGGCGAGCTCGCGCCCTGCTGTGCAGGTGTTGCAGCGACCGCTGCGGCAGCGCGTGGGGCGGCCACCACCGTTGCCTGCTGCGTGGGCGCAGGTGGCTGCACCGGTTGCAAGGCCAGCACCGCGACCAGCGCCAGGGTCGCCAGCGCTGCACCGGCAATAAGGCTGTGACGGATCGCGCGACGGCGCGCCATGCCGACCACGCCAGTTTCCACATCGCCCGGCAGATACGGTTTGAGCAAGGGCCACAGGCGCACCCCATCCAGCACTTCGATGGACTGCTTCTCGGCGGCCGCCAGGCCTTCGCGTTCCATGCGGCCCTCGGTCACCATCACGCCGCCGCCCGCGCCGGCCAGCCGTGCCATCGCCCCCAGCTCGTTCACCGCTGCCACGCCGATGCGGTAGCCGCGCCCGTGCTTGCAGGCCACCAGGCGCGTGCCGTGCTCGGTCTGCATCATGAAGTCGGCCGTCGGCAGGCCGTCCTGCGGCACCTGCGTGGGTTGCCAGCCGCGTTGCTCCTGCAGCATGCGCTGCACCACGGCGGAAAAGTCGCGCCAGTGCATCGCCGCCAACGCACGCACGCCCTCGCTGGTTTCGTTGGCACGGCGGCGCACCAGCCACACATACGCACACACTCCCAGCCAGAGCAGCAGGGAAGCCACAAGCGCCACAATCCAGGAAGGCATGAGCATCAAGCGAAGGTATGGAACGTATGACGAAGCGGTACGCCTAGAAGAATCTTTCGCCGCAGATTCGTCAATGGATCGCGAGCGGCGATACCACGCACCGTGATCCAGATAGCGAAAGACCCGCCAGTCCGAAGCCGTGAGGGGAGGGGAGCAAACGGACTTCGTAGTGCAGGACTGGCGGGTCCTTCCCGATTGTCTAAAAAATCATGCTGCTTTGCAACATCATCGGGCCGGCTTATTCACCATCGAATGCAGCATTGTTGGGACTGGAGCTGCCGCCGGCCGAGCCCGCGCCGGTGGTGTCGCTGCTGGCGGCCTGTGCTGCCTGATTGGCGGTGCGGTTGGCGCGCTTGGTCGCGGCAGTATTGGCGCGCACCTGGGCCTTGAGCGATTCCACCTCGCGGCGCAGGTTTTCCAGTTCGTCCTGCTCGGGGATGTTGAGCGTGCGCAGCACGCCCTTGACGCGTTCGTCGAAGGCCTTGCCCAGCTTGTCCCAGCCGCGCACGGCAGTGTCGCGTGCCTGTTCGAACTGGGTTTCCACCTCTTCGCGCAGCTCATCGACGCTTTCGGCCGCCTTGCGCTGGCCGCTGCGCTCGTAGGCTGCGCCTTCGCGCACAAGCGAATCGAACAACTTGCCACCCTCGCTCTGCACCCTTCCCAGCGCACCGAGCCCGGCTAGCCACACCGTCTGCGCCGATTCGCCGAGCCGGCGCGAAATCTGTTCTGCCTGCGCCTGGAAGCCGTGCGCGGCATCGTCGCGCTTGCCGTTCTGATCGTATCCGGTCGTCATGGAATGCTCCTGTGGGTTGCCAAAGTGACGTTGCCTTCACCCTAGTCCCGGCACTGCATCGAGCAGGTGAAGCACGTCCAGAGCATCCGCCTGCAATGGGCCGCGCGGGTGACTTGTCGCTGAAGCACCGGTGCGGTCAGGGCATGGCCGGGTGATCAGGCCCGGACCAACGACGCTGCGGCTCAGACGAGTTTTTCGGCCAGCAGGCGACGGATCTCCGATTCCACCATCGGCTGCATCGCCGACAACAGGAAGCCGAGCTCGGCGGTGACATGTACCTGCTGCGGTAGCAGGGTGATCGCCCCATCCACGCCGGCCCGCGCGATGCGCAAGGTATCGCCTTCCCAATGCGAGGCGACGCCATAGCGATCGGTCAACTTGCGCGCCGCCGCGTCGATCGCTGCGCGGGCCTGGGCCGGCGGCAAGGCATGGTCGTGGCGGATATCGATGCTGGACATGGGTTCCATGGGAAAGACGAAAGAAGCGTGCATTGTGCGCATGCGCGGGCCAGGCTCCAAGTGCGGCGCGCGTGTGGCCGAGCAGCGACGCACCTCGGTGCCGTACCTGCGTCGGCCGGACGCAGGTCACATTGTTGGCCGCGGCGCGGGGCAAACCTGCTAGGCTGCGGCGGGTGCGCGATCTGCAAGTTCATTTCACCCACCGGCAGCAGCCGGATCATTCCCTCAAGCCCGGCGTCCACCGGATCGTCCGCCATGCCTCCGGCAGTGTGCGGGTGGTTGCCGATGCGCAGGGGGCGTTGCTGTTGGCGCAGTTCTGCCTGGACCAGCGCGGGCTGTGGCTGCAGGTGGCCAACGGGATCCGCGGCATCCACGTCAACGGACGTCCGGTGCGGCGCATGGCGCTGTTGCGCCCCGGCGATGCGATCTACGCCGACGGCGTGGAGATGCTGCTGCGCAGTGCGCCGTCGAGCGCGCCGGCCAACGACGTTGCGGACGACGATGCCGGCCTGAGCGAGGTCTGCCTGTTGTTGCGCGGGCTGGGCGGCCGCCATCACGGGCGCAGCTTCACCCTGGACCGCTCACGCCTGGTCGGCAGCGACCCGGCGGCGGACATCGTCATCGACGACCCGGCCTTCGCCGCGCAGCACGCGCGCCTGGAACGCCACGGCGACCGCGTGCTGATCCGCGACCTGGGTTCGGAAGAAGGCAGCTGGATCAACGGCGTGCAGGTGCGCGACGGCTGGCTGCAGGCCGGCGACCAGGTCGTGTTCGATGCCCGCCATCGCTTTGTCGTGGAGGTGCCGCGCACCCATCACGGCACCACCTGGGACCTTCCGGAGTCGGAGCCGTTGCCGCCACCACGCGCGCCCGGCGAACCGGCGCGTGCGCCGGTCAAGGTGGCGCGCTGGCCGTGGTTGCTGCTCAGCGCGGTGTTGCTGGCGGCGGCGTTGAGCGCCTTGCTGTGGTTCGGCGCGCGCTGAGTTTCTTCCAGATCCGCCAGCTCAACAGCACCGCCAGAATGCCGGCATATAGCGCCGGTTCGCGGATGTCGGATTTCACCAGCCACCAGAAATGCAGTACCGCCAGCAAGCCGATCGGATAGATCAGCATGTGCAGGCGGCCCCAGTTGCGCTTGAGCCGCCGCATCCAGCCCTGGGTGGAGGTGATCGCCAGCGGCACCAGCAGCAGCCATGCCGCAAAGCCGACCGTGATGTAGGGGCGCTTGAGGATCTCTTCGAAGATCTGCGTCCAGAAGCCGCGCAGATCCAGGCTCAGGTAGGCCGCCAGATGCACGCTGGCGTAGAAGAATGCGTACAGCCCGAGCATGCGCCGGAATCGGATCAGCGTCGCCTGGCCGGTGAGCTGGCGCAGCGGCGTGATCGCCAGGGTGATCAACAGGAAGCGCAGCGCCCACAGCCCGGTGCGGTGCTCGATTTCGGCCACCGGATCGGCGCCCAGCGCATCGCTGCCGGTTTGCCATACCTGCCAGAACTGCCAGCCGAGCAAGGCGATTGGGGTCAGCGCGGCGACATGCACCAGGGTCTTGGCGGCGATCAGGGATGCGGAGGTCTTGGCCATGCGATCTCGAAGAAGGAAGCGATGCCGCGCGGGCATCAACATGCATCGTAGGAGCGCACCCGGGCGCGACGGGCATTCTTGGTAACGCCCGTCGCGCCCGGGTGCGCTCCTACGCGGGGGACATTACTGCCTAGAACCACTTCTTCAGGTCCATCCCCGCGTACAGCGAGGCGACCTGGTCCGCATAGCCGTTGAACGGCTTGGTCGCGATGCGCTCGGCGAACAACTTGCTCGCGGTGCCGGCGATACGGCGCTCGGTCTTCTGGCTCCAGCGTGGGTGATCCACCGCCGGATTGACGTTGGAAAAGAAGCCGTACTCGGACGGCTGCAGATCGTGCCACGCGGTCTCGGGCATCTTTTCGACAAAGCGGATTTCCACGATCGACTTGATGCTCTTGAAGCCGTACTTCCACGGCACCACCAGCCGCAGCGGCGCGCCGTTCTGCTGCGGTAGCGGCTTGCCGTACAGGCCGGTGGCCAGCAGGGTCAGTGGATGCATCGCTTCGTCGATGCGCAGGCCCTCGCGGTACGGCCAGTTGATCGAGCGGTAGCGCACGCCCGGCATCTGCTGCGGATCGGCCAGCGTGGTGAATGCCACGTACTTGGCCTTGGAGGTCGGTGCGAAGCGCTTGAGCACCTCGCCCAGCGGCACGCCCGTCCACGGGATCACCATCGACCAGCCTTCCACACAGCGCAGCCGGTAGATGCGTTCCTCCGCGCTGATGCCCTTGAGCAACTCGTCCAGCGACAGACTGCCGGGCTTTTCGCATTCGCCGCTGACCTTCACCGACCAAGGCGACAGCTTCAGGGTCTTGGCGGCCTTGGACGGGTCGGTCTTGTCGGTGCCGAACTCGTAGAAGTTGTTGTAGCTGGTGACGTCTTCCAGCCGGGTCAGTTCCTCGGCGGTACGGAAGCCGCTGCGCGCCTGCGCCGGGGTCACCACGGTCTTGGGCGGAGGCGGCGGATCGGCCTCGGCGCAGCCGGCCACGCCCAGCGCCGGGGTCAGCGCAAACAGCTGCAGCAGCCGGCGTCGGTCGCGGTAGACGGCCTCATCGGTGATCTCGCTGGACGGCGTCTTCAAGACATCGCGAAGGGACATGGCTCGCTCCTGACAGTGGCTGCTGATGAGAATACCGGACCATGGTGATGACGCTGCCGATGGCCTACGCAAACCATACGTCGCCGTGGGTGAGAAGGATGCACATGCAACTTTTCTGCAACGCTGCCAAGGCCGGTGCGCTGCGGCATACTAGAAGGCTAGCTCGCCAAGGTGTGCCATGACACGCGCGTTCAATTTCAGTGCCGGCCCTGCGACATTGCCGGAATCGGTCCTGCGCCAGGCGCAGGAAGAGATGGTCGAGTGGAACGGCGTCGGCGCCTCGATCGTGGAAATCAGCCACCGCAGCGCCGATTTCATGGCCGTGGCGGCCGCGGCCGAAGCCGATCTGCGCACCCTGTTGTCGATTCCCGACGATTACGCGGTGCTGTTCACTGCCGGTGGCGCCACCACCATCCAGGCGCTGCTGCCGCTGAATTTCGCCGCACCCGGCCAGGCTGCCGACTACGTGATCACCGGCCACTGGGGCAAGACCGCGATCAAGCAGGCGTCCACCTATGTGGATGCGCGCATTGCCGCAGACGGCCAGGCGGGCGGCTTCACCGACATTCCGCCGGTGGCCAGCTGGACCTTGTCGCCGCACTCGGCCTACGTGCACATCACCGCCAACGAAACCATCCACGGCGTCGAGTTCCGCGACACCCCGGCAGTGGGTACCTTGCCGCTGTTTGCCGATTTCAGTTCGTCGATCGCCTCCGAGCCGCTGGATGTGTCGCGCTACGGGCTGATCTATGCCGGCGCGCAGAAGAATCTGGGCCCGGTCGGCATCTCGGTGCTGATCGTGCGGCGCGACCTGCTCGAACGCGCCGGCCAGCCGCGCGCGGACATCTTCAACTACGCCTCGCATGCCGCCCGCGATTCGATGCTCAACACGCCGCCGACCTGGAACTGGTATCTGCTCGGACTCACCGTGAAGTGGATGCTGGAGCAGGGCGGGGTGGACGAGTTCGCCCGCCGCAACGCCGAAAAGGCCGCGCTGGTGTATGGCGCGATCGACGGCTCCGGCGGGTTCTATCGCAACCTGGTCAAGCCGGCAGTGCGCTCGCGCATGAACATCCCGTTCTTCCTGGCCGACGAGCAGCTGGATGCGTTGTTCGTCAGCGAATCCAAGGCGGCCGGGCTGCTGGCGCTGAAGGGGCACAAGGCGGTCGGCGGCATTCGCGCGTCCTTGTACAACGCGATGCCGGTGGCGGGCGCGCAGGCGCTGGCGAGCTTCATGCACGACTTCCAGCAGCGTCACGGCTGAGTCTTTCATTCGACCGCGGCGCATGCCGCGCAGGCGCATGCGCCGCAATTTCAAGGAATGCCGAGCGATGGCTCCCAAGTCCAGCAAGCCCAGTGCCGCCACCGGCGGCAAGACCAAGCCGGCAGGCAAGTCCGCCGCCAAGTCCGCGGCCAACGCCTCAGACAAGCGCGCGACCAAGCCGGCCACCGCTGCGCCGGTGCTGGCCGACGTGCGCGCCAAGATCGACGAGATCGACCGCACCATCCAGGCGTTGATCGCCGAACGCGCCAACTTCGCCCATCAGGTCGGCAAGGCCAAGGGCAAGCTCGCCGCAGCGGTGGATTACTACCGGCCCGAGCGCGAGGCGCAGGTACTGCGCATGGTGGTGGACCGCAACGAAGGCCCGCTCAGCGATGAAGTGCTGGTGCACGTGTACCGCGAAATCATGTCCGCGTGCCTGGCCCAGCAGGAGCCGTTGAAGATCGGCTATCTCGGCCCGGAAGGCACCTTCAGCCAGCAGGCGGTGCTCAAGCACTTCGGCCGTTCGGCAGTTGGCCTGCCGATGGCGACCATCGAGGAAGTGTTCCAGGAAGTGGAAGCCGGCAATGCCGATTTCGGCGTGGTGCCGGTGGAAAATTCCGGCCAGGGCACCATCCAGGTCACCCTGGACATGTTCCTGACTTCCAACCTGAAAATCTGCGGCGAAGTCGAACTGCGCGTGCACCAGTACCTGCTCTCGCGCAACGGCCGGCTGGAAGACATCGAGCGCATCTACGCGCATTCGCAGTCGTTTGCGCAGACCGCCGGTTGGCTGCGTTCGCACCTGCCCAAGGTCGAGAAGATCGCCGTCTCCAGCAATGCCGAAGGCGCACGCCGCGCCCGCAATGCCGAGGATGCCGCGGCGATCGGCGGCGAGAGCGCCGCGCATGTGTATGGCTTGAAGAAAGTCATCATGAAGTCGATCGAAGACGACGACGACAACACCACGCGTTTTCTGGTGATCGGCCGGCAGATCTTCCCCACCTCCGGGCATGACCGCACCTCGGTGCTGGTGTTCATCCACGACAAGCCGGGTGCGTTGTTCGACGTGCTCAGTCCGTTCGCGCGGCATGGCATCAGCATGAACCGCATCGAGTCGCGTCCCTCGCACCAGGCCAAGTGGGAATACGGCTTCTTCATCGACCTGGCCGGCCACGTGGAAGACGAGGCGATGAAGCAGGCGCTGGCCGAACTGGAAGCGCACTCGGCGCAGATCAAAGTGCTGGGCTCGTATCCGGTCGCCATTCCCTGAGCGCCGGGCGTCACGCCAGCGCCGTCCTGACGGGCGCGCCGTCACCGGCCGAGGTGACGGCAGCGCCACGACACTTTTCAACGCGCATCGCCGCACAGGGCGATGCCGCAGCAATCGGATCACACGCATGAGCAGCAGCACGCACCACTGGATCGCCCGGCAGGGCAGCGCATTGCAGGGCAGCCTGGCCATTCCCGGCGACAAGTCGGTCTCGCATCGCGCGGTGATGTTCGCCGCGCTGGCCGATGGCGTCTCGCAGATCGACGGCTTTCTCGAAGGCGAAGACACGCGCTCTACCGCGGCCATTTTCGCCCAGCTCGGTGTGCGCATCGACACGCCGTCGGCATCGCAGCGCATCGTGCACGGCGTCGGCGTGGATGGCCTGCAGCCGCCCAGCCAGGCGCTGGACTGTGGCAACGCCGGCACCGGCATGCGTCTGCTTGCCGGCCTGCTGGCCGCGCAGCGTTTCGATAGCGAGTTGGTCGGCGATGCGTCGCTGTCCAAGCGCCCGATGCGGCGCGTGACCGGCCCGCTGGCACAGATGGGCGCGCGCATCGACACCGAAGACGACGGCACCCCGCCGCTGCGTGTGCACGGCGGCCAGGCCTTGCATGGCATCGACTTCGTCTCGCCGGTGGCCAGTGCGCAGGTCAAATCCGCGGTGTTGCTGGCAGGCCTGTATGCGCAGGGAGAGACGTCGGTCAGCGAGCCGCATCCCACCCGCGATTACACCGAGCGCATGTTGTCCGCGTTTGGCGTTGAGATCGATTTCTCGCCCGGCAAGGCGCGGTTGCGCGGTGGTCAGCGTCTGCGCGCCACCGATATCGCGGTGCCTGCCGATTTCTCGTCGGCGGCGTTCTTCATCGTGGCAGCCAGCATCATTCCCGGTTCGGACGTGCTGCTGCGTGCGGTGGGCCTGAATCCACGTCGCACCGGGTTGCTGGCGGCACTGCGGCTGATGGGCGCGAATATCGCCGAAGAACGTCATGCCGAACATGGCGGCGAGCCGGTGGCCGATCTGCGCGTGCGCTATGCACCGCTGCAGGGCGCGCAGATTCCTGAAGCGCTGGTGCCGGACATGATCGACGAATTCCCGGCGCTGTTTGTGGCCGCCGCTGCCGCAACCGGGCAGACGGTGGTCACCGGCGCTGCCGAACTGCGGGTCAAGGAGTCCGACCGCCTTGCAGCCATGGCCACCGGGCTGCGCGCGCTGGGCGTGCGTGTGGACGAAACCCCGGATGGCGCCACCATTCACGGCGGCAGCATCGGCAGCGGCGTGATCGAAAGCCACGGCGACCACCGCATCGCGATGGCGTTTGCCATTGCCGGGCAGCTGTCCACCGGCAGCGTGCGGGTCAATGACGTGGCCAATGTCGCAACCTCGTTCCCGGGCTTCGACAGCCTGGCGCGGGGCGCCGGTTTCGGGCTTGAAACGGCCTGAGTAGTGAAACGGCTTCAGTAGGAAAGGCGGGCAGTTGTCTTGCTGGTTGAGGACTGCTCTTCGGATGAGGAGCGGTCGACCAAAGGCGTCGTAACGCCTGTCAGTCAACGCTTGGATACCGTATTACAGCCAGCACGGCGCCACTGCGATCCGACTTGGTTGATGATCCCGCTCAGTGCTCGGCGGTGAACTCCACCGGCACCTGCACGCTGCTGACGACGGCGTGGCCATCGCGGGTGGCTGGCTCGAAACGCCACTGACGCAAGCTGTCCATCACCGCTGCATCCAGGCGCGGGTCATTGCTGCCGCTGCGATCGACGATGCTCACATCGCTCACCCGGCCTTGCACGTCCAGCTGCAGTCGCGCGGTGCGGCTGCCTGCGATCCCGGCCTGCGCAATGTCCGACGGGTAGCGCGGCACCGCATTGCCCGGCAGCGGAATCGCTTCTTGGGTGCTGATCACCGCGCGCGCGGGTTGGTGCGCGATCATGGTCATCGCACGCGGACCCTCCGAGGTCGGCAGGATCTGGCGACTGGCCGCAGGCGCGGGGCGCGTGTCGGTCGCAAACGATTCGTCGCTATGGCGGGCCCACCACCAGGTCGGCACCACCACCAGCAACGCCAGCAGGGTCGCCCACAGCCATGGCGAGGCGCCGTCGGCCGTGTCGTCGCCCACGCGGTCTTGCGCATGCACGGGGCGCTGCGGCAGTGCCTGGGTAGGGTGTGACGAAGGATTGGAGATGAAGGACATGGCCGGCCTCCTGGCGCATCTTTGGGATGACGTGGCCAGTCTGGTCGGCCTTGCCTGAGGGCCAGCTAAGGCAGGGCGCTCAGGAAGGTTTAAACGGCGGTAGACATTCAGCTTGGTCAAGCCGAGTCGGGGTCTGGTTCGCCCCGCCTTGTCCGGTTAACGCGCAGTGGTGTTCGTCGATTGCGGCAGTCTGGCCGCCGTCGTGTGCGGTGCGCACGACGCGGCGTATCGGCGGGGCTTACTGCGCCGGCTTGAACTCGAACGGGATATCCAGACTGCCGGCAATCGGCTGGCCGTTGCGCTGCGCCGGATGGAAGCGCCAGTGACGCACCGCTTCCATCGCGGCGCGGTCCAGATCGCGCGAGCCGCTGCGTTGCACCAGCGTCACCCCGCCCGGATTGCCCGCCGCGTCCACGTCCACCCGCACCACCACATCGCCGGCATCGCCGCGACGCAGGGCAGCCGCGGGGTAGCGCGGCGGCGGCATCTGGCCCTGCATCGGCACCGGGCGATCTCCGCCTGCAGCCGCCGCGGTGTTTGCCGGTGCTGCGCCCGGCGCGCCGGGAACCGCGTCCTCCGGCAAGGGCGTCGGCGCGGGCGGGGCTGGCGGTGCGGTTTCCACCAGTGTCGGGGTTTCTTCCGGTGGTTTGGCCTGTGGCATGTCGCTGGCGCCGTCCTGGGCCGGCAGCGGCGCGGGCAGCGGCTGGATGTTGTCGTCGGCCTGCGCACCCGCAGCCGGTTGCGCCGGCGAGGCCTTGTAGAAGTCGTCCTTGCGGCCGGTGGCCCACACCAGCAGGAACAGCAGCAGGCCGGCAACGAAGGCGATACCGGCAATTTTCAGGGTGTGGCGGGGCAGTCGCAGGACAATCTGCCGATCGGACGCAGGGCGGGGCGCGGGCATAGGGCTCACCTGAAGGATCGAGCCAATTCTGGCATAGCGGCGGTGAATCGATCGCAGCAGGTGGCGGAACAGGCGATAATCTCGCGCTTCCTACCGACACACAGACTCCCGATGCTAGATCCGGCCCTGCTTCGCCAACATCCCGCCGACCTTGCCGAGCGCCTGCGCAGCACGCGCAGTTTCTCCCTGGACACCGCGGAACTGGAGTCGCTGGAAAGCGAGCGCAAGCGCATCCAGGTGCGCACGCAGGAGCTGCAGAGTCAGCGCAACTCCAAGTCCAAGGCGATCGGGCAGGCCAAGGCCAAGGGCGAGGATGTCACTGCGCTGATGGCCGAAGTGGCCGGTTTCGGCGATGAGCTCAAGGCCTCCGAAGACGCGTTGGAGGTGATTCGCGCCAAGCTGGAGACCATCGCGCTGGGCCTGCCCAATCTGCCGGCCGACGACGTGCCGCAGGGCAAGGACGAGGGCGAGAATGTCGAGCAGTCGCGCTGGGGCACGCCGCGCCAGTTCGACTTCCCGGTCAAAGACCATGTGGAACTCGGTGCACCGCACGGCTGGTTGGACGGCGAGACTGCCGCCAAGCTGTCGGGTGCGCGTTTCACTGTGCTGCGCGGGCCGGTCGCGCGGCTGCACCGCGCGCTGGCGCAATTCATGCTCGACCTGCATGTCGGCGAGCATGGCTATGAAGAAACCAACGTGCCGCTGCTGGTCAATGCCGAGTCGATGCGCGGCACCGGGCAACTGCCCAAATTCGAGGACGACCTGTTTCAGACCGAAGTGGGCGAGTCGCGCCGCTATCTGATCCCCACCTCGGAAGTGCCGCTGACCAATATCGTGCGCGACGAAATCGTCGATGCCGAGCGTCTGCCATTGCGCATGACCGCGCACTCGATGTGCTTCCGTGCCGAAGCCGGCAGCGGCGGCCGCGACACGCGCGGCATGATCCGCCAGCACCAGTTCGAAAAAGTCGAACTGGTCACCGCCTGCGCGCCGGAACACAGCGATGCCGAGCATCAGCGCATGACCCGCTGCGCCGAAGTGGTGCTGGAAAAACTCGGCCTGCCGTATCGCAAGGTGCTGCTGTGCACCGGCGACATGGGCTTCTCGGCGATCAAGACCTACGATCTGGAGGTGTGGCTGCCGTCGCAGGACACCTATCGCGAGATTTCGTCGTGCTCGAACTGCGGCGATTTCCAGGCGCGGCGCATGCAGGCGCGCTGGCGCAACCCAGCCAGCGGCAAGCCGGAGCTGCTGCACACGCTCAACGGCTCCGGCACCGCCGTGGGCCGCGCGATGATCGCGGTGATGGAGAACTACCAGAACGCCGACGGCTCGATCGATGTGCCCGAGGTGCTGCGTCCGTATATGGGTGGGCTCGAGCGGATCGGATAAGAGCGGCCGAGGCACCCGCTGCGCGGTGTGCAGACGGGCGCGGCCGATGCCTGGAATGGGCGTGCATCTTCATGCTCGATGTCGGGCGGGCAGGCAGCCTCGACTGGCAACTGCCAGCTCCGGCTCGCTCGTCAGCCTTGTTGAGCGCCGTTGCTGGCGCGGCCGCTCAGCTACCCAAGTTGCGGTGGCGTAGCTGTTAGACATATTGATCAGGAACGGGGCCATCATTGGCCCCGTTTGCATTTTCATGGTGCACGGCCTGTTGCGGCGCCTGGAAGACCCCGGCGGATCTAGCGAGCGCTACCTGCCGACATCTGTGCCGGGTGCTGGGCGTTGCCTTGGTAAAAAGAGGAAGCTCCGTGCGCAAGAGTTCGATGGTCTGGCTGCAAGGAACTACATTTCTGATGTATCAGGTCGTTGCTCTGCTGGAATAAAGGTGATTAAATGTCACTTATCGTTCTATCCATGGATGCCTGCGCCATGCACGACCTGAATGACCTGTACTACTTCGCGATGGTGGTGGACCACGGCGGCTTTGCCGCGGCCGAGCGTGCGCTCGGGATCCCCAAGTCGCGCCTGAGCCGCCGTATCAGCCAGCTCGAAACGGATCTTGGCGTGCGCCTGCTGCAGCGCTCCACGCGCCGCTTTGCGGTCACTGACGTCGGCACCAGCGTGCATCGGCACGCGCAGACCATGCTGGCCGAAGCCCAGGCCGCGCGCGAGGTGGTGGATCGTCTCAGTGCCGAGCCGCGCGGTCTTGTACGTGTGAGCGTTCCGGTCTCGCTGGCGCAGATCCAGCTGCCCAAGCTGTTGCCGGAATTCCTGGCCAAGTACCCCAAGGTGCGGCTGCAGCTCAACATCAGCAATCGCCGCGTCGACGTCATCAACGAGGGCTACGACATCGCGCTGCGCGTGCGATCGCGCCTGGACGACGACGGCAGCCTGGTGATGCGCAGCTTTGGCCAGGTGCAGGAGTTGCTGGTGGCCAGCCCCAAATACCTGGACCGCGCCGGGCGTCCGAAGGACCCGAGCGAGCTGGCCAACCACACCACCATGAGCACCAGCGAAGACGAAGCGCACCAGCGCTGGGAACTGCACGGCCCCAATGGCGAGATGCGCCGCGTGGACCTGCAGCCGCGTCTGGCCGGCTTCGATTTCCCGCTGCTGCAGTCGATGGCGCGCGATGGCTTCGGCATCACCATGCTGCCGGAAACCGTGTGCGCCCAGGCAGTGCGCAGCGGCGAACTGGAAGTGGTGCTGCCGCACTGGTCGCTGCCGCAAGGCATCTGCCACGCGGTGTTCGCCTCGCGCCGCGGGCTGCTGCCGGCGGTGCGGGTGTTCATCGACTTCCTGGCCGAGCACCTGCCGCAGGAAATCGAACGTTCGCGCCTGGATTGCGGCGGCAACTGCGCCGAGCTGGCCGAAAAGCTCAAGCGTGCGGCCGCGACCGCACCGCGCCTGGCCGTGGCAGAAGCCGGCTGAGCGCTTTGCCTGTTCGTGGCTGAAGCCGGCCAAGCGCTGCGCCTGGTCGTCGAGGTCCTGGTTGTCGACGTCGGCACATCAGCGCTGCGCCGCCTGGCAGGGCCGCGTCGTCGGGAACGCTGCGTACCCGGCAAGCGGAACCCCTTTGCAAAGCCTGGCAGCTCGGCAAGACGCAGCGCTTAGCAAAGCGCGTCCGGGCATGCGAGAATGCGCGCCCGGGAGCAATCCCGGGTCGATGGCAGCGCGCAATGCGGCGTCCATCGACAGGCGTCACCCGCATCGCGCGTGGCGCAAGTGTGATCACCCGGCGCCTTCGGCGGTCACGCAAAGCAGCATCGGAGAGATGGCCGAGCGGTTTAAGGCACCGGTCTTGAAAACCGGCGAAGGGTCAAACCTTCCGTGGGTTCGAATCCCACTCTCTCCGCCATACGTCGCTGGAGCACTAAGGCGCCCGATTTTTTCAAGACCCGCCGATTCGTCCCATCGCCTGTCCCATACTTGGCGCCGCGGTCCGTTCGTTCATCGCGGTTACTGAGTGGTCGAGCCGTGGACAGCCGGAGGGTTTCTTCATGGCACTGCGGTGTGTTGATGCCTGCTCGCGTGTGTTGGGGCTTGAAGTGTGTGTCATCCGATCGCCGGGCGGCGATCAGCGACGTTCATGCCAATCGTATTAATCAGGCGCGGGGCAGCCGCCAACCGATGCGGCCAACGCGTGTGCAAATCTCTGCCGTCTGTCTCGGCGCAGCAGCTGATTTATGGCCATCATCTGCTCGCCGTCCCCGCGATCGCTGCGGCCGTTGCTGGGTAGCGCCGGGACGGCCTTTCCACTCGGTCAAATTCGCCATGGGGACTTCCAATGTCTGCTCGACATCATCGTCTGCGTCGCATCTTTCGCATGATTTCGGCGCTCGCGCTTTGCCTGGTGCTGCCTGCAGCACCGGCTGCTGCGGCTGACAGCATTCCGCCCGGGGATTGGCGCGGAATCCTGTCCACCCGCGGCGGCACCGGGCCGGTTTATGTCGTTCTGAGAGCGCGTGCAGCAGGAGCCGATGGCATGCAGGGTGCGGACCTGCGATTCGGGCCCCCGTTCAATTGCGCACTGGAGCTGCGTGCGCAAGCAGACGATTACGCGCTGCAGTCGCGCAATGGTGGCAAGTTCTGTGATGCGCTCTCCGGCGGGCGTGCCCAGCTCCAGGCAGCGGATGGGATGGCATCAGGCATTCAGCTCACGCTGCTGGGTCGCGAGGCGCCGCTTGTCATTGCCCTGGACCAGAAGGCCGATGCAGCGTTGACCGAAGCAGGGCGCTGGCGCTCAAACGGCCTGACGTCGGCGCAGCTGGATCTGGTGGCGACGGCGGTCCGGCCGGGTGATGTGGTCGGTCGCCTGCGCTATGGCGCTCCTCGGGACTGCCAAGTGGAATTGCGCTATGCCGGGCATGAGGCAGGTGCTTTGACTGCCTGGATCGGTGCCAACGATAGAGGCTACTGCCGGGGGCTCAGCGACAGCCAAGCCAGGATGCAGATGCGTCCGGATGGCAGCGCCGTGCTTTCGCTGCTCTTGCATGGTCAACGCGATATGGTGTCGTTTGAGCGAGTGCCCTGACCTCGGTGCAGGTGCAGGTGCAGGCTGCCAGTGCGACAACACCGCCGTCTTTCAAACGGTGATTACTGTGTGTTGGTGTGCTGATGGGAGTTAAGCCTTGCGGCAGCGAACGAGGAAAAACATCAGGGGCGTGGCCTGGCTATAAATTGTTCATGAAATGAGCAAGATCAGCCGCCTGCGAGGACTGCCGCGGGTTTCTCCAACGAAGCGGTAGCTTCGACCAGAAAAGCGAAAGGAATGCCGGGCGTAGGCTGCATCGCCCGTCTATTAGCCATTGCCATTGCAACGGCAGGCCAGAGTAGGCGTGCGGCCCTCGACAAGTGGCTGCCTACGGCTTCGACGGAGCGTAAACAGCGGGTGGAGCACATTGGCCTGACCAGCCATAAAGCCAGGAACCTCATGAACGCGCCCGTCGAATACCGCCCCGATCTGGAAACGCCCAGCGTCAGTGAACAGGAAACCATTCGTTCCCTGGAAGCGCTGTTCGTCGACATGGCAACGACGGTGGCGGAAAAGGAAGGGCATGCGCACCGCGCAGTCCATGCGAAAGGGCAGGGCCTGTTCACCGCCAGGCTCAGCGTATTCAACGATCTGCCCGAAGAGCTGCGACAAGGCCTGTTCGCAGGGCCTGGGCAATACGATGCTTACATTCGCCTGTCATCGCCACCTGCAGAACAACTGAGCGATGCTGTGTCGACTCCGCGTGCCCTGGCCTTGAAGGTGTTGGGCGTCAGCGGCGAGCGCGTCGAGGGCGGAGACGAGAAGCACAGCCAGGATTTCTTGATGGTCAATGGCCCTTCCTTCACCACCCCCGGTCCCGACGGGTTCTTGCGTAACTTCCGCGTGCTGGCGACGACCACGGAAAAGGCGCCGGGCGCCAAGGCGGCACTTTCGAAAGTGCTTCGGGGTGTCGAGCACACGCTTGAAAAGATCGGCGGGGGAAGCGGCAGCGTCAAGCAGATGGGCGGACAGCCGCAGGTTCATCCGCTGGGCGAGACGTTTTTCTCGCAGGTGCCGTATCTCTACGGGCGTTACATCGCCAAGTTCTCGCTGGCGCCGGTGTCCAGCAATCTCGTTGAACTCGATGGGCAGGAAGTTGGCGACTCCCCGGATGCGCAGCGCGAGGCCGTCCATCACGCCATCAGCACCCTGGACAGCCCGGCCGAGTGGGAGCTGCGCGTGCAGCTGTGCCGGGACGTGGAAAAGATGCCGGTCGAGGATGCGTCGATAGAATGGCCGCAATCCATCAGCCCCTTTGTGGCAGTCGCGCGCGTGGTGGTCGAGCGCCAGGCCGGTTGGGACGGAGAGAACTCGCAGCAGCTGGAAGACCGTATCGCCTTCTCGCCGTGGCATGCCTTGGCCGCGCACCGGCCGCTGGGCGCCATCAACCGGGCGCGCCGTATCGTGATGGCAGCCTCGCGCCGATTCCGCTCCGAGTTCAATCGCTGCCCGATCCATGAGCCGACTGGCGTCTAGCCGTCCTCGCTGCTTGCCTTGTGTCATGCAGTCTCTCTGCATCCGCGGGCCGGAGTGCTCCGGATCGCAGCTGCCAGGCAAAGATTTTGAGAAGTCGTTGAGCGACTGCGGCGACCGGCTTGGCATGACAGGGTGACCGCCGCCGCGCTTGGCAAGGAGGAGCAGACAGCGGGCTCGATCCATCAAGGCTGCTGCTCTTGCTTAGCTGAATGCTCGACTCGCCCAGAGTGGTGGATAGGGAAAGGAATATCAAGAACGGCCGATCGCTGCCGCTAGGGACGCATCCCCAACGCAAGCAGCAGAGGCCGCTATGTTTTTCTCCGACAGCCACAAGGTGGACGCACTGACCAAAGCGGTTGATGCCACGTTGAAAGGTGGCAGTGCGCAGTGGCCCAACAACGGATCGGCTCTGCTGCTCAAGAAGATGGCTGAGCGTTTGTATGCGGCCCAGCAGGAGCGTGACCTGGCTAAGGCCGAGGCGGAAGACGCGACCACCGCGTTGCGCCATCTGGAGGGCCGTTTCGATCTGGTCGCCAGTGGTACGACCGACGGGCTCTGGGATATTGGTGTCATTGCCGGGGATCCCGACCACCCCGACAGCCCGGTGTGGTGGTCGCCGCAGATGCGCCGGCTACTGGGCTTTGCCTCTGAACAGGACTTTCCCAATGTTCTGGACAGCTGGGTCGCATGCCTGCACCCGGATGACAAGCAGCCGACGCTAGATGCCTTTGCGGCGCACCTTGCCGATCGCAGCGGTCGAACCCCTTACGACGTGGAAAACCGCCTGCGTCTGAAGTCCGGAGAATATCGCTGGTTCCGCGCATTTGGCACTACCGAGCGCGATGCACAGGGCTTGCCACTCCGGGTGGCGGGTTCGCTCACCGACATCACCGAGCGTCGCGAGCGGGAGCAGTTCCTCGACATCACGCTGACGCGCTTCGAGCTCGGCTCACAGATGCTCAGCGACGGCTTGTGGGACATGAGCGTGATCGCGGGTGACCCGATCAATCCGAACAACGAGTTCTGGTGGTCGCAGCAGTTCCGCCATCTGCTCGGCTTCGAGTCCGAGCAGGACTTCCCCAACGTGCTCGATAGCTGGGCGTCACGGCTGCACCCGGAAGACAAGGAGCGTTCTTTGAACGCATTCGCGGCGCATTTGAACGACCGCAGTGGCCGCACCAACTTCGATATCGAGTATCGCCTGCAGCTCAAGAACGGCCAGTACCGCTGGTTCCGCGCACGCGGCCTGACCAAGCGCGCTGCCGACGGCACGCCGTTGCGCGCGGTTGGAGCATTGATGGACGTGGAAGCCGGGCGTCAGCTGGGCGAGGTGGCAAATACGCTCAGCAGTGCGGCAGGTGACATCGTGCGCAGCAACGATGACCTGTCGCGGCGCACGGAGCAGCAGGCGGCGGCGCTCGAGGAGACTGCAAGCTCCATGGAGGAGATGACCAGCATCGTTCGCAAGAACGCCGAAGGTGCGCGTCAGGCCAATTCGCTGGCGAGCAAGGCCGCAGAGACCGCGTTGCATGGCGGTGAGCTGGTCAATGGTGTCGTCAGCACCATGGCGGCAATCCAGGCGTCGTCGCGGAAGATCGGCGAAATCATCACCGTCATCGATGGCATCGCGTTCCAGACCAATATCCTTGCCTTGAACGCGGCCGTGGAAGCGGCGCGGGCTGGCGAGCAGGGACGTGGCTTTGCGGTCGTTGCGTCCGAGGTGCGCAGCCTCGCGCAGCGCTGCACCATGGCGGCCAAGGAGATCCGCGACCTGATCGCCGATTCGGGTGCGAAGGTGGGTCAGGGCGCGGAGCAGGTCAACGTGGCGGGTAAGGCCATGGAAGAACTGCTTTCCTCGGTGCGGCAGGTCAACGACATCATGAGCGGCATTGCCGCGGCCAGTCACGAGCAGAGCGCTGGCATCGAGCAGATCAACCAAACCATCTCGCAGATGGATGCAGCGACCCAGCAAAACTCCGCTCTTGTTGACACCATGGCATCATCGGCCCGCGCACTTGAGGATCAGGCGACGGCGTTGGTGGAGAGTGTTGCCAACAGCTCACGCAGCGCCTCCGGCAAGACGAAGCTCGCATTGGCTGCATAACGCGTGTAGCCAGTGCCGCCCTGTGACCTGGTAATGCCGGGAAGCAGGGCGGTGCACTGGAAACCAGAATGCGTTCAATGGCTTTTCTACGCTCGGCCTGAAAAGGCGCCCGGTCTAGGCCGATCGCCTGAAATGTTTCATCGGGCAGGTGCGGTGTCGATGCGTGCGCCGGTCGCGAATGAGGCTCTCTGGATTTTTCCGTCGACCACCTCGTAGAGGCATAGCATCTCAACAAGGCCGATCCCGTCAGGAAAGTTGCGGGTGATGCGCTCTGCGTCGGCGACGATGTTGCCGACGACGGTCCGCGACAACAGCTGCGCATGCAGGTCCGGCTCCTGAAAGCGGGCCAGAAACCGCTCGCGAAGCATGGCATGTCCCTTGGCCAGCTGTGGTCCGTGCAAGGTGTAATGCTCGGCATCGTCAGCATAGGTGGCCAGCAAGGCGTCGATATCCTTGGCGTTGTAGGCATCCAGCTGCGCTTGAACGATCGAGAGCACGCTATCGGTGGTCATGTCTGGACAATCTGCTCATGCAGCGGAGGACAAGGCGCTATCGTCCAGCATCCGTGGATGACGTGACAAGGATTTGCTGGCAGTGAGGCACACCGAAGCAAGCGGTTCCTGGTAGGTACTTGCTAGTACCAACCCAGATACAGCGTCGCAATGCCCCAGGTATCGATCAAGCCATGCGCCAGGATCATCGCCCAGAGGTTGCGTCGTGATCGCAGGTAGACATAGCCGAACAACGCGCCGACAAGCCCGGTCAGCAGCACCCCAGAGATGCCTTGGGTCAGGTGCATCGCGCCAAACAGGGCTCCCCCTGCCACTGCCGCCATCACGCGTCCGCCACGATAGTGGCCCAGCAGGTGATCGAGGTGGTGCATCAGGAACGCACGGAAGACCAGTTCCTCGCCAAGCGCCGCGCTGAGCCAGGCGCCGCCTGCCAGGTGGGCGGCCGCGTTGACGTTGCCAAGCAGTGCGCCGTAGCCGCTGTAGTCGGCCTTGGTCCCGGTCAGCGCATCGATCAGCGGTTGCACGAACGGATTGATGACGCCGATGACCAGCGCGAGCAGCAGCAGTGTCCAGCCTAACCAGGCGCGAGACGGCTGAGGCTTTAATCCGCAGGCACTCAGCGAGCGCGTTTCCAGCCAGACCAAGGCAATCCCTAAAATGCCGACAAGCGGCATCCGCCAGGGAAACTGCACCCAGCGGTAGTGCGCCAGTGCGAGGATGACAGCGATCGCTGCGATGCGTGCCAGAGGATGTCCCAGTACAGGAATGCCCGGGCGGGGATGTGCGCTTGAGGAGCCTTGTTGAAACATGCTGGACGAAGGGTCGAGTAGGTGCTCGAACGGTAACCACGAGAGTGACAAGCGTCCTGTGCCAGAGGGCATGGGTTGCTGACTGCGACGAGGGAAAGACATGCGCTGTTTCAGGCGCTCGACCGTGATCCGCCAATTGAAGTGAGGCCGGCCGATGTCGCCGTGTGCGGTGAAGACGCTGCTGGCAGCGCCTGGATTTCAACCTTCATTGCTGGCAGGTTTGCATTGAGTTCAAGCAAGGTCTGCATCAGCACAGCGTTTCAGTTGGCAGCTGCTCCATGCTCTCATTTCATTTTCTGGTGGTGGCTGGGGATTCGTTTCAGGTTGGACTGCACATCGCTTCGAAGTGACGATGTCCTTGGTGCCTTCGCCATCCGGCTTGAGCTGCCTGATCACAGCTTGAGCATTGATTGCTGGGCTCAACGTCAGCTGGTATCGATCATCGACCAACCAGCGTGGTTTCGTCCTGGCATGCATCTCTTCAAGCCATGGTTCTACGTTGCAGAAACTAGGTTAGCTAGTGGTGACCGCTGACGTCTGTCACGCAGTGCTCTGCTTGAACTCGGCATCACCTTGCTTGTTCAGCTGTGTTTGCGCCGACTGGCAAAACGCACCACCAAGGACATGTGGATCCGGATACGCTATGCGCTTCCCACAGCGTTGTTGAAAGGTATGGAGCAGTTGAACGAGCAATGGATGACAGCGGTTGTGGATGCCTTGAGCGACCTGCAGGCAGCAAGGGTGGCTCAGGGCGCGGTGCTTGAGGCCCTGGTTGCTTCGCATCCATCTCCGGTGCTGCTGATGCGTTGTTGGGATCGCCTTTCCTCCTCCTTGGTTGCGACCGTTTCGCAACACAAGGCCTCCTCGACAATGGCAAAGCCGATCGAGGCGTATACGCTTGAGCAGTTGGCAGCGTGGACGGATCGGATGGAGCGCTGTTTTCCCCAGGCCAGAGGGCAATCCTAGCCCGGGCTACTGTAAGGCAGCGCTTGCCATTCCGCTCGATGCGCAGCACCTGGCCATCCAGTGCGTAGCGTAGTCATACGCCGCGCCTGGATCAGCGAAGGCGACAATGAGCAGTCGCCAGCAGTGCTGCGTGCTGGCGCCGGACGCTAGCCGGCCGTCAAGCTCCTGTTCTGAGCCTTGGCGGCTATCAGCGTTGCGAGACAGGGCGGGCAGTCTGCATTGACGTGCTGGAGCTTACTGACGCATGCCAATCGCCAAACGATTGAATGCAGCCATCAGCGCGATGGCAAAACTCAGGTCAGCGATCTCGGCGTCACTGAAATGGGCTTTTAGAAGAGCAAAGTCATCGTCAGGGGCTCGGCTGTTTGCAATATCTGTCAATGACTCGGTCCACCCCAGGGCCACGCGCTCACGTTCGCTGAAATGCGGACTCACCCTCCACCCGGCCAGGCTGTCCAACTCGATGCGCTGCTGGCGCAGGCCGCCCAAGCACACGGACTGCCACTCCAGGCATTGAGCAGTTGGCGAATGCGCCCCTCATCGTCGGGCGGTTTGCTGATGGGATTCTCAGGCTTTGCAACGCGAGAACAAGCGTACGCCTCGGTTCAACGGCTACGAGCAGCACTGGATGACGTGTGGGCGCCTGCAGGGCCTAGCGGTCGTGCTGCATCGCCCCGGGCCTGAAGCACTTTGATCAGCGGCCACCCTGGAAGCGGAAGGTGAAGCGCATGTTCGACGTGGAGGCCGTTGCCGAGTCTGCTGGTGGGGCAGTGGCGTCGACCAACGTCAACTGGCCATCGGCCACAGCCACCGGAACGCCAAGCGTGAGATCGATCTGTTTGGACCAGCCGCCGCCGAGCACGGTTGCCCTGACGATCAGCCGGCCCGCCACGACGCACTGCACCTCGGCCGGGCAACGGCTGTCTTCGATGACGCGGTCGGGACGAATCTTGGGGCCATCGACCGCCGCGAT
Source organism: Xanthomonas sp. NCPPB 3218 (assembly GCF_056725185.1). Classification (NCBI taxonomy): domain Bacteria; kingdom Pseudomonadati; phylum Pseudomonadota; class Gammaproteobacteria; order Lysobacterales; family Lysobacteraceae; genus Xanthomonas; species Xanthomonas sp. NCPPB 3218. The sequence continues at coordinate 1,951,821 of NZ_CM161516.1, forward strand.
TTCTCCCAGCCGCACCGGGCCTTCGATGGGCTGGCTGGTGATGGGGCCAGCTGCCGCGCACGCGGCAAGCCAGGCGACCAGAAGCGTTGCAAGCATCAGCGTGCGGAAGGGGCGGAGGCGTTCCATTGCGGCAATCATGCCCGTGTGTTGTGGAGATGCAAGCTGATGGCGTTGGTGCGCTGCACGAACGTGGCGACCACATCAATGCGATGCAGCGTCACTTCGCCGTGACGCGCTCGCGCAAGTGCGCAGCATTGCGCGAGCGCAGGCAGCAACAAGGCCAGTCACTAAGGATCGCGCTACCCGGCCAGTCAGATCACCGAGGCATTGACCTTGAACACCTCGACCGCCTGCGTCAGCTGGGTCGAATGCGCTTCCAGCGAACGGGCTGCCGTGCTCGCGGCTTCGACCAGGCTGACGTTCTGCTGGGTGGTTTCGTCCATCTGGGCGATGGTCAGGTTGACCTGTTCGATGCCGCCGGCCTGTTCCTGCGAGGCGGCGGAGATGTGGCCCATGATGTCGGTGACATGCTGGACGCTGGTGACGACCTCGCCCATGGTGGTGCCGGCCTTGTGCACCAGCGTTGCACCGTCGGCGACGCGCTGCACGGAGTCGTCGATCAGGCGTTTGATCTCCTTGGCGGCGTCCGATGAGCGGTGCGAGAGGGTGCGCACTTCCGAGGCCACCACGGCAAAACCGCGGCCTTGTTCACCGGCGCGTGCGGCCTCGACGGCGGCATTGAGCGCGAGGATGTTGGTCTGGAAGGCGATGCCGTCGATGACCGAGATGATGTCGGCAATGCGCCTGGACGAGGCTTCGATGCCGGACATCTGTTCGATGACCTGGCCAACCACGTCGCGTCCCTCCGAGGCAATGGCGGCGGCGCCCAGCGCGAGCTGGTTGGCACGGCCGGCGTGCTCGGCATTCTGCTTGACGGTGGAGGTCAGCTCTTCCATCGAGGCGGCGGTTTCTTCCAGGCTGGCGGCCTGCTGTTCGCTGCGGCGGGACAGTTCCTGGTTGCCGCTGGCGATGTCTTCGGCGGCAAAGCCGATGCTGTTGGAGGTGGTCTGGATATGCGTGACGATGTCGGTCAGGCGATGCACGGTGCTGTTGGCATCGTCGCGCATGGAGGCGAACACGCCGTGGAAGTTGCCGGTCATGCGCACGGTCAGGTCGCCATCGGCGATGCACCGCAGCAGGTCGGAAAACCTGGCCAGGTTGGTGTCGGAGGTGGCCATCATGGTGTTGAGGTTTTCGACCATCAGGCGGAAGTCGTGTTCGAACTTTTCCGGCTGGCCGCGCAGCGCGAAGTTGCCGGCGCAGGCAGCCTGGGTGAGCTGCTGGATCTGCGCGTTGATGGCGCGCAGGTTCTGTTTGACCTGCTGCATGGTGGCGGTGATGGCGGCCTTTTCGCCGGGGTATTGCTCGATTTCGGGAGCCAGGTCGCCGATGGCGTAGCTGCCCATGACCTCGGTCATGCGCAGCTGGGTCTGTACGTGCGCATGCACCAGGGCGTTGGTGTCCTGCACCATGTGCCCGTATTCGCCGGGGAACTGCTGGGCGTCGGTGCGGTAGCTGATCTCGCCGGCATCGTGGCGGGCCGCCATGTTGCGTTGGGCGGAGATCACATCCTGCAGGCGGCGCTGCATCTGTTGCATGGCGCGCAGCAACTGGCCGGATTCGTCCTTGCTGGTGGGCAGGTCCTGGCTGCGCAGGTCGCCGTCGTTGATGCGCTCGGCCAACCGCAGCGATTGGCGCAAGGGCAGCACCACGCTGCGGGTCAGCAACCACGCAATGGTGGCGCCCAGCAGCAAGGCGATGACGGTGGAGACCACCATCAGCATTGCAAAGCCGCGCGCGGTGGTCACCGCGTCCTTGGCGGCCGCGCGGTTCTTGGCTTCCTGCAGGTCGATGAAGGCGTTGATGCTGGCCAGCCAGGCGACGAAGGCGGGGCGCGCCTGCTGCAGCAGGCGTTGTTCGGCATGCGGCTTGTCGGCGCCATCGCGGAACGCGCGCACCTGCGCGATCAACGGCATGGTGCGCTGCTCGATGGCCTTGATCCGCTGGAGGATGGCCTTTTCTTCCGCGTCCGTGGAGGCCGCGATCATGTCGTCCAGTGGCTTGGCGGAGCGGGCGTAGTCCGCGGCGAGCTTGTCGATCGATTGCTCTGCCGTGCGCCGGTCTGCCGGGTCGTCCAGCAGCACGACATCGCGCAGGGCGATCGCGCGGTCGTGCACGCTGCCGCGGAAATTGATTGCATAGCGTTGCTTGACGCTGTTCACTTCGTTGATGGCGGTGAGCTGCTGGTCGATGCTGCGTACGCGCTGGATGCCGACGACGGTGAGGATCACCATCAGGACAATGATCGCGAGGAAGCCGAGGGCCAGGCGCTGACCGATGCGCAGATTCGAAAGCAGGGACATAGGGAGTTTGATCGGTGATCCGGCGAGCGGAAGAGCGGGGGAGAATCCCAGCAACAGCTGGGAGGCGATGCGCCCGGGACACCGATGGGGTCGGCAGCGTTGCCGCTGCACGAAGGATGTCTCGACCTGTTCGTTAGCGGCCTGCGTCAGCGGAAATGAAACCGCCGGCGGTGGCAGGATTCATCCACGGTTGGCTTCGCAGTGCCGTCAGCCATGGCGATCAGAACGCAAGCCAGCGGTCGCGGCCGCAGCGCAGCGCTTTGGTGCCGGTCAGCGCCGGGGCAGAAGCGGATTCAGGCACGGCAAGTGACCGAGGCGTGGAGACGGCCGCGGCGCCGGTGCTGCGGCCGATGGCAGGCGTCGATCAGCATGCATCGTGCCGCCACCGCAGCACGGCCGCCATCCAGGCGGCCTCAGTCATAGCGCGACAGGTCCGGCGCCTTCATCGACGGCGTCATCAGCTTGGCGGCAATGTTCTGGACGCTGGGCTGGCTGGCGAATTTCAGTGCGCCGTGCAGCAGCTGGATGCCGAGCCGGCTGTGCGGATTCATCAGGCGCGGGCCGATCTTCGGCACGCCCTGGCCCTGTTCCACCATCGGCCGCATGGCGTCGGCGTAGGCGGCGAGGGCCTGTTCCAGTGTCGCGGCACGTGCGATCTCGTTGGCCAGCACGTAGCCGCCGGTGACCGCCAGGGTGGCGCCGATGCCGGCCAGCGGGGTTGCGCACCAGGCGGCGTCGCCGGTCAGCACGACGCCGCCGGCGTGCCAGCGCGGCATGCGCACCTGCCGCAAGGCATCGAAGTAGAAATCGTCGGTGGTGTCCATGCCGTCCAGCACCCGCGCAGCCTGCCAGCCGGCGTCGGCGAAGCGTTCGCGCAGATAGGCCTTCTGGGTCGCCAGGTCCCAGTCCTGCTCGCCCTCGGGGGCTTTCTGCAGCGACAGCATCGCGCGCGTGGTGCCGTGCTGGTCCGGGCGCAACGAGATGCTGCGCCCGCCGGTGGTGTGATACCAGCGCCACAGGCGGTCGTCGTCGGCGGTGCGTGCGATGGTGAAGTAGGCAATGGTCAGATCCATCCAGCGCGGGTCGTTCTCGCCGGGAAACACCAGCTCGCGTGTGGCCGAGCCGACGCCTTCGGCGACGATGACGGCATCGAAGCGCTCGCTGCGTCCGCTCTGGAAGCGGACGGTGGCAGCCTCGCCGTCGTCGTCGATGCTGGCGATGCGGTCGCCGAACCGGTACTCGGCCGTCTGGCGTGCGGCGTCGTAGAGCAGGCGGGCGAGGTCGCCGCGCAGGATTTCCAGCTCTGCGGTCGGGCCATCGCCATCGATGTCGTCGGTCTTGAAGGTCGCCACCGCATGGCCGTGGTCGTCGACCCAGGCAGTACCTTCCTCGCCGGTGCCATGATCGAGTGCGGCCTGCTCCAGGCCCATGCGCTGCAGGACCTCGCGGCCGACCCCGCGCACGTCGATGTTCTGGCCGCCATCGCGAAACTGCGCGGCCTGCTCGACGACGCTGACGTCGAATCCCTGCCGGGCGAGCGCCCAGGCCACGGTGTTGCCGGCGACGCTTGCGCCGGTGATGAGGATGCGACGCGGCATGACAGATCACCCGAAAGAAGAAATATCAGAAGTGATATTACATGCCCTGGTCGCGCTGCTCCAGGTTGGCGATCAGGCGCTGCATGAACGCGACAGTCTGCTGCGCCTCCTCGGGGGAGAAGTCCTTCAGCGCATCGGCATTGAGATCGATCAGTATCTTGCCGCCGATCTCGGCGATCTTGCGCCCGCGCGGCGTGAGCGAGACCACTGCGGCGCGGCGGTCCTGCGGCGCCGGGGCGCGCTCGATCAGCTGCAGGCCCTCCAGCTTGTCCAGCAGGGCCACCATTGCCGGCTGCTTCACTGCCGAGTCGATCACCAGGTCGCGCTGCAGCATCGGCCCTTTCCAGGACAGCAGCATGATCGGCCCGATCAGTGCCAGCGACATCCCATGCGGGCGCAGTTGCGCATCCACCAGACGGTTGAAGACCCGCGCAGCATGGTTGGCCAGATACCCCGGTGCGACCGCAGCCAGCGGGTGAATGAGTACGTCGCGATCCTGCATCTGCGCTACCGTGCCACGCCTTTCGGCCATCTCGCGATTTTATCCGGGCACGCGCACCGCCGGGCATCGCCGGCGCGCCGCGGCGCGGCATCCATGCCGGCTGCCGCGGCAACACGCCAGGGTGGGGCCGGCGCGCAGTCGGCAGGCATCGTCACCTGAGTGTTGTAACGTAGGCGGGCGCTGCACGCCTTGCAGGGCGCCACCGGCAACGCCGGATGGCGTTGGCAGGTGCGGCCGGCATCTCGGCCCGTTCCGTTCCTGCCAGCCGGCGCTGCGCGGCGTTTGATCCTGGTTCTTCTTCAATGGTTCGTCAAAGATGCTTGTTTGGGTGATTGGTAAGCCGGCCGCGCACCGCGTTGCGCATTGTCCGCATGACGACTGCCGCCGGGCGGCAGCGCGCCTGGGCACCACGTGAGCGCGCCGTTTCCGTATGGCGACAGCGCCATGGCGCAGGCCGTGCGCGCCTACGACTGGGCCGTAACACCGCTGGGGCCGACCACGCAATGGCCGTCGCCGCTGCGCAATGCGGTCAGCCTGATGCTCAGCTCGCCGGAAAGCATGTATGTGGTGTGGGGCGATGCGCTGACCTTCTTCTACAACGATGCCTACACGCCGATCCTGGGGCCGCGGCAGCCGCATGCGCTGGGTGCGCCGCTGCGGGAATTGTGGGCCGATGCCTGGGAGGCGGTACGTGCGCCGATCGAGGCCGCGTTCGCGGGGCGCGCCTCGCGCTTCGAGGAAGTGCCGATCGGCATGAACCGCTACGGCACGCCGGAAGACACCTGGTGGACATTCTCGTTCTCGCCGATCTATCTGGACGATGGGCGTGTGGGCGGCGCGTTCTGCGTCACCAACGAAGTCACCGACCGCAAGGTGGCGCAAAACCGGCTTGCCGATGAGCACGAGCGGCTGATCCGGTTGTTCGAGCAGGCGCCGATGTTCATGGCGTTTCTGAGCGGTCCGCAGCATCGGGTGGAGTTCGCCAACCCGTGCTATTCGCGCCTGATCGGGCACCGCGACGTGATCGGCAAGCCGCTGGCCGAGGCCCTGCCGGATCTGGTCGAGCAGGGGCATCTGCATCGCCTGGACGAGGTGTACCAGTCCGGGCGTGCCTATGCGGCCAATGCGCTGGCCTACAACGTGCAGGCCGAGCCGGGCGGCCCGGTGGAGCGACGCCTGCTGGATCTGGTCTACCAGCCGATCGCCGGTGCCGATGGCACCGTCTCCGGCATCTTCGTGCAAGGCCTGGACATCACCGACCGCATCGGCCTGGAACGCGCGGTGCGCGAGGCGGAAGTGCGCAACCGGCAGATCCTGGACAGCGTGATGGACTACGCGATCATCGCCACCGACCTGCACGGCCTGGTCACGTCCTGGAACGAGGGCGCGCAGCGCATTCTGGGCTGGAGCGAGGCCGAAATGCTGGGCCAGACCCTGGAGCGCACCTTCACCCCGGAAGATGTGGAGCGCCGGCAGATCCTGATCGAGGCGGCGGCGGCGCTGGAAAGCGGCAGCGGCATGGACGAGCGCTGGCATGTGCGCAAGTCCGGCCAGCGTTTCTGGGCGAACGGGTCGCTGATGGTGCTGCGCGACGAAACCGGTGCGGCGATCGGCTTTGTCAAGGTGCTGCGCGACCGCACCGCCGAGCGGCTGGCCAGCGAAGCCCTGCGCGAGAGCGAGCGCCGGCTGGATGCGCTGGTGCGCGCGTCCTCGCAGTCGATCTTCTCGGCCAGCGCCGACTGGCGCGAGCTTCGCCAGCTGGTTGGCGAGGGGGCGCTGAGTGATGCGCTCTCGGCAAGCTTGAACTGGCAGCAGGAGATGGTGCACCCGGACGATCGCGCGCGGCTGGCCGAGGCCATTGCGCATTCGATCGTCAACAAGACCGGGCTGGATGTGGAATACCGCGTGCTGGATGCCGATCAGCGGGTGGGCTGGACCCTGATGCGCGCGATCCCCTTGCTGGACGAGCGCGAGCAGATCGTGGAGTGGTTCGGCACTGCGGCCGACATCACCGACAAGCGGCTGGCCGAACAGCAGCTGCGCCAGCTGACCGAAACGCTGGAAGAGCGCGTGCGCGAACGCAGCGCGGCGCTGCTGCTGGCCGAGGAAAAGCTGCGCCAGAGCCAGAAGATGGAGGCGGTCGGCCAGCTGACCGGCGGGCTGGCGCACGACTTCAACAATCTGCTGACGGCGATCAGCGTCGGTCTGGAGCTGTTGCAGACGCGCATCGAACAGGGCAAGTACGACCGCCTGGAGCGCTATGTGGAAATGGCGCAGTCCAGCGCCGCGCGCGCCACCGCACTGACCCAGCGGCTGCTGGCGTTTTCGCGCCGGCAGACCCTGGCGCCGACCGCGCTGGAGGTGCAGGCACTGGTGCAGGGCATGCACGACATCATCGCGCGCACGCTGGGGCCTTCGATCGCCTTGCAGCTGCGCCCTGCAGCCGACCCGTGGAAGGTGCTGGTGGATGCGCCGCAGCTGGAAAACGCGCTATTGAACCTGTGCATCAACGCGCGCGACGCGATGCCCGATGGCGGCGAGCTCACCATCGCCGTCGCCAACCGGGTGCTGGACGCCGGCGCCGCCCAGCAGCTGGACCTGCCGATCGGCGAGTACGTGTGCCTGAGCGTGCAGGACACCGGCACCGGCATGAGCGCCGATGTGATGTCCAAGGTGTTCGAGCCGTTCTTCACCACCAAGCCGATCGGGCAGGGCACCGGTCTGGGCTTGTCGATGATCTACGGATTCACCCGCCAGTCCGGCGGCCACGTGCGGATCGATTCGGAGGTGGGCATCGGCACCACCATGGCGCTGTACCTGCCGCGCTTCGATGGCGTGCTGGCGCAGGACGAGGCAGTGCCGGCGACCGAGCAACCGCTGCGTTCCACCGCGCCAAGCTGCACGGTGCTGCTGGTGGAAGACGAAACCGCGATCCGCGTGCTGATGTCCGAAGTGCTGAGCGAAGCGGGCTACCGCGTCATCGAGACCGCCGAAGGCAGCGCCGCAGTGGAGCGCCTGCGCTCGCAGGAGACGATCGATCTGCTGGTGACCGACGTCGGCCTGACCGGTGGATTGAACGGACGTCAGGTCGCCGACGCGGGGCGGCAGTCGCGGCCGACGCTGCCGGTGCTGTTCGTCACCGGCTACGCGGCAACCGCGGCGGTGGGCGCCGGGCAACTGGAGGACGGCATGGAAGTGCTGACCAAGCCGTTTCTGGCCGTGGACCTGGAACGTCGCGTGGCACAGTTGCTGGAACGCAAATCGCACTGAGGCCTGCGTGCAGGCTTGGCGATGATTGGGTCGGGGTTGCTTACAGCGCGGTCTGCACGATGCCCAGCAGGTCGCGCAACGAAAACGGCTTGGTCAACAGACGCATGCCGGTATCGAGAAAATCCGCACGCTTGGCGATGGACCCGGCATAGCCGGTCATGAACACGATGGGCAGGGCGGGATATAGACGGCGCGCATTGTCGGCAAGGTCGCGCCCGTTCATGCCGGGCAGACAGATATCGGACAGCAGCAGATCGAACGGACGCGCCTGGTTGAGCTGCTCCAGCGCCTGCTCGGCGTCTGGCGACACGATGACCTGGTAGCCCTCGTCACCCAGGATATCTGCGGTCATCGCACGAATGGCATCGTCGTCTTCGACCAGCAAGATACGGGCGTTACATGATGCGTGGTTCACCGCAGTCCTCGAGCGATCGCAACCATGCGATGCACTTCAGGTGCAACGCTAGGCCCACGCGCGTGACGAACGTGTCGGAACTGTCATAAAGCGCGGCGCAGGTCACAGCACGCTACCGATATCGCGGGGGCTCAGTTCGCGCCAAGCAAGCTGATCGATTCAGTGGCGCGCAGCGGGCAGTGATGCGCCCGTGATAAATTTAAGCCTATGGGAAATCTGAAGCCGATGATCGCAAACCGCATTACGACTGGTACGACGGGGCTTGACACCATCCTGCGCGGCGGCCTGCCGCCCAATCGCCTGTACCTGCTGGAGGGCCAGCCGGGCTCGGGCAAGACCACCGCATCGCTGCAGTTCCTGCTCGATGGCGCTGCCAAGGGCGAGAGCTGCCTGTACGTGACCTTGTCGGAAACCATCGACGAGCTCAACGAAGTGGCCGCCTCGCACAACTGGTCGCTGGAGGCGCTGCATATCTTCGAGCTGGCATCGGCCGAAGCGTTTCTGGGCGATGGACGCCAGCAGTCCATCCTGCATCCGTGGGAAATGGAGCTGGACGGCACCATTAAGCTGATCCAGGCCGAAGTGGACCGGGTCAAGCCGACGCGTGTGGTGTTCGACTCGCTGTCCGAGTTGCGCCTGCTGGCGCAGGATTCGCTGCGCTACCGGCGTCAGGTGCTGGCGCTCAAGCAGTTCTTTGCGCCGCGCAACATCACCGTGTTCCTGGTCGATGACCTCACCGGCGAGAACGGCGAACGCGATGCGCATCTGCACAGCCTGTGCCATGGGGTGATTTCGCTGGAACGCATGACGCTGGATTTCGGCGCGGCGCGGCGGCGCATGCAGGTGCAGAAGTTGCGTGGCGTGGATTTCATCGCCGGCTACCACGACATCACCATCACCACCGGCGGCATGCGGATCTTTCCGCGGCTGATCGCCTCCGATCACCATGTGCCGTTCATCGGCGATGCGGTGTCCAGTGGCGTGGCGCGTGTCGATGCGCTGCTGCACGGGGGGCCGCTGCGCGGCACCAGCACCCTGTTGACCGGGCCTGCCGGTTCGGGCAAGACCAATATCGCGCTGCAGTATGTGACCGCCGCCTGCGAGCGCGGCGAGCATTGCTGCATTCTGGAGTTCGACGAGCGCACCGGCACCTTGCTGACGCGGGCCGAGAGCCTGGGCATGGATCTGCGCAAGTATCTGGACGCGGGCCTGCTGGAACTGCATCAGATGGACCCGGCCGAGCTGACCCCGGGCGAGTTCGCCTGGGCGGTGCGCGCCAGTGTGGAACAGCGCAACTGCCGCGTGCTGGTGATCGACAGCCTCAACGGCTATCTCACCTCGATGCCGCAGGAAAAGCAGCTGATGCTGCAGATGCACGAGCTGCTGTCCTACCTCAACCAGAGCGGCGTGACCACGTTCCTGGTCAATCCGCAGCACGGCCTGGTCGGCACGATGTCCACCGGCAACCTCAATATCTCCTACATGGCCGACACCGTCATCCTGTTCCGCTTCTTCGAGGCGCAGGGGCGCATCCGCAAGGCCGTGTCGGTAATCAAGAACCGCAGCGGCGCGCATGAGGATTCGATCCGCGAGTTGCGCATCGGGACGGGCGGTATCCATCTGAGCGAGCCGCTGGAGAAATTCCACGGCGTGCTGACCGGTACTCCGCATTTTGTTGGGGACGACACGCCGTTGCTGGATCGTCCACTTGACTACCTGTGACCCGGATGGGTCCATCGTCCACATCATCGCGCCGTTCGGCCGCGATGCGGAGAGCATTGCCGGCATCGTCGGTCAGCGCGGACTGACGCGCCGGGTGTATGGGTCGCTGGCTGCGCTGGCGGACGACCTGCTCGATGCCTCCGGCGTGGTGGTGTTGACCGAGGAAGCGGTGGGCGGGGATCTGCGTCAGTTCTCGCATGCCCTGCAGAGCCAGGCCGCCTGGTCGGATATTCCGTTCGTGCTGCTGCGTGCGCCGCGCGGCAGCCACAACGGGCGCCAGGCCACGCTGCCGGCGGAAGTGACCAACGTCATCGAGCTGGAACGGCCGCTGAGCTCGTCGTCGTTGTTGAGCGCGATCTCCACTGCGTTGCGCTCGCGCCAGAAGCAGTTCGTGATTCGCGACCAGATGGCGCAGTTGGCCGAAAGCAAGACGGCCCTGATGTCGAGCGAGGCCGAGCTGCGTCGCGTCACCGACGCACTGCCGGTGCTGATTGCCTTCATCGACAAGGATCTGGTGTACCGCTTCGCCAACCGCTCGTATGAAGACTGGATCGGCATCCCGCCTGCCGAGGTGATCGGGCGGTCCATGGTGGATGTGGTGGGACCGGCGATGGTGCAGCAGCGCCGCGCCTGGATCGAGGCCGCACTGGCCGGGCAGGCGTTGACGGTGGAGGCCAGTTGGCCGCACGCCGACGGACGCCGGCGCGATGCGGAGATCCGCTACATGCCGCGCCTGGATGCGGACGGCCAAGTGGACGGCTTTCATGTGTTTGCCACTGACATCACCGCGCGCGCGCTGGCGCTGGAATCGATCCAGCAGCAGGCCAGCCTGCTCGAGGTCAAGGTGGCCGAACGCACCGCCGAGCTGCAGCAGCAGATGCTGGCACGCGAGTCCAGCGAAGCGGCATTGCGCCAGGCGCAGAAGATGGAGGCGGTGGGCCAGCTCACCGGCGGCATCGCACACGACTTCAACAACATGCTGACCGGCATCCTGTCGGCGCTGGATCTGGCGCGCCTGCGCATCGACCAGGGCCGCACCGAAGGGCTGGGCCGCTTTCTGGATGTGGCGTCGGCCTCGGCCCTGCGCGCGGCCGCACTGACGCAACGGCTGCTGGCGTTCTCGCGACGGCAATCGCTGGAAGCGCGGCATCTGCATCTGAACGACCTGGTGGTATCGCTGCAGGAATTGCTGGCGCGCACGCTGGGCGAATCGGTGCATCTGGAAACCGATCTGCAGGCCGACCTGCCGCAGGCGTATGTCGACGAAAACCAGCTGGAAAGCGCGCTGCTCAATCTGGCGATCAATGCCCGCGACGCCATGCCCGACGGCGGGCAGTTGCGCATCGCCACCCGGCAGTTGCAGGTCCAAGCGCAGCCGCTGGAACTCGGGCGCGGGGTGACGCTGGCGCCGGGCAATTACGTGGTGGTGTCGGTGACCGACAGCGGCGCGGGTATGCCGGCCGACGTGCTGGAGCGTGTGTTCGAACCGTTCTACACCACCAAGCCGATCGGGCAGGGCACCGGCCTGGGCATGTCGATGATCTACGGCTTCATGCAGCAGTCCAACGGGCAGGTGTGGGTGGAGTCCGAGCTGGGCAAGGGCACCACGGTGAGCCTGTATCTGCCCGCCGGTCTCCATCCGCAGGCGCTGTCGCCGCAACCGCAAGCCGGTGCCGTGGTGTCCGGACGCGGCCAGCAGGTGCTGGTGGTGGAAGATGACGAACAGGTGCGGCTGCTGGTCACCGAACTGCTCAACGAGTTGGGCTATGAAGCCGATGTGGTGGCCGACGCCGATGCGGCGCTGCCGATCCTGGCTTCGCAACGGCGCATCGATCTGCTGGTGACCGATGTGGGCCTGCCCGGGCTCAACGGGCGCCAGTTGGCGGAGATCGCGCGGCAGTCGCGGCGGGATCTGCCGGTGATCTTCATGACCGGCTATGCGGAAACCGCGCGCGATCGCGGCGAGTTTCTTGCCGACGGCATGAGCATGATCGCCAAGCCGTTTACGCTGGGCGAGTTCAGCGGAAAGCTGCACGAGGTGTTGGGGCCGTCGGCCTGATGGCGTTGGGCGGTCAATCGCGCCTGACACCACGACGGCGCTGCCGTCGGCTGGCACCGGGGCGGCCTTGATGAGGGATGCAGCCTGAGGTTGGCGTCAGGGCGCTGCGCGCCCGGCCTGCCGCGCGCTGGCCAGCGACTCGGCCACGGCGATCTTGTCGGCCACCGCCTTCTGCATCGGCGAGCCGGCGTCGAGCAAGCCATGCAAATGCCGCCAGTGCTCGCTGGCAGCGCGGTAGTCCTGCTGCTGAAAGTCGCTGATGCCCAGCAGCCACAGGCCGCGCTGATGGTCCGGCTCGCGTGCGACCACCTGTTGCAGGCGGCTGCGTGAGTTGGCGTCGATGGCGAAATCGCTGCGCGTGGCCATGTCCGCGGCCACCCAGCCGACGATGGCGGCGCTGAGATCCGGCGCGATTTTGAGCGCTTGCGCATAGGCCTCACGCGCATCGGCGGGGCGGTTGTCCTGCTCGTGGGTCCTGGCTTGCTGCATCCACGACTCCAGCGCCTGCGCCTGCGCAGCGTCGGCGTTGGCCTCTGCGGCCCGGGCTTGCTCACCCGTGGCGGCGACGGCAGGCGCGTCTGCCGGTTGTACCTGGGGCTGCGCCGTCGCGTAGACACGCCGTGCGATCGCATCCGGCGTGCCGACCAGCCGATACAAGCCGGCCGTGGCGATCGGCAAGCCGAGCACCAGCACAATCGGCAAGCTGTAGCGTGCATTGCCCTTGCGCGCGGGCTGGCGCAGCAACGGCGCCAGTATCAACAGCAAGGCGACGACCACCAGCGCGGCGCTTGCGATATAGAAACCGGTCATCACCATTCTTCCTCCGGTTGCGGCGCCACCGGCGTACCGGCGCGCGCACGTTTGCGCACGGTGTGGATCACCACGCCCGCACCGGCACCCAGCAGCAGCAACGGACCGAACCACAGCAGCCAGGTGCCGCGCTTGACCGGCGGGTCGTACAGCACGAAGTCCGAATAGCGATCGACCATGTACTGCTTGATCTGCGCATCGCTCCTGCCGGCCTGCAACTGCGCGAACACCTGGTGGCGCAGATCGCGCGCGAGCTCGGCATTGGAGTCGGCCAGGTTCTCGTTCTGGCACACCAGGCAGCGCAACTGCGCGGTCAGGCGCTGATAACGCGCTTCGTCGCTGCGGTTCTTGAACGGCAGCGGGTCCACCGCCTGCGCCGCCAGCGGAGGCGCAAGCAGCACGCCCAGCAGCAGCACCAGCAGCAGACGCAGTTGCCGGCCGTGCATGCGCCGGTACCAGCGCCAAACCCAGCGCGCCGCCATCAGCGCGTGCCCCCGGGCAGTGCGGCGATGGCGGGCAGCAGCTCGTCGTTGATGACCGCGGGCGTGAGCACGCCGATGTGCTTGTAGCGGATCACGCCTTGCGCATCGATCAGGAAACTCTCCGGCGCACCGTAGACACCGAAATCGATCGCGGTCTGGCCGGCTTCATCGGCAATCACCAACGCATACGGATTGCCGTACTGCGCAAGCCAGGCCGTGGCGTCGGCAGGCGCGTCCTTGTAGTTGTAGCCGATCAACGCCACCCCGAGCCGGCTGGCCTGCGCCATCAGCACCGGATGTTCGTGCACGCATTCAGCGCACCAGCTGCCGAAGACATTGAGGACGTAAGGCTTGCCCAGCAGCTGATCGCGGCTGACGCGTTGCTCGGGCCGATCCAGCCGCGGCAGCGAGAACGCCGGTGCCGGCTTGCCGATCAACGGCGAGGGCACATCGCGCGGGTTGTGCTGCATCGTCCAGTAAATGCCGAAGCCGAACAGCGCCGCCAGCAACAGAAAACCCAGCAAGGGCAGCAGACGGTTCATGCGTGCGATTCCTGCGCAGTGACACTGGTGCCGTGTGCCGGTGCCGTGGCCGCCGTCGTGGCGAGCGCCGGCGCACGGAACCGGCGGGCACAGGCGCTGACGAAGCCGCCCAGCATCATCAGCAGGCCGCCGGCCCAGATCCAGCGGATGAAGGGTTTGTAGTACAGCCGCAACGTCCAGTCGTATTCGATGTGCTGATCGTCCAGCGGCTCGCCGAGCGCGACATACAGATCGCGGGTGATACCGGGGTCGATCGCCGATTCGGTCTGGATGCGCTCGCTGCTGTACAGGCGTTTTTGCGGATGCAGTTGCGCGACCAGCTGGCCATCGCGGCTGACCTGCACGCTGCCTTGTTCGGCCTTCCAGTTCGGCCCGTCGATCAGTTGCACGCCGTCGAAGCGGAACGCGTAACCGGCGATCTCGGCGGTCTGCCCGGGCGACAGCCGCACGTCGCGTTCGACCGACAGGCTTTCCGACACCAGCACGCCGGCCACGAACACCGCCACGCCCGCGTGCGCGAGCAGCATGCCGGCCATTTCCGCCGGAAACCGCCGGCCGCGCGGCATCTCGCGCCAGCGCTTGTACATGTACAGCGCGGTGCCGGCCGCCACCCATGCGGCGACGCCGATGCCGGCGATCGCCCTGGGCTGGCCCTCGGCAAACAGGCTGCCGACCAGCGCACAGGCGACCGCGGCGATGCCGGCGCGCGTGCCCAGTGCCTGCAACGGCGCCGCCTCGGCCTTGCCCCAGCGCAGGTAGGGGCCGAACGGCAGCAACAGCATCACCGGCAACATCAGCAGCGGGAACAGCAAGCCGAAGTAGGGCGGCCCCACCGACACCTTGCCCAGGCCGAAGGCATCGGCCACCAGCGGAAACAAGGTGCCCAGCAGCACCATCGCCGCCGCCACGGTGAGCAGCAGGTTGCCGATCAGGATCGCGGTCTCGCGCGAGGCGGCGGCGAACGGTTTGCCGCTGGCGATCCGAGGCGCGCGCAGCGCATACAGCAGCAACGAGCCGCCGACCACCGCGACTAAAAAGATCAGGATGTACAGGCCACGGCGCGGATCGGCGGCGAACGCATGCACCGAGGTCAGCACGCCCGAGCGCACCAGGAAGGTGCCCAGCAACGACAGCGAGAACGCCAGGATCGACAGCAGGATGGTCCAGGCGCGCAGGCTGCCGCGTTTTTCGGTGACCGCCTGGGTGTGGATCAGCGCGGTGCCGACCAGCCACGGCATGAAGCTGGCGTTTTCCACCGGGTCCCAGAACCACCAGCCGCCCCAGCCCAGTTCCGCATACGCCCACCAGCTGCCGGCGACGATACCGGCGGTGAGGCAGGCCCAGGCCACATTGGTCCACGGTCGCGCCCAGCGCACCCAGGCCTGTTCCAGTTCGCCACCCAGCAAGGCCGCCACCGCAAACGCAAACGCCACCGAGAAGCCGACATAGCCGGTGTACAGCACCGGCGGGTGGAAGGTCATGCCCGGGTCCTGCAGCACCGGATTGAGTTCGTTGCCATCCAGCGGAATCGGCGACAGCCGCGCGAACGGATTGGAGGTCAGCAGGATGAAGGCCAGAAAGCCCACCGACACCAGCCCCAGCACCGCCAGCACGCGCGCGGCAAAATGCTGCGGCAGATGCCGGCTGAAGGCGGCCAGCAACAGCGTCCAGGTCGACAGGATTGCGATCCACAGCAGCAACGAGCCTTCGTGCGCGCCCCACACCGCGGCAAAGCGGTAGTACCAGGGCAGGGCGATGTTGGCGTTGTCGGCGACATAGCGCACCGAAAAATCCAGCGACAGCAGCGACCAGGCGAGCAGGCCGAACGCCATCCACACGAACAGCGCCTGACCGACCGCGGCAGGCCGCGCAACGCCCATCAACGCGCCACTGCCGCGCCAGGCGCCGATCAGCGGCAGTACGCCCTGGGCAAGCGAAAGCAGTAACGCCAGGATCAGGGCGATCTGGCCGAGTTCAGGTGTCATGGGCGAATCGCATAGTGCAGCGAAGAGGCATCATTGAGGGAAGGAACAAGCTGCGCGCCGCATCAGCGCGGCGCAGGCAGCGGCACCGCGGCGGCGGGAATCGGCTTGCCGACATGGCCTTCGGCCATCGCGTCCTTCAGTTCCTTCGGCATATAGGTTTCGTCGTGCTTGGCCAGCACTTCGTTGGCGACGAAGCGCCCGCCCTGCATGCGCCCGTTGGCGATCACCGACTGGTTGTCGCGGAACAGGTCGGGAAGAATGCCGGTGTACTCGACCTGCGTCGCGGCATGCCTGTCGATCACGGTGAAGTGGACGGTGAGACTGTCGGTGGCGCGCTGGATCGAGCCGGCCTTGACCATGCCGCCGAGGCGGAATTGCCGGTAGCCGGCCGCCTCGCCGGCATGCACCTGGCTGGGCGTGAACAGGTAGCTCATGTTCCGCTGCAGCGCGAGCACGATCAGCGTGACCGCCAATGCCGCAGCGGCGAGTGCGCCGATCACCAGCCACAGGCGTTGCTTGCGGGTGGCGTTCATGGGGCGTCACGCTCCAGCGGCGCTGTTGCCGACAATTCGCGCGTGCGCCGCGGCGTTTGCCGTTGCAGCTGGCCGCGCAGCTCGCGCGGCAGGCGGCGGCGACGCAACCATGGCGATGCCAGGTCGGCCAGCAGCACCAGCACGAACAGCGCGTATGCGGTCCACACGTATTGCCCGTAACCGCCCATCGCCAGCAGGGTCGTCATGCGGTGCGCTCCGTCAGCACGATGCGGCGCGCCCAGTCCTTGCCGCTTTCCAGGGCGAGCAGGTCCACGCGCACGCGGCCGAACAGGCTGGCCAGGTAATAGCACTTGGTCGCCAGCATCATCGTCAGCAGCGGCCACAGCATGTCCGCGCTCATCGTGGAAGGGCCGAGCAGGCGCACGGTAGAGCCCTGGTGCAGCGTGTTCCACCACACCACCGAGTAATGCACGATCGGCAGATTCACCAGGCCCACCAATGCCAGCAAGCCGGCCGCACGCATCGCCTGGCGGCGGTCTTCCACCGCGTGGTACAGGCCGAGCACGCCCAGATACAGGAACAGCAGCAGCAACTCGGAGGTCAGCCGCGCATCCCAGGTCCACCAGGTGCCCCACATCGGCTTGCCCCACAGCGAGCCGGTGCACAAGGTGATGAAGGTGAAGGCCGCGCCGATCGGCGCCGAGGCCATGGTCACCACCTCGGCCAGCTTGATCCGCCAGACCAGTGCGATGAACGCGGATACGCCCATCGCCGCGTAGATGAACAGGCTCATCCAGGCGCTGGGTACGTGGATGAAGATGATGCGGTAGGCATCGTGCTGCTGGTAATCCGGCGGCGCCAGCACCAGCCCGCCGTAGGCGGCCACCGCACCAAGCAACAGCGCCAGGCCCAATGCCCACGGACGCACGCGTCCGGCCACGCGATAGAAGGTCGGCGGCGAGCTCAGTCTGTGCAGCCACAAGGGAATCCACTTGGCCATGCCGGTGTCGTCAGTTGGAATGTCTGGCGGGAGGCGCCAGCGCCTGCACGGCGGCACCGGCGTTGACCTGCAACTGGCCGTCGGAGAGCTTGCTGGTGCGCTGCATCAGCTCGCGCAATGCGGTGGCGTCCAGCGACGGCGACAGCGACAACAGCAACGCGACCACGCCGCTGACATGCGCGGTGGCCATCGACGAGCCGGAGGTGAAGTCGTAGCGGCCGTTCGGCTGGGTGGTCAGGATGTCCTTGCCGGGGGCGCTGAGCACGCCGGGCATGGCCGCGGTGGGGCTGCTGCTGCGTACCACCAGCACGCCCGGCACATCGTTGGGAAAACCGTCCAGCCGGCCGTTGGGCGGCATCGCGGCGACCACGATGCGGCCCTGCTGCACCAGGTGCTGCAGCATCTTGCTCAGCAGCGGGTCGGCCGGGCCGCCCAGGCTCAGGTTGATCACGCGCGCGGAGCTGTTGTTGATCGCCGCCAGCGCCTTGGCCAGGGTGAAGGTGTTGCAGCGTGCGGTGGCGCCGACCGTGGGCGCATACCAGCAGGCCTTGTAGATGCTCAGCATGGCCTTGGGCGCCATGCCGACGATGCCTTGATGGTTGTTGCTGCCGGCGGCGATGATGCCGGCCACCTCGGTGCCGTGCGAGTCGCTGCTGGTCATCACCGGCGAATCGTCGACCAGGTCGTGCACGTCGCGGATGCGCGCCTTCAGGTCGGCATGCGTGGTGTCCACGCCGGTGTCGACCACCGCCACCACCACGCCGCGGCCCTCGGTGACGGTCTGCGCGCTGGCCGCATCGGTGGCGATGAAGCCGCGCTGCAGATCCACATAGGGGTCGTTGTAGCCGGACAGCGCGGTGGTCTTTTCCGATGCGTCGGCCGAAAACACCGAGAAATCCTGCACCGGTTGCACCAGCTCCACGCCGTCGTCGTCGGCCAGCGCGCTGACCAGTTCGTCGCGCGACACGCCCGGCGGCGGCTGCAGCACGGCGCAATACAGGCCCAGCGAGGTGATCGGCCAGCCGGAGACTTCGCGCAGCTTGTAGCGCTGCTTGAGTGCTTCCATGCGCACGGCGGCCTTCTGACCGGCGCCGTAATAGCTGGAGGCGTAGCCGATCAGGCTGGACCCGGCGCGGGCCGGCGGCGCGCTGAGCGGGTTGGCCACCGCCAGCAGGATGTCGCGGCTGCTGTCGGGCGTGTGCGCATCGGCCGCCGGTGGCGTGCTGGCGCTGGCGGCGACGGGCGCCGGCTCCTGCGCGGCGGCCTGCGGGCCAAGGCCGATGCAGGCGGCGATGATGCCGATGGCGAGCAGGCGCTTCATGGTGCGGACACGATCTCGGCCATGCGGATGCCCGGGTTGGCGCGCAACTGCTGCACGGTCTGCTGCGGCTGGGCCGGCGGTTGCGGCTGGGCCGGCACCACCGTGTAGGCGCCCATCTCGTTGGGCCCGCCGATCACCTGCAACTGCTGTGCATGCAGCAGGCGGTCCCAGTCGGCCACGGTCATCTTGGCGTCCGGCACCACCCGGATGGCGCCTTGCGGCACCGGCTGGGCGGTGGCGCTGCTGAGCGTGCGGTAGTCGTGCGAGGGCGCGGGCGCGGCCAGCCTGACGCCCATGACGCCCAGGCCGATCGCCTGCACCAACGCTGCGGCCGCCAGCGCGCGCACGGTCCAGCTACCGGAGCGGCGCGCTGCCGGCGGCGCGGGCGCGCTGGCCTGCTCCGGCGCGTCCAGGCGGCCGAGCAGACGCTGCAGGCCGGCGTTGGCGTCCAGCTTTACCGCCGACGGCAGCGCCAGCGCCTGGCGCAGGCGGTTCTGCTGGGCGAACTCGGCACTGCACGAGGCGCACTTGGCCACGTGCGCGATCAGCCAGGTGTTCTCTTCCTCGGTGGCGCTGTCGA
This sequence comes from Xanthomonas sp. NCPPB 3218, assembly GCF_056725185.1. Taxonomy (NCBI): domain Bacteria; kingdom Pseudomonadati; phylum Pseudomonadota; class Gammaproteobacteria; order Lysobacterales; family Lysobacteraceae; genus Xanthomonas; species Xanthomonas sp. NCPPB 3218. The sequence continues at coordinate 1,971,024 of NZ_CM161516.1, forward strand.
GCAGGACCGCGGGCATCAGTTCCCAGGCGTGCGAGCATTCCTTGCCGGGCGCGATGAAAAACGTCTTCATTGCATGGTCTCCGTATAGGGGGCGCCGCCGGCCAGACCGGGCAGCACATTGCGTAATTTGACCCGCGCATGGAACAGCCGGGCCTTGATGGTGCCTACCGGGCACTGCATGATCTCGGCCACTTCTTCCAGCTTGTGGCCGACGCCGTAGACCAGTTCGATCACCAGGCGCTGGTCCGGCGACAGCCGTTCCATGCCCTTGTCGAGCCAGTCGCGCAGCTCGCGGTCGTCGTTGTCGTCGGCGCTGGGGGCGTGGTCTTCCACCACCGCGGTATCGTCGATGGCCTCGCCGTCATGCTGGCGCAGGCATTTGAGGCCGCAGCGGTAGGCGATGCCCATGATCCAGGTCGAGACCTGCGAATCGCCGCGGAAGTCGCCGGCCTTCTGCCAGGCGATCCAGAAACAGTCGTTGATGGCTTCTTCGATGATGTCCGGGCGCCGGGTCAGGCGCGACAGGAAGCGGCACAGCCGGCCGTGATAGCTGGTGTACATGGTGGACAACGCGGCGCGATCGCCCGCCGCCATGCGGCGCAGCAGCATGCGATCGGTGGCATCACCCAGGGTGTCGGAATCATTCATCGAGGCAGGCACGGCTTAGGACGCATGTCAGTGCCCGCGGGCGGGCAAAAGGTTGCGTGGGGATCAGAAGGTGACCGACGCGGTACTCAGCCAGGGCGTTTCGCCGGGGCCGCCCTGCAAGCGTGGGGTGTTGTCGCTGGTGACGATGCGTTCCAGCTTCAGCGTCCATCGGTCCCGACTCCAGCGCAGGCCGAATTGCCCATACTGATAGCGGCCGGACCGGGCGGCGCCGTAGGCCATCGCCGGGAAACGTGACGAGCCGGCGCCGACTGTCAGGCTGAGGTCGTCGCGCAGCGGGACATTGGCGGTGACGTCGATGGCGACATTCCACGGCGACTGGTCGGCACGTGGGAAATTGAAGGTCGACACCGAGAAGGTCAGCACGTCGCGATAGGACCAGGCCAGGCTGGCCTCCTGGCGGTCGAAGGTGCGCGTGGCCTGGTTGGTCGGGTAGCCGTAATACAACGCGCTGGCCTGCATCTGCCAGCGGTCGCCCAGCATCCAGGCGCGTGCGGCCTGGGCGGTCACCGCCACCGGCCGGCTCAGCGAGGGCGATTGCAGCGCGACCGACGCCGACATCGACCAGCCCGGTGCGGGCAGCCAGTAGCCGGCGGTCTGCAGGGTGGCCTTGTTGGGCGCGATCGAGATGCCGCGGTCGATCAACTGCGAGGTCAGCGCCACCGCGCCACCGACCGTGCCGGCGATGGCGTTGCCCGGGCCCAACACCAGGGCCAGCAGCAGGCAGTGGCGCAACGCGGCGCGTCGGCGCGCGGCCTGCGCATGCCGGCAGTGCGGCATGCCCCGGGGCGTGTGGCAGCGTCGCCGGCCCGCCCAGTGGCCGCTCGCGAGCCACGGCTGCCCGTCGCAGGCGCAGCTGCGTCGCGTCCGGAGCGGGTAGGGCCTGGCAGTCAAGGCATTCGGCAATGGGGTAAGCGTCTACATGGAACAGGGGCGCGATAGTGACCCATCACGCAAGACGAGACCGCTGCGACGGCGGTTGTTCCGTCCGTATACGCGAAGGAACCGGCACAGGCAACGCGCACCCGTGCCGGTATGCGCCGGCGAGCGCGCTTCCGGATGCCAACCGGCAGCGCTGGCGCCAGCACGCCGGTGGCGATCAGTGCAGGGTGTTGAGGTAGGCGATCAGCGCGTCGAGCTCCTTTTGATCTTCCAGGCCTTCGTACTTCATCTTGGTGCCAGGCAAGGCCTTGGAGGACGACTGCGACAAATAGGTCTTGAGCTGGGCAGGCGTCCACTGCCACTTGCTTGCCTTGAGCGCATCGGAGTAATTGCTGTAGTCGGCCAGGCTGGCGGCCGGGCGCCCGGCCACGCCGAACATCGACGGGCCCTTCTTGTTCTTGCCCTGGGCGGCGCTATGGCATTCGGCGCATTCGGTCATGAAAACGCCTTTGCCGTCGGCCGCGTGCGCAGGCGGGGCAAGCAGGGCGCCGGCCAGCAGCAGGCCGGCCAGCGGGGCACACAACAGGGTCTGGTGGAATGACTTCATGGGGGTCCTTACGCGTGCGGGGGATCAGAACGAGACATTGACCGACAGCGCGAAGCTGTCGAGATCGCGCGGGTTGGTGATGGGTATGCCGCCACCGAACACATTGGTGGTGCTGCCGTTGAACTTGTCGAAGCGGAACCAGGTGGCCGCGAACCGCACGTTGGCATTGGTGGTGTAGGTGCCTTCCTTGCCGAACGGGGTCCAGTACAGCAGGATCAGATTGGCGGTGGTGTCGGGGATGCCGTAGGGCTGATAGCGCGCCACATCGAACGAGCCGCTGTTGATCAGATGCGCCGCCAGCACGCCGTAGGTCTGCTTGAACGCGTAGTTCATGCTGATGTTCTGATCGCGCACGCTGCCGCGATCGCGCGGGGACATGCTCGGGTCGGTCGGCAGCAGCGGGCTGCCGTATTTGCGGCGCTCGTAGATGTTGACGTAGGCCAGCGACAGCACGTGCTCGCGGGTGCCGAGGAACTGATAGGTCAGGTCGTAGCCCAGGTCGGTGAGGTCATCGCTGGGGCCGCCGCTGCGCAGCCGCTGGCGGCGCGTGGTCATGGCGGTCAGGCCGGCGGAGAAGAACTGCCGCTTCATGTCCTTCATGTAGGCAAGGCGCGCATAGCCGGTGTCGCTGAGCTTGCCCGGGTCGCCGTTGGGGTTCCAGCCCAGGTGGTCCTGCGCGTCGGTGGACAGCGCGCTGTAGCTGCCGACTTCGCCGTACCAGTTGCGGTCGAACAGGCCGTACACGGTGGCGCCGATCACGCGGTTGGAGAGCGAGGACGAACTGAGCATGCTGGCCGAGCCGGCGTTGGACACCGGGCTCAACGTCGATGCATTGGGCAGCACCTGGATCGGGTCGGACACACCGGGATTGTTGTTGATGCTGACGCCGACCATCGCGTCCTTGCCGGCCAGCTGGAACGGCTTGCTGACAAAGCGCAGATCCACATCGTCGAGCTGGGTGTTGAAGGTGTCGTTGCCGCCGTTGTTGGAGCGGATCTTGGAGTAACCGCCGACATGGTCGTTGACCCGTCCGGCCAGATACAGGTCCGCTTCGTTGATGCGTGCGCTGCTGTCGCCGCGGCTGGGATTGCGCCGGGTCCAGGTGACCTGGCCGGAGGCCGGAATCTTGGTGCCGTTGCCGTCGGTATCGGTGAAGCCGCCGAGCTTGAAGCGCATGCCGTATGGCGTCAGCGACGGACCGTAGGAGCCGACATGGCAGTCCGCGCACGACGAACCGGTCTGGCGTGCGAACGAGGGAATCGCCTGCGCCTGGGTGCTGGCCAGCAGCAGCAACGGGCCGGACACGCACAACAAGGAGGTCAGGGAAGCGGTGCGCGTGGCAGTGGTGCGACGCGGAGCGGGCTGGGGAGTAGGCATGGAAAGTCCTTGTTCGACGGTACGGGGGTCGGCGCTGCGGGAGCGGGGGACAGCGGGCAACACGGCGGAGCTCATCGGCGTGTTCCCGGCAGCACGCGGTGCAGCAGGCCATCGCGCAACACCAGGTGATGCCAGAGGGCGGCGCCGATATGCGCGATCACCAAGGCCAGCAACACCCAGGCGGCATTCAAGTGCCAGGTGCTCAGGGTGTCGGCCAGGTCTTCGTCCGGCGCAACCAGGTTCGGCAGCGTCAGTCCGAACAGATAGACCGGTTTGGCGTAGGCATTGCTCAACGACCAGCCGATCAGCGGCAGGGCGACCATCAAGCCGTACAGCGCGAGGTGGGTGGCGCCTGCAGCCAGCCGCATCGGCAGCGGCGATGGCGGGCCGGGCGGCAACGCGCGCAGGCGGATGCGCAGGCCCACCCGCAGGACGAACAGCAGCAGCACCATCAAACCGAAGTGGCGATGGCCTTCCATCAGCCACTGTCGCAGTGCGCGTCCTTCCAGCTCGGCGCGCAGCAGGATCAGCGCGGCCGCCATGGCCAGGCAGAACACCGTCAGCCAATGCAATACGCGCATCGGTCTGGGCAGCGGAATGACGCGCGCCGGCAGTGCGGCCTGCTCCGGCAGCGCCGTGGCACTGTCGGCTGCAACCGCATCGGGCGCGTGGGGGGATGAACTCATCGATCGGTGTCCTGCGCTGGTGTCGTTGGATCCGGCAGTGCGCGGTGCGCTGCCAGGCCTGGCTCCCCACGCCGGCCGAGCTGCGGCCACGTGAACGTGCAGCGATATGTGCGGTGCGGCCGCCGAAAGGTTGCATCGCCGTACGCGGATGACGTGCCTTGGCACGGTGTTGGCGGCAGCGACTGCGCTTGCGCGCACCTGGGTTCGCAGCGCCGTGACGCCGCGCAACCTTTCGCGCATGCCGGCGCACTCAGGCATGTCGCACTACGTGCAGTCAGCGGTTACGCCCTTCCGATCATGGCCATCGAACGCATCCAGTTGCATACCCACGGCGACGATCGCGGGCTGCTCATCTCGTTGGAGCAGCAGCGCAATGTCCCGTTCGAGATACGTCGTGTGTATTACCTGTTCGGCACCCGCAACGGCGTCCATCGTGGACAGCATGCACACCGTCGGCTCAACCAGCTGGCGGTGGCCTTGCATGGCTCGGTGACGATCCTGCTGGATCAGGGCGACGGCCACGGCCAGCAGGAAGTAGTGCTGGACGATCCATCGCAGGGCCTGCTGCTCGGCCGCATGGTGTGGCGCGACCTGCATCGCTTCAGCCCCGACTGCGTGCTGATGGTGCTGGCCGACCAGTTCTACGATCCCGCCGACTACATTCTCGATTACGACCAGTTCCTCAGCGAAGTGCGCGCTGGCAGCGGTCTGGACGCACGCAGGTTGGAAGCATGAGCGTGTACAAGCCCCTGGTGATCGTGGGTGCAGGCGAATTTGCGCAGATCGCCTGCGAGTATTTTCAGCACGACAGCGACTACACGGTGGTGGCGTTCAGCGTGGAGCGCGACTTCCTGTTGCGGCCCACGCTGGCCGAGTTGCCGGTGGTGGCCTACGAAGAGCTCGAGCAGCGCTATCCGCCCGAACAGTACGAGGTCTTCGTCGCCATCCCGGCCACGCAGCTCAATCGCCTGCGGACGCGCTTTTTCCAGGACATGCTGCGGCGTGGCTATCGCTGCGCCAGCTATGTCAGCTCGCGTGCGTTCGTCTGGCGCAATGCGCAGATCGGCGCCAACTGTTTCCTGTTCGAAGGCAACGTGATCCAGCCGTTCACCCGCATCGGCGACAACTGCATCCTGTGGAGCGGCAACCATATCGGCCACCGCACCGTGGTGCAGGACAATGTCTTCATCGCCTCGCATGCGGTGATTTCCGGCTATTGCGAGATCGGGCGCGGCAGCTTCATCGGTGTCAACGCCACGCTCAGCGACAAGGTGCGCATCGCCGCCGACAACATCATCGGCGCCGGTGCGCTGGTGACCCGGCATACCGATGCCGAGCGTGTCTACGTTGGCTCGCCGGCGCGCGCGGTGGCCGGTAGATCCAGCTTCGACGTGGAGCTGTGAGCATGTTTGCCTGGACCAAGCGCGGCCTGGTCTTCGACGTCGCACGCGATGGCGTGGGTGGCTGGATGCAGCACGCCGCGCTGACGCCGACGCCCTACCGGTTGTCGGCGCAGGTGCTGCGTGTCTATGCGGGCTTTCGCGATGCGCAGGGCGTGAGCCGGATCGGTTATGTGGACGTACGCGCCGACGCACCGACGCAGATCGTCGGTGTCAGCCGGCAGCCGGTGCTGGACATCGGCCGCGCTGGCTGTTTCGACGACAACGGCATGATTCTTGGCGATGTGGTGGCCGGGCCGGATGGGCTGTACATGTTCTATGTCGGCTTCCAGCGCGTAGCCAAGGCCAAGTTCCTGGCCTTCACCGGGCTTGCGCTGTCCCGCGACGGCGGCGAGCGTTTCCAGCGCTTGCAGGACACTCCGCTGCTGGATCGCGCACCCGGGCGCAGCACGATTGCCGCGGTGCATTCGGCACGTTTCGAGGAGGGGCGGTGGCGGCTGTGGTACGCGGTGGGCGACGATTGGGAAACCATCGGCGGCCAGCCGTATCCGCGCTACCACATCCGCTATGCGGAGACCGACGATCTGCGCCATATCCCTGCCGACGATGTGGTGTGCCTGCGTCCGCAGGGCGACGAATACCGTATCGGCCGTCCGCGCGTGTACCGCCTGGGTGATCGCTATCTGATGTATTTCACCCGCGGCGATACGCACGGCGGTTATTTCCCGGGTTTCGCATCCAGTCGCGACGGTGTGCAGTGGCAGCGCGATGACAGTCAGCTCGGGCTGCAGCTGTCCGAGCAGGGTTGGGATGCGCAGACGCTCTGTTACCCGGCCTTGATCCAGCAGCATGATCGGGTGTTGATGTTCTACAACGGCAATGCGATGGGGCAGGCCGGCTTTGGCCTGGCCGATGCCGCGTTGCCGCCGGGCCTGCAGGGGCACCATGTTTTCGGTTAGGCCGTATCTGCCCGGCGATGCGCCTGCCTGGGATGCCTTGGTGGCGTCCTCGCGCAACGGCAATGTGTTGCATCGGCGCGGCTACATGGACTATCACGCGGACCGCTTCGTGGACGCATCGTTGCTGATCGAGCGCGGTGGCGAGGTGGTGGCGGTGTTGCCGGCGAATGTGGAGGGCGACTGTGTCAGCAGCCACGCCGGCCTGACCTATGCGGGCCTGCTGTCGTCCACGGCCCTGCGCGCGGGTGCGACCTTGCAGGTGTTCGAGCAGATCGCCGCGCACTATCGCGCGCGCGGGGTGCGCGAGCTTGTGTACAAGCCGGTACCGCATATCTTTCACGCATATCCGGCCGAAGAAGACCTGTATGCCCTGCATCGCGTGGGCGCGCAGCTGTACCGGCGCGATCTGTCCTCGGCGATCGCGTTGCGCGAGCCGTTTGCGTTCAGCGCCGAACGTCGACGCTCGCTGGGCAAGGCGCGCAAGGCCGGTATGCAGATCCAGGCCAGCACCCGACTCGATGAATTTCATGCCCTGCTGACCGAGGTGTTGCAGCGCCACCACGTGGCGCCGACCCATCGGCTGGACGAGCTGCAATTGCTGCAACACCGGTTTCCGCAGCAGATCGTGCTGCATGAGGCGCGAGCCGAAGGGGAGCTGTTGGCGGCAGCGCTGGTGCTGGATTTCGGCCGCAGCGTGCACACCCAGTATCTGGCGGTGTCCGCGCGCGGTCGCCAGCTGGATGCGCTGAGCCTGCTGCTGGCCGAGCTGATCACCCATGTGTATGCGCAGCGCCATTACTTCAGCTTCGGTATCTCGACCGAGCAGGCCGGCCAGGTGCTCAACGACGGTCTGGTCGAACAAAAGGAACGTTTCGGCGCACGCGCCGTGGTACAGGATTTTTATCGGTGGATGCTGTAATGGATGTGCCGTTCTTGGATTTGCGCGCGGTCAATGCGCGGTATGCGGATGAGCTGAAGCTGGCTGCGGCACGGGTGATCGATGCCGGCTGGTATGTGCTTGGGCAGGAGCTGGCCGCCTTCGAGGAAGAATTCGCCAGCTACTGTGGCGCTGCGCAGACGGTGGGTGTGGGCAACGGACTGGATGCGCTGTCGCTGATCCTGCGCGGCTATCGCGAGCTGGGCGTGTTGCGCGAGGGCGACGAAATCATCGTGCCCGCCAATACCTTCATTGCCACCTTTCTTGCGATTAGCCAGAACCACTTGGTGCTGGTGCCGGTGGAGCCGGACCCTGCGACCTTCAACATCGACCCGGCCAGTGTGGAGAAGGCGATCGGCCCGCGCACGCGCGCCATTATGGCGGTGCATCTGTATGGGCAGTTGGTGGATGTGGCGGCGCTACAGACGCTGGCGCATCGCTACGGGCTGCTGCTGATCGAAGATGCCGCGCAGGCGCATGGTGCCAGTGCGCACGGGCGACGTGCCGGCGCCTTTGGCGATGCGGCCGCGTTCAGTTTTTTCCCGACCAAGAACCTGGGCGCACTCGGCGACGGCGGCGCAGTGGTGACCTCGGATGCGCGCCTGGCCGAGCGCATCCGTGCGCTGCGCAACTACGGTTCGCAGGTGAAGTATCACCACCTCTGCCAGGGCGTGAATTCGCGGCTGGACGAGATGCAGGCGGCGTTCCTGCGGGTCAAGCTGGGCTATCTGGACGATGAGATCGGCCGCCGCCGCGCGGTGGCGCAGCGCTACCTGCACGGCATCGACAACCCCCTGATCACCTTGCCGACGGTGGTGGCCGAAGCGCAGCACGTCTGGCATCTGTTCGTGGTGCGCAGCGCCCAACGCGATGCCTTGCAGGCGCATCTGCTGCGCTCGGGCATCCATACCCAGATCCATTACCCGGTGCCGCCGCATCGGCAGCCGGCCTACACCACCTTGGGCGATGCCTGCCTGCCGGTGAGCGAGCGGCTGCACCGCGAAGTGCTGAGCCTGCCGATGGGGCCGGCGCTGGACGATGCGTCGGTTGCGCGCGTGATTGCCGCATGCCAGTCGTTTGGCGCCCCCGCATGAATGTCGTGCGCAGCAGCGCCTACACCGGCGTTGCGACGCTGGCCAAGCTGCTGGCTGCGCTGGTAGTGGTGAAGCTGGTGGCGGTCTACGCCGGCCCGCAGGGGGTCGGCCGGCTGGGCCAGTTCCTCAATCTGATGTCGGTGCTGGCGGTGCTGGCAGGCGGCGGCATCAGTGCCGGCATCGTCAAGTACGTTGCCGAGTGTCGCGACGATACGGCTGCGCTGGCACGTCTGCTCAGCGCGGCGCTGTGGTACGCGTTCTGCGCGGCCTGCGTGATGGCGGTGCTGGCGTTGCTGTTCAGTGGCGCCATCGCCGAGCGCCTGCTCGGTGATGCGGCGTACCGGCCGCTGATCTGCGTGGCGGCGGTGGCGCAGCTGGGCATCGCACTGGTCAACTACATCCAGGCGGTGATCAACGGTTTCATGGATGTGCGCCGCCTGGCATTGGTGCAGGTCAGCGGTGCGGTGCTGAGCACGGCACTGGTGGCATGGCTGTCCAGCCGGGCACAGCTGCAGGGCGCCTTGCTGGCACTGGTGCTGGGGCAGGTGCTGTGGCTGCTGGCCGGCGTGCCGGCGCTGCGGCGCAGCGGTTATTTTCGACGCGAGATGTTGCGCATGCGTTTCGATGCGCAGATGACGCGCAGGCTGGCGGCGTTCTCGGTGATGACGCTGACCTCCACGCTGGTGCCGCAACTGGTGGCCATGCTGGTGCGCGACCATCTGGCGCTGCAGTTCGGCTGGCAGCAGGTGGGGTACTGGCAGGCGGTGAGCCGGGTGTCGGATGCGTATCTGCTGTTCTTTACGACCGCGATCAACGTGTATTACCTGCCCAAGTTGGCATCGCTGCAGGAGCGCGCAGCGCTCGGGCGCGAGCTGCGCGCCGCGTATCGCCATGTGCTGCCGGCGGTGGTCTTGATGGCGCTGGGCGTGTACCTGTGTCGCGATTGGCTGACCTGGCTGTTGTTCGACGCCCGGTTTGCCCAGGCCTCCCCGCTGTATGCCCCGCAGCTGCTGGGCGATGTGATCAAGATCGCCGCCTTCGTGCTGTCGTACGTGATGCTGGCCAAGGCGATGACGCGGCTGTTCGTGATCTCCGAATGCGTGTTTGCCGCCAGCTATCTGGCGCTGGTGTATCTGTTCACCGCGCAATGGGGGCTGATCGGCGCGATGTATGCCTTCCTCGCCAACTACGTGCTGTATCTGCTGTTCAACATCGTGGTGGTGCGGCGCTATCTGGTGCAGCCGGCATGAGCGACTCCACCCAACCGGTCGGGCGCGCGCGCTGGCCGCTGGTATCGGTGCTGATCCCGGCCTTCAACCACGAACGCTTCGTGCAACGCTGTCTGGACAGCGTGCTGGAGGACCCGTACCCGTGCAAGGAACTGGTCATCATCGACGATGGTTCCAGCGATGCGACCGGCGAGAAGATTGCGCAGTGGATCGCCAGCCATGGCCACCGGCTGCCGGTGCAGTTCGTACAGCGCGCCAATCGCGGGGTGGCGGCCACACTCAACGAGCTGGCACTGCGTGCGCGCGGCGAGTACCTGCGGCTGGGCGCGAGCGATGATTATCTGCTGGCCGGCGGGCTGGATGCGCAGGTGCGCTACCTGCGTGCGCATCCGCAGAAACTGGCGGTGGTCGGCGATGCCTGCGTGGTCGACCAGCATGGGCAGCTGCTGCACGGCAGCGCCATGCGCGACCTGCATCGGGTGGATGTGGACCTGTACCGCTCGGCGTCCGGCATCCGCCGCGCGGTGATCCAGCAGTGGGCGGTCGGCGGCGCGGTGGCCTTGCTGCGTCGCAGTGCCTTCGATGCGCGCGCCGGTTGGGACGAGTCGCTGCGGATCGAAGACTGGGATTTCTTCCTGCGTCTGGCCGCGCGTGATGCGCTGGGCTTTGTCGACGTGCCGGTGTGCGCGTACCGGTTGCATGGCCACAACCTCAGCAAGACCGTGGATGTGCGCGCGCGCATCGCCAACCTGAGCGAGTCGCGTCAGGTAGCACGGCGCTGTGCGGAATTGTTCGATGCGCCCGAGCGCAGCTTGCTGCACGCGCAGTCGCACTACATCGCGGCCAAGGTGGCGTTCCTGCAGCGCCGGCCGCACCGGGTGATTGGGCATCTGCTCGCCTATGCCTGGTTGTCGCTGCCGGCCAGGTGGCGACCCAGGTCGGCGCACAGCACGGTGAAACCGGCATGAGCATGCTGCTACGCCGGCCGGCGACTTATCTGGCACTGCCGATGCTGCTCAGCTGCGCGCTGACGTTGCTGACCTATGCGCTGCCCGGCGACTATCTTGACGGCATCGCGCTGCTGGCGGCCGCCGCCGCCGCGACCTGCGTGCTGGACGCCGTGCTGCGCGTGCAGTTGCCTGCGGTGGAGCGCTTTCGCGCCTACCGTTACGCCGGCACCCGCGACGCCTTCCTGGTGCTGACGCTGGCGGCGGTGGTGACGCTGTTCTGCATCGTGGATGTGGCGCTGTTTCCGATTCCGCTGTTCAGCGATCCGTCCTCGTATGCCACCTTGAGCCCGCTGCGCGCGCATGTGCGGCACATCTCCAACATGTGCTGGATCCTGCCGCCGATCGCACTGCTGTGCGTGCGCCATCGCGGGCTGCGCGCGGCGATGCTGACGCTGGGATTCGTGTTTCCGATCGTGGTGATCGACCGCAACCGCATCTTTGCCGGGTTGTTTTCGTTCGTGCTGGTGATGCTGTTGCGCCGCGATCCGGCACGTCGCCTGCCGTGGAAGACCATCGGCCTGCTGGTGCTGGCCGGTGGCGGGGTGTTTTCCATCCTCGGCGCACTGCGTTCCGGCTCGCTGGCCACGGTCGCCCTGCCGTTCAGTGCCTTGTATCGCGCCATGCCGCAGGGCGTGCAGTGGTTGCTGCTGTACATCAGCGCCGGGCCGTACAACTTCGGCGCGATCCTGGCCAAGGGCTATGTCAACGCCAGTTTCCTGGTCAATCAGCTGGTGCCGTTCAGTGGCTCGATCGCCACTGCCGGCACCAGCATTCCGCTGGATGCGCCCAACATCAATGTAGGGACCGAATTCTTCCCGTTCCTGATGGCCTGGGGCGCGCCGGGTGCGTTGCTGGCACTGCTGGCGTTGTATGCAGGGCTGGTGTGGAGCGTGCGCCTGCTCAACCGCTCGCTGTCGATCTTCCATGTGCTGATCTTCCTGCGCATCGCCTATGCCTGCCTGATGTCGCCATTTGCGCCGCAGGCCTTCACCTGGACCAATTTCGGCTTCATCGCGCTGTGCCTGGTGTTGCATGCCTGCACGGTGCTGTTGCCTACCCGCAATGCCGTACCCACCGCTGCTGCGTAATGCGCGGCCGCTCCGCTTCACCCTGTTCCAGAGCCGGTGCACCATGACTCAACACGACGATATCTATCTGATCGACCTGTGGCGCATCCTGCGCCGCGAATGGCGCTGGGCGCTGGCCGCACTGCTGGTGGTGCTTGCATTGACCTTTGCCTTTACCCGCCTGGCCAGGCCGCAGTGGGAAGCCACCGCCTGGATCCAGGTCGGCGAGATTGGCCCCACGCCGGCCGGGCGCGACCCCAAGGTCGAACCGTTCCAGCGCGTGATCGACCGCATGAAGACGCGACTGTTCCAGGATGCGGTGCTGCGCCAGGCCGGCGTGCCGCTGAAAAGCCGCGCTGCGCAGCTGTACCGCGGCAGCCTCAAGCCGGACCCGGACCCGTATGCCAATCTGATCGGGGTGACCATCCGGGCCGAATCGTCGGCGCAGGCACGCAAGCTGGCGATGGCGACGGTGAGCGCCTTGCAGGGCCTGCACGGCGACACCAACGCAGTGGCGCTCGCACTGGCGCGTACACGCCTGCAAGGCCTCACCGACGATCTGCGAGCGGCAATCCGCAACCGCGATGGGTTGCAGCAGCAGGTGCAGGCCGGGCAGAGCGCCGCCGCGGCCACGCCGGCCCAGGTTCTGGCAGGCGTGCTGTTGACCGACAGCAACACCACCGTGCGCGCATTGAAGAGCGAACGCGACGATCTGATTGCCCGCCTGACCACGCGCTACACCTATCAGACCTCGCTGGCGTGGCCGTTGTACGTGCCCGAGCAGCAGGCGTTTCCCAATGCCGTCACCGCCTGGGCCGCCGGCCTGCTCGGCGGGGCGGGGCTGGCGGTGCTGGCGGCGGTGTTGCGCAATGCATGGCGGCGCCGCAGCGCGGTGGCCACCCCGCGCGCTGCCGGCTGATCTGCGCAGCGCCGTGCGGCAAGCTGCGCAAGGCTGCCCACGCTGCAACCAAACCGCCGGCACGTGGCACTCACCGGTCAATCAAGCGATGCCGCGTTGGCGGTGTCGCGCCTGGAGAGTGTCGTGAGAACAGTTGGATCGGTATGGGAGGCTGCGCATGTCGGTGGTCAATGAGCATGCGGCGCGCGGTGGCACGGTGGCCCCTGAGCGCTTGCTGGAGACGCAACGCGCGTTCGACAGCGTTGCGCCCGACTACGACGGCCCACGCGGCAACAACGCGCTGATCCAGCGCATGCGCACCACCTTGTGGGACACCGTCGCGGCCGAACTGCCGGTGGGCTCGCATCTGGTGGACCTGGGCTGCGGTACCGGCCTGGATGCCGGCGAATTCGCACGTCGCGGTTACCACGTGCTGGCCACCGACTGGTCGCCGGCGATGGTCGAGCGCACCCGCCACCGCGCGGCCATGCACGGCCTGCAAGAGCGCCTGAGCGCGGCCCATGTCGGCATCCAGCAGCTCGACCAGCTGCAGGGCAGCTTCGACGGCATGTATTCCAACTTCGGCCCGCTCAACTGCGCGCCGGATCTGCCGGCGGTGGCGGCCGAATGCGCGCGTCTGCTGCGCGCCGATGGCTGCCTGGTGTTCTCGGTGATCGGGCGCATCTGCCCCTGGGAAATCGGCCATTACGGCGTGCGCGGGCGGTTCAAGCGCGCCGCGGTGCGCGCCGCGCGCGGGGTCACCGCGGTGGGCATGAACGGCCACACCATCTGGACCTGGTACCACCTGCCGCGCGAGTTCTACCGCGCCTTCGCCAAGCATTTCGTCCTGGAACGCTATCGCGCGTTGAGCCTGTTCCTGCCGCCGCCGTACCTGGTGGATTTTTGCGAACGGCATCCGCGCCTGTCCGCGCGCCTGGGCCAGTGCGACGACCGGCTGGGCGGCCTGCCGTTGCTGCGCGACATGGGCGACCACTTCCTGATCGTGATGCGCAAGCGCTGAGTGGAGACGCCGATGTCCATGGCCGATGTCTGCCTGCAGGGCGCGCGCTCGATCACCCTGGCCGGCCCCTCGCGCGCGCCGCTGACCATCCGCGCAGGGCGCTTCGGCGGCACGCTCGGCACGCGCAGCCTGCGCCTGGACCTGCCGGGGCATGTGCTGGCGCCCGGCCTGATCAATGCGCACGATCATCTGCAGGTCAACTGCGTGCCGCCGCTGCCGCAGGGCGCGGCGTTTCCCAACAGCTATGCGTGGATCGAGGCATTCCAGGCGCATTTCAGGCATCCCGAGGTAGCTGCGGCCCTGCGTGTGCCCAAGGCGGTGCGTCTGCGTCACGGTGGACTGAAGAATCTGCTGGCCGGCGTCACCTGCGTGGCGCAGCACGACCCGTGGCATGCCACCCTGGACGAGCCCGGCTTTCCGGTTGGCCTGCTGCGTGAGTTCGGCTGGAGCTATGCACTGGGATGGACCGGCTATGGCCCACCGGTGCAGGGCAGCTTTGCCGCCACCTCGCCCGAGCATCCCTGGATGATCCACCTGGCCGAAGGCACCGACGCGGCGGCGGCCGCCGAGCTGGACGAACTGGATCGGCTCGGTTGCCTGGCCTCCAACAGCGTGCTGATCCACGGCGTGGGCATGGGCGAGTGCGATATCGAGCGGGTGATCGCACGCGGCGCGGCGGTGGTGTGGTGCCCGTCGAGCAATCTTGCGCTGCTGGGTCGCACGCTCGACCCCTGGCGTCTGTGCATGGCGGGCCGGCTCGCGTTGGGCAACGATTCGCGCGTCAGCGGTTCGCGCGATCTGCTGGAAGAACTGCGCATTGCCGCCAGCAGCGGCTTGGCGGCGGATCTGTTGCTCGGCCTGGTCACCCATCAATCGGCGCGCATCCTGCGCATGGCCACTCGTGGACGCCTGGCGCCAGGGGCGGAGGCGGATCTGGTGATCGTGCGCGACCGCGGTGGCGACCCGGCCGACAGCGTGGTGGGCTGCGCACGCAGCGACCTGCGCGCGGTGATACGCGATGGCGTCCCGCGTATCGCCGACCCGGATTTTGCCGGCTGGTTCGACGCTGCAGGCGTCCAGACCGTGCCGGTACTGCTGGATGGCCGCCCCAAGCTGCTCGACGCCACGCTGGCCGATCCGGCAGTGCTGGCACTGGAACCGGGCCTGCAGCGCGTGGCGCAGGCTGCGCACCGGCCCGGCGTGACCATGGCCGCCAGCGGTGCGCTGTCGTGAGCGCAGTGCCGACGCTGGAGCCGGCAGCAGCGTATGCGCTGTGGGCGCAGGCGTATCCGCCGCATGCGCACAATCCGGTGATGCTGGCCGAGGAGCGCGCCATGCTCGCGCTGATGCCGAGCGTGTTGCAGGGCCAGCACGTGCTGGACGCCGGCTGCGGCAGTGGCCGCTACATGCTGCATGCCTTGCGGCGCGGCGCGCTGCAGGTCACCGGCGTGGATCTGTCGCCGCAGATGCTGCAGCGTGCGCACACCGAGCTGTCGCAGCACCGGCCAGCGGCGCGCATGCGCCTGCAACAGGGCAGCCTGGAGCAACTGCCACTGGACGATGCAGTGGCCGATCTCAGCGTCTGCGGCCTGGTGGTCGGCCATCTGCAGCGGCTATGGCCGGCGCTGGAAGAATTGCATCGGGTCACCCGCGTCGGCGGCATCGTGCTGTGCAGCGATGTGCATCCGATCGGCCATGCGCTGGGCTGGCGGCGCGACTTCAAGGCCGATGGCCGGCAGTACGCGGTGCGGCATACGCAACATCTCTACAGCCATTGGCATGCAGCCTGTGCGGCGCTGGGGATGGAGATCGAAGCGGTGGCCGAGCCGATGCTGGACCCGGCCGACATCGCGCCCGGTGCACGGTTCGATCAGGCCGCGCTGCAGGTGCCGGTCGCGCTGGTGTTGCGGCTGCGGCGCATCGCGTGAGCGCCGTGGCGGCCATGCTGGCGTGTGCCTGCAGCACCTCGGCCGCGGGCAAGCCTTGCCGCTCGCGCACCGCGCAGTGCGCGGCAAGTAGCGGGATCGCGATTGCAGGCCGTGCAATCCGTGCGTGGTCGCTGTCATGAGCTTGCGAGTGGCGCAACTCAACCTGGTGCCGACGCCGGCCGGCCTGACGGCAGAGCAGGTGTTCGCGCAATGGCCATCGCTGGCCGATATCGCCGAGGCCGTCGCCAGCGCCGGGGTGCGCGTGGCGGTGGTCCAGGCCTCTGCACTGAACCTGCGGCTCAGCCGCCAGGACGTGGATTACCGCTTCGTCGAGCTGGGTGCGCGCGGCAGTGCGCAGCGCGCAGCGCTGCTTGCGGCGACGCTGCGCGAGATCGGCGCCGATGTGGTCCATGTCCACGGTCTGGAATTTGCCGGCGATGCACGCCGTCTCGCCCGCCTGCTGCCGCATACGCCGATCCTGCTGCAGGATCACGCCAACCGCCCGCCGCGCTGGTGGGCCCGGAGTGTGTGGCGGCGTCGCTACACTGCCGCCGCCGGGATCGCGTTCACCTCGCAGGACATGGCGCAGCCGTTCGTCCAGGCGCGCCTGTTCCAGGCCAGGACGCAGCTGTTTGCGATTCCCGAATCGAGCAGCCGCTTCTCGCCGGGCGATCGCCTGCAGGCACGCGAGCAGACCCGCCTGCATGGCGACCCCTGCGTGTTGTGGGTTGGGCATCTGAGCGCGGCCAAGGATCCGCTGTGCGTGCTCGACGCCATTGCCCTGGCCGCGCGCGTGTTGCCGGGGCTGCGGCTGTGGTGCGTGTTCGACCAGGCGCCGTTGCTGGAGCAGGTGCAGCAACGCCTGCGCGCCGATCCGTCGCTGGCGCGCTGCGTGCAGTTGCTGGGCAAGGTGCCGCATGCGCGCGTGGAAACCCTGCTGCGTGCCTGCGACCTGTTCGTCTCCGCCAGCCATGCGGAGAGCTGCGGTTATGCCGCAGTGGAGGCGTATGCCTGCGGCACCTTGCCGCTCTTGACCGATATCCCGGCCTTTCGTGCGCTCAGCGATGGCGGCGCAGTCGGCGCGTTGTGGCCGGTGGGCGATGCCTCGGCCCTGGCGGAACTGCTGTTGCGGCTCTTCCGGCAACGCCCCGACCGCGCACGGGTGCGCGCGCATTTCGATGCACGGCTGTCGTTTGCCGCGGTGGGGCAACGCTGGAAGCATGCGTACACCCGGTTGCTGGCCGCGCCAGGGCGGGCCGCATGAAACTGGCCCTGGTGGTCCCGGGTGGCGTGGACCGCAGCGGCGAAGTCCGCGTGATCCCGGTGTTCCTGACCCTGATCGAATGGCTGGCGCGCCATCACCAGGTGCATGTGTTCGTGCTGCACCAGGAGCCGCTGCCCGGGACCTGGGCATTGCGCGGCGCCACCGTGCACAACATCGGCGCCAGGCGCACCCGCACGCGCGCGATCGCCGCCATTGCCAGCGAGCACCGGCGTGCTCCGTTCGATGTGATCCAGGCCATTTTTTCCGGCTACTGCAGCCTGATCGCGGTCGCCGCGGCAAGGCTGTTGCGCCGTCCAAGCGTAGTGCATATCGCCGGTGGCGAACTCGTCGCATTGCATGGCATCGGCTACGGCGGCCGGCAGCGCTGGCGCGGGCGTTTACGCGAAGCGGTGATCCTGCGCCTGGCCGACCGCGTCACTGCGGCCAGCGCGCCCATCCTGGAGTCGCTGACGGCGCTCGGCATCAACGCCCAGCGGGTGCCGCTGGGCGTGGATCTGCGGGCCTGGCCGCCGGCCGCGCCACGTGCACGCAGCGGCGGCATCGCCCGCTTGCTGCATGTGGCCAGCCTCAATCCGGTCAAGGACCAGACCACCTTGCTGCAGGCGATGGCGGCGCTCAAACGCGCCGGTGTCGCCTTTACCCTGGACATGGTCGGCGTCGATACGCTGGATGGTGCCATGCAGCGCCTGGTGCACCAGCTGGACCTGGGCGCGCAGGTGCGTTTTCTTGGTTTCAGGACCCAGCGCGAGTTGCGCCCGATCATGCAGACGGCCGACCTGCTGGTGCTGTCGTCCTTGCACGAAGCCGGCCCGCTGGTGCTGCTGGAAGCGGCGGTCGCCGGTGTGCCTACCGTCGGTACCGCAGTCGGGCATCTGGTCGAGTGGGCACCGGTGTGCGCACTCGCGGTACCGCCGGGCGACTGGGCCGGACTGGCAGAAGCCGTCCGCCAGGTCCTGGCCGACGACGAGTTGCGGCTGCGCCTGGCCTGGGCAGCGCAATGCCGTGCGGTACGCGAGGACGCGGCGTTGACCACGCGGTTGTTCGAGCAGCTGTATCGGCAACTGTGCGAGGCGCGGCCGCTGCGCTGACTGCGCTCGCAAGGGACGCAGCCTGCATTGGCCGCCATGCAATACGCGCGGTGCAGCAACGAGGCTGCCAGGCCGAACGCGGTGACATCCTCGCAAGGGCGATCGGCTGAACAAGCAGGCCGCTTGCCCAGGCTTGCTACAGGCTTGGAATGACCAACAAGATGTCGCGATCGGCCGATGGATGGATGCGGACGGCGCGCCTGGAATCGGACTGTGCGGCTGATACCTGCCGCCTCCGGGCATCGGCCGCGCCGGCGCGGCAGTGAGCGCAGCAGCGTTGTCAGCCGCGCTCAGGCTGGTTGCAGATAGCCGTCCAGCGCTGCACGCACCACATACAGCATGTCGGTGCGCGGCACCGGCCGGGTCAGGCGCGTCATCATCCGGCGCAGCTGGGTCTGCCGCACCCATGGTTGGTCCTGAAGCCACAACTGGGTCTGCAGCATATCCGCACGTTCCTTGCGGCTCTCGGCCGACGGCACCACCCGGTTGCGCAGGTACTGGCGCGCTTCGCCCAGCGAGCGTGACCATTCGATGCCGGGCAGGGCCGACAACCACAGGTTGGAACACGAGGCGGTGGTCAGGGTCTGGCGGGCCGCACGCATGCGCAGCAGGCGCGGGCAATCGGCCTGCAGCCGCGCCATCACCGCCGGCGGCACCACGCTGCGGTAATAGCGTTGCAGCAGCAGCAGCGGCGGCAACGCCCACCACGGCGCCATGGCCGGGTCGTCCCACAACTGTTCCCAGTCGCGCGGGCCCATGCGCGTGGCCAGCAATGCCAGGTCATGCAGATGCATCAGGCGGATGCTGCGCTGGCAGATGCCGCCGGCCGCATGCAGCAGCAGATGGCACATCAGCGCGCCGACCGACGGGTAGGGGTTCAATCCCGGCTGCGGACGCTCCGGCAGGATGCGCGCGGTGATGTCCACGCTGCTCAGCGGCAGGCGTTCCTGGATGCGGGTATGCAGCTCGAGATTGATCGGCGCATCGCGATGCTCGCCCAGTCCCGCAACCGCCTCGCCCTGCAGCGGCTTGAACACCTGGTGCTTCCATTGTTCGAAGGAGGCCACGTAACCGAGTTCGCACAACAGGGCCGCCGCCGCGGGCGCATCCTCCGGCGCCACCAGCAGATCGATATCGGCCATCGGGCGATCGCCGGGCAGATAGACGCCGAGCCGATGCAGGGCGGTGCCCTTGAGACCGACCAGGGCGATGCCCGCCGCACGCGCTGCCGCGTCGATGCGCGTCAGCAGCAGCGCGATGCGCCGATGGCGGTCTTCGACATGGCTGCGTTGCTCGCGCAGGAACGCGGTCCAGTCGGCGTCCTGCCATAGCGAACGGCGTTGCAGCAGCGGCGACACCCCATGCGCGGCCGCCGCGGCCGCGGCCAGCTGCCATTGCAGCCGGTTCCACTGCGGCACCGCCTCGCCGGGCTGCGCCAATTCCCGGGCCAGCCGTTCGGTGGCCGTCTGCAGGCCGTGCTTGATGGTGCGAAGGGAAGGCTGCATGCGGCGGAGATTCCGAGAAAGGCAACGTGATGTCGGGAAGCGAGGTCGGCGGGTTGCGCGTCAGCCGACCAGCACGCTGGCCAACTGGCGTGGTTGATGTGCGGCAGCGCCGGCAAGCGGCGCGGTGCGATGTTGCTGTTCGCTGGCGATCAAGGCGGACCAGCGTGCTTCCAGCGTGTCCGAGGCCTGTGCAAACGCATCGGCGCCCAGCGTGGCGCGCGCCTGTTGCAGGTCCACCTGCGTATGCAGCAGATCGCGCACGCTGCGGTAGAACTCCGAGTCGTACGCGCCGTGGAACATCATCGCCAGGTCGTCGCTGTCCTGCCAATGGGTCTTGCCGCCCAGCTGGTTTTTTACTTCTTCGTAGAACTTGGTGCCGGGCAGCGGATAGGACACGCTGACGCCAATGATGTCCGGGTTGGCCTGCGTCACCAGTGCGCGCGTGGCCAGGATGTCTTCGAGTTCTTCACCCAGGTAGCCGAGTTGAATGAAGAAGCCCACGCGGATCCCGTGCGCACCCAGGCGCCGGCGTGCGGCGATCACCTCGCCAACCTCGGTGCCCTTGGTCATTTTGTCCAGGATGCGCTGGCTGCCGCTTTCTGCACCCAGCCAGGCCTCGGCGCAGCCGGCGCGCGCCAGCGCGGCAGCCATGCGCTCGCTGGCCAAGTCGGCGCGGGTCTGGATGGTGAACGGGATCGCGCCATCGGCGTCGCTCAGGCGCTGCGCAAAGGTTTCCACCCAATCGATATGGAAGCCGAAGATGTCGTCGGCCATCCAGAGGTGATCGGGCTGAAAGCTGCGCTTGAGATGGATCATTTCGGCAGCCACGTCTTCCGCATCGCGGCGCTTGTAGTGATTGCCCCAGATCGGTTTGGCGCACCAGTTGCAGCGGAACGGGCAACCGCGCGAGGCGGCCATGTTGAGGCTGAAATAGCCGTGCCGTTGTCGCCAGAAACGCTGATAGCGCGGCATGTCGACCAGGTCCCAGGCCGGCAGGCCGCTCAGGCGCGCGTCCGGCGGTTGTGCGCCACGATGCACGTGTGCTGCAGCAGATGCGCTGACGGCGATACGTGCAACGCCCGCGAGCCAGGCGTCTGTATCGATGATGGGATCTTCTTCGACGCGCGCCACCAGTTCGAGCAGTGGTGCAATGCCTTCGCCGATCAACACCGCGTGCGCGCCGGCAGCCAGAAATACATCCGGGTTGTCGGATGCATCGGAGCCGGCCACCAGCACGCGGCGGCCGGCCGCGCGCGCTTGCGCAATCATCTGGCAGGCCGCCTCGCGCATGCGGCTCAGGCACATCTTGGTGAGGAAGTTGAAGTTGTCCTCGTAGAACACCACCAGATCCGGTTGCGCAGCGTGCAAGGCGCCGGTGTAGTCCTGCACATCGTCGGCCAGCATCGCGTCGAACAGGCTCAGCGCATGGCCGCGCTCGCGCAATAACGCGGCAACCTGCAGCGTTGCCAGCGGTGGATACGGCTTGCCGCGCTCCCATTGCTTGGGGTCGTAACGCAGGAAATACGAATGACTGACCTGGATCTTTAGCATCTGCACAAGGCTCTCGTTCTGTCGCCAGATGCGCGCAGCGGCGGCGTGCGCAGGCACCGGCATTCGGCTCGGCAGTAGGTGCGGATGCAGGTGGCTTTGGTTGCGCCGATCGGCATGCCGCCGTTGGCGTGCATTGGGCACGCGTGCCGATGTCGATGCGGCAACCTTTCTGGTGCCGTTCGGCACACACCGGCTGATCGATGCAATGGGTGGAAGGGCATGCCGCAGTCGGCTGCGTTGGCGCAATTGATGCCGGTGGGCGATGACGCTCGCCCTGGTGCGCCGGATGCGGCGGCAGTGGCAGCAGATCCGTTCGGCGAACATCGGCCGCGTCGGCAGTGCGTGCGCCGGCAGATCCTCGGCGCACTGTTCCACTTCGAAAGCGACAGCGAAGCGCTGCTGGCATTGGTGGACCTGGCCTACGCCGGCCTGCCTGCGCATCGCCTGCCGGGTGCGCCGGAATTCCATATCACGCTGGATCTAGTGGCGCGTGGTCACGCGTCTTCGAGCGCAGCGCCGCCACCGGTGCGCACCCGTGCCAGCGGCGGATTGCTGTGCGGCGTCATGGATGCTTGCAATTACCTGATGTTGTCGGTGCCCGCGCGCCGCGCCATGCTGGTGGTTTCCGACGACATGCTCGCCCACGCCTACTACGTGCGTTACGAGCTGATTGAATTTTCGGTGTTCCTGCTGGCGGCGCGCGGCATGGGCCTGGTGCCGTTGCATGGCGCCTGCGTGGGCCGGCAGGGACGCTGTGTGCTGTTGCTCGGCGCCAGTGGCGCCGGCAAATCGACCCTGGCGCTGCACAGCCTGCTGCATGGCCTGGATTTCATCGCCGAAGACGGTGTGTTCGTGGCGCCGGAGAGTCTGCTCACCACCGGTGTTGCCAACTTCCTGCATCTGCGCGCCGACGCGCTGGGCCTGGTCGATGCGGACACCCGCGCGTGGATCAGTGCCTCGCCAACCATCCGTCGCCGCAGCGGCGTGGAAAAGTTCGAGATCGACATCCGTCACGGCCGTGCGCAGCTGGCGCGCGCGCCCTTGCAACTGTGTGCGGTGGTGATGCTGTCGGCAACGCCGGCGAGCGATCCCGCGCAGCCATTGCTGGCGATGCCGGCCGAACGCATCGCCGCTTGCCTGGCAGACGATCAACCGTATGCGGCCGGGCAACCGGGCTGGCAGCGCTTTATCCAACAGGTACAGCGCATCGGCATGTTCACCCTGCGCCGTGGAGCGCATCCGCAGGCCGCGCTGGACGCGCTGCTGCAGGTGTTGCGGTGAGCGCGCCGGCAACGCGGCAGCAGCGCGGCCTCTTTCAGGCCGACGCCATGCCGCATTCCACCGTGAGGGTCAGGCGTGACTGAGATGCGCGCGTCTGCAGACCGCAAGCCCATGCGCGCGCTATGGCGCGATTTCGTCGACACGCTGGTGCCGGCGGATGTGTCGACCATCGCACTCTATGTGGGCTTGTCGCTGCTGGCCGCACTGGCCGGCAGCCTGGTCGCGGTCAGCCTGGTGCCACTGGTGCAGCCTGGTCATGCCGTCCGCCTGGCCGGCTACGCGCTGGCGTTACCAGATGGTCTGGCGATGCGGGTGATGCTGTTTGCCGGTGTCAGTCTGGTGTTTGCCGCACTGCGCTGGCATGGCGCACGGCTGGCCGCACGGCTGACCAGCCGCTATGCGATCGGGCTGCGGCAGCGCGTGCATGCGGCGTTGATCGATGCGCCGCTGCCGGCCCTGTCCGGTGCCAGCTCGGCGGAAATCGCCAATGTGCTGACCTACAACATCGAGATCGCCACCCAGGGCTTCAGTGCCGCCTTGCAGCTGCTGGTGGCCGGCATGACCGCACTGGTGAGCATCTGCATCGCGGTCATGATCGCCCCCGCGTTGCTGATGGCGACGCCGTTGCTGCTGGCACTGGCGTGGCTGGGCTTGCGCATCTCCAGCAGCGGCACCCAGGCGCGCATCAGCCGCGATTACGTGGCCGACATGACGCAGCTGTTCTGGCTGAGCGAAGATTTCCCGCGTCGCCTGCGGCATGTGCGTTCGTTCCAGCGCGAAGCACTGGAAACCCGCCATTACGAGCGCATTTCCGCACGGCTGGGGCAGGGCTATGCGCAGCAGCAGGCACTGGTGGCGGGCAGCCGGCTGATGCTCGAGGCCACCGCAGTGGCTGCCATCGCCGGCATCCTGGTGCTGGCCAACCTGTGGCAGGGCGCCGACCGCGCTGCGTTGATCACCGTCAGCCTGCTGCTCGGGCGCCTGCTGCCGTATCTGGTCAGCACCCGGCAGAGCGTGCAGCAACTGCGCTCGGCGTGGCCGGCGTTGCAGCTGTGGCGGCGCTATGTGGCGCTGGGCACGACGCGTCCACCGGCGTCGGCCGCACCGGCACAACCGTTGCCGGCAGCCCTGCATCTCGAACACATCGGCCTGGCACCGCCGTTGCCCAGGCTCGCTCTCGATCCGCTGCTGTTGCTGCCCGGCGAGCTGACCTTGGTCGTCGGTCCCTCCGGCATCGGCAAGAGCAGTCTGATGGACGTGCTCTCGGGTCAGACCCCGCCTGCACAGTTCACCGCGCACATGGCCGGGCGCCGGCTGGATTTTGCCGCGTATCGCGCCCTGGTGCGGCATAGCGCCTACCTCGGCCAGGGGGTGCGGCCCTGGCAGCGCACGGTCCGCGCCTGTCTGGACTGGGCATTGCCCGGCACCAGCGATGCGCGCATGTGGCAGGTGCTGGCCGACGTCGGCCTGGGCGCGCGTCTGCAGCGCGCCGGGCAGGGATTGGACAGCCCGATCAACGGCCCGGATGGGCGCCTGTCCGGTGGCGAAGCGCAGCGCCTGCTGCTGGCGCAGGTGCTGTTGCGCAAGCCGACCCTGGCGGTGCTGGACGAGGCCACCAGCGCACTGGATGCAGAGGCCGAACAGCAAGTGTTGTGCATGCTGCGGCAACGCCTGCCGCAGACCGTGCTGGTGGTGGTCTCGCACCGCACCAGCCTGGCCGCAATGGCCGATCGCACGGTTGTCTTGGGCATTGCAGTGGCCGCGCAGACCGCTGCCCACGCCGATGCGATTGCACGCTCAGATGCGTGATGCCAGGTGGCGTGCTCGCGTCGGCAGCGCGATCAGCCGGCAATCTCTTCCAGCGCCCGATTGCGCGTGCGCGGGCCCAATAGCGCAATCACGCTGGCCACGATCGACATGCTGATCACGATAAAGGCCAGCACGCCATGGCTGCCGACCTGGGCGAGCAGCCAACCGATCAGCACGCTGCTCACCGCCGTGGAAAGGCGGCTGAAGGAATAGCAAAAGCCCACCGCCCGCGCGCGCAAGCCGGTGGGGAACAGCTCGGCCTGATAGCCGTGATAGGCAAAGCTCATCCAGGCATTGCAGAACGCGATCATTGCCCCGCACAGCACCATGCCGATTGCCTGATGCTGCAGCGAAAACAGCACACCGAAAAGCACCGCGCCCAGGGCCGATGCGGTGATCTGCCATTTGTTCTCCCAGCGCTGCGCAAAGCGCAGCAACAGCAGCGGCGCCAGCGGGTAGGCCAGCGAAATCGCAAAGGAATAGGCCAGGCTCCTGGTCACGCCGGTGCCTTGCGCCGAGATCAGTGCCGGCAACCAGTTGCCGAAGCCGAAGAAGCCGATCGCCTGAAAGATATGGAATACCACCAGCATGCCGATGCGCCCGCGATACGGCGCACGCCACAGCATCGCAGTCTGCATGTGGCCGGCCGGCGAGGGGGCAACCGGCTGCGGTGCGGCCAGGGGCGCACCCAGATCGCGCACGCAGCGCGTTTCGAGCTGGGTCAAGACCGCATCGGCTTCGGCATGGCGTCCCTGCGCCGCCAGCCAGCGGGCCGATTCGGGCAACCGGCTGCGCAGCCACCAGATCGCCAGCGCAAACACCCCGCTCAGCAGCACCACCCAGCGCCAGCCGCTCACCCCCAGCGGTGCATGCGGCACCAGCAGCCAGGCAGTCAGCGCCACCGCAGGCACCGCCAGAAACTGCACGAAGAACGCAAACGCGAACGCCGCACTGCGCATATGCCGCGGCACCAGCTCGGATAGATAGGTGTCGATGGTGACCAGCTCGATGCCCAGGCCGATCCCCACCACCAAGCGCAGCACGATGACCCCGGTGGCGGTGTGCTGCAGGCCCATCGCCACGGTCGCGGCGGTGTACCAGATCAGGGCGAAGGTGAACACCGGACGGCGCCCGAAGCGGTCGGCGAACGGACTCAACAGGGCGGCGCCGATGAACAGGCCCAGAAACGTCGCCGCCGCGAACGCGGCCTGGTCGGACATGCCGAACGCGCCATCGGCAGCGCTGGCAAAGATGCCGTCGCGGATCAGCCCCGGGCTGATGTAGGCGGTCTGGAACAGGTCGTACAACTCGAAAAATCCACCCAGCGCGAGCAGGCCGACCAGCCGCCACAGCGTGGCGCTGGCCGGCAGCCGGTCGATCCGCGCGGCGATGTGCAGGGTGGCGGAAGCGGGGTCGAGCGGAGCGGTCGAAGCCATCGTCATGCAGGCGCTGCCAGTGCGGTGTCCATCATAGCCAGCAGCCCTGTCACGCGGCGCCCGTGCTTCGCGGTCAGGCAACTGCATTCGCAGGCGATCCGGCGAGCGCCAGACATCAACAGCCATCGCGCATGGCCCGAAGGCCCGCTCTCCGGGGCGCATGCATGGCTTGCACGCCATTGCCGCGCCTGCGTTGCAGCGCCTGTGCAACGAGGCGCGGGCCTGGGCACGGAGCGGGGCAGTGCCCAGCTGCAGATCCTCCCGTTGTTTGACCACTGGAATGCTGTAATCCCCCCAGCGCCACCTGGGCAGGTGGCAAAGCCGCCTGGCCAGCCCCATCTCTTGCACATCACTCATTCCCCGGAGTCATCCGATGACGCCCATTTCCGTGCTCGACCTGGCGCCGGTCTGCGAAGGCAGCGACACCACCCACGCCTTCGCCAACATGCTCGATCTGGCCCAGCACGCCGAGCGCTGGGGCTACCAGCGTTACTGGCTGGCCGAGCACCACAACATGCCGGGCATCGCCAGCGCCGCCACCGCGGTGCTGATCGGCCACGTCGCCGGCGGCACCAAGACCATCCGCGTCGGCGCCGGCGGCATCATGCTGCCCAACCATGCGCCGCTGCAGGTGGCCGAACAGTTCGGCACCCTGGCCTCGCTGTACCCGCAGCGCATCGACCTGGGCCTGGGCCGTGCGCCCGGCACCGACCAGCCGACCGCGCGCGCCCTGCGTCGCTATTTCGACAGTGCCGACCATTTCCCGCAGGACGTGGCCGAGCTGTTGCGCTACTTCGCGCCGGTGGTGCCGGGGCAGCTGGTGCAGGCGGTGCCGGGGGGCGGTCTCGACGTGCCGGTGTGGCTGCTGGGTTCCAGCCTGTTCAGTGCGCGGCTGGCCGCGGCGATGGGCTTGTCGTTCGCGTTCGCCTCTCACTTCGCGCCCGATGCAATGGACGAGGCAGTGGCGATCTACCGCCGCGAGTTCCGTCCGTCCGCGCAGTTGGCCAAGCCGCACGTGATGCTGGCCTTGAATGTGGTGGCTGCGGAAACCGAAGCGCAGGCACGCCGCCTGTTCACCACCCAGCAGCAGAGCTTCGTCAACCTGCGCCGCGGCAAGCCGGGCAAGATTCCCGCGCCGATCGACGATATCGACAGCTTCTGGCAGCCGCACGAGCGTGCCGGCGTGGAGCGTGCGTTGGCATGCACGGTGCTGGGCGATGCCGAGCAGATCGCCCAGGGCGTGGCTGAGTTCATCGAGCGCCACACCCCGGACGAACTGCTGTTCACCGCCAACATCTACGACCATGCCGCGCGTTTGCGTTCGTTCGAAATCGCCGCCATGGCCTGCCGCGAGCTGGACGTGACTCCTGCGTGATTCACGTCGCTTTGCGCGGCGATCCGCTCAGATGCATGCACCTCCATTGGGAACACCAGCATGCAATTTCAGGAACGCAGCGAGAGCATCAAGCAGTTGGCGGAATTGATCCGCGGCGTGGACATCGCGATGTTCACGACCGTGTCGGCCGACGGCAAGTTGGTGAGCCGCCCGTTGGGAACGCAGGAAGTCGAATTCGATGGCGACCTGTGGTTCGCCACCGCCGCCGACAGCCCGAAGGTGGCTGAAATCGCCGCCGATCCGCGCGTCAACGTGGCCTATGCCTCGGCCTCGAAGAACAGCTACGTCTCGGTCGCCGGTACCGCACGCGTGGTCGATGACCGCGCCAAGATCGAACAGCTGTGGTCGCCGGCGATGAAGGTGTTCTTCCCCGGTGGCAAGGACGACCCCAACCTGCGCCTGATCCATGTGCGCGCCGAGTCGGCCGAGTACTGGGATGGCCCGAGCGGGCTGCTCGGCAAGGCGCTGTATTTCGTGATGACGGCCGTGACCGACGATACCGGCAGCCTGTCGGACAATCGCGTGGTCGATCTGAAGTAACTGCGCTCCAGGTGCGCCGGCCGTCGCGCGCTCAGCGCCAGGCGGCCGGCCACCAACCGCGGATCAGGTCCAGTAACTGGTCCGAGGTGACGCCGAACACCGCCACCGAGATCAGCGCAGCGGCCCAGCCGACCAGCAGCAATGCGCCGTCGCGCTCGAGCAGGGCCAGCGCAAACAGCAGCAGGATCAGCCCGAAGATGTAGTTGGTGAACGGAATCGGCAGCGTCAGCAGGATGCCGACCAGCACCAGCAGCACGCCGGTGACCATCTGCGCCGGCATCCGGTCCAGCATGCCGTGCAGGCGCGGCTTGAGCAGCCGGTCCAGGCGCTGCAACGTCGGCGCAAGCCGTGCGACGAAACGCTGGCTGGTACTGCGTCGCGGCCCGCGATCGCCGATGAAACGCGGCACCCACGGCTTGCGCAGGCAGCACATCATCTGCAGCCCGATCAATACCGTCAGCGGGCCACTGATGCCGCCGGCCAGGCCGGGAATCGGAATGAACGACGGCAGGATCGCCAGGAACAGGAACACCCCGAATGCGCTCTGCTGCAGATCGGCCAGGATCTCGCGCACCCGCAGCACATGCTCCGGATCGCCCTCGCTGAAGGCCGCCAGCAGGCTACGGATGCCTTCGTTGCGATAGCGCATCTGCGCGCCGTCCGCTCCATCCGATGGCGGTACGCGGTTATCCGACGATGTCATCGCTGCCCTCGTCGCTGACGCGGCTCAGCAGCAGCTTGTCCACGCGTGCGCCATCCAGATCGACGATCTCGATGCGCCAGCCGGCCCAATCGAAGAATTCGCCCGCCTGCGGAATGCGCCCGAAGTAGTAGATGCACAGGCCGGCGAGCGTGTGGTAGTCGCCTTCGTCGGCCTCCGGCAGTTCGGCGCCCAGCACTTCGCGCAGTTCCTCCACCGGCAATGAGCCGTCGATCAGCAGCGAGCCGTCGGCGCGCGTGACCACCAGCGCATCCTCGTCGGTGTTTTCCACCGCCTGCAGGCGGCCGACCACCGCGCCCATCAGGTCGCTGATGGTCACCAGCCCGCGGATTTCGCCGTATTCGTCCACCACCAGCGCCATCGACTGCTGTTCTTCGCGGAAGATCTCCAGCAGCTTCATCGCATGCGTGGATTCGGACACGAACAAGGTGTCGCGCAGCGCCTGGAACAGCTGCGCGCCGTGTCCGTCCATGCGCGTGACCAGCGACTTGACCTCCAGCACCCCGGCGATGTCCTGGTCGCTGCCGCGGTAGACCGGATAACGCGAGAATTCGTGTTCGCGCATCACCAGCAGATTGCGTTCCGGCTCGGCATTGGCATCCAGCCAGGCGATGCGGTTGCGGGGCGTCATCAGGCTGTCGGCGGTGCGGTCGCCCAGCCGCATTACGCGGTTCATCATGTCGCGCTCGTGCGCATCGATCACGCCGGCCTCGTGGCTTTCGGCCACCAGCATGCGGATCTCCTCTTCGGTCACCGATGCCGATTCGTCCTTGCCCATGCCGAGCATGCGCAGCACCAGCCGGGTCGAGCGCGCCAGCACCCACACGCCGGGCGCGGCGATCTTTGCCAGCCAGGCCATCGGCACCGCGACCACCCCGGCGATGTCCTCGGAGTTGCGCAGCGCCAGCCGCTTGGGCACCAGTTCGCCGAAGATCAGCGTCAGGAAGGTAATCAGGGCCACCGCCAGCGTGCTGCCGATCACCACCGAATACGGGCGCGGCTTGCCGACCAGCTCGAACGAGGCCGACAGCGCCGGGAACAGCCCCTGCAGCCAGCTGCTGATGGCCTCGCCGATCGCCTCGCCACCGAACACGCCGGTCAGGATGCCGATCAGGGTGATGCCGATCTGCACCGTGGACAGGAAGTTTTCCGGGCTTTCGGCCAGCGCCAGTGCGCGGGCGGCGCGCTTGCTGGAGCCGGCCATCTGCTTCAGCCGGCTCTTGCGCGAGGTCATCAGGGACATTTCCGACATCGCGAAGAAGCCGTTCAACAGGATCAGCGCGATGACGATCAGAAACTCAACCACGGGCGTCTTCCCCGGTCAGTGAAGGGGAGGGCGGGCGAGCACTGGGTTGGCCGGCGCGCACGGGGGCGGGGCGGCAACGGGGGAATATAGGGTCGTCTTCCATAGGGTGCACCCGAGGGCGCGGGAGCATGTTAGCAAACCACAGGGTGGTTCGAGCCGGGAAATGCCGATGTGAAGGCCGCCTGCGCCGCCGAGATACCCAGACAGGTCATGGAACGGTCATAATTCGCGCTTGGCGTCCGTCTCTCCCTCGACGGCAGGAAGTTTTCCACCCATGTTCTCGTTGCAGACCATCTTCGGCTCCGGCAAGCAGTTCTATGCGCTTCTGAACGAAGCGGCGCAGGCCGCCTACGACAGCACCAAGGCCTTGCACGCCATGATGCGCACGTCCGACCGCCAACCCGCGCTGGACGCCTTCAAGCTGGCCCGCCTGCGCGAACGCGCCGCTTCGGACAAGATCGGCCAGGCGCTGGTGGACAGCTTCATGACCCCGATCGAGCGCGAGGACATCGAAGCGCTGGGCTCGGCGCTGTACAAGATTCCCAAGCAGGTCGAGAAGTTCGCCGACCGCTACTCGCTGGCCACCAAGCATCTGGAGCACATCGACTTCGCCCCGCGCGCGGCGATGCTGGAACAGGCCGCCGCGGTGGTGGTGGAGATGGTGGCCGACCTGCCGCAGATGAACATCGATCGCATGACCGCGCTCAACGACAAGCTGCGCATGCTGGAAAACGAAGCCGACCGGCTGATGCTCGAGCTGTATCGCGACATCTATTCCGGTCGCCTGGACACGCTGCAGATGTTCCTGCTCAAGGAATTCTTCGAGATTCTGGAGAAGGCCATCGACCGTTGCCGCGAGGCAGGGGTGGTGGTGTACCAGATCGTATTGAAGAACAGCTGAGGTCGCCGCGTGCTTACCCTAGTTCTGGTGGTGATCCTGGCGGCGTTGGTGTTCGAGTTCATCAACGGCTTCCACGACACCGCCAACTCCATCGCCACCGTGGTCGCCACCAAGGTGCTGTCGCCGGGCTGGGCGGTGATGCTGGCCGCCGGCATGAACCTGATCGGCGCGCTCACCGGCACCGCGGTGGCATTGACGATCGCCTCCGGCCTGCTCAACACCGAGGTGGTCGAAGTCACCCCGCAGGTGATCCTGTGCGCGCTGCTGGGCGGCATCATCTGGAACCTGATCACCTGGTGGAAGGGCCTGCCGTCGTCGTCCTCGCACGCCTTGATCGGCGGGCTGTGCGGCGCCGGCCTGGCCGCCGCGCACAACAACTGGAACGCCTTGATCTGGTCGGAAAATATCGGCAACTGGGCCAAGAACAAGGGCCTGTTGTGGAAGGTGTTCGTGCCGATGATCACCTCGCCGATCGCCGGCTTCCTGCTCGGCATCGTGGTGATGCTGTTGCTGTGGGCGATCATCGCCGGCATGGCCCGGCTGGGCGGGCCGATCGGGCGGCTGGCGCGTCCGCGCTGGGTCAATGCGTTCTTCGGCAAGGCGCAGATCGCTTCGGCCGCCTACATGGGCTATGCCCACGGCCACAACGACGCGCAGAAGACCATGGGCATCATCGCCATGACCCTGATCGGCGCGCAGTCGGCCGGTGCGTTGGACGATCTGCCGAGCTGGCTGTCGTTCCTGCATCCGGGCACCGGCCTGGCTGCGGGCGCCGGCATTCCGATGTGGATCGTGCTGACCTGTGCGGTGGTGATGGCCGCCGGCACCGCCTCGGGCGGCTGGAAGATCATCAAGACGCTCGGCCACAAGATGGTCAAGCTGCATCCCATCCACGGTTTTGCCGCAGAAACCAGCTCGGCCACCGTGCTGACCGTGGCCGCGCACTTCGGCATGCCGGTGTCGACCACCCACAGCATTTCCACCGCGATCATGGGCGTGGGCTTTGCCAAGAACCCGCGCTCGCTGCGGCTGGGTGTGATCGAGCGCATCGTCTGGGCCTGGATCCTGACCATCCCGGCCGCTGGCGGAGTGGCGTATCTGATCCTGCGCTGCTTCGAATGGTTCGGCTGGACCTGAGCGATGTCGTGCTGTGGTCACCTCGGTGGGCGAGCATGCGCGCCAACCGCGGCGTGCCCTGCAGCCCCCCGTTCGACCCTGATGTGCCAACGCGTCCTGCCTGAGGAAACGCGCCGATGATGCTTGCGCTGGTGTGCGTGCTGTTCTTGCTGTCCTGGCTGATCGGCCGCAGGCGCTGGCTGCGCAGCGCGCGTGCGCTGGCAGCGGCCACATTGGCGTTGCTGCTGCTGGTCGGCTGCGGCCCGTTGGCGAGCTGGATGCTGCACGGGCTGCAGCAGACCGGCGTCAACGATTTCAACGACTGGCGCGCGCGCAACATGATCGTGCTGCTGGGCGCGGGCACGGTGCGGCCGGATGGCCCCGACGCCACCGCCGAGGCCAACATGTTCGCCTACGGCCGCATCGTCGAGTCGGCGCGGCTGTACCGGCAGTGCCGTGCGCACGGCGGCGACTGCAAGATCGAGATCAGCGGCGGCGACGCGCGCGGGCTGGGCCTGTCCGAGGCGGTGGTGTATCGAAAGGTGCTGATTGGGCTGGGCATCGCGCAGGCCGACCTGATCATGGAGCCGTCCAGCATGAACACCTGGCAGAACGCGCAGTTCAGCCAGCCCTTGCTGCGCCAGTACCGCCCCGATCGGGTCGTGCTGGTGTCCTCGGCCACGCATCTGCGACGTGCCGAGCTGTACTTCCGCCACTTCGGTATCGACGCCACGCCAGTACGCTCGGACTGGTTGACCGCGTCCTGGGCGTGGTTGCCGCAGAGCTACAACTTCACCGTGGCCGATGTCGCCTTGCACGAGTACCTGGGCATTGCGCGCTATCGGGTTTACGAGTGGCTCGGGTGGAATGTGGAGGCTGTTCGGGCTGGGGCGTTGTGAATGGGGAATGGGGAATGGGGAATGGGGAATCGGGATTCGGGATTCGTAGCAGCTGGTGCGCTGCCTGATATGTGCGGCTGATCAGCGTCCGACAGCGCTTGCCGCTCCGGATTAACGGGGGTAAGGCGTGTGCGCGGCGGTCGGGAGGGGATTGCGCTGCTTGGTGGCAGCGTGGCTGGTTGCGCGTTTAGTTGCGGCTGGTGTAATGCATCGCCCGCCGCGTGTGCGGCCGGCGATGGTGGTGCTCAGCGGGTTTCGTACATCGTCTTGACGTCGTTGCGGAATGCGGCCTGGCTGTCAGTGCGGTTGTAGAACATGTGGCCGCCGGGATATTCGCGCACCTGCACGCGCTTGGGGTCGCTGCCCATCGTCGGCATCTGGTCCACCGTCAGCACCGAGCCCATGAACGGGCAGGAGAGATCATTCCAGCCATGCGCGATCAATACGCGCAGCTTGGGGTCGATTGCCACCGACTGGCGCAGCTGGGTGACCGCGCCCTTGCGCAGTTCGTCGTTCCAGTCCCACAGCGTGTTGACGTCGTAATTGAGCGCCTGATAACGCGCATCGACCTTCCAGCCGACCACGCGGGTGACGAAGTCCACCATCGCGGTGGTGGTCGGCGCGATGATGCTGTCCAGCAGCGGGTCGTTGGCGCGCTGCTCGGGATCGTTGGGGAAGGGGTCGAACGCGGTCACGTTGGCGTCGTAGCGGCTGCCCAGCTCGCCCTTGTCGCGGAACACCTCGCGCAGGTAGGCCTGGGTTTCCAGGCGCCCGCCGGAGCGGCGCACATAGGTCGCGTCCAGCCCGGTCATGCGGGTGACCTGCTGCAGCATCGCCTCGGTCGCCTGCGGATCGGTGCGGCCCTTCATCAGTGCCACCGCGTAGTCGCCGCGGGTGTAATCGATCACCTGGCGCATCGCCGTGTCGCTGAGCTGGCCCTGGCGTTCCAGGTGTGCGGCGGCGATCGAGGGCAGCGTCATCATCCAGGCCAGCGGCGACACATCGCTGTTGTCGTCGAGGGTGGGATTGAGATACGGCGACACCAGCACCACGCCGTTCATCGCCACGCCCAGCCGGGTCTGCAGGTACTGGGTGATGCGCGGGCCGCGGAAGCCGCCGTAGCTTTCGCCGACCAGGTACTTGCGTGCCTGCAGGCGGCGGTTCTTCAGCAGCCAGTCGTAGACCACACGCGAGAGATATTCCACGTCGGCCTGCGGGTTGTAGAACTGTTTCTTGGCTTCGTCGTCGCCGATCAGGGCGCGGCTGAAGCCGGTGCCGACCGGGTCGATGAACACCAGGTCGGTGAAGTCCAGCCAGGTGCCGGGGTTATCGCGCAGCGCCGCCGGCGCGGAGGCGCTGTCGCCTTCGGCGCCGAAACCGACCACCTTGGGTCCGATCGCGCCCATGTTCAGATACACCGACGACGCACCGGGGCCGCCATTCAGCGCGAAGGTCACCGGGCGGTCCTTGCCATCGACGGTGTAGGCGGTGAACACCACCTCGCCGGTGGTCTTGCCCTGCGCATCGCGCACCGGCAGCGTGCCGACGGTTGCGGTGTAACTCAGCGTGCGCCCACCCACGCGGGTGCTTTGCCGCACGCTGGCATCGGCCGGAAGTGGCACGGGTTTGGCGGCCGCGGCATCGGATTTGGTGTCGGTTTTTGCAGCGTTCTTGTCGGGCGCGTCGGCCAGCGCGGTTCCGCTGAGCAGGACGCAGGCCAGCAGGCTGGCACGGAGGAAGCAGGGCATGAGCATCGGAAGGTTCGGCAGGGGAGCGACGATGCTAGGCCGCCGATGGCGTCGGATGGATGTGCACAAAGGCATGTGTGTCGCGTTGGCCGACGTGGCCTGCCTGGCTAGGAGCAGCATGTGCCGGTGCAGGCAGCCGTCTGAGCCAAAGGGTGGGGGTCTGCGCCATCCGCTGAAATCCGCGTCGACTGAAAAGAAAACCGGCAACACCTCCTCCCCGCGGGAGAAGCTGCCCCGCAGGGGCGGATGAGGGGCGCCTCAGAGGGATATCACTGCCAGCGATGGCAAGCGCGTCGCCACGCGCCACCAGAGTGAATCATCGGCTTCACCCTCACCCCAACTTCCGCTTCGCATCCCCGGCCCGGGCTGGCAGCGCGGGCGCTCGAAGATACCTGCACAAGCAGTGCCTTCTCGCCACGATGGGGGCGAAGCTTCCGCTGCTTGGTGTTTTCGGATTTTCAGCGAACTCAAACCTCCAGCGACGCCAGATCGCCCTTGGTCTCCAGCCACTGCTTGCGATCGCCGGCGCGCTTTTTCGCCAGCAGCATGTCCATCAGCGAGCGGGTCTGTTCGCCATCGTCGATGGTCAGCTGCACCAGGCGACGCGTATCCGGGTGGATGGTCGATTCGCGCAGCTGTTGCGGATTCATCTCGCCCAGGCCCTTGAAGCGGGTGACGCTGACCTGGCCCTTGAGCTTCTCGCGCGCGATCTTGTCCAGCAGCGTGGTCTTTTCCTCTTCGTCCAGCGCGTAGAACACCTGCTTGCCCACGTCCACGCGGAACAGCGGCGGCATCGCCACGAATACGTGGCCGGCCGCGACCAGCGCCGGGAAATGCTGCAGGAACAGCGCGGTCAGCAAGGTGGCGATATGCAGGCCGTCGGAGTCCGCATCGGCCAGGATCACCACCTTGCCGTAACGCAGCCCGGTGATGTCGTCCTTGCCCGGGTCGCAGCCGATCGCGATCGCCAGGTTGTGCACTTCCTCGGAGGCCAGCACGCTGCCCGATG
This sequence comes from Xanthomonas sp. NCPPB 3218, assembly GCF_056725185.1. Classification (NCBI taxonomy): domain Bacteria; kingdom Pseudomonadati; phylum Pseudomonadota; class Gammaproteobacteria; order Lysobacterales; family Lysobacteraceae; genus Xanthomonas; species Xanthomonas sp. NCPPB 3218. The sequence continues at coordinate 2,006,376 of NZ_CM161516.1, forward strand.
CCACTTCCCAGGTGTTGAGGATCTTGCCGCGCAGCGGCAGGATCGCCTGGAAGTCCTTGTCGCGGGCCTGCTTGGCCGAGCCGCCGGCCGAGTCGCCCTCGACCAGGAACAGTTCGGTGCGCGACAGATCCTGGCTGATGCAGTCGGCCAGCTTGCCGGGCAGGGCCGGACCCTGGGTGACCTTCTTGCGGACGATCTGCTTTTCGGTCTTCAGGCGCGCACTGGCGCGGTCGATGGCGATCTGCGCGATCTTCTCGCCGATCTCCACGTTCTGATTCAGATACAGGCTGAAGGCATCGTGCGCGGCGCCTTCGATGAAGCCGGCGGCTTGGCGCGAGGACAGGCGTTCCTTGGTCTGCCCGGAGAACTGCGGGTCGGTCATCTTCAGGCTGAGCACGAAGGTGACCCGGTCCCATACGTCTTCCGGCGCCAGCTTGACCCCGCGCGGCAGCAGGTTGCGGAAGTCGCAGAACTCGCGCAACGCATCGGTCAGGCCCGAACGCAGGCCGTTGACGTGGGTGCCGTGCTGCGCGGTCGGGATCAGGTTGACATAGCTTTCCTGCACCAGCTCGCCTTCCGGCACCCAGGCCGCGGCCCAGTCGACGATCTCGGTGTCCTTCTTCAGGCTGCCCACGAACAGGTCGGCCGGCAGCATCTCGTGCGCGGCCATCTCGCCCTTGAGGTAGTCGCGCAGGCCGTTCTCGAAGTACCAGCTGTCCTGCTCGCCGGTGGCCTCGTCGTGCAGCTTGACGGTCAGGCCGGGGCACATCACGGCTTTGGCACGCAGCAGATGGCGCAGCGCGCGCACGTTGAACTTGGGCGTGTCGAAGTACTTCGGATCGGCCCAGAAGCGCAGCCGCGTGCCGGTGTTCTTCTTGCCGACGGTGCCGACCACTTCCAGCTTGGAGGCGGCGTGGCCGTCGCGGAACTCCATGCGGTGCTCGCTGCCTTCGCGCTTGATGAACAGCTCGACCTTGGTCGACAGCGCATTGACCACGCTCACGCCCACGCCATGCAGGCCGCCGGAGAAGGTGTAGTTGCGGTTGCTGAACTTGCCGCCGGCATGCAGCCGGGTCAGGATCAGCTCGACACCGGGAATCTTTTCTTCCGGGTGCATGTCCACCGGCATGCCGCGGCCGTCGTCGGACACCTCGCAGCTGCCGTCCTTGTACAGGGTCACTTCGACCTGCCTGGCGTGACCGGCCAGCGCCTCGTCGACCGAGTTGTCGATCACTTCCTGCGCCAGATGGTTCGGGCGCGCAGTGTCGGTATACATGCCAGGGCGGCGTTTGACCGGGTCCAGGCCCGACAGCACTTCAATATCGGCGGCGTTATAACGGGTGTTCATGCATCTCGTTGGCACGTGAAACGACGCGCAAGTGTGGGGGCTGAGCCGATTTTTTGCACGCGACAGGCGTTCAGTGCAGGGCGGGGTGCGGCTGGATACCCTGGCGTTGGATTCGGAACCAAACGTCCCCATCTGAGGATGTCACCGAACCCGGAGGACACCATGAAGTTCAAGCACATCCTGATGCTCACCCTCGGTGCTGCCGCAGTGGCCGCGCTTCCTGCCATGGCCCAGGCCGCTCCTCAGCAGACCGGGCAGGGCGCCGGCGCCAGCGCGCAGAAGGCCGATGACGCCAAGGCCAAGACCGAAGCCGAGCGCAAGGCCGAGCGCCGCGCCGCTGCTGCGGCACACAAGCCCAAGGCCGACGCCGCCACGCGCGAGGAAGAGGAAGAGGAAGAAGAAAAGCCGGCGCGCTGATTCCATCGCGCGACGGTATAACGCCACACGGACGCCCCGGCCTTGGTCGGGGCGTCTGCATTTGCGCCAGGCGCAGCGCGTTTTTCGCCGCTGTGACGACATGATCGTCACGCAACCCTTGGGCATTCGCCCGACACCCGCTAAACTATGGCTTTCCGGGAGGCTTCAAGCCCCATGACCCCCCTGATTTTTGTTACCGGCGGCGTAGTGTCCTCGCTAGGCAAGGGCATTGCCGCCGCTTCGCTTGCCTCCATTCTGGAAGCGCGTGGCCTGAAGGTCACGATGATGAAGCTGGACCCGTACATCAATGTGGACCCGGGCACGATGAGCCCGTTCCAGCATGGCGAGGTCTACGTCACCGACGACGGCGCCGAGACCGATCTGGATCTGGGTCACTACGAGCGCTACGTGCGCACGCGGCTGTCGCGCAAGAACTCGGTCACCACCGGCCGGATCTACGAGAACGTGATCCGCAAGGAGCGTCGCGGCGATTACCTGGGCGCCACCGTGCAGGTGATCCCGCATATCACCGACGAGATCCGCCGTTGCATCGACGAGGCCACCGCAGGGTTCGACGTGGCGCTGATCGAGATCGGCGGCACCGTCGGCGATATCGAGTCGCTGCCGTTCCTGGAAGCGATCCGCCAGGTGCGCACCGAGCGTGGCGCCGAAAAGGCCATGTTCATGCATCTCACCCTGGTGCCGTACATCGCCGCCGCCGGTGAGTTGAAGACCAAGCCGACCCAGCATTCGGTCAAGGAGCTGCGCTCGATCGGCATCCAGCCGGACGTACTGCTGTGCCGTTCCGAGCAGGCGGTGCCGGATTCGGAGCGCCGCAAGATCGCGTTGTTCACCAACGTCTCCGAGCGCGCAGTGATCAGCTGCCCCGATATCGATGTGCTATACGGCATGCCGCTGGAGCTGCGTCGCCAGGGCCTGGACGAACTGGTCATCGATCAGTTCAAGCTGCGCGACAAGGTGGCTGCGCCCGACCTGTCCGAATGGGCTGCGGTGGTGGATGCGGTCAAGCACCCGCTGGACGAGGTCACCATTGCGGTGGTCGGCAAGTACGTCGATCACCAGGACGCCTACAAGTCGGTGGCCGAAGCGCTGCGTCACGGCGGTCTGCGCCAGCGCACCAAGGTCAACCTGAAGTGGCTGGAAGCGCAGGATCTGGAAGGCAGCGACATGGCTGCGCTGCAGGATATCGACGGCATCCTGGTACCGGGCGGCTTCGGCGACCGTGGTTTCGAAGGCAAGGTGCTCACCTCCAAGTATGCGCGCGAGCACAAGGTGCCGTACTTCGGCATCTGCTACGGCATGCAGGCGGCGGTGGTGGACTATGCCCGCCACGTGGCCGATCTGGACGCAGCCAACAGCACCGAGAACGATCGCCAGTCGCCGCACCCGGTGATCGGCCTGATCACCGAATGGCGCACCGCCACCGGCGAAGTGGAAAAGCGCGACGAGAAGTCCGACCTGGGCGGCACCATGCGGCTGGGTCTGCAGGAGCAGCGGCTCAAGCCGGGCACGCTGGCGCGCGAGGTGTACGGCAAGGATGTGGTCGCCGAGCGTCACCGTCACCGCTACGAGTTCAACAACCGCTACCGCACCCAGCTGGAAGACGCCGGCCTGGTGATCTCCGGCAAGTCGATGGACGACACGCTGGTGGAGATGGTGGAGCTGCCGCGCGATGCGCACCCATGGTTCCTGGCCTGCCAGGCGCATCCGGAATTCCTGTCCACCCCGCGCGACGGGCATCCGCTGTTCATCGGCTTCGTGCGCGCTGCGCGCGAGAAGAAGGCGGGCGGAAAACTGCTGAAGGAAGCGCGTGCCTGAGCCGCTCCTTCTCCCGTCGGGAGAAGCTGGCGCGCAGCGCCGGATGAGCGGCGCCGCAACGCACCGGGAGTTGGCAGCCATGACGGACGCGTCGCCACGCGTCAGCCAGGGCAAACCATCGCACTTCAGCAGCGCTTCGCAACCGTACCCGCACACCAACCCCTCTCCCGACGGGAGAGGGGCTTTAATCAATAGGTGACCTGATGAAACTGTGTGACTTTGACGTTGGCCTGGATCAGCCGTTGTTCCTGATCGCCGGCCCCTGCGTGATCGAGTCGATGCAGCTGCAGCTGGACGTGGCCGGCAAGCTGAAGGAGATCACCGGCAAGCTGGGGATCAACTTCATCTTCAAGTCGAGCTTCGACAAGGCCAACCGCACCTCCGGTACCAGCTTTCGCGGCCCGGGCCTGGAAGAGGGCCTGAAGGTGCTGGCTGCGGTAAAGCAGCAGATCGGCGTGCCGGTGCTGACCGACGTGCACGAATACACCCCGATGAACGAGGTCGCCGCCGTCGTCGACGTGCTGCAGACCCCGGCCTTCCTGGTGCGCCAGACCGATTTCATCAAGAACGTCTGCGCCGCCGGCAAGCCGGTCAACATCAAGAAGGGCCAGTTCCTGGCGCCGTGGGACATGAAGCCGGTGGTCGACAAGGCCAAGTCGACCGGCAACGAGCAGATCATGGTCTGCGAGCGTGGCGCCTCGTTCGGCTACAACAATCTGGTCAGCGACATGCGCTCGCTGAGCGTTATGCGCGACACCGGCTGCCCGGTGGTGTTCGATGCCACCCATTCGGTGCAGTTGCCGGGCGGGCAGGGCAGCAGTTCCGGCGGCCAGCGCGAATTCGTGCCGGTGCTGGCGCGCGCGGCGGTGGCGGTGGGCATTTCCGGCCTGTTTGCCGAAACCCATCCGGACCCGTCCAAGGCCTTGTCGGATGGCCCCAACGCCTGGCCGCTGGACCGCATGGAAGAGCTGCTCGAGACCCTGATGGAACTGGATGCCGTCACCAAGAAGCACGGGTTCGCGCGCTTCGCATGAGTTCCGATCCCTGGGCGCTGGCCGCGTCGCAGCGCCAGCGTCGGCAGTGGCGCCACTGGCCCTGGGGCTGGATCGCGCTGGTCGCATCGATCGCCGCGTGGGCGTGTATGGCCGCAATGGTGTTTCTGGTCGCTGCCAGCATCGGCATGCCGGGTGACGGCGACCATGCCATGCAGGCCACGCGGGTGCCAATGCTGGTTACGCTGCTGCTGGCCGCGGTGGCGATCACAAGTTGCCTGATCGCCGGCCCGCTGGCGTTGCGGCTGGCTCGCCAATCCGGCGCAGCGATCTTTGCGTTGGTGTTGCTGTCAGTCTTGCTGCTGCTGTCTGGGCTACCGCTGCTGGGCTTGATGGCCTAGCGGCATGTGTGCCGGCCTGTTGCGTGCGGCAGCTTCACGCGATTTGGCAATGTGCCGGTGTGCGGCGATAATCCCGCAGCTTGTTTCCGGTGTACTTCCCCCTTACTGGTAACCGATCGACCTATGACCACTATCGCCAAGATCCTCGCCCGCGAAATCCTCGACTCCCGCGGCAACCCCACGCTGGAGGCCGAAGTCACGCTGGACGACGGCTCGTTCGGCCGCGCTGCCGTGCCCTCGGGCGCCTCGACCGGCACCAAGGAAGCGGTGGAACTGCGCGATGGCGACAAGACCCGCTACCTGGGCAAGGGCGTGCTGCATGCGGTGCAGAACGTCAACGGCACCATCGCAGAGACGCTCAAGGGCTTTGACGCGGCCGACCAGCAGGGTCTGGACCGCCGCCTGATCGACCTGGACGGCACCGAGAACAAGGGCCGCCTGGGCGCGAACGCGCTGCTGGGGGTTTCTTTGGCCGCCGCGCATGCGGTGGCCGCCTCGCGCAAGCAGCCGCTGTGGCAGTACCTGTCCACCATCACCGAGTCCGATGTGGCACTGCCGGTGCCGATGATGAACATCATCAACGGCGGCGCGCATGCCGACAACAACGTCGACTTCCAGGAGTTCATGGTGCTGCCGGTCGGCTGCAGCTCGTTCTCCGAAGCGCTGCGTGCCGGCACCGAAATCTTCCACGCGCTCAAGTCGGTGCTCAAGGGCCACGGCCTGAGCACGGCGGTGGGCGACGAAGGCGGCTTTGCGCCGGACTTCCGCAGCAACGTCGAAGCGCTGGACACCATTCTCGAGGCGATCGGCAAGGCCGGCTACACCGCCGGCGAAGACGTGCTACTGGGCCTGGACGTGGCCTCCAGCGAGTTCTACGACAACGGCAAGTACAACCTGGTCGGCGAAAACAAGCGCCTGACCAGCGAGCAGTTCGTCGACTTCCTGGCCGACTGGGTCGCGCAGTACCCGATCATCAGCATCGAAGACGGCCTGGCCGAGGACGACTGGGCCGGCTGGAAGCTGCTCACCGACCGCGTCGGCAAGAAGGTGCAACTGGTCGGCGACGATCTGTTCGTCACCAACCCGAAGATCTTCAAGCAGGGCATCGACTCGGGCACCGCCAACGCGATCCTGATCAAGGTCAACCAGATCGGCACGCTGACCGAGACGCTGGAAGCCATTGCGATGGCGCATGCGGCCAACTATGCCTCGATCGTCTCGCACCGCTCGGGCGAGACCGAAGACACCACCATCGCCGACATCGCCGTGGCCACCACCGCCACGCAGATCAAGACCGGCTCGCTGTGCCGCAGCGACCGCGTCGCCAAGTACAACCAGTTGCTGCGCATCGAGCAGGCGCTGGGCTCCGGCGCGCGTTACGCCGGCCGCGACGCGTTCGTTTCGCTCAAGCGCTAAGCCGTGCGCAACTGGCGCTGGCTACTGCTGGTGCTGGCGGTGCTGCTGGCTTGGCTGCAGTACCGCTTCTGGTTCGGGCCTGGGAATTCCGGTGAAGTGATGATGCTGGAAGCCCAGGTCGCGCATCAGACACAGGACAACGAAGGTCTGCGCCAACGCAACCAGGCGTTGGCAGCAGAAGTGAAGGATTTGAAGGACGGCGAAGCGGCAATCGAGGAACGCGCGCGCAGCGAGCTGGGCATGATCAAACCGGGCGAGACGTTCTATCGCGTGGTCGAGGATGCACCGCCGCTGCCGCCCGCAGTGGCCGCGCCGTCCGCTGCCCCCGTCGAGCCTGACGCTCCGGCGGAACAGCCATGACCGGTTCGATCTGGGCGATCGTGCCGGCCGCCGGGCGCGGCACGCGTTTTGGTGGGCAGACCCCCAAGCAATATCTGTCCGCTGCCGGGCAACCGCTGATGGCCTACACGCTGGCGGCGCTTGCCGCGCATCCGGTGGTGGCCGGCATCGTGGTGGCCATCGCGCCCGACGATGCGGATTGGCCGGGCTGGACTTCGGTGCAGGGCAAGCCGGTGCTGACCTGCGTCGGCGGCGGGACACGTGCGGCATCGGTACTGGCCGGATTGCTGGCCTTGCCGGAGAGCGTGCGGGCCGATGACTTTGTGCTGGTGCACGATGCCGCGCGTCCCAATCTGGCGCTGGCCGATCTGGAGCGTCTGCTGGAAATCGGCCGCGGCGATCCGGTCGGCGCGATCCTGGCTGCACCGGTGCGCGACACGCTCAAGCGGGCCGGCGACGATGGCGGCATCGATGCCACCGAGCCACGCGAGCGGCTGTGGCGCGCACTGACCCCGCAGCTGTTCCGTCGCCATCAACTGATCCGTGGCCTCACCGAGGCGTCGGCGGCCGGGGTGGACGTGACCGACGAGGCGATGGCGATGGAGCGGCTGGGATTGCGCCCGTTGCTGGTGGAAGGTGCCGAAGACAACTTCAAGGTGACCACGCCAACGGATCTGGCGCGATTCGAATTCGAACTGGCGCGCCGAGGTGTTGCAGTGGATGCCCAGTCGCCTGCAACCGACCCGCGCGCCGGGGCGGTCGTTGGCTACACCGATGCGCTGTCCGCTGGTGCCCACCACGACGCCGACGCTCCCTAATCACCACGGATTACCATGTCTTTCAATTTTCGAATCGGTCAGGGCTACGACGTGCACGCGTTCGGTGCGGGCGACCACGTGATGCTGGGCGGCGTGCGCGTCGCGCACAGCCATGGCGTGCTCGCGCACAGCGATGGCGACGTGGTGTTGCACGCGCTGTGCGATGCGATGCTGGGTGCGCTGGCGCTGGGCGATATCGGTCAGCACTTTCCGCCGTCCGACGCGCGCTGGAAGGATGCCGACAGCGCGCAGTTCCTGCAGCATTGTGATCACTTGCTGCGCGAGCGTGGCTGGCGGGTCGGCAATGCCGATGTCACCGTGATCTGCGAGCGTCCCAAGATCGGCCCGCATGCACTGGCGATGCGCGAACGCATCGCCGGCCTGCTGGCGATCGAACTCGATGCAGTCAGCGTCAAGGCCACCACCAGCGAAAAACTCGGCTTCACCGGCCGCAGCGAGGGCATCGCTGCGCAAGCGGCAGTCTTGCTCGGCAGGATCGCCGGCTGACCGCGGCTCACAGACGCCTGCGCACCGTCGGTGGCATGGACGGTGCCGGACATGGCGATCATCCCGCATACCCTCCAGTGCTGAGCCTGCCGTCCACACGCATCCGATGCCGGCCAGGTGTTCCAGCCGCTCCAGATCGCGGTTACCTGCGCCGGGCTCGTCTTGGCGTCGCACCGCGACATCACCGCGCCGAGGCATTCGGCACATAGCGCACGACCTGTCGGCGCGAAGGTAAATCACAGCATGAGCGACACCTCTGTTCTGCCGCGCGCGCATGGCGCTGCGGTCCTCGGCGCGGCAATGCGCAGCACGCCCGACGATTTTCAGGTCGATGAGCTGCCCGCCTTCGAGCCAACCGGCGAGGGCGAGCACCTGTTGCTCACCATCCGCAAGCGTGGGCAGAACACCGCCTATATCGCGAAGAAACTCGCGCAGTGGGCCGGAATCGCCGAGATGGGCGTCAGCTACGCCGGGCTGAAGGACCGCCATGCGGTGACCACGCAGCGCTTCAGCGTGCATCTGCCCAAGCGCATCGCGCCGGAGCTCGCCGCGCTCGACGACGATGAGATGCAGGTCATCGCCAACACCTGGCACAACCGCAAGCTGCAACGCGGCGCACTGCTGGGCAATCGTTTCGTGTTGACGTTGCGCCAGGTGCACGGCGAGCGTGCGGCGATCGAACAGCGCCTGCAGGCGATCGCCGCGCGCGGTATCCCGAACTGGTTTGGCGAACAGCGTTTCGGCCGCGATGGCGGCAACGTGGCCTCCGCGCTGGCGATGTTCGGTTATGTGTCCAATGCCGACGGCACCTTGTCGGCGGCGCCGGCATCCCGGCGGCGGCGGCGCAACGATCAACGCTCGATGCTGCTGTCGGCGGCGCGCTCGGCGTTGTTCAATCGGGTGCTCACCGCGCGCGTGGAGCAGGGCAGCTGGGACACCGCGCTGGATGGCGAGGCGTGGATGCTGGATGGCTCGCGCAGCGTGTTCGGCCCCGAGCCGTTCACCGATGTACTGGCAGAGCGCCTGGCGCGTTTCGATATCCATCCCAGCGGGCCGTTGTGGGGCGCCGGCGAGCTGCGTTCGACCGCGCAGGCCGCGGCGGTGGAGCAGGGCGCGTTGTCCGATCCGCAATCGGAGGTGCTGCGACAAGGTCTGGAGGCCGCGGGCTTGAAGCAGGAGCGCCGCGCACTGCGCTTGCGTCCGCAACAGCTGGAGTATCGCTGGCTGGATGCGGACAGCCTGCAGATCGCATTCGCACTGCCGCCGGGCTGCTACGCCACCGCGGTGCTGTGGGAGCTGGGCGAGGTCAGCGACGCCGGCCGTCTCAACGCTGGCCTGGGTTCCGACGCCTAGGCCTGCCCGGTTGTCGTTGGCTGCCCGGCAAACACGTCACCGCCGTAGGAGCGGACCTGGCCGCGACAGGCCTGCCCATCAACGCGTCCTTTGCGCAAGCGCATGCCTGCACCAGCGACCCGTCGCCCAATCGGCGCTAACGCCGTGCCAGCAACACCAGCAATGCTCCGGTGCCACCTTGCGTGGCCGGCGCGGAATGAAACGCCAGCACGTCGTTGCGCTGACGCAGCAGGCGATCCATCAGGTTTTTCAACACCGGCGCGCCGTTGTCCGACTGCAGCCCCTTGCCGTGGATGATGCGCACGCAGCCATGGTCGTGCGCATGCGCTTCCAGCAGGAACTGCCGCAGCAGGGATTCGGCCTGCGCGGCGGTAGCGCCATGCAGGTCCAGTTCGTCCTGGATCGAGAACTGACCGCGCTTGAGCCGCTGAAACAATCGGGTGGGAAGATTCTCGCGCCGGTAGCTGGCGGTATCGCCGGCCTCCAGCGGCGCACTGTCGCGCAGCAGACGCGCGAATTCGGTGTGCGCTTCCGCATCGTCGCGCTCGGCCATGCGTGCGCGCGGCTTGGGGCGCGGCTTGGCATTGGCCGGTGGGGCGACTTCACGAATCGGCTTCACCGCGCCGATCGCTGCGCGGAACAGCGCGCCGTCGTCTTCGTCTTCAGGATGCGACATGCTCACAGCCTAACCTGCCCAACCTCAGGCGCAAGCGAAGATCAAGCGCGAAGGGCGCGGACGCATCCGGTATCATGACCCGGTTTTCCGAGGAGTCCCATGCGCGTACTGGTTAGCAACGACGACGGTGTCGACGCCCCCGGCATCCAGATTTTGGCCGAGGCGCTGCGCCATGCCGGTCATGAAGTGATGGTGGTCGCGCCCGACCGCGACCGTTCCGGCGCCAGCAACTCGCTGACGCTGGATGTGCCGATCCGCACCCGCCGCATCGACGCGCAGACCTGCGCGGTTGCCGGCACGCCGACCGACTGCGTGCATCTGGCGCTGACCGGCATGCTCGATTACGACCCGGACATCGTGGTCTCCGGCATCAACAACTCGGCCAATCTCGGCGACGACGTGATCTATTCGGGCACCGTGTCCGCCGCGATGGAAGGCCGCTTCCTCGGCCTGCCGGCGGTGGCGGTCTCGCTGGTGACGCACAATCACGAGGCGCATCACTACGAAACCGCCGCGCGCGCCGCGGTGGAGATCGTGGCGCGGCTGAAGGCCGACCCGTTGCCCGCCGATACCATCCTCAACGTCAACGTGCCGGACCTGGCCTGGTCGGAGGTGCTCGGTTTCGAGGTCACCCGGCTGGGCAACCGCCACCGGTCCGAGCCCTGCGTGCCGCAGCGCGACCCGCGCGGCCGCACCGTGTACTGGATCGGCCCGGCCGGGCCGGAGCAGGACGCTGGCGCCGGCACCGACTTCCATGCCGTGCGCACCGGGCATATCTCGATCACCCCGATCCATGTCGACCTGACCCGCTATCAGGCGCTGGAGACGGTGGCCGGCTGGGTGGGCGGCCTGACCGCCGCGCTGGATACGCCGGCATGACGCCGAGGCTGCGGCTGCAACCGGAATCGGTCGGGATCGGCATGACCTCGCAACGCGTGCGCGACCGGCTGGTCGAGCGCCTGCGCGAGGCTGGCATCCAGGACGAGGCCACGCTCAACGCGGTGCGCACCGTGCCGCGCCATCTGTTCATCGACGAAGCGCTGGCCTCGCGTGCCTATGAAGACACCGCCTTGCCGATCGGCCACGGCCAGACCATCTCGCAGCCCTGGGTGGTCGCACGCATGACCGAGGCGGTGCTGCAGGTTGGCCCGACCAAAGTGCTCGAAGTGGGCACCGGCTCCGGCTACCAGGGCGCGATCCTCGCCGCGCTGGGGCTGGAGGTGTACACCGTCGAGCGCATCGGCGACCTGCTGCGGCAGGCGCGCAAGCGCTTCCGCCATCTGGGAATGAACGTGCGCAGCAAGCACGACGACGGCCGCATCGGCTGGCCCGAACATGGCCCCTACGATGCCATCGTGGTCACCGCCGCGGCCCCGGCGCTGGTCGACGCGCTGGTCGATCAGCTGGCGGTCGGCGGGCGGCTGGTCGCGCCGGTCGGTGGCGCCTCGTCGCAGTCACTGGTGCAACTCACGCGCGCTGCCGACGGCGCGATCGAGCAGCAGGTTCTGGCGCCGGTCACGTTCGTCCCGCTGTTGTCGGGCATGCTGGATTGAATCCATGAGAGTTTTTCGATGAAGATCTTCGGGCCGTTGTACGACGTGGCCATTCGCTGGTCGCGCAATCGCCGCGCTCCGGCGCTGCTGACCGGCCTCAGTTTCGTGGAGGGTTTCATCTTCCCGGTGCCGCCGGAGGTGATGCTGGCGCCGATGTCGCTGGCCGAACCCAGGCGCGCCCTGTGGTTCGCCACCTTGAGCCTGATCGGCTCGGTCTGCGGCGCGCTGGTCGGTTACCTGCTGGGCCATTTCGCCTTCGCCGCATTGCAGCCGCTGATCGAATGGCTGGGCTGGAGCGCCAAGATCCAGGCGCAGATCGAGACGCTGCGCACGCTGGTCGCCGATTCGCCGTGGAAGGCCTTCTGGGCGCTGGTGCTGGTGGGCTTCACCCCGATCCCGTTGAAGATCTTTACCTGGGCCTCGGGCGTGGTCGGCGTGCCGATCCTGCCCTTCATTGCCAGCATGCTGGTGGGGCGCGGCAAGCGCGTGTATCTGGTGGCCGGCGCGATCCGGCTGGGTGGGGCGCGTGCCGAGGCCGCGTTGCATCGCTGGATCGAGCCGCTGGGCTGGGTGGCCATGGCCGTCCTGGCGGTGGGAGCAGGCTGGCTGGTGTGGAAGACAACCAACGGATGAGCAAGTTGCAGATGAATTCGGTACGTAAGACAGCAGTCCTGCTCGCAGTCGCCGTCGGGCTGGGCGCCTGCAGCAGCGCCACGGTGGTGCGTTCACCCGGAGCCGGCGGCGGTTCGGCGTCCGCGCGTCCGTCCGCGGCGCCGCGTCCGTCGGTGCCGCGCCCGGGTGCGACCGTCACCGTGCAGCGCGGCGACACGCTATACGCCATCTCGCGCCGCACCAATATCACCGCGCCGGATCTGGCGGCCTGGAACGGCCTGTCCTCGCCGAACACCATCTATCCCGGCCAGACCCTCAAGCTCTATCCGCCCGGAGCCAGCAGGCCGGGCGGCAGCAGCTCCAGCGCTGGTACGGTGGTTCCGCCGCGCCCGAGTGCCCCGATCGCAGCACCGGTCAGCAGCGGATTTCCGTGGCGCTGGCCAGCCGACGGCGTGGTGGTCGGCACCTTCGTCAGCGGCGAGACCACCAAGCAGGGCGTGGACATCGCCGGTGCCAGCGGGCAGGCGGTGCGGGCCGCGGCCGATGGCGTGGTGGTGTACTCCGGCGCCGGCCTGGTCGGCTACGGCGAGCTGATCATCATCAAGCACAACGACCAGTGGCTGTCCGCCTACGGACACAACCGCAAGCGCCTGCTCAACGAAGGCCAGAGCGTCAAGGCCGGCCAGCAGATCGCCGAGATGGGCCGCAGCGGCGCGGCCCGCGACATGCTGCACTTCGAGATCCGCTACAACGGCAAGCCGGTGGATCCGCTGCTGTATCTGCCTAAGAAGTGATTCGGGATTCGGGATTTGGGATTCGCAACGGCAACGGCGCTGGGCTGATGCTGCCGCGTGGAAGATGCGTTCTAGCGGCCTGAAGATTGCTCGGGGTGTCGCTCCTGCTGTTGGCATGAGAGCGACACCTGCTCCAGCCCGCAGTTGCAAATCCCCAATCCCGACTCCCTAATCCCGGCCTTCCAGGATCATCGCCAATGCCACCCGGCGGCCTTCGCTGGCCAGCACGTTGTAGGTGCGCGCCGCAGCCGCATTGGTCATCGCTTCCAGGCCGATGCCGCGGGTCAGGCAGGCTGCCAGCACGTCCGTCTTCGGGAACTGCTGCCGCTCGCCGGTGCCGAGCAGGATCACCGCCGGGGCGAGCGCCAGCACCGCGTCCATATGCGCGACCTGGAGCTGTTCCAGGCTGGAGACCGGCCAGCCTTCCACCAGCTCGTCGGGCATCAGGATGAAGCTGCGCTGCAGAATCTGATCGTTCACCTTGGCGTGGCGGCCATCGGCCGCACGCAGCGCATAGGTGTAGTCGGGGTGTTCCTGGCTTAAGGGCATGTCGAACTCGTCGGGTCAGCCGCGCGGCAGCACGATCTGACGCTTTTCCTTGCTGGGGCGGTACAGGATGGCGACATGGCCGATCCGCTGCACCAGCGCGCTGCCGGTCTGCTCGGTCAGTTCGGCAATCATGGCGTCACGGGCCTCGCGATCCTCCGATGTCACCTTCACCTTGATCAGTTCGTGGCGCTCGAGCACTTCCTCGAGTTCGGCCAGAAATGCCGGCGTGACCCCTTTGCCGCCGGTTTGCAGCAGTGCCTTGAGATCGTGGGCCTGGCCGCGCAGGAAACGGTTCTGGGCGGAGGTGAGAACAATGGACATGCAGGATCAAAGGGCAGCAAAGGGTGTTCAGGGTATCATGGCGACCCGTTCAGACCCCTTTGCCGATGCCTTCCCGTAGTAAAAGCAGCCAGCGCTGGCTCAAGGAACACTTCGCCGATCCGTTCGTCAAGAAGGCGCAGGCCGAAGGCATGCGCTCGCGTGCGGCCTACAAGCTGGAAGAACTGCTCCAGCGCGACCGCCTGCTCAAGCCGGGCATGGTGGTGGTCGACCTGGGCGCGGCGCCAGGCGGTTGGTCGCAACAGGTACGCAAGTCCATGGGCGACAGCGGCCGGGTGGTGGCGCTGGATATCCTGGAGATGCCGCCGCTGGCCGGCGTGGAGTTCCTTCACGGCGACTTCAGGGAGCAAACCGTCCTATCGGAATTCGAGGCGATGCTGGGCGATGTGCCGGTGGACCTTGTGCTGTCCGATATGGCCCCCAATAAGAGTGGCATGGATGCGGTCGACCAACCGCGGATGATGCACCTGGCGGAACTGGCGATGGAATTTGCCGACACCCACCTCAAACCGGGCGGGGCGTTCCTGATCAAGCTGTTCCAGGGTGTCGGGTCCGACGATTACATTCGTGAGCTTCGCCGCCGCTATGACAAGGTGACGATTCGCAAGCCGGCGGCCTCGCGCAAGCGCTCCCCGGAAGTTTATGCGCTCGGTCAGGGCAAGCGTGCCCAGATCAAGTAAGCTGCCAATGACCACCGTGTTTCAAGAATTTGAAGAGTAGAGGGCACCGGAGCCAATGAGGATGAACGACTTGACCAAGAATCTGCTGCTGTGGGTGGTCGTCGCGGTTGTGCTGATGGTCGTCTTCCAGAGCTTCTCGCCGCGGATGGCGGGCGGTGTCGGCCCCGACTCGATCACCTACACCCAGTTCCTGAAGGAAGTGGACTCGGGCCGCGTCAAATCGGTGGACTACACCGACGAGACCAACCTGGCGGTCAATGCGATCCGCTTCAAGCGCACCGACGGCAGCGAAGCCACCGTCTACGGTCCGCGCGACGACAAGCTGGTCGACGTGCTGTATAGCAAGAACATCGAAATGACCCGCCAGAAGCCCTCCACCGGGCCTGGTTTCTGGTCGTTGGTGCTCAATTTCCTGCCGGTCATCCTGATCATCGGCTTCTGGCTGTTCATCATGCGCCAGATGCAGGGCGGTGGCGGTGGCGCCAAGGGCGCAATGAGCTTCGGCAAGTCGCGCGCCAAGCTGCAGGGCGAGGACCAGGTCAAGATCACCTTTGCCGACGTCGCCGGCTGCGACGAGGCCAAGGAAGAAGTCGGCGAGCTGGTCGACTTCCTGCGCGACCCGACCAAGTTTACCAAGCTGGGCGGCAAGATCCCGCGCGGCGTGTTGATGGTCGGCCCACCGGGTACCGGCAAGACGCTGCTCGCCAAGGCCATCGCCGGCGAGGCCAAGGTGCCGTTTTTCAGCATCTCCGGCTCGGACTTCGTGGAAATGTTTGTCGGCGTGGGTGCCAGCCGCGTTCGCGACATGTTCGAGCAGGCCAAGAAGCATGCGCCATGCATCATCTTCATCGACGAAATCGATGCAGTGGGCCGTCATCGCGGCGCCGGTCTCGGCGGCGGGCATGACGAGCGCGAGCAGACCCTGAACCAGTTGCTGGTCGAGATGGACGGTTTCGAAGGCGGCGAAGGCGTGATTGTCATCGCGGCGACCAACCGTCCCGACGTGCTGGATCCGGCGCTGCTGCGTCCGGGCCGTTTCGACCGCCAGGTCGTGGTCGGCCTGCCGGACGTCAAGGGGCGCGAGCAGATCCTGCGTGTGCACATGCGCAAGCTGCCGCTGGCCGACGACGTGGTGCCGATGGTCATCGCACGCGGTACGCCGGGCTTCTCCGGTGCCGACCTTGCCAACCTATGCAACGAGGCGGCGTTGTTTGCCGCACGCGGCAGCGAGAAGGAAGTCCGCATGGACCACTTCGATCGTGCCCGCGACAAGATCCTGATGGGTGCCGAGCGCCGCTCGATGGCCATGAGCGAGGACGAGAAGACGCTCACCGCGTATCACGAGGCAGGTCACGCCATCGTCGGCCGTCTGGTGCCCGAGCATGACCCGGTCTACAAGGTCACCATCATTCCGCGTGGTCGTGCGCTGGGCGTGACCATGTACCTGCCCGAGGGCGACCGCTACTCGATGAATCGCGTGGCGATCGAGTCGCAGCTGTGCTCGCTGTACGGCGGCCGCGTTGCCGAAGAGCTGATCTTCGGTGGCGACAAGGTCACCACCGGCGCGTCCAACGACATCGAGCGTGCGACCAAGATGGCACGCAACATGGTGACCAAGTGGGGCCTGTCCGACGAGCTCGGCCCGGTGGCCTACGGCGAGGAGGAGGACGAGGTGTTCCTGGGGCGTTCGGTCACCCAGCACAAGAACGTTTCCGACGAGACCGCGCGCAAGATCGACGAAGTGGTGCGCTCGATCCTGGACAAGGCTTACAGCAAGACCAAGGCCATCCTCACCGAGAACCTGGACAAGCTGCACGCGATGTCGCAGTTGCTGCTGCAGTACGAGACCATCGACGTGCCGCAGATCGACGCCATCATGGAAGGCCGCGAGCCGCCGCCGCCGGCGGGTTGGGGCAAGTCCGACAAGGACGGTGGCAACAACAACGACAAGGGCAGCCCGCGTCCGTTGCCGCCGATCGCCGGGCCGGCCGAGCAGCTGTAACCAACGCATCGGTCAGCTGCAGCAGCATCCATCAAGGCCGGGAAGCGATTCCCGGCCTTGATGCGTTATAGCGACACCTCGCCCCGGTGGCGCTGATCGCAACCATCCAAGGAGACACCACCGATGTTTGACACTGCCCTCAAGCTGGATTGCGCCGGTCGCGCGCTGCGACTGGATGCGCCGCAGGTGATGGGAATCGTCAATGTCACGCCGGATTCGTTTTCCGACGGCGGCCAGCACGCCAGCTGCGACGCCGCCATCGCGCATGGTTTGAGGCTGGTCGAGCAGGGCGCTGCGGTGCTGGATATCGGTGGCGAATCCACCCGCCCCGGTGCCACGCCGGTATCGCTGGGGGAAGAGCTGCAGCGCGTGGTCCCGGTGATCCAGGCATTGGCGCAGCAGACCACTGTCCCGATCAGTGTGGATACCTACAAGCCGGAGGTGATGCGCGCGGCGGTCGCGGCCGGCGCCGGCATGATCAACGACGTGCATGCGCTGCGCTCGCCGGGGGCGCTGGATGCGGCAGCCGAATTGCGGGTGCCGGTGGTGTTGATGCATGCACGCAGCGCGCCGCATGCGATGCAGGACGCGCCGCACTATGACGACGTGGTGGCCGAGGTGCATCGCTTCCTGGCCGAGCGCATCTTCGCGGCCGAAATGGCCGGGATCGACAAGCGCCGCTTGATCCTCGACCCGGGGTTCGGCTTCGACAAGACCACCACGCACAATCTGACCGTGCTGGCGCAGTTGCAGCGCCTGCAGGAGTTCGGTCTGCCGGTGCTGGCGGGGCTGTCGCGCAAGCGCAGCATCGGTGAGTTGACCGGGCACCAGCTCGCCGCAGAGCGCGTATACGGCTCGGTCGCCGCGCATCTGATCGCCGCCCAACACGGCGCGATGTTGCTGCGGGTGCATGATGTGGCCGCCACCGTGGATGCCCTGAAGGTGTGGAGCGCGATGACGGCGATTCCGCTGCCGCGCGTGAGCGCGCCTGCGGCACCGAGCATTCGCTGGCCGGACGAGGACTGATGCCGGCCGACCGCCGCCCGCTGGCGATTGCGCTGATGGGGCCGACCGCCAGCGGCAAGACCGCGCTGGCACTGGACGCCGCGCAGCGCTGGAACGGCGAGATCGTCAGTGTCGATTCGGCGCTGGTGTATCGCGGCCTGGACATCGGCGCGGCCAAGCCGGATGCGGCGATGCGCGCGGCAGTGCCGCATCACTTGATCGATCTGCGCGAGCCCTGGCAGATCTATTCGGCGGCGGAATTCGCCAGCGATGCGCGGCAGGCGATCGAGCAGATCGTGGCGCGCGGCAAGCTGCCGATCCTGGCCGGCGGCACCGGGCTGTACTTCCGCGCCTTGCTGGAAGGGCTGTCGCAGTTGCCCGAGGCCGATCCGGCGGTGCGCGCGGCAATCGCAGCCGAAGCCGGGGAACTTGGCTGGGCGCGGATGCACGCACAACTGGCGGACGTCGACCCGGTCGCGGCGGCGCGGATCCATGCCACCGATCCGCAGCGGATCCAGCGCGCCCTGGAGGTCTACCGCATCAGCGGCAGGCCGATCAGCTACTGGCAGGCGCTGCCGTCGGGTCCCCGTTTGCCGGTGCGGGTGCTGAAGGTGGTGCTGGCGCCGCGCGAGCGCGCGGTGCTGCATGCACGCATCGAGCAGCGCCTGGACACGATGCTGGCACAGGACTTCCTGGCCGAGGTGGAACGTCTGCGGGCACTGCCGCAACTGCGTGCAGTCTCCGCGCCGCTGGATCTGCCCGCAGTGCGCGCGGTGGGGTATCGCCAGGCTTGGGAGTACCTGGATGGGGCCGGTCGCCTGGCCGACTTTCGCGACAAGGCGGTGCAGGCCACCCGTCAACTGGCCAAGCGGCAGCTCACCTGGCTGCGTGGCGAGCTCGACGCGCGCTGGTTCGACCCGGAGCATGACCGCCAACGATTGGAAACTGCACTTGTCGGCTTCCTCGGCCAACGTCCCGCTGTACGGCAGGCTTCAGGCGTGTAACATCCCGTTTCCGGGGCCGGCTGGGGATGGCAGGTGTCGACCGGGACTATAAGAACAATAATGAAGAGGAGTTTTCGATGGCTAAGGGGCAATCTTTACAGGACCCATTCCTCAACGCGCTGCGGCGCGAGCGGGTGCCGGTTTCTGTGTATCTGGTCAACGGCATCAAGCTGCAGGGCACGATCGAGTCGTTCGACCAGTTCGTGGTCCTGCTGCGCAATACCGTGAGTCAGATGGTCTACAAGCACGCCATCTCCACGGTCGTGCCGGCGCGCAATGTGCGCGTGGGACCGGGTGGTGGGTATGTGCAATCCAATGAAGGCAACCAGGCGGAAGATGACGACGTCGAGCAGTAATGGAGTAGTGCGTGTTTGATCGCTCACGCAAGGGTGAACACGCGTTGTTGATTCAGACCCACTCCGGTGGGCCTGCCGAAGAGGATGTGCTGGAGGAGTTCGCCGACCTTGCCAAGTCGGCGGGCGCCACGGTGGCGGCCACGCTCACCGCGCGCATCGACAAACCGAACCCGTCGACCTTGATCGGCAGCGGCAAGCTGGAAGAGATCAAGGCCGCCGCCGAGGCCACCGGTGCGGATCTGGTGTTGGTCAATCACACCTTGTCGCCCGGCCAGGAGCGCAATCTGGAGCGCTATCTGGAGCGGCGCGTGATCGACCGCACCGGCCTGATCCTGGACATCTTCGCGCAACGGGCACGCAGCCACGAGGGCAAGCTGCAGGTGGAGCTGGCGCAGTTGCGGCATATGGCCACCCGGCTGGTCCGCGGCTGGACCCACCTGGAACGTCAGCGCGGCGGCTCGATCGGCCTGCGCGGCCCTGGCGAAACCCAGCTGGAAACCGACCGTCGCCTGCTGCAGAAGCGGGTGGAGCAGTTGCAGCAGCGGCTGGAAAAGGTCGAGGTGCAGCGCACCCAGATGCGGCGTGCGCGCATGCGCAGCGAACTGCCGCGGATTGCGTTGGTCGGTTACACCAATGCCGGCAAATCCACGCTGTTCAACGCCTTGACCGGTGCGGAGGCCTACGTGGCCGACCAGTTGTTCGCCACGCTCGATCCCACCGTGCGCCGCATCGCGCTGCCGGGCGGCAGTGCGATCCTGGCCGACACGGTCGGCTTCGTGCGCGACCTGCCGCACCAACTGGTCGCCGCATTCCGTTCGACCTTGTCCGAGGCGCGCGACGCCGATCTGCTGTTGCATATCGTCGATGCGGCCGACCCGCTGCGCGAGGAACGCATCCAGCAGGTCGATGAGGTGTTGCATGCGGTGGGTGCGGGCGATCTGCCGCAGCTGCTGGTATTCAACAAGATCGACAAGATCGAAGGGGCGCAGGTGCGTCACGATGCGCAGGACGGCATTCCCGACCAGGCGCGGCGTGAGCGCGTGTGGGTCTCCGCGCGCGACGGACGCGGGCTGCAGGAATTGCAGCATGCGCTCGGGCAGCGACTGGACCTGCGCCATGTGACCGGGCAACTGCGGTTGCCGCCGTCGGCCGGCCGTCTGCGCTCGAAGTTGCATCAACTGGAAGTGGTGCGCGGCGAGCAGTCCGACGAGGACGGCTGGTTGCTGGAGGTCGACCTGCCGATGGTCGAGGCCGAGCGCCTGGCTGCCGGCGACGACGGTGCGCCACTGCGGGCGATGCTGCCCGATCGTCGCGAAGACTGGGAGTCGTGAGCGGCGCTGCACG
This sequence comes from Xanthomonas sp. NCPPB 3218, assembly GCF_056725185.1. Lineage (NCBI taxonomy): Bacteria > Pseudomonadati > Pseudomonadota > Gammaproteobacteria > Lysobacterales > Lysobacteraceae > Xanthomonas > Xanthomonas sp. NCPPB 3218. The sequence continues at coordinate 2,026,720 of NZ_CM161516.1, forward strand.
GTCGGCTTGTGCCAGCCGTGCAGATTGCCGTTGTCGGGGCAGGCCGATATCTGCCGGCGGTGTGGCGATCGCGCTGGGTGACGGTGGGTTCTGTTGCTGGCGCGACCGAATGCGTGTCTGCAGCAGTCGTGCAGGCGTGAGAATGTCCGCCAGCCGCCGATATCCTTGCGATCCGGTTACCAGCGCAGCCGATGCCCGTTGCCATCGGCTGCACACCGCCACTGAACCTCGGCCACGTCGTCGCTGGCGCGGATTGGGCGCCAGCGCAGACAGGCGCGGCGAATTCGGCTAAAACGTCGGTTGCTTCTTCATGCGCCGTGCCCATGTCCATGTCCGCCGATTCCGAACTGCAGCAGCTGGCCGAACGCCTCGGTCAGCAGCTGCTTGCCGCGCGCGAGCGCCTGGTCACTGCCGAGAGCTGCACCGGTGGCTGGATCGCCAAGGCAGTCACCGATGTGGCGGGATCCTCGCACTGGTTCGATTGCGGCATGGCCGCCTACAGCTACGAGGCAAAGCAGGCCTTGCTGGGCGTGCGGCCGCAGACGCTGGAAGTGCATGGTGCGGTCAGCCGCGAAACGGTGATCGAAATGGTGTCGGGCGCGCTGGTCAATTCCGGTGCGAGCATCGCGGTGGCGGTGACCGGCATCGCCGGCCCGGGTGGCGGCAGTGAGGACAAGCCGGTCGGCACGGTATGGATCGGCTGGAAGCGGCGCGGCGGCTATGCCACTGCGCAGTTGTTCCAGTTCGCTGGTGATCGCGATGCAGTGCGGCGTCAGACCGTGGTTGCCGCGCTGCAGGGCTTGAGCGCACTGCTCTAATTCCGGCGACTCCGTCGACCGCTACGAGCTCGGCGCCAGGGCCAGCTGGCTAGGTGACAACCGTCTGCTCAATGCCGCGCTGTTCTACCAGGACTTCAGCGACTTTCAGCGCAGTCATTTCCTCGCAACCAGCTCCTGGTGGGTGCCATTCCCAGCGAGGTGTCGCGCGGCATCGATACCGAACTGCTGCGGCAGGGCGTCATCCCAGGCCTGATGCGGCAGGGCGGGCTCAGCTACACAGATATCGCGTATGGCCGCGATCCGCTGCTGCCCGGCAGTCGTGATTGTCTGGGCGCGCCGCGCACGTGTGGGGTGACCTTGCGGTTACGGGATGAAGGCTCGAAGACCTGGGCACGCCATTGCCAAGCCACCAGGATGCAAGCGTAGGCGCAACCTCGGCTAAGCCGGCAAATGTCCATGACGCGACAGGCTGGTGCAGATCGGCTACAAACAAGGTCCCGTCTTCAACCCGCATGCCGATGCTTCCGCTGTTTGCTCATGCGTTGTTTTTGTCCGTACCGTGCCGATCTGCTGGCGATGTCCCGGTGTTGCCCGATGGCCTGCGCGCATCCGGCAGGCAACCGATGCCGGAGGCGGCCGCTCGGTGCGCCATCGTGTGCGCAAGCGATCATGCCGCCCTGGCGGTTGCGCGTGGTCGTGCATGCGCAATGGGTGCGCGCAGCGACGGCACACATGCAGCGATGCACGTTAACGCCATTTGTCCTGTTGCCGCAGCGCGATCGCAGGCGGTGTGCTGATGTGGGAAGCGCTCGGCACCGTTCGGGACCTGGGGCGGCTGCAGGAAATCGCCGCGGTGCTGATCCGTTACGGATTCGGCGATGTGGTGCGGCGCATCGGGCTGGCCGACGTGCTCGAACGTGCCGGCAAGCTGCTGCACTGGCATAACGCCGAGGGCCGCCTGCGCATGTCCGCCGCGACGCGGGTGCGGCGCGCGCTCGAGGAACTCGGGCCGACCTTCGTCAAGCTGGGGCAGGTGCTGGCCACGCGTGTGGACCTGCTGCCGCCGGAGTGGATCGAGGAGCTGAGCGAGCTGCAGAACGCGGTGCCTGCGCTGCCGTTCGAACAGATCCGCCCGCAACTGGTCGCAGCCCTGGGCGCGGAGCCGGAAAGCGTGTTCGCACGCCTGGACGAGCAGCCTCTGGCTGCGGCATCGCTGGCGCAGACGCATCGCGCCTGGCTGGCCGATGGCACGCCGGTGGTATTGAAGATCCGCCGCCCCGGCATTGGCGATGTCATCGATGCGGATCTGCGCCTGTTGGCACGCCTGGCGGAAATCGTGGAAACGCGTGCCCCCGATCTCAAGCGCTATCGCCCCGCCGAGGTGGTGCAGCAGTTCACCGTCTCCCTGCGGCGTGAACTCGATTTCGCCGCCGAGTGCCGCAATGCCGAGCGCATCGCAGCCAATTTCGTCAACGACCCCCAGGTGGTGGTGCCGTCTGTCTATTGGCAGTGGACCTGCGAATCGCTCAACGTGCAGGAATTCATCGACGGCATCCCGGGGCGGGACCTGGTCGCCGTGGATGCGGCCGGCCTGGACCGCAAGGCGCTCGCACGCACCGGCGCCGGGATCGTGTTGAAGATGGTGCTGCAGGATGGCTGCTTTCACGCCGACCCGCATCCGGGCAACATTTTCTATCTGCGCGACGGGCGCATCGCCGTCATCGATTTCGGCATGGTCGGGCGCGTTTCCGAGCAGCGCCGCTTCCAGGTCGCACAACTGCTGCATGGCATGGTCAGCTACGACGCCGAAGCGGTCATCGATGTACTGCTGGAATGGGCCGGTACCAGCCTGGAGATCGATGAGTCGCGGCTGCAGCAGGATATCGGTGCCTTCGTCGACGAGTACCGCGGGGTGCCGCTGAAGGAGCTGCGCATCGGCGCGATGCTGGGCGATGTGACCTCGATCCTGCGCGATCACGGGCTGACCCTGCCGTCGGATCTGGCGCTGATGATCAAGGCGTTCCTCACGCTCGAAGGCATGGGGCGCCAGCTTGATCCGGATTTCGACATGGCCACCGAGGCGCGCCCGTATCTCGAACGCGTGGTGCTGCAGCGTTATGCGCCCAGCGCAATGCTGCGGCGCAGCCGTCGCACCGTGACCGGCGCGATCGACCTGATCGGCGATCTGCCGCGCGACCTCAAACGGCTGCTGCAGGCCGCGCGGCGCGGCAAGCTGCAACTGCAGATCGAAACGCGTGCATTGCGCGAGTTCGGCGAGCAGGTCGATCGCGCGGCCAACCGGCTCACCATGGGGATCGTGACTGCCGCGCTGGTGATCGGCTCGTCGATCGTCATGAACAGTGTCGGGGGCAGTGCCAGCCGCTGGCTGCTCGCGTTGGGCGTCGGCGGTTTCATCGGCGCAGCCATCTGCGGCGTCTGGATCCTGTTCTCCATCTGGCGCAGCCGCCGCTAAACGCGGCACGCGTGCCGACTCCGGTGGCTGACCCGTGCGTAGCGTACGACACGGCTATTGCGCAGGCGTCAGTTAGTAGTAATACTACTAACCATGGACCTGACCGATACCCAGCAAGCAATCCTGGCCTTGATCGCCGAGCGCATCGATGCCGACGGCGTACCGCCCTCGCAGACCGAGATCGCGCGCGCCTTCGGCTTCAAGGGTGTGCGCGGCGCGCAATACCATCTGGAGGCATTGGAGCAGGCCGGTGCGATCCGTCGCGTCCCCGGCCAGGCCCGCGGCATCCGTCTGGCCGGGCAGGGCGCCCAGTCGCGTACCGCGCCTGCCGCTGCAAACGAGCCGGTGCGCGATGATGTGCTGCGCCTGCCGGTGCTGGGACGCGTGGCGGCAGGCCTGCCGATCGGCGCGGATATCGGCTCGGACGACTTCGTGGTGCTGGACCGGGTGTTCTTCTCGCCGTCGCCGGACTATCTGCTCAAGGTGCAGGGTGACTCGATGCGCGACGAAGGCATTTTCAACGGCGACCTGATCGGAGTGCACCGCACCCGCGACGCGCGTTCGGGGCAGATCGTGGTGGCGCGCATCGATGAGGAGATCACGGTCAAGCTGTTGAAGATCGGCAAGGACCGCATCCGCCTGCTGCCGCGCAACCCGGACTACGCGCCGATCGAAGTGTTGCCGGATCAGGATTTCGCGATCGAGGGCCTGTACTGCGGGCTGTTGAGGCCGAATCGTTGAGTACTGCGCCGATGGCCTCACTGGCGTTATCCCGAGCCGGTGCCGCAGGATTTCCCGCTGCCATCGCCATGGCCGCCTCCCTAATCTGAGTGTGTCGCAGCCAGTCTCAGCCTGTGCGATACACCGCCGTTACATTCGCCCTACACCGAAATCACTGACAAGGATCACCCAGATGGATGAGAACAAGAAGCGCGCCCTTTCCGCCGCACTGAGCCAGATCGAGAAGCAATTCGGCAAGGGCTCGGTGATGCGCATGGGCGACCGTGTGATCGAGGCCGTCGAAGTCATTCCGACCGGCTCGCTGATGTTGGACATCGCACTGGGGATCGGCGGCCTGCCCAAGGGCCGCGTGGTGGAGATCTATGGTCCGGAATCGTCGGGCAAGACCACCCTGACCCTGCAGGCGATTGCCGAATGCCAGAAGAAGGGCGGCACCGCTGCCTTCATCGACGCCGAGCATGCGTTGGACCCGATCTACGCCGCCAAGCTGGGCGTCAATGTCGACGACCTGCTGCTGTCGCAGCCGGACACCGGCGAACAGGCGCTGGAAATCGCCGACATGCTGGTGCGTTCCGGTTCGGTGGACATCGTGGTGGTCGACTCGGTCGCCGCGCTGACTCCGAAGGCGGAAATCGAAGGCGAAATGGGTGACCAGCTGCCGGGCCTGCAGGCCCGCCTGATGAGCCAGGCGCTGCGCAAGCTGACCGGCAATATCAAGCGTTCCAACACGCTGGTGGTCTTCATCAACCAGCTGCGCCACAAGATCGGCGTGATGATGCCGGGCCAGAGCCCGGAAGTGACCACCGGCGGCAATGCGCTGAAGTTCTACGCATCGGTCCGTCTGGATATCCGTCGTATCGGCGCGATCAAGAAGGGCGACGAAATCATCGGCAACCAGACCAAGATCAAGGTGGTCAAGAACAAGCTGGCGCCCCCGTTCAAGCAGGTCGTGACCGAAATCCTCTACGGTGAAGGCATCAGCCGCGAGGGTGAGCTGATCGACATGGGCGTGGAAGCCAAGCTGGTCGAGAAGGCCGGCGCCTGGTACAGCTACGGCGAAGAACGCATCGGGCAGGGCAAGGACAACGCGCGTGGCTATCTGCGCGACAACCCGCAGGTTGCAGTGCGGCTGGAAGCCGAGCTGCGTGAGAAGTTCCAGCCGGCCGAAGCGCCACGCGAAGCCGGCGACGACGTCGAGAAGGAATAACAGCAGCCAGGCAGTGCGAGCCCAGCCGTCATCAGGCAGGTGTCTCGGCAGCAGCGCGAACCGGGACGTCCGCGTGGGGCCACCCCGGTTCTGCCTACCGGCCGCGTCCGCCTGATGGCAGAACGGCAGCACTGACGGCTGTGGCAGGTTTTCTATCGCGGGGACGGCGGAGTCAGTGCCGTCGCTTCCCGCGGTAGATCTATTGAAGGCCAGGAGGGCAGGCGCCACGGACGGCGCATTGATGCTGTGTGGTTTTGGTACTCGGGACACCCACGATGGACGAGCAACAGCCCGCGCCAAAGCGGGGACGCCGGTTCAAGGAGCAGACGCCGGTACAACGCGCACTGGGATTGCTGGTGCGGCGTGAGCATTCGCGCAAGGAATTGAATCGCAAGCTGCTGGCACGCGGTATCGAGCCGGACGCTGCACAGGCGGCCGTGGAGCGCCTGGCTGAGGAGGGGTGGCAGGACGACACCCGTTTTGCGGCCTCGGTCGTACGCAATCGTGCAGGTTCGGGCTACGGTCCACTGCATATTCGCGCCGAGCTCGGAACTCACGGCCTGGACAGCGATGCCATCAGCGCCGCAATGGCGACGTTTGAGGGCGACTGGACCGAAAACGCGCGCGACCTGATCCGCCGTCGCTTCGGCGAGGAAGGGCCTACCGATCTCCCGCAGCGGCGCAAGGCCGCCGATCTGCTGGCACGGCGTGGTTTCGATGGCAACAGCATTCGCAGCGCCACGCGCTTCGACCTTGAGGACTGAGGGCGTCAGGCCTGCTACCCTTCGTGGTTTCAGGTTGTTCCGCTCATCTGCGCCCACATCTCATTGGGTGACCGGGACTGCCGCCCGCCCAATGCCAGCACATGAACGCATCCGCCAAATTCAGCACTTCCCAGATCCGTAGTGACTTCCTCGCGTTCTTCGAGGGGAAGGGCCACACCATCGTGCCATCCGCGCCGCTGGTGCCGGGCAACGACCCGACCTTGCTGTTCACCAACTCCGGCATGGTCCAGTTCAAGGACGTCTTCCTCGGCGCGGAGAAGCGTAGCTACGTGCGCGCGGCCGACGTACAGCGCTGCCTGCGTGCCGGCGGCAAGCACAACGATCTGGATTCGGTGGGCTACACCGCGCGCCATCACACCTTCTTCGAGATGCTGGGCAACTGGTCGTTCGGCGATTACTTCAAGAAGGACGCCATCAGCTGGGCCTGGGAGCTGCTGACCCAGGTCTGGAAGCTGCCGGCGGAGCGGTTGCTGGTCACCGTCTATCACACCGACGAAGAAGCCTTCGCGCTGTGGCGCGACATGATCGGCATTCCGGAAAGCCGCATCGTGCGCATCGGCGACAACAAGGGTGCGCCGTACGCGTCGGACAACTTCTGGCAGATGGCCGATACCGGCCCGTGCGGCCCCTGCACCGAGATCTTCTTTGATCATGGCGACCACATCGCCGGTGGCCCCCCGGGCTCCCCGGACGAGGATGGCGACCGCTTCATCGAGATCTGGAACCTGGTGTTCATGCAGTTCGATCGCCAGCCCGACGGCACCCTGGTGCCGTTGCCGGCCCCGTGCGTGGATACCGGCATGGGCCTGGAGCGCCTGGCTGCGATCCTGCAGCACGTGCATACCAACTACGAGATCGATCTGTTCCAGGCCTTGATCGGCAAGGCCAGCGCGCTGACCGGCGTCACCGATCTGGAGAACAAGTCGCTGCGGGTGATCGCCGATCACATCCGCGCCTGTTCGTTCCTGATCGTCGACGGTGTGCTGCCGTCCAACGAAGGCCGCGGCTATGTGCTGCGCCGGATCATCCGGCGTGCGCTGCGCCACGGCTGGATGCTGGGGGTACGCCAGCCGTTCTTCAGCAAGATGGTGCCGACCCTGGTCGAGCTGATGGGCGAGGCCTATCCCGAACTGGTGGTCGCGCGGGAGACCGTCGCGCGCGCACTGCTGGCCGAAGAAGAGCGTTTTGCCGAGACGCTGGACGCCGGCATGAAGATCTTCGACGACGTTGCTGCGCGCTCGCAGGAAGTGATTCCCGGCGCCGATGCGTTCCGCCTTTTCGATACCTACGGGTTCCCGGTCGATCTGACCTCCGACATCGCACGCGAGCGCGGCTTGCGCGTGGACATGGAGGGCTTCGAGTTCGCCATGGAGCGTCAGCGCGAGACCGCGCGTGCCGCCGGCAAGTTCGGTGGCGGCGTCGCATTGCCGGCCGATCTGGTCGCCACCATGTCGCCGACGGTGTTTCTGGGCTACGAGGCCTACGATGCCGATGCACTCAAGGTCGTGGCGTTACTCAAGCAGGGCCGTCCAGTTGAACGCGCGGAAGCCGGCGACGAGGTCATCGTGTTCACCGACCGCACGCCGTTCTATGCCGAGTCCGGTGGTCAAGTCGGCGATAGCGGCCAGCTGAGCGGTAGCGATGTCTCCATCGAGATCACTGACACCCAGAAGTTTGCCGGTCAGTTCCATGGCCATGTCGGGCGCATCACCGAGGGTGCGCTGGCATTGGGCGATCTGCTGGCAGGCGGCATCGACGTGCAGCGTCGCGGCAAGACCATCCTCAACCACTCGGCCACGCATCTGCTGCATGCGGCCCTGCGCGAGGTGCTGGGCACCCACGTGCAGCAGAAGGGCTCGCTGGTTGCACCGGACCGCTTGCGGTTCGACTTCTCGCACTTCCAGCCGATCACGCCCGAAGAGCTCGCCGTGATCGAACGCAAGGTCAACGCCGAGGTGCGCACCAACCACAGCGTGGAAGTGCACAACATGGCCATGCAGGAGGCGCTGGATTTCGGCGCGATGGCGCTGTTCGGCGAAAAGTACGGCGAGAACGTGCGTGTGCTGAAGATGGGCGGTTATTCCACCGAGCTCTGCGGCGGCACCCATGTCACCCGCACCGGCGACATCGGCTTGTTCAAGATCACCTCCGAGGGCGGTGTGTCCTCGGGTGTGCGTCGCATCGAGGCGGTGACCGGGCAGGGCGCGCTGGACCATGTCGCCGATGAGGAACGACGTCTGCTTGAGGCGGCCAGCCTGCTCGGCGGCAATGCCACCGAGGTGGTCGACAAGGTTCGCGCGCTCACCGAACGTCAGAAGCGGCTTGAGCGTGAGCTGGAGTCGCTCAAGGCCAAGCTGGCCTCCGGCGCAACTGCAGACCTGGGTTCCAGCGCGGTCGATGTGGCAGGCGTCAAGGTGGTCGCCGTGCGTCTGGAGGGCTTCGATGCCAAGGCGTTGCGCGATGCGATGGATCGCCTCAAGCAGCAGTTGGGCGATTCGGTCATCGTGTTGGCAGGCGCGGCTGCCGGCAAGGTTGCGCTCGTTGCCGGCGTGAACGGCAGCCCAACTGGCAAGGTGAAGGCGGGGGAACTCCTCGGGCATATCGCCAGTCAGATCGGAGGCAAGGGCGGTGGTCGTCCGGATCTCGCCCAGGGTGGTGGCGAGGATGGTCCCGCCCTTGCGACCGCGCTGGAAGGCGTGCCCTCCTGGGTCAAGCAACACTTGGGCTGAACACTTGTCCTGGTATGCCTTGCTGCTTGGCAGGGTGTCCCGCTACCATTTCCGGTCTATTCCCTTTACCTAGGGCGCGCCTCGTCAGTCGGCCGCCGATGCTGGTGGGAAACCCACCGGTTCCAGGAGATTTGCAAAATGTTGATCCTCACTCGCCGGGTAGGCGAAACCTTGATGATCGGCGACTCGGTCACTGTGACCGTACTCGGCGTCAAGGGTAATCAGGTGCGTATCGGCATCACCGCACCGAAAGATGTTGCTGTACACCGCGAGGAAATCTATCAGCGGATCCAGCGTGGGGATGAGCCGGTCGCTTCCGGTGCGCATCAAGGCGACGATTCTTCGAATTGATCGTCATAAAGGGTTTACGTTAGCCCCTCTTACCCGGTATTCTTCGCGGCCTGCAACGGACACCGCGGCAGGACGCAAAAACTGGAGCGATGCCCGAGCGGCTGAAGGGGCTCCCCTGCTAAGGGAGTATAGGGTCAAAAGCTCTATCGAGGGTTCGAATCCCTCTCGCTCCGCCAGTGTTTCAAACGCCCGCAAATCCCTGATTTGCGGGCGTTTTCATTTGTGCCGGCAGGTCAGTGACGGTCTGCAGTGGCATCGCTGGCGCCACGCTGGTGGCTGTGCCGGCCTCAGCATCTGAATTGCCACGAACGCGCTGCATGCAGCGATTCAAGTAAGCCGGGCACGGGTCGCTAAGGCTGTGACACCTCTCTCGGATCTCACCCCGATGCGCCTACCGCCTCTGCTTGGACGCCTGTTTTCTTCCCGGAGCCGTGGGCTGCAGCACAAGGCCGATGCGGTGGACCGGGTGATGGCGGTGATCGAGTTCGATCTTGATGGCCGCATCCTGCATGCGAACCAGAATTTCCTGTCGCTGATGGGCTACCGGCTCGACGAAGTTGTCGGTCAGCATCACCGCATGTTCGTGACCCCCAGCGACCGCGACAGCGAAAGCTATCAGCAGTTCTGGCAGGCGCTGCGTCGTGGCGACTTCAACGCCGGGCGATTCTGCCGGCTGGACAAGAACGGGCGCGAGGTATGGATCAACGCTTCCTACAATCCGTTGCTGGATCGTGCAGGCAAGGCCTATCGGGTGGTCAAGTACGCCACCGACATCACCACGCAGGTGCGCCAGACCGCCGACTTCGAGGGCCGCATCGATGCGATCGACAAGGTCATGGCGGTCATTGAGTTTTCGCTGGATGGCACGGTGCTCGATGCCAACGAGAATTTCCTTGCGGTGATGGGCTACCGGCTCGATGAGATTCGCGGCAAGCACCATGGCATGTTCGTGGACGCGCAAACGCGTCAGTCGGCGGCCTATCGCGCGTTCTGGGAGAAGCTGGGACGCGGCGCGTTCGACGCGGGGCGCTACAAGCGCCTCAACAAGGACGGCAGCGAGGTGTGGATCCAGGCGTCCTACAACCCGGTGCTCGACGAGCACGGGCGGCCGTACAAGGTGGTCAAGTACGCCACCGACGTGACCCGTCAGGTGATCGATTCGGCCGACGCCGATGGTCGCATCCAGGCCATCGACAAGGTGATGGGCGTGATCGAGTTCGATCTGGAAGGGCACGTGTTGAGTGCCAACGACAACTTCCTGGCCATTTTGGGGTACTCCGCCGAGGAGGCGATCGGCCAGCATCACCGCATCTTCGTGGACGCAAACTACGGTGGCTCCGAAGACTATCGGCATTTCTGGGCGAAGCTGGCGCGTGGGCAGTTCGACGCGGGCCGCTACCGTCGGCTGCGCAAGGACGGCAGTCCGGTGTGGATCCAGGCGTCCTATAACCCGATCCTGGATGTGTCCGGTCGTCCGTACAAGGTGGTCAAGTACGCCACCGATGTCACCGATCAGGTGCGCTCGGCCGAGCGCATGCGTCAGTTGATGCAGCAGACCATGAGCATTGCGCAGAACGTGCAGCGCGAGGCGCACCATATTTCGGTCAGCAACCAGGACCTGGTGAGCCGCTCGTCAACGCAGTCGGCAGCCGTGGCGCAGACCTCGACCACCATTGATCAGCTGGCAGAGACCGTACGCAGCAATTCCGACAGTGCCGGCTCGGCGCAGCGCATGGCCGAGGCATCGGCCGATGTTGCCCGACGCGGCGCTACCGTCATCGCCGACATGGTCAAGACCACGGCCGGCATACGCTCGGCTACCGATCGTATCGGCCAGATCATCGAGGTGATCGACGGCATCGCGTTCCAGACCAATATCCTGGCCTTGAATGCGGCCGTGGAAGCGGCACACGCTGGCGAGCAGGGGCGTGGATTTGCCGTGGTGGCGACCGAGGTGCGGAGCCTGGCGCAGCGCTGCAGTGTCTCGGCGAAGGAAATTCGGGGCTTGATCGACAATGCAGCCGACCAGGTGGGCGATGGTTCGCGCCTGGCCGAGCAGGCCGGGGCGGTGATGCAGGACATGGTCAGCTCGGTGCTGCGGGTCACCGCGACCGTGGAGCAGATTGCCGCTGCCAGTCAGGAGCAGGCGCGGGACATTTCCACCGCCAACACCGCGCTGCAATCGATCGGTGTGCAGGCGCGCGACCAGGCGCAGATGGTCGACGATCTGGCGCGCTCGGCGCGTGTGCTGGAAGCCGATGCCGATGCGCTGTTTGCGCTGGTCAATGGCGACAGCGATGGCGCGGCGGAGGCGGCTGCCGTGCGCAGCGAACCCGCGAGCAAGTCGCTTGTCAGGCCTGCCAAGCCGCAGGCGGCATGATCCCGCGCAGAGTGCTGCGCGGGATTGTCGATGCGCGGCGTCGTCGCAGCTGCCCTGCAAGCAGAGGTGCCTGAGCACAAAAAAAGCCCGCCGGAAGCGGGCTTTTTGATATCGGCCGATCCCCAGTGCGCAGCGTGCCGCCTGGTCTGCGGCACGCCATACGCTGAGCTGGTGGCGCTTACCTCGGCAGATCGAACACCAGCACTTCCGCATCGCGTGCATCGGCCAGCACGATCTCCGGCTCGCCGGTGATCTGCAACGCATCGCCGGCCGACAGCGCCTGGCCATTGACGCTCAGGCTGCCGCGCGCCACCTGGACGTAGCCGATGCGGCCCTCGGCCAGTGGCTGCTGCAGACGCACCTCGCCGTCGAGGATCGAGGCATACAGGCGCGCGTCCTGATGCAGGCGCAGCGAGCCGTGCTCGCCGCCGGGCGAGGCGATCAGGCGCAGCTGGTTGCGCTTGCTGTCGGCATCGAAATGCTTCTCCTCGTAGCTGGGCTCGATGCCGCTGCGCTCGGGCATCACCCAGATCTGCAGGAAGTGCACCGGTTCGCTGGCGGAGTGATTGAACTCGCTGTGGGTAACGCCGCTGCCGGCGCTCATGCGCTGCACATCGCCGTAGTGCAGGACCGAGCCGGTGCCCATGCTGTCCTTGTGCTCCAGTGCGCCACCCAGCACGTAGGAAATGATCTCCATGTCGCGGTGGGCATGGGTGCCGAAGCCTTCGCCCGGGGTCACCTTGTCTTCGTTGATCACCCGCAGCGGGCCGATGCCCATGTGGCGCGGGTCGTGGTAACTGGCGAAGGAGAAGGTATGGCGCGAGGACAGCCAGCCATGTTCGGCGCGGCCACGGGTTTCGCTCTTGCGGACATTCAACATGCTGCTTCTCCTTGAAAGGGTTGGTGTCGCCAGGGAATGAGTCGGTGTCCCGGCGGCTTGATGGCTAGTCTCTACCTCCGCGCCGGCGCCAAAAAGCGAGTAGATTTGGTCGCTACCATCGAAAAAATCGAACAATGAAAATCAGCCTGGAAGCACTGCAGATTCTGGATGCGATCGACCGCCGCGGCTCGTTCGCGGCTGCGGCCAAGGTGTTGTTCAAGGTGCCGTCGACGATTTCCTACACGGTCTCCAAGCTGGAGGACGATCTGGGCGTGCAGCTGTTCGAGCGGGTCGGGCCGAAGGCGACACCGACCCAGGCCGGGCGCGAACTGCTGCGCGAAGGGCGGCAGCTGCTGCGGGCCGCGCAGGAGCTGGAGGTGCGGGTGCGGCGGGTGGCGTCGGGCTGGGAGTCGGACTTCGCGATCGGGCTGGATGCGATCCTGCCGGTGGCCTTGCTGCAGGCGCAGATCCTGGACTTCTACACGGTGGCCGACAGCACCCGCCTGCGCGTGGTGAGCGAATCCTTGTCCGGCAGCTGGGAGGCGCTGCTGGATCGGCGCGTGGACCTGATCGTGGCGGCGGGCGAGGGGCCGAGCGGTGGCGGCTATGTCGCCGAGACGATCGGCACGCTGGGCTTCGTGTTCGCGGTGGCCTCCACGCATCCGCTGGCGGGCACCGGCCTGCTGGGCGCGGCCGAGCTGGCCGAACACCGTGCGATCGCGGTGGCGGATTCGGCGCGGCGTCTGCTGCCACGCACGGTGGGCCTACTCTCCGCGCGCGATGTGCTCACCGTGCCGGACATGCAGGCCAAGCTGCAGTTGCAGCTGGCCGGTGCCGGCTACGGTTTTCTGCCCGAGCCGTATGCGCGCGGCGCGCTGCAGGACGGGCGGCTGTGTGCGCTGCAGGTGGAGCCCCGTAAACCCGATGAAACCTTCTACCTGGCGTGGCGGCCGGGCGAGGAGGGCGAGGCACTGGGTTGGTGGCGGCGCGCACTGCGCCGCGATGGACTGTTCGATGGCTGGTTGCAGTCGCTTGCCGAAACGTATCGTTCCGTCGCCGGCGGGCAGCCGCGCGTGTGAGGAAGGGCGGATAATGGGCCCTCGCCGTCGCGCAGGGTCGCCGCATGCAAGGCTTGATCGAACAGTACGGATTGGCGCTGGTCTTTGCCAACGTGCTGGCGTTGTCGCTGGGCCTGCCGGTGCCGGCGCTGCCGACCCTGGTGCTGGTTGGTGCCGGCTACGCGCTGCAGGGCGGGAGCGACGCCTGGCTGGCCGGATTGCTGGCGTTGGCTGTGTCGGTGCTGGCAAGTCTGCTCGGTGACCTGGCCTGGTATCTGGCAGGCCGCCGTTTCGGCAACCGCACCCTGCAGTCGCTGTGCCGGCTGTCGCTGTCGCGCGATACCTGCATGAAGAAGACCGAGCGGTTCTTCTCGCGCTGGGGTGTGCGGGTATTGGCGGTGGCCAAGTTCGTGCCCGGTCTGTCGATGGTCTCGGTGCCGATGGCCGGTGCGATGCGGGTGCGCCCGGCGGCATTCCTGCGCTACGACGCCCTGGGTGCGTCGCTGTGGGCGTTCGTCGGGCTGAGCCTGGGCGCGCTGTTCGCGCATCAGGTCCAGGACGTGCTCGCGTTGCTGTCGGATCTGGGTTCTGGTGCGGTGGTCGTGCTGGCCGTGTTGCTGGCCTGCTACGTCGGCTGGCGTTGGTGGCGGCGGCATGCTTTGCTGCGCTCGCTGGAGCACGCGCGTATTGCGGTGGACGAACTGGTGCCGTTGCTGGATGGCGACGAAGCGCTACGGCCGACGGTATTGGATATCCGTGCGCCGGGCCATCGCGATCTGCAGCCGTACACGATTCCCGGCGCGGTGTTTGCCGACGAGCGGCAGCTCGCGCAGATCCTGGCCAGCGTGCCGCGCGATCGCAGCGTGGTGATTTATTGCGCGTGTCCGGACGAGGTGTCGGCGGCGTGGTTGGCCGGTCGGATGCGCGAGCGCGGATATGGCGACGTGCGGCCGTTGCTGGGTGGGCTGGATGCATGGCGCGACGCCGGGCATCCGGTGACCTCGCTGCTGCCGGTGGCGGTGGTTGCCCGTACCAATGATGTGCTGGGCGCAGTGGCCTGACCGCAGTGACGCGATGTCCTGCGGCGGGCGTGCTGGTCTTTGGCAGTTGCTGCGTCGCGTTCGCTACGTGGTAACAGCGCGGCTACGTCATGCGCTCGAACGACAGGCAAAAAAAAAGACCAGCAAGCTGGTCGTTTTCTTCAAGATTGGTGCGCCCGGAGAGATTCGAACTCCCGACCGCCTGGTTCGTAGCCAGGTACTCTATCCAACTGAGCTACGGGCGCATTATCTTGTTTTGACTTGCATTTCCAACTCGCAGATCCGTCGCAGTGCGATCGAATCCTTGTAACTAAAAAGACAGCGGTTGAAGGCTGTCTCTTATTGTTCTGAAGATGGTGCGCCCGGAGAGATTCGAACTCCCGACCGCCTGGTTCGTAGCCAGGTACTCTATCCAACTGAGCTACGGGCGCGTCGTCAGGAGCGGAATTATGCGGATGCCCGGAGTCCTCGTCAATCCCTTTGTGACATTCGATTGTCGCCACCCTCATCGCCAAGACACCGGCGCAGCGCGGCGGCCACGGCGGCAGGCGTCTTCATCCATGCGAAGTGATCGCTGCGCGCGCCCAGTTGCGCATCGTCCAAGGCAACACGTTCGGCACGTGCCTGCGGCATTTTCTGCAGCAAGGCCTGCAAGGCGCCGGGCGGGCCGAAGCGGTCGCGTGCGAAGGTCACTGCGCTGATCGGCATGTCGAGTTGGCCCAACGCCTGCTCGAGATCCCACGATGTGCCTGCCGCACGATAGCGATTGCTGCGACCGACCTGCGCCCAATCGGCGATCAGGCTGCGCGCCTCGGTGCCGCCGAAACCGAGCCTTCGCCCGTGCAGCACGCCTTGCGTGCGTGCCAGCCATGGCAGCAGCCGGAAGATCAGCGGCAGGCCGTAGCGCATCGGCACCGGAAAATTGCGCCAGTACGGCGAGCCGCTGGCGACCAGCCACAGCTGCGCAATCCGTGCCGGCTGCAACGCGGTATGGCAGCAAGCCAGCTGGCCGCCCAGGCTATGACCGCCCAGCACGCACGGCAGCTGCGGGTCATGCAGGTCGAGCAGCGCGCGGCTGGCGGGGATATCGTCGGCAAGCAGCGTGCGATAGCCCCAGTCGTGCTCGCGCGAGGGGCGCAGGGTGCTGCTGCCGTTGCCGCGCCACTCGTGCAGATACACCGCAATGCCAGCGCTCGCCAAGGCGTGCGCGAACGGCTGGTAGTGCCGGGCGGCAACGCCCAGTGCCGGCAGCCACAGCAGGCTGGCGATCGGCCGCGCCGGTGCGTGGCGCAGCACCTGCCAGGCATGTCCATCCGCTGCGGTCACGGCGAGCGTGCTGGCCTGCACGCTCATGGGCTGGGCGCGGCGCCGAAATGGTCCAGCACCAGCACCTCGCTGTGACCGGGGCTGTGGCCAAGGCGGATGGCGCGCGCGATGTAGTCGATGGCCGCTTCGCAGGCGTTGAGCAGGGAAAGGCCCTGGCACAGCTGCGCGGCAATGGCCGCCGACAGGCTGCAGCCGGTGCCATGCGCATCGACCTGCAGGCGCGGATGCATGAACACGTCCTGGGTGACACCGTCATCGAAACGGTCGATCACCCGCGCGCCCTCGTGCAGGTGACCACCCTTGAGCAGTACCGCGTTGGCGCCGAGTTCGAGCAGGGCGGCGGTGGCATGCTCGGCGGCGTCGGCATCGTCGATGCGGCGGCCGGTCAGCAGTTCGGCTTCGGGCGTATTCGGTGTGATCAGCGTGGCCAGCGGCAGTAGACGCGCGCGCAGGGCCTCCAGCGCGGCGTCTTCGAGCAGGCGGGCGCCACTGGTGGACACCATCACCGGGTCGAGCACCACGAACGGTGGGCGATGGGTTTCGAGCAGATCGGCCACGCAATGGATGACCTCGGCGTTGGCGAGCATGCCGAGTTTGACTGCCTGAATTTCGAAGTCCGCAAAGCAGGCATCGATCTGCGCCCGCAGAAACGCGACCGGGGGGATATGCACGGCAGTGACGGCGCGGGTGTTCTGCGCGGTCAATGCGGCGATCGCCGACAAGCCGTGCACGCGGTGCGCGGCAAAGGTCTTGAGGTCGGCCTGGATGCCGGCACCACCGCCGGAATCGGAGCCGGCGATGGTCAGGGCGGACAGCGTGCTGGACGTGGTCATGGGGGGATTCTGCACTGCTGTCTGGCGGATGTGCGGATCAGCGCGTGCGCCAGCGACGCCACTGCAGATAGCCAACGTAGCCGGCACCGGTCACTCCGGTCAGGCCCGCCGGCAGGTAGAGCGCGTCGTAGTGCCAGCGCTGGAACAGCCAGGTGCCGAGCATGCTGCCGCCGAGAAAGCCGCCGATGATCAGTCCGCTCAGCGTGAGCCGGCGCACCTGCAGCGGGCGCCCGCGCAGCAGATGTCCCAGGCCGATGCCCAGGTCGGTGAACATGCCGCTCAGATGGGTGGTGCGGACCGCTGCGCCGCTGAGGGTGGTGGCCATGGCGTTCTGCAGGCCGCAGGCGCCTGCGGCGACCAACGCGCCGCCGACATGGTGCAGCTTGAACAGTGGGATTGCGGCCAGCAACAGCAGCGCTTCGAGCAGCAGCGCCGCACCGTAGCGCTGTCCCAGCCGCAAGACATCGTCCTGGATGATCAGGCCGCTGAGCATGGCGCCTGCGCAGAAGGCGATCAGGATGCCCCAGAGAAAGCCGATCTCCGGTGCGCTGTTCTGCACCAGGGCCACGCCGAGCAGGCTGGTGGTGCCGGTGAGGTGGCTGACCACCTGATGCTCGGAGCCCAGGTAGCCGACCACGTTGACCATGCCGGCCACGCCCGATAACGCTACCGCGCCGATCCAGACCCAGCGCGGCAGCAGCAGGCCCATCGCGGGTCAGGGCGTACCGTTGACGGCGATCTGCGAGAACGCGCCGGTTTGCGGATCGTACAACGCACCCCAGAAGGCGCTACCGCCATCGCACACCCGGATCGCTTCCTTGGCCGGTTTCACCGGCGGATCGTTCGGGAGTTTGAAGGCGTTGATGTAGATCAGCTGCTGGCCCTGGACCACCACGCCCACGTACTGGCGATCGAAATCGCGCGGCTCGGGGATGGTCGGCGTCAATGCGTCCTGCCGGGATTCGAGCTGTTCGATCTGCTGCTGGCTCGGTGTCCAGTAGCCGGTGATCTGGCCCGGATGCCGCGCCGGGCTGTCGCGCGAGCAGGTGTCCAGCACCTGCTCGGCGATGCCCTGGCGGGTGATGACCCAGGACTGCCCGTTCTTGAGGTTGGTCGGCACGCTCGCTGGCGGCGGCGTGGTCGCGCAGCCGGCCAGTGCCATCACGGCGAGTGCCGCCGCGCCGCGCAGCCTGTGCATCACAGCACCTCCGAGGCGAAGTCGGCCAGACGCGAACGCTCGCCGCGCCGTAGCGTGATATGCGCGCTGTGCGGCCAGGCCTTGAAGCGATCCACCGCATAGGTCAGGCCGGAGGTGGTTTCGGTGAGGTAGGGCGTGTCGATCTGTTCGACATTGCCCAGACACACGATCTTGGTGCCGGGGCCGGCACGGGTGATCAGTGTCTTCATCTGCTTGGGGGTGAGGTTCTGCGCCTCGTCCAGGATCAGGTAGCGCGACAGGAAGGTGCGCCCGCGCATGAAGTTCATCGAGCGGATCTTGATGCGGCTGGCGAGCAGGTCGTTGGTGGCCGCACGCCCCCAGGCGCCGCCGTCCTGGTTGTGGGTGAGCACTTCCAGGTTGTCGGTCAGTGCGCCCATCCACGGCGTCATCTTTTCTTCCTCGGTGCCGGGCAGGAAGCCGATGTCTTCGCCGACGCTGACGGTGGCGCGGGTCATGATGATTTCGCGGTAACGCTGCTGATCCATCGTCTGCGCCAGGCCGGCGGCCAGGGCGAGCAGGGTCTTGCCGGTGCCTGCGGTGCCGAGCAGGGTGACGAAGTCGATTTCCGGGTCCATCAAGGCATTGAGCGCGAAGTTCTGCTCGCGGTTGCGCGCCACGATGCCCCAGACCGCATGCTGGCCGCTGCGGAAATCGTCGACCAGGCACAGCGTGGCCTTGCCGCCGCCGACCTTGGCCACGCGCAGCTCCACTTCGTCCTCGCCCGGCAGGTACAGGTACTGGTTCGGATACCAGTCTTCGTCCTCGGCCAGCACGATCTCGTAATGGGTGCGGCCACGCTCGTTCCAGCTGCGCAGGTCCTGATTGTGCTTTTCCCAGAAGTTGTCCGGCAGCTCGATGGCGCCGGTGAACAGCAGGCTGAAATCGTCCAGCGCGCGATCGTTCTGGTAGTCCTCCGCGTTCAGGCCGCTGATATAGGCCTTGATGCGCAGGTTGATGTCCTTGGACACCAGAATGACCGGCACATCCGGATGCTCTTCGCACAGCGCCAGCACCGAGGCCAGGATCTTGTTGTCCGGGATCATCGCGCCGAAGGTGCGGCCCGGGTCGATCGGATGGATCTGGAAATACAGCCGGCCGATCGCCGCCTGGCCCTTGAGCTGGATACCCTGCGGATGGCTGAGCAGGATGCCGGCCTGGATCTGCTCGGCATTCGTGTTCTCCAGCAGTTCGTCCAGGAAGCGGCTGACCTGGCGCGCATTGCGGCTGACTTCGGACGTGCCCTTCTTGGCGTTGTCGAGTTCCTCGATCACCTGCATCGGCAGGAACACATCGTGTTCCTCGAATTTGAACAGCGCGGTGGGATCGTGCATCAGCACGTTGGTGTCCAGCACGTAGATGCGCTTGCCTCGGGTCATTGGGTCTTCCAAGTGATGGAGCAGGGGCGAGCCATCACGCCTGCAGGGCAGGGTGATGGAGGACACGGGAAACCAGGGGGCGTCACTGTCTGGCGTGCGCCTGCAACGCGGCCAGCACGGCGTCGGCGTGGCCGGCGACCTTGACCTTGCGCCAGGCCTGCACCACCACCCCTTCGGGCGACAGCAGGAAGGTGCTGCGCTCGATGCCGAGCACCTGCTTGCCGTACATGTTCTTTTCCTTGATCACGTCGAAGGCGCGGCACAGGGCCTCGTCGCCATCGCTGACCAGCGGGAAGGTAAATCCCTGCTTGGCGCAGAAATTGTCGTGCGACTTCACCGAGTCGCGCGAGACGCCCAGCACGACCGCGCCGGCCTGGGTGAACTGCGGCAGCAGCGCGTTGAAATCCAGGCCCTCGGTGGTGCAGCCAGGCGTGCTGTCCTTCGGGTAGAAGTACAGCACCACCCACTTGCCGGCATAGCCGCGCAGCGTGGTCTGGGTGCCGCCGGACAGCGACAGTGGCAGGTCGAAGCTTGCAGCAGGTAGTTCGAATACAGCGTCGGTCATCGTTGCTCAGCCCTAAGTGGAGGGGCGTACGGCGCGGTCAAGCCGGGCCGACGTCCATCCCATCATAAGCAGCCACATGGAAACGTTTGGCAAGCGCATCGAACTGCGCATTGCGCTGATTCAGCGACTCGATGGTGTGCTGTTCCAGCTTGTCCACGTGCAGGAAGTAGGACTCTTCGTCGTCGCCATCGTCTTCGTCGCGTTCGCCGAGGAAGATGTCGATGACCCGATAGCCGTCCCGGGTCAGTTGCTCGGCGAGGTGTTGCAGCGGTTGCTGCGCCGGGTCGGCGAAGAAGTATTCCCAGCGCAACGGCCCGTCGAGATTCCAGTCGGTCTCGGAGCGGATGTGCTCGAACATCTGTTTCAGGGCGGAAAGGGCAATGGCCATCGGAACGTCTGCCTCAGAACTTCATCGGGTCCATGATCGCGTCGAGATTGAGGTGATCACAGAATTCCAGGAAATCATCGCGCAACGCGGCGATGTGCATGTTGGCCGGCACGCCGATGGTCACCTGCGCCGAGAACATCTCCGCGCCGGTCTGCATGGCGCGGTAGCGCGTGCTCTGCAGGTTCTCGATGGTGATGCCCTGGCGGTCGAAGAAATCGGCCAGCTGGAACAGGATGCCCGGCTTGTCGGCTGCGATGACTTCGACGATGTAGGGCAGCAGGTTGGACTGGGTCTGCTTGGGGCCGGTGCGGTACCACACCAGCTTCAGGCCTTCCTCGCGCTCGAGCCGGGTCAGCATCGCTTCGAGCTTGGCGACCGAATCCCAGGAGCCGGTGGCCAGGGCGGTGACCGAGACATCGCGCCCCACCGTGGCCAGGCGGGCGTCCACGAGATTGCAGCCGCTGTCGGCGATGCGGCGGGTGACGGGCAACAGGGGGGACTCCGGATGCGTCGTATAGGCGTTGATCAGGAGGTGGTTTTCGGTCGGCGAAGGCCGGGGAGTCGAGTCGGTCAAAGGGGCTTCCGGCATTGCATCAGGCTGAATGGCCGCCCGGGCAGGCGCCCTGGCGGTGACCAGCATACTTGCCCGTGGTTTCGCGCCGCAAGTAACATGCAGGCGGCCACAACCCGCGTGCGCGCGGGCCTTTCCTGTCACGTAAGAGCAGCAGAATCTTGTCCCTTTCCGGCATCATCACCGCGCTGGCGACCCCTTTCGGTCCGGACGGCGCACTCGACCTGGATGCCTGGCGGCGGTTGCTGGAACAGCAACTGCACGGCGGCGTGCAGGGAATCGTCGTCGCCGGTTCCACCGGCGAGGCCGCGGCATTGAGCGACGAGGAGTACGACACCTTGTTGCGTGCCGCCGCCGCGCAGGTGGCCGGCCGTGTGCCGGTGCTGGCCGGTACCGGCCTGTCGGGCACCGCCAAGACCATCGCGCAGACGCGCCGCGCTGCGGCGCTGGGTGCGCAGTACGCGCTGGTGGTGACGCCGCCGTACGTGCGTCCGACCCAGGCCGGGCTGCAGGCACATTTCCAGGCGGTTGCCGACAACGGCGGGCTGCCGGTGGTGCTGTACAACGTGCCCGGCCGCACCGGATGCGATCTGTTGCCGGAGACGGTTGCCGCACTGGTCGGCCATCCGAATATCGTCGGTATCAAGGAAGCGCGCAGCGAGCCGGAGCGCGTCGCCGCGCTGGTGGCGCTGCGCAGCGAGTCCTTCGTCGTGCTCAGCGGTGACGATGGCAGCGCCGCGCAGGCGATGCTGTCCGGTGCCGACGGGCTGATTTCGGTGGCGTCCAACGCGTTGCCGTCGGCGTACCGGCGGCTGTGCGATCTGGCCCGCGATGGTCAGCGCGAGGCGGCCACCACGTGGGACGCACGCCTGAGCGAGTACCACAGTTTCTGCGGGATCGAATCCAATCCCATCCCGGTCAAGGCGCTGCTGCAGCGCGCCGGGATCGGGCACGGCCTGCGCCTGCCGTTACTGCCCCTTTCTGCGGCGCACCAGCCTGCCGCCGACCGCCTTGCCGCCGACGCTGTTGCGTTGGAAGCGCTTTCCAGCCGCGAAATGCTCGCGGCCTGACCCAGGAGATTTATCGATGCGTCATTCCGTTTCCCCCGTCCGCGTGCTCTCGCTCGCGTTGCTGGCGACCGCCACCGTCGCCGCCACGAGCGGTTGCAGCTGGTTCCACAAGGGCGCACGCGGTGACTACGCGCTGGCCCCGGAAGCCCGTCCGCTGGAAGTGCCGCCGGATCTGAACCTGCCCGACACCTCCGGTGCGATGAAGGTGCCGACGCTGGCATCGAGCGCGCAGCAAAACACTTCGGCGCCACCGTCCGCCAGCGCCAACAGCGGTTTCACCGTGCCGGGCGAGCGCGACGAGGTGTTCGCCAAGGTTGGCGCGGCGCTGGCCGACATTCCCGGCCTGACCATCGCCAGCAAGGCGCAGATGCTCGGTTCCTACGACGTCAGCTACGAAGGCTCCAGCTTCCTGGTGCGCGTGGTGAAGGTCGAAGCCGGCAGCTATGTGTCAGCGGTGGATCCGCGCGGCATGCCGGCCACTGCGGCAGCGCCGGTGGCGGTCATCACGGCGTTGAAGGGCAAGCTGGGCGGCTGAGGCCGCTGCAGCAACTGCAGACAGCAGAACGGGCGCTTCGGGCGCCCGTTTTGCGTTCTGGTGCGTGGTATCGCTTTATCGCTGCGTTGTCGCCGGCTGGATGCTACCAGGCGCCGTTTCAGCGTTGCAGCAGTGGCAGCTTGTTCGGCTTGCCGTCCCACTCGGCGGCATCGGGCAGCGGCTCCTGGCGCACGGTCAGCACCGGCCAGGCCTTGGCCAGCTCGGCGTTGAGCGCGACAAAGCCTTCCTGACCTGCCGGGACGTCGTCTTCCGGGTAGATCGCATTGGCCGGGCATTCCGGCTCGCACAGCGTGCAGTCGATGCACTCATCCGGGTCGATGACCAGGAAATTCGGGCCGACATGGAAGCAATCCACCGGACAGACCTCGACACAGTCGGTGTATTTGCACTTGATGCAGTTTTCGGTGACAACAAAAGGCATGGCGGAATCCGGCGTTTAGCCTGTCAATTCTAAAGCAGTCCGGTGGCCGGTGTGGGGTTGGCCGGGATTTGTCGGCCTCCAGCCCTGGCCGCGCGGCGCGGTCCTGACCGTCTCCGGTCAGGCCAGCCCGCGCTGCCTGGCCAGTGCGAACAATCCCGTGGCAGCCAGATCTTCCCGATGCAGCTGCGTCCGCACGCCCAACTGCGCCAGCGCCAGCGCGTAGCGCTGCGCCAGGCCGGGGCTGCCGACCAGGTGCACGGTGGCGTGACTGCCGCGCTGCTCGCGCAGTTCGTGGCCGATCAGCAGGCCCGAGAGGTAGGACGGCAGCGCGGTGGCGGTGAGGCGGTCGAACAGGCCCAGCGTGCGGGCGCCGAACAGGTGGTGGCTGAGGCCACCGGGCGCGGCGCTGCGGTCGACGCCTTGCGCGAAGGCGTCGGTGTCCAGGTCCGCAGGGTCGTCCTGCATCAGCTTGCCCAGGATGCTGTGCTGGCGCAGCACCGCATACAGCTCGCCGGTCATGACGGTGGCGAAACCGGTCAGCTGGCCGTGCGCGATCTGCGCCCATTTGCTGTGGGTGCCGGGCAGGCAGGCGACGTGCTCGCCATCGCCGAGTGCGGCGATCAGGCCGACCAGCTGTGTTTCCTCGCCGCGCATGACATCGGGCACACCGTGCTGCTCGCCGGTGCTTACGCCGGGGACGAACCACAGCGTGCGCCCGGGCAGCAGGTCGGTGTAGCTGCGCATCGCCTGCGCCAGGGCGGCGGTATCGGCCGGGCAGGGCAGATAGGCCTGCTCGACCCAGCCATTGCGGCTGCCGATCATGCCCGACAGCAGCAGCGGGCCATCCCAGCCGTCGATCAGCGTGCTCAGCACCTCGGCGAAGCGGCCCTGGCAGGCCAGGATGCCGTCGCTGCCGCGGCGTTGCTCCAGCACCGTGCCGTCGGCAGCGAGCAGGTAGCCACGCAGGCTGCTGGTGCCCCAGTCGATGGCGATCATGCGCTGGCCACCCGGCTCTCGGGCAGGCCCTTGATCGGCACGTCGCAGACGTACAGACCGCCGGCTTCCGGCGTGCGTGCCAGTTCTTCGGCGCTGTGGTCCAGGCGCGAGCTGATCACGTGCAGGCGGTCCAGCGCGGCGCCGCCGAGGGCGCTGCAGGTGGGGTGCTTGACCGGCAACTGCACGATGCGCTCGATGCTGCCGTCGGGGCGGTAACGCACCACGCGCCAGGCGCGCCATTGCGCATTCCACAGATGGCCTTCGCTGTCGATGATGGAGCCGTCCGGCTCGGCATTGTCGCGATCCAGCGTGGTGAACACGCGCACGTTGCTGGTCTGCGCAGTGTCGGCGTCGTAATCGCAGCACAGGATCTGCGGGCGCAGCGAGTCGCAGTAATAGAGCGTGCGGCCGTCGGGGCTGAAGCAGATCGAGTTGGGGATCGACACGCCCGGCAGCGGCAACGCACGCAGGCCGTGGCGCAGCGAAAACTGGTATATCGCGCCGCGTGCGGCCTTGTGGTCGTGCTCGTCCATGGTGCCGAACACGAGGTTGCCGTTACGGTCGGCGCGGCCGTCGTTGCTGCGCGTGTGCGGGTTGTCGACTTCCATATCGGCCAGGTGCTCGAGCGGCAGCGTGTCGGCGTCGGCGTTGTCGGGGTCGGCGATGCAGACCGACTTGGCCAGCGCGATCATCACGCGGCCGTCGTCCATCAGGCCGAGGCAACCGGGGCGGTCCGGCAGCGTCCAGTACTGCGTGTGTGCGCTGTGCGGATGATGCCGCCACAGCCGCTTCTCGCTGATGTCCACCCAGTACAGCGCTTCACGTTGCTCGCACCACAGCACGCCTTCGCCATGCGTGCAGCGGCTGTCGACCGCCAGCACGGCGGTGTGTTCTGGCGTGCTCACCATTCGGCGATACTGCCATCGCTGTGACGCCAGACCGGGTTGCGCCAGTCCGGCGGATTTTCGTTTGCGCGCTTGAGCATGTCTTCGTCGATCTCCACACCGAGCCCGGGTTTGGGCAGCGCGGCGATACTGCCATCGACACACTGAAAATCGTCTTTATTGATGACGTAATCGAGCAGGTCGGCGCCTTCGTTGTAGTGGATGCCGATGCTCTGTTCCTGCAGCACCGCGTTGTGCGAAACGAAGTCCACGTGCAGGCAGGCGGCCAGCGCGATCGGCCCGAGCGGGCAGTGCGGGGCGAAGCCGACATCGTAGGCTTCGGCCATCGCGGCGATCTTGACGCACTCGGTGATGCCGCCGGCATGCGACAGGTCCGGCTGCACCATGCCGATACCGCCGGCGCACAGCACGTTCTTGAATTCGAAGCGCGAGAACATGCGCTCGCCGGCCGCCAGCGGAATCGAGGTGCTCGCGGCCAGGCGCGGGTAGTACTCGGCCTGCTCGGCCAGCACCGGTTCTTCGACGAACAGCGGCTTGAACGGCTCCAGCTCGCGCAGCAGCGCCTTGGCCATCGGCGCGCCGACGCGGCCGTGAAAGTCGATGCCGAAGTCGATGCTGTTGCCGAAGGCTTCGCGGATCTCGGCGACCTTGACCACGGCGGCATCGACGGCGCGCGCGCTGTCGATCAGCTTCATTTCCTCGGTGCCGTTGAACTTGAAGGTGTCAAAGCCCAGCGCACGGTAGTCGGTGATCTGCTGGATGATCGCGCCCGGGCGGTCGCCGCCGACCCAGCGATAGGTCTTCATGCGATCGCGCACCAGCCCGCCCAGCAGCTCGTACACCGGCACGCCCAGGGCCTTGCCCTTGATGTCCCACAAGGCCTGGTCGATACCGGCGATGGCGCTCATCAGGATGGCGCCGCCACGGTAGAAACCGGCGCGGTACATGGTCTGCCACAGGTCGTTGATGCGCGCCGGATCCTTGCCGACGACGTAGCCGGCCAGTTCGTGCACGGCGGCTTCCACCGAGCGCGCGCGGCCTTCGATGACCGGCTCTCCCCAGCCGGTGATGCCCTCGTCGGTTTCGACCTTGAGGAACAGCCAGCGCGGTGCGGCATGGTAGGTGGTGAGGCGGGTGATCTTCATCCTTGCAGTTCCTGGTAGGCCTGCACGAAGGCGCGTGCATGCGTCTGGGTCGTTTCGAGCGATTGCGCGGGTTTGTACAGTTCGCCACCGATGCCGGCGCCAGCGGCGCCCTGGGCAAGGAAGCCGGCCAGGGTCTGCGGGCTGACGCCGCCGACCACGTAGACCGGAATGTGCTTGGGCAGCACCGAGCGCAGCGCGCGCACATGCGCGGCGCCATAGGTGGCTGCCGGGAACAGCTTCAGGATCGTGGCGCCGGCATCGATGGCGTCGAACGCCTCGCTGGCGGTGGCGAAACCGGCGACCACGGTGAGCCCGCGCGACACCGCATGGCGGATCAGCGAGGGGCGCGTATTCGGGGTGACGATGAAGCGCGCACCGATCTCGGCCAGGGTGTCGACATCGTCGTTGCGCAGCACGGTGCCGGCGCCGATCCAGGCGCGCTCGCCGTAGGTCTGCTGGGCCAGGGCGATGCTCTCGGCCCAGCGCGGCGAATTGAGCGGGATCTCGATCGCGTCGAAGCCGGCGTCGATCAGTGCACCGACATGGTCGAGCGTTTCTTCCGGCGTGATGCCACGCAGGATGGCGATCAGCGGCAGGGCGAACAGGCTGGCGGTGGTGTCTGAGGTCATCGTGTTACTCGCGATAGAGCGGAAAGCGGCCGTCAGCGCCCGGATGGGCGCCAGCGTCGGGGGAAGTTGCAGCGCTGCACGGCAGCGCGCGGAGGGCGGCAGGCAGCCGCGACGAGGTGGCTGCCGCACTTGCGTGCGCACTCCAACGGCCTGTAATTGGCCGGCAAGTTGCCGTCATCGTCGTCCACCTCCGCAATCATGGCGTGCGTGTTGCCATCTCGTGGAAGATGGGTCACGTCTGTTCTGGCCGCGCCCGGGAGGTAGGGGCTCCTGCTGCGGCGTTCGATAGCCTCGCGCGGGGAGATATGTGCTGCAAATGAAATTTTCGGCATATTCTATTCCTCCTACGAATACAGCTGCGTGGCGATACCCCATGGCAAATTCCGGTACTCCCTGGTTCAACGCTGCCCGCCTCAAGACGCGCCAGCTCCTGCTGCTGCTGCATCTGCACGAACAACGCTCGGTGCTGCGCGCGGCCGAGGCCGCCAGCATGACCCAACCGGCCGCCTCCAAGCTGCTGGCGGAAATGGAAGACATGCTGGGGGTGAAACTGTTCGAGCGGCATGCCCGCGGGGTGGAGCCCACCTGGTACGGTCATGTGCTGATCCGGCGTGCGCGTGCGGCGATGTCGGAGATCGGACGGGCGCAGGAGGAAATCGCCGCGCTGCGCGCCGGGAGGATGGGCCAAGCCTCGATCGGTACGGTGGTCAATCCGGGTACTAACCTGGTGCCGCAGGCGATCGCCGAGGTCAAGCGCGAGTTCCCCGACATCCTGGTGCGGGTGGAAATGGATTACAGCCGCCCGCTAGTGGCCAAGTTGCTGGACGGCCAGTTGGACATCGTGATCGGCCGCATCCTGGGGCCGGAGGGCGTGGGCGAGCTGGAGTTCGAGCCGCTGGCCGACGAGCCGCATTCGGTGATCGCGCGTGCCGGCCACCCGCTGGCCAGTCGGACCGGCCTGCAGCATGCGGATCTGGTGCGGCATGGCTGGATCCTGCCGCCGGCCGACAGCGTGCTGCGCGCGCGGCTGGATTCAATGTTCATGGAGCACGGCGTGCAGACGCCGACCAATGCGATCGAGACCTCGTCGCTGCCGGTGACCTCCACGCTGTTGCGTGGCACCGACATGCTGACCGCCTTGCCGGTGGAGTCGGTGGCGCCGCTGATCCAGGCCAAGCTGCTGACCGTGCTGCCGATCGAGCTGGGCGTCCGCATGGAGTCGTTCGGCATCATCCGGCGGCGCGATTACATCCTGCCGCCCGGGGCCGAGCGCATTCTGCAGGCGCTGCGCACCACCGCGCGGCGTTTGTACCCCGGTCTGCGCGGGCCGGAATCCGCCGGTTAAGCGGGCTCTTCCATTTGTATTCCGGCACGGCATACCAGGCTGTGAATTTTTCATTGGCTGGCGCTAGACCACGCGCCTATATCTGTGAGCCAGATCGCACGCTGAAGCGCACGTGAAGTCGGGCAGGTGATCGGCGGGCAAACCGTCAGATAGAGGGAGGGGCAGGCGTCCGTGCCGGCTCCGCCGTGATCACGCGGGCCGCGTCGCGGCGCCGCGACAACCAGTCTTCAGTCGTCTTGCGTCCTGGGAGGGATTCAGATGTACAAGTTTTCAAGCCATGCCTCGGCAGGGACGGGCGTGCACGCACGTCGTACCCCGCGTTTGCGTCATTCGGCCATGGCCGTCAGCATCGGGTTGCTGCTCGCCGCCCCCGTCTATGCGCAACAGGCGCAGTCGTCGCAGGCCGCCTCCAGCGCCAATGGCGGCACCAGCGCGGTGGATCTGGACACGGTGGAAGTGCGCGGCGTGCGCGCCAGCCTGATCAAGTCGCAGGTGATCAAGCGCGATGCCAGCCAGATCGTGGATTCGGTCAGTGCCGAAGACATCGGCGCCTTGCCCGACCGCAGCGTCACCGAAACCCTGCAGCGCGTCAGCGGCGTGACCATCGATCACTTCGCCGCACGCAGCGATCCGGACCATTTCTCCGCCGAAGGCAGCGGCGTGATGATCCGCGGCCTGACCCAGGTGCGCGGCGAACTCAATGGGCGCGACATCTTCAGCGCCGCCAGCGGCCGCGGGCTGAGCTTCGAAGACGTGCCGGCCGAGTTGATGGCCGGTGTGGACGTCTACAAGAACCCCTCGGCGGAAATCATCGAAGGCGGGCTGGGCGGCACGGTCAATCTGCGTACGCGCATGCCGTTCGACAATCCGGGCCGGATCGTCGGCGGCAATGTCGATTACAACTACGGCGACATGAGCAAGAAGTACAAGCCGTCGGCCTCGTTCCTGTTCAGCGACCGCTGGAACACCGGCATCGGCGAAATGGGCTTCATGATCGACGTCGCGCATTCGGAGCTGGCCACGCGCTCGGACGGCATCCAGGTGGAGCCGTACGTGCGGCGGACCGATGAGGCCGTGCTGGCCGGCAGCGGGCGCAGCGAAGTGTTCGTGCCGGGTGGGGTGAACTGGCGTCAGCTGGATTTCGAGCGCAAGCGCGACGGGATCGCGGCGGCGTTCCAGTGGAAGCCCAGTGACGCCACCGAGATCTATGCGCAGTTCCTGCGCTCGCGCTACGAGATGAACTGGCAGGAGCGCGCCGCGTTCTTCAACGACAGCAACAACAGCATCACGCCGGCACCGGGCACCACCTTCGACTACGACGATCGCGGCGCCTTCCTGCGCGGCTCGCCGGTATCCAGCTCGTGGCGCGGGGTGCTCACCGGCGATGGTGTGCGCTTCAATACCGATAACCGCTATTCCGAACAGCGCACCACCACCACCGACATGTCGGTGGGCTTCAGCCATTTCTTCAACGACAACCTGCAGATCAAGGGCGATATGCAGCTGGTGGAGTCGGAGAACGAACAGCTGGATTTCACCGTGTTCAGTGCGACCTATCTGCCGGGCCTGTCGTACGACGTGTCGGGCAAGTATCCCAGCGTGCAGATCGCCAATCCGGGCTTTACCCAGGACCCGTCCAACTACTTCTGGGCGGCGGCAATGGACCATCTGGGCAAGAACCGCGGGCGGCAGCTGTCCACGCGCGTGGATCTGGAATACACCTTCGATGACAGCAGCTGGTTGCGCTTTGCGCGCTTCGGCATGCGCGCCACCGACCGCAATCAGATCAACAAGAATTCCGGCTACAACTGGGGCGTGATCTCCGACAACTGGGCCGCCATTCCGGGCACCAGCAACGGCTTGGCGAATATGTCCGAGTTCATGACCGACCAGTCGTCGTTGTTCACCTTCTCCGACTTCTTCCGCGGCGGGGTGAACGTGCCGACCACGCTGGTGGTGCCCAACAGCAGCCTGGTCAACAACTACCGCTCCGCCTCGCAGATGATCCAGCAGATCGTGGCGCTGCGCGGCTACGGCTGGGCGCCGGACACCTATCAGCCACAGGACACCAACCGCCAGCACGAACGCACCCAGGCCGCCTACGCGGCGCTGTACTTCGGCAACGACGAGGCCTGGGGCGTGCCGGTGGACGGCAACGTCGGCATCCGCGTGGTGCAGACCAAGACCCAGGCCGAGGGCTTCGGCCAGTTCCAGAACCTGGCCGGGCTCAATGTCTCGCCGGAACTGCAGGCGCGCTATACCGGGCAGTACTTCGAGAACAACTCTCAGGGCAGCTATACCAACGTGCTGCCCAGCCTGAACCTGCGGCTGCGCTTCACCGACAGCCTGCAGTGGCGCTTTGCCGCCTCCAAGGCGATGGCGCGCCCGGACTACACTCAGCTGCAGCCGTATGTGTTGCTCAACGTGGAAACCAACGACGCCGGCCAGGCGACCGATTTTGTCGGCACCGCCGGCAACCCGAACCTCAAGCCGATGGTGGCCAACCAGTTCGACACTGCGCTGGAGTGGTATTTCGACACCAGCGACATGCTGTACGCCACGCTGTTCTACAAGAAGGTCAAGGATTACTTCTCCACCCAGACCCGCAGCGAGGTATACGACAACCGCCCCTGGCTGGTGACGCGCCCGTACAACATGGACGAGGGCACCATCCGCGGCGCGGAGCTGGGCTATACCCAGTTCTTCGACCAGTTGCCGGGCTGGTTGAGCGGGTTCGGCGTCAATGCCAACTTCACCTTCGTCGACAGCCAGGGCGGCGCCAACACCGCCACCGACCCGTACACCAATACCACCGTCACCGGTGTCGAGCTGCCGCTGGAAGGCCTGTCGCGGCGCAGCTACAACCTGGCCGGCATCTACGAAAAGGGCCC
Organism: Xanthomonas sp. NCPPB 3218; assembly: GCF_056725185.1. Classification (NCBI taxonomy): domain Bacteria; kingdom Pseudomonadati; phylum Pseudomonadota; class Gammaproteobacteria; order Lysobacterales; family Lysobacteraceae; genus Xanthomonas; species Xanthomonas sp. NCPPB 3218. Next base: position 2,057,379 of record NZ_CM161516.1, read on the forward strand.
GTTGTCGCTGCGCCTGGCCTACAACTGGCGCTCGCGTTACCTGCTGACCACCAGCGATGCGTCCACCCGTCTGCCGACCTGGGCCGATGACTACGGCCAGCTCGACGGCTCGTTCTTCTACCGCTTCAACGAGCATCTGCAACTGGGCGTGCAGGCCAACAACCTGACCAACACGGTGACCAAGGTGCTGATGGGGCCGACCTCGTACGAAGGCGGCGAGGTGGATCCGCGTCTGTATACGCGCTCCTCGTTCGTCAACGACCGGCGCTATTCGCTGGTGCTGCGCATGAACTGGTAAGCGCGGGCCATCACGGAACTGCCGTGCGCGGGCTCGCAGACTTGAGCCCGCTTTGGCCGCTCCGGCCATCCGGATCCGCAATGCCAGACCCAGCGGGTTTGTCGGCGTTGTTATAGGTTTTACGAATACCTTTCCAGGAATATTTCATTGGTGTGGCACATCAGCGCCGCCCTATGCTCCGGCCGCAGCCGCTAGGTAAGCCTCGTCAGGATTACCACGCATCGCACCGCCCGGCCTTCCGGTCGTGGGCGGATGCGGGCCAGCACCAACGACGGGCAGGGCGTTCGCGCACCGGCCCGCTAAAAATTAGAAGTACATGCGTCCTGGGAGGGAGCACCATGTCAGTGCAACATCGCCACATTCCGGCAGGCCGGACTGTGGGTCAGCGTTCGATCCGTGATTTCCGCCGCTCCGTGATGGCCCTCAGTGTGGCCACGCTGTTGAGTACGCAGGCCTACGCGCAGGACGCGACCACCACAGCCACCCCGGCTCAGGACGCCACCACCCAGCAGCTCGACACGGTGCAGGTCACCGGCACGCGCAGCAGCGTCACCAAGGCGCAGCTGGTCAAGCAGAATGCCGAGCAGATCGTCGATTCCATCGTTGCCGAAGACATCGGCAAGCTGCCCGACAACAACGTCGCCGAGGCGCTGCAGCGCATCTCCGGTATCCAAATCTCGCGCAACTACGGCGAAGGCAGCTCGATCGCCATCCGCGGCCTGACCCAGGTGCGCACCGAACTCAATGGCCGTGACATCTTCACCGCCAACGATGGCCGTGGCCTGAGCTTCGAGGACGTGTCGGCCGAACTGCTCGGCGGCGTCAACGTGTACAAGAATCCCTCGGCCGACATGATCGAAGGTGGCCTGGGCGGCACCGTCGACCTGCGCACGCGCCTGCCGTTCTACTACGACGGCCGCAAGATCGCCGGCAGCGTCCAGTACAACTATTACGACCTGGCCGACGACGGCAAGCCGGCGTTCTCGGGCCTGTTCAGCGATCGCTGGCAGACCGGCATCGGCGAGATCGGCCTGCTGGTGAACTACTCGCAGCAGAAGAGCCCGTTCCGCCAGGACACCATCTCGATCGAGCCGTGGTACACGCAAACCGATCTGCCGGGCTATGAAGGCCAGGGCGTGTCGGTGCCGCACGGCGCCGGCATCAACACCACCATCGGTGAGCGCGAGCGCAAGACCGGTGCGTTCGCGATGCAGTGGCGTCCGAACGATTCGGTCGAGGTCTACACGCAGGTGCTGCGTTCGGATTACGACTTCAGCTGGCACGACTATTCGTTCTTCGCCCTGACCGGCGCCAACCCGATGCAGGGCTTGCCGGGCATCCAGGTCAACGACCGCAACGAGTTCGTCAATGGCTCGTTCCAGAACGTGCCGACCGAATCCAACACCAGCCTGACCGAGCGGCATTCGGTGACCACCGATTACTCGCTGGGCGCCAAGTGGACGGTCAACGAGAAGCTGACCCTGAGCACCGACTTCCAGTACGTCGATGCCACCACCAAGGGCACGCGCTACATCGTCGCCACCGGGCAGGACACCAGCCCGCAGTTCAACGTCGACTTCCGTGGCGATCTGCCGCGCCTGTCGGTGACCGATGCCAGCGGCGCGGAAGGCTATCTGGCCGATGCCAACAACTACGACGGCTGGCGCTGGCACCTGGACAACAAGGACGACAACAAGGGCACCGAGTTCGCCTGGCGCGCCGACATGGACCTGGCCTTCGACAGCGACTTCGTGCGCAGCTTCAAGGCCGGTGTGCGTTACACCGACCGCGATGCCGAGACCAAGGGCAATATCTACCGCTTCATGTGCATCAACGATTGCTCGGGCACGCCGTTCTCGCAGTACCCGACCATCGGTCTGGTGACCAACCCGATCACCGACTTCTTCCGCGGTGAGAGCAGCACCTTCGGCCGCACGCTGACGGCTGCCGACTCGGCAGTGGCCAACTACGAGCAGACCCTGGCTACCTTCGGTGCCAGCCCGCTGGAATTTGCGCCCAACAACATCAATACGCAGAACGAGAAGACCTACGCGGCCTATGGCGTGCTGCGCTTCGGCGTGGACAGCGACTCGATTCCGTTCGACGGCAACATCGGCGTGCGCGTGGTGCGGACCGAGGTGGGCTCGCAGGGCGTGCGCACCGGAACCGACAGCGAAGGCGGCGGACTGATCCCGGTGGATGCGCAGCAGACCTATACCGACGTGCTGCCCAGCTTGAACCTGCGCTGGATGCTGAGCGATCAGCTGCAGTGGCGTTTTGCGGCCTCGCGCGGCATCTCCCGTCCCACCTTCGACCGGCTCAACCCAAACCTGAGCCTGAGCACCGGCACCTCCAATGGTGCCTCGACCTTCACCGGTACCGCGGGTAACCCGAGTCTGGAAGCGGTCAAGGCCGACCAGTTCGACACCGCGCTGGAGTGGTACTTCGGCCAGGGCTCGATGATGTACGGCACCTTGTTCTACAAGAAGGTCGAAGGCTTCATCGCCAATGCGGTCTTCAACGAGGTCTACGACGGCCAGGTCTGGCAGATCACCCGTCCGGTCAACGGCGATGCCGGCAAGATCCGCGGTGCGGAACTGGGCTACACGCAGTTTTTCGACTTCCTGCCGGGCTGGCTGAGCGGCTTCGGCCTGCAGACCAACTACACCTATGTCGACAGCGAGGCGCCGAGCCCCACCGCCACCGACACCAACGGCCAGGCGCTGACCGTGCCGCTGGAAGGCCTGTCCAAGAACAGCTACAACGCGATCCTCAGCTACGAAACCTCGCGCTTCCAGGGCCGTGTGGCCTACAACTGGCGCAGCGACTGGCTGGTGACCACCGCGGGCAACGGCACCGGCAACCTGCCGGTCTACAACAAGGGCTTCGGCCAGCTGGATGCCTCGCTGCGTTTCAACATCAATGATGTGTGGTCGATTTCGCTCGATGGCGTGAATCTGCTCGATACCCGTCGCGAAAGCTATCTGGGCACCGAGTCGCGCTACCGTGACTTCGTGATCAACGATCGTCGGTATGGCCTGACATTGCGGGCCAGCCTGTAGAACGCGCCGTAGGAAGTGCGTCTCCGGTCCGGCGAGCTGTGCAGGCAGCCCGTCGGGCCGGTGTTTTTCCTATCGACGGCAGGCCGTCGATCGCAAGAGGAGCCGGAGGAATGATCGCTGTGATCGATCCGCCTACTGTGCGCCGCGTTACCGCAGCGATGTGGCCGGTCCGTGTATGGCTGGCACTGCTGGTGCTGTTGTCGCTTTCGATCCTGCCGCTGCAGGCCGCCGATCCGGCGTCCCAGGGGCCTTACCAATGGCGCAGCGTCGCCATCGGCGGTGGCGGATTCGTCACCGGTGTGCTGTTTCATCCCGCCGAGCGCGACCTTGCGTATGCACGTACCGATGTCGGTGGTGCCTACCGCTGGGATGCGCGCGCGCAGCAGTGGGTGGCGCTGACCGACTGGCTGGGCGCCGACGACTGGAACCTGATGGGGATCGATGCGTTCGCGGTCGATCCTGCCGACCCGCAGGCGCTGTATCTGGCTGCGGGCACCTATATGCACGAGCGCGCCGGCAATGCCGCGGTGCTGCGCTCGTTCGACCGCGGCCGCAGTTTCGAGCGTGCCGAGTTGCCGTTCAAACTCGGCGGCAATCAATTGGGCCGTGCCAATGGCGAACGGCTGGCGGTGGACCCGCACGATGGCCGTGTGCTGTTGCTGGGCTCACGCGATGCAGGCCTGTGGCGCAGCGACGATCGCGGCGCGCACTGGGCGCGGGTGGATGCATTTCCCGCCGAGGCAATGGCGGGCGCGACGGCGCGCAATCATGTCGGACGCGAGCAGGCGGTGGGTATTGCCTTTGTCGTCTTCGATGGCGCCAGCGGCCGCGCCGGCCGTCCGACCCCGCGCATCTATGTCGGCGTGTCCACCGCGCAGGCCAGTCTGTATGTCTCCGACGATGCCGGTCGCAGCTGGTCGGCGGTGGCCGGGCAGCCCAAGGGCCTGCGTCCCAGTCATATGGCCGGCGGCAGCGATGGGCAGTGGTACCTGAGCTACGGCGACCAGCCCGGGCCGGACCTGATGGCCGGCGGCGCGCTGTGGAAATACACCGCGGCGCAGGGGCGCTGGACCGAGATCAGCCCGATCGCGCAGCCGGCCAGCGGCGATGGTTTCGGCTGGGGCGCGGTGGCGGTGGATCCGCAACAGCCGCAGGTGCTGCTGGCCAGCACCTTCCGCCGTCGTAGCCCGCGCGATGAGCTGTTCCGCAGCGTCGACGGCGGGCGCAGCTGGACGCCGCTGCTGGCGGGCGCGCAGTTCGATCACAGCGCAGCGCCGTGGACCGCGCAGGCCAAGCCACACTGGATGGGTGCGCTGGCGATCGATCCGTTCGACAGCAACCACGCGCTGTTCGTCACCGGCTACGGCATCTGGGCTTCGCGCAACCTGCAGGATTTCGCCAGGCAGCAGCGGCCGTTGCAGTGGTGGTTCCAGGATCGGGGGCTGGAAGAGACCGTGCCGCTGGATCTGCTCAGCCCGATGCAGGGCGCGCATCTGCTCAGTGCGCTGGGCGATATCGACGGCTTCCGGCATGACGATCTGGAGCGTGCGCAGCTGCAGTACGCCGGCCCGCGCCTGACCAATGGTGAGAGCATCGATGCCGCCGGGCAGGCCGCGCAATGGGTGGTGCGCAGCGGCACCGTGCGCGATCGCCACAACGACGAGATCCGTGCGCTGTATTCGCGCGATGGCGGTACGCAGTGGACGGCGTTCGCCAGCGAGCCGCCAGCCGGGCAGGGCGCCGGCAACATCGCCATCGCCGCCGATGCATCCCATGTGGTGTGGGCGCCCGAGAAAGGCGGCAACTGGCGCACCGCCGATTTCGGCAAGCACTGGCAGCGTGTGCAGGGGTTGCCCGAGACCGCGGTGGCGGTGGCCGATCGCGTCGATGCGCGGCGCTGGTATGCAGTGGATACCGCCAGCGGGCGCTTGTACGAGAGCGGCGATGGTGCAGCGAGCTTTCGCGACACCGGTGCCCAGGCCGGCAACCCGGCGCGTGACGAACGGGCGCGCCCGCAGCTGCGCCCGGATCCGTGGCGGGCGGGGGTGGCATATCTGGCCAGCCCCGCGCTGGGCGTGATGCGCTGGCAGGACGGGCATTTGCAGACCTTGTCCAGGCCGGATGAGGCGCGTTCGCTGGGCATCGGCAAGGCGTTGCGCGATGGCGCACCGCCGGCGCTGTATCTGGCCGGCCGCGTGGATGGCGTGGACGGCGTATTCCGCTCCGACGATGAAGGCGCGCACTGGTTGCGCATCAACGACGACGCGCACCGGTTCGGCAAGCCCTACAGCGTCACCGGTGATCCGCGCCTCCCCGGGCGCGTGTACTTCGCCACCGGTGGGCGTGGCATCTTCTACGGCGATCCACGATGAGCGCTGCGTCCCTGTGCGCGTCATCGCGCTGTCTTACCGTGTACGGCGGCATGCGCCGTCGCATCGCTGCGCGCCGAGTGGCCGCGCCGACCCTGGAGATCACTGCATGACCGTTTCCCTCATCCGTCGTGGCTGCCTGTTGGGCCTGGTGCTCGCCAGCCCTGCCGCATTGGCGCAACCGAGCCTGCCGTTGTTGTTTGCCGATGGCGCGGTGCTGCAGCGCGACCAGGCGATGCCGGTGTGGGGCTGGGCCACGCCCCATGCCGCCATCACGGTCAGCTTCGACGGCAAGCGGGCCACCGCCAAGGCCGATGCCAAAGGCCAGTGGAAGGTCAGCCTGCCCGCGCACAAGGCCGGCGGCCCCTATGTGCTGAGCGTGCAGGGCGACGGCGGCGAGTTGCAGGTGCGCGATGTGCTGGTCGGTGATGTGTGGCTGGCCAGCGGTCAATCGAACATGGAGTGGCCGCTGGCGCAGGCCAGCGATGGCCCGCAGGCGGTGGCGGCGGCCAACGACCCGCAGTTGCGGCACTTCAAGGTGCCCAAGTCGTGGTCGCTGCAGCCGGAAGCGCGCCTGACCGGCGGCGACTGGAAGCCCGCCACGCCGGACAACGCCGGCGAGTTCACCGCAGTCGGTTATTTCTTCGCCAAGGAGCTGCGCGCCAGCACCGGCGTGCCGATCGGCATCGTCAACAGCACCTGGGGCGGCAGCGCGATCGAGGCGTGGATGGATGCGACCTCGCTGGGCCTGGATGCCGGGCAGAACCAGGGCGCGATCGAGGCGATCAAGCAGCGCGATGCCGCTGCGCAGGCGGCCACCGGCAAGCGCATCGCGCGCTGGCCCAAGGTGGATGGCGAGATGCCGCAGTGGCGCGAAGCGACGTTCGACGACAGCGACTGGGACAGCATCCCGACCACCCAGCAGTGGGAATCCAGTGGTTATGACGGCATGGACGGGATCGCCTGGTATCGCACCACGGTCACCCTGAGCGCTGCCGAAGCCAAGGCCGGCATCACGTTGGGCGTGGGACAGATCGACGACTCGGACATCACCTACGTCAATGGCCAGCAGGTCGGCACGACCGAAAAGCAGTGGAACCTGCCGCGCGTCTACAGCGTGCCGGCTTCGGCCTTGCATGCAGGGGTCAACCACATCGCGGTGCGGGTGGAAGATCTCAGTGGCGGTGGCGGCATGCATGGTCCGGACGAGCAGCGCTTCGTGCAGACCAGCGCCGGTGCCAAACGCGCGTTGGGCGGCTGGAAATTCCGCCCCGCCGCCGTGCGCGTATCGCTGGTCGACAACAAGAATCAGCTGCCCACGCTGCTGTACAACCAGATGATCCATCCGCTGCAGCCGTTCCCGGTCAAGGGCGTGATCTGGTACCAGGGCGAAACCAACGCCAGCGACACCGGCGCGCTGAAGTACCGTGAACAGTTCGCCGCGATGATCCAGCAATGGCGCGCCGAACGTGGCGCGAAAACGCTGCCGTTCCTGTGGGTGCAGCTGGCCAACTTCAAGGCCGGCGGCGACAAGGGCGAGCTGAGTCCGTGGGCACTGTTGCGCGAGTCGCAGTCCAAGACGCTGGCGCTGCCGGCGACCGGGCAGGCGGTGATCATCGATATCGGCAACCCCACCGATATCCATCCCACCAACAAGCGCGATGTCGGCCATCGCCTTGCGATTGCTGCACGTCATGTGGCGTATGGCGAAACGCTGGTGTACAGCGCGCCGGTGTTCAAGCAGGCGCGCTTTGCCGATGGTCAGGCAATGCTGAGTTTCGATCTGCAGGGCAGTGCCTTGCAGGTGCGTAACGGTGGCGAAGTGCAGGGCTTCCGCGTCGCCGGTGCCGACAAACACTTCCATCCGGCCACCGCACGCATCGAGGGTGATCGCGTGATCGTGCGCAGCGACGCGGTGGCTGCACCGGTCGCGGTGCGCTACGGCTGGAGCGAAAACCCGGACGACGCCAACCTGGTCAATCGCGAACAGCTTCCCGTTTCCCCCTTCCGCACCGATACCTGGTGACACGGAGTCTTATGTCCATGCATTCCCCCGTTGCACGTGTGATCGCTTCTTCCCCTGCACGCCGTTACCTGCGTCCGCTGCTGCTGTCCGCGCTGACGCTGGCCCTGGCGGCGTGCCAATCCGGCGAGCAGGACGACCAAGCCAAACCGGCCGCAGTCGCACCGACTGCCGGTAGCGCAGCGACCGCGCCTGCCACGGCAGCGGCGCCGGCTGCGCAGACGCCGATGCCGCAGTTCGTCAGCAAGGACGGCAAACACGCATTGATGGTCGATGGTGCGCCGTTCCTGATCCTGGGCGCGCAGGTCAACAACTCCAGCAACTATCCCGGCGTGATGGACAAGGTGTGGCCGGCGATGCAGGTGCTGGGCCCCAACACCGTGCAGGTGCCGATCGCCTGGGAGCAGGTCGAGCCGGAAGAAGGCAAGTTCGATTTCTCCTTCGTCGATACGCTGCTCACGCAGGCACGCGAGCACAAGGTGCGGCTGGTGCTGCTGTGGTTTGCGACCTGGAAGAACAACGGCCCGGCGTATGCGCCGCATTGGGTCAAGACCGACAACCAGCGCTTCCCGCGCGTGGTGACGCGCGAGGGCAAGGCGATCGGGTCGCTGTCGCCGCATGCGCAGGCCACCCTGGATGCCGACCGCAAGGCCTTTGTCGCCTTCATGCAGCACCTCAAGCAGGTCGATCCGCAGCACACCGTGATCATGATCCAGCCCGAGAACGAGCCGGGCACCTACGGCAGCGTGCGCGACTTCTCGCCGATGGCGCAGAAGCTGTTCGACGGCCCGGTGCCGGAAGAGCTGCTCAAGCGCTTGAACAAGCAGCCGGGCAGCTGGGCACAGGTGTTCGGCGCCGATGCGGACGAGATCTTCCATGCCTGGTCGATCGGTCGCTACATCGACCAGGTGGCCGAAGCCGGCAAGGCCGAATACCCGCTGCCCATGTACGTCAACGCCGCACTGCGTGGCCCGTTCAATCCCGGCCAGCCCGGCCAGTACGCCAGCGGCGGCCCCACCGACAACGTGCTGGATGTGTGGAAGGCCGCCGGCCCGCATATCGACCTGCTGGCGCCGGACATCTACATGCCCGAGTACCGTACCTACACCACGGTACTGGAGCGCTACGCCCGCCCGGACAATGCGCTGTTCGTCGCCGAAACCGGCAACCGCCCGGAATACGCGCGCTATCTGTTCCCCGCGCTGGGCCACGACGGCATCGGCTGGTCGGCGTTCGGCATGGACTACACGCGTTATTCCAACTATCCGCTGGGCGCCAAGCACGTCAACGAGGAAACCCTGGCCCCGTTCGCGCTGGGGTTCGAGCTGGTCAAGCGCGGCATGCGCCCGTTCGCCAAGGCCGCGTCCGAAGGCAAGCTGCACGGCACGGCCGAAGAACCCGGCCAGGCGGTGCAGGAGCTGCAGCTCAACGAACGTTGGGGCGCCACCATCACCTACGGCGTGCCGCAGTTCTGGTTCAAGGGCGAGCCGCCGGGCAACCCCGAGCCGATCGGCGCGGCCTTGATCGCCGAGCTCGGCCCGGACGAATTCCTGGTCACCGGCTACCACGTGCGCGTGACCCTGCATCCGGCCAGCGAGGCGACCGCCAACATGCTCTACGACCGCGTCGAGGAAGGCGTCTACGACGGCAGCGACTGGAAGTTCGAGCGCAACTGGAACGGCGACCAGACCGATTACGGCGTCAATTTTTCCAGCGCGCCGCAGCTGCTGAAGATCAAGCTGGCCACCTACAAGTAAACCTGCACGGCCACTTGCTGCGCAGCCAGATCGCTGCGCAGCACGCCGGCTTCCAGGTCGAACGCAATGAACCCATGCGTTGCCGCCCCCGCGGCAGCGTTTCGTAATTCCAAGGGAGTGAACATGCAAACCATCAACCGTTCCGCCGGCCATGCGCCAGCCACCCGACGTACCCCGCTTGCGCAGTGCCTGGCGTTGTCGCTGGCCTTGCTGGCCAATGCCGCGCACGCGCAGGAAGTGCGCAAGGCCGCCGATGGCGTCACCGTGGTGCCGAGCGCCAAGGGCGCCGCACCGGTGCGTCTGCAGGTGGTCGATGCCGGCATCATCCGCGTCAGTGCCGACCCGGACGGCGACTTCGCGCGCAGCCCCAGCCTGATGCGCGTACCGGTGCAGGGCGATGGCAACTTCCAGCTGGCCGAGCAGGGCGACAGCGTGCAGCTGAAGACCGGCAAGGTCACCGCCACCGTGTCCACCGTCGATGGCCATGTCAGCTTCGCCGATGCCAATGGCAAGCCGGTGTTGTCGGAGGTTGCCGGCGGGCGCAGTTTTGCGCCGCTGAAAGTGGAGGGCAAGCAGTACCTGAGCGTGCGTCAGCGCTTCCAGTCGCCCGACGACGAAGCGCTGTACGGCTTCGGCCAGCACCAGCAGGGCTGGATGAACCAGAAGGGCCGCAACATCGAGTTGCAGCAGAACAATATCGACATGGCGGTGCCGTACCTGGTGTCCAGCCGCAACTACGGCCTGCTGTGGGACAACAACTCGATCAGCCGCCTGGGCGACCCGCGCGGCCTGCAGCCGCTGCCCAAGACGTTGAAGTTGTACGACGCCAAGGGCAAGGCCGGTGCGCTGACCGCGCGTTATGCGATCAACGGCAAGCAGATCGTCGAACGCCGCGAGAGCGAGGTGAACTACCAGTACCTCAGCGACCTGACCAAGTATCCGAAGAAGGCGATCACCAAGGACAAGGACAGCCGCATGCAGGTCACCTGGGAGGGCGAGATCGAAGCGCTCACCGGTGGCGAGCACACCTTCTCGCTGTATTCGAGCGAGTACGCCAAGCTGTACGTGGACGGCAAGCTGGTCGTCGATCGCTGGCGCCAGAACTGGAACCCTTGGAATCACGAGTTCAAGCTGGATCTGGAGCCGGGCACGCGCCACACCGTCAAGGTCGAGTGGGACCTGATCGACCCCAGCTACATCGCGTTGCTGCACCGCGACCCGCTGCCGGCCGCCGAAGCGAAGGACCTGTCGCTGTGGTCCGAAGCCGGCCAGATGATCGACTACTACTTCGTCTCCGCCGATTCCTACGATCAGGCCGTGGCCGGCTACCGCGAGCTCACCGGCAAGTCGGTGATGCTGCCCAAGTGGGCCTACGGCTTCTGGCAGAGCCGCGAGCGCTACAAGAGCCAGGACGAGTTGGTCGGCGCGGTGGCCGAATACCGCAAGCGCAAGTTGTCGCTGGACAACATCGTGCTCGACTGGTCGTACTGGCCCGAGAATGCCTGGGGCTCGCACGATTTCGACCCGCAGCACTTCCCCGATCCGGACGGCATGGTCAAGGCGGTGCACGACATGCATGCGCAGATCATGATTTCGATCTGGCCCAAGTTCTATCCCACCACCGCCAACTACAAGGAACTGGACGCGGCCGGTTTCATGTTCAAGCGCAACGTGGAAGTGGGTGAGCTGGACTGGATCGGCAACGGCTACAAGAACTCGTTCTACGATCCGTATTCGGAAAAGGCGCAGGCGATCTACTGGCGCCAGGTCAACGAAAAGCTCAACAGCAAGGGCTTCGATGCGTGGTGGATGGACGCCGACGAACCGGACGTGCATTCCAACCTGGACATCGGCGAGCGCAAGGCGCGCACCACGCCTAACGCGCTGGGCTCGTCCACCGAATACTTCAACTCCTACCCGCTGCCGCACACCCATGGCGTGTACGTGGGCGACCGTGCGGCCGACGACAAACGCGTGTTCATCCTCTCGCGCAAGGGCTATGCCGGCACCCAGCGCAATGCGGTGGCGGTGTGGAGCGGCGACATCGTCTCGCGCTGGGACGACATGCGCGACCAGATCTCCGGTGGTGTCAACATGGCGCTGTCGGGCCTGCCCAACTGGACCTTCGACATCGGCGGCTTTGCGGTGGAGAAGCGCTACGAGAACCAGGACCCGGCGCACCTGCCGGAATGGCGCGAACTCAACACGCGCTGGTTCCAGTTCGGCGCATTCGTGCCGATCTTCCGCTCGCACGGCCAGTTCCCGTACCGCGAGATCTGGAACATTGCCCCGGAAGGCACGCCGTTCTACGACAGCATGGCGTACTACAACCGCCTGCGTTACGCGCTGCTGCCGTACATCTACAGCCTGGCCGGCGACACCTACCAGCGCGATGGCGTGATCATGCGCGGCATGATGATGGACTTCTCGAACGACCCCAAGGTCCGCGACATCAACGACCAGTACCTGTTCGGCCCGGCCTTCCTGGTCGCACCGGTGACCCGCTTCGGCGCCACCTCGCGTCAGGTCTATCTGCCGGCCGGCAGCAGCTGGCTGGATTTCGCCACCGGCAAGCGCTATGAAGGCGGCCAGAGCATCGAAGCGGCCGCGCCGATCGAGCGCATGCCGTTGTTCGTGCGCGCCGGTTCCATCGTGCCGACCGGCCCGGTGCAGGAATACGTGGATCAGAAGCCGGATGCGCCGCTCACCGTGGTGGTCTACACCGGCGCCGACGGCCAGTTCTCGCTGTATGAGGACGACGGCAAGGGCTACGGCTACGAGAAGGGCGAGTTCAGCCGCATTCCGCTGAGCTGGAACCAGGCCAAGGGCGAGCTGAGCATCGGCAAGCGCGAAGGCAGCTGGACCGGCATGCAGGCCAAGCGCACCGTCAACGTGCGCTTCGTCGACGGCCCGCGCGAGGACGCCGGTGCGCTGGAGCCCAGGACCGATGCCAGCATCCAGTACGACGGCAATCCGGTCAGCGTGTTGCAGCGCAAGATTGCGTCCGGCAAAGCGCGTCGTCGATGATCGCAACTCGTTGTCAGTCAGTGAGTGCGCAGATGCCGGATCGCCGCAAGGCTCGGGCGTGCAGGTCCGGTCATGCAGCACGTTGGTGCACGTGCTGACCCGCAGGGAAGTCTGCAAGGCAACCGGTGCCGCACTCGCGGCGCTGGGCGCTGCGCCGGCTGCGTCCGCCATTGCTGCGCCGGCCAAGGCTGCCGGCGAGCAATCGCTGCCTGCCGTTGCTGCGGGCGATGCCTTGCAGCTGTGGTACCGCGAACCGGCCAACGAATGGGTGCAGGCGCTGCCGGTCGGCAACGGCCGGCTGGGCGCGATGGTGTGGGGCGGCATTGCCCACGAGCGCCTGCAACTCAACGAGGACACGCTGTACGCAGGTGGCCCGTACGATGCCACCAGCCCCGACGCGCTGGCAGCCTTGCCACAGGTGCGCGCGCTCGTGTTTGCCGGGCGCTATGCCGAAGCCGAAACCCTGGCCGACGCCAAGATGCTCTCGCGTCCGCTCAAGCAGATGCCGTATCAACCGCTGGGCGATCTGTTGCTGGATTTCGATCGTGCCGACGGCATCAGCGAGTATCGCCGCCAGCTCGATCTGGATACCGGCGTAGCCACCACCACGTTCCGCTCCGGCGGTGCTGTGCACAAGCGCGAAGTGTTCGTGTCGGCGCAGTCGCAATGCATCGTGGTGCGCCTGTCCTGCGATCGGCCACGCGCGATTTCCCTGCGCGTGGGCATCGACAGCCCGCAGACCGGCGCGGTCACGGTGGAGCAGGGCGGGCTGCTGTTCAGCGGCCGCAACGGCAGCTTCGCCGGCATCGACGGCAAGCTGCGTTTTGCCTTGCGCGTGCTGCCGCAGGTCAAGGGCGGCACGCTCAGCGGGCTGCGTGACCGCCTGCGCATCGACGCCGCCGATGAAGTGGTGCTGCTGCTCACCGCCGCCACCAGCTACCAACGCTTTGATGCAGTCGATGGCGATCCGTTGGCATTGACCGCAGCAAGCATGCAGAAGGCCGGCAAGCTGGACTATGCCGCATTGCTGCGTGCGCATCTGGCCGATCACCAGCGGCTGTTCCGGCGCGTGGCGATCGATCTGGGCACCAGCGAGGCGGCGGCACTGCCCACCGACGAGCGCGTGCAGCGTTTTGCGCAGGGCAACGACCCGGCGCTGGCCGCGTTGTATCACCAGTTCGGCCGTTACCTGCTGATCTGCAGCTCGCGGCCCGGCACCCAGCCGGCCAATCTGCAGGGCATCTGGAACGACCTGATGCAGCCGCCGTGGGAAAGCAAGTACACCATCAACATCAACACCGAGATGAACTACTGGCCCAGCGAGGCCAACGCGCTGCACGAGTGCGTCGAACCGCTGGAATCCATGTTGTTCGATCTGGCCAAGACCGGCGCGCACACCGCACGTGCGATGTACGACGCACCGGGTTGGGTGGTGCACAACAACACCGATCTGTGGCGCCAGGCCGGGCCGATCGATGGCGCCAAGTGGAGCCTGTGGCCGATGGGTGGCGTCTGGCTGTTGCAGCAGCTATGGGATCGCTGGGACTACGGCCGCGACCGTGCCTATCTGGGCAGGATCTACCCCTTGTTCAAGGGCGCGGCGGAGTTCTTCGTCGCCACGCTGGTGCGCGATCCGCAGACCGGCGCGATGGTGACCAACCCGTCGATGTCGCCGGAAAACCAGCATCTGTTCAACGCTGCGCTGTGTGCCGGCCCCACCATGGATGCGCAGCTGCTGCGCGATCTGTTCGCGCAATGCATCGCGATGAGCAAGCTGCTCAGGGTCGACGACGCCTTCGCGCAACAACTGAGCACGCTGCGCGAGCAATTGCCGCCCAACCGCATCGGCAAGGCGGGGCAATTGCAGGAGTGGCAACAGGACTGGGACATGCAGGCGCCGGAGATCCATCACCGTCACGTCTCGCATCTGTACGCCTTGCATCCTTCGAGCCAGATCAATCTGCGCGATACGCCCGAGCTTGCCGCCGCAGCCAAGCGCACGCTGGAAACGCGCGGCGACAACGCCACCGGCTGGGGCATCGGCTGGCGGCTGAATCTGTGGGCACGGCTGGCCGATGGCGAGCATGCCTACCGCATCCTGCAACTGCTGATCTCGCCCGAGCGCACCTACCCGAATCTGTTCGACGCGCATCCGCCGTTCCAGATCGACGGCAACTTCGGCGGCACCGCCGGCATCACCGAAATGCTGCTGCAAAGCTGGGGCGGCAGCGTGTTCCTGCTGCCTGCCTTGCCCAAGGCATGGCCGCGCGGCAGTGTGCGTGGCTTGCGCGTGCGCGGCGGTGCCAGCGTGGACCTGCACTGGGAGGGCGGCCGCCTGCAGCAGGCACGCGTGCACAGCGAGCGGGGCGGGCGCTATCAACTGTCTTACGCAGGGCAGACCCTGGACCTGGAACTGGGTGCTGGCCGCACCCAGCAGGTGGGCCTCAACAACAACCGATTGGTGACGCAATGAGCTTGTACGTAGGACTGGATGTGGGCACGCAGAGCGTCAAGCTGGTGGCCTACGATCCGCAGGAGCGCGCCGTGGTCGCCACGATCGCCGCGCCGATGGAACTGATCAGCCGCGACGACGGCACCCGCGAGCAACAGGCGCAGTGGTGGATTGACGGCATCGTGCATTGCTTCGCGCAGCTCGATGGCGAGCAGCGTGCGCAGGTGCGTGGCATCTCGGTCTCCGGCCAGCAGCACGGTTTCGTGCCGGTGGCCGCCGATGGCAGCGTCACCGCACCGGTGAAGCTGTGGTGCGATACCAGCACCGCACTGGAATGCGAGGAAATCATGGATGCGGTGGGCGGCGCCGCAGGCAGTGTGGCCACCGCCGGCAACCCGATCATGGCCGGCTACACCGCCTCCAAGCTGCCGTGGACGCGCAAGCATCGCCCCGAGGCGTATGCGGCGATGACCACGGTGATGCTGCCGCACGACTACGTGAACTTCTGGCTCACCGGCGAGCGCTTTGCCGAAGTCGGCGATGCCTCCGGCACCGGCTGGCTGGACGTGCGCACGCGGCAGTGGTCCGAGCGCATGCTCGGCGCGGTGGACGCGCAGCGCGACCTGCGCGAGGCACTGCCGCCGCTGGTGGAGACCGGCGCGGTCTATGCCTTGTCCGACGCAGCTGCCGATGCCTTGAATCTACCGGCCGGCGTGCGTGTCACCACCGGCGGCGGCGACAACATGATGGCCGCCATCGGCACCGGCAACGTGGTGCCGGGACGCCTGACCATGAGCCTGGGTACCTCGGGCACCTTGTTCGCCTATGCCGATCACCCGGTGGTGGACGACGAGGCACGCTGGGCCGCGTTCTGTTCGTCCAGCGGCGGCTGGCTGCCGCTGATCTGCACCATGAACTGCACCGTCGCCACCGAGGCGGTGATGCGCATGTTCTCGATCACCCGCGAGCAGACCGACGCCTTGATCGCGAGTACCACGCCGGGCGCCGATGGGCTGGTGCTGCTGCCGTTCTTCAACGGCGAGCGCACCCCGGACTTGCCGGCCGCCCGCGGCTGCCTGTTCGGCATGGACCTGCACAACACCACCCCGGCGCATTTCTATCGCGCCGCGATGGAAGGGGCGACCTACAGCCTGCGCAACGGCTTCGATGCCTTCGTTGCGGCGGGTCTGCAGTTCGACACCATCCTGCTCACCGGCGGCGGCAGCAAGAGCGCGCAATGGCGGCAGATGGTGGCCGATATCTTCAACCTGCAGGTCGTGGTGCCGACCCAGCCCGAAGGCGCTGCCTTCGGTGCCGCGTTGCAGGCCTTGTGGGCCTGCGATCGCGATGACGGCGGTACGCACGCGTTGTCGGATGTGGTGCTGGAGCATCTGCAGGTCGACGACAGCCTGTCGGCGCGCCCGGATCCGCAGCGCGTGGCCCAGTATCAGCAGCACTACCAGCACTTCCTCAAGCACCTGCATGTGGTCAGCCCGCTCTACGCCGGCTGATCGACACGCTTTCTACAACTCCCCCAGCAGCAAGGACATTCCACCCCATGAGCAACACCGTCTACATCGGCGCCAAGGAATATTTCCCCGGTATCGGCAAGATCGGCTTCGAAGGCCGCGACTCGGACAACCCGCTGGCGTTCAAGGTCTACGACGCCAACAAGCAGGTCGGCGACAAGACCATGGCCGAGCATCTGCGCTTTGCCGTGGCCTACTGGCACAGTTTCTGCGGCAACGGCGCCGATCCGTTCGGCCCGGGCACGCGCGCGTACCCGTGGGATATCGGCAACACCGCGTTGAATCGCGCCGAAGCCAAGGCCGATGCCGCGTTCGAGTTCTTTACCAAGCTCGGCGTGCCGTACTACTGCTTCCACGACGTGGATCTGTCGCCCGATGCCGACGACATCGGTGAGTACCAGAGCAACCTCAAGCACATGGTCGGCATCGCCAAGCAGCGCCAGGCCGATACCGGCATCAAGCTGTTGTGGGGCACCGCCAACCTGTTCTCGCACCCGCGTTACATGAATGGTGCGTCGACCAACCCGGACTTCAACGTGGTGGCGCGTGCGGCGGTGCAGGTCAAGGCCGCGATCGATGCCACCGTCGAGCTGGGCGGCGAGAACTACGTGTTCTGGGGCGGCCGAGAAGGCTATGCCTGCCTGCACAACACCCAGATGAAGCGCGAGCAGGACAACATGGCGCGCTTCCTCACCCTGGCACGCGACTACGGCCGCGCGATTGGCTTCACTGGCAACTTCCTGATCGAGCCCAAACCGATGGAGCCGATGAAGCACCAGTACGACTTCGACAGCGCCACGGTGATCGGCTTCCTGCGCCAGCACGGCCTGGACCAGGACTTCAAGCTCAACATCGAGGCCAACCACGCCACGCTGTCGGGCCACAGCTTCGAGCACGACCTGCAGGTGGCATCCGACGCTGGCCTGCTCGGCAGCATCGATGCCAACCGCGGCAACCCGCAGAACGGCTGGGATACCGACCAGTTCCCGACCGACCTGTACGACACCGTCGGCGCGATGCTGGTGGTGCTGCGCCAGGGCGGGCTGGCACCGGGCGGCTTGAACTTCGATGCCAAGGTGCGCCGCGAGTCGTCCGACCCGCAGGATCTGTTCCTGGCGCATATCGGCGGCATGGACGCGTTCGCACGCGGGCTGGAAGTGGCCAATGCGCTGCTGACCTCCTCGCCGCTGGAGCAGTGGCGCGCCGAGCGCTACGCCAGCTTCGACAGCGGCGCGGGCGCGGACTTCGCCAACGGCAGCAGCACGCTGGTGGATCTGGCCAAGTACGCCGCCGGCAACGAACCCAAGCAGCTCAGTGGCCGCCAGGAAGCCTACGAGAACCTGATCAACCAGTATCTGACGCGTTGATGTCCCGTGGCCGGCGGCGCACTGCGCGTCGCCGGCCGATGTCGGCCGCCCCCGTGGCCGCTCCCTTGCATGCTTCCAGGTGAATCCATGTCCAGTGTCTCCGTAAACGGCGCCTCCGATGCCGGTGAGAACACCCGTTTTATCGTCCTGATCAGTTGCGTAGCCACGATCGGCGGTTTCTTGTTCGGTTTCGATAGCGGTGTGATCAACGGCACTGTCGACGGCCTGAAGCAGACCTTCAATTCCAGTGCCGCTGAGACCGGGTTCGAAGTCGCCTCGATGCTGCTGGGCTGCGCCATCGGCGCCTTCTTTGCCGGCCGTCTGGCCGACCGCTGGGGCCGCCGTGCGGTCCTGATCATTTCTGCGGCACTGTTCCTGCTCTCGGCCATTGGCGCCGGTGCCTCGCACAGTTCCGGCTTCTTCATCTTCGCTCGCGTGATGGGCGGCTTTGCGGTGGGCGCCGCCAGCGTCATCTCGCCGGCCTACATCGCCGAGGTCGCCTCCGCGCGCTATCGCGGCCGGCTCGCCACGATGCAGCAGATCGCCATCATCAGCGGGCTGTTTTGCGCATTCCTGAGCAACTACCTGCTGGCCAACGCCGCCGGCGCCTCCACCGAGCCGCTATGGGCCGGGCAGGCCGCCTGGCGCTGGATGTTCTGGATGCAGGCGGTTCCCTCGCTGCTGTTCCTGTTGCTGTTGCTGGTCATCCCGGAAAGCCCGCGCTACCTGGTGGTCAAGGGCCGCCGCGAGCAGGCGCTGGTGGTGCTGAAGCGGCTGTACGGCAACGCCGCCGCGCAGACCAAGCTGGCCGAGATCTCGGCCTCGATGTCGGCCGACCAGCACAAGCCAAAGTTCTCCGACCTCATCAACAAGGCCACCGGCAAGATCCGCCCGATCGTCTGGATCGGCGTGGGCCTGGCGGTGTTCCAGCAACTGGTCGGCATCAACGTGGTGTTCTATTACGGCGCGGTGCTGTGGCAGGCGGTGGGCTTCTCCGAGCAGGACGCACTGCTGATCAACGTGCTCTCCGGTGGCCTGAGCATCGGCGCCTGCCTGGTCACGGTGATGCTGGTCGACAAGATCGGCCGCAAGCCGTTGCTGTGGATCGGCTCGGCCGGCATGGCGGTCTCGCTGGCCCTGGTGACCTATGCCTTCGCCACCGCCTCGCTGGACCCCAACGGCAAGCTCGCCATGTCCGATGCCATGGGCATGCTCGCGTTGGTGGCCGCCAACGTCTACGTGGTGTTCTTCAATGCCTCGTGGGGCCCGGTGATGTGGGTGATGCTGGGCGAGATGTTCCCCAACCAGATCCGCGGCTCGGGCCTGGCCATTGCCGGCGCCGCACAGTGGACCTCCAACTTCGCCATCACCGTCAGCTTCCCGATCCTGCTCGGCAGCATCGGCCTGGCCGGCGCTTACGGCATCTACACCGTGGCCGCCTTCATCTCGGTGTTCTTCGTGCTCAAGTACGTCTACGAGACCAAGGGCAAGGAGCTGGAGCAGATGGAGGGCTGATCTGCTCCGTTATGCGGATATCGGCATGGAAGACGAACAAGGCCGCGCACTGCGCGGCCTTGTTCGTTGACGGTCTCGCCGGGATCTTGCCGATGTCTCGCATGCCTGCGGGCGCCTCAATCGCGCTGGCTGTCATCGTTGGGCTGGATTGGGTGCGTGCGTCGTCTCGTGACTGCCGGCAGCTCTGACCTGTGCTGTGTCGGGCGGCCTGATTTCCGCGTGGCCCAACGCACCACCAAAGTGCAATGCGCGTCTTCAACGGCGATAACCGCCTGCAAGGGCACCGGCTCTTTTTGCAAATTGTGCGCCACCGCTATACTCCACCAGGCAGTTTCCCTCCAGACTAGGGCGAATCGTGGAACCAAGGAGTGGTGGTATGGCGGTAGCTAAAGAGCTTGTCAGGGGCATGCTGATCAGCGTGTGCTACTGCCTGGTGTTTCTGATGCTTTGGCGCTTGTCGATCGAACAATGGTATCTGCCGGTTGGTCTGCGCGTAGTCGCCTTGCTCTTTCGGCCTTATCGCGAGTGGCCTTTTCTGTTGGCAGGTGACGCTGCGGCGATGTTGTTCTTGCGTATTCCGCTAGGCGAGTTACAGGGCTTCAATCCGTTATGGTCATATCTGAGTCCCTTCATTCATGCGCCTTTGATTGCTGGGGCGATTGGCCTGCTTCGATATCAAGTTCCTCATATTGTTAAAAGCCAGCAATGGTTTATTCCTGCTGCTCTTGCGATAGCTCTCTGGAACGCTATATGCAGCCTGTTAATAAACGCGGCCCTCGGTGGACCGCAGGCTGACCCCGCACTAGACCTGATAGTGCTCTATTGGTCAGGTAGCTATCTGGGCATGCTGGTCTTGCTTCTTCCTGCGATGCTATGGGCGAACTGGAATGACGGTCCTGTACGCCCGAGTCTCCAGCGAGATCTCGGAATCGCGGTGGCTGTTATCCTCGGTCTGTTCTTCTTATTAGGGGTCTCGCAGGAACCATTGACTCGAAGCATCTTGATGGTTGCGATGCTCATGCCAATGGTCGTGTTGACTTTCAGGCAGGGGTGGAGAGGCAGTGCTCTAGGGTCACTATTGGCAAGCTTCGCAATTGAGTTCTCGCTTCCTCGGGTGTATCAGATCGGGTTTTTTGATCAACAAGTTTTTAGTATCCAGTTGCTCTATGCGGTCACGACGACGGCTCTTTTTGTTTTCAATGCTCGTCTGCGCAAGCCTGCCCGCGATAAGGTTTCGAGCCAGCCAAAAGATGATGCCTTCACACTAGCCCGAGCAAGCTATTCCAGTGCTGAGCGCATGCTGCGCAATCGGGTGCTCGAATACTCTGACATCAATGTTCAGATCAACAAGATGCGCAAAGATGTGGTGGCTGATTTGAGGGGCAGAGGGCAGCATTCTGCAGCAATGGAGATGACGCGGCTTGGTGTCCTTGAGTCGCAATTGCTTCAGCAGTATGTCGCCGCGCTGTATCCGTTGGAAATCGAGACGCATGGGCTGTATCAGGCTCTGCGTTCGTCAGCACTCGAACGCTTCTGCCAATCTCAGTTTCAATGCGTGTTTCGCGGTGACTGCAGGAAGCTGTCATTGGAGCTCCAATTGAGTGCTTATCGCAGTACGCTCAATTGTGTGGAGATCTTGCCGCCGGCTAGTCGGCACTTCATCCAGGCTCGTGCTTGGACAGGGAGAGGGGCTAAGGGCGTGTTGGTGCGCGTGATTGCGGATTCGTCGTCAGCTGAGGCGGCCAAGAACGACTCGGTCGATGTGGAAGCTGAACTGAAGGCGCGCTTGAAAGCGCATGGCGGCATGTTTCGCCGCCGCCATGCGTTGGTTCTGACCTTTCTGGTTGCCGAGCCAGTCTCCGTTGCAGTCAGGGGGAGACTATCCAGTGTTCCCCAGTTGCTTCCCGCCAGTTGAATACCGTGAAGTTCTTTGTTTTGTAGACAAGTCGTGCTTGATCACGCTGAGTTGAATCAAACATTGGCGGATTGTTTGAACTCGTGCCTGCCGAAATCCTGTTTGCCGCCGGCAGCACGACGCGTTCTACATCCTTGCCCATTGGCAAGGTCCAGAGTGCGTTGTCCACTCGTGCTACCACTGCGTGGACCACTCCAGTTACATCGTTGATCTGGAGATATGTCACTCCATCGCGATGGAGTTCATAAATGGCAAGCGACGGATCCATCGTTAGGTTGGCTGCCTTGGGATTGCTGTCGCCAAGTCCTGTCATTGCATGTACGCCGACGCCACCATTGGCACAGCATTGAGCCATTGCCATGCCTGACGACAGCATTCCAGCAACGACGCAAAAAGCCATAAGCCAATTTTTTGCGTTCTTCATGATTTTGCCTTCCCCCTGCATGGGGCAACTCCGCCTGCGATTCAGGCGCTTATACGTTACGTGTTGAATGGCAGATTTTGTTGATTGTTTGTCGCAGAAAATCGCTGCGGCATACCGTCCGCCGATCAGCGAGGAACAGTCAACCGCATCCGCTGTTACCTGGACCTATCCGGTCAGGCGTGATGTGCAGTGCTGGAGCGCGCGCGCTATTTAGCGGCTCGGCTCGAGTTCGCCACCGGCACGTTCAAACCATCCAATCACTCGCCGGTGATGAGATTCGCCCCAACGACGCAAGAACTGCTGGGTGTGGTGGTCGCTCAGATCGCGCAGGCTGGCGATTCGTTGGGTGATGAAAGGGGCGGTCAGTGGCTGGGCGCAGTCGACTTCGATGCAGTGGCGCCAGGCGGTATAGCTGTTGGGGATGGCGAGGGACATCGTGGCGCTCTTCGGTAAAAGTGAACGTGAGGGCAGTGGCGGGGCACGGCGGGCTTGATTTTGCGCAACAAGTGTTACTTTATAACACTTCATCCATCGTTCGTCCGGTCACGCCGTGTCGCGTTCCTTGCCGCAGAGTGTCGTTTGCCTGGTCACCATGCCGAACCGTCCGTGCTCGAAGTGGCGCGGTGGCCACGTCGATCCTCCGGGGTTGGCTCGATGAGGCGGCGGCAGGTGTTGCACGCCGTCGGTGCCGCCTTGGTGCTGTCGCCGCACCTGGTCCAAGCGCAGCCGCAGCCGCTGCTGCGCAGTTGCAATCTGCAGCGTCAGGGCGCGGGACTGCGACTTCGGCTCGCATTGAGTACGCAGGTCGCCTACCGCAGCTTCAGCCTGTCCAATCCAGCGCGCTTGGTCATCGACCTGCCGGGCGTTTCGACGCAACCACCGCAGATCGATCCATTGCCTGACGATCTCGCGGTCGTCGCCATCCGTAGCGGCCCGCATGGCGATGGGCTGCGCGTGGTGCTCGATCTGGCGCAGCCGCTGACAGCCACGGCGCGCTGGGAGGATGGTGCACTGGTGGTCGATCTTGCTGCTGTGTCCGGCACTGCGTCGTTGTCCGCGGCCGATCCGACCGAGCCGGCCGTTGCGGCGGCTGCGCCCACGCGCTCCCGCCTGCATCCCTACGTGGTCGCCATCGACGCCGGTCACGGCGGCAAGGATCCCTGCGCGGTCAGTGCCGATGCGCGCTACGAGAAGCATGTGGCCATGGCGGTCGCGGGGCGGCTGCACCAGCGCCTGGCGGCCGATCCGCGTTACCGGCCGACCATGATCCGCAGCGACGATCGCTTCGTGGCGTTGCACGAGCGGGTGTTGATCGCCCATCGCCGCAATGCGGATCTGTTCGTGTCCATCCATGCCGATGCTGCGCCCAGCAGCCAGGCGCGCGGCGCGTCGGTGTTTGCCTTGTCGCAGAACGGCGCCAGCTCTGCATTGGCGCGCTGGATCGCCGACAGCGAAAACGCCGCCGACGAGATGGGCGACAGTACGCGCCGTCTGCGGGTGCCAAGCAACCCGGTGTTGTCGCAGGTGCTGGCCGACCTTTCGCTGAGCGGCACCATCGCCAGCAGCGTGGCGTTCGGCAAGGTGATGCTCGGGCGGCTGCAGCAGGTGACGCGGCTGCATCAGGACCAGGTCGGGCAGGCCGGCTTTGCCGTGTTGAAGTCGCCGGATATTCCGTCGCTGCTGGTGGAAACCGGCTTCATGAGCAATCGCGACGATTGCCGGCGGCTGTGCGGCGATACGCATCAGGACGAACTGGCGCACACGCTGCATGCCGGTATCGACGATTACTTCCAGATGTTTCCCGGTCGCGCCTGAGGCGCGATTGCCCTCATCTCCTTCTACGAGCTTTCGATGTCCGCCATGCTGCCCGATGTTGCCGTTACCGAACCTTCCACACTGAGCGCGCCGCTGCGCTGGGTCGGCATGCGGGACATCGCCGTGCCGCTGCGGCTGGCCGATGCCGGGCCCGGCGGCAGCGTGGCCGCGCGTGCCAGCGTGCAGGTGGATCTGCCGCGCCCGGAACTTAAGGGCATCCACATGTCGCGCTTGTACCGCCTGCTGGATCGGCATCTGGAGCAGCCGGTGTCGCCGGCGATGGTGTCGCAGCTGCTGCAGGCGCTGATCGACAGTCATGCCGATTGCGGCAGCCGTGCGGCGCGGCTGGGGCTGAACTTCGAGTTGATGCTGCGGATGCCGGCGCTGCGCAGCGAAGGACTGAGCGGTTGGCGCGCCTATCCGGTGCGCATCGATGCGCAATCCAGGGCAGGCCACACCGAGATCCAGTTGCAGGTCGATGTGCTGTACGCCTCCACCTGTCCCTGTTCGGCGGCCTTGTCGCGCCAGTTGCTGAGCGATGCGTTTTTGCAGCAGCACCAAGGGCGCGATGCGTTACCAGTCGCAGAGGTTGCGCAATGGCTGCAACACAACGGTTCGTACGCCACGCCGCATAGCCAGCGCAGCGTGGCACGGGTGCGCGTGGAGCTGAGCGCATGCGCGCAGCGCTTGGACATCCGCGAGCTGGTCAGCCTGTGCGAACAGGCACTGGCGACGCCGGTGCAGGCGGCGGTACGGCGCATCGACGAGCAGGCGTTTGCCCGCTTGAATGGCGCCAACCTGATGTATGTCGAAGATGCCGCGCGGCGGTTGCGCAAGGTGCTGGCCGAGCGCCACGCCGTCTTCCATGTGGCGGTGCGCCACCTGGAAAGTCTGCATGCCCATGACGCCACCGCCGAAACCGACAGTAGTGCCGATGCCGATGCGTTTCCTTCCTTCGCCGAGTGAGGAATTGCCATGCAGTGCAAACATCCACGTCGATCTGCCGTTGCTGCGTGCAAGTGCGAGGTCGATCGGACGCTGCGGCGATGCGGACGCGCCGTCGCGCAGGCCTATGTGTTGATCGGGCCGTACATGATTTTTGTAGTGGGGTGATCGGCAAGAGCAACGCCCATGCGCCGCCGCCAGGGTGCACGACGTGCAGCCGCAGGACTGAAGTGCGCGATCGACGGCAAGGCGCAACCCGCTGCGCCCGGCGCCGTAACCGGCCTCAGCCAGTCGGCGCATCTCAGCGCATTGACTCGATGGCATTGCCATGGGAGCTGCGCTTGTCTGACCGATGCGAGATCGAGGCGCGTCCATCCGACCAGCGGCAACTACCCATGCCAATAACGCAAAAACCCCGCAATGCGGGGTCTTGGCGTGTTCTGCAGTCAGACGACGGTGGTGCTCCCTAGGGGACTCGAACCCCTGTTTTAGCCTTGAGAGGGCCACGTCCTAACCATTAGACGAAGGGAGCGTTTGGTGCGTCTTGTGCAGCGCGCTAGTATAGTGCGCTAAAACCCGTTGGGCAATCCTGCAACACAAGACGGAAGCGCCATCATCGAACCCTCAGTTACATCTCCGTTCACGCTGCGCGTCATCCCACGCGATCAGCACACCATCTCGCGCAAGGACATCAGCCCCAACGCGCTGCGCGTGCTGTACCGCCTGCGCGAATCGGGCTTTGGTGCCTACCTGGTCGGCGGCGCCGTCCGCGACCTGCTGGTCGGTGGCCATCCCAAGGATTTCGACGTGGCCACCAGCGCCACGCCGGAAGAAGTCAAAGCGCTGTTCCGCAACTGTCGCCTGATCGGCCGCCGCTTTCGCCTGGCGCATGTGGTGTTCGGCCGCGAGATCATCGAAGTGGCCACGTTCCGCGCCAACATTGACGACGGCAGCGGCGACCGCGAGCTGGATAACGGCCGGCTGGTGCGCGACAACGTCTACGGCACCATCGAAGACGATGCGATCCGTCGCGACTTCACCTGCAACGCGCTGTACTACGCGATCGAGGATTTCTCGGTGCGCGACTACTGCGGCGGCTTCGAGGACGTGCAGGCGCGCCTGATGAAGCTGATTGGCGACCCGGAACTGCGCTACCAGGAAGATCCGGTGCGCATGCTGCGCGCGGTGCGTCTGGCGGCCAAGCTGAACTTCGATATCGAAGCCGGCACCGCAGAACCCATCCCGCGCCTGGCCGGTCTGTTGTCCGAGGCCGCGCCGGCGCGCTTGTTCGAAGAGATCCTCAAGCTGTTCCTGTCCGGACACGGTGTGGCCAGTTTTGAGGGGCTGGAGCGTTACGGCCTGCTCGGTGCGCTGTTCCCGGAGAGTGCGGCCGCATTGCGCTCCAACCGCAGTGGCGCATTGCGCGCCATGGTGCTGGAAGGCCTGCGCAATACCGATGCGCGCGTGGCCAACGACGAGCCGGTGTCGCCGGCGTTCCTGTTCGCCCTGCTGCTCTGGCCGGCGTTCTGCCGCACCCTGATGGGCCTGCAGGCGCAGGGCGTGCAGCCGGAAGACGCGCAGCGTCGCGCCGCCGACCGGGTCACCCTGCATCAGCTCGAGCGCGTGGCGCTGCCGCGCCGTTTCTCGCTGCCGATGCAGGAAATCTGGCTGCTGCAGACGCGCTTCTCCTCGCGTCAGCGCAAGCGCGTGTTCCGCACCTTGTCGCATCCGCGTTTCCGCGCCGCGTTCGATTTCCTGGTGTTGCGCCAGTTCGCCTCGGCCGATCACGCCGCCGATGTGGAGTTCTGGCGCGAGGCGCAGAAATCCTCCGGCCAGGAACTGGTCGATGCGATCGAAACCGCGCAGGCCGATCACGAAGGCGAGGAAGGTGCACCGCGCAAGCGGCGGCGCCGCCGTCGTCGCACCGGCGCACCGGCAGGCGAGTAGGGCGTGCACATCGCCTTCGTCGGCCTGGGCGCCAACCTGGGCCCGGCCGAGGCCAGTGTGCGCGCGGCCATCGCCGCACTGGGCGAGCTGCCGCAATCCACCCTGATTGCCGCCTCGCGCCTGTACCGCACGCCGGCCTGGGGCCGCAAAGACCAGCCCGATTTCATCAATGCGGTGGCGCAGCTGCGCACCGCACTGGCGCCATTGCAGCTGCTGGAGGCCTTGCTCGGCATCGAGCAGGCCTTCGGCCGGCAGCGTATCGACGGCGAGCGCTGGGGCCCGCGCACGCTGGACCTGGATCTGCTGCTGTACGCCGATCAGGTGATCGACCTGCCACGCCTGCAGGTCCCGCACCCGCATCTGCAGGCGCGCGCCTTTGCGCTGCTGCCGCTGTCTGAGCTCGCTCCGGAGGCGATCATTCCGGGCCATGGAACAGTGCGACACGCCCTGCAGGCCATCGATGTCTGCGGGCTGGAGCCGATTGGGTAGATAATGGCCGGCTTATCACCCCACGTAATGACTTCATGAGCAGCCATACCGACAGCAAGCCCTGGACCGTGCCCGCCTTGGCGCAGGCCAAGCGCGAGGGTCGAAAACTGGTCATGTTGACCGCCTACGACGCCGGCTTTGCGCGGACCTTCGATGCCAACGGCGTGGACCTGATCCTGGTTGGCGATTCGCTGGGCATGGTGGTGCAGGGGCACGATTCGACCTTGCCGGTGACCACCGCCGACATGGTCTACCACACCGCCGCAGTGGCCAGGGTGCTGGAGCGGGCGTTGCTGGTGGCCGATCTGTCGTTCCAGGCCGATGCCACGCCCGAGCGCGCACTGGACGCTGCAACCCAACTGCTGCAGGCTGGCGCGGAGATGGTCAAGATCGAGGGCGCCGGGCACAAGCTCGAGGTGATCCGCTATCTGGTCGAGCGCGAGATCCCGGTCTGCTCGCATCTGGGGCTGACCCCGCAATCGGTGCTGCGTTTCGGCGGTTACACGGTGCAGGGGCGCGGCGAAGCCGGCGAACAGTTGCGCCGCGACGCGCAGGCCGTGGTCGATGCCGGTGCCAGCCTGGTCGTGCTGGAATGCGTGCCCACGCCGATCGCCACCCAGATCAGCGCCGCGCTCGGCGTGCCCACCATCGGCATCGGCGCCGGCCCTGGCTGCGATGGCCAGGTGCTGGTGATGCACGACATGCTGGGCCTGGACAGCGGTCACCGCCGGCCCAAGTTCGTCAAGGATTTCCTCGCCGAAGGCGGCTCGGTGGCGGGCGCAGTGCGCGCTTACGCGCAGGCCGTGCGCGACGGCAGCTTCCCCGACGCAGCGCACGCGTACGCCGCATGATCCAGACCCTGACCGATCTTTCCACCCTGCGCGCACTGGTCACCGGCTGGAAGCGCGAGGGCCTGCGCGTGGCGCTGGTGCCGACCATGGGCAACCTGCACGCCGGCCACTATTCGCTGGTGATGCTGGCGCGCCAGTACGCCGACCGCGTGGTGTCGAGCGTGTTCGTCAACCCGACCCAGTTCGGCCCCAACGAAGACTTCGCACGTTACCCGCGCACGCCCGAGGCCGACCTGCGCGGCCTGGAAGACGCCGGTTGCGATGCACTGTGGCTGCCCGACGTGGACACCATGTATCCGCTCGGCACCGCACTGGCCACACCGATCCACGCGCCGGGCGTCAGCGACGTGCTGGAAGGGGTGTGCCGGCCGGGGCATTTCGATGGCGTGTGCACGGTGGTGGCGCGGCTGTTCAACCAGGTGCAGCCGGACGTGGCCGCCTTCGGCAAGAAGGACTACCAGCAGCTGGCGGTGATCCGCCAGATGGTGGCCGACCTGGCGTTTCCGATCGAGATCCTGGGCGGCAGCATCGTGCGCGAGGCCGACGGCCTGGCAATGAGCTCGCGCAACCAGTATCTGACCGCCGACGAGCGCCCGCGCTCGACCCAGATCCGCAAGGTGCTGCTGCAGATGCGCGACAGCTACGCCGCCGGCACGCCGCGTGCGCAGGTCGAGGGCGCCGCCACCCAGGCGCTGGAACAGGCCGGTTTCCGCGTCGATTACGCGGTGGTGCGGCTGCCCGACCTGAGCGAGCCGGGCGACAGCCATGCCGGCGCGCGCGTGGCCTTGATCGCCGCCCGTCTGGGCAGCACGCGGCTGATCGACAACCTGGAATTCTGAGCGGTCTGATACCGCTGCAGGCGCTGCGTCAGGCCGCGACCGGCAACGCCTGCGATCCTGCGCACAGGCGCGTTTGTCCAGTGCCGGCCTGAAGCCCTCACCACCGGTTGCGCGGCAGGCCGGTGGACATCGGCGCTTTCCGCTAAAATGCCGGCTTTCCTTTGCCGTTGCCCGTCATGCACCTGTCCCTGCTGAAAGCCAAGATCCACCGCGCCACCGTCACCCATTCCGAGCTCAATTACGAAGGCTCGATCGCCATCGACGGCCTGCTGCTGGAAGCCACCGGCATCCGTGAGTTCGAACAGGTGCATATCTGGGACGTCACCAACGGTGCGCGCTTCAGCACCTATGCCATCCGTGCCGACGAAGGCAGCGGCATCATTTCGCTCAACGGCGGCGCCGCGCGTCACGTGCAGGTCGGCGACCTGATCATCGTGGCCGCCTTCGCCAGCATGAGCGAAGCCGAAGCCGAGACCTTCAAGCCCAATCTGGTATATGTGGACGGCAGCAACACGATCACCCACACCAACCACAGCATCCCCACGCAGGCCGCATGACACATACCAACGGATTCGACGCGCTTCACGCCCACGCCCAGCGCCTGCGCGGCGCTGCCATCCCCGCATTGCTTGCCGCCGAGCCGCAACGGCCGACGCAATACGCCAGGCAGGTCGGTCCGTTGTATTTCAATTTCGCGCGGCAGAAGTACGACCGCGCCGCGCTGGATGCCTTGTTCGCCATCGCGCGCGAGCGTGACCTGGCCGGCGCGTTCCAGCGCCTGTTCCGCGGCGAGCAGGTCAATGTCACCGAACAGCGCGCTGCATTGCACACCGCATTGCGCGGCGACCTGACCGATGCGCCAGTGGCCTCCGAAGCGTATGCCACCGCTGCGGAAGTCCGCCAACGCATGGGCGCGCTGATCCAGCAGCTGGAAGCCACCGACGTCACCGATATCGTCAGCGTCGGCATCGGCGGTTCGGACCTGGGGCCGCGGCTGGTGGCCGATGCCTTGCGGGCACCGTCGGGTGCGCGTTTCCGCGTGCATTTCGTCTCCAACGTCGATGGCGCGGCGATGCAGCGCACGCTGGCCACGCTGGACCCGGCACACACCGCCGGCATCCTGATTTCCAAGACCTTCGGTACCCAGGAAACGCTGCTCAACGGCAGCATCCTGCACGCCTGGCTGGGCGGCAGCGAGCGCCTGTACGCGGTGAGTGCCAATCCCGAGCGCGCTGCCAAGGCCTTCGACATCGCACCGAGCCGCGTGCTGCCGATGTGGGACTGGGTCGGTGGGCGTTATTCGCTGTGGTCGGCGGTAGGTTTCCCGATCGCCCTGGCGATCGGCTTCGAGCGTTTCGAACAATTGCTGGAAGGCGCTGCGCAGTTCGACGCGCATGTGCTCGACACGCCACTGGAAGAAAACGTCGCCGTGCTGCATGGCCTGACCGCGGTGTGGAACCGCAACCTGCTCGGCAGCGCCACGCATGCGGTGATGACCTACGACCAGCGCCTGGCCCTGCTGCCGGCCTATCTGCAGCAGCTGGTGATGGAAAGCCTGGGCAAGCGGGTCAAGCTCGACGGTTCTGCAGTGGACAGCGACACCGTGTCGGTGTGGTGGGGCGGTGCGGGCACCGATGTGCAGCACAGCTTCTTCCAGGCGCTGCACCAGGGCACCAGCGTGGTGCCGGCCGATTTCATCGGCACCGTGCACAACGACGATCCGTATGCGGAGAACCACGTCGCGCTGATGGCCAACGTGCTGGCGCAGACCGAAGCGTTGGCCAACGGCCAGGACAGCAGCGATCCGCACCGCAGCTACCCGGGCGGCCGCCCGAGCACGGTGATCCTGCTCGATGCGCTGACCCCGCAGGCGCTGGGTGCGCTGATCTCGATGTACGAGCACAGCGTCTACGTGCAGTCGGTGATGTGGGGCATCAACGCGTTTGACCAGTTCGGCGTGGAGCTGGGCAAGCATCTGGCCAGCCAGTTGCTGCCGGCGCTGAAGGGCGAGTCGGCCGACGTGGCCGACCCGGTGACGCGCGAGCTGTTGGCCAAGTTGCGCGGCTGAGCCTGTCGCGCATCGATGGGTGTCAGACGACGGGGCCTGCAGGCCCCGTTTCGTTTCTGGAGCACCTGCCTGGCGATAAATTTGGACTAAATGGCCAAATTTCCCAAAATGGGACGTTGGGAGTAGGCTGAAGCCACCACAGCGCGCAGGACCGTCCCATGTCTCGCCTCCAGGATCTGCCCGAGCTCGAAAAATCCCCCGCCGCCGACATCAAGGTGAAGGGCTGGCCCAGCCTGATGCGCAAGGTGCGCTCTCATGGCGCAGTGGTCATCACCAACCACAATCACCCCGAGGCGGTGGTGGTGGACGCGGAGGAATACCGCCGGCTGGTCAGCCAGGCGAGTGCAGCGACGGCCGCCTCGACGCGTGCGCAGTCGCTGCAGGCACTGCAGGCCAGGTTCGATGCACATCTTGCGGCGGTGACCGACGGCGCAGGCCTGGCCCAGGTGATCGGCAAGCCGGCACGCCGGGGCAGCAAGATCGCGCTGGGGCCGTCGCTCTAAATCGTGGGGAACATTCTGGTGCTGGCCGGCGTCAACGGCGCCGGCAAGAGTTCGCTGCTGGGCAGCCTGCTGCGGGAAGCCGGCGCCACCTGGTTCAACCCGGATGCGTTCACCCGGGACCTGGTGGAGCAGGGCTGGTCACCCGAAGACGCCAATGCACAAGCCTGGCAGGAAGGCGTGCGGCGACTGCGTCAGGCCATGGACGCCGGCCACGACTATGCGTTCGAAACCACCCTGGGCGCGACCACCATCCCGCGCCTGCTGTGGCAGGCCTGCGCGACGCACACGGTGGCGGTCTGGTTCTGCGGCCTGTCGAGCGTCGAGCTGCATATCGCACGTGTGGCGGCGCGCGTGGCCGCTGGCGGGCATGCCATCCCCGAGCACAAGATCCGCGAGCGTTACGATGCCTCGCGTGCCAACCTGATCGCGCTGTTGCCACACCTGTCGGTGCTGCATGTCTACGACAACAGCGCGCCTGCCGACGCGACCGGGCAGGTCGCGCCGCTGCTGGTGCTGGAACTGGACCGTAATGGCCTGCAATACCCGCAAACGCCCGAAGAACTGGCGCAGGTGCCCGATTGGACCAAGCCCATCGTGATGGCGGCGCTGGAGTTGCGGCAGTCCTGACCGCGCTCAGGCACTTGCGGTCTGATCTGCTTTTCACCAACACGGCCAGACATCCAGCGACCTCACCCGTAGGAGCGCGCCCGGGCGCGACAGGCCATACCGGGAAAGCTCCTCGCGCCCAGGTGCGCTCCTACTGGCTTTGCGACAGCAGCGAGAACGCCACGCTGCACGTGTCAGCCTCACCCGTAGGAGCGCACCCGGGCGCGACAGGCATACCGGCAAAGTTCCTCGCGCCCAGGTGCGCTCCTACCGGCCTTGCGACAGCAGCGAGAACGCCATGCTGCACGTGTCGGTCTCACCCGTAGGAGCGCACCCGGGCGCGACAGGCATACCGGGACAGCTCCTCGCGCCCAGATGCGCTTCTACTGGCCTTGCGACAGTAGCGAGAACGCCATGCTGCACGTGTGAGTCTCACCCGTAGGAGCGCACCCGGGCGCGACAGGCCATACCGGGAAAGCTCCTCGCGCCCAGGTGCGCTTCTACCGGCCTTGCGACAGCAGCGAGAACGCCACGCTGCACGTGTCGGCCTCGCCCGTAGGAGCGCACCCGGGCGCGACAGGCCATACCGGGAAAGCTCCTCGCGCCCAGGTGCGCTTCTACCGGCCTTGCGACAGCAGCGAGAACGCCACGCTGCACGTGTCGGCCTCGCCCGTAGGAGCGCACCCGGGCGCGACAGGCCATACCGGGAAAGCTCCTCGCGCCCAGGTGCGCTCCTACCGGCCTTGTGACAGCAGCGAGAACGCCGCGCTGCACGTGTCAGCCTCACCCGTAGGAGCGCACCCGGGCGCGACAGGCCATACCGGCAACGCTCCTCGCGCCCAGGTGCGCTCCTACCGGCCTTGCGACAGCAGCGAGACGCCATGCTGCACGTGTCGGCTGTAGCGTCACGCAGCGCTGCAACTGCAACAGCGGCGCTTACGCCTTGCCCAGCTTCACCGCCACCGGGTCGCCGGTGAGGTAGCCCACCGCCGCGCCGAAACGGTTCTTGTAGTTGGCGCGGATCAGCGGATCCAGCGTGGCCTTGACGGTGTCGTGCAGCGGGCTTTCCCAGTCGCCGGGATGCTGGAAATTGCTCAT
The DNA here is from genome assembly GCF_056725185.1 of Xanthomonas sp. NCPPB 3218. Taxonomy (NCBI): domain Bacteria; kingdom Pseudomonadati; phylum Pseudomonadota; class Gammaproteobacteria; order Lysobacterales; family Lysobacteraceae; genus Xanthomonas; species Xanthomonas sp. NCPPB 3218. Next base: position 2,090,278 of record NZ_CM161516.1, read on the forward strand.
CACGTAGGTCCAGCCGTGGATCTGGTCGACCGCATGCAGGCCGGTGGATTCGGCGCCGGCCGGCACCGACAGCACCCGCGTCAGCGTGCCGCTGTCCACGTTGTAGGCCCACAGGAAATTGTTCACGTGCAGGCTGCTGTCTTCGCCGATGAACAAGGTGCGTAGCGCTTCGGAGAACTTGAGGTTGTCCGGGTTGGCCAGCCGTTCCGGGTCAGCGAGGTTGCCCAGCGCGTCGGCCTTGGCCAGATCGTGGCCGGTGAGCGCGGCCGGTGCGGCCATGTCGATCGGCACCCAGTCGCTGTGGATCGGCGCGCCGTGGTTGTCGCGCTGGCCGCCACGCAGATTCAGGGCGTACACCGCACCCGCATCCGGGCCCTCCACCTTCACGTCGCCCGAGCCGTTGCGCATGCTGGTGACGATGTAGGACATCGCCATGTAGGCGATCTTGTCGCGCGCGTTGACGGTGGTGCCTTCGAGCTTGGTGAAGCCCAGGCTGCCGCCGGCCAGTGCCGCGTAGCGATGGGTTTCCAGATAAGTCGCCGCCTTCTCCATGCCCGGCTTGATGCGGATCCAGTTGAAGGTGCCGTTGAACGGGATCTTGGTAAACGAGGCATCGCCCGGGTCGCTCAGATGCACGTCGAGGATGTCGGCGGCGGTCAGGCGGTCGGCCATGGCCTGGATCTCGGCGCTGGTGGCGTGGCCGAGCTTGATCCAGCGCAACGTGGCCGCGCCCGGGCCCACGCCCGAGGTCTGCTGCCACTTGCCCACGTACAAGGTGCCGGCCGACAAGTCCGCCTTGCGGTCGGCGATGAACATGAAAAGACCGCCATTGGTGGCGTCGTCGCCCATCAGCACGGTGCGCTGGTCGGGCATCACCTGCACCAGCTCGTGCGAGATGCGGCCCAGGCAGTAGTGCTTGCGCACGCTCCCGGTGCCGTCCGGGTGCACGGTGATTTCGGGCAGGTGGCCGTAGTGATACGGATTGGCTTTTTCCGGGTCGCCGTACAGATGCGTGCTGTAGCTGCGGAACTGGGTGTTGCCGGCCAGCGCGGTGGCGTCGGGTTCGTACTCTTCGCTGGACAGGTGGGTATTCCACGGCGACAGGCTGGCGCCGCAGGTGGTCCAGAGCCCGTGCACCGGCGCGGTGTCGACGTTGTGGTATTTCACCAGCGACAGCTTGCCGGTGGCCGGGTCCTGATCCAGCGTCAGCACCGCGATCGGCGCGGGCAGGTGGCGGTTGGTGTCGTTGCCGGCCTGGTCGCGGGTGGTGTATTCGAACTGCACCACCGCAAACACGTGGTTGCCCTTGACCCCGGGCACCTTGGCATCGGGCAGGGTCAGCAGCGAGGAGCCGTCCGGGCAATCGGAAAAGAACGGGCGTTCGGCACCGGGTTTGGAGCGGTCGATGATCGGCCGATGCTGGATGTCGTAATAGCCACCGGCCAGCACGGTGCCACCCTTGCCGTCGGGCACCTGGTCGCCGGTGACGAAGAACGGGTGGTACGCAAGCGCATAACGCTGGGTGCTGCCGTCGCTGCGCGCCACTGTCAGCGCCGACCCCACGGTGGTGGTGGCCATCGCCGCGGGGTTGGCCAGGCTGGGTGCGGGCATGCCATGGAAGGTGGCCGACACCAGCTGGGTCGGGTTGTCCGACGGCCGCAACGGGTGTGCGGCGAGTGCCGCGCCGCCGAGGTGTTGTAGGGCGGCGGCGCTGGCGCTGCCCAGCGGCAACAGCGGGACGGACGCCAGCAACTGCATCAGGCGGCGGCGGGCGGGATCGGGGGAGGCAGACATCGAAACTCCAGGCAAAGACGACGATCGACGATGGCCGGTGGCGCATCGGCAAGCCGGTCACGCTAGGCCCGGGGTATGACAGTTGTTTGACGGCGAGCTCACCCGTTGGCGGGCGTTCGTACACGGTGCAGCAAGCGAACCCAGCAACGCGCGTGCAGGTGACAGGAGCTGCGCAATGGTGATCGCGGACAGTGGTGCATTGCAGCAAACTGCGCCGCCGCGAAAGATCAAGCGCCACGCCGGATTCGGCGCTTTGCCGTGGTTTGACAGGTGCTGCCGGTATTCCAAGCCTATAGCCCGGGCCAATAAGTTGGCCGGCGTTTGGCATACAAGCGCGTGTTGTTGACAGGGTAGGGGAATCACGCAAGCGTACGCCGCCTAATGGCCTGCGGCGTCACGCATCGCCGTGGGGAGAACCACCTGGAGACCTGGATCTTGGACAAGCTGCTTCGTCGTACCGCCGCGCCCGTGGCGCGTCGTGCCCTCTCTCTGGCCACCGCCGCAGCGGTGCTGATGCTGGCCGCCTGCCAAGGCAAGGACACCGCTGCCGAGGCGAGCAAGACCGCACCGGCCGTCGCACCTGCCGAGGCGTCCACCACGATCCATCCCGACCAGTGGCCGTCGCCGAAGTGGCCGTTCGCCCAGGACCAGGCCCTGGAGCAGCGCATCACCGATGTGATGGCCAAGATGAGCGTCGAAGAGAAGGTCGCGCAGACCATCCAGGGCGACATTGCCAGCATGACCCCGGACGATGTGCGCAAGTACCGCATCGGCTCGGTGCTGGCCGGCGGCAATTCCGATCCGGGCGGCAAGTACGACGCCAGCCCGGCCGAATGGTTGAAGCTGGCCGACGCCTTCTATGAAGCGTCGATGGACACCTCCAAGGGCGGCAACGCGATTCCGATCATCTTCGGGATCGATGCGGTGCACGGCCAGAGCAACATCGTCGGCGCCACGCTGTTCCCGCACAACATCGGCCTGGGTGCGACGCGCAACCCGGAGCTGATCAAGCAGATCGGCGAAGTCACCGCCGCCGAAACCCGCGTCACCGGCATGGAGTGGACCTTCGCGCCGACCGTGGCGGTGCCGCAGGACGACCGCTGGGGCCGCAGCTACGAAGGCTATTCCGAGTCGCCGGAGGTGGTGGCCAGCTTCGCCGGCAAGATGGTCGAAGGCGTGCAGGGCGTGCCGGGCACCCCGCAGTTCCTCGACGGCAGCCACGTGATTTCCTCGGTGAAGCATTTCGTCGGTGACGGCGGCACCACCGACGGCAAGGACCAGGGCGACACCAAGGTGTCCGAAGCCACCATGCGCGATATCCACGCGGCCGGTTACCCGCCGGCGATCGCGGCCGGTGCGCAGACGGTGATGGCCTCGTTCAACAGCTTCAATGGCGAGAAGATGCACGGCAACAAGGTCATGCTGACCGACGTGCTCAAGGGCCGCATGAACTTCGGCGGTTTCGTGGTCGGCGACTGGAATGGCCATGGCCAGGTCAAGGGCTGCACCAACGAAAACTGCCCGGCCTCGTTCATTGCCGGCGTCGACATGGCGATGGCCTCCGACAGCTGGAAGGGTATCTACGAGACCGAACTGGCGGCAGTGAAGTCGGGCCAGATCTCCGCCGAGCGCCTGGACGATGCGGTGCGCCGGATCCTGCGCGTCAAGCTGCGCCTGGGCTTGTTCGAAGCCGGCAAGCCGTCCAAGCGCCCGCTCGGCGGCAAGTACGAATTGCTGGGCGCGCCGGAACACCGCGCGATCGCCCGCCAGGCGGTGCGCGAGTCGCTGGTGCTGCTCAAGAACCAGGCCGGCATCCTGCCGCTGGATCCAAAAAAGCGCGTGCTGGTGCTGGGCGATGGTGCCAACGACATGGGCAAGCAGTCCGGCGGCTGGACGCTGAACTGGCAGGGCACCGGCACCAAGCGCAGCGACTACCCCAATGGCAACACCATCTGGGAAGGCCTGGACAAGCAGATCAAGGCTGCCGGCGGCAAGGCCGAGCTGGCAGTCGATGGTGCGTACAAGACCAAGCCCGACGTGGCGGTGGTGGTGTTCGGTGAGAACCCGTACGCCGAGTTCCAGGGCGACATCGCCACCCTGCTGTACAAGCCGGGCGACGAGAGCGAGCTGGCGCTGATCAAGAAGCTCAAGGCCGAAGGCATCCCGGTGGTAGCTGTGTTCCTGAGCGGGCGTCCGTTGTGGATGAACCAGTACATCAATGCCGCCGATGCCTTCGTCGCCGCCTGGTTGCCCGGTTCGGAAGGCGAGGGCATTGCCGACGTGCTGCTGCGCAAGGCCGATGGCACGGTACAGAACGACTTCAAGGGCAAGCTGAGCTTCTCCTGGCCCAAGACCGCGGTGCAGTTCGCCAACAACGTCGGGCAGAAGGATTACGACCCGCAGTTCAAGTTCGGCTTCGGCCTGACCTACGCCGACAAGGGCGACCTGGCTGCGTTGCCGGAGGAATCGGGCGTGTCCGGCGAGCAGTCGGTGGGCGGGGTGTACTTCGTGCGCGGCAAGCCGGCACTGGGCATTGCGATGCAGCTGTCCAATGCCGGCCAGGCCAACATGCCGGCCACCACGCTGCCGGTGGGTCTGTCCGACGGCAGCCTGAAGATGACCGCGGTCGACCACAAGGCGCAGGAAGATGCGCGGCGCCTGGTCTGGTCCGGTGCCAAGGCCTCCAGCGTATTGCTGGTGTCCGGCAAGCCGGTCGATGTCTCGCGTGAGAGCAACGGCGATGTGCAGTTGCAGCTGACCGTGCGCCGCGACAGCGCGGTGACCGCGCCGGTATGGCTGGGCGTGGGCTGTGGCGACAAGTGCGGCGGCCGCGTCGATGCGCAAAAGACCCTGGCCGCGCTGCCGCAGGGCCAGTGGAAGGTGGTCGGCGTGCCGTTGAAGTGCTTCGCGGTGGCCGGTGCGGATGTGACCAAGCTGACCCAGGTCGCCGGCATCGAAAGCGCTGCGGCCCTGGACCTGTCGGTGTCGAAGATCGCGCTGGGCGCACTCAACGAGGCCGAAGTCACGCTCGACTGCCCGGTCAAGTAAGCAGCACACCCGCAGGCGCGCTTGCGGGTATGCCCAGGTAACAACCCCATACATGCGTCGCCGGCCCCGGCGACGTGTCAAAGCGGCCACCCTCAGCGGTGGTGTCATCAGCCGCCGCGGGACGCGCGCGTCGATCGGCCGGGACGGCCTGCAGCTGCGGTTCGCCGCGCTGCCGCCACGCACGCAGTGCGGGCGGCGGCAGTCTGCAGACCTGTCCGGTCCACGACGCTCGGCCCAGAGCCAGACAGGAGAGTGCAGTGGGTTTGGCGACGTTGGATACCGTGATTGTGCTGGTCTATCTGACCGGCATCTTCGTGCTCGCGCAGTGGGTCTCGCGCGAGAAGGCAGGTCACAGCAAGAGCGCCGAGGATTACTTCCTGGCCAGCAAGTCGTTGCCGTGGTGGGCGATCGGCGCCTCGCTGATCGCCGCGAACATCTCGGCCGAGCAGATCATCGGCATGGCCGGTTCCGGCTACGCGATCGGGCTGGCGATTGCCTCCTACGAGTGGATGGCGGCGCTGACGCTGCTGATCGTCGGCAAGTTCTTCCTGCCGATCTTTCTGCGCAACGGCATCTACACCATGCCGCAGTTCCTGGAACAGCGGTACGGCAAGTGGATCCGCACGCTGATGGCGGTGTTCTGGCTGCTGCTGTACGTGTTCGTCAATCTCACCTCGATCCTGTGGCTGGGGTCGATCGCGGTCAGCCAGGTCACCGGCATGGACCAGACCCTGGCGCTGGCGTTGATCGGCGTGTTCGCGCTGGTCTACCAGCTGTACGGCGGTCTTAAAGCGGTGGCCTTGACCGACATCGTGCAGGTCACGCTGCTGGTGCTGGGCGGCCTGCTGGTGGCCGGGCTGACCCTGGCACGGATCGGCGACGGTGCCGGCGTGCTGGCCGGCTTCAAGCACCTGTGGAGTGCGCACCCTGAGCACTTCCACATGATCCTGAGCAAGGACAACCCGTTCTACAAGGACCTGCCCGGCCTGAGCGTGCTGCTGGGCGGTCTGTGGGTGATGAACATCAGTTACTGGGGTTTCAACCAGTACATCATCCAGCGCGCGCTGGCGGCCAAGAACATCGGCGAGGCGCAGAAGGGCATGGTGTTCGCCGCGTTCCTGAAGCTGCTGATGCCGTTGGTGATCGTGGTGCCGGGCATCGCCGCGGTGGTGCTGGCGCCGGACCTGGCCAAGCCCGACCAGGCCTATCCGACCATGATGCAGCTGTTGCCGACCGGCATCCTGGGCCTGGTGTTCGCGGCGCTGGTGGCGGCGATCGTGGCCTCGCTGGCTTCAAAGATCAACTCGGTGGCGACGATCTTCACCCTGGATTTCTACGCCAAGTTCCGCCCGCAGACCGAGCAGAAGCAGCTGGTGCGCGTGGGTCGCATCGTGGCCATCGTGGCGGTGGTGATCGGCATCCTGACCGCGCGGCCGCTGCTGGGCAACTTCGATCAGGGCTTCCAGTTCATCCAGGAATTCACCGGCTTCTTTACGCCTGGCGTGGTGGTGATCTTCATGCTTGGCCTGTTCTGGAAGCGCGCCAACGAGGCCGGCGCGCTGACCGCGGCGATCGGCTCGGTGGTGCTGTCGTTCGCGCTCAAGTTCGCCTGGCCGGAACTGCCGTTCATGGACCGCATCGGCGTGGTGTTCGTGGCGGCGCTGGTGCTGGCAGTGCTGGTGTCGTTGATGACCGCGCCCACCCAGGCGCGCGACCTGATCCGTACCGACGATGTGGCCTACGGCACCACGCTGGGCTTCAAGGTCGGTGCAATCGGGGTGGTGGTGATCCTGGTCGCGCTGTACGCGGTGTTCTGGTAATCGCCCAGCCAGTCCGCTGAAATTGGTTGTGCGCACGCGGCGCGACACTCAGGTGTCGCGCCGCGTGCGTTTTGGCTGCTGTGCTGCTTTCGCTTACACCCGCGCCGCGGCCAGGCTTGCGGCGAGCAGATTGACCGGCGCTTCCAGCTGCTCATGCCACGGCGTTTGCAGCCAGGTTTCCAGTGCGGCCGCCGGCATCGGCTTGGCGATCCAGTAGCCCTGACCTTCGTCGCAGCCCCAGGTGCGCAGCTGCGCGTAGGCCTCCGCCGACTCGATGCCTTCGGCGACCACGCGCTGGCCCAGGCTGTGGCCGAGCTGGATCATCGCCGGCACCAGGGTGCGGTCGGTGCGGTTGTCCGGCAATGAGCGGATGAAGGATTGATCGATCTTCAACGAGCTGGCCGGCAGCTGCTTGAGATAGCTGAAATTGCTGTAGCCGGTGCCGAAGTCGTCGATGGCGATATGCACGCCCAGCGCCGCGATGGCCGCCAATTGCTCGGCCAGATGCTCGGGGTGGCGGATCATCGCGCTTTCGGTGAATTCGATCTCCAGCCGGCGCGGATCCAGGTTGTGGCGCTCCAGGCCACGCCGCAGCAGGCCGACGAATCCGGGCCGGTCCAGATCGGCGGCCGACACGTTCAGGGCCAGGTTGAAATCCAGGCCCTGTTGCTGCCAGCGCGCGGCCTGGGCGATGCCGTTGTCGATGACCCAGGCGGTAATGCGGTTGATCAACGCGGTTTTTTCGGCCATCGGCACGAAGTCGGCGGGCATCACCGGGCCGATCATCGGATGCTGCCAGCGCAGCAGCGCCTCCACTCCGACGCAGCGGTGATCGTGCAGGTCCACGCGCGGCTGGTAGTGCAGGCGCAGCTGGCTGGCGCTGTCCAGCGCGGCGGGCAGGGAAGCCAGCAGGCGGAAGGTATTGCGCTGGGCCACGTCGTGCTTGCGCTCGTACATGCTCCACGGCACGCCGCGTTCGCGCGAGATGTCCACCGAGGTGGTCAGTGAGCGGATGGTGTCGGCCGCGCCATAGCTGGTCTGCAGCGAGACCGCGCCGATCGAGGCCACTGCGGTATGCGGAATGCCCTGATGTTCCAGCGTTTCGGCAAAGGCCTTGGAGACCTTGGTGCACAGCGCGGACAGACGCTGCGTTTCGGCCTGGGCCAGAAAGCCGAAGGTGGTCGGGTCCAGCCGATACAGCGCGGTGCCGGCGGGCAGATACGCTGCCAGCCGACGCTGCGCGATCGCCACATAACCGTCGGCATAATCCCAGCCTAGCGCCTTGACCATGTCACGGAAGTAATCGCTGCCGCAGATGTCGACCGCCACCGCGGTAGTGGCCGGCGCGCTATCGCGTTGCGACAGCCAGGCATCCAGGTCTTCGGCAAAGCGCGACCGATTGGGCAGCCCGGTCGGTCCGTCGCGGTAGGTGGTGCTGCGCAGGTTTTCCACCCGCAGCACCGCCAGGTCGCGCAGGCCTTCCAGTTGGGTGATCGCTTCGGCGTCCAGGCCCGGACGCGGGCTTGTCCCGATCACGCACAAGGTGCCGATGCGGTGGCCGTCGCGCAGCGTCAGCGGCGCGCCGGCGTAGAAGCGGATGAAGGGTGGCCCCAGCACCAGCGGGTTGTCGCAAAAGCGCGGATCCAGTTGCGCGTCGGGCACTACCATCACCTCGGGGGCACGGATCGCATGCGCGCAGAACGCCTGGTCGCGCGGCGTTTCCTGCGGTTCCAGGCCGATGCGGGCCTTGAACCACTGACGATGCTCATCCACCAGCGACACCAGCGCGATTTCTGCGCCAAGGTTGCGGGCGGCCATGGCGGCGATGGTCTCGAACACCGGGTCCGGCGGCGAGTCCAGCAGGCACAGGCCACGCAGGACGGACAACCGGGTCGACTCGTCGACCACGGGCGGAAGAGGGGAATTGGCAGGAGCAAGCACCGATTGCATGTGCTTCTATCGGCCTGAAGCGTAATCCCTTGATCGACGCTGCTAGGTGGCGTTCAGTTGAGGCGGCATTGCCGCGCGATGGCTGCGCCAACGCCGCTGCAGGGACAACAGCGGTGCGATGGCATCAGGCCACAGCATGACGAGGCGGCCTACGCGCCAGGTCGACGGTCGCTCTGACTCACGCGTCATGCGTGATGTAAGCAAACGTGCGGCGTCGTGGTCGGCGCTGGCGCACGACCGCTAAACATTGCCGCCCCCTCGCCGATGACTGAGGGTGCGCCTGCCTTGTCCCCCACAACAACGTAATCGTTCAGCGCACTTGTTTCGGCGCTTGTTCGATATGTGACAGGGGTTGCATCGGCTGGCACGTCAAATTGACACAGTGTTCACGCGCACTGTGAGTGCCGTCATCGCTCGTCCTCCTCCCCTCTGTCTGGAAAAATCGATCGTGAAATCACCGTTGTCTCGTTTTGCCCACCGCATGCTGCTGGTCGTTGCAGGCCTGGCAGTGTCGTCTGCCGCGCACGCGGGGCTGTCGGTGTCCGGCACACAACTGCGTGAGTCCAATGGCAACACCGTGGTCCTGCGTGGCGTCAATCTGCCGCATGCCTGGTACGCGAGCCGCACCGACGCGGCCCTGGCAGCCATCGCTGCCACCGGCGCCAATAGCGTGCGCGTGGTGCTCAGTTCCGGTTATCGCTGGAACCGCACGCCGGAGGCCGAGGTGTCGCGCATCATCGCGCGTTGCAAAAGCCTGGGCCTGATCGCGGTGCTGGAAGTGCACGACACCACTGGCTATGGCGAAGACGGCGCTGCCGCTGGCCTGGCCCACGCTACTGCGTACTGGACCAGCATCCGCAAGGCGCTGATTGGCAACGAAGACCAGGTCATCATCAACATCGGCAACGAGCCGTTCGGCAATCAGTTGAGCGCCAGCGAATGGGTCAACGGCCATGCAACCGCAATCGCCGCATTGCGCAAGGCCGGATTGACTCACGCTCTGATGGTGGATGCGCCGAACTGGGGCCAGGACTGGAAGTTCTACATGCGCGACAACGCTGCCGCGTTGCTGGCGCGCGACAGCCGCCGCAACCTGATCTTCAGCGTCCACATGTACGAAGTGTTCGGCAGCGATGCGACGGTCAACAATTATCTGCGCGCCTTCCGCGATAAAAAGCTGGCGCTGGTGATCGGCGAGTTCGGTGGGGACCATCGCGGCGCGCATGTGGACGAGGCAGCGATCATGCGCCGTGCCCGCGACTACAACGTCGGCTATCTGGGCTGGTCGTGGTCGGGAAATGACAGCAGCACGCAATCGCTGGATATCGCAATCGGCTGGAACGCCACGCGCCTCAGCAGCTGGGGGCGCAACCTGATCCTCGGCGCCGATGGCATTACTGCGACCTCGCGCAGGGCGAGCGTGTTCGGACCACGTTGAGAGTAGTGACGCCCTGCGGTCAGCGTCTCTGGTTTTCGGGATGCCTGGATAGTTTGCTGCAGAGCTGCAGCGCAGTTGAACTGCGGCTTGGCTGCAGGGCCCTTGCCCGCCCACCATCGCGGGACACGCTGCAAGTACGTCCCTGTAGGCTCTTACTCGGCATCCATGCCGCGTAAGGTTCCGCGACGGTGGGCGGACAAGGACCAGTCGAGATGGTCGGTATGCATGGTTTTCAACAAAACAGCCGGCAACCGGTGCGGTGTCCTCGCTGTGTTCTCGACGCTGTGAGTTGGCTGCAGGGCCCTTGCCCGCCCACCATCGCAGGACACGCCGCAAGTACGTCCATGTAGGCTCTTACGCGGCATCCATGCCGCGTAAGGTCCCGCGACGGTGGGCGGACAAGGACCTGTCGAGCTGGTCGGTATGCATGGTTTTCAACAAAACAGCCGGCAACCGGTGCGGTGTCCTTGCCGCGCCCTCGACGCTGTGAATTAGCTGCAGGTCCCTTGCCCGCCCACCATCGCAGGACACGCCACAAGTACATCCTTGTAGGCTCTTACGCGGCATCCATGCCGCGTAAGGTCCCGCGACGGTGGGCGGGCAAGGACCAGTCGAGATGGTCGGTGTCATAGTGGAAGCGACGCAGGACGTGCACCGGTCGGATCACTAAGCGGTTGATCAACCTCTGACCATTTTCGCGTCGCAAGCCGAGCAGCAAACGGGCTTTCAACACGCAAGCTGCAAACGTCGCAGCTGCTGCCGCAAGCCGAGCAACACGCTTTCAAGAAAGCAGCCGGCCAACTGTCCGGCGCGGTGTTCTTGCCGGTTGCGGGACCCTTGGCGGCATGGACGCCGCCAAGGAGCCTCCATGGACGGATGCACGGCGTGTCCCGCAAGCGGCGAGGGCACCGCGCTGTCGACTCACCGAGCGTTTGAGCTATGTATCGGATCTCGCCAAAAACAGCGCCATGGTTGAACGGAATCAAGCCGCGGGTAGCGCCTGAAAAACGCAATGGTTCAACGTCTCGATGTCAGGCCTCAACGCCCGGGCTCGCGTAACGGCCCCGGGCTTGGCCGCTTGGTCAGCTTGCGCTGCAGCGAGCGGCGGTGCATGCCGAGCAGGCGTGCGGCGGCGGAGACATTGCCGCCGGTTTCGTGCAGCGCCTGCTGGATGTGCTCCCACTGCAGGCGGCTGAGCGGTGTCATCATTTCCCGCGCGGTTTCTTCTTCGTCCGGCTCCGGCAGCTCGTCGTCCTCTTCGCCCAGCGCCCGCATGATGGTGGGGATATTGGCCGGCTTGGGCAGGTAGTCGTCGGCGCCGAGCTTGATCGCCTCCACCGCGGTGGCGATGCTCGCATAGCCGGTGACCAGCAGGATGCGCATGTCGGCGCGGATCTCGCGCAGCGGCTGGATCAGGCTCAAGCCGGAATCGTGGCCGAGCTTGAGATCGATCAAGGCGAAATCGGGCAAGGCGCTGCGTGCGGTCGACAGGGCACTGGCCGCGTCGGTGGCGGTCAGGGTTTCCACGCCGCGGCGGGCGAGGCTGCGCTGCAGCGTGCGCAGGTACAAGGTGTCGTCGTCGACCAGCAGGCCGGTACGCAGGGGAGTGGTTGTCATGCGAGTGCCTCGTGTTCGGAGAGCGGCAGACGGAAACCGACGCGGGCGCCGCTGCCTTCGGCGGGCAGCATCCACAACTCGCCCTGCAGCCGCTCGACGGTGGCGTGCGAGAGCGCCAGCCCGACGCCCATGCCGTCGTGCTTGCCGCTGTTGAACAAGGTGCCCGGCAACATGGCCTGCGAGGTGTCGAAGCCCGGACCATAGTCGCGGACTTCGCCGCTGAGATGGTCCTGCTCCACGCGCAGGGTGAGATCGATCTGCGGCCGGCCGGCACGTTCGCCGGCATCGGCCGCATTGTTGAGCAGCACCATCAGCAGATGGCTGACGCCTGGCTGCAGCAGCAGGCGCATCGGTGCGTCGTCGTTGCGGCGCAGCTCGATGGTCGGGCGCACCAGCCGCCATTGTTCCAGCACGTCCTTGACCGCCACCTCGCGGCTGAGGTGGCCGTTGTCGGCCGGTGCTGCCAGCGCCAGCACGCGCTCGTGGCACTGCACCAGCAGCTCGCGCAGGGTGTCCAGATCCTCGCGCAATTCGCCCTGGTCGCATTGGTCGGCGATGTCGTCGACCAGCAGGGTCATCGTCGCCAGCGGCGTGTTGAGCTCATGCGCCACCGAGGCCGCATGCGTGGCCAGCGCGACGATGCCCTCGTTACGCGCAAAGCGCTCGCGCAGCGTGGAGATCTCGCGCTCGCGCTCGCGCATCGACAAGGCCAGCCGGGTGGCGAAGGCCAGCACCACCACCGTCGACAGCAGGAAGTTGGCGGCCATGCCCCACATGTGCAGGCTGAGCGGGTCGAAGCTGCCGTAGGGCAGCGGCAGGCCGAACGCCGCACTGATCACATAGCCGGCCACACAGGATGCCGCCACGGCCATCGCCCAGCCCAGCGGCAGGGCCAGCGCGGCCAGCGCGATCAGCACCAGGAACAGCGAGCCGAACGGGTTGGCGATGCCGCCGCTCCAGCCCACCATCCAGGTCAGTACGGTGACATCGACCAGGATGTGGCCGAACTCGGTGGCCGGGCTGACCGCGCCGCGGTGGGCCACCCGCAGTTGCGCATACAGGTTGAACACCGCCAGTGCGGCCACGCCGGCCCACAAGGGTTGCTGCGGCAGGTCCAGGCCCATCAGGCCGGTGGCGACCAGGATGGTGGCGGCCTGGCCGGCGGTGGCCAGCCAGCGCAGGCTGCACAGGGTCCGCAGGAAGGAGGCGTCTGAGGAATTCATCACGGCAATGCTATGCGCTCGGGGGCGTGGCGGCCTGCGACAAACCGTCGCATCGGCCCGGAAGACGGCCTGCGCAGCGCTTCAGCTGCGAGCGGACCGATGACAGGCTAAAATACCGCGATGTACGACGCCGTGACTCGCCCAACCCCTCCCGCCGACGCCACCGCCTGGCCGCGCCGCATCACCCAGGCCGTCAAGATCGGCAGCGTGACTGTGGGCGGCGGCCACCCGGTGGTCGTCCAGTCGATGACCAATACCGATACCGCCGACATCGCCGGCAGCGTCAAGCAGGTGGCCGACCTGTGGCGCGCCGGCTCGGAAATGGTGCGCCTGACCGTCAACAATGCCGAGTCGGCCGCGGCCATTCCGCGCATCGTCGACAAGCTGCGCATGATGGGGATCGAGGTGCCGTTGATCGGCGACTTCCATTACAACGGTCACCAGTTGCTCGCCGCCGAGCCGGCCTGCGCCGAAGCGCTGGCCAAGTACCGCATCAATCCGGGCAATGTCGGCTTCGGCAAGAAGAAGGACCTGCAGTTCGCGCAGTTGATCGAGTTCGCGATCAAGTACGACAAACCGGTACGTATCGGTGCCAACTGGGGCTCGCTGGACCAGTCGCTGGCTGCGCAGCTGATGGACGAGAACTCGCAGCGCGCCACGCCCTGGGATGCCGGCCGCGTGCTGCGCGAGGCCTTGATCCGTTCGGCAGTGGATTCGGCCGAGCGCGCGGTGGAACTGGGGCTGGCGCGCGAGCGCATCATTTTGTCGGCCAAGGTATCCGGTGTGCAGGAGCTGATCGCGGTGTATCGCGACATGGCGAGCCGCTGCGACTTTGCGCTGCATCTGGGCCTGACAGAGGCCGGCATCGGCAGCAAGGGCATCGTGGCCTCCGCCGCCGCGCTGAGCGTGCTGTTGCAGGAAGGCATCGGCGACACCATCCGCATCTCGCTGACGCCGGAACCGGGCCAGTCGCGCACCCAGGAAGTGATCGTCGCGCAGGAACTGCTGCAGACCACCGGCCAGCGCGCCTTCACCCCAATGGTCACGGCCTGCCCGGGCTGCGGCCGCACCACCTCCGAGTTCTTCCAGGAACTGGCCGGCGTGGTGCAGAACCATGTGCGCGCCAAGATGCCGGAGTGGAAGATCAGCAACCCCGGCGCGGAAAACATGACCCTGGCGGTGATGGGCTGCGTGGTCAACGGGCCGGGCGAATCGCGCCACGCCAACATCGGCATCTCGTTGCCGGGCACCGGAGAGGCGCCGTCGGCACCGGTGTTCATCGATGGCGAAAAAAGCGTCACCTTGCGTGGCGAAAACATCGCCTATGAGTTCATCGATCTGATCGATCAGTACGTCGAACGTACCTATGTCCGCCGCGCCGGCTGAATCGCCGGCCGGTTTCAGGGGATGGCTGCGCAGCAATGCGTGGCGCATGGCGTTGCTGTTTGCCGGCGTGCTGTTGCCGTTGGGCTTGTTCGTCGACCTGGCCGACGAAGTCCACGAGCTGGAAAATTTCTATTTCGACGAACCCCTGCTGTGGAGCATGCGCAGCATCGCCACGCCGGGGCTGGATGCGTTTTTCGGGGTGGTCTCCAAGATCGGCTACCAGTACGGGGTGATCCCGGCCGATATCGCCATCGTGCTGGTGTTGCTGATGTTGCGGCGCTGGCGCGAGGGAACCTTTGCCGCACTCGGCTTTGGCGGCTCGGCCTTGTTGAATATGGGCGCCAAGCAGGTGTTCCAGCGCGACCGCCCGAGCCTGTGGGAATCGATCGCCCCGGAAAGCACTTTCAGCTTTCCCAGCGGGCATGCGATGGGCTCGATGACGCTCGCTGCGGTGGTCATCGCGCTGGCCTGGAACACGCGCTGGCGCTGGCCGGTGACCACTGCCGCCAGCCTGTTCGCGGTGCTGGTCGGCGTGTCGCGGATCTACCTGGGCGTGCATTATCCCTCCGATATCCTGGGCGGCTGGTCGGCCGCGCTGGTATGGGTGGTCGGGCTGTATCTGGTGATGTTTCGCGGCGCACGGCGGCCGCATTGGCGCCGCCATCTCACCTCGGCCTGAGGGTACGGCCGGGCCGACGTCGAACGTGGTCGGCGCAGGCGTGTGACCGGGACTGACGCAGACCGGCACGGCGTTCGACTCAGTAACGACGTACGCGCTCCCGGCGCCACAACTGCAGCCCGATCACGCTGCCGATTGCGGCCAGCAGAATCATGTAATACGCCGGGCCCATCGGGTGTTGCTTGAGCAACATCACCACCACCAGCGGGGTCAGGCCACCGAATACCGCATAGCCCAGGTTGTAGGCGAACGACACGCCGGACAGGCGCACCACCGGAGGAAACGCTTCGACCATGACGCGCGGAACCGCTCCCAGGACGCCGAGCGCCGCGCCCAGCAGGGCGTACAGCGGGAACAGCAACTGCGGATCACCGGCCAGGCGATAGAACAGCCAGGCACTGGCGCCCAGGAACACGCTGCCGGCAAGCAGCACGCGTCCGTTGCCGTAGCGATCGGACAAGGCGCCGGCCACGATCGAGCCGATCGCCTGCAGCAGGACCGCGAGCAGGTTGGCCTGCAAGGCGACCGCTGCCGGGTAGTGGTACGCGCTCTGCAGCAGCGTCGGCGTCATCAACGACACCACCAGCACCCCGGCTGCCACCATCCAGGTCAGCCACAACGACTGCGCCACACTGCGTGGATGATCGCGCAGCACCAGCTTGAGCGGCGTTTCACGCGCGACGGCACGCATCGCCATCAGCTCGGCGAACACCGGCGTTTCGTGCAGCCAGCGCCGCAGATACACGGAAAGCAGGCCGAAGAGGCCGCCGGCCAAAAACGGCAGGCGCCAGGCATAGTCGGCGATTTCCTGCGGCGTGAAGGCGCGATTGATCGCCCCGGCGCTGAGCGAACCGAGCAACACGCCGGCTGCCAGGCCGGCGGTCAGTGTTCCGCAGGCCAGTCCCCTGCGTTGCGCAGGCACGTGTTCTGCGACGAAGACCCATGCACTGGGAACTTCGCCGCCGATGGCCGCACCCTGCAGCAACCGCATCGTCAGCAGCAGGAGCGGGGCGGCCAGGCCGATCTGCGCGTAGGTCGGCAGCACGCCGATGGCCAGCGTCGGCAAGGCCATCAATCCGATGCTCAGCGCGAACATGCGCTTGCGACCGAGCAGATCGCCGAAGTGCGCCATCACGATCCCGCCCAGCGGACGGATCAGGTAGCCGGCAGCAAAGATGCCGAAGGTCTGCAACTGCCGCATCCAGTCCGGTATGCCCGGCGGAAAGAACAGCTCTCCCAGCACCGTCGCGAAGAAGATGAAGATGATGAAGTCGTAGAATTCCAGCGCGCCGCCCAGCGCGGACAGGGCCAGGGTCTTGTAATCGCCGCGTGTGAGCTGGCTTGTGGGTGCAGTGCCTGTTGCGGAAGGGGTCTTCAAGGCATGACATCCTGTGGCAGGTGCCCGCGCGCATGCGCGTGCTGGAGCAGTGAGGTATGAGTCATCCGTGCCATTGCTGCGGCAATGCCCAGCTTGCACGCTTGCCCGCCACGGCCAGGCGCATGCACTTCGGGAAAGGCGCGCTGGCTGCGCCTTCGGTGCCGATCAGTCGCGCACACTTGCGTGCGCCGCCGCTTCGGCATGCAGTGCGGTGGTGTCGAACAACGGCAGCTGCGCATCGGTGCTGTCCACCAACAGCGAAATCTCGGTGCAGCCCAGGATGATCGCTTGCGCACCCTCCTGGCCGAGGTCGGCCATGACCTGGCGGAAATAGCCGCGCGACTCCGGCCGGATGATGCCCTGGCAGAGTTCGTCGTAGATCACCCGATGCAGTTGCGCGCGTGCGTCGGCCGGCGGTACCAGCACCTGCAGGCCACGCGCAGCCAGGCGCTCGCGATAGAACGGCTGTTCCATGGTGAAACGCGTGCCGAGCAGCCCGACCCGGATGACCCCTGCGGCAATCAACGCATCGGCGGTGGCATCGGCGATATGCAGCAAGGGCAGCGGCGTTGCGGAGGTGATCGCATCTGCAACGCAATGCATGGTGTTGGTGCACAGCACCAGGAAGTCGGCACCGCCGGCATGCAGCGCGCGCGCCGCTGCCGCCATTGCCTGGCCTGCGCCGTCCCAGTCGCCGGCGTGTTGCAGGCGCTCGATCTCATGGAAATTGACGCTGTACAGCAACAGCCTGGCCGAATGCAGGCCGCCGCAGGCCAGGCGCACCCGCTGGTTGATGATGCGGTAATAGGGCAGGGTGGATTCCCAGCTCATGCCGCCGATCAGGCCGATGGTCTTGCTTGGAACCGGCATGCCGACCTCACCTTGGAACCGTCAACGAAGTGGGTGCGCATCGCCCCTTCGATGGCCGGGGAGCGCGTACCAGCGCAGTGTACGTCGGCATCGTCGCCACGCCATCTTGCAGACGGTCAGGCCGCTCGCAGACGCTCGATCACTCGCCCGGTTTTGCGCCTTCCAGCGGTGCGTGCGTGGCGGCGCGACGCGCCAGCACGCTTTCACGATGGGCGATGTAGACATTGGCACAGATGATGATGGCCGCACCGATCAGGGTATGGTGTTCGATCGCCTCGCCGAACAGCCACCAGCCCAGCAGCGCCACCAGCGGCAGCTGCATGAAGCTGATCGGCTGTAGTGCGGAGACTTCGCCCAGCTTGAGCGCGCGCGTCCAGAACAGCTGGCCGGCGGTGCCGAAGATGCCGGTCGCCGCCAGCCAGAGCCAGTCGATGCCCTGCGGCCAGCTCCACTGAAACAGTGCCGGAATCAGCGACATCGGCACCCAGAACACATAGGTGTAGAACACCACGGTGTCCGAGTCGTCGCTGCGCGAGAGCTGCTTGATCTGGATCGCCACCACGGCGCTGATCACCGCTGCCAGCAGCGCAATCAGCAGGCCGGGCGTAAAGGTCGACGAGCCCGGCCGCAGGATCACCAACACGCCGATGAATCCGGCCGCCACCGCCAGCCAGCGGCGCAGGCGCACCTGTTCGTGCAGCCACACCACGGCCAGCACGGTGACGAACAACGGGGTGGAATACGACAGCGAGATCGCCTGCGACAACGGCAGGTGGCCGATCGCCCAGAACCCGCACAGCATCGAGGCCAGGCCGATCAGGGTGCGTGCCAAGTACTGCGGCAATTGCCGCGTGCGCGGCGCCTTGCCGGCGCGCAGGATCAGCGGCAACAGGGCCAACAGCCCGAACGCATTGCGAAAGAACGCGATCTCGGTGGTGGCGATCGTGCCCGACGCCAGCCGGATGCAGATGGCCATCAGGCCGAAGGCGAAGGTACTGGTGAGCATCCACAGCGCAGCACGTCGTGATGCCTGCTGCGCTGTCACCAATGCGCTCCGATGATGCGCGGCTCCGGCTCCAGGATCACCGAGTAACGCTCGCGCACCGATTCGGCGATGCGGCGCGCAAAGTCCAGCAGCTGGGCACCGCTGGCGGTGCCGTAGTTGACCAGCACCAGGGCGTGATCCGGCGACACCCCGGCATCGCCTTCGCGCCGGCCCTTCCAGCCGCACTGCTCGATCAACCAGGCCGCCGACAACTTGCCCTGGCCGGGCTGTTCGCCGGGGTAGACCGGCATATCGGCAAAGGTGGCCTGCAGCGCGGCGATCTGCTCGCTGGGCAGCAAGGGATTCTTGAAGAAGCTGCCGGCATTGCCGAGCACATCCGGGTCCGGCAGTTTGCGCCGACGGATGTTGATCACCGCCTGCGCCACATCGGCGGCACCGGCCAGGTCGGCGCCCATGCTGGCCAGCTCCTCGCGGATACCGGCGTAGTCCAGCCGCAACTCGTGCAGCAGCGGCAGATTGAATTCCACCGCGACGATCAGATAACGCTCCGGCTGCTGCTTGAACACGCTGTCGCGATAGGCAAAGGCGCACTCGGCCGCAGTCAGCCGCACGAACTGCTGGGCATGCAGATCGAAAGCGTCCACCACATGGATGAAGTCGCCCACCTGCGCGCCGTATGCGCCGATGTTCTGGATCGGGCAGGCGCCGACGGTGCCGGGAATCAAGGCCAGATTCTCCAGCCCCGACAAGCCTTGCTGCAATGAATACAGCACCAGCGCGTGCCAGTTGACGCCGGCACCGGCGCGCACGATGGCGTGGTCGGCGTGGTGCGCGATGATGGCGATGTCGCGGTTTTCGAAACACAGCACGCAGCCCGGCGGGTCGCCGGCCAGCAGCACGTTGCTGCCGCTGCCCAGCACCAGCAGCGCTTGCCCGGCGATCTCCGGCGCTGCCAGCGCCTGCGGCAAGGCATCGGGTGCGTGGATGCTCAGCAACCAGCGCGCCGTGGCATCGACATGAAAGGTATTGAGCGCGCGCAGGGGCGCGTGTTCGCTCAAGTGCCAGCCGGCCTGCGTTGCAGCGCTCATAGCGGCGACACCGCACCGCCGCTGGGCGCTTCGCGGCGGCGACGGATCGCGTCCACGCATTCGCCGATCAGCGGCGGCCCGCGATACACCAGGCCGCTGTAGCACTGCACCAGCGTCGCGCCGGCTGCCATCTTGGCCACCGCATCCGCACCGGAGTTGATGCCGCCCACGCCGATCAACGGGATCGACTCGGGCAGACGCGCGCGCAGGCGGCGCAGCACCAGCGTGGATTGCCCCAGCAGCGGCGCGCCCGACAGGCCGCCGGCCTCGGCGGCCAGCGGATGGTTGGCGATCAGGGTGCGCGTTACCGTGGTATTGGTGGCGATCACGCCATCCACCGCCAGATCGGCCAGCACGCGCGCGGCCGCATCGATGTCGCGGTCGTTGAGATCCGGCGCCACCTTCACCAGCATCGGCACGCGCTTGCCGTGTTGCGCGGCCAGGGCTTCCTGGGTGTCGCGCAGATCGGCGATCAGCCGGCGCAGCGCCTGTTCTTCCTGCAGCTCGCGCAAGCCGGCAGTGTTGGGCGAAGAAATGTTAACGGTGATGTAGTCGGCCAGCGGGTATACGCGCTCCATGCAATAGCGGTAGTCGCTGGTGGCTTCCTCGTTGGGCGTGTCCTTGTTCTTGCCGATGTTGATGCCGAGCAGGCCGCCGCGCCGGCGCGCGCGTTGCACGTTGGCCACCAGCACGTCCACGCCCAGGTTGTTGAAGCCCATGCGGTTGATCACCGCCTGGTATTCCGGCAAGCGGAACATGCGCGGCTTGGGATTGCCTTCCTGCGGCCGCGGCGTCACCGTGCCGATCTCGACGAAGCCGAAACCCAGCGCAAGCAGTGCATCGATGTGCTCGCCGTTCTTGTCCAGGCCGGCACCGAGCCCGACCGGGTTGGGAAATATCAGACCGAAGGCCGGCGTCGGCAGCGGCACCGGGCGCTTGGCCAGCAGCGGCGTGGTGCCGGTGCGGTAGGCGACATCGATGGAGCGCAATGCCAGCGCGTGGGCGCGCTCGGCATCGAGGGAAAACAGCAAGGGGCGGGCAAGCGAATACATGCGGGTCAGTTCAATCCCCCGGCGAACACCCGGGTTTGGTATTGGAAGTCGATCAGCCCGTCGCGTGCATGCGCGTCGAACAGCGTGCGCAGTGCGGCGAGCATCGGGACATGGCGTGGGTCATGCGCGAGCGGGGCATACGACGAAGACAGCAGCCGGCCGCGCAAGGCATCGAAGTCCAGCCGTTGCACATTCGGAAAGCGTGTCATCGCGCGGAAGCCTTCGCCGAACCACGCCTGCATGGTGGCATCGTCCTGATAGCGTTCGGCCACGGCCGAATAGTCGGTGCCGTAGTCCAGCAGCAGTTGCTCGTAGCCGCGCAGGAAGTCGGTGGTGTCCAGCTCGCGGCTGTTCCAGTAGATCACCGCCAGCCCGCCGGGCTGCAGGATGCGCGCCCACTCGGCACGCACCGCCTGCACGTCGAACCAGTGAAAGGCCTGCGCCGCGGACACCAAGCCGACGCTGGCATCGGCCAGCCCGGTGGCCTCGGCGGTGCCGTCGACCGCGCGGAACTTGGGGAACTCCGCCAGCCACTGCTGCGCGGCTGCGCGCATGGCCGGGTTGGGTTCCACCGCCGTGACCGGATAACCGGCCTCCAGAAACAGCCGGCTGGAGATGCCGGTGCCGGCACCGATATCGGCCACTGCGGTGGCCGGCGTCAGGCCCAGCTCTTCGTGCAGCCAGCGCAGCAGCTGCGGCGGATAGCTCGGCCGGTAGCGCACATAGGCCGCGACGCGGTCGTTGAAGCGTTGGGCGGAGGAGGGCGCGGCCATGCTCAACTGTTGGCGGCCGCAAGCCAGGCCAGGCCGCCGAAGAACAGGATGAAGATCGCCACCCCTGCCACCCAGAGCGCGACCGCCAGCCAGCCAAGAATCAGCCCGCCGATGGCCAGCCCGTCGCCGTCCAGCCCCTGCGGATTGCGGCGGATTTCGCCGCGCGCCAGGTGGCCGGTGATGATGGCGCAGAGGCTGCCGAGGAACGGGATCAGCGTCCAGCCGAGAATGCCCGAGACCAGGCTGACGATGGCCATGGCACTGGTCTGTCGAACGACGACGTTCATCATGAACTCCTGAAGTGGCGGCAGCCGACGGCTGGCGTGGGCCGATTATCCCAGAGCCGCCGCCCGAATGGCGTGCCGTCTGCGGCCAGACGCTGTGCGTGGCCGGTTTTGACCGGAATGGGCGAGGCTGCATCTCTGGCCGTGCCCGACATCGGGACTAGCGGCCGATGAAACGTTGAGCACCGAGGTCGTGCGCAACTGCGTGACTCACTGCAAATGATCCAGGCACCAGGCCGCCGCTGATTGGCCGAGCCGTGCGCAGGCACAACGTGGCAGCCATGCTCCGGTACGCGTGCGACAGCGCGCCGGCTCGATGCCCGGCGCGCCTGCGCGTCGATCAAAGATCGAACTTGATGCCCTGCGCCAGCGGCAGCGAGTCGGAGTAGTTGATCGTATTGGTCTGACGACGCATATAGACCTTCCACGCATCCGAACCGGATTCGCGGCCACCGCCGGTCTCCTTTTCGCCACCGAACGCGCCGCCGATCTCCGCACCCGAGGTGCCGATGTTGACGTTGGCGATGCCGCAGTCGCTGCCGGCCGCCGACAGGAACTTCTCGGCCGCCTTCAGGTTCTGGGTGAAGATCGACGACGACAGGCCCTGCGGCACGCCGTTCTGCAGCTCGATCGCCTCGTCCAGCGTGCTGTACTTCATCACGTACAGGATCGGCGCGAAGGTCTCGTGCTGCACCACCGCGTCGCTGTTTTGCAGCCCGGTGACGATGGCCGGCAGCACGAAGTTGCCGGGGCGGTCGATCGCGGTGCCGCCCACTTCGACCGTGCCGCCAGCGGCCTTGGCCTTGGCGATCGAGGCCAGGAACTGCTCCACCGCGCCCTGGCTGTTGAGCGGGCCCATCAGGTTTGCCGGGTCGGTCGGGTCGCCGATCTTGCTGTCGAGCTGCTTGTACGCCTTGACCAGCGTGGCCAGCACGTTGTCGTAGATGGATGCGTGCACGATCAGGCGGCGCGTGGTGGTGCAGCGCTGCCCGGCGGTGCCCACCGCGCCGAACACGATGCCCGGGATGGCCAGCTTCAGGTCGGCGGTCTCGTCCAGGATGATGGCGTTGTTGCCGCCCAGCTCCAGCAGGCAACGCCCCAGGCGGTGCGCGACCTTTTCCGCAACCACGCGGCCGATCTGGGTCGAACCGGTGAAGCTGATCAGCGGGATGCGGGTGTCTTCCACCAACTTCTGCGACAGCGCCGTGCCGGCATCGTTGATCAGGAAGAAGATGTCCGGGAAGCCGGCGTCCTTCAATGCTGCATTGCAGATCTTCATCGTCGCGATCGCGGTCAGCGGGGTCTTGTTGGACGGCTTCCAGATGCAGATATCGCCGCAGATGGCCGCCAGAAACGCATTCCACGCCCACACCGCCACCGGGAAGTTGAACGCACTAATGATGCCGACCAGGCCCAGCGGCTGGTACTGCTCGTACATGCGGTGGCCCGGGCGCTCCGAGTGCATGGTGTAGCCGTACAGCATGCGGCTCTGGCCGACCGCGAAGTCGGCGATGTCGATCATCTCCTGTACTTCGCCGTCGCCCTCGGGCTTGCTCTTGCCCATTTCCAGCGCCACCAGCGAGCCCAGCGCATCCTTGTGCGCACGCAGCGCCTCGCCACACAGGCGAACGGCTTCGCCACGGCGCGGCGCAGGCGTGGTCCGCCACACCTTGAAGGCGGCCTGCGCACGCTGGACGATCAGCTCGTAGTCTTCCGGCGTGGTGGCCTGCACCTCGGCGATCACCGCGTTGGTGGTCGGATTGAGCGGCTGCAGCACCCCGGCGCCGGTGGCCTGCGACCAGGTCGCCTCGCCAAGATAGGTACCGGAATTGGACGCGGCGAGGTCGAGCGCCTTGAGCAGGTCAGCGGACATGGGATCTCCAAAGGTCGGGACGGTCGCGTGGCGGCCAGCGGCCCCCCACGACACGGGTAGCCGCCGATTTTAGCAGGCTCCGCCGACCACCCGCCGGCTTGGCAATCGCAACGATCGTGCGACAATGCCCACCTTGGCCCCGTAGCTCAGCTGGATAGAGCGTCCCCCTCCTAAGGGGAAGGTCGCCCGTTCGAATCGGGCCGGGGTCACCAGAAATCAGTGGTTTAGCGCGACACGCGCGTACTGCCCATTTTGCGTGACTACTGCCAAGGGTCGTATGGCGGGCCATGTCCAACTTGCATGTGTCCGGACCCTGTGCCCTCGCGATGCCACAGGGTCGGTCACCGACATCGCAGACGTTGAGAACCCAATGACCCGGTCCACGATTCCTGGCCGGGCAGCAGGCGCTACCTGATCAAGCACTTCTAGCCCTGCTTCACGTCGAAGGGCTATCAACGAATGCCAGGAGCTGCGTTTTGTGCATTTCCGCCCAAGCACGGACGTTGATTGCTGGCCGGCCCAGCAGATAGGGGACGTCGTCCTTGACCGTACCCATGTAGCCCATGCGTCCATCGGCGAACTGTGTCAGTAGCTCGAATGAGCTACGGGCATACCAGTCCTCGACTTCCACAGTACCTTTCTTGAAATGCGCTTCCACATCAGAGACACCGAGCATGTTGCAGTGAATCGGACGGTCGAGCACCTCGCTAAACGCGGCGGCAAGCTCTGCGCCGGTCATGGTTTCGGTACTGAGGTAGTAGTTCTTGGACCCGTGGCGTTCCGGACCCTCGCGCAGGACCTTGGCAGTTACTGCCGCCAGATCGTGAAGCGCGACATAGCCGACTCGGTTCTCACCCCAATAAACCGAGAACGTGCCTCCGACCGGCGGCGACACACTCAGCATGTTTTCGAGAAACACGTTGGGGTGCAGGTGCGTCCAGGCAATGCCGCTGGCCTCGATGTAGGCTTCGACCAGCGCGAACCAGCAATACTTCGAATCGGTAGCGTCGTCTGCCGCGAAGACTCCCTGGTTGACGATGTGCCGGACGCCGGCCTTTTTCGCCGCGTCCACCACGGTCTTGGTCTGGTGAGTCATGGCGATGGTATAGCCGGTCAGGACGTTCATGCGATCGACACCGCAGAGCGCAGTGGCAAAGGTGCGTGGATCATCGAGGTCGAATAACACGGCATCACGGCCCTCAGCGCGCAGCCGTTCCAGATCCTCCTGCTTGCGCACGCCGATGCGAACGCGCACGTCGCCTGGGTTCTTGTCGAACTCTTGTAAAATTAGGCGGCCGGTCTGGCCAGTGGTACCCATGAGGAAGATGAGAGGAGTGCTTTGGCTCATAAACGTTTTCCAGTGGTGACTTTTGGGTTGTGCAGGGCACGCGCGATCCGGCTAGGGCAATCTGGGCGTCGTGCATGTCCCAAGGCGAAAGAGCAGGGACACTTAGCGAGGCAGCAGAGTGCCGCCATCGTGGCGGCTCACCCATAGCCGGAACGCCGCAGTGGTCCGTTCGAACCATGAGCAACGCTTCATCGACCTGTTATGCCTCGCCGGCGGTGCCCACGCCCGAAGAGGGCAGGGCGCGCTTGATTGCAAAAGACGATATGTTTCGGACCCATCAGCCGGCAGTCTGCCGCTGAGGTAGCTCCTCAAGGCACGTTGCGACGCTCACATGAAGAGCGCCCGGGTAAGGCGAACGGCATACTCCGAGTCGGGGTTGGTGGTTCCGTCGCCAACCCGCTCCATGATCGCCTCGATCGCCAGGTCGCGGCGCTTAGGCAAGCGTGCACGGTCGGTAGCCTTCAAGGCCTGGGGCAGCTCCTCGCGCGTGAGGTCAGTGCAATAGCTTGGCGATCCAGGCTGCTGGCGCCATGATTCGCTGAGCGGTCCCGAATGGACGGCGTCAAGTCCGGTATCGTCCACCAGCCTCATCGCCATGTCGCGTGCACGGTCATCGTTGGCAGCGACGGGGATGGCGATTCGCCCCTCCGCGCCGGCAGGGACACCCTTCTCCGCGAAGGACGCGGAGGTGATGGCATTCCACGCCTTGGCGATAGAGCGGCCAAGCTGTGCTGCGACCCATTCGCTCTCTGTCAGCCCAGCCTCGATCTCCGCAATCTCACCATCGCGCTTGGGGTAGTAGTTGGAAGTGTCGATCACAACGGGATTGGCAGACAGGTTGGCAAACAGTGGGGCTATCTTTGGAATGGCACCGAGGGGCGTCGATAGAATCACCACGTCCACGTCCTGTACCGCTTCCAGGGACGTGACGGCACGGGCACCATGCCCAAGGATGTCGCCCTTGATGGTTTCCGGCCCTCGCGAATTGGCCACTTTGACTTCATGACCTGCGGCACTGAGTTTCTTCACGAGCGTTTTGCCGATGTGGCCGGTTCCCAATATGCCTATTTTCATTGTTTATCCTTTGAGTGGTCGATCGCTGCCAAAGGCGCGGCAAGCCGCGCGAAGCACTCCGTTCACCGCCCCGACTCACTGGAGCGGGCGCGGTGGATAATTGAATGCGCGCTGGCGTGCGTCAGGAATGGAAGGTCGTACTCGTGTCGACGGGCACGCGATCCATATAAATCCGGTTGCCAGGCGCTGCCTCATCTACGTACCCGAAAGAGATGCCGAACAGCAGCTTCAATTCGTCGGGAATGCCAAGGAATTCGCGGATTGTTCCGGCAAAGAACGCGAGCGCGGTTTGCGGGATGCCGCCGAGTCCGCGAGCTGCAAGCGACAGAAGGATGGTCTGGCCATACATGCCCATGTCACCGGCGACGCGTACATTGTCGCCAAATGAGGGCATGAACAAGAACGCGACCTGTGGTGCATTGAAAAACGAGTAGTTCATCGCTCCTACGCGGCGCCGGCCTTCCTTGTCTTCGCGCATGACGTTCATGGCTTCGTAGTAGGCCTTGCCTAGCGCGTCGTTACGTTTGCGATACTCGCCGTAGAAGTCATTCTGATCAAACGAGAAGTCGGGAGTGAATTCTCCTGCGTCGTTCTTGGCATGCAGTAACCTGGAAAGCTGCTTGAGCTTGTCGCCGCGGACAATGTGAGTATTCCAAGGCTGCGTGTTGCAATTGGACGGCGCGTGTTGCGCATCCTCCAGAACCTCCCGGATAACACGATCCGGCACCGGCTCATCCAGAAAGCCGCGTATCGAGCGACGCACGCGAGTTGCCTCGGTGAACGAGAGCATTCCTTCGGAGGTCGTTGCTGATTGTTCTCTGGCTTTGTGCATTTTTATGAATACTCCCGGATTTGTAAGGGCGTTCAGAGAATCCTCCAAGTCCGCCGCGGAACCTCAGAAAAATCTGGTGAACTACAACATAGTGCGCTAGATAAATGGGTTGAAGAGAAGGCTCTGGCGGCGTCTTTAGCCGAGTTGAGGACGACTCAGGGCCTGCAAGGTGTCGCGTAACTCGATCAAGCCCTGTTCGTCGAGCTTGCAAGCACTCTTGATCTTCTGGCTGACGCTCAAGATCTCGTCCCGGATGCCGCCGGCACGCGCTGTCAGATCAACAAGCACGCGTCTTTCATCGCGTGGGTCGCGGGCACGGGTAACAAATCCCGCCGCTTCAAGCCGCTTCACAAGGGGGGTGATGGTGCCGGTGTCCATGTCGAGACGCTCGCCAAGCATGCCTACGGACTGCGGCGAGCCATGCAGGAGCTCAAGTATCACAAGGTACTGCGGGAACGTCAGGCCCAGTGGCTCAAGGAACGGCTTATGCATCCGAGCCATTCTGTTGGCCGCTCCATACAGAGCGAAAGACAGTTGCAAACCCACGCTTTGAGACTTCGGCATCACGTTTCTGGTGAATTAGTCTTGTGCGCTAGACAATAAATCCGGCA
This sequence comes from Xanthomonas sp. NCPPB 3218, assembly GCF_056725185.1. Taxonomy (NCBI): domain Bacteria; kingdom Pseudomonadati; phylum Pseudomonadota; class Gammaproteobacteria; order Lysobacterales; family Lysobacteraceae; genus Xanthomonas; species Xanthomonas sp. NCPPB 3218. The sequence continues at coordinate 2,117,422 of NZ_CM161516.1, forward strand.
ATTCGCTATTGCAATAGCTGTGATTGACAAAGGGAACCAGCATGGCCTTTCCATACATTTTCGAGCGGCTGTCAACAGGCTTGGTCAGCGTATGTCAGCTGAGTCCCACGGATACGCTTCGTACGTGGGGAAGCCTTGTGCGCCCGAAGGCCGTTGTTCAGTGATGTGCAGTCATGGCTCAGACATTCTTGAATTGCGCCAGCATAGCCATGGTGTAGCGAGGTCGACTGTTGTCATCTGCATCTACACGCTCGGCGCTGCCCCCCGCGAGCAACAGGGACCGAATCTTCCCTCCTCCTAGCCACAGCGAGGCCATGGATCGGCACGAAGCCCTGCAGCCCCGGAAGGTCGCCCGTTCGAATCGAGCCGGGGTCAACAGAATCGACTGGACTGACGCTTGCGCTCGGCGCATTGCTGAGCGAGGTCATCGATTGCCTGAGCGATCGGTCGTATCTATCGTCCATCAACCCGACTCAGCCATGCCGCACAACCCGCACCCCTACCGGTCGTGCAAACTTGTCCATCGCCACCGAGGCGATGCGGCTATGGCGCAGCAGGCTGCCGAGTTGCTCGGGGACGCCCAGGCGTTGATCGACTTCCGGTTCGAGCACGGTGCGGCGGCGTTTGCGTTGATCGGCCTTGGCGAAGCGGATGCGGTTGTACTCGGCCCAGCCGACGGTGGTGATGGCGCTCATCAGGGCGATCACCGGCAGGGCGCCCAGTGCGAACGGATCCAGCGCGTTGTGCTTGAGGTACAGCTCCATATAGGCGCTGCGCAGGCCGAAGAACCAGGCGATCAGCGTTGCCAGTGGTGCCCACAGATAGAAGTAGACCATCCAGGCGCCGGCGGTGGCGGCGCCGTAGGCGAGGCGGCGCGAGCGGCCGAGGCGTTGCGGCAGGTTGATGATGGGCGGTGTCATTGGATTCCTCGGTCGGGGCTTTTCCAGCGGGCGCGTTTGCTGCGGCGCGCGAGCAGGGCACGGGGGAAGGCGATGACGGCAGTGAGCATGCCGATCATCCAGAAGGCGACCGGATACCAGATCACCCAGAAGAACTGGCGCGCCAGGCCTTTTTCGTAGCGGCGTTCGATCACCAGGCTGGTGGCGAACTGCATCAGGCACACCACCGCCAGCACCAGGCCATGCCAACGCGGCAGGATGGTGTCGACGTACAGCGCAGGCGGCAGCGGGATGACCTTGCCGAGCAGCCACAGCACGATGATGAAGAGCATCGTGTAGGCCCAGGCCAGGCTGAGCGCATATTCCAGCAGCACGCCCCACATGCGTCGGCTGCGCCAGGACAGCACGCGGCGGCCATGGCTCAGCAACACTTCCACACCGCCGCGCGCCCAGCGCAGGCGCTGCATCCATAGGCCGCGGAAGGTCTCCGGCATCAGGATCCAGCACAGCGCGTTGGGTTCGTAGCGGATATCCCAGTCGTCCAGCTGCAGACGCCAGGAGATGTCGATGTCTTCGGTGACCATGTTGTCGGACCAGAAGCCGACGTGATGCAACGCCGAACGCCGGAACGCGCAGATCACGCCCGACACGGTGAACAGCCGTCCGTAAACACGCTGCGCACGCTTGATCAAACCGACGATGGCGGAAAATTCGCCCACCTGCATGCGGCCCATCAGCGTGGTGCGGTTACGCACCCGCGGGTTGCCGGTGACGCCGCCGACGCGCGGGCCGGAGATCAGGTGGCCGACCATCCAGCGGGTGGCGTTCGGATCCAGGATGGCGTCGGCATCCACGCACACCAGATAGTCCGAGCGCGACGCCAGCGTGCCGACGCGCAGCGCGTTGGCCTTGCCGTGATTCTGCTCCAGATGGACCACGCGCAGGCGCGGATGCTGGTGGGTGAGATCGTCGAGCGCTTGGGCGGTGTCGTCGCTGCTGCCATCGTTGATGGCGATGATCTCGAAGTCCGGGTAGTTCTGCGCACTCATCGCGGCGATGGTTTCGCCGACATGCTTGGCCTCGTTGTAGCAGGGCACCAGCAACGACACGAAGGGCTCGCTGGCCAACGGTGGCGGCGACGAGGGACCCGGTGTGCCGCGTTCGCGTCGCAGGTAGTAGTACGTGCCTCCGATCATCCAGAAGAACGCCATGATGATGGGATAGAAAAACGCGAAGTTGAACAGGGCGCCCAACAGGAGGCTGGTCGTCATCGGCTACCGCTCGATATATGGGAATTGCCGAGCCGACATGGCCTCGCGCGCTTCGGGAAGAGACGGGTGGCCGCCGATGAAGTCGTCGGGGTAGTACGCCAGGTGGCGCACGCCCGCAGCCAGGAGCAACTTGCTGTGTTCGAGCAGCACGCCCTCCGGCAAGGGCTTGCCGGTGCGCCAATCCACGGTCTGCAGTTCGAAAATGGTGTTCTCGAAACCATGCGGCTGCTGGCCGACCCGCTGCGCCAGCTGCTGCAGCCAATGTTGCGGGTCGTCGGCCTGCTCCATGTACGGCATCGCCATCAGCGCGGTGTAGTCGTAGGCCGAAGCAAACGCATCCAGGCGCTGCGCGAACCAGACCTCGCTATGCGGCTGCAGCACTGGCTGCGCGAACAGGTTGCGTACGGTCACCAGCTTGGGGCGCCAGCGTTCGGCGGCTGCTTTGAGCTCCTGGGTGAAGCCGATCAGCTGCTGCGTGCGCGTGGCAGGATCGCCATTCCCGTAGGCAGGCACTTCGTCGTCGCGCAGGTAGGCATCGTCATGGAACAACAGGCCTTCGAAGTAGGTGTTGGCGGCCAGGTCTTCGTAGATGTCGGCGACCAGCTGATGCGTGCGCGGATTGCCCGGATCCAGGCGCGGCACATCCTTCGGGTCCTTGCCGCGAATCTGCAGCGCCGCCTGCTGCTGCGCGTCGGGCAGATGGAAGCCCAGCACCGGCAACCAGGCGAACACGCGCACGCCGGCACGGGTGCGCAGCTGCCAGGCCACACGCCCGAACAGATCCGCGCGCATCGGCAGATGCCGGTTGGGGAAGTACAGCGCATCGGCTGCGCCATCGCCATCCGGGTCGGCGAAGGCCTGCAGGAACACATGGCTGGGGCCGATGTCCTTGACGCGCTGGACAAGGATGTCGAGGTTGCGTGCCAGCTGCGCCGGGTCCGGGTCGTAGACGTAATCCAGATCGATCTGGATCGCACGCAGGCCATCGCGCGACAGATCGCGTCGCAGTTCGCCGGCCAGGTCGCGCACATCGGGGTTGTTGAACAGCAAGAGGCGGCCGAGGCTGGCCAGCGATTGCCCGTCTACGCGGTCGCGGCCCTGCTGGCCGATATCGGCTTCGTGCGAGCGGCCTTCCAGGTCGAAGCTGAGCGTCATGCCCAGTTGCGCGGCAATGGCGTTGCTGGCGCGGTTGTATGCGGCATACGGCCACACCATGGCGCGCGGCGGTTTGCCCAGGTGCGCCACGATGGCGTCGCGGCTATGGCGCAGATCGGTCTGGATGCGCTGGCGATAATCCGCTTCGCTCTCATAGCCCTTGCCCGCTTCCCAACGACGGGTGACCGCTGCCGGGGTCTGATTGCCGAATGGATTGCCGGGGATACCTTTGTGCAGATCGTCGCTGTGCGAACCGATTTCGATCAGGCCGCTGTCCTGCATTTCGCGCAGTTGTGCCCAGGTGACGAAATCATCGTGGGTGAAATCGCGATGGCCGTAGGGCACCACCTGGTCGGCCGGCAATTCGACCCAGCTGGTGACCGGTGCGACCAGCGCGGGATAGCCATAGGCCTGCAATAAGGGGAACACACGCGTGTAGACGCTGCGCAAGCCATCGTCGAAGGTCAGTAGCACCGGCCTGGAGGGCAGGGCGCGCCTGCCGGCACGTGCATCCAGGACCTGCTGCACACTCACCGGGTGATAGGCGTGCGAGCGCAGCCAGTCCAGATGCGCGGCGAAGTTGCTGGTGGACACCGCATAACGATCGGGATCGCCCTTGGCGGCGACGTCGTCGCGAACATCGTGGTAGCTGAGCACCAGCAGGCCCGCCTGCGCCGACGACGCGAACGTCATCAGCAGCAAGGCGACCAGCAACAGCGGCAGGCGGATCAAGGCGTACCTCCCCATCGGAAATCCAGGTCGAATCCAAGTTGTTGTTCGCGCTGGCCGTCGTAGACCGGGCGAGACCAGCTCACGCCGTAGCTCAGCGCACTGCCGTCGCCCAGCGACCACAGGTGCCGGTAGGCCGCACTGGGCACCCACTGGCTGCCGAAGCCGGACTGATAGGTCGGCCCGACGGTGACCTCCAGCCGCTGCCGGAAGGCGTAGTCGTAGCGACGCCAGCCGATCTGATCGATGCGCACGCCAGCGGCCACCGCAGAGTTGCGGCGCGGATTGAAGTAATTGACGGCGCGGTCGTCTTCGGCGCGTCCGGCCGAAGCGGCGAACAGGCCATCCAGCAGCACGTGCGGGCTGGCCCACAGGCGCTGGCTGCCGGACAGATCCAGCTGATCGCGCCGATTGCCGTCGCTGTAGCGCAGCTGGCGTGCCTGCAGTTCCCAACGGCTTTCGTCGTTGGGTGTCCAGCGCAGGGCGGCGCCGATGCTGTCGCCAGTGATGCCGAAACGGCGTGCCTGCAATGAGGCGTCCGGATCGCGTGTGCGCCAGGCCAGGCTGCCGTACCAGGCATCGGAAAACCGCCAGCCGGCATCCAGCGCCCAGGCGGTGCCATCGCGATCGAATTCGTCGAGCGCCCGTCCGCCGTAGGCGCTGACATCCAGGCGGTCGTAGCGGTAGTGCGTGCCCAGCCAGAAGCTGCGATAACGTACGCGCGTGTCCTGGAAATCGGCCCAATCGTCGCGTGCACGCAATCCCACGCGCCAGCGCTCGCCGAGCAGCGGCGATTCGGCTTCCAGCAGCGTGCTGCCGAAGTCGTTGCCGAGCGGCGAGGTGCTGTTGGTCAGGGTGTCGTTGTCGCTGCGGCCGCGCGCATGGCTGAGATGTACCTGCCAGCCGCGCTGGCGTTCCAGCGAGGCGCCAAGCCGCTGCAGGCCGGCGTCATCCGGATATTCCTTGCGCAGCGGCGCAAAGGTCGCTGCGGCCAGATCCAGGCGATCCAGATCGCGCTGCGCTTCGACCACGCCACTGCGCGCCTGTTTCTGGTGCGGATCCAGCGTCAAGGCCATCGCATTGCGTTGCAGCGCGGCGCTCGGGTGCCCGCGACGGAATTCGATCGAGGCCAGTGCCGCCTGCAGCTCCGCATTGTCGGGGCCGATGGCTACGCGTTCGCGCAACAGGGCGTCTGCGTCGCGATTGTGGTTGGCCGCCGAGCGTGCGGTGGCCAGGGCAATGTCTGCGCTGAAGCGATCCCAGTTTTCGTAGCCGCTGCTGGCGCCGTTGCGGCGCGGCCACGGCGCCTGCGTGGCCGCGAGTCTTTCAAACAGCGGCATCGCCAGGTCGAAGCGTTCCTGCTCGAGCAAGGCGTAGCCCAGCAGCAGCTGCGTATTGAAGTCGTCGGGATTGTGCTGCAGGGCCTGCCGGAGCACGGCTTCGGCCTCGGCCGGGCGACGCAGGCCCATCAGCGAATCGCCGACCGTCGGCAGTACATAGGCGGGAACCTCGATACCTTCCGCCTTCAACGCCTGGTAGTTGGCCACGACGTCGCGATGGCGCTGCCGCTGGTTGAGCGCGACCAGGCTGTCGACGCGCAGCCGCGTGGCTTCCCACGTCAGCGTCGGCGGTGATTCGCGTTCGATGCGGGCGACATTGACCAGGGCCTGGTCGGTCTCGGCATAGCGGTGTGCGGTGTCGATGGGTTCGGCGCTGGCCCACCCGATCATGCGGGCGACACGATCGTTTTCGATGCGCTCGCGCTCCTGCTGCGAGAACCAGTCCGGATGCCGCCACACGGCCTCTGCTGCGAGCTGTGCGCTGCCGAGGTCGCTCAGCGTGATCGCACGCATGGCATAGGCGCCACGGTCCCGTGGGTTCGCACGCAGTACACGCTCATAGATGGCCAAGGCATCCGCATGGCGTTGCTGGGCGCGCAACTGCTCAGCCTGCTGCATGGGAGTAAGGGCGGTGGAGGCATCAGTCACCCCGTTAGGCCGCACTTCACCACTGTGCGCCTGGGGCACACATGCGGCGATCAAAGCGAGGCTGAGCAGAGGAGTGAGTGCGCCCGTGCGGTCAGGACGGCCGCGACGCACGTGGTTGCAAAAGCTGGGGGAAAAGGCAGTGCATTAGCGGTCCAGGCGTATGACGACTGGCGATACTGCGTATGCCCACGTAAAGCCGACGTCATCACGAATTTAACGCGATCTTCATCGGATCAGTCTGCTTTAAGTGTGACATCAGTCACTAAAAACGCGTTGAGGCAATCTTCCCGTTCCAGTCAATCGCCTTCAAGCGGCGCCACGGGGGCCTGGAAATTGACGGGGCGGGCATCACTCGAATACGCCCATGATTTGCCACGCTGGTCGCAGTTACATATGCATTAATCGTCATTACTGTGTTGTCTACGTTAGTCACGCGTTGCCGGATGTTTTGCGCTTAAAAGGGGCGGAATTAGGTAGCAGAGCCGATACGCAGGGATATTTTTGCCCGCTTTTTAAGTGATTTAAGTCACAAAATTGGAAGGGTCGGGTTTTTCTTACAGGGTGGCCCCTACACGGCGCGTTGACCAGTTCTTAACGTTCCATCACAGTTGCGCCGCGTTCGTTGTGCTGAAGGTTGCGTCGCCGTCTTGGTGGCCGGGCATGGCGGTGTGAGCGACGGGGCGCCCAAGCGCGGCCCGCCGGACAGGGGGCAGGACAAATGTGGATGCGTTCGGCGCCAATGGCGCTGGCGGCTTGCCTATGGGCTGTCGCCGGGCTGGCGGCTGCACAACAAACAGCACCGACAACGCTGGATCGCCAGGAGCAATTGCGCCAGGCCGAGGAGATTCAGCGGCGTCAGGAACAGGAGCGACAAGCACCCTTCGCCGGCCCGCGCGAGGATGCCGAGCGCGTGGATGCGCGCAGCACCGTGCTGCCAAAGGAGGAACTGTGTTTCCCGATCGCCCGCGTGCGCCTGTCCGGTGCAGGAAACGACGGTGCACGCTTTGCGTGGTTGTGGACCTCGCTGCGTCGTTATGAGGGCCGCTGCATCGGTCGCGCGGGTATCGACATCATCCGCCGTCGCGCCCTGGACCAACTGGTCGCGCGCGGTCTGGTCACCACCCGCATCGGCGTGCCCGAACAGGATCTTTCGCGCGGCGAACTGCGTTTCGAACTGATGCCCGGCCGCTTGCGTGCGGTGCGCGTGGTTTCCGACACCGGCGGCGAACATTGGAAGAGCGCGCTGCCGCTACGGCATGGCGACCTGCTGGACCTGCGTGCGATCGAGCAGGCGGTGGAGCAGTTCAAGCGACTGCCATCGCAGGACGCCAAGATCGACATCGCGCCGGGCGAGGCACCGGGCGAATCGGATCTGGTCATCACCTTGCAGCATGGTCGGCGCTGGCGCGGCGTGGCCAATGCCGACGATTCTGGCGTGGAAGCCACCGGGCGCGTGCAGAGCGGGCTGGATTTTTCGCTGGACAACCCGCTGGGGCTCAACGATCTGCTCAGCGTCGGCTACAGCCATGACCTGGCCACGCGCGACGAAGAGCGCGGCACGCGCGGCAATAGTCTCAGTTACAGCCTGCCATGGGGCTGGTGGACGTTTGCGTTGTCGGCCTCGTCGTACCGCTACCACCAGCGCGTGGACGGATTTTTGCAGACCTTCCAGTCCAGCGGCGAATCCAGCAACGCGCAGCTGGATATCCAGCGCGTATTGCATCGCAACGGCACCAGCAAGACCTCTGCCGGTGTCACGGTTGGCCGGCGGCGTGCGCGCAGTTATCTGGATGGCGTGGAGATCGGCATCCAGCGTCGCGATACCAGCAGCGCGGAGTTCTACGTCACCCATCGCCGCTATCTGGGGACGATGCAGTTGGACGTGCGTATCGCGCATCGGCGTGGCACGCCGTGGTTCAACAGCCAGTGGACCGGTTACGACCCGCAGATCGGCTTCCCGACATTCCGTTATGGCGTGACCACGCTGGACGTGAGCACCGCCATGCCGTTCAAGCTGGGACCGGTGCCGATGGCGTGGGAAAGCAGCCTGCGTGCGCAAACCGCAGGCGAGCTGTTGCTTGGCTCGGAGTTCGTCACCATCGGGGGCCGCTACAGCGTGCGCGGCTTCGATGGCGAAGCGACCTTGGGCGCGGAAAAAGGCGCGTATTGGCGCAACACCTTGAGTTTTCCGATCCAGCAGATCGGGCTGACACCGTACCTGGGAATGGATGCCGGTCGCATCGATGGCACCAGTGCCAGCGGCCTGCGCGGCCGCAGTCTGATGGGCGGCGCGGTGGGTCTGCGCGGGGGCTGGTTCGGTGCCAGCATCGATGCGTTTGCCGGCTGGGCGATCCATCGCCCGGATGGGTTTGGAAGTGCGCAGCCGGCGTATGGCGCGCGTGTGATCTACCAGTTCTGACATGGATCGCGCCGCCAGCCGGCAGCGCGCTGTTGATTGATGACGCCGACCAGTGGCGAGAGAGAAACGATGGACACCGAAGCGATGAGCGTACGTGCTTACCTGGCCGAACAAAGCAAGCGCGCGCTTGCGTTGCTGCTGTGCTGCACGGTCACCTGGACATCGTTTCCGGCGTGGGCACAGGTGGCACCAACGCCAAATCCCGGCGGCCAGACACCAGGTCAACAGGTCGCCGCCAATGGCGTGCCGGTGGTGGACATCGTCGCGCCCAATGCGCGCGGCATCTCGCATAACCGCTACAGCAATTTCAACGTCGGCCCGAACGGGTTGATCCTCAACAACAGCGCGCAGATATCCAAGACCGAGCTGGGCGGCTATGTCGCCGGCAACGACAATCTGCAGCGCAGCGGTGCCGCCTCGCTGATCCTCAATGAGGTGACCTCGGCCAGCAGCCGCTTGCAGGGGTACACCGAAATCGCCGGTGCCAAGGCGCAATTGGTGATCGCCAACCCCAACGGCATTTCCTGCGATGGCTGCGGGTTTCTCAACACCGCGCGCGTGACCTTGACCACCGGCACGCCCAACCTGGGCAGCGATGGTGCGTTGAACGGCTTCAGCATCACCGGCGGTGCGCTGAGTATCGGCAGCAACGGTCTGGATGCGTCTAACGTGGATCGCCTGGACCTGCTGTCGCGTCAGCTCAGCGTGGAGGGCTCGATCTGGACCAGGGAACTGGTCGCTGCCGCGGGTGCAGGGCGGGTCAGCTACGACGGCATGCTGCTGGACGTGATGCCGGGCACCGATGGCGCCGCACCGTCGATCGGCATCGACGTGGCGCAGCTGGGCGGCATGTATGCCGACCGTATTCGCCTGATTGCGACCGAAGCCGGTGTCGGCGTGGTGAGTCGCGGCACCCTGGCGGCGCAGAGTGGCGATCTGCAGATCGACAGCGCGGGCCAGGTGAGCCTGAGCGGGACCACGGTGGCGCGCGATGGAATGGGTGTGCGTGCAGCCGGTGACCTCGACCAGCGCGGCGTGCTCGGCTCGCAGCAAGGCGATGTGCGTCTGCGCGGCGCGCGCATGACCCTGGCAGGCGATCTGGTCGCCGCCGGTATCCTGGATGCACAAGCCAGTGGCACGTTGAGCGACAGCGGCCGCAGCAGCGCCGGCGCCATCCGTCTGTTCGGTTCGGAATTGAATGTCGATGGCAGCCTGCATACGACGGGTGCGCTGGATCTGGGCGCCGATGGTGTGTTGCGCAGCAACGGTGTGGCCTATGCGGCAACCGCTGCAACCCTGCGCGCGGGCCAGATCGGCCTGACCGGCACGCTGCAGAGCGGCGGCGCGATCGGGCTGAATGCGAACGCGATCGATGCACTGGGCACCCTGGACGCGGCCACCGCCTTGCGCGTGAACAGCAGCGGCAACGTGCGCCTGGGTGGATTGGCGCAGGCCGGGCAGGGTGCTGATGTGCAAGCCGGCGGTCGGCTGGAACTGCAGGGTCAGCTGATTGCAGCGGATGCAGTGGCGCTCGATGCGGCGGGTATCGACATCGCACAGCGCGGCGCAGTGTCTGCGGGTGGCGATCTGGAGTTGCGCAGTGCAGGTGCGTTGAACAATGCCGGTAGCGGCTACGCTGGTCGCGATCTGCGTCTCCAGGCAGCGTCTGTCACCACGACGGGCAGTCTGGCGGCCGCACGCGATGCGCAGGCGGCGGTTGCCGGTGGTCTAGTCAATAGCGGCACGTTCGTTGCTGGCAATGCGCTGACCATCGACGCGGCGCAGCTGGACAGTCGTGGCGATATCGGCAGCCAGCGTGGGGAGACGTTGCTGCGCAGCCGCGGCGGTCTGGCGCTCAGCGGCAACACCGTGGCAGGTACTGCTTTGGGCCTGTACGCCGCAGCGGACGCGCAGGTCTCGGGCATCCTCAACGCCGGTCGCGTAAATCTTCGTAGCGGCGGGGATACCGCACTCTCCGGCACCCTGCAGACCACCGCCGGTGGGTTGGTGATCGCCGCAGGCGGTGAGCTCGTCAGCGATGCCGTGGTGAGTTCGACAGGCACGATCGATTTGCAGGCGAACGGCGCGCTGCGTCAGCGTGGTCAGCTCCGCGGCGACGGCGCGGTGCAATTGCGCGGCGCAGCGGTCGAGCACAACGGTGTCATCGATGCAGGTGGCGACCTGCGCATCGCCAGTGCTGCCGAGCTCGTGTTGGACGGCACCGTGCAGAGCGCTGGCTCAGCCACATTGCAGGCGGGCGCAGCACTGCAGAACCGCGCGAAGGTGATCGCAGCTGGCGCGCTGGATGTAGAGGCGGCCTCGTTGCGCAACGCGCAAAGTGGCGCGTTTTCGTCGGATGCCGGTGCGCGCGTGCGCACGGCCGGCACATTGGATAACGCCGGCAGCCTGTATGCGGCAAGCGATCTGCAGCTGACCGCTGGCGCGTTCACGCAAAGCGGCAGCGCCAGCTCGGGCAACACGCTTTCGGCAGCTGTGAGCGGGTCATTCGACAACGCTGGCAATGTGATTGCCAGGAACGCGCTACAGATCGATGCCGGCAGCGTGCGCAGCAGCGGTCAACTCGGCAGCGAAGCGGCAGGTGTTCGTCTGGGCAGCCAGGGCGATATCGCGCTGCAAGGCGTGGTTGCCGCTGCGACCACGCTGCAGGCCAGCGCCGCTGGCGATCTGCAGCAGGCAGGCTCGCTAAGAGCGCAGTCGCTGGCATTGAGTGCCGGGCGTGATCTCACCGCTGCTGGCAACCTGCAGTCGGCGTCCACGCTGGATCTACAGGCACAGCGTGCTCTGACATTTGCTGCCCAGGGCCAGGCTGGCGGTGATGCTTCGCTGCGCGCCGCCACACTGACAACCAGCCAGGATGCGGTGTTGCAGAGTACGGGAGCGATCGCGCTGGACAGCGCGGCCATCGACAGCCGCGGCAAGCTGGATGCAGGGAGCGATCTGCACATCCGCAGCCAGGGCGATCTGGCGCTGGCGGGTGTGGCACAAGGCGGGCGCGACCTTGTTTTGAATGCAGCCGGCGCGCTCAGTAACGCAGCGCAGGCGTTTGCAGGCCGCGATCTGTCGGTGCAGGCAGGTAGCCTCGACAACACCACGAGCGGTGTGTTGGCGGGCGAGGGCAACATCGCCCTGACCACTACGGCACTGCTGAACAACGCTGGCCGCGTGCAGGCCGGTGGCGATCTGCAGATCAGCGCAGCCAATATGGACCAGGGCGGCAGCGCGTCTGCAGGCAAGGCATTGCGCGCCGCCATCGCAGGCACGCTGGCCAATCGTGGCAATCTGATCGCCAAGGATGCGTTGCAGGTCGATGCGGCCACGCTGCGTAGCAGTGGGCAGTTGGGTAGCGAGCGCGCCGATGTCACGTTGAACAGCCGAGATGCGCTGCAACTCGAGGGTGTGGTTGCAGCGGCCACTGCATTGCGTGCGACTGCTGGCGGCGACTTGCAGCAGGCCGGTTCGCTCAAGGCACAGTCGATCGCATTGCAGACAGGGCGCGACCTCACTGCAAATGGCACTCTGCAATCGGCATCCACGTTGGATCTGCAGGCACAGCGCACGCTCGCCCTGAATGGACAGGCATCGAGTACGGGTGAGACAACCGTCACCAGTGCAACGGTTCTGACGGGCGCTGCAGCAGTGCTGCAGAGTGGTGCCGCCATCACCCTGGATGGCGGCTCCATCGATAGCCGCGGTTCGCTCGATGCGGCGACCGATTTGAACGTGCGTAGCGCCGGTAGTCTTGCACTGGCTGGCGTGGTCCAGGGCGGGCGCGATGTTACGCTGACCGCTGCGGGCACGTTGAACAATGGCGCTCAAGTCGTCGCAGCACGCGACCTGCACGTGCAGGCTGCCAGTGCCAACAACGCCGCAACGGCAACCCTGGGTGCACTACGCGACCTGCGCGTCGATGTCGCTGGCGTGCTGGAAAACAATGGCACCCTGCATGGCGAGCGTGGCCTTGCACTGAACACCGGAACATTGCTTCAGCGCGGACGTGTCTACAGTGGGGATGCGGTATCGATTTCGTCGACAGGCGTATTCGAAAACGCGGGTCAGTTGGTAGCGGGCAAGGATCTGAGCATCGCTGCCGACAGCATCGTCAGCAGCGGGCAACTCGGCTCGGTCGACGGCGCACTGACGCTGACCAGCCAGAACGCGATCGATCTGCACGGTGTGGTGGCTGCGGCGACCACGCTGCAAGCCACCGCTGGCACCGATCTGCTGCAGGCCGGCTCGCTCAACGCGCAGGCCGTGACATTGCAGGCCGGCCGCGATCTCACTGCCGGGGGAACCCTGCAGTCCGCGTCTGCGTTGGATCTGCAGGCGCAGCGTAGCCTGACGTTGAACGGTCAGGCGCAGGCGGGCAGTGACGCCAACCTGCGCGGCAACAGCATCGTCACCGGCCGCGACGCCGTGCTGAAAAGCGTCGGCGCGATCAGCCTGGACGGTGCGGCAATCGACAGCCGTGGCACGCTTGATGCCGGCACGGACCTGCGCCTGCGCAGCACGGGAGCACTTGCGCTTGCAGGCGTGGCACAAGCCAATCGCGATGTTGTGTTGAGCGCAACCGACACCTTGAGTAATGCGAGCCAGGTGATTGCTGGCCGTGATCTGTCGGTGCAGGCAGGCAACATCAACAACGTGGCGGCCGGCGTGTTGGCCGCCGATGGCAGCGTCACGCTGACCACTGGCGCGTTGCAGAACGCCGGCAGCCTGCAGAGCGGCGGCGATCTGCGCATCACCGCCGCCAGCATGGAGCAGGGCGGTACTGCGATTGCAGGCAAGGCACTGACCGCGAAGGTCACTGGCACGCTGGACAACCGCGGCAACCTCATTGCCAAAGACACGCTGCAGGTGGAGGCAGGCAGCTTACGCAGCAGCAGCCAGCTCGGTAGCGAAACTGCCAACGTCAGTTTGATCAGCCAAGGCGACATGACGCTGCAAGGCATTGTCGCCGCAGCGACCACACTGCAGGCCGCTGCAGTTGGCGATCTGCAGCAGGCGGGTTCACTCAAGGCGCAATCGATCGCGCTACAGGCCGGTCGCGATCTCACCGCCGCAGGCACGCTGCAGTCGGCAACGCAATTGGACCTGCAGGCGCAGCGCGCACTGACAATGAACGGACAGGCGGTGGCGACGGGCGATGCAACCCTGCGCGGCGCGCGGATCGGCACCGGTCAGGCTGCCGTGCTGCAAAGCGGTGGCGCTATCAGCCTGGATGGCGCCGCGATCGACAGCCGTGGCGCACTCGATGCAGCCACTGATTTGAATCTACGCAGCACCGGCGACCTGGCGGTTGCCGGTGTCGCGCAAGCCGACCGTAATGTGGTGCTGAGCGCAGCTGGCGCGTTGACCAATGCGGCGCAAGTCGTCGCTGGTCAGAGCTTGAACGTCACCGCAGCCAGCGCAAGCAATGCCGCCAGCGGCGTGCTGCTCGCGCAGGGTGACGCTACCTTCGCCATCGGCGGCTTGCTCGACAATGCTGGCGCCGTGCGCGCCGGCGATCAACTCGCCTTGGGCGTCGGGTCGCTGCGCCAGACTGGCCAGGCCTACGGCTTGCAACGCCTGGGTGTTATCGCCACTGGAGCGGTGGACAATCGCGGTGACCTGATTGGCGGCAATGGCTTGCGCGTGGAAGCGGCGCAAGTCAGCAGCAGCGGCCAGCTGGGCAGCGAGCGCGGCGATGTCGCATTGATCAGCCGCGGCAACCTGGAACTCGGCGGCAGCCTCGCATCGGCTGGCAGCTTCTCGGCGCAGGCCGATGGCGCGCTGGCACAGAGCGGCACCTTGAGCGCTGGCAGCACGCTGGAATTACGCTCCAAGGGCGATCTGGGTGTGGCTGGCCAGCTCGGCGCTCAGCAGGTCACCTTGACCAGCGACGCCGTGTTGCGTCAGCAGGGCACCGTCAGCGGTACGACGGTAGGTCTGCAGGGGGCCCGCATCGAGAACGCCGGGCAGACCACCGCTTCGGGCAACTTGAGCCTGCGTGCGGGTGAGATCAGTATCGCCGGCACAGTGGGCGCCGGTATCAGCGCAGACGGCAGCCTCGGCAGCGGACGCACGCTGAGCCTGATCGCCGATCGCCAACTCAGCGCCTCCGGCAAGCTGTTGGCTGGCGGCAACCTCACGGCGCAGGGCAGCCAGCTGCAGCTGGCGGGTGCCAGCACACGCGCAACCGGCAATGTCGCACTGACCACCGGCGGCAACCTCGATCATCGTGGCGGTGATTTGCTTGCCGGCGGGACGCTCACCGTGCAGGCCGGCGGCAACATCGACAACGGGCGTCTCAACGCCGTCGCCGGCCAGATGCAGGCCAACCAGCTGAGTATCGACGGCGCCAGCCTGAGCAATGCCGGCGGGCGGTTGGTGCAAAGCGGCAACGGACTGACCCGCGTCAGCATCGGCGGCGCGATCGACAACATCGGTGGCACGCTGGCCAGCAATGCGCAGGATCTGACCATCACTGCAGCCAGCCTGGAAAATGCACAAGGGCGCATCGAGCATGCCGGCACCGGCGTCCTGTCGGTCACCAGCCGTAGTGCGCTGGGCAACAGCAGTGGGCGCATCCTCACGCAAGGGCAACTGAACCTGGATGCCAGTGGCGCGTTGAACAACCAGGGCGGCGCGATTGCCGCAGCGGGCGATGCAGCACTCACTGTTGCTGGCCTCAATAACATCGGTGGTTCGGTCTCAGCACGTGGATTGAAGGTGCAAAGTACCGGCGCGGCCGACAATCGCAACGGCTTGCTGCAGGCCAGCGGTGGTGCGCTGACCTTGCGTGCCGACAGCCTCAGCAATGCCGGCGGCATTGTGCAGGCGGTCGCGAACGCTGGTGCGGGTGGAAGCCTGCGCGTCGAACTCAATCGTGGCCTGGACAACGGCAACGGTACGATCGGTGCCGGCACCGACGCAGTGGTTACTGCGGAAAACATCAGCAGTAGCGGAGGCAGTCTGCAAGCAGCGCGCGACCTCAGCGTCACGGCACGCGGCCAGCTGGACAATCACCAAGGCGGCAAGCTCAGTGCTGGCCATGATCTCAACGTTGCCGTCGCCGGCGCGTTGCTCAACAGCGGCGGCCAGCTCGATGCCGGCAATACGCTGACCGCCTCCGGCGGAAGTATCGACAATAGCCAAGGCAGTATCGTCAACAACGGCGGTGGACTGACACGCATCACCACTGGCGGTGCATTGACCAACAGCGGCGGCAATCTCGGTGGACGCGGCAGCGTGGTGATCGATGCCGCCAGCATCGCCAACAACAGCGGTCAGCTGGTCGCCGGCGGCGACCTGATCGCCAACACCACTGGCTTGAACAACCAGAGCGGCAACGTCTATGCCGGCGCAAGCTTCCTGCTGCAGCGCGCAGGCGCCACGCTAGACAATCAGAACGGCACCATCAAGGCCGAGCAGGCAGTCCGCCTGAACCTGCAGAACTTGAACAACGCGGGTGGCAAGATTGGCGCCGGCAGCGTGACCGGCGGCGCCGGCGATGTGGTGATCGACACCGTCGGCTTCGACGGTGGTGGCAGCATCCTGGCGCAGAACCTGCTGGACCTGACCTTGCGTAGCGACTACACCCACCGCGCCGGTGCAGACCTGACCAGTAACGGCACTTTCAACCTGCGCGTCGGTGGGAGCCTGGTCAACGAGTCCACGCTCAAGGCTGCGCGCAGCCTGGACATTACGGCCGGCAGCATCACCAACCGCGCAGGCGCCAACATCCTGTCCAATGACACGCGCCTCAACGGCGGCAATATCATCGACAACGCCGGCAGTATCTCCGGCAATGGCGCACTGTCGCTGGTGGCGAACAGCATCAACAACACCGGCAGCATCGTCGGCGGCAACGTCTCGGTGAACACCGGCACATTGGTGAACGGCGCCGACTTCGGCGGCGCGACCGACAACGCAGCCTATGGCTCGGCCTTGCTCGGTTCCACCGGCAACATGAATCTGATCGTGCGCGATCAACTGCTCAATCGCGACGCGCGCATCTTCAGCCTGGGCAATATCGCCATCGGCGGCGCGGAGGATGGCGGCGGCACCTTGGTATCGCGTACGGGTGTGGTCAATAACCTGTCGGGCAGCATAGAGGCTGATGGGAGCATCTTGATTGCGGCCAACCAGCTGAATAATCGGCGGCGGGTGATCAATACGACCAACGTGTCGACCGATCCTGGTAGCGACAATATTTACTCCGGCGGCGAGCTCATCGAAGGCAAAGCGATCCGGAATCTGCAGGGCGCGCGGGCGCCGTATCCCTACAAAGGACTCGCACCTGGCATTTATCGCAACTATCAGGTGATCCAGCAGGAGCAGCTGTCATCCGCAAGTGCGGAGGGGAAGATTGCAGCGGGTGGAAACATCTTGCTGTCGGGCAGCGTCACAAATAATGCGTCGACCATCGCCGCAGCCGGTCTGTTTGCTGCCAACCAGCAAGGTCTTGGAGGGCTCTCGGATGCAATGATCAATGGCGGTGAGCAACTGCTCAACCAAGCGCTGGCATTGAACCAGGTTGTCCGGCAAAGCGATGTGGAGCACATCGTCACCGCGATCACCAATGACTGCATGCAGCCGGTTGGACAGAAGGTCGTTTGCTACTACGAGGAAGAAGATCAACAATTGGGTTCTTCGACGACCAGTAGCAGCTATATCGCCCTGGGCGCCAGCATGACCGGTGGCCAAGGCGTCAGCATCAATGGTGCCAACATCAGCAATGGTGCCGTCGGCAGCGACGGTCGTGGTATCAGCGGCGCTTCACTGAATGGTGTCGGCGCACAAGGTGGCTTGACTGGTCGCGCCATGCAAAGCGCCGGTGGAGTGGGCGGCCAGGCAGTGATCGGCCGTGCCAATGGCGGCGCGAACAGTATTCGTGTTGCCACCGGTACGACCGGCAGTGCAGGCACCCAGGTGGGCGCCAACACGCAGGACGCAACGCTGGCCACATCGGGTGGCATCGTCAAGATGTCGGTTGCACCTGTCGCGTCCAACGATAGTGGGCTTGTACGCAGCAGCGTCGATCAGGCAGACGTGCAGGCCACCGCGGCCGGTACCGGCGTCACTGCCGTCGCAACCGACAGCCGTACCCGAGTCGATCCGGCCACCATTCCGGTGACCAACATTGTGGGTAGCGGGCAAACCTCGCTGACGCAGATCGATCTGCCCATTGGCGGGCTGTATCGCCTATCCGGCGGCACCGGTACCGATCTGACCGCAATGGGCCGCGCCGCCAACGGGCTGGGCGGCATCAATGCCTGGCGCAGCAATGGCCCCGGCCGTCGTTACCTGATCGAGACCGACCCGCGCTTCGTCAACTACGACAACTTCATCAGCAGCGACTTGCTGCTGGACAAGCTGGGTGTTGACCCGGAGTGGACCCAGACCCGCCTGGGCGATGGCTTCTACGAGCAGCGCCTGGTGCTGGACCAGATCACCCAGCTCACCGGCCGCCGCTATCTGGGCAACTACGCCGATGGCGTGGCACAGTACCGCGCCTTGCTGGAGTCGGGCGTGGCCGCCGCAGGTCAGCTGCAGCTGAGCATGGGCGTGGGCTTGACCGCCGCACAAGCGGCCGCGCTGACGCAGGACATCGTGTGGATGGTGGAGCAGAACTACCAGGGCCAGAAGGTGCTGGTACCCGTTGTGTATCTGGCCTCCAACTCGCTGCAGTTGCGTGGCAATGGCGCCTTGATCGCCGGTGGCAACGTCGAGCTCAACGCCACCAACGCCATGAGCAACCAGGGCGTCATCGCAGGCGCCGATGTCAGCATCACCGCAGGCAACCTTCTCAACCAGGGCCGCATCAGCGGCACTGGCGCTGTATCGCTGGAAGCCCGTAACGACCTGCTCAATCAGGGCCAGATCCAGGGCCGCGACGTTGCACTGGTAGCCGGCAACAATCTGGTCAGCGAAGCATCCAAGGCCATCAACGGCGTCGGCATCCTGTCGGGCATCAGCGCCAGCAACACCCTGCAACTATTCGCCGGCAATGACATGACGCTGAGCGGTACCCGCGTGCAGGCCGATGGCAGTGCGGCGTTGATCGCAGGCAACAACCTCAGCCTCACGCCCAGCGCGTTGCGCAACGACAACGGCCTGCTGCGCGGCGGCGATGCGGTGTCGGTGACCACAGACAAGGACCTAGTGGTCTCGGCAGGCAACGACCTGCAACTGCACGGCGTCAACATCAAGGCCGGCGGCAGTGCCGCACTGCAGGCAGGCAACAACCTCTCGCTGACCCCGACCACTGGCCTGGATGGCAAGGTCGCCACACGCACCAACATCAGCACCGGCGACAGCCTGCAATTGACCGCCGGCAACGACCTGACCATCCGCCAGGCCGACGTCAAGGCCGGCGGCGATCTGATTGCCGCAGCAGGCAACAACCTCAACGTCGAGTCCGTCCTCAACGAGACCGAAACCAACAGCTACAAGACCCGCAACGGCAAGACGCGCGTCACCACCACCACGACCACGCAGACCATCGATCAGCAGGCACTCACCGCCGGCGGCAACCTGATCCTCAGCGCCGGCAACGACGTCAATCTGGTCGCGGCCAAGCTGGACGCCGGCAAGGGCCTGGGCATCAGCGCCGGCAACGACATCAATGCCAGCACGCTGACCACTGTGGACACCAGCAACACGCTGGAAACGCGCAAGCGCTTCAAGCAGACCACCAGTACCAGCGACGAAACCGTCCACGGCACCGAGTTCAGTGCCGGCGGAAACCTGGCGATGCAGGCCGGCAACGACATCACCCTCACCGCCGCATCTGCCGCCACCAAGGAAGGCGGCATCACCCTGGCTGCCGGCAACGACGTCAACCTGCTCGCCGCCAGCGAGCAGCACGACGCCGTGCAGGACATGACCAAGAAGAAGAAGGGCACGTTCTCCAGCAAGACCACGACCACGCATGATGAGTGGCAGGACAACGTGGCGGTCACCACCACGCTCAGTGGCGACACGGTGCAGATCGCGGCGGGTAACGATCTGCTATCGCAAGGTGCGCAGATTGTCGGCACCGGCGACGTCACGCTTGCAGCAGGCAACAACCTGACCTTGGAAACTGCTCAGAACACGCATAGCGAAGAGCATGACAAAGTCACCACCAAGTCCGGTCTGTTCGGAAGTGGCGGTATTGGGGTGACGCTCGGTAAGCAAAAGGTCACCACTGGCGCCGACATCGACCAGATCACGCATACCGGAACGACGGTCGGCAGCCTGGAGGGTGACGTCACCCTGGTGGCCGGCAACAAGTTGGCGATTACGGGCGGCGATGTCATGGCGTTGCAGGGCGACATGACCGCGACCGGCAAGGACATCGCGATCACGGAGGTCTATAACGACAGTGATGCGGAACAGCGCAGCAAGTTTAGCCAAGGCGGTTTGTCGCTGACCTTGAGCTCGGCTGCGATCAGCCTGGCGCAGGCGGCAAACGACAGCTACAAGGCCAGCAAGGAGGTCAAGGGCGACAGTCGCATGGAAGCACTTGCGCTCGGATCGGCGGCCTATAATGCATATGGGGCAGGACAGGCGCTGGGCCAAGCTGGCAGCGCGTTGAGCAGTGGCAGCGCCGCCGGCGCAGCTCAGGGGGCCAATCTGAGCATTGCCATCAGCATTGGCGGCAGCAAGAGCGAGAGCAAGAGCACGCAGACGGCCAGTCTCGCACAAGGCTCCAAGCTACAGGCAGGTGGTGACGTCAACCTGATTGCCACCGGCGGTGGCGACCAAAGTAATTTGTTGATTCGTGGGAGCGACATCAAGGCGGGCAATGATCTGCTGCTGGCAGCCGATCACGATGTACTCATCGAAGCAGCGAAGAACACCGCCGAGCAAAAAAGTACCAGTAAGAGCAGCAGCGCGTCGCTGGGTGTCGGTATCACTTACGGCCCGGATGGTGCCGCATTTGGCGTGATGATCAGTGCAGCTGGATCGCGCGGCAAAGCCAATGGCGAAGACGTGACCTACAGTAATAGTCATCTGGTTGCCGGCAACACGGCCACGGTCATCAGTGGCAATGACACCACGCTCAAGGGCGCGCAGCTGTCGGCGGACAAGGTGATCGCCGATGTCGGTGGCAATCTGAGCATCGAGAGCCTGCAGGACACCAGCACGTACGACAGCAAGGACAAGAGTGTTGGCGCGAGTGTGACCTTTGGCGCAGGGTTCAGTGCCAGCGCCAGCTATAGCAGTAACAAGGTCAGTGGCGACTTTGCCAGCGTGACCGAACAGAGCGGTATCCAGGCCGGCGACGGCGGCTTCAACATCCGTGTCGGCGGCAATACCGATCTGAAAGGCTCGGTGATCGCCAGCACCCAGGCGGCGGTGGATGCCGGCGTCAATCGCCTGCAGACCGGCACGCTGACCTATAGCGATATTGAAAACACTAGCAGTTACGACGCCAAAGGGTTCAGTCTGTCGGGCGGATATAGCAAGGGAACAGGCGACAAGAAGCAGCAAGGAGAAACCGGTCAGGTCCAGCCGACAGTCAATAACGGCGCAAACTGGTCGTGGCAGAACTTCCAGACTGGAAGCACCGGTACAGCGGCTGGCATTGGGAGCAAGAGTGGCGATGCGACATCGACCACCACCAGTGGGATCAGTGGTGGCAGCTTGCTCATCACCGACGAGGCTGGGCAACTCGCCAAGTCTGGTAAGACCGCTGCAGATGCATTGGCGGGTCTTAAGCGCGATGTGATCAGCGGCGATGACGCAGGTGGCTTGACCAAGCAATGGGATGGTCAGGCACTGCGTGACCAAGTTGCCGCGCAAGCGCAGATCACCGCCACCGCAGGGCAGCAGGCAACGAAGTTTGTTGGCGATTACGCACAGGGAAAAGTTGACAAGGCGGCCGAGCTCTATGCGGAAGCAGATGCAACCGGTGACGACAGCAAGCGGGCTGAAGCTGATCAGTTGATGAAGGATTGGGGCAATGGCGGCACGTTGCGTGTGCTGTCACATGCGGTTGTGGGTGGTCTGACAGGTGGCACGGAAGGAGCGCTAGGCGCAGCCGCAGGCACCGTGGCGGCACCATACCTGGCAGAAGCGTTGGAGAAAGCCGGAATCAATAAAGCGGTGGCTGCCACGTTGACAGGGTTGTCAGCGAGCGCGCTAGGCGCTGCGGCCGGTGGTGCTGCAGGCGGTGCCGCAGCCTTGAATGAGGTGTCCAACAATTACCTCGGCCATCAAGAGCGGATGGAATATGCCACAGCCCTGATCGCTTGTTCCAAGTCTGGCACCCAGTGTGAGCGCGCCGAGCAACTGAAGGCGCTGTCGGAAGAACGCAATCTCGCGTTGCGCGGTGCGTGTAGCGATCCAGCCAGCGGCGGATGCGCGGAGCAAAAACAGCTGGCCGCCGCAGCCATGCAAGATCAGCTCGATCACGCTGGGGAATACACCGCTTGGCTTGCGGGTCACGTGCCTGAGTTGGTTGGCCTGTTCAACTCCGACAAGGACGGTTCACTGACCAAGGACTTCGTCACCCATGTGACGACTGCAGATCTTGGCCACAAGCTTGCGTGTGCGATGGCAGGTGATTGCAGCAGCCAAGCGCTGGCTTCGGCAGCATGGAACGGTAGCATCCCGCTATCAGTTGCAACCGCTGATTCTGCGCTGCGCGCGGCGCTGGGTATGGGAGCAGGTACGGTCGGTGCTACCGGCCGGGTCTGGGAAATGGTTGCCGGTGTGGCAGAGCTGGCCAAAGGTATGAGTCCTGCAGGCCAGGTTGGACAAACGATTGATCAACTAGCCTATCTGTGGGGGAATGGTTACGCAGCTACTGCCGAGAAGAACTTTAACGACGCAAAGAGCGCGTTAAATGCAATAAAAACTGGTATCAGCGGCTATGCAGAGGATCTCGCATTTGCGGCCTACACGAACACGCACGGTTCTTGGGATATCTATGACATAGCCAAGGCGGGTGCAATCGGCGGCAAGGTCAGCGTTGACGTATTCTCACTCGTTGCTCCAGAACTCTATGTGGGGAAGGGTGGTGTCGCTGCAAAGGCAGCCACAAGCGTGGGCGACGCGTTTAAGGCTGATGACATTGTTACCTACCTAAATTCGAGTAGGCCAGTCGATGTAGTTCCTGGTTCGCTGAATTTTATGGGGAAATCTGATCAATTTTTCTTGAATGCTTCTAAGCGGAGAGATGTTGATTCTGATGGTTTTTTTGACGTTATCGCTCACGGAAATAAGAATGAGGTCGAAGTCTTCATGCCAAATGGTCCAGTAGCAGCCGATCAGAGGGTGCTGGCCAAGCTTATAAAAGGCGATCCAAGCTATAGCGGTCAACCTATTCGCTTGCTCTCTTGCGAAACTGGATCTTGTGATCTAGGCTTTGCGCAAAACCTGGCTAACAAAATGGGTGTTCCGGTTAAAGCGCCCACTGATCTTGTCTGGGCTTATGGCGATGGCAAAATTGTTGTTGCTCCTCGGCGCTCACTGGACAGAAATTCTCCGCTGTTTAATCAGCCTGATTTGTCGCGGCAAGGTGAGTTCAAGATATTTCAACCAAAGGTCAAATAATGAATGATATTTTGGGGAGGTGCGAGGTTTGTGGGGGGCATTTAGATATTTACATGGATGGCAGAACTCAGGGTCTTATTTGTAAAAATTGTGGATGGTCGCTTGTAACTACAGTTATTCCTGAGATAAATAGTGACAATAACGAATACAGTATTAGGTGTAGTGGAGACTTTAGTAACTCTGAGCATGTGCGAATGGTTGCATCTGTAGTTGGTTCGAATTTCATTGAGGCCAGAAAATTTCTCAAGCAGGGTTCATTTGTTATTTTTACTGGAAAGGCTCCGGAGGTTTATGATGTTATAAAGAATTTGCAGGCAGCAGGGTTGGAGTTTCAAGTTGATCCTCAATTTAAGTGGATATGACTACGACGTCCCTCCTCTCCCAATTTTGAGTGGCGCCTCAGTTTGGAGTCCAATTCCCTACCCAGAGGAGATTGGACATGAAGACGCGCTTCACCTAGGAACAGATCATCGAATAACGAGGTTAGGTTAACTTATCAGTCGACGGTGTTCGGTTCGCGTGGCCGATGATCGCGCATGACGCCCGCGAAAGGGGGGGGGCGGAGTGCCTGCGCTGGCTAGGTTAGCTAAGCATCTGGCCCAGCAATACTCTGCCGGGTTGTCGGTCAGGCGACCACGCACAGAATTGAGTGCAATGTGGCGATAGCAGCGAAGGACGTAGTCCGCACTCTCCACAAGAGATGCTTTGTGCTGCTCTTCCCATAGCGTACCAGTGGGCCAACGGCGGCCATTGCACAATGCTACGTAGTTTTCCCCAAGCCGTTGCATCAGTTGCCCGATTGGTCCCGCTGCAGAGCGTGACTAGCGAGTGCACATGGTTGTCCATCAATACGTAAGCATCCAGCTGGCAGCCTGTGGCGTGCAGGGCCTGATGTATCAGGTGCAGATAGCGCAGTCGATCGCCATCATCAAGAAAGCATGGCAAGCGTTGTTCCCGGGCTGCACGATGTGCTGCGGGACACAGGCAAGTTCAATGCGTGTAAATCTGGCCGTCGCACAAGACTCGCAACCAGACGTCGGTGCTAATGTGCAGGGAGCCTCGCAGGAGCTGACGCCGTAGACTGCTATTTGCGGAGGAAGTGAATCTGACCCCCGTTAGCGGACATCGGTGCCGGCAAGAACGTTACGCTTGCGGCCAAGGACATCGCCCTGCTGGCGCGCCAGGACACGGTCGATCACCAGGCCAGCCAGCGAGCAAGTCGAGCGGCTTCTCGATGTGCGTGACCTACGACCCGGGTGCGTCGTACCTCAGCGCACGCGGTTCGACCACCAAGAAGATGGTCGATACCGGCTCAACCATGAGCAAGATCAGCCGCGATGCCCATGGCGCAGCGGCTGGCACCATGGCGGCCATTACCCCGGTGGTGATCCAGGTCAGCAGTCATCGCTCCAACGCTTCTTAGAACGAAAGCACCAGCGACGCGCGCGTCTGGGTTTAAAGGAATTGACAGTTATTGACCCTGATGTTCCTTTATTGATTAGGCCTTAATATGAAATTTTATCTTGACAATCGAGTTGGATATCATAATGTGGACGAGGAGTTATATGGTTTGGATCAAGGTGGTGTGGTTAATTTGCTTGGGAAATTGAATGGCGAACGGCATACGTTGCTTTGTGTGAAGAGAGAGGATGGTTGGGTACTCTTTATTGGTGGCGGAGGTGAGAAATTCTTGGTCAATAAAGTTTCTCCAGAAGATATTAGCTATGAAGTGAAGTCGGATATGCCAGGTGGCAATGTTGAACTTTGTGTTGGTGGGCAATATGGAGAGTATGAATCCTCTTCTTTAGCGAGTTATGATTTGGCAATGATTGCTCTTCTGGATTTTTGTGAATTTTCTTCTCTAGAGAAATATACGTGGTCTGTTGTTGAGTAGTAAGGTGGAACCTCGAACCTGAAAAATCGGGGGCGAAGGCTGAGGTTTTCCCAGCTTTAGCTCTTTACAATCAATGATTTTGCAATATCAATGATCTGTGCAACATCCGGGACGGAGGTAATTAAGGGGGCGGCCCTGATCGCCAGCGTGACCAGCAGCCAAGGCGCAGCATTAGCGGCAGCGCGCTTAACAGCATCGGCGCATAGGGCGGCCTGCCCATCGGCGGGCTGTATCGTCTGTCCAATGGCACGGCCACCGATCGCATGGCCATGGGGCGTGCGGCAACCGGCCTGGGCGGCATCAATGCCTGGCGCAGCAATGGCCCCGGCCGTCGTTACCTGATCGAGACCGATCCGCGCTTCGTCAATTACGACAACTTCATCAGCAGCGACTTCCTGCTGGACAAGCTGGGCGTGGACCCGGAGTGGACCCAGACCCGCCTGGGCGATGGCTTCTACGAGCAGCGCCTGGTGGACCAGATCACCCAGCTCACCGGTCGCCGCTACCTGGGCAACTACGCCGATGGCGTGGCGCAGTACCGCCAGGGGCGTCAAATGCCAGGCTCGGCAGCGCTTTCAACACAATTTATATGGAAGCAAGGCCGCTTGCAGATGAATTTACAAATTTGATTGGGGTTAATCCCAATTATGTCGAGGGTGCTGGGCCAGGCGTTAACACTAACTGCGTATCTTGTGTAATGCGGCGCAGTAACGACTTTCTGGTAAAAATTTGGATGCGGTTGTTGATGCAAAAAAATATGCTGATATGAATGGGTTGCTTCCATCATCGCCCTTCGGATTTAATTCTCGGAGTAAGCCTGCAACAGTTATAGAGGAAATGGTTAAGGTGGCGGTGCTGGGTGACCGCTTATTATTGAACAGCCGGGGAAAGTTTTTCATGTTATTAATGTTGTAAATAAAGACGAAAAAATTTTCTTTATCGACACCCAATCAGGTAAGCTGGTTCAGCTAAATCCTGATGTGACCGTTCAGCTCGGGAGGCCCCCGCTATGAAATATGAGGCGCAAGATATATCAGTTGTGGAAGCATTAAAAATTGCAGAAAAGGAGGTTCGGGTAATCTTGGGGGATGTGGTTGGAAATGAGTTACCGATATTTAGTGATAGGCACTTAGAGGCAGAATTTTGTTGGATGTTTTTTTTAAGGGGGGGTATAAATATACCTCCCGATAGAATGCTCGGTTTGAAATGGGCTTACGCTGTAAGTAAAAAAGGGTGTTTCGCAATGGTCCAGGATCTTTCATCTGACGAGGATAAGCTCCAAGACTATTTGTTGAAAATGTCAGACCATTTCATGAGGAGAAATGAGTAAGCCGAAAAAAATTAAAAAAGGGGGCGGAGGTAATTAAGCGGGATTCCGTCCTGAGCATCAACGCCGGCGGCAGTGCCGCACTGCAGGCAGGCAACAACCTTTCGCTGACCCCGACCACCGGCCTGGACGGCAAGGTCGCCATGCGCACCAACATCAGCACCGGCGAAAGCCTGTAGTTGACCGCCGGTAATGACCTGACCATCCGCCGTGATTAGTAAATGCACATAATTGTCCGTCAATACATGGGCGCTATCACGCAAGCTGCTTGGCTCCCAGACGCTCTAGTTCACTCTACGGTTTGTTACCTGCACAGCCCTAAGGCCGGACGCAGCACTGTTTTCATTGCCTGGACATGCGGTATGGCAGGGTTCCGGGCGTCAGTTAGATGCCTTCGCGTCGCATCCGCACTTTCTGCTCTTGGTTGGAGAGTTCGATGACAAAGAAATCGCAGTGGTTTGGACTCCTGGGCTCGTTGGTGCTGTGCTATCTGGTCGCGGCCCTGGGAGCGGCGGCATCGATCCAAGCGGCGAGCTTCTACGCCGGCTTGCAGCGGCCGGACTGGGCACCGCCGGGATGGTTATTCGGGCCGGTGTGGACTGTGCTGTACGGGATGATGGCGATATCGGTGTGGCTGGTCTGGCGCCGCGGCGGATGGAGCAGTGCGCGTGGGGCGCTGGGTCTGTTCGTGCTGCAGTTGGGGTTGAACGGGTTGTGGAGCTGGTTGTTCTTTGCCTGGCACATGGGTGCTTGGGCGTTTGTCGATATTGTGGCGCTGTGGTTGGCGTTGGTGCTGACGATCGTAGCGTTCGCCAAGTGGCAGCGGGTTGCTGCGTGGTTGCTGGTTCCGTATCTGCTGTGGGTGAGTTTTGCGGCGGCGTTGAACTATGCGGTGTGGCAGCTCAATCCGCAGGTGCTTGGCTAAGGGCTGTATGGGTCAAAAGTGGCTGATGCACCTCTGCGTTTGGCGCGAGAAGGGTGCGCGGCGGCTACTCGCATCAGCCGGATCCGACGTCGTCTAGCACCAGGTCTCACTATGGGATGCTGCGCAAGCACCGCTTGGTCCGGCGCATAAAAAGTTTCCATAGCAATCAATCGTTTGGGGCTGCCTTGCTTAAATCTTTGTCCCGCAAGGCTTTCTGTATAGGCGCCGCGTTGCGCAAGGCTGGTTTGATACACAGCGCTTGACAGGCCTCGGCCCGGTGATGTCTTTTGCGTACATGCATAACGCCTGCGCCAACGCTTCGCTTATCTGCCAGCCGCACCTGCGGCCGGGTGCGGGCGTGGCCGGCATTATCACCACCATTACCACCGTCACCATTCGCCCGGTGCGGCCCGTCGTCTTCGCGTAACTTCCGAAAACAACGGCCCCGCACCCGGATCAGGATGCGGGGGCTTTCCTCCCTCACCTGATGCGGACGGGGCCTCCCTAACGAGGTCTGTCGATGTCATCGCCTGTTGTTTTGCTCGAACCCGCCGCTGTTGCCGCATCTTCCGCACGCACCGTCGTGCACAAATTCGGCGGCACGTCGGTGGCCGATGCCGAGCGCTACCGGCATGTGGCGCAGCTGTTGCTGGCACGCGGCGAGTCGGTGCAGGTCACCGTGGTGTCGGCGATGAAGGGGGTGACCGATGCCTTGATCGCGCTGGCCGAACTGGCCGCGCAGAACCGCCCCGAATGGCGCGAGCGCTGGCATGAGACGCGTGCGCGCCATCGCGGTGCGGCGGTGGCCCTGCTGGGCGAGCATTCCGGGCCGTCGGTGGAGTGGCTGGACGAGCGCTTCGAGCATCTGTCGCAGATCCTGGGCGCATTGGCGGTGATCGGTGAGTTGCCGCGCGAGGTGCTCGACCGCGTGCAAGGCCTGGGCGAGGTGTATTCGGCGCAATTGCTGGGCGACCATTTCCGTGCGCTTGGCGAGGATTGTGCGGTGCTGGATGCGCGCGATGTGCTGGTGGTCAACCGTGGCGAACTCGGTGTCGATGTGGACTGGGACACCAGCGCGCAGCGGCTTGCGACCTGGCGCCAGGCGCATCCGCAGACGCGCGTGGTGGTCACCGGCTTCGTTGCGCGCGACCGCGCCGACCGCATCACCACGTTGGGGCGCAACGGCAGCGATTATTCCGGTGCAATTTTCGCGTCCTTGTTCGATGCCGATGAGCTGCATATCTGGACCGACGTGGACGGCGTGCTCTCAGCCGACCCGCGCGTGGTGCCCGAAGCGGTGCAGCTGGAAACGCTGAGCTACGACGAGGCCTGCGAGCTGGCCTATTTCGGCGCCAAGGTGGTGCACCCGCAGACCATGTCGCCGGCGATCGAGCGCGGCTTGCCGATCATCATCCGCAACACCTTCCAGCCGGAACATCCGGGCACGCGCATCACCGCCAGCAGCGCGGTGAGCGGGCCGATCAAGGGGCTGACACTGAGCCCGGATCTGGCCGTGCTCAACCTGGAAGGCACCGGCCTGATCGGCGTGCCCGGCACCGCCGAGCGGGTATTCGCGGCGCTGCGCACGGCGCAGGTGTCGGTGGTGATGATCTCGCAGGGTTCGTCCGAGCATTCGATCTGTTGCGTGGTCAAGCAGCATGAATCCGAGCGCGCACGCAATGCCTTGCTGCAGGCGTTTGCGCATGAACTCACGGTCGGTCAGGTGCAGCGTGTGCAGCTGACCACCGGCATCAGTGTGCTCGCTGCAGTGGGCGATGGCATGGCCGGCCAGCCGGGTGTGGCGGCGCGGTTGTTCGAGTCGCTGGGGCGTGCGCAGGTCAATATCCTGGCGATCGCACAGGGTTCGTCGGAGCGCAACATCTCGGTGGCCATCGACGCAGCGCATGCGACCAAGGCCTTGCGCGCTGCGCATGCCGGCTTCTGGCTGTCGCCGCAGACGTTCTCGGTGGGCGTGATTGGCCCGGGTAACGTGGGCGCGGCGTTGCTGGATCAGTTGCGCATTGCGCAGCCGCAGTTGCTGGGCAAGGCCAACCTGGATCTGCGCCTGCGCGCAGTGGTCTCGCGCGGCCGCATGCTGCTGGACGAGCGCGGCCTGGTCGGCAACTGGCGCGATGCCTTCGCCTCTGCAGCCACCGCGACCGATCTGGAGCGTTTCACCACGCACCTGTTATCCGCGCATCTGCCGCATACGGTGATCATTGATTGCAGCGGTAGCGCAGAAGTGGCCGATCGCTATGCGGACTGGTTGGCTGCCGGCATCCATGTGGTGACGCCGAACAAACAGGCCGGCTCCGGTCCGTTGCAGCGGTATCAGGCGATCCGTGCGGCGGCCGATGCCAGCGGCGCGCGCTTCCGTTACGAAGCCACCGTGGGCGCCGGCTTGCCGGTGATCACCACGCTGCGCGATCTGGTCGATACCGGCGATGCAGTGACCTCGATCGAGGGCATCTTTTCCGGCACGTTGGCCTGGCTGTTCAACAAGTACGACGGCAGCGTGCCGTTCGCCGAACTGGTGACGCAGGCGCGCGGCATGGGCTATACCGAACCGGATCCGCGTGACGATCTGTCCGGCGTGGATGTGGCGCGCAAGCTGGTGATCCTGGCGCGCGAAGCCGGGCGCGAGATCAGCCTGGAAGATGTGCAGGTCGAAAGCCTGGTGCCCGAAGCACTACGTCAGGCCAGCGTGGACGATTTCATGGCGCGCCTGCATGAGGTGGATGCGACGTTCGCGCAGCGCCTGGCCGACGCACGTGCACGCGGCAATGTGCTGCGCTATGTCGCGCAGCTGCCGCCGGATCGTGCTCCCAGCGTCGGCCTAGTCGAACTGCCGGCCGATCACGCGTTCGCCAACTTGCGCCTGACCGACAACGTGGTGCAGTTCACCACGCGTCGCTACTGCGAAAACCCGTTGGTGGTGCAAGGCCCGGGCGCTGGCCCGGAAGTCACCGCGGCCGGCGTGTTTGCCGATCTGCTGCGGGTGGCGGCGGGCGAGGGGGCACGCTTGTGAATCAGGCGGTTGCAGACCAGTCCGCGGAGATGCAACAGGTGGCGATCGCTGCGCGCGAGCTTGGCCAGGCACGCGCCTTTGCACCGGCCTCGGTGGCGAATGTGGCGGTGGGATTCGATCTGCTCGGCTATCCCATCGACGGCGTCGGTGACACCGTCACGGTGCGGCGCATCGATGCGCCTGTGGTGCGCATCGCCGCCATCCGCGGCACCACCGTGGCCTTGCCGCTGGATGCCGAACGCAACACGGCGGGTGCGGCATTGATGTCGTTGCGCGCGGCGTTGTCGCTGCCGTTCGGCTTTGAAATCGAAATCGACAAAGGCATCGCCTTGAGTTCGGGCATGGGCGGCTCTGCAGCGTCATGCGTGGCGGCGTTGGTTGCCGCCAACGCGCTGCTGGATGCGCCGTTGAGTAACGAGCAGCTGTATCAGCACGCACTCGATGGCGAGGCGGTGGCCAGCGGTAGCCGCCACGGCGACAATCTTGGCCCATTGTTTTTAGGCGGCCTGGTGCTGTGCACGCTGGAGCGTCTGGTGCCGATCAACGTGCCGGCGGCATGGCACAGCCTGCTGGTGCATCCGGATGCGGTGCTGGAAACCCGCCGCGCGCGCGAAGCCTTGGCCGGCGAGTATCAGCTGCGTGAGTTCGTCGCGCAGAGCACCAACCTGGCCTTGGTACTGGCCGGCTGCCATGCCGGCGATGCGGGGCTGGTGCGGGCGGGACTGCGCGATGTGCTGATCGAACCACGCCGCGCGCCGTTGATCGCCGGGTTTGCCGCTGCCAAGCAGGCCGCGCTGGATCACGATGCCCTGGGTGCCAGCATCTCCGGCGCCGGCCCCAGCGTGTTCGCCTGGTTCGCATCGCGCGCTGCCGCCGACGCGGCCGCCGCATCGGTCAAGGCCGCCTTCGCAGGCGTTGGCCTGGACAGCCAGCACTGGGTGTCCCCGATCGCCAGCTCGGCCGCGCGGTTGCTCGCATGAGCCGTCGCGCGGATGTCGTCGTCGATCGATCGCCCGCGCACGGCAGGCAGGCCGTGCAGCGCGCAAGGCACGCTTCAACCGACCACGACCTCACTGATCTGCATGACCGGCGCAAGATCGGTGTAGTTGGCGATATCGGCGAGAATCTCCTCGGCGTGCGGCCCGAAGCTGGCGCCGAAGGCCTCCACCGACTCGCAGAAGATATGGCACATGCCGATGAAGGCCGGCGGGCTGCCCGGCTCGCCGCCGCTGATGCCCTTGTCCACCGTATAGCGCAGGCAGGCCGCGCCCATCCGCGCGCTCACCAGTGGCATGTGCGAGTCGCGGTAGTAGGCATGGTCGAAGCGGGCGCCTTCCCGGTACGGGTACATCACGCTGACCTTGATCATCTGCCGGCTCCACTGGAAGGTGCGCGCAGCATAGCGCTGCGCCGCCCTTGCCGGGCGCCGCCGCAACGCGGCGCGGCCATGCCGCAGTGTCCGGCCTTCTCATTCACGGGCAACGCCCCGTCTTCGTCTTGTCTGGAGTCGTCACCATGAACTTTTTCTCCACCCGTGGCGGCGCGCCCGCCGCCAGCCTGAGCCAGGCGATTGCCGCCGGCCTGGCGCCCGATGGCGGCCTGTACGTGCCGCAGACCCTGCCACCGGCACGCACGCTGACGGCCGGCACCACGTTGGCCGACACCGCCACCACGTTGCTGCGGCCGTTCTTCGACGGCGATGCGCTGGCGGCCGAGCTGCCGGCCATCTGTGCCGAAGCGTTCGACTTCCCGGCGCCGCTGGTGGCCCTGGGCACCCCTGGCGACTACGCGCTGGAGCTGTTCCATGGCCCGACCGCCGCGTTCAAGGATTTCGGCGCACGCTTTCTTGCCGCCTGCCTGACCCGCCTGCGCCGTGCCGAAGACCGCCCGCTCACCATCCTGGTTGCCACCTCCGGCGACACCGGCGCTGCCGTGGCCGCGGCATTCCACCGCCAGCCGGGTCTGCGCGTGGTGGTGCTGTATCCGGACGGGCGCGTGTCGCCGCGCCAGGCGCATCAGCTGGGCTGCTTCGGCGACAACATCCACGCCCTGCGCGTGGCCGGCTCGTTCGACGATTGCCAGGCGATGGTCAAGCAGGCCCTGAACGATGCCGACCTGCAGGCGCAGCTGCCGCTGAGTTCGGCCAACAGCATCAGCCTGGGCCGCTTGCTGCCGCAGATGAGCTATTACGCGCACGCCGCCCTGCAGCACCATGCCGGGGCGGGGGCGGCGCTGAATCTGGTGGTGCCCACCGGCAACCTGGGCAACGGGCTGGCGGCGATCCTGGCGCGCGCGCTCGGTGTGCCGCTGGGCCGTATCGCGTTGGCGTCCAATGCCAATCATGTGTTGCCGGATTATTTTGCCGGCGACGATTACGCGCCGCAGCCCAGCATCGCCACGCTGGCCAATGCGATGGACGTGGGTGCGCCGAGCAACTTCGAACGGCTGCGCTGGCTCTACCAGGGCGACGACGTCGCGCTGCGCGAGGCCTTCCGTGCGCTTTCGGTGGACGATGCGGCGATCCGCCACACCGTGCAGCAGCGCTTTGCGCGCTACGGCGAAGTGCATTGCCCGCATACCGCCACCGCCGTGCATGTGCTCGAGCAGCTGCGCGCAGAAGGGGCCGAGGGCGGCACCGGCGACTGGGCGGTGGCGGCCACCGCACATCCGGCCAAGTTCGAGGGCGTGGTCGAGCCGCTGATCGGGCGTGAGGTGGAGGTGCCGCCGGCACTGGCCGCGCTGCTGCAGCGTCCTGCGCATGCCGAAACGCTGGCGCCTGACTACGCGGCGTTCCGGCAGCGCCTGCTTGCGGATGCGGCCTGACCGAACGCGTTCAGCCTGCCGGGGTTGGAAAGTGCCGCACATGCGGCTATTTGTAGGGGGTGCGGTTCCGCCATGGCGCCGCGTCCGATGTGGGTCGTTGCATGTCTTATCGAGTGATCGCCGTTGCCGCCGCGTTGTGCGGGTGGGCAGCGGCTGGAATGGCCAGTGCGGCCGATGCCATCTCCGCCGCGCCGTTGCCGGGGCTGGGCGTACCGCGTATTGGTCTGGTCGATGCGTTGGCGCGGCAGGCGCCGTCGTTGGATCGCCAGGTGCTGGCCCTGGCGGCCGAGGCGCTGCAATGCGCGCGGCAGCGCCAGCAGGTGGGCGCCGAACGCGTGCTCAGCGTCATCGACTACAGCCGGCCGTCGACCGAGCGCCGGCTGTGGGTGTTCGATCTGGAGCGGCAGCGGTTGCTGTTCCAGGAATGGGTGGCGCACGGGCGCAACACCGGCAACAACCTGGCGGCCAAGTTTTCCAACGACGACGGCAGTTTCCAGTCCAGCCTGGGCGCGTTCACCGCGCAGGAGTCGTATACCGGCCACAACGGCTATTCGTTACGGCTGAAGGGGCTGGAGCCCGGGTTCAACGACCATGCGCGCGACCGCGCAATCGTGATCCACGGCGCGCCCTATGTCAGCGAGGCGGTGATCCGCACGCAGGGCCGGCTTGGCCGCAGCCTGGGCTGCCCGGCGGTGCGTCCGGCGGTGGCCCGACAGTTGATCGATACCTTGCGTGAGGGCGCCTTCGTATTCGCCTACTACCCGGACCGGGCCTGGCTGCGGCAATCGCGGTTGCTGGGCGGCGGCTGCGGCGCGTCGGTGGCGAGCGCGAATCTGGGCGGTCGCTGAGTCGTTGTAGGCGGCGCGGGCGGTGACGATCGCGCGAGCGGCCTGGAGTGCCGGCATCGCGTTCGAATCTGCGGGTCAGTCACGCGCGGCGATGCTTGCTGTCTGCGCGACGCGCAAAGCAAAGCTTGGTCGATGGCCTGGTGCGGACGGGCGCGCAAACATCCGAAATTGTTGATGCCAACATCCGCACCACTTGCGCCTATGGGCGCGCGCGCTCGCTGGTCGCATCGGTCCTGCTGGCCGCCGCGTTTCAGACGGTATCGCCCGCCAGGCTGCGCAGCGCCGCGTAATCCAGGATCTGCACCAGATGCAGCTGCGGCAGCGCGATCAGCTGCTGTTGCCGCAGCTTGGTGAAGGTGCGGCTCACCGTTTCCACGGTCAGCCCGAGGTGGTCGGCGATATCGCTGCGGCTCATCGGCAGGGCGACGGTGTCGCCGCTGGCGCCGGGCTGGGTGGAGCGGGCGGCCAGTCGCAGCAGGAAGTGCGCCAGCCGTTCGCCCGGTTGCAGGCGCGCCAGCAGCAGGCCGGTGTCCTGCGCGGCGGCCAGCTCCATGCTGGCACGCTGCAGCAGCTTGCGTTCCAGCTGCGGGTAGCGCTCGCGCAACTGGCGCATCTGTGCCAGCGGCGTGCGGCAGACCCGGCTGTCGATGATGGCTTCGATATCGTGGCGGTGCTGCGGTGTTTCGGTCAGCCCCACGTAATCGCCCGGCAGCACGAAGCCGGTGACCTGGCGGCGGCCGTCGGCCAGCGTGCGCACCATGCGCAGCGCACCGGAGGTCAGCGTATAGACGTGGTGGCGGGTGTCGCCGGCGCGCACCAGGGTGCTGCCGGGCGCGTACGACTGGGCGCTGGTGGCCTGGTCGAGTGCGTCCATTTCCTGCGGCGACAGCGCCGCGCAGATGGCCCGGCCGCGGACCGCACACTGTGCGCAGTCGGAGCCGCGCGCATCGGTGCGCGTGGCCGCGCCGGGCGCCGGGCAGGTCGTGCTGGGGTCTGGAAGCTGCCGGTACATGAGTCACGCACTGCTGGAATGCGTGTGAATGATACGCCATGCGGTCAGCGCGGCCGGCAGCCGGTAGAATTGCGCGTTCGCCACATTGCCCTGCAGGAGTTTCGCTCGTGATCAAGCCCCGTACGCCGCCCGGCATCATGGAATTGCTGCCGCGCGAGCAGATCGCGTTCCAGCGCATGCTGGACGTCATCCGCCGCAACTACGAGCGGTTCGGGTTCCTGCCGGTCGAAACCCCGGTGTTCGAGCTGTCCGATGTGTTGCTGACCAAGTCCGGCGGCGAGACCGAGCGCCAGGTCTACTTCGTGCAGTCCACCGGCGCGCTGGCCAATGCCGCCGCGGCGGCAGACGAGGGCGGCGAGGGCGGCCTGCCGGAGCTGGCACTGCGTTTCGACCTGACCGTGCCGCTGGCCCGCTACGTGGCTGAGCACGAGCACGACTTGAGCTTCCCGTTCCGCCGCTACCAGATGCAGCGCGTGTATCGCGGCGAGCGTGCCCAGCGCGGGCGGTTCCGCGAGTTCTACCAGTGCGACATCGACGTGATCGGCAAAGATGCGTTGAGCATCCGCTACGACGCCGAAGTGCTGGCGGTGATCCACGCGGTGTTCGCCGAGCTGGGCATCGGCGCGTTCAAGGTGCAGTTGAACAACCGCAAGCTGCTGCGCGGCTTCTTCGAAAGCCTGGGCGTGGCCGAGGGCGAGCTGCAGCTGGCGGTGTTGCGCGAGGTCGACAAGATTGACAAGCGCGGCGCCGATTACGTGCGCGACACGCTGGTGGGCGAAGGCTTCGGCATCGCCGCCGCGCAGGTCGACAAGATCCTGGCCTTCGTGGCGGTGCGCTCGAACGGGCATGCCGATGCGCTGGCGCAGCTGCAGGCGCTGGAGGCCTCGGTCGCTGCGAGCGCGACGCTGGGCGAGGGCATCGCCGAGCTGCGCGAGGTGCTGGAACTGGTCAAGGCGCTGGGCGTGCCCGAGAGCGCGTACTGCCTGAACTTCTCGATCGCGCGCGGGCTGGACTACTACACCGGCACGGTCTACGAGACCACGCTGACCGACCACCCGCAGATCGGCTCGATCTGCTCCGGCGGCCGTTACGAAAGCCTGGCCAGCCACTACACCAAGTCCAAGTTGCCCGGCGTTGGCATCTCGATCGGCCTGACCCGGCTGTTCTGGCAGCTGCGCGAGGCCGGCCTGATCCAGGGCATCGCCGAGAGCAGCGTGCACGCGATGGTGGCGCTGATGGACGAGTCGCGCCTGGACGATGCGCTGGATATCGCGCGTCGGCTGCGTATCGGCGGCATCAATACCGAAGTGCAGATGGAGCCGAAGAAGATCGGCAAGCAGTTCCAGTACGCCGCACGCGCGGGCATCCGCTTCGTGGTGCTGGCCGGCGACGACGAGCTGGCGCGCGGGGTGGTGGCGGTCAAGGACCTGGTGCGCGAGCAGCAGTTCGACGTGGCCCGCGACGAGCTGGCCAGCACCTTGCTGGTGGAGCTGGAGCAGGCCAGGGCGATGCTGGTGGCCGGTAACGCCACCGGCGATTGACGCCTCCGGAAGCAGTGCGATGGCGCCGCCAGGTTGTTAAAGCCGGTCAGCAGCGCTCACCCCTGCCAAAGCATGCACAGGCCCACTGGCACCTCGGTGTCGGTGGGTTTGTCGTTTCTGGTCCGCCGCCACGGTCCGGGACTTCTCTGAACGCTTCGCCCGTCGGGCTTGTCTTGGGGCCTGCCTTTGCGTTAATGTACTAACACGCTATTACATTAACGCAATGAAACAACGACCTGCCTCCCGCGAAAGTGCCGATGCCGCCGCCTCCCTCAAGATGCTGGCCGATGCGCTGGCGTGCCTGAAGGAGCCCGGTGCGGTCGAGGCCTTTCTGCGCGACCTGTGCACGCCCGCCGAGCTGGAGGCCATGTCCGACCGCTGGCGGGTGGTGCCCTTGTTGATCAAGGGCGTGCCGTATCGCGAAATCCACGAGCTGACCCAGGTCAGCGTGACCACCATCGGGCGCGTTGCGCGCACCCTGGAACATGGCGCCGGCGGCTATGCCGAGGCCCTGCGCGAGCAATCGTCGCGCCCTGTCGAATCCCACTGAGAGAACAAGATGAGTGCTTCCACGGCAGCACCGGCACGTGACCGGTTGCGTATCGCCATCCAGAAGAGCGGCCGCCTGGCCGAACCGGCGCGCAGCCTGCTGGCGGCCTGCGGGCTGAGCTGGCGGCAGAGCCGCGACAAGCTGTTCTGCTACGGCGAATCGCTGCCGGTGGACCTGCTGCTGGTGCGCGATGACGACATCCCCGGCCTGATCGCCGATGGCGTCTGCGATCTGGGCATCGTCGGCCAGAACGAACTCGAAGAGCAGGCATCCGAGCGACGCCGCAACGGCCTGCCGGCCGCGTATCACGCGGTGCGCGGAGTCGGTTTCGGCCAGTGCCGGTTGATGCTCGCGGTGCCGGAAGAGTGGGACTGGCAGGGCGTGGCGCAACTGGCCGGCAAGCGCATCGCCACCAGCTACCCGTCAATCCTGGCCGACTGGCTGGAGCGCCAGGGTATCGACGCGGCGGTGGTGGAGCTGTCCGGCTCGGTGGAGATCGCCCCGCGCCTGGGCACCGCCGATCTGATCTGCGATCTGGTTTCCAGCGGCGCCACCCTGGCCGCCAACCAGCTCAAGCCGGTCGAGCTGGTGATGGAGAGCGAAGCAGTGTTGGCCGGTGCGGTGCGCGAGCCGGCCGACGCACGCGCCGCGCTGCTGGCGATGCTGCTGCGGCGCATGGACGGTGTGCTCAAGCTGCGCGACAGCAAGCTGCTGATGTTCCGCGCTGAACACGGCAACGTGGATGCGCTGCGCCGTCTGCTGCCCGATGCAGAGCCGCTGGTGCAGCTGCCCGACGATGGCAATGGCGCGTTGCGCCTGCAGACCATGTGTCATGGCGCGGTGACCTGGCAACGCTTGGAAGAACTCGAACGCGCAGGTGCGCAAGGTCTGATGGTGTTGACGGTGGAGCGCTCGCTGGCATGAATATTCTCGATTGGTCGCAACTGGACGCCGCTGCACGGACGCAGGCATTGACCCGCCCGGTGCAGACCGTGGCTACACAGACGCGCGACGCGGTGGCTGCATTGATTGCCGATGTGCGTGCACGCGGCGATACCGCCTTGCGCGAGATCACCGCGCGTTTCGATGGCGTGGCGCTGGACAGCTTTGCCGTGAGCGAGGCCGAGTTCGCTGCCGCCGAAGCGGCCGTGGCGCCGGAACTGCGTCAGGCCATGCAGGATGCGGTGGCGCGCATCGACACCTTCCACCGCGCCGGCATGAGCGAGGGGTATGCGGTGGAGACCGCGCCGGGCGTGGTGTGCGAAAAGATAGTGCGGCCGATCGGCCGGGTCGGCCTGTACGTGCCGGCCGGCAGTGCGCCGTTGCCGTCGACTGCGTTGATGCTGGGCGTGCCGGCCCGTCTGGCCGGATGCCGCGAGGTGGTGTTGTGCACGCCGCCACGCAAGGACGGCAGCGTGGATCCGGCGGTGCTGGTCGCCGCGCAGCTGACCGGCGTGCGCCGGGTGTTCAAGCTCGGCGGTGCGCAGGCGATTGCGGCAATGGCGTATGGCAGCGAATCGGTTCCGAGTTGCGACAAGCTGTTCGGCCCGGGCAACAGCTTCGTCACCGAGGCCAAGCAGCAGGTGGCGCAGTCCGGCGCGGCGGCCATCGACATGCCGGCCGGTCCGTCCGAAGTGCTGGTGATCGCCGATGCCGGTGCGCAGCCGGCCTTCGTTGCCGCCGATCTGCTGTCGCAGGCCGAACACGGCCCGGATTCGCAGGTGCTGCTGCTGTCCGACAGCGATGCGCTGATCGCGGCGGTGCAGGTGGAACTGGACACCCAGCTGGCGCAACTGTCGCGCGCCGGGATCGCACGCCAGGCGCTGGCGCAATCGCGCCTGATCAAGGTGCAGACCCTGGACGAGGCGTTTGCGATCAGCAACCGCTATGCACCGGAACATTTGATTCTCGCGCTGCGCGAGCCGCGTGCGTGGCTGAGCCAAGTCGAAGCGGCCGGCTCGGTGTTTCTCGGCGATTACACGCCCGAAGCGTTGGGCGATTACTGCAGCGGCACCAACCATGTGTTGCCGACCAGCGGCGCGGCGCGCGCCTACAGCGGCGTGAGCGTGGCCAGCTTCCAGAATATGGTCAGCGTGCAGGCCGCCAGCAAGGCCGGCATCGACGGCATCGGCGCATGCGCGCTGATTCTGGCGCGCGCCGAAGGCCTGGATGCGCACGCCAATGCAGTGGCATTGCGCATGGGAGTGGCAGCATGAGCACGTCATCGATTCTGGATCTGGTGCGCGAGGATTTGCGTGCGTTCGCCGGCTATTCGTCGGCACGCACCAGCGCTTTGCAGGGCGATGTGTGGCTCAACGCCAACGAGTCGGCTTGGGGCAATCCGGCCGACCCCGGCGCAAGCACGCGGCGCTACCCGGATCCGCAACCCAAGGGTTTGCGCAGCGCACTGGCGGCGCTGTACGGCTGCGCGCCCGAGCAGCTGTTGATCGGCCGCGGCAGTGACGAGGCGATCGATCTGCTGGTGCGCGGCCTGTGCGCCCCTGGGCGCGATGCGGTGGTGGTGACGCCGCCGGTGTTCGGCATGTACGCGGTGTGCGCACGCCTGCAGAACGCACCCCTGGTCGAGGTGCCGCTGGTGGACGGGCCTGCGGGTTTCCACGCGGATATCCCGGCGATCGTCGCGGCAGCGCTGGCCTCGCAGGCCAAGCTGGTGTTCCTGTGTTCGCCGTCCAACCCGGCCGGCTCGGCGATTGCCCTGGACGAGATCGAAACCGCCGTGCAGGCCCTGCAGGGCAAGGCGCTGGTGGTGGTCGACGAAGCCTACGGCGAATTCTCCGATGTGCCATCGGCTGTGAGCCTGCTGGCGCGCTACGACAATCTGGCGGTATTGCGCACGTTGTCCAAGGCGCATGCGCTGGCAGCGGCGCGCATCGGCAGCCTGATCGCCAACGCCGAGCTGATCGCCCTGCTGCGGCGCTGCCAGGCGCCGTACCCGGTGCCGACGCCGTGCGCGGCAATGGCCGAGCAGGCCTTGTCGGCGCCTGCGCTGGAGGTCACGCGTCGGCGCATCGCCGAGGTGCGCAGCGAGCGCACGCGCGTGCACCAGGCGCTCGAGCAGCTTGCCGGTGTGCGTCAGGTGTATCCCTCGCAGGGCAACTTCTTGCTGGTGCGCTTCGACGATGCCGAAGCGGCATTCCAGGCGCTGCTGGAGGCTGGTGTGGTGGTACGCGACCAACGCGCGGTTGCGCAGCTGTCCGACGCGCTGCGCATCACCCTGGGCACGCCCGAACAGAACGAGCGCGTGCTGAGCGCGCTGCAACGCAAGCAGGAGGCCGCCGCATGACCCCGATTCTTTTCGTCGACCGCGACGGCACGCTGATCACCGAGCCGGCCGATTACCAGATCGACGCCTACGAAAAACTGCGCCTGGTCGACAACGTGATTCCGGCGATGCTCAAGTTGCGCGATGCCGGCTATCAGTTCGTCATCGTCAGCAACCAGGACGGGCTGGGCAGCGACAGCTATCCGCGCGCGTCCTTCGATGGCCCCAACAACCTGATGCTGCAGATCTTCGCCAGCCAGGGCATCGTGTTCCGCGAAGTGTTGATCGACTGCAGCTGGCCGGCCGACAACGCGCCCACACGCAAACCCGGGGTCGGCCTGATGGTGCCTTACCTGCAGGACCGCACGATCGACTGGGCACGCTCGGCAATGGTGGGCGACCGCATCACCGACATCCAGTTCGCGCAGAACCTCAATATCCGTTGCTTCCAGCTGCGCACCGACGAGTTTGGTGGCGAGTGGGACTGGCCCGGCATCGCACACGAGCTGGCCGATGCGCCAAGGCGTGCGGTGGTTCAACGCAACACCAAGGAAACAAAGATCCGCGTCGAACTGGATCTGGACCGTGTGGCCGAGCCGAAGACCGCCACCGGCCTGCCGTTCTTCGATCACATGCTGGAACAGATCGGCAAACACGGCGGTTTTGCGCTGGACATCCGCGCTGAAGGCGACCTGCACATCGACGAGCACCACACCATCGAAGACACCGGTCTGGCGCTGGGCCAAGCCTTGCGCGAAGCGCTGGGCGACAAGCGCGGCATCGGCCGTTACGGCTTCGATCCCGACGACAGCCCGTGGCGCGTGGCCGGCGACACCGCGCAGCATGGCTTCACGCTGCCGATGGACGAAACCATCGCCAGTGCCGCGCTGGATTTCAGTGGCCGGCCGTACTTCGTGTTCGAAGGCGAGTTCAAACGCGAGCGCGTGGGCGATATGCCGACCGAACTGGTGCCGCATTTCTTCCGCTCGATCTGCGATGCCTCGGGTTTGAACCTGCACCTGAGCGTGCGCGGTGAGAACGATCACCACAAGGTCGAAGCCTGCTTCAAGGCCCTGGCGCGTGCGTTGCGCCAGGCGATCCGTCGCGAAGGCACCGCGTTGCCCACCACCAAGGGTGCGCTATGACCGATGTCGCGTTGATCGATGCCGGCGGCGCCAACCTGGGCTCGGTGCGCTACGCGTTGGAGCGGCTGGGCGTGGAAGCGCGCCTGGTACGTGATGCAGCCGGGTTGCAGGGCGCGCAGCGGGTGATCCTGCCTGGCGTCGGCGCTGCGCCCGAAGCGATGTCGCGCCTGCGCGCACAGGGCCTGGTCGAGCCGTTGCGACAACTGCAGGTGCCGCTGATCGGCATCTGCTTAGGGATGCAGTTGCTGTTCGAGCATTCCGAAGAAGGCGATGTCGATTGCCTGGGTCTGCTGCCGGGCATCGTGCGTCACATGACGCCGGCGCTCGGCATTCGCGTACCGCATATGGGCTGGAATCAGCTGGTGCCGATGCGCGCGTCCGCGCTGCTGGACGGACTGCCGGAGCGTGCCAGTGCGTATTTCGTGCATGGTTACGCCGCGCCGGTGACGGCCGACACCGTGGCCGCCTGCGATCACGGTGGCCTGTTCACAGCGGTGGTGCAGCAAGGCCTGCGCTGCGGCGCGCAGTTCCACCCCGAGCGTTCGGCCGAGACCGGTGCACGCATCCTGCGCAATTTTCTCGAGATGAGCTTCCCATGAGTTTCACCGTTTACCCGGCCCTGGATATCCGCAACGGCCGCGTGGTGCGCCTGCTGCAAGGCGACTACGCACGCGAGACGCAGTACGGCGACGATGTGCTGCCGCGCGCGCAGGCGTTTGCCGATGCCGGCGCGCGGTGGATGCATCTGGTCGATCTGGATGCGGCAAAGGCCGGTGGTTACACGCTGGCCACCACGCTGGGCGAGATTGCACGTGCCACCGGCTTGCGGGTGCAGACCGGTGGTGGCGTTCGCTCACGCGCCGATGTGGCGCGTATCCTCGATGCTGGCGCCGCACGCGTGGTGATCGGCTCGTTGGCAGTGCGCCAGCCCGACAGCGTTATCGAATGGCTGCAGGAATTTGGCGCCGATCGGCTGACCATCGCGCTGGACACGCGCCAGGACGCCGACGGCGTATGGCAGTTGCCGGTGCACGGCTGGACCGAGCCCGCCGAGGCCACGCTGGATCAGTTGGCCGTACGTTACGCGCAGGCCGGCCTGCAGCATCTGCTGTGC
Organism: Xanthomonas sp. NCPPB 3218; assembly: GCF_056725185.1. Taxonomy (NCBI): domain Bacteria; kingdom Pseudomonadati; phylum Pseudomonadota; class Gammaproteobacteria; order Lysobacterales; family Lysobacteraceae; genus Xanthomonas; species Xanthomonas sp. NCPPB 3218. The sequence continues at coordinate 2,159,920 of NZ_CM161516.1, forward strand.
ACCGACATCGCGCGCGACGGCATGCTGTCCGGCCCGAACATGGATTTGTACGCGCACCTGCGCACGCTGGCGCCGCAGTTGCAGGTGCAGGTGTCCGGCGGTGCGCGCAACCTGGCCGATGTCGCGGCCGCCAAGGCTGCCGGCTGCGCCGGTATCGTGCTCGGCAAGGCCTTGCTGGAAGGGCATCTGGCGTTGAAGGAGGCACTGGCATGCTGAGCCGCCGTATCATTCCGTGCCTGGACGTGCGCGACGGGCGCGTGGTCAAGGGCGTCAAGTTCCGCGACCACATCGACATGGGCGACATCGTCGAACTGGCGCTGCGCTACCGCGACCAGGGCGCAGACGAACTGGTGTTCTACGACATCGGTGCCAGCCCGGAAGGGCGCTCGGTCGACTACACCTGGGTCGAGCGGGTGGCGCGGTTGATCGATATCCCGTTCTGCGTGGCCGGTGGCATCGGTAATGTCGAAACCGCGCGCGCGGTGCTGCATGCCGGTGCCGACAAGATTTCGATCAACTCGCCGGCGCTTGGCCGCCCGCAGTTGATCTCCGAGCTGGCCGATGCCTTCGGCGTGCAGTGCGTGGTGGTCGGTGTCGACTCGATTCGTGAGGACGATGGGCAGTGGAGGGTGCGTCGCTATACCGGCGACCCGAGCAAGACCCAGGCCTTGCCGATGCGCACGCTGGACTGGGTGGCCGAAGCGCAGCGCCTGGGTGCCGGCGAGATCGTGCTCAACTGCATGGACAACGACGGCGTGCGGCGCGGCTACGACATCGCGCAATTGCGTCAGGTGCGTGCACTTTGCAGCGTGCCGTTGATCGCCTCCGGCGGTGCTGGCGAAATGCAGCATTTTGCCGACGTGTTCGACCAGGCCGATGTCGATGGCGCGCTGGCGGCCAGCGTGTTTCACAGCGGCGCGATTCCGATCCCGGCACTCAAGCAATTTTTGCGCGCGCAACAGATCGAGGTACGTGATGGGCAGTAACGAGACGGCAGCGGGCGACGCGCTCGCCGCGCTGGACTGGAGCAAGGGCGAGGGCCTGTTGCCGGTGGTCGTGCAGGACGCCGACAACCTGCGCGTGCTGATGCTGGGCTACATGAACGCCGAAGCGCTGGCGGTGACGCAGCAGCGTGGCGAAGTGACCTTCTTCAGCCGCAGCAAGCAGCGCCTGTGGACCAAGGGCGAGAGCTCGGGCAACGTGTTGCGGGTGGTGTCGATCGAGACCGATTGCGATGCCGACACGCTGCTGGTACAGGCACGCCCGCACGGGCCGACCTGCCATCTGGGCCGCACCAGCTGTTTCCCGGGCGCGCCTGGCCAGTTCCTCGGCAGCCTGGACGCCTTGATCGCCAGGCGCGAGCAGGAGCGCCCGCATGGCAGCTACACCACCAAGCTGTTCGAGCAGGGCATCCGCCGCATTGCGCAGAAGGTGGGCGAGGAGGGCGTGGAAACCGCGCTGGCCGGCGTGGTGCAGGGCGATGCCGAGTTGCTCGGCGAGTCTGCCGATCTGCTGTATCACCTGATCGTGCTGCTGCGCGCGCGCGGCCTGGGCCTGGGCGATGCGGTGGCGCTATTGGAGTCGCGGCACAAGTAACGTAGTCATGTAGGAGCGCACCCGGGCGCGACGGGCGTTATCGGTAATGCCCGTCGCGCCCGGGTGCGCTCCTACGGGGCACGTGTCGGCGTGTCTTTCGCGCCGTGTGCCTGGCGAGGGCGGGTACAATTTCCGCTGATCTTCGCGCGGGAAAACGCATGCAGCTTCGCTTCGCTCTGTTGGTCCTGGGTGTGCTCGCGGGAAGCGCGTACGCGCGCGATGCCGTGGTCGATGGCACCGTCTACGAAGAACGCGACGGGCGTGCCGGGCGCAGCGCCGATGAGCCCGGCATTGCCGATGTAGCGGTCTCCAACGGCGAGCAACTGGTGCGTACCGACGTGCAAGGCCGCTATCGCCTGCCGGTGCGTGACGGGCAGACGGTGTTCGTGATCAAACCGGGCGAGCGCAGCTTCGTGCCAGCCGCCGACGGACTGCCGGGTTTCTGGCGTCACTACGCGCCCAAGGGCTCGGCCAAGCGCGAATACCCGGGCATCGCCGCAACCGGGCGCAATACGCAGCACTGGGATTTTGCGCTGACCCCGCGCGCCAGTGCCGGCAAGGAAGGCTTCCAGATGCTGGTGTTTGCCGACAGCCAGACCGCCAGCCTGACCGACGTGGGCTACTACCAGCGCGACATCGTGGCACCGATCGTCGGCAAGACCTCGGCCAGGCTGGGCACCACGCTGGGCGATATCGTCAGCGACGATCTGAGCCTGTACCCGGCCCTTAACAAGGTGACCACCCAGCTCGGCGTGCCGTGGTTCCATGTGCCGGGCAATCACGATCTCAACGTCGACGCGGGCGACGATGCGCATTCGCTCGACAGCTGGCGTGCCGTCTATGGCCCGGACACCTATGCGGTGGAAGAGGCCAACGCCAGCTTCGTGTTCCTGGACGATGTGATCTATACGCCAGGCGGCAAACCGGCTTATGTGGGCGGCCTGCGCGAGGATCAGTTCGCGTTCCTGCAGGCCTATCTGGCGCAGCTGCCGCGCGAGCGGCTGCTGGTGCTGGGCATGCATATTCCGTTGTTCGACGCGGCGCCGGGGCAGGAGACCTTTCGGCATGCCGATCGTCGCCGCCTGTTCGCCTTGTTGAAGGATTTTCCGCATGTGCTGGTGCTCAGCGCACACAGCCATACCCAGCGACAGGTCGATCACGGCGCCGACGAAGGTTGGCAGGGCGCCCGCCCGCTGCACGAATACAACGTCGGCGCGGCCTGCGGGGCGTTCTGGTCCGGTGCCAAGGACGCCGACGGCATTCCCGACGCGACGATGAGCGACGGCACGCCGAACGGGTACGCGGTGCTGCAGGTCGCGCCCGGCGGCGACTACACGCTGGCCTATCACGTGGCGCGTTCGGTCGATGATGCGCAACTGCTGCTGCACGCGCCCAAGGTGCTGCGCCAGGGTGCGTATGCGGCCTGGGGGATCTACGCCAATGTCTTCATGGGCCAGGACGACACCCTTGTCGAGATGCGCATCGACAATGGCGCATGGCAGCCGATGAAGCGGGTGGAGCGCGCCGATCCGCGCCTGCTGGCCGAGAACGTGCGCGACGATGCGGCCGAGCAATTGCGCGGCTACGACCGCTCGCCCGAGGCCACGCCGTCCACGCATCTATGGCGTGGTGCGTTGCCGACCACGCTGGAAGTGGGCGAGCACGCGGTGGATGTACGCGCATCGCTGCCGACCGGGCAGTACAGCGCACGCACGGTGTATCGCTTGCAGCGCGCCGATCCTTGATAGGGAGGCGTGCGTGGTGCCGGGGGTTCCTGGGTGGAGCCCGTCGCGCATCAATGCGCTCCTACGGTGATTGGTTGTTGGTTCGTTCGACGCTTGAACCCTATTGCCGGAAACACAAACGCCTCCACGAGGGAGGCGTTTTGGGACCCGGGCTGGCAGGCGATGGCGCGCTGGCGGGGATCGATGCTGGCTGGCGTGAGCTGGCTGGCCGGGCGAGTGTAGCGAGGCTGCGCCAGCGCTGACGAAATGAGAATTAGTCTCAGCGCGTGGCAATCTTCATGGCGTTGCGGGTGCCGGCACGGGCGCCGGTTTGCGCGGGCTGGCCGGTGCGGCCGGCACCTTGACCTTGGTCGGGTTGTCCAGCGACCTGCTATCGGGATCGGCTTCCGGATCCTGGTCCTGACCGGCATCCGGAGCGGTCTCCAGCGGCGGATACGGGTAGGCCACGGCCGGGCCTACCTGTAGTCCCGCACGCCAGCGTGCCAGCACCGGCGCGATGCGCTTGCCGAGTGATTGCTGCGGCAACGACGGCAGTTCGCCTTCCTGCTTCTCGCGCGCGGTGATCGCTGTCCTGGCCATATCGAACGCGGCCAGCGGGTCGTCGCTGCGGTTCATCGCATCGATCAGCCAGGCCTGGCCGAAGTAGGTTGCATTGGAGGTGTTGCCGCAGCCGAACGAGGGCCGGTCGGCGCGCGCGGCGGTGAGGATCAGCGTGTCCGGCGAACGCAGCGCCGGAATGAAGCCACCCGAGTAGCACGCCGACAGCACGATGATGCGATTGCCGATGCCAGCATCGTCCAATGCCTGGCGCAGATCCTGCGGGCTGATGAAGTCTTCCTCGTCCTGGTCCACCTGCACGTACAGCGTGTGGTCTTCGGTGCCATGGGTGGTGACGAACAGCAGCAGCGCGTCTTCCTTGCGATCCATGCGCTTGCCGATTGCGGCGAGCGTGTCGTACAGGTTGTCGTAGGTCGCCAGCGGAGCGTATGGTTGCTCGCCCAGATTGTCTGGGTTGTTGACCAGCGTCACCACGCGGCCGCGCGCAGCGAAGCGTTGTTCGAACAGCTGCCTGAGGTAGAGCGTCTCGTTGCGAAACACATCGTCGCTGGCATCGCCGGCGAAGCCGACCACATACAGGTCGGTCACCCCAGGACGCTGTGGCTGCAGCGCGTTCAATGCCTGCGCAAGCGCCGCCTGGTCGACCGGGTCGACCTCATCCTTGCCTGCCGCCGCCTGCTTGGGCAGTGCGGCACCGGCATCGGGATGACAGCCGGCCATCAAGGCCACGATGACGATCAACAAGGAGAGTCGCCGCAGCAAGGCGTTCGGTCCAAAGGGGGAATGCAGCGACATGACGAACGCCGAGGTCTGGGAGGACGGGTGGAGCGCCTGGGCGCAGTGATCGCAACGCAGGCCATGACGTTGCACAACGTCCATCGATCCGCTTCAAGCACATCTTGCAGAACACGTTGCCTGCAGCAGGCCTGCCAAGTCTCGCCACTGCGCAGCGACAAGGTCGGCTGAGCCACGCCTGCAACAGCGCCGCGAGCCTGCCGTCAGGCGGGTGCGCACGGCGCGCTTGAACCGCAATGCATCAGGAGCGCATGCAAGGTCGGGTAACGACTGCGCTCACCCCAGGGTAAGCGCAGCAGGCTTGCCGACCGCGCCTACAGCGCCAGCTCGGTGAAACTTTCCACGCGCTGGTGGCTGCCGATCTCGTCGGCCGAGCGTGGGGTGGGGTAATCCTCGCGACGGTCCAGCAACGCGGTACGCATGCCGGCACGCTTGGCGGCGTCCAGCTCTTCGATCACGTCCGACAGGAACAGGATTTCGCCCGGCGGCACACCGATGCGTTCGGCGATGCGGCGGTAGCTGGCGCTCTCGCGCTTGGGGCCGACTTCGGTATCGAACCAGTCGGTGACCAGCGCGCTCAGGTCGCCGGCATCGCTATGGGCGAAGAACAGCTTCTGCGCCGGCACCGAGCCGGACGAATACACGTACAGCGGAATGCCGGCCGCATGCCAGGCCTGCAGCTGGATCGCCGCATCGGCATAGATGTGCGCGGTGAAGTCGGCGGTCTTGTAGCCGTCGCTCCAGATCATTCCTTGCAGCGCCTTGAGTGCGGTGTGCTTGCGATCCTCGTCGATCCAGGTCTGCAGGGTGCTGACCAGGACTTCGTCCGGCACGTCCTCGCCGATCTCGTCGGCTACCTGGTTGAGCCAGTGCCGCACCTGCGGGTGACCGCCGTGCTCCTGCACGTAGGCCGGCATGGCGCGGCGCGCATACGGAAACAACACGTCCTTGACGAACGAGATGCTGCTGGTGGTGCCTTCGATATCGGTGAGGATCGCTTGCGGTCGTGTCATCGTCAGCTGGCCTTTGGAGGTTTCTCGGGGGCGTAGCGGGGGAATTGTTGGGCGATTTCGGTGCCGGTGAAGTGGCCGACCCAGCCATCGGGCTCGGTGAAGAAGCGGATCGCCACGAAGTGCGGCTCCGGCCCCATGTCGAACCAGTGCAGGGTGCTGTCGGGCACGGCGATCAGATCGTCCTTCACGCATTCGATCTCGTAGACCTTGTTGTCCACGTGCAGCGTGAACTGGCCCGAGCCGGCGACGAAGAAGCGCACCTCGTCTTCCTTGTGGAAGTGCTCGTCCAGGAACTTGGCACGCATTTCCTCGCGCTTGGGATTGTCCGGCGCGATGCTGACCACATCGACGGTCTTCAGCCCGTGCTCGGCGCTGAGCCGCTCGATATCCTCGCGGTAGGCTGCCATCACCTGCTCGGGTGATGCGCCCGGCTCGATCGGCTGATTGGCTTTCCAGCGCTCGAAGGTCACGCCGATCTTGCTCAGCTCGGCGGCAATCTGCTCGCCGTCGCGGCTATCGAGCTGCGGCAGGTTGGGATCGGAATCGTTATAGATGCGAAGTCGGCTCATGGCGATCTGGCTCACAAGGAAGGGGGGAGGTGGCGAGGACTCAGCGCGGGCCGCGCAGCTTCAGCAGTTCGAGTTCGCAATGCAGCAGGAATTCGAAGGCCTCCAGGTGACGGCGCGCCTCGGCCATGTTGCGGCCCCAGGCATACAGACCGTGTCCTTCGATGAGATACCCCCACAGGCTCTGTTTGTCCAGCAGGGCCTCGACCTGCGCGGCCAGCACCTGCATGTCCTGCGTATTGGCGAACACCGGCACGTCCACTGCCGTTTCATGTGTGGTGTTGCCTTCGAAGGCTTTCAACAGCTCATAGCCCTCCAGCCGGATCATGCCGCTGCCGGCGTACAGCCGCGAGGCAATGGTCTGCACCGGCGAATGCGTGTGCAGCACGCAGCCGATCTCGGGGAAGCGGCGATACAGCTGGGTGTGCAGCAGCGTTTCCGCAGACGGACGCAACGGACGGCCAACCGCCAGGCCATCGAAGTCCACCACCATGATGTCTTCTTCGACCAGGCGGCCCTTGTCGCGGCCGGACACGGTGATCGCCGCGTGCTGTTCGTCCAGGCGATGGGAGAAATTGCTGCTGGTGGCCGGCGTCCAGCCGGCCTGGGCCAGTTCGCGGATATTGCCGATCAGCAGGTGCGCCAGCTCGTGCAGACGCGCGGCGCTATAGGGCAGGGGGGCAGTGGTCGCATTCATGGACCTATTCTACTGCCCCGCCGGATTACGGTCAGGTGCAGCGCAGCAGGGTTTTGTTCCCGCCACACCCGTACCCAGATCGGCCGACAAAACGTGAGGAGCGCGCGCCTGGCAGTGAGCGCGGTGGTTTCGTCAGTCGTCTGTTGTTGGATGCAGTCAGAAACCCATGTCAAATGCCTGGTTGGTCGAAGGCGCGGTGCCCTCACCACTTGCGGGACACGCCGTGAATCCGTCCATGGAGGCTCCTTGGCGGCATCCATGCCGCCAAGGGTCCCGCAACCGGCGAGGACACCGCACCAGGAAGCTGGTCGGTGGTCGCATGAGAAGCCGCTTGTCGCCCCCGTGTCGCACCTCGAGCCAGCGCACCAGTATCGAACAACGCGCATCACGCACTGCGCTTACTGCTCTTCACTGTGCACACCGATCATCCCGACAGGTCCTTGCCCGCCCACCGTCGCGGGACCTTACGCGGCATGGATGCCGCGTAAGCGCCTACAGGGACGTACTTGCGGCGTGTCCCGCGAGGGTGGGCGGGCAAGGGCCCTGCAGCCAAGCCGCAGATCAGCGCCCACCAACCAAGCTACAGATCAGCCCCCTGCAGCGAAGGCCCGAATCATCGCTCCGCCATGGACGACCGGTGCGCAGGCATTAACCTACTGGTGTACTCAGCGACCGTCGCGCAGACGGCTGTGGCGGTAACCGTAGCCGAAATAGACCACCAGCCCGACCAGCGTCCACACCCCCATCAGCATCCAGTTGTGCAGGGTCATCGCCGACAGCAGGGCCAGGCAGCTCAACACGCCGGCGCTGCAGATCAGCCAGGCCACCGGCATGCGAAACGGACGCGGCAGTTCCGGGTGGGTACGGCGCAGGATCAGCACGCCGGCGCACACCGCGGCGAAGGCGATCAGCGTGCCCATCGAGGTCAGCTCGCCCAGCACATCCAGCGGGAACACTGCCGCCAGCAGGGCGATGCCCACGCCGGTGATCACGGTATTGACGTGCGGGGTGCGGTACTTGGGATGGATGCGGGTGAAGATCGACGGCAGCAGCCCGTCGCGCGCGATGATCATGAAGATGCGCGGCTGGCCGATGATCATCACCAGCACCACCGACGACAGCCCGATCAGCGCGCCGACTTCCACCACCACGCGCAACCAGGCCAGCTGCGGATGCGCCGCCACCGCGGTCACCACCGGCTCGTCGGTGCCGAGCAGGGTGTAGGGCACCAGGCCGGTCATCACCGCCGCCATGGCGATGTAGAGCACGGTGCAGATGACCAGCGACAGGATCATGCCGATCGGCAGGTCGCGTTGCGGGCGGTGCGATTCCTGTGCCGCCACCGACACCGCCTCGAAGCCGATATAGGCGAAGAACACCATCGCCGCGCCGCGCAGCACGCCTTCCATGCCGTACTTGCCCGGACCTTCGTTGGCCGGAATGAACGGGTGCCAGTTGGCGGTATCCACGTACTTCCAGCCCACCGCGATCACCAGCAGGATCAGCCCGGTCTTGAGGATCACCATCGCCATGTTCATCGCCGACGACTTGCGGATGCCCACGTAGCACAGCCAGGTCAGCAGCAGCACGATACCGGCGGCAGGCAGGTTGGCGATCGCGCCGGTGCGCTGCAGCTTGCCGTCCAGCGGCGCGCTGACCAGGGCGGCCGGCAGGTGGATGTTGAAATGCTCCAGCAGGCTGAGGAAATAGCCGGTCCAGCTGACCGCCACCGCCGAGGCGGAGACGCCGTACTCCAGCACCAGCATCCAGCCGATGAACCAGGCCGCCAGTTCGCCGAAGGTGGCGTAGGTATAGGTGTAGGCGCTGCCGGACACTGGCACCATCGCCGCGAACTCGGCGTAGGCCATTGCGCAGAACGCGCAGCACACCGCGGCCAGCACGAACGACAGCATGATCGCCGGGCCGGCATGGTCGGCCGCGGCCTGGCCGGTGATGACGAAGATGCCGCCGCCGATCACCGCCCCGATGCCCAGGGCGGTCAGCCCCCACGGCCCGAGTGCGCGTTGCAGGCCCAGCCCGTCGGCCGCCTCGTGGCTGGCGTGCGGGTGCTTGGTGGCCCAGAGTTGCTTGAACATGCAGCGGTTCCTGTTGAATCCCTGCACATGGCGGTGCGGGCGTGTGCGAGATGTGCGGGCTGTTGCGAGGGACTCGCAATCAAACCTTACGGGCCAGCCGGCTATGGCGAATGCCATAGCCGAAATAGATGACCAGGCCGATCACGGTCCAGCCCACGAACACCTTCCAGTGTTCCTGGAAGGCCTGGAAGAACAGGAACAGGCAGGCCAGCGCGCCCAGCGGACAGATCAGCATCGCCAGCGGCACCCGGAACGGGCGCGGCAGATCCGGCTTGGTGAAACGCAGCACCATCACCCCGGCGCACACGGTGGCAAAGGCGAGCAGGGTGCCCATCGACACCAGCTCGCCCAGCACGCTGAGCGGGATCAACCCTGCCAGCAACGCCGCGACCACGCCGACGAAGATCGTGCCGACATAGGGGGTATGGAACTTCGGATGCACCTTGCCGAACAGTCGGGGCATCAACCCGTCCTTGGCCATGGTGTAGAAGATGCGCGGCTGCGCCATCAGCATCACCAGCACCACCGAGGACAGGCCGGCGATCGCGCCGATCTCCACCGCGGTCTTGAGCCAGGTCAGTTGCGGGTGCGCTTCCAGCGCGGTGGCTACCGGCTTGGCGGTGCCGAGCTGGGTATAGGGCAGCAGGCCGGTCAGCACCGCGCAGACGATGATGTAGATGACGGTGCAGACCGCCAGCGATACCAGAATGCCGATCGGCATGTTCTTCTGCGGATCCTTGGTCTCGCCAGCGGAGGTGGAGACCGCGTCAAAGCCGATATACGAGAAGAACACGATGGACGCGGCGCGGAACACGCCGTCCCAGCCGAACTGGCCCGGCCCGGTGTTCTCCGGGATGAAGGGATGCCAGTTGGCCGGGTCGATGTAGGCGATACCGAAGCCGACGAACAGGCAGATCACCACCACCTTGATCGCCACCACGATGGCGTTGGCGAACGCCGACTGGGTGACGCCCACGTAGCACAGCATGCTCACCGCAGCCACGATCAGCACGGCCGGCAGGTTGATGAGGTTGCCGGAGCTGACAAAGTTGTGGCCGTCCCAGGCCAGTGGCGCGCCGGCCAGCTCGGCCGGGAACGGCAATCCAAGCGTTCCGGTCAGGAAACTGATCAGGTAGGCGGACCAGCCGACCGCAACGCTGGAGCCGGCGAACAGGTATTCCAGCACCAGGCACCAGCCGATGAACCAGGCGATGCCCTCGCCGAGGGTGGCATATGAATATGAGTAGGCGCTGCCGGAGACCGGCATCATCGCCGCGAACTCCGCGTAGCACAGGCCGGCGAACGCACAGGCGATGCCGGCGAACACGAACGACAGCATCACCGCCGGGCCGGCATGGTTGGCAGCGGCCTGGCCGGTCAACACGAAGATGCCGGCGCCGATCACCGCACCGATTCCCAACATGATCAGGTGCTTGGCGGTCAGGGTGCGTTGCAGGGTGGCTTCGCCTTGCAGGCTGCCTTCGACCGGTTCGCCCCCGTCGACATGTCCAGCGGGCTCGATCGGTTTGACCCTCAACAGAGACTTCAGCATTCGGTACATCCCTAAGTGGCAACTAAGGCGCGCGCGCCTGGGCGAAGGTGGTGCGCCGCGTCCCGGTGGGACAGGCAAGCGGCCTACCTTGCCAAAGCTACACGCTCACGACAAGCGCGTACGCAGCATGAATGGCGATAATGGCCGCCTGGCCCGCAACGGGCGACCGGGAACGACAGATGGTGGATGCAACCCTGCAACAGCGATTGGCCGACTACCGCGCACGCTGGCCGGACGAAGCGGGGCTGGCCGAGCAGTTCGCTCAGCTGCTGGACGATGCCACCAACCCGTTCCTGCGCGAGCGTGTCGAAGGTCATTTCACCGGCTCGGCGTGGGTGGTCAGCGCCGATGGCACGCGCACGTTGCTGACCCATCACCGCAAGCTGCAACGCTGGCTGCAGCTGGGCGGGCACGCCGACGGCGACCGCGACCTGGCGCAGGTGGCCCTGCGCGAGGCGCAGGAGGAATCCGGATTGAGCGGCCTGTGCCTGGCTGACGCGGCCATTTTCGACCTGGACCGGCACTGGATTCCCGAGCGCGGCGAGGTGGCCGGGCACTGGCATTACGACGCGCGCTATGTGGTGGTGGCTGGAGCGGACGAGGCATTCGAAGTCAGCGAGGAATCGCTGGCCCTGGCGTGGCGCCCGGTCGCCGAGCTGCTTGCCGATCCGCAGCTGGATCCGTCGATGCGGCGCATGGCCGAGAAGTGGGTGGCGCGCGCGCGTTGAGCAGCTTGTTAGAGCCCCTTTTGTCGGGGCGATAAGGCACTGCTTGCGCGCCACTGGCGCGCGCGCCGCAAGCGCAGGCACTGCGCTTGTTAGTTGCCGGCTTCGGTGGGTGGCAGCAGCGCGGCCGGCGATCGGCTGCCCGGCTCGGTCAGACATCCTGTCTGACTCGCCGCCGCGGCACATCCCTGTGCCGCTCTCCGCCAATCCCCGGCCACGCTGCTGCCTCGGCCATTCGCTGTCATGGCCTTGGAAGCAGTGGGTGAGTGATGAGACGTTTTTTCGTGCTCAGGTCTGCGAAAGCCCCTCTCCCGTCGAGACGAGCATGCACAGCTTGCGCGCCGCCTTTGATCGCCCGCGCCGCAAGCGCGGGAGGGCCGCGGAGCGGAGGTTCGGGGTGAGGGAACGGGTGGCTAGAGTTTTCGAGTCACCCGTACCCTCATCCGGCCCTTCGGGTCACCTTCTCCCGTTGGGAGAAGGGGGCACGTCAGTACAACGTCCGCTCAGTACAAAATGCGCGTCCGCAAGGTCCCTTCGATCAAGGCCAGGCCTTCCTTCAACGCGGTGGCCTGCGCCTCGCTGGCGCTGACGTCGATCACCACGTAGCCGACCTTGGGATCGGTGCGCAGGAACTGGCCGTCGATGTTGACGTTGTGGCGCGAGAACAGTTCGTTGATCTTGGACAGCACACCCGGCACGTTGCGGTGGATATGCAGCAGACGCAGGCTGTCGGGGTGCTCGGGCAGGGTGACCTCTGGGAAGTTCACCGCCGACAGGGTGCTGCCGTTGTCGCTGTAGCGCACCAGCTTGGCGGCCACTTCGATGCCGATATTGTCCTGCGCTTCCAGCGTGCTGCCACCCACGTGCGGAGTCAGGATCACGTTGTCGTGTGCGGTCAACTTTGATTCGAACGCATCGCCATTGCCCTTGGGCTCGATCGGGAACACGTCCACCGCCGCGCCGCCGATCTGGCCCGAGCTCAGCGCCGCGTCCAGTGCGTCGATGTCGATCACGGTACCGCGCGAGGCATTGATCAGATGCGCGCCGTGCTTCATGCGCGCGATCTCCGCCGCGCCGATCATGTCCTTGGTCGACGGCGTCTCCGGCACATGCAGGGTCACCACGTCCGCGCGTGCCAGCAGGTCGTCCAGATCGATCGCCGCGCGCGCGTTGCCCAGCGACAGCTTGGTTTCGATGTCGTGGAAGATCACCTGCATGCCCAGCGACTCGGCCAGCACGCCGACCTGGGTGCCGATATGCCCGTAACCGACGATGCCCAGCACCTTGCCGCGCGTTTCGTGGCTGCCGGCAGCCGACTTGGACCACCCGCCGCGATGGCACTCGGCGTTCTTCTGCGGGATGCCGCGCAACAGCAGGATCGCCTCGGCGATGACCAGCTCGGCTACGCTGCGGGTATTGGAGTAGGGCGCGTTGAACACCGGGATGCCGGCCAGCTCGGCCGCGTCCAGATCGACCTGGTTGGTGCCGATGCAGAAGCAGCCCACTGCGATCAGCCGCTTGGCATGCACCAGCACCTCGGCGCTCAACTGCGTGCGCGAGCGGATGCCGACGATATGCGCCTCGGCGATGCGCGCGATGAGCTCGTCTTCCGGCAACGACTTGGCGTGCAGTTCGATCTGCGAATAACCGGCGGCGCGGAACACATCCACGGCCGTCTGGCTGATGCCTTCCAGTAACAGGACGCGGATGTCCTGCTTGGGAAACGAGGTTCTCTTCGGCGACATGGGGGAGCGCATTGCAGCAATCGGGTCGGCAACTATGCCAGATGGGCCGCGCGATGGGGCGCCCGCAACGCAGTGTTTGCGAAGGCGAAGTCCTTGCGGTGCAACGGTTTCAGCTGAATCCAACGCCATGGCGGCGCCACGCCGTGCAACTGGACGCGCCTGGCGCGCACTGGCACGCTGTGCGGTTCCTACCGCAGCGCCGTGTGCCATGACCGATCCCCGCATCCTTTCGTTGCAACAGGCCGTGCCCGCGTTGCGTTTGAAGACCGAGCCGGCCGACCTGGAACACTACGGCCGCGACTGGACGCGGCGCTGGGCGCCCAACCCGCTGGCGATCGCCTTGCCCGGTTCGGTGGACGAGGTGCAGGCGGTGCTGCGCTGGGCCAATGCGAACGCGGTTGCGGTGGTGCCTTCGGGCGGGCGCACCGGCTTGTCCGGCGGTGCTGTGGCTGCCAACGGCGAGTTGGTGCTGAGCCTGGAGCGCCTGAACAAGCCGCTGGAGTTCAATGCGGTGGATCGCACGCTCACCGTCCAGGCCGGCATGCCGCTGGAAGCGGTGCACAATGCCGCGCGCGAGCATGGTCTGGTGTATCCGGTGGATTTCGCCGCGCGCGGTTCGTGTTCGATCGGCGGCAATATCGCCACCAATGCCGGCGGCATCCGCGTGATCCGCTACGGCAATACCCGCGACTGGGTCGCCGGCCTGAAGGTGGTCACCGGTGCCGGCGAACTGCTGGAGCTCAACAACGCGCTGGTGAAGAATTCCAGCGGCTACGATTTCCGCCATCTGATGATCGGCTCCGAGGGCACGCTCGGCGTGGTGGTCGAAGCGACATTGCGACTGACCGACCCGCCACCGCCCAGCAACGTGATGCTGCTGGCGCTGCCTTCATTCGAGGTGTTGATGCAGGTGTTTGCCGCGTTCCGCGCGCAGCTGCGGCTGGAGGCGTTCGAGTTCTTCACCGACCGCGCGCTCGAACACGTGCTGGCGCACGGCGCGCAGGCGCCGTTTGCGCAAGTGCATCCGTATTACGTGGTCACCGAATTCGCTGCTGGCGACGAGGCGCAGGAAGCCGCAGCGATGGCGGCATTCGAGACCTGCATGGAGCAGGGCTGGGTCAGCGACGGGGTGATCAGCCAGAGCGATGCGCAGGCCGCGCAACTGTGGCGGCTGCGCGAAGGCATCACCGAAGCGCTGGCGCGCTACACGCCGTACAAGAACGACGTGTCGGTGCGCATCTCGGCGATGCCGGCGTTCCTGGCCGAAACCCAGGCGTTGCTGCACGATGCGTATCCGCATTTCGATGTGGTGTGGTTCGGCCATATCGGCGACGGCAACCTGCATATCAACGTGCTCAAGCCCGACGACACCAGCCAGGCCGATTTCGTGGCGGCCTGCGATCAGGTGACCAAGTTGCTGGCGCAGGCCTTGCAGCGTTTTGGCGGCAGCATCTCTGCCGAACACGGCATCGGCCTGGTCAAGAAGGCCTATCTGTGGAGCACGCGCTCGGCCGAGGAGATCGCCTTGATGCGCGGGATCAAACATGTGCTCGATCCTCATCTTTTGCTGAATCCCGGCAAGCTGTTCGAGATGGACGACGCGCTTGCCGCCACGCGTGCCGGTTAGTCTTTCACCACCTTCACATGGAATCGATACGCCAATGATGCGCTCCCTCGTGTTTTGCGCTTTGACGCTGCTGCCGCTGGCGGCCTTCGCATCCAGCCTGGCCGGAACCTCGGCGGGTGCATCGTCGGCCGGTTCGTCCAATTCCTCCGGCAGCAGTTCCGGCGACGACAAGGTGGTGGCCGACGCACGCGAAGATGCTGCCGGCTTCGTCGCCAGCGATGGCGCGATCCGCGGCGCACGGCTGGAAGCGGCGCTGCTGCAGTTGCGCAGCCGTAGCGATGCGGCGCGGCTGTCCAGCGACCTGGAGCTGGCGCAGTCCATCCTGGCCCAGTGAGTTCTCCTCGCCGGTGCTGGTGGCTGTGGCTGGCCGCAGCGATCGCACCGGCGGCGCAGGCCGAATTACGCATCGATGTCGATCCGCAGGGCCTGTCTGCGGCGCAGATCGACGCCACGCACGCGTTGGTGGAACAGGTGGCGCAGCGTCTGCCGCCGGCCTGGATGCAGCGCATCGACGCACCGATCCAGCTGCAGTGGCGCACGGATTTGCCGGCACACGTGCATGGCCGCGCGATCGGCCGGCGCATCCTGCTTGATCGTGCGTTACTGGAAGCATGGAGCGTGCAGGCGAAAGCTACGCAGACCGACCCCGAGGCACCGGCCACGCGCGCGGCAATGGCCGCCGTGGTGCATGAACTGGCGCATGTGCTGGACCGCGGTGCGCACGGCGGCCTGTCGCGCGACCCGCGGCTGCGCGATCTGGCCGGCTGGCAGGTGCGTCCCTGGCGGATCGGGCGCGGCGCAAACCGGTTCAGCGATCGCAGCCCCGACGATTACGAGCGGCGCAGCCCAGCCGAATTCGTCGCGGTGAATCTCGAACACTACGTGCTTGATGCCGATTATCACTGCCGGCGCCCGGCGCTGGCAGCGTGGTTCGCCGAGCGGGTCGGTGGCATGCCCGATGCAACGCATTGCGAGACGACGCTGCCGTACCTGCAGGCCGATAACGATGCCGGCGCGATGTCACTGCTGGCACTGGATCCAGCGCGTGTGTACGCGGTGGACTACCTGCTGGCCGAGGGAAATGCGCAGCCGATGAGCCGCTGGGGCCACAGCATGCTGCGTCTGGTGATCTGTGCCCCTGGCCGTGCGCCCGGTCCCGATTGCCGTCTGGATCTGCAGTATCACCGCGTGCTGTCGTTCCGCGCCTTCGTCGGCGATGTGCAGATTTCCAGCTGGCGCGGGCTGACCGGTTCGTATCCCTCGCGGCTGTTCGTATTGCCGTTGAATCAAGTCGTGGACGAATACACCAAGGTGGAGCTGCGCGCGCTGTCGTCGGTGCCGCTGACACTGACGCGCGGGGAGATCGCCGCGCTGCTAGCACGCGCCGCGCAGGTGCATTGGAGTTACGACGGCCGCTACTACTTCATCGGCAACAACTGCGCGGTGGAGACCTTCAAGCTCCTGCACGACGGCGTGCCGCGGCTGGCCGCGGCACGGCTGTCGTCGATCACCCCGCGCGGCGTGAGGCAGCGCTTGCAGCGCGCCGGCATCGCCGACATGCAGGTGCTGGACGACCCTGCGCAGGCGATTCGCCAGGGCTATTACTTCGAGTCGGCGGCAGCGCATTACCAGACCATGTTCGAGGTGATCCGCCGCGGCCTGCCGGTGCCGCAGACCAGCGTGGAGCAATGGCTGGACGCGCGCGCGGACGCGCGTGCGCAGTGGTTCGACCGCGGCGGTCTGCGCGAGACCGCTGCAGCGTTGTTGCTGGAACAGGCCGCGTTGCGCCGCCAGGAATTGCTGGCACGCGATGCGCTCAAGCGCCTGCTGACACCCGGCGCGGCCGGGCGTGACTCGGTGCAGGGTCAGCTGCAGTCGCTGTTCGCGCGGCAGGCCCGGCTCAGTCATCCGGCCACGCTATTGGGCAGCGCCGGCTACGGACTGCCGCAAGCAGACGAGCGGCAGGACCTGAGCGCGCGCGTGGCGCAGGAAACCGGCGTACTGGTCGACGGCTGGAAACAACTGCAGGCGCTGGGGCGGCAGCAACTGCCGGCCGACGTCCGCACTGGATTGGAGCAGGGCGAGGCGAATGTGCAGCGCCTGCGCGCACGCCTGCGCGAGCTAGCGCGCGGTGATGCGGCTGCCGACAAACGCCTGCAGCGGTAAGTCCCAGTTCCCGGTGCTCCGGCCAGGGACGACGCATTGCACCAGCTGGCACCTGTCACACCAGCCGGCGCACCTCAGCCAGCCGGTTGCAGATCCGCCTGCACCGAATACTTGCGCAGCCAGTCGCTGACCTGCGCGTTGTTGCGGTACTGCTGCATCAGCTTTGCAAGCCGTGCCGGTGCCGGCGTGCAGAATTGCGCGATCGCCACTTCGATCTCGTGGCGACGATCGGCGTCGTACGGGTCCTCGCCCGCGAAGTGCTCGCAGGTGTCGTAATCCTCCACCAGCGTGCGTACGTCCTCCGGCATGCCGCACAGGCCGGGCGGATGTTGCAGCCACTCCTCGTCCACCTTGGCATCGGTGCAGGCCACCGGCGCAGGTGCGTGCGTGGCTGTCGGCGCCGGGGCTGGTTGCGCCGTGCAGGCGCCCAGCAGCCCCAGCGTCACCACAACGACCAGCTTGCGCATCAGTCGGCGCGGCCCGCGAATTCGCCGGTGGTGGTGTTGACCAGCACGCGCTCACCGTTGGTGATGTACTCGGGCACCATGATTTCCAGGCCGGTATTGAGCTTGGCCGGCTTGGGCCGCTTGGTGGCGGTGCCGCCCTTGAGTTCGGGCGGGGTTTCGACCACTTCCAGCGTCACCGTCTGCGGCAGTTGCACGGCCACCGGCTGGTCGTCGATCACCTGCACGTAGATGCCGGTCAGCCCGTCGATGATGTAGCCGGCATCGGTGCCGATCACGTCCGCATCCAGCGTGTAGGGAGTGAAGTCCTCGTCGTCCATGAACACGAACGCCTCGCCATCCTTGTACGAGAACGTCGACAGGCGACGCAGCAACTCCACTTCCGGCAGGTTGTCGTCGGCGTCGAAGCTGGCGTCCAGCTTGGCGCCACCGGGTACGCTGTACATGATGAAGCGGAAGCGCACGTTGCCACCGCGGCCCTGCGGCGAGCTGCGCTCGATGTCGCGGATCTGGTAAATGCCGCCGTTGTATTCGACGACGTTGCCTTTCTTGATGTCGTTAGCTTTCATGGAATGAGTCAGGGATTGGTGATTTGGGATGAGGGATTGGCAAAGCAGGGCTGGAGCGGGCGGGCAGGGCAGTAGTGCTGTTACGAATCCCCAATCCCGACGCACCAATCCCTGCTACTTGGGCGCCAACCGCACGCCGCCGTCCAGGCGAATCACGTCGCCGTTGAGGTAGCGATTGCGCAGGATGAAGGCGACGGTGTCGGCGTATTCGTCGGGTTGGCCCAGACGCGAGGGAAACGGGATCGCCGCGGCCAGCGATTGCTGCACCGCCTCGGGCATGCCGTCCACCATCGGGGTCCAGAACACGCCCGGCGCGATCGTCATCACGCGGATGCCGAAGCGCGCCAGCTCGCGCGCCATCGGCAAGGTCATGCCGACCACGCCCGCCTTGCTGGCGGCATAGGCGGCCTGGCCGATCTGGCCTTCGTAGGCCGCCACCGAGGCGGTGTTGATGATCACACCGCGCTCGCCGTCGTCGCCGGCGCTGTTGTGCTGCATCACATCGGCCGCGGCCTTGGCGACATTGAAGCTGCCGACCAGGTTGACCAGCACGGTGGTACGAAAGGTCGCCAGCGGCATCGGCGCTTCCTTGCCGAGCACGCGGCCCGAGCCCAGGATGCCGGCGCAGTTCACCGCCAGGTTGAGCCCGCCCAGCGCCTGCGCGGCCTGCGCCACGTTGGCGGCGACCTGCGCCTCGTCGGTGACATCGGTGGCGAAATACTGCGCGTTGCCGTCACCGAGCAGCGCCAGCGCCGCCTCGGCCTTGTCGGCGTTGACGTCGAACAGGGCGACCTTGCCGCCGTCGGCCACGATGCGCTGCGCCACGGCCAGGCCCAGGCCGGACACGCCGCCGGTGACGATGGCAAGAACAGAAGAAGGCTGCATGCGGTGGTTCCTTGGAAATCCTGGAAGCCGGTGGATGCCGGCAGGCGAACGGGTGACGGCGCAGCCGGCGATTCTAGCCGAAGCGTCCGTGTGACCGCCCTGGAAGATGTGCGGGTGCGGCGGCGTGCGGGACTGAAATCTCAGCCGGCCGCCGCCAAGGCCTTGCCGACCTTGCTGCCGGTCTCGCGGCCCAGCAACTGCGCCAGCCAGCGGCCGGTACGGGCGAGGGCAGGCAGGTCGATGCCGGTCGACATGCCCAGCCCATGCAGCAGATACACCACGTCTTCGCTAGCCACATTGCCGCTGGCGCCCTTGGCGTAGGGGCAGCCGCCGGCACCGGACACCGCCGCATCGACCACGCGCACGCCTTGCTCCAGGCAGGCGGCGATGTTGGCCAGCGCCTGGCCGTAGGTGTCGTGGAAGTGCACGGCCAATGCCGGCATCGGGACCGCCTGCGCCACCGCGGCCAGCATCTGGCGTGCCTTGGCCGGGGTGCCGACGCCGATGGTGTCGCCCAGCGAAATCTCGTAGCAGCCCAGTGCGTACAGCCGTTGCGCGACACCGACCACGTCGGCCACCGGCACCTCGCCCTGATACGGGCAGCCCAGCACGGTGGAGACATAACCACGCACGCGCACGCCGTCGAGCGCGGCCTGTTCCAGGATCGGCCGAAAGCGCGCGATCGATTCGTCGATGCCGGCGTTGGTATTGGTGCGATTGAAGGCCTCCGACGCCGCGGTGAACACCGCCACCTCCTGTGCACCGGCGGCGCGTGCGCGCGCATAGCCCTGCAGGTTCGGCACCAGCACCGGATAGGCGATGCTCGGCGCCTGGGTGATGCCGGCAAACACCTCGGCCGCATCGGCCAGCTGCGGCACCCAGCGCGGGCTGACGAAGCTGGTCGCCTCGATGCTGCGCAGCCCGGTCGCGGAGAGTTGATCGATCAAGGCGATCTTGTCGGCGGTGGCGATCGGCGTCGCTTCGTTCTGCAGGCCATCGCGCGGGCCGACCTCGACAATGCGGACGAAGTCGCTCACGCCGCGCCCTCCGGCACCCAGGCCGGGCTGCGCTTGTCGAGGAAGGCTCCCAGGCCTTCCTGACCTTCCGGGGAAACGCGCAGGCGTGCGATCCACGCGGCATTGGCAGCGTCGATGGCATCGCGGTCGATCGGCGGCAGCACCGCGCGTACCAGCGCCTTGGCGCTGGCCGCGGCCAATGGCGCTGCCGCCAGCAACAGGCGGACCTGGCGCTCCACCGCGATATCCAGTTGGTCGGCGGCCACCAGTTGATGCAACAGGCCCAGCAGCTGCGCGGTGGCCGCGTCGAAGATCTCGGCAGTGGCGAACCAGCGCCGTGCCTGGCGCGCGCCGATCGCGGCGATCACATACGGCGAAATCACCGCCGGCAGCAGGCCGAGCTTGCTCTCGGTCAGCCCGAAGCGCGCCTCGGTGCAGCCGATGGCGATATCGCAGCACGCCACCAGGCCCACGCCGCCGCCGAATGCCGCGCCGTTGACGCGCGCGATGGTCGGCTTGGGCAACTCGTCCAGCGTGCGCATCAAGCGCGCCAGGGCGAGTGCATCGGCCGCGTTTTCGGCCTCGCTGGCACCGGCCATGCCGCGCATCCAGTTCAGGTCGGCGCCCGCGGAGAACGCAGCGCCGGCACCGGTGATCACGACGACGCGGATCTGCGCTGCCCGGCCGGCCTGCTGCAAGGCGTCGGTGAGCGCGCCGATCAAGGTCGCATCGAAGGCGTTGTGCACCGCTGGGCGGTTCAGTCGCAACGTGCGGACCGCTCCCTGGTCCTCCACGATCAAGCCGGTGTCCTGCATTGCGTCAACGTCCATGAATGGGATGCGAACCATGATAGCGGCACGGGTCGGCTGAGCCATGACGCGGTGCGTCGATGCTAGAATTGAGAACCATTCCTAACAATCAGGCCGTCTTTGTGACGCTGTCCGACATGCCCTTGCATCGCGCCGCCATCGTGGATTCCGTGGAGGATCGCCTCCCCAACGACACGATCGCCCGGCGTCTGCGCGAACTGGGTTTTGTCGCCGGCGAAGAAGTCACGGTGCTGGCGACCGGGCCGGTCGGGCGCGAACCGCTGCTGGTACAGGTCGGTTACACCCGGTTCGCCCTGCGCCGCAGCGAGGCCGCACGCGTGCAGGTGCGCGTCGATGGAGCACAGGCATGAGCGCGGCGAGCGTCCCGTTGCGGCTGGCGCTGGTGGGCAATCCCAACAGCGGCAAGACCGCACTGTTCAATCAGCTGACCGGCAGCCGGCAGAAGGTCGCCAACTACACCGGCGTCACCGTCGAACGCAAGGAAGGGCAGTTCCGTGCGCCATCCGGGCGCGACTTCGCGGTGCTGGATCTGCCCGGCGCCTATAGCCTGCAGCCGGCCAGCCTGGACGAGGCGATCACCCGCGACCTGTGCCGTGGCTTCTATCCCGGCGAACCAGCACCGGACGTGCTGGTCTGCGTGATGGATGCGACCAACCTGCGCCTGCACCTGCGCTTTGCGCTGGAGCTGCGCGAGCTGGGTCGGCCGATGATCGTGGCCTTGAACATGGTCGACGCCGCGCAACGACGCGGCATCGTCATCGACCTGCCTGCGCTGGAACAGGCGCTCGGGGTACCGGTGGTGGAAACGGTGGCGGTACGCCGCGGCGGTGCCAGGGCGCTGGTCGAGCGCATCGACGCGCAGGCCGCGCGCCTGGCGGCACCGAGCGCCACGCCGCCTGCCGATGGCAACTACCATGCGCAGGTGCGACAGATCCTGAGTGCGGCTGTGACCATGCCGACGCGGACCTCGCGCGTGGACGATGCGCTGGACCGCTGGCTGCTGCACCCGCTCTGGGGGCTGGTCACGCTGGCGGTGGTGATGTTCCTGATCTTCCAGGCGGTGTATGCCTGGGCCAACCCAGTGATGGACCTGATCGATGCCGGCACTGCGATGCTGGGCGATTGGGCAGGCACCACGCTGCCGGAGGGCCCGCTCAACAGCCTGCTCAAGGACGGCATCATCACCGGCCTGGGCGGGGTGATCAAATTCCTGCCGCAGATCCTGATCCTGTTCGCCTTCATCCTGGCGCTGGAGGAGTCCGGCTACCTGCCGCGCGCGGCCTTCCTGCTCGACCGCATGATGTCTGCCGCCGGCTTGTCCGGGCGCTCGTTCATCCCGTTGCTGTCGAGCTTTGCCTGTGCGGTGCCGGGCATCATGTCCACCCGCAGCATCCAGGACCCGCGCGACCGGCTCGCCACCATCATGGTCGCGCCATTGATGACGTGTTCGGCGCGCCTGCCGGTGTATGCCTTGCTGATCGGCGCCTTCATCCCGCAGAAGACCGTGTGGGGCATCTTCAACCAGCAGGGCCTGATCCTGTTCGGGTTGTATGCCGCGGCCATCGTCAGTGCGCTGCTGGTGTCGTGGACAATGAAGAAGTGGCGCCGCGACAAGAGCGAGCATCCGCTGATGCTGGAGCTGCCGTCCTATCGCCTGCCGCATCTGCCCGACCTGGCGCTGGGGCTGTGGGAGCGTGCGCTGATCTTCCTCAAGCGCGTCGGCGGCATCATTCTGGCCCTGACCATCCTGCTGTGGTTCCTGCTGTCGTTCCCGGCCGCGCCGGCCGACGCCACCTTGCCGGCGATCGATTACAGCTTCGCCGGGCGCATCGGCCATGCGATGGCGATCTTCTTCGCGCCGCTGGGCTTTAACTGGCAGATCTGCATCGCGCTGATCCCCGGCCTGGCCGCGCGCGAAGTGGCGGTGGCCTCGCTGGCAACCGTCTACGCGCTGTCGGCTGCCGACGACGATGCCGCGGCGCAGGCCTTGTCGCCGCTGATCAGTGATGGCTGGTCGCTGGCCACCGCGCTGTCGCTGCTGGTCTGGTACATCTACGCGCCGATGTGCATCTCCACGCTGGCCACGATCAAGCGCGAAACCAACTCGTGGAAGCAAATGACGGTCAGCGCGGTGTACCTGTTCGCGCTGGCCTACCTGGCCTCGCTGGTGACCTACCAGCTGGCCGTGCTGCTGGGAGCCGGCTGAAGTGGATCTGTCGCTTACGCTGCAATACCTGGTCATCGCGCTGGCGGTGTTGCTCAGCCTGTGGGTGGTGATGAAGAAGCAATTTCCCGGCACGCTGCGGCGTCTGCGTGGCGCAGTGGCGATCGGCCTGCTGCGCGATGGGCGGCCTGCGTGGATGCGGGCGCTGGGCCGCCGCGTGGCGCCGCCGGCGGCGCAGAACGCCGCGGCCTGCGGTGGCTGCGACAGCTGCGGACCGGCGCCGCCACGTCGTCACTGATCCATCGCATCCCTTACACTTGCGCGGCCGCAGGACGCGGCGGTGCAGGGGACACAGATGCGGTTGTTGGTGTTATTGGCAATCCTGGCGGCGGTTGCCGGCATTTATAACTACGGTGGCAACGCGCTGGACGAAGCGCAGGTGCGCGATTTCTACGCCGCGCACGACAAGGCCATGCTCGGTCAGGACGGCGAAGCGCTGTGTACGATGACCGCGCCGACGTTCGAAATGGTGGTGCTGTACCGCATGGATTCGCACCAGAAGCGGCAGACCACCACGCGCGAGCAGTACTGCAAGTCCAATGGCGAATGGGCGCAGGTGCTGCGTCAGATGCGTCATGTGGCCAACCCGGAAGAGGTGATCGACTACAAGCAGTCGATCACCAAGATCGAGATTGCTGCCGATGAGGCCTCGGCCATGGTCGAGACGCGCGCCACGCTCGGCTTGCCGGGCTTGCGCATGACCTTCCGCTCGCGCGACAAGCTGGTTCGCAAGCGCTGGAAGACCTTGATCGAACGCAGCGAAGGCACTGCGTGGGTCGGCCCGGCGTACGACTGAACGCCGTTGGCACGATTGCCGCCGCATTGTCGTGCCGGCGCCATCGATGCGCAGAAGGGCGGCCTGTGATCGGTACGCGCTGCCCTGGCTCGCGGCCCAGCCGATTTGCGCAGGTAACCCGCGTCGACGACAGAAGCCGGTGACCATCCTGGGCGAGGGGATGCGCGTGTAGCGATTGCCTTGCCGGCTGGCATCGACGCCAGTGCATCGGCATCACTGTAGCGGGTGTTCGTTAGCGCCGCTGCAACCCAGGCGAGCGTCGTGACGCGTGGCAATGATCGGTGCAGCAGCAACACTGTCACTAGCCGAGTCGCGTCGTCGACGCTGCAGTGCACAGCGCGTCGGCCACGGGCCTTCGCTATGCTTGCGCGATGACGACCTCCTTCCAGATCTCCCGACGTGCGCAGGCGCTGACAAGTTCGGCGATTCGCGAAATCCTCAAGGTGACCGAGCGGCCGGAGGTGATTTCCTTCGCCGGCGGGCTGCCGTCGCCGGCCACCTTTCCGGTGGAGCGCATGCGCGCGGCCAGCGATCAGGTGCTGCGCGATGCGCCGCAGGCCGCGCTGCAATACGGCCCCACCGAAGGCTATGCGCTGCTGCGCGAATGGGTGGCCGCACGCCTGAGCCGCGACGGCGCCAGCATCCGGCCCAGCCAGGTGTTGATCACCACCGGCTCGCAGCAGGGCCTGGACCTGCTCGGCAAGGTCTTCATCGACGAAGGCAGCAAGGTGCTGGTGGAAACGCCGAGCTACCTGGGCGCGCTGCAGGCGTTCTCGCTGTTCCAGCCGAGCTTCGTCGGCATGCCCTCGGACGAGGACGGAGTGGTGGTGGACGCGCTGGATCCAGCAGTGCTGGCCGATGCGCGCTTTCTGTATTGCCTGCCGAACTTCCAGAACCCCACCGGTCGCCGGCTGCCGCTGGCGCGCCGTCAGGCCCTGGTGGCGCGGGCGGCGGAGGCGGGTGTGCCGATCGTCGAAGACGACCCGTATGGCGAGCTGTATTACAGCGGCCAGCCGCTGCCGAGCCTGCTGTCGCTCAACCCGGAGGGCGTGATCTACATGGGCTCGTTCTCCAAGGTGCTCGCGCCCGGGTTGCGGCTGGGCTACGTGGTCGCGCCCGAAGCGGTGCTGGGCAAGCTGATCCAGGCCAAGCAGGCGGCCGATCTGCATACGCCCTCGTTCACCCAGCGCGTGGTCCACCAGACGTTGCAGGACGATTTCCTGGACACGCACATTCCGCAGATCCGCGCGCTGTATGCGCGTCAATGCAGCCTGATGCTGGAGGCACTGGATCGGCATTTCCCGCCCCAGGTGCAATGGAATCGCCCCGAAGGCGGCATGTTCCTGTGGGTGACCCTGCCACCCGGGCTGGACGGCACCGCGCTGCTGGCGCGGGCGATCGCGCGCAATGTGGCGTTCGTGCCGGGCGCGCCGTTCTACGCCACCTTGCCGCAGGTCAATACCTTGCGGCTGTCGTTTGTCACCGTGCCTGGCGACAGGATCGACGCCGGCATCCAGGTCCTGGGCGAGGTGCTGCGCGAGGCGCTGGCCGAATTGCCCGGGCAGGGCGCGTGAGCACGCAGGCCGCTGGCGTGCAGGCGCCTGCGCCTGCGCTTGCGATCACCATCGACAGCGTCGCGATCGGTATCGCACGCGACTTCACCCGGCCCGGTAGCCGCAGCGCGATCGACAAGCGGGCGGTGGACGGCAGGGTGCACGTCGGTCCCGACGGTCTGCACGGCGACGAGCAGGGCGACCGGCGTGTGCATGGCGGGCCGGACAAGGCGATCCACCATTATCCACGCGATCACTACGCCGCCTGGCGGACCGAGCTCGGTGCACATGCGTTGCTGGAGACGGCCGGCGCATTCGGCGAGAACCTGAGCAGCCTCGGCCTTACCGAAGCCGAGGTCTGCCTGGGCGATCGCTTTGCGTTGGGTACGGCAGTGGTGGAAGTGTCGCAGCTGCGTCAGCCATGCTGGAAGCTGTCCGACCGTTTCGGCGTGCGCGACATGGCGCGCCGCGTGCAGGACACCGGCCGCACCGGTTGGTATTACCGCGTGCTGCAGTCCGGCGACGTTGCGGCCGGCGACATGCTGACACTGCAGCAGCGACCGCATCCGCAATGGACGCTGTTGCGCCTGCAACAGCTGCTGTATGCGCGCGATGTCGATGTCGCCGCCATTACCGAGGTGCTGCAACTGCCGCTGGTGCCGTCATGGCAGGCGCTGTTCGAACGCCGCCTGCAACGCCGCGAAATAGAGAGCTGGAGCAAGCGCCTGCACGGCGCAGGCGACTGAGAGCCGCCAACACCATCGCGCGCGATCAAAGGCCGCAGCCGCGCTAGCTGCAGGGCTGAGATTCGGGAGTCGGGATTGGGGAATCGCGGTCACGAAGTCGGCAAACGCCACCTTCCAAGCGCCGCCATGATGGCCGTATGCCATGCGTCCTCATCGTCCTTACCAACGTGCAGTGGCGCAGCCCTTACCAACCCATGGCCGCTCGCGACGTTGTATGCCAACCACCACGCGCACCCCACGGACGCCACCAAGCCAAAGCGCCACAGCACGTAAAACGCGCACACCCGCATCCGCTCTCACGAGTCCCTGATCCCGATTCCCGGCTTTAACGACTCCCCAATCCCGACTCCCCAATCCCAGCTTTTACGATTCCCGATTCCCGATTCCCGATTCCCAGCTATCTTGTACAACCCCATCGCCCAGCTAGGCCTGCCGCCATGACACCGTCTCCTGTGAAAGTTCTGATCCACGGCGCCTCCGGGCGGATGGGCAAGGCGTTGCTGCGCCTGGCTGCCGAAGACGAGGCGCTGCACGTCGTCGGTGCGGTGGTGGGGCGCTCGCCTTCGCAGCGCGTGGTGGACGGCGTGCCGTACTTTGCCGCCAGCGAACTCGGCGGTGCGCCGGCCTTCGATGTGGCAATCGACTTCAGCCTGCCGCAGGGCTTCGCACCGATCCTGGCGCTGTGCGCGCAGCGCGGCAAACCGCTGGTGTCCGGCACCACCGGTCTGGATGAGGCGCAGCGCGCCGCGTTGCTGGAGGCCGCGCAACAGATCCCGTTGGTGTGGGCGTCCAATTTCAGCCTGGGCGTTGCGGTGCTGACCGAACTGGTGGAGCGTGCCGCCGGCAGCCTGCCGGGCTGGGATTGCGACATCGTCGAGGCGCATCACGTGCACAAGCAGGACGCACCCTCCGGGACCGCACTGACGCTGGGGGAGGCGGCCACCGGCAGCGGCGCGCAGCCGCGCTTTGCCAGCCTGCGCGCCGGCGACATCGTCGGCGAGCACACGGTGCAGTTCACCGGGCTGGGCGAGCGGGTGGAGCTGGTGCACCGCGCCACCAACCGCGACATCTTCGCGCGCGGTGCCCTGCATGCGGCCAAGCGGTTGCTCGGCAAGCCGGCCGGCAGCTATCGCGTGCGCGATCTGGTGCTGTAAGCCGGCGCGTCGCCGCGCATGAATGGCGAGTGATCGCGGTGGCGCATTCATCCCGCCATTGCGATGCCACCGCGGCGACCGGTGTTCTCCAGGCTGGCATGCCGGGGCACTTGCCTTTACAATTCTCGCTTGCCCGAACCAGCGTCGGACCGGTCCTC
This sequence comes from Xanthomonas sp. NCPPB 3218, assembly GCF_056725185.1. Lineage (NCBI taxonomy): Bacteria > Pseudomonadati > Pseudomonadota > Gammaproteobacteria > Lysobacterales > Lysobacteraceae > Xanthomonas > Xanthomonas sp. NCPPB 3218. The sequence continues at coordinate 2,187,196 of NZ_CM161516.1, forward strand.
AGCACCGCGTCCGCGCTTTGCTGCAACCGGAATTTGGCCGGAAGCGCATCGGAGTCCCAGGCAGCCAGAGCGAGACCCCCACGTGACCCAACCCGCAATCCTTGTCCTCGAAGACGGCACCGTGTTCGAGGGCGAATCCGTAGGCGCCAACGGGCTTTCCGTCGGCGAAGTGGTGTTCAACACCGCCATGACCGGTTACCAGGAAGTCCTGACCGATCCCTCCTACGCCCGCCAGATGGTCACGCTGACCTATCCGCATATCGGCAACACCGGCTTTACCGATCAGGATGACGAGGCCAGCAAGATCTGGGCGGCCGGCCTGATCGTGCGCGACGTGCCGCGTCGCCCCAGCAGCTGGCGCAGCGAAGTCGCACTGCCGGAGTGGCTGCAGGCCCGCGGTGTGGTGGCCATTTCCGGCATCGACACCCGCAAGCTGACCCGCCTGTTGCGGCAGAAGGGCGCCCAGAACGGCGCACTGATGGCCGGCGAGATCGATGTCGCCAAGGCGCTGGAAGCCGCGCGCAGCTTCCCCGGCCTGAAGGGCATGGACCTGGCCAAGGTGGTTTCCACCGAGACCAGTTACAGCTGGCAGGAAGGCTCGCTGGATCTGAATTCCGACACCTTCGTGCGCGCCGAGCTGAAGCACAAGGTTGTTGCTTACGATTACGGCGTCAAGCTCAACATCCTGCGCATGCTGGCCGACCGTGGGTGCGACGTCACCGTGGTGCCGGCACGCACGCCGGTGGCCGAGGTGCTGGCGATGAATCCGGACGGCGTGTTCCTGTCCAACGGCCCGGGCGACCCGGAGCCCTGCGATTACGCCATCAGCGCCATCCAGGAACTGATCGCCAGGCAGGTGCCCACCTTCGGCATCTGTCTGGGCCATCAGCTGCTGGCGCTGGCCGCCGGCGCCAGCACGGTCAAGATGACCACCGGCCATCACGGCGCCAACCATCCGGTGCAGGATCTGGACGGCGGACGGGTGATGATCACCTCGCAGAACCATGGCTTTGCGGTCGACGAAAGCACGCTGCCGGCCAATGTGCGGGTGACCCATCGGTCACTATTCGATGGCACCAATCAGGGCATCGCGCTGACCGACGCACCGGCGTTCTCGTTCCAGGGCCACCCGGAAGCCTCGCCGGGGCCGCGCGATGTGGGGCCGTTGTTCGACCGGTTCGTGGAGTTGATGGCCAAGGATGCCAAGCGCGCATGAGCGCTCGTTTGATGGGTGTGCTGATCGTGCTGATGGGCGTTGCGCTGACGTATTGGGGCGTGTGGATGCCGCTGGAGCAGGCACGCGCTGGTGCACAGTCGATCACGCTGCATGGCGGCATGAAGCTGGCCTTGCTGGTGCCGATGTGCTTCGTTTTCGGCGTCGGCTATGTGGTTGGAGGGGGATCCTTTCACCATCGCATGCAGAACACCGACCCGGACAAGGTACGCCGTTGGGGCAAGACCTCAGGGATCGGCTGGCTGCTGATCCTGGGCAGCTTTGCCGCGTCCTTCGGGCTGTATCAATGGATGCAGCACACCCTGCGCGCCCTGGGCTATGGATCTGCCGGATGAACCCGGCGTTCGACTCTGCCGAGTCGATGCACTATCACGCCGCGTCGCGATGCGATCGCCGCGGCCACTCTTCCGCACCTGCGGCTTGCCGCATGTTCCTAATCGAGTAAAGAAATGCCAAAGCGCACCGACCTAAAAACCATCCTGATCATCGGCGCCGGCCCGATCGTCATCGGCCAGGCCTGCGAGTTCGATTACTCCGGCGCGCAGGCGTGCAAGGCGCTGCGCGACGAGGGCTATCGCGTGGTGCTGGTCAACAGCAATCCGGCCACGATCATGACCGACCCGGACATGGCCGATGCGGTGTACATCGAGCCGATCAACTGGCAGACGGTCGAGAAGATCATCGCCAAGGAAAAGCCCGATGCCCTGCTGCCGACCATGGGCGGGCAGACCGCGCTGAACTGCGCGCTGGATCTGGCCGACCACGGCGTGCTGGAGAAGTACAACGTCGAGCTGATCGGTGCCAAGCGCGAAGCCATCCGCATGGCCGAAGACCGCGAGCTGTTCCGCGTGGCGATGGGCGAGATCGGCCTGGATTGCCCCCGCGCCGAAGTGGCGCACACGCTGGAAGAGGCGCTGGATATCCAGACCCGGGTCGGCTACCCGACCATCATCCGTCCCAGCTTCACCCTGGGCGGCAGCGGCGGCGGCATCGCCTACAACCGCGAAGAGCTGATCGAGATCGTCGGCCGTGGCCTGGAACTGTCGCCGACCACCGAAGTGCTGGTGGAAGAATCGGTGCTGGGCTGGAAGGAATTCGAGATGGAAGTGGTCCGCGACACCGCGGACAACTGCATCATCGTCTGCGCGATCGAAAACCTCGATCCGATGGGCGTGCATACCGGCGACTCGATCACCGTGGCGCCGGCGCAGACGCTGACCGACAAGGAGTACCAGCGCCTGCGCGATGCCTCGATCGCAGTGCTGCGCAAGATCGGTGTGGATACCGGCGGCTCCAACGTGCAGTTCGGCATCAGCCCGACCACCGGCCGCGTGGTGGTGATCGAGATGAACCCGCGCGTGTCGCGCTCCTCGGCGCTGGCGTCCAAGGCCACCGGTTTCCCGATCGCCAAGGTCGCCGCCAAGCTGGCGGTGGGCTACACGCTGGACGAATTGAAGAACGAGATCACCGGTGGCCTGACCCCGGCCTCGTTCGAGCCGTCGATCGACTACGTGGTCACCAAGATCCCGCGCTTTGCGTTCGAGAAATTCCCGCAGGCCGATGCGCGCCTGACCACCCAGATGAAGTCGGTGGGCGAGGTGATGGCGATGGGCCGCACCTTCCAGGAATCGCTGCAGAAGGCGCTGCGTGGCCTGGAGACCGGCAAGATCGGGCTGGACCCGACCGGCCTGGATCTGAGCAGCGAAGACGATATCGCCGCGCTCAAGCGCGAGCTCAAGGCACCGGGCCCGGAGCGTCTGTTCTATGTCGCCGATGCGTTCCGCGCCGGCATGAGCGTGGCCGATGTCTACGCGCTGTCGTTCATCGACCCGTGGTTCCTGGATCAGATCGAAGAACTGATCAGCCACGAACAGCAACTGGCCGATGACGGCATGCCGGCACTGGATGCGGCGCGTCTGCGCACGCTCAAGCGCGCCGGTTTCTCCGACGCGCGGCTGGCCGAGTTGACCGGCACCAACGAGGAATCGGTGCGTACGCTGCGTCGCGCGCTCAAGGTGCGCCCGGTCTACAAGCGCGTGGATTCCTGCGCCGCCGAATTCGCCACCAGCACCGCGTATCTGTATTCGACCTACGAGGACGAGTGCGAGGCGCTGCCGACCGACCGCGACAAGATCATGATCCTGGGCGGTGGCCCCAACCGCATCGGCCAGGGCATCGAGTTCGACTACTGCTGCGTGCATGCGGCGCTGGCGCTGCGCGATGACGGCTACGAGACCATCATGGTCAACTGCAACCCGGAGACCGTGTCCACCGACTACGACACCTCCGACCGTCTGTACTTCGAGCCGCTGACGCTGGAAGACGTGCTGGAAATCGTCGAGCTGGAAAAACCCAAGGGCGTGATTGTGCAGTACGGCGGCCAGACCCCGCTGAAGCTGGCGCGCGCGCTGGAAGCCAACGGCGTGCCGGTGATCGGCACCTCGCCCGATTCGATCGATCTGGCCGAAGACCGCGAGCGGTTCCAGCAACTGGTCGACAAGCTGGGCCTGAAGCAGCCGCCGAACCGCATTGCCCGCAATGCCGAGGAAGCCCTGGTGCTGGCGCGCGAGATCGGCTATCCGCTGGTGGTGCGCCCGAGCTACGTGCTGGGCGGCCGCGCGATGGAAATCGTCTACGGCGAATCCGACCTGGCGCGCTATGTGCGTGATGCGGTCAAGGTCTCCAACGATTCGCCGGTGCTGCTGGACCGCTTCCTCGACAACGCGGTGGAAGTGGACGTGGACATCATTGCCGACAAGGACGGCAACGTGCTGATCGGCGGGCTGATGGAACACATCGAAGAGGCCGGCGTGCATTCGGGCGATTCGTCCTGCTCTCTGCCGCCGTACTCGCTCTCGCCCAAGACCCAGGCCGAGCTGCGCCGTCAGGTGGTGATGCTGGCCGAAGGTCTGAACGTGGTCGGCCTGATGAATACCCAGTTCGCGGTGCAGGTGAACGAGGCCGGCGACGACGTGGTGTTCCTGCTGGAAGTGAACCCGCGTGCCTCGCGCACCGTGCCGTTCGTGTCCAAGGCGATCGGCATGCCGCTGGCCAAGATCGCCGCGCGCTGCATGGCTGGCAAGACGCTGGCCGAGCAGGGCGCCACCAAGGAAATCGTGCCGGGTTATTACTCGGTGAAGGAGGCGATCTTCCCGTTCGCCAAGTTCCAGGGCGTGGACCCGATCCTCGGGCCGGAGATGCGCTCCACCGGTGAGGTGATGGGCGTGGGCCGCAGCTTCAGCGCCGCGTTTGCACGCGCGCAGGAGGCCGGCGGCATCAAGGCCCCGCCGGTGGGCAAGGCGTTTGTGTCGGTGCGCGATCCGGACAAGCAGCGCGTGTTGCCGGTGGCGCAGGCGCTGGTGGAGCGTGGCTATACGCTGGTCGCCACGCGCGGTACCGGTGCCTGGCTGCAGCAGAACGGGCTGAGCTGCGAGATCGTCAACAAGGTCGCCGAAGGGCGCCCGCATATCGTCGATTCGATCAAGAACGGCGAGATCGTGTATATCGTCAACACCACCGAAGGTCGCGCCGCCATCTCCGACTCGTTCTCGATCCGGCGTGAAGCGTTGCAGCATCGCGTGACCTATTCGACCACCGTTGCCGGCGCCAAGGCGCTGGTGCATTCGCTGGAATTCCGCGGCACCGGCCCTGTGTGGTCGCTGCAGGAACTGCACAAGGAGCTGGAAGCATGAGAGCACCCATGACGGCAAAGGGCGCGCAGCGTCTGCGCGAAGAGCTGGACCAGCTGAAGTCGGTCAAGCGTCCGGCGGTGATCAACGCGATCGCCGAAGCGCGCGCGCACGGCGATCTGAAGGAAAACGCCGAATACCACGCCGCGCGCGAGCAGCAGAGCTTCATCGAAGGCCGCATCAAGCAGCTGGAAGGCGAGCTCTCGCATGCCGAGATCATCGACATCACCAAGCTGTCGGCCGGCACCAAGATCGTGTTCGGTGCCACGGTGACGCTGGCCGACACCGAGACCGACGAAGAGAAGCGCTACCAGATCGTTGGCGATCTGGAAGCGGACATCAAGCTGGGCATGATCGCGATCTCCTCGCCGCTGGCGCGTGCGTTGATCGGCAAGCTGGAAGGCGACTCGGTCACCATCGATGCGCCGGCCGGCCAGCGCGAGTACGAAGTGGTCAGCGTTGCCTATCTGGACTGACGGGCCGGGATTGAACGACGCCATCGCCCGATGACCACCGCCACGCTGCTGCTGCCGGAAAAACGCCGCCTGCCCGGTGAACTGGGCGACACGCCGGTGGCGCGTGCGCTGGCGCGTGCCGACCAGCACGGTGCCGAGCCCGGCGAAGTGGCGCAGCTGCAGCGCCACTTCACGCTGACGCCTGCGCACTGGCCGGTGGCCGCGTTGACCCGCCAGCTCGATGCCGGCGATGCGGCGGGTGCGACCTGGGTGCGTGCCGATCCGGCCTATGTGGTGCCGGATATGCAGGGCGCGCGCTTGATGGGCTACGGCGAGGCACTCGGCCCCACGGCCGAGGACCTGGCGGTGTTGCTGCCCATCCTCAAGCCGATGTTCGGCGATGCCGGCTTCCTGCTGGATGCGCCCACGCCTGCGCGCTGGTACCTGCGGCTGTCGCCGGATGCCAAATTGCCGGAATTTGCGCCACCGGATCTGGCGATCGGCGATGACCTGTTCGAGCATCTGCCGGCCGGCGAGATCGGCCGGCGCTGGCGTGCCTTGCTGACCGAGGCGCAGGTGGTGCTGCATCAGCATCCCTGGAACGAGGGCCGCGTGGCCAGCGGCAAACCGGCGATCAATTCGCTGTGGTTCTGGGGCGGCGGCGTGCTGCCGCATGCGGTGAGCTCGCCGCACCGTCAGGTACGCAGCCGCGAATCGCTGCTGCGTGCGCTGGCGCTGGCGGCCGGTGCCGATGCGCAGGGCGAACAACGCGTGGATGCGTTGGTGGACCTGCGCCATCTGCGCTCGCTGCAGCAGTTCAGCGACGATGCGGTGGCGCCCCTGCTGCCGGCGATGGCACGTGGCGAACTGGATCGGCTGGTGCTGGATTTCCAGGACGGCGAAACCGTGTCGCTGACGCATGCGCAACGCTGGCGTTTCTGGCGCAAGCCGCGCGTACAGCTGGCGCAATGACCTCCACCCCGCGGATCGTCCGGCGCCCGCCCGGGCAGGCCGGCAGCTGGCCCGATGCCATGTTGCCGCTGCTGCGCCGCATCTATGCCGCGCGCGGCGTCACCGATACCCACGGCGCGCACCCGCGCCTGGGTCAGTTGCTGTCGCCACAGTTGCTGCACAACAGTGACGTGGCCGCCGAGTTGCTGGCCGATGCGATCGCCCGGCAACGGCGCATCCTGGTGGTGGGCGATTTCGACTGCGATGGCGCCACCGCCTGTGCGGTCGGCGTGCGTGGCTTGCGCATGCTCGGCGCGCTGGATGTGCATCACGCGGTACCCAATCGCATGGTGCATGGCTACGGCCTGTCGCCGGCACTGGTGGAGGAGCTGGCCGCATTGCAGCCGGATCTGCTGGTCACGGTCGATCACGGCATCGCCTGCCACGCCGGCGTGGCCGCCGCCAAGGCGCGTGGCTGGACGGTGCTGGTCACCGACCATCACTTGCCTGGCGAGGTGCTGCCGCCGGCCGATGCGATCGTCGATCCGAATCTGGCCAACGATCGCTTCCCGAGCAAATCCCTGGCCGGGGTCGGGGTGATCTTCTATGTGCTGATGGCCTTGCGCGGTGTGCTGCGTGCGCGCGGCGCCTTCGCCGAACGCGCCGAGCCGGATCTGTCGGTATTGCTGGACCTGGTGGCAGTCGGCACCGTCGCCGATCTGGTGCCGCTGGACACCAACAACCGTGCGCTGGTGTCGGCCGGCCTGCGCCGCCTGCGCGAGGGCAAGGGTTGCATCGGCCTGCGCGCCTTGATCGATGCCAGCGGCCGCGACGTGGCGCGTCTGAGCGCCAGCGATATCGGATTTGCGTTGGGCCCGCGTCTCAACGCAGCCGGCCGGCTGGAAGACATGGCGCTGGGCATCGAGCTGCTGCTCAGCGAGGACTGGAACCGGGCGCGCGAGATCGCCGGCATGCTGGAAGAGATCAACGCCGAGCGCCGCGCGGTGCAGCAATTGATGACCGACGATGCCGAACAGGCCGTCACCAAGGTGGTGCTGGATGCCGATGGCGCGTTGCCGATCGCCGCGTGCCTGTTCGATGCCGACTGGCACCCGGGCGTGATCGGCCTGGTGGCCTCCAAGCTCAAGGACCGCCTGCATCGCCCGGTGATTGCATTGGCGCCGGCCGAGCCGGGCAGCAGCCAGCTGCGTGGTTCGGCACGCTCGATCCCCGGCCTGCATATCCGCGATGTGCTGGCGGCAGTGGATGCGCGCCACCCGGGCCTGATCCAGAAGTTCGGCGGGCATGCGATGGCCGCCGGGCTGAGTCTGGAGCATGCCGCGCTGGCGACCTTCGAACAGGCATTCCAGCGCCAGGTGCAGGCGATGGTCGACGCCTCGCTGCTGCATGCCGAATTGCACAGCGATGGCGAACTGGCCGCGCACGAACTCGATCACCTGCATGCCGAGGCGCTACGCGTGGCCGGGCCGTGGGGGCAGGGCTTTCCCGAGCCGCTGTTCGATGGTCAGTTCGAAGTGCTGCAATGGCGCCTGCTCAAGGAACGCCATCTCAAGCTCACGCTGCGCTGTGCCGGCCGTGCCGAACCGCTCAACGCCATCCACTTCAACGGCTGGCGCGGCAGCGAGCCGGCACGTATGGTGCGGCTGGCGTACCGCCTGGTCAGCGACGACTATCGCGGCGGCACCGCGGTGCAGTTGATCGTCGAGCACTGCGAGCCGGCGACAGTCACGGGCTGAGCGCGCGGCTGTCAACCGCGGGCTTCGGTAGGGGCGGCAGCGCGGCCCTGCAGCCAGGCTTCACATCAACCGCTCTACACGGGGCGGCGCACCCACAGCCGGCATGTACGTGGTGGTACATGCCGCAAGTGGCGCATGCCTGATGGCGGCAAGGTGGTTTGGTTCGTCGCTCAAGGCCTCTTGCAAGACAGTGCTGCAAGCAGACCTGCGCTCGCACGACCTCGCCCCGGTCAAGGCGCCTTCTTGACCTCGGTCACCAAGGTCGGCAATTCCCACGCGCCGCCAGCGGCGACCAATCTGCACAGGCCCGAGGTGGATTCGGAGGTCGGCACAAAACGGCGGCCGTCCCAGGTCCAGCTGGACTCGCTGTAGCAGTCACCCAGGCCGCGTCCCTTCTGCGATGCAAGGATGGTGGAGCCGTCGATATCGCTGGCTTGCGTGGTCACCAACGTCGGCGCGAACGGCGGACGTGCATTGATGACCCAGAAACCGGTGCCGATGTTGTAGGCGCCCATCCAGCAGTCAGTCGAGACCAGCAGTTTGTCGCCGCTGAGCCGGGTGACCGACAGCGGCTCGGCTGCATCGCCAGCCTGCAGCCCCTTGCATTCCTCATCGGCCGGCAAGCTGGCACGCAGCGCTTGGTACAACGCCGGCAGCGTGCCCAGGCGCGCATCGGCTGCTTGCGTTGCTGCGAGTTTGACCGCTCGCACCTGCGGTGCGGGCACAGCCGGCAGCACTGCAGCCTCGTCGCGATCGCCCTTGCGCAACAGGGCGCCGCGCGTGCCCAGCCGGCCCTGGAACTCGTCCATCTTCAGCAGCACCGCTGCGGCGCCGCGGTCGGACAGCTGCCAGCGGCGACCATCGTTGCCGAGCGCCACGATCTTGCTGCTGCGGGTCAGTGCGGCCAGCAGTGCGGTCACCTGCGCGCTGGTCAGCGGTGCGGTGCCGCTGTCGCGATTCAATGCCAGCTTGCCCAGGTCGCGCTGGTCGATGCGCAAGGTGAGCGATGCCGGCATCTTGAGCTCGTCGTACTGGCCCAGCACCAACTCGGCGGTGACCTGCTGCCCCGCACCGGCCTTGCGCGTCAGCAAGACCGATACCGGCGTGCTGCCGTCGTCATCCGGCTGATAACCGGCAGCGCGGCAGGTGCGGGTGTTGTCGCAGGCGATGGTCCAGTCCTGGTGATCGAAGGCGATGCCGACCGGCGCATCGGCAAGGGCGGCGACGGGTGCGAGCAACAAGGTGGCGGCGAGCAGGGTAGGGCGCATGGTGTCTTCGAAAGAGCGTATCCGGCGCGCATCTTGCGTTGCTGCCGACGGGCCGTCCAGTGCGTCGCATGCCGAAGCGGGACACGCCTGCGCAACATTTTCATGACGGCACCGGCGCGCTGTCGGTCTTGCTCGCCAGGCGCGGCCTGCGCGCACGCAATCCGAACAAGGGACGCAACCAGCGCACCCGGCGGATCGCAAACTCATGCAACGCCAGGCAGCCGATCACGGTGGCGGCGAGTACCAGCGCCGGCTCCAGCCAGGCATGCAGATGCAGGGGCATCAGCCAGTACAGCGTCACGATGATCAGGCTCTGGTGCAGGATGTACCACGGGAACACCGCCTCCGTGCAGTACGGCAGCCAGCGGAACGGGCGATTCAATCGAAGCCTGGCCCAGCCAAGAATCGTCAGCAGCGCCAGCCAGGTGTAGACGGCCCGTGCGCTGTGTTCGATCGCCTCCCACGGCAGCGCGGCCAGCGGTGCACCCAGTTGCGCAGTCTGCCCCTGGATGCTGGCATAGCGAATGCCCAGTTCGGTGCCGATCGCCACCAGTGCGGCGACCGAGGTGAGCCAGCGCAGTTGTACGGCCAGCTGCCAGAAGCGTTCGCGGCGTGCCAGCAGATACCCCAGGACGAACAGCGGGAACGATTCGGCGTGCACGAACCAGTCGCCAAACAGCGCGTGGGTGGGCGGGTGCCGCGGCATCACCCACAGCACGCAGAACGCTTCCCACAGCATTGGCAACAGCAGCAGTGCCGGCACCGCCAGCGCAGCGGGCAAGCGCGGCCACGCGGCCAACCGCAGCGGTCGGGCCAACGACACCAGCGCCATCAAGGCAATGGTGTAGGGCAGCAGATAGGCCAGATACCACAGATGGTTCCAGGTGATGCCGTGCTCCCAGCCATCGAAGCTGCCGGCCGGCCATGGCCGCACCTGCCAGTAGCGCAGCAGGAAGCTGCCGAAGCCCGGGCTGACCTTGCCGTTGCTCACGCCCTGGCAATAGGCCTGCACCGCGACTACCACGAACATGCCGAACAACAGCGGCGGCAGCAATCGCCCGCAGCGCTGCAAGGCAAAGCGCCAGGGCCTGGCCTGCGGCCGCGCCAGCCCGATCGCGATGCCGGAGATCATGAACAGCAGCGGCATCCGCCAGCGGTTGAGCACGATCATCGGCCATTGCAGCCACTGCGCGGTGTGCACGCTCTTGAGGTGGAAATCCCAGTCGGCCACATAGGCCATGCCCACGTGGTAGAGGATCAGCAGTGCGAAGGCGAAGACGCGCAAGGCATCGATATCGTGACGGCGTTCGGTCATGGTGGTGTCGGCAGGAGGCATGCCCGCATCCTCGGCAACGCAGGCCCCAAGCAGCTGTGCCAAGGGCGGCGATGCCGTCCCCGAGTGACCAGTTGCGGTCCCACAGGGACGAACCGGGGACGGCAAGCGGGCGGTTTTGTCGAAGATGCGCGGCTGCATTCCCGAGTCAGAAGCCAGGTCTGACATTGCTAGACCTCAGTTTCACCCTTTATTGGAATTGCGGCGCGCGGCGCCGGTAACGTCGGCAGGCCAAATAGCGGCCGCAGCCAGCGCTGCTTGCGAATGACCTCATAGCTGGCCAAGCACAGCACAGCGGTTGCGACGATCAGCGTCGCACTCTCGGCTAGCTGCGGCAGCGCCAATGGCTTCAGGGAATGCGCCAGTACCACGATGATCGTCTGGTGCAGGACATATACCGGAAACACTGCAGCAGTGAGATAGCGCAGCACGGCACCATCGGCATGACGGAAACGATAGGCGAAGCCCAGGATGGCGGCGATCGCGCACCATTGTTCTACCGCCCACACGGCACGCAAGAGCAGGCGCAGGGCGGTGGGTGCCGGGTGCGCATCGTCATAGATGGAGAAGTACCAGGTGTGGATCATCAGCGCATAGCTGCAAGAGGCCAGCAGCAGTGCCACCCAGCGCAGGCGCTGTAACGATTCCCAGATGCTGGCTATTGGCGCGATCAGCACCCCGATCAGGAAGACCAGCAGGTACTGCGCGTGGTTGTACCAGTCATCGAACAGCCAGTTGGTTTGCTGGAAGCGAGCCACCAGCACCAGCCGTGCGACCGCCAGTAGCGTCAGCGGTACCAGTAACGCACCCCAGCCCTGGAGCGGGCGCGCAGCCCATGCGCACAGACGCACCTTCGCTGCCGCAGGAAGCAGGCGCCAGAGCAGCCACACCACCAGGGTGTACGCCCACAGGTAGGGCAAAAACCACAGGTGATTCCAGGTGGGCAGGCGCAGGCAGTCGCCATCGGCTCCACAAAACCCTTGGTAGGCGCTCAGATACTTGGCATAAAACGCCAGATAGCCCTGGCGGTAGCCGCCGGGCAATTGTTCGACGACTTGATAGTAGGACTGTGGTGGCACGATCACGGCCATACCGAACAGCAGCGGCAATAGCAGCTGGCGCGAACGTCGGTACAGCAAGCCCTCGGGCTTGTTGTTCAGCATGAAGGCGGTGGCGACACCGGAAATCAGGAACAGCAGCGACATCCGCCACGGGCTGCTGAGCAGCATGACCGGCTCCAGCATCAGGTGGGTCGAGGAACTTTTGACGTGCCAGTCCCAGGTCACGTAATACATGCCGACGTGATAAAGCACCAATAGGCCGAAGGCGATGACGCGCAGCCAGTCCAGATCGTGACGCCTTTGCATTGGCCGCCCTGCACCAAGGATGATATGCCCCAACTACGCGAGATGACGCAGCGGGCGACCAGCGGGAAGGGACGAAACAGGGATCTTCAGGGACGAATGGGTTCCGCCGTGGGGTGACGATCGGCGCCGCCAGCCTAGAATATGGGGATGAGTACCGACCCGGCACGCACGATCCTGGAGCGCTTTCTGCCTTGGCAGCGCAGCGCAGGCATGTTGTTTTGGCTGATGGTGGTGGTGGTCAACGCCAGTGGCAACGCCGTTACCGAGTTGATGGATCGCCGGCGCGCCGGGCTGCCGATCCAGAGCTGGGAACCCTGGGTGTGGGAGATGTCCAGCGGCTTGGTCTGGCTGCTGATGCTCGTCCCCGTCATCGCCTGGTTCACGCGGAAGCTGCCGTTACATCTGGATACCTGGCGGCGCCGGCTACCCTGGTATCTGTTGGTCAGCGTGGCGGTCTCGGTGGTGCATGTCGTCACGATGGTCGGCCTGCGCATGCTGACCTATCGGCTGCTGGGCGAACATTATGATTTTGGAGCGTGGCCGCAGGAATTGTTCTACGAGTACCTCAAGGACGTGCGTACTTTCGCGATCATCGTTGCGTGCATGCATGGCTACCGGTTTTTGCTGCGCCGCCTGCAGGGCGAGGTGCGGCTGCTGGCCGCGCCGGACGAAGGCCCGCCGGTCGAGCCGCTGGACCGTCCGGAACGCTTTCTGGTGCGCAAGCTGGGGCGCGACTTCCTGGTCGCCACTGCCGACATCGAGTGGGCCCAGGCGTCGGGCAACTACGTCAACCTGCATGTACGCGGCCATGATTACCCACTGCGCAGCACGATGGCCGCGATCGAGGCCAGACTCGATCCGGCCGTGTTTGTGCGAATCCATCGCAGCTACATCGTCAACCTGGGCTGCGTGGTGTCGATCGAACCGCTGGACGCAGGCGAGGCGCGCGTGCACCTGTCCGGCAATGGCCAGCTGCCCTGCAGCCGTCGTTACCTGGCGCCGCTGCGGCGCGCCGCCGGACATGCCGAGGCGCCAGCGGTCCCGGCTATGCCGGGCTGAACAGCATGCCTACCGCGTTCCGTCACCGTCGCCCGCTTGCTAAACTAGCCAGCTTGTTTGCCGGAAGTCCGTCATGATCGAAACCAATCCGATCCGCCAGCGCATCACCGATCTCAACGATCGCGTGCTCTCGCTCAGGGGGTATCTTTGACTACGACGTCAAGAAAGAGCGTCTAGAAGAAGTCAGCCGGGAGCTTGAGAGCCCCGATGTGTGGAACGATGCCGAGCGCGCGCAGGCCCTGGGCCGCGAGCGCTCGCTGCTGGAAAAGACCGTCATCGGCATCGCCGATGTGCTGGCCGGCCTGAGCGATGCGGCCGATCTGCTGGAACTGGCCGAAAGCGAGCAGGACGAGGACACCGCGGTGGCGGTGATCGCCGATCTGGACAAGTACCAGACCCATGTCGAGAAGCTGGAATTCCAGCGCATGTTCTCCGGCCAGATGGACGGCGCCAATGCGTTCGTCGACATCCAGGCCGGCGCCGGCGGCACCGAGGCGCAGGACTGGGCCGAAATCCTGTTGCGCATGTACCTGCGCTGGGCCGAGTCGCGCGGCTGGAAGACCGAACTGATGGAAGTGTCCGGCGGCGAAGTGGCGGGCATCAAGTCGGCCACGATCCGCATCGAGGGCGAGTACGCCTATGGCTGGCTGAAGACCGAGATCGGCGTGCACCGGCTGGTGCGCAAGTCGCCGTTCGATTCGGACAACCGCCGGCATACCAGCTTCACCTCGGTGTTCGTGTCGCCGGAAGTGGACGACAACATTGAGATCGACATCAACCCGGCCGACCTGCGCACCGACGTGTATCGCTCATCGGGCGCCGGTGGTCAGCACGTCAACAAGACCGAATCGGCGGTGCGCATCACGCACATCCCGACCAATACCGTGGTCGCCTGCCAGACCGGCCGCAGCCAGCACCAGAACCGCGACAACGCGATGAAGATGCTGGCCGCCAAGTTGTACGAGCTGGAAGTGCAGAAGCGCAACGTCGAGCGCGACGCGCTGGAAGCCACCAAGTCCGACATTGGCTGGGGCAGCCAGATCCGCAACTACGTGCTCGACCAGAGCCGCATCAAGGATCTGCGCACCGGCATCGAACGCAGCGACACCCAAAAAGTGCTGGACGGCGACCTGGACGAATTCGTCGAGGCCAGCCTCAAGGCCGGTCTGGCGGCAGGCTCCAAGCGCCTGGATGCCTGACCGCAGCAAGACCTCGCCGCGCCCGCCGCGCAGCGACGTCTTTTTTCGCGGACGCTGCGACATGTGCAGCGCCGCGCAGCCTGTACATCGTCACGCAGTCCCGTCGCGCCGTGCAGTTGTCACCGATACACCGTAAAACGCAGGAACCGGCTAGCCCGGTTCCGCATTCTCCACCGGGCACGCGCCCGACCTATCGCAGACCGATTCCCGCCATGACCGAGCAGACCCCCGCGCCGCAGATCCCCGCCGACGAGAACAGCCTCATCGCCGAGCGTCGCGCGAAACTGGGCGCGTTGCGCGGCCAGGGCATCGCCTATCCCAACGATTTCGTGCGCGAACACTTCGCCGGCGATCTGCAGGCCGAATTTGCCGATGCCGACACCTGGACCTCTGAGGCACTGGAAGCAAGCGGCCGCACGGTCAGGATGGCCGGCCGCCTGATGGCCAAGCGGGTGATGGGCAAGGCCAGCTTTGCGCAGATCCAGGACGAGTCCGGGCGCGTGCAGCTGTTCCTGCAGGGCAATGTGCTGGGCGATGCCTATACCGCGTTCAAGGGCTGGGATGTCGGCGACATCGTGGCGGTGGAGGGCGGGCTGACCCGCACCAAGACCGGCGAGCTGTCGGTCAAGGCCAGCGCGCTGCGCCTGCTGACCAAGTCGCTGCGTCCGTTGCCGGACAAGTGGCACGGCCTGTCGGACGTGGAGCAGCGCTATCGCCAGCGCTACGTCGATCTGATCGTCACCCCGGAGGCGCGCGAGGTCTTCATCAAGCGCTCCAGGATCATCCGCGCGATCCGCGCCTGGCTGGATACGCGCCGCTTCCTGGAAGTGGAAACGCCGATGATGCATTACATCCCCGGTGGCGCCACCGCCAAGCCGTTCACCACCCACCACAACGCGCTGGACCTGGACCTGTACCTGCGCGTGGCGCCGGAGCTGTACCTCAAGCGGCTGGTGGTCGGTGGGCTGGAGCGGGTCTACGAGATCAACCGCAATTTCCGCAACGAGGGTGTGTCGACCCGGCACAACCCCGAGTTCACCATGCTCGAGCTCTACGAGGCCTATGCCACGTATCACGAGATCATGGACCTGACCGAGCAGGTGATCCGCGACACCGCGCAGTCGGTATTGGGCACCGCCCAGGTGAACTGGGACGGCGCCGCCATCGATCTGGCGCCGGCTTTCCGGCGCTGGCGCATGGATGAGGCCGTTCGTCACCACAATCCGGAGATCAGCGCGGCTGATTGCACCGATCGCGATGCGCTGCTGCGCCATTGCGAGCGGCTGAAGATCAAGGTCAAGCCGTCCTACGGCTGGGGCAAGTTGCTGCTGGAAATCTTCGAGGCCACCGTGGAACACACCCTGGTGCAGCCGACCTTCATCACCGACCACCCGGTCGAGGTGTCGCCGCTGGCGCGTTCCAGCGACACCGAGCCGGGGTACACCGACCGCTTCGAGCTGTTCATCAACGGCAAGGAGCTCGCCAATGGCTTCTCCGAGCTCAACGACCCGGAAGACCAGGCCGCGCGCTTCCAGGCGCAGGTGCAGGCCAAGGACGGTGGAGACGACGAAGCGATGCATTACGACGCCGATTACATCCGTGCGTTGGAGTACGGCATGGCGCCGACCGGCGGCCTGGGCATCGGCATCGACCGGCTGGTGATGCTGCTGACCGGCAGTACCTCGATCCGCGATGTGCTGCTGTTCCCGTACATGCGTCCGGAAGCCTGATCTTTTTTGTGCCGTCGGCGTGCCGACGGCACAGATACTGCATATGCTAGAGCGGAGCCCCGAATGGCGTATCGTCGGGGGAGTCGGCACAGCGGCCGGCGTCATCGCTTTTCCGTTCTCGGGATAGAGGAGCAACGGCTATGCAGGATGTTTTGGGTAATCTTGCCGGCGTATCGTCGGCGGATCCATCGGGAAGCTGGTCGGAAAAGGCGGATCTGGGATTGAACATCGTCATTGTCGATGACCAGATGTCTGCGCGGACGATGCTGCGCCACGTCATCGAGGACATCGCACCGGAGTTGAAAGTCCACGATTTCGGTGACCCGCTCGACGCGCTGGCGTGGTGCGAGGCCGGACGGGTGGACCTGTTGCTGCTCGACTACCGCATGCCCGGCATGGATGGCCTGGAGTTCGCCCGGCGTCTGCGCCGGCTGCCTAGCCATCGCGATATTCCGATCATCCTGATCACCATCGTCGGCGACGAGCCGATCCGCCAGGCGGCGCTGGAAGCGGGCGTGATCGATTTCCTGGTCAAGCCGATTCGCCCGCGCGAACTGCGTGCGCGCTGCGCCAATTTGCTGCAGCTGCGTCAGCAGAGCGAAAGCGTCAAGCAACGCGCACTGTCGCTGGAGCAGCGTCTGCTGGCCAGCATGAACGAGGTCGAGGAGCGCGAACGCGAGACGCTGTCACGGCTGGCGCGTGCCATCGAGTACCGCGATTCGGGCACCAGCGCCTTCCTGGAGCGCATGTCGCACGTGGCCGGCCTGATCGCCGAGCAGCTCGGCTTGTCGGAAGAAGAAGTGCGCATCATCGAGATGGCCGCACCGCTGCACGACATGGGCAAGATCGCCATTCCCGATGCGGTGCTGCTCAAGCCGGGCAAGCTCACCGACGACGAGATGAGCATCATGAAGCGGCATCCGCGGATCGGCTACGAGCTGCTCAGCGGCAGCCAGAACCGCTTCATCCAGGTCGGCGCCCTGATCGCGCTGCGTCACCACGAGCGCTACGACGGCACCGGCTATCCGGATGGACTGGTGGGCGAGGCGATTCCGCTGGAAGCGCGCATCGTGGCGGTGGCCGACGTCTTCGACGCGCTGTTGTCGCCGCGCCCGTACAAGGAGGCCTGGACCATGGACGCCGCGCTGGCTTATCTCTACGCACAACGCGGTCGCCTGTTCGACCCACGCTGTGTGGATGCGCTGCTGCGCGGCCGCGCGCAGCTGGACCAGATCTGCGGCGAATTCTCGACCGCATCGGCACGACCCGGGGTGTAAGGCTATGAATCCGTTCGGAAGGATCCGGCAGCGGTTGATGAATCGACCTGACAGCGAACATGGCCAGGCGATCGTCCGCATCGTTCTGATCAGCCTGATCCTGTCGTATGTCCTCGTGCCGAGTGTCCGGCACAGTTTGCCGCTGCACCAGCACACCGGTGTCTTGGTCATCGTGCTGACAGGCCTCGGGCTTGGCCTGACGTTGTTTGGATGGCTGCTGTGGCGACCCGACCGCTCGGATGCGCGTCGCATCCTGGGCATGCTGGCCGACTACGGGCTGATGGCTGCCGGCATGATCCAGATGGGCGAGCCGCTGGCCTGGGTGTATGTCGTGGTGATGTGGGTCACCGTCGGTAACGGCCTGCGCTACGGCAACCGCTATCTGTATCTTGCGGTGGCAATGGCGGTGGTGAGCTTTTCCACGACGCTGTCGATGACCGAATACTGGCAACGCAACCAGCGCCTTGGGGTCGGGCTTGCGGTGGGTCTGGCAGCCGTTCCGCTGTATTTCTCCAGTCTGCTGCGGCAGTTGACCCGTGCAACCGCCGAGGCGCGCCGCGCCAGCGAGGCCAAGAGCCGCTTTCTGGCCAACATGAGTCACGAGTTCCGGACACCGCTGAACGGTCTGTCCGGCATGACCGAGGTATTGGCAACGACGCGGCTGGACGATGAGCAGCGCGAATGCCTGAAAACCATTCAAGCCTCCACACGCAGTCTGCTGGCGCTGGTGGAGGAGGTGCTGGACATCTCGGCCATCGAAGCTGGCAAGCTCCGCATCAATGCGTCCGATTTCGCATTGCGCGATACGCTGCAGGCCATTGCGCTGATCCTGGAACCGCAGGCGAAGACCAAGGGCCTGGACTACCGGGCGAACGTGGCAGAGGACGTGCCGACGCTCTTGCATGGGGATGCGATCCACCTGCAGCAAATCCTGCTCAATCTGGTCGGCAATGCGGTCAAGTTCACCGATCATGGCCGCGTGCAGCTGACCGTGGCGGTCAGCAATGCCCAGGCGGCGACCGCAGTGCATGCCCGCGCCGGACTGCGGCTGCGGTTCGAGATTCTGGATACCGGTATCGGCGTGCCGGTCGACATGCGCCCGCGCCTGTTCGAGGCCTTCGAACAGGCCGATACCGGACTGGCCCGGCGGTTCGAAGGCAGCGGGCTGGGAACGACCATCGCGCGGGGACTGGTCCAGTCGATGGGCGGCGCAATCGGTTTCGATGAAAATCCAGAAGGCGGTAGCCTGTTCTGGTTCGAGCTCCCGTTCGGTCCGGCGACCGCCAAGCCGGCCACCTCGACACCGCCCGTGTTGCAGGACGCCGATGCCACAACGATCCCGGGCAACGTGATCGCGTTTGCCGATCCATTCCTGCGCCACCGTGCCCGCGTACGCAGCATGATGATCCTGGTGGCAGACGATCACCTGGCCAACCGCCTGGTCCTGCAGCGGCTGTTGCAGAAAGCGGGACATCGCGTGACCTGCGTGGATGGGGGTGAGGCCGTGCTGGACGCGTTGGCCGAAACCGACTACGACGCCGCCATCGTCGACCTGCACATGCCCGGCGTCAGCGGCCTGGACATGCTCAAGCAACTGCGGGTCATGCAGGCGGGTGGCAAACCGGGCACCCCGGTGGTGGTGCTGAGTGCCGACGTGACACCCGAGTCGATTCGCAGTTGCGAGCAAGCGGGTGCATATGCATTTCTGGCAAAGCCCGTTGCGGCGGTCAAGCTGCTGGACACCCTGGCCGACATTGCCGTCAACCAGAAATTGCGTCAGGCCGATCCGGTCATCGTCCAGCGTGGCCCGGCGTTGAGCGGTGTGGTGCTCGATCCTGCGGTCCTGGACGAACTGGCCGAACTGGGCATGGGGAAGGAATTCGAACGCGAGTTCATCCAACAGTGCCTCAGCGATGCGGCTGCCTGTGTGGTGCAGCTTGGCAAGGCCGCCGCCGACCAGGACTGGGAGCGGTTGCGCGAGCATGCGCATGCCGTCAAGGGGGTGTCCAGCAATCTCGGGCTGGTCGGACTGGCCGAGCAGGGCGGTGAGTTGATGCGGCTTTCCGAAGCCCAGTTACGCGCCGAATGGCGGCAGCGGCTGGAGCAGCTCAATCACGGGTTGATGCAAGGACGCGAAGCGCTTGCCCTGCGGGCCCAGAAAGCATCCGATGGCGACGTCACGGGCAACGGCGATTCGGGCTGAGCAAAGCCCGGCCATCGGCCGGGCCTGATTCCCCCAGTATTGGATCGACCAAAAATCAGGCAACGCTTGCGCCGGCTCGGCGATTTTGTGCCTTGACCAGGCGGTCCATCGTACGCAGCGATTTGTCGCTCAGTGCCAGCGCCGTGTCGACCCAGACTTCGGTAATGCGCAGCAATTCGTCGTAAGGCACTGCCTGTGCCAGATTGCGCGCCGCGTTCATTGCCAGATAGGAATTGGAGATGCGCTTCTGCTGGCGGATGAGGGTCTGGGTAGCCGCGACGCCCTGTCCCTTGGGCACCAGCACGTCCACGATCCCCATCGCATGCATCTCTTCGCTGCTGTAGATGCGTCCATCGAGAATGATCTTCTCTGCCAGTTGAGGCGAAACGCGGCGGCACAGGAAGGAATACGCGCCCATGCCCGGAAACAGGCCGAACAGGACCTCGGGCAGTCCCATGCCGATGCCTTCCTCGGCCACGATGGTATGGCAGGCCAGGGCCATCTCCAGCCCGCCTCCCAATGCATCGCCCTGCAGCAGCGCAATGCTGCGCACGTCCCCACCGAAGCCGGTATGCAGGTGATGGACGCCTTCCACGCAGCGAATCGCATACCGCATGAGTTGTTCGCGATTCTGTTCGCGGATCAAGCGTGCGAACAGGTCCAGATCGCCACCGAGATTGAAGGCGTCCGCGTCGGAGGCCAGTACGAAATGGCGGAGCTCGCCGGTGCGACGCTCATGCGGAGCGCGGGTGATGGTGCTCATGATCTCCCACATGTCTTCCAGCAAGTCGGTCCGGCAGCACGGCCGTACTCCGGCATCCGCGTCCGCATGCATAAACAACCAGTGGGTGCCGTCGGCGACCGATGAGTCAACACGAATGGTGGAGTGAGGACGGCCGAGGTAGCGCTTTTCAATCGTGTTCATGGGCATGATCCTGGGAGGGCCCGCGATGGGAGAGTGGATGCCGGCGGGCGCGCACGATCCACTCCAAATCGATGCTACACCGGCACTATCTCCATGAACGCAGAGGGCTTTCCCATCGCCGGGAAAGCCCTCTGGTGTGCATCTTCGGCAGGATCTTCACTTCCTGCCGGGACATGTCTGCGATTACCTGGGTGGCGCATCCCGCAATTCGCGGCGCAGGATCTTGCCGACATTGGTTTTCGGCAACTCCTTGCGGAATTCGATCACTCGCGGCTGCTTGTAGCCGGTCAGGTTGGCGCGGCAGTGCGCCTTGACGGCGTCGGCGGTCAGGGCAGGGTCCTTCTTCACGATGACAGCCTTGACGATCTCGCCGGACTTCTCGTCCGGTACGCCGACGGCGGCCACTTCCAGCACGCCGGGCATCTCGGCAATCACGTCCTCGATCTCGTTCGGATACACGTTGAAGCCGGACACCAGGATCATGTCCTTCTTGCGGTCGACGATGTAGACGAAGCCCTGTTCGTCCATCCGCGCGATATCGCCGGTATGCAGCCAGCCGTCGGCATCCATGACCTTGGCGGTTTCTTCGGGCTTCTTCCAGTAGCCCTTCATCACCTGCGGGCCCTTGATGCACAGCTCGCCGATCTCGCCCAATGGCAGCGCCGCGCCGGCGTCGTCCTTGATGCAGGCATCGGTGGACGGAATCGGCAGGCCGATCGAGCCGTTGTAGTCCTTCAGGTCCATCGGGTTGATGCAGGCGGCCGGCGAGGTTTCGGTCAGGCCGTAAGCCTCAACCAGGGTCAGGCCAGTGACCTTTTTCCAGCGTTCGGCGACCGAACGTTGCACCGCCATGCCGCCGCCCAGGGTCATCTTGAGCGAGGAGAAATCCACCTGATCGAAGCCGGGGGTATTGAGCAGGCCGTTGAACAGCGTGTTGACCCCGGTGAAGGCGGTGAAGCGGGTCTTCTTCAGTTCCTTGACGAAGCCGGGCATGTCGCGCGGATTGCTGATCAGGTGATTGCAGCCGCCGATCTTCATGAAGACCAGGCCGTTGGCCGTCAATGCGAAGATGTGGTACAGCGGCAGCGCGGTGATCACCACCTCGGCGCCTTCTTCCAGCTTGCCGGTGCCGGCAAGCCACTGATGGGCCTGCTGCATGTTGGCCACCAGATTGCGGTGGGTGAGCATCGCGCCCTTGGCCACGCCGGTGGTGCCGCCGGTGTACTGCAGGAAGGCGATGTCGTCGGGCTCGATCTGCAAGGTCGGCACGCTGTGCTTGCGGCCCAGCGCCAGTGCGTCGCGGAAACGGATCGCGCCATTGATGCGGTAATCGGGCACCAGCTTCTTGACGTACTTGACGACGAAATTGACCAGCGCCGCTTTCGGGAAGCCGAGCATGTCGCCCAGCCCGGTGGTGATCACCTGCTTGACCGGGGTGTCGGCGATGACCTGCTGCACGGTGGTGCCGAAGTTGTCGATCACCACCAGCACGCTGGCGCCGGAGTCGATCAGCTGATGCTTCAGCTCGCGCGGGGTGTACAGCGGATTGACGTTGACCACGGTCAGGCCGGCACGCAGGATGCCGAAGGTGGCGACCGGATACTGCAGACAGTTGGGCATCATCAGGGCGACGCGGTCGCCTTTCTTCAACTGCAGTTCGCCAAGCAGATAGGCGGCGAACTGCTCGACCAGTTGATCAGCTTCGCGATAGGTGATGGTCTTGCCGAAGCTGTGATACGCGGGGCGGTCGGCAAACCGCTTGACCGAGGTGGCGAACACCTCGGCCACGGTACGGAACTGCTCCAGATCGATCTCGGCGGCGACGCCGGCCGGGTAACTTTGCAACCAAGGACGTGCCTGATTCATCTGCCCCCCTCCAGGGTATTCGGTACGTGACGCGGTGTGTTCCACGGCACTACAACAGCAGGCAGCATACCGTCATGGATGGAAAAGGCGAAGCGTGATGCAGAGCAGCATTCAAGCGTGGTGGCGGGTCGGGCTGGTCGCGATTTTGGTCGTGGCCTTGAGCGGTTGCACGCGTGCCGCACCGGAGCAACGACTGCGCGCAACACTGGAGACGATGCATCAGGCGATCGAGGCGCGGCAGATTGGCGCGGCGATGGCGCCGGTGGCCGAGGATTTTGTCGGCGAACAAGGACTGGACGCAGCCGGGCTGCGGCGACTGATGCAACTGCAGATGCTGGGCAACCGCCGCATCGGCGTGACCCTGGGGCCGGTGGAGGTGCAGCTGCGCGACGACACCGCGCGCGTGCGCTTCACCGCGCTGCTGACCGGTGGCAGCGGACGCTGGCTGCCCGAGCAGGCACAGACCTATCAGGTGACCACCGGCTGGCGCCTGCAGGACGGCGACTGGCAGCTGACGCACGCGCAATGGGAGCCCGCGGGGCGCTGAGCACGGCGACTCCGGTGTGCGCATCGTCAGGCGAGCGCGACCGGTGTCTGGTGGCAAGGTATCTCCCCCGTTGCGCTGCGTCGCGTGCAGCGTCTTGCTGCCTCCGACGACGGTTCACCGTCCCGGCGTTGGCGAGTTCTGGCCACCCAAAACGACACTCCCGCCAGGCGGCGGGAGTGTCGTCGAGCTGATGGCGCAGCGCGCCTTGCGATCAGGCTGCCTTGCGTGCGGCCAGTTGGCGCAGCACGTACTGCAGCAGGCCGCCGTGCTTGAAGTACTCCACTTCCTTGGGCGTCAGCAGCAGCACCTTGACCTGGAACTGCTTGACGCTGCCATCGGACTTTCTGGCATCTACGGTGGCACGGCGGCTGGCGCCGTCCTGCAGGCCGGTAATGTCCAGCACTTCCGAACCATCCAGGCCCAGCGTCTGCGCGTTTTCGTTCTCCAGGAACTGCAGCGGCAGCACGCCCATGCCGACCAGGTTGGAGCGATGGATACGCTCGAAGCTCTCGGCGATCACCGCCTTGACGCCGAGCAGGTTGGTGCCCTTGGCCGCCCAGTCGCGCGAGGAGCCGGTGCCGTATTCCTTGCCGGCCAGCACCACCAGCGGCACGCCGTCGGCCTTGTACTTCACTGCCGCATCGTAGATCGCCAGTTTTTCCGGTGCCGCGCCGTCCTTTCCGTAGTACAGCGTGTTACCGCCTTCTTCGCCGCCGAACATCAGGTTCTTGATGCGGATGTTGGCGAAGGTACCGCGCACCATCACGTCGTCATTGCCGCGGCGGCTGCCGTAGCTATTGAAGTCGGCCGGTTGCACGCCGCGCTCCTGCAGGAAACGGCCCGCCGGCGAATCCTTCTTGATATTGCCGGCCGGCGAGATGTGGTCGGTGGTGATCGAGTCGCCGAACAGGCCCATGATGCGCGCACCGTGCACGTCCTCGACATGGCCGACCTGCATGGTCATGCCGTCGAAGTAGGGCGGGTTCTTGATGTAGGTCGAGGCCGCGTCCCATTCGTACAGCGCACCATCCGGGGAGGCGATGGTGTTCCAGCGGCTGTCGCCCTTGAACACGTCGGCGTAGTTCTGCTTGAACATCTCCGGGCCGACGGTGGCGGCGATGGTGTCGCCGATTTCCTTGTTGCTCGGCCAGATGTCGCGCAGATACACCGGCTGCCCGTCGCTACCGGTGCCCAGCGGATCTGTGGTTAGGTTGATGTCGGTGGTACCGGCGATCGCGTACGCCACCACCAGCGGCGGCGAGGCGAGGTAGTTCATCTTCACTTCGGGATGCACGCGGCCTTCGAAGTTGCGGTTGCCCGACAACACCGAAGACACCACCAGGTCGTCCTTGGCGATCGCCGCAGACACATCGTCCGGCAGCGGGCCGGAATTGCCGATGCAGGTGGTGCAGCCGTAGCCGACCACGTAGAAACCGAGCGTTTCCAGATCGGCGAGCACACCGGCCTTGCTCAGGTAATCGGTGACCACGCGTGAGCCCGGCCCGAGCGAGGTCTTCACCCATGGCTGCGCCTTCAGCCCCTTGGCCGCCGCGTTACGCGCGAGCAGGCCGGCGCCCAGCATCACTGCCGGGTTGGAGGTGTTGGTGCACGAGGTGATCGCGGCGATCACCACCGAGCCGTCGCGCAGCTGCCAGCCGGCACCGCTGTCGGTGGAACTCTCGGCCTGCGCTGCCTTGGCGCCGACCGCAGTGCCGCCGCCGCCTTCGTTCTTCAGCCGGTCTTCCTGCTTGATGTCGGTCAGGCGCTTGCTGCGCGCATCCACGAACGGCTTGAGGCTCTCGCGGAAGTTGGACTGCATGTCTTCCAGCAGCACGCGGTCCTGCGGGCGCTTGGGGCCGGCCAGCGACGGCTTGACCTCGCCCATGTCCAGCTCCAGCGTGGCGCTGTACTGCGCCGGCGGGGTGTTGGCGTCGTGCCACAGGCCCTGCGCCTTGGCATAGGCCTCGACCAGCGCGATCTGCTCCTCGCTGCGGCCGGACAGGCGCAAATAGGTCAGCGATTCGTCGTCGACCGGGAAGATGCCGCAGGTGGCACCATACTCCGGTGCCATGTTGCCGATGGTGGCGCGGTCGGCCAGCGGCAGATGCTGCAGGCCTTCGCCGTAGAACTCGACGAACTTGCCGACCACGCCGGCCTTGCGCAGCATCTGGGTGACGGTGAGCACCAGATCGGTGGCGGTGGCGCCTTCGGGCAGCTTGCCGCTGAGCTTGAAGCCGACCACCTGCGGGATCAGCATCGACGAGGGCTGCCCCAGCATCGCGGCCTCGGCCTCGATCCCGCCCACGCCCCAGCCCAGCACGCCGATGCCGTTGATCATGGTGGTATGGCTGTCGGTGCCGAACACGGTGTCCGGGTAGGCGATCTGTGTTCCGTCCTTGTCCGCGCTCATCACCACGCGCGCCAGATTCTCCAGGTTCACCTGGTGGACGATGCCGGTGTTGGGTGGCACCACCTTGAAGTTTTCGAATGCCTTCTGGCCCCAGCGCAGGAAGCCGTAGCGTTCCTGGTTGCGCTGGAATTCGATCTTGCCGTTGAGGTCGAGCGCATCGGCCGAGCCGAACACGTCCACCTGCACCGAGTGGTCGATAACCAGTTCGGAGGGGATCTGCGGGTTGATCTGGTCGGCGTTGCCGCCGAGCTTGACCACGGCATCGCGCATCGCGGCCAAGTCGACCACGCATGGCACGCCGGTGAAGTCCTGCAGCACCACGCGGGCGGGCATGAAGGCGATTTCGATATCGGGCTCGGCGGTGGGGTCCCACTTGGCGACCGCTTCGATATGGTCCTTGCCGACGGTGACACCGCCGTCCTCGTGCCGGAGCAGGTTCTCCAGCAGGATCTTCATCGAATAGGGCAGATGGCCGATATCGAAGCGCTCGCCCAGCTTAGGCAGGCTGTAGTACTCGTAGCGCTTGCCGTGGACCTCAAGCGAGGTGCGGGTGGAAAAGGAATCGCTCATGCATCACTCCTATGGCTGCAGGCTGTAGGTCTGTCTGGAACAGTGTGACCAATTCAGTGTGTACGTTCGGTTGCAGGACAGGGTATGTGGCCTTGAGTACGACAAGTCAAGTATGTAAAATCGGCGCATACTTTCTGCCGGGGTCACCTCCATGGAAGCCACAGTTGCCGAACGCGGACAGATCACGCTGCCCAAGGCCGTGCGCGATGCCCTGGGCCTGACCAAGGGCACCACGCTCAAGATCGAGCTCGACGGCGGGCGCATCATCCTGCGCAAGGACGTCAGCGAGGCGCTGCGCAAGGTGCGCGGCAAGTTCAAGCTGGTCGACGGGCTGACCAGCACCGACGAGGCGATGCGCGCCATCCGCGGCCGCGCCCCCGGGGATCCATTCGACCCATGATCGCCCTGGATTCATCGGTGCTGCTGGACATCCTGGTCGGCGATGCGGTCTACGGCGAAGTGTCGGAGATCTGCATCGGCGATGCGCTGGCGCGCGACGAGGTGGTGGTCTGCGATGCGGTGGTGGCCGAGGTGCTGGCCATGCTCGATACCCAGGTCGACCTGATGGAAACCCTGGCCTCGATCGGGGTGCGTTACGAAGCCACCCAGGAAGCGGCGGCGGTGCGCGCCGGCCATATGAACAAGCGCTTCCGCGCGCGCGGCGGCAAACGCGAGCGGGTGGTGGCCGATTTCCTGATCGGCGCCCACGCGCTGCTCCAGTGCGACGGGTTGATCACCCGCGACGAGGGCTTTTTCCGCGACTACTTCAAGGGTTTGAAGATCGTTGTTCCCAAACCCGCAAGCTGATCCACGTTTCGCGTCTACACATTCACTGTTGTCTTTCGGAGAATCCGCATGTTGGAAGCCTACCGCCACCACGTTGCAGAGCGCGCCGCGCTCGGTATCCCGCCGCTGCCGCTGACCGCGCAGCAGACCGCTGAGGTCATCGAGCTGCTGAAGGCTCCGCCGGCGGGCGAAGAAGAGTTCCTGGTCGAGCTGCTCAGCCAGCGCGTGCCGGCTGGCGTGGACGATGCCGCCAAGGTCAAGGCTTCGTACCTGGCCGCGGTGGCCTTCGGCACCGAGAAAACCGCGCTGATCAGCCCGACGCGTGCAACCGAGCTGCTCGGCACCATGCTGGGTGGCTACAACATCCAGCCGCTGATCGACCTGCTCGACAACGCCGAGCTGGGCGCCACCGCCGCCGAAGCGCTCAAGCACACCTTGCTGGTGTTCGATGCCTTCCACGACGTGCAGGAAAAGGCCGAAGCCGGTAATGCGCATGCCAAGGCCGTGCTGCAGAGCTGGGCCGATGCCGAGTGGTTCACCAGCAAGCCGGAAGTGCCGCAGAGCATGACCGTCACCGTGTTCAAGGTGCCGGGCGAGACCAACACCGACGACCTGTCGCCGGCCCCGGATGCGACCACGCGCCCGGACATCCCGCTGCACGCGCTGGCGATGCTGAAGAACAAGCGCGACGGCGCGGCCTTCGAGCCGGAAGAAGACGGCAAGCGCGGCCCGATCCAGGCCATCGCCGATCTCAAGGACAAGGGCCATCTGGTCGCCTACGTGGGCGATGTGGTCGGTACCGGTTCCTCGCGCAAGTCGGCGACCAACTCGGTGCTGTGGTGGACCGGCGAGGACATTCCGTTCATTCCGAACAAGCGCTTCGGCGGCGTGTGCCTGGGCAGCAAGATCGCCCCGATCTTCTACAACACGATGGAAGACGCCGGCGCGTTGCCGATCGAGCTGGACGTGTCGCAGATGGAGCACGGCGATGTGGTCGAGCTGCGGCCGTACGACGGCAAGGCGCTGAAGAACGGGCAGGTGATCGCCGAGTTCGCGATGAAGTCGGACGTGCTGTTCGACGAAGTGCGCGCCGGTGGCCGCATTCCGCTGATCGTCGGCCGCGGCCTGACCGCCAAGGCGCGCGAGTTCCTGGGCCTGCCGGCCTCTGACCTGTTCCGCCTGCCGATGGACCCGCCGGACACCGGCAAGGGCTTTTCGCTGGCGCAGAAGATGGTCGGCCGCGCCTGCGGCTTGCCGGAAGGGCAGGGCATGCGCCCGGGTACCTATTGCGAGCCGAAGATGACCTCGGTGGGCTCGCAGGACACCACCGGCCCAATGACCCGCGACGAGTTGAAGGACCTGGCTTGCCTGGGCTTCTCGGCCGACCTGGTGATGCAGTCGTTCTGCCACACCGCCGCTTATCCGAAGCCGGTCGACGTCAAGACCCACCACACCTTGCCGGAGTTCATCTCCACCCGTGGCGGCGTGTCGCTGCGTCCGGGCGATGGCGTGATCCACAGCTGGCTCAATCGGATGCTGCTGCCCGACACCGTCGGTACCGGTGGCGACTCGCACACGCGTTTTCCGATCGGCATTTCGTTCCCGGCCGGCTCCGGCCTGGTGGCCTTCGCCGCCGCCACCGGCGTGATGCCGCTGGACATGCCCGAGAGCGTGCTGGTGCGCTTCAAGGGTGAGATGCAGCCGGGCGTGACGCTGCGTGACCTGGTCAACGCGATCCCGCTGTACGCAATCAAGGACGGTCTGCTGACCGTGGCCAAGCAGGGCAAGAAGAACATCTTCTCCGGCCGCATCCTGGAAATCGAAGGCCTGCCGAACCTGAAGGTGGAGCAGGCGTTCGAGCTGTCCGATGCCTCGGCCGAGCGTTCGGCGGCCGGTTGCACCGTGCACCTGGACAAGGCGCCGATCATCGAATACCTGACCAGCAACATCACCCTGCTGCGCTGGATGATTGCCGAAGGCTATGCCGATGCGCGCACGTTGGGCCGCCGCATCAAGAAGATGGAAGAGTGGCTGGCCGATCCGCAGCTGCTGCAGCCCGATGCCGACGCCGAGTATGCCGCCGTCATCGAGATCGACCTGGCCGACATCCACGAGCCGATCGTGGCGTGCCCGAACGACCCGGACGACGTCAAGACGCTGTCCGACGTGGCCGGTGCGGCGATCGACGAGGTGTTCATCGGTTCATGCATGACCAACATCGGTCACTTCCGTGCCGCTGCCAAGTTGCTGGAAGGCAAGCGCGATATCCCGACCCGTCTGTGGGTTGCACCGCCGACCAAGATGGACGCCTCCGAGCTGACCAAGGAAGGCCATTACGGCACCTTCGGCGCTGCCGGCGCGCGTATGGAAATGCCGGGCTGCTCGCTGTGCATGGGCAACCAGGCGCAGGCACGCGAGGGCGCCACGGTGTTCTCCACCTCCACGCGTAACTTCCCGAATCGTCTGGGCCGCAATACCAACGTGTACCTGGGTTCGGCGGAACTGGCGGCGATCTGCTCGCGTCTGGGCCGCATCCCGACCAAGGACGAGTACATGGCCGATGTGGGCGTGATCAAGACCAGTGGCGATCAAATCTACCGCTACATGAACTTCGATCAGATCCAGGAATATCAGGACGTGGCCGATACCGTCGCTGCCTGATCCAGTTGGTTGCTCACCTGTTCGAAAAACGCCCGGCAATGCCGGGCGTTTTTCGTTATTCGGGCGATGACTTCGTTTTAGCTGCGCAATGCCGGGAGTTAAGGCAATCGCAGTTAACTCGTCTGTCGCATTGCAACAAAAATCTGAAGTCGGCAGGTCTAGAGTGGCGCCGCTCCCATCGCTCTGATTGATCTCCAATGCCTACTTGCACGATCGCTGGTCAAACGCTGCACTACGCACAATACGGTCAAGGGTTTCCGGTGTTGCTTGGCCACAGTTATCTCTGGGACGCGGCCATGTGGGAACCGCAGATCCAGGCGCTCTCGCCGCACTATCGGGTCATCGTTCCCGAGTTGTGGGGGCACGGGCAATCGGCGGCACTGCCAGCGGGCACGCAGACGGTGGGCGACCTTGCCAGGCAGATGCTGCTGTTGCTTGATGCGCTGGAGCTACCGCAATGCGCAGTGGTCGGCCTGTCGGTCGGCGGCATGTGGGGCGCCGAGCTGGCGCTGCTGGCACCGCAGCGCGTGCGCAGCCTGGTGCTGATGGATACCTTCCTGGGTGCCGAGCCGCAGGCCACGCAAACGCGTTATTTCGCTTTGCTCGATGCGATCGAAGCAGCCGGGCAGGTGACGCCTGCGTTGATCGAGGCGATCATGCCGATCTTTTTCCGCCCCGGCATCGATCTGAATTCCGCGCTGCCGGCTGCGTTTGCGCAGCGTCTGGCCGCGCTGTCTGCCGAGCAGTTGCGCACCTCCATCGTGCCGCTGGGCCGGCTGATCTTCGGGCGCGCGGATCGCCTGGAGGCGATGTCCGCGCTGAATCCGGCCAGCACCTTCCTGCTTGGCGGCGCAGACGATATTCCGCGCCCGCCCGAAGAGCTGTGGCTGATGGCCGAGGTGATCGGGTGCGACTATGAGCTGATCCCCGATGCCGGGCACATCGCATCGCTGGAGAATCCGGCCTTCGTCACTGCGCAATTGCTGGGTTGGTTGAAGCGCACCGTGGCATCGGATTCGACGCGGATGCAAAGGCGCGCGCTTGAAGACAACAGTCAGGCACAGGCATCGCTCTCATGATGTGCCGCTGATCTGGCGATCAGAACGACACCGTGTGTTGCCTGCAAGCATGAGCACCGGCCACCTCAGTTGGCGCTGCTTGCAACGATGAGCACCGACCACCTCACTTGGTCCTTGCCTGCGCACCGTCGCCGGACCTTGCGCGGCATGGATGCCGCGTAAGCGCCTACAGGGATGTACTTGCAGCGTGTCCTGCGAGGGTGGGCGGCAAGGGCCCTGCACAGAAGCACCAGATCAGATGCTTTGCCTTCCGGCAATTTGCTTCGATCTGCTGATGCCGGCATAAAACGCTAGGAGAACAGCCTGACAAACCACGACATGGTTGTCGTGAGCCGCTCTAAGACTGCGCACCCAGCCAGGCTTCCAGTGCCGCCGCCGGCAATGGCCGCGAAAACAGATAGCCCTGCAGCACTTCGCAGCCGAGGTCGGCGAGGAACAGGCGTTGGGCTTCGTTTTCCACGCCTTCGGCAACCACGTGCTTGCGCAGATGCTCGCCGATGCGCAGCACCGAGGTGGTGAGGGCGCGGGCGTCTTCGCTGTGTTCGATGTCGCGCACGAAGCTCATGTCCAGCTTGAGCTCGTCGATCGGCAGGCGATGCAGGTGGCTCAGGCTGGAGTAGCCGGTGCCGAAGTCGTCCAGCGACAACGAGATGCCGGCTTCGCGGATGGCGTGCAGGTTTTCCAGGACGCCGGGTTGCCCGGAGAGCATCACGCTCTCGGTCATTTCCAGCGTGAGGTCGGAGGGCTGCGCGCCCATGTCGGCGATCAGGCGCAACAGGTCGCTGAGCATGCGCGGGCTTTCGAAGCTGCTCGCCGACAGGTTCACCGACACGCGCGACACCGGCACGCCACGCTTGCGCCAATCGGCGATCTGCCGGCAGGCACTGCGCAGCACCCAGTCGTTGAGCTGCGGCATCATGCCTTGCTCTTCGGCCACGGGCAGGAACCGCGCCGGCGAAATGGCGCCCATCTGCGGATGATTCCAACGCAACAGCGCTTCCACGCCGTATAGCGCGTGCGGTGCGGCGCTGTGCAACTGCGGTTGGTAGTGCAACTGCAGTTGATCGCGGTCGATCGCCTGGCGCAGCTCCGCTTCCAGCGCAACGCGTTCCTGCGCCATGCGGTTCATGTCGGAACTGAAGAAACGGAACCGCCCGCCGCCTTCCTGCTTGGCGCGGTTCATGGCCAGATCGGCATGCCGCAGCAGGATGTTGATGTCGCGCCCATCTTCGGGAAACATCGCCACGCCGATACTGGCCGACGGATGCACGGTCATGTGCCCGACCGGCAACGGCCTGGCGATGGTGCCCAGCACGCGTTCTGCGGCGGCACTGGCTTGCTCGGCACTGCATTGCGGCAGCGCGAGCGCGAATTCGTCGCCGGCCAGGCGCGCCAGCATGGCGGTGGCGGTCAGCTGTTCGCCGATGCGCAAGGCGATGTCGCGCAACAGGCCATCGCCGGCGGCATGGCCCTGGCTGTCGTTGATCAACTTGAAGCGGTCGATGTTGATGAACATCAACGTGGCCGGTTCGCCGGCGTATTCGGCCTGTGTCAGGGCTTGCTCGGCGCGTGCGCTGAACATGATGCGGTTGGGCAGGCCGGTCAGCGCATCGTAGAACGCCAGTTGATGCACGCGCTGGCGGATCTGTTCGCGTTCCAGCGCCAGTGTGCACAACTGCTGGCACAGATCGGTGAGGCGTACGTGCCAGGCATCGGCACGCTGCGCCTTGCGGTAGTACAGCGCGAAGGTACCGAGCACGCGTGCGCTGTTGGAGCGGATCGGTGTGCTCCAGCACGCGCGCAGACCCATCGGCAGCAGCAGTTCGCGGAATTGCGCAAACAGCGGGTCGGTGGCGATGTCTTCCACCATTACCGGGCGGCCGCGCCAGGCGGCCGTACCGCAGGCGCCTGCACCCGGCGCGATCTTCAGTCCGTTGACCGCATCGGCATATTCCGGCGGCAGGCTGGGCGCGGCCAGCGAATGCAGGCAGCCCTGGTTGTCCGCGCTCATGACCGTGGCCAGCACGTCCGGTGCGATGCGCTCGACCTCGGTGCAGATCAGCGTCATCACCTCGATCAGCGGCCGTTCCTGCACCAGCGCCTCGAGCACGCGGTGCTGCAGCACCTCATGCATCTTGGTGTCGGTGATGTCGGTCAGCACCGCCACGTAATGCGACGGCAGATGCCTGGCGTCGTAGATCGGATTGAAGTTGAGCGAAATCCACAGCGGCGTGCCGTCCTTGCGGTATACCAGCAGGTCGGCCTGGGTCTGCTGCAACGCATCGGCGCGGTCGCGGATGCGCGCCACCTCGTCCTGGTCGCTTTGCGCGCGGGTCAGCACGTCCGAGGGACGCTTGCCGACCAGTTCGGCCTCGGTATAGCCGAACATGCGCTGGAAGCCGTCGTTGGCGTAGAGCAGGCGCGATTGCAGATCGCAGATCAGGATCGCACTGCTGCTGCCGTCCAGCGCTTCGGCCAGCAGGCGCGAGCGCGTGGCATCGGGATGTTCGTCCGGCCTGCTCACGCCAGCGGTGATCGGGCCGACCTTGAACGTCCTGGGAAGGGGCGCGTGATCTGCCGGTGTCTCCGCCGTCGCCAGCGATGCGGTTACCGCGACGCCGGGAACCGCCGCCTGTTCAGCCGGATGCGGGGGACGAACGGTCATGCCGGATCAACGCGCCTGTGCCGACAGCGCGATCAGGCGCTCGGCAACGCGGCTCAGCGGCACCACTTCCTGCGCGGCGCCGAGCTTGTAGGCGGCGCCTGGCATGCCCCACACCACGCTGCTGGCTTCGTCCTGCACCAGCGTGGGCGCACCGGCCTGCAACATTTCCAGCAGGCCGCGTGCACCGTCGTCGCCCATGCCGGTGAGGATGGCGCCGACCGCATTCGGGCCGGCGTTGGCGGCGACGGAGCGGAACAGCACGTCCACCGCCGGCTTGTGGCGATTGACCGGCGGGCCGTCGTCGATGCGGCAGCGCCAGCGCGCACCGTCGCGGATGATGCGCAGGTGCTGGCCGCCCGGCGGCAGGTAGGCGTGACCCGGCAGGATCGCCTCGCCATCGCTGGCCTCGCGCACCGACATCGCCGAGTGGCGATTGAGGCGTTCGGCGAAGGCGGTGCTGAAGCTGGCCGGCAGATGCTGGGTCATCACCACCGCCGGGGCATCGGCGGGCATGTGTTCGAGCACCACGCGCAGGGCTTCGGTGCCGCCGGCCGATGCGCCGATGGCGATCAGGCGGTCGGTGGTGCGGAAGCGCAGCGCGCTGCCGGGAACCGGTGCGGACTGCATGTCCAGGGTGACCTTGGGCGCGCTGGGACGATTGAGCGCGCTGACCTTGGCCTTGGAGGCCATCTTGACCTTGCTGACGATTTCTTCCGCGTAGCCTTCCAGCCCGCGTGCGACGTCGATCTTGGGCTTGGAGACGAAATCCACCGCACCCAGCGACAAGGCCTGCAAGGTGGTGTCGGCGCCGCGCTCGGTCAGCGACGAAATCATCACCACCGGGGTGGGGCGCAGGCGCATCAGGTTTTCCAGAAACACCAGACCGTCCATGCGCGGCATTTCCACATCCAGCGTGATCACGTCCGGATTGAGGCGTTTGATCTTTTCGCGCGCCAGGATCGGGTCGGCGGCCGAGCCGATCACCTCGATGCCTGCATCGCGCGAAAGAATTTCGGTCAGCATCTGGCGTACGACCGCCGAGTCGTCGACGATCAATACACGCACAGGGGTTTCCAGCGTCATTCGAACAACTCCACTCCACCGGTAACCGGTGCTTTGGACAGACGGGCGCGCACGGCCGATTCGGCGGCGGCGACTTCGGCTTCGTGTGCATGCGGCAAGCGCTGCACGACCACGCGTCCGGTCGTCGGGAAGAACCACACCTTGCGCGGATGGATGCCGCACAGATCTTCGGCAATGATGGGAATGTGTTCGGCCTGCAGGTACTGGCGCACGAACTCGGCGTTGCGGGTGCCGACCGGGTTGCTGGTGAAGCCCTTGAGCACGTTGGCGCCGCCGAAGACCTTGGCTTCGATACGTTTGCGATGCGCGCCGCGCTTGAGCATGTCGTTGATCAGCAACTCCATCGCATAACTGCCATAACGCGCGGGTGCGCCATCGCCGACCTGTCCTTCCGGCAACAGGAAGTGATTCATGCCGCCGATCTTCAGGACCGGGTCGCGCAGGCAGGCGGCAACGCACGATCCCAAGGTGGTCGTCAACGCGGTGTCGTCGTCGACCACCAGGTACTGGGTGGGCAACAGCTTGGCGGTGATGGTCTGGAACCGCGAATCGCGGTAGCGCATGACATCGTCGACCTGCACGGCGGTACTCATGCAGACGCTCCCGCGCGCGGGCTGCGCCGATACAGCGTGCGCCCGCACGGCTGGATCAGATCGGCCGCGTGCAGGTAGTTCTCCGAATGCCCGGTGTAGAGCAGACCGTCGTCGCCCATGTGGCTGACCAGCCGCGACAGGATGCCGCGCTGGGTCGGTTTGTCGAAGTAGATCATCACGTTGCGGCAGAACAACGCCGCATACGGGCCGCCCACGTCGTAACGCGGTGCCAGCAGGTTCAGTTGGCGGTATTCGATGAGCTGGCGCAATGCCGGGATCACCCGGCACTTGCCTTCGTTGGGGCCGCTGCCGCGCTGGAAGTACTTGCGCTTGATCGATGCGTCCAGCGAGGCGACGCGGTCGATGGCGTAGACGCCGCGCGAGGCGGTCTCCAGCACCTGGGTGTCGACGTCGGTGGCGACGATGCTGACCGGCGGGGTCAAGGTGCCGAAGGCTTCGCAGGCGGTGATGGCGATGGAGTAGGGCTCTTCGCCGGTGGAGGCCGCGCACGACCAGATCTTCAACGGTGCCTGCGAGGCGCGCTTTTGTAGTTCTTCGCGCAGCTTGTCGAAGTGGTGCGGCTCGCGGAAGAACGAGGTCAGGTTGGTGGTCAGCGCGTTGGTGAACGCCTGCCATTCCTCCTCGTCGTTGCCTGCTTCCAGCTGGTCCAGGTAGTCGCGGAAGGAGCGCAGGCCGAGCACGCGAAGGCGACGCGACAACCGGCCATACACCATGTCGCGCTTGGCCGGAGCCAGGGCGATGCCGACACGCTGATAGATCAGGTCGCAGACGCGCTTGAAATCGCGGTCGCCAAAATCAAATTCGCGTGTGTCTGAAGCGGGAGTCGAGGTGGTCGTCATATCCATACGCGTCGTTAGCTATGACTGGATATCGGCCATGTGGTCATGCAACTGAAGCACCAATCGTGCATTGCAGACAGCCGGGTCCGCTGGCGGTGCACGGCGCTGCGCGGGCGGTGCGATCGCAGCCGGCGGCAGGGCAGTGCGCGCTGCGCCGGGGGCAGATACACAAAGCCCCGGCAGTGCCGGGGCTTTGTGGGGAGACAGCAGCGGCTTAAAACTCCTGCCAGTTACCGTCGGCCAGCGCGGCCTGCGGCTTGGCCGGGCGCGATGGGGTGGCTTCACGCGTCGCCGCCTTGGCTGCGGACTTCACCGCGACCGGGCGCGAGGCGACCGGGCGTACGCGCGCGGCCGGAGCGGCCTGAGCGGCCGGCTCGTCCAGCTTGAACACCGACACCGCTTCGGCCAGGTGGCCGGCCTGTTCTTCCATCGAGCGTGCGGCCGCAGTGGCTTCTTCCACCAGGGCGGCGTTCTGCTGGGTGGTCTCGTCCATCTGGGTGATGGTCTGGTTGACCTGCTCGATGCCGGTCGACTGTTCCTGCGAGGCGGCGGAGATCTCGCCCATGATGTCGGTCACGCGCTGCACGCTGGCCACGATCTCGGCCATGGTTGCACCGGCCTTGCGTACCAGGGCCGAGCCCTCGGCCACCTTGTGCACGGAGTCGTCGATCAAGCCCTTGATCTCCTTGGCGGCACCGGCCGAGCGCTGTGCCAGCGTACGCACTTCCGAGGCGACCACGGCAAAGCCGCGACCCTGTTCGCCGGCACGGGCGGCTTCCACCGCCGCGTTCAGGGCCAGGATGTTGGTCTGGAACGCGATGCCGTCGATCACCGAAATGATGTCGGCGATCTTCTTGGACGAAGCTTCGATGCCCGACATGGTGGTGACCACCTGCGAGACCACCTCGCCGCCCTGCGAGGCCACGCCGGTGGCGCCGATGGCCAGCTGGTTGGCCTGGCGGGCGCTTTCGGCGTTCTGCCGGACGGTAGAGGTGAGCTCCTCCATCGAGGCGGCGGTTTCTTCCAGATTGGCGGCCTGCTGCTCGGTACGATGCGACAGATCGCTGTTGCCGGAGGCGATCTCGCCGGCCGCCGAGTTGATCGCCGTGGACGAGACCTTGATGCGCCCGACGATGTCGGCCAGCTGCTCGGCGGTGGCATTGGCATCGTCGCGCATCTGCGCGAACACGCCGCTGAATTCGCCATGCATGCGCACGGTCAGGTCACCGCGCGACAGCGCCGACAGCAATGCCGAGATCTGCTCCAGGCTGCCGGCATTGGCATCCAGCAGGCCGTTGAGCTGCTGGGCCAGCTGCAGGAAGAAGCCCTGCTTGCCGTCGGTTTCCACCCGGCCGCTCATGTCGCCGCTGGCGGCGGCACGCACGATGCGGGCGACTTCTTCTTCGACCTGGACTTCGATGGTGCGGTCGCGCCACTCGCAGACCTCGCCGGTGCTTTCGCCGTGCTCGTTCTTGATCGAGGTGACGGTCTGGGTCACCACGAACTCGCCATAGCGCTCTTCGAAGCTGGTGATGCCGTCGCGTTCCAGTGCTGCGATGGCCTTGCGCACGGTCGATTCGGGCATGCCGAGATAGCTGATGTGCTGGCCGATGATCTTGTTCGCATCGAAGTCGGACGATGCCAGGCGGATGCTGCCTTCGTAATGCGTCACAATCTTCATGAACGCCTCGTTGGCGTAGATGATGGTGCGATCGGCATTGGTGATGAAGGTGCCGGTGGACGATTCGTCCAGCGCGGTGCGGATACGCAGGTTTTCGTCGGCGATCTTCTGATCGCGTTCGATGCGTTCCTTCAGGTCGCGCTGCATGCGGTGCATGGAGCGCATCAGTTCGCCCACTTCGTCCTGGCCCTGCACATTGATCTGGCCATCGAGCTTGCCGCTGGCGATTTCGGTGGCGGTGGACACGGCGCCGCGCATGCTCTTGACGATGGAGCGTGCGAACAGGAATGCCAGGCCCAGGCCACCGGCGATGCCGATCAACAGCACCATCACGGTCAGCGAGACCGAGGTGGCATGGACCTTTTCGGCCTTGCTCTTGGCAGCCTGCGCCAACTTGTTGTCTTCGACGATCAATGCGGCCAGCGAATCCTTGGCCTTGTTGTGCAGGGTGCGGGTCTCGCCGACGAAGGTGTCGACGGCATCGTCGGGCAGATTGAGCTCGATCATTTCGTCGACGCTGGCGTAGGACGCGGCTGCCTTCTTCCAGTCGGCCACGAACACGTCGAACAGCTTCTTCTGCTGCGGGCTCTCGATCAGACGGGGATAGCCCTTGATCGTGGCATCGATTTCGCCATGGAGCCGCTTGGCGCGGACCTTGGCTTCCTGCTTGACCGAGTCGCTGGCGCGCACCAGATTTTGATAGGCCGCATTTCGATATTCGCCGAGCATGCCGCGCAGGTCGCCTGCTTCGCGCACGCTGGACATGGTGTTGCCGGCCAGGTCGCGGGTGACGTTATTGAGCGACGCCAGGCCCGCATAGGCGATGATGCCCTGCACCAGCATGATCAGCAGCACGATGCCGAACGCCAGCATCAGCTTGGGCATCAGTTTGAGATTGTTGATCCATTGCATTGACACGATTCCCCGATAGAAGTCAGTGCGCATAACCGCAAACGGCAGATCGCCACGCACGAGGGCGTGGCGATCTGCGGGGCGATTACTTGATGGTGGCCAGCTTCAGGCTGGCCGGCGAGCTGACTTCGATTTCGGCACGCGAGCTGTCGCGCTGGATCTTGCCGAGCACACAGACGTCCTTGCCTTCCAGGCTTTCCGGGGCAAAGCTGAACTTGCCGCGGTTGGCGCCGTCGATGCGGGCCGAGAAGGTGTGACGCGGGAACATGCCGCCCATGTACAGGAAGGTGGGTTCACCTTCCGAGCTCTGGGCGTACTTGGCCTTTTCGACCTTGCCGCACACCATGCCGTCCTTGCCGACGAAACGGGTCGCCATTTCCGGCGGAATCATTTCCTGCGACTGAGCCGACAGCGTGGGAGCAACAATCACGAGAGCAGCGACGGGGAGGAGCGAGAGCAGGAACTTCATAGGGATTCTCCAGAATCAAAAGTCGAACGGTGACCCGTTTGTGTACGCGGGCTTCTATTCAGCTATCGGCTAGCCGCCGTTCAACTTGAATCCGAAAAATGTGATTTCTATCTCACTTCAACTTCGTTGTGCGTCTCGTGTCGGGAAGCTCCCGACACCAGATGGTCTGAATCAGGCCGCTTCTTCGGCTAGCTGCTGCTGTCCGAGCTCGGTGCTGTCCAGCAGGGTCTCGATATCGAGCAGGATCAGCATGCGATCGTCCTGGGTACCGATGCCCGAGATGAAGCGGGTGTCGACCGAGGCGCCGAATTCGGGGGTGGGGCGGATCTGGTCGTCGTTGAGCGGAATCACGTCCGAGACGCTGTCCACCACGATGCCGACCACGCGGTCTTCGACGTTGAGCACGATCATCACGGTGAAGGCGTCGTAGCGCGCTTCTTTCAGGCGCAGCTTCAGGCGCAGGTCGATCACCGGCACGATGGTGCCGCGCAGGTTGATCACACCCTTGATGTAATCCGGTGCGTCGGGCAGGCGGGTGACCGAATCGTAGCCGCGGATTTCCTGCACCTTCAGGATGTCCACGCCGTAGTGTTCTTCGCCCAGGGCGAAGCTGAGGAATTCACCACCGGTGCCGGTGGTCGTGCTTTTGTCGTTCATGGAAACTCCGGGCGTTGCGGCTGAGTGTCGGATTGCAGCTATAGGAAAAGCATGCGGATGAGGATTGCCCTAGCAACATCGGCGCAGCGCAGGGCAACTTTAGCCGTGCGCCGCAGCTGGTGCGGGTGGGTTCAGAACACGCCGCTCTTGCGCGCATTGCGCTGGCGGTCGACCCGGAAGATATAGCGCTGGATGGTCTCGTCGGCACCGCGCGGCAGGTCGCTGAACTGCATGCCGACACGGAAACCTTCGCTGCCGTTGGGCAGGGTCTGCTTGTACTGGCTGCACACCGTCAGCGGCAGGGTGATCGGCGCGGTGTCGGGCAGTTGCAGCGTGCAATTGCGGTAGGTGCGCTGCGGTTCGAGCAGGGGCATGCCATCGGTGAGCGAGACCGCCAGGCCACCGCTGCTGATATCGATCACGCGCAGCTGCAGGTTGAGATTGCCGCCCTGTGCCTCGTCCTGGCGAATGATGCAGACGGGCGAGTCGGTGATCGGCGTTTCCAGCCGGTACGACTCGCGACGCTGCAGGTGATACATCGCCTCGGGCAGCTCGGCGCGGAAGGCGACGTGGATGTCGCGCTCCAGCCGCTCGGGCGTTTCCAGGCGGAAGCGGATATTGACCCGTTCCAGTTGTGCGTAGCACAGCAGGTACCTGGCGTCCTGGATGGCGCGGTTGGAGGCCTCGTTATGGCTGCCGTCCAGAATCACGCAGTCGTCGTCTTCGTCCACCTCGAGCACGGCGGTGGGCACGGCCATGTCGCGCCCGGCCACATGCATGGTCACGATGGCGCGCTGGTCGAGCAACTGGCGTAGCAGGCCACGGATCTGCCGTTTGTTGCGCAGCAGATAGCGCTCGTCACCTTCGGCGAGGTGGTCGGCGTCGTGGTCCAGCTCTGAGGTATCGCCTTGGGACATGGGCACAGGCACAGTAGATGCGGGAAGCCGCCGGAACGGTTGTCCCGGCGTCGCCTTGATATCGGCGGCAAAGCGAAATCTTTAAGAGCGGCTGACAAAAACTATTGCGTGAAGCCTTGGTTGCTTTGGGCGTTGTGTTCCCAGCGGCTAATAGTGCACATGGATCAAGTGTAGAGCGCGTGGTGCTGCCGCTTGGCTGCAGGGCCCTTGCCCGCCCACCATCGCAGAACACGCTGCAAGTGCATCCATCTAGGCGCTGGCGCGGCATCCATGCCGCGAAAGGTCCCGCGACGGTGGGCGGACAGGGGCCAGTGGAAATGGTCGGTGTGCACGGTTCCAGGCCTCTTTTTTAGTTGCCGTGTTTCGATGGACTTGGGTAGTGCAGATATATAAGTCGCAGAGCGGGTGATCTGCGGGTTGGCTGCAGGGCCCTTGCCCGCCCACCATCGCAGGACACGCCGCAAGTACGTCCCTGTAGGCTCTTACGCGGCATCCATGCCGCGTAAGGTCCCGCGACGGTGAGCGGGCAAGGACCAGTTGAGATGGTCGGTATGCATAGGGGAAGCGATGCATGACATGTGCTGGTCGGATCACTAAGCGTTCGATCAGCCTCTGACCATTTTCCCGTCGCAAGCCGCGCAGCAAACTGGCTGTCAACACGCAAGCTGCAAAAGTCGCGTCTGCTGCCGCAAGCCGAGCAACACGCTTTCAAGAAAGCAGCCGACTAACTGTCTGGCGCGGTGTCCTCGCCGGTTGCGGGACCCTTGGCGGCATGGATGCCGTCAAGCAGCCTCCATGGACGGATGCACGGCGTGTCCCGCGAGCGGTGAGGGCACCGCGCACTCGACTCACTGAGCTTTTGATTCAATCAGCGGATCGCGCCTAAACGACGAGGCGCAGTCTCCACTGACGGATTGATGGCCTGTCCCGCAAGCGGCGAGGGCAGCGCGCCCTCGAATCAGATACTCGACGGGCGCGCTGTCGTCGTTTGCCGCATCAGGTGTAGGCGTGGCGTGCGTTGGCCAGCAAGGTGTTCAGTTGGTCCTGCTGTTCCAGGCGGAACACAGCCACTGCATCCACCAGTTGCGCGGCCTGGTCTTCCATCGCGCGTGCAGCCGCGGTGGCTTCTTCCACCAGGGCGGCGTTCTGCTGGGTGCTTTCGTCCATCTGGGTGACGGTCTGGTTGACCTGGATGATGCCGGCGGCCTGCTCGCGCGAGGCGCTGGTGATCTCGCTCATGATGTCGGTGACGCGCTGCACCGAGCTGACCACCTGCTGCATGGTGCTGCCGGCTTCGGACGCCAGTGCGGCGCCGTTGCCGATGCGGGTGACCGAGTCCTGGATCAGGTGCTTGATCTCCTTGGCTGCGCCGGCCGAACGCTGTGCGAGCGTACGTACTTCCGAGGCGACCACGGCGAAGCCGCGTCCCTGTTCGCCGGCGCGCGCGGCTTCCACTGCCGCGTTCAAGGCCAGGATATTGGTCTGGAAGGCGATGCCGTCGATGACGCCGATGATCTCGGCGATCTTCTTGGACGAGGTGTCGATGTCGGCCATGGTGGTGACTACGCGCCCGACCACATCGCCGCCCTGGGCCGCCACGCCGGCGGCGTCCAGCACCAGGCGGTTTGCCTGGTCGGCGTTGTCGGCATTCTGCTTGACGGTGGCGGTGAGCTCCTCCATCGAGGCGGCGGTTTCTTCCAGGGCCGCGGCCTGCTGTTCGGTGCGACGCGACAGGTCGCCATTGCCGGTGGCGATCTCGGTGGCGGCCGAGTTGATCGCCAGCGAGGAGTCCTTGATCCGGCGCACGATGCCGGCGAGCTGGTCGGCAGTGGCATTGGCATCGTCGCGGATGGTGGCGAACACGCCTTGCAGGTCGCCATCCATGCGCGCGGTCAGATCGCCCTGCGACAACG
The DNA here is from genome assembly GCF_056725185.1 of Xanthomonas sp. NCPPB 3218. Lineage (NCBI taxonomy): Bacteria > Pseudomonadati > Pseudomonadota > Gammaproteobacteria > Lysobacterales > Lysobacteraceae > Xanthomonas > Xanthomonas sp. NCPPB 3218. The sequence goes on from NZ_CM161516.1 coordinate 2,229,312, forward strand.
CAGAGAGCAGGGCGGACACGCGCGACAGCCCGTCCGCATTGTTGTCCAGCAGCGCGTTGAGTTGCTGGGCGAGCAGCAGCAGGAAGCCCTGCTTGCCTTCCAGGCCGACGCGCTCGCTCAGGTCGCCGGCGGCGGCGGCCTGCACGATACGTGCGACCTCCTGTTCCACCTGGACTTCCTGGGTGCGGTCGGCCCATTCGACCACAAAGCCCATGCGCTCGCCGGCCGCGCCCAGCACCGGGTTGACCACCAGCCGCATGGTGCGGCCACCCACATGGATCTGCGCGGTGTGGGTGCCGGTGAGCTGGTCGAGCATGCGTGCCTGGTGCTCGGGCTTGCGATGGAACTGGTCGATGCTGGCATCGATCAGCGCATCGGCATCGAAGTTGGGCAGGTCGCGGCGTAGTTCGTCCTGCACGCTCTTGAGCATGCGTTGCAGCGGGCGGTTGACGTAGATGATGCGGCGATCGGCATCGGCGATCATCACGTTGGTGCTGACATCGTCCAGCGCGGTGCGCACGCGCAGCGCTTCGCTGGCGATCAGCTGATCGCGTTGCAGCCGCGCGCGCAGGTCGTCGCGCATGGCGCGCGCGTTGAGCAGCAGGCGACCCAGTTCGTCATGGCGGTCGATCTCGATCGGGTTGTCCAGGCGCCCGGCAGCCACATCGCCGAGCACGCGTTCTACCGCCAGCAGCGGGCGGGTGACCATCTTGCGCGCGGCGATGAAGACCACTGCGATGCACAGGCCCAGCACCACCAGCGAGAACAGCAGCATGCTGCCCATCAGCTCGTCCAGCGGGCCGTCGATGGCGCTGCGCGGCTGGGTGCCGATCACCGCCCACTGCCATGGCGTGTAGCGCTGGGCGGTGACTTCGAAGGCCTGGGCGTTGCCCTGGGCATCGCGCAACTGCAGGTTGGCGCTGGGCTGCTTGCCGTCCAGCACCGACTGCAGCAGCGGTTGTTGCTCGGCCGGCACCAGCGCCGCCAGCGTGGCCGGTGTGCCCGGCGGTGCGGCGATGACCTGGCCCTGGTGCTCGCCCGGCGCCATGTCGACGATGAGGAAATAACCGTCCTGGCCCAGCTTGGTGGTGCTGACCTGCGCCTTCAGCGCGGCCAGGCCCTGGGTGTAGTTGCGCCCGACGAACAGTGCGCCGATCACCTCGCCAGCGGCATTGCGCAGCGGCTGGTAATGGGTCATGTACTGCTCGCCGAACAGCTGCGCCTGGCCGGTGAAGGCCTTGCCTTGCGACAACGCGGCGTAGGCCTTGCCCTTGCGGTCGAGCAGGGTGCCGATCACGCGCTCGTTCTGCTTGTTGCGCAGCGAGGTGGTGATGCGCACGAAGTCGTCACCGGTGCGCGCAAAGATCGTGGCGACCCCGCCGGCGGTCTGCGCGAAGCGATCCACGGCGTCGAAGTTGAGATTCAGTGCCTGCTTGCCGGCACGCAGCGACGGCGTCTGCTGCGCGCCGATGGCGACGGTGCTGGCGGTGTCGAGAGTGCGCTCGCCGCTGGGGAGCATGGTCTCGAACACGCTGCCCAGGCGCTGGGTGCCCTCGGTCAGGGTGACGTCGTACATCGCCACCGACTGCTGCATCAACCGGGTGCTGGAGCGCAGCTCGGCCTTGACCTGGGATTCGATGTCGTCGGCGGACTGGCGGTAGATGGTCAGGGCCAGCAGGCCGAGGGAGAGCGCGATCACCACGGTCAGCAGCGCGGACAGCCGGGTGCCGACGGACAGGCGGTTGAAGGAGTGCATGAGGAATCGACCTTGCCCGGGGGAGGGCGTTACGGATGCGTGAAGTCGATAGCGGCCGTTTATGCAATTAATTGATGGTTTGTGTCGAAATCCGCACAATTGTCCAGTTCGCTTGCCTAATCGGGCGGCTCCAGCGATGTGTCAGTTGTTAGTTTTTGATGAAGTATGGCGCGTCACATGATGCGTGGCCTGACGCCCGCTGGCGGATGGCCACAGATGCCCGGAACAAAAAAAGGGCCGCTTCCCTCGCCAGGAAGCGACCCTCAAGATTCGTCACCGAATCAAACTGCGCTCGAATGGTATTTCTGGAGACTGCGGGTGTGACGCGTTGCGGTGGGGCTCAGAACTCCTGCCAGTCGCTCGGATCGGCGGTGGCTGCCACCGTCGTCTTGCCGGTGTTGCTGCGGCGCGGGGCCGCGTTGCTGCCGGCACGGGCAGCCGGGCGGGCGGCAAAGCGTGCGTTGACCGGCGCAGCGACCATCGACGCGGGCTGACGTGCGGCCGGGCCCTGCTCGACGATCTTGAACACGGCCACCGCCTCGGTGAGTTGCTGGGCCTGTTCTTCCATCGCGCGGGCGGCGGCGGTGGCTTCTTCCACCAGCGCGGCGTTCTGCTGGGTGGCTTCGTCCATGTGGGTGACGGTCTGGTTGACCTGCTCGATGCCGGCCGACTGTTCCTGCGAGGCGGCGGAGATCTCGCCCATGATGTTGGTGACACGCTGCACGCTGGCCACGATCTCGGCCATGGTCTTGCCGGCCTGGTCCACCAGCTGCGAACCGTCGGCCACCCGCTGCACGGAGTCGTCGATCAGGCTCTTGATCTCCTTGGCCGCCGCCGACGAACGCTGTGCCAGGGTGCGCACCTCGGAGGCGACCACCGCAAAGCCGCGGCCCTGGTCGCCGGCACGCGCCGCTTCCACTGCTGCATTCAGGGCCAGGATGTTGGTCTGGAACGAGATGCCGTCGATGACGCTGATGATGTCGGCAATGCGCTTGGACGAGGCCTCGATGCCGCTCATGGTGTCGACCACCTTGCTGACCACCTCGCCGCCCTGCGAGGCCACGCTGGCGGCGCCGATGGCGAGTTGATTGGCCTGGCGTGCGCTTTCGGCGTTCTGGCGCACGGTGGAGGTGAGTTCCTCCATCGAGGCGGCGGTTTCCTCCAGGTTGGCGGCCTGCTGTTCGGTGCGCTGCGACAGATCCTGGTTGCCGGCGGCGATCTCGCTGGCGGCGGCGTTGATCGAGGTGGCCGAGTGCTGGATGTGCCCGACGATGCCGGACAACTGGGTCGCGGTGGCGTTGGCGTCGTCGCGCATCTGTGCGAACACGCCCTTGAACTCGCCGTCCATGCGTGCGGTCAGGTCGCCCGCCGCAATCGCGCGCAGGATGCCCGACAGCGACTGCAGGCTGCCGTCGGCGGTAGCCATCAACTGGTTGAGGCTCTCGACCATGACGCGGAAATCGAACTGGAACTGCGCCGCATCGCCGCGTGCACCGAAGTTGCCGTCGGCAGCGGACTGGGCCAGCTGCTTGATCTGCTGATTCATCGAGGCCAGGTTGGTTTTCACCTGCGCCATGGTGTCGGTCAGCCTGGCCTTTTCGCCGGGCAGCGCGTCCATGTCCTCGCTGAGGTCGCCGATGGCGTAGCGGCCCATGATCTGTGCCAGACGCAGCGTCACCTGGACGTGGCTGTCGACCAGGGCGTTGGTATCGCCGGCCATGCGGCCGTAGTCGCCCGGGAACGCGTCGGCATCCATGCGGAAGCTGATCTGGCCGTTGTCGTGGCGCTTGGCCATGTCCAGCTGCGCGGTGATCAGGTTGCGCACCTGCGACTGCATCTTGTCCATTGCCTGCAGCAGGCGGCCGGTTTCGTCGCTGGCCTCGCTGTGCACTTGGTTGTCGAGCCGGCCGTCGGCGATCGCCTCGGCGGCGCGGGTGGCGCGGTTCAACGGGCCGGTGAGGCTGCGGGTGATCGTCCAGGCCAGCAGGGCGCTCAGCAGCACCACGGCCAGGCCGCCGCCGATCAGCATGCTGCGACCACGTGCCATGGCGTCATTGGCCTGCGTGTAGGCGACCTGGCTGCTCTTGCGTTGCGCTTCGGAGTAGGTGCGGATCGCATCCTGCCAGCGCTGGGTGGCTGGGGCGGCACGCTGGATCAGGATCGGCATGGCCTGGTCGACCTTGCCGGCCGTGCCCAGTTCGCGTACCTGCTGGTTGTGCGATAGCGCCTGTTCGCGCGCCAGATCCAGCGCATCGCGCATGCGCTGCCCTTGGGCATCGGTGGGGAAGGCATACAGCTTGTCACGCACTTCCTTGTAGCGAATCCGCTGCGCATCGATCGCATCACCGAACTGGCGATTCTGCTCGGCAGTGGTCGGCAGCACGATGTTGCGCAGGTTCAACGAGATGGTGGCATTGGCGTCCAGCATGTCGGTGGCGTACTGGATCATCGCCATGTTGCGGTTGACGATGGTGTCCAGGCGCTCACGCGCCTGGCTGAGCGTGTACAGGCCGGCGGCCACCAGCGCGCAGGACAGAAGGATCAGCACGCCGAAGGCCAGGGAGAGGCGCTTGCCGACGTTGAAGCGGTGCAGAAAGGAATTCATTGGGTGACCTGAGCGAATGTGCAGTTAGGTGGACTGGCATGCGATGCAGTGCTGGAGCAGTGCGTCGCACGTCATGCCTTGTGTGATGCGTCGGTCAGATAACGGCGTTAGAACTGCTGTATTGAGGCAAGCCGGGCTGGCCGGTAAAGCCGGGTCTCAGGCACGTGACTGCCATGTGTACAAGGGGTAGGGAATTGGTGGGGGTGTGTCGGGAATTCCCCTAGAAAACACGCGTTGAACGCGGTTTTGGAGGCAACGCGAGAGAGTCCGGGGTGCGCGATGTGAAGTGCGTTTTCACGCCGGACGCGGTGTATGCGGGCTTGCGGACAGTTGGCATGGCGCGCACAACGCAAAACGGCACCGCGTGTGCGGTGCCGTTGTGACCTTGCTGCGGATGCGGAACTGCACGGCCGCGTGCTCGAGCGTGGTGTCGAGCATATGTATCCCGCGCACCGTGCACGCCGGTTGCAACAACTGGCGTGCACTGCTGTCGATGTGCTGACAGCACCTGTTGGCGGTTTAGAACTCCTGCCAGTCGCCCACGTCGTTTGCCGTTGCCGACGCACCCGCGGTGCTGCGGCGCACGGGCGCGGCCGTGCTGGCGCGGGCGATCGGGCGCGGTGTGCTGCGGGCATTGGCGGGCGCATTGGCAATGGCCGACAACTGGCGCGCCACCGGTGCGTGTTCGGCAACCTTGAACACGGCGACCGCTTCGGTGAGCTGCTGGGCCTGTTCTTCCATTGCCCGTGCGGCGGCGGTGGCTTCTTCCACCAGCGCGGCATTCTGCTGGGTGGTTTCGTCCATCTGGGTCACGGTCTGGTTGACCTGCTCGATGCCGGAGTACTGCTCCTGCGACGCAGAGGAAATCTCGCCCATGATGTTGGTGACGCGCTGCACGCTGGCAACGATTTCGGCCATGGTGGTGCCGGCCTGGTCGACCAGGGTGGCCCCCTGGGTGACCTTGTCGACCGAGTCGTCGATCAGGTGCTTGATCTCCTTGGCCGCACCGGCCGAGCGCTGTGCCAGTGTGCGTACTTCGCTGGCGACCACGGCGAAACCGCGCCCCTGTTCGCCGGCACGCGCCGCTTCCACCGCGGCATTCAAGGCCAGGATATTGGTCTGGAACGCGATGCCGTCGATCACGCTGATGATCTCGGCGATCTTCTTCGACGAGCTCTGGATGTCGGACATGGTGGTGACCACCTTGGCCACCACATCGCCGCCCTGCGACGCCACTGCGGCCGCGCCGATGGCGAGCTGGTTGGCCTGGCTGGCGTGTTCGGCATTCTGCTTGACGGTGGAGGTGAGCTCTTCCATCGAGGCGGCGGTTTCTTCCAGGTTGGCGGCCTGCTGCTCGGTGCGCTGCGACAGATCCTGGTTGCCGGAAGCGATTTCGCCCGAGGCCAGGCCGATCGCGTCGGCAGCGGTCTGGATGCGGCCCACGATGCCGGCCAGCTGTTCGGCGGTGGCGTTGGCGTCGTCGCGCATCTGTGCAAACACGCCCTGGTACTGGCCACTCATGCGTGCGGTGAGATCGCCGGCGGCGATCGACTGCAGCAGGCCGGACAACGACTGCAGGTTGCCGTCGGCGGTGGCCATCAAGGTGTTGAGGCTTTCCACCATGATGCGGAAGTCGAACTGGAACTGCTCGGCATTGCCACGCGCGGTGAAGTCGCCGTTGGCGGCGGCCTGTGCCAGCTGCTTGATCTCGGCGTTCATCGTCGACAGGTTCAATTTGACCTGATTCATTGCCGTGGTGATGGCGGCTTTTTCGCCCGGCAGCTGCGGCATGTCTTCGCTCAGGTCACCGATCGCATAGCGCTCCACCAGGTGGATGGTCTGCATCTTGACCTTGATGTGCGCGGCGACCAGCTCGTTGGTGTCCTTGGCCATGCGGCCGAAGTCGCCCGGGAAGGCGCCGGCATCCATGCGGAAGCTGATCTGACCATCATCGTGGCGCTTGGCCATGTCCAGCTGCGCGCTGATGAGGTTGCGCACCTGGCCCTGCATGCGATCCATGGCCTGCAACAGGCGGCCGGTTTCGTCGTTGGACTGCGTGCGTACGTCGTTGTCGAGATTGCCGTTGGCGATCGCTTCGGCGGCGCGGGTGGCCTGGGTCAACGGGCGCACCAGGCTGCGGGTGATCAGGAAGCCGAGCAGGGTACTGAACAGCACCACCGCCACGCCGCCGCCGATCAACAGCGCACGGCCGCGAGCCATTTCTGCCGTCGTGGCCACATAGGCTTCCTGGGTGCGCTGACGCTGCAGATCCGAATACTCCGTCAACGCATCCTGCCATTGCTGCGTGCCCGGTGCGGCCTTTTCCAGCAACAGCTTGAGTGCCTCATCAGCCTTGCCGGTCAGGCCCAGCTGCACGACGGTGTCCCTGGTCTCGCGGGCCTGCTCACTGGCAAGGTCGATCCGCTCGCGGATCTGGGTGGCCTGGGGCGAGGCCGAAAACGCATACAGCTTGCGGCGCGTGTCTTCGTAGCTCTTCAGCTGGTTCTTGATGATGGCGTAGAAGCGCAGATTGTCTTCTTGCGAGGTCGGCAACACGATGTTGCGCAACTGCACGGCGATGACCGAGGTGGCGTTGGTCATGTCCTGAGCGTACTGCATGATCGTGATGTTGCGGTTGACCACCGTGTCCATGCGATCGCGGGCCTGCGCCAATGTATGCAGGCCGGCGGCGACAAGTGCGCACGACAACAGGATCAGCGTGCCGAAGGCGAAGCTCAGGCGCTTGCCGACGTTGTACCGTTGAAGAAGAGCGATCATTTGGGGGTCTCAAGGCAGTGGGACAAGAAGGAACAAGACGCGTCGGGTTGACGCGTGGGCGATGCGCAGTGACGGCGCAGCAGGCAGGCATCCAGCCGATCCATCGCCCGGGCCGTAGCGCGGCCCGGGCGATTGCAAGGCAGGTAGGCGTGCCGTTGTAGGTAACGGCCAGCGGCTATGGCACTGAACGGGTCAGCCTCGCTGCGTATGGGTGGCCGTCACCGAAGTGACGCGCATGTGCACAAACGGCCGAAAAATGCTGATGGGAGCGCTATCAACGCGCCTGCCCGCATCGGCGGATTCACATCTGTCTCACCCCATCGGGCGCGATGCGAGACGCCAGGCGCGAGCATGGCCGGGTGCAAGACACCGGCGGATGTAGCAATCCACCCGGCGATGCGACCTTGTCGCACCCGCGCGTAGAAGCAGGGCTTTGCCTGCGCCAGGCATCGAACGTGCCCTGCGCCGTGTTGACGCGGCAGCGGTGATCTCATGCCGCTGCATTGGTTTGGATCAGATGCAGCGCTTTCTTACGGAACAGGGGCTGTCACGTTGCACGAGAGCCCCGTACGCCGGCCCGCAGGTGTGCGACAGACCGCGCGGCGCGCACACGCATATCCGCATGCGACCGCGTCACGCGGCGCGCACGAGCCTGGCTGGCCTGGCGAGGCCGTGCAGTTGGAACACCGACACCGCATCGCGCAACTGCTGCGCCTGTGCTTCCATCGCACGCGCGGCGGCAGTGGCTTCTTCCACCAGCGCGGCGTTCTGCTGGGTGGACTGGTCCATCTGCGCGATGGTCTGGCCGACCTGTTCGATACCCTGCGACTGCTGCTGCGAGGCTTCGCTGATCTCGTGCATGATCTCGGTGACGCCGCGCACCGAATCGACGATGTCCTGCATGGTGCGGCCGGCCTGGCTGACCAGCACGTTGCCTTGCTCGACCCGGTTCACCGAATCGTCGATCAGCTGCTTGATCTCCTTGGCCGCGCCGGCCGAGCGCTGCGCCAGGGTACGTACCTCGGAGGCGACCACCGCAAAGCCGCGCCCCTGTTCGCCGGCGCGCGCAGCTTCCACCGCCGCATTCAAGGCCAGGATATTGGTCTGGAACGCGATGCCGTCGATGACCGAGATGATGTCGGCGATCTTGCGCGAGGCGGCCTGGATGCCGGCCATGGTGCCGACGACTTCGCCGACCACCGTGCCACCTTGCGCGGCCACTGCGGCGGCACCGACCACCAGCTGGTTGGCGCGCCGCGCATGCTCGGCGTTGTTGCGCACGGTGGAGGTGAGTTCCTCCATCGAGGCGGCGGTTTCTTCCAGGTTGGCGGCCTGCTGCTCGGTGCGCTGCGACAGGTCCTGGTTGCCGGCGGCAATCTCGCTGGCGGCATCGTTGATCGCGTCGGTGGACTGCTGGATGCGTCCGACGATATCGGCCAGTTGCACCACGGTGGCATTGGCATCGTCGCGCATCTGCGCGAATACGCCGTGGAAGTCGCCATGCATGCGGGTGGTGAGGTCGCCGGCGGCGATGGCCCGCAGCACGCTGGATAGCGCGCCCAGATTGCCATCGGCGGTGGCCATCAGCTGGTTGAGACTCTCCACCATGGCTAGGAAGTCGTGCTGGAAGCGCTGGGTATCGCCACGCACGCTGAAATCGCCGTTGGCCGCAGCCTGCGCCAGCAGCTTGATCTCGCTGTTCATCGCAGACAGGTTGCGCTTGACCGCGTCCATGGTGTCGCTGAACACGGCTTTTTCGCCGGGAAGGCGGTCCATGTCCTGGCTCAGGTCGCCGATGGCATAACGCGACATGATCTGGGCGAGTTTCATCTTCACCGCGATATGCGAGCCGACCAGCGCGTTGGTGTCGCGCACCATGGTGGCGTACGCGCCCGGGAAGGTCTCGGCGTCCATGCGATAACTGATCTGGCCGGCGTCGTGGCGCTGGGCCATCTCGCTCTGCGCGGCCAGCACCCGCTGCAGCTGCTCCTGCATCCGGCGCATGTTGTCGAGCAGCTGGCCGGTTTCATCGCGGCTGGGCGCGGCGATGCGCTCGCCGAGCTGGCCTTGCGCGATATTGGCGGCCACCACAGCGGCGCGGCGCACATTGCGGGTCAGCCGCGACAAGGTGTACCAGCCCATCGCTGCGATCAGCACCGCCAGCAGCGACAACCCGGCAATGGCCTGCCACATCGCGTTGCGGGCATCGGCCAGGTGGCGTTCGGACTGGCGCTGCAGGGCCTGCAGCGAGACGCTGCTGAGCGCCTGCATGGCTTGGCCGAGATCGTCGAGCGCAGCGTTCCATTGGGTGTCGGCGGTGGCGTCGCTGCCGTCCAGCGCGGTGCCGAGTGCGGCCAGCGCCGCGGTTGCACGCGTGGTTTCGGTCCTGGCGGCATCGGCCAGGGCGGGGTCGGGTTGTTCCAGCAGGCCCATCGCCTTGTCCAGCTCATGCCGGAAGCGCGCATGGCTGCGCGCCAACTGGCCGAGCTGTTCGCGCAGCATGGCGCGGCTGTCGGCCGCCTGCGACGGATCGCTGGCCGCATCCAGGCGGGTCAGCGATTCGGTGGCATCGGGACTGTAGATCAGGGTGGCCACCACCAGGTGGTAGCTCTCGATATAGGGGGTATAGACCAGCTGGCTGTCGTCGCGCAAGGCGTCGAGCGCAGCAAACGCCTGCTCGCTGACCGCGGCGTAGCCGTCTGCCGCGGCGCTGGCGACGTGGCGCTGCTGCAGGCCCAGCAAGGCCTTCTGGCTGCGTTCGAAGCCCGGCATCGTGGCGGTGGTGGCCAGCAGGTGTTGCAGATCGCGATCGGCGCGCGCGGCCGCGGCTCCGGCGGCGTCACCGCTGTCGACGTGGGCGGCGTGCAGGTCGGTGATCAGGCCCAGCATCTGCCCAAGCGGCGCATAGCTGCGCAACTCGTTGCTGCTGATGGCCACACTTTCGTTGAGCTTGCCGCTGTACAGCAGTACCGGAATGACCAGGCCGGCCAAGGCCAGGATGCCGATCATGCCGAGTTTCTTGGCGATCGCCAGATCATCCCAGCGGCTGCTCCAGCGCTGGTGAGGGGGTGGGGCGGTCTGCGGCGACAGCGCGGGCGAAGTGGTCATGGAAGATTCTCGTAGGCGTACGCAGCCTATCGGCCCATAACAGTTATGCCTTGAGCCGGTCGGCATCGATGCCGACCGGCTCCATTCAGACTGTTGTGCTCGCTTGGCTCAGAACTCCTGCCAGCTGGCGTCGTTGCTTGGCGCGGTGACCACGGCGCGCGGCTTGGACGCGGCGGTGCGTCCGGCCGCGACCACCTTGGCCTTCAGCGCGGGAGTCACCACCGGCCGCGGCGCGGCGGTGCGCACCGGCGCCAGGGCATGGGCGGCATCGGTCTTGAATACCGCCACCGCGTCGGTGAGCTGGGTGGCCTGGTCTTCCAGCGCACGTGCGGCGGCGGTAGCTTCTTCCACCAGCGCGGCGTTCTGCTGGGTGGCCTCGTCCATCTGGGTGACGGTCTGGTTGACCTGCTCGATGCCGGAGGACTGCTCCTGCGAGGCAGCGGAGATCTCGCCCATGATGTCGGTGACCCGCTGCACGCTGGACACGATCTCGCCCATGGTCTTGCCGGCGCTGTGCACCAGCACCGACCCTTCGGAGACACGCTGCACCGAGTCGTCGATCAGCCCCTTGATCTCCCTGGCCGCCGCGGAAGAGCGCTGCGCCAGCGTGCGCACTTCCGAGGCGACCACGGCAAAGCCGCGTCCCTGCTCGCCGGCGCGGGCGGCTTCCACCGCAGCGTTCAAGGCCAGGATGTTGGTCTGGAACGAGATGCCGTCGATGACCGAGATGATGTCGGCGATCTTCTTGGACGAGGCTTCGATGCCGCTCATGGTCTCCACCACCTTGCTGACGATCTCGCCGCCCTGCGAGGCCACGCCGGCCGCGCCGATGGCGAGTTGGTTGGCTTGCCGTGCGCTCTCGGCGTTCTGCTTGACGGTGGAGGTGAGCTCTTCCATCGAGGCGGCGGTTTCTTCCAGATTGGCGGCCTGCTGCTCGGTGCGCTGCGACAGATCCTGGTTGCCGGCCGCGATCTCGCTGGCAGCGCCCTTGATCGACACCGCCGAGGCCTTGATGCCGCTGACGATCTCGGCCAGCTGCGTGGCGGTGGCATTGGCGTCGTCACGCATCTGCGCGAACACGCCGCGGAAGTCGCCGCTCATGCGTGCGGTGAGGTCGCCGGCGGCGATGGACTGCAGCAGGGTGGAGAGCGACTGCAGGTTGCCGTCGGCGGTGGACATCAGGTTGTTGAGGCTTTCCACCATCAGGCGGAAGTCGTACTGGAAGCGCTCGGCATCGCCGCGGGCACTGAAGTCGCCGTTGGCCGCCGACAGTGCCAGGTGCTTGATCTCGGTATTCATTGCACCGAGATTGACCTTGACCTGCGCCATGGTCTCGCTGAGCACGGCCTTTTCGCCGGGCAGTTTTTCCATATCCTCGGACAGGTCGCCGATCGCGTAGCGGCCCATGATCTGCGCCAGGCGCATCTTCACCGCGATGTGCGAGCCCACCAACGTGTTGGTGTCGTGCGCCATGCGGCCGTACTCGCCGGGGAAGGCAGCGGCATCGATGCGGAAGCTGATCTGGCCATCGTCGTGGCGCTTGGCCATGTCGGTCTGCGCGGCGAGCAGGTTGCGCAACTGCAGCTGCATCTTGCTCATCGCCTTGAGCAGGCGGCCGCTTTCGTCGTTGAATTGGGTGTCGACGTCGTTATCCAGTTTGCCGCCGGCAATCGATTCGGCTGCGCGGGTGGCCCGGCTCAGTGGCTGGGTGAGGCTGCGGGTGATCAGCAGGCCCAGCACGCCGCTCAGCAGCACCACCAGCAGCGAGCCGCCGACCAGCAGCTTGCGCGAGTCGTCCATGGATTGCAGTGCGACCGCAGAGGCCTCACCAGCCAGCTTGTCCTGCAGGGCGATGTTCTCGGCGATCTTGTCCTGCCATTGCTGCATCGCCGGCGCGGCCTGGGTCAGCAGCAAGGGCAGCGCCTCGTCGCTGTGGCCGGTCATGACCAGATCCATGACCTTGTCGTTCAGTCCCTTGACCACGGCGCGGCGGCGATCGATTTCTGCGCGGATCTCACGTCCCTGGTCAGACGGTGGAATCGCATACAGCGCTTCGCGTGCCTTGGAGTAGTCGGCGCGCGCCGCCTGGATGAGCTCGATAAACTTGACATTATCTTCGTTGCTGGTGGGCAGCGCCACGTTACGGATCTGCATCGCAATGACGGAATTGGCATTCATCATGGCGTGGGAGAGGCGGATCTTCTCCATGTTCTGATGCACCAGCTGGTCCACCAGCGCGCGCGCGGAAGTCAGGCCGCGGTAACCGATAAAGGCAATGAGGCCGGATAAAACGATCAGGACAGCAAAAGCCGCCGCCAGCCGAGGTCCGACGTTGTAGCGTTGGAGAAGTGCAGTCATGACAGATCCTGGAAGGCGTTATGCGATGGATGGGAGCGACCGGATAATGCCAGCCTGTATTTTGCGTGACATGTCGCTATGCGCAGTAACGGCGCGCGACCGCAGCACTGAATACCTCGATATCAAAAAAATATATAACTCGGTCAGGCTTGTGAAGAATATAAGTCGCCAGAGATGGAGTTAATCGGTTTTTGTAATCGCTACCAACGGAGATAATGCCGAGCTCGACAATAGGCATATTGATACATAAGTAAAATGTTATTTTAAAGTTGTTTTATTTCCTGTCGGGTTGATATGTCTTTTCAAAAAGCGATGCGGCAATAAAAAAGCCGCGCTCCCAGGAGCGCGGCTTGTGTCTTTTACAGCGGCCAGTGCGCGGCCGCTGCGGCGTTTCCTAGAACTCGGCCCAATCCGACTCGTTGGACGGTGCCAGCGCCACTGCGGCGCGTGCAGCGGGCCTGGCGACCGGCGGCTTGGTCGCCACCGCCGCGCTGGCGGGGGCAGGCCGCTTGGCAGCGATCTGGCGCACCACCGGCGTGGCACGCGTCACCGCTTCCAGTTCGGCCGACAGGCGGAACAGGGCCACCGCTTCGGTGAGCTGCTGCGCCTGTTCTTCCATCGAACGCGCGGCGGCGGTGGCTTCTTCCACCAGCGCGGCGTTTTGCTGGGTGGCTTCGTCCATGTGGGTGACGGTCTGGTTGACCTGCTCGATGCCGGCCGACTGTTCCTGCGAGGCGGCGGAGATCTCGCTCATGATGTCGGTCACGCGCTGCACCGAGGAGACGATCTCGCTCATGGTGGTGCCGGCCTGGTTCACCAGTGCCGAGCCTTCGGCCACCTTGCTGACCGAGTCGTCGATCAGGCTCTTGATTTCCTTGGCGGCGCCGGCCGAACGCTGCGCCAGCGTGCGCACTTCGCTGGCGACCACCGCAAAGCCGCGGCCTTGTTCGCCGGCACGTGCCGCTTCCACCGCCGCGTTCAGGGCCAGGATGTTGGTCTGGAACGCGATGCCGTCGATCACCGAGATGATCTCGGCGATCTTCTTGGACGAGGTCTGGATACCGGACATGGTGGTGACCACCTGGCCGACCACGCTGCCGCCATGCGAGGCGACATCGGCGGCACCGATCGCCAGCTGGTTGGCCTGGCGTGCGTGTTCGGCATTCTGCTTGACGGTGGAGGTGAGCTCTTCCATCGAGGCGGCGGTTTCTTCCAAGTTGGCCGCCTGCTGCTCGGTACGCTGCGACAGGTCCTGGTTGCCGGCGGCGATTTCGCCAGCGGCGGTGTTGATGGCCAGGGTTGAGTGCTTGATGCGCCCGACGATGTCGGTCAGGCGCTGGGTGGTGGCATTGGCATCGTCGCGCAGGCGCGCGAACACGCCGTGGAATTCGCCGTCCATGCGTGCGGTCAGGTCGCCTTCGGCCACGGCGCCGAGCAGCTGCGACAGCTTGCCCAGGTTGCGGTCGCTGACCTCCATCATCGAGTTCAGGTCCGCCACCATCACCGCGAAGTCGTACTTGAAGCGCGCCGCGTCGCCGCGTGCGCTGAAATCGCCGGCCGCTGCGGCCTGCGCCAGCTGCTTGATCTCGGTGTTGATCGACAACAGGCTGGCCTTGGCCGCATCCATGGCCTCATGCAGGATGGCGCGACTGGCCGGCAGACGGCGTGCGTCCTGGGTCAAATCGCCCTGTGCGTACTGGTTGAGGATGCGCACCGCATCGGTGATGGCATCCAGATGCTCGAAGATCATGGTGTTGATGCCAGTGGCCAGGGTGCCGTACACGCCGGGGAAATCCTCCGGCATGCGGTGGGTGATGTCTTCGGCCGCGTGCAGGTGCGACATGCGCGCGGTTTCGTCGCTGAAGCGGCGCAGCATCTGCGTCATGCTGCCGGTGGCGTCGAGCATCTGGCCGATTTCGTCCTTGCTGGTCTTGCTGACCTGCACGCTCAGATCGCCACGCGAGACCGCCTTGATGGCGCCCAGCGCCTTGGACAGCGGATTGGTGATGCTGCGTGCGATCAGCCAGCCGAAGGTCACCGACAGCGCCGCCATCAGCAGCGTGCCGATCAGCAATACCGCGCTGGTCAGCTTGAACGAGGCGTCGCTGGCCGCGACCATGTCGCTCAGGGCCTTGGATTGCTGTGCATAGAGCTTGTCGACCGAGGCGAACAGTTCCTTGCGGATCTCGCCGGACTGCTTGCGCGAAAATTCCATCGCCGCAGCGCGGTCGGGTTCTGCATAGAGCTTGCGCAGCTGCTGGTTGGCGGCAAAGTAACGCGTGCTGGCATCGCTCAGCTTCGCGTATTCGGCCTGCAGCGGCGAGCCGGCGCCGATCTTGGCGTCCAGCAGCTTTTGCGTTTCGACGTACTTGGCCTGGATCTCGTCCATGCGCTTGAAGAACATCGCATAGCGTTCCGGATCGTCCAGATTGACGAACTGGCCCACTTCATAGACGCGGAATTCGCCGGCAAAGCCACGCAGCTCAGATAGACGGCTCAGCACCGGCACCACGTCCTGGTTGATCAGGGTGGTCTGCCGCTGCATCTGCTGCATGCGCGAAAAACCGAGCCCACCAAGCAGGGCGGTCAACACGGCACTCAGGCAAAAGGCAAACATCAGTTTGCGGCGGATCGGCCAATCGTTGAACTTGTTCATCAGTAACTCCGGGGCATTGCGCAGGAACGCTCTCCAGCACGCTAGCGGCTGCCCGGTATGATTCTTTATCTTTGAAGGATGAACGGTGCCGTGGCCGGCTCGCGGATGCCGCGATCAGGCCGCCGGCAACGCTGCCGTGGCGGGCAGGGCGGCACGCCGGTGGCGCGGCCGCTGCGCGGGTGCGGCCCAGGCTTGGGCCGCCTGCACGCGTGGCTCAGAAGTCCTGCCACTGCCCGTCGTTGCCGCTGGCAAGCACCGGCGTAGTTGCCGGCTTGCGTGCAGCCGCTGCGCCGGGGCCGCGCTTGGGCGCAGCCACTGCCGCCGTGGCCGCCGGCGCTGCCGCCATCGGTGCCGGCGCATCGGCAAGGGTGAAGCGCGACACCGCCTGGGCCAGCTGGCCGGCCTGGTCTTCCATGGTGCGCGCGGCGGCGGTGGCTTCTTCCACCAGCGCAGCGTTCTGCTGGGTGGCCTCGTCCATCTGGGTGATGGTGAGGTTGACCTGCTCGATGCCGGCCGACTGCTCCTGCGAGGCGGCGGCGATCTCGCCCATGATGTCGGTGACACGCTGCACGCTGGCCACGATGTCGGCCATGGTGGTGCCGGCCTGCTGCACCAGCACCGAGCCTTCGGCGACCTTGCTCACCGAGTCGTCGATCAGGTGCTTGATTTCCTTGGCGGCACCGGCCGAGCGCTGCGCTAGCGTGCGTACTTCCGAGGCGACCACCGCAAAGCCGCGCCCCTGTTCGCCGGCACGCGCCGCCTCCACTGCTGCATTCAGGGCCAGGATATTGGTCTGGAAGGCGATGCCGTCGATCACGCTGATGATCTCGGCGATCTTCTTCGACGAGACCTCGATGCCGGACATGGTGGTGACCACCTTGGCCACCACCGCACCGCCTTGGGAGGCGACGCCGGCCGCGCCGATCACCAGCTGGTTGGCCTGGCGCGCGCTTTCGGCATTCTGCTTGACGGTGGAGGTCAGCTCCTCCATCGAGGCGGCGGTTTCTTCCAGATTGGCGGCCTGTTGTTCGGTGCGCTGCGACAGGTCGTTGTTGCCGGCGGCGATCTCGCTGGAAGCGGTGTGGATGCTGCCGGCGGCTTGCTGGATGCGTCCGATCACCAGTGCCAGCTGCTCGGCGGTGGTGTTGGCGTCGTCGCGCATGCGGGCAAACACGCCGTGGAAATCGCCCTGCATGCGCGCGCTCAGGTCGCCATCGGCCAGTGCGCTGAGCAGGCGCGAGACCTCGGCGATGCTGACCGCGTTGGCATCGAGCAGTGCGTTGAGCTGTTGCGCCAGCTGCAGGAAGAAGCCTTGCTTGCCGGCGCTGTCGATACGCTTGGACAGGTCGCCGGCCGCGGCGCTGCGCACCACATCGGCCACGTCGATTTCCACGCGTGCCTCGGCGGTGCGGTCGCGCCATTCGCAGACAAAGCCCAGATGCGCACCGGCCGAGTCGCGGATCGCCGAGACATCCTGGGTGATGCATGCCGCGCGGTACTGCACCTGGCGTTGCGCCGAATCCTGGCGATCCAGGCGTTGATAGATCTCCGCATCCTGCGCATTGCCCACTTCCAGCATGGACACCGATTGGCCGATCAGGTTGCTGGAGCGGTCGAACGCCGGCGCGCAGGCATGGATGTCGTCGGCATAGGTCTGCAGCAAGGTCCGCAGCGCGGTGTTGGCGTAGATGATGGTCAGGTCCGGGTCGGCGATGTACATGCCGGTGGAGGCGTTGTCGAGCGCGGTGCGGATGCGCAGGTTTTCCGCAGCGATGCTGCGCTCGCGCTCCAGGCGTTCGCGCAGGTCGCGCTGCATGCGCGCCAGTGCGGCCATCAGGCTGCGCGTGTGATGTGCGGCCACCGGAATGGGCTGGTCCAGGCGACCTTCGGCGATGTGCTGCGCAGCGCTCATGGCCAGCTGCGGCTCGCCGCCGAGCAGGCCGAACACCGAGCGCAGGATCCAGCCGGCGGCCAGTGCCAGGCAGACGAAGGCGAGCACCACCGCGCCGCCTTGCTGCCACATCACCCGGCGGCTGTCCTGTTCGGCCTTGAGCCGATTGGCCTTGTTCAAGGCCAGGATGCGCTCGCTGATCGCGCCCATGCGGGTTTCCAGCTCGGCGAACTTGGCGGTGAAGTCGGCGTAGGCCGCGCCGCTGTCGGCCTGCGTCTCGGCCAGGGTCATGACCTGGTCGGCCGCGCCGATATAGGCCTGCAATGCCGGTGCCGCCGCGTCCAGATCGCTGCGCAGTGCCGGGTCCAGCGGAAGTTTGCGGTTGGCCTGCAGCGCCTGACGAAATTCCGTGGCGTGTTCGCCCAGTGCGCTGCGTGCTTCTGCGATCGCGGCGGCGTCCTGGCGCGAGGCGGCCAGCAGGGCGGCTGTGACGTCGCCGCGCAGGGCGTCGTGCATCATGTCGGCCTGCATGTGGTTGCGCAGCGCATCGGAGGAGATGACCTGTGCGGCGATCGCGTCGAGCAGGCCGCGCTGGCCGTTGTAGCCGACGCCGCCCAGCGCGAGCAGCGCCAACGCTGCCACCAGCACCAGGATCCCCAGCATATGCATGATTTTCATTGTGCGGCCTGTTTCAGAAGCGGAAAGACAGACCCACGCCGAGCGCGTGATCCGGTGAGCGATCGTTGAGGCCGCGGCTGTACACCGCATCCAGTTGCACGTCGTTGCTCAGCAGCCAGGCCGAGCCGACGTCGAGCAGTGCCACGGTGCCGCCGTCCTCGCTGTTGGCGACCTGCGGCAATGCCACTTCCACGAAGGAGCGCACGCGCTCGTTCCAGGCCTTGCCCAGCACCGCACCGAAGATGCCGGCGGTGTAGCGGTTGCCTTGCCCATCGTCGTCCCACACCACGCCGGGCATCACCCCGGCCGAGAGGCTGTCGCTGAGCTCCCATTCGGCCACCAGCCGCAACGATGGCCGTGCACCGTGCCCACGCAGGGCGCGGGCGCCGCTGGGCAGGTCCACATGCAGCAGCCAGGCCAGCGAGGCCTTGCCGTCGTCGGACCCGGCAAGATGGTGCTTGACCCCGAGCGCCACATCGGACATGCCGCTCACCTTGGCCTCGCCGGGTGCGTCGATGCGCTGCCAACCGTCGGTTTCCAGCCGCAGTTCCCAGCTCTGGCCGAGGCCGTAGCGAAACAGCGTGGGCGTGGAATATCCGTCGACCGAGGCATCGCGCTCCCAGGCGACGCTGGTTTCCACCTGCAGCCGGCGGTCGCCGACGGTGAGGCTGGACTCGACGAAATCAGGACGGTCGGTGGCGATCGGATCTTCGGCGCGGGCATGGCCGACGACGCAACACAGCACAATACAGCTGGCAACAAGGCATGGCTTCATGGCAACCCCTGGAACGCGCGAATCTCCGGGCGCATGCGCGAGTCTGGCGACCGGGCACATGCGCTGCTGGACCGGCTGCTACGGTGGGGGCGCAGGCAGTCGATGTCTTCCTCGCTAACGGCAACGGCGGCTGAATCTTTAAGCGTGGCCGATGGCCGGAGCGGGGCAGGGGAACGCGGTCGAGTGTCAGGTCCGCGATAGGACGATGTGGGTGTGCTTCATCCTGTGTCGGCAACTGCGCGCGTGCGCAGCTGCCGACGCCGCACTCAGAAATCCTGCCACTGGCTGTCGTTGCCGGCGACACTGCCGGGCGACTTGCGGGTAGGGGGACGCGGCGGTACCGCCGCACGCTTCTTGTCGGTCGGCGCCCGTGTGGACGGCGCAACCGCGCTGACCACCGGTCTGGCGGCAGGGGCAATCGCCGCCGGCCTGCCGGCATGGCTGAGCTTGAATACCGCCACCGCCTCGGTCAGCTGGCCGGCCTGTTCTTCCATCGCGCGTGCAGCGGCGGTGGCTTCTTCCACCAGTGCCGCGTTTTGCTGGGTGGCCTCGTCCATCTGGGTCACGGTCAGGTTGACCTGCTCGATGCCGCTGGACTGCTCCTGCGAGGCGGCGGAGATCTCGCCCATGATGTCGGTGACGCGCTGCACGCTGGCGACGATCTCGGCCATGGTGGTGCCGGCCTGCTGCACCAGCGACGAGCCCTGCGCCACCTTGCCGACCGAATCGTCGATCAGGTGCTTGATCTCCTTGGCTGCGCCGGCCGAGCGCTGCGCCAGCGTGCGCACTTCGCTGGCGACCACCGCAAAGCCGCGCCCCTGTTCGCCGGCGCGTGCCGCTTCCACTGCCGCGTTCAGGGCCAGGATATTGGTCTGGAACGCGATGCCGTCGATGACCGAGATGATCTCGGCGATCTTCTTCGACGAGACCTCGATGCCGGACATGGTGGTGACCACCTGCGCCACCACCGCGCCGCCATGCGAGGCGACATCGGCCGCGCCGATTGCCAGCTGGTTGGCCTGCCGTGCGTGCTCGGCGTTCTGCTTGACGGTGGAGGTGAGCTCTTCCATCGAGGCGGCGGTTTCTTCCAGGTTGGCGGCCTGTTGTTCGGTGCGTTGCGACAGGTCGCTGTTGCCTGCGGCGATCTCGCTGGCGGCCGCGTTGATCTGCGTGGCCGAGGTCTGGATGCCCGAGACGATGCCGGTGAGTTGCGCCACGGTGGCATTGGCATCGTCGCGCATGCGTGCGAACACGCCCTGGAACTGCCCGTCCATGCGCACGGTGAGGTCGCCCTCGGCCAGCGCGCTGAGCAGGCGGGAAATACGCTCGAGGCCTTGCGAGGTGGTTTCCAGCAAGCCGTTGAGCTGACGGCCGAACTCCAGATAGAAGCCGCGCTTGTCGTCCAGCGCAAGACGCTGGCCGAAGTCGCCCATCAGGGCCGACTGCACCAGCGCGGCGACCTCTGCCTGCGTGCTGACTTCGGCACTGACATTGCGCCACAGCAGCATGCTGCCGCTGCGATGGCCGTCGGCGGCGTAGAGCGGGGTCATGGTCAGATCCAGCGTCACCGGGCCGAAGGTGTAGCGCTCCAGCGTGGTGGACTGCAGTTGCTGCAGGCGCTGCAAGCGCGCCTTGCCCTCAGCATCGCTGCCGAACACGTAGTCCAGCGGTTTGCCGACCACCGCATCGGCGCTGAAGCCCTGCTGGCCCTTGGCATGAAATGCCGCTTCGCCACCCTTGAACGAGGTGTGCAGTGCCTCGGTGATGAACACGGCACTGTGTTGCTCGTCGGCCAGCAGCACTTCCATTTCCGAATGTTCCAGCGCGGTGCGGATGCGCAGGTTTTCGTTGGCGATCTGTGCGTCGCGTTCAATGCGCTGGCGCAGGTCGGTCTGCATGCGCTGCATGGCGCCCATCAGGCGGCCCACTTCGTCCTGGCGCTGCGCGGCAATCTGGTTGTCCAGCTTGCCGGAGGCAATCGCATCGGCCACCTTGGCCGCGGCGTCCAGCGGACCCACCACCTGCCGCCGCAACAGTACGAACAGCGCCAGGCTGAGCACCAGCGCCGAGCCCAGCCCGACCGCCAGAATAGTCCACAACAGGCGATGTGCCTGCTGCATGATCGCCGCATACGGCACCACCACGCCCAGCGCAAAACGCTCCTGCGCCTGGCCGATCTGCAACGGCACATAGGCGCTGACCGTGCCGGCGGCATCCGGCGTGAAGTCCAGATAGTCCTTGCCGGCCCTGGTGGCCGCCAGCATCGCGCGATAGTCGGCGCCGTCGGCCGGCTTGCCGATCCGCGCAGCGTCGCGCGAGGCCAGAATCACCCCGGCGGGCGAGATCAGCTCGACATAGCCATCGTCCATCGGACGCAAGGCGCTCAGGCGCTTCTGCAACGCGGCCAGGGCGAAATCCACCGATACCACGCCCACATACTTGCCCTGATCCAGGATGGGCGTGGACAAGGTGGTCATCAGCACCGGCTTGCCGCCGATCTGGTAATCGTAGGGGCCGGCCACGATCTGCCGGCCCAGCTCGCGCGGTTTGAGGTTCCAGTCGCCGTCGCCGGGTTTTTCGTAACCGACCAGGGGTTCGCGGATCAGCGATTGCCCGTTGTAGGCCCAGTAGGTCATGAAACGGCCGGTGTTGTCGTGACCCTCGGCATCGACATAGTCGCTGTCCTTGCCGTCGAAGGCCTGCGGCTCCCACAACGTGCCCATGCCCACCCATTCGGGATGGTTCTGCAACTGGTCGTGCACGATCGCCGACGCCGCCTCGCGGCTCACCCCGCCATGCGCACGCTGCGCCAGCAGGGCGCTGGCGACCGACTGGCCGGTGGTGAACGCCTGTCCCAGCTCGCTGCCGATCTGTTCGGCCTGATAGCGCGCCGCGTTCTGCATCGTGGTCTGGGCCGAGGCGATCAGTGCGCGACTGCTTTGCCAGTAGCTGATCGCTGCGGTCAGGCCGAAGCACAGCAACGCAGCAACGGCGGTGCCGAGCATCAGGCGATACGCAAGACTGCCGCCGGAGCGGGGTTGCGTGGGGGACGAGGGCATGGGCGTGGCTTCGAAGTGAGGGAGGGAGTGCGGGAACGATCTGGCAGTCATCAGCTGGCGACGCGCAAGGCCTCCGCGCGCGCGGCACCGCGGCCGCTGCCGCGCTGCGCCGACGAGGCAGCGCTCACGCGGAAGCTGGATACCGCCTCGTCAAGCTGCTGCGCCTGCTGCTGCATGGCGTTGGCGGCGGCGGTGGCTTCTTCCACCAGCGCGGCGTTCTGCTGCGTGCTCTCGTCCATCTGGGTGACGGTGAGGTTGACCTGCTCGATGCCGGCAGACTGTTCCTGCGAGGCGGCGGAGATCTCGCTCATGATGTCGGTCACGCGCTGCACCGAGGACACGATGTCGGCCATGGTCTTGCCGGCCTGATCCACCAGCGCCGACCCCTGCGCCACCTTGCCGACCGAGTCGTCGATCAGGTGCTTGATCTCCTTGGCCGCGCCGGCCGAACGCTGTGCCAGCGTGCGTACTTCGCTGGCGACCACCGCAAAGCCGCGGCCCTGTTCGCCGGCACGCGCCGCTTCCACCGCTGCGTTCAAGGCCAGGATGTTGGTCTGGAAGGCGATGCCGTCGATGACCGAGATGATCTCGGCGATCTTCCTGGACGAGGTCTGGATGCCGGACATGGTGTCCACCACCTGGCTCACCACCTGGCCGCCCTGCGAGGCCACCGAGGCGGCACCGATCGCCAGCTGGTTGGCCTGGCGCGCGTGCTCGGCGTTCTGCTTGACGGTGGCGGTGAGCTCCTCCATCGAGGCGGCGGTTTCTTCCAGGTTGGCGGCCTGCTGCTCGGTACGCTGCGACAGGTCGTTGTTGCCGGCGGCGATCTCGCTGGCCGACCCGGTGATGGCACCGGCGGCCTGCTGGATGCGCCCGACGATGCCGGCCAGCTGCGTGGCCGTGGTGTTGGCGTCATCGCGCATGCGTGCGAACACGCCGTGGAACTGACCATCCATGCGCGCGGTGAGGTCGCCTTCGGCCAGCGCGGCCAGCAGCTCGGACAGCTTGCCCAGGTTGCGGTCGCTGACTTCCATCATCGCGTTGAGGTCGTTGATCATGCGCGCCGAGTCGTGCTTGAAGCGCGTGGCATCGCCGCGCTGGCTGAAGTCGCCATTGGCTGCGGCCTGGGCCAGGCGCTTGATCTCGGTGTTGATCGCCAGCAGGCTGGCCTTGGCCGCATCCATCGCTTCGTGCAGCACCGCACGCGTGCCGGGCAGGCGCGCGGCGTCGCGCGACAGGTCGCCTTGCGCGTACTCGTTGAGGATGCCGATCGCATCGATGATGGCGTCCAGGTGTTCGAAGATCATCGTATTGATGCCGCCGGCCAGTTCGCCGTAGACACCGGGGAAATCGGTGGGCATGCGGTGGCCGACGTCTTCGCCGGCGTGCATGTGCACCATCACCTTGGTCTGCGCGGAGAAGCGCTCCAGCGTGTGCACCATGTCGTCGGTGGCCTTGAGCATCTGGCCGATTTCATCGCTGCCGTGCTGTGCGGTGCGCACGCTCAGGTCGCCACGCGCCACGCCCTTGATGGCGGCGAGCGCACGCGAGACCGGCTCCAGGATCGAATTGCCGATCAGCCAGCCCACCAGCAGGTTGAGCAGCACCAGCACGCCGCCGGCCAGGGTGACGACGCCGGTGAAGGCCAGCGCCTGCGACTGGGTGTCGTCCAGATACACGCCGGTGCCGATCACCCAGCCCCACGGCTTGTACAGCGCGGCGTACGAGGTCTTCTGCACCGGCTCTTTTTCACCCGGCTTGGCCCAGGCGTAATCGACGTAGCCGCCGCCGGCCTGCGCCGCAGCGACGAAGGCCGGGAAAATCCGCTTGCCGTCCGGGCTCAGCACATCGTTGAGCGGCTTGCCGTTGAGATCCGGGCGGATGGGGTGCATCAGCATCACCGGCGTCTGGTCGGTGACGTAGATGTAATCCACGCCGCCACGTGCGCGCATGGTGGACAAGGTATGCAGCGCGGCTTTCTTGGCACTGTCCACATCCATCTCGCCCTTCTCGGCGCGCTCGGCGTAGCCATTGACCACCGCAATCGCCATCTCGATCTGGCTCTTGAGCCCGTCGCGGCGCGTATCGGTGAGATCCACGTATTGCATGCGGGCGGCGATCACCGCCAGCGCGATGATGCCCAGCGCCACCAGTGCGGTCTGCGCCAGAAACTTGCGCTTCAGCGGAACGTTGGCCAGCGTGTTTGCAATCGTGGTCTTGAAGGTCATGGCAGGTATCCAGCAAAGGAATGTGACCGGGATAAGTCGAATAGCGACCTGATCCCCAAAAGGTTGAGTGCCGCGCGATAGCCGGTCTGATGGCGGTTTTTCAGCGTGTTTGCGGCTGTGGCCGCATGCCGAGCGCGCCTGAGCCGGTTGCCGGCGCTGCGCGGCGATTGCGCGCACCCGCGCGGGCAGGGCATGCGGCATTGGGATCAGTCGGGGCAGGGCGCACGCTTACCTGCACGGCAGGCCGCGTGGTTTGGCGCGGCGCCTGCCTGGCTAACCGGGAATGCTGCAGCGCCGCCGCGACCACCCGGTCGCAATGCGGGCAATGCTCAGTTGCGTTGCGTGGTGCGCACGCTGGCGACCGATTGCTGCAGGGCCTGCAGTTCGGTCCACAGCACATGGCGCGTGTCGCCGGCATGGCCCAGCGACAGGGCCTGCGCGTATTGCAGGTCGCCCTCGTGCAGGGCGCGGTTGGCCTGCCGATGCTGCGCCAGGTAGTGACCCAACTGCTGCTGCACCAGCGCAAACTGGCGCGCCTGCTCGCCCTGCGGCGCGCTGGCCTGGAAGTAGCCTGCATGTCGTGCAATGCGTTGACGCAGCTGACCCAGGCGCTCGTCGTAGGCCTCGATGCGGGCGGGATCGTGCGCGGCGGCAAGCTGCGCACGCTGGTCGTCGCGCAACTGCACCAGGTCGATGGCGAGCGACTGCAACGCGCTCATCGGGATGTTGTCCAGCAGGACCGAGACCGGCGCGGCCGGCGCTGCGAAGGAGGGCGGTAACCAGACGCTGGCAGCCAGCAGCGCGACGGCGAACACCGAGCCCAGCATGTGGCGGACAGAGCGGGGTGAGTTGACGGTAGGCATGCGGACTTCCTTGGACGTGGCGCGGGCCAGGCAGCCCTCATTGCTCCTGGTATCGGCCGTCGAAGCTTGTGCTTGATCACCTTTCGACCAACGGCAGCATTGCCAGGCGATCGCAGGGATGCTGTGGTGCGTCTGTGAGTCGCTGCCGGATGGCAAGACGCCCCGACAGGATCGGGGCGTTGCGGGTGTCGATGTAGAGGTGCCAGACCCGACAGCGCGGTTGCCTGTTCCCGCGCACGACAGTGGCGTGCAGCCCCTGGGGAGGGGACGAAGGCAGCCTCGTTTGGCTTAAACCACGGCCAGATGCCGCGGGGCGGACTGGCGGCTTGCCGGCGACAGCGCAGCATGCGGCTGGATCTTGAAGATCGCCACCGCATCGGACAGCTGGCCAGCCTGTGCTTCCATCGTACGCGCAGCGGCGGTGGCTTCCTCCACCAATGCCGCGTTCTGCTGGGTGGCCTCGTCCATCTGGGTCACGGTCAGGTTGACCTGTTCGATGCCGGCCGACTGCTCCTGCGAGGCGGCGGAGATTTCGCCCATGATGTCGGTCACGCGCTGCACCGAAGACACGATGTCGGCCATGGTCTTGCCGGCCTGATCCACCAAGGCCGAGCCCTGCGCCACCTTGCCGACCGAATCGTCGATCAGTTGCTTGATTTCCTTGGCCGCACCGGCCGAGCGCTGCGCCAGCGTGCGTACTTCCGAGGCGACCACGGCAAACCCGCGCCCCTGTTCGCCGGCACGCGCCGCCTCCACCGCCGCGTTCAAGGCCAGGATATTGGTCTGGAACGCGATACCGTCGATGACGCTGATGATGTCGGCGATCTTCTTGGAAGACACCTCGATCCCGGACATGGTGGTAACCACCTGTGCGACCACGCTGCCGCCTTGCGAGGCCACTGCGGCGGCGCCGATCGCCAGCTGGTTGGCCTGGCGCGCATGCTCGGCGTTTTGCCGCACGGTGGAGGTGAGCTCTTCCATCGAGGCGGCGGTTTCTTCCAGGTTGGCCGCCTGCTGCTCGGTGCGCTGCGACAGGTCCTGGTTGCCGGCAGCGATGTCGCTGGCGGCCGAATTGATCGAGCCGGCGGCCTGCTGGATGCGCCCGACGATGCTGGCCAGTTGCTCGGTGGTGGCGTTGGCATCGTCGCGCATCTGCGCGAAGACGCCGTTGAACTGGCCGTGCATGCGTGCGGTCAGGTCGCCGGCGGCAATCGCCTGCAACAGCGTCGACAGGGAGCGCAGGTTGGCATCGGCG
Source organism: Xanthomonas sp. NCPPB 3218 (assembly GCF_056725185.1). Taxonomy (NCBI): domain Bacteria; kingdom Pseudomonadati; phylum Pseudomonadota; class Gammaproteobacteria; order Lysobacterales; family Lysobacteraceae; genus Xanthomonas; species Xanthomonas sp. NCPPB 3218. The sequence goes on from NZ_CM161516.1 coordinate 2,255,322, forward strand.
GTGGCCATCAGCTGATTGAGGCTGTCCACCATCGCGTGGAAATCGTACTGGAAACGCTGCGCATCGCCGCGCACGCTGAAGTCGCCGTTTGCAGCGGCCTGTGCGAGCAGCCTGATCTCGCTGTTCATCGCCGACAGGTTGTGCTTGACCGTATCCATGGTCTGACTGAGCACGGCTTTTTCGCCGGGCAGGCGGTCCATGTCCTGGCTCAGATCGCCGACTGCATAGCGCGACATGATCTGCGCCAGCTTCATCTTCACCGCGATATGCGAGCCGACCAGACTGTTGGTGTCGTGCACCATGGTGCCGTAATCGCCCGGAAATGCGCTTTGATCCATGCGGTAGCTGATCTCGCCGGCCTCGTGGCGTTGCGCCATTTCCGATTGCGCCGCCAACACTGCCTGCAGTTGTCGCTGCATGTCCTGCATGCTGCGCAGCAGCTGGCCCGCTTCGTCGCGGCTGTCGACATGGATGGCGTTATCTAGCTTGCCTTGAGCGATGGCGCCGGCCACCCGCGTGGCGCGACCGAGCGGCCCGGCGATGCTGCGGGCGATGAACCAGCCTGCGGACGCGGCCAGCAGCACCGCCAGCGTCATCGCTGCGAGCATGATGCGCACCGAGGTTTGATACGCCGCTTCGGCCATGGCGATTTCGGCATTCATCTGCGCGGTATTGAACTTGGTCAGCTCCACCAGCTTGGCGAACAGATCCCGACGTGCCGGGCGCGACTGCTCGTCGGACACGGTGTTGGCGGTGACCAGGTCGCCGGCACGCACGGCTGCGCCAAGCGCCGCGTTGGCCTTGTAGTAGTCGGCGAGCTTCTGCTTGACTGCCTCGTACAGCTCGGCCTCCTTGCCCGGCTGCGTGGTCCTGGCATACGCAGTCTGCGCGATCTCGACCTCGCTGCGGGCCTTGTCCATGCGCTCGAAGTAGTTCTGCACCGCCTTCGGGTCGTCTGCGTGCGCAAGTTGCGCGAGCTCGTAGGTGCGGAATTCGCCAAGCAGCGCGCGCATTTCGCTGAGCTGTTGCACCGCCGGTGCCCAGGTATAGCCGATCTCGCGCAGCAGATGCGCACTGGATTGCATGCGTGTCAGCGCGAATACGCCGAGGCTGAGCGTGATCAGGACGGTAATGGAAAAGGCAACGGCGAGCTTGCGGGCAACGGCGAGATTGCGGAACCAGTTCATCGAAGTCATCTCGTGCGTACAGAGATCAATGGGCAGCGTTGGCGTCTGCAAGCGGGCAGACGCGCCAGGACGGTCGCTGAGTTGGACATGGCCGCGGGCCAGGACACCCCGCGGGTCGTGCCATGCCGCGCGGGTTCGGCGCTGCCGGCGGGCCCCAGACCGCCGGAAACATCACACCATGGTGTTGGAGGTGTTGCAGGTGTTACAGGTGTTGCGATGCGGCGTCCGTGCCGCGGTTGTTGTACTGACTCAGGCGGCCTGCGGCACGCGCAGCGAGCGCACCAGCCCACCGATGTCCACGATCAGCGAGACCCGTCCATCGCCCAGGATGGTGGCGCCGGACACGCCCGGGATGCGGCGGTAGTTGTTCTCGATGTTCTTGACCACCACCTGTTGCTGGCCGAGCAGTTCGTCCACTTCCAGCGCGATCTTCTGGCCATCGCCTTCGACCACCACCACCAGCGGTTCCTGCGAGGACTGCTGCCCGCCGAAGCCGTAGTAATCGGTAAGCGACAGGATCGGCAGGTATTCGCCGCGGACCCGCAGCACCCGGCCGTCGCCGGCCATCGAGCGGATGTCTTCCGGTGCCGGCTGCAGGGCTTCGAGCACATAGGCCAGCGGCAGGATCAGGGTTTCGCCGGCCACCGACACGGTCATGCCGTCGAGGATGGCCAGGGTCAGCGGCAGGCGGATCAGTACGCGGGTACCGCTGCCGGCGTTGCTTTCCAGCTGCACTTCGCCACCCAGGCCCTGGATGTTGCGGCGGACCACGTCCATGCCCACGCCACGGCCGGACAGGTCGGTGACGGCATCGGCGGTGGAGAAGCCCGGTGCGAAGATCAGGTCCCACACCTGCGCATCGGTCGGGTTGTCCGGCACGGCGATACCGCGTTCGGCGGCTTTTTCCAGGATCTTGGCGCGATTGAGGCCACGGCCGTCGTCGCTGACTTCGATCACGATATGACCACCCTGGTGCGAGGCCGCCAAGGTAATCGTGCCGGTCTCGTCCTTGCCGGAGGCGCGACGCGCATCGGGCATTTCCAGACCGTGGTCGATCGAGTTGCGCACCAGGTGCACCAACGGATCGGCAATCTTTTCGATCAGGCCCTTGTCCAGCTCGGTGCCTTCGCCGATGGTGCGCAGGCGCACCTGCTTGCCGAGGCGGCTGGAGAGGTCGCGGACCAGGCGCGGGAAGCGGCGGAACACCGCATCCACCGGCAGCATGCGCACGCCGATGACCGCTTCCTGCAGGTCGCGGGTATTGCGTTCGAGCAGATCCAGGCCGGCGAACAGCTGTTCGGCGTGCGCCGGATCCAGGCCGGTGGAGACCTGCTTGAGCATGGCCTGGGTGATGACCAGCTCGCCGACCAGATTGATCAACGCATCGACCTTGTCGACGCTGACGCGGATCGAGGTTTCCGCTTCGGCAGCGGCGGCCTTGGCCGGCGTGGCAGCAGCAGCGGCCGCAGGTTCGGCAGCAGCGGCAGGTGCCGCAGCGACGGCGACCGGTGCCGCAACAGCGGCTTCGACGGCCAGGCTCGGCGGCGGGCCGGGCACCGCCATCGGGCGGATGTCCAGCTCGCAATCGTCCACCACCCAGGCGAAGGTGTCTTCGATCTTGCTGCGCGGAATCTTGCCGATCAGGCCCAGATCCCAGGCCAGGTAGGCTTCCAGCGGGTCGATGTTCTCAAAGCCCGGCATGCGCTCCAGGCGTGCGGCAATCTGCAGCGGGCCCAGATGCTCGAGCTCGCGGATGATGCGCAGCGGGTCGTTGCCGCTCATGAACAGCGACGGCGCCGGGGTGAATCCGATATGCCAGGCCTCGGGCTCTTCTTCCTTCGGCTTGGCGACCGCGGCGGCGGTCGGCGCTTCGCCGGCCAGCACGGCGTTCAAACGGGTATGCACGGCCTTGACCGCGGCCGGGTCGGCCGGGGTGCCGTGTTCGGCTTCGCGCAGCAGGGCGCGCAGCACGTCGACCGAGCCGAGCATGGCGTCGACCGCATTGGGTTCGAGCTGGCGCTTGTTGGAGCGCAGCTCGTCCAGCAGCGTCTCCAGCACGTGGGTCAGGCCGGCGACGGCTTCGAAACCGAAGGTGGCCGCGCCGCCCTTGATCGAGTGCGCGGCGCGGAACACCGAGTTGATGATTTCCGGGTCGCGGTTGCCCTCTTCAAGGGACAACAGCCCGGCCTCCATCGCGTCCAGCCCTTCGCGGCTTTCCTCGAAAAAGGTGGCGTGGAAACGTTGCAGGTCCATGCTCATGGGCGTGAGATCCGATGGTGAAGCGAGTAAGGATTAACCCAGAACTTTCTGGACGGTGGCGATCAGCTGTTCCGGATTGAACGGCTTGACCAGCCAGCCGGTGGCACCGGCGGCCTTGCCTTCGGACTTCTTGTCGGCCGCCGACTCGGTGGTGAGCATCAGCATCGGGGTGAACTTGTAGTCCGGCAGCTGGCGCAGCTCGCGGATCAGCGAGATGCCGTCCATGTTGGGCATGTTCACGTCGGTCACCACCGCATTGAAGCGTTGGCCCTTCGCGCGGCCCAGCGCAACGGCGCCGTCCTCGGCTTCTTCGACGGCAAAGCCGGCAGAGGTGAGGGCGAAAGAGACCATCTGGCGCATTGACGCCGAATCGTCCACCACCAAGATACGTGCGCTCATGCGGCGTTCTCCACAGATTTCAGGTTGTCATTGGATGCGGAAAGTCCGAGCGCGTCGGTGACGCCGAGCAGACGGGCCGCATCTCTAAAAGTGTCGTTGCAGCCATCGAATTCGGTATGCAAGCCCGCCTGGCGGCGGCTCTGCACAAAGGCGCAGAGCAACTGCACGCTGGCGGTATGGATGCGCCGGACGTCGCCGGCATTGAGCACCAGGTCGCCGTCCTGGGTCAGGAACGCGGCAAGCTTCTGCTTGAGGTCGGCGCTGGTCTCGATGCCGAGATCCTCACCCAATGTCACTGTGCTCATTGTTGCTCCGAACGGATGGTTCTATGCGTACTAACGGCGGGGGGCGGGAAAGCTTTAACGCTGAATCGTTGCGTGTGCAGGTGCGCGTCAGCTGCGCGCTGGATCAATGCAGCAGATGGCTGGCATCGAGCAGGATCATCGGTTGATGGCCCAGCCGCGCGACGCCGCGGAACAGGTTGTTGGAAATGCGGCACAGGCGGGCGTTGTCCGGCGGCTCGATCTGCTGATCGGTCAGGCTGGTCACATCCTCCACCGCCGACACGCGCAGGCCCATGGTTTCGCCATTTTCTTCCAGCACCACCACACGCGTCTGCAGATCCATGTCGATCGGTGCCGAGCCCAGATGCATGCCCAGGTCGATCACCGGCACCACCTGGCCACGCAGGTTCATGATGCCGAGCATTGCGCTGGCGGTGCCGCGCAGCGGCAGCAGCGGCACCGGCAGCACCACTTCCTGCACCTTGAGCAATTCCAGCGCGTAGGTCTGCTCGCCGCAGCGCAGGCGCAGCCAGCGCGTACTGCGTTCGCTGGCGCGCCGTTCGGCCTGGATGTGCTCGGCCTGGCCGGGAGCCAGCAGCGCCTGCAGGCCTTGCGGATAGATCGGCGACGGTGGTGCGCGGTGCGGTGCCGGTGCAGGGCGCGGCGGTGCCGGAGCGGGTGCCGGCGGGGCGGGTGCGGCATCGGCGAAGGCCGGGTCGGCATCCATCTCCGACAACAGATCGGCCGCCAGCAGGTCCGCGCCGGAGGCAGCGGTGGCAAACGCCGGGTCGGCGTCCATTTCGGCCATCAGGTCGGCGGTGCTCATGAACGGGCTGGGTGCAGCGGCGGCAAAGGCCGGGTCGGCATCCATTTCGGCGAGGAAATCGGCAGCGATATCCGCGGCGCTGGGCGCGGCAACCACCGGCGGCCCGAAGGCCGGGTCGGCATCCATTTCGGCCAGGAAGTCTGCAGCGATATCCGCGGCGCTGGGTGCAGCGACCACCGGCGGCCCGAAGGCCGGGTCGGCATCCATTTCGGCCAGGAAGTCTGCAGCGATGTCCGCGGCGCTGGGCGCGGCAGCCACCGGCGGCCCGAAGGCCGGGTCGGCATCCATTTCGGCGAGGAAATCGGCAGCGATATCCGCGGCGCTGGGCGCAGCAGCCACCGGCGCCCCGAAGGCCGGGTCGGCATCCATTTCTGCGAGGAAGTCTGCAGCGATCGCGTCGGCGCTCAGCACCGCGGCAACCGCGTGGGCGGTAGCCGCTTCCGACACGGCGGCCGCTTCGGGAGCCGCTGCAGCCTGCACCGGCGGCTCGGCCAGCGCGAGGTCTGCGTCCGCAGGCGCCGGAGTTTCGCTGGCAGCAGGGGCGGCAGCGGTGGCAGCGGGGATCTCGACGCCGGTATCGTGCAACAGGCCTTCCAGATAGTCGTCCAGCTCACCGTTGGCGGTGTGGTTGCTCATGCAGCTTGCTCCATACGCATCGCGTCATCGGCCAGCACCCATTCCAGCGCGCGGCGATAGGCGGACAGGCCGCGGCCCTGGTAGTCGCCGCCGGTGGCGGGAACGGTCAGTGCGGCGGCATTGCAGATTCGGGTATCCACCGGCACCGCGTCTTCCCAGACGACGGCGCCATAGGTGTCCTGCATCTCCTTGAGTGTCTCGGTACCGGCGCGGGTGCGCCGGTCGAACAGGGTCGGCAGGATCGACACCGGCAGCGCGCGGCGGCGCGAGCGCTGCACCATGTCGGCAGTCCGCACCATGCTGGCCAGGCCATGCAGCGCCAGCGGCTCGGCCTGGGTCGGCACCACCACGCGGTCGCAGGCGGCCAGGGCGTTGATCATCAGCAGGCCGAGTGTGGGCGGGCAGTCGAGCAGGATGTAGTCGTGCTGGCCGGCATGCCGGGTCATCGCGTTCTGCAGCGCCAGGCCCAGGCCGGGCTGGTTGGCGCTGCGGCGTTCCAGCGTGGCCAGTGCGGCTTGTGCGCACACATAGGACAGGCCGGGGATGGCGCTTTCATGGGCCAGGCTGGCCAGGTCGCTCGGCGGGGTGCCGAACAGGTCCAGCACACCGCGCGGCGGCGGGTCGATCGCCACACCGAACGCGCGGGTGAGGGAGGAGTGCGGATCGAGGTCGATCAACAATACCCGGTGGCCGAGCGCGGCCAGGCCGCGACCCAATGCCAGCGTCGTGGTGGTCTTGCCGACGCCGCCCTTTTGGTTGGCGATTGCCCAGATACGCATCTCACTGCACTCCTTGAATTACGGCGGGGACGGAACTTGTGCCGCTTTCGGTGGTGACGGCCGTTTGGCCGCCGTCAGACTTGGGAAGCTTGGGCGCCCCGGCGGCGGTCGCATGCATCTGCGATGGCGGATCGGGTGCGAGTGAGCCAGCCGAGTCAGCGAGGATGATCAACACCACACGCCGGTTCGCATTCCGTCCCGCCTCAGTGCTGTTATCGGCACGTGCGCGGAATTCTCCATAGCCCACCATCGCCAATCGTTGCGGGGCCACGCCGTCGTCGGCAAACAGGTGCACCACGCTGGCGGCGCGCGCGGCCGACAGCTCCCAGTTGGAGGGGAACTGTGCGGTGGCGATCGGCTGGTTGTCGGTATACCCCTCCACGCGCACGCCATTGGGCGCATCGCGCAGCACCGCGGCCAGCGCCGACAGGGTGCCGCGGGCGCTGCCGGCCAGCGAGGCCGAGCCGGTGCCGAACAGGATGTCGCTGTTGATCTCCACCTCGATCCACAGGTCGTTGCGGCGGATGGTGATGAGTTTCTGCTCGATCAGCGGCGCCAGCGTCTTGCTCAGCTGCTGGGCCACCGCGTCCATCTGCCGCTGCGCGCGCGCCAGCTGCGCCTGGTTACGCAGCGACACCGGCATGCGCATCTGTGCGGCCATCGACGGCAGCAGGGTGGGGTCGGTCGGTCCGCTGGAGGCGGCCATCGGCGCGCCGGCCTTGATCACCGAGGGGCGGTCGTAATCGGCGCCCAGGGTCTGGGTCTTGCCGATCTGCACCGGGCTGGCGGCAGTGGACGAGCCGCCGAAAGCGGTGGTCAGCGCCTGCGCCATGACCTTGTACTTGCCCTCGTTGAGCGAGGAGATCGCGTACATCACCACGAAGAACGCCAGCAGCAGCGTCATCAGGTCGGCATACGGGATCGCCCACGCTTCGTGGTTGCCATGGTCTTCGTGATGTTTGCGACGGCGGGCCATGACGGGACTAATGCAAGTATCCGGCCAATTTCGACTCGATGTTGCGCGGGTTCTCGCCCTGGGCGATCGCAATCAGGCCTTCGATCGCCATTTCGCGCTCGTTGGTACTGCAGTGGATGACGCTCTTGAGCTTGGCGGCGACCGGCAGGAACAGCAGATTGGCCGAGGCGATGCCGTAGATGGTGGCGGTGAACGCCGCGGCGATGCCATGGCCGAGCATGGCCGGGTCGGCCAGGTTCTTCATCACCGCCATCAGCCCCAGCACCGCGCCGATGATGCCCAGCGTGGGCGCATAGATGCCCATGCCTTCGAACACCTTGGCCGCGGCAAGATCCTGACGCTCCTGGTTGTCCATTTCGATCTCGAGCATGTGCCGCATGGATTCGGGCTCCACGCCATCGACCAGCATCTGCAGGCCCTTGCGCAGGAACGCGTCGTCCTGGCGCGGGAGCTGGTCTTCCAGGCCCAGCAGGCCCTGGCGGCGGGCGATGTTGCTCCATTCGACGATGCGCGCCAGCAACTGCGGGCGGTCGCTGGCCGGCGGCTGGATCACCCAGCGCAGGATCTTGAAGGCGCGCCGGAAAACTGCCGGCGAGGTGTGCAGCAGGATCGCCGCCACGGTGCCGACGATCACGATCACGAAGGCAGCCGGCGACCACAGCGACGAAATGCCGGCGCCTTTCAACACGCTGCCGCCCACGATCGCCACGATCGCGAGCACCAGTCCGATGATGCTGAGTCTGTCCATGGAAGCGATATCGGCGCGAGCCCGGCGGACTTGATAGACGCACTCGGTCGATGCGCCAGAAAGTTGTCGTTTTTGCGGCATGGGCCGCTTACACGCTGGCGTCGATGCAGGGTTGACAGGTCATCGGCGCATGCGCTTCCGACCAAGGCGTGTCATCGATGCCGCAGCAGGCCCCGCCGCGCTTGCGCGTGTACGCAGGCAACAAGCGCGCGCATGTTCGGTGTGGCGATCGCGTTGGCGATGGCCGCCAAGCGGCGTGTGGCAGGCGATGCCCTCACGTCGATCCAGTCTGTTGCTGAGCTCGGTTTCAAATGAGGTGTGTGCTGGCGCGTCGGCAAACCGCTTGCGTCCGGTTGCGGGCAAGGGTGTGTTGCTTGCAGCGATCAGCCTGCTGCAGCCGGCAACGCGGCAGGCCGTGCCATGCCGCGTGCAAGCGTGGCGGGCCGGCCGGCCATCGTGGATGCCTTGCAATGCCGCGGGCCTGTTGCGGGGCAGAATGCGCTGCCGCATGGGCTGTGCTACTTAGCTTTCCACGGTATTAGAACGATCTAATTGCATCTGCGTGGAAGCGGACGCAAGAGGAGGGGGGGCGCAACGGCGCCGGATATTTTTGTGTCACTTCGCGCAGCGTTCTTGGCGGATCGTTGGATCGACAGGAATCGGCCGAAGCCAATCACTATTGGGAGAGCATGATCGAAATGAACTGCATGCCATTCGCACGCAACCGCAGCGCGCTGTCCGCCGGTATCGCCATCGTCTTGTTCGCGAGCGCCGCCTCTACCACCGCTGCCGCCCAGCAGGCCGGCGTCACGCCGGCGCCCACCGGCCAGGCCGAGGTGCAGGCCACGGACCTGGATGCGGTGACGGTGACCGGCTACCGCTACGCGATCGAAAAAAGTCTGGAGCAGAAGCGCAACGCCAACGCCGTGGTCGATGTGATCACCGCCGAGGACGTGGGCAAGTTCCCCGACAAGAACGTGGCCGATGCGCTGCAGCGCGTGCCCGGCGTGGTCATCAGCCGCGACGGCGGCGAAGGCAAGAACGTCAGTGTGCGCGGCCTGTCCTCGGAGCTGGTGCTGACCGAATTGAACGGCAACTACATCGCCACCGCCGAATCCAACGGCGACCCGACGCGCTCGTTCAACTACACGCTGCTGCCGTCGAACCTGCTGGGCAGCGCGGAGCTGTACAAGACCCCGGAAGCACGCATCGACGAAGGCGGCATCGGCGGCACGGTGATCCTGCAGACGCGGCGCCCGCTGGAACTGGAGCCACATTCCGGCTTCGTCTCGGCCGAGGGCACCTGGTCGGATACCAGCAAGAAGACCGACGGCCAGTTCTCCGGTTCGTACTCGTGGCACGACAAGGACAACCGCTTCGGTGTCTTCGTGGGCTACACGCAGCAGAAGCGCACCGCTCGCACGCTCAATGCCAGTACCGAGAGCTGGCAGTGGTACGGCCGCGACGAAGTCGGCCCGGCGGTCGACGTGAACGGCAATCCGTCGGACTTCAACGCCAACTGGTGGGGCGGTACCGGTTTCTGGGACCAGAACAGCAATTACTACACCGGTTTCATGATGCCGACGGCGGTCAGCCTGGACGCCAAACGCGAGGAGCGCGAGCGCAAGGGCGGGCAACTGACCTTGCAGTTCAAGCCGACCGACGACCTGACGCTGACCGCGAACTACTTCCGCTTCGACCTGTCGCAGGACTCGCAGACCAATACCATCAAGATTCCCGAGTGGAACATTGCCCGCTATAACGGCGACGGCAACTGGCGCGGCGGCCGTCTGCTCGACGGGCTGCAGTTCGATCCCAGCGGCACGATTGTCACCGGTGCCGCCTACAGCCTGCGTCCGGGCAAGACCTATTATTGCAGCGAGGCGCAGGCCGCCGCGGCCGGCCTGCCGCCAGGCGGCTGGGGCTCGGACGATTGCACGGTGCCGACGCCGCAGATCACCGGCAGCTACAACATCGAGAAATCGCAGTCGCAGACGGTGGACCTGGGCGGCGAATGGCGTGGCGAGCAGGTGGACGTGGCGTTCAAGGTCGGCCGCACCTGGGCCAAGGGCGGGCCGGAGCTACAGTTCTCCCTGCCGATCAAACCGCGCCTGCAGAACGCCGACGGCAGCTGGACCAATGGCAACTTCGCCAGCGCCTGGGACCTGACCGGCACGCCGTCCATGACATTCTCGCCGCAGCTGATGCAGAACCTGCGCGACGGCATCCTGCAGGTCGACCTGGGCTCGACCGGCTCGTCCTGGACCCGCAACACCAATCAGCAGCAGTACGCGCAGATCGATACCACCTGGCATTTCGATGGCGAGGTCGTCGACTCGCTGCAGTTCGGCCTTAAGCGTCGCGACGGCGGCATCCACCGCAGTACGGGCAACAACTACTGGGTGTGCCCGGGCACCGATCCGGGCGACTACGACAACCGCTACTGGAACGGGCGCTGCAATGCCATCGCCACCCAGTTCTCGCCGGGCCTGCTGTTCGCGCAGGACAACCTGGCCGGTGGCGTCAACGCCAGCGCGTTCCCGGCGATCAACTTCCCGGGCTACATCGGCTATTTGAACCAGACCTACGGTGCGATGCAGACCCGCAGCGAAGACAACTTCGTCTACAACGTCGACGAGGAGATCTATTCCACCTACCTGCAACTCAACTTCCACACCGAGCGGCTGCGTGGCAACGTCGGCGTGCGGGTGGCGCGCACCGGCCAGCGTGCCGATTCCACCGACAAGGTGACCGCCTACAACGACTACTTCTTCGATGGCGCCGACGGCAATCCGCTGGCCTGCCAGCAGGGCGCCGCCATGCCCAGCGGCGCCCCGGCCGACACCTATTGCGGGACCGAAGGCTACTGGCGTTTGTCCGACAGCGTGCAACGCACCGAGTCGTTCGTGGTCAGCGGGCTGGACCGCAACTACACCGACGTGCTGCCGAGTTTCAACCTGGCCTACGACCTGACCGAGAACCTGCTGCTGCGTGCGGCAGCCGCGAAGGTGATCGCACGTCCCAGCTACAACGACATCGCCGCGCCTGGCAGCCTGGAGTTTTACAGTCCCGAGTACGTGGCCGACCGGCGCCTGACCGGCGGTGCCAGCGAGCAGGGCTGGTACGGCTCGGGCAGCAACAAGAACCTGGAGCCGTACAAGGCCAACCAGTTCGACCTGGGGCTGGAATGGTATTTCCAGCCGGGCTCGGTGGCAGGTGTGGGACTGTTCCGCAAGAACGTGGAGAACTTTGCGGTCGACGTGATCAGCGACGTGAACATGATGGTCGACGGGCAACCAGTTACCGTGCAGAACTACAGCACCCAGGCCGGCGGCCAGGACGCGGTCTCGCAGGGTGTGGAGCTCTACGCGCAGCACACGCTGCCATTCGGTCTTGGTGTGCAGTTCAACTACACCTACAACGATGCCAGCAAGGCGGCGGTGCGGCTGGAGGACGGCACCGAGGTCGGCAAGACCTCCATGCCGGGCAGCGCCAAGAACCAGACTAACCTCACCGTGTTCTACGAGACCGACAGCCTGCTGCTGCGTGCCTCGTACAACCGTCGCGGCGAGCTGGTGCAAGGCCTGGTCAACGGGTTGAACGTCTACGAGGAGCCGTACTACCAGGTCGATCTGAACGCGGCGTACAACATCACCCCGGCGCTCAGCCTCACCGCCTCGGTGCTGAACCTGACCAAGCAGGAGTCACGCTCGCACCTGGGCGAAGACACCCGCGCCCGCTTCTACACCGGCGGCTACGCAGGCCGGCTGGCGTACCTGGGGCTGACCTACAAGTTCTAGCGCCAACGTGTCGCGCCCATGCCTGCCGCGTGGCGGTATGGGCGCGATGGTTCGGTGACGGCCGGACTGCAGTGTTCGCTGTCCGCGACGACATTGTCGCGTGTGCGCGGTCGTTCACCGCAGGATCTCAGCGCATGAGGTCTTTGCTGGTGCGAATGCTCTCCCTGTCCCCGGTGCCGTCGCTGGCCACGCCGACGCTGGCTGCCGCACCGCGGTCAAACCGTCGCGCGATGCGGCGATCTAGTCGGGCCTTGCTGAAAAGAAGTGGACCTGGGCCCGTTATTTCGACCCGTTATTTCGACACCCCGGGCGACGACGCAGCGCCATTTCGTCGGCGATCCGGGTGATTCATCTGCGGCTTCTGTGGCTTGGTCGCAAGCGGATTGCCACGCCCCCGCGCGGATGGCAACTTGCAGCGGCGATCACGTCGACCTGGAGCCCCCCGCATGACCCCCGTTGCCCTGTATTCGCCCGATCCAGCCCGCGGCTGGCTGCCCTGGGCCTGGGTGACGCCGATCCTGATGATCCTGTTCAACGCGGCACCAGCGATCGCGCTGGACGGGTGGATGCAGTCGCAGCATTGGTCGACGCCGCACGGCGATCCGATCGGCCTCGCTGGCTTGTATGCGCTGTTGTGGATCGGCTTCGCGCCGACGCTGGCGGCCGTGCTCGTCTGGGTACGCTTCGTCGAAGGGCGCTCGCTGGCGAGTATCGGGCTGACCGGTCCGGCGCCGCTGAAAACCTTCCTTCGCGGACTGGCCGTTGGATTCGGCACGATCGCGCTGGTCGTAGTCGCGATCTGGATGGCTGGCGGCATGCAGGCGGCGGGCTTGGGGCAGGCCTGGCGGTCGCCCGTCAGTCTGCTGCACATCAGTCTGCTGCTATTGAGTTTCATGTTCCAGGCGAGCGTGGAGGAAGTCATCTTCCGCGGCTGGATGCTGTCGGTGGTGGCGCGCAAGACCAATGTCGCGGTAGCAGTGCTGCTGGTGTCGCTCGTTTTCTGCTTCCTGCATTTCAGTCCGCACCAGCCGCCCCTGGTCATGCTCGGCACGTTCCTGTTCTCGCTGTTCGCCTGCGCCTGGGCGCTGCGGACCGGCAATATCTGGGGCGTGATGGGCTGGCACGCGGGGTGGAACTGGTTGCTCGCGACCGGCTTCGAATTGCCCGTCACCGGCATCGATGCGCACTTGCCGGCGCTGCTGGTGGCGCTACGCCCGCAAGGCCTCGACGCTCTGACCGGTGGCGCTCAAGGGCCGGAAGGCAGTTACCTGTGCAGCGTCTTCTTCGTCGCCGCGATCGCGTGGATCCAGTGGCGAAAGACGCGCGGAGCCCAGAACTTTTCGCCGACCAGCAGGTAACGCCACTGCCTGGGCGGCATCGCCCCGTCCCGGCCCTTGCCGATCGGATGCTGGTTCGCGCCGTACCGGCGACGACAACGCAATGGAGCGTCTGCTAGCGCTCGGTGGGCCGATCGACGCTCCGCTACGGGGCTTCTCGGTAGGGTAGGGGAACTGCTATCCAATACTAGAATTAGGGATGTTTATCGGGGGTAGGGCAGCTCCCGACCCTAAGCGGTCACTCAAAAGAACGGGCTCAGATTCACTTAAGGAAGTCGACCTGACCCTGAGGTTTCAGAACTACAGCACCCAGGCCGGCGGCCAGGACGCGGTCTCGCAGGGTGTGGAGCTTTACGCGCAGCACACGCTGCCGTTCGGCCTTGGTGTGCAGTTCAACGACACCTACAACGATGCCAGCAAGGCGGCGGTGCGGCTGGAAGACGGTACCGAGGTCGGCAAGACCTCCATGCCGGGCAGCGCCAGGAACCAGATCAACCTCACCGGGTTCTACGAGACCGATAGCCTGCTGCTGCGCGCGTCGTACAACCGTCGCGGTGAATTGGTGCAAGGCCTGGTCAACGGGTTGAACGTCTTTGAGGAGCCGTACTACCATCGATGTCAACGCGGCCTACAACATCACCCCGGCGCTCAGCCTCACCGCCTCGGTGCTGAACCTGACCAAGCAGGAGTCACGCTCGCACCTGGGCGAGGACACCCGCGTCCGCTTCTACACCGGCGGCTACGCAGGCCGGCTGGAGTACCTGGTGCTGACCTACAAGTTCTAGGTCCTAGTGTGTGGCGCCCATGCCTGCCGCGTGGCGGTATGGGCGCGATGGTCTAGTGTCGCCTGAACCATTATGAACGGGGTGCCCATTCCCCCTAAAAAGATCCCCGGCGCCCAGTTGTCTGATATCGAGGTAAATTGCATGCTGCTGTATAAGTTCAAAGGTGCGAGCGACGCGCTCTACGCCCTCGACATCGCAATTCACGAACGGCTCTACTGCTCCGATTACGCTTCTTTGAATGATCCCTTTGAGGGTCAATTTCGCACTTATGTAAAGCGTAGACAGGGAGACTTCAACTTACAATTTGTATCAAACTTCGGTTCGCATGAACGGATCGCGCATCCGAGCTTGGATAAGTTAATTGGCGGCAAAAAAGTGTGCAGCCTCACAACAGCTTGGTCTGACGTGAGGATGTGGGCTCTCTATGGCGACAGTTCAAGAGGGCTTGCTTTTGAGTTTGAAGTAGATGAGAACCATCCTCTTCTTCACCGGGTCTACTATCTCGAAAATCTTTATAAGGTCGAGAGCCGAGACCTGAAATCTACGACGGCCGAAGAAGTTCTTAGCTTCAAAACAGATCACTGGCTATATGAGCATGAGTGGCGATTCATCTCCGACTCCTGTTACGTAGAACTTCCTGGCCAACTGAAACGAATTCTGCTGGGCAACCGCGTAGACAAGGCGATGAAGGAGGCGGTCCTCAAAGTGGCGCCACCTAATGTGGCTGTACATATGGTTAGCTTGGATCCTGCCGAGGTCTGCATGCAAATCGTTTCCCCCCCGCTGGAGCGGTCTGCTATCGACCGGTCAAGTCTGGAACAGAAACTGAGGCCGTGAGGCCTAGCCGGTCCCACGCCATAGCCAGATTGGTTTGGCCAGCGCGCAAGTCGGGCTTTAGGGCTTCAAACAATGCTTCTACGTCATCATCTGCAATCTCTAGATCAAGCCGAGCCATTGCAATTGCCTTGTGAAGTGGCGGTAGAACATGTTCTCTGTGGAGATCAAGCACCGTGAAAGCCAACTTGGTCCATTCTTCATGGGAGGCCCCAGACGATTCCAAGAGGATTCTCTTAGCTTGAACAGCGGAAAAGATCGGCCCAACAACTGCCAAATAGTTTTTTCCTGCCCTCACCGCATCCAGACTTGCTACTGCACCTGCTGCGTTGATTTTTGCTAGCGCCGCAGTGAAATCTCGAAATGCTTCTGCTGGTTGAGTACGCGGATCAGCTAGCATCGCCGATGCCTGAGATATCTCAGTCATGCCAACAACTGCAGCAAGAATGGTGTCCTTTGCCGATTGATGTCGCCGGTCTTTTGCTCTTTGGAGCCGATCGTTCTTCAGTTGGAGGCTAATTCCGCAAAGTGCTGCCACAACTGTGATTACTCCAACAGCAGTGGTTGCTCCCGCGCCTATCCACGCGGCATGCAGCGTTGCCTGTGCAGCTATCCAATTTTCGATCACAGTTCCCCCGGTCACTTTTTCTCAGACGACTGCATAAAAAAGGCTTCCGCTTGAGCATGCTCCAGGCGAAACCCTGATGGCTAGCACCGAACTTAACTTGGTCAGAGGGGAGTGTGCACACTTCCTAGTAATTTTGCCGTAATAGGGTCAGGTGCACTTATCAGGCGACGGCGCTCGGCTCGCGTGGCCCGTATGGAACTGCGCCAGCGGCGCACACAGCCGCACGAGACCCGCCAGCGCGTATTGACACGCCAGACCGAGTACTTGCAATCTATTCCCAAGGAGCGTCGAAACTCCTCTAGTAGCGGTACCCACCTCCGTCAAACCGGTGGGTTTTTTGTGCCTGCATCCCGCAGGTACAAGCCGACGCAATGCCTGTGTCGGGAGGGCGGCTAATACAACACCCGCAAGGGGAATACGCCCGCCGGCTACTAGCGGTTTCGAACCTCCCGACATCCCGTCGCCGTTGGTGGCGGTTCTTGGGTTGTTCCAGGAGGGCGTTGCCATGTCTACCGCATCATCCATGCCGGCATCTGTGCCGGTTGATCTGTTGCCAGCTTCCGCTCACCGCCTGCTGTGGGATGTGGTCGAGGTGCTGCGCCGGCTCGCCGCACGCGCAGCTGTTGAGCAGGCGAGCGAGCATCCTGCGCATCCGCTGAGTCGCCAGCTCGGTGCGTTGCCGCAAACCTTGCGCAGCCGGTTCGCACGCAGTGCCGTGGCGCTGCAGCAGTGCGCGGCCGCATCCATCACCCGCCACCAGCCGGAGGCGTCATGACACGCCGCCGCCCACCCACGGCATCTGCCAGCGCACGGCCCACCCGCACACGCCCCGCGCCGCCCAAGCGGGTGCAGTGGGTTGTTGTGGAACCCGACCGCACGAAGCTGCCACCGATGCTGCCGCCCGACCCGGACGCCTCTCCGCAAGGCCCCGGCACGCTACGCGCACCCCGCCGCGCCCGCCGCCCGCGCCAATGCACGGTCAGCTACACCCATTACCCCGGGGCCCACGACCACGCCGGCGACCAGCACGTGCCGCACGTCCGCCTCAGCGGCCTATGGCTGGAACAACTGGGCTTTGCCATCGGCACCAAGCTGCGCATCACCGCCAGCGAAGGGCAGCTGCTGATGGAGGTGTTGCCGCCGGTGGAGGTGCCGGCCAAGGCGCGCAGCGTGCGGCGATGATGCTGCGGCTGCCAGACCCCTTGCGATTGACCTCGGTGCCGGATGCCACTAGCGTCGCAGCCACACCAGCGCACAACGGGAAATAACGGTTCCAGGTTCAGTTCCACGGCAGCCTGACCGTCGCCAAACCATCGCGCCCATGCCTGCGCGCGTAGCGACATAGATCAACAGCGATGCTGGTAGTGACACGACAACGGCCGCAGTACGCGGCCGTTGTCATTAGATCAGGCAACCAGGATCGTCTTGACGATTCCCGATTCCCGATTCCCGATTCTCCCAATCCCGAATCCCGAATCCCGAATCCCCAACCTCAATGATCGCTGGAGCGCAATCCATCCACATCCAGAATCAGCGCCATGCGGCCATCGCCGATCAGGGTGGCGCCGGCGTAGCCGGGCAGGCCGCGCAGGGCGCGGGGCAGGGGCTTGATCACCACTTCCTCGCGGCCGCGGACCTGGTCCACCACCAGGCCGAAGCGGGTTTCGCCGGCCTGCAGCAGCACCACGGTCAGTAGCGGCGGTTGTTCGGCGGGCACGCCCAGCCAGCGGCGCAGGTCGATCAGGGGCAGGGTATGCGAGCGGCGGTCCAGCACGGCGCGGCCGTCGAACCAGCCCAGCGAGGTCTGCGGGGCGTGCAGCACTTCGACCACGCGCGCCAGCGGAAGGGCATACACCGCTTCGCCGGCCTGCACCAATAGCGTGGGCAGGATGGCCAGGGTCAGCGGCACGCGGATCATGAAGCGGCTGCCGCGGCCCAGTTCGGACTGGATCTGGATCTGTCCGCTGAGTTCGCGGATGCGCGATTGCACCACGTCCATGCCCACGCCGCGGCCGGAGATGTCGGTGACTTCGGCCTTGGTCGAAAAGCCCGGCATGAAGATCAGATGCAGGCATTCGTCGGTGCTCAGGCGGGCGGCGGCTTCGGCATCGATCAGGCCCTTGTTGCGGGCGATCTCGCGCAGGCGTTCGGGGTCGATGCCGGCGCCGTCATCCTGGATTTCGATGCTGACGTAGTCGCCTTCCTGCTGCGCCGACAGGCGCACATGACCACTGCGCGGCTTGCCGGTGGCTTCGCGCAGGGCCGGCGATTCGATGCCGTGGTCGATCGCGTTGCGCACCAGGTGCACCAGCGGGTCGGCCAGGGCTTCGACCAGGTTGCGGTCCAGTTCCGTCTCGGCGCCGATCAGTTCCAGTTCCACTTCCTTGGACAGCGTGCGCGCGACATCGCGGGCCACCTTGGGAAAGCGCGCGAACACCTTGCTGACCGGTTGCATGCGGGTGCGCATCACCGCGGTCTGCAGGCGCGCGGTGGCGATGTCCAGCGTGCTGACCGCGCGGTCGAGTTCTTCGTCGCGCAGGCGGGTACGCAGGGTCTTGAGGCGATTGCGCGACAGCACCAGTTCGCCGATCAGGTTGACGATGGCGTCCAGGCGCTTGGTGTCCACGCGCACGGTCTGCTCGGCGTCGGCCGCCTTGGCCGCCGCCTTGGGCGCGGCCTTGGCGCCCGGCGCAGCAGCGCCGTGTGCGTCATCGTGTGCGGGTGCAGCGGCAGCGGCCTTGGGCGCGGCCTTGACCGCCGGCGGGCCGCTCTTGGCATCGAACTGCGCAATCAGCGAGGCCGGTGCATGCGGCACGGTTTCGCCCGAGCCCATCGCATCCAGCATGGCCTGCAAATAATCCAGCGACTGTTGCGCGGCATCGAAGTGATGCGCCTGCAACACCGCCTGGCCGGAGCGCGCCATGCCCAGGGTTTCCTCGGCGGCGTGGCAGAGCTCCACCATCGGCTTGATCGCCAGGAAGCCGGCGCCGCCCTTGAGCGTGTGGAAGCCGCGGAACACCGCGTTGAGCTGGTCGGCTTCGTCCGGTGCCTGTTCCAGCGACACCAGCTGTTCGCCGAGGCGATCCAGGATTTCCTGGGCCTCGACAATGAAATCGGCAGCAATATCGTCTGGAACAGCACTCATGGTTACAGCCCCAATCCGGACAGCAGGTCGTCGGCGTCGTCCTGCGACACCGCGTGACGGTCCAGGCCCTTGACTGCAGGACCGGCAAGACCGCCGTCGTCTTTCTTCGGCTCGGGATTCTTCGGCGGCAGGCCGAGTGCACCGAAGCCCTCGTGCACGCGCCGCACGATCCCGGCCACGCGACGGATGATCTGGCCGCTCAGGTCCTGGTAGCTCTGCGCCAGCGACAGCTCGGTCAGGTTATGGCGCATCTTGTCCATCAGCGCGCCCTGGTCCTGGTTCAGGCCACCGTCGCGCAGCTGATTGGCCAGCTCGCGGCATTCCTCGACCAGGTCCAGCGTGCGATGGCTGGCCTTCTCGGTCATTTCCACCACGTGGTCCAGGCGCGAGCAGGCATCGTCCAGTTCGCCGGCTTCCTCGGGCACGGTGGGCAGCTCGCCCAGCGCCTGCCCGAGTTCGCGCGCGAGCCGGCTCAGGCTCTGCATCATCGGGCGCGTGCGCAGCGCGGCGAGGTGGTCCACCTCGCGCCGCCAGGCGACCTGGTCACCGCTTTCCAGTGCATCGAGCGCGTGCTGCAGGCGTTCGATCAGGGCGGCACGTTCGGCATCGGCTTCCACGGTGGCGTTCATCAGGCGGTCGCCGCCAGACGTTCGAACACCTTGCCCAGCTTCTCTTCCAGCGTCTGTGCGGTGAACGGCTTGATGATGTAGCCGTTCACGCCGCACTGGGCCGCTTCGATGATCTGCTCGCGCTTGGCTTCGGCGGTCACCATCATCACCGGCAGGTGCTTGAGCTTGGCGTCGGCGCGGATGTTGCGCAGCAGGTCGATGCCGGTCATGCCGGGCATGTTCCAGTCGGTGACCACGAAATCGAACGGGCCGGCCCGCAACGCCGCCAATGCGCTGTTGCCGTCTTCGGCCTCTGCGGTATTGGTGAAGCCCAGATCGCCCAACAGATTCTTGACGATACGTCGCATCGTCGAGAAGTCGTCCACGATCAAAATCCGCATGTTCTTGTTCACATCAAGCTCCTAACACTAAAAAATGCGCGAAAAAATCATTCGTCAATTTCGACACCGGCATCGGCCAGTTCGAAGACCTTGAGGCGGCCGCGCAGACGCACCACCGCCTGGCCATGGATCTGGCAGACGCGCGATTCGCTGACACCGAGCACGGCGCCGATTTCTTTCAGGTTCAATTCCTGTTCGTAGTACAGCGACAGCACCAGCTGCTCGCGCTCGGGCAACTGGCCGATGGCCTTGCCCAGCTCGCGGCCGAATTCGCCACGCTCCATCATCTGCTGCGGATTGGGGCCGCCCTTGGCGGTGGTGTCCAGCTCGCCGTGATCCTCGATCCGCGACTCCAGGCTCAGCACCTGACCGCGGGCGGCATCTTCCATCAGACGCAGGTAGTCGGGCAGCGGCATCTCCATCGCGGCGGCCACTTCGGTGGCGGCGGCGGCGCGGCCGGTGTGCTGTTCGATCTTGCGCACGGCGGCGGCAGCGTCGCGTGCGCGGCGGTGCGCCGAGCGCGGCACCCAGTCGCCCCGCCGGATCTCGTCGATCATCGAGCCGCGGATGCGGATCGAGGCATAGGTTTCGAACGAGGCGCCCTGTTCGGAGTCGTAACTGCGCGAGGCTTCGATCAGGCCGATCATGCCGGCCTGGATCAGATCGTCCACTTCCACGCTCGCCGGCAGGCGCGCGGCCAGATGGTGGGCGATACGGCGCACCAGGTCGGCGTGCTGGGTGACGATGTCGTTGGCGTTGTTGCGCTGCACGGCGCGGTACTGCGCGCTGGCCGTGGTTGCGGTAGCGGTGCTCATGCGGCCACTCCCCGTTGGATGATGCGTTCGACGAAGAACTCGACATTGCCGCGCGGCACGGTGGGGGCCTGCCAGCGCGAGGTACGGCGAGCGATTTCTGCAATGGCCTGCGCCGACGGACTGGCGGGGTAGGCCTTGATGACCGGCTGCTGGCGCTGCACCGACAGGCGCAACCAGTCGTCCTGCGGCACGTGGCCGAGGTAGTTCAGCGACACGTCGCCGAGGAATTTTTCGCAGACCCGCGACAGCTTGTCGTACAGCAGGCGGCCCTCGTTGGGGTCGCGCACCATGTTGGCGATGATCTGCAGGCGGTCCACGCCGCGTTCGCGCGAGAGCACCTTGATCAGCGCGTAGGCGTCGGTGATCGAGGCCGGCTCGTCGCAGACCACCACCACGGTGTCCTGGGCGGCTTGGCAGAAGGTCAGCACGCTGTCGGTGATGCCGGCAGCGGTGTCGATGACCATCACGTCCAGGTCGCGTTCCAGCTCGGAGAACACGTTGACCAGGCCGATGTGCTGGGCCGGGGCCAGTTCGGCCATGTGGCGGCGGCCGGAGGCGGCCGGGACCACCAGCACGCCGCCGGGGCCTTCGATGATCACTTCATCCAGCGTGCAGCGGCCGGCGATCAGGTCGGCCAGGGTGTACTTGGGCGACAGGCCCAGCACCACGTCCAGGTTGGCCAGGCCCAGGTCGGCGTCCAGCAGCAGGGTGCGCTTGCCCATGTCGGCCAGCGCCACGGCCAGGTTGGCGGAGATGTTGGTTTTACCCACGCCGCCCTTGCCACCGGTCACGGCAATGGTGCGCACCGGGCCCAGGGGCTCGGGACGGGTCGCCGACAGGGGGAAGGCGTTGGTCAGCTTGGCGTATTCACGCGACTGCATGGTTGTGCTCCGGAGTACAGGGCTTATCGGCAGCGCGCCGCAAATCTTCAAGGCGAAGAACGAGACTGGCGGCATTGGCGCGGTGCAGGTCGTCGGGGACCCGCTGTCCGTCAGTCACCCAGGTGATGGGCATTTGGTGATCGACGACGACCGACAGCGCACTACCGAAGCGGCCGGTCTCGTCAAGTTTGGTCAGCACCACGCCCTGGGGCTTGGCGTGGGCGAAGCGGCGCACGACCTCGTCGAGGTCGGAAAAGTGCGCGTTGGCAGGCAGCACCAGCAGCGAGGTGACCTGGTGCGCGGCGCGCAGCCAGTTCAGCTGGGCGGCCAGGGCGCGGTCGCGCTGGCCCATGCCGGCGGTGTCGATCAGCACCAGCTTGTAGTCGCGCAGGCGCTCGAGCAGTTCCAGCAGGCTTTCGGCGCTGTCGGCCTCGTGCACGGCGATGCCGAGCTGACGGCCGTAGCTGTGCAGCTGCTCGCGGCCGCCGACGCGCTGGGTGTCGGTGGTGACCAGGGCCACGTCGCGCGGGGCGTGCTGGGCGGCGAAGCGCTGGGCGAGCTTGGCGATGGTGGTGGTCTTGCCGGCGCCGGTCGGGCCGACCAGGGCGATCACGCCGCCGCGTTCCAGCGGGTCGACCGGGGCCACCGGCAGGCGCTTGGACAGCAGGCCCAGCATCAGCCCGCGGCCGCGGTGCAATTCGGTATCGGCCGGGATCTGCAGTGCCACGTCGCGGATCAGGCCGGCGTCGAAGCCGTAGTCGTCCATCAGTTCCAGGGCCTGCGCGCGCACCGGCGAGCCACGCAGGCGCTCGTCGGTGAGGCGGTTCATTTCGCGCTCGATCATCTGCCGCATCAGCGCCAGCTCGCCACGCAACTGCTTGAGTTCTTCGTCGTTCTGCGGCGCCGGGGCGGCGGCGACCGGCACCGCGGCCAGCGCCGGCGGGGCGACCACCAGCGGCGGCAACGCGGCCGGCGGCAGGATCTGCGGCAGCGCGTCCAGGTCGAAGTCGGCGTCGTCGTCCAGCGCGTCTTCGTCCTGGTCGTAGCCGGCCTGCACGGGGGCAGCGGCGGCGGCCATGATCGGGGTCGGGGCCTGCACCGGGGCAGCCTGCACGGCGGCGCGCTGCACCGGCGCGGTGGTCAGGAAATCGGCGAACAGCTGTTCCGGCACGGCCGACAGCGCGTGTTCCTGGCGCGGCGCGGCGGTCACCGCAACGGCGTGGGCCAGGGCCTGGGCGGCGGGCGAGGGGATGGCGGCGCTACGCACCGGTGCGGGCACCTGCGGCTGGCGCGGCACGTTGACCGGCTGGCGCAGCGCCATCGCGGCGATCATGTCCTCGGCGGCACTGGCAACGCGCTGGCGCTGGCTCGTGCCGGCATCGGCGGCCGGCTTCAGCGGTGCGTGGACCGGTGCGGCGGCTGCTTGCGGGGCCGGTGCCTGCGGGGCAGCTGCCGACGGGATTGGCGCGGCGGCAACGGCCGGCGTCTCGGAGCGCGCGGTTTCCAGGGCGCGCTGCACGAGTTCTTCGTCGTAGTTGCTGGCAGCGACGATCTCGATGCCTTCGGCGGTGCGGCGATTGGACAGGATCACTGCGTCCGGGCCGTGTTCTTCACGCACCATGCGGAATGCGGTGCGCATGTCCGGGGCAACGAAGCGTTTGATTTTCATGCGAAGTGCCTCCAGGAACGGGACCCGCCGGACGCCGGACGGGTGCGCGATGAATGTGGGTGTGTTGCCAGCGTCATGAGTTGCCTGTCCCGTTCGGTTGTTCCAAGTGCTGCTCTCGCCCCGCAGCGGTGGCGCTGGCTGCGGTCTCGGCAGAGCTAATGCACGCGGCGTGCCAAAACGGGGTGCCGGGGTTCCGGCGCGGGGGCGCTGGTGTATCGGGACGGGGCGCGGCTGTGCGTACGGCCGGGTCCGAGCGCTTTAAGTCAATGGCGTGATTGACTTTTTTCCGGGGTGACGATGCGCTGGCGTCGTCGTGCGGGCGGATGCGCTGGCGGGCGGAAGGCCAAGCCTGGGGCGCCCGGGATGCCTGAAAACGGCTAGGGCCGTGCAATCGATTGGAGATCCGGACCAGTGGCGGCTTTCCGGCGCCGGGTGCTGGTCGGCGTGGTGGGTAGGTTCGTAGGAGCGCACCTGGGCGCGACGGGCTGTGCCGGTAACGCCTGTCGCGCCCGGGTGCGCTCCTACCGTGGGGTCGGCGTCTGCGGTGCGTTCCCGGATTGCCTGGCCTGTCGTAGGAGCGCACCTGGGCGCGACGGGCCGTGCCGGTAACGCCTGTCGCGCCCGGGTGCGCTCCTACCGTGGTGTCGGCGTCTGCGGTGTGTTCTCGGGTTGCCTGGCCTATCGTAGGAGCGCACCTGGGCGCGATGGGCTGTGCCGGTAACGCCTGTCGCGCCCGGGTGCGCTCCTACCGTGGTGTCGGCGTCTGCGGTGTGTTGTCGGCTTGCCTGGCCTGTCGTAGGAGCGCACCTGGGCGCGACGGGCCGTGCCGGTAACGCCTGTCGCGCCCGGGTGCGCTCCTACGTCGGCGGGCGGTTTCAGCTGATCGTGCCGACCAGCTTCAGGCGCTTGTCTTCGGGCACTTCGCTGTAGGCCAGCACCGACAGGGACGGGACGCTGTGGCGGACCAGGCGGGCCAGGGCGGCGCGGACCTGGCCGGGCACCAGCACGACCGCCGGTTCGTTGCGCGCTTCCTGCTTGCCGACGCAATCGGCCAGGCTCTGGTGCAGGCGCTCGGCCAGGCCGGGCTCCAGCGCCACGCCGTTGCCGTGGGTGGATTCCTGCAGCACGCGCTCCAGCTGCGGGGCCAGCGTGTAGACCGGCAGCTCGGCCGACATGCCGGCGATTTCCTGCACGATGAAGCGGCCCAGCGAGGTGCGTACCGCGGCGGTGAGGGTGGTCGGGTCCTGGCTGTGCGGGGCGTGTTCGACCAGCGCTTCGACGATCTTGCGCAGCTGGCGCACCGGGATGCGCTCGATCAGCAGGTTCTGCAGCACGCGTACCACCACCGACAGCGGCAGCGCCTTCGGGGTGAGGTCTTCGACCATCTTCGGCGCGGTCTTGGCCAGGGTCGCCAGCAGCTGCTGCACTTCCTCGTGGCCGAGCAGTTCCGGGGCGTGTTCGCGGATCAGGTGCGACAGATGGGTGGCGACCACGGTGGCCGGGTCGACCACGGTGTAGCCCATCGATTCGGCATAGGCGCGTTGGTGCGGCTGGATCCAGGTGGCGTCCAGGCCGAACGCCGGGTCCTTGCCGGGGATGCCGTCGAGCTGGCCGAGCGCGCCGCCCGGGTCCAGCGCCAGTTCGCGATCGGGATAGATTTCCGCGGTGGCCACCGGCACTCCGTGCACCAGCAAGCGGTAGGCGTTGGCCGACAGTTCCAAGTTGTCGCGGATATGCACCGGCGGCACCAGGAAGCCGATGTCCTGGGTGAGCTTGCGGCGCACGCCCTTGATGCGCGCCATCAGTTCGCCACCCTGATTCTTGTCCACCAGCGGAATCAGCCGGTAGCCCACTTCCAGGCCCAGCGGGTCGATCGGGCGCAGCTCGTCCCAGCTCAGCTCCGAACTGGCCTGGGCGGCAGTGGCCGCGGCGGCGGCCTTGGGATCGGTGGCGGGGTCGCCGGTCGGCGGGATGACCAGGCTGCGCTTGTACATTTTCCAGGCGATCACGCCCAGGATCAGGCCCAGCGTCAAAAACGCGACGTTGGGCATGCCCGGTACCAGGCCGACCAGGCCCAGGATCGCCGCGGCCACCGCGAGGGCGCGGTGCTGGCCGAACACCTGGCTGATCATGGCGCCGCGCATGTCCTGCGCGCGCGAGGCGCGGGTCACCAGCAAGGCGACCGAGGACGACACCAGCAGGGCCGGCAGCTGCGCCACCAAACCGTCGCCGATCGACAGCAGGGTGTAGGTGGAGGCGGCATCCACAAAGCTCATGCCGTGCTGGAACATGCCCACCGCCATGCCGCCGACCAGGTTGATGAACAGGATCAGGATGGCGGCGATGGCGTCGCCGCGGATGAACTTGTTAGCACCGTCCATCGCACCGTAGAAGTCGGCTTCCTCGCGGACTTCCTCGCGGCGGGCCTTGGCTTCCTCGCGCGTCAGCAAACCGGCGTTGAGGTCGGCGTCGATGGCCATCTGCTTGCCGGGCATGGCGTCCAGGATGAAGCGCGCGGTCACTTCCGACACGCGTCCGGCACCCTTGGTGATGACCACGAAGTTGATGATGGTCAGGATCGCGAACACCACGATACCCACGGCGTAGTTGCCGCCGATCACGAACTGGCCGAATGCCTCGATCACCTTGCCGGCTGCGGCATGGCCGTCCTGGCCGTTGATCAGGATCACGCGGCTGGAGGCGACGTTCAGCGCCAGCCGCAGCATCGTGGTCATCAGCAGCACGATCGGGAAAATGGTGAATTCCAGCGGGCGCTGCACGTAGACGACCGCCAGCAGCACCATCAGCGAGATGGCGATGTTGAAGGTGAACAGCGCGTCCAGCACCGGCGCGGCCAGCGGCACCATCAGCATGGCCAGCATGGCCATCAGCGCCAGCGGCGCGCCCAGGCCGTTGCGCAGCAACTCCATGATGCGCCGGGCATTCATCGGGGCGGGTTGGGCGCTCATGCGCTGGCTCCCTTGCCGAACTCATCCACGTCCAGCGACGGCAATTCCGGCATCGGGCCGCCGTTCCAGCCACGCAGCTGGTAGACGTAGGACAGCACCTGGGCCACGACCGAATAGAGTCTCACGGGAATTTCCTTGCCGATTTGCGCTTCTCTATACAAGGCGCGTGCCAAAGGCGGGGCGGTGACGATCGCCACGCGGTGCTGTTCGCAGGCTTCGCGGATGCGGAAGGCCATTTCGTCCACGCCCTTGGCCACCACGATCGGGGCGCGCATCTTGCCGCCTTCGTACTTGAGCGCCACCGCGTAGTGGGTCGGATTCATCAGCACCACGTCGGCCTTGGGCACCGCTTCCATCATCTGGCGCTGCGACATCTGCATCTGCATCTGGCGGATGCGGCCCTTGACCTCCGGGCTGCCCTCGCTTTCCTTCATCTCGCGCTTGATCTCTTCGCGCGTCATCTTCAGCTTCCGCAGCCAGTTCCACTTCTGGTAGGGCGCGTCGATGGCGGCCAGCAGCACCAGCGCGCCGGCGGTGTAGAACAGCAGGCTCTTGGTGAAGTCCAGGCCGTTGCCCACCGCCTGTTCCAGCGGCTGGTTCACCAGCGAGCGCAGGCCGTGCAGGCCCTTGGAGATGCACAGGCTGGCGGCCAGGCCGACGAACAGCAGCCGCAGCACCGACTTGATCAACTCGGCCAGGCTGTTGCTGCCCCACATGCGCTTGATCCCGTTCATCGGATTGAGCTTGGTGAGGTCGGGCATGATCGCCTTGCCGGAAAAGCGCAGCCCGCTCATCAACAGCGGGCCGGCCAGGCCGGCAGCCAGGCAGATGCCGATCAGCGGCAGCATCACCCACAGCAGCTGCAGCAGCAGGTCGCCGAAATGGCCGAACAGCGCCATCGGGTTTTCACGCATCTTCGGGTCCGGGCTGAGCGCGGTCTTCATCCAGACGCTGGCGCCATCGCCGATGCCGCGCGCCAGGGCCATCAGCGCGAACACGCCGGCACCGAACACCGCGGCAGTGGACAACTCGCGCGATTGCGGGATGTTGCCCTGCTCGCGGGCTTCGCGCAGGCGTTTTTCGGTGGGAAGCTCTGTGCGTTCGCCGCCGTCTTCGGACTCGGACATGGAGGTGCCGGTGACTGGTCAGCCCTGCGTCATGCAAGTGGCGTTCCAGTCGGTGGGGCCGGGGGTGGGGAGTCGGGGTCGGGGGAGAGCTGGCCGAGAGGGGGCCGGCCTGAAAAAGTGGCTGATCGGGGCAGGCGGCGCTGTGGGGCCGCTGCGTTGGATGCGCCTGGCCTGCGCCCCGGGGCGCGGCTGCTCATGCCACCGAGGATTCGGGCTCTTCCGGTTCGATGCGATTGCGGCCATGCCGCTTGGCGCGGTACAGCGCCTCGTCGGCACGCGCCAGCAGCGTGGCGGCGTTGTCACCGCTCCGGAACCAGGCCACGCCGACCGAACAGGTCACCTGCAGCGGCCGGGCGGCACCCACCTCGTACGGTGCCAGGCTGAGCTTTTCGTGGATGGCGCGCAGCCGGTGCTGGCTATGCTGCGACATGCCCGGCAGCAGTAACAGCAGTTCCTCGCCGCCGTAGCGGCCCACCTTGTCCGAGTCGCGCAGGCAGGCGGTCAGGCGCGCGCCGACCTTGGCCAGCACCGCATCGCCGACCAGATGCCCGTGTTCGTCGTTGACCAGTTTGAAGTGGTCCAGGTCGATCAGCACCACCGCCAGCGGATGCCCGCCGTGCGCGCAGGCCTGCAGTTCTTCCGCCATGGCTTCGAGCACACCGGAGCGGTTGAGCAGGCCGGTCAGGGCATCGTGGCTGGCCTTCAGGGCCAGCGCTGCGCGCGCGCTTTCCAGATCGCGTTTTTCGTGTTCCAGCTGATAGGTGCGCTCGGCCACCAGTTCGGCCAGCATGCGTTCGCGCGCAACCAGGTGGCGGTGCCGCCAGCGCCACAAGCCGGCCAGCAGCGCGCTGCCGATCAGCACATACAACGCGATCGCCGGCGGGCTGCGCCACCACAGCGGGGCCACCGCAAACGGCAGGTCGGCGATCGGCGAGGCGGTGCGGCGGTAGCGGTCCAGCACCTGCACCTGCAGGCGGAAGTGCCCGGAGGGCAGCGGCGCCTGGTCAATCGACAGGTTGTCGCTCTGGATCCATTCGTTGTGCAGGCCGAGCAGGCGGTAACGCACGGTCAGACGACTCGGGTCGTCGTACACCTCCATCGTGGACAGCTCGATATGCAGCGGCTGGTCGCTCCAGCCCAGCAACTGGCCGCGCTGCACCGGCACGCCGCCACGGCTGACGCTGTCGATGCGCACGCTGGGCTGGCGCGCATCGAACAGCCGCGCCGGGTCCAGCAGATGGCTCACCCCGCGCGAGGTACCGATCCAGATCGACCCATCCGGATCCTCGGCGAAGGCCGCTTCGGAGATGTCGTCCCACAGCAGGCCCTGCGATTGCGACAGATGCGCCCAACGCTCGCCGTCGTAGACCTCCACGCCGCGCGCATGGCCCACCCAGACCCGGCCGAGGCTGTCGCCGCGCATCAGGTAGACGCCGACATCGCGCAGCGCCTCGTCGCTGATCGCCTGCAGATCCAGCCGCTCGCCCAGCAACATGCCGTGCCAGAGACCGGGCCGATAGAACGCCAGCCACACCTCGCCGCTGTCGCTGATGTGGAACTTGCTGATCCACGGGTCCGAGGCGCCGCCATTGACCAGCACCTCGACCCTGGACCAGCGTGCGCCCTGCAGCCGGAACAAGCCGTTGGCGGTGGACACCCACAACGTGCCGTTGGCGGTCTGCTGGATGTCGGTATAGGCGATCGTGGGCATCTCCGGAACAGCTTCCATCGTGCCGCCATCCAGCGGATGCCGGATCACGAACAGGCCGCCCGCGCTGAGCATCCACATCCGCCCCTGCCGATCGATCAGCAGGCGGCGTGCGGTGCGCGGCAGTTTGGCGATCTGCGCGCTGCGGCCATCGGGCCAGGTGCGGCGCAGTGAACCGGCCGAATTGAGCGTCCACAGGCTGCCATCGGCGCTGCGTTGCATGCCCACGATCTGGATCCCGGAGGCCTGCAGGGCCGGGACGAACCGGCCGCCCGGATCGACCTGGCGGCCGGTGCCGTGTTCGTTGCCGACCAGCAACGCGCCCTGCGCGTCGCGGGCGATCGACCAGGTAGGCGCGGCCGGCATGCCCTGCGAGGCGTCCCAGTTCTCGATCCATTCGTAGCCGGCCCAGCGCACCAGGCCTTCGCCATCGACGGTCATCCAGACATCGCCATCGCGGTCCACCAGGATCGCATCGCTGCTGCCGGGCGGCAGCCCGTTGTCGGCGCCGAAACTGCGCCAGCGGCCGTTCTCCCAGCGCGCCAGCCCGTCGTTGCGACGTACCAGCACGCGTCCTTCGCGGTCCAGCACCAACGGCGCCTGTCGCCCGATGGTTCTGCCATCGAGCAAGGGCAGCGGCCGCACGCTGAATTTGCTGGCGCCCGGCGCGCGATAGAGCAGGTTGCCGGTGCCGCGGACCCACAGTGCGCCGTCGTGATCACGCAATACGCTGTACCAGCGATCTTCCGGCACGCCTTGGTCCGGCCCGTACACCTGCACCTTGCGCTGCGCATCGATGGCGCACAGCCGCTTGGCGCAGCCGGCCCACAAGGTGTCGCCGTCCACCGACAGGCTCAGCACCTTGGACAGCTCGGGCACGCGCACCCGGGTGGCGGTGTCCAGCAGCGGCTCGCTATGCCAGTGGCCGTTGCCGCGTGCGCTCAATCGTTCCAGCGTGCCGCCATTGGCCAGCACCGTGCCCCAGGAGGGACTGGCCAGCAGCATGTCTTCCTGCAGGTGTTCGGCCTCGTCGGGGGCCAGTTTGCGGAAGCCGTGCTCGTCGCCGACGAACAGGGCCTGGAAGCCGGCCACCCACAGCCGCCCGTCGGCGGCTTCGGCCATCGAGGTGATCGGTTCGTTGCGCAGGCCATCCAGCATCACCTGCTGGAAGCTGCGCCCGTTGTAGCGATACAGGCCGCTTTCGGTACACACCCACAGCAGCGTGGCGCGGGTCTGCAGCAGGCAGGTGCCGGCCAGCCCGAGCAAGCCCTGGTCGTGGGCGTAGCGACGAATGCTCGCGCTCTGCGCGCCGGCCAGATCGGCCAGCGACAGCAAGGCCAGCAGCAGCACCGCCAAGAACGGTGCGCGCCGGCCTGACGACCTGCATTGACGGTACTCAACCCCCACGAGCGTTGCACTCTCCCACGCATCGGCGCGTGTGGTCCGCGCCCCTCGCGCGGGTGTCTCACGCTTGCCATGGGCGGCCCCCATAGCAGGCCGCAGTAAACCGACTAGCGGCTGTTCACGCGTGTTTCTTTAATGCTTAAGCAGGCATGGCGGCGTGAGTGCGCAGCGCGCACGGCCCTTGCCGGGCGCGTGTTGTTCCCTGGGCCGGACCCTGTCGCTGCAGGCGCGATCACGCCGATGGCTTGATGCCGGTCGCGCAACGGCTGCATGGCTGCCCGCACGCAGGCGTCGCAGCGGACACGTCTTTCCCGGCAAGGCGTCCGTGGGAGGCTACGTGCCCGGCCGGTTGGCAGATCGCAGCATTGGCGCTGTCCTTCGGCCTGCGTCCAGACGCGGGTTCAGCCGCTGGACGCGGCGTCGTAGCGCACATGGTCGTAATCGATGCGGTTGCGTCCATTGCGCTTGGCGCGATAGAGCGCGGCGTCGGCACGCGCCAGCAGCTGTTCCAGGGTTTCGCCCGGCTGGAACCAGGCCACCCCGACCGAGCAGGTCACTGGCAGCACGCCACCATCGATCGGGTAGTTGCCGCAGATCCCGCGATGCAACGCCTGCAGGCGATGGGTGGACTGGGCACTGAGCCCCGGCAGCAGCGCCAGCAATTCCTCGCCGCCGTAGCGACCGATGCGGTCGTCGCCGCGCACCAGCGTATCCAGGCGCCGGCCGACTTCGGCCAGCACCGCGTCCCCGGCCAAGTGGCCGTGCTGATCGTTGACCAGCTTGAAGTGGTCCAGGTCGATCAACACCACCGCCAGCGGCCGCGCGCTGGTGTCGGCACGCGCCAGCATGCCGCGCAGCGCGTGCAGGATGCCGGCGCGATTGAGCAGCCCGGTCAGCTCGTCGTGGGTGGCCTTGAGCGCGAGCTCGGCGCGTGCCGCCTCCAGCTCGCGCTTGTCCTGTTCCAGCTCGGCAGTGCGCTCGGCCACCAGTTGCTCCAGTTCGCGTTTGCGCCGCAGCAGCTTGCGCGTGCGCCAGCGCAGCAGCGCGATCACCGCGGCAATGCCCAGCAGCACGTAGCCGGCCACTGCCGGCACGCCGCGCCACCACGGCGGGCGCAGCACGAAACGCAGCCGCGCGACCGGGCTGGCGCTGCGCTGGTAGGCATCCAGCGCCTGGACTTCCAGCGTGTAGGTGCCGGGCGGCAACAGCGGGTAGGTGAGGTGACTGAGCGAGGTCTGGGTCCAGCGTGCCTGGTGGCCCTCCACCCGGTAGCGGAAGCTGATGCGGTCCGGGCCGCCTTCGGCGCCGGGCGCGCTGATGTCCACATCCAGCGGCACCTGCGACCAGTCGACCTGCGCCCCCGGCGTGATCGCCTGGTTGCCACGCCGCACGCGCAGGATGTCCACGCGCAAGGGCGGTGCGGCGAACACGCGCAACGGATCGATCAGATGGGTGGCACCGCGGCTGCTGCCGAGCCAGATGCTGCCATCCCCGTCCTCGAAGAACGCATTGGCCGACATGTCGTCCCACAACAGGCCCTCGGTGCGCGTGGCCCGCGACCAATGGCCGTTTTGCAGCATGTCCAGGCCCTGGCTGCTGCCCAGCCACAGCCGGCCCTCGCGGTCGTGGCGCAGGATGAACGGCATCACCCGCGCCACCAGCGGATCGTCGACCGCGCGCAGCGCCAGCACGCCATCGGCCTGCAGGCGGCCATGCCATAGCCCGGTGTCGCGCAGCGAGATCCACAGCTCGCCATCGGGAGCAAAATCGATCAGGAAGAAATCCTGGCTGGGCAGCACGCCACGCACCTGCACGCGTTGCCAGGCACCGTCTGCCTGCCGCTTGTACAGCCCCTCGCGGGTGCTGGCCCAGAGCCGGCCCTGGGGATCGAGATCGACATCGCCCACGAACGCGGCCGGCACGCCCGGATCGCGGATGGCCTGGTATGGCGCGCCCGGCGGCATGCGATACAGGCCGCGCGGGGTGGTGATCCACAAGGTGCCGGCGGCGTCGAACAACAGCTTGTTGATCGGCAGGCCCAGCTGCAGCACGTCGACGGTCCGGCCGCTGCGCGGATCGCGCCGCGCCAATGCGCCGGACGAGCGTGCCACCCAGGCGGCGCCGTCTGTCGGCGAGAGCGCCAGGGAGATCGACTGCAGCAGCGGCTGGCCGTCGTCCAGCGTCCAGGGCTGCATGCGCCCGCTGCGCGGATCCAGCACATTGGAGCCGGCATCGCCGCCGACCAGCAGCTCGCCGCTGGGCAGGCGCTGGATCATCCAGGTCGGCGCTTCCGCCAGGCCCTGGCTCTCGTCCCAGTGTTCGATGTTGCCGTAGCCCAGCCAGCGCTGCACGCCCAGGCCACGGGTACCGATCCATAGCTGGCCGGTGCGCTGCATCAGCAACGGGCCGACCATCGGGCTGATCGGCAGCCCCTGGTCGTGGCCGAAGTAGCGCCAGTGATCGCCTTCCCAGCGCACCAGGCCGCGATCGGAGCGGGTCAGCAGGCGGCCCTGTGCATCTTCGGACAGGGTGGTGGCGGCCGAGAGCGTGTCGAAGCTGGTGCCTGCCGGCGCCGCATGGTTGCGGAATACACGCTCTCCCGGCGCGCGCGACAGCACCAGGCCACCGCCGCGCAGCCACAGGGTGTTCTGGTGGTCGCGAAAGATCGCCCGCCACTGCCGCTCCGGCACTCCGTCGGCTTCGCCGAGCAGCTCGGTGCGTCCGTTCTCGTCGATCCGGCAGACGTGCGGCCCGCAGCTGCTCCAGAGTGCCGTGCCATCGGCAAGTAACGCCTTGCCGGCCGGCAGGCTGGTGCCATCGGCCAGCAGCAACGGCAGCGGGTGCACCGACCAGCCGCCCGTGTGATCCGGCGACAGGCGCAGCAAGGCGTTCTCGCTGACCACCACCATGCCGCCGGCATAGGCAGCCAGCACATTGCCGCTGTCGGCGCGGATCGGTTTGCCGTCGCGCAGCAACTGCACGAACGCACCGCCGTCGCGTACGAACACGCCGTTGGCACTGGCAACCCATAACCGTCCTGCGGCATCCAGCGCCAGGGCGCGGATATAGCGCGCATCCAGGCCACTCTCCTGGCCAACCGGGGTGAAGCTCTCGCGCTCGAAGCGGTGCAGGGCCAGTTCGGTGCCCACCCAGACCACGCCCTGGCGGTCTTCGAGCAGGCTGTTGACGGTCATGCCCTGCAGGCCATCGGCCTGGGCGTAGTCGCGGAAGCTGTAGGTCTGCGCCCGCGCGTGGCCGCACGCCAGCAGCACGGCAATCCAAAGACAGCCCCAGGCCCACCAGTGGCCGCGTCGTGACGCAATCGGAGCGAACAGCGCAGACACGTTGGGCATCGGTTCCCGCCGACTTTGGCGTGGGTGAGTGATGGCGATTGGCGGTATCAATCGTCCTGTGGCGTTGACGGCTGACCAGCGAAAAACTTGAGGCAGTTCACAGTTATGGATGTGTCCGCTAGGCAGTCAAATCCCTGGCGGCGTCGAAGGCGGTATCGAACATGCGTTGCACGGGCGGCGCGAATTCGCTGGCGAAGCTGGACAGCAGGAACAGCCCCAGCAACACCGTCAGCGGCAGGCCCAGCTGCATCGGATTCAGCGCCGGCGCGGCCTTGGCCAGGGCGCCAAAGGCCAGGTTGACCGCCAGCATCGCCACCATCATCGGCAGTGCCAGGGTGAGCCCGCCGCGCAGGATCTGTAGGAACAGGGTCGGCGCCACCTCGGCGAAGGCAGCGGCGTCGGGAAGCGCGGTGCCGATCGGCAGGGCCTTGTAGCTGTCCACCAACAATGCGATCACCGCCAGGTGTCCGTTGGCCGCGAAGAACAGCAAGCCGAACCCGAGATAGAACCACTGCGCGATCACCCCCGAGGTGACTCCGCGCAGCGGGTCGGACATCTGCGCAAACGACAGGCCGGTGGACTGCGACACCAGTTCGCCGGCCATCGCGCCGGCCTCGAAGATCAGCTTCAGCATGAAGCCCATGCTGGCGCCCACCGCCAGCTCGCGGGCGACGCTGAGCACCGCCTGGGCGGTGAAACCGTCCCAATCCGGCACCGGCGGCAGCAGCGGCGCCAGCACCATCGACAAGGTCCCGGCCAGCATCACCCGCACCCGTCCCGGCACCGCGCGGGTGCCGATCAACGGCATCGCGGTCAGCAACGCACCGGTGCGCAGCATGGTCCACATGATCGCCCCGACCATCGCAAACGCGCGCTGGCCGTCGATCACCATTTGGGTGGCAGCATCCATCCGGCCGGGTCCGCTAACCGATCAGGTGCGGTATGCGCTGGAACAGCGCAATGGTGAACTCCACCAGATGCCCCAGCAGCATGCTGCCGGTGGCAAACAGGGTGGCCGTCAACGCCACCGCCTTGGCCACGAAGGCGATGGTCGGCTCGTTCAACTGGGTGGCGGCCTGCACCACACCGATCACGACACCGACGACCAGCACCGCCAACAACATCGGGCCGGCAATCCACAGGACGGTGACCAGGCCACCACGCAATTCGGTCAGGGCGATTTCAGGGCTCATGGGTGTGGTGATGCAAGTGGGGTGCCAATGGATGGGATTGGGGAATCGGGAATCGGGAATCGGGAATCGGGAATCGGGAATCGGGAATCGGGAATCGGGAATCGGGAATCGGGAATCGGGAATCGGGAATCGGGAATCGGGAATCGGGAGGCTGAATAGGGGGATGAGGTCTGAAGCTGGTGCGACGGTGTGGGCGGACTAAGCTACGGTCTGCAGAAACTCGCCCCTCTCCAGCGGGAGACGGTTGGGGTGAGGGTGCGAGGCGAAGCCACGCGTTGTTGGGTGGCTCCGCTGGGGCATTGCTCAGCCGTGCGCTTCGGCGCTATCGGCTACACGGGCTGGCGCGCTTGCTGTCTGCTCTGCGTCTGTTGCTCGACTTCGGGACCCCATACCGAAGCGGCAGGACGGGTCGGCACGCCGGCAGGGCGGCACGCATGCAGACCTTGCGGCTACGACGCGTTGAAGCTCGCGGCCAATGTGCCCACCACCAGCACCCAGCCATCCACCAGGATGAACAGCAGGATCTTGAACGGCGCCGAGATCAACATCGGCGACAGCATCATCATGCCCATCGACATCAGCACGCTGGCGACCACCAGATCGATGATCACGAACGGGATGAAGATCAGAAAGCCGATCTCGAACGCCGTCTTCAGCTCGCTGGTCACGAACGAGGCCACCAGCACCGGGAACGGCACCGCGTCCGGGCCGGCGTACTTGCCGTCGCCGGCCATGCCGGCGAAGGTCATCAGGTCGGTCTCGCGGATCTGCGCCAGCATGAAGGCACGCAGCGGCTGGGTGGTCAGCGTCCAGGCGGTCTGGAAATCGATCTGGTTGTTGAGGTACGGCGAGAGCCCGGCGCCCCACATCTTCTGCCACACCGGCATCATCACCAGCGCGGTCAGAAACATCGACAGCCCCAGCAACACCTGGTTGGACGGGGTCTGGCCGGTGCCCAGCGCCTGGCGCAGCAGGCCCAGCACGATGGTGATGCGGGTGAAGGCGGTCAGCACCAGCAGCATCGACGGCAGCAGGGTGATCGCCGTCATCAGCAGCAAGGTCTGCAGCGGCAGGCTCACCGGCTGGTCGCCGATGCGGCCGACGCTGACATTAGGCAACGACGGCAACTGATTGGCGCCGGCCGGCGCGCTCGCAGGCGTGGCGGCGGGAGCGGCGGCCTGGGCCATGGCCGGCAATGCGGCAGGCGTGGCAGCGGCCAGCAGCGGGCAGCTCATCACCAGCAGGATCAGCACCAGGCGGAGGCTGCGCCCCCAGCGATTCCAACGACTCAACATGTCACGGGTCCTTGCGCAGCTTTTGTGCCAGCAGCTGGGCGAAATTGGGAAGTTGCTTGAAGTTGGGCAGGGTGGGAGCGGGCGCGGACGGCAGCGGTTCGGACAGGGTGTGCAAGGTGTTGATGCCGCCGGCGGTGACGCCGAGCAACAACTGCTGGCCGTTGACCTCCACCACCACCACGCGTTCCTTGGCACCCACCGCCAGGCTGGTCACCACCCGCAGGCCCTCGGTACTGCGGAAACCGCTGCCGGGCATGCGCTTGAGCAACCAGCCCAGGCCGACGATCAGCGCCAGCACCAGCAGCAATGCAAACACCGCGCCAAACAGGCTGGGCGAGGACGGCGCCTGCGCGCCGACCTGGGTGGCCTTGGCCGCGACCGGCGCGGCAGCGGCCAGCAGGCCGATCACCGCAGCCTCCGGATCCGTTCGCTGGGGCTGACCACGTCGGTCAGGCGGATGCCGAAGCGGTCGTTGATGACGACCACTTCGCCATGCGCGATCAAGGTGCCGTTGACGTACACGTCCAGCGGCTCGCCGGCGCCACGCTCCAGTTCCACCACCGAGCCCTGGTTGAGCTGCAGCAGGTTACGGATCGGGATGCGCGCGCGGCCCACTTCCAGCGACAGCGTCACCGGCACGTCCAGGATGACGTCCAGGTTGAGGTCGGTGGCATTCTGGTCGTGCTCGGCCTGCAGGCTGTCGAAGGTTGCAGGCGCGGCGTCGAGGATGTCGGAGTTGATCATTTGCTGGAGTCCTGGGAGGGAACGGCGCGTGGGGCTTGCACGCCGGGCGGGCGTACGGCGGTGATCTTGACGGCGTTGTTGCCATTGGAAACGCCGAATTCGCCGGTGAACAACGGAATGTCCTCCACGCACAGCGGCACCTGTGCGGGCAGGTCGATCGGCAGGATGTCGCCGATCTTCAGGCCGGTGAGCTGGCGCAGGCTCATGCGCTTGCTGGCCAGCACGCTGGACAGGGTCACCTCGGCGGTATCCAGCTGCTCGCGCAGCATCACGTTCCAGGAGTCGTCGCGGTCGTTGCGGTCGCTCTGGATGCCGGCATCGAGCAGTTCGCGGATCGGCTCCAGCATCGAATACGGCAGGGTGATGTGGATCTCGCCGCCGCCGCCTTCCAGTTCGACATGGAAGCGGCACACCACCACGTACTCGCGCGGGGTGACGATGTTGGCGAAGTGCGGGTTGATCTCCGAGTTGATGTACTCGAAGTCCACTTCCATCACCGGCGCCCAGGCTTCCTTCAGGTCGGCGAAGGTCTGCTTGAGCATCAGCTGCACCACGCGCATCTCGGTGGCGGTGAATTCGCGACCTTCGATACGGGTGTGGTAACGGCCGTCGCCACCGAAGAAGTTGTCCACCACGGTGAACACCAGCGTGGGTTCGAACACGATCAGGCCGGTGCCGCGCAGCGGCTTGAAGCGGATCAGGTTGAGGTTGGTGGGCACATACAGCGAGTGCATGTACTCGTTGAACTTGACCAGGTCGATGCCGCGCACCGACAGGTCGGCCGAACGCCGGATCAGGTTGAACAGGCCGATGCGCCACAGCCGCGCGAAGCGCTCGTTGACCATCTCCAGGGTCGGCATGCGGCCGCGGATGATGCGGTCCTGGCTGGACAGGTCGTACTGGCGCGCCTCGCCGGGCAGCGGCTCCGGCTCGGTATTGACCGCACCCGAATCCACGCCATGCAGCAGGGCATCGATTTCGTCCTGGGAAAGCAGATCGCTGACGCTCATGGGGCAGGCCTTACTGGGTGACGAAACTGGTGAACAGCAGTTCTTCGACGCACTTCTTGCCGGTCTCGCTGGTCATGACCTTCTGCGCTTCGGCCAGGGCGGCCTTCTGCAGCTTCTGCTTGCCGACCAGGTCGGCAACATCGGTGGCCTTGACCTGCGACAGCAGCATCAGCAGATGCGCGCGGATGGCCGGGGCGTTTTCGGTGATCAGCTTGAGGTCTTCCGGGTCGCGGGTGACCAGCTGCACTTCGACCTGCAGGTACTGCGGGCCGTCGCCGGGGTCGGCCAGGTTGACCACGATCGCCGGATCCATCGGGAAGTACTGCGCCGGCTTGGGCACCTCGGCCACCTTGGGCGCGGCGTGCTTGCCGTCTTTCTCCTCGCCCTTGTGGCCGAAGAAGAACCAGGCGCCGCCGCCGGCGGCGGCCAGCACCACGACCCCGACGGCGATCAGCAGAAGTTTCTTGCCGCCCTTCTTCTTGTCGCCCTTGTCGTCTTTGTCTTCGGTCTTCTTGGGTTTTTCCGCGGCTGCCACAGTCTGCTCCAGGGGGAATGCTCACCCAGTGGATGCAATTGGCATGCCAATCCGGCGACGGTTTCCTGGCGCGCGTGCAGCTTCAACGGCAAAACCCCCGCAGGCCTTGCGCTGCGAGGGTCGTGGGGTGCCGCCCGAGCTTGCCGGCACCCAGGTTCCAGCCGCGCCGGGGCGTGCCCGGCGCGCGTGCTCAGGCGTAGGCGTCCAGCAATCCACGCTGGCGTAACACCACCGACGGAATTCCGACGGGCGGACTGTCGTCCAGGCTGAGGCCATTGCCATCGCTGCCGCCGCCGTTGCGGTTGCCGGACTGGCTCTGCTGTTGCTGGCCGACATCGGCCTGGCCGAGCTGGAAGCCGTTCTGGCCGAGCATGTCGCGCAGGCGCGGCAGGCTCTGTTCCAGCGCCTGGCGCACGTCGGCATTGGCGGAGCTGAAGCTGGCATTGACCTTGTCGCCGTCCAGATGCAGCCGCACCTCCACCGGGCCCATCTCGTTCGGGGTCACCTTGATGTGGGCATGGCCGATCTTCTGGTCGGCCAGCCAGCTCAGGCGCGCGCCGATGGCGTCGTCGAAGGTGTCGCTGCCCATTTCCGGGGTCGGGGTGGGCGAGGCGCTGAACACCGGCGCCGGGTCCTGCAGGCGGCCGAGCGCGGCCGCCGTGGTGGTCGGCAGCACGAACGCCGGAGCGTCCGGCGCGGCCGGGCCGGCGCTGTCGTCGGTGCCCGGGTCCAGCGCCTTGGTCGCCATGCTCATCAGCGCAGCTGCCTGGGCGTCGCCGCTCAAGGCGGTGACGGAGGTGGGCTTGGCGCCTGCGGCGGCAGCCGGTGCCAGCGCGCCCAGTGAGGGCAGGGCGGTGCCGGCGGTCGCGGGTGCGGTGGGTGTGGCTGCGTCGGTCGGCAGCGCGGTTGCAGCCGGCGTGGCGCCGGCCGCAGCGGTCACGCCGGCCGCCAGTGCCGCAGCCGCGGCCGCCAGCACATCGCCGCCGGGCAGTGCCTGCGCCAGCAGACCCATGCCGAAGCCGCCCAGGCCCGGCGGTGGCCAGCCGGTGTCGGTGGCGGTGGCTGCATCGGCCGGCGCGTCTTCGCCGTTGCTCGCGGTCTTGCCGCCCTTGCCGGTCTTGGCGGTGGCGGCAGCGCTGCTACCGTCGGCGGCAGACGACTCCTTGGCGGCGCCGGACTTGGCGGCCTTGGCATCGCCATCCTGCGCGCGCGGGCGTGCGGTGGCATCGCCCGGCGCATCGTCGCCGTGGTCGTCGTCGCTGCGCTGCCTGTCGGACTGGCTGGGCTTGGGCGCGGCCTGCTTGGCCGGCACGCGCTCGGGCGCCTGCGGCGGGGCCTGGTTCGGCGTGTTGGCCGGGTTGAGCATGCGCGCGAACTGATCCTGGCCAGCGTCCGGCTCGGACGAGGGATCGCTGTAGCTGGATTTCTTGCCGGTGCCGGCGAGTGCGCCGAGGCCGGCGGCAAAAGCGGACAAGGGGTTCATGCGGATTCTCCGTGGGTATCTTCGCTGCGGGCCAGGCGCGAACGACGCGCGCCGAGGTCGTCCATCTCACGCTGGTCGCGGCGTTCGATCACCTTGTTCTCCTGCGCGCGGTAGCTGGCGGCCAGTTGCTCCAGTACCTGTTTCTCGCGGCTGGCCAGCAGCAGCCGGGTGCGCTCGGCTTCCACCTTGTTGCGGTTGGTTTCCACGGTCTGGGCCTGTTGCAGCACGGCGCTGTCGAGCCGGTCCAGGAAGGCGCGGCGGTTGCTCAGCGCCACGGCGCTGGTGCCGGCCATGTGGCTGTTGGCGTATTCCTCGGCGTAGCGGCGCAGTTCTTCCAGGCGCGACTGGTGGGTGTCCAGGACGCGCTGGCGCTCGGCCAGGTCGCGCGCGACCTTGTCTTCCTGTTCCTGGGCGCGGCGCAGCAGGGGGTCGATCCGTTTGGATTGCATCATGGATTAATTCTCCGGTTCCACCAGCTGCTGCAGCGCGGACAGGCTGTCGCTCAGAACCGACGCCTTGTGCACATCCTGGCCAAGGAATTCGACGATCTCCGGCCAGCGCGCCAGGGCTTCGTCGGTGGCCGGGTCGCTGCCGCGCTGGTAGGCGCCGATGGCGATCAGGTCGCGGTTGGCGGTGTAGGCCGACAGCAACCGCTTGAGCTTGCGGATGCGCAGGCGCCAGGTGTCGTCGGCGATGTCCTGCACTACGCGGCTGACCGAGGATTCCAGGTCGATGGCCGGGTACAGGCCGCTGTCGGCAACCCGACGCGACAGCAGGATGTGGCCGTCCAGGATGGCGCGCGCGGCGTCGGCGATCGGGTCCTGCGGGTCGTCGCCCTCGGTCAGCACGGTGTAGAAGGCGGTGATCGAGCCGCGCCCCTTGGCGCCGTTGCCGGCGCGTTCGACCAGCGCCGGCAATTTGGCGAACACCGACGGCGGATAGCCGCGGGTGGTCGGCGGCTCGCCGACCGACAGGCCGATCTCGCGTTGCGCCTGGGCGAAACGGGTCAGCGAATCCATCAGCAACAACACGTTCAGGCCCTGGTCGCGGAACCATTCGGCGATAGCGGTGGCGCGGTAGGCGCCATGCAGGCGCGCCAACGGCGGCCGGTCGGCCGGGGCGGCCACCACCACGGCGCGACGCAGGCCTTCCTCGCCCAGCGTGGTTTCGACGAAGTCGCGCACTTCGCGGCCACGTTCGCCGATCAGCCCGACCACGATGACGTCGGCCGAGGTGAAGCGGGTCATCATGCCGAGCAGCGTCGATTTACCGACACCGGAGCCGGCGAACAGGCCCACACGCTGGCCGCGGCCGATTGGCAGCATGGCGTTGATGGCGCGCACGCCCACGTCCAGCGAGGTGGTGATGGGCTCGCGCGCCAGCGGGTTGATCGACACGCCGGCCATGCTGACGCTGCCTTCGCCGCGGATCGGGCCCTTGCCGTCGAGCGGGGTGCCGTCGCTGTCGATGACGCGGCCGAGCAGGCCTTCGCCCACCTCCACGCCGCCGCGGCGCCGCGAGGGCACCACGCGGGCGTTCGGCAGCAGGCCATGCAGTTCGGCGCTGGGCATCAGGTAGGTGCGTTCGCCGGCGAAGCCGACCACTTCGGCATCGACCCAGCCGCCGTCGACTTCGACCTTGCAGGTGGCGCCCATCGGTGCCTCGCAGCCGGTGGCTTCCAGGGTCAGGCCGACCGCGCGGCGCAGGATGCCTTCGCGGATCAGGGTGCGGCCGGCGCTCGGTTCCAGCCCGAGCCCGCTCAGGCGGGTGGCCAGGCGCAGGTTGCGCGCGTCCAGCCAGTCGGCCGGGGTGGCGCCCAGCAGGGCGCTCACAGGCCCGCTCCGGATTTGCGCATGACCGTCTCCAGCGCGGCCCGCAGGCGCGCGTCCAAGGTGCCGTCCACGCGCACGCTCTCGGCATGCACGCGCAGGTCGCCGCGGCTCAGGCTCAGGTCCGGGGCCACGCGGGTGGTGCTGCTGGGCGCCAGATGCGGCAGCAGCGCGGTGATGTCGTCCGGATGCAGGCGCACTTCCACCTCGCGGCCGGCGCCACCGACCGCATCGATGGCCTCCTGCACCAGCTCGGCCAGCAGCTGCGGGTCGGCCTGGTAGGCACGCCCGACCAGCGAGCCGGCGATGCGCACGGCCAGCTCGCCGAGCGCGCCGACCACTTCGTTCTCCAGCCGCGCCAGCGGGCGGGTGAAGTTGTCCAGGATGCCGTCGATCTGCGCGGTCAGGCGGCGCACTTCGGACTGGCCCTGGGCAAAGCCCTCGGCATGGCCGCGGGCGAAGCCTTCCTGCTGGGCGGCGTCCTCGATCGCCTGGATCTCTTCCAGGGTCGGCGGACGCAGCACCGGCTCGAGCACGGCCGGCTCGTCGTACTCCGGCGCCGGCGGGGCCGGCTCCAGGTGCAGGTCGGGGGCCAGCCAGCGGGTGACGATGTCGTTCATACCATCGCCTCCGCACCGGCGCCGCCGAGGCTGATGGCGCCTTCGTCAGCCAGGCGGCGGACGATGGTGAGGATTTCCTTCTGCGCCGCTTCCACGTCGGCCAGGCGCACCGGGCCGCGCGCTTCCATGTCCTCGAGCAGGATCTCGGCGGCGCGCTGGGACATGTTGCGGGTGATCTTCTCGCGCACCTTGACGTCGGCGCCACGCAGGGCCAGGCCCAGGCGCTCGCCGGAGACCTCGCGCAGCAGCGTCTGCAGGCCGCGGTCGTCCAAGTCCACCAGGTTGTCGAACACGAACATCAAGTCCTGGATCTTGCCGGCCAGGTCGGCATCGATCTTGCCGATCTCGCCCAGCACGCCCTGGTCGGCGCCGGTGTCGAGGAAGTTGAGGATGTTGGCGGCCACCTTGATGCCGCCCACGTTGGACGACTTGAGGTTCTGGTTGCCGGAAAACTGGCGCTCCATGATGTCGTTGAGCTCGCTCAGCGCATTGGGCGGGATGCCGTCCAGGGTGGCGATGCGCAGCAGTACGTCGGCGCGGGTGCGCTCGGGCAGCAGCTTCAGGGCCTCGGCGGCCTGGTCGCTGTCCAGATGTGCCATGACGATGGCGATGATCTGCGGGTGCTCGTTGCGCACCAGGTCGGCCACCGCGCGCGGGTCCATCCACTTCAGGGTGTCCAGGCCGGTGGTGTTGCGGCCGAGCAGGATGCGGTCGATCAGGCCACCGGCCTTGTCGGCGCCCAGCGCCTGGATCAGCACGTTGCGGATGTAGTCGTCGGCGCCCACGCCCAGCGAGGTCTTGCCGGCCAGTTCGCCGTTGAAGTCGTCCATCACCTTCTCGACCTGATCGCGCGAGATGCCGGTCATGGTGGCCATGGCGATGCCGATCTTCTGCACCTCCTTGGGGTCCATGTGCTTGAGCACTTCGGCGGCGTCGCTTTCCCCAAGCGACAGCAGCAGCACGGCGGCGCGCTGTACGCCGGTCATCGGTGGTGTATCAGGCTTCACTGGCGACCCATCCCTTCACGACTTGTGCGACACGTTTTGAATCGGCTTTGACTGCTTCGCGTGCAAGACGCATGCGTTCTTCGTAGGCGTCCGGCAGCGCGATCGGGTTCTTGCGGTCCTGACCGAGCTGGGCGGTGTCCTCTTCCAGGCGCGGCATCAGGTCGTCATCGTCGACCATCCGCACGTCGGCGCTCTGCGGAGTGCCATCGTTGCCGCCCTTGGCCTGCTTTTCCTTGATTGCGGTCACGCCGGTGAGCTGGCGCAGGGTGGGGCGCACCACGCCGAACAGCAGCGCCAGCACCACCACCGCACCGACCAGCAGGCGCAGACCGTTCTGCACGCGCGGGTCTTCCCACCACTTCGGACCTTCCTCGCCGGCCACCGCTTCGCGCACGAACGGGGCGTTCATCACCGACACCGTGTCGCCACGGGCCGCGTCGAAGCCCACCGCCTGCTTGACCAGGCCCTCGATGCGGGTGAGCTCGGCGGCCGTCAGCGGCTGCTCGACCATCTTGCCCTTGGCACCGGGGCGCGGGACGTTGTCCAACAGCACCGCCACCGATACCCGCTTGATGCGGCCGGCCGGCTGGCGGGTGTGTTGCAAGGTCCGGTCCAATTCGTAATTGCGGGTGGCGCTCTTGGAACTTTCGGTCGGCGCGGCCGGTGCGGCAGCCTGGCCATTGGCAGCGGCCGGGGTGCCCGGTGCGCCGGCAGTGGCGTTTGCGGCTGGCGCCGGCGGCTGGCCGGGACTGTTGCTGGTGGCGCCCGGGGGGCCCTGCGGGCCGGTGGCGCTGGTGCTGGTGTCGCTGACCTGTTCGCTGCGCAGCTTGGCCGGTTCGCCGTTGTAGAGCTCGCGGGCTTCCTCGACCACCGAGAAGTCCATGTCCACGCTGACTTCCGGGTTGACCCGGCCCGGGCCGGTCATCGGCTCGAGCAGCTCGCGGATACGCTGGTTGTAGGAGCTTTCCTGGCGACGCACCTGTTCGAACTGGGCGGCATGCTGGGCGGCGTCGCTGTTGGGATCGGCGATGGAGAGCATGCGGCCGCTCTGGTCGACCACGGTGACGCGCTCGGGGGTCATGTCCGGGATGCTGGAGGCGACCAGGTTGACGATGGCATCGACCTGGTTGCGCTCCAGGCCCTGGCCGCCGCGCAGCTCCAGCACCACCGAGGCGCTGGCCACGTCGCGCTGGCGGGTGAAGGCGCTCGGCT
This sequence comes from Xanthomonas sp. NCPPB 3218, assembly GCF_056725185.1. Lineage (NCBI taxonomy): Bacteria > Pseudomonadati > Pseudomonadota > Gammaproteobacteria > Lysobacterales > Lysobacteraceae > Xanthomonas > Xanthomonas sp. NCPPB 3218. The sequence goes on from NZ_CM161516.1 coordinate 2,299,808, forward strand.
TGGGAATGGCCAGATGCACACGCGCCTCGCGCACCGGGCGCAGGGTGCCGATGGTGCGCGACAGCTCGGTTTCCAGGGCGTGCTGATAGCGGGCGTTTTCGACGAACTGGCTGACGCCGAAGCCGGGGTCCTTTTCCATCAGCTCGAAGCCGCCGCCGGTTTCCTTGCCGGTCAGGCCGGAGCCGGCCAGCTTCAGGCGGGCGTCGTACAGACGGTCCTGCGGCACCGAGATGGCGCCGGTGTCCTGGTCGATCTTGAACGGGATCTGCGCGGTGCGCAGCAGGTCGGCCGCTTCGGCATTGCCCTTGTCGTCCAGGCCGGTGTACAGCGACTGGTAACCGGGCTTCTGCGACCAGAAGAACACCGCCAGACCGGCCGCCACCGCCACGGCGATCATCGCCATCATGGTCAGCTTGCGGGTGATCTGCAGGCTGCGGACACGGTCGAACCATTGCCCCGCCTTTTCGGCGTTCTGGTTCATGTTTTCTTTGGTGATCGCGAGAGCCATGTGTCGTCAACCCTTACAGCGGCATGTTCATGACGTCCTGATAAGCCTGGACGAGACGGTTGCGGACTTCCACGGTGGCGCGGAAGGCCACCTGGGACTGCTGGGAGGCGACCATGACCCGTGCCAGATCGGCACTGGGGTCGCCCATTTCAAAAGCCTTGGCCAAGGCGCCGGACTTCTGCTGGGCCTCGTTGACGCCGCCGATGGCGCCGCGCAAGGTCTCGCTGAAGCTCGGTGCCTGGGTGGCCGGTGTTCCCTGCGTGCCGGCCAGCCCCTGGATCTGATTGCCGCGCGCCGCATCGCCCACCGCGCCCATCGGGCCTTGGCCCATCTGCGTCTGGTAGCTGCGGATCTGCGAGAGGATGGAGGTAACGGAGTCGCTCATGGGTGCGGTCAGCCAGGGAGGCATCCACACCAATGCAAGCGGCGTGCCGAAACCGCGCCGGGATTCCGGCGCCGGGGACGGGGAGGGGCTTTAAGTCAGCCGCGGATGGGTCTGGCGCTGGGCGATGGCCCAGGAGTATTGGGTGCAGAGCGTCGGATCTGCGGCTTGGCTGCAGGGCCCTTGCCCGCCCACCATCGCAGGACACGCCGCAAGTACGTCCGTGTAGGCGCTTACGCGGCATCCCTGCTGCGTAAGGTCCCGCGACGGTGGGCGGACAAGGACCAGGCGAGACGGCAGTGCATGCACCCGCGGCCTCGATCGACTAATCCGGCAACCACGCCTCACGCCAGCGATCAAGATTGCGTCCGGTGAGCATCCAGTCGCGGCGCACCACGTCACGCAACGCCGCGCCCTTTGCCGCCGAAGCGGCCGGGTCGGCCAGATGCTCGCGGATCGCGCCGATCCAGTCGCGGTAGCGGTTTTTCACCAGGGTCACCGGCAGGTTGCCCTGGTAGCAGCGCACATCGCTGGCGATCACCGGGTAGCCGCAGGCGCCGTATTCGAGCAGGCGCAGATTGCTCTTGCACTCGTTGAACAGGTTCTGTTCCACCGGCGCCAGCGCCAGGTCCAGATCCAGCGCCGCCAGTGCGGCCGGGTAATAATCGATCGGCACGCCAGGCTGGAACTGATGGATGTGCTGGCGCAACGCGAACGGGTACATCCCCATGAACACCCATTCGACCTCGTCGGCCAGCTCGCGCACCACATCGGCGATCAGTTCCAGGTCGCCGGTGTGACTGACGCCGCCGGCCCAGCCGATGCGTGGCTTGCCACCCTGGCGTTGCTTGCGTTCGCTGCGTGCGGGCAGGTGCTCCCACCAATGCGGTGGCAGGCGGTTTTCGGCCACGCGGATGTCGCCATGCAACCCGGCGAACGCCTCGGCCAGGGCAGGGGTGGACACCACGAAGCGGTCCACCATGCCCAGCCCGCGCCGCACGGTCTTGAGGATGTCCTTGGGCATGTGCTCGCGGTGCGCGTTCTTCAGCGGCAGGTTGGGCAGGTAGTCGTCCAGCTCGTAGACCTTGAACGCACGCGACAGCGCCTGCATGCGCCGCATCGCTTCCAGTCGCGGCTCGCCGACCTGGCGTTGCAGGATCACCACGTCGGGATCCTGGCGCGCCAGCTCGCTGATCTCCAGATAGCCGTTGAACAGCACGCCTTCGACCATGCCGGCTTCGCGCAGGGCGCGCAGCGGCTGGATTACCCGGTAGTGGCCGCAGCCTTCGATATCGGCGGGGAGGGCGATCATCGTCGGCAGCGGTCGCCACGACTGCAGCGGCCGCCAGCTGGCGCGCGGGTCGGCCAGTTGGAAGCCCGCGCCGGGGTCCAGCGAGAAGCCCGGGTTGTAGGCCGGGTCGTTGGCCATCACCGGCAGCCAACGCACATACATCGCTTCTTCGTCGAGTGCAGTGGCGGGTGGCGCGTCGGGCGGGTCGATCAGCAGCTGCGCGCGTGCGGCGTAGACATTGAGATAGCCGGCCTGCTGCAGGCGCAGACATAGATCGACGTCGCTCCATTGCGCCAATGCCGGTTCCTGCGCAAAGCCGCCGGCGTCCAGGAACAGCTGGCGCGGCAGCATCAGGCATTCGCCACTGAGCGCGCTGTAGTTCTGATCCAGCTGCAGGCGCTGCAGATAACCCGATTCGTCGAACGCCGCACCTGCGAAGGCGCGTGCTGCCGGTGCCCCCAGGCCCAGCAGCAGGCCGGCGTGATGCACAGTGCCGTCGCCGCGCAGCAGCTTGCCGGCCACCGCGCCGACCTCCGGGCGCAGCGCGTGGTTGAGCAGCTGCGCCAGCCAATCGGCCTTGATCGCTGCCGCGCCGGCCGCCAGCCACAGCAACACCTCCCCACGTGCCTGCTCGGCCGCCGCATTGCAGGCCGCTTCGCGCGAGGGCGCACCGTCGAAGCGCAGCACGCGGATCTGCTGCAGGCCGAGGTTGTCGATGCCCGCCAGCCAGTCGCGCAACCCCGGCTCGGCGCTGTCGCCGCGATCCAGCAACAGCAGTTCGTAGTGTGGATAGCCGGTGTTGGCGAGCACGCTTTCCAGGCAGCGCTGCACCTGCGCCAGGCGTCCATCCACCAGCACCAGGATGCTGACCAATGGTTGCTGTGCATGACGGTAGTCCACCGCGTGCCGGCCGGGGCCGTTGCTGCTTACCACTGCGTCCAGGTACCCGCGCGCGGCAAGATGGCGGCTGATGGCGCGCTGCTCGTCTTCGTCGCCATGCCGCGTGGTGGCCGATGCCACCAGCAAGGGTTCGGCGATGTGCTGGATGCAGGCCAGGCCGTAACGCTCGACCAGCCCAAGCTGGTAATCCAGTTCGAAGGCGTCGCTCGTTTCGGTTGCAAAGCCGCCATCGGCCACTAGCGTCTGGTGCCGGAACAGCCAATGCCGCGACATCGTCGACGGTGAACTCAGCAACATGTCCAGATACAGCGCCGGCCGCATCGCCAGCCCCAGCTGACCGCAGTCCAGGGCGACCACTTCATCGGCGTAGATGGCCTGACACGTGTCCGGCAGCGCGAGCATCTCCAGCGCCAGCATCAGCAGGCCGCTGGCGGTGAACAGGCTGCCGGCCTGGACCAGCAGCACCCAGTCGATGGCCTGTTGCGTGGCGATGGTCCGATTGAGCGCGGGCACCAAGCCGTCCGGACCGATCAGCACACCGCGCCCGCCGTGCTCGGCGGCCTGCTGCGGCGAACTGCTGATCACCCAGGTCTGCTGGTTCCGATAACACGCCACCGCCGCCAGGCTGGCCTGGGTTGCGGCCACCGCCGCCGCATCGCCGTCGCTGTCGACCACCATCACTGCGATCCGCGGGCCGCCCGCATGCGCCTGCAAACGTTCATCGATCAAGGCGCGCTGCACGGTGCTGGGATGACGCACCCCCAACCAGGTGGCCGGCGACACGCGCTCGGCCATTCCTGCGCTCTGCATCAAGGCGTTGACCAGATCCACCGACTTGAACACCCGCGCCTTGTGCGGGCTAAGCGGGGCGACACGCACCTGGCGGTTGTCGCCGCCCTCGCGTCGCCAGCCGAGTTGGCGGATGCCCTGGCGCAAGTCCTCATGGCCCTGGTCGCCGATGCCGGGCTGATCGCGGCCGGCCTGACTGAACTGCGCGCTGGACACGCGGAACTGCGTGAGCGGGCTGGACAGAAAGGCCAGGTTGCCGTGACGCAGCAACTTGACGTAGATCGCCAGATCTCCAACCCAGTGGATGGGCTTGCCGTTCAACATCATCAGCTCGCTACCCAGCGCCACCAGGTCGGCGCGCCGTGCAAGCACGCAACTCGGCTCGCCGATGAAGTTGATGGCATGGTCGGCCAGGAACGACACCAACTCCGGCCCATCAATCAGCACATCCTCGGCAAACGGAAAGCTGGTGGCCAGGATGTCGGGCAATGGCGCACCGTCGTCGTCGATCCGCAGCCGGCGCGAGGACGCCAGCGCGGTGCCGGGGTTGCGCTCCATTGCGCCGACCAGCTGCGCGACGCAGTCCGGCTGCAGCACGTCGTCGTCGTGCAGGAACTTGACGTACTCGCCCTGCGCCAGGCCGATCCCCTTGACCGTGCTGCCGAGTTCGCCGAGGCGGGGGGTATTGCGGTGGTAGCGGATCGGAAATGGGGCGTCAGCCAGCCTCGACGCCAGCACCGCCTCGATGGCGCCATCGGCGTTGTCGTCGCAGATCACCAGCTCCAGCGCCGTGTAAGTCTGCGCCAGCACGCTGTCCAGCGCCTGCGCGAAATAGCGCGGCTTGTAGGTCGGCATGACGATGCTGACTAGATTCGATTTCACGTGGCTTTACCCGTAGATCGGCTGAGATAATCCAAATACTCCTTGCGCGTCAGCCCTGGATAGCGCCGTCTAAGGAGTTGGAATTTATCTACCAAGCGCCGAGACATCTCTCCGCCATGCTCTCTCCGAACAACGACTTCGCGGTCCAGATTCTCTACGAGTTCGGTGTAGGCTTCATGTAGCTCAGCTGCAACCGAGGGGCTAGTGCTTTTCTGTAGATCCGGAAATTCAAAACAGGGTTTGTCATGAGGCACAGTGTAAGGAACAAGGCCGACTGCGTCGAGAAAATCAAGAAATTCCTTGTACAAAACCGGGTAAGCGTTGTTCATTTCAGAGAGGTCGAGGTTCTCGAAAACTTCACGGATGTTGCTTCGGCTGTGAATGGTAGGGTCATAAGGGATGCGGAGGTATTCGCAAGTTTCCCTGGCCCTGGAATCCGGGTTGGTCACAATGGCGGGGACGCCGCTATTAATCGAGAGAATTCCGGAGTGAAGTCGGGTTCCAATCGTGAGGCAATGGTCGTTGCTTTTGAAGAACGTGGCCCATCGGCTGTAATCAGAGAAAAATTCCAGCCGTCCAGCCATGGCCTTGGCCAATAGTTGGAAGGACGTGGGTATTTCGTCGAGATTGAAAGGTTGCGCTGTGATGTTGCGGGTCGATGGCAGCGCTTTTTCAAGATAGAGCAAGTTGATGAAATACAATTCATCCTGCAGCAGATGGGATGTCCTCGGCAGCCCGGAATTGAAGAATGTGGCCGTAGTGATGACCTTGTCCGCATCCCACGGCTTTTTTTGCAGAGCCCGGGTGGGTCCGTTCTCGAAATAGCTCGGGCAGCCAATCACTCTGACGTTCTTTATGCCAAGGCTATTCAGGATCTCGGCGGAATAATTTCCGCGAACACCAATTAGCTTGGACTTTTCAGAGAGAAGGGAGAAATTTCGCTTTTGATTGGGGCTGAGGCGCTCGGCCAGGTTCGGGTCGTAGCCGTTGAATGAGTTCGCGCAAAGGCTCACCGGCACGATTGGGATCGTGATTTTTTCAAGAAAGTGCGTGATTCTCTCAATAGGGAGGCCCGAGAAGTCCTCCCGGATGTCATCCTTCATCGTCCAGACAAGATGCGAATATTTTTGGTTGATCTCTTCTGCAAGTTGATCGGAGAGCTTTGCCTCAAGCGCGTTAGAGATGTGGTCAACTTTCACCGGGCGCCCGAACAGCGCTTTCAAAAAACCGTAGGCGATATAGCCGTTTCCTATATTCTGGCCTCTGACATTGTCTTGGGACGGCCCCATGCCTTTCAGGAAATCCGAAATTTCCAGGGATTCAGGAAGAGCTGAGTTGAAAAGGAAAATCTTGCTTGGGTCAGTCATCGATCCGCTCATTTTTAAGGCAGAGCGTTAATAAAAATAAAGGCAGGTATCCCAGCGATCCGGCGTGTGATGGCGCAGGCCGATCCTGTAATCCGGGTTCAGAGATAGGGCAAAATCGCTTAGATCTAGCAGGTCGGTAGCTCTGTGATAGGCGGAGATCGCCATCTTGGGTTTGCACTGAACAATCGCATTCTGCGCACCTTTCAGTGCCGAAAGCTCCGACCCCTCGATGTCCATTTTGATGAAGGTGGGTGCATCGTCGATGACATCGTCGATGCAACATACGTCGATCATGTCTGCCGGTTCGCAATCCTCACTCGAAGGCTTGACGAAGCCGCCGTGGCCACCCTCGTGATTGAATGGAACCCTGCCTGTTGTCTCGCCTACGCCGCAGTCATGCAGACTGATTCTGGACGCCAGAGCTGTGCCTTCGTAGCGGCGCAGTACGTTCTTGAGTGTGCCGACGTTGATCCGATCGGGTTCAATCATCCAAGAACGCGAGAATTGGCCTTTGGTGGCGCCAATCAGGCCTGCGAGCGACTCGCCAATCGAGGCGCCGCAATCAACCATCTTTTCTCCGCTACCGAATTGCAGCAGGCCGGAGCGGAAGTACAACGTGGTGTAAGGGCGTTCGATTTCGTGGTAGTACTCGGGGTCACACGTCAGGTGGAAGTTGAGGACAGAGAACAGGGTTTGTGCCGAATAGGCATCGGAAAAGCGTTCTGCCAGGCGCTGAAACCTGGGAATGTTGCGCACGATCTCCCGTCCCCAATCGTCCACCCGGAAATCTACACGCCCCTGTAGACCGAAAGCGCGAACGGCCTGTTCAAAGTTGATATGAGCAATCCCGTGCTGCCTGCAGACCTGGTCAAAAAATCGCTTGGGTCCGTCATATCGGCAGGTGTTGAGGGCGATGATGTCGCCAGACTTGGCCAGTTCGATGAACCTGTCCGTCGAGATGATCGGAGTGCCGTAATACAGCGCACCGGAGTGATAGCGGAAGTCGTCCACCGAGGCGATCACATTGCAGTGCCGGTCCTGCTTCAGGTTCAGCAAGTGCGCGCCGAACCCCCCGGTTCCTAAAACGATCACCTCGACTTCGTCGCCAAATTTGGCAATGAGGTGGCGAACGTCCTCGGGAATACCGAACATCGGATCACCAGTCAGGCCTTCGGCGGCGACCTGAAACGTCTCTTCCGATGCCTGCGGGTCGATATTTAGTTTGAATTGGATAGCGGTTTGCATGATTGGTCCCCGGCTTAGGCTTCATAAACATGGATTGGAGTGTCGTAGCGGGCGTGGAAATAGGTCTTGGCCGGCACGTCCTCGCAGTAGACACGTGGCCAGCCAAGTTCGCAGCTTCGCCCCACCTTGACGCCCCCACTCACGATGGCGCCGGTTCGCAGGATGCTATTGCTGCCGATCTCGACGCCCGCGCCGATTTGCACACCATGCTCTATCCAGCATGACGATTTAACGTGGCATGCGGGTCCCAGGTGCGTGCCGGCGTGGATGACGGTGTTGTAGTCGATCCTGCACCCGTGCCCAACGACAGCATTGGCACCCACGAATGCATTGAGACCAATGGCCGTGTCAGAGCCGATGGCTGCGCTCGGGTGGATGAAGGGTTCGAGCTTGAAGCCACGCTCCATCGCTGCCTGCATCAGTTCCATGCGCTTGAAGTTGCCGAAGCGTTCGTCGAAAGCCACGAACATGGCCCCGTCGGTCGGATTCAGTCCATCCAGCACGTCCAGATCGAATTCGTGTTCCGAGTCCTGTGGTACATCGATCCTGATGACCGTCTCGTCCTGACGCGCGTGCTTCCAGGCATGAAAGGCCAGATCGAGGTATTCGCTGCCGCCGATGATCCACCTAGATCTCATGTTCGGTCTCCATCAGCACCGTGTACCAGCGCTCAACCAGGCGATTCATTGATTCATAGGCTCCCTGGGTGGGTAGCGGGGCGTCTATATGCAGTGCCGCCTGCACCCGCTCCATGATGTCCACGTCTTCTCCCACTACCACCTTGCTGCCGTGCATCTGCGCAAGCAACACTTGGCTGGAAGAACCGTAAGGCTGTTTCTTGCGCGCGCTGAACCAATAGATTTCCAGGTCGGTCCGGTCCGGTGCGACGGGGATGTGGTGTTCCAGAGTGAAGGAATAGCCCCCGTTGGCGCTGGCGATATGCAAATTCGGGAAGGCAAGCCAGTTAAAGTAGGCGTCCTGCTTGCCCCAGCGTTCCACTTTAGCGTGCCAGCCGAAATGCTTAAGGTTGGGGATGGTGGCTTCCGGGCCGCCGAAACTGAAGCGGCGCATCTCGCGCCTCAGCGCTACGGGCGACGTGTCCTGCAAGGCCTCCATGGACTCCTTGGCTTGTTCCTCGTTTACCTGGGGAGTGAAGTTGACGCTTTTGGCCAGGGTCTTGGGGTGGACAAAGCGCGGGTGGTTGGCGTCCCGCAGATTCTCGTAGGCCAGCTTCCAGTTGTACCGGCCATGCCATGTGGTCACCATGACCTCAGTGTCATAGGCGTTGGAACTACTTTCCAGCAAGGCGATGAAGTCTGCCGAAAACTGCTCCTCGATTGGCATGGGGTCTGGATCGAGGTTGACGAACAACAGGTTGCCGATGGCGCGCAGTGAGAATTCGCGCAGCTTCAAGTTGGCCTTTTCACTATTGTCCAGGTGGTAGATCGCATCGCAGTCCGGGATGTTCTTTACCCGGCCTTGTTCGTCGTAACTCCAGGCGTGGTAGGGGCACACCAAAGGCCGGCAACCGAGAGCAGCGGTTTGAATCAGTGCACTACGGTGGAGGCAGACGTTCTCGAACGCACGGATTTGCCCGCGGAAGTTCTGGATCACCAGAGGAACACCCGCGATCTTGCGTGTGATAAAGCAATTGTGATCCTTCAGCAGCGTTTTGAGTCCTGCGAACAACCAGACCCTGCGGAAGATCTTGCGCTGTTCGCAGTCAAAGATTTCCTGCGACAAGTAATACTTGGGGTGCATCCTGGAGCGCATGGATCAGTCCATCTTGATGTTCTTGTGGAATACGATCTTGGCCGGATTGCCAAACACCGTGGCGCCTGCCGGCACATCCTTCAGCACGACCGCACCGGTGCCGACGACAGCGTGCTCACCTACCTTGACGCCAGGTACTAGGGTGGCACGTGGGTGCACGACTGCGAAGTCGCCTATCTGCACACCGCCTCCCATGAAAACCTGTGCGCCCACATGAGCATAATTGCCAATGCGGACATCGTGTCCAATCACCGACCAAGTGAGCAGATTGGCAAAATCCCCGATCCACACATCGGGGCCAACGTGTACCTGGTTGCCGAGAAAGCAACCTGTGCCTAGACGCACGCGGCGACTGAGGTGCGCCTCGGTGCAGATTGGGATGAACGCGGCCCCCTTTGCAAGCAGCGGTTGAATGTATTTATGCCGTTCCAATGGGTCGCCTTGCGCGCAGACAAAAGCCTCGTTGCCACGCGGCACGTATGTCAAAGGGTCACCGACGATGGGTACTCCGGTATCGAAGCCATCGAGAATATGCTCGCGGCTGTCCAGGAATCCGGTGACTTCCCATTCCTTGCGATGTGCAATATCACCTTGCATTTGCTCAAGAACTTCCCGGCCCCAGCCGCCCGCCCCGACGATGAGCACGGAATAGGTCATAGGACAGACCCACCGTCCATTACCAAACTGGTCCCGGTTACCCAGCGGCTGGCATCGGACAAGAGATAGATCGCAGCGTTCGCTACGTCCTCTGAGGTGCCCAAACCGAGCGGGTGGCGTTTTCGCTGTGCTTCCAGATGGGTTGCGTCCCAAATGGGCGTTATGACTGCAGAGGGAGACATGCCATTGACCCGGATCTTGCGTTTGGCCTGCTCCATGGACAGGCAGCGAATGATGCCGAGCAGGGCTGACTTCATGGCCGAATACGGTCCTACCCCGGGTGTGCCGATATGGGCCGCAGTGGAAAGCATGAAGACGATGGAACTTTGAGGCGCAAGAGCGTTGGCCTGCAACAGCCGCTGGGTGAGCATGACAGGGGCCAGGAAATTGACCGCATAGACATCGGTCATGAGCTTCTCGGTCAACTGCCTGATAGGGCTCAAGCGCTGCCTGCCAGCGCAGTGGACCAAGCCATCTAGGCTGGAAATGCCCTGTACTAGTCGTTCACGGCCTTCGGCTTCGGTCAGGTCGGCCAGCACTTGAAGGTGGCCTTGGCCATTCAACAAGTTGTAGGTTTCCTGCAGGCGTTCTGCATCCCGCCCGGTGATGACCAGGCGCGCCCCACGCCGCGCGCAGGAAACAGCGATTTGCCTGCCGATGCCTGATGAAGCGCCTGTGACCAAAATGGTCTTGCCATCTAGTGAAAAAGCGCGTTGCGCCGCGTTGGTCATGCGTAGATGTCCATCGGTACAGAAAAACCGCCATCAAGAATGAAGTGGTTGCGCGTGATCCAGCGGCTGGCATCGGAAAGATAGAACACTGCTGCATAAGCCACGTCTTCCGGCTCGCCCATGCCAAGTGGCGTCAATGCAAACAGGCTGTCCATATTGCCGCCGCTTCCCTGCAACCCATCCAGCAAGGGAGTGCGTACATAACCCGGTGCAATGCAGTTGGCGCGCATACCTTGCTTTGCTACTTCCATGCCAAGCGAGCGCATCATGCCCAGCAGGGCGCTTTTGCTGGCAGCGTATGCGCTGCTCGCCAGCGGGCCGATATGCGAGGCAATTGAGGCAATGAATAGCAGGGATCCGCCCGGCGCGATCTGCTTCTTCGCCAATAGGCCTCGCGTCAGTAGCATGGGTGCGTAGGTGTTGCTTGCAAATGTCTCGTCAAGGTGCGCTTGACCGATCATTCGAAAGGGGGTCAGCTTGGACATGCCAGCTGCGTGCGCCAGGCCGTCGATGACACCGCTCGCAGCCACCACGTGGTCAATACCCTCCTGTACCGCCAAGTCCGCCACCACTTGCGTGTGGCCTTGGCCTTCCAGTTGGTTGAATGTGGCTTGCAAGCGCTCGGTGTTGCGCCCGGTGATGACAACGCTCGCTCCCATTTGTGAGCAAGTGATTGCAATTTGACGACCAATACCCGATGAAGCACCAGTCACCAGGACGCGCTTGCCTTCCAGGGAAAACGGATCACGCTCGGCGTTCATGCTTCGATCAGTGCCGGAAAAGCTGCGTTCTCGACGTCCACGATCGCCGTGCCCCATGACAAGCCGATACCGAAGCCGGCAAGCAACAGTCGGTGCCTGGCATTGATCAGCGTATCGTTCAGGCGGACGGTCATGGTGATGGGCAGGGAAGCGCCACTGGTATTGCCAAAGTCTCGCAAGGTTGACGGAACTTTCTCTGTCGGCAGCGCCAACTTCTTGCGGATGGTTTCGTTGATCATCTTGTTGGCCTGATGGAAAACGAAAAAATCAACGCTGTCCTTCTCAACACCAGAATACTCAAGCAATCTTTCCACCGCTGGAGGTACTCGCTGGGTCGAGAAACTCAATACGGCAGGGCCATCCAGAATGAGTTCACCCGGCCAATGCAGCACACCGTTCTCGTCACGTGTAGGAGAGATATGTTGGGGGCCGTAAGGCTCACGATGTCCGCCTATGGGCAACATGATGGCCCGGTAGCCGCTACCGTCGCTGTTCAAATCGAAATGCATGGGTGGTGCATTCTTGTCGAACTCCAGCGCCGTGGCGGTGCCCGCGTCGGAGAACAATGGGTCCAGAAGCGTGGCCGAGCGGTCGCCGACCAGCAGAAGCGCCTTTTTGATGGTGCCCGCCGCAATCATGCTTCCCACCAGGTGTAGGCCAAAGGGATAGCCGGAACAGCCGAGATTGACATCAAAGGCGATAGCGGTCTGCGGCAATTGCAGCCGGTGCTGCATGATGATGGCCGTGGCCGGGATGGGGTAGTCGGGTGATTGAGTTACGACAATCAGTGCATCGATTTCTTCCTTATCCCATTGCAGCTCTGCAAGCAGCTTTTCCGCGGAGATGAGCGCCAAATCGGAAAATGTCTGCCAGCTTGGGCAAATGCGACGAAACTCGATGCCGATGTTACGCACCAGACGCTCGCGTTCTGAGCGCATCTTCGGCGGGCAATCGGTCAGGTTGGAAATGATCCGCTTGGGCACGCAACTTGCCATGCCCGCAAAACGGACATTGCTAAGGGTGGACAGTCCCATGGCTTTACCCCAGCAGTTTGTGAAGATCGTTCAAGGTGGCGCAGTTCTTGAGATCTTCGCCGGTAATGACCTTTCCGTAATCCACGTCGAACATGACGATTACCCCCAACGCGGAGAGCGAATCCCACTCAGGCAAGTCGGCCAGTGCGGTGTCCATGGTGACCTCCACCGGTTCCTGGAAGTCGGTGGCGGAGAGGAAGTTCTCGATAAATGTTGCCTGGGTCATGCGAGCTCGCCTGGTTGCCTGTTGAAGAGATGGGAGTCTGAAATGCAGCTGCAGCGTGTTGCGATCATGTTGCGTGTGCGCCGGCGATCAGATCGGCAATGGTATCGACCTGGTCGCGGGTCAGGCCAGGAAAGATTGGCAGGCACAATACCTGTGCGGCCACCGAGCGCGCGACCGGCAGCCATGCCGGCGCCGAGGAGGGCAGGGCGCGATACATCGGGAAATCGCTGATCAACGGATAGAAGTACCGCCGCACCAGGATGCCGTGCTCGCGCATCACTTGGTACAGCGCATCGCGCGACAGCGGGTAGTCGTCCTGCACCAGGATCGGAAAGTACGCGTAGTTGGCGCTGGCGTGATCGGGCCGTGCCACGCAGCGCACGCCGCGAACATCGCTCAGGCGCTGCCGATACTGCGCATCGATAGCGCTGCGCTGGGCGATGGCGTGATCGATGTGCTTGAGCTGCAGCAGGCCGAAGGCTGCGCTGATCTCATTCATCTTGCCGTTGATGCCCGGTGCCACCACCGTGGTCTCATCGACAAAGCCGAAATTCTTCAGATGCCCGATGCGCTGATAGGTTCTTTCGTCCGGGCAGACGATGGCGCCACCTTCGAAGGTGTTGAACACCTTGGTGGCATGGAAGCTCAACACGCTCAGGTCGCCATGACGCAGGATCGAGCCACCCTCATCGCGCACGCCGAAGGCATGCGCCGCGTCGTATATCACCTTGAGGTTGTAGATGTCGGCGATGCGCGTGATGGCAGCGGTATCGCAGGCGGTGCCGTAGCAGTGCACCGGCATGATGGCGGTGGTCTGCGGGGTGATGGCCGCCTCGATCTTGGACGGATCCATGTTGAGCGTCACCGGGTCGATATCCACAAACACCGGCGTGATGCTTTTCCACAGCAGCGAATGCGCAGTGGCCACGAACGAGTAGGGCGTGGTGATGACCTCCCCGGTGATGCGCAGCGCCTGCAGCGCTGTGATCAACGCGGTGGTGCCGTTGGTGAGCAAGGCCAGGTGCGGCACGCCAAGGTACTCGCACAACGCGCGTTCGAACGCGTGATGCATGTCACCGCCATTGCTGAGAATGCGGCTGGACCAGATCTGCTCCAGATAGGGCAGAAATTCTTCCAGCGGCGGCAGCAGCGGACTGGTGACAGGGATGGGCATCAATGCCTCGGCAGGTGCTGGTGAATGTCGGGATTCCGCCGCAGCCGACGGCTGCGGACGGGGCAATCCTGCTGAAGCAAGCGCTATGCCAGCGAGCCGGGCGGTGAGGCCGGCCCGCTCAGTTCGCCAGCTCGGTCTGCTCGCGATCGATGCCGTACTTGCGTAGCTTTTCCACCAGCGTGGTGCGGCGCAGGCCGAGCAGCTGCGCTGCATGCGCCACCACGCCCTGGGTGCGTTCCAGCGCCTCGTTGATCAGTGCCAGCTCGATGTTGGCCATGTGGCCGCGCAGGTCGATGCCATCGTCGGGCAGGCTGGAGCTGGTCGCCGGCTCGGCATCGGCTGGCGTGGATGGCAGGGTCACCACATTGCCCGGCAGCGCGATGTCTTCGACGGGGGCGGCAACCAGCGCCGGTTCGGGCGCAGGCTCGACCGGCACGGCCGCGGCAAAATCACCGCGGTAGCGCGCCGGCAGGTCCTGCACGCGTACCAGTCCGCCCGGATGCAGCACCGCCAGGCGCTCCACCAGGTTGGTCAGCTCGCGCACGTTGCCCGGCCAGTCGTAGCTGCGCAGCGCCTGGAGGGCTTCGTCGGCAAAGCGCACTTCGCCGCGTCCGGTACGTGCCAGCTGCCCGGCGATGGTCTGCACCAGCATGGCCAGGTCGTCGACGCGTTCGCGCAGCGCCGGCATCTCGATCGGGAACACGTTGAGGCGATAGAACAGGTCCTCGCGGAACTGGCCGTCGCTGATGCGGGTTTCCAGGTTGCGGTGGGTCGCGGCGATCACGCGCACGTTGCAACGGATGGTCTGGCCACCACCGACGCGCTCGAAGCTGCGCTCCTGCAGCACGCGCAGCAGCTTGACCTGCATCGGCAGGCTCATGTCACCGATCTCGTCCAGCAGCAGGGTGCCGCCCTCGGCCATTTCGAAGCGGCCCTTGCGGGTGCTCAGCGCGCCGGTGAAGGCGCCTTTTTCGTGACCGAACAGCTCGCTTTCCAGCAGATCCGGCGGGATCGCGCCGCAGTTGATCGCCACGAACGGCCCGTCGCGCCGTGGCGAATGCTGGTGGATGGCGCGCGCGACGACCTCCTTGCCGGTGCCCGATTCGCCCAGCACCAGCACCGTGGTGTCGAAGGCAGCCACCTGGTCGATCAAGCGGCGCAGGCGGGTCACCGCCTCGCTGTTGCCGGTCGGGCCGGTGTCCTGCTGCACGCCGGCCTGGTGCTCGGCGTCCAGGCGCTTGAGGCTGGCACGGCGCAGCAGGGCTTCCAGCTGCGTATGCCGCAGCGGCGTGTCCAGCGTCCAGACATTGGCTTCGTGCAGGCCATGGGCCTGTGCGAACGCGCTCGGGCTGCCCTCCATCAGCAGCACCGGTGGCGGCAGCTTGGCATCGGCCAGCCAGTCGAAGAACTTATCGGCCTGTGCAGCGTCCTGCGCTGAGCCCACCATCACCGCCATCCATTCGTCGTGGCGATGGCGGCCGGGATTGATGTCGGCGCCGTCGGTGACCCAGCGGGGATTGAAGTCCATGAACTCGAGCAGCGAGACCGTGCGCTCGGCGCGCACGGCATCGCTGTCGATCAACAGAATGCGGGACTCACTCATTCCTGGCTCCTTCCGTCAGGCCCTCCAGGATTGGCATGACTTCCTGGATATAGGACAGCTTGCTAACAAAATTGTCAGCACCCGCGCGAAGAGCATGTTCACGATGCTCTGCATCGTCGAAGTGGCTCGCGATGACAATATACGGCGGATCGTCCTGCGTCTTGATCAGACGCGTTGCCTGCAGCCCGCCCATCTCCGGCATGGCCAGGTCCATCAGCACGACATTGGGGCGCAGCGACTCAGAGCGCTCGATCGCTTCCAGTCCATTGGCGGCACTGCCCACGATATCGAGCCACTCCACTTTGCGAAAATGACGCATCGCAGCGTTGATGAAGCCCTCGTGGTCGTCGACCAGCAGCACGGTGAGTTTGCTCATAGTAGTCCTTATCCTGCCCGGGCAAGCAGCGGTTTGTTGGTGCGGCGGCGCTCGCGTGCCGGGGCGATGTCGAGTTGTTCGCGGTACTTGGCCACAGTGCGACGGGCAATATTAACGCCCTGGCGCGACAACAGCCCGGCGATGGCTTCGTCGGCCAGCGGCCGCCCGGCCGGCTCGCTTTCGATCAGTCGCCGCACCATCGCCTTGACCGCCTGGCCGGAGACGCTGGCGCCTTCCAGGCGCACTGCAAAGAAGTGCTTGAGCTCGAAGGTGCCGCGCGGGGTCTGGATGTATTTGCCGGTGGTAATGCGCGAAATCGTCGACTCGTGCATGCCGATCTCATCGGCGATTTCCTTCAGCGTCAGCGGTGCCATCGCTTCTTCGCCGCGCACCAGAAAGGCGGCCTGGCGTTCGACGATGGCGCGGGTGGCGCGCAGCAGGGTCTCGTAGCGCATCGACAGGCCGCGGGTCAGCCAGCGCGCTTCCTGCAACATGTCACGCAGCGGCTGGGCGGCATCGCCGGCCTCGGCCAGTGCGCGCTCATGCACGGGGTTGATGCTCACCCGATGCGTGGTGGCCGGGTTCAAGGCCACCCGCCAGCTGCCATCGGCATGCCAGGCGAGCACGTCCGGAATCACGTTGGCGTTGCTTTCCTGCGACAGGTCATCGCAGGGGCGTGGCTGCAACGACAGGATCAGCCGTACCGCTTCGCGCACATCGTCCAGCTCGGCATCGTGTGCGCGCGCCAGCACCGGATAGTCGTGGCTGGCCAGCAGGTCCAGGTCGCCGGCAAGGATGCGCGCGGCCAGATGGCGCGCCGGCACGCGGCCGGGCAGGGCGCCCAGCTGGGCCTGCAGGCACTCGCGCAGGTCGCAGGCGGCCAGGCCGGCCGGGTCGCCGTGCAGCAGGCGCTGACGGACCGCTTCCACTGCCTGCACGGTCATACCAAGACGGGTGGCACCGAGCTGCTGCAGCGTCGCCAGGGCCTCGCTCAGATAGCCGGCGTCGTCGGTCTGCTCCAGCCAGAACGCGGCGGCCCCCAATGCGGCCTCGTCCAGGTCCAGCGCCAGATCGCGCAGGATGCGCACGTGCGGGTCGGTGGATTCGCCAGCTGCCACGCGCTGCATGCGGTCGTCGTCGTCGCCGTTCCAGCTGCTGCTCTGCACGTCCCACATCGTGCTTTCCGGCAGTTCGTCGAAGGCGGCGACATCGGACGCGCCATCGTCACTGGTCGCGACGGCGTCGCTGTCGGCCAGTTCTTCCAGTTCCAGCAGCGGGTTGGTTTCCAGCGCGCGACGGATTTCCAGTTCCAACTGCATGCCGTCCAATTGCAACAGACGGATCGACTGCAGCAACTGCGGGGTCAGGTGCAGTTGCTGGCCAAGCTGGGCGGAAATGGTCGTCTTCATCGAAGCGCTTCCGGAAGGCGCCGCACGTGGCAGCGATGGAACGCATCTTGCAGGACAAGGCGACGGGTTTCTAATCAGGGAATCGCGTGAGGCAATTCGTGATTTTCCTGACAGCGCGTGGGGAATTCCCTGACGTTCAATACGGACTCAAGCGTGCCCGCCGGAATCCCGTCACTGTTTTCGTCGCTGGCGGCCATTTTCGGTCGGCGCAGCGGTTTGCTCAGACCAGTTCGTTGTGATGCTTGGCGGCCAGCAACACCAGGTCGTTGGCACGCCGGCAACCGAGCGATTCCATCATGCGCGCGCGATGGGTCTCCACCGTCTTGACGCTGATGCCGAGGTCGGCAGCGATTTCCTTGTTGCTCTGGCCGCGGCCGATCTCGCGCAGGATCTCGCGCTGGCGCGGCGACAAGGCAGCGATACCGACCGGTTTTTCCCGACCCAGCATCGGCGCGATCATCTTGGACGAAATCTGCGGGCTCAGGAACACCTGCCCAGCTGCCGCTGCACGCAAGGCCAATTCCAGCTCGAGCGGCGCCGCATCCTTGACCACGAAGCCCACCGCGCCGCGATCGAGCGCATCGCGCACGTGCACCGGGTCGTCGTGCATCGACATCATCACCACATGCGTGCGCGGCGCGGCGCGCAACACATCGGTCATGGCATCCAGGCCGCTGCGGCCAGGCAGGGACAGATCCATCAACACCAGATCAGGCCGGTGCAGGGATGTCATGTCCAGGGCTTGCTGCGCGTTGCTGGCCTCACCCACGACATCGATGCCGGCGAAGGTTTGCAGCAGCCTGGACAGGCCGGCACGGACAAGGGTGTGATCGTCGACGATGATGACTCGCACGGCGCAGAAGAGACCTTTTTTCAGTAAAGGGCACCT
Organism: Xanthomonas sp. NCPPB 3218; assembly: GCF_056725185.1. Classification (NCBI taxonomy): domain Bacteria; kingdom Pseudomonadati; phylum Pseudomonadota; class Gammaproteobacteria; order Lysobacterales; family Lysobacteraceae; genus Xanthomonas; species Xanthomonas sp. NCPPB 3218. Next base: position 2,317,805 of record NZ_CM161516.1, read on the forward strand.
TAGCCGACCCGGCGCCCCGCGCCAACAGGCGCTATCAGCGCTGGCGGCGGGCGTCGGCGATCTGACGGCGATGCAGACGGAACAGATGACGTTCCAGCGCCTCCTGCAAGCCTGGGGAAAGCGGCGCAAACCGCAGCCATAGCCAGTGATCGTGGCCATCGCTTGCGCTTGCCAGGACCTCGGCAGAAAGCTGTACCAGTTCAGGAAGCCAGTCGGAGGGTTGCAGGCAAACGCTTCCCAGGGTGCCCGGCGGGTGGCTGCTTGCGCAGCTCAGGCGGATTCCGCGCACCGACCAGTGCACGTTCGCCTGGATCAGTCCGGTGTCGCCCTGTTGCACCAGGCGGCCGATCAGGGCCAGCATCAGGTCGAGCTTGGCGTCCATGCGCTGCACCAGCAGGGGCAGCTCGCCACGGTCTTCGCTGCTGTCTTCGCTGCGCAGGTCTTCCACCTGGCCCAGGCTGCGCAGCAGGGTTTCTGCAGCGCTGTGCGAGCCGGCGTCGCTGCCGGCACGGAAGCCGGCTGGCAGGCGCACTTCGCAGCTGAGCGTGTCGGCGAACAGCGCGGCATCGGCCGATGGCGCGAGTGTGCCGAGCGCGGACATCAGATCCGTCCGACCCGTGCGTAGGCGCGGCTGGCCGTAGAGGACGTGCGCTGCGCGCGGATCAGATCCAGCAGCTTGCGTCGACGTTCGAGCATCATCCGCATCAGGTCCTGCTGCATCACCTGCAACGTCTGCAACGCGTCGCGGTCCTGACTCAGGTCCGCCTGCTGCGCGTACTCGCGCAGGTGCAGATCGTGGGCATCCAGCATGAACGGCATCACCTCGAATTCCTCCTGCGCCATGGCCAGGCGGATGTCGGCAATTTCGGCTTGAAGGCTCTGCGCGCTATGCATGGTATGACTCACGAAGCGGCGGAAAGGCCGCGTTGGTCCAGGGGGATGGAATTCCACGCCGAGTCGATTTCGCTGAGCAGATCCAGCGCTTCGGTCAACGCGGTTTCGTCGTTGTGCAGGTTGGCGGCAGTCAGCCGCTGCATCACGTAGTCGTAGAGCGCCGACAGGTTACCAGCGATCTCGCCACCGGCTTCGTGATCGAGCGATCCGTTCAAGTGACCGACGATCGCGCAGGCTTCGCCGATGGCCTTGCCCTTGCGCGCCTGGTCGCCCTGCGCCAGGCAGGCCTGGGCCAGGCGGATGCGCTGGCAGGCGCCGGCGAACAGCAGCGACACCAGCTTGTGCGGGTCGGCTTCGGTCACGCTGGTGGACACGCCGACCTTGCGGTATTGCTCGGCATACTGACGATTGGAACCGTACATGGATGACTCCTCAATGGGCTGACCTTCGTTGGTCCCGGAGCGCTGCGCTCCTGCGACGACGCTCCTGCCGGAAGGCAAGGCCGAAATCACGATAGGCCCTTCTTGTATCGGCAACACCATTGCGGGACTTGAGGATCCTCATCACGGAAATCAGCTCGTCAGCAGGCTGCTAAGCGAACTGGTGCTGCTCTGCAGCTTGCTGATCATGGTTTCCATCGCGGTGAACTGCGCGGTGTAGCGATCGCTGAGCTTGGTCATGCGCGCGTCGAGGTCATCCAGGTCATCCTCGTAGCCCTTGATCTGCTTGTTCAGGCTGTCCGAGCGCAGGGTCAGGGTGCCGTTGTTGGCGTTGACGTTGCTGTCGAGCAGCTTGGTCATGGCCGAGCCGAACTTGCTGTCCTTGCCGAGCACCTCGGCGGCGGCACCGCCGTCGGCGGCGATGGCGGTGTCGAACTTGCCGCCATCGAAGCTCATCACCCCATCCTTGTCGATGGTCAGGCCGAGCGACTTGAGTTCGGTGAGGTTGCCGCTGACCTGGCCGCGCAACTGCTGCTGCAGGCCGCGCACCAGCGAGTCGCCGGTCAACGCCGCGGCGGTCTTGGTGGTGGGGTCGTAGGCGCTGCTCTTGGCCAGCAAGGTGTTGGCGGTGTTGTAGGCGGCCGCATACGCGGTCAGATTGGCCTTGAGGCCGCTGGTGTCGGCCGCAACGCCCAATGTGACCTTGGTGCCTTCGGCGGCCTTGGTGAGGTTGAGCACCACGCCCGGCACGATATCGGTGACGGTGTTGGAACTGGAGGTGCGTTCGAAGCCGTCCACGCGCACCAGCGCATCGGTCGCGGCCACGGACTGGGTCAGGCCGCCGCTGACGCCGGGGCCATAGGTGAGGCTGCTCAGGCTGGGGTCGCTGGCGCTGACGGTCAGCGCGCCCTTGGTACCGGTGTCGACCGCGTTGAACACCAGGTGCTGGCCGTCGTTGGCGGTCACCACGCTGGCGGTGACGCCCTTGCCACCGGCCGCCTTGTTGATGGCGGCGGCGATATCGGTGAGCTTGTCGGTGCCGCTGATGTCTACGGTGATTTTTTTCTCGCCATACCCGATCGTCAGCGTGCCGCTGCCGACAGTGGCATCGGCGACGAACGCGCCGGAGGCGAGCTTTTGCGCGCTGGCCAGCGAGACCACTTCCACCGAATAGTTGCCCGGCGCGGCCGAGCTGGTGGTGGTGGCGGTGAAGCCGGCATCAGTCGGCACCGTCGCCTTGTAGGCGTTGGTGTCGGCGCTGCTGATGACCTTGTCCAGCGCAGACTTGAGCGTGGTCATGCTGCTCTTGATCTGGCTGATCGCCGACAGCTGCGTGGTCGCGGCGGTCCCGGCCTTGTTGATGCGCGCCTGCTCCGGGTCTTTCTGCCGGGAAACCAGGGTGGACACCACAGTTGGGATGTCCAGACCGGAGCCGGAAGTGCTGATCACCGATGCCATGTTGCATTCCTCGTCTGGGCGTCCAAGCAAGGATGGACGCATGGGATTACGAGACGGGTATCGGCCGCATCCGCCAGGACTTTAGCGGCAGCGACCCCGTTTCGCTCACGAGTGTGGGTAATGCAATTTCCATGCCGGCGGGATGCGTCAAAAAACCCGCGCCAGCAAACCGTGCTGCGCATTCGCCCTCAAATCTCGGGCGAAGCAATCGGCGGCCACAAAAAAGCCCCTCCGAAGAGGGGCTCTTGACTTGGCGCGAAGCGCTGCCGATTACTGCAGCAGGCTCAGCACGTTCTGCGGAACCGACTTGGCCTGGGCCAGCATCGCGGTACCGGCCTGCTGCAGGATCTGCGTGCGGGTCAGCTCGGCGGTTTCCTTGGCGTAGTCGGTGTCGCGGATACGGCTACGCGAGGCCGACAGGTTTTCCGAGGTTGCGCTCAGGTTGGCGATGGTGGAGGTGAAGCGGTTCTGCACCGCACCCATGTCGGCGCGCGAGGAGTTGACCGCGGTCAGCGCCTTGTCGACGATTTCCAGGGCCTTCTGTGCGCCGGAGAACGTGGAGATGTCCAGGGTGCTCAGGGTCGAGGCGGTGGAGCCGGAAGCGGCCGAGGCGGTGGTGATGCCTGCGCCGACGGTGATGCCTGCGGCGCTGGAAGTACCGGCGGTCAGCGAGGTGAAGTCCTGGCCAGCCTTCAGCGATTCGATCTGCACCGTACCGTCGGTCTTGATCGAGGCGTACATGCCGGTCTGGTCGAGCTTGTCGTTGATCGCCGCAGCCACCTTCTTGTTGACGTCGGCAGCGCTCTCGCCGACGCCGATCTTGACGTCCGCGATGGTGACGCTCTTGGCCGCGCCGCTGGCGTCCTTGAACGACAGGCTCATGCCGCTGATCGAGCCCGATGCGGTGGAGGTGCCGGTCACGCCAGCGCCGGAAACGGCGGCAGCGAAGTTGGCCTTGCCCAGCGAATCGACGTTGGCGTCGACGATGCTGTTGATGCCGATGGTCTGGCCGGCGTCGGCGCCGACCTGGAACAGCGCGCCGGAGAAGTCGCCGTTCAACAGCTTGGTGCCGTTGAAGTTGGTCTGGTTGGCGACGCGGTCGATTTCGGCGGTGAGCTGCTTGACTTCGGAGTTCAGCGCGTCACGGTCGGTCGGCGAGTTGGTGGCGTTGGACGACTGCACCGACAGCTCGCGGATACGCTGCAGGTTGCTGCCGATTTCGACCATCGCGCCTTCGGCGGTCTGGGCCAGCGAGATACCGTCGTTGGCGTTGCGCGAGGCAACGTCCAGGCCGCGGATCTGCGTGGTGAAGCGCTCGGAGATCGCCAGACCTGCGGCGTCGTCCTTGGCGCTGTTGATGCGCAGACCCGAGGACAGACGCTGGATGCTCGTCGACATGCTCGCGCTGCTGGTGTTGAGGTTCCGCTGAGCGTTCAGCGACATTACGTTGGTGTTGATTACCTGTGCCATTTTGATTTCTCCTAAGCGATTTTTCCGGCAAGGGGGACTTGCCCGGAGCCTCCGCAGGGGGGCCATCAAGTTGGCCGTTGCCGCTGCTGAGATGAATAACGGCGTTGCGTCGGGAACCTTTAGCGAAATCCAGTGTTTTTTTACTGTCTTTCTGCTGCGGGACGAAATACGGAAGCGTTGTGTATCAAGGGGTTTGGTTTATTCGGCAGCACCCCGTAGATCTTTAGCGTTGGTATAACTTTCGACGAATAAACTCCGTCGGCCTGCGCAAGTGCTCGCGCGCAGGAGTGCAGAAAACGCGGGTTTTCTGCTGCAAATCAGCGGATCAGGTTGAACAACGACGACGACTGCATCTGCTGAAAAATCGTTTGAGCGGCCTGCAACGAGGCCTTCTCCAGTTCGTACTGACCAAGCGCCGAGGCGTAGTCCAGATCGCGGATCGACGACAGCGTGGTCTTGAGGGTGACCTCGTTGGACTCGAGCAATGAGTTGGCGTTGTCGATCGCCGACAGCTGCGCGCCGCCGGAGGCGCGCGCATCGATCATCTTCGACGAGGCCTGTGCGATATCTCGCATCGACGACTGCAGCGTGTTGATCATCGCCGCCTTCTGCGGCTGGGTCAGCGTGTCGGAGTTGAGCGCGCCGACCAGGTCGTCGATGGTGGAGAACACGTCCTTGGTGGTGGAGGCGCCGATCTGGAAACTGTCGCCCACCGCCGGTGCGCCGCTGATGCGCATGCGCACGCCGGCCGCGTTGATGTCCTCGCCATCCTTGTAGGTGCCGGTACCGACCACCGTATTGGTGCTGTCGCGCACCTCGTAGGTGTCGGCGGCGGTGAACTGCACGCTGTAGCTGCCGCCGTTCCAGCTGCCGGTGCTGGAGTCGCGGCTGAAGTCCAGCAGCAATCCGGTGCCGGTGTTGGCAGTGTTGGGGTGCGCATCCACGGTGCCGTCGCCGGTGCGGATACGCATGAAGATTTCGCTGCCGGGCAGGGTGTCGCTGACGAAGGTGTCCGGCGCCACTTCGACCTGTTTCTGGGTCTGGTCGCCGTTGTAGGTGACGCCGCCGCTGCTCTTGATGAACGGTGCGCTGCCATCGGCGGTGCCGCCGAACAGATAGCGCCCGGTGCCGTCGGTGCTGTTGGCCAGGCTGACCATGCTGTCGCGCAGGGCGGTCAGTTCCGAGGCGATCGCCTTGCGGTCGTCGGGGCTGAGCGAGGAGTTGTTGGCCTGCACCGCCAATTCGGTGACGCGCGCCATTTTGTCGCCGGCCTGGGACAGGGCGTTTTCCTGCAGGCCAAGGCGGTTCTGCACGTTGTTGGCGTTCTCGCCAAAGCGGGTGATCGCGGCCAGTGCGCGATCCAGGCCGACCGCAGTGCCGGCGGCGACCGGATCGTCCTTGGCGGTGACCAGGCGCTGCCCGCTGGCGAGCTGGGACTGGATCTGGTTCAGCCGGGACTGCTTGGCCGTCATCGACGACACCGACTGGCTGTACATCATGCTGGTGGAGATACGGTCGGTCATCAGCGTACGGCACCCAGGATGGCTTGGAAGATGGTGTCGGCGGTGGAGATCATCTGTGCGGCGGCCTGGTAGGCCTGCTGCAGCTTCAGCATGTTGGCGGCTTCCTCATCGAGGTTGACGCCGGAAATCGAGTCGCGGCTGGCCTGCGCCTGGTCGTTGATGACCTTCTGCGCGTCCGAGGCATAACTGGCCGCGCGCGCGGCCGAGCCGACCGAGGTGGTCAGGCCCGACAGCGCGCCGTTGAGCGTGACCGTGCCGCCGCTGAGCGCCTTGGCATCGTCGAGATTGGCCAGCAACTTGGCGTTGCCGTTGTCGCTGGAGCCGGCACCGGTAGGGCCGACGCCGAAGGTGTCGCCGGCCTTGGGCGCGCCGTCCAGCGCAAAGCTCCAGCCGTTGGCGCTGATGGTCTGACCGGCGGTGTAGGCGAACGGGCCGGTGCCGTCGATGGTGTACTGGTTGGCGTCGATGAACTCCACCGACGCCGGGGTCAGCAGCGCCGGGTTCTGCGCATTGGTGACCTTGACGTCGCTGATCTTGCCGGTGCCCAGGTTGGCGACCGTGGCGGTGGCCTTGACCGGGGTGGCCGCGGCAATCCGCGAGGGGTCGGTGATGGCCACCGACAGGGTGCCGGCCAGCCCGGCGGTGGGCTGCAGCAGGAACTTGTCGCCGTTGGCCGGCGTGCCGCCGACCACCAGGCTGACGCCGTTGAGCACCAGCGGATTGGCGGGGGTGCCGGTGCCGCTGAGCGGCACCGCCGAGCCGGTGCTGGCATTGGTGGCCTTCCACGCAGTGCCGTCGAAGCTGAGCGTGACGTTCTGCCCATCCACCGCCGCCATGTTGCTGAAGCTGGCGCTCAGCGACGCGCTGCCGGTGTTGCCCGGGTTGGCGGCGGTGGTGGGCGAGCCGATGTTGAAGAAATTGCCGCCCATCGCGCCATACAGGTCCATGCCTTGCGCGTGACCGGCGTTGAAGGTGCTGGCCATGCCCACGGCCAGGCGGCCGAGTTCGGCCTGGGTCGGTTCCAGCACGCTGCTGCGGAACTCCAGCAGCCCGCCGATCTGCCCGCCCAGCGAGCTGGCGCTGAGGCTGACATTCTGGCCTTGGGTCTGCATTGCCACCTGCAGTTTGCTCGGCTGATACGGGTCGGCGACGGTGGTCAGCTTGGACGAGGTGGTTCCCACCACCAGGGCCTGGCCGCCGGAGGTGAAAACATTCATGAAGCCGCCGTCCTGCATCACCGCGGTGCCGCCGGTGTAGCCGACCAGCTTGGACACCAGCGCGTCGCGCTGGTCGAGCATGTCCGGCGAGGCGCTGTCGATGCTGTTGCCGATGGTGCCGTTGATCTTGGCGATCTGCTGGGTCAGGCGATTGACCTCGTCCACCGCGGAGGTCAGGCCGCTGTTGACCTCGTTGCTCAGGCTGTCCATCTGCCCGTTAAGCTGCTTGAAGCGCGTGGCCAGCGAGTTGCCGCTGTCGAGCATGCTCTGCCGCTCGGCGGTGGACGAGGCATTGGACGAGACCGCGCTGGTGGAGTCGAAGAAGTTCGACCACAGCCCGGCCACGTTGGTGGCGGTGTTGGAGTACAGGCTGTCGACGCGGTTGGACAGCGAAGACAGCTGCTGCAGCCGCGACAGCTCGCCGCCGCTGTCGAGCAGGCGCGAGGTGGCCAGCTGGTCGGCCACCCGGCTCACGTCGGTGATCTTGGCGCCATTGCCCACGAACGCGTAGCCCATGTCGGTGGGCGTGCGCGTTGCAAATTCCACACGTTGGCGGCTGTAGCCTTCGGTATTGATGTTGGCGACGTTATGGCTAACGGTCGACAACGCCCGTTGGAAGGCGATCAGCGCACTGGTCCCGGTGGACATGATGGACATGGGCGTTTACCTCAACGACGGATGGTGCCGAGCCCAGCAGGCTCGGCGGTGCTGGCATAGCGGTTGGACAGGTCGGCCGCCGCGTTGCCGATCGCGGCTACCGCACGGTCGATGGTCGGACCGTTGGCGATCGCCGCGATCTTGGCTGCGTAGCCCGGATCGGTGGCGTATCCGGCCTGTTGCAAGCCGCGTGCAAAACCCTTGATATCGGTGCCGGCCTGCAGCGCGGGCTGGTAGCGACTGTTGTTCTTCAGCAGCCGCACGTAGTCGGCAAAACTCTCCTCGGCCGAGCCGTAGGCACGGAAATCGGCGGTTTCGGTGGTCTTGACGCCATTGACGTATTCGTGGGTGCCGGTGGTGACCTTGTCGCCGCTCCAGCCGGTGGCCTTGATGCCGAACAGGTTGTTGGAGTCGCCGCCATTGCCGATGCCGCGCCGGCCCCAGCCGGTCTCCAGCGCGGCCTGCGCCACCAGCGCACGCGGATCCACGCCCAGTTCGCGCGCGGCCTTCTGCGCATGCGTCCAGATCTTGGCAACGAAGCCTTCCGGGGTACGCTCGCCCAGGCTGGCGGCGGCGCTGCTCGCCGCGCTCGCATTGACCGCGGCGTTGGCATCGGCGGCATCGCTGGCCGCCACATCGCTCCAGCGATCGTTGGCCGAGGGCCAGCTCAGCGCGGCCGCATCGTCGCTGCCGGCATCGCTGCTGCCGGTGCGCCCGGCGATCAGATCCAGCACCTGGCTCATGCCGATGCCGCCCAGGCCGCCTGCGCCGATGCCTGCAGCAGTGCCGGTGCTTGCGCCGACGCCGGTCGCCGCGCCATCGCGGCTCGGCAACGGCAACGAGGCGTCGCGCTTGCCGGCCACCAGCGAATAGGCCTTGGCGGCATCGGCGGTGCTCAGCGAGGTATTCAACGCCGGGCCGCCGGTGTCGCCGCTCAGCTGCTTGGAGATCATCGCCGACAGGCCCAGCCCCTTGCCGTCGGTCAGCGCCTTGGCCATCTGCTGGTCGTACATCTCGCGGAACATCTGGTTTTCGCCCGGAAACATCGGGTCGCCAGAGCTTGCATCGCGCATGCTCTTGACCAGCATCTGCGCGAACTGTCCTTCGAGCTGACGTGAGACCTTGTCGATCTTGGCGGGATCGGCCTTGGTGCTCGGGTTGAGATCAATGGGCGAGGCTGCGATACGCATGTCAGATCACCTCCAGCTCCGCCGTGAGCGCACCGGCTTGCTTGAGCGCTTCCAGGATGGCCACCAGGTCGCCGGGAGCGGCGCCCACTTCGTTGACCGCACGCACGATCTGATCGAGCGTGGTGCCGCCTTCGAACTTGAACATGCGGCTGCCTTCGGAGGTGGCCGTGATCGTCGACTGCGGGGTCACCGCGGTGCGGCCGCCACTGAAGGCGCCCGGCTGGCTGACGTTGGTGTTCTCGCTGATGGTCACGGTGAGCGAACCATGCGCGATCGCCGCCGGCATCACCCGCACCAACTGGCCGATCACCACCGTGCCGGTGCGTGCATTGACCACCACCTTGGCCGGGGCATCGCCCGGAGACAGTTCGACATTTTCCAGCCGCGACAGCAGGCCGATACGCGCGCCGGGATCGGTCGGCGAGCGCACTGCCACGGTCACCCCGTCCACCGCACGCGCGGTACCGGCGCCGAAGCTGCTGTCGATCGCCGCGACCATGCGCGAGACGGTGGTGAAGTCGTTCTGGTGCAGGTTGAGGGTGATCTCGCCGCTGCCGGCAAACACGTCCGGCAATGCGCGTTCGACGGTGGCGCCGTTGGGAATGCGGCCGACGCTGGGAATGTTGACCGACACCCGCGAGCCGTCCTTGCCCTGCGCGCCGAAGCCACCGACCACCAGGTTGCCCTGCGCCATCGCATAGACCTGGCCGTCGGCGCCTTTCAGCGGTGCCATCAGCAGGGAGCCGCCACGCAGCGACACCGCGTTGGCGATCGAGGACACGGTGATGTCGATCGGCTGGCCGGGCTTGGCGAACGGCGGCAGTTCGGCATGGATGGCCACGGCCGCGACGTTTTTCAGCTGCGGATTGACGTTCGCCGGAACATTGACGCCCAGCTCGCCGAGCAGGTTCTTCAGGCTCTGCACGGTGAAGGGCGCCTGGCTGGTGCGGTCGCCGCTGCCGTCCAGGCCGACCACCAGGCCGTAACCGACCAGCGCGTTGCCGCGCACGCCGCCGACCTGGGCAAGATCCTTGATGCGCTCGGCCGAGGCCGGCGCGGCGATCGCGCAGACCGCCACAGCGGCAGCCAGCAGACGGAAGGGCAGGGAAGACAGATTCATGGTCGCAGGCTCAGTAGGGCGACAGACGGGAATTGAAGAAGCGGCTCAGCCAGCCCATCGCATTGGACTGCGCGATCGCGCCGCGGCCGCCGTAGGCGATGCGGGCGTCGGCCACCTTGCTCGAGGGCACGGTGTTGTCCGGGGCGATGTCGGCGGCGCGCACGATGCCTTGCACCTGCACCAGTTCGTCGCCCTGGGTCAGGCGCAGGTTCTTCTGCCCCTGGATCACCAGATTGCCGTTGGGCAGGCGCTGCATCACGGTGACCGTGACGCTGCCCTGCATGCGGTTGCTTTGCGCGGTGTTGCCCTTGCCGTCGAAGCTGCGATCGCCGCTCAACGAGTTCTGCAGCACGTTCAAGCCACCGACGGTGAGCGGCGCTCCCAGCAGCGTCGGCGCGGCCATGGTGGTCGCGTCCTTCTTGCTGATGCTGGTATTGGCGGTGGACGAGGCGGTGGTGCTTTCCACCAGGTTCACCGTCAGCAGATCGCCGACATCGCGGGCGCGGCGGTCGCCGTACAGATTCAGGCTCGGGCCGGCGGCGTAGATCGCCCCGGCGGTGGGCTGCGCCACCGGCGCGACCACCGGCACGATCGGCGCCAGTTCGGCGAACGGCCGCACATCGCCGGCCGCCACGCAGCCGCCCAGCAGCGCGCTGCAGGCAATGGCGAGGCACAGGGAGGAGAGAGAAGGCAGGCGGGACATGGCGTGGATTCCTGAGAGGGCAGCGACCGGCGGGCCGATCAGACGTTGTTGTTCAAGTAACCGAGCATCGAGTCGGTGGTGGAGATCGCCTTGGCATTCATTTCGTAGGCGCGCTGCGTTTCGATCATGCTCACCAGTTCTTCCACCGTGTTGACGTTGCTGCCTTCCAGCGCGCCCTGCACGGTGTTGCCCAGGCCGTTGAGGCCGGGGGTGCCGTTCTGCGCGGGGCCGGAGGCGGTGGTTTCGACGAACAGGTTCTCGCCCTTGGACTGCAGGCCCGAGGGGTTGATGAAGTCGGTCAGCGTCAACGCGCCGATTTCCTGCGCGGCGGCCTGGCCGGCCAGCGTCACGCTGATGGTGCCGTCGTTGCCGATGGTCAGCGACTGCGCGCCTTCGGGGATCTGGATGCCCGGCTGCAGCGGGTAGCCGCTGTTGGTGACCAGCTCGCCCTGCGCATTGATCTGGAAGGTGCCGTCGCGGGTATAGGCCGAGGTGCCGTCAGGCATCTGCACTTCGAAAAAGCCGCGGCCGTTGACCATCACGTCGAGCGCGCGGCCGGTCTGCTGCTGGCTGCCCTGGTCGAAGCCCTTGAAGGTGGAGACCACCCGCACGCCGGTACCCAGCTGCAGGCCGGTCGGCAGCTGCGTCTGCGCGGAGGTGGAACCGCCCGGCGCACGCACCTGTTGGTACAACAGGTCTTCGAACGCCGCACGATCGCGCTTGAAGCCGGTGGTATTGGTATTGGCCAGGTTGTTGGAAATGACCGACATGCGCGTCTGCTGCGCATCCAGTCCGGTTTTGGCGACCCACAAAGCCTGATTCATGACCCGATTCCTCGTTAGACCCGGGGATGTGTTCCGGGTACGGGTGGGTATATGCACGTGCCGTGCCAAACCCGCGTCGGATTTTTGCCGGCTGTGCACTGGATCACGCGCAGCGGGCGCGACGGCCTGCGCGGGGCAGGGCTGGCGGCGGACAGGCGGCGGCTAGGCCGAAGCGGTGAAAACCTGCGCGACAGACCAGGTGCGGCAGATTGGTCGCCGGTCAGCGATGTGTTCGGCGAGGTGTGAACCCTTGGCGCTGCGTGCGGAAGGGTTCTTGGGAGCGCGCGGGGTCCTCACCGCCCGCGGGACACGCCGCAAGTACGTCCATGTAGGCTCGGTGGCGGCATCCTTGCCGCCACACGGTCCCGCAATCGGCGAGGCCACCGCACCAGAGAGTTTGAAGGTTGCTTTCTTAAAGCTTGTCCATTGCTCGGCTTGCATTGAGAAGATCATTGGACGCGCCGTTATCCAAGCAACCCACGTCAGGCATTGTTTGCACCATGCATGCCGACCATCTCGACAGGTCCTTGCCCGCCCACCGTCGCGGGACCTTACGCGGCATGGATGCCGCGTAAGAGCCTACAGGGACGTACTTGCGGCGTGTCCTGCGAGGGTGGGCGGGCAAGGGCCCTGCAGCCAAGTCACAAACCAGCCGCTCTGCAGCGAAGGCCCAGATCAACAGCATTGCCAACCGCACACACCTGACCGACACACCATCGGTAGTCAGCGTCAAGCGCGTAAAAACCAACTGCGAGACCGCAGGAGTCAGAGTCGAACGACACGCCACTTCGCTCGCCGAGCCACGTCCCCTGGCGGCCGCCATCCAGGTGCTCGGCAGCGCGGCAAGCCAACCGGCGGTGCGTCAATGGGCGCCAGTGGCGCTTAGCCGCTGACCCGCAGCAGCGAATTGGCCGACTGCGCGTTGTCGTCGCCGTTCTTGATGATCTTGACCTGCATTTCGAACTGCCGCTGCAGCTGGATCATCTCCACCAGCGCGCCGGCGGCGTCCACGTTGCTGCCCTCCAGCATGCCGCTGTTGATGGTCTTGCCGGTGGCCACCGCAAACGCCTGCGCCGGGTCGGTGCTGGTGTTACGCATCAGCCCGTCCGGGCGCCGCGTCAAACGGTCGGCGGGGGCATCGACCACCTTCATCTTGCCGACGATGGCCATGGTCTGCGGGCCTTCGCCCTGCGGAATGATCGAGATGCTGCCGTCACTGCCGATCTCCATCGCCTGGTGCGGCGGGATCGTCATCGGATTGCCGCCCTCATCCAGCACCGCATGCCCATTGGCGGTGACCAGCTGGCCATTGGCGGTGAGTGCCAGCTCGCCGTTGCGGGTGTAGGCCTCGCTGCCGTCGGGCGACTGCACCGCCAGCCAGCGGTCCTGCTGCAGCGACACGTCCAGCGGGTTGCCGGTGACCTTCTGGTGGCCCTGGCTGCGGTCGAAACCCTGGTCCACATGCAGCGCATCGATCCGCGACGGATAGCCCTTGCCCTGGATCTTGAACGCCTCGGTATTGGCCAACGCAGCCTTGAACCCCACCGTATCGACGTTGGCGAGATTGTGCGACACGGTGCCCTGCGCCTGCAGGGAGGCGCGGGCGCCGGTCATCGCAACGTAGAGAGCTTTGTCCATGAGGCACCGGGATTGGGGAGTCGGGATTCGGGATTCGTAAACGCGGGCTATTGCGACCTGGCAGAAGAGGGGGTAGGGCCGGTATCCGCTTGACGGAGTACCGGCTCTTGCCAATCCCTAATCCCCAATCACTCATCCCAGCCGTTAACGAATATTGATGATCGTCTGCGTGACCTGATCCTGGGTCGAGATCATCTGCGAGTTGGCCTGGAAGTTGCGCTGGGCCACGATCATGTTCACCAGCTGCTCGGTCAGGTCCACCGTGGACGATTCCAGCGAGCCGGATTCGATCTGGCCCAGGTCCGAGGTGTCCGGCGCGCCGGTGCGGGCGGCACCGGAGGTGTAGCTTTCGGCCCACATGTTGTTGCCCTGCGACTGCAGGCCCTGCGGGTTGACGAAGGTACTCAGCGCGACCTGGCCCAGCGGCTTGTCGGCGCCGTTGGAGTAGCGCGCGAACACCACGCCGCTGGTATCGATGCTGATCTCGTTGAGCTTGCCGCTGGCATAACCGTCCTGGCGGGTGTCACGCAGCGCGAAGGCTTCGCCGTACTGGGTCGAGCCGCTGACGTTGAGCTGCATGTTCAGCACGCCGGCGCCGGTGCTCGGGGTGAACGGGTCCATCGTGATGATGCCGTTGGCCGGGGTGGTCAACGCGCCGGTATCGGAGAACTGCAGCGTGGTGGGCGCGCCGACCGCGGCACCGTCCACGTAGTTGTGCACCTGCCATTCGTTCGGGTTGGCGGTCTTGACGAAGTAGGAGGTCTGCACATGGCTGACGCCCAGCGAATCGTAGACGTTGATGCCGCCGGTGGAGTGGCTGTAGGTCTTGTCGTCGGCCGGGCTGAACGGGGTCACCGACGGGGCGGTGGCATTGCCGGGCAGGGTGAAGGCCAGGTTGACCGTGGAGGTCGACTTGGGCGGGCTGTCGGTGGTCAGCAGCTGCAGGTCCGACAGGCGGCCGACGTCGAAGCCGTTGCCGCTCGGGTTGGGGGCGAAGACCTGCAGGCGCGCGCCTTGCGGATTGATCACGTAGCCATTGGCATCGGTCTGGAAGTTGCCGGCGCGGGTGTACATCTTGGCGCCGTTGGAGGTCACGGTGAAGAAGCCTTCGCCGGAGACCGCCAGGTCCAGGCTGCGCCCGGTCGGGTCGATATTGCCCTGCGAGAACTGCTGCGCCACATTGCTGACGCGCACGCCCGAACCCACCGCGTTGCGCGACAGGCCGTAGCTGGTGCTCTGGAACATGTCGGCAAACTCGGCACGCGATTCCTTGAAACCGGTCGTGTTGACGTTGGCGATGTTGTTGGAGGTGACGTTCAGATCGGCATTGGCTGCGTTGATGCCGGACAACGAGGTATTGAAAGCCATGGATGAGGTCCTTTAAGTGTCGGTTGCCGGCTCAGCTGACGCGGAGCACGTTGGCGAGCGGGGAAGTGCCTAGCCCGGTCAGGTTGAGATACAGGCCGTCCGAGCCGATCGTGACGCTGTCCACCGGCGCGTCGACATAGGTGGACAACTTGCTTTTGGAACCGGCGGTGTCGGTCTGGGTGGCGGTCACGCCGTACTTGCCGGCGGCCATGCGGTTGCCGTTGGCATCGGTGCCGTCCCAGGCAAACGACACTTCACCGGCGGCGCTGGCCGGCACGCTGAGCTGTTTGACGAAGGCGCCGTTGGCATCGGTGATTTCGAAATTGACGGTGCCGGCCGATGTCGCGGCGACCACGCCTTTGGCCGAATTGGTGGCATCGATGGCGAGCTGTGCGGAGGGCACCAGCACGTTGTGCCCGACCAGCGAGGCGCCCTTGAGCACCTGATCGCTGCTCTGCGCCGCCGAGAAGCTGCTGACCTTGGTATTGAGGTCGCCGATGCCCTGCACGGTGGAGAACTGCGCCAACTGGCCCAGGAACGCGCTGTTTTCCATCGGCTTGAGCGGGTCCTGGTGCTGCAGCTGCTCGGTCATCAACTTGAGGAAGTCGGCCTGGCCGAGCGATTCCTCCTTCTTCTTGGTCGCTGTGGCGCTGCTGGAGGTCAGCCCGAGGCTGGTGTAGAGGTCACTACCGATCGTGCTCATGTGAAAGGGTCCGTAAGGGAAGGGTCAGCTAGGAGGGTCAGCGACCCATGGTCAGGGTGGCGAGTGCCAGTTCCTTGGCGGTGTTGAGCATTTCCACGCCGGCCTGGTAGTTGCGCGAGGCCGAGATCATGTTGACCATCTGCGAGACCGGGTCCACGTCCGGCGAGAACACGTAGCCATCGGCATCGGCCAGCGGATGGCCGGGTTCGTAGCGACGGATCGGCGGCGCGTTGGTGGTGGTGATCTCCTTGACGTTCACCGAAGTCAGGCTGGGGTCCTGGCGACTTTGCTGGGCCTGGAAGATCGGCTCGATCGGCTTGTAGGTCGCCTCGGCCGAGCCAGCGACGGAGTCGGCATTGGCCAGGTTGGAGGCGATGGTGCTCAGGCGGACCGACTGCGCGTGCAGCGCCGAGCCGGCCACATCGAAGATGGGAAGATTGCTCATGACTTATTGGCCGGTGATCGCGGTGAGCATCGAGCGCACCTTGGATTCGAGGAAGCTCAGCGAGGCGCGGTATTCCAGCGCGGCGCGGCCGTAGGCAGCACGTTCGGCATCGGGATCGACGGTATTGCCGTCCAGGCTGGGCTGGTCGGATTCGCGGGTGATCTGGAAGGGGTTGAGCCCGGCACTGCTGCCGATCTCGTAATGCTTGGCATCGGTGGTCTGCAGCAGGGTGCCGTCGCGCACGCCTTCGGCCGATTTGAGCGCCGCCTCGAAATTCAGATCCTTTGCCTTGTAGCCAGGGGTATCCACATTGCTCAGATTGCTGGCAATGAGCTTCATGCGCTGCTCGCGTAGCGGCAGAGCATCGCCGTGGATGCCTAGAAAGGACGAGATGGAATTGGACACGGTGCTCTCCCGCGAAGTGTTACCAGGGAGAAAGCAATGTTTGTGCCAATCGAGGTGGTGCGGGCCGCGGAATGCGGAGAACAATCGGAGCTGCCGACGAACGGCGGCTTGGCCGTTCGGGAGAAGCGGTGAACCTGCGTCCGTTGCGGAGCTGGTTCACGCAGGCGCGCCAGGCCGGAAGGTTCGGCATTAACCGAGGCGCGGTCCGGCAACGTCCGGCGTCAGCGGATGTCACTTTAAAAGCGGGTTGACGCACACCGCCCCGACTTCAATGCTGCCGGGCTCTTGGAAGCCCGGCGCAGCGCCTTGTCGCTGCCATCGGCTCCGACCCGGCAGCCGCCTGGCCTGCTCAGGCCGCTTCGGCGACCACTTTCAGGCGCGCCAGCACGTAGTCGGCCAATTCGTGGGCGCTGTACTTGGCCACGAAGGCATTGGCGCCCACCTGTTCGACCATGGCGTTGTTGAACACGCCCGACAGCGAGGTGTGCAACAGCACGTAGAGGCCTTGCAGGCCCGGCGTGCGCCGGATTTCCGTCGTCAGCGTGTAGCCGTCCATGGCCGGCATTTCGATGTCGGAGATGACCATCGCATAGCGGTCGGCCGGATTCTCGCCTGATGCAGCAACCTGCAAGAGGTGGTCCAGTGCCTGGCGGCCGTCGGACAACAAGGTCGCCGAGACGCCGAGCTGGTCGAGCACGCTGCGGATCTGCTGGCGCGCCACGCGCGAGTCGTCCACCACCAGCACCTGGAACTGCCGGTCGTAGGCGACCAGCTGCAGCGAGGGATCCAGCTGCACGTCCTTGCTGACCTTGGCGATGTCGGCGAGCACGCTTTCCACGTCGATGACCTGGATCAACTCGCCCTGGAAGCGCGTCACCGCCGTCAAATAAGTGGCTTCGGCGCCCAGTTCCGGCGGCGGGTGGATATCTTCCACCGCAATATTGACGATGCGCTCCACGCCGCTGACCAGAAAGCCCTGGACCGAGCGGTTGAATTCGGCCACCACCAGATAGCCGGGGCCGTTTTCCGAGTGCGCGTCGCGTTCCGGGTGGCCGATCGCCAGGCCCAGGTCCAGCACCGGCACCGAGCGCCCGCGCACGTCGGCCACGCCGGCGAACTCGGTCGGCAGGCCGGGCACCTGGAACAGCTCCGGGCGGCGCAGCACCTCCTGCACCTTGAACACGTTGACGCCAAAAAGCTGGCGCCCGCCCAGCCGGAACAGCAGCAGGGCCAGTCGGTTGTGGCCAGCCAGACGCGTGCGCTGGTCGATGCGGTTGAGCAGATCGTGGGTCATGGGGCAGATATCGACAGCGCCCTCGGAAAACTTGAGCGGTTTTAGCCTGGCGTGGGGGCGCTGTCGGGATTGGGGAGTCGGGATTCGGGATTGGCTCAAGCGCCGGGATCTGGTGATTTGGGATTGGGGATTGGCTCAAAGGCGTGAATGAGCGCGTTGGTCAGGCCGTTACTGCTTCTGCAGCCCTGAAGACTTCGGAGACAGTTGGTCGGATAGACGCGCTGGCTCAAAGGGCCTTGGCACCGGCCAAATGAATCACCCGCCAAGCCGCTTTTACAAATCCCCAATCCCAACTCCCCAATCCCGGCAAAAAACAGGCACGCCTCTTGCACTGCCTGTTCCGTCTCCCTCCGGATCTGGTCCCATGCGCCTGCTCCTGCTTGTCATCTTGTTAGCTGCCGCTCCGGCCTGGGCCCAGAGCTATCAGTCCGTCGATTCCATCCGCGCTGCGGCGCTGGCCACCGTTGGCCCGGATGCCGAGGCCGAGGCCACGCTCGATCCGGGCTTGCGCATGCCGGCCTGCCCGATCGCGCTGCAGGCGCAGCCGACCGGCACCAATACGGTGGAAGTGGCCTGCCCGCAGCCGGCCGGCTGGCGCCTGTTCGTGCCGCTGAAGGTGCGCCGCAACCAGGATGTGCTGGTGCTGCGCCGGGGCATCAGTGCTGGAGAAGTCATTTCGCTGGCCGATATCAGTATCGAGAAGCGCGATGCCGCGCGCATCGTCGGTGCGGTGCTGGCCGATCCGGTGGCGGCGGTGGGCAAGACTGCCCGGCGCATCCTGCCGGCCGGCTCGCTGCTGTCGGCCAACGATCTGGTCACCCAGCGGCTGGTCCGGCGCGGCGATACCGTGCCGCTGGTGGCGCGCAATGGCGGGCTGGAGGTGCGCATGAGCGGGCGCGCGCTGTCCGATGCCGGCGAGAACGAGCGGGTTTCGGTGGAAAATTCCTCTTCGCGCCGGGTGGTGCAGGGGATCGTCGAAGCGAGCGGGACCGTTGTGGTGTCCAGATAGAAAATCGCTATAAAGTTTTTTTTTGGCATGCCGTTATCCCCTACGACCTGTAGAGGAGTTCCCGACATGAGCCAGAAAATCGAAGGCAATCTACCGACCGCTGCAACCCTTCGTACCGCGGCCACGAGCAGCAAGATCGCCTCGGCCGGTGAAGATCGCGCGTCCCCGATCGCCGCATTGCCGCCGACCGACAGCGTCAAGCTGACCGGTGAGGCGACCAACCTGCAGAACCTGCAGCGCACGCTGTCGCAGTCCTCGGCGATCGACACCGGTCGCGTCCAGGCAGTGAAGGATGCGTTGCAGAACGGCAGCTACTCCATCAACCCGGATGCCATCGCCAGCCGCATGATGGATCTGAATCAGCAACTGGCGGGCTAATCCCCGACCCAAAGGATGAACGTGAACGAGTTCCTGCAACGTCTCAGCGATGCGCTGGCCGGCGAACGCCAGGCATTACTCGAGAACGACATCGATGGGTTGATGCGCCATACGCAGGACAAGCTGTCGGCACTGCGCGCGCTGGAAGCGGCAATGCCCCAGGGCGAGGAAGAGCGGCTGCGCGAACTGGCCGAAGCCAATCGCGCCAATGGCGCGCTGCTGGCACGCCGGCGCCGCGAGGTGAACTGGGCACTGCGTCATCTGGGCCGCACCGAGAGTGCGCCCTCCTACGACGCCAAGGGCCAATCGAGCGTGCTGCGCGGCGGTCGTTCGTTGGCAGTGGCCTGAAGCACCGCAGCGTGCCCGAGCGCACGCGCAGGCTGGACCAGGTGTTTGCGGCGCAGCTTTGAGCTGCCCGGCGTGCAAGAGCGTGGCCCCGCGCAATACGAGGCCTGGGCGGTTCGGCGTATATTGAAGTGTCCTCTACGCCGCCCTGTCCCGTGACTGCCAAGTTTTTTCTCAATCAAACCCTGTTACCGTCCTCGACCATGCTGCGCGCCTTCGGCGACCAGATGCTCGAGGGCGTGCTGCTGTTCCGCGCCGACGGACAGCTGATCCTGGCCAACGCCATCGCCCGCCAGAGCCTGTGCAAGGAAGATCCTGCCGACGACCGCAATCTCGGCGAACGGATCTCGCAGGTGCTGCCGTCGGATGCGTTGAATCAGGCGCGCAGCAAGGGCAGCTGGACCGGCAGCCTGCCGGTGGCCGATCGCGTGGTCATCGCGCATCTGTACTACAACGAGGAGCAGGGCGTCGGGCACTTCCTGGCGCTGTTCCACAACATCGAAGGCCAGCAGGACTACGAGCGCGAGCTGCAGCAGCGCCATGCCGAACTGCGGCAGGCCTATCTGCGTTTGAACGGCGCGCAGGACAAGCTGCTGCAGTCGGAGAAGATGGCCTCCATCGGCCAGCTGGCCGCCGGCGTGGCGCATGAAATCAACAATCCGATCGGTTACGTGCACTCCAATCTTGGCAGCCTGCAGGAATACCTGCGCAGCCTGTTCACGCTGATCGAAGCCTATGAGCGCGCACTGCAGGCGCCGGATCCGAAGGCGCTGATTCCGGAGATCGACGAGATCCGCAACCGTGCCGACATCGACTTCATCAGCCGCGACCTGCCGCAGTTGATGGCCGAATCGCGCGAAGGCATCGAGCGGGTCACCCGCATCGTGCGCGACCTCAAGGACTTCTCGTACTCGGACCGTTCCGAGTCGTGGAAGATGGTCGACCTGCATGCCGGTCTCGAATCCACGATCAACATCATCTGGAACGAGCTCAAGTACAAGGTCACGCTGGAGCGCAATTACGCCGAGCTGCCGTTGGTGGAATGCCTGCCGTCCGAGCTCAACCAGGTCTATATGAACATGCTGCTCAACGCCGGCCAGGCGATTGTCGAGCGCGGCACGATCACCGTCACCACCGGCCGTGACGAGACCGAGAATGTCTGGATCCAGTTCCAGGACAGCGGCGCGGGCATCGCCCCGGACCTGCTGCAACGCATCTTCGACCCGTTCTTCACCACCAAGCCGGTCGGCAGCGGCACCGGCCTGGGCCTGTCGATCTCCTACGGCATCATCAACAAGCACCACGGCCGCATCGACGTCGAAAGCGTCCCGGGCCAGGGCGCCAGTTTCCGGATCGTGCTACCGGTGCGGCAGCCGCGGTAGCGCTTCGCGCTGGGATTGGGGAGTCGGGATTAGGGATTGGCAAGAGCGGTTTTGCCGCGCTCTTGCCGTCTGCCTTGCTCAGCGAATCTCCGATTGCGGCTCAGGAATATCGCTGTTGGCTTTTGCTTTTACCAATCCCCAATCCCTACTCCCGGCCGTTACGCAGCTCATCATGCGTGCGAAATGCCTGACGAATGTGCTCGCGCAGCTCGTCGTCGTTCCAGGGCTTGGTCAGGAAGCGGTAGATCGCGCCGCGGTTGATCGCTTCGGTGACCGTGGCCAGGTCGGTGTAGCCGGACAGCACCAGGCGCACGGTGTCGGGGTAGAGCATCTTGACCCGGCCCAGGAACTCGGTGCCGCTCATGTCGCTCATGCGCTGGTCCGACAGGATCACCTGCACGTCGTTGGTGGCGAGCAGGTCGAAGGCGTCGCGCACGTTGCCCGCGGCCAGGATGCGGTAGCCATCGCGGCGGAACAGGCGCACCAGCGAGCGCAGCACGTTTTCTTCGTCGTCCAGCAGCAGCAGCGTGCGGTCGGGGCGGCTTTCGGCGAACGATTCCGGGCGCAGGTAGCGGCGGCGTAGCGCCATGCCGGCCGACTCGGCCGACATTGGTTCGCCGAACAGGTAGCCCTGGAAGATGTCGCAATCGTTGCGCCGCAAAAAGCCCAGTTGCGCTTGCGACTCCACGCCGTTGGCGATCACCGTCATGCCGAGCTGGTGGCCCATCGCGATGATCGCGCGCGCAATCGCCGCCTCGCGGCTGCCGGCCGGCGCGCTCTTGATGAAGCTGCGATCGATCTTCAGCCGGTCCACCGGAT
Source organism: Xanthomonas sp. NCPPB 3218 (assembly GCF_056725185.1). Lineage (NCBI taxonomy): Bacteria > Pseudomonadati > Pseudomonadota > Gammaproteobacteria > Lysobacterales > Lysobacteraceae > Xanthomonas > Xanthomonas sp. NCPPB 3218. The sequence continues at coordinate 2,339,087 of NZ_CM161516.1, forward strand.
AGCGCACCAGCGCGCTCAGGCTGGAATCGCCGGTACCGAAGTTGTCCAGGCTCAGGCTGATGCCTTCGTTGCGCAGGTTGGCCATCGTCTCGTGGACGAAGTTGACGTTGTTGGTCAACGCGCTTTCGTTGATCTCCAGCGTGACGAACTGCGCCGGCACGCCGGCGGTCTGCAGCATCGCCATCACTTCGTTGAAGAAGCCCGGGCGCAACAGCTGCAGCGTGGAGACGTTGACCGCGATGCTGAAATCGTCGAAGCCCTGGTCGCGCCACAGCCGCGCCTGGCGCACCGCGTTCTGCAGCACCCATTCGCCGATCTGCACGATCACCCCCAGGCGCTCGGCGGTACGCATGAAGCGCTCCGGCACCAGCATGCCCAGCGTGGGCGACTGCCAGCGCAGCAGCGCTTCCATGCCGACGATGCGGCCGTCGCGTGCGCTCACCAGCGGCTGGTAGCGCAGCCGCAGTTCGCCATGCGGGATCGCATCGACGATCTGCCGCGCAATGATGCTTTCGCTATGTGCATTGGTGGTCGAGTTGCGCGTGTACAGCCGCACCGTATTGCCGCCTTCGCGTGCGGCCTGGTAGCTGGCTTCTTCGGCGTAGTCGAGCAGGATCGACAGCGAGGTCGAGTGTTCCGGGCACAGGCTGATGCCGACCTTGCCGGTCATGAACAAGGTGTACGGCAGCACCGACAGCGGCAGTTCCAGCTGCTGGCGGATCTCTTCGGCAAAATCCTCCGGCAGCGGGGTGTCTTCGCGACGCACCGCCACCACCACCATTTCATCGCTGCCATGACGCCACAACTTGCCGCGCGTGCCGAGAAAATCCTGCAGCCGGCGCGCCACCAGCGTCAGCGCCTGATCACCGACTTCGGCACTCATGTTCTCGTTGATCGAGGCGAAGTGATCGATATCGATGTGGAACACCATCAACGGCGGGCCGCCGGATGCGGCAGCGTCCACCAGATGCAGCAGTTCGGGATTGCCCGCGCCCAGGCGGGTGGGTTTGACGATTTCCAGTCCGGGCGGGATTACGGGGCTCCACATGACTTAACGTCCACCATCGTCGTGGACGGACTCGCCGACCGGGTGATAGGGCAGGCGCAACGTCACGCGCGTGCCTGCTCCGGGTGCTGATTCTATCGCGAGCGCACCGCCGACGGTTTGCGCACGCTCACGCATCACGATCAGCCCGAGCCCACGCGGGCCTTCCGGCTCGAAGCCATCGCCGTCGTCGCTGACTTCCAGGCGGAAGCTCTCGCTGTCGATCGAGTACAGCCGCATGTGCACTTCGCCGGCGCAGGCGTGGCGCAACGCATTGGTCAGGCTTTCCTGCGCAATCCGGAAGCACGCCTGCTCGATCTCGTTGCCCGGGCGCACGTCCAGTGCCTGGATATCCAGCTCCAGCCGCACCGGCGATGCACGAAACAGCATCGAGGCCTGCCAGCGCAGGGCCGCTTCCAGGCCCAGCGCATCCAGCTGCGGTGGACGCAACAGCATCGACAGGTTACGCAGCTTGGTCACGGTGCTGTCGGCCAGCGACACCACTTCCAGCAGGTCTTCGCGGCGCGCGTCAGGATCCGGCTCGTCCAGCGCCGCATGCGCGGACAGCTTCATCGCGGTGATCGCCTGGCCGATGTCGTCGTGCAGATCGCGCGAGATCGCGCGGCGTTCGTCCTCCTGCAGCGAGAACAGGCGCTTGGCCATCGCCTGCAACTCGGCATTGCTCTCGGCCAGCGCATCGCGCATGCGCTCGGGTTCGCTCAGGTCGCGTACCACCAGCAATTTGCAGCTGCGTCCGCCATAGCGGATATCGCCGGCCGACAGGCCGGCATAGAAGGTGCTGCCATCGCGACGGCGCATCGCCCGTGCGCTGGACACCGGCTCGTTGCGATCGCTGCCCGCGCGCAGGTACTCGCGCACCACCGGCAGGTCGCTGTCGCCGACCAGCGTCTGCAGCGGCTCGCCCAGGATGGTTTCGCCCTGGAAACCGAACTGCACAGAACCGGCGGCATTGGCATACATCACGTGCTCATCGGCCAGGATCAGCACGCCATCGGGCAGCACCCTGACCAGCTCGCGGAACTGCTCCTCGCGCTCGCGCAGCAAGCGGCGCGACTGCTCGCGCTCGCTGACGTCCTGCAGCGTGCCATGGATATGCCGGGCGCCGTTCGGGTTGGTGACGCTTTCGGCGCGCAGATGCACGGTGCGCGGCTGCGAATCGCCGCCGGTCAGCGGCAGCAGCACATCGATCTGCACGTCGCCACCGGTGCACATGTCCTCGATCATGCGTTCGATCCGCGCCTGGGTGGCGGTGTCCGAGGCGGTCAGCAGTTCTTCCAGCCGATGCTCGCGCCGATGCATCGGCACGCTGCGGCCGAGCAGGCGGTACACCGCCGGCGAATAGCGCCCCAGTCCGGTTGCGCGATCCAGCTGCCAGGAACCCAGCCGCGCGATACTCTGCGCTTCTTCCAGCCGCTGCAGCGCCTCGTCGCGCAGATGCTGTGCCTGGCGTTCCTCGCTGCGGTCCACGGTGACCACCAGACGGGCAGGGCCGCTGGCCAGATGCAACTGGTTGCTGCGGATCTCGACATGGCGCGGGCCGCTGCGGGTCAGCAGATCCTCGTGCAGGGTGCAGGTGGCGTCGCCCTTGGCGCGGATCTGGGCGATGATTTCCTCCAGGCGCGCGCCGTCGGCGTTGGGCCAGATCGCCTGCAGCGTCTGCTGCAGGAATTCGTCGCGCTCCCAGCCGAAGAATTCCAGCGCTGCCGGGTTGGCATCCAGGATGCGCAGCGTGGCCAGGTCGTAGATCAGCGCCGGGCTGGGCAGGGCCAGGAACTTGGCCTGCAGCACCGCCTCCGATTGCGCCAGTTGCGCGTGCTCTTCCACGATCAGCGCCACGAAACGGCGCAGCACCAGGTGGATCACCACGCTCGACACCAGCAGGAAGCTGGCGTCCGACCAGCGCTCCGGCATGGCGGCGCCGGCCAGGTGCAGCAGCCGGTTGCCCAGCAGCAGCCAGATCACCCCGACCAGCAAATACAGCCCGGTCAGGGTCCACAGACCTTGTTGCAGGCGCTCGGCGAGGCGAAGACGGGACACGGGAGCGGACGAAAACGCGGGCGCGGCGACAGGATGAGGCATGGGTCCGCGGACGACCTTTGGTGCTGGCGATGCAACCATCTTAGCCGCAACTCGTCCCGGTTCGGTCGAGCCCGAAACACGCGCCTCAACTAATTGGGGAAACGGCCGTTATCCATTGCGACTCCGAAGGCCGGGGTCGATTCTTCGGAGTGTTCCAGAGTGGACTCAGGCGTCATTGCAAGCATGCTGCAGCACCCGCTGACCTCGGCGGTGGTGTTGTTGGATGCGCATGGTCAGCCTCTGGCGGCCAACCGCGTTGCGCAATCGTTGGGATTGCCGGCCACCCTTGGCGCCTATGCCGAAGTCCTGGAAAGCAGTCGGGCCCAGGTGGCCAACAGCGGCGGCATGACCGCCTGCGTGCTGCCGGGTACCGGTGGCGGGCGTCTGGAGGGCTGGCTGCGCGCGGTCAGCGACGAACACGGCCAGGTCATGGCCTTCACCCTGAGCATTCCCGAGCCGATGGGCGCCGACGGTACCAGCCGCTGGGAAATTGGCCTGGACAGCGCCGATCACGGACTGTGGGACTGGGACATTCCAGCCGATGTGGTCTACCGCTCCGAGCGCTGGACCCGCATGCTCGGATATTCCGAACAGCCGCTGCCGAACAATCTCACCGCGTTGTCCGGGCTGATCCATCCCGACGACCACGCGCTGGTCAGTGCGGCCGTGCAGGCGCACCTGGACGGCCGCACCGATACCTATACCGCCGAATTCCGCCTGCGTCAGCACGACGGCCAGTGGCGCTGGATCCTGGATCGCGGCCGCGTGGTGTCGCGAACCGCCGACGGCCGCCCGTTGCGCATGGTCGGCACGCATACCGATGTGCACCACCACAAGTTGCTCGAGCAGCAGCTGCGCGAGCAGCAGGCCCAGCTCGAAGAGGCCCAGCGCATCGCCAGCATGGGCAGCTGGAGCTGGGACACGCTCAAGGACACGCTGTGGGTGTCGCCGGATTTCCTGCAACAGCTCGGCATGACCCAGCAGCGCCTGCAGGGCATTCGCGACATCCTGCGCCTGCTGGGCCGGCCGTCGGTCGCGCATCTGCGCAGTGCCTGGCGCAAGATCAAGCACGAAGGCCTGCCGGTGCATTTCGAGCTGGAGATCAACGGGCTTGCCGGCGTCAATCCGCATCACCTGCGGGTCTGGGCACAGCCGGTGTTCGACGGCAATGGCGGCATGGTGCGTCTGCTCGGCCAACTGCAGAACGTCACCGAGCAGCGCCAGACCGATGCATTGATTCGCTGGCGCACCGAGCTGCTCAACCGCGTGTCTGCGCTGGGCAAGATCGGCGGCTGCGAGATCGAGGTCGACACCCGGCGCATGCAGTGGACCGAGGAGTGCTACCGCATCCATGGCCTGCGCAAGGAAAACATCACCCTGGAGCAGGCGCTGTCGCTGTACACGCAGGATTCGCGCGACGCCTTCGAGGCGGCGCTGCTGCGTATCTCCGACGGCGGCCTGCCCGAACAGCTGGAGCTGTGTTTCTACCGCAACTCCGGCCAGCGGATCTGGGTACAGGTGCTGATCGAGCTGGATCGTCGCGAAGGCCTGCCGCCGCGGTTCGTCGCCTTGTTCCGCGACGTCACCCGCGAACGCGAAGCCAACGAGCGCATCGAGCTGCTGGCCCACTACGATCGCCTGACCGGTCTGCCGAACCGCTTCCTGCTGCGCGAGCAGGCAGAGAACGCGATCCGCGAAGCGCACGAGCGCGGCCAGGTACTGGCGATGCTGCTGATCGATCTGGATGGCTTCAAGAGCATCAACGATTCCTTCGGTCACGCCACCGGCGACAATCTGCTCAAGCTGGCCTCCGCACGCCTGCACCAGCATCTGCGCAACAGCGACCTGTTCGGCCGCTTCAGCGACGACGAATTCATCGTGCTGCTGCGCGATCTCTCCGAACCGGAAGACGCCGGCCACGTGGCGCGCAAGCTGATCAGCGCGCTGGGCGAACCGCTGCGCAAGGATCACGTCACCCTCAAGCTGGGCGCGAGTATTGGCATCGCGCTGCAGGGCGAGGGCCTCTCGGATTTCGACAGCCTGCTGCGCGCAGCCGATGCGGCGATGTATGCAGCCAAGGAATCGGGCCGCAACACCTTCCATTACTACAGCCAGGACGTGCTGATGCGTGCCCAGCGCCGCCTGGAGCTGGAACACGCGCTGCAAGGTGCGCTGGAACGCGAAGAATTCACCCTGGTCTATCAGCCGCTGGTCAATACGGTGGGCGAATCCTCGCCGGCGATCGAAGCGCTGATGCGCTGGAATCGTCCCGGCCATGGCCAGTGCAGCCCGGTCGAGTTCATTCCGATTGCCGAGGAGTGTGGCGAGATCGTGCGCCTGGGCGAATGGGTGATCGGCGAGGCCTGCCGTCAGGCCGTGGTCTGGGACCGCGCCGGGCTCAATTTCAGCCGCATCGCGGTCAACGTCTCTGCGGTGCAGTTGCGCGAGCGCGGCTTTGCCGAGCGCGTACTGGAAATCTGCCGTGACAACGGCTGGTCGCCATCGCGCCTGGAACTGGAATTGACCGAATCGGCCTTGATCCGCGATTCCGACTCGCTGCGCCGCTGCTTCGAGCTGTTCGAACAGAATGGTGTGCTGTTGGCGGTGGACGACTTCGGCACCGGTTTCTCCAACCTGCATTACCTCAACCGCTTCCCGGTGCAGCGTCTGAAGATCGACCGCAGCTTCGTGCAAGGCATGCTCGACGACGCCAACACCGCCGAAGTGACCCAGGCCATCGTGCATCTGGGCCACGCGCTGGGCATGCAGGTAGTCGCCGAAGGCGTGGAAACGGTGCAGGAAGACGCATTGCTGCGCCAGCAGGGCTGCGACGAAATCCAGGGCTACTTCTACTCGCGGCCGCTGTCGCCGCGCGACATGGCGCAGTGGCTGCGTGAAGCCGAAGCCGGCATGCGCCTAGGCGCACGCCTGGTCCTCGCCAACTGACGCAAGCTGTCACAGCGCCAGGCGTCGCCCGCCGCCTATTGAAATGCGCCGCTCGAAAGCTCAGCGAGTCGAGGGCGCGATGCCCTCGCCACTTGCGGGACACGCCGTGAATCCATCCCTGGAGGCTCCTCGGGTTCCAGCAACCGGCAGGAGCACCGCACCAGAGAGTTGGTCGGTGGCCAGACAAAAACACACATATTGCAAGGCCTTGAGACTTTGAGAAGTCCATAGCCTGCCTGTCGAAAGCCTGCCTGTTATTCGGCTTGCGTGAGGAAGATTTTCGGACGCAAGGTGATCCGAACAATGCACCTCATGCTCTGCTTGCAACCACGCACACCGACTATCTCGACAGGTCCTTGCCCGCCTACCGTCGCGGGACCTTACGCGGCATGGATGCCGCGTAAGAGCCTACAAGGACGTACTTGCGGCGTGTCCCGCGATGGTGGGCGGACAAGGGCCCTGCAGCCACCTGCAAGCTGGGTGCTCTACACCTGATCCATCACCCGCCAGACGACCGAAAAGGTACACGCCGCGATTCTGAGCAGAAGTAGCGTCGTGCCGGCGCAGCCCGCTCATCATCGCGGGACCTTGTGCGGCATGGATGCCGCAGTAGAGCATCGAGGGACGGATTCACGGCGTGTCCCGCAACGGTGGGCAGGCAAGGGCCCTGCTGCCAAGCTACAGAGCTAGGCGCTCTACACCCGACATGGTGTCGTGGAAGTCGTCGAGCAGACGGGCAGGGGAGACCTCACCCTGGTGCTGCAATCGCACGGCATTGCCTGTTCGGCGCCACGCCGGGTGGCATGGCCTGATGCACAAGCGCCAAGGGTCGGGCAGTGGATACAGCCAGCGGGGCGCCTGCCGAGGCACGCCCCGCTGTCGCACAGAAACGTCAGCGTCCGGATACGTCCACAGCGGCGCCATCCAGGCCCAGATCCCAGGCCACGGTCGCGAACAGCAGTTCTTCTTCGCTGCAGCTGCGGCGCGGGTGCTGCATTGCCTGCACTTCCGCACGCGCGGCACGCTCCAGCCGTTCCAGCGCGGCCGGCATGCGTACGCTGCGCAGCGCGGGCCGGGCAGCGTCGCTTTGCGCAATGCGCTGGGCGTGTGCAGCCGCCAGCGCGGCTGATTCCAGCACGGCCGTGGGTGCATCGGTGGGCGGGGCGAGGAGCGTCATCAGCGGAATACCAGGTTGTTGCGGAACGACAAATCCCCGGAAGGCCGGGGAATGTCGGAAATCAGACAGTGCGTGGCATCGGTCTTAGAACAGCTCGACCGTACCGGCGCCCATGCCTTGCTGCGCCACCGGCTTGTGCGGCGGGCGTTCCCATTCCACACGCATGTCGCGCAGGCGGTTGGACACCTTGGCCAGCGCGGCGACCAGATCGCTGTCGTACACGCCGCCATTGCGATGCAGCAGTTCCTGCAGCGCCACCGCTTCACGGTTGATCGCGGTGAGGCGATCGAGGTGGGTATGGATACCGCTCAGCGTCTGCGTGGCGATGTCCTCGAACTGCAGGGCACGCACCGCTTCGGCCACGCTACCGTCGATGGAGCGCGCGCATTCGGAGATTTCGCGCATGCCGTCGCCCAGCGAGGCATTGATCTGCGCGACGTTCTCCAGCATCGCCGCCGATTCGTGGCGGGCTTCGCGGGAGCGATCCATGTGACGCGAGGCCAGCTGCGAGACCGTTTCACGCACCTTGGCGATCGATTCCTTGGAGCTGTGTGCCAGCTTGCGGATCTGTTCGTTGAAGGTAGTGGAACGCTCGGACAGATTGCGCACCTCGTCGGCGACCACCGCGAAGCCGCGACCGGCTTCACCGGCACGGGCTGCTTCGATGGCGGCGTTCAATGCCAGCAGGTTGGTCTGGTCAGCGATCGACTTGACGTCTTCCAGCAACGCGAAGATGCCATCCAGGTGCTGCGCCATCTCATCGATGTGATGCACGGTGTTGGTACTCTGGCCGCTCACCTGTTCCAGCGCTTCCACCAGTTGCTCCATGCGGGAGCTGGCGTGCTGGGCGAAGCGGGCGACGTCGACACCGGCGCTGCCGTCGTCACCGGCACGGTCGACGATACGGGCCAATGCCTGGCTTTGCTGGCGCGACTTGCGGTTCATCGCTTCGAAGCTGCCACCAAGACCGGACACGGCCTGGCGGATCAGTTCGCGGGCACGCTCGACTTCCGAGCGTGAACCGTCGACTTCGTTGCTGACGAACGTACGCAGTTCGTTGAGCAGTTGGTCCTGCTCGCGCAGGATGCGGGTCTGGTCCGGATGACGCCGGAACTGGGAGTAGGTCACCCAGGCAGCGAAACCGAGCCAGCTGAGCGTCATGGTCGCCAGGATCGCCCAGCGCACCGAAGCGGGCCAGTCGAATCCGACAGCGAAGGGAAACAGCAAGGTCAGGGCCAAAGGGGCGGCCAGACGGATAAGTGGACGTGAATACATGGGCGTTCTCGGCAGAGTCACGGTTGCTGTATCGGCCGTACCCCCTTTGTCTTTAGCGACGATCGCCACATCGTCTCGCCCGTTCAAGCTTCGTTGACACGCGCCAGCGACCGCCAGCGCGTGTAGCACACCGGGATCGTCAGTGGTCTAGCGCAGCGCGCGGTCCACCGCTTCGATCATTGCGCGCTTGGCAAACAGGAAATCCCACAGGCTGCCACCCATCTGCCGCCACAACACGGCCGAGCGGACCGCGGCCAGCAGCAGCGCGCGGATTTCCGCGACCACGCCGGCCTGGCCCAGGTAATGCGGATTGCCCTGCACCATGACCTTGGGGCGCAAGTGGCTGATGGTCTGCGCATACAGCCCGCCCAGCGAACTCAGCACGTCAGGGTGGCCGCTGTCGCCCAGGCTGTGTGCCTGCCGCGCCGCTGCCTCGATGCCATTGGAGACCGTGGCCACGGTGGCGGTGTCGCGCACGAAGCGGCGCTCCAGCTGCAGCACTGCCAGCGCCAGCCGCGGCAGGACCTCGTCCTGGCCCTGGTTGTGGAAATAGTTGTGCAGCAGCCGCAGCCCTGGCGCCAGGTCCGCTGGCGAGCCGTACACGGCCTCCGGCGAGGACGCATCCACCCGGAACACGCTGTCCATGGCGGTACGCACCGTCGCAGCCTCCGAATGCCCGGTTTCGGCGATCCGCCGCACCTGTTGCAGGGCCTGGGCGACGCCGGCAAGCGCCAGCACGCGGTGATCCATGGAAGAACTCATCAAGCCACTACCTCAGGTGAAAAAGAAGATCCCGCCAGTTGGCGTTCCAGCGGCGCATCGGTGGCGGCGATGACCGCGCCGCCCAGGCATTCCTCGCCGTCGTACAGCACCAGCGACTGCCCGGGCGTCACCGCCCGCTGCGGCCGCTCGAAACGCACCTGCACGCTGCCATCGTCCTGCACCTCGACCGTGCACGGCTCGTCGGGCTGCCGGTAACGTGTCTGTGCGGTGCAGACGAAGCTGCGCGCCGGCGGCGCCCCGGTGACCCAATGGGCCTGCTCGGACTGCAGCCAGCGCGATTGCAGCAGCGGGCTGTCGCGATCCTGGTCCACATACAGCACGTTGCTCGCCACATCCTTGCCGACCACGTACCACGGCGCGGCGGCACGCCCTCGCACGCCACCGATGTTCAGGCCTTCGCGCTGACCCAGGGTGAAATAGAACACCCCCGGATGCTCGGCGATGCGCTGCCCCTGCGGGTCGCGGATCTCGCCGCTGCGCGCGGGCAGGTAGCGGCCCAGAAACTCGCGGAAATCGCGTTCGCCAATGAAACAGATGCCGGTGGAATCCTTCTTGGCATGGGTCGGCAGACCGGCGTCCTGGGCGACCCCGCGCAGCGTGCTTTTTTCCATATCGCCGATCGGAAACAGCGTCGCGGCCAGCTGGGTCTGGCCCAGCTGATGCAGGAAATAGCTCTGGTCCTTGCTGCGGTCGGCGCCGCGCAGCAGGCGCCAGCGCCCGCCGCTGTGCGCCACCCGCGCATAGTGGCCGGTGGCGATGCGCTCGGCGCCCAGCGCCTGGGCCGCATCCAGAAAATGCTTGAACTTGACCTCGCGGTTGCACAGCACGTCCGGATTCGGCGTGCGCCCGGCCGCGTATTCGGCCAGGAAGTGCTCGAACACGCCGCTCCAGTATTCACCGGAAAAATCGCGGAAGTGGAACGGGATGCCCAGCACCCCGCACACCGCCACCGCATCGCGGCGGTCGTCCTCGGCGCGGCAATCGCCGCTGCCGTCGTCGGCCCAGTTCTGCATGAACAGCCCGGCGATCGACTCACCCTGCTGGGCCAGCCGCCAGGCCGCCACCGACGAATCCACACCGCCGGAGACCCCGACAACGATCCGTGGCGTACTCATGCGACGTGCCGCACCAAGGCCAAGGGATGGCGCTGGCCGGCCAGATAGTCGGCCACCACTTCCCACACCAACGGGCTGCGCAGGCGCTCGGTCGCGCTGCGCAATTCGTCCGGCGTCATCCACAACGCGCGCACCACGCCGGTATCCAGGCTGCGCTCGGGATGGTGGGTCACGGCCTCGGCGACAAACGCAAACCGCAGGAAGCACTGGCCAGTCGGGGCGACCCACTGATAGGTGCCGATGAAGTGGGTCAGGCGGACATCCCAGCCGGTCTCTTCCAGCGTCTCGCGCACCGCCGCATCGAGCAGGCTCTCATCCGGCTCCAGATGCCCGGCAGGCTGGTTCAACAACAGCTTGCCGCCGATGGTCTCTTCCACCTGCAGGAAGCGCCCGTCGCGCACCACCACGGTGGCCACGGTGACATCCGGATGCCAGCGTTGGTCGGAAGCGCTCATCGCTGCGGATCCTGCGTGATCGGGGCCGCGCTCGCGCTGTCGGCGAACCGCACGGTTTGAAGCCGGGTCAAGCGGCGCTGCGACCCGGCAAGGTGCACGGAGCTGGACAAGTCAGTGAACGACGGCGCCAGCAACCGCGCGGTCAGGGAATCGGTCATCAAGGGCCAGCCATGGAATCGGAGACAAATTGTGCGGGGCGCGGCGTAAATCGTCCAATGCGTGCGGCGATGAACCGTATAATGCCCGGATGCCTCGTAAGACCTCACACGAACACGATCACGGCCTCACCGTCGAAGCCAGCAAGCCTGAAGTGGCGCCACCGCCGCGCTATCAGGTGCTTTTGCTGAACGACGACTACACCCCGATGGACTTCGTGGTGACGGTGCTGCAGCAGTTTTTCAACCTCGATCTGGAGCGGGCCACGCAGGTCATGCTGCATGTCCACACCCGTGGACGCGGCGTCTGCGGGGTCTACAGCCGCGAAGTTGCCGAGTCCAAGGTGGCGCAGGTCAATGAATTTTCGCGCATGAACCAGCACCCGCTGCTGTGCACGATGGAACAGACCTGAGGCGTCAATCCGATCATTCCAGCAGCGCAACACTGTGGCTGCAATCACATGCTAACGCAGTCTGAACATACCTATCCGATAGGGTTGTGGTAAATCCCAACAAAAGCCGCATATTGTTGGCAACAGCCGTTCGGAGTTACCAATGTTCAGCAAAGACCTAGAGCAAACCATCGGCCAGTGCTACAAGCGAGCACGCGAGGCGCGTCATGAGTTCATGACCGTTGAGCACCTGCTGCTCTCGCTGCTGGACAACCCGTCCGCCCAGGCCGTCCTCAAGGCTTGCGGCGCCGACCAGGTGCGTTTGCACAACGATCTGGAGCAGGCGATCGAGGCCTCGGTCTCGCGCCTGGCCGAAGACGATGGCCGCGACACCCAGCCCACCCTGGGCTTCCAGCGTGTGCTGCAGCGTGCGGTCTATCACGTGCAATCCTCGGGCAAGAAGGAAGTCACCGGCGCCAACGTGCTGGTCGCGATCTTCGGCGAGAAGGATTCGCACGCGGTGTACTTCCTGAACCAGCAGGACATCACCCGTCTGGATATCGTCAATTACCTCTCCCATGGCATCGCCAAGCTGGGCGAGGACGGCGAGCAGCCGTCCGCCTCCGATGGCGAGCCCAAGAGTGAGGGCGGGGAGGGCGAGGCCAAAGGCGATGCGCTGGCCGAGTTCGCCACCAATCTCAACGAGCAGGCCCGCAACGGCAAGATCGACCCGTTGGTCGGCCGTGGCGACGAAATCGAGCGCACCATCCAGGTGCTGTGCCGCCGCCGCAAGAACAACCCGCTGTACGTGGGCGAGGCCGGCGTGGGCAAGACCGCGATCGCCGAAGGTCTGGCCAAGCGCATCGTCGACAACGACGTGCCGGAGGTACTGGCCGATGCGGTTATCTTCTCGCTGGACCTGGGCGCCCTGGTGGCAGGCACCAAGTACCGTGGCGACTTCGAAAAGCGCCTCAAGGGCGTGCTGGCGGCGCTGAAGAAGGTGCCCAACGCGGTGCTGTTCATCGACGAGATCCATACCATCATCGGTGCCGGATCGGCGTCGGGTGGCACCATGGATGCGTCCAATCTGATCAAGCCGGCGCTGTCGTCGGGTGAGCTGCGCTGCATCGGCTCGACCACGTTCCAGGAATACCGCGGCATCTTCGAAAAGGACCGTGCACTGGCGCGTCGCTTCCAGAAGATCGACATCGTCGAGCCGACCGTGGGCGAGACCTTCGAAATCCTGCAGGGCCTCAAGCCCAAGTACGAGGCGCATCACGGCGTGACCTATGCCGATGACGCGCTACAGGCGGCCGTAGACCTGTCGGTCAAGCACATCGGTGACCGCCTGCTGCCGGACAAGGCGATCGATGTGATCGACGAGGCCGGTGCGCGTCAGCGTCTGCTGCCGGAAGGCAAGCGCAAGGAACTGATCGATATCGAGGAGATCGAGACCATCGTCGCCAAGATGGCGCGGATTCCGGCCAAGCAGGTCAGCGCGACCGACAAGGACGTGCTGCAGCATCTGGAGCGCAACCTGAAGATGGTGATCTTCGGGCAGAACCCGGCAATCGAGACGCTGGCCGGCTCGATCAAGCTGGCGCGCTCGGGCCTGGCCAATCCGGAAAAGCCGATCGGCAACTTCCTGTTTGCCGGCCCTACCGGCGTCGGCAAGACCGAGGTCACCAAGCAGCTCGCGCTGCAGCTGGGGATCGAACTGGTGCGCTTCGACATGTCCGAGTACATGGAAGCGCATTCGATCAGCCGCCTGATCGGCGCGCCTCCGGGCTATGTGGGCTTCGATCAAGGCGGTCTGTTGACCGAGAAAATCGTCAAGACGCCGCACTGCGTGCTGCTGCTGGATGAGGTGGAGAAGGCGCATCCGGACATCTTCAACATCCTGTTGCAGGTCATGGATCGCGGCATCCTGACCGACACCAACGGGCGCGAGGCGAACTTCAAGAACGTGATCCTGGTGATGACGACCAATGCCGGCGCCACCCAGGCGTCGCGGCGGTCGATCGGCTTCACCAAGCAGGATCACTCCACCGATGCGATGGAGTCGATTCGCCGCGGCTTCACGCCCGAGTTCCGCAACCGCCTGGATGCGATCGTGCAGTTCCAGCCGCTGGGCTTCGATCACATCCTGCGGGTGGTGGACAAGTTCATCATCGAGCTGGAAATGCTGCTGCAGGAAAAGCACGTCTCGCTGTCGGCCACCCCGACTGCGCGCGACTGGCTGGCCCAGCACGGCTTCGATCCATTGATGGGCGCGCGCCCGATGTCGCGTGTGATCCAGGAGAAGATCAAGCGTCCGCTGGCCGACGAACTGTTGTTCGGCAAGCTGGTGGAAGGCGGTCGGGTCAGTATCGACGTCAAGGATGGCGAACTGGTGGTGGAAGCGCACCCGGAACCGGAGCGTCTGCTGCCGGCAACGGTCGACTGATCGCCTTGCGGTACTGAAACGAAAGAACCGCTCGAAAGAGCGGTTTTTTTATGCCCTCAGAACTTGTGGCCCGAGTGAGGGGCGCGCAGAAGCCGGGCGGCGGTCGCGGCTCGCGAGGAGCAACGACAGCGCGCTTCCGGAGCTTGGGCAGGGTAGCGATCGAGGCGTAAGCGCCGGAGGCAAGGTGCAAGCGAAGACAGACGCAAGCCGACACTGCCGGATCGCCGCTGCCAACCCGATACGCAAATCTCGGGAACGACAAAAAGCGGCCATTGGCCGCCTCGCGTCTCACACCAGAACCGCTTACTTCATGCGGTAGGTAATACGACCCTTGGTCAGGTCGTAGGGAGTCATCTCAACTTTGACCCGGTCGCCGGTCAGGATGCGGATGTAGTTCTTGCGCATGCGGCCGGAGATGTGGGCGATGATCTCATGCCCGTTTTCCAGCTTGACCCGGAACGTGGTGTTGGGGAGCGTCTCGCTGACGCTGCCTTCGAATTCAATGGAGTCGTCTTTCGACATGTAATCCTGTGCAATCACGGCTGGCCCGGAAGGGCCGTAAGGGACGGCATTTTACGCCCCATCTCCCCGCGGTGCAAATTTTATGTTAAGCGGACTTCAGCGAGCGCGCTGGCAGGCCGCTCGCCGTAGCGTTCGGACCAACTGCCGGGTGCCGCCGCCTGGCCGACCTGCAGCCGCACCTGCTGCAGGAACTCTGCACGTGGCAGGCGTTGCGCCCCCAGGCGCATCAGGTGCGGATTCTCTACCTGCGCATCGAGCAACGGCCACCCGCGGGAATGCAGGTGCGCGGCCAGTGCCGCCAGCGCCACCTTGGAGCCGCCGCTGTCGGCACTGAACATGCTCTCGCCGAAGAACATCCGGCCGACCGCCACGCCGTAGATGCCGCCGACCAGGCGCGTGCCATCGAACACCTCCAGCGAATGCGCATGGCCCAGCCGATGCAGTTCGAGATAGGCCTGCTGCATCGGCGTGGTGATCCAGGTGCCATCCTGGCCGGCACGCGGAATCGACGCGCAGGCATCGATCACCTGCGCGAAGGCGGTATCGGCGCGCACGATCCAGTGGCTGCTGCGCAGCTGGCGACGGAAGCGCGAGGACAGGCGCACGCCATCGGTGCGAAACACCGTGCGTGGGTCCGGGCTCCACCACAGGATCGGCTGGCCTTCCGAGAACCACGGGAACACGCCACTGGCATAGGCGTTGAGCAGGCGTTGCGGCGACAGGTCGCCACCGATGGCGAGCAGGCCGTCCGGCTCGCGCAACGCGGACTCGGCCGGCGGAAACGGGGCGGCCGGATCGGCCGCCAGCAGATAGAGAAGGGCGCGGGACATGCGCGCAGTGTAGAGCGTGTCGTACATGCTGCACCCAGGGCAACGACCATCGCCGGCATGCGACGGTCCGCGGGTGTGGTCGACACGCGTTGCGGCATGCGTCCGCAAGCACCGCGATGCTGGGCGCGTAGTTCGCACTCGCCAGACGAGTGTTCTCTGGGTGGATTGGCCGCCTTGCTCCGACGTCCCCAATACGCCCGGCCGGCGATCAGCGGCGACTGCGCTCTACGTCGCCGCCGCGCGGCTCAGTCGCGAAACGGGCTGTGCTCTGACAGCTCGCGTGCATGCCGGGCCACCGCCTGGCGCTCGTCGGCGCACCATTGTGCCAGCGGCTCGCGGAAGCCGGGGTCGGCGATCCAGTGACGGCTGCGGACCAGGGTCGGCAGAAAGCCGCGCGCGATCTTGTGCTCGCCTTGCGCGCCGGGCTCGAAGCGGGCCAGGCCCTCGCGCAGGCAGTATTCGATGCCCTGGTAGTAGCAGGTTTCAAAATGCAGTCCCGGAAGGGCTTCGCCGCCCCAGTAACGCCCGTACAACGTGTCGCGCCCGCGCAGGCAGAGCGCGCCGGCGATCGGTTGCCCATCCAGCTCGGCCAGAAACATCACCAGCTGGCGCGGCAGGTGCCGGGCCAGGTGATGCAGGAATTCCGGCGTCAGCGCGGGCGAGTTGCCGTATTCGTTGAAGGTCTTGAGATAGAAGCCATACATCGCCTCCAGGTCGGCGTCGCTGGCTTCATCGCCATGCACCACGCGCAACTGCACGCCGGCCCGCTGCACCTTGGCGCGCTCCTGGCGGATGTTCTTGCGCCGCTTGTGGTCCATCGCCGCCAGGAAGCTTTCGAAATCGCTCCAGTCGCTGACGTTGTGCCAGTGGTACTGCAGATCGTTGCGCTCCAGCCAGTCGGCGTCGAAGGCGGCGTCTTCGTCGGCCGGGTGGAAGTTGACGTGCGCCGACGATAGCCCGCTGCGCTCCACCAGCGTGCGCATCGCCGCGAGCAACTGCGGTCGCCAGCGTGGTGCGCCCAGCAGGCGCGGTCCGGTCACCGGCGAGTAGGGCACCCCGCACAGCCACTTGGGGAAGTACTCCTGCCCGTAGCGCGCGTAGGCGTTCGCCCAGGCGTGGTCGAACACGAACTCGCCATGCGAGTTGTTCTTCAGGTATCCCGGTGCGGCGGCGACCAGCGTGTCGCCATCCCATAGCGTCAGGTGCAGCGGGTTCCAGCCCCAGTCCGGTCGCAGGCAGCCCTCCTGCTCCAGGCCTTCCAGGAACGCATAAGAAATGAATGGGTGCGCGCCGTCGTGCAGCGTGTTCCAGGCACCGGCCGGAAGCTCGTCCAGCCGGCGGCACCAGCGGGCCGTGACGCTCATGCGCACGGTCCGCTGGTTTCGGCGCTGCCCGCACGGCGCGGCCGGCGGTCAGCAGCCACCTCAGGCGCTCTTGTCGAGGTAGCGCTCGGCATCCAGCGCAGCCATGCAGCCGAAGCCGGCCGAGGTGATCGCCTGGCGGTAGTGCTGGTCGGCGACGTCGCCGGCGGCGAACACGCCGGCCACCGAAGTCTCGGTCGCCGCGCCGTTGAGGCCGGAGCGGATTTCCAGGTAGCCGTTGTTCATCGCCAGCTGGCCGTCGAACAATTGCGTGTTGGGGTGATGACCGATGGCAACGAAGAAGCCGTGCGCGACGATCTCGCGGGTGCTGCCGTCGAGGGTGGACTTGACCCGCACGCCGGTGACGCCGGCATCGTTGCCCAGCACTTCATCGATGGCGTGGTGCCAGACGGTTTCGATC
Source organism: Xanthomonas sp. NCPPB 3218 (assembly GCF_056725185.1). Taxonomy (NCBI): domain Bacteria; kingdom Pseudomonadati; phylum Pseudomonadota; class Gammaproteobacteria; order Lysobacterales; family Lysobacteraceae; genus Xanthomonas; species Xanthomonas sp. NCPPB 3218. The sequence goes on from NZ_CM161516.1 coordinate 2,356,110, forward strand.
TTGCCGGCGGCGACCTTGGCGAACAGCTTGTCCTGCATGATCTTTTCGGCGCGCAGCGTGTCGCGGCGATGCACCAGGTAGACCTTGCGGGCGATGTTGGACAGGTACAGCGCTTCTTCGACCGCGGTATTGCCGCCGCCGACCACCACCACGTCCTGGTCCTTGTAGAAGAAGCCGTCGCAGGTGGCGCAGGCGGACACGCCGCGGCCCTTGAAGGCTTCCTCACTGGGGATGCCCAGGTACTTGGCGGTGGCGCCGGTGGAGATGATCAGTGCGTCGCAGGTGTATTCGGCACCGTCGCCGGTCAGACGGAACGGGCGCTGCGACAGGTCGGCGGTGTGGATGTGGTCGAAGATCACCTCGGTCTCGAAGCGCTCGGCATGCGCCTGCATGCGACTCATCAGGTCCGGGCCCATCAGGCCGTGGGGGTCGCCCGGCCAGTTGTCGACTTCGGTAGTGGTCATCAGCTGGCCGCCTTGCTGCAGGCCGGTGATCACCACCGGCTTGAGGTTGGCGCGGGCGGCGTAGACCGCGGCGGTCCAGCCGGCCGGGCCGGAGCCCAGGATCAGCAGACGGGAATGCTTGGCGGGACTGGCAGAAGAGGCGCTCATGTATACTCGCGATCTAGGAATTGGCAGGGCAGGCGGGTGAATTCGCGCCCCTGTGGCGGCATAGAGTGGCGGTCCCCACCCGGTGAATCAAGGCGGCGCGATGGAACTGCTTGAACCGCAGATGGCATGGTCCACCCAGCACGCCTAATCGACGCCGCCCCGTGCGGCGTTTTTGTTGACCATCGCATGCCCGCGCAGGCGATGCGCATGCAACAGCTGAAACCGTGGCCTCAGTCGTTTATTATCAACCACTAACAGCATTTTTCTAAGGTCTGGCTACAGGTGGCAAAGCAGGTTCCCGAACGCAGCAAGCCCGCTGAGGGCAAGACGTCCTCGCGCAAGACAGCGGCGGCGGACAATCCGCGTCGGCAGAAGCTCTGGCGCGATCTGGCATTGATCGCGGTGGCGCCGCTGCTGCTGTATCTGCTGGCCAGCCTGTTCACCTATTCGAGCGCCGATCCCGGCTGGTCGCAGACCGGCAGCGTGGTCGCGCCGGTGCACAACATGGGCGGCCGCGTCGGCGCCTGGACGGCCGACGTGCTGCTGCAGCTGTTCGGTTATGTGGCCTTCCTGCTGCCGGTGGTGCTGGGCGCGGTGGCCTGGATCGCCTTGTTCGGCATGGACAAGGAAGGACAGGCCGAGGCCGACCTGGGGCCGGCGTTGCGGCTGGTCGGCATGGTGGGTTTCCTGATCGCCTCGACCGGCTTCCTGCATCTGCGCCTGTTCAACGGCGACGTGGCCGCCGCTGGCGGGATCCTGGGGCGGTTGGTCAGCAATTCGCTGAGCGCCGGGTTCGGAGCCTTGGGCGCCAACCTGTTCGTGCTGGTGCTGCTGCTGGTGTCGATCACCCTGGCCACCGGCCTGTCGTGGTTTGCGGTGATGGAGCGCATCGGCACCTGGGTGCTGGCGCTGGGGCCGCTGATGCAGCGCAAGACCCACCAGGCCACCGAGTGGCAGCAGACCCGCGTGATGCGAGAAGAGCGCGAGGAAGTGCGCAAGGTCGATGCGGTCAAGCAGGCCAAGCGCGAGCCGGTCAAGATCGAGCCGCCGCCGGCACCGGTGGTGGAAAAGAGCGAGCGCGCCAAGCGCGATACCCAGATCCCGATGTTCCAGGGCGTGAGCACCGACGGCTCCGACCTGCCGCCGCTGGCCCTGCTGGACGACCCCAAGCCGCAGGCCAAGGGCTATTCGGAAGAGACGCTGGAGACGCTGTCGCGGCAGATCGAGTTCAAGCTCAAGGATTTCCGCATCGAGGCGCAGGTGGTCGGGGCCTATCCGGGTCCGGTGATCACCCGCTTCGAGATCGAGCCGGCACCGGGCATCAAGGTCAGCCAGATCAGCTCGCTGGACAAGGACATCGCGCGCGGGCTGTCGGTCAAGTCGGTGCGCGTGGTCGACGTGATCCCGGGCAAGTCGGTGATCGGCCTGGAGATCCCCAACGTCAGCCGCGAGATGATCTTCCTGTCCGAGCTGCTGCGCTCCAAGGAATACGACAAGTCGGCCAGCCCGCTGACCCTGGCCCTGGGCAAGGACATCGCCGGGCGCCCGACGGTGGCCGATCTGGCGCGCATGCCGCACTTGCTGGTGGCCGGTACCACCGGCTCGGGCAAGTCGGTGGCGGTCAACGCGATGGTGCTGAGCCTGCTGTTCAAGGCCTCGCACAAGGAACTGCGCATGCTGATGATCGACCCGAAGATGCTCGAATTGAGCGTCTATCAGGGCATCCCGCATCTGCTGGCGCCGGTGGTCACCGACATGAAGGAGGCCGCCAACGGCCTGCGTTGGTGCGTGGCCGAGATGGAGCGCCGCTACAAGCTGATGAGCGCGGTGGGCGTGCGCAACCTGGCCGGCTTCAACAAGAAGATCAAGGACGCCATCGACGCCGGCCAGCCGATGATGGACCCGTTGTTCAAGCCCAACCCCGAGCTGGGTGAGGCGCCGCGGCCGCTGGAGACGCTGCCGTTCATCGTGATCTTCATCGACGAATTCGCCGACATGATGATGATCGTCGGCAAGAAGGTCGAAGAGTTGATCGCGCGCCTGGCGCAGAAGGCGCGTGCGGCCGGTATCCATCTGATCCTGGCCACGCAGCGGCCGTCGGTGGACGTGATCACCGGCCTGATCAAGGCCAATATCCCGACCCGCGTGGCGTTCCAGGTCAGCTCCAAGATCGACTCGCGCACTATCCTGGATCAGTCCGGCGCCGAAGCGCTGCTGGGCAATGGCGACATGCTGTATCTGCCGCCCGGCACCGCGCTGCCGGACCGCGTGCATGGTGCCTTCGTCAGCGACGAGGAAGTGCATCGGGTGGTCGAGCATCTCAAGGCCAGCGGGCCTGTGTCCTACGTCGAGGGCGTGCTGGACGAGGTTCAGACCATGGGCGATGGCACCGTGGTCGGTGCGACCGGTTTGCCGGAAAGCAGCGGCGGTGGCGGCGACGAGTCAGACCCCCTGTACGACGAAGCCTTGCGCATCGTCACCGAAACCCGGCGTGCCTCGATCTCCGGCGTGCAGCGGCGCTTGAAGATCGGCTACAACCGCGCCGCACGCCTGATCGAAGCGATGGAAGCGGCCGGCGTGGTCAGCCCGCCCGAGCACAATGGCGATCGCACCGTGCTGGCACCGCCGCCGCCCAAGTAATCGGCGGCCGGCAACGCGGCGCGTGTCGGCTTGGTCGTGCCGCGTTCCGGGCTGATGCGGGATGCGCACGCGTTTGAACATGCGCATGGATGCGGCGATGTTGGAGGCCGGTGCCTGACGCTGCGGCGCACACCGGCTACCCTGATGCCCGAGGGCCGCTCCGGCCCGCCGCGATCGAGACCCATGCTGCGTCGTTCCGTGTTGCTGCTCCTGCTGCTGATCTCACTGCCATTGCTGGCCCAGGCCCAGCAACAGCCCGCGCCTGCCGCCGCTGTGGCGCGCACGCAGGCCGACACCAACTACAGCTTCGTGCGCTATCGCGCCGACTACGAAGTGCGTGCCGATGCCAGCAGCGTGGAAACCGACGAGTACGAGATCCTGCTCAAGACCAAGTCGGCAGTGGAGCAGTTCAGCCAGGTGCGGCTGAGCTATAGCGAGAAGATGGAAACCCTGGAGGTGCTGCAGGCCTACACCGTCACCGCCGAAGGACTGCGCCAGGACGTGGCGCCCGACAAGATCTACACCCAGGAAAGCTACTCCAGCGCAGCGGCGGCGATGTATGCCGACCGCAAGGTCAAGGTGGTGGTGTTCCCGAATCTGGCCCCGGGCGCGCGCATCGTCTATCGCGTGCGGCGTGCGCAGAACACCCCGTACTTCCCCGGCTACTTCAGTCTGTGGGAGACCTTCAGTGTGTTCGCGCAATACGACGATGCGGTGGTCACGCTGGTGGCACCGAAGGCATTGCCGATGCATTTGTCGGTGCGCGGCTTGCAGGGCGGGACCAGGCCGGTGGTGCGTGGCGATCAGGCGCGCTGGGAGTGGCGCTATCAGCGCACCACGCCGATGAAGAACCAGAACTGGAGCGCGGCGACCTGGGAGTTCAGCCCCACCTTGATGGCCAGCACCTTCGACAGCTGGTCGCAGATGGGCCTGGCCTATCACGTCAAGGGTGGCCGCGCCGCCGCGGTGACGCCGGCGATCCAGTCGCTGGCCGACGGGGTGACCCGCGGCATCGACGCGCCGCGGGCGCAGGCCGCTGCGCTGTACGCGTGGGTGGCGCGCAATATCCGCTACGTGGCGGTATACCTGGGCAACGGCGGGCTGGAGCCTAACAGCGCCGACAGCATCCTGGCCAACCACTATGGCGACTGCAAGGACCACACCGTGATCCTGGAAGCCTTGCTGGCGGCCAAGGGCATCGCCAGCACCCCCGTGCTGATCGGCGCCGAAGGCGGGCCGACGCTGCCGCCGATCCCGGTGCTCGGCCGCTTCAATCACGCCATCACCTATATCCCGGCGTTCGATCTGTATGTCGATTCGACCAATCCGTACGCGCGCTTCGGCCAGTTGCCGGCCGGTGACCTCGGGGCGCCGGTGGTGCATACGCTGGACGGCAAGGTCACGCATACCCCACCCAACGACCGCAAGGTCAACCGTTACGTCGCGCGTACCGAGTACCGCTTTACCCCGCAGGGCGGGCTGCACGGCCTGACCACGCTCGACAGCGGACAGACCGGCGAGGTGGGGCTGCGTGCGATGTTCGTGCAGCTCAATGCGCAGAACCGCAATCGCATCGAGGAGTCGATCATTGCGCAGTCCGGCTTCGATGGCACCGGCGATCTGTTGATCCAGGGCGACCCTTTGGATCTGGATGCGCCGTTCAACTATCGCTACTCCTTCCAGGCCGAGGATGCGGTGGATTTTTCGGTGGTCGGCGGCATGACCTTGCCCGATATGCCCGGTGCCGAATCCACCCGAGGCATCTATACGACCACCTCGGCCGACGACAACCTGACCCCGTTCTACTGCAACGACAGCGTGCGCGAAGAGACCTATGTGGTGAGCTTCCCGGCGACGGTGCCGATCATCGCGATTCCGCGCAGCAGCCGCTTTCGCAACGCTGCTGGCGAGTACGCGGTCGAGTGGACGCGCCAGGGCCAGACGGTGACGGCGGTGCATCGCTTGCAACGCGCGGCAGTACGTGGGCCGCAGGCGCTGTGTCAGCCGCAGGATTACCGCGCGTTTCGCGAGCTCTACCAGCAGGTGCGGCGCGGCTTTCGCGGGCAGATCGTGTATGGCGATCTGTCCAAGGTACAGACGGCGCAGTGAGATGAATCCACTGGCGGCGGCCGCGATCTGAACGCCTTGTGCGATAGCGCTCGCCCATTCATCCAGGAAGTATCAGAATTCCCGCATTCCCTTTCTGGAACACCGCGATGCATCGCCAGCTCCGTTATGCCGTTCTCGCCACCGCCCTGTTCGCCGGCACCGCGTTTGCCGGTGCGCGCCAGGAGCTGGACACGTTCACACGCGGCCTGAAAGGCCTGGACGGGCAGTTCAGTCAGCAGGTCTCCGATGCCAACGGCCGGGTCAAGGAACGCGCGAGCGGGCGGGTGGCATTGTCGGCGCCGCGCCAGTTCCGTTGGGAATACGCCAAGCCCTACAAGCAGCTGATCGTGGCCGACGGCAAGAAGGTGTGGGTGTTCGACCCGGACCTGGAGCAGGTGACCGTGCGTGCGCAGGGCAGCGAAGAACAGAACAGCCCACTGGTTGCATTGATCGACCCGGCGCGCCTGGACAAGCAATACGACGTCAGCGAAGAAGCGGCGCCGCGTGACGGACTGCAATGGCTGTCGCTGACGCCCAAGGTCGACACCGAAGCCAGTTTCCAGATGGCCTCGCTGGGGTTCGGCAAGGATGGCCTGGCCAGGATGGAAGTCGTGGATGCGGTCGGCCAGCGCACCGCGATCAGCTTCAGCGGCTGGAAGCGCAATCCGGCATTCGCGGCCGACACTTTCCGCTACACGCCGGGCAAGGGCGTGGACGTGGTCGGCGACGTGCAGTAAGCCGTTGCTTGCAGGAGTCGTGCAGCCAACGGCCGTGTTCGCAGAAGGTCGTTGGCTGACGCGATACAATGCCGCGTGGCACGAACCAAGCTCCCCATCACTCCCCAAGCCGATCTGCTCAGCGTAGACGGCGAGCATTTGCGCCCGCTGGCCGAGCGCATGCGTCCGCGCACCCTCGACGAGATGGTCGGGCAGAAGCGACTGCTCGCGCCCGACAGCGCATTGCGACGCGCGGTGGAATCCGGCCGTGTGCATTCGATGGTCCTGTGGGGCCCGCCCGGTTGCGGCAAGACCACCCTGGCACTGCTGCTGGCGCATTACGCCGACGCCGAGTTCAAGGCGATCTCGGCAGTGTTGTCGGGTTTGCCCGAGGTGCGCCAGGTGCTGGCCGAGGCTGCGCAGCGCTTTGCCGGCGGGCGCCGCACGGTGTTGTTCGTCGATGAAGTGCACCGCTTCAACAAGGCGCAGCAGGATGCGTTCCTGCCGCATATCGAGCGTGGCACGATCCTGTTCGTCGGTGCGACGACCGAAAATCCCTCGTTCGAACTGAATTCGGCATTGTTGTCGCGCTGCCGCGTGCACGTGCTGGAAGGCGTTTCGCCGCAGGACATCGTCGAGGCCTTGCAACGTGCGCTGCACGATCCGGAGCGCGGGCTGGGGCAGGAGAGCATCCAGGTCAGCGATGCCTCGCTGCTGGAAATTGCCAGCGCGGCCGACGGCGACGTGCGCCGTGCATTGACCCTGCTGGAGATCGCCGCGGAACTGGCAGGCGGCGAGGGTGGCCAGATCACTCCGCAGACGCTGCTGCAGGTGCTGGCCGACCGCACGCGTCGCTTCGACAAGAACGGCGAGCAGTTCTACGACCAGATTTCGGCGCTGCATAAATCGGTGCGCAGCTCCAACCCCGATGCCGCGCTGTACTGGCTCACGCGCATGCTCGACGGCGGCTGCGACCCGGCCTATCTGGCGCGGCGGCTGACCCGCATGGCGATCGAAGATATCGGCCTGGCCGATCCGCGCGCGCAGAGCATGGCGCTGGAAGCCTGGGATATCTACGAGCGTTTGGGCAGCCCGGAGGGCGAGCTGGCGTTCGCGCAACTGGTGCTGTATCTGGCCAGCACCGCCAAGTCCAATGCCGGCTATGCCGCCTTCAACCAGGCCAAGGCCGAGGTGCGCGCCACCGGCACGCAGGAGGTGCCGCTGCATCTGCGCAACGCGCCGACCAAGCTGATGAAGACGTTGGGCTACGGGCAGGACTATCAGTACGACCACGACGCCGAAGGCGGGATCGCGCTGGACCAGACCGGCTTTCCGGATGCGATGGGCGAGCGGGTCTATTACAACCCGGTGCCGCGCGGGCTGGAGATCAAGCTCAAGGAAAAGCTCGACCGCCTGCGCGCCGCGCGCGAACAGGCGCGGGCTGACAAGGGCGGCAAGCCCACGGCATAATCGGCCGCACAGGAGATGGCATTCCTCTTTGAACCGCACGCACCCTGCGCGCTGATGATGCCTGCCCACCCCCGCCGGGGCGGCAGGTCTGTGCCCCGGCATCCTTTCTCGCTCAGAAAACCGGATGATGCCGACATGCACGACACCTTGTTGAAACCCCCTTTGGCCGCATGCGGAGTGCGCGCATGAATGCACCGGTGTGGTGGCAGCAATTGCTGTTGGCGATGACCGGCGGTGCGCTGGGCTCCGGCCTGCGCTTTGCCATCGGTGCGTCGTTGCTGCAGCGCTTCGGTAACGGATTTCCGTGGGGCACGCTGACGGTGAATCTGCTCGGTGCGTTCGTCGCCGGCGTGCTGCTGGTCTGGCTGGATGCGCGCGGCCCTGCGAGCTGGCCGTTGCGGGCCTTGCTGATCGTCGGCGTGATCGGCGGGCTGACCACGTTCTCGTCGTTGATGATGGAATGCCTGGTGTTCGCACGCACGGATCGGTCCGCGATGATCGGCGTGTATCTGGCCATCACGCTGGTGGCCGGACTGGCGCTGGTGTTCGCCGGTGCGCGTGCCGGTCAATGGCTGGTGGCGCGTTAGGCGCAGCTCTGCCGTGTAATCGCGGCAGTGAAGCCAAGGCCGGGATGCGGCGACGTTGCGAGCGTAGATACACGCCGACGATTGAATGGCTGGCATGTGTTGGCGCCGCCGGGCGACGGTCAACCTGCGATCAGGAGCCATGCTCGGACGCGACGCCTGGCCGCGTGCCTGTCGGGTGCGCCGACGGATGCATGGTGTCGCTGGCATTCGCTGACGACCGTTTGCACTGGCGCATAAAAAAGGCGTGCTCGCGCACGCCCTGAGTGACTGACAGCCTGATCTGCACTGCGAGATCGGCCCGACGGCCGATCCCGCAATGCATGACTTACAGCGCTTCGATGATGCCCGCCGCGCCCATGCCGGTGCCGATGCACATGGTGACCATGCCGTACTTCTGCTGACGACGGCGCAGGCCATGTACCAGGGTGGCGGCACGGATCGCACCGGTGGCGCCCAGCGGGTGGCCAAGGGCGATGGCGCCGCCGAGCGGGTTGACCTTGGACGGATCCAGCTCACTGTCGCGGATCACCGCCAACGCCTGCGCGGCAAAGGCTTCGTTGAGCTCGATCCAGTCGATCTGGTCCTTGGTCAGGCCGGCCTGCTTCAGCGCCTTGGGAATCGCCGCGATCGGGCCGATCCCCATCACCTCCGGACGCACGCCGGCCACCGAGAAGCTGACAAAGCGGGCCAGCGGGGTCAGCCCGTAATCCTTGATCGCCTGCTCGGAGGCCAGCAGCACCGCACCGGCGCCGTCGCTCATCTGCGAGGAGTTGCCGGCGGTGACGCTGCCGCCGAACTGGCCGTTGCGGAACACCGGACGCAGCTTGGCCAGGCCTTCGAGCGAGCTGTCCGGACGCGGGCCTTCATCGGTGTCGATCAGCCGCTTGCGCAGCGCGATGACATTGCCGGCCAGGTCAGGCTGGTGCGAGAGGATCTCGTACGGAGTGATCTCGTCGCGGAATTCGCCGGCGGCAATGGCGGCGATCGCCTTCTGGTGCGAAGCGAGCGCGAATGCATCCTGATCCTCGCGCGAGACCTTCCATTCCTCGGCCACTTTCTCGGCGGTGATGCCCATGCCGTAGGCGATCGCGACGTGGTCGTCGGCAAAGACGTTCGGCGACATGGCGACCTTGTTGCCCATCATCGGCACCATCGACATCGACTCGGTACCGCCGGCCAGCATCAGGTCGGCATTGCCCAGACGGATCTGGTCGGCGGCCATCGCCACGGCCTGGATGCCGGACGAACAGAAACGATTGATGGTCTGGCCGGCCACGCTGTTGGGCAGGCCGGCGAGCAGCACGCCGATGCGCGCCACGTTCATGCCTTGCTCGCCCTCGGGCATGGCGCAGCCGATGATGGCATCGTCGATCCGCGACAGATCGATGCCCGGCGCCTGCGCCACGACTGCACGCAACACGTGCGCCAGCATGTCGTCGGGACGGGTATTGCGGAACACGCCCTTGGGCGCCTTGCCGACCGGCGTACGGGTGGCGGCGACGATGTAGGCTTCTTGAATCTGTTTGCTCATGGCTATCTCCGATAGCCGGGATTGGGGAGTCGGGATTGGGGATTCGCAACTGCGGATCCTGATTCCTGAATGGTCCTGCCCGGCGGATGAATTTGGTGGAAGCGAGAATGTTGGAGGGCAGGGGAGCCGCTGTTACGAATCCCCAAACCCGAATCCCGAATCTCAGTTCCTCAACGGCTTACCCGTCTTGAGCATGTGCCCAATCCGCGCCTGGGTCTTTTCCTGCTGGGCCAGTTCGACGAAGTGCTTGCGCTCCAGCTTGAGCAGCCATTCCTCGTCGACCAGTGCGCCGCGATCGACTTCGCCGCCGCACATCACCGTGGCGATGCGGGTGGCGATTTCATAGTCGTAGTCGCTGATGAAACGGCCTTCCAGCATGTTGACCAGCAGCATCTTGAAGGTGGCGATGCCGACGTCGCCGGCGACCTGGATGCGGCGTGCCGGCAGCGGGGCGCGGTAGCCGCCTTCGGCCAGTGCGCGCGCTTCGGCCTTGGCGATGTGCAGCGCCTCGAAGCTGTTGAACACCACCTTGTCGGTGGCGCGCAGCAGGCCCAGCTCCTTGGCATTGACCGCCGAATTGGACACCTTGGCCATCGCGATGGTCTCGAAGGTCTTCTTCAGCTCGGCGAACACATCGCCGCCCGGACCTGCGGCCTGCGAGGCGCGCACGGCGATTTCCTTCAGGCCGCCACCGGCCGGCAGCAGGCCGACGCCAGCTTCGACCAGGCCGATGTAGCTTTCCAGCGAGGCCACCGTCTTGGCGCTGTGCATCTGGAACTCGCAGCCGCCGCCCAGCGCCAGCCCGCGCACGGCCGAAATCACCGGCACCTGCGCGTACTTGATGCGCTGGCTGGTGGCCTGGAAGTTGGCGACCAGCGCTTCGAATGCATCGACCTTGCCGGCCTGCAGCAGACCCAGCGCGCCGGCCAGATCGGCGCCGGCGGAGAAGGGCTCCTTCTGCTGCCAGATCACCAGCCCGGCGAAGTCCTTCTCGGCGCGGCCGACGACCTCCTGCAGGCCATTGAGCACGTGATCGGAGACGGTGTTCATCTTGGTCTTGAAGCTGACCACGGCGATGTCGTCGCCGTCATGCCACATGCGCACGCCGTCGTTTTCGAACACCGTCTCGCCCGGCGAGAACTGCTCGCCCAGCAGCGGATCGGGGAAGCGCTGGCGCTTGTACACCGGCAGTGCCGAGCGCGGCAGCTTGGCGTCGCGCGCCGGGCTGTACGAGCCTTCGGCCGCATGCACGCCATCGCGGCCGTCGAACACCCAGTTCGGCAACGGCGCGCTGCTCATGCTCTTGCCGTTGGAGATATCTTCGGCAATCCACTGCGCTACCTGCTTCCAGCCGGCGGCCTGCCAGGTCTCGAACGGGCCGAGCGACCAGCCGTAGCCCCAGCGGATCGCCAGATCCACGTCGCGCGCGGTCTCGGCGATATCGGCCAGGTGGTAGGCGCTGTAGTGGAACAGGTCGCGGAAGGTAGCCCACAGGAACTGCGCCTGCGGGTGCTGGCTCTCGCGCAGTTTGGCGAACTTCTCGGCCGGGTTCTTGATCTTGAGGATCTCGACCACTTCCGGCGCCGCGCTGCGATCGGCGGTTCTGTAATCCTGCTTCTCCAGGTCCAGCACCACGATGTCCTTGCCGACCTTGCGGAAGATACCGGCACCGACCTTCTGGCCGAGCGCGCCCTTGCCGATCAGCGCCTCCAGCCACTTGGGCGACTTGAAGTACTGGTGCCACGGATCGTCGGGCAGGGTGTCGCCCATGGTCTTGATCACGTGCGCCATGGTGTCCAGGCCGACCACGTCCGAGGTGCGGTAGGTCGCCGACTTGGGGCGCCCGACCAGCGGGCCGGTCAGCGCATCGACTTCGTCGAAGCCCAGCCCGAACTCGGCGGTGTGGTGGATGGTGGACAGGATCGAGAACACGCCGATGCGGTTGCCGATGAAGTTCGGGGTGTCCTTCGCATACACCACGCCCTTGCCCAGCGTGGTGACCAGGAAGCTCTCCAGGCCTTCCAGCACGGCCTTGTCGGTGCCCTTGGCGGGAATCAGTTCGGCCAGGTGCATGTAGCGCGGCGGATTGAAGAAATGCACGCCGCAGAAGCGGTGGCGCAACTGCTCGGGCAGCACGTCGGAGAGCTTGTTGATGCCCAGGCCCGAGGTATTGGAGGCCAGCACGGCGTGATCGGCCACGAACGGGGCGATCTTCTTGTACAGGTCCTGCTTCCAGTCCATGCGCTCGGCGATCGCTTCGATGATCAGGTCGCAATCGCGCAGCTGCTCCAGGCCGCTTTCATAGTTGGCCGGCGTGATCGCCTCGGCCAGGGCCTTGCTGGCGAGCGGGGCAGGGCTGAGCTTGCCGAGGTTGGCGATGGCCTTGAGCACGATGCCGTCGGCAGGACCTTCCTTGGCAGGCAGGTCGAACAGCACGGTGTCGACACCGGCATTGGTGAGGTGCGCGGCGATCTGCGCGCCCATGACGCCGGCACCGAGCACGGCAGCACGACGGACTAGCAACGGATTGGACATAGCGATGAGCCTTTGGTGTGAGCGACTACGGTGTGGAATGGGTACGGAAACCGGGTTCCGCAAAACGAATCAGTTCGCGCGCGGCGCGCGCGCGGTGGTCGGCCTCGCTGACCCCGGCCGGGCGCTTGATCAGTCCGAAATCGGCCATCGCATAGGTGAGCGCACCGGCCAGGAAATCCAGGCGCCAGTACAGCTCTTCCTTGCTCAGGCCCGGCACGCAGGCCGCGATGGCCTTGCCGAACTCGCGCAGCACATGTCCGTAGTGGTCGGACAGGAACTTGCGCAGGTTGTCGTTCTTTTCAGCATAGGCGCGTGCGATCACCCGCACGAACGCGCCGCCGCTCTGGCGGTCCTGCGCCATTGCCAGCGCCGGCTCGACGAAGGCCGCCAGCACCGCGGTGAGCTCGCCCGGCTGTGACTTCCTGGCCGCCTCCAGTTGCTGCAGGCGCGCGGCGGTCATCTCGTCCATGCGGCGACGGAACACCTCGTTGACCAGGTTTTCCTTGGACCCGAAGTGGTAATTGACCGCCGCGATATTGACGTCGGCCTGGGTGGTCAGCTGGCGCAGCGAGGTTCCGGCGAAGCCATGCTGGGCGAACAGCTCCTCGGCCGCGCCGAGGATGCGGTCCTTGGTGGAGAAGTGGGCGGGCTTGGGCATGCGCGGGGCGGAACTCAATCAAACGATTGTTTGAGTCTACGGGCTGGACGCTGTGGCGGTCATGCGGCAACGCAGCACGATTCAGGGGGCGGTGTGCAAATGCAGCGACGAAGGGATAGAATTGACCATCGCAAAGAAGCCTAAGCCCGCGTTTTGACGCGGGTTTTTTTCATGATAACCTCGGGCCTTCAGTGGCCCGCCCAACGGAGATCCTCCCATGGCGCTGGAGCGCACCCTGTCCATCATCAAGCCCGACGCCGTTGCCAAGAACGTCATCGGCGAAATCTACAGCCGTTTCGAGAAGGCCGGCCTGAAGATCGTGGCGTCCAAGTACAAGCAGCTGTCGCGTCGCGAAGCCGAAGGCTTCTATGCCGTGCACCGCGAGCGTCCGTTCTTCAACGCGCTGGTCGAGTTCATGATCTCCGGCCCGGTGATGATCCAGGCGCTGGAAGGCGAGAACGCCGTTGCCGCACACCGTGACCTGCTGGGCGCGACCAATCCCAAGGACGCTGCGCCGGGCACCATCCGCGCCGACTTCGCCGACTCGATCGATGCCAATGCCGCCCACGGCTCGGATTCGGTCGAGAACGCTGCCAACGAAGTCGCGTATTTCTTTGCCGCCACCGAAGTGGTCTCGCGCTGAGGCCGAGAGAGTCGAATCGTGAATGAGGTCGTGATCCCCTCCGTGCTGCAGGACGTTCCCGTCCGTACCCCGGAACTGCGCAAGCAGAACCTGCTCGACCTCGACCGCGAGGGACTGGAGCGCTTCTTCGCCGACACGCTCGGCGAAGCGCGCTACCGTGCCCATCAGGTGATGAAGTGGATCCACCATCGCTACGTCACCGATTTCGATCAGATGACGGACCTCGGCAAGGCGCTGCGTGCGAAGTTGCACCAGCACGCCGAGGTCCTCGTCCCGAATGTCGTGTTCGACAAGCCGTCCGCCGACGGGACCCACAAGTGGCTGCTGGCCATGGGCACCGACGGCAAGAACGCGATCGAAACCGTCTACATCCCCGACAAGGGCCGCGGCACGCTGTGTGTGTCGTCCCAGGTCGGCTGCGGTCTGAACTGCACCTTCTGTTCGACTGCCACCCAGGGCTTCAACCGTAACCTCACCACCGCCGAGATCGTCGGGCAGGTGTGGGTGGCGGCGCGCCATCTGGGCAACGTGCCGCACCAGCAGCGCCGCCTCACCAATGTGGTGATGATGGGCATGGGCGAGCCGCTGATGAATTTCGACAACGTCGTGCGCGCGATGAGCGTGATGCGCGACGACCTGGGCTACGGCCTGGCCAGCAAGCGGGTGACGCTGTCGACCTCCGGCCTGGTGCCGATGATCGACCGGCTCTCGACCGAAAGCGATGTCTCGCTGGCGGTCTCGCTGCATGCGGCCAACGATACGCTGCGCGAAAGCCTGGTGCCGTTGAACAAGAAATACCCGATCGCCGAGCTGATGGAATCCTGCGCGCGCTATCTGCGCGGCAACAAGAAGCGCGATTCGGTTACCTTCGAATACACCTTGATGAAAGGCATCAACGACCAGCCCGAGCATGCGCGCCAGCTGGCCAGGTTGATGCGTCAGTTCGACAATGCGGTGCAGTCCAAGGACGCCGGCAAGGTCAACCTGATTCCGTTCAATCCATTCCCGGGCACGCGTTACGAGCGCTCGGGCGAGACCGAGATCCGCGCGTTTCAGAAGATCCTGCTCGACGCACAAGTGCTGACGATGGTCCGGCGGACCCGTGGCGACGATATCGACGCCGCCTGCGGGCAGCTCAAGGGGCAGGTCATGGACCGCACCCGTCGTCAGGCGGATTTCCTGCGCACCCTGGAAGGGCAGGCCGGTCGAGATGCGGCAGCGTGATCTAGCAGCCATGGCGGCTGTGGCGATCGCACTGTGCGCGGTCGGCTGCGGTGGTCGCAATGCCAAGGCCGGCTCGGTCCAGACGGTCGAGGAGGTCGCGCAGGTGCATTCGTTCCGCGACAGCACCGCGACAAAGAATCGTCTGGCGGTGCAGGAGAAGCTGGGCCTGGCCAATAATCGGCTGCAGACAGGCGACTACGTCGCTGCCGAAGAGCAGGTCCGTGCAGCCTTGAAGAAAGATCCCCAGTCGGTGGATGCCATTGGTCTGCTGGCGCTGATTCAAGGCGCCAAGGGCGATGTTGCCGGCTCCGGTGCGTCATACCGCCGGGCCGCGGAGCTTGCGCCGCAGCGCGGCGATGTCCTGAACAATTACGGCGCGTGGTTGTGCGCGAACGGCTCGCCGGCCGAATCGCTGATCTGGTTCGATCGCGCCCTGACCGACAGAAACTACGCATCGCCAGCCTCCGCGTTGGGCAATGCAGGTGGCTGCGCACTCAAGGCCGGGCAGCCGCAGCGGGCGGTCGGCGACTTGCGCAAGGCGCTGGAACTGGATCCGCGGAATCCATACGCACTCGAGTCGATGGCGCGCTCCGAGGTGACCAATCGCAATTATTTCGAAGCGCGTGCGTTTATTGAACGACGGCTTGCGGCTGCACCGGCAACCGCTTCCGTGTTACAACTCGCCATTCAGATTGAGCAAGGGCTAGGCGACAAGGTAGCTGCCAGCCGTTATCAACAGCGGTTGGTCAAGGAATTTCCTGACGCAGCGACCGCTAACCCCGGGGCCAATGCATTGTGATCAGTGATTCCAATCCGAACCCTTTCGAGCAGGAAAAGGGCTGCGGACAGCATTTGCGCGATGCGCGCGAAGCGGCAGGTCTGAGCGTGGACGAAGTCGCCGGCAAGCTGCGCATGCCGGCGCATGTGGTGCGCTCGCTGGAGCAGGAAGACTGGCAACGCCTGGGTGCGCCGGTCTTCGTGCGCGGTCAGTTGCGCAGCTATGCGCGCTTGCTGCATGTGGACCTGGAGCCACTGCTGCAGCAGGCGGCGATTGCGCCGATCGAGCCGGTCAAGCTGGTCAGCCACACGCATACGCCGCGGGCGCGGCGCATCCTGGAAAGCACGGCGCGCAAGGCGATGTATGTGGTGATCACTGGTGTGTTCGCGGTTCCGGTGTGGTACGCGACCCGTTCGCATCTGGATGGCAAGGCGCCCAGCACGGTATCGCTGGACAGCATGCCGGAAGCGCCCGGGACCGGCACCCCGGCAAACGCTGTCACGCAGCCGGCCAGTGCGCCGCGCGAGCAGCCGGCGCCTTACATCGCGTCGATGACGCCGGTGCCACGGGCCACGCCCGAGGTCGAGACCCCTGCAGTGTCGGCCGCCAGTGGTGGCAGTTTGTCGTTGAGTTTCAGCGGCGACAGCTGGGTGCAGATTCTGGCACCGGATGGCAGCGCGGTCGAAAAAGCACTGGTGCGTGCCGGCGAGCGTCGCAGTTATTCACCAGGGCAGGTGGGCCGCATCGTGCTGGGTAATGCGTCGGCGGTAGAGGTTCAGCAAGGCGGCAGTATCGTCGATGTGAAACCGTTCCAGCGCGCTAACGTGGCCCGTTTTGCGGTATCCTCCGACGGCTCCGTGGTACCTGCTTCCGAGTGAAGCGGACTGCGGTTTTTCATTTTTCCCTATTGATGTTCCGCGCCTCCGGGATGACGGAGCGAGAGTACGCATGGCGATCGACGATCTGCTGGACGAACACGAACAAGGCGAACGCGTTCGTTCCTGGTTGAGAAAGAATGGCGCAGGGCTGGTAGGCGGCGTCGTGGTGGGCCTGGCCCTGATCTTGGGCTGGCAGTGGTGGCAGAAGCACACCGCCACCCAATCGGTGGAAGCCAATACCCGTTACGAGGCGGTGGTCAAGTCCATCCAGGGCAAGGACCTGGACAAGGCGGCCAAGGACATCGTGGCGCTCGATGACGGCAAGGGCGGTGTCTACGCCGAACTGGCTGCATTGCGTCTGGCCAAGGCCCAGGTGGATGCCGGCAAGCATGCCGAAGCGATCAAGACCCTGCGCGACGTGCCCGCCGAAGGCGAACTCAAGCAGATTGTGCAGCAGCGCCTGGCGCGTGTGTTGACCGAAAGCGGCAAGCCGGATGAAGCGATCAAGCTGCTGGCCGATGCGCAGGACCACACCAGCCTGGAGATCCGCGCCGATGCGCTGGTCGTGCAGGGCAAGCCGGACGAAGCGCGTGCGCTCTACGCCAAGGCCCTGACCACGGTGGACGTGGCCTCGCCGCAGCGCCGTTTGCTGGAAACCAAGCTGATGGATGTGGGCGGCAAGGTGCCCGATCCGGCGGAGCCGATTTGATGAAGCAGGTTAATATGTACAAGCGCATTGCATTGATCGCCCTGATGGGCGTGTCGCTGGCCGGTTGCAGCACCGTCAAGGGCTGGTTCGCCGGAAAGGACGCCGCCGCCAAGAAGGCGCAGGAACCTGCCGAGCTGGTCAAGTTCGAGCCGTCGGTCAAGGTCGACAAGATCTGGTCCACCGGCGTGGGCAAGGGCGAAGGCCATATCGGCGTGCGCCAGCGTCCGGCGGTGGCCGATGGCAAGGTGTACGCCGCGGCGATCACCGGCGGCGTGCAGGCGCTGGATCTGCAGACCGGCAAGCGCGTGTGGGAATACAAGCCCAAGAAGGAAGAGCGTAACGATCGCAAGTTCAAGCAGCGCCTGTCCGGCGGCCCCGGCGTCGGCGAAGGCCTGGTGGTGATCGGTACCCTGTCTGGCGACGTGATTGCCTTGAACCAGGCCGATGG
Source organism: Xanthomonas sp. NCPPB 3218 (assembly GCF_056725185.1). NCBI lineage: Bacteria > Pseudomonadati > Pseudomonadota > Gammaproteobacteria > Lysobacterales > Lysobacteraceae > Xanthomonas > Xanthomonas sp. NCPPB 3218. Next base: position 2,373,647 of record NZ_CM161516.1, read on the forward strand.
CACCGAAAAATGGCGTGCCAAGGTGCCGAACGAAGTCATCGCCGCACCGGCGATTGCGCAGAACCTGGTGTTGGTGCGCAGCAACGATGGTCGCGTCAGCGCCTTCGACGCGGCCACCGGCGAGCGTCGCTGGTTCCATGCCGAAGAAGGCCCGACCCTGTCGGTGCGCGGCAATGCGCCGATCGTGACCGGCCCGGGCGTGCTGTTCGTCGGCAACGACAGCGGCACCTTGAGCGCCCTGGCGCTGCAGGACGGCCGCCCGTTGTGGGAACAGGCGATCGGCGTGCCGGAAGGCCGCACCGAGCTGGAGCGCATGGCCGATGTGGACGGCGCCCCGGTGCTCGATGGCACCACGCTGTATGCGACCAGCTTCAAGAACGAAACCCTCGCACTGGAAGGCCCGAGCGGCCGTCCGCTGTGGACGCGCGATCACGGCGGCGCCGGTGGCGTTGGCGTGTCGTCGGCGGTGGTGGTGGTCTCCGACAACGCCGGCTCGGTGTGGGGCCTGGACAAGAGCAGCGGTGCGGCAATGTGGTCGCAGGCTGCGCTGGCGCGTCGCTCCCTGACCGGTGTGGCCATCCAGGGCGATTACGCTGTGGTCGGCGATTACAAGGGCTATCTGCACTGGCTGAAACTCAGCGACGGTGCACTGGCCGCGCGCGCTCGCGCTGGACGCGACACGCTGCTGGCGCAGCCGATCGTCGTGGACGGCATTCTGTTGGTACAAAACACCGATGGCGATATCACCGCCTTCCGGTTGGCACAATAAGGACTTCGCGATGCTGCCCCTGGTCGCCCTGGTCGGACGGCCCAATGTCGGCAAGTCCACCATCTTCAATGCGCTGACGCGCACCCGTGACGCGCTGGTCCACGACCAGCCCGGCGTCACCCGCGACCGTAACTACGGGGTCTGTCGTCTCGACGAGGAACGCCCGTTCATCGTCGTCGATACCGGCGGTATTGCCGGTGACGAGGAAGGCCTGGCCGGCGCCACCGCGCGGCAGGCCCGCGCCGCTGCCGGCGAGGCCGATCTGGTGCTGTTCGTGGTCGACGGCCGCGAAGGCGCCTCCTCGCTGGACGACGAGATCCTGGCCTGGCTGCGCAAGCTGGCGCGGCCGACCGTGCTGGTCATCAACAAGATCGACGGCACCGATGAGGAAACCGTGCGCTCGGAATTCGCGCGCTACGGGTTCCCCGATGTGGTGGCGTTGTCTGCTGCGCATCGGCAGGGCATCGACGAACTGCTTGAGGAAGTCGGCGCACGTCTGCCCGAGGAAGGTGCCGGCGAGCTGCTGGATACCGACCCGGCGCGTGTGCGCATCGCCTTCGTCGGCCGCCCGAACGTGGGCAAGTCGACGCTGGTCAATCGCCTGCTCGGCGAAGAACGCATGATTGCCTCCGAAGTGCCGGGTACCACGCGCGATTCGATCGCCGTGGACATGGACCGTGACGGGCGCCAGTACCGCTTGATCGATACGGCCGGCCTGCGTCGCCGCGGCAAGGTCGAGGAGGCGGTGGAGAAGTTCAGCGCGTTCAAGACGCTGCAGGCGATCGAGCAATGCCAGGTTGCGGTGCTGATGCTCGATGCCGGCGAAGGCGTCACCGACCAGGACGCGACCATTCTGGGCGCCATCCTGGACGCTGGCCGCGCCCTGGTGGTGGCGATCAACAAGTGGGACGGGCAGAGCGACTACCAGCGTGCGCAGGCCGAAGACTTGCTGGCGCGCAAGCTGGGCTTTGTCAGCTGGGCCGAGGCGGTGCGGATTTCCGCGCTGCACGGCTCGGGCATGCGCGAGCTGTTCCAGGCGATTCACCGTGCACATGCGTCGGCCACGCACGAATTCAGCACCAGCGAAGTCAACCAGGCGCTGGAAATCGCCTACGAGACCAATCCGCCGCCGAGCATCCGTGGCCACGTCTCCAAGCTGCGTTACGTGCATCCGGGTGGCGCAAATCCGCCCACCTTCATCGTGCACGGCACGCGCCTGAAGGTGCTGCCGGAGTCGTACAAGCGCTATCTGGAAAACTTCTTCCGCAAGCGCTTCAAGCTGGTCGGCACGCCGGTGCGTTTCATCTTCCGCGAAGGTGCCAATCCGTACGAGGGCAAGAAGAACACGCTCACCGAACGGCAGGTGGCGCGCAAAAGGCGGTTGATGAAGCACGTCAAGGGCAAGTAAGCAGGGAACGGCCCGTGCCTGGCCAATGATCGTCAGGTGGGGGGGGCGCAGCGGCTGCAACCGTGGTCGAGTGCCGCGAGCTACGCCAGAAAATTGCAGTGATTTCTTCTGGCATCTGCACTGGCAGTGCCTGGCATTCTGAGTCGTCGTGGTGCACTGGTATCCTGCGTGCCATGACCGACTATCCCTCCCGCATTCCCTATGCACAGGCGCTGCAGATCCTGCAGGCCGTCGCTGCCAACAGCCGTCCGCCCGACGAGAACATCGCCACCTCGCGTGCCGACGGGCGGATCAGCGCTGCCGATCTGATCGCACCGATCGCGTTGCCGCCCTTCGCCAACAGCGCGATGGACGGCTTCGCGTTGCGGCATGCCGATGTCGCTGGCGGCGATGCGGCGTTGCAACTGGTCGGCGAGCAATTCGCTGGCGAGCGCTGGAGCGGCACGCTGGGCGCGGGCCAATGCCTGCGCATCACCACCGGTGCGCCGTTGCCCGATGGCGCCGATACGGTGATCCCGAAAGAGGATGCGCAGGAACGCGATGGCGTGGTGCGTTTCCATAGCATGCCTGCGCCGGGTGCGGCGGTGCGTCTGGCCGGCAGTGACGTGCGCGCGGGCGATCTGGTGGTGCAGAGCGGCCAGGTGTTGACGCCTGCGCGGATCGGACTGGCGGCTGCGCTCGGCCTGTCGCGGCTCGCGGTGGCGCCGCGGCCGACCATCGCGGTGCTGGCCACCGGCGATGAACTGGTGGAGCCGGGCATGCCGCTGGGGCCGGGACAGATCTACAACAGCAACCGCGACATGCTGATGGCGCAGCTGCGGGCACTGGGCTACGCGCCGACCGCATGGCCGACCCTGCCGGACGATCCGCAACGCATCCGTAGCATGCTGGAAGACGCGGCTGCGGCCTTCGATGTGGTGATCACCTGCGGCGGCGTGTCGGCTGGCGAAAAGGATTACCTGCCGCGCCTGATCCAGGAGCTGGGGCGGATCCATTTCTGGCGTGTGCGTATGCGCCCGGGCATGCCGGCGGTACTGGGCCAGATCGGGCGCTGCCTGGTGCTGGGTCTGCCAGGCAATCCGGTCTCGGTGCTGGCGACGCTGATCGCCTACGGCGTGCCGCTGCTGGATGGCCTGCAGGGACGTAGCGAGCCGCGCCCGCTGTGGCATGCGGCCCTGGCCAGTCCGTGGGAAAAACGCCACGAGCGCCTGGAGTTCCTGCGCGGGCGGCTGGAGTGCGGCGAAGACGGGCGTCTGAGGGCGTTGCCGCATCGTGGCGATGCATCGCACCTGCTGCGTGGCGCGGCCGACAGCAATGCCTTGATCGTGTTGCCCGAGCAGGCACGGCGTTTCGAGGCGGGCGAGAGCGTGCGGGTGATTCCTTACGCGCTTTGAGCGTTTGGTACAGCACGCGCGACAAACAGTGGGGCCGTGCTCGCCGCCAGGCGGGCGGCATTGGGTGCACGTCGGTCCTTTCGTGCCTTCGGCACTAAACGTCGACGCTGCGCGAGCTGATGGCAGCCACGTGGAGGGCGCAGCCCGGTGTGGTAGACCGCCTCTTCCACGTCACACTCGAACGCGGCGTCCGGACGCGAGGCTGCAACCAGCGCCGATCAGGCCGTTCTCAGCCGACTGCGCTGCCGCAGAACGCGGCGTAGTCGGCATACCCGGTGAATGCGACACCGGGAGCACACACCGGGCAATGCGGGTCGGGCGGCAGCCGGATTTCGCGAAAGCGCATTGCCAATGCATCGAAGCTGAGCAAGCGCCCGGTAAGGGTCTCGCCCATGCCCAGCAGCAACTTGATCGCCTCGGTGGCCTGCAGCAATCCGATCACCCCGGGCAGCACGCCCAGCACGCCGGCCTCGGCGCAGCTGGGGGCGAATTCGGGCGGCGGCGGCTCGGGAAACAGGCAGCGATAGCAAGGTGCATGGCCGCGCTTGCGGCCGGCATCGAACACGCTCAATTGCCCTTCGAACTGCTGTACCGCGCCGTAGACCAGCGGTTTGCCGAGTTTGATGCAGGCATCGTTGAGCAGATAGCGCGCAGGAAAATTGTCGGCGCCGTCGACCACGACATCCACGTCCTTCAGCAGGGCTTCGACATTGCCGGCAGTCACGCGTGCCTGCAGCGCCTCGACCTGCACGCGTGGATTGAGCGCGGCAATGCGCTGCGCGGCCGAGCTGACCTTGGCGACGCCGATGCTGTCTTCCACATGCAGGATCTGGCGCTGCAGATTGCTGCGGTCAACCACATCGTCGTCGGCGATCCGCAGGTGGCCGACCCCGGCGGCAGCCAGATAGAACGCCGCCGGCGAGCCGAGCCCACCTGCACCGACCAGCAACACGCGCGACTGCGCCAGGCGCTGCTGGCCTTCCAGACCGACCTGCGGCAGGCGCAGATGGCGCGAGTAGCGCTCGAGAAAATCCTGCTCGTCCGGCGGCAGGGTAGGGCGCACCAAGGGAAGGCCGGCGCCGGTCCATGCGGCGGTGCCACCGAGCACCGAAGACACCTGCGTATAGCCGTGCGCGCGCAAGATCTCCGCCGTGTGTGCCGAGCGCTTGCCGCTCTGGCAGATCAGCACGATCTCGCGCGTCTGCTCCGACAGATGCTGTGCGGGTGCGGTTTCCAGATCGTGTTGCGCAATCGCCAACGCGCCTTCGGCCTGGCCGCCGGCACGCTCGTGCAACTGCCGGATGTCGATCAGCAAGGCGCCTTGCAGGGCGCGCAGGCGGGCGTCTGCAGGGGAGATATCGTGGCTGCTCATGGCTCCATTGTCGCGCAAACGCAGGCCGTGCGATGCACAGGACTGCCATGTTGGCATCAGGCTCACCAGCACGGCGGTAGCGTGGGCACACAAGGAGACCCTCAATGACCCCCGATATCGACGCGCAATTGAAACAACTTGCCGATGCATTGCCTGATATTCGTCGCCAGCATCCGGACGATTTCTGGGATGTATTCCACGCACGTGCAGAGAAGATCACCGCTGCCGCAGAGTCGCAGGAGCAGGCGGCGCAAATCGTCAAACGCATCGACGAAATCCTGTCGGCGCATCAGCTCGGACCTGCGGATCCCGGTGCCTGACCCGGCGGGCCTCGCTTTACGGGCAGTCTTGCAAGTGCGCATTCGCGGTCCTGAATGCTGGATATTCCAAGGCAGCCGGACGGCTCGAGCCATGGTCCTTCGAAACAGGAGCTGGTTGCTCAGTGTGCCAGCACCGTCCGAAGTCACCCAACAGGGACGCCATGCCACCTTCACTCCATGTGAAGCGCACTGCGGTGCAGCACGGTTTCCTCTCCAGCTTTCGACGCCGGTACGACGATCGGGTCACGCGACGAGGTCCAGCATGCAGGCACACCTTCTGGCTGGAGATCCATATGAAAGTACGTCACCCGATGTTTGCGGCGCTGACCCTGTGTCTAGGCATCACCGCCGCTGCGCATGCGCAGAACGCAACGCAGGCCGGCATGCCCGCCACTGCCCAGCAACAGGCGGGCACTAATTCCCCGAGCGCGAAGGAGCGTGAGGCGCTAGGCACCCTGAGCGCCATCAACACCAGTGAAATCAGTGCGGCCAATCTCGCGCTGCAGAAGCAGGTGCAAGGTGGCGTGCGCGACTATGCGATGCAGATGGTCAAGGAGCATACCGACAACAATCAGAAGCTGGCCAAGTGGTCGCCGGACCTGTCTGCTGCCGCTGCCAAGGCGCAGATGAGCAAGGGCAAGACCGAACTGGCGATGTTGCAGAAGCTCGATACCAAGGCCTTCGAGGCTGCGTACGTCACGGCAATGGTCAAGGACCACACCGATGCGCTGGCGGCGCTGGACAAGCAACTGATTCCTGCGGCCAAGACGGCACAGGTGCTGGCGCATCTGCAGACCACGCGCAGCCATGTCGCCGAGCATCTGGCGGCTGCCAAGACGCTGCAGGCCAGCAGCAAGGGTGCTGGGCGCTGAGGCATGCCTGGCTTGCCGGCAATACCGGTTGCCGTTGTTGAAGACCCGATGCTGCGGATACGTCGCCTGATCATCCTCGCAGAGCCGCACCAGATCCTGGATGCGTGGTGCGATGCCAATGTGCAGGGACGCATCCTGCGTGGAGTGGCGGAGCTGGTCGCTGGCGATGGGCATGCATCACGCTGGGCGCTGCAGGCCACCCGGTGTCGGCGCGGCGTTGTCGGGCTGCAGCGTGGTGAGGCGCGCCTGGGTGAATCGGTGCGTTACCAGGTTGATGGCGGTCGCGGCCTGCAGCTGGGCGTGTTGCTGCATGTGCAGACTGCACCTGGATGCGAGGGCAGTTGTGTCACGTTGAGCCTGCAGGGTGCAGATGAGCGAGAGCGCGCTGGGCCATCGGTCCAGCGCATGCAGCGTGTCGGGCATCTGTGGATGGGCAAGGCGTTACGGCGCCTGCGTGACGGTATGGACGTGTGAGATCGTGTCCGCTCGTCCGCACCTTGTCGATGGACTTCGAATGCCTGGCCTCCCGATTGCAGTTGCTACGGCCGGCCAGGTCTTGAGGGTTCAGTCGGATGGGGTGCTTGCGTCGACCACCCCGGGGAGCGGTTCGGCATTGCCGAAGTGCGGCCGCAAGGCATCCACTCCGTGCTGCGGCCTGGCCAGCGGGGTCAGGTCCTGGCGATTGGCGCGACGTTGCGCGGTAGAGAACGTGGCCAGCTTGTCGCGCTGATCGATCAGCGGTTGCTGCACCTCGCCATCGCGATTGAACGACCAGGCCAGCATCGGCTCGCCCAGCGGCAATGCATCGCCCGCGGCGGTGCCGTTGCGCGAGTGCCAGGTGTGCCAGGTCTTGCCATAGCTGTTGAGCTTGCTGCGCATCAGTTCTTTCTCCGCAACCAGCGGCAGGTTGGGCGCGGATAGCTGGCCCGACAGGATTTCGCCATTGTGCGGATGCCAGAAGTTGCGCTCGTGCTCCGGCAACTGCGCGAACAGTTGTTCGGAAATGATGTACTCGATGCCGGTCAGGTTGGCCTGATCGGTATTGCCGTCGTAGAGCGCGCATTGCGCCAGGTCTTCATTGACCTGATGGCAGTAGTGATGCGCTTCCATCTGTACATCTGGTGCGTCTTTCATCGGATGGAAGCCCACCAGGTAGATGTCGAGCTTGCCGACCGGCCCGGTCGGTTGCAGGACCCTGGCGCCGGCCTCCAGCACATTGGTCTTGGCGCTTTCAGGCGCGCCCGGTGGGGTAACCGAAGGCGGGCTGCGCGAGCAGCCGGCGCACAGCAGGGCAATCCAGAGCGCGGACTGTCGCATGCGATCTCCAACAATCAGTAGTGGGGCCAGCCTACGGAGGCTGATGGTTTGCGAGGCGTGAGCGCGTGCGCAGATATCCAACGGAGCTTCACCTCGCTTGAGCATCTGCTTAATGCCATGGCGGCGATGCTGCGTAGCTACGCATGCCTGGTCGCTCACCCATGTCCGCCACCACCCGCAAGATCGCGACATTCAACGTCAATGGCATCACTAGCCGGCTGCCGCATCTGCTGGAATGGCTACAGCGCGAGCAACCGGACATCGTCGGCTTGCAGGAATTGAAAGCCACGCAGGACGCCTTTCCGGAACAGGCGATCCGCGATGCTGGCTATGGCGTGATCTGGCAAGGCGAGAAGTCGTGGAACGGTGTGGCATTGCTGGCGCACGGCGCCGATCCGGTGGAAATCCGTCGTGGGCTGCCGTGGGACCGCGGCGATACGCAGAGCCGTTATCTGGAAGCTGCAATTCACGGGGTGGTGGTGGCCTGCCTGTATCTGCCCAACGGCAATCCGCAGCCCGGGCCGAAGTTCGACTACAAGCTGGCGTGGTTTCAACGCCTGATCCGGCACGCCAGGACGCTGGTGGACCTGCCGCACCCGGTAGCAATGATCGGCGATTTCAACGTGGTGCCGACCGATGCCGACATCTACGACCCCAAGGGCTGGCGCAAGGATGCGTTGCTGCAGCCGGAGAGTCGCCAGGCGTACCAGACCCTGCTCGAGCAGGGCTGGACCGACAGCCTGCTTGCAGTGCATGGCGAAACGCCGAGTTACACCTTCTGGGACTATTTTCGCCAGCATTTTGCGCGCGATCGCGGCTTGCGCATCGACCACCTGCTGCTCAATCGCACCCTGGCGCCCGGGCTGCAGGATGCCGGCGTGGACAAGTGGGTACGTGCGCTGGAAAAGGCCAGCGATCATGCGCCGACCTGGATCAGCGTGCGTGTGCCCGAAGCGGTAGCCGAGCCAGCAGCGCAGGCCAAGGCTATGCCCAGGCCACGAAAACGTGCCGTGGCGAAGGCAAGCCCGGCACGCACGTCCACGACGAAGAAAATGCCCAAGACCGCGGCGAAAAAGGCCGCAACGCGGCCCGCCGCCAGCAAGTCAACCGGACCCACCAAGCCGCGCAAGCCAGCGAAGAAAAGCGCCAAATAACGCGGCAGCGCTAGCCGATACTGCCCGCTTGACGCTCCATCCGACGCTGCTTGATCCGATGCAGCACATGCCCGGTGAGGGCGGTCAGCAGGATCAGCACGTTGCTGACGATAAACACGGCATTGCCGACCAGGTAGCTGTAGAGGATGAACAGCACCGAGGCGCTGATCTGGCCGATGAACAGCCAGCGCGAAACGCCCTGTGCCGCATCCGAGCGCCATTGCTTGTAGATCTGGCGGATCAAGGTGGCAATCAGGACTGCACTGGCGAGCCAGCCTACAAGGTCAACGAGTTGCATGCGGCATGAATACCGTGGGGGAACTGGGTGTCACTTTGCGATCTGCCGTGTAGGCGCTGCGTTCTAGCGGCTTCAAGCGACGTGCGCCCTGGTCGAGACGAGGGAATGCGTGCAGCAGGGTGCGGTGATGCCGCGATCGCTGCGCCTGTACCGGCCACGTCGGGGGCCGGTATCCTAGCCAGGTCATCCACCGGTCGACCGTGCCTTGCTCATGATCAGCTACGCCGACGCACTTGCGATTGTCCATCGGCAGATCGCCGTGCTTGCCGGCGAGTGGGTGGACAGTGCCGATGCCGAGGGGCGTGTGCTTGCGCAGGTGTTGTCGAGCCCGGCGGAGTTGCCGGCGTTCGACAACAGCGCGATGGATGGATTTGCGTTGGTCACCGCCGGCCGTGGCGCGATCGCCGGCAGCGAACATGTGATCGGTGGCAGCGTTGCCGCAGGCGAGGATGTGGGTGGCATCACGGCTGGCAGCGCGTGGGAAATCATGACCGGCGCCGGTTTGCCCGCGGGCGCCGATGCCGTAGTGCCGATCGAGCAGGTGGACGTGCTGGCGCACGATGACGCGCGGCCCGGTCGCGTCCGGCTGCGCGCCGATATCCGCGCCGGTCAGCATATTCGTCGACGTGGGGAAGATGTGGCCTTGCACGACCGCGTGATCGAGGCCGGCACCGTCTTGCGCGCCGCACACCTGATGCTGCTGGCCGGGCTGGGCTGTGCGCGGGTGCAGGTGGTGCGGCGTCCGCGTGTGGCCTTGATTGCGACCGGCCGCGAGTTGATTGGCGATCCGGCGCAGCCGTTGCGGCCTGGCCAGATTCGCGATGGCACCAGCAGTTATCTGCTCAGCCAGCTGCGGGCAGCCGGTGCCGAACTGGTCTGGCATGGACAGGTGGGCGATGACGATGCCGGTTTCGATCTCGCGCTTGCACAGGCGCGCGATGCGGGCGCCGAGGTGATTCTGAGCACCGGTGCGGTGTCGCGCGGTCGCTACGATTTCGTGCCCGACGCCTTGGCACGGCATGGCGCGGCGGTGCTGTTCCACAAGGTTGCAGTGCGGCCGGGCAAGCCGGTGCTGCTGGCGCGCTTCGCAGACGGTGCGTTGTATGTCGGTTTGCCGGGCAATCCGATGGCCAGCGCTGCCGGGCTGCGCTTTTTCGTGGAGCCGGTGCTGCGCGGTTTGCTTGGCATGCCGGCCGAGCGCGGCGTTCAGGTTGCGCTGGAAACCCCAATGCAGGCACGACCGCTGTGGCGGCAGCATCTGCGCGCACGTTTGACCTGCAGCGCTGCCGGAGTGCTCTGCGTGCAGATCCTGCCGCAGCAGGAGTCGTTCCGCGTGGCGCCGTTGTTGCAGGCCAATGCGTGGGCGGTACTGGAGCCGCAGGACGAAGGCGCCGCGCCCGGTACGACAGCGCAGGTGTTCGGGCTGGGCCATCTGCAGCCGGCTGCACCGGCGATCGCGCCATGAGCCTGCACCTGCACGTCGTGCGATGCCGTGTTGGCGAGCAGGCGGCATGAACGCGAGGCCTGCATGGACGGGCGTGGTGCTGGCCGGCGGCCGTTCCTCACGGATGGGGCAGGACAAGGCGCTGCTGCAGTGGCGCGGACGTCCATTGCTGGAGCACATGCAGGCGTTGCTGCGCGATGCCGGCGCGCATAATGTGGTGATCAGCGGCGATCGCCCGGACTACGCCGGGATTGCCGACGCGCAGCCGGACCTGGGGCCGCTTGGCGGCCTGGCCAGCGTGATCGATCGGCTCGCCGATGCAACGACACTGGTGGTGGTGCCGGTCGACATGCCGCTGCTGTCCCGGTCGTTGCTGGAGCGGCTGCTGGCGCCACCGCATCGGCGCTGCGTTACCTTTGAAGACCAGATGCTGCCGATGCGCCTGTACGTGGATGGCGTGGTGCGTGAGGCGCTCACTGCGCTGATGGCCGGCCCCGGTTCGTCACGCTCGCTGCGCGCCCTGCAGGCTGCGCTGCAATGCCATCGCATCGCTGTCACCGCCAGCGAACGCGCCGCGTTCGTCAATTGCAATACGCCCGAGCAGTGGAGTCAGCTCATTCATGAAAATCCAGATTGAAGCTCAGCAACTGCGCTTCCGCATCGACGAAGCCGAACTGGCCGACTTGCTTGCCGGGCGCACGGTCGAGAATCTGAGCCGCTTGCCGAGCGGGCAGGGCGCGCGACTGCTGCGCCACAGCGTCAGCCTGAGCGACGGTGACGCGGCCTGCAATTGCACTGCCGAGCATTGGCAGTTGTCGGTGCCGCGCGATGCGCTGGAACAGCATGCACGGCAATTGCCCAGCCGCGAGGGGTTGCGCTTCAGCTTCGATGCCGGTGCTGGCCATGCCGAACCGACGGCGTTGCAGGTGACCTTCGATATCGATGTGCGCGACAGTGCGCGCAAGCGCTTTCCGAAGGCCTGAAGTGCCGTAGACGCATACGCGCAGCGCTCATGCGTTGATTTCAAGCCCCGCAGCAATGCCTGGCACCCGATCGCAGGCCAGGCCACGCGCCTTTAGCGCTGCTTCGATGGCCGCAGCATCGGCATCGCTGTAGCCGGCGCCACTGCGCAACGCGACCACATGCAGGCCTTCTGCGGCCAGTTGCAGCACCAGATGCTGTTGTGCGTCGGCCTGCCGCGGCAAGGCGCGGCGTGCGGCATCGCGTCTTGCCAGTTCCAGTACCGCGTCGGGGATGTCGTCGCCGATCAGCAGGACGTCGGCCAGATTCATCGCACGCAGCGCCTTGATGGTGAGCAGGCCGGGATCGCCCGGCCCGGTGCCGACCAGTTGCACGCTGCCGCGCGCCGGCACCGCGCCGGCATCGTCCAGTGCCGCGATAAAGGCGCCTTCGGCTGCGTCGTCGTTGCCGGCCTGCAGCAGCAGCGGCACGTCGCCGTCGATGACGCGATCGAACCAGCGCCGGCGCCGGTTCATGTCGGGAAACTGGCTGCGGATGCGCTCGCGGTGACGCGCGAACATGCCGGCGAAGCGACCGACCGAGACATCCAGTTCGCGTTCAAGCCGTTCGCGCAGGCGGCGTGCCAGCATCGGTGCAGCGCCCGCGGAGGAAATGGCGATGACCAGCGGGTCGCGATCCACGATGGCGGGCACCTGATAGGTCGACAACTCGGCATCGTCCACCACATTGACCAGGCGCTGACGCGCGCCGGCAGCAGCGGCGACGCGTTGATTCAGCCCGCCATCGTCGGTGGCGGCGACCACCAGCCACACGTCGTCGATCCAAGCGGGATCGAACTCGCCGTCCAGTTGTTCGAAACGGCCAGCCTGCATCAGTTCCGCCAGTTCGGGCGAGAGCGCATGCGCATACAGGCGGATCTGCGCACCGGCCTTGAGCAGCGCCAGCACCTTGCGCGTGGCGACCTCGCCACCACCGATGACCAGCACGGCGCGTGCTTGCAGGTTTGCGAACAGCGGGAACAACGGCATCAGACGTACTCCGAAAGGATGGCTCGCACCGACGGCATGTTGCATGGCACCATCAGGCCACGTCCACGCCTCGCTGCCGCCAATGCGTGTCTTGCTGGTCAACGATACCGAAAAGCCGATCGGCGAACTGCGTCAGGCACTGACGCGCGCCGGTTATACGGTGCTCGACGATGTAGCCTCGGTCGGTGCATTGCTGCACGCGGTACAGAGCCAGCAGCCGGATGTGGTGGTGATCGATGTCGACTCGCCCTCGCGCGATACCCTGGAGCAACTGTCGATGCTGCATGCACATGCGCCGCGGCCGGTGGTGATGTTTTCCGGCGATGGCGACGATGCGTTGATCCATGCGGCGGTCGGCGCCGGCGTCACCGCCTATGTGGTCGATGGCCTGGCGCCGGCGCGGCTGGCGCCGATCGTGCAGGTGGCGCTTGCGCGGTTTGCACAGGAGAGCAGCATGCGCAAGCGCCTGGACGATGTGCAGCAGGCGCTGCAGGACCGCAAGCTGATCGATCGCGCCAAGGGCTTGCTGATGGAAAAACGCGGCCTGAGCGAGGCCGACGCCTACGCGGCGCTGCGCCAGCAGGCGATGAAGCAGGGCGTCAAACTGGCCGAAGTGGCGCGACGCATCGTGGCCATGGCCGAGTTGCTGGGATGAACACATGAGCCAAGCCGACCTCCCCGTATTGCGCGTGGCCTACATGCCGCTGATCGATTGCGCGCCCCTGGTCGCGGCGCAGCGGCTGGGCCTGGATCGCGTCCATGGGCTGCAGTTGGACTTGCAGCGGCAGGCCTCCTGGGCCGGCGTGCGCGACCGTCTGCTGGCCGGCGAGGTCGATGCGGCACATGCGCTGGCCAGCCTGGTGTATGCGATCGACCTGGGCATTGCCGGGCCGCAATGCCCGATGGCGCTGTTGATGACGCTCAATCACAACGGCCAGGCGATCACGCTGGCGCCTGCGCTTGCGCAGGCCCTGGAGGAGGGGCAGAGCTTGCCGCAGGCGCTGGCCAGCCTGGGCCGCCGCGCCGTGTTTGCGCAGACCTTCCCGACCGGCACGCATGCGCTGTGGCTCTATTACTGGCTGGCCGCGCGCGGCGTGGATCCGATGCGCGACGTGGAGGTGCTCAGCATCCCGCCACCGCAGATGCCGGACGCGCTGGCCAGTGGCTTGGTCGACGGCTATTGCTCCGGCGAGCCCTGGGCCGCAGTGGCCGAGGCACAGGGCAGCGGTCGCCGTGTGATCCGCAGTGGCGAGCTGTGGGCTGGCCATCCGGAAAAGGTGTTGGCCTGCCGACGCGAATTCGCCGCGCTGCAACCCGAGTTGACCGAACGCCTGACCGCCTGCGTACTGGATGCCTGTCGCTGGCTGGACGCGGACCCGGCAAATCGGGCGCAGTGTGCGCAATGGCTGGCCGAGCCGCAGCATATCGGGGTATCGGCCGCGCATCTGGCCGCTTGCCTGGATGCCGATGCCGAAGCCGAGGCACATGCGAAGGATGTGACAGCGCTGGTCTTCCATGGCGATGGCGCGGTCAACATGCCGTGGCTGTCGGACGGTGAGTGGTTCCTGACCCAGTTCCAGCGCTGGGGTTGGCATGACATCCAGGAAGACGACATCGCGCGGCTGCGCGACATCCATCGACTGGACAACTATCGGCGCGCTGCCGCGCGCGTGGGCGTGGTTTCCCCCGAGGACGACCACCGCAGCAACCGGTTGTTCGATACGCCCTGAGCCCGGGTGCCGAGAGGATCATGCGGCAGCCGAGGCAACGGTAACGGCGCGAGGCATGTGGTCTGCGGCTTGGTTGCAGGGCCCTTGCCTGCCCACCATCGCAGGACACGCCGCAAGTACGTCCCTGTAGGCTCTTACGCGGCATCCATGCCGCGTAAGGTCCCGCGACGATGGGCCGGCAAGGACCAGTCGAGATGGTCGGTGTGCGTAGCTCTTCTCAAAGCAACCAGCAAAATCTCTGGTGCGGTGTCCTCGCCGATTGCGGGACCGTGTGGCGGCATGGATGCTGCCACCGAGCCTCCACGGACGGATTCACGCCGTGTCCCGCGGGCGGCGAGGGCACCGCGCGCTCGACTGACACGGCTTTTGACCTAGATACTTGAGCGGTATGCACGCGGCCTAGATGAGGCTTCCGAGCACAGCCGTGTATTAGCTCTGTTGGGCGCTGTTAGTCATGCCAAGCGACAGAGCCTGCGATACAGGGTGCACGCTGTTGGTGCAAGGCTGCACGAAAGACGGGACTGGTGAGCTGCAATGGCGTGTCGGTAGGCTGTCGTGAAATCGGACGCGCTGCATCCAAAACGCTATTTTTCAATGACTTGTATCGTCGTGATGCTCGGGTGAGCAAGTTGGCACGTTGATTGCGTAGTGACTCCGTGCAGGTGCAACGGCGTACCTGCCACAACACGAACACGATGCAGCGGATCAACGGCGATCCGCACGCATCCAGGACAACGGCGTCCTTCCGGTTTTTACCGGAGGGGCGCCGTTTTTTTTTGGCCATCGCATTCGAAGAGGTCTCTATGCAGCGCTCGTTCTGGCGATCCGGGCACACGCCCACCTTGTTCGCATCCTTCCTGTATTTCGACCTGAGCTTCATGGTGTGGTATCTGCTCGGTCCGCTGCAGGTACCGATTGCGCAGTCGCTGGGGCTCGATACGCAGCAGCGTGCCTTGATGGTGGCGGTGCCGATCCTGTGCGGCGCGGTGCTGCGGCTGGTGCTGGGCATGCTGGCCGACCGTATCGGTGCCAAGCGCGCGGGCGTTGTCGCACAACTTGCGGTGATCGCTTCGTTGTTTGGTGCCTGGCAGTTCGGCGTGCACAGCATGGGGCAGGTGTTGTTGCTGGGCGTGTTGCTCGGCATTGCCGGCGCTTCGTTCGCGGTTGCGCTGCCGCTGGCCTCGCGCTGGTACCCGCCCGAGCATCAGGGCACCGCAATGGGGATTGCCGGGGCAGGCAATTCCGGCACCGTGCTGGCGGCGTTGTTCGCACCGATGCTGGCGTTGGCGTTCGGTTACCAGAACGTATTCGGACTGGCATGCATTCCGCTGCTGCTGACGCTGGTCGTATTCGTCCTGATTGCGAAAGAAGCGCCAGTACCGGTCGCGCGCAAGCGCTGGTCCGACTATGGCCGCGTGTTGGTGGCCAACCGCGACGCGTGGCGCTTCATGTTTTTCTATTCGGTGACCTTTGGCGGTTTTTCCGGGTTTGCCAGTGCATTGCCGGGCTACTTCCACGACCAGTTCGGCTTCGATACGCGCACTGCAGGGTGGGCGACGGCTGCCTGCGTATTGGCGGGTTCGGTGATGCGTCCGTTGGGCGGTGTGATTGCGGACCGCATTGGCGGCACGCGCGCCTTGCTCACTGTCTATCTGCTGGTGGCTGCGCTGGTGGGCATCGCAGGCTTCGGCGCGGGCGGGGCAATGGTGACGCTGGCCTTGTTCGTACTGACCCTGCTGTGTCTGGGTGCCGGCAATGGCGCGGTGTTTCAGCTGGTGCCGCAGCGGTTTGCGCAGGACATCGGCGTGATGACCGGCTTGATCGGCATGGCCGGCGGCATCGGCGGGTTTGCGCTGGCTGCGGGCCTGGGCGTGCTCAAGCAGCACACCGGCAGTTATGCGATGGGCATGTGGATGTTCGCTGCGTTCGCACTCGGTGGTTGGGCGCTGCTGGCCGGGGTCAAGACACAGTGGCGTAGCGAATGGTCCAGCGCCGGCGCGGCGCGGGTCTGACATGTCGACAGGAATCCAGGCAATGAAGCAACCCAGACTCGTCGTCATCGGCAATGGCATGGCCGGCATCCGCTCCGTGGAGGAACTGCTCAAGCTGATGCCGGGCATGTACCAGATCACCGTGTTCGGGGCCGAGCCGCATCCCAACTACAACCGCATCCTGCTGTCGCCGGTGTTGGCCGGCGAGCAGGAGTTCGACGATATCGTGCTCAATCCGTTGCAGTGGTATCAGGACAACGGCATCCGCTTGCATCTGAACAAGGAAGTCACCCGCATCGATCGGGTGCGTCGCCGCGTGATCGCCGCCGATGGCACCGAGGCGGAATACGACCGCTTGTTGATCGCCACCGGTTCGGTGCCGTTCGTGTTGCCGATTCCCGGTAACGAGCTGAAGGGCGTGATCGGCTACCGCGATATCCAGGACACCCGCACGATGATCGAGACCGCGCGCAGCAAGCGGCACGCGGTGGTGATCGGTGGCGGTCTGCTGGGGCTGGAAGCGGCCAATGGCCTGAAGCTGCGCGGGATGGACGTGACCGTGGTGCATCTGGCCGGGTGGTTGCTGGAGCGCCAGCTCGATCCGGTGGCCGGCAATCTGCTGCAGCAGGCCCTGCGCGCGCGCGGGCTGGAGTTCAGGCTGAGCACGGCGACCAGTGCAGTGCTGGGCAATGCGCAGGGCGAGGTGATTGGCGTGAAGTTCGCCGACGGCAGCGAGATCCCGGCCGATCTGGTGGTGATGGCAGCGGGCATCCGCCCGAATACGCGGCTGGCCGAAGAAGCCGGCATCCACTGCGCGCGCGGCATCGTGGTCAACGACAGCCTGCAGAGCTTCGACCCGCGCGTGTACGCAGTGGGCGAATGCGCAAACCATCGTGGCATTGCCTACGGCCTGGTGGCGCCGCTGTTCGAGCAGGCCAAGGTGTGCGCGAATCACCTGGCGCAGTTCGGCATCGGCATCTATCGCGGCTCGGTGGCGTCGACCAAGCTCAAGGTCACCGGGATCGATCTGTTTTCCGCCGGCGATTTCATGGGCGGCGATGGCTGCGAGGAGATCGTGCTGTCCGACCCGGCCGGCGGGGTCTACAAGAAGCTGGTGATCCGCGACGACGTGCTGGTCGGCGCCTGCCTGTACGGCGACACCAGCGATGGCGGCTGGTACTTCAAGCTGCTCAAGGACGGCACGCCGATCCGGGCGCAGCGCGATCAACTGATCTTCGGAGAAAGCGCGCTGGGCGATGCCGGCACCGGCGGACAGGACCGTGCCAGTGCGATGGCCGACAGCGACGAGGTCTGCGGCTGCAACGGCGTGTGCAAGGGCACTATCGTCAAAGCCATCAGCGAGCAGGGGTTGTTCACCGTCGACGAGGTGAAGAAGCACACCAAGGCCGCCAGTTCCTGCGGGTCGTGTACCGGTCTGGTCGAGCAGATCCTGATGAACTGCCTGGGCTCCAACTTCCAGGAAACACCGAAAACCAAGGCGGTCTGCGCCTGCACCGATCTGAGCCACGGCGATGTGCGGCGCGCCATTGCCGAACACAAGCTGCTGACCCATGCGCAGGCCTATGCCTTCATGGAATGGCGCACGCCCAACGGCTGCGCCACCTGCCGGCCGGCGATCAACTACTACATGTTGTCGAGCTGGCCGCATGAGGCCATCGACGATCCGCAATCGCGTTTCATCAACGAGCGTGCGCACGCCAACATCCAGAAGGACGGTACCTTCTCGGTGATTCCGCAGATGAAGGGCGGGGTGACCAATGCCGGCGAGCTGCGCCGCATTGCCGATGTCGCCGACAAATACGCGGTGCCGATGGTCAAGGTGACCGGCGGCCAGCGCATCGACCTGCTCGGGGTCAAGAAGGAAGATCTGGTCGATGTCTGGCGCGATCTGGGCATGCAGTCCGGGCATGCGTACGGCAAGTCGATTCGCACGGTGAAGACCTGCGTGGGCAGCGAGTTCTGCCGCTTCGGTACCCAGAACAGCACGCAGATGGGCATCGACCTGGAAACCATGCTGGCCAATATGTGGAGCCCGCACAAGGTCAAGCTGGCGGTGTCCGGCTGCCCGCGCAATTGCGCCGAATCCGGCATCAAGGACGTGGGCATCATTGCGGTGGATTCGGGGTGGGAGCTGCATGTGGGCGGTAATGGCGGCATCAAGACCGAGGTCGCCCGCTTCCTGGTCAAGGTGAGCACCGCCGAGGAAGTGCGCGAATACACCGGTGCGTTTCTGCAGCTGTATCGCGAGCAGGCGTATTACCTGGATCGCACCGTGCACTACATCGCACGGGTGGGGCTGGATTACATCCGCGCACAAGTGGTGGATGACGCGGCCAACCGGCGTGCCTTGTACGAACGCCTGCTGTACTCGCTGGAAGGCCTGGTCGACCCGTGGAAGGCGCGTATCGCCGGCGAACGGAAGCAGGAGTACCAACCCTTGCGTATCGCCGCGCCGGCCGCAACGGTGGAGGAATGAGCATGCAGCAGACCGCGTGGATTCGCGTGTGCGCGCTGCAGGAGCTGCCTGCATTGGGTGCGCGCGTACTCGAGATCGAGGGCATTGCACCGATCGCCTTGTTCCGCACCGCCAGCGATCAGGTATTTGCGTTGCGCGACCGTTGCCCGCACAAGGGCGGGCCGTTGTCGCAGGGTATCGTGGCCGGCGACACGGTGACCTGCCCGTTGCATGGCTGGGCGATCGCCTTGCAGAGCGGCCAGGCCTGCGCACCGGATGTGGGCTGCGCGCCGCGTTACCCGGTCAAGGTGGAAGCCGATGCGGTATGGATCGTGTTGCAGCCGGTATCGCTGCCGGATGCAGTCGCCGAGCCGGCCGCATGAGCGACGGCCAGCAGCTACCTTTGATCGGTGCGGCGGTACAGCCGCAGACGTCTGCGCCGATGCATCGCATCACGCGGTCGACCTGCTGCTACTGCGGGGTGGGCTGCGGGGTGCTGATCCACAGCGAGCACGACGCGCATGGCGAACGCATCGTCGGCATCGAAGGCGACCCGCTGCATCCGGCCAATCATGGCCGGTTGTGCAGCAAGGGCCTGGCCTTACCGCAGACCGCCGCGGGTACGCAGGGGCGCGTGCTCGCGCCGGAGCTGCGTCGTCATCGGCAGGCACCGCGGGCGGCGGTGAGCTGGGATCAGGCGCTCGACCACGTCACCGGCAAGCTGGCGGCGATCGTCGAGGAGCACGGCGCGGACGCGGTGGCGTTCTATCTCTCGGGGCAGCTGCTGACCGAGGACTATTACGTCTTCAACAAGCTTGCCAAGGGCCTGCTGGGCACCAACAACATCGACACCAACTCGCGCCTGTGCATGTCCAGCGCGGTCACCGCCTACAAGCTGGCGCTGGGCGCCGATGGCCCGCCCACCTGTTACGAGGATCTGGAGCTGGCACAGACGGTACTGTTTGCCGGCAGCAACATGGCGTATGCGCATCCGGTGCTGTTTCGCCGACTGGAAGAGGCGCGGGCGAAAAATCCCGCCATTCGCTGGATCGTGATCGATCCGCGTCGCACCGACACCGCGGTCATGGCCGACCTGCACCTGGCGATCGAACCCGGGACAGACGTCGCCCTGTTCAACGGCATGCTGCACCACCTGATCTGGGAGGGTCTGGTGGATGCGCGTTTCGTTGCGGCGCATACCGAGGATTTCGACGCCCTCAAGCACATGCTGCGCGAGTACACCCCGCGCATGAGCGCCGAGATCTGCGGTATCTCGCACGAGGACCTGGTGCATGCGGCAGAGTGGTTCGGGCGTAGCCCGGCGGCGCTGTCGCTGTACTGCATGGGCCTGAACCAGTCCGCGCAGGGCACCGACAAGAATCTGGCCCTGATCAATCTGCATCTGGCGACGGGGCAGATCGGTAAGCCGGGCGCAGGGCCGTTTTCGCTGACCGGCCAGCCCAATGCGATGGGCGGGCGCGAGGTCGGCGGCATGGCGACGATGCTGGCGGCGCATCGCGAGATCGGCAATGCCGACGATCGTGCGGAACTGGAACGTCTGTGGCAGTTGCCCGCCGGCCGTCTGAGTGCCACGGCCGGCACACCGGCCGTGCAGTTGTTCGAGCGTCTGCGTGCGGGCACGTTGAAAGCGGTGTGGATCGTCTGCACCAACCCCGTGCATTCGATGCCGGAGGTGGAGGGCATTCGCGCCGCACTGGAACAGGCCGAACTGGTGATCGTGCAGGATGCGTTTTCCGGCACCGACACCGTGCCGTATGCCGACGTGCTGTTGCCGGCCGCCAGTTGGGGCGAGAAGGACGGCACCGTGACCAATTCCGAGCGCCGTATCACCCGCGTGCGCAAGGCGGTGGACGCGCCGGGCCAGGCGCGCGCGGACTGGTGGATCGCCCGCGAAGTAGCACGCCGGCTAGAAGCGCGTCTGGCACCTGCCAGCGGCGCAGGGCTGTTCGGCTTCGACAGCACCGTGCAGATCTTCGACGAGCATCGCGCGTTGACGGTGGGGCGCGATCTGGACATCGGCGGGCTGGATTACCCGCTGCTGGATGACGCGCCGCAGCAGTGGCCGTTCCCTGCCGGTGCCGCACACGGGCAGGCGCGGCGCTATACCGATGGCGTGTTCGCCACCGGCAACGGGCGCGCGCGCTTCCACGCCACGCCGTATCGCAAGGTGGCCGAGCCGACTTCGGCCCGCTTTCCGATGCGCTTGCTGACCGGCCGCCTGCGCGATCAATGGCATGGCATGTCGCGCAGCGGACGCGTGCCGGCAGCGTTTGCGCATAGCCCCGAACCCGCGTTGCGCATGCATCCGGACGACGCAGCGCGGCGCGGCCTGGTCGCCGGCGAGCTGGTGCAGATCGCCAGCAAGCGCGGTGCGCTGGTGCTGCCGCTGGAACTGTCCGACGAACTGCGCTCGGGCAGCGTGTTCGCCGCAATGCATTGGAGCGGGCAGCACCTGTCCAGCGGCGGCATCAACGAAGTGAGCAGCCCCGCGGTGGATGCGCGCTCGCAGCAGCCCGAGCTCAAGCATGCGGCGGTGCGGGTGGAGAAGGCGGTGTTCGGCTGGCATCTGCTCGCTGCCCGGCGCGGCGATGCGTTGGCCTTGCAACAGGCACTGCAGCCGCTGTTGCGCGACTGCGGCTATGCATCGCTGCGGCTGCATGCCGAGCCGCTGGCCGAGGCCGGCGGGCACTGGGCGGTCCTGCACGCGGCCTGCGAACGCGCGCCGGATGCGCAATGGCTCGATCGCCTGATCGCCGCATTGCAGTTGCCGGCCGGCGCAGACGTGCTGGAGTACCGCGACCTGCGCCGCGGGCTGCTGCGTCGTGTGGGTTGGCGCATGCAGGACGGCCACAGCCATATCGACGGCCTGCTGCTCAGCGCGGCGCAGCCCAGCGAGGCCAATCAGGCGTTGCTGCGCAGCGCATTGGCAGGCCGGCCCTGGCGCGGCCCGCGGCTGGCGGTGTTTGCGCAGACGCTGGGCGCGCCCAGCGACCCGATCGTCTGCAGCTGCATGCAGGTGTCGACTGCTGCGATCCATGCCGCCATCGACGACGGCGCCGACCTGCACCAGCTCAAGCAACGCCTGGGCTGCGGCACGGTCTGCGGCTCCTGTGTTCCGCAACTCACCCGGCTGTGCCGGCAACCCCGACACGCCTGAGTGCCTGTCCCGACCTCCACATATTGCGAGACCTGCTCATGTCAGTCATTCCGTCCTGCGCGCGTGATGTGGTGTTGTTGTCCGCCGGCCCCGGCGATCTGGATCTGCTCACCATCAAGGCGGTCAAGGCGCTGGCTGCCGCGCAGGTGCTTCTGCTGGACGATCTGGCCAACCCGCAGATCGTCGAACTCGCACCGCAGGCGCGGGTGATCCGGGTCGGCAAGCGCGGTGGCTGCCGCTCGACGCCGCAGGACTTCATCTGCCGGCTGATGCGGCGCTACGCCTTGCAGGGCTTGCGCGTGGTGCGCGTCAAAGGCGGCGATGCACTGCTGTTCGGGCGCGCGGGCGAGGAGATCAGCTTCCTGCGCCGCGCCGGTGTGGGCGTGCAGATCATCAACGGCGTCAGTGCCGCATTCGCCGCCGCATCCGCACTGGAAGTGTCGCTGACCCATCGCAGCCATTGCCACGGCATTACCTTCGTCACCGCGCATACGCACGATCACGGCGAGCCGAATTGGGGCGCACTGGCCGCCAGCGGCACCACGCTGGGCATCTACATGGGCCTGCGGCGTGCCGATGCCTTGGCTACCGCGTTGCTGGCGCATCTGCCGGCCAGCACGCCGGCGGCCATCGTGCAGGCCGCCACCCGGCCCGAGCAGCAACGCCGGCTGACCACCCTGGGCGAGCTGGGACTTACCGCCGCCGGCATGCTGCCGGGCTTGCCGACCTTGCTGCTGGTGGGCGCTGCCTTGTCCGAGGCGGCAGCGCAGTGCGACGACCGCTTCGGCATGGCGCTGGAGCAGGCAGCGGGATGAGCGCGATCTGCTGAGCGCCGCGTGCGGCGATCCGCGCACCATCGTCGGCGCGTCTCAACGGGCAACGCGGTGTGCGAAGCACGCCCGCGCGGGTGTCGCTACGTGATGCGCACGCGCTACAGGCGAGAGGTCACACCGAGCAAGGCCGGCCTGCGGTGAGCAGTGCGCAGCATGTAGCCGCATCGCTTGCCGCTCCCGGTTCCGGTTTTCTGGCGCATTGGACAGCAGTGGACAGGGCAGGACAGTGATCGATCAGACCCATGCTGCATGCCCGGTGGAGCGGCGACGGCTGCACAGTCAGTTCGCCGTTATGGCCGCATTGGTAGCGCTACCGATGGATAAAACGCGGACCCTCTTGCGGCGCGTGGCAGGAGTGCAAGATTTGCACAGCGAGCGCAGCTGTTTTTTCCTGCATTGTGGCGCTTGGCGCCGTCTCGCATGGCTGCACGGCTTGGCACGATAGTTGCGTTACCCCTCCTACCAGTGGCGTGATCGACGCATCGAGAGGAGGCACAGTGGAAGACGGACAAAGCAGTACTCGTAGCCGGCGCGGTTTTGCCGCATTGGATCCTGAAAAGCGCCGCGTGTTGGCGAGCAGCGGCGGCAAGGCAGCACATGCCAGCGGGAACGCACACGAATTCACCAGCGACGAGGCACGCGAAGCTGGCCGCAAGGGCGGCCAGGCCGTGAGCCGCGATCGCGATCATATGTCGCGGATCGGCAGCAAGGGTGGGCGTTCCAAGCAAGCCAAACCTCAGGAAGAGGCCGTCTAGGCGAGCGTGCGGCGCGCATCCGGCGCGCCGTTCTCGCTGCAGCGGACCGCAGGCCCTGCACGTCACGTGCAGGGCCTGCGGCGTTTTTGCGGACACCTCCGCCGCGTCAGCAGATCGGCCTGAACAATCGATTGCAGTTGTGTGTGTTCTTTGAAGCATTTGCGTCTTGCCTTGCTCGGCCAAGCTGTGACGCAGAGGTTGATGTGCAATGCATCGTCAGGCCCTGGGAAGTTTTTTCACTCGTCCTCGCGCGCACGCGATCGATTGCAGGGAAATATCTGCCCATTCCCCGGCGCGCTCACCCAGGCGACTGCAGGATTTGCATCCATTGCAGAATTTTCCTGATCGGCGGCCCGGGCTGGCTCCCTGAGGGTTGATGGAAGGCTCGGGATGCCACTGCATGGCAGCGCGTCTGCGTTGGCCCTTGCGACCGACAAGTATTGCAGCCGTGTCAGCGCACACGCAGCGTCAAGCCAACGACCGCTTCGTCACGACATTGCGCCTGCCGAAGGTGACGCGCCCGTTGTCGCGGGACTTGTCGACGCGCACACTCGCAAAGTCGGCCCTAACCGGACTCGACCTTACGGGCGGTTGCCATCATCGGGTTCGTCGTCGAATGGACCGCCATGCTCGGAGCGCTTACGCTGGCCGTCTTTCATTGGACGGCACCGGTAATGACACAGCGCATGGCGTATCCGATCGGCACACCACGGCAGCCCTGGGGCGAGGCAGAGCGCGCTGCATGGCGCGCACGCCAGCTGCGTCAGCGCAGTCATGCTGACGATGTGGTGCAAGTGATCGATGCACTGGATGCCAGTTATGAGCGCGTGCATTACGGAACGATCCCGGCGGCATCCGAGCAATACCCGTTGATCGCGCTGCGCAGCGTGGCGTGGGACGCCGCTTTGCCCTGCGCGCTGGTGACCGGTGGCGTGCATGGCTATGAAACCAGCGGCGTGCAGGGCGCGCTGCAGTTTCTGCAGCAACGCGCGGCGGCCTATGCAGGCAAGCTCAATCTGCTGGTGGTGCCTTGCGTCAATCCATGGGGCTACGAGCGGATCCAGCGCTGGAATGCCGATGCCATCGACCCCAATCGCGCGTTTCGCCAAGACAGCCCGGCCGCCGAGTCGGCGGCATTGATGCAGCTGGTCGCCCCAGTGGCCGGCCAGATGCTGGTGCATATCGATCTGCACGAAACCACCGACAGCGACGAAAGCGAATTTCGTCCGGCCCTGGCGGCGCGTGATGGCGTCGACTTCGTGCCCGGCAGCATTCCGGATGGGTTTTACCTGGTGGGCGATAGCGAAGATCCGCAACCGCAGTTTCAGCAGGCCATCGTTGCCGCCGTCGCCGAGGTCACCCATATCGCACCTGCCGATGCGAACGGCCAGATCATCGGCGCAGCGGTGGTCGCTCCTGGCGTCATCAACTACCCGGTGCGGCGTCTTGGCCTGTGCGCGGGCGTCACCGACGCGCGCTATCGCACCACCACCGAGGTGTATCCGGACAGCCCGCGCGCAACGCCCGCGCAGTGCAACGCCGCGCAGGTGGCTGCGATCTGCGCGGCGCTGGACTACGCGCTCGCCCAGCGCTGACAGCATGGGCTGGCGCCAGATCGACGCTGGCGTCGCGGCGATGCCAGCCATCTGCAGCACGGCCCACGCATGCATGCCCTGAGCCACCGCACGGCTAGACTATGCAGTTCTTCAAGCGCATGGACGACCCCGAATGACTCACGATGCGATAGACGGTGCACGCAGACGCCTGCTGGGCGGCGCGATGGGAATGGCCATCAGCGGCGGCGTGCTTGCCAGGCAACCCAAGACGGAGAACACGATGGCGCAGGACACGCAGTGGCAGGACGGCAGCTGGCTCAATCGGCCACGGACCGTCGCAATCAGCGGCGGCACCTTGGACGTGGTCACCGACAAGGCCACCGACTTCTGGCGCAAGACGCATTACGGGTTCACGCGCGATAGCGGGCATTTTTTCGGTATCACCGCCGCAGCGCGCTTCACTGCGCAGTTGCGGGTGCGCGCGCAGTACGAGTCGCTCTACGATCAGGCCGGCATCATGGTGCGTGTGGACGAGCAGCATTGGGTCAAGGCGGGTATTGAACTGAGCGATGGCCGCGCGATGCTCAGTAGCGTGTTGACCAACCCGGTCTCGGACTGGGCGACCGGCCCTTACGAGGCCGACCCCAAGGACTTCTGGATACGCGCCACCGTTGCCGACGGCGTTCTGCGCCTGCAGGTGTCGGCCGATGGCCGGACCTGGCCGCTGGTGCGGCTTTGCCCGTTTCCTGTTGCCGATACGTACCAGGTCGGGCCGATGTGCTGCACGCCGGAGCGTGCCGGGCTGAAGGTGCGTTTTTCCGACTGGACGCTAGGTCCGCCGCTGGGCAAGGACCTGCACGATCTGAGTTGATGGCCGTGTGGCAACGCAGCGTGCGCGCTGCGTTGCCACGCACATCACTGCAGGAGGCGAGGGCGGCGTAGTGTGGGTCGATCAAGGACGATGCACGCGCCGACTGCACGCGGGCAGCTCGGATCACGGCAAGCGCTGTTCTGCCACCGCGCTTGCCACATAGGCCGCCACCAGCTCCGCCTCCATCGGCCGGGCAAGCAGATAGCCCTGCGCTTCATCGCATCCCCAACTGCGCAGCAGCGCGATTTCGTCGGCGTGTTCGATGCCTTCTGCAACGGTGCGATATCCCAGCGCGCTGGCCAGGCGTACCACCGCCTCGGCGCGCAACTGCATGCCGGTCTTGGTGGCGATACCGGTCACCAGGGAGCGATCAAGCTTGAGCACGTTGACCGGTAGCTCGGTGAGGTAACCGAAGTTGCTGTAGCCGGTGCCGAAGTCGTCGATGGCGACATTGACTCCGGCGTCACGCAGGGCGCGCAGCCGTGGCACGGCCTCCACATTGCTGCGCAGCCAGCGGCCCTCGGTGATCTCCAGCTCGATGCGCTGGGTGGGGATGGCCAGCTCCCTGCAGCGATGGATGACGTCTGCGGCGAGATTGCGGTTGCCAAAATCGCGCGAAGACAGATTGATCGACATGGAGAAGTCCAGCCCCTGCGCACGCCAGCTGGCCAACTGCACCAATGCGTTTTCGATCACCCAGTTGGTAACGGTGCACATCAAGGCGGTCTTTTCGAACAAGGGGATGAATTCGTCCGGACCGATCGGGCCGAGGCTGGCATGCCGCCAGCGCAACAGTGCCTCGAAGCCGGTCACCGACAAGTCTTCAAGGTTGATCCGTGGCTGGAACACCAGCCGGAAATCGCCTGCTTCCAGCGCCTTTTCGGCATCCAGTGCCAACCGGTACGAACGCTGGATCGCGTCGTCGTGCGAGGCGCTATACCAGCATACGATGGCGTGATTGCTGATCGCATCGCCCAGTGCCACCAGCCCCTTGCGCATGACGTCGTTGGTGTCCGGTTGTTGCGGTGCAAAGCGCACGACGCCAGCGTGAAAGGTCAACGACATCGGGATGCCGGCTGCGTCCATCGGCGCATGCAGCATGTCGCGCAGATCAAGCAACAGGTCTTCCATCTCGTCGGGCGCGGAATTCAACAGAAAAAACGCAAAGCGCATCGGTGCCACGTGATAGACGGTGGCCTTGCCGCGCAGCGCGCGCGTCAGTACATAGCTGGCGTGGCGCACCAGTTCTTCCAGCGGCTGCATGCCCAGTGCCTGACGTGCTTCATTGGCTGCCTGGGTGTCGTAGACCTCGATGAAGGCAGCGATGGTCGGTACGCAGTGGCTGCCAAAGGCGAGGGCATCCAGGTCCGACTGCAACTGGCGTGCATTGAGCAGGCCGCTGTGCGGTTCGCGCCGCCCGGCGCCGAACTGCAGTTCCAGTTGCGCCGCGGCCACATTGGCGAACATCAGCAGCTGTTGGTGTTCCTGGCTGGCCAGGCGACGCTCGCGCGTATCGATCACGCACAAGGTGCCGGAGACGCCGGTCTGCGGTGCACCGACCGGGACGCAGGCAATAAAGCGCGCCGGCAAGCCCGGGAAGGCGGCGTCGCCCAGTTGGATCGGGGCAAGGGCGGCAGGTTCGATCAGTTCCGTGACGCCATTGGGCGCCGCAGACGCATGCCGGCACAATTCAATGGCCTGCTCGACATGGGCGGCACTGATGCCGCGCGCCGCCAGCACGCGCACGCGGCCGCCCTCGACGATGGTCAGTGCGGCCGCAGGCGCAACCAGGGCATGGCACAGCAGACGCGCGATCTGATCGAGCGGCTCCATGCCACCCAGGTCGATCGGCACGCCCGACCAGTCGAACTGCTGTTGCTGCTGTTTGGTGTCCAAAGCGAGCGTCATGTCGTCAGTTTCCGTGTTGAAGATCACACACTGCCTGGCTACTACAAACAAACCGAGGTCGTTGACAGGTGACGATCATCGGGCACTAAAACCTTTTCGAATAAGCCGGCCTCTTCAATAAACTCCATCGCAGGATATCGAGCGCGACAATAAACTGGACGGGCGGAGTGGCTGCACACAAATACCGCAATCAATGAATGGCGTCGACAGTTGGTGGTGGTCTTAATGGTAAAAGCGGGCTCATTAAATCAAATGACGGCACTGCATTGATCAGGTTTTCACTCCTGCACCGCAACATCCACACGGAAACTTGTAGTCGAAATGGTTCGGCTCGCCAATATCCAGGTGACCGCATCAGATCGCTTTAAAGCATTCGGACTCATCCAGCCATATTCCGCTTTACCGCTGAATTATGCCATGTTTTTATTTGAATTCTGCCGCACATGATCTGTGGCGCCTGCCGCATGAGGTAGCGCGATAACGCTGACGGGCACGAGTAAACCAGTCGACAGTTTGGGCGTGTGTCATGGATAGTTTCCTGGTTAGTGATATTCGGCACAGTTTCAGGCATGGCGCTTTCCCTATTAATCTCCCACTATTATTCGCAGGGAATGGTATTAAACGTCCTCATCCGTAGGCGATACCGGTTGGTACGGCACAAGCTGTTTTAAACCGACTCGACAGTAAATCAACTTTCTGCTGTTGGAGAGCGCGTGTGTGTGTGCGTGAGTCTCTGCACGGCGATACAGGGGGAATAAAATGAATCGTGCATTTGCGCTGGTCTGGAACGCGGCGATTGGTAATTGGGTGGTGACGCACGAGCTGGTACGTCGGCGGCGCAAGCCCGGGGCAACCCGCCGCAGCGTGTCGAGCCTAGTCGTGCTGGCGGTGGGAGCCGCCGCACCGATGCTGGCCTGGGGGGCGTGCACACCTGCACTTCCAGCAGCGGGCGCCACCGTCACCTGCACGGGGTTGCCAATCACCAGCAACAGCTTCGCAAGCAGCGCAAACAACCTGACCATCAACGTTGCGGCAGGCACGCAGATGACCGCCGGGCTGCTGGGCGGCACCGCCATTGCGCTCACCGGCACCAATGCCACGCTCAACAACAGCGGTACGATCGACCCCTCGGCGCTCGGCCTGTTGTCGGTGTTGAGCACCGGCGTCAGCATGGGCAATGCCAGCTCCACCGCGGTGACCGCCAATAATCTCGCCACCGGCGCGATTTACGGCACCGGCGGCCTACTGGGGGCGAACCTGCTCAATCTCGATGGCATGGCGCTTGGCATCACCTCGGCCAGCAATGGCGTCGTGCAGATCAACAATGCCGGGCTGATCGATAGCCGTGCATTGTTGAACCTGTCGGTGCTGAGTTCGGATACGCCGGTGATAGCAGTCAGCGGCGGCGGTACCGTCAATGCGGTCAACACCGGCACCATCAACGGGCGCGTCGGCTTCCAGAGTTCGGCCACCGGCAACAGCTTCGTCAACGCCGGCACCATCAACGGCAGCGTGTCGATGGGGGCGGGCAGCACCAACAGCTTCACGGCGGTGACTGGCGGCAGCGTCAACAGCGGCGGCGGGCTGGCGCTGGAACTGCTTGGGCCGGGGGGCTTGCTGAGCTTCGCGCAGACCGGTGTGGTGGATGGCGGCGCAGGCGGCACCAATACGCTGATCCTGCAGAATTCGGCCACCGGCACTGGCAGCGGCAGCACCGGCGTCGGGACGCTCAGCACCGCGCAATACATCAATTTCGGCAGCCTGCGCGTCAATAGCGGCACCTGGTCGGTCGGGGGCGGAAGCAACTTCGGCAGCAGCGCGCTCAATGGCGGCGTACTGCAGTTCGCCAATCCTGCGCAGCTAGGCACTGCCATCACGGCCAACGGCGGTGCGCTGGAGGCGACAGCCGCCGGCCTGAGCCTGTCGCCTGCCGGCGGCATCGCCTTGGGAGCAGGTGGCTTGACCCTGCAGGGCGCCAATGCCCTGACCATTGCCAGCCCCATCGTCGGCACCGGTGCGCTGACCAAGACCGGGACCGGTGCGTTGGGCCTGACCGGCAGCAATATCTTCAGCGGAGGCGTCAACCTGCTCGGCGGCTCAGTGACGGTGGGAACCAATGGCGCACTGGGAACAGGCGCTGTCAACGTGTCCGCCGGCAGCGTGCTTTCCAGTGCGGCGGTCGACTTGCCGAACGCGTTCGTGCTCAACGATTTCATCGGCATCGGCGGCGCCAACACCTTGCGGATTGGCGGCGGCATCAGCGGCGCCGGCGCGTTGAACAAGATCGGCACCGGCACGCTCACCCTGGGCGGCAGCAATACCTATGCAGGCGGCACGACGCTGGGCGCGGGGACGCTGCGGATCGAAACCAATACCGCGCTCGGAGCGGGCACGGTGACAGCCGCCGGTGGGCAGCTGGATACCAGCGCTCCACTGACCCTGGCCAACAATGTTGCCTTGACCAATACGCTGGGCCTGGGCGCCAGCGGCAACGCGCTGACCCTGACCGGCACGCTTGCCGGCGCGGGTGGTGTCAACAAGACCGGCACTGGCACGCTCGCGCTCAACGGCGCCAACACCTTCGCTGGCGGAACCACGCTGGCATCGGGCACCTTGCAACTGGGCAGTGCCTCGGCACTGGGAACCGGCGGCTTGAACGTCACCGGCGCGTCCAACCTCAGCAGCAGTGCGCCACTGACGGTGGCCAACGGCATCAGCCTTGGCGGACCCTTGAACTGGACCGGCGCGCAGGCGCTGACATTGAGCGGTGCCATCAACGGTGGCGGCAGCCTGATCAAGAGCGGTGCGGGCGACCTCACCCTGACCGGTAACAACGCCTACACCGGTGGCACCAGCTTGAGTACCGGGCGCCTGGTGGTGGGCTCGAACGCGGCCCTGGGCACCGGCACCCTGACCGCAAGCGGCGGCGAGCTGGATGCCATCGCTGCGGCAACCCTGGGCAACACGATTGCACTCACCGGTAGCTTGGGCGTGGGCAGCAGCGGTAATGCCTTGAACCTGAGCGGCGCCATTGGCGGCACCGGTGCGTTGACCAAGCTCGGCACCGGCAGCTTGACCCTGGGTGGCCTGAACACCTATGCCGGCGGCACCAACCTCACTGCCGGCACCTTGCAGGTGGCCAGCGGCACCGCGCTGGGCACGGGTGCGTTGAACGTCACCGGCAATGCGGCCCTGCAAAACACGGCGGCCACCTCGTTGAGCAACGCGATCGCGTTGACTCCAGGTGCGCTGACGCTGAGTGGGGCGCAAGCACTGACACTGAGTGGCGCGATCAGCGGCACCGGGAGCCTGATCAAGTCCGGCAGTGGCGACCTCACGCTGAGCGGCAACAATCTGTACAGCGGCGGCACCACGCTCAGCGCCGGCACACTGACGGTGGGCAGCGACACCGCGCTCGGTGTTGGCGCGCTCAGCGCAGCAGCCGGTACCACCCTGGCCAATGCAACCGTCAGCACGCTGTCCAATGCCATTGCCTTGGCCGGCCTGGTCAATGTGGGTGGCAGCAACGCGCTCACGCTTACCGGCGCCATCACCGGCGTGGGCAGCCTGGACAAGCTGGGCCCCGCCAGCCTGACCCTGGCCGGTAACAATAGCTACACCGGCGGCACGCGCTTGAGTGCAGGCAGCCTGATCCTGGACAGCGACACCGCCTTGGGTCTTGGCACCCTGACCGTCGGCGGCGGACTGCTCGACAGCACCGCCGCACGCGTGCTCGCCAACAACGTGGCGCTGGAAGCGGATCTGCAGCTCGGCGGCAGCCAGGATCTCACCCTCACCGGTGCGGTCAGTGGCGTGGGTGGCGTGGTCAAGGACGGCAATGCTGCATTGACGCTGGCTGGACCCAACAGTTTTGCCGGTGGCGTGGATCTCGATGCAGGCGCGCTGCTGATCGGCGACGGCGCAGCACTGGGCACCGGGGCGCTGACCGCTGCCGATGGCACGCAGCTGCAGGCCACTGCCGCGACCACGATCGGCAACGCTGTGGTGCTCAACGGTGCGCTTTCGCTCACCGGCAACAACGATCTGGGCGTCACCGGCATCGTCAGTGGCGCAGGCAGCCTGGTCAAGCAGGGCGCCGGTGCGCTGGCCCTCACCGGCAACAATGTCTATACCGGCGGCACCTTGCTCGACACCGGCATCCTGTCGGTCGGCAGCGACAGCGCACTCGGCACCGGCGCGCTCACCGCTGCCGATGGCACGCAGCTCACTGCCAGCACTGCGGTGACCTTGCAGAACGCGGTCAATGTCGCCGGCCAACTCGCCATCGATGGCCAGGACCTCACCCTCGATGGCGTGGTCGACGGCGCCGGTCGCCTGATCAAGAACGGCACGCAAACGCTCACGCTCAATGGCAACAATACCTGGGCGGGCGGACTGCAACTGCAGGGCGGCGCAGTGGTGGTCGGCAGCGACACGGCACTGGGCTTGGGCACGCTGAGCACCGCCGCGGGCACCACACTGGATGCCAGCACCGCGGTGACGCTGGGCAATACGCTTGCGTTGAATGGCGCACTCACCTTGCCTGGCACGCAGGACATCACCCTCAACGGTGTCGTCAGCGGTATCGGCAGTCTCGACAAGCAAGGCGCTGCCACGCTGACCTTGGCCAATGCCAATACCTTCAGCGGCGGCGTTGCGCTGGATGCGGGGCGTGTGGTGCTCGGCAACGACGCTGCGCTGGGCGTGGGTGCGCTGCTGGTCGGCGGCCCAGCCGAACTGGATGCCGCTGCCGCGCTGACGCTGGGCAATACGGTGCAGTTGAACGATCAGCTCACGCTGGTCGGCAGCAACGATCTCGGCTTGAACGGTGCCATCACCGGCAGCGGCAGCCTGATCAAGAATGGCGCCACCACGTTGTCGCTCAACGCGGGCAACAGCTATAGCGGTGGCACCACGTTGACGGCCGGCACCGTTGCGGTCGGCGCCAACGATGCACTCGGCACCGGCAGCCTGTCGGTCGTCGGCAATGCAGCGCTGAGCAACGCGATTGCGGTGGCGCTGGGCAACGACATCGCGCTTGGCGCAGCGCTCACCGTGGATAACGGTGCGGACATGCTGGTCAGCGGCAGCATCAGCGGTACAGGCGACTTGATCAAGACCGGTGCCGGCACCCTGACCTTGAATGGCAGCAACACCTACACCGGCCCGCTGGCGATCCAGGCCGGCACGCTGGTTGCGAGCACCGCTGCGTCGCTTGGCAACGCCAGCAACGTCGATGTCGTTGCAGGGGCGGTGCTGAATCTCAGCAACGGCGGCCTGATCAGCGCGCTCAGCGGCGCCGGCAATGTCACTACCGATGCCGGCGGTACGCTGCAGTTGGGCGGTGGCGATTTTGGCGGCAGCCTTGGTGGTGGCGGCAATCTGGACAAGGTCGGCGCCGGCACGGTGCGCCTGCTCGGCAACAGCGCGATCGGCGGTGCCACCCAGGTCAGCGGCGGTACCCTGGATGTGATCGGCACCCTGGGCACCAGCGCAGTGAACGTGGCGCTAGGCGGCACGCTGACCGGCACCGGCACCACCGGCAACGTGGGAAGCAATGTGACCATCGCCGACGGTGGCCGGCTTGCATTGACCAGTGGCTCCTCGCTCAGCGTGGGTGGCCTGACCCTGGCACCGGGTGCGTTTTTGGATGTCGCATTGGCAGCGCCGAGCAATACGCGGCTGCTCGCGGTCAATGGCGACCTCACCCTGGACGGCACGCTCAACATCACCGACATCGGTGGGTTCGGCACGGGTGTGTACCGGCTGATCGACTACACCGGCCTGCTCACCAACAACGGTCTGGCGATCGGCCTGTTTCCGGGCAGCGTGGATCTCAGCCAGCTCGCGCTGCAGACCGCCATCGGCCAGCAACTCAACCTGGTGGTGACGGCACCGGGCAGCATCGTGCAGTTCTGGGATGGTGTCCAAACCACCGCCAACGGCACCGTCGACGGCGGTGCAGGAACCTGGGGGGCGGCGACCAACTGGACCAACCAGGACGGCAGCGCCAACAGCACCTGGCAAGGCGATTTTGCGGTCTTTGCCGGCAACGCAGCCGCCGTCGGCGTGGTGGGCACGCAGAGCATCGGCGGCCTGCAGTTCGTCACCGATGGCTATCAGCTGACCGATGCCGGCGCGGGTGGATTGGCTGTGACTGCGCCGTTGACCGCGATCCGCGTGGATCCGGGTGCAACCGCCAGCATCGATGTCGCCATTTCCGGCAGCGGTGGCGTGGAAAAGCTCGACACCGGCACGCTGGTGCTCGATGCGGCCAACAGCTATACCGGCGGCACCGCCCTCAGCGGCGGCACCCTGGTGCTGGGCGACGCGCAGGCGTTGGGCACCGGCACCCTGACCGCAGCAACCGGCACCAACCTCGATAGCAACCAGGCATTGGCGGTCGGCAATGCAGTGGTACTCGATGGCGCGCTCAACCTGGTCGGCAGCAACGACCTGCGCCTGTCCGGCCCGATCAGCGGCGCGGGCAGTCTGATCAAGAACGGCGCGTCCACGCTCACGCTCGACGGCGCCAACAGCTACGTCGGCGGCAGCGTGTTGAACGCAGGCACCCTGGCGGTTGGCAGCAACACCGCGCTCGGTGTCGGCAGCCTGTCGGTGCTGGGCAATGCCACCTTGAGCAACGCGATTGCGCTGGCACTGGGCAATGCAGTCAATCTCGGTGCCGATCTGACCATTGCCAGCGCGGACGATCTGGGCCTGACCGGGGTGCTGAGTGGCGCGGGTGCCTTGACCAAGACGGGCCTGGGCACCTTGACCTTGTCCGGCGGCAACACGTTCACCGGCCCGGTGTCGGTGCAGGCCGGCGTGCTCGCCGCCGCCGCCCCCGGCGCGTTGGGCAACACCAGCGCCGTGGATGTGGCCGCAGGTGCCGGGCTCTCGCTCGGCAGCAATGCGGCCTTGGGTGCAGTGACCGGGCAGGGCAACGTCGCGGTGCTGGGCGGCACCACGCTGCAGCTTGGCGCCAACAACGTCGGCAGCACTTTTGCCGGCAGCCTGAGCGATGCAGGCAATCTGGACAAGGTCGGCACCGGCACCTTGCAGCTCACCGGCACCAGCGCGCTCGGCGGCACCACCCAGGTCACCGCCGGCACGCTGGACGTGGATGGCACGCTGGCCAGTGCAGGTGGCCTGACCGTGGGCAGCGGTGCCAGCTTGAGCGGCAGCGGCGTGGTCGATGCGGCGGTCACGGTGAATGACGGCGGCCGCCTGGTGGTGACCAGTGGCGCAGTGTTGACCACCGGCAGCCTGAGCCTGGCTCCCACTGCCACGCTGGACGCGTTCCTGGGCATCCCCAGCCAGACCGGCGTGTTGGCGGTCAATGGCGATCTCACCCTGGACGGCACGCTCAACATCACCGACATCGGCGGCTTCGGCACCGGTGTGTATCGCCTGATCGACTACACCGGTGGCTTGACCGACAACGGCCTGGGCATCGGCACGTTGCCAGGTACGATCGATCCCACCCAGCTGACGTTGCAGACCGCGCTGGCACAGCAGGTCAACGTGGTGCTGCTGGCGCCCGGCAGCAACGTGCAGTTCTGGGATGGTGCGCAGACCATTGCCAATGGCAGCATCGATGGCGGCGCAGGCATCTGGGCTGCAGGCCCCACCAACTGGACCTCGATCGATGGGCTGAGCAACAGCGACTGGCAGAACAGTTTTGCCGTGTTCGCCGGCACCGCCGACAATGTAGGCGTGCAGGGCACGCAAGGCATTACCGGCATGCAGTTCATCAGCGACGGGTATGTGCTGAGCGATGCCGGCGGCGGTGCATTGAGCGCCAATGCGGCCACCACCATCATCCGGGTCGACCCTGGCGTCACCGGCACCATCGATGTGGGCATCGGCGGCACCGGCACGCTGCAGAAACTCGACACCGGCACGCTGGTGCTGAGCGCCGCCAATACCTACACCGGCGGCACCGCGCTCGGCGGCGGCACGCTGGTGTTGGGCGATGCGCAGGCATTGGGCACCGGCACGCTGACCGCGGCAGCCGGCACCAGCCTCGATACCGATCAGGCATTGGCCGTGGGCAATGCGGTGGTGCTCGACGGTGCGGTGACGCTGCTAGGCAGCAACGATCTCGCCCTGACTGGCGCCATCAGCGGTGCCGGCAGCGTGATCAAGACCGGTGCATCCACGCTCACGCTCAGTGGCAACAACAGCTATGCCGGCGGGACCGCGCTGAGCGATGGCACCTTGTCGATCGGCAGCAACAACGCGCTGGGCACCGGCAGCTTGTCGGTGGTCGGCGCTGCGGTGCTGACCAACCCTGTTGCCGCAACTGTGGGCAATGCGGTCGTCCTCGGCGCTGCGCTGAGCGTCGACAATCCGGCAGACCTCACGCTTGCCGGCGATATCAGCGGCAGTGGCGCCTTGATCAAGACCAACACCGGCACGCTGACACTGGACGGCAGCAACAGCTACACCGGTGGCACGACGGTCAACGCTGGCACGCTGGTCGGCGACAGCGCCAGCCTGCAGGGAGCCATCGTCGACAACGCGACGCTGGTGTTCAACCAGGTGGCCGATGGCGTGTTCACCGGCTCGATCACTGGCACCGGCAGCGTGATCAAGGATGGCGTCGGCGCACTATCGCTCAACGGTGCGAACGGGTACACCGGCGGCACCACGATCACGGCCGGTACCTTGATCGGCGACACCAGCAGCCTGCAGGGCGATATCGCCAACAACGCGGCACTGGTGTTCAACCAGAACACCGGCGGCGTGTATGCCGGCACGCTCAGCGGCACCGGCTCGCTGCAGAAGGCCGGCACCGGCGCGCTGCAACTGCTCGGACCCAACACCTATACCGGCGGTACCGTGATCAGCGCCGGCAGCCTGATCGGCAACACCACCAGCCTGCAAGGCAATATCGTCGACAACGCCACGCTGGTGTTCGATCAGGCCAGCGATGGTGTGTTCGCCGGCGCAGTCAGCGGCACCGGCAGTGTGGTCAAGCAGGGGACGGGTGCGTTGACGCTTGCCGAAGCCGGCAACTACAGCGGCGGTACCGTACTTGCCAGCGGTAGCTTGGTGCTGGGTGATGCACAGGCGCTGGGCACCGGAACGTTGACCGCCGCGACCGGCACCACGTTGGATACCGATCAGGCACTGACAGTGACCAACGCAGTCGAGCTGGCAGGTGCAGTCGCGTTTGCGGGCAGCAACGATCTCACCTTGACCGGTGCTGTGACCGGCACCGGTGGGTTGATCAAGAATGGGGTTTCCACGCTGACACTGGATGGCAGCAGCAGCTACACCGGTGGCACGACGGTCAACGCCGGCACGCTGGTTGGCGACAGCGCCAGCCTGCAGGGAGCCATCGTCGACAATGCGACGCTGGCGTTCAACCAGGTGGCCGATGGCGTGTTCACCGGCTCGATCACCGGCACCGGCAACGTGATCAAGGATGGCGCCGGCGCACTAGTGCTCAACGGTGCGAACGGGTACACCGGCGGCACCACGATCACGGCCGGTACCTTGATCGGCGATACCAGCAGCCTGCAGGGCGATATCGCCAACAACGCGGCACTGGTGTTCAACCAGAACACCGGCGGCGTGTATGCCGGCACGCTCAGCGGCACCGGCTCGCTGCAGAAGGCCGGCACCGGCGCGCTGCAACTGCTCGGGCCCAACACATATACCGGCGGCACCGTGATCAGCGCCGGCAGCCTGATCGGCAACACCACCAGCCTGCAAGGCAATATTGTCGACAACGCCACGCTGGTGTTCGATCAGGCCAGCGATGGTGTGTTCGCCGGCGCGGTCAGCGGCACTGGCAGTGTGGTCAAGCAGGGGACGGGTGCGTTGACGCTGGTTGCGCCCAATACCTACAGCGGTGGCACCACCATTGCCAGCGGCAGCCTGATCGGTACCACCACCAGCCTGCAGGGCAATATCGTCAACAATGCGACACTGGTGTTCGACCAGGCAGGCGATGGCACGTTTGCCGGCAACATCACCGGCAGCGGTACCTTGATCAAGAACGGCGCGGGCGCGTTGACGCTGGATGGTGTCAACGCCTATCTCGGTGGCACCACGATCAATGCGGGCACATTGATTGGTGATACCGACAGCCTGCAGGGCAATATCGCCAATGCCGGCGCACTGGTGTTCCAGCAGACCGCCAATGGCACCTACGCAGGGATCCTGTCGGGTACCGGCAGTCTGCTCAAGGATGGTGTGGGCACCTTGCTGGTCACCGCAAACAGCAGTGGCTTCACCGGCCCGACCACCATCGTCGCGGGCACCCTGAGCGTGGGTAACCCGGCCAATCCGGGCGCCGCGTTGGGCGGGCCGGTCACGGTGGGCCCGGGCGGCACGCTCACCGGCAGCGGCAGCATCGGCGGCCTGACCTCCGGTGGCACCGTGGCGATCGGCGGCAGTACGGGCACGATCAGCGTCGGCGGCAATGTCGCGCTTGCAAATGGCTCCACCCTGCAGGTCACGCCGGGTGCGGGCGGCACGGTGACACCGATCAGCGTGGGCGGGGCGGCCACGCTGGCACCTGGCAGCACCCTGCAACTGGTACGTGCGACGGACCTGCCGTTGTTCACCGAGATCCCGGTCATCAGCGCCGCTGGCGGGCTGACCGGGCAATTCACCAACGTCGTTTCCGACTACGCCTTCGTCACGCCGAATGTCAGCGCCAGTGCCACGGCATTGTCGGTATCGTTTGGTCGCAACACCGTGGCCATGGTCGATGCGGTCACCGCGCCCAACCAGCAGGCCGCCGCAGCTGCGGTGGATGGCTTGCCGACCACCAGCCCGGTCTACCAAGCGGTAGTGCGTCTGCCCGACGACCCGCAAGCGATCAGCACGGCGTTTGCCTCGCTGTCGGGCGAAAGCCATGCCAGCACGGCGACTGCATTGCTGGATAGCCGCTTCCTGCTGAGCGGCGTCGGCAATCATCTGCGTGGCGACAGTCAGGATGCGCGGGTGGGCGATACCACGGTCTGGATCACCGGCCGTAGCCTGCCCAATCGTGTCGATGGGGATGCCAACACCGCTTCGGTGCGGCGCGAGGACAACGGCGTCATGGCCGGTGCAGAACGGCGCATCGGCGAGCGCAGCGTGGTCGGTGTCGCGGTCGGTAATCAGGACATCGAAACCCGCTCGCGCGAATCCTTGGATCGTTCCGACATCGATGGCACCCATGCCGGCATCTACGCGCAGGCCGATTGGTCCGCGTTCGCTGTGCAGGCTGCGGTCGACTACGCGGATTACAGCGTGGACAGCAGCCGTCGGGTGATGCTGCCCGGCGTGCTCGAAGAGCGGCTGACCAGCAATTACGATGCAAAGGCCGTCACCGTGTCGCTGGAAGCGGCCTGGAACCTGCGCACCGGCAATGCGGTGTACAGCCCCTTCGTTGCGGCGGACTACACGCACCTGAAGACCGACGGCTTCGACGAGCGCGGCGGCATTGCCGGGCTGTCGGTGGACAGTGCCAAGGACGAGTACACCACCAGCACGGTGGGCGTACGCGGGCGTTGGCAGCTGGGTGCGGCGGCCGGGGTGTACGCCTCGGTGGGTTGGCGGCATGCGTTCGGCGACCGCGCCGTGGAGCGGTCGGCCGGCTTTGTCGGCAGCGGTTCGCAGTTCTCGGTGCAGAGCGTCACGCTGGCCAAGAACGCGGTGGTCGGCGAACTGGGCGTCAGCCTCATCACCTCGCCCAACAGCCGCATGGCCTTGTCGTTGCAGGGACTCAACGGTGATGGCCAGACCGCATACGGCGGCCAGGTCACCTGGGGCTGGAGCTTCTGATTCACCGCAGACCAAAAAGCCCCGGCATTGCCGGGGCTTTTTTTTGCCTGATGCACAGTGCTGCATGGCATCGGTGGTTGCAGTGACCAAGTGCGGTCGGGTGCCGGTCGCGATCAGAACTGCCAGCGCAAGCCGACATTGGCATTGATGCTGTTGGCATCGGAACGACCGCGCTCGGCGCCCACGTTGCCATAGATGGAGAAGGCGTCGTTGAGCTGGTAACGCACGCCCACCGAGGCACGCGCCGACTGCTTGGACACCGGCTCGCCGGCCACGTTGAAGCGCGCTTCCGGCAGACCGGTGAACCAGGCGGTGAAGTCCGAGTTCGGATTGCCGAGCAGCGAACGGTAGGCGATCAAGCCATCGAAGCCCCACTTGCCGCGCACCAGATGACCGCGCACACCCACCTCGCCATAGCCGGCACGCAACGTGTCGCTGTTGGCGCTCAACCCCAGCCCGGTGGCCGAGGCTTCGCTGAAGGCATCCTGGGTCTGGCTGACCACGCCTGAGGCAATGAACGGCGACAGCCCTGCCTGCGGCATCAGGCCGACTTCGGCACGCAGCGACCAGTTGGTGTCGTGGCGGCGATCCTGCAGGCGCTCGCCGATGCTGCCGGCCTGCACCGTGCGTTCGGTGTCCACATTGCTCATGCCGTAGGAACCGATCCCCGACACATAGGCCTGACCGATCGGCTGATACAGATACGCGGTCATCGCGTAACGGTCCGAGCGCAGGCGGCTGGCCGACGCATCGATGTGCGCACGGTCCTGCCCCGAACTCAGCGCCGCACCCACGACGGTGCCGGCGCTGCCCATCGGCAGATCCACGCCGACGGTGGTGGCCTGCTGGGTGTAATCGGCCGAGTCGGAACCCTTGCCGCCCAGTTCGCCGTCCAGATAGCTGCCCTGCATCCAGGTGGTCAGCGTGGTGGTGTCGGCCAGGTAGGGCAGGCGATCGGCCGCCACACGTGCATCGTTGAGTGCGGACTGGAAGCCCAGCGTGCGCTCGATGCCGTGTACCTGGCCGGCCAGGGTCGGCAGCGATGCGGCAACCTGCGCATCGTTGGCCGCCAGCAGCGCGCCGGTAGCGCTGATCAGGCCACCCAGGTTATCCGTATCGCCGGAGGCCACACGCGTATCCAGCACCTTGACCAGCGTATCGGCCTGCGTGGCACCGTTGACCACCGACTGCGGCGCACCGGCTGCCTGCGCGCTGGCAGCGGAGGCATTGCGGGTCAACGTGGCGGTGACGGTGGTGGGGTCGTAGGCGAGCGAAGCAGTCCAGAAGAAGTTGTTGGCGTACTGCACGCGGTCGAAGGTGCCCTGCAGCGCGCCGGCCTTGACGATCTTCTCGCTGCTGCCGACGTTGTAGCCAGCCGCTTCCGGCAGCAACAGCAGGTTGCCCTTCAGGCTGGCCTGGCCGGTGACGGTCAAGCCCTTGCCCAATTCGATGGCGGTGGTGCCGGTGTTGTTGGCCAGGCTGTAGCCGCCGTTGATGACACCGCCGCGCGATTCGAACGTGGCCGAGTTGAGCACAATGACATCCGAACGCAGGCTGCCCGACAGTGCGAGCACGCCGTCGTTGACGCTGGTGCCGCCGGTGTAGCTGTTGTTGCCGCTGAGCGTGAGCCTGCCGGCGCCGTTCTTGGTCAGGCCGCCGGCGCCGGAGATGTCATTGCTGAAGGTGCTGTCGTAGCCGGAGGTCACATTTGCCGCCCAGTTGCTGGCGAACTGGCCCGGGCCCTTGATCGCCTTGGCCGCATTGACCAGGCCGAAGCCGTACAGCGCATCCACGCCGGGGTCGCCCAGGTCGGTGGCGGTGGTCAACAGGGTCTGCTGCAGGTTGGAAGCACTCATCCACGGATACACGCCCAGCACCTGCGCCGCGATGCCGCTTACAGCGGCCGTGGAGAACGAGGTGCCGGCGATCTGGCCCTGCAGCTCGGTGCCGGCCAGCGCGGGTGCGAAGTAGCTGCCCGGCGCCACCAGGCACCACTGTGCGGCGGCGCCGCAATGGTTGGAATAGCTGGTCAGGCCGGCGGCATTGCCGGCGCTGTCGATGTTGACCGCGCCCACGGCCAGCCAGTTGTTGCGCAGACTGGCTTCCTGCACCGGCGTCGCCGCCGGGTAGGAGGCTTCTGCCGCGCCTTCGTTGCCGGTGGCGGCCACGATCAGCGCATCGGCCTGCACCAGCGGGGTCAGCGCATACTTCCAGGCCAGTGCGGCATTGGCACTGCTGGCTGCATCTGCATACGAGGCGCCGATCGACAGATTGGCGATGCGCACGCCGGCTGCCGCCAGGTCCACCGCCGCGCGGCGGGTCTGCTGGGTACCGCA
Source organism: Xanthomonas sp. NCPPB 3218 (assembly GCF_056725185.1). Classification (NCBI taxonomy): domain Bacteria; kingdom Pseudomonadati; phylum Pseudomonadota; class Gammaproteobacteria; order Lysobacterales; family Lysobacteraceae; genus Xanthomonas; species Xanthomonas sp. NCPPB 3218. The sequence continues at coordinate 2,415,428 of NZ_CM161516.1, forward strand.
GGAGTTTTCGGCGCAGATGCGCGCATAGAACAGGTCCGCATCCGGCGCGACACCGCCGGCGAAGCCGTCCTGGGCGGTGCCCAGCACCAATGCCGAGACGACGGTGCCGTGGCCGCGCAACGCGTTCGATGCGGATTCCGGGGTGCCGGGGGTGTCGGTGTAATCGTTGGAGGTATCGACCTTGCCGCTGATCGGCGCGTAGCTGCCATAGAGGTTGTCGTCCAGCACCGCCAGCTTGACGCCCTGACCCTTGGCGCCGGCCTGTTGTGCCAGATCCGCATTGGTCGGCACCAGCAGGTTGCTGGCCAGGCCCTGGTAGCGGGCGGGGGCAGGTGCCGGCGTCGGCGCGGTGTTCGGCAGCGGGTCGGCCGCGGTGGTGTCCGGCGTCGTTGGAGTCGTTGGAGTCGTGGGCGTGGGCGTGGTGGGCGCTGGGGGAGTGGACGGCGTCGGGGCGACCACCGTGGTCTGCGGTGGGTCACTGCGGACATTGCCGCCACCGCCACCGCCGCCACAGGCAGTCAGGACAAGGCAGGAGGCGATCGTGGTTGCGAGTAGCGAGCGATTCATGGGTTGGTCGATTCCGGTAATTAGCGCGCCGCAACTGCAAAAATTCTAAAATTTGGCGCAGACGATTCCAGCACCGGGAAAAGCCGGTGTGGCGTTGGATTTCACGCGTTATTCACTTTATCCGCCGCGAATCTGTCCCCTCAGATAAGCGCTCCGGATAACACGGTGATGCGCCGATGCATCGAACCATGTGCTTGCGAGATTGTTTAACGGCGCTACCGGTAAACTCTAAAACATGAACGGACAGTTGCTATTCAGAGAAAAATGTCCTGCATAGGACTTCACGATTTAATCCATAGCCAAAACAGATTAAAAAGCGCCTTATCAGGCTCGACTGCAAGGAAATGTCAGAGCGAACGCGACAATAAGTCGTCACGAATCTCCGGGGGCGGCAATCCTAAATGCGATGACTATCGCAGGTAATCAGGAAATGCGTCGAAGATGTCGGTAAATTGCCCACACGGTGTAGCGGATTCGACTGTAAGTTAGCAGCTCTAACGGACTCGTCTGTATCAGGCCTGATCGGATGAGTTTTATCGCAGTGACATCGAAGTTATATTAAATTTTCTGCTGCAGAACGAATATATCCACCGCATTTATATTGACCAAAAGCGAGCGAACCCTGCCATTGTGCCCAATTCCCCGCTTTTCCTGCATGAAATGCAAAGGGACATGCTCGAAGAAACGCTGGATATTCAGTGCGCCGAATGAAACGTCGAGACAGGCGCGTCCTCGCTTCAGGCCATCAAGCTGAATGCTGGGAGAATATTCAAGCCGATCTTTTTGGGGGAAGAACCCAACATTCGGCGTGCCCCTACAGCCGATTACTCTGATTCTGTTCTTATCGACGCCGCTGCGTGCGCCACGCAAGGTGCGACATCGGTGTCATCGCGGCATGGCCGAGCCTGTTCAGGCCGCAGCGGTTCTGTCGGGAGTGCGCCGCTGGCGCTGCGCTAGCGTCTGCATAAATTGTTCAAGTTGCCGCGCCGCCAAATTTGGGCATCACAGCTATGCTCGAGCCCGATGAGTACCCACTGCACCGAAAGAATGTCCACGGAAGGCACCGACCAGGGCCTGCCGTACCGCGTGGTCGCTCGACAGCTCGGGCATCGGCGCATCGTGTTGGAGACCTTGCAGGTCTGTGGGCATCCCGTACCGCTGCCGGCCGCGCCCACTTTCGGCTCGCTGCAGACCGCGCTGGAGATTGGCACCAGGCTGGCCGAGCAATACATCGGCCAGTTGATCGTCAAGCAGGCCGGTGGGCGGCCGGGGCTGGCGGCTGGCCCGGCGCCGCTTTAGCGGGGCCTGATCGGTTTCGACGTGGTGCCGTCGGCAGCCGCATTCGCGCCGGCAGCATGCGCTGCGGTTGTCGAACCCCGCCGCAGGCTCACTGGGCCCTGGCTTTGGCCAGTGCCGCCTTGGCGCGTGTGCCGGCGGCCGCACCGACGCGCTTGTCCAGCACCTGGGCCAGTTCGTGCAGCTGCGCCTCGGTCACGCCGATGTTCAAGCCGATCTTCAAATGCGATTGCAGTTGCGCCTCCACGCCTTCCAGGGCGGCGAGCACGCTGATCGTGGCCAGTTCACGGCTCACCCAGTCCAGGTTGTCGCGGGCAAAGATGTCGCCGAACAGATGCGTCTTGAGGTACTGATCGATTGCCGGCGCAAACGCAAACAACGGCCCGGTCACCGGCGCACCGGCCAGACGGGTCTGGTTGGCGGTGCCCAGCGCCAGCAGCGCATCGCCGCTCGGTACCGGGCCGGGCTCGTGTCCCGGCGCATCGGCGATGCCGCGCTGCTTGCGTGCATCGACGACCTGCATCAGCGCGGCCAGTGCATTGAGGCTGCGCGGAAACCCGGCATATGCATACAGTTGGACCAGTACCTCCTTGCAGTCGCTGATGCTCAAGCCAGCATCGAGGCCCGCCTCCAATGCGGTGTTCAAGCGGTCGATATCGCCGGTGGCCGCAAACGCGGCAATCGGCGCAATGGCCTGCTGGCTGGGCGACAAGGTGGCGTGTGTCGTCATGGATGTGATCTCCGAAGGATGTGCTGCCGCGGGGGAGGGGGCAACAGAGAGCAGGGCAACTGCGCCCAACAACAGCGCAGCCATGGGGAGCGCGCGGCGCAGCGCGCTCGCGCATGGCATCGCATCTCTCCACCGATCTAGGGGCAAGGCAACGCGAATCCAAGCATCCACTGCCGGACCGTGCGATGCAGATGGCGCCCCAGCTGCGCGCACACCATGTCGAATCGAACGCACCACGCTTGCGTTTTTCATCGCCGTCTCCTTGCCATACGTACCGACAAGCAGCATGAGGCAGATGCAACGCCGCTCCATCCATCCAGCTTGCATGGTCCTATTCAAGCCATCCTGGATGAGTACTGCTGTGCGATCGAAAACGCAGTTGGTGCCGGAGAAGTTCTTCCGCGCCAGCTGATTGCTAAGGTTTTCATCTGTCTGTTCCTCCGGTGGATGGAGCCCAGCGTAGAGAGCGTCCTGGAGCACGCACATCTTTCTATGAAATAGGGTCATGGCAGCGGTCCAGCGGTCGCTCGGCAGGATGAGTGGTTTGGGTCCCGATGCTTGTCCGTGCAGCCCATCGCGCAAAGAAGACCCAGCATCACCGCGCTCATCACGTGGCAGCTGGCAGCATCGGGGCACGTTTCACCAACGCGCCCAATGAGTCCGCCATGAATTCAACTGCCATGCCCGCCCGATCCTGGGCCATCCATCCGTTCCATGCAGCCGTGCTCGGCGGTGTGTGGCCGCTGTTTCTCGGTGCCTTGCTGAGCGACTACGCTTACTGGAGCAGTCATCAGATCCAGTGGGCCAACTTTGCTGCGTGGCTGCTGATCGGCGCGATGGTATTGACCACCATCGCCTTGCTGTGCGCGATCGTCGGCTTCGTTCGCGGAAGCCGCAATCTGATCTATGTAATTGCGCTCGGTGCCGCATGGATTGTCGGCTTCTTCGACGCCCTGCATCATGCACGCGATGCCTGGGCCATCATGCCGGCGGCACTGGTGTTTTCTGCGATTGCGACCGCATTCGCGCTCGTTGCAACCTGGTCGGGGCTATCCAGCCTGCGCGTGGGAGGTGCCCGATGAAGCGTCATGCCGTTACCGTCCTGTCGGTTTCCATTCTCGCCGCCGCACTCGCTTCCTGCGGCAAGGCGCCCGAGCTCAAACAACACGGCGCCAGTCCCGAGCTGCCTGCGCCGGATCGCGGCCTGCTGCCCGACATGACCATCGCCGAGCCGGCAGCCTGGGGCGAGCGCAAGCCCACCGTGCCCGCGGGTTACCGCATCACCGCAATCGCCACCGGTCTGGGCATCCCACGCCAGACGCTGGTGTTGCCCAATGGCGACATCCTGGTCGCCGAAGGCCGCGGCGGCAATGCACCCAACCTCAAGCCCAAGGACGTGATTGCCGGTGCGATCAAGGCCAAGGGCAATACCTCGGTCAAGAGCGGCAACCGGCTGACGCTGCTGCGCGACGCCGATGGCGACGGCACCTATGAACTGAAGACCGTATTTGCCGACAAGCTCAATGCGCCGTATGGCCTGGCGCTGATCGGCAACGCGCTGTACGTGGCAAATCAGGACGCGCTGGTGCGTTTTGATTATCAGCAAGGGCAGACCAAGGCCAGCGCTGCGCCCAGCAAGGTCACCGACTTGCCGTCGGCCATCAACCATCACTGGACCAAGGCCCTCACCGCCAGTGCCGATGGACGCTATCTGTATGTTGCGATCGGCTCCAACAGCAACATCACCGAGCGCGGCATGATTGCCGAAGTCGACCGCGCCCAGGTCTGGCAGGTGGATCCGGCAACCGGCGCCCACAAGAGCTATGCCACCGGGCTGCGCAATCCCACGGCATTGGCGATCCAGCCCGGCAGTGGCGCACTGTGGGCGGTGGTCAACGAGCGCGACGAGATCGGCCCGAATCTGGTGCCCGACTACCTCACCTCGGTACGTGAAGGCGGCTTCTACGGCTGGCCCTACAGCTACTGGGGTAAGAATGTGGACACGCGGGTCATGCCCCAAGATCCGCAGAAGGTCGCATCGGCCATCGTGCCCGACTACGCGCTGGGCTCGCATGTCGCCGCACTCGGTGTCGCGTTTTCGGCGGCCACGATGGGAACGCAGTTTGCCGACGGTGTGTTCGTCGGTGAGCACGGCAGCTGGAATCGCGACCCGCCGGTGGGCTACAAGGTGGTGTTCGTGCCGTTCCGCGATGGCCGCCCGGCGGGCGACCCGATCGACTTCGTCTCCGGTTTCCATGGCGACGATGGCCTGACCCGCGGCCGCCCGGTCGGTGTCACGCTCGATCCACGTGGTGCGTTGATCGTCGCGGACGATCTGGCCAATACGATCTGGCGAGTGACACCCGATACAGCGCCTGTCGCGCCGCAAGCGGCTGCACAGTAAGCCTGCCTGTCTGCCCGGTTCTGCAAAGAACCGGGCAGTATTTGATGTGTTACCTGCGCCGGAGTGCGGGGCAGGGCTACCTGTAGGTCTTACCGGGAACAACCCAACTTTTCAGAGGCGCCGGTCTTCAAGGCACTAGCCTCTGTTGGCCGTCTATCAGCATCGCGATTGATCGGCCTCGAATGCAACTGTTAGGGATGTGCGTCAATGAATACCAAGCGCGGCACCGTCTTGGCGGACCAGCACAAGGGATAGGCATCGCCGTCCCGTTGACATACAGTGCCGGCCCCCGCGTCGACCTGGACGACACAGGCATCAGTGCGATGGACCTCTGGTGAGCCAACCGGCTAGACGCAATCACCAAGGCAAGAACAGACGGAACACGCTCTGCCGATCACCCGAGGCTTGTTGTTGATGTTGTTCAGATGTTCGGTGGTTGTTGTCGTAGCGCTCTTCGCTTCACCTCTTATCGCAGCGGAGTTGGTCGGCCGGGCAACCGTGACGGATGGCGACACCATCACTGTCGCGCAGAAACGTGTCCGCCTGTGGGGCATCGATGCACCGGAAAGCGCGCAGCAATGCACCAGCAACGCTGGCAGCGCATGGCCTTGCGGCCGACGTTCGGCTGCCGCACTGGATGGCTACCTGCTCGACAAGACGGTTCGCTGCCAACCCAAGGACACCGATCGCTATGGACGGATCGTGGCCGAATGCTATGTGCAGGGGCAGTCGATCAACCGCTGGATGGTGCAATCCGGTTGGGCGGTGGCCTACCGCGAGTACGCCACCGCGTTTGTTGCCGACGAGCGCAACGCGCAGCAACAACGGCGCAACCTCTGGGCCGGCAGCTTTCAGATGCCTGCTGATTACCGACGCGGCAAGCGCACGCAATCGGCACAGCGGGCTCAGGCCGCAGTGCAGACGCAAACGCCTGCGCACTGCGCCATCAAGGGCAATATTTCCAGCAAGGGCAGCAAGATCTTCCATATGCCCGGGCAACGCGATTACACGCGGACCAGCATCTCACCTGCCAAGGGCGAGCGTTTTTTCTGCACAAGCCAGGAGGCAATCAATGCAGGCTGGCGACGCGCGGCGCGCTGATGGCTGGCAAGGTGTGCGATCCAGCGTCGAGCAGCTGATCGCGACGCCTGTCGATCCTGCTGGGGCATTTTGGTCAATCAACCCAGCGCGGCGCAATCACCACACCTGAAACATGCACATGCGCCGCAAGGTGTGAGCTGTGCTGACCGTCACGCCAAGAGCAGCTGACAAAACATAGCCAACGTTCGTCGGTGCTATGGACGAGGGACTCGGAACCCCAAGCGTAGGAGTGATGCCGATTCCGAGCACCGGGCGCGCCCGCCTGACGGCCGCGCAGTAGTTCTGTTGGCCGCTCTAATGCCCGACAAAAGCCTCGATATTCTGCACCAGGCTGCGGCGTGTGTAGGGCTTGCTTAAAAACGTCGTCCGGCTGGGTAAGCCATTGGGGGAATGCCCCAGACCCGATGTCAGGATCGCCGGCAGATTGTTGCCATCCGCGCGCAGATACGAAATCAGGCCGTATCCATCCAATAGCCCCGGCATCTGCAGATCGGTAAAAACCAGCGCGATCGCCGGGTGCTTATCGATATGCTCCAGCGCGCCCTGCGCATCGGTTGCGGTGACGACCGCATAACCGCTCTCGGTCAGCAGCAGCGTGGCCAACTCGAGCGTGTCAGCATCGTCCTCGACGACAAGAATCAGTTTTTCGTTTGTAGAGCCCATAAAGCAGGTTTTCTGAGGATGCATGCATCACACTACGTTTCCCACGCGAAAAACACGTGATCGATTTGAGAACCATGAACAGCACGCAGGACTTTCCCGACCATCGCTACCGACAGGTCGTCGAGCTGTCGCTGGATTCCATCAAGGAAATTGCCTTGGACGGACGCGTCAGGTTCGTCAACGCGCATGGTCTGGCGCGTGTGGCGTTTGTCGATGCCGCCTCTGTGGTGGGTCTGCCCTGGGTGTCGTTATGGCCGAAGCGATTCAGGCCGCGCGTGCGGCAGGCGCTCGCTGCTGCCGAGCGCGGCGAGTCGCAGCAGTTCGAGACCGAATGTACGAATGCAGACGGGCAGCTCCAGAGCTGGTTGGTGTCGACAAGCCCGCTGCGTAACGCGGATGGCCGGATCGAGGGCGTGCTGGCGGTCAATCGCGACATCACCGAACGCCGGCAGTCGCAACTGGCACTACGCACGCTCAACCAGACGCTGCAGGCCCGCACCGAGTCTGCAATCCATCACGTTGAGCCTGCTGCAGCGGCGACGCAAGACCAAGTACGTGCAGAGGCGCAGTCTCCAAGCATCGAGGTCGAGCTGGATATTGCACGTGCTGCGCAGCGCCTGGCCGAGCGCGTGGCCGAGCGAGCGCAGGAGGGTGAGGCTGTGGGGCAACTGTTGGCCGGTGTCGTTCACGACCTGAACAACGTGCTGCAAACTGCGGGCGCTGCCATCGATGTGGTTCAGTCGCGCGGCGCCCTTGGCGAAGCGGATCAGAAGATTTTGCGCATGGCAGAGACCGCTCTGCAGCAGGGCTCGGTCATGGCGCAACGCCTGCTGGGCTTCGCGCGCAAGCATCCTTATGCTCCCGAACGCGTCGATCTCAATGCGCTGGTCGCGCGCCTGCTGCCCCTGCTTCAACAGGCGGCAGGCGCTGCGGTATCGGTCGAGTGGGAGACCACGACTTGCGACAGTGCCGTACTGGCGGATCCACACACGCTGGAACGGGCCTTGTTGAACCTGGTGATCAATGCGCGCGATGTCTGCGCGGTGCGTGGCAGGGTCTGCATCACGGTGGCGACGCGGACGCTAGCAGATGTGGATGCTGCCGGTCGTCGCGCCGGCGATTATGTCACCCTCTCTGTCCAGGACAATGGCAGCGGCATTGCACCGGAGATCCGCGATCAGCTGTTCGACGCCTACTTCACCACCAAACCGGCAGGCAAGGGCACCGGGCTGGGCTTGGCACAAGTGGATGGGGCGGTCAGGCAGGCCGACGGCTATATCGAAGTGCAGTCGATGCCAGGGCAGGGCGCCTGTTTCACGCTTGGCTTCCCGGCGGCGGAGCCGACTGGTTGCTGACATCAGCGGTGACGGCGACGCCTAGATACTCTCGAGAATACCTAGCGGCGTTACGGTGCATCTGCCCATCCATTGTCTGGCATAGTGGTGCGCGGCAAGTTGCGTGTCGAATCGCATCTCGCGCCTGTGCCCATACAAGGTGATCCCATCGTCGAACGACACCAGAATCTCCGGGAAGAAGACGCCGTCCAACGGAACCGTATGTGCAGTCAATCGATAACGACCAATCTGCCGGAACATCGTGGAGTCCATCATGACCTCGGTAGCGGTAATGGCCGGCTTGAAGCGATTGCATTAAGCCGAGGAGCAATTGCACCCTGATCGCTATGTTTTCGATTTGCAAGCAGCGCGAATAATGATCTGCAGGTAGCCTGGAATCGGAAGAGCACAATCGCGGTGGTTTATGCACAGCCCGCTTATGCAAATAAATGCGGGCTCCAATGTCGCGATTGCTTGTCGCGCCGAAACGATTGAGCAACGGCAGTGGCGGGGTTATCTGCGATGTTTCCGCGGGGCGTTCGTCTCCAGCACCGGCCATCACTACGTGTGCTTGTTGCTGGACACATCTGACGATGTACCCGATGGCTAGACCTGACTCTCCAGTACCGGCTCGCCAGCCAGGACGGCCATTTCCAGGCGGGCCAGGTGATCGCTGAATCCGCCGCTCGCGCGGGCAATACGGCGAGCGCTGGTATTGACGACCGGCTTGACCAGGCGGGCAATCTGCATGCCTGCGCGCTCCAGCGCCGAAACCAGCGCCACGTCTTCGCTGCACTTGAGCGCAGAAAAACCACCGGCGGTCACGTACGCAGCCACACTCATGCCGAGATTGGCGCCATGCACATGCGGATGCCCGTCGCGGCGGATTTCCTTGGCCAGGAAGGCCTGCCGTGTTTCGGGACGGAAATCGTGCCAGTCGGTCACCTCCACCACGCCGCAGAACACATCCGCCGCGCAATCGAGCTGTGCCGAAAGCCAGTCCGGCGGCACGCAGGTGTCGGCATCGGTAAACGCAAGCCAGCGTGCCCCGCGCGCAATCGCGGCCGATGCCGCCGCTGCACGGGCAATGCCGACACCGCCTGCGGTAGTGACGGTTCTTGCGCCGTGCGCGCGTGCGATGGCGCCGGTGCCGTCACTGCAGCGGTCGAGCGCGACATGGATTTCCACGCGCTCTCCCGCCAAATGCGGGTGCGCGGCTGCCACCAGAATGGACTGCAGGCACTTGCCGATCAGATCCGCTTCGTTATGCGCCGGAATGGTGACCGCGATCATCGCAGCTGCTCCTGTTGCGCAATCGACGGCCCGGACATCCAGGCCTGCAACACGAAGTCCGCATCCTGGTAACAGCACAGCGTGTCCATCGCCAATGCCTGGTTCAGCGCGCTGTGGACCTGCTCGGCGCTGCGCAACGCGCCATCGAAGTCGTGCCGCCAGTGACAGGCCACAAGGCAGCCGTTGGCGGTGAGCGAGCGGGCGAACAACGCCACGGTTTTTTCGAAAGCTGCGGCGTTCAGGTAATAACCCACCTCACTGAAGACGATCAGGTCGAACAGCCCTTCCGGCCAGTCCGACGGATGCGCCGCCTGCTGCAGCGTGACCGCAGGCAGTGCCTGCAGCCGCACGCTCGCCAGCTCGACCGCCTGCTGCGACAGATCCGTCGCCAGCAGCGTGTCACAGCGCTGCGCCAGCTGCGCGGTCAGCTCGCCATTGGAACAGCCAAATTCCCAGCCACGCGCGAACCTCGGATAGGGCAGGGCACCGAGCAGGATGTCGCGCTTGCGCTGCTCGTACCAGCGCGAGCGATAACCGAACGGGTCTGCATCGGCGTACATCTGCTCAAAGTGCTCAACGCTCAGCGCGGTCATCGGATGAAGACCTCGAACGGCCGCGCAAAGCGCTCCAGCACCGGCGGCGGCAGAATCGGCTCTGCAACGGGTGGCGTGCAGTGGCCCAACTGGGTGGCAAAGCACGCAATGGCGCGCTGCTTGGCACTCTGCACTGCGGGCGATAGATCGAAGCGCACGGCAGAGCCATCGGCAAATACCCCATCTTCCGGACGCGACCAATGCCACGCCCATACCGGATATTGCAGACGCCGCGCCCACTGCGCCTTGCACGCGGCATGGGTCGCACGCGATGCGGCTTCATGATCCGGATGGCCATCGCGCTCCCAGGTCACCAGCACGGTGTCATGCGCAGTGATCAGATCGCCGAGGGCCTGTGCCATGCGCGCTTCGCATGCCGCCAGCGCGCCATCGCCCAGTGCGAGGTGGGCCAATGCGCTAGGCAATACACCCAACTGCTGCACGGCGGCATCCAGTTCCAGGCGCCGCGCCGGGCCCAGCACCTGTGGCTGCCAGCCGGGTTCGTCGGGGTAGGCCTGCTCCCCATCGGTCAGCGCGACGATCAACACCGGTACGCCTGCGGCACGCGCGGCGGCAATCAACCCGCCACATCCAAGCACCTCGTCGTCCGGGTGCGGTGCCACCACCACCAGGCGCTGGCTACCTTGCATCAGTTGCGACAGCGTGACGCGTGGCAGCTCGCTCAGGTACGGCGCGTAGCGCCATGCTGTTTCCGGCGTGCCTGTGCCCTCGATGGGCTGCCCGGCTAGATCTTCCAAGGCAATGTCTCCTGTTGGCATAACTCGCCCAGGGCCTGCAGGTCGCGTTCTGCGTGATGCTGCCGAATGAACACCGACAGGTCGGCGCAACGCTGCGCATGTGCGCGGTTGCCGCACAGCGGGCCTGGCCCCAACGCACGCGCGACCCGATCCAGCGTGTCGCGCGCCACCGCTTCGACCACACTGCGTACCTGCAGGACGCCACGCAGATGTGCCTGTTCCGGCTGCGCGTCGATGCGCGTTGCCAGCCGACGCAACAACGCAGCTGCAGATGCCAGGCCTGTATCGATGGCGCCCAGATGCGCGGCGGCATGCGGATCCTTGCTCACACGCGCAGAGGCACGCAGCACATCGGCAACCGCAACGGTGGCGCCGAACCAGCACGCGGCGATGCCGGCACCGCCGTGCCAGAATCCAGGTCGGGTCAGGTACGCATCACCTGCGCCAATCTGCCGCGCTGGCGTATCGGAGAAGCGAACATTGGCCGTCTCGATGCCTTGCATGCCGACTGCCTGCCACGCACTGTTGTCGATCTGAATGCCGGGCTGATCCAGCGCCACGGCAAACAGGCAACTGGCGCCTGCATGGCGCGTCGTCACCAGCGCATGCGTCACTTGCGCCGCACCCGAACACCACGCCTTGGTGCCGTTGAGCACTTGTCCGGAAAAACGCATATCCGAGCCGGGCGGCTCGGCCGCCCACACCGCCCAACGCTGGGTCGGCGTGATGAGGTCCACCCCCAGATCGGCACAGATGGCTTGCGCGTCGTAATGCGCTTCCAGGAACTTGGCCGCGCACAGGTCGTCTGCCGCGATATCGGCAAGCGTCTGCCAGCGCCCCAGGGTGCGACCACGCCCGGGAAGTGGCAGCGTCGGATGTATGTGTAGCCACTTGTCCGCAATCGACTGCTTGAGTCCGTCGGTGCGGGCTGAGTCCGTGTGCGATGCAAAGGCAAGGGTGTGCGATGAAATACGTGCGCTCATCGGGCCACGCTAAGCAGCGCAAGGTGCAAGGGGTGTGACGCGTGACAACGGTTCTCGACGTGAGAAGCGAACAGAAGCGCAAGGAAACCACTGCAACTTGCTGCGCAAATCGATATTCAGAAGGCAACCGCGGCCCTGCCGCAGCCCGACGACGCGAGCGTACTCTCGGATCTGGATGGCGCTGCGCCCACCGCCGATTGGACGGTGCATGCCGGTGCGTTGATCCTGGTGCGGCCCGACGGCCGCATTGCCTTCTGCAGCCATGCCGATGCGCCGGAACGTCTGCACGCGGACTGCAGGCATGTCTTCGGCCAGGCGACAGAGGGCGCCGCACGTTGCGCCTGCCGTGATCGGTTTCTCCCGCCGCACGATGGCGCTGCGCAGGCCGGCACACCGGGAACGCTGCTTCCGCTTTGCTAGGATGCGCGCACATGCTATCCAGGAGGCCAAGCGCATGACGCCCACAGTGTTTCCCGAGCCCGAGCTGTTCCTGCCGCAGCGCGGCGAGCCCGCGTTGCGGTGGGGAGTGCTGGGGCCTGGAGCGATCGCCTCGGCGTTCGTGAGCGCGCTGCGCCGCCATACCGGGCAACGTCCATTTGCAGTGGCCTCGCGCACGCGTGCGCGTGCCGAGGCCTTTGCGAGCACCTGGGCGATGCAGCGCGCCTATGACAGCTACGAGGCGCTGGTCGAGGACCGCGATGTCGACATCGTCTATATCGCCACACCGCACAGCGAACATCTGCAGCAGGGCTTGCTGGCGCTGCGCGCGGGCAAGCATGTGTTGATCGAAAAGCCCATGACTACCTGCGCCGACGATGCGCGCGTGCTGGTGCAGGAGGCGCGGCAGCGCGGTCTGTTCCTGATGGAAGCCATGTGGAGCCGCTACCTGCCGCATACCTCGGTGCTGCGGAAACTGCTGGCCGATGGCGCGTTGGGCGAGCTTCGCCATGTGTTCGCCGATCTGAGCCAACGCGGCCCTGACGATGCGACACACCGCCAGCGCAATCCTGCGCTCGGCGGCGGCGCGCTGCTGGACCTGGGCGTGTATGCGGTGCAGTTCTCTTCGATGATCCTGGGCGCACCGACCGCGATCACGACCACCGGCGCGCTGACCGACACCGGCGTGGATGCCTTCTCGACAATGGTGCTGTCGCATGGCGGCACCGCGCAATCCACACTGATCAGTTCCATCGTGGCCCGCAGCAGTTCCACCGCCTATGTCACCGGCAGCCAGGGCCGCATCGACCTTGCCGGCGAGTTCCACAACCCGACCGCGCTGAGCCTGGTCGGCAACGACCACGCCAGCATGCCGGCAGCTTGGACGGATCCGACCGGAATCAGTGGCTACGCGGGCCTGTCGTGGCAAGCGACGGCCGCGGCGCGTTACATCGGGGAAGGGCGCAAGGAATCTCCACTCCATCCGCTGGATGAAGTGATCCAGATCATGACCACCCTGGATGCGGCGCGGGCACAGCTGGGGTAGCGGGCGGGGCGTCTGCAGCAGCCAAGGCGCGTTGGCAGAAGCGGCGTACGATCATGCACCCTGTTCACCGCCGCATCGCCAATGCAGCAGGTATTGCAGCTGATGCGAGCCCGCCTGTCTGCCAAGCTGCGCAGGCGAGCGACGATCAACGCGTAGCGCGCAGCAATGCGGTTTTTCACTAACAGGAAGGGATCGACGCTCTTCAAGCGCCGCCCGACGCGCAGGGCCGGCCGCAGCAAAAACAAAGCCCCGCGTCTGCGGGGCCTTGTGGTGATCTATGTGCGCGATGCGCGATGGATACGCTTCGGCACTGCCAGGCGCGTCTTGTTGGCCGCGCTTAGGGCAGATCGCATTTGATTTTCGCGTCCACATAATAGGGCTTTGGGACGTCCGGGTTCTTGCTGGTCCTCTCGAACACCACCTCGAACGAATCCAGATCCACGGTACCGTTGCGCGACTTGCAGGCGTCCTGCAATTTCTGCTTTACCGCCGCGATACCCGCGTCGCGATTGGCGCCATCGGCGCTATTGGTCAGATTGGCGATCTCGGCAAATGCAGGCGAACTCAGACCCAGCAGGCAACCGACAGCCATAAGCGTGTGCAGCTTCTTCATACAGTCTCCTTTGCGATGTCTATGATCTTCCGGGGGCATGGACGACAACGGCGATCGATATTCAGCGCAACAGAGCGCCGCGTGCGGTCCAGCCCGGCGCAGCATAGGCCGGGCGGATTAAGGCCTCGTGCACGTGCTCGCACTTGCGGTAATGGAGCGCTTTGGCGCATGGGTCGGTTGCAGATGCGCTCAACGCTCAAACGCAAACGGCCCGGACGAGCCGGGCCGTTTGCGATGCCGCAGATCAGAACTCCTGCCAGTCGCTTGCATCGTGCGAGGTGCCTGCAGCCACTGCGCGTTTCGCTGCAGGTGCCTGGCGTGGCAAGCTTTTGACGGCGGCGTGCCGGCCGGCAATCTCGCTGAGCTTGGCCGCAACCGGCGGTGCCGGCCGCGTGGTGCGCGTGCTGCCCTCGCTGATCTTGAACACCGATACCGCCTGCGTCAGCTGCACGGCCTGCTCTTCCATCGAGCGTGCGGCGGCGGTGGCTTCTTCCACCAGTGCGGCGTTCTGCTGCGTGGTTTCGTCCATCTGCGTCACGGTGGTATTGACCTGCTCGATACCGGCCGACTGTTCCTGCGACGCCGCGGAAATCTCGCCCATGATGTCGGTCACGCGCTGCACGCTGGCTACGATCTCGGCCATCGTGGCGCCTGCGGTATGCACCAAGGTCGAGCCTTCGGCGACCCGCTCGACCGAATCGTCGATCAGGCTCTTGATCTCCTTCGCCGCAGCGGTGGAGCGCTGGGCCAGCGTGCGGACTTCCGATGCCACCACCGCAAAGCCGCGGCCCTGTTCGCCGGCACGTGCCGCTTCCACCGCCGCATTCAAGGCCAGGATGTTGGTCTGGAACGAGATCCCGTCGATGACGGAGATGATGTCGGCAATCTTCTTGGACGAGGCCTCGATACCGGCCATGGTGCCCACCACCTTGCTCACGATCTCGCCGCCCTGCGATGCCACGCCTGCCGCACCGATTGCCAGTTGATTGGCCTGACGGGCGTGTTCGGCATTCTGGCGCACGGTGGAGGTCAGCTCTTCCATCGACGCGGCGGTTTCTTCCAGGTTGGCGGCCTGCTGTTCGGTACGCTGCGACAGGTCCTGATTGCCGGCAGCGATTTCGCTGGCGGCAGAATTGATCGACACGGCCGAGTGCTGGATACGGCCGACAATCTCGGCCAACTGCGCGGCAGTGGCGTTGGCATCATCACGCATCTGCGCGAACACGCCCTTGAAGTCGCCGGTCATCCGCGCGGTGAGGTCGCCTGCGGCGATGGACTGCAGCAGCGACGACAGCGATTGCAGGTTGCCGTCGGCAGTGGCCATCAACTGGTTGAGGCTATCGACCATCACATGGAAGTCGTACTGGAAACGCTCGGCATCGCCGCGTGCGCTGAAGTCGCCGTTGGCTGCGGATTGCGCCAGCTGCTTGATCTCGCGGTTCATCGCAGACAGATTGGCCTTTACCTCGTCCATGGTCTGCGTCAGCACCGCCTTCTCGCCGGGCAGGCGGTCCATGCTCTCGCTGAGGTCGCCGATGGCGTAGCGCCCCATGATGCGTGCCAGGTTGGTCTGCACCGCCAGATGCGACGCCACCAGCGTATTGGTGTCCTTGGCCATGCGGCCGTAGTCGCCAGGAAACGCCGCAGCATCGATGCGGAAACTGGTCTGGCCATCATCGTGGCGCCTGGCCATGTCGCTCTGCGCGTCGAGCAAGGATTGCAACTGCTTCTGCATGCCACGCATGGCACGCAACAGGCGGCCGGTTTCATCCTTGGCGTCGCTTTCCACGTCGTTGTCCAGCTGGCCGTTGGCAATCGCCTCTGCGGCGTTGGTGGCGCGTGCAAGCGGCTGGGTCAGGCTGCGGGTGATGAGCCAGGCGAGCAGGCTGCTGATCACCACCACGGCAATGCCACCGAAGATGATCAGCAGCTTGCCGCGATTCATCGACGCCACCGCATCGGCATAGGCTTGCTGGCTCTGGCCTTCCTGACGGGTCACCAGTTCGCGGATCTTGTCCTGCCACGCCATCGTCGCCGGGCGCGCCTTTTCGCTGAGCAAGGCTTGCGCAGGCGCGTTGTCGTTTTGAGCGGCAAGCGCCATGACCTGGTCGTTGATCTTGCCCGAGATGGCGCGTCGCGCGTCCATCTCGGCGCGAATCTTGCGACCTTCCTCGGAGCTGGGCAGCGTATCGAGCTTGGCCCGCAGGTCGTTGTAGCGCTGGCGCTGCGCCTTGATGGTGGCCAGCGCTTCGTTGTTGAGTTCGTCGCTGGTGGCCATGGCATAGGTGCCCAGCGCGATCAGGATCGATGAGTTGGCATCCAGCATGCCGTTGCCGATCTGGATCTTGGCCATGCGGTCAAGCACGATGAAATCGAATTGCTGTCGTGCTTTGGCCATGGTGACCAGGCCGGTTGCCACCAGCAGGCTCGACAACAGAATCAGGATGCCGAAGGCGACGCCGAGACGGCGCCCGACGTTATAGCGTTGCAAATAGGCGGTCATGCGGGTCGTCCTGATGTCCAGTGGGTGGCACCGGCGGCAGGTCGCGTGATGTTCGCGTGAATGCCTCGGCAACGTGATAACGACGCAAAAATCGGAAACTTGAACCAATCATCCCGGCTCGTATTTAGGGTGCGTTTTTATTCACGCCGGTCAGGAAAAAACCGACTGGCAGCGCGACGACGTCAGCACGATACTGAAGACGTTGCTCGCATCCGCGCTGCTCTTGATGTCTGGTCTGTGCCGATTGACAGGCAGCCGCTGCATGAATGACCCATCTGATCATTCCGTCGTCGGCGGCGCGCGATGCAGCGTCCAGCGCAAGCGTTGCTGGCGCGATGCGCATCGATCTGCCGCTGCGTCGCCTGGCCGGCATCTTGTGTCTGCACGCAGTGTCGGCAAAGGCGAACTTGCAAGGACGTCGGCAACGTTGCCGGCACGTCGGAAGAAAGGTACCAGTGCGGTTGCAACGGTTGGCACCATCGTCGCTGGTGTCAGGCATGCGCACTGGCCGGTATCTCGATACGTTGGTCAGTCGGCGCTTCCGCTCCGGATGTCATGTGGTGCCATCACCGGCTCACTCCGCCACCACGTCCCAAGCGTGATCATGGTCGGCATGAACAGCAGTCAGATCACCGCGCGAACGATCACGGTCACCCCGGCAAGCACCGCATCTGCCGGCAGCGAGGTGGTAGTGCAGTTGTCGGCCAGCCCGGATCCGCGCTGGCAGGCGTGTTTCCATTTCGTCGTGCAAGGCCGCGATGGCTTCTTCATGCAGGGCAGGCCGGTATTCGACAACGCAAGCTTTCACGGGATCTTGCAGGCCGGGCAAGCCGAGGCCTTCCGCCAGGAACTGCCGGATCTGCTGGTATCGGCCAGCGTGCTCGCGCGTGCCCAGGTGAACAAGGACGCAGCGCGATAAGCGTGTTGCTTCAGCAGTAAGAAGTGCTCAGAGAGTCGTGTTCGGTCGCGGGTACTTGGTGACCAGCCCGAAATAGCGGTGGTACGGCGAGGCTGCTTGCCTGCACGACCGCCGGGCATCCATATGCCGTGAACAACATCGCTACTGCACGGCTCCAACGCTACCTGCACGTGGCACGCAGCACGACAGATCGAGCGCCATATCCCAGCGCTCCAGTCCGGGCGCATAGCCATCCACCGTCACTTGCTGCACCACAAAGCCGAAGCGGGCGTAGAACAGCCGGGTATGTTGACTGGTATCCAACAGGACACGCCGGACATCCGGCATCTGGCGCAATGCTTCAAGCCGGGCCAGGAGCAACTGCGTCCCCACGCCGCAACGGTGCAGACGCGGGTGGACCATGCCCCAGCACAAGCTCGCCGTGGTGCCATCGGCGCCGATCGCGTAGCCGGCGGCGCCAGCGACAGCGTTGCCGCGCTCCAGTAGCTGGTAGTGCCACGCCGCGGCGTGATGGCTCAGGAAGCTGGCGAAGTCGGCACGTTCACCGGCGCTGAAGAACACCAGCACATTCGCATCGAAGAGCGCCATGCAGGCGTCGAAGTCCCGAGGTTGATACGGCCGAATCGTGTCCATCTGCATAGTCTGCCTCAGACGCGCAGATGCCATGCAGCGGCATGACATCCTGCCCCGTGACCGCCACGCCTGCCGTACCACCTGCGCTCAGGCCCGGGCTGTCGCCTCGCGCACGAAGTCTGCATAGGTGCGCAGTGGACGCCCCAGCATGGCCTGCAGTTTTTCCACCGTGCCGTCGGCCGCCCGCATGCCGTGGGTCTGGATGCCGGCCATCATCAGGCGCATGTCATAGGCCAGCCAGGAGGGGCCGTAGGCGGCCATCTGCGCTTCGAAGGCAGCCACGTCATCGCCCGCATAGGCGATCTCGCGCCCAAGCGCCGCACTCCAGACCTTCGCGGCGGAGGGGCCCGTCACTGCATGCGGGCCGACCAGTTCGAGCGTGACACGCTCAAGTGCGGCGGGTGCGCGGTCGCGGCGCAGCAACTCGGCAACCGCGATGTCGGCAATGTCGCGCGCATCGATCATGGCCACACCTGCCGAGCCGATCGGCATCGGGTAGACGGCGTACTGTTGAATCGTCTGCTGGATCATCGCCTCGTTCTGCATGAAATACGCCGGGCGCAGAATCGTGGCAGCAATATCGAGGCTTTCGATCATGCGCTCGACCGTGTGCTTGCCGGTGAAGTGCGGCACGTTGGTGAACCTGTCGGCATGGATCACCGACAGGTACACGATGCGCTCGATCCCTGCTTCCTTGGCAAGATTCAAAGCGATCAGCGCCTGCGTCACTTCGTCGGGAGTGACCGCATTCAACAGGAACAATGTGCGCACCGACGACAACGCGCCGCGCATCGACGCGACGTCGGTGAGGTCTGCGACCACTTCGGTGACACCGGCCGGGAAAGTGCGCTTGCCGGGTTGCCGAACCAGTGCCTTGACCTTGGCGCCTGCGTCGGCCAGGCCCTGGGTGATCAGAGAACCGATGGTGCCGGTGGCACCGGTAACGAGAATGCTCATGTGAATCTCCTGCTATGGATGGAAGAGGCGTCAGTGCGACATGTCCGCTGCGCATGGCGTTGCGGTGACGAGACGATAGGCCGTTGCATCCACAATACGAAGACGCAAAAATGTAGACGCCGGGTTTCAAATGTGGAACACCATGGATCTCAATGCATTGATCGATTTCGCGCTGGTCGCGGCGAACCAGGGCCTGGGAAAGGCGAGCCGTGCCAGCGGTAGATCCAAGGCGACCCTGTCGCGTCGCATCGCCGAGCTGGAGGAGCAGTTGGGAGTGCGACTGGTCGAGCGCAGCGCACGTGGCCTCAGGCTCACCGATGCCGGGCAGCTGCTGATGGAGCGCACCGAGGTGCCGTTGAGCGAGGTGGCCGAGGCCATGGCAGCCGCACGCGAGGGGCTCTCGAGCCCGCGCGGACGCTTGCGGGTGGCATCGCCGGTGCTGTTCTCGCAACTGGCGATGGGGCGCATCGGCGCAGAGTTCTGCGCCGCCTATCCGGAAATCACGCTGGAGGTGGTGGCCGAGGACCGCACGGTCGATCTGGTGGAAGAGCAGTTCGATGTGGCCATCCGCATCAACCCCAGCCCGGACAGCAGCCTGGTCGGGCGCTGCTTCGCCAGGGATCGGCTGGTGGTCGTTGCCGCCCCCGGCATCGCCATGCCGACCGGCGGCGCGGTCACATCCATGCCCGCTGTGGTGATGTCGAGCTTCCAGCCGACCACATGGACGCTCGATGACGGGCGTCTGGTCCTGGAACCCATTCCACGACTGCGGTTTTCCTCGTTCCTGATGGTCCGCGACGCGGCGATGGCAGGCGGTGGCATCGCGCTGATTCCGCAGTCGATCGCCTGGAACCAGCTCGCGCGTGGCGAACTGGTGCAGTGGGGCACCATCGCTGGCGCGAAGCCGGCGCTGTGGGTGTTGCACACGTCCAGGCGCCTGGCTGCCCCGAAGGTGCGTGCCTTCGTGGACTTCATGTGCGAGAGGTATCCGGACGCGTCGCTTGTGCTGAAGGGGTAGGGCGCTGCCTCCGGCTTGTGCGAGCCAGCCTGCGCGCCGGCCAGCGTGGACGCGTTATCGCCTGGAAAGATCCACCACCGAGATGCAGACAACGCTGTGAAAGCGCTGGATCGATCAACCGGTCCACACGCTGATGGCAGGCCCGCTTGCGCGTGCTTGAATATGCTCGTTCGGGGACGCGCGGCCTCGTCATGACGTCGGTAGAACCGCCTTGCGCTCAGGGATGCATGCCGCAATGAGGCAAGCCCTCCCTTGCACAGCTGACCACTGCAGATGCCCAGCCAGCCGCGCGCCGAGCACCCGGTCCCTCACACGCGCAAGAGCCGCCTGGCCAGGCTGCGGCCGGGCGCGGCGTCGGCGTGGTCGCCGCCAGCGCCCAGGATCGGGCGGCGCAGATGGGGCGGCGGCAGGCAGATCAGCACGCACGGCGTCTTTGCCAGTGCCGACTGCAGCGAGGAACGCCAGACGCCACGGCGGACGACGGCGTCGTGTTCGACCACCAGCACATCGGCGCAGGCGCGTTTGAGCAGTCCGGCGATCTCGCGCCGCGGATTGCCGACGGCCACGTGGATGCGCACGCGCAGGTCCTCGTCGGGCAGCTGCTGGACCAGGTCGCCGAGCCAGCTGGCAGCCGCGTCTTCGCTCAGCGGCTTGTCGTTGAACAGGCTGTCCACCAGCAGGCCTTCGCTGACTTCCGGCACGACGTGCAGCAGATGCAGGTCGGCGCCGCGGCGACGCGCCAGGGCGGCGGCATCGCGCAGCGATTCCAGGCTGGTTTCGCGGCCGGTGACCCAGCAGGCCACGTGACCGCCGACCGCGCCATCGCGCGGGATCGCATCGGCATAGGGCAGGGTGAGCATGGGCGTGGCCACGCGTTGCAGCACCCGCGCGCGCAGCGACACATGCAGCGGGCGCGGCAGGCCGGTGCGCTCGGACGGCGGCATGATCAGCAGCGCGTCGTCGCGGCTGCGGCAGAATGAGACGATGCCGGCGGCGGCCGGGCCGCCGGCAAGTGCGCGCTCGCAGCCCGGGTAGTTTGAAGCCTCGGCAAAGAACGCGTCCAGCGACTGCTGGGCCTGCGCACGCTTGCCCTTGGCGTGCACGTGCAGGATGGTCAGGCGTGCGCGCAGGCGGTCCACCAGTTGCGCCACGGTCGGGATGGCGGCATGGCAGGTCTCGGAAAAATTGGTGGCAAAGATCAGGTGGGTGGGGGTGGTCTGCATGGCTGGCTCCGTGGTCAGTAGATGAAACCGTCGATGGCGCGCACTTCGCGCAGCGGTACGCGCTGACCCAGCATTTCGCGCAGGGTGAGTTCGATGCCGCGCGACAGTGCGGTCATCGGGGTGTCGTGCACGGTGTTCTCGAACGGGTCTTCGATGGCGCTGCTGGCGCTGTCGATGGCGATCAGGGTGAAGCTGATCAGCACCGAGGCGATCGGCATGGCCAGGCCCATGCCGGCGATCAGGCCCAGCGGCACCAGCCAGCAATACATGTTCACCAGGGTGCGCGGCAGCGAGGAGAACTGCCGCGGCAGCGGGGTGTTCTTGATGCGCTCGCAGGCGCCCTGGATATTGGCCAGCGTGGTGAGGTTGGCGTCCAGCGACGACCAGCGCAGGCTGTCGAGCATGCCCCAGTCGCGCGCTTGCTGCAGTTGCTGGCCCAGCCGCAGGGTCAGCGCGTTGGGGATGTTGGCGTAGCCGCGCAGGTCGTCGGCGCGTGCCTGACCAAGCAGCCCGGCCAACTCGGGAAACGGGTTCTGCCGGCGCAGGTGACAGCGCAAGGCGTGCACGAAGGCGACCTGGTGCACCACGATATCGTCGCGCAGTGCGGCCTGGCGCGGGTCGGCCGGGTCCACATCCAGCGCGGTCAGGGCCTGGCGTGCGATGGCGCGCGAGGTGTTCACCAGCGCGCCCCAGAGTTGGCGCGCTTCCCACCAGCGGCCATAGGCCGCATTGGCGCGGAACGCCAGGAAGATGGTGAGCGCCGAGCCGAGCTGGGCCAGCGGCAAGGCTTCGATCGACAGCCACTGCCAGCCGAAGAAGGTGTAGAGCACGGCCACGGCGCAGTCGAACGCCAGCAACACCAGCAGGCGCTTGTAGGTCTTGGGCCAGATGCGTCGCAACGGAAACGTATCGCGGGTGATCATGGGAGAGGCAACATCGACGTGGGGTGGATGCATTACACCCAGCCTCCACGGTCGTGTCTGCCATCCTTGCGCCAGCGTTGGACAGTGCGCGCACCGTCCGAACGATGCGGCCGGCCTATCTTTCGATAGGGTGAAATCCGCAGCCCTGGCCACGATGCTGTGGCATCAACCATCGCAACAGAGGAGCGGCATTGCAGCGCAGGGGCATGGGTAGGCAATGGACAGACTGAGACTGCCATTCAAGTGGCGCGGACAGGTGGTCAAGCTCAATCGCGGCCCGACGCTATGGGCGTCGCTGGCGATGCTGGCCTCGCTGGTGTGGGCGGAGTGGTACTCGCACCTGGGCGTATCGCTGGGGCTGCTGTACATCCTGCCGGTGGTGCTGGCGGCCACGGTGCTATCGCGGCGCGACATCGTCATCGCGGCGATTGCCTGTGCGGTGCTGCGCGGCCTGTTCGTCACCGACGAAACCCCGGTCGAACAGGCACTGCGCTTTTTCATGGCGACGGTTGCCTATGCCGGCTGCGGGCTGCTCGTGGCTGAAATCAGCCGCACCCGCCGGGTGATCCTGGCCCATTACGTGCAGCTGCGCGCCGAACAGCGGCTGCGCCGGCGGCTGGAGCGGCAATTGCGGCTGCTTGCCGAGAGCAGCCCGGCGGCATTGCTGACCGTGGCCGGCGACGGCCGCATCGTGGCGGCCAACCGAGCCGCGCACGAGATCCTGGACATGGCCGAGGAGGGCGGGCTGGAAGGCCGCGCGGTGCGCGAGTTCCTGCCGCTGCTGGACGACGCGCTGAGCATGAGCGCCAACCTGGATGGCATGCGCACCTCCGCCAGCACCTGGGGTTGCCGCAGCGACGGTACCCGCTTCCCGGCCACCACCTGGTTCTCGGTCTACGAAGACAGCGCCGAGCGTCACCTGGCCGCGATCCTGGTCGACACCAGCGAGGAAGTGCGCGCGCGCGAATCGGCGCACTTCGACGATGTGCTGAAGAACAATCGCTTGCTGGCCGGCGCGGTGTCGCACGAGATCCGCAACCTGTGTTCGGCGGCGGGTGTGGTCACCTCCAACCTGGCGCGGCATCCTGCGATTGGCGCTGATCCGGACCTGGCCGCGTTGCGTAGCCTGGTGGCGGCATTGATGGAGCTGGCGTCCTTCAACCTGCGTCGGCAGCTGCCCGACGACGCGCATGAAACGCGGCTGCAGACGCTGTGTAGCGAGCTGGATGTGATCATCCGTTCGGACTGGGAGGACGTCGAGGGCCAACTGGTGATCCAGATCGCGGCCGACTTCCCCTCGGTGCACGGCGACCGCCATGCATTGCTGCAGGTGCTGCTCAATCTGGCGCGCAATTCGCTGCGCGCGGTGCAGGCGCTGCCGCCGCAACGCCGCCAGTTGATCGTCAGTGCGCGCCTGGAGCAGGAGCGCGCGGTGCTGAGCGTGCGCGACACCGGGCCCGGCATCGCCGAGCCGGGCCGCCTGTTCCAGCCGTTCCGCAGCGACAGCGACGGTTCCGGGCTGGGGCTGTACATCTCGCGTGCGCTGATGGCCAACCAGGGCGGTCTGCTGCGTTACGCGCCTGGCGGCGAAGGCGCCTGTTTCGAGCTGCATCTGCCGCTGGCGCACGCACCGTATGCGGAGGCGCTGGATGGATGAGTCGCGGCGCGCACCGGTGCGCCTCTACCTGCTGGACGACCACACGCTGTTCCGCGAGGGCCTGCTGCGCCTACTCGGTGCCGACGCCCGCTTCGAGGTGGTCGGGCAGTCCGGCGCATTGGCGCAGGCCATCGTACAGATCGCCTCGCTGACGCCGGACGTGGTCATCCTCGACTACGACATGGGCGAGTACAACGCGCTGGATTACATGCGGCGCCAGGCCGAGCAGGCGCGCCGTCCGGCCACGCTGGTCGTCACCGCCGGCCTGCCCGAGCGCGACGCACTGGCCTTGATCCGGCTCGGCGTGTCCGGTATCTGCCGCAAGGATGTTTCCACTGATGAACTGATCGACAGCATCCATGCGGTGGCGATGGGCCGGGTGCTGATCGACCAGCGTTATCTGCAATCGCTGGTCGCTCAGGGCACCCAGGAAAGCCGGCCCAGCTTTACCGACCGTGAGCGCGAAGTGCTGCGTGGCCTGCTGCGCGGGCAGTCCAACAAGTTGATCGCACGCCAGCTCGGCAGTTCGGAAAGCGCGATCAAGGCCACCTTCCAGCAGCTGTTCAACAAGCTCGACGTGCGCTCGCGCAGCCAGTTGGTGATGGTGATCCTGCAGGATTATCGCGACCTGGTGTGAGGCGTCTTGTTCCTTTGAAAGACACCGGGCGAGCGATGCAGGTGCACACGCTTATCCGCTGAACCCGATGCAGTTGCAACGGCACGCTGACAGATAGGGCGTGCGACAAGGCCGCATGTGTGACGCTGATCTGCCGCCTTGCAGGCATGCCGATCGGGATGCGATGGGTGGTGTTCCCGGAAAAGCGCCGAGCCTCACGTCATCACACGATGTCGGACTCATCTGCACGAGGCATGGACAAAGCGCCGGTCATCATGCGCGCCTGATGGAGAGAGGTGTTACATGGCGAAGCCGACGCTGTTCTTCCTGCACGCGCTTGGGTCCAGCAGCAACGAGTGGTCTGGCGTGATCCAGCGACTGGAGGCGCGTTTCGACTGTGTGGCGCTCGATATTCCCGGCTTTGGAGACGCGCCGCCGCTGCAGCATGTCGACACCGCCGCACTGGTTACCTGGTTTGTCGAAGAGGTAATCCGGCGGCAACCGACCTGCTGGTTTGCGGTCGGACACAGCATGGGCGGAAAGATCGCCACCCTGGCAGCGGCGCAGGCACGCGAGGGCGTGGCCGGGCTTGCCGGCCTGGCCGGCGTGATCCTGGTCGCGGCGTCACCGCCAGCGCCGGAGCCGATGGAGGAGTCACGCCGACAGACCATGCTGGCTTGGTTCGAAAAAGGCCATCCCACCCGGCAAGAGGCCGAGCAGTTCATCGACGACAACTGTGCGGGGAGGTTGCCTGCACCTGTGAGGGACGCGGCTGTAAACGATGTGCTGCGAACCAGTGCAAAAGCGTGGATCGCCTGGCTCTCACACGCCAGTCGTGAGGACTGCAGCGCCCAGGCCGGCTGCATGCAGGTGCCCGCCTTGATCCTCGCCGGCAGTGAGGATGGCGACCTCGGCGAAGCCGCGCAAAGCACGTTGAACGCGCCGCATTATCACGCTGCGCGGCTCGCCGTCGTGGCCGATGCCGCGCACCTGATCCCCTACGAACAACCGCAACACCTGGCGCAGCTGATTGCAGCGCATGTGGAGCGCAGCATGGACACGTGCCTGCCCGATGACTTCGTCAGGCTGCTCAATGCAGACCGGGTTGCCCCGCGCATGCGCAAGCTGCTGCTCAGCCGGCACGCTGGCCCACCCGCAGATGCGCAAGGCGTGCTGAGCCAGCATCAACTGGAGATACTCGGCGCAGTCGTTGCGCGCGTATTGGATGGGGAAAGCGATGCGCGCGCGATTGCACGGCGGATCGACGTCCAGCTTGCCGAAGGCGCAGGAGATGGTTGGCGCCATGCCGCGTTGCCACCCGATCGGCTGGCGATGCCGCTGGGGCTCGACACGCTCGACGCGCTGAGCAACGGCTTCGCTGGCCTGCCTGCGGAAACCCAGGACCATTGGCTGCGCGAGGTGTCGCGCGCGACGGCTGGCGATTCCTCGGCACATGGGCTGGATGCAGCGCAGCTGGCGCACTGGTTCGAGGATGTGCGCGCCGAAGCCGTGCGGACCTGGGTCAGCCTTCCCGCCACGATGGCCGCATTGGGATACGACGGCTTTGCGGTTGGCAGTGTCGGTATCGACAGCCTGGGCTATCAGCACACTGCAGCCGACCGGCAGGAAGCCTGGCAGCTTCCCGCCGAAGGCCTGCGATGAGCCGGGGCATCCACGACGCTGCGGTCGATGTGGTGGTGGTAGGCAGCGGAGCAGGCGGCGGCCCGCTGGCCGCACGGCTTGCACAGGCAGGTCTGTCGGTGGTGGTGCTGGAGGCGGGTGCGGCCTTCAGCCCTGCCTCCCATCTGCCCGATGAGCTGACCACCGGCATCTACTGGATGGAGGAGCGCCTGAGCGGCGGGCAGACGCCCACCGCATTCGGCGCCAACAATTCCGGTTCTGGCCTGGGTGGTTCGACCCTGCACTGGGGCGCCTTCTGCCCGCGTCCGGACAAGCGCGATCTGAGCCTGTCGACGCACACCGGGCAGCGCAGCATGGACTGGCCGATCGCGCATGAAGAGCTGCTGTCCTATATCCGACGCGTTGAGGAGTTCATCGGCGTCTCCGGGCCGGCGCACTATCCGTGGGACCCCGAGCGCAACTACGCCTATGCGCCGCCGCAGCGCAATGCGTCGGCCAACGCGATGGAGCGCGGTTGCCGCACGCTCGGCATCACCGCCACCGATGCCCCTGCCGCGTTGGTGACCAGAGCGCATGCGCAGCCGCACTACGGCATGCGCGCGGCCTGCAACAACTGCGGCGCCTGTCATCAAGGTTGCAGCAATGGCGCCAAGGTGAGCGTCGATACCACCTGGCTACCGCTGGCGCGCGCGCACGGTGCCCAGTTGCGACCCGGCTGCCGGGTCATCGATATCGAGCGCGATGCGCGTGGCATGGTCAGCGCGGTGGTCTACCAGCAGGACGGACGCGAACTGCGCCAGCGTTGCACAAGCCTGTTCCTGTGCGCAGGCGGCGTGGAAACACCGCGCTTGCTGCTCAACCTGGGGCTGGCCAACTCCAGCGGTCAGGTCGGGCGCAATTTCATGGCGCATGTGGCCACCCAGGTGTGGGGGGAGTTCGATGCGGACATGCGCATGAACCGCGGCTACCCCTCGTCGCTGATCACCGAGGACATGCTGCGCCCGACCAATGCCGATTTCATCGGCGGCTATCTGGTGCAGAGCCTGGGCGTGCAGCCGATCACCCTGGCCAACACCCTGGCACGTGGCGCAGGCCTGTGGGGGAGGGAGCTCGTCTCGACCATGGCGCGCTACAACCGCCTGGCCGGCATCGGCATCAATGGCGAATGCCTGCCGCAAGATGCCAACCGGCTAAGCCTGTCCGACGAGTGCGATGCCTTCGGCCAGCGCAAGGCGCGTATCGACTTCAGCTACGGACCCAATGAACGCGCGATCGATGCCCACGCACGCGCATCGCTGCACGCAATCTGGGAGGCGGCGGGCGCTCAACGCATTTTCGCCGCCGCCCGCTCCGCGCATACGCTGGGCACCTGCCGGATGGGCACCGATCCAGAGCAGGCCGTGGTGGACCCGGATGGCCGCGCATTCGATATCGCCAACCTCTACATCTGCGACAACTCGATTTTCCCAAGTGCGCTGGCAGCCAATCCCGCGCTGACACAGATGGCACTTGGCCTGCGCACGGCGGAGCGTTTTCTCGCCCGCTAGTTGCGTGCATACCACCACCTCTCTCTACCACCAGGAGTTCAGCATGGATCTCGGAATCAACAATCGGATCGCCCTCATCAGTGGCGGCGACTCGGGAATGGGCAAGGAGACTGCGCGGCAGCTGCTCGAAGCCGGCGTGCGCGTGGCGATCACCGATCTTCCGGACGGCACGCTCGACCAGGCAGTGGCCGAGTTGTCGGGCCTGGGGCAGATCATCGCCATCGAGGGCGACGTCACCCGCGAGCAGGACGTCGCCGCCATCTGGACGCAGGTGCGTGAACAACTGGGCGACCCCGACATCTACATCAACGCAGCAGGCGTCACCGGCGCAACCGGCGATTTCCTCGAGGTCAGTGATGCCGGCTGGCTCGAAACGCTGGACATCAACCTGATGGGCGCAGTGCGCATGTGCCGCCAGGCCATCCACGCGATGCGCCGCAATCAATGGGGACGGATCGTGCTGTTCGCCTCGGAAGATGCCGTGCAGCCTTACGTGGACGAGCTGGCCTACTGCGCATCGAAGGCAGGAATCCTGAGCCTGGCCAAGGGCCTGTCCAAGGCCTACGGACCGGACAACGTGCTGGTCAATACGGTGTCGCCCGCCTTCATCGCAACCCCGATGACCGACAAGATGATGCAAAAGCGCGCCAGCGAAAACGGAACCACGTTCGAGCAGGCGATTGAATCGTTCCTGGACGAAGAGCGTCCCGGCATGGTGCTCAAGCGACGTGGCCGCCCGGAAGAAGTGGCCTCGGCGGTTGCCTTCCTGTGCTCCGAGCGCGCCAGCTTCATCAACGGCGCCGGGATCCGGGTGGATTCGGGATCGGTCTTTACCATCGCGGGTTGAGGCAGGCGTCGTTCCGAGATGCGGTGAGCTACATAAGCTGCCGCGTCCTTTCTCTGCGCGCGTTACCAGGTGCCGGTAAGTGGGCGCATGTGTAATCGGCTGTAGGAATACTGCAGCCACGTTGCCCGGGAAACCAGCTCGTTTCAGCGGAGTGGGGCGCCTACGTTCACGGCGACGCGTAGCCTGCATGCTGGGCTACCACAGGCGGCGCGCGGCCGCTCGAAGCTGCTCGATACCCCTCTCGCGCCGGATTGCAGGGGTTGCCTTCGGCAGGGCAGAAGGCACTACTTTCTGCTTCTCGCTGCGGCATCGCTTTCACCGGCCGCCGCCAACGCTTTCGGCGCGAACTGATACCCCATCGAGCGCCAGGACGATGCGATGCCCAGGTCGTAGCCATAGACCAGGGTGACGTGGATGGCCGACATGGCGGCTGCCTTCTTGTCGTTGGCGAGGACGACCCTGGCAAGGTGCTCCGCCAACGCTTTGTCGTCGATGCGCCGTTCGGACAGGTTGACCTGCGCAACCACAGATTCGACATTCGGCGTGCCAAACACCGTGTTGTGCACGACGCGCGCGGATTGCACGCCCGGCTCGGCACTGACGGCTTCATGGGCCGCCAGCAAGTCCTTGAAGTAGTCACTCTGCGCAAGTTGCCCGGTAAACGCCGGGACTGCTGCGGCTGCGATCATCAACACAGCGACCACCACCAGGTGCACACGCCACACCGGCATCGGCCTGACGGCGGCGAGCGGTGTCTGCGCGGTGACAACCGAACTTCCCACCACAAGGTCGTGCAACGACCGGCGGCCGCGGCGATTGAACAGATACAGATAAAGGATCGAGAGCGTCCCGCCAAAGATCAGTAGCGTCAACACATACTGCAGCGGCGAGAGCAACACATCGCGATCGAACTGTGCACCGTTAAGGAAGAACGGGACACCCAATACCGAGTAACGCAGCAGCGATTGCGGAAGTGCCAGCAGGGCATCGTCCTTGCCAGCAACGCGCACGCCCAGCAGGCGCTTGCCCAGGGTCTGCCCCTTGCAAAGCACGCTGTTCATGACACCAAAATAAGTCAGTGCAACGAAGAATCCGAACAAACGCCCATAACCGCCCATCCGCACGAACACATCCAGCAACGCCCAGCCAGCCAACGCGCCGGCCATGCCAAGCACGAGGCAATCGACCAAGAACGCAGCAGACCGCCGCCAAAAACCCGCCGCGCCAGGCGCAGTATCAACTTCCATGTAGTTCCCCGTCAGGTGTTCTCCCGGACGCGATGATGCCATGCTGCAGTCAAGGAGACCACGAGTCGGCAGCTTTACCTGGCGATTTCCGGAAATTTGGTGGCAGATAAAATCTCAGTTTCTGTTTGACAACGGGCATGGCTGAGGAGGGCAGCTGGGGGATGGAACTATCGATTAGGGTTGTTTATCGGGGGGGGGGGCAGCGAACCTCAGGCCTGAAAAATTCCTTTGACTTAATCCGCCAGTGTGAAGCAAAGCTTTGGGGGTCAGCTCGAACTTCTAGCAACCGCCACGGTGGCTACGCCGCTACATTTTTCTTCAATTTTTGGCTGAGATGCGGAAGGAGGGCGCGGTGGTGCTTTGGATGCCGCTATCATCCGCGAGTTGCGCGTCACGCGCACGAGGCCGGCGAAGCTGATTCAACCGGCGCACCCTGTCACCCGCATATCCCGATGAATGTCACCTGCGCGATGCCTCGCGGCATGCGGTGATCGCTTTTTCGATGGTCTCGACGAGATCGGCCACGCGCATCGCCTGGTACATGTCGAGGATCTGCGATGAGAGGAACTCCACGCCATGTTCGGCTTCCGCGCGCGAGACGACGGCGGTGAGACCGAGCGAGTCGAACTCGATGCCATCGAGCAGCGTTTCCATATCGATCGGACCGTGGGCGTCGGCATAAGCGCCATGCAACGCGTCGAGCACCAGCTCCTTGACGGTGGGCGTCGGTTCCATAGGCTACGTATTCCCCCGGTTGCCTCGATGCGCCTGGCGAGGGAGTGCCTCCCCGCGCCGCCTCCACTGATGCTAGCATCAGCCACAGCCTGCGGCAAAGCCACATTCAGGTGAGCCGTGTAACGGTCGAGGGGGGGGTATCGACGCATGAGGATCGATCCACGAACGCCGCTGGATATCGTCGTGACGTCCGCCATCGGCGATGTCGACATCGATGATCTGGTGCGTTTCAGTGACCTGGCCTGGCGGCACAATTACAAGGGACGGTTGCGCGTCGTTTACGACGCCTCATTCTATGCGTGGCTGCTGAGCGGCAAGGACTGGTTCGCAGTGCTGGCGCGCAACGGCGAGGGACGCATCGTCGGTTGCATGTTCGCCCTGGTGCGCGATCTCTACATTCGCGGCGAGTCGTTTCCCTCGGTCTATTCGACCGGTTGGGCAGTGGACCCGGCTTATCGCCGCACGGGCGTGTCGCTGCGGCTCTGGCTGGCCCTTCACGATCGCGTCCGCGAATGCGGGTACGTGTCGATTGGTGCATCCCACGCGGGCCTCTCCGGGACGCGCGGCGACGTCGTGTTTCGCGACGACGCTGAGGATCGCGGCAGGATCGTCGCCCATCACTGCGGTGCCATCTGGAGCCGCCTTGTCGGTGGCTCGGTCATCGCGCACGCGCCGGTCGTCATGCAACGGCTTTGCTTCGTCGACGGCGAGCACGTTCTGGAATGCGCCGACATGCCCATCGATCTTGCGACGCTTTCCTCGTCGATGGCTGCGACCGGGCGGCTCACCTTCGCGCCGTCACGGCACTTCCGCCACATCTATTTCAACAGCGAGTTCACCCGTTCGGGAACGATGTGGGTGGAGACGGGCGACGGCGCCCGGTGCGCGGTGGGTTTCTCCATCTTTGCCCTGGCGATGGACGATCTCGCCGTTGGCACGATCGGCCGCATCCAGTTCTTCCTGCCGTTCGACGGCGGCGAGGCGGCGCAGGTCGAAGCGCTGAACGCGATGTGCGCGTTCCTGGCGCGCCAGGGATGCTCCACGGTGTCGATGGTCGAGCAACCGGCGGCGGCGCCCGCGGTGATGGAGCGATGCGGATTCACCAAAGCCCCCGACAGTGTCACGTTCAGCGTGCGCAGTCCGGCCGCCCTTGCGCACCGGTTCGATGACGCTCCGCCTTTCGCGCTCGATTTCCTCTAGGACGAATGATGACGGTTGATGCAGCTACGACCGACGATGGTAGGCTGGCCCGTGTCGCTACCTTGTTGCGGGACCGGGACACGCTCCGCGCGCGCCTGGATGCGGTGACGAAACGCAAGGGTCTCGCTCGGGTGAGGATGGCCGCATGGATCGACGATGAGCAGGTCGTCATCGGGGACGAGCCCGGCGAGGTCGTCGCGGGTTGTCTGGCAAAGATGTTGACCGGGATGCTCGTGGAAGAGGCGGTGGCCGCCGGTCGCATCGCCTGGACCGATACGCTCCCGCACGTCTTCGCAGGTCTTGGCGAGCGATCGGCGGAGCGGCTGTCCGGTATCACGGTGGGCCAGCTGCTCGACCATACGCACGGCCTCGACGTGTCACGGTTGACCGGTGTCCCGCTGGACGATGCAGGCTGCATCGATGTGATTGCATTGTGCGAGAGCGTGTCCTCCCGGCCGTTGCACGCCTCGGGTCGGATATACAGTTATGGTCACGTCGGCGCTTGGCTTGCCGCGGCGGTGCTCGAACGAGTGCGCGGCGTTGCCTACGGGACGATGCTCGCGGAGCGAGGCTTTGCCGGGGAATCCTCGCCGGCGGAGCGGCAGGCGATCTGTCCCGCGACGGGCGGGCAATTGGCCCTTGGCATGGAGCGCTGGCTGGCGTTCGCTCAGGAAGCGATCCGCCGGCATCGCGAGGCGCCATCGTCGCCGATCGGACTGCCCGGCTGGCACCCGTCCGAGCGTGCAGTGAGCCGTGGCTGGAAATGCTATGGCGACGGATGGATGGGCCACAACGCCAATCTCACCACGAGTTCGGCGGTATTGCGGATCCATCCTGGAATGAACGCGGCCGTGCTCGTCGCCACAGACGACGCGAACGGCGCCCCCGTCGCCGCATCGGCGGTTTTCGGGGAGATCCTGCCGGAGTTCTACGCGATGCGCCCGCCGCGCCTGATGAAGGCTACGGATGTCGATGCGGCCTCGATGGTCCGGCATGTGGGTCGCTACGTCCAGGCGCAGGGCGAGGTCGAGGTAATCCTCGACGAACAGGGGGCACTGTGCCTGAGGCCGACGTTAGCGGGGGATGCCAACGTGTTTCCTCCGCGGCGGCTGCGGCCGGCGGAGCAGGGCCTGTTTCTCTCCGAGGCGGGAGGGGACGCCCAATTCCTGTTCGTGCAGTTCGTACCCGGCGGGTCTTCGAACGATTCTGCTTTCCTATGGAATGGAAAGCAGCTGTGGCGTCGCGTATCGGTACACGACGCGCCGTGACCACGGTGCTCGCGATGTCTTTCGGGCGCGCTCCATGCCGTGTTGACAGCGGTGCTTTGGTCCATCGATAGTCGGCATCGTCAATTCCATCGGTCGGGGCGAATATCCGTGGACACCGAGACGTCGGGGCAGCTGCCGCTGCTCCAGAATTTCCCCGTGGACGGACCCCGGCTGGCGAAGGGGGCTCCACGGTATTCCCGGTTGACACACGTCATTTCCATTGACCGTATAGATCGCCTCGCCTTGCGCTACGAAGCAGTCCAGGCCGGCGTTGTCGCAGGCCTGCATGCGATTTTCGCATTGCTTCTCATGCGCTGCAGCGGCGAAACGCAGGTGCGCATCGCCACCTCGGCGGCGGAAAAAAGCGGACTGCGTCTTTCGTCGATCGATGCACCGCCGGGACGTTCTTTTCCGTTCATCCTAGCCCAGAGCGCGGCCCAGCTTGACTGCATGCGGCAGGCCTCGTTCCATGTCGACGTTGTGGTTCGCGAGTGGGGCGGCGATGCCTCTTCGGGCGACTACGTAAGCGACCTCGCGCTTTTCGTGTCGCCTGTACCACACGGCGTCGAACTGGTCTGGGTGCATGCCGAGGATGCCGTTGATGGGGCGTCGGTCGAACGCATGGTGCGCCGCTTCGGCGTTTTGCTGGATGCGGTCGCGACGGACGCGGACACCGACGTCTGGCGTCTTATGGTGATGGACGCCGACGAGCGACGCATGGTGTTGAATGCCTGGAACGCGACCTCGCTTCCATGGCCGCGAAGCACGATGCACGCGCTATGCGCCGCGCAGGCCGCGCGCACGCCCGATGCAATAGCGCTTTGCTGGCGCGACGAGCGATGGACATTCGCGGAACTGGACCGCCGCGCCAACCAGCTCGCGCACGTGCTCCGCGCGCAGGGCGTGGGCGACGATAGCGTCGTGGCGGTGTGCCTCGAGCGCTCGCCGTCGATGGTGGTCGCGCTGAAGGCCGTACTCAAGGCTGGCGCGGCCTACGTGCCGCTCGACCCGAATTATCCTTCCGATCGCCTGGATTTCATGGTGTCCGACAGCGGCGCGGCATGGGTGGTGGCGCAATCGGGTACGGTGAACAGGCTGAGCGCCACGGCGAATCGCCTGTTGCTCGACGATGCCTCGTGGCAGGCGCGTATTGCCGCCAGCCCGGCGGACGAGCCGCCGCCCGAGCGTGCCGCGGCGCCGGCCGCACTCGCCTATATCATCTATACATCCGGCTCGACTGGCCGTCCTAAGGGTGTCTGCATCGAGCACCGACAGGCCGTCGCCTTCATCGCCTGGGCACGTGAGGTATACGATGCCGACGCATTGGACGGCGTGCTGGCGGCCACCTCGATCTGCTTCGACCTGTCCATCTTCGAACTGTTCGTTCCGCTGGCCAGCGGTGGACGCATCGTGCTGGTCGACAGCCCGCTCGATTTCGAGGGCATCGCGCGCGCGCCGGCACTCAGGCTGATCAACACCGTTCCTTCGGCCATCAAGGCGCTGGTCGACGAAGACGCCGTGCCGTCGTCGGTGCGTATCGTCAACCTCGCCGGCGAACCACTGGCCGAAGCGCTTGTTCGCGACATCTATCGGTGCACGTCGGCCGAAGCCGTCTACAACCTCTACGGGCCGTCGGAAGATACTACCTATTCCACTTACGCGAAGATCGAACGCGACCGGCCCGGTCCACCTTCGATCGGCGCTCCGATCGCGAACGGCCAGGCTTACGTGCTCGATCGCCACATGCAACCGGTGCCCATCGGCGTCCTGGGCGAGGTGTACGTCGGCGGCGCAGGCGTTGCGCGCGGTTACTGGCGACGACCGTCGCTGACCGCGGAACGCTTCGTCCCCGATCCGTTTCATCCGGCGGCCGGCATGCGGTTGTACAAGACCGGCGATCTCGCGCGCTGGTCCGCCGAGGGCCAGCTCGAATACCTCGGTCGCGTCGACTTCCAGGTGAAGCTGCGCGGCTTGCGCATAGAGCTGGGCGAGATCCAGGCGCGCCTTGTGGACATGCATTGGCTCGACGAAGCCGTCGTCACGGTGTACGAGGACGAGCGCGGCGAGAAGCAACTGGTGGCCTACGTGGTCCCCACGTCGTCGAGGCGAACCATGCAGGGGTTGCCCGCCGAATGCGCGAGATCTCTGGCGGAACACCTACCTGACTACATGATTCCTGCGGTTTTCGTCGTTCTCGATGCGATGCCGCAGACGCCCAACGGCAAGATCGATCGCGCGGCGTTGCCTTCGCCACTCCGGGCGACGGGCCCGGCGTACGAGGCGCCCGTCAGCCCGCTCCACGAGCGCCTCGCACGCGTCTGGCAGGACGTACTGGGGCTGTCGTCGCCAGTCGGTATGCGCGCGAACTTCTTTGACCTGGGCGGCAATTCGATCCTCGCCATGCGCGTGCAGTCGCGCCTTCGCCTCGACCATGGCATCGACGCGTCCCTGGGCAGCCTCTTTGAGTCGGCCACGCTCGACGATTTCGCGCGGTCCGTCGCGCGGGACGCCTCGTCCCGGCTGCCGCCGCTGTCGTCCACGGTACCAGGCGAGGCCGTGCCTCTGTCGTTCGTGCAGCAGGGTCTGTGGCTGGTAGACCAGCTCGGAGGAGGCAGTGCGCAGTACCACGTACAGGTCCGGTTCCTACTGGAGGGCGAACTCGACGTGCCGGTGTTGCGGGCTTCGCTCGAAGCCATCCTGCGTCGCCACGAGAGTCTTCGCACCGTCATCGCCTTCCGCGACGAGGTACCCGTGCAGCGCGTGCGCGACGATCTCGCGCTGTCTTTCCTCGAGGTCGATCTGAGCCATCTTGCGGCAGCGGAGCGGGAAGGCGCGTTGACGGCCGAAGTCAGGCGGGATGCGCTCGCGCCGTTCGCGCTCGATCGCGATGCCATGCTGCGCGCCGTGCTCGTCCGGCTGGAGCCGGGACGTCATGAGTTGCTCATGACGATGCATCACGTCGCCACCGACGGCTGGTCGATCGACGTGCTCGTCGACGAGCTCGGCGCGTTCTACGATGCCGGGCTGCGTGGCGCGTCTCCGACGCTGCCCACATTGCAGTTCCGCTACGCGGATTACTCCGCCTGGCAGCGCAAATGGCTCCGGGACGACACTCTCGAAGCCGAATCTGCTTACTGGCTGGCCCAGCTCGCGGGCGTGCCCGCCACCCATTCGCTGCCCCTGGACAGGCCCCGTGCGGAACGGGAAGAAATGGCTGCCGACGTGCTTCGCACGCATCTGGACGGTTCGACCGCGAAGACGCTTGCCGACCTGTCCCGAGCTGCACGAGCGACACCGTTCATGGGCCTGCACGCCGTGTTTGCGCTGCTGATGGCGCGCGCCAGCGGCGAGGAGGACATCGTCGTCGGCACGCCCGTGGCCAATCGCGAGCATCCCGAACTCGCCGCCATGATCGGCCTGTTCACCAACACGCTGATCCTGCGCAGCCGTGTCGGGCCCACCGCTTCGTTCAACGACGTGCTCCAGCAGAGCCGCCAGCTCGTGCTCGACGGCCACGCACATCAGCACGTGCCGTTCAATTACCTCGTGGAACGGTTGCAGCCGTCGCGTTCGCTGGGGCACGCGCCGCTGTTCCAGGTGATGATCTCGCTGCAGGATACGGGACGTACGCCGCTTCGGCTGACCGGGCTGGAGGCGACGGCTCGTACGGTGCGTCCGGAACTCGCGCTCGTCGAGCTGACCCTCGAGGTGACGGAGACCAACGACGGGCTGCTGCTGGACTGGGTCTATCGCAAGAATCTCTTCGATGCCTCCACCATCGAGCGGCTGGCACGAAACTTCGAGGCGCTCCTGCGTCAGGTCGTGGCCGAACCGCGTAGCGAGGTGTGGCGGCTTCCCGGGACCGGTGACGGCATGTGCCCTCACGCGCCCCGGACACCCGCGCCCCTTGCCGACGACGTGCTCCCGTCGCACCGGATCGCGCCGGCGCAAGTGCCCGACGATGTTGAGTCGGCGCTTCACGACATCTGGGCCCGCCTGTTCCAACAGGCATCGGTGGATGTCGACCTGCATTTCTTCGCGGCGGGTGGCAACTCGCTTCTGCTCATGCGGATGGTGCACGCCATCCGTGAACGTCTTGGCGTCGATGTAGCGGTTGCCGATGTTTTCCGGCATCCCACGATTCGCCGCCTCGCCGCCGTGGTGCGATCTGCGGGGGAGATCGCGCCGGAGGGGGCACTCCAGCGACAGGGCCGGTCGAGGTTGTCGCTCAGCCAGTTCCGCGTATGGTACATGGAGCAGCTGCGTCCCGGCAGCGAGCACAACATTCCGTTTGTGTTAGCGCTGCGGGGGCCGGTCGATCGGCAGACCGTCGAGCGCGCGCTCGACCGGCTCGTCGCCAGGCACGAGATGCTGCGCACGCGCTTCGAGCTGGACGACGACGTGCCCGTGCAGGTGATCGAGCCAGCGGCGCCAGTCTCGCTCGAGTACAGGGACCTCTCGACGTTCGACGCGGCGCAGCGCGAAGCAAGCCTGAACATCCTCTCGGTGGGCCACGCGACACGGCGCTTCGAGCTGCACAAGGCACCGCTGATGTCGGCCATGCTGCTTCGCCTGGCCGCCGATGACCATCGTCTGCACCTGAACTTCCATCATCTTGTGTTCGACGGTGGGTCGTTCGCCATCTTCCTGGAGGAATTTCTGCTAGTCGCCGAGGCCCTCGCGAACGGTGTCGAACCCGCCCTCGATCCGGTCGGCCATAGCTACCTCGACTTTGTCGCCGGACAGGAGCGCTGGCTCGCGTCCGACGCCGCCGTGACAGAAGGAGTTTTCTGGCGAGACTACCTCGACGGCTGTCCGCAACACCTGGCGATGCCGCGTCAGCACGACTGGCCGACCGACCCGGAGCAGGCTGCCCGTCACGTCGCTGGCCTGTCGCCAGACGTCCGTGCGCGGCTCGATCGCGTGGCGCGCAAACACGATGGGACGCTCTTCGGCGTGCTCTACGCCGCATTCGCGCTGTTGCTGGGGCGTCTGGCCGGCCAAGACGACCTGGTGATCGGCGTACCCGTCAGTGGCCGCCATGGTCGCTCGGCCCAGGGCGTGATCGGCAACTTCCTCAACAATCTTCCGGTGCGCACGCGCTGGCGGCCGGAAGACCGGTTCGGCGACTACCTCGCCGATCAGGTGCGTAACGTTACCCAGGTGCTCTCGCACCAGGATTATCCGTTCGAGAAGATCCTCGAACAGGCGCCCCAGTTGCGCGGCACCGACGGCGTGCCGGCGCTCCAGGCGTTCTTCAACATGCAGAGCGTGCAGCCTCCGGCACGGCCGCGCTACCTGGCCGCCGAACGCGTCGAGGCGGCCGAGATCGAGGCGAAGTTCGACCTCACGCTCTACGTCGAAGACGACGGCACCGACGTGACCCTGACCTGTCACGGCAAGGATGCCGTCTTCGCATCGGCCGCCCTGGCCAACCTGTTGCGCCAATACGTTCTGCTTCTCGAACAGATCGCCGACGACCCGTCGATGGCCTGCGGCACGTATTCCCTGCGCGCAGGCGACGACGCGCCGTTCGAGCCGCGCCGGTTCTGGCCAGGACCTGTGCATGCGCTGTTCCGGGATCGTGCGCTGGCGCAGCCGGATGCGCCGGCTATCGTGGAAAGCGGCCAATCGTGGAGCTACGGCGCGCTGCTGGTCGCATCCAGCCGGCTCGCGGCGGGCCTGCGGGCTTCCGGAACCATGCCCGGCGACGTTGTAGCGATCGTCGCCAGCCGCCAGGCGGCGCTGGTGGTCGCGGTCATGGCGGTGCTCCAGACGGGGGCGGCATTCTCGTTGCTAAATGCGGAGTATCCGGTCGAGCGGGTCGTGCAGCTCGTGGACATCGTCCGGCCCGGCCGCATCCTTTTCGCCGGGGAACCCGGGCGGTTCCCACCGGGGCTCGTCGCAAGGCTCGACGGCATGGCGGCGACGTCCTTCGTGTCTCCGCTTGCGCCGAGGGATTACGACCTCGCGGAGGTGGCGCCGATGGCCGAGGCGGAGCCGCGGCAACTGGCCTGCGTGACCTTCACGTCAGGTACCACGGGCGTGCCCAAGGCGGTCGCGGGCACGCACATCGGGCTGGCCGGTTACCTGGACTGGGTGCCCGAATGGTTGCGCCTGTCGCCGTTCGACCGTTTCAGCATGCTGTCCGGCCTCGGTCACGATCCGCTGCAACGCGAGATATTCACGCCGTTGTGCCTTGGCGCCACGCTGTTCATTCCTGATGCCGAGGCGATCGCGCCGCATCGCCTGGCCGAATGGCTGGTCGGGCAGGCAATCACGTTCGCACACCTCACTCCGGCCATGGCCGAGGTGCTGTGCGCCACCGATATCGTCGGTTTTCCCTCCTTGCGCATCGCGTTCGTCACGGGCGACAAGCTGGGCGGTGCGACGGTGTCCAGGCTGCTGTCGCACAACAAGGCGATGCGCGTGCTCAATTCGTACGGCACGACCGAAACGCAACGCGCCACCACGTATTTCGAGATGTCCGGCTCGCGGGCGGCTGGCGGAATCGTCCCGGTAAGCGAGACGGCGCCCGATACGGCCATCCGCGTGCTCAACGCGTTGGGAACGGCATGTGGGCTGGGCGAAACGGGTGACGTTTTCGTCGAAAGCGAGGCACTCTCGCGCGGTTATCTCAACGATCCGGCCTTGACGACGGCGGCCTTCACGACACTGCCGGGCGGGCGTGGCCGCTATCGCACCGGCGACATCGGTTATCGGCAGCCCGACGGCACGGTCCGCATACTCGGGCGCAAGGACGGGCAGGTAAAGATAAGGGGCTTCCGCATCGAGCCTGGCGAAATCGAGGCCACGCTCCGTTCGCTGGACGGGGTGAAGGATGCGGTGGTTCGGTCGTCGGATGGCCCCGGCGGCGAAAAGGCACTCGTCGCCTACGTTGTCACCGAGAGCCCGCCGGACGACCACGGATCGTGGCGTGCACGCCTGCTGGATCACCTTCGGCGAATGCTGCCCGCCTACATGCTGCCGTCGTCCATCGTGGCGATGAGCGCGTTGCCGCTGACGCCTAACGGAAAGCTCGACGCGCGTGCCTTGCCTGAGCCGTCCTGGGGGCCCGCGACGGTTGCCGCCGCTCCGCGTGGCGAGATGGAAGACGTGATCGCCTCGATATGGGCGGACATCCTGGGCCTGGACCGCGTCGGCGTCGACGACGATTTCTTCGAACTCGGAGGACACTCGATGTTGCTTGTGCTGTTGTTGAACCGTATCCGCGAGCGCCTGGATCTTCGAGGAAACATCACCCGCATCCTGTCCTGCAGCACCGTAGCGGAGCAGGCGAGGGTCCTGTCGTCGATGCGTGCGGGGGCCAGGGAGTGAGGCCCACCTCGGTAGGCATTCTCGGCCTTGGCTATGTGCTGGGCGAACAGTCGCTGCCGGTGGCGGAGATCGACGGTCGAGCGGAGGTGATGCGCGAATACCGGATGCCTGATCGCCAGGCGCTGTGGGGATGGGATCGCTATCGCCGCACCGAGCGAAGCCGCGCGGATCTCGCCGCTGAAAGCGCAGCGGGCACCGTGGTCCGCGGTGGGGTGGCCCCGGGCCAAGTCGACGCGCTCGTCGTCTGCTGTGGCGATGGACTCAATTACTACGCTCAGAACTTGTTCGTCAGCGAACTGTCGAAGCGCCTCGGCCTGGATTGCGAGTTCGTGACGTGGATCGGCGGCGCCGGATGCGCTTCGCTGTTTTCCGCGGTGCGCGTCGCACGCTCGCTCGTCATGGCCGACACGTTTCGGAATGTGCTGGTGGTTAGCGTGGACAAGGTGGACAACGAGGCGGCGCGTTTTCAGCGCTACGGCGTCTTCAGCGACAGCGCCTGCAGCTTCATCGTTCGCGGCGAAGGTCCCACCGACTTCACCGTCGCAGGCGTTGCCGTGGCCTCGTCGCTGCCGTCCCTCAATGGGTCCGGGCAGGACATCGCGCAGAAATGCATGCTGATCCAGTCCGTGTTCGAGCGACTGGGCTCGGAGAAGGGCGAATTTCCCTACGAGGGAAGCGTCTTCTTCGGCAGTAACGTGTTCCTGCCGATCCAGGACCTCGAACGATCCGTGATGCCGATAAACGGTGTTGTCCATGAACGCGGCAACATTGCACCGTACGGCCACTGCGCGGGTGCCGATCCGTTCATCAACCTGTTCGATTTCTACGCCCGAGGCGACAACGAAAACATGCAGCGTTCGGTACTGGGTTCGAGCGCGCACGGACATTTCGGCGTAATGCTGCTTGAGCGGCGGCCGACGACGATGGTCTAGGCCATCACTTTTCTGTCGGCGCCGACGACGAGTGGGCGGACATCTCGAAGATCACCGCGAGATCGGCGACGGTAGCACACTGGAATGCCTCGATGAGGGAGCACGGCTCGAGCGTCACCTGCAATGCATCTTGGATCTCGGCCATCGCGATCACCATGCCGATGGAGTTCAAGAGGTCGAGCAATACCGTGCTCTTCGTGACGGGGGCGGGCGGGTCGAAAGTGCGGGTGAGAATGTCGATGATGAGTGCTTCGATCGATTCTGTATGGCCCGGCACGTCATGCTCCCCTTGTATCGAAGGACCTCGTCGTGCGGCCGCTGGCTGCCGCGCCATCCGCTTCGATACTAGCCCGCCCGAAGGGGGCGGCACAACCGCATTGCGGCCCGGCGTTCGCCGCATGTATGCTCCCAGTGCATCATCGCCGGCGGTCGGCACCATGAGCATCACGCGCACGGGGGCGCGCGCGGAATGGGGCGGCCGGCGCACATCGATCTCTGCATGTCGCACGACGGCCGCCGTTTCCGGCGGTACACGGGGAACCTTATCCGTGTGTACGGGCTCTGCGCGAATAGGCTTGGCCCGGCATCGTGTCACACTTGATTCTTGACGCCAGGACCAAGGATTGGCGAAATGGATGTAAGCGCGACGCAAGCGGAACACCTTGATCGACTGTTGGCGGATCTGCTGCGAGCGCAGTTGCAAGGCCTCGATCTGTTCGTGGGGGCAACGCTAGACGCCGCGGACATCACGCGATGGAAGCAGGCATGCAACGTTACGTCGGCGCAGTCGCGCTGGATCGATGAATCGCTGCGCCAACTCACGCTCGCAGGACACCTGAAGCGCCTGCCGCAGGGGTGGCGCGTCGAACGCGAATGGTCGCTCGCCGATACCGATCGCGCGTGGGGCGCTTGGGCGACGGTTCGCGACGAACCGCTCGACGCGGGCAGCGCGGCGCAGTTCCAGCTTCTCGACGGCGCCCTGCGCGCCCTGCCGGATCTGCTGGCACAACGCCGGCGGCCCA
The DNA here is from genome assembly GCF_056725185.1 of Xanthomonas sp. NCPPB 3218. NCBI lineage: Bacteria > Pseudomonadati > Pseudomonadota > Gammaproteobacteria > Lysobacterales > Lysobacteraceae > Xanthomonas > Xanthomonas sp. NCPPB 3218. The sequence continues at coordinate 2,457,472 of NZ_CM161516.1, forward strand.
CGGAAGTACTGTTTTCCGGCGCTTCCACGGCACAGGTCTCGGGCGTCTATGCGAGCCATCCGGTCGCCGACCATTTCCATCGCGTGCTGGCCGACAGCGTGGCCGCGTACGTCGGCGAAAGGCGCCGGCTGGATCCGGGCGTCTCGCTGCGCATCCTGGAAATCGGCGCCGGCACAGGCGGTACGACCGGGGCCGTGCTCGATGCGATTGCGGCGCACGGGGAAGCGATCGCTGAATACTGTTTCACTGACATCTCTGCGGCGTTCCTGATCGAGGCCAGGGAACGCTGGTCGGCGTCCCATCCCTTCGTCACCTACCGGATATTCGATGTCGAGAAGCCGCTGCGGGCGGCGAACATCGACGAGGGGCTGTTCGATGTCGTGATCGCGGCGAACGTGCTGCACGCCACGCGAAACGTGCGGCGCACGCTGCGGCATGCCAAAGCCGCCTTGCGTCGGAACGGATGGTTGTTCCTCAATGAGCTGTGCCAGGGCAGCCTTTCGATGCACCTGACCTTCGGCCTGCTCGACGGCTGGTGGCTGTTCGAGGACGATGCGCTCCGCATTCCCGGTTCGCCGCTGCTGACGCCGTCGGCGTGGCAGCAGGCGCTGCGTGCCGAAGGATTTCGCCACGTGCTGTACCCCGCGGCGGACGCGCAGGCGCTAGGACCGCAGATCATTCTTGCGGAAAGCGATGGCGTACTTCGACGGGAAAAGGTTCCCCGGCGAGCGACGCCCTCCGTCGCCCTTGAAGCGGAACAGGTGAAGCGGCCCGTGCCGTCCGAACCGGGTCCGTCCGCAGCGCGAGTGGCCGCCGGCCATGCGCCAAGTGATGACGTGCTTCTCGACAGCCTTCGCGACGTGGTTCGCGAGTGCCTTGCAGAGGCCGTGAAGATCGAGGAGCGGCAGATCGAGGACCAGCGCGATTTTCCCGCCTATGGCGTCGATTCGATCATCGCCATCAGTCTTATCAACAAGATCGGCACACGCTTCGGTGTCACCTTGCCGGCTACGATCGTTTTCGATCACAGCAACGTAAGTGAACTGGGCCGTTACCTCCTGAACAGCCATCGCGATGCGGTGCTGGCCTGGCATGGCGGCGCGATCAGCGAGCCGCAGGCCGTCCCCGTCCCCGTTCCGGCCGCCGTGTCCCGGAACAGGCCATCGGAGACCCCGTTGCCCAGGAAAGCGCCGCCTCGCACCGTGGCGCCCGTCACGGCGACGGCGTCCGTGCCCCATGCGACACCGGGGCATTACCTGCGCGCGCTGGTGAGCCGCCCGGGTACGGTCGACGACCTGCGCGTCGTCGAAGCGCCGATCGCTCCGTTGATGCCCGGCGAGGTGCGCGTGGCGACTCTGGCCCTTTCGCTCAATTTCGGGGACCTGCTCTGCGCAAGGGGCCTGTATCCGACGATGCCGTCGTTTCCGTTCACACCCGGCGTCGAAGCGTCCGGCGTCGTGGTCGAGGTGGCGAGCGACGTCCACGACGTACGCGCAGGCGACGAGGTGGTGGCCATGACCGGGCTCGCCTTTGGCGCGCACGCGACGATGCTGGTCTGCCATGCGTCCCAGCTATGGCGCAAACCACCGGGCCTTAGCCACGAGGAGGCATGTGCATTGCCGGCGGTCGCGATTACGATGATCGACGTCTTCCGGAGAGTGGGGCTTCGGCGCGGGGAGAGCGTGCTGATCCAGACGGCGACGGGCGGCACGGGCCTGGTCGCGGTGCAGCTCGCGCAGCACCTCGGTGCCGAAATCTACGCCACGGCAGGTTCGCAAGCGAAGCTGGATTACCTCGCGGGGCTTGGCGTGCCGCACGCGATCAACTACCTCGAACAGGATTTCGAGGCTGAGATCTCACGGCTCACCGGGTCGCGCGGCGTCGACGTGGTCATTAACACGCTATCCGGCGATGCATTGCAGAAGGGGCTTCGCAGCCTGGCACCGGGCGGCCGCTACGTCGAGATCGCCATGACCGGCTTGAAGTCGGCTAAGTCGATCGACCTCTCCGTGCTGGACAGCAACCAAACTTTCTACAGCGTGGACCTGGGCCGCCTCGGATTGCACGACCCCGAGCGGTTGCGCGGCGACCTCGCCGACCTCGATCGCTGGGTCCGCGAGGGGGTGATCCGTGCCACGGTGAATGAGGTGTTCCCATTCGACCGGCTCGTCGACGCCTATCGCCGGCTGGAGCGACGCGAGAACATCGGCAAGGTGGTGATCGCAGTCGGAGAGGCGCATCGTTTCACGCTGCCTGGCGCACCGGCTTCGGCTGCCACGGCCGTCGACGGCGACACGATCGCCGTCATCGGCATGAGCGGCGCGTTTCCGCGGTCGAGCGATCTCGACGAACTCTGGGATCACCTGGCGAACGGGCGCGACCTGGTCGAGGAGGTGTCGCGCTGGGACCTCGACCGCTACCTGCCGGCGGACGCCGATCCCGCGCAATTCTGCCGACATGGCGGATTCCTCCAGGACATCGATCGCTTCGATGCGCTGTTCTTCAACATCAACGCCGCCGAAGCCACCTACATGGATCCGCAGCAACGGCTGCTGATGACGCACGCATGGCAGGCGCTCGAGCATGCCGGCTACGTGGGGGAGGGCATGGATGGCTCGCGCTGCGGTGTCTACGTGGGCTGTGCACAGGGCGATTACACGGGCCTCTTCGTCGACCGGCCGCCGCCGCAGTCGTTCTGGGGCAACGCCACGTCGGTGATTCCCGCGCGTATCGCCTACTACCTCAATCTCCAGGGGCCGGCGATCGCGGTGGACACCGCGTGCTCGAGTTCGCTCGTCGCGATCCATCTCGCCTGTCAGGGCCTGTGGCGGCGGGAAACCACGATGGCGCTCGCTGGCGGCGTCTTCGTGCAGTCCACCGCCGCATTTTACCTGCAGGCGCGCGGTGCCGGCATGCTTTCGCTAACGGGCGCGTGCCATGCTTTCGACAGCCGCGCGGACGGCTTCGTGCCGGGCGAAGGCGTGGGCGTGGTCGCCCTGAAGCGTCTGGACGACGCGCGGGCCGACGGCGATACCATCCACGGCGTCATCCTCGGCATCGGCATCAACCAGGACGGCAGCACGCAGGGCATCACGGCGCCGAGCATGGTGTCGCAGCAACGCCTCGAAAGGCAGGTGTACGACGACTTCCGTATCGATCCGGCGCGCATCCAGTATGTCGAAGCCCATGGCACCGGCACGCGCCTGGGGGATCCGATCGAGTTCCAGGCGCTCACCGAGGCCTTCCGCAAGGACACCACAAAGCGGGGTTATTGCGCGATCGGCTCGATTAAGACTTCCATCGGCCACACCGCATCGGCAGCGGGCGTTGCCGGCGTGCTGAAGATCCTGCTGGCGTTACGCCACCGCCAGCTTCCGCCTTCGTTGCACTTTCGCGAGGGCAACCCGCACATCGATTTCGAGAACAGCCCGTTCCATGTCAGTACTGTGCTGCGCGAATGGACGGTCGAGCCGGGCGAACGCCGCTGCGCAGCGGTCAGTTCGTTCGGCATCAGCGGCACGAACGCGCATGCGGTGATCGCCGAGGCACCGCCGTCGACGCGCCGTCACGCGGAGCGTCCTGCCTACCTCATCGTGTTGTCAGCGCGGACGAGCGAACAGTTGCGCACACAGGTGGAGCGCCTGCTGACCTATTGCCGCGATGGCGAACATGCCGCCGATATCGGCGACATCAGCTTCACCCTGATGATGGGGCGACGTCACCTTCGGCACCGCATCGCCTGTGTCGCGGCCAGCCGCGAGGAGCTCGTCGGCTCGCTGTCGCGGTGGCTGGAGAGAGGACGCAGCGCCCAGGTCGTGGTCGGTTCCATCCGTCCGAGCGAACTTCGCGAACAGGCGTCGATCCGCCGCCACGGCAACGAGTGCATCCGTGCGAGCAGGGATGGGCCGGCGCGGGAAAGCGTCGTGGAGCACCTGTCCACGGTGGCTGACCTTTTTCTCCAGGGTTACGCCCTCGATTACGCGGACCTTTTCGCCGGAGGCGGCTACGGCCGGGTGCCGTTGCCGACCTATGCCTTTTCCGACGACCGCTACTGGGTGCCGTCGGGTGGTCAGGCGATACCGCCGCCCGCGCAACGTTCGCTTCCCGCGACCAAATCCTCCGCGAGCTACAGCCTGCTCATGGCGCCCACGTGGCGGCCTAGGGCCGCGGGCGACGATGCCGTGGCGGCCGGGCATCGCGTGCTGATGCTGGGCGACGGTGCCGACGCAGGCCTGCAACAGGCCTGCGAGACGGCCCTGCGGTCGCACGACGTACGTTGCGATCGCTGGGTCGGCGACATGACAGACGTGGCCGCCGTGTACGAAGAGGCCGCTTGGTACCTCCTGCGCTACCTCGATGCCGTTCGCGAGGAGCGTCCGTCCCGACCGGTGCTCGTGCAGGTGCTGGCAGGACAGGACGCGGGCGGCTGGCTGGAAGGCCTCCTGCCGCTGATGGCGACGGCGTGCCAAGAGATCCCGAATCTGCGTGTCCAATGGGTCGCGGTGGAGGAAGCTGTCGACGACGGCGAAGCGCTGGTTGCACGCCTTCGGCGGGATGCCGCCAGCGGCGATCTCCACGTGCGCCACCGGCACGGCGTGCGCGAGATACGACAACTCGAGCCGGTCGAGGCCACGCGGGAGGCGATGCTGTGGAAGCCTGGCGGCGTCTATCTCGTGACCGGGGGCCTGGGGGGACTGGGCCAGCTCTTCGCATCGGAGATATTTACGCGCGCGCCCGGCGCGCGTGTCGTTCTCGCCGGCCGGTCCGCATTGGACGAAGTGCATTCGGCCCTGCTTCGCGACTGGGTCGCCGAAGGTCATCAGGTGGACTATGTGGCGGCCGACGTGTCCCGTCGTGAAGACGTGGAAGTCCTGGTCGGGCACATCCTGGATCGCCACGGTGCCCTCGACGGCGTGATCCACGCCGCTGGTGTACTGCGCGACGGGTTCATCGCGACGAAGGGGCGCGACGATCTCGCCGCGGTGATGGCGGCGAAAGCGCACGGCCTCATGCACCTGGACGAGGTGCTCGGCGCGCGCGAGCTGGACGCTTTCCTCGTGTTCTCGTCCACCTCGGCCGCGTTCGGCAACGCCGGGCAGGCCGACTACGCGGCCGCGAACGGATTCGTGGAATGCTTCGCGCGGTGGCGGCAGCGACGCGTGGATCGTGGCGAACGGCACGGCCGTACGTTATCCGTGGGCTGGCCGCTCTGGTCGGAAGGTGGCATGCGCATCTCCGCGGAGCAACGGCAACGCTTGCGCGAGGAGCAAGGCTTGGTACCGCTGGAAACGGCCGATGGCATGGCAACCCTGTATCGCGCATGGGGGCAGAGCGAATCCTGTGTGACCGTGTTGCGCTTGTTGTCAGGGAGCGCGCCCCGCGTCGGCGAACCGCGTTCCGATACCATCCTGTCCGACCTGGATCCGCATCGGATCGCCACGCAAACGCTGCGCGCGTTGACGGCGGTATTTTCCGAGGTGACACAGCAGCCACCGGGGCAGATTGACGCCACCGAACCCTTGGAGAGCTACGGCGTCGACTCGCTGGTCATCACGCAGCTCAATGCGCGGCTCTCCGGCGTGTTCGGCAAGCTTTCCGCGACGCTCTTCTACGAATACGCGTCGCTCGGCGACGTGGCGTCGTTCCTCGTGCGCGATCATTTCGACGCGTGCGCACGCTGGACTGGCGAATCGGCGCCGGTCGCTCCTGCTGTCGAAACCGGACATCAGGCAGTGGAGGCGCCACCGCCGATCGCGCAGGCGCCGTCCGCCTCGCCTGTGCCGCGTACCGCGCCCACCGAACGGGCGATCGCCATCGTCGGCCTGAGCGGACGCTACGCGGGGGCGGCGGACCTGGACGCGTTCTGGGACAACCTGGCCGCCGGCCGCGACAGCATCACCGAAATCCCCGCCGAGCGCTGGTCGCTGGAAGGTTTCCACGAGCCGGACAGGGAGCGAGCGATCGCCACCGGCCGCAGCTACAGCAAGTGGGGCGGCTTCCTCGACGGCTTCGCCGAGTTCGATTCGCTGTTCTTCAACATCTCGCCACGCGAGGCGATGAATCTCGACCCACAGGAGCGGATCTTCCTGCAGGCCTGCTGGACGGCGATGGAGCACGCCGGCTACACGCGCGAGCGCTTCGCCCGCGCCCACGGGCGCCGGGTCGGCGTGTTCGCCGGGATCACCCGGACGGGATTCGAACTCCATGGCCCGGCGCTGTGGGAGCGCGGCGAACCGGTCATGCCGCATACCTCCTTCGGTTCACTGGCCAACCGGGTGTCCTACGCGCTGAACCTGCAGGGCCCGAGCATGCCGGTGGACACGATGTGCTCCTCGTCGCTGACCGCGATCCACGAGGCGTGCGAGCACCTGCTGCGCGACGACTGCGAGATGGCCTTCGCCGGTGGGGTGAACCTGTACCTGCATCCGTCGAATTACTTGCTGATGTCGTGCCATCGCATGCTCTCCTCCAGCGGCCGCTGTCACAGCTTCGGCGCCGATGGCGACGGCTTCGTCCCGGGCGAGGGGGTGGGCGTGGCGCTGCTCAAGCCGCTGGCCCGGGCCGAGGCCGACGGCGACACGATCCATGGGGTGATCCGCGCCACGGCGATCAACCACGACGGCAAGACCAACGGCTACACGGTGCCCAACCCGCTGGCCCAGCGCGACCTGATCGCCACGGCATTGGCCCGGGCCGGGATACCGGCGCGGGCGGTGAGCTACGTGGAGGCGCACGGCACGGGCACGCAGCTGGGCGATCCGATCGAGATCACCGGGCTGACCCAGGCTTTCGCCACGGACGACCGGCAGTTCTGCGCGATCGGTTCGGCCAAGTCGAACATCGGCCACTGCGAGAGCGCGGCGGGGATCGCCGGGCTGACCAAGGTGCTGCTGCAGATGCGTCACGGGCAGCTGGTGCCGAGCCTGCATGCGGCGACGACGAACCCGAACATCGACTTCGCGGCCACGCCGTTCCGGGTGCAGCGCACGCTGGCCGATTGGCCGCGTCCGCGGCTGACGGTGGACGGGCAGGAGCGGGAATACCCACGAGTGGCGGGAATCTCCTCGTTCGGCGCCGGGGGCGCGAACGCGCACGTGATCGTCGAGGAATACGTGGCGGCGGCGGTCGCGCCGACCGCAGTGACGCCATCGCGGCCGGCGGTGGTGCTGCTGTCGGCACGCACCGACCAGGCGCTGCGCGAGCGGGCGGCGCAGCTACTGGCGGCGTGCGATCGCGAGGGTTGGACGGACGCGGACCTGGCCGAGGTGGCGTACACCCTGCAGGTGGGCCGCGAGGCGATGGAACACCGGCTGGGCTTCACCGCCGCCTCGATGGCCGCGCTGCGCGCGACGCTGGAACGTTTTCTGGCCGGCGAGGCCGAATCCCACGCGGACGGCGAGGCGCTGCACCGCGGCCACGTCAAACAGCATCGCGAGGCGCTCTCGCTATTCGCCGAGGAAAAGGATCTTGGCGACGTCGTCGCGACCTGGCTCGAACGCGGCCGCATCGACAAGGTGCTGGAGTGGTGGGCGAAGGGCCTGGCCTTCGACTGGACCCGGCTGCATGGCGATGTCTCGCCACGCATCCGTCCGTTGCCCACCTATCCGTTCGCACGGGAACGGCACTGGCTTCCCGCTGTTGTGCCCGCCGCGGCGACGAATGCGCTATCGGCGGTCGGCGTGCTGCACCCGTTGTTGCACGAAAACGTGTCGGACATGACGGGACTTCGCTTTCGGAGCATATTTTCGGGCGACGAGCCGTTCCTTTCCGATCACCGCGTGGGAACGTCGCGGGTATTGCCGGCCGTGGCCTATCTCGAGGGTATCCGCGAGGCGATCCGGCGCACGGCGGGAGCCTCTGCCGAAGACGCGTTTTCGTGTATTGCCATCCGTGACGTGACGTGGCTGCGGCCGCTCGTGGTCGACGAGCCGACTCAGGTTCATTACGAACTGGCCTGGAACGACCTGGGCGAAGCCAGCTTCGCGGTCTACGCGAGCGTGCGCGACGCCGCGCCTGTATTGCATTCGCACGGCATGGCGACCCTCGTCGAGGGCACGCGCGTGGAGCGGCTCGACCCGCAGCAGTTGCGCGACGCGTGCGATCGCCGTGTGCCGGCCGACGCCTGCTATGCGATGTTCGGCGCCGCCGGCCTGGCCTACGGACCGACGTATCGCACGCTGGAATGGATCGGTACGGGCATCGACGCGGAGGATCCGTTCGTCGTGGCGGCGCTTTCCCTGCCCGACACGCGCGGTGACACGGCGTTCGAACTCGACCCTGGAGTCCTGGACGGCGCGCTGCAGGCGACGACCGGCTTCGCGCTGGACGCGCCGGGCGGACAGGGTGCGCAACTGCCGTTTGCGCTGGATGAGTTGATCGCCTACGGTCCCACACCCGAGCGGGGTTTCGTCCATGTCACCCGCTCCGGTCGAACGGAATACACCGGCGCATCGCGGTTCGATCTGGCCGTCTGCGACGAGGGCGGCGTCGTGCGCGTGGTCCTGCGCGGTTTCATGGCGCGCTCGCTGGACCGCGCGCAGGGCGGTACGGCGCTTACGGTTTCCCGCCACGGCGCGGACGACCAGCGTGCATGGTTGCTCGCGTCCCGCTGGAGCACGGTCGCCCCGCCATCGGCCGATGCCTCGGCCGGCGTTCCCGAGGTACCGGTGGTGATCATTGGCGGCAAGGCCGCCGAACGGGCACGGCTTGCCGACCGCTATCCCGGCGCCCGTGCGCTGTCGCCGGGGCGCGACGACGACGCACCGACAATCGCGAGCATGCTCGCCGATGCGGGTCCGTTCGGACACGTGGTCTGGATCGTGCCGTCTTCCGCTGCCGCATGGCGAGGGGACGAGCTGATCGATGCACAGCGGGACGGTGTGCTCCTGGGTTTTCGCCTTGTCAAGGCACTGATCGCGCTGGGACGTGACGGCGGTGACCTCTCCCTGACCGTGCTGACCCGGCAGGCGCAGGCGGTCGAGCCCGGCGATGCGCTGCATCCGGCGCATGCGAGCGTGCACGGCTTCGTCGGGTCGCTGGCCAAGGAATATCCGGGTTGGTCGATCAGACTTGTCGACCTGCAGGTGGGAGAGGCGTTACCCCTTGACGACATCCTTGCGCTGCCCGCCGACGCGCAGGGCAACGCGTGGGCCTACCGCGACGGGGAATGGTTTCGCCCTGGACTTCTGCGGGTCACAGCCATCGCGACCGACGAGCCGCTGTACCGAGACGGCGGCGTCTACGTCGTGATCGGCGGCGCGGGCGGACTGGGTGAGATATTCAGCGAACACGTAATCGAACGCCACAGTGCGCGGGTGGCATGGATAGGCCGGCGCGCGCTCGACGGCGACATCGAACGGCGTATAGACCGACTCGCGCTGATGGGGCCTCGACCCCTGTACATCCAGGCCGACGCCACCGATCGGGTGGCGCTCGAACGCGCACGTGACGATGTGCTCGAACAGTTCGGACGCATCGACGGCGTGGTGCACGCGGCGCTGGTGTTGCGCGACCGAAGCCTCCTGGGCATGGACGAAGCCGACTTCATCGCGAGCCTCGCCGCGAAGGTCGACGTCAGCGTGCGCGTGGCGCAGGTGTTCGCCGATCTGCCGCTGGACTTCGTCGCGTTCTTCTCCTCGTTCCAGACCTTCAGCAAGTCCGCCGGCCAGAGCAACTACGCGGCGGGCTGCGCGTTCAAGGACGCGTTCGCGCAGGCGTCGGCGCCGATGTGGGCCTGTCCAGTGAAGGTGATGAACTGGGGATATTTCGGCGACATCGGCTCCGTGGCCACGCCGTTCCATCGTGAACGTATGGCGCAGATCGGCGTGGGATCGCTGCAACCGGCCGAAGCCATGGCCGCCCTCGACCGGCTGCTTGCCGGCAGCTTCGATCGCCTCGCCTTCGTCAAGACTACGGCGTGGGGCGTGCTCAACGCATCGATCGGCAACGAGCGAATGAGCGCCTTGCCGGTGCCCCGCGACCTGACGCGGTGGTGCGACGGCACCGGCATCGAGCCGGTGCCGTCCGTGTATGCGGACGCCCTGCCTTCGGCCGCGGATCGTTCGTTGATCCGCCTGGTCGGCGCGCAGTTGCAATCCATGGGCCTGTTCACCATAGAGGCATCGCCTTGGTCGCCCGACGATATCGCCGCGTGGAAACGGCGCGTCGGCCTGCCGGCGGTTTACGACCGCTGGTTCGATCACACTGTGCACCTTCTCGTGGCGCACGGATGGCTGCGGGACGACGGCAGGGAAAACCTGTCGACGGACGATCCCGACGACGTGGCGCCATGGGATGCGTGGGAGGCGGAAAAGCGTGCGCAGGCGGACGGCGCCGGCGCGCACGGCAAGCTGCTGGAAGAGATGCTCCGCGCGCTGCCGTCGATACTCGCCGGCGACATGCGCGCCACCGACGTGCTGTTCCCACGCTCGTCGATGGACGCCGTCGAGGGGATGTACCAGTCCAATCCGCTGTCGGACCATTTCAACGGCGTGCTGGTTGCCCGCCTGACCGATACGGTTGGCCGATGGATGAGGGAGGCGCCCGGCCGCCGCCTGCGCCTGCTCGAAATCGGGGCCGGCACCGGTGGTACAAGCGCGGGCGTGTTCGAGGCACTGCGACCCTGGGCCGGCTCCGTCGACGAGTATGCCTATACCGATGTCTCGCGCGCGTTCCTCAAGCATGCCGAGCAACGGTACGGGTCCGACAATCCTTATCTTCGCTACCTGATCTTCGACGTGGAACGGCCACTCGCGCCCCAATCGGTGGAGGAAGGCGCGTACGACGTGGTGATCGCCACGAACGTGCTGCACGCCACCCGCGACATCCGCGAGACCCTACGCAATGCGAAGGCGGCACTTCGTGGTGGCGGCCTCATCCTCATCAACGAGATCAACTGCTTCAGCCTCGTCGCGCATCTCACGTTCGGGCTCACCGAGGGCTGGTGGCGTTTCACGGACACCGCGCTGCGCCTGCCGGGTTCGCCCGCGCTGCGCGCCGACGCCTGGGCAAGGGTGCTCGAAGCGGAGGGCTTCCAGGCGATCCGTTTTCCGGAGGAGGCGCAACAGGCGCTGGGACAGCAGGTCATCGAGGCCCATAGCGACGGCATCGTTCGCCAGCGTGACGAGCGGGATGCGACCGACGACGTGCCGAAGCCGGTCACGCCCGCGCGCCCGCCGCGATCGGCTCCCGCCGCGCTCGCGCCGACGGGCTCGAGCGACGAGGACCGCATCAGGGGCGTTATCGCCGCGGTCATCGCCGATGCCCTGATGGTGTCCGTGGAACAGGTGCAGTTCGAAGAATCGTTTGCCGACTACGGTCTGGATTCGATACTCGGCGTGCAGGCGGTACAGGTGATCGGCCAACGGCTCGGTATCCAACTGGCGAGCACGAGCCTGTTCGATCACGTCACGGTGAACCGGTTGGCCGCGCACATCGTCTCCGAGCACGGCGTCGCGCTGGCGGCCCAGCCTGGAAGCTCGACCGTCACCGGATCGCCCGCATCCCCGCCCGCGCCGTCACGCCCGGCCGCCGCGTCGGTGTTCCGCGCACCTTCCCGGCAGACGGCGCTGCGGCCCGGCGCGGAAAGTACGCCAACGACCGCCGTCGCCGCGACCCGCGGCGCCATCGCCGTGATCGGCATGAGCGCGCGATATCCGCAGTCGGCGGACGTGGACGCGCTATGGGATCACCTCGCCCGCGGCGACGACCTGCTCGGCACGGCGGTAGGCATGCGGCGCGGCAGGGTGGATGGCATCGACCTGTTCGACGCACCGTTCTTCAACATCTCTGGTATCGAAGCCACCTACATGGATCCGCAGCAGCGGCTCTTTCTCGAAGAGGCCTGGAAGGCCCTGGAGGACGCCGGCTACGTGGGGGCGGCGATCGAGGGGAGCACGTGCGGCGTTTACCTGGGCGGCACCGGCGGCGACTACAGTTCGCTGTTCGGCGGCTACGCCCCGCCGCAGGCCTTCTGGGGCAACACCGCCTCGGTGACGCCGGCACGCATCTCGTATTTTCTCAACCTGCACGGCCCGGCCGTGGCGATCGACACCGCCTGCTCGAGTTCGCTGGTGGCCATGCACATGGGTTGCCAGGCACTGCGTACGGGCGAGGTCGACATCGCCCTGAGCGGTGGCGTGTTCATTCAGACCGGCGAGCGTTTCCAGATGTCGGCGGGCCACGCGGGCATGCTCTCGCCGACCGGCCGCTGTCATACCTTCGACGATCGCGCCGACGGTTTCGTGTCGAGCGAAGGTGTCGCCGTGCTGGTGATGAAACGGCTTGAGGACGCGCTGCGCGACCGCGACCACATCCACGGTGTGGTTCGCGGCAGCGGCATCAACCAAGACGGTGCGACGAACGGGATCACCGCGCCGAGCGCGCTCGCGCAGGAACAGCTCGAGCGCCAGGTGTACGACGCCTTCGGCGTCGACCCGGCACGCATCACAATGGTCGAGGCTCACGGGACGGGCACGAAGCTCGGCGATCCCATCGAATTCCAGGCTCTTACTCGCGCCTTCCGCCACTACACGGACCAGCGCCGCTACTGCGCTATCGGTTCGATCAAGACCAACCTCGGGCATGCCGCCGCGGCGGCGGGCGTGGCGGGTGTGGTGAAGGTACTGCTGTCGCTGAAGCACCGGGCCATCCCGGCGTCGCTGCATTTCGAATCCGGCAACAGCCACATCGATTTCGAAAACAGCCCGTTCTACGTGAACACCTCATATCGCCAGTGGACCGTTCCCGCCGGGCAGCCCCGGCTGGCCACGGTGAGTTCGTTCGGATTCAGCGGCACCAATGCGCACCTGGTGTTCGAGGAGGCGCCCGCGCGCGCGCCGACGGTCGTTCGCCGTCCGGCGTTCCTCGTCGTGCTCTCCGCGCGTACCGCGGAGCAGCTCCGCGCGCAGGCGGTGCGCCTGCGTTCGCACCTGTCTGCGCATGACGACATGCACCTGGGCGACGTGAGCTTCACGCTATTGATGGGACGCAAGCATCTTGCGCATCGCCTGGCCTGCGTCGCGACCGATCGCGAACGATTGCTCGGTCTCCTCGACCGCTGGCTCGCAGGAACCGCCGGCGACGAGGTGCACGCGGGCGAACTGACCGAACAGAGCGTGCGCCAGAGCGCGGCGTTGCGCAGTCATGGGGACGCGTGCGTCGCCGCGTGCGCAGGCGGCCAGGCCGGCGATCACCTCGAAAACCTCGCCGTCGTCGCCGATCTCTATACGCAGGGCTACGCGCTCGATTACGGCTCGCTGTTCGTGCCCGGCGAACAGGGGCGGGTGCCCCTGCCGACGTACCCGTTTGCGCGGCAGCGCTACTGGGTGCAGCCACCACCTTCGGCGGAAGGATCACCCCCGCCCGGTACCCGCCCGGCTTCCACTGGCGAGGAGTCGATCGCGTCCGCCTCGTCGCGAGCCGACGACCCGGTGGGCACGCTCATGCTCATCCCGCGATGGGAGCCGTTGCCGGCGGCTTCCGTGGACGAAGCGTCGACGGTGTCAGGCGACGGATGGATCATCGTGGATGACGACGCCGGTCGTCACGATTCGCTGCGCCTTCGGTATCCCGGCGCTCGCATTCTCGGTGGCATGGACGTGGGCGATGCTTCGCTCGCTCCGCGGCTGGACGCGCTGGGGCCATTCGACCGGCTCGTCTGGCTATTGCCGGAGACGCCGGGCGACGTGTCGCCCGCGTCGCTGATCGAGGCGCAGAACGGCGGCATCCTGCGCGGCCTCGCCCTGATCCGGGCACTGCTCGACCTCGGATATGGTGACCGCACACTCGACCTCACCGCGATAACGCGGCAATGCCAGGCGGTAAGCGATGACGACATCGTGGATGCTACCCATGCGGGGGTCTGGGGTCTTGTCGGCAGCGCGGCGAAGGAATATCCACGGTGGCGGGTGCGCCTCATCGACGTGGAGGACGAGGCCGCGCGGCTGGCCGTCGTTGGCGCGCACGTGGCGCTACCCGCCGACCCCGACGGCAATGGCGTGGCCTGGCGAGACGGCACCTGGTTCCGCGAGGTCTGCCCGCCGTGCGAGTTGCCGCCGCCCGCGGCTCCCGTGTATCGCCGCAGAGGGGTCTATGTGATCGTTGGTGGAGCCGGCGGCATCGGTGAGGCGCTCACGGAACGGCTGATACGTGAGCACGACGCCCGCGTGGTCTGGCTGGGCCGCCGCGCAGCCGACGAGGCGATCGAGGCGAGCCGCGCACGATTGGCGACATGGGGCGAGCCGCCGACCTATCTGTCGGCGGATGCGCGCGATGTCGACGCCCTCCGCGCGGCGCGCGATGCGATCCTCTCGCGCCATGGCGCGATCGACGGCGTGGTGCACGCCACGTTGGTGATGAGCGGAAGCGATCTGGCGGGAATGACGCGAGAGCGTTTCGTCGCCGTCACCTCGGCGAAGATCGACACGGCCGTGCTCACCGCCCATGTCTTCGCCGGTCAAGTGCGCGACTTCCTCGTTTTCTTCTCGTCGATCCAGGCGCTCGAGAAGACGCGTCGGCAGTCCAATTACGCCACGGCGAGCACGTTCGTCGATGCCTACGCGCATCAGTTGCGCGACAGTATGGGCTGCGCAGTGAAGGTCATCGACTGGGGGTATTGGGGAAACACCGGCATCGCGCGCGAGCTGGCCAGCTTCCAGCACTGGCTCGCCGACGCGGGAATGGGCTCGATCGATCCCGCGGAGGGGTTCGACGCATTGGAGCGCCTGCTCGGCAGTGACGCGGCCCGGGTGGCATACCTTAAGACGCATCGTGCGGGGGCGTTGCAGGGGGTGACACTGGTCGCCGACGGCGTACCGCGTTCCGCCACCGCCATGCCGGCGCAGCCACGGATCGTCGATGCACCCGCCGCGACGACGGGCACGCCGTGGTTGCGCGAACACGTGCGCCAGGTCGTGCTGGAGAAGCTTTCCGGATTGCTGCTGATCGAGCTGTCGGATATCCAGCCCCATGCGTCCTTCGCGGAGTACGGCCTGGATTCGTTGCAGGCTGTTGCCACGGTGGACGCCATCAATGCCGCGCTCGGCACGCGTCTCACCAGCACGAGCATGTTCGATTTCAATTCGGTCAACCGGCTGGTCGCGCACATCGTCGACGCGCACGCGCCGGCACTGGTCGGGGTGACGGTCGATGCCGCCCCGGTCGCTACGATGACGTCCGCCAACATGCCGGTGGATACGCCGTCGTGTGGCGACGACGCGCCGGCACCGGCACCGACAACGCCGCCCGCGCTGCCCGCAGCGCTCGCTCCGATCGCGATCGTCGGCCTGAGCGGGCGCTATCCGCGCTCGCCGGACGTAGCGACCCTGTGGACCCACCTGGCCGCCGGCGACGACCTGACCGAGCCGGTCACCCGCTGGGACATGCCGGCGATCCTGGGCGACACCCCGTACTGCCCGCGCGGCGGCTTCCTCGACGGCATCGAATGTTTCGATGCGCAGTTCTTCAGTATCTCCGGTACGGAAGCCACCCACATGGACCCGCAGCAGCGGTTGTTCCTGGAGGAGGCCTGGAAAGCACTGGAGGAAGCCGGCCACGTCGGCGCCTCGATCGCCGGCCAGCGCTGCGGCGTCTACGCCGGCTACAACGGCGGTGACTACCACCTGGTGCCCGCTTCCATGGAAGGCGCCCCACCCCAGGCGATTTGGGGCACAGCCACGTCGCTGGTCTCCGCGCGCATCGCCTATCACCTGGACCTGCAGGGCCCGGCGATCACCGTCGACACCGCCTGTTCCAGCTCGCTGGTGGCCATGCACCTGGCCTGCCAGGCGCTGCGCGCCGGCGAGGTCGACCTGGCCCTGGCCGGCGGCGTCTTCGTCCAGTGCACGCCGTCGTTGTACCTGGGCGGCGAGCGCGCCGGCATGCTCTCGGCCAGCGGCCGCTGCTACACCTTCGACGACCGTGCCGACGGCTTCGTGCCCGGCGAGGGCGTGGGCGTGGTGGTGCTCAAGCGGCTGGACGACGCCCTGGCCGACGGCGACCACCTGCACGGGGTGATCCGCGGCAGCGGGATCAACCAGGACGGCGCGACCAACGGCATCACCGCGCCCAGCGCAGTCTCCCAGGAGCGCCTGGAGCGCGAGGTCTATGAGCGCTTCGGCATCGACGCCGACGGCATCCAACTGGTCGAGGCGCATGGCACCGGGACCAAGCTCGGCGATCCGGTGGAGGTGCATGCGCTGACCCGCGCCTTCCGTCGCGATACTGCACGCGAGAGCTATTGCGCGATCGGTTCGATCAAGTCGAACCTGGGACACACGACCGCTGCGGCGGGTGTGGCGAGCGTGCTCAAGGTACTGCTGTGCCTGCGCCACGCACAGATCGCCCCGTCGCTGCACTACGGCCAGCCCAACCGGCATATCGACCTGGCCGGGAGTCCCTTCCAGGTAGCGACGCGCCTTTGTACCTGGCACGTCGCCCCCGGGCAGACCCGCCGCGCGGCGGTTAGCTCGTTCGGTCTCAGCGGCACCAACGCGCACATGGTGATCGAGCAGGCCCCGGCGTACGCCCGTACCACGGCGCCGCGGCCCGGCTACCTGTGGGTGCTCTCCGCGCGCAGCGAGGCGCAACTCCGCCAGCAGGTCGAACGCCTGCTCGCCCACCTCGATGCCGAACCCGCCATCGACTGCGGTAACGTCGCCTATACGTTGTTGTTGGGACGCCGACATTTCGCATGCCGACTTACCTGCGTCGCCCGTCATCGCGACGAGTTCGTCCAGCGCTTCCGCACGTGGCTGGAGCACGGTCGCGCGCCGCAGGTGCGGACGTCGTCCTGCACGCCGCTCGAGGACGGCGGCCAGGCCGCGTTGAAGGGATACGGCAACCAGTGCCTGCGCGAGCTCGGCGAATCCCTGGCGGCGAACGACTATCTCGACCGCCTGGCCGCGATCGCCGAACTGTTTGGCCAGGGCTATGAGCTGGATTACGCGAGCGGATTCACCTCCCAGCCCCATGGTCGCCTGTCGCTGCCGACATACCCGTTCGCACCGACGCCGTACTGGGTAGAGGCACCGGGTACGCCGCCATTGGCGGCGAAGGCCGAGGAGGCCGAGGAGGCCGAGGAAGCCGAGGCGCCGGAGGCGCTGAGCTTCCAGGAACGCTGGGAGCCGGCGGCGGCACCGACGGCCACGGCGACGCCGCGACGGCTGCTGGTGATCGGCACGGACGCGGCGGTGGCGACGGCAGCGGCCACGGCGCTGGGCGCGGCACAGGCGGACGCGCGGATCGAGGCGGTGGCCGGCGAGGCCGTGGCCGCGGCGATCGAGACCGCGGTGCCCTGGGAGGGCATCGTCTACGCCGGGGCCTGGGCCGGGCCGGCGGATGCGGCGCAGGGGACGGCCATGTACGCGGCGGTGCAGGCGCTGGCGGCCAGCGGTGTCGCGCCGGGCCACCTGGTGCTGTGCGGGGCCTATGCAGACGGTCCCTCGCGGGCGCACGCGGAGTCGTGGATCGGGCTGGAACGGTCGCTGGGCGTGCTGGTGCCCGACTGGACGGTGACGGTGCTGGTCGGCGAGGGCACGGCGGCGGCGTCCGCCTCCGACTGGGCGGCGCGGGTATGGACCGAGCTGGCCGGTGGGGACGGCGGGGCGGTGCATCGCGCCGGCGCGGTGCGCGAGTGCTTGCGGATGGTGGCCCATGCGCTGTCGGCCCCGGTACCGACGTTACGTCAGGGCGGGGTGTACTGGATCACTGGCGGCGCGGGCGGACTGGGCCTGCACGTGGCGCGCCGCCTGCGCGAGCGCTACGCGGCGAAGCTGGTGCTCAGCGGCCGACGTGCGCTGGACGAGGCGACGCGGGCGACGCTGGTGGCGGCGCTGGGCCAGACCGACTGGCTCTACGTGGCCGCGGATGTGAGCGACGCGTCGGCGATGGGCGCCGGGGTGGCCGAGGCGGTGGCGCGATGGGGCGCGATCGAGGGAGTGGTGCACGCGGCCGGGGTGCTGGATCCGGCGCCGTTGACAGCGAAGACGGCCTCGGCGCTGGCCGGGGTGCTGGCCGCGAAGGTGGACGGCAGCGCGGTCCTGGACACGGTGATGGCCGGGCAGCCGCTGGCGTTTGTGTGCTATTTCAGTTCCAGCGCGGCGGTGTTGGGGGACTTCGGCGGTGGCGACTACGCGATGGGCAACCGCTTCCAGATGGCCTGGGCGCAGTGGGTGGAGGCGCCGGGCGCGGCGCGGCGGGTAGCGATCAACTGGCCGTTGTGGGCCGAGGGCGGGATGCGCGCGGGCGCGGCCGAGCACACGCGGCTGTACCTGCGCAGCAGCGGCCAGGTGGCGTTGCCGGTGGCGGCGGGGCTGGCGTTCTTCGAGCAGGCGCTGGGCCAGCCATCGGGGGCGTACCTGCTGATGCACGGCCAGCGGGCGCGGATCGAGGCGATCCTGCGCGGGCGCGGGGCCGGCAGCAGGGCCGCAGCTCCGCCGACGGGGGGTGCGGCGTCGGCCGCGTCGGCACGGCGGCCGGAGTTGCGCGGGCTGACGGTGGAAGGGTGCCTGCACTGGGAGCTCAAGCAACAGGTCAGCGAGTTGCTGAAGCTGCCGCGCGCGCAGATCCGGGTGCAGGACAACCTGGCCGATTTCGGTTTCGATTCGATCAGCCTGGCGCAATGGGCAAGGCAACTATCGGCGCACTACGGGGTGACGCTGACCCCGGCGCTGTTCTTCAGCCACGCCACGCTGGAGCAGGTGGGCGGTTATCTGTGGCGCGAGCACCGCGCGGCGGTGGAAGCACGCTACGCGACGGTCGAGGCCGTTGAGCCGATTGAGACGGACACGGTGGCGACCGCGTCCATGGTCCCGGCGTCCCCGGCATCGGCGTCGGCCGAGACGGCCGAGCTGGCGCCGGCGGCGATCGCGATCGTGGGCCTGAGCGGGCGTTTTCCGCAGGCGCGCGACGTGGCGGCGATGTGGCGGGTGCTGGCCGAGGGCCGCGAGGTGGTGGAAGAGATCGCACTGGAGCGCTTCGACTGGCGGGAAGGCTTCGCCCAGGGGCTGCTAGCGAGCAAGTGGCTGGGGGCGATGCCGGGGGTGGAGGAGTTCGACCCGGCGTTCTTCGAGATCTCCCCGCGCGAGGCGCAGGGCATGGACCCACGCCAGCGGCTGCTGCTGCAGGAGGCGTGGAACGCGCTGGAGGACGCCGGCCACGGCCCGTTGCAATTGGCCACGCGCTCGGTGGGGACGTTCGTGGGGGTAGAGCAGGGCGAGTACCAGTCGCTGGTCGGCGCGCAGGGCACGCTGACCGGCACGCACGACGCGGTCCTGGCGGCGCGGCTGGCCTACGTACTGAACCTGCAAGGCCCGTCGATGGCGCTGAACACCTCGTGCTCGTCGGGTCTGGTGGCGTTGCACCAGGCGTGCCTGAGCCTGCGCGCGGGGGAATGCGACACGGCGATCGCGGCGGCGGCAAGCCTGTCGCTGACCGCGCAGGCCTACGTGGGGATGAGCCAGGCGGGGATGCTCTCGCCGGACGGGCGCTGCTACGCGTTCGACCAGCGGGCCAACGGGATGGTGCCGGGGGAGGCGGTGGTGGCGGTGGTGCTGCGCCGGCTGGAGCGGGCGCGGGCCGATGGCGACCCGGTGTACGCGGTGATCCGGGCCAGCGGGACCAACTACGACGGCAAGACCAACGGGATCACCGCGCCCAACGGGGCGCGACAGGCGCAGCTGATCGCGCAGGTGTATCGGCAGGCCGGGGTGGTGGCGGCGGACATCGACTACGTGGTCACCCACGGCACCGGCACGCGGCTGGGCGACCCGGTAGAGATCGAAGCGCTGCGCGCGGTGTTCGGTGGGCGGCCGGCGGACCGCTCGCCCTGCGCGCTGACCTCGACCAAGGGCAACTTCGGGCACAGCTTCGCGGCCTCGGGGCTGGTCAGTCTGGTCGGCGCGGTGATGGCGCTGCGCCATGAGCAGATTCCGGCCAGTGTGAACGCCGAGCAGCCCAGCGACTACGTGGCCTGGCAGGACAGCGGGCTGGCGGTGAACACGTCGCCGCGGCCATGGCCGGCGGTGCCGGGACGGCCGCGGCGGGTGGGGGTGAGCGCGTTCGGGATGAGCGGCACCAACGCGCACGTGCTGCTGGAGGACGCCGTCCTGGCCGATCCGCCGGTGTGGGCGCGGCGCAGCGTGCCGCTGCTGCTGTCCGCGCGCAGCGCCGCGGCGCTGCGGCGGCGTTGCACGGCGCTGCGGGACACGCTGGCCGCGGGCGACTGGGACGCAGCGGCGCTGACCGCGATGAGCCACACACTGGCCTGCGGCCGGCATCACTTCGAACACCGCTGCGCGGTGGCGGTGGACGACCGCGAACACGCCCTGGACCGGCTGGACCGCCTGGCTGGCGGCGAGCGGCTGGCCGACGTCTTCCGCGGCGAGGCGCCGCGCGAGTTCGTCGGCCAGCCGGCCCAGCAACGTCACGCGCTGGCGCTGTTCGAGCGCCTCGAGACCGACCTGCCAGCCGCCGACGAGCGCGAGATCCTGCACGCCCTGGCCGACCTGCATTGCCAGGGCTACACGCTGCCCTGGGCGCGCCTGTTCGGCACGCCGCCACCGCGCCACATCCCCTTGCCGGGCTATCCCTTCGAGCGCGAACGGCACTGGGTCGGCATGGTGCATGACGATGCCGCGCGACAGGTGCCTTGCGCGCCCGATCCCACGGAATGCGTTCTCGTCAAGCGGTGGGAGCCGGCCCCCCTGATGTCCGAACCGTCGACGGCGCCCGATCCACGTCGCGTGCTGGTGATTGCCGGGGCAGAGACCGTGAGACTTGCCGAAGCGCTCTTGGCGCGCTGGCCGGACTCGCGCATCGTACGGTTGGACGAACCCGCAGGGCATGCCGATCTCAACTGGGCGGCGTATGACGGCTGGATCGACGTCGCCGGCAGAGGGGGCGCTTGGCCCGAAGCGGACCTCGCGCCACTCCAGGCCTGGTTGCGCGCACGCGCGTCCAAAGGCGGGCGGGCACTCTGCGTCACGGCGAATGTGGAGGGCCGCGCCGCGCTGTATCGGTTGTTGAAGGGCGAATATGCACGTATCCAGGTGCGCCACGTGCGGATGGACACTTCCGACCCGGGCGCATGGCTGGAACCCTGCCTGAGCGAATTCGCCGACTACGGCGAGGATGGCGAAGTGCGGTACGTCCACGGCGAGCGCCATCGCGGCCGACTGGTCGAGATGCCTTCCACGTCGCCGGCCACGGCAGCGATCGCATGGCCCGAGGACGGCGTGCTGTGGATCACGGGCGGAACCCGTGGCCTCGGGTATGCCTGCGCGCGCCACTTCGTCGCCGATCACGGCGTAAGGCGCGTCGTGCTCACCGGTCGCCAGTCGCTTCCGGACCGTTCTACCTGGGATGCGCATGCCGATGCGCCGGGATCGGTGGGTGACAAGGTGCGCGCCGTGCTGATGCTCGAGTCGCTTGGCGCGCAGGTGCGCGTGTCGGCCGTCGACCTTTGTGACGGCGACGCCCTGGCCCGGGAAATGCGGAGCGTGCGCGAAGGCATGGGACCGATCCACGGCGTGCTGCATTGCGCGGGAGCGACCGACCCGGGCACACCCGCGTTCATGCGCAAGCCGCCGGAAGCCGTGCGGGCGGTGCTGGCACCGAAAATCGGCGGCCTCGATGCGTTGCTGGCATGCCTGCGCGCGACGCCGCCGGCGTTCTGCGTGCTGTTCTCCTCGATCAGCGCGCTCGCCCCGGCGCTGGCGGCGGGGCAGTTGGATTACGCGATGGCGAACGCGTACATGGACGCGGTGGCGGAGGATGGCGAGGTGGCAGGGGTGCCGTTGCTGAGCGTGCAGTGGGGCAGTTGGAAGGAAAGCGGGATGGGCGAAGTGCGCAGCCGCGCTTACGGCGAGCTGGGCCTGCTCAGTCACGACGATGCACAGGGGCTGGCGATGCTTGATCGCCTGATCGCGGCGGACGTGCGTGGCGTCGTCGCGCCGTTGCGGGTGAACGGCCACCGTTTCGATGCCGATGCGCTGCTGCGCCCGATGTCCAGGCCGGCGCCGTCGTCGCGTGTCGTGGCGCCGCAGCCGCTTCGCGCTTCCCGAGGCGACGATCGCCAGGCCCTCCACCAATGGCTCCGCGGGTTGTTCGCGGAAGCCTTGCAGATGGAGGTCGACGCCCTCGACGCAAGCGTACCGCTGACCGATTACGGGGTGGATTCGGTGTTGCTGATGCAGGCGATGGCGACGATAGGCAGTCGGGTCGGCGCAAGGCTGGATCCGTCGCTGCTGTTCGAGCACACGACGATCGAAGCGTTCGCGGGGTGGCTGGTGTCGCATCACGGGGCGGCGCTGTCGGCGACGTCGGTCGAGGTGCAGGTGCAGGTGCCAGTCGAGGTGCCGGCCGTGGCCTCGGTCGAGCCGTCGGCCGATCGGTCGGCCGATCGGTCGGCGCTGCTGGCGGTGGTGGGGATGGCGTGCCGATTCGCCGGCGCGGAGGATCTGGACGGTTACTGGCGGTTGCTGCGGGAGGGTCGCAGCGCGATCGCGCCGGTGCCGAGCTCGCGCTGGTCGCAGGCGCGGGAGGACGATTGGGCGGGGCTGCTGGGGGACGTGGAGCATTTCGACCCGGAGTATTTCCACCTGTCGCTGGCGGATGCGCGGGCGATGGACCGGCAGGGGCTGATGGTGCTGGAGGAGAGCGTGAAGGCGTGGCACCACGCCGGCTACGAGGCGGCGCAGTTGAAGGGCACGGCGACGGGGGTGTACCTGGGGGCGCGGGGGCAGGTGCAGGCGGACGCGGCGCGGTTGGCGGAGGCGCCGAACCCGATCCTGGCGACGGGACAGAACTACCTGGCGTCGAACGTGTCGCGGTTTTTCGACCTGCGCGGTCCGAGCCTGGTGGTGGATACGGCGTGCTCGTCGGCGCTGGTGGCGTTGCAGATGGCGTCGCAGGCGTTGCACGCAGGCGAGATCACCGCGGCGCTGGTGGGCGGGGTGAGCCTGCTGGGCGGGCCTGAGGCCCTGCGGATGTTCGAGCGGCGGGGGATTCTGCAGCGCGGCCATTTCCACCTGTTCGACCGCCGCGCGCAGGGGGCGATCCTGGGCGAAGGGGTGGGGATGGTGGTGGTGAAGACGCAGGCGCAGGCGCGGGCGGACGGTGACCGGATCTACGGGCTGATCCGCGCGGTGGCGGTGAACAACGACGGACGCACGGCGGGTCCGACGGCGCCGAACGTGCAGGCGCAGAAGGCGGTGATGCGCCATGCACTGGAGCGCTCGGGCCTGTCGGCGGGGCAGGTGAGCCACGTGGAGGTGAACGGCTCGGGATCGGAGGTGACGGACCTGCTGGAGCTGCGGGCGATCGAGTCGGTGTACCGTCCGGAGGGCGAGGGGTGGTGTGAGCTGGGATCAATGAAGCCGAACATCGGGCACCCGTTGTGCGCGGAGGGGATAGCCAGCCTGATCAAGGTGGTGTTGATGTTGCATCACGGCGAACGGGTGCCGTTCCTGTCGGCGCAGGAGGCGATGGAGCACTACGACTTCGCCCAATCGCCGTTCCGTTTCACGCGTCAGGCGCGGGCGTGGGACGACGCACCGCGCGTGGCGGCGATCAACGCGTTCGCCGACGGCGGCACGAACGCGCACGTGCTGGTGGAGGTCGCGCCGGCAGAGGACGACACTGCGCGCATGCCGCTGGATCCGCCGGTGTTCCGCAGGATCGACCTGGCGGACGGCGATGCGCGAACACCGGCGGCGGAGGCGACGGATCCGGAGGACGCCGCGGCAGACGTAGTGGAAGGAGCATGGGAATGACGTACCGCACAACGCAACGACGGGTGGCATCGGCATGGGCGTGACGTTCCTGGTACGAAACTCCAACCCGGTCGTGGCCAGCCACCAGGTGCACGGCTTCAAGGTGCTGCCGGGCCTGACCTACATCGACCTGATCTATCAGTTCTTCAGGCGCAGCGGCCATCATTTCGCTGAACTCGAGCTGCACCACCTGGCCATCCACCAGCCCATGGTGTTGCCGGGAAACGACGACATCCTCGTCGAGATCCAGGCCCCGGAGATCCGTCCCGGCGTATGGCGGGTGCTGATCGAGGGCACGCGACAGCAGGACGGCCGGCCGGTTGCGGAAAAGGCGTGCTACGCAATGGCGGAGATGCATCGCTGCAAGGTGCGTTTCGACCCAAGTGAACACCAGACCGAACCGCCCGTGCCGCAGGGACGGCTGGATTCGGACGACATCTACGCCACGTTCCGCCCGCGTGGGCTGGTCCACAGCGGTTTCATGCAGGTGCGTGGCGTAGGATTCTCGACGCCGACCCATGCGTTCGCCGATGTCGGCTTGAGCGAGGAGGCGAAAGACAGCAACACGCAGTACATGTTCCATCCGGCCCTGCTCGACGGTGGCGTCACCTGCGCGTCGGGCATGTTGCCCGGCTCAGACATCGACGATGGTTCGCCGGGTGGCGGCCTGTACATTCCCCTTTCCTATGACGGCTTCCGGGCCACGTCGCTGGTCCGCGGACGCTGCATCGCGCGCATCGGTCATTCGACATTGCGGCGGCGAAACGACCTGTTCCTGGTCACCGTCGATTTCCTCGACGAGGGTGGTCGCAAGGTCGCCGAACTGCGCAACCTGGCTCTGAAGGCCTTGCGTCGCCAGGACGCCATCAGCGAGGCATCCGGTCGGTCCACCGGAAAGGACACTCCCATCGTCAGCCTGGCCAGTGGCACCCGCGTTCCGAAGCCGCCGGCTCCCGCGGCGAAATCGCCGGCGGCGGCCGACATGGCCAACGACGCGCCGACATCGCTGCGCGCGCTGATCGCGGGCGGCATCGCCGACCGTCTAGGGGTGTCGCCAGCCGACATCGATCCATCCGTCGGCTACTACGAGATGGGCCTGGATTCGGTTGGCCTACTTCACATTGTGAAGCTCCTCGAGGAGCGCTTCGGGATGTCGTTGTCCCCGACGCTGCTGTTCGAATACACCACGATCGACGAACTCACCGATCATCTTGTGGAGCGCTACGGCGACGTGCTCGCGTCCGTTCCGGCCCAGGCGTCGACGCCGGTCCCGGTCACGGGGGCGGAGATCGAATCGCGTGTGTCAGCGCGGGAACCGGCGCTTGACGAGCCCATCGCCATCATCGGCATGGCAGGCCGCTTCCCGCTGGCGAAGAACATCGGCGAACTCTGGCGAAACCTGAAAGCCGGCAAGGACTGCATCGCCGAGGTGCCTGCGGAGCGATGGGATTGGCATCTTTTCGACGGTATCGAAGCGATCGCCGGAAGGGAGGTGTCACGCTGGGGTGGATTCGTCGCCGATGTCGATCGGTTCGACGCCCGGTTCTTCCGCGTCACGCCTCGTGCTGCAGAAGCGATCGACCCACAGGAGCGCCTGTTCCTCGAAGTGTCCTGGGAAGCGGTCGAGGACGCGGGCTACACCCCGCGCAACCTCGTGCCCCCGCACGGCGCGGGCCAGCGCCGGCCGGTCGGCGTGTTCGCCGGGGTCATGCACAAGGATTACCTGCTTTGGCAGGCGCAGCGCCTGTTCGACGGGCAATTGCAATCGCTGGCCATGTCCAACGCCCCGATCGCCAACCGGGTTTCGTATTTCTGCAATTTCCACGGCCCCAGTGTCGTCGTCGACACGTTGTGCTCCTCGTCGCTGACGGCGGTGCACATGGCCACGGAGAGTCTTCGCCAGGGCGAATGCCAGGTTGCGCTGGCCGGTGGCGTGAACCTCTCGCTGCATCCAGGCAAATACCTCACCTTCGCCTTGCTCGGGATGCATTCCAGCGACGGCCGTTGCCGCACCTTCGGCGAGGGCGGCGACGGTTACGTGGCCGGCGAAGGCGTAGGTGTCGTGGTGCTCAAGCCCCTGGCGCGAGCCATCGAAGACAACGATCACGTCTACGCCGTGATACGCGGCTGTTCGGTCAACCACGTAGGCGCGGTGAGCGGCATCTCAGTGCCGAGCCCGGTGGCCCAGGCCGACCTGATCGCCGACTGCATGACGAAGGCAGGTGTCGATCCACGCAGCATCAGCTATGTCGAGGCCCACGGTACCGGTACCGCGCTCGGCGATCCGATCGAGATCGAGGGGCTGGGCAGGGCGTTCCGCACCGGTACCGACGCGGTCGGCTACTGCGCCATCGGTTCGATCAAATCGAACATGGGGCATACGGAATCGGCGGCGGGCATCGCAGGCATCATCAAGGTCGCGCTGCAGCTCCAACACGCGACACTCGTGCCGTCCCTGCACGGCGAGCGCCCCAATCCGCACATCGACTGGGCGACCACCCCGTTTGTCGTGCAAACGTGCACCGCGCCCTGGAACCGACCGCGCGTGGTCGTGAATGGCGAGGAGACGGTCCACCCCCGGCGCGCGGCGGTCAGTTCGTTCGGTGCCGCCGGGTCGAACGCCCACGCGATCCTCGAAGAATACGTCGAGCGCGACGACCCGTTCCGCGCACCGCCGTCCACGCCCGCCATCGTGCCGCTCTCGGCGCAGACGCCGGCGCAGGTGCGCGAGAGCGCGCAGCGCCTGCTGGCCTACCTGGCCGACGGTGACGCCGTGGCGACAGGCGACCGCCTGCATCGGCTCGCGCACACCTTGCAGCGGGGCAGGGAGTCGCACGCCCATCGCGTCGCCTTCGTCGCCGGGGATCTCGATTCGCTCCAGCGCGCGCTGCGCGCCTTTCTCGCGGAGGCGACCGAAAAACACGACGTGTTCGAGGGAGCGGTATCGCCTTCCAGGCGCGGTATCGGCGGGGTGATGTCATCGCCCGTGGGCATCCGTTCCGCGCTCGCGGAAAACCGTTACGCCGACGTGGCACGCGCGTGGGTGGCAGGCGACCTGTTGGACTGGAGTGCCATTTACGCCGATCCCGCGCCCCGCCGACTCCCGCTGCCGACCTATCCGTTCGCCGGCGAGCGCTACTGGGTCGAGGAAAGCGCACCGGCCGAGCGGCGCGCGTCTTCCACGGCCGGCGCACGACCGGTGCTTCATCCGGTCGTGCACGAGAATACGTCCAGCCTCGACGAGCAACGCTTCACCTCGCGCTTCGACGGCACGGAGTTTTTCTTTCGCGACCACGTTGTGAACGGTGCGCCCGTGCTGCCGGGCGTTGCCTACCTGGAGATGGCCCACGCCGCGCTCGCTCGCGCCATGGGCGACGCGTCGCCGGGACACTGGCGTCTGCGCAACGCGATCTGGGTACAGCCGATCGTCGCCACGGGCACCGTCGCTTCGGTGCATGTCGGGCTGCATCGCATGCCATCGGGCGAACTCGGTTGCGAGATATTCGCCGGCGAGAGCACGGAGCGGACGATCCACTTCCAGTGCGTCGCCACCCCTTGCGAGGACGCGCCGCCGCGAATCGACCTGGATGCGGTTCGCGCAGGCTGCGACGACGAACTGCCGGTGGCGGAGTGCTACGAACTCCTGGAGGCGGGCGGCCTGCGCTACGGCGAATCGTTCCGCAGCATGCGGGGGGTATGGGTAGGGAAGGATGCCGAGCAGGCGCCCATCGTGCTCGTCCGCCTCGACCTGCCCGACGTCGCGCGCCCGGAAGCGAACCGGTTCGGCCTGCATCCGTCGATCCTCGATGGCGCGTTGCAGGCCTCTCTCGGCCTGATGCGCGTGCCCGGAGACGTTTCCGCCGCGCCTGCACGGATGACGCCTTACGTACCTTATGCCCTCGACATGCTCGAGGTCTTCGCTGCGTGTCATGGCGCCGCTTACGCGGTGATCCGAAACGGCGTCGGGAGCAGCGCCGCCCTGCGCAAGCTCGAGGTAGCGCTGTGCGACGACGCGGGCAACGTGCTCGTGCGGATGCGTGGTTTCGCCGCGCGCCGGATGGAAGGCGGCGATCCCGCCGTGGCGCCGGCTGAGCCGGTCACGTTCCATGAGCGCTGGTACGAAGCGCCGATCCCGGACGGTGCGACGACGCCCGGCCGCATCGAGTGCGTGCATGCGGTGGCGACATCGCGCGAGGTGTTCGATAACGCCGCCACCACCGTGGACTTCCGCCTCCTCCCCGCGGAAACGGCGCCAGCCCCGCAGGACCTGGGCGCAGCGGACGCTCTCGTGGTCCTCTGGGCGGTGGAGCGGGCGCCCGCCCCGTCGGACATACCCGCTCTCATTGCGTTTCTGCGCGCCGCGGCGTTGGCCGATCAGCCCCCGTCACGGATCGTACTGGCCGCCTTGTGCCGCACTCCGATGGAGCGCGCGTGCGTGGATGCCTGGATCGCCCTGGTGCCTTCGCTCCGGCGGATCGCTCCCTATGCGCTTCAGATCGTCGGCACCGTGGTGGACGCGCACGCCGACACGCACGTCGCCATGCGCAGCGCGCTCGACAATGCGTTGCGCGACCTGGCCGACCCGGCGGCGGCGAGCGCGTTCCACGAGGATGGCGAGCGCCGCGTGCGGCGAATGGTGCCGACGCCCCGAACGGATACGCGACCCGTGCTGCGCGATGGCGGCACATATCTCATTACCGGCGGGCTCGGTGGCCTGGGTGGACACCTCGCCGCACATCTCGCGCGACGCTACCGGGCTACGTTACTGCTGATCGGACGATCGGCGCCCGACGCGGCCGCGCAGGCACGCATGCGCAAATGGGAAGCGCACGGCGCGAGGATCATCCACGCGCGTGCCGACGTCGCCGACATCGCGTCGTTGCGCGCGGCCATGGATGTCGCGCAGGAAAACGGCAGGCGCATCGACGGCATCTTCCACGCCGCTGGCATCGCCGCTGCCGGAAGCCTGTTCGACAGCGCGCCGGAGGATATCGCACGCGTGCTCGCCCCGAAGGTCGCGGGAACCCTGGCGCTGGAAGAAGCGTTCGCCGGGCATCCGCTCGATTTCATCTGCCACTTTTCTTCGTCGTCGGCGGTATTGGGAGATTTTGGCGCATGCGCCTATGCGGTGGCCAACCGCTTTCAGGCCGCATGCGTTGCCGCCGCGCCGGCGGGCGTACGGCGTATCGCGATCCAGTGGCCCCTGTGGCGCGACGGCGGGCTCGGCATGGGCGATGCCGAAGCGACCGCGTCGTACCTCGCGTCGAGCGGCCAGCGTGCTCTGGACACCGAGGAGGGCATCGACCTGCTCGAGCGACTTCTGGGCGAAGCGCATGGCGTGCAACTGGTGCTGGCCGGCGCCGAGAGCTCCCTGCGCCGCTTGCTGGCGTCGACGGGCGTAGCGGTGGAAACCCCTTCGGTGCGCCCGGCCACGGAGGCGCAGCCAACGCCATCGACCGATCCGCTCGCGTCCCGCATGCTGCGCTCGCTTTGCGCGTTGCTCGGCAACGCGGTGAAGCTGCCGCTGGATCGCGTTTCGGCGGAAACACCGCTGGACGATTACGGCTTCGATTCGATCCTCGCAATGCAGATGACCAACGAGCTGGAGAAGTCGTTCGGCTCGTTGCCGAAGACGCTGTTCTTCGAGCACCACGACCTCGTATCGCTCAACGGCTACCTGCTGCGCGAACATCGTCCGGCCGTGGCCCGGCTGCTCGGCGTGGCGGACATGCCCGATGCGCACGTGGCGGCCGCCGCGGCGCCGGCGCGCCCGCCACGGTCGGCGCCGTCGATCCTGGGTGGCCATGCCGCGCCCAGGTGTGGCGCGATCGAAGACGACATAGCCATCGTCGGGTTCAACGGACGGTTTCCCCAGGCCGCGGACCTCGATGCGTTCTGGCGCAACCTGCGTTCAGGTACCGACAGCATCACCGGGATACCGCCCGAACGCTGGGATCACGACGCCCGTTTCGACGCGCGCAAGGCCTTTTTCGGCAAGACCTATTGTCGATGGGGCGGTTTCCTGGACGACGTGGATGCCTTCGATCCGCTGTTCTTCAACATGACTCCAGTGGAGGCGCGGTTCACCGATCCCCAGCAGCGCCTCTACCTGGAAACGGTGTGGAACCTGCTGGAGGAAAACGGCTACACGCGCGACGCGTTGCGCGATGAACATGCCGGCAATGTGGGCGTCTACGTCGGCTCGATGTACAACCAGTACGGCGCAACGAGCGACGACGAAGGCGTCGACGCCCTCGGCACCTCTCCGCAGGCCGCCATCGCCAACCGCGTGTCTTACTTCTTCGGCCTGCACGGTCCCAGCATTGCCGTGGACACCATGTGCTCGTCGGCGTTCGCCGCCATCCACATGGCGTGCACGGACCTGCGTGCGGGCGTGTGCACACTGGCCATCGCCGGGGGCGTGAACCTGTCGCTCCATCCGAAGAAATACATCACGCTCGGGCAGGCGCAGATGCTCGCCAGCCAGGCCATCGGCCGTAGTTTCGGAAAGACGGACGGTTATCTGCCGTCCGAGGCCGTCGGTGCCGTGCTGCTCAAGCCACTGTCCGCCGCCATCGAGGACGCGGACACGATCCTTGGCGTGATCAATGGATCGGCGTTGAACCATGGCGGCCGAAGCAATGGCTATTCGGTGCCCAATCCGGACGCGCAGGCGGCCGTCATGCGGGAAGCCCTGAGGCAGGCGCGCATGTCGGCGTCGTCGATCGGTTACGTGGAAGCGGCGGCGAACGGCTCGCCCTTGGGCGATGCGATCGAAGTGGCCGCGCTGCGCACGGTCTTCTCCGGGCTGTCTGAGCACGCATGCGCGATAGGCGCGGTGAAATCGAACATCGGCCATGCCGAGGCGGCGTCGGGCATGGCCCAGCTGGCCAAGGTGCTGCTGCAGATGCGCCATGGCGAAAGGGTGCCGACGATCCAGACAGAACCACCCAATCCCGCGATCGTCCTGGAGGGCTCGCCGTTCCGCCTGCCGCGGGCCGTGGAGCCGTGGCCGCGTGAACGCACGCGGACCGCCCTGATCAATTCGTTTGGCGCGGGCGGTTCGAATGCCTGCGTGGTCGTGTCGGAGTATGAGCAGGTCTCGGCGGACGCCGTTCCGGCCGAACCGTTCGCCGATCGTTACGTGGTGATCGTCTCGGCGCGCGGCGTGGATCGGCTGCATGCCCTGGTACGCGCCCTGGCGGAGGCGGTCGACGCGGATCCACGCATGAGGATGGGCGACCTCGCCTACACGCTGCAATGCGGCCGTGAGGCGATGCCCCACCGGCTCGCACTGGTGGTGGGCGATCGCGTCGCCTTGCGTGCCGCATTCGATGCCTGGCTCGCCGGCGACAAACGGCCGGTGCCCGGTACGACCGTCTTCAGTTGCGGTCCGGCAGAGGCCGCGGACTTCCATTCGTTCACCAGCGGCAGCGCGGGAGACGCGCTGCTGGAGACGTTCCTGCGCGAAGCGGACGCGGAGAAACTGGCCATGTTCTGGGCGCGTGGCGGCAAGGTGCCCTGGGCGCGGCTGCATCCGCGTCGGCGCAGCATCGTCGCGCTACCGGGTTATCCATTCGCCAGGGAGCGTCTTTGGTTGCCATCGGCGCCGCAGGCAATCGCTCCGCCCGCCATTACGCTACCGGATGCGCCACGCCGGGTGGAAACGATCGGGTACGACGGACGCCTGGGCGTGCCGGTGCTCCATCCCCTGTTGCAGATGAACAGCTCCGACATCGGCGAGTACCGCTTCAGTAGCACGTTCTCCGGCGACGAACCCTGGGCGGTTCGAGACGAGGTGCGCGGTCTGCGGCTACTGCCCGACGTGCTGTGCCTGGAAATGCTCCGCGCCGCGGTGGAGCGTGTAGCGGGCCGTCCCGGCGATGCAGTGCGCCTGCTGGACCTGCGCTGGAACGGGCCGGTAGAGATCGCGTCCGGGCCGGTGACCGTGCACGTCGGCATGCGTCTAGCCGCAGCGGGACGACTCGATGTCGAGGTGTATTCGCTGGTAGCGGATGATGGCGACGGACCCCGGCGGACGCACCTGCGTGGCACGGCGGTGCCGGCGGAAAACTCATCCGACGAGGGCGGCGACCTCGGTCCCCGGCGCGTTGTCGCCGCGAACCGCATGCCGGCGCCGCAATGGATCGGGGTGATGCGGCGCATAGGCCTTGAATTCGGCGCGCCTTACCGGCGAAATGGCGAAGTGGCGCGCGGCGCCGACGAGGAAGGCCAGCCCTTTACCGTGGTGGACATCGACGCGTCTCCGGCCGCCACCGAGATGGATGCCGGCTTTGGCTTGCCGCCCGCGCTGGTGAACATCGCTTTGCAGGCGGCAGCCCTGCAGATCGCACGCCACGGCGACGACGAGCGCACCGTCGTGCTGCCCGCCGCGCTTGCCTGCCGGGAACTTTGGATGGGGGGCCGCGTCGCCGAGGCCCGAACTGCGTGGATACGTCGTGGCGACATGGGCGACGATCGGGCCATCGTGGTGGATATCGACCTGGTCGATGCCGCAGGCATCCGGGTCGGGCGATGCGTCGGCGTTCGCGACGCCGCCTTCGCATCATGCCGCGACGCGGAGCCCGACGGGAGCGCGACCGAGGGATACGAGATCGGGGGCACGTCGCTGCTAGCCCTGTCGCACCGCGCGGTAGTGGCGCCGCGCAACGAACTGGAGACGACCTTGCTTGACATCTGGCGCGAGGTTCTCGGCTTTTCGTCTATCGGCATCTTCGATTCCTTCCTTGATCTCGGCGGCAGCTCGCTTCTCGCCGCCCGGGTCGTTGCGATGATCGACGAGCATTACCGCGTGACCATTGAGGTGCCGGCCCTTCTGCGGCCGGAAGGGACGATCGCCCGGCTCAGCGAGCTGCTGGTGATGGAACTGGCAAGGCAGGTCGCCGCCGAAAGCGAAGGATGAAGGAAACCCGTATGTCTTCCGAACCCGATAACGTCTCCGCCTTGTCGCCCGAACAGTTGCAGGCGCTGGCGGATCGCCTGCTTAGCCAGCGACGTGGTGCGGCTGCTCCCGAGCCTGCCCGCGCGCCGGGCGTGCCCGGGCCCTTGACCTACGCGCAGGAAGCCTTGTGGCTGGTCGAACGGCTCGGCACGCAGGTCGCGGCGTACAACGAGACCGTGGCGCTGCGCATCGACGGTCCGCTCGATGCCGACGCGTTGCAGCGGGCGCTGGCGTGGACGGTGGAGCGGCACGATGCGCTGCGCATGCGCATCGTGACCGCTGCGGACGGCACCGCCTCGCAGGTCTCGGAAGCGACGCTTCCGGTGTTCGTCGAATGGGTCGACCTCGAAAATGCCGACGACGAGGCCTGCCTGCAGGCCATACGGCAGCGGGCCGAGCTTATGTTCGACCTGCGCGTCGCCCCGCTGTTTCGCGCGTCGCTATTGCGGCGGGCCACGGCGTCCCACGTCTTCGTTTGGGTGGTGCACCACATCGTCTGGGACGGCTGGTCGTCGCAGATCTTCGTCGCCGGCCTCATGGAGGCGTATGCGGCGTTCCGGGCCGGACGTTCGCCGCCACCATCTCGCGAGGCGTCGATGAGCTATGCCGAGTTCGCAGTGTGGCAGCGCGGTCGCCTCACCGCCGAGGCGTTGCAGGCGCAACGCGCGTTCTGGCGAAATTACCTGGACGGTGCGCCAGCGCTGCTGCGCCTCCCCCTCGAGTGCGAACGGCCGGCACGGCGCGATTTCCGCGGCGCCACCTACCGATTCCAGGTCCCTTCGCTGACGCTGGGCCGATTGAACGCCCTGGGGCGCGCGGCGGGCGCTACGCCGTACATGACCCTGCTCGGCGTGTTCCAGGTGTTTCTCGCGCGCCTGTGCGACACGCCGGACGTCGTGATCCGTACACCATCCTCCGGGCGAACGCATCCCCGGATCGGCGGCGTCATCGGTCTGTTCGTCAACCTGCTCGCCCTGCGCACGAGGGTCGAGGCGGGATCGTCGTTCAATGCCCACCTAGACCGCGTGCGCGAACGCGCGCTCGCAGCGTTCAGTCACCAGGATTTTCCCTACGAATGGCTGGTCGCCGAGCGCGTGGGCCGGCGCGATCTGTCCCACGAACCCATCGCGCAGGTCGATTTCGTATTACGGGACGCGCAGCGCGAGGGCGATAGCGTAGCGGGGCTGAAGATCGGCCCTGTGCAGGGCACGCCATCCGGCGCGATCAACGATCTCACCCTGATCGCGCAGCCGACGACAGGCGGCCTCGATTGCGAATTCGTCTACGCCACCCGGCTGTTCGACGCCGAAGTCATCCAGGCCTTTGCGGAGCGTTTCCTTCGGGTCGCCCGCTTCGTGGCCGAGGCGCCGGACGCACCGCTGGACCGCATCGACATGCGCCTGTCGTCCGGCGCCTCCGGGAGGCGCTATCCGCTGACCGCCATCCAGCGCCTTCGCTGGATGGATTACCGACGGCAGGGAGGGCAGGGACTCGATCCGCTCCGGGTCGTTGCGCCAGTGCCGGCCGATGTCGATCCCTCATCGCTGGAGCGGGCCGTGAATGCCGTCGCGGAAACCACGGCCGCCTTGCGCTTGGCCTTCGGCGGCAATGCGCGTGACGGCGCCTGGCAAAAGGTCCTGCCGGTGGAGCGCGTCGAAGTGCGGGTGAGCGATAGCGACGTCACCGACCTCGCGTCCGACGGCTTGGCCATGCCGGCGATTGACTGCCTGCTCGTGCTCCGGCCGGGCCACGCGTCCGAGTTGCATATTCGATTTCACCCCCTGGCGGTGGACGAAGCGCAGGCCGTGGCGATCGTGCGACGTTGCCTGGCGGCGAGCCGGGAGCCCGAAGGTGCGCCGGACGTGGATGCCGTGTCCGACGAGGCGATGCTCGTCGCAGATCTGCATGCGTCGCGCGAGGCGGCCTATGCACCCCGTATCGCGGAGGTTCCGCAGCAATGGCATGCCGACGTCCTGGAAGCCATCCCGGTGGACCCGTTGCCCGCGCAACAGGGCTTCGCCAGAGACCACGACGAACGGGAGCGATCCACTCTGGAGCGCCAGCTTTCGCCGCGCCTCGCGGCATGCATCGACGCCTGCGCCTCGAGCCTTGGACATCACCCCCACGACGTGCTCTTCGCATGGACCGTGTTGTTTCTGCACCGGATCACCGACGTGCCGCTGCTGCGCGTGGGTGTGGT
Organism: Xanthomonas sp. NCPPB 3218; assembly: GCF_056725185.1. Lineage (NCBI taxonomy): Bacteria > Pseudomonadati > Pseudomonadota > Gammaproteobacteria > Lysobacterales > Lysobacteraceae > Xanthomonas > Xanthomonas sp. NCPPB 3218. The sequence continues at coordinate 2,492,405 of NZ_CM161516.1, forward strand.
GCTGCGCCAGGGTGAAGCGGATGCACCGTCGAACCGATTGCCGCGCGAGGCGCTCGTACCGGTGGTGTCCCGCAGGGACGAAACGGAGGACATGGCAAACGCGGTCCGGCGCATCGTCGCGAATCGGTCTATCGCATTCGCCGAGCTGGCGGCGGTCGCTTCGATGCAGGCTCGGCTGCCGGAGGAGCAGGGCCCCGGTTTTCGCGTCGTCGTGGATGTGCACGACTCGCCGCCCGCCGGCAGCGCCGTATCATCCGTACGTGGGCCATCGATCATCCGCATCGTGTGGCGCGGTTCCGGCGATGGTCCGGTAGTGCGGTTCGACATGGGCGGTGCATCCGCGTCGTCGTGGGACCGCGAGGCGCTGCTGGAAGCCTTCGTGCATTTCCTCGACGGCGCTGCACAACAGCGACCGACGGACTCGCCGCTTGCCCTGTCGTTACTCGGCTACGCGGCCCGTGCGCGACTGCTGGAGCGCTGCACCGGCGACATCACCAACGCCGCGTGCCTGGTCCCCGTTCACCAGCGTTTCGCCGAGCATGCGCGGCTGACTCCCGATGCCGTCGCACTACGCTCAGATGGCGAGACGCTGAGCTATCGCGAACTCAACGAGCGCGCCAATCGGTTCGCCCATTACCTCATCGAGGTGAACGCCGGTGCGCTCGTCGGCCTGTTCTTCGAGCGCTGCAGTGCGCTGGTGGTCGCCATGCTCGGCATCCTCAAGGCCGGCGCTGCCTATCTTCCGCTAGACACCGGTTCGCCCGACGCACGGCTCGAGTACTTCCTGGGCCAGTCACGACCCCGCCTCGTCGCAACGGAGGCCCGCTTCCAGGCGAAGCTGGAAGCGCTGCGCGGTGACACGCCGACATGCGTGGTCGACGCAACGGCGTTCGCGGACCGTCCGTCCACCGACCCGGCGGTCGCAATAGATGGCGCGTCGCAGGCCTACGCCATGTACACGTCCGGATCGACGGGCTTGCCCAAGTGCGTGGATATCCCGCACGCCGCGTTGCTCAACCGGCTTCGCTGGATGGAGGATGCCTACGAGATCGGGCGGCACGACCGCGTTCTGCAAAAGACGCCCTACACCTTCGACGTATCGGTGTGGGAGTTCCTGCTGCCGCTCATGTGCGGCGGGTGCTTGGTGCTCGCGCGTCCCGACGGCCACCGTGACGTCGACCATCTCCATCGGATGCTGCGCGACGAGGGCATTACGGTGACGCATTTCGTGCCGTCGATGCTGGCCGCGTTCCTCGCTCGCGTGCCTATCGTCGAGGCTCCAGCGCTGCGTCATCTCATCTGCAGCGGCGAAGCATTGTCCGCCGATCTCGCCCGTCGCCTGCTGGCCGCGCATGCCACCGCGCGGCTGCACAACCTGTATGGCCCCACGGAGGCGGCGATCGACGTCACCGCGTTCGAATGCGAACGTGGCCACGTGCCCGACCGGGTGCCCATCGGTCGGGCGATCTGGAACACGCGCATGCTCGTGCTCGACGACCGGCTCGATCCGACGCCTCCCGGTGTGCCGGGAGAGCTCTACATCGCGGGTATCGGCCTGGCCCGCGGATATCGCTATCGTCCGGATCTCACCGCCGACCGGTTCATCCCCGATCCCCATGCGGCCGAACCCGGTCAGCGCATGTATCGCACCGGCGACCTAGCGAGATGCAGCGTCGACGGTACGATCGAATACCTGGGCCGCCGCGACCACCAGGTGAAATTGCGCGGCGTGAGGATCGAACCCGGCGAGATCGAGGCCACGCTGGCCGCCCATCCGTCGGTGCGCGACGCGGTGGTCGTGGTGAAGGAATACGCGGGCGATCGGCGCCTGGTCGCCTACGTCACAGGGGTGGATGGGGAAACGATCGCGATCGATGCCTTGCGCGACCACCTCAAGGCCCACCTGCCGCCGCACATGGTGCCGACGGCGGTGGTGTGCCTCTCGTCGTTGCCGTTCTCGGCGAACGGCAAGCTCGATCGCGACGCGTTGCCGTTGCCTGAAGGACGGGACGATGGCGAGCCGACCGGAGGCGTTCCCACGGGCGAACAGGAAGAAGCACTGGCCCGCATCTGGGAAGACGTACTCGCTGTGCGTGCCGTCGGTCGTCGCGACAACTTCTTCGAGTTGGGCGGGCATTCGCTGCTCGGCATACGGGTGCTCGCGCGAGTGCACGCGGAGTTCGGCGTCGATCTCCCCTTCGGGACCCTTTTCGAATGCCGGGACCTGAGCGAACTCGCGCGGCGGATCGAAACGATCCGCTGGTCGCGCGACGCGGCGTCGTCCGCCGGGTCCGAGATTGCCAAAGAACGGGAGCGGTTCGTACTATAACTCGCGACGAAGCAGGGGAACGTCGCAGTCATGGTGGATTGGCAGGATGAGCTCGCGCGCGCCCTCGGGCGCGGCGATCCGACCGGGATGAAGACAGCGCTGGAACGCGTGCCGCACGACGTGCTGCGCGAGGGTATCCCGGTGTTCTCACGCATGGCCGAAGACGCGCTCGGCAATAACGACCTTGAGCAGGCGCTTATCTACCTCGACCAGCTCGTCGTGATCGAACCCGACGAAGTGCGCTGGCGTGCAGAACGCGCACGGGTCAACGTGCGCCTCGACGAACCCGGCGCGGTGATCGAGGACGCTTCGCGCATCGTCGCGATCGATCCCGACTCCGTTGTGGGACACCGCCTGCTGGCCGATACGTACCACAACGAGCGCGACCGTGCCGCCGCACTGGCCGCCTATCTACGCGTGCAAGCGCTCGATCCCGACGACACCGACGTCGCCGAACGCATCGGGTGGCTTCAGGAACAACTACGCAAGGACGACATCCTGCAACAGGCGCTCGACCCGGAATCGGCAGCGCCGCCCGGCGAGCCCGAACCGCTTCCTTCGGTTCCGTTCGATCCCGTCCTGCTGGTCGATCCGACAATTCCCGAATCGATGAACGCCGCCATGGTGGGTGGGCTTCGCCAGCACCTCGTCCGTTATGGCGCGCACCAGACGTCGCGCAACACCCTCGCAAGGCTGGACGACGACGGCTGGCTCGGAGCCTGGGATCAGGCGCTGCGATCGACGGCCGGCAAGCGCGTGCTCATGCATGGCAGCGAACTCGGTGTGCTGGCCCTGCGTGCCCTGGCGCACGGCGCAGCGCACGTCACCATCGTAGAGCCTTCCGCTATCGACGCGCGGATCGCTTCCGGTGTGGTGCAGAAGCACCTGCTGGCGGCCTGGCATGCCTCGCACGTCGGCGAGATCGCTGGCTGGAACGACGAGCAGCGGCGCGCATCGTTCGAAACCTTCGCCGCGCACGTGGACGTGCTGCCCGAGGACGACGCGTCCCTTCAGCCGGCGACTTACGACTGGCTCGTGATACCCGACATCGACCATACGTTGCTGGGAACGGGCATCGTGCGCATCGCCGAACGCTATCGCCGTCGCGGAGCGCCCGACCTGCGCGTGCTGCCTGGTCGCGCCCGTCTTTTCGCGATGGCGGTACAGTGGAACTATCCGGGGGCCGGCGTCGACATCCGTCCCCTGTCATCCCTTCGCTGGAGTCCCTATCCCCTCGCGGTTTCGTCGTCCGCGGACGGCTGGAGGGCGCTCACTGCGGCGACCGACCTGGGCGACATCGACCTGAACGACTTCGCGCCCGATGTGCGGACGCGCGAGCTCACGGTGACCGCCGACGGCACGGTCGAGGCGATCCTCTTCTGGTTCTCGATCCAACTGGCCGATGCGCGGATAGATACCGGCATTGACGGCGGGCTGCGCTGCCTGCGGCCCGCGGCTCACTACATCGATCCCGTCGACGTGGCAGCGGCCGAGTCATTCACGATCCGCGCACGCATCGAGGCCACGCGCCTGTCGATTGCCACGGTGCCGCCGGCACGAATGCCGCGCACGGCCATGCTGCCGTCGTGGTACGTGCCGATGGTGCTCGACGGCGCCCGCAACCAGGCCTATCACGACGCGCTCGCCTTGCGCCTTTCAGGCGCCGAAGGCACGCGCGTGCTGGACATCGGAGCCGGCTGCGGTCTGCTGTCGGTTCTGGCGGCGCAGATGGGCGCGCGCGTGCATGCCTGCGAAGTGGATACGCGTCTGGCGCGGATCGCCGGCGAGGTGGCCGCCGCCAACGGGGTGGACGAGCGGGTCGATGTGCTCGCCATGGACTGTCGCGCGCTGTCCGTGCCGGCATCCTTGCCGGAACGGGCCGAACTGGCGCTGTTCGAACTGTTTGATTGCAGCCTTATCGGCGAGGGAGTACTGCATTTCCTGGCGCATGCGCGGGAGCACCTGCTCACGGACGGCGCCAACTATCTCCCGATGGCGGGACGCCTGCGCGCGATGCTCGTCGAGTATCGGCTCGATCGCATACTGGACATCGACGTCAACCTCCTCAATCCCTACCGTTTCACGGCCGAGTTCGCCAACGTCGATGACCGCGAGATCGACTACCGGCCGCTGAGCGAACCGTTCGACGTGTTCGCCTTCGATTTCGCCCGGGCCGAGCCGTCCCCTCAGGAGCAGGAGCTAGACCTCGTCGCGAAGGCCGACGGCATCGCAGGCGCGGTGCTATTCTGGTTCGACTTGGAAATGACGCCCGGACGGTGGCTCTCGAACGAACCCGGTCAGAGTCCGGGCTATCACTGGAAGCAGGGGTTGCAGTTCCTTCCCGAGGTGCGAGTGGCGAAGGACGACGCGTTGCCGCTCATCGCGCGTCACAACGGAAGTTCGCTGATGTTCCGCTGGCGGCAGGACGCCGTGCCGCCTGACGCGTTCTCGGCGCTACCCCGCTTCGATCCGCGCGTGTTCCAGCAGGCGAGCGAGCTGCAGGCCCAGACCGCCGATCTTTTCCAACACTGCAGGTCCGATCCGGCCGAATACCGACGGGTGGCGGAGCTCGCGCAACGCTTCGCGGTCGACCCGGCTGCACATGGCATCGATCCGCGCATCGCGGAACGGTTCGTCGCGAAATTTCTGCCCTCCAGCGATTGAGCAATGGCCGAGGCGGACGCCGGGCCGACGGTGCCCATCCTCTACGGTTCGTTGCCATCGCGCACGTTCCGCTGCCTGTGGATGCTCGAAGAGCTGGGTTTGGCGTACGAGTGGGTAGGCGCCAGCGCGGACGACATGAAATCCGACGCGTACCTGGCGCTGAATCCGAATGGACGGATGCCCGTATTGCGCGATGGCGCGGTGGTGGTATGGGAGTCGATCGCGATCAATCTCTACCTGGCGATGAAGAACGGTGGCCCGCTTTGGCCGACGGCGTTGGCGCAGCAGGCGAGCGTTCTGCAATGGAGCTTATGGGCCGTGAGCGACGTCGAGCCCCATGTAGTCGCGGCGCTTGCGGATAGCACGGGGCTAGCCGCAGAGCATGACAAGCGTCTCGCCACGCCGCTGAGCGTGCTCGATCGTGCGCTCGCGCGCTCCCGCTTCCTGCTCGGCCCTGCGTTCACCGCGGCGGACGTGAACGTGGCCGGTATCCTCAGTTCGGTCCACGCCACATCGATCGACCTGGCGGCGTTCCCGGATGTACGCCGCTGGCTGGCGCAATGCATCGGTCGCCCCTGGCCGAGCCGATTTTTCACCGCGCCTCCCGAAGCGGCCGCGTCGCCCCCGGGCATGTCGCATCCATCCTCCGGCTGAGTCTCTATGCAACCACTCAAGACGATCTTCATGTTCTCCGGGCAGGGCTCGCAGTACTACCGCATGGGCGAACCGCTCTACCAGGGCAACGAGGTGTTCCGGCACTGGATGGACCGCCTCGACGCGCATGCCCTTGCGCTGTGCGGTACCTCGATCGTTCGCATGATCTACGATCCGGCCCGTTCGCGATCGGACCCGTTCGCGCGCACGCCCCTCAGCGGCCTGGCGATCTTCATGGTCGAGTACGCGATGGCGAAGGCCCTGGAGGCCGCTCACGTACACGCCGACCTCACCCTGGGCGCCAGCCTGGGCAGTTACGCGGCAGCGGCCGTGGCCGGCGCGATCACACCGGAGGACGCGCTGGCGGCGATCCTGCGCCAGTCTCGGATCATGGAACAGCATTGCCCGCCGGGCGGCATGCTCGCCATCGTCGCCGACCCGACACTGTACGACACGCCGGAGATCGCCACGCGCGCCGAGCTGGCGGCGGTGAACTTTTCCTCGCATTTCGTGGTGGCCGGACTGGACGCTGCGCTGGACGAGGTCGAGCGTTTCCTCGACGCACGCACGGTGCCCTACCAGCGGTTACCGGTGACACACGCGTTTCATTCGCGCTGGATCGACGCGGCCCGCCAGCCGCTACGGTGGTGTTTCGATGGGCTACCCATGGGGCCGGCCCGCATGCCGGTCGTATGCTGCGCCAAGGCCATCAACTACGAAACGCTGCCGGAAGATTTCTTCTGGCACGTTGTTCGCGATCCCATCGCCTTTGCGGCCGCCGTCCAGCGACTGGAGGCACGCGAGTCCTTCCATTACCTCGACGTCGGTCCCTCCGGCACGCTCGCCACGTTCCTGAACTACCTGCTGCCAGCCGGCTCGGCGTCGCGCATCGGCAAGGTGCTTTCGCCCCTGGGAGGCGAACTGAAGAGCTTCGGCTTTGTTACCGCGGGTTGAGTGAAGCATCGCGGGAGCGGCGCAGCGGCACGAGCGACAGCGTTGCCTCACCGCCCGGCAACGCGAGGCGCGCATGGATGCGCGTGACGGCGTCGCCGCGCCGCTGGAGGCAAAGTGCGACGAGGCAGTCGTCGATCGGGTGCCATTGCCAGAATTCCCATCGGGCCGGGTCGTCGGACAGGGCCGGGTCGATCGCCAGTGCAATGGCATCGTCGGTGGGATACGAGAAGGCGAAAGCGTCGAGGGGCAGGGAAAGACCCATCCCCCTCGCCTTGATGTACGACTCCTTCAACGTCCAGTACTCGTAGAAGCGGCGCGGACGCGCCGCGGCATCGATCTTGGCGAGCGCGCCGACCTCTTCGATCGAGAAGAAGCGGTCGGCGACGTCCAGCGGCGCGGCGCGATGGCGAACGTTCTCCACGTCGACGCCGAGGTCGACGTCCCGCGCAATGGCGAGGACGATGAGGCCCCGCGTGTGCGACAGGTTGAATGACAACGTGCAGGCCTCGCCGTGATGCGGGTCGATCGCGGGGCGTCCGTAGGCGTTGGACACGAAGCGCCACGCGCCCGGATTCACCGGTGCGTACCGTGACAGGCTGTTGCGCAGCAGGGCGCGGGTGACTCGGTGGCGCAGACGATCGTCCTCGAAGTGGAAACGTTCCGTCCTCGCCTTTTCCTCGTCGGTCATGACGGCTTCGCACTTGGCGCTGGACAAGGGATCGCCGAATTGTGGATAGCGAGCCATCCACAGGTGCACTTCGCCGGGCAGGAGCGGCTCCATGGTCACTCCGCGACGATCTGGACCAGGAGTTTAGCGGCGATGTGATCTTCGTAAGGATAGCCGAAGGCGTTATTGACGTAAGTCACCCCGTCGATGCTTTTCGCCCTGTTGAGATGGCTGTGGCCGTAGACGTGCGTGTCGGCGCCCAGGCGACGGAGCTGGGCGTCGAGATGGATCGACCCGAGCACGGGAAAGAGCATGCGCACCGGGCCGGGGACGGAGGCCGGCATGAGGTCGATGCGTGGCAGGAAGTGCGAGAACGTCACGACGCGTTTCGCGCCGGACGGCGGCTCGCTCGGGTTCATGGCCGCGAAGCGCTCGCTGACGTCGTTCGCCCGGATGCCCTCGGGCCAGCGGCATGCCGCGAAATCCATCCAGGTGGATTGCAGGGCCTCGTCGGGCTCGCCGAAGGAGTAGTCGTACCAGCTCAGCAGGGGGATGACGTGGAGGCCTGCGTGCTCGAAGGGCCGCATGCTTGCGCCAGCATCGTTCACACAGGCGGTCACGTCGTCGAACTTCTCCCAGGATGTCTTGCCCGGCGCGTCGCGCATCACCCAGAGATCGTGGTTGCCGGGCACGAATAACACCTGCCGGAAACGCCGCGCGAACTCGGCGATGCACCACGAGAGCAGGTCGAGCCGATCGGTGACATCGCCGGCCAGGATGAGCAGGTCGTGGCGGTAATCGACGATGGAGAGGCGTTGGACCCAGTGCGCGTTGACCTCGTAATCCACGTGGATATCCGACAATGCAAACACTCGCATGGCAAGGCGGTCTGGAGGCACGGCAAACCGCCGCCAGAAGCACTCTAGCATGTGCCCGCCACGCCGCAGCCGACGGCCTGGATCAGGGTTGCGGCCCCCAGGGGGAATCTGCAATCATCGCTCCGGGGTTTGGATTTTCCTGGGTGCGCAACGGAATTCGCGCCGTCCATCGCTCGCATGCGGGTTCAGTTACGAAAGCACGTGCATAACCGGCCGTCCGGGATCTTCACGATGCCGGTGACCATCGTGAGGATCGCTACGTCGAAGCATTCTCGACGTTCAGGGAGCAAGCGGAGGACGTTGATGACTGCATTCGTTTTTCCCGGGCAGGGGTCGCAGCAGAAGGGCATGGGCCATGAGCTGTTCGATCTGCCCGAATATCGTGCCGTCGAAAAAGACATCGACGATCTCGTCGGCTATTCGATGCGCAGGCTCTGCGTCGACGACGCCGACGGTTTGCTGAAGGACACCCGATACACGCAGCCGGCCCTCTATGTGGTCTGCTCGTTGCACATGCTGAAGGCGGTGAAGGACGGCCATGTGCCGCGCTACGCGGCCGGCCACAGCCTGGGAGAGTACAGCGCGCTCGTGGCCGCGGGAGTCATCGATTTCATGACCGGGCTGCGCATCGTGCACAAGCGCGGCGAGCTCATGGGCCAGGCGCGCGACGGTGGCATGGGCGCGGTCATCGGCCTGGCGCCGGAGCGAGTCCGCGCGGTGATCGACGACCATGGCTTTCAGAGCATCGACGTCGCCAACTACAACTCGCCGTCGCAGACGGTGATCAGCGGTCCCACGGCCGACATCGCGCGGCTTGGCCCGCTCTTTGAATCCTCCGGGGCTTCCCTGTTTGTTCCGTTGCCGGTGAGCGCGGCGTTCCATTCGCGCTACATGGAGCCCTATGCCCGTCAGTTCGAAGGGTATCTGGCCTCGTTCACGTTCGCGCCGCCGCGGATACCCGTGGTGGCGAACGTCACGGCGAAGCCTTATCCGGGCGACGCAGCGAGCATCCGCGAACTGCTGGTGAAACAGATCACGCAGCCGGTGCGCTGGACCGAAAGCGTCGAGTACCTCCTGTCGCAGGGCGTCACGGACTTCCGCGAAGTGGGTCCGGGCAACGTATTGACCCGGCTTGTCAAACAGATCCAGGATGCTGCGCGAGCCATCGCCGGCTGAGGAACGCATTCCGTGAAAACAGTAGTCACACTGAGCGTGCGCGGCAGGGCATTCCAGGTTGAGCAGGACGGCTATCGGAAGCTGCGCGAGTATCTGGAATTGCTCGCGCCTGCCGAGAGGGATGACGCCGAGCGCGTGCTGGCCGGGAGGCTGGCTGCGTGCGTGGATGCGACCAAGACGGTGGTCACCGCCCCCGAGATCGATGCGATCCTCCGCGACGTCGCTGGCACGCCATCCTCTTTGGCGGCGCCGACAGCCCGGGAAGAAGGGCGCAGGCTCTACCGCATCCGCGAGGGCCAGTGGCTGGCCGGGCTGTGCAATGGACTGGCGGTGTACTCGAAAGTGGACGTGGCCTGGATGCGCTCCATTTTCATCATCCTCGGCGTGTTCAGCGGTGGCGCACTGGCCGTGCTCTACCTGATCGCGATATTCGTCGTGCCGGTGGCCGACGATGCGCATGCTGCCACGCGGTCGCGGGACGCCGGGTGAGCCAGATGATGCGGCGACGATCCGGGCGGAGCTTTCCATGCTGACCATCGGCGCCGATTCGCTGGGTGACGAGGGGTTCAGGGCCGATCACGGCTTGCGCTACGCGTATCTCGCCGGTGCGATGTACAAGGGCATTTCTTCCGCCGATCTCGTGATCGCGATGGGTCGGGCCGGGATGCTCGGCTACCTCGGCGCCGGCGGCATGACCTTCGATGCACTCGAGGCGGCGCTGGTTCGCATACGTGAGCGGCTTCCGGGCGGCGAGGCGTACGGCATGAACCTGCTGTGCAGTCTCGACCGACCGGACATCGAAGATCACACGGTCGACATGTACCTGCACCACGGCGTGCGTTTCGTCGAGGCCGCCGCGTTCATACGCATCACGCCGAGCCTGGTTCGGTTTCGCCTGCACGGCATCCGGCGCGACGCGCATGGCCATGCCGTATCCCCGCGCCGCATCCTGGCCAAGGTATCGCGTCCGGAGGTGGCCTCGGCCTTCATGCGTCCGCCTCCGGAAGAGATCGTGCGCGCTCTGGTCGCTGCCGGTCGCCTCACCGCGGAGGAAGCGGAAATCGGCGCAGGCATCCCGATGTCCGAGGACATCTGCGTAGAATCCGATTCGGGAGGACACACCGACCAGGGCGTGGCGTTCGCGCTGTTGCCGGCGATGTTCGCGCTGCGCGACGCGGCGATGAAGGAGCACGGTTACCGCCGACGCATCCGGGTGGGCGCTGCGGGCGGCATCGGCACGCCTCATGCGGTCGCCGCGGCGTTCATCATGGGCGCCGCCTTCGTCATGACCGGCTCGATCAACCAGTGCACGGTCGAGGCGGGCACCAGCGATGCGGTAAAGGACATCCTGCAGGAGCTGAACGTGCAGGACACGTGCTATGCCCCGGCCGGCGACATGTTCGAACTGGGCGCCAGGGTTCAGGTGGCCCGGCGCGGATTGTTCTTCCCCGCGCGCGCCAACAAGCTCTATGAGCTGTATCAGCGGTTCGGTTCCATCGAGGACATCGATGCGCAGACGCGCCAGCAGATCCAGGACAAGTATTTCCAGCGATCGTTCGAGGCGGTGTGGGAAGAGACGATGGCGTATTACGCGCGCGTCATGCCGGACAAGATCGGCGAGATTGAGCGCAATCCGCGGCACAAGATGGCGCTCATCTTCAAGTGGTATTTCGTGCACACGACGCGGCTCGCCATGCAGGGCGTCGCGGAGGGCAAGGTCGACTACCAGATTCACTGCGGTCCCGCCCTGGGCGCGTTCAACCAGTGGGTAAGGGATACGCCGCTCGTGCCGTGGCGCAACCGGCGTGTCGCAGATCTCGGCGTGCGCCTGATGGAAGGTGCGGCGCAACTGCTGAGCCAACGTTACGCAGAACTGGCGTCGATGCAACGCGCCAGCCAAGCGTCTGAATCGAAATCGTTGAAGGCGGTCGGTGGACTGCCATCGTGAGGCATTGATGGACAAGAACGACATCGTCGCAATCATCGGTGCCAAGGCTTCGGAGGTTCTTCCCGCGCTGGAAGACCATCGTTTTGTTGCCGAGGACAGCCTGAAAAATCTGGGCGCCAATTCCATCGATCGCGCCGAGATACTTGCGGAGGTTCTGTCGGAATTGAACCTGGCGATCCCTCGCGTGGAACTGTTCGGCCCGCGCAACATCGGCGAACTTGCCGACCTGCTGCTGGGCAAGCTGCCATCCGCCTGACATGGCGGTCTGTTAAGGATCACGGGCGCGGCCTGTTGAAAGGGGGTGAGGGAATGCTGGTTGGAATCGAGGCGTTGAACGTGTTCGGAGGCACCGCGTGCCTGGATGTCGGCAGGCTAGCCGAGCACCGGCGACTGGACACCGCGCGTTTTGAAAACCTTCTGATGAAGGAAAAGGCAGTCGCGCTGCCATGCGAAGACCCGATCACTTTCGCAGTAAACGCGGCCAAGCCGATCGTCGACAGCCTCGACGAATCGGAACGGGACCGGATCGAACTGCTCATTACGTGTACGGAATCGGGCATCGACTTCGGCAAGTCGATGAGCACTTACATCCATCATCATCTCAAACTCAACCGGAATTGTCGGCTGTTCGAGATCAAGCAGGCGTGCTATTCGGGCACCGCCGGTTTCCAGATGGCCATTAACTTCATCCTTTCACAGGCCTCGCCCGGGGCGAAGGCTCTCGTGGTGGCGACCGACATCTCACGCTTCATGGCCGTCGACGCCGGCGAGGCCCTTACCCAGGATTGGTCGTTCGCCGAGCCGAGTTCGGGCGCAGGTGCGGTCGCGATGCTGATCGGCGAAAACCCGGAAGTATTCCAGGTCGACATCGGCGCGAACGGCTATTACGGTTACGAAGTGATGGACACCTGTCGACCAGTGGCCGACAGCGAAGCGGGCGACGCGGATCTGTCCCTGCTCTCGTATCTGGACTGCTGCGAGAATGCGTTCCGCGAGTATCAGCGGCGCGTCGACGGTGTGGATTACCGGGACTCTTTCCAGTACCTGACGTTTCACACGCCGTTCGGCGGCATGGTCAAAGGCGCCCACCGCACAATGATGCGGAAGGTGGCGCAGGCTCGGCCGAACGAGATCGACGAGGATTTCCAGCGCCGCGTCGTCCCGGGCATGTCGTACTGCCAGCGGGTTGGCAACATCATGGGCGGTACGGTCTTCATGTCGCTGGCGGGAACCATCGACACCGGCAAATATGAGCATCCCAAGCGCATAGGATGCTTTTCCTATGGCTCAGGCTGCTGCTCGGAGTTCTACAGCGGCGTGGTGACCGCCGAGGGGCAGAAGCGGCAAAGCCTCTTCGACATCAAGGGTGGCCTGGATGCGCGCCATTCGCTCTCGATGGGCGAATACGACGAACTGTTGAGGGAAAGCGCCATCGTGAAGTTCGGCACGCGCAACGTCGTGCTGCACGAGCAGTGGGAGAGGGCGGCGCGCATGAATCACTCAGGACGTCCGCGCATGTACCTTCGCCAGATTCGTGAATTCCATCGCGAGTACGAGTGGACCGCGTGAACTACGAAACGTTGCAGGTGCGCATGCAGGATTCCATCTGCTTCCTGCAGTTCGATCGTCCCGAGGCCAACAACACCATCAATGCCAGACTGGTGGAGGAATGCCACCGCGTCCTCGACGAATGCGAGGGTAGCGCGAACGCCATCGTGTTCAGCGGCAACGCGGAGACGTTCTGCTTCGGTGCCGATTTCTCGGACATCCGCGATCGTTCCGTGGGTGCCGAAGCCCCCGAGGCCGGCCCCGACCGCCTGTACGACCTGTGGCTGCGCATGGCGACCGGACCCTACCTGTGCGTGTCGCACGTTCGCGGCAAAGTCAACGCCGGCGGCATGGGCTTCGTGGCGGCGAGCGACATCGTGCTGGCCGATGAAACGGCGCGCTTCAGCCTTTCCGAGTTGCTGTTCGGTCTCATACCCGCCTGCGTGCTGCCGTTCCTCATCCGGCGAATCGGTTTCCAGAGAGCGCATTACCTCACCCTGATGACCCATCCAGTCGAGGCGTCGCAAGCGCTCTCCTGGGGACTCGTCGATGCGCTCGAACCCCAATCCGACGCCTTGCTGCGCAAGCACCTGTTGCGCCTGCGCCGGCTGTCCCCCGTCGCGATAGGCCGCTACAAGCGCTATGCCGACCAGCTCGCGGGCGGGCTCCGGGCGCAACGGCAGGCGGCGATCGACGTGAACGCGGAAGTGTTTTCCGATCCCCGCAACGTCGAGGGCATCGTCCGCTACGTGGAACGCGGGGTGTTTCCGTGGGAGGCCTGACCGCCACGCCGAACGGGCATCGGCCTCCGTGAGCGCCGAGCCCTACATCGACCGGCTTGTGCATGACCTTCGCGCCAGGGACGTTCGCCTCTGGGTGGAGAACGGCGAACTGGCGGTGGACGCGCCGCGCGGTGCGTTGCGCGAGGAAGACGTATCCCGGTTGCGCGCGCACAAGGCGGAGATTCTCGCTTTCCTCAGTGGCCTGGGGCATCGCGTGGATCCGCCGCCGCTGGTACCGGCACCCGGAAACGGGCCGGCCCCGCTTTCGCTCGCACAGCAACGCCTGTGGATCGTCGACCAGTTGGCCGGCCCACGGGGCGCGGCGCGTTACCACGTGCCATCGGCCGTGCGCCTGATCGGTGCGCTCGATACCGCATCGTTGCGGCGAGCCCTGGATAGCCTGGTCGAACGGCACGAGGTCCTTCGCACGACGCTGTCGCTGGTTGACGGCGCGCCGATGCAGCACGTGGGTGATCCCCGCGGGTTTTCCTTGCATCAGGTTGACCTGGCCACTGCCGGCGTCGAAGCGGCGGACGAGCGCCTCCGCGAGGTGCTTGGGGAGGAACTGCATTCTCCATTCGATCTCGCCGTCGGGCCGCTCGTGCGCGGCACACTGATCCGGATGGGGCCCGAGGATCACGTCCTCTTCGTCACCCTGCACCACGTCGCGTGCGATGGCTGGGCGTCGCAATTGCTCTGGAGCGAACTGGTGGCGCTCTACGAGGCGTTCCGTTTCGGCGCACCCGATCCCTTGCCGCCGGTGCGGCTGCGCTATTCGGATTACGCGCGATGGCAGCGGGAATGGTTGCGTGGCCCGGTCCTGGACGCACTGCTCGCCGAAGGGATGGAACGGCTCGACGGGTTCCGCGCACCGGTGCCGCCAGTGGATCGCGAGCGTCCGGCGATGCCTAGCTTTCGCGGCGCCGTACACGGTTTCGCGATTCCCGCGGACGACGGCGCGGCGCTGCGCACCCTGGCCGTCTCCACGGGCGCGTCGCCGTTCATGGCGATGTTCGCCATGTTCCACGTGCTGCTTTCGCGGTGGATTGGGCAGCGCGATCTCGTCGTTTCCACGCCGGTTGCCGGCCGTAACCACCCGGGTACCGAGGCCATCGTCGGTCTGTGCGTGAACAATCTCGTGCTGCGCGCTGCGGCCGTCGAAGGCATGACCTTTCGCCGATGGTTGGTCCACGTGCGCGACGTGGTGATCGACGCCTATGCGCACCAGGACCTGCCCTTCGAGGAGCTGGTGGCGGCGCTGCGCGCGAAATCCGGTGGCGTACCGCCGGCACTGGGTACAATCGCGTTCGCGATGCATGGTGACTCGGCACGCGAGGCGACCCTGGGCGATGCACGCATGGAGCCGGTCATCCTTCCCTGGACGACGGCGAAGAACGAATTGACGCTGAGCATCCAGGAGGCGTCCGGTGTCTTCTATGGGGCTTTCGAGTACGCCACGGACCTCTTCGACGCATCGACCATCGAGGATCTGGCCCAACGCTTCGTCGCGCTGACGCGACAGGTCGGGGCGTCTCCGGACGTCGCGCTCGACGACCTCGACCTGGCTTTGGGCGCGTCGCCGGATCGTGACGAACGGTTCTCCGCCCGCCGACTCGACGCGCCAGCCGATGCCTCGGCGAGCGATGGTGCGTCGGCGAGCCTGTGCGTGGCGATGCATCCGCACGCCGAAGCGGGACGCCTGCGCCATGAGGTCATCGCGCCGGCGAGCGTGCTCCGCACGTTGCACGCGGCCTCCGAGGCGTGCAATGTGGCGGCCGCCGACGTGTTCGCCGCCGCCGCCGTACTCTATCTCTGCAAGGCCCTGCGTACGGAGCAGGTGCGTGTGGCACTCGTGTCGTCCGCCGGCGGCAGGCCCGTTCCCGTTACGTACCTCGCGCAGCCATCCGTTTCTGCGTCGGACTTCATCCGCGATTGCGCAGCCCGCGTGGTCGCGGCCGGTCGCGACCGCATTCCGGGCAAGGCATCGCCCGCTTGGCGCACGGTGCTCGACGTGGCCGGCGGCGCCAACGACGCCGACGTGGAACTTCGCATTCGCGCGCACCTGAACGGAGAGCTCCGACTGGAATGGAGTGCCGACGTACGGCACTTCGAGGCCTGGGAGATCCAGGTCCATGCGCGCGGCCTGCTCGACCTGCTCGCGCGGCTGACCGATCCTGCCGCGCTGGCCGGGCCGCTGGCCTGCATTCCGCTGGCGGACGGCGACGCCCGCGACGAATCGTTGCGCTTCTCGCGAGGCGGAGAAACAGCGGCGCCTGCCGCGACGGTGCACGCGCTTTTCGAGGCTCAAGCGGAGCGACGCCCCCACGCGATCGCGGTATCCGACGGCGTCGTCGATATCGATTACGCCGAACTCAACGCCCGAGCCAACCGGCTGGCCCATCACCTGCGTTCGCTGGGTGCCGGTCCGGAGAGCCGGGTGGTGGTGTACGTCGAGCGAAGCCCCTCGCTGATCGTGGCGCTGCTGGCAACGCTCAAAGCGGGTGCGGCATACGTGCCGGTCGATCCCGCGACATCGGACGCGCGTCTCGGCCACATCCTTGCCCAGACGCGACCCGTGGCGGTCCTCACGCAATCGGCGTTGATCGCGAGCCTGCCGGACGTCGCCGTCCCGCTGGTCACGATGGACGGCGACGCTTGCCCGGCGGCGGCCCAGCCGTCCACGAATCCCGCGCCGCATGCCGTCTCCCGCGGGGCGAGCGATGCCGCCTACGTCATCTACACCTCGGGTTCCACGGGAGAACCGAAGGGCGTGGTGGTCGAACATGGGAGCGTGGCCGGACATGCCCGCTGGGCGTGCGGGGCGTTCGCGCTGACCGATGCCGACCGCGCATTGCAGTTCGCTTCGATCAGTTTCGACGCATCCGTCGAAGAAATCTTTCCCACCCTCGCGGCCGGCGCGGCGATCGTCCTGCGCGAGGCGGGCGTGCCGACAGCGGCTGAACTGCTGTGCCGCATCGTCACGCGGCGGGTGACAGTGCTCAACCTGCCCACCGCCTACTGGCACGCGTTCGTCGAGGCATTGGCCGGAGAATCGATCGATACCGGTCCGCTGCGGCTGGTGATCGTCGGGGGCGAACGGGTGTCGCTGGCGTCGCTGCGTCGCTGGCACGCGCTCGCCGGAACGCGCATCGCATGGCTCAATACGTACGGTCCCACCGAGGGTACTGTGACCAGTACCTCGTATCGCGTGCCTGCCGACACGACTTCGCTCGAAGACCTACCCATCGGACGCCCGATCGACGGTGCACGCGTCTATGTGCTCGATGCGCAGGGGCATCCCGTGCCGATGGGGGTGGTAGGTGAACTGTGCATCGGTGGCGCCGGCGTCGCGCGCGGTTACCTGCATCGTGACGACCTCACCGCTGCCCGCTTCGTCGCGGATCCCTTCGTCGAGGGCGCGCGCATCTATCGCACCGGGGATCTCGCCCGTTGGCTTCCCGGCGGCGACCTGGCTTACGTGGGCCGCAACGACGATCAGGTGAAGCTGCGCGGGTTCCGTATCGAGCCCGGGGAGATAGAGGCATGCTTGCGCGCGGTCACGCAGGTGCGCGAGGCGGTCGTGGGCGTCGACCGATCGTCGGCCGGCGAACCGATGCTGGTGGCGTGGGTGAGCTGCGCAGACGCCGACCGCGCGACCATCGTGGAGGTCTTGCGCCGTCGGCTCGGCGAGTCGCTTCCTGCCTATATGATGCCTGCCGCGTTCGTCGTCCTGGACGCGTTGCCGATGAACCTCCAGGGCAAGGTGGACCGGCGCGCATTGCCGCTACCGCCGCGGGGACGCGAGCGGTCCTTCGAGCCTCCCTGTGGACCGGTCGAGACAGCGCTGGCGGACGCGTGGCGCGAGGCGCTGCGCGTGGATCGCGTGGGACGCGACGACGATTTTTTCGAACTGGGCGGCAGCTCCATCAGCGCGATCGAAGTCATCGGGCGCGCAAGCCGCGCGGGCTTGCGCCTGACCCTTCATGCGATCTTCGAGCAACCCACCGTGGCCCGCCTTGCGGCAACGCTGGCGGACGCCTTGTCCGGGCCGGACGCGCTGCCGCATGTCGGGCGCGCGGATGCGACGCAAGCTCCCGAGCGCGGCGGCGTGACCGGCAACGTGCCGTTCACGCCCATCCAGCACGGGGCGCTGGCGCAGGGTGAACAGGCGATCCGGCACCTCGTTTCCTCCCAGGTGTTGGCATGCCGCCGACCGCTGTCGCCGACGTTGCTTGGCGCCGCGCTGCGCAAGCTGGCGATCTATCACGACGTCCTCCGGCTGGGCGTGACCACCACGCCGGACGGCGAATGGGCGCAGACGATCGCGCCCATCGCTACGATGGCCGGCCGCGAGTTGCTGGCCGTCGAACGGCTGGATGCCGGCGCGGATGTCGGCGAAGCTGTCTCGGCGATCCTTTCGCGAACGCGCGAACGCGTGGATGCCGGTGACGGCTTGCTGTTGCAAGCCAGCCTTGTCGAAGCTGCCGATGCGTCGACCCAGATCTTGCTGCTGGCGGTCCATCACTTCGCGATCGACCCGCTTTCGTGGGGCATCCTGCTGCAAGACCTGCAGACCGTGTACGAACAACTCGAGGCGTGCCTGCCGGTGCGCCTGCCCGTGAAAGGGGCGTCCGTGCGGCAATGGGCCCTCGGCCTGGAGGATTACGCCAGGTCTTCGGGCGCCGCGGCGGAACGGAAGTTCTGGCAGGCGTTGCCGTGGAACACGCACAAGCCGCTGCCCGTGGAGATCGAAGACGGCGGCGATGCGGAACGTTCCGAATGCGTCACGCTGTGCATCGATGCCCGACGGACCTCCGGACTGCTCGCCCGGGCCGCCCGCGACCATGCGGCACAGACGGGCGAGCTGTTGCTGGCCGCGCTGGTACGTGCCCTCTGGCAATGGTCGGGGCTGACGAGCTTCGCGCTCGGCGTCTATCACCATGGCCGGGTAGCCGGCTTCGATGGCCTCGATGTATCACGCACGCTCGGCTGGTTCTCCACGCCGGTGCCGTGCCTGCTCGAACTGGCGGCCGACACGACGATGGACACGACGCTGGCCGGCGTGCGGCATAGGCTGCGCGAGCTGCCGCACGAAGGTCTCGGCTACGGCATTTCACGCCATCTGGCCGAAAAGGGGCAACGTCTGCCGCACGCGCCCATCGACGTACTGCTGAATCACCAGGGCGTACTGGGAGGCGAGGCGCCGGGTGGCCTGTTCACCATGCACTTCGACAACCGCGAGTACGCCGGTGTCCTGGAGCAGGTATCGTTGCCGTGGAAAATGGCACTGCTAAGCAACGTGACGGATGGCTGCCTGTGTATAAATATCGTCAGCAGCAGGTATTCTCGCGATACATTGCAGGGGATCGCGGATTCGTTCGATGCGTCGCTATCGAGCCTCACCGGACGAGGGGCGTCGCATTGACGATCCCTCGCCGCTTTGGCTACATCCAGTCAACCCAAGAAATCAGGGAAACATGATGGCAAGCGTCGATCTGGCTAACATGGAAGGCGTGTACAAGCGCTTCGGAGACACCACCGCGCTCGACGGTTTCGACCTTCGCGTGCATCGTGGCGAGTTGGTCGCGCTACTCGGCGAGAACGGCGCGGGCAAGACTACCGCCATCTCTCTGATGCTGGGGCTGCAGAAGCCCGATGCCGGGCAGATCCGCATGTTCGGCCTGCCGCCGGGCGATATGGAGGCGAGGCGACGCCTCGGCGTCATGCTGCAGGAAGTCTTCATGGCACCGGAGTTGAAGGTGCGCGAACTGGTGACGCTGTTCGCCAGCTACTATCCGGACGGTTACGATCCCGACGAGATCCTGCGGATGACCAACACCGACTCGCTGCGCGATCGCCGCTACGGCTTGCTCTCGGGTGGCCAGAAGCGCCAGGTGCAGTTTGCCATCGCGTTGTGCGGCAGGCCCGAGCTGCTGTTCCTCGACGAACCGACGGTAGGTCTCGACGTGCAGGCCCGGCAGAGCCTGTGGGATATCGTGCGCAAGCAGGTCGATGCCGGGTGTTCCATCCTCCTGACCACCCATTACCTGGAAGAAGCCGAGGCGCTCGCCGACCGAATCCTGGTGCTGGCCAAAGGACGCGTTGTCAAATCAGGAACCGTCAAGGAAGTTACCCAGTCGATTTCCACCCGCCGGATCACCTGTACCAGCCATCTCACCGCCGAAGAAGTCGGCACGTGGCCCGGCGTGGCGATCGCGGTGGTCGAGAACGGATCCCTTAAGCTGACCGTGGACCATGCCGAATTGGAGGCCACGGTGAGCCGCCTGCTGGAAAGGGACAGTACGCTCAGCGACTTGTCCGTTAGCCAGGCGGGGTTGGCTGACGCCTTCGTGAAGATCACCCAGGAGAACCGCCTGTGAACTCGACTGTTTCCGGATTGGACACCGCGAAGATGCAGCGCAAGCGGATGTCGCGCCTGAAGGTGTTGCGCATCTATTACCTGGAAGCCAAGTACGAGTTCATCCGCTCGTTGCGCAATCCCGGCTTCGGCTTTCCCTTCCTGGTGATGCCGGTGGTGCTGTTCCTCGTGTTCAGTGCCCTGGGTTCGCCGCAGAAGGCCGATCCTGATCTCCGGCTCGGATTGTTCAGCGGCATGGCGATCCTCGGCATCATGGGACCGGCGATGTTCGGTTTCGGCGCCATTCTCGCCGGCGAGCGTCAATTCAAGCTGCTCGAGTTCAAGCGGGCAATTGCGATGCCGGCTGCAGCACATCTCATCGGCAAGTTCGTCTGCGCGATGGCCTATGCGGCCATGGTGATTCTGGTGATGATCGCAGTGGGATTGGCCATGGGCCGCATCTCGCTGAACGCGACCCAGGCGGTCATGGTGGGCCTAGTGCTGTGGTTGGGCGTGCTGCCGTTCTGCGCTATCGGTTTTTTCATTGGCGCCCGCGCCAGCGCGCACGTGGCCAACGGCATCACAACCATCGTCTACATGCCACAGCTGTATTTTTCCGGCCTATTCTTCCCGCTGCCCGCCGCCATTGGCTGGATCGCGCTGTTCATGCCGCCGTTCTACCTGAACCAGCTAGTGCTGGGAGTGGGTGGTGCCAAGCACATCTACATCGTAGGGGCATGGTTCCACGTGCTTTTCCTGGCGGTGCTTACCGTCGGGCTCACGTTGCTGACCGTAAAGAAGATGACGCGCCACGGATAGAGGCATGCCCATGACATCGGTCGTCGATTTGAGCGAGGTGGCGCCGGGCGTCCTGCAGGTCACCATGCAGGACCGCCAGAACAAGAACACGTTTTCACCGGAGCTCATGCACGGGCTCGTCGAGGCCTTTGCCCACATCGAGGCGAACCCTGGCTACCGGGCGGTGATCCTTACAGGCTACGACACCTATTTCGCCTCCGGAGGCACCAAGGAGGGGCTGCACAGCATCCAGCAGGGGCGCAGCAAATTCTCTGACGTGAATCTCTACAGCTTGGCGCTGGAGTGCAGGATTCCAGTCATTTCGGCCATGCAGGGCCACGGGATCGGCGGCGGGTTCGTTTTCGGGCTGTTCGCCGACTTCGTGGTGCTCAGCCGCGAGAGCGTCTACACCACGAACTTCATGAAATACGGCTTCACGCCCGGCATGGGCGCCACCTATATTCTGGCGCGCAAGCTCGGCATTCCGCTCGGCCACGAAATGCTGATGAGCGCCCGCGTCTACCGCGGCGACGACCTCGCCAAGCGCGGCGTCCCGTTCCCCGTGATGCCCCGCGCCGATGTGCTAGGGTACGCCAAAGAGTTGGCGGTGGATCTGGCGGACAAGCCCCGGGGGGCGCTGGTCACGCTGAAAGATCACCTCGTGGGCGGCATGCGCCGTGAATTGCCGGCTGTGATCGAGCAGGAGTTGGCGATGCACGACGTGACATTCTCGCAACCCGAGGTAAGGGAGCGGATCGAGCGGCTTTTCGGAAACTGACCATTCGCGTCTGGCGCAGGCCGGGACGGGCAGGGGGATAGGATGACCAGCACCAGCTTCATCGCGTTGCGTAAGGTGACCAAACGCTACAAGCTCGGCGGCACCATGATCGAGGTGCTCTACGAGAAAGACCTCACCATCGAGCAAGGCGAATTCGTTGCGCTGATGGGGCCGTCCGGTTCCGGCAAGACGACGTTGCTCAACATCATCGGGGGCCTCGACACGGTCGAACGCGGTTCGGTTTCGGTGGCCGGCGGCGAACTCCACACTTTTTCCAACCGGCAGCTTTCGCAGTGGCGCGCCCGTCACGTCGGGCTGGTGTTCCAGTTCTACCACCTGCTCCAGGTGATGTCGGTGGAGCGAAACGTGATGCTGCCGTTGCTGCTGACAGGTATGCCATCGCCGCAGTGCCGCAAGCGTGTCCGCGACGTGCTCGAAGTGCTGGGCATGGCCGATTACCTGCATCGACGGCCCGAGGAACTCTCCGGCGGCCAGCAACAGCGCATCGCCATCGCCAGGGCATTGGTCACCGATCCGGCGCTGATCGTCTGCGACGAGCCCACAGGCGACCTGGATCGCGAAAACGCCGACCTAGTGCTCGAACTGCTGGCCTGGCTCAACCGCGAACAGGGCAAGACGATCGTCATGGCCACGCACGATCCCGAGGCCGCCCGGCACACCACGCGCGTCATTCCCGTGGGCAAGGCGAGGACGCGCGAAGCGTCCGAAGGCCGCAGGAGCGTCGCTTGAAGTACATCCAACTCGTATGGGCGCAGTTATGGCGCCGGCCGAAACGCACCTGGTTCACCATCATATCCGTCGCCGTCGCGTTCCTGCTCTTCGCCGTGCTGATCGGATTCAACGTGGTGCTCAACTCGGCGCTCTCCAACCTCAACGATCGCCTGTTCGTTTCGAGCAAGTACGCCCAGGAGCAATTGCCGCTCGGCCATGAGGGCCGCATCGCCGAAACGCCCGGGGTCGTGGAGGTGTCGCACATGACCTTTTTTGGCGGCTATTTCCAGGATCGGCGCAACCCGGTGCCGGTTTACGCCACCGACGTCAAGAGCATGTTCGACGTGTATCACTCGCTATTCAAGGTGCCGGCCGATCAGCTTGAGGCCATGCGCACGCATCGTTCCGGCGCCATCGTCGCCAAGTCGCTGGCCAACCGCTTCGGCTGGAAGATCGGCGACAGCGTGACACTGGGCAGCTCCATCTGGACGAAGAAGGACGGCACGGCGAGTTATCCCTTCGAGATCGTTGGCATATTTGAGAGCACCGACGGCGCCACGCAGGGCCTGGCCGGCGCGTTCTTCATGAACTACGACTACCTGAACGAGTCGCGCGCATTCCTGCCTGACACCGTCCAGTTCTTCATCGCCGAGATCGCCGATCCGAAGGCAGCGCAAGGCATCATCGACGCGATCGACGCGCGTTTCGCCAATTCGCCCGCCGAGACGCGGACGATGACCGAGCAGGCGCTGTTGCAGAGCCAGATGACCACGATCGCCGACCTCAACGTGTTGGTGAACGCGATCGTGGGTGCGGCGTTCTTCTCGCTGCTGTTCGTCACCGCCAGCACGATGACGCAATCCGTGCGCGAGCGCCGGCCCGAATTTGCCGTGCTCAAGACGGTAGGCTTCACCCGGGCGGGCGTGGTCGCGCTGGTCATCGCCGAGGCCTTCCTCCTGTGCATTTTCGCGGCCGCTCTCGGGTTGCTGGTCGCCCGCGCCGTCTTCGCTTTGGCCGGTGACCTGTTCGCCAGGGCGGGCATCCCCTGGGTACTCTGGCTGGCTTCGTTCGGCATCGCCGTGGCGATGGCACTGGTCAGTGGCGGCATGCCGGCCTGGAAGGCGGGGCGCCTGAGCATCGTCGAATCCCTCGCGCTTCGCCGCTGAGGCTCCGGCTTCCTTTCACGAGATACCGCCCGCATGTCCAAGCCCTTTCGCCAGATAGCCGCCGTCATGACCGCCAGCTTCTTCACGCTGCCACGTCGCGCGGGTTCCTCACTGGTGATAGTCGTGGGGGTGACCGCCGTGGTCGCGGTGCTGGCTGCCATTCTCGCCATGGCCACCGGATTGACCCGATCAGTGGCACAGACAGGCCGGCCGGATCGCGCCATCGTCCTGAGAGGAGGTGCTTCGACCGACGCTACCAGCGTGCTCCTGCGCAACGACGTGCTGACCATCCTCGCCAGCGCGGGAATCGCCCACGACGGCTCTGGGCAAGCTGTCGCCTCCGCGGAACTGCTCGCGCCCGCGTCTGTCATCCGAGGCACGGGACGAGATGCCCAGAACGTGACCATCGCCTTGCGCGGCGTGGGGCCGCAGGTCATGGCCGTTCGTCCGGAAATGAAGCTGGTGCAGGGGCGCATGTTCCGGCCCGGCAAGTACGAACTGATCGTCGGCCAGACGGCCGCGCGACGGTTCCAGGGACTCAAGGTGGGCGACACCCTCACGCTGCGAGGTGCGCGGTGGGACGTGGTGGGCGTGTTCAGCAGCGCGGGGGATGCGCACGAATCCGAACTGGTGACCGACCGTGACACGCTCGCGAATGCGCTGCGCTGGAGCCATTACAACTCGGTGCTGATGCGACTGGAGTCGCCGACGGCATTCGATACCCTGAAGGCGTCGTTACGCGCCAATCCGGGACTCAACATCGACGTGATGCGCGAATCGGAGTTCTTCAGCCAGCAGTCGAAAGACATCGGCAAGCTGGTCTTTGTGGCCGCCTACGTGCTGGGCGCGATCATGGCGATCGGCGCCATGTTCGCTGCACTTAATACGATGTATGCGTCGGTGAGCGTCCGCGCGTCGGAGATCGCGATCCTCCGTGCGCTGGGCTACGGGGAAGGGGTGATCGTATTGTCCGTGCTGCTCGAAGCCCTGGCGCTGACCGTCGTGGGCAGCTTGCTGGGCCTGGGCCTTTCCTGGCTGCTGCTCAACGGCAAGGAACTGGGCACGGGATTCGGAGGACTCAACACACAACTGGTTTTCGACGTGAGGATGACGGTGGGCACCGCAGTCATCGGCGTGGCGGTTGCGGTGGTCATCGGCGTGGCCGGTAGCCTGTTCCCGGCGTTGAGCGCTGCGCGGGTGCCGGTCACGGTCGCGTTGCGAGAGATTTGAGCAAAGCAATTCAGGGTGACCCAGTCGGCCTTCGAGGGGGCGCCGGCGACGGGGTTGGAAGCTTCAACGAAGGGGGCCGATCCGGATGCTTGAGGTCCTGAACCGATACTCGCACGGCATGGTGCTGGTGCCGTTCGTGGATGCCATGCGCAGGCAGGGATGCCTTGCGTACATGGCGTCGGCCGGCCGATTTTCCGCCGCGTCCCTGTGCGGACGTTTCTCGTGCAACGAAGGATACGTGGCGGTCGCGCTGCGCATGTTCCACACGTTGGGCTGGATCGAGGCGGCGGGTGACGGCCATTGGCAGGTTACCAAGGCGTTCGCCGCCCATGCGGCGATTCCCGACCGCATCATGGAGCTGTATCGGTTTCCGTTTGACGGCTACGCCAGGGGGAGCGCGAAACGCTCCCTGCGTCGCTGGCTCGAACGCTCCGCCGACGGCTGGGAGACAGCCGACGAACGCCTGCGTGATTACCTCGACGGCGTGTTCGCGATTCCCCTCCTGCTCGCGCTCGAACACCACGGACGGGTGCGCCGGGGGACGGCGGATACGGAGGGACGCATCGCGCTCGACCTCGAACTGGCCGACGGACCGCGACGCGAGATCGAGGCGTGGCTGCTGGCAAAGCGCTGGACACGGCGCGACCCCGAAGGGTTGTGCCTGCTTCCCTCGGGTCAGTCGATGCTGGATCGGATCCGCACCACGGCGGCTCTGGCATCTTACCGGCCGATGTTAGCGCAGACCGCGACATTGCTGAGCGGCGTGCCGGACGACGTGTTGTCGCTCGACGGGAAGGGCCACGAGAAGCACCTGGACCGGACGTTGAACGTGGTAGGCAGCGGTTTCCAGCACCGGCGATATTTCGCTGCGCTCGCCGGATTCGTGCTGCGCTGTTTCGATACCGACGACATCGCCACGCAGCCGGCATGCCTGGCCGATACCGGATGCGGCGACGGTACGCTGCTGCGGACGCTCTACGACAAGGTGCTCGCCGAAACGAAGCGTGGCACGGCGATCGACCGACATCCGTTGAGGCTGGCGGCGATCGACTGGAACACCAAGGCGTTGCGGCAGTCGGCGCTGACGCTTGCGGGGACGCCGCACACAACACTCAAAGGAGACATCGGCGATCCGGCGACCATCGTCGCCGACCTCGGCCGTCTGGGCATCGGCACGCGTGACGACGTGCTGCACGTGCGTTCGTTCCTCGACCACGATCGCCCCTACCATCCACCTGTCGACGCAACGGAGGCGGCCACCCGCCGCGTCGTCGGGGTGGACGGCGTCTTCATCGATCATGCGGGCGGACGCATACCTGCGCGCGACGTGATGCAGAGCACGGTCGAGCACCTTCGTCGCTGGGGCGACGTCGTTGGTGGCGACGGGCTACTGCTGCTGGAAGTGCATTCACTGCCCACCGCGATCGGCGCGGCGTTCATCGACGAAGCCGAGAGCCTGCATTTTGATGCTTACCACAGCATGTCGAGGCAATTCCTGCTCGACGCGCGCAGCTTCGTGCTCGCCGCCGCGGAGGCAGGCCTGTTCTGCGACGACGGCGACTGGCAGAGCTATCCGCAGCGGATGGGCTTCACGCGTATCACGGTCAATCATTTCCGTCGCCATCCCTACGCGGTGCGTCACCTGCACCTCGATGAAGACCTCGACTGGCTGGCGGCGGCTCCGGTCTGGCGGGCGCCGGGCGACATGCCCGACTGGGCGGCGCTCGCGGACACCACGCTCGTCCTGGTGAGGGACGGACGTGTCCGCGTCGCGGTCGCATGGCGGGAGGACGGGCCGCGCCGTCGTATCAGCCTGCAAGGCGCGTGGGTCCTGTCTGCCGGGGGAGGCCGCGGCGACGACCTCGCCCCGTTGCTGGCGTTCGCCGCGCATTACCTCCTGGTCGACAAGACCTTCGAGGCACTGGAAAACGTCGACGCCTGCCGTTCCGCTCTCGCTGAGTGGCGTGACGCATCGCGTGACGCATGGGCCGAGACCATCGCGGCCATGGGAACCGCCGCGGCTCGACGGGCCCTCGCACCGGGGCTGGATCCCCGCGACTGGGAAGCCGAGCTGACGGACGTCGCGCTGCGATGCGTTGTGGCGTGGCTGCATGGTGACGTCGGCCTGGCACGGGGCGTTGCGCGCCTCAAGGCCGACGTGGTGGCGAACCTGGGGGTGCTGCCCAAGTACCATCGCTACGTGGACGCACTGCTGTCGAGGCTGCACGCGCACGGCCTGCTGCGCATCGACGGCGACGCCATTGCCCTCACCGCCCCGTCGCAAGACGCCGCCGATGTCGATGTCGATGTCGATGCGTTCGAGCGTGACTTCGTGACGCGCTACCCGCATGCGTCGGCCCATCTGCGGTTCATCCAGGGTCCGCTCCGGCAATTCGTCGACGTGCTGGACGGTCGGGTCGGCGCCGCGTCGGCCATGTTCCCCGACGGCGACATGCAGCCGTTCGGTGGCATCTTCCATGGCGAGCCGCTGTCGGATTACATCAACGACCTGATCGCCGCAGCCGTGGGCGCGCAACGCGACGCTTGCGCCACCGCGCCAATGCGCATCCTTGAAATCGGTGCCGGAACCGGGGGAACGACGATACCGGTGCTGCGCACGCTCGGCGAATTGGCCCAGGTGTCCTATGTGTTTACCGATCTCTCGCCGGCCTTCCTGCGGCGCGCGAAGACTTTTCTGGTAAATCGTTATCCGTACGTCGGCTTCCAGGTGCTCGACATCGAAGGCGATCTCGCGGCGCAGGACTTCGCCGCTGGCACCTACGATGTCGTGATTGCGGCCAACGTGCTGCACAACACGCGCGACATCGCCTTCACGCTCAGCCAGGTGCGCGCGCTGCTCGCGCCGGGCGGCATCTTGCTCCTGGCGGAGTACACCGAAGCCAAGACGTGGCTGCTATTCAGTGGCGGTCTGTTGCATGGCACGTGGCAGTTCGAAGACGGCGAGAAACGACTGGACGATTTCTGCCTGCTCGGCGTGCCGCGGTGGCGGAGCGAACTGGCTGCGGCCGGTTTCGTCGACGTGTCGGCGTTCGGATTGCCTTCGGCGACCTCCATCGACGCCTCCGGGCATACCGTCTTCGCCTGCCGCGCGCCAGACGGAGCGGCGCCGAACAGCGCCCCGCACGCACCGGCCCTCGCGCGTGGCGCTCCGGATCACGAGGATACGCAGTCCATGGCATCACCCGATACCGATCCTTCCGCCGTCGATCCGGCCTTCGAGTCCCTGGTCCGCGACCAGGTGGTGGAGATCCTCGGCGAACGCCGCGCAGCGGCCTTCGACGCGCACCGGCCGTTGATGCAACTGGGGCTCGATTCGGTCGAACTGGTCGAACTCAAAGGAGCGATCGGTCGTTCGGTTGGCATCAAGCTGGCGCCCGCGTTCCTGTTCGAAAACGAAACCGCCGCCAAGGTGGCCGCCGCCCTTGCCGACATGGTGACGATGCAACGGCCGGCCGTGTCGCGAGCGCCGGCCGAGCCCGAGCAGGCGCCGCTGCCCGGCGAAGGGCGGGCTATCGCCGTCATCGGCATCGCCTGCCGCCTGCCTGGAGCGAACAGCGCCGAGGCGTTCTGGCAGCTACTGCGCGACGGCCGGCACGCCATCGCCTCACTCGAGCGGCGGTGGCGTTGGCCAGAAGGCGTGGACCTCGTGGGCGAACATGCGGGCATCGACCGCGCGGGGCTGCTTGACCGGATCGATGCCTTCGACGCCGACTTCTTCCACATCTCGCCGCACGAAGCCGAACGGCTCGATCCGCAGCAGCGTCTGCTCCTGGAGCTGGGCTGGGAGGCAATGGAGCGCAGCGGCTATCGGCCGTCGCAGCTCGCCGCCCATCGTACCGGCGTTTTCGTCGGTGCCTGTCACAACGACTACCGCGACGTGCTCGCCCGCGCGCCGGGCGCCGGCGATGCCTACGTCGGTACCGGAAGCGCACCGTCGATGCTGGCCAACCGCCTGTCGTACGTCTACGACTTCAATGGTCCCAGCATATGCATCGATACCGCATGCTCCAGCGCCTTGGTGGCCATGGACCGCGCTGTGCAGTCCTTGCGCGGGGGGGAATGCGATACCGCGTTGCTGGGTGCGGTGAATCTGCTGTGCAGCCCTGTCAATAGCGTGGCCTATTACGAGTCGGGCATGCTCTCGAAGACGGGCCGCGTGCGCGCCTTCGACACGGCGGCCGATGGTTTCGTGCGCGGCGAAGGCGCCGTGATGCTGGTGCTGAAACCGTTGCTGCGGGCCGTGGCGGATGGTGACATCATCCGCGGCACCATCCTGGGAACGGCAGTCGGCCATGGCGGCCGCGCAGCGTCGCTGACGGCGCCCAAGCCCGCGTCGCAGGCATCCGTGATCGAGCGGGCAATGCACGACGCGGGCGTGCGCGCCGACGACCTGCAGTACATCGAAGCGCACGGCACCGGCACGCCGCTCGGCGACGTCGTCGAGATCGCTGGATTGCGCGAGGCCCTGAAGCGGGTGCCGGGCGAGATGGCGCCGAGCTGCGCCATCGGCTCGGTGAAGACGAACATCGGACACCTGGAAGGCGCCGCCGGCCTTGCCGGTGTGGTCAAGGTCCTTTTGTCGATGGATCGCGGTACCTTGCCCGCCAGCCTGGGTTTCGGGACCGCCAATCCGGGACTGGGCCTCGGCGACGGTCCGCTGCGCGTCGTCGAGGCTACGTCGCCGTGGCCGCGTCGCATGTTTGCCGACGGTCGCGGAGCGCCGCGCATTGCAGGAGTGAGTTCCTTCGGTTTCGGCGGCGTCAATGCGCATGCCATCCTCGCCGAGGCGCCCCTGCCGGCGCGTCGGGAACCGGTCTGCACCGCCGCGGTGCACCATCTGGTGCTGTCGGCGCGCAACGAAGCGCAGTTGCGTGGCAGGGTCGCCGCGCTGCGCGGCGACCTCGATCGGATCGACGACGAAGCGCGACTGGGCGACGTCGCCTGGACGCTCCAGCACGGTCGTGATCCGATGGACAAACGCCTGGTGGTGACGGTGACATCACTTGCCGACGCGCGGCAACAGCTTGATGCTGTTCTCGCCGCCGACGATGCGATGGCCGCCTCGACGGAAAGCACCAGCACCGATGCGCTGCTGGACCACTGGCTAGCAGGCGGAGAGGTGGACTGGAGCACGCACCCCGACGCGTTTCCCGGTCGGCGTATCGAGTTGTCCAGCTATCCGTTCGCACGCACGCGCTACTGGATAGACCACGGTGCCGCTGCTTCGCATCCGGCCCCCATCCTCACGTGCGCCCATTGGACGCGTGCACAGGTGAACACGCGCGGCGACGTGGGCGAACGCCATGTGCTGCTGCTCCAGGGAGCCGATGGCGTCACGCCGTTCGACCAGGTCGCCGCGGCCTTCCAGAGCCGTGACGGGGTCATCTGCGATCGATGGGTCATCGTCGCGCACGATCCGGCCGAGTCGTACGAACGGTCAGGCTGGCGCCTGCTGGAATACCTCAAGCGTCTTCTCGCGACCTCGCCACGCGGCGACATCCTCATCCAGGTGGCCTATGTAAACTCGCCGGGGACGCTGCTGCGCGGCCTGGGCGGATTGTTGAAGACCGCGCAGCGGGAGAACCCGCGCTTCGGCGTGCAGCTGATCGAAGGCGATGCGAACGACGATGCGCGGGCTTGGGTCGATGCCATCGACACCAGCTCGCGCATGGCGGCGGTCGAACTGCGGCATGCCAGTGGCGTACTTGAGATGCGGCGGACGACCGTGCTCGAAGGGAGCGTCACGCGGATGCCGTGGCGCCCCGACGGCACGTATCTGGTCACCGGTGGAGCGGGTGGTCTCGGCCTGGCCTTCGTCGAGGAACTGTTCGCGCGCACGCCGGCGGCCCACGTGTTCTTGGTTGGCCGCTCGCCGTTGCGCGGCGAGGCCGCCTCGCGCGTTGCCGCGTGGCAGGCGTCGGGCTGCGCGGTCGACTATCGCCAGGTGGACGTGGCGCGGAGAGACCAGGTGATCGCTCTGCTTCGCGACATCGAGGGCGCGCGTGGCGTGCTCCACGGCGTGCTGCACGCCGCAGGCGTGATCCGTGACAGTTACCTGTTGCGGAAGACGCCGGAGGAATACGCACAGGTGATGGCGCCGAAGCTCCACGGTGCATTCAACCTCGACGTCGCGATCGGCACGCGTCCGCTCGACTTCTTCGTGCTGTTTTCCTCGGTGGCCGGCACCGATGGCAACGCGGGGCAGGGCGACTATGCTGCGGCCAACGCTGCGCTGGACGCCTTCGCCCGGCAGCGCGCCCGCCGCGTGGCTGACGGCGAACGCCACGGCCAGACGCTTTCCATCGCGTGGCCGTGGTGGTCCGTCGGCGGCATGTGCATACCGGATGCCACGGCCGAGGAACTGCGCTCGCAAGGGGTGGCGCCGCTCGGCACGGACGACGGCATCGCCGCGTTCTACCTGGCGCTCGGCAGCCGTGCGGCGGCGGTCGCGATCGCCGCGCCGTCCACCGCGACGGTCGCGCCGCCTGCGCCGTTCGTGGCGTTTCCGCAGCCTTCGGCACAGACGATGGATGCGCTGGCCCTCGCGGAGGCCCTCGCGCAACGACTGAAGCATCTCCTCGCCGAGGTCAGCGGGCAGTCGCCCGAGCGGATCGATCCCATGGCGCCGCTGGAACGCTACGGCATCGATTCGATGATGGTGCTGCAGTTGAACAAGCGCCTCGGCGCCGTGTTCGAGCGGCTGTCGAAGACGGTGCTGTACGAACACGCCACCTTGCGTTCCCTGCGCGACTACCTGCTGTCGCAGTATCCCGAGGCATGCTCGCACTGGTGTGACGTCGAGCAGGCGGCACCCGTCGCCGTTCCGGCCACGTCCGACAACGCGATGCCCACGCCACGGGGCGCGGCGCGGGAACCCATCGCGGTCATCGGCATGGCCGGGCGATATCCCGGGGCACGCGACCTGCGTACGTTCTGGGAAAACCTGAGCGAGGGGCGTGACTGCATCAGTGAGATTCCGCCCGAGCGCTGGTCGCTGGAGGACTTCTACGACCCCGACGAACTCCAGGCCAGCTCGCGCGGGCGCAGCTACGGCAAATGGGGCGGTTTCATCGAAGGATTTGACGAGTTCGATGCGCTTTTCTTCGGTATCGCTCCTCGCGATGCCGACATGATGGACCCACAGGAGCGCCTCTTCCTGCAGACGTGCTGGGAGGCGGTGGAAGACGCCGGCTATACGCGTGAATCCCTCGACGCGCGGCATGACCGGTCGGTGGGCGTTTTCGCAGGCGTGACCAAGACGGGCTTCGACCTGTACGGCCCCGCGCTCTGGCGTCGGGGTGAGGCGCTGACCCTGCATACGTCGTTCGCCTCAATCGCCAACCGCGTGTCGTTCGTGATGAACCTGCAAGGCCCGAGCATGCCCGTGGACACGATGTGTTCCGCGTCGCTCACCGCCATCCACGAAGCCTGCGAGCACTTGTTGCGCGACGAATGCGAGCTCGCGCTCGCCGGCGGCGTGAACCTTTACCTGCACCCATCGAGCTACGTCTACATGTGCGCGACGCGCATGCTATCGCCCAGCGGCCGCTGCCGTACCTTCGGTGCAGGCGCCGACGGCATGGTGCCGGGCGAGGGCAGCGGGGTGGTGCTGCTCAAGCGCCTGTCGAGGGCGCTCGCCGATCGCGATCCCATCCATGGCGTGATCCTCGGCACGAGCATCAATCACGGTGGCAGGACGCACGGCTATACCGTGCCGAACCCCCTCGCGCAGCGCGACCTGGTGTCCGCCGCGCTGACCCGTGCCGGAGTGGACGCCAGTTCCATCGCTTACGTCGAGGCCCACGGCACCGGCACTGAACTGGGCGATCCGATCGAGATCGCCGGTCTCACGCAGGCGTTTGAACGCAGCACCTCGGACCGCCAGTTCTGCGCCATCGGTTCGGTGAAGACGATGATCGGGCACGCGGAAAGCGCCGCGGGCATCGC
Organism: Xanthomonas sp. NCPPB 3218; assembly: GCF_056725185.1. Lineage (NCBI taxonomy): Bacteria > Pseudomonadati > Pseudomonadota > Gammaproteobacteria > Lysobacterales > Lysobacteraceae > Xanthomonas > Xanthomonas sp. NCPPB 3218. Next base: position 2,525,035 of record NZ_CM161516.1, read on the forward strand.
CGGTCTTACCCGGATACTCCTGCAGATGAAGCACGGTGCGCTCGCACCCAGCCTGCACGCGGAGGAGACCAACCCGCACATCGACTTCACGGCGACGCCGTTCTTCGTGCAATCGCGGCTGGCGCCATGGCCCCGGCAGCGCGTGGAGATCGACCGCGTCGAACGCGAACGACCACGTCGCGCGGGTGTGTCGTCGTTCGGCGCCGGTGGTGCCAATGCGCACGTCATCGTGGAGGAATACGTGGCGCCGACCGGCGAACCGGCCGCATCGTCCGCCCCGCGTCCGGCGATCATCGTGCTTTCGGCGAAAAGCATCGCCGCGCGCCGGGCGGTGGCCGCTCGCCTGCTACACGCCATCGAGGCCGACCGGCTCGGCGACGGCGACCTGCATGACGTCGCCCATACCTTGCAGGTGGGCCGCGAGGCGATGTCGCACCGGCTGGCGTTCGTCGTCGATTCGATGGACGTGCTAAGCCAGCGCTTGCGTGCCATTGCCGACGGCGAGTCGGTGGAGGGCGTGTACCTGAGCGACGGGACGGCCGTCCCCGAGGGGCTCGCCGCGCTGGTCGACGCCGCGGACGTGACGCGCCTCGCCTCGGCATGGCTTGAGAACGGCGACTATCGCAAGGTCTGCGAGCTATGGGTGAGCGGCCTGGCTATCGATTGGCACGTGGTGCCGGAGAGCGCCATCGCCCGTCGCCGTTCGCTGCCGACCTACCCGTTCGAGCGGACGCGTTATTGGATCGCGCAGCGTGCCATGGAAGCCATGCCGGCCGTCGATAAGCCCCTTGTGTCAACGGCCCGCGACGCGGCGACGGGCAAGCCCACCGCGATCGCGCTGCGCTCGCTTGCGGCGCCCACGGCGATCAGGACGGAACGTCCCACGTCGCCCACCGTCCGCTCTGCGGCCGCCGAAAGTGCCGCCGTCGCGTCACCCGCGATGGCGGTGGCCATGGCGCCCGCCACGTCCCTCGCGCGTCGTCGCGATCCGCGCGCAGTCGAGGCGGAACTCGGCCGGATGCTGGGTCGCGCGCTGTACATGGAAGCGGAAGACATCGATCCGCGCAAACCATTCGCGGAACTGGGGCTGGACTCCATCATCGGCGTCGAGTGGTTGCGCGCGGTCAATGCGCATTTCCACCTGCGCCTTCCCACCGCCAAGATCTATGACTGCCCCACGTTGGCGCAGATGGCCTCGCACGTGGTCCATGTGCTCGAGCGGCCGGCCGAAACGACGGCCGTGGAGATCCCCGCGCCTCTGGAGGACGAGGTGATGCGCGAGGACGTCGCATCCTGCGTCGATATGCCGACGGCACCTACGCGTACGTCGTCCCTGCACGATGACGCTGTCGTTCCGAAGACCTTCGCGTCGGAGGCGATCGCGATCGTCGGTATGTCGGGGCGTTATCCCGGAGCCGAAGACCTCGACGCGTTCTGGAATCGTCTCGCCGACGGCGTCGACTGCGTAACCGAGGTCCCGCCGGATCGTTGGGCCACCGATCGCTACGACGTGGCCTGCCGATGGCTTGGCGTCGTGGACGACATCGACGCATTCGATCCTTTGTATTTCGGCATCTCTCCGGCAGAGGCGGAGCTGATGGATCCGCAGCACCGCCTCTTCCTCCAGGAGGCGGCACGCGCGTTCGACGACGCGGGATGCCGACCGGCCGACCTCGGGGGCGCCCGCTGTGGCGTGTACCTCGGCATCATGGGTAACGAATACGGGCAGATCATCCTGCGTCACGGCGTAACGGCCGACAGCACCGGCAACAGCGGCGCCATCGCTGCCGCGCGCATTGCGTACCTGCTCGACCTCAAGGGCCCGGCGATCGCCATCGACACGGCGTGCTCGTCGTCGCTGGTGGCGACGCACCTGGCCTGCCAGGCATTGCGCCACGGCGAAGTGGACATGGCGCTGGCTGGCGGCGTAACGCTTTATCTCGCGCCCGAGCTCTACGTGACCATGAACGCGGCGGGCATGCTGTCCAGCGACGGTCGCTGCAAGACGATGGACGACGGGGCTAACGGATTCGTGCCGGGGGAGGGCGTGGGCGCGCTGGTGCTCAAGCGGCTGTCGGACGCGGAAGCGGCGGGCGATCCGATCCACGGGGTGATCCTGGGTTCGGGAATCAACCAGGACGGCAAGACCAACGGGATCACCGCGCCGAGCGCGGTGCGGCAGGCGGAGCTGCAGCGTGAGGTCTACGCGCGGCATGGGATCGATCCGGCGACGATCGGCTACGTGGAGATGCACGGCACGGGAACGAAGCTGGGCGACCCGATCGAGCTGGAAGCATTGCGCAGCGTGTACGAGGCGGCCGGCGTGGGTCGGCAACGCTGCGTGCTGGGTTCGGTCAAGAGCAACATCGGCCACACCTCGGCGGCGGCGGGTGTGGCGGGCGTGCACAAGGTGCTGCTGGGCCTGCGACATGGCGAACTGGTGCCGAGCCTGCACTTCACGACGCCGAACGAGCACTTCGATTTCGCCACCTCGCCGTTCCGGGTGGGCACCGCGCGGGAAGCCTGGGCGCGCATCGACGGTGCGCCGCGTCGCGCGGCGGTCAGTTCGTTCGGCTACAGCGGCACCAACGCGCATCTCGTGATCGAGGAATACGTCGACACCCGTCGCCCGGCGATGCACGGTCAGGCGCCGCGCGGAGCGTCCTCGCTGTTCGTGTTGTCGGCGCGCAGCGAAGAGCGCCTGCGCGTGCAGGCCGCTCGCATGCTCGACTGGATGGACGCCCACGAGACGCTGGACGTGGATGCGTTCACGCACACGCTGCAGGCCGGCCGCGAGGCGATGGAACATCGGATCGCGTGCGCATTCGAAAGCGTAAGCGCGTTGCGTGCCACGTTGCACGCGTTCGTCGCCGGCGAGCGCCATGTCGAGGGCCTGCATCAGGGCGAGGTCCGCCGCCATCGCGAGGCACTGGCAGCCTTCACCGCAGACGACGATCTGCACGGCGCGATCGATGCATGGATCGCCAAGGGCAAGTACGACAAGCTGCTCGACCTGTGGGTGAAGGGGCTGGACGTCGACTGGAAAACGCTGCGTAAGGGTGTAAAGCCGCGAAAGCTATCGTTGCCGCCGTACCCGTTCCGCAAGCAGCGCTTCTGGGTCGGCGGCGACGCATCGTCGCCGACCACTCCCGATCCGCCGCCGCCCGCGCGGCGAGACGATCGCACGGCATCGCCGATGACGTTCGTGCCGCGCTGGGACGCGGTATCGTTGTCGTCCGCGGAACAGGTGATCTCCACGGCGGCGCGCACGCTGGTCTTCGGCGCGAACGAGACCGACGAACGCGCGATCCGCGAACGTTACGCCAACGCGCGGTTCGTCGGCACCGCGACCTGCGCCGACGTGGCGACACTCGTCGAGACGTTGCGCGACGAGAGCGTTGAACACGTGGTGTGGATCGCCCGCGAGCGCATGGGCGATCACGACGAATACGACGAGGAGGCGATGCTCGCCGCCCAGGAGAGCGGGCTGCTGCCATGCTTCCGCATGCTGCGCGCGCTCGCCGACCTCGGTTATGGCTCGCGCCGCCTCGGCCTGACGGTGGTGACCTGGCGGACGCAACGGGTGATCGTGGACGACCCCATCTATCCGGGCCATGCCGGCCTGCACGGCCTGATGGGTTCAGTCGCCAAGGAATACCTTCTGTGGAACGTCCGCTGCGCCGATCTCGACCACGAAGGCGACCTTCCGCTGGCCGAGCTCGCTCAGCTACCCGGCGGAGCCGACGTCCACGCGCGCAGGCAAGGCGAATGGTTCCGCCGCCGGCTCGTCGCGTTCCAGGGAGGCGAAGAGGAGCGGACGGCGTATCGCGAGGGCGGCATCTACGTCATCGTCGGAGGCGCAGGCGGGCTAGGCGAAGTGCTCAGCGAACACCTCATCCGCCACCATCACGCACACGTCGTCTGGATAGGCCGCCGCGCCAAGGATGACGTCATCGCCTCGCGTATCAGGCGATTGGGCGCACTGGGGCCGGCGCCGCTGTATATCCGCGCCGACGCGCGCGACCGCGACGCAATGGAAGCCGCACGCAGCGAGATACTGAATCGGTACGGCGCCATCCACGGCGTGGTGCATTCGGCCATCGTGCTGCTCGACCAGGGCATCGGCGGCATGGACGGAGCGCGATTCCGCGCGGCGCTTTCGGCCAAGACCGACGTCTGCGTCCGGCTGGCCCAGGTGTTCTCCGCGGATTCGCTCGATTTCGTCCTGTTCTTTTCGTCGTTGCAGAGCTTTGCGCGGCTTCCGGGGCAGGGCAACTACGCGGCGGGCTCGGCCTTCGAGGATGCGTTCGCCGATTGGTTGGGTCACCACCGGGCCCAGCGGGTGAAAGTGGTGAACTGGGGTTACTGGGGAACTGTCGGATGCGTGGCGCTGGCGGAGTACGCCGAGCGTTTCGCGCGCCAGGGCACCGTGTCGCTCGATCCGGCCGAGGCCATGCGCGCGCTGGACGGCATGATGGCGGGCGCGCCCTTCCAGGTAGCGATCACCGGATCGCTGGGACTGGAGCACGGACAGTCCGGCTACATCGATGCGCAAGACGTGATAGAGACGGCACCGCCAGCCGGTACGCGCGGCGCCGGCAGCATCGACCGCGAACATGACGCGTCGCCGTTCCGTGACGCGTCGGGCGACTTGGTCAAGGGACTCGACCGACACCTGCTCGCCGTGCTGTTCGGGCAACTGCGCGACATGGGCCTGTTCGGCGCAGAAGGGACGACGGTCGACGCATGCCGGCGCCACGCGGGCATCGTTGCACGCCATCATGCTTGGTTCGATGAAACCGTGGCGTTGCTGTGCAGGCACGGCCTGCTCGCGTGGCGGGACGGTCGCGTGGGCGCGGGCGACGACGCACCGGCCGGTGACACGTGGCCGGCATGGCACGCGCACGCCACCTGGTGGAGAGCGTTGCCCGTGCTGCGCGGTCAGGTGGTATTGCTCGAGACCATGCTTCGTGCCTTGCCCGGGATACTGCGCGGCGAATGCGCGGCCACCGACGTCATGTTCGCCGACGGCATGGACGCCGTGGTGGAAACGATTTATCGCGACCACGCCTTGGCCGACCATGCCAACGGCGCGATGGCGGCGGCACTGGATGCATACGTCGAACGGCGGGTGCTGGAAGATCCGGCCGCCCGCATCCGCGTCCTGGAAATCGGTGCCGGCACCGGCGGAAGCACTGGCGCGATGCTGGCCTCGCTGGAGCGCCATGCGGCGAACATCAGCGAATACGCCTTCACCGACCTGTCGGCGGCTTTTCTCCTCAGGGCACGTGATCGTTTCGCCGACCGCTATCCTTTTCTTTCCACCAAGCCGCTCGACATCGCCGCGGAGCCGGGCGCCCAGGGCTTCGTCCATGGTGGTTACGACGTGGTGGTGGCGGCGAACGTGCTCCACGCGACAGCCGATATCCGTCGCACGATGCGTCACGTCAAAGCCCTGCTGCGACGCCATGGCCTGCTGCTGATACAGGAGATGTCGGCCAACTCGCCGACCTCCCACCTCACCTTCGGCCTCCTCGACGGCTGGTGGCTCGTCAAGGACCCCGCCTTGCGCCTGCCGGGTTGTCCGGCGTTGTCGTTCGACGGATGGAAGCGTGTATTGGCCGAGGCGGGCTTCGACGCGCCGTCGCTCATCGCAACCACCGGCCATCCTTACGCACAGCAGGTTATCGCGGCGCATGGCGACGGACTGGTGCGACGGCCGCGCGCGTCGATGGAGCAGCCCGGTGACCTTTCCGCACCGGCCCTCGGGCCGCTCGCCGATCCGGTCGCGACGACCGGCATGCCATCCGTGGACGATCCGCTCGTGCATGTGCGCGACACCGTCGCCGCATGCGTATGCGGCGTGCTGCGCCTACCGGCTGCCGACCTCGATCCCGACGTGGCGCTCGTGCACTACGGCATGGATTCGATCAGTGCCGGGCATCTGATCCAGCGGATCAACTCGGCGCTCGGCCTCCCGCTGGTCACCACCGACCTGTTCGACCACGGAAGCGTGGATCGCCTCACGGACTACATCGGCCAGGTCCATGGCGATGCGCTGCCGCGTACGGCAGCGCGGGAGCAGCGGGCGGCGCCGGTCGCGACCCAGTCCGAGATCGAGGGGCGCGACGCGATCGCGATCGTAGGCCTCAGCGCACGTTTTCCGGGCTCGCCCGACGCCGACACCCTGTGGGACAACCTCGCGAACGGCCGCGAGCTCGTGACGCGGGTCGATCGCTGGCCGATGCCCCCGGCGGACGTCGCCAAGGGCGGAACGCAGCCGTTGCGCGAGTGGCGCGGCGGTCTGCTGGAAGGCATCGACGAATTCGATCCGTTCTTCTTCAACATCTCTGGCATCGAAGCCACCTATATGGATCCGCAGCAGCGATTGTTCCTAGAGGAATCCTGGAAGGCGTTGGAAAACGCGGGCTATGCCGGTGCCGCAGTCCAGGGCAGCCGTTGCGGCGTGTACGTCGGCTGCAACGCCGAGGACTATTCGCGCCTGCTCGATCACGTAGAGCCGGCGCAGGCCTTGTGGGGCCAGGCGGTGTCGCTGCTGCCCGCCAGGATTTCCTATCACCTCGATCTGCAGGGGCCGGCGATCGCGGTCGATACCGCATGCTCCAGTTCGATGGTGGCGATGCACCTGGCCTGTCAGGGCCTGTGGGGCGGTGAAATCGACATGGCGCTGGCCGGTGGCGTCTACGTGCGCTGCACGCCCTATTTCTATCTGGCTTCCGCGCGCGCGAACTTGCTGTCGCCGACTGGCCGCTGCCACACGTTCGACGAACGCGCGGACGGCTTCGTCCCCAGCGAGGGCGTCGCCGCATTCGTGCTGAAGCGGCTTGCCGACGCGGTGAGCGCCGGCGACCACATCCATGCGCTGGTCGTGGCGAGCGCGATCAACCAGGACGGCGCGTCCAACGGCATCACCGCCCCCAGCGGCGCTTCGCAGCAGCGGCTTCTCGCCACCACCTACAAGGCGTTCGGCATCCATCCCCGGCAAATCCAGATGGTGGAGGCGCACGGCACGGGGACGAAACTGGGTGATCCGATCGAATACCAGGCGCTGAAACGCACCTACACCACAGCCGCCGTTCCGCGCGGCCACTGCGCGCTGGGCTCGATCAAGGCGAACCTCGGCCATGCCATCGCCGCGGCCGGCGCGGCGGGCGTGATGCGCGCGCTGCTGTCGCTCAGGCACCGGCGGATTCCGCCCGCCGTCAACTTCGGGCGGGCCTCGTCGCACATCGATCTGTCCGACGGGCCGTTCTACGTCAACACGACCCTCCGCGACTGGCACGTCGCGGACGGTCAGCGGCGGCTGGCGGCTGTCAGTTCGTTCGGACTCAGCGGCACCAACGCCCACATGGTGCTCGCCGAGGCGCCCGAGCCGGCCGTCGTGGAACGCGAGGATGCGCCCGCGTGGCTCGTGGTGCTGTCGGCGAAGACGCGGGCCCAACTCGTCGAACAGGCGAGGCGGCTAGCTGCGCACTTGGCGCGCGACGCCGTGCACATCGCGGACGTCGCCTTCACACTGCTGGCCGGCCGCAAGCATTTCGAACATCGCCTGGCATGCGTCGTCGCCGACACCCGCGACCTCGTCGATCGGCTCGAACGCTGGCTTCGGGAGATGCCGGAGGGCGACGTGCGCAGCGCGCACCTTGCCGGCAAGCGCGTCCGCGACGATGTGCTCGCCGACGGCGCGGCGGTTCTGGCGCACTGCCGCGCCAGCGCCGGAACGGACGCGTGGCGGCCCGGCCTGGCGGCGCTGGCGGAAAGTTACCTGCGTGGCTACGTACCCGACGTCACGGCGTTGTTCGGTACCGGCGGCGGGTGCCGGATACCGTTGCCAACGTATCCTTTCGCGCGCGAGCACTACTGGGTGGGGCATGCCGACCCCACCGTTCCCAGGGCAACCGTCACGCCGGAAGCACCGGTACATCGCTCGATGCTGAGCATCTCCATGCCAGGCGCGGACGAGTCGGCGTTCGGCGGTCGTATGGACGGAAACGAAGTGTTCCTGCGCGACCACGTAGTAAACGGCGCACGCGTCATGCCGGCCGTGGGCTACGTGGAATTGATGCGTGAGGGCCTGTCGCGAGCGCATGCGCTCGCCGATCAGACAGCCCGTGTGTTGCGCCTGAGCCACATGGGCTGGTCGCAGCCGCTGGTGGTCGGCGAAACGCCGGTGGACGTGCGGATTTCGCTGGATCCGCATGACACGGGCGGCTTTTCCTACGAAGTGCGCAGCCAGTCGGGCGGGCAGGTTGACGAGTCGCGGCTGCACGCGCGTGGCACCGCCGAGTGGGTGGTCGGTGAACCCGCCACATGCGTGGACCCGGCCGAACTCGACCGCCGCTGCGAACGGAGCCTCGACACAACGGCGTGCTACCAGGCGTTCGCTGCGCGTGGCATCGACTACGGCCCCACGCATCGCACGTTGCGGCGGGTGGCCATGGGCTGTGACGCCGCCGGCCATCCGTACGTGATGGCGACGCTGGAAGCGCCCGACGCGCCACGCGGCGGCGACGCGACCTTCTTCCTCGATCCGGGACTGATGGATGGTGCATTGCAGGCCATCATCGGATGGTCCCTCGACGATGACGCGACGGACGCCTTGCTGGACGCGGGCGGGGCATGGGTTCCCTATGCGCTGGATCGCGTCGAGGTCCTCGGACCCTTGAACGGCCGGGCCTACGCCGTGCTGACGCGTTCGGCATCGACGCAGGCACACCTGCCGAAGTTCGACATCCGCCTGCACGATGCGGATGGGCTCGAGCGCGTGCGCATCGATGGCTGCACGATGCGCCGGATAGGCGAGCGGACGGTTCTGCTCGCGCGCGACTGGCGGAGCGACGCCTCTCCCATAGCGGCGGCCGGGGAAGGTCTTCGCCATGCCGTTCTCTGCACGGGGATCGAAGACGACGGCGGAACCCACTCGCGTGTCGCTGCATCGCTCGATGCGCTTGACGGATGGCGTGCCGAACATTGGGACCTGCCGTATGCGGGGACGGCCGAACGATGCGAACGCTACGGCTGGCGGCTGCTCGAAGCGGTACGCGCGCTTTCGGCGGAATCGTCGCGGCAAGACGTGCTCATCCAGGTGGTCGGCGGTGACGAGGTGCTGCTGCGCGGTCTGTCCGGCCTGCTGAAAACGGCGCGTATCGAACATCCGGGGCTGCGCTGGCAGACCATCGAGGCCGATCTGGCGGACGCCTCGGATGCCTGGGTGAAGCACCTGCGCGCCGATGCCGGCCGTGGCGTCGGCGAGATCCGCTATAGAGCCGGCATCCGCGAAGTCGCCACGTGGACGGAAACCGCTCCCGCCTCGACCGGATCGCTTCCATGGCGCGAAGGCGGCGTCTACGTCATCACCGGAGGCATGGGCGGCCTGGGCATGTCGTTCGCCGAGTACCTTGGACGCAACGTGAAGAACGCCCACGTGGTGCTCGTCGGTCGCTCGGAGCTCGACAACGAACGTCGCCGGCGCCTGCAGGCTTGGCTCGCCCTGGGTTACGCCATCGAATACCGGCAGGCGGACTTGGCCGGGGAGGACGCCGCGCGGGATCTCGTCGACTACGTGCTCCGTCGCTATGGCGCGTTGCATGGCGTGCTCCACGCCGCGGCGGTCGTCCGCGACAGCCTGCTCGCGCGCAAGACCGCCGAGGAATTCGCCGCGGTCTGGCGATCGAAGGTGCACGTCGCCACGCGGCTCGACGACGCCATCGGCGAGCGGGCGCTCGATTTCTTCATCGTGTTCTCCGCCGCGGCGGGCGCGTGGGGCAATCTCGGCCAGGCAGACTACGCCGCGGCCAACGCCTACATGGATGGCTTCGCGCAGGGGCGCCAGGCACGCGTCGTGCGCGGCGAGCGGCAGGGCCGCAGCCTGGCGATCGCCTGGCCGCTGTGGGAAGAAGGCGGCCTGCGCATGTCGGCTCCCGCACGCGAACGCATGGAGCGACAGGGGTTCCGAGCGCTGGCCACCGCTGAAGGCATCGCTGCGCTGGAGCGCGCATGGGCCACGCCGCATGCCGGCGTGGCGGTGGTGCGCGCGGGCGCGGACTGGCGGCTCGCCGACCCTGCACCGGCGCCAACGCCAGTGGCGCCCGTCACCGATGCTCCTGCCCCTGCGAGCGATGCCTTGGCGATCTCCCTGGGCGACGCCCCCGACGTCTCGGCAAAGACCCTCGATTTCCTCGCGCGCATGCTGTCTGAGGAAGTGCGCTTCCCACGCGACCGCATCGATGCGACGGAGCCGTTCGAGTCCTATGGCATCGATTCCACGCTGGTCATGCAGATGACCGCGCGCCTTGAAGAGAGCTTCGGCCCGCTTTCCAAGACGCTGTTCTTCGAGCACCAGAACCTCGGTGAACTGTGCGATTACTTTCTCCAATCGCACCTGGCGCGGCTGCGCACCCTCCTGGGCGTCGCCGAGACGAAGGCATCGGTCGCGCCGACCGCACCGCCGCCGGTGCCGGAGCTGGCGGTGGCTGCGCGCGCGACTGTGCCCATGCGCGCGACCCAGCCTCGGCAGGCGCCGCCGCCGAGCGACGGACCGCTGGACATTGCCATCGTAGGCCTGGGTGGGCGCTATCCCCAGGCCGATACGCTGGAGGAGTTCTGGAACAACCTGCGCGACGGCCGTGACGCCGTCACCGAAATCCCGGCCACGCGCTGGGACCACCACCGCTATTTCGACGCCGAGGTGGGCAAGCCCGGCAAGAGTTACAGCAAGTGGGGCGGATTCATCTCCGGCGTGGACGAGTTCGATCCGCTGTTTTTCAACATGTCGCCGCTGGAAGCGCGCCAGACCGATCCCCAGGAGCGCCTTTTCCTCCAATGCGTCTACCAGACCCTGGAAGATGCTGGCCAAACGCGCGAAAGCCTGCGACGCGCAGGCCGCGTCGGGGTATTCGTCGGTGCGATGTATCAGGAGTACCAGTTGTACGCGGCGCAGGCGCAGGCGCGTGGCGAGGCGCTAGTGGTGGGCGCGAGCCTGGGATCGATCGCCAACCGCATCTCCTATTTCTGCGATTTCCACGGGCCGAGCCTTTCGGTGGACACCATGTGCTCGTCGTCGCTCACCGCGCTCCATCTCGCCTGCCAGAGCCTACGCACCGGCGACTGCGAGGTGGCCATCGCCGGTGGCGTGAACGTGTCGGTGCATCCCAACAAGTACCTGATGCTCTCCCATGCGCAGTTCGCGTCGAGCACCGGCCGGTGCACGGCTTTCGCCGCCGGCGGCGACGGGTACGTGCCCGCGGAGGCGGTTGGAGCGGTGTTGTTACGGCCGCTGGCAGCCGCACTGGCCGATCGAGACCAGATCTACGGCGTGATCAAGGCCATCGAGGTAAATCACGGCGGCCGCACGAATGCCTACACGGTGCCCAGCCCGAAGGCCCAGGCCGAATTGATCGGACGGGTCATCGAACGCTCCGGCGTACCGCCGCGGGCCATCAGCTACCTGGAGGCACATGGTACCGGCACCGCGTTGGGCGATCCCATCGAGGTGGCAGGCCTCCAGCAGGCCTTCTCGCGCGATATCGATGCGCGGGGTTTGTGCGCGATCGGTTCGGTCAAGTCCAACATTGGCCACGCCGAGAGCGCGGCGGGCATCGCGGGCCTCACCAAGGTGCTCCTGCAGCTGCGGCATGGGGAGCTGGCGCCGAGCCTGCATGCGCGCACGCTGAACCCGCACATCGACTTCGACGATTCGCCGTTTACCGTGCAACGCGAGCGCGCGCCCTGGCCGCGGCCGATGGTGGTCGAGGCGGGGGGCATCCGGGAGTACCCGCGCGTCGCCGGCATCTCGTCGTTCGGCGCGGGCGGTTCGAACGCCCACATGATCGTGCAGGAGCATCGCGCCGATGACGTCGCGCGCGTCGACCCTTCGTCGTGGCCGACGCCTGTCGTGCTGCTCTCCGCGCGCAACGAAGAGCGGCTTCGCGTTCGCGTGCAACAGCTGCTGGCGATGCTCGAACGCACGCCCGACGAGGCGATCGACCTGCACGACGTTGCCTATACGCTCCAGGTGGGGCGCGAGTCGATGGACCATCGCTTTGCCGTGGTCGCCGATTCGCACGGGAGGCTGAAGGAGGCGCTGCGCCGCTACCTCGACGGCGATCGCGAGGCCGATGGCATGCACGTGGGCGCGGTCCGCCACGATCGCTTCGCCCAGTCGCTCCTGTCGCCCGACGAGGACATGCAGCGGGCGACGGAGGCATGGCTTGCAAAGGGCCGATACGCCAAGCTGCTCGACTTGTGGGTGGTCGGACTCGCTGTCGACTGGACGCGTCTCTACGGCGCCTCGAAGCCGCGCCGGATATCCCTGCCAACCTATCCGTTCGCGCGTCAACGTTACTGGCCCGACGAGCCGGTCGTTTCCGCGCCGGCGGCGGTGGCGACACCGGTCACGGCAGCGGTCCCGTCGTCAGTCGACGACGATGGCGCGCTCATGCTCGTGCCGGCGTGGGAGCCGTTGCCTCGTTCCGCCAGGGCCACCTCGGCGGCGCCCTCCGGCCGCACGATTGTCATTGGCGCGTCCGCCGAACACGCCGCCGCGCTCGAGGGCGCGCAAGGCGGCGCCGCCGAACGGCTGTCCCTGCCGCCCACGGCATCGGTAGAGGACATCGCCATCGTCCTTCGCGGCGCGTCTCGAGTGGCGCGTGTGGTCTGGTTCGCTCCTGCACGGGACGACGCCGGCATCGACGACGCCGATGGCCTGGTCGATGCACAGGAGACCGGGGTGATCGCGTGCTTCCGCCTGGCCAAGGCGTTACTCGCCGAGGGTTACGGCGACACTGACCTGCACTGGACCGTCGTCACCTGGCGGACGCAGGCGGTTTCCGCCGCCGCCGACGTGGACCCCGCGCACGCTGGCGTCCAGGGGCTGGTCGGATCCTTCGCGCGGGAGTACCCGCGCTGGCACGTGAGGGGCGTCGACCTGCCACATGGCGGTAACGACGCGCTGCGCGCGCTCGCCGCGATGCCGGACGAGGCTCGCGGCGCAACGTTGGCATGGCGCCACGGAGTCTGGCACCGGCAACGATTGCTCCCGTACGTGGCCAGGCGTGAGGCGCCAGCGTTCCGGCAGGGCGGCGTGTACGTCGTCGTCGGTGGTGCGGGCGGTATCGGCACCGTGCTCACCGAACACCTCGTCCGGCACTACAAGGCCAGGGTGTGGTGGATCGGTCGCCGCGCGGAAGACGACGACGCCATCCGGAGCAAGCTCGACGCATTGTCCCGCCTGGGGCCCGCACCGATCTACTGCCGCGCGGACGCGGCCGACCGCAGCGCGCTGGAGGAGGTCTGCCGTCGGATCGAAGCCCTGCATCCGACCATCCACGGGGTAGTGCATTCGGCCATCGTGCTCGATGATGCTAGCGTGGAGCGCATGACCGAGTCATCGTTGCGTGCCGCGCTCCGCGCCAAGGTGGACGCAAGCGTGCGTACGGCAGAGGTGTTCCTGCCGCGCTGCCAGGACTTCATGCTGTTCTTCTCCTCGATGCAGAGCCATTCGCGCAGCGCGGGGCAGGGCAACTACGCCGCCGGTTGCGCATTCAAGGACGCGTTCGCCCAGCGTCTGGCCATGCGTGGCGCCGCGGTGAAGTTGATCAACTGGGGGTACTGGGGCAGCGTCGGTGTCGTCGCCGAACCGGCTTACCGTGACGCGATGGCCGCGCTGGGCATCGGCTCCATCGAACCGATCGAGGGCATGGCCGCGCTCGAGGCGGCGATGGCCGACGATGCGAGGCAGCTCGCTTTCGTACGAACGACGCGTCCGGGTGCGCTGGGCGACCTCGTTGGCGACGACCGGATCGAGCGCCTGCCGCCTGGCCTGCCGTCGCTTCCGCCGACGACTGCGCGCGCCGAGGCCGCCACGCCACCGCCTGCCGATCCCGTGGGGCTGGAGCGATCGCAGGCGGTGCTGCTCGGTGTGCAGTTGCGCGAGGCGGGCCTATGGAAAATGGAAGACGAGCGCCTCGAAAGCGCCGCGATCCACCGTTGGCAGGCGGAACACGTCTGGGCACCGCACCATGCGCGCTGGCTCGCACGCAGCCTCGACCTGCTGGCGCGGCACGAGGTGCTCCGCGCGGAGGCGGACGGGTACGCCCTGTCGGAAACGGCGCGTGAGGACGCCGCCGTGGTATGGGCGCGCTGGCACGCGGAACGGCAGGCATGGCGTGAACTGCCCTCCGCGAGCGTGCAGGCCGAGCTCGCGGAATACACGCTGCGCGGCTTGCCCGATGTGCTGTTGGGACGCCGCGCTGCCACCGACCTCCTGTTCCCCAACGGATCCATGTCGCGCGTAGCGCCCGTCTACGCGCGGAACGCGGTCGCGGACCATTTCAATGCGTTGCTCGTCGCGCGGCTGGCTGACTGGATCGAGGCGAGGCGGGAGGCGGATCCGGATGCCCGCCTGCGCTTGCTCGAGATCGGTGCCGGTACCGGCGGCACCAGCGGCGCCGTGCTCGAGCTGATCGACCGGCATGCGCCGGCCGTGGAAACATACGATTACACCGACCTCTCGGGCGCGTTCCTGCAGCACGGTCGCGATCACCATGGCTCGGACCGTTCGTACATGCGTTTCCTGCGTTTCGACGTTGAGCGCCCGCCGGTGATCCAGGGCGTGGCCCTCGGCGCCTACGACGTCGTCATCGCCGCGAACGTGATGCACGCCACGTCGGACGTGCGCCGCGCGGTGCGCCACGCGAAGGCCTTGCTCGGGCGCCACGGCCTGCTGCTGCTGAACGAGATCGGCGACGCGGGGCTGTTCGAGCAACTGACCTTCGGACTGCTCGAAGGGTGGTGGCGCCATGCCGACGATGGAGTGCGTCCGTCCGGTACTCCGGCGCTCTCCGCCGATCGCTGGGCAGGCGTGCTGCAGGCGGAAGGTTTCACCGACGTCCACGTGGATGCGTCGCCGGGACACCGCCAGCAGGTCATTTCCGCTTTGAGCGACGGCTGGCTGCGCCATTCGCCGGAAGGCGGACAGGCTTCGCCGGCAGCGGATATCCCTCCGGCTCCATTGCCTGCGTCGGCCGATGCCTTCGAAGAGGCCGCCCTGGCCGTGCTGTCGCGCCTCACCGGCGTGGCCGCGGGGGACATCGATCCCGATGCACCGCTGGGCGAGTACGGCGTCGATTCCATCGTCTCGCGACGCCTGGTGCAGGAGATGGAACGTGCCTTTCCGGTGTCGCTCGCTGCGGGTGTGTTGCTCGAACATAACAGCGTCCGCGCGCTTGCCGCGCACGTGTCCCACCTGGTCGCGACGCGAAACGACCTTGCGGCGGTGCCGATCGAGGAAGCCCTTGAACACTTCCGCGGTGGCCAACTGGACATGGATGCCATCGAAGCGCTGCTCGACGAAGGAATGCCGCGATGAGCCGACGAGAACTGTTGCTCGCCTACAAACGCGGCGCGTTCGGCACCGAAACGCTGCTCCAGCGAATCGCCGCGCTGAACGCGGTGACCACGCTGCCCCTGGCGGAGGGACAACGTGGCCTGTGGATGCTCGAGCGAAGCGCCAACGGCGGATACAACGTGCCGCTGGCTTTCCGCATCCGCGATCCCCTCGACGTGGAGATGTTCCGCGTCGCGTGGACGTTGACGCTCCAGGATCACCCTCTGTTGCGCGCGACGATGCGCATGCACGACGGAACGCTGGTCCAGCGCATCGTGCCGCCGAGGGAGCTGCCGTTCGAACGCCTCGATGTATCCGCATGGACCGAATCGCACATTGAGCAGCACCTGCTCGCGGTGGCGAAACGGACCATCTCCCTTCAGGACGGATCACTCGCATCGCTGCACCTGCTGTCGCGCGACAGCCGCGACCACGTCGTACTGCTGGTCGCCCACCACATCGTCTTCGATGGAGGATCGGTCGAGCCGCTGGTCGGCCACCTGCTCGATACCTATGATGCGCTGTGCCGCGGCGTGCCCATGGCGCAGGCGCCGGACGGTTCGTTCGCCGATTTCGTTGCCTGGGAGCAGGCCTACCTCGCCAGCGACCGGGCTGCCGCCGACAAGGCGTACTGGTTGCGCCGGCTGGACGGACCGTTGCCTCGGCTGGAGGTGCCTGCCGACCGCAGCCGCGCCACGCGCACGAGCATGGCGGGACGGACGCACGCACAGGCAGTGTCCGAGGCCCTGGCCAGCCGCGTCCACAGGGTGAGCGGCACGCTGAAAGTGAACCCCAGCGTGATCTTCCTGGCCGTCTACAAGCTCCTGCTGCACCGCTACACGGGCGAAGTGGACCTGATCGTAGGCGTGCCGACGTTCGGACGGCCGGAGCCGCGCTTCGAGTCCGTCGTCGGACTGTTCACCAATCCGATTGCGCTGCGCTCGCGGATTGACCCGGCCCAGGGCTTCACCGGCTTGGCGCGGCAGATCCAGGAATCGCTGCTCGAAGGTTCCCGCCATGCAGCCTATCCCTTCGCGCGTCTGGTGCGCGACCTCGACCTTTCGCGCGACCTTGAGCGCACGCCCGTGTTCCAGGTCGCCTACGAATACGAGAGCGGCGGCATGGCGAATGTGCAGCGCCTGACCCGCCGTTTCGAACGCACGCTCCACATCGAACCGGTGCAGGGACCGCACCAGGAGGGGTACTACGAACTGGTCTGCGAGATCCTGGAAAGTGGTGGCCAGTTTCACGTCAACCTCAAGTACGACGGCAACCTCTTCGACGACTCGACCGCCGAACGGTTGGTCGCCGCCTACATGCACCTGCTCGAGCAGGTGGTCGACTATCCGGACGCGGTGCTCGGCAACTATTCGGTGCTTCCCGCGACCGAGCAACGACGCCTGCTGCATGACTGGAACGACACCTCCGCCGATTATCCCCGCGCGGAGCGGGTCGACACGCTGGTCGCGGCACAGGCCCGGCGGACGCCTGACGCCGTCGCGCTGGGATATGACGGCGCAACGCTGAGCTACGCGCAACTCGAAGACCGCGTCGATGCGCTCACCCGGCAGCTCGCCGCGCACGGGGCGCAGGTGGGAAGCCTCGTCGGTGTCTGCGTGGAGCGGTCGCTCGACACCACCGTCGCACTCCTCGCGGTGCTTCGCACAGGCGCGGCCTACGTGCCGCTGGACCCGGCGTATCCTCCCGAGCGCCTGCGCTACATCGTGGAGGACTGCGGAACGCGCCTGGTGGTGACCCAGACTCGCCTGCTGGCACTGGCATCGGACCTGATTCCCACCGATGCGACGGTCATCTGTCTCGACACTGGGTCGCGCGCGGCCGAAGCCGCGAGAGGGCCCGCCGTCACGCCGGAGTTCTCGCCGGACCACCTGGCCTACGTGATCTACACCTCCGGCAGCACGGGGCGCCCCAAGGGCGTTGCCGTTTCCCACCGTTCGCTGGTCAATTTCCTCTGGTCGATGCGCGAGAAACCGGGCATACGCGCCGACGACCGGATGCTCGCGGTGACGACATGCAGCTTCGATATCGCCGCACTGGAACTGTTCCTGCCGCTCGTCGTCGGTGCGCGCTGCGAGATCTGCCCGGCCACGGACGTGCACGACGGCGCGGCGCTTTTGCGCCGGATCGACGAAATGGCGCCGACCGTCATGCAGGCCACACCGGTGACGTGGCAAATGCTCCTGCAGGCGGGCTGGCGCAATCCGTCGGGAATGAAAATCCTGTGCGGCGGCGAAGCCCTGCCGGATGCGTTGTGGGAGACGTTCACCGTCAACGGCTGGGACGCGTGGAACCTGTACGGACCCACGGAGACCACTGTGTGGTCCACTGTGGAAAAGGTCGATGCCCGGCGCAAGGGCTCGATCGGCGCGGGCATCGCCAATACGCAGCTTTTCGTGCTCGACGAGGAGATGAAACCGGTTCCGGCCCTGGTTCCCGGCGAGCTGTGTATCGGGGGCGACGGTCTGGCGCGGGGGTACCTGAATCAGGCGGCGCTGTCGGCGGAGAAGTTCGTGGCCCATCCGCTGGCACCGGGTGGCTTCGTCTACCGTACCGGCGACCTCGCGCGCTGGCGCGCGGACGGGTGGCTGGAGTACCTCGGCCGTCGCGATACGCAGACCAAGGTACGCGGCTATCGCATCGAACTGGGAGAGATCGAAGCCGTGCTCGCGGCCCATCCCGGGATAGCAGAGTGCGCGGTACTCGTCGCGGCCCATCGCGGGATGCGGCAACTCGTCGCGTTCCACGTGCCGGTGGCGGGTGCTCCCCCGGCCGATGCGACATCGTTGCGCGATCACCTGCGGCAGATGCTCGCGTCGTACATGGTGCCGTCGCGGTTCATCGACGTTGACGCGTTGCCGCTCACGCCCAATCGCAAGGTCGACCGTAAACGACTGACGCAGATGGCCGAACGATCGGCGGCGGACGAACGCTCGCCGGGTTCGCCCATTCTGGGCGAGGTCGGCATCGAGGATGCCATGGCGTCGATCCGTGAGGCGTGGCGCGACGTGCTGGGCACCTCTCAGTTCGGCGACGACGACGGATTCTTCGACGTGGGCGGCGACTCGGTCTCGGCGATGATGCTCGTGGAACAGATCGCCGTTCGCTTCGGTTGCGAAGTGCCGGTGATCGACGTGTTCCGCCTGGGCTCGATCCGTCGCCTGGCCGGGGACGTATCGGCGAAGGCCACGCGTGCGCCGCAGCCGACCGCCGCCGTGCCTCCTGTGCGGCGCCCCAATGACGTGCCCGTCGTCGGGGCGCCGGCTCCCGCCACATTGCCGCCGACGCAGTCCGACGTCGCCGACTGCGTCGCGATCATTGGCATGTCGTGTCGTTTTCCCGGCGCCACGGACCACGAAGCGTTCTGGGAAAACCTGCTTGGCGGCGTGGAGAGCCTGGATGCGGTGCCGGCGACGGACGCTGCCGATACGCGTACGGCACGGGGATACGTTGCGGCATGGGGCAACATCGAAGGCAAGGATCGCTTCGACGCCGAGTTCTTCCGCGTCGCCCCGCACGATGCGTACCGCATGGATCCGCAGTTGCGCCTGCTTCTCCAGCACGCGTGGAGCGCGGTCGAAGACGCCGGTTACGTGCCCGCCGATATTCCCGATACGGGTGTCTTCACGGCCAGCAGCCATAGCGACTACGCGGGGCTTCTGGCCGCGGGGATGCCCGCTCCCGACGGCATCGTGAGCGATGCCGCGCAGTACGTGTCCTGGCTGATGTCGCAGAGCGGCACCATTCCGACCATGATTTCCCACCGGCTCGGCCTGACCGGTCCGAGCCTGGCGGTGCATTCGAACTGCTCATCGTCGCTGGTGGCGATGCACACCGCGTTCCGCAGCCTCCTGGCCGGCGATGCAAGGCACGCGCTGGTCGGCGCCGCGACGGTGGGTGGCACGACGATCCGGGGTTACATGCACCAGGAGGGCTTGAACTTCTCCCGCGACGGCCGCGTGCGCACGTTCGACGCCACGGCAGACGGCATGGTGGGAGGCGAGGGCGTAGCCGCGCTGTTGCTCAAGCGCGCAGATCTGGCCATCGCGGACGGCGATCACATCTACGCGCTGCTGCGCGGCATCGCCATCAACAACGACGGGGCGCAGAAGGCCGGGTTCTATGCGCCGAGCGTCGATGGCCAGGAAAAGCTGATCCACGGATTGCTGACGTCGACCGGCATACACCCGGAAAGTATCGGCTACGTCGAGGCTCACGGCACCGGGACCACGCTGGGCGACCCGGTCGAAGTGGCCGCGCTGACGTCGGCCTATCGCCGCTTCACCCCCAAGGTGGGGTTCTGCGGCATCGGCTCGGTGAAGACCAACGTCGGTCACCTAGATGCCGCCGCAGGACTGGCCGGCTGCATCAAGGTGGCGCTCAGCCTCAGCCGCGGGCAACTGCCCGCCAGCCTCAACTATCGCGAACCCAATCCACGTCTCAACCTCGACGACTCGCCGTTCCACGTGGTCGACAGCCATCGAGCCTGGCCGGCGGGGAGCACGCCGCGCCGCGCCGCGCTGAATTCACTCGGGATCGGCGGCACGAACGCACATGCCGTCTTCGAGGCATACGACACCATACCCGCCGTGTCGGCGAAGGCCGGCCCCTACGTGGTGATTTTTTCCGCCAGGGAGCGCGCGCAGGTGCGCAGCGCGGCCACACGGCTGCTGCAGTGGTTGCGCCGCCGTAAGCGCGACGATGTGCACGTGTCCCTCGCAGACATTGCCTTCACGCTGCAGGTGGGGCGCGTGGCGATGTCATGCCGCTTCGCGACGGTGGTCGACGACCTCGCCTCGCTGGAAGCCGCGCTCGCCCTCTACGTCGGCGGTACGCTGCCTCCAGGAAATGCGTGGGAAGGCGAGGTCGCCGACCACACGCCGGCGTCCCGCGCCGGTACGGTCGCCGCCAATGTCGCGCCAACCCGGGAGGAGCGCGCCGCGCTCGCCTCGCGCTGGGTCCGCGGCGAGGCGGTGGACTGGCGCGCGTCGCTGCCGGGTGGCCGGTCGCGGCGCGTGTCCTTGCCGTCCTATCCCTTCCGGGAAGACCGGTTCTGGCCCGAGACGTCCCAGGCGACGACCACCGGTCCCGACGTCGAGAACGCGCCGCCGGCATTGCATCCGCTGGTCCAGCGCAACACGTCCACCCTCGGCGGCCAGCGTTTCACATCGCGGTTCACCGGCAGCGAGCACTTCCTTCGCGACCACGTTGTGGGCGGCACACCGGTGTTGCCGGGCGTGGCTTACCTGGAAATGGTACGCGTGGCGCTACGCGAATCGCGCGACGTGGAGGCGGACGTGCCCGCCGCGCTGGCCTTGCGCAACGTGGTCTGGCTGCGGCCCCTTGCCGTGACGGCGGCGGCAACGGTGCACGTCACGCTCGATCCGCTCGACGACGGCGGGTGCGACTACGAGGTATTCCAGTCGGAGGCGGCGGGCGTAAAGACCCTGCACGGCACCGGCCGCGTCGTGCCTACGGCCGGAACGGACGGTCGTGCGGCCCCGGTGCTCGATCTGATGGAGCTTCATCGGCGCTGCGATCGGCGCGTCGACGTATCGGATCTCTACGGCCAGTTCGCCGCGATGGGCATCCACTACGGTCCCTCGCATCGCGTCGTTGCCGAGCTGCACGCGGGCACCAGCCCAAACGCCGATCGCTATGTGCTCGCCCGTCTTCGGTTGCCGCAGGCGTTCGCGGATACCGCGCCGGTTTACGACCTGCACCCGAGCCTGTTCGACGGCGCGCTGCAGTCGACGCTGGGCCTGGTCTTGGACGCGATGGCGTCGCCCGACGAGCCTGTCGACACACGGCCGCACCTGCCGTTCGCCATCGACGACATGGAGATGTTTGCGCCATTGCCAGCCGAAGCCTGGGCGCATGTCCACGTGCAGCAGGGCACGGCGGCCAGCGAACTGCGCAAGTACGACCTCGACATCTGTGACGACACGGGAAGGGTGCACGTGCGACTGCGCGGCTTCGCCAGTCGTGTGTTCGAGGGCCGGCCGGAGCCGTCCGTCGCCGTGGAAACGACGGCGGACGACGCCGAGGCAGGGCTCATGCTGGTGCCGCGCTGGGACACCGCGGTGCCCGATTGGCTCGCCGATCCGTTACCGGCTCCGGACGACGGCGTGATGGTGGTGGGTGCGGAATCGGTGCGGGGACGCGACGTCGCGAATCGCTTTCCCTCCGCGGTATTGCTCCCCGGCGACGCCATAAGGGACGGGCGCTGGGGCGACGCCCTCGCGGCCACCGGGGTGGAGCACATCGTTTGGGTCGCGCCGCCTCCCGTCGAGGATGAGGTGCCGGCATCGTCAATGCTAGGAGCCTTTCGGCTCATCAAGGCGGTACTTGCGAAGGGCCTGGGCGGCCGACCGTTGACGTGGACGATCGTCACCGCCGGTGCGCAGGCCGTACGGGCCGGCGAAGCCGCGGTGCCCGTCCACGCCGCGCTGCATGGACTCGTCGGCTCGATGGCCAAGGAATATCCGCACTGGCGTGTGCGGCTGGTAGACCTGCCGTCGGATGGCGACGCGCCGCTGGACGACATCCTGCGCTTGCCGCCGATGCCTTCCGGCGACGCATGGGCCTACCGCACAGGCGAATGGCACCGTCTCTCGCTGCTGCATTCCGAGATCCCGGCGAAGGGCCCCGCACCGTGGCGCGAGGGCGGCATCTACGTGATCATCGGCGGTGCGGGCGGCCTGGGCGAGGTACTCACGAGGCACCTGGTGTCGGGCCACCGCGCCCGCGTGGTGTGGATCGGTCGGCGTGCACCGGACGCGGCCATCGAAGCCCGTCGCAACGCGTTGGCGAAGTTCGGGCCCAAACCCGACTACGTGCAGGCCGACGCGGGCGACGCCGATGCCCTGGTCGCGGCATGGCAGGACATCGGCCGCACGCACGGCCGCATCGATGGCGTCATCCACGCCGCCGTCGTGCTCTCGGACCGCAGCCTGGCCGAGATGGACGAATCTACCTTCCTCGACGTATTTCGCGCCAAGGCCGACAGCTGCCTCGCGCTGGCCATGGCATGCGAATGGCAGCGGCCTGGCTTCATCGCGTTCTTCTCTTCGGTGCAAGCGTTCTCGCGCAGTCCGGGGCAGGGCAACTACGCCGCAGCCTGCGCGTTCGCCGACGCCTTCGCCGCGAACCTCGGCGCACGCACCGGCACGCCCGTCAGGATCGTCGACTGGGGCTACTGGGGCAGCGTCGGCGTCGTCGCCTCCGCCGCTTACCGTGAACGCCTGGCGGACCAGGGCATTGCCTCGATCGAACCCGAAGACGGCATGGCGGCGCTTGATGCCATCCTGCGTTCGTCGGTGCCGCGGGTGGCTTACGTCAGGGCGCATGCGTCCCTGCGCGACGCCTCTTTGCGCGATGCGGACCGGCTCGTCGCGGCATCGCCAGGGAGCGTCTTCGACACGGGCGGCGAACCGGCGATTGCGCCCCCTGCGGTGCCGGAAGGCTGGGACGAGGTCACCGACGCGCTACGCGACATGGAAGACCGCATCGCCGGTCGGCTGGCGGTCCAGGTCGGCCTGGTGCCCGGCCTGTCGATCGCCGGAGGCGGCAAGGCCGACGGTCCGACGCTGCGCCGGTGGCTCGACGCCACGACGCGCATGCTGCTCGAACGCGGGCTGCTCGAGATCACGTCCGGCGAACCGCGTGCCGTCGCCGGCCTCGTCGCCGACGATGTCGAACGGGCATGGCGATCGAGCCTGCCGGGGTGGCTGGCAGATTCGCACACGCGGGCGCATGCGAGGTTGGCCGAGACGATCCTCGTCGCGTTACCGGAGGTGTTCGCGGGCGAACGATCCGCCACCGAGGTGCTCTTTCCGCAGTCCTCCCTCGATCTCGTCGCCGGCATCTACCGAAATCATCCGGTGGCGGATCATTTCAACGCGATCCTCGTCGCGTCGCTGCTGTCGCTGGTCGAGGCGCGTCGACGGACCGATCCGGAAGCCCGGCTGCGCATCCTAGAGATCGGCGCGGGTACCGGCGGTACCAGCGCAGGCGTGTTCGCCGCCCTGGCGCCCCATGCGCGGCACGTCGCCGAATACTGCTATACCGACGTGTCCCATGCCTTCCTCCTGTACGCCCGACAATATGAAGACGCGGCGCCGTACCTGACGCGCCGGCTGTTCGACGTCGAACGCCCCCCGGCGGAACAGGGTGTGCCGACGGGTAGCTTCGACATCGTGATCGCGGCCAACGTGCTGCATGCCACCAGCGACATACGCCGCACGATCCGTCATGCGAAGGCGACGCTGCGAGAGGGCGGCGCACTGCTGCTGAACGAGGTGAGCACCGCGAGCCTGTTCGGCCATCTAGGCTTCGGGCTGCTCGAAGGCTGGTGGCGCTATGAGGATCCGGCCGTACGCCTCCCTGATTCGCCCGGCCTGTCTCCGTCGGGCTGGACCCGCGTGCTGGAAGACGAGGGTTTCGAAGCGATCCGGTTTCCCGCTTCGCCATGGCACGCGCTGGGCCAGCAGGTGGTGCTGGCGCGCAGCGACGGCCTGGTGCGCGAGGCCGTCCGCCGAGTGCCGCCGCTGCCCGTGGCAGCCGACCCGGGCGATGCATTCCCCTCGACGCCAGCCACGCCAGGCAGTCCGTCGCTCCTGCGCGATCGCGCCATCCTAGCCTTGCGCAAGCTCGTCGCCACGACGTTGGAGATGCCCTTGTCCCGCGTCTCGGCCAGCGAACCGATGGAGAAATACGGCATCGATTCCATCCTCGTCGTACGCATCTGCGCTGCGATGAACGAGGTCTTCGTCGATCTGCGCACCACGCTGTTCTTCGAGCACCGCACCGTCGCCACGCTGGTCGATCACCTGTTGCGGGAGCGGCACGAGAAGGTCTTGCGCTGGGTCGGCGATGACGGGTCGCCGGCCGCCATGGACGCGACGCCGCGGCCGGTCGCGTTTCACGCGCACGCGGCGCCACCGGTCCGGGTCGGCATGCGTGGCCGGCGCCCGACGCGTGGCTCGATGGCCGTGCCCGCCGACGTGGCAATCATCGGTCTGAGCGGTCGTTATCCCGGCGCAGCCGACGTCGACGCGTTCTGGGAGCAACTGGCGACGGGACGGAGCGGCATCGGCGAGATTCCCGCCGAACGTTGGGACTGGAACGCCTATTACGACGAACGCAAGGGCGTGATGGGCTCTATCTACACGAAATGGGGTGGCTTCCTCGACGGAATCGACCTGTTCGATCCATTGTTCTTTGACCTGTCGCCCCGCCAGGCCGAGCACATGGATCCGCAACAGCGCCTGTTCCTCGAACAGGCCTATGCGAGCATCGAGGACGCCGGTTATACGCCCGGCAACCTCAGCTCGACAAAGAAGGTCGGCGTGTACGTGGGCGTGATGAACAGCACGTATCTTCGGGTCGCCAACGACTGGTCCGTGGCGAACCGCGTGTCTTACCTGTTCGACTTCCATGGTCCCTCCATGGCGGTGGACACGGCGTGCTCGTCGTCGCTGACCGCGATCCACCTCGCTGTGGAAGCGCTGCGCAACGGCTCGTGCGATCGGGCGATCGCCGGCGGAGTGAACCTGATCGTCGAGCCCGTGCACCTGCAGGCCCTCTCGGCGATGACCATGCTCACCGGTGGCGATCGCGTGCGTGCGTTCGGCGACGGCGCGGACGGTTTCGTCGACGGGGAGGGCGTGGGGGCGGTGGTTCTCAAGCTTCTGGAAGAAGCCGTTTGCGACGGTGACCACATCCACGGGATCATCCGGGCGAGCAGCCTGAACGCGGGTGGACGCACGCATGGCTACACCGTGCCCAACCCCGTGGCTCAGGCCGCCGTGGTATCTGATGCGCTGCGTCGCGCGGGGGTGCATCCGCGCACGGTCAGTTATATCGAGGCACACGGCACCGGCACGCAACTGGGTGATCCGATCGAGGTGGCAGCGCTGACATCCGCGTTCCGCGAGGGCACCGACGACCGGCAGTACTGCGCGATCGGCTCGGTGAAGAGCAACATCGGGCACACCGAGAGCGCGGCGGGGATCGCGGCGCTCACCAAGGTACTGCTGCAGATGCGCCACGCACAGCTCGCGCCGACGCTGCACGCCGAACCGGCGAATCCGCAGATCGATTTCGCCACGGGCCCGTTCGTCGTGCAGCATCGCCTGGGTCCCTGGCTGCGGCCCGAGGTGGACGTCGACGGCGAACGTCGCGGGTATCCGCGTATCGCCGGCATCTCGTCGTTCGGCGCCGGTGGTGCGAACGCGCATCTTGTCGTGCAGGAGTACATGGCTGACGACGCGACGGCGTCGACCGCCATCGCGGGTAGCCTTCCCGTGCTTGTGGTGCTCTCGGCGAAAACCTCCGACGCCTTGCGCGACCGCGCGCGCCTGCTGCGTGCAGCGATCGTGGCGAAGCGGTACCGCGACACGCAACTCGCATCGATCGCCTACACGTTGCAGGTGGGACGCGAAGCGATGGCATGCCGGCTCGCCTTCACCGCGACCACGATCGACGAGATGGCCCGCAAACTGGCCGCGTTCGTCGATGGCGACACGCGCGACGAAGAGATCCATGCCGGCGAGTCCACGGGAACACAGGGCCTCGACGAACTGCTTGCGTTCGACGACGACATGCGCGACGCCATCGCCCGATGGATGGCGCGCGGCAAGTACGACAAGCTGCTGGCGCTGTGGGTGAAGGGCGTGGCGGTGGACTGGAGCGGCCTGTACGACAGTGCGCGGCCGCCGCGCATCCCGTTGCCGACCTATCCGTTCGCCAGGATGCGATGCTGGATCGATGCTTCCAGTTTCCTCTCCGGCGCGGCGACTCCGGCGACGGGCGCTTCGCGTCTGCATCCGTGGTTGCACGAGAACACGTCCACCCACGCGGGCCTTCGCTTCACCACGCGCTTCAGCGGCGATGAGCACGTACTGGCCGACCACCGGGTGCATGGACGTGCCCTGATGCCCGCCATGGCGTATCTCGACGTGGCCTGCGCGGCCATCGCATGGGGTGCGGGCGACGGGAGTGCCGCGGAGCGCGTATCGCTGCGCCATGTTGCGTGGGTTTTGCCGCTGGTGGCCGACGACCCGGTCACCTTGCACGTGGACGTCCATCCGCCGGCAGGCGACGACATCGGCTTCGAGATCTACACCGAGCCATCACCCGGCCAGCGCCGCGTACACGCACACGGCTACGGCCGCTGGGACGGCGCCGTGCCGGCGGAACAGCTGGACATGGTCGAATGGGAGGTCGGTCGGGATCGCCTCGTCGACGTAGCAGCCTGCCATGCGCGGCTGGCCCGCGACGGCATCGAGTACGGCCCCTATTACCGTGGCCTTCGTGCCGCGTTCTCCGGGGTGGACGCGAACGGCGACCGCTACGTGGTCGCTCACCTCGCCCTGCCGGCGATCGCGGCGACATCGGGGGCCCACGTGCTGCATCCGGCGCTGCTCGACAGCGCGCTGCATGCCGCGGCGATGCTTGATCCGTCCACGGGCGACGGCACGCCCTGGGTGCCCCATGCTCTCGCAGGCGTGAGCATCGATACGGCGGCGGAAGACATCGCCTTTGCGGTGCTCACCCAGGCGACGGAAAGCGATGCGAACCTTCGACGGCTGGACGTGCGGCTGTGCGATGCCCGGGGACGAGTGCGCGTTCGGCTTTCGGGCCTGAGCGCCCGGCGGTTGCCACCAGGCGCGGGACTGGGGAACAGCGTGCCGACAACGGTCCTTTCAACGCGTCGCTGGCGCGACGCACCGGTGCTTTCCCAGAGCCATGACGGAGAGATCCGTCTCGTGTTGCTGTGCAGCCATGCCGACGACAAGGCGGCATGGGAAGAGCTCGCGCGGCGTCTGCCGGATGACCCACGCACGCGTTGCGAGTCCGCAAGGGTGGCCGAACCGGAGGGCTGCGACGCAGCGAACCGTTACGAACACCTTGGCTGGCACGTCATCGAACACGTGCGAGGGCTGCTGGAAGGACGCGTGCGCGAACGCGCGCTCGTGCAGGTTGTCATTGGCGACGCGCCGGAAGACGCCTTGTCGTCGGGCATCGTCGGGCTGCTTCGTTCTGCGCAACTGGAGAACCCACTGCTGCGCGGACAACTCATCTCGCTCGACACGTCGGCCGGCGTCGAGCGGTGGCTGGAGGCCCTGCGGGAAACGGCCACGACTTCCGACGAGGAGATCCGATACCGGGGCGCGTCGCGAGAAAGCGCGTCGCTGGCGGAATTGCCAGCGCTGACCGGCGCGTCGCCCTACAAGGCCGGGGGGGTGTACCTCGTCACGGGCGGACTCGGCCGCCTCGGGATGCTGTTCGCCCGCGACATTCTCGACCATGCTCCGCGCGCGCACGTGATACTGGCCGCACGCGGCGAACCCGATGGCGAAACCGCGGCCCAGTTGCTCGCATGGACGAACGCGGGGCATATCGTCGATCACCATCGGGCCGATTGTGCGGATCCGGACGACGTCACGCGGCTGGTAAACGAGATCGAACGGTCACATGGCGCGCTGGACGGTGTGATTCACGCAGCCGGCGTGCTGCGGGATGGGTTCCTGCTGGCGAAGAGCAGGGACGATTATCTTGCCGTGCTTCGGGCCAAGGTGCATGGCGTCGTCCAGCTGGATCGGGCAATCGGAGCACGGGCGCTCGACTTTTTCGTGATGTTTTCCTCGGTGAGCGGCACGTCCGGCAACGTCGGTCAGGGTGATTACGCGGCGGCGAACGGATTCCTCGACGCCTATGCGGCGGACCGGCAGGCGCGCGTGAGCAGGGGTGAGCGTCATGGTCGCACCGTATCTATCGGTTGGCCTCAGTGGGAAGAGGGTGGCATGCGCCTGCCGCCGCTGGTCGGCGAAATGCTGCGCGCGAGCGGACGGCTCGCCTTGACAACCCCGGATGGCCTGGCGGCATTCCGCGCGGCTCTCGCTTGCGATGCGGCGCACGTGCACGTGCGCCGCAGACAAGGGCTGGATGCGTCGACGTCCCCCGCCGCGCTCGTGACCACGGCGCTTCCGCCACCTGTCGCGATGACCTCTCGCGACGCGTCGCGGCACCCGGCCGTGGATCGGTTGCGAGAGGCGGTGGCCACCCAACTCAAGATCGCGCCCGCGCAGATCGACGCACGAGCGCCGTTCTCGCGCTATGGCGTCGACTCCATCCTTGTCATGCAGTTGACCGCGGAACTGGAAAAAATCTTTGGCCCCTTGCCGAAGACGCTGTTCTTCGAATATCCGACCCTGGACGCTTTGCATACCTACTTCGTCGAGACCCACTCCGACGCGCTGCATCGCTGGGTTGTCCGGGAAGATGTACCGGAGCCTTCCCTCGCCGTTCCTCGGGCGAGCGGCTTCGCGCCAGCGGCCGCGCGTGCGCCGGTCGAGGAAGGATCCGATCCCGGCAGCCGTATCGTCATCGTTGGCCTTGAAGGCCGCTTCCCGCAGGCGGCGAACGTTGAAGAATTCTGGGAAAAACTGCGCGCGGGTGCCGACTGCGTAGAGGAGGTACCGGCCGAACGCTGGGACGTCGCGCGGTATTTCGATCCGCGCAAAGGTGAGCCTGGCAAGACCTACGGCAAGTGGGGTGGCTTCATCGAGGGTGTGGATGCGTTCGATCCGTTGTTTTTCGGCATGTCGCCGCGCGAGGCGGAGCTGACCGATCCGCAGCAGCGCCTGTTCCTGGAAACCGTCTGGAATCTGCTCGAGGGATGTGGATATACGCGTGATGGCCTTGCCGCGCGGTTCGGCGGCAAGGTGGGCGTCTATGTCGGTTCGATGTACAACCGCTACGACGGATTGCGCCAGGAAGCCGGCGCGGTATCGCAGTCGCTGCAAAGCGCCGTGGCCAACCGGGTGTCGCATTACTTCGGTTTGAACGGGCCGAGCGTGGCGGTAGACACGATGTGCTCGTCGTTCGCGGTGGCGCTGCACCAGGCCTGCGCCGACCTGCGCCGTGGCGACGTGGCGATGGCCATCGCCGGCGCGGTGAACCTGTCGCTCGATGGGCACAAGTTCGTGGCGTTGAGCCAGTCGCAATTGCTGGGCAGCCGCGCGGAGCGGCGTGCTTTTGGCGATGGCGACGGCTACCTGCCGGCGGAAACCGTGGGCGCGGTACTGTTGAAGCCCTTGCGGACGGCCGAACGCGACGGCGACGCCATCTGGGGTGTCGTTCGCGGCTCGGCCGTCAATCATGCCGGCGGCATGCAGGCCTACAGCGTTCCCAACCTGCATGCGCAGGTGGAGGTCATGCGCGAGGCGATGCGGCACGCGGCGGTGGCGCCCGGCGAGGTCGGCTACGTGGAGGCGGCGGCGAGCGGCTCGGCACTGGGCGACGTCGTTGAGGTCGCATCCATCGCCCGGGCCATGGAAGGCCAGCCCTGTGCGATCGGATCGGTGAAGTCGAACATGGGTCACGCGGAGGCGGCCTCGGGTTTCTCGCAACTGGCGAAGGTGCTGTTGCAGCTCAGGCACGGCGAACGGGTGCCGACGATCGGCAGCGAGCCGCCGAATCCGAACCTGTCACTGGAGGACACGGGGCTGCATCTGCAGCGGCATCGCGAGTCGTGGACGCGCACGCGCCGGCAAGGGCGCGAGATGCCGCGCCTTGCCCTGATCAATTCGTTCGGTGCCGGCGGCTCCAACGCGAGCCTGCTGGTGGAGGAATACCGCGCGGTGGCGTCGGTGGCGCCGCCGCGTCGCGAGGGGGCACCAGGCCCACAGGTGATCGTGCTGTCCGGCCGCACCGCGTCGGGACGGCGTGCGGTGGCGGCGCGGCTGGCCGACTGGCTGCAGACCGATGCGGGGACCGACCTGGTCGACCTGGCGTACACGCTGCAGGAGCATCGCGAAGCGATGGACTGGCGGCTGGCGATGGTGGCGAGCGACGTGACGGGACTGGTGGGGATGTTGCGCCGTTACCTGGCGTCGGCCGACGACGGCGCGACGGGGCGGCACGAGGGCGATCGGCAAACGGCATCGTCGACGGACGCGGCGCCGGGCGAGGGCGACGCGGCCGAGCGTCTGGCCTGGGCCTGGGTGCGGCACCGGCCGGTGGACTGGTCGGCCTCGCGCGGCACCGGCCCGTTCCGGCGCCTGGCCCTGCCCACGTATCCATTCGAACGCCGGCGTTGCTGGATCACTGACGCAATGCCCGACGGGCGCGCCGACGGCACGCCGGCAACCACCGACGTCGCCGGGACGATCGAACGCTTCTTGCACCGCTTGCTCGGCCTGACCCCGGACGAACTGCCGTGGGACGGGCCTTGGCATACATACGGCGTGGATTCGATCGTGGGCATGCGCCTGCTGCGCGAGTTGAATGACGCCTTCGGCATCCGCCTCATGGGGCGCGACCTGCTGACCGCACGCACGCTTCGCCGACTGGCGACGTTGGTGCGGGACCGCATCGCTTCCCGTCCTGTCGCCAGCATGGAGCCCGACGAGGCGGCAGCTGCCGAATACGCATCGGTACCGGACGACGTCGCGCTGACGGAAGGCCAGCTTGGCCTGTGGACACACCAGCAACTGCAGCCGGCATCGTCGGCGTACAACGTGCCGCTGGCGATCCGTTTGGCGGGCGCGGTGGACGGGGAGGCGCTGTCGGCGTCATGGGCGGCGGTGGTGGCCTCGACGCCGCGGCTGGGCGCGGTGGTGGCCGTGGTGGAGGGCGAGCCGCGCTGGCGGCCGGGCGAGGCGGTAGCGGCGCCGGTCGTGGTGGATGCACGGGGCTGGTCGGCCGAGGCGCTGGACGCGGCGATGCGCGGTTATGCGAAGGCGCCGATCGATCTGGCGCAGGGCCCGCTGGCGACGCTGTACTGGCTGACCGGGTCGGCCGAGGGCGAGCGGTTGCTGCTGGTGATCCATCACCTGGTGTTCGACGGGGCGTCGGTGCCGTTGTTGCTGGAGCGTTGGTTGGAGGCCTACGAAGCACATCGGGCGGGTCGGCGGTGGACGCCGCCGGCGTTGCCGGCGACAGACGCGGAGGTGGTGCGGGCCGAGCGGGCGTACCTGGCCGGCGGGTCGGCGGCGGCGGACCGGGCGTACTGGCGTGAGGTGCTGGCCGGTCCGCTGCCGGTGCTGGAGTTGCCGACGGACCGGCCGCGGCCGGTGTCGGGGCCGGTGTGCGGGCGCACGGTGCAGGCGACGGTACCGGCGGCGCAGGGCGAGCGGTTGCGCGCGTTTTGCGCGGCGCAGGGGGTGAACGCGGCGGCGCTGTTCCTGGGGGCGTATGAGTGGCTGCTCTCGCGCACGGCCGGGCAGGACGAGGTGGTGGTGGGGGTGTCCACGCGAGGCCGATGGGACGAGCGCTTCGCCGGGCTGGTGGGGTATTTCGTCAACATGGTGGCGTTGCGCAGCCGGCCGGTGGCGGGGCGGCCGGTGGCGGCATGGCTGGCGGGGGTGCAGGAGCGGCTGGTGGACGCGCTGGATCACGCGGCGTACCCGTTCGCGCGGCTGCTGCGCGAGTTGGGGGCGACACGGACGCCGGGTCGCACGCCGGTGTTCCAGGCCGCGTTCGAGTTCCAGAACGCCACGGTGCTGCGTCACGCGGACGTGGCCGACCGGCTGGCGGCGGTGCTGGGCGGCTCGTTCATGGGGCAGGTGCACCAGGAAGGCGAATACGAGATCGTGCTGGAGGTGGTGGAGGTGGCCGGGGCGTACGTGCTGAAGGTGAAGTACGACGAGCGGCTGTACGACGCGGCGGGGATGGAGGACCTGCTGGGCCATTACCGGCAGGTGCTGGCGGGTCTGGTGGCCGATCCGGATCGACCGCTGGGGGCGGTGCCGCTGATGGACGCGGCCGAGCGGGAGCGGCTGCTGGGCAGGTGGAACGCGACGGCGGTGGCGTACGCGAACGGCGGGGTGCATGCGCTGATCGACGCGCAGGCAGCGCGGCGACCGGAGGCGACGGCGGTGGCGTGCGAGGGCGAAACGCTGGACTACGCGCAACTGGTGGCGCGCAGCGATGCGCTGGGGGCGTACCTGCGGGCTGGCGGTATCGGCCGGGGGGCGCGGGTGGGCGTGTGGATGGAGCGCTCGGTGGACCTGGTGGTGGCGCTGCTGGGGGTATGGAAGGCGGGGGCGGCGTACGTGCCGTTGGCGCCGGAGTACCCGGCGGCGCGGTTGGGGTACATGGTGCGCGACAGCGCGGTGGCCTGTGTGCTGACGCAGTCGCGCGAGCAGGCGGCGGCGCAGGCATGGCTGGGCGAGGTGCCGGCCCTGGCGCTGGACGCGCCGTGGCCGGTGCACGAAGGCGAGGTGCCGGCGGCGCCGGAGACGCGCGCGGACGACCTGGCGTATGTGATCTATACCTCCGGCAGTACGGGACAGCCCAAGGGCGTGATGATCGGCCACGGCGCGCTGGGCCAGTTCCTGCAGTCGATGGCGCGGGAACCGGGGCTGTGCGAGGGCGAACGGCTGCTGGCGGTGACGACGTACAGCTTCGACATCGCCGGGCTGGAGCTGTACCTGCCGCTAATGGTGGGCGGATGCAGCGTGATCGCGACCTCGGCGCAGGCGCGGGACGCGCAGCGGTTGGGCGCGCTGATCGCGTCGAGCGAGGCGTCGGCGATGCAGGCAACGCCGGCGACCTGGCAGATGCTGCTGCAGTCGGGGTGGCGCAACCGGACAGGGATGCGTGTGCTGTGCGGGGGCGAGGCGCTAGGGGAGCAGCTGAAAGACGCGCTGTGCGCGCTGGGCGGGCCGGTGTGGAACTTGTTTGGCCCGACCGAGACGACGGTGTGGTCGACGGTGGAGGCGCTGGATGGGAACCGTGCGGTGAGCATCGGCCGGCCGATCGCGAACACGCGGCTGTACGTGCTGGACGCGGCGTTGGCGCCGGTCGCCCGGGGCTTGCGCGGCGAGCTGTACATCGCCGGCGACGGCCTGGCGCAGGGCTACCTGGGGCGTCCGGGACTGAGCGCGGAACGCTTCGTGCCCGATCCGTTCGGCCCGGCGGGCACGCGGATGTATCGCACCGGCGACCTGGTGCGATACCTGGTCGACGGCCGCGTGCAGTACCTGGGCCGCATCGACGCCCAGGTGAAGCTGCGCGGCTTCCGCATCGAACTCGGCGAGATCGAGGCGGCCCTGCGCGGCATCGACGGCATCGCGCAGGCGGCCGCTTCGACCTTCACAAGCGACGACGGCGAGCGCTACATTACGGCGTACATCGTCACGCGGGAGGAGCAGGACCATGTCGTGGATACGGAAGTCCTGCGTGCCGCGCTGGCCGGCGTGCTGCCCGAATACATGATTCCCTCGGCGCTCGTCCGGCTCGATGCGTTGCCGCTCACGCCCAACGGCAAGGTCGATTACAAGGCTTTGCCCGCGCCAGATTTCAACCAGAACCTGCACGCGTACGTAGCGCCGCGCAATCTCGACGAGCGATGGCTGGCGGCGTTATGGGCGGAGATCCTCCGCGTCGATCGCGTGGGCATGGGCGACAACTTTTTCAGCCTGGGCGGCCATTCGTTGTCCGCCATGCGGATGCTCGCGCGCGTGCGCGAGCGGCTGGCCATCGACGTGCCTTTGCAGAGCCTTTTCGACGCCCCCGTGCTGGGCCACTGGTGCGAGCGAATCGGCGCCCTGCGCGACGAGGCCCGGGAAACGGAAGATGTCCACGACCCGGCATCGGCCGCCGTCCTTGCCCGGGTACTCGCCATGTCCGACGAGGAAGTCGCCAGCGAACTGAACCGGCTGAGGCAATCACTGCATGAAGCATAATAAAGGGAGCGCGTCGGCGCCCTTGGCATCGCTGGACGCCACGCGCGCCGAACTGGTGGCGTTGCTGCTCGGACGCGACCGCGATCCGCAACGCATTCCCCGCCGTTATCCGTCCCATGCCAGCGGCCCGCTTTCCTTTGGTCAGGAATCGCTGTGGTTTCTAGCCGAACTGAATCCGGACAGCCCCGCCTACCACGTGCCTCTGGCATTCCGAATCGATGGACCGCTGGATCCTCGCGCGCTGTCTGTGGCAGTGGCCGAACTCGCCATGCGCCACGAAACCCTGCGCACGCGCTTCGACATGCACAACGGGCGTCCGATACAGATGGTGGACCCGGCCGTTATTGCGCCGACGCTTCGGGTGGTCGACGCCCCGAAAGGCCAAGAGGCCTTGCGGAAGGCCATGGAAGACGAGGCTGCCAAGCCGTTCGATCTCGCACGCGACCACGCATGGCGGATCACGTTGTTCCGTCGGTCGGCTCTCGCATGGTCGTTGTCGATCACTCTTCATCACATCATCTGCGACACCCACTCCGTCGCGGTGCTGATGAGGGACCTCGCTGCGTTCTACCGTGCCGCCATCGCGAACGAACCGCCCGAGTTGTCCGACCTCGATATCCAGTACGCCGACTTCGCGCTATGGCAGCGTGCACGGTTGGGCGATGCGTCGACGGCCGACCAACTGGCATTCTGGAAAGCCCGGCTCGCCGGGCTACCCCGTACGCCGCTGCCCGCGGACAACCCTCGTCCCGAACAGTCTGGTTTCGCGGGCGAACAGTTGTTCACCGCGCTGTCGCCCACGGTCGCCGCGGGCCTGCGCGAACTCGCGCGCGCCGAAGGCGCCACGCTGTTCATGTTGCTGGTCGCGATGGTGCAACGAGTGCTGTCCCGCTGGAGCGGGCAGCGCGAGGTGACCGTCGGCACGCCGGTCGCCAGCCGCACCGCGCGGCAGACAGAAGACCTGGTGGGTTATTTCGCCAATACCGTGCTGCTGCGCACGCGCCTGGACGGGGTGCCGACGTTCCGGGAACTCCTGCGGGCGGTCCGGCAAACGGCGCTCGATGCGTACGCGAACCAGGACGTTCCCTTCGAACGCGTAGTGGCGGAAACCCACGTGCAGGGAGACCTCGCGCGGTCATCGCTGTTCCAGGCGATGGTCGTGCTGCAGCAGGCCGAAGCGACGCTGCCGGCTTTCCCCGATGTGACGTTGTCCCCCGTTGCGATCGGCCGTCACGGCGCGAAATTCGACCTGTCGCTCGAATTCTTCGAGCACGAAGGCGGGCTGGCCGTCCGCTGGGAATATGCCGCGGACGTGTTCCGTGCTGCCACCATCGAACGCCTGGGCCGCGACCTCGTCGCGCTCGCCGGGCAGATCACGGACGATCCGGACCGCGCGCTTACCGACGACGACGTCGTGAACGTCGCGTCGGGTCCCGACGTACCGATCGACACGCGGCGCCTAGTACACGAGTTCTTCGAGGAACAGGTCCGCCAGACGCCGGGGGCCGTCGCGGCATCGCTGGGCGACATGTCGATGTCGTATGCCGGGCTCAACGAGCGCGCCAACCGTTTCGCGCACGAACTGATCGCCCGGGGCGTGGGTCCCGGCGCGGTCGTGGGTCTCTTCTTCGAACGTTCGCTGGAGCTTGCCGTCGCCCTGGTGGGGACGCTGAAGGCCGGTGCGGCCTATCTCCCCCTCGACGTGAGTGCACCGGAAGCGCGCTTGCGCGAACTGATCGCGGACGCCCGCGTCACCATCGTGGCGACGGCGCCATCGATGGAGCTCGCGCTGGCCGGTGCCGCGGGCTCGACCCCGTTATGCCTGGTTGAGCCCAACGCCTTTGGCACGCGACCCTCGTCCGATCCGCTACCGCGTGCGTCGGTGGCTGACCTGGCGTACGTCATTTACACCTCCGGCTCGACCGGCAAGCCCAAAGGCGTGGAAACTTCGCACGCGGCGCTGCTGAACCGGCTGCTCTGGATGCAGGAGACCTACCGCATCGGCGCGGACGATCGCGTGCTTCAGAAGACCCCTTACACGTTCGATGTATCGGTGTGGGAATTCCTCTGGCCGCTGATGAGGGGCGCCACCCTGGTACTGGCCCGCCCAGACGGCCATCGCGACGCGCACTACTTGCGCGAGACGATCCGCGAGCGGGCGATCACCGTGCTGCATTTCGTCCCGTCGATGCTCGAAGCGTTCCTGGCCCAGTCCCCGGACGGCAGGGGATGCCCGTCGCTGCGTCACGTGATCTGCAGCGGCGAGGCACTGACCTCGTCGCTGGTGACACGATGCTTCGATGCTTACCCGGACATCCGCCTGCACAACCTGTACGGCCCCACGGAAGCGGCGATCGACGTCACGTCTTTCGAGTGCCGCGCCGACCATGCGTCGCCCTGCGTGCCGATCGGTGCGCCGATCTGGAACACGCAGACGCACATCCTCGACGAGCGGTTGCGCCCGGTCGCGCCGGGCGCCACGGGTGAGCTTTACCTGGGCGGCATCGGTCTCGCACGAGGGTACCGGCACCGCGCCGCCCTGACGGCAGCGGCCTTCGTGCCCGATCCCTTCGGCGCAGCCCCCGGGGCACGCCTCTACCGCACCGGCGACCTCGCCCGTCGCGATGAGGACGGGCGGATCGAGTACCTCGGGCGGATCGATCACCAGGTGAAGATCCGCGGCGTGCGCATCGAGCCGGGCGAGATCGAATCGGCCGTGCTCGCCACCCCGTGGGCGCGTGAATGCGCGGTGGTGGTCCGCGAACGTGACGGACGCAGGAACCTTGTCGCCTGCGTACGTGCTCCCCATGGCGTCATGCTCGATGCGCAAAGGATGCGCGCCGCCCTGCGTGAGGTCTTGCCAGACCACCTGGTGCCGACAATGATCGAAGCCTGGGATCGTCTGCCGCTCACCCCCAACGGCAAGCTTGATCGACGCGCGCTCATGGATGGCGCGACCACGCGGGCATCCGGGCATGCCGGCGGCGCACCGTCCGGCGATCTGGAAACCCAACTTTCGCGCATATGGGAAGACGTCCTTGGTCGTGCCGACATCGATCCACGCACCGGCTTCTTCGATGCCGGTGGCGATTCCATACTCGCGGTCGCCGTGGCGCGCCGGGTGGCGGAGTCGCTCGCCCCGTCGTTTCGCGTCACCGACCTCTTCCGTCATCCAACGTTACGGAGCATGGCTGCCTGGCTTCGCCAGGTGGTCAGAACGAGCGACGAACCCGCCACAGTGCCCGTGGATACGGCGACCAAACGGTCGCCGTCCGTACCGTCCTACGCCGACTGCGTCGCCATCATCGGCGCGTCCGCGCACGTGCCTGGCGCCGAAGACATCGCGGCGCTATGGGACAACCTGCGCAATGGACGGGAGACCATCGAATTCCTGTCGCCGGCCCAGGCGCGGCACGCCGGCGTGCCCGACGATCTGCTGGCCGATCCCGGCTACGTCGGCGCCCGTGCCACCATCGAGGGCAAGGCATCGTTCGATGCCGCATTCTTTCGCGTAACGGCACGCGACGCGGAACTCATGGATCCGCAGGCGCGACACCTTCTGGAGCACGCGTGGCGCGCGGTCGAGGATGCCGGTTATCGTGCGTCGGACATCTCCGATACCGCCGTGTTCATGTCGGCCAGTTCGACCTTCTACCACGCGGCCGCGTTCACGCAGGCGAAGGCGGTACTGGAGCGCTCGGATGAATACGTAAGCTGGATATGGGCCCAGCCGGGCACATTGCCCACCCTGGTGTCGCACAAGCTGGGGCTTACGGGACCCAGTCTCTTCGTGCATTCGAACTGCTCATCGTCGCTCACCGCGCTGTCGTGCGCCTATCGCAGCATCGTCAGCGGCGAATCGACGCGCGCCCTGGTCGGCGCCGCCACGATCCTGCCTTACGCGCCGCTGGGTTACCTGCATCAACCGGGGCTGCATTTCTCCAGCGATGGCCATCTCAAGGCATTCGACCGCGACGCCGACGGGATGGTGTCCGGGGAGGGTGTTGCCGTGCTCCTGCTCAAGCGCGCCGACGAGGCGATCGCCGACGGCGATCACATCTACGCGTTGCTGCGTGGTATCGCGCTGAACAACGACGGCGCGGACAAGGCGGGTTTCTATGCGCCAGGGGCGGCGGGACAGGCGGCGGTCATCGACTCGCTGCTGCGCACAACGGGCATTGATGTGGAAAGCATCGGTTATGTCGAGGCCCACGGCACCGGCACGCCGCTGGGCGATCCCGTCGAGTTCGGCGCTCTGTGCGAGGCGTACCGGCGGCATACTGACCGCGTGGGCTTCTGCGGGCTCGGTTCGATCAAGAGCAATATGGGCCATCTGGACACGGCCGCCGGGCTCGCCGGCTGCCTGAAGGTCATACTGAGCCTCGTTCACGCGCGCATCCCGCCGACCCTCCACTTCAAGGCGGCCAATGTGCGTATCGATCTGGCGGGCTCGCCGTTCCACGTGGTCGACCGACTGGCCGACTGGCCGGCGGGGACCACGCCGCGTCGCGCGGCATTGAGCTCGTTCGGCATCGGCGGTACCAATGCGCACGCGATCTTCGAGGAATGGATCGAGCCGCCCGATGCGGCGCAACCCGCCGACGCGGCGCCACGATTGCTGCCCCTTTCCGCGCGCGGCGAACCGCAGCGGGATGCGTATGCGCGGGCGATGCTTTCGTTTTTGGACGGTATCGACGAAGACGCGAACGGCCAGGCGACACTGGACCGCATCGCATTCACCCTGCAGAACGGTCGCGAAGAGATGAGGTATCGCCTGGCCGTGGTTGCGACCTCCCTCGACGAGGCACGCGACAGGTTGCAGCGCCACATCGCCGGCGAAACGGCGGTCGACGGCGTGTACCTCGGCGACCCGGAGCAAGGGAACGGAACGAAGGCGGCGAGCGAAGAACGTGCCGGGCGGGCGCTGGATGCGTGGCTGGGTGGCGGTGCGACGAGGCTCTTGCCCGAAGCGTGGGTGAGCGGCGTGGCATTCGACTGGAAGCGACTCCATCGCGAGCGGCCGCCTCGACGCATATCGTTGCCCACGTATCCTTTCGATCGGCAGGATTACTGGATCGGCGGCGCGACGCCGCCCGCGTCGCTCGCCGTGACGACCGACGCGGCGGTGGACATCGTGACGGCGCGCGAGGCCTGGATTCCTGTCGATGCGACACCGGTGTCGACGGTCGTTCGTCGCGTGCTGCTGGTGGCACCCGACGCTTCGCTGACCAACCTCTGCACGCAGGCCTGGCGAACACACGACGCCGATGACGGCGTGGTCGTGATCGGCCTGGGCGATACCGACGCGGACGGCTGGCGGCGCGCGCTCGTCGAGGCTGCCACGCGGCATGGTGCGTTCAATGCGATCGTGTATGCGGGGGGGATGTCGCGGGCCGCGGACGAGGTCGCCACGATGAACGCGCTGCGTTTCGCCCAGGCATTCGCCGCCGCCGGCATTACATGCGATCAGCTTTTGCTGTGCGTGGCGTACGACGACGCGCGCTCGCAGGCACATGCCGAGTCGTGGATCGGCCTGGAGCGTTCCCTTCGGGTGCTGGCACCGGAGCGTTCGCTAGGGGTGCTGTTGAATGAAGGACACCTCGGGGACGAGGCGTCGGTCCGGTCGTGGGTCGGGCGGGTGCGTGCGGAACTGGGCACGGCGACGCTGCGCAGCGTGCGCCACGGGCGTGACGGACGGTACGAGCTACGGATCGAGGAACGGTCGCTGCCGACCGGTCCGTCGGTCATCCGCCAGGGAGGGGTGTACTGGATCACGGGCGGCGCAGGTGGGTTGGGCGCGCGGGTGGCGCGTTACCTCATCGAACGCCACGCGGCACGGGTGGTGCTCAGCGGCCGGCGCGTGCTGGCCGACGCGCAGCGGGCGGGCCTGCTCGAAGGCAGCGAAGACCGCTTGATTTACGTGGCGGCAGACGTCACCGACGAGGTGGCGATGCACGCCTGCGCAGCGACGGCGGTCGAACGTTTCGGTTCGATCGACGGCGTATTCCACGTGGCGGGCGTGATCGGCGAGGGCTCGATCCTGGAGAAAACGGCGCAGGCGTTCGCGCGGGTGCTGGCGCCGAAGATGCGTGGCACCGAGGTGCTCGACGCGGTGCTGCGCAAGCACGCGCCGGCGTTCATCTGTTACTTCAGTTCGACGTCCGCCGTGCTGGGCGACTTTGGCGGCGGCGACTACGCCATCGGCAACCGCTTCCAGATGGCGTGGGCCGACCGCATGTCGTCCGCCGACGGCATACGCCGCGTGGCGATCGACTGGCCTGCCTGGGCCGAGGGCATGCGCGGCGGTGACGAGGACGGCCGGCGCACGTACCTACGATCAAGCGGATTGCATGCGCTCGAGGCGAACGAGGGGCTCGACATCCTCGAGCGTTGCCTGGCCGATCCTTCCGCGCATTATGTGGTAATGGCGGGTGACCGGTCGCGTATCGAGCGAACACTGGGCTTGCGCGACATGCCTGCCGCTAAAATGCGCGCCCCGGTCCTCACGCTCCCGAGTGAAGATCCGTCGTGGCACGGCCTGACTGTGAAGGAATCGCTGCACGACGATCTCAGGCGGCAGGTGGCGGAACTGCTCAGGCTCGCCGACGACAAGGTCACGCTGCACGACAACATCACCGACTTCGGTTTTGATTCCATCACCCTGGCACAGTGGTCGCGCCACTTGGGTCGCCATTTCGGCATCGCCTTCACGCCCGCGTTGTTCTTCACGTATTCGACGATCGATAAGATCGCCACCCATCTCCTGGCCGTGCATGCGCCACGCATGAACGCGTTCTATCGCCCGGACACCGCGTCGCGCGCAGACACGGTACCCATCGCCACCTCGACGGCTAACGTCGACGCGAAGCCCGTTCTTCTGCGCGAACTGGTGGAAGACGTCGCCGAGCCCATCGCGATCATCGGCATGAGCGGACGCTTTCCGCAGGCACGCGACATCGGAGCCTTCTGGAGCCTGCTCGTCGAGGGGCGCAGTGCCATCGAGGAGATCCCCCTGGAGCGGTTCGACTGGCGGGAGCCGTACGCGAACCGGGCCATCCTCGGTAAGTGGCTCGGCGCGTTACCCGGCGTGGCGGAGTTCGATCCGCTGTTCTTCGACATCTCGCCGCGCGAGGCGCTGGGCATGGACCCGCGGCAGCGCCTGCTCATGCAGGAAGCATGGAACGCACTAGAGAACGCGGCTGTCGGCGAATCCCTCGCGGCCACGCAGAAGATCGGCGTGTTCGTCGGCGTGGAGCAGGGCGAATACCAGCAGATCGCGGGAAGCCAGGGCACGCTGACGAGCAATCACGATGCGATCCTCGCGTCGCGCCTGTCGTATTTCCTCAACCTGCGCGGGCCGGCGATGGCGATCAACACGTCGTGCTCGTCGGGCCTCGTGGCGGCGCACCAGGCGTGCCAGAGCCTGCGCGCGGGCGATTGCGACACGGCGATCGCCGCGGCGGTGAACCTGATGCTGACCCCGCACGCGTGGTGGGGCATGAGCCAGGCGGGGATGCTGTCCGAGGATGGCCGCTGCCGCGCGTTCGACCGGCGGGCGAACGGCCTGGTGCCGGGCGAGGCGGTGGTGGCGGTGGTACTCAAGCGGTTGTCGCGGGCGCAGGCCGATGGCGACCCGATCCACGCGGTGATCGTGGGCAGCGGGATCAACTACGACGGCCGGACCAACGGCATCACGGCGCCGAATGGGGCGGCGCAGGCCGAACTGATCGGCGAGGTGCAGGCACGGGCGAAGGTCGATCCGCACCAGATCGGTTACGTGGTGACGCACGGCACGGGCACGCGGCTGGGCGACCCGGTGGAGATCAATGCGCTGGACGAGGTGTTCGGAGCGAAAACGCCGGCGACGGGGTTCTGCGCACTGACCTCGGTAAAGGGCGCGGTGGGCCACACGTTCGCGGCGGCGGGTCTGGTGAACCTGGTGTGCGCGGTGCAGGCGCTGACGCAGCGGA
Source organism: Xanthomonas sp. NCPPB 3218 (assembly GCF_056725185.1). Classification (NCBI taxonomy): domain Bacteria; kingdom Pseudomonadati; phylum Pseudomonadota; class Gammaproteobacteria; order Lysobacterales; family Lysobacteraceae; genus Xanthomonas; species Xanthomonas sp. NCPPB 3218. Next base: position 2,567,127 of record NZ_CM161516.1, read on the forward strand.
CGATCCCGCCGAGCCTGTATTGCGAGGAGCGCAGCGATTACATCGACTGGTCGCGCAGCGCGTTCGAGGTCAATCGCGAACGGCGGGAGTGGGTATCGGCGACGCCGCGGGTGGCGGCGGTGAGCGCGTTTGGGATGAGCGGCACGAACGCGCACATGCTGGTACGCGAATACGAGGCGCCGGCGTTGGCGGACGAGGGCGGTCCGGCCTACTGGCTGCTGGCGGTGTCGGCGAAAAGCGAGGAGGCACTGCGCGAGCGCTTGGCGGCCCTGGCGAGGACTCTGCGGGAACGCACGTGGAGCGCGGCGGCAGTGCGTTCGTTGGGCTACACGCTGCTGTGCGGGCGGCAACCGTTCGCCCACCGCTGCGTGGTGGTCGCGCAGGATGCGGACCATGCGATCGGTCTGCTCGAACGCGCCGCCAAAGGGGAACGCGCGCCGCGCGTCTTCCGTGGCGTGGTACCCCACGAATTCGTGGGCCAGAAGGCGGTGTCGACGCTGGGCCGCCAGTTGCTTGGCACATTGGCTGCCATGGTGCCGCCGCCGCGCGAAGACGCGGACGAGGCATTGCACGCGCTGGCCGACCTGTTCTGCCAGGGATATGCATTGACCTGGCCGACGTTGTTCGGTACCTCCGCGCCCCGGCGCATGGCGTTGCCAACCTATCCCTTCGCCCGCGAGCATTACTGGATCGAAGCCACGCAACCGGAGGGCGTGACCGCCGCAAGGGAGACGCAGGCCCACCCGTTGCTGCACGCCAAAGAGTCCGACGTGGACGGACAGCGCTATGCCGCCACGTTCAGTGGGAGAGAGTTCTTTCTCCGCGATCATCGCGTGCATGGCACGCCGGTGTTTCCCGGCGTGGCTTATCTGGAGATGGCGCTCGCCGCGTTGCGCGACGGCGGCGGCGCGCCACCGTCGCGCGGCATGGCATGGTGCCTGAAGCACGTGGCGTGGGTGCAGCCGCTGGCCGTGCTCGATACGCCAGCCACCTTGCGGCTCGATCTGACCAGGGTAACCGACGAAGACGTCGGCTTCGACCTGTACGGAATCTCCGGACAGGGAGTTCGACAGATACACGCGCGCGGCACGGGACGCTGGACGAACGGCGCGTCGCCCGCCGCCGTGGATCTGCTGGCGATCGAAGCCTCCACCGGCGCACGGATCGACGGCACCGAGGCATATCGGCGGCTCGCGTCGGCGGGACTGGATTACGGTCCCGCGCTGCGTGCCCTGGCGTGGGCGGCGACAGGCGTGGACGAGAGCGGTGCGCGTTGCGTGCTTGCCCGTCTCGCGTTGCCCGAGGAAGCACGTGAAGGCGCCTCGTCGTGGCGCTTGCATCCCTCGCTGCTGGACGGCGCCTTGCATGCCTCCGTCGCGCTGTGGTCCGACGCCCGAACGGCCGGCCACGCATGGGTGCCTTACGCCCTGGAAAGCGTATCGATCCACCGCGAACCCGGCGAGTTCGCCTACGCCTTGCTGCGCGAGGCGCCGGGAAACACGCCCGAACTTCCGACCTTGCAGGTACGCATCTGTGACGACGCCGGCAACGTCTGCGTGGTACTTGACCGGCTGAGCGCGCGACCGGCGACGCAACCGGCCACCACCACCTACCTGGGGTTCGCATGGCGAGAGGCCGATGCCGATACCTCGTCGCCTTCGGACGAGCGCCGCCATGTACTGTGGCCCGCGCGGCCATCCGGCGCGGACGCCACGGAACGCGCGCTGACGCATGAAGGCGTCGCATGCGCCTGGCTGAATCCGGACGGCACGCGCGTCGCCGAACGATACGAGGACCTCGCTTGGCGAGTGACCGACTACCTGCAGGGCATCTTTCGCGCGGGTATCGACGCTCCGACGCTGGTGCAGGTCGTCGCGCCGGTCGACGACGCGATGGCCGGCGGACTTGCCGGCTTGCTTCGCACGGCGCACTTGGAACAGCCGCTGCTGCGCGGGCAGGTCGTACAGATGGAACCGGACCTGTCTCCCGAGGCGGCCGTAGCCCTGCTCGAGCGGGATGCCGCGGATCGTCACGACATCGTGCGGCATGAGGGGGGCGTTCGTCGCGTGGAACATGTCGCCGTGCTGGACACACCATCGGGCACCGCGCCCTGGAAGCCGGACGGTGTCTATGTCATCGCAGGGGGTATGGGCGGGCTCGGCAGGATATTCGCGAACGAGATTCTGCTACGCCAGCCCTCCGCGCGCGTACTGCTGGTAGGCCGCTCCATCGTGGACGAGGCAGCGCTGGCGGTCTGGCGCGAGCGTGGGGGCAAGGTTGAGTATTTCCGCGCGGATCTCACCGACCGCGCAGCGACCGCGGAACTCGTCGCCAAGGTGCTTCAGCGGCACGGTCGCGTCGACGGCGTGATCCATGCGGCGGGCGTGATCCGCGACGAATTCCTCGCAAAGAAAACGCGTGGCGACCACGCCGCCGTCATGGGCGCGAAGCTGGCTGCGGCGGTTCACCTCGACGAGGCCCTGGGCGACATGCCGCTGGACCTCTTCGTGTTCTTCTCATCCACCAGCGGGCTTTACGGCAACGTGGGGCAGGCCGATTACGCCGCGGCGAACGCCGGCCTCGACGCCTACGCAACGTGGCGACACGAGCGCGTGAACCGTGGTGAACGTCATGGTCGGACACTTTCCATCGGATGGCCGTTATGGGCCGATGGCGGCATGCGCGTGCCCGACGCAGTGAAACGCATACAACGCGCCGAGGGCCGCGTGCCGCTGGCTGCGAAGGACGGCATCGAGGCGTTCTACGCCGCGCTGTCGACGCATCACGCGCGCGTCCACGTATTGCGGCTCGACAATGACGCGGCCGAGAGGGCGCGCGTATCGTCGGAACCTGCCGAACCGGTAGCGCCATCGACCGAACCGTCTCCCCGACGCGTGACCGACGAGCGCGCATTCGAGCGCGACGTGCTCACCTATGTAAAGGAGGTGTTGTCCGACACCCTGCGGTTGCCGCCCGAGCGGATCGAGGCCGACGCTCCTTTCGAACGCTATGGCCTGGACTCGATCCTCGCCCTCGACCTGACCGCGGCGCTCGAGCGTCGCTTTGGCTCGCTGTCCAAGACGCTGTTTTTCGAACACCAGACGCTGGCCTCATTGGCACGCCACCTGGCGACCGCCCACCGGTCGCAACTGATCGACTTGTTGGGATCATCGCCATCCGCCTCGCGCGCCGTGGCAGCACTGCACTCCGTGGTCCTGGCGACGGAGGCGCAGCGCATCGAAGCCGCGACACCCGCAGCGGTCGGGGATATGCGCCCGCTCCCTGTCGTCCGCGACGACATCGCGATCATCGGCATGAGCGGCCGTTATCCAGGCGCCGACGACCTCGATGCCTTCTGGCACAACCTGCGCGAAGGACGCGACACTGTCGACGAGGTTCCGGCGGAACGCTGGGACCACTTCCGCTATCTCGACGACGAGCGGGGATCGATCGGCAAGACGTACGGTCGCTGGGGCGGCTTCCTCGATGGTGTGGACGAGTTCGATCCGCTGTTCTTCCGCATCTCGCCGGTCGAGGCGAAGGTCATGGACCCGCAGGAGCGCCTGTTCCTGCAGTGCGCCTACCACGCGGTGGAAGATGCCGGGTACGCGCGTCACACCCTGCGCGACCCGGCCGGGGATGGCGAAAGCGCCGTCGGAGTGTTCGTCGGCGTGATGTACGAGGAATACCAGCTCTATGGCGCGCAAGCGCAGGCGCTTGGGCAAGGGCTGGCTCTGAGCGGCAGCCCGTCGTCCATCGCCAACCGCGTGTCGTACTTCCTCGACCTGCACGGACCGAGCCTCGCGGTGGACACGATGTGCTCTTCTTCGCTCACCGCCATCCACCTCGCCTGCGACAGCCTGCGTCAGGGACACTGCAACATGGCCCTGGCCGGCGGCGTCAATGTCACGGTGCATCCGAACAAGTACCTGATGCTCGCTCAGGGGCGCTTTCTTTCCAGCGACGGGCGCTGCCGCAGCTTCGGCGAAGGGGGCGACGGCTACGTGCCCAGCGAGGGCGTGGGTGCCGTCGTGCTGAAGCGGCTGTCGGGGGCGATCGCCGACCGCGACCGCATTCTCGGCGTGATACGCGGCAGCGCCGTGAACCACGGCGGCAAAACAAACGGTTACGCGGTACCCAATCCGGTCCAGCAGGCCCGTCTGATCGCCGGCTTGCTGGCATCCAGCGGCGTGCCCGCGCGCTCGATCGGCTACGTCGAGGCGCACGGCACCGGTACTTCCCTAGGGGATCCCATTGAAATCACTGGACTCACCCAGGCATTCCGCGCGCAGACCCAGGACGTGGGCTTCTGCGCCATCGGCTCGGTGAAATCCAACATCGGCCACGCCGAAAGCGCCGCCGGCATGGCTGCGTTGGCGAAGGTGCTGCTGCAGATGCGGCACGGCGAACGGGTGCCCAGCCTCCACTCGGAAAGCCTCAATCCATTCATTGATTTCGCGACGACGCCGTTCGTCGTGCAGCACGCGCGCGCGCCATGGCCCCGCCAGGTCGATGAGGCGGGCGTCGAGTCCCCCCGCCGTGCCGGCATTTCCTCGTTCGGTGCGGGCGGATCGAACGCACACCTGATCGTCGAGGAATACGTCGCCGACGTCGCCCGTTCGACCGCGCGCGGTCCGTTCGCGATCGTGCTATCGGCGCACACCGCCGAGGCGCTCGACCTGTGCGTGGTGCGGTTGTGCGAGGCCGTCCGCGACCTCGAAGACGAGGTCCTCGCCGATGTGGCGTACACGCTCCAGGTGGGACGCGAAGCGATGGCGTTCCGGCTCGCGTTCGTTGCCGACGACATGGCCATGCTGCGCGACCGTCTGCATGCCTGTGCGGCCGGCGCGGAAACCGTACCGGGCGTCCACCGCGACGAGGTCAGGCGGGGCAAGGGCGCCCTGGCGGCGTTCGTGGCCGACCACGATGTGCGGGACATGGTGGCGGCATGGATCGGCAAGCGAAAGTTCGATGCCTTGCTCGGATACTGGGTCAAGGGGCTGACGGTGGACTGGGAGGGCCTTTACGCCGGCACGGACATTCCGCCGCGGCGGATGGGCCTGCCAGGCTACCCCTTCGCGAAGGAACGTTACTGGATCGGCGCCCGCGAGATCGGACTCGATCAGCCGCGTGCGGCGTCGCCGGCGGACGGAATGTGGCGAGTGCTGCGGAGGCATTGGGTTCCCGCGCCGTCGTCGGCGAACGACGTGCGGGACGGTCGCATCGTCGTTCTCGCCGAAGAGGGCGCCGTCGACGATGCGACCGCGCTCGCGGCAAGTCTCGGGCGGGCCGAGGTGGTCCGAGTGCGCGAGGTATCCGTCGCCGACATGCGATGGGGTGACTTCGAGTGCCTGGTGCACCTCGTCGCCGACGCCACGCCGCGTTCCGGCACGGAATGGATCGCCTGCGTGCAGGCGTGGATGGTGGCACGCATGGCGCCGGGTGGCCGCGCGCTCGGCGTCACGCTAGTCAAGGGCCACACCGCCGTGCCGCGTGGCGGCACCCTGCCTGCGGGGCTTTATCGCACGCTGTCGGGCGAGTACCGCCGTATCCAGGCTTCCCACGTCACGCTGCGACGCGGCGACGGGGAAGGGGAACGGACATGGATCGAACATTGCGTGCGCGAGCTCGCCGATGCCGGTGCGGACATGGACGTGTGCTACCTGGATGGCGCGCGCCATGTCGCGCGCCTCGCGGACATAGAGGTCGGCGCGCCGGCGCCATTGGACTGGTCGCCAGGGCACGCGCTGTGGATCACCGGTGGCGTGCGTGGGATCGGCTACGCCTGCGCGGAACACTTCGTGCGTGCCCATGGCGTCCGGCGGCTGGTGCTTACCGGACGCGAAGCGTTCCCGGATCGGTCCGACTGGGAATCGCACGCCTCGGCGCCGACCGCGATCGGTCGGAAAATTCGCGCGATCCGGCGGCTGGAGGCGCTTGGCGCGGAGGTCGCGGTGGAAACGGTCGACCTCTCGGATGCCGCAGCGTTGGGCAAAGCGATGCATCGACTGTGCGCCGCGATGGGCCCCATTGGGGGCGTGGTGCACTGCGCCGGGTTCGCCGATGCCGAGACCCCCGCCTTCATTCATAAGCAGCAGAAGATCCTCGACGCGGTGTTCGCGCCCAAGGTGGGCGGCGTGGATACGCTGCTGCGGTGCCTGCGCGACCATCGGGGAGCGCGATTCGTCGTGGCGTTCTCCTCGATCAGCGCGCTCGCCCCGGCGCTGGCGGCGGGGCAGTTGGATTACGCGATGGCGAACGCGTACATGGACGCGGTGGCGGAGGATGGCGAGGTGGCAGGGGTGCCGTTGCTGAGCGTGCAGTGGGGCAGTTGGAAGGAAAGCGGGATGGGCGAAGTGCGCAGCCGCGCGTACGGCGAGCTGGGCCTGCTCAGTCACGACGATGCGCAGGGGCTGGCGATGCTCGATCGCCTGATCGCGGCAGACGTGCGTGGCGTCGTCGCGCCGTTGCGGGTGGACGATGCGCGGTTCGACGCGGACATCTTGATGTCCCGTCCGCAGCCCGAGCCCGCGCCGGGCACGCGAAGCGGCCACGACAAGAAAGCGGCGAAAAGCGCATCTTCCACCGAGTACGCCTCCACGCACGTGCGCGACTGGTTGCGCGAGCTGTTCGCCGAACAGTTGCAGATGGACGTGCGGCGCCTCGATATCGACGTACCGCTGACCGATTACGGGGTGGATTCGGTGTTGCTGATGCAGGCGATGGCGACGATAGGCAGTCGGGTCGGCGCAAGGCTGGATCCGTCGCTGCTGTTCGAGCACACGACGATCGAAGCGTTCGCGGGGTGGCTGGTGTCGCATCACGGGGCGGCGCTGTCGGCGACGTCGGTCGAGGTGCAGGTGCAGGTGCCAGTCGAGGTGCCGGCCGTGGCCTCGGTCGAGCCGTCGGCCGATCGGTCGGCCGATCGGTCGGCGCTGCTGGCGGTGGTGGGGATGGCGTGCCGATTCGCCGGCGCGGAGGATCTGGACGGTTACTGGCGGTTGCTGCGGGAGGGTCGCAGCGCGATCGCGCCGGTGCCGAGCTCGCGCTGGTCGCAGGCGCGGGAGGACGATTGGGCGGGGCTGCTGGGGGACGTGGAGCATTTCGACCCGGAGTATTTCCACCTGTCGCTGGCGGATGCGCGGGCGATGGACCGGCAGGGGCTGATGGTGCTGGAGGAGAGCGTGAAGGCGTGGCACCACGCCGGCTACGAGGCGGCGCAGTTGAAGGGCACGGCGACGGGGGTGTACCTGGGGGCGCGGGGGCAGGTGCAGGCGGACGCGGCGCGGTTGGCGGAGGCGCCGAACCCGATCCTGGCGACGGGACAGAACTACCTGGCGTCGAACGTGTCGCGGTTTTTCGACCTGCGCGGTCCGAGCCTGGTGGTGGATACGGCGTGCTCGTCGGCGCTGGTGGCGTTGCAGATGGCGTCGCAGGCGTTGCACGCAGGCGAGATCACCGCGGCGCTGGTGGGCGGGGTGAGCCTGCTGGGCGGGCCTGAGGCCCTGCGGATGTTCGAGCGGCGGGGGATTCTGCAGCGCGGCCATTTCCACCTGTTCGACCGCCGCGCGCAGGGGGCGATCCTGGGCGAAGGGGTGGGGATGGTGGTGGTGAAGACGCAGGCGCAGGCGCGGGCGGACGGTGACCGGATCTACGGGCTGATCCGCGCGGTGGCGGTGAACAACGACGGACGCACGGCGGGTCCGACGGCGCCGAACGTGCAGGCGCAGAAGGCGGTGATGCGCCATGCACTGGAGCGCTCGGGCCTGTCGGCGGGGCAGGTGAGCCACGTGGAGGTGAACGGCTCGGGATCGGAGGTGACGGACCTGCTGGAGCTGCGGGCGATCGAGTCGGTGTACCGTCCGGAGGGCGAGGGGTGGTGTGAGCTGGGATCAATGAAGCCGAACATCGGGCACCCGTTGTGCGCGGAGGGGATAGCCAGCCTGATCAAGGTGGTGTTGATGTTGCATCACGGCGAACGGGTGCCGTTCCTGTCGGCGCAGGAGGCGATGGAGCACTACGACTTCGCCCAATCGCCGTTCCGTTTCACGCGTCAGGCGCGGGCATGGGACGACGCACCGCGCATGGCGGCGATCAACGCGTTCGCCGACGGCGGCACGAACGCGCACGTGCTGGTGGAGGTCGCGCCGGCCGAGGGCAACACTGCGCGCATGCCGCTGGATCCGCCGGTGTTCCGCAGGGTGGCGCTGCCGCCGCTGGACACCGCACGGCGTATAGCACCCATCGACGACGCGCCGGCGGCGCTGTCGCCATCGCAAACCGCGGTGCCGGGATTCTGGGAGCGCTACGGCTGAATCGTCACGCCGTTGCCTGGAATTTGTCGGGCGTGCACACGCGATGCACACCCTTGCCACATGCACGACGCATCCTTCATGCTCGGGGAGTGAAGGAAGCACCGTTCCATAATGAAAGGGGGATGGATGTCACAGGTGAGGCACGAGATTCCGGTCTCCATCCGGAACCCCGTCGTTAGGGCGCATAGCTTCGATGACCGGTACCTGCTGCCTGGTCTGGCCTACATCGACATCCTCTTCCAGGCGTTCACAGCCAGCGGCGTGCCGGTGGATGAGCTCGAACTTCGCGACCTCGCCATCCATCGTGCGCTGGTGGTAGCGCCTGACGAGGTGGTACGGCTGCGCATCGATGCCTCGGGCGAAGGCGACGAATGGCTCGTCCACGTCGATGGGCACGTCGATGGCCACGACCCGGCGAAGGCGCGCCGGTATGCCGTCGCGACCATGGCACGGCGCCGGCTGGCCATGCACGTATTTGGCCAGAACCTCGACTGGAACGCCGTCCAGTCGACCTCGGCCGAACCGCTTTCCATGCAGGAGGTCTACGCCGCCTCCGCGCTCGTAGGGTTACTCCACGGCGATTACATGAAGGCGGACGGACTGGTCTACACGACCGACGAGGCGATCTATGTCGATTGCCAGCTCGGTGCCGATGCCCGTGCCGATGCCGACGACGTACTGTTCCATCCGGCCCTCGTCGATGCCTGCGTGGTGGGTGCCACGGCGGTGCTGAGCACCCTCGATCCGAACGGATACGAAGCCGCGCTGCCGCTGTCCTATGGTCGCTTCGCCGCGTCCCGGCCGCTGGGCGGGGCATGCATGGCGCGCGTGATGCGCGACGGTGTGCGACGCGAAAACGGGCTTACCTGGCTTTCGATGGATTTCTTCGACCTGGAAGGCCGGCAAATCGCCGAACTGCGTGACTTCGCGAGCAAGCGGTTGCCACCATCGCGCAGGCTCGCCCACGACGATGACGATGGCGGTGCCGGGGATCTCGCCGCCGGGCCGCCGTCCCCCAGCAAAACGGAGGCCGCGCCGACGGTCGACGCATCGTCGCTCGCGACGTTCGTCCGTGACGCGATCGCGCGACGGCTTCGCATCGATGCTGCCGCCATTCGCGGCGATATCGATTTCTACGAGCTGGGCATCGATTCCACCGGGCTGCTCGAGCTAGCGCATGCCATCCAGGCGCACCTCCACCGCAAGTTGCCGCCGACGCTTCTGTTCCAGTTCTCGACCATCGACGAGGTGGTCGCGCATCTTGTCGAGACCGCGGCGTCCGCCATCTTCGTCGCCGGGCCGAAGCCGTCGGCAACGCCAGCCGTCACGTCGACCGACGAACGGCGCGACGACGACATCGCCGTTGTCGGCCTTTGCGGCCGCTTCCCGCAGGCGGGGAACGTCGAACGGTTCTGGGAGAAACTGTGCGCCGGCGCGGACTGTATCGGCATGGTGCCGGCCGAACGCTGGGACGTCGTGCGGTATTTCGATCCGCGCAAAGGTGAGCCTGGCAAGACCTACGGCAAGTGGGGCGGTTTCATCGAGGGTGTGGACGCGTTCGATCCGCTGTTTTTCGGCATGTCGCCGCGTGAGGCGGAGCTGACCGATCCGCAGCAGCGCCTGTTCCTGGAAACCGTCTGGAATCTGCTCGAGGAATGCGGATACACGCGCGAACGCCTGCGCAGCACGTTCGGCGGCAGCGTGGGCGTCTATGTGGGATCGATGTACAGCCAGTACGACCATCTGTCACCGTCGTCGCCGACCGTGCTGCAGTCGTTTCAGAGCGCCATCGCCAACCGGGTGTCGCATTACTTCGGTTTGAACGGGCCGAGCGTGGCGGTAGACACGATGTGCTCGTCGTTCGCGGTGGCGCTGCACCAGGCCTGCGCCGACCTGCGCCGTGGCGACGTGGCGATGGCCATCGCCGGCGCGGTGAACCTGTCGCTCGATGCGCGCAAGTTCGTGGCCTTAAGCCAAGCCCTCCTGCTCGCCAGTCGTTTCGATGCGCGCTCCTTTGCCGACGGCGACGGCTACTTTCCTTCCGAAACAGTCGGCGCGGTGCTGTTGAAGCCCTTGCGGACGGCCGAACGCGACGGCGACGCCATCTGGGGCGTCATTCGCGCCACGGCTGTCAACCATGCGGGGAGTGGGCAGGCTTATAGCGTGCCGAACGGACAGGCGCAGGTCGGTGTCATGTGTGACGTGCTGCGCCGCGCGAACGTCGAAGCGGGAGCGATTGGTTACGTGGAAGCGGCAGCCACGGGAGCAGCGATCGGCGATGCGATCGAATGGGGCGCCATCGCCCAGGTGTTCGATGGCCAGCCTTGTGCGATCGGATCGGTGAAGTCGAACATGGGTCACGCGGAGGCGGCCTCGGGTTTCTCGCAACTGGCGAAGGTGCTGTTGCAGCTCAGGCACGGCGAACGGGTGCCGACGATCGGCAGCGAGCCGCCGAATCCGAACCTGTCACTGGAGGACACGGGGCTGCATCTGCAGCGGCATCGCGAGTCGTGGACGCGCACGCGCCGGCAAGGGCGCGAGATGCCGCGCCTTGCCCTGATCAATTCGTTCGGTGCCGGCGGCTCCAACGCGAGCCTGCTGGTGGAGGAATACCGCGCGGTGGCGTCGGTGGAGCCGCCGCGTCGCGAGGGGGCACCAGGCCCACAGGTGATCGTGCTGTCCGGCCGCACCGCGTCGGGACGGCGTGCGGTGGCGGCGCGGCTGGCCGACTGGCTGCAGACCGATGCGGGGACCGACCTGGTCGACCTGGCGTACACGCTGCAGGAGCATCGCGAAGCGATGGACTGGCGGCTGGCGATGGTGGCGAGCGACGTGACGGGACTGGTGGGGATGTTGCGCCGTTACCTGGCGTCGGCCGACGACGGCGCGACGGGGCGGCACGAGGGCGATCGGCAAACGGCATCGTCGACGGACGCGGCGCCGGGCGAGGGCGACGCGGCCGAGCGTCTGGCCTGGGCCTGGGTGCGGCACCGGCCGGTGGACTGGTCGGCCTCGCGCGGCACCGGCCCGTTCCGGCGCCTGGCCCTGCCCACGTATCCGTTCGAACGCCGGCGTTGCTGGCTGCCCGGGGAGAAAGCTGCGGAGACGCGCCTGATCGATTCGGACGATACGCGAACCGTCGCTCGCGCATGGCTCGAACACGCGCTGCGCGTACCGGCAGGCACGCTGGACGATGCGCGCGCCTTCCGCGAATACGGCGTGGATTCGGTGGTGGGCCTCGGACTGGTCCGCGCCCTCAATGACCGGTTTGCCACGCGGCTCGGCGGGCGCGTCCTGTTCGATCATCCGACGATCGAACGCCTGGCGGATCATGTCGACGCGCTGCGTCGACAACACCCCGCCGCGCCGCCCGAGGGAGACGCCATGCGAGGCGCATTGCGCGAATTCAAGGCAGGCCGGTTAACCCGCGATCAGTTGAAGGCACGACTGGAACGGAGCACGGCCGCGTGACATTGGACGACATCCTCGAGCGCTACAGGCAGGGACGGCTATCGGAAGACGAGGCCGTGGAACGCCTCGTCGCGCTGGGGACATCGGAGGCCGACGACGCGCTCGGGGAAAACCAGCTCGGCCTGTGGACACACCAGCAACTGCAGCCGGCATCGTCGGCGTACAACGTGCCGCTGGCGATCCGTTTGGCGGGCGCGGTGGACGGGGAGGCGCTGTCGGCGTCATGGGCGGCGGCGGTGGCCTCGACGCCGCGGCTGGGCGCGGTGGTGGCCGTGGTGGAGGGCGAGCCGCGCTGGCGGCCGGGCGAGGCGGTAGCGGCGCCGGTCGTGGTGGATGCACGGGGCTGGTCGGCCGAGGCGCTGGACGCGGCGATGCGCGGTTATGCGAAGGCGCCGATCGATCTGGCGCAGGGCCCGCTGGCGACGCTGTACTGGCTGACCGGGTCGGCCGAGGGCGAGCGGTTGCTGCTGGTGATCCATCACCTGGTGTTCGACGGGGCGTCGGTGCCGTTGTTGCTGGAGCGTTGGTTGGAGGCCTACGAAGCACATCGGGCGGGTCGGCGGTGGACGCCGCCGGCGTTGCCGGCGACGGACGCGGAGGTGGTGCGGGCCGAGCGGGCGTACCTGGCCGGCGGGTCGGCGGCGGCGGACCGGGCGTACTGGCGTGAGGTGCTGGCCGGTCCGCTGCCGGTGCTGGAGTTGCCGACGGACCGGCCGCGGCCGGTGTCGGGGCCGGTGTGCGGGCGCACGGTGCAGGCGACGGTACCGGCGGCGCAGGGCGAGCGGTTGCGCGCGTTTTGCGCGGCGCAGGGGGTGAACGCGGCGGCGCTGTTCCTGGGGGCGTATGAGTGGCTGCTCTCGCGCACGGCCGGGCAGGACGAGGTGGTGGTGGGGGTGTCCACGCGAGGCCGATGGGACGAGCGCTTTGCCGGGCTGGTGGGGTATTTCGTCAACATGGTGGCGTTGCGCAGCCGGCCGGTGGCGGGGCGGCCGGTGGCGGCATGGCTGGCGGGGGTGCAGGAGCGGCTGGTGGACGCGCTGGATCACGCGGCGTACCCGTTCGCGCGGCTGCTGCGCGAGTTGGGGGCGACACGGACGCCGGGTCGCACGCCGGTGTTCCAGGCCGCGTTCGAGTTCCAGAACGCCACGGTGCTGCGTCACGCGGACGTGGCCGACCGGCTGGCGGCGGTGCTGGGCGGCTCGTTCATGGGGCAGGTGCACCAGGAAGGCGAATACGAGATCGTGCTGGAGGTGGTGGAGGTGGCCGGGGCGTACGTGCTGAAGGTGAAGTACGACGAGCGGCTGTACGACGCGGCGGGGATGGAGGATCTGCTGGGCCATTACCGGCAGGTGCTGGCGGGTCTGGTGGCCGATCCGGATCGACCGCTGGGGGCGGTGCCGCTGATGGACGCGGCCGAGCGGGAGCGGCTGCTGGGCAGGTGGAACGCGACGGCGGTGGCGTACGCGAACGGCGGGGTGCATGCGCTGATCGACGCGCAGGCAGCGCGGCGACCGGAGGCGACGGCGGTGGCGTGCGAGGGCGAAACGCTGGACTACGCGCAACTGGTGGCGCGCAGCGATGCGCTGGGGGCGTACCTGCGGGCTGGCGGTATCGGCCGGGGTGCGCGGGTGGGCGTGTGGATGGAGCGCTCGGTGGACCTGGTGGTGGCGCTGCTGGGGGTATGGAAGGCGGGGGCGGCGTATGTGCCGTTGGCGCCGGAGTACCCGGCGGCGCGGTTGGGGTACATGGTGCGCGACAGCGCGGTGGCCTGTGTGCTGACGCAGTCGCGCGAGCAGGCGGCGGCGCAGGCATGGCTGGGCGAGGTGCCGGCCCTGGCGCTGGACGCGCCGTGGCCGGTGCACGAAGGCGAGGTGCCGGCGGCGCCGGAGACGCGCGCGGACGACCTGGCGTATGTGATCTATACCTCCGGCAGCACGGGACAGCCCAAGGGCGTGATGATCGGCCACGGCGCGCTGGGCCAGTTCCTGCAGTCGATGGCGCGGGAACCGGGGCTGTGCGAGGGCGAACGGCTGCTGGCGGTGACGACGTACAGCTTCGACATCGCCGGGCTGGAGCTGTACCTGCCGCTGATGGTGGGCGGATGCAGCGTGATCGCGACCTCGGCGCAGGCGCGGGACGCGCAGCGGTTGGGCGCGCTGATCGCGTCGAGCGGGGCGTCGGCGATGCAGGCAACGCCGGCGACCTGGCAGATGCTGCTGCAGTCGGGGTGGCGCAACCGGACAGGGATGCGTGTGCTGTGCGGGGGCGAGGCGCTGGGGGAGCAGCTGAAAGACGCGCTGTGCGCGCTGGGCGGGCCGGTGTGGAACTTGTTTGGCCCGACCGAGACGACGGTGTGGTCGACGGTGGAGGCGCTGGACGGGAACCGTGCGGTGAGCATCGGCCGGCCGATCGCGAACACGCGGCTGTACGTGCTGGACGCGGCGTTGGCGCCGGTCGCCCGGGGCTTGCGCGGCGAGCTGTACATCGCCGGCGACGGCCTGGCGCAGGGCTACCTGGGGCGTCCGGGGCTGAGCGCGGAACGCTTCGTGCCCGATCCGTTCGGCCCGGCGGGCAGGCGGATGTATCGCACCGGCGACCTGGTGCGGTACCTGGTCGACGGCCGCGTGCAGTACCTGGGCCGCATCGACGCCCAGGTGAAGCTGCGCGGCTTCCGCATCGAACCCGGCGAGATCGAGGCGGCGATGACGTCCGAGCCTTCCATCGCGCAATGCGCGGTGGTGGTAGCGGGTTCGGCGGACACCCCCCGGCTCGCCGCCTACTACGTAAGGTCGGGAGCGGCCCGCGGTGCGTTGGTCGAAGCGCTTCGCGACCGGCTCAAGGGCATGCTTCCCGCGCACATGGTGCCGTCGGTGTTCGTCGAGGTCGACGCCTTGCCGCTGACGCCCAACGGCAAGGCCGACCGCAAGGCGCTGGCGGAACGTCCGCTCACCGCGGCCAGGGCGCCTGCCTCGTCCGGCGCGGCCGCATCCGCCATCGAGCGGCTGCTGCTCGCCCTCTGGCGTGAGGTGCTCGATGTCCACGATATCGACATCGACGCAGGCTTCTTCGACGTCGGCGGCGACTCGATCCAGGCGGTGTCGCTGGTCAGGCGTATCCAGGACGAATTCGATCGGGAGTTCGATGCCACCGCATTGTTCGAACACGCCAGCATCCGCCGCATCGCAGCGTTCCTGGCTAGCCGAAATGGCAACGCTGACGGCGCGGACGCTATCGGCGATGCGGCGCCTTCGCGCGCCGCGGACGGTCGCGGCATGCCCGACTACTACGACACAAGCGTGGCCATCATCGGGATGTCGAGCCGCCTCCCCGGCGCCGCCGACACGGCGGCGTTCTGGACCAATCTCCTGGAGGGAAGGGAAAGCATCGAGCTGCTATCCCCCGATCGGCTACGCGAGGCCGGCCTCGACGCGACGCTTCTCGCAGACGGCCGTTTCGTCGGCGCGCGTGCGACCATCGACGACAAGGACTGTTTCGATGCGGCGTTCTTCCGCGTTCCCGCACGCGACGCGCAGTTCATGGACCCGCAGTTGCGCATGCTCCTGGAACACAGTTGGCGGGCCGTCGAGGATGCCGGTTATCGCGCCTCGGACATTCCGGAGACGGCGGTTTTCGTGTCTGCGAGCAACAGCCTCTACCAAACGGCGGTGTTCAGCGACATCGCGCGCGGCGCGGGCGAAGGCGGCGCACGCGGTGCCGACGGGTACGTGTCGTGGCTGCTCGCTCAGGCCGGCACGATGCCGACCATCATCTCCCACAAGCTTGGCCTGCGGGGGCCGAGCTTCTACGTGCAATCCAATTGTTCGTCGTCGCTCGTCGGCATCGCCAACGCTTACCGGAGCATCATGGCCGGCGAAGCGAGGTATGCCCTGGTGGGCGCCGCGATGCTCATGGCGCACGACAACCTCGGCTACGTGCACAGTGCCGGCCTGAACTTCTCCAGCGACGGACATGTGCGCGCCTTCGATGCCCGCGCGGACGGCATGGTGGCCGGCGAAGGCGTCGGCACGCTGCTGCTCAAGAAAGCGAGCGACGCGGTGCGCGACGGCGACCACGTCTACGCGCTGATCCGCGGCGTGGCGCTCAACAACGACGGCGCGGACAAGGCCGGCTTCTACGCGCCAAGCGTCGGCGGCCAGGCCCGGGTGATCGACGCCGCGTTGCGCGCGACCGGCGTAAGCGTCGATACCATCGGCTACGTCGAGGCCCATGGCACCGGTACGCGGCTGGGCGACCCTATCGAGTTCGCGGCGTTGACGCAGGTCTACGGCAAGCTGACGTCACGTCGCGGGTTCTGCGGGCTGGGTTCGGTCAAGAGCGGCATCGGCCACCTCGACGCGGCCGCCGGCATGGCGGGCTGCATCAAGTTGGCGCTGTGCCTGCGGCATGGCCAGATCGTGCCCACGTTGAACTACGCCACGCCCAATCCTGCGCTGGACCTCGTCAATTCGCCTTTTTACATCGCCGACACTGCTCGTCCTTGGCCGCGCGAGGGTGAGCCCCGGCGTGCGGCGCTGAGTTCATTCGGCATCGGCGGTACCAACGCGCATGCCATCTTCGAGGAATGCCTGGCCGCTCCTGTCGATGGCGAGCGCGATTCCACCTCTGGACCGTTGGGCGAGGTGCGCCTGTTTCCCTTGTCGGCACGCGACGAGGCGGCCCTGCAGCGCCAGGTGCATGCGATGCTCGACGCCTTGGCGACGGCCCCGTCTATCTCGCTTGACGACCTCGCGTTTACCCTGCAGGTCGGGCGCGAGCCGATGAATGTCCGTCTGATCGTCGCCGCGGATTCCGTGGCTTCGCTCAGGGCGCACTGGGCACGCTTCATCGACAACGGGCTCGGCGGCGACGGGACGGTCTTTCATACGATCAACCCCGAGGCCGACGACGCATTCGCGGATGCCGGGGAGGTGACCCGCTGGATCGACACGGGCGACGCGGGTCCTCTGCTCGATCACTGGGCCAGGGGCGGCACGCTCGACTGGCGTGCGTTTCACCGGCACAGGACGCCGCGCAGGCTCTCCCTGCCGACGTATCCGTTCGCGCGCGATCGTTACTGGATCGCGTTGCCGCGTCGCGACGATCGCGGCGCGCAGTCCGCCGGCGCGATGCTGCACCCGCTGGTCCATCACAACCGGTCGACCCTGGCACGACAGCATTTCACCACCGACGTCGACGGCACCGAGTTCTTCCTCGACGACCACGTCGTCAACGGCAAACGTGTGCTGCCGGCGGTGGCTTACCTGGAGATGGCCCGCGCCGCCGCGGGGTTCTCTTTCGATCCCGGCACGGCCACGGAGCGCATGACGGGACTGCGCGACATCGTCTGGTTCCGCCCGCTCGTCGTGGAAGGTCCCACGCGGATCGACATCGTGCTGCGTGCGGAGGGCGAGGGTCTCGCGTTCGAGATCCTCACCGACGGCACGACGTTGCATGCACAAGGGCGGGCGGTCCTGCTCGACACGGCGCAGGCCGGTCCGATGGACGCGACCGCGTTCCATGCCGTCGATGAACTGCGCATCGATGGCGCGTCCTGCTATGCGGCGTTCGCCTCGATGGGCCTGGACTACGGTCCGTCACTGCGCGGCATCGCGTCGATCCGCGCGGGCGTCGTGGGCGATCAGCCAGGACGGGCGTTTGCGGTCGCCGAAGTGCGACTGCCCGAAGACGTGGCTTCCACCTTCGGCGATTACGTCTTGCACCCCAGCATCATGGATGCGGCGCTGCAGTCCTGCGTCGGCATCGTCGACGCCTCCGGCGCGACGCGCGCACGCCTTCCGTTCGCGCTCGATGCCATCGACGTTCTCGCACCAAGCCCCGTCCGCGGCGCTGCGCGCCTGCGAATGCATCCACGTGCGGGGGAGGGCGACCTTCAGAAACTCGACATCGACGTGTGCGATCCCGACGGCCGGCTGTGCGTGCGCCTGCGCGGCCTGGCGAGCAGGCCCCTGCCGGCGCCTCGGGCCCAAACTCGCGACGAACCTGCCACCGATGGCCCGTTGATCACGATGCATCCGCGCTGGAGCCCGTCAGCCGAAACGACGGACGCGTGGCCTGGCACAGACGCACGCTTGCTGGTGATCGGCGGCGGCGAAGAACAGCGGCACGCGTTGCGCGAACGGTATCCGGATGCCTGCCTGCTGCCATCGATGACCGCCAGTTTCGACTCGGACCTCGCGGCCTACGGAAAGATCGACCACGTGTTCTGGCTGGCGCCCGATGCACCGGACGATACCTACGACATGCTTTCCGACGCCATCGTCAGCGGCCAGGACGATGGCGTGCTCGATGGCCTGGGGCTGATCCGGCGGCTGCTTGCCCTGGGCTATGAACGCCGGCCGCTCGGCATGACCTGGGTCACCCGCCAGGCGGTGCCGGTGACCGTCGGCGAGACGGCCATGCCCACGCACGCAGCGGTGCACGGTTTTGCCGCTGCCGTCCAGGCCGAATACCCGCAATGGCGCGTGCGATCCGTGGACGTGCCGGCACAGGGGCCCTGGCCTCTGGATGCCATCCTTCGGCGATCAGCGAGTTCCTCGGGCAACGTCGTGGCCTTGCGCAACGGCGAATGGTTCGGCCAGGTCCTGGTCCCCCATGATCCGGTCACGCCGAGTCATTCGCCCTGGCGCCGCGGCGGGGTCTACGTGATTGTCGGCGGCGCTGGCGGCATCGGAAATGCGCTGAGCGAACGGCTGGTGCGCGAGCATGCCGCGCACGTGATCTGGCTGGGCCGGCGGCCGCATGACGACACCATCGCCCGACGCCAGGAAGCACTCGGCATCCACGGTCCGGCACCCCGCTACATTCAGGCCGACGTGACCGACCGCGCCTCGCTCGAAGCGGCCTGGGCCCAGGTCAAGGCATGGCATTCGCGCGTCAACGGTGTCATCCACTCGGCGGTGGCGCTGTTCGACAAGAGCCTGGCGGGCATGGACGAGGCGCGTTTTCGCGACGGGCTCGCCGCGAAGGTCGCCGGTAGCGTGCGCCTTTGCCAGGTCATCGCCGGGGAGTCGCTCGATTTCCTGCTGTTCTTCTCCTCCTTGCAGAGCTTCGCGAAGGTGCCCGGACAGAGCAACTACGCCGCGGGCTGCACGTTCCAGGACGCCTATGCCCACGTGGCGTCCGTCCACGCCGGCTATCCGGTGAAGGTCATGAATTGGGGCTACTGGGGCAGCGTCGGCGTCGCATCCGCCCAGGCATACCGGCAGCGCATGGCACGCGCCGGTGTCGGTTCCATCGAGCCGCCGGAAGGACTGAACGCGCTGGACGGCCTCCTCGTCGGCACCGCGACTCAGCTGGCGGTACACAAGGTCGGGAAGGAAACCCCCACGCCGGAGGTACGCGATCCGGCCATCGACGAACGCATCGCCTCCGATGGGGCGGGAGACATCGTGGACGTTATCAGCGAACAGGACAGGCCGCTCGATCCGGACGCGTTGCGTCGTGGCGTAAGCGACGCAGTGCGCCAGACGGTCGGCCGGATGCTGCGCATGCCGCCGCAACGTATCGGCGAAAACGAGCCCTTCGAAACCTTCGGCATCGATTCGATCCTCGTCGTTCAACTGGGTAGCGCGCTGCGCGAGACCTTTCCGGACATCTCGAGCACGCTGTTCTTCGAACACCGCAGCATCGCCTCACTCGCCGACCGCCTGGTCGCGGATTATCCGGAGCGGGCGGCGGCACTGGCCGCCACGCATGGGCTTCCGATGGGCCCGAACCGCGTCCACGCTGCCGCGCGGGCAACTTTCGCCGCATCCACGCCGGTCGCGACGGACATGCCCCAGAGCGACGTCCAGGACATCGCCATCGTCGGCCTGAGCGGACGCTTCCCCAAGGCGGCCAGCATCGAGGCGTTCTGGGCCAACCTGCGCGACGGCGTGCATGCCTTCACCGAGATCCCGACCGAGCGTTGGGACTGGCGTGCCTATTTCGACGAGGATCGCAGCCGCTTCGGCACGACGTACAGCCGGTGGGGCGCCTTCATGGAAGGCATCGACCTGTTCGATCCGCTGTTTTTCCGAATATCGCCGCGCGAAGCCGAAGGCATGGACCCGCAGGAACGGCTTTTCCTGCAGGAAGCGTACGCATGCATCGAAGACGCTGGCCATACGCCGGCGAGCCTGTCGCCACGCCGTCGGGTCGGCGTCTTCGTCGGCATCATGAACAGTACTTACGCGCAGCAGCCCAGCCATTGGTCGATCGCGAACCGCGTGTCCTATACGCTGGATTTCGTCGGCCCGAGCCTGGCAGTCGACACCGCCTGCTCATCGTCGCTCACTGCCATCCACCTGGCCATCGATAGCCTGCGCGCAGGGTCGTGCGATGCCGCGCTGGCCGGCGGCGTCAACCTGGTCGTCGATCCGCTCCAGTACATCACGCTGTCCTCGAAGGGCATGCTGTCCAGCGATGGATTGACCCGGCCATTCGGTGCGGGTGCCGACGGCTTCGTCGACGGCGAGGCCGTCGGTTGCGCGCTGCTGAAACCGCTGGCCTCCGCCATGGCCAGCGGCGATTCGATCTACGGAGTCATCAAGGCGAGCACCCTCAATGCCGGCGGCCGCACACATGGCTATACCGTGCCAAGCCTGACCGCGCAGGCCGACCTGGTCAGCGAGGCCCTGCGCCTGGCGAAGGTGCATCCGCGCATGGTGAGTTACATCGAAGCGCATGGCACCGGCACGTCGCTGGGCGATCCGATCGAGTTCGCGGCGCTCGTCAAGGCATTCGGCGTGCCTTCCGCCGACAAGCCATGGTGCGCAATCGGTTCGGTGAAATCGAACATCGGCCACACGGAGAGCGCCGCCGGCTTTGCGGCGCTGGCCAAGGTGTTGCTGCAGATGCGCCACGGCAAGCTCGCTCCCAGTCTGCATGCCGATGTACCCAATCCCGAGATCCGCGCGCGGAACACGCCGTTCGCGGTGCAGCGACAACTGGGCGAATGGCATCGACCGTGCGTGGAAATCGACGGCGAGCGACGCAGCTATCCGCGCATCGCCGGCATCTCGTCATTCGGCGCCGGCGGCGCGAACGCTCACCTTATCGTGCAGGAATACCTCGCCGACGACACGGGAACGCCGCAGGTTGATACGTCCGGCGAGCCCTGTCTCGCGGTGCTTTCCGCGCGCACTCCCGGGCAACTGCGCGCCAGGGCGGAACAGCTCCTGACCTGGCTGGGCGGCACCGGGGCGGCCGCGGCGCTGCCCGACGTCGCCTATACCTTACAGGTGGGACGCGAACCCATGGCGTGCAGGCTGGCGTGCCTGGCCTCGACGGCCGCAGAACTTTCCGCGCGTATCGCGACATGGTTGCGGGATGCCGGCGCGCAGGAAGGCGTCTGGCAAGGCGAGGTACGGCCGGGTGACGAAGCGTTCGGCGGGCTCGCCGTCGAAGAAGGGCTCGGCGGCGCCGTCGACCTGTGGCTTGAGCGATGCCAACTCTCACCATTGGCATCGCTCTGGGTCAACGGTCTGGTGGTTCCCTGGGAACGCCTCCATCGCGCGAAGCGGCCGCAGCGCGTGTCGCTGCCCACCTATCCCTTCGCGCAGGAGCGCTACTGGATCGACCGGGAACTGCGCCGGTCGGTGGGCTCGGCCCTGTTCGCTTCGCCCGCATCGCCGTCGGGCGACGACGGGCTGGTCATCGCCGCGGAACGTTGGACGCCGCAGCCTGCCGTGACTCCGTCACGCACGCCCGGTCTCGTGCTGCTCGTCGCCCCCGACGAACGTTCGGCCACGCGCTGCGCAGACGCGTGGCACGACGTGGTCCACGATGCCCGGCTTGTGACGGCGTGGTTCGCCTCTGGCGACGACGACGCTCCCCAGGCGATCGAGCGTGACAGCGCGGAGAGCTGGCGGCGGGCGCTTGTCCATCTATCGGACCGACACGGCGTTCCCGATGCCATCGTTCATGCGGGCTGCATGGACGTGCCGGCAAACGGGGCTCAGTCGGGCGACCTCGTCCATTTCGTGCAGGGACTCGCCACCAGCGGCATTGCCTGCGATCAGCTTTTGCTGTGCGTGGCGTACGACGACGCGCGCTCGCAGGCACATGCTGAGTCGTGGATCGGCCTGGAGCGTTCGCTTCGGGTGCTGGCACCGGAGCGTTCGCTAGGGGTGCTGTTGAATGAAGGACACCTCGGGGACGAGGCGTCGGTCCGGTCGTGGGTCGGGCGGGTGCGTGCGGAACTGGGCACGGCGATGCTGCGCAGCGTGCGCCACGGGCGTGACGGACGGTACGAGCTACGGATCGAGGAACGGTCGCTGCCGACCGGTCCGTCGGTCATCCGCCAGGGAGGGGTGTACTGGATCACGGGCGGCGCGGGTGGGTTGGGCGCGCGGGTGGCGCGTTACCTCATCGAACGCCACGCGGCACGGGTGGTGCTCAGCGGCCGGCGCGTGCTGGCCGACGCGCAGCGGGCGGGCCTGCTCGAAGGCAGCGAAGACCGCTTGATTTACGTGGCGGCAGACGTCACCGACGAGGCGGCGATGCACGCCTGCGCGGCGACGGCGGTCGAACGTTTCGGTTCGATCGACGGCGTATTCCACGTGGCGGGCGTGATCGGCGAGGGTTCGATCCTGGAGAAAACGGCGCAGGCGTTCGCGCGGGTGCTGGCGCCGAAGATGCGTGGCACCGAGGTGCTCGACGCGGTGCTGCGCGAGCACGCGCCGGCGTTCATCTGTTACTTCAGTTCGACGTCCGCCGTGCTGGGCGACTTTGGCGGCGGCGACTACGCCATCGGCAACCGCTTCCAGAGCGCGTGGGCTCGCTGCATGGCCGCGTCGGACAACATCCGGCGCATCGCGATCGAGTGGCCCCTGTGGACCGGGGGCGGCATGCGCAACGACGACGACGAGGCCACGCGCATGTACCTGCGTTCGAGCGGGCAACGGGCGCTGTCGGACGAGATCGGCCTGGACATCCTCGCGCGCGCACTGGCGCTGCCGTCGGGGACGATCATGCCGCTGTCAGGCGACCGCGAACGCATCGCGCGCCATCTCGGCTGGACGACATCGGCGACTCCGCCCGCCCGCGCCGAAGCGCCCGCGCCAATGTCTCGCGCGAATGCCGAGACCGTGCCTGCAGGCATGAGCCTGGAACGGCGCATCGAGCGCGAACTCACCCGGCAGGCGAGCGACCTGCTCAAGCTCGCCAGCGAACGGATCGACGCGAAAGCCAACCTCGCCGACTACGGTTTCGATTCGCTGACCATGGGCGAGTGGGCGCGGCGCATATCGCAGGATTACGGCATCTCCTTCACGCCGGCCATTTTCTTCAGCCATCCGACCCTCGAAAGGGTGCGCAATTACTTGCTGGACAAACACGCCGATGCTGTCGGGCGTTTCCATGCCACCGCCGCCACGTCCGTCGCCGAACGTGCGGAAGCGCCCAGACCCATCGCCACGCCGGGTATCGCCGCGCCGATGAACCCGGCTCCCGCGCCGGCCGTCGCCGACGCGGACGAACCGATCGCCATCATCGGCATGAGCGGCCGCTTCCCGCAGGCGCGCAGCGTGGACGAGCTATGGCGGATCCTTCGCGACGGAACGCATGCCATCGGTGAGATTCCCGACGAACGCTTCGCCTGGCGCGAGGCCTACGATCGAGGCGACATCAGCGGAAAGTGGCTCGGCGCGATGCCCGGGATCGCGGAGTTCGATGCGTCGTTCTTCGATATCTCGCCGCGCGAGGCGATGAGCATGGATCCGCGGCAGCGGCTGCTGCTGCAGGAGGGATGGCGCGCGCTCGAGGACGCTGGCTACGGCGAGGAACACCTGCGCCAGACGATCGGCATGTTCGTCGGCGTAGAGCAGGGCGAGTACCAGACCCTGCCGGGCGTGGAGGGCGCGCTCACGGCGAACCACGACGGAATCCTCGCCTCGCGGCTGTCCTTCTTCCTCAACCTGCGCGGCACGGCTATGGCGATCAACACCACGTGCTCGTCAGGACTGGTCGCCGCACACACGGCTTGCCTGAGCCTTCGTGCCGGCGAATGCGACGCCGCCGTGGTCGCGGCGGTGAACCTTTCGTTGAGCGCGGCGGTGTACGCAGGCATGAGCCAGGCCGGCATGCTCTCGCGCACTGGCCGGTGCCATGCTTTCGACCGGCGTGCCGACGGCCTCGTGCCGGCGGATGCCGTCGTCGCCATCGTGCTCAAGCGGCTGTCGCGCGCGCAGGCGGAAGGCGATCCCATTCATGCCGTCATCCGCGCGAGCGGCACCAACTACGACGGCCGGACCAACGGCATCACGGCACCCAACGGCGCCGCGCAGGCGGAGCTGATCCGCGAGGTGCACCGCCGTGCGCGGGTAACGCCGCGCGACGTCGATTACATCGTCACCCACGGTACCGCCACGCGGCTGGGCGACCCAGTGGAAGTAACGGCATTGCAGGAGGTTTTCGGCGACGTGGCGCCGGGCGATGCGCCGCACTGCGCGCTGACGTCGACCAAGAGCAATCTCGGCCACAGTTTCGCCGCATCCGGCTTGGTCAGCTTGGTCGGCGCGGTCGAAGCCCTTCGCCACGAATGCATCCCGGCCAGCCTGCATTGCGACGATCCCAGCGACTACATCCGATGGGACGATAGTGCACTCTACGTCAATCGCCAGCCGCGTCCATGGCCGGCCGACGCGTCGCGTCGGCGACGCGTCGGCGTGAGCGCGTTCGGCATGAGCGGCACAAACGCGCACATGCTGCTAGAGGACCACGACGCAGCCGTGGCCTCGTCCGCGGACGAACTTTCCGCGCCGTGGCTGCTCGCGGTGTCGGCCAAGACGACGACCGCACTTTCGCGGCGCCTCGCCGACCTCGCGCAGGTCGTGCGGGCACGCGACTGGAGCACATCCGACGCTCGCTCGCTTGGTTACACGCTGCTGTGCGGCCGGCTTCATTTCGCCCATCGCTGCGTGGTGGTCGCGCGCGACGCCGCGGAAGCCCGTCGCCTGCTCGAACGCGCCGCTGCGGGCGAACGCCCGGAGGGCGTGTTCGAAGGCACGGTGGACCGTGGATTCCGAGAGACGGAATCCGTCGCCGGGGAAGGATGCGCACTGCTCGGTCGCGCCGACCCGGAAGCGCTGCACGCGCTGGCGGGGCTGTATTGCGAGGGATACGCACTGCCCTGGTCGATGCTCTTCGGCACGTCGCCGCCACGGCGCCTGGCCTTGCCCACCTATCCCTTCGCGCGGGACACCCACTGGGCAGGCCCCTCTTCACCGCAAGACACCTCCAAGGTACAACGCATGGACCTTTCTACCCCGGGTGATTCGACGCCGACCGATCCGGATGCTTCGCGCGCCCGCGAAAAGCCGGTCGGCATCGCACTCATGCGGTTGACCTCATCGGCTCCCGTCGCGATGAGCGTACCGGCGCGTGCCGCCGGCGCCCATGCCGTGCGCAGTGAACCGGTGGCGGCCGTGCCGTCGGACGTGGTCGCACCCGCGCCGGACATGGACCCCGACAAGTTGCGCGACGACCTGGCCCATAGCCTGGCGGATGCGCTGTACATGGAAGTAGCCGAGGTGGACCCGCATCGCCCGTTCGCCGAGATGGGACTGGATTCGATCATCGGCGTGGAGTGGGTGCGCGCGATCAACCAGCGCTACGCGCTGCAGATGCCTACGGCGAAGATCTACGATCATCCCGACCTTGACCGACTGGCCGCGTACGTCGCGACCCTCCTCGCCAGGCATCCGCGCGAGGCGCCACGCGCGCCCGTCGCGCCTCTGGCCCCCGCAGCCCCCATCGAGCGCGCCGCCGCCGCGTCGCCGGCACCGGCGCGTGCGCCACGTACGCTGCGCAAGGGCGGCGAGCCGATCGCGATCGTCGGCATGGCCGGACGCTATCCGGGCGCGTCGGATCTTGAGACGTTCTGGCAGCGGTTGGCCGAGGGCCACGACGCGGTGACCGAGGTGCCCACGTGGCGCTGGGACGTGAATCGCTACTACGAGGCCGGCCAGCCGCGAGCGGGCCGGATCAACTGCAAGTGGCTGGGCGCGCTGGACGAGGTGGAGTGCTTCGATCCGTTGTTCTTCAGCATCTCGCCGGCCGAGGCGGAGCTGATGGACCCGCAGCAGCGCCTGTTCGTGCAGGAGGCCTATCGTGCCTTCGAGGATGCCGGCTGCAACCCGCGTGCGCTGGGCGACAGCCGCTGCGGCGTGTACCTGGGCATCATGAGCAACGACTACGCCACGCTGCTGCACGACAGTGGCCAGCCCAGCGACAGCACGGGCAACAGCGCGGCGATCGCGGCCTCGCGCATTTCGTACCTGCTGGACCTGAAGGGCCCGGCGATCTCGATCGACACGGCGTGTTCGTCGTCGCTGGTGGCGACGCACCTGGCTTGCCAGGCGCTGCGCAACGAGGAGATCGAGCTGGCCCTGGTCGGCGGGGTGACGCTGTACCTCACCCCGGGCCCGTACCTGGGGATGAGCGCGGCGGGCATGCTGTCCAGTGACGGTCGCTGCAAGACGATGGACGATGGTGCGAACGGTTTCGTGCCGGGGGAGGGCGTGGGCGCGCTGGTGCTCAAGCGGCTGTCGGACGCGGAAGCGGCGGGCGATCCGATCCACGGGGTGATCCTGGGTTCGGGGATCAACCAGGACGGCAAGACCAACGGGATCACCGCGCCGAGCGCGGCGCGGCAGGCGGAGCTGCAGCGTGAGGTCTACGCGCGGCATGGGATCGATCCGGCGACGATCGGCTACGTGGAGATGCACGGCACGGGCACGAAGCTGGGCGACCCGATCGAGCTGGAAGCATTGCGCAGCGTGTACGAGGCGGCCGGCGTGGGTCGGCAACGCTGCGTGCTGGGTTCGGTCAAGAGCAACATCGGCCACACCTCGGCGGCGGCGGGTGTGGCGGGCGTGCACAAGGTGCTGCTGGGCCTGCGACATGGCGAACTGGTGCCGAGCCTGCACTTCACGACGCCGAACGAGCACTTCGATTTCGCCACCTCGCCGTTCCGGGTGGGCACCGCGCGGGAAGCCTGGGCGCACATCGACGGTGCGCCGCGTCGCGCGGCGGTCAGTTCGTTCGGCTACAGCGGCACCAACGCGCATCTCGTGATCGAGGAATACGTCGACACGACGCCCGCGGCCACCGACCCGTCCGTGCTGGATCAGGTCTTCGTCCTCTCGGCCCGCACGCCCGAGCAATTGCGGCAACGCGCGGCCGACCTGTTGGCGGCGATCGACGCCGGACGTCTCGACGAAACGAGGGTGGCTGCGGTCGCGTATACGTTGCAGGTGGGACGCGAAGCGATGCGGCATCGCCTGGCGATCAAGGCGAGCTCGCTGTCGCGGCTGGCGGACCGCCTGCGGCAGGTCGTCGACGGCGACTCGCGCATCGACGACTGCCACGTCGGCGAGGCGCGACAGGGCAAGGGCATGCTGGACGCGTTCACCGCCGACGAGGACACCCATGAGCTGATCGGGAAATGGCTCCGGCGCGGCAAGCACCACAAGCTGCTCGACCTGTGGGTGAAGGGCCTCGCCATCGACTGGCGGCGGCTGCACGCGCGCGCGCCGTCGCGCATCGCCCTGCCGACCTATCCCTTCGCCCGTGACCGCCACTGGGTGGCGAAGGCTGCCGCATCGGTCGATGCGCCGCGCGTACCGTTTCTCCACCCGCGGATCCAGCGCAACACTTCCATGCTGGACGAACAGCGCTTCAGCAGCGATTTCACGGGTGTCGAAGCCGGATTCGTCGACCGTGGCCGCGGCCGCGAATGCCATGGCGTGACGCTGCTGGACATGGCTCGCGTCGCGGTGGAACTCGCCGCGGGATGGGCACTCGGCGAAGAGGCCATCGTGCTGCACGACGTCGACTGGAACGAACCGGCGCTCGGTCTCGACGGCGCCCTGCGCCTGCATGTCGCGCTTTCCGGCAGCAATGACGGTCCGGTTCGCTACGACGTGTACGGCGACGATGCGACGGCGCCCCGTCGCTTGCACGTCACCGGCATGGCGTCGCGATCGTCGGAACGTCCATCGTCCATGGATGTCGCCACCCCGGACGATGCCGATAGCGAAAGGCTTCTCGTGCCCTGGCACATCGAAGCGGATACGCCCGAACCGCCGATGCTCGTCGATACCGAAGCCTTCGTCCGGTTGCTCGACGCCGTGCGATCCTGGCTGGGCCTTGCCGAGGGCACCGTGTTGCGCATCGAACACCTCGACCGCGCGACGATCCATGCGCTCCCGCGCGGCGCCGGTCACGCCATCGTCGAGAGATCGGCCGGCGACGAGGGCACCACGCTGGATCTGTGTCTGTGCGACGACGGTGGTGAGGTCATGGTGGCCTTCGAAGGGCTCCGCCTCGGGCGCGACGTGCATGCTCGCCCTGCCGATACGGAGACAGCGAGCGAACCGATGATCCTGCAGGAGCGCTGGGAGTGCTCGCCCGTCGCACAGACGAATGCCGCCCCCTCCGGAACGGTGTGTTTCGTCGTCGGCGAAGCGATGGTGGAGCCGATCGCTCGTGCGCTGCACGACGTCGCCCCGGGCATCGTCCCGGTGTGGCTGGTGATCGATGGCGGTGAGGGACAAGCCCACGCGGCAAGGCGCGGGGACATGGCGGCCCATGCGACCGCCATGGCATCGATCGCCGCCGCCCACGGCACACTCGATGCGCTGGTCTACGCCGCGAGCCTGCATGCGCCCGCGACCGGCGCCGACTGGGCCGACGTGCTGTGCATCGTGCGCAACCTGGCTTCGACCAACGAGGTGCGCTGCCGCCGTTTCGTGCTGTGCACCGCCTACGACGACGCGCTGTCGCGTGCCCACGCCGAATCGTGGATCGGGCTGGAGCGGTCATTGCACGTCCTGGCACCGGACTTCGCGACCTCCGTGGTGATCCAGGAGGGTCCGGCGCGACGCGCCGAGGCGGTGGCCGAGTGGACGCGCCGCATCGCCGGCGAACTCGCGGCACCGTTCGCGCGTAGCGTGTTGCACGCGCAGGGCGAACGCTTCGTATCGCAGGTGCGCGAACCCCGCCTCGATTCGCGTCCAGGCGTGCTGCGCAACGGTGGCGTGTACTGGGTCACCGGGGGAGCCGGCGGGCTGGGCGGCATCATTACCCGGCATCTCATGAACCGATACGACGCGAAGGTGGTCGTCAGTGGCCGACGCGTACTGGACGACGCGCTGCGCCGCGAACTGTCCGGCTGGGAAACGCGCGCCGGCGAGTGGCTCTACGTCACGGCCGACGCCGCCGACGAAGCGGCCATGCGCGCCTGTGTCGCCCAGGCGGTGGAACGCTTCGGACCTATTGAGGGCGTCGTGCACGCGGCGGGCACGCTCGAGCATACGTCGGTGCTGGACAAATCGGCTGACGCATTTGCTCGCGTTCTGGCGCCAAAGGTGGCCGGAGCCCTGGCGCTCGACGCGGCACTGGTGAAACAGGCGCCGCGCTTCATCTGCTATTTTTCGTCGACGTCCGCCGTGCTGGGCGATTTTGGTGCGGGCGACTATGCCGTCGCCAATCGCTTCCAGATGGCGTACGCCGATCACGTCGCCGGCAACGGGGCCACCCGGCGTATCGCCATCGGCTGGCCCGCCTGGGCCGACGGCGGCATGCGCCTGGGTGACGAACAGGCGACGAAGCTGTACCTGCGTTCCACCGGCCAGCATGCGCTGGACGGCGCGACGGGACTGGACGTGTTCGAGCGCGTGCTCGGCCAGCCGTCGGGCCATTACCTGGTCATGGTCGGCGATCGCCCGAGGATCGCGCGTTACCTCGGGCTGTCCGGCGATGCCCAGGCGCCGGCCGCCGTCATCGCGCCGATGTCCACGCCGCCCTCGACGCGGACGGCGGGGACGGCGGGGACGGCTACCGCGCCGGGCAATCAGAGCGTGGAGCAACGTCTTCGCCGCGACCTGCGGCAACAGGTCTGCGAACTGCTCAAGCTTGCCGAAGCAGAGGTGTCTCCGAGCGAGAATCTCGCCGACTACGGTTTCGACTCGATCCTGCTGGCCCGCTGGGCAAGCCGGATCTCCGAGCGCTACGCCATCGCGCTGACGCCGGCGGTGTTCTTCAGCCATCCGACGCTCGGCCAGGTGGGCGATCATCTGCTCACGAGCCATGCCGCCGCGATCCGCGCCGCCTACGACGACACGGCAGTGTCGCCACGCGGGGCGACGCCGGCGGCCGCTCCGCGTCGACGACCGATCGTGCAGACGCGCGACGAGGCGATGGCGTCCGCGACGGTGCCCGAATCCATCGCGATCATCGGCATGAGCGGACGCTTCCCGGCCGCCAGGGACGTCGCGAGCTTCTGGGAGACCCTCGTCGAGGGACGCGATGCCGTGACGGAGATTCCGCGCGAGCGCTTCGACTGGACGGCCTACGTCGGCGAAGATGCGCCTGCGGGTCGACGCATGAGCGGACGGTGGATGGGTGCCTGTCCGGGCATCGGCGAATTCGACGCCGCGTTCTTCGACATCTCGCCGCGCGAAGCCCTGGGCATGGATCCGCGACAGCGCCTGCTCATGCAGGAAGCATGGAACGCGCTGGAAGACGCGGCGGTCGGCGCATCGCACGCGACCGCGCAGAAGATCGGGGTGTTCGTCGGCGCCGAGCAGGGCGAATACCAGCACATGGTGGGCGAGCACGGCACGCTGACGAGCAACCATGACGCGATCCTCGCCTCGCGCCTGTCGTACTTTCTCGACCTGCGCGGCCCGGCGATGACGATCAACACGTCGTGCTCGTCGGGTCTCGTCGCGGCGCACCAGGCGTGCCAGAGCCTGCGCGCGGGCGACTGCGACACGGCGATCGCCGCGGCGGTGAACCTGATGCTGACCCCGCACGCGTGGTGGGGCATGAGCCAGGCGGGCATGCTGTCCGAGGATGGCCGTTGCCGCGCGTTCGACCGGCGGGCGAACGGCCTGGTCCCGGGCGAGGCGGTGGTGGCGGTGGTGCTCAAGCGGCTGTCGCGGGCGCAGGCCGACGGCGACCCGATCCACGCGCTGATCGTGGGCAGCGGGATCAACTACGACGGGCGGACGAACGGCATCACGGCACCGAACGGCGCGGCGCAGGCCGAACTGATCGGCGAGGTGCAGGCGCGGGCGAAGATCGATCCGGGCCAGATCGGTTACGTGGTGACGCACGGCACGGGCACGCGGCTGGGCGACCCGGTGGAGATCAACGCGCTGGACGAGGTGTTCGGGGCGAAGGCGCCGGCGACGGGGTTCTGCGCACTGACCTCGGTCAAGGGCGCGGTGGGCCACACGTTCGCGGCGGCGGGCCTGGTGAACCTGGTGTGCGCGGTGCAGGCGCTGACGCAGCGGACGATCCCGCCGAGCCTGCATTGCGAGGAGCGCAGCGACTACATCGACTGGTCGCGCAGTGCGTTCGAGGTCAATCGCGAGCGCCGGGAGTGGGTATCGGCGACGCCGCGGGTGGCGGCGGTGAGCGCGTTCGGGATGAGTGGCACGAATGCGCACATGCTGTTGCGCGAATACGAGGCGCCGGCGTTGGCGGAGGAAGGCGGTCCGGCGTACTGGTTGCTGGCGGTGTCGGCCAAGAGCGGGGAGGCGCTGCGCGAACGGCTGGCCGACCTGGCGACGGCCTTGCGCGGCCGTGCGTGGGGCGCGGCGGACGTGCGCTCGCTCGGCTACACGCTGCTGTGCGGCCGGCAGGCGTTTTCCCATCGCTGCGTGGTGGTCGCACAGGACGCGGACGATGCGATCCGCCTGCTCGAGTGCGCTGCCGCGGGCGAACAGTCCGACCAGGTGTTCCGCGCGACGGTGCCGCGCGACTTCGTCGGAGAAAAATCACTGCATGAACACGGCCAGGCGCTCATCGAGCGCGTGGCCGCCGGCCATCCGTCCGTCGAGGCAGGCATGGACGATGCGCTCCTTGCGCTGGCCGACCTGTTCTGCCAAGGCTACGCGCTGCCGTGGGCCGCGTTGTTCGGCGCGGTGCCGCCACGGCGCATCGCATTGCCTGGCTATCCTTTTGCTCGCGACGTGCATTGGATCGCGGCGGCGCCCGCGGAGACGCGGGTTCCGGTTCGCCGCACCCTTGCGGCACCCGCCGACTCCGTGCGTGCGGCGCCGGCCGGCAGCGTGGACAAGCCGGCAGGTATCGTCCTCGCACGCCTGTCGTCCGATCGGTCGTCGGTGGCTTCGCCGGCCGCGGCGCCCGCGCCGGTCGAGCGTGCAGCGACGCCTACGGCATCGCCTGCGCAGCCGACGCCGCCCGCACCCACCGCCGAGACCAGCGTGGACCTGGCGCGGATGCAGCGTGAGCTCATCCGTTCGCTCGCCGAGGCCTTGTACATGGACGTGGCGGAGGTCGAACCGCATCGTCCGTTCGCCGAGATGGGCCTGGACTCGATCATCGGCGTGGAATGGGTACGCACGATCAACCAACGTTATGGGCTGCAGATGCCCGCGGCGCGCATCTACGATTTCCCGGACGTGCATCAGTTGTCCCGCTACCTCGCCGGCGAGCTGAAAGCCCGCCTGACGGAGACGCCGGCGCAGGTCGCACCGACGGCGGAAACGAAGCCCGCATCGCCGCCGCCCCCGGCCCCGGTGCAGCGTGCCGCCGCGGCGCCGACGCCGACGCGTGCGCCACGCAAGGGTGGCGAGCCGATCGCGATCGTCGGCATGGCCGGACGCTATCCGGGCGCGTCGGATCTTGAGACGTTCTGGCAGCGGTTGGCCGAGGGCCACGACGCGGTGACCGAGGTGCCCACGTGGCGCTGGGACGTGAATCGCTACTACGAGGCCGGCCAGCCGCGAGCGGGCCGGATCAACTGCAAGTGGCTGGGCGCGCTGGACGAGGTGGAGTGCTTCGATCCGTTGTTCTTCAGCATCTCGCCGGCCGAGGCGGAGCTGATGGACCCGCAGCAGCGCCTGTTCGTGCAGGAGGCCTATCGGGCGTTCGAGGATGCCGGCTGCAACCCGCGTACGCTGGGCGACAGCCGCTGCGGCGTGTACCTGGGCATCATGAGCAACGACTACGCCACGCTGCTGCACGACAGTGGCCAGCCCAGCGACAGCACGGGCAACAGCGCGGCGATCGCGGCCTCGCGCATTTCGTATCTGCTGGACCTGAAGGGCCCGGCGATCTCGATCGACACGGCGTGTTCGTCGTCGCTGGTGGCGACGCACCTGGCTTGCCAGGCGCTGCGCAACGAGGAGATCGAGCTGGCGCTGGTGGGCGGGGTGACGCTGTACCTCACCCCGGGCCCGTACCTGGGGATGTGCGCGGCGGGCATGCTGTCCAGTGACGGTCGCTGCAAGACGATGGACGACGGGGCGAACGGATTCGTGCCGGGCGAGGGCGTGGGCGCGCTGGTGCTCAAGCGCCTGTCGGACGCGGAGGCGGCGGGCGATCCGATCCACGGGGTGATCCTGGGTTCGGGGATCAACCAGGACGGCAAGACCAACGGGATCACCGCGCCGAGCGCGGCGCGGCAGGCGGAGCTGCAGCGTGAGGTCTACGCGCGGCATGGGATCGATCCGGCGACGATCGGCTACGTGGAGATGCACGGCACGGGCACGAAGCTGGGCGACCCGATCGAGCTGGAAGCATTGCGCAGTGTGTACGAGGCGGCCGGCGTGGGTCGGCAACGCTGCGTGCTGGGTTCGGTCAAGAGCAACATCGGCCACACCTCGGCGGCGGCGGGTGTGGCGGGCGTGCACAAGGTGCTGCTGGGCCTGCGACATGGCGAACTGGTGCCGAGCCTGCACTTCACGACGCCGAACGAGCACTTCGATTTCGCCACCTCGCCGTTCCGGGTGGGCACCGCGCGGGAAGCCTGGGCGCGCATCGACGGTGCGCCGCGTCGCGCGGCGGTCAGTTCGTTCGGCTACAGCGGCACCAACGCGCATCTCGTGATCGAGGAATACGTCGACACCCGTCGCCCGGCGATGCACGGTCAGGCGCCGCGCGGAGCGTCCTCGCTGTTCGTGCTGTCGGCGCGCAGCGAAGAGCGCCTGCGCGTGCAGGCCGCTCGCATGCTCGACTGGATGGACGCCCACGAGACGCTGGACGTGGATGCGTTCACGCACACGCTGCAGGCCGGCCGCGAGGCGATGGAACATCGGATCGCGTGCGCATTCGAAAGCGTAAGCGCGTTGCGTGCCACGTTGCGCGCGTTCGTCGCCAGCGAGCGCCATGTCGAGGGCCTGCACCAGGGCGAGGTGCGCCGCCATCGCGAGACCGTGGCCGCCTTCGCCGCCGACGACGACCTGCACGGCGCGGTCGCCGCGTGGATCGCCAAGGGCAAGTACGACACGCTGCTCGACTTGTGGGTCAAGGGACTCGTGGTGGATTGGGCTGCAATGCGTGGCGAACCCGCGCCGACGCGGCTCTCGCTGCCGGGCTATCCGTTCGCCGCCGAGCGGCATTGGCTGGTCGATCCGACCAACCCGCTACCGCCCATCGATCCCTTGCCGACCGACGACGTCGCATCGGCACGTCCGCTGCTGCTGACACCGGACTGGGTGCCGTTCACGGCGGCCCCGACGACGGCGCAGGCCGAGGGCGAGCGCTGGGTGTTGCTGGCCGGCTGGCCGGTGGGTACGTCGGCGACGGCGCTGGCGGCGCAGCTGCCGGCGGCGCGGGTCGAGGTGCTGGCGGCGGACGACGGCACCTCGCTCGAGACGCGCGTGGCGTGGGCGGGCTGGCAATTGCTGGAGCGGGTCCAGGCATGGTTGCGCACGACGCCGGGCACGGGCCTGCACGTGCAGGTGGTGGTCCCGGCGGCGGCGCCGGTGTTCCAGGCCTTGAGCGGCTTGCTGAAGACGGCGCGACTGGAGCAGCCGCGCCTGCGCGGCCAGGTGCTGGGCGTGGCCGCGCTGGACGACGCTTCGCAGGTGGCGGCGTGCCTGGCCCTGGCGGCGCGGGGCGAGGCGGCGGAGCTGCGCTTCGACGGCGAGGTGGCGCAGGCGCGGAGCTACCGGCCGCTGGCCGGCCCGGCGACCGGCGACGGCCCGTGGAAGCGCGACGGGGTGTATCTGATCACCGGCGGCGGCGGTGGCGTGGGCCAGTTGTTCGCCCGGGAGATCGGTGCGCGGGCGGCGGGGGCGACAGTGGTGCTGAGCGGGCGCTCGGCACCGTCTGCGGCGGTGGAGGCGACGCTGTCGTCGCTGCGCGCGGCGGGCCTGCACGTGGCCTACGAGCGCGCCGACGTGACCGATGAGGCAAGCGTGGGGCAACTGGTGGCAACGATCCGTGCGCGCCACGGCCGGCTGGACGGGGTGCTGCACGCGGCGGGCGTACTGTCCGACGGGTTCCTGCTGAAGAAGCGCGAGGCCGACTACGCGGCGGTCCTGGCGCCGAAGGTGCGCGGCACGGTGTTGCTGGACCGGGCCACGCGCGAGCTGCCGCTGGATTGCTTCGTGCTGTTCTCCTCGGCGACGGGGGCGCACGGCAACGTGGGGCAGGGCGATTACGCGCTGGCCAACGCGTTCATGGATGCGTACGCGCAGGAGCGCTCGGCGGCGGTGGCCCGGGGCGAGGCGCACGGGCACACGCTGTCGGTGGGCTGGCCGCTGTGGGAGGAGGGCGGCATGCGGGTGGACGCGTTGCGCCACGAGGAGCTGCGCGTATCGGGGATCGAGGCGATGCCGACGGCGGCGGCGATGACGGCGTTCGCGCAGGCCTATGCGAGCGGCCAGGCGCAGGTGCAGGTGCTGTACGGCGCCACGCGCCCGGCGCAGTCGCCGTCGGTACCGCCCTCGACATCGACATCGGCATCGACATCGGTCGCGGCACCGGCGGCGACGCTGGGCCCGCGCGTGCTCGCGCGGGTGCAGGCGCTGTTCGCCGCGGCGACCAAGCTGAGCGCATCGCGGATCGACGTGGACGAGCCGCTGGAGAGCTACGGCATCGATTCGATCATGGTCATGCAGTTGAACGCGCGTTTGGCGACCGTGTTCGGCGAGGTCTCCAAGACCCTGTTCTACGAGTACCCGACCCTGGCCGGCGTGGCCGCGCACCTGATCGCCAGCGACCCGGCGGCGTGCGCGCGCTGGACCGGCGACGCGACCCCGGTCGCTCCGGGCGCCGACCATGAACCTCGGCCAGCGCCGACTCCGTCTCCTGCGCCACGCCCCGCGCCCGCCGAGCGGGCGATCGCTATCGTTGGCCTGAGCGGCCGCTACGCCGGCGCGGCTGACCTGGATACGTTCTGGGACAACCTGGCCGCCGGTCGCGACGCGATCGGCGAGATTCCCGCCGAGCGCTGGTCGCTGGACGGCTTCCACGAGCCGGACATGGAGCGGGCGATCGCCACCGGCCGCAGCTACAGCAAGTGGGGCGGCTTCCTCGACGGCTTCGCCGAGTTCGACGCGCGGTTCTTCAACATCTCGCCACGCGAGGCGATGAATCTCGACCCACAGGAGCGGATCTTCCTGCAGGCCTGCTGGGCGGCGATGGAACACGCCGGCTACACGCGCGAGCGCTTCGCCCGCGCCCACGACCGCCGGGTCGGCGTATTCGCCGGAATCACCAAGACCGGCTTCGACCTGTACGGTCCGGCGCTGTGGCAGCGCGGCGAGACGGTGGCGCCGTGGACCTCGTTCGGCTCGCTGGCCAACCGGGTGTCCTACGCGCTGAACCTGCAGGGCCCGAGCATGCCGGTGGACACGATGTGCTCCTCGTCGCTGACCGCGATCCACGAGGCGTGCGAGCACCTGCTGCGCGACGACTGCGAGATGGCCTTCGCCGGCGGGGTGAACCTGTACCTGCACCCGGCCAACTACGCGATGATGTGCAGCAGCCGCATGCTCTCGGCGAGCGGGCGCTGCCACAGCTTTGGCGCCGACGGCGACGGCTTCGTCCCGGGCGAGGGGGTGGGCGTGGCGCTGCTCAAGCCGCTGGCCCGGGCCGAGGCCGACGGCGACGCGATCCACGGGGTGATCCGCGCCACGGCGATCAACCACGACGGCAAGACCAACGGCTACACGGTGCCCAACCCGCTGGCCCAGCGCGACCTGATCGCCACGGCATTGGCCCGGGCCGGGATACCGGCGCGGGCGGTGAGCTACGTGGAGGCGCACGGCACGGGCACGCAGCTGGGCGATCCGATCGAGATCACCGGGCTGACCCAGGCTTTCGCCACGGACGACCGGCAGTTCTGCGCGATCGGTTCGGCCAAGTCGAACATCGGCCACTGCGAGAGCGCGGCGGGGATCGCCGGGCTGACCAAGGTGCTGCTGCAGATGCGTCACGGGCAGCTGGTGCCGAGCCTGCATGCGGCGACGACGAACCCGAACATCGATTTCGCGGCCACGCCGTTCCGGGTGCAGCGCACGCTGGCCGATTGGCCGCGTCCGCGGCTGACGGTGGACGGGCAGGAGCGGGAATACCCACGAGTGGCGGGAATCTCCTCGTTCGGCGCCGGGGGCGCGAACGCGCACGTGATCGTCGAGGAATACGTGGCGGCGGCGGTCGCGCCGACCGCAGTGACGCCATCGCGGCCGGCGGTGGTGGTGCTGTCGGCACGCACCGACCAGGCGCTGCGCGAGCGGGCGGCGCAGCTACTGGCGGCGTGCGATCGCGAGGGTTGGACGGACGCGGACCTGGCCGAGGTGGCGTACACCCTGCAGGTGGGCCGCGAGGCGATGGAACACCGGCTGGGCTTCACCGCCGTCTCGATGGCCGCGCTGCGCGCGACGCTGGAACGCTTTCTGGCCGGCGAGGCCGGCGAGCCCGATGCGGAAGGCGAGGTGCTGCACCACGGCGAGGTCAAGGCGCACAAGGACGCGCTGGCGATCTTCAGCGCCGACGAGGAGCTGGGCGAGGCGGTGGCCAAGTGGCTGGCCCGCGGCAAGTACGCCAAGGTGCTGGAGCTGTGGGCCAAGGGCCTGGCCGTCGACTGGCGCGAACTGCACGTCGGTATGTCGCCGCGCATCCGCCCGCTGCCCACCTATCCCTTCGCGCGAGAGCGGCACTGGTTCGGCACCATCGAGGATCCCACCGGCATGCATGCCGCGGCGGCCGCACCCCGTGTCCCGGCGCCGGATCGCGATGCGAAGGAAGCGTTCGCGCCCGTGCGCAAGACCTCAGGAAAACCCGCCGTGGCGTTGCGCACGCTTTCCGGTGGCACGAGCGGCACGGTGAACGCGAGCGTCGTCATCGCGCCGACGCCGACGGACACCGTCGCAGCACCCGTGGTCAAGACGGTCGCGCCACCGCCGGCATCCCCACCCGTAACCACGGCCGACCTGCCTTCGCCCGAAGCCATCGCCGCGGTGCTGACCGAGACGCTGGCGAAGGCCTTGTTCATTGAGGAGGCGAACATCGGGCGCGACGACATTTTCGTCGAACTGGGCCTGGATTCGATCATCGGCGTGGAATGGACTCACGTGATCAACCGTCACTTCGGCCTGAGCCTGCCGGCCACTCGTCTCTACGACTACCCGACGATCGCCGAATTGACCGCCTACTTGCGCGATGCCTTGCGCGAGCAGGGCGCGCCGGCGCAGGACGCCGCCATCGACCGTTCGTCCCCGCCGTCACCCGTCGATCCCGATCCGGTACCGCCCGCGCCGGTATCCCGGGCGAACGAGGCCCCGGACTTATCGGCCGACGCGTCGGCGGCCTCGGTCTCTGTGGAAAACGCGTTCGATCCGCCGTCGCTGCGCCAGGGCATCGCGATCATCGGCATGTCGGGCCGGTTCCCTCGCGCGGCCACCGCGGAGGCGTTCTGGGAGAACATCGCGTCGGGCCGGGACTGCGTCGGCGACGTCCCCGTGGAGCGCTGGCGGATCGACGATTTCTTCGCGCCCGGCGGCGACGAGGTCGGCACGACATACTGCCGCGCGATGGGGGCCATCGACGACGTGGCCCAGTTCGACCCGCAGTTCTTCGGCATCGCGCCGGCCGAGGCGAAGATCATGGATCCGCAGCAACGTGTGTTTCTACAAGCCTGCTGGGAGTGCATCGAGGACGCCGCGGTGGATCCGTCGACGCTTTCCGGCAGCCGCACCGCCGTGTTCGCGGGCTGCGGCTCGGGCGATTACGGCATGGGCGGCGACGCCGCCTCGGCACAGGGACTGATCGGCGGCAGCTCGTCGATCCTTGCCGCGCGCATCTCGTATTTCCTCGACCTGAAAGGCCCGTGCCTGGCCATCGACACGGCCTGCTCATCGTCGCTTGTCGCCATCGCAAGCGCCTGCGACAGCCTGTTGCTCGGCCAGGCCGACCTCGCGCTCGCCGGTGGCGTCTGCGTCCTCTGCGGACCGGCGATCCATCTCACCACATCGCACGCGGGCATGCTCTCGCATTCGGGCCGTTGCGCCGCGTTCGACCAGACGGCCGATGGCTTCGTTCCCGCCGAAGGCGTCGGTGTGGTCCTGCTCAAGCGGTTGGAAGACGCTCGGCGTGATCGCGACAATATTCTCGGCGTGCTTCGCGGATGGGGCGTGAACCAGGACGGAAAGACCAACGGCATCACCGCGCCAAGCGTGAAATCACAGATCGCGCTCGAGCGCGAGGTGCACGAGCGCTTCGGCATTGACCCGCGCACGATCACCCTCGTGGAGGCCCACGGCACCGGTACGAAACTGGGCGACCCCATCGAGGTGGAAGCGCTTGTGCACGCATTCCGGGCCGCACATCCGAAGGAGCCCTGCGAAACGCCTTACTGCGCCCTGGGCTCGGTGAAGAGCAACATCGGCCACGCGCTCACAGCAGCGGCCGTGGCAAGCGTGATCAAGGTGCTGCTCGCCATGCGGCACCGCAAACTGCCGCCCACGCTGCACTTCGACCGATTGAACGAACACATTGAACTGCGGGGCACGCCGTTCTACGTGAACACGCAACTGCGCGACTGGAAGACACCGCCGGGCGTGCCGCGCACGGCGGCGGTGAATTCGTTCGGCTTCAGCGGCACCAACGCGCATTGCGTGATCGAGCAGGCGCCACCCGTGGCCGTCCGGCCAGTCGCGCGGCCGGCCCATCTGGTGGTGCTGTCGGCGAGAACGCCCGAGCAGTTGAAGGAACAGGCTCATCGTCTGGCCGTCCACCTGGAAACGCACGAAGTCGAACTCGCCGATGTCGCCTATACCCTCATGAAAGGGCGCAAGCATTTCGGCCACCGCCTCGCGTTCGTGGCGGCCAACGTGCGTGAGCTCGGCGCGAGACTGCGGTCATGGGCGATGGAAGGCGCGGCGGAGGGCATCGTCGCGGGCATCGTCGAAAACCCGGTCATCGACGAGGCGTCCCTGGCGCGCGCCATGGCGTGCATCGCGCACGCCGCGCAGGTGCCCGCGCCGAAGGATTACCTCGATGACCTGGCGACGATTGCCAGCTTATACGTCGCGGGACGCCGGCTCGACTACGCGGCACTGTTCGTGGCGGACGCATGCCGCCGTATCCCGCTGCCGACATATCCCTTCGCCTGCGAGACGTACTGGTTGCAGACGCCCACCGTCGCCGCGCCACTGGATGACATCGTCGACGCGGTGATGCGCGGGACGCTGGACGTCGACAGCGCCGCGGCGCGCGTGCGGCACGTGTCCGGCACCGAC
Source organism: Xanthomonas sp. NCPPB 3218 (assembly GCF_056725185.1). Taxonomy (NCBI): domain Bacteria; kingdom Pseudomonadati; phylum Pseudomonadota; class Gammaproteobacteria; order Lysobacterales; family Lysobacteraceae; genus Xanthomonas; species Xanthomonas sp. NCPPB 3218. The sequence continues at coordinate 2,607,421 of NZ_CM161516.1, forward strand.
CGGGACGACCGGCCGGTCGAGGACGAGGTGACCTAAGTGAGCGACTCCATCGAATACATCCTGGGTGAACTCAAGGCGGGGCGACTGTCCAGGGACGCGGCGCTCGAACGCCTGAAGCAGGTTTCGAGGGGCAGCATGCCGACGCAGCGGGCGGCGCCCGGTCTGCTTATCCTGCGGGAAGCGTGGGTGCCCGCGCGGACGATCGGAGCCACGCCGGCGGACCTGCGGCGGATCGTCTGCATCGTCGCCGCAGGATTCCACGACGGTGCGCGGGCAGCCTTCGCCGACGCGGCACCGCACGTCGAGGTACGTTTCGTCATGATCGACGACCTCTCCGCCGGATTGACGGTAGCGTGGTCGGATCTGGCGGGCCAGGTGGATGCGCTGGTGTATCTCGGGCACCCGCTGGAGCCGGTCGATGCCGAAGCGGTGCATGGACCACTCGACTTGCTGCGCGCCCTGCACGCGTTGCGCCTTCGCTGCCCACGGCTGCTGCTGTGCGCGACGTATGCCGACGCGATCGGTCGTTGCCATGCTGAATCGTGGATCGGCATCGAGCGCACGCTGCGCGTGATCCAGTCCGACATGGCCTGCGCGGTGATGATCTCGGACGCGGGGGCGAAGGGCCCCCAGGCCTGGAAGACCGCTTTTTTTCCCGCGATGATCGGCGAACTCTTCGCGTCCGAACTGCGAAACACCTGTCATTCCGGCGATGTCCGCTACGTGTCCAGCGTGGCCGATGTCGATGCATCTTCGAACGACGTACTCGACGCTCGTGGGCGCACATTCCTGATCACCGGCGGACTCGGCGCGCTCGGGATGCGCTTCGCCGCGCACCTGTCGCGCGCGGGCGCGGAGCACGTCGTGCTCGCCGGCCGTCGTCCCCATGCAGCCGATGTCGCGGCACGGCTGGCAGCACTGCGACGCGCGGGCCACTGCGTGGACTACCTGTCCATGGACGTGGCCGACGCGGCACAGGTGGCACAGGGTATGCGACAGATCCGTGTGAGCTTCGGCGACCTGCACGGCGTGATCCACGCGGCCGGCATCGAAGCGCGCGATACGCTCTTCGACCGGTCGGCCGCGCAGGCGCGCGAGGTGATGCGGCCGAAGGTTCAGGGTACGCTCGTGCTCGACGAGGTCCTGCGCAGTGGCGACGAAACGGCCTTCCTGTGCTGCTTCGCCTCGGCGGCGGCTACGCTTGGCGACTTCGGCAGTTTCGACTACGCCGTGGCCAACCGTTTCCAGATGGCGTACGCGGAACACCTGGGCAGCGTGTCCCATCGGCGTGTGTCGTCGATCGGCTGGCCCTTCTGGGACGGCGACGGGATGGGCAGCGACGACGATCCGCAACGCACGCACCTCTACCTGGAAGGCGCTGGCATGCGGGCGCTCGGCGAAGTGCAGGGCATGCCGATTTTCGATCGGCTCGTGACGGCGCGGGGCGCCGCCACGGTGCTGTACGGGGACGACGCGCGACTGCGCGCACGCGTGGAGGCGGCGGTCGGTCGGATCGCCGCGACACCCGTCGTGGAACCTTCGTTGCCCGCGGCACGCGGCGCGTTGCGTGGATTTACCCTCGAACAATGCGTGGCATGGGAACTGACCGACCACGTCGCCGGGCTGCTCGAACTGGCCCGCGAACGGATCGAACCGAATCGCAACCTCACGGAGTTCGGCTTCGACTCGATGACGTTGACGCGGCTGGCCCGTCGCGTATCGACCCACTACGCCATCGAGCTGTCGCCCGCGATCTTTTTCAGCCAGCCGACCATCCGGCACGTGGCGGCCTATCTGCTGAAGCACTACGAAACACGTCTGCGCCAGGTCTACGGCGACCGCGACCTGCCGTCGCCGACTGAACCGCCGGCAGCTCCTATCCCGGCCGCCCCGGCGCCGGCGACGGCCGTTCCGGCGGAACGCGCACCGATGGACGAGCACATCGCGATCGTCGGCATGAGCGGCCGATTTCCACAGGCGCGCGACATCGACGAGCTCTGGCGCATCCTCGTGGAAGGCCGCGACGTGGTCACGGATATTCCGCTGGACCGTTTCGACTGGCGCGGGCACTTCGGCGAAGGACGGCGCGAAGGTGTGCCGGCCATGGCGAGCAAGTGGCTCGGGGCCATGCCGGGCATCGACGAGTTCGATCCGCTGTTCTTCGAGATATCGCCCCGTGACGCCGCGGCCATGGACCCCAGGCAGCGCCTGCTGCTGCAGGAGGCGTGGCATGCGCTGGAAGACGCCGGCTACGGCGATGCCCAGTTCGCGCGGGACCGGGTCGGCATGTTCGTGGGCGTCGAGCAGGGCGACTACCAGTTACTCGCGGGTGCCAAGGCCAGTCTCACCGGCAACCATGACGGCATCCTGGCGTCACGGCTTTCGTACTCGCTCGACCTGCACGGCCCGGCCATGGCCATCAACGCGTCGTGTGCCTCTGGCCTCGTGGCCGCTCACCAGGCCTGCGTGAGCCTGCGCGCAGGCGACTGCGATGCCGCCGTCGCGGCGGCCGTGAACCTCGTGCTGACGCCTCACCCGTACATCGGGATGAGCGCCGCGGGCATGCTGTCGACGGACGGCCGCTGTTTCGCGTTCGATCGACGCGCCAATGGCATGGTGCCAGCGGAAGCGGTGGTCGCCCTCGTCTTCAAGCGGCTGTCGGACGCACGCGCCGCCGACGACGTCGTGCACGCGATCATCGTCGCCAGCGGCATCAACTACGACGGCAAGACGCAAGGCATCACGGCACCCAACGGTGCCGCGCAGGCGGCGCTCATCCGCCAGACCCTCGCTCGTGCGGACGCGGTTCCGGCGGACGTGGACTACGTGGTGACCCACGGTACCGGTACGCGACTGGGCGATCCGGTGGAAGTCGCCGCGCTCGACGAGGTGTTCAACGACGGACGCACGCCGCCGGGTCACTGCGCACTGACGTCGACCAAGAGCAATCTCGGCCACAGCTTTGCGGCATCCGGCCTGGTCAGCCTGGTCAGCCTGGTGCTGGCGATGCGCCACGAAACGATCCCCGCGAGCCTGCACTGCGAAGAGCCGAGCGACTACGTCGATTGGTCGCGCAGCGCGTTTCGGGTCAATCGCGAAAACACGCCGTGGCCACGACGCATGGACCGGCGCAGGCTCGGCGCCGTCAGCGCGTTCGGGATGAGCGGCACCAATGCGCACGTGCTGGTCCAGGAAGGCGGCGCGGAGGGCGATGTCGTTTCGGCCCATGCCCCGGCTTTCCTGCTTGCCGTTTCCGCCGCAACGGACGCTGCGCTGTCGCATCGCCTCGGCGATCTCGCGGCGATGTTGCGCGACCCGTCATGGGACGCCGCACGGCTCGACGCGCTCAGCCACACGCTCCTGCGGCACCGCCGCCATTTCGCCCATCGCTGCGCTATCGTGGCGGAAGACCCGGCACAGGCGTTGTCGCTCATCGAAGCCGCGCAGGCAGGTTCGCGTTCGCACGCGGTGGCCAGGGGACGCGTGACCGGCGATTTCGTCGAGCGACCCTCGCTGCGCTCGTACGCAACGACCGTAGCCGCCAGGCTGGCCTCGCAGGCATCCGACAGGGCTGCCTATCGCGAGTCGCTGGCGACCATGGGCGACCTCTACTGCCAGGGATACGATGTGTCCTTGAACGAGCCTGCCGGTGCGCGAACACCGCGGAGACTGCGACTTCCCGCGTATCCGTTCAGCCGCCAGCGCTACTGGCTCGACGACGTGGTGCCGGACGAAACCAGACAGGTATCCGACTTCGTTCCGGCCAGCGTCCCGGCATCGTCGATGTCGATCGGCATGCAATACGTGCTGCCGCACTGGGAGCCGGTTGCGGCCGGCCTCCTCGTCGACGATCCGGCCAACGCGTTCACCTGCCCGAGCCTTCGTCCGCTGGTCATCGGCGCCGACGACGCCACGGGCGACGCCATACGCGGCCATTACCCGTCGGCGCGCTTTGCCGGCGTCGACGCGCGCGACGATATCGCCAGCCTCGCCCGCAAGCTCGCCGACGTGAACGACTTCGACCACGTCATCTGGATCGCCCCGCCGTCGCGGCCCGCGCTCGACAGGGAGCTGATCGGCCTGCAGGAGGACGGCGTACTCTACGTCTTCCGGCTGCTCAAGGCGTTGCTCGCGCTCGACCACGGCACGCGTCCGCTGGCATGGACGATCGTCACGTTCCAGGCGTTGCACGTGCACGAGGGCGAAGCGATCGCACCGGCGCATGCGGGTGTGCACGGCCTGGCCGGTTCGTTGGCGAAGGAATTTCCGCATTGGTCGCTGCGCTTGCTGGATTGCGCGGATGACGCGTCATGGGCGGGTCGCGATTGGTCTTCCGTGCCGGCCGACGCTCGTGCCCATCCCTGGGCGTGGCGCGACGGCGTCTGGTTCCGGCGGCACCTGGTGCGCATCCGCTCCCGGCACGACGTGGCCCCTGCGCGCGAGGAAGGACGCGTCTACGTCGTGATCGGCGGAGCGGGGCACATCGGCAAGGCATGGACCGAACACATGATCCGTCGCGAGCGGGCGAAGGTCGTCTGGATCGGGCGCCGTCCGCTCGACGAGCGCATCCAGGCGGACATCGATCGCCTGGCGACGCTGGGACCCGCACCCGCCTACGTCGCCGCCGATGCGACGGATCCGGCGTCGCTCGAACGCGCGCGTGCGCGGATCCGCGACGATTACGCGTGCATCGACGGCCTCGTGCTGTCGACCCTCCTGCTGGATCCGCGGGCGCTGGCCGATACCGAGGAAGGCCACGTACGGGCGGCGCTTCGCGCGAAGGTCGACGTCGCCATCCATGCGATGGACGTGTTCGGCGGCGAGTCGGTGCGCGAGGTCGTGTTCTTCTCCTCGATGATCGCGTTCATCCGTACGCCGCTGCACGCGGGCTATGCCGCGGCCTGCACGTTCTCCGACGCGTATGCGCGATGGCTTCGGCAACGGGCCGGCGCGTCCGTGCCTGTGGTAAAAACGATGAATTGGGGATTCTGGGATCGAGTGGAAAACGTCGAACTCGACGGCTTCGCGCACATGGCGAAGATGGGTATCGGACTCATCGGCGCCGCCGAGGCAATGGATGCGCTGGATCGCCTGCTCGACGGCCCGCTCGATCAGATGGGTATCGTCAAGACGGAAAAGCCGGTGCTCGTCGAAGGCGTGAGTGCGCAGGGCGAGATCACGGTGCAGGTCGGAGCGGCCATGCCCGACATGGCACGTCTGCGGGAGCGGGTGGGGCGCCTGGCCACCCTGGGGCAAGACGACGCGACACGAGGGAGCACCACATGAGGTCTGCGGTATCCGGGCAGCTCAACGCGGCGATCGCCGAGATTGTCGTGGCCTACGTGGAACAGCGAGGCGAGGTCACGGCGGATGCGGTCCGCGACCCGGTCCGGGTACTCGACATCGGCGCCCGAGACGGTGAGGCGACCGCCGCGTTGCTTGAGCGGCTGCAGGCGCATGCGGCCGATATCGCCGACTTTCGCCTGGCCGATGCCGCCGAGACGGTGCGTTTCAGGGCCCGCGCTCCCTTCGTGTCGTTCGGCCACGCTGACGCGGCGCCGGCCGAGCCCTACGATCTCGTGGTCGTCCACCTGGCAACGGATACCGGGCAGGCAGCGATAGGCGCTCCGTGCCCTTGGAAAGCGATGCTTCGCCGCAACGGCCTGCTTGTGCTGCACGGGCGCCGCGAAGGCGATGCATGGTCGCGGCGACTCGCGGGCGAGGGTTTCCTCGATCTGTTCGTCGCCGCGGACGACGGCGACGGCGACGTCGTGGTCGGTCGAAGCGACGGGCGGGTGTTCACCACGCCACGTCGCGACGCCTCCTCGCCGTCCGGCGTCGAAGGCGCGCGGCTCGGCGGCGACGCCCTCGCGGTCCATCGCGTCCATGTCGCGCGCACGGTGCTCGGCGCCCTTTGCAAGGTGCTTCGCCTGGACACCGACGAGGTCGATCTCGGGGCCGCCTTCGCCGACTACGGGCTGGATTCGATCGTGGGCGTCGAATTCGTCGACGCGATCAATGCGGCGTTGTCGCTCGGACTCGACACCACGGTCATCTTCGACCACAGTTCGGTGAACCAGTTGACCGGGCATATCCTCGCGAACGCTCCCGACGCGGGGTCGGTCGCATCCGCGCCGGATCCCACGGGCACGAGCCGGTCGGTCGCGGCGTCGTCGTCCGGCGACGTGACCGTCGTGGCCCGCAAGGGACCGATCGCCATCGTGGGGATGTCGGGACGGTTCGCGCATTCGGACGACCTCGACGCGCTCTGGCGTCACCTCGCCGCCGGCGACGACTTGGTGGAAACGTCCTCGCGCTGGGGCGACGCCCTCGTCGCGGCGTCGGCGCAGGGTAGCTTCCTCGACGGCATCGACGAGTTCGACGCGTTGTTCTTCAACATCTCGGGCGTCGAAGCCCGCTACATGGATCCCAAGCAGCGGCTGTTCCTGCAGGAATGCTGGCGGGCGCTGGAGGACGGCGGCTATGCCGGCGCCGACATCCAGGAAAAATCGTGCGGCGTCTACGTCGGCTGCGAGCCGGGCGATTACGGCCTACTGTTCGATGCCAGCGCGCCGGCACAGGCCATGTGGGGCAACGCCTCATCGATCCTCGCCTCGCGCATCGCCTATCACCTCGACCTGCAAGGAGCGGCGATCGCGGTCGACACCGCTTGCTCGAGCGCCCTCGTGGCCGTCCACCTGGCCTGCCAGGCGCTGTGGAACGGTGAGCTGGACCTGGCCATCGCCGGTGGCGTGGCGATCGGTTGCGCACCGGCGACCTACGGCGGACCGGGTGCGGCCGGCATGCTTTCCGCCGGGGGTCGCTGCTATACCTTCGATGACCGCGCCGACGGTTTCGTCCCGGGCGAAGGCGTCGGCGCCGTGCTGCTTCGCCGGCTCGAAGATGCGCTGCGCGACGGCGACGTCATCCACGGCGTGATCCGCGGCTCGGGCATCAACCAGGACGGTGCAACCAACGGCATCACGGCGCCGAGCGCGCGTTCGCAGGAGCGCCTGCACAGCCAGGTCTACGACACCTTCGGCATCGATCCGGACGGCATCGACATGGTGGAGGCGCATGGCACCGCCACCAGGTTGGGCGACCCGATCGAAGTCGGTGCGCTGACGCGCGCCTTCCGACGGCACACGGCGCGGCGCGGATACTGTGCGATCGGCTCGATCAAGACCAACCTCGGCCACGCCCTCGCCGCATCGGGCATCGCTGGGCTGTTCAAGGTGCTTCTGTCGATGCGCCATCGCCAGATGCCGCCCTCGCTGCACTTCCGCGTCTGCAATCCACGCATCGACCTGGACGACAGTCCGTTCTTCGTCAACACGTCGCTGCGCGACTGGCCTGCCCGCACCGACGCCGCCGGGGCCTCGCGGCCCCGCCGGGCGGCGGTCAGCGCTTTCGGCATGAGCGGCACCAACGCGCACCTGGTGATCGAGGAAGCGCCGGTGCGCGCGCGCGCGGCGGTGACGCGGCCGGCGCATCTGGTGGTGCTGTCCGCGCGCAGCGCGGCGCAGCTGCGCACGCAGGCGCAGCGCCTGGCGGCGTGGCTGGCGGAGGATCGTGGGCACGCGCTGGCTGACGTGAGTCACACGCTGTTGACGGGCCGGCGGCACTTCGCCCATCGGCTGGCCTGCGTGAGCGAGGACATCGACGGGCTGGGCCGGCAGTTGGCCGGCTGGCTGGCCGGGGAAGCCGGCGCGGTGCGCGCGGGCGAGATCCGCGAGCGGGGCGTGCCCGAGGGCGGGCCGCACGGCGCGGAAGGCGAGGCCTGCCTGGCTGCGTGCGCGACGCTGCCGGTGACGGACGCGACGGCGTACCGGCAGCGGCTGGAGCGGTTGGCCGAACTGTTCGTGCAGGGCGAGCCGCTGGACTACGGGCGGCTGTTCGCCGGTGGTGGGTATGCGCGGGTGCCGTTGCCGACCTATCCGTTCGCGCGCTCGCGCTACTGGGTGCCCTCGGCGCCGATACCGGCCGGGGAGATCACGGAGCCCATGGAGCCGATGGCACCGACGCGGAACGCGGGAACGGATGAACGGATGAACGAGACGTGCGAGGCGGCGCCGGCGTTCCCGTTGAGCGGTGCACTGACCCTGGTGCCGGGCTGGGCGCCGATCGCGACGGTCGAGGTGCCGGTGGCGCGCGCGCGGCACGACGGCACGGGCTGGGCGATCGTCGAGGACGACCCGGCGCGGCAGGCCCGCTGGCGGGCGCGGTATCCGGCCGCCGAGGTGCTGGCGGCGGCCGCGGTGCCGTTGCGGCGCGCGGCGCTGGCCGGGATCGCGCACTGGTTCTGGCCGCTGCCGTCGGCGCGGGAGTCGGTGACGGGGGCGGCGATCGTGGCCGGCCAGGCGGCGGGGGTGATGCCTGGCCTGGCGCTGTTGCAGGCCTTCGCGGCGGCGGCCGCACCGCTGTCGCTGACGGTACTGACCCGGCGCAGCCAGCCGGTGCTGGCCGGCGAGGCGATCGATCCCACGCACGCAAGCGTGTGGGGTCTGGTGGGCAGCGCGGCGAAGGAGCATCCGGCATGGCGGCTGCGGCTGTTCGACCTGGAGGATGAGATCGACGAGGTAGGCGAAGCGGACGCGACCGAGGTGGCGCCGCCCTCGCTGGAGGCCTGCTTGGCCTGGCCGGCGGATGCCGACGGCAACGGCCGGGCGCAGCGGGACGGGCGCTGGTACCGGCCGGTCTGCGTGCCCTGCGCGCTGCCCGTGGCGTCGGCACCGGCGTTCCGTATCGGTGGGGTCTACGCGATCGTCGGGGGCGCGGGCGAGTTGGGCCAGGTGCTCAGCGAGCACCTGGTGCGCCAGTACGGCGCGCGGGTGGTCTGGCTGGGCCGGCGGGCGGAGGACGCGACGATCCAGGCGCGTCGCACGCGTCTGGCGGCCTGGGGCGAGGCGCCCACGTACCTGTCGGTGGACGCGCGCGACGTGGCGGCGATGGGCCGGGTGCGCGAGGCGATCCTGGCCCGGCACGGGGTGATCCACGGGGTGATTCACGCGACCCTGGCGATGGGCGGTAGCGACCTGGCGCACATGGACACGGCGCGCTTCGAGGCCGGCCTGTCGGCGAAGGTGGCCGCGACGGTGGGCGTGGTCGAGGCGTTCGCCGGGCACGTGACGGACGCGATGGTGTTCTTCTCCTCGATCCAGGCCCTGGAGAAGACCCGCCGGCAGAGCAACTACGCGGCCGGCAGCACGTTCCTGGACGCCTACGTGGCCTCGCGCTCGGCGACGCTGGGCTGCGCGGTGCGGGTGATCGACTGGGGGTATTGGGCGAGCACGGCCACGGCCGGAGCGCTGGAGAGCTTCCGCCACTGGCTGACCGAGGCGGGGATGGACACGATCGCCCCGGCCGAGGGCCTGGCGGTGCTGGAGCGGGTGCTGGCCAGCCCGCTGGAACGGGTGGCGTACCTGCGCACCACCCGCGCGGGGGCGTTGCAGGGGGTGCGGCTGGGCACGGGGCAGGTCACGGTGGATGCCTCGGCGCCGCCGCTGGCCGAGGCGCTGGCCGACTTCGTGCCGCCGGCGTATGCCGGCCCGGCGCCGACGGCGGCCACGCAGGCGCGGGCGCAGGCCCTGCACGCGCTGTTGCTGGAGGTGCTGGTGCAGCGCCTGCGCGAGCTGGGTCCGGCGGCGCCGTGCGCGTCGTTGGCGGCGTGGAAGGCGGGCGCGGCGCTCGCCCCGGCGTACACGCGCTGGTGGGCACAGACCGAGCGGCTGTTGCGTGCGCACTGGGGCGACGAGGCGGCGGTGCTGTCGGCGTTGCAGGGCCCGGCCGACGCCACGGTGGCGCCGCGCTGGGCGACCTGGGTAGCGGCCGGCGGGGAGGACGCGGCGTCCCTGGCGCTGGTCGACGCCACGCAGGCGGCGCTGCCGGCGATCCTGCGCGGCGAGCAGGCGGCGACGGCGGTGGTGTTCCCGCAGGCGACGCTGCAGCGGGTGGAGGGGATGTACCGGGGCAACCCGCTGACCGACCACTGCAACACGGTGGTGGCGCAGGCGCTGGTCCATTACCTGCGCGCGCGCCTGGCGCAGGACCCGGCCACGCGGCTGCGCGTGCTGGAGGTGGGCGCGGGTACCGGCGGGACCAGCGCGGTGGTCTTCGCCGCGCTGGGCGCGTACGCCGCGCACGTGGCCGAGTACGCCTACACCGACCTGTCCAAGGCATTCCTGCATCACGCCCAGGCGCAATACGCGCCGCACGTGCCGTACCTGCGCGGGCAGGTGTTCGACCTGGAGAAGGCGCCCGCGGCGCAGGGCGTGGAAGAGCACGGCTACGACGTGGTGATCGCGACCAACGTGGTCCATGCCACGCGCGACATCCGCCAGGCGCTGGGCCACGTCAAGGCAGTGCTAAAGGGGCAGGGGATCCTGCTGCTGAACGAGCTGAGCAGCAACAGCGTGCTAGGCCACCTGACCTTCGGCCTGCTGGAGGGCTGGTGGCGCTTCGAGGACGCGGCGCTGCGCGAACCGGGCTCGCCGCTGCTGGCTCCGGCGCGCTGGGCGCGGGCGCTGCACGCGGAAGGCTACGCGCCGGTGCGCTTCCTCACCCCCGAGTTGCACGCCGGCACGCAGGTGATCACCGCGGTCAGCGACGGCGTGGTCCTGCGTAGCGACGCGGCGGTCGTGACCGACAGCGCGCCGGCGACGGCGGTTGCCACGCCGGCGGCGGACCTCGCGCCGGCCATCACCCCGGCCACCGCGCCGGTGAACACGGCACGCCTGCAGGCGCACGTGCGCCAGGTGGTCCTGGAGACGCTGTCCGAGGCGCTGATGGTGGAGATGGCCGCGATCCATCCAGACGAATCGTTCGCCGAGTACGGCCTGGACTCGCTGCTGGGCGTGCGCACGGTAGAGGCGATCAACGCCACCCTGGGCACCACGCTGACCAGCACCAGCGTGTTCGACTTCAGCACGGTCAACAAGCTCACCGCCCACCTGGTCCAGCGCTACCGCGACACCCTCGCCGCCGCGCTCGACGGCACCCCGCCGGCGGCCGAGACACCGGCACCGGCACCCACCCCGGTAACGGCAACGACACCGGCACCCACGGCGACAACGACGTCGACACCGGTCGCACTGCCTTCCGCGCTCGCCCCGATCGCAATCGTCGGCCTGAGCGGGCGCTACCCGCGCTCGCCCGACGTGGCGACCCTGTGGACCCACCTGGCCGCCGGCGACGACCTGACCGAGCCGGTCACCCGCTGGGACATGCCGGCGATCCTGGGCGACACGGCGTACTGCCCGCGCGGCGGCTTCCTCGACGGCATCGCCCACTTCGATGCGCGGTTCTTCAACATCTCCGGCCTGGAAGCCACCCACATGGACCCGCAGCAGCGGCTGTTCCTGGAGGAGGCCTGGAAAGCACTGGAGGAAGCCGGCCACGTCGGCGCCTCGATCGCCGGCCAGCGCTGCGGCGTCTACGCCGGCTACAACGGCGGCGACTACCACCTCCTGCCGGCCGGCCCGCTGCCCGCCCAGGCGATGTGGGGCAAGGCCACCTCGCTGGTCTCCGCGCGCATCGCCTATCACCTGGACCTGCAGGGCCCAGCGATCACCGTCGACACCGCCTGTTCCAGCTCGCTGGTGGCCATGCACCTGGCCTGCCAGGCGCTGCGCGCCGGCGAGGTCGACCTGGCCCTGGCCGGCGGCGTCTTCGTCCAGTCCACCCCCGGCCTGTACCTGGGCGGCGAGCGCGCCGGCATGCTCTCGGCCAGCGGCCGCTGCCACACCTTCGACGACCGCGCCGACGGCTTCGTGCCCGGCGAGGGCGTGGGCGTGGTGGTGCTCAAGCGGCTGGACGACGCCCTGGCCGACGGCGACCACCTGCATGGGGTGATCCGCGGCAGCGGGATCAACCAGGACGGCGCGACCAACGGCATCACCGCGCCCAGCGCGGTCTCCCAGGAGCGCCTGGAGCGCGAGGTCTATGAGCGCTTCGGCATCAACGCCGACGGCATCCAACTGGTCGAGGCGCATGGCACCGGGACCAAGCTCGGCGATCCGATCGAGTTCCATGCCCTGACCCGCGCCTTCCGCCAGGACAGCGCCCGCCAGGGCTACTGCGCGATCGGCTCGATCAAGACCAACCTGGGCCACACCACCGCCGCCTCCGGCGTGGCCGGCGTGCTCAAGGTGCTGCTGTGCCTGCGCCACGCACAGATCGCCCCGTCGCTGCATTACGGCCAGCCCAACCGGCACATCGACTTCGCCGACAGCCCCTTCTACCTGCCCACCGCGCTGCGCCCGTGGACGGTCGCCCCCGGGCAGGTCCGCCGCGCCGCGGTCAGCTCGTTCGGTCTCAGCGGCACCAACGCGCACATGGTGATCGAGCAGGCCCCGGCGCACGCCCGCACCACGGCGCCGCGGCCCGGCTACCTGTGGGCGCTCTCCGCGCGCAGCGAGGCGCAACTCCGCCAGCAGGTCGAACGCCTGCTCGCCCACCTCGATGCCGAACCTGCCATCGACTGCGGCAACGTCAGTTACACCTTGCTGATGGGGCGAAAGCACTTCGAACACCGGCTGGCCTGCGTGGGCGGAAGCCTGGAAGAACTCGTCCAACGCCTGGGCAAATGGCTCGCTCGCGGCAAAGCGCCCCAGGTTCACGTCTCGCGCGGCCTGGAACTGCAGGGCGGAGGCGAGGTGGCACTGCGCCGATACGGCGAGCAATGCATGGCGGAATGTCTGCCGACCCTGGCCACCGACGACTACCTGGAACGCCTGGCCGCGATCGCCGAACTGCACGCCCAGGGTTACGACCTCGACTTCGCCCCGCTGTTCGCCTCCCAGCCCCATGGTCGCCTGTCGCTGCCGACGTACCCGTTCGCACCGACGCCGTATTGGGTAGAGGCACCGGGTACGCCGCCATTGGCGGCGAAGGCCGAGGAGGCCGAGGAAGCCGAGGCGCCGGAGGCGCTGAGCTTCCAGGAACGCTGGGAGCCGGCGGCGGCACCGACGGCCACGACGCCGCGACGGCTGCTGGTGATCGGCACGGACGCGGCGGTGGCGACGGCGGCGGCCACGGCGCTGGGCGCGGCACAGGCGGACGCGCGGATCGAGGCGGTGGCCGGCGAGGCCGTGGCCGCGGCGATCGAGACCGCGGTGCCCTGGGAGGGCATCGTCTACGCCGGGGCCTGGGCCGGGCCGGCGGATGCGGCGCAGGGCACGGCCATGTACGCGGCGGTGCAGGCGCTGGCGGCCGCGGGGGTGACGACGGGCCACCTGGTGCTGTGCGCGGCCTACGCGGACGGTCCGTCGCGGGCGCATGCCGAATCATGGATCGGGCTGGAGCGCTCGCTGGGCGTGCTGGTGCCCGACTGGACGGTGACGGTGCTGGTCGGCGAGGGCACGGCGGCGGCGTCCGCCTCCGACTGGGCGGCGCGGGTATGGACCGAGCTGGCCGGTGGGGACGGCGGGGCGGTGCATCGCGCCGGCGCGGTGCGCGAGCGCTTGCGGATGGTGGCCCATGCGCTGTCGGCCCCGGTACCGACGTTACGTCAGGGCGGGGTGTACTGGATCACTGGCGGCGCGGGCGGACTGGGCCTGCACGTGGCGCGCCGCCTGCGCGAGCGCTACGCGGCGAAGCTGGTGCTCAGCGGCCGACGTGCGCTGGACGAGGCGACGCGGGCGACGCTGGTGGCGGCGCTGGGCCAGACCGACTGGCTCTACGTGGCCGCGGACGTGGCCGACGCGGCAGCGATGGACGCCGGGGTGGCCGAGGCGGTGGCGCGATGGGGCGCGATCGAGGGAGTGGTGCACGCGGCCGGGGTGCTGGATCCGGCGCCGTTGACAGCGAAGACGGCCTCGGCGCTGGCCGGGGTGCTGGCCGCGAAGGTGGACGGCAGCGCGGTCCTGGACACGGTGATGGCCGGGCAGCCGCTGGCGTTTGTGTGCTACTTCAGTTCCAGCGCGGCGGTGTTGGGGGACTTCGGCGGTGGCGACTACGCGATGGGCAACCGCTTCCAGATGGCCTGGGCGCAGTGGGTGGAGGCGCCGGGCGCGGCGCGGCGGGTAGCGATCAACTGGCCGTTGTGGGCCGAAGGCGGGATGCGCGCGGGCGCGGCCGAGCACACGCGGCTGTACCTGCGCAGCAGCGGCCAGGTGGCGTTGCCGGTGGCGGCGGGGCTGGCGTTCTTCGAGCAGGCGCTGGGCCAGCCATCGGGGGCGTACCTGCTGATGCACGGCCAGCGGGCGCGGATCGAGGCGATCCTGCGCGGGCGCGGGGCCGGCAGCAGGGCCGCAGCTCCGCCGACGGGGGGTGCGGCGTCGGCCGCGTCGGCACGGCGGCCGGAGTTGCGCGGGCTGACGGTGGAAGGGTGCCTGCACTGGGAGCTCAAGCAACAGGTCAGCGAGTTGCTGAAGCTGCCGCGCGCGCAGATCCGGGTGCAGGACAACCTGGCCGATTTCGGTTTCGATTCGATCAGCCTGGCGCAATGGGCAAGGCAACTATCGGCGCACTACGGGGTGACGCTGACCCCGGCGCTGTTCTTCAGCCACGCCACGCTGGAGCAGGTGGGCGGTTATCTGTGGCGCGAGCACCGCGCGGCGGTGGAAGCACGCTACGCGACGGTCGAGGCCGTTGAGCCGATTGAGACGGACACGGTGGCGACCGCGTCCATGGTCCCGGCGGCCCCGGCATCGGCGACCGCGCCGGCCGAGACGGCCGAGACGGCCGAGCTGGCGCCGGCGGCGATCGCGATCGTGGGCCTGAGCGGGCGTTTTCCGCAGGCGCGCAACGTGGCGGCGATGTGGCGGGTGCTGGCCGAGGGCCGCGAGGTGGTGGAAGAGATCGCACTGGAACGCTTCGACTGGCGGGAAGGCTTCGCCCAGGGGCTGCTAGCGAGCAAGTGGCTGGGGGCGATGCCGGGGGTGGAGGAGTTCGACCCGGCGTTCTTCGAGATCTCCCCGCGCGAGGCGCAGGGCATGGACCCACGCCAGCGGCTGCTGCTGCAGGAGGCGTGGAACGCGCTGGAGGACGCCGGCCACGGCCCGTTGCAATTGGCCACGCGCTCGGTGGGGACGTTCGTGGGGGTAGAGCAGGGCGAGTACCAGTCGCTGGTCGGCGCGCAGGGCACGCTGACCGGCACGCACGACGCGGTCCTGGCGGCGCGGCTGGCCTACGTACTGAACCTGCAAGGCCCGTCGATGGCGCTGAACACCTCGTGCTCGTCGGGTCTGGTGGCGTTGCACCAGGCGTGCCTGAGCCTGCGCGCGGGGGAATGCGACACGGCGATCGCGGCGGCGGCAAGCCTGTCGCTGACCGCGCAGGCCTACGTGGGGATGAGCCAGGCGGGGATGCTCTCGCCGGACGGGCGCTGCTACGCGTTCGACCAGCGGGCCAACGGGATGGTGCCGGGGGAGGCGGTGGTGGCGGTGGTGCTGCGCCGGCTGGAGCGGGCGCGGGCCGAGGGCGACCCGGTGTACGCGGTGATCCGGGCCAGCGGGACCAACTACGACGGCAAGACCAACGGGATCACCGCGCCCAACGGGGCGCGACAGGCGCAGCTGATCGCGCAGGTGTATCGGCAGGCCGGGGTGGCGGCGGCGGACATCGACTACGTGGTCACCCACGGCACCGGCACGCGGCTGGGCGACCCGGTAGAGATCGAAGCGCTGCGCGCGGTGTTCGGTGGGCGGCCGGCGGACCGCTCGCCCTGCGCGCTGACCTCGACCAAGGGCAACTTCGGGCACAGCTTCGCGGCCTCGGGGCTGGTCAGTCTGGTCGGCGCGGTGATGGCGCTGCGCCATGAGCAGATTCCGGCCAGTGTGAACGCCGAGCAGCCCAGCGACTACGTGGCCTGGCAGGACAGCGGGCTGGCGGTGAACACGTCGCCGCGGCCATGGCCGGCGGTGCCGGGACGGCCGCGGCGGGTGGGGGTGAGCGCGTTCGGGATGAGCGGCACCAACGCGCACGTGCTGCTGGAGGACGCCGTCCTGGCCGATCCGCCGGTGTGGGCGCGGCGCAGCGTGCCGCTGCTGCTGTCCGCGCGCAGCGCCGCGGCGCTGCGGCGGCGTTGCACGGCGCTGCGGGACACGCTGGCCGCGGGCGACTGGGACGCAGCGGCGCTGACCGCGATGAGCCACACACTGGCCTGCGGCCGGCATCACTTCGAACACCGCTGCGCGGTGGCGGTGGACGACCGCGAACACGCCCTGGACCGGCTGGACCGCCTGGCTGGCGGCGAGCGGCTGGCCGACGTCTTCCGCGGCGAGGCGCCGCGCGAGTTCGTCGGCCAGCCGGCCCAGCAACGTCACGCGCTGGCGCTGTTCGAGCGCCTCGAGACCGACCTGCCAGCCGCCGACGAGCGCGAGATCCTGCACGCCCTGGCCGACCTGCATTGCCAGGGCTACACGCTGCCCTGGGCGCGCCTGTTCGGCACGCCGCCACCGCGCCACATCCCCTTGCCGGGCTATCCCTTCGAGCGCGAACGGCACTGGGTCGACGGCCACGCAGCGGTCGGGACGGCCCCGTCGGCTCCCTCGATGCTCCATCCACTGCTGCACCGGAACACCTCGACGCTGGCCGCGCAGCGCTTCACGTCGACCTTCGACGGGCGGGAGTTCTACCTTCGCGACCACGTGGTGAACGGCCGGCCGACGCTGCCCGCCGCCTGCCACATCGAGATGGCCTGCCGCGCCGCCACGCTCTCGACCGAAGAAACCGGCACGAACCATGGGATAGGCCTGCGCGACATCGCGTGGATACGTCCCCTAGCCGTGAGTTCCGCCACCGACGTGCATACGCGACTGACGACCTCGCCGGGGGGGGACGTCGCGTTCGACATCCACACACGCGACGCGGCAACCCGCGACGAAGCCGTGTTGGCCCAGGGCAGCATCGTCGTGCTGGATGCCTCCGCGCGCCGCCCCGATCGGCTAGACCTCGACGGGCTTCGCGCGAACGCCGCTCCGGCGTGGGATGGCAAGGCCCTCGCGGCCGGGCAGGGCGATGGCACGCTCCGCTACGGCGACGCTTTCCGGTCGATCGTCGCCCTCCACGCCGGCGACGACCTCGACGGCCGCTACGTGCTGGCTCATCTACGCCTGCCGTCCTGCGTAGCCGATACCCACAATCGCTACATCGTCCATCCCAGCATGCTCGACGGCGCGTTGCAGACCGTGATCGGCGTGGCGACCGGAACCCGGCACGACGGCGGCGCGCCCACGCCGGGAACGGTGCCCTTTGCCGCCGACGCCGTGGACGTGTGGGGCGTGATGCCCGCGGAAGCGTGGGCCCACCTGCGCATGCGTCCCGCGGAGCAGGTCGACGGAAATGCCGCGGCGCGGACGGCCACCATCGACGTCGATATATGCGACGCGGAGGGGCAGGTCGTCGTCGCGATAAGCGGCCTGTCGCTGATCTCGCCGGGATCGGGCGGCACGGCGGCGGATGAGCCGATCGCCACCGTCCTGCGCGGGGACGAGTTCTTCCTGACGGACCACCGGCACATCGTGCCCGGCGTGGTCTTCCTGGAAGCCGCACGCGCCGCCGCCGAGCGACGCGAGGGGCAAGCCGTCGTCGGCATGACGCACATCGTCTGGCAAAGCCCGATGGCCGCGCCTCCCGGCGAAACCACGCTCTACACCCATCTTGCGCCAAGCGCGGCCGGAGTGGACTTCACGATATCGGCCACCGCCACGCCCATGCCGGGTTCGACCTGCGCCCAGGGCGTCCTGCTGACGAACGCCGACGACGCGCCGCCACGACCGCCGCGCGCGGACCTCGACGGCGTGGTCCGGCGTTGCCCGACGCGGATCGAGGGCAGCGCATGCCACGAGCTGCTCGGCGTGATGCATGGGCCGCGGATGTTCCCCATCCGTTCGATCCGGCACGCCGAATACGAGGCGATCGCTCATCTCGAACTGCCGGCATCGGGTTTGCCGGTTCACGCCGGGGTGCTGCATCCGTCCCTGATGCACGGCGCGGTACTGGCCGCCGTTTGCTTCTCGCTGATCCAGGACGGCGAACGGCAGCTACGCCTGCCGTTCACGCTCGAGGCGTTGTGGATCCACGCGAGCACGCTGCCGCCGGCGTGCCACGCGCACGTACGCCAGGTGTCGGCGGGCGATGGCGCGATCCGGCGTTACGACATCGACGTGCTCGATACGGACGGCGAGTGCCTGGTGCGATTGGAGGGCTTCACGGCGCGATCGCCGGCAGCCGTCCGCCGACCCGACGTGATCCACGCCGTTCCCGCATGGCGGGATGCGCCGCCGGCTGCCGGCATGCGACGCGATGCGACGCACGATCCGGTCTTCCTGGTCCCGCATGGTCAGGCGTCCCTGCATCGATGCATCCTCGAGGCCTTCCCTGCGGCACGCGTCGTCCGGCTCGATCCGCCGACGTCGGCGGAGGCGATCGCGAACAACGTCCTCCGCGCGATGGCCCTGGTGCAGGAACTCATCAGCGCGGGGCGCGACGCGCACGTGCTGCTGCCGCTTCCCGACGACGAGGCCTGGCATGCCCACGCGGCGATCGAGGGGTTGCTCAAGACGGCACGCAACGAACATCCGCGTGTTCGCGGCAGGTTGCTGCGCTATCCCGCGTCCTCCCACGCCGACCCGGAAAGCCTCCGCCATTGGCTTGTCGCCGAAGCGGACGCGACGGACGACGCGAGCGCCGTCCGCTACCACGACGGTACGCGCCAGATTCTTCGCTGGGACGAGGCGCCCGTGCAGTCCACGACCCATGCCGGGCGTTTAACCATGCTCCAACCCGGCGACGTGGTCTGGATCACCGGCGGCGCGGGCGGCATCGGCCGATTGCTCGCCCGCCATGTCGGCAGGGAAACGGGCGTCCGCGTCGTGTTGAGCGGCAGGACGCCGCCGACCGACGACGCATGGCTTTCCACGCTGCGCGCCGACGGTATCGATGCGTACTACGTCCGCTGCGACGTGACGCGAGCCGACGAGGTCGAGGCCGCCCTCGCCAGTGAATCGTTCCGCGGCAGGCGACTGCGCGGCGTGCTGCACGCCGCCGGGGTCGTGCGCGACGCGTGGCTCGCCCGCAAGACCGCCACCGAGGCCGCGGAGGTACTCGCGCCCAAGATCGCCGGCACGCTCGTGCTCGACGAGGCGACGCGCGACGCGCCGCTGGCGTTCTTCGCCGTGTTCTCGTCGCTCGCCGCCGTCATGGGCAATCCGGGCCAGGCCGACTACGCCGCCGCCAACGCGTTTCTCGATGCCTTCGCACTGCATCGAGAAACGCAGGTGGAGGCGGGCATCCGGCAGGGCCACACCTGCTCGATCAACTGGCCGCTATGGCGCGAAGGTGGCATGCGCGTCGACGCGCAGACCGAGGAACAGGCCCGGCACATGATCGGGCTGGAGCCGCTGGATACCGCCGAGGCCCTGGCTAGCCTCGCCTGGGCGACGAATACGGGTACCCCACGCCTCCTGGTCGCCCAGGGGCGGCCGGATACGCTGCGCGCCGTATTGTTCGCGGACGCTCCGTCGGCCACGCCGACGGATCCGGAAAACGCCGTTCCCCCTGTCTCGTCGACGGACGACGCCCGCCTGGCATCGCTCACGCGCGAACTCGCCGAGGTCGCCGCCACCGTCCTCAAAATGGAGGCCGACGCCATCGACGGCTCGACCGGGCTGTCGCATTACGGTTTCGACTCGATCTACCTCACGGAGTACGCCAACCACCTCAATCGCCGCTACGGCCTGAAGCTGATGCCGACGGTGTTCTTCGAATGCTCCAACCTTACCGCGCTGGCCCGGCACCTGCTGTCGCGCCACGCGGCAGACTTCGCGGGCACCGCGGCCGCGGCCGCGGCCGCGGATGCGCGAAGCGCTTCGTCGCCCACGCCGGCACGCCCGTCGCGACGGGCCGGCACGGCCCAGGCATCGACGTCGGGATCCTCGATGTCCGCGCCCTCGACGTCCGTGCCCGCGCCAGTCGAAGACACGCCGACCAGCGTGGCGATCATCGGCATGAGCGGGCGTTTTCCCGGATCGGCCGACGTCGGCGAGTTCTGGACCCGCCTGGCGGACAATGCGGATCTGATCGGCGACATGCCGCTGGAACGCGTGGCCCTGACCGGCGGACTCGTCGCCGATCGCTCGGCGCTTCCGGCCGCGGTGCGCCTGGCCGGCTACATCGATGGCATCGACTGCTTCGACCCGATGTTCTTCGGCATCACCCCGATCGAGGCGGGTGCGATGGATCCGCAGCAACGGTTGTTCATCGAACACGCCTGGGCGTGCGTCGAAGACGCCGGTTACCGCGCGACCAGCCTGGCCGGCAGCCGGACCGGCGTCTTCGTCGGCGTATCCACGTCCGATTACAAAGACCTCTGCCAGCTCGCGGGCATGTCGTCGCCATTCGGCGGCGACGCCGCGTTCCATTTCATGATCGCGAACCGGCTCTCCTATCTGCTCGACCTGCGCGGACCGAGCGAACCGGTGGATACCGCCTGCTCCAGCTCGCTGGTGGCACTGCACCGGGCGGTCCGGGCGATCCAGTCGGGAGAGTGCGAGGCCGCCCTCGTCGGCGGCGTCAACGTCATCGTCAACCCGGTCAACGGGATGCGCGCCCATCAGGCGGGCATGCTCAGCGACGACGGACGATGCAAGACCTTCGACGCGTCCGCCGACGGCTATGGCCGTGGCGAAGGCGTGGCGGTGCTCATGCTCAAGCCGCTTGCGGCCGCCAGGGCCGACCGCGACCACGTCTACGGCGTGATCGTCGGCAGCGCGGAAAACCATGGCGGCCGGGCATCGTCGCCGACCGCGCCCAACCCGCTCGCCCAGCGCCAGTTGCTGGTGGATGCCTATCGTGGCGCCGGTATCGACCCCGCCACGGTGGGATATATCGAGGCGCACGGCACCGGCACGGCCCTCGGCGATCCGGTGGAGGTCAACGCGCTCAAGGCGGCCTTCGACGAACTGCACCGCGAGCGTCGTCCTGGAAAGGCCGTGCGGCGCCACTGTGCGCTCGGTTCGGTGAAGACGAACGTCGGCCATCTGGAAGCCGCGGCGGGCGTCGCCGGCGTGATCAAGGTGCTACTGATGTTCGCCCACCGGTGCATACCGGGCAACGGTCAGCTGAAGTCGCCCAATCCCTACCTGGAACTGGACGACGGCCCTTTCTACCTGGCCTGCGAGACCGTGACATGGGCGGCGCCGGTCGACGCGGCGGGACGCGAGCTCCCGCGCCGGGCGGGCGTCAGCGGCTTCGGCATCGGCGGCTCAAACGCGCACGTGGTGCTCGAATCCTTCGAGGCGACCGAGCCGTCGCGCGCCCCCGTGCGCGCGCCCGCCCTGGTGGTGTTGTCGGCGAAGACGGCGGCCGCCCTGCGCGAGCAGGCGCAGCGCCTGCTCGCCGCCGTGAGCGGCCCCTCCGCACCCGACCTGCACGACCTGGCCTTTACCCTCCAGGTCGGACGGGAAGCCATGGACCATCGGCTCGGCTTCGTCGTCGAGTCGATGGAACAACTGGCCGGGGAACTCGCCGGCTTCGTGGCAGATCGCGCGCACAGGGGAACCTTGGGCGTCGTGACGCATCGTCCCGGCGAGTCGACGGGAGGCGATGACGACGGCACCCTGGATGCAGGCTTGCAAAAAGGCGAATACTCCAGAATGCTGGAAAGGTGGACCCGGGGGCTCGCAATCGATTGGCATCGGCTTTACGCCGGTTCGGCCGCGAATGCACCACTCTCGCCACGGCGCGTCAGCCTGCCGACCTATCCGTTCGCGAGGGAGAGCTACTGGGTGAACCTGCACGACAATCGACACAGCAACCGCGCGGACGCCGCGGTAGCGCACCAGGCGGCGCGCGCCGGCGACGGTCCGATCGAGGCACTGATCGACGGACTGCTGGGTCATAGCCTGACCCTCGACGATGCCCTGCGAACGCTCGAACGTATGGATGCGGGGCTCGACTGATGAAGTATCCGGAGTTCGTGTTGCGGGAAACCATGGAAGGGCGGTTGACCAAATCCCAGGCGATGCGGCTCCTCGCGTATGCACGGACACCCGGCGACGGCTTGGCGTCACCGCATCCGCTGCTGCAACAGAACACGTCGGACCTCCTGGGGCTCCGCTTCACTACGCGACTCACCGGCGAGGAGCCGTTCCTCGCCGATCACGTGGTCGGCGGCCGGAAGATGCTGCCGGGCGTCGTCGCCCTTGAAATGGCCATGGCCGCCGTCGCCCACGGCGGCGATCCGGATGGGGAAGGTAAGCGTCCGGTCGGCTTGCGGGACGTGGCGTGGCTGCGACCGGTGGTCGCCGACGGCGACACGACGCTGCACGTTGAACTCGGCGCGCGGGGCGACGGCGACGTTGACTTCGACATCGTCGCGAGCAGCCCGCCCGGCGAGCGTGTGGCCCACGTTCAGGGCCGCGTGCTCTATCGCTCCGCCGTCGCCGATGACGAATCGCCCGTGCTCGACCTCGACGGACTGCTGGCCGCCTGCGCACGCGTCCTCGATGCGGATACCTGCTATGTGACGTTTGCCGCCGCCGGCATCGACTACGGTCCCACTCATCGCGGGCTGCAGGAAGTGCACGTCGGCACGGATGCCGCCGGACGGCCTTTCGCGCTGGCCCGGATCGCCCTGCACGACGATGCCGCCGGCTCCGGCTACTCGCTGCGCCCGGGCATCATGGACAGTGCGCTGCAGGCGGCAATCGCGCTGCTCACGGACGACGTCGCCGAGGGCGATGGCCGGGCGCGCGCGCGCCAGCCGATGATTCCGTTCGCGCTCGACGGTCTCGACGTCTTCCATCCCGTGCCGACGACCGGGTGGGCCTATCTGCGCCCATCGGCACGTGGCGATTCGCTGCACACGCTGGACGTGGATCTGTGCGACGCGTCCGGGCGGCTCTGCGTGCGCTTCAACGGGCTCGCCTCGCGCGCCCACGGCTGGGCAGCGGCCCCGGTCGACATTACCGCGCCGATACCCCTCTCGGCCGAGGAGACGGCCGCGGACGGCGACACGGGGGAACTGCACGAGCGGACCGCCGCCTACCTCAAGGACTTGCTGTCGCGCACGTTGCGACTGCCACCGACGAGGATCGACGCACGGGCACCGCTGGAACACTACGGCATCGACTCGATCCTGGCCTTGCAACTCGTCGCGGCACTGCAGGAGGCGTTCGGCTCGCTGCCCAAGACGCTGATGTTCGAGTACCAGAGCATCGACGCGCTGGCCGGCTATTTCATCGAACGGCATCGTCCGGCGCTGGTCGCGCGACTGCCGTGGGCCGGCGCTCCGGCGCCGCTTGCGCCGACCGCGACCACGGCCACGCCGGTCGCCGGGGCCGCACCCCGCGCGCGTCGTCTCCGTTTCGCCGACGCGCTCCCCGCAGCCGCCCCGGTCGCGAGCGCCGGCATCGCCATCGTCGGCATGAGCGGGCGTTATCCGCAGGCCGTCGACCTGGATGCCTATTGGGACAACCTGCGCGCCGGGCGCGACAGCATCACGCCGATCCCGGCCCAACGCTGGGACCTGCACGGTTTCTTCGACCCGCACAAGGGCACGCTGGGCCGCAGCTACAGCAAGTGGGGCGGCTTTATCGACGACGTCGACCGCTTCGACGCACTGTTCTTCCAGGTCTCGCCCCGCGAGGCGCAGTTCCTCGATCCGCAGGAGCGGCTCTTCCTCGAATGCGCCTACGCGACGCTGGAAGACGCCGGCTACACCCGCGACACCTTGCACGGCGAAGACGACCCGGGCGGCGCGGTTGGCGTGTTCGTCGGCGTCATGTATGAGGAATACCAGCTCTACGGCGCGCAGGCGCAGGCGCTGGGCGAGCCCTTCGCCCTGGGCGGCAGCGCCTCGTCGATCGCCAATCGTGTGTCGTACTACTGCAACCTGCACGGCCCGAGCCTGGCGGTGGACACGATGTGTTCCAGCTCGCTCACGGCCATCCACCTGGCCTGTCGCAGCCTGCAGGCCGGCGAATGCCAGGCGGCGATCGCCGGCGGCGTCAACGTGTCGGTGCACCCGAACAAGTACCTGGCCATCTCCCAGGCCCAGTTCGCCTCCAGCCGCGGACGCTGCGAGAGCTTCGGCGCGCACGGTGACGGCTACGTGCCGGGCGAAGGCGTGGGCGCGGTACTGCTCAAGCCGCTGGAACGGGCCATCGCGGCGGGCGACCATATCCACGGCGTGATCCTCGGCAGCGGTATCAACCACGGCGGCAAAACCAACGGCTACACCGTGCCCAACCCGCAGGCGCAGGCGCGCGTGGTCGCCCAGGCGCTGCGCGAAGCGGGCGTGGACGCGCGCCAGATCGGCTACGTCGAGGCCCACGGCACCGGCACGAGCCTGGGCGATCCGATCGAGATCGCCGGCCTCACCCAGGCCTTCGCCCAGTTCACCGCCGACCGGCAGTACTGCGCGATCGGCTCGGTGAAGTCCAACATCGGCCACCTGGAGAGCGCCGCCGGCATCGCCGGCCTGGCCAAGGTGCTGTTGCAGATGCGCCACGGCGAGCTGGTGCCCTCGCTGCATGCCCAGGAGCTCAACCCGCACATCGGCTTCGAGGACACGCCCTTCCGCGTCCAGCGCACGCTGGAGTCCTGGCCGCGTCCGCAGAGCGAGCGCGACGGCGAGTCGCGGGAGATGCCGCGCATCGCCGGCCTGTCCTCCTTCGGTGCCGGCGGTGCCAACGCGCACCTGATCGTGCGCGAGTACATCGCCCCGCCTCTGCCGGCCGCCACCGCGCCGGACCGCCCGCAGGTCGTGCCGCTGTCGGCGCGCAGCGGCGAGCGGCTGAGCGAGCAGGTCCGGCGCCTGCTCGCCCATCTCGAGCGCGAGGCCCCGCCGCTGGACGACCTCGCCTACACCTTGCAGGTGGGCCGCGAGGCGATGGACCACCGGCTGGCCTTCGTCGTCGGCTCACTCGACGAACTGCGCACGCGACTGCGCGATTACCTCGAACAGGGTCCGCAGGGCGCACACACCCACCACGGCGAGGTGCGCCGCCAGGAGGCCCTCGCCCTGTTCGGCAGCGACGATGAGCTCCGGCACGCGCTGGACCGCTGGATCGAGCGCGGCAAATACGGCCGACTGCTCGCGCTATGGGTGCAGGGCGTGCCCGTCGACTGGCGCGGCCTGCATGCCGGCCGCACGCCACGACGCGTGTCGTTGCCTACCTATCCGTTCGACCGAGAACGCTTCTGGGCGCCAGACGAGCGCAAGCGCAAGTCCATCGACGACGTGCAGTCGGTGCTCCATCCGCTGCTGCATCGAAATACGTCCGACCTCGACGAACAGCGTTTCACCTCGCGCTTCACGGGCGAGGAATTCTTCTTCAGCGACCACCGCGTGCACGGACAGCGCCTGCTTCCTGCGGTCGCCTACCTCGAGATGGCGCGTGCCGCGATCGAACACGGTGGCGGCGAGCACGGCACCGGCATGTTCGAGCTGCGCCATGTCTCATGGGGTGAACCGACGGTGGCCGATACCGACGACACGGCCCTGCACGTCGCCCTGTATCCGCAGGGCGAGGACGAGATCGAGTTCGAGATCTACAGCGAGGGCGCGTCCGCGCGCGTCGTGCATTCACAGGGCAACGTGCCGCGTCGCAGCTCCGTCGAGGCGCCGATGGTGGCGCTCGACGATTGGGCCGATGTGCGCCACGTCGACGGCGACGCCTGCTATGCCATGCATCAGGCCGGTGGCCTGGATTACCTGCCGGCGATGCGTGCCATCGCATCGCTGCGCATCCGCGAATGCGAGGATGGGCGCCACGAAGTGCTTGCGTCGCTGGTGCTCCCGGAACCGGTGCGCGGCACGGCCGACCGCTACCTTCTGCATCCCAGTCTCATGGACGGCGCACTGCAGGCCATTGCGGGTCTGTGGATGCCGGAGGACGGCGCCGCGCCGAACGGGTCCGCCGATGCCGCGCGGTTGCCCTTCGCGCTCGATTCGCTGCAGATCTGGGCCGCGTGCGGCGAACGCGCCACCGCGCTCATCCGCGAACGTGACGTCGACGACGCACGATCGCGCGTCGTCGACGTCGACCTCTGCGACGAGCGAGGCCGTGTGGCGATTCGCCTGCGCGGTCTCACCTCGCGTCGACTGGCCGGCGAGGTACTGCGGCCGCGCACCAGCCCGGCGATGCTGATGACGCCACGGTGGCGCGCACGCGCTCTGGCCGCGGCCGGCAACGCATCCGTCCATCGAGCCGCACGATGGATCGTCCTCGACGCCGCCTTCGGCCATCACTTGGATGCGCTGCGCGCCGAAGATGCCGCGTCGCATTGGCTGGTGTTGCCACCGGTTATCGACGTGGCGTCGCTGGCGGATGCATGGGAAGCGGTCTTCCAGACCGTTCGCGACATCCTCCAGGGACGCCCCCGCGACACGGTGACGCTGCAATTGATGATCGCCCGGCATGGCGATGCCTGGGGCGAGTCGCAAGGATCTCTCACGGGCTCGGTCGCGGGTCTGCTCAAGAGCGCGACGCTGGAAAATCCGCTGTTCCGCGGCCAGGTCATCGAATTGCCGACGGGCACCGATGCCGCGATGCTGGGCGAGACCTCGCGCTCGAACCTTTCCGCTGCGGCGGACGAGGTCCAGGTCCGTTACCGCGACGGCGGGCGCGAGGTGTTCGCGCTGGACGAGGCACCGGTCGAGGTGGACCAGGCGGCGGCCGGGCCATGGAAGAACGGTGGCGTGTACTGGATTACCGGCGGTGCGGGTGGGCTGGGCCTCATCGTCGCACGCGACATCGCCCGACGGGTGCGCGGTGCCCGCCTGGTGCTCACCGGACGCTCTGCACTGGATGCGTCAAAACAACGGCTCGTCGCGAGCCTGGCGGAAGACGGCCACGACCTGCGCGTGGACTACTTGGCACTGGACGTCGCCGATGCGGATGCCGTGCATGCCTGCGTGCGGGACATCCTCGCCATGCACGGCCGCCTGGACGGCATCGTCCACAGCGCCGGCGTCATCGAGGATGCCTTCATCCTGCGCAAATCGGTCGAGCAGCTCCGCGCGGTGTGGTCGGCCAAGGTGGCCGGGACGGTCAATCTCGACCTTGCCACCCGCGACGTCCCGCTCGACAGCTTCCTGCTGTTCTCGTCGGTCGCGGGCGTCGTCGGCGGCGTGGGCCAATGCGACTACGCCACCGCGAACGCCTTCCTCGACGCGTTCGCACGTCATCGGCAACGCTGCGTCGCCGACGGCACGCGCCATGGCCGCACGCTGTCGATCGACTGGCCGTTGTGGGCCGACGGCGGCATGCGCCTGGACCCCGCCATGCTCCGCCAGTTGAACGGGCAGGGGATCCACGCGCTGGAAACCGAACAGGGTCTCGTCGCCCTCCGACAGGCGTGGGCGACGCGCCATGCGCAGGTCCTGGTCATCGGCGGCGCGCCCATGCCGTCGTCCGTCGTCGCCGGGACGACGGCGGATACCGGCGCCACGGATGACGAGACCGCGCCAAACTTGCCGCCGACCGTCGGCACCGATGCTGACGATCTCGTCGACGGCACGGTGGCGTACCTGAAGAGACTGTTGTCGCAGGCGCTGAAGCTTTCGCCGGATCGCATCGATCCAGCGGCGCCCATGGAGCAGTACGGCATCGACTCGATCCTGGCCGTGCAACTCGTCGCGGCACTGCAGGAGGCGTTCGGCTCGCTGCCCAAGACGCTGATGTTCGAGTACCAGAGCATCGACGCGCTGGCCGGCTATTTCATCGAACGGCATCGTCCGGCGCTGGTCGCGCGACTGCCGTGGGCCGGCGCTCCGGCGCCGCTTGCGCCGACCACGGCCACGCCGGTCGCCGGGGCCGCACCCCGCGCGCGTCGTCTCCGTTTCGCCGACGCGCTCCCCGCAGCCGCCCCGGTCGCGAGCGCCGGCATCGCCATCGTCGGCATGAGCGGGCGTTATCCGCAGGCCGTCGACCTGGATGCCTATTGGGACAACCTGCGCGCCGGGCGCGACAGCATCACGCCGATCCCGGCCCAACGCTG
This sequence comes from Xanthomonas sp. NCPPB 3218, assembly GCF_056725185.1. Lineage (NCBI taxonomy): Bacteria > Pseudomonadati > Pseudomonadota > Gammaproteobacteria > Lysobacterales > Lysobacteraceae > Xanthomonas > Xanthomonas sp. NCPPB 3218. Next base: position 2,635,369 of record NZ_CM161516.1, read on the forward strand.
GGACCTGCACGGTTTCTTCGACCCGCACAAGGGCACGCTGGGCCGCAGCTACAGCAAGTGGGGCGGCTTCATCGACGACGTCGACCGCTTCGACGCACTGTTCTTCCAGGTCTCGCCCCGCGAGGCGCAGTTCCTCGATCCGCAGGAGCGGCTCTTCCTCGAATGCGCCTACGCGACGCTGGAAGACGCCGGCTACACCCGCGACACCTTGCACGGCGAAGACGACCCGGGCGGCGCGGTGGGCGTGTTCGTCGGCGTCATGTATGAGGAATACCAGCTCTACGGCGCGCAGGCGCAGGCGCTGGGCGAGCCCTTCGCCCTGGGCGGCAGCGCCTCGTCGATCGCCAACCGTGTGTCGTACTACTGCAACCTGCACGGCCCGAGCCTGGCGGTGGACACGATGTGTTCCAGCTCGCTCACGGCCATCCACCTGGCCTGTCGCAGCCTGCAGGCCGGCGAATGCCAGGCGGCGATCGCCGGCGGCGTCAACGTGTCGGTGCACCCGAACAAGTACCTGGCCATCTCCCAGGCCCAGTTCGCCTCCAGCCGCGGACGCTGCGAGAGCTTCGGCGCGCACGGTGACGGCTACGTGCCGGGCGAAGGTGTGGGCGCGGTGCTGCTCAAGCCGCTGGAACGGGCCATCGCGGCGGGCGACCATATCCACGGCGTGATCCTCGGCAGCGGTATCAACCACGGCGGCAAAACCAACGGCTACACCGTGCCCAACCCGCAGGCGCAGGCGCGCGTGGTCGCCCAGGCGCTGCGCGAAGCGGGCGTGGACGCGCGCCAGATCGGCTACGTCGAGGCCCACGGCACCGGCACGAGCCTGGGCGATCCGATCGAGATCGCCGGCCTCACCCAGGCCTTCGCCCAGTTCACCGCCGACCGGCAGTACTGCGCGATCGGCTCGGTGAAGTCCAACATCGGCCACCTGGAGAGCGCCGCCGGCATCGCCGGCCTGGCCAAGGTGCTGTTGCAGATGCGCCACGGCGAGCTGGTGCCCTCGCTGCATGCCCAGGAGCTCAACCCGCACATCGGCTTCGAGGACACGCCCTTCCGCGTCCAGCGCACGCTGGAGTCCTGGCCGCGTCCGCAGAGCGAGCGCGACGGCGAGTCGCGGGAGATGCCGCGCATCGCCGGCCTGTCCTCCTTCGGTGCCGGCGGTGCCAACGCGCACCTGATCGTGCGCGAGTACATCGCCCCGCCTCTGCCGGCCGCCACCGCGCCGGACCGCCCGCAGGTCGTGCCGCTGTCGGCGCGCAGCGGCGAGCGGCTGAGCGAGCAGGTCCGGCGCCTGCTCGCCCATCTCGAGCGCGAGGCCCCGCCGCTGGACGACCTCGCCTACACCTTGCAGGTGGGCCGCGAGGCGATGGACCACCGGCTGGCCTTCGTCGTCGGCTCACTCGACGAACTGCGCACGCGACTGCGCGATTACCTCGAACAGGGTCCGCAGGGCGCACACACCCACCACGGCGAGGTGCGCCGCCAGGAGGCCCTCGCCCTGTTCGGCAGCGACGATGAGCTCCGGCACGCGCTGGACCGCTGGATCGAGCGCGGCAAATACGGCCGACTGCTCGCGCTATGGGTGCAGGGCGTGCCCGTCGACTGGCGCGGCCTGCATGCCGGCCGCACGCCACGACGCGTGTCGTTGCCTACCTATCCGTTCGCTCCCGAACATTACTGGGTGCCGGGCGTGCCCCGGCCCGCCGACCGTGCGGTGACCGGAGCGACTCCCGCCCGGCGTCGCCGCATCCTCGCGAAACAATGGCAACCGTCGGACCTTCCTGCCGCGGCGCCATCCATGCACCGCGTGCTGATCGTTGCGGACGACACGTCGTCCGGCCTGGTCACGGCCCTGCGCACGCGCCTCCCCAACGGGCATGCGGTGACGCCTGGGCACTTCCTGACGATGCCGGCAAGCACTCTCGGCGCCTACGAGGGCATCATCGAACTCGCGACGGAACCCGTCGCCGACGAGAGCAGCGTGCGCCGGCTTGTCCCCTGGCAGGTGTGGGTCCGTGCCCGCGCCGCACAGGGCGGCCGCGCACTGTGCGTGACCCGCGGGCTCGAAGAGGTCCACGACACACGTCCCCGTGACGGAACGGTGTGGCACGCCGCGTTGGTGCGTGGCCTGCAAAGCGAATACACCCGGTTGTCCACCCGGCACCTCGACCTGGATGCCCTTATGGGGGATGTCGAACGCGAGGCCGAATGGATCCACGACGAATGGCTCGCCGATACCCGCGACGTGCAGGCACGACGAAACGAAGGCATCCGTTACATCGCTACGCTGGAAGAGGCCTTGCCGCCCGACGCCGGAGACGATCGCACCCACCGCTTCGCACCCGACGAGGTCCTGTGGATCACCGGTGGCACGCGCGGCCTCGGCTATCTGTGCGCGCGTCATTTCGTCAAACGTCACGGCGCACGCCGACTCCTGCTCACCTGCCGCGAAGCGTTCCCCTTGCGGGAGCAATGGCCGGCCATCGCCGCTGGAAAGGGCCCCCACGCGGCGCGCGTACGAGACCTCCTAGAACTTGAAGCCACCGGCGCCTCGATACGCGTGTCGAACGTGGCGCTGACCGACGCCGTCGCCCTCGGCCGCGAGCTCGGCGAAGTGGTCGGCACGATGGGTGCCATCCGGGGATTCATCCATTGCGCCGGGCGACTGGACGCGAACGACCCGGCCTTCGTGGGCAAGTCGCTCGACAGCATCGCGAGCGTGCTGCAACCGAAGGTCGATGGATTGAAAAACGCCTTCGCCCAACTGCATGACCAGCCGCTGACCTTTGCCGCGTTGTTCTCGTCGGTATCCGCACTGCTCCCGGCGCTGGCCGTGGGCCAGTCCGACTACGCCGCCGCCAACGCCTTCATGGACCACTTCGCCATGACACGGGCCGCCGCCGGTGAGCCGGTCATCAGCGTGCAGTGGCCCAGTTGGGCGCAGACCGGCATGGGTGCCGCGCACGGCCGTCCGTACGGGGAGAGCGGCCTGCTCAGCCTGGACGACGACGAGGGGCTGGCCCTTCTTGACGAGCTGCTCGCCGCCGGCTACCGCGGTGCCGTGCTGCCAGCGTGGGTCGACGAGGATCGATGGTCCACCGGTCCGTTGCGCCATGCGCCGGCTCCGGCGGCCCGCAAACCGAGCCCTGGCGTCGTTGAAGCGGCGCCGGCCCGTGCGAAAACCGATACCGGTATCGAGGCATGGCTGCTGACGCTGGTTTCGGGCCACCTCGGCATCGAGCCGTCCCGCATCGATCCGCTCGCGCCATTGACGGACTACGGCGCGGACTCGGTCATGCTCGCGCAGCTCCTGGCGCCGGTCGGCAAGGCGGTGGGCCAGGTCGTGGATCCGTCGATCCTCTACGAACATCCCACCATCGCCGCCTTCGCCGGCTGGCTGCGACGTCACCATGGCAAGGCCTTGGAGGACGTTGCCGATCCGCCGCATGCGTCGGTAAACACGGTGACCCGGCCCGGTGACGAACGTCCGGCGACTTTGCCGGCCGTCCGGCCGACGTCCACGGCGTCCCGTGGCGGGGACGTCGCGGTGGTGGGCATCTCGTGCCGCTTCGCCGGTTGCGACACGCTCGACGCGTACTGGGCGCTCCTGCGCGAGGGTCGTTCGTCGATCCGTCCGATCGCCGAGCAGCGCTGGACGGACGGTGGAGACGATCACGCGGCGCTGCTGGACGACGCGGCGCGCTTCGATGCGGACTATTTCCGCCTCTCGCCCTACGATGCACGAGCCATGGATCCGCAGGCACTGATCCTGCTCGAGGAATCGCTGAAAACCTGGTACCACGCTGGATACCTTCCCGACGAGATCCGCGGCTCTCGTACCGGCGTCTACCTCGGCGCCCGATCGCAACATCGGGCCGACGACGAAAGCCTGGGCTTGGCTCCGAATCCAATTCTCGCCACGGGCCAGAACTATCTCGCCGCGAACGTCTCTCAGTTCTTCGACCTGCGTGGTCCGAGCCTCGTGGTGGATACGGCATGCTCGTCAGCCCTGGCGGCCGCGGACCTTGCCGTGCAGGCACTTTGCTCGAGACGCGCCGACTCGGCGCTGGTGGGCGGGGTGAACGTGTTGCAGACAGGCGCGGCGCTTGCGCTGTTCAGGCAGCGGGGCCTGCTGCAGCCGGAAGGCCGGTTCCACGTCTTCGATCGTCGCGCGCAGGGCGCGATCCTAGGCGAGGGCGCGGGCATGGTACTGCTCAAGACCCTCGACCGGGCTCGGGCCGACGGCGACACCATCTACGCCATCGTCAGGGCGACAGGCATCAACAACGACGGACGCACGGCAGGACCGGGGGCTCCCAATATGCATGCCCAGATCGACGTGATGCGCGACGCGCTGGCCGCCAGCGGTCTGCGAGCGGAAGACGTCACCCACGTGGAGGCAAACGGTGCCGGCTCGCCGGTGAGCGATCTGCTCGAGCTGAAGGCGATCGCCGCGGTCTACGGAGGCCTCGAACGTCGCTGCGAACTCGGTTCAATAAAGCCGAACATCGGGCATCCGCTGTGCGCCGAAGGGATCGCGAGCTTCATCAAGGTCGTGCTCATGCTGCATCGTCGGCAACGCGTTCCGTTTCTCTCGGCCGAGCAACCCCTGGCGCATTTCGACACCGATGCGGCGGGCCTGTCGTTCTGTCGCGACCACGGTGCATGGGAATCGCCGCTGCTGGCGGCGGCGGTCAACTCCTTCGCCGACGGCGGCACCAATGCGCACGTCGTGCTGGCCGCCTTCGACGCGATCGACTACGTACCGACGCGATCGCCCCTTGAGGCGCCCGTGTTGAACCGCATCGACCTGGCCACGCCCATCCCGGCCGCCGTTCGTGCGCCGGAGAAGCGTGCAAAGGGAAATTTCTGGAAAGAAGAGCCTGCGACCAGTCACTGAAAAGGAAGCGACTGCAATGGATTCCTTGCGAGACGAGTTCCGCTTGAGCGCACGGCACCCCGTGTTGCGCGATCACGTCGTTCACGGGCAGCACGTGCTTCCCGGGCTGGCCTACGTCGATCTGCTGCATCAGGTGCTCCGCGAGCACGGCTTTGACCATCGCCAGTGGACGCTGCGCCGCCTGTCCATCTACCACCCGCTGTCCGTTTCCGCGGGCGACAAAGTGTCCGTCGAAATCACGGGACACCGCATCGACGACGCCACCTGGCACGTCGATATCCACGGCACTCTGCCGGGAGCGACACGGCGTCGTTACGGCAGCGTTCGGGTCGTTCGCGAGGAACAAGTTCGGTTCGACGAGACGATCGACATGGAAGCGGTGGCGGCGGCGTGTGTCGAGCGCCTCGGGCTGGAGCGCATCCACGCGCAATGTGTCGCGCACGGGCTGGTCCATCGTGCTTTCATGAAACCTTCCGGCACGCGTTATCGCACCGCGGAAGCGATCTATGTCGATTGCGCCGTCGACGCGGCGAGCCGGCCCGAGGGCATGGCGTTGATGTTCCATCCGGCGTTACTCGACACCTGCGCCATCGGCATTGGCGGCCTCGCCTCGGCGGCGGAGCACGACGGACCGTTACCGCTGCTGCTGCCGATCTCGTTCGATGCGTTCCGCGCCTCGCGTCCGCTGGACGGACGCTGCGTGGCCCGCATCCGGCACGATGCCCTGCGCATGCGGAGTGACATGAACTCGGTCACCCTCGATTTCTTCGACGAGGCGGGCACCAAGGTCGCCGAACTGATCGATCTCACCACCAAGGCGGTGGCTGCGCCGTCCTCACCGGAGGACGCGAGTGGCGAGGTCGCGTCGGCGCACGCGATGGAGGATCTCGTCCGCGGGATCATCGCCCGGCACCTGGGTGTGGCAACGGACAACGTGGATGCGGATCGCGGGTTCTACGACATGGGCCTGGATTCGGCGGGCCTACTGGAACTTTCCCAGGTCATCGAGGACCGCCTTTCCGTGCCGATGGCTCCCACCTTGCTCTTCGAACACACGACGACGCGTGCGCTCGCCCGGCACCTGCGCGGCCGGGTCGGCCAGCCTCCGGTGACGATGGCTGCGGCGGCGACGAACGACGACCGGACGCGGGACGTGTCCGCCCATGCCGTTGCCATCGTCGGCATGGCAGGGCGTTTTCCTGAGGCGCGCGATGTTCGCGAACTGTGGCGCAACCTCCTGGCCGGCCGCGACTGCGTTTCGGAGGTTCCGCCTTCGCGCTGGGACTGGCATTTGCTGGATTCGGTAACGTCGGCATCAGGCAAGGCCATGTCCCGTTGGGGCGGGTTCATCGCCGATGCCGACAGCTTTGACGCGGAATTCTTCCACGTGGTGCCGCGTGATGCGGAAACCATGGATCCGCAGGAACGCCAGTTCGTCGAAGTGGCCTGGGAAGCCATCGAAGATGCCGGCCACACGCCGGCGACGCTTTCCGCAGCGCGGCCCGACGGTTTGGCACGCACGGTGGGCGTGTTCGCCGGTGCCATGCACAAGGACTATGCGCTGCTGGGCATCGAGCGCCTGCGCGAGCGCCAGTTGCTTCCGTTGTCGCTGTCGTCGGGAATGATCGCGAACCGGGTGTCATATGTGTGCGATTTCCATGGGCCAAGCATCACCGTGGACACCCTGTGCTCGTCGTCGCTGACCGCCGTGCATCTTGCGGTGGAAAGCCTGCGTCGCGGCGAATGCGACGCGGCCCTGGCCGGTGGCGTGAATCTGTCGTTGCATCCGGCGAAATACCTCGGATACGGCATGGCCGACATGCATGCGAGCGATGGACGCTGCCGCAGTTTCGGGGAAGGCGGCGACGGCTATGTACCCGCCGAAGCGGTGGGTGCCGTGCTGCTCAAGCCGCTGCGCGACGCGGTGGAGGATGGCGACGCGATCTACGCGGTGATTCGTGGCAGCACAGTCAACCACGGTGGATCCGTCAGTGGCTTCTCCGTGCCCAGCCCTGTCGCCCAGGCGGCCATGATCGAGGCATGCCTTGCCAGGGCGGATGTCGACGCGCGCAGCATCGGCTACGTCGAAGCCCACGGCACGGGCACGTCGCTCGGCGACCCCATCGAGATTGAGGGACTTACCCGCGCGTTTCGCACCACGACGAACGAGGTGGGCTTCTGCGCGATCGGATCGCTGAAATCCAACATCGGACATGCCGAGGGTGCTGCCGGCATCGCCGGTCTCATCAAGGCAGCGCTGCAGTTGAAGCACCGCACGCGCGTGGCGTCGCTCCACGCGAACACACCCCATCCGCTCATCGACTGGGCGAATAGTCCCTTCGTCGTCCAGACGCGTACCGAGGCATGGTCGGCGCCGACCCTCGTGGACGATGCCTGCGCCACGCCGACGCCGCGCCGGGCCGCACTCAGCTCGTTCGGTGCCACCGGTTCGAACGCGCACGTCGTGCTCGAGGAATACGTCCGCAGCGCCGAAGACGCGATTCGGCCCACGTCGTCGGAGCCGGCGCTCGTCATCCTGTCCGCCCGCGACGATACACGCCTGCGCGAGCTGGCACGCCGGCTGTATACCTTCCTGGAACAGGTCGACGTGCCATTGGACGATCTCGCCTATACGCTGCAGGTGGGACGCATGGCGTTCGATCATCGCCTGGCCTTCATCGTGCGTGACATGGCGGATTTGTCGCAGCGCCTGCACGCGTTCACGAGTGACGGCGTGGTGCGTGCCGACGGATCGTCGTTCGCGGGCAAGCGCACGGACGAGCGCGAAGCATGGAACGCGAACGCCCGCGACGAACGGCCGTCGGCGCGCGCGGCGACCTGGATGCGTGAGGGCGACCTCGAATCGATCGCGCACGCGTGGACGAACGGCGCTTCGATCGATTGGGTTCGGGCAAGAGGAGATTCTGCGGCACGGCGAGCCAACCTGCCGGGCTATCCGTTCGCGAGGATCCGTCACTGGTTTCCCGACACGTCGTCGACGCCGACGGACGCCAGCACCTCGGCGCGCACGTTGCTGCTGACACCGGACTGGGTGCCGTTCACGGCGGCCCCGACGACGGCGCAGGCCGAGGGCGAGCGCTGGGTGTTGCTGGCCGGCTGGCCGGTGGGTACGTCGGCGACGGCGCTGGCGGCGCAGCTGCCGGCGGCGCGGGTCGAGGTGCTGGCGGCGGACGACGGCACCTCGCTCGAGACGCGCGTGGCGTGGGCGGGCTGGCAATTGCTGGAGCGGGTCCAGGCATGGTTGCGCACGACGCCGGGCACGGGCCTGCACGTGCAGGTGGTGGTCCCGGCGGCGGCGCCGGTGTTCCAGGCCTTGAGCGGCTTGCTGAAGACGGCGCGACTGGAGCAGCCGCGCCTGCGCGGCCAGGTGCTGGGCGTGGCCGCGCTGGACGACGCTTCGCAGGTGGCGGCGTGCCTGGCCCTGGCGGCGCGGGGCGAGGCGGCGGAGCTGCGCTTCGACGGCGAGGTGGCGCAGGCGCGGAGCTACCGGCCGCTGGCCGGCCCGGCGACCGGCGACGGCCCGTGGAAGCGCGACGGGGTGTATCTGATCACCGGCGGCGGCGGTGGCGTGGGCCAGTTGTTCGCCCGGGAGATCGGTGCGCGGGCGGCGGGGGCGACAGTGGTGCTGAGCGGGCGCTCGGCACCGTCTGCGGCGGTGGAGGCGACGCTGTCGTCGCTGCGCGCGGCGGGCCTGCACGTGGCCTACGAGCGCGCCGACGTGACCGATGAGGCAAGCGTGGGGCAACTGGTGGCAACGATCCGTGCGCGCCACGGCCGGCTGGACGGGGTGCTGCACGCGGCGGGCGTACTGTCCGACGGATTCCTGCTGAAGAAGCGCGAGGCCGACTACGCGGCGGTCCTGGCGCCGAAGGTGCGCGGCACGGTGCTGCTGGACCGGGCCACGCGCGAGCTGCCGCTGGATTGCTTCGTGCTGTTCTCCTCGGCGACGGGGGCGCACGGCAACGTGGGGCAGGGCGATTACGCGCTGGCCAACGCGTTCATGGATGCGTACGCGCAGGAGCGCTCGGCGGCGGTGGCCCGGGGCGAGGCGCACGGGCACACGCTGTCGGTGGGCTGGCCGCTGTGGGAGGAGGGCGGCATGCGGGTGGACGCGTTGCGCCGCGAGGAGCTGCGCGCATCGGGGATCGAGGCGATGCCGACGGCGGCGGCGATGGTGGCGTTCGCGCAGGCATATGCGAGCGGGCAGGCGCAGGTACAGGTGCTGCACGGCAGCGCGCACCCGGCGTTGTCCTCGGCGTTACCGGCACCGACCATGCCGATGCCGGAGGTCCGCGCGCCTGCGGCGACGTTGGGTCCGCGCGTGCTCGCGCGGATGCAGGCGCTGTTCGCCGCAGTGACCAAGCTGAGCGCATCGCGGATCGACGTGGACGAGCCGCTGGAGAGCTACGGCATCGATTCGATCATGGTTATGCAGTTGAACGCGCGCCTGGCGACCGTTTTCGAGGAGGTCTCCAAGACCCTGTTCTACGAGTACCCGACGCTGGCCGGGGTGGCCGCGCACCTGGTCGAAAGCGACCCGGCGGCATGCACACGCTGGACCGGCGAATCGGCGCCGGTCGCTCCTGCTGTTGAAACCGGACATCAGGCAGTGGAGGCGCCACCGCCGATCGCGCAGGCGCCGGCCACGTCGCCTGCGCCACGCACCGCGCCCACCGAACGGACGATCGCCATCGTCGGCCTGAGCGGACGCTACGCGGGGGCGGCGGACCTGGACGCGTTCTGGGACAACCTGGCCGCCGGCCGCGACAGCATCACCGAAATCCCCGCCGAGCGTTGGTCGCTGGAAGGTTTCCACGAGCCGGACATGGAGCGGGCGATCGCCACCGGCCGCAGCTACAGCAAGTGGGGCGGCTTCCTCGACGTCTTCGCCGAGTTCGACGCGCGGTTCTTCAACATCTCGCCACGCGAGGCAATGAATCTCGACCCACAGGAGCGGATCTTCCTGCAGGCCTGCTGGGCGGCGATGGAACACGCCGGCTACACGCGCGAGCGCTTCGCCCGCGCCCACGACCGCCGGGTCGGCGTATTCGCCGGAATCACCAAGACCGGCTTCGACCTGTACGGTCCGGCGCTGTGGCAGCGCGGCGAGACGGTGGCGCCGTGGACCTCGTTCGGCTCGCTGGCCAACCGGGTGTCCTACGTGCTGAACCTGCAGGGCCCGAGCATGCCGGTGGACACGATGTGCTCCTCGTCGCTGACCGCGATCCACGAGGCGTGCGAGCACCTGCTGCGCGACGACTGCGAGATGGCCTTCGCCGGCGGGGTGAACCTGTACCTGCACCCGGCCAACTACGCGATGATGTGCAGCAGCCGCATGCTCTCGGCGAGCGGGCGCTGCCACAGCTTTGGCGCCGACGGCGACGGCTTCGTCCCGGGCGAGGGGGTGGGCGTGGCGCTGCTCAAGCCACTGGCCCGGGCCGAGGCCGACGGCGATGCGATCCACGGGGTGATCCGCGCCACGGCGATCAACCACGACGGCAAGACCAACGGCTACACGGTGCCCAACCCGCTGGCCCAGCGCGACCTGATCGCCACGGCGCTGGCCCGGGCCGGGATACCGGCGCGGGCGGTGAGCTACGTGGAGGCGCACGGCACCGGCACGCAGCTGGGCGATCCGATCGAGATCACCGGGCTGACCCAGGCTTTCGCCACGGACGACCGGCAGTTCTGCGCGATCGGTTCGGCCAAGTCGAACATCGGCCACTGCGAGAGCGCGGCGGGGATCGCCGGGCTGACCAAGGTGCTGCTGCAGATGCGTCACGGGCAGCTGGTGCCGAGCCTGCATGCGGCGACGACGAACCCGAACATCGACTTCGCGGCCACGCCGTTCCGGGTGCAGCGCACGCTGGCCGATTGGCCGCGTCCGCGGCTGACGGTGGACGGGCAGGAGCGGGAATACCCACGAGTGGCGGGAATCTCCTCGTTCGGCGCCGGGGGCGCGAACGCGCACGTGATCGTCGAGGAATACATGGCGGCGGCGGTCGCGCCGGTGACGGTGACGCCATCGCGGCCGGCGGTGGTGGTGCTGTCGGCACGCACCGACCAGGCGCTGCGCGAGCGGGCGGCGCAGCTACTGGCGGCGTGCGATCGCGAGGGTTGGACGGACGCGGACCTGGCCGAGGTGGCGTACACCCTGCAGGTGGGCCGCGAGGCGATGGAACACCGGCTGGGCTTCACCGCCGCCTCGATGGCCGCGCTGCGCGCGACGCTGGAACGCTTCCTGGCCGGTGAGGCCGGCGAGCCCGATGCGGAAGGCGAGGTGCTGCACCACGGCGAGGTCAAGGCGCACAAGGACGCGCTGGCGATCTTCAGCGCCGACGAGGAGCTGGGCGAGGCGGTGGCCAAGTGGCTGGCCCGCGGCAAGTACGCCAAGGTGCTGGAGCTGTGGGCCAAGGGCCTGGCCGTCGACTGGCGCGAACTGCACGTCGGTATGTCGCCGCGCATCCGCCCGCTGCCCACCTATCCCTTCGCGCGAGAGCGGCACTGGTTGCCGCTCGACGCACTCGCCCGGCCCGTCGCGGAAGCGGTCGCGACACTGCATCCCCTGGTCCATCGCAATACGTCGACACTGAGGGAACAGCGATTCTCGTCGACGTTCACCGGTGAGGAATTCTTCCTCGCCGATCATCGCGTGCACGGTTCGCGCGTGCTCCCCGGCGTGGCGTGCTTCGAGATGGCGATCGAGGCTGCTGCCCTCGCCTGGGAGCGCGATCCACGGGCCAGTGGCGACGCGACCTTCATTCTGAAAGACGTTGTCTGGCTGCATCCGCTGCGCGTGGATGCGCAAACCACGGTGCATGTTCGCCTGGTGCCGACGGCTACCGAGGATCTCCGCTTCGAGATCTATACTCGGGCAGGCAATGCGACGGACGACGCGGACGAAACCGTGCATTCGCGTGGCACCATCGCCATCGCCTCGCCCCGATCCCACGAGGTCGTCGACGTCGCCGCGCTTCGCCGCGGCTGCGATCGCGACATCGACGGGACGGACTGCTATGCCGTCTTCAACGCCACCGGCGTTCGCTACGGCATGGGCCATCGCGGTATCTGCCGCCTCCATCTCGGCGCCGATGCGCGGTCGTCCTACGTGCTGGCCGAACTTCGCCTGCCGGACGTCATGCACGCGACGGACGACGGTTACCTGCTCCATCCCGGATTCCTCGACAGCGCGCTGCAAGCGTCGATCGGTTTTGCGATGGTGACTGACGCGAAACCGGTCGACGACGCGCCGGCCCAGGCGGCCATGCCGTTCGCGGTGGACGAGATCGAAGTCCTCGCCCCGACGCCGCGCCAAGGCCATGCGCTGGTCCGCAGCCGCTCGATTGCGGGCTCCTCTTCGTCGCGACTCGACGTCGAGGTCTGCGACGAGCGGGGCAGGCCATGCGTCATCGTGCGCGGACTGACCTGCCGTACTGTCGGCTCGCCTTCCGCGGAGACGTCCGCGACATCCGCGACGCCCGAGACGACGCTGCTCGCGCCGCAATGGGATGTGGTCGTGCAACCCTTCGGCGAATCGTGGCCAGCAGCGGACGCGCGCGTGCTGGTCATCGACGGCAGCGACGGCCAGGGAGTTGCCCTGACCGCCCGGTATGGACAACGCGTCATCGTGGATGCGAAGGACACCGATGTGTCGCTCACCCGGGCGCTCGCCTCGTCGGCGACGCCGTACGACCATGTCGTATGGATTGCCCCGACGATATCCGCGCCACCTGGCGACGACGCATTGATCCACGCGCAGGAAGACGGCGTCGTCGCCCTTTACCGCCTGGTCAAGACCCTGCTCGCCGAGGGATACGGCACGCGTCGCCTCGGCTGGACCGTGCTGACGACACAGTCGCAGCGTGCGTGGGCGAGCGACGCGATCGATCCGGCGCATGCGAGCGTGCACGGCTTCATCGGCTCGGTCGCGAAGGAGTACCCCCATTGGTTGCTGCGCCTCGTCGATCTCGGGGCCGACGGACACGTCGTGCCGGACGACGTGCTGCGCCTGCCGTTCATCGCGTCGGGCGACGCATGGCTGACCCGTGGCGGCGAATGGTTCCGGCAGCGGTGGCTACCGTTCGAACCCCGTTCCGAACCTCGCCCGGTCTTTCGCCGGGGCGGCGTCCATGTCGTCGTCGGCGGTGCCGGCGGCCTTGGCCAGGTCTTCACCGAATACCTCCTGCGGGAACATGCCGCATCGGTGGTATGGATCGGCCGGCGGGCGCAAGACGCGGAGATCGAAGCGGCCATCGAGCGCCTGCGTGCTCACGGCGAACCGCCCCTCTACATTCAGGCGGATGCGACGCAATACGACGAGTTGAATCGCGCGCGTTCCGCCATCGTGCAGCGATATGGACGGATCCACGGCATCGTGCATTCCGCGATCGTGCTGCTCGACAAGAGCCTCGCGAACATGGACGAAGACCGCTTCCGCGCAGCGCTTCGCGCGAAAGTGGATATCTCGGTGCGCATGGCCCAGGTCTTCGCCGTGGACGAGCCGGAAGTCGTGCTGTTCTTCTCGGCGTTGCAGAGTTTCGTCAAGGCCGCAGGGCAGAGCAACTACGCCGCGGGCTGCACTTTCAAGGATGCTTTCGCCCACGCGTTGCAATCGTCGTGGCCGTCCTCGGTGAAGACGATGAACTGGGGTTTCTGGGGGTCCGTCGGCCGCGTCTCCTCGGAGGACTATGCGCAGCGCATGCGGCAGATGGGCATCGGCTCCATCGAACCGGAAGAGGGCATCCACGGCCTGTTGTCGCTGCTTGACGCGGACGTGCCGCAACTGGCGATGGTCAAGACGTTGTCGACGGAGACACTCGGCGCCTTGAGCGCGAACACGGGATTGCGCGCGCTACCTCGCTCGCCCCAGGTGGACGACCGAATCGCCGACACGCCGATGGTCGCGGCAGGCGGGCCCGCGAGCGAAGATGAACGGGCGAACGCCTGGCACGCCACCTTCCACGATCTGCAACTTGCCTTGCTGAGCACGCAGCTCGCGCAACTCGGCTTGCTCGATGCGGCATCGGAGATGCTCCTGCACGACCGGATCGCATCGGCCGGCATACGCGGCCACCACGTGCGCTGGGTGAGGCACAGTCTGCGCATACTCGATGAAACACCCATCCAGACAGGAGGCGACGATCCCTGGACGGCATGGCGATCGTTGAAGGATGCCTCGCATGACGACCACAGTCTCGTCGCGCAGATGGATCTCGTCGAGCGCGCGTTGCGTGCCCTGCCGGATGTTCTCACGGGACGCCGCCTGGCAACCGACGTGTTGTTCCCCGATTCGTCGATGGGCTCGGTCGCTAGCGTCTACGCGCGCAACGCCGTGGCCGATCACTTCAACTCGGTGCTGTGCGACGCACTGGAAGCGCAGCTTCGCGATCGCCTGGACCGCGATCCGGGCCGCCGTTTCCGCATCCTGGAGATCGGCGCCGGCACAGGCGGCACCAGCGCCATGGTATTCGAACGGCTGAAGCCCTTCGAGGCCGCCATCAAGGAGTACACGTATACCGACGTATCCAGGTCGTTCCTGCTGCACGCCGAAGATCATTTCGCGCACGTGCCGTACCTGCGCGGCCGCTTGTTCAACGTCGAGCAGGCGCCGGAAGCACAATCGATGGCCACGGGCGGCTATGACGCGGTGATCGCCACGAACGTACTTCACGCCACGCGCAACATCCGAAGCACGCTGCGCAACGCAAAGGCGACCCTGAAGCGGGGCGGCCTATTGCTCATCAACGAAATCACCGGATTCAGTCTGTTCACCCACCTGACGTTCGGACTGCTCGACGGTTGGTGGCTGTTCGAAGACGATGCACTGCGCATCCCCGGCACACCGGGGCTCGCGCCGTCGGCGTGGCGGAACGTACTGCGAGCGGAAGGATTCCCGATCGTCCATCTGCCCGCGGAGGCGTCGCATGCGCTCGGTCAGCAAGTGATCGTCGCCCTGAGCGACGGCGTGATCTTCCGGACGCTCGGTGCTCCGGTCACCGCCATGCCCGCCGAGCGTCGGCCGGCACGGACGCAGTCCGTCGCGGAAACCGCGACCGTCAGCGCTCTAGTGCGCACCTCCGATACGGCGCGCGACGACGATGCGCGCAAGGACGCCTGGCTGCGCCGGACGATCGTCGAGACGATCGCCGCCGCGCTGAGGGTATCGCCCGACCTGGTCGATCCCGACGAGCCGTTTGCCGATTACGGGCTGGACTCGATACTCGGCGTGCATGCCGTACACGTGCTGTCGGATACGCTCGGCATCGCATTGAACACGACGTCGCTGTTCGATTTCAGCACGGTGAACCGGCTCACCGGTTTCATTCTGGCCGAGCATGAGGTGCGCTGGCAGCCGGATGCGACGAACGATAGAGATGCCGCCGCCACGGTCGTCGTCGGTGAGCCATCGTCGCCGACGTCCACGCGGTTCGCCGCGCCGGAGCCCATCGTGGAAGAACACGCGGCGGCCATCGCATCCGGCGTGCCCGAACCGATCGCCATCATCGGCCTGAGCGCGCGCTATCCGCACGCCGAGGATGCAGACGCGTTGTGGAAGCACCTCGCTCAGGGCAACGACCTGCTCGATCCGATCGAGGGCAGTCCGTACGGCCGTCGTGGCGTGGTGTCGGGCATAGAACAGTTCGACGCGATGTTCTTCAACATCTCGGGCACAGAAGCCACTTACATGGATCCGCAACAGCGGCTTTTCCTGGAAGAAGCATGGAATGCGCTAGAAGACGCCGGCTACGCCGGCGTCGACATCCAGCAGAAGCTCTGCGGCGTCTACCTGGGCTGCACGGGCGGCGACTACGGTGCGCTGCTCTCCGGCAACGTTCCGCCGCAGGCGTTCTGGGGAAATTCCGGTTCGGTGACGCCGTCACGCATCGCCTATTTCCTAGATCTGCAGGGACCCGCACTCGCCATCGACACCGCATGCTCCAGTTCGCTGGTCGCCATCCATGTCGCCAGCCAAGGCCTGCGTGCCCGAGAGGTAGACATTGCGCTCGCCGGTGGCGTGTTCATCCAGTCCAGTCCCACGTTCCAGATATCCGCCATGCGGGCTGGCATGCTCTCGGCGAGCGGCCGCTGCCATACCTTCGACGATCGCGCCGACGGTTTTGTCTCCAGCGAAGGCGTGGGCGTAGTGGTGCTGCGTCGGCTCGCCGATGCCCTGGCGAGCAACGACCATATCCACGGGGTGATCCGCGGTTCGGGCATCAACCAGGACGGAACGACCAATGGCATCACGGCACCGAGCGCGCGCTCGCAGGAACGCCTGCATCGCCAGGTTTACGACACCTTCGACATCGATCCAGCGGACATCCAGATGGTGGAAGCGCACGGCACGGGCACCAAGCTAGGCGACCCGGTCGAGTTCCAGGCGCTGACCAAAGCGTTCCGCAAGTACACACAGGACCGCCAGTACTGCGCCATCGGTTCGATCAAGACCAACCTGGGCCATGCGGCGAATGCCGCTGGCGTGGCCGGCGTGATCAAGGTGCTGCTGGCACTCAGGCACGATGCCATGCCCGCCTCTCTGCATTTCGAGAAGGGCAACGGCCATATCGATTTCGCATCGAGTCCCTTCTTCGTCAATACCACCTTGCGCCCGTGGCCGCCTAAGCCGGATCGAAAACGCCTCGCGGCAATCAGTTCGTTCGGCTTCAGCGGCACCAACGCGCACCTGGTGATCGAGGAAGCGCCGGCGCGCGCGCGCGCGGCGGTGACACGGCCGGCGCATCTGGCGGTGCTGTCCGCGCGCAGCGCAGCGCAGCTGCGCACGCAGGCGCAGCGGCTCCTGGAGCGGCTGGCGACGTGGCGGGCGGAGGGGCGGGAGTATGCGCTGGGCGACGTGAGCCATACGCTGCTGACCGGCCGGCGGCACTTCGCCCATCGGCTGGCCTGCGTGAGCGAGGACATCGACGGGCTGGGCCGGCAGTTGGCCGGCTGGCTGGCCGGGGAAGCCGGCGCGGTGCGCGCGAGCGAGATCCGCGAGCGGGGCGTGCCCGAGCGCGGGCCGCACGGCGCGGAAGGCGAGACCTGCCTGGCCGCGTGCGCGACGCTGGCGGTGACGGACGCGACGGCGTACCGGCAGCGGCTGGAGCGGTTGGCCGAACTGTTCGTGCAGGGCGAGCCGCTGGACTACGGGCGGCTGTTCGCCGGTGGTGGGTATGCGCGGGTGCCGTTGCCGACCTATCCGTTCGCGCGCTCGCGCTACTGGGTGCCCTCGGCGCCGATACCGGCCACGGAAGCCATAGAGCCCATTGCACCGACGCGGAACGCGGGAACGGATGAACGGATGGACGAGACGTGCGAGGCGGCGCCGGCGTTCCCGTTGAGCGGTGCACTGACCCTGGTGCCGGGCTGGGCGCCGATCGCGACGGTCGAGGTGCCGGTGGCGCGCGCGCGGCACGACGGCACGGGCTGGGCGATCGTCGAGGACGACCCGGCGCGGCAGGCCCGCTGGCGGGCGCGGTATCCGGCCGCCGAGGTGCTGGCGGCGGCCGCGGTGCCGGCGCGGCGGGCGGCGCTGGCCGGGATCGTGCAGTGGTTCTGGCCGCTGCCGTCGGCGCGGGAGTCGGTGACGGGGGCGGCGATCGTGGCCGGCCAGGCGGCGGGGGTGATGCCTGGCCTGGCGCTGTTGCAGGCCTTCGCGGCGGCGGCCGCACCGCTGTCGCTGACGGTACTGACCCGGCGCAGCCAGCCGGTGCTGGCCGGCGAGGCGATCGATCCCACGCACGCGAGCGTGTGGGGTCTGGTGGGCAGCGCGGCGAAGGAGCATCCGGCATGGCGGCTGCGGCTGTTCGACCTGGAGGATGAGATCGACGAGGTAGGCGAAGCGGACGCGACCGAGGTGGCGCCGCCCTCGCTGGAGGCCTGCT
The DNA here is from genome assembly GCF_056725185.1 of Xanthomonas sp. NCPPB 3218. Classification (NCBI taxonomy): domain Bacteria; kingdom Pseudomonadati; phylum Pseudomonadota; class Gammaproteobacteria; order Lysobacterales; family Lysobacteraceae; genus Xanthomonas; species Xanthomonas sp. NCPPB 3218. Next base: position 2,653,174 of record NZ_CM161516.1, read on the forward strand.
TGGCCTGGCCGGCGGATGCCGACGGCAACGGCCGGGCGCAGCGGGACGGGCGCTGGTACCGGCCGGTCTGCGTGCCCTGCGCGCTGCCCGTGGCGTCGGCACCGGCGTTCCGTATCGGTGGGGTCTACGCGATCGTCGGGGGCGCGGGCGAGTTGGGCCAGGTGCTCAGCGAGCACCTGGTGCGCCAGTACGGCGCGCGGGTGGTCTGGCTGGGCCGGCGGGCGGAGGACGCGACGATCCAGGCGCGTCGCACGCGTCTGGCGGCCTGGGGCGAGGCGCCCACGTACCTGTCGGTGGACGCGCGCGACGTGGCGGCGATGGGCCGGGTGCGCGAGGCGATCCTGGCCCGGCACGGGGTGATCCACGGGGTGATTCACGCGACCCTGGCGATGGGCGGTAGCGACCTGGCGCACATGGACACGGCGCGCTTCGAGGCCGGCCTGTCGGCGAAGGTGGCCGCGACGGTGGGCGTGGTCGAGGCGTTCGCCGGGCACGTGACGGACGCGATGGTGTTCTTCTCCTCGATCCAGGCCCTGGAGAAGACCCGCCGGCAGAGCAACTACGCGGCCGGCAGCACGTTCCTGGACGCCTACGTGGCCTCGCGCTCGGCGACGCTGGGCTGCGCGGTGCGGGTGATCGACTGGGGGTATTGGGCGAGCACGGCCACGGCCGGAGCGCTGGAGAGCTTCCGCCACTGGCTGACCGAGGCGGGGATGGACACGATCGCCCCGGCCGAGGGCCTGGCGGTGCTGGAGCGGGTGCTGGCCAGCCCGCTGGAACGGGTGGCGTACCTGCGCACCACCCGCGCGGGGGCGTTGCAGGGGGTGCGGCTGGGCACGGGGCAGGTCACGGTGGATGCCTCGGCGCCGCCGCTGGCCGAGGCGCTGGCCGACTTCGTGCCGCCGGCGTATGCCGGCCCGGCGCCGACGGCGGCCACGCAGGCGCGGGCGCAGGCCCTGCACGCGCTGTTGCTGGAGGTGCTGGTGCAGCGCCTGCGCGAGCTGGGTCCGGCGGCGCCGTGCGCGTCGTTGGCGGCGTGGAAGGCGGGCGCGGCGCTCGCCCCGGCGTACACGCGCTGGTGGGCACAGACCGAGCGGCTGTTGCGTGCGCACTGGGGCGACGAGGCGGCGGTGCTGTCGGCGTTGCAGGGCCCGGCCGACGCCACGGTGGCGCCGCGCTGGGCGACCTGGGTAGCGGCCGGCGGGGAGGACGCGGCGTCCCTGGCGCTGGTCGACGCCACGCAGGCGGCGCTGCCGGCGATCCTGCGCGGCGAGCAGGCGGCGACGGCGGTGGTGTTCCCGCAGGCGACGCTGCAGCGGGTGGAGGGGATGTACCGGGGCAACCCGCTGACCGACCACTGCAACACGGTGGTGGCGCAGGCGCTGGTCCATTACCTGCGCGCGCGCCTGGCGCAGGACCCGGCCACGCGGCTGCGCGTGCTGGAGGTGGGCGCGGGTACCGGCGGGACCAGCGCGGTGGTCTTCGCCGCGCTGGGCGCGTACGCCGCGCACGTGGCCGAGTACGCCTACACCGACCTGTCCAAGGCATTCCTGCATCACGCCCAGGCGCAATACGCGCCGCACGTGCCGTACCTGCGCGGGCAGGTGTTCGACCTGGAGAAGGCGCCCGCGGCGCAGGGCGTGGAAGAGCACGGCTACGACGTGGTGATCGCGACCAACGTGGTCCATGCCACGCGCGACATCCGCCAGGCGCTGGGCCACGTCAAGGCAGTGCTAAAGGGGCAGGGGATCCTGCTGCTGAACGAGCTGAGCAGCAACAGCGTGCTAGGCCACCTGACCTTCGGCCTGCTGGAGGGCTGGTGGCGCTTCGAGGACGCGGCGCTGCGCGAACCGGGCTCGCCGCTGCTGGCTCCGGCGCGCTGGGCGCGGGCGCTGCACGCGGAAGGCTACGCGCCGGTGCGCTTCCTCACCCCCGAGTTGCACGCCGGCACGCAGGTGATCACCGCGGTCAGCGACGGCGTGGTCCTGCGTAGCGACGCGGCGGTCGTGACCGACAGCGCGCCGGCGACGGCGGTTGCCACGCCGGCGGCGGACCTCGCGCCGGCCATCACCCCGGCCACCGCGCCGGTGAACACGGCACGCCTGCAGGCGCACGTGCGCCAGGTGGTCCTGGAGACGCTGTCCGAGGCGCTGATGGTGGAGATGGCCGCGATCCATCCAGACGAATCGTTCGCCGAGTACGGCCTGGACTCGCTGCTGGGCGTGCGCACGGTAGAGGCGATCAACGCCACCCTGGGCACCACGCTGACCAGCACCAGCGTGTTCGACTTCAGCACGGTCAACAAGCTCACCGCCCACCTGGTCCAGCGCTACCGCGACACCCTCGCCGCCGCGCTCGACGGCACCCCGCCGGCGGCCGAGACACCGGCACCGGCACCCACCCCGGTAACGGCAACGACACCGGCACCCACGGCGACAACGACGTCGACACCGGTCGCACTGCCTTCCGCGCTCGCCCCGATCGCAATCGTCGGCCTGAGCGGGCGCTACCCGCGCTCGCCCGACGTGGCGACCCTGTGGACCCACCTGGCCGCCGGCGACGACCTGACCGAGCCGGTCACCCGCTGGGACATGCCGGCGATCCTGGGCGACACGGCGTACTGCCCGCGCGGCGGCTTCCTCGACGGCATCGCCCACTTCGATGCGCGGTTCTTCAACATCTCCGGCCTGGAAGCCACCCACATGGACCCGCAGCAGCGGCTGTTCCTGGAGGAGGCCTGGAAAGCACTGGAGGAAGCCGGCCACGTCGGCGCCTCGATCGCCGGCCAGCGCTGCGGCGTCTACGCCGGCTACAACGGCGGCGACTACCACCTCCTGCCGGCCGGCCCGCTGCCCGCCCAGGCGATGTGGGGCAAGGCCACCTCGCTGGTCTCCGCGCGCATCGCCTATCACCTGGACCTGCAGGGCCCAGCGATCACCGTCGACACCGCCTGTTCCAGCTCGCTGGTGGCCATGCACCTGGCCTGCCAGGCGCTGCGCGCCGGCGAGGTCGACCTGGCCCTGGCCGGCGGCGTCTTCGTCCAGTCCACCCCCGGCCTGTACCTGGGCGGCGAGCGCGCCGGCATGCTCTCGGCCAGCGGCCGCTGCCACACCTTCGACGACCGCGCCGACGGCTTCGTGCCCGGCGAGGGCGTGGGCGTGGTGGTGCTCAAGCGGCTGGACGACGCCCTGGCCGACGGCGACCACCTGCATGGGGTGATCCGCGGCAGCGGGATCAACCAGGACGGCGCGACCAACGGCATCACCGCGCCCAGCGCGGTCTCCCAGGAGCGCCTGGAGCGCGAGGTCTATGAGCGCTTCGGCATCAACGCCGACGGCATCCAACTGGTCGAGGCGCATGGCACCGGGACCAAGCTCGGCGATCCGATCGAGTTCCATGCCCTGACCCGCGCCTTCCGCCAGGACAGCGCCCGCCAGGGCTACTGCGCGATCGGCTCGATCAAGACCAACCTGGGCCACACCACCGCCGCCTCCGGCGTGGCCGGCGTGCTCAAGGTGCTGCTGTGCCTGCGCCACGCACAGATCGCCCCGTCGCTGCATTACGGCCAGCCCAACCGGCACATCGACTTCGCCGACAGCCCCTTCTACCTGCCCACCGCGCTGCGCCCGTGGACGGTCGCCCCCGGGCAGGTCCGCCGCGCCGCGGTCAGCTCGTTCGGTCTCAGCGGCACCAACGCGCACATGGTGATCGAGCAGGCCCCGGCGCACGCCCGCACCACGGCGCCGCGGCCCGGCTACCTGTGGGCGCTCTCCGCGCGCAGCGAGGCGCAACTCCGCCAGCAGGTCGAACGCCTGCTCGCCCACCTCGATGCCGAACCTGCCATCGACTGCGGCAACGTCAGTTACACCTTGCTGATGGGGCGAAAGCACTTCGAACACCGGCTGGCCTGCGTGGGCGGAAGCCTGGAAGAACTCGTCCAGCGCCTGGGCAAATGGCTCGCTCGCGGCAAAGCGCCCCAGGTTCACGTCTCGCGCGGCCTGGAACTGCAGGGCGGAGGCGAGGTGGCACTGCGCCGATACGGCGAGCAATGCATGGCGGAATGTCTGCCGACCCTGGCCACCGACGACTACCTGGAACGCCTGGCCGCGATCGCCGAACTGCACGCCCAGGGTTACGACCTCGACTTCGCCCCGCTGTTCGCCTCCCAGCCCCATGGTCGCCTGTCGCTGCCGACATACCCGTTCGCACCGACGCCGTATTGGGTGGAAGCGCCGGAAGCGACGGCGTCAGTCGGCGCACGATACGTCCGCGAGCACCTGCATCCCTTGCTTCACGTCAACCGGTCGGACTTCTGGCAGCAGCGTTACGTTTCCACCTTTACCGGTGACGAGCACGAGTTCACGGACCATCGCGTACAGGGCAAACGCCTGCTTCCGGGCGTCGCCTATCTTGAAATGGTGCATGCGGCGAATAGCCGGTCGATGGGTCTGCAAGGCATCGGCGAAGAGCGTCACGGCCCCTCGCGACACGAAGATGCCGTGCCCATGGTGCTGCGCCACGTGGTCTGGCTGCGACCGATCGTGGTCGATGGCGCGCCGGTTGCCGTGAGCACAACGCTGGTCGAGAACGACGCCGGTGAAATCGAGTTCGAGATTGTTTCCGACGGTCCGGACGACGGCATGCCATGGGTGCACGCGCAGGGCAGGGCGGTGCTCGCGGCCCACCTGGACGACGCGCTTCCGGAAAACGGTGGGCGCCTCGACCTCGAACGCCTACGGGCGGGTTGCGAACGCCGTGTCGCCGTCGAGGATTGCTACGCGATCTACGCCAGCGTCGGCATCGAGTACGGGCCCGCCCATCGTGGATTGACGCGTATCGACATCGGCAAAGACGGCGAAGGACCCTACGTCGTCGCGGAGGTCGCTTTGCCGGCATGCACCCTCGATGCCCAGTCGCGCTACGCGTTGCATCCGTCGATCATGGATGCCGCCGCGCAGGCGGCCCTGGCGCTGGAACTGGCCGACGCGAACGCTTCGGCGCAGGAACCCCGTGGTCCGGTCGTACCGTTCGCAGTAAAGGAGGCCGTCATTACGCAACGCACGCCAGAACACGCCGTCGTGGTCATCCGCGCCGATACCTCCGACGTCGCGAAGCCAGGGATGCGCAACCTGCGCATCGACATCTGCGATACCGCCGGTCGCGTATGCGTGCGCCTGGATGGGCTGCGCTCCCGCGAGTTCACGCCACCATCCCATGGTGCGGACGATACGAACAGAACCGAACGCGACGCACCCGGCACGCTACTCACACCGTCGTGGGAAGTCGACGCTTCGCCAGGACTCGACGGCGACCGCCACAAGGCGTTACTCCTGCTCGGCGAACCTGCGACGCACGGCGTCAGGGACGCCCTGAGGCAACGCCATTCGCACGCTCGGCTCATCGACGTCGAACCCGGCGCAACGGTCGAGGACATCGCCACCGCCATCGATGGACAAACGCCCAGTCACGTGGTCTGGGTGGCGACGCCGACCGCGTTCGCTACACATCCCGACGAGCCGTCGGCATGCGCTTTGGCCTGTTTCCGGACGATAAAGGCGCTGCTCCACCGGGGCTTCGGAGACGACGCGCTGGAGTTCACCCTCGTCACGACGGGCGCCTGCGCCGTCGACGCCGATGCACCGGTTGACGCCGCCCAGGCGGCCACGCACGGACTGGTGGGGTCGTTGGCCAAGGAATATGCGCATTGGACCATACGCATCGTCGACATCGCGGCGGACGATCCGCGGCCGTTCAACGACATGCTCAACCGCCCCGTCGACGGCAACGGACGCACGTCGGCCCATCGCGACGGCGAATGGCTGACGCAGGAGCTGATTGCCTGTGAGGTGGAGGCTCGGGGCAACGCCTATCGCGAAGGTGGTGTCTACGTCATCGTCGGTGGGGCAGGGGGAATCGGCGAAGCGCTAAGCGAGCACTTGATACGCCGATATCGCGCGCACGTCGTGTGGCTTGGCCGCCGTGCTCACGATGCCGGGATCGCCGCCAGGATCGATCGCCTCGTGGCACTGGGTGGTCCCGCTCCGATCTATATCCAGGCCGATGCCACGCGACAGAGCGACCTCGAACGCGCGTATCGACAAATCCGCGAACGCCACGACGGAATTCACGGCATCGTCCACTCGGCGATCGTGCTGCTCGACAAGGGGCTGGCGAACATGGACGAGGAACGTTTCCTCGCGGGCCTCGGCGCAAAGGTGGATGCCAGCGTGCGCCTCGCCGAGGTGTTCGCCGGCGAACCTCTCGACTTCGCGGTGTTCTTTTCCTCGTTCCAAAGCTTCGCCCGCGCGGGCGGCCAGGGCAACTACGCCTCCGGTTGCACGTTCCAGGATGCCCTGGCGCATGAGTTATCCCGTACCTGGCCCTGCCGCGTCAGGGTAATGAACTGGGGCTACTGGGGCAGCGTAGGCATAGTGGCGTCAGAGGACATCCAGCGACGGATGGCCGATCTTGGCGTGGCATCCATCGAGCCGGAGGAAGGACTCGCCGCGCTCGATCGCCTGCTCGGCGGACCGTTCACCCAGTTGGCCTTCGTAAAGACACAGCGTGATGCCGCCGCTACCGACGAGCCACCGCCGCAACTGGTGGCCTTGCCCGATGACACGCCATCCATTGATATGGGGATGCTGTTCTCATGAGCGAGGATGTCGTGATCACCGGCGTCGGCGTGGGTAGCGCCATCGGCCATGGAAAGAACGCCTTTCTCGACGCGTTGCTCGGAGGACGCAGTGCTTTCGGCATCATGCGGCGGCCTGGCCGGCAGCATGGTCAGGAGACGTCGTTCATCGGTGCCGAGATGGACATGCCGCCGCTGCCGGATACGCTTGAAAAATCACTGCCACGCGGCCTTTCGCTGAGTGGGCGGCTCGCGTTGGCGACGCTGCACGAGGCATGGGAGGAAGCCTCGCTGGATGCGATCGACCCGCGGCGCATCGGTCTTATCGTGGGAGGGTCCAATTTCCAGCAACGCGAGATCGCGCTGTTGCACGAAAAGTATCGCAATCGCGAGGCGTTCCTGCGTCCCACCTACGGCATGACGTTCATGGATACCGACGTCGTCGCCTCATGCACGTCGCTCTTCGGCATTCGCGGCCCGTCGTACACCGTCGCGGGCGCGTCGGCCAGCGGGCAGCTGGCGATCCTTCGCGCGACGCAGGCGGTCCGTTCGGGTGAGGTTGACGCATGCATCGCGCTCGGCCCCCTGATGGACCTGTCTTACTGGGAATGCCTCGGTTTGCGCTCGCTGGGCGCGATGGGTTCGGATCGCCATGCCGACGTACCGTCAGCGGCCTGCCGTCCGTTCGACACGTACCGTGATGGATTCATCTTCGGTGAATGCGGTGCGGCCATCGTCGTCGAGCGTGCCACGCCTGCGCGCCGGGCCGGTGTGCGTCCTTATGCGACGGTGTGCGGTTGGGGACTCGTCATCGACGGCAATCGGAATCCCGATCCATCCGTCGACGGCGAAGTCGCCGCGATCCGCGCCGCCCTGGAGACCGCCGGCTGTCAGGCGAGCGACATCGACTACGTGAATCCACACGGTACCGGCTCGCCCCTCGGCGACGAGACCGAGCTGAAGGCCTTGCGTGCCTGCGGACTGGTTTCCGCAGCCATCAATGCGACGAAGTCCGTGACCGGTCACGGACTCTGCGCGGCGGGGGCGGTCGAAGTCGCGGCCACCGTCCTACAGATGCGGGCAGGGCGCCTGCACCCGAGCCTCAATCTCGAAGAGCCCATCGACAACGGCTTCGACTGGGTACGCGGCACGAGCATGGCCCGCGACGTCCGTCACGCCATCACGCTGAGTATGGGATTCGGCGGCGTCAACACCGCGCTCTGCCTGCGCCACGCCGACGAGGCGTGACGCGGTAGCCGGCTTCACGCCATCGCCGGCCGCGACGGTTCGGCGACCGGGGCCAGCGAGCCCTTGTCGAGCCGCAGCGTATGCGTCGCGTACTCCGCCGCGAGTGGATCGTGGGTCACCATGACGACGGTTTTCCCGTGGTTGCGGCTGAGCTCGCGGAGCAGGCTCAGCACGTCCTGCGCAGCCTGCCGGTCGAGATCGCCCGTGGGTTCGTCACAGACCAGCACCGCGGGGTCTGAAACGATGGCACGTGCGATCGCCACGCGCTGTTGCTGGCCGCCGGACAACTCCGACGGTCGGTGCGATGCGCGGTCGGCGAGGCCCACCAATTGCAAAGCGATCGACGCATTCCTGCGCCGCTCGGCAGCGGATAGACGCGTGAGGAGCAGAGGCAATTCCACGTTCTTCTGCGCGTTGAGCATCGGCAGCAGGTTATAGAACTGGTACACGAAACCGATGTGCGACGATCGCCAGCGGGCGAGGGCGGTTTCGCCGAGCCCGTCGATGCGTTGACCCCGGATCGCGATAGAACCTTCCGAGGGCCTGTCCAGGCCGGCGATCAGGTTAAGGAGGGTGGTCTTACCGGAACCGGAAGGACCCATCAACGCAACGAAGTCGCCCTCGGTGATGTCGAGATCGACATGATGGAGCACCTCGACCGTCTGTTGACCACGTTGGTAAGTCTTCGAAACACCGCGAATTTCTATCAGGCTGGCCATCAACGTACCTTCATCTTCACGTCACTACTCCTGGACCCGCACCGACGCGCCATCGTGCAATGCGTCGGGCGGGGATATCACCAACCGGGCGCCGGTGGCAATACCGCTGGGAATCAGGCGCATGTCGTTGCCCTGTTTGGCGCCCGCTGTCACGCGCTGGGCACGCACCTTGCCGTCGTCGACGACGACGAAAATGGTATCGGCACCATCCCGCTTGACGATCGCCTGCGACGGCACCAGCACGCCTTTGGTCGATTCGATCTTGGCATCCGGGCGCGCGTCGAGGAAGGAAACGCGCACGCCCATATCGGGCACTATCCGGGCATCCTTGCTTTCGAGTGCGACACGCACCTTCACCGTGGCCTTGCCCCGATCCGCCGCCGGCACGATGGCGATCACGTGGGCGGGAATGCGCCAGTCGGGATAGGCGTCCAAAACGGCTTCCGACGCCATGTCCGGCGTAACTCGACCGATGTAGGCTTCATTGACGTCGACGTCGACCTCGAGCGAGCCCATGTCGACGATTGTGCCGATGCCTGTACGGGTGAATCCGCCACCGGCGGAGAAAGGCGAAACGATTTCCCCGACCTGCGCGTCCTTCGTGGTAATGACCCCGTCGAACGGGGCGCGTACCACACAGTAATTGTAGTTGACTCGCGCCTCGGCCACTTGGGCATCGGCTGCTACGGCCTGCTTCTGCTGCGACGTCAGCTGGGCCTGCGTGCTGTGCGCCTGCGTGCGCGCCTGTTCCGCCGTCTGCCCGCTGACCATCGCACGGGCCGCCAGTTGTTCATTGCGATCAGCGTCGCGGAGGTCCTGCGCCAGTTGTGCCTCGTATTGCCTGACTTGCGCATGGGCTGCCTGCGCCTGTGCCACGGCCGTATCGAGCGCGGCCTTGTACTGGCTGTCGTCGAGTCGGGCTAGCACCTGGTTCTGCATGACGCGGTCGCCTTCCTCGATGAGTACCGCGGTGAGGGTGCCAGTAATTTGTGCCGATACCGTGGCCTGCCTACGCGCGGTGATGTAACCGGTGGCCTGGAGAACCGCGCCGGCGCCGGCGCTGCTGGCGGCGGTCGCCGCGGTCGTGGTCTTGACAATTATCGCCCGGCCGAAGAAGAACCAGACGGCAACCGCGGCGATGACGAGGATGACGATGAGGACGAGTATCCATGGCCACCATGGACGGCCGGACGAGCGGTTTTCCTGCCCGCGATCGATTCGCAAGCCTTCCAGCAGCTCGGCGTTACTCATGTTTCCCCGGCGCATTGACTTTTTCGACTTATAGCACACAAGCCTTTGCCGATGTGTGCCACTCACGCGGCGTACTCGCTTGTTGCCTCCAATGCTTTCACCTATGCTTCGACCCGTTGCAGTGCCGATAACAAGGCACGCGCGCATTCCGTTCAACCAATGGAAGGAGCTTCGACGATGTGGGATTCTGAAGACACCCGCTTCGAAGTCGTGATGAACGCGGAAGAGCAATATTCAATCTGGCCGGCGACCATGGATGTGCCCTCGGGATGGAGCACGGTGGGGAAGGCCGGCACCAAACAGGAATGCCTCGCATACATCGAGGAAGTGTGGACAGACATGCGGCCGTTGAGCCTACGTCGACACGTGGACGGCACGAACGGCGTCTGACGCGACGTGTGGCACGGACTCTCCCCCATCGATACGAAACGGTGGCTGCTGTCCACGCGCACGGACGTCGCCGCGCACCGGCTTTACTGCTTCAGCTATGCAGGGGGCAATGCGCAGGCGTTCCAGGGATGGCAGACAGCTTTCCCTCGGGACATCGAGATCTGCGCCGTGCAATTGCCCGGCAGGGGGGCTCGATTTGACGAACCAGCCCAAACGTCGATGGCCACGTTGGTGGCGGCTCTCGCCGAAGTGATCGATGCCGATGCGCCCCGGCATTTCTCGTTCTTCGGTCATAGTATGGGGGGACTCATGGCGTTCGAGTTGGCACGCCATCTACAACGCCATGCCCGCCCTATGCCCGACAGCCTGATCCTTTCCGGCTGCGACGCACCCCGCGACCGTGCGCCACCCCGCGGACTTAGCCTGATGGACGACGACAGCCTGATCGCCGCGCTTGCGGAGTTCAACGGCGCGCCGGCGGAAGTACTTGCGCATCGTGAGCTGATGGCGCTGTTGCTGCCCATGACGCGAGCCGACCTCGCCATCGTGGAAGATTACGCATACATGCCTGGTCCGCCGCTCGATCTTCCCATCGACGTGCTCGCCGGTGCGGCCGATCCCCATGTGGACGGCGACACACTGGAATACTGGGCCGCCGAGACGAGCGGTCCATGCCATGTGCAATGGTTCCCCGGCGATCATTTTTTTATTCATGCCCAGCGCGACGCAGTGTTGCGGCATATTCACCAGCGTCTGATGGATCGGTTGTCGACCGCTGGGGGCGGGGTGCGGGCGCAAAGGATGCGTTAGCCGACAGGCCTCGTGCGACGAAGCGACTCATTGCGGTCTGACGCTGCCGCGATCCTCCCAGTTGGGGACGGTGCGCACGCTGGCGCCCAGCCGCCGGGCGCACTGGACGTGGGTCAGGCCGAGGAGGTAACGGTGTACACCGCACTCTAAAGCGCGCTCGCTATGTCTTTGATTTTTCTTGGCACTCCTCATTTTGGAGTATGTGACAGTGCGTGAGCCTACGCACTCTCGATGAACCATCCTTGCGCGCTGCGCATTCAAAAGGGGTCACATTTGTGGCCCCGCACTTAAGAGTGCCTAGTAATCCAGGTAACGCACTCATTGATGCCCGTTATTGACTGTGACTCCTTGGCCGCCCTCGGCCGTGAGCTCGTTCACGACGTTGATTAGCCTCGTCTGCTTCTTCGAGCAAACTTGCTGCCATGTGGGGAGTTCCCAGCGGGTACCACGTGGCGTGTACTTCAGCTAGCCTCGTACGATCAACAACCGCTAGCATCCAGGGCTGGGTCAGATGAGGGCAGTCCCGGCGCATTCCAAATAGGTCGGGGATGTGTTGCGACAGCGTGGCTCTGAGGCCTTCGGCATACCCGCGCGTCAGAAGACACCCACATACCTTGATCAAGAGATTTAGCTCTTCCATCTTGGCCTGGCCGTGGAAGTCGAAGAGTGACCTGCCATCCAGCGCGATGTCGATCAGTTTCACGACAGAGCGGTAGGACGTAGGGTGAAGGCAGGCAAGGTTGAGGAACTGCTGCCCCGCAACCTCCCAGGGGGGGAGTGCGGAGAGTGATCCGGAGAAACCTCGTCGTGCAGGTCGAAAGGTCGCCGGCGCCTCGATACCGACTCCAGCTAAGAACAGCGTCATCTCACGGTCGGTGAGAGTACTCTCGGGCAGCTTGAGTGCGAGATCTGCCGCTACATTTGCCATCGCGGGTCGAATCTGAGCAGGAACGGTAAGGAAGCCAGGACGGTCCTGACGCAACGTGTCGAGTTGCCTAAGGGCTTCCTGATTACAGCTAGGACCATGGATAGCTGTACGCCAAGAACGCTTATGAAGGGCGATCTGGGGCTTGCCACACCTCCACTCTAAAGCCTTCGGCAACTGAACAAGGCCCGCCAGTGCCGCCGCCGAGTCGGTCGGCAGTTCTGGTATGACGAGAATGGTGCGTCCTCTTTCGGTGGTGGCCCATTCCAGGTATGTAGCGAGGAAGTCAGCGGCCCCCGAGGGCGGACCAGCCGATTGCTTGAGAGTTGCCTTGGTCGACAGCAAGGAGTGTCCACATTCACACGCTAGATTCTCGTCGAAGCACCAATCGGCCAATGCAGCCGGCTTCCTGCCACAGCGCATGCACGTGTTCTGTAGTGCAACGCCGTGCCAAGGACAACGCTGGATCCAGGGTAATTGATGCAGCAGCGTGTGGTAGCCCGAATGCATGCACTGCGGGCAATATCGAAGCGCCCAACCAGTTTTAAGGATGCTCGAGGGCCCCTGAAAGGGGAACCATGCTGTCAGATTCCACGTCTGAGGCACTGTGGGTAGGTGAAGGGCGCGAGCCAGCGCCGCTTGGCGAACCTCAGAGAAGGTCATCAGCTCAGATAGGTCATCCGCCCGCCGGCTGCGGATCCCGAAAAGCCGAAAGAGGTCGATCGGGTCAAGGGCATTGAGCCGCACGAGCCGCGCAAGTAACCCGAAGGCAGATGTTGCCGGTACGACTCTAAGGTCCATACCCACAAACGGAGTCGTCAGCGAAGAAGCAAACGGCGTCAAGGACTCGCGCGATACTGTCCCTCGTAGCGTGATAGGGCGGCTCGGCTGATCAGCAGGAATGATCATGCCGGCATGCCCCGATAGCCCGGCTCGATTTCCAGGTAGCCCGCGCGTAGCAGTCCTTCACGAATATTTGTTTCCGTGAGTTCACTGAACTCCGGATTCTCGTAGGCTACTCGGACCAGGATAAAGTACACGAATCGTTCGAATGACTGCATCGGCCATTCCACGGCATCAGGCAGGCCGTGTTCGGCACGCAGGGAATTGATCACCGAGCGGATGAGATCGACCTGAGTACCCAACCGCCAGCCCAGCGCGTATGCCTTGGTGGCAAAGTATTGCGTATATGAGATGCCAGATCCTTCGGGCCAAACTATCTCCTCGTCATACTCACGGAAGGCAAGGGCCACGTCAGAGGCAAGTTGATGTTCTCGATCAGCCTTGGGGATCTCCCACAGCAGACCCGTGTAGTGGTGGGAGGTGGTGAAGAAGCGCCCATAAATGTGTCGGGGCGGACGCCTGTCAATCGCAGAACGGTCGAAGCGCCCCGAGTCGGTTTGATTGATAAAGAAAAAGAAGATTCGCCCGGTCTTCTCACACTCATTTACGATCGACATGACGTGCTCGTATTCGTCGGCAGTGAAGCGGTTTGCCTCGTTGAAAACCACGCCGATCACTTGCGCGCCCTGACGGTAGCCTTCCTCCTGGAACATGCGAACTGCACGCATGAGTGTGCCGTTACTTGTCGCGCTTGCCGCGACCGTCTGCCCTTGCTGCAGCAATAGGGAACTGGCGAAGTAGCCTTCGCCCGGCTTGGCCGGCTTGGTATAGGTGAACTCGTTCATATACATTGGGAACGGCCGCCAAGCATCGGTCTGGATCAGCTGGCGAGCACCATAAGTCTTGCCGATGCGACCGAAGCCATCGATCCAGATCGCATCAGAGCCAATCTCGATACTGTTTCTTGCATCACCGGCCAATCGTTCGCCAGGGCGCGTGATAATCAGTGGGCGCTTGAAGCGGAGCATGGGATGGCGAGCATCAGTCATCATGGCTGGCCTCCCGGGATGCAGTTGAGCGATTAGTCGTGCTTTCGTCGGACTCGTGCGGGTCTTGATGGACAGGATCGCTAGACAGCTGAATTACCTTTGTTTTTCCAACACGAGCAAAGCCTTGAACCTGATAGGGCGTCGTGCCTTCTAAGCAATGTGGCCTTTTGGTTTCCATGATTGAACTCCAAGGCGGCGATCCGCCGCCATCAATGAAGAGGCAACGGTTCAGCGCCGGCGCAGGTTCACCGGCCCGCCACGTGGCGGAAGGCCCGCCAGCGTTTGCGCCGCGCCGCTAGAGGTGCAGAGCGGCGGGTCAACCGGTGCACGGGGCAAAGCGCCACTGGCAACTTCGTCCGCCGCCCACTTGAGATGTCGTGCGCATTCGCGGACGTCGGCGTGATAGGCCTCGATTAAGTCGTCGATACCCTCCCAGCGTCCCGAATGCGACCTTTTCAGCTTCTCGGCGCGCTTGCGCTCGGCGAGCGTGTGGGGCGTGCGTGCATAGGGAGGTAGCGTCTGCAGCGTGATGTAAGGCAGACCACGCTCGTCGAGCAATGTCAGGAATCGGGCGTCATCGTCTTCGATGTAGCCGTGGAACTTTTCGCCGATCAAGTCCGTACGGGGATTGAGCGTGTCACTACGATAGGTGCCATATCCGTAATTGACGTGGGGTAGAACATCGCCGCTCTTACTCCCGCGAATGGTCACTTGGACACGGATTCGTCGCATATCGCGCGCGTCGTCGGCCGTGCGCGAGGAACGCAGTGGCATGCCACCAAGCTCGATGTAGCGTTCCGCGACCTCACGCGGACTGCGATTATGCAGTTCCGCATGTGCGGACACGTTATAAGTACTGATAGCAACGTCGAGAAAGTCCTCCAACAAGTCGACAAAGATCGGATAGTTCGACGCCATGCGTGTGGAAATCCTCTGCTCAACCCGATTTTTCGTCTCTGGCTCGAATCCTCCTGCGAGGAAGCGGAGCACTTTCTGTTCGATGAGCTTGAAGAACGCCTCAATCTCGGCGCGGGTTTGCGGAATTCCAGCGACGCCGAATCGATAGATGCCGAGCTGGTGGTGTAGCATCGTGCGGCGGGCATGCTTGGCCAAATGACCCGAGAAATTGTCAAGCGACAGCTTGAGCGCGCGAGGCAGCGGGCCCGGAATCGACGCAGGCATCCATGCATTAGGCAGATAGCGTATACGACGATCACTAAGATCACGCGGATGCCACGGCGTTAGCCCAGCGGACAATGTTCGCAGCAGGTCAAACTGATCATAGGAAGCGTCAATGACCACCTGCCAAGAAACGCAGGCGCGCGACCCTACATCGAACTCAACCAGCAGCAGGAGCCCAGAGATCTTTGCAAGCACCGAAGTGCCATCGGGCAGTGGTACTGCGACACACTGGTCCTTCAGGTCAATGTAGTGCCCATCGAACTGCATCTCATCGAACGGCCGGATGTCTGCCAGTTCCTTCCATTTCGTCAACGCCATAGGCGCCGAGAAAGCCATCGCTTGGTCGGCGTTGTGCTCGCGCGAGCGCCTTATGAACGTCGACAGCGCTCTACGACCACCATCGCGTGTGTTGAGCGGGTAGCAATCGCCTAACCCCATTCCTTTCAGAATTCGCTTGATGTGTGCGTAGAGTCGATCGAATGCAGGGCTGGTTCGCGTTTTTGTGGGCACTTCTCCCTTGAACTTGGCGACTAAGGCGCCGAGCTCTGGAATTGCCAGGATCAGCTGCGTCATCGCATGTGCCCGGCCCTGTGGCGGGAGCCCGGTGTGGCGGGGCTGTGGATCTACAAGTCGTGCCCCTGGAATGCATACCGCGAATCCATTGATCCCGCCGTTGAAGGCGGGCTTTGCACAAAGGTCCAGCATTCGACGCAGTGTCTTGGGGTATATGGAATACGCCGTAGCGACTTGCGAGATCGGCGCTCCCTCCAACATAGCCACCAATGCGCCGACGCGATTATCGATGGCTTGCTTTTCCTCCTCAGTCCGGTCCGTCATCGCTTTTGTGTCCGGCCGCGGCAAGGCCAGAAGCGCATCGACCTCGGTGATGGTGAAGCGCGGCTTCATGTGCGATTCCTCCGCGCAATAACCGAACGCCGTGTGAGTTCCTGCTCGCGATCAAAGTCAAGGATTCCTAGGCAGATTAACTCGCAAATTACCGCTTGGACATCTGCCGAATCGAACGGTATGAGCGCTGCCTCAAGCTGGTCGACACGCGCACGCGAATGCTGCTCGACGCTCGCGAGGATTCGTGCGCGCAATGCCAGGCGATTACCCAGTGACTGCGCTACCTGAGCAAAGGCAAGCAGTCGGTTGTGCTGTGCAATCGTCGCGCCGGCAACACGTACGTCATGCTCGGTCACGAAGCGGAGCTGCAGGCCAGCATCACGTGCCATGGCCTGCCAACGTTCAGTCTCCCGCGGCCGCGGGATCCCACCTGCGGTTTGTACGCAGTCGGCATCAGGCACAAGCAGAAGGAACTGCTCGAAACCCGAGGCATACCGCACCCAAAAGTGCAGCTCGGTGTTCTTGTCGCCTAGGGGTAGGGTGCGGGGACGCTCCGTGTAGCACGCGATATGCGGATCGCACTCGAGTGCCAGGGCCACCGCGATCGCCGGAAGTCCGTCGACCTCCACCGGTCGCGCCTCCTTGATGGAGAGGAAACCGTAGACGTCACGCTTTTCGAATTCGCGTCTGCCGTAGATTCGCGGTTCGAAGGGGCGGGGGCCGGGTTGGTGTAGCGATCCGGACGGGTCAATCGCTCCGGACACGGCAGCCGGGCTGCCCGGGGACATTTGTGAGATGAATGACATGGGTGCTCCAGGGAAGTGGTACGTCGCGTCCTCGGTTGATGGGTAGGCGCGCAGCCGTGCCTGCCGCAGCGCGATTCACCGCGTTTGGGGGTAGGGCGTGTGCACCGCAATCGATGGCGTGCGTCAACGGCCGTCGGTCCAGAGTCCGCCGCTAGTTCCACAGAAATGGAGCCGCCGCTGCGCTTAGTGGCAGGCGACAGGAGGGCGATGGGGTCGACCGGCACGTTGCTAGGTGCGGGCTTGGACTTTAGATGTGCATGAGGTTCTCCAGGCAAATGCCGCCCGTGCCTTTACGTCCAAGAGGGCGAAAGCATTGACAGAGCCTGCGAACCGTGGTCCCCTGGAGGCACTTAGCCGCTAACTAAGTTTGCATCCCGAGCTCCTGTTCGCAGGGGCTTTTTGCATTGTGGTCGTCAAATCCAGGCGATTAGCACCTCTCTTCTTGTGGATGGCCACTCTGTAGTGGCCCTGATGCAAGGCGCGCCCTCCATGAGCGCTAGCCGGTGGATCCCAAGGTGCCAAGCCAAGCCGCGATGTCGCGCGTACGCGCGAACACGCCTCGTCGACCGGGCAGCGAGAAGGTGGTGACGGGCAGTCGCCCCTCCTTTTGAGCACGCTGAAACGATCGTGCGCTCTTGAAACCCAAGCAGCGTTGGAGGTCACCGCCACTCACCAATTCACCGTGTTCTGCGAGTAGATCAGCGAGCGGCTGGTTGGGTGCGTTACTGGAACCCAGGCGCACGAAAGAGACTGTCATGGCTAGATTTGGCGATGAGTGGCGTATTGCCCCGAACTGTTGCACAGTTTGCGGAGTGCCGGTGGCATGCCATTTCCCGTGGGAACTGACACTCCAAAGAAACACCCGAAGCGGCCTGGTCCGGCCCAGATGGACATCGCACTGTTGACGCGACATCGCCTGTGGGCCTGGATCGTCCTGGTGTGCACGCCGGAAATTGACTCCTGGCGTGCTCTTGATGGGCACTGGCTGGAGAAGATTGATGGCGGGACGTCAACTCAACGCCCGCTCCGGAAAGTGTTTCAGCGTTACTTCCATGTCGGAAACGACCCTGGAAAGCTAAGGGGCATCAATGGCGTCAAGCTCCTAGAGGCGGTCCATGCTGACCCCCACCAAAGTGCAGCGGCGGCGCTTTATACCTCTCCGTTCTGGCTACTCACTGGGCCTGAGGTTCCAACACCGGAACAGATCCGGACCATCCATACTGACCTATTAAGAAAGCTAGGTTTAGTTCGTCTGACGCCCACACAACGAGCGGTGGCCATGAACTGCGGTTTCGAGAATGTCGCACGCGACAATCAGGATCTGCGCACCATCGCGGAAAACGCATACAACATAGGCGAACGTGCATCAGTGGATGCAATAGCCTTACTGGCATGTTGCTTCCTGCTCGCATTGGACGCCTTGCTGCTTAAAGAGGCAAACGTCTACTTGGACTCGCTGCGCTGGTCGCTCCGCCACTTTCTAATGCGGTGGGATTCGCCTCATCTTGTCAGCCAGGCATTGGCGACGCTGATTGAAGTCCGTCTGCTGCGTCGGCCCGCTACCCCGGTGTCACCTGAGTTGCTGGGCTTCAGAACTCGACGGGATCGCCGAGACGCCGAGCCAGCTGTGATGTCGGAACGCGACTTTCGCCACATTGGCATCCTGAAAAGAGGCGCGGTCCCTTACACATCGCCCATTGTTCCACTGGATGGAGTCATGGAGGGCTTCTTCGAGGATTTCGACAAGAATTATCGACTGCTACGTAACCAGATCCTCCAACGTCTTTCTAGAGGAGACGAGGATCTGAAGCTTAAGGGGAAATTAGACGTGCTTCGTCAGCAGAGGTGCGATCTGATCGACGACGTTCTTCTGGGTAACCTCAACGCCGCTGACGAGGACGCCGTTGAGATGCTACGCCACATATCAAAGTGGCGAGCGCTCGGAGGACTTTCAGCCATCTTGGACGAGTTTTTCGGTCCAAATGCAGGGTGTCGTGCTGAAATTAGCGACGAAAAGGAGGACGTTTCACGAAATTCCGGGCCAGCTTCTATCTAGATCTTGTCGCCGGCCTTGAATCCTGCCTCAAGAGCTGTAACGAGTCACGATGTACGCGACTAGGCCGTGAAATACGCGACTGACTTCGACGAAATACCTCCATCTCCCGACAGCGTTGGGGCAAGCGCTTGGCTGAAGAAGATCAGCCAGCGCGGAACCGGTTCGGAAGCTTGAGTTCAGCTCACACATACCCTGTGGCCTTGCTATCACGAATCGCGATTGACGAGACTAAGCCATGAAATACGCAACTGACTTTTAGGCGTAGTGAGGCATCCTCGTTTCTTCTATTCATTTCCAAATAAAGGTAGTTGGTTATTGCGCCATTGCGAAGCGGATGAGCGGCAAGCCGCCGGACCGCGTAGTAGCCAGTTGCGTGCTCCATCGCGCTTTTGCCGTAGACGTAATCGCCAACCGAAAGACTTTGGCCGACGAGCACAGGTTGGACATGCCGGCAATCGGCATAGTCGGAAAATCCAGCGGCCTCCCACCGATGACCCGCCAGATGCTGAAGGACGTGGCGCACTAGGTGAGTCTCGCCGTCGTGGAGCTTGCGAGTCACTGAGTGACCAAGAGAAATCCCGGCGTCCGGTCGAACATTTGCTCGCATTGACAAGGCGACCTTAGGATTCGTGCGATCTACAGGGCGTAGCACGCAGATGTGTACATACGCTTTTTTTACGGGCAGCGGTGTGTGGCTCCGCTCATCATGGCGTGCCTTCAGGCTCATACAAACGTGCACTGGTACCGACAGCCGGACGACTAACGTGGTCACCGGCGTAGCAGCCACGTCGCCGTCGGCTAGAGGGAGGCGGCACCATCCAACACAACGAAAAAGAGAACAGATTATGTCTTCACAACGCCCATTGGCTTTCGTCACAGGTGGCTCTTCCGGCATCGGTTTCGAATTGGCCAAGCAGTTTGCTGAGAATGGCTTTGACGTCGCGATTTCCGGCTCTTCCGAACGGGTGCACGAGTCGGTCAAGGCACTGAAGGAGTTGGGCGTGGAGGCCTACGGCCACCAAGCCGATGCAGCCACGTTCGAGGGGGTAGAAAACTTCTGGTCCTTCATCACTGACCTCAAGCGTCCCGTTGAAGCAGCTGCGCTTAATGTCGGAATCAGCCTGGGAGGCGCGTTCGTTGACACTAAGCTCGAGGATGAGCTGCGTCTAATCGCGATCAACATCAATGGGCTGGTCCACCTGGCCAAGCGTGTGGTGCACCAAATGGTAGCCAACGGCCATGGCCGAATCTTAATCACTTCGTCGATTTCAGCCACGACGCCCACTCCCTACGAAACAGTCTATGGCCCGTCCAAAGCCTTCGGTTTCTCTTTTGCCGAGACTTTGCGAGAGGAGCTGCGTGGGAGCGGCGTTACCGTCACCGCCCTGCTGCCGGGCGCGACTGACAGCGATTTCCACAAAAATGCTGGCATGGGCAACACCAGCCTTGGGAAAGCCAAGAAGAACGACAAGCGTCTGGTAGCCAAGCAGGGGTTCGAAGCACTGATAAACGATATGGATCACGTCATTGGTGGCGATGAGGAGACGCGACGCCAGGCGGAAGAGAACCGCACCACACCAGAACCCGTCAAGGCAGCACGTCAGGCCAAGTTGACCCGTCCAAACTGAGGAAAGGTTTCATGAGCCATCTGCAAAACGCCGTTGTCCTGATCACCGGCGCGTCGTCGGGAATCGGATATGCCACCGCCAAGCGTCTGGCTTCTTCTGGAGCCAGGCTAGTCCTGGCAGCCAGGAACGAGGAAAAGCTCAAGTCGCTAGTCGCGAAAATCGCCGACGCAGGCGGCCAGGCGATCTATCACAAAACCGACGTGAGCAATCCGCACGACCTCAAGGCGGCCGCAGCGGCCGCAGAATCGGCGTATGGGCCGATCGACATCCTAGTCAACAATGCCGGGCTGATGTTGTTCTCCTACTGGGAGGACACCGCGCTGGCGGACTGGAACAAGATGATCGATACCAACTTGCGCGGCTACCTACACGCGATTGCTGCAGTGCTTCCCGGCATGCTGGAGCGCGGCAGCGGACGAATCCTCAACATGAGCTCCGTCGCGGGCATTCATGTGGGCGAAGCGGCCGGCGTCTACGGCGCTACCAAATTCTTCATCCGCGGCCTCACCGAGAGCCTACGCAAGGAAGTAGGTGTCCACCGAGGCATTCAGGTCTGCATGGTCAGTCCGGGCGTGATCGACACCGGTTGGGCGGACCGAGTGAACAATGCCACAGGAAAGGAACTAGCAACCGAGCTCAATAAGGGCGCGATCCCCCCGGAAGCCATCGCTGATGCCGTCGCCTATGCGCTGGACCAACCAGTTAACGTTTCGGTAAGCGACGTGGTGGTGCATCCGACCCGCCAAGACTGGTAGTCCATAACGCATCGGTACCCGACACCGGTGCACGGCGTCGATGCGTCGTCGTCCACCATCGACGACGCCGGGTCGGCGCCGCACATGGGCTGCAGATCCCCAGCGTTCTGTAAGCCCCGTCATATGTCATAAACCAGGAGTTCTCATGCGTCCCCATGTAATTTGCCACATGATGTCCGGGCTCGACGGCAAGACCGATCCCGAAGCCATTTCCCAGTTTGGCGATCCGGATATCTACGAGCAGACCCATCCCAAGTTGCGCGGTGACGCGTGGCTATGCGGCCGCGTTACCTTGCAGGTCAATTACGGCCAGTTCGCGGAGCAGGAGGAGTTCATCAACGACGGAACGGATGCGATTGGGCAGCCAGCGGTGTACGTCGCGGGTAAGTTCGACAGCTATGCGCTCAGCGCTGATAGGCAGGGAAGGATCAAGTGGAAAACCTCCCTGTGCGACAACGACCACGTGGTGGTGCTGACCACCGAGCGTGCGTCGGCTGCTTATCTGGGTCTAATGAAGGAGCGTGGCGTTTCTTACATCGTATCCGGGAAGGACACGATCGACTTCGCGAGCGCATTCGCAATTCTCGGTAGCAAATTTGGCATCAGAAAACTGATCGTCGAGGGCGGCGGAACAATTAATGGTGCAGTATTGGATGCGGGCCTCATCGACGAGTTCAGTCTGCTGCTGATGCCGGGTGTCGATGGCCGACGCCAGCCAAGTGCGTCGTTCGACGGTCGCCCCGACTCGCCGATCGCCTGCGTGCCTGCGTCCTTGCAATCCATCGAACGACTGGAAAACGATGTGCTCTGGCTTCGCTATCAATTGCGCAATCGCTGACACGTCGCAGCGCCGTGGTTTACCGATGCGCGTGCCCGCCCCAAGGCCGCGCATCTTAGCGAAGGAGATCCTGCAGGTCCGACGATTCAATATCGGTGGAGATTTTGGTCCGTGATCTGGGCTTTCCGCAGAGCCGCTAGCGCTGCCTGACGGCCGCCAGCTTATGTAGGACTTTATGAAGGCGTGGTCAAGCGTATCACTCAAGGCAGCGTCGATGTGCTTGCACACCTGGGTGGTCGTCCGAACGGCCTGTCGTCGGACGTAGACCTTCAGCAACATCATCATCGCAGAAGAACGTGTGCTATTGACAGCCGGTGTCGGCGTGTCGCCTCCGGCTGGCGGAGTTGACCTTGTAGCGGTATCGTCCGCTGCAATCGACGGGCGGGCTATCCGGCGAGATAGCGCCACCAGCAGTCCAGTGGCCTACGACGACCGGCGCACGTGATTAGACTACCGTCGCGCGCCCTCTAGAGTGTCGAAGCAGCGCGCTGACAGACGTGGGCCGCCTGCCGGTGGCTCAAGTGCGCATAAAGTCGACGAACGCGCGCAGTGCAGAGGGAACCTGCCGGTGTGAGACGTAGTAGGCATGAAAGCCCGGGCCGGGCGATATCCAGTCCTGCAGCACCCATTCCAGCGCGCCGCTGTCGAGTTCGGCCTGCACACGTTGCTTCAGGCAATAAAACAGTCCGCGTCCGGCAATCGCCATCTGGATCGAAAGTTCCGAATCACCGACCGTCAGCAGCCCTGGCACGTTGACCACTACTTCGATGTCTTTGGAGCCCAACTCCCAGGGCAGAATGACTTCGCGCCCGGTACGGATGCGAATGCACTGGTGCAGCGTCAGGTCGTCGGGACGCCGCGGCCGCCCGTGCGCATCGAGATAGGCAGACGAGCCGACTACGATCCAGTCCAGATCCTCAGTAAGTCGGGAAGCGATCATGTCCTCAGGGACTGTACCGCCATAGCGGATGCCAACGTCGAAACCCTGGGCGACCATGTCGACGAAGTGGTCATTTACGTCGATCTCGACCTCGATGTCTGGATAGGCGGCCATGAACCCAGGCAACTTCGGCGCGATGACAAGTCGCGAGGCATCGGCCAGCGTGGTTACCCGTACCCTGCCAGCTGGCCTCTCACGGAAGTGTGCCAGCCGCTCAACGGCATCGCTGATGCCGAGGAAGCGTGGCTCAAGCTCGGTCAGCAGCATCTCGCCGGCCGCGGTGAGCGAGATGCTGCGGTTGGTCCGATGGAACAGGCGCACGCCAAGCCGCTCTTCGAGCCCGCGCATGGCATGGCTCAGCGCAGAGCCGGAAACGCCACGTAACATGGCAGCGCGCCGAAAGCCGCCCGCGCGTGCAATCGCAACGAAAGCGTCAAGGTCGGATAGGTCGGTCTTCTTAGCCATACTGGATATGGGCACTCATCGGGAGTGGTAGTTTGGAAGCCGAGCAACGAATGCGAAGCAACGCAAACGTCACGTCGCAGCGGCAGGCCTAGCGCATGATATGCACTGACCCGTGCCGATCGGGATCACGCGCCGCTACGTGAGCGGCAGAGAGAGTAGCTCATGGGCCCATCGCGTCGATCGGGGATCTCAGGATTGCGTAGCTGGTATATGCCGCATGTCCAAGCTCGAGTGATTCCCAGGATGGGTTTCTACGATATTTGTGCATGAGAACAGTCTGTGCCACAGACCTCAGCGGCTTGCTAGCAGCCTCGCGGCTCGCGACTTGTCTCGGCTCGGACGGATGCGAAACTCCTCGAGCCCCCGCCTTCATTCCGAGCAGGCTAGCGTGTAAAACTTCGTCTGCCTGCTGCTGAGCAGATACGTCATAAGGCACGTTGGGGACTTGCCGGAACATGATCACCAAGAGGTCAGTTTTAGTCGTCGTATGGATATCAGAGAATAGCCTGACGATGCCCGGCTTTAAACTGCCGCAGCCGGGCGTCACGAATCACTTAGACTTCATCAGTCCAGCGGTGAGTGGGCTTGAAGCCAAGCATCTCCTTAGCCTTCTTGTTGGATAGGATCACTTCATTGCCCTCGAACGCCTTGCGACGCTCTACATCAGGATAATAGGCATTGAGCAGCTCACTGCTAGGTGTGCGCATGACCGTTTCGTCGTTAGTGATGAAGAACGCATCCTTGCCGCGCACGTCGTACTCGATCGCACGCTCTATTGCCTGGGCAGCGTCACGCACGTCGATGTATGTCCACATGTTCCACAAGCGTTTGGTCGGGTCGTCCTGCCAGCCGTTGAAGTCTGCGTATTCCTCGGGATTGATCACGTTGGACAGTCGCAGGCAGGTGATGCGCATCTCAGGATCGTTGAGGCAGAACTGGTGAGCCATCTCCTCTCCGAGCACCTTGGTCAGCGAATAGACATTATAGCCGCGCATCGGATAGTGCTCGTCTACCGGCACGTAAGGGGCGCCGGTCTTGTCGTAGGGAACGCCGGTACCTACTTCGCTCGAGGTCCACACCACGTTCTTGATGCCGAGGCGGCGTGCCGACTCGAACACGTTGTAGGTGGCGAGCATGTTGACCCGGAACTCCTCCGAGTCCGTCAGCATGCGCGGATGCGGCATGCTAGCCAGGTGGACGATCGCGTCGAACGCCTTGGGCTCGGCCCGCGCGTAGATGTCCTCGCCGATTGAAGACAGCGCATCCAGGGCTTGGCCGAAGTCTGTCAGATCAGCCTGGATGTAGTGTTCCTTCAGGCTGCGCTGCAGGTCTTGGTCGATGCAGAAAACCTCGTAGCCAGCCTGCTGCAGGTGGGGAACCACGGTGTCGCCCACCTTGCCGTGTGCGCCGGTTACTGCAATTCGCTTCTTGTCGCTCATTGGTGCCTCATTAGTGATTGGGGAAGCCGTGTTTGGCACCGCCAAGTGACCATGTCGGATGTCAACTCCGTGACACGGCTCGGCATTTTCTTGAACCTGTTGATCGCTAAATTACTGATGGGAAAGATATCTTCGTAGTGTGGTGAGCGCGCTGGTACATAGTGATGAGCGCGTTTCGTCCAAAGGAAGCAGTCAAGCCTTCATCATCGCCGTATTCAAGAACCCTCCCATGCAAAACGCTCTCCTGCGTGGAGGCCGCATGGCTAGTGAGAGGATGCTGGTGCGCGACGACACACAACATCGACGTAAGACTAATGTGGTAAGTGCCCAACTCGTGCTGGGCATGGGCGGGTTGTTCATCGGCACCGCCGAATTCGCCGCCATGGGCCTGCTGCCTGACATCGCCAGAACCTACGGCGTGGACATCCCGACGGCGGGCAATCTGGTCAGTGCCTACGCACTCGGAGTGGTCATCGGCGCTCCGCTGCTGGCCGTGCTAACTGCACGAATGGAGCGACGCAAGGTCTTGATGTGCCTTGCCCTAATGGTGCTGATCGGCAACGCACTGTCGGCGATCGCCAGCAGCTTCGAGATGAATGCCATCGGGCGCTTCGTCTCCGGTTTGCCGCATGGAGCGTTCTATGGCACCGCTGGCTTAGTGGCAGCTTCAATGGTGCCGCGCGCGAAGCGCACCCAGGCTATCGGCCGGGTGATGCTCGGCCTGGCCGCAGCAAACCTTATTGGCGTACCGCTAGCGACATGGATGGGCCAGTCGCTCGGTTGGCGCTCGGCATTCGGCCTGGTTTCCGCCGGTGGCGCCTTGCTGATGGTACTGCTGCCGCTGACCGTGCCAAAACTCGACGCCGAAGCCAATGCCTCTCCGATGCGCGAGCTGTCGGCTTTCACTTCCCTACAGGTATGGCTGACCTTGGCCACGGCGGCAATCGGTTTCGGCGGGATGTTTGCGGTCTACAGCTACATCGCACCGACGCTGACAGAAACCGCCGCACAACCGGCCTCTAACGTTCCCTGGTTCCTGGCGCTGTGGGGTCTGGGCATGGTGGTCGGAAATACCACCGGCGGATGGCTTGCGGACAAATCGCTGTCAGGCGCGATCGTAGGTTTCTTTGTTTGGAACGTGGTGTTCCTGGCTCTGTTCGGTTGGGCTGCACACTCAGCTGTGTTGGCGGGGGTGATCTTGTTCCTGATCGGAATCGGTTTTGCCCTGGTGCCTGCACTGCAGGCGAGGCTAATGGATGCAGCGCCGCATGCGCAATCACTCGCATCGGCTACGAACCACTCGGCATTCAACACGTCCAACGCGATCGGGGCATGGGCCGGCGGAATGTCGATCTCCGCTGGCCTAGGATGGTCGTCTACTGGCTTTGTCGGAGCCGGGCTGGCGCTGGTCGGACTACTGATCTTCCTGGTCGCGTTAATGGCCGCTCGGCTCACGACGCGTCGAGCGGAAGCACGGACGGCAACGCAGCGCTGTTGTTTTTCCAGATCGCAGGCTTGTCGAGCCGAGCAAAAGAACCAATTGTTTTCGTCTGGCGAACCTCGGAGTTGCCTGTGACACAAAGAATGAACGACATCATCTCGCTTGGCCGTACTGCCGTGATCACCGGCGCGGCGAGGGGTATTGGGTCCGCGATGGCGCATGAACTCGCCGCCCGCGGCATGCGCCTGGCGCTGCTGGATCTGGATGGCGCCGCCTTGCAGGCGCTCGTCGATAAACTTGGCAGCGAGTGCCTGGCCGTGGTTGGCGACGTCACCGACATGAAAGTGCTGCAGCGACTATATGAGCAGACGCTGGCACGTTTCGGAGCCGCGCACTTGCTGGTTAACAACGCCGGTATTACCCATCGAGCAGGGCCTTGGGACACACCGGCACAGTGGCGCACCACGCTGGACACCAACTTCACCTCGGTACTGGCGTGCCAGGCGTTGTTCGTCCCGGCGATGATCGCCAGCGGCCAGCCCGGGGCCGTGCTCAATCTTGGCTCGAAGGAGGGCATCACCACACCTCCCGGCAACGCCGCATATTCAGTGGCGAAGGCTGGGATCAAGGTGCTGACCGAACAATTGGCTCACGAACTGCGCAGAGAAACCGAGGGACGCGTTTCCGCGCATCTGCTTGTGCCGGGTTACACCTGGACGCAGATGAATTTTCCGGGTATGGACCCGACGCGCGACATGAAGCCAGATGCCCCGTGGACCCCCGAGCAGGTGGTGGAGTATGCGCTGGCGCGCCTTAGTAACGAGGACTTTTACATCATTTGCCCGGACAACGAGGTCACCTCGGACCTGGATACCAAGCGCATCCGTTGGGCGGCAGAGGACATCGTGAAGAACCGTCCGGCGCTTTCGCGCTGGCATCCTGAGTGGAGCTCGCGCTTCGCCAAGTGGATGCAGCAATGAGCGGAGCACGCTGATCCCTTGTCGAAATTGATTCGACCCCGAGAACTATATGAATTTTTGTAACCGCTGGAGGGCATCATGGGTCGCGGCGTTGCAATGAGTCCGACGCAGAACAATCCTGACAAAAAATGCACCAAGCTTCCTCTAGCTGATCGCCTGATGACCGACGCCCGTTAGGGCCTCGGGCAAGTTAGAGAGGTGTTGGACGTCGCACGGCTCGTGAGTTGCCAGGAACGCCTCATGCTCGGCTTGGGTTTGCATGCGAGCGTATCTACAACCAGACGAACCCCGAGGTCGTGGTCATCAGTGCTGCAGCGGCGATGATTGGTGTACGCGGCTAGAAGTATCAAAACAGGTGGTCACCGACTCCGAACCGAGGACCTTAGTGATCTAGGTGACGGCGATGCATAGGCTCTCTGCATGATCGGCCTCGTCGCCTAGATGACGGGTGATCCACGTCGACTAACCCGCCAGCACCAGGCCGAACGCAAAGCCCTAGAGTGACGGCAGCAGAAATTCCTACATGCGTCTGGTCAAGCGCGAGCAGGTCGGTATCCAGCGCTATGAGCAGCGTGGCCACAGTCAGAATTCCTGTCAGGCTTCTCTGCGGCGGAAGCGAAGAGCAAGAGGTTCCGAGCAGGTTCGTGATGCAGAACAGTGGTTCCACAAAGATCTGGTCGAACTCGCGTCCGGTGACTTCCCCGTAGTACGGCGTGTAGTGACGGAGCCAGAACTCCCCAGGGAAGATGATAAAAAATCGCGAGGCGACAGCCTTACGGTATTCAACACCGTGCGGGAGCCGGATTATTGTGGGGCAATGAAGCACTCCGCTCAACGTGGAGATGAGCAGAATTCACCGAGCTCGTCCACCGCACAGGTGGGCGAGTGGCGTAGCAGACTTATTTGTCTGCAACCCTTCCGCTGAGCAACAGGCGAGCCTGAGACTGCCAGCCTCCAATGAATATGTCTGGCTTGCCGTCGCTGTCCAGGTCGCCGCGGGCCATGCTCCAGCTGCGACCACGCGTCTCCTCAGGAATCACCGCGGCGGTCACATCGCTGAAGTTGCCCTTTCCGTCGTTCTGCCAGGCCCTGACCTGTAGTGGCACAAAGCCAGGCACATCGATGGCGCTCACAACCAGGTCTGGGTAACCGTCCCCGTTGAAGTCGACTACCGTCCCGCCCCAGCTGGAGAAGCGATGCTTGGGCAAGCGCGTGCTGGTCTCGTCTTTGAACTTGCCATTCCCAAGGTTAATGAGCAGCCGGGATTGGGGATCCTTGTCCCACGCACGGTTATTGCTGGTCAGATTGAAGAAGATCAAATCCGGTAGCCCATCACAATTGGCATCCAGCGAATGAACTTCACGCGTCTCGGTGGGCACCTGCTCTCCCAAGTCCGCAGTGGCATCACTGAAGTGACCGGTACCGTCATTGAGGAGCAGTCGGTTCAGCGGGTCCTGGCCGGCAATCAGGATGTCCAGATCACCGTCGCCGTCTACATCCACCAGCGCTATGCCCTGGACCTGAATGTCTAGCTGCGGCATATGGGTTGTCGTGACGTCTTTAAAGTATCCAGGGCGAGCGGGGTCGTTGAGCCACAGGTAGGTCTGAGCAGGCCCGCTCCTTCCCTCAGTGGTGTTGCCTACTACGATGTCCACAGTCCCATCGCCATTCACGTCACCGACTTCAACAGCATTGGCTTGGCTTCGGGCTGGCAGCCGTTTATTGGCCTGCCTGAAGCCGCCTTTTCCATCGCCGAGATAGAGGTTGTGCTGCTCAGTGTCTTCCGCGACAAAGATCAGGTCGACGTTTCCATCGCCGTCAAAATCCGCGGCTCTGACGTGCTCGTTGTCGCCAGAGCTGGCGGCAAAGATGCCGGCCTTCTCTGTCAGCTTTCCGTTCCCTTCGTTGATGTAGAGCCTGTTTGGCCCATTCTCCACCGCCACCGCCACGTCCAGATCACCGTCACCATCTACATCAAGCATAGCCGCGTCCAATGCGTGGAGCCGTGGCGCGGAAGGAACATGGGTAGACGTTGCATCGGTGAAAGTAGTGCCGGAACTGCTGGCACCCGAAGAGGGCTGTAAAGAAGAATTTTTCGGCGAGGCACATGCGGATAGTGATATCTCAAATGCGGCCAACAGCAACGGCGTGGCTCGGGATCCATTTTTCATGGTGCATAGCTCCTTGACGGTCTGAATAGGCACGGAGGTCTCAGCTGTTGTCCACACGCGCAAACTTGGCGTGCCTGGCCGCCTTCTCCACCTCTGACATGGTGCGGTTGTCGATAACGAACTGCTTTGTTTCCTCGTCGCCTCCAACGACGTGATCGATGTCGCTCATCAGGGCCTCAAAACCTTGCGCAGCAACCAGCTGCTTGTCGTTCTTCGGTTTGCGGCCGATCTTGGTGTCGGCCATACCCGCATTTTTGTGGAAATCACTATCAGTTGCTCCGGGTAGAAGAGCCGCGACCGTCACGCCGGTCTCGCGCAGTTCTTCACGCAGAGACTCGGCGAACGAGAAGCCGAAGGCTTTCGATGGCCCGTGCACGGTCTCAAAGGGCGTTGGCATGGTTGCCGAAACCGAAGAGGTGATGAGAATTCGGCCGTGGCCGTTGGCTACCATGTGCTGGACGACCCGTTTAGCTCGGTGGACTAGACCGGCGATGTTGATCGCGATCAGTCTAAGCTCGTCGCGCAGATCGGTGTCTTGGAAGGCGCCGCCGACACCGATGCCGACATTGAGCGCAGCGGCGTCGATCGGACGGCCCAGCTCCTTTAGGAACTGCCAGAAGCCCTCGATCCCTTCATAGGTCGATGCATCGGCGCGACACGCATAGGCCGTACACCCCAACAAAGACTCCAGAACATCAGCCGACGCATATACACGGTCGCTATTGCCTGTTATCGCGACATCGTAGCCATGCTGGGCGTGCTTGGCCAACTCGAGGCCAATGCCCGACGAGCCGCCGGTAACGAATGCGAGTGGGCGAGAAGTGGTCATGGAGAGCTTTCCTTTTGGGGGAGATCGGCCGCGCCGACGAATTGAGGTCTAGCGGGTGAGACTGAGGAAAGAGTGCTAGCTGCGTGCGGTACAGAGTGCGTGAGACTATGCAAGGCGACAGGTCCGCTGTGTGTGTGCCCGCGACACAGTGAGCGTTTAGTTCTGATCGGCCTCGGGAGAAAATTCAAAGACTGTTATCTCGGGCTGCCGACCAAGGCGAAGAGGGAAGCCGTTCCATATGCCGGTCCCATTGCTTACGTACAGCTGCGTGGTGCCGACATGATAGAGGCCGGAGACGAAGCCGCCATTGGCTCGTGCTATTAGTTGGTCCAAGCCCCGAATCATGCCGCCATGTGTGTGACCTGACAGCTGTAAATCCACGCCCAGTTGTTGGCTTTCACTCAAGCCAGTAGGGCGGTGTCGGAGCAGCACGACGACATCTTCTGGCAATGTCTGCCCGACGGCCAAGGTCGCCGCAGGTCCGGCATGGTCGAATTCGGGCGCTGCCTCGTCAGTGGTTGCAGCAAGGACCAGCTTACGCTCGTTATGCATAATGGTGATGCGAGAGTTCCGCAGGACGTGGATGCCCAGCCTCTCGAAATGTGTCGTCCATGCATCGGCATCAAAGTAGTACTCATGATTGCCGAGTGATGCGTACACGCCATTGCGAGCACGCAGCTTGGCAAGGGGGGCGATGTCGCTCTCCCGGTTACGGACCCAACCGTCGATCAGATCACCGGTGATGACGATGACGTCGGGGTTCTCAGCATTTGTTTGGTCCACCACTCGTTTAAGCCACGATCTGTCCAGCAAAGTGCTGACATGGGTGTCGCTCAGCTGGACCAGGCGCAGTCCGGACAGCTCGGCAGGCAACTGCGCGATCTGAATCGGGACGTGCCTGACCTCGGGCACACGGCTGCCGTTCCAGGCGGAAAGTAAGCCCAGAGCGATCGCGATGCCACCGGCATAGCGGCGCCAGTGGCAAAGGAGCGTACGGGCTGCGGTTCGGCCACGTCCTACCCAGGCCAGCGCACCTACTAGATCTCCAATGAGCGTGAAGCACGAAAGAAAGAGCATGGCTCCAAACATGGCGCCGATCAGGCCGATGATCCATCCGGGGATCTCAGGGGAAAACATGTCGCCAAATATCCACGTCGAGAGGAGTCGGTTCATCGACACCACCAAGAGCACCATGCCAATGGCCATTCTCCACGCAGCGGTGATCCGAAGTGGATAAACGAACCGAACCAAGAGGTAGAGACAGAGCAGTGCGCAGGTAGGGTGGAACATTCCGGATCCGTGGGTGCAGTGGTGGCAGAGGTTTGAAGATTTGCAAGGGAGGCAGAACGGGTGACTTACCGCGAATCGATAACGTGCGATCAGGTTGCGGACGCACTCACTGATGCAGTTGGGCTGCCGGATCCGATGGTATCGAGGCGATCAAGTCGCGAGTTCTCTATTTTTCCAGCAGAGTGATGAGAAGAATTCATCCATGAGTCCCGCTTGCGCGCTTACGTTGCTATGAGCACCCATTCGGCAATGTGAAGAACTGCTCAAACTAGCTCACGTGTGTGGTGCGTCGTACTCACTCAAAAAAGCACAGCTCGTCACCACGACGCCGGTATACCTCACCCGCGTCCGGTGTGCCGCTTTGGCCCCAGAGACGATTCCAGCCATTGAGGAAAACCCTTGAAAATTTTTCCGCTC
Organism: Xanthomonas sp. NCPPB 3218; assembly: GCF_056725185.1. NCBI lineage: Bacteria > Pseudomonadati > Pseudomonadota > Gammaproteobacteria > Lysobacterales > Lysobacteraceae > Xanthomonas > Xanthomonas sp. NCPPB 3218. The sequence goes on from NZ_CM161516.1 coordinate 2,685,126, forward strand.
CTCTTCGCGCTTGGTGCAGGTGCCTGCTGTACCCAAGCTTCTGCTCAGGTCATTGACATGGACGACATCCCCACCAAGGGCAGCGCCGCCCCACGTCAGCCCGCGATTCAAGGGCTTCCTTTGCCTCGCAACCCATCCATCGCGCCCCATCAGAAACCCGCATTCCCCGGGCAAACTAGAGCGCCAGCGGTGATGACCCATACGCCGATCGACGCGCGCGTGGTGACGGATAACCTCAACCACCCCTGGAGTCTGGCATTCATCGGCGATGATCTGGCACTAATTACGGAAAAGCCCGGTGCCATGCGGATCGTGGCCTTGCGCTCGGGTGAGATCGTCAGCGAGGTCCAGGGCGTGCCGAATGTTGTGTACGGCGCCGATGCTGGCCTGCTGGACGTGATCACCGACCCTCAGTTCGCGGCAAATCGGCGGATCTTCTTTACTTATGTCGAGCCGCGGGGCCAGAAGGAGAACGGGATCGTTGTGGCCAAGGCGACTTTGGAAAGGCAGCAACGTGATGGTGAAGCGCCGCGGTATGCGCTTGCGGATGTGCAGACCGTAATCCGTGTGGAGCCCGGCATCGTGGGCCAGAAACACTATGGCTCACGCCTGGTCTTTGATCGTCAGGGCTACCTGTTCGTGAGCCTCGCGGAGCGATTCTTCTCGCCTTACCGCGATGAGGCGCAGTCACTCTATAGCTGGGCAGGAAAAATTCTGCGGATCACGCCCGACGGCAGGCCCGCGCCGGGGAACCCGTTTGCTACCGACCAGACCGCCGAGAATCACACCCGTGCGGAGATTTGGAGCTACGGTCAACGCAACCCTCAGGCGATCGCAATCCATCCCAAGACAGGGCAGCTGTGGGACGGCGAGCATGGTCCCCAAGGTGGGGATGAGATCAACCTGATCAAGCGGGGGCGAAATTATGGATGGCCGCTGGTCGCCTACGGGACGAACTACGACGGCTCATCCATCCATGAAGGGCGTACACAGCTGGACGGCACCGAGCAGCCGCGTTACTACTGGGATCCGACCATCGCCCCCGGCGGAATGACCTTCTACTCGGGTTCGCTGGTGCCGGAATGGGAAGACGATCTGTTTGTCGCCGCTCTTGCCGGTCAGCATATTGCCAGGCTGGTCATCCGCGGCGATCGCATCGTTGGAGAGGAGCGGCTGCTGCAGGATCAGCAGCAGCGTTTCCGCGACATCAAGGAAGGCCCTGATGGTGCCTTGTGGGCGGTGACGGACGAGGCTGCTGGTCGCTTGATCAGGATCGCGCCTAGCGGCATGTGAATAGCACGCGCTTTCCTGCCAGAGTACAGCCGCAGGGCGCGTGCGGATAGTTGGCCAGCGCTACCCGCGAAACGACATCGGCAATGGGCAAGCAGGGACGGGGCCGTCGGAAACCTGGCGGTGGAATTGGAACTCACCAACCAGATTCGCCACCATCGCTGGACCTTGCCCTGGAAACCCCTGGCATCAGGCTCGCGCCGCGTCCACTGCGGCGCAGATGGAGCATGGCTAGCTTCTGCATCACTACACGTCGCGCGAGTCGACCGCACTGTCGAAGAGAACAATCTTCTGGCGGTGGAGCTGTTCACCCGGCGCACTAAGCAGGCCACAGGCCTTATTGGTCTGACGATGCAGCAGCTGAGACCGCACGAACAGGGACAATACGGCTACGTCATTCCCGTCGTCCGCTATCAGAGCGAGCTTGTTGGCTTTGCCCATCAAGTAGCGATGACCATTTCCGAAGAGCTGCGCTAGGCCAAGGCGGAGCTCGGTCAGCCCGCCATCGCGCACATGCCGACACTGGGCGCGGTATCGGTGACCGCGCTGGGTCGCAGCATGGAGCAGGGGGGGGCAAAGCGGTGTTGGAGCGGAGCGGACGGAAGCTGGTCCGCTGCTAGCCATCAACCCCGCTCATCCAGACCGCTCGACGTGCCAGCAGACCCATTCCTGGTTGCGTCGCGCGGGCAACTAGAGCGAAGAAGCGAGCAGGAACGTCACCGCCTCGCTCTATAGGCAGCAAACCGAAGACCCGCTGTTGCAGCGGGTCGAAAATGGCCCTGGCGGGCTGGGCAAGGACAGGGAACGTTTTTGCGGTCTACGCCTCAGCAAATGCCTCAGCAGCAGACGGTGCAGCGAGAGCAACGACGAATGACGATAGGTGGCTAATGACTATACAAACTGTCTTCTAGCTAGTAGATCCACATACAAGAGTACTGCGGGAAGAGCGTCGCTTGTAAGTTGAGCAAGCAAAGAGCCGTAGGTGCTAGATCAGCTCGAGGGCTGGGGGCGACATCCAGTACCGATCGCCCAGTCGCGTGGCGACGGTGGAGAACACCGAGGTAAGCGCGCAGTCCGGAAGAGAATAGGACGGAGAAAAGCAAAGCTTTCCTTCCAAGCTGCCCTGAGTGAGCCTGAGCCGCCGCGGCAATTCGCTGCTTAGCGTGGACTTCAACATCTCGACGTTGCCAGGGTGTTGCAAGGATATCGACGCCATGCTGCGCACCGCTGCCCAGCACGCATAACGCCAGTGGCCCAGGCTGTATGACGAGTCGTAAAGCATGAGTAGCCGGGCTAGCTCCACAAGAAAAAAGTCGGGGAACTGGTGTATGCGCAATTGATGCCGAAGATAGGCTGTCACGTCCTGCTGAACCAGCTCCTGCCAGACCCTTAACCACATCTCTGCATAAGGAGGCTCTTGAGCCTCACTTTGCAGGTAGTCCTTGAGCCGCACCTCCAGTTCTTCGAAGAGGACGTGTGGCCAAGTGTAGGACCAGGCAATCTTGTCACCGTCGATCGTATAGCTATCCGGGCCGGCCTCCGGCTCGACTCGTACAACCCCCAGCGCATCCAATACCGTAAGAACACTATGAGTGCCCTCCACCGTGGGCGCCACGCGTGTTCGCGCGTGGCGAGCCTGTAGCAGAGCCAGAAGATAGAGGGCGCCACGACCGCCTAGATGACGGACGTTGCTAATGGTTGGGGCGTCGGGACGCCCTAGATCCCGAAACTGCGTTTTTGAGTTGTTCATCAGTTCGACGAAGGACCAGGAGCAGTCGATCCACGGCAGCAGGCTGCGTGCTGGCCGTTGCTATGGCATCTAAGAATATCTTAGTATCCAAGCGCCGGTCACTTCCGCCATCCTTAGCCCCTCTTGAGGGGGTAAAAGTGAATAGGCGGACGGCAGAACATCCGGTTTTTGCGCTGCGGCTAGCACAGGCGCGCGAACGAGCCGGGCTATCTCAGAAGCAGCTCGGCATCCTTGCCGGCTTGGATCCCGCCGTGGCCTCTCCACGTATCAACCAGTACGAACGCGGCAAGCACGAACCCCAGATCAAGACAGCCAAACAGTTGGCTGAGGTGCTTGGTATACCCGCGGCGTTTCTCTACACCGAGGACGAGCTGTTGGCCCAACTGCTTCTGCAGTGGAACGACCTATCCGTTCGCCAGAAGAAGGACCTGCTCAAAGGCCTTGAGAAGACTCCGGCGAAGCGGGAGCCGCGCAAAGGGCGGTAAGAGCAGAGGTTGTGCCCCGAACGACCAGGCGAGCATTGGTTCCTCAGGCGTCGCACGACATGAGATCATGACCAAGTAGTCTGGCTTGATCCACCAAGTAGCATGCTCATCGTTTGAGGGTTCCTAGTGTCCACACGCGCGCCTCGCCAGCTCACCGTCCCTTTCGGGATGAAAGACGAACGACTTGTCTTCGTATCCGATGTCGCATTTGGCTTGGATTGCGAGTGCACGTGTCCGGAGTGTGGACAAGCGCTTGTTGCGCGTAATCGGGATTTTCCCGGACGACGCCGCATCCGGCACTTTCAGCACTTACGCGCGTCCTCATGCCCTGGTGGTTATGAAACGGCTGTACACCGGATGGCAAAGGACGTGCTTGCCACGGCAGATGCAGTCCTGCTGCCGCGATGGGCTAGCGGCGATGTTGTTATCGAGCCGGAGCTGTTGGGAATCGCGACCGCTGGGCTGGAAGTGCCGCTGCTCAAAGGGGCCGCCCGGCCCGACGTCCTCGTGCATGGAATGGCCTCGGAGATTGAGTTCAATGTGCTCTGCTTTGAGGTCCGCGTTCGACATGCTGTGGACGAGCCAAAGCGTAGTCTGTTGGCCGCTAACGGCATCGACGCGATCGAAATCGATCTATCGGATCTGGGTGACGAAGCCGTAGCCGACTCCTCAACATTTCGGCGCGAGGTGCTGGAGAACTCACAGAACAGGCACTGGATTCATCTATCGCACGCGTCCTATGTCTCCCAGCGTGCTGATAGAGCGCTGATCGAAGTTGAGGACCTGACCGTTACCGAGCGCGTGCTGATCACGAAAGCCGGGCGACCGTTCACCATCCGGGAGCAGTGGGCGTTCTTAGTAAAGCCCGGGTCCCGCGACCGCGTGCGGATTCAGATCCCAGACGAGACGGTTGGGGAGCAGGTTCAACCCTATTCGCGCGGAATGCACACAATCTCGAGCCGCTCCATTACGGTTGACGAGTGGGGGCACCTGCGCCTCCGTTACAAGATGTATCTTGACCAGATTGAGATGAACTCTTCCGAGCCCAAGGGGTCCCAGCGGGGTCTGTTCGAAGCGTTCGAAGAGAGGGAGGCGGGTCCGGGTTTCAAAGTGCGAGTGCGCAACTGGAAAGGGAGCCCTGGCTACTAATCGCTCTTACTGTGCAAGCCAGGGGAACAGCCCGTGGGCGCGCGAAGCGGGCGATCGGTGCCTCGGATCAGTGGTGCGTTGCATGCGTGCTGTCGACTAGGCGAATGACGCTCCTTGTCAGATGCGATCCCCTTAAAATTTCAGCTAAATATGCTGCAAGGCCTGCAGAGAACAGGCACTGCGGAATCGGGAGATAGGGGGGGCGTTATCGAGGGTAGGACGCACTTCCGCTACGCCCCAAAGCTGACGTCGTTGGTCGGCGGCCGCAAACTACGCGAAGACGATATCCGTCCTCTTCTCGACCATTAAGTCGAGCGATGCCCTCACCTTTGTCGGCATCTGCTCGCCCGTCGGTGTTTAGAGGTAGAAATCAGTCTGTATATGTGTCTAGTCGCGCAGGACGCGGACCAGTTGCCCGTCAGCCAGATACATTGGTTCACCCCCTTATCGCAGACACTTACCAAAAGGCCGATTCAGACCAGGAGAAGTGTTCATGTCGAAGCGAAGCATGCTCAGTGTGGCCTTCAAGCTTCGAACGGTTGAGCAGCCGGCCAGCCGGGGCGTCACTTGCGTCTAGCTGGCCTAGGAGCTGCGCCTTAGCCGCAGCTTTCCTGCGACCGCGTGACTAGCCGTTACTCAATATAGCTCGCGAGACGGTGCTGGAGGAGCGGCACTACGTCAGTTCGAACTAAGCAGATGGATTTTAGGATGAAATACGCATGGCGCGCTGCCGGCGATCCCGCATCTCGATATAGTTCCAAGACAAGCTGGTCGAGAGCCTTTGCCCAAGCGGTGCGATCCGTATTTGCCGCGCAGCAGAGGAATCTGAGGTAGATTCTCAAGCCTGTCGATAACGTGACCTCGTCATTCACTGCACGATTTAAAAGCCTAGCCAACTCTGTGTCTCGCAGCGACGCTGCCAGGTGACAGAGCATCACATATGCTTGCCCACCGTCGTTGGTCCCGAGCAGCGCTGCATCGGAATCTATCAGTGTGGTCAAGCCGTCGCACACGCGGCGCGTGATGTCGGAATCGATTCGCCCAAGCAACCCGACGTGTCCCACTAACCGAATCCCTTCGGCTAAATTCGCGCCAGGTGCGTCGAGAGCCTCTCGCAACTGATCCTGGAAATCCTTGGGTAACGCTTGTTCCAGATCACCCCCCCCCTCCAAGGGACCTGGCAGACCGCCATACACTAGATGGTGGCGGCTCACTACTCCGTCGGGATCGTGGAGCAGCCCCCGAAGCTCTTCAGCCCCCGCAATCTCTGGGCGCAATCTGACCGCGGCCGCCACGCGCCCGGTCAATTCGAAACCCAGCTGAGCCGGGGATAGAAGCACAGCGCTCCATCTCGGCTCCCAATGCACATCGGCGAGACTTACGGCGTGAAAGGGCATCTGGAACTGCTGAAGCCAGTCGGCAAAGGAGGCGATATCAATCTGCGCATCCAGCACCTCAGCCTCGATCATCGCCGCGTGAGAAAACGATGCGAGACGTCTGACGCTCGGTGGAACTCCGCCTAGCAGCCCTGACAGCGCCACCCGCTGATCGACAAATGCCGCCAATGCAGCCGAAAGGACCATTCGAGTGCTGCTGGGCGCCAACGCCTCGTTAGCCAAGACTAGTAAGGGGCGTAGAACCTCTATGATCTCCTGCACCGGACGGGAGCTGTGGCAAAGCGCTTCGATCAGTCCGACAATCGACCACGCGTCCAGTGTTGGCATCCAGGCCTCGATCCACCGCCCGAGTTCGTCCATAGCTGCCTTCTCGACAAGCGTCGTTGGCGCAAACCGCGAATGGATGCATCGGAAAAGCGAAAGCCTGAGTTGATCTTCTATAGCGACGCTGGTCCCCCAAGACGCAAGACCCTCCCCGGCAACGGGCAGATTGGCACGTTCGGGGCTTAGGCCGGCTAAGGTGAGGAAGTAGCTCTCGACCTCCGGGACGAGATCCTGCTGAAGGACCGGGTTAGCCCGCAGGGCATCGTTGATCGATGATCGTACAACAAGGGGCGACGCGCGCAGCTCAAGGCGAAGCGTCCCGACCTCACTGATTTCAAGCTGACGGTCGGCAAGGCGGCTCAGCCAACGATATTCAAGGGATTCGCTGCCTCCCACATCTGATACGAGCCGCAACAAGTGTCGCTTGCGATCCTCCTCTCGATCGCTAAGCAGGGGCGCAAAGGCGACCTCGAACTGCTCCGAGAGTTCCTGCTGCCGTGCGACGACGCTCTCGTCGCAGCGGGCAAGCGTCCAAAGCCGCTCCATATCGTCGCTTACTTGTACGGTGGACGAACCGCCGCGCCAGGCGATGCGAGCAGCTTCGTAGAGCTTGCCCGTGTCAAACGTAGGGCGGCTCGGTGTATGGGCGGTAGTCTGGCGGGTGACCGAGATGCCCAATTCGCGACAGAAGGCTTCGTCTTCGAGCAAAGGCGCCTTGACTGTCCTCGGCATAGAAGAAAAAGAAGCCACCGCAATAGCCGCCAAATCCCGGCGCGCATCACTCTCCTCAGCCTCGAGCAAAGCGCCGAGTTCCAGTGTGTACTCGTCCTTGAGCCGTAATAGCTGAGCCTTTAGCACCTCAAGAAGGAGGTTAAACGCCGCGGGCCGATCAGCCCTCAGCGGCTTGCACAGGCGCTCATCAACCCACGTCCAGTAGGCTTGGTTCCGGGTCTGCGAGGGATCAATAAGGTAACGGGCTACTTCGAGCGCTTCCTGCATCAAACCACGCCGAGCATCAAAATCCCCGAGGAACGAGGCACTGAAGTCCGAAAATCGGCCCAAGCGGAAAAGCCAATCCGCACGTTCGTCGTCACCCAACCGGATATCTTTATCCCAGAGCGAGGTAATCGTTTCGCGGAATGTTGAAGCGGTGCTTGTCAGCCAGAACTCTTCAAGTGGGAGCGCGACGTAACGTGAGATTTTCAGAAGTTGAATACTCTCGCGCAGTGTGCGTGCAAAATATCCCTCTCGGATCTCGCCGTCGACGATCGAGAGGTCTTCGACCGCATGGCGCACTTCGTCCAGCCGAACCGGTACAAGGGCGCAACCGCAGTTGCGCAGAATTGCTCGTTTGGCCCACGTGTCTCGCTCCGACAGAATCCCGACATCGCGCAAGCGGTCGATAACATCGAGAGTATCGACGACAGGATGACCGATTCCTGAGGCATCAGTCATCGACGAATAACGATTGCCCGCGCGATCGTCGATAATCAACATCGCATCTTGCGGGATGTCGACAAAGAGTTGTTTAAGCAGCCGTGTCGCAAATCTCTCTTCTTTGTCATCGGGTTCGGGGCGAGATTTTGGCAGGCTTCTGATAAACCCACTTTTTAGCCCACTGAGCCCGAACGTCTGTAGCTGGTTCAAAAGTTCTCTCGGGGAAGAGCTACCGTCTTGGCACGAGGCGAGAGCGACTGCCTCACGAGACGTTTCGTCATGTATTTTCAGATTGAATCGCGCCGCGATACAGCGCTCGATCAGGCCGATAGAGCGCAGGTAGGAGAGCGTGAGACCATCAAGGTAGAGAGTTGCTCCGGACGTGATCAACGGTTCATTGGACCATCCATTATCCTGGCTGTCCAGAAAGGTCTGAGCGCGCGACATCTCTTCGGCGCTTAGCATGCCCATCGCGTCCAGTGCACTTACCAATCCACGAACACTCACCAGACGACTCGTCACCTCTGTGGGCAAGTCAGCAAGACGTGTCATGGAAGAACTGGCGCGATAGATGGGATAGGGGTGTACGACGAAGCTCATCCCACCGGAGCCGTCGCTTGTGCAAGCGTCGAAAAGGTCGGCCAACTCACGGCCGACTTCCTTGTATAGCCTGCCGCGTTTCTCCTTCGCAGGGATAACGTCGATGTTCCGCTTCACTACCCAACGAATGAGATCGTTTGCTTGAGTGACGCGGGAGGGCTGGTGGTAGGCGCTCTGATCGCGCTCGTTTAGCAACCAAAGGCCAAAGTCGTGCGGCAGGTAGAGTTCTTCAAAAATGTGTGGGAGAGAATCGAGCAGGTCCAAATAGGCGAGCACAATCAATGACGTGCAATCAAGCGCGGCTTTTGCCCCTTTAGGAATTCCTTTGGCTTGGCTATTACCTGCAAATAGCGGGACAACATGCCGGGCTGACGGGTCCGAAGCGGCCGCATTTCGCCGCATTGCTTGGAAGATGACCGACGTCAGCGACTCGTTGCTCGAATCTGCCGCCATCGCCAGAAATAGCTCAGCAGATTTCACCATCTCGTTGACCGAGCGAATGCGGTCATTCCAATGGGGCGCCATTTCGACGAGTTCTTGCAGCGACTTGCGCTGAAGGACCCTTTCACCCTCGGGCTTCGCGTCGTTCGTAGCGATGGCCTTCAGAAACCATTCGCCAACGTTTGGATTTTCGGCCCAGTTTCCTTTCACCGCCAGCATGTAAGCGGCCATTAGAACGGACGTATCTTCGTCGGCGAGCGCTGAGGCACTCTCAGCGGCGGTCTGAGCGATCGAGGTGAGCCCAAAGACGTTCGCGGTAGTTGCGACTCGTAGCAGATCGTGCGGATCGTCCGTCGCGATGGTCAAAGCGTTTTGCAGTAGACCTGGGATCCGATCCCATTCCAGAGATTGGATTGCGATCTCAATGCGCCGATGCACACGGTCACTTTCGTCGAGCTCGGAAAGGTCCAGGTGATCGAGCGCTTCCTGCCAATGGCCAAGTTGAAGCGCAACGCGCAGCTTGAGTAGTGCGACTCGAGGCTCGGTGTCGAAAGTCGAGTCCAGGCCCTGCAGAATCTCGTTCGCGCGGGACAGCGATCCCTCATTGAGATGCAGACTTGCCAAACTGCATGCATCGATAAGCGAGTGCGTTTCGCGGTACAGGTCTTCGAGGGTTGCGATTGCGCGTTGCGAATCACCTGACGCCTTCTGTCGACGGGCAATCTCGCGTCGAGCTGATGGCGATGTCGCTTCGATCTGATCTTTGGAGAGTTCTTCAGAGAGATACAGCGCCTCGAGCTGTTTAGAAACCTCCGTCGGCAGGCCGCCCTCTGCCAGAACTTCTGCCGCCGCGGTTCGGTCCCCAGTCCTGGCCAGAATTTGAACCTTGATCGAAGACAGCTGAATGGGATTGACGTGGTCGCAGAGCGATTCGTAGAAGAAATTCCAGTCTTCCAAAACGATTTCTGGCGGAAGATGCTGCATCAAGGAGAATAGAGCCCACGCGGCGTCGTCGTTCAATTTGCCGTAGCGCTTGGCGTACGATTTGATGCGATTAAGGAGGACGTGTGTGTCGACTTCCTGCTCTGCGGCAAGTGCTAACGGAAGCCACCGGAATGCGTGCTCTCCCGAAGACTTCGAAAGCAGGTCGCCTTCAAAAAGTTCTGTCGCACGCTGCTGCGCGAAAAACCGGGTGTCAGGATGCTGCAGCTTCAGCCAAAGCGCATGTTCTAGCGCGAGGTCCGCTCGGGCGGTCCATCCACGTGCGCGGCATTGGGCTTCTAGAGCGTCAAACAGGTCAATAGCGCGCAACTTTGCAGCCACGGCTTCGGAAGTCGAACTTAGGTCGGCGTCGATGACCGAAGGGCGCAAATTGAAGGTCCATTCGCGCAAGTAATCGGGTTGCGCGAGACAGTAATTCGCCACCCCAGCAGCCCAAAGCAGACCCGGGTGTTTGGACTCGGCGGGCCGCTCAAGACTCTCGAGCCAATTCCAGGCAAGCTCCCAATCGGAACGATTCAGGGCATCGTGGAGAACCATAAACTGACCGTCCTCGTCGAAGTCTGATGGCGTCAACGTTTCTTCGGTCAGCCAGGTTACGGCGTCCTGGTACTCTCTCCGGCGCAGGACAAGGTATCGAGCCGTTTGGCTTTCACTGGTGTCGAGCCCAAGAAGTGTGCGAAGCGAAGCGGAGACATCGGATTCGGCTTCGATCAGTGCCGTTACAAGTCGCTGTTGAGGGACAGGAGCAACCGCTAAGGATGCATTCAATAGTGCGCGCGCAGCCTCAAGGTCCTTGTGGACCAAAAGGCGTGCGCACCAGGCAAGGACTTCACTACGCACCGCAGGCGCTGCCAGGGCATAGGCCCCATCCTCCGCTGCGTCAACTGCGAGCGCCTGAGCGGCGCTGTTCGAATCAAGCTCAGAGAAAAATCGACTGGCCTTGAGTTCATCGAGGCGGCTGACGAGCTGTTGCGTCAAAAGCTCAACTGGGACTTGCTTGGCCAATCGGGCTGCCTGTGCCATGTCCGCGTACTCACGCGGCTCAAGCGAGACCTTCGCATGCGGCAGCAGCAGGTCTCGCAGGTCCTGAAGGCGCATCGTGCGACGATCCGAATCACTAGCAGCGGATAGCTCCTTAATGCGCCCGGCAACGATTCGCCCCAGTTGTCGACCTTTGAACTGTTCAAGGCCAAATTCAGACGAGCAGAACGAGGCAACTCGCTGTGCAAGTCGCTGCTCTTGAGCGGTGAGGCTCGGCGCCTTGGCGGTCCAACGGATCACCGGAAAAAGAAGGTCTGCGACCTCATCATTCGTTCGCTTCTGAAGCCAATTACTCAGCGGCGAGGTGGGGCGCGCCGCATTGCGCAGATAGTTCACCAAATCGTGGTGTATTTCGGCCGCTTCTCCGTGGCGGTTCCAGGCGTCAAGAAATGATTGCGTGCCGGCTCCCTGCCAATCAGGATCTCTGCCAAACGCTGCTGTCGTCAGATAATGGAACTGAGCCTGCGCACCCGCACCATCTACGCGCTCCACAACACGATCAAGAAAATCGTGGGCTGAGCGAAGGGTGAGCCGGCGCGCGACGTCTTTGACCTGAATTACGCGCGCGCCTGAGGGACCGGTAATCGCCACATCCTCGGCAATTTCCAGGTGCAACTCTTCATCTTCGCCAAGTGAGCACCACTCGAGTGCTGCGAAGTAGGCCTGATAGTTATAGCCGCGAATTGAGGCATCTGCCTCGTGGCCCGGTGTCGCCAGCGTCGCTGCAGTCGGAATGCTCATTAGGCAGTGGCAGCCGTGTCTGTTTGCTCGACTAGGTTAGGCCGGCGGCGATTAGTCTCCGGCACCGTTCGCTTGGCGTTGCCTTCGAACTCAACAATGCCCCCAAACGATGGCGGCCGTGGTCGAGTGGAAGACGCACCAAATGGCTGACTCAACTGTAGTTTGGGGCGGTCAGCTTCTTCGACAGTTAGGGCGGCGCGCCAACCGGCGTGCATCTCGTCCAATGCGGCTTCGCCGATTGCGCTGGGACGCAAGTACGAGAAAGCGCCTTCGCGATGAACCTCAAGCGCGCCAATTTGCATCAGACGCTTCGCAAGCCGGCTGAAGTTTCCTTCGTTCATTCCGATCTGATTCGCTAGCGCCTTCTGCGACTGCTTCTGCCCAAGCACGACTGCCCGGCCCGCGGCACGTAGGACATCCAAACCGCGTTGGGCCGACCGCACCCCGTCGACCACCGAATTCAGGCCGGCGCGATGAAGCGACGTGTTCACCACCTCACGAAGTGACGCGAAGGCGCCTGCAGCATAAGAGTGGTAATCAAACCTTTCGACCGTGGGGGCGAGCCTGCGTCTAGCGGCATCCAGCTCGCTGAGTACCATCCTTACTTCAGTAGGCGTCCCTTGACGAACCGCGTAGATGGCCGGTTCAAGAAGGGCAGTGAGGGTTTCTGGCAGTGGTTTCATGAGCAATTGTATACAATTGTTATTAGCTGAGGTCAATCTAAGTCGAGGATCCATCCAATTGGAGGAGCTGTTGCCACATCCGCGGGAACGGCTCTCCAGGCGCTAGTAGTGCGGGGGACTGTGAAAGCGTGGGCGTAAGACCAGTGGTGGTCTCGGTTTTGCACAACCAAAGTCCCGGAGTTCGCGATGAACGTGCTGGCACCCGGATGCCGGATATAGGCCAGCGCGCCGTGCTCAAGCCAGCCCAAGTCAGGTAACACGGTGTTTGGACGCAGATTTGGCGCCTTGTCCATGATGGGCGCGAGAACCGTCGTCACGCCCATCTGCTGGATGGCGACTGTATGGGGCGGCGCCTGGATGAGGTCTTCACAAATGAGCACGACTACGCGCAGGTTCGCGCTCAGGTCCACGACAACCAGCGCACTTGGCGCAATATCGATCACTTCCTGTCGGTCGGAAGGGGAAGGGCCGAGAGGAAACCCAGCCGCGCTCTGCTCCTCCGCTGAAAACCGGTAGGCGTGAAGCTTGTTCTGTGTCCAGACGACATCACCCTCACCGTCGAGGACCGCGGCCTGATTTCGTGTCGTACCTCCAACATTCTCGAGGCTCGTTCCGCACAGGGTGATAAGGGGCGTCGCCTCGCCGCGTGAGGATCGTTCCGCTAGACGTGCTGCGACTGCAGAGCGAAGCCTTGGGCCAGAGACGAGCTCGGGCATCAATACGACCTGCGCATCCTGCGACGCGATCTCGTCGAGGGCCCGGTCAACACGGCTCTTGATCGCATCCGAGGTGGCCGGATCCTCATCAACTCGGTATCGGCTTGCGCCAATGGGTTGCCACGCAAGTTCCCTGTGGTGATGAACCACCGGTACAACCCCGACACTTTTGAACTGTGTCTGGTCCGCGAGTTCATCTTGCAGGTGCACCGCCAAGCGAACGTCGAAGTCCGCAACGCGCCGGATGACCGCGACATGCTGTAACAACATCCCAGGGTCACCTTGGCCGCGCTCCGGAACTCTGGCGCGAGCCGGACGGGGATACAGGGCGAATTGGTCAATGACTGCAAGTGGTTTTCCCGTTCGAAGTTGTCCCCTGAGAAAAGCAGCTTGTATCGAGTCTGAGACTCCCACCACCCGGGCCGAGTGGAAGCCCCTGAGCGCGTCATCGATGGCACGAAGCCCTCGCACGACTTCTGCGGAGTTTTCTGCGGTTACTTGGCCGGAACCCGCGATTGCCCGCAGCGATGACTGGACGCCTACTAGTGCGGCGACCTCTTCAACTGAACGCTCCTCCAGAAACGCATCGCGGAGGATTGGGCGTGCACGGCTGATGACCTTGTCGAGCGGGTAGCCCTCGATTTGTTCGTCGCCCAACGGGATCCAACCCCAGCACGCGTTGCGGTGCTCCGCGCAAAACTCGAAAAGTTCAAGCAGCGCAACGCCCACTTCGATTGGCGCTGTCAAGCGTTCAAGCAGCCGCTGTGCATCCTGCGAAACGTTCATCTTCTGTCATCAGAACCGGGAGTGAGTGATGCTAAAACTACTCGCGGCACGTTGACGAACAACGTCTTCATCAAGCCAGTAGAGTTTATGGCATTCGGCCGACGCAGTCTAAAGTCACTGCGACTCAATACATGTGACTGGTGCCGAGCGGAATCTTATTGCATCTGGTTAGCCATCATTGCGATGCCCGTCATGCATTTGTGTGGCTTCAGAGTGCTCGCAGTAGGGGGCGCCAGTCGTCGCACATAGCATAGAGGCACGAGGCCGGCGGCTGCGGGGGCAAGCCACTCGTCAACGTACTCAGGCTTGGGGCTCACGATTGCTCGGTCGTGCTTGGTTGCATCGGTATCGGCATCGCGGCCCTGCTGGGTTGTGTCCGCTATAAGCTGATAGCGGATTGAAAGTTGTATAGGATCGATGGTCGGGCAGGACTTGCTGCCGTCCGCCCGTGGTTCGAGTCTTAAAGGACGAGTACACGTTACCCACACCTTCCACAAATGTAGGAGAGGACTTTCATCCGGATTCTCTCGGGATGCCGAAGACAGAGCAGGCTGCCACCCGCGCTGACCAGCAACCAACCTGACACCGCATTGGCCCAGTAGTATACGCGGCGGTTGCACTTTATTATGAGGATGATCAAGGGAGAACCACTGCATGGAAGCTGGGCTAGGCGAACAATCCATCGAAGAGCTTAAGGTCGTCTATGCCGGCAACGATGGAGCGCTGGGACGCACCGCATTGGCCAAGCACCAAAACATCATCGTGCTCGACTTCGATCGTTGGGACGATTTCGACTTCAAGACCACCTTCCCAACTCGCTGCCTCTTGAAGGGGCAGCCGGTGGATCTGGGCACGATCCAGATCCTGGTAGAAGGCCAGGAAAGTACCCACCCCTACCTCGCCGCACTCAAGAGGAAGGGCTGGGATGGCTACTTTCCGATTCCCAGTACGGACTACATCTCTGTTCCTGCAGCTTTGACGTTCTATGAGCAGATCGTTGGGCGCTTGTCGCTGCATGTCGCGCGCCAGGCGGCGGAACAATTACGTGATGCCAGCTTTTTGGTGAAGGAACGCGAGGATGCCCATGCCATCGCGCTGACTAACACCAAAGGCTTCAGAAAGTCATTGCAACGGGAGAGTGGCGCCATTCGCGCGTTTGCAGAAGCATGGCGCATCCTTACTGATCAAGATGTCGTGTTGAACGATCAGGAGTTCATTTTCACCAGTGCTCGAGGGGATTCATTGACCCTACATTTGCGACACAAAGCACCAGTGCCACTGCCATACGACATCAATCTCCTCATCGGCGCCAATGGCACAGGGAAATCGCAGCTGCTACATCAAATCGTAGGGGATTGGCTGAATATTGATCGCACCGACGAAGTGATCAACAAAGGCCACTTCAAGGAGAGCCCTAAGTTCAGCAAGTTGGTGGTCGTGTCCTACAGTCCCTTCGAGCTGTTTCCGGTTGACCATACAGACTCACCGCAGCGCAAGGACGAAGATGACTATCGCTACTTCGGCCTGCGCGGGCGACGTACTCAGGAAGGGGCTCGCACCCGCAGTAGTCGCGCGAAGATCCAGCTCTCACGCGCCTTCCCCAGTGCGGATGCAGCCGATTCGCTTCTGAGATGCCTGTCCGATGACCATAAGTTTGATGCGATCCGAGATTGGAGCAGGAAGATCCAGACCGCTTACAGCGTTCTGGAAGATGCGATCGACTTCGACTACATGGCCGTGGCTCTGGTCGCAGGTGCGCCAGACAGCGTCTTGGAAGGCGCCTTTAAACCGCGTGACGGGTTCTTGTATCGCTCGACCTCGGAGGGCATACCTTTTCAATTGGTGCCTATTGATCAGAACTTTCATCGATCACTGGAACCAGCGCAGATGCGTGCGCACCTTCTTGAGAAGGAAGGCGTCTTCTTCGTTAAGGGTACCAATGTTGTCGAACTGAGTTCTGGACAACGCCTGTTCTCCTACATCGTAATCAACATTCTTGGAGCGATCCGGCGCAACAGCTTCATCATCATTGATGAGCCAGAACTCTTCTTGCACCCAAACCTTGAGATCGCCTTCTTGGGCATGCTGAAGTCGATACTTAAGGCTTACAGCTCGAAAGCACTCATTGCAACCCACTCTCTGGTGGCCGTCCGCGAAATCCCTAGTGACTGCGTGCACGTGCTGGAACATACCGCTGAGGGGGTAATCATCAAGAAGCCGCCTTTTGAGACCTTCGGCGGAGACATCCAGCGCATCTCCTCGTACGTCTTCGGCGACCGTTCCGTCACTAAACCTTTCGAGGATTGGATCAGAGCCGAGATCAAGATTCACGGCGGTAGCGATCAACTACTCGCTGCCCTCGGCAATAACCTTAATGAGGAGATGATCATTCAGATCAATGCGATGGGGAAGGGTGCGTGGTAACTCGACTAGAGCTTCCTGCCATCGATGACGATGCCTACATCACCGGCGTTGTTCTTGAGCGCCAAGCGGGTATCAATGCCGCCTATTTCACTTGCATTCGGGAGAACTGGCAGGACTGGGTTAGGGAGTATGTCCGAGTCCACGGAGATCCGGCGCAGATGCCCGCATCGCAGATAGGAGACATGGATAAGAAAAAGTTCCACAACCTGTATACCGGCGCACAGACTGGTTCAGTTCATGGTGAGCAGCTCAAGAAGCTACGCGATGGCAAGCCGCAGTTCTGTCCAGCGTGCGGGGAGCCCGGTCAACCCAATACACTGGATCACTACCTGCCCAAAGAGCTTTTCGCCGAGTTCTCCATCACACCCGCTAACCTGTTCCCCATGTGCGATACCTGCCAGGGGTTCAAGGGGGTACTGACGGTAGATGGAGCAGGGCTGCGCTACTTCATCCACCCCTATTTCGATGATTTTACCCGCGAGCAACTTTTGTTGATCGAGTTTCAACCGCCGTTTGATGCTCCCACGATGATTTTGAAGGTCAATCCGGTGCTTGCCCCTGAAGCAAGTCAGCTGACCCGGCGCCATATAGAAAAAATAAAGCTCGAAACGCGTATCCAGCATTTCATGCGAGACGAGTACAGTCATCTCCTACGCTTAGCTCAAGACATCCGAGAAGAGGGTGGCGATGTACAAGTGAGTTTGCGCCAGTTTGCACGTGTCTACCGCTCTAAGTCGGTCAACCGATGGGAACACCTCTGGTACGCCAGCGTCCTGGCCGACAATGCACTGGTGACCTATCTCGCCGAAGAGCCACTCCCTCCATTGCGCTAGATAGGCCTGCGTTCACCATCGCTTTTTCTGCAGGATATTGACGCGCAGTTCCAGGCGCCTAGACAACGCGGGAAGTGTAGCAAGCACGGCAAGACCGGTCACTGCGCTTCCTCAAGCAGGCATGCGGCGGGATTGGTAGTGGCGCTGCCGGATTGGAAATATCCGATCGCCTGGGCCACCGAGCGATGTTCGGTCAGCGCCATCAAGGCGGGTAGGGCCACCCCTTGGCGACCGCCTTCGGTAATGAAGCCCGAGCGAAGGCTGTGCCCACCAAAGTCTCCCTCCAGCCCGGCCAGGCGCGCGCGGCGCTGCACGATCGCGGCGACCGCCTTAGGCGACAGCGCCGGGCCGACGCGATCCTTCCAGAGACGACGGAAGAGGGGGCCGTCGATTATGGCCGCCGCATTCAACCAGGCATCCAGCGCAGCACCGGCGCGGCCAAGCACCGGCTTGTCTGGGGTGGCGCTAGCATTGGGGCCGGCCTGCTGGGTCTTACTGTGTTCTAACCGGTAGACGAAAGCGGTCTGACCAACGCGGCGCAAGTCCTGCCAGTTGGCTGCGGCGATCTCGCTGCGTCGCCGCCCTCCACTGGCAAAGCCGAATAGCAGCAGGGCCTTATCCCGAAGCCCCTCTAATGAATCGTCGCAGGTGACCAGCAGCGCTTCAAGTTCGCTACGGGTGATGGCGGTCTTCTTGTGTGGCCGCTCGCCACGTTTGACCGAGGCGCGGCGCCCGCGCTTGAGCAGCTGGCGCACTGCAGGCGCTTCACACGGGTTAGCGGCCTTATGCGCTTGGTGGGCCGCCGAGAGCACAGCCACGCGATGCACAACAGTGCTGAGCTTAAATGGGCCGAGATTCTGCTTGAGGCCGGCGGCGACCAGGTGTGCATCCAGTGCCGGCGGCAGCTCCCACGTCAGGCCGGTCTTTCCGCGCCGGGCCAGGTGGTCGACCACAAACTGGACCACCGCCGGCTCGGGCACCGGCAGCGTGATCGGCTGCCCAAAGCGACCCTGGAACCAGGCCGCCCAGTAGCGCAGGGCGGTGGCATAGCTGCGGGTGGTATTGGCTGCGGCTGCCTCGGCCAGCAGTTCGCGCACGGCGTCGGCGGCCTGTGCCGCGAGACGATCCGGAGCGAGGATGGCGAGGGAAGGAACACTTGGCGCGAGTATGTTAGTTTTCATATGTCGAACGTATCAAATAATACGTTGCAGGCCATCTACTGCCGATAACTATCTGTTATCGGACGTGGATTGGCAATGGGGTAGGGCGTTCGCGTCGGGAGAGCATCAGATGGCCAAAGGAATCCAAGAAAGCGAGGTATTTGAGGCGGCCGACGCGTTGCTCGGCGTCGGCGAACGGCCGACCGTCGAACGCGTACGCCTGCACCTGGGCCGCGGTTCGCCGAATACGATCGGACCATTGCTGGACGCGTGGTGGACTCGGCTCTCCCAGCGGCTTGAGCACCGGCTGTCGCTGCCGGACGTCCCGGAAGATGTGGGTGTGGCCTTAGCCAAAGTGTGGGAATTGGCGTTAACGGCCGGGCGTGGACAAGCAGACGCTGCGCTGGCGCCAGAGCGCGCCTTTCTGGCCAGTGCCCAAGCCGAGATCGAAACCCGCGTGACCGCCGAGTGCGAGCGCATGGCCGCCATTGAGGCACAACGCCAGCAGGCGTTAGTTGCTGCCCAGATCGCCGAGGCGGCGTTGGCCATCTGCGAGCAGCGAGCCGGCGAGCTCGCCGTACAGGTGGGCGCGCTGCAGCGGCAACTAGGGGAACTGAGCGGGCGCCGGGACGCCCTGGAAGCGCAATTGCACAGCGCCCAATCCCGTCTGGAGCAGGACCGAAGCGCGGCCGCAGGCGAACGCGAAACCCTGCAGACGCACCTGCGCCAGGTCGAGGATCGGGCTTACACCGAGATCGATCGCCTGCGCCAGGAAGCCAAGGCGCACAAGGCCCAGCTGGCTACGCAGGCCCGCGAACACGTCGCGGCACTGCGCGAGGCCGATCAAGCCCGACGTGCGGCAGAACAGGCCCAGCATAGCGCCGAGCGTGAGAGCGCCGCAGCCCAGGCACGGGCGCAGGCACTCGCACAACCACGTCCCGCCAAGGCGCGGCCCGCCATCAAGAAAGAGGCTGCTAGTGCCACGCGCAGGTTGGCCAAGCGGTAGGCTGCGCCCTCGCCGCTGGCAAGCGGGTGGGGCTAAGCGCTAGGCTAAGAATTCCTTAGCCTTGGTGAGCAGTCGCATGACCCTACCTGACGAGCGCACTCGCAATCTGCTGCAAGCCGGGGCGTTTCTCAAGGAACTCGCCGGCAGCCAAGCCGTACCCAAGTCCGTGCGCGAAGAAGCCTATCGGCTGTTGCGTCACTACCCGACACTCAGTGATGTGGAAGCCATCGCCCAGCATGAGGAGCGGTTGCGGGACCTCACCCAATCGGCGTTTGTGCGGCCTTATTTGACCTCGCAGTTCGAGCAGGACTGGTTCCGCAGTTACCCCAAAGGTCCTCATCGGATTTGAGCGACCGTACGTATCCTCGTAGGCAATCGCCTGCATCGCCAGCTGCATGGGCCTTCGCCCGCAACGAACGCCTGGATCAGCAACTGGCGACGTTGAACGTGTGACCGGAAGCGCAGGGGGCGACGGCACCAGCAGGAGCGCGGTGCATTTCGGAACCGGGTTGGCGCCACCGGAAAGCATGCGCTGGGCAAGGTCGATCAGGCCCGCCATTTACGTTAAGCGATCTGCCTCGGCAAGCAAGGACGCCACCGCCGGATCACCTACAATTGTGCGCCCCTCAGAGTGCGCGACTGGGAAAACCAGACATTCATTACTGCGTCCCCGGAACTATAGACCCCCTTGACTGCGTTAAATGGATACTCAGAGTGCGTCGGTGGACCATCAAAGAGTGCGGTGCCCATCAGGGTGTGAGCTGCCGGCTGGGATGCCACGTGACCCCATCCTCCATTTCGCATAATGTATATTATGTCAGATCCAACTCAGTGGCCGGCTACCTCACAGCCCCATTGTCTTCCTGCAGCTCCCGCTTGAACGGCACATCCGGTGGCGGTCTGGCTGTTGCCGGCTGATCGTTGAGATTCGGGTCGCTCAGGCCGCAGCCGCCGCCGAACTGCAGCAACGACACCACGCAGCTGATCTTGGTGGTCGTTCCCGGGATCGGGATCTCGATCTTCTTGAGGCCGCGCCGCACCCATTCCTGCAGCAGCGACTGGTTCGGCATCCAGTACTTGTCCAGCGAGGTCGGCGTGTAGCCGTACGGCGGACGTTTGAGCCAGGTGCCGCCCTGGGCGATCTGGTCGCGGGTCCAGGTATCGGTTTCGCTGCCCGGCGGTCCGCGATCACCGGCACCGTTGCCGGCATCGCCAGCTCCGGCGGCGACGTGAACGCTGCCGTCTGCGTTGAACATGCCGTTGCGTGCTCCATTTGCGCCTGTGGTTTCGCCGGCGCGACGACGGTCGGACTTGCTCCAGTCGTCTGCATTGGCCGCAACATCCCAGCCGCCGCCGCGATCTGCTGGCGCCGGGCCGGCATTGCTGGTCGCCGGCTTGGCTGCGGATGAGGCTGCCGCCGTAGTGCTGCTGGGTTGCGCCGATCGCGCCGAATTCGCCAGTGCTTGATTGGGCTGCGTGGAGGCCGCCGATGGCTGGGTTGCTGCAGCTACCGACGTCGACGATGTCGGCGCTGGAGTCGTCGGCGTCTGCTGGGCTGGCCTGGCCGGTGCCGGTTGGGGCGTCGGGTCCGGCACGCTTGGCAACTCGGCCGTTCGAATGGCCACTTCAGGCATGCGCACCGTCGGTGTGATCTCGCGGCTGCGCACCGACGGCGCAACGACCTGGGGCCGGTCCGGCACGACGATTTCCCGCTCGCGCACCGTCGGTGCGTTGGCAGTGCGCATCGCGACGGTCGAAGCGGGACGCTGCAATTCGCGTAGCTGCGGTTGCTCGGTCACGGTCTGGACATCGCGCTGACGCACCTCGATCTGCGGTGCGGCCGGCTCGACCGGACGCGGCGCCACCGTGATCGTCGGCGGTGGCGGCACGACAAAGTCGTTCGTGGCCACCGGTGTTTCGGTGACCTGTAGCGGCGATTCGATCGTCACCGGCGGCACCGGTACGGTCACGCGTGGTACCTCCGGCGCCACCGGTTCGCTGGCAGCGGCAGCCACCGGTTCCGGCGCGGTGTCCTGGGCCTGGGCTGTGCTTGAAGGAGGGTCGACGGACTCAACAGGCGCAGGCACCGACGGCGCTGCGCTTGGCTTGTCGGTCGCAGCGGATGCACTGGACTGCGGCGCCGAAGCCGCATCGCCCGAGGCGGCCTGCGCAGCGTCAGCGGGCTGCCCTTGCCCACCGCCCTGCTCTGCCGCACCGTCGCCGATGAAGGTCATGCGCACCCGTGATTCGTCGCCGGTCTGGGTGTCATCCGGCGCCCAGCGCACCGTGACGACCCAAATGAGCAGTGCGATGAAGCCAAGATGGATCAACAGGCTGCCGAGCAGCGCCAGCCAGTGCTGTGGTCGCTGGTCTTTTGGTCGCGGCTCCCAGTGCTGCCACCACAGGCTGCGAAATGCCTGAAACGGCGACAACAACGCCACGCCAGCGCCTGCAGGCGGTGCTGGCCGTGCCAGCAGCACGCCCAACACCTGGTCATCGTCGAACGCAGCCGCCGGCCCGAGGCGGCTGCTCATCCAAGTTGCCCAGCCGTAAGGCAAACCGGTGCGCCGATCCAGGATGAGCTTGCCCGGCATGCGCGCGCGCAGTGCCTGCAGCAGATCGGCGGCCGTGGTCACCGGTGGCGCGGAATCAGGCCGCGCTGTCGCGCGGGATATACGGTGCGTCGCCGGTGGCGTGGTCGGTCGCGTCGCGCACCGCAATCACGCCGGGCACGCGCCCCATCAGGGTCTTCTCGATGCCCTGCTTCAAGGTCACATCGGCCATGCCGCAGCCGTGGCAACCGCCGCCGAAGCGCAGCAGCACGACACCCTCTGCCGAGACCTCCTGCACCGCCACGCGGCCGCCATGCGATGCCAGCTGTGGGTTGATCTCGTTCTCCACCACCCAGCGCACGCGCTCCACCATCGATGCGGACTCGGCCGGCGCTTCGCCCTTGATCTTGGGTGCCTTGATGGTGAGCTGCTGGTTGCCGGTGGACTGGGTGACGTAGTCGATCTCGGCGCCATCCACCCAGGGCACGCTGGCGGCGACGATATATAAGGTGAAGCCGTCGCAGTCGATCGCCCATTCGTCGCCGCTCAGGTCCGCCGGTTCGGCGAACTCCAGCCGGGCGTCGGCGCGCGGGGTGCCCGCATCCACCGCGCTCAGGCGCACGCCCATGCCGGGCACGCCCTCGCGTTCGATGAGCTTGCGGAAATAGGTTTGGGCTTTGTCGGATATCTGGATCATGCGGGTTATTCTACCGCTCAATGCGCCTGCGCTCATGGAACACCGTGATCCTGAGTGAACGCGCTGTCCGCCACCCCTGCGAGACTGTCATGACCGATCTGATTCCCCTGGAACAGGCCCATTGCCTGCCGCGCAAGGGCAGCGACCACAAGCTTGGCGAAGCGCGTCTGGCTGAACTGCTGCCGCAGGTGCCGGGCTGGGAGCTGGCCGAAGTGGGCACGGCAATTACCCGCACCTTCCGCTTTGCCGACTATTACCGCACGCTGGCCTTCGTCAATGCGCTGGCCTGGATCGCCCACCGCGAAGACCACCACCCCGACCTGGGCGTGCATTACGACCGCGTGGTGGTGCGCTATTCCACCCACGACGTTGGCGGATTGAGCGAAAACGACTTCATCTGTGCGGCCAAGACCGCCCAGCTTTACGATCAAGGAGCCACCCCATGACCCTGTCTCGCGCTGCCCTCGCCGGCCTGTTCCTTGCCGTCGGCATCAGCGGGTGTGGCAAGTCGTCGCAGCAGCCCGCCGCCCCGGCGGTGGCACCGACCGAACTGGCCGCCTTGAAGACCCCGCCGCCGGAATACTCCCCGCAGCTGGCCTGTGCCGGCATCGGTGGCACCTCGGTGCTTCGGGTTGTGGTCGGTGTCGAGGGCACCCCGACCGACGTCTCGGTATCGCAAAGCAGCGGTCAGCCGGTGCTGGACGAAGCCGCGCAAAAACGCGTGCGCGAATGGAAATTCCGGGCCGCCACGCGCAATGGCCAGGCAGTGCCGCAGACGATCCAGGTGCCGGTCGCGTTCAAGCCGCCGGTGCCGCGCCCGGACGAATGCTTCGCCATCGAAGAGCGTGCGCGTCGAGGCGGCTAAGCCGCCTTCGATGCCTTGCGCGTACGGCCGCGGCAACGCGCCGGCGCGCAGCGCGCAAGACTGAGCACGGCGAACGGCCTGCATCAGCTCCAGCTACCCACGGTGCGCGCCTGATGCCAGCGTGCACGCGTCGGGGTTATCGCGCCAGACACCACGCGTCCGTCATCCAGGCATGGCCATCCTGCAGCCGCAGTGTGGTCATGCGCAAAGTGCGCAGCAGCAGTCGCCACGCTCCCCGCCGAGTACGTTCTATTCCACGAGGTCGTGCGTCACATGCTCGAAGTGTCATCCCACAATGTCTGGACCGCATTTGCGGTCACGCTGGCCGCTGGCCTGGCGACCGGACTCGGCAGCCTGATGGTCGTGTTCTCCAAGAAGCCCAACCCGCGCCTGCTGGCATTCGGGCTGGCATTCGCCGGCGGTGCGATGGTGTATGTGTCGCTGTCGGAGATTCTCAACAAGTCGATCGCCTCGTTCTCCAACGCCTACAACGACAAGCTCGGCTTCACCTTCGGCACGCTGGCGTTTCTGGCCGGCATGCTGCTGATCATGGTGATCGACCGCCTGGTGCCCAACCCGCACCAGAGCCTGTCCAGCGACGATCCGCTGTTCCGCGACGACAACCGTGCCTATATCCGCCGGGTCGGCTTGATGACCGCCATCGCCATCACCGCGCACAATTTCCCCGAAGGCCTGGCGACCTTCTTCGCCACACTGGAAAGCCCCGCGGTCGGCATGCCGCTCGCGTTCGCCATCGCCATCCACAACATTCCCGAGGGCATCGCCATTGCGGTACCGGTGTACTTCGCCACCCGCAACAAGTTCTACGCCTTCGGCGCCAGCCTGCTCAGCGGACTGGCCGAGCCGATCGGCGCCGGCATCGGCTATCTGGCCTTGTCCAGCGTGCTGTCAGAAGCGGTGTTCGGCACGGTCTTCGGCCTGATTTCCGGGGTGATGGTGTTCCTGGCGCTGGACGAATTGTTGCCGGCGGCCAAGCGCTACGCGCAGGGCCACGAGACGGTCTACGGCCTGGTGGCCGGCATGGGCACACTGGCGATCAGCCTGGTGTTGTTCCGCTTCGCCACGCCTTAACACCCGGCCGAACCGCAGCCGCAGTGCCGGCACGACCATCGGCTCGACCGCCAGGACACATCGGCGACGCGCTGGCGGCCACGACCGGGACGGATGCGTCGCCGCGGCGCCTCAGCGCCCCAGCCGGTCCAATGCCTCGGCCAGTTCCGGCGCCAGCGGCGCGCTCAACACATAGGGCGTCTTGCCGGCATCCAGCGCAAATTCCAGCGAAGCAGCGTGCAGGAACAGGCGCTTCAGGCCGAGCTGGTCGCGCAGGCGCTTGTTGACCTCCGCTTCGCCGTACTTGTCGTCGCCGGCCACCGGGTGCCCCAGGTGCTGGGCGTGCACGCGGATCTGGTGGGTGCGGCCGGTTTCGATACGGACTTCGCAATAGGAGTGCCCGCCGCGTCGCTCCAGCAGCTTGAAGTGGCTCAGCGAGGGCTTGCCGATCGCATTGACCTGCACATGCCGCTCGCCGCCCTGGCGCAGCCCGATGTGCAGCGGCGCATCGACCGTCATCACCCCGTCCGGCATGCGGCCGACCAGCAAGGTCAGATAGCGCTTGGTGATGCCGCGCCCTTCGACACGGTCGTCCTCGCGCATCAAGGCCTGCAGCTCGGTCAGCGCCGAACGCTTCTTCGCCACGATCAGCAGGCCGGAGGTATCGCGGTCGAGCCGGTGCACCAGTTCCAGGGTCTGGTTGGGCCGCAGGGCGCGCAGGGTTTCGATGGCGCCGAAGCTGATCCCGCTGCCGCCATGGCTGGCGACCCCGGACGGCTTGTTGAGCGCCAGCAGCCGCGCGTCCTCGAACACGATCGCCGCTTCCAGCCGCGCCAGGAACGATGCCGGTGGCGCCGCCTTGTTGCCCTCCTCGGTCACGCGCACCGGCGGGATCCGCACTTCCTCGCCACCCTCGAGCTTGCGCTCGGCCTTGGCCCGCCCGCCGTTCACGCGCACCTGTCCGCTGCGCACCAGCTTGTAGATCAGGCTGCGTGGCGCGCCCTTGAGCTGGCCGAGCAGGAAATTGTCCAACCGCTGCCCAGCACGGTCTTCCGGAACTTTGAGAATGCGCACGCCCACACGGTCGGTGGGCGGCTTGGGGGTCTGGGGGTCGGTCATCCGGCTCTTTATTCTGTTACACTCGGCGAGCGAGATAAGGGTTTGATTTCGTTGGAAGTTGATTGGCCAGAAGCCTGCCTTCCGATGATTCCGGCACAGTGCGCGACCACCGCCCCCGGGGCGGCCATGTTAGCGGCTCACCGGCCTGCCCGGCCATCGCCGGCGGTTTTTGACCGTCGCGCTGAACATGTCCCGTGCGCTGCCCCGGTTCGTCCGGACGCGGCTGCCGGCCCTGAAACACCTATAAAACTTAAGACAAGCGCTCCCGCGGCCTGCCGTGGTGTTGCAGCGCTGGAAACCCTGGTCAGGCCTGTCCGCGCGTTGCGCGAAGGGCCGACAAGCTGTTCCAGAGGCGAAACGTCACGGCGTTCCGCGCGGTAGAGCGCGAGAGGAACGCAACAATGAAGCGAATGCTGATCAACGCAACGCAGGCCGAAGAGCTGCGCGTGGCGATTGTGGACGGCCAGACCCTGTACGACATCGACATCGAACAGCCGTCCAAGGAACAAAAGAAGTCCAACATCTACAAGGGCCGTATCACCCGGCTCGAGCCCTCGCTGGAGGCGGCGTTCGTGGACTATGGCGCCGAGCGCCATGGCTTCCTGCCGCTGAAGGAAATCTCCCGCGACTATTTCCAGGCTGGTGTCGACCACAACAAGTCGACCATCCGCGAGTTGCTGCGTGAGGGCCAGGAAATCGTGGTGCAGGTCGACAAGGAAGAGCGTGGCAACAAGGGCGCCGCCCTGACCACGTTCATCTCGCTGGCCGGCCGCTACATGGTGCTGATGCCCAATTCGCCCAGCGCTGGCGGCGTCTCGCGCCGGATCGAGGGCGAAGACCGTGCCGCGCTGAAGGAAGCGCTGGACAAGCTCGACATCCCCGACGACATGGGCGTGATCATCCGCACCGCGGGTGTCGGCCGTGACGCCGAAGAACTGCAGTGGGATCTGGACTACCTGCTGCAGACCTGGAAGGCGATCGCCGAGGCGGCGCTGAGCAAGCCGGCCGCGTTCCTGATCTACCAGGAATCGCGCCTGATCATCCGCGCCCTGCGCGACTACCTGCGCGCCGACATCGGCGAAATCCTAGTCGATACGCCGGAGCTGTATGCCGATGCCCAGGAGTTCATGCAGCAGGTGATGCCGCAGAGCCTGCGCAAGCTCAAGCACTACACCGACGACATTCCGCTGTTCAACCGCTTCCAGATCGAATCGCAGATCGAAGGCGCCTACGAGCGCAACGTGCGCCTGCCGTCGGGTGGCTCGATCGTGGTCGATCAGACCGAAGCACTGACCGCCGTCGACGTGAACTCCTCGCGCGCCACCAAGGGCAGCGACATCGAAGAAACCGCCTTCCAGACCAATCTGGAAGCGGCCGAGGAAGTGGCCCGCCAGTTGCGCCTGCGCGACCTGGGCGGTCTGGTGGTGATCGACTTCATCGACATGTCCTCGACCAAGCACCAGCGCGAAGTGGAAAACAAGCTGCAGAACGCGCTCAAGTACGACCGCGCACGCGTGCAGCTGGGCCGCATCTCGCGCTTCGGCCTGATGGAAATGAGCCGCCAGCGCCTGCGCCCGAGCCTGGGCGAATCCAGCCAGATCGTGTGCCCGCGCTGCGACGGCCATGGCCGCATGCGCAGCGTCGAGTCGCTGTCGCTGTCGATCATCCGCGTGGCCGAAGAGCACGCCATGAAGGAAAACACCGGACAGGTGCTGGTCCAGGCCCCGGTGGAAATCGCCAACTACCTGCTCAACGAAAAGCGCAGCGCGCTGCGCGAGATCGAGCAGCGCCACGAGTCGCCGATCATCATCGTCGCCGACGAACAGCTGCACACCCCGCACTACGAAGTCACGCGGTTGCGTGAGAACGAGCTGGGCGAAGACAGCGGCAAGCCGAGCTACCAGCGCGGCACCCCGCGCAAGCTGCCGGTGCATGCGCTGACCAAGGCACAGTTGAATATCCCGGCTGCGCCGGCAGTGACCTCGATCAAGCCGAGCCAGCCGGCTCCGCTACGTGAAGAGGCCCCTGCCCCGGCTGCCGCTACACCTGCACCGGCTCCGGTCGCACCACTGCCGCTTCCCGCGCCGGTCACCGGTGTGGTCGGCTGGCTGAAGCGCATCTTCGGCGGCGTCGAGCCGGTCGCGCCTGCGCCCGAGTCGACCCAGCGTCCGCGTCAGAACGATGCCGGCCGCAGCAGCCGCAACGAGCGTGGCGATCGTGGCGGCCAGCGTCGCGACGGCCGCGATGCCCGCAACGGTGGCAACGGTGGCAATCAGCACCGCGGCAATGGCGGCAACGGCAATGGCGCCAACAAGGAGCGTCGTGACGAGCGCCGTCAGCCGGCCAATGGCCAGGCTGCGCAAAACGGCGGTCAGGCGCAGCAGGTGCAGGTGCCCAAGCCGCCGCGCAACGAGGCACCGCAACAGCCCAAGCAGCAGGCCCAGCAGCAGAAGCAGAAACCGCAGAACCAGGCACCGCGCCCGCCGCGTGCAGCTGCGCAGCAGCAGGACGGCGCGCCGTCCGAACGGCAGCAGCGCCCTGCGCGTCAGGACGAAGGCACTGCCTCGGCGCAGACGCTAACCTCCACCGCTGCAACCGCAACGACTGCCACCGTGGTCGCGGCGATTGCCGACACCGCAGCACCCAAAACGCCGGCAGCGGCAGCTGCGGCCACCCCGGCGCACCCGGTCGAGGTCATCGTGACCGAGTCGCACACCGATCGCGGTACCGACGCAAATGCGGAGGGTCAGTCGCCGGAGGCAGCAGGCGATGATGCGGCAAATGGCGAGAGCGGCAGCCGTCGTCGTCGCGGTCGTCGCGGTGGCCGTCGTCGTCGTCGTGGCGCTGGCGCAAACGGTGAAGGCGGTACCGGCGTCGATGGTCTGGAGACGGACGATCTGGACGGCGATGCCGAAGGCGATCTCGATGGCGACAACGAGAGCGACGAAGCCGGTTCGCAGGTCCACACCTCGGCTGCCCCGCGCGCCGGTCAACCGGAGTTCGACTTCGACGATGACGCGACCACGCCTGCGGTATCGGTACGCGCCAAGCCGGAATCCAGCGCTCCGGCCGCAGTGAAGCCGCGTCCGGTTCCGAAGGAACGTGCGGAAGCACCGCTGGCGGCCGACACGACGTCGACCACGGCGCCGGTTTCCAATGCCACGCCGTCGTTCGAGCAGCAGGCTGCAACGCCGTCAGTCACCGCAGCCGAGCAGGCAGGTGGCAATGCATCGGCGGCCTCCGCGGCACCGGCTGCAACCGCCTCGGCCAGCAACACGGCGTCGGCTGCATCGGCACCGGCTGCGCAGGCTTCTGCCGCTGCATCGATGACCCCGCAAGCGCCTCAGGCTTCGGTTGTTGCGCAGGAATCGGCGACCTCGCCGGCTCAGGCTCCGGTTGTCGCTTCGGCTCCGTCGGCTGCCTCGACGCAGGTTGACACCTCGGCTCCGGTCGCGACGCCAGCTGCGGCTCCTGCAGCTCAGCCGGTCGAGCGTGCGGCTCCTTCGGTCGTGCGTTCGCCCGAACCGGCTGTGCAGTCAACGTCGGTGCCGTCGGCATCGTCGGCATCCGCCGACGCTGCAGCGCCTGCGGTTGCTCGGCAGGAACAGGCAGCACCGGCTGCAGCTGCGGCAGCAACGCAAGCGGAGCCGGCGAAAACCGACGCAGCACCGGCAGCCGTCACTGTGCCCAAGCCGGTCGCTGCTGCGCCATCCAGCGCGCAGGCAGACGTCGTGACATCCAGGCCGCCGCATGCCGAGCCGTCAACGGCGGCAAGCCCGGCTGCCGATGTTGCTGCGACGTCCACCGCCACGGTGCCGCAGACCTCGCCGGCTGCCGATGCTGCGCCGGCACGCAAGCCGTACGCTCCGGTGCAGACCACGCTGCTTGACGCATTGGCTCCGGCCGACGCAACAGCAGCAGAGACCGCGACATCGACGCAGGCCGAAACGCCGGTGCCGTACAAGACGCCTGAGCGGCCTGCAGCGGTCACGCCCGTGCTGTCTGCAGACGCCAACGAGCACACTGCCGACAAGCCGAAGCCGACGGTCGTCGTGTCCGAGGCAGCAAAGCCGGCAGATGCAGCGCGCAATGGCGATGACGCGCAGGAGCAGCAGGACGACACCAACAAGCCGCGTGGCGATCACTGATCGTTTCCCAGCCGGTTGAACCCGCCTGCGTGAATCCAGGCGGGTAGTGTCAAACAAGGCGGCCTTTGGGCCGCCTTGTTTTTGCGTGCGGCAGTGTCATGCCGATAGTGGGTGACCAGGCCTTGCAGGGATCGCAACGAAACGGTTGCCGCGCTCGTAGTCGTACTTGTCCCAGGCGTTGTTCCCGCCGCATCAACGAACGACGGGGCGATTGCCGCCAAAATCAGGATTCAGGCAGAAGCCAGCGCCATCGTGGCCCTGCGCCGTAACTGCATCCACGCCAGCAGACCGAAATGTCCGCTGCTGCGCATCGGCAACCGCTCGCCATCGAATGCAGCGGCGTCCAGACCGATTCAATCGCCCTGCTCCAATGGCGCGGCGCACTGCGCCGTAGCGACACGTCGTCATCGGCAGCCGTCGCAAGCAAAGCGCCTCTCGGGCAGTGAATGCCGACGTGAGCACGCGCGTTCGCTTGCACGCCGGAGTGCCGCTCCCGCGCAAAACAGCGTATGCCTGTTTTCATCGCCGCGTTGTGCAGCAGCATCTGACGGCTGTGTCTGAGAGCGCGAAAATCCGAAGGCGCGGTTTACAAGGTCCGCGCCGGATCGGTCAGGCCGTACTGATTGGCCAGACGCGCCAGGGCGATGTTGTCCTGGATGCCGACCTTCTCGAACAGGCGCGCCTTGTGCGTGTTGATGGTCTTGGCGCTGAGGTTCAAGCGCTTGGCGATGTCTTCCTGGCGCAGACCCTGGGTCAGCAACAGGGCGACCTCCAGTTCGCGCGGCGATAGCGCGTCGAAGGGCGAGCCGCCCCCTTCCAGGTTGGACAGGGCCAGATTCTGCGCAATGGTATTGCCGAGATAGCGCCGGCCCAGGGCGACTTCGCGCACCGCACGCAGCAACTCCTGCGCATCGCCGCCCTTGCCGACATACCCCGATGCGCCGGCTTCGAGCAGACGCTTGGGCAGTGGGCCGTCTTCCAGCACCGAGACGATGATGACGCGGGTGCCGTAATCGCCCTTGACGATGCGCTCGGTGATTTCCAGGCCGCTGACACCGGGCAGGTGCAGGTCGCACAGCACGATCTCGGGCTTGAGCTGACGGATTTGCGGCAAGGCCGCCTCCCCGCTCTCCGCCTCTCCCACCACATCGATGTCCACTTCCTTGGACAGGATCATCTTCATGCCGGTACGCACGAGTGCATGATCGTCGATCAGAAAAACTCTGATGGTCATCCTTGTTGTCCTCGCTGTGCGGCTGGCTGGTGCAGCCTATCTCCGTGAATAATTCAGGGCAAGCTCGATGCAACGTATTACGTTCGAGTCAGAACGCGAAGTACTCTGCCGCCACGCGTCATGGTAGGCATTGCATGCACTATCGCGGCGTGATCGGATGATGCGAGCGGGCCCAATACGCGAACATCGGGCATTTCACTCGCGCTCGGTCAGATTTTTCCTGCTTCGGTGCTGCGCTCGGCATCCACCAATGGGCGCAATTGCGCATCGAGTGCAACGCGTTCGTCGAACACGAAGCAGCGGCCGTCATAGCCTTCGCCACCGACTTCTTCGAAATAGCCGAGGATGCCGCCTTCGAGCTGCAGCACGTTGTCCATGCCGTCGGCCTGCATCCACAACGCCGCCTTCTCGCAACGAATGCCGCCAGTGCAGAAGCTGACCACGGTGGCGTCGGCCAACGCAGCGCGATGCGCTTCCAGCGCCGCCGGCAGGTCGGTGAACTTGTCGATCGGCAACGTCAGCGCGCCCTGGAACGTGCCGTACGCCACTTCCTGGGCATTGCGCGTATCCAGCAGCACCAGCGGGCGGCCGCGATCGTCGCGCCCTGCCCGCATCCACTCGCGCAACGTGGCGGGCGTCACCGCAGGCGCACGGCCCTGCAGCGGCGAGGCATCGTCGCGGCGAAAGCTGATGATCTCCGGCTTGACCTTCACCTTGAGCCGCGCGAACGGCTGCAGCGCACTCAGGCTGTACTTGATGCGCATCTGCGCAAAACGCGCATCGGCCTGCAGCCACCCATAGAACGCGTCGATCTGCTCGGCTTCGCCGGCCAGAAACAGGTTGATCCCTTCTTCGGCCACCAGCACCGATCCCTTCAAGGCCTGCTGCCCGGCGTGTGCCAGGACGCTGTCGGCGAGCAACTGCGGGTCCTGGATGGTGACGAATTGGTAGGCAGCGGTATTGGTGATCATGCGGCCATTTTAAGCCGATGCGGCCGCAGGTGCGATCAGCCTCGCAACAGCAGGAACGGCAGCAGGACCAGCGAGGCGACAACCAGCATGCCGATCAACGTGGCGATCACGAACAACGGCCGCTTGCGCAGCAGCGCGCCGAAGGTTTCGGCCGTGCCGGCAGCGAGCGCATCCTGGCGCTGCGCACGCGCCACGGCACCGCGCTGGGCCTGATACGCATCCATCAGCGCCTTGGCGCGCGGGTGATCGGCATCGTCGCTGAGCCAGATGCCGCCGGCGGAGATGCCCCAGTTGCTGGGTCGGGTTTCGTAGATCTGCACCAGATGCTCGCGCATCAGCGCCCGTACCTCGTCGGCTTCGTCATCGGGAACATTGCGCAGATTGAGCAGCAGCTTGGCCATGGGCGCGATGATACCGGGAGCCAGGTGCGATAATGATGCACTCCCTTTGCTGGACCATCCCATGCGCCTTCTGTTGACGCTTTGTGCTGCCCTGCTGCTCGCGGGCTGTGCGCCTGCCCTGCCGCCGTCCGGCGGCACCATCGCCACGTTCGAGCGGATCGACCGCAACGTCGGCACCGGTGCCGAAGCCACACCGGGCGCGCTGGTCACCGTGCACTACACCGGCTGGCTGTACGACGAAAAAGCCGCCGACAAGCATGGCAAGAAGTTCGACAGCTCGCTCGACCGCGCCGAGCCGTTCCAGTTCGTGCTGGGCGGCCATCAGGTGATCCGCGGCTGGGACGAGGGCGTGGCCGGCATGCGTGTGGGCGGCAAGCGCAGCTTGATGATTCCGCCCGCGTACGGCTATGGCGACAACGGCGCTGGCGGCGTGATCCCGCCCGGCGCATCGCTGGTGTTCGATGTGGAATTGCTCGGCGTGCAGCCGCGCTGAAGGGCTGAGCAATGACGGATGCGAGCAAGCGGCGGCTGGCCATCATCGGTGGTGGACCGGCCGGCCTGATGGCGGCAGAGGTGGCATGTGCGGCAGGCCTTGCGGTCGACCTGTACGAAGCCAAGGGTTCGGTCGGGCGCAAGTTCCTGATCGCCGGCAAGGGCGGCTTGAACCTCACCCACTCCGATCCGACGCCGTTGTTTGCGCAGCGCTATCGCGAGCGCAGCGAGGCCGTCGCATCGTGGCTGCAGCAGTTCGATGCGGATGCGCTGCGCGCCTGGGCGCGCGACCTGGGCGTGGAGACCTATGTCGGCAGCTCGGGGCGCGTGTTCCCGATGGATCGCAAGGCCGCGCCGCTACTGCGTGGCTGGGTGCGCCGACTCAAGGAACAAGGCGTCACGTTTCATGTGCAGCATCGTTGGCTTGGCTGGAGCGATGACGGTGGCTTGCGTTTCCACTCGCCCACCGGTGATGTCGAACGCACCGCAGATGCGGTGGTGCTGGCGCTTGGTGGCGGCAGCTGGCCGCAGCTCGGCTCCGATGGTCGCTGGCAAGGCGTGCTGCAGGATCGCGGTATTGCGGTGGCGCCGCTGGTGCCGGCCAACTGCGGCTTCGACATCGCCTGGAGCGCGCATTTTGTGCAGCGGCATGCCGGTGCGCCGCTCAAGCCCGTGGTCGCGCACTGGCAGGATCGCGATGGCACACCGCAGCAGTTGCAAGGCGAGTGCGTTGCGACCTCCACCGGCATCGAGGGCAGCCTGATCTATGCGCTGGCTGCGGATCTGCGCGCGCAGATCGATGCCGATGGCGTCGCCGAGCTGGGCCTGGACCTGCTCCCGGGACGCTCGCTGGAACGCGTCAGCGCCGAACTGGAAAAACCGCGCAAGGGACGCAGTTTCAGCGAGCATCTGCGCCGGCAGGTCGGCATCGACGGCGTCAAGGCCGCCTTGCTCTACGAACACCTGGGCAAACAGGCGGGCGACGATCTGGCGCTGGTGGCGCGTACGCTCAAACGCCTGCCGTTACGCCTGTTGCGAGCGCGTCCGCTTGCCGAGGCGATCAGCTCGGCCGGTGGCGTGCAGCTGGAGGCGCTGGATACGCAGCTGATGGCGCGCGCGCAGCCTGGCGTGTTCTGCGCCGGCGAGATGCTCGACTGGGAAGCACCGACCGGCGGCTATCTGCTGACTGCCTGCTTCGCCAGCGGATTACGTGCCGCGCATGGCGCGGTGCAATGGCTGCAGCAGACCGACCGCGCTACAGACGATCGCTGACCGCCTCGCGCGGCCACACTGATTTGACGTCGTAAATCACCGCACCCGGTTTGCCCAGTGCGGCAATACGCTGGGTGTCGTAGTCGCGGTATTGCGCATGCGCGACTGCCAGCACGACGGCGTCGTACGCACCCTCGTCCGCAAGCTCGCACAACTGCACGCCGGCATGTTGCAGCGCTTCTGCGGGGTCGGCCCACGGGTCGCAGGTGTCGACCTGCACGCCGGCGGCTTGCAGCAGCTGCACCAGCTCCAGCGCGCGGCTGTTACGCAGGTCCGGGCAGTTCTCCTTGAAGGTGGCGCCCAGCACCAGCACCCTCGCCTGCGCAAGCACCACGCCACGCGTGGCCAGCATGCCGCAGACGCGCTCGGCCACGTGCCGGCCGACGCGGTTGTTGACCTGGCGCGCGGTGTGGATCAGGTCCGGGTGATAGCCCACGCTTTCGGATTTGTGCATCAGGTAATACGGATCCACCCCGATGCAGTGACCACCCACCAGGCCGGGACGGAACGGCAGGAAATTCCACTTGGTTCCGGCGGCTTCCAGCACCTCCAACGTATCGATGCCCAGCTTGTCGAAGATCAAGGCCAGCTCGTTGACCAATGCGATATTGACGTCGCGCTGGATGTTTTCGACCACCTTGGCGGCCTCGGCCACGCGCATCGACGGCGCCCGCCAGGTGCCGGCAGTGATGATGCTGGCGTACAGCGCGTCGACCGCATCGGCGGCTTCTGCGGTAGAGCCGGAGGTGATCTTGCGGATATCGCGCAGACGCCGCTGGCGGTCACCTGGATTGACACGCTCGGGGCTGTAGCCACAGAAGAAGTCGTCATTGAAACGCAGCCCCGATGCGGCTTCGAGCAAGGGCACGCAGACTTCTTCGGTAGTGCCCGGGTAGACGGTGGATTCGTAGATCACCAGGTCGCCGGGTTTGAGCGCAGCGGCGATCAAGCTGGTGGCACTGCGCAGCGGTTCCAGGTCGGGCTGCTCGAAGCTGTCGATCGGCGTCGGCACGGTGACGATGAAGATGCTGCACGTAGCCAGGTCCGCAGCATTCGCGGTGTAGCGCAACCGGGTGGCGGCAGCCAGCTCGGTGTCGTCCAGCTCCAGTGTGGCATCGTGGCCGTCGCGCAGCTGCGCGACCCGCTGCGCATCGATGTCGAAGCCCAACGTATCGCGTTGCTCGCCGAACGCGACGGCCAACGGCAGGCCGACATAGCCCAATCCAATCACCGCGATGCGGGCCTGCTGCGGAGCGAGTAGCGTGGTGCTGGACATGCGGTTCCTTCGATCGTGCGCAGCCGGTTGCTGCGCGCCTGCGCGGTGGGAGCATAGCGCAGGCAACCATCGGACCATGAGTGCGGCGAACTGGCGACGCGGCGATTCACAATCGGCGCGCAATCAGGCACGCTATCGCAATGCCCGGGTGGCGAAACTGGTAGACGCAAGGGACTTAAAATCCCTCAGCTGCAAGGCTATGCGGGTTCGATTCCCGCCCCGGGCACGCTCTAGTGGCACTGCAAAGTGCGCAACGCCATCGACGCGTCGACAAACCTTGCCTGCAGCGCTGTCGCATTGAGCAGTCCAGCCTCTGCGTTGCGCTTACAAGTGCATGACGCGCCCTCAGCCCGCTCCCCTGTCTCGGACATCACCGCAACCGTCAGTGCCTCGCAGGCTGAGGTGAAACAGCGCGAGCAGATTGGTGATCAAGGCTGCGGTAGACGTGATCAGCGATGCCAGACGAGATGGAGCGGCGCGCCATTGCATAGCATGCAGGCCGCAGTGCCCTTCCGTGCGCCTGGAGAGCACCAACCGCAGCATCCACGCAGCGCCACGCACAACGATGCGATCTTGTTTACGACAGAAGTCCTGGCGCCAGCGGAGCACCAGGCGCAATGCACATCTGACATCAAGCACGCCGCGCTACGTCAGCGAGAAGAAGGCCAAGAGTTGCCCTCCTCAAGTGCTAGCCCGGCCAGCATCGGCCAATAAAAAAAACCCCGTATATCGTTCGATATACGGGGTTTGAATTTGGAGCGGGAAACGAGACTCGAACTCGCGACCTCAACCTTGGCAAGGTTGCGCTCTACCAACTGAGCTATTCCCGCGTGGAGCAAAATTGTACAGCTTGTTACTTCGTTGCGCCAGTCCTGTCGTCGTTGCCGACGCATGAAACAACGCATGCAATGTGGAGGCCTGGGCCGGAATTGAACCGGCGTACGCGGATTTGCAGTCCGCTGCATAACCACTCTACCACCAGGCCGAAACATCAAACCCAAGGCATCCTGCCTTGAAACAACGAGACCTCCGGCAAGGGGCCTTGTCTACATCTGGAGCGGGAAACGAGACTCGAACTCGCGACCTCAACCTTGGCAAGGTTGCGCTCTACCAACTGAGCTATTCCCGCTTGGGAGGCGAAATTCTACAGCGAACAGCATCGCTGTCAACTATTGCTTTCGACTTTTTTCGGTTTGCTGGTGATCGCGGCTTTTTCGTCGGCGCGCAGGCTCGGCCAGGCGGCCTGCAGGTACTGGAATCCGGACCACAGCGTCAGCAATGCGGCGATCGCCAGCGTCCAGTATCCGGCGCGGAAAATCAGGTTGCCGAAC
This sequence comes from Xanthomonas sp. NCPPB 3218, assembly GCF_056725185.1. Classification (NCBI taxonomy): domain Bacteria; kingdom Pseudomonadati; phylum Pseudomonadota; class Gammaproteobacteria; order Lysobacterales; family Lysobacteraceae; genus Xanthomonas; species Xanthomonas sp. NCPPB 3218. Next base: position 2,721,820 of record NZ_CM161516.1, read on the forward strand.
CAGATTCCGTGCGTGGGCATCTGCCCCGGCGTCACCGAATACAGCAGACACAGCAGCGCGACCATCTGTGCGGTGGTCTTGACCTTGCCGATCACCGCCACCCGTACCTTGGCGCGCTGGCCGATTTCGGCCATCCATTCCCGCAGGGCGGAGACTGCGATTTCGCGGCCGACGATGACCGCCGCCCAGAACGCCATCCATGGTGTGGGGTGGCCCTGCACGATCAGGAACAATGCCACTGCGACCATCAACTTGTCGGCCACCGGGTCCAGGAATGCGCCGAAGGCCGAATACTGGTGATAACGCCGCGCGACCCAGCCATCCAGCCAGTCGGTGATGGCGGCCAGCGCGAACACGCCGGCGGACGCGAAATTGGTCCAGGTGTACGGCAGGTAGAACACCACGACCAGCACCGGGATCATCACGATCCTCAGCAGTGTCAGCCACGTGGGGATGGTCAACTTCATTACGGACTCGACTCGCCTGCCGCATCGGGAAGCGCCAGCCCGTGCAGGTTAGCGTAGATTCGCGCGGCAAGTGCGGCATTGACGCCCTCCACCCGCGCAATCTCGGCCTCGCCGGCGGCCTTGAGCCCGACCAGGCCACCGAAATGCTTGAGCAGGCTCGCGCGTCGGCGCGGACCGATGCCGGGGATATCCTCGAGTTTGCTAGTCATGCGCGCCTTCTGGCGGCGGCCGCGGTGACCGGTGATCGCAAAGCGGTGCGCCTCGTCGCGCACCTGCTGGATGAACTGCAGTGCCGGCGATGCCGCACCCGGCCGCAGTTCGCGGCCGTCGGCCATGATCAGCGCCTCGTGCCCTGCCCTGCGCTCCTCGCCCTTGGCCACGCCGACCAGCAGCACATTCTCGATGCCCAGATCGGCCAGCGCGCCCTTCGCCTGTGCGAGCTGACCGGCGCCACCGTCGATCAGCAGCACATCCGGCAGCACGCCGTTTTCTTCCACCGCGCGTCGAAAACGCCGTTCGATGGCCTGACGCATCGCGGCGTAGTCATCGCCCGGCGTGATCCCTGAAATATTGAAGCGCCGGTATTGTCCGCGCACCGGACCGCTGGCATCGAACACCACGCACGAGGCCACCGTCGCCTCGCCCATGGTGTGACTGATGTCGAAGCACTCCACCCGCCTGACCTGCTCGGCCAGCCCCAGCATCTCGCGCAATGCCTCGCTGCGTGCATGCTGCGCGCTCTGGCTGGTAAGTTCGGTGACCAGGGTCAGCTGTGCATTGCGTGTCGCCAGCAGCAGATAGCCGGCACGCTCGCCGCGCACGTTCCACTTCAACGTCACCTTGTATTCGGCGGCGGCGCTGAGTGCGGCCTCGATCAGCTCGGCATCGGGAATTTCTCGATCGAGCAGGATCTCGCGTGGTGGCGAATGTTCGGCGTAGTACTGCGACACGAATGCAGCCAGGATTTCGTCCGCGCTGTCTTCGCCGTTGGTCTTGGGAAAGAACGAGCGCGTGCCCAGGTTGCGGCCGTCGCGAAAACTCAGCAGCAGCACACAAGCCTGGCTGGCTTGCGTGGCGCAGGCCAGCACGTCCAGATCCGCCGCGCGGCCGTCCACGTACTGGCGGTTCTGCATGCTGCGCAGCGAGGAAAGCAAATCGCGCAGGCGTGCGGCGCGCTCAAACTCCAGCGCCTCGCTGGCCTGCTGCATCGACTGCATGATCTCTTCGCCGAGCTGGTCGCTCTTGCCCTCCAGAAACATGGTGGCACGGCGTACCGATTCGGCGTAATCGGGCGCGGCGACCAGCTCCACGCAGGGCGCGCTGCAGCGACCGATCTGGTATTGCAGGCACGGCCGCGAGCGGTTGCGGAACACGCTGTCTTCGCAACTGCGCAGCTTGAACAGCTTGTGCATCAGGCTCAGCGTTTCGCGCACGCCGGTAACGCCGGTATACGGGCCGAAGTAACGCCCCTGCACGGCACGCGGGCCACGATGCAGGGCGATGCGCGGCCACTGCTCGCGGGTCAGCAGCACGTAGGGATAACTCTTGTCGTCGCGCAGCGACACGTTGTAGCGCGGCGACAGCGACTTGATCAGCTGGTTTTCCAGCAGCAGCGCTTCGGCTTCGCTGCGGGTCACGGTGACGTCCATCCGCGCTACCTGCGACAGCATCGAGGTCAGCCGCGCATTTTTCGGCGTGCCGTTGAAATAGCTACCCACGCGCTTGCGCAATGCACCGGCCTTGCCGACATACAGTAAGGTGTCGTCGCCCGCGTACATGCGGTAGACGCCGGGCGCGGTGCTCAATTGCGCAGCAAACGCCTTTCCATCGAAATCGGATTGGGGCCTTGCGTTCATTCTTCTATCGAAACATCGCGCAGTTCGCCGCTCGCCAGGTCGTAGCGCAACACGGCATGGGCATCGGTCTCGGCAATCCACACCGCGCCGGCGGCGGCCGCCAGCCCGGCCGGGCCATGCAGGCGGCGTGGCAGCGCGACCGTGGTCAGCTCGCCGCCACCCAGACGCAGGCAGCGCAGGCGGCCGTTGCCGGTGTCGGCGATCCACAGCATCGGCGAATCGGCCGCCAGCGCGATGGCTTGCGGAAACTGCAGCCGCGCGGTGCCGCGCGGGCCGTCCTCGTCGCCGAACTGCCAGGTGCCCTGCCCGCCGACCAGGGTCTGCACCAGATCGCCACGCAATTGCATGGTGCGGATCGACGAGCCCAGCCCATCGCAGATGTAGGCCACCTGCTGCACCGCGGCCAGGCCGGCCGGCTGCGCGAATGCGGCCAGATGCCCGCTGCCATCGCGAATCTCGAGCGCGCCGGTACCGGCGCGTGCGCTCAATGCGGCGCGGCCCAGGTCATAGCTCCAGATGCGGTTGTCGCCCGCCATGGCGATCAACACCTGATTGTCGGCCACGGCCAGGCCTTGCGGGTAATTCAGCGCCGAGGCGCCGGCAAACGCCAGCGGCCCCTCGACCGGCTCGCCGGAGCGCCCGGTGCCGCACAAGGTGTCGACCTGCCCGCTGCGCAGGTTGATGCGACGCAGGGCGTGATTGCCGGTGTCGGCGACATACAGCTGGTCGCGCTCCAGCGCCAGGCCTTGCGGACGCCGGAACGCCGCCTCACCGACGCCACCATCGATGAAGTCCGCATTAGCGTGGCCGAACTGGCGCAGCACGCGGCCGCCATGCGTGCATTCGAGCACGCGGTGATGGCCGGTGTCGGCGATGTACAGGCGGTCCTCGGTGGCGGCCAGGCCGGTTGGAAACCGCAGCTCCAGGCGCGGCTCGGGATCGCGCTCGGCCACCCCATGCAGGTCGGCGTCCGATGGCGGCTGCTGGCCTTCGCACAGGGCGACCAGCGCCTTGTCGAGATCGCCGGTCACGCCGACCAGGCGCTGACGCTCGCGGCCGTAGGCATCGAGCAGCACCAGCGTCGGCCAGGAGTCGATCCCGAAACGGCGCCAGGTCTCCCAGTCCCTGTCGAGCAAGATGGGCGCACTGACACCATGGCCGCGCAGTTGCTTGAGCGCGCGTTGCGGCTCGCGCTCGCTGTCGAAGCGCGGCACCTGCACCACGATCACCTGCAGCCGGCCGGGGCTGCGCGCCTGGAACTGCGCCAGCTCGGCCAGGCGCTCGGCGCACCACACCGAGCTGGCATTGACGAATGCCAGCACCAGCGCCCGCCCGCGATGCTCCTGCAGGGTGGATGGCCTGGCATTGAGCCAGGTAGGAAATTCCGGCAATTCCTGGGTAAGCTGGGCAGTCATACCGTAATTATGCCCAAGCCCGATTAGCTGCGGGTGAGTCTGGCCACGGTCTGGCGCGCAGCGGTATCGACCAGTTGCCAGGCACGCTCGAAATCGTCCATGTCACCGGTGTAGGGGTCGGGGATATCGTCACGCTCTTCCACACCGGCCCAGGGCAGCCAGAGCGCGACCTTGTCGCGCAGCGGCGCCGGGGCGAGGCGTTGCAGATCGCGCAGATTGCTGCCATCGGCGCACAGCAACCAGTCGAAGTGTTCGAAGTCGGCGCCGCGCACCTGGCGCGCGCGCAACCCGGAGATGTCCACGCCATGGCCGCGTGCGCAGCGAATCGCGCGTGGGTCCGGCGGATCGCCGGCATGCCAGTCGCCGGTGCCGGCCGAATCGACCTCGATCCGCCGCGACAGCCGCGCCTCGTCCAGCCGCGCACGCAGGGCACCCTCGCCCATCGGCGAGCGGCAGATATTGCCCAGACACACGATCAGCACCCTCATGCCGCTGCCACGCGGGTTTGCGCGCGCGCCAGATCGTCAGGGGTATCGATGCCGGGCGGAAACTGTTCGGGCGTCAACGCCACCGCGATGCGGTAGCCGGCCTCCATCACGCGCAATTGTTCAAGCGACTCGATGCGCTCCAGCATGCCGGGCGGCATTGCCGCGAAGCGCTGCAGAAATCCTGCGCGGTAGGCGTAGATCCCGATATGGCGCAGCCATTGCCCGTCACCGGGCAAGCTGTCGCGCTGACTGGCGAAGCTGTCGCGATGCCAGGGAATCGGCGCGCGACTGAAGTACAAGGCGTCGCCACCTGCGTTACGCACCAGCTTGACCACGTTCGGATCGAACAGTTCGTGCGCGCCGTCGACCTGCGCGGCCAGCGTGGCCATTTCGGCGCCGGAGTGCAGCAGCAGCTCGGCCACCGCACGGATGCCGGCGGCTGGCGCGAACGGCTCGTCGCCCTGCAGGTTCACCACGCAGGTCTCGGCTTCCCATCCGGCGATCCGCGCGCATTCGGCAAGCCGGTCGGTACCCGATGCGTGCGCGTCGCCGGTCATCGCCACATGCACGCCGGACAGGCCTTCGACCACCTCGGCAATGCGTGCATCGTCGGTGGCCACCCAGACCTCGCGCGCGCCGGCCAGCAGCGCCCGCTCGGCCACATGCTGGATCATCGGGCGATCGCCGATCAACTGCAGCGGCTTGCCCGGCAAGCGCGTGGAAGCGTAGCGCGCGGGAATGGCGACGACGAAATCTGCAGGCGTTGAGTTAGTCATGCGTGCGCGCTCTGGAAAACAGGAAGAGTGGAAGAAACGAGATAACCGAATCGCATGATGTCGTGGTGTGAGCGAACTCACGGTGGTCAGTTGGGCGGCGATGCCCGACATCGGCACTACGCGCCGCTGCCCGTACTGCCCGCGCAGGCACACCGACCATCTTGATTGGTCATTGCCCGCCCACCGTCGCGGGACCTTGATGTTCTTGCGGCGTGTCCCACGACGGTGGGTCGGCAAGGACCCTGCAACCAAGCCGCAGATCGCCCTGCCGGCGCAGCGTTCACACGCCCTGCCGGCTGGCCAACTTGTCCAGGCGATCCAGCAGGCTCACCCAGAACGCCGCCGGCAGCTCCGCCTTGAGCGGCACGCTGTACAGCCATTCGTCGGCAAATGGCCTGCATTTCACCGCATCCTTTTCGGTCATCAGCACCGGCAAACGGCTGCCGAAACTGAAATCCGCCGCGCGATACACGTGATGATCAGGGAAGGCATGCGGCACCACGCCGATGCCGCGCGCACGCAGCATCGCGAAGAAGCGTTCCGGGTGCGCGATCCCGGCCACGGCATGCACGCGCTGGCCGGCCAGCCGGCTCAATGGCTGAGCGCGCTTGCCATCCATCGGCTGCACGCTGTCGATGCTCAGGCGCATCTGCCATTCGCCGAATCCGGCGTCATCGGGCGCGGGTGTGGTCGCTGCTGCGCTGGCCTGGCCCAGATTGACCACGCGGAAATCGCAGTCGCGTGCACGTGCAGCCGGCTCGCGCAGCGGCCCGGCCGGCAACAGGCGCCCGTTGCCGTAGCGGCGCTGACCATCGACCACTTCGATCTCGACATCGCGGGCCAGCCGGTAGTGCTGCAGCCCGTCGTCGCAGACGACGATGTCGCAGCCCGCTTCGACCAGGGCGCGCGCCGCAGCCAGGCGATCGCTGTCCACGCGTACGCGGGCACCGGTCTTCCAGGCGATCAGGACCGGCTCGTCGCCGCCGAGCGCGACCGGCGTGTCCGCCTCGACCCAGCGCGCCGTGCCCGGGTCGTCACGGCCATACCCGCGGCTGGCCACGCCGGGCGTCCAGCCGGCCTCCTGCAACTTGGCGACCAGGGCAATCGTCAACGGCGTCTTGCCGGTGCCGCCGGCAGTGACGTTGCCCACCACGATCACCGGCACCGGCACGCCGTGGCGCTTGCGCCAGCCGCGGCGATACAGGGCACGTCGCAGCGCGATGGCAGCGCCGTAGACCGGCGCCAGCAGGCGCGCCGACAGCGGGATCGGCGCATTGTCGTACCAGTAACCCGGCGTGCGGGTGCCGCGCTTGCTCATGCCTGACGTTCGCGGAACTGCATGCCGTGCAGGTGCGAGTACAAGCCGCCCTGCTCCAGCAATTGGTGATGGGTGCCGCGCTCGACGATACGGCCCTGGTCCATCACCAGCACCTGGTCGGCATGCTCGATGGTAGACAGGCGGTGCGCGATCACCAGCGTGGTGCGGTCCGGCATCAGCTTGTGCAAGGCGTCCTGCACCAGGCGTTCGGATTCGTTGTCCAGCGCCGCGGTGGCTTCGTCCAGGATCAGGATCGGCGCGTCCTTGAGCATTGCGCGCGCGATCGCCAGACGCTGGCGCTGGCCGCCGGACAGGCGCCCGCCCTTGGTGCCCACATGCGACTGCAGGCCTTCGGGCAATTGCGCGACGAACTCCATCGCGTTGGCGCCCAGGATGGCGCGTTCCAGCTGGCCGGCATCGGCACTGCGCATTTCGCCATAGGCGACGTTGTCGGCAATGCTGCCGTCGAACAGCATGACCTGCTGGCCGACCAGCGCGATCTGCCGCCGCAGATCGGCCAGCGCATACGCCTGCACCGGGTGCCCGTCGAGCAGGATCTGCCCGGACTCTGCTTCGTAGAAGCGCGGGATCAACTTGATCAGGCTGGACTTGCCGCTGCCGGAACGCCCGACGATCGCTGTCACCGTGCCCGGTTGCGCCACGAAACTGACCTCGGCCAGGGCCGGGTTCACCTGGCCCGGATAGCGTGCAGTGACATTGCGGAATTCGATCAGGCCCTTGGCGCGCGTCAGCGGCACCGCGCCCTGGTCCGGCTCGTCGGGACTGTCGAGCACCGAGAACAGGCGCTCGGCCGAGGCCAGGCCGCGCTGCACCATGTTCTGCACATTGGTGAGCTGCTTGAGGCCCGGGATGATCGTCAGCATCGAGGTCATCAGCACCACGAAGTCGCCGGCGGTCAGCCGCCCGGCCAGTGCCTGGGCCCCGGCCACGAACAACAGCGCCGACAGGCCGATCGCACCGATCATCTGCACCGTGGCGGTGGAAATGCCCCGCGTGGATTCGACCTTCATTGCCAGACGCAGATTGCGGTCGGCCAGCGCGCCATAGCGCTCCATTTCGGTCTGCTGGGCACCGTAGATCTTGACCTCCTGATGGCTGGACAAGGTCTGGTCGGCCGCCTGCAGCAGATGCGCGCCGCTTTCCTGGATGCTGTGGCTGATGCGCCGATAGCGCCGCGCCACCTTGTCCATCACCCAGGCCAGCACCGGCGCCAGCACCAGGATGGTCAGCGTGACCTGCCAGCTATGCCACAGCATCAGCGCCAGCGCACCGATCACCTGCAGTGACTGCTGGATCATCACCTTGACCGCATCCACCGCCGCCTGCGCCACCTGGTCCGAGTCCGAGCCCAGCCGGATCAGCATCGACGGCACCGGTTCGGAGTCGAAGCGCGATCCCGGCAGGCGCAGATATTTGGACATCACCTTGACGCGCAGGTCGCGCGCGATGCTGCGTGCGGATTTGCCCATCGCCATATCGGTGATGTAGCCGGCGACGCCGCGCACCACGAACAACAGGATGATCTGCACCGGCAGCCAGCGACTGACTTCGGCATTCTTGTAGATGAAGGTCTCGTCGGTGATCGGCTTCATCAACGCCAGGAAGCCGGTCGTGCCGGCCGCCTCGATCAGCGCGGCAATCAGCGCGGCGACCAGCAACAGGCGATACGGCTTGGCGAAGGCCAGCAGGCGACGGTACGTGCGCCAGGACGAAACTGGCGCCGGGCGGTCGTTGGAGGTGGTCACTGGCGGTTTCCGTTAGTGCGTGTCTGGCCGGTCGTGGATGTCGCCCCGGCTTGAGGCGCTGTGGCGATCGCGATGCGGCGGAAGCCGAGTTGCCCCAATGCATCCTGCGCGGTCACCACCGCTTGATACGGCGTGCGTGCATCGGCGCGCAGCAACACCGTCTGCTCGCGGTCGTCGCCGGCGAGCTGGGCGATGGTCTGCTTGAGCGAGTCCACGTCCGAACGCAGCACTTCCTGATCATTGATGAAATAACGCCCATCGGCATTGACCAGCACGCTCAGCGAACGTGGCGGTGTGCTGCTGTGCTGGTCGCTGGCGGTCGGCAGCTGCAATTGCAGCGTGGAGCGTGCGTCGAAGGTCGTGGTCACCACGAAAAAGATGATGAGGACAAGGATGACGTCAATCAATGGCACCAGATCGATATGCGGCTCGTCCTGGCTTCGGTCACTGCCGATGCGCATTCGTCAGCCCTTTGCCATGACAGGTTTGCCAGCTGCCGCGACCGGCGCCGCGGCGCCTGGCACCACGCGGCCGTCCATCGTGTCCAGCAACAAGGTGGCTTCCTGCTCCATCTCGATGATGTAACCAGCGATGCGGCCCTTGAAGAAGCGATGCGCCATCAATGCCGGTACCGCGATGATCATGCCGGTGGCCGTGCACACCAGCGCCTTGCCGATGCCGCCGGCCAGCTGGTTCACATCGCCCACGCCGTGATCGAGGATGCCCAGGAACATCTGGATCATGCCGACCACCGTGCCCAGCAGTCCCAGCAGCGGCCCGGCCGAAGCGATCGTGCCCAAGGCATTCAGATAGCGCTCCATGCGGTGCACCACATGCCGGCCGGTGTCCTCGATGCGCTCGCGAATCAACTCACGCGGACGACCGCGCACGTCCAGCGCTGCGGCCAGCAAAGCGCCCAGCGGCGAATTGCGCCGCAGCGACTCGATGTGGCTGGGATCCAGTTTGCCGCGCGCGGCCCAGTTGCGGACCTCCTCGCCCAGACCTGGCGGGGTCACCTCGTTGCGGCGCAGGCTCCACAGACGCTCCAGCACGATCGCCAGCGCGATCACGCCCAGCAACAGCAACGGCACCATCGGCCAACCGCCTGCCTTGACCAGCTCCAACACGATTCGATTCCTCCGGCAACGCGGCCGCCTATTCGCTGGTCGATAGGATAGCAGCCGACCGCCGCCGTTCCGCAGCATCCCAGAGCCGTGGCTGCCAGCGCCGGCGCTCGCGTACCTGCAGGCCGTCGGCGCCCAGCCAGACCCGGATTGCCCCGGCCCGGGCCGTGTCGAGCAACTCGGCGCCATTGCCCTGCCAGCGCTGCACCACCTCGGCACGCGGGTGACCGAAGCGATTGCCGTGCCCGGAGGACACCAGCGCCAGCCGCGCGCCGGTGGCGGCGATGAAATCGGCATGCGAGCCGTCGGCGCTGCCGTGGTGCGGGACCACCACCAGATCGGCACGTAACTCCGCGGCATGTTCCCGCAGCAGGCGGCGCTCGACGAGCTCGCCGATATCGCCCGGCAACAAGGCGCTGCCATACCGTGTTTCGATGCGCAGCACGCAACTGGACTGATTGCGCAGATACGGAAAGCCGGCGCTGGGGTGCAGGAAGCCAAAGCGCACCCCGTCCCATGCCCATTGCTGGCCGGCACGGCAGCGGGTGCTGACGTCCAGTGGCGCCTGTGGCGGTGCCGCCGTCATCGCCACGGGCAATCCAGCACGCACCGCTGCATAGCCGCCAGCATGGTCGGCGTCGGCGTGACTGAGCACGATGGCATCCAGGCGGCGCACCCCGAGCGCGCGCAAGGCCGGCAGCACTACCCGCTCGCCCGCATCGAAGCCATCGCGTACCGCCGGGCCGGTGTCGAACAGCAATGCATGCCGTTGCGTGCGTACCAGCACGGCCAGACCCTGCCCCACGTCCAGCACCTGCACGTCGGCTTCGCCGGCCGCGGGCAGCTCGCGGTCCGGCCACAGCAGCGGCAACCACAACAACAGCGCCATGGATTTGCCGGGCGTGCCGCGCGGCAGCAGCAACCAGAACGCGCCGAACAAGGCCGCGACCAATGCGAGCGCATCGGACTCGGGCACCCACCACAACGCCACCGAGGTCTGTCCAAGCCAGACCAGGCCTGGCCAGGTGAGCTCGAAGCACCAACCGGCCAATCGCCATGCCCACACGCCCGCTCCCGGATGTACTGCTTCCAGCCCGGTGCCCAGCAAGGCGAGCGGCACTACTACAAAAGTCCACCAGGGAATGGCGACCAGATTGGCCAGTGGCCCCACCAGCGATGCCTGTCCGAACAGGCTGACGGTCAACGGCAGCAGGCCGACAGTGGCGACGGTCTGGGCGGACAGGAAGCCGCGCACGATCGCGCGATCGTCCGCTGGCAGGCACCACACCAGCCAGGCCACCCCGGCAAAGCTGAGCCAGAAGCCCGTCACCAGCACGCTCAGCGGGTCCCACAGCAGTACTGCCAACAAGGCCAGCGCGAGGATCTGCACGGTGCTGGCACGCCGCCGTAGTACCCGCGCCAACGCGACCACGGCAATCATCAGCACGGTGCGCACCGTCGGCAGCGCCAGGCCCGCCAGCACTGCATACCCTGCGGCACCGAGCAAGGCGGCGACCGCCGCCGCGTGGGACCGCGGAATCCGCGTTCCAAGCACCGGCCAGGCTCGCCAGAGTCCGGCGATCAGCAGGGCGACGAATGCAGCGACCAGCCCTACATGAAATCCCGAGATCGCAATCAGATGGCTGAGCCCGGTCGCACGCAGCGTGGCCCAGGCTGCGTCGTCCAGCCCGCGCGTGTCGCCCAGGGCGAGCGCGCGTAGGTAAGGCGCCGATGATCCGGGCACGCGGTCGGCAATGCGCTGCGACATCGCTTCGCGCCAGGCATCCACGCCGCGCGGTGCAGCGGTCTGCCGCGCCGCAATCGGCACCCGCACATAGCCGCTGGCGGCCATGCGCTGCGCCAGTGCCTGCCGCTCGGCATCGAAGCCACCAGGGTTGCGCAAGCCGCGCGGCGCACGCAGCTTGAGCCGCAGCTGCCAGGCGGCGCCCGCGCGCAGCGCGGCACGCGGCCCGATGCGCTCGGCACCGAAGTCGTCATACCAGGCCAGCTGCAGCAGCTTGCCGCGCAGTGCGGCAGGCTGTGCGGGATCGTCATCCACGCGCAGCTGAAAGCGCGTGCGTCGTGGCTCGGCGACCGGCAATTCGACAATCTGCCCGCGCACCGTCAGTTCCCGCGCTTCATCCTGCGGGTGCAGTTGTGCCTGCAGGACGCCGGCGACCTGCCAGCCCATCAGGCCGAAACCGAACAGCGCGCTGGCCAGTGTCCCTACCAACACGATCCGCCGCGGACGCAGCCATGTGCCGAGGCCGATGCCCAGCACCGCTGCAGCAAGGCATGCCGCATAGACCGCACGCGACAGCAGCGCAGGCGACCACGCGCACACCACGATGCCCAGCAACAAGGCCGCTGCCACAGTCATCGTCGGTATCCGCCGCGGTGTAGGCGGTGCCTGTGCTGACGCATCCATGCTGTCGGTCGCCATCCCGGCCGTGGTCCATCCACCGACTCAAGTTAGACCAGCGTCTGCGTCGGGCACAGCAGCGAGCGGCGCATTGCGGGGTAGGAATCAGGCTGCCCCTGCCGTGGTACATCCAGTCGGTGGAAGGCGCTGCCACGCAGGTGCAATGCGCCGGGCAGGACAGCGTGTGCTGGCCGCACAGCAACCCTATCAGCCTGCATTCGCCTCGATTTCATGACTGCCGCGCTATGTTCGCCACTGTTTCTGAGGAGCTTCCCCCATGCGTAAAGGCACTGCACTGATTGTCGGCGTGACCGGCATTTCCGGTTACAACCTCGCCAATGTCCTGGTGGCCGATGGCTGGACCGTCTATGGGCTGGCACGGCGCCCGCTGCCTCAGGACGGCGTGATCCCGCTTGCGGCCGATCTGCTGGATGCCGACAGCACCAGCACCGCGCTGCGTGGCCTGCCGATCACCCACGTGTTCTTCTGCACCTGGACACGGCGCGACACCGAGCGCGAGAACGTCGAAGCCAACGGCGCGATGATGCGCCATCTGTGCGAAGCGCTGAGCGATGCGCCGCTGCAGCACATGGCGCTGGTCACCGGCACCAAGCATTACCTCGGCGCGTTCGAGAACTACGGCAGCGGCAAGGCGGAAACGCCGTTTCGCGAAAGCGAGCCGCGCCAGCCCGGCGAGAACTTCTACTACACGCTGGAAGACCTGTTGTTCGCACATGCCGAGCAGCATGGCTTCGGCTGGAGCGTGCATCGCTCGCACACCATGATCGGCATGGCCAATGGCAGCAACGCGATGAACATGGGCGTGACGCTGGCGGTGTATGCATCGCTGTGCAAGCACACCGGCCAGCCGTTCGTGTTTCCCGGCTCGCAGGCGCAGTGGAACAGCCTCACCGACCTGACCGATGCCGGCCTGCTCGGCAAGCAACTGGCCTGGGCCGGCCTGAGCCCGGCCGCACGCAATCAGGCCTTCAACACCGTCAACGGCGACGTGTTCCGCTGGCGCTGGATGTGGAGCCAGATTGCCGACTTCTTCGGGCTCGACGCTGCGCCCTGCCCCGAGACCCCGCAGCCGCTGGAGGCACGCCTGAGCGAGACCGCGCCGGCAATATGGAGCGAGATCGCCAGCCAGCATGGCCTGGTGGAGGCCGACGTCAATCGATTGGCATCCTGGTGGCACACCGATGCCGACCTGGGCCGCGAGATCGAGTGCGTCAACGACATGACCAAGAGCCGCGAACTGGGCTTTACGGATTTCTACGACAGCCGTGCATCGTTCCTGGAACTGTTCACGCGCCTGCGCGCGCTGCGCATCATTCCCTGATGCGTTGGGTCGTCGCCACACACGTGGCGGCGACCGTTCTTCCTGTCAACGCGCGTCCTGTCACCGCGAGCATGGACGCGATGCTACGCGCGGGCATTGCGTGCTGAACGCGCATGTGTGGCGAACGCCGGTCGATGCATCACGCGAATGCACCCGTCACCAGCCCCAGGATCTTCAATCTGAGACCGCAGGTTCAACACCGCCCAGCCGCCAGGAATTCCGACGGCCAGGCAGTGCTTCTCACACCGCAGAAGGTGCCAGTTCGCGCAGCTTGCCCTGATGCAGCTCGAGCACGCGGTCCAGGCGCCGCGCCAGGCTGCGATCGTGCGTCACCAGGACCAGACTGGTGCGCTGCGCACGATTGAGCTCCAGCATCAGCTCGAACACGGTCTCGGCGGTCTTGTCGTCCAGGTTGCCGGTGGGCTCATCGCCCAGCACGCAGCCTGGCTTGTTTACCAGCGCACGCGCCACCGCCGCACGCTGACGCTCGCCGCCGGACAACTCGCTGGGCTTGTGCTCGATACGATGTCCGAGCCCGACCGATTCCAGCAACTGCAAGGCCTGCGCCCGCGCCACTGACACTTCTTTCCCGGACAACAGTACCGGCATCATCACGTTTTCCAGCGCGGTGAATTCCGGCAGCAGATGATGGAACTGGTAGACGAAACCCAGGGCCTGATTGCGCAGCTTGCCGCGCTCGCCATCGGACAACGCCGACATGCGCCGTCCGGCCACGTACACCTCGCCCGAGGTCGGAATATCCAAGCCGCCGAGCAGATGCAGCAGCGTGCTCTTGCCCGCCCCTGAGGCGCCGACAATGGCCACGGTTTCGCCGGTCGCCACGGTCAGATCCAGACCGTCGAACACCGGCGTGCGCATCTTGCCTTCGGCGTAGGTCTTGCCCAGACCCTCGGCGCGGATCACCGCCTCTGCATGGTTTGGCGTTTGCACGGCCGATTCCCTGATCTCATTCATAACGCAGCGCCTCCGCCGGCTGCGTGCGCGAGGCGCGCCATGCCGGATACAAGGTCGCCAGGAAACTCATCACCAGCGCGACGACGGTGATCACCACCACGTCCTGGGTCTGCATGTCGGTCGGCAAGCCGGTGATGTAATACACGTCCTCGGGCAGCAGCTTGACGCTGAAGATGGTCTCGATCACACCCAGGATGCGCTCCAGGTTGAGCGTCAGCACGATGCCGCCGATCACGCCCATGATCGTGCCCATGAAGCCGATCAACGAACCCTGCACCATGAACACCTGCATTACCCCAGCAGGCGACAGGCCCAAGGTGCGCAGGATGGCGATATCGGCCTGCTTGTCGGTGACCAGCATCACCTGCGAGGACACCAGGTTGAACGCGCCCATCGCCACGATCAGCGACAGCAGGATGCCCATCACGGTCTTTTCCATCTTCAACGAGTGGTAGAGATTGGCGTTCTCCTGGGTCCAGTCGCTGACCCGGTACGGGCCATGCAACTTCACCGCTAGATCGCGTGCCACCGGCCAGGCCTGATCCATGTCGTGCAGGCGCAGCCGCACGCCGGTGACGCCGTCCATGCGCAGCACGCGTGCCAGGTCCTGCATGTTGACCACGGCCAGGCCGCGGTCGATCTCGTTGTAGCCCGCCTCGAAGATTCCGCTGACGGTGAAGCGCTTGAGCCGCGGCATCGCGCCCAGCGGCGTGGCCTGGGTATCGCTGAGCAGCACCACGATGCTGTCGCCCATGTCCACGCCCAGCCAGATCGCCAACTCCTTGCCGATGACGATGTTGTAGGAGCCCGGGGTCAGGCTGTCGACCGACCCCTGCTGCATCTTCTTGGCCAGCACCGATACCTTGCCCTCTTCGGCAGGAACGATGCCGCGCACGATCGCCGGCTGCTTGCGCGGGCCCTGCAGCAGCGATTCGGTTTCGATGTAGGGCGCGGCACCGGCGATGCGCGGATCGGCCATGGCGACCTCGACCGCATGCTGCCAGTCGTGCATCGGCGCGCCGTCCGCACTGACCGTGGCATGCGCGGCCATCTGCAGCAGGCGGTCGCGGATTTCCTTCTGGAAACCGCTCATCACCGCCAGCGTGGTGATCAGCACGGTCACGCCCAGGGCAATGCCCAGGATCGATGCCATCGAGATAAACGAGATGAAGCCATTGCGCCGCTTGGCACGCAGGTAGCGCAAGCCGATGGCAACCGGGATAGGTTTGAACATGCGGTTCAACCAGGAAAGGGACGCTATGGTGCCACTTGCGGCCGCCGGGACGAAATGGCGTGTGCCTGAGCGGCCAGACGCAGTTCACGTCGCTGCGCTGCGGGCAAGGTATCCGGCCAGAAAAGCAGGCGTTGGCGACGTGCATCCAGGCCGGTCCACGCCACCACCGCGATCGGCCCGCGCCACGCCACCTGCAGGCCCTGCACCTGCACACCGTCAACGCTGGCAGGCGTTTCGCTCCAGGGCACGATCACTTCCCGTGCTGACGAGCGCAACAGCAGGCGCAGCGATCGTCCACCGGTCAACACCGTATAGACGGACAACAGCATCGCCAGCCATGGCGGTGCCCCGCTCCGCCAGAGCGCCCCCAACGCGAGCGCGCTCAGCACGCCCAGCGCGCAAGCAAGTCCGCGCGAGGGCCGCCATTCAAGCCGGCATGGCGCGAATATCGGCGATGAGTGCGGCGTTGACGGCATCCGGGCAGGCCTCGTATCCCATGAACCAGCGCCACAACTTATCGTCTTCGCAATCCAGCAGCTGTAGGAAAACCGCGCGCTCGGATTCGGAAGCCTGCGCCCAGCGTTGATCCAGATAGCGCCCGAACAATTGATCGAGCTCGCGCATGCCGCGCCGGCAACGCCAGCGCAGTTTCTTCAACAGGGTTTCTTCATCCATCTCACTCTCCAGCTCGCCTTGCCGGCGCCGAAAACGACAGCGGCACCAGACCAAGGGCCGGTGCCGCTGTGAACCATCTCCCCGCCGAGGCGGGCCCGCATTGCGCTGCGATCAGGCGCGACGCGCCATCATCAGCTTCTTGATCTCGGCAATCGCCAGCGCCGGGTTCAGGCCCTTGGGGCAGGTCCGCGCGCAGTTCATGATGGTGTGGCAGCGATACAGCTTGAACGGATCTTCCAGGTCGTCCAGACGCGCACCGGTGTCCTCGTCGCGCGAATCGATGATCCAGCGATACGCCTGCAGCAGGATCGCCGGGCCCAGATAGCGCTCGCCATTCCACCAGTAGCTCGGGCAACTGGTCGAGCAGCAGGCGCACAGGATGCACTCGTACAGGCCATCGAGCTTGCGGCGGTCTTCCGGCGACTGCAGGCGCTCGCGATCCGGCGGCGGCGGGGTCTGGGTGCGGATCCACGGCTTGATCGACGCGTACTGCGCGTAGAAATGCGTCAGATCCGGCACTAGGTCCTTGATCACGCTCATGTGCGGCAGCGGATAGATCGGCACCTCGGCCTTGCCGCAGGCGGCAATCGCCTTGGTGCAGGCAAGCGTATTGGTGCCGTCGATGTTCATCGCGCACGAGCCGCAGATGCCCTCGCGGCAGGAGCGACGGAACGCCAGCGTCGGGTCGATCTCGTTCTTGATCTTGATCAGCGCGTCCAACACCATCGGGCCGCACTTGTCGAGATCGATCTCATAGCTGTCGGTACGCGGGTTGGCTTCGCCATCCGGATCCCAGCGGTAGACCTTGAAGGTGCGCGTGTTCTTGGCGCCCTGTGCAGGGTAATGCTTGCCCTTGCCGATCTTTGAATTCTTGGGGAGGGTGAACTCTGCCATAGCTGCTCTCGTTGGCTCAGGCGATGCGCGGTGCGAACGACAACCGCACCGTGCGCATGAAGGTAAAGATGACGGATGCCACCGCCGCGGCGGTGGCGCAACCGCCGGCGGCTTGCCGGCGTTGCCCCTGCGTCATGAGGCGATCCGGCTGTCGCGGTGCACGGCTGCGGTACCCGAACAGGCCGGCCAGCAGAGGCAATGCGAAAGCGGATCGATCCATGCGCATCGATCAGTAAACGCGCGGCTTCGGCGGGACCACGTCCACGTCCTTGCTCAGCGTGTACATGTGCACCGGACGATATTCGAACTCGCACTTGCCCTTGTCGTCGACGGTGACCAGCGTGTGCTTCTGCCAGTTGACGTCGTCGCGGTCCGGAAAGTCTTCGTGCGAATGCGCGCCGCGGCTCTCATGCCGCTGTTCGGCCGAGTTGATCGTCGCCACTGCATTGAGCAGCAGGTTGTTCAACTCGTAGGTTTCGATCAGATCCGAATTCCATACCAGCGAGCGGTCCGAGACCTTGACGTCTTCGAAGCTGGCAAAGATCTCGGCCATCTTGTCGACGCCCTCTTTCAGCGTCTTGCTGGTACGGAACACCGCCGCGTCCGACTGCATGGTGCGCTGCATGTTGTCGCGGATCACCGAGGTCGGCGTGGAGCCGTTGGCGTAGCGCAGCTTGTCCAGCAGGCCCAGCGCCTTTTCGCAGGCATCGGACGGCAATGTCTTGTGCGGCTGGTTGGGCTTGACCGTCTCGGCGCAGCGGTTTGCCACCGCACGGCCGAATACCACCAGATCCAGCAGCGAGTTGGAACCCAGGCGGTTGGCACCGTGCACCGACACGCAGGCAGCTTCGCCGATCGCGTACAGGCCCGGCACGACCGCATCCGGGTTGTCGCCCTGCTTGCGCACGACTTCGCCATAGAAGTTGGTCGGAATGCCGCCCATGTTGTAGTGCACGGTCGGCAACACCGGAATCGGCTGCTTGGTCACGTCCACACCGGCAAAGATATGCGCGCTCTCGGCGATACCGGGCAGCTTCTCGTTGATCACTTCCGGGCCGAGGTGGGTCAGGTCGAGCAGGATGTGATCCTTATGCTCGCCCACGCCACGGCCTTCGCGGATCTCCACGGTCATCGAGCGCGATACCACGTCGCGCGATGCCAGATCCTTGTAATGCGGTGCGTAGCGCTCCATGAAGCGCTCGCCGTTGCTGTTGCGCAGGATGCCGCCTTCGCCACGCACGCCCTCGGTGATCAGGCAGCCCGCACCGTAGATACCGGTGGGATGGAACTGCACGAACTCCATGTCCTGCACCGGCAGGCCGGCACGCATCACCAGGCCGCCGCCGTCACCGGTACAGGTGTGGGCGGAGGTGGCGCTGAAGTAGGCACGGCCATAGCCGCCGGTGGCCAGCACCACGCCGTGGGCGCGGAACAGATGCAAGCTGCCATCGGCCATATCCAGCGCCAGCACGCCGCGGCAGACGCCCTCCTCGTCGAAGATCAGGTCGAGTGCGAAGTACTCGATCATGAAGCGTGCGTTGTGCGCCAGCGACTGCTGGTACAGCGTGTGCAGCATCGCGTGACCGGTACGGTCGGCCGCCGCGCAGGTGCGCTGTGCGGACGGGCCTTCGCCGTACTTGGTGGTCATGCCGCCGAACGGGCGCTGGTAGATCTTGCCCTCTTCGGTACGCGAGAACGGTACGCCGTAGTGCTCCAGCTCGATGATCGCCGGAATCGCCTCACGGCACATGTACTCGATCGCGTCCTGGTCGCCCAGCCAATCGGAGCCCTTGATGGTGTCGTAGAAGTGGTAGCGCCAATCGTCTTCGCCCATGTTGCCGAGCGCGGCCGAGATGCCGCCCTGCGCCGCAACGGTATGCGAACGGGTCGGGAAGACCTTGGTCAGGCAGACCGTCTGCAGGCCCTTCTGGGCCAGGCCGAACGTGGCCCGCAGGCCGGCGCCGCCGGCGCCCACCACGACCATGTCGTACTTGTGTTCTGTAATCTTGTAAGCGGACATCGAATTATGGATTCCTGTTTGGTCGCGGACGACTCAGCTGATGCCCAGCGCAATACGCGCCACGGCAAACACGCTGACGATGGCGCCCAGCACGGCGACGAAGCGCACGATGGTCTGCGCAGCAAGCGCGAGCAGCGAGTTGTGCACGTAATCTTCCAGCACCACCTGCATGCCCAGCTGCGCATGCCAGAACGAGGCGATCAGGAAGCCGACCAACAGGATCGCGTTCCAGGGCTTGGC
This sequence comes from Xanthomonas sp. NCPPB 3218, assembly GCF_056725185.1. Classification (NCBI taxonomy): domain Bacteria; kingdom Pseudomonadati; phylum Pseudomonadota; class Gammaproteobacteria; order Lysobacterales; family Lysobacteraceae; genus Xanthomonas; species Xanthomonas sp. NCPPB 3218. The sequence continues at coordinate 2,740,832 of NZ_CM161516.1, forward strand.
CACGGCGGCGCTGGCCGCAGCGTGATCGGCACCGATCAGGCTCAGCACGAAGATCAGGAACCAGATCGACAGCGGCACCAGGGCGGTGGCGGTCAGGCGCTGCACCACGAAGTGCTCGGTGCCGGTCTTGGCGGCACCCAGGCCACGCACGTTCTTCAGCGGGGTACGGTAGCGGTTCATACGGCACCTCCGGCCAGCAGTACATAGGCCCAGATCGCAGCGGTGAGCACGAAGCTCAGGATCAGCGACAACCAGCCAAGACTGACGAACGAGCGCACTGCATAGCCCTGTCCGAAGTCCTGCATAATGTGGCGCAGTCCACCGAACAGGTGGAACGCGAAGCACCAGGTCCAGCCGAACAGGAAGACCTGGCCGTACCAGGCGCCTGCGTGCTCGCGGAAACAATTCCAGTGGTCGGGGCCGAGCATCAATGTCAGCAAGGCGGCGGCAATCGCCAGAGCGCCGATGGACAGTACGATGCCGGTGGCTCGATTGAGAATCGAGGTCACCATCTGTATCTGCCAGCGGTACACCTGGAGATGCGGGGAAAGAGGACGTTCGCGGATCGCCATTCGCTGGGCTCGTTTTCTCGGCTGGGCGGCACTAGACCGCTGTGGCTAAAAGCTGCTCAAAAATCGATGCAGCGTCCATTTTTTTCCCAGTCGCCGTAGCGCGTTGGCTCGGGGCCGTCGCGTCCACCAATCTCCTTGGGCAGTGGCTGCTTCTCGGGAAGATGCTCCTGAGGAGAAGGCTGCGTCTCGGAATCCTGCGCTGGGGTGGGGGTTGGATGGCCTATCATAGTGGTCTCACAACATTGCGATTTTAGTCCTCCCCTTCCATGGCTGACAACCTGAATCTTATTCCACAGGGTTTTGGCTCCCTGCACGACATGCAATACGTCCGCTTGATCGGGACGGATGCAGTGGCGTTCGCGCATGCGCAATTTGCCAACGACGTACAGGCGCTGGCGATCGGGCAGTGGCAGTGGAATGCGTGGTTGACGGCAAAGGGGCGCGTGATCGCCATCTTCGCACTCCTGCGTGAGGACGACACCCACCTGCTGATGCTGTTGCCCGATGGCAATGCGGCCGAGATCGCAACGCAACTCGGCCGTTTTGTGTTCCGACGCAAGCTCAAGATCGGCGTGGCGGCGCTTTCGGCGTTTGGCGGCCTTGCCGCGCCTGCCCGCGCCCAGGGCGCGCAGGCCGATATCGGAACGCAGCGTATCGAATTGGACCTGGGCAGCCCTGCCCTGCCGCGCACGCTGATGTTGCTGGCGAACGATGAGGCATTGGCCACGCCTATCGAAGTACCGCGCATGGACGCCGAGTGGCGCCGTACGGACCTGCAACTGGGGCTGGCGCGCCTGCCCGATGCGCAACGCGAGCAGTGGACGCCGCAGCAGCTGGCGCTGGATCGCCTACAGGCCTTCAGCGTCAAAAAGGGCTGCTATCCGGGCCAGGAAATCGTGGCGCGGACGCATTTTCTGGGCAAGGCCAAGCGTGCACTGCAGCTGCTGCAGGTCGATGCCGTTGGCAGCGATGCGCTGGCCGAGGCGGGCCAGGCCGTGCTGCTGGGCGATGCCACCGTCGGCACGCTGGTCAGCGTGGCGGGCGATCTTGCGCTGGCGGTGCTGCCGCTGGAGCTGACCCTGGAGGCCGACGCCGTGCTGCAGGCGGGCGCGCATGCCGCCCGCCCGCTTGCGTTCGTGCAGGGACTGGCGCGTTAGGCCAGCGCCAGCCGTTCGCCGCTGGCCGGGTCGAAGAAGTGCAGCGCCTCGCTGCGCAACGCCAGCCGCAGCTGCTCCCCCACCGCCGGCAGGGCCTGCGGTGCGACCCGGATCACCAGCGGTTGGCCGCCACGGTCGAGGTTGAGGAAGATCTCGTTGCCGACCGGCTCGATCACATCGATACGCGCGTCGAAGCCCAGCGCGGCATCGTTGGACGGCTGCAGATGCTCCGGACGCACGCCGACGATGACCTCGCGACCGAACCAGCTGCGCTCGACCCGCGCCGCACCCAGCGGCACGCGCCAGCCATCGGCCATGACCAGGTGCAGGCCGTCCTGCTCATCCAGGCGCCCCTGCAGCACGTTCATCGCCGGGCTGCCGAGGAATCCGGCCACGAACAGATTGGCCGGGCGGTCGTACAGCGCCATCGGGCTGTCGATCTGCTGGATCACCCCATCCTTGAGCACCACGATGCGCTGGCCCAGCGTCATCGCCTCGACCTGATCGTGGGTGACGTAGATCATCGTGGTGCCGAGCTTGCGGTGCAGCTGCGCGATCTCGGTACGCACGCTGTGGCGCAGCTTGGCATCCAGATTGGACAGCGGCTCGTCGAGCAGGAACACCGACGACTCGCGCACCATCGCCCGCCCCAGCGCCACGCGCTGACGCTGGCCGCCGGACATCGCCTTGGGCAGCTTGTCGAGCATCGGGGTCAGCCCCAGCAACTCGGCGGCGTTGTTGACCCGCTCGGCGATGACCTGTTTGGGGTGGCCGCGCAGCTTGAGCCCGAAGGCCAGGTTCTCGGCCACGGTCATGTGCGGGTAGAGCGCATAGCTCTGGAACACCATGGCGATGTCGCGGTCCTTGGGGGCCACGTCGTTGACCACGCGCTCGCCGATCTTGAGCGTGCCGGCGCTGATGTCCTCCAGCCCGGCGATCATGCGCAACAGGGTCGACTTGCCGCAGCCGGACGGACCGACCAGCACCATCAATTCGCCATCGGCGACCTCGAAGCTCGCACCCTGCACCGCGACCTGGCCGTTCTCGTAGACCTTGCGGACACCTTCCAACTGCACTTTCGCCATCTTCGGCCTCAACGTAAGTTGTGCGCCCTGCCCTCGGCCCTCCCGACGGCGGTGACGCCGCATGCGCCTGCAAGGAAATTTCCTGCAAACGAATGCATTGGTTTATTCTGACATGTAATCGTTTTCACATGGCAACATCGATCTCGGGAGGGACCATGCCGCCACCGACCCAAGCCGCTGCCTCAAGCGGTGCAGCCTACCGTGCAAGGCCCGCCATTCGGCCACGCATGTGCAGGTCAACCGCCGCGGCGCTAACCGCTGACGGCCACTTGCTGCAACAATCGGGGATTGGGCGTACGCGTCCATCCCCCGCTGCGCGCACACCAGTGTCGCTCAGGAACAGACATACCGACCGCCGGCTGTCCGGCGCCTTTCCGACCAGCTGCTGATCACGATGTCTCCAGAATCTGAAATTCGGTCCATGCACAACACCCTGATCCTGTTCGGCGCCACCGGCGATCTCGCCCAGCGCTATCTCTTCCCGTCCCTGCTGCGATTGTTCGTCGATGGCCTGCTGCCGGAGGACTTCCGTATCCGCGCGCTGGCATTGTCGCCGCACGACACCGAGGCATTCCGCGAGGTCCTGCGCCCGCGCCTGGCTGCCGCGCTGCCGATCGCCACGCCCGAGCAGATCGAAACGCTGATGCAGCGGGTCGACTATCGCTCGGTGGATCTGCGCGATGCCGAGTCGGTGGCCAATGCCGTACGCGAGCTGGCCAGCCGCCAGTGCGTGAGCTACCTGGCGATTCCGCCGGGCCTGTACATCAGCACCTGCCAGGGCCTGGCCCTGGGCGGTGCGCTGGCCGCGCCGCACCGGCTGATGCTGGAAAAGCCGATCGGCCACGACTCGGACAGCGCCCGCGAGATCCTGCAGTCGATCGGCGCGCTGATCGACGAAGACCGCGTGTTCCGCCTGGACCATTACCTGGGCAAGGCGGCGGTGCAGAACCTGATCGCGCTGCGCTTCGGCAATACCTTGCTGGAAGCGGTGTGGAACCGCACCTATATCGAGTCGGTGCAGATCCTGGTGGCCGAGAGCGAAGGCGTGGATGGGCGCGATGCCTACTACGCGCGCTCCGGCGCGCTGCGCGACATGGTGCAGAGTCACATCCTGCAGTTGTTGTGCCTGGTGGCGATGGAGCCGCCAGCCTCGCTGGAAGCCGATCGCATCCGCGACGAGAAGGTCAAGGTGCTGCGCGCGCTGCGCCCGATGACCGCCGAGCATGCCGCCCACGACAGCGTGCGTGGCCGCTACACCGCCGGCAGCATCAACGGCCAGCCGGCGCAGGCCTATCACCCGCCGGAAGGCAGCGACGTGGAAACCTTCGTCGCGGTGACCGCGCATATCGATAACTGGCGCTGGGCCGGGGTGCCGTTCCACCTGTGCACCGGCAAGCGCCTGGCCGAGCGCTCCACCCGTATCGTGGTCACGCTCAAGCCGGTGACGCATTGGCTGTTCGAGCGCCCGGACCGGCAGAACGCGGTGCCCAACCGCCTGACCTTCCAGCTGCAGCCGCAGGAAAACATCGAGCTCGGCCTGATGAGCAGCCTGGCCGGCCCGGAATGGGGCGCGATCGAACTGCAGCCGCTGGAGCTGGAACTGTCGGTACCGACCGGCCTGCACCGCCGCATCGCCTACGAGCGCCTGTTCGTGGATGCCTTCAACGGCAACCCGGCACTGTTCGTGCGCGACGACGAGGTCAAGGCGGCCTGGTCGTGGATCGACAGCGTCAGCGATGCGTGGAAAGACGCGCAGCTGCCGCTGCAGCCCTACCCGGCCGGCAGCTGGGGCCCCGATGCCGCGGCGCCCTTCCTGCCCCCGGCCACCGACGCACAGGGACACACCGCATGACCGCTCCTTCCAAGCCGGTGCTGGTTGCCGATATCGGCGGAACCAATGCGCGCTTCGCGCTGGCCGACGTCGACGCCTCGGTGCCGCTGCTGGATGACACCTCGCGCGAATTTGCGGTGGTCGATTTCGGTTCGCTCGGCGAAGCCGCGCGCTATTACCTCGACCAGATCGGCGTGCAGGCCACCCAGGGCGTGTTCGCCGTGGCCGGCCGCGTGGACGGCGACGAGGCGCGCATCACCAACCATCCGTGGGTGATCTCGCGCTCGCGCACCGCGGCGATGCTGGGCTTCAGCACCCTACACCTGATCAACGACTTCGCCGCGCAGGCCATGGCGATCAGCCTGCTGCGCCCGCAGGACGTGGTGCAGGTCGGCGGCGCCAGCTGGCGGCCGGCGCCGATCGATCAGCCGCGCAACTACGGCGTGATCGGCCCGGGCACCGGGCTGGGCGTGGGTGGGCTGATCATCCGCAACGGGCGTTGCTTTCCGCTGGAAACCGAAGGTGGCCACGTCAGCTTCCCGCCCGGCACGCCGGAGGAGATCCGCATCCTGGAGATCCTTTCCGAGCAGTTCGGCCGGGTCTCCAACGAGCGCCTGATCTGCGGCCCGGGCCTGGTCAACATCCATCGCGCGCTCAGCGAGATCGCCGGGGTCGACCCGGGCCCGCTGCAGCCCAAGGACATCACCGCACGTGCGGCGGCGGGCGACCCGCGCTCGTCGCGCACCATCGATCTGTTCTGCGCCATCTTCGGCGCGATCGCCGGCGACATGGTGTTGATGCAGGGCGCCTGGGACGGCGTGTTCCTCACCGGCGGGCTGGTGCCCAAGGTGCTGGATTCGCTGCAGCATTCCGGCTTCCGCCAGCGCTTCGAACACAAGGGACGCTTCTCCGCGATCATGTCGCGGGTGCCGTCGCTGGCGGTCATGCATCCGCATGCCGGCCTGCTCGGCGCCGCCGCCTATGCGGTGGATGCGCAGCGTCAGCATCCAGGGGAGCAGCGATGAACCTGCAGGACAATCCGCGCATCACACTGGTGCGCTACGAAGACCCCGCCGAATGGACCGAGGCGGTGGCCAGCGAGATGGCCGACCTGCTGGAACAGGAGATTTCGCGCCGCGGCCAGGCACGCATGCTGCTGTCAGGCGGCACCACCCCGGCGCCCGTGTACGAATCCCTCGCCCACCGTCCGCTGGAGTGGTCGCGGGTGGAAGTGGGCCTGGTCGATGAGCGCTGGCTCTCGCCGCAGGATCAGGACAGCAACGCCTGGCTGGTCAATCACAGCTTTTTGACCCATGCACCGGCGGCGACCTTCATCCCGCTGGTGCGCCCGGGCAAGCAGTTGCCCGAGTGCGTGCACACCGCGAACCTGCAGGCCAGGCACGCCGAGCCTGCGTGCCTGGCGTTGCTGGGCATGGGCGGCGACGGACACACCGCCTCGCTGTTTCCGGGCTCGACCGACCTGAGCAAGGCACTGTCCAGCCCGCAGCCCTACGCGTCGCTGGATGCCACCGGCTGCCCCGGCTCGAATCAGTGGCCGCTGCGGATCACGCTGACACCGGCCGGACTGGCCGCCATCCCGACCCGCCTGCTGCTGTTGCGCGGCAAGCAGAAGCTGGACGTGCTGCAGGCTGCATTGGCCGGTGACGATGTCAGCGAGTATCCGATCCGCGTGGCGCTGCAGCCGCCGGGCCCGAAATTGCGGGTTCACTGGTGTGCGTGAGTGCGAGTCCCTCGCAAGAGCCCGCACATCCATGTGCGGGGATTCAAACGTGCGAGTCCTTCGCAACAGCCCGCACATCCATGTGCGGGTATCTACGAAAAGAACAGCGTGATTACCTTCCCCGTTTCTCATAGCCGGTAGCCAATGAGCCTGCATCCGAACATCCAAGCTGTCACCGACCGTATCCGCAAGCGCAGCGCGCCGTCGCGCGCGGCGTATCTGGCCGGTCTCGATGCCGCCCTGCGCGAGGGTCCGTTCCGTAGCCGTTTGAGCTGCGGCAACCTGGCGCATGGTTTCGCCGCGTCCGAGCCGACCGACAAGTCGCGCCTGCGCGGTGCGGCCACGCCCAACCTGGGCATCATCACCGCCTACAACGACATGCTGTCGGCACATCAGCCGTTCGAGCATTACCCGCAGCTGATCCGCGACACCGCGCGTACGCTCGGTGCCACCGCACAGGTGGCCGGCGGCGTGCCGGCGATGTGCGACGGCGTGACCCAGGGCCGCGCCGGCATGGAGCTGTCGCTGTTCTCGCGCGACAACATCGCCCAGGCCGCGGCGATCGGCCTCAGTCACGACATGTTCGACAGCGTGGTGTACCTGGGCGTGTGCGACAAGATCGTGCCGGGCCTGCTGATCGGCGCGCTGGCCTTCGGGCATCTGCCGGCGCTGTTCATGCCGGCCGGCCCGATGACGCCCGGCATTCCGAACAAGCAGAAGGCCGAAGTGCGCGAGCGCTACGCCGCCGGCGAAGCCACCCGCGCCGAACTGCTGGAAGCCGAGTCGTCCTCGTATCACTCGCCCGGCACCTGCACCTTCTACGGCACCGCCAACTCCAACCAGGTGTTGCTCGAGGCGATGGGCGTGCAGCTGCCCGGTGCCTCGTTCGTCAACCCGGAGCTGCAGTTGCGCGATGCGCTGACCCGTGAGGGCACCGCGCGTGCGCTGGCAATTTCTGCGCTGGGCCAGGACTTCCGTCCGTTCGGTCGCCTGATCGACGAGCGTGCCATCGTCAATGCCGTGGTCGCGCTGATGGCCACCGGTGGTTCGACCAATCACACCATCCACTGGATTGCGGTAGCGCGTGCGGCCGGCATCGTGCTCACCTGGGACGACATGGATCTGATCTCGCAGACCGTGCCGCTGCTGACCCGCATCTACCCCAACGGCGAAGCCGACGTGAACCGCTTCCAGGCCGCGGGCGGCACTGCCTTCGTGTTCCGCGAGCTGATGGACGCCGGGCTGATGCACGACGACCTGCCCACCGTGGTCGAAGGCGGCATGCGCGCCTACGCCAACGAGCCGCGCCTGCAGGACGGAAAGGTCGTCTACGTGCCCGGCACTGCGACCACCGCCGACGACAGCGTGGCGCGGCCGGTCAGCGCCGCATTCGAATCGCAGGGCGGCCTGCGCCTGCTGCGCGGCAACCTGGGCCGCTCGCTGATCAAGTTATCGGCAGTCAAGCCGCAGCACCGTACGATCGAAGCGCCGGCAGTGGTAATCGACACGCCGCAGGTGCTCAACAAGCTGCATGCCGCCGGCGTGCTGCCGCACGATTTCGTGGTGGTGCTGCGTTACCAGGGCCCGCGTGCCAACGGCATGCCGGAACTGCATTCGATGGCGCCGTTGCTGGGTTTGCTGCAGAACCAGGGTCGGCGCGTGGCCTTGGTCACCGACGGCCGTCTGTCCGGTGCGTCGGGCAAGTTCCCGGCGGCGATCCACATGACGCCCGAAGCCGCACGCGGCGGTCCGATCGGGCGTGTGCGCGAAGGCGACATCGTGCGCCTGGACGGCGAAGCCGGCACGCTGGAAGTGCTGGTCTCGGCCGAAGAGTGGGCATCGCGCGAGGTCGCACCCAACACCTCGGTGGCGGGCAACGACCTGGGGCGCAACCTGTTCGCCATCAACCGCCAGGTGGTTGGCCCGGCCGACCAGGGCGCCATCTCGATTTCCTGCGGCCCGACCCGTCCGGACGGTGCGCTGTGGAGCTACGACGCCGAGTATGAACTGGGTGCCGATGCAGCGGCCGCCGCCGCACCGCACGAGTCCAAGGACGCCTGATTCCCCTTCCCTCTGCGCGACCGCCTCGCGGTCGCCGTCTAACGGAGTTGCAATGACGATTGCCCAGACCCAGAACACCGCCGAACAGCTGCTGCGCGATGCCGGCATCCTGCCGGTGGTCACCGTGGACACGCTGGACCAGGCGCGCCGCGTGGCCGATGCGCTGCTCGAAGGCGGCCTGCCCGCGATCGAACTGACCCTGCGCACCCCGATTGCGATCGAAGCGCTGACCATGCTCAAGCGCGAGCTGCCCAACATCGTGATCGGCGCCGGCACCGTGCTGAGCGAGCTGCAACTGCGTCAGTCGGTGGATGCCGGTGCCGACTTCCTGGTCACCCCCGGCACGCCGGCGCCGCTGGCGCGCCTGCTCGCCGATGCGCCGATCCCCGCCGTGCCCGGCGCGGCCACGCCGACCGAGCTGCTGACCCTGATGGGCCTGGGCTTCCGCGTGTGCAAGCTGTTCCCGGCCACTGCCGTGGGCGGCTTGCAGATGCTCAAGGGCCTGGCCGGCCCGCTGTCCGAACTCAAGCTCTGCCCCACCGGTGGCATCAGCGAGGCCAACGCGGCCGAGTTCCTGTCGCAGCCGAACGTGCTGTGCATCGGCGGCTCGTGGATGGTGCCCAAGGACTGGCTGGCGCAGGGCCAGTGGGACAAGGTCAAGGAGAGCTCGGCCAAGGCGGCGGCGATCGTGCGGCAGGTGCGTGCGGGCTGATTCTCTGGCCAGTGTATCCAGCGGCTTGGAACCCAGGTTGCCGGGAAAGCTGGACAGCTGAGGAAAGCTGATCAGCTGGGGCTTTGGTTTTGAATGAGGAAAGCCCGGTTTGCTGGCGCTTTCACTTTGGTTGAGGAAAGGCTGCTGGCAGGCGCCTTGTTTCATGCGTGCGAGCGGCCCGCGGGCGCCGGGCAGGACACGCCGTGAACCCATCCATGGGGGCTCTTACACGCGCCATGTCGTGTAAGGTCCTGCCCCTGCGCCCGCGGACCACTCTCGGATGTTCCTGTGTTGGCGGAACGGGGAGCAGCCATTGCCGCAGGGCATGTTCGACCTAGCTTTGGTCGTTGCCCCGCCCAATGAGGCAGAGGCCTCTTCGCATCCCTCTTGAAGGCAGCGGATTGAGAGCACTGGAAACCGCGCACTTCTGAGTACTTGGCATCTGGGCGGTGTGTCAGAGAGCTACGAAGTCGAAGGTCCAGAAGACGTGCGGCGACCTTGGCGGATGATTTGCACCAAAATCGACCAATGAATTGGCTGTCGTTTTTCGTCGCTCAACGTCACGGAAACGACTCGCCGAAGCGGTAGCGTGGCCGGGGATTGGCGGAGAGCGGCACAGGGATGTGCCGCGGCGGCGAGTCAGACAGGATGTCTGACCGAGCCGAGGAGCCAGTCCGCGGACGCGCTGTCGCCCTCACCGAAGCCAGCGAAACACAGCCACGTGCTTGGCAGTTCCCCGGAAGAGAAGCCGTGCCCTCACCCCACCCCCTCGCTCCGCGCCCCGGCCCACGCTTGCGGCGCGGGCGCTCCAAGGCACGCGCGCCCCTGGCGCGCAAGCCGTGCCTCCTCGCCCCGACGGGAGAGTGGCTTCAGGCGGCTAATAACATTCAAGACTCGAGCGCTACGTGGCGGTGGCGTCTTCGGTGCACCACACCATGACACGTCAACAGATCCCGGCTCTGCTGCTGTCATCGAGAATCGCGCAGGTCATTGAAAAAAAGACGGATAATTCGCTTGCTTTGACTAGGTCATGGCAACAATTCGCCCAAGCGGCAGCGTGGCCGGGGATTGGCGGAGAGCGGCACAGGGATGTGCCGCGGCGGCGAGTCAGACAGGATGTCTGACCGAGCCGAGGAGCCAGTCCGCGGACGCGCTGTCGCCCTCACCGAAGCCAGTAACTGACGAGCGGGTTGCACGCGGAGAAACCGTACCCTCCCCCCAACCCCTCACTCCGCGCCCCGGCCCACGCTTGCGGCGCGGGCGCACCAAGGCAAGCGCGCCCATGGCGCGCAAGCCGTGCCGCCTCGCCCCGGCGGGAGAGAGGCTTTGCGCCTTGTCACTCAGGGCCTCAGCGCGCTGGTGAATGCCTTACGCCGGGAAAACTTCAGCAGGGTTGGCGGCTCACGATTCCAGCGCAACGCTTGTCGGCGGCGTCTTCGGCACGCCGCGCGCACGTCGTACCAGCGCGGCTGCGCCGTTGCTCATGTCATCGAGAATTGCGTAGATCGTCGGCAGGAACAGCAGGCTCACCACCGTCGAGAACGCCAGTCCGCCGGCGATCGCGCGGGCCATCGGGAAGTACGGCGGGCCATCGCTGAACATCGTGGTGCTGGTCAGCGAGATCGGCACCATCGCCAGGATGGCGGTGCCCATCGTCATCATGATCGGCCGCAAGCGCTCGCGTGAGCCTTCGATCAAGGCCTGCGTGCGGCCCATGCCGCGGCGGCGCAGGTTGTTGATGTGCTCGATCATCACGATGCCGTTGTTCACCACCACGCCCATCAACACCAGGATGCCGATGAAGGACATGATCCCGAACGAGGTGCCGGTGATCCAGAACAGCCAGAACACCCCGAAGATCGAAAACACCACGCCGCTCATGATCGCCGCAGGAAACAGCAGCGATTCAAATACCGCTGCCATCACTACATAGATCATCACCAGCGCGATCACCAGGTTGAACACCATCTGGCCCATCGCTTCGCCGTCGTTCTGGTAATCGCCGCCGTCGAAGGTATAGCTGTAACCGGCGGGGAAACTCATCGCCTTGAGCGGCTTTTCCATTGCCGCGCGTGCTTCCGGCACGGTGACCTTGCTGGCCAGATTGGCCTTGATGGTCAGCGTGGTCTGGCGATTGGTGCGGCCGATCTGGGTGGCGGCCGGGCGAATCTGCACATCGACCAGACTGAGCAACGGCACGCTGCGGCCATCCTTGGTACGCACCGTGAAGCTGGCCAGGTCTTCCGGCTTGCTCTGTTCGGCGCCGGCAAAGCGCACCCACACCGGCACCTCGTTGTCGCCGCGGCGAAACTCGCGCAACGGCGTGCCACGCAACGCCAGACCGACGAAACTTGCCACCTGCTCGGCACTGAACCCGAAGGCTGCCGCACGCTCGCGGTCGACCCGGATCGCCAACTCGCTGGTGCGGTCGCCGGTGTCCACATGCACATCGCGCAATTCCTTGCGCTGCGCCAGCAGCGGCATCACATCGTCGGCCAGGGCCTGCAAGGCCTGGGTCGAATCGCCGACCAACTGCACCTGCACGCCTTGATTGCCGCTGCCGCCATCGCCCTGGTTGCCAATGCTGTAGTCCGCACGTGCCGAGCGCGGCAAGGCCTTGCGGATCTGTTCCAGCAACGCCGGCAGCTCCTTGACCTTGCCCGCGTCGAAAGTCACGGTGGTGCTGCCGCCTTCCGCTTCGCTGAACCACGAATAGATCTGGGTGATGTGGTACTTGTCGCGATTGGCTTGCAGGTAACGCTCGACCCGACCCACTTCCTCACCCATCTGCTCATGCGTGTACGAGCCTTTCCACTGATACTGGATGAAAGCCTCGTTGCCGCCATCGCCGCCGAACATGTCGACCTTGGTCAACTTCATCGGCACCAGGCTGATCGCACTGACCAACACGATGCCGGCCACGCTCCAGCCGCGATGGGCCAGCGTCCATGCCAGCACCTTGGCATAACGCCGCTGCAGCCGCGCAATCACGCCGCGCTCGGAGCTCACCATCGGTGGTGTCTTCATGCGCGCCGACAACATCGGAATCAGGCTGATCGCCACCAGCCACGAGGCCAGCAGCGAGACCGAAATGGTGATCGCGATCTGCGCCATGAAGATGCTGATGTTGTTGGTCTCGCCGAACAGGTTCGGCACGAACACGATGCAATGGCACAAGGTGCCGGCGCTGAGCGCGATCGCCACGCTGCGCGTGCCGAGCAGGGCCGCCAGCTGCGGTTGACCGGGCATACGCTCGCGTTCCTGGTAGATGCTTTCCACCACCACCACCGCGTTGTCGACCAGCATGCCGACCGCCAGCAGCAGGCCCATCATGGTCAGGATGTTGAGCGTGACGCCGACGAAGTACATGAAGCCCAGCGTGATCGCAAAGCAGATCGGAATCGCCAGCGTCACCATCAGCGTCGATGGCCAGTGGCGCAGGAAGAAGAACAGCACCGTGATCGACAACAACAGGCCCACCGCGCCGGCTTCGGCCAGTTCCGCCAGCGACGAGGTCACCGCCTTGCCCTGGTTGTCGATCACCTTGATCTGCACATCGCGCATCGCAGGTTCGGCGCGGATGTCCTCGACTTCCTTCAACGCCGCCTTGGACACATCCACCAGGTTGGCGCTGCGCTCCTTGTAGATGTCCAGCCCGATCGCCGGGCGCCCGTCCAGGCGACGGCCGTAATTCATCCGCGTCGGCTTCAACCGCACCTGCGCGATATCGGCCAGCCGCAGCCCCTTGGCATTGAGCACCAGGTCGCGCAGTTCCTGCAGGTCGCGCAATTCGCCGATTGGCTGTACCCGAATGCGCTGGCCGTTGTCGTCGATCTGCCCTGCCGACACCGAAAAATTGAGCTTGCCCAGGCGCTCGCTCAAATCATTGAGGCTGAGGTCGTGCGCGGTGAGCCGGTCCGGCGCGATGGCAATCTCCACTTCGTTCGGCGGTGCGCCGGAGATCTCCACCTTGGCCACGCCGGGAATCCGTTCGATGCGCCGCTTGAACTCGCGGTCGAGCATGTCGTACGCGCCGGTCAGATCGGTCTGGCTGGCCAGGCGCACCTTCAGCACCGGCTCGTCGCTGCTGGACCATTTGTAGATGTGGAAGCGCTGCAGATCTTCCGGAAAATCGTCGCGGATGGCATCCAGCCGCTCGCGCGCATCCGATGCGGCGATGGCGATGTCGCGGTCCCAGTCGGAGAACTCGATGAAGATGTTGGCGCCGTCTGCGGTGGCGGTCGAGCGCATGCGCTTGATGCCGGTCATCGTCGCCAGCGCCTCTTCGGCCGGCCGCACCAGGTTGCGTTCCACCTCGTCCGGGGTGGACCCGGTGTACGGCAGTTGCACGAACAGGAACGGTGCGGAAATGTCCGGCAGCGCCTCCAGCGGCAGCCGGAACGCGGCAATCAGCCCCACCACCACCAGCGAGACGAAGCACATGATGGTGGTGACCGGCCGACGGATGCTGAAGGCGGCAACGCTCATAGCGCCTCCAGCCCGTCGGAGTTACCGGTCGCCTGCGCACGTTGGCCGGCCGTGCGCCGGCCACGCTCCAGGTAGTACGCATCGGCGCGACGGTCCAGCAGGTCGTACACCACCGGGATCACCAGCAGGGTCAGCAGCGTGGACACCAGCAACCCACCGATCACGGTGATCGCCATCGGCGCGCGCACCTCGGCGCCCTCGCCCATCGCCACCGCCAACGGCAGGAAGCCGAACAAGGTGCACAGCGTGGTCATCACGATCGGCCGCAAGCGCGAGCGCGCGCCCTCGATCAAGGCCTCGCGCTTGGGCACGCCCTCCTCGCGCAGCTGGTTGACCTTGTCGATCAGGATGATCGCGTTCTTGGTCACCAGCCCCACCAGCAGGATCAAGCCGATGAACACCACCACCGACACCGGCTTGCCGGTCATCAGCAAGGCCAGCACCGCGCCGACCATCGCCAGCGGAATGGTGAACAGGATGACGAACGGATGCAGCAGCGATTCGAACTGCGAGGCCATCACCAGATAGACCAGAAAGATCGCCAGACCGAAGGCGAACAACAGCGACTTCACCGATTGCGCCAGTTCCTCGCCCTGCCCGCCGATATGCATGCCCACGCCGGCGGCCAGCGGATCGTTGCGCACCATCGATTCGACCTCGCGCACCGCGCCGCCCAGATCCATGTCATGCAGGCTGGCCGAGACGATCGCCACGCGGGTCTGATCGGCGCGATGGATCTCGCTCGGCCCGGTCGTCGCCACCACCTCGGCCACCGCCGCCAGACGCACCGGCCGGCTGCTGCCCGGGTTGACGATCAACTGCCGGATCGCATCCACACTGGCGCGGTCGCTGTGTTGCGCACGCACCAGCACATCGATCTTGCGATCGCGAAAGCTGTAGCGCGTGGCCACATCGCCGCGCACCTTCTTGACGATCACATCGGCGATCTGGCGGGTGGTCAGGCCCAACGCAGCGGCGCGTTCCTGATCGAAACGGATCTGGATTTCCGGGAAGCCCTCTTCCACCGTCGACTTGACGTCGGCGTAATGGCCATTGGCCCGCAGCATCGCCGCCAGCTTCTGCCCGGCACGTTCCAGCTCGCCCAGATCCTGCCCGCGCAGCTCCACTTCCAGCGGCGTGGAGAAGCTGAACAATGCCGGCCGCGCAAAATCCACCTGCGCTCCGGGATGCCCGACCATGCTGCTGCGCAGCCGCTCGGTGGCCGCCGCTTCCACTTCCGGGCTGCCGCCGCCGGCCATCACCACGGTGAGCTTGCCGATGTTCTCGCCGCTCTCGGTGGGGTTGGCGTCCAGCCGCGTACCGCTGCCGCTCACCCCATACAACGAGGCGATGCCCGGATCCTTGTCGTGCGCCAGCTGCAACTCGCGAACCAGGGCGTCGGTCTGCGCCAGCGGCGTGCCGGAAGGCAGTTTCACCGTCATTTCGAAGCGGTCCTGTGCCAGCTGCGGAATCAAATCCGCACCCAGCATCGGCACCAGCAACACGGTGCCGATAAACGCGGCGGCCGCCAGTCCCAGCACCAGGCCGGGCCGCCGCAATGCCGCCGGCAGCATCGCCAGATAACCACGCTCGGCGCGGCCATACGGCGCCATCGCCAGGTCGCTGGCCTTGCGCATCACCGGCGATACCACCCGTGCGATGCCGCGCCACAGCCTGACCACCGCCCACGCCACCGCGAAGAACGCGTAGCGCACGCTCGCGCCGGCCCCGCGCCGGCCGGCAGCCACCGGCTTGAGCCAGCGCTGCTGCGGCTGCCACTGCGGATGGCTGGGCTCGTCCGGGAACGCCATCGGCGGCGCGCCCTTGAGCGAACTCAGCATCGGGATCAGCGTCATCGACACCACCAGCGAGATCGCGATCGCGATCGCCACGGTCAGCGCCTGGTCGCGGAACAGCTGCCCGGCGATGCCTTCGACGAACACCAGCGGCAGGAACACCGCGATCGTGGTCAACGTGGACGCCATCACCGCCATGCTGACTTCACGGGTGCCGGCGATTGCCGCATCCAGCACGCTCAGGCCACGTTCGCGCGCCTTGGCGATGCTTTCCAGCACCACGATCGAGTCGTCCACCACCAGCCCGGTGGCCAGTGCCAGCCCGCCCAGCGACATCACGTTGAGGCTCAGGCCCAACTGGCCCATGAAGAAGAACGTGGTGATGATCGACACCGGCAACGACAGGCTGATCACGAAGGTGCTCCAGCCATCGCGCAGGAACAGGAAGATGATCAGGATCGCCAGCACGCCGCCGATCACCGCATCCTTCTTGACGTCGCTGATCGCGTGCTCGATGAAGTGCGACTGGTCCTCGATGGTGGTGATTTCCACATCGCCGGGCACGGTCGCCTGCAACTGCTCCAGCCGCTTGCGCAGCGCTGCGGCGGTGGACACGGTATTGGCATCGCCTTCCTTGTAGATCGCCAGCTCCACCGCTTCCTTGCCGCCCAGGCGGATGATCGCCTCGCGTTCCTTGTAGCCCTGGCGGACCTCGGCCACATCCTTCAATCGCACCGGCATGCCGCCGGCGATGCTGCTGCTGGACGCCGACGAGGTGCTCTGCACTTCGGCCGCCGCGGCCAGCGCCGCCTGCGACCCGGTGGATGCGGCGATCGCATACATCTGCTGCATCGCCGCTTCCGCGGCGCTGCCGCTGCTGCTTTGCGTGGTCACCAGCATGTTGCGGATCTCGTCCAGATCCACGAACTGGTTGACCGTGCGCACCAGGTACCGCTGCGAGCCTTCCTCCAGCCGGCCGCCGGAGATATTGACGTTCTCCTCCTTGAGCCGGGTGATCACGTTGTCGATCGGCAGGTTGAGCTGCGCCAGTTTCTGCTGATCGATATCGACCTGGATCTCGTCTTCCAGCCCGCCGCCGACCTTGACCGCGGCCACGCCGGCCACCGGTTCAAGTTTCTTTTTCAGATCTTCATCGGCGTAGCGACGCAGCCCGGTGAGCTGGCGGATCGCATCGTTGTCGGAGGCCGGCGCCTGTTTGGGCGATAGCGCCAGCCGCATGATCGGCTCGGTGGATGGATTGAAGCGCAGCAGCACCGGCGGCTTGGTTTCCAGCGGCAGCGACAGGGCTTCCATCTTGTCGCGCACCTCCAGGCTGGCCTGGTCCATGTTGGTGCCCCAGGCGAACTCCAGCACCACGTCGCTCTGCCCGGTGCGCGAGATCGACTTGAGCTTGCGCAGGTTCTTGACCACGCCGACGGCTTCTTCCACCGGCTCGGTCACCAGCGTTTCGATTTCCGCCGGCGCCGCGCCGGTGTATTCGGTGCGCACGGTCAGCGTGGGGTAGCTCAGGTCCGGCAACAGGTTGACCTTGAGACTGCGCAACGCGATCAGCCCGAACAGCAGCATGGTCACGGTGATCATCGCGATGGTCACCCGCCGCCGCGTGGCGAAGGCCACCAGACCGCCGCCGCCAGGCAAGGGGGCGTGCGGGTCGTGCACGGGTGCGTGCGGGTTGCCGTGATCGCTCATGAGCGTTTCCCGTCGCTGCCGGTTGCCGGTGCCGCAGCGGCAACCGGCTTGCGGTCGGGCTGGCCGATGACCTGCACCGCAGTGCCATCACGCAGTGCCACCTTGCCGGCGGTCACCACCTGGTCGCCTTCCTTCAGCCCTTGCCGCACTTCCAGCCACGGGCCTTCGGCATAACCGAGTTTCACCGGCACCCGGCTGGCCTTGCCCTTACGCACCACGAACACCGCCGGCTCGCCATCGTCCAGCAGCGCCAGGCGCGGGATCACCAACGCGTCCTTGCGCTGGTCGTAGTCGATGCGGATGCGCCCGAACATGCCCGGTTGCAGGGCTTCGGCGCCCTGGCCGAACGCACAGATCACCCGGAAGGTGCCGCTGCCCGAATCCACCACCGGCGCAATGCGGTCGACCTTGCCGATGAACTGCTGACCGGGCAAGGCATCGGCCAGCAAGGTCACCGGCTGGCCGGACTTGAGCGTGGCCAGCTCGCGCTCGGGCACGTTGAGCGTGGCCTCCAGCTGCGAATCGTCGACGATGCGGAAGATCGGCGTATTGATCTGCACGAAGTTGCCGGTCTTGATCGAGCGCGAGGCGATCACCCCGGAAATCGGCGCCTGCACCGTGGTGTAGGACAGCTCCAGCGATGCCAGGCGATGCTGCGCGCGGCTGTTTTCGACATCGAACTTGAGCTGGTCGACATCGGCGGCACTGACCAGCTGCTGCCCCACCAACTGGGTGGCACGGCGGTAACTGTTCTCCAGTTTGCGCAGCTGCGCTTCGCTTTGCGCCACCGCCAGATGCGCACGGTCCGGATCCAGGCGAACCAGGGCCTGACCCGCGGACACCTTCTGGCCCTCTTCCACCATCACCGCCAATGCAACGCCGGAAGTCTTGGCCACCACCTGCGCTTCGGCACGCGGCTCCAGGGCGGCGGTGCCGGTATAGCTGGCCGCCACCGCACGGCGTGCGGCCTTGGCAATTTCCACCGGCACCGCATCGACGGTTTTCTTCTCCTCGGCGGCCTTGGCCTCGCCATCTCCCGCCTTGCAGCCGCCCAGCAACAGGCTCGTGGTGATCAACAATGCAGCGGCGCAGGTTCCGCTGCGGCCCGGCAGGAAGGAGAGTGGCGACATCGTCGTGTCCTAGTGGATGCGTGAACAGGTGTTGTAGGCAAGTAGACCACCAGAACGATCATGTCGCCAATGCGCCAAAGGTCATGGTCTGTTCAAGTTCGCGTATTCACCCCGTTTGCGCGGCGCCAAATCGCAGGCATACTCGGACCGGTTCCGCCACGCCCCCACGTGCGGACGTTCAATCAGTCTTCCGGATACGAAACCATGCGCCCGCAGCCGCTCGCCGCTTGTCTCGCTCTGGTCGTCTTCCTGCCGTTTGGGGGCGTATCAGCGACACCGTCAGTCACGCCAGCCGCACACGCCACGCCTGCGCCCGCAGCGGCAGTGGCCACACCCGCAGCGCCCACCGGCAATCCGTCCAACGGCCGCTTGCTGGCCTACACCTGCCAGGGCTGCCATGGCGTCACCGGCTACAAGAACGCCTATCCCAGTTATCGCGTGCCCAAGATCGGCGGCCAGTCCAGCCAGTATCTGACCCAGGCGCTGACCGAGTACCGCCAGGGCAAACGCAAGCATCCCACCATGCAAGCGCAGGCGCAGAGCTTTTCCGAGCAGGACATCGCCGATATCTCCGCCTACCTGTCCACCCTCAAATAAGCGCCCACATGCCGAACGCCCTGCACGCTCCGCGTCTAGCCATCGCCCTGGTCGCTGCCCTGATGTTGGCGGCCTGCTCCCAATCCCAGGTCGAGTCCACCGACCATTCCGCTGGCGATGCCGGCCACGCCAGTGGCGAACATGGCTCCGGCTCGTCTGCCGGCCTGCCGACCGGGCGCGCCGACGCCGGCGACAAGCTGGCGCACGCGAAAGGCAAGGCCACCGGCCAGAGCTGCATCGATTGCCACGGCGCCGACGGCAACGCCCCCATCGACCCCAGCTATCCCAAGCTCGGCGGCCAATACGGCGATTATCTTGCGCACGCCTTGCAGGCCTACCGCAGCGGCGATCGCCAGCACCCGTTGATGACGGCGCAGGCCACCGCGTTGAGTGACCAGGACATCGCCGACCTTGCCGCCTACTTCGGTGCTCGACAGACGCAGCTGCGCGACCTGCACGGCGTCAACTGAGTTGCCGATGCGCAGCGTGCCCCGCGCACGCTGCGTCTCATGCGAAATGAAAAAGCACTTGCGCGAACATTAACAGGCCGCTATCATTTCGTTCTCAGTTTCGTGGGGCCATAGCTCAGCTGGGAGAGCGCCTGCATGGCATGCAGGAGGTCGGCGGTTCGATCCCGCCTGGCTCCACCACTCCTGGCTTAGGCCGTCAGGGTGACAACTCAGGTTTTGATACGCGTCCCCATCGTCTAGAGGCCTAGGACACCACCCTTTCACGGTGGACACCGGGGTTCGAATCCCCGTGGGGACGCCAATCATCTGAAAGCCCCGGCACTGCCGGGGCTTTTTTTTGCGTGTTTTTCAGCATCGATTGGATGCGCGGTTATCTGCACGCGACGCTCGTGGTGGCATCTCGATCTTCTGAGACGATGACGCAACGGCTTCGCATCATTGCAATGCGGCCCGACCCCAACCTGCAGTTGCCGGCACAGCCGCACACGTGTCGATGGCGGCGAACGCACACGCTTGCAATGTCGGTCGATCGTTGTGCGCAGACCGCTGCACCATCCCGACTGACGAAAGAAGCCACTGCCACGACGCCGTCATGCTCTGCGCGATCAGACAATCGTCCATACAGACGACATCGCATCCGGTCGACCTACGACGCGCGCACCCATCAACTGCTCGCGAAGGCACGCGCCACGCTGCTCCCGCTACTGGCGAATCCGTCGCGCAAACTTTTTTGCACACACCACTTCCCAAGCGCCATCGATGTCGCTATGATTGCCGGCTCGCAGCATCGTGGGGCCATAGCTCAGCTGGGAGAGCGCCTGCATGGCATGCAGGAGGTCGGCGGTTCGATCCCGCCTGGCTCCACCAAATTCCCGACATAGGCCGTCTGGAATCTACAACCAGGTTTTGATACGCGTCCCCATCGTCTAGAGGCCTAGGACACCACCCTTTCACGGTGGACACCGGGGTTCGAATCCCCGTGGGGACGCCAATCATCCGAAAGCCTCGGCACTGCCGGGGCTTTTTCTTGCCTGGAATTCAGGGGCACCCTACTCCACCGCATGCAGTCGGTGGCGGCACGATACGCGCGCATCCTGTCAGTCCATCCACACATACGCGCGCATCGATTGTGGAACGCTCACAGCTTGGTTGCGCGTCGAACGAATCCGCACAACGACGGATCAGGTCTGGCCGACATCCAGCGCCTTGCGGCCTTCGTGGGTGAGATCGATATCGCCGTCTTCGGCCTGGGTCGCATAGCCGGCACGCACTGCCCAGTTGGCCTCTTCGTCGGCGACCGGCGTGGTGTCATGGATGTCGCGCAAGATGCGCAGTTGCTGCGAAGAATCGAAATCCATGGGAAGCCACCTGCTTGAAAAGAGCTTTCCAAGGTACGCATCGCGCGTGATGGCTGCGTGCCTACAGGCGTCTACCAGCAACCCATGCTCATCTCGCCGGAATTTTCAGCGACCACGCATCATCGATGCGCGGCAATGGAACACGCCGCCATACAACGAAGAACGTGACGTCGCTGCACCAGCTGCTGCACCACGTCGACCACAAATCGCTCTGCTTCTGACCGCAATGCTGCTGAGCGCGACGGGTCAACAGTCGGCAGACATTAACCGGTT
Source organism: Xanthomonas sp. NCPPB 3218 (assembly GCF_056725185.1). Taxonomy (NCBI): domain Bacteria; kingdom Pseudomonadati; phylum Pseudomonadota; class Gammaproteobacteria; order Lysobacterales; family Lysobacteraceae; genus Xanthomonas; species Xanthomonas sp. NCPPB 3218. The sequence goes on from NZ_CM161516.1 coordinate 2,761,813, forward strand.
CCGGCAATTCTCGAGCGCACAAAAGAAAAGCCCCTCTGACCGTCGCCAGAAGGGCTTTGCCTGTACCGCTACATCCTGGTGCCGAAGGTGGGACTCGAACCCACACGCTTTTAAGGGCGGCGGATTTTGAATCCGCTGCGTCTACCGATTCCGCCACTTCGGCGTGGCCGCGCAGTATAGCGACTTGCGCATGAAACGAACAGTGTCAGAACGCGCCTGACGAATTCAGCTGCAAGCAATGGCGTCAGCGCTGCGGTGGAGCAGTGTCGATATACTGGCCGACTTAGGTGAAGGAGTAAGCAATGTCGGTGTTGCGTGGAGTTCGGGTGCTGGTGGTCGAGAACGACCAGATGAATGCCATGCTGCTCGATCTGCAGCTCGTCCAGGCTGGCGCGGTGGTGCTGGGTCCGGTCGGGGAAGTTGCGCAAGCGCTGACCCTGATCCAGGCCGATGCGCCGGAGATCGCAGTGCTCGACTACCGCCTCGGCAATGGCGAGACCAGCGAGCCGGTCGCCCGGTTGCTGTCGGAGCTCGGGATTCCGTTCGTGCTGGCGACCGGTGTTGCCAGTGGCACCATCCCCAGCGGCTTCGAGCGCGGCGTGATCCTGACCAAGCCCTATTTGTCAGACGAACTGATCAGCGCTTTGGCCAGGGCACGGCAACTGAGCGGCGCCGCCAGCTGAAAGCTCCGACCAGCCCCTGGGTCGCCAGCATGCGGGCCCGGCCGATGCCCTCATTCATCGCCAGCCACACCTGCAGACCACCCGCCTGCTGCGCTTAACGTAGGCTCATCGCGCGGTCGCGCCGGCTGCCACACCCCCTCGATCACGGACCGCTTGCCACTAGAATCGTGCATCCAGGCATGATGGGCAGGTCACCAATGGATATCGCCGTGTCGCCGTTTGCCGGTCTGTTGCCGGAGACGTGCGAGACAGCCGGGCTGTTGCTGGCATCGTCCGCATGCGCCGCCGACCCGCTGCTACGCGACAGCCCAGCGCTGCGCACGACGCTTTCGCTGTGCCTGCATGCACAGGCGCCAATGTTGCTGGTCTGGGGCGAGCAGTCGCGCTGCATCTACAACGATGCCTGCGCCGCGCTGTTGGGTGAACGCCACCCGGCAGCATTCGGCCACCCCTTGGCGGAACTTGCAGACGGCGCTGAAGCCAACCACAGCGATGCCGATGCGCGTGCAGCATTGACGCTGTCGACGTGGTCCTGCAGCCCGGTGCTGCAGGCCGGCAAACCTCTGGGCATGCTGTATGTCGCCGGCACGTCCGCCCCTGCTGCAGGGCCGCCCCGTCGCGAGTCCGCGCCCGCAGCGGTGTCGCCTTCGCTCGACCAGTCGCCGGCCTTCATGGCGGTGCTGCGGGGACCCGGCTACATCGTCGAGAGCGCGAACCAACGCTTCCACGAGCTGGTCGGCCAGCGACCGTTGCTCGGCCGTCCGTTGCTCGAGGCGATGCCGGAAGTCGCAGACCAGGGCTATCTCGAGCTGCTCGATGAGGTGCGGCGCAGCGGCCGCCCCTTCATCGGCGAGTCGATGTCCGCCTATCTGCAGCGCACGCCCGGCAATGCGCTCGATCAGACCTTCGTGGATTTCCTGTATCAGCCGATGCGCGAGCGCGACGGCCGTATTGACGCGATCCTGGTGCACGGATTCGATGTCACCCAGCAACGCAGCATGGCAAGTCGCGACAGTTTCCTGCTGATGCTCGAAGACGCGCTGCAAAACGTTTCCGATCCGCGTCAGATCATCGATACCAGCGTGCGCTTGCTGGGCGAGCATCTGCAGGTCAATCGCTGCGCGTTCGGCCTGGCGGCGGCCGACGGCAGAACCATGCACGTGATCAGCGACCATGTGCAGGACATGCCTAGCCTGCAGGGCGATTTTCCGCTGGAAGTGGCGCAGGGCCTGCGCGACGCCCTGCTGGAGAATCGCCCCTGGTTCACCACCGATGCGATGGCGCCCGGCGCACCGGACTACGTGGCGCAGCAGTACCGCCGCTCCGGCCTGCGCGCGTCGCTGGCGATTCCGCTGCACAAACACGGCCGCCTGGTCGCGGCCATCGGCGTGCATCAGCGCGCACCGCGGCGCTGGCTGTCCACCGAGATCGAGCTGGTCCGCCTGGTTGCGGCGCGCTGCTGGGAATCCATGCAACGCGCCAAGGCGCAGCAGCAACTGGCCGCCAACGAGGCGCGGCTACGCCGACTGGCCGATACGCTGCCACAGATCATCTTCATTGCCGACCCGGAGGGTGAGCCGCATTACTTCAACCGGCGCTGGTACGAATACACCGGACTGGATCCTGCCGACCACCAGACCGCCGCGTGGCATCAGGCACACACCGCCGATGGCCTGCAGCTGTCTGCGCAGGCCTGGGCGTTGGCCATCGAGGGCGAACGCGCCTACGAAATGGAGTGCGAGCTGCAACGCCACGATGGCCAGCGGCGCTGGCATCTGGCGCGTGCCCTGCCCGTGCGCGGCGACGACGGCAGCATCAGCGAGTGGATCGGCACCTACACTGACATCCATGACCGCCGTGCGTTCGAGCAACAGCTGCGCGAAAGCGAAGTGCGCTTCCGCGCCTTGTGCGAGACGGTGCCGGCAATGATCTGGATGGCCGATGCGCAGGGCGACTGCGTATACTGGAATCCGCGCTGGTACCACTTCACCGGGCAGGCCGAAGACCAGGCAATGGACCAGGGCTGGTGGGATGTGATGCATCCGGACGACGCCGAACGCGTGCGCCACGCATTCGGCCAGGCCTTGGAGCAGCGAGGCGAGTTCCTGGCCGAGTACCGCGTACGTCGTCACGACGGGCAATACCGTTGGTGCATCGATACCGCGTCGCCGCATTTCGCCAGCGACGGACGCTTCCTCGGCCATATCGGCTCGCTGACCGATATCTCCGAACGCAAGCTGATCGAGGATGAAACCGCCTCCGATCGCGCCATCCTGAGCCTGATCACCACCGGCGCGCCGCTGCCAGTAGTGCTGGACGCCATCGCAGCGAGCGTGGAAGCGCGTGGCGAGATTGCGCTGTATTGCGCGGTGATGGTGCTGGATGACGTACGCAAGATGCTGAGCTTCGGCTCGGCGCCGCATTTTCCGGTCGAGTACCGCGGGCATTTCGAAGCCTCGCCGATCGGGCCGAACGGGCCGCCGTGCGCGCGCTCGGCCTATCTCGGTCAGCAGGTGATCTGCGAGGACATCCAGGCCGACCCCAGCTTCAGCGACCACCACGCGATTTCGGCGGCGCTGGGCATCGTCGCCTGCTGCGTGACGCCCATCCTGGACAGCAACGGCCAAGTGCTGGGCACGCTCAACATCTACTACGACCGCGTCCACCTGCCCTCGCTGCGCGAACAGGCGATGGCGCGCTCTGCATCGCATCTGGCCGGCATCGTCATCGAGCGTACGCGCGTGGATGCCAAGCTCAAGCAATCGCTGCAGGCCGAGACTGTCGCACGCGGTCAGGCCGAGCATGCCAACCGGGTCAAGGACGAGTTCCTGGCCACGCTCAGCCACGAATTGCGCACGCCGCTCAATGCCATCCTGGGCTGGTCGCGGTTGATGCAGTCGGAGGTGTTCGAGCCGGCCAATCTGGGCAAGGGGCTGGTCATCATCGAACGCAGTGCGCGTGCGCAGACGCAGATCATCGACGACCTGCTCGACATGAGTGCGATCCTGTCCGGCAAGATCCGCCTGCAGGCAGAGCACTTCGATATCGCAGGACTGATGCGCAGTACGGTGGAGTTGATGCAGCCGTCTGCACTGGCGCGCGACATCGCGCTGGAACTGGATGCACCCGGCGAGGGCGAGCTGTGGTTCTTCGGCGATGCCGGGCGGCTGCAGCAGGTGCTGTCCAACCTGCTCAGCAATGCGCTCAAATTCACCTCACCCGGCGGAACGGTGCGGGTGGCGCTGGACATCGAGGACGAACGGCTGCGACTGTGCGTGCAGGACACCGGCATCGGGATTGCGGCCGAGTTCCTGCCGCATGTGTTCGACCGCTTTCGCCAGGCCGATGCCGGCACCACGCGGCGCGTGGGCGGGCTGGGGCTGGGCTTGTCGATCTCGCGCCAGTTGGTCGATCTGCACGGCGGCAGCCTGGGTGCCTCCAGTGCGGGCGAAGGCAAGGGGTCGACCTTCACCATCGTGCTGCCGTTCCAGCACGGGGTCAGCGATCTGCGTCCCGCGTCGGCCGGGTCGCTGCAGGTCGGTCCGCTGCCGAGTGATTGCCTCGGGCGCCTGGATGGCGTGCGCCTGCTGCTGGTCGACGACGACCAGGATTCACGCGAGGCGGTGGTGCAGTTCCTGATGCTTGCCGGCGCGCAGGTGCAGGCGGCCGGCTCGGTGGAAGCAGCCGAACAATGCCTGGCAGAGACGCCCTTCGATGTGCTGGTCAGCGATATCGCCATGCCGGTGCGCGACGGCTACGACTTGATCCGCACGGTGCGCTCCGGCCGCGCCGACCTGCCGCGGCACATCCCCGCGATCGCCCTCACCGCCTATGTGCGCGAAGAAGACCGCGACCGCGCTGTGGTCGCCGGATTCGATGCGCATATGGGCAAGCCGGTGGAACCACCCGGCCTGGTCGACCTGATCGAACGCCTGATCTTGCCGACGCGCGCGCTACGCAGCGAGGCGTGAGATCGCCTGGAAACGCAATAAAACAGCGTGGTCAACCACGTGCTGCTTGCAGCACACACACCGACCATCCCAACAGGTCCTTGCCCGCCCACCGTCGCGGGACCTTACGCGGTATGGATGCCGAGTAAGAGCCTACAGGGACGTACTTGCAGCGTGTCCTGCGATGGTGGGCGGGCAAGGGCCCTGCAGCAAGGCCTCAGACCAGCCGCCTTACGGCTGATCGTATCTGCATAGGCGCACCGCGGTGGTCGGAGTGCATGGACCCGCAGCCAAGTTGCAGATCAGCCTGCCCAAGCGCGATCCAATCGCAGCCGGACCCGCCGCTTTGCGAGCGGGTCTATCTACACGGCCCAGCCACGCCAGGACAGCCGCCGGGCACGCTGGCTCAGCCGCGCTTGGCGCGCGCGAATGCCGCGGCCAGCGCGTTGTCGGCCGGCGGCGCAGTGGTGCGCGGCTTGCTGTTGCCCTGCGCCGGGCCACGCCCACCGCCACCCTCGCGCCGGCCCTGCCCCGCGCCGCCGTTGCCGCGCTGATCGCGCGATTGGGCTGCAGCATCGGCCGGCGGTGGCGTATCGGACAGACGGCAGGTCAGCGCGATGCGTTTGCGCGCCACGTCCACTTCCAGCACCTTGACCTTGACGATGTCGCCGGCCTTGACCACATCGCGCGGATCCTTGACGAAGGTGTCCGACAACGCGGAGATGTGCACCAGGCCATCCTGATGCACGCCGATGTCGACGAACGCACCGAATGCGGCGACGTTGCTGACCACGCCTTCGAGCACCATGCCGGGCTTGAGGTGCTTGATGTCCTCGATGCCTTCGGCGAACTGTGCCGCCTTGAACTCGGGGCGCGGATCGCGGCCGGGTTTTTCCAGCTCCTTGAGGATGTCGCGCACGGTCGGTACACCGAACTGCTCGTCGGTGAACAGCTCCGGCTTGAGTCCACGCAGGAAGCTGCCGTCGCCCAGCAGGGCCTTGATCGGCTTGCCGGTGCTGCCGACGATGCGCTCGACCACCGGATAGGCTTCCGGATGCACCGCCGACACGTCCAGCGGCTCGTCGCCATCGGCGATGCGCAGGAAACCGGCGCATTGTTCGAAGGTCTTGTCGCCCAGACGCGGCACCTTGAGCAGGTCCTTGCGGCGCTTGAACGGACCGTTGTCGTCGCGATGGCGCACGATGTTTTCCGCCACCGTGCTCGACAGCCCGGATACGCGCGACAGCAGCGCCGCCGACGCGGTATTGACGTATACGCCGACCGCATTGACGCAGTCTTCCACGCGCGCCTCCAGCGCCTTGGCCAGACGATATTGATCCACGTCGTGCTGGTACTGGCCCACGCCGATCGCCTTGGGCTCGATCTTGACCAGCTCGGCCAGCGGATCCTGCAGGCGCCGCGCAATCGACACCGCACCGCGCAGCGACACGTCCAGATTGGGAAACTCCTTGGCAGCAAACTCGGACGCCGAATACACCGACGCACCGGCTTCGCTGACCACGATCTTCTGCAGCTTGCTCGCCCCGCACAGCGCGATCGCCTCACCGGCGAGCTTGTCGGTCTCGCGGCTGGCGGTGCCGTTGCCGATCGCAATCAGCTCCACGTTGTGCTGCATGCACAGCTTCTTGATCGTCTGCAGCGACTGCTCCCATTGCCGCTTGGGCTCGTGCGGGTAGATCGTCTCGGTGGCCACCAGCTTGCCGGTGGCATCGACCACGGCGATCTTGCAACCGGTGCGGATACCCGGGTCCAGCCCCAGCACCACGCGCGGGCCGGCCGGCGCAGCCAGCATCAGGTCCTTGAGGTTGTCGCCGAACACGGCGATCGCCTCGGCCTCGGCCTTCTCCCGCGCCTGGTTGAACAGGTCCAGCAGCAGATGCATGTGCAGCTTGGCGCGCCAGGTCAGCCGGCAGGCATCCAGCAACCAGCGATCGGCCGGACGGTTCTGGTTGGAGATGCCGGCATTGCGCGCCACACGGCCCTCGGCGTACTGATGGCCGGCCTCGGCATCGTTACCTGGCTCCAGATCCAGGTACAGGAACTCCTCGCGGCGCGCACGAAACAGCGCCAACAAGCGGTGCGAGGGAATCTTGGACAGCGATTCGGCATGATCGAAGTAATCGCGATATTTGGCACCGGCCTCTTCCTTGCCCTCGGCAACGCGCGCGCGAATCACGCCGTTGTCGTTCAACCAGCTGCGCAGCTCACCCACCAGGGCGGCATCTTCGCCCCAGCGCTCCATCAGGATGGCGCGTGCGCCTTCCAGTGCTGCCTTGATATCGGCCACGCCCTTTTCCGCGTCAATGTACGCCGCAGCAGCGACTTCCGGCGCCTGGTTCGGGTCGGCCAGCAGGCCATCGGCCAGCGGCTCCAGACCGGCTTCGCGCGCAATTTGCGCACGCGTGCGGCGCTTGGGCTTGTAGGGCAGATACAGGTCTTCCAGCCGCGACTTGCTGTCGGCCGCCACGATCTCGGCGCGCAATTCGTCGCTGAGTTTGCCCTGCTCGCCGATGCTGGACAGGATCGCCGCGCGGCGCTCTTCCAGCTCGCGCAGATAGGTCAGGCGCGTTTCCAGATTGCGCAGCTGGGTATCGTCCAGCCCGCCGGTGACTTCCTTGCGGTAGCGCGCGATGAACGGAACGCTGGCGCCTTCGTCGAGAAGGGCAATGGCGGCGCGCGCCTGGGCGGGTTGGGCACCGATCTCGTCGGCGATGGTGCGAGCGATCTGCTGGGCAAGCTGGCTGTCGTGCATGGCGGCGCGGCCGGAGCCGCTTCACTGAAAAAAGCATTTTCGCAGTGCTGGCCCGCCGCGGGAACCCGTTGACAGGATCGCCATAACCCTATGCCGGCGCGCCCGTCGATGGCTGACAAGCGCTAGCGGGCGATCGTCAGGTGGTTACCGATGGTGCGGAAGCGCTGAAGTACCGTTGCGATACCTGCAGCAGTGGGCACTTGGCACCCACTGACGATGGGCGCACTCGTCCGGTCGGCTGCGCTTAGCTGGCGCGGCCTGCGTAATGCGTGGCCGCGCGCTCGACCAAGATGCTTTCGTGCAGCGATTCCAGTGCCATCACGCGGATCTTGCCGACGTCCTTCAACGGCACCATGCGCTCGACATAGATCTCCGGGCCAGCGTCGGTCATCGCGCGCGACTTGCTGAACCCGTAAGGCACAACTCCCTTGTCGCCATCTTTGCTGCCACCGACGTACAGAACGATCGACATGCCCACACCCTCATTAACAACTGTGACTACGTTAGTGGCGCGAGCATAACGACCGTGCCGTGAGGAGCTTTCCACGCACGTTAACGCCGGCTGTTTGCGGTTTGGTGACGGCGGGGTCCCCTCGCCTGTCTGCACAACCGCTTCACCCGGCCTGCCGGTCCAATTGCGCTCCGCCCGCACGTACGACACCGCATGGACCTCAAGAGTGGCTACCCGTTCTGGTCGATCCGCAATGGGCTGATGCGCGCCTATCCGCGTCTGGAGCGGGACACCGATTGCGAGGTGGCCATCATCGGCGGCGGGGTCACTGCCGCGCTGATCGCGCACGAACTGCTCAAGCACGGGCACGAGGTGGTGGTGGTCGAGCAGCGCGAGATCGGCTGGGGCAGTACCTCGGCCAGTACCGCCTTGCTGCAGTACGAAATCGACACACCGATGATCGAGTTGGCCAGGCATTACGGCATGCCGGCGGCAGCGTCGGCATACGCTGCGTGCGCGCAAGCCATCGTCGACCTGCAAGGCCTCTGCAATACGCTGGGCGGCTGCGACTTCAGCCGTCAGGACAGCCTGTACTACGCCAGCCGGTCGCGGGATCTCGACGACCTACGCAGCGAACTGCAGGTGCGAAAAACCCACACTCTTCCGGTCGAATGGATCGAGCGCGCGCCGTTGTGGCACAACTACGGCGTACGCTCCGAGGGTGCGATCCTCAGCCGCCTGGCTGCCAGCGTCGATCCGTATCGGCTGTGCTACCGCCTGTTTGCAGAAGGCGAGCATTACGGCGCGCGCATCTACGACCGCACCGCGATCGCCACCCTCACACCCCACGACCGGCATGTCGCGTTGCGCACCCGCGACGGGGTCACGCTGCGCGCCCGGCACGTCATCATGGCCGCAGGCTACGCAAACCAGCAGTGGCTGTCGCAGCGCGTGGCACGCAACCGCAGCAGCTACGCATTCGTGACCGATCCGCTGCACGATGGCGAGATGGGCGCGCTCAAGCACACCATGATGTGGGAAACCGCGCGTCCCTATCTCTACCTGCGCAGCACGCCGGATGGACGCGTGGTGGCCGGCGGCGAAGACGACAACATCGATCTGCCCGCACGTCGCGACGCACGTGTCATGCGCAAGCTGAAGACGCTGCTGAAGAAGATCCACCAGACGATGCCGGACATCAGCCTGCGCCCGGTGTTCGCCTGGGGCGGCACCTTCGCCGAAACCGCCGATGGACTGCCATTCTTCGGCCCGCATCCGCAACATGGGCCGCGGGTGTCGTTCGCGATGGCGTACGGCGGCAACGGTATCACCTACAGCGCGATCGGTGCAGGCTTATTGCGCGCGCAACTGGAAGGCAGGCCTCACCCGTTATCGGACCTGTTCGGTTTCTCGCGGTTGCGCTGAGATCCCCACGGCCACCAGCCGTGGCCGTGCAGCGCATACGTGTCGGCGGCCCGTTCCAGCGGATTGCGCACGTGGATGCCGCCGCACAGCAAATACACCGGCAAAAACAGCGGGCCGAGCAGCATGTACTGGTAGACATGCGCACGTTCGTGGTCGCCCAGGCGCACCGGCGGGTGCTGACAACGCCCTGCCGCATGCGCATACGTGCTGCACTGCAGATCCAGTGAGGCGCCCTTGAGCAGGATCACATTGCCCAGCGTCATCGCCCCGCCCGGTCCCCATGGCCAGGCATGGAACACCACGGCCAGTTCCTGCCCGGACCAGCGCGGACGCGCGCCGAAACAGCTGCCGGCGGCACCGATGGCAAGGCCAAGCAAGGTATTGGGCAGCGTCCACAACGCGCCCAGCACCTGCACGGACGACCACCGGCGCCGGGCGGGCGTCAGTCGGCCTGGTTGGGGATCAGCAGCCACAGGATCAGATAGACCAGGATGCCGGGGAACGCCGCCGAGGCGATCGACACGATCACGAACAGCACCCGCAACAGCGTGGAGCTCCAGCCGAAGCGGCGGGCGATGCCGCCGACCACGCCGGCGATCATGCGGTCGTTGAGGGAACGGGACAATGTGGTGGTCGTGGCCATGGAAGGCTCCTTCGAACGTGTTGCCCAGTCTAAAAAGCGCAGCGGCTGCGCCTTGTGACGGCTGCGGCTGCTCGCTGCAGGCACAGCGCAACCCGAAGCCGCATCACGCGTTGCCGCCACGCTCCTGCAACCAGCGGTGGATCGCCACCGGCACCTCGCGCTGCGCACGTCCGGAGACGTAGATGCCGATATGCCCGCCGCGGAAACTCAGCTCGGTGTAATCGTCGCTGCCGACCAGGCCGCGCAATGCACGCGAGGCGTCGGGCGGCACCAGATGATCGTGTTCGGCGTAGATGTTGAGCACCGGCATGTCCACCGCCTGCAGGTCGACCGCCTCCCCGCCGATGCGCACCTGCCCGGTCACCAGCCCATTGCGCTGATAGAACTGGGTGACGAACTCGCGGAACGCCTCGCCGGCCAGATCGGGCGAATCGAAGATCCACTTTTCCATGCGCAGGAAATCTTCCAGCGCCTGCTTGTCGTCGAGGATGTCGAGCAAGCCGACGTATTTCTGCAGATTCAGCCGGAACGGCTTGAGCATCAGGTAACTGGCGTTCATCAGATCCGCCGGCACGTTGCCCATGGTGTCCACGAACAGATCCACATCGACCATGCGCGCCCAGTTGGAGAGCATGTTGTCGGGGGTGTGGAAATCCACCGGCGTGACCATGGTGATCAGGTTGCGCACCTTCGGCCGCTGCAGCGCCGCGTAGCACAGCGCAAACGTGCCGCCCTGGCAGATGCCGAGCACATCGACCGCCTCCAGCCCCGACTGCGCGCGCAGGTGGTCCACCGCGCCGTCGATAAAGCGCAGCAGATAGTCCTCCAGGGTGAGGTAACGCTCGGAGCGGTCCGGGTAGCCCCAATCCAGCACGTAGACGTCCTGGCCGTGGCCCAGCAGGCCCTTGACCAGCGAGCGGTCGGCCTGCAGATCGACCATGTAGGGGCGGTTGACCAGCGCGTAGACGATCAGCAGCGGCGTCCTGGCCACCGGCGCCTGCTCGCCGACAAAGCGGTACAGCACCACCTTGCCGTCGCGCCAGATTTCCTCGCGCTCGGTCACGCCGTAATCCACGTCTTCCACGCCGGGCAACAGCTTGAGCCCCTCGCGCAGCTTGCGCTGCATCGACAGGGTTTCCTGCATCAGGTCTTCGGCGCTGAATCCCAACGGGCCTTTCATGCCTGCGCTCCACGTGGCTTGCGTGCGGTCGACTTACCGGCAGCTGTGCCAGCCGATGGCCTGGCGGCGCTTTTGGCCGCCTTCGTGTTCTTGGCTGGGGCGGTTTTCGCTGGTGGTTTCTTGGCCGGGCTGGTCGCCGCTGCCGGCTTGGGCGCAGTGTCCGCCCTGGCTGCCGGCGTGCGCCTGGCCGTGGCCGGCGCAACCGGGTCAGCCACCGCTGCAGCCGGCTTGACGGCCGGGCTGGCCGCAGTGCGCAGCATGCGCCGCACCGCACGTTCCAGCTCGGCAATGCGGCGATGCGCGGCGTCCATCTCCGAACGCGTCGGCATCCCGAAACGCTCGCTCAACTGTTCCACTTCTTCCTGCAACGCGGCGCGCAGGCGCATATGCGCATTGGCAAAGCCGCCGTACACCTCGCGAAACTGGTCGGACAAGGCGACGTCGGCATACGACTCTTCGGCGGCCTCGATCCACAGATCGAACAAGGCACGCGCACTGGTCAGCTGACTGCCGCTGCTTTCGTGCTCGCCCAGCTTGGAGGCGAACCGGCCGAACGCCTGCTCGATGGCCGACTTGAGTTGTTCGCCATAGGCCTGCGATTGCGCCTGGTACTCCTGCTGCGCACGGGCCAGCGTCTGCAGGCGTGCCTGGTGATTGCGGCTCACGCCGAATGCCGGCATGTCCAGCCAGGGCGCGTTTTCTTCCCGCCACTTCGCCAGCGCCTGCGCAGCGTCCTGCAGCCACGGGTCGAAGCCGCCGGGGCTGCCGCCACGCAGCGAGCCCAGCGTCCACTGCATCAGCTGCTCGCCCTGCCCCTGCACGGCGCGTCGCCAGGCTTCGGAGACCTCATTGGCCGAGGTGTCGCGCCCGGCGAACTGCGCGGCCACCTGCTGCATGGTGCCGAACCAGTCGCCGGCCTGATGGCGGAAGCGGTCGATGGCCTCCTGCGCCTGCGGTGCGGCCTGGGTGGGCAGCAGTTGCGACCACCAGTCCATCGCCTTGCGCCAATCCTGCGGTGCGTCACTGCCCGGCCCCGCCCCGGGAACGGCGCCGGGCTGCGCAGCGGCGCCGGACTGGCCGTGGCGCATGGCATCTCCCCAGGCGCTCCAGTACTGGCGCGCCTTGTCTTCGAAGTTGCCGTTGTCCGAACCGCTGGTTGCCATGATCCCTTCCCGTGACTGTCCACCAGCCATCCTACCGCGTGTGCCCGGCCGTACCGGTCAGGGTTTGGGGATGCGCAGCGTCTTGCTGATCATCAACGAGCCGGACACCGCAAACAGCAGCACCAGCGGGTGGAATTGCCACGGCCCGAGCTGCCACTGGCCCCACCACAAGGTCTGGCCGATATGGCCGCTGCTGGCAGCCACCGCCAGCAGGATCACCAGCAGCAGGCTGGTGGGGATCGGGGTGCCTTCGAAGTACGGCACCTTGTCGGCCTCGCCGGCGATCTCTTCGGCAGTCACGTTGTAGCGCGCCAGCCGGCTCACGCCGCAGCAGACGAAATAGCTCAGCACCAACCAATCCCAGCCGCCGCGCATGCCGCAGGCATAGCCCAGCGCCGCCGGCGCCACCCCGAACGAGATCACGTCGGCCAGTGAGTCCAGCTCGCGGCCCAGGGTCGAGGACGCCTTGCGCCAGCGCGCCACATGCCCGTCCAGCGCATCGAACACGAACGCCAGCGGGACCAGCGCCATGCCCAGCAGCAGGTCGCCGCGATGGCCTTCCTGCAGGAAGCGCATCGACGCGAACACCGCGCCGGTGCCGCAGAAGGCGTTGGCCAGGGTGAACCAGTCCGCGAGTTGGAAATCGCGCAGCATCGAGAAATGGCGTTTCATGCGCAGCCTGAGGTGATCGAGGCGCAAAGGGTAACGCGCGCACGCCATGCAGGCGACCGTTTCACGCTATCGGCTAGGCTGGCGATCAGCATGGCCACTCCGGCCGGGCACGATCGACACCGAGGACCGCATGAAGCGCAGCATCCTGATCACCGGCGCAGGCAGCGGCATCGGCGCCGGCATCGCCACCGAGCTGGCCGCCGGCGGCCACCATCTGATCGTCAGCGATATGGACCTGGCGGCAGCCGAGCGCACCGCGCAGCGCCTGCGCGACGCCGGCGGCTCGGCCGAAGCACTGGCGCTGGACGTAACCGATGACCACGGCATCGCGCAGGCTTTGGCGCGCGTGACGCGCGCGCCGCAGGTGCTGGTCAACAATGCCGGCCTGCAGCAGGTTGCCGCGCTGGAAGACTTTCCGATGCAGCGCTGGGCCTTGCTGGTGGATGTGATGCTGACCGGCGCCGCACGGCTCAGCCGCGCGCTCCTGCCCGGCATGCGCGCGGCCGGCTACGGGCGCATCGTCAACATCGGCAGCATCCACTCGCTGGTCGCCAGCCCGTACAAGAGCGCGTATGTCGCCGCCAAGCACGGCCTGGTCGGCCTGGCCAAGGTCATCGCCCTGGAAACCGCCGACTGCGACATCACCGTCAACACGCTGTGCCCGAGCTATGTGCGCACCCCGCTGGTGGAGCGCCAGATCGCCGACCAGGCGCGCACGCGCGGCATTGCCGAAGACGCAGTGATTCGCGATGTGATGCTCAAGCCGATGCCCAAGGGCGCCTTCATCGACTACGACGAACTCGCCGGCACGGTCGCGTTCCTGATGTCGCATGCCGCACGCAACATCACCGGGCAGGCGATCGCCATCGACGGCGGCTGGACTGCGCAGTAATCACGGCTGGCGAAATTTTCACCAGCTTCCGTGGCCGCCTTGCGCCGCAAGGCGCGCGCGCAGTTGTCCACAGACTTGCGCAGGATTCATCCACAACCGGTGTGGAGAAGTGCGTGGAGGCGAATGCAGGCGGCAGGTCGCCACAGCGTGCAGCGCCGGCTTGCGGTTGCGCTCGCCAGGTCGATCGCACGCGCATTGGCGCCAGCAGATCGAAGTCCATTAAGGAGGGCAGACGCTTAAGTCCGGCACTGCGGTGACCGCGCCAGACAGCAGTAACAGCCGCGCTCGCCTGGGCGGCTGCGCACTCCCTCAATCCCCGCTCAGATGCGCGAATACGTCCACGACTGCATGCGCCCGTCGCGATACGGCATCACGCCATGAAACGGACGCGGGTCGCCATCGAAGACCAGTGGCAGGAAATTGCGGTCGCCTTCCCACATGGGCACCTGGTCCATGCGGTCGATCGCCACCCATTCCAGCGTGCCTTCCGGGTTGGAAGCCTGCGGCTCGCCTTCGAAGCTGCGGATCAGGAACACGAAGCCCAGCCAGTCCTCGCCCTGCTTGCCGAAGCCCGGCCAGCTGATGGTGCCGCGCAGCTGCATGTCGCCGCACTCCACGCCGGCCTCTTCGCGGATCTCGCGGCGCATGCCGGCCAGTACGTCCTCGTCCGGCTCCACCTTGCCACCGAGCCCGTTGTATTTGCCCAGGTGCTGATCGCCGGGGCGGGCATTGCGATGGATCATCAACACCTGTGTGCCGTCGGGCGACAACAGGTAGCCGAGCGTGGCGACGATGGGGGTATAGGGCATGGCGGGCGAGCTGGAATCGAGCGCATCAGTATGACCGATGCTGTGCAAGCGGCGTGGCGCAGCCTCAGCCGACCGCAGCCTGCGAGCCCGGGCGCGGTGGCGCAATGTAGTCGGTATCCAGACGCAAGGTAGCCACGCCATGGCCGCGCTCGGCCAGATAGTCCAGCCACTTGCCCAGGAACGTATTCATCCGCATGCGGTGGCTGATCAGCTCGGCCGGCGGCGGGAACATGCCCATCACGTCCTGCCAGCGACGGCCGACGTAGCAATGGGTGGTCTCGGCCTGGCGCGCATCGCGGTACAGGCGCACGTAAGCCGACGGGTCAGGCTCGCCGGTGACGGGATCGCACAGGTCGTAGGTCAGCCGCAGCTCGACCGTGTAGCGGTGGCACTCGATCACGTCCAGACGCAGGTCCAGCCCATCGCCGATCGACGAGACATAGGAGCCGGGAGCGAGGTCGGCCGGCGCGAACAGCCGGGTCAGATGCTGGAAGTTTTCTGCGTACAAGCCCATCAGCCAGCCGAACCGGCTCAACTTGGGGATGCGTTCGAGTTTACTCAGTGCTTGCGCCATGAACCGATCCTACACGCTGCGCTGCCGCACGGGCAGCATTGACGACCGGCCACCGGCAGGCCTACCTTGGCGGAGCCCTGCCCCGCCCGCTTGATTTGCTTGACGCTCGCCGACCGACCGTGACACGTCACGGCAGCTCCGGATCGTGAATACGCTACGCGCGGCCCAATCCCCAATCCCGCCAACCAATTCCTGCCTCAAAACATCTCGCGCTGCAGCCCCAGCGTGGACAACACCTTGCTGGAAATTTCCTCGATCGAGGTATTGGTGGTGCTCAAGGTCGGGATGCGCTCCATCTGGAACATGCGCTCGGCGGTGGCCACCTCACGCCGGCAGGTCTCTGCCGCGCTGTAGCGTGAATTGGCGCGCCGCTCCTGCCGGATCTGCTGCAACCGCTCCGGGTCGATGGTCAGGCCGAACAACTTGCTGCGGTAATTGCGCAGGCGCGGAGGCAGGCGCTCGTTTTCCAGATCTTCCTCGGTCAACGGGTAGTTGGCGGCACGGATGCCGTAATGCAATGCCAGGTAGATGCAGGTCGGCGTCTTGCCCGCGCGCGACACCGCCACCAGGATCACGTCGGCCTCGTCGTAATTGAGTGCGATACCGTCATCGTGGCTCAGCGCGAAGTTCATCGCGTTGATGCGGCGGTGATAGGTCTCGAAGTCCACCATGCCGTGCGCACGGCCCACGCGCGAATGCCGCGGCGCATTGAGTTCGCGTTCCAGCGGCTCGATGAAGGGCGCGAACACGTCCAGCATCAAGGCGCCGCTTTCGGCCAGGATCATGCTCAGCTGGGGATCGACGCAGGAATTGACCACCACCGGGCGCACCTGGTACCGCTCACCTGCCGCGCGCACCCGCAGCGCCGCATCGCGCGCTTTTTCTGCATCATCAATGAACGACATGCGGTCGGTGACGAAGTTGAATCCACTGAACTGCGTGAGCAGGCTATGCCCAATCGTTTCAGCGGTGATACCGGTTCCATCGGAGACGTAGAACACCGGTCGAATTGTTGACATCAAGACCACCTCTTTGAACTGGTGTCCAAAACTTACGGGTTCATGCTTGTGCAGATTCCGCTGTGCACTGCATCATAGCGGCTTCTTCCTACGGACGCGGCCATCCAGCCCGCTCGGGCGATGGCCATACGGAGCATCGCGCTTGAACGAGAATATCCTGTGGTTGCATGAGCTACGCCTGGCCGATCTGGCCCGCGTAGGTGGTAAGAATTCCTCGCTCGGCGAGATGATCGGCAACCTGGCCGGGCTTGGCGTTTCGGTTCCCGGTGGATATGCGACCACTGCCGAGGCTTTCAAGGACTTCATCGCGCATAACGATCTGTCCAAGCGCATCTTCGACAAGTTGGCGACGCTGGATGTCGAAGACGTGGCTGCCCTCACCGTTGCCGGCAAGGAAATCCGCGGCTGGGTGATCGATGCTCCGCTGCAGCCGGAACTGGACCGCGATATCCGAACCGCGTACGCACAGCTGTGTGCGGAAAACGGCGGTGGCGAAGTGGCCGTGGCGGTGCGTTCGTCGGCCACTGCCGAAGATCTGCCCGATGCCTCGTTCGCCGGCCAGCAAGAGACCTTCCTCAACGTGACCGGTGCCGACGATGTCGTGCACAAGGTCAAGGAAGTGTTCGCCAGCCTCTACAACGATCGCGCAATCGCCTACCGCGTGCATCATGGCTTCAAGCACGAAGACGTGTTCCTGTCGGCCGGCGTGCAGTTGATGGTGCGCTCGGGCGTCGGTGCGGCCGGCGTGCTGTTCACGCTGGACACCGAATCGGGCTTCCGCGACGTGGTGTTCGTCACCTCCAGCTTCGGTCTGGGCGAGATGGTCGTGCAAGGCGCGGTCAACCCGGACGAGTTCTACGTCTACAAGCCCACGCTGACCGCAGGCAAGCCGGCGATCCTGCGCCGCTCGCTCGGCAGCAAGGCGATCCGCATGGTCTACTCGGATGTGCCCGGCGAACGCGTGCGCACCGAAGACACGCCGGTGGAACTGCGCAGCACCTTCTCGATCAGCGATGAAGACGTGCAGGAGCTTTCCAAGCAGGCGCTGGTGATCGAAAAGCATTACGGCCGCCCGATGGACATCGAGTGGGCCAAGGACGGTGTCAGCGGCAAGCTGTTCATCGTGCAGGCGCGTCCGGAAACCGTGAAGTCGCGAAGCCACGCTACCCAGATCGAGCGTTTCTCGCTGGAAGCCAAGGACGCCAAGATCCTGGTAGAAGGCCGTGCGGTGGGCGCCAAGATCGGCAGCGGCGTGGCACGCGTGGTGCGCTCGCTGGACGACATGAATCGCGTGCAGGCCGGCGACGTCTTGATCGCCGACATGACCGATCCCGATTGGGAGCCGGTGATGAAGCGTGCATCGGCCATCGTCACCAACCGCGGCGGCCGCACCTGCCATGCGGCGATCATCGCGCGCGAACTCGGCGTGCCGGCCGTGGTCGGCTCGGGCAACGCCACCGATGTGATCAGCGACGGTCAGGAAGTGACGGTGAGCTGCGCCGAAGGCGATACCGGCTTCATCTACGACGGCCTGCTGCCGTTCGAGCGCACCACCACCGACCTGGGCAACATGCCGCCTGCCCCGCTCAAGATCATGATGAACGTGGCCAACCCGGAGCGTGCGTTCGACTTCGGCCAGCTGCCCAATGCCGGCATCGGCCTGGCGCGTCTGGAAATGATCATTGCCGCGCACATCGGCATCCATCCCAACGCGCTGCTGGAATACGACAAGCAGGACGCTGACGTCCGCAAGAAGATCGACGCCAAGACCGCCGGCTACGGCGACCCGGTGAGCTTCTACGTCAATCGCCTGGCCGAGGGCATCGCAACGCTGACCGCCTCAGTGGCACCGAACACGGTGATCGTGCGCCTGTCGGACTTCAAGTCCAACGAGTACGCCAACCTGATCGGCGGCTCGCGTTACGAACCGCATGAAGAGAACCCGATGATCGGCTTCCGTGGCGCCAGCCGCTACGTCGATCCGTCCTTCACCAAGGCCTTCTCGCTGGAGTGCAAGGCGGTGCTGAAGGTGCGCAACGAGATGGGCCTGGACAACCTCTGGGTGATGATCCCGTTCGTGCGCACGCTGGAAGAGGGCCGCAAGGTGATTGAGGTGCTGGAGCAGAACGGGCTCAAGCAGGGCGAGAACGGCCTGAAGATCATCATGATGTGCGAGCTGCCGTCCAATGCGCTGCTGGCCGACGAGTTCCTGGACATCTTCGACGGCTTCTCGATCGGCTCCAACGATCTGACCCAGCTGACCCTGGGCCTGGACCGCGATTCGTCGATCGTGGCGCATCTGTTCGACGAGCGGAACCCAGCGGTCAAGAAGCTGCTGTCGATGGCGATCAAATCGGCGCGCGCCAAGGGCAAGTACGTGGGCATCTGTGGCCAGGGGCCGTCCGATCACCCGGAACTGGCCGAGTGGCTGATGCAGGAAGGGATCGAGTCGGTATCGCTGAATCCTGACACCGTGGTCGACACCTGGCTGCGTCTGGCCAAGTTGAAGAGCGAGGGCTGATGGGTATGTTGGGTGCGGTGTTGGCGGCGGCTGCGGGAGCAGTCGCCGCAAGGCCGGTGGCGGCCAAGACGGCGGAGCCGGCGTTCAACTGGGCCAATATCCCGTGGGCGCAATACGCGCTCAACTGGGGGCTGGCCCTGCTGATCGTGGTGGTCGGCATGTGGCTGGCCAAGCAGCTCAGCCAGTGGCTGCACCGTGCGCTGACCCGCGCACGCATCGAGATCACGCTGACCAACTTCCTGCGCAACGTGTTGTATGCGTTGCTGCTGGTGCTGGTCTTCGTCAGTGCACTGAGCAAGATTGGCGTACCGCCGACCTCGCTGATCGCGGTGCTGGGTGCGGCCGGCTTGGCGGTCGGTCTGGCGTTGAAGGACTCGCTGTCCAATATCGCTGCAGGCGTGATGCTGATCGTGCTGCGGCCGATGCGCGATGGCGACCATGTGGTGATTGCCGGCCAGGAAGGCATCGTCGACGAGATCCGGATCTTCCAGACCCGGATCCGCTCGTTCGATGAGCGCATGATCACCCTGCCCAACAGCACCATCACCACCTCGCCCATCGTCAACTACAGCACCCTACCCAACCGGCGCCTGGAAGTGACCGTGGGCGTGGGCTACGGCGACGATCTGAAGAAAGCCCAGCAGCTGTTGCTGCAGATCGCCAAGGACAATCCGAACCTCCTGGAGTCGCCGGCACCGTTCGTGCAGGTCACCAACCTGGGCGAAAGTACGGTGGATCTTATGCTGTTCGCGTATGCGACCAACGGCAATTTCGGCGCGGCCAAGAGCACCACGCTGGAACAGATCCGCAACCAGTTGCTGGAAAACGGGCTCAACATCCCGTATCCGCAGCGCGACCTGCACGTGTATCACCACGATGCCGACGGCAAGCCGATCTCCGACCTGCTGCTGAAAGGCATCGCCGACGACGGCGACCTGAGCAAGGGTCCGCCGCTGGCGCGCTGATGCATTCAGTGGCGTGATGGAAAAGCAGAAAGGCCGCATCGAACGATGCGGCCTTTTTTTTTGGATGCGCTGCCACTGTGTGGCTTCTGGCCTGCCTGGGTCGGCAGCAAACGTTGCCGGACGTACGCCTGCGCGTGGTCCGCAACTAGGTGCCGTCAATCAACACGCCAACAGCGTGCAACGCCGCAGTGGCCAGCGCTCAGGCCGGCACGTCGGCCTGGGAATCGCCGCCCAGCGCACCCATGAACTGGCGGTAGTGGCGCAGCTCGTCGATCGAATCGCGCACATCGCTCAACGCGGTGTGGGCCGAGCTCTTGGCAAAGCCATTGGCCACCGTCGGCGCCCAACGCCGTGCCAGCTCCTTGATGGTGGACACGTCCAGGTTGCGGTAGTGGAAGTAGCGCTCCAGGCGCGACATCTGGCGATGCAGGAAGCGGCGGTCCTGGCAGATCGAATTGCCGCACATCGGCGAGGCGCCGGCGCGGATCCATTCACTCAGGAAGGCCACCGTCTGCGCCTCGGCCTGGGCATGGGTGACCTGGCTGTCGAGCACGCGCTGCCACAGCCCCGAACGGCGGTGCTGATTGCGGTTCCACTCGTCCATGGCTTCCAGCGTCGCCAGCGGGTGGGCGATGGCCAGCTCCGGTCCTTCGGCAAGCACGTTCAACTGCGCATCGGTCACGATGGTGGCGATCTCGATGATGGAATCGCGATCGGTATCCAGGCCGGTCATTTCCAGATCGATCCAGATCAGTCGGTCGTTGCCTGCAAGGGTGTCTGCCATATCGCCGTCCTGTGGAGGGCCGTCGCCGGCCGGATGCTGAAGGGCGCGCATCATACCGCGGCCGCGCCGCTCAGGGCGCGAGGGGCGGCTTGCCGCGCTTGGCCCTGAAGTAATTGGTCAGGCGCAGGCCGGCCTCGGCGGCCAGCACGCCACCGCTGACCTGCACGCGGTGGTTATGGCGCGGGTCGGCGGGCAGATCGAACACGCTGCCGCAGGCGCCGGTCTTGGGGTCGCTGGCGGCGAATACCACCCGCGCGATGCGTGCGTGGATCATCGCCATCGCGCACATCGCGCATGGCTCCAGCGTGACATACAGCGTGCAGCCGATCAGCCGGTGGTTGGCCAGGCGGCGGCCGCCTTCGCGCATGGCCATGATCTCGGCATGCGCGCTGGGATCGTGGCTGGCGATATTGAAGTTCCAGCCCTCGCCCAGCACGGTGCCCTCGGCATCGATCAGCAGCGCGCCGACCGGGATCTCGTCAAAGTCGCGTTCGGCACGCTCGGCCAGTTGCAGGGCGCGTTGCATCCACTGTTGGTCGATCAGCGTCTGCGCCGCGTCTACCGACGTTTCCACCGGCATGCTCACGCGGCGCTGCCGCCCTGGCGATCCAGGAAGGCGGCGAACGCGGCCACGGTGGCTTCGCTGACATGGTGCTCGATGCCTTCGGCGTCACGGCGCGCGGTGGCCTCGTCGATGCCCAGGGCGAGCAGAAAGCGCTCGACGATCTGATGGCGCTGCCGGCTGGACGCGGCCAGCGCCTCGCCGGCCGGGGTCAGGAACACCCCGCGGTACGGGCGCTGCACCACCCAGCCGTCGCGCACCAGCCGCTTGAGCATCTTGGCCACGGTCGGCTGCGCCACGCCCAGGCGCGCGGCGATATCGACCTGACGCGCCTCGCCACCGTCGACCAGCAGATCGGAGATCAGCTCCACATAGTCCTCGACCAGCTCGGCGCGGCGCGCTTCGCGCACCTGACGGAAGCTTTCCATATGCACCTGCGCGTCGATCAGCGCCGGCGCGGCTGCTTCCAGCTTTTCGCTCTTGCCCACCCTCATCCCCGTCATCACGTCCGGCGCCAGTGCCGGGATGCGTAGTTTGAAGCACGTAGCCGATCATTACGATTTAAATTGCCAATGCTCAATAGCATAGCCCTTGCTATATCATCGGTGTTACTCCCAGCCTGCCTGCTCCGCATGTCCGTCGATCTCCGTCCTCAGCCAGCCTCGCCCCTCCCCCTGCCTGCCGCGGCCAATGGCGGGCTGGGCGATCACCACGCCAGCATCGCCGTACCCAAGGGCGGCCACTGGTGGTTCCGGCTGCTGGCGTTCCTGGGCCCGGGCTACATGGTGTCGGTCGGGTACATGGACCCGGGCAACTGGGCCACCGACCTGGCCGGCGGCTCGCAGTTCGGCTATCTGCTGCTGTCGGTGATCCTGCTGTCCAACCTGATGGCGATCGTGCTGCAGAGCCTGTCGGCGCGGCTGGGCATCGCGACCGGGCTGGACCTGGCGCAGGCCTGCCGGGCGCGTTACCCGCGCGGAGTGAACCTGGCGCTGTGGGGCATCTGCGAACTGGCGATCATCGCCTGCGATCTGGCCGAGGTAATCGGCACCGCCATCGCGTTGAAGCTGTTGTTCGGCATTCCGCTGACCGTGGGCGCCATCATCACTGCGGTGGACGTGGTGCTGGTGCTGTTGCTGATGAACCGCGGTTTCCGTGCGCTGGAAGCGTTCGTGATCGCGCTGCTGTTGATCATCTTCGTCTGCTTCGGCGTCCAGATCGCGCTGGCGGCACCACCGATCGCCGCCGTGCTGGGCGGCTTCATTCCGCGTGCGCAGGTGGTCACCGACCCGCGCGCGCTGTATCTGGCGATCGGCATCATCGGTGCGACGGTGATGCCGCATAACCTGTACCTGCATTCGTCGATCGTGCAGACACGTGCGTATCCGCGCACCGATGCGGGCCGCAAGTCGGCGCTGCGCTGGGCGGTGACCGACAGCACCGTGGCATTAATGTTCGCGCTGTTCATCAATGCCTCGATCCTGATCCTGGCGGCGGCGGTGTTCCACGCGCAGGGCCGCACCGATGTGCAGGAAATCGAACAGGCCCACGCCCTGCTCGCGCCGATGCTGGGCGTGGGCTTGGCCTCGACGCTGTTCGCAGTGGCGTTGCTGGCCTCCGGCGTCAATTCCACCGTCACCGCCACGCTGGCCGGGCAGATCGTGATGGAAGGCTTCCTGCAACTGCGCTTGCCGCCGTGGCTGCGCCGCCTGCTGACACGTGGCATCGCCATCGTGCCGGTGGTGATCGTGACCTGGTTGTATGGCGAGGCCGGTACCGCGCGGCTCCTGGTGCTCAGCCAGGTGGTGCTGTCGATGCAGCTGCCGTTTGCGGTGATCCCGCTGGTGCGCTTCGTATCGGATCGTGAGTTGATGGGCGCATTGGTGGCACCGCCGTGGCTGGTGCGCATTGCCTGGGTCATTGCGACGGTGATCGTCGGCTTGAACTTGAAGCTGCTGTGGGACACCGCGCTGCATTGAGTGGCGAGCACAACCGGCGTGGTCGATGCGATGCGGCAGCTGCGTGCGCTGCAGAGCCAGGCAGGATGCACGGAGGAGCGTTGATCGGCGCTGCATTGCGTTCGTGCGAGCTGGATGCCCGGATGATCCATTACGGCGCATCGACTGCAGCGAACGAGCTGATCCGCAACGCTGGGGATAACCGCTGTAGAGCGCACGCAGATGCAATCTGCGATGCGACGCAGGCGGTCTACTGCTCGCATGCACCGGCACGCCCGTGGCCTGCGTCGCACCGCGTGGCGCGGGCCCATGCAAGCACGATGCGTATCGCATCGTGCCATCGCCGGGCTGCATGCCCCTCGCCCCAGGAGTGTTTATGGATCCGTTAGAGGCGCATCCGGCCGACGCCGGACGCCGCAGCTTTCTCATCACCGGCACGGTCGCCGTAGCAGCGTTGTCGCTGCCCGCGTTCGCCACTGCCGCACCTCCCGCACGCGCCCCCGCCACCACCCCACCCCACTCGTCCACTCACGGAGTCAACCCGATGTCCAATTTCGTCAAACGCCCCGACGGCGCCAATATCTTCTACAAGGATTGGGGCAAGGGCCAGCCGGTCGTCTTCGCACATGGTTGGCCGCTCAGCGGCGATGCCTGGGACCCGCAAATGCTGTTCATGGGCCAGCACGGCTACCGCGTGATCGCACACGATCGCCGCAGCCATGGCCGCTCGTCGCAGACCTGGGACGGTAACGACATGGACACCTATGCGGACGATCTGGCTGCAGTGATCGACGCGCTGGACCTGAAGGACGCGATCCTGGTCGGCCATTCCACCGGCGGTGGCGAAGTGGCGCATTACGTTGGCCGCCATGGCAGCAAGCGTGTGGCCAAGGTGGTACTGGTCGGCGCAGTGCCGCCGCAGATGGTCAAGAGCCCGACCAATCCGGGCGGCCTGCCGATGAGCGTGTTCGACGGCATCCGCGATGGCGTTGCCAAGGACCGTTCGCAGTTCTATCAGGACCTGACCACGCCGTTCTTCGGTGCCAACCGCGACGGCCACAAGGTCACCCAGGGCATGCGCGATGCGTTCTGGCTGCAGGGCATGCTGGGCGGTCACAAGGGTCAGTACGATTGTATCAAGGAATTCTCCGAGGTCGATTACACCGCCGACCTGAAGAAGATCGACGTGCCGGCGCTGGTGGTGCATGGCGACGACGACCAGATCGTGCCGATCGATGCATCGGGCAAGTTGTCGGCCAAGATCATCAGCAACGCCGAACTGAAGATCTACCCCGGCGCGCCGCACGGGTTGACCATTACCCATGCCGATCAGTTCAACAAGGATCTGCTGGCCTTCGCCAAGCGCTGATTCTTGCTTCACTGCGTAAGACAAAGGCCGGCTCGTGAGAGCCGGCCTTTTGTTTTGGTGCGCGTTGCTTTGCTGCGCGCAGATCCGTTGTGATCAGGCTGGCTGCCTCAGCGTCGATAGGCCTGTTGCCAGTGGCGCCCCAATGCGCCCCCTGCAGGCGAGATTGCGGACCCACGACGTGCGCGCAAAGATGCCGAAACAGCAAGCGGGATGGCGACGGTGCACCTTCGCAGCGTGGTCGCAACACCGCGCAACGGACCAGCTTCAGGCATGGACCGGCCAGCCACAGGTGAGCACAGCAACCAGTGCCCGCAAGAAACCGCCACGCAGCACGACCACCAGCAACGCGATGCTCAGCCATGGCGGTGCCAGCAATGGCAGGTCAGGCAGTCGCAGCCAATGTCGATCGGCAGCGCGAGCGATACGCCGACCGCTGAAGGACACGTGCGCTGCCCTGGCTGGCCGTAAGCCGATCGGGCGCAGCCAGCAGGCGGGTTGCGCCCGGTCCGCTTGGCCAAAAGGCGCTCCAGCCCTGGGTCTGCGCAGGCCGGTTACCAGCGCCGGCAACCGGCCTCACGCACGGCAGGCGCGGCCAACCTGGCAGCAGAAAGCGACATCGATTTCAGCGCCGGGCCGATCGGGAGCGTCGTGCTGATGAAGTTCTCAGATATCGGCATGCGCGTGCGGCGGCACCGCCACACCGCCGCCACCGACGAAGTGGCGGACCACCGGCGCGCGCTCGCCTTGATGCAGGGCGCGGATCTGCTCCTGCAGCTGGCGGTCGTCGCCGGTGACGCGCTCGTGCTGACGCAGATGTTCCAGCCACGAGGCGACGATGAAGTATTCCAGTTGCACGCCGGGTGTTGCCGCGTCTTCGGCGATACCCCAGACCACCGCACCATCACGACGCCGCGCGTTGCCCAGTTGCGTCATCAGCTGCAGGAAAGTTACGCGCGCATCGGCAGCGATGCGGTATTCGACCGTCACCAGCACCGGGCCGCGATCGTGTTCGACCGCATCCGATTGCGCCGGCACAGGCCAATGTCCGCCAGGGGCGAGGTCCAGCTGTTCGGTGCCGGCAATGCGCGCGCGCTTGACCAGCAGCGCCGCGATCACCGCGCCAACGGCGGCAATCTGCAGGGCTGTCGCGATCGAGGTGCGTTGCGCCAACGCGCCCCAGACCAGCGAGCCGGCCGCCATACCCGCAGAAAACACCACGATGTACAGCGACAATGCGCGTGCGCGCACCCAGGCAGGCACCGCCGTTTGCGCGGCGATCTGCAAGGACGACAGCACGGTGATCCAGGCCAGGCCGTTGACCACCATCACCACGCACAGCACTCCGATCTGACGCGACAATGCCAGCCCCAGCAATGAGGCTGCGCACACGATGGTGGCCACGAACACCAGTAGGTCGCGGTCGTAGCGCGCACGCAGGCGTGGCAACAGCAGCGCGCCACTGATCGCACCGATGCCGATGCAGCCCAGCAACACGCCATAACTGCCGGCACCCAACTGCATGTCGCGACGGACCACCAACGGCAGCAATGCGGTCAACGCGCTGGCGAACAGGAAGAACCCGGCGGCCTTGATCAGCACCGCCTGCAAGCGCCCGGCGCGTGCGGCGTAGCGCAGACCGGCACGCAGGCCCGCGCCGAAGCTCTCCGGCGGCAATGCAGAGACATGCGCATCGCGACGCCAACGCCACAACACCAGCAGCATCAGCCCGAAGGTCACGCCATTGAGCAAAAATGCCCACGGCGGCCCGAATTGCGCCACGATCAAACCGCCAACCGCTGGGCCGATCGAGCGGGCGATGTTCATGCCGATCGAATTGAGCGCTACCGCCGAGGCCAGCATCGGCCGCGGCACCAGCTCCGACACGATTGCCGCCTGCGCAGGCATCGCCATTGCCGCGCCCATGCCCATTGCAAAGGTCAATGCCACCAGTACCCACGGGGTTAGCAACTGCAGATGCGATAGCAAGGCCAAGGCTGCGGCCACCAGCAACATCCAGCCCTGGGTGAGCATCAAGTAGCGGCGGCGGTCGACGATGTCGGCCAGCGTGCCGGCCACCAGTGCGAACAACACCACCGGCAAGGTGGTGGCCGACTGCACCGCCGCGACCATCAACGGCGAGCCCGTCTGTTCGGCCATCACCCAGGACGCGGCGACATCGTTGATCCAGGTGCCGATGTTGCTGCCTAAGATGGCCAGCCATAAGGCACGAAAGATCGGCTCGCGCAGCGGCGCCCAGGCACCGCTATCGGCGGGTGCGGCAGAAGAAGTCATCGCGGCAAGGCTCCAGTGGACGGGTTGAGACAAACAAGGTGACGGGCCTGGATGCGCCGGCAGGCGCATCGCTGTGGTGCCGATCTCAGAACGCGAAACACGCGCAACCCAATGCGCCCCAGAAGCCGCGCAGATCATCGCTGGGCGCAGCATGCTGCGCTGCATGACCATGCGGCCCGTGCGCGCGACAGCCATGGCCATGCGTGTGCGTGGCACTGGCAAGCCCGCTGACCGTACCGCCCACGTGATAGCCGCCGAACCGGTTGACCGGCGACCAGTCCGGCATCGCCGGCGGCAAGGTGGGCGCCAGTGCGGCGAAGTCGCCGTCGCCATGGACGACGCGCCCACCCAGCACGGTCAGCACGCTGGTGATGTCGGCAATGGCGGCATCGTCGACGCGGAAGTAATCGTCGGACAACACGATGAAATCGGCCAGTTGCCCCGCCGCCAGCGTGCCCTTGTGGCCCTCATCGCCGGAGAACCACGCGCTGCCCTGCGTCCACAGCCGCAACGCCTGCTCACGGTCGAGCAGGTTCTCTTCGCCGTACAACGCCAGACCGCCCACCGTGCGTCCGGTGACCAGCCACGACAGCGCCACCCACGGGTTGTAACTGGCCACGCGCGTCGCATCGGTGCCGGCGCCCACCGGCACGCCGGCGGCTAACATGCGACGCACCGGTGGCGTGTGCCGCGCAGCCTGTACGCCGTAGCGCTCGACAAACGCTTCGCCCTGATACGCCATGCGGTGCTGCACGGCGATGCCGCCGCTCAAGGCGCGAATGCGGTCGATATTGCGTGGCGTGATGGTTTCGGCGTGATCGACGAACCAATGCAGGCCATCGAACGGAATGTCGGCATTGACCTTTTCGTACACATCGAGAATGCGTCCGATGCTTTCGTCGTAGGTGGCATGGATACGGAATGGCCAACGCTTTTCGACCAGCAACCGCACCACCTGCTCCAGCTCGGGCTCCAGTTCCGGCGGCAGCTCCGGGCGCGGCTCGCTGAACTGTTCGAAATCCGCCGCCGAAAACACCAGCATTTCGCCGGCGCCGTTGTGCCGCAGCAGATCGTCGCCCTTGCGCACCGGCAGCATCTCGGTCCAGCCGCGGAAGTCGTCGACTTCCTTGCCCTTGTTCTGGGTGAACAGGTTGTAGGCGATGCGCACGCTCAACTGGTCGGCCGCGTGCAACTGTTCGATGACTTGGTAGTCCTCCGGATAATTCTGGAAACCGCCGCCGGCATCGATCACCGAGGTGATCCCCAGCCGGTTGAGTTCGCGCATGAAATGGCGTGTGGAATTGGCCTGATACTCCAACGGCAGTCGCGGGCCCTTGGCCAGGCTGGTGTAGAGAATCAGGGCATTGGGCTTGGCCAGCAGCAAGCCTGTGGGATTACCCAGCTTGTCGCGCTCGATGCGCCCGCCGGGCGGATCGGCAGTGGCCTTGTCGTAGCCACAGGCGCGCAAGGCCGCGCGGTTCAGCAGGGCGCGGTCGTACAGATGAAGCAAAAATACCGGTGTATCCGGTGCGATGGCATTGATCTCGTCCAGGGTCGGCAAGCGTTTTTCGACGAACTGATGCGCGGTGAATCCGCCGACCACACGCACCCATTGCGGCGCTGGGGTGCGGTCGACCTGCGCCTTCAACATCGCCATCGCATCGGCAAGCGAGCGCACGCCATCCCAGCGCAGCTCCAGGTTGTAGTTGAGCCCGCCGCGAATCAGATGGGTGTGGCTGTCATTGAGGCCGGGCAACAGGCGTCGGCCTTGCGCATCGATGCTGCGGGCGCCAGCTGCCAGCGCCATGATCTGCGCATCGTCGCCCACCGCAACGATGCGTCCATCGGTCACTGCAATGGCGGTGGCGCTGGGCTGACGTGGATCGAGGGTAGTGATGCGTGCGTTGCGAACGACAAGATCGACCATCGGAGACTTCCTTGAAGCAGACCAGGCGCCGGGCAAGGCGCCCAACGCAAGACCGGCGGCGGCGGCCTGCATCCACAAGCGCCGCCCGGCATGGTGATCATTCGGTACGCCGCTCATGCCGCACCACGCCTGCGCAGCCCATCCAGCGACCATGCGCCACCGCCAGCGGCAACCAGCCCCAGCAACACCAGCAGCCACATCAGCGGGTATTCCATCCCGCCGTGCATCCAGAACCAGCCCTTGGGCACGGCCACCACGACGGTGGTGGCGATGAACACCGCCGCCAGTGCAGCACTGACGCGCGTCCACAGACCCAGTAACACCGCCAGCCCCGAGAGCGTCTGCACCAAGGCCAGCAGCAACGGCAACGGTTGCGCAGACGGAAAGCCGAATTGCTGTAATTCAGCGGCAAATCCAGCCAGCCCCGGCCCACCAAACCATCCCAGCAACTTGCCCAGGCCATGCGGCAACAGGAAACCGCCGCCGGCAATGCGCAGCATCAGCAATGCCGCTGCAAGGCCGGCGTTGCCACGTGGTGCCGATGCGTTCAATGCCCGCCTTCCTGCGCGCCGAACATGGTTTTGGCGTACTGAATGCCGATGCCGTAGCCGCCCGCATGCGCACGCGCGATGCCGGTGGTGAGGTCGTAGGTGTCGCTGCGTGCCCAGTCGCGCTGCAGTTCCAGCAGGTACTGCACGCTGGTGATGGGGGCGGCGCCGGCCTGCACCATCCGCGTCACCGCGCGCTCGTGCGCTTCGTCGCTGACATCGCCGCAGGCATCGGTGATGACGTAGACCTCGAACCCCTGCTCGACCGCCGACAGCGTCGGGCCGACGATGCAGACGCTGGTCCACAGCCCGGCAATCACCAGACGCTGCTTGCCGATGGCGTTGACGCGATCGATCACACCCTGGTCTTCCCAGGCATTCATGCTGGTGCGATCGAACACCAGTTCGCCGGCAAAGATCTCCGGCAGCTCGGGAAACAGTGGGCCGGAGAACGACTTCTCTGCAACGGTGGTCAAGATCACCGGCACCTTGAAGCCTTTGGCGCCCTTGGCAATCAGCGACACGTTGTTGCGCAGCGCCGAGATGTCGATGGTATGCGTGGCGAACGCCATCTGCGATTGATGGTCGATCAGGATCAGCGCGTGATCACCGGGCGACAACAGGGACTTACCGGGGACGGCGGTGGCGGTGGTCATGCGTGATGCTCCAGGGAGGATGAAAAAGAACCGTCGCTGTGCCGATGCGCACGCGGCTGGGCACGCGCGGCGCAGGGATCGTTCGCCACTTGCGCGGCAAAGCGCGCCGGCGTGCAGCCGGTGGCGTTGCGGAAGCTGCGGACGAAATGGCTTTGATCGAAGAAGCACAGATCGGTGGCGATCTGGCTGATGGTGTGGCCGCCTTCGCGCAGCATGGCCTGGGCGCGTTCGAGGCGACGACGACGCAGATACTCCATCGGGCTGGCGCCCAGCGCATCGCGAAACACGCGCGCAAAATGGAAGCGGCTCATGCAGGCGGCGCCGGCCAGTTGCGTGACGCCGATGGGCTCATACAGATGCGTGTCGATGTACTGCAGCGCTCTGGCCACGGCACGTGCGCGCGGGGCGTACAGTGCGTTGGTGTTGCCTGCATGCAGATCGAGGCGACCGGCGGCAGTCAGACGTGCCATGTGGCGTCTCCGGCGGGGAATGCCGCCATGGTGGGGCGAACCTGCCGATCGCCCCACCCCTGATGGTGAGGCCGATCGCTCACTCTTTCGGGTGAGCGACACGCGTGCTGCCACAAGCACGCATGGGATCGCATGGGTGCATCGCCATGGCATGCACCGCGCATGCACGCCGATGCAGCGGCGATACCGCGCCGTTGTTTCTGTCGCGCTTTGCAGTGTCCAAGCCGACACCCGCACCACACGCAAACCAAGCGGACGCCAGCGCACGACTGGCACGCTACGAGGCGGCGTCATCACTGCTGCAGCCAACCGGTGGCATCCAGCTCGGCGCACACTGCATCGCAGCGACACGCACGCATCCCACGCAACATGCCGGTCCATGCGTAGCCGATTTCCTGCCCGACCTGCCTCCCCCGAAAGAGGTGGTGGTGCTTGGCCCCGATCTCGCCCGACAATGCTGCAATGCCGCGCGAGCCCCCCATCCGATTCCACCTGCTCTGGCGCCTGTGCGCGGCGGTGATCGTTGTGATGTGCAGTTGCGGGTGGCCGTGCAATCCCGTGTACGCCCAAGGCATCGCCGCAACGCGTGCGGGGCTGCTGCAATTCCACCACACCGCCTGGAGCACCGAGCGCGGCGCACCGGCCGATATCTGGGATATCCAGCAAGCCGAGGCCGGGCCATTGTGGCTGGCGACCGGATTTGGCCTGTTTCAGTTCGATGGCGACCGTTTCGCGCGGCAGGCGGCGCCGGATGGCGAGGCCTATGCATCGCACAACATGACCACGCTTGCGCTGGCGCCGGACGATACCGCCTGGATCGGCTACTTCAACGCCGGCATCGATCGCGTTGCCGACGGTCACCTGACGCACTTCAGCCCGGGCAAGGACGTGCCCGCCGGCATGGTGTTCCGCATTGAGCACGACGGCAGTGGGCGCTGGTGGGCCGCCATCGATGGCGGTTTGTGCTGGTTCGACGGGCAACGCTGGCAGCGTGCAGGCGCCGACTGGGGCTACACCGCCGAGCGCGCGCATTGGCTGCTGCGCGATGTGCGCGGCACGCTCTGGGTCAGCGACGGTACCCAGATTCTGTCGTTGCGGCCCGGCGCCAAACGCTTCGAACCCAGCGGCCAGCAGGTGGGTCTCTACGTCACCATGGCCGAAAGTCCGGGCGGAGCGATCTGGGTCGCAGACCCGTACCGCGGCGTGTTTGCGTTGACCGATGCGCAGGGCCACGTGCTGCCCGCCACGGCCCGTGCCCGGCTGCAATTTCCCGGGCTGTTCGCGCGGCGCATCCGGTTCATGCGCGATGGCGCGCTATGGGGCAGCGACTACGCGGCGCATGGCCTGTTCCGGATCGCCCTGCCCACATCGCCCACGCCGGTGCTGGAACGCTTCGGAACCGTACAAGGCCTGACCTCGGCCACTGCCGGCCCCTTGCTCGAGGACCGCGAAGGCAATCTGTGGGCCGGCACCAATCTGGGCCTCAACCGGTTCCGACATCGCGCGTTGCTGCCGTTGGCGTCCTTGCTGCCGGGCCAGGCGATGGCCGTGGCGACCTTCAGTCCCGCCCCGGGCACCGCCGCACGCCCGCTCCTGGCCAGCCTGCGCGATGGCCGGCTGCTGGCCTTGAGCCGCGATCGCGTGGAAGGTTTGCAGCGTGGTGCGTCCCACCACATCCTGGATGTGCCGGCGACCGCCAATGGCTGGGTGCTTGGCGAGCACGCCTTGCTACGTCTGCAGGTCGGCCGCGTGCAACCGGTGGCGCTGCCGCTCGGCCTGGCGACCGGCGCCATCCGCGCCTTCGTCGTGGACAACCGCAACCATCCCCGGATCTGCCCGGATGCCGGCGGCCCCTACGCTTTCGACGGCAACGTCTGGCAGCCGCTGCCCGATCTGCAGGATAGCCCGTGCACGGTGCTCGCCAATACGCGCGATGGCGGCCTGTGGGTGGGCACCACCAAGGGCGATGCGCGCCTGCTGCAGGGCCGGCAGGTGACGCGCTACAGCGCAGAAGATGGCCTGTCGGTGGGGCCGATCACCGCCATCTGGCAAGGCCCGTCGCTCACGCTGGTCGCCGGCGAAACCGGGCTGGCAGCGCTGGGCGCCGACGGCCGGTTCCGGCAAGTGGCCGATCAGACCAATCCGCTCCTGCAGGGCATCACCGGCATCGTGCAGGACCGGCACGGCACGCTGTGGTTGAACGGCAACCGCGGCGTGGTGCAGATCGCTCAACGTGCGTTGCTACAGAGCGTGCAATCGGGCGTGGTCAGCCCGGCGCTGCGCCTGTACGACATCATGGACGGGTTGCCCGGTGTCGCCCAGCAGGCCACACCGGTCCCCACGGCCATCGCCGCCGACGACGGCCTGTTGTGGTTCACCACCAACCAGGGCCTGGCCTGGCTGGACCCGGAACAGACCTACCGCAACCCCACCGCGCCGGAGGTCTTCATCACCGACGTGGTCGCCGACGACCGTCCCTACCCGCGCACCGCCGGGCTGCGCCTGCCCAAGTGGACGCACCGCCTGCGCATCGGCTACGACGCTGTGAGCCTGACCCGGCCCGAACGCGTGCGCTTCCGCTACCGGCTGGAGGGCGTGGACGCGCAATGGCAGGACGCCGGCAACCGTAACGAGGCGTTCTATACCAACCTCGCGCCCGGCCGTTACCGCTTCCGCATTGCCGCCGCCAACAACGATGGCGTGTGGAACGCGCGCGGCGACACGCTGGATTTCGTCATCGAAGCGGCCTTCGTGCAAACCTGGCAATCCAAGGTGTGCGTTGCGCTCGCCCTGCTGCTGACGCTTGCGATGCTGTGGCGCATGCGCACCCGGCGTATTGCCGGACGCCTGCGTGCACGCCTGGAAGAGCGCTACCGCGAACGCGAACGCATCGCGCGCGAGTTGCACGACACCTTGTTGCAGGGCACGCAGGGCCTGATCCTGCGGCTGCATGCCGCCAGCCGCTCGTTGCCGCAGGACGACCCGCGGCGGCTGGAGCTCGAACAGGCGGTCGACCTGGCCGAGAATGCGCTGGTCGAAGGCCGCGACCGCGTCAACGGCCTGCGCGACAGTTATTCGCTGCGCCAGGATCTGGCCGCCGCACTGCAGCGCGCACGCGAGGCCACCATGCCACCGCCGTCTGCCGAACTGCAGGTGTCGGTCGAAGGACGCCCGGTGGCGCTGCGTCCGATGGTGGCCGACGAAGTGTTCCAGCTTGGCCGCGAAGCATTGGCCAATGCCGATCGCCATGCAGGCGCCGCGCGCATCGCGCTGGAACTGCGTTACGGTTCACGTGACTTCGTGCTGCGCATCCGCGACGATGGCTGCGGCCTGGATCCGGACGTGCTGCATGGGCATGCACGCACCGGCCACTGGGGGCTGACCGGCATGCAGGAACGCGCCAAACGCATCGGCGCCAAGATGCAGTTGTGGTCGCGTCCAGGCAGCGGCACCGCAATCCAGATCACGCTTCCGGCCCGTACCGCCTATGCGACGCCACCGCGCTGGTGGTGGCGATTTCGACCTGCACGATCCACGGAGAGCTCCAATGGCTGAGATGGTCAAACCGACCGACGTGCTGGTGGTAGACGATCATCCGCTGCTGCGCGACGGTCTCAGTGCCATGCTCGCCGCCGAACACGACATGCGTGTGGTCGGCGAAGCCGAAGACGGCGAACAGGCCGTGGCCTGCTACGCCAGCCTGCGCCCGGACGTGGTGCTGATGGATCTGCAGATGCCGCGCGTGGATGGCGTCGAAGCCATCCAGCGCATCCGCCGTGTCGACCCCGCCGCCAAGGTCATCGTGTTGACCACCTATACGGGCGATGTGCGTGCGGTGCGCGCACTGCAGGCCGGCGCCTGCGGCTATCTGCTCAAGAGCGCGCTGCGCCGCGAGCTGGTCGACACCATTCGCGACGTGCGCCGCGGCCAGCGGCGGCATGTTCCGGCGTCGGTGGCCGAAAACATCGCCGCCCACGTGCTCGACGACGCGCTATCCGCCCGCGAGACGGAGGTACTGAGCCTGGTGGCCACCGGATGCTCCAACAAGCAGATCGGCAATGCCTTGAGCATTTCCGAAGAGACGGTCAAGGCGCATATGAAGAACATCCTGGCCAAGCTCGGCGTGCGCGATCGCACCCATGCGGTCACCGTTGCCCTGCGCCGGGGAATCCTGTCGCTGGAAACCTGAGCCGCCTGCGACCAGGCAGATCGCAAGCGTAGGTCGCTCTTCAAACACCGCTGTATCCGGTCATCGCGGTAGCGCGGCAACGGCAGGCGTGACACAAAGACGCCACCGCGCGCATCGGCCGGCTCACCGACGGCGCCGCGATGGATCGCCCCTGGAGGGCTAGCCGATCTTGCCGCCCACCGCGCCCGCCAGCCCGAACTCTGTAACCCGGTCCACCATTCTTGAACGCAAGGCGCACGATGCGATCGACGCGCACTGTCAAATCGATCGGCTTGAGCTATCGTATGCACCGCCAGCGGCGTGGGGGCCGCTTCAGCATCATGCGCAACAGCCGATAACGGCTAGGTCCGACCGCTGCCGGGGGGCTGCGACGGCGTTCGATCCAATCACTAAACGCGTTCAGGGGAATTGCGATGCTTCGTCACTCTTTGCGGGTGCGCCTGCTGTTGCCGGTGCTGGCCTTGGTGCTGGTCGTGGTGGTGGCACTGACGGTCATTCTGGCCATTACCGAAGCGAACCGGGTCAAGTTCGAGACCGGCGACGCGATCGAGCGCCAGTCGGTGTCCTTGCAGACCCTGTTCTCGGTCACCCGCGCGATGATGCTCGATCGCGTCAATTCCTCCATGCGCCAGCTGCGCAAGGAAGCCAACGCACACGGCGCCGCCAGCGTCGGCAACGAAGTGCGCGTGGGCGAGCGCAGCGCCAACGACCTGCTGCTGGGCCAGAAGGCGCAGGCCAACGTCTTCGACATGCTCGACGAGGTCACCGCCATCCACGAAGGCACCGCCACGCTGTTCTCGCGTACCGGCGATGACTTCGTGCGCATCTCCACCAACGTCAAGAAGGACGACGGCAGCCGCGCCATCGGCACCGTGCTCGATCCCAACGGCCAGGCCGCCGCCAAGCTGCGCAACGGCGAAAGCTTCTACGGCGTGGTCGACATCCTCGGCAATCCGTACGTCACCGGCTACGAGCCGATCTTCGCCGGCAACGACAAGCGCGTGATCGGTGCCTGGTACGTCGGCTACAAGGCCGACACCCAGGCGCTGGAAAACGTGGTCAGCAGCCGTCGCGTGCTCGACTCCGGCTTCATCGCCGTGTTCGACAGCAAGAACAAGCTGCGCTTCCAGTCCACCACCGGTGCCACCACCGACACCGCCACCATCGAGCGGATCGTCAAGGAAACGCCCAACGACTGGGTCGTCACCAAGCAGGAAGTGCCCGATTGGGGCTTCACCCTGGTGTCGGCTTATCCCAAGAGCGACGTCAATGGCGTGATCGTGCGCCAGTCGCTGTGGATCGCCGGCATCGGCCTGCTGGTGTGCGCGCTGTTGCTCGGCCTGCAGTGGGCGTTGATCTGGAGCCGCGTGTTGCGCCCGATCCAGCACCTGACCACCGTGGCCGAAGAGCTGAGCCTGGGCAAGTGGAACCACACCATCGACGAGGTCAACCTCAAGGATGAAATTGGTACCCTGGCGCGCGCCATCTCCCGCCTGTCCAACAGTGTCCGGCTGGCCATGGAGCGGCTCAGCAAACGCTGAGCTGCGCGCACCCACTCCGT
Source organism: Xanthomonas sp. NCPPB 3218 (assembly GCF_056725185.1). NCBI lineage: Bacteria > Pseudomonadati > Pseudomonadota > Gammaproteobacteria > Lysobacterales > Lysobacteraceae > Xanthomonas > Xanthomonas sp. NCPPB 3218. The sequence continues at coordinate 2,797,849 of NZ_CM161516.1, forward strand.
ACCAGATGATGCAAGGAAGACGCCATGTCCACTGAATTCCGTCCGCTGATCGAGGTCCTGCGCGAGCTCAAGGCGCTGGCACTGAAGAAGGCGTCCGGCTTTCTGTTCATCGTCACCGAGGAGAACCACTCCTGCATCATCCGCCTCAACGCCGGGCAGATCGAAGAAGTGGTGTTCCGCATGCTGCGCAATGACGAGGCGGTGCAACGCCTCACCATGGTCAATGCGGCCAAGGCCCGCTTCCAGGCCGACCCCGGCGCCGGCATGGGCAAGCCCTCGCTGCTGAGCGACGACTCGCGGCAATGGTTGATGGGCGGTTTCGAACAGGATCTGGGTGGTGCGGCGGTTGCAGCGGCCCAGGCACAGGCCGCAGCAACGCCGCTCGCCGCACCGAACGCAGCACCTGCAGGCGCTGGCTCCCCACCCGACGAGCGCGTCCGCGATGCACTGGAAAAAGTCGCGCTGAATTATCTCGGCCCGATCGCGGGTATGCTCTGCGACGAAGCCTGGGACGCATCGAGCGACATCGAACAAGTGCTCAATCAGCTGGGCGCCAACCTCTCCACGCCGCAGGAAACACAGAAGTTCATGGCCGATGCGCGCGTGGCGCTGGCCAAGCTGCGCTGACAGGCAACTGCAGTGGATCCAGGATCAAACCGCGCATTGCGCGGCTTTTTTTCGCGCCCACTCGTGCGGAGATAGCTGAATTATCGCTGGCTAATCCAGACTTTTCACGCTTATGCCATTCAAGAACAAGTCGACGAAATGCCCGATACGCGATTTCGATGATTGGTCATTTTCGACTGCAAGGGAGATGGCAGTCACCACGCAAATGAAGTCCTCATACGTGACGTCGCCACGGATCGCACCCGCGTCCTGCCCGCGCTGAAGCAGCCGTCGCCCTTCCGCGGTGATCGCATGACAGCCGGGCGTCCCACATTGGATAACAGCCCCGATCGAAGCAGCAAGGCTCTGATAAATGCTCGTGTTCCTGGCAAGTTCTTCCAGGTACGCGCGTACCGCCTCGCCTGGAGCAAGGTCTCGGTCGCGCGCACGGCTGGCTTGCGCCAGCGACAGGAAACGCTCGTTGCTGGTCGCGGCTAACAGTGCCTCGCGCGTGGGAAAGCGACGATACAGCGTACCGATGCCGACACCTGCGCGCCTGGCAACTTCCTCGAGCGGGACACCAGCTCCTTTTTCCAGAAAGAGCGCTTCAGCTGCAGAAAGGATGAGTTCCCGATTTTTCTGCGCGTCAGCCCGAAGGGCAGGTTCATCACTCACACGTTTTCCTCCCTCTCTTGTCAAGTGGAGGTTACCTCCATATCATAAGTGGAGCAATCCTCCATATTTGAAAAAGGCGCTGGCAAATGACGAACCGTTTCGAGGACAAAGTGGTGGTGATCACGGGGGGCAGCGACGGCATCGGCCTGGCAACGGCGAAGCTGTTCGCCATGGAAGGCGCGCACGTGTACATCACCGGGCGTCGGCAGGACGCACTTACCGAGGCCGTCAAGGAGATCGGCCACGGAGCAGTCGGTGTGCAAGGCGATGTCACCAATTCCGACGACGTCGCGCGGCTTTACGAACGCATCCAACGCGATCACCACAAGGTCGATGTCGTGTTCGCGAATGCGGGCATCTACGAGGTCGTCCCCCTCGACGCGATCGACGCGACGCATTTCGACACGACCTTCGACGTCAATGTGAAAGGCATGGTGTTCACCGTGCAAAAAGCGCTACCGCTGATGACTGCGGGCAGCGCTATCGTCCTCAACGGCTCCATCGCCGGCAGCAAGGGTCTGCCAGGCCAGTCTCTTTACAACGCCAGCAAGGCCGCGGTGCGCTCGTTTGCCCGAAGCTGGACCACTGACCTCAAGGAGCGAGGCATCCGCGTGAACGTCGTCTCGCCTGGTGGCACGCAGACGCGCCTGATACGCAGCTACCTCGACTCGCAGCCCGAAGTTGAAGAGGCGCTGAGCAAGAGTGTCCCGCTCGGGCGGTTGGCCGAACCGAACGAGGTAGCACGGGCAGTCCTCTTCCTGGCATCCAGCGAGAGCAGCTTTGTCGCCGGCCATGAGCTTTTCGTCGACGGTGGCGTCGCTGCAGTTTAGGCATTGGGCTAGGCGCGTGCGGTGCATGGCGATCATTGCGCGTCGAAGCCGTGCGGATCGTGCAGGCATGACTGCGGCTCTGGTCGAAACGCTTCGTCGAGCGCAGGGTATCCCGCTGCGGTCTTGTTTGACGCAAAGGCGTAATGCAGCCCGCGCTTCTAGAGGGTGATCCTGGCATCCAGCAACGGCACGAGCGCAGGCCAGCATCCCATCATCCGCGAAGGTCGAACGTACCTGAGTGCAGCACGCCTCACCCTCCCCCGCCAACGGCGGGGTCCGGGCGCATGCGCACCCGGACTATTTCACCATCATCGATACTTGCCTCATCTTTTCGACGACTGGCGACAGTCACCGAAAACCTGATGTCACTCCCACTCGATCGTCGCCGGCGGCTTGCCGGAGATGTCGTAGACCACGCGCGAGACGCCGCGCAGTTCGTTGATGATGCGGTTGCTCACCGTGCCGAGGAAATCGTACGGCAGGTGCGCCCAGTGCGCGGTCATGAAGTCGATGGTCTCCACTGCGCGCAGTGCGATCACCCATTCGTAGGCGCGTGCATCGCCGACCACACCGACCGACTTGACCGGCAGGAACACCGCAAACGCCTGGCTGGTCTTGTCGTACAGATCGGCCTTGCGCAGTTCGTCGATGAAGATCGCATCGGCCTTGGCCAGCAATTCGGCGTACTCGCGCTTCACTTCGCCCAGGATGCGCACGCCCAGGCCCGGGCCCGGGAACGGATGGCGGTACACCATCGTGCGCGGCAGGCCGAGTTCGACACCGAGGCGGCGCACTTCGTCCTTGAACAATTCGCGCAACGGCTCGACCAGGCCCAGCTTCATGTGCTCGGGCAGGCCGCCGACGTTGTGGTGACTCTTGATCACGTGCGCCTTGCCGGTCTTGCTGCCGGCCGACTCGATCACGTCCGGATAGATCGTGCCCTGCGCCAGCCACTTGGCATTGGCCAGCTTGTTGGATTCCTCGTCGAAGATATCCACGAACAGGTTGCCGATGATCTTGCGCTTGGCTTCCGGGTCGCTGACGCCTTCGAGCTTGGCGAAGTAACGATCGGCCGCGTTGACGCGGATCACCTTCACGCCCATGTGCTCGGCGAACATCGCCATCACCTGGTCGCCTTCCTGCCAGCGCAGCAGGCCGGTATCGACGAACACGCAGGTCAGCTTGTCGCCGATCGCCTTGTGCAGCAGCGCGGCGACCACCGACGAATCGACGCCGCCGGACAGGCCCAGGATCACTTCGTCATCGCCCACCTGCTCGCGCACGCGCGCGATCTGGTCGTCGATGATGTTGGCCGCCGTCCACAGCGTCTGGCAGCCGCAGACATCGACCACGAAGCGGCGCAGCAAGGTCTGGCCCTGCAGCGTGTGGGTGACCTCGGGATGGAACTGCACGCCGTACCAGCGCTTGTCCTCGTTGGACATCGCCGCCACCGGGATGCGGTCGGTCACCGCGGTGACGGTGAAGCCCGGCGGCACCTGCGACACGTGGTCGCCGTGGCTCATCCACACATTGAGACGCGACGCGCCGGCGTGATCGGTCAGCCCTGCGAACAAGGCATCGGCAGCCACCACATCGACTTCGGCATGACCGAATTCGCGCTGGTCCGCCGCCTCGGTCGCACCACCCAGCTGCGCAGCCAGCGTCTGCATGCCGTAGCAGATACCGAACACCGGCAAGCCGCTGTCGAACACTTCCTGCGGCGCGACCGGCGCACCCGGCAAGGTGGTCGACTCCGGACCACCGGACAGAATGATGCCCTTGGCGCCGAAACCGGCGATCTCCGACGGGTCATGATCCCAGGCCCAGATCTCGCAATACACCCCGATCTCGCGGATGCGCCGCGCAATCAGCTGGGTGTACTGCGCGCCGAAATCGAGGATGAGGATCTTGTCGCTGTGGATGTTGGTCATTGGCGCCGGGATTGGGAATTCGGGATTGGAGATTGGCAACAGCGGGATGGCGGCGATGCGCCCTGCCGAAGGAGATGCGGCGGGCTAATACCAATCCCCAATCCCGAATCCCCTATCCCGCGTGGAGGCATTAGCCCATGCGGTAATTCGGCGGTTCCTTGGTGATCTGCACGTCGTGGACATGGCTTTCGCGCTGGCCGGCACCGGTGATGGTGACGAACTTCGGCTTGGTGCGCATTTCCTCGATGGTCGCGCAGCCCACGTAGCCCATCGTGGCGCGCAGGCCGCCGATCAGCTGATGGACGATGCCACCGACCGGGCCGCGATACGGCACGCGCCCTTCGATGCCTTCCGGCACCAGCTTGTCGGCATCGCTGGAATCCTGGAAATAGCGGTCCTTGGACCCCTTCTCCATCGCGCCCAGGCTGCCCATGCCGCGGTAGCTCTTGTAGCTGCGGCCCTGGAACAGCTCGACCTCGCCCGGGGCTTCCTCGGTGCCGGCGAACAGGCCGCCGACCATCACCGTGGAGGCGCCGGCGACCAGCGCCTTGCCGATGTCGCCCGAGTAGCGGATGCCGCCATCGGCGATCAGCGGAATACGGTCCTGCAGCGCCTCGGCGACCATGTCCACCGCGGTGATCTGCGGCACGCCGACACCGGCGACCACGCGCGTGGTGCAGATCGACCCTGGGCCCACGCCGACCTTGACCGCATCGGCACCGGCGTCCATCAGTGCCAGCGCGGCATCGCCGGTGACGATGTTGCCGCCGATCACCTGCAGCTGCGGATACGCCTTCTTGACCCAGGCGACGCGATCGATCACGCCCTGCGAGTGGCCGTGCGCGGTATCGACGATGACCACGTCCACGCCGGCCGCAGCCAGCAGTTCGATGCGCTGTTCGGTGTCGCCGCCCACGCCGACCGCCGCGCCGACCAGCAGGCGCGTGGACCCGTCCTTGGCCGCGTTGGGGTTGTCGGTCTTCTTCTGGATGTCCTTGACCGTGATCAGGCCGCGCAGCTCGAAGCTGTCGTTGACCACCAGGATCTTTTCGATGCGGTTGCGGTGCAGCAGCTCCAGCACTTCCTCGTCACTGGCGCCTTCGCGCACGGTGATCAGGCGATCCTTCTTGGTCATGATGTGGCGGACCGGATCGTCGAGCTTCTTCTCGAAGCGCATGTCGCGGCTGGTGACGATGCCGACCAGTTCGCTGCCATCCACCACCGGCACGCCGGAGATGTTGCGCGCGCGGGTCAGCTTGAGCACCTCGCCGATGGTCGTGTCCGGGCTCACCGTGAACGGCTCGGTGATGACGCCGGATTCGAATTTCTTGACCCGGGCAACTTCGCCCGCCTGCTGCGCAGGGGTCAGATTCTTGTGGATGATGCCGATGCCGCCCAGCTGGGCCATGGCCACCGCCAGGCGGTGCTCGGTCACTGTGTCCATCGCGGCCGAGAGAATCGGCAGTTTCAGGCGCAGATCGCGGGTCAGCCGGGTTTCCAGGCTGACGTCCTTGGGCAGGACGATCGAATGAGCGGGGACGAGGGAAACGTCGTCGTAGGTGAGAGCTTCAGCCTGGATGCGGAGCATCGGCGGACCCGAGTTTGGGGAAGCGCGGCATTTTACCCTGAAAGCCTTCACGAAGACACAACGCGACTGCAATGCAGCGTTACACGCGCCTCAGCCAGCCGCGTCGGCCGCTTCCAGCGTGTTCTGCATCAGCGTGGCGACCGTCATCGGCCCGACTCCACCCGGCACCGGCGTGATCCAGGCCGCACGTTGCACCGCTGCGTCGAAACCGACATCGCCGACCAGGCGGCCGTCGTCCAGCCGATTGATGCCGACATCGATCACCACTGCGCCCGGCTTGACCCATTCGCCCGGAATCAGGCCCGGGCGACCGACCGCCACCACCAGGATGTCGGCATTGCGAACGCTGGCTTCCAGCACCTCGGGCGGGGTGAACTTGTGGCAGCTGGTGACCGTGCAACCGGCGATCAGCAGCTCCAGGCCCATCGGCCGGCCGACGTGATTGCTCACGCCCACGATGGTCGCGTTGCGGCCGCGCACCGGCTGATCGGTGTGCCCCAGCAAGGTCACGATGCCGCGCGGCGTGCACGGACGCAGGCCGAACTCGCGCAGCGCCAGGTGCCCGACATTCTGCGGATGGAAGCCGTCGACGTCCTTGCGCGGATCAATGCGCTGGATCAGGCGATTGGCATCGGGGATGCCCGGCAACGGCAGCTGGATCAGGATGCCGTGGATCTTGGAATCGGCATTGAGCTGGTCGATCAGCCGCGCCAACTCCGCCTCGCTGGTGCCCTGCGGCAAGTCGTAATCGAAGGCCTCGATGCCAACCTTTTCCGCGGCACGCCGCTTGTTGCGCACATACACCGACGAGGCCGGATCCCCGCCGACCAGCACCACCGCCAGCCCGGGGCGCGTCTTGCCGGCGGCCAGGCGCGCATCCACGCGCAGCTTCAGCCCGTCGAGCAGTTCCTCGGCGATGCGGCGACCATCGAGAAGGCGGGCCGGAGCAGAGGCAGCTGGCGCGGAAACGGTCATGGGGCGTCAGGTGTAGAGTCGAAGGCCGTCTATTGTCCCCGATTCCGTCATGACCGACACCACCTCGACACCCGATTCCATCACCACGTCCATCGAAGCGGCCGCATTTCGCCGTCTGTTGCAGCATCTCAACCAGCAGCGCCCGGATGTGCAGAACATCGATCTGATGATCCTGGCCGGCTTCTGCCGCAACTGCCTGGGCGACTGGTACCGCGAAGCCGCCGAAGCGCACGGCCAGCCGATGAGCAAGGAGCAGGCACGCGAAGCGGTCTACGGTATGCCGTTTGCCGACTGGAAACAGCAGCACCAGAAAGACGCCACGCCCGAGCAACTGGAAGCCTTCGCGGCCGCTCAACGCCGGCACGGCTGAGCCGGTCGACTTGTCAGCTCAGGCCGGCAGCTTGGTGCCGGCCGCTCTATCACCCCAGGTTTTTTCTCGACCAGCCGAGGCAATCCCAGCGCCGAACCCGCTGCGGTGCTCGCCAGCCACACACGACTCAGTCGCGGGTCACGGCTTCGGGCTGAGTGGCCTGCGGTACCGCATCGGGATTGAGCGTGCGGCTCTCCCGCCGCGGCGGGGTGAACGGCGTGGGCTTGGGCACGGTGGGCGTGAGATTGCCGTACATCAGCCCTGCCACCGCACCGGCACGCGTATTGCCGGCTGCAATCTCCAGTTCGAACCGCTCGGCATCGCGACGCCGGATCGCGCGCGCGATGGTGACCGCCTCGTCCTCGTCCACGCCCAGCTCGACCAGGGCCGCCTGCCCGAACGCCACCGCCGACTCGAAGGTCTCGCGAATCTGGTAGTCCACCCCGGCAGCGACCAACTGCAATGAATGCTCACGGTCGAACGAGCGCACCAGCAACCTGGCGTGCGGGAACTCGCGCGTTGCCAGCTCGACGATGCGATTGGCCGCCTCGCGGTTGTCGATGCATATCGCGATCGCGCGTGCGCTGTGCGCACCGGAGGCATGCAGCACATCGAGCCGGGTGCCGTCGCCGTAGTAGATCTTGAAGCCGAACTGTTCCGCGCTCTGGATCATCTCGATGTCGTTATCGATGATGGTCACATCCACATCGCGCGCCAGCAGCGACTGGCTGGCAACCTGCCCGAAGCGCCCGAACCCGATGATCAGTACGCTGCCGGTCTGGCCACTGACGGCTTCCACGCCTTCCAGCGACGGCTGGGCGGCCGGCGTCAGCCGTCGCTGCAACAGCACGAACAGCGGCGTCAGCGCCATCGACAACACCACGATTGCCGTCAGGCTGGCGTTGACCTGCGCGTCGATGACGCCGGACGCCGATGCCGCCGCGAACAGCACGAAGGCGAACTCGCCGCCCTGCGCCATCAGCACGCCACGATCCAGCGCCTGGCGATGGTCGCTGCGCATCAGCCGCGCCACCGCGTAGATGCACACGCCCTTGCCGAGCATCAGGGCCAGCACACCGGCCACGATCAGCCGCCAGTCGGCCGCAACCACATGCAGGTCCAGGCTCATGCCGACGCCCAGGAAGAACAGCCCCAGCAGGATGCCGCGGAACGGCTCGATATCCGCCTCGATCTGATGCCGGAAGGTGGATTCGGACAGCAGCACACCGGCCAGAAACGCGCCCATCGCCATCGACAGCCCACCGACCTGCATCAACAGCGCCGCGCCCAGCACCACCAGCAATGCCGCCGCCGTCATCACCTCGCGCGCCTTGGACGCGGCCAGGATGCGGAACAAGGGATTGAGCAGCCAGCGCCCCGCCACCACCAGGCCGACGATGCAGGCCAGACCGATGCCGATGTCCTGCCAGCGTTGCGTCGCCGCCTGCGGGTCGCCGTTGGCGCCCATCCAGGCCACGATCGCCAGCAGCGGCACGATCAACAGGTCCTCGAACAACAGGATCGCCACGATCTTCTGGCCCGGCGGCAAGGCGACATCGCCCCGCTCTGCCAGCAACTGCATCACCACCGCCGTGGAGGTCAGCACGAAGCCGGATGCAGCCACGAATGCCACCGGCGGCGCGAAGCCGAGCAACAGGCCGATGCCGGTCAGCACCAGCGCGCACACTGCGATCTGCAGCGTCCCCAGGCCGAAGATCTCCTTGCGCAGGCTCCACAGGTGGGACGGCCGCATTTCCAGCCCGATCACGAACAGGAACATCACCACGCCCAACTCGGCCACGTGCAGGATCGCCTGCGGGTCATCGAATAGGCCCAGGCCGAACGGACCGATCGCCAGACCCGCGGCCAGATAACCCAGTACCGAACCCAGGCCCAGACGTCGAAACAGCGGGATGGCGACCACGGCAGCGCCCAGCAAGGCCACCACGTTGATCAGTTCGCTGGATTCGGCAGGCTGGCTCATGCCGAGGATTCTAGCCGCAGGCGCGTACCACGGACTTGCACCAGCGTGCCACGCTAGCAAAGCCGCCTGACGTGTCGATCAGCCAGCGGTACGGCGTTCTCGCCCAGCGAGGCCCCAAACGACGAACGACGCCGGATGGCGTCGTTCGTGGATGCAGGCGATGGCCAGGCAATCAGCCGCGCGCGTCGGCCTCGGCCAATGCGGTGCGCAGGATTTCCTTGGCCGGCCCGCCATGCTTCTCGTGCTCAAGCGCGAAATGCACGGTGGCCTCGATCAGGCCGATATGCGCGCCGCAATCGAAACGACGGCCCTCGAAGCGGTAGGCGTCGACGGTTTCCTGCTGCAGCAGTCCGGCAATCGCATCGGTCAGCTGGATTTCGCCACCGGCACCGGCGCCGGTCTCTTCGAGCAGTTCGAAGATCTTCGGGTTGAGCACATACCGGCCGACCACGGCTAGATTGCTCGGTGCCACTTCCGGCTTGGGCTTTTCGACGATGGCGTTGATGCGCCCCTTGCGACCATCGAATGCATCGGTGGCCACGATGCCGTAGCTGGCGGTCTTGTCGTGCGGCACATCCTCCACGGCGATGACGCTGCCGCCCGAGGCTTCGGCCACATCGGCCATCTGGGTCAGCGCACCGGCACCCCGGTTCCAGATCAGATCGTCCGGCAGCAACACCGCAAACGGCTCGTCACCGACCACGGCCTTGGCGCACAGCACGGCGTGCCCCAGGCCGAGCGCTTCGGCCTGCGTCACGAAAATGGCGCGCACGCCTTCCGGCAAGGCATGCCGCACCAGCTCCAGCTGTTCGAGCTTGCCGGCGCGCTCGAGCTTTTGCTCCAGCTCGTAGGCCTTGTCGAAGTAGTCGGCGATCGAGTGCTTGTAGCGATTGGTCACGAAGATCAGCGTGTCGCAACCGGCCTGGATGGCCTCGTCGACGGCGTACTGGATCAAAGGTTTGTCGATGATTGGCAGCATTTCCTTCGGCACCGTCTTGGTTGCCGGAAGAAAGCGGGTCCCAAGACCTGCGACGGGGAATACGGCCTTGCGAATACGCTTGCTCATTAAAGTCTTCTGACCTCACGTGCGGGGAATGGAACGACCGTATCAGATCGCGCGTCGACTTTCCGTCGAGCAGCCGCAAAATCCGGCATCAGACTGCCCAGCACAGTCTCCATCGCCTTGATGTCGTAACGGTTAACCGCCTCACGCAAGCGCGTCACCAGCTGCAACACCTGCTCGTGCGAGAACTCGCGCACACCGGCTTCCAGAATCTTGGGATGCGCGGTTGGGCGATAGTCTTCGTCGGAATAGAACAGGGTTTCGTGCAGCTTCTCGCCCGGACGCAGACCGGTATAGAGGATCGCCACATCCTTGCCGGGTTGCTTGCCGGCAAGACGGATCATCTGCTCGGCGAGCAGGCGGATCGGCACCGGCTCACCCATGTCCAATGTATAGATCGCGCCATGCGAGGCAGAGGCCGCGGCCTGCACCACCAGCTGGCAGGCTTCCGGAATGGTCATGAAGTAACGCGTCACATCCGGATGGGTCACCGTGACCGGGCCCCCCTGGCGGATCTGCTCGCGGAACAACGGCACCACGCTGCCGGCCGAATCCAGCACGTTGCCGAAACGCACGGTGATGAAGCGCGTTGGCGCATCGCGCGCGTCCAGGCTCTGGCAGATCATCTCCGCATAGCGCTTGCTCGCGCCCAGCACGTTGACCGGCTCGACCGCCTTGTCGGTGGAGATGAAGACGAAGGTCTCGATGCGTGCGCGCTGGCATGCGCGCGCCACGTTTTCGGTGGCCAGCACGTTGTTGCGTACCGCCTCGCGCAACTGCTCTTCCAGCAGCGGCACCTGCTTGTAGGCGGCGGCATGAAAGACGGCATCCGGCAGCGCGGTGTTCAAGGCATGCGCGACCACCGCCGGGTCGCCACAATCGCCAAGCACACGCACCACCTCGATATCGGGGAACAACCGACGCAGGTCCGAATCGACGGTCAGCAGCGCCAGCTCATCGATTTCCAGCAGCACGATGCGGCGCGCACCGTGCCGGGCGCACTGGCGGCAGACTTCCGACCCGATCGAACCACCCGCGCCGGTCACCATCACCGTCTTGTTGGTCAACCAGTCGCGAATCAGGCGCCAATCCGGGGTAACCGGCTTGCGGTTGAGCAGGTCCTCGATCGCGACCTCCTTCAACTCGCCGGGTAACGAGCGCCCTTCCAGCACGTTGATCAGCTTGGGCACCATGCGGAACGGCAGCCCGGTACTTTCGCAGATGGCCACCACGCGCTGCATGCCCGAGGCATCCAGCGACGGGATCGCGATGACCAGCAGTTTGGCCGCCGTCTCCTTGGCGATGGCTGCAGCCTGGTCCAGGTTGCCCAGCACATTCAGGCCCTGGATCTTGGCGCCATGCAGATTGTTGGCATCGTCCAGATAGCCGACCGGCACGAATGCGCCGGTGCGGCGCAGATCACGGACCAGACCTTCGGCGGCACGGCCCGCGCCAAGGATCAAGACGCGCTGCGCGGCATCGCCGGAATGCGCGATCTGGTAATCCTTCCAGGCCCGATACAGCAGCCGCGGCGTACCCAGCAGCGCCGACAGAGCGAACGGATAGACGACCAGCACCGACAACGGCACACCATCAAGGCGGTCATAGGACAGCGCCAGCACGATCGCGACCAGGCCGAGAAAACTCGACTTGAAGATGTTCCACAAGTCCGGCACCGAGGCGAACCGCCACAGCCCGCGATACAGGCCCATCTTCCAGAACACCAGGCCTTGCGCGACCAGGACCACCGCGGTGCGCCAATCCCATAACGGCAGATCGGGAGCCTCGCGCAGCATGGAGTAGCGGCCTGCATGCAGCAACTGCCAGCACACCCACACCATCAACAGGTCATGCAGCACCACCGCTGCTTGCGGCAGGGCCTTGGTCAAACGGTCACGCCAGGAAATCATAAAAGTCCGTTACTCAGGAATTGCGCAATCCATCGCGCAGGAAGTGCCAGATTGCGGTGGCACCCAGTCCCCATACCAGGGCTCCGGATACCTGCAGCCAAGTTGCATCATGACGAAGTAACACATACAAGCAGACGACGGCGACGCTGAAAGCGAAATAAATACCGGTTACCGGAACGTGCGTCTCAAGCCTGCGTGCCAGACGCTGATAGAGATGTTGGGCGTGTGGCTCCCACCACCGTTGCCCGGCGAGCATGCGAGACAGCAGCGTGAAGCCGGCGTCTACAAGAAATGCTGTCAGTGGCAACCAACTGATCCACCAGCTCACCTGGCCGCTGGCCACCGTCAGCGCCAGCAGCGCAGCCAGCACATATCCCAACGCACCACTGCCGCCATCACCCAGAAAGATGCGCGCACGCGGAAAGTTGAACGGCAAAAATCCCAGGCAGGACGCGGCGACGGCAAGACCGGCCCAGGCCCAGGCACCAGGCAAGACCGCAGCAAACGCCAGCGCGGCCAGGGCCGCCTGGCTGCTGGCCAGGCCGTTGATGCCGTCCATGAAGTTCCAGACGTTGATCAACACTACCGACGCCATGGCGGTGAGCACGCCATCCCAGAGCCTGCCGGTGTAATGGCTGACCAGCCAGCCCAGCATGACCGACGCCAATAGGTGGATCGCAAAACGCAGCCTGGCCGAGAGCGGACGATGGTCGTCCCACCAACCCACGCCGGCCACCAGCACCAGCCCGGCCGCGAACCAACCAAGAATCGGGCCTGCAGCCGGCCAGATCACGCCGGCTGCCACGCACCCGGACAGCAGCGCCGCCACGATTGCCATGCCACCGCCACGTGGGGTCGCGACCACATGGCTGCGGCGTTCACCCGGATGATCGAGCAGCCGCCGATGCAGCGCGTAACGTCGCAACAACCAGGTTCCCAGTGCCGCGACCGTCAGGTGCAACAGACACCACCACAGCCAGGCCTGCGGCATCAGACCACCGCGTAGTTCAACAGCGGCTTGACCGTGCCCCATTCCTTGCAACTCGGGCATTGCCAGTGATGGGTCTTGGCGCCGAAGCCGCAGCGGGTGCAGCGGTAACTCGGGTTGCGCACCAGCAACTGGTCGGTGATGTGCTTGAGGTCCTGCAAGGTGCCGACCGGGTCGCTGCCTTCGGCCAGGGTCAGGTCGATCAACGCCGATTCGCCGCGGACCGAGGGCCGGTCCTTGAGCTGGCGACCCAGGTAGGCCAACGCAGGTGCCACACCGTCCTGGGCTTCCATCAACTGGGTCAATGCCAGCACCGGGGCGATGCCGCGATAGTGCTCGGTCATCTCGGACAGGAAATTACGTGCGCCGGCGATATCGCCGACCCGGCGATAGGCCGCCATCAATGCGGGAATGATCTCCGGCAGGTATTCCGGATCGTGCCGCGCAGCGCGCTCGAACGCGCGCACTGCCGCTTCGTCGTGTCCGCGCTCGGCTTCGATGCGTCCCTCCAGAATGCCGGCGCGCACCGAGGTGCCATCGGCCTGGTAGGCGCGCGCGATCGCCTGCAATGCTTCGTCGGGCTTGCTCAGGCCACGATAGCGGTCGGCCAGCTCGCACTCGAATTGCGAAATCAGCTTGCCCATCGGCTCGCCGGTGACTTCTTCGTAACGGGTGGCGTTGTCGATCGCCTTTTCCCAGTCGCGCTCGGCCTGATAGATGCCGATCAGGTGACGCAGCGCCTGCGGCGCACGCTGATCCAGTTGCGCCAGTTCGGTGAACACGGTCTCGGCGCGATCCAGCAGGCCGGACTTCATGTAGTCCTCGCCCAGCGCCAGCAAGGCCTGCACGCGCTGCTGATCGGTCAGGTCGGCGCGTTGCACCAGGCCCTGATGCAGCCGGATCGCGCGGTCGACCTCACCGCGGCGACGGAACAAATGCCCCAACGCAACCTGGGTCTCGAAGGTCTCCTTGTCCAGTTCGGCGATGTGCAGAAACAGCTCGATCGCCTTGTCCGGCTGCTCGTTGAGCAGATAGTTCAGGCCACGAAAGTAGGTGCTGGACAGGCGACTGACCTGGGTATCGCCGTGGCGTTGACCACCGCGGCGGCCAACGACCCAGCCCCCCAGCGCTGCCAACGGCACGAACAGGAAGAACCAGATCCACTCGGTCAGAAAGTCCATACGCGCTTACAGTCCATCAAAGGGGCGCGGCTCGACTGCGGCAGGCGCAATGGGCCTGGTGTCGGCGCGACTGACTGCAACCGCCTTGTTGGCCTGGCGCAGTTTGGAATAGAGGGGAATGACCACACTGACCAGCACCATGCCGGCGCCGATCAACACACCGACCAGCAGCGCGACGATGATCGCGATTCCGGAGGTCGTGTGCACACTAGAGAAAAGGAAGTCGAGAGTGACGTCCTGGGAATTGACCGCACCGATGATCAGACCGACCAGCAGGAAGGCCAACATCACCAGCAAGCGAAACACCTTCATGGCCAGACTCCGTCGAAAGAGGCTTAGCTTAACCGAGCCGACATAAACGCAGCGGCAGAATGACCTCAGTCAGCCGCATCCAGCAGATCGACCGGGACCACGGAGCTGACACGCTCGCGCAATTCCTTGCCAGGCTTGAAATGCGGAACATGCTTGCCCGGCAACGCGACCGACTCGCCGGTCTTCGGATTACGGCCAAGACGTGGCGGGCGGTAATGCAGCGAGAAGCTGCCGAACCCGCGGATTTCGATCCGATCACCATCGGAGAGCGCCTGCCCCATCATTTCCAGCAGCGATTTGACTGCCAGATCCACGTCGTCCGCCTTCAGATGCGCTTGACGTCGCGCCAGGATTTCAATCAATTCGGACTTGGTCATGGGAAGACTTGCTTTTTTCGACTGACACATCGGAATCGGCCCGGGCAAGCCCGGGCCGATCCATCACGCTCTTGCGAGCGCTACGCGCTTACTCGGACTTGTTGCTGTTCAACTGTGCACGCAGCAGCGCGCCCAGCTGGGTCATGCCACCGGATGCGGCCGAAGACTGGTATTCCTCCAGCGTTTCGCGCATTTCGGCATCGTCCTTGGCCTTGATCGACAGCTGCAGGGTGCGGCCCTTGCGGTCCATGCCCACGAACTTGGCTTCGATCTTGTCGCCGACCTTCAGGTGCTGGGTCGCGTCGTCCACACGCTCGTTGGCGATGTCGCGTGCAGCGACGTAGCCTTCGATGCCGTCGGCCAGGTCGATCGTGGCGCCCTTGGCATCCACTTCACGCACCACGCCTTCGACCTTCGAACCCTTCGGGTTGGACGCCATGTACTGGCCGAACGGATCCTGCTCCAGCTGCTTGACGCCCAGGCTGATGCGCTCACGTTCCGGATCGACTGCCAGCACAACGGCTTCCAGCGTGTCGCCCTTCTTGTAGTTGCGCACGACATCTTCGCCGGTGGTGTTCCAGCTGATGTCGGACAGGTGGACCAGGCCGTCGATGCCGCCGTCCAGACCGATGAAGATGCCGAAGTCGGTGATCGACTTGATCTGGCCGGACACCTTGTCGTTCTTCTTGTGGGTGGCAGCGAAGGTTTCCCACGGATTGGCGGCAACCTGCTTCATGCCCAGCGAGATGCGGCGACGCTCCTCGTCGACATCCAGCACCATCACTTCGACTTCGTCACCCACCTGCACAACCTTGGACGGGTTGACGTTCTTGTTGGTCCAATCCATCTCGGAGACGTGCACCAGACCTTCGACGCCCGGCTCGATCTCGACGAATGCGCCGTAATCGGTGACGTTGGAGACCTTGCCGAACACGCGGCTGTTGGCCGGGTAACGACGTGCGATGTTGTCCCACGGATCTTCGCCCAGCTGCTTCAGGCCGAGGCTGACGCGGTTACGCTCGCGATCGAACTTCAGCACGCGCACGTCCAGCTCGTCGCCGACGTTGACGACTTCGGACGGATGGCGCACGCGCTTCCAGGCCATGTCGGTGATGTGCAGCAGGCCGTCGATACCGCCCAGGTCCACGAACGCGCCGTAATCGGTCAGGTTCTTGACGACACCCTTCAGGATCGCGCCTTCCTGCAGCTTGTCCATCAGCTGCTCGCGCTCTTCCGAGTGCTCGCTCTCGACCACGGCACGACGCGAAACCACCACGTTGTTGCGCTTGCGGTCCAGCTTGATCAGCTTGAACTCGAGTTCCTTGCCTTCCAGGTAGGCCGGGTCGCGCACCGGGCGCACATCCACCAGCGAACCAGGCAGGAACGCGCGGACATCCTTGATGTCCACTGTGAAACCACCCTTGACCTTGCCGCTGATGCGGCCGGTGATGGTTTCGTTCTTTTCCAACGCCTCTTCCAGCTCGTCCCACACCATTGCGCGCTTGGCCTTCTCGCGCGACAGCACGGTCTCACCGAAGCCGTTCTCGATGGAATCGAGGGCAACCTTGACCTGGTCGCCTACGCCGACATCGATCTCGCCAGCGTCATTACGGAACTGCTCGATCGGCACGATGCCTTCGGACTTCAGGCCAGCGTTGATCACCACCACGTCGCCGCGCACTTCCACGACGGTACCGGTGACAATGGAGCCCGGCTTCAGCTTCGCCAGATTGGCTTGACTGGCTTCGAACAGTTCAGCAAAAGATTCTGTCATTTGAATTTTACTCAGTTGAACACACGGGCGTTGATCGTCGAATGCGACAGATGCCAAGCGCCCAGCCTGTTGGTCGACTCCGGACAGCGAGTCGGTTAAGTAGTAGTAGAACCGCCACACGGGATGTGCGACGGAGCCTTGGAACGCCTTACGGTCGGCGGGACATGCCCGCTTGCGGAACGCTTACGACGACGCGCGAACGGTCAACAACCCGACCACACGTTGGACGACATCCTCGATCCCCATTCCGCTGGTATCGATCAGCACGGCGTCTTCGGCCGGCCGCAATGGCGCCACCACCCGCTGCGCATCACGGGCATCTCGAGCCATGATCTCGCGCAGCAGGTCGTCAAAGATAACCGAAACACCCTTTTCCATCAACTGTTTATGGCGACGGCCCGCACGTTCTTCGGCACTGGCGGTCAGAAACACCTTGAAGGCGGCATCGGGGAAGATCACCGTGCCCATGTCGCGCCCGTCCGCGACCAGGCCGGGGGCCTGCCTGAATGCGCGTTGGCGTTCCTTCAACGCGCCGCGCACCTCGGGAATGGCCGCAATCGCCGAGGCAAGTGCGCCGGTGGTCTCCAGGCGCAGTTCGCCGGTGGCGTCCACGCCATTGACCAGCACCCGCAGCCCTGCCTCGCCGGCATCGTCGAACTCCACCTTGGTGTCGAAGGTGCAGCGCACCAGCGCAGCCGGATCGGAGACATCCAGATCGGCCCAGCTCGCTGCCACGCCCACCGCGCGATACAGTGCGCCCGAATCGAGGTAATGCCAGCCCAGCCGGGCGGCCACGATCCGGCTCACGGTGCCCTTGCCGGCGCCGGAGGGACCATCGATGGTAAGGACGGGCGAAAGGTCGGTCATTCAGGTTTCCGGAAGGTCATCAGGCGGTAGTGTAGCGCCGCTCGCGGGGATTGCGATGCAACCACTTGAAAGCACGACGAAAAGCCGGTTAGAATTGCCGGCTTAATTCCGGGTGCACCCTCGATTGCGGGCACTCTTCCATCGAATCCAACCGTTTACGCCGAGGTGTGCCATGAAAGTCCTGTCCTCCCTGAAGTCTGCGAAGACCCGTCACCGCGACTGCAAGGTGGTCCGCCGCCGCGGCAAGGTCTTCGTGATCTGCAAGTCGAACCCGCGTTTCAAGGCGCGTCAGCGCTAAGCTTTCGCCGCGCGTGCAAGACCCGAGAAAGCCGCCTCCGGGCGGCTTTTTCTTGGCCGATGCTCGCGCCGACGATTGCCTGATGCAGGCTGGACTGCGCGGATGCCCGCCCGGCTCCGCGTAACGGTTGCGCTGGCAGGCATACGCCGCGGCGTTGGGTACCACCGATCAGCAAGCACGCCGGCCCTGGTTTTGCTGTAATCACCATCCGAATCTTGTCCACTGGGGAGTAGATGACATGCGCAACCGTTTGTTTGTCCTGCCGCTGATCGCGCTGATGGGGATCAGTGCCGCTGCGTCGGCCGATACGCTGCTGATCGACCGCGCACAGCAGAAGCCTGCCGCTGCCCTGCCCTTGCGCGGCGACAGCATGAGCCAGGTCGAAGGCCGTTATGGCGCGCCGCAGGAAAAGCTGGCGCCGCGCGGTGGCCAGAAGCGCCAGTGGCCGACCATCCATCGCTGGGTATATCCGGCCTTCACCGTGTACTTCGAAAAGAGCCGGGTGATCGACGTGGTAGCCAACCAGGCCGATGCCAACGAGATCGGGCCCAAGCCGCCGATCAAGTGATCGCGGGTTGTTCGGGTTCCATCGGAGGGTGACTGCAACAGTGGTTTGATCCAATGGTGTGCGGGAAGCGATCGCTGCGAGTCGGTAAGGAGAGTCCTTCGCAAGAGCCGATTCGACGCGAATTCCTCGCAAGAGCCGATTCAACGCGAGTCCCTCGCAAGAGCCGACTTAAGGCGAGTCCCTCGCAAGAGCCCGCACATCCATGTGCGGGGATTGAATTAACGGCCCGGCGTTGCCTGGCATTGATTAGGTAGTTGCAAGTTATGACCGATAGCGTTCGCTTTCCTGCCGAGTGGGAATCTCAGTCCGCCGTGTTGATTGCGTGGCCGCATGCGGGCACCGATTGGGCCGAGCGTCTTGCCGAGGTGGAAGACACCTATATCGCGCTGGTCACGGCGATTTCCCGCTTCGAGCCGGTGATCGTGTGCGTGGCCGATGACGACCTGCAGATCTACGCGGAAGCGCGGCTGCGCTCGGCACGGGTGGACATGGCGCAGGTGCGCTTCGTGGTTGCGGCCTACAACGACACCTGGCTGCGCGATTCGGGCCCGATCACACTGCGCCAGGACGGCGGTTTCCGCCTGATGGATTTCCGCTTCACCGGCTGGGGCGGCAAGTTCGAGGCCAGCCTGGACGATCAGCTGGTCACCTCGCTGGATGCGGCGCAGGTATTCGTGCCCTCGCAGGTGCAGACGGTGGACTTTGCGCTGGAAGGCGGCGCGATCGAGACCGATGGTGCGGGCACCTTGCTGACCACCTGGAAGTGCCTGCACGAGCGGCATCCGCAGCGCACGCGCGATTCGCTGAGTGCCGATCTTGCCGCGTGGCTGGCGCAGGACCGCGTGCTGTGGCTGGATCACGGCTATCTGGAAGGCGACGACACCGACGCGCATATCGATACGCTGGCGCGCTTCGCCGGCCCGGATGCGATCGTCTACCAGGGCTGCGATGTGGCCAGCGATTCGCATTACACCGAACTGCAGGCGATGGGCGCCGAACTGGCTGCGTTGCGCAAGGCCGATGGGCAGCCGTATCGGCTGTTCGTGTTGCCGTGGGCCGAGCCGATCCTGGACCAGGGCCGGCGTCTGGCCGCCTCGTACGCCAACTTCCTGATCGTCAACGGGGCGGTGCTGATGCCGGCTTACGGCGACAAGGCCGATGCGAGCGCGCAGGCGGTACTGGCCGAGGCGTTTCCGCAGCACGTCATCGTGCCGGTGCCGTGCCGCCCATTGATCTGGCAGAACGGCAGCCTGCACTGTCTGACCATGCAGCTGCCCGCCGGTCTGCTGGCTGCCTGAGTCACTCCTGTTCCGGCCGGCAGGCCGGTGTTACACCATCGCGCGCTACCTTAGTGCGCCACTTCGCTGGACGAATCGCCATGACCCGTCATCTCCTTCCCGTCGCGCTGATCCAGGAGCGCAACCACGGCGACGCCGCGGCCAATCTGGCCATCATCGAATCGCGCGTGGCCGAAGCCGCCGCACAGGGCGCCAAGCTGGTGCTGCTGCAGGAACTGCACAACGGTGCGTATTTCTGCCAGCACGAGTCGGTGGACGAATTCGACCTGGCCGAGCCGATCCCCGGCCCCAGCACCGAGCGGCTGGGCGCGCTGGCCAAGCAGCACGGCGTGGTGCTGGTGGCCTCGCTGTTCGAGCGCCGCGCGGCCGGGCTGTATCACAACACCGCGGTCGTGTTCGAAAAGGACGGCCGCCTGCTCGGCAAGTACCGCAAGATGCACATCCCGGACGATCCCGGCTTCTATGAAAAGTTCTATTTCACGCCGGGCGATCTGGGCTTTGCGCCGATCGATACCTCGGTCGGCCGCCTCGGCGTGCTGGTGTGCTGGGACCAGTGGTACCCCGAAGCGGCGCGCCTGATGGCGCTGGCCGGTGCGGAGCTGCTGCTCTACCCCACCGCGATCGGCTGGGATCCGGATGACCAGCAACCGGAGCAGGAGCGCCAGCGCGATGCCTGGGTGCTCAGCCATCGCGGCCATGCGGTCGCCAACGGGGTGCCGGTGCTGTCGTGCAACCGCGTCGGCCATGAGCCCTCGCCGTTGGGCGCGTCGGGCATCCAGTTCTGGGGCAACAGCCATGTGCTGGGGCCGCAGGGCGAATTCATCGCCGAAGCCGGACAGGACCCGACGGTGCTGGTCTGCGACGTCGACCTGCAGCGTAGCGAACACGTGCGCCGCATCTGGCCGTTCCTGCGCGATCGCCGTATCGATGCGTATGGCGACCTGCTCAAGCGCTACATCGACTGACCGCATGCCAGTGGAGTTGCGCGAAGTCCGCGACACGGACATCCCGGCCATCACCGCGATCTATGCGGAGCAGATTGCCGGGGTCAACAGCTACGAATACAGCGCACCATCGCGCGATGAGATGGCTGCACGGGTGCGCGCGAGTGTGGATGCCGGCTACCCCTATCTTGTTGCCGAGCGCGATGGCGTGGTGGTGGGCTATGCCTACGTCGGCGCCTATCGCGCACGCGCCGGCTACCGCTGGACAGTCGAGAATTCGATCTATCTCGCCAGCGCCGCACAGGGCCACGGCATCGGCAAGGCCTTGCTCGGCGAGCTGATCGCACGCTGCCAACAGCGCGGCTATCGACAGATGATTGCGGTGATCGGCGATGCCGACAACCTGGCATCGCGACGGCTGCATGAACGTTTTGGTTTTCGCACGGTCGGAGTGTTCACCGGTATCGGCCGCAAGCATGGTCGCTGGCTGGACGGCGTGCAGATGCAACGCGCGCTCGGCTCCGGTGACACCGCCCCTCCTTCTGATGAATGACCCCATGACTGAGCAAACCACCCACGTTCTGGACGATGCGCTGTCCGGCCAGCCGCATCGCATCGTCGAACGCGATGGCGTGCGCTATACCCTGCTCGGCACCGCGCATGTCTCGCTGGCCAGCGTGGCTGCGGTGCAGCGGGCGATCGGCAGCGGCCGCTACGATGCGGTAGCGGTGGAACTGGACGCGCAGCGCCTGCAGGCGCTCAGCGACCCCGATGCCCTCGCCCGCCTGGACCTGGTGCAGGTGATTCGCAAGGGCCGGGTGGCCTTGTTTGCGGCCAACCTCGCCCTGGCCGCCTACCAGCGCCGCCTGGCCAAGCAGCTCGGTATCGAGCCGGGCGCGGAATTGAAGGAAGCGGTGAATCTGGCGCGCGCGCAAGGCCTGCCGGTGCACCTGATCGATCGCGAGGTCGGCCTGACCTTCAAGCGCGCGTCCGGGCGGCTGGGATTCTTCGGCAAGATGAAACTGGCCGGCGGCCTGCTCGGCGGTCTGTTCGCGGCTGACGAGGTGGGCGAAGAGGAAATCGAAAAGCTCAAGCAGGGCGACATGCTGGAGGCGAGCTTCGGCGACTTTGCCAGCGAAAGCCCGGAGCTGTACGAGACCGTGATTGCCGAGCGCGACCAGTACATGGCCACGCGCCTGCGCGAGGAAGCCACCACCGATCAGCGCGAGATCCTGGCGGTGGTCGGTGCAGGACATCTGGCCGGTCTTGCACGCCACCTGGAGCAGGACACCGCCGCACCCGGCCCGTTGCGCGAGTCGCTGGAATTCGTGCAGCAGCGCAAGCGCATTCCGTGGATCACGCTGGGCATCCTGGCGGTCATCATCACCGGCATCGGCATCGGCTTCTGGCGCGGCGGCCTGAGCATGGGCGCGGACCTGTTGTTGCAGTGGGCGATGTATACCGGCGGACTGGCCGCGCTGGGCTGCCTGCTGGCCGGCAGCCACCCGTTGAGCATCCTCACCGCGGCGGTCGTGGCGCCGTTCAAACCGTTCCGTCTGAGCGTGCCGACCGGTGCGTTCGCCGCCCTGGTCGAAGTGCATATGCGCAAGCCGGCCTATGGCGACTTCCTGTCGCTGCGCGACGATGCGCAGACCTTGCGCGGCTGGTACCGCAATCGCGTCTCGCGCGTGGTGCTGACCTTCCTGCTGACCAACGTCGGCAGCATGGCCGGCGTGTGGCTGGCCGGTGTGCAGATCTTCAATCGCCTGCATGGGTGAGCGTGGCGGCGCTGCAATCTGCTGCTCGTAGGAGCGCACCCAGGCGCGATGGGGCGTTACCGGTAATGCCCTATCGCGCCCGGGTGCGCTCCTACGTGGTTGATGTAGGGGTCGAGTTACGGCTGATCGGGCGCGAGCTGCAGGCGCACCCAGACGCCGTAGTGATCCGATGCCCAGCGCCCTTCGGCATACGGGGTGTCGAACAGGATGCGCGCTTCGCGCGCCAGTAGCCGGTTTTGCTGGAAGAACACGTGGTCGATCCGCGCCGGCGTGTCGAACACATGCAGGTTCAAGGTGCTGACGGTGGCATCGCTGTTGCGATGCACGCTGCCGTAGCTGTCGCCGTAGCCCTTGCGTAGCGCTTCCAGATCCAGGGCGTCGGCGGCGGTGTTGAAATCGCCGGCGATCACGACCGGTGCCTGCTCGCTGTTGGAGGCAATGAAGTCCAGCAGGTCGGCGACCTGACGCGTGCGTGTGGCCGTGCCACGCGCATCGGCACGTTCGTTGAGGTGGGTGACGTAGACATTGATCGGCTGGCCGTCGACATCGACCTGCAGATGCGCGGCTACGCGGTAGTCGTCCAGCGGCTGCAGCAGGCGCTGATGCCGGGCCAGCACCGTGCGCCGGCTCAGCAACGCGTTGCCGTAGCGCTTGGGCGCGCCGACCGGATCTGCCGAGGCGAAGGTGTAGTCGTAATCCAGCTTGCGCGCCAACCAGGCGGCCTGGTTCTCCACGCTGCCGCGGCGCTCGATCACTTCCTGCAGCGCGATCACGTCCGGCGCCAGTTGCTTGAGCTGTCTGGCGATATAGGCGCGACGCGCCGGCCAGTCTTCGCGGTCGTGATGCAGGTTGAGCGTGACCAGGGTCATCTCGCGCTGCGCCGCGCCCGGCGACTGCACTGCCGGGGATGCGTGTGCTGCCTGTTCGGTCTGGTTGAGCTGTGCGGGTTGCGCGGCCTGCGTGGCGTGTACAGCGACAAAGCACAGTAGCAGCGCCAGCCACGCGACCGGCCACCCGCCGCAGCGCCGCACCGGCGCTGCCCGGGTCGGTCGAGCCGCGTCTTTCATTGCGAGGCGCGCTCGGCCCGCCGCACCGCGCTGGGCACATCGATCTGCACGTTGGCCGGCAGCTGTTGAATCCGCAGTTCGCCGTTCTGCCACTCGGCAGATTCACCGTTGATGCTGGCCTTGCCCGGCGTGCCCTGGTACGGCCACGGCAACACCACGCCGCCCGGCGGCAGGATCAGGCCCGGCTGCAGTTGCAGCACCAGCTGCTTGTCGGTGCGCTGCAAGGTGTAATTGAGGCGCCCGTACGGTGTGCGCAGTTCGGCAATGCCGATGCCCTTGCCCTCGAACCAGCGCGTCGGCGTGCCGGCAGCGATGACCAGGCTGGCGTCGGATTCGCGTCCGTAGGCGAACATGTCCAGCACCGAGCGCACGAAATCCGAGGCAACCCAGGCATGCGGCAGGTCGCCGACGAAGAACGGCGTACGCGGCGTGCGCGAGACCACTTCCGCCCATTGGTTCCAGGGTTGCGGCGCACGGTCCTTGAAGAAGAACGCGGTGGCGTCCCAGGCGCGGTCGCGCCAGCCCAGGCGCACGAACGCGGCCACGTTGCGCCATTCGTAGGGCGTGTAGTCCTTCCATGCGCGCTTGCCGTCGCGGCGGTCGGAAAACTCCTTCCAGTAGCGCTCGAAGGTATTGGTCAGCAGGTCCTGCGGCAGGCGTTGCTGCTCGCCGCCCGGGGCCAGCGCGATGGTGGTCGAGGTCGCATCGAAGTCGCCCAGCTCGGCCGAGCCGGGCAGGAAATCGAGACTGTGCTGGCGCACCGCAGCGCCTAGCGAGGCGACCAGGTCGCCACTGAATTCGTCGCGTGCGGCGCTGAAGCGGGCGACCTCGTCGGGCTTGTCGAGCGCGCCGGCCAGCATCGCCGCATCCTTGTAGCCGCGCAGCGCCCAGAAGTTGTCCCAGTACGAATGCACCGGCTTGGCCGAATAGCCTTCGTGGCTGATCGACACCGGCATCATTCCGTAGAAGGCCGGATTGCGCATGAAGTTGTCTTCGGTGCGTTCGCTGGCGCGCAGCTTTTCCATGTAGTCGTAGGCGCCGGTCACGTGCGGCCACATCTTTTCCAGGAACGCCTTGTCGCCGGTGTAGCGGTAGTACTCGGCGATGTTGAAGATCAGCTCGCCATGGCTGTCGTTCTCGGGCACCGGGTCGCTGCCGCGGTCGTCCACGCAGCACGGCACCATGCCGTCGGCGAACTGATACGGGGCGAACCAGTCGACGTACTCGCGCACCACGTCTTCGCGGCCGAGCCGCAGCAGGCCTTCGGAAATCATCGCGCCGTCGCGGATCCAGCTGCGCGAATACGAGCGCGTGCCCGGCTGCAGGCGCGGGCCGATGCGCGAGATCAACATGT
Organism: Xanthomonas sp. NCPPB 3218; assembly: GCF_056725185.1. Lineage (NCBI taxonomy): Bacteria > Pseudomonadati > Pseudomonadota > Gammaproteobacteria > Lysobacterales > Lysobacteraceae > Xanthomonas > Xanthomonas sp. NCPPB 3218. Next base: position 2,822,587 of record NZ_CM161516.1, read on the forward strand.
GCGCCAGCGCGGTGCGCAGGGTGTCGACCACCGGCTTGCCTTCGGCCGGCACTCTGATGCGCACGCGATCGAGCTTGCTGCGCCACTGTTGGGCCACCTGCTGCTGCGCCTTGTCGGCATCGAAGCCGGCCGGCAGTTGCGCGGTGCCGGTCTGCGGAATCACCAGCGCCACCTCGCGCTGTTGGCCGGGCTCCAGCTTCCAGCGATACAGCAGCACGCCCGAAGCCAGGCCGGTGTCGTCCTTGACCTGGGTGATCGTCGGCGGCGTGGCGGCGGTGAGATGGCTGACATCCATACCGCTGTCGAAGGCGCTGGCAAAGCCGGCATCCGGACGTTGTGCGGCGAATACCCGCGGCTTGCCGTTGACGCTGACCTGCGCGCCCTCCACCGCCAGTTGTTCGATCCGGCTCACGCCGCCCAGGGTATTGAGGAACTGCGCCGGCGGGTTGACCTGGAACGGCCGCACCGCCAACGCCAGGGTGAAGTCGCGCGCCTCCTTGCCGGTGTTGTGCAGCTGATAGCGTGCAACCAGTTGCGCCTGATCCGGGGTGCCCTGCACGAATGCGGTCACGCGCAGGTTCATCAGGTCGTGGTGCCAGTCGACGCTGGGAATCGGCAGGTAATCGTCCTGCAGGCTCTGTTCGCTGCTGACGTCGGACCAGTGCAGCAGCTTGCCGCCGGTGACCACGAACGGCTCGATGCTGAAGCCCCCCTTGCCCACTTCCACCGCGCCGTCCTCGCCGATCAGGCCCTGCTCGGTGCCGCCGTCCAGACCCAGGATGGTCCAGTACGGCTGCTCGCCGGAGAAACCGCGTGGATAGCTGCCGCGCGGCATCTGCGCGGCCAGCGACTTGATGAAGTCGTTCGGCGTCGCCGCAAACGCCAGCGGCTGCAGCTGCACTTCCTTGATGCCATAGCGCCAGTTGGGACCGTCCTTGAGATCGAAGCGCAGGTATCGCGCCTCGGTGTCCGGCAGCGCCAGCCAATCGGTGCCGCCGGCACCGGCCGTGACGGTGCGCAGGTCGCGCCAGCCGCGCCCGTCGCTGGACGCGCGCACCACATATTGCGAGGCCTGCAGGCCGGGGACCCACTGCACCACCGCGCCGCCGAATTCGCGCACCTTGCCCAGGTCCAGCGTGACGGTCTGTTGCTTGACCGCGCCGCTGAGCCAGAAGGTCTCCGGCTTGCCGTCGGCCAGGCGTTGTTCCAGTGCGGGCGCGGTATCGGTGATGGCCTCGGCCTTCAACGGCGAGGTGTCTTCCGGCGGCAGCGGCGTGAGCGTCAGACGGTCGAAGCACACCGTGCCCTTGCCGCCGACCTTGTTGTAGATGGTGAACTCGACATCCGCGCTGCTGCGCAGCTGCTTGTCCTGGCCCGGGCCCCAGGCCTTTTCGATGTTGCGCTTGCGATAGCCGACGGTGGTCCAGTTCTTCGGGAAGTTGAAGCCGGGCCGGTTGACCCACCACACGTTGTCGCCGCTGGCATCGATCAGCTTGACCTGCAGGTCGTTGGACGGCGAGTCGCCGCGCAGCGCAAAGCCGATGCGGTAATTGTCCGGATAGTCGATCGGCAGGTTGCGGCGGATGCCGACATAGCCGGACACGCCGTTGAAGTTGTAGTCCAGGCACAGCGCATGCCCGCCGGCACTGGTGGCGACCGGCCGCAGCGAGCCGCTGACCTGGTTGGACACCACCAGGCGCCAGGCGCCGATGTCGTTGAAGCCGTCGAGCACGCGTTCCTGCGCCTGCGCCGTGACCGCAGAGGTGGCAACAGCGGTCATGGCAAACAATCGCAGGAACATTGGCTTCACCCCTTCACACTCCCCAGCAGAAGACCTTGGATGTAGTAGCGCTGCAGCGCGACGAACAATAGCAGCACCGGAATCACCGTCACCACTGCGCCGGCCATCATCAGCTCCACGTCCATGATGTGCTCGCGCGACAGTGCGGCCAGCGCCACCGGCAAGGTGTACTGCTCCTGGTCGGTCAGCACGATCAGCGGCCACATGAAATCGTTCCACGAGCCCATGAAGGTGAAGATGGTCAGGGTGACCAGCACCGGCTTGAGCATCGGCAGCACGATCTGGAAGAAGATCCGCATCTCGCTGGCGCCGTCGATGCGCGCGGCCTCGATCAGTTCATCGGGAATGCTGCGCGCGTACTGGCGCACCAGGAAGATGCCGAACACCGTCGCCAGCGCCGGCACCACCACCCCGCCGATGTTGTTGACCAGATGCAGCTGCTTCATCAACAGGAACAGCGGCAGCATCGCCACCTGCGCCGGAATCACCAGCGCCGCCATCAGGATCTTGAAGATGCGCTCGCGGCCGACGAACTGCAGCTTGGCGAACGCATAGCCGGCCATGGTGTTGATCAGCAGCGAGCCGAGCGTGATCAGCCCGGACACCATCAGGCTGTTGGCGAAGTTGCGCGCCATGCCGGTACGCGCGAACAGCTCGTGGTAGTTGGCGGTGGTGAACGCCGAGGGCAGCATCGGCGGCGGGAAGCGGCTGGCCTCGCCGGTGGGCATGAACGACACCGACAGCATCCACAACAGCGGCGCCAGGCTGACCAGCGCCAGCAGCAGCAGGCCACCGTTGATCAGCACGCCATTCCAGCGCGATTGGCCGACATCACGACTCATATCAAATCCCTCTTGCGGCCAAAGCGCAGCATCACGGTGGTCACCGCCAGGATGATCAGGAACAACAGGAACGCCACCGCCGACGCGCGGCCGAGGTTCCACCACTTGAAGCCTTCCTCGAACATGAAATACAGCACGCTCACGGTGCTTTGCAGTGGGTCGCCGCGGGTCATCACGTAAGGCTCGGCGAACAGCTGGAAATAGCCGGAGATGGTGATCACCCCGACCACCATCAGCACCGGGCCGAGCATCGGCAGGGTGATATGCAGGAACTGCTTCCAGCGCGAGGCGCCATCGATGCGCGCGGCCTCATACAGGTCCTGCGGGATCGCCTGCAGCCCGGCCAGGAAGATCACCATGTTGTAGCCGAAGTTCTTCCACACCGCGAACAGCATGATGGTCGGCATCGCCCAGCGCGGGTCGCCCAGCCAGTCGATCGGGGCGATGCCCAGATGGCTCAGGCCGAAGTTCACCAGGCCGTACTTGATGTGGAACAGATAGCGCCAGATCACCGCCACCGCCACCAGCGTGGTCACCACCGGGGCGAACAAGGCGGTACGGAACAACGCCTTGAAGCGCGAGGCCTTGGCATTGAGCAGCAATGCCGCGCCCAGCGACACGCCGATCGACATCGGCACGCCCAGCAGCACGAAATACGTGGTGTTCCACAACGACTTCCAGAACAGCGGCGTCTGCAGCAGGTCGATGTAGTTGCCCAGGCCGACGAAGCGCAGATGGCCGCTGTCGGCCAGCGCGTACAGATCGAAGTCGGTGACGCTGAGCACCAGCGCGGCGAACACCGGCACGCCGAAGAACATGCCCAGCACCAGGATCGACGGCGCGGCGAACACCCAGCCGGCGACGGAATTACGCTTCATCATCGTGCCGCTCCCTCGCCCGCTGCCGGTGCTGGCGCTGCGGCAGGTGTCGCCGCAGGCGTTGCCGTTTCACCCGCCGGACCGACATGTCCGCCCTCCTGTTCGAAGATCCAGCGGCGCTTGGCCAGAATCTCGTCCACGCGCTTATCCAGTTCCTGCACGGCGGCCTCATGTGATTGGCCGCCACGCACCACGCGCTCGGTCACCAGGCGCATTTCCTGCACGATGCGCTCCCACTCCAGCACCTTGGGCGTGGCCTTGACCCGCTCCAGCTGGTCGCCGAAGGCATGCGCCAGTTCGTCGTTGGCCAGCGAGGGCAACTTCCAGGTGCTGCGACGCGGCGGCAGGTCGCCGATGATGGCGTGGAAGCGCGCCTGCACCTGCGGCTGCGACAGGTATTCGATCAGCTTCCAGCTGGCGTCCTTGTGCTGCGACGACTTGAAGATCACCAGGCTGGAACCGCCGGCAATGCCCGCGCCCAGGCCGTTGGGCCCCGGCAGCGGCGCAGTGCCCCACTTGCCTTCCATGCCCGGCGGCTGGCGCAGCTTGAACTCGCGCACGTTCCACGGGCCGGACAGATAGAACGCGTAATAGCCGTTGAAGAACTCGTACCAGACGTTGGAGACCTGGGTCTCGGAGACCTTCGGCGCCCAGCCCTTCTGATACATGGTGTCGTAGAAGCCCAGCGCCTTGCGGAAGCCCTCGCCGCGGAAGTTGCCGTAGTTGTCATGGTCGCGCAGCAGGCGGTCGTCCTGCTGCAGCGCGAACGACAGCTGCTGCTCGAACTCGTTGAGCGGCATCAGGATGGCGTAGCGGTCCGGGCCGACCTTGCGCTTGATCGCCGCCATCACCTGTTCCATCTCGGCCCAGGTCTTGGGCATCTCGCTATAGCCGGCCTCGCGCAGCAGGTCCTTGCGATAGAACAGCAGCCGGGTGTCCACATACCACGGCACGCCATACAGGGTGCCGTCGACCAGATTGGTGTCCCACACGCCGGGGAAATAATCCTGCGGGTCGACGATCCTGGAACGCGCCACATACGGCTGCATCGGTTCCAGCGTGTCCAGCAGGGCGAACTCCGGCAGCCAGGTGTTGCCGAGCTGGCACACGTCCGGCAAGCCATCGGCGGCAAAGGCGGTCAGCAGTTTTTCGTGCGCCGCCGTCATCGGGATGTTCTGCACATCCACGTGGATGTTGGGGTTCTGCTTCTCGAAGTCGGTCACCAGCTCGGCGACCACTTCGGCCTCCTTGCCCATGGCCCAGAAGCGCACGGTGGTCTTGCCGGGGTCGGAGCGTTCGCATCCCGCCACACCCAGACACAGTGCGGCGGAGATCATCAACAGTTTCAAAAGGCGCACGGATTACTCGGGTTTTTGGCGTTGCGAGGGGTCTTGCTGGGCCTGGGCGGCGGCGGCACGCGACTCGGCCATGCCCAGCGCGCGGGCGGCGGCCTTCTGCTCGTCCTTCTGCGGCGCCGGCTGCGGCTCGCCTTCGGGGGTGAGCCAGCCGCCGGTGAAGCCGGCGCGTTCCAGACCGGCCCGGATGTAGGGATTCTTCTTCATCACGGTCCAGACGAATTCGTTCTGGTAGTTGGCGATCATCGCCAGGATCGGGCCCTGGTCGATGGCGATGTAGTCGCTGGCCACCCAGCCACGGTCCGGCACCATGCGCCCGGTCTTGAGCGGGATGTCGTAGTTGAAGCTGGGATTGAACGAGTCCAGAAAGCCGTAGCTGGAATACAGGAAGTCGCCGTAGCGCTTGTGCATTTCCTCGGTGGCCGGGATCACCACTTCCGGGGCGAACACGATCGAGGAGATCGCCGCCGACGGCACGATGGTGCCGTCGTCGAAGTTCTCGCGCAGGCCGGCGCCGCGCGAGGAGTAGTGACGGAACTGGCGCTGCTCGCCACGGTATTCCTGGCTGGTGTTCTGCGGGCCGTCGCCCGCGGTCAGGCCCCAGACGTTCTCGCCGTAGTCCTTCCACTTCATCGGGTTGTCGATGGCGTAGTCGCGCTGGGCCAGGGTGGCGCGGCGGCTGTTGAGGAAATAGTCGATGCCGCGTTCGCGCATGTACTGGTCCTGGATATCGCGGAAATCGATCCAGACATGGCTGTACTGGTGACCGAACAGCGGACCGAAGGACAGGTATTCCTGGCCCTGGTAGACGCCCCAGTCGTTGTTGTAGGTGCGGGTCCAGCTGGTCCAGGCATCCACGTCCACGCCGTGGGTCGGCGAGCCGAGCGCGAGGATGTACAGCATCATCGCCTCGTTGTAGCCCATCCAGTCGTGGTCGATGAAGCCGCTCTCGGGGAACCAGCCCATCGAGATCAGCGGCGCGCGCTGCTGCAGCCAGCGCCAGTCCACGCGCTTGTACAGCGCATCGGCGATCTGCCGGATCTCCTTTTCGCGCGGGTCGTCGCCGTCGTAATACGACTGGGTGAACAACACGCCCATCATCAGCAGCGCGGTATCCACGCTCGACAGCTCGACCCAGCTGTCGTAACGGTTGCCCTGCTGCATGTCCAGAAAGTGGTAGTAGAAGCCCTTATACCCGGCCCTACCGGTCCGCTGCGGCCCCATTGGCGCATCGCGGAAGAATTTGAGTGTGGTCAGGGTGCGGTCGATCGCCTGATTGCGACTGACCCAGCCGTTCTCGATGCCGATCGGGTACGCGGTCAGCGCGAACCCCACCGAGGCGATGCTGGCGAACGGACGTGACGGAAACCGGTCCGGCGACAGCCCATTGAGTTCGTTGGTGGTGTCCCAGAAAAACTGGAAGGTGCGGCGCTCGATGTCCGAGAACAGCGGTGGCAGCGCGGGTTTGACCGGCTTGGGTGGCAGCTGCGCTTCCACCAGGATGACTTTCACCGGTGCCTTCTTTTCGGCCACTTTGGGCTCCTCGGCCTGCTTGCAGGACGCCAGCACCAGCGCACCCAGCAATAGTGGAATCGTCAACCAATACGAAGTCCTGCCCCTGTTCATCCGCCCCCCACGTGTGTAATCGATTACATCTCGCACGCCAACCTACCCTATCCAAGCGCCGAGTTCGACCGCCCCGGCAACTGCCGGGACGGTCGAGTACCTCACCAGTTCAGGCCGAAGGCCAGACGGAAGGTACGCATCGGCGACGCCAGCACACCGGTCGGGGTGCCGTAAGCCGTGTTCAAGTCTCCGAGTGTCCCGGTCTCGCCGTTAAAGTTGGCGTAGTTCACCCAATTGAACACGTTGAGGATATCCGCACGCACGTTGAATTTGACACCTGCGCCGGTATCCCACTCTTTATTGGCGGCGATGCTGAACTCCTTGTAGCCCAGCGTGCCGTCCGGCTTGAACTGCACGATGTAGCACTGGTCGTTGCCGGCCAGGCAGTTCTGCCCGTAACGCGCGGTCTGGCTGGCCAGCGACAGCTTGCCGGACAGCTTGATCTCGTACGGCAGCTCGTAGATGCCGGTGACCACCAGGCGATTCTTCGGAATGCCGCCGGCCTCGCGCCAGCCGTAGTCCTCGATGCGTTCGCGATCCAGGGCGTAATGCTCGCCGAACTGGCGGTTCTCCTTGGCATCGGAATAGGTGTAGGCCACCGTCAGGCCCCAGCCCGACTCCTCGTCGAACGGCTTTTCGACCTGCAGGGCGAGCTGGTTGTTGCGGGTTTCCACGCCGTTGGTCCCCAGCACGATGGCGCTGTAGCCATCCGGGCCGTCGGTCGGCGAGCCGGAGGTGGTGCCCGGCTGGAAGAACGACCCGTCCGGCAGACGGTTGCCGCGCACGAACGCGAAACCGTCATGGCTTTCGATGCGGCTCAGGGTCACGTCGGTGAACCAGTCCTGGCCCCACAGCGGCACCATGTTGCGCATGCCGATGCTGAATTGATCGGAGTACGGGGTCTTGATGTTGTTGTCGATCAGGTAGACCTCGCGACCGCCGCCGCCACTGCTGCTAGCTGTCAGCGTGTTCAGGCCCTCCTGGGTGTTGTAGGCCGGATTCCATGCGGTACACGGGTCGCCCAGGCAGGCCGGGTTATTGGCGCTGGTGAAGTAGTAGCTGTAGGAGTTGAACGAGTTGTTGAGCTGCTCGAGCGCCAAGTAATCGAAGATGTTGCGGTCGTAGGCACGGCCGGCACCGCCATAGATCACATGCGCCTGATCGCCGAACAGGTCATAGGAGGCACCCAGGCGGGGCTGCCAGGCGTTCTTGAATGCCTTGCGGTTGTTGCCGGTGCTGATGAAGTTGTTGATGTCGTAATTGGCGTTGCGCAGGTTGGTCCAGTTCTGCAGCGCACCGGCGACATCGGACGGGGTCACGAAGTCCAGGAACGCCGGGGTTTCTTCGTAGTCGTAGCGCACGCCCAGGTTCAGGGTCCAGTGCTCGTTGACCTCCCAGTCGTCCTGCAGGTAGATGCCGTACTGCTTGTTCTCGGACACCACCGAACCGCCACCTTCGACCAGCGGCGCACCGAAGCGCACCCGGTACGGCGTTTCGACATCGCTGAGGATGTTGTAGTAGTACTGCGGGTTGGCCGGATTGAACTGGGTGGAATCCAGATCGATGCTCTTGAACTTCACGCCCATCTTGACGGTGTGCGCGCCGTGCCATTCCAGGCTGTTCAGGGTCAAATCGTCCTGGAAGGTCCAGCCCTTCTGACCCTTGCGCTGGAAGCTGCTGCCGGCGCCTGCGGCAAGCACGTCGGTCTCGTTACCGCGGTTGGGCGTGTAGCTGAGGATGTAGCCGTTGCCGTTGTTGATCGGCGCCTGGTTCCAGAACGCGCTCTCGTAGCTGAGGTTGGCTTCGTTGAGGAAGTTGGCGCCGCTGTACTGCCAGCGCAGGTTGGCGCGCTTTTCTTCCTGGCCGTTGATGCTGCCGTGCTCGAGGGTCGAGGTGCCGCCGACGTCGTTGAGCTCGTCTTCCTTGCGGTACTTGCCGCTTAGCTCGAACAGGCTGTTGTCGCCGATGGTCCAGTCGATCTTGGCGAAGTACAGGTCTTCCTTGAACGGCGTGCTGTAGGTGGCGACCAGCGGCTGCAACTGCGTAGGCAGCTGATCGACGCGGTCCGAATAGATCGAACCGGGGATCACCACGTTCGGGGTGGTGTATTCCTTGGCTTCATAGGCGACGAAGAAGTGCGCCTTGTCCTTGAGGATCGGGCCGCTGAAGGTGGCGCCGTACTGGGTTTCCTCGAAGTCGTCACGCACGCCGGCGCGCTTTTCCAGCGGGCTTTCTTCGCGCCAGCTGTCGTTGCTGGTATCCCAGAAGAAGCTGCCGTGGAAATCGTTGGTACCGGACTTGGACGAGGCCACGATGGCCGCGCCGCTGACCTGGTCGAACTCGGCCTTGTAGTTGGAGGTGATGACCTTGTACTCGCCGATCGCCGACTGCGGGAACGGGTTGCCGCGGCTGGAATCCTGGCCGCTGACGCCGCCGGTCAGCACGTAGTTCTTCTGGCTCACGCCATCGATGTAGACGTTGGTGCCTTCGGCCGAGGTAGCCCCCGAGCGCACCTTGGTGGTGCCGTTGGCCTCGCGGGTGAACTGCACGTTCGGCACGGTGTCGGCCAGTTCCAGGAAGTTGCGCGTGGCACGCGGCAGGTTCTGGATCTGCACGTTGGAGATATAGGTGGCGTTCTCGGAGGTACGGGTTTCCACCAGTACCGGCGGGGCCTTGACCTGCACCGCGTCCAGCGTGGTGGCGTTACCACCGTCAGCCGTGGCCGGTTCGCCGCCGACGCCCAGGTTCAGGGTCGCGGTCTGGCCGACCTGCACGGTGACGTTCTGCGAGGTGGTCTGGCCGTTGGCGGTGACGTCCAGGCGGTACGAACCCGGCGGCAGGCCGCCGAGCGAGTAGCCGCCGTTGCTGACCTGCACGGTGCGGGTCAGGCCGGTGGCGAGATTGGTCGCGGTGACCTGGGCCTGGCTGGCAGGCGCCGAGTCGACGGTGACCTGGCCGCGGATGGTCGCCGCAGCACTCTGCGCAAAGGCCGGTGCGGCACCAAGCAACAGGCAACTGGCCAGGGCGCAGCTGAGCAGCTTGCGCGCCGGACTGGCGGAATGGGGGTAGTGGTGGCGCATTGGTCCCTCCAGGGATCGGTACAGATTGTTGTTGTGGCGTTGCGACTTGCAGGAACGACCGCTGCGGGGGGCAGCGGGAGCGGACAGAACGTCCGCGAAAAGGGTCAGCGGGCAGGAAACCTCAGGGGCCGGGCTCGCCGGCGCCGCAGGAGGCGCGGATCACCAGCTCGGGCGTGAGCAATTGGCGGATGCCGTCGTCGCGGCCGGGCTGGTCCACCAGCCGCATCAGCCGGGACATCGCCTGCTCGCCCAGGCGCGCGATGCTGACCCGCATCGTGGTCAGCGCCGGATGGACGAAACGGGCCAGCGGAATATCGTCGAAACCGGCCAGTGCCACATCGCCGGGCACCGAGACATCGGCCTGGACAAATGCGTACAGGCAGCCCAGCGCGGTCATGTCGTTGGCGGCGAAGACTGCATCGGGCAGCGTGCCGCCGGCCAGCATCGCCTGGCCGGCGCGGTGGCCTGAGGCCTCGTCGAAGTCGCCGGTGAATTCGATGCCCTGCGCGGTATCGCCGTGGGCGGCGATCGCATCGCGGAAGCCACGCAGGCGTTCGCGCGCATCGAAATTCAGCGCTGGCCCGCCGATGAAGGCGATGCGCCGATGTCCGGCCGACAACAGATGTTCGGTCATCGCCATCGCGCCGGCATGGTCGTCGATGCTCAGCACCGGATAGGCGTCGCCGGGGAGATGCGCGTTGATCAATACCGTGGGCAGCGCCTGCGGCAGGTTGTCGGTGAGGAACCCGGGCTGCTCGGCATACGGCGACAGCACCAGCAGACCATCCACGCGCCCGCGCATGGACTGCAATGCCCTGCCCTGCGCTTCCGGGTCGCCGTGGTAACTGGACACCAGCAGATGCTGGCCGGCGGCACGCGCCGCACCATCGATACCGCGGATCAGCTCGGAAAAGAATTCGCCATACAGATCGGGCAGCACCACGCCCAGGGTCTGGGTGCGTCGGCTGCTGAGGCTGCGGGCTGCCGCATGCGGGCTGTAGCGCAGCCGCGCGGCCACGTCCTGCACCAGCTGGCGCACCGGCCCGGCGACGTTGTCATGCCCATTAAGCGCACGCGACACCGTTGCAACGGAGACCTGTGCTTCCCTGGCGACATCTTTGATGGTGACCGCACCCTTGGCCATTCGTGTCGCCCTCCGCGACCGAGTTCCCAAAACTGGCGCGGACTGTAAGCGTTTTCATACGAAGGCGTAAACCCCTGTCTTCACGCCCGTGAAAACGCTTACAGATCAAGCATCTGCAAGTGATGAATACGTGAAGCCATGTGTTGCGACGCAACAAATATCGCCCATGTGTCCACGGATGAAGGTCGACGGCGATCACGGTTGGGCGGTTTGGCGCTCCGGAGGGAACGGTCCCCCGCGTAGGAGCGCACCCGGGCGCGACGGTGGCTATGGGATAAGGCAGTCGCGCCCGGGTGCGCTCCTACGACGGCGGCTTGATTGGCCTGTTAGCCCGCCTCGCCGGGCGCGATCGCCTCGATCGACAGCGCGTGGATATCGGTCTGCATCATCTCGCCCACCGCGGCATAGACCGCGCGGTGCCGCGCCAGCGGCGGCTTGCCGGCGAAGGCGGCGCTGACCACGCGCACATTGAAATGCCCACGCCCGTCGCGCGCGCCGGCATGCCCGGCATGGCGATGGCTGTCGTCCACCACCTCCAGCTCGGTCGGCGCCAGCGCCGCCTGCAGCGCGGTGCGGATCCGCTCGACCCGGCTCATGGCAGCACCCGGCGGAACGGACGCACCTCGGTGCGCACGTAGACGCCCGCCTCGACATACGGATCGGCATCGGCCCAGGCGCGGGCGTCATCCAGCGCGTCGAATTCGGCGATGACCACGCTGCCACTGAAACCGGCCGGGCCCGGATCCTCGGCATCGATCGCCGGACATGGCCCGGCCACCAGCAGGCGCCCTGCCGCCGCCAGCGTCTGCAAACGGGCCAGATGCGCCGGTCGCGCCTGCTGCCGGGCCGCCAGTGCGTCGGCCCGGTCATACCCCTCGATTACGTACCACATAGGCCACCTCGCCCAAGACGTGAAGAACAGCCCCGGGATTCTAGCCGCCTCGGCGCTGGACACCGCCCCCGCGCACGCATTACCCTTGCCACCACTGCACACGCAATCGGACGCAGCGGCCCGTCGGCCCAGGCCCCACGCCTCCTCGACGACCGATTCGCTGCCCACCGCCGACCCGCGTAGACGACCTCCTCGCTGTTCCGTCGCCGCATGCCACGCGGCGCACGTTGTATGTGGATTTGTAGGATCGTGCCGGCACGGGCACGACATTGATCGCAATAACTCAAGGCAAAGCCCTGCAGGCGCGGCTCCGACCGTGGCCGGCGACCGTAAGACCCGATGTCGACCTGATGAATTCCGAACTCGCGCACGACGCGAATCCGCCAGCCACGAGCGCGCCGCCACAGCAGCAGGAAATGCGGCTGGCGGTGGTGCATGGGCAAGCGGTGCTGCAGATCCCGCAGGATCTGTATATTCCGCCGGACGCGCTGGAAGTCATCCTGGATGCCTTCGAAGGTCCGCTGGACCTGCTGCTGTATCTGATCCGCCGGCAGAATCTGGACATCCTGGATATCCCCGTCGCCGAGATCACCCGGCAGTACGTGGATTACATCAACGTAATGCAGGAGCTGCGCTTCGAACTGGCGGCGGAATATCTGGTGATGGCCGCGATCCTGGCCGAGATCAAGTCGCGCATGCTGTTGCCGCGCCCGCCCAGCGAGGAAGGCGAAGAAAACGATCCGCGCGCCGAGCTGGTGCGCCGGCTGCAGGAATACGAACGCTTCAAGCAGGCTGCCGAGGATCTGGACACCCTGCCGCGCATGGGCCGCGACAGCGCGCCGGTGCAGGCGCATCTGCCGGAGCGCGCCGCGGTCAAGCTGCCGCCGCCGGTGGAACTGAAAGAAATGCTGATGGCGCTGTACGACGTGCTCAAACGCGCCGAACTGTTCACCGGCCATGCGATCAAGCGCGAGGCGCTGAGCGTGCGCCAGCGCATGGGCGATGTGCTGAGCCGCCTGGACGATGGCAGGTTCTACCGTTTCGAATCGCTGTTCACTGCCGAAGAAGGCAAGCTCGGCGTGCTGGTCACCTTCCTGGCGCTGCTCGAACTGGCCAAGGAGCAATTGCTGGACATCGTGCAGGAGGCGCCGCTGGCGCCGATCTACGTGAAGTCGCTGGCCTTGGGCAATACCAATGCGCCGCTGCAATTCTCCAGCGAATTCGACGACAGCGATGCCGCCAACGAACCCCTCTGAAGCCGATCACCGAATGGATCAAGCGTTGATCACCCGCATTATCGAAGCCGCCCTGCTGGCGAGCAGCCAGCCGCTGACGCTGGCGCAGCTGCAGGGGGTGTTTCCGGAAGAAGAACCGGCGCCCCCTGGCAGCGTCGAGCGCGCGCTGGAACTGCTGCGCGACGGCTGCGCCGAGCGCGGCGTGGAGCTGGTCGAGGTGGCCTCCGGGTTCCGCTTCCAGGTCAAGGCGGACGTGCATGGCTGGGTCGCCCGGCTGTGGACCGAGCGCCGCACCAAGTACACCCGCGCCACGCTGGAAACCCTGGCGCTGATCGCCTACCGGCAGCCGATCACCCGCGGCGAGATCGAGCAGGTGCGCGGCGTGGCGGTCAGCAGCAACATCATCCAGGCGCTGGAAGAACGCGAGTGGATCCGCGTGGTGGGCCACCGCGATGTGCCCGGCAAGCCGGCCCTGTTCGGCACCACCAAGGGCTTTCTGGATTACTTCGGGCTCAAGCGATTGGACGAACTGCCGCCATTGTCTGAGTTGAAGGACATTGCCGAGCTGGAACCGCAGCTGCCGCTGGACCGCGACGGCCAACTGGATGGCGCGGTGCCGGCGTCGGCGGCGATGGGTGCGGAGCATGCTGAAGCGGGTCTGGATACGGATCCACACCCGGATAGGGCGGATGCAGATGGCGCCGGCGCCGATGCGGCGATTGCCGCCCGGACTGACGCGGCGTCGGATGCAGGTGCTGACGTGGATGCCGACCCGGGCGACGCCGCGCCAGAACACCGCGATGCCGAGGAGGTGCTGCCGGCATCGGACAGCACCACCGATGCAACCAGCGACAGCGACGACGCAACGCACGCCGATGGCGATGCCGATACCGAGATGGCCGTTGATGCCGATGGCGATGCCGATAGTGATGTAGACGACAGCGACCAGATCGCCAGCCCAGGCACTGCAGTCGACGACGTACACGAACACCACGCCGACGCGGTCGATGACCACGCCAGCGCCGATGAATCCAGTAACGACACACCGCAACACCCCGAGCATGCCTCGGCGCAGGACCCAAAACCGTTGAACCCAGATGACGCCCGTGAGGGCGACCCCGACACCGCGCCGGGAACGCGCGCGGACGCAGTGAACGAAGACGAAGACAACGCCGTCGCGACGACGACCGTGGCTGTTGACGAAGCCGATTCCGACCCAGAGGCCGACCCAGAACGCGTCGGCCGGAGCCAGACACATGAGTGACACCCCCCGCAAGCTGTCGTTGAACAAGCTTTCCCTCAAGCGCGACAGCGCGCCCGAAGCGCCCAAGCTGGAAGAGCGCCTGCACAAGGTGCTGGCCCAAGCCGGACTGGGGTCGCGCCGCGCGCTGGAACAGCGCATTGCCGATGGCCTGATCAAGGTCAATGGCGCCGTCGCGCAGACCGGCATGTCGGTGCGCAGCGGCGACAAGATCGAGCTGGATGGCCGCAGTTTCGTGGCCAGCGCGCTGACCGAGCCCTCGCGCGTGCTGATCTACAACAAGCCCGAAGGCGAAGTGACCACCCGCGAAGACCCCGAAGGCCGCCCGACCGTGTTCGAGTCGCTGCCGGCATTGAAGGGCTCGCGCTGGATCGCCATCGGCCGCCTGGACATCAACACCACCGGCCTGCTGCTGCTGACCACCGACGGTGAGCTGGCCAACGCGATGATGCATCCCTCCTACGAGGTCGAGCGCGAATACGTGGTGCGCGTACGCGCCCCGGAAGGCGAGGACAAGGTTTCCGACGCCATCATCGAGCGCCTGTCGCGCGGCGTGCTGCTGGAAGACGGCGGCGCCAAGTTCGACGAGATCGAACGCATCGGCGGCACCGACTCGCACGACTGGTTCCGCGTGGTGGTCAAGGAAGGCCGCAACCGCGAAGTGCGTCGCCTGTGGGAGTCGCAGGGCTGCCAGGTCAGTCGCCTCAAGCGCAGCCGCTACGGCAAGATCTCGCTGCCGCGCGAACTGCTGCGTGGGCAGTCCATCGAAGTGGCGCAGGACAAGGTCGACAGCCTGCGTGCCGAACTCAAGCTGGAAGAAGGCGCGCCGTCGGCGCTGACGCTGCAGCCGGTGATCGGCCAGCGCCGCGCCGCCAAGTCCACCGTGCACGTCTCGCGCGATGGCCGCAGCAATGCCTACGTCAACGGCCAGACCTCAGGCGCCGACGAAGGACGCGAACTGCGCCGCTTCGACAACCCGCGCGAAGATCGCGGCGGCCGTGGCCGTGGCAAGCCGGGCGGTTTCCGCGGCGGCCTCACCGTCAGCGGCGAAGCGGCGGCCAAGCAGTCGCAGCAGCGCCCATTCAAGCAACGCGCCCCCGCCAAGGGCGACCGCGGCCTTCCGGACGGCAACCCGGCCGCGTTCCGCAGCTGGTACGTGCCCGATGGCGTGAGCACCGGCCCGAGCGGCCACCGCAATGCCGGCCCCGGTGGCCCTGGCACCGGCCAGGCGCGCCCGTACGCGAAGAAGGGTCCGGGCGGTGCACGCCCAGGTGGCGGCGCGGGCAATGCACGCCCTGGCGCGGGCGGCGCGGCACGTGGCGGCGCCGGTGGCGGACAGGGCCAGTCGCAGGGCCAGGGTCAGCGCAAGCACCCGTACGGTCATCCGGGCAATGCGCCGAGCTTTCCGTCCGATCACGCCAACCCGGGTTTCAGCCCGTATGGCGCGGCACGTCCGGCGGCCGGTCGCCCGACCGGCGCACGCGCGGGTGGCCCCGGTGGCAACCGTGGTCCGGGCGGCAATCGCGGTCCGGGTGGTCCGGGCGGCGCGCCGCGTGGACCGGGTGGTCGCCCGCCGGGTGGCGGCAATCGTCGTCCGCCAGGCGGCGGTAATCGCGGTCGCTAAGCTGCGGCACGCGCAATAAAAAACGGCCCTGCAAAGGGCCGTTTTTTATTGGTGTTTCCGTTCGCGCCCGGCGTCGCAGTTGCTGGAAACAGCAGCGACACCGAGTTCGTACAGCAACAGCGCAGAGCCCACTGTCTGGGGGCGCTGCGCGTTCACGCAGGCGTCGACCATTGGCGACGCCTGCGCTGCATGCACAGCGTCTTACTTGCGACGCTCGATGACGAAGTTGCCCACCGCCACGCCCAGATCGACGCCCTCGCCCGTGCCGGCCAGGGCCAGCGAAATGTCGCCCTTGGTGACCACCTGTGCCGTGCTGGACTTGACCACGCCGGCATGCGCTTCGGCCGCCGCGTAGGTGCCGAACAGATCATTGAGGCTGTAGGCGCCGGAGAAGGTGCCGCGGCCGCCGACGATCTTGGACTTGCCGACGGTCAGGCCGCCGCCCTTGCTGGAGATCTTGACCGGGATCACCGCGCCGTTGTCGCACTTGATGGTGCCGGTGCCGCTGGCGGTCTTGTAGAACACCGACCAGCCCGACAGGTTGAACGACAGCTGGCAGTCGATGTTGCCGGCGGCCTGCGCCTGCGGTGCAAGCGTTGCGGCGCCCAGCAGCGCGAAGAGGGAAAGGGACTTGATCATGCGGGCATTCCGGTTGGTGAACGTGGCGCCGAGCCTAGCAGCGCCGATGTGGCAGCCGCGACAACATGCCGGCACCACGCATGCGACCGTTCAGCGAATCATTATTTCGCCGGCCGGCGGCCTGCGCCGCCACAGTCTGCGATGGCGGCATGGGATGATTGCGGTATGCCACGCACCGCCTACAGCCTGCTCTTCGCCGCCCTGCTGCTGCCCACCCTCGCCCACTGCAGCGAGACCATCCCGACCCAGGGCTATACCGTCGTGCGCACGTATCCGCACGACACCGCCGCCTTTACCGAAGGCCTGTTCTATCTCGACGGCTACCTGTACGAGAGCACCGGCGAACTGGGCCAGTCCAGCGTGCGCAAGGTCGAGCTGGAGACCGGCCGCGTCCTGCAGCAGGCCTCGACACCGGCGCCGTTTTTCGGCGAAGGCATCGTGGCCTGGCACGACCGCCTGATTCAGCTGACCTGGCGCAACCAGCGCGGGTTTGTCTACGACCTGGCCACGCTGACGCCGCGCACGCAGTTCAGTTATTCCGGCGAGGGCTGGGCGCTGACCCGCGACGACAGCAGCCTGTACATGAGCGATGGCACTGCCCGCATTCGACGGCTGGATCCGCAGACGCTGCAGCAGGTCGGCAGCATCAAGGTCACTGCCGGCGGCAGGGCGCTGGACAATCTCAACGAGCTGGAATGGGTCAACGGCGAGCTGTTGGCGAACGTCTGGCTGACCACCCGCATCGCACGCATCGACCCGGCCAGCGGCAAGGTCATCGCCTGGATCGACTTGAAGGCGCTGTTGCCGGACGCCGACACCCTGAGCGACCCAAGCAACGATGTACTCAACGGCATCGCCTACGACGCCGAGCACGATCGTCTGTTCGTCACCGGCAAGCGGTGGCCGAAGATCTACGAGATCAAGTTGGGTGAGTAGCCGGGATTGGGGATTCGGGATTGGGGATTCGCAACGGCGGGCAAGCAAAGAGCGGTGCCTTGCCTGCTTTTTACCAATCCCTAATCCCTAATCCCTAATCCCGAATCACAAAGCCATCCGCATCCAGCATCGCCGGGAAGCGTGCGCGGTGTTCGGCCAGGGCGGCAGCGCTGAGGGTGGTGGTGACCACCTGTGGCTGCTCGCGGATTTCCACCTGCGGCTGGCCGAGGAAATCGATCACGGCGCTGTCGCCGGCGTAGTGCAGCTGATTGCCGTCGACGCCGACGCGGTTGACCGCTGCCACAAAGCACAGGTTCTCGATCGCGCGTGCGCGCAGCAACGTCTTCCAGGCATAGGCGCGCGCGGACGGCCAGTTGGCGACGAACAGTTGCAGATCGAAATCCAGCTGGCCCGGCCGCTCGACATCGAAGCGATTGCGGCAGAACACCGGAAAGCGCAGGTCGTAGCAGACCTGCGGATTGATCCGCCAGCCCTTCCACTCCACCGTCAGGCGATCGCGCCCGGCCGCGTAGCGCAGGTGCTCGTTGCCGAAGCGGAACAGATGGCGCTTGTCGTAATACTGCAGCGCCCCGTCCGGCGTGGCCCACAGCAGCCGGTTGAACACGCCTTCGGGCGTGCGCAATTGCACGCTACCGGTGACGGCCGCACCCAACCGCGCCGCCTGCGCACGCACCCAGGCCACGGTCGGCCCGTGCATGTCCTCGGCCTTGTCGATGGCGTCGTTGGAGAACCCGCTGGTGAAGGTCTCCGGCAGGATCACCAGATCGGTCTGCCCGGCCAACGGCTCCAGCAACGCACCGTAATAGTCGCGATTGCCGGCCGGGTCATGCCAGCGGGTGTCGCCTTGGATCAGGGAGATGCGCAGGTCGTGCATTAAAGGCTCGGGATTCGGGAGTGGGGATTTGGGATTCGAACGGCGGGTTTCGGGTGGCTTCCTGTCATCGGCATTCTGCGAACTCGTCAACAAACGACCAACCGCCGTTACGATTCCCCAATCCCGATTCCCGATTCCCAGCTCTTCAGAGCTGCTGCAACCGCGCGATCGCCGCATCCAGCGTCGCATCGTTCTTGGCGAAGCACAGCCGCGCCAGTCGTTGCCCTTGCGGCGCGGTCTCGTAGAACGGCGACAGCGGAATCGCGGCCACGCCCTTTTCCACCGTCAGCCACTTCACGAACTCGGTGTCGGGCAGGTCGCTGATCGCCGAATAGTCGACCAGCTGGAAGTAGCCGCCGGGCACCGGCAACGGCTTCAGGCGCGTGGTCAGCAACTGTTCGCGGAAACGGTCGCGCTTGGCCTGGTAGAACGCGCCGAGGTGTTCGTCGTGTTCGGGTTCGTCGCGAATCATCGCGGCGAATGCATGCTGGGCCGGGCCGAAGCTGGTGAAGGTGTTGTACTGGTGCACCTTGCGGAACTCGGCGCTCAGTGCCGGCGGCGCGATGGCGTAGCCGATCTTCCAGCCGGTGCAGTGATAGGTCTTGCCGAAGCTGGAAATCACGAACGCGCGCTCGCGCAGTTCCGGCCAGCGCAACACCGATTCGTGGCGGCGGCCGTCGAACACGATGTGTTCGTACACCTCGTCCGAGAGCAGGAAGATGTCGCTGCCGCGCAGCAGCTCGGTCAAGCGCTGCATGTCATCGGCAGACAGCATCGCGCCGGAGGGATTGTGCGGCGAGTTGATCATCAGCAGGCGCGTCTTCGGCGTGATCGCCGCGCGCAGCGCCGGCCAATCGATGGCGAAGGTCTGCGGGTCCAGCGACACGTGCACGGCGCGCGCGCCGGCCAGGTCGATCGCCGGCTCGTAGCAGTCGTAGGCTGGGTCCAGCACGATGACCTCCTCGCCTGCGCGCACCACCGCGTGGATGGCGTTGAAGATCGCCTCGGTGGCCCCGCTGGTGACGGTGATCTCGCTGTCGGCATCGACCTGCGCGCCGTAACAGCGCTGCGCCTTGCCGGCGATGGCCTGGCGCAAGGCCGCAACGCCGGTCATCGGCGGGTACTGGTTGTGGCCGGCCGCCATGGCCTTGGCCAGTTCATCGACCAGCCGCTGCGGCACCGCGAAATCGGGAAAACCCTGGCCCAGATTCACCGCGCCGTGTTCGGCCGCCAGCTGCGACATGACGGTGAAGATGGTGGTGCCCACCTTGGGCAGCTTGGTCGTGAGGGGCATCGGGCCTGTCCGGGCAACAAACGGGGGGACCGCGAGTGTACGCAAAGCCGCCAGGCGGTTGCGCCCGGGCGATGCAAAACAGCGTTCCCGGACACATCACGCCGCCGAACGCGCCCCCGGCAGCGCGCCATCGTCGCTACAATGCGCGCCCTGCCTCGCCCACCCCATGCCGTCCTGCGACGGGAGCCCGCTGCGCCGATGATCGAACCGCTGCACACTGCGCCACCGCTGCTGGCGGCGCGCGCGCTGGCTTTCAGCCGCAACGAGGAGCCGGTGTTCGGCCCGCTGGATTTCCATGTCGATGCCGGCGAGGCGCTGCTGGTGCAAGGCGACAACGGCGCCGGCAAGACCACGCTACTGCGGGTACTGGCCGGACTGCTGCATGTGGAGCGCGGGCAGATCGAGATCGACGGCAAGACCGCGCGGCGCGGCGACCGCAGCCGCTTCATGGCCTATCTGGGCCATTTGCCGGGGCTGAAGGCCGATCTCAGCACGCTGGAGAACCTGCACTTCCTGTGCGGCCTGCATGGCCGCCGCGCCAAACAGATGCCCGGCAGTGCGCTGGCCATCGTCGGCCTGGCCGGCTACGAGGATGCGTTGGTGCGGCAGCTGTCGGCCGGCCAGCGCAAGCGCCTGGCGCTGGCGCGGCTGTGGTTGTCGCCGGCCCCGCTGTGGCTGCTGGACGAGCCCTACGCCAACCTGGACCTGGACGGCATCACCCTGGTCAACAGGATGATCTCCGCGCACCTGCGAGGCGGTGGCGCGGCGCTGGTCACCACCCACGGCGCCTATGCGGCGCCGCCGGTGCGCACGCGCATGCTCACGCTGGAGGCGGCGGCATGAGCCTGCATTCGCCACAACCCTCGCTGTGGCAGGCCGCGCGCGCGCTGCTCAGCCGCGACCTGCAGCTGCTGTGGCGCCGTCGCAGCGATGCCTTGCAGCCGGCGCTGTTCGCCCTGCTGATCGTGGCGTTGTTCGCGCTGGGCCTGGGCGGTCGCCCGGACCTGCTGGCGCAGGCCGCACCGGCGGTGCTGTGGCTGTCGGTGCTGCTGGCCGGCCTGCTGTCGCTGGATGCGCTGTTCCGCAGCGACGTGGAAGACGGCTCGATGGAGCAATGGCTGCTGGCGCCGGTGCCGCTGGCGTGGCTGATCGCGGTGCGCGTGCTGCTGCACTGGGCGACCAGCGCGCTGCCGTTGATCGCGGTGACGCCGCTGCTGGGCGAATTGCTGCACCTGCCACATGACCAACTACCGGTGCTGCTGGCATCGTTGGCGCTGGGCACACCGCTTCTGAGTCTGCTTGGTGCCGTGGTCGCGGCGCTGACGGTGACGATGAAACGCTCTGGTATTCTCGTGGCGTTGCTGGCGTTGCCGTTGTACGTGCCGGTGCTGGTGTTCGGTGCCGGCAGTGTCGCGGCCAGCGGACAAGGACAGGATGCGGTGGGTGCGTTGTTGTTGCTGGGCGCCGGATTGGTGATCGGCGTGGTGCTGGCACCGCTGGCTGCGGCTGCCGCAATCCGGATTTCCTTGAGTTGAGCCCTGCGGTCGATACGCTGTCGACAAGACGCTCCACTCATTGCGTTGTTGCTGTTTCGAGAGCCAATGCCATTCCAAAGGCTGCTGCCATCGCATGAACGTCGTCGCCCGCTGGTTCCACCAACTCGCCTCGCCTCCGATCTTCGACCGTTTCACTGCGCGCTGGGCGCCGTGGTGCTACGCGCTGGCCGCGGTGTTGCTGGGCGTGGGCATCTGGCAGGCCTTGTTTGCGGTCCCGGCCGACTACCAGCAGGGCGATAGCTTCCGCATTCTGTATATCCATGTGCCGAGCGCGTGGATGAGCCTGTTCGTGTTCGGGCTGATGGCGGTGTACGCGGCGATCGCGCTGATCTGGCGCATCAAGATCTGCGAAATCCTGGCCATGGCCTGCGCGCCGATCGGCGCGGCGTTCACCGTGATCACCCTGCTGACCGGCAGCATCTGGGGCAAGCCGATGTGGGGCGCCTGGTGGGATTGGGACCCGCGCCTGACCACCGAGCTGATCCTGCTGTTCCTGTATCTGGGCGTGATCGGTCTGTACCAGGCCATCGACGATCGCCGTCAGGCCGCGCGCGCGGCCGCCTTGCTGGCGATCGTCGGCGTGGCGCTGCTGCCGGTGATCCGCTATTCGGTGGTGTGGTGGAATTCGCTGCATCAGGGCCAGAGCATCCGCCTGCTCGGCCCCTCCAGCATCGATGCCAGCATGCTGCTGCCGCTGTGGCTGATGGTGATCGGCACCAAGTTCTGGTTCGCCGGTTCGCTGCTGACGCGTGCGCGTGCCGACAACCTGCGCCGCGAGGCCGGCAAGGCCTGGATCGTGCGCGATGCGCCGGAGCACGCGGCATGAGCTACCTGCCCTACGTCATCGCCGCCTACGCGGTATTCGTGCTGGTGCTGCTGTGGGACCTGATCGCCGGCCGCTGGCAGCTGCGCCGCGCGTTGAAGATCGCGCAGGCGCGGCGTTTGCGCGAGCGCAAGCGCGCGGTGCCCAGCGATGCGGAGCTGATCCGGTGAACCTGCAACGGCGCCGCCGGATCTGGCTGGTGATCGCGCTGGTGCTGGCCGGTGGCCTGGCGACCGCGCTGGTGGCGATGGCACTGCAGCGCAATGTGGCTTATCTGTACACACCGTCGGAAGTGCTGCGCGGCGACGCCGGCGAGCATGCGCGCTTCCGGCTCGGCGGCATGGTGGAGAAAGGCTCGTTCCAACGTGCGTCCGGTTCGCTGGAAGCGCAGTTCCACGTCACCGATGGCGATGCACAGTTGCCGGTGCGCTACGACCGCATCCTGCCGGACCTGTTTCGCGAGGGACAGGCGGTGGTGGCGACCGGACGCATGCAGAACGGCGTCTTCGTTGCCGAAGATGTGCTGGCCAAGCACGACGAGACCTATATGCCGAAGGAAGTCGCCGACAAGATGGGCAGCGCGCACCGCAAGCACGATGTGCCGGCGGCCGCAGACCAAGCCGGAGCGCTGCGTTGATGGCAGGGGTCAAAACGTTCGCCTTGCTGCGCTGTGATCGCTTGCAGCTTGCCTGCGTGGCCGACGATGTCGCGATGCCTGGGCAGGCGCATGCAGACGCTGCCCGGATGTCGCCCCTGCATTGCGCCGGCAAGCGTCGCACCACTGCCTGCCCGCCAACGCGCCAACCCGATGCTGCCTGAGCTCGGCACCTTCCTGCTGATTCTGGCCTTGCTGGTGGCCCTGGTGCAGGCCGCGCTACCGCTGGCCGGTGCGCAGCGTGGGCGCAGCAGCTGGATGGCGGTCGCGCGGCCGGCCGCGTTGCTGCAGCTGGGCCTGATCGCAGCGGCCTTCGCGCTGCTGACGCATGCCTTCCTGGTGCAGGATTTTTCGGTGCGCTATGTCGCCGAGAATTCCAACAGCCTGCTGCCGGTGATGTATCGCTACTCGGCGGTATGGGGTGCGCACGAAGGCTCATTATTGCTGTGGACGCTGGTGCTGGCGCTGTGGACCGGGGCGGTGGCGCTGTGGTCGCGGCAGTTGCCCGCGCAGGTGGTGGCGCGCGTGCTGGGGGTAATGGCGCTGGTCAGCATCGGCTTCCTGGCGTTTTTGCTGTTCACCTCCAATCCGTTCGCGCGCTTGTTGCCGGTGCCGCTGGAAGGCGCCGACCTGAATCCGCTATTGCAGGACCCGGGGCTGATCATCCATCCGCCGATGCTGTATTGCGGCTATGTCGGTTTCGCGGTGCCGTTCGCCTTCGCCATCGCCGCGTTGCTGGAAGGCCGCATGGATGCGCGCTGGCTGCGCTGGACACGGCCATGGACCAATGTGGCCTGGGCCATGCTCACCGTCGGCATCGCACTTGGCAGCTGGTGGGCGTATTACGAGCTGGGCTGGGGCGGCTGGTGGTTCTGGGACCCGGTGGAAAACGCCAGTTTCATGCCGTGGCTGGTGGGCACCGCCTTGCTGCATTCGCAGGCGGTCACCGAAAAGCGCGGCAGCTTCGCCAGCTGGACCTTGCTGCTGGCGATCGCCGCCTTTTCGCTGTCGTTGCTGGGCACCTTCCTGGTGCGCTCGGGCGTGCTGACCAGCGTGCATGCGTTTGCGGCCGACCCGTCGCGCGGCCTGTTCATCCTGGTGTTCCTGCTGGCGGTGGTCGGTGGTTCGCTGCTGCTGTACGCACTGCGTGCGCCGCGCCTGTCGCTGGTCGATGACCCGCGCCGCGCGTTCGCCGGCAGCTCGCGCGAAACCTTGCTGCTGTTGAACAACCTGCTGCTCGCCTGCGCCTGCGCAATGGTGTTGCTGGGCACGCTGTATCCGCTGCTGGCCGACGCCTTGGGCCTGGGCAAGCTGTCGGTGGGGCCGCCCTACTTCGGCACCTTGTTCCTGGTGCTGATGGCGCCGTTGGTGGCGCTGTTGCCGTTCGGCCCGCTCACCCGCTGGCAGCGCGAGCAGGCCTCGCGTCCGCTGGCGATGCTCGCACCATGGGCAGGCCTGGCGGTTGCCGCAGGCGTGCTGGCCTGGTTCGCCGCGCCGCAGGGCCAGTGGAAGGCGGCACTCGGCGTGGCCGGCGCGGCCTGGGTACTGCTGGGCACGCTGCGTTTCCTGTGGACGCGGCGCGCGGCCAAGGGCCGCAAGCTCACTGCCGAAATGCTGGGCATGCTGCTGGCGCACCTGGGCGTGGCGGTGTTTTTGGCTGGTGCGTTGCTGGTGGAATCACTGAGCCTGCAGCGCGAGGTCGCACTGGCGCCCGGGCAGCAGATGCAGATCGGCCGCTACGCGCTGCACTTCGATAATGTCGAAGAACTGCGCGGGCCCAATTACGTCTCCGACCGTGCCAATCTGCAGGTGTTCAAGGACGATGCGCCGGTCGGCCTGCTGCATGCGGAAAAACGCCGCTACGCCAGCGGCGGGCAGACCTTGACCGAGGCGGCGATCCGTCCCGGCCCGTTCGGCGACCTGTATGTCGCGCTTGGCGAACCCCTGGGCAATCAGGCCTGGGCGGTCCGCGTCCACCTCAAACCGTTCGTCCGCTGGATCTGGCTGGGGGCGCTGCTGATGGCGCTTGGCGGCCTGGTCACCGCGGCCGACCGGCGTTTTCGTCGTTCTCCGGAGATCCAAGATGGTTGAGTCACGTTCACCCCGCCTGCCTACTGCGGTTCTGGTAGGTGCCATCGTGCTGCTGCTCGCACTGGCAGCGCTGCTGGTCTATGCGGTGGTGCGCTCCGGTCAGGACGATCGCGATGCTTTGCCTTCTGCGCTGATCGGCAAGCCGGCGCCGGAGTTCGCGCTGCCGCTGCTGCACGACCCCAGCATCGTGGTGCATGCGCGCGAACTGCGCGGCGCGCCGTACATCATCAACGTGTGGGGCAGCTGGTGCCCGGCCTGCCGCGAGGAGCACCCGGTGCTGAGCCGCTTTGCGCTGACCAAGCGCGTGCGCGTGATCGGCTACAACTGGAAGGACGAGCGCAACGATGCGCTACGCTGGCTCGAACAGCTGGGCAACCCCTACCTGCTGGTGGTCGCCGACAAAGACGGCCGTACCGCGATCGACTTCGGCATCGCTGCTGCACCGGAGACCTTTCTGGTCGACGGGCGCGGCGTGGTGCGCTGGAAGTACAGCGGCATGCTCACCCAATCCATCATCGACACGCAGCTGATTCCGGTGCTGAGCAAGATCGAGCGCTCGCCCAGTGCCGCACCGGACCTGCACGCCAAGCAATGATGCGCGCCTGGCTGCTGACGCTGCTGCTGTTGCCCTGGCTGGCCCTGGCCCAGCCGGTCGGCGACCCGGCGCCGCTACGCTACGCCTCGGCCGAAGAAGAGGCGCGCTTCCATGCGCTCACCGCCGAGTTGCGCTGCGTGCAGTGTCAGAACCAGTCGCTGGCCGATTCCAATGCGCAGATCGCCCAGGACCTGCGCCGCGAAGTACTGGCGCTGATGCACGAAGGCCGCAGCGATGCGCAGATCCGCCAGTTCCTGGTCGCGCGCTATGGCGAGTTCGTGCTGTACCGCCCGCGCGTGGAATCGCGCACCTGGCTGCTGTGGTTCGGCCCGCTGCTGGTGTTGTTGCTGGGCGCTGGCGCCATTGTGCTGCTGGTGCGCCGACGCAGCGTGGCTGCGCCTGCCCTGCCCGCCGATGAGCAGGAGTGGTGATGGTCGGCTTCGTCAGTGCGGTGGTGGTGCTGACCCTGCTCGTCTTCGGCGTGGCGCTGCGGCCGCTGTGGCGCGAGGCGCGCGGGCTGACCGCCAGCATCGCGGTGTTGCTGCTGACGGCGAGCGCAGCGCTGTACTGGCTGGTCGGCACGCCGAGCGCGATTCAGGCGCCGGCCGAGCGGCCGGCCACGCCACGCTCGCTGGATGAGGCCATCGTGCAACTGCGCGCCGCACTGGCGCGCAATCCCGATCAGGCCGAAGGCTGGGTATTGCTGGGGCGCTCGCTGTCCAGCCAACAGAAATTCGCCGAAGCGCGCGATGCGTTTGCGCGCGCGGTCGCGCTGCGTCCGGACGAGCCGGATGTGCTGGTGGCTGCCGCGCAGTCGCGCATGCTCGCCGACGACAGCGGGCGCCCGGATCCGCAGGCCATGCGCCTGCTGGAACATGCGCTGGCGGTGCAACCGGACCATCAACGCGCACGCTGGTTCCTGGGCGTGGTGCAGCGCCAGGCCGGTCAGCCGGCCAAGGCCAGCGAGACCTGGGAGCCGTTGCTGCGCGTGGTGGATGCCTCTACCCGCCCCGGCCTGCTGGAACAGATCAACGCCGCGCGCCAGGAAGCCAGGCTGGCGCCGATCCAGACGCCGGCTACGCCTGCCGCCGATGCAGCCAGCGGCAAACGCATCCAGGTACGCGTGACGCTGGATGCCGAGTTCGCCAAACGCGCCGGGTTGCCGGGCGACACCAGCGTCTTCGTGATTGCGCGCGCCGCCGACACGCCGATGCCGGTGGCGGTGGAAAAACACGCGCTGCGCGAGCTGCCGTTGACCATCACCCTGGACGACGGCGACAGCCCGATGCCGACGCGCCGGCTGTCGTCGCTGGACACCGTGCAGGTGCTGGCACGGCTATCGCGCAGCGGCAACGCAATGCGCCAGGCCGATGACGTCGAAAGCGTGCCGTTGATGGTGGAACTGCCCACTGCCGCGCCGGTGGAGCTGGTAATCGGTCGCTGATTGCCCGCCACGTGTCGACGCGACGCAATCAACGATGACGCCGCACCGGAGTGAGTCGGCCGCGGTGTTGAAAACCATGCACACTCAACATCTCCACTGGCCCTTGCCCGCCCATCGTCGCGGGACCTTACGCGGCATGGATGCCGCGTAAGAGCCTACATGGACGTACTTGCGGCGTGTCCCGCGAGGGTGGGCGGGCAAGGGCCCTGCAGCAAACTCGCAACGTCGAGGGCAAGGACACCGCACCAGACAGTGTGCTGATTGCTTTGCTAAAAACCACGCACACCGACCATCTCCACTGGTCCTTGCCCGCCCACCGTCGCGGGACCTTACGCGGCATGGATGCCGCGTAAGAGCCTACAAGGACGTACTTGCGGCGTGTCCTGCGACGGTGGGCGGGCAAGGGCCCTGCAGCAAACTCGCAACATCGAGGGCAAGGACCCTGCAACCAAACCGCAGATCCGCCGCTCTGCAGAGTGGCATCACACAGAGCAACGACTCAAACCGATTCCCGATTCCCGATTCCCCAATCCCATCCTGCCCCCCGGCACCTGCCATGGCAGATAGAATTGCCGCATGACCGAATTCATTCCCCCCGGCACGCTGTTCCACGCGCTGCCCTCGCCGTTTCCGATGAAGCGCGGTGGTGTGCTGCTGCAGGCGCGTGTCGCCTACGAAACCTGGGGCACGCTGGCAGCCGATCGCAGCAATGCGGTGTTGATCGTCACTGGTCTGTCGCCGAATGCGCATGCCGCGGCAAATCCGGCCAATCCCGAGCCGGGCTGGTGGGAAGCGATGCTCGGGCCTGGCAAGCCAATCGATACCGAACGTTGGTTCGTGGTCTGCGTCAATTCCCTGGGCAGTTGCAAGGGCTCGACCGGCCCGGCGTCGATCGACCCTGCCACCGGCACGCGGTATCGCCTGGGTTTCCCGGAACTGTCGATCGAAGATGTGGCCGATGCCGCAGCCGACGTGGTGCGCGCGTTGGGCATCGAGCAACTGGCCTGCCTGATCGGCAACTCGATGGGCGGCATGACCGCACTGGCGTTGTTGCTGCGCCACCCCGGCATCGCGCGCAGCCATATCAATATCTCCGGCAGTGCGCAGGCGCTGCCGTTCTCGATCGCGATCCGCTCTTTGCAGCGCGAAGCCATCCGCCTGGACCCGCACTGGAACGGCGGCCATTACGACGACACGCATTACCCGGAATCGGGCATGCGCATGGCGCGCAAGCTCGGCGTGATCACCTACCGCTCGGCACTGGAATGGGACGGCCGCTTCGGCCGCGTGCGGCTGGATTCCGAACAGGCCGCCGACGATCCGTTTGGCCTGGAATTCCAGGTCGAAAGTTATCTGGAAGGCCATGCGCGCCGCTTCGTGCGCTTCTTCGATCCCAACTGCTACCTGTATCTGAGCCGCTCGATGGATTGGTTCGATCTGGCCGAGTATGTCGACGACAGCATGGCCATCGACGCGCGTGTCGATGGCACGCAAGCCGACAACGCCGCGGTCGCCGCCAGGCCGGATACAGGCATCTCGACCGACGCCACGGTGCTGGCCGGACTGGCGCAGATCCGCATCGCGCGGGCGCTGGCGATCGGTGCCAACACCGACATCCTGTTCCCGGTGCAGCAACAGGAACAGATCGCCGAAGGCCTGCGCGCCGGCGGTGCCGAGGCACACTTCATCGGGCTGGATTCGCCACAAGGCCACGATGCCTTCCTGGTCGATTTTGCGCGCTTCGGGCCAGCGGTACGCAACTTCCTGGATGCTTGCTGATTTCCAGACCTGCGCAACGGCGTCGCGGCACGTCCCAGCAGCAGAGCCTGCCGCGCAAGACGCTCGCCCTGCTGTTCCTGATCGGCATGACTGCCATGGTGGTTGCAGGCCACCTGCCGGCGCTGCTGGCGCTGTGGTACGCGGCTACAAGCTTGCTGGCGATGCTGATCTACCGGCTCGACAAGAGCGCAGCCCAACGCGGCCGGCAACGCACACCGGAAGCCACCCTGCACCTCATCGCACTGCTCGGCGGCTGGCCGGGCGCGTTGCTGGCGCAGGCGCTGTTCCGGCATAAATCCAGCAAGGCAGCCTTCCAGCTGCGGTTCTGGATCACTGTCGTAGCGAACGTCGCCGCCTTGTACTGGGCATGCCGCCAACCTGCGCTGATGGCAGCACTCCACGCATTGCTGGGGTGAGCGGCGCCTGCGTGATACATGCGCGCAACCGGTCAGTGCGAACCGGCAACAGCATCCTCAGGCCAACGGCTCCAGCGCACCGGCCCGCAGGCGATAGCGTCGCTGTACCACGCCATCGGGCACGCTGTCGTGGGTGATCATCACCAGGCTGCGCTCGCCCAGCGCGGCAGCTAGATCCAGCAGCAAGGCGTGCGCGGTATCCACATCCAGGCCGTCGGTGGGTTCGTCCAGCAGCAGGATCGGCGCCTCGCGCAGCAAGGCGCGCGCCAGCGCCAGCCGGCGCGCCTGGCCGGCCGAGAGCGTGGCGCCGTTTTCGCCGACCCAGGTGTCCAGACCGTTTTGCGCGGTGGCCCAGGCGCGCAGACGCACCTGGTCCAGCGCGTTCCACATGGCCGCATCGCCTGCGCCGGCATCGCCGATGCGCAGGTTGTCGCGCACCGTGCCGGTAAACACCGGGGCATTCTGCGGCAGCCAGGCGATGCGTTGATGCCATTGCGCCTGCGCGAAGTGGCGCAGGTCGATATCGGCGTAGCTCACCTGCCCGGCCTGCGGGTCCCACAGCCGCAACAGCACTGCGGATAAGCTGCTCTTGCCGCTGCCGCTGTCGCCGCTGATGGCGATGCGCTCGCCAGGCGCCAGGCTCAGATCGAGCGCCTGCAGCAGCGGGCGTCCACTGCCCGGCCACGCAAAACTGACCTGTTGCAGGCGCAGCGTGCCGCTGCGTGGCGCATCCACTGGCTGCGACGGATCGACGACCGACGGCGCCTGATCGACGATGGACTGCAGGCGCCTGGCCGCAACGCGCGCGCTCTGCAGCGCCTGCAAGGCGAACCCGGCGCCGGCCCAGACCTCCAGCAATGCCATGGTCAGGAACACTAGCCCAGCCGCCATTTCCGCAGCAATCAATCCACGTTCTGCCGCGCTCAACCCAAGCCACAACATGCCGGCCAGACCGATACCGCCGCAGACCGCATGCAGCAGGTTGCCGCCGATCAGGCGACGGCGCTGCAGGCGATCGCCATCGACCACCGCCGCCGCCGTTGCATCGACCTGATGCAGCCAGGCACCTTGCGCATCCACCGCAGCGAGATCGGCAGCACCTTCCAGGCCCTCGAACGCCTGCGTGCGCAAGGCGGTGCGTTGCCGGGCGCGCAGCTGTTCGCGCTGCGCACCGCCGCGCGCCACCTGCCACGGCACCACACCGCCGATGACCACGCCC
Source organism: Xanthomonas sp. NCPPB 3218 (assembly GCF_056725185.1). Lineage (NCBI taxonomy): Bacteria > Pseudomonadati > Pseudomonadota > Gammaproteobacteria > Lysobacterales > Lysobacteraceae > Xanthomonas > Xanthomonas sp. NCPPB 3218. The sequence continues at coordinate 2,852,667 of NZ_CM161516.1, forward strand.
AGCACCACCAGCAACACGCCAGCCGGCGGATAGATCAGCGCCGCTGCCGCCACGCCGGCCACCCAGATGCCGAGCAATGCGCTCAACGGCGCCAGCGCGCGCACGCTCACGCCATCGACCTCGCCGATGTCGGACATCAGCCGCGCCAGCAGATCGCCGGTGCGCGTGGCCGACAGGCGGCCCGGCGCCAGCGGCAACGCGCGGCGGAAGAACCACACGCGCAGATCGCGGGCGATGCGCAGCGTGGCATCGTGGCCGATCAATTTTTCGCCATAACGCGAGACGATACGCGCGAAGGTCAGCGCGCGAATGCCGGCCGAGGGCGAAAAGAAATTGAAGCCGCTGCCCATGCCGGCGACACCGGCCAAAGCAGCGGCGGTCAGGAAACTGCCGGACAGGCCGAGCAAGCCCACGCCGGCCAGCATGGTGACCAGCACCAACAGCGCCGACAGCAGCAGGCGCCAGGCATGCCGGCGAAACACATCGCGCAGACGGTCGGGCTGTGTGTCGTTCATGGCAGCTCCGCTGTGACGGTGGCGCCGCGCAGGTCGATCACCGTGTCGGCCCAGCGCATCACCGCGGCGCTGTGCGTGGCCAGCACCACCGCGCGGCCGCGTGCGAACACACCCAGGGTGCGCAGCAACTCCGCTTCGGTGTCCGGATCGAGGAAGGCAGTGGGTTCGTCCAGCAGCAACAGGTCCGGCTCACGCAGCAACAGCCGCGCCAGGGCCACGCGCCGCGCTTCGCCACCGGACAAGCCGAAGCCGCGCTCGCCGATCTGCGTGTCCAGGCCCGCAGGCAGCTGCGCGGCAAAGCGCAGCACCTGTGCGGCGTCGGCCACCGCGTGCAGGCGCGCAGCGCCGGCCTGCGGATCGGCCAGGCGCAGGTTGTCGGCGATGCTGCCGTGAAACAGATACGGCCGCTGCGTGGCATAGCCGATGCGGGTCCCCGGCCGCAGCACCACGCTGCCGGCCTCCGGCGCCAGCCAGCCGGCCAGGCCCTCCAGCAAGGTGCTCTTGCCGCTGCCACTGGCACCGATCACCGCCACGCGCTGCCCGGGCTGCAAGGTCAGCGAAAAATGCGCGACCACCGTGTGCGGTGCGCCCGGCGGCCGTAGCGCAAGATTGCGCGCCTGCAGCAGCGGGGCGTGTGCCTGCGCCGGTTCCAGTGCGCGCAGGGGCGGCACTGTCACCGGTAGCGCTGCCGATGACGGCGCGAAACCTTCCAGCAGGCGCTCGGCTTCGGCCACCGCCGCCAGCGCATTGGCACGGTCGTGGTAATGCGCCGCCAGCCGCCGCAACGGCGCAAAGAATTCCGGCGCCAGCAGCAGGCAGAACATGCCCGCGCCCAGCGTCGGCAAGCCGTGCAGATCGAGCATGCCCAGATAGGTCAGGCCGAAGTACAGCGCGACGATCGCCACGCTCACCGAGGCGAAGAATTCCAGCACCGTGGACGACAGGAAGGCGATGCGCAGCACCTTGAGCGAACGCTCGCGCACGCCTTCGGCCGCGGCGGCAATGCCGCTCAACTCGGCCTCGCCGCGGCCATACACGCGCAGCAGGCCCAGGCCCTTGAGGCGATCGGCAAAGTGCCCGCCCATGCGTGCCAGTTCGCTCAGCTGGTCGCGCCCGGCGGCTTCGGCGCCCCAGCCCACCAGCATCATGAAGAACGGAATCAGCGGTGCGGTCAGCAGCAACACCAGGCCCACCACCCAGTCGACCGAAAACACCGCGACCAGGATCAGCGGCGGCACCAGCAGCATCTCGGTGCGTGCGAGCTGGTAGCCGACGAAGTAGCCCTCCAGCGCATCGGTATGCGCCAGGCTCAATTCGCCCAGTTCGCCGCTGCGCTGCCGGCGCAGCCACACCGGCCCATGCTGCACCAGGCGGCGCGCGATGCGGGCACGCAGTTCGCGCCTGGCCACATCGGCCACCTCGCCGGTCAGCGACTGCGCCCAGGCATTGAGCAGCGCGCGCCCTACCAGCGCACAGACCAGCCCCGCCCCCACGTCGCGCAATTGCGCCAGCGCCAGATGCTGCACCAGCACCGCCTGCAGCAACCACGCGATCGCCGCCGCCTGCGCCAGCAGCAGTACCCCAGACACCGCCACCGCCACGCCGGCCAGACGCCGCGCACGCGTGGCCGGGGCCGCCAGTGCATCCAGCCATTGGCCGCGTTGACGGCGCTGGGCTGGCGTTTCGCTGGCTCGCACGCTGGGCTGGCTCACATCGCTCTCAAGGAAGACATCGTGTTGCAAGCGATTGTAAGTCGCCACTTCCCGCTACGGGCTGCGCATTGTGCCGCACCCGCCCGCCTCGGCATTGATCTGGATCAACGCGCGTGTCGCGGCAAGCGCAGATGATCGGCTGCATTCCTTCATCGACACCCAACCAGGCCCACCCGCCATGATCGACTCGACAGTTGTTGAACTGTCGCGGCTGCAGTTCGCAGTCACCGCGATGTACCACTTCATCTTTCCGCCGCTGACCATGGGCCTGTCGTTCCTGCTCGGCATCATGGAAAGCGTCTATGTGATGACCGGCAAGGACATCTGGCGGCGCATGACCATGTTCTGGGGCGTGCTGTTCGGCATCAACTTCGCCATGGGCGTGGGCACCGGCATCGTGATGGAATTCGAGTTCGGCATGAACTGGTCGTACTACAGCCATTACGTCGGCGACATCTTCGGTGCGCCGCTGGCGATCGAAGGCCTGATGGCGTTCTTTCTGGAAGCGACCTTCCTGGGCCTGTTCTTTCTCGGCTGGAACCGGCTGAGCAAGGTGCAGCACCTGGCCACCACCTGGCTGGTGGCGCTGGGCAGCAACTTCTCGGCACTGTGGATCCTGATCGCCAACGGCTGGATGCAGAACCCGACCGGCGCGGTGTTCAACCCGGACACCATGCGCATGGAAGTGGTCGATTTCATGGCGGTGCTGTTCAACCCGGTGGCACAGGCCAAGTTCGTGCACACCGTCAGCGCCGGCTACGTGCTCGGCGCGGTGTTCGTGATGGCGATCAGCGCGTTCTATCTGCTGCGCGGCACCCATGTGGAGATGGCGCGGCGCTCGTTCGCGGTGGCTGCCGCGTTCGGCCTGTTGTCCTCGCTGTCGGTGGTGGTGCTCGGCGACGAGAGCGGCTATGCCGCCAACGAACACCAGAAGATGAAGCTGGCGGCGATCGAGGCGATGTGGGAAACCGAAGCCGCGCCGGCCGACTTCACCGCATTCGGCATTCCCAACCAGCAGACCCATCGCAACGACTACGCGGTCAAGATCCCGTACCTGATGGGCTTGATCGCCACACGTTCGCTGGACCAGCCGATCCCCGGCATCCTGGAACTGGTCGGCCGTGCCGAGCATCGCATCCGCGGCGGCCAGATCGCCTACGGCGCGCTGCAACGCATCCGCGCCAACAAGGACGATGCCGAAGCACGCAAGGTCTTCGAGGCGCATTGGCAGGATCTGGGCCACGGCCTGCTGCTCAAGCGCTATCGCGACGATATCGGCAATGCCACGCCGCAGCAGATCGCCCAGGCCGCGATGGACACCGTGCCGCGGGTGCTGCCGCTGTTCTGGACCTTCCGCATCATGGCCGCCATCGGCATCTACCTGATCGCCTTCTTCGCCATCGCGTTCTGGTTCGCCTGCAAGCACAACTTCCAGGAAAAACGCTGGTTCCTGACCCTGGCGCTGTGGAGCCTGCCGCTGCCGTGGATCGCGATCGAGTGCGGTTGGTTCGTGGCCGAGTACGGCCGCCAGCCGTGGGCGGTGGAAGGCGTGCTGCCGACTTTCTATGCCGCCTCGGGACTGGATCTGTACGAAATCGTGTTGACCCTGGTCGGCTTCACCGCGCTGTACACCACGCTGTTGGTGATCGCGATCAAGCTGTCGCTGAAGACCATCCGCAAGGGCCCGGATGCGCTGTTCCCACCGAGCCAACGCACCCCGTCGCCACACAACAGCTCGCCCCACGCGTCCTCACCCGACGCCCCATTGAGCACCGGCGCGCTGGCCGGCGGCGCACCGTAAGCCAGGAGAGACAACCATGGATTTCATCTTGCTCGACTACACCACATTGCGCGTGATCTGGTGGCTGTTGCTCGGCGTATTGCTGTCCGGCTACGCGGTGATGGGCGGCTTCGATCTGGGCGTCAGCACCCTGCTGCCGCTGGTTGCCCGCAACGATGCCGAACGCCGGCTGGTGATCAACACCATCGGCCCGGTCTGGGAAGGCAGCCAGGTCTGGTTGATCCTGGGCGGCGGCGCGATCTTCGCCGCATTCCCGCCGTTGTATGCGGTGAGTTTTTCCGGGTTCTATCTGGCGATGTTCCTGATCCTGTTCGCACTGATCCTGCGCCCGGTCGGGTTCAAGTTCCGCGGCAAGCTGGCCGACCAGCGCTGGCGCAGCAACTGGGACTGGGCGTTGTTCGTCGGCGGCTGCATTCCGGCGCTGATCATGGGCGTGGCGGTCGGCAATGTGCTGCTCGGCGTGCCGTTCCACTTCGACGACAGCATGCGCATTTTCTACACCGGCAATCTGTTCGGGCTGCTGACGCCGTTCGCGCTGCTCGCCGGCCTGCTCAGCGTGGCGATGTTGATGGCGCACGGCGCGGCGATGCTGGTACTCAAGACCGACGGACCGGTGGCCGAGCGTGCGGCGCGTTTCGGCAGCATCGCCGCGCTCTGCGCGGTGGCGCTGTTTGCCGCCGCCGGTGCATGGGTGGCGCTGGGTCTGCCGGGCTATGCAGTGACCTCGCTCCTGGCCACCGATGCGCCGACCAATCCGCTCGGCAAGACCGCCGCACTCACCGCGGCCGGCGGCTGGCTGCACAACTACAGCAGCATGCCGGCCACATTGATGGCACCGCTGATCGGCCTGGTCGGGCTGGCAATGAATGCGCTGCTGTTGCGTGTGCGTCGCGGCGGCCTGGCGTTCATCGCCTCGGGTTACGCCATCGTCGGCATCGTCTTTACCGTCGGCTTTGCGTTGTTCCCGTTCCTGTTGCCCTCGTCCACCGCACCGAGCGCAAGCCTGACGCTGTGGGATGCCTCCAGCAGCCGCCTGACGCTGTGGATCATGCTGCTGGCGACCACGCTGTTCATGCCGATCGTGCTGGCCTACACAAGCTGGGTCTATCGCGTGCTCAAGGGCAAGGTCACTGCCGACGAACTCTCGGCCAATCCAAACGCCTACTGAGCATGCCCGCTGCGCGTTGCAATGCACAGCTGCATCGCGCTCGCAGCAGGCCTCAACCTCGCACCTGCTTCAACGACTCAAGGAGAACGACAATGTGGTACTTCGCCTGGATCCTCGGCACCGGTCTGGCCGCACTGGCGGCCGTGCTCAACGGCATGTGGTTCGAAGCACGCGAGCCGGAGCGTGGCCAACCGCATCAGTAAAATTATTTTCGCTAGATACTTGCCGATTCCGCATTCCCTATGTAACATACGCGGCTCCTTCGGGGTGTAGCTCAGTCTGGTAGAGCGCTACGTTCGGGACGTAGAGGTCGCAGGTTCGAATCCTGTCTCCCCGACCAGTTTCAAAACACAAAACCGGCCTCGTGCCGGTTTTGTGTTTTCAGGCGCTGGCGCATGCATGCGCGCAGTGCGGATGGTCTGTCATGTCTGTTGTCATTGCCGCTGCCTCCCCGTCCGCCCGGTTGCGTGGTCGTGGCCTGGTGCTGGCTGCCATTTTGTTGTCCGCCTTCAACTTGCGTACTGCGGTGACGTCGCTGACGCCGCTGCTGGAACGCATTGCCGACGAGTACGCATTCGGCGCGCCCACCATGGGTGCGCTCGGCATGTTGCCGACGGCTGCATTCGCACTGACCGGTGTGGCCACGCCGGCCTTGCTGCGCCGCTTCGGCCTGCTGCGCACCGCGCTGCTGTCGATGGCATTGGCCACTGTCGGCCTGGTGTTGCGCCCGCTGCTGCCGGGCACTGCCGGACTGCTGATCGGTTCGCTGGTGGCACTCGCCGGCATGGGCATGGGCAACGTGGTGTTGCCGCCACTGGTGAAGCGCTATTTCGGCGATCGCGTCGGCGGCGTCAGCACGCTCTACATCACCGTGCTGCAGGTCGGCACCCTGCTGCCGGCACTGCTGGCGGTACCGGTGGCCGATGCGCTGGGCTGGCGCAGCTCGATGGTGGTGTGGGTGTTGCCGGCACTGCTGGCATTGGCGGCCTGGGCCATGGTGCACACCAGCCACCGCCGCATCCGCGCGACCGGGCCGGCACCGGTCACGCCCACGCCCGAGGCCGAGGGCCGCGTAGCACGCACCGCCCTGGGCTGGAGCATGGCGGTGACCTTCGGCATGACCTCGCTGGTCACCTATTCGATGTTCACCTGGTTGCCGACGCTGCTGCGCGAAGCCGGCGCCTCGCCCGCGTTCGGCGGCACCATGGTGGCGCTGTTCGCGGCACTGGGCATGGTCGGCGCCTTGACCATGCCGGCGCTGGCTGTGCGCATGCGCAACCCGTTTCCGATCGTGCTGCTGTGCGCGGCCTGCCACCTGGTCGCGTTTGCCGGGCTGTGGTGGGCGCCGCTGGCTGCGCCGATCCTGTGGGTGACCCTGCTCGGCCTGGGGCCGAGCACGTTCCCGCTGGCATTGGTGCTGGTCAATCAACGCAGCCGCACCGCAGCCGGTTCGGCGGCCCTGTCCGGGTTCTCGCAGGGCATGGGCTATGCGGTGAGCTGCCTGGGGCCGTTCCTGTTCGGCTGGCTGCATGCGCACCACGGCGGCTGGACCTCGCCGTTCGTCTTCCTGGTGATCTGCATCCTGGTGCAGCTGGCGGCCGCCTGGGTGGCCTGCCGTCCGCAGTTGCTGGAAGACGTCTGGGCGCCGTCGCCACGCGGCGCCCGCGCGGTCAACGTACCGGCAGACTGATATAGCTGGGCTGCTCGGGGCTCACATAGACGCGCTGGGTGGCCTTTCGATAATCGCCGGGCTTGGCGAAGAAGATGTTGTCCACGTAGGTCTGCGGATTGCGGTCGTACAGCGGAAACAGGCTGGACTGCACCTGCACCATCACCCGGTGGCCCGGCTGGAAGGTGTGGTTGGCGGTCGGCAGGCCGAACTGGAACGCCAGCGGCTGATTGGACGCCAGCGGCTTGGGCGTGCTGAAACTCTCGCGATAGCGGCCGCGGAAGATCGCCAGCGACACCGGCAGCTCGTAGCCGCCCATCTTGGGACTGGACGCCATCTCGTCCGGATACACGTCGATCAGTTTCACCACCCAGTCGCTGTCGCTGCCGCTGGTGGAGGCCTGCAGATGCACTTCCGGTGCACCGGCGATCTGCAGGGGTTCGGTCAGCGGCTCGGTGACGAAGGTCAGCACGTCCGGGCGGCCGTCGACGAAGCGCTGGTCCTGCACCAGCCAGGTGGTCCACATGCTGCGATCACCGAAGTCCACCGGGCGCGGCACGAACGGTACCGGCTTGGCCGGGTCGGCCACGTACTCCTCGAAACCCGGCTGGCCTGCCGCCGGCCGCTGGAACGACAGCTTGCCGCCGGCCTGCAGGTACAGCGGTTTGCTGCTCGACGCACAGCCCTTGGCGCAGCTGCGCGGCCAGGCCTGCAGACGGTCCCAATGATTCTCTCCGGTGTTGTAGATGAACACCGGTGGCGTGCTCGCCTTGGGCGCGCCATCGACCAGGTATTGATCGAAGAACGGGCGCAGCACGTCGTGGCGGAACTGGCGCGCGGTATCACCGTCGAAATTCAATGCGCCCAGCGCGCTGCCGTCGTAGTTGACCTGGCTGTGCCGCCACGGCCCCATCACCAGGTAGTTGAGCGTATTGCTGCGGTCGCGTGGCTCCATCGCAGCGTAGCTATGGATGGCACCCCACATGTCCTCCTGGTCCCACAGCCCCTGCAACCACATGGTCGGCACCTTGAGCGGGGTGCGCGCCATCACCTTGTCCAGCGCCTGCTCCTGCCAGAACGTATCGTAGGCGGCGTGTTCGGTGAGCTTGTGCCACCACGGCAGCTGTTCCAGGCCGGCGGCCCTGGCGAAATCGCCGGCCGAGCCGGCGCGCAGCAGGTTGCTGTAGTCGTCATGGCCCTGGCGCGCGATGCCGCTGCCCTTGCCGCGCTGGGTGAGCTGGCCGGTGAAATAGTCGAAGTTGACCTGGCGGAACGCGCCGTAGTTGAACCAGTCGTCGCCCATCCAGCCGTCGATCATCGGGCTTTCCGGCACCGCGACCTTGAGCGCCGGGTGCGGGTTGGTCAACGCCATCACCACGGTGAAGCCTTCGTAGGACGAGCCGATCATGCCGACCTTGCCGTTGGATTCCTTGACGTTTTTCACCAGCCAGTCGATGGTGTCCCAGGCATCGGTGGCATGGTCGACCTCGCTGGGATTGAGCGCACCACGCAGCGGCCGGGTCATCACGTAATCGCCTTCGGAGCCGTACTTGCCGCGCACGTCCTGGATCACGCGGATATAGCCGCCTTCCACGAACACGTCGTCGCCCTGTGCGAGCAGGTCCTTCATATGCGGTGAGGCCATGCGCTCGGTGCGGCCGCTGGCGTTGTACGGCGTGCGCGTCAGCACCATCGGCGCATTGCGCGCGCCCTTGGGCAGCACGATCACCGTATGCAGCTTGACCCCGTCGCGCATCGGAATCATCACCTCGCGCTTGATGTAGTCGTTGGCGGCATCACCTGCCACGAACGGCTTGCCGGTGATGTCCGGCGTCATCGGCGAGGTTTGCGCCAGCGCGCTGCCGGTGGTGGCGGCAATGGCGGTGGCGAGCAGGCAGGCGGCAAAACGGCGCATCGACGACTCCGGAACGTGCGGGGGCAGTCGTCGACTGTAGGCAGAGCGCGGCCTGCCGGGGGAGTGTCAAAGGTCGTGGTTGCCGGGTAGGTCGTGATTGCCGGGTGGCTGGCCTGCGTATCGCCGATCAGTGCCGTACCTGGCCCTGGCCCCGCACCACGAAGCGCTCCACGGTCAGCGCCTCCAGGCCCATCGGGCCGTAGGAATGCAGGCGCGTGGTGGAGATGCCGATCTCCGCGCCCAGGCCAAGCTCGCCGCCATCGGAGAAACGCGAGGAGGCGTTGACCATCACCACCGCCGAGCGCAGCGACTGCACGAAGTTCTCCGCGTTGGCGGCGTCCTGGGTGGCGATCACCTCGGTGTGGTCCGAGCCGTACTGGCGGATATGCGCCAGCGCGGTGCCCAGATCCGGCACCACGCGGATCGCCAGGATCAGGTCGAGGAATTCGGCGGCGTAGTCGTCGTCGCTGGCAGCTGCGATGTCGGGCAACAGTGCGCGCGTGGCCGCATCGCCACGCAGCTCCACCTTGCGCTCGCGCAGGGCCTGCGCGGCCAGCGGCAGAAAGCGCGCAGCGATATCGGCATGCACCAGCAAGGTCTCCAGCGCATTGCAGGCCGACGGCCGGCTGGCCTTGCCATCGACCAATAGACGCACCGCCAGATCCACGTCCGCCGATGCATCCACGAACAGATGGCACACGCCCTTGTAATGCTTGATCACCGGCACGCGCGCATGCTCGGCCACGAAGCGGATCAGCCCTTCGCCACCACGCGGAATCGCCAGATCGACAATGTCGCTGAGCTGCAGCAGCTCCAGCATGGTCTCGCGGCGCAGATCCTCGACCAGGGTCAGCGCCGCTTCCGGCACGCCGGCCTCGCGCAAGGCGCGCTGCAGGGCGCGCGCGATCGCGGTGTTGGAGTGGATTGCTTCCGAGCCGCCACGCAGGATCACGCCATTGCCGGCCTTGATGCACAGTGCTGCCGCATCGGCGGTCACATTCGGGCGCGCTTCGTAGATCATCGCGATCACCCCCAGCGGCACCCGCACCTTCTGCACGACGATGCCATTGGGGCGAACATCCTCGCGCGTGACCTGCCCGACCGGATCGGGCAGTTGCGCCACCTCGCGCAGCGCGGCTGCGATGCCGTCCAGGCGCTTTGTGTCCAGCGCCAGACGATCGAGCATCGCAGCACCAACCCCCTTCTCACGCGCCGCCTCCAGATCGCGCGCATTCGCCGCCAGGATCACCGCCGCATCCTGTTCCAGCGCGGCCGCCATCGCCTCCAGCAAGGCCTGCTTGGCAGACGCGGACAGTTGCGACAGCACTTGCGCGGCATCACGGCATTGCAGGGCTAGGGTTTTGATGGTCATTGGAGGGCCGGGATTGGGGAGTCGGGATTGGGGATTGGCAAAAGCGGCAATACCGTTTTATCACCACAGGGAATCAGTCGTCGGGACACGGAGGCAACGTTGGGCAGACGCGGTGCATACGCGTTTGCAAATCTCCAATCCCGACTCCCCAATCCCCGCTACAAAAGCACCAAATCATCGCGATGCACCACATTCTCGCCGTAGCTGTAACCGAGCACGGGCTCGATCTCACGCGAGTGGCGGCGGGCGATGCGGCGGATATCCACCGCCGAATACTGGCTGACGCCGCGTGCCAGGCAGCGCTCGCCGGCGTCGTCACGCAGGTGGATCTCCACCATGTCGCCACGCCGGAAGTCGCCCTGCGCACCGGCCACGCCACCCGGCAGCAGCGAGGCGCCCTTGTCGGTCAGTGCGGCGGCGGCACCGGCATCGATCAGGATCGCGCCCGCTTCCACCGGCGCATGCCGCAGCCAGTACTTGCGGGCGGCAATGCGCGTGCGTGCGGCGTGGATACGCGTGCCGTGCAGGCGATCCTGCGCCAGGGCACGCACCACATCGCCATTGCGGCCGTTGAACAGATAGGTTTCGATGCCGGCCGCGCCGGCCTTTGCGGCGGCTTCCAGCTTGGTGCGCATGCCGCCGGTGCCCACGCTGCTGCCGCTGCCGCCGGCCATCGCCAGCACCTCGGCGGTAAGTTCGGCCACCTCGTCGAGCGGCCGCGCCAGCGGATTGCTGCGCGGGTCGGCGCTGTACAACCCGTCGATATCGGTGGCGATGAACAAGGCATCGGCATCGACCAGGGCGGCGACGATCGCGGCCAGGTTGTCGTTGTCGCCCAGCTTGAGCTCGTCCACCGACACGGTGTCGTTTTCGTTGATCACCGGCAACGCGCCCAGCCGCAACAACTCGCCCAGGGTGGCGCGTGCGTTGAGATAGCGGCGGCGGTTACGCAGGTCGTCGTGGGTGAGCAACACCTGCGCCACCGGGCGCTCGAAGAAGCGCTGCCAGAGCGCGATCAACTGCGCCTGCCCCAGCGCAGCCAGCGCCTGGCGCGCGGCGATCGGCGCACCGGCCTCGGCAGCCTTCGGCAGGATCGCGCGGCCGGCGGCCACCGCACCCGACGACACGATCACCAGCTCGCGCCCGGCCATCAGGTTGGCCGAGACGAACTGCGCCAGCCCCAGCGCAAAGCGCGGCGACAGGCCACCGCCATCGGCGGCGAGCAGGCTGCTGCCGACCTTGAGCACCGCGCGTCGCCACGGCGGCAGCGCCTGCTCGGTAAATGACGCAGCGGCGGCGATGGGCGTGCTCATGGCGACAACCTGCTCAGTGCGTGTTCCACTCATGGACGGTCAGCGTGGAGGCATCGCGCAGCGCCAATGGGTCGCGCGCGACGATCTGCTGTGCGTCTTCCAGGCTGGCGACGTTGATCAACACGTACGCGCCGCCGCTGCCATCGCTGAAGCCGCCGGTCAGTTCCAGCTGCCCGGCCGCCCGCAGCGTCTCGAGAAATGCACGGTGCGGCTGCACCACATCGGCCGGAAAATCCGGCTTGCGCATCGCCAGCACCAGATAGCGTGTCGCCATCAGCCTGCCTCCTTGTCGGGTGTCGCCTCGCTACGGCCGAACGGCGTGGAAATCACCAGAAAGCGCGCTTCCATCTCGGACAGGTTGTGCATCTGATGGGTGGAACCGGGTGGCACATGCAGGCCCTGCCCGACCCCGAGCACATGCTGCTCGCCATCCAGCTGCAGCATCACCTCGCCGGCCAGCACATAGAAAAAATGCCGCGCGCGGCTGTGCCGGTGACGCAGCTCGGCCGCGCCGGGCGGCATGTGCTCTTCGAGCACGCTCAGGTTGGGGTCGCGCAACAGGTGCCAGCCGTCGCTGGCTTCGCCCCAGGGGTAGTGCTCGGCGGTGTCGGTGCTGATCGCGGCCATCAGACCAGCGCCTGCCAGCGGGCACGCAGGACGTCCAGCTGCAGGTCTGCGGCGGCGCCTGGCGAGACGCGGGCGGCCAGGCTGCCTTCCGGCGTGCGCCCCTGCCCTGCGGTGTCGGCCGATTCCGCGGCCGCCTTGTAGGCCTCGCGGAACGGCACGCCGGCAACCGCCGCTTCCACCGCCACGTCGGTGGCGTACATGCCCGAATCGATCGCCGCACGCAGCTTGTCCGGGCGCCATTCCAGATTGGCCAGCAGGGCCGGCAGCAGTTCCAGTGCCGCCAGGCCACGCCCGAAGCCGTGCACGATGGCGCCCTTGCTGCTCTGCAGGTCGCGGTGATAGCCCGATGGCAGCGACAGCAGCTGTTCGATCTCGGTCCGCGCCGCGGCCACGCTGGCGTGGGTGGCGCGCATCAGTTCGATCACATCGGGGTTGCGCTTGTTCGGCATGATCGAGCTGCCGGTGGTGTATTGCGCCGGCAACGCGACGAAGGCGAACTCGCCGCTGGTGAACAACGACAGATCCCAGGCGATCCGGCGCAGGTCCAGCGTTGCGCTGCCAAGCGCCTCGAGCGCGGCCAGTTCGTACTTGCCACGCGAGAGCTGCGCATAGATCGGCGACACCTGCAGGCGTGCAAAGCCCAGCTCGGCAGTGGTATGCGTACGGTCCAGCGGCAGGTTGACGCCATAACCGGCGGCGGTGCCGAGCGGATTGCTGTCCACCAGGCGCAAGGTATCGGCCGCACGCACCGCGTCGTCGATAAAGGCCTCGGCCCAGCCCGCCCACCACATGCCGGCCGAGGACACCACCGCACGCTGGATATGCGTATAGCCCGGCACCGGCAACGCGGCTTCTGCCTGCGCGCGGTCCAGCGCCACCTTGGCGATCTCCGCGCCAAGCTCGGCCACGCGTTGCAGCTTGTCCTTCAACCACAGGCGAGTGGCGACCAGGATCTGGTCGTTACGGCTGCGCCCGGTGTGGATCTTGCGGCCGGCATCGCCCAGCCGTTCGGTCAGGCGCGCCTCGATCGCCGAATGGCAATCCTCGTAGCGCTCGTCCAGCACGAACGCGCCACTGCGGAAATCGGCCGCCAGCAGGTCGAGCTGCTCGCTCAGTCCGCCCAGCTCCTGCAGCGACAGGATGCCGATGTGCTGCAGTCCCTGCGCATGCGCCTTGCTGGCAGCGATGTCGTACAGGAAGAACTCGCGGTCCAGGATGACGTCGTCGCCGGCCAGGAAGCTCTGGATCTTGGCGTCCACCGCCACGCCGGGTTTTTGCCACAACAGATTGGTCATCGGAAAGCGTCTCGAAATAAATTGTCAGCTTAAATCCCCGCACACGGAGGTGCGGGCTGTTGCGAGGGACTCGCATCTTTGAATCCCCGCACAAGGATGTGTGGGCTCTTGCGAGGGACTCGCATCATCAGCCAATCGCAGTCAATTCGTCCCAGCCCAACGCCAGGTTGAGATTCTGCATCGCCTGCGTCGCCGCGCCCTTGAGCAGGTTGTCCAGCGTTGCCACCACCACCACGCGCTTGTTGCCTGGCGCCAGCGTCACGCCGCCGATCTGCACGCCATGCCTGCCGGCGATGCGGCTGACCCACGGCGCTTCATCGACGATCTCGATCAACGGCTCGTCGGCGTAACGCTGCGTGTAGCGCGCCTGGACCTGCTCGCGCGTCAGCGCTTGCTGCAGCCACAGGTTGACGGTCATGGTGATGCCACGGAAATGTGGCGCCACATGCGGCATGAACTCTACCGGCACGCCGAGCTGCGCAGAGACTTCGCGCTCGTGCATGTGGTTGGTCAGCGCATACGGCATCAGGTTATCGGCCAGCAACTCGGGGTTGTTCTTGTCCGACGGCGTGGTGCCCGCGCCGGAATACCCGGACACGCCGAAACACTGCGGCGGGCCGGCCAGTTGGTCGAGCAAGGGCGCGATCGTCAGCTGCATCGCGGTGGCATAGCAGCCCGGATTGCTGATGCGTCGCTGCCCGGCGTAGCTGCCGCGCGTCAGCTCCGGCAGCCCGTAATACCAGGCCGGATCGAAGCGGTAATCGGCCGACAGATCGATCAGCAGCGTCTGCGGCCTGGCCGAGTCGATCGCCGCGACGAAGGGCTCGGCCTTGCCGTTGGGCAATGCCAGGATCACCACGTCGGCGGCCTTGGCGGCCACCGCATCGGCATCCAGGCTCTCGTAGCGCAGCTCGCCGCGATACGCCGCGTTGTGCTCGGCCACCGGTTGCCCGGCCAGCTCGCGCGAGGACACGAACAGCAGCTGCAGATGCGGGTGTGCCGCCACCAGCTTGATCAATTCCGATCCGGTATGCCCGCGGGCCCCGACGATGCCGATGGTCGTTGTTTGAACAGTCATGCGTTTGCTTCCAGGCGGAACTGCAGGTGGCGTTTGACCCCGGCCCATTCCGTATCGATGATGGAGAACACCACGGTGTCGCGCGGCGTGCCGTCAGGGTGACGGGTGTAATTGCGCAGCACGCCGTCCTGCTTTGCACCGAGCCGCGCAATCGCCGCGCGCGAGGTGTGATTGAACCAACTGGTCTCGAACACCACGCTCAGACAGCCCAGCGTCTCGAAGGCGTGCTGCAGCAGCATCCGCTTGGTGTCGGTATTGACGCCGCTGCGCTGCACGCGCGGCGCGTACCAGGTGTAGCCGATCGACAGCTTGGGCACTGTCGCATCCAGCCCGTAATAGCGTGTGCAGCCGACGATCTCGCCGGCCGCATCGCATACCACGTAAGGCAGTACCCGCCCGTCGGCTTGCGCATCCAGGGCCGCGCCCACGTAGTCGTCCACCTGCGCCGGTGCCGGCACGCCGGTGTACCACAGCCGCGACAAGGCCCCATCGCCCAACGCAGCGCGCAGACCATCGGCATGCGCAGCCCGCAATGGTTCCAGTGTTGCGTGTTGCCCGCGTAGCGTGGGCAGCTCGCGCCAAAGCGCTGGCAATGCGACGGGCGCCATCGTACTCAGCCCAGCAGCGTCGGCTGACGCGTCGCGCAATGCGCCACGCAGTGCTGGATCTGCTCGAAGTTCTCCAGCCCGTACCAGAACACCTTCCACTTCTCCTGCTTGATGCAGCCGTCGGACTCGGCGTAGTAGAAGATGTTGACCTGGTTGTTGTGACGCGAGCGCCAGAACAGTTGCGGGGTTTCCTCGCGCATCACGTTCCACACTGCACGGCCCAGGCCTTCGCCCTGGGCGTCGTCGAGCACGGCGAACTTGTCCAGGTAGATCAGCGCGCTTGCACCCAGCATGCCTTCGTCGGTGAGGATCACCGCGGCGCGGTAGTTCTCGCTGACATAGGCGCGCAGCAACCTGGTGTTGCTGAAGTAATCGGGCACCAGCGTGCGGCCGAAACTGGATTCGATCAGCGTCCTGAGCCGCGGCAGGTCCAGTTCGTCCCAGGAGGTCGCACGCAGCACGCGCTCGCCGCGTCGCACCAGCGTGCCCGAGCCCTTGTGGGTGAACAGTTCCTTGGCCAGATCCGCCGGCCGGGTGATCGACACCGACGACTCCAGCGGCAGGCGATCGAGCAGATCCTTGATCTGTTCGATCTTCACCCGCATGCCACCGTTGATCCACGGCTGCTGCATCAGATGGTCGAACTCGGTGGACAGGTTGATCGAGTCGATCACCTTGCCATCGGCATCCAGCAGACCGCCGGTGCCGGTGAGGAAGATGATCTTGTACGGCTGCAGCTCCTGCACCAGTTCGTTGGCGGCAAAATCCGCGTTGACGTTGAGGATCTGCCCGCTCGGCGTCTCGCCCAGGCTGGTGATCACCGGAATCGAGCCGGCCTGCAGGCTGGCTTCGATCGGCGCCAGGTTGACCGCCTTGACTTCACCGACCAGGCCGTAGGTGTCGCGGTCCAGATACTGCGCTTCGAACACGCCGCCGGTGATCGAGGTCGCACGCGCGCCGTTCTGCTGCAGCGCCTCGACCAGCTTGAGGTTGGAGGCCTGGAACACCTTGCGCACGATCGCCAGCGCTTCCGGCGAGGTCACCCGCAGGCCGTTGACGGTGCGCTTCTCGATACCGGCCGCCGACAGTTCGGCATCCAGCTGCGGGCCGGCGCCATGCAGCACGATCGGGGTCAGCCCCACTTCCTGCAGGAACGACAGCGACGAGGTCAGCGCGTCCAGGTCGTCGCGCAGCACCGCGCCGCCCACCTTGACCACCGCAAAGCGTTTGGCATCCAGCTGCGAGAAACGCTTGAGGTACTGGCTGATTTCCTTGGCGCTGGCCATGCTCGAAAGCAGGCGCACGATGGTCTGGCGGGTCTGTTTGTGGGGCTGTGCGGAGAGGGACATTGCCGTGATCGAAGAGAGGAATGGCCGCGCCTGGGCGCGGAACGCGGCTTCAGTTTGAGCCGTTGATGATGCGATGTACCGACTCGGCGTAACGCTGCAGCTGCGCAAGCGTCACGAACTCGTCGGCGGTGTGCGCCTGGGCGATATCGCCGGGGCCATAGACCAGGGCGGTGTAACCGCCGGCCGAAAACAGCGAGGCCTCGGTCCAGAAATCCACTGCATTGCCGATCGGCAGGTCCAGCGCATCGGCCACATCGCGTGCGGCCAGGCGGCGTTCTTCAGCCCGCGCGATATCGCCGGACGGCAGGCTGGGGCCGCGGAAGGTTTCTTCGAAATGCGCCGCGTGTGGATCGGCAAATCCGGCAAACGTCGCCAGCAAACCGTCCACGTCCATCGACGGCAGCGGACGAAAGCCGAAACGCAGCTCGGCCGCCGGCGCGATCATGTTGGCCTTGATGCCGCCCTCGACCCGACCGATGTTGAAGCGCAGGCCGGTCAGGCCGCCGAAACGCGCATGCGCCAGCGACTCGACATGGTCCAGCGCCCTGCCGCCCCACCGCATCGCCTGATGCAACGCACTGGCGGAAGGATCCTGCTTGCCCGAGGCATGCCCGGCACGCCCGGCAAACCGCATCAGCACCGAGCTGATGCCGCGATGCGCCAGCACCGCCTCGCTCATGGTCGGCTCGGCGACCAGCACCGCCTCATACGGCACACCGCGCGCCAGGAACGCAGCGATGCAGCGCGGGTCGTTGGCTTCCTCGTCGGAGGAAAACAGGAAGGCCGCATCGCCCTGCCCGGCATTGGCCGCTGCCACCAGCGCCGCTGCCGCACCCTTGATGTCGCAGACGCCCAGGCCGATCACGCGATCGTCGGTACGCCGCATCACGTGCGGATCGGCGCTCCAGTGCGGCGAATCCGGCACCGTGTCCAGATGCACGTTGAACAGGTAGCTGGGCGTGCCGCGCACCGCATACAGGCTGACCGCACCGGCACCGTGGTCGATCACCTCGACCTGGAAACCGGGCAGCTGCGCGCGCAGATAATCGAAGATGCCGCCCTCGGCAGCGATCGCCCGCGGCGGATTGCGGGTGTCGAAGGACACCAGCTGTTCCAGGTGTTCGAGAGTGGAGGCAAGTAGATCGGTCATGTCGGCTTGATCAATGGTCCGAAGTGGCGGCTAACAAAAGTCACAACTGCACCGTGGTGCGAGGTTGCGCAAACAACACCTACAGCGCATCCAGGCCATCCTTCTCCCACCGGGAGAAGGTGCCCCGAAGGGGCGGATGAGGGGACGGGCGAAGCCGAGTGCACCGCATCCTGCGGGAGCTTCGCTCGTACCCTCACATCAACCCCCGCTGCGCGCCCCGGCCCGCGCTTGCGGCGCGGGCGCTCCAAGGCACGCGCGCTAGCGGCGCGTCAGCCGTGCCTTCTCGCCCCGGGGGAGAGGGGCTTTGCATACGTGCCCTGAAACTTCAGCGATTCACCTGGGCATACAGCGTCGAGCTCATCCCGAACAGCTTGATGAAGCCTTCCGCTTCTTCCACGCCCCAGTCGGCCGACTGCGCATAGGTCGCGCCCTTGGTGTTGAGCAGGTGCGGCGAACGCACCGCCACCGCATCGACGCGGCCACCGCGGGTTTCCAGCGTGACCTCGCCATTGACCTTGGCCTGCGACGACTTCAGGAACGCCTCGATGTCGGTCTTGAGCGGGTCGTGATAGAAGCCTTCGTACACCAACTCCACCCACTTGCGCGCCACATCCGGCTTGAAGCGATTCTGCTGCTTGGTCAGCACCGCATCTTCCAGCGCGCGGTGCGCGGTCAGCAGCGAGATCAGGCCCGGCGCTTCGAACACGATGCGGCCCTTCAACCCGATCACGGTATCGCCGGTGTAGACGCCACGGCCCACGCCGTAGGGCGCGAACAGCTTGTTGAGCTGGGCCAGGATCTGCTCGCCCGGCAGCGCCTTGCCATTGAGTTCAACGGCCTCGCCTTCGACGAACTTCAGGGTGACGTTCAGCGGCTCGACCGGCCACTCGCTGCGCGGCGCGCACCAGCCACGCGCACCTTCGCCCGGCGCTTCCCAACGGTCGATCTCGCCGCCGGACATGGTCAGCCCGAGCAGGTTCTCGTTGATGGTGTAGGCCTGCTGCTTGGCGCGCACGCCGAAGCCGCGCTCTTCCAGGTACTTCTGCTCGTAGGCGCGGGTCTGGGTGTGTTCTTTCTGGATCTCGCGGATCGGCGCCACGATCTGGTAATCGCCCAATGCCTTCACTGCCAGGTCGAAACGCACCTGGTCGTTGCCCATGCCGGTGCAACCGTGCGCGATGCTGCGCGTGCCCAGTTCCTCGGCGCGCTTGAGCGCGGCATCGACGATCAGGTAACGGTCGGACACCAGCAACGGATACTGGCCCTGATAGCCCTCGCCCGCCCACACGAACGGCTTGACGAAGCCCTGCCAGATGGCCGGACCGCCATCGACGGTGACATGGCTGGCGGCACCAAGTTCGGCCGCGCGCTTTTCGATGAAATCACGCTCCTCGGCATCCACCCCGCCGGTATCGGCAAACACGGTGTGCACCGCATAGCCCTGCGCCTGCAGATACGGAATGCAGAAGCTGGTATCCAGGCCACCGGAAAACGCCAGGACGATGTCCTTCTTTGTGCCGGGATTGGAGAGTGGGGATTCGGGATTGGTGGAAGCGGTCTGCTGCGACATGGGGGTCTCTTTAGAAGTTGACTAGGTTGGGTCGGGAGCCGGGTTCGCCGTTGCGAATCCCACATCCCCAATCACGAATCCCGGCTGCCCTGGCCCACCAGGGCAGCCATGATCGCCTTCTGCACATGCAGGCGATTCTCGGCTTCATCGATGGCGATGCAGTTGGGCGAATCCATCACCGCGTCGGTGGCCTTGACGTTGCGACGCAGCGGCAGGCAGTGCGAGAACACGCCGTTGTTGGTCAGCGCCATCTTGCGTTCGTCGACGATGAAGTGCTGGTACTGGTCGCGGATCGGCTTTTCCGGCTCCCAATTGCCGAAGAACGGCAACGCGCCCCAGCTCTTGGCATACACCACGTCGGCACCGGCGTAGGCACTGTCGATGTCGTGGCTGACCTGCAGCGAGCCGCCGCTTTCGGCCACGTTCTGCGCTGCCCAGTCCATGTAGCGCGGGTCCAGGATGTAGTCCGGCGTCGGGCACAGCAGGGTCACGTCCATGCCCATGCGGGTGGCGATCGTCAGCGCGGAATTGGCCACCGCGGTGTTCAACGGCTTGGGGTGATAGGTCCAGGTCAGCACGTACTTCTTGCCGCGCAGATCCTGGGTGCCGAAGTGTTCCTGCAACGCCATCGCGTGCGCCAGCTCCTGGCACGGGTGGGTGATGGTCTCCATGTTGATCACCGGTACCGGCGAATACTTGGCGAAGCTCCTGAGCACCTGGTCCTCGCGGTCCTTGGACCAGTCGACGAACTTCGGGAACGCGCGCACGCCGATCAGGTCGACATAACGGCCCAGCACCCGCGCCACTTCGGCGATGTGCTCCTCGGTGTCGCCATCCATCACCGTGCCCAGATTGAACTCGATCGGCCAGGCGTCCTTGCCCGGCTGCAGCACCACCGCATGCCCGCCCAGCTGGAACGCGCCCAGCTCGAAGCTGGTGCGGGTGCGCATGGACGGGTTGAAGAACACCAGCGCGATCGACTTGCCCTTCAGCTCGCTTCCCAGCTTGTTGCGTTTGAACAACGCGGCCTGGGTCAACAGCGCGTCCAGTTCGGCGCGGCTCCAGTCCTGGGTGTTCAAGAAGTGCTTCAGTGACATCGATCGATCCTTGTGCTGCGTGCTTCTGCTGCGTGGTCCGCCAGGAGCGGCGGGGTGCGCGACATGCGCGTTTCTTGCGGTTGAAACTTTTGTGACGTCAAAACGAAAAAACCCAGCCTGCGGGCTGGGTTTTCAACGGCGGAACAGCAAAACGCTCCGGTTACCCAGCGAAAATGTGGGATTCCGGTCGGCGGGCACGCGAGGTCATGCCGGAGGCCATCCGGGCGGCGCTGGTGTCGTGCTGAAAGGCGTTTGCGTACATAGGGCGCGAATCCTCGCATGCATGCGGGCACGGCGCAACCGCCGCGCGGCTCAGCGCGGCGGCGCGACGATGGCGTCGGGGATATAGGGGGTGACCGACACGCGGACGCGCAGCCGGTTACCCGGGTCTTCCGGCAGCCGCGAACGGTACTTGGTGCCCTTGTAGACGTAATCCACATCGAAGGCGATCGGCCGCCGGAACTCGCGCGGCACTTCCACCACCCGGCAGTTGCGCCGTGTGCTGGTCGGCGGCACCGCCATTGGCACGGACGCCGGCTCGGGGCGACGGGAGAACATCTCCTTGACCGAATCCACCATCCGGTTGATACGGCCTTCGTCATCGACCGGTGCCGCTGCCACCGGGGCGACCTGCTCGGCCTCGCACTGTTCCTCCATGCGGGTGGCACGCAGGGTCTGATAGACCGGCTCGACATTGAGCACCTGCGCGTAATCCAGCTTCACGTTCTCGATCACCACCACCCGGTTCTTGGGATCGGTTTCCGCCGCGTGCGCTGACGATGCCTGCCAGGCGAACACACAGAGCAGCAGGAAGAACGGGGAAGGTCGCATCAGTACCAGGAGGGCGCAGCCAGGCAATACGTAAGTGTATGGAGCTTGCGATCCCTTGGGCTGAACGCAGCCCATCCGGTCACCGGCGCTGCTGCGCGCGTGCGGTTGGTTCGCCACATCGCCGCGACCGGCTAGAATCGCCCGGTTATCCTTTTTCAGATGCCGATGAGCCTGCGCCTGCACAACAACCTGACGCGGCGGGTCGAGCCGTTCGCACCGCTCGATCCGTCCAGCCCCACCCTGTATGTGTGCGGCCCCACCGTCTACAACTACGCGCATATCGGCAACGCCCGCGGCCCGGTCGTGTTCGATGTGCTGGCCGCCCTGCTGCGCCGGCGCTACGGCGCGCTGCGCTACGCGCGCAACATCACCGACGTGGACGACAAGATCAACGCCGCCGCGCAGGCGCAGGGTGTGCCGATCTCGACCATCACCGACCGCTTCGCCGCGATCTACCGCCAGGACATGGCCGCGCTCGGCGTGCAGCCGCCGGACATCGAACCGGAAGCGACCGCGCATATCCCGCAGATCGTGGCGATGATCGAGCAGCTGATTGCCAACGGACATGCCTATGCCGCCGAAGGCCATGTGCTGTTCGCGGTGGCCAGCTTTGCGCACTACGGCAAGCTCTCGCGCCGCGACCCGGACGAGATGCTGGCCGGCGCGCGCGTGGACGTGGCGCCGTACAAGCGCGACCCCGGCGACTTCGTGCTGTGGAAGCCCTCCAGCGACGAGCTGCCCGGCTGGGACTCGCCCTGGGGCCGCGGCCGCCCGGGTTGGCATATCGAATGCTCGGCGATGGCTGCCGCGCACCTGGGCCCGACCATCGACATCCATGCCGGCGGCGTGGACCTGCAGTTCCCGCATCACGAGAACGAGATCGCGCAGAGCGAATGCGCGCATGGCGGGGCGACCTTTGCGCGGTTCTGGCTGCACAACGGCATGCTCAATTTCAGCGGCGCCAAGATGAGCAAGTCGCTGGGCAACATCGAGACCGTGCACGACCTGATCGCCCGCCACCCGCCCGAGGCGCTGCGCTACGCACTGCTGAGCGCGCATTACCGGCAGCCGCTGGACTGGTCCGATGGCCTGATCGACCAGGCCAAGAACACGCTGGACCGGCTGTACGGCACCTTGCGCGACCTGGCCGCGGCCGAACACGCTGCCGGGATCGCCCCCGCGCAGCCGGCCACGATTCCCGACGAGGTGGAAGCCGCGCTCGACGACGACCTCAACACCCCGCTTGCATTGTCGGTCATCGCCAGCATTGCCTCCGAGGCCCGCGCGCTGCGCACCCAACTCGCACAGGGCGGCGACGCATCGGCAGGTGTTGCCGCGCTGTCCGGCCTGAAGTCGCGGCTACTCGGCGCAGGCCTGGCGCTGGGCTTGCTGCAGCAGGATCCGGCCGCCTGGTTCTCGCGCGGCACCGACGCCGGCGACGATGCGCGCATCACGGCGCTGGTCGAAGAACGCAATGCCGCCAAGAAAGCGAGGGACTTCGCCCGCGCCGACGCCATCCGCACGCAGCTGGCCGACGAAGGCATCGTGCTGGAAGACACTCCGCAAGGCGTGCGCTGGAAGCGCGCATGACCCTCCTCCCTTCTCCCTTTGGGGGAAGGTGCCCCGTAGGGGCGGATCAGGGTGCGAGCGCAGCCACATGCACCTTCCTTGCGGTAAGGGCGAAGCCACCCGCATCGAATTCCAGCGAGGCTTTGCCCGTACCCTCGCCCCAACCCCCGCTCCGCGCCCCGGCCCGCGCTGGCGGCGCGGGCGCTCCAAGGCACGCGCGCCCATGGCGCGCAAACCGCGCCTTCTCGCCCCGGCACGTGAGGGGCGCCATTGCGGTGTCGCCGGGCAGCGCTACCACCGACCGAATCTGGATTTTCTGATGACCACCACCCCCTTCCCGCTTGAACCCACCGCCGTCGACGCACAGGCCGCCATTGCCGAGGAGTTCTCCTTCTTCGGCGACTGGTCCGAGCGTTACCAGTACCTGATCGACCTGGGCCGCAAGCTGCCCAGCTTCCCCGAACAGTGGAAGACCGAAGAACACCGCCTGCATGGCTGCCAGTCGATGGTGTGGATCGTGCCCGAGGGCAATGCCGAGCGACTGGACTTCCACGCCGTCAGCGACTCGGCGATCGTCTCCGGGCTGATCTATCTGGCCTTGCGCGTGTACTCCGGGCGTAGTGCGCAGGAAATCCTGGCCACCGAGCCGGACTACATCGCCGGCATCGGGCTGGCCAAGCATCTGTCGCCGACCCGCAGCAACGGCGTGGCGGCAATGCTGGCTTTCATCCGCGACACCGCCCGCGCCCAGCAGTGAGCACGCCGACGCCCTCGCCCGCCGCTTCGCTGCGTACGCTGCTCGCCCACCCCGGCTTCGGCCTGGTGCTGCTGTATCGCGTGGCGGCGATGCTGTCGTACCAGATCGTCGCGGTCACGGTCGGCTGGCATATCTACGAGATCACCCGCAATCCGCTCTCGCTCGGGCTGATCGGCCTGGCGGAGATCCTGCCGTTCTTCTGCATCGCGCCGTTTGCCGGCTATCTGGTCGATCATCTGCCGCGCCGACGCCTCGGCATGGTCGCGGTGCTGGGCCTGGTCGCCACTGCGTTGCTGCTGTTGGCCATCGCCCATGGCTGGCTGCCGGTGCAGGGCGTGTGGCCGATCTACGCGGCCATCGCGCTGACCGGTGCGGCGCGCTCGTTCCTGTCGCCGGTCTACAACGCGCTGTTCGCGCGTGCGCTGCCGCGCGAGGCGTTCGCGCGCGGCGCCAGCATCGGCAGCGTCACCTTCCAGGCCGGCATGGTGATCGGCCCGGCGCTGGGCGGCGTACTGGTCGGCTGGGGCGGCAAGGGCCTGGCCTATGGCGTGGCTGCCGGCGTGGCGCTGGTGGCGATCCTGGCGCTGGCGCTGCTGCGTGTCAGCGAGCCGGTCAATACAGGCCCGCGTGCGCCGATCTTCCGCAGCATCGCCGAAGGTGCGCAGTTCGTGCTGTCCAACCAGATCATGCTGGGCGCGATGGCGCTGGACATGTTCTCGGTGCTGCTGGGCGGCGCGGTGTCGATGCTGCCGGCCTTCATCCACGACATCCTGCATTACGGCCCGGAAGGGCTGGGCATCCTGCGCGGCGCCCCGGCACTGGGCTCGATCGTGGTCGGCGTGTGGCTGGCGCGGCACCCGCTGCAGCGCAATGCCGGGCGCATCCTGATGCTGTCGGTGGCCGGCTTCGGGCTGTGCACCATCGCGTTCGGCCTGTCGCGGCATTTCTGGCTGTCGGCGGCGATCCTGCTGGTCTACGGCATGTGCGACGGGGTGTCGGTGGTGGTGCGCCAGACCATCCTGCAGCTGGCCACGCCCGATGCGATGCGCGGCCGGGTGTCGTCGATCAATGGCATCTTCATCGGCTCGTCCAACGAGCTGGGTGCGTTCTACGACGGGGTGATGGCACGCCTGGTCGGCCTGGTGCCGGCCGTGGTGATCGGCGGCTGCGTGACCCTGGTCGTGGTCGCCACCACCGCGTGGAAGGCGCCCAAGCTGCGCAAGCTGGATCTGCGCGACCTGCAGTGAGGTCTGCGGCAGTGAAGTCTGCGACGGTGCCCGCAGGTCTGATCGATATCACCTGATCGATGCCTGCCTGGCCGCATGACACGCGCCAGGCGTGTCGACCACTGCAACGTCCGTTGCGCTTGCACGATGCGCATAAAAAACCCCGCGCATGGCGGGGTCTTTCAGTCGACGGACAAGGCCTGGACCTTGTCGAACGATCAGTCGCCCTGCTGCTTCTGCAGGTGCTCCCAACGCTCCTGGGCGTCGATGGTGCGTTCGGCGGTCAGGCGCGCTTCCAGCCGGTCCAGGCCGATCTCTTCGCCGGTGTCCACGCAGTAACCGTAGTCGCCGTCTTCCAGACGCTTCAGCGTGCTGTCGATCTTGCCGATCAGCTTGCGGTGACGGTCGCGGGTGCGCAGCTCCAGCGAGTTCTCGGTCTCGCGCGTTGCACGCTCGGCTTCGTCGCCGATGTCGCGCACTTCTTCGCGCAGGTTTTCGATGGTCTGCTTGGACTCTTCGATCAGGTCGTTGCGCCAGCTCTGCAGACGCTGACGGAAGTACTCCTGCTGCAGCTTGCTCATGTACTCCTCATCGGCTGCAGGCTTGTAGCCCTGCGGCAGGATCGGACGACCGGTGGCCTCATCGGTCTTGTACTCGACCACCTTGTACTTGGTCTTGGGGGTCGGGCTGGACGGCTTGGAGGTCACGGCCACGGCCACCTTGCCGACCGGACGGGTCGCGGCGGGCTTGGCGGGGGCTTCGGTTTTGGTTGGCGTTTTTGCTGAAGATTTCGAAACGGGCACGGGATTCTTGAGTGACGGGGTCGCAGGCTTTGCCGGCTTCGCAGGGGCGGCCTTGGAGGCCGGTGCGGGCGCGGGCTTTTCAGCCTTGACCGGGACTGACTTGGCCGGAGTCGACTTGGTAGCCGGCTTCGGTACGGACTTGGGCGCCACCGGCTTGGCGGCCGGTTTGGCGGCAGCCGGAGCTGCCTTGTTCGCCGCCGGCTTGGCAGCACGCTTGGCGACAGAAGATTTTACAGGTTTGGCGGCCGCGGGTTTGGACGCTGCGGTCTTGGCGACCGGCGCCGGCTTGGCCGCGGTCTTGCTCGCAGCTGCCTTCTTGGCAACCGCTTGCTTGGCAGCTGGCTTGACCTGCTTGGCGGCCGATTTTGCAGCGGCAGGCGCCGCTGCCTTCTTCGCAACGGGTTTGGCGGACTTCTTGGCGGCCTCTACGGCCTTTTTTGCAGGTTTTTTAGCAGCCACGAAACGCTCATCCTTGGTTCCCCCGGGGCCCGGGAAAGCGGGCCTTTATAGCTTACCCCACGGACCCCCGGCAACCACGTATTAATCCAAGTGGCATATCATTGGCAAGTGATCTCACGCCTGCTCATCGCGCTGCTGCGCTTCTACAAGCGGTTCATCAGCCCCCTGCTGGGGCCGCGCTGCCGTTTCGCGCCCAGTTGCTCGGAATATGCGATGACCGCGATCGGCCGCTTCGGCCCGCTGCGCGGTTGCTGGCTGGCCGCACGCCGGCTTGGCCGCTGCCATCCCTTTCATCCGGGCGGGTTCGATCCCGTCCCCGACGCGCCCGCGTCCTCGCCCGCTTCCCCTTCCTGCAGTTGCAAAGGACCTCATCCATGAGCCGAACCCTCATCGTCAACGCCCGCCTGGTCAATGAAGGCAAGGAATTCGACGCCGATCTGCTGATCGAAGCCGGCCGCATCGCCAAGATCGCCAGCAAGATCGCCCCAGCCGCAGGCGACACCGTGGTGGACGCGGCCGGACGCTGGGTGTTGCCGGGCATGATCGACGACCAGGTGCACTTCCGCGAGCCGGGCCTGACCCACAAGGGCGATATCGCGACCGAATCCGGCGCCGCGGTGGCCGGTGGCCTGACCAGCTTCATGGACATGCCCAACACCAACCCGCCGACCCTGGACGCGGCCGCACTGCAGGCCAAGTACGACGCGGCAGCCGGGCGCGCCTGGGCCAACTACGGCTTCTACATGGGCGCCAGCAACGACAATCTGGCCGCGATCCAGACGCTGGACCCGAAGACCGCCCCGGGCATCAAGGTGTTCATGGGCGCCTCCACCGGCAACATGCTGGTCGACAACCCCGAGACGCTGGACGCGATCTTCCGCGACGCGCCGACGCCGATCATCACCCACTGCGAAGACACCCCCACCATCGATGCGACGCTGGCGCAGTACAAAGAGAAGTACGGCGACGCGTTGACCCCGGAGATGCATCCGGACATCCGCTCGCGCGAGGCTTGCCTGAAATCCTCGCTGCTGGCGGTGTCGCTGGCGCGCAAGCACAACACCCGCCTGCACGTGCTGCATATCTCCACCGCCGACGAGCTGGCGCTGTTCGAAGCCGGCCCGCTGGTCGATGCCGAGGGCAAGCTGCGCAAGCGCATCACCGCCGAGACCTGCATCCACTTCCTGCGCTTCGACCGCAGCGACTACGCGCGGCTGGGCAACCTGATCAAGTGCAACCCCGCGATCAAGGACGCCGACGACCGCCTGGCACTGATCCAGGCGCTGGCCGAGGACGTCATCGACGTGCTCGCCACCGACCACGCGCCGCATACCTGGGAAGAAAAGCAGAAGCCCTACGCACAGGCGCCCTCCGGCCTGCCGCTGGTGCAGTACGCGCTGGTCGCTGCGCTGGAGCTGGTGCACGAGGGCAAGCTGCCGATCACCCGTATCGTGCAGAAGTTCGCGCATGCGCCGGCACAGTTGTTCGATGTGGAAGAGCGCGGCTTCCTGCGCGAGGGCTATTTCGCCGACCTGGTGATGATCGACAACACCCCGTTCACCGTGAAGCGCGAGCAGGTGCTGTCCAAGTGCGGCTGGTCGCCGTTCGAGGGCACCACGTTCCGCTCGCGCATCGCCGCGACCTGGGTCAACGGCCAGCAGGTGTGGGATGGCGAACAATTGATTGGCGCTGCCGCCGGTCAGCGCCTGACCTTCGACCGCTGATGCGCGCAGCCATGGTTGGCGCCTGGCTTGCGTTGGCGCCGCTCTCGCTCGCTGCCGGCAGCGTCGCTGCGCAGTCCGCCGACGCCGCGGAGGTGGTATTTCCGCAAAGCGCTTCGCAGGGCGCGCTGGTGATCGGCAAGGTGCCGGCGGGCAGCCAGGTGCAGTACGCCGGCCGCAGCTTGCGGGTCAGTGGCTATGGCAGCGTGGTGTTCGGCATCGGCCGCGATGCCAGCGGACCGTTGCAGGTGCAGATCACCCGGCCAGATGGCAGCAAACAGACCGCCAGCATCGCAGTGACGCCGCGCGACTGGCCGGTGGAGCGCGTCAACGGCGTGCCGCCCAAGACGGTCAATCCGCCTGCGGCGATCGCCGAGCGGATCAAGCGCGAGCAGGCGCAGGTCACCGCCGCGCGTGACCGCGACGATGCCCGCACCGATTTCGCCCAGGCCTTCATCTGGCCCGTGCAGGGCCGCATCAGCGGGCGCTTCGGCAACGCGCGCGTCTACAACGGCCAGCCCGGTGCCGGCCACTCGGGCATGGACATCGCCGTGCCCACCGGCACGCCGGTCAAGGCACCGGCTGCCGGCGTGGTGACCTTTGCCGCGCCGGACCTGTATCTGACCGGCGGCACGGTGTTGCTGGACCATGGCTTCGGGGTGAGTTCGAATTTTCTGCACCTGTCGCGCATCGACGTGAAGGTGGGCGACCGCGTGGAGCAAGGCCAGGTGATTGCGGCAGTCGGTGCCACCGGGCGCGCGACCGGGCCGCATCTGCATTGGGGGATGAACTGGTTCGATGTACGCATCGATCCGCTGCTGGTGCTTGAGCGCAGCAAATAGCTAGCGCGCGCCGTGTGCCGCCACGGCGGCATGGTGTCTGCGACCCACCCGTTGCGCTTGTGTTCGCCGCAGGGCTTTGGGGTATAACCGGGACGACCGTCGATCGTCACCGGGCAACGGTGGACGATCGGTCACTGGCCGTCGGTCCGGTGCCTAGCCGCCGGACCTGCGTCATCTCCCCTCCCCCGACCGCAGGAGATGTGCGACATGCGCAACGAGCAACTCAAACCCACCCTGGGTACCTGGCAACTGTGGGGGATCGCCGTGGGTCTGGTGATTTCCGGCGAGTATTTCGGCTGGAGCTACGGCTGGGGCACCGCCGGCACGCTGGGTTTTCTGGTGACCACGCTGCTGGTCGCGGTGATGTACACCTGCTTCATCTTCAGCTTTACCGAGCTGACCACCGCCATCCCCAATGCGGGCGGGCCGTTCGCCTACAGCCTGCGCGCATTCGGGACCTACGGCGGCATGCTGGCGGGCCTGGCCACGCTGATCGAATTCGTGTTCGCGCCGCCGGCCATCGCGATGGCAATCGGCGCCTATCTCAACGTGCAGTTCCCGACCCTGGACCCGCGCATCGCCGCGATCGGCGCGTATGCGATCTTCATGGGCTTGAACATCGTCGGCGTGGCGATCGCCGCCACCTTCGAGCTGATCGTGACCTTGCTGGCGGTGATCGAGCTGCTGGTGTTCATGGGCGTGGTGGCGCCGGGCTTCAGCGTTGCGCGCTTTGCCGCCAATGGCTGGGCCGGTAACGATGTGTTCGGCCCGGCTGCCATTTCCGGCATCTTTGCCGCGATTCCGTTTGCGATCTGGTTCTTTCTGGCGATCGAGGGCGCGGCGATGGCGGCCGAAGAGGCCAAGGATCCCAAGCGCACGATTCCGCGCGCCTACATCGCCGGCATCCTCACCCTGGTGGTGCTGGCGCTGGGCGTGATGGTGTTTGCGGGCGGGGTCGGCGACTGGCGTCAGCTCTCCAACATCAACGACCCGTTGCCACAGGCGATGAAGGCCGTGGTCGGCAACAGCTCGACCTGGCTGCATATGCTGGTGTGGATCGGCCTGTTCGGCCTGGTGGCCAGCTTCCACGGCATCATCCTGGGCTATTCGCGGCAGTTCTTCGCGTTGGCGCGTGCCGGGTTCCTGCCGCACGGGCTGGCCAGGCTGTCGCGCTTTCGCACGCCGCATCGCGCGATTCTTGCCGGCGGCGCGATCGGCATCGCAGCGATCTGCAGCGACAGCGTGGTCAAGATCCAGGGCATGTCGCTGACCGCGGCGATGATCACCATGTCGGTGTTCGGCGCGATCGTGATGTATGTGATGAGCATGCTCAGCCTGTTCAAGCTGCGCCGCGCCGAACCCGGGCTGGAGCGCAGCTTTCGCGCGCCGGGCTATCCGGTGGTACCGGCAATCGCGCTGCTGCTGGCGCTGGTGTGTCTGGTGGCGATGGTCTGGTTCAACCCGATCGTGGCGCTGATCTTCGTGGGCCTGCTGCTGTTCGGTGCGCTGTGTTGCGTGCTGAGCTTGCGCAGCCAGGCCACGCCTGCGGCCAATGCCAGATGAGCGGGTTCGCGTTTACCGCCGGCGGCGAGCGCTTCCAGTTTGCCGATCTCAAGACCTTGCTGGCCAAGGCCACGCCGCCGCGCTCGGGCGACCAACTGGCCGGGCTCGCCGCCGACTCCGGGCTGCAGCGGGTGGCCGCGCAGATGGCGCTGGCGGACCTGCCACTGCGTCACTTCCTCGATGAAGCGGTGGTGCCGTACGAATCGGACGAGGTCACCCGCCTGATCGTCGACCAGCACGATGCGGCCGCATTTGCCGCGGTGGCGCATCTCACCGTCGGTGGCTTTCGCGATTGGCTGTTGAGTGCGCAGGCCGACGAAGCGGCACTGGCCGCACTGGCGCCCGGACTGACACCGGAGATGGTGGCGGCAGTCTCGAAGTTGATGCGCGTGCAGGACCTGATCCTGGTCGCGCAGAAGACGCGCGTGGTCACGCGCTTTCGCAATACGCTGGGCTTGCGTGGCCGCCTGTCCACGCGCCTGCAGCCCAACCACCCTACCGACGATGCCACCGGCATCGCCGCCAGCGTGCTCGATGGCCTGTTGTACGGCAACGGCGATGCGGTGATCGGCATCAATCCTGCCAGCGACAGCCTGGCCGCCACCACCGCGTTGCTGCGCATGCTCGATGCGGTGATCACCGGCTACCAGATCCCCACGCAGTCCTGCGTGCTGGCGCACATCACCACCACCATCGACGCGATCAACCGCGGTGTGCCGGTGGACCTGGTGTTCCAGTCGATCGCCGGCACCGAAGCGGCCAACGCCAGCTTCGGCATCAATCTGGCGCTGCTGCAGGAAGGCCATGACGCCGGGGTGTCGCTGCGGCGTGGCAGCGTCGGCGACAACGTGATGTATTTCGAGACCGGCCAGGGCAGCGCGTTATCAGCCAATGCGCATCATGGCGTCGATCAGCAGACCTGCGAGGTACGTGCCTATGCCGTGGCGCGGCAGTTCAAGCCGCTGCTGGTGAACACCGTGGTGGGCTTCATCGGCCCGGAATATCTCTACGACGGCAAGCAGATCATCCGTGCCGGGCTGGAGGATCACTTCTGCGGCAAGCTGCTGGGCGTGCCGATGGGCTGCGACATCTGCTACACCAATCATGCCGAAGCCGACCAGGACGACATGGACGTGCTGCTGACCCTGCTCGGCACCGCCGGCATCAACTTCATCATGGGCATTCCCGGCTCCGACGATGTGATGCTCAACTACCAGACCACCTCGTTCCACGATGCGCTGTATGCGCGCCAGGCGCTCGGGCTGCGCGCTGCGCCCGAGTTCGAGCACTGGCTGGAACAGCAGGGCATCCTGCGCCTGCGCGATGGCCGCTTCGAACTCGGCAGCGAGCTTCCCGCACCGTTCCGGCGTGCGCTGGAGCAATTGAACGCCGGCAGCGTGCAATGAGCAGCCCCACCACCCCTCCGCGCGATGCCTGGGCGCAGCTGCGTCAGCTCACACCGGCGCGCATTGCGCTGGGGCGCGTCGGCACCAGCCTGCCGACCGCGGCACATCTGGATTTCCAGCTTGCGCATGCGCAGGCGCGCGATGCGGTGCATCTGGCACTCGACCCACAGCCGCTGCAGGCAGCGCTGCAACAGCGCGGGCGGGACAGCATTCTGCTGCACAGCGCAGCGGTGGACCGGCACACCTATCTGCAACGTCCGGATCTGGGCCGGCGCCTGGGCGAGGATGCGGCCGCGCACCTGCGTGGCCTGACTGCGGTCCACGGCGGCGGGCACGATATCGCGGTGGTGGTCGCCGACGGACTCTCTGCATTGGCGGTGCATCGACACGCAGCGCAGATGCTGGAGCATATCGACGCGCTGGCTGCGCACGAAGGCTGGTCGTTGGCGCCGGTAGCGTTGATCGCGCAAGGCCGCGTCGCCATCGGCGACGAAGTCGGCGAACTGCTCAAGGCGCGTCTGGTGATCGTGTTGATCGGCGAGCGACCAGGGCTGAGCTCGCCCGACAGCCTGGGCCTGTATCTGACCTACACCCCGCGCGTCGGCCTGACCGACGCCGCGCGCAATTGCATCTCCAATATCCGCGCCGAAGGACTGAGTTACGCCGAAGCCACGCACAAGCTTGCGTACCTGCTGCGCGAATCGTTCCGGCGCAAGCTGTCCGGCGTACAGCTCAAGGACGAGGCCGAGCAACCGGCGCTGCCGTCGGCGGGCGCGTCCGACGCCGCGCCGCGGACGTTTCTGCTTCCTGATGGCGCGCCACCAGACTCTGAAGCTGGGTGCGGCTAGCCAACCTACTTAGGTAAGCGCGCCATCGTGCGGATCGCTGGCCGCATAGGTGCTGGTTGGCAACTCGTTGTCGTGCGGATGGCGCAAGGCGTTGCGTACCTCTTCCGGCAGTTGCGCGACATCCAGCATCACCTTGCCGGAATGCACATCACGCACCACCGACGCAGGCAGCACGAAGTCGCCCCCGTTTTCGATATTGATGACCAGCTCCGCGCCATCCTTGCGCACCTCGCGGACGGCACCGACGCCGACTTCGCCGTCGCGCAGAAACACCATCTGGCCGATTTCGATCTGTTGCATCTTTTTCTCCTCTGTCAGGCAGCGCGTGAACGCGCAGTGCCATGAACGTTCTTGTCTGCAATCCAGGCTGACAACGCCGATCCAGCCTTACGACTGGATCGGCGCTTGCGCAAGCGACAGCAGTGAAATGAGAACGCCTGCACCATCTCGAAGATCGTGCAGGCGTGCAGCAGGCCTCAGCGCAGCGGAACGTCCGCCACCTTGTCCTGGTAATCCTTTTTCGGATCGACGCCGAACAACACCTTGATACCGGCCAGCAGACTGGAACCGTTGAGCCAGATCTGCGCGTGATCGGTGTCCAGACGCAGCAGCGCCAGCTTGGGATCGTCCTTGCCGCCTTCGTACCAGGCAGCCACATGCGGGTTCCACAGGCGCTCAACCACGGCCGGATCGGTGTCTTCGCGCAACGAGCCGCTGATGCTGGCGAACAGGTCGTGCCCCTTGCTGCTGAAGGCGCCGATGACGCGGCGGCCCTGCCCCAGCATGGCAATCAACGCATTGTCCTTAGAGGTGAAGAACCAGATCGGACCACCGCTATCGCCTTCGATCTGCGCGGTCATCGGGCGGGCATGCCCGTCTTCCACGCCATCCAGGCCCAGCATCACGGTGCGATCGGATTTCAGGGCTTTCCAGAATTTTTCCTGCAGCTCTTTGGGGTCTGCCATCTCGATGTCTCACATGCGCGTGTCTACGCGGGTGACTCAGTCTGGAAGTCTCCCCGCCCACGGCATGTGACGATGCGCACTCCTGCCTGCACACGGCGGCAACGCGATCGCCCCCTCTGCAATGGTGCACCTGTATAAATGGCGACCACCCATGCGGCGTGTTTGCGACGCAGTCACCTTGCAGAGCGTGATGCCAGCAAAGCCCTTGAACATTGCGCCTCGACACCGGGCAGCTGTAGCACCCATGTCAGTAAGCTCGCCTGCCAGGCCGCCCGGCATTGGGGCATGCTCCGCACGCCAACGGTTGGGGATAGCGCGTAGGGACCCGGCGCCTGCTGCGACGACGCTGATTGAGCTTCATCAGGACAATACACGCGCCAGGCCCTTTTGTGGTTCCACACCTGTCCGCGACGGCGGATAATCTGGAAAGAGCTTTCCAAAACCACGCTCGGGAAAGCGCTCGGCCACTTCGGACAACAATGCAATGCCCTCCACGTCGCGATCGGGACAACGCCGATAGCGCGCCGTTGAGCGAGCCGCGCCAACCACTGAACAGGCACGGCGCGCGCTCCAACAATGCTGCTCAATGAGCCAGGCAAGAAACGGACGCTTATACGCAGGGTCTACAGCTTTTTTGCGGTTAGATCCTTCAACGCATGGTTGTCCATCGCCAACGCGGCATACATCCGCTTGCGCTTGGCGTGCTCGGCCTCAACATCACGCAGCCGCGGCACGTCCGAGGCTTCCGTGCCGCCGTACCTGGACTTCCAGACGTAGTACGTCGCATCGGAAATACCCGGCTCACGGCACACATCCTTGACCTGCTCGCAAGGCAGGAAACATCATGTGGTTCATGAATAAAAAAAACCTCAGTGACGAGCAGGCGACCGCGCTCAGTGAGCAGGCGTGGGCGGCGTTTCGCGAGCAGGATCTGGACACCGCGCTGGAGTACTTCCAGACCCTTGCCAAGGCGTGCCCCGCCGACCCGCGCTGGATGAACGGCGTTGGCGCCGTGAGCCTGGCGCGTGAAGATCACGCCGACGCTCATCGACACTTCCAGATGGCCGCCGAGCACGATTATCCCGGCGGCCACTACAACCTCGGCATCTTGGCCTATCAGGACGGTGATCACGACGCCGCCCGCCAATACTTCCAGAAAGCCGCCGCGTACGATTGCCCCCGCAGCCACTTCTACCTCGGCAGCATGGCCTATCAGGACGGCGATCACGACGCCGCCGTCGAGCACCTCGACAACGCAGTGCGCCACGATCATGCGGAGGCGCTGAACCTGCTTGGCGACGTCCATCTGCACGCCAAGCGCTACCCGCAGGCCGAGCAGGCCTATCGGCGCGCTGCCGAGCTGGGGAATATCGACGGCTACAACAACCTCGGCCTGCTGTACCTGCAGCTCGAGGACTACCAACAGGCCAGGCAGGCGTTGTTGCAGGCGCTGGAATCCGATCACGTCTACGCCCAGCACAATCTGGCGGTGGCCTACCACCGCCTGAGCGAACTCGAGGCGGCCGAGCGCTGGTATCTGATTTCCTTCTCCAAGCACGGCAACCTGCAGTCGCTGGAGAACCTCGGCCACGTGTATGGCGAAAGTGGGCGTGAAGTCGAGGGCCGGGCGCTAGTCGACGCCTCCGACAAGCTCTACGAAAATCAGCCTCTCAACGATTACGAGCAGGCGTTGATCGATCGTTTGCTGATCTGAATCGCGATGACCTTGCGGAGAATCCTCAACGGCTCTTGAGAGAGGCGCTGGGGTAATGCAGCCATATGGGTGATCTGGGCCTGCCGCCCGATCTGCAGATTAGCGGGATTGCCGTGCTGACCCACGATGTGTCGACACATCCGGCGAAGTACGCGATGCGCCACCGTATCCCGTACACCAGCATCGCCACCCAGCTCACCAAGCTGGCGCCGAAGTTGGCCGTGCATGTGGGCGGCTGCACCCGCGCCGCCGGCCTGATGTAGGACAGCGCAGATCGGCGGATAGCGCCTCAAGGACCTCTTTTGTGTCCTTTCTTTGCCGCCCTGATCACGACGTCCGCCCGTCCTGAGTAGCGGCCGGGTTTAGAGTCCGGGGTTGATGATATCGGTGCCGCCAGCTGTGGGGCATACGTGCGTGCAGCAGTGTCGGGAACCAGTGTTCGTTGAAGCCATGGCGCCGGCACAGTCGTTGATCGCCACGCCCGCTTCGGCTTCGCGCAGGAAGCCAATGATCTGTTCTTCGGAAAAGCGCTTCTTCACGTCCAATCTCCTTCGGCTAGGGAATTGGACTACAAACTGCGGTGCTACTCAAAATCGGGGGACGTCGGTGCTTAGAGGATGAAATTTCCGCGCTGCTATTTGCGAATAGCTTTTTACATGTTATATCCAACCCAATACATGTCAGGGACT
Source organism: Xanthomonas sp. NCPPB 3218 (assembly GCF_056725185.1). Lineage (NCBI taxonomy): Bacteria > Pseudomonadati > Pseudomonadota > Gammaproteobacteria > Lysobacterales > Lysobacteraceae > Xanthomonas > Xanthomonas sp. NCPPB 3218. The sequence goes on from NZ_CM161516.1 coordinate 2,888,299, forward strand.
TGCCACTCCAATAACTCCACCACTTTGGAATACGTAAACCTAGCCACCCTCGCTACCGCAACTTAAAGCAAATAACAAGTTGCCTAACCTATCTACGGCACAGTTAAAAAGGACTAATACAACACATCAACTACAGCGACTTTTGGCGACTTACCCTCACTATATTTAACAATGACTTTAATGCCTCTCTTTAATTTATGAATGTCATTTGGCCTTACCAACCCTTTCGCAGTATATAGATTCGGTTTTCCAGCAACATTAAGTGATACCTTGAAATTATAGAAGAATTCATCACCATACTTGGCGCCTGTTGGCGACCAGCTTTTAGGCTCGGTAGTAATTATCTCACCATGCCACTCCCCCTTGGTCTTCCAGTTTTTTATATTCACCAACTCGTCTTTATTAGGCTTGAAGATTGAAAGCATTACGAACAAACCAATGGCAGTCATTAAAATGCCGATGATAAATGGCGTTTCAGTTAAAAAATGCATTTTCACCTTTATATAAATAAATGCATCGCGCCAACCCAGGGCGCGCCTGGGACGAGGGCATCGGCAGCCTGTCCGCCTACGTCAACGGAAACTCGCCCAATGGCCAGGTCACGGTGCGCAATTCCAGCCTGGGCAGCCACATCTGCAAGACCGCACCATGCAATGCATCCACCGTCAGCCGCCCGTACTGCAGCAGCACCTGTGTCAATTCGGCCAACCGTTTCTACGAATACGGCAATAGCGGTGCCGGCAGCGCGGACCGACGGCTGCCACACCAGGCCATCCGCGTCGCCGGATCGCAGCGCGTAGACGTTGCCACCCCCGCCTGTCGGCAAGCCGTGTGATGCGTTACGCCGACAGGCGTTGTCGTTTCCTGCGATTGCGGCACCTTCGCCACGTCGTTGGTCGTGCACTAACGGAACCAGATCCGCGCGCTCAGTCCGCGCCGCTGGCAGCACGCCAGCTATGCCACAACTGCTGCACGGGCGGTGGATAGGCGGCCTTGCCGGCAAGCTCGCGCTGCAGGCGCAGGCGCGCCAGCCGCGACCATACCCGGTGCGGGCGCGCCAACGCCGGTTTGCGCGGCCAGGCGCGCAGCAATTGCGTGCGCCATGCGGCGAGCGTCATGTCGCCGGGTGCGGCGCTGTCGCCGGCCACACGCTGGCGTGCGTCCAGCCATTGCAGCGCCACCGCGGTGGCATCGCCAGGCTGGGTGCGCGCAAACAGCGCGGCTTCCACGCCGACCACGGCCTCGGCGAAGGCACGCAATCTCGCCAACGCCTGCTGCAACGCTTGCGGCTGCGCACGGGCGTCCTGCATGGCCGGCAAGGTGTCGGCCAACTGCGCCCATGGCGCAGGCACCGGCTCCAGCACGCGCCCCAGCGGATGGCGAGAACGCTGCTGCGACCAGTCGCGCAACTCCTGCTGCCACCATGCCAGCTTGGCGTCGGCCGGCAACGGGTCGCCGGCGATGTTCATGATGTCTTCCCATTCCTGCAGCAGCGCAAACCAGGCCGCCGTGAGGCGTCGCTGCGGCTCGGGAATGAAGGGCTCGGCAACCGACCATTCCGGCCAGCGCGTGCGCCACTTGTCGAGAAAACTGTCGAGAGCGCTGGATTGGCTCATGGCGGGTCCGGAAGAAAACGAAAGAAGATCAGGTCTGCGGCCACGCCACGGCATCCCACAGCGTCTGCGGCTGCGCGACGAGGACGTCGGCCTGCCAGCGCGACGGCTCGTCGTCATGCAGGCGATAGCCCCACAACACCGCCACCGACGGCATCGCCGCCGCGCGCGCGGCCAGGATGTCGCGCTCGTCGTCGCCGACGTAGACGCAGTGCGCCGGCGCAACGCCGATACGCTCGGCCGCGGTCAGCAAGGGCAGCGGATGCGGCTTGCGCTCGGCCAGCGTATCGCCGCCGATCAGCACCGCGCAGCGCTGCTCCCATCCCAGTTGCGGCAGGATCAGCCGGGCCAGATATTCGGGCTTGTTGGTGACTACGCCCCAGATGCAACCGGCACGCTCCAGCCGCAGCAGCAGTTCTTCGACACCGTCGAACAGCTGCGACTGCGTGCCGATCAAGGCCTCGTAACGACGCAGGAATTCCGGCACAAAGGCATCGCGCTCGACCGCATCGAGGTCGGCAAACGCCACCGCCAGCATCGCGCGCGCGCCCTTGGACACCACCGGACGCAACTGCGCCAAGGCGATTGGCGCACGCCCACGCGCATCCAGCATCGCGTTGACGGTCGCCAGCATGTCCGGCGCGCTATCCAGCAAGGTGCCATCCAGATCGAACAACACCGCACGCGGAAACTTCATTGACGCCCCGCTACTCTGCGCTTGCCTGCGGTCATCGGTAAATTGCGATTCGGCCGACATCAAACACGCACGTGCCGTTGCGAATCCCGAATCTCCACTGCCCAATCCCCGCCCGTCACGGCTTCACCGCATAAGCCAGATAATTGACCTCGGTCCGCGACGACAGGCGCGCACGATTGCGCCACGGCTCGTACACCATGCCGCTGACGTCTTCCAGCTGCAGTTCGGCACTGCGCAACCACGCCGCAAGCTCTGCCGGCTTGATGAAATCCTTGTAGTGATGCGTGCCCCTGGGCAGCAGCCGCGCGATGTACTCGGCGCCGACCACCGCCAGTGCGAACGCGGCCGGGGTGCGGTTGAGCGTGGACAAAAACAGCTTGCCGCCCGGCTTGAGCAGGCTGGCGCAGGCGCGGATGATCGCGGTCGGGTCCGGCACGTGTTCGAGCATTTCCATGCAGGTCACCGCATCGAAACTGCCCGGCTGTTCGGCGGCCAGGTCTTCCACCGACTGCACGCGGTAATCCACCTGGACGCCCGATTCCAGGCTGTGCAGGCGCGCCACCTTGACCAGCTCCGGCGCCAGGTCGATCGCGGTGACCTGGGCGCCCAGGCGCGCCATCGACTCGCTGAGCAGACCGCCGCCGCAGCCGACATCGAGCACGCGCGCGCCGGCCAGGCCCAGCCGCGCGGACACGTAGTCCAGGCGCACCGGATTGAGCGCATGCAGCGGCTTCTGCGGGCCGTCGGCATCCCACCAGCGGTTGGCCAGCGCCGCGAACTTGTCCAGCTCGCTCTGATGGAAGTTGCTGGAATTGGATTGGGGATTCGGATTCATGCGGAGCTCCGTGATGGGGTGACGCGCGCTCAGGCGCGGACGGTGCGGATGCGCTCGCGCCACTGCCGCGCATTGGCGACCAGGGCAGCGGTGTCCATGTCGATGAGCTCGCGCTGCACCAGTTTGGGCTTGCCGGCGATCCACACATCGGTGACCTGATGACGGCCGGCAGCGTAGATCAGTTGCGACAGCACATGATGCAGCGGTTGGGTCTCCAGTGCGGACAGATCCACGCAGACCAGATCGGCCTGCTTGCCGATTTCGATCGAGCCGATCCTGTCGCCGAAGCCCAACGCGCGCGCGCCGCCCAGTGTGGCCGCACGCAGCGTGGTCGCCGCATCCAGTGCGGTGGCATCGTTGGCCACTGCCTTGGCCAGGATCGCCGCCGTGCGGTTCTCGCTGAACATGTCCAGGTCGTTGTTGCTGGCGCAGCCGTCGGTGCCGATCGCCAGGTTGACGCCGGCACGGTGCAGCGCGCAGGCCGGGCAAAAGCCCGAAGCGAGCTTGAGGTTGGACTCCGGGCAATGCACCACGCTGACGCCGCGCTCGGCGCACAGGTGGATTTCCGCCTCGGTGAGCTGGGTCATGTGCACGGCGATCAGGCGGTCGTTGACCAGCCCCAGGCGGTCCAGCCGCGCCAGCGGGCGCTGCCCGTACTGGGCAACCGAATCGGCCACTTCCTGCGCGGTTTCGTGCGTGTGCAGATGCACCGGCAGATCCAGCTGGTCGGCCAGCATGCGCACGCGTTCGAAGTTGGCGTCGTTGACCGTGTACGGCGCATGCGGCGCGAAGGCGGTGCTGATCAGCGGATCGTCGCGCCACTGGTCGTGCAGTTCGCCGGCCCGTGCGAAGTATTCGTCGTCCGATGATGCCCAGGCGGTAGGGAAATCGATGATCACCGCGCCGACCAACGCACGGAACCCGTGCTGCTTGTACACGGCCGCCTGCACATCGGCGAAGAAGTAGTTCTCGTTGACGCAGGTGGTACCGCCACGCAGCATTTCGGCGATCGCCAGCGTGGTGCCGTCGGCGACGAATTCCGGCCCGATCACCGCCGCCTCCACCGGCCAGATGTGCTGCTGCAGCCATACCATCAGCGGCAGATCGTCGGCAACGCCACGCAGCAGCGTCATCGGGTTGTGCGTATGCGCATTGACCAGGCCCGGGATCAGGGCCGCCTCCGGGCGCGAGACGGTCTGCGTCGGCGCAAACCGCAGGCGCGCCTCGGCGGTCGGCAGGATCGCCACGATGACGCCGTTGTGCACCGCCACCGCGTGATCGTCGAGCACCACCGCATGCGGCTCGATCGGCACGACGTAACCGGCTTCGATCAACAGGTCGCAGACTTCGGGAGGGGCATTGGTCATGAGCGGATCCATAAAAGGTTAATTGTCGAACGGCCAGCTGGGATCGCCACCGGCCACAGGCACATAGCGCTGGCCGTCGTAGCGCAGCATCTGGCGCACGCGACGGGTGCGTTCGGTATCGGTGTCGCTGCCAGCGGCGCTCTCCACGGTAGCCACGTTGGCTGTCAGCACGATGTCCGCGTAGCCGGCGTGTACCTGCGGCGCCATGCTCACGCTCAGATTGGCCACTTCGGTGATCACATCGTCCTTGCCCAGACTGCACGGCTCGCCTTTCACACGTTGCCACGCATAGAGATCGCGTTGCAGCACCGGGCGCAGGCTGCGCCCCTCGCGCACCAGCAGGGTCAATGCCTGATTGCTGTAAAAATCCGGGCAGCTGGGCCCGCGCGCGGCACTGCGCACCACCACGCCGATCGCACGCACGCCCGTGGCCAGGTCGTAGCGCGCGGTGTCCAGGCGCAGGCTGTCGGCAGCCAGTTCAAAGGCGGCGTCCTCGCCCATTGCCTGCGCGTAGAACGCCAGCACCTTGCCGCTGGCGGCATCGAGCATGGCCACGCGCAACTCGAGGTCGCGCTCGCCAGGCACGGTCTCCGCGTCGCCGGCAAATGCGATTGCCGCCAGCCGGATCGCCGCATCGTTCGGCCACGGCTTGCAGCTCTGGGCCACCAGACGGTCGGCCGGCACCGTGGCAGCAGCGCCGCCCACGACGCCGGAGGTTGCAATGGCCGCAACGGCGGCCACGTCATCGGCATCGCAGGTTGCGGCAGCCGATTGCGCAAACGCCGGGCACGCAAGCAGCGCACCCCACAGCCCCAACACGACACTGGCACCGCGTCCCGCTCGATCAGGCCAGTGTCCCGGACGCATCGTCTTACTTGACGCGCGCCGAGTATTCGCCCGAGCGGGTGTCGACCTTGATGATTTCGTCCTGGTTAACGAACAGCGGCACACGCACCACCGCGCCGGTTTCCAGCGTCGCCGGCTTGCCGCCGCCGCCGGAGGTATCGCCGCGCACGCCCGGATCGGTCTCGGTGATCTTCAGCTCGACGAAGTTCGGCGGCTGCACCCAGATCGGCGTGCCGTTCCACAGCGTCACGATGCAGTCTTCCTCGCCCTTGAGCCACTTGTCGGCGCCACCCATGCCGGCCTTGTCGGTCTGCACCTGCTCGAAGGTTTCCGGGTCCATGAAGTGCCAGTACTCGCCGTCGCTGTACAGGTAGCGCATGTCGGTATCGACCACGTCGGCCACTTCCACGTCGTCGGTCGCCTTCATGGTCATTTCGACCACGCGGCCGGACTTGATGAAGCGGTACTTCATGCGGGTGAAGGCCTGGCCCTTGCCCGGCTTGACGTATTCGGTCTCGGTGATGACCGCCGGCTCGTTGTTGACCAGGATCTTCATGCCGTTCTTGACGTCGTTCATGCCAACAGTGGCCATGGTGCAGCTCCTCGATAAGACCACGACCTGCCACAGGCCGTGGCAGGTCGGATTAGAATGGGGCGCCCGCCGCAACCGGCGGGCATTGGTTTTGTGACCGCACATGATACCCGCAGCCCCCCTCGCCTTGCAGCCATCTCCGCCGCCCACCCTGCAACCGCCGCGCTGGCAGCAACAGTGGCGCGACGCCGTGCGCGACCCGCGCGCGCTGCTGGCGCTGCTGGGCCTGGACACGCAGGCGGCCGGGATCAGCGACGCGGCCGCCGCGCAGTTCCCGCTGCGGGTGCCGCAGGCATTCGTGGCGCGCATGCGCCGTGGCGACCTGCACGACCCGCTGCTGCGCCAGGTGCTGCCGCTGGACGATGAAATGCGGCCGGTGCCCGGCTTCGGCCTGGATGCGGTCGGCGATGGCGCCGCCAAGACCGCCGACGGGGTGATCCAGAAATACCGCGGCCGCGCGCTGCTGATCGCCACCGGCAGCTGCGCGGTGCACTGCCGCTACTGCTTCCGCCGCCACTTCCCGTATGCCGAGGAAACCGCCGCGCGCGACGGCTGGCGCGACGCGGTCGCCGCGATCGCGGCCGACCCTGGCATCGACGAAGTGCTGCTGTCCGGCGGCGACCCACTGTCGCTGGCCACCGGCAAGCTGGCCGAACTCACCGACGCGCTGGCTGCCATCGGCCACATCAAGCGCCTGCGCATCCACAGCCGGCTGCCGATCGTGCTGCCCGAGCGCGTCGACGCGCCGCTGCTGGCCTGGCTGCGCAGCCTGCCGTGGCCGGTGGCCTTCGTGGTGCATGCCAACCACGCCAACGAATTCGATACCGCCGTGGACGATGCCATGCGCGCCCTGCGCGGGGCCGGCGCGCAGTTGCTCAACCAGGCCGTGCTGCTGCGCGGCGTCAACGACAGCGTGGACGCGCTGGCGGCCCTGAGCGAACGCAGCTTCGCCGCCGGCGTGCTGCCGTATTACCTGCATCAGCTCGACCGGGTGGCCGGCGTGGCGCATTTCGAAGTGGACGATGCGCGCGCGCGCGCGCTGCACACCGAGCTGGCCGCGCGCCTGTCCGGCTACCTGGTGCCGCGCCTGGTGCGCGAAATTCCCGGCGACACCGGCAAACGTCCGCTGTAACCACCAGCTCGAACACACCGGATCGTAGGAGCGCACCCGGGCGCGACGAAGCATGACCGGTAACACCCGTCGCGCCCGGGTGCGCTCCTACGCTGCTCAGCCCGCGGCGATCAGCTTGACCATGTCGGCCGGGCTCAGCGGGCGGCTGAACCAGTAGCCCTGGCCCAGGTCGCAGCCGCGCTCGCGCAGCAGGTTGAACTGCGCTTCCTGCTCGATCCCCTCGGCCACCACCGTGATGCCCAGCGAATGCGCCATGCCGATGATGGCCGTGGTCAGCGCCAGATCGTCCGGGTCGCGCTGCAGGTCGGCGATGAAACTCTTGTCGATCTTGACCCCGTCCACCGGCACCTGGCGCAGATGGCTCAAGCCGGAGAAACCGGTGCCGAAGTCGTCCAGCCACACCTTCACGCCGGTGCGGTGCAATTGATCGAGCAGGCTGGCGGCCATCATTTCGTCGCCGATCACCGCCGTTTCGGTCAGCTCCAGGTGCAAGCGCGCGGCCGGCAGGCCGGACTCGGCCAGGCACTCGGCCACGGTGTCGATCAGGTCGCCGCTGCGCAGCTGACGCGGCGAGACGTTGACCGAGATGAACAAGCCCTCGCCCACCACCGGCCATTGCGCTGCTTCCAGGCAGGCCGCGCGCAGCACCTTGGGGCCGATCACCTCGATCAGGCCGCTCTGCTCGGCGATGTCGATAAAGGTGGACGGCGCAATCGTGCCCAGCGCCGGGTGCTGCCAGCGCAACAGCACTTCCACCCCCACCAGCACCCGGTCGCTGGTACGGTAGATCGGCTGATAGACCAGCCGCAGCTCGTCGCGCTCCCAGGCCCCGCGCAGCTCGTGCTCCATGTGCACGCGCCGCTCCACCGCATGATCGGCGGCGCGGCTGTAGAAGCGATGGCAGTTCTTGCCGGCGACCTTGGCCTGGTACATCGCGATGTCGCCGTTCTTCAGCAACGCGGTGGCATTGCTGGCATCGTCCGGGAACAGCGTGATGCCGATCGAGGTGCCCAGGAACACCTCCCGGCCCTGCACGTTCAAGGGGCGGCTTAATTCGTGCACCAGCCGGTCCGCCAGCTGGGCGGCAAGCAGGCTGACATCGCCGTTCTGCAGCAGGATCACGAACTCGTCGCCGCCAAAGCGCGCCAGGATCGCGTCGTCGCCGCCCAATGCACCGACCGCGCGGCTGATGCGGCTGGCGAACTGCAGCAGCGCCTCGTCGCCGGCTTCGTGCCCCAGCGTGTCGTTGACGCGCTTGAAGTCGTCGATATCGGCGAACAGCAGCGCCAGCTTGCTGTCGGTGCTGCGGGCGGTGTTGAGCAGATGGTCCAGGCCCTCGCGGAACCCCAGCCGGTTGGTCAGCCCGGTCAGCGCGTCGGTGTAGGCCATGTGGCGCACCTCGCGATCGTGCCGGGCGATGCTCTCGCTCATGCGGCCGAAGGCGGAAATCAACTCGCCGATCTCGTCGTTGCGCGGATGCGGCGGCAGCTGCACCGCATAGTCGCCACGCTCGATCTGGCGCGCGGCAGCCGCCAGCAGCCGCACCGGTGCCACCAGAGTGCGCTGCACGTAGATGGCCAACAGCACCCCCAGCGCCACCAGCGCGGCCAGCAGCACCAGCAGCCAGCCCAGATCGCGCTTGCCGATCGCGTTGAGGTTCTGCACCAGGGTCAGGTTGGCGCCGGATTCGACCCTGCGCACCCGCTCGCGCGACATGCCCACCCGCACCCCGCCGATGCGCTGGTCGCCGATCTTGATCGGCATCGTCACGTCCAGCACTTCCGGCGAGGACTGCGACAGCATGGCGCGCGCGGTCACCGCCCTGGCCGCGAGCGGGTCGGTCATGGGCTGGCCGTAATGCTGCAGATCGGGCGAGCCATCGTGCACCAGCCGGCCGCGTCGATCGAACACCAGCACGTAGCTCACCACCTGCTGCCGCGAGGCGTTGCGCACCAGCGCACCCACCGTGCCCAGGTCGGAGTAGTACAACGGATTGGCCAGGCCGTTCGCCAGTTCGGTGGCCAGGGTCTCGCCACGCGTGCGCAGGCTGCGATCGAACAGCTCGTGCAGGATCTGCGCGCTGAGCCCGCGCACCTCGCGTTGCATCGCGCTCTGGCGCTGCAGCAGCGACGCCAGGATCGCACCGACCAGCAGCAGCGTCAGCGCCATCACCAACAAGAAGCGTGCCTGCAACCCGAAGCGCACCTGAGTCATTCCACTTGGTCCCTGACACGGTGCAAGCCAGCGCTCAGCGCATCCAGGCGCCGGCGGCTGGCAGCATCCAGCGGGTGGAAGGCGGTGGTGCCGAAGAAGCGCTTCAGGGCCGGCCCGGCCTTGGGGTCGGAGGCCGCCTGCAGCAGCACCACGCGCAGCCGCCGTTCCACCGCCGGATCCATGCCGGTGCGCACCATCTCCACTGCGCGCGGCACCGGCGCACTGCGATGCACGATACGGAAGTCGCGCTTGAACACCTGCGGCAGATGGCGTTCGTCGTCCCAGTCGGCGTTGCTGAAAGCGCCCGCATCGATCAGGTGCTGATGCACGAGGGCGGAGATATTCAATTTCGAGCCGACCATCAGGTAACCCACCGAGCCCGGCACCTGGCTGTCATTCGGCGACAGCAGCACATCGCAGGCGATGCCGTTGCGCACCAGCTCCAGCATCGGCAGCAGATAGCCGCTGGTGGAGGAGGCGTTCTGCAACGCCAGGGTGTGGCCGCGCAACTGCTTGAGCGACTGGATCGGGCTGTCGCGGCGGACGAAGAACACCGTATGGAACTCGCGCAGGCCGGCGCGCTCGGTCATCACCAGTGGGTGCGCACTGCCGCGCTGTTCCAGCAGCATTGCCGCACCGGTGGTTTCGCTGACCCAGTCGACGCGGCCACGCCGCAGGTAACTGGACATCTGCCGTGCGTCCGGCGCCATCAGGATTTCGCCACGGCGGATACCGACCTCGTGCATGCGCGGCACCACGTAGTCCAGCAGGGGCTTGAGTTGCGCGTAATGGGTGGCGGGATCGTCGCTGATCCGTCCAAGCACCAATACCGGGGAAGGCGCCGCTGTCGCCGTCGCGGCCAAGCCTGCCCCGGCCAACAGCCCGCAGGCAATCAGACACCATCGTAGACCGCGCAAAACGGACACTCCCCTAGAGCCGCCGACAGCCTAGCCGAATCTTTCCAGATGTGACAGACGTCAGTTTCCGTTGCGCTTTGCCAGCATGGCCATGCGCTGCGCATCCGACAGAATGCCGCGCAGCAAACGCACTTCCTGCTCGCTCATGTCCGCGCGCAACAGCAGCCGCCGCAGCTTGCGCATCGCCGACTCCGGCGCCCGCCCCTTGTGGAAGTCGATCTCGTCCAGGGTCTGGCCCAACTGGCCGAACATGCCTTCCAGCTGGGCATGGCTGGCCGGGCCCTCGCGCAGCGCGCCGGCCGCCGCGGCTGGCGCAACCTCCGCTTCGCCAGCCGCCAGCTGCGCCAGCCGCACCTCGTACGCCACGACCTGTACCGCCGCCGCCAGGTTGAGCGAGCTGAACGCCGGATCGGACGGGATATGCAGCGCCGCATGGCAGAGCTGCAGTTCGTCGTTGGTCAGGCCGGTGCGCTCGCGGCCGAACACGATCGCCACCTCGGCCGGTTCGCCGGCCTTGGCCCAGGCACGGCGCGCGCCCTCGTCCGGCGGCAACTCTTCCAGCGCGACCCGGCGCGCACGCGCGGTGCAGCCGATCACCAGGGTGCAATCGGCCACTGCCTCGGCCAGGGTGGCGAAGATCGGCGCCTCGCCGAGCACGTCCTCGGCACCGGCCGAACGCCGATAGGCGTCTTCGTCGAGCGCACGCTCCGGCGCCACCAGCACCAGGCGCGACACGCCCATCGTCTTCATCGCGCGCGCGGCGGCGCCGATGTTGCCTGGATGCTGGGTGCCGACAAGAACGAAACGGATGCGCTGGCTGACGGACATGAACGGAGATTGGGGAGCGATTCGGTCGTAGATGGTAAACTGCGCGGCCGGCTTTGGTGCCGGACCGCTCTTTTACCTTCGCCATTTTCGATTCTGCCTTCACGGGAGCTTTAACCATGCAGAAACCCGCCGTCACCGTCATGGTCAAAGCCGCCCGCCTCGCCGGCAATGTGCTGTTGCGCGGTATCAACAAGCTCGATGCGCTCAACGTGGTGCAGAAAGGCCGCATGGACTACGCCAGCGAAGTCGATGCCGATGCCGAGAAGGTCATCATCAAGGAACTCAAACGCGGCTACCCCGAGTACGCCGTGTTCGGCGAAGAAGGCGGCGTGCAAGGTGGCAAGAGTGGCCGCTACACCTGGGTCATCGACCCGCTGGACGGCACCAGCAACTATCTGCGCGGCTTCCCGCATTACTGCGTGTCGATCGCGCTGGTGGAAAACGGCGAGCCCACCGACGCGGTGATCTTCGACCCGCTGCGCAACGAGCTGTTCACCGCCAGCCGCGGCGCCGGCGCGGTGCTCAACGACCGCCGCATCCGCATCGCCGAACGCAAGGACCTGGAAGGCGCGATGGTCCACACCGGCTTCCCGCCGCGCGAGCGCGCACGCACCAGTGCGCAGCTGAAGTGCGTCGATGCGTTGCTCGTGCAGGCAGAGGACGTGCGTCGTACCGGTTCTGCCGCGCTGGACCTGGCCTACGTGGCCTGCGGCCGCGCCGATGCGTATTTCGAGGCCGGCGTCAAAGCGTGGGACATCGCGGCCGGCGTGCTGCTGGTGCGCGAAGCCGGTGGCCGCGTCTGCGACTACAAGGGTGCCACCCCGCCGCGCATGGACAACATGGGCCCGGAAACGCAGCAGATCGTGGCCGGCAACATCAAGATCAGCGACGCGCTGCAGAAGGTCATCGTCAACACCGGCTACGCCCGCGAGTTCGACGCCAAGTTCTGATCGCTCCCCGAGCGCAAGTTCTGACCGACGCCCGCACACCGTAGGAGCGCGCCCGAGCGCGACGGGGCTTTCCCAGCAAAGCCCCTCGCGACCAGGGTCGCTCCTACGACAGCGCGCAGCAAACACACAAGGCCGGGATCGCTCCCGGCCTTGTGCGTTTCAGCGCGACGCCAAGCCATTCGGCGCCACACATCGTAGGAGCGCGCCAGAGCGCGACGGGGCTTTCCCGGCAAAGCTCCTCACGACCAGGGTCGCTCCTACAACAGCGCGCAGTAAAACGCACAAGGCCGGGATCGCTCCCGGCCTTGTGCGTTCCAGCGCGATGCAAAGCCCATCGGCGCCACACACCGTAGGAGCGCGCCCGAGCGCGACGGGGCTTTCCCGGCAAAGCTCCTCGCGACCAGGGTCGCTCCTACGACAGCGCGCAGCAAAACACACAAGGCCGGGATCGCTCCCGGCCTTGTGCGTTTCAGCGCGACGCCAAGCCCATAAGCGCCACACAACGTAGGAGCGCGCCCGAGCGCGACGGGGCTTTCCCGGCAAAGCCCCTCGCGACCAGGGTCGCTCCTACAACAGCGCGCAGCAAAACACACAAGGCCGGGATCGCTCCCGGCCTTGTGCGTTGGGTGCAGCTGTCAAAGCGCTACGTGGAACCTAGCGCTGATGCACGACTTCAGGCGATCGCAGCGTGGTAGCGGCGCTCGACTTCTTCCCAGTTCACCGCGTTGTAGAACGCGCCGATGTATTCCGGACGACGGTTCTGGTACTTCAGGTAGTACGCGTGTTCCCACACGTCCAGACCCAGGATCGGGGTGTTGCCTTCGAACAGCGGGCTGTCCTGGTTGGCGGTGCTTTCCACCACCAGCTTCTTGTCCGGGGTCACGCTCAACCAGGCCCAGCCCGAGCCGAAACGGCTGACGGCGGCCTTGGTGAAGGCTTCCTTGAACTTCTCGAAACCACCGATGTCCTTGTCGATCGCCTTGGCGACCTCGCCCTTGGGCTCACCGCCGCCATTGGGCGACAGCACGGTCCAGAACAGCGAATGGTTGGCGTGGCCACCACCGTTGTTGCGCACCGGGCCCTGCAGGTTTTCCGGCAGGCTCTTCAGCTTGGACACCAGCTCTTCCACCGGCAGGTCGGCGTACTCGGTCCCTTCCAGCGCCGCGTTGACGTTGTTGATATAGGTCTGGTGATGCTTGGTGTGATGGATTTCCATCGTCTGCGCATCGATGTTGGGTTCCAGCGCGTCGTAGGCGTAGGGCAACTGCGGGAGGGTGTAAGCCATGCGTGTCTCCTGGACTTGCCGCCCGGCGAAGACCGGGCGTTGCGGGGTAGATGGTAAGGACGGCGGCGGCGCTTACCAAGGGTATTGGCAGGGAAACTTCATCCCATCGCATGCCGCGTCGTGTTCGCTGCATACCTTGCACCATGCCCCGGTTACTCGGGCGTGAACCGTCCTGCAGCCCGGCGCGTTCAAAGTCGACACAGTCGCGCAACGGCATACTTGCTCTGCCGTCCCAACACCCTGTTTCCGGAACCGTCATGCGCAAGCCCGCTTTGCTGATCGTCGCCATCGTGCTGCTCGTCGCCGGGTTGTGGGGCATGCGCGCGATGCAGACACCCAAGCCGCACTTCGCGCCGCAGCTCAGCGCGCCGATCGCCGCAGCAGCACCGGTCGAACGCTCACCGCAGCAGCAAGCGTTGCCGGGATTTCTGCCGACCGAGGCCATGGCCACGATCGTGCTGATCCAGCGCGGCGGGCCATTTCCGCATCCGCAGGACGGCAGCGTGTTCGGCAATCGTGAGCAGCGCCTGCCCGAGCGTCCGCGCGGCTACTACCACGAATACACCGTGGAAACCTCAGGCAGTCCCGATCGCGGTGCGCGCCGCATCGTCACCGGCGGTACCCCGCCGCAGGCGTGGTACTACAGCGACGATCATTACCAGAGTTTCAGATCGTTCCAGGGCCCGGCTCCGGAGCAGGCGCCATGAGCGCAGGCGACTTCGCACTGGACCTGTCCGACCCGCAGCAATCGGGCGTCTACCAAGCCGAGACCGAAGATCTGGACACCATGGCCGCGCTTGCCCGCGATGCCGGCCTGCACATCCTGCGCGTGGACCTGGCCAGCTGCAGCGACAAGCACAGGCTGCTGATGCGTCTGGCCACCCAACTGGACTTCCCTGCCGGCTTCGGCCGCAACTGGGACGCGCTCTCCGATGCCTTGCGCGATCTGGCATGGCTGCCAGCGTCGCATGGCTATGCGCTGCTGATCGACGGCGCCGATGCGCTGGCCCGCACTGCGCCGAACGACCGCGACACCTTGCTGGACATCCTCGACGAAGCGGCCACCGCCTGGGCCGCGCGCGGGCTCACGTTTGCGGCATTCGTGGCGCCTGCGAGCGCCTGCGACTAGGCGCTGCCTGCAAGACGCATCCCGCACTCGCCGGACACAGCACGATCAACACGGCGTGGTGGTGGTCGGTGATCACCGGTGCGTGTCCAGCGCGTGTTTCACGCAACGCGCTGCCCCACGGCTGCCACCCCTGTAGTGGGAGGCGTGGTGCCAGTTATCGCTCCACACATCCACAAGGCCGGCACGCAGTCGGGCACCGGCCCGACCATCAGCTATCCAGTTCGCTCCAGCGCGCGAACGCCGCATCCAGCCGAGCCTGCGCATCGCCCAATTCGGCCGTATGCGCGGCCATCGCCGCACTGTCGCGCTGGTAGAAGGCCGGGTCGTTCATCGCCTCGGTCAATGCCGCGACCTGCTGCTCCAGGGTTTCGATCAAGGCCGGCAATTGCTCCAGCTCACGCGCGTCCTTGTAGCTGAGCTTGCGCTTGGGCGCGGCATCGGCCGGCAGCGCAGCCGCCACCGGCGTGGTTGCCGCCGCCGTCGCCGATGCCTTGGCAACCGCCATCGCATTGGGCGCCGGGGTGCGACGCTGACGCAGCGAATCGCTGTACCCGCCGACGTAATCGCCGATCAGGCCCTCGCCCTCCATCACCAGGGTGGAGGTCACCACGTTGTCGAGGAAGTCGCGGTCATGGCTGACCAGCAACAAGGTGCCGGTGTACTCGCCCAGCAGCTCTTCCAGCAGCTCCAGCGTTTCCACGTCCAGATCGTTGGTCGGTTCGTCCATCACCAGCAGGTTGGACGGCTGCGCGAACAGGCGGGCCAGCAGCAGCCGATTGCGCTCGCCGCCGGACAGCCGGGTGATCGGCGCACGTGCGCGCTCGGGGGTGAACAAAAAGTCCTGCAGATACGCATGCACATGCTTGCGCTTGCCGTTGATCTCGATGAAGTCGCGGCCTTCGGCCACGTTCTCGATCGCGCTCCAGTCCTCGCGTAGCGTGGAACGGTACTGATCGAAGTAGGCGATCTGCAGATTGGTGCCGATGCGGATCTCGCCCTGTTGCGCCTGCAGATCGCCCAGCAGCAACTTCAGCAAGGTGGTCTTGCCGCTGCCGTTGGGGCCGATCAGCCCGATGCGGTCGCCGCGCTGGATGATGGTCGAAAAATCCTTGACCATCGTGCGCGCGCCGAATGCGAAACCGACTTCCTTGGCCTCGATCACCTTCTTGCCGGAGGACTCGCCCTGCGAGACTTCCATGCGCACGTTGCCGGTCAGGTCGCGGCGTTGCACGCGCTCGTTGCGCATCGATTCCAGACGCCGTACGCGGCCTTCGTCGCGGGTACGCCGCGCCTTGATGCCCTGACGGATCCAGATTTCTTCCTGCGCCAGCATCTTGTCGAAGCGCGCGTTTTCCTGCGCCTGCGCATTGAGCCGCTCTTCGCGGCGACGCTCGTAATTGGCCCAGTCGCCCGGCCAGCTGGTGACCTGACCACGATCGATCTCGACGATGCGGGTGGCCAACGCACGCAGGAAGCGCCGGTCATGGGTGACGAACAACACGCTGCCGTTCCAGTTCTTCAGGAACGACTCCAGCCAGTCGATGGCTTCGATGTCCAGGTGGTTGGTTGGCTCGTCCAGCAGCAGCACATCCGGCGAGGACACCAGCGAGCGCGCCAGCAGCACGCGCCGCTTCATGCCGCCGGACAACCGCGCAAACTCCGCATCGCCGTCCAGTTCCAGCTTGGTCAGCGTCTCGCTGACGCGCTGATCCAGCGCCCAGCCGTCGGCCGCGTCGATCTTGGCCTGCACCTTGCCGAACGCGTCGGCATCGAACACCTCGGCATGGCTGAGTTGATGGAACTCGGCCAGCCAGTGACCCAGCTCGCCCAGGCCGTCGGCCACCACATCGAACACGCTGCCGCCGGTACCCTGCGGCACTTCCTGCTCCAGCCGCGCGATGCGCACGCCCTGTTGCACGCGCACTTCGCCATCGTCGGGCTTGAGCTCGCCGGCAATCAGTTTCATCAAGGTCGATTTGCCGGCGCCGTTGCGGCCGATCAGGGCGATACGCTCGCCCGGCTCGATCGTGAGGTCGGTTTTTTCCAGCAACAAGGGGCCGCCGACGCTGTAGTCGACGCTTTGCAGAGTGATTAAAGGCATGGCGTAATTGTACGGGATTGGTGATTGGGGATTCGGGATTGGCACAAGCGCACGCTGCCACGGTGACGAATCCCGAATCCCTACTCCCCAATCCCGGCTAAAATGCGCCATGAACGAATTCTCCGCGCTGCCGCTGTCGCCGGCCCTGGCCCCCGGCATCGACGCCCTTGGCTACACCGTCCTCACTCCCATCCAGGCGCAGAGCCTGCCGCCGATCCTGCAAGGGCTGGACGTCATCGCCCAGGCGCCGACCGGCAGCGGCAAGACCGCCGCCTTCGGGCTGGGCCTGCTGCAGAAGCTCGACCCGGCGCTGACCCGCGCGCAGGCGCTGGTGTTGTGCCCCACCCGTGAACTGGCCGATCAGGTCGGCAAGCAGTTGCGCAAGCTGGCTACCGGCATCCCCAACATGAAGCTGGTGGTGCTGACCGGCGGCATGCCGCTCGGCCCGCAGTTGGCCTCGCTGGAAGCGCACGACCCGCAAGTGGTGGTCGGCACGCCCGGCCGCATCCAGGAACTGGCCCGCAAGCGCGCCCTGCATCTGGGCGGGGTGCGCACGCTGGTGCTGGACGAGGCTGACCGCATGCTCGACATGGGCTTCGAAGAACCCATCCGCGAGATCGCCAGCCGCTGCGACAAGCACCGCCAGAGCCTGCTGTTCTCGGCCACCTTCCCGGACATCATCCGCACGCTGGCGCGCGAGATCCTCAAGGACCCGGTCGAAATCACCGTCGAAGGCGCCGACAACGCGCCAGAAATCGACCAGCAGTTCTTCGAGGTCGACCCGACCTACCGGCAGAAGGCCGTCGCCGGCCTACTGCTGCGCTTCAATCCCGAATCCAGCGTGGTGTTCTGCAATACCCGCAAGGAAGTGGACGAGGTGGCCGGCTCGCTGCAGGAGTTCGGCTTCTCCGCGCTCGCCCTGCACGGCGACATGGAACAGCGCGACCGCGACGAAGTGCTGGTGCGCTTCGTCAACCGCAGCTGCAACGTGCTGGTGGCCAGCGATGTGGCTGCACGCGGGCTGGACGTGGAAGACCTGTCGGCAGTGGTCAATTACGAGCTGCCCACCGATACCGAAACCTACCGCCACCGCATCGGCCGCACCGCGCGCGCCGGCAAACGCGGATTGGCGCTCAGCCTGGTGGCCCCGCGCGAGACCGGCCGCGCGCAGGCGCTGGAAGCCGAACAGGGCCAGCCGCTGAAGTGGTCGCGCGCGCCCCTGGCCACCGCCCGCCCGGCGCAGCTGCCGCAGGCGGCCATGACCACGCTGCGCATCGACGGCGGCAAGACCGACAAGCTGCGTGCCGGCGACATCCTCGGCGCACTGACCGGCGAAGCCGGACTGGCAGGCGCGGCGATCGGCAAGATCGCGATCTACCCCACCCGCTCCTATGTCGCCATCGCCCGCGCGCAGGTCGCCAAAGCGCTGGCGCATCTGCATGCGGGCAAGATCAAGGGACGCCGGTTCCGGGTCAGCAAGCTGTAATCAACGCGCGGCAGCGACCCTGCCGACCAACCGCTCGAGCGGCAGCGATAGCGCCTGCCGCTCGATCCACAGGGATGCGCATGCTTGCGCATTCCTGTTGCCAGAAAGCCTGATCGGCAAGCTGCTCGATCGGCAAGCTGCCTGGGTCAGTAGCTCAAGGTAGCCAGCAACGGCACGTCATTGGCCCACTTCTCACGGCCCTGCAGCGCCAGCAGCTCGACCAGCACCGCCGCACCGACCACTTCCAGCTCCAACTGTGCGGCCAGACTCAGGGCCGCGCGCAGCGTACCGCCGGTGGCAAGCACGTCGTCGACGATCAACACGCGCGCGCCGCGTGGCAACGCGTCCTCGTGCATTTCGATGCGGTCGGTACCGTATTCCAGCGCATATTCCTGGACCAGCGTACGCCCAGGCAGTTTGCCGGGCTTGCGCACCGGCACAAAGCCGGTGCGCAGTTCGCGCGCCAGCGCCGACCCCAGGATGAAACCGCGCGCCTCGATGCCCAGCACCGCATCCAGCGGCGTGGTGCGCCAGGGCTGCGCCATTTCATCCAGCGCCGAGGCGAAGTCCGGGCCATCGGACAGCAGCGGCGTGATGTCCTTGAAGACGATGCCCGGCTTGGGAAAATCGGCGATGTCGCGGATTCGCTCGGACCATTGGTTGGGTCCGGAAGAATTGGTGCCGGCGCAGCGGGTGCAGTCAGTCATGGTGGTGGTGGCGTCTAGGCCGGTGGGGACCACCCTATTCTAGGCTGCGCGGACTTGCGGTGCCGCGTTTACGACATACCTGCATCTGAGCGCGTCAGGAACTGCAGGACAGCATCGAGCAGCCGGCGCGGTCGCGCGCCCAGTCCGGTCGCCGTGCGGCAAACGCCTCGCGGCCCGGCTGCTCGTCGTACGGGTGACGCATGACCTCCAGCAACTCCTGCACGCCGGATGGATCGCCCTGCTCGGCCAGGTCGATCGCCTGCTGCGCCAGATAATTGCGCAGCACGTAACGCGGGTTGGCCAGGCGCATGCGTTCGCGCCGCGCATCCGGCGACAGCGTGTCCTGTTGCAGCCGCTCAGCGTAGCGCTGCAGCCATTCCTGCAGCTGCGCGGCATGCGCGAGGCGCTTGTCCTGGTCGTAGAACGCCTCACGCAACAGATCGGGATCCGGATGCTCCGGCGCAAATGCGATCAGGCTGCGGAAGGTCAGCGTCATGTCCATTTCCGCGTTGTGCATCAGCGCGCGCAGCGCATCGATCAGTTGCAGATCCTCGTCGCGGCAGTCAGCCAGACCCAATTTGGCGGCGGTGTCGTGGCGGTCGCAGGCCAGGTAGGTATCGCGGAAGCGGTCCAGTCCCTGCTGCAGCTGCGCCTGGTCGGCGAACAGCGGCGCCAGCGCCTGCGCCAGGCGCCCCAGGTTCCAATACGCGACCTGGGGCTGGGTGCCGAAGCGATAGCGACGGCCCTGCGCATCGGTGGTGTTCGGCGTCCAGTCCGGGTCGTAGTCGTCGACCCAGCCGTAGGGGCCGTAGTCGATGGCCAGGCCCAGGATCGACATGTTGTCGGTGTTCATCACCCCATGCACGAAGCCCACCCGCATCCAGTGCGCCACCATCACCGCCGTGCGCTCGCAGACCTGTGCGAACCAGGCTGCGTACAGCGCCTCGCCAGCACCTTCCAGCTGCGGGAAGTCGCGCGCGATGGTGAAGTCCACCCATTGCCGCAGCAGCGCCAGATCGCCGCGCGCACCGGGCAGCTCGAAGTTGCCGAAGCGGATGAACGACGGCGCCACCCGGCACACGATCGCGCCCGGCTCGCGCTGCGGCCGGCCGTCGTAGAACATGTCGCGCACCACCGCATCGCCGGTGGTGACCAGGCTCAGCGCACGCGTGGTCGGCACGCCCAGGTGATGCATCGCTTCGCTGCACAGGAATTCGCGAATGGACGAGCGCAGTACCGCCCGGCCATCGGCACCGCGCGAATAAGGTGTCGGGCCGGCACCCTTGAGCTGCAACTCGTAGCGACCGCCATCGACCCCGATTGCCTCGCCCAGCGAGATCGCCCGGCCATCGCCCAACTGGCCGGCCCAATGTCCGAACTGGTGCCCGCCATAATTGACCGCCCACGGCTGCATGCCCGGGTACAGCGCATTGCCGGCGAATACCTCGGCAAAGTGCGCGCTGCCGATCTCGGCCTCATCCAGCCCCAGCCGTTGGGCGACATCGGCCGAATACGCCAGCAGGCGCGGCGCGGCCACCGGCGTCGGCATCACCGTCGACCATGCCGCGTGTACCTCGCGGCGGCGTGGACCTTGTTCGGAATCACCGGGCAGCTGCTGGCGCAGGCGGTTGTCAAACTGCAGAGTCGTCATGCGTGCCAGCGTAGGCCAACGACAGTGAACTTCGCATGGGCAACCACGCATCCGGCGTTGCGCACGTACCGTATCTTCGAGCAGCTGGCCGCCAGCAAACGGGCTCGTCCTGCACACGTTGGCGACAGCCTTAGCGTTATTCCTCCCCGACCCTCACATGACATCGCCCATGCCCTCGCGCGCTTCCCGCTGGTTTCGCCCCGCCCTGCTGCTGCTCGGCTCGCTGACACTGACCGCCTGCAGCAGCGTGTTCTTCGGCGGCATCAATGCCGCCTCCAGCCGCGACGGCATTGTCGAGCACCGCGACCAGGTGTTCGATCCGGCGCATGGTCTGGCCCTGGACGTCTATCAGCCGCGCGGCGCGGTGGATGCACCGGTGGTGGTGTTCTTCTATGGCGGCACCTGGAAGCGCGGAACGCGCGCCAACTATCGCTGGGTCGGACGCGCGCTCGCGCGCCAGGGCGTGGTGGCAATGGTGGCCGACTACCGCAAGTATCCGCAGGTCGGCCTGCAGGGCTTCATGTCCGACGCTGCCGGCGCCACCGCCTGGAGCTATCGGCATGCGCACGACTACGGTGGCGACCCGACGCGCCTGGCGGTGATGGGCCACTCTGCAGGCGCGCATATGGCCGCGCTGCTGGGTACCGACGCACGCTGGCTGCAGGTGCAAGGCCTGCAACCCCGGCAACTGTGCGGGGTGGTGGGTCTGGCCGGGCCCTACGACTTCCTGCCGCTGACCGATCCGGAGCTGATCGAGATCTTCGGCAAGGCACCGGCCGCACAGCAACAATCGCAGCCGGTGCACTACGTCGGCGGCGACGAACCGCCAATGCTGCTGCTGCACGGCGATGCCGATCGCGTGGTCGAGCTGCAGAACAGCACCTCGTTGCAGCACGCCCTGCAACGCAAGGGCGGCACGGCCGAGTTGAAGGTCTACCCGGGCATGGGCCATCTCGGCATCGTGCTGGCGCTGCGCAAACCGCCCGAGCGCTCGCCCGTGCTGCGCGACACGCTGCAGTTCCTGCGGCAATGTCGGGCGCCTTGATTGGGCGAAACGGGATTGGGGAGTCGGGATTGGGGATTCGCCAAACCCTGGCAGGACACCGTCAAGGCACGGTGACCTGTAGCTTCCCTGGGCGCATACCGCAACGTCACTCGGCGGGCTTGCGCCCCATCAGCTCGAACGGGCCGCCCTTCTTCAGCGCGGCCTGGTACGCCGGACGCGCTTCGATGCGCGCGAGAAACGCGCGCAGGCGCGGATAGCTCTCCAGCCCGCCGCCGCGTGCGGCGGCGGCCTGCACCGGGAAGCTCATCTGGATGTCGGCTGCAGTGAAGCGCTCACCGGCAAACCATTCGCTTGCCTGCAGCGACTGCTCCATCCAGTCCAGATGCAGCTTGAGCTGCGGACCGACGAAGCCGGACATGGCCTTGTCCACGATCGCACGTGCGATCGGCTTGGCGAAGAACGGCATCGGCGCACTGCGAATCCGCCCGAAGATCAGTGTCATCAGCAACGGCGGCATTGCCGAGCCTTCGGCGTAATGCATCCAGTAACGGAACTTCAGGCGCTCCGGCGACTCCAGCGGACGCGGTGGTGGCGACAGCGCGCATTCGGTGTCGTAGCGTTCGGTCAGGAACTCCAGGATCGCGCCGGACTCGGCGACGGTCAGCTCGCCGTCGACAACCACCGGCGACTTGCCGAGCGGGTGGATGGCACGCAATGCCGCCGGCGCCAGCATGGTCTTGGGGTCGCGCTCATGCCGCACGATCTGGTACGGCAGCGCCAGTTCCTCCAGCAGCCACAGCACGCGCTGGGAACGGGAATTATTGAGATGGTGGACAGTGATCATGGAAGAGGCTGCACGCGGAAAACGCACATGCTACCGATTGGCGTGTCGTCGCTGCGCTCACCTGGGCGGGTCGAATCGCCCGCACTCTCTATTGCACTGATCAAACCGCGCCCAATAAAAAACGCCGGTCGCTTGCGCAACCGGCGTTTTTGGCAACCTTACGGTTGCAGACGGATTAGACCGCCTGCACCTGGTCAGCCTGCATGCCCTTCTGGCCCTGCACGGCGACGAAGGTCACCTTCTGGCCTTCCTGCAGCGACTTGAAGCCGGTGCCCTGGATGGCACGGAAGTGGACGAACAGGTCCGGGCCGCTTTCCGGGGTGATGAAGCCGAAGCCCTTGGCATCGTTGAACCACTTCACGGTACCGCTCTGACGATCTGACATTTACAAACTCCTGAACTATAGATGGATAAATCGCAGCGTCCGAAAAGCCGGAGCTGAGACTGAGTTGCAGGCGTTGGTAAAGCGGAACGATGAAGCGAGATCTGTAACGATCCGGCTGCATCAGGCCACGATTCACGGTGACCCTTGCAAACACAGTGCGTGCACAGTACTCGCGTTCCCAGCAAAAAGCGACACCTTGCGTCAAATTTTTTACTGTCAGGCCGAATCCGACCACCTGTCAGGCCCCTTCCCTCTCGATTTCAGCACATGAATACGCCTCCCCTGCCGTCCCGCCCGCATATCTGGGTCGATGCCGATGCCTGCCCCGCAGTCATCCGCGACATCCTTTTCCGCGCCGCCGCACGTACCGGCACGGCGGTGATGCTGGTCGCCAATCATTTCCTGCCCACCCCTCGCCTGGCCCACGTGCGAGCGCTGCAGGTGCCTGGAGGCGCGGACGCGGCCGACGATGCCATTGCCGCACGGGTGGCCGCAGGCGACCTGGTCGTCACCCAGGACATTCCGCTGGCCGCTCGCGTACTGGAGGCGGGAGCGGCCGCCGTCAGCCCACGTGGCGAACCGTTTACCCGCGACAACATCAACGAGCGCCTGTCGGTCCGCGGCTTTCTGGAGCAACTGCGCGGTGCCGGCCTGGTCACCGGTGGACCGGCGGCCCTGCACCCGCGCGACCGCCAGGCATTTGCCGCCCAGCTGGACCGTTGGCTGGCCGAGATGGCGCGGCGCTGACCGCAACACGCCGGCATTGCAACGGGGGCGTATCATAAGTGCCCTTTGCAACCGGCATCCTGATGGCCCTTACCGCCACCGTCCGCAGGGCGGAACTCCAGATCAGCGACATGGACCGTGGCTACTACGCCAACCATTCGTTGACCCTGGCCCAGCACCCCTCCGAAACCGACGAGCGCCTGATGGTGCGGCTGCTGGCGTTCGCGCTGTTTGCCGACGACCGCCTGGAATTCGGTCGCGGCCTCAGCAACGAGGACGAACCCGACCTGTGGCGGCGCGACTACACCGGCGACCCGGACCTGTGGATCGACCTCGGCCAGCCGGACGAAAGCCGGGTGCGCAAGGCCTGCAATCGGTCGCGCGAGGCGGTGGTGATCGGCTATGGCGGCCAGGCCACCGAAACCTGGTGGAAGAAGCAGGCCAACGCGCTTAGCCGCCAGCGCAACCTGCGCGTGATCGAGCTGGACTCGCAGGCCACCGAGGCGCTGGGCGCGCTGATCCAGCGCGGCATGCGCTTCGACGTGATCATCCAGGACGGCGAGGTGCAGATGCTGGCCGACCACGGCAGCGTCACCCTGACCCCGATGGTGCGGCAAGCCCCGGCCGAATGAGCATGCGTTGCGACGTGCTGGTCATCGGTGCCGGCGCGGCCGGACTGATGAGTGCCTTCACCGCAGGCCGGCGCGGCCGCCAGGTGCTGGTGATCGACCATGCCAACAAGGTCGGCAAGAAGATCCTGATGTCCGGTGGCGGCCGCTGCAACTTCACCAATACCGGCACCACACCGGGCAACTTCCTCTCGGCCAACCGCCACTTCTGCAAGTCCGCCCTCGCCCGCTACAGCCCGCTGGATTTCGTGGAGATGGTCGAGCGCCACGGCATTGCCTATCACGAGAAAGAGCTGGGCCAGCTGTTCTGCGACATCTCGTCCAAGCAGATCGTGCGCATGCTGCTGGACGAGTGCGAGGCGGCGGGCGTGCAGGTGCGTACCGACTGCAAGGTGCAATCGGTGCAGCGCGGCAGCGACGGCTTCAGCGTGGAGACCAGCCAGGGACGCGTGCAGGCGCAGTCGCTGATCGTGGCAACCGGCGGGCTGTCGATTCCGAGCATGGGCGCCAGTGGCTTCGGCTACACGCTGGCCCAGCAGTTCGGCCACACCCTGTTGCCGACGCGTGCCGGGCTGGTGCCGCTGACCCTGAGCGGCAAGCACCAGGAACGGCTGCAGGACCTGTCCGGGCTGGCGCTACCGGTCCAGGCGCAGTGCAACGGGGTCAGCTTCCGCAACTTCATGCTGGTCACCCACCGCGGCGTCAGCGGCCCGGCCATCCTGCAGATCTCCTCGTACTGGCAGCCCGGCGACGACCTGCGCCTGGACCTGCTGCCAGGCCAGGATGCCGCGGCCTGGCTGCGCGACCAGAAAAATCAGCGTGGCGCCACCGAACTGCGCAACGTGCTGGCCGACGTGCTGCCGCGGCGGTTCGCCCAGCGCCTGTGCGAGGTGTGGTTGCCGGACAAGCCGGTCCGCCAGCTCGACCCACCGCAGTTGCAGGCCGCAGCGGACCTGCTGGCCGCCTTCCCGCTGATCGCCAGTGGAACCGAGGGCTATCGCACCGCTGAAGTAACGCTGGGAGGTGTCGATACCAACCAGGTCTCCAGTGCGAGCATGGAGTCGCGCCTGGTGGCCGGCCTGTACTTCGTCGGCGAGGTGCTGGACGTGACCGGCTGGCTGGGCGGCTACAACTTTCAGTGGGCGTGGGCGTCCGGCCATGCCGCCGGGAGCGTCGCCTGATGTCGGCTTCGACACGTGGAAACGTGGCCTGAGTCTCACCCCGGATGCGGCCGTGTCCACAGACATGGACGCAGCCGAGTTCCTTCGTGTATTAAAGCCCGTCGCTAGGGAAACGCGCATGCAAAAAGGCAAAGATCTCACCCTCCGCCTGATGATCGTCGACGACAGTGTCGAAAGCGCGGAGGCGATCGTGACCGCGCTGCGCAACGGCGGCATCGCAGTGCGTCCGTCGCGGCCGCAGACACCGGAAGAGCTCGCCAGCATGCTGTCGGGACAGATCGACCTGGCCCTGCACGGGCAGGCGCTGCAGATCCCGATGAGCGCGTTGCGGCAGCAGATCGCCGGCAGCGGCAAGGATATTCCGATCATCCTGCTGGCCGAGCGGATCGAGGAAAACGCGCTGGTCGAGGCCGCAGCGCATGGCATTCGCGCCATCGCGCTGCGTCATCGCCCCGAACACCTGCTGTCGCTGGTGCGCTCGGAATGGGCTGACCTGCAGGCACGCCGTGGCCTGCGCCGCATCGAGGCACAGATGCGCGAGACCGAGCGGCGCTGCGACGCCCTGATCGCCTCCTCGCGCGACCCGATCGCCTACGTGCACGAAGGCATGCACATCCGCGCCAACGAGGCGTATCTGGACATGTTCGGCTTCGAGTCGTTCGACGATGTCGAAGGTGTGTCGCTGCTGGACATGATTGCCGCCCAGTACGTCGACGATTTCAAGCAGCTGCTCAAGGCCATGTCCAAGGGTGAGCCGCCGCCGGCGCAGTACAAGGTCGACGCGCGCCGGCTCGAAGGCGACACCTTCCCGGCGACGATGGAGTTCGCCACCGCGACCTACGAAGGCGAGCCGTGCATCCAGGTGGTGTTCCGCCGTCGCGAGGAATTCGACCCGGAGCTGGCGCGCGAGGTCGAGGACCTGCGCCAGCGCGACCAGGTCACCGGCCTGCTCAACCGCCCCACCTTCATGGTGGCGCTGGAACAGGCGGTGGCGCGCGCCGGCCGCAGCGAAGGCCAGTCCGGCTTCCTGTTGATCGAGCCCGACCACTATGCGCGCCTGCTGCCCGAGATCGGCCTGGATTCGGCCGATGCGCTGATCGCCGCGCTGGCCGCGCACGTGGCCAGCGTGAGCGATGACAGCGTGGTCGCCGCACGTTTCGGCGAGCACAGCTTTGCGTTGTTGATGGACGGCAATTACGCGCGCACGCATGCACTGGCGGAGCTGGTACGCGACGCCTTTGCGCAGCACGTCTTCAGCATCGGCGCGCGTTCGGCCACGGTGACGGTGAGCATCGGCGGCGTGCAGATCGGCGAGAAGATCGCCAGCATCGGCCATGTGCTCAACCGTGGCACCGAGGCAGTGCGCACCACCGCCGAGCTCGGCGGCAATGCGGTCAGCATCTACGACCCGGCAGCAGCCGACCGGGCTGAAGAGGAACGCATCGAGCGCTGGGTGCAGCAACTGCGCGAGGCGCTGGTCGGCGACGGCTTCCTGCTGCATTACCAGCCGGTGCTCAACCTGCAGGGCGAGCCGCTGGAGCTGTACCAGGCCTTCCTGCGGCTGGAGCGCAACGGCGAGATGATGTCGCCGAACGCCTTCATGGCGATCGCCGAAGAACACGATCTGATCACCGAGATCGACCGCTGGGTGGTGGCACGCGCGATCCGCCAGCTCGGCGAGCGGCAACGTGCGGGACACAGGACGCACCTGCTGGTACGCATCGGGCCCAACTCGTTCTCCGATCCGCAGATGATCGACATCATCCGCGAGCAGCTGGCCGTGTACGGCGTGCCGGGCGAACGGCTGTGGCTGCAGACGCCGGAATCGAAGGTGTTCACCCATCTGCGCAATGCCCAGCAGTTCCTGGCGGCGGTGTCGGCGATGGGCTGCAAGGTCGGGCTGGAACAGTTCGGCTCGGGCCTGGACTCGTTCCAGCTGCTGGCGCATTTCCAGCCGGCCTTCCTCAAGCTCGATCGCGGCATCACCGGCGAGGTGGCCTCGGCGCGCGAAAGCCAGGAGAAGATCCGCGAGATCACCTCGCGCGCGCAGCCGGCCGGCATCCTCACCGTGGCCGAGTTCGTGGCCGATGCGCAGTCGATGAGCACCTTCTTCAGCGCCGGGGTGGACTATGTGCAAGGCGATTTCGTCGCCCCGACCGGGCCGTTGATGAACTACGAGTTCGGCTGAGACCTGCAGCCGTAGCGCATCACTGCCGCCGCGCTCCAGCCAACAAAAAACCCGCAGGACGCGGGTTTTTGTTGGGCGGCACGCATCGGTTGGCGCTACCGTCTTACATCGCCGCACCGTTGGCGGCGCGCAGCGCGGCGATACGCTCGGACAGCGGCGGGTGGCTCAGGAACAGCCGGCGCAACCCATCGCCACCACCGCCGGAAATGCCGAACGCCTGCACCTGCGAAGGCAGGCTGTTCTGGCCATGGTTGAGCGACAGGCGTTCCAATGCGGCGATCATCTTGCCGCGGCCCGCCAGTTGCGCGCCACCGGCATCGGCACGGAATTCGCGGCGCCGCGAGAACCACATCGCGATCATCGTCGCGAACAGGCCAAACACCATCTCCAGCACGAACACGATGATGTAGTAGGCAAAGCCGCGGCCACCGTCGCGGTTGCCCGACATGGCGCTGTCGATGACGCCGCCGACCACGCGCGCCAGCACGATCACGAAGGTATTGAGCACGCCCTGCAGCAAGGCCATGGTGACCATGTCGCCATTGGCGACATGCGCGATTTCATGGCCTAGCACCGCCTCGGCCTCGTCCTGGCTCATGTTCTGCAGCAGCCCGGTGGACACCGCCACCAGCGCGTTGTTGCGGTTGGCGCCGGTGGCGAAGGCATTGATCTCCGGGCCGTCGTAGACCGCCACTTCCGGCATGCCGATGCCGGCCGCCTCGGCCTGGCGCCGCACCGTCGCCAGCAGCCAGCGCTCGGTTGGCGTGCGCGGCTCGCTGATCACCTGCGCGCCGGTGCTGCGCTTGGCCATGAACTTGGACAGCAGCAACGAGATGAACGAGCCGCCGAACCCGAACACGGCCGCCATCACCAGCAGGCCGCTCATCTGCGCGGGATTGACGCCCAGCACCGACATCATGATGCCGGCCAGCATCAGCACCGCAAAATTGGTCAGCAGGAACAGGAAAATGCGGTTGAACATGGTGCGACGACTCCACGCGAGCAGGATGGACTGCAGCGGATCTGCGGTCGTCAGCGCTTGAAATCAAGCGATCACCTGACCGACGATTCAGCCGACCATGCCAGCTCTCCCCTACCGCGGCCGCTTCGCGCCCTCCCCGACCGGCCCGCTGCACTTCGGCTCCCTGCTGGCGGCATTCGGCAGCTGGCTGCTGGCGCGGCATGCCGGCGGTCAGTGGTGTGTGCGCATCGAAGACATCGATCCACCGCGTGCCGAACCCGGCGCCTCCGCACGCCAACTGCGCACGCTGGCCGCCTTCGGCCTGCACTCGGACCTGCCGGTGCTGTATCAATCCGGGCGCCACGCACAGTACGACGCCGCCGTCACCACCTTGCTGGAGGCGGGACTGGCGTTCGAATGCAGCTGCAGCCGGGCCGACCTTGCCGGCATGGGCGGCATCCACCACGCCTGCGTGGCGCCGCTGGGCGCCCGCCGCGCGGTGCGCCTGCGGGTGCCGCCACAGCCGCCGGTCGGCTTCGACGACGCGCTGCAGGGCCATGTGGTGCAGGACGTGCATGCCGAGGTCGGCGACGTGGTGCTGCGCCGCGCCGATGGCTACTGGGCGTACCAGCTGGCGGTGGTGGTCGACGATGCCGCGCAGGCCATCACCGATGTCGTGCGCGGCGCCGACCTGCTGGACTCCACCCCGCGCCAGTTGTTGCTGCAGCGCGCGCTGGGCCTGCGGCAACCGCGCTACCTGCATCTGCCGCTGATCCTGGATCACACCGGCCGCAAGCTGTCCAAGTCGCACGCTGCGCCCGCGCTGGACGATGCCGATCCGCAACCGGCCCTGCACGCCGCCTGGGCCGTGCTGGGACAGCAGCCGGCAGCCTTGCCGCGCCGGGCGGCGCTGGACACCTTGCTGCAGCATGCGGTGCAGCATTTTTCGCCACAGCGGTTGCCCCGGCACCTGCATCTGGACGCGGACGGATGCGCATCGCAGCCCCGGCGTGACTAGAATTGCGCCCCGGCACCGGCGTCGGGCCAGGCAGCGCGCCTGTGCCCCGCCCGCCCCCAGTCTTACCTGTCCATTGGAGTCGTCATGACATCTCGCGTCGTATTGGTCACCGGCGGCACCGGCGGTATCGGCACCGCCATCTGCAAGCGCCTAGCCGACCAGGGCCACCGGGTGGCCAGCAACTTCCGCAATGCCGAAAAAGCCCAGGCGTGGCAGCAGCGCATGCAGACCCAGGGCTACGATATCGCCCTGTTCCGCGGCGATGTGGCGTCCTCCGAACATGCGCGCAGCCTGGTCGAGGACGTCCAGGCAGCGCTGGGGCCGATCGAAATACTGGTCAACAACGCCGGCATCACCCGCGACACCACCTTCCATCGCATGACTGCCGAGCAATGGCATGACGTCATCAACACCAATCTCAACTCGGTGTTCAACGTCACCCGCCCGGTGATCGAGGGCATGCGCCAGCGCGGCTGGGGACGGGTGATCCAGATCAGTTCGATCAACGGCCTGAAGGGCCAGTACGGGCAGGCCAATTACGCGGCCGCCAAGGCCGGCATGCATGGCTTCACCATTTCCCTGGCACGCGAAAATGCCGCGTTCGGAGTGACCGTCAATACCGTGTCGCCGGGGTATGTGGCCACCGACATGGTGATGGCGGTCCCTGAAGAGGTGCGCGCCAAGATCGTTGCCGACATCCCCACCGGCCGCCTGGGCCGGCCGGAAGAAATCGCCTATGCGGTCGCATTCCTGGTCGCGGAAGAGGCCGCCTGGATCACCGGCTCCAACCTGGATATCAACGGCGGCCACCACATGGGCTGGTGAGCTTTGCTGCAACTTTGCGATGCAGCATAAAAACCCTTGAAAATCATGCTGCGCAACATTTTTTATGTGTCTACTTAAGAAAATAAGGCCTTGTGGCGGTTGCAAGGGCTGCTGCGGTGCGCCATCCTGCGCGCACTATCGTTGTGAGTGAACGTTCCATGGCCGGACTTCGCATCATCAAGAAGTATCCCAATCGCCGTCTCTACGACACGGAAATTTCCAGCTACATCACCATTGAGGATGTGCGTCAGCTCATCATCGACGGCGAAGAATTCGAGGTACGCGACGCCAAGAGCGGCGAAGACCTCAGCCGCGCGGTCTTGCTGCAGATCATTGCCGACCGTGAACAGGACGGCGAGCCGATGCTGTCGACCCAGTTGCTGAGTCAGATCATCCGTTTCTACGGCGACTCGCTGCAGGGCTTCATGGGCAACTACCTGGAGCGCAGCATGCAGGTGTTCCTGGATCAGCAGCAGCAGTTCCGCCAACAGATGGGCAACCTGCTCGGGCAGACCCCGTGGGCGATGATGAACCAGCTGACCGAGCGCAACCTGGAGTTGTGGCAGGAGTTCCAGCGCAACTTTGGCGCCGGCTTCGGCCGTCCGGGCGGCCCCGGCACGCCGCCGACCCCGCCGGCTGCCAGCGGCATGGGCAGCGGCCCGATGGGCACCGGCACGCACGGCACTGCCGGCAGCGCCGGCAAGGCCCGCAACCGCGGGTAACCCACGCGCGGCGCCGGGAGCCGTGACACGCTCCGCGGCGCCACCGATCAGCGGCTTGCCTGCCCCGCGCAGGCCGAGCAGATCCGCTCCACGTGATAGCCCCGTGCGCGCAGACGCTCCACCACGCCATCGCTTCCCAGCAGGTGCAGCGCACCGACCACCACCAGCGTGGTCCCGCTGCCCTTGCCCAGCCGCTGCTCCAGCCGCGGCACCCAGCGCGCATTGCGCTCGACATTGATGTCCTGGTACAGCGCCGGGTAGTGCTGCCGCATTTCTTCGGCCATCTGCGTGGACAGGGTACGCACATCGCCACTGCGCCAGGCCGCGTGCAGCTCACGTAGCTGATCGTTGGCGCCGGCATCGTCCAGCGATTCCTCCAGCAGCTGATGCTGTTCGGTGGGCGACATGCCATCGAGCAAGGCAATCTGCTCTTCGGCACGCTCCAGCCCATCGGCCGGTTTGCCACCGGTCTGTGCCTGCGCCATCAGGTAATGGTCCAGACCGGCGTTCGGGTCCATGCCTTGCCGGCCCATCTCCGCCAGGCTGATCGTCAGTGCCACGAACCAGGGTTCCAGGGTCTGCAAGCTGTCCACCGGCATCCCGTGTTTGCGGGCATAGGTGGTCAGCGCCTGCCAGGTCTTCGGATCCAGTACTTCCTGCAGGCGACGCCCGTCGCTGCGCCGCGCCGCCTGCAGCATGCGGCCGGCCAGTTCGGGCGATTGCGCATCGGAGGGCGGCAGTTCGAACACCAGCCGGTCGGCCTTGGCGAAGGCCTGCATCACATCCGGCGACAACGGGTAATCGCTGGGCTTGAGCACATGGAACGAACCCAGCAGATACAGCGTGCCGCCCTTGCCATCGACCTTCCACAACAGCGGCACCGGCGGACCGGCCGGCGCATCGCTGCCGGCGCGCGCCCAGGTCGGCGCGACCGCTCCGCTCCATAACGCCAGAGCGATGACCGCACTGCTGGACCAGGCTATCAACCGGGCGCGCATGCTTGCCTTCACCACGTTGGTCTCCACGTCAGTGCGGCACCTTGTAGGTCTTCTCGCCGGCTGACACCGCCAGGTCGATGCGGTTTTCCGGTGGCGGCAGCGGACAGGTCGCAAACGGGGTGAACGCGCACGGCGGGTTGTAGGCACGGTTGAAATCGACGACCACATGCCCGGAGGCGTCGGGCACGTCCAGGTCGAGAAAGCGCCCGGCCGGATAGCTGCCGTGCCCACTGGTGCGGTCGGCGAACACCACGAACATCGGCCGCCCGGGTTCGCCGATGGTCTCCAGCCGATACGCCTTGCCATCGCGCTCGAAGGTGATTGCCCCGGCGTTGGGCTGTTCGCTGCTGATGCCGACGATGTCCACGATCGGAATGGTCTTGCCGACATCGTTGGGCACATAGCGCGCGCTGATGCGCCAGGACGGATCGACCGGCCAGTAGTCCAGCCCGGCGAAGTGGCTGCGCGATGGCGCGTCGGCATGCTTGACCCGCAGCGCGTTGCGGTCGCCGCGATGGATCAGGCTCAACACGCCCTTGCCGCCATCGAAATGGATGAAGGTCGGCTGCGGGTCGCGATCGGACTGGAAGCGGATCCTGCCGGTCAGCGGCTTGCCGTCGACGGTCAATGCTGCGCCGCGCTCGGGCACGAACCAGACCGTATCGGCCTCGGTCGCGACCATGCCCATCTTGGGTGGCCCGACCGCCAGCCTGATGCCGCTGTCGGCACTGCTGCCGATGTAATGCGCCTTCAGCGACAGCCAGTGCAGGCCGACCAGGCTGGTCCAGCCATCGGGCGCGCGCAACTCGGTCAGGCGCGCTTCGCGCCAGGCCGCGTTGTCGGCCAGGAAGGCCTTGTCGAGTGCGGCCGGCGCTGCCGGTGGCGATGCATCCTTGCCACAGCCGGCCAGCGCCGCACACACCAGCATGCCGAGCAGCCAGCGGTTCCCCATGTGCAATACAGCCATCAGCGCCCCCTCAGGAACCAGCGATCGATTTCGCCCAGCGTAAACCGTGCCCAGGTCGGTCGGCCATGGTTGCATTGGCCCGAGCGCTCGGTGACTTCCATATCGCGCAGCAGTGCGTTCATTTCCGGCACGGTCAGGCGCCGGTTCGCGCGCACCGCGCCGTGGCACGCCATCGTGGAGAGCAGTTCGTCGCGCGCACCGGCAATGCGCCGGCTCTGGCCATGCTCGCGCAGATCGCCGAGCACATCGCGCAACAACGCCTCCGGATCGGCATTGGCAAGCAGCGCGGGAATGCTGCGCACATGCAGCGACTGCGGGCCGGCGCGGGTGATCTCGAAGCCCAGGCTGGCCAGCGTGTCGGCCTCGCGCTCGGCGGTGTCGGCCTCGCGCTCGCCTACCGCCAGCGTCATCGGCACCAGCAGCGGTTGTGCGTGCAGGCCGATGCTGTCGTGCGCGTTCTTGAGCCGCTCGTAGCCGATGCGTTCGTGCGCGGCATGCATGTCCACCACGATCAGGCCTTCGGCGTTCTCGGCCAGGATGTAGATGCCGTGCAACTGCGCGACGGCATACCCCAGCGGCGGCACGCCACTGTCCGCGGCAGTCGCCGGCAGGCCCATCCCGCTGCCCTCCGGCAAGGCGGCAGACTGCTGCTGCGTGCCACTGGACGGCGGCGCATACAGCGCGCTGTAGGCCGCACGCGCCTCGTCCACGCGCAGGCCCAGTGGAGTCTGCGATGGCGTCCACTGACCGTAGCCGGCACCGCCGCCACCGCCACCGTAGTTTGGTCGGTCGAGCATGCCGCCCGGCGCCGCAACCGCGTCGCTGGCGCCCTCGGTGCCGAGGCTGTTGGGCATCGCACCGGCACGCGTATGCGCCAGCGCGTCCTGCAAGGTGCGGTAGACGAAGTCGTGGATCAGCCGCGCCTCACGGAAACGCACCTCGTGCTTGGCCGGATGCACGTTGACGTCCACGCGCGCCGGATCCAGTTCCAGGAACAGCACGTAGGCCGGCTGGCGACCATGGAACAGCACATCGCCATAGGCCATCTTGACCGCGTGCGCGACGCTGCGATCGCGCACCGAGCGGCCATTGACGTAGAGATACTGCTGGTCGGTACTGGCGCGCGAGTAATGCGGCTGCGCGACCCAGCCATGCAGCCGCAGGCCGGCGCCACTGTGATCGACGCGCAAGGCCTGCCGCGCGAAATCCTCGCCCAGGGTTTCGCCCAGCCGCGCATCCGAATACAGATCGCCCGGCTTGTAGCGACGCGACGGTTTGCCGTTGTGCGAGACCCGCAATTCCACATCCGGGCGCGCCAACGCCAACGAGCGCAGCCATTCTTCGATATGCCCCAGCTCGGTGCGCTCGGCACGCAGGAACTTGCGCCGCGCCGGCACGTTGAAGAACAGCTCGCG
Source organism: Xanthomonas sp. NCPPB 3218 (assembly GCF_056725185.1). Classification (NCBI taxonomy): domain Bacteria; kingdom Pseudomonadati; phylum Pseudomonadota; class Gammaproteobacteria; order Lysobacterales; family Lysobacteraceae; genus Xanthomonas; species Xanthomonas sp. NCPPB 3218. The sequence continues at coordinate 2,922,514 of NZ_CM161516.1, forward strand.
CACTTCGACCGTGGTGCCGGGCGCGTGTGCACGTGGCACCACCTCGCTCAGGCGCCCGCCATCGATCTCCAGTGCGGAGCCATGTTCGGCATCGTGGCGCCGCGAGATCAGCGTGAAACGGCTGACCGAGGCGATCGACGGCAGGGCTTCGCCGCGGAATCCGAGCGTGGCCACGGTCTCCAGATCGTCCAGCGATGCGATCTTGCTGGTGGCATGCCGCGACACCGCCAGCGGCAGTTCGTCGGGAGCGATGCCGCCGCCATTGTCGCGGATACGGATCAGCCGCACGCCGCCCTCTTCCAGCTCGATATCCACGCGGGTGGCGCCGGCATCGAGTGCGTTTTCGACCAGTTCCTTGACCACCGACGCAGGTCGCTCGACGACTTCGCCGGCGGCAATCTGGTTGATCAGGATCTCGGGGAGCTGACGGATCGCCATCAGTACAGGCGCTCGCGCTGGACGCAGACTGCGGAGCGCATCGGGGGTGTCACAGGCAAGACAGACGTCGGCACGGCAATCCGGCGGCGCGCGGGCGCCGTCATCAAGGAATCAGTGCGGAATGATAGCCGAGCGGCTCAGCGGCTGCCGCCGGCCACGGTGCCAGCGCTGGCATCGGCTTCGGCCTGCGCGCGCGCGGCAAACAGGGTGCCCGGCGGCGGCTGGCGGGTGAAGAAGGTATCGATGCCATCCAGCACGGCCGAGGCGATCTTGCGCTGGTAGGCCGGATCGATCAGCCGGCGCTCTTCGTCCGGATTGGAAATGAAGGCGGTTTCCACCAGCATCGCCGGCATGTCGGAGGTGCGCAGCACCGCAAAGTTGGCGCGTTCCAGCTGCGGCTTGTGATTGTTGCCGATCCGCTTGAGGCCGCCGAGCACGTGCCCTGCCGCATCTTCGGAGGCCTTCATGTGGCCGCTCTGCGCCAGGTCCAGCAACACGTTGGCCAGCGTGCTTTCGGTCTGCTGCAGACGCACCCCGCCGACCAGGTCGGCGGCATTTTCCTTGTCGGCCAGCCAGCGCGCGCGCTGCGAGGAGGCGCCCTTGGTCGACAGTACATAGACCGACGAGCCGGTCGCACTGCGGTTTTCGGCAGCGTCGGCGTGGATGGAGATGAAGATGTCGGCCTTGGCGGCGCGTGCCTTCTGCGCGCGCATCGGCAGCGGAATGAACACGTCGGTATCGCGCGTCAGGTAGGCCTTCATGCCGGGCGTGGCATTGATCTGGCGCGCCAGTTCGCGGCCGACTGCCAGGGTGACGTCTTTTTCGCGCTTGCCGGTGGGACCCATGGCGCCGGGATCCTGGCCGCCGTGTCCCGGATCGATGGCCACGATCAGCGGCCGCATGCCCGGTGCCATCTTGATCCGCGAGGCCTCGCTGGGCAGCACCGGACGCGGCGGCAGGTCATCGCTGTCCGCCGAGGCCATACTGCCGGCAGCCGCATTCGGCATGGCAGCCATGGCATTGGCGGATGCAGCACCCAGCGGCGCGTTGCCGCCATTCAGGATCGCAGCCGGCGATGCGGCGTTGCCTGGCAGCGCCGAGCCGGGCGCGGCACCGGCGGTGGAGACGGTGACGCGGTTCGGGGTGCCGGCGGTGCTTGCTGACGCGGCCGTGCTGGTCGTCACCGCGGTCGTGGCGGTGCCTGGACGCGGTGTCGGCACGCCGGTGGCGACCGTGGTCGGTACCGGTGCCGGAGTCACGCTGGGCATGGCCGACGCAGGCACATACGGTGCGGGCGCCGGAGCAGGCGGCACCACCGACGCGCGCTGCGCGGACGCCGCCAACGCAGCGGTTGCGCGGGCGGCTTCCGATTGTGCATTGGCCGGGCGCGGCGGCGGCGCGGCAGGCGCGGCGGCGGTCACCGTGCCGGCAGCCGGCGGATCGCCCGGCCACTCGATCACCAGGGTGGATGCGCTGCCCAGCGTCTGCATCTGCGGCTTCAACGGCGTCACCGGCGTTGCCAGCTCGAATACCACCCGGAAGGTGCCCGGTACCGGTTGACCGGTACGCACCGACGTCACCAGGCCGGCAGCCGGCGGCAGCTTGAGGCCACGCACACCCGAGGAATCGGGAAAGTCCACCACCAGCCGATTGGGGTTGGCCAGCGACAGCGTCTTGAATCCGCCGCTACCGGCGAGCTGGATCTCCGCGCGCGTGCCGGTGGCACCGGTGCTGACGCCTACGCCCTTGATTTCGCCGGCCCACGCAGCAAAAACCGCCAGGCTGAGGCTGGCGGTCACGGTGGAAACACAGAACTGGCGGAACCCCGGTGTCATGGCGCTGGATTCAATCACCCAAACGTAGGAATTGCAAGGTGATTTCCCTTAATAATCCACAACCTGGCGTTCATTCTTCCTGTGAGCTGGCACAAAGGGACTGCAACTGAGGCAAGTCCGACAGCCGCCTCAGCCAGTCGCGGCCGGTTTCGCTGCGGCCCAGCAACGTCACGCTGCGCCCCTCGCCGTCGACTGCCAGTTCCACGTCCAGATCCACCGGCGGCAATGCACCAGCGCCGCGTTCCGGCCATTCGACCAGCCACAGGCTGGCGCTGCCTTCGTCGAGCCCGAGAAAATCCAGTTCTCCGGCCTGCCCGATGCGGTACAGATCCAGGTGCCAGGCCTCGTCGCCAGTGCCGAGCGGATAGCGCTCGACCAGCGTGTAGGTGGGGCTGCGAATCGGCCCGGTGACGCCGAGTGCGCGCAGCAGGGCGCGCGCCAGTGTGGATTTGCCGGCGCCGAGATCGCCGTGCAGTTGCACCATCGCGCGGGTGGGCCGCACCGCGGCCAGGGCCTGTCCCAGGGTTTCGGTGGCCTGCGCATCGACCAGGTGTGCGCTGAGTTGGCTCATGCAATGGCTCCGGCATTGGCGAGGCGGCGCAGTTCGGGCAGCAGATCGGTCGGCAGCAGGCCGCGCTCGCCCGCGCGCGCAGCTGCATCGCCGGCACAGGCATGCAACAAGGCGCCCAGGCTGGCGGCATCGAAGGGCGACCAGCCCTGGGCCAGCAAGGCCGCGATCACGCCAGTCAGCAGGTCGCCCATGCCGCCGACCGCCATGCCCGGATTGCCGGCATCGATGATGCGCGGCACTGCGTGCGGCGCGGCGATCACGCTGCCGGCGCCCTTGAGCACCACCACTGCATCGAAACGTTTGGCCAATGCGTCTGCGGCAGCCAGTCGATCCTGCTGAACCTGCCTGGTCGACATCCCCAGCAGACGTCCAGCCTCGCCGGGATGCGGGGTCAACAAACGCGGGCCGCGCGCCGGCACCGGGTTGGCAGCCAGCAGATTCAGGCCATCTGCATCGATGACGAGAGCGCGGTCCGAGGCCAGCACCGCACGCCACAACCGCTGCGCCCAGGGGTCCTGGCCCAGGCCCGGACCCAGCGCGACCACGTCGGCGGCGTCAGCCAACGCGGCGATGTCGTCGTCGGCCTGCACCGCACGCACCATCGCTTCCGGGCAACGCGCCAGCAGCGGCGCGACGTGCTCGGCGCGGGTGGCGACCTGCACCAGCCCTGCCCCGCTGCGCAGGGCCGCTTCGGCGGTGAGCATGACCGCGCCGCCGCTGCCGAGGTTGCCGCCGACGCACAGCACGCGACCGGACTCGCCCTTGTGCGTATTGCGTCGCCGCGGGCGCAACTGCGCGGCCAGTGCGTCGATGTCCCAGCTGTGCGCGGCCGGCGCCAGGCCGTCGAATGCGGCATCCGGCACGTCCAGCGACGCGGTTGCGCGCGTGCCGGCATGCTCCAGCGCATCACCGGTATAGAGCCCCAGGTGCGGCACGATGAACTGCAAGGTGGCCTGCGCGCGCACCGCGGCACCGAAGGCCACGCCATGATCGGCATCGATGCCGCTGGGCACGTCCAGTGCGAGCACCGGCACACCGGCGGCGTTGATGGCGTCGATCAAGGCGGTGGTCTCGGCGTCGGGCGCGCGGTTGAGGCCGATGCCGAACAGCGCATCGACGATCACATCGGCCTGCGCCAGCGACGAGGGAAACAGCTCGATCGCACCGCCCACGCCCAGATAGTCGGTACAAGCACGTTGCGCCAGCGGCGATGCCGGGCCGTGCTCGGCAAGATGCACCACCTGCACCTGGCGCCCGGCCCGCTGCGCCAGGCGTGCCAGCACATAGCCATCGCCGCCGTTGTTGCCGGTGCCGCAGACCACCACGATGCGGCGCGCCTGCGGCCAGCGTTCCAGCAGATGCTGCCAGGCGGCCTGCCCGGCGCGCTGCATCAAGATGTAGCCGTCGCCGCCGAGCAGCGTGGTGGCCTGCGTGTCCAGCCTGCGCGCGGCAGCGGTGTCGTAAAGATCGAGCGGTGCGTACATGCCGGGAATTCTATACTTGTCGCCATGTCTGCCGTCCTTGCCCGCCCCGACCCCACCGACGCTGCCGCGCGCATCCGTGCGCTCGCGCGCGAGGCGGGCTTCCAACGCTGCGGCATCACCGGCATCGAGCTCGGCGAAGACGAGGCGCATCTGCGCAGCTGGCTGGAAGAAGGCCTGTACGGGACCATGCACTGGATGGCCCAGCACGGCGACAAGCGTTCGCGCCCGCAGGAGCTGGTGCCGGGCACCTTGCGCGTGCTGTCGGTGGGCATGGACTACGGCCGCAAGGACGACACTGAGGCCTGGAACACCTTGCACGACGGCCGCCGCGCCTACGTGGCACGCTATGCGCTGGGGCGCGATTACCACAAGCTGATGCGCAACCGGCTGCAGAAACTGGCCGAGCGTATCCAGGGCGAAGTCGGCGCGTTCGGCTATCGGGTCTTCGTGGATTCGGCACCGGTGCTGGAGCGCGCACTGGCGCGCAATGCCGGGCTGGGCTGGATCGGCAAACACACCTGCCTGATCGATCGCAATGGCGGCTCATGGTTCTTCCTGGGCGAGATCTACCTCGATCTGCCCTTGCCCATCGACACCCCGGCCACTGCGCATTGCGGCACCTGCACGCGCTGCATCGACGTCTGCCCGACCCAGGCCATCATCGCCCCGTACCGGCTGGATGCGCGCCGCTGCATCGCCTATCTCACCATCGAACACGACGGCGCGATTCCCGAGCAGATGCGCAAGCCGATCGGCAACCGCATCTTCGGTTGCGACGACTGCCAGCTGGTCTGCCCGTGGAACAAGTTCGCCCAGCGCACCGACGAAGCCGATTTCCGCGCCCGCAACGAGCTGGATGTGGCGACGCTGCCGCAGCTGTTCGCCTGGGACGAAGACGAGTTCCTGCGCCGCACCGAAGGCAGCCCGATCCGTCGCAGCGGCCATCAACGCTGGCTGCGCAACATCGCGGTCGGCCTGGGCAATGCGCCCGGTACGCCGGAGGTGTTGGCGGCGCTGCAAGCGCGCCGCCACGACGCCTCGGAGCTGGTGCGCGAACACGTGGGCTGGGCGCTGGCGCAACACGGCTTGTGAGGTCCCGCCCGATGCGCTCACGCATGCGCATCGCCGCTGCGGGATAATGCGGCGATGGCCGACCGCAACGAACAGATCCTCACCCCCAGCCAGCTCAATACGCTGGCACGCGACCTGCTGGAAGGCAGCTTTCCGCTGGTTTGGGTGGAGGCAGAGCTGAGCAGCGTCACGCGCCCCTCCTCGGGCCATCTGTACTTCACGCTCAAGGACGCGCGCGCGCAGATCCGTTGCGCGATGTTCAAGCCCAAGAGCACCTGGCTGAAGTTCCAGCCGCGCGAAGGGCTGCGCGTGCTCGCGCGCGGACGTCTCACGCTGTACGAAGCGCGCGGCGACTACCAGCTGGTACTCGACCACATGGAAGAGGCTGGCGAAGGCGCCCTGCGCCGGGCCTTCGACGAACTGCGTGCGCGCCTGGCCGCCGAGGGTCTGTTCGACGCCGAGCGCAAGCAGCCGTTACCGGCGCATGTGCGGCGGCTGGCAGTGATCACCTCGCCCAGCGGTGCGGCGGTGCGCGACGTGCTCAGCGTCCTGGCGCGCCGCTTCCCGTTGCTGGAAGTGGACCTGCTGCCCTCACTGGTGCAGGGCGACAGCGCCGCGGCGCAGATCACCTCATTGCTGCAGCGCGCCGATGCCTCCGGGCGCTACGACGTCATTCTGATCACCCGCGGCGGCGGCTCGCTGGAAGACCTGTGGGCTTTCAACGACGAACGCCTGGCCCGCGCGATTGCCGCCGCGCACACGCCAGTGGTGTCGGCGGTCGGGCACGAGACCGACTTCAGCCTCAGCGATTTCGTGGCCGACGTACGCGCGCCCACGCCCTCGGTGGCGGCGGAGCTGCTGGTGCCCGATCAGCGCGAGCTGGTCGCGCGCGTGCGGCGTGCGCGCGCCCGCATGGCCCAGCTGCAGCAGCACGCGCTGGGCAATGCGATGCAGCGCGCCGACCGGCTCGCCCTGCGCCTGCGTGCGCACAGCCCGCAGGCGCGGCTGCAATTGCTGCAACGCCGGCAGCAGGACGCCGGCCGCCAGCTGCGCGCGCGCATGACCCAGGTGCTGGAGCGTCTGCAGGCACGCCTGCAACGGACGCAGGCGCGCCTGCACGCGCACAACCCGCAACGTGATCTGGCCAGGCTGCAGCAACGACTGCGCGCACTGCATCCGCAGACAGCGATGCAGCGGCGCATGCAGCATGACCAACTGCGGCTGCGCAGCCTGGCACGCTCGCTGGAAGCGGTCAGCCCGCTCGCTACCGTCGCGCGTGGCTATGCCATCGTGACCCGCCCCGCCGATGGCAGCGTGGTGCGCAGCGCCGCCGAGGTCAGCGCCGGCGAGCGCCTGCGTGCGCAGCTGGCCGATGGCAGCATCGAAGTGCGGGTCGAACCAGGCAACGACGACTGACGGCGGTAACCACGCGTGCTGCCTGGTTGACGCGGGCGATCAGCAAGCGCACACGCATCGCTTTGTCGCGATAACGATGAGCTGCAGGGCGGTCGCCCGAGCAGCGTCGTTGATTGGCACAAAGGGCGCGCCTGGGCGGCGATATCCGCTTCGCCCAGGCGAACCAAGCCTGGATCAACCCTTCAACCCGCCGCAGACCGTTCCGCGTGCAGATCAGAGGGCATCACCGGCTCTCTAACTATGACTGGGCGTCTGCGCCGCCTGCTGCCAGCCCTGCAGCAGCAGCCCGGCCAGCACCACCGGATCATGGTCGAAGTGATGCCCGCCCGGACGCGCCACCACCTGCACGCCACGCGCGCGCAACTCCGGGCACAGCGTGTCCTTTTCCTGATCGCCATAGATGCATTGCAGGCGATGCGCGTCCAGCGACTGGATCGCCGGCTCCACATCGCGCTCGGCATCGTTATGCCAGCCAAGCCAGCCACCGACACGCACCTTGAAATCGGCTTGATGGGCAAGGCCGAGCAGGCTGACAAACTGCACCGATGCGCGCTGCTGCGGCGACAGCTCGGGATAGGCAAACGGCAGCACATCGGCGCCGAACGAGTAGCCCACCAGCGCGACATGGTGGATATGCCAACGCTGTTGATAGGTCGCAATCACCCGATCCAGGTCCGCCCCGACCTGCTGCGGCGTGCGGCTGGCCCAGAAGTAGCGCAGGCTGTTCCAGCCCACCACCGACACGCCCTGCTGCTGCAGTCGCGCGGCAATGCCCTTATCGAGTTCGCGCCAGCCGCCGTCGCCGGACAGCATGACCACCATGCGGTCGCTGCCGGGCGCATGCAGTTCGACCAGCGGCAGATCGCCCACGCCCTGCGCCTGGGCCGTCAGGAAATGGCCCCGGGTGGCCGCAGCGATCTGCATGGGGCTGGCAGCGTCGACCAGGTCGTCAAGGAAGCCTTGATTGGCATCGGGCACGTCGCGCGAGCAGGCCAGGCCGCCATCGCTGGCGTCGCTGGCGTCGCCATCGGCGACAACCGCGCCGCCCAGCACGTCGGGCGCGGCCGAGGCCAGCGCCTGCCGCGCCAGCACCGCGCCATCGCCCTGCCCCACCAGCACCGGCGGCAGGAACGCGTCGACATGCTCGGCGCGCAGCAACTTCTTGCCCAATCGCTCGGCATCGTCGGCCAGGGAGCTGCAGGCTGCGTGATGCGCGCGCACCCGTTCGCGATAGCTGGCGGTATCGACCACCGCGACCAGCGCGCCGTCGTTGCTCAGCATCTCGGCAAGCCGCTGGCCGTCCTGCGCATGGCCGCTGTCGGGCAACAGCACCACCATGGCCTTCGGCGTGCCTTCCGGACGCAGCACCTCCACCGAGCGGTAATGCCCGGCAGTATTTCCGTCCTGCAGATGACGCGCCACGGCGTAGCCACTGCCGCCGATCAGCAGTGCAGCGATGACCCAACGAAACACCTTGATTCCCCAGTCCATCACCGCAATCCTCGCAAGCGCTGGCGCTTGGACCGCGGCCGAGGCGGCCGGTTCCATGGCGATTGCAGGCAGCGTTCGCTGCGGTTAAGCCTGCGCGTCCTGGTCCTGCAGCGGTAAAGGCTAGGCCCTGCCTAGGCCGTTGCGGCCGACGGGCACTGCGGGGGGCGCAAGCCACCCGGACGGCACGGCGATCGATCTGCGTGCCGGCGCAACACGCGCATGCGCACGGACTTGCAGATGCGCCCTAGATCCCGCGCGCTACGCGGAAGCCGATCCGTGCGCTGGTGCTGTCCGAATCCTGCGACTGCCGCCAGGCCGCACGCGTCTGCTGCGGCGAGTTGGCCCAGCTGCCGCCGCGGATCATGCGCTGCCGGCAGCCGGGGTTGAACCAGGCGGCACCGTCGGCCGGCGCGCGACGGTAACTGGCATGCCAGCAGTCGGCCACCCATTCGCTGAGGTTGCCGCCCATGTCGTGCAGCCCCCAGGCATTGGCGCGAAAGCTGCCGACCGGCGCCGGGCCCCAGAAGCCGTCGCCATAGCCGACAAAGCCGTTGTTCCAGTGCCGGCCGCTGCGCGAGACATCGTTGCCGCCGGTGAAGTTGCCCGCATCCAGCGGCGGCGAGCCGGCATTGCCCCAGGGATAGCGCCCGGTGGTGCCGGCGCGCACCGCGTATTCGAACTCGGCCTCGCTGGGCACGTGGTAGTGGCGGCCGGTCTGTTCCGACAGCCAGCTCGCATAGGCTTCGGCGTCGCGGATGCTGACGTGCATCACCGGGCTGTTGGGCGCGGCCTGCGCACCGTTGTAGTCGGACTGCCAATCCACCCCGCTGCGGCGGATGAAGTTGCCGCTGCGCTCGTCGTACACCACCGAGTGCCCGCGCCGGGTGGCACGCGGACGCGCGCCGGTCGCCTCGACGAACTGGCGGAATTCGGCAACCGTCACTTCGGTGATCGACAACGCAAACCCGCGCGCGAAACGCACATAATGCGCCGGGCGCTCGTTATCGGAGGCGCCGGGCTCGGCATCGCCGGCGCCCATCTGGAACGCGCCATGCGGCACCACGATCATCTGCGGACCGCGCCCGCCGACCTTGAGCCCGTCGGTGAACACCTGCCCGGGGCGGAAGCTGCCGTAATGGGTGGCCAGTTCCAGCCGCCGCCGCAGATCGCCGGCCACCGCATCGCCCGGGTCGGCGATGCGCAGCACCTCGGCCAGTGTTTCGCCAGCCGCCTTGAGGCCGCGGGGCGAGGTGAGATCGTGAAGGGCGGCGTCGTGCAGGGCGGCGATCTGGGCACGACGCATGCGCTCGATGCGCGCACGTGCATCGGCAATGGTCGGTGCGCGCTCACGCACCTGCCCGGCCATCTGCAACCAGTAGCGTGCGCCGATGAAGTCGCTCGCCTCGGCCGCCTGCTCGGCGCGTGCCAGCAGGCCGCTTTCCACTGCAGCCAGCCCCTGGCGCGTGCGCGGGTTGTCCGGATCCAGCTGCGCCGCATCGCGAAAGTTCACCAGCGCCCCGTTGCCGTCTTCGCCCAGGCGGCCGCCACGCAGATCCTCCTCGCCGGCACGGTTGAAGCTCAGCACCCGCTGCGCAGTTTCCACTGCGCGCTGCAGTGCGCGCACCGTCGGGTCCTGCGGAGCGAGCGCCAGCGCCACGATGGCCAGCTCACGCGCCTGTTCCAACGCGCTGTCCTGACGGTCGGTCTGCGCGATCAGCGCCTGGCCGCGCTCGATCAACCGGCGCCGCGCCTGCTCCAGTCCGCGCCGGCTGGCCGCGTCCTTGCCGTCGGCGCGTTGCTGGATTGCCAGATACAGCGGAATCGCATCGTCGGCGTCGCGATAGAGCCGATCGTCCTTCAATGCCTGGTCGGCGCGCTTGCGCACCTGCGCCAGCGGCTCATCGCCCAGGTCCACTGGCGGCGGCTGCCATTGCGTCACGGTTTCGGCGGATTCTTCGCCACCGATGGACACATTCGGCTTGCTCGGCACCGCGGCGGCGGCAGCGGGTTGCGGCGCAGCGGCAGGCGCTGGCGTCGGTGTCCGCGAACAGGCGCACACGCTTAGCGCAACCAATGCCCACGCTGCGATCCGGTTACCGCACTCACCCACCACCTGCTCCTTCCAGTGCTCTGCCGCACGACAGGCGATCGCGACGTTAGGCTATTCTGCGCGTTCTGCGCAAACCCTTGCTGTCGACGGAAATCACGTGCCCCATTGGATCACCCACCCCTCCGAGCTGAGCGAACGCCTGCAGGCATCGCGTCCGTCCCGCATTGGCCTGGATACCGAATTCATTCGCGAACGCACCTACTGGCCGCAACTGGCGCTGGTGCAGATGGCCATCGGCGAGGAGATCCTGCTGATCGACCCGCTGATCCCGGGCATGAACGAGGCGCTCAGGGAATGGTTGACCGCCACCGACATCGTCAAGGTAATGCATAGCGCCAGCGAGGATCTGGTCACCTTCAAATGTGCGTGCGGGGTATTGCCGCGGCCATTGTTCGATACCCAGATCGCCGCCGCGCTGGCAGGTGTGGGGGGTGGCATGGGCTACCAGAAACTGGTGCAGGAAGTGACCGGCACTTTGCTGACCAAGGGCGAGACCCGCTCGGACTGGATGCGTCGCCCGCTGTCGCCGGCGCAGCTGGAATACGCCGCCGACGATGTGCGTTATCTGTTCGCCATCCACGACGAACTCACCCGCCGCCTGACCGAGCAGGATCGCCTGGGCTGGCTGGCCGAGGACGCCGAGCGCCTGCTCGCCACGGTGGAGCACGACGATGGCGAGCGCTGGCCGCATGTGAGCCTGCGCACCGCGCAATTCCTCGAGCCTGCGGCGCAGCGCCGCCTGCTGCGCCTGTTGCGCTGGCGCGACCTGCAGGCGCGCCAGAGCGACCGCCCGCGCAGCTGGATCCTGGACAACGAACTGGCCAGCCAGCTGGCGCGCTTTCCGCCCGCCGATCTGGATGCCTTGCTGCGCCAGTTCGACAAGTTTCCCAAGGCGCCGCGCAAGCTCGCCGCCGCAGTGTGGGAAGCGCTCAGCACGCCGTTGCCCGACGAGGACCATGCACCGCTGGCGCAAGCCGCCACCGACGGCAACAAGGCCGTGCTCAAGCGCCTGCAGGATGCGGTGGCCCAGCGCAGCCGCGAGCTGGGATTGCCCGACGGCATCCTGGCCTCGCGCCGGCATCTGGAAACCCTGATCGAACAGCGCAGCTGGCCCGCACCGCTGGGGCAATGGCGCCGCGACGCGCTGGAAGCGCAGCTGACGCCGCTGCTGGAAGACGCCACGGCGCAGTGACGTGATGCAGTGGTCGCTAGGCCACGCATCCCACGCGGCCGTAGTGATGCGGGCAAGGCGCAGACGGCCGTACGCCAGCTGCGTCTGCACATCGCCGGCCGTGGGTCAGACCAGAAATTCGAGCAGCATCCTCTTTCATTGCCGCATCTGCCCTTGCACAGCGCGCTATCGAAACCGGCGCAGTCGATCAGGACAGGGTTGGCCATCATGCAGTCAATCTCTGGCCGGCGCTGCACGGAGATGTCATCCCGCCTGGCCTGCTGCTGTATCGTTACGGCCGGGGTCGCCGCCTGCGCAAGCATGCTCGGCGACCTCGCCAGGACACTGCAAACGCGTGACCAGACGCTGTGAAAGGCCTGGCCATGCCGCGTGCAGGCACGCGCACGCGCAACGGCCGCCCCCGGGCCACATGCCATAATGACGCGCGCCCATTGGGCAACGTCTCCACCCCCTTATTCCGAGGCCATACCTCTGTGAGCAATACCACCTCCAAACTGGATTCCATCGCGCAAGCCAAAGCCAAGCTGCTGGACGAGCTGCAGAAGCTGGAAGAACAGGAAAAGACCGAGCGCGCGAGCGAGGCATCCTCTGCGCATGCCACCATCGTCTCGCTGCTCGAGCAGTTTGCCGGCCATTTCAACACCAAGCAGCGCAACGATATTGCCGCTTACCTGGGTACCACCCCTGCACGCAAGGAAGTGGTCAAGAGCGGCCGTAGCGAAGTCAAGCCGAAGTACGAACTGCCGCACACCGGCGAGACCTGGTCCGGCCGCGGCCGCACGCCCAAGGCCTTCGCCGCCTGGGAAGGCTCGGTGTCGTACAAGGAATGGAAGGCCAAGAACCCGGACCTCAAGTTCCCGCTGGTCCGCGAGTGATTGCCGCAGGATCGCGCCTGCGGGCGGCGATCCAGGTCGCCGGACTGCTTGGCGAATTGCGCGACATGTGGTTAGAATCCAGGCACGTGGGGCGGTAGCTCAGCTGGGAGAGCGTCGCGTTCGCATCGCGAAGGTCGAGGGTTCGATCCCCTTCCGCTCCACCATTGCTTCAATCGTAAAGGCCTCGGAAACGCGACGTTTCCGGGGCTTTTGCGTATTGGACAGCAGCGTCGGCGCAGCGCGGTGCCAATCCGCGCGACGGCCATGTCGCCAGGATCACATCGCGCGCGCTAACGTCCGTTTCATCACCATCCCGGACGCAAGCCATGAGCAACAAGCAGAGCCAGCCCGACAAGGCCGCCGACGATCAGCACGGTGTCTCGGAGAGCCAGCAGGATCGCAAACAGGATGAGGCCGCCAAGCAGCGCCCCGGGCAGAAGGACATGCAGATCCATGACGAACAAACCCGCCGCCCCGAGGGTAACGACGGCCAGGGCGAATGAGGCGCCAGGCAGGGCGGTTCTGCAGCGCGTCAGCGTGGAGTCGCTGCCACTGACCTGCCCTGCCCGATGTGGCAAGATCGGTGACGGGCGTCATCCGCTGGGGTGGATGAGGTCTGCGCCAACCAACGCGTGCGACGGTCCAAGACACGGTATCGCCATGCGCACATCCATCGCCTGACGGCGCCTTGTTCCGGTGGTCTATCCATGCAGATTCCTGACGCGTCCGCGTTGCACCTCTTTCACGCGACGCTGCTGCCGCGCAACGCCGCCGTTGCGGCGCGACTGCCGGCGAACGAAGACGAACGTCTGGCCGCATTGCAGGACTACCAGCTGCTGGACACTGCACCGGAGCCGGTCTACGACGCCTTCGCCTCGAGCGCGGCCGAGGTCTGCGGGACGCCGATGGCCCTGATTTCGCTGATCGACACGCAGCGCCAGTGGTTCAAATCGAAACTGGGCATGGCGCCACGCGAAACCCCGCGCGAACTGTCGTTCTGCGCGCACGCGATCCTCGAACCCGACCAGGTGATGGAGGTTGGCGACACCCACCAGGATGCGCGCTTCGTGGGCAATGCGCTGGTCACCGGCGAGCCGCAGATCCGCTTCTATGCCGGCGCCCCGCTGCTGACCTCCGATGGGATCGCGCTGGGCACGCTGTGCGTGCTGGATCGCACACCCCGGCGCCTGTCGGCGGCCGAGCGCGACGCACTGCAGGCGCTGGCACGGCAGGTCGTCGACACCATCGAGCTGCGCCGTGCGGCCAAGCTGGTCGAGCTGGACGCGCTGCGCGACGAACTCACCGGCATGTGGAACCGCGCCGGTCTGGAACATGCGCTGCAGACACACGCACAGAGCTCGCCCACTGCCGCCACGCCATCGCTCGCCCTGGCGCTGATCGAGCTGGATGGCTTCAAACGGCTGAGATTGCAGGCGGGCGCGGCGGCGGCGGATGCAACGCTGATCCAGGCTGCCAGGGTGATCGAAGCGCAGTTGCCGGATGCCGCCACGGTGGCACGATTGAGCCGGGATCAACTCTGTATTGCCTTGCCGGAAACAGCGGCAACCAAGGCAATGGAGCTGACCGAAGCTGTCCGCAAGGCGATCGAAGCGGCCAGCTGGCCAGCCGGCGCATTGACGATCAGCGCAGGGCTGGTCGAGGTGGCAGCCGGTGCCTCGCTCGACAGCAATGCCTTGCTGGCGCGCGCGCGGCACGCCCTGCAGGGCGCGATCAGCAATGGACGCAACCGCGTGCAGCGCTTCAATGGCTGGCATCGGCAGGACTGAGCGGCAGACCGCGCGTGGGCTCGGCGAGGTAGGCCAGCAGGGCGCTGATCGACACGACTGCGCAACTTTGAATCGCTAGATCGATGCCTGTGTACGGCTGCAGTCTTTCCACTTACGACCGCAGTGCACACACACCCGCCAGCGCGCCTGTCTTGCGTGGCTAACGCGTGTAGCGATCAGCTGCCAGGCGGCAGCCGTATCGCCAGCGGCGCTTGGCCAGGCTCAGGCTGCCAGCGCATCGGTGTTGCCGGCAATTTCGTCCACCTGCAGCACCTGCTCCATCTCCAGCAGCACCACGAAGCGCTCGCCCACCTTGCCCATGCCGCGCAGCAGGTCGCGGCGGATATGCGTGCCGAACGATGGCGCCGCTTCGATGTCCTGATCGGCCAGTTCGATCACCGCGTTGACCGCATCGACCAGCACCCCGATCACCTGCGTTCCCTGCGCCTGCTCGGTGGCCAGGATCACGATGCAGCTGCGCTTGCCGATCGCGCTGTCGGCACGCCCCAGCCGCGACTGCAGATCCACCACCGGCACCACCGCACCGCGCAGGTTGATCACCCCGCGCACGCAGGCCGGCATCGACGGCACCGGCGTGGGTGCGCGGTACTGGATGATTTCGCGAATGCCAAGAATGCTGATGGCGAAGGTTTCGCCATCCAGCTGGAAGGTCAGGTACTGGGCCGCCGCATCGGCGTCGCCAGGCATCACATCGGGGGTCTGTGCAGTCATCGATCGGTCTCTCAGAAGCGGGCGAACTGGCCTTCGTCCGGGCCCTCGGACATCGCATAGGCCGGTGCTGCGTCACTGCGCCAGCCGCGCGCACCGGGCGCACGTGCCGGGCGTGCGGCCGCCACCTTGCCGCGCTTGGGCGGCGTGCTCGCCGGCCCCTGCCCGCCCAGGCGGAAGAACGCCATGCTCTGCTGCAACTGCTCGGCCTGCGCGCTCATTTCCTCGGCAGTGGCGGCCAGTTCTTCGGATGCGCTGGCGTTCTGCTGGGTGGTCTGGCTCAGCTGCACCACCGCCGAATTGATCTGGCTGACACCGGAGGATTGCTCTTCGGAAGCCGCGGAAATCTCCTGCACCAGGTCCGAGGTGCGCTTGATGCTGGGCACGATGGTGTCGAGCAGACGGCCGGCGCGATCGGCCAGTTCGACGCTGGAACTGGCCACCTCGCCGATCTCCTGCGCGGCCACCTGGCTGCGTTCGGCCAGCTTGCGCACCTCGGCGGCCACCACGGCAAAGCCCTTGCCGTGTTCGCCGGCGCGCGCCGCTTCGATCGCTGCATTGAGCGCGAGCAGATTGGTCTGATATGCGATGTCGTCGATGATGCCGATCTTCTGCGCGATCTGCTTCATCGCCTGGGTGGTGGCGACCACCGCTTCGCCGCCTTCGATGGTCTCCTTCGCGGCCTGCGTGGCCATGCCATCGGTGATGCGGGCGTTTTCGGTGTTCTGGCTGATCGATGCGGTCATCTGCTCCAGCGAGGCGCTGGTCTCTTCCACACCGGCGGCCTGTTCGCTGGCGGCCTGCGACAACGACTGTGCGGTGGCGCTGACTTCTTCCGACGCGCTGGCCAGGGTTTCGGCACTGGTGTTGACCTCGCCGACCACCTGCGACAGCTTCTGCACCATCGTGCGCATCGCTTCGAGCAGCTGCGCGGTTTCGTCGCGGCCATGCACGTCGATGCGCATGGTCAAATCGCCTTCGGACAGCCCGTTGGCCACCGTCACCGCGCGGCGGATCGGGCCGGTGACGCTGCGGCTGATCACCACGCCGAGAACCGCGCCGAGCAGCACGCCGCCGCAGATGATGGCCATCAGCAGCTTTGAGCTACGCGCGTGGATGCTGCCGGCTTCGGCATTGGCCGAGGCAGCGCTGCGCTCGCGCAGGCCGCTCAGATCGGTCATCAAGGTATCGACTTCATCCGAGCTGGCACGCACCGCGCGCGAGAGTTCGGCCAGTTCCGGGTTGGCGTCGCGCAAGGCTTCGCGGTTGGCGGCGTCGATGAAGCGGCCGCGCTCTTCCAGGTATTTCTGCCAGGCGCGGTCGAACTGCGCCAGCTTGTTCCTGCCTTCCTCGGTCTGGAAGCTGGAACGCGCGCGCGTCATGTAATCGACCACCTTGGCGGTGTACTTGTCGATGTTCTGCACATGCGACTGGCGCTCTTCGGCGCTGCTGGCCAGCAACAGGTTGGCGCGTGCGCGGCCGGCGTAGATCAGGTTGATATTGGCCTCCTTGACGTTCGACAAGCCAAGCAGCTCGCGCTCGTAAAGCGAGGTCGACAGGTCGCTGATACGACCGGAGTTGGAATAACCCACCCACCCGATGCATGCGCCGATCGCCGAGACGATCAGGAACGCCACGATCAGCCTGGTTCCGATTCTGAAGTTGCCTAACATTGGGGAGTTCTCTTGAAGGTGGTGCATGCGCGACCTGCGTTGCAGGGTCGCCCGGTGGCCTGGTGCGGGTGCCGCTCACTGTGTGCGGCTTGTCTAACCAATCGCTAATGGCTATCGGCGACGGCAAAACGCGCTTGAGATGCAAACGGCACTTAACCGCGTATTCACACCATCGGATATGCGCTTTTGTGACCGGTCACGCGCTCGTACGGTCCGCGTTCGGAAAATTCCTACCCCTGGTTCCTGCCGTGTCCGGAACAGTCCGCTGGGACATCACGACTGCGCGGTTAGGCTTGGCGCATGTCATTGCAAGCACTTCCACGCAGCTTCTATGCGCACGATGCCCGCCAGGTCGCGCCGCGCTTGCTCAACAAGGTATTGGTCAGCGCGGACGGACGCCGCGGCCGCATCACCGAGGTCGAGGCGTATTGCGGCAGCGAAGATCCGGCCGCACATTCGTTTCGCGGCATGACCCCGCGCACGCAGGTGATGTTCGGCGCACCGGGGCATCTGTATGTGTATTTCATCTACGGCATGCACTGGGCGATCAACGCGGTGTGCGGTGGCGCGCCCGGGCATGCGGTGCTGATCCGCGCGCTCGAACCGCTGGCCGGGATCGCCACCATGCAGGCCGCGCGCAACGCCGCCCCGCTCAAGACCTTGACCACCGGTCCCGGTCGCCTGGCCCAGGCGTTCGGGGTGAGCGCGACGGACAACGGGCTGGATCTGACCGACGCCGGCGCACGCCTGTGGATCGAGGACGATGGCCTGCCGCCGCCCTCCGCGCCGCTGGCGACGCCGCGCATCGGGATCCGCAAGGCGGTGGATGCGCCGTGGCGCTGGGTGGTCCCAAACAATCCCTATCTGTCGCGTCCGCTGCCGCGTGCGACCGGCGCACGCGCGGTGCTGCCGGGCGACTGAGCCAGCCATTGCTCCATCGGCGTCTGCTCGGCGGCGCCCGGCCCACGCTGCAGCAGTCGCAAGGCCTGCTCGGCCTGTTCGTCGCTCAGGTCCTGCAGCGGCTGGAAGCGATCTGCCGCCCACACCGCCATCGGCAGGCCATCGAGATACGCCACACGGTTGCCCGGCACGCGCGCCACACGCTCGCCCGGCAGGAGGCTGCCCAACAGATTGCTCGGGTCGCTCGCACTGACGCACACCCATTGCTGCGGCAAGGCTTGCGCACGCACGCGGCGCAGCGCCGCGATCGCATCCGGCAACGCGAACTGCTCGCCGGACAGCCCGGCGATGAAACGCCCGCCACGGATTTCGCCACGCGCTTCCAGCCGCTGATACATGCGCAGCAACTCGCGCCACGGCGGCAACCACGCCGCCTCGCGCTCCAGCAGCCGCCAGCAGACCACGCCGTAGCGCCGCAACAAGGTATGCGCCACATGTTCGAGCATGTCCTGGTGGCGCTCGCCGGCTTCGGCCAGCGGCAGCTCCGGCAGCGCGCGCACCGGCGCCCAGCGTCCGGCATCGCGGATGCCCAGCGCGCTGGCGCGGCGCCGGTGGCGCGACAGCGCCGAGGGACGCTTGGAGGCCGGCACCAGCAGCGCGCGCAGCCCGGCGTAGCTGTCGCAATGCGCACGCCCACGCATCACCAGTTCGCTCAGGGCATCTTCCAGCTCGGTGCCCATCAGGCGGGCCGCATCGGCAATCTCGTCGAAGAACAAGGCGCCCTGCTGCTGCAACACCCCCGCCACCCGTTGCGCGCGCGAGCCCAGCGGCGCGTCGTCGGCATCGCGTGCCAGGCCGCTCCAACGTTGCGCCTCGCGACGCGGCAGCAACACGATCGGCGTGCTGCGCAACGCGGCACCGCTGCGGCCACCACCGGGCCGCAGCCGCGCCCACACGGTGCGCCCGGCGGTGCACAGCTCGTCCAGCCAGGCCGGTTGATAGTCGCGCACGCGTGCCGGCAGCAGCTCGCTCTCCCACAGCACCGCAGGCGCCTCGAAACCTTCCAGCTGCCCGACCACGCCAGCCAATGCGTCCGGCCCCGCCACCCGGCTGGCACTGTCGAGGTGCTGCCACTCGAACAGGAACCGCGCGTAATCGCGTTGCGCCACCGGCTCGATCTCGCGACGCAAGCGTCCCAGGGTATAGCGATGGATGCGCGCCAGCAGATGACGTTCGCACCATTCTTCCGCCTGTGCCTGCGCGTTGAAATGGCCGGCCATGACATAGCCCTCGCGCTGCAGGGCGGCCAGGGCAAGCACGATCTCGGACTCGGGCAGGTGCAAGGCGCCGGCCAAGGCCGGCACCTGCGCCGGGCCGACCGCAGACAGGCGGCCGCGCAGCAGCTCGCGCACGGCCCAGTCGCGCTGCCAGTCGGCAACGCGGCAATCTGCCGGCGCCTGTAGCGGCGGTAGCGCAACGGCGTGCGGATACAGTGGCGCAAACCAGTCGATGCGCTCGGCACTGATCCACAGCGCGGGCACACCGTCGAACGCAAGACAGCTGGCACGCCCATCGCCTGCAAGTGCAGCCAACCAGGCCTGCCAGTGCGCATCGCCCGCTTCATCGGCCGGAAGCACGCCAAGCCCGACCAATGCTTCGTGCATTTCTTCGCCATCGCGCGGCTGCGGCCAGGCCTGTTCGCGCACCGAGGCGATCGCCTCGGGATCGAGCTGCCCCAGGTCGTCGCTGCTCTGCGGGGTGTAGCGACGGCTTTGCACGGCCTGGGTGCGGCGTTCTTCCAGCGGTGCATCGTCCAGGAATGCGTACGGCCGCGCATTCAAGGCTTCGGCCGCCAGCGGCGACGGTGCCGCCAGATCGCGCGCGACCAGCGTGATCGCGCCCGACTCCAGCCCGCGCAGCACCTGCAACCAGCCCTCGCTGTCCATGGACTGATGCAGGCAGTCTTCCAGTGTCTGCGCCACCAACGGATGATCCGGCACCTCGCGCTCGCCGACCAGATTCTCCGCGCAGGCGACCTGATCGGGGAACACGGTCGCCAGCAGATCTTCCGACTTCATCCGTTGCAGTTGCGGCGCGACCTTGTTGCCACCGGCAAAGCGCGGCAGCGCCATCGCATTGGTCGCATTCCAGCGCCAGCGCACGCCGAACAGCGGCGCATCCAGCAAGGCCTGGATCAACACATGCTCTGCCGATGACGAATGCAGGTAGCGCGCCACCTCCTCCAGGGCAAAACTATGACTGGTGGACAGCGACAACACGATCGCATCCTCGGTCGCGGCGGCCTGCAGTTCGAAGTTGAAGGTGCGGCAGAAGCGCTTGCGCAACGCCAGCCCCCAGGCACGATTGATGCGGCTGCCGTACGGCGAGTGGATCACCAGCTGGGTGCCGCCGCTGGCATCGAAGAAGCGCTCCATCACCAGGCACTGCTGGGTGGGCATCGCGCCCAGCGCGGTGCAGGCATGGGCGAGATAGTCGACCAGCTGGCGTGCCGCTTCCACCGAGAGATCCAGCACGTTGTGCAGCCAATCGCAGGCCGCCTGATGTGGCGGGCTATCCAGCCGCAGCGCAATCTCGCCACGCAGACGCGACACCGCCGCCGACAATTCGTCGCTGCGGCCGGGCGCCTCGCCCAGCCAGAACGGGATGTTCGGTGGCGCGCCCTTGGCGTCCTCCACCCGGACGCGCCCGGCATCCACGCGTAGGATGCGGTAGCTGGCATTGCCGAGCTGGAACACGTCGCCGGTAAGACTTTCGACCGCAAAATCCTCGTTCACCGTGCCGATCTTTTCGGCCTGCGGTTCCAGCACCACGCTGTAGTCGCCGGTTTCTGGGATGGTGCCGCCGGAGGTCAGCGCAGTCATGCGTGCGCCGCGGCGCGCATGCAGGCGTCGATGCACCGCATCGCGATGCAGGTAGCCTGCACGCGGCCCGAGCCGTGTGCTGAAGCCGTCGCACAGCATGCGCACCACGTCATCGAAGCGCGCGCGGCTCAACTGCGCGAACGGCCAGGCGCGGCGCACCAAGGCGAACAGCGCATCTTCGTCCCAGTCCTCGCACGCGGCCTCGGCCACGATCTGTTGTGCAAGCACATCGATCGGCGCCAGCGGAATGCGTAAGGCGTCCAGCTCACCGCGGCGCACGCTGTCCAGCAATGCAGCACATTCGACCAGTTCGTCGCGGGTCTGCGGAAACAGGCGCGCCTTCGGCGTGCCGCCAACCGCATGCCCGGAGCGTCCGGCACGCTGCAGGAAGGTGGCGATCGAGCGCGGCGAACCGAGCTGGCAGACCAGGTCCACATCGCCGATATCCAGGCCGAGTTCCAGCGATGCAGTGGCCACCAGCACGGTAAGGTCGCCGGCCTTGAGTCGCTGCTCCGCCAGCAGACGCGTTTCGCGCGACAGGCTGCCGTGGTGCGCGGCGACGCGCTGCTTGCCGAGCAGATCGCCAAGATGGCGCGCAGCGCGCTCGGCCATGCGCCGCGTGTTGACGAACACCAGCGTGGTGCGATGCTGCTGCGCGAGCGTGGCGACATCGGCATACACCTGCAGCCACTGATCGTTGGACATCACCACGCTCAACGGCGTCGGCGGCAAGGCCAGGGCCAGATCGCGCCGGCGGGTGTAGCCGATATCGACGATCTCGCACTGCGGCGGCCGGCCGGCATCGCCCGCCCCGACCAAGAACTGCGCCACCGTCTCGATCGGCTTCTGCGTGGCCGACAGCCCGACGCGGGTGATCGGGCGCTCGGCCAGCCGCTGCAATCGCTCCAGGGTCAGCGCCAAGTGACTACCGCGCTTGTCCGCCGCCACCGCATGGATCTCATCGACGATGACGGTGCGCACATGCCGCAACGCAGTGCGCCCGGAGGCCGAGCCCAACAGCACATACAGCGACTCCGGCGTGGTCACCAGGATATGCGGCGGCGTGCGGCGCGCCTGTGCGCGCTCGCGTTGCGGGGTGTCGCCGGTACGCACCGCCGTGCGCACCGCCACATCCGGCAGACCGCTCGCGACCAGCGCCGTGCGGATGCCTTGTAACGGCGCATCCAGATTGAGGTGGATGTCGTTGGACAACGCCTTCAGCGGTGAGACGTAGACCACCCGGGTTTCGTCCGGCAGCGCGCCGCCATTGGCCAGGCCATCGCGGATCAACCCATCGATGGCCGCGAAGAACGCGGTCAGCGTCTTGCCCGAGCCGGTCGGCGCGGCCACCAGCGTGTGGCGTCCGGCCTGGATCGCCGGCCACGCGGCAATCTGCGCCGGCGTGGGCGCAGCGAAGGTCTGCGCAAACCACGCAGCCACGACAGGATGGAACTGCTGCAGGACAGGATGCATAGGCGATGCCGCAGGCCGCGATGCCAGGCCAGAAGCGGCGTGTGGATTCAACGGGGCGAAGCCCAATGAATGGGGTTGCGCTGCGCCCGACACAAGCCGAGCGCGGGAATGGCGGTGAATGGTTAAAGCGGCTGTCGGCCTGACCGCGCAGCGGCCAAGCCCGGTGCGTCCGCTGCACCGGATCGACCTGCTGCAACCTTGCCGTCAACTCCAGTTCGAACGGGCGCAATGCCGAGCACTCGCGCGACGTGACGACAGCCGTTGCTGGTAAAGCGAAGGGCTGCCTGGACGAGTGGCGGATGCCGGCCGGCGCATCGGGTCGCCAGCCACCAGCCATCAACGCAACGCTGCGGCCCGGCGCGACGATTGTCGATCGGGCGCAGGCCATGGCACATTGACGCCATGCCCAGCCTTATCCTCTTCATGATTGCCGGCGCCGCGCTGTACGCGTTCTGGAACTCCTCGCGCGCAGCGGCCGAACGTGCCGATATCCTCGGCCGCAATGCCTGCCGCGCCGCCGATGTGCAATGGCTGGATCAGAGCGTGCATTCCACCAACATCCGCATCTGCCGCAAGCCCAATGGCTGGCTGGGCTTCGAGCGGACGTTCCGGTTCGAGTATTCCTACGACGGCATCGACCGTCATAGCGGTCGCCTGGTGCTGCGCGGCGACCAATTGATCGCCTTCACCGGACCGCAGGTGGCTACGGTGACGCCGTTGAGCCCGGACCATCAGCGCCTGAATTGACCGCGATTGGATCGATGTGTGCGTCTGCAGGCAGCTTGCCTGCATGCAGCGCCGTACGACCGAAGATCAGCGTCGCTGCCGCCGATCCGCAACGCCGATGCACACATGCAACGGCGTCTTCTGGTGGAAAGATGCGCGTGCGATGCAAACCACACGCGTACATGGCGCAACAACGCACGGACGCGCGATGCGCGTCCGTGCGTGTGCTTACTTGACCACGCGCAGATGCGGACGCTTGCCCGCGCTCGGCGGCTCGTCCGGCGTGGGCGCGCTTGGCGGCGGTGCACCCGGATCCGGCGGCTCGGTACTGGTGCCGGGGATATCGTCCGGCAAGGCCATGCCCTGCCCGGTCTCGCGTGCATACACCGCAAGGACCGCGGCCATCGGCACCATCACCGGGTAACTGACGCCGCCAAAGCGCGCGGTGAACTGCACGCTTTCGTTGTCGACCTGCAGCCCGACCACAGCGCGCTCGGCGATGTTCAGCACCACGCGGCCGTCCTTGACGGCACTGGCAGGCACCTGCACGCCGGGCAGCCCGGCGTCCACCAGGACGTGCGGGGTCATGCCGTTGTCGTTGATCCATTCGACCAAGGCCCGCAGCAGGTACGGGCGATGGCTGGTCATGCGGGGGAAATCTTCGCTCATGACGTCATTTTACCCGCACACGGCCCGCAGCGGCGGCTGCGCGATGGGGCGTCGGTCTGTTGGCATACAGCCGTCGCATCAGCCCGGCAGGTCGCGCAGTTTCTTTTCCTGATCGGTCAGGCTGCGGATGAAGCCGGGATTGCGGAAGATCCGGTTGCCGTAGTCTTCGATCGCCTTGCCGTCCTTGGGCAGGCCGATCTCCAACGCGTCCAGTCGCCAGATGATCGGCGCCATCGCGCAATCGGCCAGACTCATTTCCGGATTGAGGAAGAACTTGCTGGCCTTGAACAGCGGCACCGACGCGGTGAGCAGTTCCTTCAGGCGCTTGCGGCCGGCCTCGGCCTGGGTCTTGTTGCCGAGCTGGATGGCCTGCACCTGCGGCACCCAGTCGTGCTCGATCCGCAGCATCGCCAGACGCAGACGTGCGCGCGAGAGCGGATCGACCGGCATCAACGGCGGATGCGGGTAGCGCTCGTCCAGGTATTCGCTGACCACCGATGCCGCGTACAGCACCAGGTCGCGTTCGACCAGGGTCGGGACCGAATGGTAGGGATTGAGATCGATCAGATCTTCCGGGGGATTTTGCGGGTCGACCGGCACCAGGTCGTAGGTCACCCCTTTCGCCGCCAGGACCAGACGGACCCGGTGGCACAACACGTCGTCGTTGGACGAAAACAAAGTCAAGGTATTCCGCATACGCACACTCGTCGCCATTCAAGGCTCTCCGACGACCGGAATCCGCCGGCCGCATCGGCGCGGCCGGCCCAACGCCGACCGTCACCACGGTCCTTCGAGTGTGCAATCACGTCACGCAAAAGCCAAGAGTGATAGGGCCGATTAATGCCCGGACAGGCCGCTTGTTGCGCCGAGATGCAGCTTCCGGTCACGTGCGCGTGCGGTGACGGCGCGACTGCTAGTGCACGACATTGGATGCGGCAGAGGCGATTTGTCGTCCACCGAAGCAGTGATTGCTTGCCGACCCTCACCGCACCCCTCTCCCGCGGGGAAAGGGGCTCAGCGGTCGGTTTGCTGCAGCCGTTGCATGGTTTGCGCATGCATGGCCGATGCGCTCTGCATCCGATGACCGGCCTGCAGACCGGTCAGTGCACGTCCTTCCAGTATTCCTTCTTCAGCAGGTAGGCCATGAAGGTGAGCAAGGCCAGGAACAGGATCACCCACACGCCCATGCTCTGCCGCTTCAAGGCCGCCGGTTCGCCGGCGTATTCGAGGAAGTTGGCGATATCGCGCACGGTCTGATCAAACTCGACCGGCGTCTGTCGCCCTGGCTGACCGAGTTTGAGCGCCTGCACCGGCTTGTCGCCGGTCGCCTTGTCGGGCGGGCCGAACTGCGCCTGCTGCAGGCCCTGCAGCTCCCACAGCGGGTTGGGCATGGAGGCATTCGGAAACAGCTGGTTGTTCCAGCCCAGCGGGCGGGTCTGATCCAGGTAGAACGACTTGAGGTAGGTATAGACCCAGTCGGTGCCACGCACACGCGCGATCAAGGTCAGATCCGGCGGCGCCTTGCCGAACCACTTGGTCGCCGCATCGTGCGGCATGGTGCCTTCGATGTGTTCGCCGATCTTGGCGCCGGTGAAGTTGAGGTTGGTCATGACCTCTTCTTCGCTCAGTCCCAGATCGCTGGCCATGCGCGAATAGCGCAGGTACTTCAGCGAGTGGCAGCCGGAGCAGTAGTTCATGAACAACTGCGCGCCACGCTGCAGCGAGGCTCGGTCGCTCAGGTCGTTGCCGGCCTGCTGCACCTTTCCGCCTTCGGCTGCCAGCGCCCCTGCGGCCAGGGTCAGCCCGCACAGCAGGGCGACCACGCGCGACGTCCATGCCCTCACGTTGGAATTAGTCATGGGTGGTCACCCGCTCCGGCACCGGCTTGGTCTTGTCCAGCCGCGTCCACACCGGCATGGTGATGAAGAAGGCAAAGTACAGGAAGGTCAGCACGCGCCCGACGTAGGTTTCGTGTGCGTCGGTGCCAGGGCCGGAGCCGATCACGCCCAGCCACACGAAGCACACCACCAGCACGCCGAGCGCGACCTTGGAGATCCAGCCGCGGTAGCGGATCGAGCGCACCTTGGCCCGATCCAGCCATGGCACCAGGAACAGGATCGCGATCGCCGAGAACATCACCAGCACGCCGCCGAGCTTGTTGGGGACCACCCGCAACATCGCGTAGTACGGCGTGTAGTACCAGACCGGCTTGATGTGCTCCGGGGTCACCAGGCGATTGGCCTCGGTGAAGTTGTCGTGCTCCAGGAACAAACCGCCGAACGCCGGCGCGAAGAAGATGATGAAGGCCGCAATCAGCAGCAAAAAGCCGACCCCGACCAGATCCTTGACCGTGTAGTACGGATGGAACGGGATGCCGTCGGCCGGCTTGTGCGCGTCCCAGCGGTTGCCCTTGGGTCCCTTCTTGATCTCCACGCCATCGGGATTGTTGGAGCCCACTTCGTGCAGCGCGCCGATGTGCAGCACGATCAGCAGCAACAGCACCAGCGGCAGTGCGATCACGTGCAGCGCAAAGAAGCGGTTGAGCGTGGCATCGCCGGGCAGATAGTCGCCCATGATCCATTCGGTCAGCCCGTTGCCGATCACCGGGATGGCGCCGAACAGCGAGATGATCACCTTCGCGCCCCAGAACGACATCTGCCCCCACGGCAGCACGTAGCCCATGAAGGCTTCGGCCATCAGCACCAGGTAGATCAGCATGCCGAGAATCCACACCAGCTCGCGCGGCTTCTGGTAACTGCCGTACATCAGCCCACGGAACATGTGCAGATACACCACGATGAAGAACAGCGAGGCGCCGGTACTGTGCATGTAGCGGATCAGCCAGCCCCACTCCACGTCGCGCATGATGTATTCGATCGAGGCGAACGCATCGGCCGCGCTGGTCTTGTAGTGCATCGTCAGGAAGATGCCGGTGACGATCTGGTTGACCAGCACCACGATGGCCAGCGAGCCGAAGTAGTACCAGAGGTTGAAGTTCTTCGGCGCGTAGTACTCGCTGACGTGCTTGCGGTACATGGGCATCAGCCCGGGCGCGCGTTCGTTGACCCAATCGAACACACCGTTGGCGGTACGGACCAGGATATTGCTCATCAGGCAGCCCCCGTGCTGTTGGCCGACGTACCGGCACCGTCGGGATCGACGCCGATCACCAGGGTGTTGTCGTCCACATAGTGGTGTGGGGGCACCAGCAGATTGATCGGTGCCGGCACGCCGTCGAAGACGCGGCCGGACATGTCGAAGCGCGACTTGTGGCAGGGGCAGAAGTAGCCGCCCTTCCACTGCGGGTCGTAGGGCTCGGGGCGGATCTCGGCGACCATTTCCGGCGAGCAGCCCAGATGCGTGCACAGCCCGACCAGCACCGAGATGTCGGACTTGATCGAGCGGTACTCGGGGTTCTTCAGCACATAGTCCGGCTGCTGGTCCTTGTTCTCCGACTTGGGATCCTTGAGCCGGTCATCCAGCGATGGCAGTGCGTCGAGCATCGCCTTGGAGCGCTTGACGATCCAGATGGGCTGACCGCGCCATTCCAGAACCAGCCGTTGCCCTTCCTGCAAGGCGCTGATGTCGGCGGTCACCGGGGCACCGGCCAACTTGGCGCGTGCGCTGGGATTCCACGACTTCACGAACGGAACTGCGACAAATCCTGCTCCGACCGCACCGACCACGGCCGTTGTCGCGGTCAAGAACCGACGACGCCCGATATCAGCAGGTGCGTTAACCCCATCGTTGGCCATCCGGCTCTCCGATCTTGATTAGGTAGCGTGAGGCTGCCAACGGCTGGCGGGGGGTCCAGCCGCGATGAATCGACCGCAGTGTAGCGGAACGCTTAATGCACAGACAACGCAATGTACGCAGTCGAACCGGCGCAGTGCAAACACTGGATGCAGGCACGCTTCGATCACGTCACGCGCCAGGCCTGCACAAGGAGTACAGCTGTGACCCAGTGCTGACAAAAAGACCGCGCCAGTTGCGGACATGCTGCGCGTTGGCGGCACTATCGGGCCGGTGCGATGGCGGCCTGCGCGGCCTGGTTGCCGCATGACATCTGTCTCGACTGGTGACTGTCAAAGCAGGCCGCAGCGCGCGCAAATGCGTGCAAAGCACATGGCTCAGTTGGCCGCCGTGGTCTGCCCACGATAGCGCCCGGCCAGCACGCCGACGCGTTGGACGTAGCGCTGGGTCTCGCTGTAAGGCGGCACGCCGCCATAGCGATCCACCGCGCCCTCGCCGGCGTTGTAGCCGGCAGCGGCGAGCGTGAGATCGCCATTGAAGCGCTTCAGCAACCACGAAAGATATTGCACGCCACCGCGAATATTTTGCGTTGCATCATAGGCATCGCTGACGCCGAAGCGGCGCGCGGTGCCGGGCATCAACTGCATCAGCCCCTGCGCGCCGGCCCGGCTCAGTGCCAGCGGGTTGTAGGCCGACTCGGCATGGATGATCGCGCGCACGATCGCTTCCTCGACCCCGAACTCGCGCGCGGCTGCGGTGATTTCCTGCTGATAGGCATTGGTGTTGAGCCGGATCGCGCCGAAATTGACGCCGGGCTTGGCGGCGCAGGCGTAGCAGGTTTCGATGAAGCTGTAATGGATGGTGCGCAGGCCTTCGATGCTGGCGACCTGACGCGGGCGCGCACTGGTGTAGTGACGCACGCCGTCCTTCATATACGAATAGACCTGCCCGCTGACCACCCGGCGCGGATTGACCGCGGCGGCGGGTGCCTGCACGACCGAGGTCTCCGCCACCGGCAGCGCGCGCGGCATCACCGCCGAGGCGACTTCGGCAGCGCGGCGTGGCGCCTGGCCCACCGGCTGACTGATGATGGTGGCTGGCGCGCCGCTGTCGATCGAGGTGCTGGCGCGCGCAGGGCCAGCGACCAAACCCTGCGCCGGGCGAGCCATGGACGGCGGCGCGCGGCGCGCGGATCGCTCCGGGGTGTAGCTGCTGATGACGCTGCAGGTCGCCCCGCTCTGGCGCTTGCTCAGGTAGCTGGTGATTCCGTCGCCGCTGACACACTTGTACAAGGTGCCAGCGCAGACCGGCGCTGCCGGCAACGTGACGAGTAACAGCCCCAGCAATCTTGACATCCCCTTCATGCGGCGGAGTGTCCCAGCTTGGCCCGGGCTTGCCAAGTGGCCGCCGCAGTTATCCGGGCAACGGCTCCAGCCGCGTCCGCAACGCGTTCAGCGCCTCGGCCAGCGGCACGCGCACGGCGTCCGGGCAGATCGCATCGAACGGCAGATCGAGCAGTAGCAGGTTGGCCGCCAGCGCTGGCATGCTCGGCGCGCCCAGGCCCAGCCAGCAATGCGCCGGCCCGTCGGCTTCCAGCGCGCCCAGCCAGGGCGGGATGCGCGCGGCGAGTGCCTCCAGCGCGCCGTGCAGGCGTACCCGGGCCCGGCACGGGAACGGCGACTCGCCGATCGCCTTGCGCAGGAGTTGCAGTGGTTCTTCCGGCAGTGCGCGAGCGGCGAATTGCGCGCCGGTCGTCTCGGCCAGGTCGATGCGGTCGGCGCGCAAGGTGCGCCAGTCCTGGCGCTCGCAGTCCCAGGCCAGCAGATACCAGCGCCGCCCGTAATTCACCAATAAGGCCGGCTCGACACAGCGCGTGATCGGTAAACCGGAGTGGCGGCGATAGTCCAGCCGCAGCGTGACCCGGTCGCGGCAGGCGCTGGCCAGTTGCGCCAGCAGCGCCGCATCCACCAGGGCACCCGCCTCCCCGGTGACCGGCAGGCTGGCGGTGGCCGCGTGCGCCGCACTGGCACGCTGGCCGCTGCGCCGCGGCAACAGCGGATCGAGCTTGCGCAGCACCCGCGCCGCCGCCGCATCCATGCCGCGTATCGCCGGAGCCGCTGCGCGCAGCGCGATCGCCACCGTCAGCGCCTCGTCTTCTTCGAACAACAGCGGCAGAGCGGCCGCACCCTGCCCCAGCCGGTAACCGCCACCGGCGCCGGGCACGGCATGCACCGGGTAACCCAGCTCGCGCAGGCGCTCGATCGCGCGCCGCACGCTGCGCGGATGCAGCTCCAGCCGCTCGGCCAGCGCCACGCCCGACCAACTGCGGCCGCCCTGCAGCAGCGCAAGCAGACGCAACAAGCGGGCAGCGGTCGAGGCCATCGCATTACCGTATTGCGGACGGAAACTGTCCGCAATAGCTGCGTAGGATTGCCTGGCACCTCGTTCTTTACGCCTTCCGCATCCACCAAGGAAACCGCAATGTCCCACCAGCGCCACATCACCCTGTTCCACAATCCCCGTTCGCGTTCGCGCGGCGTGCTGGTGCTGCTGGAAGAGCTCGGCGCCAGTTACGACCTGCAGATCGTCAATCTGGAAAAGGGCGAGCAACTCGCGCCCGCGTACCTGGCGATCAACCCGATGGGCAAGTTTCCGGCGATCCGGCACGGCGACAGCGTGGTCACCGAACAGGGCGCGATCTACCAGTATCTGGCCGAGCTGTATCCGGAAGCCGGGCTGTCGCCGGCGCCGGGCGATGCCGATCGTGGCGCCTACCTGCGCTGGCTGGCCTTCTACGGCTCGGCCTTCGAGCCGGCGATCATCGACCGCGCGATGAAGCGCGATGCGCCGCCGCGCTCGATCTCGCCCTACGCCGACTGCGCCACGGTGCTGCAGGTGATCGATGCGCAGCTGGCCAAGGGCGACTATCTCCTGGGCCAGCGTTGCAGCGCGGCCGATGTGCTGTGGGGCGGCGCGCTGGGCTGGATGGTCGATTTCGGCCTGATCGACCCGCCTGCCAGCACCCGCGCCTACATCGCCCGCATGGCCGACCGGCCGGCGTTCGCGCGTGCCGAGGCCATCAACGCCAAGGCCTGACCAATCGGACGGGCCCGGCGCAAGCGGGTAAACTGTGCGGCTATCTTCTACCCGCCTGGAATAAGCGCCATGCCCGGGACATCCGTTTCCGACCTGTCCGCGGCCACCGCCGTGGACGCACCCGCCCTGTTGCCGCTGCCGGTGGCCCGCCCGTCGGCGCCTGCCGTGGTGCGCGGCAAGCTCTACATCAAGACCCACGGGTGCCAGATGAACGAGTACGACTCGGCCAAGATGGCCGACGTGCTCGCCGCCTCCGAAGGCCTGGAGCTGACCGACAACCCCGAAGACGCCGACGTGGTGCTGGTCAACACCTGCTCCATCCGCGAGAAGGCGCAGGAAAAGGTGTTCAGCCAGCTGGGCCGCTGGAAGGCGCTGAAGGCCGGCGGCAAGCCGGTGATCATCGGCGTGGGCGGCTGCGTGGCCTCGCAGGAAGGCGAGGCCATCGTCAAGCGCGCGCCCTATGTGGATCTGGTGTTCGGCCCGCAGACCCTGCATCGCCTGCCGGAGCTGATCCGCGCGCGGCGCGAGTCGGGCAAGTCGCAGGTGGACATCAGCTTTCCGGAAATCGAGAAGTTCGATCGCCTGCCCGAGCCGCGCGCCGAGGGTCCGTCGGCGTTCGTGTCGATCATGGAAGGCTGCTCCAAGTACTGCTCGTTCTGCGTGGTGCCCTACACCCGTGGCGAAGAAGTCAGCCGGCCGTTCGAGGACGTGCTGGTGGAGGTGGCGCAGCTGGCCGCGCAAGGCGTGCGCGAGATCAATCTGCTCGGCCAGAACGTCAATGCGTATCGCGGTGCGTACGGCGCCGATGCCGGCGACGCGGCGCAATACGCGGATCTGGGCCTGTTGATCCGCACCATCGCGCAGATCGAGGGCATCGGCCGTATCCGTTTCACCACCTCGCATCCGCTGGAATTTTCCGACTCGCTGGTGGATGCGTACCGCGACGTGCCGCAGCTGGCCAATTATCTGCATCTGCCGGTGCAGGCCGGCAGCGACCGCATCCTGTCGGCGATGAAGCGCGGCTACACTGCGCTGGAATTCAAGTCCAAGATCCGCAAGCTGCGCGCGGTGCGTCCGGATATCTCGATCAGCTCGGACTTCATCGTCGGTTTTCCCGGCGAGACCGAAGCGGATTTCGAAAAGACCATGAAGCTGATCGAGGACGTGGGCTTCGACCAGAGTTTCTCGTTCGTGTATTCGCGGCGTCCCGGCACGCCGGCTTCGGACCTGCAGGACGACACCCCGGAAGCCGTCAAACAGGCACGGCTTGCGCGTTTGCAGGCGCAGATCAACGCGCACGCCACGCGCATTTCGCAGTCCATGGTCGGCAGCGTGCAACGGGTACTGGTGGAAGGCCCGTCGCGGCGCGATCCGAATGAATTGACCGGCAAGAGCGAGAACATGCGTCCGGTGAATTTCCCCGGCAATCCGCGCCTGATCGGGCAGTTCGTCGATGTCCTGATCACCGAGGCGATGAGCAATTCGCTGCGTGGTCTTATCCAGGTGGACGACAGCGAAAGCTGATACCGCATAGGTGCCGGGGCGCGTGGCGCCACGGCATGCATCGCGTCTTGCTGACTGGAAGGTGCGCGTTGGTTGGTCACTACTTCCGTAGTGCTGCGGCCGGCTACGCGATGCTGCGTCTGCCTGCGATTGTTGTTGCGTTGCTTTGCGCAGCTGCGTGCGTGCAACACGCTGGCAATTGCGTTGAGGCCACGCGCGTCGTGCCTCGCACCTCGATCGTCGGCAAGCACGCAGCTGGTTGCTTGCCGCACTGCATTCGCCGATCGGCGCTCCGGCATCTGCGCGCTTCCGAGCCGTGGTCGGTCTTGGTCGACAACGGCGCGGATTATTCTCATACGCCAGGCATGGTCGTGATCGCGCTCGACAACGACACCGTTACCCCTGGTCACACGGCACGCAAGGCAAGTGATCAAAATTTCACCACCTGTCTGCAACGCCTTGCGGCATAAGGCGCACGAGCACTTACCCACAAGCTTTGCCGGATTCGATCCACACCGCTTGTGGACAACCGCCACCGCAGTGGTGATTTTTTCGCCATGTCCCTGCCGGACCTTGTGCGAGTAGGCGCCACGATTTTTATCCACAGGTTAGTGATGCGTGACTCCACAGCGATTGTGGAAAACCCGCGCGCACCGCCGGGGACCGGCCATGACCACGCGCTTGCGGCAGCCGGGCGTGTTGGTGGGATCACACGCTGCGCGCTACCCTCGTCTGCCGCCCAACCGACCAGCGCATGCGTGCGCGGTCCGATCCGACCATGAACTCACCTGCACATCGCGACTTCACCCTGGAACCCGACGACACCGAGCGCCTGGCCAACCTGGCCGGCCCGTTCGACGCGCACATGCGCCAGATCGAACTCAAGCTCGGCGTGGAGATCGCCAACCGCGGCAACATCTTCCGTGTCACCGGCCCGGAGCCGGCGATCACCGCCGCACAGACGCTGCTGACCGCCCTGTACGAAGAAGCCGCCTCCACCACCTTCGACAACCACGCCATCCACCTGCGCCTGAACGATGCCAATGTCGAGCAGGTGGTCGATCGTTCCTACGTGGCCCAGGACGTGGCGATCAAGGTCAAACGCGGCACCGTGCGTGGCCGCGGCGCCAACCAGGCCAAGTACCTGCACGCGATCGCCACGCACGACATCAATTTCGGTATTGGCCCGGCCGGTACCGGCAAGACCTTCCTGGCGGTGGCCAGCGCAGTGGAAGCCTTGAACGAGTCGCGCGTACAGCGCCTGATCCTGGTGCGCCCGGCGGTGGAAGCCGGCGAGAAGCTGGGCTTCCTGCCCGGCGATCTCAGCCAGAAGGTGGACCCGTACCTGCGCCCGCTCTACGACGCGCTCTACGAAATGCTGGGCGTGGAAAAAGTGGTCAAGCTGCTGGAAAAGAACGTTATCGAGATCGCGCCGCTGGCCTATATGCGCGGCCGCACGCTCAACGATGCCTACGTGATCCTGGACGAGGCGCAGAACACCACCATCGAGCAGATGAAGATGTTCCTGACCCGGCTGGGCTTTGGCTCCACCGCGGTGGTCACCGGCGACCTGACCCAGATCGACCTGCCCAAGCACGTCAAGTCCGGCCTGCGCGACGCAATCGAGGTGCTGCGCGATGTGGACGGCGCCAGCTTCACCTTCTTCGAAGCACGCGACGTGGTGCGCCACCCGCTGGTGCAGCGCATCGTCACGGCCTATGAAAAGCGCGATCAGCAGGACGCTGCGATCAAGAACAACGCTGAATGAGGCTATTCCTTGCCAGCCTGACGTTGGCAAGCGGATTGGTCGCGGCGGCATCGCTCGGGGCTACCGAAGCGCCGCTGCTTCCAGGAATCCCGATCGCAGATCGCGATGTGATCCCGGCGACACAGGTGGCGCCCCCCTGTGTGTCGCTGGCCGCCGAACAAACCAGCATCAGCATCCCAACCGCGCACTTGCAGAGAATGGCGGAACAGGGGCGCGGCGATATGCCGGCAGGGAACGATCGCGTACGACTCAGTGCTTGGCAGCAAGGTCGCAGCGCGCGCTGGCTGCTCGATCTACCGGGAACGGTCACGGATGCACGCGGCTGCGAAAGCTCACCGATCCAGCACGCGCATCGCTCAAGCCAGTCGCTGGTCGGCGGACTCCTGGAAAGCGGTATCGCTGCGGTCTGGCTGCATGACCAGCCAGGATTCGTTTCAAGCTTGCGGGTGCGGGATTACAATCGCGGCTGCGGGCGGGGCCCGATCGGCAGTTCGAGCTACCGCGTGGCCAACGGGCCTGCGTTGCTACTGCTGATCACCTGCACGCGCTGACCCTCTGCCCAGGAAACTCTCGCCATGACCCGTGGACCTGTCCGCCTCGACGTCGCTGTCAGTTATGCGCTGCCGCGCGCCGGTCTGCCGTCGGCGGTGAGTTTTCGCAAGTGGGTGGCCGCTGCGCTGAAGGGACGCATCCGCGAGGCCGACCTGGCGGTGCGGATTGTCGACGAGAAGGAAGGCTGCTCGCTCAACCATCATTACCGGGGCAAGGATTACGCCACCAATGTGCTGAGCTTCCCGGCCGATTTACCCGAAGGCCTGCCCAAGGGCGTCAAGATGCCGCTGCTCGGCGATCTGGTGATCTGCGCGCCGGTGGTGGCGCGCGAGGCGGCCGAACAAGGCAAGTCGCTGGCCGCGCATTACGCCCATCTGACCGTGCACGGCACGCTGCATCTGCTCGGCTGGGACCACGAAGACGACAAGGAAGCCGATGCGATGGAGCAACTCGAACGCGAGATCCTGGCCGATCTCGGCATCGACGACCCGTACGCGGGAGAGCGCTGATGCGGGCCTGCCTCGCCACCGCGTTGCTGTTGCTGGCCTGCTCCAGCGCCTGGGCGCAGGCCGCGCCGGCACGCCCCGATCTGCCGGCCCTGATCGAATGCCGCCAGCGCATTGGCGACTTCAACGCGCTGGCACCGGTGCTGGCCGACCCGCTCAAGGCGGTGGCGCTGGGCTGGACGCCGCTGGACCAGGCCAACCTGTTCATGACCGAGTACGCGCTCAACACGCCGATCAGCGTGTTCGGCCACAGCACCACCCACATCGCGTTCTCCGGGGCCAGCGTCATGGCGCTGCTGGACCTGCCCGACCCCCGCCCGCTAGCCAAACAACTGAACCTGGAACTGGGCGTGGATAACGCCGACAAGGTCATGTATGGCCGCGAGCTGGTCAGCGAAGACACCACCAACCCCAAGACCGGCGAGGCGATGATCGAATCGATCGTGCTCAGCGTCTCCAACGTGAAGTCGCATCCGGGCAAGACCGTGGTCGGCTGCGGCTACAGCCTGGACCTGCCCTGACGCGCAGCGCCCACCCCGGCCCCGTCCACAGCGCCTTAGCGGCTTCCTGTTAGACTGACGGCTATCGCCTGGTTTGCCGGGTGCCGTCCCACGTCACGATGTCCGAAGACGACAGTAGCCAATCCCAAGAAACACCCGAAAAACGCCGTAGCTGGCTCGAGCGCCTGAGCGCTGCCTTCTCTGGCGAACCCCATACCCGCGACGAACTGGTCGCGCTGCTGCGGACCGCCGAACAGGACGGTCTCATCGCTGCAGACACCTTGCGCATGATGGAAGGCGCAATCTCCGTGTCCGAGCTCACCGTGGGCGATGTGATGATCTCGCGCTCGCAGATGGTCTCGCTGCCGGTGGAGGCGCGCTTCATCGACCTGATGAAGCAAGTGGTGGAATCCGGCCATTCGCGCTTCCCGGTGCACGGCGAGAACAAGGACGAAGTGCTCGGCATCCTGCTGGCCAAGGACTTGTTGCGCGGCGTGGTTGCCGACAACGGCCCCGGCAACGTGCGCGAACTGCTGCGCCCGGCGGTGCTGATCCCCGAGTCCAAGAAGCTCAACGTGCTGCTCAAGGAATTCCGGCTGTCGCGCAACCACATGGCGATCGTGGTGGACGAGTACGGCGGCGTCGCCGGGCTGGTCACCATCGAAGACGTGCTGGAGCAGATCGTTGGCCAGATTGACGATGAGCACGACGATGCCGAAGACGAGAATTCGCTGATCGCGATCCAGGCCGACGGCCGCTATGTGGTCGATGCGCTGACGCCGATCGAAGACTTCAACGAGCGCTTTGGTGCCGACTTCCCCGACGACGAGTACGACACCGTCGGCGGCCTGGTCACCGATGCGATCGGCCACCTGCCGGAAACCGGCGAAGAGCTGACGCTGGGGCGGTTTGCCTTCCGTGTGGCCAAGGCCGATGCGCGGCGCGTGCACGCCTTCCACGTGACCATTCTGCCGCCAGACCCGCAGGACGACGCTTGAACCGTTGGTACCGCGTGAGTGCTGCAGCGCCAAGCCGCGGCAGCATCCGGCGCTGGGCGGCAGCGTGTCTGCTGCTGTTGCTGGCGTGGTTGGTGGCACCTGCCGCCATGGCCCAGGCCACCGGGCAGGCGCCAGCCCAGCCCAATGTGCCGGCACCGCGGGTCGGCGTGGTCACCATGCAGCCGGGCGAGGTGTTCTTCGAGCGCTTCGGCCACGATGCCATCGTGGTGGTCGATCCCGTCACCGGGCAGGCCACCTCGTACAACTTTGGCTTCTTCGACCCCGGCGAGCCGGATTTCGTCCCCCGCTTTGCGCGCGGCGAGATGATGTATTACCTGGTCGCGTTGCCGCTGGAAGAAGACCTGCAGCAGTACCGCGCGGTCGGCCGCGGCGTCAGCATCCAGTGGCTGGACCTGCCACCGGACCAGGCGCGCGCGCTGGCTGACGGGCTGGCCATCCGCAGCCAGCCCGAGAACGCGCGCTACCACTACGATTACTTCGTGGCCAACTGCGCCACCATGGTCCGCGACACGCTGGACCGGGCCATGGGTGGCGCGTTGAAATCGCAACTGGCCGGGCGCTCGCGCGGCAACACCTTCCGCAGCGAAGCGGTGCGCCTGGCCTCCCCTGCCCCATGGATGTGGCTGGGCTTCGACCTGGGCCTGGGGCCGTATGCGGACCGCCCGCTGTCGCGCTGGGAAGAAGCCTTCGTACCGATGCGCCTGGCCGACAGCCTGACCCAGGTGCACAACAGCGCCGGCCGCCCGCTGGTGCAGTCCACCCAGGTCCTGCTGCCGCATCGCATCGCACCGGAGCCGGCCGAACAGCAGCGCCACTGGTGGCCATGGCTGCTGACCGGGCTGATCGTCGCTGCCGGCGTGCTGGCACTCGGTCGCCGGCAACGCGTGCTGGCCGCCCTGGCCCTGCCGTACTGGCTGCTGTGCGCGATCGGCGGCGGCTTGCTGGTGTATCTGTGGGGCTTCACCGCGCACCAGTCGGCCTGGGCCAATCGCAACCTGTTGCTGGTCAACCCGCTGTGCGTGCTGCTGTTGATCGGCGGCATCGCCGTGCTGCGCGGGCGCCGGCCCGGGCGCTGGTTCGATGTGCTGCGCTGGGTGGTGGCCGCCGCGGCACTGCTGGCGCTGCTGATCCACTGGCTGTCGTTCCAGGCGCAGGACAACCTGCAGTGGGTGCTGCTGCTGTTGCCGATCCATGCCGCGCTCGCCATCGCGTTGCGGCGGCGTGACTTGTCCGTCCGCACGCGCTGATCCAGGATGCGCCCATGAACCACCACGGCCGCCATCCGGACAACCCCTCCTGCGTCATCACCTGCGCCTATTACGACGGCCAGGGCGAGCGCCACGACATCAGCCTGGAGCAGATCAGCGACGTGCTGCAGCGCCCGGATGGCTTTGTCTGGGTCGGCCTGTACGAGCCGCAGGAGTCGGTGCTGCACAAGCTGCAGGATGAGTTCGGCCTGCACGATCTGGCCATCGAGGATGCGCTCAAGGCGCACCAACGTCCCAAGGCCGAGAGCTACGGCAATTCCTTGTTCGTGGTGGTCAACACCGCACAACTGGTCAACGAGCGCATCCGCTACGGCGAGACGCACGCGTTTCTCGGCGCACGCTTTCTGTTGACGGTGCGCCATGGCGCATCGCTGTCGTACACGCCGGTGCGGCACCGGGTCGAACGCGAACCGGCGATGCTGCGCATGGGCGCCTCGTTCTGCCTGTATGGCGTGCTCGACTTCGTGGTCGACAACTACCTGCCGATCATGGACGAGTTCCGCGACACGCTGGAAGGCCTGGAAAAGGACATCTTCGCCGACAACTACAAGCGCGAAACCGTGGTGCGCCTGTACGAGCTCAAGCGCGAACTCAACAAGATGCGGTTGGTCGTGGCGCCATTGCAGGACGTGCTCTCGCATCTCAAGCGCAACCCCGGCTCGCTGATCCACGACGAGGTCGGCATCTACCTGCGCGACGTACTCGACCATGCCGTGCGCATCAACGACGCCATCGACACCTTGCGCGAAATGTTGGGCACCGCGCTGAGCGTCAACCTGTCGATGGTGACCCTGGCCCAGGGCGAAACCGTCAAACGCCTGGGCGCCTGGGCCGCCCTGCTGGCCGCGCCCACCCTGATCACCAGCTGGTACGGCATGAATTTCACCCACATGCCAGAACTCGACAAACCTTATGCCTACCCGCTGCTGGTAGCCGGCGTGGTCGCCTCGTGCCTGGTGCTGTATCGCCTGTTCAAGCGAGCGCGGTGGCTTTAGGCCGCTTTGCGGCTGGGATTTGGGAGTGGGGATTGGGGATTGGTTGGAGCTGGACGTGTGACTATGGCGCGCGTGCTGCACGCCCCCTCATCCGCCCTTCGGGCACCTTCACCCAGAGGGAGAAGGAAGGCTGCCTGCTTTTACGAATCCCCAATCCCGAATCCCCAATCCCCGCACTCAAGCCACATAGATCGTCTTGATGTTCATGAACTCGTGGATGCCGTGCTCGGCCAGCTCGCGGCCGAAGCCCGAGCGCTTGATGCCGCCGAACGGTAGCCGCACGTCGCTCTTGACCACCGAATTGACGAACGCCGCGCCGCACTGCAATTGCTGCGCGACGCGCTCGCCGCGCTTGGCATCGGAGGTCCACACGCTGCCGCCCAGGCCAAAGCTGGTGTCGTTGGCCACGCGTACTGCTTCTGCTTCATCCCGCACGCGAATGACCGATGCAACCGGGCCGAAAAACTCCTCCTCGTAGGCCGGCATGCCCGGGGCGACATGATCGAGGATGGTGGCCGGATAGCCTGCATGCGAACCGGGTACCGGTTCGCCGCCCAGCAGCACCTTGGCACCCTTTTCCACGCTGTGTTGCACCTGCTTGTGCAGCTCGTCGCGCAGATCCGCGCGGGCCATGGGCGCCAGCGTGGTGCCCTCCTGCTGCGGGTCGCCGAGCACGCGCTGGGAGGCAGCGGCAACGAAGCGTTCGATGAAGCGATCGGCGATGGCGTCCACCACGATGAAGCGCTTGGCGGCGATGCAGGTCTGCCCGCTGTTGTCGAACCGCGACTGCACGGCGGAGGCGACGGTGTGCTCCAGGTCGGCGTCTTCCAGCACTACGAACGCATCGCTGCCGCCGAGTTCCATCACGCACTTCTTCAACTGATCGCCCGCATTTGCAGCCAGCGAACGTCCGGCGCGCTCGCTGCCGGTCAGCGTCACTGCGGCAATGCGATCGTCACGCAACACGTCTGCAGCCTGGTCATTGTCGATATGCAGCACATCGAACACGCCGGGCGGAATACCGGCGGCATCCAGCACCTCCTTCATCGCATCGGCGCAGCGCGGCACATTGCTGGCGTGCTTGAGCAGCGCGACATTGCCGGCCATCAGACCCGGGGCGAGGAAACGGAACGCCTGCCACAACGGAAAATTCCATGGCATCACCGCAAACACGCAGCCCAGTGGCTCGTAGCGCACATAGCTGGACTGCGCCTCGGTCGGGATATCGCGCGGTGCCAAGTAGTCGGCTGCATGTTCGGCGTAATAGGCGCAGCCCTGCGCGCACTTGTCCACCTCGGCCAGCGCCTCGTGGCGCAGCTTGCCCATCTCGGCGGTCATGATGCGCTGCAGGTCGTCGCGCCGCCGG
The DNA here is from genome assembly GCF_056725185.1 of Xanthomonas sp. NCPPB 3218. Classification (NCBI taxonomy): domain Bacteria; kingdom Pseudomonadati; phylum Pseudomonadota; class Gammaproteobacteria; order Lysobacterales; family Lysobacteraceae; genus Xanthomonas; species Xanthomonas sp. NCPPB 3218. The sequence continues at coordinate 2,962,162 of NZ_CM161516.1, forward strand.
GTCAGCTCTTCGCCGACCCGGCGCAGCAGCGCGCCGCGCTCGGCCAGCGGCAGCGCCGCCCACTGCGGAAATGCCTTGGCGGAAGCAGCCAGACGCGCCTCGATGGCGGCGGCGTCCAGGGTGTGCTGGGTATGTTCGACCTGGCCATTGGCCGGGTTGACGGTGTCGTAGGACATGACGGTCTCCTGTTACAGGCCCGCCATGCTAGTCGTCGGCAAGTTGCAGCCGCGTCACAACCGCGGCAAATCGCTGCAACGCTGTGTTTACCCACGCCGCGACGCAATGCCGCACCTCGATCGCACCGCTCGCGGATCACTGGCAACCGGAACAACGCTCCCAGCCACGCGAACGAAAGCGCCCCTGCCCTGTCCCGACCGTCCCACCGCACAAAAATGCTCTAGCATTCGGCACTTGGCAGCTTCATCCATTCACGGAAGACCACCACGATGCGTCGGGATCTGATTGTTCTAGTTGTACTTGGCATCGGCGCCTGCCTGCCGGGATGCGCCGTCCTGCAGGACATGCTGCACGGCCCGCGTCCCGGCCCGAACGGATTTGTCACCGTGAGCTGCACCAACACGCTGCCCAATCCCAGCCAACCCTGCGAGGAACAGGCACTGCGGGCCTGCTCGGACACTGCCATCCGCCAATTCGTTACCGCGCACTCGTCGCCGAACATGGTCACGATCTATCCGAGCAAGCAGAAATCCAAGGACGACGGAAAGAACAAGGACAAGGATCGCGCCGACGAACAACCCAAGGTCGAGCAACAGGGCTACGACATCAGCGCCGAGTATCAGTGCTACCTGACCAAGCCGCAGCCCTGGGACAGCGGGTACACGCCTCCGGCCAGGTAACAGCGGCCCAACCAACTGCCGTGCCCGGCGTCCGGTGGCCGCATCAGGCGTCCGCAATCGGCGTGCAGCCATCGTGGATGTCGGTGGCGTCGGCGTTCGCAGCCGTCTGGCCGCGGCTGGTGGCGATGCATTCGCCACACCCATATTGGTGCCTGCTCAGGAAGCAGCTTGCAGCGCCAGTTGCGCATCGCGCTGACGCCGTTTTTCGCCGCGTGCCAGCAGCCACCAGCCGATCACTGCGGCGATCGACACCGCCAGCACCATCAACGTGGCCAACGCGTTGATCTTGGGGCTGATGCCCAGCCGCACCGACGCAAACACCTTGATCGGCAAGGTGGTCGAACTGGGCCCGGCCAGAAAGCTGGCGATCACCACGTCATCCAGCGACAGCGTGAATGCGAGCAGCCAGCCCGATACCAATGCCGGAGCGATGATCGGCAAGGTGATCAGGAAGAACACCTTCAGCGGTGTCGCGCCCAGATCCATCGCCGCCTCTTCCAGCGAGCGATCCAGTTCCTGCAGGCGCGAGGAAATCACCACCGTCACAAACGAGACGGTGAAGGTGACATGCGCCGCCCAGATTGCCGCCGCGCCACGCGGTGCGATCCCGAGTACACCGCCCATCGAGACCAGCAACAACAGGATCGACAGGCCGATGATCACTTCCGGCATCACCAGCGGTGCGGTGATCAATGCACCGAACAGGGTCTTGCCGGGAAAACGCCGCATGCGCACCATCGCCAGCGCCGCCATCGTCCCCAGCACCGTCGATGCACAGGCGGTCCAGAACGCGACTTGCAGGCTGACCCAGGCCGCCTCCAGCAACTGGCGATCGCGCAGCAATTCGCCGTACCAACGCGTGGAAAAGCCGCCCCACACCATCGCCAGACGCGAGGCGTTGAACGAGTAGACCATCAGCAACAGGATCGGCAGATACAGAAAGCCGAAGCCCAGCGCGAGCACGCCAGCGCCCAGCAGGCGCGTGCCGGGAGAGGCGCGCATCATGTCAGCCGCCCTTCCAGCTCGCGCTGCTGATAACGGTGGAACAGCACGATCGGCACCAGCAACAGCAGCAACATCACCGTAGCCACCGCCGCGGCCACCGGCCAGTCGCGATTATTGAAGAACTCGCCCCACAGCACACGGCCGATCATCAAGGTGTCCGGCCCGCCCAGCATTTCCGGAATCACGAATTCGCCCACCGCCGGGATCATCACCAGCATGCAGCCGGCCACGATGCCGTTGCGCGACAGCGGCAAGGTGATGCGCACGAAGGCCTGCCACGGCCGCGCGCCCAGATCGTAGGCGGCTTCGAGCAATCGCTGGTCGTGCTTGACCAGATTGGCGTACAACGGCAACACCATGAACGGCAGATAGCAATACACGATGCCGATGTAGGCGGCCAGCGGCGTGTACAGCAACTGCAAGGGCTGGCGGATCACTCCCAGCGCCAGCAGCGCCTGATTGAGCAGGCCGTTGCCGTCGAGGATGCCGATCCAGGCGTAGACGCGGATCAGGAACGAGGTCCATGACGGCAGCACCACCAGCATCATCGCCACATTGCGCGTGGCCAGCGGCAGACGCGCAATGACATAGGCCATCGGGTAGCCGATCAACAGCGCAAACACGGTCGACAGCGCGGCGATCCTGATCGAACTCGCATACGCCGCCAGGTACTGGCTGTCGCGCAGCATGACCAGATAATTGCCCAGATGCAGCTTGAGGCTCAGCGCCCCATCGGCCGCAACGGCGAACAGCGGCGTGTACGGCGGCATCGCGGTGGCACGCTCGGCGAAGGAGATCTTCAGCACGATCAGGAACGGGATGGCGAAGAACACCAGCAGCCACAGATACGGTGCGGCGATCACGCCCCAGCGCGCGCCCGGCAATGCGCGGATCAGGCGCCTCATGCGGTGAGCACCACGCCGTCGTCCTCGCCCCAGCTCAGCCAGACGGTGTCGCCCCAGGTCAGCGCTTCGCTGGCCCAGCGCTGACGGTTGGCGAAGTTGGCCATCAGCTTGAAACCGCCAGGCAGGCGCACGTGATAGACCGAATGGCTGCCGAAATAGGCGATGTCCTCGATCACGCCCTGCGCCTTGTTGCAGGCCTGGGCCGGTTCGTCCTTGCCGATGACGAGTTTTTCCGGGCGCAGCGCGAACGCCACCGCCTGCCCTTCGAAACCGGTGATGCCGTGGCCGATCCGGATATTGGCGCCGAAGGCTGACGCCTTCAGGGCGACATAATCCGGTTTATCCTCGACGATCACCGCATCGATCAGATTGACCGAGCCGATGAAGTCGGCAGCGAACCGGTTGGCCGGTTGTTCGTAGATTTCGTCCGGGGTGCCGACCTGCTGGATCCAGCCCTGGTCCATCAACGCGATGCGGGTGGCCATGCTCATGGCCTCTTCCTGATCATGAGTGACCATGACGCAGGTGACGCCAGAGGTCTCGATGATGTTGACCAGTTCCAGCTGCATCTGCGCGCGCAGCTTCTTGTCCAGCGCGCCCATCGGTTCGTCCAGCAGCAGCAGCTTGGGCCGCTTGGCCAGCGAGCGCGCCAACGCCACACGTTGCTGCTGCCCGCCGGACAATTGATGCGGCTTGCGCCTGGCCAGGTTGCCAAGCTGCACCAGCTCCAGCATCTCGCCCACGCGCGCCGCGATCGCCGGCTTGGACAGGGCTTCCTGCTTCAGCCCAAAGGCGATGTTCTGTTCCACGCTCATGTGCGGAAACAGCGCATACGACTGGAACATCATGTTGATCGGGCGCTCGTACGGCGGCAACCCGTCGATCGGCTGGCCATCGAGCACGATGCGGCCTTTGGTCGGCCGCTCGAAGCCGGCCAGGCAGCGCAGCAGGGTGGACTTGCCGCTGCCCGAGCCGCCCAGCAGCGCGAAAATCTCGCCCTTGCGGATCTGCAGGCTGACCTCGTCGACCGCGACGACGCCATCGAATTCCTTGCGGACCTCGCTGATGCTCAGATAGGCGTTGTCGCCAGGGGAAAGCGGCGGCGCTGCGGCCTCGGTAACTGCCATGGATCCTCTCGATTGCAAAGCGTGGCCCGGCACCGACTGTGCACCTCAGAACGCCGGCGCCGCCAGTGCTTGGTGCGACATCGGCACTCGTCCGTTTGCGCCCAAGCGTTTCGTCTGCAGCGAGCCGACAACGACCTGCTACATCGGGTGACCGCCTGCCGGCGCGGGCGCTGCAGCAGCACAGTGTCTGCGAAGACAGAGCAACACCCTAGCGCGAGCAAAGCGCCGACGCCCGCCGCAAGGGGCATCGATCAGCGTGGCTCCGGCACCGGCGCGCTCCAGCCCAGACCCAGGCTCTTCTGCAGCGCGACGTAGTTCACCAGCAACTGCACCTGTGCCTGTGCGGCGGCGTCCTGCGCGGACAGCTGCTGGCGCTGCACGTCGAGCAGATCGATCGACGAGGTGGCACCGGCATCGCGCCGTTGCTGCATCAAGCCGGCCGAGCGGGTGGCCGAGGCTTCGGCCTGCCGCGCCACCACCAGCTGCTTGCGTGCCGAGCCGAAGCGCGCCAATGCCGAATTGGCATCCTGCAACGCAGCCAGCACCGCGCCCTCGTACGCCGCCTCGCGCCCGGCGTTGCCGGCACGCGCCTGCTCCACCTGTGCCTTGGTGCGGCCGAAGTCGAAGATCGACCAGCGCAGCATCGGCACCGCCAGCGTGGTCAAGGCGTCGGAATTGAAATCGCTGGGCGAGCCGGCGACCCAGCTCAGGCCGCCCAGCAGGCTCACCTGCGGAAAATACCCGTTCAACGCCTCGCCGATCTGCGCGCTGGAGGCAGCCAGTTCGCGCTCGGCCTTGCGCACATCGGGGCGGCGACGGATCAGGGCGCCGGCATCGTCCACGCGCACCTGGGTGGGCAGCATCGGCAACGGCTGCGGCGCGCTCAACTGCGCGTCCAGCGCGCCGGGCTCGCGCCCCACCATCAGCGCCAGCTGGTCCAGAGCTTCCTGCGATTGCATCTCCAACGGCAGGCGCTGCGCCTGTTGCTGCTGCACTTGCGTGGCGATCTGTTCGACCTGCAGGTCCGAGGCAGCGCCGCGCTCGCGGCGCTGCTGGGTCAGGCGCAGGGTCTGCCCGATCTTGTCCAGGTTTGCATCGGCAATCGCCAACCGCGCCTGCAAGCCGCGGTAGTTGAGGTACACCTGCCCCACTTCGGCTGCCAGCTGCACCTGCGCATCGGCCAGCTCGGCTTCCGAGGCCTGCGCCTGTGCCAGCGCGCCTTCGGCGGCGCGACGGCGGCGGCCGAAGAAATCCAGCTCCCAGCTGGCGTCGAAACCGGCGCTGTAGATCTGGGTCTTTTCCAGATCCAGCGCCTCGCTGCCCTGTGCCGGTGGCTGGCCGTTCTGGCCGTTCTGCAAGCCGCCCAGCGTATCGACGATGGTCTGCGGCGGCTCGGCATACGCATACACCGCGCTGGCGTTGAGCTTGGGCAGGCGCTCGGCACGGCGCTGGCTGGCCAGTGCGCGGTTGGCGCGCAGCCGCGCCTGCGCCGCACGCAGGTTGGGACTGTCGGCCAGAGCCTGGGTGACCAGCTGGGTGAGGGTCGGGTCCTGCAGCTCCTCCCACCAATGATTCAACGGCGCGGCAGCGACCACGTCGGCGCCAGCGGCGCGATGCAAGGCCGGCGCCTGCACCGCCGTGTCGGCCACTGCCGGGGGCTTGGTGTAGTTGGGGCCGAGCATGCAGCCGCCGAGCAAAACCACGCTCAACGCCGCCGCCAGGGGCATGCGGATCAGGCGCATGGAATCAGTGCATTGCAAGGTGCGCCCCCTTGGGTAACGGCTTGAGCAAAAAGGCCAGCGGAATCGTGCAGACCACGATCACGCCGAAGATCCAGAACAGATCGCTATAGGTCATCACCAGGGCCTGCTGCTGCACCAGGCGCGCCAGCTGCGCGACCGAGCGAATGACCGCCTCGCCGCCGGCACTGCTCTGCATCTGCGCAGTCAGCCCGGAAAGAAAGTCCTGCGCGCGCGAGGAATTGGCGGTGATTGCGCTGCCGATGGTTTCGGTATGGAAGGTCATGCGGCGCTCCTGGAAGGTGGAGATCAGCGCAAGCCCCACCGAGCCGCCCAGGTTGCGGCCGGCGTTGAACAGGCCCGACGCATCGCCGGCCAGTTCGGGCGGCACAGATGAAATGGCCGCCTGGTTCAACGACATCATCGCCAGCGCCAGGCCGCAGCCCTGCAACAACTGGCCGGCGACAAAATGCATGCCCACGGTGTCGGCGGTCAGCGACAGATTGGCGAAGCAGGCCGCGGCAAAGCAGATCAGCCCGGCGATCACCAGGATGCGCACGTCCACCACCTCCAGCAGCTTGGGCATCATCGGCATCAACAGCACGGTCGGCAGGCCTGACAGCAGCAGCACGTAGCCGGCCTGCTCGGTGTTGTAGCCGGAGATCACCGCCAGGAACTGAGGAATCATGTACATGACGCCGAACAGGATCATGCCCACCGCCATGATCATGACGAACACCGCGCCGAAACTGCGATGCAGCAGCAGCGACAGGTGGATCACCGGCGGCCGCTTGCGGAACTGGCCCACGACCAGTGCAGCGAATCCGCTGAGCGCGATCACGCTCAGCGCGTTGATCTCGCTGGATTCGAACCAGCGCTCGCGCTGGCCCTCTTCCAGCACCACGGTGAGCCCGCCCAGGCCGGCGGTCAGGCCGTAGATGCCCAGCCAGTCGGCATTGAGCAGGCCGGCCCAGTCGCCTTTTTCATGCTTGAGGCCAAGCAGCAGCAAGGCCACCAGGCCGACGCAGATCGGCACGTTGATGAAGAAGGCGTAGTGCCAGCTGACGTTCTCGGTGAGCCAGCCGCCGAGCAGCGGGCCGATCACCGGGCCCATGATCACGGTCATGCCGAACAGCGCGGTGCCCATCGTTTGTTGGCTCGGCGGCAGCCGGGTCGCAACGATGGTCAGCGCGGTCGGAATCAGCGCACCGCCGGCCAGGCCCTGCCCCACGCGGCCGATGATCATCATCGTCAACGAGGTCGACAGCCCGCACACCACCGAAAACGCGGTGAACATCAGCGCGCAGATCAGCAGGAAGTTGCGCAGGCCCAGCGTGCGCACGAACCAGCCGGTCAGCGGGATCATGATGATCTCGGCAACCAGGTACGCGGTGGAGATCCAGGTGCCTTCGGTGCCGCTGGCGCCGACCTCGCCCTGGATGGTGGGCAGCGCCGCGTTGACGATGGAGATGTCCAGCGTCGCCATGAACGAGCCGATGGTGCCGGCCAGCACCGCCAGCCAGGCGCCCGGCTCGGCCTTCTCGCGTTGCGCGCTGCCGCCGGCACGCGGGCCGGTGGCTGCCGTTGCATTCATCGCGCGCGCTCCTGCGCCTGCACGCGATCGGATTCCTCCTCGGCCCGTTGCTTGGCGTCCTTGGCCGAGCGCGTGTCCACGGTGACCTCGACCGACATGCCCGGCACCAGCACCTTGCGCGCCTCGTCGCCGGCCAGCACGCGGATGCGCACCGGCACGCGCTGCACCACCTTGGTGAAGTTGCCGGTGGCATTTTCCGGCGGCAGCAACGCGAACTGCGAGCCGGTGCCCGGCGACAGGCTCTCGACCTTGCCGTGCAGCTTGACGCCCGACAAGGCATCGACCTCGATCTCGGCCGGCTGGCCGGGACGCATCAGGCCGACCTGGGTTTCCTTGAAATTGGCGATCAGGTACAGCGATTCCTGCGGCACGATGGTCATGGTGCGGGTGCCGGCCCCGAGGAACTGGCCGACCTGCACGGTCTTGTCGCCGACGCGGCCGTGGATACGGCTGGTCAGCAAGGTGTCTTCCACCGCCACGCGGGCCTGGTCGGCATCGGCGCTGGCCTGCTTGAGACCGGCCTGGGCCTGCTCCAGCTGCGCGTTGCTGGCCAGGATCTGGCTCTGCGCGCCCTTGGCCTGCGCCTGCGCGGCCTGGTACTGGGCGCGTGCGCGTTGCAGTTCGTGCTGCAGGCTTTCCTGGTGTTCGTGGGTGTCGGCGCCGGAGGCGGCCAACGGGGCGAAGCGCTTCACCTCGGCCTGGGCGAAGCTCAGGCTTGCCGCTGCCGAGGTGACCTGGCTACGCGCCTGCACCAGCGCCGACTCCTGCCCGGACACATTGGCGGTGGCTGCGGCGATATCGGCCTGGCGCGCGGCGATCGCGGCTTCGGCCTGCTGCAGGGTCGCCTGGTAGGTGCGGTCGTCGATCTGCAGCAGCGGCTGGCCGGCTTCCACGATCTGGTTGTCGCCCACCATCACCTTGGTCACGTAGCCGCTGACCCGCGGCGCCACGGCCACCGAGTCGGCCTGCAGATAGGCATTGTTGGTGTCCTGCATGTAGCGGCCCTTGATCAGGTAATAGGCCAGCCAGATCACCAGCAGCACCACCACCAGCACCCCGACCACGATCAGCGTCCATTTGACCTTTGGGTTCTTCAACGGCGAGGGCTTGGGCGGCTCCTGCTCGTTGTGCGCGCCGGTGCCTTGCGCATCCGTGCCCGAAGGCTGGCCGTCGTTGGACTGCTGGTCGTGGTTGCTCAAGGTGAGGCGTCCTGTGTCGTGGGCGAGGCGCGCGCGACGACGTACCGCATCAGCGGTCCGGCGAAGGCGGCGCAACCATACAATTATTTGAACCGCCCGGTACAGATTGCGTGACGACCGCAGTCAGCGCGCGCTAGGACTTGCAGGCGCACGCCTGGCAAGCGCTCTTACAAAACTGGAAGAGCGACTGCGACGGTCAGCGACCGGTCTTGATCTCGGTCCACAGCCGCGTATACAGCCGGTCCACCTCCGGCGGATTGATCGCATAGGTGAACATCTTGGCGGTCACCTCCGGCGGCGGGTAGATGGTGGGGTCGTTGCGGATCGCCGCGTCCACCAGCGGCGTGGCGGTGCGCACCGGGTTGGCGTAGTGGATGAAGTTGCTGTTGGCCGCGGCCACGTCCGGCTTCAACAGATAATTGATGAAGGCGTAGGCGTTGTCGGGATGCTTGGCGTCCTTGGGAATGGCCAGCATGTCGAACCACTGCGGCGCGCCTTCCTTGGGGATCGCATAGGCCACCTTGATGCCGTTGCCGGCTTCCACCGCGCGGTCGCGCGCCTGGATGATGTCGCCCGACCAGCCCACCGCCAGGCAGGTGTTGCCGTTGGCCAGCGAGCTCACGTACTGGCTGGAATGAAAGTTCTGCACGTACGGGCGGATCGTCTTGATCAGCGCGGCAGCCTGCTCGATCTCGGCCGGCACGCTGCTGTGCGGATCCAGGCCCAGATAATTGAGCGCGATCGGAATCAGGTCCGAGGGCGTGTCCAGCAGGGTCACGCCACAGTCCTTCAACCTGGACAGGTTTTCCGGCTTGAACACCAGGTCCCAGCTGTTGGCGACCTCGGTGTTGCCGAAGATCGCCTTGAGCTTGTCCACGTTGTAGCCGATGCCGGTGGTGCCGATCATGTACGGCACGCCATAGGCGTTGCCCGGGTCCTGCGCGGCAATGCGCCGCATGATGTCCGGGTCCAGATTGGCCAGATTGGGGATCTTGGCCTTGTCCAGCGGCAGGAACACGCCGGCCTGGATCTGCCGGCCGAAGAAGTTCAGCGTGGGCACCACCACGTCGTAATCGCTGCCACCGGCGAGCAGCTTGGTTTCCACCATCTCGTCGCTGTCGAACACGTCGTAGGTGACCTTGATGCCGGTGCTCTTCTCGAACGCGGGAATGGTGTCTTCGGCGATGTAGTCCGAGTAGTTGTAGACGTTGAGCACCTTGGCCCGCGCCTCGGCACCGCCGGGTGCATTGCTGCCACCGCAGGCGGCCAGCAAGGTGGTGGACAGCGTCAGGGCGAGCAGTCGCAGCGTCATGCGGGTCTCCAGGGCAGCGCGATCAGGGCGGGCCGGGATGCGGCCGGTCGAAGGGCCAGCCTACCCATGGTGGTTGTGTTTGCACAGCGCGGCGTGGCGGATACCAACCGTACGCACCCGCTGGCCGGCGCGGCCGGCGCCGCAAGCGCCTCTGCCGGCCGCCCTGGCGAGTACGCGACCGGCAAAGCTTGACGTGCGCCGGCCGGCTTAGGCGGCAACGATGCCTAGCGCCTGCGCAGTATCGTCCAGCGCCGCCCAGGCCTTGTCGAACAGCTCATCAACCTGTTCGCAGGTGATGATCAACGGCGGCGACAGCAGCATCGCATCGTAGGTGGCACGCAGGATCAGCCCGCGCCGCAGCGCGAAATCGCGGCACAGCGCACCGACCCGACCGCGTTCGGGGAAATAGACCCCGCGCCGGCGTTTGTCCGGCACCAGTTCCAGGGCCCCGACCAGGCCGGCGATACGCGCCTCGCCGACCAGCCGGTGCTCGCCCAGCTCGGCCCAGCGTTGTGCCAGATACGGCGCGATCCGGGTACGCGCAGTGTCCACGATGCCTTCGTCCTGCAGCAGGCGCAGGTTCTCCAGCGCCACCGCCGCGCAGACCGGATGCCCCGCATAGGTGCCGCCGTGCGCGAGCTCGCCGCCCTGCGCCCTGAGCACGCCGGCCACGCGATCGTTGAACATCGCCGCCGCCAACGGGATATAGCCGGAGGTGATGCCCTTGGCCAGCGTCATCACGTCGGGCTGGAAGCCGAAATAATCCGCACCGAACCACGCACCGGTACGCCCGAACCCGCAGATCACCTCGTCGGCCACCAGCAGCACGTCGTAGCGCTTACAGATGCGCTCGATTTCCGGCCAGTAGCTGCGCGGCGGGATGTACACCCCGATCGCACCCATGATCGGCTCGCCGATGAAGGCCGCCACGTTCTCTGGGCCGAGTTGCAGAATCTTGTCTTCCAGGCGCTTGGCCGCCAGCAAGCCATACTCCTCTGGATCCATCTCCCCGCCATCGCCGAAGTGATACGGCGGCGCGATGTGGTGGATATCCGGAATCGGCAGGCCACCCTGCCTGTGCATGCCGCGCATGCCGCCCAGGCTGGCGCCGGCCATGGTGGTGCCGTGATAGCCGTCATGACGGCCGATGAAGATGCGTTTTTCCGGCTGTCCCTGCACCGCCCAGAAATGCCGCACCAGCCGCAGGATGGTGTCGTTGGCCTCCGACCCGGAATTGGCGAAGAACGCATGGTTCAGATCGCCCGGCGTCAGCTCCGCCAGCTTGGCGGCCAGATGGATGGTGGGCTCGGTGGTGCACTGGAAAAAGCTGTTGTAGTACGCCAGCTGTTCCATCTGCCGCGCCGCCGCCTGTGCCAGCTCCTTGCGCCCGTAGCCGACATTCACGCACCACAAGCCGCCGAACGCATCCAGCAACTTGTTGCCCTGCGCGTCCCAAACATACACGCCCTCGCCGCGGGTCAGGATGCGCGTACCCTTTTCGGCCAGTGCCGCGTTGTCGTTGAACGGATGCAGGTGATGGGCGGCATCGAGCTGCTGCAAGGTTTCCAACACAGTAGGGTGCACGGCTTGCTCCGGAAGTGGCTCACGCCAGTGGCGCGAATGCAGTGGCGTTACGAAAGGCAGCTGGCGCAAAACGCATCGGACGCCTGCAGTGCACGTGGGCCTGGACCATGGCCAGACGACCTGCCCTCATCCGCCCTTCGGGCACCTTCTCCCGAGGGGAGACGGGAGCGGCGCGGCACGCTGCGCCGAGCGCAGACGCTTCACACATTCAACAACAGGAACTCCCGCTCCCACGAACTGATCACGCGGAAGAACGTCTCGTACTCTTTGCGCTTGACCGAGATGTAGGCGCGCACGAAGCGCCGCCCCAGCAGCTCCTGCAAGGCCTCGCAGCCCTCCAGACCGTCCAGCGCCTCGCCCAGCGAGCGCGGCAGATCGTAGCCCTGCTCCTTGCCGTTGCTGCTGATCGGCGCGGTCGGTTCGAGCTTCTCGCGGATGCCGAGCAGCCCGCAAGCCAGGGTCGCCGCCATCGCCAGGTACGGATTGGCATCGGAGCCGGCAAAGCGGCTTTCCACCCGCATGTTCTGCGGCACATCGATCGGCACCCGCAGCCCGCAGGTGCGATTGTCGAAGCCCCACAGCACATTGCTCGGCGACACCTCGCCGAACATCAGCCGCCGGTAGGAATTGACGTTGGGTGCCAGCAGCCCCATCGCCATCGGAATGTATTTTTGCAAGCCACCGAGATAGTGCGCAAAGGTGTCGCTGAAGCCGCCGTCGCGTTTGCCGCTGAACACGTTCTTGCCGGTGCCGGCATGCAGCAGGCTCTGATGGATATGCATCGCACTGCCCGGCTCGGTCTCCATCGGCTTGGCCAGAAACGTCGCATACACGCCATGCCGCAGCGCCGCTTCGCGCATGGTGCGCTTGAACAGGAACACCTGATCGGCGCGCGAGAGCGCATCGGCATGGGTGAAGTTGACCTCCAGCTGCGCGGCGCCGGATTCGTGGATCAGCGTATCCACATCCAGTTCCATCGCATCGCAGTAGTCGTACATCAGGTCCAGGATGGGGTCGAACTCGTTGACCGCATCGATCGAATACGACTGCCGCGCAGTCTCCGGCCGACCCGAGCGCCCGGCCGGCGGCAATAACGGAAAGTCCGGGTCGGTGTTCTTCTGCACCAGGAAGAATTCCAGCTCCGGCGCCACCACCGGTTGCAGCTTGGCTTCGGCGTAGGCGTCCAGCACGCGCCGCAGCACATTGCGCGGGGCAAGCTCATGCGGCTGGCCGTCCTTGGTGTAGCAATCGTGGATGACCTGCGCAGTGGGATCGGCCGCCCACGGCACCATGCGCACGGTGGACGCGTCCGGGCGCAGATGCATGTCCGAATCCGATGGCGAGGTCAGCTCGTAGTAATCGTCCGGGAAATCGCCGGTGACGGTGGTGGCGAAGATGCCTTCCGGCAGCCGGGTGCCGTAGTCGTGCGAAAACTTGTCCGCCGGAATGATCTTGCCGCGTGCGTTGCCGGTGATGTCCGGCACCAGGCACTCGACCTCGGTGATGTGGCGGTCCTTGAGCCAGCGGCGCAGCGCGCTCTCGGGCTGCTTGGGCGTGGATGTGCGCGAACGGGTGCGGATCGACATGCAACCTCACTGACCGCATCGAGCGGCGTATTGGCGACAGGCCTCGCCAAAGGCCTGGAAGATGGCACGGTAGAACGGATGCTGTGTGACACGCCACTCCGGATGCCACTGCACCGCGAGCAGAAAGCCCGGCCCGGGGCCGCGAAAGGCTTCGATCAGGCCATCCGGCGCGGTCGCCTCGATCAGCAGGCCGTCGGCCAGGCGTGCAATGCCCTGCCCGTGCAGCGAGTTCACCATGACCTGCGCGCTGTCGCTCATGCCAGCCAGCAGGCCGCCGGGATGCAGCTGCACCGGATGCGCCGGGCCGTACTGCGTGTCCAGCGGCATGGCGCGATCTTCGCGGTGATCAAGCAGGCCGGGCACGTCATGCACGCGTTGATGCAGGCGCCCGCCCAGCGCCACATTGACCTCCTGCAGCCCGCGGCAGATCGCCAGCACCGGCAGGCCACGCGCCAGTGCCTGCGGGATCAGCCCCAGGCTGGTGGCATCGCGCGCCGGGTCGTGCGGATTGCCCTCCCAGCTGGGCTCGTCGCTGTAGTGATGCGGTTCGACATTGCTGACCGCACCGGTCAGCAACAGGCCATCCAGGCGATCCAGCCACCCGCGCGCATCCAGCGTGGGCTGCAGGCTCGGCAACAGCACCGGCATGGCTCCGGCTGCGTCCACCACCGCGCGGATGTACTTCTCGCCGGCGGCCAGAAACGGATGCGGCCCTTGCTGGATGCGATCGGTCGGCAACCCGACCAGTGGAACGACAGCCATGCGGATCTCCCGGTTGAACGCGGCTGCATCACGCGTGCGCTTGCCATCGGGCAGGCGCTGGCACTGTACAGGGCACAGGTGGCGCGCAGCTGGCGGCTTGCGCATCACCTGCATCGCTCCGACTGCGACGACTTGTCAGCGCGTGGTCGCCACGGGTTGATCGGCTGCGTTGCCGATGCCTGCGAACTTACCGTGCGGCCACCTGCATTGCCAGGGTTCCACACGCGCACAGTTGCGAACGATCACATGCGCTTTGCTAGTCTGAGCGGCGACCTTGCAGGTGGTGCCCATGGTTTCCGAGAACTCCGTCGCGTACTTGCCCGCCACCGATGCCGCCACGCTGGCGCGGATCGATGGCTGCGAAGCGGTCGACCTGCTGCTGCCCGACACCAACGGCGTGCTGCGTGGCAAACGTGTGACAGCCGAGGTCATTAGCAAGGTCTATCGCGATGGCGTGTGCCTGCCGATGTCGCTGATCGCCACCGACATCACCGGCAATACCGTCGAGGAAACCGGGCTGGGCTATGCCATCGGCGATGCCGATCGCATCTGCCGGCCGATTGCCGGCTCGCTGCGTCCGGTGCCGTGGGCACCGCGGCCGATGGCGCAGCTGCTGCTGGCAATGCATCAGCCGGACGGCAGCGTGTTCGAGGTCGCGCCGCGCGCGGTCTTGCAGCGCGTGCTGCACGGTTTTGCTGCGCTCGGCCTGACCCCGGTCATTGCGGTGGAACTGGAGTTCTACCTGTTCGATGCGGTGCCCGATGCGCAAGGACGCCCGCAGACGCCGCGCGACCCGCAGACCGGTGTGCGCAGCGACAGCACCCAGGTGTATTCCTTGCAGGACCTGGACGACCAGCGCAGCTTCACCGACGCGGTGACTGACGCCTGTCGCCAGCAAGGCATCCCGGCCGACACCGCCGTGGCCGAGTACGCACCCGGCCAGTTCGAAATCAACCTGCAGCATCGCGCCGATGCGGTAGCCGCCTGCGACGAGGCGATCCTGCTCAAGCGCACCATCAAGGCGATTTCGCAACAGCAGGGCAAGCTCGCCAGCTTCATGGCCAAGCCGTTTCCCGGCCAGGCCGGCAGCGGCCTGCACCTGCATGTGAGCCTGCTCGATGCCGACGGGCACAACGTGTTTGCCGGCAGCGTCGATGTACCCGCCGACCGCCTGCGCCATGCCATCGCCGGCCTGCAGCGGCACGCCGATGCCTCGCTGCTGATGTTCGCGCCGCACGCCAACAGTTACCGCAGGTTCGTCAGCAATGCCTTCGTGCCGCTGGATGCGAGCTGGGGCTTCAACAACCGCACCGTGGCGCTGCGCATCCCGCATAGCGATGCACGCAACACCCGTATCGAGCATCGCATCGCCGGCGCCGATGCCAACCCGTACCTGGCTGCCGCCGCCGTGCTGGCCGCCATGCTGGACGGCCTGCAACATCCCGGCGAGCCCAGCGCGGCAGTCACCGGCAATGCCTATGCGCAAGCGGTCTTTCGGCCGCGCACCTGGCAAGCCGCGGTGGATGCATTCGGCGCCAGCGACTTTGTCGGCGCGCAGTTCGGCAGCCAGTTCCAGCACGTATTCGGCCAGCAGAAACAGCGCGAGCTGCTCGACTACCAGGCGCAGGTGCCGGATCTGGATTACGCCCGGTACCTGCGGATCGTCTGATGGACGGCCCGGCCACATCGCTGCCGCCTGCCGATCCGTCGGGTAACGGCTATCCCGACAGCTGGTACGCCCGCAGCACGCCGGCCTTGCCCCAGCAACCATGCCTGCAGGGCGTGCAACGTGCCGATGTCTGCATCCTCGGCGCCGGCTACACCGGCCTCGCCGCCGCGCTCGCCCTGGCCGAGGCCGGCTACAAGGTCATCGTGCTGGAAGCCAGGCGCATCGGCTGGGGCGCCTCCGGGCGCAACGGCGGCCAGGCCATCGTCGGCTACGGCTGCGAGCAGGAAACCCTGGAAGCGCTGGTCGGCGATGCCGACGCGCGGCTGCTGTTCGACTTCTCGCGCGACGGCATGCACCTGCTGCGCGCGCGCATCGACCGCCACGCCATCGCCTGCGACTGGCGCGACGGCCACGCTCATGTGCCGCTGAAGCCGCGCCAGGTGCAGGCCTTGCAGCACGGCATCGTGCGCATGGCCGAGCGCTACGACTACCCGCTGGAATGGTGGGACCGCGCGCGTACGCGGCAGGTGCTGGACAGCCCGCTCTACCTGGGCGCGATGTTCGATCCGGCCAGCGGCCATCTGCATCCGCTGGCCTATGCGCTGGGCCTGGCGCGCGCAGCGCTGGCGGCCGGCGTGCGCATCCACGAGGCCTCGCCCGTCTCGCGGCTAGAGCACGGCACGCGCGTGACCATGCAGACCGACCAGGGCAGCGTCAGCGCCGAGTTCGGCGTGATCGCCGGCAATGCCCTGCTGCAGGGCATTTCCACGGCGCTGGAGCGCCGCATCATGCCGGTCGGCACCTATGTCGGTGCGACGCCGCCGCTGGGCCAGGCCCGTGCACGCGCGCTGATCGCCAACGACATGGCGGTCGCCGACACCAACTGGGCGCTGGACTACTACCGGCTCAGCGCCGACCACCGGCTGCTGTTCGGCGGACGCGCCAGCTACTCCTCGCGCCCGCCGCACGGCCTGGATCGGTTGATGACACGGCGCATGCACACGGTCTTCCCGCAACTGCGCGACGTGCCGCTGCAAACGCTGTGGGGCGGCTACGTGGACATCTCGCGCAACCGCGCCCCGCACTGGGGCCGGCTGGGGCCCAACGTGTATTTCGCCCAGGGATTCTCCGGGCATGGCGTCGCCGCCACCGGCCTGGCCGGCCAGGTCATCGCCGAGGCCATCGCCGGCCAGAGCCGACGGCTGGACGTGTTCGCACGCATTCCGCATCGGCCCTTCCCCGGGGGGCGTCTGCTGCGCACGCCGCTGCTGGTGGCAGCGATGAGTTGGTACCGGCTGCGCGATGCGTTGTGGTGATATAGGGCGCCGTCTTGGGCGCTTTGAGACGCGGCGCTCAAGTTTTGGCGAGCAGGGCCGTTAGCTGGTATGACGGTTCGATCCGCACGGCCAGCCGATGTCCCCAGGTACCCTACATCGCAATAGTGAAAGCGCAGTCCTGCCGCAACGCGTGTTGCTGGTGGAGAACTCGCGCACTTTCACCAGCATGCTGCGCGAGGCCATCGAGCAACGCGTGGAGCTGCCGGTCACGGTCGTGTCGACGCTGGCGGAAGCCGCCCGTGTACTGGACGAAGAAGACGGCTGGTTTCTGGTCCTGACCGGCCTGGTATTGGTGGACGGCGACCGCGACAAGGTCGTGGAATTCTTCCTCTCGCGCAAGCTGCCCACGGTGGTGGTCAGCGGCGTCTATGACGAGGATCTGCGCCAGCGCGTGCTGCAGCAGCAGATCATCGACTACGTGCTCAAGAACGCGCCCGGCAGCATCGAATATCTGGCTTGGCTGGTGCAACGCCTGGAGCGCAATCGCCGCATCGCCGCGCTGGTGGTGGACGATTCCCTGTCCGCACGGACCTATGCGGCCGCGTTGCTGTCGATGTACGGCTACCGCGTGGTGCTGGCGGCCGACGGTGCGGCCGGCCTGCAGGCGATCGAGCGCGACCCTGGCATCCGCCTGACCATCGTCGACCAGGAAATGCCCGGCATGGAAGGGGTGGAATTCACCCGCCGTCTGCGTGCGATCCGTTCGCGCGACAAGGTCGCGGTGATCGGCATCTCCGGCAATAACGACTCGTCGCTGATCCCGCGTTTCCTCAAGAACGGTGCCAACGATTTCCTGCGCAAGCCGTTCTCGCGCGAAGAGTTCTTCTGCCGCGTGTCGCAGAACGTGGACCAGCTGGAACTGATCGGCACGCTGCAGGACCTGGCCACCCGCGACTTCCTCACCGGCCTGCCCAACCGGCGCTATTTCCTGGAACAAAGCCAGCGGGTAATCCCCACCCTGCTGTCGCAGGAGCAGACGGTCACCGCGGCGATGCTGGACATCGACCACTTCAAGCACATCAACGACACCTGGGGCCACGAAGCCGGCGACCAGGCGCTACGCGCGGTGGCCGCGTCGGTCTCCAGTCATGCGCGGCCGCAGGATCTGGTAGCGCGTTTCGGCGGCGAAGAATTCTGCCTGCTGGTACCGGGGCTGGATGCCGCCAACGCCACCAGCTACTTCGAAACCCTGCGCGAACGCATCAGCGCACTGCGCGTGCGGATCGGCGATGAAACCCTCAGCATGACGGTGAGCATCGGTGTCTGCATCGCCACCGAAGACGGCCAGTCGCTGCACCATCTGCTGGGCGAAGCGGACAAGTACCTCTATCTGGCCAAGGCCGGCGGCCGCAACCAGGTGCGCCTAGCCAGCTGAGCGGCGCAGGTTCGTGCGCTGCACGGCCGGCGGCGCGCCCGACCCGGCGGTATCGCCGGCACACAGAATCGCCCCGCAGCACGCACGCCGCCCGCGCGCCGTGACTGGATTTGATCCAGATCAACGCGTTGGCGATCACGTGCGCCTATCGTGCCCTCACCGTATGGAACAAGGGCGAACGATGGCTTTGCTGGTCTGGCAGGACGACCTCAACACCGGGATCGAGGTCATCGATCACCAACACCGGCGCATCGTGGAAATGATCAATCAGCTGCATGCCGCTCACACCAGCCTGCAACGCCTGGCAGTGGCCGAGGTGATCGACGAATTGATCGACTACACGCTGTCGCACTTTGCCTTCGAGGAAGAACTGATGGAGGAAGCCGGCTACCCCTTCAGCCTGGCGCACAAGCGCGTGCACGAGGTCTTCGGCAAACGTGTCGGCGAGTACCGGCTGCGGTTCCAGGCCGGCGAAGACGTCTGCGACGAACTCCGCAGCATGCTTTCGCGCTGGTTGTTCAACCATATCCGCGGCGACGACCAGGCCTATGCGCCGCAGGTGATCGCACATCTGGACCAGTTCGCGCGCAGCCACCAGCACGGCAACTGGCTGGGACGCACACTCAAGCGGCTGTTCCGCTAGCGACCACTCTGCACCTGGGCGCAATCCACCTCAACGATGACGCCGACTCGCGTACGCCTTCAAACGCCAACCGGGCGACGCGATCTGCGGGCCACGATCAACGCCAGCAGGCTCAACACCGCCGCGGCGCCCAGATACTGCCCGACCGCCTGCACGCCATAGCGTGCGGCCAGTTGCGTGGCCACGTACGGCGCCGGTGCCGCCCCCAGGATGCTGGCCAGGTTGAACGACAGCGAGGCTCCGGTGTAGCGCACCTCGGTGGGATACAGCTCGGCCAGCAGCGTGCCGCAGGGGCCGTAGGTCAGGCCCATGAAGAAGAACCCCAGTGCAAGGAACGCGAGCACCTGCAACGGGTGATTGGCCTGGAACAGCGGCGCGAACGCCAACCCGAACGCGATGATCGCCACACTGGCCAGCATCATCGCCAGCGGCGCGCCATGCCGGTCGCCGAACCTGGCCGACAGCGGGATGCCGATCGCGAAAAACACGATCCCGGCCATCTGCAACAGCAGGAATTGCTCCTTGTCGTAGCCCAGGGTCTTGGTCCCGTAGCCCAGCGCGAACACGGTCATCAGATAGAACAGCACGAAGGTGGCGAATGCGCCCAGCGTGCCGATGATCAGCGCCGGCCAGTGCTGCGAGATCACCGTCCCCAGCGGCAGGCGCACGCGCGTCTTGCGGTCCAGGGCCTTCTGGAAGTCCGGCGTCTCGGTGATGCTCAGGCGCACCCACAGGCCGGTCAGCACCAGCAATGCGCTGGCCAGAAACGGCACCCGCCAGCCCCATTGCATGAACTGCGCATCGTCGAGCACCGCGCCCATGCCGAGAAAGGTGCCAGTGGACAGCAGAAAGCCCAGCGGCGCACCCAGCTGCGGAAACATGCCGTACCACACGCGCTTGCCGGGCGGTGCATTTTCGGTGGCAAGCAGCACGGCCCCGCCCCACTCGCCCCCCAGGCCCAGACCCTGGCCAAAGCGGCACAGCGCCAGCAACGCAGGTGCGAACACGCCGATCTGCGCGTAACTGGGCAGCAAGCCGATCGCCACGGTGGACAGGCCCATCGTCAGCAGCGCCGCCACCAACGTGGCCTTGCGCCCGATCCGGTCGCCGAAATGGCCGAACACTGCAGAGCCCACCGGCCGCGCGATAAAGGCCACCGCAAACGTCGCCAGCGACTGCAGCATCGCCGCACTGCCATCGCCCGCCGGAAAAAACAGCGTCGGGAACACCAGCACCGCAGCGGTGGCGTAGATATAGAAATCGAAGAACTCGATGGTGGTGCCGATCAGACTGGCGAACAGCACGCGCGCGGGCGAATTGATGGGAGCAGCAAGCGGCGCAGCAGCAGTCATCGTTGATCGGCATCCAGACAAGACAAGTCAGCCGATTCTGGCAGATTGCAGCAACGGTTTGCGCAGACCAACCTGCTCACGAAAGGTTACAGCCGTGACTGCCTGCCTTTCGGGCAGTGGCAGCCTGATGTCTTTCGGAATCTCGGTTGCGTTGGAGTCGCCGGGCAGTGTTGATAGATGCTTGTTAGAGCGACTGCTCTGTGGCCTTGTTGCAGGGCCCTTGCCCGCCCACCATCGCAGGACACGCCGCAAGTACATCCTTGTAGGCTCTTACGCGGCATCCATGCCGCGTAAGAGCCCGCGACGGTGAGCGGACAAGGACCAGTCAAGATGGTCGGTGTGCGCAGTTAAGAGCAGTGCGTGATGCGCGTTGTTCGTATCACCTTGCGCCCGATCAGCTCCCGACGCAGGCCGAGCAACCGGCAGGCTTTCAACACGCGACTTACAAACGTCTCATCTTCCCACCGCAAGCCGAGAAATAAGCTTTGAGGAAAGCAGCCGACCAACTCTCTGGTGCGGTGTCCTTGCCGGTTGTGGGACCCTCGGCGGCATGGATGCCGCCGAGGAGCCTCCACGGATGGATTCACGGCGTGTCCCGCAAGCGGTGAGGGCACCGCGCGCTCGATCAACCAGGCTTTTGACCCAAGTCTTAGACTGCATCCATAACGGCGCCACGATTGAAGAGCTCGGTGGGTCTTGGAGTGGTCGGATAGTGCTGATAGATCGCTTGCAGAGCGTCGGGTCTGCGACTTTGCTGCGGGGCCCTTGCCCGCCCACCATCGCAGGACACGCCGCAAGTACGTCCATGTAGGCTCTTACGCGGCATCCATGCCGCGTAAGGTCCCGCGACGGTGAGCGGACAAGGACCAGTCAAGATGGTCGGTGTGTTTGGTTGCAAGCAAAGCGTAGCCTGCGTTGTTCGGATCAGGTTGCGTCTGATCGAGCTTCCCGTACAAGTGAAGAGGCTTCAGTCTCCTGCTCTCCTCAGCCGGGAAGAACCAGCAAGTTACTCAGTCGCACGGCTGCGTTTGCGTCATTGCACGTTGCGCATGCGCTGCCAGCCCGAGATCCGTCAGCACTGCAAATTGGCGCTCGCCGCGGTCTTCCAGCTGGATCCAGCCTGGACCGGGTTGACCATCCAGGCTGGCACTGCCCAGCCACGCCAGGGTGCGCAGCAGCACGCTCATGCGCACGCCCAGTTGCTTGCACAGGCGCGCCAGCGACACGCCCTCGGGCGTGTCGGCCAACGCGGCAAGCAGCAGCGCGGTGAGCTGCGGATCAGCGGACAAGCACCGCTCCGATGTCGCGTGGCGCCGCATCGGCGGTTTCGGCGCGGTGCGGCAGCACGATCACCGGAATCGACTTGGAGGTGGGCGTGCGCGCTTCGTCGGCGAAGCTGGACAGCGGCACCAGCGCGTTGGTTTCCGGGTAGTACGCCGCCAGGCAGCCGCGCGGAATGTTGTAGTCCACCAGCAGGAAGCGACGCGCCTTGCGGTGCACACCGTCCTCGCACAGGCTCTCCAGGTCCACCCAGTCGCCGGCCTTCATGTTCAACGCCGCGATATCCGCGCCATTGATGAAGAGCACGCGGCGCTCGCCGAACACGCCACGGTAGCGATCATCCAGCCCGTAGATGGTGGTGTTGTATTGATCGTGCGAGCGCGTGGTGGCCAGCGTAAACACCATCTGCTCGGTGTGGCTGCGGCGTGCGCGATGGATCGGGTTGTCGGTCGGCACCGCGTGCGGTTTGAACACCGCGCGCTTCTCGGGCGTCACCCACTGGCGATCGCGCGCGGTGTTGGACAGGCGGAAGCCGCCCGGCACCCGCACGCGCTGGTTGAAGTCGGCAAAATCGGGGAACACCTGGGCAATCAGGTCGCGAATGCGGTCGTAGTCGCCCACCAGCCAACGCCAGCGGATCGCGCTGCGCGTACCCAGCGTCGCCTCGGCCAGCCGCGCCACGATCGCCGGCTCGGACAACAGCTCCGACGAGGCCGGCGGATTGATGCCGGCCGACAGGTGCACCATGCTCATCGAATCTTCCACCGTCACGCCTTGCGAGCCAGCGTCCTGGATGTCGATTTCGGTACGGCCCAGGCATGGCAGGATCAGCGCATCGCGCCCATGCACCAGGTGGCTGCGATTGAGCTTGGTGGTGACATGCACGGTGAGTTCGCAGTTGCGCAGCGCGCGATGGGTGGCCTCGGTATCCGGCGTGGCGGCAGCGAAGTTGCCGCCCATCGCGAAGAACACCTTGCCGCGCCCGTCCAGCATCGCCTCGATCGCACCGACAGTGTCGAAACCGTCTTCGCGCGGCGGCGCGAACCCGAACAGCGTCTGCAACTTGTCCAGAAACGCGGCCGGCGGTTTTTCGTAGATCATCATCGTGCGGTCGCCCTGCACGTTGCTGTGTCCGCGCACCGGGCACACGCCCGCGCCCGGCCGGCCCAGATGGCCGCGCAGCAACAGCAGGTTGGTGATCATGTGGATGGTGGCCACCGAATGCTTGTGCTGGGTGATGCCCATGCCCCAGCAGGCGATCACGCGCTCGGCATTGAGATAGAGTTCGCCGGCCTTGCGCAGCGCCACCTCGTCCAGCCCGGACTCCTCGACGATGGTGTCCCAGGATTCGCCATGCACCTCGGCAGCGAAAGCGTCGAAGTTGGCGGTGTGGGCGTCGATGAATTCCAGATCCAGCAGCCGTGGCGTGCCCTCGCGCTGGGCCTGCGCGTCGCGCTCCAGCACATGCTTGATGATGCCCTTGACCGCGGCCAGATCGCCGCCGATCTTGAGCTGGAAATAATCCGAGGCGATGCGGGTGGAGCCGTTGTGCAGCATCTCCAGCTTGTCCTGCGGGTCGGCGAACTTCTCCAGCCCGCGCTCGCGCAGCGGATTGAATGCCGCAATCGCCGCGCCGCGCTTGGAGGCCTGACGCAACTCGCCCAGCATGCGCGGGTGATTGGTGCCCGGATTCTGGCCGAAGATGAAGATCGCATCGGCCAGTTCGAAATCGTGCAGCGACACGGTGCCCTTGCCCACGCCGATCTGTGAGCGCAGCGCGGTGCCGGACGGCTCGTGGCACATGTTGGAGCAGTCGGGGAAGTTGTTGGTGCCGAACTCTCGCACGAACAACTGATACAGGAAGGCCGCCTCGTTGCTGGTGCGTCCGGAGGTGTAGAAAATCGCCTCGTCCGGCGATGCCAGTCCGTTGAGGTGCCCGGCGATCTGCGCGAAGGCCTCGTCCCAGCTCACCGGCACGTAGTGGTCGGTGGCCGCGTCGTAACGCATCGGCTGGGTCAGCCGGCCCTGCCCTTCCAGCCAGTAATCGCTGTACTGCGACAGCAGGCTGACGCTGTGCGAGGCGAACAGCTCCGGCCCGGCGCGTCGCGCCGTGGACTCTGCCGCAACGGCCTTGGCGCCGTTCTCGCAGAACTCGAAGGTGGAGGTGTGATCGCGGTCGGGCCAGGCGCAGCCGGGGCAGTCGAAACCGTCCGGCTGGTTGGCGTGCAGCAGCGTCTTGGCGCCCTGCACCGCGATGTCCTGTTCCATCAGGTGCTTGGCGACCGAGCGCAATGCGCCCCAGCCGCCGGCGGGATTGTCGTATTGCTGGATGGTCTTCTTGCTCATGCGGGCTCTCCCACGCCAACGCCCAGATTCAGGCGCTGCGGATGGCTGTAAACGACACAATCGTGATCGCGGGCAAACCCGATCAGGGTCAGTCCCGCACTGTCGGCCAGGCTGATCGCCAGCGCGGTCGGTGCCGAAATCGCTGCGAGCAGCGGGATCCGGGCCTGCGCGGCTTTCATGGCCATTTCGTAACTGGCGCGGCTGGTGACCACCGCAAACCCTTGCGATGCATCGACGCGCTCCCGCGCCAGCGCACCGATCAACTTGTCGAGCGCGTTATGCCGGCCGACGTCTTCGCGCACGTAGCGCACCACACCGTGCACATCGGCCCAACCGGCGGCATGCACCGCGCCGGTCTGTGCGGCGATCGGCTGCTGCGCGTGCAGCGCTTCCAGCGCACGCGCCAAGGCCTGCGCATCGATCTGCAACGCCGATTGCAGCAGCGGCGGCACACGCAGCACCGCCTCAATCGATTCGTTGCCGCACACCCCGCAACCGCTGCGGCCATCCAGGTTGCGCCGTCGTCGGTCCAGCGCAGCGGCACGTTCGGGCGGGATCTCGATCTGCAGCGAGGCGCCTTCCAGAAACGTCTCCACCGCCACCACCCGCAGATCCTGCGGCTGGTCGACGATGCCTTCGCTCAGCGAGAACCCGAATGCAAAATCTTCCAGGTCTTCCGGCGTGGCCATCATCACCGCGAACGGCACGCCGTTGTAGTGGAAGGCGACCGGCATTTCGGCCGCCACCATGTCCTGCACCGTGGCGTTGCGGCCGCCGCGATGGCGGACAACCGTGCGCAATACACTGCCGGCGCGCACGGAACGGGAAGACGAAAGTGTCATCTCATCTCAATGAAACAGCACGAAGGCTTTCTGCAGCGTGACCCAGATGCCCCAGGACATCGGCACGCCGACCGCCAGCCAGGCCAGCGCGACCAGGGCGGGGTTGCCGCCATGCCCGATGCGCGCCATCTGCTCCGGCGGCAGCACCGCCTTGCCACTGCGGTCCACCTTCTCGTGCGCCAGCTGCTTCTCGCGCGCCAGTTCTTCGGGCGTCATGAAATGACGCGCGGCCACCGGGCGCACCAACAGGTTGCAGATCAGACCGAGCACCAACATGCAGGCGAGGATGTACATGGTGGTGTTGTAGACCTGTGACGGCGGGCTGCCGTGGGCCAGCTGGTACTCGCGCATGTAGCCGACCACCACCGGACCGAGGATGCCGGCGGTGGCCCAGGCGGTCAGCAGGCGGCCGTGGATGGCGCCGACCATCTGGGTGCCGAACAGGTCGGCCAGATATGCCGGGATGGTGGCAAAGCCACCGCCGTACATCGACAGGATGATGCAGAAGATGCCCGCAAACAGCGCGATGCCGCCCACACCGCCGGCCGACGGCGCAGCCGCGTACAGGCAGATGCCCAGCACGAAAAACAGCGTGTAGGTGTTCTTGCGGCCGAGCTTGTCGGACATGCTGGCCCAGAAGAAGCGCCCGCCGATGTTGAACAGGCTGAGCAGGCCGGTGAAGCCGGCCGCGATGGCCGCGATGCTGGCCAGCTGTGCCGTATCCAGGCTGCCGAAGCCGACATCCACCCCGATCAACCGGCCGCCGAACACTTCCTGCAGCATCGGCGAGGACATGCCGATCACGCCGATGCCGGCCGACACGTTCAGGCACAGCACGCCCCACAGCAGCCAGAACTGCGGGATGCCCCAGACCTTGCTCACGTGCACGTGGTTGGCAGTGATCATGGCGTTGTTGCTGGCCACCGGCGCGGTCCAGCCGGCGGGGGTCCAGCCGCTCGGCGGCACGCGGTACCCGAACGCGCCAGCCATCATGAAGACGAAGTACAGCGCCGCCATCACCAGGAAGGTTTCCAGTACGCCCACCGAGGTCGGCGTGGCGAAGTGGCGCATCAGCGCATCGGCCAGCGGGCTGCCGATCATCGCGCCGCCACCGAAGCCCATGATCGCCATGCCGGTCGCCATGCCGCGGCGGTCCGGGAACCACTTGATCAGCGTCGACACCGGCGAGATATAACCCAGGCCCAGACCAATGCCGCCGATCACGCCCGAGCCCAGCCACAGCATCCAGATCTGATGGAAGTGGATGCCGGCCGCCGAAATCACCAGGCCACCGCACCAGCACAGCGCCGAGACCACACCGGCCTTGCGCGGGCCGGCACGTTCCAGCCAGCCGCCCCAGATCGCCGCCGAGCAGCCCAGCAGCACGAAGAACAGCGTGTACATCCACTGCAGCTCGCTGATCTTCCAGTCGCAGGTGGTGGCGACCATGCGCGCGAACAGGCCCATGTCGGCCGGGCACGCGATCGCCTCGGTGATGCCCAGCGCCTTGGACAGCGGCAACCAGAACACGCTGAAGCCATAGGCCATGCCGATACACAGGTGGATCGCCAGTGCCGCCGGCGGTACCAACCAACGATTGAAGCCCGGACGCGCAACGATGCGCTCCTTGGACAGCAGGCCGGCGTCTGCGCCGTTGGCGCTCGCCACGGTGGACCCTTGTGTCATTCCCGTTCCCCTAAAAAAGTGCGATAGAAGTGTGTCCGGAGCGCCCGACAGGATGGCTGCATGCAGGCGGTGTCAGTGGTTCCGAAAACGATTGATGGCTGCGATCGATTGACGTGTTGCGATAAGGGCAGCGGCGACTACCAGGCCCAACTGGCACTCGTCTGGCGCATCATCGGCGATCGTTGAATCTTTGCAATGCTTCGGCACGCCCCGCAGCCAGTCAAAAACCCGTCATGGCCTGCGCCACAAGGCGTTCCCACAGCTTAGCGGCCGACGTTGCGACTAATTGACTAGTCCATGCGGATCGGCGCATGCGGGTCCGCAAATCGTGCTCGCCGTCGCGCTCGGCCGGGGTGACGGCCGACGCGCGGTGGCCGTACAGTCGGACGCTTCCCAGCGACGGAGTCCGCCATGCACGACCACCCTCCGCGCGATGGCGCGCACGCGCTGCAGGCACCGGCGCACCTGGACGCGTTCTGGATGCCGTTCACCGCCAATCGCCAGTTCAAGGCGCGCCCGCGCCTGCTGGCCTCCGCTGCCGGCATGTACTACCGCGATGTCGACGGCCGCCAGATCCTGGACGGCACCGCCGGGCTGTGGTGCTGCAATGCCGGCCACGCCCGCGAGCGCATCGTGGCGGCGATCCGTGAGCAGGCCGGCACGCTGGATTTCGCGCCGACCTTCCAGATGGGTTCACCGCTGCCGTTCGTGCTGGCGCAGCGGCTGGCCGCGATCGCACCGCCCGGCCTGGGCCATGTGTTCTTCACCAACTCCGGCTCGGAGGCGGTCGATAGCGCGATGAAGATCGTGCTGGCCTACCACCGCCTGCGCGGCGAGGGCCAGCGCACCCGCTTCATCGGCCGCGAGAAGGCCTATCACGGGGTCGGCTTCGGCGGCATGTCGATCGGCGGGCTGCCCAACAACCGCAAATGGTTCGGCCCCCTGCTGGCCGGCACCGACCATCTGCGGCATACGCTGGATCTGCAACGCAATGCCTACGCGCGCGGGCTGCCGGCGCACGGCGCCGAACTGGCCGACGATCTGGAACGCCTGATCACCCTGCACGATGCCTCCACCATTGCGGCGGTCTTCGTCGAGCCGGTATCCGGCTCGGCCGGGGTGATCCTGCCGCCGGAAGGCTATCTGCAGCGGCTGCGTGCCATCTGCGACCGCCACGGCATCGTGCTGGTGTTCGACGAGGTCATCACCGGCTTCGGCCGGGTCGGCGATGCGTTCGCGGCGCAACGCTTCGGCGTCATGCCGGACCTGATCACCGCCGCCAAGGGGCTGACCAGCGGCAGCGTGCCGATGGGCGCGGTCCTGGTGGCCGATGCGATCCACGCGGCCTTCATGCAGGGGGCGCAGAACGCGATCGAGCTCTTCCACGGCTACACCTATTCCGGCCATCCGCTGGCCTGCGCCGCGGCCATCGCCGCGCTGGACACCTACGCCGAAGAACACCTGTTCGACCGCGCGATCACGCTGGGCCCGCAATGGGAAGACGCGCTGCACAGCCTGCGCGGGCTGCCGCACGTCATCGACATCCGCAACATCGGCCTGATTGGCGCGATCGAGCTGGCGCCACGCGACGGCGCGCCCGGCGCACGCGGCTACGAGGTGTTCGAACGCTGCTTCCACGACGGCGGCCTGCTGGTGCGCGTCACCGGCGATGTCATCGCGCTGTCACCGCCGCTGATCGTCACCCCCGAGCAGATCGGGCAGATGGTCGAAACGCTGGGCAGGATCCTGCGCATCACCGCCTGACCACCAGGGCACAGGCGCCCGCGCGTAACGCCCGCACGCGGCGCGGTCAAGCGCGCAAAGCCGGGGCAGGCTCACTACAATGCCGGCCCCGCACTTCCCCGCAGTTGCCGCATGAACATCGTTGTCAAAGAAGAACTCAAGGCCTACATCGACCCGCTGACGCCCGACGAGCACGAGGCGCTGGAACGCAGCCTGCTGGCCGAGGGCTGCCGCGATGCGCTGGTGCTGTGGGGCGACGTGCTGGTGGATGGCCACAACCGCTACGGCATCTGCCAGAAGCACGACCTGCCGTTCCAGACCGTGCAGAACCTGCGCTTCCAGTCGATGCAGGACGTGCAGCTGTGGATGATCGAGCAGCACCTGGGCCGGCGCAGCGTGTCGGACTTCCAGCGTGGCGTGCTGGCACTGCGCAAGCGCGAGATCCTGGCCGCGCGCCAGCGCAGCCAGCGCGACGCCGACGCCGCTGCCGAAGCGCCGGCGGTTGCCGACATTGAGCAGCCGGCCACCGGCGTCGACCACGACGCCACGCCGGCGGCCACGGACAACGACAGCCCGCCGTGGGAAGAGACCTCCACCCCGGTCAGCCGCGCCGAGCTGGCGCGCGAGGCCCGCCTGAGCAACAACCAGGTGGTGATGATCGAGCGCATCCACAAGCAGGCCGCCCCGGAAGTGGTGCAGGCGGTCAAGGCCGGCGAGATTTCGATCAGCGCCGCCGCTGCCGTGGCCACCTTGTCCGAGGACGAACAGCGCGCCGCCGCGCAGGCCGGCAAGGCCGAGCTCAAACAGGCTGCCAAGCGCGTACGCGACGCCAAGCGCAAACCCAAGCCCGACGAGGCCGAAGGCGGCGAAGCCGAACGCCGCGACATGAAAGCCCTGCAACGCCGCGTCACCGAACTGGAAAACGAAAACGCCGCGCTGCAGGCCAAGGTGACCGCGCTGCAATCGCAGCTGGAGCGCCTGCGCGGCTAAGTGCCAGACGGTGCATCACCGTAGGAGCGCACCCGGGCGCGACATGGCCTTCCCGGTAACGCCGTCGCGCTCAGGCGCGCTCCTACCGCGCCGTCACGCCCGGCTGTGGACATGCCGTGCTCCGGCGACTGGGTACACTGCGCAGATGGAACCAAGCGTTAGCACTCCCCGCCCCGTCGATCCCCGTCGTGCCCAGCTGCAGCGCATGAAGCTGTTGGCGGTGGCCCTGCTGCTGGCCATGTTCGCCGGCTTCGTCGTCAGCCACCTGATGGGCGAACAAGGCGTCTGGGCCTGGGTCTCGGCCTTCTGCGAAGCGGCCACGGTCGGCGCACTGGCCGACTGGTTCGCGGTAGTGGCCTTGTTCCGGCGGCCGATGGGCCTGCCGATTCCGCACACCGCCATCCTGCCGCGCGGCAAGGACCGTCTGGCCGACGGCCTGGCGATATTCGTGCGCGACCAGTTCCTCGCCCCCGAGGCGTTGATGGACAAACTGCGCGTGTTCGACCCGGCCAGCCGCCTCGGCGAATGGCTGGCCAAACCCGAACAGGCGCGCATGCTCGCGCAGACGGCGCGCAGCTGGATGCTGCAGGCGCTGGAACTGCTGGACGAGGCCGCGGTGCGCCGCGCGATCCAGCGCTTCGTGGTCGACCGTCTGCGCAAATGGAATGCCGCCGCCACCGTCGGCGATGTGATGGCACTGCTCACCACCGACGGCCGGCATCAGAAATTGCTGGACGAGGTGCTGCTGCGCCTGGGCGAGTGGCTGGATCAGGAGCAGGTCAAGACGCGCGCCTCGGCCTTGATCGTGCGCTACGCACGGCGCGAGTGGCCCAAGCTGGTCGGCACGGTGAACTGGGTCAAGCCGATCGAGGAGATCGGCGACAGCCTGGCCGACCGCATGGCGCGGGCGGCGATCGAGGAGTTGCAGGACATCCTGAAGACCCCCGAGCACCCGATCAGGCTCGACTACGAAGCGTGGCTGCAACGCTACATCGCGCGCCTGCGCGACGAGCCGGCAATGGCCGAGCGCGTGGAGGAGCTCAAGCAACGCGTGATCGAACATCCGGCCTTGCAGGACTACGTGCAAGGCCTGTGGGGCGAGATCCGCGATGCACTGCGCAACGACCTGGCGCGTGAAGAATCGTCGATGGCCGCGCACATGGAGCGCTCCATGCAATCGCTCGGCCAGGCCTTGTCGCAGGATCCCTCGCTGCGCGAAGCGCTCAACCAGCACATGTTGCAGGCCGCCGACAAACTCACCACGCGTCTGCGCGCATCGGTGACCGACCATATCGCGTCGACGATGAAAAGTTGGGACGAACGTCACCTCGTCGAACAATTGGAATTGGGTGTCGGACGCGATCTGCAATACATTCGGTTCAATGGAACGTTGGTGGGCGGACTGATCGGGCTTGCCCTTCACGCATTATCGATCTGGCTGGCGTTCTGATGCATTGGCAATGACGTTGATCGCCCACCGGAAGCACGTGCGGACGCCGGGGAGTTTGCACGGGTTCTGATGATCGTCAGGCGCCACCACGAGACCGACCTCGCCGTCGGCCAGCACACCGGGCACGCAACAGGCAAGGCAAAGGAACAGAAATGCCGAATGGCCGCTGGGATCTGCGCAGAAAATACGGGCGCCGCGCATCGATCGGTGCCCTGCTGATTCTCGCCACAGGTCTGATTGCCGCCATTCTCGCCGGCCTGTCGCTACAGCGACATAACGAGCTCGAGCGCGAGCAGCGTTTCAACTATGTCGTGCGCACGCTGACGCGCAACATCAGCGAGCGCATGTATACCTTCGAACACGGGTTGCGCGGCGCACGCGGTGCCTTGATCGGCGCCGGCAAGGATGTCATCAGTCGCGACCGCTTCACCTTGTACAGCCGCTCGCGCGATTACACGCGCGAGTTCCCCGGCGTACTGGGTTACGGCTACATCCATCGCGTTGCGCCCGCCGACGAAGAGGCCTTCCTGCAGTCCGCGCGCGCGGACGGTGCACCGGACATCAAGCGCCGGCCGTTGGCGCCCTGGGACGGCGAGCGTTACATCGTGCTGTATTTCGAACCGGAGTCCTCGGGCAACCGTCCGATCGGTCTGGACATCGCCTCCGATCCGCGTCGCCGCGCAGCGGCACTGCAGGCCGCACGCAGCGGCGTGCCGATCATGACCTCGCCGATCTCGCTGTCCGGTTATCGCATTCCCAGCGAGAGCGGATTCCTGGTGCTGCTGGCGGTCTATCGCGAGGGCATGCCGCTGCAGACGCCGCAACAGCGCATGGCCGCGACCAGCGGCTGGGTGTACGCGCCCTTCAGCGTCGAACAGATGGTGGAAAGCACCCTGGGCGAGCGTGACGACGTGGCGCTGGATCTGTCCGACCGCAACGAGCCCACTCACAACTTCTTTCGCAGCGGCACGCCGTCCAGCGACAGCGCGCGTCGCCCGCCGGTGATCCAGCAGCTGCAGATCTACGGCCGCACCTGGATCATCACCGCCCACCCCACCGCCAGCTTCCTGGCCTCGCTCAACCAGACCTCGCCATGGCTGACCGGCGGCCTGGTGCTGGGCGTGTCGGTGCTGCTGGCGGCATTGCTGGTGCTGTATTTCAGCAACGGCCTGCGGCGCGAGGAAGTGCTGCGCAAACAGATGGAGCTGGCGGCACTGGTCAGCCATTCCAGCGAGGCCATCGTTGCCGAAACCCCGGACGGACACATCACCCACTGGAATCCCGCTGCCGAAGCGATGTTCGGCTACAGCGCGGACGAGGCGATCGGCCAGAACCTGACGATGCTGCTGTCGCCGCAGCCATATGCGATCCCCGACATCGAGCACGCCGACGAGCACCATTCGGTCGATACCTCGGCCGCGCTGAGCATGCGCCATCGCGATGGGCATCTGGTCCATGTGCTGGCCAGCAAGGCCCCGATCATCGAACGCGATGCCACCCTGAGCGGGCACTCGCATTTCTTCCGCGACATCTCCGAGCGGGTGCGTTCGCATCAGCGCATCGTCGACCTGAATGCATCGCTCGAACACCAGGTCGCCGAACGCACCAGCGAATTGATGAAGTTCTCCGCGCTGCACCGGGCGATCCTGGCACACGCCGGCTTTGCCATCATCGCCACCGACTCCGGCGGCTTTGTCACGCTGTTCAATCGCGCCGCGGAAAAACTGCTGGGCTACAACGCCGACGAGGTGATCGGCCGCCGCAAGGCCGGCCAGTTCATCGAGCAGGAAGAACTGCAGCAGCGCGCGCACCTGCTCTCCGAGCAGACCGGCGCGCCGGTGGCGCATACGCTGGAGGCAATCGCCGCGCTGACCAGCCTGGGCCGCAGCGACACCAGCGAATGGACCTACGTCAGCCACGAAGGCCGCCGCCTGCCGGTGCTGCTGACCCTGAGCACCCTGCGCGACGATAACGACCAGGTGATCGGTTACCTGGGCATGGCGGTGGACCTGACCGAGCAGAAACTGCACGAGAAACAACTGCGCCTAGCGATGGATGCGGCCAAGAGCGCCAACCAGTCCAAGTCCGATTTCCTGGCCAACATGAGCCACGAGATCCGAACCCCGATGAACGCGATCCTGGGCATGCTGTACCTGCTCCAGCGCAGCGAACTGCCCGGTGCGGCGCAGGACATGGTGACCAAGATCGACCGCTCCGCGCGCTCGCTGCTGGAGATCATCAACGACATCCTGGACTTCTCCAAGATCGAGGCCGGGCGCATCGATCTGGAACGCGCACCGTTCGACCTCAATCAACTGTTCGACAACATCGCCGACCTGATGCGTTCCTCGCTCAGCACCAAACCGGTGGAAATGATCGTCGAGCCACTGCCGCGCGACTGCCGCTGGTTGCTCGGCGATGCGCTGCGCATCAACCAGGTGCTGGTCAATCTGGTCGGCAACGCGATCAAGTTCACCGAGCAGGGCGAAGTGGTGCTGTCGGTACGGCGCTTCCCCAGCGGCGATCCGAACAAGCTCAAGCTGCTGTTCTCGGTGCGCGACACCGGCATCGGCATTTCCAAGGAAAAGCAGAGCCTGATCTTCTCGCCGTTCCTGCAGGCCGACACCTCCACCAGCCGGCGCTACGGCGGCAGCGGCCTGGGCCTGACCATCAGCCGGCGCCTGATCGAATTGATGGGCGGCGAGCTGGAGGTGGAAAGCGTGCCCGGCCGCGGCAGCGAGTTCTACTTCGTGGTGACGCTGGAAAAATCCGCCCCGCCGCTGGCGCAGCGCGACCTGCCGACGCTGCCGCCGGAAGCGATGCCGCGGGTGTTGATCGCCGACGACCACGATGCGGCGCTCAACAACCTGGTGCGCATCGCCAGCGAACTCGGCTGGCGCGTGGATGCGGTCGCCAGCGGCCAGGCCGCCCTACAGGCGATCGAGCAGGCCAGCGAGCCCTACGACATCTTCCTGCTCGACTGGCGCATGCCCGATATCGACGGCGTGGCGATCGCGCGGCAGATCCGTGCACGCGCCGTGCCCGGCCCGCATCCGGTGATCGTCATGGTCACCGCCTACGAGCGCCGGCTGCTGGAGCAGCATCCCGAGCAACAGGACCTGGATGCGGTGATGACCAAGCCGGTGACCAGCGCGGCGCTGCACCGGCTGGTGGAGCAACTGGTCCACGAACGCCCCGGCGCGCGGCCGGTGGCGCCCACCTTCGTGGCGCGTCGGCTGGAAGGCGCGCATCTGCTGCTGGTGGACGACAGCGAAATCAACTGCGAAGTGGCGCAGCGCATTCTCGAAGGCGAAGGCGCCATGGTCACGGTCGCCCACGACGGCGAACAGGCCATCAACACGCTGCGGCGTGCGCCGGAGCTGTTCCAGCTGGTGTTGATGGACGTGCAGATGCCGGTGGTCGATGGCTATGAAGCCACGCGGCGGCTGCGGCAGATCCCCGCGCTGGCCAGCCTGCCGGTGATCGCGCTGACTGCCGGCGCCTTTCGCCCGCAACAGGAGAAAGCGCTGGAAGCGGGCATGAACGGTTTCATCGCCAAGCCGTTCAATGTGGAGGAACTGGTCACCGCCATCCGCCACTTCCTGCAGCCGGGTGTACGGCGCATCCCGTCGCTGCCGCACGAGGCCGCTGTGCAGGGCGGCCCCGAGTGGGAACACGCCGACCCGGAGGTGCTGGATGCGGCGCGTGCACGCAGCCTGTGGCGCGAGCGCGAACCGTACGAGCGCTATCTGCTCAAACTGCTGCGCGACAACCCCGACCCGGCCGAGGCCGCAGCCGAACATCTGCGCCGCAACGAGCTGCCGGCGATCGGTGCGCTGGCGCACAAGCTGCGCGGCGCGGCCGGGTCGCTGGCATTGCCAGCCCTGGCCGGTGCCGCCAGCGACCTGGAAACCCGCATCGAGCAGGGACACGACATCACCTCGGCACTGCTCGCACTCAAGGACACCATGCAGCGTACCGCCGCGGCGGTCCATGCCTTCCTGCAACACGGCGACAGCGACACGGAAGCAGGCGATGACGATGCCGCGCTGGACGCGGACAGCGTGCAGATCCTGGAAGCGGCCCTGGGCAGCGACGATGCCGACAGGATCGACCACGCGCTGCTGATCTGCGCGCCGCATCTGCCGCGCAACCTGCAGGAAGCACTGCAGCGTGCGGTGGAAGATTTCGACTTCCGTCGCGCCGAGGCCACCTTGCGCGACTGGCAAGCCACTCACCTGCGCTGACCGCTCACCGCGCCGGCTGGCAAGGAGCCTCCATGCCGCATCGTCCCCTGCTGTGTGTCGACGACGAATCCAGCAACCTGGCCACCCTGCGCCAGCTGCTGCGCGACGATTTTCCGCTGGTGTTCGCCAAGTCCGGCGGCGAAGCGCTGGAGGCGGTGCTCCGCCACACGCCGGCGTTGATCCTGCTGGATGTCGAGCTGCCCGATATGGATGGCTATGCGGTGGCGCGCACGCTCAAGCAGCAGCCCGCCAGCACGGCCATCCCGATCCTGTTCGTGACCTCGCGCAGCAGCGAGCACGACGAACGTACCGGACTGGAAGCGGGCGCGGCCGATTACGTCAGCAAGCCCTACTCGCCCGCCCTGCTCAAGGCGCGCATCGCCACCCAGTTGAAGCTGGCCGAAAGCGCGCGCCTGGCGCAGCACTATCGCGATGCGATCCATCTGCTCGGGACCGCCGGGCAAGGCCAGGATGCCGACACCGGCGCGCATATCTGGCGCATGGCCGCCTATGCGCAGGTGCTGGCCGAGCAGGTCGGCTGGCCGGCGCAACGGGCGCAGCTGCTGCAGGATGCCGCGCCCCTGCACGACGCCGGCAAGATCGCGGTGCCCGGCAACATCCTGCACAAGCCCGGTGCATTGGACGAACACGAACGCACCGTGGTGCGCCAGCACCCGCAGGTCGGCCACGACCTGCTGCGGCACGGACGCGGGCCGGTGTTTCAGCTGGCTGCGGAAATCGCGCTGCATCACCACGAATGCTGGGACGGCAGCGGCTATCCCAACGGCCTGGCCGGCGAGGCCATTCCCGAATCGGCGCGCATCGTGGCGGTGGCCGACGTGTTCGACGCGCTGTGCGGGCGGCGCGCCTACAAGGCGCCGTGGACGGTGGACGATGCGATGCGCAAGCTCGACAGCATGGCAGGCAAGCAACTGGAACCGCGCCTGGTGCAGCAATTTCGCGAGGCGTTGCCGCAGGTCCTGCAGATCATGGATGCCTGGGATAGCGCGGCGCCGGGGACCTGAAGAGCCGGGAATCGGGAATTGGGATTGGGGATTGGGGAATCGGGAATCGAAGAGCGGGGAGCGCGGGACGGGCTGATCAGTTTCTGGGCCGATCGGGTGAGTTGGCACAAGGCATTCGCGCCCGTCTTTCGGGGCGTACGGCTCTCTCAGGTGGGCTGGTGGTGTTATCGGCCCTGTGATGCGTACGCAGTGTTGCCTGGCGCGTGCTTGAACACCGCTTCGCACGGGCGGACAATAGCCATGTTGCGCCGCACAACACCGTGCGACGCGGGCCGGTCCGATCGCCATCTGCGCGCCACCGATGCGGCCCCGCAACCGAGAGTCCGATGTCCTCCAGCGTGTCCGAGGCCGGCGTCACGCCGCCGCGTTATCCCGATTACCGCATCATCTCGCTGATCCTGGCCTGCGCCATCTTCATGGAGCAGATGGACGCCACCGTGCTGGCGACCGCGCTGCCGACCCTGGCGCGCGATTTCGGCGTTGCCGCGCCGGCGATGAGCATCGCCATGACCAGCTACCTGCTGGCGCTGGCGGTGCTGATCCCGGCCAGCGGCGCGATCGCCGACCGCTTCGGCCTGCGCCGCGTGTTCGGCGCATCGATCTGGGTGTTCGTCGGCGGCTCGATCCTGTGTTCGCTGGCCGACAGCCTGCCCACCATGGTCGCCGCGCGCGTACTGCAAGGCGCCGGCGGCGCGATGATGGCCCCGCTCGGCCGGCTGATCCTGCTGCGCACGGTGGAGCGCCGTCACCTGGTGTCGGCCATGGCCTGGACGCTGGTGCCGGCCTTCATCGGCCCGATGCTCGGCCCGCCGCTGGGCGGATTTTTCGTCTCGTATCTGGACTGGCGCTGGATCTTCTACATCAACGTGCCGATCGGCATTGCCGGCTTTTTGCTGGTGCGCCGTTTCATCCCGGAAATCCCCACCGAATCGGCGCCGGCACGTTTCGACCTGCGCGGTTTTGTGCTGTGCGGCACCGCGTTGGGCTGCCTGTTGTTCGGCCTGGAAATGGTCAGCCAGCAGGACGGCATCGGTACCGCGAGCTGGCTGCTGGCCATCGGCGGCAGCGCTGCGCTGGGGTATCTGGGGCATGCACGCCACCACCCCGCTCCGCTGCTGGACCTGAGCCTGCTGCGGATCGATTCGTTCCGCTTGTCGGTGATCGGCGGTGCGCTGATGCGCATCACCCAGGGCGCGCATCCATTCCTGCTGCCGCTGCTGTTCCAGATCGGCTTCGGCATGAGTGCCGCACACAGCGGGCGCCTGATCCTGGCCACCGCGCTCGGTGCACTGCTGATGCGCAGCATCACCCCGCAGTTGCTGCGCCGCTTCGGCTATCGCAACAGCCTGATCGGCAACGGTGT
This sequence comes from Xanthomonas sp. NCPPB 3218, assembly GCF_056725185.1. Taxonomy (NCBI): domain Bacteria; kingdom Pseudomonadati; phylum Pseudomonadota; class Gammaproteobacteria; order Lysobacterales; family Lysobacteraceae; genus Xanthomonas; species Xanthomonas sp. NCPPB 3218. The sequence goes on from NZ_CM161516.1 coordinate 2,999,181, forward strand.
GCTCGCCAGCCTGGGCTACATGGTCTGCGCGTTGTTCCGGCCCGACTGGCCGCCGGCGCTGATGTTCGGCCTGCTGCTGTGCTGCGGCGCGTTCATGTCGTTCCAGTTCGCCGCCTACAACACCATCGCCTACGAAAACGTGCCCGCATCGCGCATGAGCCGCGCCAGCAGCCTGTACACCACCTTGCAGCAACTGATGCTCTCGGTCGGCGTATGCGCCGGCGCAATGATCCTCAAGCTGGCGATGCTGGCCGGCGATCACACCCAGCCTGCGCAACGCGATTTTTCGCTGGCGTTCTGCGTGGTCAGCCTGATTTCCCTCAGCGCCACCTGGTGGCATGTGCGTTTCGACAAGGATGCCGGGCAGGAAATGAGCGGGCACCGGGCTTCGAGCGGCTGACAGCAAGGCTGCGTAGCCGGCACAGCTACATAGCCGTGACTGGAATCGGCGTGCACCGCCCCGGCAACTGTGGTTTCCATGCGACATCCTCATCCAGTTGCCAACTGCTCGCACTGCTTGGTTGACCAGTCTTGCAACGTGTCATGTCCGCCAACTCGCATGACAGCACCCCACAGGTGCCGCCATGCCTGCCATCATCGCGCCTTGTCGTTTTGCCGCGACGCGGCCTCGGCACGCGTCACCAGCAGGAACGCCAGCGGAAAGCCGATCTCGATCGCAACTGCCGCGAAGATGCCGGCGTTGACATGCCCGGCCACCCACTCCGCCACGCCCAGCACTGCCAACAACAGGCACGCGGTGACAAAGCCCGCAACCACCGCACGGCGCCCTGGCGACGGTGGCGCCGTTCGCACCAGCAGCAGCATGACGCCGATGGCCGCATACAGCGGTGCGGCGCGTCGGCCGAGCACGCCCAGCGCGTCGCTGTCGAAGGCCACGCCCCAATTTGCCAGCATGGCCGCAGGCGCCAGCAGCCAGGCAGCGCCCAACGCGAAGAACGACAACGCCGACAGCGTGGCCAGGTAGCGAAATGCGCGCGATGCAGTCGGCGCGCTCATGCGTTCACCTCCACGACCGTGCGCCCCTGCACCTTCCGCGCCTCGCCGCCAGAGTGGGGCTGATGCAATCCCCGGCCATCGACCAGCAACCGGTCTGCAACTGCAATGCCGGCATCGCGGGACGCTTGGACCACACCGGCAAGATCGACGCCAGGAATCAGCGGAAGATGGCGAATGATCGGGCCAGCTCTGCTCACCGCCACCGCCACCGCCATCGCGTGGTGGCAGTTGCCGGTCGAATTCTCGACAGCAACCCTCACCTCGCCCGGCATCAACGCGTCTTCGTTGAACCGGACCAGCCTGGTAACCACCGGCTCGCTGGTCTGAGCGGCAACCACTGCATCGAAGGTCATTGCCTTCTCCTGTTGGGGTCAAGACCGCGAGCGACCGCGTCACCACCGACGCATCGGTAACGGCATGCACACTGCAGTCGCTGCGGCTCGTTTGTGCAGCAGTGCAACCCGGCGTGGCGCAGCTGAAACCTGTTGCGCTCACCGCCAGGGCCGGCACTTGCAGTGGTTTGTCGGCCGGGCTTATCCGGCGTGGGATGGCGTCGTGGTCTCGGGTGGCGTCTTCGCATCGAGCTGCAGGTTCTTGCGAATCAACGCCTGGAACACACCCGCCGGCGCAAACCGCCGCAGGAACTGCAGCTGTCCGGCGATCTTGCCCGCGGTGTAGCGCACCTTGGGCTGCTGCGCGCGCGCCGCCTTCACCACCACGTCGGCGACGACAGAGGGCTCGTCTGCGCTTGCCATTGCCTGCGCCACCACCTGGCCGACCTGGGTACGCACCTGACGGTAGTTTTCCAGTGGCGCATCCGGGGCGAGAGTGTTCGCTTCGAACTGGGTCCTGGTATAGGCCGGCTCGATTACCGTGACCCGGATTCCGTAGCTGCGCAGCTCGTGGTCCACCGCTTCGGAGTAACCCTCCACCGCGTGCTTGCTGGCCGCGTACAGCGCCGCATACGGCGTGGGCACCAGCCCGATGATCGAGCCGATGTTGATGATGCGGCCACTGCTCTGGCGGCGCATGTGCGGCACCACTGCGCGCGTCATGCGCACGACACCGAGGAAGTTGGTGTCGAGGATGGCCTTGGCCTGCTCGATCGAGCTTTCCTCCGCAGCGGCGGGAGACACACCGAAACCGGCGTTATTGACCAGCAGGTCGATGCGCCCTTCCCGTCGCAGGAGCTCCTGGATCGCGGCGTCGACCGATTCGTCGCTGGTCACATCCAGCGCCAGCAGCGTAAAGGCGCGCTGCCCGGACTGCGCGCCGCGACGGCTGGTGCCGTACACCGTATAACCGGCGGCAGCCAGCGCGTTGGCAGTTGCTTCGCCGATGCCGGAGGAGGCGCCGGTCACCAGCGCAACAGGGGGTTTGCTTGTCATTGGATTTCCTTGAGTGCAGTGAGTGACAGGGCGGCAGTCGATTGACGATCACGCCGCGACTGGGAAGCGATGGCTTGGCTAAAAACGCAGTCCTACCGGTGAAAGCTCGACAACGTGTGTGGCGGATGCACGCCTGTCGGTTAGTTGGATGCCTGCAACGACGACAGGATCTGGTCGCGACACACCGCGATGATTTCGTCGGCCAGTGGCGAATCGTTCGGGCACGACCGCGACAGCACGATGGCGCCGATGGCGTGCGCCATCATGTCCAGGTTGCTGGCGCGCTCCGCTGCTGCCTCGGCGGTGCCGGGCGCAGCGCCGCTGCGGTCGAGCGAGGCCAACAGGTTTTCGACCCCGGTGGCGAACGCCTCGCGCACTTCCTCCGGCTGGCGCGCGGCATCGGCGCCCAGCGCCGCCATCGTGCAACCGGTGGCAAGGCTGTCGCGATGTCCGCGCGACAGATAGAAGTTCACGAAATCCGCCTTGTCCACGTGCTCGGTCTGCGCGGCGATGTTGGCCAGCCCGCAGGCCGCCGATTCGGCCATCAGATCCGCCTTGGAGCGGAACTGCTTGTAGAAGCCGCCGTGGGTGAACCCTGCAGCGGCCATCAGATCGGCGATGCCGATCCCTTCGTAACCACGCTCGCGAAACAGCACCGAGGCCGTCTCGACGACGTGCGCCCGGTTTGCCTGCGCCTGTGCCTTGGTCACTTTCATCGTGGGGACACTCCGTGCTTGTGCGGGACTGGGGAGAGCGGCAGCTTACTTTGATGTCATTCGTCATCAAAGTGTTGACACTTTAGATTTTGATCGTAATCTTTGTCAACCACTGATTCCGAGCACCGCCAATGACCCACCCTTCGCTGTTCGAACCCTATGCACTGGGCGCGCTGACCCTGGCCAACCGCATCGTGATGGCTCCGCTGACCCGCAACCGTGCGGGCGCCGGCCTGGTGCCGAGCGCACTGGCGGCCACCTATTACGCCCAGCGCGCCTCGGCCGGCCTGCTGATCACCGAGGCCACCCAGATCTCGCCCCAGGCCCAGGGCTATCAGGACACCCCTGGCCTGTACACGCCCGAGCAGATCGCCGGCTGGCGAGCAGTCACCGACGCCGTGCATGCCAAGGGCGGGCGCATCTTCATGCAGCTGTGGCATGTGGGCCGGGTGTCGCATGTCGACCTGCAGCCGGGCGGCGCCGCACCGGTCGCGCCGTCGGCGATCCGCGCGGCGACCAAGGTGTTCGTCAACAACGGCTTTGCCGATGTCTCCGAACCACGCGCCCTTGAGCTGCACGAACTGCCGGGCATCGTCGACGACTTCCGCCAGGCAGCGGCCAATGCGATTGCCGCCGGCTTCGATGGTGTCGAAATACACGGCGCCAACGGCTACCTGCTGGAGCAGTTCATCAAGGACGGCGCCAACCAGCGCACCGATGCCTACGGCGGCTCGATCGAAAACCGCGCGCGCCTGTTGCTGGAAGTGGTGGCCGCCGTAAGCAAGGAAATCGGTGCCGATCGCACTGGCGTGCGCATCTCGCCGGTGTCGCCGGCAAGCGGCATTTCCGGCAGCGATCCGCAGCCGCACTACGACTACATCGCCGAGCAGCTCGATGCGCTGGGCATCGTCTACCTGCACGTGGTCGAAGGTGCGACCGGCGGCCCGCGCGACGCGGCCCCGTTCGACTATGCCGCGCTGCGCAGCAAGTTCACCCGTACCTATCTGGCCAACAACGGCTACGACCTGGAACTGGCCAACGCCCAGTTGCGCGCAGGCAACGTCGACCTGGTGGCCTTCGGCCGCCCGTTCATCAGCAACCCCGATCTTGTCGAACGTCTGCACACCGGCGCAGCGCTGGCGCCGTTGAATCCGGCCACGCTCTACGGCGGTGGCGCCGAAGGTTATATCGACTACCCGTCCCTCGCCGGCTGAGGCTGTCTCGCCTGGCGTCTTTCATCCACTGTCATCAAGGAATTCTGCATGTCCACACTTCCCGCTGTCCTCATCACTGGCGCCTCCACCGGTATCGGCGCCGTCTACGCCGAGCGCTTTGCGCAACGTGGCCACAACCTGGTGCTGGTCGCACGCGACAAGGCCCGCCTGGATGCGCTGGCGGCGCGTCTGCACGCTGCACATGGCGTCAACGTCGACGTGCTGCAGGCCGACCTGACCCAGCCCGCCGACCTGACCGCAGTGGAAGCCCGCCTGCGCGACGACGCGCAAATCGGCGTCCTGATCAACAACGCAGGCATGGCGCAGTCCGGCGGCATCCTGCAGCAGAACGCCGAGGCAATCGACCGCCTGCTGGCGCTCAATGTCACCGCGTTGACCCGCCTGTCTGCCGCGGTTGCGCCGCGCTTTGCGCAGTCCGGCAGCGGCGCGATCGTCAACCTCGGCTCGGTGGTGGGCTTCGCTCCCGAATTCGGCATGAGCGTCTATGGCGCCACCAAGGCCTTCGTACTGTTCCTGTCGCAGGGGCTGCACCTGGAGCTGGGCTCCAAGGGCGTGTATGTGCAGGCCGTGTTGCCGGCCGGTACGCGCACCGAGATCTGGGGGCGTGCCGGTATCGACGTCAACACGCTCAGCGATCTGATGGACGTGGGCGAACTGGTCGATGCCGCGCTGGTTGGTTTTGATCGCCGCGAACTGGTCACCATCCCGCCGCTGCACGTGGCCGAACGTTGGGACGCACTGGATGGCGCGCGCCAGGGGCTGCTGTCTGACATCCGCCAGGCCACCGCCGCCGAGCGCTATCAGCCAGCGGCCTGACCGGCCCGGCGGCGTACCTGCCCGCAGCGCTTGCCAGGGTGAGCGCTGCGGGCCTGCGCTGATGTGTCGCGCATTCGCCCTGCTGCATGGATGCATCGATGCAAACCGCCCACATGGCGATCAGGCGGCAGGCACGCAGTTGCCAGCGCACAGGTGAAGGCGGCCGGGGATCGCATCGCGCCCGGCCACGCATCCAGACAACGACAGCAGTGGACCCGAACCAGATGAAAGCACTCACCTTCAAACGCTATGGCAAATCTCCCGACATCGGCTTCAGCGAGCGCGCCCGCCCGACGCTGCAGCCCGACGAACTGCTGGTCGAGGTGCATGCCGCTGGCGTAAACCCGATCGACAACATGATTCCCACCGGCATCTTCAAACCCGTGGTGAAGTTCGAGCTGCCCGCCACGCTGGGCAGCGACGTGGCCGGGATCGTTATCGACGTCGGCAGCCGCGTCATCCGCTTCAAGCGGGGCGATGCGATTTTTGCCAGCGTGTTCGATCTTGGCCGTGGCACCATCGCCGAGTATGTCGCGGTACCGGAAAGCGCCGCAGCGCTGAAGCCGGCCAATCTGGATTTTGTGCAGGCGGCATCGCTGCCGATGGTCGCGCTCACGTCCTGGCAGGCCCTGAAGGAACGTGCCGACCTGCAGCCTGGCCAGAAAGTGTTCATTCCTGCCGGTTCCGGCGGTATCGGCACCATCGCCATCCAGTTGGCAAAACACCTCGGCGCCACCGTCGGCACCACCACCAGCACCGGCAATGTCGCGCTGGTGAACAGCCTTGGCGCAGATGAGGTGGTCGACTACAGGCAACAGGACTTCGAGACCGTGCTGCGCGGCTACGACATCGCGCTTGGCACGATGCGGGGCGATACGATCGAAAAATCGCTCGCCATCCTCAAACCCGGCGGCAGGATCGTGTCGCTGGTCGGGCCGCTGGATGCAGCCTTTGCCCGCGCACGCCGGTTGAATGTGGTGCTGCAATTCGTCTTCGCCATGATGAGCCGCAAGATCATCCGTCTAGCGAACAAGCACAACGTCGCCTACTCGTTCCTGTTCGTACGCCCCAATGGCACGCAACTGGCCAAAATCGGCGAACTGCTCGAAGCCGAACGCCTCCGCCCGGTCATCGACAAGGTGTTTGCGTTCGACCAGGCAAAGCAGGCGCTGGAGTATCTGGCGCAAGGCCGCGCCAAGGGCAAGGTGGTCGTCAAGATCAAGTAAGAAGCAGGATACAGGGCACCCAATCTGCGGCTTGTCTGCAGGGCCCTTGGCGGCATTGGTGCCGCCAAGGAGCCTGCACGGACGAATTCACGACGTGTCCCGCGGGCGGTGAGGGCACCGCACGCTCGACTCACCAGCAAGCGTCGTTTGAGGTGCACAGCAGCAAGCCGAAAGGCGGCTCTTTGATGCAAGACAACGACGTTGCCGTCCGGCTACCGCGAGGATGATGACGAAGCACTCGCTCCGCCATCACCTCGCTGCACACGCTTACATCCCGTGTGCCGCCAGCTGCCCGAGACGCTGCACTGCGACCGACACGGTCGGGTAGTCCAGGGTCTTCTGCTCGGCCACATCGGCGAGCATGGCCAGGGTGAAGCGCAGGCTGGAATCGTCGCGTGCCAGCCAGTTGGCCACCTTGTCCTCGGCCGTGCTGCCTGACATCGTCAGCACCTGACCGACCAATGCGCGTTGATGCGCGGCCAGCTCGTCGCGCAGTACACCACGTGCCACCGCGTGCCAGCGGCCGTTGACCTCCAGCGCGTCGATCTGCTCGAACAACCACGGCAAACGCAGCGCTTCGCCCAGGCGGAAATGCACCTTGGACACGTCCACCGGCTTGAGCTTGCGGGTGCGTGCGGTTTCGATGATGTCGAAGGCCGGTTCCAGATAGCGTAGCTCGGACAACTGCTGCGCCAGCTGCGGCGGTAGGCCCTTGTCCTGCCATTCCTGCACGCTGGCTTCATACTGCGGGCGCTGCGTATCGGAGAGCACACCGGAGGCGACACGGATGTCGTTGAACGGGCCGTGGTAACGCTCCACCGCCGCGGTGATGCCCGGCATCTGGCCCGGACGCAACAGCAGCCAGCGCACGAACGAGCGCTGCAGGCGCCAGATCACTTCCAGCGCATCGATCTGCACCGACTCGGGTACCTTGCCGTCCAATGCGTCGATCTGCGTCCACAGCGCGCGTGCATCCAGCGTCTCGCGGCTGATGGTGTAGGCCTTGGCGACCTCGGCGATGCTGCGGCCGGTGTCTTCCTGCATGCGCATCAGGAAGGTGGCGCCCATGCGGTTGATGGTGGTGTTGGTCACCGCGGTGGCGATGATCTCGCGCTTGAGGCGGTGACGCTCCATCGCATCGGCGTACTTTTTCTGCAGCGGCTGCGGGAAGTAGCGCTGCAATTCCTTGGACAGATACGGGTCTTCCGGAATATCCGATTCCAGCAGCTGCTGGAACGCCACCAGCTTGGAGTACGACAACAGCACCGACAGCTCCGGGCGCGACAAGCCCTGCCCGCGCGCCTTGCGTGCGGACAGTTCGGCATCGGAGGGCAGGAACTCGATCTGGCGATCGAGCAGGCCCTGCAATTCCAATGTGCGGATGAAGTGCTGCTTGGAGCCGAGACGTTTGACGCTCATCCGCTCCATCAGGCTGATCGCCTGGTTCTGGCGGTAGTTGTCCCACAACACCAGGTCGGCCACTTCGTCGGTCATCGACGCGAGCAATGTGTTGCGCGCGTCGTAGGTGAGCTTCTTGGCCTGCACCATGTCGTTGAGCAGGATCTTGATGTTCACCTCGTGATCGGAGGTGTCCACGCCGGCCGAGTTGTCGATGAAGTCGGTGTTGAGCAGCACCCCGGCCTGCGCGGCCTCGATGCGGCCGAGCTGGGTCAAGCCCAGGTTGCCACCCTCGCCTACTACCTTGCAGCGCAGCTCGCCGCCATTGACGCGCAGGCCGTTGTTGGCGCGGTCGCCCACATCGGCGTGCGACTCGCTGGACGCCTTGACGTAGGTGCCGATGCCGCCATTCCAGAACAGGTCCACCGGGGCCTTGAGGATGGCGTTCATCAGCTCGTTGGGCGAGAGCTGCTTGACGTTGGATTCCAACCCCAGGACCTCGCGCACCGGCGCGCTGATGTCGATGGATTTGAGCGTGCGCGGATAGATGCCGCCGCCGGCGCTGATCAGCTTGGCCTCGTAGTCGGCCCAGCTGGAACGCGGCAGCTTGAACAGGCGCTCGCGCTCGGCGAACGAGGCAGCTGCATCCGGATTGGGATCCAGGAAGATATGCCGGTGATCGAACGCGGCCAGCAGGCGGATATGCCGCGACAACAGCATGCCGTTGCCGAACACGTCGCCGGACATGTCGCCGATGCCGACCACGCTGAAATCCTGGCTCTGGCAGTCGCGCCCCATCGCACGGAAGTGGCGCTTGACCGACTCCCACGCACCGCGCGCGGTGATGCCCATGCCCTTGTGGTCGTAACCGACCGAACCGCCGGAAGCGAACGCATCGCCCAGCCAGAAGCCGTGGTCCAGCGCCAGCCCGTTGGCGATGTCGGAGAACGTGGCGGTGCCCTTGTCGGCCGCGACCACCAGGTACGGATCATCCTGGTCGTGACGCACCACCTGCGGCGGCGGCACGATCTTGCCGCCGACGATGTTGTCGGTGATGTCGAGCAGGCTCTGGATGAACAGTTTGTAGCAGGCGATGCCTTCGGCCTGGATCGCATCGCGGTCGCCGCCGACCGGCGAGCGCTTGACGTAGAAACCGCCCTTGGCGCCGACCGGCACGATGACGGTGTTCTTGACCATCTGCGCCTTGACCAGGCCCAGCACCTCGGTGCGGAAATCCTCGCGCCGGTCCGACCAGCGCAGGCCGCCGCGCGCCACCGCGCCAAAGCGCAGGTGCACGCCTTCCACCCGCGGGCTGTAGACGAAGATCTCGCGGTACGGGCGCGGCTTGGGCAGGTCCGGCACGATCGAAGAATCCAGCTTGAAGCTGATGCAGTGGCCGTGCTTGCCGCTCTTGTCGGTCTGGTAATAGTTGGTGCGCAGCGTGGCGTCAATCACACCGATGAAGCTGCGCAGGATGCGGTCCTCGTCCAGGCTGGAGACGCGGTCCATCAGCTTCAGCAGCGTGGCGCGCGTGGCTTCCTGCTGCGCATCGCGGTCGCTTCCGCGCGCCTGCAACACCGGCTCCAGGGCCTTGAGCGTGGCCTCGTCGTCACCGGCCAGCACCGACAGTTCCTCGCGCAGGCGTTCCTGCCCGGCGAAGATCTGCGCCTTGGTCTCGCTGCCGGTGGCCGGATCGAAGCGCGCTTCGAACAGTTCCACCAGCAGGCGCGCCAGCAGCGGGTAACGGGTGAACGTCGCCTCGACATAGGCCTGCGAGAACGGCACCGCAGTCTGCAGCAGATACTTGCAGTAGCCACGCAGCAGCGCGACCTGGCGCCAGTGCAGGCCGGCGGCCAGAATCAGGCGGTTGAAGCCGTCGTTTTCGGCATCGCCGCTCCAGATCCGCTCGAAGGCTTCGCCGAAACCGGCGTCGGCATTGGCAGCGTTGATCTTGCCGGAGGTCGATTCGACCTCGAAATCCTGGATGTAGACCGGCGTCTCGCCGACCTGCAGCCGGTACGGCCGCTCGGAGATCACCCGCAGGCCCATGTTCTCCATCATCGGCATCGCGTCGGACAACGGGATGTCGTCGAGCTGGCGATACAGCTTCAGGCGCAGGCCTTCGCCGGCGTCCAGCCGCACGCCGTCGTCGCGACGGATCTCCTGCAGGCTCAGGTGCAGATCGTCCGGGCCGTCCAGTGCGGCCAGATGCTCGACGTCGGACACCGCCGATTCGATCGACGAGTCCTCGATATAGCCGGCCGGCAGCGCACGTCCGAAGTTGGCGGCCATGCGCAGGCCATTGACCTCGCCATGCCGCGCCACCAGCGCCTCGCGCAGGGCATCGCGCCAGTTGCGCAGCAGATGCGCAAGCCGCGCCTCGAGTTCGGTGGTGTTGAATTCCAGCGCCTCGCCACTCTTGGGCCGCACGATCAGGTGCAGCTGCGCCAGCGGCGACTCGCCCAGCACCACGCTGGAATCGATGTATTCGCCGTGCAGCGCGTCCTTGAGCAAGGCCTCGATGCGCAGCCGCACATCGGTGTTGAAGCGTTCGCGCGGGATGTACACCAGCGCGGAGATGAAGCGGCTGTACTTGTCGCGGCGCAGGAACATGCGGCTGCGCACGCGCTCCTGCAGGCCGAGGATGCCGATCGCGGTGCGATACAGCTCTTCCTCGTTGGACTGGAACAGCTCCTCGCGCGGCAGCGTCTCGAGGATGTGCCGCAGCGCCTTGCCGCTGTGGCTGCTCGGGGTCAGCCCCGACTTGCTCATCACGTATTCGTGGCGCTGGCGCACCAGCGGGATTTCCCACGGGCGGCGGTTGTAGGCGCTGGAGGTGAACAGGCCCAGGAAGCGCTGCTCGCCGACGATGCGGCCCTTGGCATCGAATTCCAGGATGCCGATGTAATCCATGTAGCCGACCCGATGCACGCGCGAGCGCGCATTGGTCTTGGTCAGGATCAGCGCATCCTTGAGCTTGGCCGAGGTGTTCAGGCCGTGCGCCGCCAGCGTGGTCACCGGGCGCGCCGGTGAGGTGTCGCGGCCGCGCATCAGGCCCAGGCCGGTTTCTTCCACCGGCGCCAGCACTTCCTGGCCGTCCTGCTTCTCCACGCGGTACTCGCGATAGCCGAAGAAGGTGAAATGATCGGCCGCCGCCCAGCGCAGGAACTCCTGCGCCTCGTGGCGGCTGATGTCGTCCATCGGCAGGCGGCGGGTGGCCAGGTCGTCGGCCAGCATCACCATCTTTTCGCGCATCGACGCCCAGTCGTGCACGATCGCGCGCACCTCGCCCAGCACCTTGCGCACCGCCGCTTCCACTTTGGGCATGTCCTCGGCAGGCTGGCGGTCGATCTCCAGCACCATCAGCGATTCGCTCTTGCCCTCGCCCACCGCGGTCAGCTTGCCGGCCTTGTCGCGCGCGATGCGCAGCACCGGGTGGCCGAGCACGTGCACGCCGATGCCCAGGTCCGACAGCGTCATGCTCACCGAGTCCACCAGGAACGGCATGTCGTCGTTGACGATCTGCAGCAGCGTGTGCGGCGATTCGTAACCGTGGCTCTTCAGGGTCGGGTTGAACACCCGCACGTTGACCGTGCCGGGCTTGCGCGTGCGCGCAAATTCCAGCATGTCCGCCGCCAGGGCCGCCCACTGTTCGGCCGGGTGGTTGGGGAACTCGTCCTCTTCCATGCGCCGGTAGAAGTCGGCGGCGAACAGCTGCACCTCGGACTGGCGGGCGGCCGGGTAGCGCTTGCGCAACGCGGCAAACACCGGCTCCAGGGTGACCGCCTGCGGCGCGGTGGCAAGCACGGGGACGGCATGGTCGGCGACCGGTTTGACCGACGTCGTGGACGATTTCGAAGCAGCTTTCTTGGCTGTCATGAGAGCGCTGGGATGCTCGGTGGAAAACCTGAATTGTACCGGCGCCGGATGAAGACGCCTTGCTGCATAGCGCAAAATCCTGGTCGGGCGCTCTCCCTCGGTGAGGCGCAAAAGCACTACCCGACTGTAATTCCTGCAGCGGCGCCGGATTGGCGCCTGCATGGCCAGCCGCCAGACCGCCACAACCGGCAAAGTCCGGCCGGGCGCTTGGGCCACAAGGCGTTGCGCAGACAGAACTGCGACCGTCAAGCCTGTTTAAAAACTAAACTGGACGGTATAGTCTACCGCCATGACCCCCCGTTCCCACCGTGCTGCCCGGCGCTCGGACTGCGATCGCCGCATCCATGCGGCTGTGCATACGCTGCTTGCCGAGCGCGGCATGCGGCTGAGCATGGACGCGGTGGCCGAGCGCGCCGGCTGCTCCAAGCAGACGCTCTATAGTTATTACGGTTGTAAAGAAAACCTGCTGCGCGATGTGCTCCAGGACCATGTGCACCTGGCCACGGTGCCGCTGGGCACCGCCTCGGGCGAGTTGCGCGAGGATCTGCTGGCCTTCGCGCTGGCCCACCTTGACCGCCTGAACCGCCCGGATGTGTTACAGACCTGCCGGTTGGTGGAAGCCGAATCGCACCGGTTCCCCGATCAGTCGCAGCAGATCTTCCAGGACGGGGTCGTCGGCATGCAGCAGCGCCTGGCGCAGCGCTTCGAGCAGGCGATGCAGGCCGGCCAGCTGCGCCATGACGATCCGCACTGTATGGCCGAACTGCTGTTGAGCATGATCGTCGGTCTGGATTTCGACCGGCAACGCTTTCAGGTTCCCCACCGCGCCGGCCTTCCCGCCAGGCAGCAGTGGGCGCAATTCGCTGTCGACACCTTCCTGCGCGCATTTGCCGCGGTCGCTGCCACGCCTTCGCTGTCCCCGCTTTCCTTTCTCACTTCAAGACCCTAACGGAGTTCCTCCTGATGATCGCCCCGCTCCGCACATTCGGCCTGGCCTGTGCCATCACCCTGGCGCTGGCTGCCTGCAGCAAGCCCGAACAACAGCAGGCGCCGCCGCCGCCGGAAGTGTCGGTGCTGGAAATGAAGCCGCAGACCCTGCCGCTGGAACGCGACCTGGTTGGCCGGCTGTCGGCGTTCCGCTCGGCCGACGTGCGCGCGCGCGTGGACGGCGTGCTGCTCAAGCGCCTGTACACCGAAGGTACCGACGTCAAGGAAGGCCAGCCGCTGTTCGAGATCGACCCGGCGCCGCTGAAGGCCACGCTGCTGCAGGCGCAAGGGCAGCTGGCCGCCGCCCAGGCGACCTATGCCAATGCCCAGGTCGCCGCCAAGCGCGCGCGCAGCCTGGCTCCGCAGCAATATGTGTCGCGTGCCGACATCGACAATGCCGAAGCCACCGAGCGCTCCTCCGGCGCCAACGTGCAGCAGGCACGCGGCCAGGTCGAGTCCGCCCGCATCCAGCTCGGCTTTGCCAGCGTCACCTCGCCGATCACCGGCCGCGCCGGCATCCAGCGCGTGACCGAAGGTGCGCTGGTGGGCGCCGGTGAGGCGACCCTGCTGACCACGGTCGACCAGATCGACCCGCTGTACGTGAACTTTGCGATGAGCAGCGAAGAACTGGCCGCCCTGCGCCAGGCCCAGAGCAGCGGCAACGTGCAGCTCAGCGGCGATGGCAAGTCCACCATCAATGTGGAACTGGGCAACGGCACGCAGTACCCGCACCCTGGTACGTTGGATGTGTCGGCGGTGACGGTGGACCCGAGCACCGGTGCGGTGTCGCTGCGCGCAACCCTGCCCAATCCGGAGCAGGCGCTGCTGCCGGGCGCGTTCGTGACCTTCAAGGCCAGCCTTGGCCAGCGCAACAACGCCTACCTGGTGCCGCAGCAGGCCGTGCAGCGCGATGCCACCGGCGCCTACGCGCTGGTGCTGGGCAAGGACGGCAAGGTGGTGCGCAAGAATCTCACCGTCGATGGCCAGCAGAAGGGCCAGTGGATCGTCACCGCGGGCGTGACCCCGGGCGACCAGGTGATCGTCGACGGCGTGCAGAAGGCGAAGGAAGGCCAGCCGGCCAAGGGCGTGCCGTGGGATCCGAACAAGCCGGCGCAGGGCGGCCAGCCCGGCGCACCGGGCGCGGCTCCCGCCGCTGCCCAGGGCGGCGGCGCGCAGGCCGCACCGGCGGCCGACAAGGCCGATGCAGCGGCACCGGCCGCGCAGGAACAGTCCAAGCCGGACGCTGCGGCGCAGCCGGCCGACTCCCAGTCCAAGCAGCAGTAACGGAACCCGGACATGCCTAAGTTTTTCATCGAACACCCTGTCTTTGCCTGGGTGGTGGCGATCCTGATCTCGCTTGCGGGCGTGATCTCGATCCTGAATCTGGGTATCGAGTCGTACCCCACGATCGCCCCGCCGCAGGTCACCGTTACCGCCAACTTCCCCGGCGCCAGCGCCGATACCGCCGAAAAAGCGGTGACCCAGGTCATCGAGCAGCAGCTCACCGGTATCGACCACCTGCTGTACTTCAACTCGTCCTCGGCCGCCAACGGCCGCGTGACCATCACGCTGACCTTCGAAACCGGCACCGACGCGGATATCGCGCAGGTGCAGGTGCAGAACAAGGTGTCGCTGGCCACGCCGCGCCTGCCCTCGGAAGTCACCCAGCAGGGTGTGGTGGTGGCCAAGGCCAACGCCGGCTTCCTGATGGTGGCCGCGTTGCGCTCGGACAACCCGTCGATCAACCGCGACGCGCTCAACGACATCGTCGGCTCGCGCGTGCTCGAGCAGATCTCGCGCGTGCCCGGCGTGGGCAGCACCAACCAGTTCGGCGCCGAGTACGCGATGAACATCTGGTTGAACCCGGAGAAGCTGCAGGGCTACAACCTGTCGGCCACCCAGGTGCTGACCGCGGTGCGCAACCAGAACGTGCAGTTCGCTGCCGGTTCGGTGGGCGCCGACCCGACCCCGGAAGGCATCAGCTTCACCGCCACGGTCTCGGCCGAGGGCCGCTTCAGCTCGCCGGACCAGTTCGAGAACATCATCCTGCGCACCGACAACAACGGTGCCACGGTGCGGTTGAAGGACGTCGCACGGGTTACCGTGGGGCCGAGCAACTACGGCTTCGACACCCAGTACAACGGCAAGCCCACCGGCGCCTTCGGTATCCAGCTGTTGCCGGGCGCCAACGCCCTGAACGTGTCCGAGGCGGTCGGTGCCAAGCTCGACGAGCTGCAGCCGACCTTCCCGCAGGGCGTGACCTGGTTTGCGCCGTACGAATCGACCACCTTCGTGCGCATCTCCATCGAGGAAGTGATCCATACGCTGGTGGAAGCCATCGTGCTGGTGTTCCTGGTGATGCTGCTGTTCCTGCAGAACTTCCGCGCCACCGTGATCCCCACGCTGGTGATTCCGGTCGCGCTGCTGGGCACGTTCTTCGGCATGTACATGATCGGCTTCACCATCAACCAGCTGACGCTGTTTGCGATGGTGCTGGCGATCGGCATCGTGGTCGATGACGCGATCGTGGTGATCGAGAACGTCGAACGCATCATGAGCGAGGAACACCTGGAGCCGAAGGCGGCCACCCAGAAGGCGATGACCCAGATCACCGGCGCGGTGGTGGCCATCACCGTGGTGCTGGCAGCGGTGTTCATCCCCTCCTCGCTGCAACCGGGCGCTTCGGGCGCGATCTACAAGCAGTTCGCACTGACCATCGCCATGTCGATGGGGTTCTCCGCGTTCCTGGCGTTGAGCTTCACCCCGGCGCTGTGCGGCGCGTTCCTCAAGTCGACCCATTCGACCAAGAAGAACTGGATCTACCGCACCTTCGACAAGTACTACGACAAGCTGGCGCATCGCTATGTCGGCGTGGTCGGCCACACCCTCAAGCGCTCGCCGCCGTGGATGATCGTGTTCGTGGTGCTGGTGGTGCTGTGCGGCTTCCTGTTCACCCGCATGCCGGGCAGCTTCCTGCCGGAAGAGGATCAGGGCTTTGCGGTGGCCATCGTGCAGCTGCCGCCGGGCGCGACCAAGATCCGCACCAACGAGGCCTTCGCGCAGATGCGTGCGGTGCTGGAGAAGCAGCCGGCCGTGGAAGGCATGCTGCAGATCGCCGGCTTCAGCTTCCTGGGTTCGGGCGAAAACGTCGGCATGGGCTTCATCCGGCTCAAGCCGTGGGAAGAGCGTGACGTCACTGCCGAGCAGTTGATCCAGCAGCTCAACGGTGCCTTCTACGGCATCAAGGGCGCGCAGATCTTCGTGGTCAACCTGCCCACCGTGCAGGGCCTGGGCCAGTTCGGCGGCTTCGACATGTGGCTGCAGGACCGCTCCGGCGCAGGCCAGCAAGCTTTGACCCAGGCGCGCAACATCGTGCTGGGCAAGGCGGCGGAAAAGCAGGACACCATGGTGGGCGTGCGCCCGAATGGCCTGGAAGACGCGCCGCAGCTGCAGTTGCACGTGGACCGCGTGCAGGCGCAGTCGATGGGCCTGGACGTCAGCGACGTCTACAGCTCGATCCAGCTGATGCTGGCGCCTGTCTACATCAACGACTACTTTTCCGAAGGCCGCATCAAGCGCGTCAACATCCGTGCCGACGACCAGTTCCGTACCGGCCCGGAGTCGCTGCGCAGCTTCTTCAGCCCCAGCGCCACGGCCACCGGTGCCGATGGTCAGCCGGGAATGATTCCGCTGAGCAATGTGGTCAAGGCCGACTGGACCTACGCCTCGCCGGCACTGAACCGCTACAACGGCTATTCGGCGGTGAATATCGTCGGCAACCCGGCGCCGGGCGGCAGCTCCGGCCAGGCGATGACCGCGATGGAGGAGATCGTCAACAACGACCTGCCGCCGGGCTTCGGTTTCGACTGGAGCGGCATGTCGTACCAGGAAATCATTGCCGGTAATGCGGCCACGCTGTTGCTGGCGTTGTCGGTGGTGGTGGTGTTCCTGTGCCTGGCCGCGCTCTACGAGAGCTGGTCGATTCCGGTGGCGGTGCTGATGGTGGTGCCGATCGGCGTGCTGGGTGCGATCACCTTCTCGATGCTGCGCGGTCTGCCGAACGATCTGTACTTCAAGATCGGCATGATCACCGTGATCGGCCTGGCGGCGAAGAATGCGATCCTGATCGTGGAGTTCGCGGTGGAGCAGCGTGCGGCAGGCAAGACGCTGCGCGAGGCGACGCTGGAAGCGGCGCATCTGCGCTTCCGCCCGATCCTGATGACTTCGTTCGCCTTCATCCTAGGTGTGCTGCCGCTGGCCATCTCCACCGGTGCCGGCGCCAACTCGCGTCACTCCATCGGTACCGGCGTGATCGGCGGCATGGTGTTCGCCACCGTGCTCGGCGTGATCTTCATTCCGCTGTTCTTCGTGGTGGTGCGCCGCATGCTGGGCGACAAGCTGGACGAACAGTCCAAGGAATACCTGCTCGCGCAGAACGACTCGGGCCCGCATCGTCCGGATCGCTGATCCCGGACATGGCGCAGAACGAAAAGCCCCGGCAGTGCCGGGGCTTTTTTTTGGCTGCGCTGCAGTCATGTCTCGTAGGAGCGCACCCGGGCGCGATGGGCCTCACCGGTAACGCCCGTCGCGCCCGGGTGCGCTCCTACGGAGTGGCGGGGATTGGTGACATGGCGTGCTTCGACGGGACCCGCGCAGCGCGATCCGCGACAACCGCCATGCCGTCGTAGGAGCGCACCTGGGCGCGATAGGCCTCACCGGTAACGCCCGTCGCGCCCGGGTGCGCTCCTACGGAGTGGCGGGGATTGGTGACATGGCGTGCTTCGACAGGACCCGCACAGCGCGATCCGCGACAACCGCCATGCCGTCGTAGGAGCGCACCTGGGCGCGATAGGCCTCACCGGTAACGCCCGTCGCGCCCGGGTGCGCTCCTACGGAGTGGCGGGGATTGGTGACATGGCGTGCTTCGACAGGACCCGCACAGCGCGATCCGCGACAACCGCCATGCCGTCGTAGGAGCGCACCTGGGCGCGATGGGCCTCACCGGTAACACCCATCGCGCCCGGGTGCGCTCCTACGACGAGGGCGGCTAGGTGCGCGGGCGTGTGCCGGTGGAGCCGCGGACCACGCAGCGGCCGGTCATCACCATGCGGCGGATCGGCAGCTGCGGATTGCTCAAACGCTCGAGCAGCAGCGACATCGCCGCGCGGCCCATGTCCTCGACCGGTTGCTCGACCACGGTGATCCCCGGCTCGACCAGGTCGGTCCAGCGCTCGTTGTCGAAGCCGGCCAGGGCCAGGTCGTCGGGGATGCGCAGACCGGCGGTACGGGCGGCCTTGAGCGCGCCCATCAACAACAGGCTGTTACTGGTCACGATGGCGTCGGGGCGGTCAGCGCCGGCCAGCCATTGACCGACTTCGGCGATCGCCGCTTCGGCGGTGGGCGCCACTTCGCGGTAAGCCGGCGTCAGCCCCGGCACCGCCATCGCGGCCAGATAGCCGTTGCGACGCTCGGTTGCGGTGGTACTGGTGCCGAACAGCCCGCCGATGCGCCGATACCCCTGCGCCTGCAGATGCGCAACCAGCTCGCCCATGGCCGCGGCGTTGTCCAGCACCACGCTGTCGTAGCGGCTGCCGGGGCCGGCGCGGTCCACCAGCACGGTCGGGTAGTCCAGCACCAGCTCGTGCATGCGCCCGACCGTGCTGCGGGTCGGCGCGAAGATCAGCCCGGTGATGCGTTCTTCCTGCATCAATTGCAGGTACAGCGCCTCGCGCTCGGGGTCTTCGTCGGTATTGCACAGGGTCACGCGCATGCCGGCGCGGTAGGCCACCTCCTCCACCGCACGGATCAACGCGGTGAAGTACGGGTTGCGGATGTCGGCGACGATCACCCCCAGGATGCCGGACTGCTGGGATCGCAGGCGCCGCGCCATCAGGTTGGGCCGGTAGCCGGTCTGGCGCACTGCCGCCTCGACCTTGGCCCGCACCTCCTCGCTGACCGGACCGGTGCCCAGCGCGCGCGAGACCGTCGATTTGGAAACCCCGGCCACCCGGGCCACGTCATTGATGCTGATACTCACTGGGACCGTTCCCGCTCCATTTGCGCACCTAGGGCCAGGCGCCGTCTCTGATTCGATGCTAACCCGAAAGCACTACAACGTTTTTGTGCAGCGCACATTGACCTGGAACATGGGAACGTTCCCACTATACTGCCCAGCCCGTCCCCACCCCCGGAGTCCGTCTTGTCCTCTCCGTCGCCAGCCGCCCCCGTCACCCCCGAACTTGTGCGCCTGCGGGCGCATGCCCGCGACAAGGACGACGCCATCGCGCAGGCCGCCCAGTTGCTGGTCGCCGCCGGCTGCGTGGCGCCGGGCTACGACGCCAGCATGCGGCGCCGTGAAGGCCTGGCGAACACCTTCCTCGGCCACGGCCTGGCGATCCCGCACGGCGTCGGCGAAGACCGCCACCTGGTGCGCCGCGACGGCATCGCGGTGCTGCAGTTGCCCGAGGGCGTGGAGTGGAACCCGGGCCAGACCACCCGGCTGGTGGTCGGCATCGCCGCCCAGTCCGACACCCACATCACCCTGCTGCGCCGGCTGACCCGCCTGATCCAGGACCCGGCCCAGTTGGAAGCGCTGTTCACCACCGACGACCCCGGCGTGATCGTGGCGGCCTTGACCGGCGACCGCGCACCCGACACCAGCGCCGCGCCGGCCACCGATCTGGCCGAATCCTTCGAGTGGACCATTGCCTACCCCAGCGGCCTGCACGCCCGCCCGGCCACCCGTTGGGCCGAGACGGCGCGCGGTTTCTCGGCGCGCGCCCAGGTGCGCGCCGGCGACCAGGCTGCCGATGCCAAGAGCCTGGTCGGCCTGCTGCAGTTGGGCCTGCGTGCCGGCGACAGCATCACCGTCTCGGCCGAAGGCACTGATGCGGGTGCGCTGCTCAAGCGCCTGCGCGCAGTGATGGACAGCCTGACCGCGCAGGAAAAGGCCGATGCCGAGCGTGCCGCGCAACGCCGCGCCGCCCCGGTGGCCGGCTGGACGCCGCCACAGGCGCAACCAGCCATCGTCGGCATCGGCGCCAGCCCGGGCGTGGCGATCGGCATCGTGCACCGGCTGCGCGCGGCGCAGACCGAGGTGGCCGATCAACCGGTCGGCCTGGGCGATGGCGGCGCGCTGCTGCACGACGCGCTGACCCGCACCCGCCAGCAGTTGGCGGCGATCCAGGACGACACCCAGCGCCGGCTCGGCGCCTCGGACGCGGCGATCTTCAAGGCCCAGGCCGAGCTGCTCAACGACACCGACCTGATCACCCGCACCTGCCAGCTGATGGTCGAAGGCCACGGCGTGGCGTGGTCGTGGCATCAGGCGGTGGAACAGATCGCCTCGGGCCTGGCCGCACTCGGCAACCCGGTGCTGGCCGGCCGCGCGGCCGACCTGCGCGACGTCGGCCGCCGCGTGCTGGCCCAGCTCGACCCGGCTGCTGCCGGCGCCGGCCTGACCGACCTGCCCGAGCAGCCCTGCATCCTGCTGGCCGGCGATCTGTCGCCGTCGGACACCGCCAACCTGGACACCGCACGCGTGCTCGGCTTGGCCACCGCGCAAGGCGGGCCGACCTCGCATACCGCGATCCTGTCGCGCACGCTCGGCCTGCCGGCGCTGGTCGCGGCAGGCGGCCAACTCATGGATATCGAAGACGGCGTCACCGCCATCATCGACGGCAGCAGTGGGCGGCTGTACATCAACCCGTCCGAGCTGGACCTGGATGCGGCGCGCACGCATATCGCCGAGCAGCAGGCGATCCGCGAGCGCGAAGCCGCGCAGCGCGCCTTGCCAGCCGAAACCAGCGACGGCCACCACATCGACATCGGCGCCAACGTCAACCTGCCCGACCAGGTTGCAATGGCGCTGACCCAGGGCGCCGAAGGCGTCGGCCTGATGCGGACCGAATTCCTGTTCCTGGAAAGCGGCAGCACGCCCAGCGAGGACGAGCAGCACGCAACCTACCTGGCGATGGCGCAGGCGCTGGATGGCCGCCCGCTGATCGTGCGCGCGCTGGACATCGGCGGCGACAAGCAGGTGGCGCATCTGGAGCTGCCGCACGAGGAAAACCCGTTCCTGGGCGTCCGCGGCGCACGCCTGCTGCTGCGTCGCCCGGACCTGCTCGAACCGCAGCTGCGTGCGCTGTACCGCGCCGCCAAGGACGGGGCGCGGCTGTCGATCATGTTCCCGATGATCACCTCGGTGCCGGAGCTGATCACCCTGCGCGCCATCTGCGCGCGCATCCGCGCCGAACTCGACGCGCCGGAGGTGCCGATCGGCATCATGATCGAGGTGCCCGCCGCCGCCGCGCAGGCCGACGTGCTGGCGCGCCATGCGGACTTCTTCTCGATCGGCACCAACGACCTGACCCAGTACGTGCTGGCGATCGACCGCCAGAACCCGGAGCTGGCCGCCGAAGCCGACAGCCTGCACCCGGCGGTGCTGCGCATGATCCGCAGCACGATCGAAGGTGCGCGCAAACACGACCGCTGGGTCGGCGTGTGCGGCGGCCTGGCCGGTGATCCGTTCGGCGCCAGCCTGCTGGCCGGCCTGGGCGTGCAGGAACTGTCGATGACGCCCAACGACATTCCGGCGGTCAAGGCACGCCTGCGCGGCACCGCGCTGAGCACGCTGCAACAGCTCGCCGAGCAGGCGCTGAACTGCGAAACCGCTGAACAGGTGCGCGCACTGGAAGCGCAGCGCGAGGGCCAGGCATGAACCTGCACGCCATCACGGTGACGCTGAACCCGGCGATCGACCAGACCATCCAGCTCGACAGCCTGCAGCCGGGCGCGGTGCATCGCGCCAGCAGCGTGCGCAACGATGCCGGAGGCAAGGGCATCAACGTGGCCGCCTGTCTGGCCGACTGGGGCAGCCAGGTCGCCGCGCTCGGCGTGCTCGGGGTCGGCAATGCCGGCGTGTTCGAGGCGCTGTTCCGCGAGCGCGGCATTGCCGATCACTGCCAGCGCGTGGCCGGCGAGACCCGCACCAACCTCAAGCTGGTCGAAGCGCGCAGCAACGACACCACCGACATCAACCTGCCCGGCCTGCGCCTGGGCCAGCCGCACCTGCAGGGCGTGGCCGATCACCTCGCCCCGCTGCTGCGCCCCGGCCTGCCGGTGGTGCTGTCGGGCAGCCTGCCGGCCGGCCTGCCGGACGACAGCTGGGCGCAGCTGCAGGCCCAGGCCAGCGCCGCCGGTGCGCGCGTGCTGCTGGACACCAGTGGCGCGCCGCTGGTGTCCGCACTCGGTGCCGCGCGCCAGGCGCTGCCGTACGCGGTCAAGCCGAACCGGCACGAACTGGAAGCCTGGACCGGCCGCCCGCTGAGCGACCGTGCCGCCCTCAGCGCCGCCGCGCACGAACTGATCGCACGCGGCATCCATCTGGTGGTCATTTCGATGGGGACCGAAGGCGCGCTGTTCGTGCAGCGCGACCAGCGCCTGATCGCGCGTCCGCCGCGCCTGGCGCAGGGCAGCAGCGTGGGCGCCGGTGACGCGATGGTGGCCGGCCTGGCCGCCGCGCTGCTCGGCGAGTCCACCGATCTGGAAAGCTGCGCACGGCTGGCGACCGCGTTCTCGCTCAGCCGGCTGGAAAGCGGCGATGCGCGCCGGCTGAACCCGCAGCAGGTGCGCAAGCTCGCCGGCGAGATCGTCATCGACCCGCTCTCGTAGCACCACCGCCGGCGCGAACGCTGGCAGCGCCAGCGCAGCGCGCCGATGTTTGCGCAAGACACCACGTATCCCGCCGGCGCTTGCCGGCGACCGAACAACGCAGGAGATTTGCATGTCCTCTTCCATCGTGGTCATCGCCGCTGGCGACCGCAGCACCGAAGCCGTCCTGGCGGCCGAAGCGCTGCGCCGCGCGGCCACCGCCGCCGGGCGCAGCGTGACGATCGAAATCCGCAGCGACCAGGGCGTGCTCGGCGCATTGCCGGGCGAACTGGCCAGCGCCGCCAGCCAGGTGCTGGTGATCGGCGACGCCGATGCCGACACCGCCCGCTTCGGCGACGCGCAGCTGCTGCGGCTGAGCCTGGGCGCGGTACTGGACGACCCGGCCGCCGCAGTGAACCAGCTCGCCACACCGGCTGCCGCCAATGCATCGGCTGCCGCAGGCAGCGCGGGCGCCGGCAGCAAGCGCATCGTTGCGATCACCTCCTGCCCCACCGGCATCGCGCACACCTTCATGGCCGCCGAAGGCCTGCAGCAGGCCGCGAAGAAACTCGGCTACCAGATCCGCGTGGAAACGCAGGGTTCGGTCGGCGCGCAGGACGCCCTGACCGACGCGGAAATCCGCGATGCCGACCTGGTGCTGATCGCCGCCGATCGCGAGGTCGACCTGGCCCGCTTCGGCGGCAAGCGCCTGTTCAAGAGCGGCACCAAGCCGGCGATCAACGATGGCCCTGCCTTGATCCAGAAAGCGCTGGCCGAAGCCGGCGTGCACGGCGGCGCAGCGCCGGTCGCGGGCGCCGCCAAGGCCGAAAACACCGGCAACGGCCGCACCGGCGCCTACAAGCACCTGATGACCGGCGTGTCGTTCATGCTGCCCTTCGTCACCGCCGGCGGCCTGTTGATCGCGCTGGCGTTCGCGCTCGGCGGCATCTATGCCGGCGACGATGCGCACCAGGGCACGCTGGCCTGGTCGCTGTTTCAGATCGGCGCCAAGGCCGGCTTCACCCTGATGGTGCCCGCGCTGGCCGGCTATATCGCCTACTCCATCGCCGACCGCCCCGGCATCGCGCCCGGCATGATCGGCGGGCTGGTCGCGGCCAACCTCAATGCCGGCTTCCTCGGCGGCATCATTGCCGGCTTCATCGCCGGCTACGGCGTGGCCGCGCTCAACCGCTACATCCGCCTGCCGCGCAACCTGGAAGGGCTCAAGCCGGTGCTGATCCTGCCGGTGCTGGGCACGCTGCTGGTCGGGCTGGCGATGATGTACGTGTTCGGCCAGCCGGTGGCCGACCTGCTGGCCTGGCTCACCGCCTGGCTGCGCGGCATGCAGGGCAGCAGCGCGTTGCTGCTGGGCCTGTTGCTTGGCGGCATGATGGCCTTCGACATGGGCGGGCCGGTCAACAAGGCCGCCTATGCGTTCTCCACCGGCCTGATCGCCAGCCAGGTCTACACCCCGATGGCCGCCGCCATGGTCGCCGGCATGACCCCGCCGCTGGGCATCGCGCTGGCCACCTGGGTGTTCCGCAACCGCTTCACCGTGGAAGAACGCGGCTCGGCCACGGCCGCCGGCGTGCTCGGGCTGGCCTTCGTCACCGAAGGCGCCATCCCGTATGCCGCGCGCGACCCGCTGCGCACCATCCCGGCACTGGTGATTGGCTCGGCCGTGGCCGGCGCGATCTCGATGACCGCCGGCGCCGAGTTGAAGGCACCGCACGGCGGCATCTTCGTGCTGCTGATCCCCAACGCGGTGACCCACCTGCTCAATTACGTGCTGGCCCTGGTGGTCGGCGTGGTGGTCACCGCGGTGGCACTGCGCCTGCTCAAGAAGCCGGTGGCCGACGTGGTCGCCTGACCTTCGGCCACCCCACCACTGGCGCTTGCCGCCCGCGCATGCGCCACGCCTGATCGCCGACCCGCTCCACCCCTGACTGGTTTCACCGCTGCGCTGCGCACCCTCGTGCGCGGCCAGCGGCTTGCCCATCCCCTAGCTGTCGCGTTCGCCACCCGGCCACGCCTTCCTTCGTTCGGAGTCCTGCCATGACCGTCCTCGCCCCCCGCCATGCCCGTCCCCGCCTGCTGTGCCTGTCGCTGGCACTGGCGCTGACCCCGCTCGCCCACGCGCAGGATGCCGCCGATGCCTTCAAGCTCAAGCTGGGTTACACCGGCGAAGCCGCCTCGATGATCGATGGCGGCCGCAAGAACGGCGACGCCTATGCCGGCCAGCTGATGGTCGGTACCGACGTCGACATGGACCGCCTGTTCGGCTGGGGCGGCGCCACCGTCAAGCTGTACGTCACCAACCGCCACGGCACCAACCTGGCCAACAGCAGCATCGGCAACAGCACCTCGGTGCAGGAGATCTACGGCGGCCAGGGCACGCGGCTGGCCAACTTCACCCTGCTGCAGAAACTGTTCGACGACCGCCTGGAACTGGAAGCCGGCCGCAGCGTGGCCAACATCCACTTCCTCGGCTCGGACCTGTGCCAGTACTTCCAGGGCAACTCGGCCTGCGGCAACCCCACCTTCGTGTTCCGCACCAGCAACTTCACCTACTGGCCGGTGTCCAGCTGGGCCGCGCATGCCACCGCCTGGGTCACGCCCAAGGTCTATGTGCACGTGGGCGCCTACGAGGTGAACCCGGTGCAGGCCCAGGACGGCCAGCACGGCCTGAAGTGGAGCACCGACGACACCACCGGCGTGGTGGTGCCTTACGCGGTCGGCTACAAGAACAAGGGCGGCGACGGCAGCATGGCCGCGATGTACGAACTGGGCGGCTGGCAGGACAACTCCGACTACACCGACCCGCTGCGCGACCGCAACGGCAACCCGGCCGTACTCAGCGGCATGGGCTACGAGAACAAGCAGGGCCGCTCGGGCGTGTTCGGTCGCTTCGAACAGCAGGTCACCAATCCGGATCCGTCCGGCGCCCGCGGCCTGACCGTGTTCGGCGCCATCCTCAAGAGCACCGGTGGTCAGGCGATCGAGGACCACTTCGTGCAACTGGGCCTGGTGCAGAAAGGTACCTTCGCCAGCCGCCCGCAGGACAACATTGCGTTCGTGATCACCCAGCAGAAATACAGCGACGAAGCCATCGAAAACCTGCGCCTGGCCCGCGCCTCGGCCGGCGGCACCGGCACCCCGGCCGACAACCAGATCATGATGGAGCTGAGCTACGGCATCCAGGTCACCAAGCGCCTGCGCATCGCGCCGAACCTGCATTACGTGATCAACCCCGACCAGTTCAACGAGCCGACGCGCACCAACGATCTGAAGAATGCGCTGATTGCGGGTATGCGGATCGACTGGAATCTGTAAGTCCGCGAGGATCGGTGCGTGCGTTGCAGGACGTTGCAGCGCACTCACCTAGCTCGGTAGGAGCGCGCCTGAGCGCGATGAGGCATTCCCGATAAAGCCCGGTCGCGCTCTGGCGCGCTCCTACGACGCATTGCGTTGCACGGCTGAGCTGGGTCCGGCGGGTTTTAGCCAGCCCGCTCGCTTGGCCCGGTAGGAGCGCACCCGGGCGCGATGAGGCGTTACCGATAAAGCCCGGTCGCGCTCAGGCGCGCTCCTACGACGCAGTGCACTGCATGGCTGACCTGGTTTCGGCGGGTTTAGCCAGCGCACTTCGCCTTGCTCCGTAGGAGCGCACCTGGGCGCGATGAGGCGTTACCGATAAAGCCTCGTCGCGCTCAGGCGCGCTCCTACGATACGTCGCGTTGCCCTGCTCGATGCGCCAAAAACGAAAAAACCGCGCAGCGCGCGGTTTTTTTTCGTGATCGAAGATCGATGACCAATCATGGACGACGCGCCAGCGCCTCCACGTCCTTGGCCTTGGGCAGCAGATCCTGCTTGGTGACGGCAAACGGCCCGATGCTCAGCATCGGCACTGCGACGATCACCGAGGAGATCACCACGATTACCGCGCCGATCATGTGCGTCTCGGCCAGGCCTTCCATCGACTCGCCGCCGTAGATGTACAACGCCAGCGCCGACAGAAAGAACATCACTGCGGTGATCACCGTGCGCGACAGCGTCTGGTTGATCGAACGGTTCAGCACTTCCAGCGGCTCCACCCGCAACGCGCGGAAGTTTTCGCGCACGCGGTCGAACACCACGATGATGTCGTTGATCGCAAAGCCCATCACCGACAACAGGCCGGCCAGCACGGTCAGGTCGAACTCGCGGCCGGTCAGCGACACGAAGGCCACGGTGACCAGCAGGTCGAACAAGGCGGTCAGGCTGGCGACCACGGCGAACTTCCACTCGAAGCGGAAGGCGATGTAGATCAGAAAGCCCACCAGCATGAACACGGTGGCGTACACGCCGTTCAAGGCCAGGTCCTTGCCGACCTGCGGGCCGACGAACTCGCCCGGCTGCACGGTGGCGGGGTTTTGCGCGGTACTGACCGCCTTGCGCACTTCTTCGGCGACGCTGCTTGCGGCATCGTCGCGGTTGTTGTGCTGCTCGCGCGCCTGCAGGCGGATCATCACTTCGTTGCCGCCGCGCGCGTTCTGCACCTGGGCGTTCTCGAAGCCGGCCTTGGCCAGCTGCTCGCGCACCTGGTCCACGTCCACGGTCTTCTGGAACGAGGTCTGCACCAGCGTGCCGCCGGTGAATTCCAGTGCGTAGTTGAAGCCCTTGCCGACGATAACGCCGACCGAGGCCACCGCGATCACCAGCATCAGGATCAGCACCGGCTTGCGCAGGCGCATGAAGTCGATCTTGGTGTCGTTGGGAATGAGATGGAGCGGGAACAATTTCATGGAAAAGATCTTCCGTTTAGACGTTACGCACCGTCAGGATGCGCAACGCTTGCGAAGGGATTCATCCCCCGCCCCCAGCAGCGCACTGCAGGGACAAGGCCGGACTCGCATCTCAGATGGCGACGGTCTTCAGCTTCTTGCGGCGGCCGTAGATCAGCACCGCCAGCGCACGCGACACGGTGATCGCAGTGAACATCGAGGCGAAGATACCGATCATCATGGTCAGCGCGAAGCCCTTCAGCGGGCCGGTGCCGAACGCGTACAAGGCCACCGCCACGATCAGACCGGTGAGGTTGGCGTCCAGGATGGTGCCGCCGGCCTTTTCATAACCGGCGGCAATCGCCGATTTGGCCGGCACGCCCAGTCGCAGCTCCTCGCGGATACGCTCGTTGATCAGCACGTTGGCGTCCACCGACAGGCCCACCGACAACGCCAGGCCGGCAAACCCGGGCAGCGTCATGGTGGCACCGAACAGCGACATCACCGCCACCACGATCAGCAGGTTGAACAGCAGCGCCACCGAGGTGATCGCGCCGAACACGCGGTAGTAGACGGTGAAGAACACCAGCGTGAACAGGAACGAGTAGATCACCGCAGTGACGCCGCGCTCCACGTTCTCCGCGCCCAGGCTCGGGCCGATCACGTATTCCTCGACGAAATCCATCGGTGCCGCCAGCGAACCGGATTTGAGCAGCTTGGCCAGGTTCTCGGCCTCCACCTTCTCCAGGCCGGTGGTCTGGAAGTTCTTGCCGAACACGCCGGCGATGCGGGTCGGCGACAGCGCCTCTTCCTTGACCCGCACGCTGCGCACTTCCTTGCCGTCGACCATGCTGACGGTGGGAATGCGCTCGATGTAGACCACCGACATCAGCTTGCCGACGTTGGCGCTGGTGTAGTCGAGCATGCGCTGGCCGGCGACGTTGTTGAGCGTCACCGCCACCGCCGGCATGCCGTTCTGGTCGGTGCTGACGCTGGCGCTGACCATCTGGTCACCGGTCACCAGCGCGCGCTTGTTGAGCAGCACCGGCGCACCGGTATCGCGTACGCGGTAGACCTTGGCTTCGGGCGGGATGCTGCCGCTGCGCACGGCGTCTTCGGCATTGCCTTCGACCACCGCACGGAATTCCAGCGAGGCGGTGGCGCCGATCAGGCGCTTGGCCTCGGCGGTGTCCTGCAGGCCGGGCAGTTCGACCACGATGCGGTCTTCGCCCTGGCGCTGGATGGTCGGTTCGGACACGCCCAGCGCGTTGACGCGGTTACGCAAGGTGGTGAGGTTCTGCTCGATCGCGCCGCTGGCGATCTGCTTGAGTTCGGCCTCCGGCACCTTGACCGAGATGTTCTGGCCGCTGACGTCGTAGGTCAGGGTCGGCTGCGACTTGGCCAGCGCGGTACGCGCTGCGTCGACGCTGGCGCCCTCGCTCAGGCTGACCTGGATGCTGTTGTCGCCGCGGCGCTCGACCGAGCGATAGGCGATACGGCCGTCACGCAGCGTGGTGCGAATGTCTTCGGCAAAGCCGTCCAGGCGCTTTTCCAGCGCGGCCTTCTGGTCCACCTGCATGGCGAAGTGCACGCCGCCGACCAGGTCCAGGCCCAGCACCATCGGCCGGCCGCCCAGCTTGGCCAGCCAGTCGGGCACGGTCGAGGCCAGATTCAGCGCCACCGTGTAGTTCTCGCCCAGTTGCTGGCGCAGCACGTCGTTGGCGCGGGTCTGTGCCTGCAGGTTTGGCAGGCGCACCATCAGGCTGTCGCCTTCCCGGGTGACGGCCTTCGGCGTGATGCCGGCGGCCCTGAGGTCGGCGTCGATGCGGCTGCGCAAGGCGTCGTCGAGCTGGGCACCGCGGCTGGCGGTGATCTGCACGGACGGGTCCTTCTGGTAGATGTTGGGCAGCGCGTACAACGCGCTGACCGCCAGCACCAGCAGGATCAGGAAATACTTCCAGCGAGGAAATTCAAGCATTGCGACAGTCCCGCGCGACACCATCCCGGCGACGCGCCTAGCAGTGAGAACGACTTCAGGCGGCCAATACAACGTCGCCAGCGGTCGTCAGGTGGATGCGGCGGTGCCGCGGAGCAGCGCGCTCAGCGCCGGTTCGCGGCACCGACTGCGCCCACCTGACAGTGGGCGCAGCGGGTTGGTTGCCGCTTAGTTGGCAGACTTCAGCGTGCCCTTGGGCAGCACGTGGCCCACGGCACTCTTCTGCACGCGGATGCGCACGTTGTCGGCCACTTCCACGGTGATGAAGTTGTCGCCGATATCGGTGATCACGCCCGCCACGCCGCCGGAGGTGATGACCTCGTCGCCGCGCGCCAGCTTGTCCAGCAGCGACTTGTGCTCCTTCTGGCGCTTCATCTGCGGGCGGATCATCAGGAAGTACATGACCGCGATCAGGATGATCGGCAGCGCGAAGGTGGACAGGCCGCCCATCGGGCCGGGCGCCGGCGCGCCGCCAGTGGCCTGCGCCTGGGCGACGGGGATCAGGAAATCGAGCAGATTCATTCAGTGCATCCTAGTTTGGGTGCCAGCGCGCCAACCGGCCGCTCGCTATTCAGGTACCGCCGGAGCGGAACAGCCGGGAATTATGCCATGCAGGTTCCAAACCGTCCGCGCAAGGGCGCGGACGGCCGGTCTCAGCTGGTTTCCCCCGGCAACGGCGGCGTGATGGCGCCGCGTGCCGCATAGAAGGACCGCCGGAACTCGGCAAAGGTTCCCGAGGCGATCGCCGCACGCAGGTCGGCCATCAACTTCTCGTAGTACCAGAGGTTGTGCAGGGTGCCCAGCATCGGCGCCAGCATCTCGTTGCAGCGGTCCAGATGGCGCAGGTAGGAGCGCGTGTAGCCGCTGCTGCAGGCATGGCAGCCGCAGCCCGGCTCGATGGTGTCCAGGTCGCGCTCGTACTTGGCGTTGCGGATGCGCACGGTGCCGAAGGAGGTGAAGTAATGCCCGTTGCGCGCATTGCGTGTGGGCATCACGCAGTCGAACATATCCACGCCCCGTGCCACGCCTTCGACCAGGTCCTCCGGCCGGCCCACCCCCATCAGGTAACGCGGGCGGTCGGCTGGCAGGCGCGGATGCAGGTGTTCCAGCATCGCGTTGCGCTCATGCTCCGGCTCGCCCACCGCCAGCCCGCCGATGGCGTAGCCGTCGAACCCGATGCCCTGCAGCCCGTCCAGCGAGCGGCTGCGCAGGTCCGGATGCACCCCGCCCTGCACGATGCCGAACAGCGCCGCGTCGTTGCCCAGCCCGTCATGCGCCTGCCGCGAGCGCTGCGCCCAGCGCAGGCTCAGCTCCATCGAGCGCCGCGCCACCTCTTCGGTGGCCGGGTACGGCGTGCATTCGTCGAAGATCATCACGATGTCCGAATCGAGCACCTTCTGGATCTGCATGCTCTCTTCCGGGCCCAGGAACACCCGCGCACCATCGGTGGGCGAGGCGAAGGTCACGCCCTGCTCGGTGATCTTGCGGCGATGCGCCAGCGAAAACACCTGGAACCCGCCCGAATCGGTGAGGATCGGCCCGTCCCAGCGCGCAAACCCATGCAACCCGCCGTGATCGCCGATCACATCCAGGCCCGGGCGCAGATACAGGTGGAAGGTGTTGCCCAGGATGATCTCCGCACCCAGCGCGCGGATCTGCTCGGGCAGGATGCCCTTGACCGAGCCATAGGTGCCCACCGGCATGAACGCCGGCGTCTCGACGGTGCCACGCGGAAAGGTCAGACGCCCACGCCGGGCATGGCCGTCGGTGGCTTGAAGCTGGAACTGGAGTCGGGACATTGAAAGGCCGGGATTGGAAATTGGGGATTCGGGATTGGCAAAAGCGAGAAGGCGGCGAGCGGAGTGCTGTTACGAATCCCCACTCCCGACTCCCCAATCCCTGCTCCACAGCAACATCGCATCGCCGTAGGAAAAGAAGCGATAGCGCTGTTCGATGGCGTGTTGATAGGCGGCGAAGATGCGCTCGCGGCCGGCGAAGGCCGAGACCATCATCAGCAGCGTGCTTTCGGGCAGATGGAAGTTGGTGACCATCGCATCGACGCTGCGGATGCGGTAGCCGGGCAGGATGAAGATCTGGGTTTCGCCGGCAAATGGCAGCAGTTCGCCCTCGGGCGCGGCATCGCTGGTGCGCCAGGCACTTTCCAGCGAGCGCACCACCGTGGTTCCCACCGCGATGACGCGGCCGCCGCGGGCCCGGGTGCGGCGCACCTGCTCGACCAGCGCGGCGCCGACGTTGAGCCATTCGGTGTGCATCACGTGCTGATCGAGCGCATCCACGCGTACCGGCTGGAAGGTGCCGGCGCCCACATGCAAGGTGACATGGCCGAACTCGACCCCGCGCTCGCGCAGGCGTGCCAGCAATGCCTCGTCGAAATGCAGCCCGGCAGTGGGCGCGGCGACCGCACCGACCTCGCGCGCGAACACGGTCTGGTAGCGCTCGCGGTCTTCCACTCCCGGCTCGCGGCGGATGTACGGCGGCAGCGGCAGGCGCCCGGCTTCCAGCAGCCAGTGCTCCAGCGGCGTGGGGATCTCGAAGCGCAGCAGATAGAACTCGCCGTCGCGGCCCAGCACCTCGGCCTGGCCGCCGGCGTCCAGCGCGATCCAGCTGCCGGCCTTGGGCGACTTGCTGGCGCCGATCTGCACCCGCGCCTCGCGCTCGCCGAGCAGGCGCTCGATCAGGATTTCCACCCGCCCGCCACTGGCCTTTTGCCCGAACAACCGCGCCGGGATCACCCGGGTATCGTTGAAGATCAGCAGATCGCCCGGCTGCAGCAGCTCGGGCAGATCCCGCACCTGCCGGTCGACCAGCGCCTGCGGCGACGGCGGCACCACCAGCAAGCGGCTGGCCGCCCGCTCGGCCAACGGCGCCTGGGCAATCAGCTCGTCGGGCAGCGAATAGTTGAAATCGGACTTCTTCAAGGCCGCAGGATCGGATGGCTGAGGAGCCGCATATTGTAACTGCGGCCGGGATTGGAGATTCGGGATTGGGGATTCGCAGTGAGGCGGGGATTGGGGATTCGGGATTCGTAAGAGCAGGATCCGCGGACCGGAACGTTTAGGACGCAAGCGGCCCGCTCTTACGAATCCCCAATCCCCAATTCCCAATCCCGGCCCCTCACCGCTCAAACTTCGTTGACAAAATGATCGACGTCGTCGTGCGCTCGACGCCGTCGATCGCGCCGATGGCGTCGGTGAGCACGTCCATCTCGTTGACGCCGCCGACCACGCCCAGGGCGATCAGGTCGTAGGCGCCGCTGACCGAGTGCAGCAGGCGTACCTGCGGGATGTCGCGCAGCGCCTTGACCACGGCCGGCATCTTCTTGGGCAGCACGGTGATCAGGATATGCGCGCGGATACGCCCCTGTTCGTAGGCGTCGTGGGTGCGCACGGTGTAGCCGCTGATCACGCCGTCGCGTTCGAGTTTTTCGATCCGGCTCTGCACGGTGGTGCGCGACAGCCCGAGCCGGCGCGCAATCTGCGCGGTGGAGGCGCGCGCGTCCTCGCGCAGCAGCGACAGCAGGCGTTCGTCGGAGGGAGTGATTTTCACTTTTGCCCAATTGGTTCGTCGATTCGACGAAAATACCCGACTTCCTGCCCGGATTCACGCTGCCAAACGCCGATCTTCTGCCGATAATAGGAAGGGAACGCCACCTTGCAGGAGATGCGCCATGTCCGTCCTCGCCCCGCTCGCCCCGCTGCGTGCCCACGCCGGCCGCCGCCTGACCGATGGCCTGGACGATGCCAGCATCGTGCGTCTGGCCGCCAACCACCCGGATCTTGCACGCGCCATCGACGCCGCGGCCGCCGAGTACGCGCAGGTGCGCGCGGAGGCCGCCGACCTGCTGGACCTGGACGAAGACGCCCAGATCGGTGCGGTGCAGGACGGCTTCATCAACTTCTATGCCGACGATGCGGTGACCCCGTACGTGGCGCTGGCCGCGCGCGGGCCCTGGGTGATCACGCTGAAGGGCGCGGTGCTGTACGACGCCGGCGGCTACGGCATGCTCGGCTTCGGCCACACCCCCGCGCCGGTGCTCGAAGCGATGGCACGTCCGCAGGTGATGGCCAACGTAATGACCCCCAGCCTGGCGCAGCGCCGGCTCGACCGCGCCCTGCGCGCCGAGATCGGCCATACCCGTGGCGGCTGTCCGTTCGCGCGCTTCATGTGTCTCAACTCCGGCTCCGAAGCGGTCGGTCTGGCCGCGCGCATCGTCGATACCAACGCCAAGCTGCACACCGACCCGGGCGCGCGTCACGCTGGTGCCAGCATCAAGCGCGTGGTGGTCAAGGGCAGCTTCCATGGCCGTACCGACCGCCCCGGCCTGTATTCCGATTCCAGCCGCAAGACCTACACCAAGTACCTGGCCAGCTACCGCGACGAAGACTCGGTGATCGCGATCGCGCCGTACGACGTGGCGGCGCTGCAGCGCGCCTTCGACGAGGCCGCACGCAATCACTGGTTCATCGAGGCGGTATTCCTGGAGCCGGTGATGGGCGAAGGCGACCCGGGCCGCGCATTGCCGGCCGCGTTCTATGCCGCAGCGCGCGAACTGACCCGCCTGCATGGCAGCCTGCTGCTGGTGGATTCGATCCAGGCCGGCCTGCGCGCGCACGGCGTGCTGTCGGTAGTGGATTACCCCGGGTTCGAGCAGCTCGACCCGCCGGATCTGGAGACCTATTCCAAGGCGCTCAACGCCGCGCAGTACCCGCTGTCGGTGCTGGCGGTGACCGAACACGCCGCGCAGGTGTACCGCAAGGGCACCTACGGCAACACCATGACCACCAATCCACGTGCGCTGGATGTCGCCTGCGCCACGCTGGCGTTGTTCACCCCGCAGGTGCGCGAGAACATCCGCACCCGCGGCGCGCAGGCGATCGCCAAGCTGGAAGCACTGCAGTCCGAGCTGGGCGGTTTGATCACCAAGGTGCAGGGCACCGGCTTGCTGTTCTCCTGCGAGCTGGCACCGCAATTCAAGTGCTATGGCGCCGGTTCCACCGAAGAGTGGTTGCGCCATCATGGCGTCAACGTCATCCATGGCGGCGAGAATTCGCTGCGCTTCACCCCGCACTTTGCGATGGACGAAGACGAACTCGATCTGCTGGTCGGCTTGATCGCGCGTGCGCTGAAGGAAGGTCCGCGCCAGACCCAGGCCGAGGCCGCCTGAGAGCCAGCGACAGGACGTGGCGAGCCGTCCTCATGTGGTAGCGGACGGTGCGCAGTAACTTCGGTATCCGAGCGGTAAACGCTGAATCCCAGCACCGGCCGCGCCCACCTGTAGGTGAGCGCCATGGTTTTGCGAGCCGCTTTAAGCCAAGGCGACGCAGGCGGTACTTGCGCGCCTCGGACAGGTGCGCGGCCGCCCCGAAGCTCACCGCGCGCCCTTGCTGTCGCGGCGATGTGCTGCCCGGCCCGGTCAGATCGGCACGGCGCTCAGCTTGCGGCGCAGGTAATTGGTCACGGCCCGGCGTGGCGACTTGCCGCGCCAGGACGCCCAGCACAGGTGCGAGCCCACCGCGACGGTGCCGCCACGGTGACCGAGCCCGAACCAGGTGCGATCCGGATGGAACGCGTCGCGCGCCGGGAACACGATGCCGGCAAACTCGCCGGCGTGCGCGTTGTAGAAACGCGTCAAGCCGCGCGGGCCGGAGATCATCGGAATCTGCCGGTGGTCTTCCAGCATCTCGGGCGCATGCGTGGTGAAGATGTGCTCGATGAAGGCGCGCCAGAACGGATGCCCTGCCTCCGAGCCGAACACGGCATTGCCGATCTTGAACTGCTCGTTGCCGGGCGCGCCCTCTTCGATCGGCAGCACGCATTGCTGTGCCAGTACGTCCGCGCCAAGCGTGCGCAGCAGCTTGTAGTCGGTGTCGAAATAGAACCCGCCGTAGCTGTGCATATAGGCGCAGCGCGCGATGTCGGCCTTCATCACACCGAAGCGTATCGCCTCGTAGCGGTCGGCGAATTCCGGGAACGCGCGCCGCATCAGTGCGGAGTTGTCGGCGTCGTCCCAGACATGGCAGGTCCAGCCCGGCAGCAGCCGCTGCAGGCGGGCCCGGATCTTGCGCTCTTCCCAGAGCAGGTGCTTGGTCGGCGCAGTGAGATGGAACACGTGGGGGATCATGGGGGCTTCTCGGGGCTGGGGGAACCAGACCTCCATCGAAGCACCGCACCGAAGCCGGCTACCCGGATGGAGCTCCGGTTAGCCGCAACAGTAGTCCCATTATTAGTGTGACGTAATTCACAATTTTAAATGGTTACGCCTGCCGCCGATTTGCATCATCAATCCAGAACCGAAGTTCGCTCACAGCCTCGTCATCCGGTACGGCGGGTCTCGCAGCTGCTGTCCTGTGCCTCACTCCCAGCAACGGTCTGCGCGTCCCTTCAGGCTTGCGCTGCGCGGGCAATCGCGCGGTGCGATGCGCCCGGCTTCCTGTTCCACCAGCCGCTTGCCGCCATCGCTGCCGCGCTCCAGCTCGAACGCATCGTAGAGACGTCCGGTGGCGGTGCGCGACTCGTAACGCAACTTCTGGTTGTCGATGCGAAGCACCTGATAGAGCTGGGTGTCTTCGCCGACCGGACGCATGGTCTTGCGTGCCATGTCCGAGAGCCGGTACTGCTTGGGCCCGGCCACCGAGACCACGAACACCGGCGTCACCTGCCCTGCGTCATCGCCGCGCCGGCCGTAGGTGTGGTCGTGGCCCTGCAGCACCAGATCGACCTTGTGGCGGCGGATCACCGGCAGCACCTGCTCGACCAGCTTCTGGTTCTCGCGATCGGCGCGCGGGGAAAAGAACGGCTGGTGGATCAACACGATCGACCACGGGTGCGGGTTGTCGGCCAGCACCGTGTCCAGCCACTGCGCCTGTGCCGGGCCGGTGCCCAGATCCAGCACCGAGGTGCCGTCCAGCACGGCGATGCGTACGCCCTGATAGTCGAACCAGTAGCTGGTGCGCGCGGTGGCCGACGGCCCGTTGCGCGGCAGGGCGAAGGTCACCGGCCAGTGGTTGCCGAGCGTGCGCGTGGCCTGCGGGGTGTCCTCGCCCTCTTCGTGATATTCGTGATTGCCCGGCGCCGGTGCCACTGCGGTGCCTTCCAGCAACCAGCGCCCGGCTTCGAACCATTCGGCCCATTCGTTGTCGTCCTGGCCGTCCTTGCCGCTGACCAGGTCGCCGGCAAACAGGGCCAGCCGCGCGTCCGGTGCCGAGCGCCAGGCTTGGCGGATCACCCGCGAGACCAGGCTGAGGTTCTTGTTCTGGGTGTCGCCGAAGTACAGCAGCGTCAGCGGTGTGTCGGGGCTGGCGGCGGTGCGGAAATGATTCCACGCACCCCAGGTACGGTTGCCCTGCACGCGGTAGGCGTACAGCGTGTCCGGCTTCAGCCCGTCGATGTCGGCGCGGTGGTGGTGCGAGCTGCCGTTTTCGCTGGCCAGCGTGGCGGTGCTGGCACGGATGCGGCGCGGCGTACCCAGGTCGGGCGAGTCGCCGGCAACCACCAGTTCCAGCCACGGCTGGTCGACGCTGGCATCGGTACGCCAGGCCACTGCGAAACCGGTCGCCGCCGCCTGCGCGGGCGTGGCGACGATGCGGTCCGGGAAGCCATCGGCAACATAGTGGGTGGAACCCGCCGGCACCTGGGTATTCGGTTCGGCGGCGCGCTCGGCGGCAAACGACCGCGTGCCTGCCATCGCCCCCAGCAACAGCGCTGCAGACAGCGCCGCACGTGCCGCGCTCATGGCGCGCACTCTTTCAGGCGCAGCGTGCGCGCGATATCGCGCCAGTCGAATGCCGCCACCGCCTGGTCGTCGTGCAAGGCGTAGAACACCCCGCCCGGAAAGCGCGCATCGCCGCGTTGATCCAGCCACACGCCGTCGGTATTGGCGGTCACCCGGCCAGCGAAGGCACCGACATGCGCCAGGCTCTGGCGATCGAATACCTGGAACACGCTGCGGTCCTTGAACTGATCGGTGGCGATCCAGTAGCCGCTGCCGTCCTTGCACGCTAACAGCGTCATGCCTTCGGCCTGCGCCTTGAACAGGCCGCCGCCAACATTGCGGCCGCGGTAGCGTCCGTCCATGCCGTATTCGCGCAACTGCGTGCCCACGGCGACGTCTTCTTCGGCAATCATCAGGCGCGCATGCGCTTCATCGCCGAACACCGACTCGGCGATCCGGATCGCGCCCGCGTCGCTGGTATCGCCGAAGCTCTGGGTCAAGCGCGCCTGCCAGCCCTGCCCCGCAGCGCTCAATTGATAGCGACGAAAGCGTTGACCGAGTTCGGCCA
The DNA here is from genome assembly GCF_056725185.1 of Xanthomonas sp. NCPPB 3218. Taxonomy (NCBI): domain Bacteria; kingdom Pseudomonadati; phylum Pseudomonadota; class Gammaproteobacteria; order Lysobacterales; family Lysobacteraceae; genus Xanthomonas; species Xanthomonas sp. NCPPB 3218. The sequence goes on from NZ_CM161516.1 coordinate 3,036,550, forward strand.
GCGGCGGCGGCAGATCCTTGTTGGCCGCCGACATGTAGTTGTCGCTGACCACCACCTCGTAGCCGCCGTCGTGCTTGCGCACCCACAGGCCGTAGGGTTCGCGCAATTCGTCCTGGCCGAAGCTGGTCAGCGGCTTGAAGTCGGGCAACGAGAACACCTGCACGCGGCGGTTGTCGCGCTCGACCACGAACACCAGATCATCGACCACCGAAATCCCGTTCGGGCGATCCAGCTTGCCCAGCGCCTTGCCCTTGCCGCCGACCACGCGCAGGCGTTTGCCGCTATCGCCATCGAACACCACCAGCGCATGCGTGGCCTTGGCGGTGGCGATCAACCAGCGGCGGCCATCGGGCGCACTCCAGCTGGCCGGCGAATCCAGATTGTCGGCCGGAGTCAGCGCGGTGATGAAGGCCTCCGGCACCACCTGGTGCGCCACCTTGGCCTCGCTGAGCAAGGGGTCTTTCAGCAATGCTTCGTCGGCCTCGCGGTCGACCGGTGCGCTGGCGCAGGCGGTCAGCGCCAGCGCGCTGGCGAGCAGCGTGGTGTGGAGTAACGTTGTGTGGAGCCGCGTGCGCGTTGCGATCACAGTGCCACCTTCAGGCCGAGCGCATAGGTGCGGCCGTATTCTTCGTTCTGCAGCGTGCGCGAGGGCACGCCCTGGTACAGCTCCAGCGGTTCGTCCAGCAGGTTCTGCGCTTCCAGATACAGGCTGACGTGGCTGTTGAATTGATAGGTCATGCTGAAATCCAGCTGGGTATGCGGGGCGACATAGATATCGTACGCGCGGCTTTCGCCGATGGTGTCCAGGTACTCGCTGCGGTACACCGCCGCAAGCCGCGCACTGAAGCCGTATTTTTCGTAGCCCAGGTGGCCGCTGTAGATGCGCTTGGACGAGCGCGGCAAGGTGAAGTCCTCACCGGCGCGATCGCTCAGACCGGGATCGAAGTCGCCGTCCAGCACGGTGGCGCTGGCGCCGACCAGCAGGCCGTTCCAGCCTTCGGGCAGGAAGTCCAGCGCCTGCTGCCAGTTGAATTCGGCGCCACGCACCTTGGCAGTGTCGCCGTTGATCGAGCGCGTGACCTGCAGATCGGGGAACTCGGCATCGTTGGTGCTGATGGTCTGCACGATGTAGTCGTCGATCGACTTGTTGAACACGCCCAGCGAGATCAGGCCGGTGCTGCCGATGTATTTTTCGAACGACAGGTCCAGGTTGGTGGAGCGATACGGATCGAGATCGGGGTTGCCGACGTTCACCTCGTTGTCGCCGCGATTGATGCTCACGCGCGGGGAGACATCGCCGAACGCAGGCCGCGACAAGGTCTTGTTGGCGGCAAACCGCAGCACCCAGTCGTTGCCGGTGTCGTAGCGCAGATGCAGGCCAGGCAGCACGTTGGTGTAGCTGCTGGAGGCTTCGCGCGGCGTCACCGTGGCGGTGCGGCCGTTCTCGGCCACGTCGACCTGGTTGCCGGTGGCGTCGAACTGGGTGTTTTCCACGCGCACACCGGCAATCGCGCGCAGCGCACCGATGTCCCAGGTGCCCATCACATAGGTGGCGAACACGTCTTCGGTGGCCTTGTAGTCGTCCTGCAGCGAGGTCTGCAGATTGCCGCCGACATCCTGCGGGCGCGCACTGTACAGATTGCCGGAGGTGTTCCAGTAACGGCGCATGCCGTCCGAGCCGATGCTTTCGCCCAGGGTACCGCCGCGGTGTTCCGGCGCGGCGGTGGTCCAGTCGCTCAGATCGATCGCCGGCCCGCGACGCAGCTCGCTTTCGTCCACATTGACATCGCGCTCGCGCCAGCGGCCGAGCACACCCATCTTCAGGCTGGAATGCTCACCGTCGAAGCGCACGTTGATCTGCGCGCTGCGCTCGCTGTCGTCCACCCGCTTGGGCGCAAGCACGAAGCGGTCGAACACGAAATCGTCGTTGCTCTGCCAGCCGTTATCGGAAAAGCCAAGGCGCGGAATGCCGCTGTTCTGGTCGACCGTGGCCGACAGATCGTCGCCGTCGTAGTTGAAGCGCGCTTCCATCTCGTCGTTCACGCGCTCGGTGGTCTTGGTGTAGCCCAGCTTGTAATCCACCGTGGCCGCGCTCAGACGGTTTTCACCGCCCACGCTCAAGGCCATGGTGTCCTCCTTCTTGGTGCGATAGCGCACGCGCTTGGAGATGGAATCGGCCGGCAGGTCGGCCACCTCGTAGGTGCCATCGCCATTGGCGCTGACCTGCCCATCGGCCAGGCCGAAGATGGTGCGCTGGCGCGTTTCGGCATCGTCGAAGCGGCTGTACAGCGTGCGCAGGTAATAGCGGTTGTCCGCGTCCGGGCGCCAGTCCAGATTGAGGTTGGCGCCCATGCGGGTGCGCTCGATGAAGTACTTGCGGCGCTGCACCTCGCCGGCGAACAGATCGTCGGCCGCACCGCCGTCGAAGCTGTCGTAGGCCACCTCGGTATTGTCGGATTCGAATTCGCGGTCCTGGTAGTTCACGCCCACTGCGACGCCGAAGGTGCCGTCGAAGATATCGCTGTAGTTGAACGCGCCCTTCGGGCTGGTCTTGCCCGACAGCGACTGGTGGCTGCCTTCGACCGAGCCGCGCAGCGTGCGGCCATCGCGATCGAACGCGGAGGTGGACTCGACCTGGATCGCACCGCCGATGGAATCGCCCGGCATGTCCGGGGTCGGCGACTTGACCACCTTCAGCCGTTCGGTCGAGTCGGACGGAATCACGTCCAGCGGTGCCGAGCGCGTGCCGTCTTCCGGCGTGCCCATGGTCATGCCGTCGATGGTGACGCTGTTGAGCGCCGAATCCAGGCCGCGGATCACCACGAAGCGGCCTTCGCCCTGATCGCGGGTGACGCTGACACCGGGCAGGCGCTGCAAGGATTCTGCAACATTCTTGTCGGGGTAACGGCCCATCGCATCGGAGGCCACCGCATCCTGGATCGCATCGGAGCCACGCTTGAGATCGACTGCGCGCACCTGCGATTCCACCTGCGGGCGCACTTCCAGGCGCTCCAGATCGATGGCCGCCGCGCCGGATGCACCGGTGGCAGCTGCCGCACCCTCGGCCGCCTGCGCAAGCGGGCTCCACGCGGCCGCCGCCAACGTCAGCGTGATCGCCAGGCACAGCGGAGTCTTGTTCAACACGGGTGCTTCCCCAATCGGTTAAGAATGGGTGGGCACACTATGTCTACGACGTTTCACTGACATGACATATGCAAGCGCGATCACGCGCAATGTGTGGCGACGCTGCCGCCGGCTGCGGCACACTGTGGGTCTCTCCCGCCTGTCGCTGCCCATGAAAATCGTCGAAGTGCGTCACCCCCTCGTCCAGCACAAGATCGGTCTGCTGCGCGATGCCGCCTTGAGCACCAAGGGCTTCCGCGAACTGGTCACCGAGCTGGGCACCCTGCTGGCCTACGAGGCCACCGCCAATCTGGACACCGAATCGCACGTGCAACCCGGCTGGGCCGGCCCGGTGACCGTGCAGCGGATTGCCGGCGCAAAAATCACCCTGGTACCGATCCTGCGCGCAGGGTTGGGCATGCTGCCCGGCGTGCTGGCGCTGATCCCGGCCGCGCGCGTGAGCGTGGTCGGCCTGCAGCGCGACGAAGAAACCCTGCAGCCGGTGCCCTACTTCGAACGCCTCACCGGCCGCCTGGAAGAGCGCGATGCACTGATCCTGGACCCGATGCTGGCCACCGGCGGCACGCTGATCGCCACCATCGACATGCTCAAGCGCGCCGGCGCGCGGCGGATCAAGGGCATCTTCCTGGTCGCCGCACCGGAAGGCCTCAAGGCACTGGAAGCCGTGCATCCGGACGTGGAGGTCTACACCGCCGCAATCGACGACCACCTCAACGACAAGGGCTACATCCTGCCCGGCCTGGGCGATGCAGGCGACCGCATCTTCGGAACGCGGGTGGAGTGAGCTGCGGTGGCTTCAAGCCCCTCTGCCTGCGGGGCGAGAAGACACCGCTTGCGCGCCGTTGGCGCGCGTGCCTTGAAGCGCCCGCGCCGCAAGCGCGGGCCGGGGCGCGCAGTGGGGGTTGGGGTAAAGGTCCGTCGAGCGAAGCAGTCGGGGAGTCACTTCTGACGGCGCGTGGCGACGCGTTTGTCATTGCCGGCATTGGTAGCTCCCCTGAGGCGCACCCTTATCCGGCGCTGCGCGCCACCTTCTCCCGATGGGAGAAGGAACGGCAGCGGCATCGGGCATCGCGTTGAAAAAACGCCCGCCCTACTGCGTCGATGCCTGGATCGCCGCACTCACATACACCAGCGGCGCATTCCAGTTGATCGCCACCTCGTTGCTGGCATAGCTGCAGGTATTGTCCAGATACGACAGCGCCGGCAGCCTGGAGGGATACGCCACCTTGCAGTCCTTGGCGTCCTGCTGGCCCGGTTGCGGACCACCGGCCAGCCAGCCGGGGACCGGTGCGTCGATGCCGTCGGCCTCGGAGGGGCGGTGGTGGATATGCATCGGGCTGCGCAGCCCCACACCCGTGACGAACGACAGGCCCAACGGATTGCGCCCCAGGATGTAATCCAGCTGCGACTGCGCGGCATCCAGATACGGCCGCTGCCGGGTCAGCCGATAGCCCTGCATCAGCATCATCGCGCGGTTGAGCACCACCGCATTGCTGCCCCACACGAAGTCGGTGTCGCTCATCGCCAGACGCCAGGGCGAGGCCTGCCACTCATCGGCAAGACGCTGTGCCAGGCCGCTGATCTCACGGGTGATGCGTGCGCGATCGGCATGCGGGGTGAGCCGGTCGCGATGTTCGGCCAGCGACATCCAGGCCAGGCCGCTGACGTTGCTCCAGCCCGGCACGCTCGCCGGTACGTTGCGCGCAATCATTGCGTCGTAGAAGCCGTCCTCGCGCGTGCTCACGTACAGCTCGGCCGCAGCCCAGGCGAATTCGTCGTCCACCTTCGCATCGTCATAGCCGCCGGTGCGTACGTCGTCGGGCTGGCGATAGATCACATCCGGGTGTTGCTGCGCCCACGCCCAGGCACTGCGCGCGGCGTTCAACATGCGCGCCGATGCGCCCGGATACTGCTTGTCGAACGGCGCATAGACGCGGCTGGCTGCCGCCATCACTGCGGCGAAATCCAGCGTGGCGGCGGTGGCCTTCATCACCACATAGCGTTGTTGCGTGGCCTGCGCGGGCATCACCAGTCCGTCGAACTGCTTGTCGGTGAGCTTGTGGTACACGCCACCGTCGGCCGGGTCCTGCATGGCCAGCATCCATTCCAGATTCCACCAGGTCTCCTGCAGGATGCCGGGCACGCCGGGCGCGTCGTCGGGAATGGTCAAGGCCTGCGCCTTGAACAGTGCCGGGTACTGCTCATAGGCGGCCAGCAAGGTATAGGTGCTGATGCCGGAATTGACGATGTACTTGTTGTAGTCGCCGGCGTCGTACCAGCCCTTGGGCGCACTGATCACGCTGTCGGCCGGGCGCGTGGCCGATGCCGCCGAAGGGTGGATACGCACCTGCGTATCCGGATGCCCGGCCGCGCGCGCATACGGCCCGGCGAACTGCGCCGGCAGCGCGGTGCTGGCGCGATTGAAATAGAACGCCTTCAGCGATGCGTCGAGCACGGGCCGATACGCGCTGGCCGCGATCGGGAACGGATCGGATGCCGGCTGCCCGTCGATCTTCAACCGGTAGGTACCCGGCGCGTGCAGGCTGGAGAAATCCGCCACCCGCGCCTGCTGCCCGGCCGGCGTCCACAGCGCGGCGGCCTGCAGCCTGCCCTCCAGCACCTGGCGGCCCTGCGCATCCTCGACCGTGAAACGGTCCGCAGTGGGCGCCGCGCCTTGCGGCAATCCGAGCACCGCAAGCTTGGCCGAACCCGGCAGATAGCCGAGCTGATTGACGTGGATGGCAGCGCCCGTTGCCGCTGCGGTCTTGTCGCCGGTGGTGTCGGCCGCGCAGGCGGCGATGGGCGATGCGATCACCATGCCGGTGAGCAGAGTCTGGAAAATGTTCATGTCGCGATGGTCGCTGCATTGGCGCAGGGCGACAAGTCCAATCCAGGCATAGGCAACCGCGTGGAAATGCATCGCTGCGGTCGCGTGCCTGCATCGATGGTGGCGGGCACCTGCGGCCAACCGCGGCATCGCGCAGGCCATGCCATGGCACGGCGCGGCAGATGCGACAGGCAACACCCGCTGCCTTCCGACCATGCCTGCCCTCGCCGACGAGGACAGGCACATCTCGATCAGTTAGCCGTCAGCGCGCCGCATCCTCCAGCTGCACCTGCGCCTTGCCCACCGGGTTGCGCGGGTCGCTCCCGCCGGTGAGCACGTTGCTGCGCTTGTCCCATTCCACCGTCTGCAGGTTGCCCCAGACGTGGCTGGAACCGCGGCCGCCCTCGGCGGTATCGCCCGGCAGCTTGAGCGCGTGGCCCATCGCCTGCAGCGCCTTGGCGGTCTGTGGCGAGAACGCATTGCTCTCGGCCTCGATCACGTCCGGCAGCCACTGGTGGTGATAGCGCGGCAAGGCGCTGACCTGCTGCGCGTCCAGGCCGGCGTCGTAGCCCAGGATGCCGAGCAGCACCATGGTGATGATGCGGCTGCCACCCGGCGTGCCGATCACCGCGACCTTGTCGGCCGATTCCATGAAGGTCGGCGTCATCGAGCTGAGCATGCGCTTGCCCGGCTTGGGGGCGTTGGCCGCGTAGCCCATCACGCCGAAGGCATTGGGCGTGCCCGGCTTGAGCGCGAAGTCGTCCATCTCGTCGTTGAGCAGCACGCCGGTGCCCTTGGGGATCAGGCCCGAGCCGTACAGCAGGTTGACGGTCTGGGTGGCGCCGACGCGGTTGCCTTCGCCATCGATGATGGAAAAGTGCGTGGTCTCGTCGTCTTCCAGCGGGGTCGGGTTGCCCGACAGCAGATCGCTGGGGGTGGCCTTGTCCGGGTTGATCGTGGCGCGCAGGCCTTGTGCGTAATCCTTGCTGGTCAGCACGCGCTGCGGCACGGCGACAAAGTCCGGGTCGCCCAGGAAGAAGGTGCGGTCGCGGTAGGCCCGGCGCATCGCTTCCACCACCAGATGGGTACGGTGCGCATCGTCGAGCGTGTCCAGTTCCCAGCCTTCCAGGATCTGCAGCATGGCGGCGAGTGCGATCCCGCCGGAGGACGGCGGCGGTGCGGTGGTGATCTTCCAGCCGCGGTAATCGAACTGGATCGGCGTGCGCTGCTTGACCCGGTACCCGGACAGCTCGGCGGCCTTCCACTGCCCGCCGGCCTGCTTGACGCCGGCCAGCAGTTTCCTGGCGGTTTCGCCCTTGTAGAAGCCATCGAAGCCCTTGTCGCCGAGCAGCTGCAGGGTATGCGCCAGCTCGGGCTGCTTGAAGATGTCGCCTTCGGCAATCGGCTTGCCGCCGCGCAGATATACCTCACGCGTGCCGGGATAACGCTCCATCACCTCGCGCCGCGAGGCATAGCCCTTGGCCATGCGCGCATACACCGGGAAGCCTTCGCTGGCGATGCGGATCGACGGCGCCAGCGACTGCTTCAGCGGCAGCCGGCCGTGCTTGGTGGCCAGCTCCACCAATGCTGCTGGCAGCCCGGGAATACCGGCCGACCAGGGACCGTTGACCGAGCGGTCGCGGTCCAGCGCGCCCTGCTTGTCCAGGAATTGCGCCTCGCTGGCTGACTCGGGCGCGGTCTCGCGCGCGTCCAGCATCACGTCCTTGCCGGTCTTGGCATCGTGCAGCAGGAAGAAGCCGCCGCCACCCAGCCCCGAGCTGATCGGCTCGACCACCGCCAGCGTGGACGACACCGCGATCGCCGCATCGAACGCATTGCCGCCCTCGCGCAGGATCTGCAGGCCGGCATCGGTGGCCAGCGCATGACCGCTGGCAATCGCCGCACCGGGCGGGTGCCCCGCCACCGGCGAGGTCGTGGCTGCTGCAGGCTTGGCGCCATCGGCAGCCCAGGCCGGCGGTGCCAGCACCAGGGCCAGCAGCAACAGGCCGCGCGAAGAGAAACGTCGGGAAAAGATGCTCACGGGGCGGGAGGCTCCTGTTCGTACAGTTCGGGGTGGTCGCGCTGCAGCTGCATGAGCTTGGCGAGCAGTTGATCGTGGGTTTCCGGTATTGCCGGATCCGGGTCGATGCATTCGACCGGGCACACCACCACGCATTGCGCTTCGTCGAAATGGCCCACGCACTCGGTGCAACGTGCCGGGTCGATCACGTAGATGGTTTCGCCCATCGAGATGGCCTGGTTCGGGCACGCCGGCTCGCAGACATCGCAGTTGACGCAGAGCTCGTTGATTTTCAGCGACATATCGGCACCACCATGCGATGTGGCGCGGCGCGATGCAACGCCAGGCGCTGGAACGCAACGTACTGCTGGAAGCGGACGCACGGGGCGTAGCGCGATGCACAGACAACGCCATGCATGTGGCCGGTAACCGGTCCGAGCGGACCGGCGCCGACGGCGTGCGGGATCAGCAGCATGCTGCGATCCCGCACAGCGGCCGGACGCGCCCTCCCGCGCCTCCGGCCTGGTACGGCATTACTTGGCTTCAACGAAGGTGTATTCCACGCCCTTGGGCTGGACGATGCCTTGCACCCGCGCATTCTCGGCCGCATTGCCGATGAACAGCACGCGCACGCCCTTCATCGAATCGGCCGGCACGTCCTTGAACGCGGCGTCGATCAGGTCGGCCATCTTGGTCGAGGCGGACGAACCGAAGGCCAGCATGTTGCCCGGCTGCACGCCACGCGCGAGTGCGGTCTTGACGCTTTCCAGCTGACGCTCGTAGCTGCCGGCGAACTCGGCATCGGACTCCGGCGGCAAGTAATACAGGAACGGGCTGTTGGTGGTGGTGCCCAGGTTCTGGCCGACCACTTCCTGCAGGTACTTCTTCCAGCCGGCGTTGTCGTCCTTGGCCGGCGCGGTCAGCGCAGCCGGAGCGGCGGCGGCGGTCGGTGCCGGCTCTTCCTTCTTGCAGGCGGTGACGGCCAGAGCAGCGACCGAAGCGAGCACCAGCGCGCGCATTGTGTGTTTCATGAAACTCCTCCCTTTGAAAAGCATGTGGTGATGTGACTGCTAGAGAATCAGGCCTGCGCGCGGGACTCGCGCACCTGCCGCAAGGCTTCGACGACCGAAGCCGGAACGAAACCGGACACGTCCCCGCCCAGCCGCGCGATTTCGCGCACCAGCGAGGACGAGATGAAGCTGTACTGCTCGGCCGGGGTGAGGAACAGCGTCTCCACCTCCGGGATCAGATGGCGGTTCATGCTGGCCATCTGGAACTCGTATTCGAAGTCGGACACCGCGCGCAGGCCGCGCAACAGCACCCCGGCGCCCATGTCGCGCACGAAGTGGGCCAGCAGCGTGTCGAAGCCGCGCACTTCCACATTGGCATGCGCGGCCAGTGCTTCCTGGGCCAGCTCCACGCGGCGCTCCAGCGGCAAGGCCGGCCCCTTGGAGGGGCTGTAGGCCACGCCGACCACCACGCGCTCGAACAACGGCGCGGCACGGTTCACCAGATCGATATGCCCGTTGGTGATCGGGTCGAAGGTACCGGGATAGACGGCGGTGCGGCTATTGGCCACGCTCATACGGAAACTACCGGGGTCGGATCGCCGTTCAGTGTAGCAGCGGCCCGGCGGTACAGCGCATAGCGCACCTGCTGGGTGGCGCCTTCGCGGTGCAGATGCCAGCCGGCCGGCACCTGCGGCGGGACCTCGGCCGGGCCTTCCAGGTACAGCCAGGCGTCGGCGCTCAGGTGCGCGGGCAGGCGTTCCAGCACGCTGGGCCACAGCCCGGCGGCAAACGGCGGGTCGACGAAGGCGATGCTGGCCTGCGCCACCGGCGCACGCTCCAGCCAGCGCAGCGCATCCTCCTGCAGCACCTGCACCTGATCGGCCGCATCCAGCCTGGTCACGTGCTGGCGCAAGCGCTGCACCAGGCCAGGGTCGCGTTCGATCAGGGTCGCGTGCGCGGCGCCGCGCGACACCGCCTCCAGGCCCAGCGCGCCCGACCCGGCAAACAGGTCCAGCACGCGCGCGCCGGGCAGGCGCGGCATCAGCCAGTTGAACACCGTCTCGCGGACGCGGTCACTGCTCGGGCGCAGGCCGGGCAGGTCCGGCACCGCCAGCTTGGTATTGCGCCAGCGCCCGCCGACGATGCGCACCTGCCCTTCCGCGCCGCGTGGCGCCGGCCGTGCGGGGCGCCTCATCGCCACGCGCCGGGTGCGGGCGAACGGATGCAGGACGGCGGCAGCGCAAATGGCGACATGGCTCAAGGCAGGACGGTTGGCCGGCCATGATACCGCCGCGATCGCCGCAACCACCCTCCCCGACCGGCACGGACGCAGGCCATCTGGCGCACGCCCGCCTTGAAAAATCCCCACACGGCCTCATCCCCCAGGCCATCGGCCGCGTTGCGGCCTGGGCCACCATGGAGCACGACCCCAATGACCGTTGATACCGACAAGCAGACGCTTGGCTTCCAGACCGAGGTCAAGCAGCTGCTGCAGCTGATGATCCACTCGTTGTACTCGAACAAGGAAATCTTCCTGCGCGAGCTGGTCTCCAATGCCGCCGACGCCGCCGACAAGCTGCGTTTCGAGGCACTGGTGAAGCCGGAGCTGCTGGAAGGCGGCGGCGAGCTGCGCATCCGCGTGGACTACGACAAGGACGCGCGCACCGTCACCATCGACGACAACGGCATCGGCATGAGCCGCGAGGATGCGGTCTCGCATCTGGGCACCATCGCCAAGTCCGGCACCGCCGACTTCCTCAAGCACCTCAGCGGCGACCAGAAGAAGGACGCCAACCTGATCGGCCAGTTCGGTGTGGGCTTCTACAGCGCCTTCATCGTCGCCGACCAGGTCGACGTGTACTCGCGTCGCGCCGGCCTGCCCGCCAACGAGGGCGTGCACTGGTCCTCGCGTGGCGAAGGCGAGTTCGAGGTCGCCAGCGTCGACAAGCCAGAGCGCGGCACCCGCATCGTGCTGCACCTGAAGGACGGCGAAGACGGCTTTGCCGACGGCTGGACGCTGCGCGGCATCCTCAAGAAATACTCCGACCACATCGGCCTGCCGATCGAGATGCGCAAGGAGCACCACGGCGAACAGGCCGACGCGCCCGCCGAGCCGGAGTGGGAAGCGGTCAACCGCGCCAGCGCGCTGTGGACGCGGCCCAAGTCCGAGATCAAGGACGAGGAATACCAGGAGTTCTACAAGCACGTCGCGCATGATGCCGGCAACCCGCTGGCGTGGAGCCACAACAAGGTCGAAGGCAAGCTGGAGTACACCTCGCTGCTGTTCGTGCCCGGCCGCGCCCCGTTCGACCTGTATCACCGCGATTCGGCCAAGGGCCTGAAGCTGTACGTGCAGCGCGTTTTCATCATGGACCAGGCCGAGCAGTTCCTGCCGCTGTACCTGCGTTTCATCAAGGGCGTGGTGGATTCGTCCGACCTGTCGCTCAATGTGTCGCGCGAGATCCTGCAGTCCGGCCCGGTGGTCGACTCGATGAAGTCGGCGCTGACCAAGCGCTCGCTGGACATGCTGGAGAAGCTGGCCAAGGACAAGCCGGACGACTATGCGACGTTCTGGCGCAACTTCGGCCAGGCGCTGAAGGAAGGCCCGGCCGAGGATTACGCTAACCGCGAAAAGATCGCCGGCCTGCTGCGCTTCTCCTCCACGCATGACACCACCGGCGCGCAGAGCGTGGGCCTGGCCGATTACGTGGGTCGTCTGGCCGAGGGCCAGGACAAGCTGTACTACCTCACCGGCGAAAGCTACGCGCAGATCAAGGACAGCCCGCATCTGGAAGTCTTCCGCAAGAAGGGCATCGAAGTGCTGCTGCTCACCGACCGCATCGACGAGTGGCTGATGAGCTATCTCACCGAGTTCGACGGCAAGTCGTTCGTGGACGTGGCACGCGGCGACCTGGACCTGGGCAAGCTGGATTCAGAAGAAGACAAGAAGGCACAGGAAGAAGTCGCCAAATCCAAGGAAGGCCTGGCCTCGCGCATCAAGGCCGCCCTGGGCGACGACGTGGCCGAAGTGCGCGTCTCGCACCGCTTGACCGATTCCCCGGCAATCCTGGCCATCGGCCAGGGCGACCTGGGCCTGCAGATGCGTCAGCTGCTGGAAGCCAGCGGCCAGGCCGTGCCGGAGTCCAAGCCGGTGTTCGAATTCAACCCGGCCCACCCGCTGATCGAAAAGCTGGATGCGGAAGCCGACATGGACCGCTTCGGCGATCTGAGCCGGGTGCTGTTCGACCAGGCGGCGCTTGCGGCGGGCGACAGCCTCAAGGATCCGGCCGGGTATGTGAAGCGGTTGAACAAGTTGTTGTTGGAGTTGTCGGCGTAAGCCGTGCGAAAACTTTGATGACACACCAAGACCGGCGCATGCGCCGGTCTTTTTTTTGCGTCTCTCTTCTGTCGGGCACGCCCGGTGCCTGCGCGCGCTACGATCAGGGCGCGGACAACGTCATCGACGATCTACTGCGACAGCACTCACGCCGACTCCAACACCCAACACCCGAACGCAGGCCCGGCCGAATAGCCGGTTTCCGGTTCGATACGGATCTGCAAGTTGGCGCGGCCCGTCACTGCTGCCGGCAATGCGTAATCCACATCGACGAAGTCCAGGCCGCGGTTGCCGTCCAGGCGTTCGTTGGCGATGAGTTCGCCGTCGGCGAAGATGCGGAAGCGGCGGCGGGTTTCGTCGCCCCAGTAGCGCAGGCGCAGGATGCGGGCCTTCGCGGTGTTGCGCAGGGTGAAGGCGATGAAGCCGCCGGTGCGGGCATCGCGGCCGGCACGGCGGCGGTAGCTCAGTGCGTAGGAGCTTTCGCTGTGCAGGCCATGAGCCTTTTCGGATGCTTCATCGCCCAGGGCAATGCGGTCCAGTGCGCGCGTGTCGAGCGCGTGTTGTTTCGCGTCTGCTGCGGCCTGCTCGGCTTGATGCTGCTGCCATGCAGCGGCGTCGCGATGCTCCAGGTAGGGCGCGCTGCGGCGATCGAACTGCGCGTAGAACGGCGAGAAGCGCCACAGCTGGTCGCCGTGGCGGTAGTCGAATGCGGGCTGGCCCACCACCGGCTGCAGGCGCTGCAAGACCTCATCGCCGCCGATCAATGCCGGGGTCTTGCCCGACCAGGGTTTTGCCGCATCGCCCAGGTCGGCCGCCAGCACCAGCGGCCCGCGCAGCACCGAGACCCAGGCCGGGTCGTCCGGCGTGGCTTCCAGGCGCAGCGGCATCTCGAACGACAGCGTGAGCGTGTCGCCGGCGCGCCAGACGCGGGCGATGCGCAGGTAGCCCTCGTTGACGGTGGCATCGACCGGCTGGCCGTTGAGCTGCAACTTCGGCGACTGCGCCCAACCGGGCACGCGCAGTGCGAGCGTGCGTTGCTCGGCCGGCGCGGCGTCGATGCGTAGCGAGGCGCTGCCCTGCTCCGGCATCGTGCTGCGCAGGGTCATGTCCAGCCCGGCGGCATCGCGCACGCTGGAGGGCACGTAGAGATTGACGTAAACGCCCTGCCCGTCCTGCCAGTAGATGGAATCGCCGAACTGGGCATGCGCCTCCATGCCGCTGCCGACGCAGCACCAGAAATCGTCGAACGGCGACGACCAGGCGCGCGCTTCGCCGGCCAGCATCGGTGTCATGTAAGTGAACATGCCGGTGCGCGGATGCTGCTGCGCCATCACGTGGTTGAGCAGCGTGCGCTCGTAGTAATCGAAGAACTCGGCCTGCGGGCCCCATTGGTACAGGTGCCGGGTGAGCTTGAGCATGTTGTAGCTGGCGCAGTGCTCGCAGGTCTGCTCGGTGACAAACTTCGAAATGCTGTCCGGCTGCTGGAAGTACTCGCGGTCGCCATTGCCGCCGATCACGTAGGTGTGGTGGTCGGTGACGGTGTGCCAGAAGAAGCGCGCGGCCGCGCCCGACGCGGCATCGCCGGTGACTTCGTACTCGCGTGCCAGGCCGATCAGCTTGGGGATGTTGGTGTTGGAATGCTGATGGACCAGCTCGTCGCGTTGGGCGACCAAGGGATCGAGCACGGCGTGATGGTGCAGGCGCTGCGCCAGTGCCAGCCATTGCGCATCGCCGGTCCGCACATGCAGCTCGACGAAGGATTCGTTGAGGCCACCGAATTCGCACGACAGCACCTTCTGCAGCTGCGCGTCGTCGAGCGCGGCGAAGATGCCTTGCAGATAGCCGGCCAGGCTTACCGCCACCTGCAGCGCCTGCGCATTGTCGCAATGCGCATGCACGTCGAGCAGGCCGGCAAACAACTTGTGCCAGGTGTACAGCGGTGCCCAGCTGCCGTTGAGGTAGAACGGCGCCGGGTCGATCTTGCCGCGCCTGAGCTCATCGAACACCGCGCGGCCGCTTTCGATCTTCCCTGCGGCGGTCTTGCGGGTGAATCCGGCGACGTAGCCATCGCCTGCATGCGCCTGGCAGCGTGCCAGCTCTGCGACGAGGTACCCGGCGCGCGTGCGGCATTGCGCATCGCCGGTCTGCGCATGCATCAGTGCCAATGCGCTGAGATAGTGACCGAGCGTATGCCCGGCGATGGTATCCGCCTCCCAGCCGCCGTATGCAGGCGCCTTGGGATCGAGGCCGGCGTACAGCACGAAGTTGTGCAACAGCCGGTCGGGCTCCAGCCGCATCAGATAACGTCGATTGGTGTGCAGCGCGTCCAGGAACAACGACGGCGTGAGCCGCACCTGCGCCAGCGGCACTGCACGGACGCTGCCGGGTTGTGCGGCGCTGGCCTGGGCCGGGAAGCGCAGCAAACCCGCCGCAACCGCCAGGCTGCTCCAGGCCAGAAAACGGCGCCGCGACAGGCTCGGCGCATGGTCGTTGGGCAACTCGCTCGGGTACGTCTCGGTCATGGGCTCAGCTTAGCTCCTGTCGGCGCGTGCAGACCGCGCGCGCCGTTGCAACAACCGCCTATGCAATCGCGACAACACGCGCGTGCATACGCATGACGCCCACGACCGATGGCATCTGGCCGCACGCCACCGCGACACACCGGCCCGATCAGAACTTCACCGTGGCACGCGCCCAATAGAACCGACCGAGCAGATCGTAGGTGGCCACATCGGTATTGGCGTTGCCGACGTTGTTGGAGTAATACAACGGCGGCTGTTTGTTGGCGATATTGTCCACGCCCACTTCGAAGCGCGTGTGCCACGGTTCGACGTTGTAGCCCAGCTGCAGGTTGTTGTAGACGTAGGCGCCAATCTTGCGCACCACCATCGGCTCGCTGGAATCGGCCGACAGGCTCTGGTCCGGATCCGAATTGCCGATGGCGGTGTGCCCCACGTAGCGGATGCGCCAGGTGGCGCTCCAGTCGTCCAACGCCCAGTTCACCGTGCCCAGCGCACGCCAGCGCGGGAAGTTGCCGTAGGCCTGGGTGTAGCGGCCGACGTTGTGGATGGTGACCGAGCTGGGGTCGGTGGTATCGGGCAGCACGTCGTAACGGGTGAGATAGGTGCCGTTGAGCCCGGCGCTAAGATTGCCCCACGCGGTGGGCGGCGCGCGGTAGGTCAGGTTGAAGTCCATGCCCTTGGCCCACAGCTTGCCCAGGTTGACGGTGGGTTCGGCGATGTAATTGATGGTGCCGTTGCCGTTGCGATGGATCAACGCGCAAAAGGAGCTGGCCGGGTTGGCGAAGCATTGATTGAGCACGGTCTGCGCCGACACCGTGGTGATGGTGTCTTCCAGATCGATGCGCCACCAGTCCGCGCTCAGCGACAGCCCATCGATCCACTGCGGGTCGTACACCAGTCCCACGTCGTAGGACTTGCCGGTTTCCGGCTTGAGCTGGTACCCGGCCACTGCTGCGCCGGACACCTTGCCCGACACCTGGCCATCGGATTGCTGGTAGCTGCCGTCGGTGGGCACATTGGCGCAGGCCACGCTATTGCCACCGGTGTAGCCATTGCATGGGTCGTTGACGGTGGCCGCATCGCCGGCCACGCCGGCGTACAGCTCGTTGATGTTGGGCGCGCGAAACACCTCCGACACCGTGCCACGGATCAGCAGGTTCTCGATCGGGCGATATTCCAGCGACATCTTGCTGTTGGTCTTGCTGCCGACCGAGCTGAAGTCGGAAAAGCGCGTGCCCAACGTGATATTCAAGGCGTTGATGCCGGGCAAGTCCTTCAGTAGCGGAAACAGCGCTTCGGCATAGGCCTCCTTGACGTCGAAACTGCCGGCCAGGGTGGACGAACAGAATTCGATCACCCCGCACAGGCCGTCTTCATCGCCGGTCCATAGCGGGTCGGAGGCGGTGGTCGAACGCTCTTTGCGATAGGAGACGCCGGTCGCCAGGCTGACCGTGCCGGCCGGCAGTTCGAACAGCGAGCCGTTGGCATTGGCTTCGAATTGCTTGACCGTGTAGACGCTGGTCACGATGGGGTTGACCACCATGCCCTGCAGCGCGGACAGGTTGGCGCTGTCATTGAGGTTGAAGAAGTTCAGCGGTGTGCAGCCGGCGATCGCCGCGCCCGCGCTGCCGCACTTGACCACGCCATCGCTGTCCAGGAACGAGGGGCCAATGGCCTGATTGAACGCGGCATAGTCCAGAAAGCCGTTGTTGATCGACTTCTGTTTGACCTTGCCGTAGTTGAAGGTGGCATCCCACTGCCAGGAACTGTCGCCGAAGCGGCCGCGCAAACCGGGGCTGATCTGGAAGTTGTAGGTGTTGTATTGATAGCTGCGATTGCCCAGCACGGTGGCGCGCGTGTTGAGGTCGTTGTACGAGGTGCCGGTGCTGCGATCGGTGCCGAAGTTCACGCCGAACGGGTTGTAGTAACCCTGCGACGACACCAGGATGTTGTCGCCGTTGGCGAAGATCGGGATCGGCGCAATGATCGAGGCGGATTCGGTTTTACTGAACCAGGTGTTGACGTAGCCCTCGACGTTGTCAGTGAAGCGATAGGTGCCCAGCAAAAACGCATTGGTGCGCTTCTGCGGGGTCTGCAACAGGTTGAACGGCTGGTAGTTGTAGGAGTCGGCGCTGGCGTTGTAACAGTGGAAATCGCCCGGGCCGGCGCGACCGCTCACGCCGCTGTTGAGGGTGACACGCCCGCAGCCGTTGGCTTGCGCAAGCTGCGTGGACTGATCCGAGCCATCGTTGAAATTCACGGTGCCGGTGGGCGTTGCGGACGAACCCTGCTTCACCGGTTGCCCGTTGGTCAACGCAAGCGCGTCCTTGGAATAGTCGCGCGCCGCTGCCGAGACCGGATCGATGTTGTGGTACGACAGGCCGCCGATCAGGCTGCCACGCTCCCAGGTCTTGCCGGTGGTCAGGGTGAAGTTGCGCCGGTTGCCGTCGCCTTCGCTGCTGGTGCCGAAGTCGCTGCTGAACTGCACACCGTCGAACTGGCTGCGCAGGATGAAATTGACCACGCCACCGATAGCGTCGGAGCCATACACCGCGGAGGCACCGTCGCTGAGCACTTCGATGCGCTCGATCATACTGGACGGAATCGCGTTGACGTCGTTGTAGGCCAGACGAATACCGTTGACCAGCACCAAGGTGCGCTTGTCGCCCAGACCACGCAGCGAAATGGCCGACGCACCGGTGCCGCCGCCGTTGTTGGTATACGGATTGGTGGCGTTGCCGGCGATCGATGGCAGCTCCTGCAGCAGATCGCCGACCGTGGCCTTGCCGGTCGCGGCGATCTGTTCCTGGCTGACCGTGACCACCGGGTTGGCGGTTTCGGTATCCACGCGGCGCAGACGCGAGCCGGTGACGACCACGCTGTCCAGCGTTTGCGGCGCGTCACTACTGCCGCCGGCCTGCTGCGCAGACACCGGTGCGCTGACGCCTGCAGACAGCGCCAGCAGCAATGCGGTGCTGAGCATGCTCGGCACCGGGCGCGTGGGCGTGCCGGAGGTCCGGGAGAAAGGCAACAGCGGCATCGGCATGCAAGGCTCCTGATTCGTATGGCAGACAAACGATGGGCAACACACACCCGTGCCGGCGGACACCAGCGCAGGGCAAGATGGATGGCAGACGCGCACGCAGCGAAACTTCTCGCCAGCGCTGTGCTGCAGACATGCAGACAACCTGCGACGCGCATGACCACGCAGGGTCACGCAGCAGCGCGTGTTGTCAAAAAGGGTGTTGGTTCCGCACCGGAGGCGCCCATGCGCTCCAGTTTCATCAGCTGGTCACAATGTGCCTGTGCGCACGCGCTACGTCTTGTCGCATTTGGCGACAGCGCGTGCGGAAAACTGCATGGTTCGCAAATGAACCAGCCTGCCTTGACGTTGCACTCTGCAGCAACGTCTGCAGCTGGGCACCAAGCCTAAAGCGATGGACGGGACACCCGAGGCGATGTATCGCCTGCAACCATGTGCGATGAAAGTCGATCTAGAAATCGAGCACTGCGCATGCATGCAGCAGCGCGGTGACGGCAATCAGCGTGCACTGCCCTGCCCGCCCTGTTTCAGCGGCTGTGGTCTAGGCACTGCAGTCAAACGGTCGGCCGGCAGACCTGGCCTTACGGAATCACGGCGCCTGCGTCGTCGCAGGCTGGTCGTGGTTCCAGTCCGGTGTTGGCGCCTGCTGCATCCAGCGCAGGAAGAAATCCAGCAGGCGGCGCTTGCCGTACTCGCCACCGGCGCCGTGATCGCCGCCGGGCACCACCAGCAGATCGAAATCCTTACCCGCCTTGATCAGCCGATCGGCCACCTGCAAGGTGCTGGCCGGATCGACATTCATGTCCATGTCGCCGGTGACCAGCAGCAGGTGTCCTTGCAGACGCGCAGCGTTTTCCACGTTCGACGATTCGGCGTACCACGGCCCGACCGGCCAGCCCATCCATTGCTCGTTCCACCAGATCTTGTCCATGCGGTTGTCGTGGCAACCGGAATTGGCCACGCCTGCCACATAGAATTCCGGATGGAACAGCAGCGCACCCAAGGCGTTCTGGCCACCGGCCGAGGTGCCGTACACACCGACGCCGCCGTCGATGACGTACCACGGGTACCGTGCGGCAACGGCCTTGTGCCAGGCGATGCGATCCGGCAGGCCCGCATCCTTGAGGTTGCGCCAGGCCACATCGTGGAACGCGCGCGAGCGATTGTTGGTGCCCATGCCATCGATCTGCGCGACCGCAAATCCCAGTGCGGTCAGCGCTGACATGCGGGTGGTGAACGTCTTGGGCACGAAGGACCCCTGCGGGCCGGCGTAGATGTATTCGATCACTCGGTAACGCTGCTGTGGCTGCATCTGCGTGGGGCGCTGGATCACGCCCCAGATCTCGGTCTTGCCGTCGCGGCCGGTGGTGTGGAACGGCAACGGTGGCTGCCAGCCGGCAGCCTGCAGACGGCTCAGGTCGGTGCGCTCCACCGTGCGTGCCAGGCTGCCGTCGGCGCTGCGCCGCAGCTCCAGCACCGGGCCCAGGTCCACGCGCGAGTACAGGTCCAGATACCATTTGCCGTCCGGCGAATAACTCACCTGGTGATCGGCGGCTGCCGGCGTCAATGCAGTGAGCCCGGTGCCGTCCAGACCGATGCGATAGGCATGGCGGTAATACGGGTCCTCGCCGGGCTGCATGCCGGAGGCGGTGAAATACAGCTGGCCTGCGCCCTCGTCGAGGTAGTCGAGCTTGCGCACCACCCAGTCGCCCTGCGTGACCTGGCGGATCACCGCACCGCTGTGGCCGTCGTACAGATACACGTGCTCCCAGCCATCGCGCTCGGAGGCCCACAGGATCTGCGCGCCGTCGGCCAGATCACGCCGCGCATGCTTGCCGCCGTCCTCGTGCGTTCCGCTGAGTTCGGAGTATTCGATGAAGGTGGGCGAGGTCTCTTCGATCAGGGTGCGCGCGACAGCCGTGCGTGCGTCCACTTCGATGACCCGATACAGCTGGTGCCCGCGCGCGTTGTATTCGAAGGTGAGCCCGCGGCTGTCCTTCCACCAGACCATCTCGCTCAGGCTGAAAGCATTGGGCAGCAGCGTCATCGCCACCGAATGCGCGGCGCGCGTGGCGATGTCGAACAACACCGGCTGCATCACCGGCAAGGCATCGCCGGGCTTGGGATAGACCTGCTGGTGCAACTTCGGCTGCAACTGATCGGCCGGCGCCGATTCGATGTAATAGACCATGCGCGGCGGCGGCGCCTTGACCCGATACGCAGCCAGATGCTGCGAGTCCGGCGACCACACCACGCTGTCGAGTGCGTAGTAGTCATCGGCACTGCCATCGCGGCTGAGCACACTGCGCTCGCCACCACCGACCGGCGCGATCACCAGATTGGCCTGCTCCACCCAGGCGCGCCAGCGGCCATCCGGCGATAGCTTGGCCTGCCGCTCGCCCTGCTTGAGCGGCAGGCGCATGTCCATCGACTCGGCCTGCACGTCGCGTTCGGGCACATGCGCGCAGCGATAGCGGGCCAGATCGCACTGCCAGCCCAGCTTCGCCAGCTGGAAGCCCAGGCACTGCTGCTCCAGGGTGGGTTCCTCCAGCTGCAGTTGCGTGGCGTCGATGGCTTGCGCACCGGCCTGGGTCAGGGCCGCCGCCAGCCGCGCATGATCGAAGGCCAGCGTGTTGCGGCCGCTGCCCGCATCCACCAGGCGGTACTCGATGGCCGGCGCCTGATCGGCACGTGCCACGGCACGCCGATACAGGAAATGCCCCGCATCGATCCATACCGGCGCCGTCGGTTGCCTGTCGACCAGCGACGCATAGTGATCGGCCAGACCGATCGCCTGCGCATACTGCGCCGGTGTGGGCGTGGGCACGGGCGTGGTTGCTACGGATGCAGCCGCTGTGCTTGCCGAGAGCGTCCAGAGTGCGATGCTCAGGCACCATGCTGCGACGCTATGCCGCCTGGAGGTCTGGGTGTGATGCAGCAGTGGCTTCATGCGTTTATCCGCGGAGATGGTGTGGTCGTGGTCGGCACGGTCATCGCGCCAATGGGCCATCACCCGTACCAGGCCTGCACCTTCACCGCCGCTGTGCTGCCGGGCAATGCCACACGATCGGCATGCGGGCCTTGCGCACGTGCCGGTTTGCCGTCGACAAGCACGCGGGTGAGCATGCTGCCCTTGGGCACACGCAAGCTCAGCCAGGTGTGCCTGGGTGACCGTTCCGGCAGTTGCACCTCGGCATCGATGCGGCGTGCCGCCACGTCGGCGCGCAAGGTCAGCGTGAGCTTGCCCCAGCGTGTGGGCGCCGCGGTGATGCCGATCGCAGCGCCACTGCCCAGCCATGCGCGCGGCAGCGCACGCGCAAGGAACAACTGCTCGCCTGCGCTGTTGTCGCTGACCAGCATCCAGCGCAGCAGCAACGGGATGGTCATCTGCGCGGGGATGCAGAACAGCGGCATGCCACCGGTGATGCCGCTGACCTCGCCGGCGGTCCAGCTGCCGCGCGTATGCACCTGGTAGCGGTGCGCATAGACGAACAACAGATACTCTTCGATGCGATCCAGCCGCAGCAGCTGTTGCGCATAGCCGTAGGAAATGAAGCCGAGCAGATCGCGGCTGCCCGGCTCCGGTGGTGCGATGTTGGCCACCACGCCGATGCTGGTACCGCCATGGCCGCGCAGGCAATCGATCACCAGGTTGGCCAGGTCGTCGGGCAGCACATCGGCCTGCAGCAATTCCGCATACGCGCGGTGCGGCCATTGCTGCTCGCTGGGCTTTTCCTGCAACAGCGATTGGCGAAACGTGAGTTTGGTGCCCGGCAACGGGCCGATATACGGCGGCGACAGATCGCGGCGCACGTTGGCACGCAGGCTGGCCTCCAGCCGTGCGCGCAACTGCCTGGCGCGATGCTGCCATTGCGTGGCCAGACCGGCATCGCCACCGAGCGTGCTCCAGACCTGGGCGATGTCTTCCCAGCCGCGTATCGTCAGCGCGCTATTGGCGTAATACGGTTTCCACCACAGCGACGGATCGGGAAACAGGCAGGCATCGGATTCGTTCCAGCCGTGCAGCAGGCCATGGCCATGCGCATTGCGCGGTAATGCCAGCGCCTGGTCGTGCAGCTCGCACAGCAGCTGCGCGGTGGCGGCGATCTTGGGCAGCAGGCGGCGCAGCCGTGCCGCATCGCCGGTATAGCGCAGATAGCGCGCCAGCAGCGACAGGGTCAGCCCGAACTGCCCGACCTCCGGCCCGCGCATGTTCGGCAGGCCATCGTCCTGCACGAAGTCGTCGAAGTAGTTGTCCAGTACCGCAGCGGCCTGCGCGAAGCGGCCCCATTCCAGGTTGGCGTAGAACGAGCTGGTGAAAGTGTCCTGGAAACCGTCGTACTCGTTGCCGTAGTAGTCGCGCTCCACCGCACCGTACTTCGGATAGTCCCCACCGGGGCGCACCACCAGTTCGCGCGCGAAGGCGAACTGCGCCATGTCGTTCCAGCTGGCATCGGGCAGCTGCGCCTGCACCGTGCCGTCCAGGGCCTGCTGCCAATACGCGGCGAAATCGATCAATCCCGCGTAGAACTGCTCAGCCGTGGCCGGCTTGCGCGACGGTGCAAACGCGGGATAGCTGTGGGTGTAATGCACGCCGACGATCTCGCCGCCGCGCACCTGCATCGTGCGATGCCAGGTCTGCACCACGAAGCGATCGCTGGCACGCACATCGGCGAACACCAGCACGTCGTACCAGCTATCGGCCTCGCCTTCGTGCCGCATCACCTTGCGTACCGCCGGCATCCAGCCACCCAGCAGGCCTTCCTCGCGCCGTTTGATCAACGCCTCTTCGCCCAACTCGGCGAAGGCGTGTTCCGGCCGCGAGGTGCGGCTGCGGCCGTTGGGCAGGATCGGCATGGTGTCCAGGCTTTCGCGCGTGCCGACGAAGGTGGTCCACGGCCAGCGGCCACCATTGTCCTTGGGGTCGAGCAGCGAGGCCGGCGGCGGCGCGACATCGCGCACCTGCGCCTCGTCCGGGTCGCCATCGCGCAGCAGGCGGTCGGCGAGCAGATCCGCCTCGGCCATCGCCACCTCGGTCAGCGACATCCCGAAGTACGGCTTGCCCTCGGCGGGATAGGCCGGCTCGGTGCGTTTGTCCAGGCGCAGCATGCCGCTGTCGGTCCACAGCGTCAGCTGGCCCTGCGGGTTGTCGAGGTGCTCGTAGACGGTCCACTGCTGCTGCAGGTGTTCAAAACTGCACAGCTTGCTGCCCACATGCGCGGCCGACGGCAGCGCCTCAAGACGCGGCAGCGCCGGTGGCGGCAACGGCGCCGGGGTGTGCGACGTGCCCGGCAGCGCGAGCGCGGCACCTGCGCCTACCGCCGCGGTTGCCGCCATGCCCTGACGCAAAAAGCTTCTGCGGTCCATCGTCGCGCCCTCGGTTGATCTCATCCACATCCTGCGCGACGGCGCGGCTTGCGTCTTGTGGCAGCTGTCTGGCACGTATGCGGAAATCCGCACACAAGCAGCTGTTGCTGCGCTGCCATCGCAGCAACGGCGCAGCGCCCAGTTGCCGCCCCCTGCCATTTAGCCACGTGACTTTCTGGCCACGCCGGCATCTGCGGTGGCAGCCACACTGGCTGCACAGACGCAGGCGACATCGTCGCCAGAGCGCCACGCAACCCAAGCCCACCCACAAGGACCGTCATGCAGCCATCCCTACCGCGCATTGCGCACATTGCCCGCTCCGCAGCGCGATTTTTCGATGCCGGCAGCGCGTCCGCCAGGCGGTTGCAACGTCCGGCGCATTGCTGGCTGTGGCTGGCCTTGATCGCGCCCTGCATCGCGCAGGCGCAGGTGGATCTGTCGCAACTGGATGCCGAGATGGCCGCGCCACGCACCCAGGTGCTGGTGCTTGGCAGCGTGCATCTGTCGCAGTTGCCCAAGGACAGCGATATCGGTGCAGCACGCCTGCAACCGCTGATGGACCGGCTGGCCGCGTACGCGCCGACCATCATCACCACAGAGGACCTGTCGGGCGAAACCTGCGACCTGATGCGGCGCCATCCGGCGGTGTATCTGCCCGAGGACACCACGACCTATTGCCCCGACACCAGCGAGGCAGCGCGTGCCACCGGGCTGGACGTTCCCACCGCTCTCGGCCAGGTCCGTGCAGCGCTCCGCAGCTTGCCCAGCGCGCCCACACCGGCACAGCGTCGGCACCTGGCTGCGCTGTTTCTGGCCTCGGGCGAGCCACCATCTGCGCTGGTGCAATGGCTGCAGCTTGCGCCGGCCGAACAGCGCAGCGGCGATGGCCTGGATGCGGCGCTGGTGGCGCGACTGCGCAGCATGGAACAGCGCCCCAATGAGAGTTACCAGATCGCCGCGCGACTGGCTGCACGCCTTGGCCTGCAGCGCGTCCATCCGGCCGACGATCACACCGGCGACAACGTGGACCTGGCCGACCCGGCGGCGTACGGCAAGGCGATCCAGGCCGCCTGGGACAAGGCCGCGCCGCGGGCGCGCGCCATGCGTGAGCGCGAGGACCAGCTGGCAAGTCAAGGCAGGTTGCTGGAGCTCTATCGCGCGATCAACCTGCCGGCCAGCCAGCAGCTGGCCATCGCGGTGGATTTTCGCGCCGCACTGAGCGAGGGTTCGCCGCAGCGCTACGGCTATCGCTACGTGTCCGGCTGGGAGATCCGCAACCTGCGCATGGTTTCCAATGTACGTGCCAGCTTTGCCGAACAACCCGGTGCGAAGGTGCTGGCAGTGGTCGGTGCCATGCACAAGCCCTGGTTCGACAACTGGTTGGGACAGCTGCAGGGCGTGGATATCGTGGATGCGGCGCAGGTGTTGGGTGCCGACGGAAAGTGAGCGGCAGTGAGTACAACGGCCTCAGCGTGACGCTCTAAGTCAAAAGCCTGATTGGCCGAGGGCGCGGTGCCTTCGCCGCTCGTGGGACACGCCGTAAATCCTTCCCTGGCGGCTCGGCGGCGGCATCCATGCCGCCATACGGTCCCGCAACCGGCGAGGACACCGCATCAGAGAGTTGGTCGGTGATTTGGCAAAAATCTGCTTGTTGCTCGGGTGCATTAGAAGGCTGATCGGAGGCGACGCTATCCAAACAACACACATCATGTTCTGCTCGCGACCTTGCGCGCCGACCATCTCGACTGGTCCTTGCCCGCCTACCGTCGCGGGACCTTACGCGGCATGGATGCCGCGTAAGAGCCTCCATGGACGGATTCACGGCGTGTCCCGCGATGGTGGGCGGGCAAGGGCCCGGCAGCCAGGTAACAGATCGGCCGCTCTACGCTTGCGAGCTGCCCGCACGGTCCTAACACCCGCAGACAAGACAACTGCAGTTATCGATACCGGCATAAGCAGCAGCCATCAATTCGCTGACTCCACAAAATGCTGAACGTATCCGGTTTCAGGTGCAGCCAGATGCGGCATCAAGGCGAAGGCCGCGCACCTAATGCACTAGATCGACAACCGGCCTTCGTCAATCCAGGCTCTCAGCTCAGCACATCCAGCAAGCTACCCAGCATCTCGTCGGAGCGCCGCAGCGCAGTGGCGTTGGCCTGGAAGTCGTTGCGTGCCGAGAGCCCTTCGACCAGATCGGTGGCCGGTGCCGATGGATCGGCGTTGGCGTCGACCACGCTGGCTGCCACTCCACCATTGAGCTGCGTGCTGGCTGCAACGGCCTGACGCGGACTGCCGTCCACCGGCTGACGCGCCACATTGCTGGCGGCCACCTGCTGGCGCAGTGCGGCGACCTGCATTCCGGAACTGGCGATGCTACTGATGCTCATGATGGCTCCGGTGCAGAACAGAGAAATAACCAATGACGTTTGTTTACCAACCAATCAACACAATCGTTGCCGGCGATCGCGCCGCACTGCTGTTGTTCTTACGCCCACCGAGGCGCGTGGCGAGCGTGTCTCACGGGTTGGAATCAGCTCACAGGAACCGCAATGACGTGTCCCACCCACCGATTCCGATCACGCCCACCTCACGGCTGCCCAGCCGCCTCACGCAGGCTCAATAGGTGCCTACCCGCACACGCAAGACCACTGGAACCTCTCCCGCCGCATCCACACGACCGACGTTGAGCCCGTAGTCGGTCTGGTCGCCGTTGAGCTGTCTTTCGACCTGCCAGCGCCCGTCCACGTACCGCCCCTGCTCCACCCGCAACAGTTGTCCATGACGGGTATCGGCCGCCTCGCGGAAAAATTCAATCCGCGCGGCCATTCCGGTGACCAGGAACTCCTCCGGCCCCAGCTGCGCCACCAGCAGCCGGCCGGCGTGGTCGTCGTTGCCGGGCAGGATCGCCGGCGCATCGCCCCACATCGGCGCACCGAACGACACCTTGGCCTGCCAATCGCCGAAGCGCAGCGTGCGTTGCGGCGCGCCGGGCTGTTCGGCCACCGCCTGCAGCCGGCCGTCGAAGGCGGCCTGGGCGATCACGCGCTGCAGCGGCGCCAGCAGCTTGAAGTTGGCGGCGTGTGCAGCGATCGCGTCGCGGTTGGCCTGGCTGTCCTGGTTGCCATCCATGCCGAACACCGAAAAGCCGATCCCGCCCTGCCCCAGCACATGGAACAGATACGGCGCGGTGGCCGCCTCGAAGCCGGTCTCCGAAACCCAGGCCGGGTTGTCCGGTCGCGCGTACTGGCCGATGACCTTGGTGTACTCGTTGTAGTCGCTGGTGTAGATATCGGTGCCGATGAAGTCGACCGACGGCGTGGCCGCGCGCCACAGCGCGAACACATTCACCGTCGCACCGCCGGACGGATAATCCATGCCCGGGTAACGCTTGCCCTTGTAGCGCAGCCAGGTGTTGACGTAGAGCGGCAGCGGATAGGCGCGCTTGCCGGCCGCGGCCACCTGTTCGATGTACGCCGCCGTCGCATGCGCATTGAAGGCTTCGGCCGCTTCGGCACCGAACAGCTGCTGCCAGCTGCCCTGCGGTTTGCCCAGTTTTTGCGCGATCGCGGCGGGCACCGGTTGCGCGAACGCCGCCTCGCCTGCCGGGCCATGGTCGCGCACCGTGCCGATTGCGCCGGGCTCGTTTTCCACCTGTACCAGGATCACCGTGTGGCGGTCGCCATCGACCTTGCGCAGGTGCTGCATCAATGCGGTGAACGCACGCACATCGGCCTGCACGTTGGCGGCCACATGCGGCGACAGCACATCCACGGGCTCACCATTGGCATCGCGCATGCGCGGGTAGGTGGCGTCGTCGCGCTTGATCCACTCCGGCACGTAATGCATCTGGCCGTTCTTCCAGCTGCCGAACCACAGCAGGGCCACGCGCAGGCCACGCTTGCGCGCGCCGGCAATCAAGGCATCCACGTTGGTGGTATCGAAGCGCCCGGGCGCCGGCTCGAACTGCTCCCAGTACACCGGCGCTTCCACCGTGTTGGCGTGCAGCGCGACCACCTCGTCCAGCGCCTTGGGCAGCACCGCCGGCCAGGCGCTGGAATTGTGCAGCTGCGCGGACAGCACGGTGTATGGCGCGCCATCGACGAACAGCGCATGGCGGCCATTCTGGGTAACGAAGCGCGGCAGTTCTTCCGCGCTGGCCAGCAATGGCACGCAACCGGCCAACATCGCCAGCGACCACAGCAGGGCTGCGATGCGGCCGCGCGGCCGGGGCATCTTCAGGGCAAGCAAACGCATCATCGCGCCTCCGACGGTAGTGAATTCCAATGCGGCGTGGGTTCGTCGCGCAGATGGCGCACGAAGAAGTCGTACTGGCGACGCTGCACATAGTCGATCGGCCCGCTGGAGCGGCCTACCGAATGCTCGCCGCCAGGCACGTTGAGCAGCTCGAAGTCCTTGCCGGCCTTGATCAGCGCATCGACCACCTGCGCGGTGGAGGCCGGGTCCACATTGCTGTCCTGCTCGCCGACGATCAGCAGCAGGTCGCCCTGCAACTTGGCCGCATTGACCACGCCCGAGGCCTGCGCATAACCGGCATCCACCGGCCAGCCCATCCACTGCTCGTTCCAGCTGATCTTGTCCATGCGGTTGTCGTAGCACCCGGCGAACGCCACGCCCACCTTGTAGAAGTCCGGATGGCGTTCGAGCGCGCCCAGCGTGCTCTGCCCGCCGGCAGAGGCGCCATAGATGCCGACCCGGCCGATGTCGTAGGAAGGGTCCCTGTCCGCCAACGCACGGTGCCAGGCGATGCGATCGGCAAAGCCGGAATCGCCCAGGTTCTTCCACGCCACATCATGAAAGGCCTTGGAGCGGTTGGCGGTGCCCATGCCGTCGATCATCACCACGATAAAGCCCAGATCCGCCTGCGCCTGCATGCCGATCTGCTTGTCGCCACCGGAGTGATAGCCAAACGGCCAGAACGTCTTCGGCACGAAGGAGTCGTGCGGGCCGGCGTAGATGTTCTCGATCACCGGATACTTTTTGTGCGGGTCGTAATCGCGTGGGCGCACCACCATGCCCCAGATGTCGGTGCGGCCATCGCGGCCCTTGGCAACGAAGGTCTCCGGCGCGCGCCAGCCGGCGGCCAGCAATCTGTCGATCTTGCCCTGCTCCACCTGCTGCAGCAGCCGGCCATCGATTGCGTGCAGTTCCATCACCGGCGGCAGATCCGGTCGCGAATAGACATCGACGTAATGCCGGCCGTCGTCGGCGATCGCCACATCATGATCGGCATCGCTGTGGGTCAGCCGGGTCAACTGGCGGCCGTCGAAATCCACGCTGTACAGCTGCCGGTAGTACGGGTCTTTGCCCGCATCCATGCCGCTGGCGGTGAACCAGATGCGCCGCTGCGCGTCGTCCACGCGCAGCACATCGCGCACGATCCACGGCCCACGCGTGAGCTGCCGCTTGAACCTGCCGCTGCGGCCATCGACCAGGTACAGGTGCCGCCAGCCGTCGCGTTCGGAGATCCACAGCAACGCGTCGCCGCGCCCATCCACGTCATGCCGGAAGCTGCGGTCGGCATAGACGAAGGTGCGCGCATCTTCGCCGACCGCCACGTGCGCGCGACCGCTCTGCGCATCCACCGCGATCACCCGCATGCGCTGAAAGCCGCGTTGCACGTAATCGAAGCTCACGCTGCGGCCATCGCTGCGCCACTGCAACGGCGACAACGCATACGGATTGGCGAACAAGGCGGTGTCCACCTCGCGGCGTGTGCCGTCCACGGCAAACAGCACCGGCCGCTCCACATCCACCGCATCGCCGGGCTTGGGGTACAGCTGGGTGCGCACGCGCGGCTGGCCGCCGCCTGCAGGCGCCGCTTCCACGCGGGTGACGCGGCGGGCCAACCCGGGACGCACGCGATACACCGCCAGCCGCTGCGAATCCGGCGACCAGGCGATGCTTTGCGGGTCGAAGTAATCGTCTGCGCGGCCATCGTCGCTGAGCCGGGTCAGCTGGCCATCGGCAACGCGACGCAGCAGCAGGTTCCAGCCATCGGCGAGCGCTTCCCAGCGGCCATCGGGCGAACGGCGCGGCGTGGTGTCGGCTGGCACCGCAGGGTCGCGCACCACACCGAAGCCGCGTGGACGCTGCTGCGTGGCGGCGTCATCGCGGGCGCAGCGGTCGTCCGTCAGGCTGCAACGCCAGGGCGCTTCGCCAAGTGCGAAGCGAATCGCCCCGTCGCTGCGCTCGCCGTCCGGCGCATAGGCAAAGCGCTCGAACGGCAACTGCAACGCGGTGTAGGGTGTGCCGGTCGCTGCACTCAATGCCTGCGCCACGCGCAGCTGATCGAACGCCGGCGTTTTCTGCAGCGTGGCGACATCCATACGGACGAAGGCGAATCCGCCCGGCACCGTCTTGCGGTAATAAAACGTGCCGTTGTCCTGCCATTGCGCCGGCCAGGCCACGTTCTCGGTCAGCGTGCTCCAGTGCGCGCGCAAGCCCAGCGCGCGTTGGTAGTCGGCCACACTGGGCGCGGCCTGTGCCGCCGTCGACAGCAACACGATGCACGCAGCCACCCCGTTCAAGCAGCCACGCAACCAGCGCGATGCACCCGCGCTGCGGCGCAGCTCACTCGCCATCGTCCTCCTCCAACGCCAGCTCATCGCCGCGCAAGCCGCTACGCGCGCCCCAGTGATAGATGAAGAATGCAATTACCGCCACGCTCAAGGTGTCGAACGGATGCGCGATCCAGCCGTGACCGCCGAACGTGCCGGCCCAGGACACTGCCATCACCAGCACGAAGAACACGATCAACCACAGCGATGCGCGCACCTGGCGCAGCAGGCGTGCCCGGCCCTGGCGCGATGGCAGGCGATACAGCACATACAGCACGAACGCGACCACCTGCAGGCCGAGCAACCACGACAAGGTGGGCCAGGTCGACCAGTAGACGATCAAGGCGGCGACGATGAACGACAGCGGCCCCAGCACGGCAAGGCCACGGACGCGAAACGGCCGCGGCAAGTCCGGCGCACTGCGGCGCAACGCCGCCACCGTCACCGGCGCCACCGCGTAGCTCAGCACCAGGGCCGCCGACACCACGCCGATCAAGGTCTCCCACGAGGGGAACGGCAGCGTCCAGAAGATCGACAAGCCCAGGCTCAACCACAATGCCGGACGCGGAATGCCCGATTGCGGATCCACCCGCGTCAGCACCGGCAAGAACCCGCCGCTACGCGCCCAGCCGTACACCACGCGCGGGGTGGCATTCATGTAGATGTTGCCGGTACCGCTGGGCGAGACCATCGCATCGCAGATCACCAGCGCAGCCAGCCACGCCATCCCCAACGCCAGCGCGATGTCGTGATACGGCAGCGCAAACACCTTGTCGATGCCGCTCCAGCCCGGTGCCAGTTGCGTGGCGGGAATGCTGCCAAGGAATGCCAGCTGCAGCAGCACGTAGATCACCGTGGACAAGGCCACCGACAGGATCAGGGCGATCGGGATATTGCGCTGCGGGTCGCGCACCTCGCTGGCCACCGACACGATCGGGGTCAGGCCCAGGTAGGCAAAGATGATGCCGCCGGCGGAGATCGCCGCCTCCACCCCGGCCATGCCCGAGGGCGCAAACCCGTGCACGCTCAGGTTGCCCGGGTTGAAGTGCTTCATCAGCAGCACGATCACCAGGATCGGCACCAGGAACTTGAAGATGCTGACGATGTTGTTGGCCAGCGCGAAGGTCTTGACGCTGAAATAGTTGAGCAGGAAGAACAGCACCAGCAAGGCCAGTTGCACCAACCAGCCCCACACGCTGGGATGGCTACCGCCGGGTTGGTTGAGCAGCGGAAACCACGCCGCCGCATACTGGCGCGCAGCCTCCACCTCGATCGCGATCAGGCTGGAAAACGCGATCAGGGTGATGAAGCCGGTCAACGAGCCGAGCAAGGCGCCATGCGAATATTCCGGGTAGCGCACCACGCCACCGGCGCGTGGCAGCGCGGCGCCGAGTTCGCAATACACCAGGCCGAGCAGCAACACCGCGATGCCGCCGAGGATCCACGATAGGATGCCGGCCGGCCCGGCGATGGCAGAGACATGGCTGGCAGAGAACAACCAGCCCGAGCCGAAGATCGAACCCAGCCCGATAAAGGTCAGGTCGGTCAGGCTGAGTCGCTTGTGGAACTTGCCTTGCGTGGTCGCACCGTGTGTGGTCATTGGTCGCCCCGAAGCGTGGATACGCGGTTGGTGTAGCGAAGAACGTCGGCTGGTGATGTCCCGGATCAGTCGCTGGCAGCGGCCTTGGCCGCTGCTGCCGCCGGCCCGGCAGCATCTTCGGCGGCATACGGCGAGACACCACCGTCGGCGATGAAGCGGTCGATGCGCGCCTCCAGCACCGGCAATGGCACCGAGCCGGTCTGCAGCACCGCATCGTGGAAATGGCGCAGGTCGAATTTTTCGCCCAGGGCGGCTTCGGCCTTGCGCCGCAGCTCCAGGATCTTCAGCTCGCCCAGGTAATACGACAACGCCTGCCCCGGCCAGGCGATGTAGCGGTCCACCTCGGTGGTGACTTCGTGCTCGCTCAAGGCGGTGTTGTCGCGCAGGTAGGCCTGCGCCTGCGCGCGCGTCCAGCCCTTGTGGTGGATGCCGGTATCGATCACCAGGCGGCAGGCGCGCCACATCTGGTAGGTGAGATAGCCGAAGCGGTCATAGGGCGTGTCGTACATGCCCATTTCCTGGCCCAGGTACTCCGAATACAGGGCCCAGCCTTCGCCATAGGCAGAGATGTAGGCGTAGCGGCGAAACTCCGGCAGCCCCTGCGCTTCTGCCGCCAGCGGCATCTGCAGCGCGTGGCCGGGCGAGGACTCGTGCAGCGTCAGTGCGGTCAGGTTGTACAGCGGCCGCGACGGCAGGTTGTAGGTGTTGACCAGATAGATGCCCGGGCCACCGCGCCCGCCGGTGTAGAACGGCGCCAGCTCCGGCGGTACCGGCTCGATCGCGAAGCGTCGGCGCGGCAGCCGGCCGATGTAATCGCCCACCTTGGCGTCCACGCGCTTGGCGATCCAGGCGGCCTGCTTGAGCAACTGTTCCGGCGTCTTGGCATAGAACTGCGGGTCGCTGCGCAGGAACTGCAGGAAGGCCGGAAACACCGCCTGCCCGGCCGGTGCCTTGAAGCCGCTGTCGGCGATGGTCTGATCCATCTGCGTGCGCAGCTTGGCCACTTCCTGCAGACCGATCTGGTGGATCTGCTCCGGGCTCAACTCCAGCGTGGTGAATTCGCGGATCTGCGCGCGGTAATACGCCTGCCCGTCCGGCAAGGCTTCGCCGGCCAGCGTGGTGCGCGCGCGCGGCTGGTACTCGTTGCGGATGAAGTCCAGCAAGCTCGCGTAGGCCGGCAGCACCTGCGTATCGATGGTCTGCACTGCCTGCAGGCGCAATTGCGCCTGCACATCGGCAGGCAGCGTGGCCGGCATCTGCTTGAACGGTGCGTAGAACGGATTGGCCTCGCCCTTGGCCTGCACCACGTCGGCGATGGACTGGTCGCGCCCGGTCAGGGTCACCCGGGGCTGGCTGAAACCGCGCGCCAGGCCGGCACGCATATTGTCGGTGTGCTCGGCGAAATAGCGCGGGATATCGGCCAGCATCTTGAGATAACGCTGGTAGTCCTCGCGCGTGCGCAGCTTGGCTTCGGCGCTGAAGCCCAGGTCGCTCCAGAACGCCGAGTCGCTGTTGAACGGCATTTCCCAGGCGCGGAAGTGCTGCTGATCCAGCAGCACCAGCAACTGCTGCCGGTACACCTGGTAGCTCACCTGATCTTCGGCCGGCAACTGCGCTGCCGGAATCGCATCCAGCTCCTTCAACGTCTGTTGCCAGTACGCGGTGCGCAGATTTTGCGTGGCCACATCGACCTTGGGCAGATGGTCGGACTGCCTGTCCTGCGTGGCCTGGTTGTCTTCATCCACCGCACCGGACAGCTGCGCCTGCCGCCAGCGCCATTCGCGCGTGTACAGCGCCTTGAAGCGTGCCGCTGCACTGTCTTGCGTGCTTGCTGCGGGTGCAGGTGCTGCGGCCTGTGCTTGCGACACCGTGCCGCCCAGGCTGGCAGCAATCAGCACGCTCAATGCGCTCGCGCGCCAGACGCTGTTGGTGCTCATCCGCGTGCCTCCGGCGCCGCCTTGGCCTGCGCGATCCACTGGCGCACGCGCTGCTGCAGCATCGCCAGCGGCATTGCGCCGCCGCCGAGCACCGCATCGTGGAAGGCGCGCACATCGAAGCGATCGCCGAGTTCTTTTTCCGCCTCCGCACGCAGCGCAAGAATCTGCAGCTGCCCCAACTTGTAGCCCAACGCCTGGCCCGGCCAGACGATGTAGCGATCGGTTTCGGACTGGATGCTGGGCTCGTCATCGGACGGATGCGCGTGGAAGAAATCCACCATCTGCTGGCGGTTCCAGCGCTTGTAATGCACGCCGGTGTCGAGCACCAGGCGATTGGCGCGCAACAGCTCGCCGGACAGCCGGCCGTAATCGTTGTACGGGTCCTTGAAGAAGCCGATCTCCTTGCCCAGGCGCTCGGCGTACAGCGCCCAGCCTTCGATATAGGCGTTGTAGCCGGCCTGCTGGCGGAACGGCGGCAATGGCAACGTCTGCGCAAGCGAGATCTGCAGGTGATGGCCCGGCACGCCCTCGTGATAGGCGGTGGTTTCGATATTGACCAGCGTGCGGCTGGCGAAGTCGCTGGTGTTGACCTTGACGATGGCCGGCTTGGTGCCTTCCGGATTGCTCTGCCAGTATTCGGCGCCGGGCGCGCTGCGTCGGAATGCGGGCATCGCCTGCACTTCCAGCGGCGTTTTCGGCAGGTGACCGAACAGCTTGGGCAACTCGGGTTCCATCGCGGCGATGTAATCGCGGTACTGCTGCAGGATCTGCTCGCCGGAGCTGGCGAAGTGGCGCTTGTCGGTGTCCACCGCCTTGCGGAAGCTGGCCAGGTCGGCAAAGCCCTGCGCCTTGGCGATCACCGTCATCTCGCCTTCGATGCGCGCCACTTCCTTCAGGCCGATCTGATGGATCTCCTCCGGCGCCATGTCGGTGGTGGTCTGGGTGTGGATGGCATAGCGATAGCGGCGTTCGCCATCGGGCAGCGACCATACCCCTTCCTGCGCGCGCCCTTGCGCGGCGTACTCGTCGCGCACGAACGCGGCCAGCTTGGCGTAGGCCGGGCGCACCTGTTGCTCGATCGCGGCCAGCAACTGCGTGCGCAGCGCAGCGCGCTGCTCGGCCGGCACCGCGGCATCGACTTTTTTCAGCGGCGAGGCGAACGGGCTCTGCTCGCCGGTCAGCGCGGCGATCTTGTCGATCTGCTCGGGCAGGCGCTCCAGCAGATAACGCGGCTGCACCAGCCCCTCCTTGGCGCCCTGCCGCGACACCGCGATCACCTGGTCGATCACTGTCGGAATGGTCTGCAGGCGCTTGATGTAGTCCTGATAATCCTTGGCGTTCTCGAACGGAAACGCATCGCCATAACCGGCCAGCCCCAGCTGGATGCCGCCGATCGGCTCCAGCGGCATCGCATAGGTTTTCAGGTCGATGCCTTCCAGCTTGTCGCGCAACTGGCCGAGCATCATCTGCAGGCTGAGCTGGCGCTGTTCGTCCAGCGTCTTGCTGTCGATCGCTTCGAATTGCGTGAGCAGCTCGGCGGTGGCCGTGCGTTCGGCCTGCACGGCCTGAAGCGAATAGTCGCTCCAACGATCGTTGTACCGCTTGTCGCCGATGATGCTGGCGAACTCCGGGTTGTGCTGCAACTGGTACTGCCATTGCTTGTCCAGCAGCGCATCGAAGGCCTTGGCGGCTTGCTCGCCGGTTGGCGCAGCGGTGGCTGCAGCCGCCGTTTCCGCTGCCGGCGGCGCCGGCTTGCAGGCAGTGAACAAGGCGGCGGCCAGCAGGCCGATGGCGACGGGACGCAGGTGGTTCATGCAGTTACTCCAAGAGGCAATGGCGGCTGTAGGAGCGCGCCTGAGCGCGACGGCTTTATCGGGACTGCCCGTTGCGCCCGGGCGCGCTCCTACGCGTGCGTGAGCCTGTAACGGCTCATGCAAACGGTTGGTCGATCGCCGGCGACGGCGGGGTAAACCACTGCGCGCCGGTATCGGTGACGTAAAAGTGGTCTTCCAGGCGCACCCCGAACGCACCGGGCACCACGATCATCGGCTCGTTGCTGGCGCACATGCCCGGCTGCAGCGGCTGCGCATTGCCGCGCACCAGATACGGCGCTTCGTGGATCGCCAGGCCGCAGCCATGGCCGGTGCGGTGCGGCAATCCTGGCAAGCGGTAGTCCGGCCCCAGCCCAGCGGCCTCCAGCACGCTGCGCGCGGCCTGGTCCACCGCTTCGCAGGCGAGCCCGGGGCGGATCGCCGCAAACGCCGCTGCCTGCGCCGCCTGCTCCAGGTCCCAGATGCGCCGTTGCGCGTCGTCGGGCGCGCCGTAGATCCAGGTGCGGGTGATATCGGAGTGATAGCCCTGCACGGTGCAGCCGGTGTCGATCAGCACCAGCTCGCCTGCGCGCAGGTGCTGCACGCCTGGAATGCCGTGCGGGAATGCGGTGGCATGGCCGAACTGCACGATGCAGAAGGTCGAGCCGTTGTCCGCGCCCAGCGCGCGATGCGCCTCGTCGATGAAGCGCACCAACTGGTCGGTGCCGATGCCTTCCTGCGCGATGCCGGCGGCCAGCCGCTGCACCAGCAAGGTCATGTCGCAGGCCTGCTGCATCAGCGCCAGCTCGGCCGGTGACTTGCACATGCGGCAGCCGTCGATGATGGCCGCGGCATCGCGGATCGCCGTGCCCAGGTGCGCGCGCAGGCCGGTGTGCACGGCAAAGGCAATGCCTGGATCCAGCGCCAGTGCATGCGCGTGGCGGTCGTCCATCACCTGCACCACCAGTGCGTACGGGTCCTCGTGTTCTTCCCACAGATGTTTGGCGACCGCGATCTTCAGCACCGCATCCAGCGAGCCTTCTTCGAACGCGGGGCAGATCAGCACCGGGTCGCCGTCCAGCGTGAGCAGCAGCGCGACCAGGCGCTCGCTCGCGCCCCAGGGCACGCCGGTGAAATAGCGCAGCGACGTGCCGGCGCCGATCAACAGCGCATCCACGCCGTGCGCGCGCATCAGGCGGCGTGCGCGTTCGATGCGCTGTGCGTATTCCTGCGCGGCGATCGGCGCGGCGCGCTGCGTCCACGGCGTCAATTGCGCGCGCGCCTGTTCCAGCGACAGCCCGCCGATCTGGCTGCTCATGCGCCGGCTCCAAGGTCGGCGGTGCTCCATTGCCCATCGACCAGGCGCGCCACGCCACCCGGATTGCGCTGGCGCAGGTCGGCCGGCAGCAAGGCGTCCGGCACCGCGTCGTAGCTGTGCAGGGCGGCGAAGCGGCGGATCGAACCGGGCATGCCCACCGCGGTGAAGCCCGGGTGCCCGGTGCTGGGGAACGGCCCGCCATGATTCTGCGCCGCGCTCACCGCCACGCCGGTCGGCATCTTGCTGTTGATCAAGCGCCCCACCCGCGCCCGCAGCACCGGAGCGATGGCCTGCCAAGCCGCATCGTCGCTGCCATCGGCCGCGCGGTACAAGGTGCCGGTGAGGTTGCCTTCGAATGCAGCGGCGATCTGCGTCATCTGCGCCACGTCGCGTGCACGCACCAGCAGGCTCACCGGGCCGAAGGCCTCGGTCTGCAACGCATGCGGGCTGGTGAGGAAGGCCTGCGCATCCACGCTCAACAAGGTCGGCGCGTAGCGATAGCCGTCTTCGCCGGTATGCCCGCCGGCAAGCAGCGCGGCGCCGGCAGCGCGCAGCGCTGCCACACCGTGTTGCACGCCTTCCACGCCTGCACTGGAAAACAACACCATCGGTATGGCGGCTTCGAAATGCGCCGTGGTCGCGGCCACGAACGCATCGCCGGCCTCGCCCTGCGGCACCACCACCACCCCGGGATTGGTGCAGAACTGGCCGCTGCCCAGCGTGCACGAGGAGAAGAATTCCTGCGCCAGCGCCGCGCCGCGTTCGGCCAGTGCGCCCGGCAGCAGGAACACCGGGTTGACGCTGGACAGCTCGGCATAGAACGGCACGCCGGCCGCATCGGCGGCGGCCTTCAGCGCCAGCCCGCCCGCACGGCTGCCGGTGAAGCCGATCGCCCCCAGCCGCGCATCGCCGGCCAGCCGCAGGCCAGTGGCGTTGTCAAAGTGATACAGCAACTGCACCGTCGCAGCCGGCAGGCCCGCCGCAAGCAAGGCTGTGTGCGCAAGCTGCGCCATGCGCTGGCTGGTGGCCGGATGCAGCGGATGCGCCTTGGCGATCACCGGGTTGCGCGCGGCAATGGCCGAGGCGAAATCGCTGCCGGCAATCGCATTGAAGGCGAACGGGAAATTGTTCGGGCCAAACACCACCACCGGCTTGCCGAGTGGCGCCAGATGCGAACGCAGATCGGCAGCGGTGTCGATGATGGGTTGGGTCCAGCTATAGCTGCGCACCGCCTGGGCGGCCTGACGCAACTGCCCGCTGGTGCGCGGCAGCTCGTTGCCACGCAAGCGTGTGGGCGCCGGCAATGCGGTTTCTGCGTGGGCAAGCGCCACCAGGGTGTCGGCATCGGCATCCAGCGCGTCGGCGTAGGCGTCCAGAAACGCCGAAATCTTCTCGACCGGTGCCGCGGCAAGTTCCGCTGCAATCGCTTGCGCTGCCGCAACCGCGGTTTCGACATCCTCCGCACCGCTGACCGGAAACTGCGGCCCGATCGCCTCGCCCGTGCTCGGGTCGGCGGCACGGAAGCTGGCGCTCGCCGCGCGGCTGGGTTGCCACCGGCCGGCCAGCAACACCTCGGCCTGCTGGATGGGCGGGGATTGGAGCGTCTCGTTCATTGCGGCACCTTCGGTTGCATGAGGACAGACCCTGCGCACTGTGCGGCAGCGGCCGACCAAAAAACGACGAGGATGCCGCGCTGATGCGACATCCTCATCGACCCACCTCGCGCTACGCCGGCCACCGCGTCCGCGCGTGCATCCGTGCGCGGCGCTCATCCGGTGGCGTGCAGCGCGAGCTCATCGTCAGGACAGTGTGGGCGCAGTGGCGATGGCGTGGTCGATGACCTTGAGCGCGGCCTCGCGCTCGGCACCGTCGACCACCAGGCGCGGCGCGCGCACGCGCTCGCTGCCCAGGCCGACCTTTTCCTGCACCAGTTTGATCAACTGCACGAACTTGGGCACGGTATCCAGGCGCAGCAGCGGCAGGAACCAGTCGTAGAGTTCCTTCGCCGCCGGGTAGCCGCCGTCGCGCGCGAGTTCGAACAGGCGCACCGATTCCTTCGGGTAGGCGTTGACCAGACCGGCGATCCAGCCCTTGGCGCCCATGCTCAGGCCTTCGACGATGGCATCGTCCATGCCCACCAGCAGCGCCAGACGATCGCCCAGCAGCTCTTGCAGCGCGGCGAAGCGGCGCACGTCGCCCGAAGACTCCTTCACTGCCTGCAGGTTGGGGAATTCGGCGGCCAGCTCGGCGATCTGCGCCGGGCCGAAATCGGTCTTGTAGGCCACCGGGTTGTTGTACAGGATCACCGGCAGGTCGGTGGCGGCAATCACCGCACGCACATGCGCGCCCATCTCGCGCCAGTCGGTGGAGTAGACGTAGGGCGGCAACACCATCAGCCCGCCGCAACCGAGGTCCTTGGCCGCCTTGGCCAGCGCCACTGCCTCACCGGTCGCCAGGCTGGCGATGCCCGGCACCACCGGCACGCGGCCGTTCAGTGCGCCGACCAGCGTCTTGAGCACGGCCAGCTTGTCGTCCACGCTCAAGGTGGCCGCTTCGCCCAGCGAGCCCAGCGGCACGATCGCGGTGCAGCCGGCATCCACCAGTTGATTGGCGTGCTTGGCGAGGAAGTCGTGATCGATCTCGCCGGAGGCGGTGAACGGGGTGGTGATGGCCGGCAGCACGCCATGCCAGAACGCAGCAATACTCATGGATGATTCCCTTGCGAGTCGGAAGTGAACGGGTCGGCCAGCGCCGCGAGGCGGACCGGGAACAACGGCGGCCGGCGGCCGGCGTCGGTGGAAAGCGCGGGCGGGCAGCGCCCAAGCTCGGCGAGCGCGGTGCCGCAGATGCGGCCCTGGCAGGCGCCCATGCCGCAGCGCGAAGCGAGCTTGGCATCGCGTGCATCGTCGAAGTTGTCCAGCGCGCCCAGCGGCACGTCTTCGCAGCGGCACACCAGCGTGTCCGGCTGCGCCAGCGCGCGGATGCGTGGATCAAGCGCGAACTGCTGTTGCAGCACCCCGGCGAACGCACGCGCGGCACGCCGCCGCGGCTGCAGGCGCAGCGCAGCGTCCGGCGCGTCGGCAGCCATATGCCCGGCCATCGCGCCTTCGATCAGCGCGCAATCACGCCCGCCGATGCCGCAGGCCTCGCCCGCTGCAAAGACCTGCCGCACGCTGGTGCGCAGCAGCGCGTCCACATGCAGCTGTTGATGCGCGCCGTACGCGTCCAGCCGGCAACCGAGCAGCTGTGCGAGCTCGGTGTTCGGCACCAGGCCATAGCCCACCGCCAGTTGATCGCAGGCAACACGCGTGCGGCCGGTGGGCCCTTCGATCTCGATTTCACGCAGTTGCGTGTCGCCGTGTGCGGCAACGACAAAGCTGCCGGCGCGATACGCCACCGCGCGCAATTGCAGGCGCAGCGCCACCGCCTGCGCCGCCTTGCCCGGCCAGCGCCACAACTGCAATGCGAACTGCCGCAACGCAACTTGAGAGGTCTGTTCGTGGATGCCGAGCACCTGCGCGCCATGCCGTTGCAAGGTGGCCGCACTGGCCAGCAGCAGCGGGCCGCTGCCGGCGACCACCACGCGCTTGCCGACCAGCGGCCAGCCCTGTTTGGCCAGCGCCTGCGCCGCGCCGGCGCCGGTGACGCCGGGCAAGGTCCAGCCCGGAAACGGCAGCAGCAATTCGCGCGCGCCGGTGGCCAGCACCAGGGCGGCGTAATGCAGTTGCAGGGAACCGTGCGGGCCATCGGCCAGCAGCCAGCCCGGCTGCGCCAGCAGGATCTGCGTTTGCGTCAACAACGTGATCGACGCAGCGCCCTGCACCTGCCGCAACAGCGCGCGCGCATCGGCCGGCGCGCCGTGCCGCACATCGTTGCGCCACACCTGCCCGCCGGCACGCGGCTGCAGGTCGACCACGCCCACCCGCACGCCATGACTGGCCGCTGCCTGCGCTGCCGCCAGGCCGGCCGGGCCGGCGCCGATCACCAGCACATCGAAATGCTGCACGCGCTCAGCCATCGGTGCGTACCTGCATGCCGTCGCGCGCATCCACCAGGCAGGCGCGTTGCTGGCCGATGCCATCGATGCGCACCCGGCATTCGAAACACACGCCCATGCCGCACAACGGCGCGCGCGGCTGGCCGCTGCACGACTGCCGGAACTGCAGCGTCGCCTGCGCCACCGCAGCGGCCACGCTGGCGCCGGCCGGCACCTCGACCGCTTGCGCATCCACGTGCAGGCGCACCGTCGCGCTCATGCGGCTGCACCATGCACGGCGCGCGCCGGAGCGTACGGGCTGGGGTCGATGGCCGGGGTGCGCCCAAGCAGGCTGTCCACGATCACCCGGGCGCTCCCCAGCGCCGTGGTGACGCCCAGCCCTTCGTGACCGGCGGCTACCCACACATCGCGCCGGCCGGGCACCGCCCCGAGATACGGGCGCCCGTCCGGCGTGGCCGGGCGCAGTCCGGTCCACACCCGGATCGCCTGCAACTCGCGCAGCACCGGCAGATAGGCGAATGCGCGCTGCAGCATCTGCTGCAACACCGGCAGCGACAGCGCGCGGTCGTGCTCACCGAACTGGCGCGAGGAGCCGATCAGGATCTGCCCGGTCGGCCGCGGCTGCACATTGAAGGCCACGCTGGTGGCGTCGGCGCCATGCGCCGAATCGGCATAGCCCAGTTCCAGTAGCTGATGCCGGATCAAACCAGGATGCCGGTCGGTGATGACCAGATGGCCCTTGCGCGGGCGTAGCGCCAGCTCAGGCAACAACTGCGGCAAAGCTACTCCGCTGGCCACCAGCACCGGGCCGGCCAACAGCTGGCCATCGTCCAGACGCACCCCATGCGCCTGCAACTGCTCCACCTTGCGGCCGGCAAACAGCTGCGCGCCCGCCTTGCAGGCCAGGCTCACCAGATGCCGCGCCACCCGCGGCGGATACACCACGGCCTCACCCGGCACCAGCATGCCGCCGGCCAGGCCCGCCACCAGTTGCGGCTCCAGTGCATACAACTGGCTGGCATCGATGGCGTCGGCATGCAGGCCGGCCGCCGCCAGCCGCGCGATCTTGGCCGGCACCGCCGCCAGTTCGCGCGCATCGCGGGC
The DNA here is from genome assembly GCF_056725185.1 of Xanthomonas sp. NCPPB 3218. Classification (NCBI taxonomy): domain Bacteria; kingdom Pseudomonadati; phylum Pseudomonadota; class Gammaproteobacteria; order Lysobacterales; family Lysobacteraceae; genus Xanthomonas; species Xanthomonas sp. NCPPB 3218. The sequence continues at coordinate 3,078,165 of NZ_CM161516.1, forward strand.
CACCCACAGCGTGCCGCAGCGGCTGAACTCGGCCTCGCTCAGTTGTGCGAAGCGCTCCCACAGCCGCAGCGAATACGCCGACAACGCCAGCTCGGCCGGGTCGTCGTCCATCGCCACCAGGTGCCCCATCGCCGCCGCGGTGGAACCGCCACCGATCGGCCCTGGCTCGACGATCGCCACGCGCAGCCCTTCGCACGCGGCCGCCTCGGCGCAGGCCGCGCCGACGATGCCCGCGCCCACCACGATCAGGTCGTAGCTGCGTCGCGTGGACGCTGCCGACGGCCCCGCATCGGCGGCCGGCGCGCTGCCAACTCCCTCCGATGCGGGCCGCACGTCGTCCATCAGGCCACGATGCCCCAGGCAAACGGGTCGGCCGGGTCGATCAGCAGCTGCGCGCGTGCGGTGATGTAGGCATGCCCGCGGATGCGTGGCGCAATGCCGCGCCCGCTCAGGCGATAGCTGCCTTCGAAGGCGCTGCCCAGAATGCCCTGCTGTACCCAGCGCTCGCCTTCGGCCAGCTTGCCGTCGGCGGCCAGGCAGGCCAGCTTGGCGCTGGTGCCGGTGCCGCACGGCGAACGGTCGTAGGCCAGCCCCGGGCACAGCACGAAGTTGCGCGCCACGCCGCTGCCGTCCGGTGCGCTGCCGTTGATTTCGATATGGTCGATCTCGCCGCCGGCCTCGCCGGTGATGCCGGCCGCTTCCAGCGCCAGCCGGATCGCTTCGGTATAGGCGGTCAGCTCGCGCTGATGTGCCAGGTCCAGCGCACACGGCGCCTGCCCGGTGATGAAGAACCAGTTGCCGCCCCAGGCCACATCGCCACGCACCGGCCCGTAACCGGGCACGTCCACGTCCACCTCAGTCGCGACGCGATAGCTGTCGACATTGTCGACCGACACCGTGCCGTCTTCGGCCAGTTCCACGCCGACCGTGCCGACCGGCGTCTCGATGCGGTGCTGGCCCGGTGCGATGCGCCCCAGCTCGGCCAGCGTGCGCACCACGCCGATGGTGCCGTGCCCGCACATGCCCAGGTAGCCGACGTTGTTGAAGAAGATCACCCCGGTGCAGGCGCTGGGGTCGCGGGCCGGCAGCAGCAAGGCGCCGACCATGGTGTCCGAGCCGCGCGGTTCGCAGGCGATCGCGCTGCGCCACTGGTCGAAATCGCGGCCAAACCGCTCGCGGCATTGCGCCAGATCGCCATCGCCCAGATCGGGGAAGCCGGAGAGGACCACGCGGGTAGGTTCGCCGGCCGTATGGGAGTCGATGACGTCGATGGTGTGCATGGCTCATGCTCCCACTGCCGGCTGGCGGACGACTAGCGTCCAATGCGAGTTGCAAATGCGGAAATCCGCACAATCGACAACCCGCTTCACAGCCCCGCGTTTGCGCTAGGATCAATACAGGGCCGCGCCTTTCGTGCAGCCGTCAATCGTGACCGCCACCATGACGCCGATGGACCTCAACCTTCCCGCGCTGGAAATGCAGACGCTGTTCGATGCGCTACCGGACGTGGTGTTCTTCATCAAGGACAGCGAGGGCCGCTACACCCATTGCAACCTGACGCTGGTGCGCCGGCTCGGACGCAAACTGCGCAGCGAAATCATCGGCCGCTCGCCACTGGAAGTGTTCCCGCTGCCGCTGGGCGGCAGCTACATGATGCAGGACCGCCGCGTGCTGTGTGGCGAGCTCATCGACAACCAGCTGGAGGTGCATCTGTATCCCAACCGCCTGCCCGGCTGGTGTCTGACCTTCAAGCGCCCGCTGTGCGAGGCCAATGAAGTGATTGGCGTGGTCGGCATTTCGCGCGATCTGGGCCAGCCCGACAGCCGGCACTCGGCGTACGAGCGCCTGAGCCAGGTGATGGATCACATGCAGGCCAACTTCGGCGACAACCTGCGGGTGCAGAGCCTGGCCGACCTGGCCGGCCTGTCGGTGGCGCAGCTGGAACGGCACTTCCGCCGCGTGTTCCAGGTGACCCCGCAGCAACTGCTGACCAAGCTGCGGATCGAATCGGCGATGCGGCTGCTGTACGGCGACGACAGCATCGCCAGCATCGGGCAACGCTGCGGCTTTGCCGACCAGAGCGCATTCGCGCGCCAGTTCAAGGCAACCGTCGGCATGACCCCGCGCGATTACCGAGCGCTCAAGGGGCAGTTGTAGGCGCGCAAACACACGCTGACACACCGCTGGCACAAATGCCGAATTCGGCAGCATTGGCGATACTGCGGTGATGCGGTTTGCGCAGGTCGTTGCACCGCTGTCGCGACGCGCAGGAGTTGGCACAGGCAGGGCCGCGCTGAAGGTCGCGTCAAGGCGACCCTGGGCCCGGATGGTAGAATTTCTGGTTTCCCCTACCGCGTTGCCAATGGCCAGCTTTTTCCGCCGTAACAAGCCCACCACGCCCGACAGCGCGCGTACCTCGCGCTATAGCCTGGAAGAACTGGCAGCCGCATTCCCCACCGCGCCGTCTGCCGCCACCCCGGCATCGCCGGTCGAGGCAATGCCGACTGCCGAACCCGGCACATCGGCCACACCAGCGTCGCCCGCGCTTGCTGCACCGGCACGCAGCGATGCGGTAACGCCGACGCCAGCCGCAACGCCGCCGGCCGCGGCACCGGCCGACCAGCTTGCCCAGGACATCGCCGCGCGCACTGGCCAGGCGCAGAGCATTGCCGCAGTCCCCAATGCACCCACGCCGCCGGCCACGCCGGCACCTGCGGCCTTGCAGGGGCTGCCCGATCCGCTTCCGTCTGCCGCGCCGCACGCACCCACGGTAGTGGTACCGCCGCCGGTGGTCGTGCCGCCACACAGTGCACCCGCGCAGCCGGCAGGCACGCCGGCACCGACGCCTGCGCAAGGCGCCGCGCCCGCAGTCGTACCGTCGACCGCAACGCCTGCTGCCACGCCTACCGTCGTGACACCCGCTGTCGTGACGCCTGCCGCCGCAACAGCTGCGCCCACAGTGCAACCGGCCGTCGCCCCGTTGCCCACCGCCGCGCCCAACGTCGTCGCCCCGGCCGTGATCAGCGCCCCAGTGCCGGCCAGTTCCGACAACGACAGCATCAACGGCCAGCGCGATGCGCTACCGGCCGCCCCGGCCGGCAAGCCGGGCTGGCGCGACCGTCTGCGCAACAGCAGCTTCGCGCGCAGCTTCGGCGGTCTGTTCTCGCGCAACCCCAAGCTCGACGACGACCTGCTCGACGAGATCGAAACCGCGCTGATCACCGCCGACGTCGGCATCGGCGCGACCACCACCCTGGTCGAAGGGCTGCGCAAGCGCATGAAGTCGCGCGAGTTCGCCGATGCGCAGGCGATGTTCAAGGCCTTGCGCGCCGATCTGATCGCGCTGCTGCAGCCGGTTTCCAAACCGTTGGTCATCGACCGCTCGGCCAAGCCCTTCGTGGTGCTCACCGTCGGCGTCAACGGCGTCGGCAAGACCACCACCATCGGCAAGCTGGCCAAGCGCTTCAAGGACGACGGCAACAGCCTGATGCTGGCCGCCGGCGACACCTTCCGCGCCGCGGCGGTGGCGCAGCTGCAGGCCTGGGGCGATCGCAACGGCGTGGCCGTGATCGCGCAGGGGCAGAATGCCGATGCCGCCTCGGTGGCGTTCGACGCGCTGCAGGCCGCCAAGGCGCGCGGCACCGAGGTGTTGATCGCCGACACCGCCGGCCGCCTGCACACCCAGACCGGGCTGATGAACGAGCTGGGCAAGATCCGTCGCGTGCTCGGCAAGATCGATGCCGCCGCACCGCACGAGGTGCTGATGGTCATCGACGGCACCACCGGTCAGAACGCCATCTCGCAGCTGCGCCAGTTCCATGCCGCGGTCGGCGTCACCGGCCTGGTCGTCACCAAGCTCGATGGCACCGCCAAGGGCGGCGTGGTGTTCGCACTGGCGCGCGAGTTCGGCATTCCGATCCGCTTCGCCGGCATCGGAGAGCGCCCGGAAGATCTACGCGTGTTCGACCCGGTCGCCTTCGTCGATGCGTTGTTGCCGGAAGCCCTGGGCAGCTGAGTGGCAGAGGCCTGCCCGCATCTGCAAGCGCTGTGCGCGCAGGCGCTGCAGTTAGGCTGCACGGTGCGGGACGTGTCCGGCGACTGGTCGCGCGCCAAGCGTGTGCTGGAGTTCGCCCAGCCGTTGCCGGCGGCGTTGCGCAAGCAGGCGCGGCGCCATGCAGAGCTGGTTCATTATCATGCACCGGCCGCACCGCACTGGCCTGGCGATGAAGGCTTCTTCTGCGACCAATGCCGGGTTGGACTTGCGTTTCCGCTGCACTGATCGGCCTACCGCCATACGCGCACAGCCGGGCGTCATCCGCCCGCCGTCATCGCCCTCCTTCGCCAGCAGACCCCATGCCAGCCGATCACGCCACTGCCACCGCTGACGCCTTCGTCGACCGCCTGCTGCACTGGTTCGACGGCCACGGCCGCCACGACCTGCCCTGGCAACATCCGCGCGCGCCTTACCGGGTGTGGTTGTCGGAAATCATGCTGCAGCAGACCCAGGTTGCGGTGGTCATTCCGTATTTCCACAAGTTCGTCGCCCGCTTTCCGACCCTGGCCGACCTGGCCGCAGCCGACAACGACACCGTGATGGCGCACTGGGCCGGGTTGGGCTACTACGCACGCGCACGCAACCTGCATGCCGCAGCCCGGCAATGTGTCACCCTGCACGATGGCGAGCTGCCACGCGATGTCGATGCCTTGCTGGCGTTGCCCGGCATCGGCCGCAGCACCGCCGGCGCGATCCTCAGCCAGGCCTGGAACGACCGCTTCGCGATCATGGACGGCAACGTCAAACGCGTGCTGACGCGCTTCCACGGCATTGCCGGCTACCCCGGCCTGCCGGCGATCGAAAAGCAGTTATGGCAACTGGCGACGACGCATGTGGCGCAGGTGCCGGCCGGCCGCCTGGCCGACTACACCCAGGCGCAGATGGATTTCGGCGCCACGCTATGCACACGCGCCAAACCGGCCTGCGTGCTGTGCCCGCTGCAGGACGATTGCGTGGCGCGCCGCGATGGACTGGTGGAGGCACTGCCCACGCCCAAGCCCGGCAAGGCGTTGCCCGAGCGCGAAGCCACCGCCTTGCTGCTGGAAAATGCTGACAGGCAGATCCTGCTGCAGCGCCGCCCACCGACCGGCATCTGGGCCTCGCTGTGGACGCTGCCGCAGGCCGAGACCGACAGCGGCATGCGCGCATGGTTCGACAAACACATCGATGGCAACTACGACCGCGCCGACGAACTGCCGCTGATCGTGCACACCTTCAGTCATTACCGGCTGCATCTGCAGCCCTTGCGCCTCGGCAAGGTCGCACTGCGCCCGGCGGTACGCGACAATGACGACCTGCGCTGGGTCGCCCGCGCCGATCTCGCATCGCTGGGCTTGCCGGCGCCGATCCGCAAACTGCTCGACGCCCTCTAGGCACGCACTCAAAGGAATCCGCATGTCCCGCACCGTGTTCTGCCAGTACCAGCAATGCGACACCGAAGGCCTGGATTTTGTGCCGTATCCCGGCGAGCTCGGCCAGCGCGTGTTCGCGCAGATCGGCAAGAGCGCATGGCAGGCCTGGCTGGCGCATCAGACCATGCTGATCAACGAAAATCGGCTGTCGCCCCGCGACCCCAAGCACCGCGCATTTCTCGAAGCCGAGTTGCAGAAGTTCCTGTTCGAACGCAACGCCGACAAGCCGGATGGCTATGTCGCGCCGATGAGCGAAGAGTAAGCACGTCGGGATTCAGCGCGGCCAACAGACCACTGCGCTCACTGCCGGACCGGCGCGGCCTGTGACCGGGATCGGCGTGCATCACATCTGCCCTCCAGATCCTGCGCAACACTTCCTTCGGGCCGGGCACTGCTGGCCGCGGCTTTAGCCGTTGTCAGACAGGACAGAGCGAGCGCAGCGAAGGACAGGCCTGCAACGCAGCAGCCGCTACACGATCGCAGCGACCATCTGCAGGCGACTTCAGGGCATCGCACCGCCCTGAATCGCACCGCCCGGATGCGTGCGCCTCAACCGACGCCGGTCGGCCCGTCCAGCAGCATGCGGATCCGCTTGAGCAGCTCCTTCTGCGTATACGGTTTGTTGACCACGTCGAACTCCGCGCCGCCCACGTCGGTGCGCTGAATGCTGGCATCGGCATAGCCGGTGGTCAGCAGGACCTTGATCCTGGGCAGCATGCGCCGCGCCTCGCGGGCCAGCACCACGCCATTCATGCCGCCGGGCATGATCAGATCCGTGAACAGCGCATCCACTTCCGCATGCTGCTCGAGTAACTCGATCGCCTCGCGCCCGCTGGCTGCAGAGAGAATGCGGTAACCGGCGTTTTCCAGGAACATCCTGGCCACCACCGCTACGTCCTGCTTGTCTTCCACCACCAGGATGGTTTCGCTGCCGCCCTTGTCGATGGCACGGCTCTTGACGGCCTGCAGGTCGTTCTCGAATTCGTTGGATGCGGGGAAATACAACCGCACCGTGGTGCCTTCGCCCACTTCGCTGTAGATGCGCACGGTGCCGCCGGACTGCTTGACGAAGCCGTACACCATCGACAGACCCAGGCCTGTGCCCTGCCCCTCGTCCTTGGTGGTAAAGAACGGCTCCATGACGCGGCTGGCCACCTCCGGCGGCATGCCCAAGCCCGTGTCGCTGACGGCAATGCTCACATAGCGACCCGGCGCCAACTGGTGGTGCATGGCCAGATCGTGGCTGGTGATTTCCACGTTCTGGGTCTGCACGGTCACTTCCTTGCGCTCGGACTGCGCCATCGCATCGCGCGCATTGATCAGCACGTTCAACAGCGCCACTTCGGCCTGGGTGGTGTCGATCTGGCAGTTCCACAGCCCCTCTTCCAGCGACTGCCGCAGGCTGATGCCGCCCCCCAGCGTGCGCTCGGCCATGTTGTTCATGCCCGACACCAGGCCATTGAGATTGACTACCCGCCCCCGCAATTTCTGCTTGCGCGAAAACGCCAGCAATTGCTGGGTCAGGGTGGCCGCCTTGGCCGCGGCCGTTGCGGCATGTTCGGCGCTGAAGGCGATGCGTTCGGCATTCCTGGCGGCATCGCCGGAAACCATCATCTGGATCACTTCCAGATGCCCGGACATCACCTGCAGCAGATTGTTGAAATCGTGCGCGATGCCGCCGGTCAACTGCCCCAGCGCTTCCATTTTCTGCGCCTGGCGCAAGGCATCTTCGGCATCGCGGCGACGACTCACGTCCAGCTGCGAACCGAAGAAGTAGACCAGGTTGCCTTGCTCGTCGAACACCGGCGAGACGAACAGCGCGTTCCAGAACGAGGAACCATCCTTGCGGTAATTCAGCACCTCGGTGGCGAATTCGCGGCGTTGCTCGATGGACTCGCGCACGTCCTGCACGCTGGCCGGATCGGTTTCCGGGCCCTGCAGGAAACGGCAGTTGTTGCCGATGATCTCCTCGGACGAATACCCGGTCATTTCCAGAAACGCCCGGTTGGCGAACACGATCGGATTGTCGGGCAGATGCGGGTCGGTGACCGTCATCGGCATGCGCGTGGTTTCCACCGCGGCAAAAAAGATATCCGAGCGATGCTTCTCCACAGGCAGGCTGCGAGATTCGCTGATATGAGGCGCCCGCAGCTCTCCGTTACCAGGATCGTTCAAGTGCATGTTCTCCGCGGGGCCATTCCCGTGGTGATAGTCTAGTTGGGGCCGGTGAGTTGATTCCTCACATCCATGAGCCTTTCCCGTACGGCCGCGCCCGCCGATGCAACCCGGCGTGCGGCAGGCAGCACGCGCTAATGCGGCGCCACCTTGGAAAACACGTTGATGACCACCGCACCGGCCACGATCAGGCCCATGCCCAGCAGCGCCGGCGCATCCAGCCGTTGTCCGTGCACGGCCCAGGCCACCAGCGAAATCAATACGATGCCCGCGCCCGACCACATGGCGTAGGCGATGCCGACCGGGATCACGCGCAGCGTCAGCGCCAGAAAATAGAACGAAATGCCGTAGCCCAGCACGGTGAGCAGCGATGGCCACATGCGCGTGAAGGCTTCGCTCGATTTGAGCGCCGCCGTGGCGGTGACTTCTGCGCAGATCGCGATTGCCAGGAATATCCAGTTCTTCATCGCCGCACCTTGCCCGTGGAATGCGGCGACCACAGCGGCAGGCACCGGCTTGCTTGCAAGCGCGTCGCTGTGCGCCATTGCCTGCGCCGTCGCTTGCTGAAAGCAGGCTAATGCAGGCACGGTGGACCGGCACTGGCAGGCAGGTGCATCGGTCGTTTTGCCGTAGCATGCGCAGGCAGCAAGCAGCTCTTGCGCTTCATTCGGCCGTTCTGGCGCTGTTGCGCGCGTCTTTCCAGCCAGCGCAGGCTCTGGCAATCATGCGATGCCACCATGCCGGGCTACCAGACCCAGATTCACGAGTTGACCTTCGGGCAACTGACCTACGTCATCCGCGCACTTGCCGACAAACAGCAATACGCCGATCCGGACGAGAGTGCGGCCGATGCCGGCATCTCCTCGGCGCAGTGGAGCCTGTTCGGACAGGTCTGGCCTGCCGGCCAGCTACTGGCCGAAGCAATGGCCACGCGCCCGATCGAAGGCCGGCGCATTCTCGAACTCGGCTGCGGCCTGGGGCTGGCCAGCCTGGTGTTGCGCCGGCGCGGCGCCGACGTGGTCGCCAGCGATCATCACCCGCTGGCAGAGGTGTTCCTGGCGTACAACGCCGCACTCAACTCCCTGGACTCGGTGCCGTATCGCCGGCTCGACTGGGACGCCGGCGCGCTGAACATGGGCCAGTTCGACATGATCATCGCCAGCGACGTGCTGTACGAAACCCGCCACGCCACCATGTTGGCCAGCCTCATTCCCGCGCTGGCCAGGCCTTCGTGCGAGATCGTCATCAGCGATCCGGGCCGCGGCAACGCCAACGCGCTCTCGCGCATGCTGGCGGACATCGGGTTTTCGTTGGTCGCCGGCGAACGCCAGGCCGCAGCGCAGGTGGCCAAGGCGCCGCGCCTGTTCGTCTACCGGCGCAACATGGACAACTGGTGGCCCGCAGCGGGTTAAGTGTCCCTGCCGCGTGACTCGGGTGCAGACGTATCGGCAGACAGCGCGATCGGCCTGCACGGATCGGCCTTGCGCTTCTGGCGCCCGCTCATGCGCATCGGCGGAGCCTGGCGCCGCAGAGCGGGCGCCAAGTCGTCAGAGCCGGTATTCCTTCGGGTCCAGAAACTCGGCAAGACAGGAACCCACGCGCAGTGCCTGCTCGCGCGCATCGCCGCGGTATTCGCCCTGCCCTGCGCCTTCGATCGTGGCGATCGGCGAAGGATGGTCGCGGTGATACACAAACGCCGTCGACGACCACTGCGTCTGCCCAGGGGCCTGACTTTCCATCGTTTCCACGCGGAACTCACCGCAGTAGCCGTGAATCAACGTGCGTCGAAGTGTTCTGTGCGTCATGCCCGGAAGTATCGCCACGCGCAGTTGAAGACCACGTGGAAAACCGCCGCCGCAGGCGCCAGGTCTGCCGGCAAACGCAACAAGTCCATCCGCAGCAGTCGCCGCAACGTGGCATCGACAAAACAAGGAAGAGAGTGTGCACATCCGGCGATTGCCGGGACGCCTTGCGAACGAAGGCGTGGAAATGGTGGCCGAGGACGGAATCGAACCGCCGACACGGGGATTTTCAATCCCCTGCTCTACCAACTGAGCTACTCGGCCACTATCGCAACATGCTGCCTGCGTTGCGAGGACGCGCATCATAGCGAGCAGGCGCAGTTTGAGCAAGCGTTGCGATGAACTTTGTTGCGGGCCGGCGCGGCGACCGCGCTTTCCTGCCTCGGTTCACACCGCGCGGAAGGCGGCATGGCCTAGCCTGCGCAGATCCCGAGGAGAGTGCCATGCGCCTGCCCTGCCTGCTGTTGTCGTTCGCCTTGCTGCTGCCGTTGATGGCCGCGGCCCAACAGCCGGTACGCGCAGTGCCGCAACTGGACATCTCCCGCTACGCCGGGCAGTGGCACGAGATCGCGCATCTTCCGGTGTCGTTCCAGAAGAAGTGTCGCAGCGACATCACCGCCAGCTACACCTTGCGCGACGATGGCTTGATCGGCGTGCGCAACGGCTGCCGCAGTGCCGATGGCGAGCTGACCCAGGCCGAGGGAGTGGCACGGCCGGTCGAGGGCCGGCCCGGGCAGCTGCAGGTGCGCTTTGCGCCGGAGTGGCTGAGCTGGTTGCCGCTGGTGTGGGCCGACTATTGGGTGATCGCGCTCGACCCGGACTACCAATGGGCGGTGGTCGGCGAGCCGGATCGCAAATACCTGTGGATCCTGTCGCGCTCGCCACAGATGCCGCGCGCGCAGTTCGAGCAACTCAAGCGTCAGGCCACGCAGATGGGCTATGACCTGTCGCCGCTGATCGTGGCTGCGCCCTTGCGTTGACGCCAGCAGCCTGAACGCAGGCCGTGCCGCGTGGTGTGCCGCAACGCCTGCGCACGGACACGCCGCAAGGCAGCAAGGCAGCGTCCGTACTGCGTAGTATTCTTGGCGCCGCCTTACACCCGCCAAGGACCTCAGTACATGCGTCGTGCCTACCGTCTCCTGATCGTGTCGCTGGCCTGCGGCCTGCTGCTAAGCGCCTGCGGCGGTGCGGTCCGCCGCGTGTCCGAGCCGGCCGCCAGCATCCAGCAACTGACCGTGCGTGCCGATGGCTCCTGGTCGGTCGATCTGCGGCTGCAGAACTACAGCAGCATCCCGATGCAGTTCGAGCGCGTGGCGCTGGAGATTTCCACCGGCGATCAGCTGGCCGGCAAGCTCGACCAGAGCGTCGGCATCTCGATCGGCCCGGAAACCGCCGACGTGGTGACCGTCAGCGTGCAGCCGACCTCGCTGGGCCGACTCACCGTGGCCGATGTGCTCGCCGGCGGCCGCTCGCTGCCTTACTCGCTCAAGGGCACGGTGTGGGCGACGCCGCAGGACAAGAAGCAGCGCGATTTCAGCGTTGAGTCGCGCAACACGCTCAGCCCGGCCCCCGGCCTCAACGGCGTGCTGCGCTGACGCGCACGCCTTCCCGCACTCGTTTGAAGGATTCCGCATGAGCAGCTACACCGCCCCGGTGACCGATTTCCGCTTTGCCCTGCACGACGTGCTCGGCGCGCAGGCCCTGTTCGCCCGGCTCGGCTATGCCGACGCCAGCACCGACATCATCGACGCCGTGCTCGAGGAAGCCGGCCGCTTCACCGCGCAGGTGCTGGCGCCGCTCAACAGCATCGGCGACGAAATCGGCTGTGCCTTCGACAAGAGCACCCATGCGGTGACCACCCCACCCGGCTTCCGTGCGGCCTACGACCAGTTCGTGGAAGGCGGCTGGAACGGGCTCACCGCCGAGACGCAGTTCGGTGGCCAGGGCATGCCGCACACGCTGGGCGTGCCATTGAGCGAAATGATCAATGCCGCCAACCTGGCCTGGGGCAACTTCCCATTGCTCTCGCACGGCGCGATGGAAGCGCTGCGTCAGCACGGCGAAACCTGGCAGCAGGATGTCTTCCTCAAGCCACTGATCGACGGCCGCTGGACCGGCACCATGTGCCTGACCGAGCCGCATTGCGGCACCGACCTGGGCCTGCTCAAGACCCGCGCCGAGCCCAACGCCGACGGCAGCTATGCCATCACCGGCACCAAGATCTTCATCACCGCCGGCGAGCACGACCTCACCGACAACATCGTGCATCTGGTGCTGGCCAAGTTGCCGGACGCACCGGCCGGCGCCAAGGGCATCTCGCTGTTCGTCACCCCCAAGTTCAAGGTGGACCGCGACGGCAACGTGGGCGAACGCAATGCGCTGCACTGCGGCTCGATCGAGCACAAGATGGGCATCAAGGGCTCGGTGACCTGCGTGATGAACTTCGAAGGCGCGCAAGGCTATCTGGTCGGCCAGCCGCACAAGGGCCTGCAGGCCATGTTTACGATGATGAATACCGCGCGCCTGAGTGTGGGTCTGCAGGGCATCGGCCTGTCCGAGCGTGCGTATCAGAACGCGCTGCGCTACACCCGCGAGCGCCTGCAGTCGCGCGCGCTCAGCGGTGCCAAATTCCCCGACAAGCCGGCCGACCCGATCATCGTGCACCCGGACGTGCGCCGCATGCTGCTGACCATCAAGTCGCTGACCGAAGGCAGCCGCCTGCTGGCGCTGCACGCGGCCAGCCTGGTCGATGTGGCCCACCGCGGCACCACCGAGCAGGAACGCGCCGACGCCGAGACCCTGGTGAGCTTCCTCACCCCGATCTCCAAGGCCTGCCAGACCGAGTGGTCGATCGAGAACACCTACCACGCGCTGCAGTGCTTCGGCGGACACGGCTATATCCGCGAATACGGCATGGAGCAGCTGGCCCGCGACGCGCGCATCACCACCATCTACGAAGGCACCACCGGCATCCAGGCGCTGGACCTGATCGGCCGCAAGACCGCTGCCAGCCAGGCGGCGGGACTCAAGCTGTTCCTGGCCGATGTGGAAACCTTCGCCAATGCGCAGGAAGGCAATGCCGCGCTGGCTGAGTTCATCAAGCCGCTGCGCGACAAGTGCAGCGAGTGGGCGATGCTGACCCGCGACGTGCTCGATCGCGCCGCCCGCAACCCGGACGAACTCGGTGCCGCCAGCTACGACTACCTGTTCTATTCCGGCTATGTGGTGTTGGCGTACTGGTGGGCGCGCAGCGTGGCCGCTGCCGATGCGTCCGCGCACAGCGAGGAGTTCAAGCGCGCCAAGCGCGAAACCGCCCGCTTCTACTTCGCACGCATGTTGCCGCGCACGCTGACCCATGCCGCCACCATCCGCAGCGGCGCAGCGCCGTTGATGACGCTGGAAGCGGAATTGTTCGGCGAAGCCTGAGCAAGCGTCATCATCGCGGTGGGCTGCCGCTGTCGTAGCAGCGGACCTGGCCGCGATGAGGCGGCACCGATCGGCAGGACGTCGCGCCCTGGTGCGCTCCTACGGCAACACCGCAGGACTCCGCCGCGGTCGTAGCAGCGGACCTGGCCGCGACGAGGCAGTACCGATCGGCAAGACGTCGCGCCCGGGTGCGCTCCTACGGCAACACCGCAGGACTCCGCCGCGGTCGTAGCAGCGGACCTGGCCGCGACGAGGCAGTACCGATCGGCAAGACGTCGCGCCCGGGTGCGCGCCTACGGCAACATCCCTGGATTCCGCCGCGGTCGTAGGAGCGGACCTGGCCGCGACGAGGCAGTACCGATCGGCGAGACGTCGCGCCCGGGTGCGCTCCTACACGGCTAAGCAAGGCCTGCAAGGCGTCAGAAGATGGTTGCGCAGCGCGGCGGCCGGGGCGGCTGCGCGGAGACGTGCCGACCGATGATTGCAAGACGCACACCAAAGCCATTCGCTGCGATACACAAACTGTCAACGATCGGGTATAAGCTGTTTTCCCGATGGAGACAGACACGCACGCAGGTGATGTGATCTTCCCCGGAGGCTCTTCTGCTCCGGTCGCGGGCAGCGCTGTCGCTGCGATCCAGCAACTTCCCACCTTGCGCCTGCTGTCGCTCGATGCGCATGGCCGCGTGCTGGACTGGATCAATTGGCAGGACGCCGCCTGTCTTTACGCACGCGATGCGGTGTCCTGGACGCTGGGCGAGCCCTGCATGCAGATCCATGGCGGCATCTCGCGCCTGACCGGCGAGCGCAGCGTGCTGGAACTGCATCCCATCATCGCCGCACGCGGGCACGCGCGTTCGCGTGCGCTGGACCCGACGCCGACCCTCAGCAACACCGCCCTGTTCGCGCGCGACGCGCAGCTGTGCATGTATTGCGGCCAGCATTTCAGTCGCCCGCAGCTGACCCGCGATCACGTCATGCCGGTCTCCAAGGGCGGCCGCGACAGCTGGGAAAACGTGGTCACCGCCTGCTTCCAGTGCAACTCGCGCAAGGCCAACCGGACGCCACAGCAGGCGCATATGCCGTTGCTGGCCGTGCCGTACCGGCCGAGCTGGATCGAACATCTGATCCTGTCCAACCGCAACATCCTCTCCGACCAGATGGCGTTCCTGCGCGCGCAGTTGCCCAAGCGCTCGAAACTGTCGCTGTAGTCCGCCATGCCGGCTCGGTGTGATGTTGCGAGCGCCAAATACGACCGTTGGCAATGGCCGATCGAGAGAAAGGCATCATCGACGGTGTCGAGCGATCCGCTCACGACGGCGCATTGCCTCGCCTGGCCTCGTACCCGTTCTCCCCTGTGCACCGGCTTCACCCGCGAGCCATACGACGGCCAGGCAACCCTGAACTATCCCCAGGCCGCTGACCCAGGTGCGGCAGATTGCCGCAGCCCTGGAAACCCGGCGCGCCCGCCTGCGCTGCCAGCGCGCTCGGCCATCACTTCCCGCTGACAGCTGAACCGGTTTGCTTGCCGGGCCTTCGCATGGGGAGGACAATACGGCTTCAGAACATTGACACGATGATGATCGACTCCACCCGCTATCCGCGCCTGTCCCGCATCCAGACCCCCGACGATCTGCGCACTTTCGACGAGGCCGATCTGACCGCGATCGCCGAAGAACTGCGCGCCTACCTCATCGAATCGGTGGGCAAGAGCGGCGGGCATTTCGCGGCCGGACTGGGCGTGATCGAGCTCACCGTCGCCCTGCACTACCTGTATCAGACCCCGGTCGATCAGCTGGTGTGGGATGTGGGCCATCAGACCTATCCGCACAAGATCCTCACCGGCCGCCGCGACCAGATCCACACGGTCAAGCAAAAGGACGGCGTGGCGCCGTTCCCCAAGCGCGAAGAGAGCGTCTACGACACCTTCGGCGTCGGGCATTCCTCGACTTCGATCTCGGCCGCGCTGGGCATGGCGATCGCCGCGCAGCGCAACGGCGACGAGCGCAAGGTGGTGGCGGTGATCGGCGACGGCGCGATGACCGCCGGCATGGTCTACGAGGCGCTCAACCACGCCGGCGGCATGGACCCGGAGCCGAACCTGCTGGTGATCCTCAACGACAACCGCATGTCGATCTCCGAAGCGGTCGGCGGGCTGACCAAGATGCTGGGGCGTGCCAGCGGCAGCCGCACCCTCAACGCCATCCGCGAGGGCGGCAAGAAGATCCTCGGCGACAAGAAGAACAATCCCACCGCGCGCTTCGTGCGGCGCTGGGAAGAACACTGGAAGGGCATGTTCGTGCCGTCCACGCTGTTCGAGGAAATGGGCTTCCACTACACCGGCCCGATCGACGGCCACGACCTGCCCGGCCTGGTCGGCGCACTGAAGACCCTGAAGACGCTCAAGGGCCCGCAGTTGCTGCACGTGATCACCACCAAGGGCAAGGGCTACGAGCTGGCCGAAGGCGACCAGATCGGTTATCACGCCGTGGGCCCGTTCGATCCGAGCAAGGGCCTGGTCGCCAAGGCTGGCGCCAAGAAGCCGACCTATACCGATGTCTTCAGCGACTGGGTCTGCGACATGGCCGCGGCCGAACCCAGGTTGCTGGTGATCACCCCGGCGATGCGCGAGGGCTCGGGCCTGGTGCGTTTCAGCAAGGAATATCCGCAGCGCTATTTCGACGTGGCGATCGCCGAGCAACACGCGGTGACGCTGGCCGCCGGCATGGCCACCCAGGGCGCCAAACCGGTGGTGGCGATCTACTCCACCTTCCTGCAGCGCGGCTACGACCAGCTGGTGCACGACGTGGCGGTGCAGAAGCTAGACGTGCTGTTCGCGATCGACCGCGGCGGCGTGGTCGGCCCGGATGGCGCCACCCACGCCGGCAACCTGGACCTGAGCTTCCTGCGCTGCGTCCCGCACATGGTGGTGATGGCGCCGGCCGACGAGGCCGAATGCCGGCAGATGCTGACCACCGGCGTGCATTACGAAGGCCCGGCGGCAGTGCGTTACCCGCGCGGCACCGGCCCGGGCAGCGCACTCGATGCATCGCTCACCAGCCTGCCGATCGGCAAGGCGCAGCTGCGTCACAGCGGCACACGTATCGCCCTGCTGGGTTTCGGCGCAAGCGTGGATGCCGCAGAAGCGGTCGGCCGCGAACTCGGCCTGACCGTGGTCAACATGCGCTTCGTCAAACCGCTCGATAAAGCCATGCTGCTGGAGCTGGCCAAGAGCCACGAAGGCTTCGTCACCATCGAAGACAACGTCGTTGCCGGCGGCGCCGGTTCCGGCGTGGCCGAGCTGCTCAACGCCGAAGCGGTCACCATGCCGATGCTGCACCTGGGCCTGCCGGACAGCTTCCAGCATCACGCCAGCCGCGAAGACCTGCTGGCCGAGGCCGGCATCGACCAGGCCGGCATCCGCGCCGCCGTGCTCAAGCGCTGGCCGCAGCTGATGGCAGGCAAGCCGCCCGCGTTGAATGCCGCTGCAGGCTGAAGCCTGCGCGGGTCACACGCGGCGGCAGTTGCGGCAGGCGGTTGCAGAATCGCCTGCCCGTGCCGGCAATGCCGTATGCCGCGTGCTGACGCTGATGCGTTGACCCGCAACACGACCGATCCCGCGCGATAACGCATCAGACCTGCGGCACCGCCCCGGTGCGTGCAAACGCCTCCACCAGCCGCACGATGCGCGCCTGCGCATCGATGTCGTGCAGCTCCGTCTGCAATCTGCGCACGCCCACCGGCAGCTCGGTGGCAGCGAGTGCCTCGCGCAACAGCGCAGGCAGGCCGTCCAGCTCGCGCAGCCACCACGACGCACCTGCGCGCTGCAGGCGCGCGGCATGGTCGAACTGATCGTAATCCAGCGGGTAGACGATCGACGGCAAGCCCGCGGCCAGGCAGGCATACAGGATGCCGGCACCGCCATGGTGGACCACCAGGTCGTAGCGATGCAGCTGCTGCGCGTAGTCCACGTACGGCAGGCGCTGGTAGTTGCCGTGCGTCTGCGCTGACGGCGCGGCGCTATCGCCATCGCTGAAGTGGAAGATCACCTGCGGAAACTGCACTGCGACGGCACGCAGCACCTGGTCCATCCGCTGCTTGACCCATTGCAGATGCGTGCCCAGCGTCACCAGCACATGCCGACGACCGGGGACGAACTGCGGCGGCGCAACCGCCGCGGGCGGCGTGCACAGCTGCGGACCGACGAAGCGCACCGCCGCCGGCCAGCGCCGTGCCAACTCGAACGATGGCAGACCCAGGGCCAGGATGCAGTGCGGCGAATACACCGCCTCGCTGCGATCGCTGCGATAGATCGCCGGCAATCCGGATGCGCGCATCTGACGGCGGTAACACAGGTGCAGGCTCCGTTTGAAGCCGCGCGTCAGCCGCCGCGCCATCGCCTGCCAGATCCGCTGCGCTGCCGTGGATGGCGGAAGCAGGCCGCCGAAATACGCCGGAGGCCCGTCGCCGGTTTCGATCACGCATGGCGACGGCATGCTGGTCCACCAGGCGATGCCCATCGCCTGCGCTGCCAGCCCCGCGCTCGGCAGAGTGAAATCGGCGATCACCAGGTCCGGCCTCCGCTCGCTCCAGCGCTGCCGTACCGCATCGCCCACGCGCGCCATCAGGCCAAGCGCGCTGTGCAACTGTCGGCGCAGCCGCAAGGGATTGTGGCCTACCGCATGCGGTGGATTGGCGATATCGAGCAACTGCCGGTCGGCTTGTGCATCCAGCACGCCGACCGCGCTCAGCCCGCATGCACGGATGCGCGCCAGTGCCGCCGGCGTGCTGATGACTTGGACATCGTGATGTGGCGCCAGCTGCCGGGCGATCGCCAGGATCGGATGCAGATGCCCGCTATACGGCGGCGCGATCAGATCAATGCGCATGTTCCCTCCCCTGCACTGCCTGCTCGACCTGCGCGATGAAGGCCTGGCACTCGGCCAGCACTGTCGCATCGCGCAGATAGTGCAGATGCCCGCAGGCAGGCGTCAGATCGGGCGCACCGGCGAACAGCGCGCGCGAGATCCAGTCGCCGCTGCCCTGGACGACGCGCAGCTGCCCGAACGTGCCAGGCGTATTGCACACCGGGCCATAGGCGAACACCGCAAGACGCGTGCGCAGCGCCTGCGGCAGCCGTAAGGCTGTCAGCAGCTGCAGGCCACAACTGCCGGCCAGTAGTACCGTCGTCGGCACCTGGTCCAGCAGCGCCACCACGCGCATGCGATCTGCATCGGCAACGCGTGCGGCGCGCGCGGCCAGATACTGGCGCGCGTTGGACACGCTGGCACGCCACAGCGGCATGTGCCGGTAAGTTGGACTAGCGGAGCGATACGGATAATTGCAGTCGATCAGCCGCCGGCCCGGGCCTTGCAGCTGCTGCAGAAAATGCTGCTGTTGCATGCTCAATGCGCAACTTTCCGGATCGCTTTGCCCGGTGAGGAAGGCGATCTGCAGGCTGGCGCCGTCAGTCCGCACGAAAATGCCCATCCGGCAACACGCGATAACGCCGGGTGCGCCAGCGGATCGTGCGCACCAGCGCGGCATGCAGCAGATGCAGCGGCTGCAGGCACTCCGCAACGACCGACAGCAATGGACGGTGGCGAACCGCGCCGCTCACCCGCCATTGCACCAGGCACAGCAGCAGCGCACGCAGCAGCACGGTGCCCAGCACCCAGGCCAGCGCCGGCCAGCTCGCCTGCGCGCAGGCACAGACCAGCAAGGCCAGCAGCAGCAACGGCGGCAGCCCCTGCAGCACGCCGATCGCCGAACACACGCCGACGGTCTGCCGACGCAGCAGGATCAACGCGAACAGCATCCATCGATGCATCTGGCGTGCGTAGCTGGCCAGACCCGGCATCGCGGTGCGCATCGCCACCGGCGCAACGGATTGGCGGAGTCGCCCGCCGCGCTCACGCACCAAGGTGGCAACGGCCAGATCATCGGTGAGCTGCTGCAGTAACGCGGCAAACCCGCCCCAGGCACGCAGCTGCTCGGTACGCGCCGCATAGCACATGCCGTTGATGGTCAGCGGCGCGGCGAACGGCAACCAGCCCAGATAGGTCAGTGCCGCATTGTTGTTGACGAACTGCGACAGCAGCCGGCCTGGCAGCGTGGCGCTGTCCTGGTAGTACGGCAGCGCAGTGACCATATCGGCGTCGGTCAGATCCTGCAGCAGGCGTGCGAGCGCGCTGGCGCTCAGCTGTGCATCGTCGTCGAGGATCAGGCTGATCGGCGCGCGCACATGCGCCAGCGCGTGCTCGAGCTTCCAGGCCTTGGGGTTGATGCCGGCTGGCGCGGCCGGCACCCGCATGCGCTGGATGCGTGCATGCGGATGCAGCGCGACCAAGGCATCGGCCACGCTGTTTCCCGGGATGTCGTCTGCATCCAGCAACCAGACAAACTGCGCGTCCGGCAGCGCTTGCAGGTTGGCCGCAAGCACCTGCTGCAAATGCGCATCGCCCCCCAGCACCGGCTGCAGGATCGCCACCTCGGCCGGGGTTGCGGTGGCGCCCCCCGCTGGCAGTGTGCGCGCACCACGCAGCACCCACAGCACTGCAGCCGTCTTGACCATCAGCACCGCCAGGTAGGCAGCTGCCACTATCGGAACGACTACGCCCACTACGCCCACTGCGCCGCCTGCCAACGCACGAATGCCTCGATGCCTTGCTCCAGACTGACGCTGGGCGGCCCGAGATCGGTGAGTGTGCGGCGTGAGTCGAAGGTCTTGGAATAGGCGAACGCGCCCACGCCGAAGCGCGTGATCGGCGGCTCGCCGCGCAGGCGCAGCACGCGATACGCCGCCTCCACCACACTGGCCATGCGCAGTGCGGTGGCGATGCGCACCTCGCGTCGCGGCAGCGGCAGCTGCAGGCGCGTGAGCAGGTCCAACAGCAACTGCTGCAGATCCACCGGCTGCGCATTGGTGAGGTTGTAGGACGGCTGCAACTGCGGCGCGGTCGCCGCGCGATAGAGGTAATCGCACAGCGTATCGATGTAGATCAGGTCGCCGATCACCGGCTGCGTCTGGCCGACGAAGCGCGGCAGCGCACCCTTGCGCGCAGCGGCAATCACCCGCGGGAACAGCACCGTGTCTCCCGGCCCGAACACCGCACGCGGGCGCAGCACGGATTTGTCGCCCGGATACTGCTGCAGCAGCGTTTCGCCAAGGTATTTGGTCTGCGCGTAGGTGTTGACGAACGCCGGCCCGATCGGGCTGTCCTCGCTGAGCTCGTATTGATGCTCCTCGCGATAGAACACCGAACTGGACGACACATACAGCAGACGCGGGCAGCCATGGCGCTTGCAGAAATCGATGACGTTGGCGGTGGCCTGGACGTTGTGCAACTGGAACTGCGCACGCGTTCCCCACGGCGAGGCCAATGCCGCAGCGTGGATCACCACATCCGGCTGCCACTGCAACGAGAACGGCTGGCTCAGATCGATGCGATGGTAATTGGGCAGATCGCTGGCGCGGCGCCCGATGCCGTGGATCTCCACACCCGGCTGCCCCTGGAAACGTCGCAGGAAAGAACCACCGACAAAGCCGGATGCACCGGTCACGAGAATACGCAGGCTCATCGCCACTCCGGTTGATAACGGTCAAGACTGGGTTGGCAATGCGACGGCAGGATGGCCAACTCCGGGTGTGCATGCGACAGCGCGTGCAGCTGCTGCACGGTGCGCCGGAACGCGCGCCAATCATGCATCAACAAACGTGTGGGCCAGGCAGGCCACTGCAGCGCAGACCAGGTCGCCGACGACCACACCGCGTCGGCGCACAGCAACACCTCGCGGTCGTGTTGATCGCGCAACCACAGGCCCATCTGCCCGGGTACGTGCCCGGGCAACGGCACGGCCAGCACGCTGCCGTCCTCGAACAGATCGTAGGCCGCGCCCAGCCCTTGCCAGGCGCCGGTCAACGCACGCAACGGCGCCTGCTCGGCAAACTGCAGGCGCCGATCGAAATCCTCGGGGAGCAGCTGCGGCAACAAGGCACGCCGCAGTCCGCCGAGGCGCGAACAACTGCGCAGCTGTTGATAGTCGGCACGCAGGCACAGGAAGCGCGCGTTGGGCAGATCGCGCAGACCGCCGACATGGTCGGCATGGAAGTGCGAAATCAGGCACCAGGCGATCTCCTCCAGCTGCACGCCACGGCGTGCCAGCTGTGCGCCCAGCGTTTCGTGCGCGGGCAGGTGCACCGGCGTGGTCCAGCGATACAGGCGCTCGGGCCAGGGATCGGTCGCGCGGAAAAAATGCTCCGCATACCCGGTGTCGTACAACAGCGCGCCGCGCTGCGGATGCCGGATCAGCACGCTCAACGCGGGAAATTCCACGGCATGCCAGTGGCCGTCCGCACGCACCATGCGCTCGCAGTGGCGGCAGTGGCCGATGCGCAGCAACTCGAGCGACACGCGCGGCGGCATCAGGGCGCGACCTGGTCGGAACATGCGCACATGCCCTAGTACCGCAACACCATGCCACCGATCGCCAACCCGGCACCGGTGCCGAGCAGCGCAACCAGATCGCCACGCTGCATGCGCTGTTCGGTCCGGGCGTGATGCAAGGCATGCGGCAGCGAGGCGGCGACCTGGTTGCCGGTGGCCTGCAGGATGCGAATCACCTGATCGGGGCGCAGCCCCAGCGCCTGCACCACATGATCCAGGCCGCCACCGGAGGCCTGGTGCGGGACCAGGCAGCGCAACGCTGCCGTGGTGGTGCCGGCCTCGCCCAGCAACCGTTCCCAGAATGCAGGCAGATGGCGCGCCGCGAACCGGTAGGCACCGCGCCCATCCATGCTGAAGCTGCGCAAGGCCTCGGACGACTGTTCTTCGCCGCGTGGATAGCGGGTGCCGCCGCCGCGAATGCGGCACAGCTCCGCGCCATCGCCGTAACTGGACAGGCGGCTGGACAGCAGTGCCGAGCCGTCATCGGCGGCGCTGCGCCCCACGACCACCGCGGCCGCGCCATCGCCAAACAAGCCGGCGGTGGCCGGCGTCGATGCATCCAGCCCGCCCGATGCCACCTCGCTGGAAACGATCAACACGCATCGGTAGCGCCCAAGCGCCAACGCATTCGCGGCCATGTCCAGCGCCACCAGAAAGCTCAGGCAGGTCGCATTGACGTCGAAGGCCGGAATGCCCGAATCGCCCAGCCCGAGCGCGCGCTGGATCAGCACCGCCTGGCAGGGAATCGGCTGCTCCATGACGCTGCAGGCCGAGATCAGGCAATCGACCTGACCGGGGTCGATGCCCGCGCTTGCCAGTGCCTGGGTCGCCGCCGCCGCACCCATCGACGAAGCCGTCTCGCCCTCACCCACGTAATGGCGCGTGGCCACTCCTGAGCGCGCGAAGGTGGTACCTGCCGGCAGCTGCCAGCGTTGATCCAGCTGTTGCGAGGTCACCTCCGTGGCGGGGACATGGCGCCCGGTGCCCAGAATGCGCAGCGGCAATGCGTTCAACACGGAGGTCTCGTTGGACAAGGCGCGCAGCATACCGTGGCTGGCGTGGGCCGAGCCGATCGATCACCGAAGCGCGCAATGCGCATCGCCCGCCTGCGAGGACGGCGATCGGTCAGTCGATCGCCACCGCGTTCCAGACCACAACCGCCGGGCAGTCGTGCCGACGTGTCAGGGCGCTTCCACCGCATATCCCAGCGCCTGCAAGCGCGCCAGATAGCCATCGGCTGCGGTCAGCCGACTGATCGGCAGCACTGCGAAAGTGCTGCGATTGCGTTGCAGCGCGGCGGTGGCGATGCTCAACCAGTGCTCGCGCATGCGCCGTTCCAGATCGTCGATGCCGCGCTTCCTGGCGGCGCCGGAACTGGCCATGGCGCTCATGCAGGCGGCCTGGGGATCCTCGCGTGGCAACTGGCGCAGTGCCTCGATGTCGCCCACCGACCAGGCGTTGGCGCGCTCCACCATCGTGGGCAGGTCGCGCTCGACGGTGACCAGGATGCTGCGGAAGCACGCGGTATCGTCCATGCCGCCGGCGCGGAACTCCTTAATGGCCTGGCGCGGGTCGGCGATCTTGTAATCCAGCGCGGTGGGGGTCGGCTTGATCCCGGCGCGCTTGGCGGCACGCTCCACCACCGACCAGATCACCGGCGAGCGCGCCAGGCCGGAGCGTTTGATCGCCGCCTGATACAACTCGCCGGCGGCAAGCATCGGGCGCTTGCGCTCCACCCCACGGTCGCTGCCGAGATAGCGTGCCTTGGCAACCGACCAGCGCGCATACAGATCGGCCGGCAGCAGCTCGCGCAGTTCGCGGCCGTCCTCGTTCTTCATCGCCTTCATCGCCGAGGGCAACAGGGTCAGTTTGCCGAAGAACCCCATGTCCGCATCGATCTGGACGGTCGGGGCCATCAGCACCTGCTGCGACTGACCGATGATCGTTTCCACCTCGGCCGACTGCCACTGCAGCCGCTTCGGCAGCGGCGACACGGTGCCCAGGATCCACAGCACATGATCGCCCTTGCTGACCTTCCACAGGCCCGGGCCGGGCTGCACGCCGCGCACCACCATCGCTTCCAGATCGACCACGGCCGGCGGCGATGGCGCGGCCGGCGGCGGCGGCGTGCCATCGCTGGCCGACGCCAGCAACGCCACCAGCATCATTCCCACGCCCCACCCCGCCCGCTGGCCTCGCATCACGTCTCGCCCCCTGTGTGAGAACGCGGACACTACGCCAAGCCGGCCATGGCCGCGTTAGGGAAATGTTCGCCGCCGCAGCCGCCGATGGCTCAGCGTGGATCCAGGCTGGCCAGGTGCGCAGCCAGCAGCGAGCCGCCGTCGAGCAGTGCGAATCCTTCCCAGACGAATCCCGGCGAGACCGTGCAGCCCACCAGGGTGAAATCGCCAAGCGACCGCGCCGCCTGCCAGCACCCTGCCGGCACCACGTGCATCGGCTCACCGCGCTCGGCAGCATCCAGGATCAGGCGTTGCAGCTGCCCGC
Organism: Xanthomonas sp. NCPPB 3218; assembly: GCF_056725185.1. Taxonomy (NCBI): domain Bacteria; kingdom Pseudomonadati; phylum Pseudomonadota; class Gammaproteobacteria; order Lysobacterales; family Lysobacteraceae; genus Xanthomonas; species Xanthomonas sp. NCPPB 3218. The sequence goes on from NZ_CM161516.1 coordinate 3,101,986, forward strand.
TGGCCTCGTCGTAGATCGACAACTCCAGCGCATCGCCCTGCTGCCAATGCCAGACTTCTTCCGCATCGACGCGATGCCAGGCGCTGGATTCGCCGGCAGCAAGCAGGAAGCGGATGGCGGTCAGCGCCGGGCGCGGCTGGCCGCCCTCTGTCACCTGGCGCGCAGACGCATACACGCGACGGAAATGCCCGCCCTCGGGATGCGGGGCGAGTTCGAGCGAACGGATCAAGCTGGCGGCGGTCGGATGCATGCCTACATGCTAAGCCAGCCAACGCCGCGCATGCATCACGGCAGGTGCTTGCCCGCACGCAGGCAGGTGCGGAAGAACACCAGCAGATCCCAGCTATAGCGCTTGAGCAGACGACGCGGCTCGTTGAGCAGCCGGTACATCCATTCCATATGCAGCCGCCGTACCCAATCCGGCGCACGCTTGGCGGTGCCGGACAGGAAATCCAGCAACGCGCCGACCCCAAACACCAGCGGCACGTTCAAGGCGTGGCTGTGATCCAGGATCCAGCGCTCCTGCAGCGGATTGCCGAAGGCCACCAGCAGCACGTCGGCGCCCGAGCGATTGATGCGCTCGGCCAGGCCCTCGCCGGCGGCAGCAAATTCGCCGTAGCCGTCGCACATACCGACCACCTGCTGGCCCAGGGTTCCAGTCAAGGTCGCGGCAGCGGTCTTGCCCACGCCCGGACGACCGCCGAGCAGGAAGAACTTGAGCGGCTGCGCGGCCTCGCGACACAGATACGGAATCAGGTCGGTGCCATTGAGGTTGCCGGCAAAGCGGCGGCCATGGATCAGGCGCGCTGCCAGATCCATGCCGATGCCGTCATTGACGATGCGCACGCTGGGCTCGCGCATCCGCAGACGCAGTGCCTGGCATTGCACGATGAAGTTGGTGTTGGCGAAAAACACCCGGCGTGGTTGCCGGGCGGCCAATGCGTGAAACAACTCCAGTGCAAACGCTTCCTGCGTGGTGGAGAGCACCGGAAATCCGCCAAGCGGAATCACCACGCCCTGCGGCATTCCCGTGTTGGCGGTTGCTGTCGTCTCCGTATCCACCTGCCGGCCCTGCATCATCGAATCACCAAAGGTCGTAAGGAAACGCGGCCAGCAGCCCGGCCTGCAGTTTTGCCAGGTCGAAATCGCCGTTACCGCCAAGCTTCAGGCACTCTTCCACGCTGTTGCCCGAGTGCCACTGCATGCGTCCGGTGCCGTTGTAGTAGTCGTCGTACTTGAAACGATCCTCGCCGTTGCCCCAATCCAGGTACACCGCCGGAATCCCGTACGCTTCGGCAAGAATCAGCCCGTGCAGCGAACTGCTGATCACCAACTCGGCGCCCAGCAACGCACTCATGAAGGTTGCAGGTTTGACGTTGGGAAATACCAGATGGTCCGCGTACGCGCTGTACTTCTCGACCGGCTCGTTGAAATGCGGAACGATAGCGAAGGGGCGCTTGTTCGCCGTTCCCAGCGCATCGGCGGGGAAAAACATCGGTGTCAGCAGACCGGGGTCGCCATAGACTTCCGGTACCGCGATCCCGCGGTCGAGCAGGAACTGACGCGTCTTCGGACCACGTACTGCACGCACATCGAGCGTGCTGAAGGTATTTCGCTCGGCGGGAATCTTGCCGTTGATGCCGCTGCCCCAGACGGTGTCGCCGTCCTTGGCAAAATGCAGCACCGACCCGATGGCGATCAGCTTCTTGCTGAGATCACGCTTCTCGATCAGCGTCTTGTCCTGCAAGGAGAGCACACAGGACACAATCACCTTGGACAGATGATCGCCCATGTTGACGCCAGCGTTCTTCGGCTGCCACCAGAACAAGGCACGGCGTTCCGCATGTTCGATCCATTTCTGCAGCAAAGCATTGGCCATAACGAGCAGTCTCCTTCTAAAGTTGGGTGCGCTGCATCAGTGCGAGAGCGCGGCCTCCGAAGAAGCACGCACCGCTGCGCCATCTTGCTGCGGGTACAAACGGGTTTCCGGATACGCACCTGGATTCAGTACGCGGTCGGTGGTGTCGGACCAATTCAGGCATTGGCGGTAACGCACGCGCGGTGCTTCCAGCGCGCGACTGATGGCCGCAATGACCGACTCACCGTTGCCGGGAGTGTAGCCGAAACGCGATTGATACGGCCCCACGACGGCATTCGGACACACCGCAGGCAGGCCGAAGAAATCGTATTGCAGCAACTTCATCGAACTATCGGCCAGATACACCGGCACCTGCTCGGATGCGTACGGCGCGATCCCGAAACGGGCGTGCTTGATGTAGCCGATGGTCTCGGCGTGCTTCATCTCGCCATAGACGACCACGTTGTCGCCATAGCCGGGATGCCGGCCCATGCCCGAGCCGATCACATGGAACGTGACCTGCGGGAACGCCTTGCTGGCAACCACGAAGAAGTCCGGATCGAACAACATCGAGCCCACCGCGACCGCATGGATGCCCTCGCCGTACGGCGACGGGTCGCCCAGCTGATCCAGGTTGTGATCCACACCGTGACCGACGTGATACACGTTGTCGCGGCTTGCCACTTCCTCCGCCATTGCCGGCGACACCAAGGCGATCACATCCAGCGTCGGTGCAACCCGATCGAACTCGCGCTCGATATAGGACGCGACATTGATCGTGCTCAGGCCGTCGGAAGCGCGATAGACCAGCTTCGCTGCCGGATTGATGCGCTTGGCCAGCTCGATGAAGGCCACTGCGATACCGCTTTCGAACACGATCACGTCCGCCTCGCGCATCCAGTCCAGCAACTGGCGTGGCGGATGCGCGGCATACCAACGGAACATCGCATCTTCGACAGAACGCAGCCAGGCACGACGCGTGTTGAACGGATGCACCGTCGTGCGCCACAGGTAGCAGTCCACGCCCTTGTGCGACACCACGGTGTTTGCGGTGTCGTCCAGCGGCAGCCGCATGTCGCCCTTCATGCGCGATAGGCGGCTGTAGCGCAGCGAGAAAAACCGCGTGGTGCCGCGCAGCGCGAGTTGATCGGTGATGAAATGGATATTCGCACGCCGTGGCGTGCGGTAATCGTGGGCGGACAGGACCAGATAGCAAGGCCGGCGAATGCCGGAAGCGGCGGCGGGTGTATCGCTCATGGGCCGTGTCCTATGAATGAGTGGGAGAAAGCATGCAAGAACGCAGGCGAAGACGATGTCGATCTCATTGGCGTGCCTTGGCCTGTCTCAGCAACTTGCGGATGTTGAGAATGGCAATGACGTCGCGACGGAACGCCGGCCAGATCGCCAACGCCAGCAGACAGACCGCCGCCATCGTGGCCGCACCAACGGCCAGCTGCTGCCACAGCGGGCCACCGACGGTGATGGATGCGTAGTACGCGCACACGCCCGCCACGCCGTACGCGGTCATCGCGCGCACCGCATTGGTGAACAGTGCAACCACCGGTGCGTCGGAGATCTTGCCGACCCAGACCAGCGACAACGGCCAGGTCACCAGCAGGCCGAATGAATAACCGATCGCCACGCCCATCGCGCCCCAGCGCGAGCCGACGAAGATGCAGCCGATCAGCACGATGCGGCTGACCAGCGAGAACAGCAACTGCGCGCGCATCAGGCCCCTGGCAAGGAACACCCAGTAGGTTGCATAGGACGCAGTCTGGAAAATACCGCCCAGCGTCAGCACCTGGAACAGGGGCACCGCTTCGCGCCACTGCTCGCCGAGCACCAGCACGATCAGCGGCATGGCCAGCGCGCAGGCGAAGGCGAACAGCGCAACGATCAGATGCACCATCACCGTCTGCCCGCGCAGCAGGAAGGCGCTGAAGCGTTCGCGGTCGTCCTGCAGCTGCGACAACACCGGCAACGCCACGCTGGTGGCCGGCGCGTTGATCTGATTCAACGGCATCATCAACAGCTGAAACGCACGGTTGTACAGGCCCAGTGCGTCCGGGCCGGTGCGCCAACCGATGATGACCTGGCCAACGTTGCGGCTGGCATAGCCCAGCAACTGCGCGGCCATCAGGTTCCAGCCGAAGCTCATGAAGTCGCGCATCGGCGCCGAGCGTTGGTACCCGCCCGGCAGCCAGCGTGCACAGCTCGCCGCGATGATGAAATTGACCACCGCCTGCACCACCTGCTGCACCACCAGCGCCCAATAGCCCCAGCCCAGCAAGGCGGCAGCGACGGCCGCGCCCAGGCCCAGCACCTGCGATCCCACATCGCTGAGCGCGACCTGGCCAAACCGCAGCCCGCGGCTCAGATGCGCGCGGTACTGCGTGGTCATGCCGTTGATCAGGAAGGTCACCGCCAGCGCCTGGGAGATCGTCACCAGCGCCGGCTCCTTGTAGAAGTTGGCGATCACATGGGCAGAGGCGTAGACCATCACCGACAGCGACAAGCCGATGCCGCTGTTGATCCAGAACAGGTTGTCGCGCTGCTCGCGGCTGACATGCTTGGCCTGCACGGCAGCGGCAGACAGGCCGAAATCGCGCAGGATCTCGGCCGCACCGACAATCGCGGTGACCATCGCCATCAGGCCGTAGTCGTAAGGCGTCAGGAGGCGCGCCAGCAGGATGATGCCGCCGAACTGCACAACCATCTTGGCCGACTGGCCGATCATGGTCACCGCTGCCCCACCGGCGGCGCGCGAACCGAGGCTGCGCTGTGGCGGCGGCGTGGGGGAATTCATCGTCGGGATCTCTGCGGTCACAGCGCGGCGTCTCCATCCTTGCCGAGCGCTTCCAGGTAGGTGCGGTAGTGCAGCTGTCCGATCCGTGGCCAGTCGCGTTGCGAGAGATCCGGTGCCGGGCCGCGCGGCGCGGCACGCACCTGGTCCAGCATGCCGGTCAGCAGCGCCGCATCGAATTCGCCGTCATAGAGAAACACCCAGCCCGGCCCCACTTCTTCGGCAATCGCCGCATTGGATTCGCTCCACGGTGCCAGCACCGGGCGCGCCAGCGACAACGCCAGCAACAAGGTGCCGGAGTTGTGCATCTGCCGGTACGGCAGCACCACCAGCTCGGCCTCGCTGACCTCGCGTGCGAGCACCGGCTCTTCGACATAAGCCAGCAAGGCACTCACACGCGGATCCTGCGCGCAGGCCTCCTCCACCAGGCTGCGCATCTGCGGCGTGGCCGGGTTGCCGACAATACGCAGCTTCAGGCGCGGATCGTCGACCTGACGCATCACCTCCAGCAGCGTTTCCACGCCCTTGTACGGGCGGATCAGACCGAAATGCAGCAGCCGCCCCGCAACCGGCGTGCCTTGCGGCATCTTTGCAAACCACTCGCGATAATGGCCGTGCAGGATGGTGTCGGTGAATGGCGGTCGCGGCGGCGTGGTCGCGTTGATGCGGATCCAGCGACGCGTCAGCCGATCGATCCAGCGCAACAGGCCGCGCTCGCGCCAGCCGCGATCCTCGTGCGGTGCCAGGTTGTGCAAGGTGCGCACCACCGGCGTGCCGGTCAGCTGCAGCTTGAGCAGCAACAGCGCCGCACACATCTGCTTGGCCAGGGTGCCGACCGCGCTGGGATGGCGCAGCAGATATTCTGGCCAATGCAGATGCAGCACGTCGTAGCGCGACAACAGCGCATCGCGCATCGAAAAGAAGCGCGGCTGCACTGCAGCGGGCAGCGATGCGTAAAGCTGGGTCAGGTACGGATTGGTGCTGGCATTGGGCTTCTCGGTGGAGAACAGCACGGTCACCTGCGGCTGCGCGGACGCACGCACAGTCGCTGCCGATGCAGGCGCGCTCATCGCACTGCCTCCTGGGTACGGCGGGTGCCCAACGCGGTGTGGTATTCGTCGACGTAGCGCCCGACCACATGCTTCCAGTCGTAGCGGCTCACGTACGCCATGGACGCTGCACGACGCGTGTCGAAATCGGCATCCGCCTGCAGCGCAAGCGCCTGTACCTGGTCTGCGGCCGCATCGATCCGGTCGCGGTTGACGATCACGCCCTGCCCCGATTCGCTGGCAAGCCGCACGAACGGCGGGATGTCGCTGAGGATCGGAATCAGGCCTGCACTCATCGCCTCGACCGCAGCGATGCCGAAGCCTTCATGGCGCGACAGGCAGACGAAGAACTGCGCCTGTTGCATCAGGCTGCGCAATTGCTCCTGCGACGGCGACATGCTGAGCTGCACCTTGTCCTGCAAGCCCCGCTCGGCGATCGCCTTGCGCAGGTCGGCCTCGTTCAAATCGTATTCGCGCCCGGCGATGATCAGGCGCCACTGCGGGTCGCGCTGCAATACCGCCTGCAGCAGCTCCAGGGTTTCGATCAAGCCCTTGTTCACCGACCAGCGGCCGAAATACATCATGGTCCGTCCCGGCGTGGCTGCGCCCTGCCCTGCGTATTTCTCCACATCCACGCCGTTTTCGATCACCCGCAAACGCGCCGGCGACACCACCTTGGCGAACAGCTCGCCGTCGTTCTCGCTGGTGGCGATCACCCGCGCATACGCAAGCGCCGAGGTGCGGGTGAGCGTTTGAAACCATAGCTGCTTCATCCGCGAGGCATACGCGGTGTGGAAGAAGCCGCCGTGCGTGGACACCACCATCGGCTTGCCATGCAGCGGCCTGGTCAGCGCCAGATAGTCGTAGAAAAAATCGATGCCGTGCAGGTGCACCAGATCGGCCGAGCGGATCGCGCTCAGCACGGACGGCGCCAACGGATAACGCGACGAGCCACGATAACCGATGCGTCGGATCGGCAAGCCCTGATACGTCTCCTGCTCCGCAAGCTGCGCGCCCGGATCGGTAAACACCCGATCCAGCGTCACGACCTCCACCGTATCGGCACTGGTGGCCTGGTGTTGACGGGCCACATTGAGAACGACTTCCTCCATGCCTCCGATCGAAGGATGGAATTGGCGGACGACATGCACCACTTTCATTACGCCAATCTCCTGTGCCAGCGACGCAGACACATCTGCATGCTCGGCTGATCATTCTGGAAGCTCGTCATTTGCGTTTCAATCCCAACATCCATGGTGCAACGCGCACCAGCACCGCGCGCATCGGCACACTGACCGCGACAGCGAACGCGCTCAGGCCCATCGCCCAGGCCGGTGTGCCGATCAGGCTGCGAGCGATCACACCCGTTCGTGCCACCACACTGGTGAGCACCAGAAACACCAATGTGTGCGTGCACAGGATCAGCAAGGTATTGCCACCGATCCACTGCAGCCAACGCCACTGTCGAACGAAATACGCCACGCACAAGGTCATTGCGGTACCCAGCAGGCTGACCAGCAGGAATACCGCAGCGGAATGCCCGAACTGCAGATTGTTCACATCCACTTGCCCGTTCCATCCGGCCAGCCACCACCACGCTGCTGCCAGCACCGGCAGTGCCAACGCCCATGCCGAGGCGCCAAGCGCGCGCAGTGCATCGGCGTAGCGCGACAGCCATCCGCCCACGGCGATGAAGAACAGCGCGACAGGCAATACATCCAGCGCCAACGGAAGCCGCAGGTGCAACGACGGAAACCAGCCCGCCCATGCCAAGGCGAACAACAGACTGACTGCCGCCAGGGCCGCCGTCGTCAGGCGCGTGCGCAAGGCGATGTAGACCAGCGTGGTGACGAACAAGGCAGGCAGGAACCACAACGCCGGAAGCACGTACAGACGCGTGCCGTTGGCCCAGAACAGGCCGATAAACGGATCCCACCACGGCAGCACATGCGATGGATGCGCCGCGCGGCTGGTCACTCCCATCAGCAGCCAGCAGGCGTAGGCCACCAGGAAAAACGCGACATAGGGAACCAGCAACGTGCGCGCCAACTTCGCAATCGTCGCCACCGTCATTGCGCGGTGGCCGAAGCGCTCGCCGACCCAGCCGGACAGCACGAAAAACAGCGGCACATGAAAACTGTAGGCGAACAACTTGTAGGCGGCCGGCATGCCGTTGGCATGCCCCATCACCACCAGGACGATGGCCAGCGCCTTTGCTGCATCGATCTGCCAATCGCGGGTCAATGCAGGCGCCGGCGCAGCCTTGGCACCCAGGCCGCCGTGCCGGGCCGCGTTGGAATACGGTGCGGTGGTCATGGCGCAGCGCCGCTCATGCCGCCACCGGGCGGGCACCCAGGGTCCACGGCGCAAAACGCATCAGCAACCAGCGCAGCGGCACGCACGCGAGCAGCGCAAACACCGTCACGAACACTGCCCAACCCAGGCCCGGGCGCGAGGCAGCGAATCCGCCGGCCAGCGCCGCAACACCGGAGAGCACGAAGAACACCAGCATATGGGTGCACAGGATCAGCAAGGTATTGCGGCCGATCCACTGTATCCAGGCCCAGCCCTGCACCAACCGCGCGGCACAGATCACCATCAGTGAGCCAAGTACTGCGCTGACCAAAAACCCGACGTGGTTGCGGCCAAACTCCAGCATGTTGACGTCGATGCGGCCATTACGATCGGCCAGCCAGGCCACCGGCAACGCCAGCAGTACCGTCGCCAGCGCGCTCACCGGCAAGGAGCTCGGCAGACGTGCGGAAACATGGATCAGCAGGGCACCCAGCGCGTAGAAACACAGCGACACCGGTAGAACGTCCAGGCCAAAAAAAAGCCGTACCTGTTGGCCCGGAAACCAGCGCATCCAGCACCAGGCCAGGATCAACGACGCCACCGCGATCACCACAGGCGACAGCCAGCGGCGCAGCACCACATAGCTCAGCACCGTCACCAGCATCACCGGCAGGAACCATAGCGGGGGCTGCACATACAGATCGGGGCCGATCCCGGTGAACATCGCCACGATCGGCTCCCACCACGGATGGCTGCCCCAGCGCGCCGCCTTCTCCCCGATATTGCGCGTCAGCAACCAGTACGCGTAGCCGAGCAGATAGAACGTCACATACGGCAGCAACAGGCTGCGTGCCTGCTTGCTGATGGTCTGCGGCAAGCCGGTGGTCCGCGACGCATAGCCCGCCGCCAGCCAGCCGGACACCATGAAAAACAGCGGCACGTGGAAGCTGTAGGCAAACAACGTCATCGCATGCGGCACGCCCTTGGCGTGGCAGAACACCACCAACAGGATCGCCAGGGCCTTGGTGGCATCGATACGCGGGTCGCGGCTGCGCCCGCCGGTGGCAACGGACGCACCGACGACCGGTGCCACCGGTTGTGGTGCTTGCGTTGCCGCCACACTCATCGCGTACCTCCCGCGGGCAGTGGCAATCGCGCATCCTCGTCGGCCGGATCCTGTCTGGGCAGCTGCGTAGCACTGGTAGCAGACCAGGTCGGCCGCATGTGCCACAGGCAGCCGCACACAAACCACCACAATGCCGACGTCTTGATCGAGAAGTAGCCGTTGGACACCAGCAGGCTCAGCGCGAACGCAAAGATCGCCAGGTTCTTGAACAACTGCCCTTCCTTGCTCGGCATCAACAACAGGAACGAATACGACAGCAGGAAGGCGAGCACGCCGACGATCGACTGCGATGCGATGAAGTAGGCAATGCCGCTGTCGAAGTAACGGTACGCCTGCGCAAAATCCAGGCCCATCCACGAGTTGAAGGACAGGTTGTTCATCGAATTGACGGTGAAGAAGATCCGGCCCATCGTGTTGTCCTGATAGGCCGTGATCCCGGTGATCCACACCAGCAACCACGCCGTCATGATCACGAGCAGGAAGACCAGGAACGCCAGCCGTTGATCCAGGCGTTTCAACAGCGGCGACAGCAGCACCATCAGCACGCAGGTGCCCGCCGCAAGTCGGCCGTCGGAGGCCACGACCATGAAACCGATCAAACCGACCGACAGGATCAGCATCGCCGGCCGCATCCAGCGCCAGAACACCAGCACGATCGCGGTAAAGAAGCAGATGTAGTTACCCATCGTCACCGGCTCGATGAACATCGAGGAGGCGCGGGGAAGATTGGAGCCCGGCAGGAAGTTGCGCTCGCCCGGACGCGTGGCGCTGACGAACAGGTTGCTGTCTTCGTTCCAGAACCCTTCCGCGCTCATGCCGCGCGCGTTGACGAAGAAGCTCTTCGGGTTGACCAGATCGCCATAGGCGCTGGGCATCGCCAGTTCGAACGCCGCAACCAACGACACGATGATGGTCATGCGCACGAACAGCTTGGGCACCGACCCGGTATAAGCCGAACCAAGCACCACGAACGCAAACACCACCAGCGCGTCGCGGAAGAACTTCGGATCGATCTGCCAGTTCACCAGGAAGCGCACGAACATCAAGGTGACGATCAGCCCCAGGCCGCTGATGATCAATGCAATGCGCTTGCGGCTCATCGAACCCAGGCCGAGCAGGAAACACGCGGCGTAGACCATGAACTCGACTGCGTAAGTGATCACCGGACGTACGGTGAACACGTTCGCGTTGATCAGCGCCAGCAGCAGGTTGTAACCGACGCCGACCAGCAGCGTCAGCTCGATCAGCAGGTTGTGCCAGCGAACGCGGGCCTCGTCGCTCATTCGGATCAGCATGCAGACGCCTGCTTGAGAGGGGCGGCTGCGATGCAGCCGCCCGCGGCGCTCGGCGCGCCAGGTCGCACACTCCCCGCCATCATCAGTACGCGGTCTTCTGTCCGAGCACACGCACTGCGGTCAGCACGATGATGCGGATATCCAGCCACAGCGACCAACGACGGATGTAGTCCAGGTCGTACTGGATGCGCTTCTTCATGGTGCGCAGCTCCGGGGTTTCACCACGGAATCCATTGACCTGCGCCCAACCGGTGATGCCCGGCTTGACGTAATGGCGCTGCATGTAGTGATTGATCAGCTTTTCGTAATGGGTGTTGTGCTGCGCGGCATGCGGGCGCGGCCCCACGATCGACATGCTGCCACCGAGCACGTTGAAGATCTGCGGCAACTCGTCCAGGCTGCTGCGGCGCAGGAACGCACCGAAACGGGTGATACGAGTGTCGTTCTTGGTCGCCTGCTGGATGGTGGTGCCATGGTCGTCATGCACACGCATCGAGCGGAACTTGAACATGTAGAACTCGCGCCCACCCAGGCCATGGCGACGCTGGCGGAAGAACACCGGCCCCGGCGAGCTCATCTTCACACCAACCGCAATCGCAGCCATCAACGGCCACAGGCCCATCAGCGCAACCACGGCCAGGATCTTGTCCTGCAGCGCCTTGGCGACCACGAAGTAGTTGTCGCGGTCCACACCGCCCTGGCGCAGGTTGATCACCGGCACGTTGCCGATCTGCTCGCCGGACTGGTTCAACAGACCGAAGTCGAACAGGTCCGGCACCAGCTTCACGTTGATCGGATAGCGATCCAGGCGCTGCAGCAACTGCTTGATATGGTCACGTTCGCCCAGCGGCAGCGAGATCCACACCTGCTCGACCTGGTTGTCCTTCAGGTACTCGATCAGTGCGTCCGGATCGCCCAGGCACGGCAGCGACTGGCGTTGCTCGGTCACGGCGATGTCGTACGGCGTGCGGAAATAGCCGACCAGGTTCATGCCGACCCAGGGGTTGCGGCTGAGGTAGTGATTGATCTTCATCACCGGGTGGCGCAGACCGACCACCACCACCCGCTGCACATCCACACCCTGGGTGCGCAGGTGATTCAGGAAGCCGCGCAGCACCGTGCGGGCCGCCACCAGCGAGGCCAGCCCACCGACGAACCACAGGCCGATCCAGCCGCGCGAGACCTGCTCGCCAACCTGCACGATCAGCGCGTGCACCGCGAACAGCGCAAACACGCCGCCGAATGCACCGCCCAGCACCATCAGCTCGCTCAACAGCCCGCGACCGCGCCAGCTCCGATACAGCGGAAACAGCGCAAAGCAGATCACCGAGTACAACAGCGTGGTGGCGATGGCGACCCGGTACGGTGCCGCAGGCACCCAGGAGCCGAAGACGATGCGATAGGCGATCAATCCGGAGACCACGACCATGGTGAGGTCGAAGACGCGCAGGACCAGATCGGCCGCAGCCGAATACTTGGACAACAATCGCGGCGAGGATGTGGTGTAAGTCGCGCTACTCAAGTCTGCCAAAAGCATGGGGATGTCCTCCAAACTCGATACGGCGCATGCGGGGGAACATACGAGACGCACGCGAGCTTTCAATCATCTCCGTCGGGCGATCACCGCGGTAATACCTACCGACCCCAGATCGCACGACAGCCCTTTGTTTCAACAGAGACAAACTTTCAAACGAAGGAGCCCGAAACATACGGGATCCAACCTTTTCCACGCTGAATCAGTTGTCACTTCAATTAACCATCGTTGTGCAACACGACGATGTCAGTCCAACCGCGTCTGCGCTGCCGTGCCACGCAGGAAGTAGCGCACCAGTGCCACAGCCACACCCAGGAATACGCCAAAGATGAAGCCCAAAGCGAGGTTCAATTTGAGTTTCGGCGAAGTCTTAGACGTAGGCACGTCTGCGGTATCGATGATGGTCACGTTGTTGGCGCCGACGTTGCTCGCCACACCGATCTCCTTGTAGCGCTGCAGGAGCGCATCGTAGAGCTGGCGGTTGGTATCGACGTCGCGCTTGAGCATGTTGTAGCGGATGCTGCGGCTCTGCAGATCGAGCTCATCGTTACGCAATCCGGCGATGCGCTGGTTGAGCAACTGCTCCTGATGCACCGATGCGTCGTAGGTCGCCTTGAGCGACTGGCGGATATTGAGGACCTCGCCATTGATCTGGCGACGCGACTCTTCGATCTGCGCCTTCAGGCGCTGCATTTCCGGATAGTCCGGCTTGAAGGTCGACAGCTTCTGCTGATATTCGGTGTTCAAGCGGATCTGCTCGCCGCGCAGGCTCTGGATCAGCGGGTTGCTCAGCACTTGCGGCAGCGACATCGCGTCACCGCTGCTGACCTGACGCCAGGCTGCCTCGGCCTTGATGCGGGTGTCCTGCGCCGATGCCAGCATCGCATTGAGGTCGCTGAGGTTCTGCGCCGGAAGCGATGGCTTGTCGTCGCCCACCGACACGATCTGCTCGTCGGTGGAATAGGAGACCAGATTCTTCTCCGAATCCTCCACCTTGTCGCGCAACTGCTCCAGGCGCTCGGCCAGGAACTTGGTCGCGAACGAGGACGCCTTGATGCGGCGTTCCTGCGTGCTGACGATGAAGACCTTGGTGTAGGTGTTGGCGATCTTGGCAGCCAGCACCGGGTCCGGCGAATCGTAGTTGACGTAGACCAGGCGCGAGTTGAGGATCGGCTCGACCACCAGCCCGGCCAGCAGCGTATCGGTCAGGCTGCGCTCGATGATGGCCTGGCGCGAGTCGACCGACTTGCCGGCTTCCGGATTCTTGGCAGCAGCCTTTTCCAGCGCTTCGTCGACCTGCTGCTTGAACGCCGGCTCCTGATCGAGCTTGGCTTCGCGGATTACCGCACGGGCCAGCGAGCGGCTCTGCAGCAGCTGGTACTGGGTCTGGTAGAAATCGCGATCCTGCGGCGATTCCACCGGCATCAGGTTGTCGACATTCACCACGTTGAGCGAGTCGCGCTCGATCTGCAGCGTGCTGGTGGCGCGGTATTTTTCCGGCATCAGCAGGGTGACGCCAAACGCCAGTGCCACTGCCCCGACGGTGATCAGAATGATCAACCAGCGCTGTGAGACCAGCGCGCGCCAGTAGTCGAGCAAGCCAACGTCGGCCAGCTCGAGATGCCCATGACGATGAGACGGGGAAGAACGATTGTCTGAATTCATACTCATCGGTAAGCGCGCCACACCATCACAAGGGGGGTCAGTTCCAGCATGGTGCGCAGCCAGACGCGTGCGTCGGAGCGATACACCACAACGATGTCGCCGCCGTAGATCTCAGGGTCCGGGTTGGCCCCCTTCTCGATCTGGGTCAGATCGAATCTGGCGATCATCTTTTGACCGTTGACGGTGCGAAACACGATGACGTTGCCGCGGCTGGCCACCGTGCTGACGCCCTTGGCCTGCGCGATGGCCTGCTGCAGGGTCAGGTTGGCGCCGATCACCGGATAGATGCCCGGCTCGTCGACCGCACCGGTCACCGTGACCCGGCGACCATTGGATTCCTGCACGAACACCGACACCTGCGGCTGCTGCAGATAACCGGCGGCGTAGCGTTCTGCCACCAGCTTTTCCAGCTCGCCGACACCCAGGCCGGCTGCCTTGACGTCGCCGATCAACGGCAGCGAGATGTGGCCGTTCTGATCGATGCGGACCTGCCGCTCCAGATCGTCGACCTGGAACACCTTGAACAACAGCAAGTCGCCTGGGGCAAGTCGATACTCCGGTTGCACGGCGGACATCGCGAGCGGATCCGGAAGCGGCAGCGAATCGGCCATCTTCGGACCGGTGCTGCATGCGCCCAGTGCCATCGAGCAGATCAACGCCAGGCTGAGGCCTTGGCAAAATCGTCCGATCAGTTTTTTCATGCGTGTGGCTGGCTGCCTCGGTTGGGTGGGACAGGACCTCGCGCAGCATTCAACCGGCCAACACGCCAGCAAGAACGTACGACAGAGAAATTCATCCCAAGACGCTTGGGATCACGACAGGTGTGACGTGTTGCAGTGCACTATGGCATAGAACCAACGCATCGCAAGACGCTGCTCGCCATTTTTTTGACGGCGTTGGCCTATTGATTCAAGTTCGTCGTTGCGGCGTTAACAAAACGTGATCCAAGTACGAATCCGCCGCCAATGATTTGGAGCATTTTCGGGGACTTAGCGACATTGCGTGACCCAGGTCCATAGCGAACAGAACCGCAACCAAACGGGCTCGGCCAGGCATTTGATGCTGCTGTGCAGTATGCCGATGGACATATCGTGTCAGGCGTATGACAGACCGCCGATCGCATTGTGCGGCGCAACAAAAAAGCCCATGTCCGTGAAGACATGGGCTCCGTGTTTGGTCGGGGTAGCCGGATTCGAACCGACGACCACTAGTCCCCCAGACTAGTGCGCTACCAGGCTGCGCTATACCCCGAAGATGTTGCGTCCGCCGCGAGGGCGGCCTGCGATTATAGCGGCTTTGTGAAACGTTTTCCTAGCGGCGCAGCAGTTGCAGAACCTCTTCCAGCTCCATGCGCACCTGTTTGATGATCTGGTTGCTCAGCGCCGACTCGCTCTTGGCGCCATCTCCTTCAAGACGCAGGCGTGCGCCGCCGATGGTGTAACCCTGCTCGTACAGCAGGCCACGGATCTGGCGCACCATCAGCACGTCGTGGCGCTGATAGTAGCGCCGGTTGCCGCGCCGCTTGACCGGTTCCAGGCTCGGAAACTCGGTTTCCCAATAGCGCAGCACATGCGGCTTGACGTCGCACAGCTCGCTGACTTCGCCGATGGTGAAGTAGCGCTTGGCCGGGATTGGCGGTAGTTCGCGATTACTGCCCGGATCCAGCATAAGCCTCCACCCGCTCCTTGAGCTTCTGGCCCGGACGGAAGGTCACCACCGTGCGGGCCGAGATCGGAATTTCCTCGCCGGTCTTGGGATTGCGACCGGGCCGTTGATTCTTGCGCCGCAGATCGAAGTTGCCGAAACCGGACAGCTTCACTTGACGGCCCTGCTCCAGCGCATCGCGCAGCACATCGAAGAACGCGTCGACAAATTCCTTTGCCTCGCGCTTGTTCAGACCGACCTCGTCGAACAGACGTTCGGCCATCTCCGCTTTCGTCAATGCCATGCCAATCCCCTGGTTACCGCCTCAACTCCGGATCCGGGCGCGGTGTTCGCGCTCGATCACGGCCACCACATCGGCAACGACTGCGTCGACGTCCCGGTCGGTGAGAGTGCGCGAGTTATCCTGCAAAATCAAGCCCATAGCCAGACTCTTGAAACCTGGCTCGACCCCCTGCCCGACGTAGCGGTCGAACAGCTGCACCTCGCGCAACAACGGTCCGACGGTGGTGCGCACACTGCTCGACAGCGCCGCCCAGCTCACCTCTTCCGGGACCAGGAAGGCCAGATCGCGACGCACCGAGGGGAACCGCGACAGCTCGCCGGCACGCGGCAGCGCACGCTTAACCAGCGCCGTCAGCTGCAGTTCGAACGCGATCACATCCACGTCGATGTCCAATGCCTTGGCCAGGCGCGGATGCACCTGCCCGATCCAGCCGATGCACACGCCATCGCGATGGATGTCGGCCGAGCGCCCCGGATGCCCGAAGGGCTGGGCAGAGGGCTGGAACTCCAGCACCGCACCACTGGCCGCAGCCAGCGCCATCAGGTCGCCTTTCAGATCGTGGAAGTCCACCTTGCGCGCGGGCTCGCCCCACTGCAGCGCCAGGGCATCGCCGCATACGGCCGCGGCGACATGCTGCGACTCCTGCGGGGCGGCGCCGGCATCGGACGCGGCCGCGAACACCTTGCCCAGCTCGAACAGGCGCACCCGCCCGGCCTGGCGGGCGGCATTGCGGCCCAGCGTCGCCACCAGGCCCGGCAACAGGCGCGGACGCATGATCGCCAGCTCGGCGCTGAGCGGATTGGCCAACGGCACCATGCCGTCGGTCAGCTGCCACCGCTCCAGCAAGGTGGCGTCGACGAAGGCGTAATTGATGGTTTCCTGCAGCTCGCGCGCCACCAGCTGGCGCCGCACGCTGAGCTCATCGAGCTGGGTTTCGCTCGGCATCGCAATCCGGCTTGCGCCGCCCGGCAGCGTGGTCGGCACGCGGTCGTACCCGTGGATACGCGCCAGTTCCTCGATCAGATCCTCTTCGATGGCGATATCGAAGCGACGGCTCGGCGCCATCACCTGCCAGCCTTCGGCAACCGCCTCGAGCTGCATGCCAAGCGCACCCAGAATGCGCACGACCTCGGCATCGTCGATCTGGATACCGAGCACGCGCGCAATCCGCGCACGCCGCAGCAGGATGCGCGCCGGCTGCGGCAGATGCTCCGGCAATTGCGCATGCACCACCGGGCCCGGCGTACCACCGGCCAGTTCCAGCACCAGCCGCGTCGCCACTTCGATCGCTTGCGGCGGCAATGCCGGATCCACACCACGCTCGAAGCGATGACCGGCATCGGTATGCAGACCGAACTTGCGGCCACGCCCCATGATTGCAGCCGGATCGAAGTACGCCGACTCCAGGAACACGTTGCGCGTGGTGTCGGTGACGCGGGTATCCAGGCCGCCCATCAGGCCGGCCAATGCGACCGGGCGGTCGGCATCGGTGATGGTCAGGAAGCTGTCGTCCAGCGTGACCTGACGCCCGTCCAGCAATGCCAGCTGCTCGCCGCTGCGCGAATGGCGCACGCCGATCGGGCCTTGCAGGGTGTCCAGATCGAACGCATGCATCGGCTGGCCAAGTTCCAGCATCACGTACTGGGTGATATCCACCAGCAGCGAGACCGGACGCACGCCGCTGCGACGCAGCCGCTCGGCCAGCCACACCGGCGTTTTTGCGGCCGGGTCGATACCTTCGATCACCCGTCCGCAATAGCGCGGCGCAGCGTTGCCGGCATGCAATTCCACCGCCAGCGTGCGCGTGGACACCGGCGCCACCGCACCGGCTTCAAAGGCCACCACTGTGCTGGCGCAGGCGGCCGCCACATCGAAAGCGATGCCGCGCACGCTGAAGCAGTCGGCGCGATTGGGCGTCAGCTTGATCTCGATGCTGGCATCCGGCAGCCCCAGATACTCGGCCAGCGCCTGACCCACCGGCGCATCGTCGGGCAGCTCGAACAGGCCGGACGCATCGCTGTCCAGCCCCAGCTCCTTGGCCGAGCACAGCATGCCGTTGGACGCCACCCCGCGCAGCTTGGCGGCGGTGATGGTGAGCGCGCCGATCTGCGCACCGACCAGCGCCAGCGGTGCCACCAGACCGGCACGCGCATTGGGCGCGCCACACACGATCTGCAGCAACTCGCCCTGCCCTGCGTCGACACTGCAGACCTGCAGACGATCGGCTTCCGGATGACGCACCGCCTCGACGATACGCGCCACCACCACCTGCCCCAGCGCCTCGCCCAGTGGCGTGACCTCTTCGACCTCCAGACCGATCGCCGTCAGCGTCGCGGCAAGCTCGTCGCGGCTCGCCTGGATGGGAACGTGGCTGCGCAGCCAATTTTCAGAGAATTTCATGAGGAGCCGGGATTGGGGATTCGGGATTGGGGATTAGCTAAAACGCGTCGACGGAGTCTGGGGCGGACCGGGGCGCCGTTGCGAATCCCCAATCCCGAATCCCCGCCGTCAGGCGAACTGCCTGAGAAAACGCACGTCGTTTTCGAAGAATGCGCGCAGGTCGTTGACGCCGTAGCGCAGCATCGCAAAGCGCTCCACGCCCAGGCCGAACGCGAAGCCGGTGTAACGCTCCGGGTCGATGCCGACGCTGCGCAGCACGTTGGGGTGCACCATGCCGCAGCCGAGCACTTCCAGCCAGCGCGTGCTGCCGTCCGGCTGCTGCCAGGCGATGTCCACTTCCGCGCCCGGTTCCACGAACGGGAAATAGCTGGGGCGGAAGCGCATCTCGAAATCGCGCTCGAAGAACGCCCGCACGAACTCGGACAAGGTGCCCTTGAGATCGGCGAAGTTGGAGTGTTCGTCGACCAGCAGGCCTTCGACCTGATGGAACATCGGCGAATGGGTCTGGTCCGAATCGGAGCGGTACACCTTGCCGGCCGCGATCATGCGCAGCGGCGGTTTGTGCGCATCCATGTAACGCACCTGCACGCCGGAGGTGTGGGTGCGCAAAAGGCGGCCATCACCGAAATAGAACGTGTCGTGCATTGCGCGCGCCGGATGGTGCGGCGGAAAGTTCAGGGCTTCGAAGTTGTGCCAGTCGTCCTCGATCTCCGGACCATCGGACAACTCATAGCCCAGGCGCGCAAAGATCTCGACGATGCGCTCGAGCGTGCGCGTAACCGGGTGCAATCCACCGCGTTCGCTGCGACGCCCCGGCAAGGTGACATCGATCCGCTCCCCGGCCAGACGTGCATCCAGCGCGGCGTTTTCCAGCGTGTGCTTGCGCTCGGACAACGCCGCGGTCAGCGCATCGCGCGACAGGTTGATCGCTTCGCCAGCGGCCTTTCGCTGATCGGCCGGCAGCGTGCCGAGCTGCTTGAGCTGGGCGGTGATACTGCCGCTCTTGCCGAGCAATGCGACGCGCAAGGCTTCCAGTTGGTCCGGCGTCTGCGCGGCGGCGACATCGGCCAGCGCACGCTCGGTCAGGGATTGAATCTCACTCATTGCACTCGCGCCTCAACTGCGTCTACCGAACGGTGTTTCCGGATGCACCGGAACGCATTGCCACTCAAATCTGGTCTAGCCCGGCATCCAGTCAGCAATGCCGGCCATCTAAAAACGCAAAAAGGGAAGGACTCGCGCCCTTCCCCCTGCATATCTGCTTGCCCTCGCCGGAAGCCTGTACACGAATGCGCAGACCCCGACAAGAAGCTACCCTTTCAAAAGTCCGCACATGGATGTGCGGGCTCTTGCGAGGGACTCGCACCTATGCCGCCAGCGCGCCCTTGGCCTTCTCCGCCAGCGCGGCAAAGCCGGCGGCGTCGTGCACGGCGATATCAGCCAGCACCTTGCGGTCCAGGGTGATGCCAGCCTTGAGCAGGCCATTCATGAAACGGCTATAGCTCAAGCCGTTGATGCGGGCAGCCGCATTGATGCGGGTGATCCACAACGAACGGAAGTTACGCTTCTTCTGCTTGCGGCCAATGTAGGCGTACTGCTGCGCCTTGATGACTGCCTGCTTGGCAACGCGGAAGACCTTGCGGCGAGCGTTGTAGTAACCCTTCGCCAGGGTCAGAATTTTCTTGTGGCGGCGACGCGCCTGTACGCCACGCTTTACTCGTGCCATGGGTCAGTCCTCAGAGGTAGGGAAGCATACGATCGAGACGGCCAGCGTCCTCGGCACGGACGTGGTTCGTCTGCCGCAGGTTGCGCTTCCGCTTGGTCGCTTTCTTCGTGAGGATATGGCTACGGTTTGCGTGGCCGCACTTGTACTTGCCGGAGGCGGTCTTGCGGAAACGCTTGGCCGCCGCCCGGTTGGTCTTGATCTTGGGCATTGCAATGTCCTTGATGGTGTTTTGTCACTGACCCGGGCGGCAGTCTTGCGACCACGCTTTCCATCCTTGCCCTTGCCTGCTTGTAAGTCCTTGATCGAACACGATCCGGACAGGTCCTGTACCGCTTGCGCGGCGCCCCGGCAAAACCGGGCCGCGCAGTATGCCCGTTGCCGGGAATTCTTGCAAATGGATGCTGTCGCCGGCCAGAGCGGGCCCGTCGGGCCCGCCCTGGCGCGGGATCAGATCTTCTTCTTCGGCGCGATCATCATGACCATCTGGCGCCCTTCCAGGCGCGGACGCGACTCGATGACGATGTCGTCGCCCAGGTCGGCCTCGATCCGGGACGCCATCTCGCGCCCCAGCTCCTGGTGGCTCATTTCACGGCCACGGAAGCGGATATTGACCTTGACCTTGTCGCCCTCTTCCAGGAAGCGGCGCATGTTGCGCAGCTTGATCTGGTAGTCGCCCTCGTCGGTGACCGGACGGAACTTGAGTTCCTTGATCTCGACCTGCTTGGTCTTCTTCTTGGCCTCGTTGGCCTTTTTCTGCTGCTCGAACTTGAACTTGCCGAAATCCATGATCTTGCAGACCGGCGGATCGGCCTGCGGCTGGATTTCGACCAGATCCAGGCCTTCTTCCTCGGCCTTGGCGAGCGCTTCGTCGCGCGACAACACGCCGACCATCTCACCGTCACTGCCGATCACGCGGACGCGCGGCACACGGATTTCTTGGTTCTTGCGGTTCTGTTTGTTGTCAGGGGTACTGATATTGCAATCTCCCAGGGGAATCGAACCGGCGCATCCGGATCATCCAGACCGGCCGGGGTTGGCTCACGCTGCCTGCTCTGCCTGCAGACGTTCGATGAAGGCCGAGACCGTCATGGTCCCGAGGTCCTCTCCCGAGCGTGTCCGCACGGCGACGGCACCGTTTTCCTTCTCGCGGTCACCGACGACGAGCAGATAAGGCACGCGTTGCAGCGTATGCTCGCGAATCTTATATCCGATCTTCTCGTTACGCAAATCGGCGCTCACACGGAAGCCTTGATTTGCAAGGGTTTTCCGAACCGAGTCGACATAGTCTGCCTGGGCGTCGGTGATATTTGCGACAACGACCTGGACCGGGGCGAGCCAGGCGGGGAAGGCGCCGGCGTGGTGTTCGATCAGGATGCCGATGAAACGCTCCATCGAGCCGACGATCGCCCGGTGCAGCATGACCGGATGCTTCTTCTGGCTGTGCTCGTCCACGTACTCGGCGCCGAGGCGGCCCGGCATCATGAAATCGACCTGCATGGTGCCCAGCTGCCAGGTACGGCCGATCGCGTCCTTGAGGTGGTACTCGATCTTGGGGCCGTAGAAGGCGCCCTCGCCCGGCAGCTCCTGCCACTCCACCCCGCAGACGCCCAGCGCGCTGCGCAGCGCGGCTTCGGCCTTGTCCCAGGTGACGTCGTCGCCCAGGCGCTTTTCCGGACGCAGCGCGATCTTGATCTCGATGTCCTCAAAGCCGAACGCGGTATAGACCGCCAGTGCCTGCTGATGGAACGCGGTGACTTCGGCTTCGATCTGCGATTCCAGGCAGAACACGTGGCCGTCGTCCTGGGTGAAGCCGCGCACGCGCAGGATGCCGTGCAGCGCGCCGGAGGGCTCGTTGCGGTGGCAGGCGCCGAACTCGCCGTAGCGGATCGGCAGGTCGCGGTAGCTGTGCAGGCCCTGATTGAACACCTGCACGTGGCCCGGGCAGTTCATCGGCTTGACCGCATAGGTGCGCTTCTCCGACTCGGTGAAGAACATCGCGTCCTGGTAGTTGTCCCAGTGGCCGGATTTCTGCCACAGCGACACGTCCAGGATCTGCGGGCAGCGCACTTCGCCGTAGCCGCTGTCGCGATAGACCTTGCGCATGTACTGCTCGACCACCTGCCACAGCGACCAGCCCTTGGGATGCCAGAACACCAGGCCCGGCGCCTCCTCCTGCAGATGGAACAGGTCCTGCTGCTTGCCGATACGGCGATGGTCGCGCTTGTCGGCTTCTTCCATGCGCAGGATGTAGGCGTCCAGCTGCTTCTTGTCGGCCCAGGCGGTGCCGTAGATGCGCTGCAGCTGCTCGTTCTTGGCATCGCCGCGCCAGTAGGCGCCGGAAATGCGGGTCAGCTTGAAGGCCTTGAGGAAGCGCGTGTTGGGTACGTGCGGGCCGCGGCACATGTCCACGTATTCCTGGTGGTAGTACAGGCCCATCGCGGTGATGTCGTCGGACATGTCCTCGATCAGGCGCAGCTTGTACTCCTCGCCGCGCTGGGCGAATACCTCGATCACCTCGGCGCGCGGGGTGACCTTCTTGATCACGTCGTAGTCCTGCGCGATCAATTCCTGCATGCGCTGCTCGATCGCGGCCATGTCGTCCGGCGTGAACGGGCGTTCGCTGTAGATGTCGTAGTAGAAGCCTTCGGCGATGACCGGGCCGATCACCATCTTGACCTCCGGGTACAGCTGCTTGACCGCATGCCCGACCAGATGCGCGCAGGAGTGGCGGATGATCTCCACGCCTTCGGCGTCCTTGGCGGTGATGATGCGCAGGCTGGCATCGTGGTCGATGACGTCGCTGGCATCGACCAACTGGCCGTCGACCTGGCCGGCGATGGTGGCCTTGGCCAGGCCGGCGCCGATCGACTGGGCGACCTGCATCACCGAGACGGGGGATTCGAATTCGCGGCGGCTGCCGTCGGGGAGCGTGATGTTGATCATGGGCAAGAATGAGGTCTGTGCTGGCTGCAGCGCGGCGGCTGCAAGGGAGATCTGCCCGCTACGGGACAGGCTCGGATAAGGGTATGGCGAGAGGTGGGGCGGAACGAACGCCGTGCGGGCGCCCTGCGGACTGGCGCGGCCGGAATCAGCGGTGGGCGGTGGTAGTGCTCATGTCGCACGCTGGGCCGGCGCGGGGCGCGGGCCACCTTCTCGCAAGGGGTCTTGGAAGCGAATGGTAAACCAATCAGCCCGCTGTTGCGCATGCCGGCACGGGGCCGGCGGGCGCGTGGCATGATGCCGGCCACCTGTGCTGCCAGTGCCGACCATGACCATCAAGGGTAAAGCCACCTCGCTGGATATCGCCTACCTGGCCGGCGTGTCGCAGCCGACCGTGTCGCGCGCGCTGCGCGGCAGCCCGATGGTCAACGAAGAAACCCGCAAGCGCATCTTGCGCATCGCTAAGGAATTGAACTACAAGGTCGACAAGAACGCCTCGTCGCTGCGGCTGCGCAATGCCGGCACGCTGGCACTGCTGTTCTTCGAAGACCCCACCGCCGACGATTCGCTGATCAACCCGTTCTTCCATTCGATGCTGGGCTCGATCACCCGCGCCTGCGCGCTGCAGGGTTACGACCTGCTGGTGTCGTTCCAGCAGCTGTCCAAGGACTGGCAGGCAGATTACGAAGACAGCAACAAGGCCGACGGCATCATCCTGCTCGGCTACGGCGATTATCAGCAGTCGCGCCAGCGGCTGCAGTTGCTGGTCGAACAAGGTACCCACTTCGTGCGCTGGGGCGCGGCGCTGCCGGGGCAGCCGGGCATCTCGATCGGCAGCGACAATTACCAGGGCGGGCTGGATATCACCGAGCATCTGCTGGCGCAGGGCTGCCGCCGCATCGCCTTTCTCGGCCACGCGTCCAACCACTATCCCGAGTTCGAAGAGCGCTACCGCGGCTACGTGGCTGCGCTGAATCAGCAGGGTTTGGTGGCCGATCGCGCGCTGCAGTTCGACGCGATCACCACCGAGTCGTCCGGCCATGCCGCGTGCCTGGCGCTGCTCGACAGCGGCAAGGCATTCGATGCGGTGTGCGCGGCCAGCGACCTGATTGCGATCGGCGCAATGCGCGCCTTGCGCGAGCGCGGCCTGCGGGTGCCGCAGGATGTGGCGGTGAGCGGCTTCGACGATATCGCATTGGCGGCGTCGGTGGCGCCGGCGCTGTCGACGGTGCAGCAGGACACCAAGCAGGCCGGCACGCTCCTGGTGGAAAGCCTGGTGGCGCTGATCCGCGGCGAAGCGGCGCAGAGCCGCACGATTCCGGTGAAGCTGGCGCTGCGTGATTCCTCGCGCAGCAGTGGGCTGCAGCCACCGCTGGGCTGGAGACCGTCCGGCTCGGAGACCGGCGAGGCGGTGCTTGGCCGGGCCGCTGATGGGGCTGTCAGGCGTTGAGTCGGGAATCGGGAATCGGGAATCGTTAGAGCATACGTGACGGGCTGTGCGGGGTCAGCCGCAGCCATTGACGCCTCGTAGGAGCGCACCCGGGCGCGAGGGGCGTTCCCGGCAACGCCCATCGCGCCCGGGTGCGCTCCTACCTGTTACGCGCGGCCCCGTGCTGTCGCGGCCCGCAGCGTGACCAGGATCGAAATCACCGTCGGCCGGATTCGGAATTTGGGATTCGTTGGAGCGTGCGCGACAGCCCGCGATGTGATGCCTCGTAGGAGCGCACCCGGGCGCGACGGGGCGCTCCTGGCAACGCCCATCGCGCCCGGGGGCGCTCCTACCGGTTGCGGGCGTCGCGCGCGGCTTGCTCGGCCATCTGCGCGTCGAGCTGCCTGCGCAAGGCCGGGTCGGTGATCGGCGCGTCCGACAGCAGCACCCGCACCCCATGCGCGGGCACCGCCGCCAGCAGCCGACGCTGCACCGGCACCTGCTCGCCACTCATCGCGTCGCGCCAGGTGCCAGGCTGCAGAAAACGCGTCACCTCGATGTTCGCCGCCGCATCGCCCTTGTTGAGCAGCACCAACGCCGTCTGGCTGGCGCCCGCATGCTGATAGACCCGCAAAAACGCCGCGTGATCCTCGCGTAGCAGCACATCCACCTGCACGCCACGCTGCAATGCCGGGGTATCGCGACGCAGCCGCGCGATCTGCTGCAACGGGCCGAAAATCGGGCTGTGCGGTGCAGTGCGGATGCGCTCGGCACCGAAGTAATTGCGGTTGCCTGCATGTTCGGCACGCCCGCGCATGAAGCCGGTTTCCGAGCCGTAATAGATCACCGGGATGCCGCGCGCGGTAAACAGCCAGTTGTGCGCGTCGATGAAGCCGGTGTCGCTGGCATCCAGGCGCGCCATGTCGTGGTTATCGTAGAAGCTCATCAGCTCGTACGGATTGGCATACGGCCCCTGACGCAGAAACAGCGGCGCGGCAAGCTTCTCGAACCCGGCCTGCTCATGGCCGAAGACAGCGGACAGCTGCTGCTTCAACGGGAAATCCAGCACGCTGACGCCGGCATTGCGCGCCCAGGTATGCCCGGCAATCTTGTTGGCGTCGTAATCGAAGGCTTCGCCGAACATGAAGAACCCCGGACGTTTTTCGCGGATGCGCGCCACGAAGGCATGCCAGAAACGGTTGGGCATCCAGCCGATGGTGTCGATACGGAACGCGTCGGCGCCCTGCTCCATCCACTGCAGATACGCGCCGGCCAGATAATCGAGCACAGCGGGATTGTTTTCGTTGAGATCGGACAGCTCGGCCAGGCCGCCGCCGGTGTTGTAGAACGCGTGCAGCGGAACGTGCTGCGGATCCAGCTGCGCCGGTGGTAGATTCTGGTGATCGGCGACCAGTCGGCCATCGGCGTCGTACAGCTTGCCGAAGCCCGGCTGCGCCACCGGCATGCTGTAGGCCGGCGAGCCGTGATTGCCCACGATATCCAGCACTACCTTCAAGCGGTTGGCATGCATGGCGCGGGTGAAGCCGGCAAAGTCCAGGCCCGGACTGGGCAGATGCTCATCGAGCTTGTAGAAATTCACGCCCCAGTAGCCGTGATAGCCGGTCTTGCCGTGGTCGCTGAGCGTACTGCCGCAGCTGATCGGCTTGCCGCCGGTGAAGGCCTCATCCGGATTGTCGACAATCGGCGTGATCCACACCGCGCCAAAGCCCATGTCGCGGATGTAGTCGGCATGTTCGACGATGCCCTTGAAGTCGCCCCCCAGGTAACCGATGTTGTCGCCGACTCCATCTGCGCAAGGCGTCGGCACATCGAACGTGCGATGCGCACCGCCCTGGTCGCGCTGGTCGTTGCCGGGGTCGCCATTGACGAAACGGTCGGTCACCACGAAATACACCGCGTCGGCAGCGAACGGCTCCAGCGTGCCGTAGTAATCGCCGGGTGCAGCCGCCGCGCTCGCTGCTCCTGCAGATACGATCAATCCAGCCATCATCACCTGCCGCATCACTGCCCTCCCGAGGCCATTGGAACCCGCACCACGCACACACCGGCAATGAGCAAACTGGCGCCACCGATGGCCAGCGCATGGATCGGCTGACCGCCCAGCCAGACGCGCAGCACGAAGCCCAGTGCGCTGGCCGCGACCAGCTGCGGAATCACGATGAAAAAATTGAAGATGCCCATGTACACGCCCATCTTGGCGGCGGGCACGCTGTCGGACAGCAAGGCATAGGGCAGCGACAGGATCGAGGCCCAGGCAAAGCCGACACCCA
Organism: Xanthomonas sp. NCPPB 3218; assembly: GCF_056725185.1. NCBI lineage: Bacteria > Pseudomonadati > Pseudomonadota > Gammaproteobacteria > Lysobacterales > Lysobacteraceae > Xanthomonas > Xanthomonas sp. NCPPB 3218. The sequence goes on from NZ_CM161516.1 coordinate 3,128,345, forward strand.
GCATCGACAGCAGCAGCCACTGCGGGTCGCGGATCACCAGCATCGACAACAGCCCGGCCGCACCCAGCCACAGGTTGCACAGATGACTCCAGCGCAGGCCGATCGCACGCACCAGCAGTGGAATGACCAATGCCGCCAACGCCGCAAATCCGTTGTAGGCGCCAAACAACACGCCCACCCAGTTCGCACCTTCGTTGTAGGCTGCCGATGCGGTGTCCCTGGCACCGAAGTGCACCTGGGTAACCGCCGCGGTGGTGTAGATCCACATCGCAAACAGCGCGAACCAGGAGAAGAACTGCACCCAGGCCAGGCGTCGCATCGTCAGCGGCATGCTGCGCACGTCCTGCACGATCGCCACCAGCATGCCGGTCGATGGCAGCACGCGCGCCAACGCAAGCAGCGCACCGTAGGCGATGCACAGGCCGGCCAGCACGTAGAGCATGCGGTCGCCGTGCTGCCAGGCGATCGCAGCGGCGAGCAGCACACCGATGCCGCACCAGAGCGCACTCGCACGTTGCGGCGGCAAGGTGCCGGCGATCGCTGCAGCCGCTACAGGCGGATGCGCATCGTCGAAACCGGCCAGCTGCTGCGGGCTGTATTCGCGCGTGCGCAGCACCGTCCAGCTGATCGACAGGAACAGCACCGCGGCACCGAGGTAGAAGGCGTAGCGCACGCTGTCGGGCAACTGCCCCGGCGGCGCGGTATTGGCCACGCCCCAATGCGTGAGCAACCACGGCAGGAAACTCGCCACAATCGCGCCGACCCCGATGAAGAAGCTCTGCATCGCATAGCCGGTGGGCCGCTGCGCCGGTGGCAGTTGATCGCCGACCAGGGCGCGGAATGGCTCCATCGAGATGTTGATCGATGCATCCAGCACCCACAACGTGCCGGCGGCAATCCACAGCATCGGCGCGTTGGGCATCGCCAGCAAGGCCAGTGTGGTGAATACCGCGCCGACCATGAAATACGGACGTCGGCGCCCCCATGGCGTCCAGGTGCGGTCGGACAGGTAGCCGATGATGGGCTGCACGATCAGACCGGTGAGCGGTGCGGCGATCCACAGACCGGGCACATCGTCGACCTGCGCCCCCAGGGTCTGGAAGATGCGGCTGGCGTTGGCGTTCTGCAGCGCGAAGCCGAACTGGATACCGAGAAAGCCGAAACACATGTTCCAGATCTGCCAGAAACTCAGGCGTGGCTTGGCGGTCATTGCGCAGCCTCCGTGCTCGCTGCGGGGCCGACCAGCAGCGCACTCACCTGCGCGGTGTTGACCACGCCATCGCGACCACCGCGGCCGCCGTTGTACTGCGCAAAATGCGCGAGTGCGCTCATGTTGAAGCCATCTTCCAGCCGGAACCTACACTGCTGCCCGGCCACCACAGTGAAGCTGACCTGCGTGGACAGCTGCTCGCCCACGCTATGCGGCATCACCACGACCTGCGACTGCGTCGCCTGCCCCGTGCATTCCAGCAGCAGCCGCTTGACCGCCGCAGTGACGCCGGTATTGATCGGCCCGTTGGGGTTGCGATAACGCAGCGATACGCGATGCTGGCCCGCGCGCGTGGCAGTCCAAACCCAGGCCTCGCTGCCCGGGACTTCCTGCAACGGGCCGAGCGTCAACGCGGGACTGTGCAGCGACTCCAGGCCATCGGCGCGGCGGGCCAGGCTGAGCACGTGCAGCCGGCCGTCCTCGCGCAGGTCTAAGTGCCGCGTGGCGTCCAACGCATGCCCATCCATGTACAGCGTCGTCCCAGCCGGAATCACGATGCGGTGGCCGTCGCCCTGCCGTTGCGCGACGGGCGCCTCCGGCGTGCTGGGTGCGAACACCTGGCGTGGCTGCGGCGGGGCGGTGGTATCGGCCTTGCGACCGATCAGATACACCAACGTGGTCTGGCCTTGTTGCTCGACCTTCCCCGCCACCAGCAACTCACCCGCACTCGCCGTCGGCCGCTGCAGCACATAGCGTCGGGCGCCCTGTTCAAGCACGATCTGCTGGCGATCGCCAAACAACAACGGCACCAACGTACGCGGCAGTTTCGGCGTCACACTGCCATCGGCGCCAATGCCGAACACGCCTTCCAGCACCGCGGAGAGATAGCCGGCAACCGACCACAACTGGCGCGGCGAATTCACCACCGGGCCACTGCGGGGCCCCTCCTCCACATGCACCGCCAGGCTCTGCATCTCGTAGTTTTCCATGTTGGAGCCAGCCAGCGCGCTGCCGCGCATCAACGACTGCAGCTCCAGCGCAATGCGCGGCGCGTCGTCCAGCTGGCGTGCGGCGCGTAGCGCGTACGCACTGACGAAGGGCCAGACGGCGCGATTGTGATAAATCGGCTGCTCGGCGTCCTGCGGCCACACCACCGGGCTGCCGCCGGCAACCAGCGGATACCCGCGCAGCGCGGCACGCGCACGCTCCTTCGGAAACACCTCGGCCAGCACGCCAAGCGACACGCCGAGCAGATCGACCTTGGCATAGCGCACCGGATGCGCCGCATTGCCCAGATAGCTCACATACTGATTGCTGGGCGCATCCCAGAAGCGCGTGGCGATGGCCTGACGCAGCGCATCGGCCCACTGGGCGTACCTGGACGCACGCGCATCGCCATGCTGGCGCGCCAGCTGCTCGGCCAGGCGCAGGGCCTGGTAGTCCAGCACGTTGGTGGACAGGGCGAAGGACTCGGCAATGAAGCGCACATCCTGGCGCGTCCACTCCGGGTAGGTCTGCTCGCGCCAATCCAGAAACGAGGTTTCGCCGCGGTAGAGGCCGATCTGCGCATCGAAGACCGCGTCACGATCCTGCGCGAGGGTGGCCTGCAACGCCTCCCACACCTCTTCAGCGAACGCCTTGTCATCCAGCAGGCCGCGCGCGGCAAGAAACCACACCACGCGGTCGCTGCTGATCGGCCAGCTGCCACCGGAGCCGGTGTCCTGCGCAACAAACACCCCTGGCGTCTGCCCGTCGCGCGCCGCCGACAGCTTGAAGCGCAGCGCATTGCGCGTGCGCTCCGGCTCCAGCCGCGCCAACGCCAGATCGGCGGCGAAGCTGACATCGCGCGTCCATACGTAAGGCCAGCGCTCACCGGTTTCGAAACACGCGCACGGCACCGGCTTGCCGTCGTTGAAGGCCGGATCGCGAATCGCCTCGACACGGTCATCGGCCATTTCCTGCTGCGCCATGGCGAACAGGGCGTCGAACAACGGACTGGCGGTGTGGGTACGCATCGGCTGCGGCCCGATGCGGCGCTCGCCCTGCGGCCAGCGCAACACGAAACCGCCGTCTTCGAGCGCCTGCGCTTGCGCACGGCGGCCCTGGAATTCCAGCTCATCGGCCAACACCGGCGAGCTTGCCGCAACGCCGAGCGTTGCAGCCATGCAGATCATCTTCAGCATCGAAGCGGCCAGACGGCTTGCACCGTCGGCCTCCCTCCCTCGTTGCACGCGTTGTAGTGCGCGGCACTGGCGTGCCACGGGCGCGGACCCTCCCAGGTGCCGTGACGCCATGGTAGACGCGCGCTCAGCGGTTCCGCATCAATGCATACGTATTCATGGCAATGGCCGCAGTGCAGCATGGCTCATCCACGCCACAGCGCTGCATAGTCGCCGCTGACGCAACGGCCGCCTTGGGAGGGGATATGCCGCTGGTTTCACATCGCGTGCGTTCGATAGCGCGCGCCGCACGCAGTGCGCCACTGCTTGTCCTGTTGCTTGGCAGTCTTGCGGGCATCGCGCAGGCCGAGCGCATCGCCATCAGTGCCGATTCGCCCGGCAACGTCCTGCAGGTCACGCTGGAAGTGGACGGCGGCACGCCCTATTACCGCGTGCAACGCCTGGGCCTGCCAGTGCTGGAACGCTCGCGCCTGGGTTTCCAGTTGCGCGACGGCCGGCTGGACCGCGGCTTGGTCGTCCTCTCGCAAGCACGCCAAGCCCATGACGATACCTGGGAACAACCCTGGGGCGAGACGCGCCTGGTGCGCAACCACTACAACGAACTAAGCGTCAGCCTGGGCGAACGCAGCGGCGCGCAACGCCGCTTCGATGTGATCTTGCGCGTGTACGACGATGGCATCGGCCTGCGCTATCACTTTCCCGAGCAAGCGGGATTGCGCGAAGCCATCATCGACGAGGAAGTGACCGAATTCGCCGTCGCGCAACCGTCCGAGGCATGGTGGATTCCGGCAGGCGAGCCGATCCACTACGAATACCTGTATCAGCGCACGCCGTTGAACCAGGTCGCGCTGGCACATACGCCGCTTACCTTGCGCACCGAGAGCGGGCTGCATGTCGCGCTGCATGAGGCGGCGCTGGTCGACTACGCCGGCATGTGGCTGCGCCGTACCGAAGGCCAGCGCCTGCGCGCGCAGCTGTCGCCCGCTGCCGAAGGCTGGAAGGTGCGGCGCAAGCTGCCGTTCGATACGCCGTGGCGCACGCTGCAGATCGCCGACCAGGCCACCGGGCTGGTGGAGTCCAACCTGATCCTCAACCTCAACGCGCCCAACGCCCTGGGCGATGTGAGCTGGGTCAAGCCGTCCAAATACGTCGGGGTGTGGTGGTCCATGCATCTCAACCAGCAGACCTGGGCGACCGGGCCGACACACGGCGCCACCACTGCCAACACCAAGCGCCTTATCGATTTTGCCGCGGCACACGGCTTTCGTGGCGTGTTGGTGGAAGGCTGGAATCCGGGCTGGGACGGCGAATGGTTCGGCAACGGCGGCAGTTTCGATTTCACCAGGCCGACACCGGATTTCGACCTGCCCGCGCTGAGCAAATACGCCGCTGGCAAGGGCGTGCATCTGATCGGCCATCATGAAACGGGGTGCGCAGTGGATCATTACGAAGACCAGATTGCCGAAGCGATGGACCTGTATGCCCGGTTCGGCGTGGACTCGGTCAAGACCGGCTATGTCTGCGACGACGGCCAGGTGGAACGTCGTAACCCGGCAGGCGGCACACCGCTGCGCGAATGGCACGACGGCCAATGGATGGCACGCCATCATCTGCGCGTGGTGCAGGAAGCTGCCGCGCGCCACCTCGCAGTCAATGCGCACGAACCGATCAAGGACACTGGCCTGCGCCGCACCTATCCCAACTGGATCTCGCGCGAGGGCGCGCGTGGCATGGAATACAACGCCTGGGGCCAGCCACCGAATCCGCCCGAGCACGAGGTCAACCTGGTGTTCACCCGCCTGCTCGCCGGGCCGATGGATTACACGCCCGGCATCCTCAGCCTGAAAGGCCGCAACGGCCAGGCGATTCCCAGCACGCTTGCGCGCCAGCTGGCGCTGTACGTGACGCTTTACAGCCCGATCCAGATGGCCGCCGATCTGCCCGAGCATTATCTGCAGCACCGCGATGCCTTCCGCTTCATCGAGGACGTGGCGGTGGATTGGGATCAGACCCGCGCCTTGAATGGCGAAGTCGGCGACTACGTCACCATCGCGCGCAAGGATCGGCATAGCCGCGACTGGTTCCTGGGCAGCATCACCGACGAGCATGGCCGGTTGCTGCAGGTGCCGCTCGGATTCCTTGAGCCGGGCGTGCGCTACACCGCGCAGATCTATCGCGACGGCGACGGTGCGGACTATGTCAGCAACCCATTCGCCTTTGTCAGCGAACAACGCCAGGTCAGCAGTGCCGATACGCTGGAACTGCGTCTTGCGCCAGGTGGTGGGCAGGCGATTCGCTTCGTGCCGGTGGATGGCAGGCGCTGATTTGGTCGCAGCGGGCTGAAGAGCCCTTCAACGCGACCGAGTGCATCACGCAACGGCACCGCAACCGCTGCAGATTGCGCATTGGCGTTTCCTCACGACAGGCCAGGAGCGTACCGCGCCGCAGCAAAGCCGGCGTGGAATCGATTCCAGCGCAATCAGCCGGAGTGAATACGTATGCAGTGCCCGTTTGCACCCAGGTGCCGTGTCTACCATACGTCGCAGTCGTAACGTCCGTCGTGGCGCGCGATGCAATGCATCCAGGCGTCTGCCGGATCGAAAAATCAAAGAACAACATGTACCTGGGAGGGGAAAATGTTGAAGCACAAGCGCTCTGCGCTGAGTATCGCCCTGGCCGTCGCCATGGCACCGACGTTGGCCGCCGCGCAATCGGCGACACCGGCGCAAGCAACCGACACCGAACAAACCGCTGGCGCGGTGACCGACTTGGACAAGGTCCAGGTCACCGGCCTGCGCCGCGCGATCGAAGGTGCCATCTCGGTCAAGCGGGATTCGACCTCGATCGTGGAAGCCATTTCGGCCGAAGATATCGGCCGGCTGCCCGACGTCAGCATCGCCGAGTCGCTCGCGCGCCTGCCTGGCCTGGCGGCGCAACGTGTGGCCGGTCGCGCACAGGTCATCAGCGTGCGCGGGCTGTCGCCGGACTTCTCCACCACCCTGCTCAACGGCCGCGAAGTGGTCAGCACAGGCGATAACCGCAGCGTGGAATTCGACCAGTACCCGTCCGAACTGGTCAGCGGTGTCACCGTCTACAAGACGCCCGACGCCGGCCTGGTCGGCCAGGGCCTGTCCGGCACCGTCGACATGCAGACTGCACGCCCGCTCAGCTACAACGAGCGCGTGATCGCCATCGGTGGCCGTTACCAACGCAATTCGCTGGGCAAGGCCGCCAACGTCGACCCATACGGCAACCGCTTCAATGTCAGCTACATCGACCAGTTCGCCGACCGCACCATCGGCCTGACCATCGGCTACGCACACACCGACATGCCGATCCAGGAAAACCAGGTCGGCCTGTACGAGCCGTGGCAACCGGTCAACGCACAGCGCCCGCGCCCCGGCGTGGCCGACGGCGTGTATTTTTCCGACGGCATCAAGGCATTGCGCCGCACCGGCAACCAGAAGCGCGACGGCGTCATGGCCACTTTGCAATACCGGCCGTCCAACGCCTGGACCAGCACGCTCGACGCCTTCCACACCAAGGCCGAGCAGATCGACACCGCCAACCAGTTCGAGCTCAACCTGAGCAACTACAACGGTGGCTACACGCCGGGCCTGAACATCAGCAACGTGCGCGTCAACGACAGCAACAGCTTCACCGGCGGCGACGCCAGTGGCGTCTATCCGCTGGTCCGCGGCATGTACAACAAGCGCGAAGACACCATCGATGCATTCGGCTGGAACAATGAGATCACTGCCGGTGCGGTCAAGATCACTGCCGATCTCAATTACTCCAAGGCCACGCGCGACGAACTGAACCTGGAAAACAATCTCCAGCGTGCGCCGATGCCGCAGCTGGATACCGTCGGCGTATCGGTTGTCGGCAACGGTTTCTCCCAGCTTGCGCCGGGAATGGATTACTCCAATCCCGATCAGCTGTTTCTCACCAACACCATCTACGGCTCCGGCTACGGCAAGGTGCCGAGCGTGGAAGATGTGCTCAAGGGCGCACGCCTGCAGGCCAGCTTCCCGATGCCCGAAGCGCTGAGCTGGTTCTCGGATCTGGATGTGGGCGTCAACTACGCCAATCGCGAAAAACAGAAAACCCAGCCGGAAGGCAACATCACCCTTGGCGCGCAGGGCGAATCCACCATAGCATCGGACCTGCAATACGCGCCGGTCAACCTGGGCTTTGCCGGCATCGGTACCCTGCCCGCCTGGAACGTCCCGGCGGTGGTCTCGCGTTACATGCTGTTCAATCCCAGCGACGATGCCTCGTTCCTGGTGTCCAAGGCCTGGACCGTGGAAGAAAAGATCACCACCGCCTGGCTGCGCGCCAATCTCGATACCGAATGGGGCGATGTGGGCGTGCGCGGCAATATCGGCGTGCAGCTGCAGAGCGCCGACCAATCCTCGCGCGCAAATTATTGGGACGCGTCGCAGCCGGCAGGCAGTGAAGTGCGCCCGATCGACGACGGCAAGACCTATCGCGACTGGCTGCCCAGCCTGAATCTGGCCTTCCAGTTCCCGTACGAACAGACACTGCGCTTTGCGATGGCAAAGCAGGTCGCACGCCCACGCGTAGATCAGCTGCGCGCCTCGCTGGAATTCGGCGTCGACACCTCCACCGGCCGCCCCGGCGCCAGCGGCGGTAACCCGATGCTGGACCCCTGGCGCGCCAACGCCATCGACCTTTCCTACGAAAAATATTTCGCCGAACGCGCCTACGTGGCTGCCGCGTTTTTCTACAAGGACCTGAAGAGCTACATCTACACCCAGAGCCGCGACAACTACGACTTCTCCGCGCTGGTGGCCGGCTATGTGCCGCCGCCGGGCTCGGCGCCAGTACTGACCACCGGCACCTTCAGCGCCCCGTTCAACGGAAAGGGCGGCACCCTGCGCGGCGTCGAACTCACCGCTTCGCTGCCGCTGGATCTGGTCTTCGCTCCGTTGGAAGGTTTCGGCATCCAGGCTAGCGCCACCTTCAACGACAGCGACGTCAAGATCCGCGACCCGGAAAGTGCTTCCAGCGTCGGTGACGGCGAAATCAGCCTGCCCGGCCTGTCCGAACGCGTCTACAACCTCACCGCCTACTACGAGCACAAGGGCTTCGAAGCACGCGTCAGCCAGCGCCGCCGCTCGGACTTCATCGGCGAGATCGGCAACTTCAACGGCAACCGCACGCTGCGCTACGTGGTCGGCGAAAACATCACCGATGCGCAGATCAGCTACAGCTTCAACGACAGCAGCGATCTTGCCGGCCTGACCTTGCTGCTGCAGGCCAGTAACCTCAGCAACTCGCCCTACCGCACCTATGCCGAAACCAAGGACCGTCCGCTGGAATACATCGAATGGGGCCGCACCTTCGTGCTGGGCATCAACTACAAGTTCTGATGAGCTGTGAACTGCAAACGATGCGCTGATTGGCGACATCTTTGTCTGTGGCCACATTGCTAACTGTGGCTACGCTACCTACGTGACAACCGGCGCATCACCTGGCTGGCCGGCCCCGGTGCCAGCCCTCTCCACCGGGACACCAAATCCCCTCTCCCACCGGGAGAGGGGTTGGGATGAGGGTTCGGCACAAGCGCAACGCGCGCCAATCAAGCAGGGCCAGTTCTGCTCTGTCGGGCTCCATGGGCCGTCATTCAAGATGCGGCCTCTAACTAGAAGAACCGAATGCTCTCCTGATCAAAACGACGACATCGACCAAAGAAAACCCGCCGATGTGAAACCGGCGGGTTTTCTTTTGATCCAAGATTTTCAAAATCCAAGCTTGCACTGCCCTTCGCGAAGCGCACAGGATCGACCGCCAGTCATGCCTCCCCGCGCATCAGCACCTCCCTGCGCGTAACATTCGCCTGTCGCACCGGAACGGGGCCAATCTCCCGGCACCATCAGCGCCTGCCTGCACCAACACGAATCCAAGCCGTTGCTGCAAGGCCGCCGGCAACGCTAACGTCCTCGCAGTCCATCGCCATCCACGTGCAGCCTTCTGGTCAGACCACCCCGACTGGCATGGAGAACAGCACACCCTGCCTCATCCAGAGAGCGGGGACCTGATCGACCGGGAATAGCCGCACAGCTGGCGTAACGCTATAAATGCTTGGCAAACCAAGCAATCGTCACTACAAAGAAAAGCGAGGCATTCCCCTAAGGAATGCCTCGCCGCGTTCCAGACAATCACGCACAGACAGCTAGCTGGCGCGACAGAACGTCAGCGAACTTCGATCGCACAAACCACTGCATGCCCGGCCAAGCGCAGGCGGTCATGTTCGATGGCTCCGCGCTCCACGCCGGGCACATTGACCTGCTTCCACGCGCCAGCCGGCAGCCCAAGCTCGGCTGCATCGGCCGACAGATTGAATGCCAGCAACATCACCTGGCCGGCGTGCTCGCGCCGGAACATCAGCACAGGTTCGGCGGTGTCGTAGAACGTGATCGCCCCCTCGCGCAGCGCAGGCTCGCCCCTGCGCCAAGCCAGGAACTGCCGCACCGCACTGAGCACGGACAACGGATCGTCCTGCTGCACGCTCACCGCAGCCGCACGATGCTCCTCGGCCAGCGGCAACCACGGCTTGCCGCTGCTGAACCCTGCCGACGGCGCATCCGTCCATGGCATCGGCGTGCGGCAGCCATCGCGACCCTTGAAGGTTGGCCAGAAGGTGATGCCATACGGATCGCGCAGATCCTCGAACGCCACATCTGCCTCGCCCAGGCCCAGCTCCTCGCCCTGGTACAGGCAGATCGAGCCACGCAGCGAACACAGCATTGCAACCACCATTCGCGCAAACGTCGGCGATGCATCGGCCCCACCCCAGCGTGTCACCGCGCGCACCACGTCGTGGTTGGAAATGGCCCAGCATGGCCAACCTTCCAGCATCGTGGCTTCGAGCCGGCTCACCGTCTCGCGGATATAAGCAGCACTGTAGTCCTGCACCAGCAGCTCGAAGCTGTAGCCCATATGCAGGCGGCCATGGGCGGTGTACTCGGCAGTGGTCGCCAGCGAGTCCTCCGACGAGATCTCGCCAAGGCTCACTGCATTCGGATAAAGATCCAACAGCCCGCGCAAGCGCTCCAGGAACGCTAGATTTTCCGGCTGCGTGTTGTTGAAGTAGTGATACTGATACGCGTAAGGGTTGTCGGCACTGAACCCACGCCCCACCCGCTTGTCGGCCGGCTTGGCCGGATTGTCACGCAGCTGCGCATCGTGGAAGCAGAAGTTGATCGCATCCAGGCGGAACCCATCCACCCCGCGATCCAGCCAGAAGCGTACGTTATCCAGCGTCGCCTGCTGCACCTCGGCGTTGTGAAAGTTGAGGTCCGGCTGATCCACCAGGAAGTTGTGCAGGTAATACTGCTCACGCCGCGGCTCCCATTGCCACGCCACCCCACCAAACAGCGACAACCAATTGTTCGGCGGCGTCCCGTCCTCACGCGGATCGGCCCACACGTACCAATCCGCCTTTGCGTTGGTCCGGTCCTGCCGGCTCTCCTGGAACCACGCATGCGCGATCGAGGTATGGCTCAACACCTGGTCGATCATCACCTTCAAGCCAAGGCCGTGCGCCTTGTCGAGCAGGCGATCGAAGTCATCCAGCGTCCCGAACAGCGGATCCACTGCACGGTAGTCCGCGATGTCGTAGCCGAAATCGGCCATCGGCGACTTGAAGAACGGCGAAATCCAGATCGCATCCACGCCCAACCCGGCGATGTAGTCGAGCTTGGCGATGATCCCGGGAAGATCGCCCACCCCATCGCCATTGGAATCCAGAAAACTACGCGGATAAATCTGATAGATGACGGCCCCGCGCCACCATGGTGTCTGCGACATGTACGCCCCTCCCGGGCCATTGCGGGCGCCAAATAGACGCTCAGCCAAGTCCGTTAGCGTAGCTGTGCCCACCGCATGCGGGGCATTTTTGCATACGTATTCATAGCGCTACGAAGCGACGCGCAAATACCTCAGAAACTTACATTATGGCGCGCACCATTTCACTCGTCGTCAAGGGAGATGGCAGGGAAGAAGCTTAACTCAAAAAATCGAACCGTCGCATATGGAATGTTGTTCTGCGACTGAAACAACCTTAGAGCAAACGACACTAAATACGATTTACTAAAAATCTTAATCAATCAGTATATAGCCCGTACACCAATACGTGACGGGCTTTAAAAAACGTTTCGTCTACAGGGGAGAGGTTATGCTCGACTCTCAAGGTCGTCGTCTTTGGCGCGCTTGCGTTTTCCCGAGCCCTTTCGGTTCGCATAAAAGTCTTCCAGCCACTGCTCCGGCGTCAGCTGGTCTACGCTTACACCCAGCTTGTCGGCTTTCCGCGACAAAATTTGATGCATGATTTCAATGTTGTCGGTTGAAGATGAAATCACCGAAAGGGCATCATCCATCCCACGCAGGTTGAGCTGGCACACCGCCGAGGCATGGCCCTGCTTAACCAGGAAGCAACGCGAGCGCTCGTCCAGCGACACCACCACCTGATACTCGGCATCGGTGAGCTTGAGCCCTTCCATGTAGTCATCGCGGCTGGCGCTGGGATTGGGCAGCAGGATCATGGTCGCGGTCTGTTCGATCAATGCAGCCGCGATGTCGCTGGCAAGTGCATCCTCCGGACTTTGGGTGGCAAAAATACCCAGGCCATTCTGCTTACGGATGGTCTTCTGCTTGTTCTTGGCGAATTCCTTCAGCCCACCCTTGCCGTCCAAAATCTTCCAGAACTCGTCCATCACGTAGATCAGCGGACGGCCATCAATCAGAGCCTCCAGCCGATGCAGCAGATAGTTGATCACCGGCACACGAACTTCTGCATTATCGATCACATCGGTGTAGTCGAAGCCGATGATCGATGCGCGCGTCAGGTCGATGGTGTCCACCGGATTATCGAACACCCAGCCGAGCGAATTGCCGGCAGTCCAGCGGCGCAGGCGCGCATATAGCCCATCGTCGCCCATGTTCGGCAGGCTCTTACGGAAGTTGCTCATGCTGCGCAGATGCATCGGCGTGTCCAGCATGCCCTCCACCGCACGATAAATATCTTCTTCCTCGCGCGAACTGTACTCCGACTTGCCGCCCAGCACCTTCATCAGCTCAGCCAGAAATTGCGTGTTGGCCTCGTTGCGTTCGCACTGGAACGGGTTAAAGCCCGTTGGCGCACCATTCTCTAGCGCAAGATAATTGCCCCCGCAGGCACGCACAAAGATTTCGGCACCGCGGTCTTTGTCAAAGAAGAAGATGGTCGGAACCGGATCGAGCTTCTGCACCTGGCTCAACAGAAAATTGATCAGCGCGGTCTTACCCGTACCCGACTTGCCGATCACCATCGTGTTCGCGATAGCTTTCTCGCCCAGCGAGTTTTCGGCCGGATGGGTAGCGTGGAAGTTGAAATAATACGGTTGACCATTGGTGGTCTGCAGCGTGGTCACGCAGTCCCCCCAAGGATTGTTATGTTGCTTACCCTGCGCAAAGTTATGCAGCGGGGAAAGACCGAGAAAGTTAAGAGAACTGAGATTGGCAATTCGAGTACGGAAACGCCAATTGCCTGGTAGTTGCGCATAAAATGAAGACGCTACTGCGAGATCTTCCTTGGACGAGACAAAACCGGCATTGGATAGTTCAGCACGGGTCGTTGCGATCTGCTTGGCCAGCTTCTCTTGGCTGTCGGCATAAACAGCAATCGTAAAATGGTATTCACCAAGCACAAAATTGCCCGAAGCCACGTCATCCATCGCAACATCCAGATCCCGAATCTGACTGGACGACTTGTCTCCCGACGAGATCATCATACCCTTTGTACGCTCTAGCACTTTAAGTGCGTCGTGGCGGCCGACAGGACTAAACGAGTGCGTCACCACGTACTCAAAATCCAGGTACTTCAGACCGTTGAGAATGCCTGGATACGTTCCATCAGCATATTCTTTAACGTTAAGAATTGCACCGAAGTGATTAAGACCATCGGGCGTGCGAATGACGAAGTCACCTGTCTTATTAGCAAACATGTGCTTACTAACTGGAAGGTATGCCTGCACCGGCGCTTGCAACACAGGAACAGGCTCATCAATCCGGTTAAGCAAATAGCCAAGAAACTCCAACGTCTCTGAAAAAACAATACCGTTCTTGGCTTCATACATGCCCAACCGGTAAGGCGAATAGTCCTTTAGCACCGCCTCCACGTTGGTGGCGAGCTCTATCATCTTCGCTACCGCCTGCTCTTCTTCCAGGCGGATTCGCTCCGGGTCGCCAGACTTTTCGACAAGACGACGACCAGTGACCACCGGCCTGTAGATCATGCTGAAGTAAAGCTCATTCTGCATGATCTTTTGCGACGATAGAGCAGCATAATACTCGTCGGACAACCCCTGATTGAAAGACTGCTTGAAGCGACTGGTATTGCCAATCCTGCGACGACGGCGGACGTCGTGCACCCAGAATGCCACGTTCGCGAAATCTGGCGCACGTAAGGTCTGAAGCAGGCGATTGAACGTGTTGTGACGCTGTTCCAACTCGAACTCGTCGCGTCCGACGAAAGGAAGGCCACCTAGATGCCAGATCAACAAATAGTCGCCACCAGTCGTCTTTAGAACCGACGGTGCCACATGCGTCGAAATGGAGACGAATTCGCTGATCGGACTATCTGGACTTAACATGGAATTACCAGTTTAAAGAAGGAAACGTCAAAAAAAAGCAATCGACATAAGCACCAGCCCCATGCAGCTTGCGCGCATGGGGCTGATAGAGCAGATCCAGGTGTTTACTGACGTTTTCCAGCAAGCACCTTGCGATATTCGTTTGGGCTAAATACCCACATCCCGGAATAGCGCTGCAGGTTACGGACGCGCATCCGAAACAACCATCGCAACCCTAACAACCTGAAAATCATTTCATCCCTTTTGGCCATTTGCTGCATGATGAAGATGAAAACAGGAATAGTAAGGAGGAACCATAAATCAAAGTACATACCCATCATCAGGCCACCACCAGCACCGACGAAGAATGGGATATAGGGGACCCCCAAGAACATCGCCGGGCGGGTGCACCCACGAAAAAGTACATCTTTACGCATAGTGATGGATGGCTTGCAATAGCGCCATGGCCGCTTCACCGGTGCACTGGTTGTCACGCTTGCCAATCACCATATTGGCAATCTGGCCGGCAGCACCAATCAACACGCCGCCAATCAGAATCGGCGACACTTCCGAGATGCGTTTGTGAGCGAAAGCAATCTGATAACCAGCGACAATTACCGCAATCGTCACCACAGCTACAGAACCCATCGTAAGCAGCGTATTAACGTTATCCAGAAAACCGCAAACCTTCTCGTCGGTCTTTGCCAGGTCACCGACCTGTGCGCCAGCACCACCGGCTACCAGCAAGGCTGAGGTGAAGAGCAAGGCCTTCAGGGCCTGAATACCGACCATCTTGGCGTCGGCAACCAACTGTTTGTTATTCACTGACTTCATAATCTATCTCCTTGGAGCAGGGGGACTCGAACCATCCGATGGCAATTTTTCATCCTTGCTAAAACACAAAAGCACTGTCTACTTGAGACTGTCGAGGTGGCGGGGGATCAGGAGCTGGCGCGACTTGACGAGCCGCAGCAGAAACAGCGGCCTGCGCCCCTGCAGCAGGCACAGCGATACCGCGCCCCTGTCCGGTTGCCCGAATGACGTAAAGGTCGCTTTCTGCTGGAATCGGCGAGGAGGTCACGGCAGGCTGCGCAGGAGCGGCAGTGGCAGCGGGTGTATTTTCGGGCAGCGCTTGGCGTTGCACCTGATTTTGCGCAGGTGCAGCCATGTCTTGAATCCGACGAGAAACGATGGCATCTGCAAGTCCTGCGGCAATTTGACGCGCCGGATTCTCGTTACGTATCTTGATCGGCCGATTAGGAATGACCCCAATCGGCTCAGCACCGCTCGCGGAAGCCACCGACTGCCGGATGGATGCGTAAATCTTTTGTACATAGCCGTGCTTGAAACCAGTTTCAAAATTACCGGAGTAGTAGCAGCTGAACGATTTACCCCAATCTGCACCTGAACGGGAGTGGCATTCCGCGAGAATCTTCGATGCTGCCACCAAATTAGGGCACTTGGCAAATGCCATCTCGTAACTAGTCAGTCCGTACTTCAGCAGGTTATAGCGATTGACCTGACCCAGGCCAAGAGAAAAGTTGTAGCCCTTCTGCTCCAACATCCGCGCAGTAGCGACCGCTTCTTCAAGCCCCCGCGGCTCACGCACCAACCTGCCTCCAACCACACCGATTGCGTAAGGGTTACGTGAGGATTCGACACGTACTACATGCTGCATCACCTCGCCGGGAACGGCTAGTCCAGTGCATCCCATGAGCTCCATGCCAGGCAACATAGCGGCCTCCTCAAATTCGATCGATGTAAATTGTTCGCGGCTGATCAGCCGCCCCGCAATGTTCTTACAGGATCGAAATCGATCCCGGTGATGAAGCGACGGCCCGCATGCGCCTTGATATGCACCACAATATCGATGGTCATGCGCAGCAATCGTTTGATCACCTCGAATTCTAAACCAGAACCCTCGCTAGAAGCCTTCACCATAAGCGCGAGTTGATCCCATGTCTGCTCCACGCTTCCTGCGTGACAACTCGTGATAGAGCCAGGATGGCCGGAAGCGCAGTTTCGGATGAAATAGAACGATTCATCGCCACGTAATTCTGCAAGAATAATCCTGTCGGGCTTCATCCGCAGACAGGCCTCCATGCAGCTTTTCGCGGTCACGTTGCTGGCGCTTTGCCCTCCTTTTGAATAAAGAAGATGCACTGAGTTCGGCTGACTGATGAAAAGTTCTCGGGCATCCTCGATCGTGACCAGGCGCTCCTCGTTGGGGATATGGTTGACCAATGCCTTCATGAACGTGGTTTTACCGCTACCGGTTGCACCCGCCACAACCACGTTCTTCTTGTAAAGCACAGATTTCTTAAAAAACTCCGAATAATCCTTATTACGGCGCAATTCAAGCAGTTCACGATCGTGATCGCTGACATCCGCTGCCTGCTCCAATACCTGATCAAAAAACCCGTCATGCTTGTATTGCTCAAGGGTCTTGGTATGTTTGGAAGGCAAACGAATTGTGATAGAAACCTTACCGGCATCGCATGCAGGAGGAATCACAAATTGCGCGCGCTGACCGGTTGGAAACGTCAAAGACACAACTGGATCGGCATCAGTAATACGCTGACCTGTATTACTTTCATTAACAACTGCAGTACAAAACTGCCTTGCCCGATCGAAAGTTAGAGATGGCACGTCCATGCGCTGCCAGCCGTTGATGGTTTCGAGATAGATTTCGCCAGGACGATTGATGCAGATTTCAGTAACCTCGGGGGAATTCAGGTAGTCCAGAATCCCCAACACCGAGTACTGATAATCCAAAAAATCATTGGAAATCCGCGCAAGCGGAGAATCGTCAATCGTCATGACGGCACCTTCGTTCACCTTGGCAGCACCGCTGTGAAATCAACGTCTTTGGCCACATAAACGTTCAGCACCGTTCCCTGATTGATCGTCACGGTTGCAGGGCGACGACCGGATTTTGCGACTGCCTGCTCGGCAATATCCTGAATACTACGGGCAGTATTGCTTTCAAACGGCTGCTGAGTGATGACACCACTGCCGACACCAACCGTGGTTGTCTCCGGGCCATATTCTGCTGCAGCGTACTTGAATGCGTCGCTGAGCATGCTGATGAATAGTGCGGACGCAATCTTATTTCCCCAGTGAGCGTTATACTGACCTGGATGACCCGCACTACCGAGATTGTCAATACCCGGCCCCTCCAGCATTACGTCGATGCCAGTCGGGGTCGTGATACGGTCCCAGACCACCTGCATGCGAGGAGAGGTCGGCTCTTTTGCTGCGTATTGCCCAAGCATCTTTGAACCCTTCGGCAACAGCAAATTATGCCCGTTAATCGAATATACGGGCTCAGTTACGATACATGATGTAAAGCCATCGAAATCACTGATGATTCGGGTCTCCAAAATGCAGCGGATATATGTTCCGCGAACCAGCAATCCGTCCGGATTACTAATCGGCTTGGCCAAAGTGACTTGCTTGTCTTCCTGATCTGCTGGCGGCTGTGCGCCAAGCAGACCACTGCTAGCTTGCGGGCCCTGTCCGGCTGCCTGTTCAGCGAGAATACGGCGCTCCAGCAACGTAGGACCACGCTCGCGCTCAGGAGCGATGACGCGCTCCTCGTTATACTCAGGCGGCGCAGTTGGCAAAGGCAGTGGGTTTTGCTGCTGCACAAGCGGTACTGGGTCGGGGTCGACAGACGATGTGATATTTTGCGGCAGCGCTGGCGCAACGACCGTCTCAACGCGCGGCTTCACCGTCTCCGGTTTGCCTGAGCTACGTGAAACTAGCCAAAAAATGGCGAGAATCAGCAATGCTGCGATACCGGCCAAAAACACCAGGGCCTTGCGGTTGAGCCGCTTGATATCGTTGGAGTGCAGCACTGGCTCGTTGGCATCAAGATCCGGAGCTTCGGCTGCTCTCTGACGCGCAAAGTATGGGTTGCTTTCGCGTTCGTCGTATTCTGCACGGGACTGCTCATCGCGTCCGGGGATGCGCTCGTCGGAGTTGTTTGGCGTATTTGAGTTCACTTTTGCTTATTCCTTCGCAGACCTACGACATTGCTGCCATGGCGAACCACCAGAAATGGATAGGTGCCATGCACGATCAATGTATTTCCTTCGACCGTGGTATTGACCAGAAAGTCTTCAGAGTGCTCTTTTTCACGCCCGAAGACAGCAGGAAAATTACCTGTCGGAAAGCGGGTCAAATCCATATTTATGTAGGTGAACTTGCCGTCGTCGTATACGCGACTCGGAATCAGCCAAGATTTTTTGGTTCGCGTCGAATAGTCATAATCATAATAGTAACGGCGATCCTTCAATATCTTGGCATTCAGTTGCGGGCCATCCT
This sequence comes from Xanthomonas sp. NCPPB 3218, assembly GCF_056725185.1. Classification (NCBI taxonomy): domain Bacteria; kingdom Pseudomonadati; phylum Pseudomonadota; class Gammaproteobacteria; order Lysobacterales; family Lysobacteraceae; genus Xanthomonas; species Xanthomonas sp. NCPPB 3218. Next base: position 3,146,701 of record NZ_CM161516.1, read on the forward strand.
TAACCGCCACTGCCTCCTCAGGACCATTAAAACTGGCATCCTTGGGATACGTGAATACTATCTTGTACTGGACGCCGGCCTGTTTGGCCTGCTCCAAACGCTGCCAATCAGTTGCCACCACCTTAAGTTCAAGAATGTATGAATGCGTCGCAGTACGAATCATCATATTCGTATCGACATCGACATTCTTTGGCTTGAGGTAGAAAACATTTTCGCGGCGAGTCAACTCCCAGCCACCGGTAAAACCGGTACTGTAGTCCAGGATTTTTTCGTTAGGACTAAGCTCTACCTGTGTTGTAATTCCCAGTCCCGTACGCACCTGATAAATGCGATCTGGCGCATACTCATATTCCTGCACCACCTGTGCAGTCGCGGAAGGCACGCACAACGCAAGCGGTAGCAGCGCAAGTAGCGACATCCTGTATCGACTAAAGAGATTCATCTACCGCTCGCTCCATTGACATTATTCGGTGTCCCCTGGGGTTGAATCACAGGCTGGGCCTGATTTGGATATGTCGCTGGCGCCATCTGTTGCTGAGTCGGCACACCAGCAGGCGCCTGGGCAGCCTGCTGGACAGGCATCGTACCCTGCGGCACTGCACTAGGCGCAACCGAAGCAGCAGCTCCGGGCATTCCGGGCTGCACTACCGGAACTCCCTGAGAGGTTGCAGCCGTTGATGGAAGCATCTGAGCGCCTGAAGCGGGAGTCGCGGGCAGGGCCGAATAGTCATTATCTACACGATAATCAGTGACTCTAAAGCCTAGCGGATTCTCCACCCTCAGCTCGTCGGTCATCTGGAGATTATCTTGGTAAACAAACTCCATTGTCGCGATCTTGTTATCTAACAGCGTGCTGACCGTAGAGCTTTTATCGTAGATATTACGCTGAAAACGTACCGTCGCCCCTGAAAAAGGCTTACCTTTCCCGCCAATAAGAGTGATGCTGAGGATCGTGATACGAATTGCTCGATTCCTTCCATAGACGATGAAAGGCCTAGCCGGGTTATTGGCGGCGTGCAGCGCACGATACTCAGCAAGTACGCTTGTGGCGGCCATTGATCCGACCGTATTCCAGTCACGATCGCTGATCGTCGATGCGTCATACGACTCGCGGGCTATGATAAAGCGTGCAATATTGCTACGCGCTAGCGCCTCGCTCGTACTAACTGCACGTCCTCCAAAATTCGCTTCGAGCTTGGCGATGGTGCTGGTGCCAGAATACGCATCAGCCATTACCAGGTACGGAACCTTCTCTTTCAGCGGCAGCATGTAGTAGTAGCCGCCGGCCGTCATGACGGTAATGAGCATGGAAACGGTCGCTACCATCCATGCTCGCTTTTCGCTGCGGCGCGCGAGATCGGCGATGCTCACCTCGTAGTTCACCGCTTTCTGGACGGCCGCACCCACTTGGGCAGATCCGTCCTTTTCACTGACCTTCTTACGCAACATGTCTAGATCCGTCACCGTAAGGCCTTGTCAGGCCTGAAACTATCGCCGCGACGAGCGCGGGCACATGGGAGGCTTGAGCTCAGTCACCGACCGAATGCCGTTAGCATCGGATCAGCGGTTCAGCTCTTAGAGCTTGGCTCCAGACGATACCGGCACCGGCTGTACCAGCAGCTTGTTGGCAGAGACCGAGACCGAGACACCTTGCGCCGCGTAGACCGCGCTCAGCTCGGTGGCGGCTTGCTGCACGCTGGTGGTGCTGATATTGGAAACCGGGGCGATCAGGGTGTAGTCCGAAGGCAGGTTGTAGGACAGCTGCATGTTGGAATCCGCGGCCCACCGCTCCAGCATCGTCTTCAACGTGCCGTCCATCGGCGTAGCCTGATACGTGTAGGAGGTGTAGAGCGGAATTTCGGTAGGGGCTTCGTCAAAGTGATTGACGTGCTTCCAACGTCCACCAAAATCGGGAGCAGGCTTGGTCGCGCAGGCACCGACCAACGCAGCGACCACCAAGACCAGCGACAGCTTGGACACATACATCGGATTCACTCTGACTTCTCCAACTCATGAGATTTCGGGCTTAAGACGGACAGCACAACAGCTCCGCTCACCCTGGGGCGGCGGAGTGGATCTGTCTTTGATGACTCGCTTGAGCGGACATGCCTGGCCGACCCAGCACACATAGGCCGGTCAGCACCACGCCACGCAATCGATAAAAATGAATACGCCGAAGAACCATCCATAGCCTTACTCCTGTACGACCCCGTCCGGCGCCGCCCCTCTTAACAAAAAATCAACACCGCGCAAATTCTGGGTAACTTTGCCCTTAACGAACACATGAGTCAAGAATTACCGGCGCCCCTTCGCAGCCGTTGTGCGACGACCATCACAACCTGATGGAAAGCGTTTTCACGTCTGTCTTGGGCAGCAGGCGTGCAGTGAAATAGCGGTCTTCGTAGTAGCGGATCTTGTCGCATTTCACCGGATGCGGGATGCCTTCGTACAGGAAGACCTCCTTCTCGTTGCCCATCGCCTTCAGCTCCTGCGGCAACATGAGCGCACGCCGCTCCTCGGAAATACTCCGGGTGGTTTCCCTGCCGCGGGTGACGTTCTTCTTCTTGATGGTGGTGTAGCCCAACATCTCGGAGTAGTCGTTCGCATCCTGCTGCTCGCGCGGCGCGTAGAGGATCTGCAGCGCATGGTTGGTGATGATGGTGCGCGACAGATCCTTGCCATAGGTGGCGTCCAGCTGCGCCATGCTCTGAATGATCGGCAGCAGGCGAAGGTTGTAACCCGCCATGTAGGCTACCGCGGTGGCAATGATGTCCACTTTGCCGATCGAGGTGAATTCGTCCATCAACAGCAAGCATTGATACTTGAGTTCCGGGTTGGATTTCGGGAGCTCGCGGGTATTGAGGTTGATGATCTGACTGAAGAGCAAATTGATGATGAGCCGGCTTTCGGCCAGCTTGTTGGGCTGGATGCCGATGTAGATCGTCATCTTCTTCTTGCGCAGGTCGGTGAGCAGGAAGTCGTCCGCGCTTGTTGCCGCATCCAGGACCGGGTTGATCCACGCGTTGAGCGGCTCCTTCAGGGTGCCCATGATGGACGCAAAGGTCTCATCGGCCTGTGACAGCATGTTGGCAAACGCCGAGCGCGCATTGCTGCTGAGGAATCTGCGCTCGGACAGTGACTTGAGGTATTTCTTGAGGTCTGTGCCATCCCCGGACGAGAGTCGATAGATGCCGCCAAGCGTGGGAGCCCCTGCCCCGCCCGGGAAGCCGAGCGACAACTCTTCGTCCTGGTTTTCGAACAGATACAAGGCGAACGCCATGAACGCGTTACGTGCCTGACTGACCCAGAACTTCTGGTCATCCGAGCCGTCGGGATACAGCATCGCGGCGATGCTCATCAGATCCGACACACGGAAGGCGGGGTCGCTGGACACGTAAGTCAGCGGATTCCAGCGATGGGTGCGCCGGTCTTCGGCGAAGGGATTGAAGAGGAACACCTCATGCCCCTGACTGGCGCGCCAGCCGCTGGTGAGGTCGAAGTTCTCCTGCTTGATGTCCAGGACCACTACCGATTCCTGGTACTCCAGCAGGTTGGGAATGACCACGCCGACGCCCTTGCCGGAGCGCGTTGGCGCGGCGAGGATCACGAACTGTTGCCCGCTCAGCCGTACAAGCTTGCCGTTGAACTTGCCCACCACAATGCCGTTGCCGCTCGGCTTGAACAAACCGTGCTTGGAAAGGTCTGCCGCTCCGGCAAAGCGCGCGTCGCCATGCAGCGCCCGCGCCTTTGGCTTGAGCAGGAGCACGACCGTGATGGCCCAGATGATCCCGGGCAGACCAAAGCCGAGAATGCCGGACATCTTGATCTTGGTTGCGTAAGGCGCCACTTCCGGCAAGCCCAACGCCTTGACGTAGCGGTAGTAGGTATCCCACGCGTACAGCGCGGTATCGAGCCGCAACAACAGAAGCGTCAGATATCCGGACAGGAAATATCCAACAAGCAATGTCACCACGGTGGCGATTGCAATTAGTTTGGCTTTGGACACGCGGCCCTACTCCTTGGCTTACTTCTCGGCGGCACTCAGCGACGAACGACGGGTCTGTGATCGAGCAGATCCGACTTGCGTCCGCCACTCTCGCTCTCGACGAGCGAGTCAATCCAGACTCTGGCTTGATCCAGGGAAAGATCCGGCGTGATCCGGGTTCCGGCATCCGTCACCACGGCATAGGCCACCACAGCGTCGGGCGCATAGGTGTCTTCCCGGGTGATTGCCACGACACGGTACCCGCCCCTGGTCAGCACGGTGTGCTGATACTCGTCCATCGCCAGCCTTCCTTTTCGTCAGCGCGGAGGCGATGCTAAAGCAAGACGTGTGATGGAGAAAGCGGTTTCGGTGAAGCCGACACAACCGCGCGCGCATTCGACGCCAGGCGCGGATCGGGATGGGTCAGCGCCGGCGGAATTCCGTCAGCACTTGATGTGCTTTCTTGGCAACACACGCGCCTGTCACTAAAAAACCTGCTCGCCGCTTCGGGGAAAGGGTGACCAGCGCTGAGACGAAATGGCACGCTGAGCGGAAGCTTGGCCTGACGCCAGGGCCTCGTCCGCAGGGGCGAAAGAGTGCCCAGCTTGCTAGCCAACCGCTCCGCCGCCAGCAATGCCCGACTGCTGCACGAAATTCGTCCAACACGCCTGGTCAATGCACAGAAGGAAGTGAAAGCGATCTTCGAAGACCAAATACAGGACACGCGGAAGCTGCAAGAGCTGCTGCGCAAGTTACTTTCGGATCCGCGGCAGCAGTCGCTGCCGATGTTGAAGCCACTCAAGTCGCCGTGCCGTCTGGACCTGGAGTGGTGGGCGGTACAGGGTTCGAACCTGTGACCCCTACCATGTCAAGGTAGTGCTCTACCGCTGAGCTAACCGCCCGTTTCCTGCGTCAGCATTGCGCTGTGCAGGGCGCGCATTCTAGCGCAGGGTTTGGATCACCACAAGCCCTCCCTGCGCTCTAACTTTCATGCTGTCGCCCTGCCCTACGCCAGGCTGGCAGCTTTCAGTTTCTGGATCTGGTCGCGGATCTGCGCCGCTGCCTCGAACTCCAGGTCCTTGGCGTGCTGGTACATCTGCTGCTCCAGGCTCTTGAGCTTGCCGGCGATCTGGGCAGGCCCCATCGCGCGGTAATCCGGCATTTCCTCCGCCACCTGACGCGACTTCGAGCGCCCCTTGCCGGCCTTCTTCTCGGCGGCATCCTCGCGCGCACCTTCCATGATGTCGGAGATCGGACGCGCCACCGACTTGGGCGTGATGCCATGCTCCAAGTTGTACTCGACCTGCTTCTCGCGGCGACGGTCGGTCTCGTCGATCGCTGCCTGCATCGAACGCGTGATCTTGTCGGCGTACAGAATGGCCTTGCCGCGCAGGTTGCGCGCTGCGCGGCCGATGGTCTGAATCAGCGAGCCGGTCGAACGCAGGAAGCCCTCCTTGTCCGCATCCAGGATCGCCACCAGCGACACTTCCGGCATATCCAGACCTTCGCGTAACAGATTGATGCCGACCAGCACGTCGAACTTGCCCAAGCGCAGGTCGCGGATGATCTCCACGCGCTCCACCGTGTCGATATCCGAATGCAGATAGCGCACCCGGATACCGTGCTCGCCGAGGTACTCGGTGAGGTTCTCGGACATGCGCTTGGTCAGCGTCGTCACCAACACGCGGTCGCCAAGCTTGATGCGCTCCTGGATTTCGGACATCAGGTCGTCCACCTGCGTTCCGACAGGACGAATCTCGACCACCGGATCGATCAGGCCAGTTGGCCGCACCACCAACTCGGTGATTTCCCCCGCAGACTCGCGCAACTCGTAGGGACCCGGCGTGGCCGACACATAAATGCTACGCGGCGAACGTGCCTCCCATTCCTCGAAACGCAGTGGCCGGTTGTCCAGTGCCGATGGCAGCCGAAAACCAAACTCCACCAGCGTTTCCTTGCGCGAGCGGTCGCCCTTGTACATCGCGCCGATCTGCGGAATGGTCACGTGCGACTCGTCGATGACCAGCAGCGCGTCCGGCGGCAAGTAGTCGAACAGCGTCGGCGGCGGCTCGCCGGGCGCCTTGCCGGTGAGATGCCGCGAGTAGTTTTCGATACCGTTGCAGAAGCCGACCTCGGCCATCATTTCCAAATCGAACTGGGTGCGCTGCGCCAGGCGCTGCGCTTCTACCAGCTTATTCTGCGAATACAGTTGCTCCAACCTTTCCTTCAATTCGTCCTTGATCGTGTCCACCGCGCTCAACGTGCGCTCGCGCGTGGTCGCGTAATGCGTCTTGGGGTACACGGTGTAGCGCTGCAGCTTGCGCAGCGTTTCGCCGGTCAACGGATCGAACAGCGTCAGCCGCTCGATGTCGCCATCGAACAACTCGATCCGCAATGCCTCGGTGTCGGATTCGGCCGGGAACACGTCCAGCACTTCGCCGCGCACGCGGAACGCGCCGCGGGTCAGCTCGAATTCGTTGCGGGTGTACTGCAGATCGGTGAGATGGCGGATCAACTGACGTTGATCGATGTGCTCGCCCACCGACAGGATCAAGCGCAGCGACAGATAGTCCTCCGGCGCGCCCAGGCCGTAGATCGCCGACACCGTGGCCACCACCAGTGAGTCGCGACGCGACAGCAGGGTCTTGGTCGCCGACAGACGCATCTGCTCGATGTGTTCATTGATCGAACTGTCCTTCTCGATGAAGGTGTCCGACGAGGGCACGTAGGCCTCGGGCTGGTAGTAGTCGTAGTAGCTGACGAAGTACTCCACCGCGTTGTGCGGAAAGAACGACTTGAACTCACCGTATAGCTGCGCCGCCAGCGTCTTGTTCGGCGCCATCACCAGGGTCGGCTTCTGCACCTGCTGGATCACGTTGGCAATGGTGTAGGTCTTGCCGGAGCCGGTCACGCCCAGCAAGGTCTGCTTGGCCAGACCGGCCTCGAAGCTGGCCACCAGCTTCTCGATGGCAGCAGGCTGATCGCCGGCTGGGGAGTACGGGGATACGAGCTGGAAACGGTCGGTCATGAAGCGGATCTCGGGGGAGGACTGCACAAATGGCGGAGGCCACTTTCGGTGAAAGTCTGACACCTCATCACGTGGGAGCCGACCTTACCTGAGCCTTGGACGCCGTAGAGACTGCTTGCTTCGAGCCGAGGAGCAGGACGGTGAAAGCAGTGACTCGTTCGTATGCAAAAGGGTACACGGCGCTACAGCTAGTGATCGTGATGGCGATCGTCGGGATCATGGCGGCCATCGGCCTGCCCAGCTTCAAAGGTCAGGTCGAGTGGCAGCGCGCACAGGCACGGGTTCACTTGCTCACCGCACACTTGGCGATGGCGAGGAGCCTGGCCATCACCCATCGCCTGCCAGTTAGCGTCTGTCCATCCGTCGACGGTGCCAGTTGCCGACCTGACAGTGACTGGGGCCAGGGGTGGATTCTTTTCAAGGATCCAGCGCGCAGTGGGCAGCCTGCGGACGCGGGCTCGATCCTGCGGGTCGAGCAGTATGCTGCGAGCGAGGGCATCAGCATCACTGGAACGATTGGCCGATCGCTTGTCCGATTTCTTCCGAACGGCCGCAACAGCGGCACCAACATCACGATCAGCCTCTGCACCCGTGCGCAGCGCCTGGCAGACGTCATCGTCAACAACTCAGGGCGGACGCGCTCTGTCCGCTACAGGCAACCAACCTCCTGCCCTGCACGGTGAGCTACAGCAAAAACAAAGAGGCCGCGACTAATCGCGGCCTCTTCAACATCTTGGCGCCCGAAGTTGGACTCGAACCAACGACCCCCTGATTAACAGTCAAGTGCTCTAACCGGCTGAGCTATTCGGGCGGGGTCGGCATTGTAGCAAGATTTTGGGGCATTGCAACAGTCATCAACGTCCCCGAACTCACGGCCTCACCAGCAGTCCGACAAGGCACCCTTTGAGTTGGTCTTGCGACTAGCCTGGTCAATACTCAGGGTTCCGCACTTGTCGGCTGACTGGACATTGGTCGGGGTCGCAGTAATCACAAAGGTGGACTGAGTCACCTGTGGAGACGGCAGGTTGTAGGCGACTGTCCCGCCCTCCCGAGGCGAGAAAGCCTTGGGTAGCGTGAAGCCCACGTACGTATTCTGCACAGTGTGATACCGCTCGGCCAGCTGCGCATACTCGACAAGATCTGCCTTGACCTGCGCACGGCGAGACTTACGCACGTACTCCGAGTAGTTCGGGTAGGCAATCGCAGCCAGAATCGCCACAACCGCGACGACAATCATCAGCTCGATCAGGGTGAAACCGTGGGAAATCAACAGTGACGCACCCCTACCACGGGCACCGGTTTGTCTGGCCCAAGAAGATCTCATTGCACCTGCCTCCAGGACTGACGTCCGCATGGATAGGGAACATACATCGGGTCGGCACCGGCAACGCTTATCACCATCCAGCAGGAGCTCCCCCCAGGCGGTGGCGCTCCGCCAGACTCTGCTGGAGTCAACCGCGGAATCGCTGATATGCCGACGTCCTTCACTGGAGTAGTTCCCTGCGTTGTCAACGAAGTCGCGGCAGTTCCCGAAGCAAACGAAGCACCTGTAGGCGAATTACGGCGCGCCACATCCAGTGCGGCCGCACCGGTCCTAGTATTCAACCCAAATAGCCAATTGCTACCCTGGGCAGCACATCCCACGCTGTTTGGATTGGGGACATAGGTCGGAATAAAAACAATACCCGATGCGACGCTTGGATTTCCCACCATGCGCTCGCCGGCTGGCAGATCGACATACCAGCCCCGCCCACCTGCCGGGCTTGCTCCCAACACCAGACTCCGCGTACCACCAGAACTGGAGATTGTATTGGCTTGCAGGTTGGTGCGCGTCAACGCACTCGTGATTGCTCCAGCGGAGACGTCATTGATCCCATACAACGACTGGATAGCAGTATCGAATGGATCATTTACAAATGAGAAGCTTCCAGTTCCGAAGAAAAGCATGACACCGCCGTTATCGCCAGCAGTAGCAGCGAGTCCGCCGGTAATCGGCTGACGATAGGTAGCGCCGTTCTCGGTTGAAGTACGACTTGTAAAGAGCGGGACGGAAACAGATGTCACCGTGCTACGAAGATCAAACTTCCAAATGGCTCCTTTTTGATCGGCTGCGTAAACAGTGTCCGCATATCCATCACGGACCCGATCAGCTTGGCTGGCACCGCCCCAGCGATCAACAACAACGATGTTGCCAAGACCGTTGCTTCCGGCGACACCTCCTCCACTTTCTGCGGCTTCGATCATTGTAATCGTGGGTGCGCCTGCCTTGATATCAACGACAAAGAGAACGGCTTTTCCACTGGCGCTGTTATAGCCATTGCCAAAAATCGCTTTCCATGTCACAGCGCCGGATGCGTTAGCAACTGGAACGATAACCGGCTTACCAAGCACATAGCCTATGTTGTTACGGACGGACGCAGGCAACGTGCTATCAAGATCGCTGATTTCCCAAAGACGATTGCCCGCCGAAATACTTGTGGGCGTCGTGACGTCCATTGCAAAAATGCTGCGTCCGCCTGCACCTGCGGTCCCTACAAGAGCTGTCTTCCAGGATCCACCATAATAAGCATCCGATACGGTCAGCGGCCCATCTACATAGTAGCGATGGTCAAAGTCTTGGTCACTTTGATCTGTTGGATCGTAAGGAAGCAGCAAATTACCCATGTGACCGAGCGCAGTTGACGGAATATAAGCGAATCGCTCTACACCGCCATTTGAATTCATTACTCCATTTGCATTCATGCCGCCATCGAAGCCATGCAACATGCCATCGTTGGCACCAACATAGACCATATAATTTCTGTTGGCCTTCTTGGAATCCAAGTAAGCGCCATAAGTACTTCCAGGTGTCCCCGCCAAACCACGATAGCCATAGTCATCCAATGGAGAACTGATGACAGGCGTCGAATTGACGATATCGCCAAGCACAGTGGTTCGATCACGTAAGCGACCACCACTGCGGACTTCACCAGACGCATCCCCACGCAGGTACGCGGTAGCGGTAGCTGCGGTTGCACCCAGTGCGGAAAAGTCCGACTCAGTGCATAGCGACATCCCCGGGTACAGCGACGTCGATTTGTTACAAAGATCCGCAAGAGAAACATTAGTCGCATTGAAGGCGCTAACTGATCCTGCCTTGCTGACCAAAACATTGCGTGCCGCGGCAGACGGCATTCTTGAACTTGCCTCCCAAGCTGCCGTGGTCACTGCGACCCGAGTCGCTGGATTGATAGAAACGGTATAGCCGGTAAGACGGCCAAACCAATCGGTGCCCTCATTGGCAATTTCGTAGTTCGGCACTACCGAGAACGAGCCAGCACCGATACGCGCACCGCTCTGCGCAAGCGTCCCCGAGGGAGACGAACCGGATGTCACTGAAGAAAGAACTCTCCGCATCGCAGCTGTAATTTCCGCCGGAGTCTTCGCGTTTATGTATTGACCGCGAGTATTGGTTGCCGCGTGCCAGATGTCATCAACGGTGCTTCTTTCATCATTTTCACGCGGCGGCCAATTTTGGTAAATCGCCGGAGTGGTGTAAGCATCCTGCACCACATCGGGATTGAACAAATTCCCTCGCGCACCCAGCGTAATACCGTAAAAATTTACGTGCAGATTCTTCTGGCAATCCAACCTTACATTAGCGTTTGCAGTGCTGCAGGAGCTTGGCACAGGCACAAGCCCGGAAGCCAGGTCCGGCCGAATGGGCGATCCGCCGTTAACGTTATTATAGTACTTTGCAGCAATATCCCCCATCGTATTGTCGTAACCGTCAGCGAATGGAACTCCCATTCCGCCGTCGCCCTGCGCGTTACTGACCTGCGGCCCATCCTGATTACTGTAGCCATCCGTAAAGAGCATTACGGCATTTTTCTGGCAAGCCAATTGGACGGGAGCAGCACTGTCTGTGCGCTGAAATTGAACCCCTGCGGCGTTTACCGCTTGGCGATTTGGCGTGCCCCCGCTCGCAGGCAACGCGAGGATCGAATTGTAAAGCGCCGCCTTTTCACTTGCCGTTGCCATATTTCGCATTGGCAGCCTGTCCGTAATGGCATCATAGCTAGTGTGCTGATTAATGCGAAAGAATCCCACCCGCATATTGTTGACGTCAGCCAGCGACCTAGTCATGCCCGCAATAATCGCCCTGTTGCGATTACCATAGAAAGAAAACCAATTCGCAAAGTTTTGCAAGGCAGCGGTATTGGTTGTGCCAATCGTGTATTTCCACATGTCGCAGCCCGTTCCGCACACATCTCGTACACGCTCTCGCGGCACTGCGTCATATGCTGACGCAGTGCCAGGAAGGACTGGCCGAGCATCATTATTACTCGTATAAGGAACGAAAAAGGTTGCAGGCCAAAACCTTATGAGCAGTGTCTGCGAGCCACCATTCCAAGTGACATCAGTTGTCGTCGTTGTCTCAGCCCCGAAATAGAGATTATTGTTATTATCTCTAAAGCGCTGCCTGTAACTTGTACCTCGGGGCAGCACCATCCTGTTCTGAATTCGAAAGCTACTACTGAAATCCTCACCCATGTAATTCGATGCCAACGCGACGGTCGCGGATTGCAGCGGATTAATACGGGTATTCAGCGGGTCAGCCTGAGGAAAGGGAGTGCCATCGTTATTAATCCACGGCTCGTATTTGACTGTCGGATCATAATACGTTGGATTGTAGGCAGCCGAACGCGCGAAACCAAGACTATCCAAGGGAGGAACACCCAATCGGTTTTCATCGATACGGACGCCAGGAAGCACGTGGTTGTAACCACATCCAACGCTTCTCGTATCTTCCGTATTAAGTACTCCGGGACTTGAGAAAAACGTATATTGCGCAGTACTCCAGCAGCCCTGGCCATCCTGCCCCGGAAACTGGGTTTGAAAGGTCATGGACCCGGAATCGTCGACAGCCATGATGAACGCAGGCGGCGTCTGCACCTGATTATTCATTGGCGCCTGAGCAAGGACGCCTTGACCTTGCGCAGCGATTAGCGCGTAGACGACGCACGCCAGGCCAACCGCGGCTGCGGCAGAAGCAAAAATTACTTTCTTTTTATGCAAGGTCATGTGCTTCTCTTCAAAGCTTGAAGATAGTATCTACCGCCGCCTCGGAACTCGCGTTATTCTGATCGTCAGCGGCAACGCCGGTAATCTGAAAAACAGGAGATGCAGGATCGACAGGCTGCCCCATTCCGATGTTTGCTTCCCCCTGAATGCATTGATCTATCTGGCGAACATTGACCGCGCGAGCCGAGGTCTGCGCCTGCGCCCACTGCATAGGGTCAAAACCATCGTCACAGACTCGATTGATGTCTCCAGAAGCAACTGAACTCGTGGTACCAGTCGGCGCCGTCGTTCGATTGGAAATATTTTCGACGGAGTTTTCAGCGTTTCTGACCACACCTTCAGCCTCCTCGAAAGCACGATTCACCGCCCTATAATTGGCCGCCATTTTTTCTTGCATTCCAGAGACCTGAATGCCTGCAATGCCAATCAACGCAAGCAACACCAGTATGATCAACGCCACATACAAGACCGCACCGCGCTGAGTTGCCGCGGGGTAATTACGCGCTCGATCTCGAGTGAGATGTCTGGTCTGCATTTTCAGTTACCGAAAAGGCGATTGCGGAGGGCGATGGATAACTCATAACTAGCGCGATAGCGTCCATCGTTGGTCGGCGGCGGAATGACCGTGACACCCAGCACGCCCAACCGACTGGCCTCGACTTGAGTACTTGCAGCCGCTGCGGTCGGACTACGGGCGAGGATACCGACCTGCACTTGCCCAACGCGACGCCACTGGTTGGCGGCCGCCGCATCGGCTCCCGTGGCCACTCCACTCGCCACACGTTGCTCGGTGATATTACCAACAGGCGGCGTCTGGGTTGCAATCGACGGCGTCGTATCCAATCCATATAGAAATTGCAAACTTTCTATTCCTTCAACCAATTCCTCGCTGACATAAATGCCATTGCTACCCGCGCGAGCACGCCTTAGCGCAGGTTCGCCGGTATCGGGACTATTGGCAACGTAATACACCAGGGACTCGGCGCGGTACACCATTGTCTGACCAGTGGGCTGCACCACATATCGCCCTGAAAGATTGACGCCACTGGCCGTTACGGATCCTGCAGTCGTGGTGCCAGCAAATACATCCGCATGTGCGCAGTCCGCTATTCCAAACAGGGTGGGAGCCGCTACGCCATCGTCGGTCAGGCGTGCCCAACGTGTCGCATCCATAGTCAAGGTGCTGTTGGAACCAGCTGATGCGATACCTGTCGCAGGCACGCCTTCGGCAGAAAGATAACGCAATACGATGATGTCGCTGCCTGGTCTCGGCGCGGGGCTCAAATTCTGAATGGATGCCGGCAAACCTACTATCGAATTCGCACTGCCACCGATCGTTATTTGGTCACTCGGAGCTGTTCCTGGCGCTTCATAGCCTTGAATCGATACAGAGAAATCCAGAGGACTTCCACTTCCGGTTGCCGCAGAAAGATTGACCCTGGGATCCCCCTCCCCCTTAACGAATTGCGCTTGATCGTTGACGCACCCGAAGTGGCCCGCCATTCGAATGTCTCGAGCCAGATAATCAAGCGCAAAACGTCCATTCTCTTGTGCTCGCGAAGCACCTTCAGATAGTTGGGCGGCCGTGCGCGACGCTGAAAATATTTGGATTACGCCTAATAAAAGAACCAACCCGATCACTAACGCGATCATCAGTTCGATCAATGAAAGGCCGGACATTCGCGAACGCAAGTTCATTCCCTTAGATCTCCGTTCGCAACGCAAAACTCGTCACTGTCTCGGGGTTTTCCTTGTCCCAGCGCTGATCGCCCCAGCTTATTGCCACAGTGGCGACGCCGTTGACATAGGTAACTGTAGCAGCAGCCTTATCTCCAAGCGCCTTGGCAACCTGACATTGCCATCTTGTTATATTCTGGCTTACCGATACGGTCTGACCTGTTGGATATACGCAGGCACCAGTCGCCGTCACGGCCCCGGCAGCGAATGTGGCGGCAGTATATTGACCAACCTGATAACGATTGGATCGCATCTGATCAATTAGGTCGTAGGCCAGGTTGGTCGCTTGCGTCCGGTAATTGGCGCTTTGGACAAACCGCACATTCATGGTCTGCAGCAGTGCAAACCCTAGCAACCCAAATGCGAGTATGAGAATGGCAATCAGCACTTCGATCAGGGTGAAGCCCGCCGCAGAACGCCTAGAGAGATGATTCTGGCTCATGTGCAGGCCTCTTTTTTGCTTCGAATTTGCCCGGACGCATTGATTGTTAATGAGCGTTTCAACGGTTGCCCGCCGCATTGATCAGGTTGCAATGTAACCTGTTGATCGGCAGCAGCACGGCGGCGCCCCCGCGCATCAAACGCAATGACCGTCCCCGTCGTTGGCCCCTGGACGACCAGCCTTGGATTTCCCAACGAATAACGGAGCACGGTTTCACCTGAGTCATAACTCCCGTTTCCATTTGCGTCGCTCCAGGCCATCACCCCTGCACTCCAGCTCCCATTGCAGGCTGTCCCGTTCGCACTGCCACAGATGCCGCTGCCTTGGCCGTTCCGGATGGCTTCGCTTCTGGACAGCGTGAGCAATGCCATCATTTCGTTATTTGACGCAGCCACCCGATTTGAGCGCACGACGCCTTGGAAACTCGGGTATGCGATCGCTGCGGTGATAGCTAGCACCGCGACGGTCACCATGAGTTCGATCAACGTGAATCCGCGCGTACGGACGGACATCAGGACGCTCCCCAGCGTTATTGCTGGAGAGCATGAGCCCTGATACGCCATGGCACAAGCGCTGGACCGACAGGCGGACCGACTGGACCGACAAGCGTTATCGAGCCCGTGTCGCACCGTCTAGGCGACTAAGTCACCACCCGATAGCAAGGCCGGTAGTCCCCCGAAATCTTCATCCGGCGCTGCTCGACGAAGCCGCGCAACAGTTCATCCAGGGCCTGCATGATGTCCGGGTCGCCGTGGATTTCGAAGGGGCCGAACTCCTCGATGCGGCGCATGCCGTCTTCCTTGACGTTGCCGGCGACGATGCCGGAGAAGGCACGCCGCAGGTCGGCGGCCAGCGCGGGCGCTGGGCGGCCGTGGTGCAGGTCGAGGGCGGCCATGGCCTCGTGGCTGGGTTCGAACGGCTGCTGGTACTCGAGTGGGATGTGTACCGACCAGTTGAAGTAGTACGAATCCTTCTGTTCCTTGCGGTGCGCGCGCACCTCGTGGATGCCTTCGGCCATGCGACGCGCCACGGCAACCGGGTCGCCAACGATGATCTCGTAGCGGGAAGCGACAGCTTCGCCCAGGGTGAGCCGGATGAAGCGGTCGATCTGCTCGAAATACGGCGCGGCGATGGTCGGGCCGGTCAGGATCAGCGGGAACGGCAGGTCGGCGTTCTCTTCGCGCAGCAGGATGCCGAGCAGGTAGAGGATTTCCTCTGCCGTGCCGACGCCGCCCGGAAACACCAGGATGCCGTGGCCGATGCGGACGAAGGCTTCCAGGCGCTTCTCGATGTCCGGCATGATCACCAGGTGGTTGACGATCGGATTCGGCGACTCGGCGGCGATGATGCCCGGCTCGGTCACACCGATGTAGCGCGTGTGATGCTTGCGCTGCTTGGCGTGCGCGATGGTGGCGCCCTTCATCGGGCCCTTCATGGCGCCCGGTCCGCAGCCGGTGCAGATGTCCAGACCACGCAGGCCCAGCTCGTAGCCCACCTGTTTGGTGTAGAGATATTCGTCGCGCGAAATGGAATGGCCACCCCAGCACACGACCAGGTTCGGGTCCGACGGCTGCAGGATGCGCGCATTGCGCAGCTGCCCGAACACCGCGTTGGTGATGCCTTCGCTGGTGTCCAGATCCCCGCGCTGGGCTTCCAGCTCGATTGCCATGTAGGCCAGGTCGCGCACCACGGCGAACAGCAGTTCGGCAACACCCCGGATGATCTCGCCATCGACAAAGGCCATCGCCGGTGCGTTGCTTAGATCGATGCGGATGCCGCGGTCCTGCTGGTTCACCTGGATATCGAAATCCGGATACAGGTCGCGCGCTGCGCGCGGGTCGTCCGACGCGCTGCCGCTGGTGAGCACGGCCAGCGCGCAGCGGCGCAACAGCTCATGCATGCCACCGCTGGAGGCATCACGCAGACGCGCAACTTCCGCCTTGGACAACACGTCCAGGCCACCGCGCGGGTAGATCCGCGCATCCACCACCGGCAGCGCCCGTGCTGCCGTACTGCTGAGTTCCATAGCTTGCTCCTGTCGTATCTCAGAACTTTAGCGTACTCACCCGCACAAAAGAAAACGGCCGGGAGAACCCGGCCGTTTCTGCAAGCTTCGAGCCACTAGCCAACTTTAGAACTGGTAGCGGAAGCCCAGCTGCAGTGCCCAGCGGGAGATGCCGCGATCGTCATACACAGTGGACTGATCCGGCGTATTGAAGCGATACACGTACTTGCCACTGGCTGCATCGATACCACCGTACTCCACAACACCGCGCATGCCCGGGAAGCCATATTCTTCGACGCGGCCCCACTTCTTGTTGAGCAGGTTGCCGACGTTCATGACGTCGAGCCACACGGATGCCTTGTTGTCCTTGAAGAAGCCAGGAATCTCCTGCTCGATATGCAGATCGAACTGATTGATCCAGGAGTTGCGCGCGCCATTACGCTCGGCAACCTGACCACGCCGGGCAGCCAGATACTCGTTGCCTTCGATGTAGCTCCAGAATGCCTGCTCTTCTGCCGCGCTGCCGAACAGCACATCGCCGCGACCGGCCGGGATATACAGCAAATCGTTCAAGCGACCATCGCCATTGGCATCGTTATCGAACGTGTAGCTGTACGGACGACCATTGCGACCCTGGTAAATCAGGCCGAGCTTGGTTTCGTAATCGCCGAAGAACGCATGCTTCCAGTTCAAGGTGCCGAGAATGCTGTTCTTGACCTCGTAGGCCGCAGTCGAGGCAACGTTTTCATTGGCCTGGAACACCGCATTGTTACCGAGCTGCGAGCCCGAAGTCGAACTGGTCAGACCACTGACTTCATCGGCATCGGTGTATGTGTAGTACAGGCCCCACGACCAATCGCCGCCGTTGAAGGGCTTGTTCAGACCGAAGGTGAAACTCTCGCTACCACCCTTGTCGGTCGGACGTGCGATCAGCGCATCGTTGTACCGGCGGTCACGATTACCGCGTGCATCCACCGAGACGCCGCTGGGCTGCTGGCCATTGATGTTCCAGCTGCTGGGCCGAAGCCCGTTGGCATTCCAGTAGATGTTGCGGCCATCCTGTCCGATTGCACTCGCCGCACCCAGATTCAGCTGCTGATAGTAGATGGCCTCGTTGACCTGAGTCACCACGGCCTCGGCAGATGCAACGATGCCATACCACGGAAGCTCGGTATCGAACGCGAGGTTCGCCTTCCATACCGAAGGCTGGCCCAACTTGCCATCAACGAAATCGACCGACTGGGTACTACCCGCAACCGTCGTGCCGGTCGGCTGATTATTGATGTCCGGGGTGAAACGGATACCGTTATCACGCACCAGTGCCGGGCTGGAGAAGTTGTAATCCGTGTACGCCAGACCGGTGTTGGAGTACGGATTCGAAAGCCATACCGTTGCAGCGGCACCCTGGAAAAGGCCTACACCGCCACGCAGCTGCGTCGGGCGATCACTATCAAAGGTGTAGTTGAAACCGAACCGCGGCTCAAACAGACCATTGCCGTCGATCGTCTGGTCGTTACGGAAGCCAAACACCGTAGACGCTGCCGCGTTGTAGGCAGGGCTGTTTTTCACCATCGGCTCGTCGTAACGCAGACCGAAGGTCAGCGTCAGATTGTTATTGACTGCCCAGGTATCCTGCACGAATACGCCCACGTTCCGCATGCCCCAGTCGGCAGCGATATCGTCGATATTGCCGCTGTTGGAACGCGAGTAACGATAGTTCTGGGCAATATTGTTGCGGTAATCCGAAATCGAATTGAACGTGTAGGATCCGAAGACGCGCTGCCCAAACAGGTTGAACAGATCGTTGTCTTCGTAGTCGAAGCCGAACTTGACGGTGTGGTCATTCAAGAACAGCGTGCCGGCGAAGAAGGCGTTCCAGGTTTCTGTGCGCAGTTCGTTCGCTTGGGTGCTCTGCTCGGTCCCCAGGTTGACGGTGTTGTTGCCGACGCGCACTGCCACGGCCGGCAGCTGCGAAGCAGCCGTACGCACCGCCGAATAATCGCGGTAGGACACCTTGGCTTCAGTCGAGAAGGTATCGGTCCAGTCGCTGAACAACTGGGCCGTATAGGTCTTGAGGCTGAAGTCGCGAACGTAGTGATACGAGTTCAGCGACAGCGCCTGGTTGCCAAAGCCGTTAAGGTTGGCGGTGCTCTGTTCGCTTTCGCCATAGCGGAACGAAGCGCGATGCTTGTCGGAGATGTTCCAGTCGAGCTTGAAGCCCTTTTCTTCCGAATCCGAATCCAGGGCCGGCAGCGCGAGAGTTCCCGGATCGAAGCCATAGACGTTGCGCGAGATGTCGATGATCTCATCGACCTGCGCTTGTGAGATCGGAACGATGTTGCTCGCACCCGAGCCGGTCGGACCGTAACCGGAGGCTCCGGTGAAAACGCCCTTACCCTTGTACTTTTCGTAATTGGCAAAGAAGAACAGTTTGTCCTTGACGATCGGGCCGCCGAGGGTCAGACCGTAGGTGGCTTCGTTATCGAACAGCTGCGGGCGGATATCGTTCTGGTTCTTGCCCGACCAATCGTTCTCGCGGTAGGTGCCGTAGACCGAACCATGAAATTCATTGGTACCGGACTTGGTGACCGCATTGATCACACCGCCAGTGGCACCGGTAATGGTCACGTCGTAATTGGCGACGTCGACGGAGATTTCGTCGATGACATCCATCGAGAACGGCTGACGCGGGGTCGGCAAGCCATTGGATTCGAGGCCGAACGCGTCGTTGGTGCTGATGCCGTCGACGCGGATCAGGTTGAAGCGCGGATTCTGGCCGCCCACGGAAATCTCGTTACGCGCCTTGTCGGTCTGCGCGACACGCGGATCCAGGCGCACGTAGTCCTGCAGGTTGCGGTTGATCGACGGCAGCGATTCGATCTGCTCGCGGGTCACGTTGGTGCCGGTGCCCATCTTGTTGGCGCTGAACAGCGCCGAGCCGTAGTCGCCACCGATGGCCTGCACCGCGCCGAGCGTGGTGACGTCGCCGCCAAGGGAGGCATCGACGCTATTGACCTGATTGAGGTTCAGGTACACGCCTTCTTCGGTCTTGGTGCCTTCACCCGACTTGGTAATGGTGATCGTGTACGGCCCACCCACACGCAGGCCGCGCGCGTTGTAGCGTCCGCTGGCATCGGTGGTGGCGCGGCTGACCGTGCCCGATTCGACGTGGGTGATCGTCACTTCGGCATTCGGCACCGGTTGACCGGCGCTGCTGGTCACCAGGCCAGCGACGCCGGCAGAGGTGCTCTGGGCGAACACGGGGGCGGCGGCGAGTGCGGCAACAAGGCCAAGCGTCAGCTTGGACATGCGGAGACAGCGGGGGTGGGTCATTTCGGTAGCCTCGATACAGGTTGGGCAGTGACAAAAAGGCGCAGTCAGCCCAACCGTTCCCGGGGGTGGGCTGCCGATGATCTGGGGTCCCTTGCCGCGCGGCTGGTTGCTGCCGCAACGGTTAACAACAGATTAACACGCTAAGGCCTGATTGTGACGGCGGCGTGACAAAGTTCGCGCGGTGCAACATGAACTTCGCATGTGAAGGCCTAAACGCCAGCTTGCGCAAAGTCGCGCGGCATTTGCGACTGGCGTCGCGCTATCGAGCTGGCCTGTCGCAAACCGGCAACGTTTGGCCTGAAAACGCAGCGCTGGCTATCGGCCGCCATCCCGCGCTGTGGTCGCCAGACACCGCCAGCCGCTCATGCCACGGGTCGGCGACGCGGCTTCAAAGCCCGCCAGGCATCCAACAAGCCGTCCCCATGCCACGCACCCTGCCCGCCCATCGCCAACTGGACTCAGATCGACACCGGCAGCTTGAAATAAGTGCCAAGGCCGTCCAGAAACATCTGCACCGAAATGGCCACCAGCAACATGCCCATCAGGCGCTCGATCGCGGTCAGTGCGCGATGACCGAGCAGTTTGTACAACAGCGGTGCCGAGGCCAGGATGGTGGATGCACCGATCCAGGCGATCATCAGCGCCAGGCTCCAATCCCATAACCGGGTGGGTTCGTTGCTGCCCATCAGCATCACTGCGGCCATGCCGGACGGGCCGGCCACCAGCGGGATCGCCAGCGGCACGATGAAGGGCTCGCCGTCGGGGATCTCGCCCATGAGGCCTTCCGGGCGCGGGAAGATCATGCGGATGCCGATCAGGAACAGTACGATGCCGCCGGCGATCGCCACCGACTCCTGGCGCAGATGCATCAGCTCCAGCGCGTACTTGCCGCCCCACAGGAACGCCATCAGCACGAATAGGGCGATCAGCAACTCACGCGCGAGCACGAAGCGCTGGCGCTTGGGCGGCAGCGGCTTGAGCACACTGAGAAACACCGGAATGTTGCCCAGCGGGTCGAGGATCAGGAACAGCAGCAGTGCCGCCGACAGAATGGTCATGCGGAAGGACTCCAGATCGCGCCGCGGTGCGCGCCACCGGCCGTTGACAACAGGGTGACGCAGGCGGCGGCATAGCGCGTGGGGTCCAGCGCTTCGCTGTCTTCCTGATGGGTGAAGGCGCGCGCGCGCAAGGCGGTGCGCATCGGGCCGGGCTGCAATCCGCTGATGCGGACCGGGCCGGCGACGGTTTCGTGATGCAGGCTGGCGAGCAGGCCACGCTGTGCATGCTGGGCAGCGCCATAGGCACCCCAGTACGCCTGGCCAACACGTGCCGGGTCATCGACGACGAAGACCACCGCCGCATCGCCTTGCTGCCGCAACAGCGGCAGGCAGGCCTGGGTCAACCAGGCGCGCGCGGTGAGGTTGATATGGAGGTTGCGTGCGAAGTCGGCAGGCGCCGCGAGTTCGGCCGGGGTCAAGCCGGCGAAATCGGCGGCGCAGTGCAGCAGGCCGTGCAGGCCACCGAGCTCGGACTGCAGCCGCTGCGCGAGCGTGGCGTAGTCGTCCGGCGTGGCGCCGGCCAGATCCAGCGGATACAGCAACGGCTCCGGACCCAGCGTGGCGACCGCGTCGTAGATGCGCTCCAGCGGGCGCAGCTTGCGGCCGAGCAACACCACGGTCGCACCGGCGGATGCGCACGCCTGCGCCGCCGCGCTCCCCAGCCCGCCGGCTGCACCGGTGATCAGCACCACGCGGCCGGCAAGTGCCGCCGCGTCGGGCCGGGCCTGCGCCAGACTCACGGCTGGTAGGCCTCGCTGACGATGCGCTTGAGCTCGCCGGCTTCGAACAGTTCCAGCGTGATGTCGCAACCGCCGATCAGCTCGCCGTGGATGAACAGCTGCGGGAAGGTCGGCCAGTTGGAATAGCGCGGCAGATTGGCGCGCACTTCGGGCTCTTCCAGCACGTTGACCGTGCGCAACTGATCGGCGCCGGCAGCCACCAGGGCCTGCACGGCGCGGCTGGAAAAACCGCACATCGGAAATTGCGGGGTGCCTTTCATGAACAGCACGATCGGGTGTTGTTCGACTTCGGCCTGGATCCGTTCCATCACCGGCATTGGACTCTCCTGACTGGGAGCGGCAGGCCCGACCGCCGGGTCGGATAGACTTCCGCAAAGGCGCGCATTGTAAGCCTTCAGCGCGACCTGTCGCCGCACTCCCTTCGCTGCCCTTGCCATCATGCCGATCGAACACCTTGCACTGCCCTACTCCCGCGCCGCCCTGGAGCCGCATCTGTCTGCCGCCACATTGGAGGCGCACCACGGCGTCTGTCACCGCAGCGAGGTCGATCGGCTCAATGCGCGCATCGAAGGCAGCGAGTTCGCCGAGCTGACGCTGGAAGACATCATCGCGCAGGCGCAGGGCACGCTGTTCCATCTGGCTGCGCAGGTGTGGAACCACAATTTCTATTGGCAGTGCCTGCGCCCGCGCGGCGGCGGTGAGCCGCTGGGCCGGCTGGCCGACCGCATCGCCAAATCGTTCGGCGACTTCGTGCATTTCAAGCAGGAATTCAACCGCGTCGCCCTGGGCAGCTTCGGCTCGGGCTGGGTGTGGCTGGTGCAGCGCCCGGATGGCGCACTGGCGATCGTCGCCACGCCGAATGCGTCCACGCCGCTCACCGGGCCGGACACCCCGCTGCTCGCCTGCGACCTCTGGGAGCATGCCTATTACCTGGATTACCGGCAGGACCGCGCGCAGTACCTGGACGCGTTCTGGAAGCTGATCAACTGGGAGTTCGTGGCCAGCCGGTTGGGTTAGCCGCTTGCGCCGTCGCAACAGGTCAACGATCAGGTGACCTGTTGCAACAGCGTCCGGCGGCGTCGCGCACTGCGTGCATCTTCGCCACGGACCTGCGCATCGGCGAGGCCAGCAGTGCCACCGATGGCTCTGCGAATCACCCTTCGCTCAAACGCGCGAGCACCGGTTCCACCTGCGCATCACGCTGCAGCGCGGCGCCTGCTTCGCTCAGGGCCTGAGCAAGCAGCTGTGGCGTCTCGGCGCGCAGTGTGGCATGGCCGACCTTGCGGCCCTCGCGCGATTGCTTGCCGTAGTCGTGCCAATGCCCACCGGGCACCGCCAAAAATGCAGTCGCGTCCGGCATCGCGCCCAGCCAGTTGAGCATGCAGGCATGCCCGCGTATCGCGGTACTGCCGAGCGGCAGACCGAGCACGGCGCGCACATGATTTTCGAACTGTGAGGTCTCGGCACCTTCGATGGTCCAATGCCCGGAGTTGTGCACGCGCGGCGCCATCTCGTTGGCGAGCAACTGGCCATCGCGTACGAACAGTTCCAGCGCGAACACGCCGACGTAGTCCAGCCGCTCGGCGACCGCACGCGCATGCGTCTCTGCCGCAGCCTGCAAGCCGGCATCCACACGCGCCGGCGCAAGACTGGCCGAGAGTACGCCGTCCACATGCCAGTTCTCGGTCAGCGGCCAGGCGCGGAATTCGCCATCACGCCCACGCACTGCCACCACGCTGACCTCGCGCTCGAACGGCACGAAGGCCTCCACGATCAGTCCGACCTTCGCCGCCTGCGCGCCGAGCGCGTCCCACGCGGCATCGGCATCGGCCAGCGTCTTGATGCGGAACTGGCCCTTGCCGTCGTAGCCGAAGCGACGTGTCTTGAGCACACACGGCGTGCCGATACGGGCCAATGCAGCGTCGAGCCCTGCACGGTCGTCGATGGCGGCGAACTCGGGCACCGGAATGCCGAGCTCGCGGAACAGGGTTTTTTCGCTGAGCCGGTCCTGCGCCACCGCCAACGCGGCAGCGCTGGGAAACACCGGCACCTGCGCAGCCAACTGCTGCGCGCCGGCGGCCGGCACGTTTTCGAAATCGAAGGTGATCACATCCACCTGTGCGGCGAATGCGGCAAGCGCGGCGGTGTCGTCAAAGGCGCCCGCCTGCAGCGGCGCCACCTGCCCTGCGCAGGCATCGGTAGCCGGGTCGAACACCGCAAACCGCAAGCCCAACGGCGCACCGGCCAACACCAGCATGCGGGCCAACTGGCCGCCACCCAGAATGCCGACTGTGGTCATTGGCGCGGGTCGTCGCTGGCAATGACATCGTCGGTCTGCCTGGCGCGGAACTGCGCCAGTGCCTGACCGATCTGCGCCTGCTCCGGCGCCAGCATCGCGGCGGCGAACAAGGCCGCATTGGCCGCACCGGCATTGCCGATCGCAAACGTCGCCACCGGAATCCCGGCCGGCATCTGCACGATCGACAGCAACGAATCCATGCCGTTGAGCGCCTTGGACTGTACCGGCACACCGAGCACCGGCACCGCCGTCTTGGCCGCCAGCATGCCCGGCAGATGCGCCGCGCCACCGGCGCCGGCAATGATCGCGCGCAGACCGCGTTCGCCAGCCTGCTCGGCATAGCTGAACAATACGTCCGGTGTGCGGTGCGCCGAGACCACCTTGACTTCGTAAGGCACGCCCAGCGCATCGAGCTTCTGAGCTGCGTGTTGCATGGTTTCCCAATCGGAACGGGAACCCATCACGATGCCGACCAGCGGCGCGGAGTGGTTGGAGGTCATGGCCCTGCCCTGCGGTAAAGACGTATTCTAGCCATCTTCCACGCAAGACAAGACTTCGATGGATCGCAAACTGCTCGACCTGCTGTGCTCGCCCGACACCCGCCAGCCGCTCTCGCTGCTCGACGGCAAGGGCCTGGAGGCACTCAACACCGCCATCGCCGGCGGAACCCTGCAGCGTGCCGACGGTACCGCGCAGACACAGCCACTGCGCGAGGCGCTGATCACGCGCGACCGCAAGCAGATCTTCCGCGTCGATGACGGCATTCCGGTGCTGCTGGCCGAAGAAGCCATCGGCACTGCGCAGATCGCCGACTTCCCCGAAAAGTGAATCCTTCCGTACGCACCACCGTGCCGGAGGCACCACCGGCCGCGCTGGTGGACGCCGATGTGGCGCGCGCGCTGGCCGAGGACATCGGCAGCGGCGATGTGACCGCGGCGCTGCTGCCCGATCAGCCAGACAGCGCGTACCTGCTGTGCAAGCAGGACGCCGTGATCGCCGGGCGGCCGTGGTTCGACGCCACGCACCGCGCGCTCGATCCGCAGGTGCGGATCGACTGGCAGGTGCACGAAGGCCAGCACGTCGCCGCCGGCACGGTGCTGGCGCTGCTGCATGGCCGCAGCCGCAGCTTGGTCAGCGCCGAGCGCACCTCGCTCAATTTCATGCAGACGCTGTCGGCTACCGCGACCGCCACCGCTGCATACGTGGCTGCCGTGGCCGGCACCGGCACGCGCATCCTGGACACGCGCAAGACGCTGCCCGGCCTGCGCGCCGCGCAGAAATATGCCGTGCGCTGTGGCGGTGGCGACAATCACCGCATCGGTCTGTTCGACACGGTGATGCTCAAGGAAAACCACATCCGCGCCGCCGGCTCGCTGGGCGCCGCCGTGCATGCCGCTCGTGCGCAGCAACCGCAGTTGCCGCTGGTGGTGGAGGTGGAAACGCTGGAGCAGCTGCACGAGGCCTTGCAGGTCGGTTGCACGCGCATCCTGATCGACGATTTCGACCCGGCGATGCGTCGCGACGCGGTGCGCATCGTTGCCGCCCTGCCGCGCGAACAACGCATCCCTCTGGAAGTCTCCGGCAGCGTGGATCTGGCCGGCATTGCCGCCATTGCAGCCGATGGGGTGGATTGCATCTCCATCGGCGGGCTCACCAAGCACGTGCACGCGGTCGATCTGTCGCTCAAACTCGGCCCACCGCCGCGCTGATTTCACGCGTGCCCGCAGCCGGCTCTGTCAGCCTGCTGCGATTGTTCTGTGCAGGATCTGCGATGACTGTAAAACCTTGGCCGTGGCTCTGTCTGGTGTTGGCCGCATGGGGCGGCACCGCGGCCGCCGCGGAAGTCTGCGATGTGCCCCCGCGCTTCGGTACCAGCCCTGCAGCGATCGCCATCGTGCGCAGTGCCTGCAACGAGCACCGCTTGTGGCAGCACCCGTTTATCGATGCCAAGGGCCGTCTGGCCAGCCTGGGCGTGACCGAGGCCGAATCGGGCTATCTGGCCGACCACGGCGTGGTCGCCTGGCAACGCGTGGCCGGCTACTGGCGCGACAGCGGCACGCTGGCATCGATGGGCGGCCGCCCCGGCGCATCGAGTTGCGCGGCACTGGATGGCACGCGCTACACCGCCAGCGATTGCCGCGCGTTCCTGGTCGACAACCCATGGTCGGCCGCCTTCATCTCCTGGGTGATGACGCAGGCCGGCCTGAGCGGTTTCCACCGCTCTGCACGCCATCTGGATTACATCCGCAGCGCCTACAACGATGGCGCAAGCGGCCCGTACCAGTTCACCGACCCGGCGGTGGAAAAACCAGCCCCCGGCGATCTGCTGTGCCTGCTGCGCGGGCGCAGCGCTGCGCTCGGCTACGCCGGCCTCAAGGCCGGGCTTGGCGGCAGCGCGCCGATGCCGTGGCAATCGCATTGCGACGTGGTGATCGCCGCCAACGTCGGTGGCGATCGCACCCTGTAC
Source organism: Xanthomonas sp. NCPPB 3218 (assembly GCF_056725185.1). Taxonomy (NCBI): domain Bacteria; kingdom Pseudomonadati; phylum Pseudomonadota; class Gammaproteobacteria; order Lysobacterales; family Lysobacteraceae; genus Xanthomonas; species Xanthomonas sp. NCPPB 3218. Next base: position 3,172,859 of record NZ_CM161516.1, read on the forward strand.
CTGATCGGCGGCAATGTGTTCAACACGGTGATGATGCGCAAGATGCCGCTGGACCGCGCCGGCCGAGTGGTGTTGCCGACGCCGCAATCCGACGGCAGCCAGGACCAGAGCGAAGACGGCCTGGGCATCGCCAGCGAGTGCACGCCGGCACACGAAGAACTCTGCGACTTCAATCGACGCGACTGGGCGGCCCTGTTGAAGCTGCGCCCGGATGCGGTGATGACGGCGCCACCACCGGTCGAACCGCTGCCTTCGCCAACCACCTTACCCACCACGATGCCACCGGGTTTCCCGCGCGTGGTGCCGCCGCGTCCGGAAACACAGCCCGCGCCGACACAGCAGCCCGGGTAAGCAAGGCTCAAAGCCCCGCTCCCATCCGGAGAGGGGTTGGGGTGAGGGTACGGCGGCGAAGCCCTGGCCAAGGTTCAACCGCGCGACGCTTCGCGCGCACCCCCATCCGCCCTGCGGGGCACCCCCTCCCGCAGGAGAAGGATCAAGTCAGGCACCCTTGCCGAACACCCAACAAAAAAGCGGGCCGAAGCCCGCTTTTTCGTGACGCATCAACCAGCGGCGATTACTCGGCCGACGGCGGAACGCCCTCGCCTTCTTCCACTGCCTTGATCGACAGACGGATACGGCCCTGCTTGTCCACTTCCAGCACCTTGACGCGGACCAGATCGCCTTCCTTCAGCTTGTCGCCGACCTTTTCCACGCGCTCGCTGGAGATCTGCGAGACGTGCACCAGGCCGTCCTTGCCCGGCAGGATGGTGACGAACGCACCGAAGTCCATGATCTTGGCGACCTTGCCTTCGTAGATGCGGCCCGGCTCCACGTCCGAGGTGATCTGCTCGATGCGCGACTTCGCAGCTTGCGCGGCAATCGCATTGACCGAGGCGATGATGATCGTGCCGTCGTCCTGGATGTCGATCTGCGTACCGGTTTCCTTGGTGATGGCCTGGATGGTCGAGCCGCCCTTGCCGATCACTTCGCGGATCTTGTCCGGGTGGATCTTGATGGTCAGCAAGCGCGGCGCGTAGTCGCTCAGTTCCTGACGCGGAGTGGTCAGCGCATGCGCCATCTCGCCGAGGATGTGCAGACGGCCGGCCTTGGCCTGCTGCAATGCCTGCTTCATGATTTCTTCGGTGATGCCTTCGATCTTGATGTCCATCTGCAACGCGGACACGCCTTCGGAAGTGCCGGCCACCTTGAAGTCCATGTCGCCGAGATGGTCTTCGTCACCCAGGATGTCCGACAGCACGACGAAGTCGTTGCCTTCCTTGACCAGGCCCATCGCGATACCGGCGACCGGCGCCTTGATCGGCACACCGGCGTCCATCAGCGCCAGCGAGCTGCCGCAGACCGATGCCATCGAGGACGAACCGTTGGACTCGGTGATTTCCGAGACCACGCGGATGGTGTACGGGAATTCTTCCAGGCTCGGCATCACTGCCAGCACGCCGCGCTTGGCCAGACGGCCGTGGCCGATCTCGCGACGCTTCGGCGCGCCGAAACGACCGCACTCGCCCACCGAGTAAGGAGGGAAGTTGTAATGGAACAGGAAGTTCTCTTTGTACTCGCCCGAGACGGCGTCGATGACCTGACCGTCGCGTGCGGTGCCGAGCGTGGTGATCACGATCGCCTGGGTCTCGCCGCGGGTGAACAGCGCCGAACCGTGGGTACGCGGCAGCACGCCGGCCTTGGCGCTGATCGGACGCACGGTATCCAGTGCACGGCCGTCGATGCGCACCTTGGTGCTCAGCACCGAGCCGCGCATGGTCTGGTATTCCAGCTCGCCGAATTCCTTGGACAGGTCACCGGCAGCCCAGCCTTCGACCGTGGCGCGCGGTGCCAGCGCACCCAACACGTCCTTCTTGATCGCCGAGATCGCGTCGCGGCGCTGCAGCTTGTCGCGCACCTGGAACGCCGACGCGAGCTGGTCGCCCACCGCTTCCTTCAGCGCAGCGATCATGCCGTCATTCTTGGCCGGAGCCACCCAGTCGGACGGCTTGGTGCCGGCTTCGACGGTCAGCTCGTTGATGATGTTGATGACCTTCTGCATCTCGCGATGGCCGAACGTCACCGCGCCCAGCATCACTTCTTCCGACAGCAGCTCGGCTTCGGACTCGACCATCAGCACCGCATTGGCGGTACCGGCCACGACCAGCTCCAGCTGCGAATCCTTCAGCTCGGTCACGGTCGGGTTGAGGATGTATTCGCCATTCTTGTAACCGACCTTCGCCGCAGCGATCGGGCCGTTGAACGGGGTGCCGGCCAGCGACAGCGCGGCCGAAGCGCCGATCAGCGCGGCGATATCGCCGTCGATGTCCGGGTTCATCGACATCACGGTGGCGATGATCTGCACTTCGTTCTTGTAGTCCTCCGGGAACAGCGGACGGATCGGGCGATCGATCAGGCGCGAGATCAACGTTTCCTTCTCGGTCGCACGTCCTTCGCGCTTGAAGAAGCCGCCCGGGATGCGGCCGCCGGCGTAGAACTTCTCCTGATAATCAACCGTCAGAGGAAAGAAGTCCTGCCCTTCGCGCGCGCTCTTGGCGGCGACGGCGGTGACCAGCAGTACGGTGTCGTCGAACTTGACGATGACGGCGCCGCCTGCCTGGCGAGCGATTTCGCCCGTCTCCAGGGTGACGGTGTGCTTGCCGTACTGGAAGGTTTTGGTGATTTTTGCCACGGAGGTTTTTTCCCTTAGGTGTTGCTGTCTTCGTTGGACCGTCGTCGACCCATGCCGAGAACGGGCGGCCGGGAGGCTCCGGCCCATGAACTGCGTGCTGCAGATAACGTGATGCGAATGACCAAAACAAAGCCGCGGCGCATCGCTGCGCCGCGGCGGTGTGACTCGATTAGCGGCGCAGGCCGAGCTTCTCGATCAAGGACTTGTAACGCTCGTTGTCCTTCTTCTTCAGGTAGTCGAGCAGGCTGCGGCGACGGTTGACCATCTGCAGCAGGCCACGACGGCTGTGGTGATCCTTCTTGTGGGTCTTGAAGTGACCGGTCAGCAGCTCGATGCGCGCGGTCAGCAGGGCGACCTGCACTTCCGGCGAACCGGTGTCCTGGGCGCTGCGCTTGTTGTCTTCAATAACTTTCTGGGTGTCGACGGACATGATGTTTACTCGATAGATGCGTGGTCGGCAGGAACGTGCATGACGCACCGCCGGACTCGCCGTTTGCTAGGGATGAGCGCGCTTGGCGCTGGAAGTGCCCCGATCGGGGCCGCAAAATTGTAACGTCGTGCGGGCCCGGGAACAAGTTGACTAAACCTTAACAAGCCCCTGCTTCGTTCAGTCCATTGAACAATCGCTGCGGCGACAAACGCCCCTCCGCGTCCACCAGGCCTAGCCCTGAGGGGATCCCGTCGGGTCCGAACACGGCCACCTGGCCGGTCGGGAAAGCAGGATCGCGCAGACGCTGGCCCATGCGAAAACGCGCCGCATGCGACGCATCGAGCACGATCCGCGCAAAATCGGCCAGTCCGGCCTCGATCGGCAGCAATAGCTCCTGCGCGTCGGTGCCCGCTTCCAGGGCTGCCGACAGCGCTTCCAGCGTGATCATCTGCGGCGCGCGAAACGGCTCCACCCAGAGCCGGCGCAGCGAGGCGATATGCGCACCGCAGCCAAGCACCTCGCCCAGATCGCGCGCCAGGCTGCGGATATAGGTGCCCGAGCCGCAGGTCACACGCAACTGCAGCCGCGGCGCGGCGTAACCGAGCACATCGATCGCATGCACATCGACCTCGCGCACCGGCGCCTCGATCACCTCGCCACGGCGAGCCTTGGCGTACAGCGGCTCGCCACCCTGCTTGAGCGCAGAATAGATCGGCGCCTGTTGGCGGATGCGCCCGATGAAGGGCGTCAGCGCTGCACGCAGCGCGTCTTCGCCCAGTGCCGGCAACGCACGCTCGCGCAACACCTGACCATCGGCATCGTCGGTATCGGTGGTGACACCCAGCACGATCTCGGCGTCGTAGGCCTTGGCCGAACCGAGCAGCAGGCCGGCAATCTTGGTGGCCTCGCCCAGACACAGCGGCAGCAAGCCGGTGGCCAGCGGATCCAGGCTGCCGGTGTGGCCGCCCTTTTCGGCACGCAACAAACGGCGCGCGGACTGCAAGGCCGTGTTGGAGCTGACTCCAGCCGGCTTGTCGAGCAACAGGATGCCGTGCAACGGGCGATAGACGATACGGGGTTTCAACAGATCGGTGCTCGAATCGGGCACTGTGCGTGCCCGTTGAAATCGGGGCCGCTGATCGACAGGCGGCGGGCCGGCAGCGCTCAGCGCTGCTCGGCGTCCTCGTCGCTGGATGCGGCCTCGGGGCCGACATCGTCCAGGTCACGCAGCAGGTTGTCGATACGCTCGCCGCGGTCGACCGAATCGTCGTAATGGAAATGCAGCTCGGGCACGTGGCGCAGCTTCATCGCGCGCGCCAGCTGCGTACGCAACTGACCGGCGATTTCCTTGAGCCCCTTGACCGCTTCGGCCGAGCGTTCCTGCTGCAGCGCGGTGACGAACACCTTGGCATGCGCCAGGTCGCGGCTGATTTCGACGTCGGAAACGCTGACCGACGGCAGGCCGTGGTCGCGCACGGCCGCGTGCACGATCGTGCCGAGGTCGCGACGCACCTGCGCCGAAACGCGGTCGGTGCGATGGAATGATTTGGTTGGCATGGTCATGGACCTGGTTGATTCGGAGGGCCAATTGGCACCGAAGCCAAAAACGGACGCGGGCGGCCATGCCGCCCCCGCCTTGCAGAACTCGCGTTGCAACTCCGCCTGGCGGAGTCCGGGGCCCGCAGGCCCCGGCAGCCCTTACAGCGTGCGGGCGACTTCGATACGCTCGAAGCACTCGATCTGGTCGCCGGCCTTGACGTCGTTGTAGGCCTTCACGCCGATACCGCACTCGGTACCGTTGCGCACTTCCTCGACGTTTTCCTTGAAGCGACGCAGCGATTCCAGCTCGCCCTCGAACACCACGACGCTGTCGCGGAGTACGCGGATCGGCTTGCTGCGCTTCACCACGCCTTCGATGACCATGCAGCCTGCAACCGCGCCGAACTTCGAGCTGCGGAACACGTCGCGGACCTGTGCGATGCCGATGATCTCTTCGCGGATTTCCACGCCGAGCAGACCGGAGGCCACCTGCTTCACCTGGTCGATCACGTCATAGATGATCGAGAAGTAACGCAGATCGATACCGTTGGACTCGACGATCTTGCGGGCCGAGGCATCGGCACGCACGTTGAAGCCGATCACCGTGGCCTTGGAGGCCGCTGCCGAATTCGCATCGGATTCGGTGATGCCGCCCACGCCGGAGTGGATCACGTTGATGCGGATGTCGTCGTTGGACAACGCCACCAGCGATTGCTTGAGCGCTTCCACCGAGCCCTGCACGTCGGCCTTGATCACCAGGTTCAGCACCTGCTGGCCTTCACCCTTGCCCATCTGGGCCAGGATGTCTTCCATGCGGTTGCTGGCCGAGGCCACCAGACGCGACTCGCGACGCTTGGTTTCGCGCTGCTGCGCCACGTCCTTGGCCAGACGCTCGTCGTCGACGACCACGAAGTCGTCGCCGGCTTCCGGCACGCCGGACAGGCCGAGCACCTGCACCGGGATCGACGGGCCGGCCGAAGCCGGCTGGTGGCCGGTCTCGTCGAACAGCGCACGCACGCGGCCGTACTGGATGCCGCACACCAGGTAATCGCCACGCTTCAGCGCGCCCTGCTGCACCAGCACCGTGGCCACCGGGCCGCGGCCCTTGTCCAGCGAGGATTCGATCACGGTGCCGCTGGCGCGGCCCTCGGCCACTGCCTTGAGCTCGAGTACTTCGGCCTGCAGCGAGATCGCGTCCAGCAGCGTGTCCACACCGGTACCGACCTTGGCCGACACTTCGATGAACTGGGTATCGCCACCGAACTCTTCGGCCACCACGTTTTCGGCCAGCAATTCGTTCTTGACCCGCAGCGGATCGGCGCCGGCCTTGTCGATCTTGTTCACCGCCACGATCAACGGAACGCCTGCCGCCTTGGCATGCGCCACCGCTTCCTTGGTCTGCGGCATCACGCCGTCATCGGCTGCAACCACCAGCACCACGATGTCGGTGATTTTGGCGCCACGGGCACGCATCGAGGTAAACGCGGCATGGCCGGGCGTATCCAGGAAGCTGATGACGCCACGGGCGGTTTCGACGTGGTACGCACCGATGTGCTGGGTGATGCCGCCGGCTTCGCCGGAGGCGATCTTGGTGCGACGGATGTAATCCAGCAGCGAGGTCTTGCCGTGATCGACGTGACCCATGATGGTCACCACCGGCGGACGCGGCGTGGCATCGCCCTGCGCGTCCTCGGCATGTGCCAGCAGCGCATCCTCGAAGTCGGCATTGTCGGCACGCACGGCCTTGTGGCCGAGTTCTTCGGTCACCAGCGCGGCGGTGTCATGGTCGATGCTCTGGGTGATGGTCGCCATGACGCCCATCTTGAACAGCGCCTTGACCACGTCGCCGCCCTTGAGCGCGAGCTTCTGCGCCAGATCGGCCACGGTGATGGTCTCGCCGATCGCCACTTCGCGCACCACCGGTGCGGTCGGACGCTCGAATCCGTGCGGACCGCTGTTGCCCTGGTTGCCACCACGGCCATTGTCGTTGCCACGACGCGAGGACGACGAGCCCGGACGACCGGTCGGCTTGCCGCGCACGTTGGAACGGCGCGCACGATCTGCCGCGGACAGGTGCAACTGCCCGGCAAAACGCTTGGTCGCATCGTCGTCCTCGACACCGGCCACCATGACGTGCGAACCGCGCGTCTTGTGCTTGGCCGCATTGGAGCGGTCGTCCGGGCGCGCCGGCGTGGCCGGACGCGATGCCGGCGATGCGCCAGCCGGACGGGCCGGACGCGGCGCAGACGACGGCGACGGTGCACGTGCGGCAGGCGCTGCAGACGGTGCGGGCGCAGCAGCCACCGGCGCCGGCGCACTGGCAGCCGCAGCGGCTTCCTCGGCAGCCTTGCGCTCGGCTTCGGCGCGGTCGCGCGCAGCCTGTTCCTCTTCGCGCTTGCGCTGGATCGCCTCGTCGCGCAGGCGGTCGCTTTCGGCCAGTGCCTGCTGCTCGTCGAGATTGCGCTGACGCGAAGCGGCGAGCTTGGCCAGGATGTCGGCGCGCTCTTCGTCCGGCGTCATCGGCGCAGGACGGCCGCCGCCTTCGTTCTCGGACTTCACATAGGTGCGCTTCTGCCGCACTTCCACGTTGACCGTGGTCTTGGTGCGGCCGGCGCTGACCGTGACTTCCTGCAGCTTGCGCCGGTTGAGCGTGATCTTCTTGGCTGCTTCGCTCGCCGCTTCGGCGGGCGTCTCGGCCTTGCCATGCGTGCGACGCAGGAAGCCAAGCAGTTTCATCTTCTCGGTGCTGGTCACGACCTGGTCGGGACCGCTGAACTTCATTCCGGCCTCGGCCAGTTGAACCAGCAGTTTATCGACCGGCGTATTGACCAGTTCGGCAAGCTTGCGGATGGTGGTTTGCTGCGACATTCGGATCCTATGATCTGGTTGGCGCCCCCTCGCCCAGAGCAAGGGAAACGCTGATTCTAAGCCCTGATGGGGTCAGGGCGCGGTTCATTGCCGGCTCATTCGCCGCGCTCCAAACGGGCGATCTCCTCGGCGCGGGCCGCCAGGATCAGCGCCGCGGCGCGCTCCTGGGTCAGACCCTCGATGCCGAAGTCGACGATCTCGTCCGCTGCCAGGTCGGACAGGTCCTCGCTGGTGCGCACGCCGTGCTCGGCCAGAGCAAAGGCCGTTTCCTCGTCCATCCCCTCCAGCGCCAGCAGGTCCTCGGTGGGCTGAGTTCCTTCCAGGCCTTCTTCTTCTGCCAGCGCGGCGTTGAGCAACGCATCGCGGGCACGGGCGCGCAACTCTTCGACGATGTCTTCGTCGAAGCCTTCCACCGCCAGCAACTCGCCGACCGGCACGTAGGCGATTTCTTCGACCGTATTGAAGCCTTCGGTCACCAGGATCGCTGCGATTTCTTCGTCCACTTCCAGGCGATCCATGAACAACTGGCGCGCGGAGGTCTGCTCGGCTTCGGACTTGGCGGCCACCTGGTCGGCGGTCATCACGTTGAGCTGCCAACCGGTCAGGCGGCTGGCCAGACGCACGTTCTGGCCGCCCTTGCCGATCGCCTGGGCCAGGCGATCTTCCGCCACGGCCAGATCCATCGAGTGCTTGTCTTCATCGACGATGATCGACTGCACTTCGGCCGGCGCCATCGCATTGATGACGAAGTTGGCCGGGTTCTCGTTCCACAGCACGATGTCCACGCGCTCGCCATTGAGCTCGTTGGATACCGCCTGCACGCGCGAACCACGCATGCCGATGCACGCGCCGATCGGATCGGTGCGGGTGTCGTGCGCGATCACCGCGATCTTGGCGCGGTCGCCCGGATCGCGTGCACAGGCCTTGATCTCGACCAGGCCCTGACCCACTTCCGGCACTTCGAGCTTGAACAGCTCGATCATGAATTCCGGCGCGGCGCGGCTGATGAACAGCTGCGGGCCACGTGGCTCGGAACGCACTTCGGCCAGGTAGCCGCGCACGCGGTCGCCCGGGCGCAGCACATCGCGCGGAATGCCCTTGTCCTTGGGAATGAAGGCTTCGGCATTGCCGCCCAGATCGACAAAGATGTTGCCGCGCTCGGCGCGCTTGACCACACCGGTGATCAACTCGCCGACGCGATCCTTCCAGGCATCGACCACCTGCTGACGCTCGGCCTCGCGCACACGCTGCACGATCACCTGCTTGGCAGCCTGCGCGGCGATACGGCCGAAGTCCGGGTTTTCGATCTGTTCTTCGATGTAGTCTCCCACCTCGACGCCGTCGGCTTCGTCGACGGCATCCATCAGACGCACCTGGCGATCCGGGGATTCCATCACGACATCGTCGGCAACCACTTCCCAACGACGATAGGTTTCGTAGTTACCGTCCTTGTGGTCGATGGTCACGCGCGTCAGCACGTCCTGGTCGGGATAGCGCTTCTTCGCTGCGGAAGCCAGCGCGGCCTCGATCGCATCGAAGATCACTTCGCGCGGCACGCCCTTTTCGTTGGCCACCGCATCCACTACCAGCAAAAGTTCCTTGCTCATTTCGTCACTCCGCGCGCGGCTTGCCAGCCGCCGACTCGTTGGATGGTTTCTTCTTGTCGTGCCCGGGTTTTTTCGGGCCGGGCTTGTTCGGTTTTTGCGGGGCCAGGCCCAGGGCGACCCAATCCGGCAGGATGCGCGCCTTGTCGATGTTGTCGAAGCCGATCTGCACATCCTTGCCGTCGACGGCGAACACCACCGCATCCGTCTCGGAGTCGATCCGCACGATCTGGCCCTGGAAGCGGCGCCGGCCATCCTGCGCCAGCTTCAGCACGATCTTGGCGGACTCGCCAACGTGACGGCCGAACTGCTCCAGCGTGAACAACGGACGGTCCACACCCGGCGAGGACACCTCGAGCGTGTAGTTGCCGGTGATGGGGTCTTCGACGTCGAGCTGGGCCGAGACTTCGCGGCTCACACGCTCGCAGTCGTCGACGTTGATGACACGCTCGGGCTGTTCGGCCAGCGGCACATCGATGTACAGGCGCAATGTGGCGCCACCTGGAGCGGGAAGATATTCCACACCCAGCAGTTCCAAGCCCAAGGACTCAACCGTTGGACTCAGCAGATTCGCGATTTCGGTCGCTTTTTCGCTCACAGACTGCCCTGATCAGATGATTGCCAGTAGAACCCCGGCAACCGGCAGCAAACTTTCCGGTTCCGGAAAAAACAAGGGGCCCGATGGGCCCCTTGCGTGAAAAAAGCCCGACCTCTCAGGGTCGGCGCAAAGACGGGAACATGCGTCTTTGCGATCCAAGAAGCTGAAGGACTGCCCTAAGGCATTGCATTAAAGCAGTACTTCAAAACTTGGTAGCGGGGGCAGGATTTGAACCTGCGACCTTCGGGTTATGAGCCCGACGAGCTGCCAGACTGCTCCACCCCGCAGCAGAAGCGGAATTATGAAGAACTTGAGCGGCAATTGCAAGCCCTAGTTTTTCATCGATTGAAAACCCCGGGGGGTCTTCAACGTCGCGGCAAATGATAACCGCATTGCAACAAAAACGAAACAGCAATCACGACTTTATTTCAGTATTTCAGTCGGCCCATCAACAGTGCGTGTGCACATGTGCCGCGAGGTCATGCCACGACTGTGACTCAGGCAAGGCCTGCAAATGCACGCTGGCACCACACCATGATCGGGCTCCAGGCCAGGCCCAGCGCAAGCAACGCAAGCGCGTTGACACCGAGCACGGTACCCAGCACACGGTCGTTGTTGGCCGGCAGCGGCTCGCCCACCGGCTCATCGAAGTACATGACCTTGATGACGCGCAGATAGTAGAAGGCGCCGATCACCGCGCAGAGCACACCGACCAGGGCCAGCCACAGCATGTCGCCATTTACTGCGGCGCTGAGCACCGCCAGCTTGGTCCAGAAGCCCAGGAACGGCGGGATACCCGCAAGCGAGGCCATGATGCACAGCACCAGGCCGGCCATCCACGGATTGCGTGCGTTGAGTCCCTTGAAATCATCGATGTTCTCGGCTTCGAAGCCGTTGCGCGACAACGCGATGATCGCGCCGAACGCGGCGGTCGACATGATGGTATAGCTCACCGCGTAGAACATCGCCGCGGCATAGCCTTCCTCGCCACCACCGGCCACGCCCATCAACAGAAAGCCGATGTGCGAGACGGTCGAGTACGCCAGCATGCGCTTGAGGTTGCTCTGCGCAATCGCCATCAGGTTGCCGATCACCAGCGACACCGCAGACAGGCCGCCGATCAACAGATGCCACTGCGGCGACAGCGGCCCCATGCCAACCTCGAGCAGGCGATACGCCATACCGAAGGCAGCGAGCTTGGGCGCAGAGCTGATGAACAAGGCGATCGGCGCCGGCGCACCCTGGTACACGTCAGGCAACCACATGTGGAACGGGGCAGCACCCAGCTTGAAGGCCACGCCGGCGATCATGAAGATGGTGCCGGTCAGCAGCAGCGTGCGCTCGTTGGAGCCTTCGATCGCGTCGTGGATGCCGCTCAGGCTCAGCGTACCGGTGGCGCCGTAGACCAGCGACATGCCGTACAGCAGCAGGCCCGAGGCCAGCGAACCGAGCACGAAGTACTTCATCGCCGCTTCGGTGGCCAGGCCGTTGTCGCGATTGGAGGCGACCAATGCGTACGAGCACAGCGCGAGCAGTTCCAGGCCCAGGTACACCATCAGCAGGCTGCCGGCCGAGGTCAGCAGCATCATGCCGGCGGTGGCGAACAACACCAGCACCGGGATCTCGCCCTGGTAGAGATTGCGTTCGCGCAGGTAGGTCCAGCCGTAGACCAGGCTCAGGCCACTGACCAGCACGATCACCGTCTTCATCACGTCGGCCGCAGTGTCGCGCACGAACATGCCGTGGAAGATCTCGCCCTGCCCGCCCGTACCGGTCGCCAACAGCGCGAACACCACCGCGAGCACGGCGACGGAGAACAGGTGGGTCCAGACCTTGTTCCGCTGGCTCACGAACAGGTCGAGCATCAGCAGTGCAAAGGCGCCGCCGATCAGCACCAGCTCCGGAACAAGCGGAGCCAGGTCAGCGGTGGTCAACGGCGCGAGCGTTGGCGTGGTCATCATCAAATCCTGGAAATCAAAACGTACGGCAAGCTGTTACAGCTTGGACGCGGCAATCTGGGTAGCCAGCTTGGCGATCGATGGTTCCATCAGATCGGTCAGCGGCTTCGGATACAGGCCCAGGGCCAGCACGCCAACGGCGAACACCCCCAGCACGAACGCCTCACGGCCATTGATGTCCTTCAGCTCGGCCACATGGGCATTGGCCACTTCGCCGAAGAACACGCGCTTGTAGAGCCACAGCGTATACGCGGCGGTGATCACCAGCGTGGTGGCGGCAGCGAAGGCAACCAGCGGATGCTTCTGGAAGCTGGCCAGGATCACCATGAACTCGCCGACGAAGCCACTGGTACCCGGCAGGCCGGCATTGGCCATGAAGAACAGCATGGAGAACGTCGCGAACCACGGCATCACGTTGACCACGCCGCCGTAATCGGCGATGCGGCGGGTATGCATGCGGTCGTACAGCACGCCGATGCAGGAGAACATCGCACCGGACACGAAGCCGTGCGAAATCATCTGCACCATCGCACCCTGCAGGCCCAGACGGGCGGCGTCGGTGCTGCCGTACTCACGGACCAGGGTGAAGGCGATGAAGGTGCCGAGGGTGACAAAGCCCATGTGCGCGATGGACGAATACGCCACCAGCTTCTTCATGTCGTCCTGCACCAGGGCCACCAGACCGACGTAGATCACCGCGATCAGCGACAGCGTGATCACCAGCCAGGCGAACTCGTGGCTTGCATCCGGCACGATCGGCAGGTTGAAGCGCAGGAAGCCGTAGCCACCGATCTTCAACGCGATCGCGGCCAGAATCACCGAACCGGCGGTCGGCGCTTCGACGTGCGCGTCCGGCAGCCAGGTGTGCACCGGGAACATCGGCACCTTGACCGCGAACGCGATCAGGAAGGCGAAGAAGATCCAGGTCTGCTCCTTGGCGGTCAGCTGCAGCGCGTAGAGATCGGCTAGCTGGAAGCTGCCGCCCTTCAGGTACAGGTAGACCAGGCCCACCAGCATCAGCACCGAGCCGAGGAAGGTGTACAGGAAGAACTTCATCGCCGCGTAGATGCGCCGCGGACCGCCCCAGACGCCGATGATCAGGAACATCGGGATCAGCATGGCTTCGAAGAAGACATAGAACAGCATCGCGTCGGTCGCGGCAAAGATGCCGACCGTGACGCCTTCCAGAATCAGGAAGGCGGCGACGTACTGATTGACGCGCTTGTCGATCGAGCGCCAGGCGCCAATCAGGGCCAGCACCGTCACCAGCGTGGTGAGCACGATCAACGCGACCGCGATGCCGTCCACGCCCAGGTTGTAGCCGATGTTGTAGGCCGGGATCCAGGCATGCAGTTCGATGAACTGCATGGCGTCATTGGCGGTGTCGTAGCCCAGCAGCGGCAGACTCAGCACAAAGGTCGCCACCGCCACCGCCAGCGATGCCCAGCGGGCAGTCTCGGCGTTGCGCAACGCAAGGATCAAGGCGCCACCGATAATCGGCAGCCAGATCAAGATAGACAGTAAAGGCCAGTTCGACACGTTTTCTTATTCCGTACAGGTCAACGCCAGAAATGCATCAGTACCGCCAACAAGGCGATCAAACCGATGATCATTGCGAAGGCGTAGTGATAGAGGAAACCGGATTGCGTGCGACGCAGCAGATTTGCAGCCAGGTCGATCAGTCGGGCAGAACCATTGACGACGACACCGTCGACCACATGGGTATCGATGGCACGTGACGCCTTGCCAAGGACCACGCCGCCACCGGCGAAGCCATTGATCCAGAGCTTGTCGAAGCCGTACTTGTTTTCCAGCAGCCACACCACCGGCGCGAACGCCTTGCGCGACTTGGTGGCCAGTTCCGGCTTCCACAGATAGAACAGCGCAGCCAGCAGCAGGCCGGCGACCGTCAGGAAGAACGGTGCCGCCATCATGCCATGCAGCGCGAAGGCGACCGGGCCATGGAACTCTTCGGCCAGTGCGCCGACGGTGTCACGCGCCGGATCGTAGAAATCGACGATGCCGGTGAAGAACGACACTGCCTGCCCCTTGAGCGCATGCGCGGCGTGGTGGCCCTGCCAGTCGGTGCCGAACAGCATCGGACCGATGGTGAAGAAACCGATCGCCACCGACGGGATCGCCAGCAGGATCAACGGCAGCGTCACCACCCACTTGGATTCGTGCGGCTCGTGGGCACTATGGTGGCCATGACCGTGGTCGTCGTGGCCGTGCGTATCGTGTGCATGCACGTCGTGCGCATGACTGTCGTGCGCGTGGACCTGCGCCTCGGCATCGGTGTGCGCACTGTCGTGGTGTGCATGCGCATCGTGCGCATGGGCATCGCGGAAGCGTTCCTTGCCGTGGAAGGTCAGGAACAGCAGGCGGAAGCTGTAGAAGCTGGTCACCAGCACGCCGCCGAGCACTGCCCAATAGCCATAGGTCGCGATCCAGCTATGCGACTCGTGGGCATGGTGTGCGGCTGCCTCGATGATGGTGTCCTTGGAGTAGAAGCCGGAGAAGAACGGCGTGCCGACCAGTGCCAAGGTACCGATCACGCTGGTCCAGTAGGTCACCTTCATATACTTGCGCAGGCCGCCCATCTTGCGCATGTCCTGCTCGTGGTGCATGCCGATGATGACCGAACCGGCCGCCAGGAACAGCAGCGCCTTGAAGAAGGCATGCGTCATCAGGTGGAACACGGCGGCCGAATACGCCGACACGCCCAGCGCCACGGTCATGTAGCCCAGCTGCGACAGCGTGGAATACGCAACCACGCGTTTGATGTCGTTCTGCACGATGCCGATCAGGCCGGTGAAGAAGGCCGTGGTCGCACCGATGAACAGGATGAAGTTCAACGCGGTTTCCGACAGCTCGAACAGCGGCGACATGCGCGCGACCATGAAGATGCCGGCGGTCACCATCGTCGCGGCATGGATCAGTGCCGAAATCGGGGTCGGGCCTTCCATCGAGTCCGGCAGCCACACGTGCAACGGCACCTGCGCCGACTTGCCCATCGCGCCGATGAACAGGCAGATGCAGATCAGCGTCATCACGCTCCACTCATACCCCGCGAACAGCTGCACCTTGGCACCGGCCATGGTGGTCGCGTTGGCGAACACGGTTGAGTAATCCAGCGAGCCGAACCACAGCAGCACACCGGCGATGCCGAGAATGAAGCCGAAGTCGCCGACGCGATTGACCAGGAACGCCTTCATGTTGGCGAACACGGCGGTCGGGCGCTTGAACCAGAAACCGATCAACAGGTAGGACACCAGACCCACCGCTTCCCAGCCGAAGAACAGCTGCAGGAAGTTGTTGCTCATCACCAGCGTGAGCATGGAGAAGGTGAACAACGAGATGTAGCTGAAGAAACGCTGGTAGCCCGGGTCTTCTTCCATGTAGCCGATGGTGTAGATGTGCACCAGCAGCGACACGAAGGTCACCACCACCATCATCATCGCGGTCAGGCGATCGACCATGAAGCCGACATGCGCCGAGTAGTTACCGACATCGAAGAAGGTGTACAGGTTCTGGTTGAACGGGCTGGCGCCCTGCTCCACCAGTTGATACAGCGTCAGGCACGACAGCACGCAGCTGACCGCCACACCCAGGATGGTGACGTATTGCGCGCCCTTGCGCCCTACCTGGCGACCGAACAGGCCGGCGATGATGCTGCCGACCAGCGGTGCAAGCACCACCGCGATCAACAGACTCTTGGAGAGAGTGATTTCCATCTACAGGTCAGCCCTTCAACGTATCGACTTCGGCCACATTGATCGTGCGGCGCGTGCGGAACAGAGTCACCAGGATCGCAAGGCCGATCGCAGCCTCCGCGGCGGCAACGGTCAGGATGAAGAACACGAACAGCTGACCGGCGGGGTCGCCAAGCTCGCGCGAGAACGCAATGAAGTTGACGTTGACCGACAGCAGCATCAGCTCGATCGACATCAGCAGCACGATGACGTTCTTGCGGTTGAGGAAGATGCCGGCCAGGGAGATGCAGAACAGCACCGCGCCCAGTCCCAGCAGGTGGCCCAAGGTAATCAAGACTTCGCCTCCTGTCCGTCGGTCGCATCCAGCTTCGGCGCGACCTGTACCGGCTTTTCAACCGCCATTTTGACCATGCGCAGACGATCGCCCGCCTTCACCCGCGACTGCTCGCCCGCATTCTGGTGCTTGATGCCGGTGCGCTTGCGCAGGGTCAGCATCACCGCGGCCACCACGGCCACGGTCAGGATCACCGCGGCGAACTCGAACGGCAGCAGGAACTGGGTGTAGAGGGTCTTGGCCAGCCAGGTCAGGTTCGACACGTCGGCGGCCTGCGCAGCGGCGTTATCGGCCGGGAACGGTGCGGCACTGCGCGCCTTGACCCCGATCAGGGTGACCATCTGCGCCAGCATGGCAACCGCCACGATGACACCGACCGGCATGTACTTGACCCACCCTTCGCGCAGGCGGCTGGTGTCGATGTCCAGCATCATCACCACGAACAGGAACAGCACCATCACCGCGCCGACGTAGACCAGCACCAGCGTCACGCCGAGGAACTCGGCGCCGACCAGCAACCAGATGCATGCCATCGAGAAGAAGGTGAGGATCAGGCACAACACGGCGTACACCGGGTTGCGCACGCTGATCACCGCACCGGCGGACACGACCGCGACGGCGGAGAAGGCGTAAAAAGCAATAGTGACCCAGTCCATCATGACCTCAACGGAAGGCGGCATCGGCAGCGCGACGCTCGGCGATCTCGGTTTCAAACCGGTCTCCGATCGCCAGCAGCTGCGGCTTGTTGACAATGTTCTCGCCACGCTTCTCGAAGTGGTACTCGAGGATGTGCGTCTCGACGATCGAGTCCACCGGGCAGCTTTCTTCGCAGAAGCCGCAGAAGATGCACTTGAACAGATCGATGTCGTAGCGCGTGGTGCGGCGCGAGCCGTCCCCGCGCTTGGCCGAGTCGATGGTGATCGCCAGCGCTGGGCACACCGCTTCGCACAGCTTGCAGGCGATGCAGCGCTCTTCGCCGTTGGGATAGCGACGCAATGCGTGCAGGCCACGGAAACGCGGCGACTGCGGGAACTTCTCCATCGGGTACAGCACGGTGTACTTGGGCTTGAACGTGTATTTCAACGTCAGCCACAGGCCGCCTAGCAGTTCGAGCAGAAGCAGGCTCTTGAAGTAATGGGTGATCTTGTTCATCAATTACACGCCCTTCTGGATCACGCCGTAAAACACCATCAACGCCGTCACTGCGATCCACACGATCGTGAGCGGAATGAACACCTTCCAGCCCAGACGCATGATCTGGTCATAGCGGTAGCGCGGGAAGCTGGCACGGAACCAGATGTAGGCGCTGGCGAAGAAGAACACCTTCATCAGCAGCCACGGCCAACCGCCCTTCCACAACCAGTCGATCCACGGCGAGATATCCGCATTGACCCAACCCTGGATCGGGCTCAACCAGCCGCCGAGGAAGAAGATCGAGATCAGGAAGCTGACCAGGATCATGTTGGCGTATTCGGCCAGGAAGAACAGCGCGAACGCACCGCCCGAGTACTCCACCATGTGGCCGGCGACGATTTCCGATTCGCCTTCCACCACGTCGAACGGCGCGCGGTTGGTTTCGGCGACGCCGGACACCCAGTACACGATGAACAACGGGAACAACGGAATCAGGAACCAGTCGAAGAAGCCCGAGCTGCCCGCCTGCGCGAACACGATCTGGCTCAGGTTGACGCTGCCGGAAGCAATCATCACGCCGACCAGCGCAAAGCCCATCGCGATTTCGTAGCTGACCACCTGGGCGGCCGAGCGCATCGCACCCAGGAACGCGTACTTGGAGTTGGACGCCCAGCCGGCCAGGATGATGCCGTACACGCCCAGCGAGGTCATCGCCAGCAGATACAGCAAACCGACGTTGGCGTTGGACAGCACCAGCTGCGCGTCGAACGGCACCACCGACCAGGCCGCGAAGGCCGGCGCCAGGGTCAGCAGCGGCGCGATGATGAACATCGCCTTGTGCGAGCTGCTCGGTTGCACGATCTCCTTGAACAGGAGTTTGAACACGTCGGCGAAGGCCTGGAAGATACCCATGCCCACGTACATCGGCCCGTGACGCACGTGCATCCAGCCGATCAGCTTGCGCTCCCAGACCACGTAGAAGGCCACCGACACGATCACCGGCACGGTGATCAGCAGGATCTTCAGCACGGTCCACAGCACCACGCCGCCATCGCCCAGACCGACAAACCACTGGTGCAGGGGATCGACCAGGTTCAACAGCAATTCGTTCATGCAGCCACCACCGTTACACGACCGGCACCGAGCGGCGCGGTTGCGCCATGGCCGGATTCGATCCACACCGTGCCCGGTGCGACGCGCTTGTCTAGCACCACCGGCAACGTCGCCTTACCGGCGTCGGTACCGACCTTGACCATCTGACCAGCGCCGACCTGCAACTGCGCAGCCTGCTCCGGATGCATCGCCACACACGGCGCGATGTTGAGCGGATGCGATTGCAGCGCGGCGGCGCGACGCACCACTGCATCGGTGCGATAGATCGCAGCGGTGGCGGCAACTTCCAGCCCGTCGCTGGCCGCAGCCGGCTGCGCCGAGGCGACAGGGCTGACGGAACGGTTCTGCATGCCGGCACGCAGGCCGACCAGATCGATGAATTCGAAACCGGCCAGACCCAGCTCGCCACCGAGCGCACGCAGTACGCGCCAGCCTTCGCGGGCTTCGACCGGCAGACGACCGGCGGCACGTGCGGTCTGCACGCGGCCATCCAGATTGGTCAGCGATGCGTCGATTTCCGGCAGCGCACCGATCGGCAGGATCACATCGGCCACGTCGCGCGTCGAGGCGCAGGCGAACTGGCTGAACGCGACCACCTTGGCACCCGCCAAGGCGCTGCGTGCGGCCGCGGCATCGGCGAAATCCAGACCCGGCTCGATGCCATACAGCACGTAGGCCTGGCGCGGCTGCGCCAGCATGCCGGCGACATCGCGTGCGGTCGGCAGCACACCCTGCGACACCAGACCGACCGCGTTCGCACCCTGCGGGATGCGGCACAGCGAGGCGCCGGTTGCAGCGGCGAAGTCGCGTGCAGCGGCACGCAATGCGGCAGCCTGCGGGTGGTTTTCAGCCAGTGCGCCGACCACGATCACGGCGCGTGTGGCGCCTTTGACCGCATCGCGCAACGCCGCATCGTCCAGGGCACCGGCCAGCTGCGACGGCGCAACGACCGTGCGGCTTGCCTGGGTGAAGGCAAAATCGAAATCGACCGGGTTGACCGAATGGATCTGCGTCCCGTTCTGGATGCTGGCCTTGCGCAGGCGTGCATGCAGCAACGGCAGCTCGTGACGTACGTTGGTGCCGAACAGCACCACTACATCGGCGCGCTCGATCTCGGCCAGCGGCGTGGCGAACGCTTCGGCCACCGCGGCATCGGAGAAATCACGGTTGAGCAGGCGGTGATCCAGATTGCCGCTGTTCAGGCCTTCGGCCAGACGTGCGAGCAAGGCGCCCTCTTCGTTGGAGGTGGACGGATGCACCAGCACACCGAGCTGATCGCCGGCGTTGTCACGCAGGATCTGCGTCGCGGCGGCCAGACCTTCGGCCCAGCTCACCTCGGTCCACTGTCCGTTGACCTTCTTCAGCGGCTTGACCGCACGGTCTTCGGCATACAGGCCTTGATGCGAATAACGATCGCGATCGGACAGCCAGCACTCGTTGACCGCCTCGTTCTCGCGCGGCACGGTGCGCAGCACTTCGCCGCGACGCACGTGCAGGAACAGATTCGAGCCCATCGCATCGTGGTAGCCGAGCGACTCGCGCGCCATCAGCTCCCACGGACGCGCACGGAACTGGAACACCTTGTTGGTCAGCGCGCCGACCGGGCAGACGTCGATGACGTTGCCGGAGATTTCGGTGGTCAGCGGCTTGCCGTCGTAGGTGCCGATCTGCAGGTTCTCGCCGCGATACATGCCACCCAGCTCGTAGGTGCCGGCAATGTCTGCGGTGAAACGCACGCAACGGGTGCACTGGATGCAGCGGGTCATTTCGGTGGCGACCAGCGGACCGATGTCCTCGTCCGGCACCACGCGCTTGCGTTCGTTGAAGCGGCTGACCGAACGGCCATAACCGAGCGACACGTCCTGCAGTTCGCACTCGCCGCCCTGATCGCAGATCGGGCAGTCCAGCGGATGGTTGATCAGCAGGAATTCCATCACGCTGCGCTGGTATTTCAGCGCCTTTTCGCTACGCGTGGTGACCTTCATGCCGTCCATCACCGGCGTGGCGCAGGCGGGCGACGGCTTCGGGGATTTCTCGACGTCCACCAGGCACATGCGGCAGTTGGCCGCGATCGGCAGCTTCTCGTGGTAGCAGAAGCGCGGGATCGGGATGCCGGCCTTGTCGGCCGCCTGGATGATCATCGAACCCTTCGGCACCACCAGGGACTGCCCGTCGATCTCGACGGTGACATGGTCCGGTGGCACGTTGGGGTTCACTGGTTGGGCGCTCATGCGGCCACTCCGACGTGCGTGTCGACGATCGAACGACCGTTGACGATGTAGTACTCGAACTCGTCCCAGAACTGGCGCAGGAAGCCTTGGATCGGCCACGCCGCCGCCTCGCCGAAGGCGCAGATGGTGTGTCCTTCGATCTGGCCGGCAACGGTGCGCAGCTGATGCAGGTCTTCCATCGTGGCCTTGCCGGCAACGATGCGCTCCAGCACGCGGTGCATCCAGCCGGTGCCCTCGCGGCACGGGGTGCACTGGCCGCAGGATTCCTTGTGGAAGAACTGCGAGATGCGGCAGGCGAAGCGCACGCAGCACACGCTGTCATCCAGCACCACGATCGCACCCGACCCCAGGCCGGTGCCGAGCGCACGCAAGGTGTCGTAGTCCATCTGCAGCCCGGCGACCTGGTCGGCCTTCAGCACCGGCATCGACACGCCGCCAGGCACCACGCCCTTGAGCTTGCGGCCCGGACGCAGGCCACCGGCCATTTCCAGCAGTTCGTCGAAGGTGGTGCCGAGCGGCACTTCGAAATTGCCGCCCTTCTGCACGCAGCCGGACACCGAGAAGATCTTCGGGCCGCCGTTCTTGGTCTTGCTCAGCCCCAGGAACCACTCTGGGCCGTTGCGAATGATCGCCGGCACCGACGCATAGGTCTCGGTGTTGTTGATGGTGGTCGGCTTGCCATACAGGCCGAAGTTGGCCGGGAACGGCGGCTTGTAGCGCGGCTGGCCCTTCTTGCCTTCCAGCGATTCCATCAGCGCGGTTTCTTCGCCGCAGATGTAGGCACCGGCACCCAGCGCACCGTAGATATCGATATCCACGCCGCTGCCGAGGATGTTCTTGCCCAGCCAGCCGTTGGCATAGGCATCGGCCAGCGCCAGCTCGAAGTTCTCGAACGGCTCGTGGTGGAACTCGCCACGCAGATAGTTGTAGCCCACGGTCGAGCCGGTGGCGTAGCAGGCGATCGCCATGCCCTCCACCACCGAGTGTGGGTTGTAACGCAGGATGTCGCGGTCCTTGCAGGTGCCCGGCTCGGATTCGTCCGAATTGCACAGGATGTACTTCTGCATCGTGCCCTTGGGCATGAACGACCACTTCAGGCCAGTCGGGAAGCCTGCGCCGCCACGGCCGCGCAGGTTGGACGCCTTGACCATCTCGATGACGTCGGCCGGCGCGATCTTCTCTTCGAGGATCTTGCGCAGCGCGGCGTAGCCACCGGTTTTCAGATAGCTCTCGTACGACCACGGGGTGTCGTAGTGCAGCGTCGTGTAGACGACCTGATGCGGCAACGGCGCCGGACCGACCGGGCCTGAGGGTGCGTGATGATGTGCCATGTCTTACTCCAGCCCGTCCAGCAGCGCGTCGACCTTCTCTTTCGTCAGGTGCTCGTGGTAATGGCCGTTGATGACCATCATCGGCGCTGCAGAGCAGGCCGCCAGGCACTCTTCTTCGCGCTTGAGGTAGACGCGGCCATCGGCTGTCGACTGCCCCAGCTTGCAACCCAGTTTCTTTTCCGCGTGCGCCAGCAGATCTTCGGCGCCGTTGAGCCAGCAGCTGATGTTGGTGCAGAACGCCACGTTGTGGCGGCCGACCTTCTCGGTCTCGAACATCGAGTAGAAGCTGGCGACCTCGTAGGCCCACACCGGCGGCAGGTCCAGATACTTGGCCACGCCGACAATCAGCTCGTCGGTCAGCCAGCCCTGGTTCTGCTCCTGCGCAGCGTGCAGGCCCTGCAGCATGGCCGAACGCTTGCGATCGGGCGGGAACTTGCTCAACCAGTGATCGATGTGCGCGCGCGTCTTGTCGCTCAGCACCACCTGCGGATCGACGTCGCGCGCCGCTTCGAAATTACCCGTCGCCTTCATCGGTCAACCTCACCGAAAACCAAATCGTAAGTACCGATCATCGCCACGACGTCGGCCAGCAGATAGCCACGCACCACTGCGTCCATCGACGACAGATGCGCAAAGCCCGGCGCGCGCAGATGCACGCGGAACGGCTTGTTGGCGCCATCGGACATCAGGTAGCAGCCGAACTCGCCCTTGGGCGCTTCGACCGCGCAATAGGTTTCGCCGGCCGGCACGCAGTAGCCTTCACTGAACAGCTTGAAGTGATGGATCAGCGCTTCCATGTCGTCCTTCATGCCTTCGCGGCTTGGCGGAGCGACCTTGAAATTGGTGACCATGACCGGGCCGGGGTTGGCCTTCAGCCACTTCACGCATTGCTTGATGATGCGGTTGGACTCGCGCATCTCGGCCACGCGCACCAGATAACGGTCGTAGCAATCGCCATTGGTGCCGACCGGTACATCGAACTCCACCGCGTCGTACTTGGCGTACGGCTGCTTCTTGCGCAGGTCCCACTCGATGCCCGAGCCACGCAGCATCGGGCCGGTCATGCCCCAGGCACGCGCCAGATCCGGGCTGATGATGCCGACGTCGACGGTACGCTGCTTCCAGATACGGTTATCGGTCAGCAGCGTCTCGTACTCGTCCACACGCGACGGGAACGTATTGGTGAAATCCTCGAGGAAGTCCAGCATCGAGCCTTCGCGCGCTGCATTGAGCTTCTTCAGTGCCCCACCCTTGTGCCAGCGGGATTCCTTGTACTTGGGCATGCGATCGGGCAGATCGCGATACACGCCGCCGGGACGGTAGTAGGCAGCGTGCATGCGCGCACCACTGACCGCCTCGTAGACGTCCATCAATTCTTCGCGCTCGCGGAACGCGTACAGCATCACCGCCATCGCGCCCAGGTCGAGCGCGTTGGAACCGACCCACATCAGGTGGTTCTTGATGCGGGTGATCTCGTCGAACATGGTGCGGATGTAATGCGCACGCTCGGGCACTTCGATGCCCATCAGGGACTCGATCGCGCGCACGTAAGCGTGCTCGTTGCACATCATCGACACGTAATCCAGGCGGTCCATGTACGGAACCGACTGGTTGAACGGCTTGGATTCGGCCAGCTTCTCGGTGCCACGGTGCAGCAGGCCGATATGCGGATCGGCACGCACCACGGTCTCGCCGTCCATTTCCAGGATCAGGCGCAGCACGCCGTGCGCCGCAGGATGCTGCGGGCCGAAGTTCATCGTGTAATTGCGGATTTCCTGCTTGCTTTCGACAGGATTGCTCGCGAAGGCATCGGTTGCCTGGCGGAACTCACTCACTTGGCGGTCTCCGACTTGCCCACTTCACCAGCGGCAGTCTCATAACGGGCATCGTCGCGGATCACGCGCGGCACACCGACGCGCGGCTCGACCGAGGTCACCGGCTCGTACACGACACGCTTGCGCTCATCGTCGTAACGCACTTCGACGTTGCCGATCAGCGGGAAATCCTTGCGGAACGGATGGCCGACAAATCCGTAGTCGGTCAGGATGCGGCGCAGGTCCGGATGGCCATCGAAGACGATGCCGAACAGGTCGAAGGCTTCGCGTTCGAACCAGTTCACGCCGGGCCAGATATCGGTCAACGAGGCCACCATCGGTACCTGCTCGTCCGGTGCGTAGCAACGCACGCGCAGACGCTGGTTGTGCTGGTAGGAGATCAGCTGTGCGACCACCGCAAAACGCTGCTTGGGCATGTGCTGCGGATGGGCGCCGTCGGAGCTTTCCTGGCTGGGAAATTCGCCCCAGGCGAAACGACCGACGGCCTTGCCCTCGACGCCGCGGCTGAAGCCCTGCGACGACACGTCGGCGGTATCCCACTCGTCGCTGCCGTAGCCCAGGTAATCGACGCCGCACAGGTCGCTGAGCTGTTCGAAACCGAGCTCGTCGCGCAGGGCCAGACAGGTGGCGTGCCAATCGGCCGCAGCGACTTCCAGCGTCACTTCGCCGCGCGGCAATGCCACGGCGATCTGCGCACCGGCGAAACGTGCCGCAAGTCGGTCAGTGAAGGAAGATGCTTGCTCTGCCATGGGGGCTTGGCTGCTCTCAGTAGAAGAAGACGGGTGTCAGCGCGCGATGGTCTGGGTACGCCAGATCTTCTTCTGCAGCTGCAGGATGCCGTATACCAGCGCCTCGGCGGTCGGCGGGCAACCGGGGACGTAGATGTCCACCGGCACGATGCGATCGCAACCGCGCACCACCGAATACGAATAGTGATAGTAGCCGCCGCCATTGGCGCAGCTGCCCATCGAGATGACCCACTTCGGGTCCGGCATCTGGTCGTAGACCTTGCGCAGCGCCGGGGCCATCTTGTTGACCAGCGTGCCGGCCACGATCATCACGTCGGACTGGCGCGGCGACGGGCGGAACACCACGCCGTAGCGGTCCAGATCCAGACGCGCGGCACCGGCATGCATCATCTCGACCGCGCAGCAGGCCAGGCCGAAGGTCATCGGCCACATCGAGCCGGTGCGCGCCCAGTTCAGCAGCGCATCGACGCTGGTGGTCACATAGCCCTTCTCGAGCAGCGGGTTTTCGCCTTCCGGGCGCAGGATGTCTTCCACCCGGCCTTCCGGCATCGGGTTGGTCATCAGACGATCCAGGGTCTGAATCACTCCCATTCCAGCGCTCCCTTCTTCCACACGTAGATAAAGCCGAGGAACAACATGCCGACGAACAGGCCCATGGTGACCAGCGAACGTGCGCCGATCTCCATGAACACCTGTGTCCACGGCACGATGAAGATGATTTCCAGATCGAACACGATGAACTGGATCGCGATCAGGTAGTAGCGCACGTCGAACTTCATGCGCGCGTCTTCGAAGGCTTCGAAGCCACACTCGTAAGGCGAGAGCTTGCGCGGGTCCGGACTACGCGGACCGAGGAATCGACCGACCAGCATCAGCACGATGCCGATACCGGTGGCGACGATCAGAAACAGCAGACTCGGCAAATATTCGGCCAGCACAGCGATTCTCTCTTGCCTCTGCCCGCACGCGCCGCGTGCCGGCATGGGGTATAGGCAGACCCCGCGCGCGACCAGCGATGCGCAGGAACTGCAGCCAAACAATGGTGCCCAAGAGGGGACTCGAACCCCTACGACCTAAGTCGCTACCACCTCAAGGTAGTGCGTCTACCAATTCCGCCACCTGGGCATACGTTGCGCCGCTGGGCATCCCAGTGCGCAGCGTATTGTAACCGGCTTCAGCGTTTTTGTGCTGGTTCTGAAGCGTTTTCTTCGCGTGCCGCGGGCACCTGCTGTGCCGGTGCGGACTGCGCCGGCGTTGCAGCCGGAGTTGCGGCAGGCACTGGCTGCGAAGGAGCGGTCGGGACTGCGCCGGCGGCCGGCGCCTGCGGCAACGGCTGAGTCAGCTCGCCCGCAGCAGCGGGCGCCGGGGTGGCCGACTGCGACATCACGCCCAGGTTCTGGTCGGTCGGACGTGCGCCGTGGGTGGCGTACCACGCCATGAACAGGCTGATGCTGAAGAACACCACCGCCAGCCACTTGGTCGACTTGGACAGGAAGTTCGACGCGCCCTGCGAGCCGAACACGGTGCCCGACGCGCCGGCGCCGAAGCCGGAACCGGCTGCCGCACCCGCACCACGCTGCATCAGGATCAGCGCAATCATCGCCAGCGCGACCAGCACGTAGACCACATTGAGGATCAACATCAGCATTTCGAAATCCGTCCCCGGACAAAACTTAATGGGTTAACAAGCGGCCGCCGCACGCGCGATGGCCAGGAAATCCTCGGCGACCAGCGAGGCGCCTCCGACCAGCCCGCCATCGACGTCGGGCTGGGCAAACAGCTCGCTGGCGTTATCGGGCTTGACACTGCCCCCGTACAGGATGGGCAGAGAATCGGCGATTCTAGCATCCGCCTTCGCGACTTCGCCACGCAGGAAGGCGTGCACCGCCTGCGCCTGCTCCGGGCTGGCGGTGCGGCCGGTGCCAATGGCCCAGATCGGCTCGTAGGCGAGCACGGCGCGGGCAAAGCCCGCGCTGCCCACCAGCGCCAGCACCGGCGCGAGCTGGGCGCGCAGCACCGCCTCGGTCTGGTCGGCCTCGCGCTGTTCCAGCGACTCGCCCACGCACAGCACCGGAATCAGCCCGGCATGCATGGCGGCGGCGAATTTATGCGCCACCAGCTCGCTGCTCTCACGATGGTACTGGCGCCGTTCGGAGTGGCCGACCAGCCCGTACTCGGCACCGACATCGACCAGCATCGTGGCCGAGACTTCCCCGGTATAGGCGCCCTTCTCGTTACTGCTGACGTCCTGGGCACCGAAACACAGATGGTGTTCCTCGAAATCCTCGATCAGGTCGCCCAGGTAAGGCAGTGGCGGCAGGATGACGACATCGACACCCTCCAGGGGCATGTGCGCGGCGATCTGGGCCACCAGTTCGGTGGCGAAGGCGCGGCTGCCATGCAGCTTCCAATTTCCGGCAACGATCTTTCGACGCATCAGGCGCAGGTTCCTGAGTGGAAGACAGGCGACAGAATAGCCCATGCCCTGTCGGCAGCCGGCACACTTCTGTCCATTGCCTGTCCTCCCCCTCCTCCAGCAGGAACCTGCCATGTCCGTTTCGCCTGTCTTCGCGCTGGTCACCGGCGCCTCCAGCGGCATCGGCCGCGAGATTGCGCGTGCCTACGCAAGGCGTGGCGTGCCGCTGATCCTGACCGCGCGCCGGGTCGACCGGCTGCAGGCGCTGGCCGAGGAGTTGCGGCCCTTGGTGCGGGTGGAAGTGGTGCCGGCCGATCTGGGCGATCCCGCCGCGGTCGAAGCATTGGTTGCGCAGATCCAGCGCAATGGCTGGACGGTGGGCACCCTGGTCAACAACGCCGGCTACGGCGTGCCGGGCCGCTATCTGCACAACGACTGGGCCACGCATGCACGCTTTCTGCAGGTGATGGTGGGCGCGGTGTGCGAACTGACCTGGCGGCTCTTGCCGATGATTCGCGCCAGCGGCCAGGGCCGGATCCTCAATGTGGCCTCGTTCGCCGCACTGACGCCGAGTGCCGACGGGCAGACGCTGTACGCAGCCAGCAAGAGCTTCCTGCTGCGCTTCAGCGAATCGCTGGCACTGGAGAACGCCGACTGCGCGGTCAAGGTTTGCGCGCTGTGTCCCGGCTTTGCCTGGTCGGAGTTTCACGATGTCACCGGCACCCGCGCGGCGATGTCCACCCTGCCCCGCTGGGCGTGGCTGCAGGCCGACGACGTGGCCGAGTACGGCATTGCCGCGCTGGAACGCGGCCAGGTGCTGGCCGTACCGGGCTGGCGCTATCGCCTGGTCAATGCGGCCTTGCGCGTGATGCCGCATGCGCTCGCACTGCGCCTGATGGCGCGCGGATCGCAGCGGGTGCGTCCGTTGCAGTGAGAGGCGGCGGCGCATCGGCTGCCTGCAGCGTCTTGCCTGCGCAGCCACACACCCGTGACTGCGCGGCGTTTGCAGCAGCCAGCTTGTCCGTTGCCATGGTCACCACCGGTACCGGCCGCAGCCTCGCCCCTGTCTGCAGCGCAGGGCGACTGGCAATACGTCGCGAGCGCACCCTGGATGCCTTGAACGGCCCCGCCCACAGCCGCAGTCCGTGGCTGGAAACATGGTGTTACGAGCAGCGACCACGCGCGCCCATCGCTGCGCGCGGCAGCGATGCGACACCCTCAGTGATTGACGATTTCGCCATGCATGGCCGCCAGCCGCGCCAGCAGACGGTTCTGCGTGCGGCGCGGAATCTTGCGCTGATCCATCGCCCAGTTCAGATCCTCCACCAGCGCATTGAAATCGCCTTCGCGAATGGCCAGGTGCGCATGCGCCTGCTGCATCGACTTGGCGGTATCCGGGCACGGGCCGTCGGCGACATGGCAGAACTTCTGCACCAGGCGCTCGTTGAGCATCACGATGTTGACGCGCGCGAACTTGTCGACGATGCGTTGGTCGTCGGCGATGCGCGACAGCATGGTTTCCACCAGCGCTTCGATTCCGGCCTGCCCGCCGAGTTCGTCGTAGAGCGTGGGGCGCGGTTGCGTGGTAGTGCAGGCACTCATCAGCGCCAGCATGCACAGCAAGGGCCAGCGCAGCCATCGATTCATCAGAACGCCACCTGCAGGGAAAGATAGGGACCGCGCTGGTCGGTGAGCGTGGCGATGTCGCCAAGCTCGGCCCAGGCCGCGGTCAGGGACACATGCTTGCTGGGAAACCAGGCCACGAATGCATCCGCCCAGGCCTGCTCGCGGGCGAAGCCGAGGTTGTCGGGCTTGTCGCGATATTCCACGCCGACCACCCACGCCGGCGACAGCACGACGGCGGCGCTGGCTTCGCCGACCAGCCGATAGGCGTTGCGGCGATCGCCGCCGAAACCGAGCAAGCCGGTCTGATTGGCGCGGGTCGCGCGCAGCGTACCGTTGAGCAGCAGTTGATAGCCGCCCGCGGCCTGCAGGAACAAGCGGCTGGCACTGACATACACATCGGTGCCGTGATCGTCGCGCGCGCCGATCGCCAGCGGCAGCGTGCCATCGCGCAGGCGTTTGTACTGCATGCCCACGCTGACCTGCGGCGCATGTCCGTAGACCAGATCGCCGTAGACCCGCAGCTTGGCGCCGAACACGTCCTGGCCAAGCGCATTCCATGGCAGGCCCAGCCGATCCTGCAGGGTGCCCAGATCCAGCCGTTGCCGCGCCAGCGAAAGTTCCAGCCGGTTGCCGACCGTCAGCGCGGCACCTTGCACGTCGAGCCGGTAATCGCCGCTGTCCACATGCGTGGCGAACAACACGCTGCCCAGTTCGTCGCGGGTGCCGTAGCCCGACAGCGTGGCCCACGGCACGATGCCGCCACCGCTGCTGCCTTCGATCATCGACACGCCACCGGTGGCGAGCAGGCGCCCGTCGCCGGCGATCGCCGACGCGGGCGCGCTGGTCAGCCCGGCCAGTGCCACAGACAGCAGCGCGCCCCGCCATTTGCTCATCGATGCACTCCTGCCTGCGCCGCCGGCGCCAGATCGAGTTGCCGCATGCACCAGGCGACCAGCGGCACTTCTTCCAGTGGCGGCGAATACAGATAGCCCTGCACCATGTCGCAGCCATAACCGCGCAGCAGCCCCAGCGCGGTGGCGTTCTCCACGCCTTCGGCGATCACGCTCAAGCCCAGGTTGTGCCCGAGATCGATCGTGCTGCGCACGATGAACGCATCGTCGGTGCCCTCGGCCAGTTGCATGACGAAGCTCTTGTCGATCTTCAATTCATTCACCGGCATGCGCTTGAGTTGCGCCAACGAGGAATAGCCGGTGCCGAAGTCGTCGATGGACAGACGCACGCCGACGCTGCGCAGCTGGTGCAGCATGTGCAGCGCCGATTCGACATCGCGCATCAGCGCGCTTTCGGTCAGTTCCAGCGTCACCGACTGCGCCGGCACCGCGTGATGCTCCAGACGGCCACGCACGTAATCGGGCAAGCCGGGGTCGGACAGATCCAGTGCGGAGAGATTGATCGCCATTCCCAGTTCCAGCCCCTGCCTGCGCCAGTGCGCCTGGCAGCGCAGCGCCTCGTCCAGCACGAAGCGGGTCAAGGGATGGATCACGCCGGAGTGCTCGGCCAGCGGAATGAATTCGTCCGGGCCGATCGCCCCGAGCACCGGATGCTGCCAGCGCACCAGCACCTCGACCTGTTCGACGCGATCGTTGCGCAGGCAGATCTTGGGCTGGAAGCGCAAGGTCAGTTCGTTGCCGCCGATGGCCTGACGCAGATCGCCGGTCAGGCGCAGCCGGCGCAGATGCTGCTCGTCCTGGCCCAGGCGATACACGCTGGCGCCGACGGTGGTGACGTTGCCGCCCTGGCGCCGTGCGATGTCCGCGCGCCGCAACAAGGTGTCCGGATCGGCGCCGTGTTCGGGAATCAGGGCGATGCCGATGCTGGCTTCCAGCTGGATGCGCGCCTGCGGCAGCGCCAGCGGACGGCGCAACTGCAGCAGCAAGCGCTGTGCATCCTGCTGCACGGTGGTGACGTCGGTCTGCGCCACCACCACCATGAATTCGTCGCTGCCCAGCCGCCCGACGAGATTGGGTTCCTGCACCACGTCGGCAAGGCGGCGGCCTGCTTCGACCAGGACCTGGTCGGCAAAATCGTGGCCCAGGCTGTCGTTGAGTTCCTTGAAGCGTTCCAGATCCAGGATCAGCACTGCGGCCGTGCCGCCGGAGGCCACGGTCTGCTCCACCACGTCCTTCAGCCGCTCCAGCAACCAGATGCGATTGGGCAGACCGGTCAGGGCATCGTGGCGCGCCTGATGCAGGATGTGCTGCTCGCGACTGGCGATCTGCTGCTGCATGCGCCCGAAGCTGTCGGCCAACTCGGCCAGTTCGCGCCCGGAGGGCACCTCGACCGCGGTGTGGTAGTCGCCGCGCTGGATGCGCCGCGCTGCCTGCACCAGCTGCGCGACCGGCCTGCTGACGCTGCGCGCCAGGAAGATCGCCACACCCAGCGCCGCAGCCGTGGCCAGGCCCGCCAGCAGCAGGATGCGCAACTTGAGCACGCGGTACGGCGCCACCGCGCGATCCAGCGAGGCCTGCAGCGCGACCCGCACATGACTGTCGCCCTGGATCGACTGCAGTTTGACCAGGTAACGCGACTCGGCCAGCGTCAACGCGACCGCCGCGCCCTGTGCGCGTTCGGCGGTCGGCAACTGCTGCGCGAACTCGGCGCGCGCGGCCGGCTCCAGCGTGGACGCCAGTACCCGCACCGGCGGACCATCGGTGAAGAAGGTCGCATCCAGCCCGGTGGTGGAACGGAAATCCTGCGCGAGACCGTCGCCGGATTCGTTGCCGATCGCGATCCAGCCCACCCGGCTCGGTGCCAGTACCTGCACCACCGCCAGCCGCACGATGCGTCGGTCCAGTGCGACCACGCCCACCGCACGCCCATCGCGCTGCGCCTGCTGCAGCAGGGTCTGCACTGCGCGCAGCTGTTCGGTTTGCGGCAGATCGGCAAGCCCGGTCAAAAATTCGCCATCCGGCGCCAGCAGCAGCGCGGTCTGCGCCGACATGCGCGCGGCGTGGTTGCGCAATGCCGATTGCATGGTCGGCACATCGCCGCTGGCCACGGCCGCGCGGAAACCGAAGTCGTCGGCCAGCACCGAGGCCGACTGCAGCAGTTGTTCGTCGCGGCGCAGATTGATGCGTTGCCAGACGCGCTCGCCGATCTGTAGCTCTTCGCCGAGCTGCGCCTTGACGCTGCGCTCGGTGGCGACCTGCACCGCGATGAAAGTCAACGCCTGCGTGGCGAGCACGACCAGCACCAGAAACGCCGCGATGCGGGTATGCAGGCGCATGGCCTTCATGGCTTGGGCTTCTGCGGGTCGGCGCGGCGGAACTTGTCCTGCAGCGCGCGCACGCGCGCATCCGGAGGTGCCACCGCCGGTGCGGCGCCGGTGGTCTGCAAGGTCACGCGCCGTTGCACGGCCTCGCGCGCAAGCGCCACCGGCTCTGCGAGTGCGGCGCCCTTGATGCGCGGATGCCAGACCCGCAAGGTGTAGTTGCCTGCCGGCGCGTCCAGCTGCACGCGACCGTCGCTGCCGGTCTTGCCGAAATACGGCGTGTCCAGCACCACGATATAGCCCAGCATCCAGTCGTGGATATTGCAGCCCACCGTCACCAGACCAGCCTGGTCGAAGCGCACCGGCGCGGCAGTGCTGCCCTGGAACAGCGGCAACTCAAAACGCTTTGCGGCAGAGAACGAATAGACCTGATGGCGAATCTGGTCGTTGTTGGGAAACCGCACCAGGGTACCGGTGCGCACCGCCAGCACCGCAGGTACGAACTGCGAGTTGACCTGGTCCATCTCGACGGTCCTGGGCGCCCCACCGGCGGCCACCGGACGTGCCGGCTCCAGACTCACTACCGCATCGACCAACATGCCGTTGGCATCGACGACGGTCACGCTGAGCGGCGTCGCCCACGCACAGCTTGCGGCGCAGTACGCCAGCAACCCCAAAACCGGGCCGATCCGTTTGAACCACTGCGTCTGCATGCGCCCCCCAAGCCTAGTGCAATCGGCAGCGGGCGCCAGGCGAATCCGACGTCGCGCTAGCGATCAGACTGGGTTATCGGCTGAGGTGAATGCAAGCTTTAACCGGCCGCCAGCAGAATTTTATGAATCAAACTGTGGCGGAGGTCATCGCCGATGCTGCGAGCGCAGCCGCTGGCCGCGCTATCGCGGCTGCGAACGGATTACTTCAGCTTGATCTCACGCAGACGTTCTTCCAGAAAACCGTGCGCGGTAATCGGCTCGAGGTAGCGGCACGGATTGTCGGCGGTGATGCACGAAGGCAGCACGTCGATCAGGAAATCCGGATTGGGGTGCAGGAAGAACGGCACCGAATAGCGCGGCTTGCGCGCCTGTTCGCCCGGCGGATTGACCACGCGATGGATGGTGGACGGATACACGTGGTTGGTCAGGCGCTGCAGCATGTCGCCGATGTTGACCACGATGGTGTCGGCGTCGGCAGTGAACGGCACCCACTCGCCATCGTTTGAGCGCACTTCCAGCCCGGCCGCGCTGGCGCCGACCAGCAGGGTGATGAAATTGATGTCGCCGTGCGCACCGGCGCGCACGTTGGGGATGTCGTCGCTGGTGATCGGCGGGTAGTGGATCGGCCGCAGGATCGAGTTGCCGTTGTTGGTCTTGTCGACAAAGTAGTCCTGCGGCAGGCCGATATGCAGCGCCAATGCCGACAGCACACGCGAGCCCAGCTGGTCCAGCTGCTGGTACAGCCGGTAGCCGCGCTCACGGAAACCAGGCACCTCTTCGGGCCACAGGTTCGGCGCCATCACCGCGCGGTACGGCGAATCGTCCGCGATCTCGCGACCGATATGCCAGAACTCCTTCAGATCGAAATGCTTGGAATCCTTGGCGGTCTCCACGCCGAACGCGGTATAGCCGCGCGCACCGCCGCTGCCTTCCACGTGATAGCGACGCTTGACCTCTTCGGGCAGTGCAAAGAACGCCTTGAACACGTCATACGCCGCGTCGATGTCCGCCTGCGCGATGCCGTGGTTGCGGATGCCGGCAAAGCCCCATTGCCGATAGGCCGCGCCGAGCTCGGCGACGAAGGCGTCGCGGTCGCTGTCGAAACGGGTGATGTCCAGGGTCGGGATGCGGGCGCTCATACGGATATCTGCAGTTGAGGTCGGAAGTCGAAAGGAAGGCCTGCCGCTCAGGACAGCAGGCGATACAACAGGTAGAACGTCGCGGCCTTGGCAAAGACCACGCACACACCAATGATCAGCGACTCACGCCGCGTCACGCACGGCTCCGGAAAGACGGTCGAGCGTGTCCTGCATCAGGCCGGCGTCGTCGGCTTCCACGGTCACGCGCACCACCGGCTCGGTGCCGGACGGACGCAGGAACGCGCGCCCACGGCCCTGCACGGCGGCCTGCGCCTGCTGCAGCGCCTGCTGCACGCCGGCCGCCTCCACGATTGCCTTGGCCGCCCCGCCTCCCAGCCGCACATTGACGGTCTTCTGCGGCACCTTGCTCAGGCTGCCCAGGGCCTCGCGCAGGCTCTGCCCGTCGCGCCCCAGTGCCTCGAGCACCTGCAGCGCACTGACGATGCCATCGCCGGTGGTGGCGCGATCCAGGCACAGCAGGTGGCCGGAGGTTTCGCCGCCCAGCGTGCCGCCGCCCTCGACCAGGGCCTGGTGCACGTAGCGGTCGCCGACCTTGGCGCGCTGGAACGGGATGTTCAATGTGGCCAGCGCCTGTTCCAGACCGTAGTTGGTCATCAAGGTGCCGACCACGGTGCCGGTGAGCCGGCCGCTGGCCTGCCAGGAGCGCGCGAGCACGTAGAGCAGATCGTCGCCATCGACCGGGTTGCCCTGGTCGTCGGCCATCAGCACGCGGTCGCCATCGCCATCGAAGGCGATGCCGAGCTGCGCACCGCTCTCGCGCACCTTGGCGGCGAGGTTGTCGATATGCGTGGAGCCGACACCGGCGTTGATATTGAGCCCGTCCGGTGCGGCACCGATGACGACCACGTCCGCGCCGAGTTCGCGGAACAGCATCGGCGCGATGTGATAGGTCGCGCCATGCGCGCAGTCCAGCACCATCTTCAGGCCGTGCAGGGTGAACCCGCGCGCCACGCTGGCCTTGCAGAATTCGATGTAACGGCCGATCGCATCGCGGGTACGGATCGCCTTGCCCAGGCGCTCCGATTCCACGGTGTGGAACGGCTCGTCCAGCGCGGCCTCGATCGCCGCTTCGGTGGCGTCGTCGAGCTTCTCGCCTTCGGCGGAAAAGAACTTGATGCCGTTGTCGTAGTGCGGGTTGTGCGAGGCGCTGATCACCACGCCGGCGTCGGCGCGCAGGGTGTTGGTCAGGAAGGCGATGGCCGGGGTCGGCATCGGGCCGATCAGCTGCACGTCGGCGCCGGCGGCGACCAGGCCGGCTTCCAACGCGGCTTCGAACATATAGCCGGAAATCCGGGTGTCCTTGCCGATCAGCACCAGCGGGCGCTTGCTGCGGCCCTGGGTGAGCACCCGACCGAGCGCATTGCCCAACCGCAGCACGAAATCGGCCGAGATCACGCCCTGCCCGACCCGACCGCGGATACCGTCGGTTCCAAAATACTTGCGACTGCTCATGCGTTACGGTGTTCCTGCCTACGGGTGGACGCACGCGCAGCGGCGCGTGCGACGGTGTCGCGCATGCGCGCAACCACTGGCCTCATGCGGCCGCGTCCTGCGGATGCGGCTGGCGCATCATCATCGCGGTCAGATCGGCGATGCGGTCGCGCATGTCGCGGCGGTCGCAGATCTGGTCGATGGCACCGTGGTCGAGCAGGAACTCCGAACGCTGGAAGCCTTCCGGCAGGGTCTCGCGCACGGTCTGCTCGATCACGCGCGGGCCGGCGAAGCCGATCAGGGCATGCGGCTCGGCGATATTGATATCGCCCAGCATCGCGAACGAGGCCGACACGCCACCGGTGGTGGGATGGGTCAGCACCGAGATGTACGGCAGACCGGCTTCGCGCAGGCGACCGAGCGCGGCGGAGGTCTTTGCCATCTGCATCAGCGAGAACAGGCCCTCCTGCATGCGCGCCCCGCCGCTGGCGGAAAAGCACACGAACGGGCAGCCGACTTCCAGCGCCACTTCGGCCGCGCGTGCGAAGCGCTCGCCGACCACCGAGCCCATCGAGCCGCCCATGAAGGCGAAGTCGAAGGCGGCGGCGACCAGCGGATTGCCCTTGAGCGTGCCGCGCATGGCGATCAGTGCGTCGTACTCGCCGCTGCTCTTCTGGCTGGCCTTGATGCGCTCGCCGTAGCGCTTCTGGTCCTTGAACTTGAGCACGTCGACCGGGCCCAGCTGGGCGGCGATCTCGGTGGTTGCGGTGTCGGGATCGAACAGCGAGTTCAGGCGCGCGCGCGCGCGGATCGCCATATGGTGGTCGCACTTGGGACACACCTCGAGGTTTTCCTCGAGCTCGGGGCCGTACAGCGCGCTGCCGCAGTTGCTGCACTTCTCCCACAGGCCCTCGGGGACGCTGCGCTTCTTGGCCGGGGTGTTCTCGGTGCGGATGCCGGAGGGCATCAATTTGCTGAGCCAGCTCATGCGTGTATGACAATCCATGCAGGGCGGCCATGTGGGCCGCAGAGGGGCGACAGTCTAACGCGCCGCGGGAAAGCCGAGGTAGCGCGGAGGCTAAATGCGGGGCCTGCATGGCCCGGCCAGCGCCTGCCGCGCCGGCGCTTGAAGGCAGGCGCGCCAGATGGCGCGCAGGCCGCGCCGTCTCCCCCGGAGCAGAGAGCGGCGTTGGCTTCAGGCCTGGTCGAGCGCCTGGCGCAGTGGGGCCAGGAAGGCTTCGGCGCGTTCGCGGGCGCTGCGGACGTCGGTGGCTTCGGCCAGCGCAGCGACCAGGGCGCTACCAACCACCACCCCTTCGGCGTCGACGGCCATCGCGGCGGCGCTGGCGGCGTCCTTGATGCCGAAGCCGGCCACCACCGGAGCGCCGGCACGCCGGCGCAGCTGGCGCAGGCGGTCGCTGGCGGCATGGGTGTCGAGCAGATTCGAGGCGCCGGTGACGCCGGCGAAGCTGACGTAATACAGATACCCCTGGGCACTGCTGCACAGCATGTCCAGGCGCTGCTCGCTGGTGGTCGGCGAGGCCAGCGCGATCAGGGCCAGGCCGACCTCGGTGAAGATGGTGCGGGTCTCGGCCGCTTCTTCGGGTGGCAGATCGACCAGGAGCAGGCCATCCACACCGGCAGCGACGGCGGCTTCGGCGAAGCGCCGGGTGCCGTGGATCTCGATCGGGTTGAGGTAGCCCATCAACACCACCGGCGTGGCGGCGTCTTCGCGGCGGAATTCGTGCACCGCCTCCAGCACGTAGGCCAAGCCGGCACCACGGCCCAGCGCACGCTCGGAGCTGCGCTGGATGGTGGGGCCGTCGGCCATCGGGTCGGAGAACGGCACGCCCAGCTCGATGACGTCGGCACCGGCACGTACCAGCGCGTGCATGACCGGTACGGTGGCTTCCAGCGACGGGTCGCCGGCGGTGATGAAGGGGATGAGCGCCTTGCGGCCATCGGCGCGCAGGCGCTGGAAGGTTTCGTCGATACGACGCATTGAAAGACCTTGCAAGAAAGTTAGAGGCGGTGCGACCGCTTCAATGGATGTCCTGGTACATGGCAGGCGGCAGTTCGGTCAATGCCTGGGCCTCGACCTCGAGGTCGAAACTGTCCAGGCAGCAGCCGCAGCCGCTGTTTTCCGAGCAGCTGCGGATCTGCGGCGCCCAGCGGTCGAGCCAGGCGAACAGCAGCTCCTGCTCGCCCGGTTGGTCGGCCAGCGCGGTCACGGTGACGCGCCGCAGTGGCATCAGACCTGCACGCCTTCGCGCGCAGCGATGGTGTGCACGTCCTTGTCGCCGCGGCCGGACAGGTTGCACAGGATCAACGCGTCCTTGGGCATCTCGCGCGCGAGCTTGATCGACTGCGCCACCGCGTGGCTGGATTCGAGCGCGGCCAGGATGCCTTCGGTATGCGCCAGCAGATGGAAGGCCGCCATCGCTTCGTCGTCGGTGATGCCCTGATAGACCGCGCGGCCGCTGTCGGACAGGAACGAATGTTCCGGGCCCACGCCCGGGTAATCCAGGCCGGCGGAGATCGAATGGGTTTCGGTGATCTGGCCGTCGTCGTCGCAGATCACATAGGTACGGTTGCCATGCAGCACACCGGGGCGCCCGGCCGCGATCGACGCCGCATGACGGCCGCTGGCGATGCCGTCGCCGGCCGCTTCGGCGCCGTAGATCTTGACGCCCGGGTCGTTGAGGAAGGCATGGAACAGGCCGATCGCATTGCTGCCGCCGCCGACGCAGGCGCTGATCGCATCCGGCAGGCGGCCGAAGTCCTCCAGCATCTGCACGCGCGCTTCGCGGCCGACAATCGCATTGAAGTCACGCACCATGCGCGGATACGGATCCGGGCCGGCCACGGTGCCGATGATGTAGAAGGTGTCCTGCACGTTGGTGACCCAGTCGCGCATCGCCTCGTTGAGCGCGTCCTTGAGCGTGGCCGAGCCGGAGGTCACCGGGATCACCGTGGCGCCCAGCAACTTCATGCGGTAGACGTTGATCTTCTGCCGCTCGATGTCAGTGGCACCCATGTAGACCACGCACTCCAGGCCCAGCCGCGCGGCGACCGTGGCACTGGCCACGCCATGCTGGCCGGCGCCGGTCTCGGCGATGATGCGGGTCTTGCCCATGCGGCTGGCCAGCAGGGCCTGGCCGATGGTGTTGTTGATCTTGTGCGCGCCGGTATGGTTCAGGTCCTCGCGCTTGAGCAGGATCTGCGCGCCGCCCACTTCGCGGCTCAGGCGCTCGGCGTGGTAGATCGGGCTGGGCCGGCCGACGTAATGCTTGAGATCCTTGTCGTACTCGGCAATGAAGGCCGGATCCTGGCGCGCCTGGTCGTAGGCGGCAGCCAGTTCCTGCAACGGGCCGATCAAGGTCTCGGCGACGAACCGGCCGCCGAACTTGCCGAAGTGGCCGGCAGCGTCCGGATAGGCGTGAAAGTCACTGATGGGCTGGGCCGACATGGGAATCCTCTGCAGCGATGCGGTCATACAAGAAGCATTACTGTAGCGCAGCCACGGCGCGCGATAAATCGATAAGATTGCCGCAACCTGTGACCTGGACTCACATATGAGCACCCTGCTTCCCCCGCTTGCAGCGCTGCGCGCGTTCGAATCCGCCGCGCGTCTGCAGAGCGTCAGCCGGGCCGCGCAGGAGTTGCACGTGACCCATGGCGCCATCAGCCGGCACGTGCGCTCGCTGGAACAGGCCCTGGGCGCGGCGCTGTTCACCCGCCAGGGTCGCGGCCTGGTGCTGACGCCTGCCGGCGCCCGGCTGCGCGATGCGACCGGTGAGGGCTTTGCGCTGATCGGCGACACCTGGGCGGCATTGCGCCGCCCCAGCAGCGAGACGCCGCTGGTGCTGGGCTGCTCGGGCAGCCTGCTGGCGCGCTGGGTCATCCCGCGGCTGGGCCGGCTGCAGCGGGATCTGCCGCAGGTGCGCCTGCACCTGTCGGCCAACGAGCAGGCGCCCGGCCCGGATCTGGACGGCCTGGATGCGGCACTGCTGCTGGACACCCCGCCCTGGCCAGGCGACTGGCAGGTGCACGAGCTGGGGGTGGAGTGGATTGGTCCGGTGCTGAGTCCGCAGTTGGCATCGGCAACGCAGCTCGCTGGCAGAGCGCCTGCCGCCCTGCTCGATCACGCCTTGCTGCATACCCGCTCGCGCCCGCAGGCCTGGCCGGAATGGGCGCAAAGCCACGGCGTGGCAGCCGAAGCGCTGCGCTTCGGCACTGAATTCGAACATCTGGTCTACCTGCTCGAAGCTGCCGCCGCCGGCCTGGGCGTGGCGATCGCACCGCAACCGCTGGTTGCCGCGGACCTGGCCGCCGGACGCCTGCTGGCGCCCTGGGGCTTCACGCCAACCCGCGGCCGCTGGGTGCTGTGCGCCGCAAGGCGCAACCCGGACCCGCGCATCGACCAGCTCGCCGGCTGGTTGCGCAGCGCACTTTCAGAAGATCAGCAGCGCACCACGGATGCCGCAAGCGTCTGATTGGAACGCTCAGTGATCGGAGAGACTACGACTAAGCAATCAATCATTGGAGGACACGAAAAATCTAGGGCAATTAAAACAACGAAGCAGACTGCCTACTCCGATTCCCCAATCCCCAATCCCGATTCCCGATTCCCGATTCCCGATTCCCCAACTCACCCCATCTCGTGACAATCGGCCCGGCGCACTTCTTCGACGAACTTGCGCATCATGTGGCCGTCCTTGATCCCGGGCGCCAGCTCCACGCCGCTGGACACGTCCACGCCCCACGGCAGCGTTGCCACGATCGCGTCGAACACATTGTCGGCGGTGATGCCACCGGCCAGCAGAAACGGGCGATGCAGGCCGGTCGGCAGGCGCGACCAATCGAAGGTCTTGCCGGTACCGCCGCCTGCACCGGGCGCATGGCTGTCGAACAGGAAACCGGCGGTATTGGGAAAGGCGAGCTGCAAGGTTCGCGCGTTGGCGTCCTCGCCATTCATCCCGCCGCTGCCCATCGGCACCGCCTTCAGATACGGCAGGTTGAAGCTGCGGCAGAACGCGTCGTCTTCCTCGCCATGGAACTGCAGCAAGGTCGGGCGTACGGTGCGCACCACTTCGCGCACTTCTTCCTTGGAATTATTGCGGAACAGCGCCACCACATCGACCATCGGCGCAGTGGCCTGGCGCATCGCGCGCGCCTCGGCTGGCGCCACGCGGCGCGGGCTGCCATGCGCAAAGATGAAACCTACCGCGTCCACACCCAGCTCGCCGGCCAGTCGGATATCACCGGCGCGAGTCATGCCACAGAACTTGATACGGGTGCGGTACAGCGATCGATTCATTGGGTTACCTCAGCGGGCAGATGCCACTCTGCGGGATACAGCGGCCCGACGAAGACCAGACCTTGTGGCGGCGCTGTCGGCCCGGCCACCGTGCGGTCGCGGCCGGCCAGCAACGTCGCGATCCAGTCGCCCGGTTGTTCCCCGGTTCCGATCAGGATCAGCGAGCCAACAATATTCCGCACCATGTGATGAAGGAATGCATTGGCCTGGACCTGCACCTCCACCACCTCGCCGATGCGTTGCACGCTGATGGCCTGCAGGTTGCGGCGTGCATGCAGGGCCTGGCACTGCACACTGCGAAATGCGCTGAAGTCGTTCTCGCCCAACAAGGCCTGCGCGGCTGCGTGCATGGCATCGGCATCCAGCGGGCGCCGTTCCCAGCTCAAGGTCTGGCGATACAGCGCCGGGCGTATCTGCCGATTCAGCAGGCGATACCGGTAGCGGCGTGCGCGTGCGGAAAACCGCGCATGGAAGTCGGCGGCGGCCGGCACGCACCAGCGCACCGCGATCGAGGGCGGCAGGCGCGCGGTGGTGCCCAGCATCCAGCCACGCGGCTCGCGGCGCGCATCGCTGTCGAAATGCACCACCTGGCATTCGCCGTGCACGCCGGCATCGGTGCGGCCCGCGCACACCACCTGCACCGGGGCATCGGCCACCGAGGACAGCGCCGCCTGCAGGCTGGCCTGTACGCTCGGCCCGCCATGTTCCCCCAACTGCTGCCAGCCCTGGAACTCGCTGCCGTCGTACTCCACGCCCAGCGCGTAACGCATCGGAACCTGCCTGTTATCGAATCGATGGAGCGCGCGGACTAGCCGACCGTGCGCTCGGACCACACTGCCAGCGTGTTACCGCCCGGCTCGCGGAAATGAAAGCGGCTGCCGCCGGGAAAGCCGAACACCGGCTTGACGATCTCGCCACCGGCCGCGCGAACGCGCTCGGCCATGGGCTCCAGCGCGTCGGCATACAGCACGACCAATGGGCCAGCGTCTGCCGGCGCTGCAGCGGTGGCGCGATAGAAACCGCCGTCCAGACGACCGTCGTTGAAGGCCAGATAATCCGGGCCATAGGCCTGAAACTGCCAGCCGAACACGGCTTCGAAAAAGGCGCGGCTGGCCTCCAGATCGAGCGAGGCGAATTCCACGTAATCGATGCGGCGCTCGCGTGCGGCGGCCATGCTGTCCAGCGCCGGGCTCATGCCAGGCGTTCCAGCAGTTCGGCGGCCTCGGCGCGGCTGGCCTCGTCGCCGGTTGCCGCGACTTCCAGCAACAGGCCACGCGCGGTGTCCCTGTCGCCAAGGTCCATGTAGGCCACGGCCAGCTCCAGACGATCGCGCCCTGCCGAGACGAATTCCCTGCTGTTCACCGCGCTGGGCGTAGCGGCCGGCGCGATGGGGGCCGGATCGACATCCAGGCGGTCCTGCGTGGCGACCGACGCGGACGGCACGCCCGGCGGCAGATCGCTGCTGGCATGCGCAACATCACCTTGCGGTACCTGGCCGTCTTCCGGCTGCGCGTGCGCGGACCTCGGCGGCTCCGGCATCGCGTCCTCGGGCGCGACGAACGCCGGCTGCTCTACCGGAGGCGCTGGCGGCGTTGCGCGCAGCGAGCGCCAGTCATCGCTGGCGACCGCCGGCGGCGCGGCGGCAGGCTCGGACAACAGCGGCTCGCGGCGCAGCACATCGGACAGCGGTTGCTGCGTCTGCTGGGCGCGTTCTTCTTCGCGCAGATCGGCTTGTTCGAATTCGGGGTCGTGCAGCACATCGTGCTCGCTGGGCACGGTGGCCTGCGCATCGTCCTGCGGTTCGGCGGCGTCTGCCGCGGCACCGACCGGCACGAAATCGAAC
Organism: Xanthomonas sp. NCPPB 3218; assembly: GCF_056725185.1. Taxonomy (NCBI): domain Bacteria; kingdom Pseudomonadati; phylum Pseudomonadota; class Gammaproteobacteria; order Lysobacterales; family Lysobacteraceae; genus Xanthomonas; species Xanthomonas sp. NCPPB 3218. Next base: position 3,214,726 of record NZ_CM161516.1, read on the forward strand.
TGACGCCGCGGCAAAGGCGGCAGCGGCGAGGGTTTGCGCCGGCGCGCCGCCAGCCAGGCGACGACCGCCGCGACGATCAACACCAGGCCACCGATCAGCCACAGCGGAAACCCGCTGCCCTGCTGTGCCGCAGCCGGCGTCTCCGACAGCCGCTTCTGCGCGGCCGCCAGGTCGGTGTCCTTCATGGCGATCAAGGCCTGTTGTTGCTGCTTGAGCTTTTCCAGATCGGCCACGCGGGTGCGCAGATCCTGCAATTCCGCATCGCGGGTGGCGATGTCTTCCCTGGCCTGTTGTAACTGTTGGTTGGCCGCCATGTCGCCCTCGCCTTCGGCACTGGTGCCGGACGTGGCGCCGGCGGTGTTGGTCTGACTCGCCACTGCAGGGGCGATCTCGAGCCGCGCGCCGGCACCCGCCGACGCCGACGCCGCCGCTGCGGCAGGCGCGGGCGTTGCGGCCGCAGCGCCGGCCTCGGCCGGCTGCGGAATCGCCGAGCGCGCCTGCCGCCACTGCGCGGCCTGCTCGCGCACCATCACCGCCGCCTCGGCGGCGCCGACCTGCGCCAGCGCATCCTCCTGCGGGGTGCGCAGCACTGCGCCCTGCTTCAATCGATTGATGTTGCCGCCAATGAAGGCGTCCGGGTTGGTACGCAGCAGCGCCAGCATGGTCTGGTCGAGCGAATGCCCGCTGGAACGGGCCACCGCGGCAGCGATCTCCGACAAGGTCTGGCCCGAGCGCACCGCCGGCAACGCATCGCCGGCCGGCACCGGCGCGGCAGCGCGCGTGCTGGAACGTGCGCCAGGCGCCGCCGCGTCGGCGGCCTGTCCGGCGCGTTCGGCGGCGGCTGCGGGCGCGGCGGCCGGCGCGCGTGCGATGGCGTTGCTGGCCCCGGCGCGCGGCGCCTCGATGCCTGGCTCGGCGATCGCCGCGGCGGTGTTGGGCGCATCGACCAGTGCGGAATACTCGCGCACCAGCCGGCCCTGGCCCCACTCCACCTCGATCAGGAAGTTGATCGCCGGCTGCTCCACTGCCTGGCTGCTGGTCACACGGATCACCGCACGCCCGCGCGCGTCCTGCGCGAACTGAAACTGCAGGTTGCTGACCAGGCCCTGCGGGCGCTCCAGGCCGACCCGTGCAAACGTGGTGGCCGATGCCAGCGCCACACGTGCGTTGTCGAGTTCGCCCGGCTCGTTGGAGATGACCGGAATCTCGGCCACCAACGGCTGCCCGGGCCTGGACAGCACCCGGATATCGCCCAAGCCCAACGCCATGGCAGCGCCGCTGCAGGCCATCAGCAGCAGCGCACCTATCCCTTGTATCGGACGCATCGCGCCCCCGCCCCTATGTTTCATGGGCATCAATATAGCCGCTGCATGAGCGAAAAAGTCGGCGACCCGATGCAGAGCGCAGCTGCGGACGCGATGCCGCGATGCGACATCCATGCTGCAGGCCATCGACAGTGCATGGGTAGGAGCGCACTTGTGCGCGATGAGGCTTCACTGGGAGAGCTTCATCGCGCGCCAGCGCGCTCCTACAAACTCCCGTGCTCAGCCTTCCTGTGCGACCAGCTCGGCCAGCTGCACGGCATTGAGCGCGGCGCCCTTGCGGATGTTGTCCGAGACGATCCACAGATTCAGGCCGCGCGGATGCGACAGGTCCTCACGGATACGGCCGACGAACACCGCGTCCTTGCCGGAGGCATGCGTGACCGGCGTCGGGTAGCCGCCAGGCTTGCGCTCGTCCACCACTTCCACGCCGGGCGATGCGGCCAGCAGCGCGCGCGCGTCTTCGACGCTGATCTTGTCGCGGGTTTCGATCGCCACCGCTTCGGAGTGACCGTAGAACACCGGCACGCGCACCGCGGTGGGATTCACCTGGATGGAGTCGTCGCCCAGGATCTTGCGGGTCTCCCAGACCAGCTTCATCTCTTCCTTGGTGTAGCCGTTGTCCTGGAAGTCGTCGATGTGCGGAATCAGGTTGAAGGCGATCTGCACCGGGAAACGCTGCGGGTCGATCTGCTGGAAGCTCAGCAGCTCGCTGGTCTGCTTGCCCAGCTCTTCCATCGCCGAACGCCCGCCGCCGGAGACCGACTGGTAGGTCGCCACATTGATGCGCTCGATGCCGTACTTGCGGTGGATCGGGCCGAGCGCGACCAGCATCTGCATGGTCGAGCAATTGGGGTTGGCGACGATGCCGCGCGGGCGCTGCTTCAGCGCTTCGGGATTGACCTCCGACACCACCAGCGGCACGTCGTCGTCGTAGCGGAACGCGGAGGAATTATCGATCACCACCGCGCCGGCGGCGGCGAACTTGGGGCCGTACTCCTTGGACACGCTGCCGCCTGCGGAGAACAGCGCGATGTCCACGCCGGTGGGGTCGAAGTCGGCCAGGTCCAGCACATCGACCTTGCCGCCATTGAACTCCACCTGCCCGCCGGCCGAGCGCGCCGAGGCCAGCGCGTACAGGGTGGCGACCGGGAAGTTGCGCTCAGCCAGGATGCTCAGCATGGTCTCGCCGACAGCGCCGGTGGCGCCCACGACCGCGACGTTGAAACGACGGTTTTCGTTGCTCATGAGATTGTCTTTATCGAATAAGAAAAGAGGGGGAACGCGCTTGCGCAGTGGGTTCGGGGAACCTCCAAAGCTGGCCGCGGAGGTTCCCTATCGTTTGGTCGTGACGGTTTTGCCGGTGCCGGTGCTGGTCGCTTCGCCAGCGCGCGCGCCGCCCTGTTTGGCAGCAACCACCGCATCGGCATTCAGCGCGCTCGGCGGATGGCCGGCATTGGGGCCTTTGCCCAGCGCGGCAATCAGGTTGTCCACCGCCAGCTGCACCATCGCGCGGCGCGTGGCCAGGCTGGCGCTGCCGATATGCGGGGTGAGCACGACGTTGCGCAGGGCCAGCAGCTCGGGACGGACGGACGGCTCGCCTTCGTAGACATCCAGGCCGGCACCGGCCAGGCGCCCGTTGGCGAGCGCATCGGCCAGCGCGATTTCATCGACCAGGCCGCCGCGCGCGATGTTCACCAGCGTGGCGGTGGGGCGCAGCTTGCCCAGCGCCGCGGCATCGATGATGTGGTGCGAGTCCCTGGTGTACGGCAGCACCAGCACCAGGTGATCGGACTGCGCCAGCAACGTGTCGAGGTCCACGTACTGCGCGCCGAGCGCCTGTTCGGTGGTGGCCGGCAGCTGGCTGCGGTTGTGGTACAGCACGCGCATGCCGAAGCCATGCGCGCCGCGGCGGGCGATGCCCTGCCCGATCCGGCCCATGCCCAGGATGCCCAGCGTGCTGCCGTGGAGATCGGCACCGAGCATGGTCTTGAACGACCACTGCCCCCACTGCCCGTCGCGCAGCCAGCGCTCGGCTTCGGTGATGCGGCGTGCGGTGGCCATCAGCAAGGCAAAGCCGAGATCGGCCGTGGTCTCGGTCAGTACATCCGGGGTGTTGCTGGCCAGGATGCCGGCAGCGCTGAGCGCATCCAGATCCAGGTTGTTGTAGCCCACGCCGACGTTGGCGATCGCGCGCAGCTGCGGTGCAGAGGCGATTTCCGCCGTGCCGATACGCTCGTTGAGGGTGATCAGCGCACCGTCCAGCGATGCCAGCCGCGCAGCCAGCTCGGCCGGCGAATACGCGGTGACGCGCGCGGTGGTGGTCAGCTCGAAATGCTCGCCCAACTGCGCGACGACATCGTCGAACAGCGGCTGGCTGACCCACACCTTGGCGCGGGGCGACTCAGACATCGGCCTGACCGGGAATGCGTGGCGTCACCTCGCCGACATCGCCGCACTGGGCGCGATGACGCAAGGCCTGGTCCATCAACACCAGCGCCATCATCGCCTCGGCGATCGGGGTAGCGCGGATACCGACGCAGGGATCGTGGCGGCCGGTGGTGATCACATCGACCACCGCGCCGTCCGCGTCCACGGTCGCGCCAGGCAGGCGCAGGCTGGAGGTCGGCTTGAGCACCATCGAGGCGGTGATCGCCTGGCCGGTGGAAATGCCGCCCAGGATGCCGCCGGCATGATTGCTGAGAAAGCCTTCCGGGGTGATCAGGTCGCGGTGTTCGGTGCCCTTCTGCGCGGCGCTGGCGAAACCGTCGCCGATCTCCACGCCCTTGACCGCATTGATGCTCATCAAGGCCGCGGCCAGTTCGGCATCGAGCTTGCCGTAGATCGGCTCGCCCCAGCCCGCGGGCACGCCACCGGCCACCACGTCCACGCGCGCGCCGACCGAATCGCCGGACTTGCGCAGCGCGTCCATGTAGGTCTCCAGCTCCGGCACCTGCTCGGCATGCGGCCAGAAAAACGGGTTGTCCTCGACCGCATTCCAGTCGAAACCGGTCGGGCGGATCTCGCCCAGCTGCGATAGAAATCCGCGCACCAGCACGCCGTAGCGCTGCTTGAGCCACTTCTTGGCGATCACCCCGGCGGCCACACGCATGGTGGTCTCGCGCGCGGACGAACGCCCGCCGCCGCGCGGATCGCGGATGCCGTACTTCTGCCAATAGGTGTAGTCGGCGTGCCCGGGACGGAACTGCTGGGCGATGTTGCTGTAGTCCTTGCTACGCTGATCGGTGTTGCGGATCAGCAGGCCGATCGGCGTGCCGGTGGTGCGGCCTTCGTAGACGCCGGACAGGATCTCGATCTCGTCGGCTTCGCGGCGCGCCGAGGTATGCCGGCTCTTACCGGATGCACGCCGCTGCAGATCGTGGGTGAATTCTTCCGGCGCGATCTCCAGGCCCGGCGGGCAACCGTCGACCACGCAGCCGATCGCCGGCCCGTGCGACTCGCCGAAGGTGGTGACCGTCAACAGGCGGCCGAAACTGTTACTGCCCATGACGGCATCCTCTCAACATTGCAGCAGGTGGCGTGGCGCGCAGGATGCGCGGCAGGTGACGTGCCGCCACCAGCATCGGTGCCACCGCCAACAGGCCGCTGAACACCAGCGCAAAGACATCCAGCTTAATGCGCCCACTCAGCAGCCAATCGGCGAGCAGGTGCAGCGCAACGCCAGTTCCGACCAGCAGGCCGAGTGCCACAATGAGCGTGCGGCGCCGATGCGCACGCAAGGCCGCATCCGAACTGACCACCACGATCCACGCCGACACCAGGCCGAAAAACGCCATCAGGCCGAAGCCGATCTCCGCCCCCGCCCTCAACAAGCGCTCTGGCAAGGGACCGCCGTACATCGGGTCGAACAGGCGGTACACCACGTCGATCAAACTGAGCGGAATGCCGACACCGAAGATGGACACCGGCACCAGCAACAGCAGATCGCTCAGCTGCGGACGCGCGATGGACGACTCAGCGCGCACTGGCCAGCTCGGCGATGCGCGCGCCGTGCGCGATCAGCTCGCGGCATTCGACCGCGAAGATGCCCATCTGCCCCACCTTGAACTCGACCCAGGCCAGATCCACTTCCGGCAGCAGCTTGATCAGGTGCTGCTCGGACTCGCCCACTTCGCAGATCAGCAGACCGTCTTCGCTGAGATGCTGCGGCGCATCGCGCAGGATCTTCAGCACCAGATCCAGGCCGTCGTCGCCCGCACGCAGACCCAGCTCCGGCTCGTAGGAATACTCCTGCGGCAGCGCGTCGGTTTCGTCGTTGGTGACATACGGCGGATTGGTGACGATCAGGTCGTACTGGCGGCCACCCAGCCCGGCGAACAGGTCCGACTTGAGCAGGGTGACATTGTCGGCATGCAGGCGCGCCTTGTTTTCGGCGGCCAGTGCCAGCGCGTCGTCGCTGATGTCAACGCCGTCCACGTCCCACTGCGGGTTGTAGTGGCCCATGGCGATCGCGATGCAGCCCGAACCGGTGCACAGGTCCAGCGCGCGGGTGACTTCGCGTCCGCCCAGCCAGGGTTCGAAGCCGGCCTCGATCAGCTCGGCGATCGGCGAACGCGGCACCAGCGCACGCGCATCGCTCTTGAAGCTCAGCCCGGCGAACCAGGCCTCGCCGGTCAGGTACGCCGCCGGCACGCGCTCGTTGATGCGGCGCTCGAACAGGCCCAGCACCTGCTCCTTTTCCGAGCGCAGCAGGCGCGCCTGACCATAGGCCGGGCCCAGATCGTGCGGCAGATGCAGGCTGTGCAGGACCAGTTGGGTGGCCTCGTCCAGCGCATTGTCGTAGCTATGGCCGAAGGTCAGACCGGCTGCATTGAAACGGCTGGTGCCGTAGCGGATCAGGTCGATGATGGTGTGCAGTTCGTCGGCCGCGGCGGCAGTCATGGCAACAACTAAAGAGGAATCGGCCCACGATTATAGAGGTCGGATCGGTATCATGAGCGTCCGTTGCACTGGAAACCGCCATGTTCAATCGCAATACCGGCATCGTGCTGCTGGTGGCGCTGGCCGCCGGCCTGGGGCTGTTGCTGGGCCAGAAGTTTCTTGGCGCCGCGCCCAGCTCGCCCTGGCCGCCCACCCGCACCATCACCTTTTATCCGCAGCCACGCACGCTGCCGCAGTTCAGCCTGCGCCAGTCCGACGGCACCCAGCTGGTACCCGGTGAGCTGCAGGGACATTGGACGCTGGTGTTCCTGGGCTTCACCTTCTGCCCGGACGTCTGCCCGACCACGCTGACCGATCTGGCGGTGGCGCAGCAGCAGTGGGAAAGCATCCCCGATGGCCTGCGCCCGCGCGTGCTGTTCGTGTCGGTGGACCCGCAGCGCGACCCGCCGGCGCGCCTGGGCGAGTATGCGCATGCCTTCCACAAGGACACCCTGGCCGCCACCGCCGAGGTGCCGGCGCTGCAGCGCTTCGCCACCGCGCTGGGCTTTGTGTTCCAGAAAGTGCCGGGCAAGGGCTTTGCGGACAATCCCAACGACTACAGCATGGATCACTCGGCCGGCATCGCCGTGCTCGATCCGCAGGGCCGCCTGGCCGGGCTGATCCGTCCCCCGCTCGACCCCAAGGCGATCGCCGCCGACCTCCAGCAACTGACCAAGGTAACCGCTCCGTGAGTCTCGTCACTTCCCTGACCTACGTGCTGCCGCACCGGTTGCTGTCCTCGCTGGCGCGCGCGCTGGCCTATTCCGATACGCCGTCCACCAAGCAATGGTTGATCGACACGGTCACGCGCAAGTTCGGCGTGGACCTGGGCGAGGCACTGGAACCGGACCCGCGCGCCTATCCCACCTTCAATGCATTCTTCACCCGCGCCTTGAAGCCGGGCGCACGCGTGCCCGACGCCGATCCTGCGGCGCTGCTGATGCCCGCCGACGGGCGCATCAGCCAGCTCGGCCCGATCGAGAACGGCCGCATTTTCCAGGCCAAGGGGCAGTCGTTCACTGCCGCCGAATTGCTCGGCGACGCCGAAGCGGCGCAGCCGTTCAACGACGGCCTGTTCGCCACCGTCTACCTCTCGCCCAAGGACTACCACCGCGTGCATATGCCGTGGACCGGCACCCTGCGCGAGACTGTGCACGTACCCGGCCGCCTGTTCAGCGTCGGCCCGGATGCGGTGCGCAATGTGCCGCGGCTGTTCGCGCGCAACGAGCGCCTGGTCTGCCACTTCGACACCGACTTCGGCCCGATGGTCTCGGTGATGGTGGGCGCGCTGCTGGTGTCGGGCGTGGAAACGGTATGGAGCGGCGTGGAGATCCCGCGCTACGGCGACCGCATCACGCGCAAAGACTATCGCGGCAAGAGCATCGTGCTGGAGAAGTTTGCGGAGATGGCGCGCTTCAATTACGGCTCGACCGTGATCGTGCTGCTGCCGCCCGGTGTCGCAAAGCTCGATGGCGGACTTGCCGCGGAGACATCGGTGCGCCTGGGGCAAGCGCTCGCCCGTCGCCAGGTGGGCTGATCACCGCCGCGCGCCTGCGCTGTTCGCTTCGGTAATGCAACAGCGACGCCCTCGTAGGAGCGGGCCTGACCGCGACAGGCCTCCTCGACGACGTTCAATGCGCAGGCGCATGTCGCCCTCCCAGCTTTCGATGCAGAGCGTCTCGCCTACGTTGGAACTACCCGGACTGGTTCGTCGCGGCCAGGTCCGCTCCTACAACGGCGCAGCTCGGCGCAGTGCCCCGATGCGGTGCGCCTGCCTACGCTGGCCGACGATCTCCGCTGATCAATTCGATGGCCTACTCCGATGCAGGAGCATGGGTCTGCGACGAAAACGCCGCCGCGAAGGTGTCATCGCCGCCAGACCAGCTCGCTACAAGACCGATGCCCAGTCCGGCTCCCACAAGAACGATGCGGGCGTAGGAGCGGGCCCGACCGCGACGTGGCATGCTCAGTGAGGCTGGGGCGCTTGGGCCTTTCTGACTCCAGCCTCCGATTCGGAACTGCCTTGCCTGTGCCGGAACTACCCGGACTGCTTCGTCGCGGCCGGGTCCGCTCCTACGCGGCGGCCTACCGCTTCTAACGGAGCGCGGCCCGGCGCAGCTTGCCGAAGCAGCTGGCCGATGCTCTAACCCACGCGGTACTGCAAGCGCTGCTCAGCGATCGCAGCCGGCCAGCTTGATGCTCTGCCCTGGCTTGAGCGCATACGACGGTGCCTTCAGGCCATTGGCTTTGGCCAGCTCCTTGACCTCGCACTGGTACTTCTGCGCGACGCGGCCGAGCGTGTCGCCCCTGGCGATGGTGTAGCTGCGCGCCTGCTTGGCCTTGGGCTTGGCGATCGCCGGCTGGCCGGTGGCCACGGTGGTCGGCACGCCGGCCATCGGGCTGACATCGCCCACCGCCACGCTGGGCACGTACTCGGGGGCGCTGCTGCTGCGCACGATCGCGCTGTTGAGATCGGCGGTGATCAGCGTGCGTGCCAGGTCCGCGCGCGGGCCGTTCACGCAGTAGCGCGTGTACAGGCTGACGATGCGGTTGGTGGCGTTGATGACGGTGCCGGCCGGGATCCAGCCATCGGATTCATAGCGCGGGTTGAGGTTGCGCAACGCACGCATGTAACCGTCGCGCGTGCCCATGCTGCCCAGGCAGATGGTGAGTTCGTAGATGGTGGTCGACTTGGCCAGCTTCAGCGTGGCCGGCTGCGCGTCGAGCTTGGCGAAGTCCACACCGTACTGGCGCGGGTGCAGGAAGATCCATGCCGCAGCGATCACCATCGGCACGTAGTCCTTGGTTTCGGCCGGGAACTGGTTGTAGACATCCTGCTCCCAGAACCCGCGCCCGCCGCTCTGCGAGAACACGCGCGCGGCACGGCCTTCGCCACCGTTGTAGGCGGCCAGCGCCAGTTCAATGTTGCGGTTGAGCCCGGCCATGCGCTCGTTGAGGTAGGCGGCGCTGGCTTCGGCGGCGCTGCGTGCATCGAAGCGCGTGTCGAAGCCGGTGCCGTCCGGGCCCAGCCCGAAGCGACGCCCGGTGGCCGGCATGAACTGCATCAACCCGGCCGCGCCGGCACGCGAACTGGCGTGCACCTTGCCGTTGGATTCCTTGGCCATGATGCCGAACAGCAGCGCCTCGGGCAGGCCGCGCTTCTGCCATTCCGGCCACATCACCCCGCGCAGGTTGCTGTAGTTCTCGTAGCTGGTCAGCAGCGCCGGGCGCATGTCGGTCAGCCAGCGGCGGATGCCGGCCTGCACGGCAGGGTTGTACTGCACCATCTTGTCGAAATCGTGGCGCTGGTCGTTGAGCAGCGTGGCGGCACGCGCCGCCTCGGGCACGCCGTTCGCCGCCGGGCCGAGGTGGTCCGGGTCGGCCTGCAGCAGGGTGTCGTCGTCCTGCGGATCTTCGGCGGCCGGCGCTTCGGCATCGGCGCGCGCCTTCAGCAGGCGCTTGTAGGTGGCCAGCTGATTGGCGACCAGGCAGCCGCGCTGCTTGATGCAGGCGTCGATGACATCTTCCATGTCCTCCAACGCGGCATCGCCTTCGGCGGTGCCCTTGGGGTCGGAGTTGTTCACCAGCACCAGCGCATCGCGGTAACGCTTTTCGGCGGCGGCCATGCGGGCATCGAGCACGGCGGCCTTCTCCGTGTCGCGTTTGGAAATGGCGTGGGCAGCGGGGACGACAGACATCAGCGCCACCACGACCAGAACCGGCCATGGGCGCAAACCAAAATGAGCGAGCGGCATCGTAGGCAGTACAGCGGAAAGGCAGGCAGGGTAGCCGCCGGGGCGACACCGGGGCAAGGCGGCGGGGCCGGCAGGGTCAGTGGGCCGTTAGCTTGGTGGTGGCGCAGCGGGCCTGGAATGCCTTGAAGAAGGGCGGCAAGCGGCTGGCACACAGGCTGCATTGTTGCACTGCCTGTCGGCCGCCGGCAGCCGGACAGCGCGGTCGAAATCCGGGGTCAAGCCCCGCCCGGTTTGCGCGGCCGGATTGCCCGCTAGAATCCGGCATTTCCCACCGGATCTGCGCTATGGCCTCGTTCCTGCTCGGCAAAGGCGTCACCGACGACATCCCGGTCGTGCTGGAAGGACGCTTCGGCAATCGCCACGGACTGGTGGCCGGCGCCACCGGCACCGGCAAGACCGTGACCTTGATGACCCTGGCCGAAGGCTTCTCGCGCATGGGTGTCCCGGTGTTCCTGGCCGACGTGAAAGGCGATGTCGCCGGGCTGGCGGTGGCAGGCGACGGCGCCGCCGGCGTGCTGCAGCGCGCCACGGAGATCGGCATCGCCGACTACGCGCCGGCCGCCAGCCCGGTGGTGTTCTGGGATCTGTACGGTCAGCTCGGCCACCCGGTGCGCACCACCGTCAGCGAGATGGGCCCTGCCCTGCTCGCGCGCATTCTGGAACTCAACGACACCCAGTCCGGCGTGCTCGACATCGTGTTCAAGCTGGCCGACGACCGTGGCCTGCTGTTGCTGGACCTGGATGACCTGCGCGCGCTGCTTGGATTGGTGGTGGAAGAACGCAAGGAACTGTCCACCAGTTACGGGCTGGTCTCCAGCCAGTCGGTGGCCGCGATCCAGCGCGCTCTGCTGCGGCTGGCGCAGGACGGCGGCGAGCACTTCTTCGGCGAGCCGGCGCTGGAGCTGGCTGACCTGATGCGCGTGTCTGCTGACGGCCGTGGCGTGATCGGCATCCTGGCGGCCAATCAATTGGTGCTCAAGCCGAAGCTGTATTCCACCTTCCTGCTGTGGCTGCTGTCGGAACTGTTCGAGCGTCTGCCCGAGGTGGGCGACCTGGAACACCCCAAGCTGGTGTTCGTCTTCGACGAAGCGCATCTGCTGTTCGACGATGCGCCGGCTGCGCTGGTGCAGCGGATCGAGCAGGTGGTCCGGCTGATCCGCTCCAAGGGCGTGGGCGTGTATTTCTGCTCGCAGTTTCCCGACGACATTCCGGACAACATCCTCGGCCAGCTCGGCAACCGCGTGCAGCATGCCCTGCGCGCGTTCACCCCGCGCGACCAGAAGGCGGTCAAGACTGCGGCGCAGACCTTCGTGGCCAATCCCAAGCTCGATGTGGCCACGGCGATCTCCAGCCTGGGCACCGGCGAGGCGCTGGTGTCGCCGCTGCAAGGCAAGGGCGTGCCGGCACCGGTGCAGCAAACGCTCATCGCCCCGCCGCGCTGCCGCATGGGCGCCATCAGCGAGACCGAACGCGCGCAGGTGCGCGCGGCCAGCCCGGTCGGCACCCGCTACGACACCGCGATTAACCGCGAATCGGCTGCCGAGCTGCTGGCGCGCCGCGTCGAACAGGTCGCCGAACACAACGCCGCACCGCCGGCACGCACCCGCGAGGACGAGGAAACGCAGGACAGCGGTTTCGGAAAAGCCGTCAAGGATGCCGTGCTCGGCACCGGCCGCCGTCAGGGCATGCTGGAAACGATGGCAAAGCAGACCTCGCGCACCATCGGCAGCAAGATCGGCCAGCAGATCGTGCGCGGCATCTTCGGCAGCATTTTTGGTGGGAAGCGTTGATCAGCTTGACCGCCGCTGACACGTCTCGATGACACCGTCGCCCTGAAGAGCTACCGCGTGTTGGCGTGGACTTACCCCAACACGCTATGCAACTTGGCGTACTGCAACAGCATGATGGTCTTGGCATCGGCGATCTCGCCCGAGCCGATCATCGCCAGCGCTGTATCAAGGGACAGCTCGAGCACCTCGATCTCTTCGCCGTCTTCTTCGAGTCCGCCGCCCTCGCTGACCTTGTCGCCGTCGAAGTATTCGCCGACGAAGAAGTACAGGCGTTCGGTGACCGAGCCAGGGCTCATGAAGGCCTCGAACACCTTGCGCACGTTGTCGATGCGGTAGCCGGTTTCTTCTTCGGTTTCCTTGCGGATGCAGGTCAGCGCATCGTCCTGGTCGAGCAGGCCGGCGCAGGCTTCGATCAGCATGCCGTCGGGATTGCCGTTGAGCAGCGTGGGCAGGCGGAACTGGCGGGTGAGCATCACCGTCTGCTTGGCGCGGCTATACAGCAGAATGGTGGCGCCATTGCCACGATCGTAGGCTTCACGTGACAGGGTCTGCCAGCGGCCGTCCTTGCGCTGGAAATCGAACGTGACCTTGCGCAGCACATACCAATTGTCCGAGAGCACATCGATGCTGCGAATGCGGACCTGCGGGTTGCCAGTGGCAGAAGGATTCAAGCGACACTCCTTGTGATGCGAGCGACAGCAATGCCAGGGTCGCGGCGCGCCCGGTCGCTCGTACTGGCCGCGATTGCGGCGGGCCATTATTTTACCTACCGCTCTCCCGGTGCGTCAGACAGATCACGCACGCAACGCATCGGCGGTCTGTCGCTGCGCGTCCGATGCTATCGGACACAGCGAGCTTCGATGCAATGCCGGCACTGATGCACGGCCTGGCCAGCAGTATCCGGACCATGCCCGCGACATGTCCCCGGTCGCTGGCGATCCAGGGTAGTCGGCGTCCATCCCCCAATTGCGTGACGGCACGCACCACCGCACAATCCGGTCACATCACACGCCTGGGGAGCGTCATGGAAGACCGTTTTCGCGCACGCAAGGTTGCCGCGCAGGCCGCGCCGGCACCGTTCTGGACCCGCATTCCCGCCATTGCCACCTATCCGCTGCGCGGCTCGGCGCTGTACGCATTGATCGCGCTGACGCTGTGCAGCGCGCTGCTGGTGCTGCCCGGCATCCTGAAACTGGTGGTCGCCGGCGTGCTGGGCATGGCGACCTACACCTATGCCTTCGACATCCTGCGCCATACTGCCGACGGGCAAGCCGACGCGCCCCGGCTGGGCTACAACAGCTTCGACAGCGCGGTGCTGCGGCTGGTCCTGCTGGCGCTTGCGCTGGGCATCGTCATTGGTGCGGCGGGCGTGCTGGCGGGCAAGCCTGGCCTGACCATCGCCTATCTGGCAGTCCAGCTGCTACTGCCGGGCATGATGATTGCGCTGGCCATCGACGGCAGCCTGCGCCGCGCCCTCAATCCTGCCGTGTCGATCGACATGGCAGTGCGCATCGGTTGGCCGTATCTGGCCGCATACGGTTTGCTGTACGTGATCCAGGGCAGCGCCACTGCGGCGATCTTCATTGCGGTGAAGTATCTGCCGCCGATCGTGCGCGAGGCGACGATGGTGATCGCCTCGATCTGGAGCCTGTTTGCCAGCTTCCACCTGATGGGATATCTGGTCTACCAGTACCACGAAGACCTCGGCTACGTGCCCAGCGGCGATGCCGCGTTCGAGCGCGAAGACCCGGATCAACGCCTGCTCGACGAAGCCGAACAATATCTGCGCGACGGACATTCCGACGAGGCATTCCAGGCGCTGCGCGGGGCGGTACGTTCGCGTGCGGTAAGCCTGGCGGTGCACGAGCTGTATCAGCGCCTGCTGCGTCAACACCATCGCAACGACGAACTGCGCGAGCACACCCGCCAGTACATCAACCGCCTGCTGCAGGAAAAACAGGAGCGTCGCGCGCTCGCATTGCAGCGCGAAGCGCTGGACGGCGACTCCACGTTTACCCCGCTGACGCCAGAGCACGCCACCTTGCTGGCCGAGCGCGCCAAGATGGCCGGGCAATTCCAGCTGGCGACCGACGGCTTGCTTGCGGCAATCGCCGCATGGCCGCGCGATCGGATGATGCCGGCCTGGTCGCTGGATGCCGGCCTACTGTTGGGCGAACGGTTCGGCCGCGATGAGCAGGCGCGTGCAGTGCTGCAAAACGCACTGGCTCAATGCGACGACGATGCACTGCGCGCGAAGCTGGAAGCCGCGCTGAAAGCGGTGGCGATTCAACCAGCTTGAGCAGCCAACAAAACTTTCTAAGGCGCAGACCAGATGCTCCACCATCGGTCCGTCGCGCGACGCGTACTGCTCGCAACCCTACATACCGACCATCTCGACTGGTCCTTGCCCGCTCACCGTCGCGGGACCTTACGCGGCATGGATGCCGCGTAAGAGCCTACAAGGACGTACTTGCGGCGTGTCCCGCGATGGTGGGCGGGTAAGGACCCTGCAGCAAGGTCGAAGATCGACTGCTCTGCAATTGATCCATCCGCGCTAGACAATTCTGCTCGAGGCAGAAGAAACAACAGCAACCCGGACCTCGCGTAGCAATGTCTTTCAAGTGCAGTCAAATGCCAGATCAAAAGCTCCGGTAAGTCGAGTACGGCGCCCTCACCGCTTGCGTTGGCAGCACGGATCAAGCAGAAACCACTCACCCGTTCTCGAGCAAAAAGCGTGCCTTGCTGGCCTGTGCCTGCTCGGGAAACTGCTCCAGCAGCTGACGCAGCAAGCGCTTACGCTGCGCGCCGTCCTGCAGCTCGCCGTGCCGCAGAGCCAGTACGAACCAGTGGTGCGCCAGCTCGGCGCGCGGCATCCCCGACTCGCCTTCCTTCAACAGACGTTCGGCATCGGCCAACAATCCCGTGCGCAGACATGCGCCGATCAGCGCCATGCGTGCCGATGGCGCGTACTCGATTCCGGCCTTGCTCAGTTCAGCGGCGATTGTCAGCTGGATGCGCGTCTGCTCGACGTGGTGCGTGTGCAGCTGCAACAGCGTTTGCGCATGCTGCACGCTGTCCTGGTTGCGACCGGCATTGCGCGCGGTGCGGTAGCGCGCCAGCGCCACGTCCAGGTTATGCGGTTGCTCGCTGGCCAGCTCCGCCAACAGCCGCTCGGCTTCCACGTTCTCCATGCGCCCCAGATGCCGCTGCGCGCGCTCCCAGCGATCGTCCACCAGCACTGCCTCGCTCTCCTGCATGAAGGACGGGCGCGTGCGCCGCAACAGCACCAGTACGACACCGAGCAGCGCGCCACTGACCAGCCCACCGGCGTGTGCCTCAAAGGCGACGCTGCCGTTGTCGCTCCATAGCAAGCTGTACAGCTCCCAGCCCAGCCACAGCGGCAGCAGCAGGATCGCCGGCCCGCGTACGTAATCGAATACCACAAAGAACCAATAGAAGAAGCGCACCTTGCGCCTGCCCCAGACTACGCAGAACGCGCCCATCAAGGCAGCGATCGCACCGGAGGCGCCCAGGCCGCCGCCCGGCGCGCCCCAGCGCCACCACAAGCTGGCCGCGCTGGCGCCGAACCCGCCGAGCAGATACAGCAGCAGAAACCAGCCGCTGCCAATCGCGCCTTCCAGCAAGGTACCCAGCGCCAGCAGAAACAGCATGTTGCCCAGCAAATGATCGAAGCTGCCATGCAGGAAGGTGGCCGTCAGCATCCTCGCAGGTGACCACTCGGAGCTACGCTGCAGATGCCGCAGCGTGAACACCTTGGACAGGCGCGCATCGTAGGGCGCGCGCAATGTGCGCCATTCGCGCAGACGCTGCTCGTCCTTGAACAATGCGCCGCTGCGCAATGCCTCTGTAAAGGCCAGGTCGTGCATCGTCAGCTGCGCCAGATACGCAAGGCGTTGCCGCGCAGGCACGCTGCCCAGCCTGGCCTGGCGCGCAGCGCGCAACCTGGTGTCGTCGGTCTGCTGCAGATAGCGCTCGTGGGCTTGCGCCTCCACTGCACCGAGGCCGGACTCGACGTAGTAGCGCACCGCGTTTTCGACCAGCGCGTCGTCCTTGCGCTGATAGCCCAGGTACACCACCACATTGACCAACACCAGCAGCAGGGTCACCCAGGGAATGTTCTGGCGCGACCAGGGTTTGTGCAGCGGCATCAGCAACATGACAACGTCCGTGTCCCAGAAAACGCAAAGCTTCGCCGTGCGACGGCAGATGCGCAAGCCGGCCATGCGCGCTAGCATCGCGGCCCCGCTGTCCGATACACCGCCCATGAGCCGCTGGCGCCCACCCGCCGAAAAAAGCACCGCACTGATCACGCCCGACGGCCACGCCCGGCTCAAGGCCGAGCTGGAAGAGCTCTGGCGCGTGCGTCGGCCGGAGGTGGTGCGTGCGCTGGCCGCCGCCGCGGCAGAAGGCGACCGCTCGGAGAACGCCGAGTACACCTATCGCAAGAAGCAGCTGGGCGAGATCGACCGCCGCGTGCGTTATCTGAGCAAACGGCTGGAAGCGCTGCGCGTGGTAGATACCGCACCGACCGATCCGCGCGCGGTGTTCTTCGGGGCACAGGTCGAACTGGAGGACGCCGACAGCGGCGAGCTGCTGCACTACCGCATCGTCGGCCCGGACGAAACCGACGCCGGACGCGGCTGGATCAGCATCGACTCGCCCTTGGCGCGCGCGCTGCTGAAAAAACGCGTGGACGACGAGTTCGAAGCGCAGTTGCCGTCGGGCAAGCACACCTTCGTGGTGGTGTCGGTGGATTACGCTACCCAGTAGGCGAGTGACCGCACTCTGCTGACCTGCGTGTAGGAGCGCACTTGTGCGCGATGGGGCGTTATCGATAAGGCCTCCTCGCGCGCAAGCGCGCTCCTACGGATAGATGTGCAAGAACCAGCGTCCAGTTACACCATCTGCAGATTCAACGGACGTCCCTGCTGGATTGCGACATTGGCCGGCAATGCATCGCCGAACAGATCGTGCTCGTCACTGTCGGTGATTTCCACATCGATCAGGTCGCCGACCTTCAAGCCGCGCTCGCCGCCGTTCTGGATATGTACCAGGCCGTCGATTTCCGGGGCGTCCGCGCGTGAGCGCGCCACCGCGATATCGTCCTCGATCAGGTCGACCAGGCATTGCTGCACGCTGCCGATCTTGGCCTCCAGCCGCGCGGCGGAAATCTCCGCCTGCCTGGCCATGAAGCGCGCCAGACGCTCCTGCTTGAGCTCTTCCGGCACCGGATCCGGCAACGCGTTGGCGCTGGCACCCTCCACCGGCGAATACGCAAACGCGCCGACGCGATCGAGCTGGGCCTGATCCAGGAAGTCGAGCATGGATTCGAATTCGGCATCGGTCTCGCCGGGGAAGCCGACGATGAAGGTGGAGCGCACCGTGATCTCCGGGCACATCGCCTTCCAGCGCTGCACGCGCTCGAGGGTTTTTTCCACCGCACCGGGCCGCTTCATCAGCTTGAGGATGCGCGGGCTGGCGTGCTGGAACGGGATGTCCAGGTACGGCAGCAGCTTGCCTTCGGCCATCAGCGGAATCACATCGTCCACGTGCGGGTACGGATACACGTAGTGCAGCCGCGTCCACACGCCCAGCTCCGACAGGCCTTCGCACAGCGCCTTCATGCGGGTCTGGTACATGCGATCGCGCCACGAGCGCTCGGCATATTTCAGGTCCACGCCGTAGGCCGAGGTGTCCTGCGAGACCACCAGCAATTCCTTGACTCCGCCACGCACCAGGCGTTCGGCTTCGCGCAGCACCTCATCGACAGGACGCGAGGCCAGATCGCCGCGCATCGAGGGAATGATGCAGAAGCTGCAACGGTGGTTGCAGCCTTCGGAGATCTTCAGATACGCGTAATGGCGCGGGGTCAGCTTGATGCCGTAGTCGGGCACCAGATCCACGAACGGGTCGTGACGCGGCGGCAATGCGGCGTGCACCGCCTCCATCACGCTCTGGTAGTCCTGCGGGCCGGACACCGCCAGCACCTGCGGGTAGGCCTCGCGGATCTGTTCCGGGCGCTTGCCCAGGCAGCCGGTGACGATCACCTTGCCGTTGGCGTTCATCGCCTCGCCGATCGCATCCAGCGACTCGGTCACCGCCGAGTCGATGAAGCCGCAGGTATTGACCACCACCACGTCGGCAGCGTCGTAACTGGGCACGATGTCGTAGCCCTCCACGCGCAACTGGGTGAGGATGCGTTCGGAGTCGACGAGCGCCTTCGGGCAGCCCAACGATATAAACCCTATACTCCTGCTTTCCGACACAGCGACACCTGGCTCTATGGCTATAAAGGCCAAAGTTTACAGCTACTTGCGGTTCAGCGACCCGAAGCAGGCCTCCGGCAGCAGCGCCGATCGACAAATGGAATATGCGAAACGCTGGGCGGCCGAGCACGGCATGACGCTGGACTCAGAGCTTTCAATGCAGGACGCAGGACTATCGGCCTATCACCAGCGCCACGTCACACGTGGCGCCCTAGGCTTGTTCCTGCAGGCGATCGATGACGCGCGGATCCCTGCAGGATCCGTGTTGGTGGTCGAAGGGCTGGACCGCCTCAGTCGCGCGGAGCCTATCCAAGCTCAAGCGCAACTAGCGCAGATCATCAACGCCGGCATCACCGTCGTAACCGCTAGCGACGGACGAGAGTACAACCGCGAGGGACTCAAGGCCCAGCCGATGGATCTGGTGTACAGCCTCCTGGTCATGATCCGTGCCCACGAGGAATCAGATACCAAAAGCAAACGGGTGCGAGCAGCGATTCATCGGCAGTGCCAGGGCTGGATAGCCGGCACGTGGCACGGACTCGTGCGCAACGGCAAAGATCCGCATTGGCTCCGCTTAGTGGGCCAAGCCTTTGAAATTGTGCCGGAGCGCGGGGAAGCGGTGTGCACTGCAGTAAGCATGTTCCGCGAGGGGCACGGTGCTGTTCGGATCATGAGAACCCTGGCTGACATGGGTTTGCAGATCACAAACGGCGGCAACCCTTCCCAGCAGCTATACCGAATCGTGCGAAATAGGGCCTTGATCGGAGAAAAGGTGCTGGAGGTCGACGGGCAGGAGTACCGACTGGCTGGCTACTACCCTCCCCTGCTTTCACCTGTAGAGTTCGCCGACCTGCAGCACCTGACGGCACAACGTTCACGCCGTAAGGGCACCGGTGAAATTCCTGGACTTATCACCGGGATGCGGATTGCATTCTGCGGGTACTGCGGGGCAGCTATGGTGTCTCAGAATTTGATGACCCGTGGCCGCCGGGAGGATGGACGCCCCCAGAACGGACACCGGCGCCTGATCTGCGTGAGTAACTCTCAGGGAGGAGGCTGCCCGGTCGCCGGCAGCTGTAGCGTAGTCCCGATAGAGCATGCCCTGGTGACGTTCTGCGCAGACCAAATGAATCTGTCTAGGCTTCTCGATTCCGGGAATCGCGCCGACGGTATTGCCGGCCAGCTGACTATCGCTCGTGTACAGGTCTCGGATACCACGGCCCGCATAGATAAGATCACCGATGCCCTGCTGGCTTCCGATGCTGGTCAGGCCCCGGCCGCATTCTTGCGCCGCGCCCGTGAGCTTGAGTTCGAATTGGCAGAGCAGCAGAGGCGGGTGGAAGCACTGGAGCACGAGCTGGCAGCTGTCGCCCTATCCCCAGAACCAGCCGCCGCAAAGGCGTGGGCAGGCCTAGTCGAAGGAGTCGAGGCACTTGACCATGACGCGCGCATCAAGGCCCGCCAACTGGTAGCCGACACTTTCGACCGAATCGTGGTGTTCCATCGAGGCAGAAAGCCCGAACAATCGCGGTCGTGGAAAGGCACCATCGACCTCTTGCTCATGGCGAAGCGTGGCGGCGCCCGACTCCTGCACATTGATCGGCAAACCGGAGGTTGGAAGGCCGGCGAGGAGATCGAAACGGTACAAATCCCGCTGCCCCCTGTGGTTGCGGAGGCAGCGTCCCAGAGTGAGGCCTCCCGGGCCGGTGTCACGCTGAGCGGGGTTGAGCTCCGCTCCGGCCATCACACGTCAGACATAGTGGTCTGAGACGCGCTACTGCTGTCGATGCTGTTGCATTCCAAGCACGCTTACGCTCGCGGGTATTGCACGTTAGTGCACAGGAAATCACCTGGCCATTTCCATCAGCACATATTGGAACGCCACGGCGATGTAGCCGAGGATTGCTGCTAGCAAACCACCCCATACGCTCCTACGAGGCCCATATTTCAGCCCCGCAACGCCCATGCAGATCGAGAGCGCAAGCATCAACGTGAATTTCAAGATGTAGCCGGACGACGGCAGCAAGTACGCCAGTGCCAGCCCGAAAACCAAGCTTCCTATGGCACTGTATTTGATCGCGCGCCCAAGATGCCCCCGAATCCTGCGGGCCCAACCCAGCAGCACCAGGGCGAACGCCATAAACCAGGATGCAAGTGCCAACTGGCCAGCAACGACGTCAAACGAAGACGCAACCATTAGCACAGCCCGATTGATGCAGAATTGTTGAATACGACTGGAGCCATATCTGGCTCCAGTCGGCACCTATGTCACTCAGTTGGACCACGTCGCCATCAGGGTGGTTGAGAACGCTTTGGCGCCCGTGACAAGAACATAGTATGTCCCAGGGGCAGGCGCCATAAACCGGACCGTTTCGGAATTGCCTGGCCGCGTCGACTTCTGCTGGTAGTCCGTTGGCGTTGGCCGCGTGGACTGGCTGGCGTAGACAGAGACATCGCCAGTGCCACCGAAGGTGATGAAGCTAAGCGCTTTGGCGCCAGCGGGCACGATCATCCGGTACAGCTTAGATTCGCCTTCTACGCCGGCCAACGCGACCCTCTGGTCGTCGGTCAGCAGCGGAATGCTCTCCACCACGTCCAAGGTTGCAGAAGCCGTATTGGAGATCTTTGTGTCGGTCTTGCTGGTGGCCGAAACGGTCACCTCCACACTGGTGCCCTCCGGGACGGCGGCAGGAACCTGCGCGGCAACTTCGAAGGTCGCCTCGCCCCCCGCGGCGACCGCAATCTCGCTCACGCTCGTCGCAGCAGTGACGTTGCCGGTTGCACTGGAAGAGAGGGCAAACGTAGCGGCCGCCCCGTGGTTCTTGATCCTGAACGGGACCTTGGTAACCTCGCCCCTCACCGCGTCCTGCGAAAGGACCTCTACGGTTTCTAGCTCGATGGACTGTCCTTTGAACAGCGTGGGGTGGACGCGGGTGAAACGCGTTCCCGTGCTGTCCAGACCCGTTGCGACCAGCCGGAAAGGAACATTGGGCGGGGAGATCAGCCCCATGACCGCAGACCGGTCCCCATCATGCACAAAGTTGCTGGTGAGCGAGACCGCGCCGAGATCGCTACCGGACTCGTTGATCAGGTTCCAGGTAACGCCATTGGTAGCACCTACGAGCTTGGCCTCTGCTAGGGCGTTTTCCCCCGCACGCGGTTGGCCCGCGATCGGACTATAGCCGCCGTGGATATCTCCGCTGCCCTGAACAAATCCAAACTTCAGAAGCTCCACGTTGCTTTTACCGGAAGCCGCCAGCTCATATGGCCCGGAGCCGGAGACATGCACCCGCCAAATTCCTGGCTCGGGCGCTTGCTGGACTGCGATCGTGCCCGATTCGATGGCGTTGATGGAAGCGCCAATATCTGTTGCCTGCAGCAACGCGCCGTTGGGCTTACGGATCTGGACCGCGTATGACGCGCCTGAGTTATTGGCCGGTGTGGTCACGCTGATCGACAGGACACGCATGCCCGAATCGACCGCGATCTCCGTCCCTGGGCTGCTGGTGGCCGCCACTCCGGTCTTGATGGCAATCGACTGCAAGCCGCTTCCCAAGCGCGATACGATCAACGGGGCGGTGCGTGGCATCTGAGAGGGCGTCAACCGGAAAACCTGCCCACCCGTTTCGTTGGCGACTCGGATGTAGGACGGATCTATGGGGGAGCAGCTTCCGGTCAACGCGTAGGTCACCTTGATACCCTTAGCCCGAGCGACCGCGATCGCTTCGCTCTGCTTCTGCTGATCCTTGGATGTGGCATCGGTGAACACGTACAACTGCGACATCGGCGACGATGCGTTCAAGGCGGCAAGCAGGCCGGTGTTGGTCAGTTCGGGGCAATCCGTTCCGCCACCATGCAGCGAGATGGACCGCAGCGCGCCGAGAAGCTCCTGGGGATCGCTGGTGAACACGGGGGCGTCGACGTAGGGGTCGCCAAACGTCGTCAGAACATAGCTATCAGGGGCGAGATCGGAGTCCTGTTGGACATCGGCGATGATTTTTTCGACCGTGGAGGTGACGCCAGCAATGCTCGGGCTCATGCTGGTGGTGGTATCGATCAAGAAGCCCAGCGAGCCTTTCACGTCAAACAAAGCTGCAAGCGCGCGGTCGTTCCCGGCCAGATCGGCCACCAGATTCTTCAAGAATACTTTGCTTGCTTCCACCGCTAGGCGGCGCGCTTCGGGGTGATTAGGGTTCATGGCGACCCCTTCCTCAGCCGCGCCGGCGGCATCGAGATCCTTGTTGATGCCCTGGCAGGTAGGCGTGTAGTTACCGTGGAAGCACTTGTTCTTGGGCATGAGGTCAGTCCTGCAACCTCGTGCACCCGGAAAGCCCGGCAGGAAGTCCGTGAGTTCCCCAACGAAGTAAGCCGTGGTAACACTCGATCCCGTGCCATTCATCAGCGTGTTCGGATCTAGGCACTGATCGGCGGCGGCACTTGGATTCGGCAGAACTGATACCCCGAGTTCTGCTTTGATGGCGGAATTGCCCTGTTCTACATAATTACCATGGGAATAAAAATCTTGAATGGTATGCAGCGCACGTCCGAGGCGCTTTCTTGCCAACGCAGGGTCGCCAGGCAAATTGCTGCCGGCCTTGGGCAAGTTTGCAATGATCTCGGCCTTATCACGAAGGATCGAGGCGGAAGCTGCTGCGAATTGCTCGTTGGTGAAGTGCCATTCCGGATGAAACAGTGCCGCATTCCGCTTGAGAATGTCATCGGTTGTTTCATTACCTTCCTGAATCTGCTCGATGGCCGCCAGGCTCATTACCTGGCTTTTTCCATAAATCAGGGCCTGAATCGTGCCTGCCGACTCCATTGTAATTTGCAGATGTTGTGGAACGCTGAAAGCAAGCGTGGTTGGTGCAACCAACAGCGCACCAACTGCGACGGAGAGGAGAAGCGCCTTTTGATACGAGATACATCTCATATTATAAAATTCCCTTTGAATAATCCTTGATAGGATCCTGGAAGGCGCCCACGCTTTTGCGAGGATCGCCATTCCGGGATCGCTAGTGAATAAGCCTTAAAATCTTTCTTAAACCGCGCAGTTCGGCCGAGATGTACTTGCAAGCTCTACTGAATCTAGCGCCCCCTCATGGAAGTGTGCTCCTAGGAATTTTCTGACCCCATAGGAAAAGCGCGCCTAAGGGTGTCAGATTATTCTGAGCCATCAAAGTCCTGAAACAGAGGGGCGGTATCGCCTTGCAAATCACGGTCAGCCGGTCGTTCGGGACATGGGTAAGCGACCCTCAAGATACGTCAGAGGCGCTGGCCACCTTAGCCATGCATGCCACCGAGAAGCTGCGCGCTCGCGGATTGACTTCGAGCGCGATTGGCATCTTTGCCGAAACGGATTCGTTCAAGCCCGGCGTACCGCAGCACAACCCATCACGCACCGCCCCACTCGCCTCTGCCACTTCTGATAGCCGCATCGTGCTCACGACGGTACGTCGGCTGATCCAGGGCTTCATGCGCGAGGGCTTCGCCTACAAAAGGCCGGCGTGTGCCTGGATGGATCTGGCCAAGCCTGAAGACCTGCAGGGCGACCTGTTCACTACGGCTCGCATCGGAGACGAGAAGCTGATGAGCGCCTTGGACGCTACCAATCGGCGCTTCAGGCGGGTACGGCCGGGCTCGGTGCAAGCGGGTGGCAGAACTCTCCAGCATGGGCTTCGCGGCAAAAGCTCTTGTTTGGACGCTTCACCACCTCACTGGCAGGTCTTCCCCGCGCCACGTGCTGATCGCGCGCCAGCAAGCCTGACTCAGGCGGCTCGGACTGATTCCATTCCCACGGCAGCCTGCAGGCATGGCCATCCACGAGAGATGGGCGGTCGATGCGCGTGTGCTCGAGCGTATAGGCAAGTGCGGTGGCCGGAACCCCGTTCCAGGCCCCTAATAGGCAAATTTTGGGATGACCATCGGGAGGAGGTAATTTAGGTAACCCGTCCTCACAAATACACATATCCATATATTTATCAAACACTTACATAACAATATCAAAGGTAATTAAAGGGTAATCTAGAGGTAACGGGATTACCTTTTAGGGAGGTAATCAAGCTCCCCAAAAATACCCTTTAAATTCAATGACATAACTTTTTTGCGGGAGGACAATTACCTTAAATCACCCCAAAAGGTAATCTATAATTTCCTATTTAAATCATTTGCTTAGACCCTGCTTCAGGTCTCAGATTACCGATTACCTCGTTCCGATGGTCATTTGCCGAAATGCGCCCGGCGGTCAAGCCGAGGAAAGCAGCCGTACCCACCCGCAAAGCGCCCCAAGCGCGCAGGGATCTGCAGGGAAGAGAGGCCCCCTTGAATCGTACGGATCGGTAACAGCAGCGCGCCCTAGGCCCACCCTGCGGGTGTGCAGCGAAAACCGTGCACGAAGCCCGCAGGCGTGGCGGGGCGACGATTGCGCGCGCCAATGGAGACACTCTGCATCACAAAGGGTCAGCTGCGCTACGGCAATAGCAATGAGGACTGGCCGCAATCGGGCTAACTCTGACCGGTGCACAAGCAACCTCATGCGGATTCGGCCACTGAAAGCGCGCTAAGGGGCACTTACACTTGGTAGGCTCGATCATCACACTCCAGATGGGCAAGGAGTGCTTTTACTAAAGGGGACCGCGTATGGAAAAGCGTTCAAAGCTCCTTAGCATTGAAGTAAAAAATATCGGATGCATTGGTAATGACGGCGCGACGGTTGAACTAGACGACATAGTTTGTTTAGTGGGGCGAAATAACGCCGGAAAATCGACCATTCTTAATTCATACGAATTGGCGAAGGCAAAGCGCACTTTTAAATCCACCGACCGACATCAGCATGCTACAGATGACCAACCATCTGAGGTTGTACTGTCGGTCCACATTCCTGAAGGAATCGGAAATGTGCCTGCGAAGTGGAAAAGCGAGATCAACGGCTATCTCGTTGTAAAAAGCCGTTGGCGATGGAGTCCGCCGGAATACAAGATGCAACGTCAGACATGGAACCCGGCGTTGGATTCGCCGAATGGTGACTGGGATCCGGACGAGAAAGCAGCAGGTCTAGACACAGTATTCGGATCGAGGTTGCCCGAGCCCATACGGATCAACTCTCTAGATGACGCTGCTACAGAGCAGGACCAACTCTTGAATCTTGCCTTGGGTCCGCTGGCAAAAGAACTCGAACGCTCAGCCAAAGACCCAGAGTCCAAACTTGCCCAAGCTGTCAGCAGTATTCAGAAGACGGTGACTGCTGCTGCTCAGGAACATATGGAACACTTTCAGGGAATTGCTGGGAAGGTAACAACGGGTTTCAAAGGGGTTTTCCCACAGCTGGGCGTCAATCTTGACTTAAATCCTTCATCCCCCCCGCTGAAATTTATCGAAATGCTTAAAAGCGGGTCTCAACTGAGTGTGCTAGATGGAACTACCCGAACTAGTGCAGCGCAGCAAGGGACTGGCGCAAGAAGAGCTCTATTCTGGGCAATTCTTCAGGTACGAAACGAAATGGAACGCGACACCGCAACGCGAAACGAATATCAAAAAAATCTTGAAAAGGATTTGACAGCCCTCTTAAAGCCAAAGGCAAAATCAGCAAAGGGGGAGCCAGTTATTAATGCACAAGAAAAAATTGACGAGATTAAAGCTCTTTTAGCTGCCCACTCGGAGGGCGCCCCTATACCAAAAGACGAGGGCGACGTTGCATTCCCTGGGTATTTACTATTGATTGATGAACCTGAAAACGCGTTACATCCCATGGCTGCACGTGCCGCTCAGCGTTACCTTTACGAATTAGCGCTTAGTCCGGACTGGCAAGTGATGCTCACGACACACTCCCCATATTTTGTGAACCCGTTTGAGGACCACACCACGATCGTTCGTTTTGACAGAAGTCCCGATGCGGCGGGATGCTTAGTCACAAAAACTTATAAATCAGACTCTGTAGCTTTTGTAGGCGATGAAAAACAACGCTTACAAGCGCTACAACAGATGGACCCAAGCTTCTCCGAGGTTTTCTTCGGATCATACCCAGTTATAGTAGAGGGAGACACAGAGCATGCCGCATTTATTGCTGCAGCCACTGAAGTAAATGATGTGATAGCACACCAATTAACACCAATACGTGCGCGAGGGAAAGCCCTGATTGCCCCACTGATAAAGGTGTTAACTCATTTCAAAATTAGCTTTGGAGTGCTTCACGATACCGATTCGCCCTTTACCAAAAAGGGCAACAAGAATGGAATGTGGTCAGAGAATAGCAAGATATGGGAAGCAGTTCAAAAATCGATTGCAGCCGGAGTCACTGTTAGACATCGCGTAAGCATTCCGGATTTTGAGCGGCGCCTTTCACGAGAAGAGGGGGATAGAGATAAACCACTCAACACATATTTAGCCGTTAAAGGCTCTGAGGATCTAAGGAAAAAAATTCGGGAATTGATGATCGAACTACAGTCTTCCGAGCAGATATCGGCCTATCCGACTGCCCTTAATGAAGCCAGCTTTATGCAAATTCTTCGCGGAGAGGTAGATAATTGGGCTCGCAATAACGGCGAGCAAGATGAGCTCAAGTACAAAGGGGTGCTGCCAAAGACACCGCCGACGCCAGCTCCTCTTATTTGATCTTTATTTTGGCCGCCCAGGGATAGGCGGCCAAAATCTCCCCCTAATTATTTAATCGCGCCTGCGAAACCCATGAGTAGTGACTCGTTAATTCGATACCGACAGAATGATAGCCCTCGATTTTCGCGGCAATCAATGTTGTTCCGCTTCCCGCGAAGGGGTCTAAAATTCTTCCACCTGATTCACAGATGTACCAGCTGCCGCATTAATTCGGTGGGCTTACCAGTGAGATGGTGCTTGTCAGCCTTTCGCACCGACTCACGGATGACACCAGGCAGCACCGGCGCTCGGCGGTCCAGCGGCATATTGCCCTTGCTGCCCCACACGATGTATTCGGCCTGATTGCGGAAGCGACCCAGCTGCGGGCGCACGCCTTCGGTCTTGTCCCAGACGGTGATGCCGCGCCAGGTGAAGCCCGCGATCTGCAGCGCGTCGGTGGTCAGCGGCAGCTGCCGCCAGTCGGTGAACAGCAGCACCGGGGCTCCATCCTTGAGCACGCGCGCGCATTCGGATAACCACAGGTGCATCCATTTCAGGTGCGAGCGCTGGTCGCGCTCGTCGCCAACGAAGTCAGCGTGCCCGCCATCTCGGCAGTACTTGGTCGACGGCGGCCGGGCACGGGCAGCGGCGGTCAGGCCGCCACTCGCGTAAGGCGGATCAGTGATCGGTGCGTCGAACGAATTCGCTTCGAGCGTGGGCAGGATGGTCAGGGCATCGCCCTGCAGGAGCTGGTTTTTCATGGTGAGAGCCTTCTTGGATTCGCTCGCGGCGATCGGAGGTGAGGCTCTCGGCCTTCAGGTGATTGACGTGCCGCAGCGCGGGCACTTGATCTGGATTTCGTCGAAGGCGCCGGCCTTGCACAGCAGGCGGGCGCATTCGCCACAACGGAGGTTCTTGAGCATTGCGTGGTCTTGCGGTGGGAAAGGATTACGCGGTCGCTGGCGGTGCGTATTGGGTGAACGAGATTACCTCATCGCCCACCCAGTCGTTGATCTTCAGCATGCGCGCCTGCAGCGGCTCCAGCTCGTTGGCGGCCCACACGGCAGCGGTCTCACGGATCGACCCGAAGCCGCCAGCGTTCTGCGGCACGATGCCCATGAGCTGCGGCGGGATCCGCAGCGCGGCCAGCATGTCGTCGCGAGTGATGCCCTTGATGCCGCTGAACTCATCCTTGGCCGCCACTTCGCTGACCGGGATCAGCTTCAAGCCATCCTTGTTGCCGCCTGGCGAGTACAGGAACAGGTTGCGGAAGTTGCCCGGACCCTTGGCGCCCTTCATGGCGTTGCGCAGCGCATCCACATCTTCCTGGCTCTGCTGCGGGTCGGTCAGGTACAGGATGAAACCGGCATGCGAGCCGTTGTTGTAGTACTTGCGCCGAAACAGCGTGGCCGACTCGTTGAGAAGCGCCGACTGCATCGCCGGCATCCACTCGGGCAGGCCGTAGAGTTCTTGATCGACATCGGCTTCGCGCAGCTGGAACACGCTGCCCGGCTCGAACACGTGCTCGTCGTGCCAGGTGCGCACCTGGAAGTACTCGCCCTCGGTGATACCGCGCCGCATGTACTTGGACAGCGGCGCAGCCAGCGACAGCGCACCGCCCATGCGGTTGCGGCGACGCTCAAGGTAGCCATTGCCCAGGGTGATCCAGTCCAGCGACAGCTGCTCGAAGGCCTCGCGCGACAGCAGCCGATGAGGCCTGAAGGTCCGCGCCAGCATGTTGCGCTTGAAGATCAGCCCGGACTGCAGGAACGGATTGCTGCGGGTGGTCTTGGACAGGCCATCCAGCGCCACCGGCGGCTCATACCAGCGCCCGTTCTGCCAGCACTCCAGATAGTCCAGCACGCCGCGCCCATCGAGCACCGGCGTCGGGTCACCAAAGGTGAACGCCTCGGTGCGTGCGGGCACGGCTGGCGCTGCAGGCGCGGTGGCGGACAGCTGATCGGTCAACATCAAGAGATCTCCATGAAGCCGGAGTTGCGCGCGGTGCGCCCTTCCAGCGGTTCGTTCTGCAGCGCGTGGAACAGTGCCCACGCCAGGTCCGCGTGGCCGGTCTCTTCCGAGCGGCCAGCGGTGAAGGTGGACTGGCGGCCGCTGGCCGTCATCGTCTTGCGGATGGCCATCAACGACTGCGCCACATCGGTCCAGCCGGCGTCGAACTCCAGCCGCCCGTTGTGGATCACGTCGAACGCCTTGAGCACCAGGCGCGTCTTGACCTCCGGCGAGTAGCTGAAGGTGACCAGATTCGGGAAGAACTGCTTCACCAGCTGCGCCACACCGCTACCCATGCCGGTGGTGTCGATGCCGATGTAGGTCACCCAGTAGCGGCGCGTGATGCGCTCGATCTCGGCCGCCTGCTTGGCAAAGTCCATGCCCCGGAACTGGATCCGCTCCAGCAAGCGGAACTTGCCGCCGGGCAGCTGCGGCGGCGCCACCACGACCAGGCCGGCGGTGTCACCGGTCTCGGCCGGGTCGTAGCCGATCCACACCGCGCGATCGCCGTAGGGGCGCGCGGCGAACGGTTTGTAGTCCTCACCCCACTCGACCCAGCTGTCGACCATGCACGGCTGCAGCATCGCCAGCGGGAAGATGCTGGCGCCATCGTCGACGAACTCGCACATCAACAGGTTGGCGAAGGCGTCCGGGCTGTATTCCTCGCGGAGCTCGTCGATGTCGAACAGGTCGCAGCCACGGCGCTGGGCATCGAGGATGTTGACGATCTGCCGCCACGCGCGGTCCTGGCAGCGGCGACCGCCGGCGAGCGCATCGTGCGAGACATCGATCTGGATCCGCTGCGCGGCCGGCTTGCCCTTGTTGCGGCGCTCTCCGGTCCAGAACGTGTAGGCCTCGTGGGCCATGCTCGATGGCGTGCTGAAGTAGGTCTTGCGCCACTTCATGTGCATCGCCATGCCGCTGGCGACCTTGTTCAATTCGTTGAACCCGTAGGTCCAGAAGAATTCGTCGAAGTAGAAATTGCCGTGGTAGCCCTGGGCGGTGCGCGCATTGGTGCCCAGGAAGAACAGCTCGGCGCCGTTGGGAAACATGATGCTGTCGCCGCCGGAAAGCGTCTCGTCGATCGTCTCGCGCAC
Organism: Xanthomonas sp. NCPPB 3218; assembly: GCF_056725185.1. Lineage (NCBI taxonomy): Bacteria > Pseudomonadati > Pseudomonadota > Gammaproteobacteria > Lysobacterales > Lysobacteraceae > Xanthomonas > Xanthomonas sp. NCPPB 3218. Next base: position 3,244,514 of record NZ_CM161516.1, read on the forward strand.
GAACTGCTGCATGTAGCCGCGGAACAAGTGCGCCTGCGCCTTGGACGCACTGAGGAAGATCTGATTGCGCCCGGTGGTGAGCGCATCGATCAGCGCCTCGCGGGCGAAGTAGAACGTGGCACCGATCTGGCGCGACTTGAGGATGATGCGGGTGCGCTCGTTGCCTGCCCGGTACCAATCGCGCTGATAGTCGAAGCAGCCGTCGACGAATGCCGTGGTCAGCTGCTCGATCTGTTCCTCGGTGAAGTCGTTGCGCTTGGGCTTCTTCTTGGGCGCAGCATTGCGATTGGCGACAGCTGGATTCAGGTCGGCTTCGTTGCCTCCGCCCTGATAGCGCTGGATGCGCGCCTGGCGCTCCAGCTGCCGGTGCAGCAGATCAATTTCCTTGTAGTCGCCGCCGGACTTTTCCGGCTTCATGATCAGCACGACCAGGCGCGCTTCCAGTGCACCACCGATGCGCTCAACGTTGTCTGCGCGATCCCACTCGTCACGCGACTTCCAGCTGTGTACAGTCTTCTCGTTCTCGCCGATGGCCTGCGCAATTTCGGTCACGCGCCATCCCATCCAGTACAGGAACTTGGCCTGTCTGCGGGTGTCCATCGGGAGCTGGGTGGCAACGCTTTGCATGCCGACCAGGGTGCGGCCCACCTCTTAATCCGGACAGTTGAACGACGCGTAATCGCCTGATTTACACGGTGATTGCGTTGCTGCGCTATGCGTCGCGCTTGACCATGGGTCATCGCAAACGCATCCAGCGCAGAGGACACCCATGTCGGCCAAGGCCAAGAAGTTTCGTTCCAACTGGTTCCGCGTGGCCGTCGAAGGCGCCACCACCGATGGCCGCACGATTCAGCGCAGCTGGATCGATGACATGGCCGCCACCTACAACCGCGAGACCTACAACGCCCGCATCTGGATCGAGCACATGCGCAGCCTGCTGCCGGACTCGCCGTTCCGTGCGTATGGCGATGTCACCGCCGTCAAGGCCGAAGAGGTGGAGATCGACGGCACCAAGCGTCTGGCGCTGTTCGCCCAGATCGAGCCGACCGCCGACCTGATCACCATCAACAAGTCCAAACAGAAGCTCTACACCAGCATCGAGGTGCAGGAGAAGTTCGCCAACACCGGCAAGGCGTATCTGGTTGGCCTGGCCGTGACCGATTCGCCGGCCAGTCTGGGTACCTCCATGCTCAGCTTTGCCAGCCAGAACCCGGACGCCAACCCACTGGCCGATCGCAAGCAGTCACCGGGCAACCTGTTCACCGTTGCCGAGGAAACGGCGCTGGAATTCAGCGAAGTCAGCGAAGGCCCGGTCGCCAATCTGCTCAGCCGGATCCGCACCGCGCTCAAGAGCGAGGACGCCACCAGCATCACCGCCGAACAGTTCGCCGACCTCGGCCAGGGCGTCGAAGAGATCGCCGAGCACGTGCGCGGCCAGGACGAACGCTTCAACCGCCTGCAGGCCGAACACGCCGAGCAGAAGACCAAGCACGAGCAGCTGGCGAACGACCTGGCGCAGCTGCGCGAGTCGCTGTCGCAGCAGCCCGATCCCACGCAGCCCGCACGCCCTGTGGTCACCGGCAGCGGTGCGGCCGTGCTGACCGACTGCTGATCCCTCCGCCCTTCGCACACCACACACACGCCGCAGCGCCACACCCTTCGGAGCCATCATGCAAAACGCCACCCGCCTGCAGTTCAACCAGTTCGCCGAGCAGATCGCCAAGCTCAACGGCATCAACTCCGCCTTCCACTCGTTCGCCGTCGATCCGACCGTGCAGCAGAAGCTGGAAACGCGTATGCAGGAATCGAGCGAATTCCTGTCCAAGGTCAACATCATCCCGGTGGACGAACTGTCCGGCCAGAAGGTGGGCATCGGCGTCACCGGCAGCATCGCCAGCCGTACCGATACCGGTGCCGGCAAGACCCGCACTCCGCGCAACATGGCCACGCTCGACAAGAACGAGTACGTCGCCAAGAAGACCGACTTCGACACCGCCATCCCGTATGCGCTGCTCGATACCTGGGCCAAGTTCCCCGACTTCCAGGCACGCCTGCGCGATGCCATCGTCAAGCGTCAGGCGCTGGACCGTCTGCAGATCGGCTTCAACGGCACGCACGCTGCTGCCGACACCGACCGCGCCGCCTTCCCGCTGCTGGAAGACGTCAACATCGGTTGGCTGCAGCAGTACCGCACCAACGCCCCCCAGCGCGTGCTGGCGAGCGGCAAGACGGCCGGCAAGGTCGTTATCGGCGGTGCCGGTGCCGACTACGGCAACCTCGACGCGCTGGTGTATGACGCCGTGAGCAATCTGCTGGACCCGTGGCACCGCAAGGATCCGAGCCTGGTGGTGGTGCTGGGCCGCGACCTGATGCACGACAAGTATTTCCCGATGGTCAACAAGGACCAGCCGGCCAGCGAGAAATTGCGACCGACTTGATCTTGAGCCAGCGCCGCGTGGGCGGCCTGCAGGTCGCCGAGGTGCCGTACCTGCCAGACGGCGCATTGATGGTCACTTCGCTGGCAAACCTGTCGATCTACTACCAGACCGGCGGCCGGCGCCGTCACATCAAGGAAGCGCCGGAACGCGATCGCATCGAGAACTACGAGTCCTCCAACGATGCCTACGTGGTCGAAGACTACGGCCTGGGTTGCGTGGTCGAGCACATCGAGATCGAGGCCTAAGCCATGGCCGACAGTCCCGCCAAGCGTCACCACAGCCGCGTGCTCGCCGAGCTGGAGGCCGCCCAGCGTGCCCCGCACCAGCTGATGGCCGGCGCCACCGCCTACGAGCAGCACATGGCGCAGCTGCAGAGCGATCGCCTGCGCTTGAGGCAGATCCAGTCCGACCAGGGCAAGGCCGCGCTCAAGGTGCAGCTGCTGCCGGCCTATGTGCCGTATCTCGCCGGCGTGCTGGCCGGTGGCCAGGGTGCGCAGGATGAGATCGTCACCACGTGCATGGTGTGGCGCATTGATGCCGGCGACTATGCGCGCTGGAGCTGGGCGCCTATGTGCTCAAGCACCAGCTGCAAATGCCCGACCGCTTCACCCGCACGGTGGGCTGCGTGCTGGCTGAAGAGATCGCCGAAGCAGCATTGTCGGCCCAGAAAACCGGCCAGCCGTTCGATGCGGCCGTGCTGGCCGATACCGCCACGCTGACCGCCGAGCAGGACATGCCCGACGAAGTGCGCGCCAAGTTGCACCTGGCACTGGCCCGCGCGTCCCTGGCGGGCATCACCGATGAGACGCCTGCCGACCAGGCGCAGCCGATCGCCGCTGCCGCTGTGGCCGACCTGCAGCGCGCCATCGCCCTGCACGGCAGCTGCGGCGGCAAGAAGGATCTGGAGCGCGCCGAGCGCCTCTTGAAGAAGTTCAGCGCTGAGCCTGCGAGCGCCAGCGCATAACCGAGCGTCCCCGCAACCCTCGCCGGCTCGGGGCTGATCCACAGCACTCCATCGCTGCGGTGACGCCCCGACCACCGGCGATCTCTTCCGAGCCATCCATGAGCGGATTCACTGCCACTGGCACCACGAGCGCCACGCCTGATGCGATCGCCAACGCACCGTTCTGGCCGGCGATCGCCCCGACCAGCGTGCGGGTGAGCATGCGACTGGATGGCACGGTCACCGATGCACGCCTGCGCCACGCCATCGTCGCCGCCATGCTGGCGGTCAACGATGAGTTGCAGGCCTGGGCGCAGACGCAGCAGGCCGCCGGCTGGGCCGCGTTGGCCGATGTACCCAGCACCACCGTCGACGGCGTCTCGCGCCGCGTCCAGCTGTACCTGCGCGCCGTCGCGTGTGCCACGGCGGTCGAGGTGGCAGAGCGTTATCGCAGCTTCGACGCGACCGACAGTGCCAACCAGCGCGCCGATGACCTGTCACCGAGCATCACCGAGCTACGCCGCGACCAGCGCTGGGCCGTGCGCGACCTGCAGAACCTGCCGCGCAGCACGGTGGAGCTCATCTGATGCGCGTGCACGCCATGCAAGGCGACACCGTCGACCTGCTGTGCTGGCGCCACCTGGGCAGCACGGCCGGCCTGGTCGAGCGCACCTACCTCCTCAATCCCGGCCTGGCCGAACTGGGCGCCGTGCCGCCGCATGGCACGCCAGTGGAGTTGCCCGAGGTAACCACCACCACAGCGGCGATGACGCCGCTTGTGCAGCTATGGGACTGATCTAATGACCGAACCCACCTCCGTATCGAGCGGCTTTTTGATCGCCACCGGTGTGGGCCTTGCCTCCGTGCTGCCTGGCATCGACGGCGATGCGCTGATTGGCGCCTTCGCCGGCGGCGCGTTGTTCGTGGTGTCCGCCGCCAAGCAACCACTGCTGGCGCGGCTGATCTATTTCCCGGTGAGCGTGATCGCCGGCTACCAGCTGGCGCCGGAAATCCTGCGTTGGTTGCCGATCAAGTCCAGTGGCGTGGCCGCCTTCGCCAGCGCGGCGTGCGCGATCACCGTCACGCTGGGCCTGATCGAAAAGAGCAAGTCGTTCGACTTTTCCTTCCTACGTCGTGGAGGTCCGCCCAGTGCATAGCCTGGTCACCGTCCTGACGTTGATGGCCTCGCTCGCCATCTGCGTCCGCCTGCTTACCTACCACCGCCCGGTCGATGCGCGCCATCGACGCGGCGCGGGCTGGTGCGCGTGGTTGCTGATCGCCAGCACTGGCGGCCAGGCACTGCACATCCTGCTGGCCGGCGCCGGCTCGCAAGTCAGTCTTTGGCACCTGGGCACGTCGATCGTGCTGGCGGTGCTTACCTACCGCGCCCAGGGCAACGTGGCGCGCATCCTGAAGGTCGATTGATGTTCACCGATACCCAGCTCGCCTCAATCATGCAGTGCTCGGCCCAACGCGCACAGCGCTGGCACGGCCCACTGCTTGCCGCCGCCAACCGCTTCGGCATCACCACCAAGCGCCGCGCCGCGCACTGGCTCGGCCAGGTCGGCCACGAAAGCCTGAGCCTGTCACGCATGGAAGAGGGGCTGACCTACACCATCAGCGCTCGGCTGTTGGAAGTGTTCGGCGCACGCATCACGCCCGCGCAAGCGCCCAAGTTCCTGCGCAATCCGGTGGGCCTTGCCAACTTCGTCTATGCCGACCGCCTGGGCAACGGCGACGCCGCCAGCGGCGACGGTCACCGCTATCGGGGCCGTGGTCCGATGCAGCACACCTTCCGGGGCAACTACCGCCGCATCGGCGTGCTGATCGGCTTGCCGGTGGAAGAGCAGCCGGATCTGCTGCTGCAGATTGAGCCGAGCGCACTGGGTGCGGCGGCGTACTGGCACGACAACGGCCTCAACGTGCTGGCCGATGCCAGCGATGTGCTCGGCTTGGGCCGCAAGATCAACTTGGGCAACGTGCGCGCCAAGCGTTTGCCCGAAGGCCACAGCGATCGTGTCACGCGCACGCAGCGTGCCCTGCAGATCCTGGGTGTCAGCTGATGGTCACGCGCCTGATCATCCTGCTGGCGCTGATTGCACTGCTTGTCGGTGGCTGCGTGTGGCAGGAGCGGCGCGTCAGCACTGCTCGCACAGAGCGCAAGCAAGCGCTAGACGCAAAGACTGCCGCCATCGCCGAGCGCGACAGTGAAAGGGCTTCCACAAAAACCGTTGTCGAGTACGTCGACCGCGTGCAGATCGTGCGCGAAGCCGGCGCCACCATCACCCGCGAGATCCCGATCTATGTCACCCAGAAAGCAGACGCTGCTTGCGCTATCCCTGCTGGCTTTGTGCGGCTGCACGACGCCGCCGCCACGGGCAACCCTGCCGGGCCGCCCGCCGGAGATCCTGATGCGCCGGCCGCCGGCATTACGCTCTCTGGCATTGCCGGTACCGTCGCCGACAACTACACCAGCTGCCACGCCACCGCCGCGCAGCTGAGCGCGTTGCAGAACTGGATCGACCTGCACGCAACGGAGCCGGCGCCATGATCAAGCCCGCCAACCTGCGCGCGCATCTGGTCGCGGCCCTGCCGGACCTAGCACGCGATGCCGACCGGCTGCTGGTGTTTATCGATGCAGGCAGCCTGGTCAGCACGTTCCAGCCGGGGCTATCGTTCGAGTACCAGTACACGCTCAACCTGATCCTGACCGATTACGCCAGCCATCCGGATAGCGTGATCCTGCCGCTGCTGGAATGGGTGCAGGGCAATCAGTCCGAGCTGCTGTCCAATACGTCGCGTCGGGGTGAGATCACGTTCGAGGCCGACATCCTTGCCAACGATGCGGTGGATCTGTCGATCAAATTGCCGCTGACCGAGCGCGTCGTGGTCAAAGCGAAGGAAGGCGGCGGCTACGACATGTCCCATGCACCCGAACCCGTGATCGATCCCACATGGATGAGCTGACCGCGCTGGAGAACTGGGCCGCGCCGTTGCTGGCTCGCCTGCAGCCCAGTGAACGCCGCACGCTGGCCCGGCAGATCGGAACGGAGCTGCGGCGCTCGCAGAGCCAGCGCATCGGCAAGCAGCAGGCACCGGATGGCACTCCCTACGCACCACGCAAGCAGCAACTTCGGGACAAGGTGGGCAGAGTCAAGCGCAAGACGATGTTCGCCAAGCTACGGCAGGCCAAGTACTTCAAGGTCAGCGCCAGTGCTAACCAGGTGAGCGTGGGATTTTTGGGGCGCGTATCGCGCATCGCGCGTGTGCACCAAGAGGGGCTTACCGAACAGGTGCGGCCTGGCGGACCACGAGCGCGATACAACAAGCGTTTGCTGTTGGGCTTCAATCAGTCAGACTACAAGATGATTCTGGATTTTCTGATTAATCATCTGTCCGAGCATCGCTAGTTCGTGCTGCGCACTAGCGACAAGCGAACTCAAGCTTTAAGCGGCATTGTGCATAGAGGTTTAGGCGAATTAGACTCACGAGACGGGGAACTCGGGGGTGCCTTTCGATGGAAATATCTGACGAAACGATCAGGGGTTCGCTGCGTCTTATCGGTGACGACGACTTGCTGAAGCGTTGGGCAAAAGGCCATTTTAACGAGCAAGCATTGCCCATCGCCCAAGCTGAGCTTGAGCGAAGAGGACTAGATGTTTCCGAAGATGCCATCGCTCGGATGGAGACACGCGAAGAAGAAGACAAAAAAGCGATACGCCGTCATCAGAAATTGACCGCGAAGCGTTTCGCATTGCGCTTATTTTTGGGAGTGCTTGGCACCGCAATTGCTGGTATTGCCACATTCCTGGTTGCACTTCGATGACACGCAACTCAATTCGATTAGCGCTTGTGGGTGGCGTGCGATCACCTCCTATTGCTGGAGCAAAGGGTGAATGCCCAACCTGCGGGTCTGCAATGATCGCCAAATGCGGCCCGAAGCTTATTCACCATTGGGCACACAAAGGGCGTCTCGACTGCGACCCTTGGTGGGAGGGCATGACTCAATGGCATTTAGATTGGCAAGCCAATTGGCCCCTGGAATGCCGCGAGATAAATCACAAGGCTCCTGATGGAGAGATACACCGCTGTGACGTGAGGACGCAATCGGGGATTTATGTTGAAATCCAGCATTCTGCAATGACTGACGCCGAGCGGCAGTCACGCGAAGATTTTTATCAGAATTTAGTCTGGATTATAGACGGCACCAAGTTCGCCAAGAACTTCAAGGTGCATCATATTCTCCCGGACCCCACGCTTGATTGGGCAAAGGATCTAGTTTGGTATCCAGTTGAACATCCAAGTCATTGGGGGACAAGTTGCGGAATGTACTTTAAACGCTCTCTAATTCAGGAAGACAGAAAGAGGCTTCCAGACTCAGACATGGGGCGTATCTTCTTCTTGCCTCACGATCAAGAGATGTTCGAAGAAGCATACATCGGCCATCACCAGTACTCTTGGCTGCGCCCTCATAGCACTTGGCTCGCCGCTACGCGCCCCGTCTACATCGATTTCGGCGATAAATTTGTTTACCGCCTTGAAAAGTATCCAATCGGCAAGATCCCATGCGTTAGATTAGTGAGCAAATCTAATTTTATATCTGAACTGTCCTCAAAAGATTCAGCTTCCGATGTTTGCTTCTGAATTGAAAATCCATCTCCATTATTAATTTTAAAAATACCCACAAGGAAGCGAAATCAATGTTCTTTCATATCGATGAGACTGGAAACACGGGCAATGATCTCTTTAATAAGGATCAGCCGAGGCTAGGCTATGGCGTTTTATCAAGCAGAATGAATGTCGACGCGATCGGAGTTGATCTTCATAAGAGGATGCTTCAAACGATTAAATCAACTGAATTTCACGCCAAGGATCTGCGCACATCTGGAATAGTAAAAATCTCAGATCTACTTCTCAAGCTTCAAGACAAGATGAGCTTTGATTTTGATTATTATTTTATAGAAAAAAGGACGCATGCCAGAGTTCTTTTCTTTGATGCTGTTTTTGATGCCGGACTAAATCCCGCAGTCAGATGGGAAAGCTATTGGACGCCCATGCGATTTGTGATAATCCATAAGCTAGCCTACATCTTGGACGAAGACCTACTTCGCAAATCGTGGAGCTTGTGCACGGACCGTAATATTGACAGGCGCGAAGCGGATATCGTCGAACTACTTACAGAAATAAAAGCAAGAGCATCAAATAGCGGCTTGGATCACAGAAGCATAGAGATAATATTGGACGCCCTTTCATACGGGATAAAGAATCCAATGGAGCTGGATTTTGGCTATCCAGATAAAAAAATCGTCTCTCCTAATGCTGTTGGCTTCCAGTTCGTCGTGAGCGCTCTAGCTAGAAGACTCAGAAGCAAGGGACTAAAAGATGCATCTTCAATCATTGTCGATCGACAAAATGAGTTCAACAAAGCTCAGATTGAAACCCACAGGGTGCAAGGACTTATAAAGCAGGGCATGCAGCATGCGCCACTCAAGGACAGGCAGGCTATTCTGAATCATCCACTATACAAGCACATGGACGTTGACGAACTTCTTGGAAGAGGCTACCCGGCCAGAGAGATAGCTGTTATGGATAGCAGCAACTCAATTGGACTTCAGATCGTTGACATCTATCTCTGGATGGCGCAGCGAATGGTGACCGATCAACTTCCGCGAGAGCTATATCAGCTAGCAAGAAAAATATTCCGCAGGTCTTTGATAGATGGAATCAGCATGGACGGAATGGAAAAACGTTTTAACGGCTTCATGTCCGATGTCGCCAGCTATGGAGATTTATCGCAGGAACAGTTGCGTGCGGCGGCCGAGGATATCGAACGGCACCGAGTTAAAGTTCGGGAAATGAGCCTTGAGTGATTTGTATCAGCATGCAATCTGCCGGGACCGCACCAATCGCTGCATGTAATTTTAGGTTTTACTAGACAAGCGCATTGGCCGATTAGCGCAACGAGGGGAGTCTATAACGACTCCCTCCCTCCTCATGCGCTATGGCCTCCTTCACGGCGGTAGATCTATCCAGGCTCCGAGCTCCCGACCTTATAGAGGCGCTGGACTTCGAGACGATTTTCGCTGAGGCGCTAGCCCAGTTTCGCAAGCTGCTGCCGGAATTCTCCGCGCTCACGGAAGCCGACCCGGTCCACAAGCTGCTGCAGCTGTTTGCAGCTCGCGAGCTGCTGCTCCGCCAACGCGCCAACGACAAGGCCCAGCAGACCATGCTGGCCTTCGCCACCGGCAGCAACCTCGATCACCTCGGCGCGCTATTCGGAGTGGCGCGGCTAGTACTCGATCCGGGGCAGCCGGAGAACGGCATTGCACCAACCCACGAGTCGGACGTGGACTTCCGCCGCCGGATCCAGCTGGCGCCCGAGGGCTTCAGCGTTGCCGGCCCCGAGGGCGCGTACATCTACCACGCGCTCAGCGCGGCCGCCGATGTCATGGACGCCAGTGCCACCAGCCCCGCACCCGGGCAAGTACTGGTAACCATCCAGTCGCGCACCGGAGATGGCATGGCTCCACAGGCGTTGTTGGACCAGGTCGCTTCGATTCTCACCAACGATGACGTGCGCCCGCTGACCGACAGCGTCACGGTCCAGAGCGCCCAGATCGTCCCGTATGCCATTCGTGGGCGCGTCTACACCTACGCTGGCCCGGACTCGGCGGTGGTCATCCGTGAGGCGCTGCGCAGCCTGCGGGCGTATCTGGATGAGGCACACCGCATCGGCCGTGATGTCCCGGAGTCAGCCATCAAGGCCAAGCTGTTCGCCGATGGTGTGCAGCGCGTGGAGCTGGACTCGCCTGCAGCGGACATCCGGATCAGCCGCACGCAGGCCGCCTACTGCACCGCGATCGACATTGTGCACGCCGGCATCGATGAGTAATTCCCCGCTGCCGCCCAACACAACGCCCATGGAGCGCGCCCTGGCCGCCGTTGCGGCGCGCCTGGAAGCGATCCCGTTGCCATATCCAGACCTGTGGAATCCGGACACATGCCCCGCCGGCCATCTGCCTTGGCTGGCCTGGACGCTATCGGTGGACGACTGGAAGGCCGACTGGAGCGATGCGGTCAAGCGCTCGCGCCTGCGCAGCGCCATGGCAATCCAGCGCCGAAAAGGCACCGCCAACAGCGTCCGCATGGTGGTGGCCTCGTTCGGGGGTGCGGTGACCATCCGCGAGTGGTGGCAGCAGCAGCCACACGGCCAGCCGCACACCTTCGAGCTGACGCTCACGCTCAACGGCTCCGATGGCAGAGCTGCGAGCGCCCGGTTCGTCGATGAGGTCATCGCCGAGGTTGAGCGCACCAAACCGGTCCGCTCGCACTTCGGCTTCGTGCAGGGCCTGGGGCCTGAGTGGAGCAATTATAGCGGCGTGCGGGCAGCGCTCTGAACCGCGCTGCGGGCAGGCAAGGTCATCTTAGCGAGACCCTCACCTGCAGCGCCGCCGATCCGGTCGATAATGCGCGCCTTCCCCCTACCGCAGCAGGAGTTCCCATGGGTCACTGGACCACGCTCGACACCCCCGACGGCCAGGTCGCCGCCTGGCACGCCACCCCGACCTCCAGCCCGCGCGGCGGCCTGGTGGTGATCCAGGAGATCTTCGGCGTCAACGAACATATCCGCGCGGTGGCCGACGATTACGCCGCACGCGGCTACGAAGTGCTGGCGCCGGCCTTCTTCGACCTGGAAGAGAAGGACGTGCAGCTGCCCTACGACCAGGAAAGCCTGCAGCGCGGCCTGGCACTGGCCAATGCGGTCGGCCTGGAGCGCGCGGTGGAGGTGGTCAAATCCGCCGCCACCCTGCTCGGCCGCGCCGGCAAGGTCGGCACCGTGGGCTATTGCTGGGGCGGCTCGGTGGCGCTGCTGTCGGCGATCCGCCTGGGCCTGCCCTCGGTGAGCTACTACGGCGGCCGCAATACCCAGTTGCTGGACGAAACCCCGAAGGCGCCGGTGATGTTCCACTTCGGCGAGCAGGACACCAGCATTCCGCCCGAGGCGATCCAGGCCCACCGCGAGAAGCTGCCGCAGATGGAAACTTTCGTGTATCCGACCGGCCACGCCTTCAATCGCAGCATCGACCCCACCCACTACGACGCCGACAGCGCCGAGCGCGCCCTGGAGCGCACTCTGGGCTTTTTCGAAGCGCATCTGGGATGAGCGGGACTGCAGCCGGCATGTCCGGGGCGAGCGGCTTCCAGCTCGATGCGCGGCTGGCCGCAGACAGCGTGTTCGTCGCCGACGGACCGCTGTCACAGGTGCGGCTGATGGACGACAGCCGCTTCCCGTGGCTGGTGCTGGTGCCGCGCGTGGCCGATGTCAGCGAGTGGATCGATCTGGATGGCGGCCAGCAGCGTCTGTTGCTGGCCGAGATCAATCAGCTCTCGCAGTTGCTGCGGGTCGAGCCCGGGGTCGCCAAGCTCAATATCGGCGCGCTGGGCAACATCGTGCGGCAGCTGCACGTGCATCTGGTCGGCCGGCATCCGGGCGATGCGGCCTGGCCTGGCCCGGTCTGGGGCAGCGGCAGCGCGCAGCGCTTCGAGGCCGACGCGCTGCACCAGCATGTCGCTGCGTGGGCGCAGCGGCTACGATAGGCGCCCGTCTCACAACCACCTGTCCGCATGAAATCCAATGTCGTCGCCGCGCTGATCCTGATCCTCGTCGGCCTGCTGTTCCTGGCCAACAACCTGGGCTGGACCAATGTCAGTCTTGGCCGGCTGATCGCCACGTGGTGGCCGGCGGCGCTGGTCGCCTGCGGTGTGGGGATGTTGTTTGGGCGGGGCAAATAGCCGGGAATCGGGAATCGGGAATCGGGATTGGGGAATCGTAAGAGCGCGCTTTTGGCGCAGTTGGTTCCCGAACTGTCCGGCCGTAGCTGCTGACCTGTCACTGATTGGATGCGGCAACGCGCCTTGACGCGCGGCTCTCGCCCGTGCGCGTGATGGGCGCTAGCGCCCATGAATATGGAATGGAGCGATTCCAGCAGTCGATCAGCCCCAGCGCCGGGTCAGAGCGCCGACATCCCTTCTCCCATCGGGAGAAGGTGCCCCGAAGGGCGGATCAGGGGACGTGCGAAGCCTCATGCGCTAGCCGACTGCACCCCCGCCCGCAGAAAGCCAGGGCTTCTGTATCCCTGGGACTGCCAGCGAACACGACACGGCCCCCAATGCAGCCATGACCTGGCCGACATGACGTTTGTCATCCGCAAGAGTTGACTTCCGGCACCTGATCGGTGGGCGTGTTGCGCGCAGCATGGGCGCACACCTACCGAGGACATCGCCATGCACTATCGCCTGATTCCCGCCCTGTTCCTGATCACGCTGGGCACGCTGTTTCTGCTGGACAACCTCGGGCTGGCCCGTATCGACCTGGGCAACCTGGTGTCGACCTGGTGGCCGGCGTTGCTGATCGCCGCCGGCGTGCGCCAACTGCTGCGCTACCGCGAGCGGGCCACCGCGACCTGCTGAAGGCCGCGGCTGCTCCACTGCATCAGGTGCGCGGCAGGGTCACGCCGGTCTGGCCCTGGTACTTGCCGCCGCGGTCCTTGTACGAGATCTCGCAGACTTCGTCGGACTGGAAGAACAGCATCTGCGCCACGCCTTCGTTGGCGTAGATGCGCGCCGGCAGCGGCGTGGTGTTGCTGAATTCCAGCGTGACGTGGCCTTCCCACTCCGGCTCCAGCGGGGTCACGTTGACGATGATGCCGCAGCGCGCGTAGGTGCTCTTGCCCAGGCACACCACCAGGGTGTCGCGCGGGATGCGGAAGTATTCCACCGTGCGTGCCAGCGCGAAGCTGTTGGGCGGGATGATGCACACATCCGATTCGATATCGACAAAGCTGCCCGGATCGAAGTGCTTCGGGTCGACGATGGTCGAGTTGATGTTGGTGAAGATCTTGAACTCGCGCGAGCAGCGCACGTCGTACCCGTAGCTGGAAGTGCCGAAGCTGACGATGCGCTGGCCGGCGGCATCGTGCTTGATCTGGCCGGGTTCGAACGGCTCGATCATCGCGTGCTGTTCGGCCATGCGCTTGATCCAGCGGTCGCTCTTGATGCTCATGCGGTGTTCCTTGAAGACGGAAGGCGACAGGCCGAGCGGCCCGCGCGAAAGGCAGCGAATTCTAGCAAGCGGCCGGCACCAGCGCCGGCCTGCGCGCTACAGCAGCGACGCCGAAATCGGGATGCTGGCGCGCGGCCGCTTGCCCAGCTCCTCGGACAGGCGCGCGGCAGCGGCCAGATAGGCCTGCGCTGCCGCCGACTCCGGCGCGGCCACCACGATCGGCTGGCCGGCATCGCCCTGCTCGCGGATCGCGATCGCCAGCGGCAACGACCCCAGCAAGGGCACCCCGTACTGGGCGGCCATGCGCTCGCCGCCGCCTTCGCCGAACAGGTGCTCGCGGTGGCCGCACTGGCTGCAGGTGTGCACCGCCATATTCTCGACGATCCCGAGCACCGGCACCTCGACCTTTTCGAACATCTTCAAGGCCTTGCGCGCATCCAGCGTGGCGATGTCCTGCGGCGTGGTGACGATGACCGCGCCGGCCACCGGGATCTTCTGGGACAAGGTCAGCTGGATGTCGCCGGTGCCTGGCGGCAGGTCGATCAGCAGGTAATCCAGGTCGTCCCACAAGGTGTCGTTGAACAGCTGGGTCAATGCCGAGGTCGCCATCGGCCCGCGCCAGATCATCGGCGTGTCCTGATCGACCAGCAAGCCGATCGACATCGCTTCGATTCCGAACGCGCGCAAGGGCTCGATCGACTTGTTGTCCGGGCTGTCCGGCCGCCCGCTCAGGCCCAGCATCGCCGGCACGCTCGGCCCGTAGATGTCCGCGTCCAGTACGCCGACGCGCGCGCCCTGCTGACGCAAGGCCAGCGCCAGGTTCACCGCAGTGGTGGACTTGCCCACCCCACCCTTGCCGGAGCCCACCGCGATCACATTGCGGATGCGCGGATGCGGCGCCAGCGCGCCCTGCACCGCGTGCGCGGGGATTCTGCGCTCGCCGCTCATGCGCGTGCGCTCCGGGAGGGGTCGATCGCCTTGCTTGAAGCGTATTGCACCATCGTCGTCTTTGCCTGCCTGATTCGTCGTGCGCTGCCAACACAGCGATGGCTGCATCGCCAGGCGCAGCGCATGGGAAGACCGGCAGTTTACCGGCTCGGCCACAGGCAGATGCGTTTCAAGCTGTCACCAGACATCGGCGCTGCTCGCTTACTTATGTGTCAAATGGCGACAAATTTCACAAATGTGGACACATGATTAAGGAATTGTTACGTTCGGGATTCAGTTCAGCCAGCGCTCAGCGAGCACAGCTGTTTCGCAAAATCCCAGCGAGGAATCCGCAAGGTCATGTCGAGCCGTCTTTCGCAACACACCCCGCGTCATCGTTTGAGCACCGCGTTGTTTGTGGTGCTGGCCGCTTCTGCCGGCCACGCTGCCGCGCAGTCAGAAAACGGGCTCGCACCCGGCACCACCGATCTGGACAAGGTCACTGTCACCGGCTCGCGCATTGCGCGTACCGGCTTTGTCACGCCCTCGCCGGTCACCGCAATCAGTGCCGAGGAAATCCGCGCCACCGGCGCGACCACCATCAGCGACCTGATGGCGCGCATGCCGGCGCTGGCACCGAGCTACACGCTGGGCAATTCCACCCGCTTCATCGGTACCGCCGGGCTGGGCTTGCTCGACCTGCGCGGCATGGGCACCGACCGCACCCTGGTACTGGTCAACGGCCGTCGCCACGTGGGTTCCAGCCCGGGCTCGACTGCGGTGGACGTCAACACGATTCCGGTGGAATGGGTGGAACGCGTCGAAGTCATCACCGGTGGTGCCTCGGCCGTCTACGGTGCCGACGCAGTAGCCGGCGTGGTCAACTTCATCCTCAAGAAGACCTTCACCGGATTCGAGACGCGCGCGCAGACCGGTCTGGCCGATGAGGGCAACTACAACCGCTCATTCGCCAGCTTCTCGGCAGGCAGCGACTTTGCGGACGGCCGTGGCAACATCGCGGTGTCGGGCGAATACAGCAAGCAGGACCGCTTCGGTCGCGGCAACCGCGCCATCGGCCGCGAGTACCTGGTGTCGGTTCCGAACCCCGCGTTCGATCAGAGCCAACCGCCGAGCGAGCGCAATCCGCAGAACGTGCTCAGCGGCCCGGGCGGCAATCATTCCACGTCCTACGGCGGCACCTTCAACCTGGGTACCTTCGATTTCCGCAACCCGGCCAGCTATGGCAACCGCTACCTGTTCAACCAGGACGGCAGCTTCCGCCGCAACCGCTACAACGGCACGGTGGTCAGCAACACCTCCTGCGTGGACTGCGACTTCGTCGATCTGAATGCGGTCGCCGACCTGCAGCCCGGCTTCGATCGCAAGAGCGTCAATACCATGATCAACTTCGAGGTCAGCGAGAACCATCGCCTGTTCTTCGAAGGCAAGTACAGCGAGACCGATTCGGAATTCTTCGGCCAGCCGGCCTTCGACAGTTCGCTGCGCGTGCGCCGCCAGAATCCGTATGTCAGCCCCGAACTCGGTGCGCTGATGGATTCGCGCGGTGCCACGCAGATCCTGATGAACCGCTTCAACGTCGATGCCGGCCGTCGCGGCGAGAACATCGAACGCAAGACCTATCGCGCAGTGCTCGGTGCCGAGGGCAACTTCACCGATAACTGGAGCTACGACGTGTCCGCCAACTACGGCAAGACCACGGTCGACCGCTTGAATCTCAACAACCGCATCAACGAGCGCTGGCAAGCCGGTATCGATGCCGCACGCGATGCCAGCGGCAACATCGTCTGCCGCACCACGCTGGATCCGAACGCGATCAATCCGCACACCAACCGCGTCTATTCGGCGCTGGCGCGCGAAGGCTGCGTGCCGTTCAGTGTGTTCGGCAACGGCGCGGTGACCCCGGAAGCAGCCGCATGGTTCAATACCACCGCGCGCTCGCAGGCCAAGATCCAGCAGACCGTGTTCAGCGCATCGGTGGCCAACAGCAACCTGCTGTCGCTGCCGGCCGGCGACATCGGATTTGCCGGTGGCGTGGAATACCGCAAGGAGCAGAGCGAGGAAATCACCGATCCGCTGGCGGCCTCGGGCGCGACCTTCCTCAACGCCATCCCCAACAGCGGTGGCGAATATACCGTCAAGGAAGTCTTCGTCGAGAGCACCATTCCGTTGCTTGCTGGCCTGCCGGGCGTGGACCGGTTGGCGCTGGATGTGGCAGGACGCTATTCGGACTACGACAGCATCGGCTCGACCAAGACCTGGAACGTAGGCCTGGACTGGACCATCATCCCGTCGCTGCGTCTGCGCGGCACCGTGGCACAGGCAGTGCGCGCGCCCAGCATCGGTGAGCTGTACGACTCGCAGAGCGAAAACTTCGCGACCATCAACGACCCTTGCAACTACCTGCCGACCAACACCAACCGCCCCGGCACCGCAGGCGATGTGGCATTGCGCCAGGCCAACTGCAGTGCGCTGGGCGTGCCGGTGGGCTGGATCGATACCTTCACCTCCACCCGCCCCGGCGTGAGCGGCGGCAACCCGGAACTGAAGCCGGAGCGCGCGCGCAGCCTGTCCTATGGCCTGGTGTGGCAGCCGGAGTTCTTCGAGGGCTTCGGCATGTCGATCGACTACTGGCGCATCGACCTGCAGGATGCGATCGGCACCGTGACCGCAGAGACCAATGCCACGCGCTGCGTGGACAACCCAGGCGGCATCAACAACAGCTTCTGCGGCTTCGTGCAGCGCGCCCCGCTGGGTGGATTCACCGACCCGCAGGGCCGCATCTATCCCGAGCACAGCATCATCGGCTGGCAGGCGCTCAACGAAAACCTGTCACGCTCGCGGCGTGTGGGCGTGGATCTGGAAATGGACTACCGCTTCCAGCTCGGCGAAGGCAACACCGTGCTGCGCCTTGTCGGCACGCGCCTGATCCAGTCGCGCGAATGGGTGTTCCAGGACTTCCCGGCCGAATACGACGAGTACGTGACCTACGTGACCGATCCGCGCTGGCGCGCGCAGTTCCAGACCAAGTACAACTGGAACGAATGGCGTGCCTCGTGGGACATGAACTATGTGGACGGCAACCTGCGCGTGACGCCGGAGAGCTACAACAGCAATCCGGGCTCGGCCAGCCCGATCAAGAACGGCTCGTACACCTACCATAACTTCCAGTTCGGCTATCAGTTCCCCGGCTCGAAGATCGACGTCTACCTCGGCATCGACAACGCCTTCGACAAGGATCCGCCGCGCAACTACTTCGGCTCGGACTTCACCTCCGCGCTGTACGACAACATCGGCCGGTTCTTCTACCTGGGTACGACTGTCAGGTTCTGAGCGCTGTTGACGATGCATCGAAAAGACCCCGTTCGACGGGGTCTTTTTTGACTTCATGTTTCATATGAAACCAGTAACTCCGGACGCGACACTCTCAAGATGAGCGCGGCGCCATGTAGCGTTCGGTTAATCGGCGCAATGTCATGCCGCATCGCACGCACTGACAAAAATGAATACTCGTGCCGCACACGTCCGCGATTGTTCGCATGCCCTGCAATTTGTGCGCAGATCCGCATATTTGATGCGGATCTCGCCCTTTTCATTAACGAATCATTCAAACCGCTTGCGACTCAGACCACACATTCATTACGTTCGGGTTAAGGCCATCTGACTCTCCGGTGACCGCCACTTCTCCCGATACCCAGCTGAAAGGTTAGGAATGAGCAATCAAATTCGTCGCCATGCCCTCAAGCGCACCGCTCTGGCTGTTGTGCTCGGCGCCTGTCTCGCCAATGGCGCGGTCTACGCACAAAGCACCACCGGCAGCATCTACGGTAGCGCTCCCTCGGAAGCCGGCAGCACCATCGTCGTTCAAAGCGACACCGGTCTCAGCCGGACGATCACCATCGACGTCAACGGCCGTTACAACCTCGGCTCGTTGCCGGTCGGCGCTTACACCGTCACCTTGAAGCGTGGCGATCAGGTCGTCGACACCCGCAAGAACGTGCAGCTGCGCGTGGGATCCGGCACCGAGGTGTCGTTTGCTGGCGCAGCTGCCAGCGGCAGCACCGATGCAACCACGCTCGGCGCGATCACGGTCACTGCCGCCAATGCACCGAAGATCGACGTCAGCTCCACAAGCTCGCGATCGGTGATCACGTCCGAACAGCTGGCAACCCTGCCGCTGGGACGCAGTGCAGAAGCGATTGCGCTGCTTGCTCCCGGTGCTGTCTCGGGTGCCGGCGCATTCAACAACGGTTCGCGCTCCGTCGTGTCTTTCGGCGGCTCGGGCGTTACCGAAAACGCGTATTACATCAACGGCTTCAACGTCAGCAATCCGCTGAGCAACCTGGGCGGCGTCAGCCTGCCCTATGGCGCCATCGACCAGCAGGAAACCTATACCGGCGGCTATAGCTCACGCTATGGTCGTTCGACCGGCGGCGTGATCAGTCAGGTCGGCAAGCGCGGCACCAACGAATGGCATTTCGGCGCGCAAGCGGTGTGGGAGCCGAAGAACCTATCGAGTTCGGTCGGCGATGTCTGGTACCCAAGCAACACACTCAACTCCAATCCGCGCTACAAGTACGAAGATCCAGAGCTGCCGGGCACGATCTATCGTAGCGGCAAGGGCGACGTGCAAAGCCGCACGGTGTACAGCGCTTATGCTGGTGGCCCGCTGATTGAAGACAAACTGTTTATCTTCGTGGCGGGCGAAACCGACAAGACCGACGGTGCAGTGACCAACACAGCGACCGCCGCTACTGCGCAAGGCCGTAATCATTACGATTACAGCTCGCCGAAGTTCTACGGAAAGATCGACTGGAACATCAACGACAACAACATTCTCGAATACACCCGCATAGAAAATACCGATCGTCGTGCCGGCGCCTACAGCAACTATGATTACGACACACGATCCGATGGTGGTCCGTCCGGCCTCTACGCCGATACTTACAAGATCAAAGACACCTACGACATCTTCAAGTACACCGGCTACATCACTGACGACCTGACGGTCAACGCCACCTGGGGCCGCAGCACACAGCACAACCAGCAGTTCAACCCGCTGGTATCCCCGCTGCCCTTCATCGCCGGCCTGAATCTGCAAAATCCGGCCATCACCGGTGGCACGCCTATTTCCAACAATCAGGCGACCAATCGCTCCAAAGCGGATGACCCGATCAACAAGACGCGCAATCTGCGTCTGGAATTGAACTACCGGCTGGGCGACCACGATCTGACCGCTGGCGTGGACAACATGTACTTCAACGCCTACGACGAAGGCGTGCGCACGACCGGCCCTGGTTATCAGTGGATCTACGGCAGTGCGGGTGACGAAGTTTCGCCAGTCCGCGGCACGCTGGGCGTTGGCGCCACCGGCCCGGGTACCGACGGCTACTATGCTCAACAACGCATCTTCACCACCACCACCAGCATGGCGGTGGAACAGAAGGCCTATTACCTGGAAGACCGCTGGCAGGTCAATGATCACTGGTTGCTGACGCTGGGTATCCGCAATGACAAATTCACCAATTTCAACAGCGATCATGTGCCCTATGTCGATAGCGGCGACCAGTGGGCACCACGCTTGGGCGCCAGCTGGGACGTGTTTGGCGACTCCTCGCTGAAAATTTTCGCCAATTTAGGACGCTACTACCTGGCGTTGCCTAACCAGGTGGCAATCCGCGGCGCATCTGCCTCGACCTATACCGATGAATATTTTGCCTATACCGGCATCGATGCCAATGGCGAACCGACTGGCCTGCGGCCGATCGGCCCCGGCCCGGTGTCGAGCAATGGCGAATACGGCCAGGCCCCGGATCCGAACGCCTTTGCACCAACCGATCTGAAGTCGCAGTATCAGGATGAGTTCATCCTGGGCTTTGAGAAGACGCTGGGCGAAAGCTGGAACTCGGGTGCAAAGGTCACGTACCGCAAATTGCAGGCCGCCATTGACGATGTTTGCGACACCGGACGTATCGCCGACAAGCTGGAAGCCAGCGGTGCCAACCCGGATGCGGTAGACATCCCCGGCTGCGTGATGTTCAACCCGGGCAAGACCAACACCTACAACCTCGCCAATGCCGATGGATCCGGCTATACCCAAGTCTCCATGTCGCAGTCCGACTGGGGCTTCACCGACAAGGCCAAGCGCAGCTATGTGTCGGTCGATCTGTTCCTCGAACACCCGTTCGACGAGAAGTGGTATGGCCGCGTCGACTACACCTGGTCGCACAGCTACGGCAATACCGAAGGTCAGGTGAAGTCCGACCTCGGCCAGGCCGACGTGTCCAAGACGCAGGATTGGGACTCGGCCGAACTGATGTACTACGCCGGTGGCAGCTTGGCTAACGATCGGCGCCACCAGATCAAGGCGTTCGGTGCCTATCAGATCAACCCGGAATGGATGGCCTCCGCCACCCTGCGTGTGATGTCGGGCACGCCGATCAGTTGCCTGGGCTTCTATGGCGGCCCGAATGCGGACGAGGTCGACTATGATCCGATCGGCTACGGCTCCTCGTACCACTACTGCGGCCTCCAACCCTCGTCTCCTGGCGATGCAGGCCGGACGCCGTGGATCAAGAACCTCGATTTGGGCTTGACGTACCGCCCGGCGTTCGCCGATCACAAGCTGGCCTTCGGCATGCAGATCTTCAATGTCCTCAACGACCGCGCGGTCAATCGTGTCGATGGCGTCTACGAGGGCGATGTTCCCTTCAATGTCTCCAACACCTACCGCCTGGGTCTGCAGCCTTACAACTACAACCCGCCACGCTATGTCCGCCTGACCGCCTCTTACGATTTCTGATGCGGCAAGACGACCGGAGACGTCACGACGTCTTCGGCGCGTCATCAGTACTTGCTCCAGGCCCCGGTTCGTCCGGGGCTTTTTTTATGCGGCCTGCCTCAGCCTTGAAGAATCACCCGCGCCGCATTATGCCCAGGCGCTCCGGTCACTCCGCCACCGGGGTGCGTGCCGGACCCGCATAGATACAGCCCGGCAATCGCGCCGCGATAGGCGCCCTGCCCCAGCATCGGGCGTGCGCTGAAAAGTTGATTGAGGCTGAGGGCGCCGTGGAAGATGTCGCCGCCGGTCAGCCCGAAGATGCGTTCCAGATCGAGCGGGCTGAGGATCTGCCGGCCCAGTACCGAGGCCGCGAATCCGGGAGCGTAGCGCTCGACCGTCGCGATCATCAGATCGGCGACTTGCTCACGATGATCGTCCCAATGCCGGCCATCCGGCAGCTGCGGTGCCACGTGCTGGCAGAACAGGCTGGCCACGTGTTGCCCGGGCGGTGCCAGCGTGTCGTCCAGCGTGCTGGGAATCAGCAACTCGACCACCGGTTCGCGTGACCATCCCGAAGCGCGCGCGTCCTGCCAGGCACGGTCCATGTAATCCAGGCTGGGCGCCAGGATGATGCCGGCAGTCAGATGATCGCCCGTGCCCGGCAAGGCGGTGAAATCCGGCAGCCGCGAGAGCGCGACATTCATGCGGAAGGTGCCCGATCCGCAGCGGTAATGCGCCATGCGCTCGCGTGTCGCCGCGGGGACATCGTCCGGCTGCATCAAGCGCTGATACAGCAGCTTCGGATTGACATTGGCCACCACTGCACGCGCACGCAGCGTCTCTCCTTGAGCGGTGATGACACCGACCGCACGCCCCTGCTCCACCAGCACGCGCTCCACTGCGCAGCCGGTGCGAATCGTCACGCCAGAGTCGCGCGCACTGGCAGCCATCGCCTGGGTGATCGCGCCCATGCCGCCGATGGCGTGCCCCCAGGCGCCTTTGACGCCATTGCTTTGCCCGAACACGTGATGCAGCAACACGTAGGCGGTGCCCGGCGTGTAGGGGCTGGCGTAATTGCCGACGATGCCGTCGAAACCGAATAGCGCCTTGATCGGTGCGCTTTCGAACCAGCGATCCAGATACTCGGCGGCCGAAATCGTGAATAGGTCGAGCAGCTCCTGCCGCAACGCGAGCGGTAGCTCCTGCAGCTGCAGCCCCAGCTTGCCCGCGCGCCATAGCTGCGGCAACGCGCGCAGCCATCCACCATCGCTGACATCCGGCGGTGGCTGCAATGCCAGCGCACGCAAGACATCGGCCAGTTGCTCCAGGCGCGCTTCATAGGCAGGCAATGCAGCGGCATCGCGCGCGGAGAACCTGCCGACTTCCAAGGCAGTACGCCCCGCGCCGGCCAGCAGGTACTCGCCAGTGGGCAATGGCAGAAAGTTGTTGATGCGGCGCGCCACCACGCGCAGCCCATGTCGCTCCAGGTCAAGATCGGCGATGACCTTGGGTTGCAGCAACGACACCGTGTACGCCGCCACCGAGTTGCGAAACCCCGGATGGAATTCTTCGGTGACCGCTGCGCCGCCAACGACGTCGCGCGCTTCCAGCACCACTACCCGCTTGCCGGCTTTGGCCAGGTAGGCGGCGCAGACCAGGCCATTATGGCCAGCGCCGATGATCAGGGCATCCAACGGTTCGGAGGCGGTAGGCATGCGCTTGTATATAGCACTGCTTGCACAGCAGGAGCATTCAGGTACTCGCCCCTCTCGACCGCCGCCCGCGCAACGACACAGACTGCCAGACCAGGTAGGCACAGCCTCAAGCCACAGCGCACAGGACGCGAAAACACCGGGCCGCCACTGCGCTGGTGCCCTGCGCAGGACTGCCGCCCATCCGGACACCGTCGGGCCGGTTCACCTACACATGCCGCACCCATGACCTTCGACACCATGCCATCCGGCTGGCGAGGCGTAGAGTGCCGGCCACAGCCCCGGCGACGGGGCTTCCCACATCTGCTCCTGGAGCCCTTTGTGATTCGTACACCTCATTTGTTGACCCTGTCCCTGGCCGTGGCCGCCGCGCTGAGCGGTTGCAAGAAATCCGAAGACGCCGCGTCGGCCGCGCCCGCGGCCGATACCGCCACAACCACCCCGGCGGCTCCCAAGGCGCTGACCCTGGACCAGAGCAAGCTGCCGGCCGTGAACCAGTTCACCGCCGCCGACCTGGATACCAACGGCAACGCCTGCACGGATTTGAATGCGTACGCCAACGCCAAGTTCCTGGCCGCCAACCCGGTGCCGAGCGATCGCACCAGCTGGGGCGCGTTCGAGATGCTCGACGAGCGTTCCAATGCGATCCAGCAGCAGTTGGTTGAACAGGCCGCGGCCGACACCAGCGCCACCGGCGTGGAAAAGATCGTCGGCGACCTGTGGTCCACCGGCATGGACGAGGCCAAGATCAACGCCCAGGGCATCGAGCCGCTGAAGCCGGAACTGGCCGCGATCGACGCCATCAACGACCAGGCCAAGCTGGTCGACTATCTGCGCAGCAGCGCCGCCAAGGGTAACAACGAGCTCTTCAGCTTCGGCGCCGAGGCCGACTTCAAGAAATCCAGCCAGAACATCGCCTATGCCATGCAGGGCGGCCTGGGTCTGCCGGATCCGGAGTACTACACCAGCGCCGCCAACAAGGCCAAGCTGGAGGCCTACCAGGCGCACGTGGCCAAGGTGCTGGAACTGTCCGGCGTGGCCGCGGCCGATGCCGCCGCGCAGGCCAAGCAGGTGGTCGCGTTCGAGACCCGTCTGGCCAAGGTCTCCAAGACCAGCACCCAGATGTCGCGCGATGCCTCGCTGGCCTACAACCCGATCTCGCCGGCCGATGCCGACAAGCTGACCCCCAACTGGTCGTGGACCGAGTTCTTCAAGTCGCAGGGCGTGGCCACGCCGGAGATGTTCTCGCTGGCGATCCCGGCCTTCCACCAGGAAGTGAGCAAGATGATCGCCGACACCGATCCGGCGATCTGGCGCGCCTACCTGCGCTTCCACACCGTCGATGGTGCCTCGCCGTTCCTCAGCCAGCCGTTCGTCGATGAGAACTTCGCGTTCTACAACCAGACCCTGCGCGGGCAGAAGCAGATCAAGCCGCGCTGGAAGCGTGTGCTGGCGACCATCAATGGCCAGACCGGCGAAGCGCTGGGCCAGATGTACGTCAAGGTTGCCTTCCCCGCCGACTCCAAGGCCAAGATGGAAACCCTGGTGACCAACCTGCGCACCGCGCTGAAGGCCCGCATCGAAAAGCTGGACTGGATGAGCCCGGAGACCAAGACCAAGGCGATCGCCAAATGGGAAAGCTTCACGCCCAAAATCGGCTACCCGGAAAAGTGGCGCGAGTGGAACGGCTTGAACACCAGTCGCGACAGCTACCTGGGCAACGTGATGGCCGCGTCCGAGTACAACTACAAGTGGAACCTGTCCAAGATCGGCAAGCCGGTGGACAAGACCGAATGGGGCATGAGCCCGCAGACGGTCAACGCTTACTACAACCCGTTGCAGAACGAGATCGTGTTCCCGGCCGCGATCCTGCAGCCGCCGTTCTTCGACCCGAATGCGCCGGAGGAAATGAACTACGGCGGCATCGGTGCGGTGATCGGGCATGAGATGACCCACGGCTACGACGACCAGGGCAGCCGCTTCGGTGCCGATGGCAACTTCATCGCCGATCCGGGTTGGTGGACGCAGAAGGATCTGGACGCGTTCAAGGCGCGCACCGGCAAGCTGGTCGCGCAGTTCGACGGCTATCGCACCCCGGCCGGTGACAAGGTCAAGGGTGACCTGACCCTGGGCGAAAATATCGCCGACCTGGGCGGCCTCAACACCGCCTACGACGCGATGAAGACCGCCACCGCCGGCAAGGACGATCCCAAGACCGACGGCATCACCCGTGACCAACGCTTCTTCCTCAACTGGGCAACAGTGTGGCGCCGCAACTTCACTCCGGAAGAACTGGTGGTGCGCCTGAAGACCGATCCGCATGCCCCGGCCAACTTCCGCGCCATCGGTGCGCCGTCGAACATGCCGGCGTTTGCCGCCGCGTTCTCGTGCAAGGCCGGCGATGCGATGGTGCGTCAGGGCGATCAGCAGGTCGTGATCTGGTAATTGCGCAAGCGCGGTAGTTCGGGCGGGCGGCGATCGAAAGATCGTCGCCCGTTTTTTTTCCTTCGGTTTTTCTGTTGCGTCCGGGGGAAATCACGGCCGGCCACATGCATCGCCATCGCCGTCACTGCATCCAGCCCCACCCCGAACACGCGCTGACGATCAATGGGTCCGGCAAGGACGACCCCAAGACCGACGGCATCACCCGTGACCAGCGCTTCTTCCTCAACTGGGCAACAGTGTGGCGCCGCAACTTCACTCCGGAAGAACTGGTGGTGCGCCTGAAGACCGATCCGCATGCCCCGGCCAACTTCCGCGCCATCGGTGCGCCGTCGAACATGCCGGCGTTTGCCGCCGCGTTCTCGTGCAAGGCCGGCGATGCGATGGTGCGTCAGG
This sequence comes from Xanthomonas sp. NCPPB 3218, assembly GCF_056725185.1. Classification (NCBI taxonomy): domain Bacteria; kingdom Pseudomonadati; phylum Pseudomonadota; class Gammaproteobacteria; order Lysobacterales; family Lysobacteraceae; genus Xanthomonas; species Xanthomonas sp. NCPPB 3218. The sequence goes on from NZ_CM161516.1 coordinate 3,270,234, forward strand.
GCGATCAGCAGGTCGTGATCTGGTAATTGCGCAAGCGCGGTAGTTCGGGCGGGCGGCGATCGAAAGATCGTCGCCCGTTTTTTTTCCTTCGGTTTTACTGTTGCGTCCGCGGGGAAATCACGGCCGGCCACATGCATCGCCATCGCCGTCACTGCATCCAGCCCCACCCCGAACACGCGCTGACGATCAATGGGTGTCGCCCGGAACGACGCTTCTTCCCGGGCTTTGCGCGCAACTGGCGCGAACAGATCCGCGAGCAGCAGCAACTGGTCTATCTGGCCCCGGGCCCGCATGCGCCCAGCAGCCTGCGTGCCAATGCCGTCCCCTCGAACATGCCGTCCTTCGTACAGGCTTTCCCATGCAAGGCAGGTACTCCGATGGTGCGTGCCGAAAAAGACCGCGTGGTGATCTGGTAGGCGGCTGCAAGCGCTTTCAGCTCGATCGCAATATGCACAGGCCCGCGCTTGCGGGCCTGTCGCATTCATGCAAGCGGCCGGCACCGAAGACCGGCAGCAGCTCGCGCCCGCCTGTACGGGGCGCAGCCTTGCTAAACTCCGCCGACTTCAATCTGGCCACCCTTCTTCTCGATGCCCACCATTCGTCCGCTTGCCCTCGCTCTTGGCTTCAGCCTGATCACGCTGCTGTCCGCCCCCGACGCCGACGCCGCTCGCAAGAAGAAGGCCGCTCCCAAGGCCCCGGCCGTGTCGGCGGCCTGCACCGATTTCTACGATTACGCCAATGCCGGCTGGCTCAAGGCCAACCCGGTGCCGCAGGCCGGTGCCGTCACCGCGCTGGGCCAGCTGTCCGAGCGCGCACTGCAGCAGCAACGCGAGTTGCTGGATGCGTCGATGAAGGCGCCGCAGGGCAACGTGCAGAAATTGCTCGGCGACTTCTGGGCCAGCGGCCTGGACGAGGCCTCCGTCGAGAAGGACGGCTCCAACCCCATCGCCCCCTTGCTGTCGCGCATCGACGCGATCAAGAAGGCCAAGGATGTGCCCGCTTCCATCGCAGCACTGCATCAGGTCGGCATCCCGGTCGGCTTCAATTTCGGCCCGGACGTGGACCTGAAGGCGCTGGATCGCCACATCGGGTATTTCATGCAGGGCGGCATGGGCCTGCCGGACCCGGCGTTCTACACCCGCACCGACGCCGACACCCAGGCGCTGATGGGCCGCTATCGCGCCTACGTCAAGCAGATCCTGGCGCTGACCGGCACCCCGGCCGACAGGCTCGACGCCGATGCCGCCTCGGTGCTGCAGATCGAGACCGCGCTGGCGCGCAGTGCGCAGTCGGTGCAGGGCATCAACAACCCGTTCAACAACTACGCCCCGATCGCCACCAAGGAGCTGACCAAGCAGTACAAGAATCTGCGTCTGGCCGACTTCCTGGAGGCGCAGGGCGTCAAGGACGACCTGGTGTCGATGGCCGACCCGGCCATGTTCAAGCAGCTCGACAGCATGATCGTCAGCATCAAGCCGGACCAGTGGAAGGCCTATTTGCGCTGGCGCGTGGGCGACGCGATGGCGCCGTACCTGTCCAAGAGCTTCCACGATGCCGAGTACCAGTTCCGCGGCCGTCTGCTGCGTGGCGATGCGCTGCCGCCGCAGCGCTGGCAGCAGGTGCTGGACGCGATCAATATCGCCGCCGGCCCGATGCTCGGCCGCGAATACGTGGCGCGTTACCTGAGCAGCGACACGCGCCGCCAGGCCGAAGCGATCGCCGACCAGGTACGCGACGCGCAGCTGGCCGCGCTGGAGCGCACCGGCTGGGGCAACGGTGAAGTGATCGCCGAAGCCAAGGCCAAGCTGGCGGCGATGAAGATCGAAGTCGGCGCACCGCGTCGCGATCTGGATTACACCGTGCAGCCGATGGGCCGCGGCAGCTTCGGCGGCAACATGCTGATCGCCTCGACCTGGCGTCACCGTGAGGAGATGAAGCGCATCGGCAAGGGCAACGCCGACCGTCGCTGGGACGTGTTGCCGCAACAGCCGGCAGTGGCCTACGACATCGCACAGAATCGCCTGATCATCACCGCCGCCGTGCTGCAGTCGCCGGTGCTCACCGCCGGCAGCACCCCGGCCGCGCAGTACGGCGCTTACGGCGCGCTGGTCGCCCACGAAATGACCCGTGCCATCGACGCCAAGGGCTCGCTGGTGGATGCCAAGGGCGAGTTGCGCAGCTGGTGGACGCCGGCCGAGAAGAGCAGCTGGACCATGCTGACCGGCAAGGTGGCCAGCCAGTTTGGTGCCTACCCCTACCCGGGCGTGCCCAACGTCAAGGTCAACGGTGCGCAGACCGCCGAAGAAAACCTGGCCGACCTGGCCGGCGTCGAACTGGCCTGGCAGGCCTTCAGCAAGGCACAGCCAGCGGCCACCGAGGCTGACAAGCAGGCATTCTTCACCGCCTGGGCCGGTTTGTGGGCCCAACAGCTGTCGCCGAACGAAGCGGTGCAGCGTGCCAGCGCCGACATCCGGGCGCCGGGCCAGTGGCGCACCAACGGCCCGCTGTCCAACCTGCCGGAGTTCGGTGCGGCATTCAGCTGCAAGGCCGGCCAGCCGATGCAGCGCGTGGATGCCGAGCAATTGAAGATCTGGCGCTGAGTCAAGCGCCAGGAAGTCACTGGCAATCAACACGCAGTGGCAGGCAATAAAAAAAGAGCGCGGACTCCGCGCTCTTTTTTTGTGTCTGGCAGTCCATCCATCCCAACGCTTGGTAGGAGCGGCCCCGGCCGCGATGAAGCCTTACCGGTAACGCCCCATCGCGGCCAGGGCCGCTCCTACGGATCAGTGTGGATCCGCCACGCCGCGACTATTTCAACGCATCACACGCATTCAACGCACCACACGCAGCGGCGGCTTGCGCCCCTTGCCACCACCCTTCCTGCCGCCGCTGCCGCCAAACGGCGACTGCCCGCGCCAATAACGGATCATCAGCCAGCCAAACAGCATGCCGCCCAGATGCGCAAAGTGGGCCACGCCCGGCTGCCAGCCGGTCGCACCCAGGAACAGTTCGATCGCACCGAACACGATCACGAAGGTGCGCGCCTTCATCGGGATCGGCGGAAACAGCAGCATCACCCGCTGATTGGGAAACAGCATGCCGTAGGCCAGCAACAGGCCGAACACACCACCCGATGCACCCACCACCGGCGCCCCGCTCTGGGTGAACCAGGCCATCAGCAACTGACACACGCCGGCACCGGCCACGCACACCAGGTAATAGGTCAGAAAGCGCTTCTGCCCCCAGGTCTGCTCCAGGGCCGCGCCGAACATGAAAAGCGCCAGCATGTTGAAGAACAGATGGTTGAAACCGCCATGCAGGAACGCATAGGTCAGCAACTGCCACGGCATGAAGCTGGCGCCGGGCGAGAACGCATCGAAGCCATTGGAAATCGGCCACAGCATCAACGAGGACAGCGCCGCGTCGGAGGGCAGCACGCCGGCGCCCAGGTCGCCCAGTGCCCATTGCAGCAGGAACAAGCCAATATTGGCGATCAACAACGCTTTGGTGACGGGCGGCAGTTGGGGCATGACGGCATCCTTCGGAATGCCAACCATCATAACGGCAGGCTTATGAAGGTCCCCACACGGCGGCATCCAACCGCTGCGCGGCGCTGGCACGGCGCACCCGGCCCTGCTCGACCACCACGCCTTCGGCACGCAGTCGCCGGCATTGCTCACGGTAGCCGGACGAGCCTTCCGGCAACGCGATCCGGCCATCGCTGCGCAGCACCCGGTGCCACGGCAGCTGCGGATCATCGTTGCCGCTGAGCACCCGGGCCACCAGCCGCGCCCGCCCGGGCAGGCCGGCGCGCAGTGCGACCTCGCCATAGCCGGCAACCTGGCCGGAAGGTATTGCCCGAATCGCCGCAAGAATGCGCAGCCGCGCCTGTTCGCCGGAGAGCAGCTCGGCGTTGGAGGCGGCGCGCGCAGATGGATCGGTGGATCGACGCGCCGTTGGTTTGCGGGGCTTGGACATCGCGCAAGGATGCCAGCTATGGGATTGAAATCCCTCTTCCGTCCGAGCGAGGAGGCAGTGTTTGCGCGCTGCCGGTGCGCGTGTCTTGACGCGCCTTGGCCGACAGCGCGAAGCGGGATTGAGGTGAGGGTTCGGGCGGCACGAGGCGCGGCGGACAAGCAGAGCGGTCAACTTCCATGCAAGGCCGGATAAGGCATGGCCGGCTGGGACGGCAGATCGGCAGCTGAGTGATGCATCGAATGTGCCGGACCCTCCCCCCCCTCCCAAGGGGAGAGGGGCTTTGGTCCGTTCGCTCCCAGGGTCCTGGCCTGCATCAAGTGCACCTACGTCGGGCGCAGAAGTGGTATGCGGTGTTGCGCAGGGCTACCGCAAGTTGTGAAACACAGTGGCTAATGTCAGTCCCTGCATCCGGCAGGGCGCTGATGCCCTCGTCGGCCCGGTCACAACTGCCGCACCAATGCATCAGTGCATCAGTGCATCAACACGATCTCTTCCGACGAAGTGGGATGGATCGCCACGGTCTCGTCGAAGTCGCGCTTGGTCGCACCCATCTTCACTGCCACCGCAAAGCCCTGCAGCATTTCGTCGGCGCTCTCGCCCAGCAGATGCACGCCGACCACGCGCTCCTGTTCGCCCACACAGACCAGCTTGAACAGGCTGCGCTGCGGCGCGTCGGCCAGCGCGTGCAACATCGGGCGGAAGTTGCTGCGGTAGACGCGCACCGCGCTGCCATGCCGCGCGCGCGCCTGCTCCTCGGTCAGTCCGACCTGCCCGAGCGGCGGATGCGAGAACACCACGCTCGGCACGCCTTCGTAGTCCATGCGCGCATCCGGCTGCTTGCCGAACAGGCGATCCATCAACTTGCGTCCCGCCGCGATTGCCACTGGCGTCAGTCCGACCTTGCCGCCGACATCGCCGATGGCATGGATGTTCGGCACGCTGGTGGTCTGGCCTTCGTCCACCACCACCTCGCCCTTGTCGCCCAGGCGCACCCCGACCTCTTCCAGACCCAGCCCCGCCGTGTTGGCGCGCCGGCCGGTGGCGAAAAACACCTTGTCGAAGACGTCGTTGCCCTGCTCGCTGGGGTGCGCGGGATGACCATGCACGCGCAGCCTGCCTTCTGCATCGCGCTCCAGGCCGGTGGTGGAAAACCCGAAATGCAGGCGCACGCCCAGGTGCCGCAGGTTGTCGGCCAGTTGCAGGGTCAGCTCGGCATCGAAGCGCTCCAGCAACCGTTCGCCCTGCACGAACAGATGCACCCGGCTGCCCAGCGCCTGCAGCAGGCCGGCGATCTCCACTGCGATATAGCCGCCGCCGATGATCGCCACCTGCGCGGGCGCATGACAGAGATTGAAGAAATCGTCGGACACCTCACCGTGCTCGGCACCTTCGATGCCCGGGCGCAGCGGGTGCGCACCGGTGGCGATCACGATGTGCTCGGCGGTCACCGGCACGCCGTCGCCGCCCATGATGGTATGGCGATCCTGCAACACACCGCGCTGCGGAATCATGACCACGCCATCTTCGTCGAGGCGGCGCCGATAACTGGCGTGGATGTTGCCGATGTAGCCCTGCCGGTGGGTGACCAGTTCCTGCCACGCCAGGGTCGGTCGCGGCACATCGAAACCCATCGCCCCGGCCAACTCGATCTTGCCGGCCAGATCGGCCGCCAGCCACATCGCCTTCTTCGGCACGCAGCCGAGATTGACGCAGGTGCCGCCCAATTCGTTCGGCTCCATCATCGCCACGCGCGCGCCGTGCTTGGCCGCGCGAAACGCAGCGGCCAGTCCACCGGAGCCGCCTCCCAGGATCACCACGTCGTAGTCGTACCGGGCACTCATGCGAAGCGCTCCGCCCGGTAGGGATGCGGGTCCAGCGCAGGTGCGCGGCCCGTGATCAGGTCGGCCATCAGTTGTCCGCTTGCAGTGCTCATGCTGATGCCGAGCATGCCATGTCCGGCTGCAAGCCAGACGTGAGGACGGCCCGGCACCGCGCCCAGCACCGGCACGTCGTCCCAGGTCATCGGCCGCCATCCATACCAGCGCTCGATCACGGCCGGACCGGCCGGCGCGTCCAGATAATCGGACGCTGCGCGCTCCAGTGCCGCAAGGCGCGTGGGGTTGAGGTGGGTGTCGTGCCCGGAGAATTCCATCGTGCTACCGATACGCAGACGATCGCGCCATGGCACCACGAACACCCAACGGTCCTTCAGCACCACCGGGCGACGCGGCATCAGCGCCGGGGCGCTATAGGTGATCGAATAACCCTTGCCGGCCTGCACCGGCAGACGCAATCCCAGTTGCGCCGCCAGCAGCGGCGACCATGGGCCGGTTGCGATGACCACCTCGCGCGCCTGCAGTCGCCCGCGCGCGGTGTGCACGCACGCGCCACGTGCGTCCGGCACCACCGCATCGACGCGGCACTGCGCCTGGATCACCGCACCACGCGCACGCAGCACTCTTGCCAGTTCTGCGGTGTAACGCTCCGGGCGCAGATGCGCATCGCCGGGGAAATGGATCGCACCGGCAATGCCGGCGCGGAATGCCGGATCCTGCCGCACGTAGTCGGCACCGTCGATCATTTCGGCCTGGATACCCCACTGCGCAAGCACGCCGCACTCGTGGCGATAGTGCGCAAAGCGGCGCGCATCGGCAAACACGTAGTCCAGCCCATCGCTGCGAAATTCGCAGTCCAGCGCATAGCGCTCGACCCAGTCGTCGAAGCGTTGCCGCGCATCGCCCAGCAACGCCGCGCGCGCCTGCGCGCTGGCCTGCCAGTGACGCGTATTGCAGCGCTGCGCGAACTGCAGCAACCAGCGCCACAGCGCCGGGTCCAGACGTGGCCGGATATACAGCGGCGCGTCCGGCGTCAGCATCCACTTCAGCGCCTGCGCGATCATGCCCGGCGCTGCCAGCGGCGGCGCATGGCTCGGCGTGATGGTGCCGCAGTTGCCGTACGACGTCGCCGCCCCCACCGCACCGGCATCGAGCACGTGCACCTGCCGGCCCGCTTCGACCAGTGCCAGCGCAGTCGCCAGCCCAATGGCGCCGGCACCGACCACCACCACATCGACAGGCGCGGCGCTCATGTGCGCACTACCCCACGCGCGCGTCGCTGCGACGCATCGGCGGCACACGCAGATAGGTCACGCTGCGCCATAGCCATTCCATCGGCCCGAGGCGGAACCAGCGCAACCACAGCTGGCTCAGCACCACCTGCAGCGCAAACAGCGCCAGCGCGAACGGCAGCTGCCATACGCGCGGCAGCTGCTCGAAATAGCCCAGCCCGTAGCCGTAGAAGATCCACGTGCACACCAGCGACTGCAGCAGGTAGTTGCTCAGCGCCATGCGCCCGGCGGGCGCAAGCCAGGCCAGGCGCGGCGCCAGGCGCACCACCCAGGCCGCATAGCCCAGGCTCATCAGCGGGCCGGCAATCAGCGACAACGCGAATGCACCCGACAGGCGCAGATCCAGCCGCGCCGGATCAATCCACGGCTCCAGCGCGTAACTCACCCCCATCACGCCCAGCCCGAGCGGCAGCACCACGTAGCGCAGGGCCCGAAACAGGCGCGGGAAGCGCTCGGGCGCGGCGATCGCGCCACTGCGCACAAACCAGCTACCCAGCAGGAACATGCCGAGCATCGCCGGGCCATTGATGCTGAGCCCGGTCATCGCGTGCTGCAGGTCGTGCCAGCGCTGCAGCGTGGCCTGCGCATAGCTGCCGCTCCCGAAGGCGGCGCGCTGCGCCTGCACGTTCGCTGCCGCCTGTTGCGCCGCATCGGCCATCGCGGCCTTCCATTCCACGGCAGCCGCCGGATCGAGCTGCATCAAGGTGCCTGCGACGCCGTACAGCAGCGTCAACGCGGGCGCGCAACAGTAGACCAGCGCGGCAAACCACGGCAGCGTCACCGTCGGCACCGAGCGCGTGGCCAGCAGCAACAAGGCCAGCAACGCGTAGGTCACCAGCACATCGCCGGACCACAGCAGCAGCGCATGCAGTAGGCCGATCACCAGCAGCCCGACGGTACGGCGCAGATAGGTGCCGAACAACCCACGCCCGGCCTGCGCGGCACGTTGCGCCATCACCGCAAAGCCCATGCCGAACAGCAGCGAGAACAGCGTATAGAACTTGCCCTGCACCAGCAGGTACACCAGCGCATCGGCAACCCGGTCGGCGCCGTGCCAATGCGGCTCCACGCCGGTGACCGCCAGATCGAGCGGACCGACGAAGGCTTCGATATTCATCAGCAGGATGCCCAGCAGCGCAAAACCGCGCAGCACGTCGAGCACCGCGATTCGCTCGCTGATTGCGATGGGCAGCAAAGGATCGCGCGGTGTCATCTCAGCTCGGGCAGCGCTGCGCGGCGATCGCGGCGCGCAACATGCAAACAGCCCGCCGAGATGGCGGGCCGCGGAAACACATCCAGCCAACGCTGGTCACACGGACACGATCGGCGCGTGCAAGCCGGCATCACCGTGCGGTGCATGCCGATCCTGCAGATAGCCCGCATCAGTCCGTCTGCCACACAGGCGTGACGACTGCGCTCAGTGGTGATGGCCGCCTTCGCCATGCACATGCCCGTGATCGCGCTCTTCCTGGGTGGCTTCACGCACCTCGATGATCTCCACGTCGAAGTGCAGGTCCTTGCCGGCCATCGGGTGATTGAGATCGACGTCGACCACGCTCATGCCGACCTTCTGCACCGTCACTGCGCGCGGGCCGAAGTTGGTCTGCAGCACCACCTGGGTGCCCGGGACCAGCTTGGTGGCGCCGAAGTGCTTCTTGGGCACGCGCTGGCTCAGGCCTTCGCGGTATTCGCCGTACGCTTCGGTGGCCTTGACGTCCACGCCGAAGCTGTCGCCGGCTTCCTTGTCCATCATTGCCGCTTCCAGGCCCGGAATGATGTTGCCGTGGCCGATCATGATCGCCAACGGGTCACGCTCCTTGGAGCTCTCGATCGGCTCCTGGCCGAGCTCGGAAACGGTGTAGTGGAAGCGGACGACGCTGTCTTTTTCGATCTTCATGCCTGGCTCTGGATAGGCTGCCCGGTGGCAGACGGTGGAGGACGGCTTGTCGGCCGCCGGGTGCGCCGCCATCATGGCGACCTTTCGAACCGCCCATTATCCCGGCTCCATGCATATCACGCCAGTTTTCGCCGCCCGCGCCCGCCGCGCCGCGGCCAGTTCGTTGCTGGGCCTGCTCGTGCTGCTGGGCGGTTGCGCACAGGCGCCGGTCCGTCGACCGGCCGCCACCCCGCCACCGGCACCGCGTGTCTGGCCACAGGTGCCGCCGTCCAACCCGGCTGCCGCCAACAACATCCTGATGCGTGCGCTGGGCCTGGTCGGCACGCCGTACCGCTTCGGCGGCAATACGCCGGAAACCGGCTTCGACTGCAGCGGGCTGGTCACCTATGTCTACAAGGATGTGCTGGCGCTGTCGCTGCCACGCACCTCGCGGGAGCTGGCCGCAGTGCAGGGCCCGCGCATCCCGCCGGAGCAGTTGACCACCGGCGACCTGGTGTTCTTCGGCTCCAGCGGCAACGTGACCCATGTCGGCATTTATGTCGGTGAAGGCCGTTTCGTACATGCTCCGAATACCGGCGGTACCGTCCGCTTGGATTTCCTGGATGGCGCCTACTGGCGTGACCATTATTCAGGTTCAAAACGGGTTTTACCCTGATATGTGATGTCCATCACATTTCATAAAACGGAAATTTAACCTTTTTTGAACGTAACGATTCTTTCACCAAGGCATCATCCCGCATCGACAGCAGAATTGTGATTCCCGCGTGACGAACGACGAACAGATCAACACTGGCGCCGCACCGCTTCCGCCCCGGAAACCGCTCCGCCTGCTATGCGCCACCGCTCTTTGGCTCGCAGCCCTACCCGCCCTGGCCCAGACCGCCAACGGCACCGCATCCGCTCCGCAGACGACCACGCCAGACAGCGCCGTCGCCGCCGAGAAAGCCGCAACCCGCAGCCGCGCCGACGCCGCTGCCACCGCAACACTGGCCGCCCTGCTTCCGCACCTGGCCGCCAACGACGCCATTCCGCTGATGGACCGCTCGGCGATGTTCGCCGGTGACCTCAGCCGCCTGCTGGCCAATTACGACGTCTCCCAGAGCGCAGCCAATGCTGCCCAGAACGCCGTGGCCGACAGCCGTGTGCAGGTGATCCTGCAACGCGCCATGGCCCTGCTCGGCACCCCGTACGTCTGGGGCGGCGAGTCCACCGAAGGTTTCGACTGCAGCGGCCTGGTCGGCTATGTGTTCAAGACCGCCCTGGGTATCGACCTGCCGCGCGTCTCGCGCGACATCGCGCGCGACGAGTCTGCTGAACTGATCAAGGACCCCAACGCGCTCAAGGCAGGCGATCTGGTGTTCTTCGGCAGGCGTGGTCGCATCGACCACGTGGGCCTGGTGGTCGGCGATGGCAAGTTCCTGCACGCGCCCAGCCGCGGCAAGGACGTGCGCGTGGATTCGCTGGCCAGCGGTTACTGGAGCGAGAAGTTCATCCAGGCACGTCGGGTGCTGTGATCCCGAGCAGCTGATCCACTGCATGACGGAAAGGCCGCGGAGATTCCGCGGCCTTTTGCGTGGTGGACGGTCTTTGCGCGGAAGCTCCCTACCGTCGCCGCGCACGCATCTAGATCACGTACGCAGCACCACACACCTCGCCACCCCGATCAGCGCGCGGCATCGGCCTGGTAATGCGCCATGGTGTCCTCGATGCCCTTGCTCAGTTCCATCACCTTGAGCGCGTATTCGGCCAGGCGCTGATCCTCGGGCGTGCCCGGCCGCCAGGAAGGCACTTCCACCGGCGTGACACCATCCGGGTCCATCGCCACGAACACGATGATGCAATGCGTGCAGAGCCGCGAGTCGCCGCCCATCGGGCTGCGCGCTCGCACATCGATGGCGAAGTGCATGCTGGTGCGCCCGGTGTAGACCAGCTTGGCCGACACCGCGACCAGATCGCCGATCCGCACCGGCGCCACGAAGCGGATGCCGCCCACCGCCACGGTGACGCAGTAATGCCCGCTCCAGCCACTGGCTGCGGCAAAGCCGACCTGGTCGATCCACTTCATCACCACGCCGCCATGCACCTTGCCGCCGAAGTTGACGTCGCTGGGCTCGGCCAGAAAACGAAATGTCAGATCACGCTGTTGGCCAATCACCGCCCGCCCCCGTCAATGGATGAGCTGGCAGTGTGCCATGCGGGTGGGACGTCAGCGCGCCCGAGGCAAACGCCTGACACCGGGTCCGGCAATGCCGATGCTTCACTCAGGAACGCAGCGCATCCAGGTTGTCCTGCCTGCGCAGGCACAGCCACGGAAAGTGGGGTTGTTTCATCCTGAGCATTCTTCGTAGGCGCGCCCCCGGGCGTCGCGGGTCGAACAGTCGCTGCACCACAAAGCGGTCGAAGCTGGCGTAAGTATGCTGGTGGTAGTGCGCGGCCAGCGCCGGAACGCCCAGTTCGGTGAAGTAGCGCAGGCTGCGCGCGGCGCTTGCGTTGGCGGCTTGCGCATCCGCATACAGCGGGCTGTCGAGGATGTGCAGCTCGCCGCCGTCGCGTAGTTGGGCGAGCAGGCGCACGACCAGTTCCGCAGGGTCGGCGAAATACTGGATGCAGGCCGGGACCACGATGACGTCGAACAGATCGCGCGGCAGCGCCAGGGTCTGGATATCGGCGGCGATGAAACTAAGGCGCTGGTCGTGGCCGAACACGCGCGCGGCCTGGGTCAGCTCGGTGCGGTTGACGTCGATGCCGCAGACGTCGCGTTGCAGCGACTGCGCCAGCAGCTGCGACAGCCAGCCGTTGCCGCAGCCCAGTTCGGCTATGGCGCCCTCGCCTGCCTGCGCGCGCAGATGTTGGACCAGCAAGGCGCTGGACAGCGCACGCACCTGCCATTCCAGACTGGCGCCGAGTTTGCCGCCGGGACGCGGCAGGCTGCGCACCTGTGCATCGGTGTAGAGCCGGCCTTCCTTGCGCCGAACCTGTAGGTACTGCTGTTCGAACGGATCGTCGGCCAACGACCGCTGCACCAACACGCCGTCGACGCTGTGCAGCTCGGGCAACTGCTGCAGGCGATCGCGCAGCGTGGGAAATCCAGCGCGCATCGGCGGCGGTCAGCGCTGCGTCGGCGCGCGATCGCTCAGCGGATCTTCCAGGCCTACGTTGGTCGAGGCCGACTCATAGACCGCCTTGTCGAGCAGGCCGGTTTCCTTGGCCACCAGCACCGGCACCAACATCTGCCCGGTCACGTTGGTCATGGTGCGCATCATGTCAAGGATGCGGTCGATCGCGTACAGGTAGCCGATCACTTCCAGCGGCAGATTGGCCGCGCTCAACACCACCGTGGCCATGATCACCGCGGTGCCGGGCACGCCGGCGGTGCCGAAGCTGCCCAGCACCGAGGCGATCAACACCACGAAGTATTGATTCGCGGTCAGCGGCACGCCGGTGTACTGCGCGATGAAGACCGCGCACAGGGCCGGGAAGATCGCACCGCAGCCATCCATCTTGATGCTGGCACCCAGCGGCACCGCAAACGCGGCGTAGTCCTTGCTGACGCCCAGGTTATGCGTGATCGAGCGCATCGCCACCGGCATCGCGGCAAAGCTCGATGAACTGACGAAGGCCACCTGCATGCCCGGCGCCGCGCCGCGGAAGAACTTCCAAGGGTTCAATCCATGCAGCAACAACAGGCTGCTGTAGACCACCACGATATGGATCGCGCAGGCCACATACAGCGCCAGCACGAAGTTGCCGAACGGCAGCAGTTTCTCGAAGCCATAGCTACCGACCAGGCTGGCGATCAGCCCGAAGGTGCCGAGCGGGGTCATCTCCAGCACGAAGCGGGTGACCTGGATCATGATGTCGCTCAACTGCGCGGTGAGCTTGCGTGCCTCGGCCACGCGCTCGCCGAGCTTGACCATCGCAAAGCCCAGCAGCGCGGCGAAGAAGATCACCGGCAGGATCGATCCGCGCCCGGCCGCCAGCACCGTTTCGCCGGCCGCATTGGTCTTGGTGCCGATGCCGGTCAGTGCGTAGAACGGGTTGGAGGGCACCACGTCCAGCAGCACCTTGATCGGGCTGGGCACATCGCGCGGTTTCCAGGCCGAATCCACGCTCAGGCTGAAATGGCCGGCGCCGGGTTGCATCAACGTGCCCACTGCCAGGCCCACGCCCACCGCCAGTGCGGCGGTGATGACGAACCACAGGAAGGTACGCCCACCGAGCGCGGCGACGGATTTTTGCCCGTGCAGCGAGGAGATCGCATTGATCACCGCAAAGAACACCAGCGGGATCGCGATCATCTTGATCAGGGTGACGTACAGATCGCCGAGCGGGCCGAACCACACATCGGCGGCCGGGCCCATGGCAGCGCCGGCGATTGCGCCGAGCACGAAGCCGGCCACCACGCGTTGCCAGAACGGAATGCGCAACCAGGCCGAGACCAATGTCATGCGTCGAATCATCCGGGGGGAGAGTGCATGCACCATAGCCCAGGCCCGCGTCGCCCGCGAGGCCACGACTGGAACAGCGGCGTGTCATCTGTGTGACACCAGGCATCCCGGCATAATGCGCGCTGATTCAGTCACGAGTTCGATGCCGATGCGTTACCGCCTGCCTGCCCTCGCCGCCCTGACCACCGTGTGTGTCGCCGCCTGCGCGCCCAGCGCCGGCACCAGCGCATCCGCGCCCACCGCCGTGCGTGTGGAGGTACCGCAGGTGGTGCATCCCGCCGGCGAGACGCCGCAATGGTGGTACCGCTCGGGTGCCGCGCGCGCAGCCGGTAACGGCGCCATGGCCGGGCGCGCGCGCAATGTGATCCTGTTCCTGGGCGATGGCATGAGCCTGACCACGGTGGCGGCAGCACGCATCCTGGATGGCCAGCGCAAGGGCGGGCCGGGCGAGGAGAACCTGCTGTCCTGGGAACAATTTCCGGCCACCGCCTTCAGCAAGACCTACAACACCGATTCGCAGACGCCGGATTCGGCCGGCACCATGACCGCGATCACCACCGGGGTGAAAACGCATATGGGCGCGATCGGCGTCAGCAGCGGCAACCGCAGCGACTGCGCCGACAGCCTGGGCAAGGGCCTGTTGAGCTGGCTGCAGCTGGCCGACAGCGCCGGCATGGCCACCGGCATCGTCACCACCACCCGCCTCACCCACGCCACCCCGGCGGCGACCTATGCGCATTCGCCGGACCGCAACTGGGAAAACGACACCGACCTGCCCGAGTCCGCGCGCACTGCCGGCTGCCAGGACATCGCCCAGCAGTTGCTGTCCAGCGCGCGCTTCGGGCGTGGCCCGCAGGTGGTGCTGGGCGGCGGACGCAGCCAGTTCCAGACCGTGCAGGAGCGCGATCCGGAATACGACGACAAGGTCGGCCTGCGCCTGGACGGCCGCGATCTGGTCGCCGAGTGGAAGCAGGCGCACCCGCAGGGCGCCTACGTCTGGAACGAACAACAGTTGCAGGCGGCCGCCGGCGCGCCCGCATTGCTTGGCCTGTTCGAGCCGGATCACATGCAGTTCGACCACGACCGCAATCGCACCGCTCAGGGCGAGCCCAGCCTGACCGAGATGACCCGTACCGCGATCCAGTCGCTGTCGCGCGACCCGAACGGCTTCGTGCTGATGGTCGAAGGCGGCCGCATCGATCACGCCAACCACGCCGGCAATGCCTACCGCGCGCTCGACGAAACCGTCTCGCTGTCCGATGCAGTACGCACCGCCGTGCAGACCGCGCCGCCGGACACGCTGATCATCGTCACCGCCGACCATTCGCATACGCTCAACTTCGTCGGCTACCCGGTGCGCGGCAACCCGATCCTGGGCAAGGTGCGCGGCACCGGCGGCGAAGAAGGCGACCGCAGCCAGCTGGCCACCGACCTGGCCGGCCAGCCCTACACCACGCTGAGCTACGCCAACGGCCCTGGCTACACCGGCGCCAGCAACGCGCAGCCGGCCGGCCCCAAGAAGTACCCGCACGAACCCAGCAACAGCGAGCCGGCCGCCGGCCGCCCGGACCTGACCCATGTCGACACCGAGGCGCCCAGCTACATGCAGGAATCGCTGGTGCCGACCAAGTCCGAAAGCCATGGCGGCGAAGACGTCGGCATCTGGGCCACCGGCCCGGGCAGCGCAGCCTTCCGCGGCACGCTGGAAGAGAACGTGATCTACCACGTCATCGTGCAGGCCACCCCGCGCCTGCGCGAGCGCCTGTGCAAGGCCGGTACCTGCGACAGCACCGGCGTGCCGGTGGAGTTGCCGCAGTCGGCCACGTTCGAGACTGCGGCCAAACGCTGATGGGCAGGCTGCGCGCAGCGCGGACGGTGGCGGCGCGGCATGCCCCGCCGCCCGCGTGCGGATGCAGCGTCGCAGCACGCCATCTGCATCGATGACCGGATTGCTGCCACCCGCGGCGCCGCCCGGCCCGGTGCTGGTCGCCTACAGCGGCGGCGTGGATTCGAGCGTCTTGCTGCACCTGCTGGCAGCGACGCCGCGTTGTCGCGACACGGGGCTGCGTGCGGTGCATGTGCATCACGGCCTGCATGCCGATGCCGACGCCTGGGCCGCGCATTGCCAGCGCCAGTGCGATGCCTTGCAAGTCCCCCTGCAAATTGCGCACGTGCAGGTCGCGCGCGACAGCGGCCTGGGGCTGGAAGCGGCGGCACGCCATGCACGCCATGCCGCGTTTGCCGCGGCACTGGCGCCCGGCGAATGGCTGGCGCTGGCGCACCATCGCGACGATCAGGCCGAAACCTTCCTGCTGCGCGCATTGCGCGCTTCCGGCCCGGACGGCTTGGCCGCGATGCGCGCGCAGCGTCCCTTCGCCGCCGGCATGCTGTGGCGTCCCCTGCTGGCGCATGCGCGCGCCGAGGTGCTGGCGTATGCGCAGGCACATCGCCTGCAGTGGATCGAAGACCCCAGCAACGCCGACGCCCGCCACGACCGCAACTTCCTGCGTACCCAGCTGATGCCCGTATTGCAGCAGCGTTGGCCGCAGGCCGCCGAGGCACTGGCGCGCAGCGCGCAGCTGAGCGCCGATGCCAGCGACCTGCTGCTGCAGGAGGACACCGCGCTGCTGCCCGGCCTGCTGACCGCCGCCGGCGCACTGGATCTGCAGGCCTTGCGTGCGCAGCCGGCAACACGTCGGCCGCGGCTGCTGCGCGCCTGGGTGGCGGCAGCGCAGGCGCCACCGCTGCCTGCGCACGGCGTTGCCGCCCTGGAGCAGGAAGTCGACGACGGCGCGCCGGATCGGCAGGCCTGCTTTGCCTGGCAACAGGTGCAGGTACGCCGCTGGCGCCAGTGCCTGTACCTGCTGCGTCCGCACAGCGCGTGGCCGGCGTCATGGCAGGCCTGCTGGGATGGCACGTCCCCGCTGCCACTGCCGGATGGCGCGCAACTGCAGTTGCACGGCGCACCCGGCCTGCGCTTCGGGCAACCGCTGCTGGTGCGCGCACGCCAGGGTGGCGAACGCATCGTGTTGCCGCAGCGCGCGCATTCGCATCGGCTCAAGCACCTGCTGCAGGCGCTGGATCTACCGCCCTGGCAACGCGCACGCCTGCCGGTCCTGTGGGCCGACGGTCAGGTGCTGGCAGCCGGCGACCGCATCGTCTCGGCGGCATTGAGCGACTGGCTAAGCGCGCATGGCGCATCCTTGCGATGGCGCGACCACGCCAACGCGAATTGACCCGCCTGCCTGCGCGCCGCACACTTTGACGATGGTCAAAAAATCCTTGAACGAAACATCCCCGGTCGCCCGCTTCGAACAGTCGCTGGAAGAACTCGAGCAACTGGTGCAGAAGATGGAAGTCGGCGACCAGAGCCTGGAGCAGTCGCTCACCGCCTACGAGCGCGGCATCGGCCTGTACCGCGACTGCCAGCAGGCACTGGAACAGGCCGAACTGCGCGTGCGCATGCTGACCGACCCCGCGCGCCCCGATCTGGCCGAAGACTTCCAGGCGCCGTCGCAGGACGGCGGCTGAGGTGAGTTCGGCGTTGTTCGAGCACTGGATCGGCCGCACAGAACGCAGCCTGGAGGCCAGTCTGCCAAGTCCCACCCTGGCGCCGCAGCGACTGCACGCCGCGATGCGGCACGCGGTGCTGGGCGGCGGCAAGCGCATGCGCCCGCTGCTGGTGTATGCGACCGGCGCACTGTTCGGCGCCGACGAGGACCGCCTGGACACGCCCGCGGTGGCGGTGGAGCTGATCCACGCCTATTCGCTGGTGCACGACGACTTGCCGGCAATGGACGACGACGCCTTGCGCCGTGGCCAGCCCACCGTGCACATCGCCTTCGACGAAGCCACGGCGATCCTGGCCGGCGACGCGCTGCAGACGCGCGCCTTCGAGCTGCTGGCTGCGGCTCCGGTCAGCGCGGAGCTGCGGGTCGGCTGGCTGCAGAGTCTGGCCACCGCCGCAGGCGCTGCCGGCATGTGCGGCGGCCAGGCGCTGGATATCGATGCCACCGGCCAGTTGCAATCGCTGCGCGATCTCGAGCGCATGCACGCCCTCAAGACCGGCGCGCTGATCCGCGCCGCGGTGCGCATGGGCGCGCTCACAGGCGCTGCCGCAGCCGACGACCAGCAACGCCTGGATGCGTTTGCCGATGCGCTGGGCCTGGCGTTCCAGGTCCGCGACGACATTCTGGATGTGGAATCGAGCTCGGCGCAGCTGGGCAAGACCGCCGGCAAGGACGCCGCGCAAGCCAAGTCCACCTATCCGGCCCTGCTCGGAATGGACGGCGCCAAGGCCAAGCTGGCCGAACTGGCTACCCGCATGCACGACATCCTGCAGCCCTACGGTGCGCCCGGCGACACGCTGGCGACGCTGGGCCGGTTTGCGGTGGACCGCGCGCACTAGCGCTCCGCGTTCGTTTGAGCTGCCGCACAGGCGCGCCGGGCGCCTCGTGCGCCGATGCCTGGCGACATGCACAGGCTCCGCCGATGCGCAAGGGCGAGCGGCCGCGCAGCCGGCTTCAACGCCACCACGCACGGCGACTACGGCAGCGCGTTCGACTTCAGCAGCCCGCAGCAATCAGGCGCTCGCACCGGCCTTTGCGCATACCGTGCGCCAGCGCACGGTGCGGCTGCAGCACACCGCCCTGCAAGCGCTGCGCTGCGTCACAGAACGTAACTTCTCCTTCCATACATTTTTCACATGAAAACTTCGGCAAGGCAGCAATAAAGTGCGGAATAATTCACACTTCCAGGCTGAATTGTCGCCATCGGTGTCCGCATTTGTCATTGCCTGACTACCGGCAGGCCAAAAACCACATCAATCGGTTCTCTTGTTGCGTCTGCTCGCTCTGCCTAGGTTGACCTGCCCGCGTCCGCGGACATCCCCCGACCACATGGAGAGTCACTGGTGAAGAACGTTTTTCTCGCATCGTTTGCAGCAGGTACGTTGGCCGTTGTTGGCGTGCTCGGTTCGGCGCAGGCGCAGTCCGTGCGCGGCCCGGTCCCGTTGACCATCGAACTGGCGCCGGTCGCCGATCAGGCCGGGCGACACCAGGGCAAGATCGCGGTGACCGTCACCAACAACGGCAGCCAGATCGCACGCGTGCCGACCTATCAACTGCCGCTGCAGACGCTGGACAACGGCATCCTGGAAGTGAGCCGCGATGGTGTGCCGGTGAGCTACACCGGACGCCTGGTCAAGCGTGGCCTGCCCAAGGCGGCGGACTTCACCATCCTCAAGCCGGGCCAGAGCGTCAAGGGCGAGGTCGATCTGGCCGGCGCCTACGATCTGTCGACCAGTGGCAACTACACCATCCAGGTCCGTTCGTCGCTGCAATATGCCTCGCTGTCCGACGGCAGTCTGATGAAGGCGGCCAACGGCCAGCCGGCCGTGGCCACCAGTACGCCGCTCACGGTCTGGCTGGACGGCGCGCGTCGCGGCGTGCAGCGCCAGCTCGCAATCGGTCCGACCGCCGTGGTTAATGGCATCAACTACCTCAACTGCAGCACCACCCGCACCAATCAGGCCGCCAGTGCCGTCACTGCCGCGCGTACTTACTCGCAGAACGCGCGCAACTACCTCAATGCCGGCAGCACCGGTGCGCGCTACACCACCTGGTTCGGCGCCTACAACGCCTCGCGCTACAGCCGGGTCAGCTCGAACTTCGTCAACATCGACAACGCGCTGGACCAGAACAACGGCCAGCTGACGATCAATTGCAGCTGCGAAGCGGATCTGGCGGACGCCTTCGCCTACGTCTATCCGAACCAGCCGTACGAGATCCATGTCTGCAATGCGTTCTGGAGTGCGTCGACAACCGGCACCGACTCCAAGGCCGGCACGCTGGTGCACGAGACCAGCCACTTCACGGTCGTCGCCGGCACCCAGGACCGTGTCTACGGCCAGTCCGGCGCGCGCAGCCTGGCGATCAGCAACCCGGCCCAGGCGATCACCAATGCCGACAGCCACGAGTACTTCGCCGAGAACACCCCGGCGCAGAACTGATCGCGTCATCGTCTGAAACGACAAAGGCCCGGCATCGCTGCCGGGCCTTTGTCATTTCCACCGCGCCGGATTACTTGATCAGGCGCAGCGTGAACGGATAACGGTAGTGTTCGCCGTTGTTGGCCTTGACCGCGGCCAGGATGCACAGCACCAGGTTGGCGATCCACACCAGCGTCGGCACGAAGAACAGGATGCCGAACGACACGATGGTCAGGATCACTGCAGCCACATAGGCAATGATCACGGTGATCTGGAAGTTCAACGCTTCCTTGGCCTGATCGGTGGCAAACGGCTTGGACGGACTGGCGTCCTTGCTGATCAGCCAGATCACCAGCGCGCCGATGAAGGACGTCAGGATGCCGAGCAAGTGCGCGGCCAGCGCCAGGGTGCGCTCCTCCGACGGTGTGCTGGTCCCGATCGGCGGCGGCGGCGGTACGGCGTGTGACTCGAATTCGCTCATCATGTCTCCCCATGCATGGTTGTGTTGCGGCGGACTATAACAACGATTCAGCCAGCCACCAGTGCGGGAAGACATGGTCTCGCCGGTGCACGGCGGTTGCCGCCAGGCAGAGCGGCAAGACGCGCGCGCGCCGGGCGCTGTGCAGTTGGCGCAGCAGCCCTGCTCAGCCGCGCTCAGCTATCGCCTGCCACCGTCATGCGGTTGACCAGCACCGAGCCGATCTTGACGTGCGAGCGCGGATCGACATCGCTGCCGACCGCCTCGATGCCGGCGAACATCTCGCGCAGATTGCCGGCGATGGTCAGGCCGTCGACCGGATAGGCGATCACGCCGTTCTCGATCCAGAAGCCACCGGCGCCGCGCGAATAATCGCCGGTCACCGGATTGACGCCGTTACCCATCAGCTCGGTGACCAGCAGGCCGCGCGACATGCCGGCAACCAGCGAAGCCAGGTCGCCGGCGTTGGCGGTGACCTGCAGGTTGTGCACGCCGCCGGCGTTGGCGGTGGTCTGCAGGCCCAGCTTGCGTGCGGAGTAGCTGCCCAGCACATAGCGCTGCAGCACGCCGTCGCTGATCAATGCCGAACGCCGCGTCGCCACGCCTTCGCCATCGAAGGCGGCCGAGCGCAGGCCGCGGCGCAGGTGCGGCAGTTCTTCGATGTTGAACCAGTCCGGAAACAGTTTGCTGCCGACACTGTCGAGCAGGAAGCTGGCGCGGCGATACAGCGCGCCGCCGGAGACCGCGCCGAGCAGATGCCCGACCAGCGAGCGCGCCACTTCCGGCGCGAACAGCACCGGCAGCTGGCCGGTCGGCAGCGAGCGTGGCTGCAGCCGCGCCAGGGTGCGTTCGGCGGCATGGCGGCCGATCGCTTCCGGCGCCTCCAGGTCTTCGCGTGCCAGCGCGCTGCTGTACCAGCCATCGCGCTGCATGCCGTCGCCCTGGCCGGCAATCAGCGCACAGCTGATCGAATGATGGG
Source organism: Xanthomonas sp. NCPPB 3218 (assembly GCF_056725185.1). Taxonomy (NCBI): domain Bacteria; kingdom Pseudomonadati; phylum Pseudomonadota; class Gammaproteobacteria; order Lysobacterales; family Lysobacteraceae; genus Xanthomonas; species Xanthomonas sp. NCPPB 3218. Next base: position 3,291,130 of record NZ_CM161516.1, read on the forward strand.
TGCCGCGCTCGCGGCCGATGAAACCATGCGAGTTGGCGTAGACCGACAGGCTGAGCCCGGTGCTGGCCGAGGCTCCGTCGGAGTTGCTGATCCGCGCATCGGCATCGCGCCCGGCGCTCTCGCAGGCCAGCGCCAGGTCCACCGCGGTGTCGGCGTCCAGCGCCCAGGGGTGCCAGCTGTCCAGCTCGGGGAAGTCGCGCGCCATCAGTTCCGGATCGGCCAGGCCGGCAGCGACATCGTCCTCGGTGTAACGGGCGATCGCGCAGGCCTGGGCAACGGTCGATTCCAGGCTGGAATCCTGCAGATCGGCGGTACTGGCGCTGCCCTTGCGCTTGCCGAAGTACACGGTGACCGCAATGCCGCGGTCGCGGGTGGATTCCACCGTCTCCACATCACCCAGGCGCACGTTGACGTCCAGCCCGCGCTCCTCGCTGCAGCTCACTTCGGCCTGGGTGGCGCCGGCGGCACGGGCGCGCTCGAGCAGGCGCTGCGCGATGTCGGTGAGCGCATCCAGGCGCTGCAGGCTGTCGTCCTGAACACGTGTTTCGGAGGAGAGTGCGTTCAATGCTTTATCCTAGTCTCAATGATGAATAACTTCTTGTTTCGGATGGATGGCAATGCGCGGACGCGACGAAGACACCGGTGAATTCCGCGGCGCCAGCCGCAGCCAGCAGCGGCGCGAGGCGCTGGAAATCTTCGACCTGGGCGAAAAGCTGGTGGCGCTCACTCCGGCGCAGCTGGCCAAGTTGCCGGTGCCCGAATCGCTGATCCCGCATATCGAGGAGAGCAAGCGCATCACCTCGCATATCGCGCACAAGCGCCAGCTGGCGTTTCTGGCCAAGCACATGCGCCGCGAGGACGACGAAACGCTGGCCGCGATCCGCGATGCGCTGGATGCCAACAGCGATACCGCGCGCCGCGAAGTGGCCGCGATCCACCGCGTCGAGCGCTGGCGCGAGCGCCTGCTCGCCGAAGGCGACGTGGCGCTGGCCGAACTGCTGGAAACCTACCCGGCCGCCGACCGTCAACAACTGCGCCAGCTGGTGCGCAACGCCATCCACGAGCGGGCCAAGAACAAACCGCCGCGCGCCTACCGCGAGCTGTTCCAGGTGCTGCGCGAGCTGTCTCAGGAGCAGGGATTGGAGAGTGGGGAATCGGGATTGGAAGACGACGAATCGGCGTCGGACGCCGACGAATAAGGCTCCGCCCGATCCATCCAGCCCCGCAACGGCCATCCCGGCCGTTTCCAATCCCAGATCCCGGCTCCCGGATCCACCCAAGCGGAACCCACCACACCCCGCAGTCCCCGCTGTTGCGAATCCCGAATCCCGATTCCCGAATCCCCGCATCTCAGGCCTGCGTTCCACCAACGGTGATGCCGTCGATCAGCAGCGACGGCTGACCGACGCCGACCGGCACGCTCTGCCCGTCCTTGCCGCACACGCCCACGCCTTCGTCCAGCGCCAGGTCGTTGCCGATCATGCGCACCTTCTGCATGGTCTCCGGGCCGTTGCCGATCAGCGTGGCGCCCTTGACCGGCGCGGTGACCTTGCCGTCTTCGATCAGGTAGGCCTCGGTGGCCGAGAACACGTACTTGCCACTGGTGATGTCGACCTGGCCGCCGCCGAAGTTGACCGCGTAAATGCCCTTTTTCACCGAGCGGATCATTTCCTGCGGATCGTGCTGGCCGGCGCGCATGTAGGTATTGGTCATGCGCGGCATGGTCAGGTGCGCGAACGATTCGCGCCGGCCGTTGCCGGTCGGCGCCACGCCCATCAGGCGCGCGTTGTGGGTGTCCTGCATGTAGCCGACCAGCACGCCATCTTCGATCAGCGTGGTGCACTGGGTGGACGTGCCCTCGTCGTCGATATTGAGCGAGCCGCGGCGGCCATCCAGGGTGCCGTCATCGACGATGGTCACGCCCGGCGAGGCCACGCGCTCGCCGATGCGGCCGGCGTAGACGCTGGTGCCCTTGCGGTTGAAATCGCCTTCCAGGCCATGCCCCACCGCCTCGTGTAGCAGCACGCCGGGCCAGCCCGGGCCGAGCACCACGGGCATCACGCCGGCCGGAGCCGGAATCGCATCCAGATTGACCAGCGCCTGACGCAGCGCTTCGCGGGCGAAGCCTTCCGGGCGGCCATCTGCGAACAGTTCGGCATAGCCGTAACGGCCGCCACCGCCGGAGTAACCGGACTCGCGCCGCCCGCCCTGCTCGACGATCACCTGCACGTTCAGGCGCACCAGCGGGCGCACGTCGGCGGCGAGCACGCCGTCGCTGCGCGCGATCAGCACCGTGTCCACCCCGCCGGACAGGCTCACCATCACCTGCTTGACGCGCGGGTCGGCGGCGCGCACGTATTGGTCGATACGGCGCAGCAGATCGACCTTGGTCGCGCTGTCCATGTCGTCGATCGGGTCGGTGGCCGGGTACAGCGCACGGCCGTTGCCGCGCACCAGCGAGCGGGTGGATTGCGCACCACCCTCGCGCGAGATTGCGCGTGCGGACTGCGCCGCCTCCAGCAAGGCATCGCGCTGGATGTCATCGGAATAGGCGAAGCCGGTCTTCTCGCCGGCAATCGCGCGCACACCCACGCCCTGTTCGATGGAATGCGCACCGTCCTTGACGATGCCGTCTTCCACGCTCCAGCTCTCGCGTCGCGAATGCTGGAAGTACAGGTCGCCGAAGTCGATGCCCGGGCCCAGCAGGGCGCCGAAGGTGCGGTCGAGATGGCCGGTGTCCAGGCCGGAAGGAAGCAACAGCCGGGTTTCGGCCAGAGTGAGAGCGTTATCGGTCATGCAGTCAGGATGGGGCCCGCGCGCCGGGGAGACAAGTCGTTCGGCTGAACATGCGGCACGGCTATCATCGCGGGCCCATCGCCACGCCGACACCCGCGCATGAAGCTCACTGCCCACGTCCTGGATGGCCATACGCTGGACATCCGCCCCGCCCCGCACGAGCGCGACTGGATGGACGCCACCGACCAGCGCTATGCCTACCGCTGCCTGCCGCTGGCGATCGCCAATGCGCATGGCTGGGAGCTGCTGTGCCAGGCCGGTTTCGAGGCCAGCTGGGACGGGCGCGACAGCCTGGATGCGATCCGGATCAGCGCCGATGCCGGCGCCGCGTCACCGGCCATCAGTCACTTCGGCTACGGCGTGCTGACCTTCCACGTGCCCTGCCTGTTTCGCACCGATGCCGGCATGGATCTGTTTGTCACCGGGCCATTGAACCGGCCCAAGGACGGTATCGGCGCGCTGAGCGGCATGGTCGAAACCGACTGGAGCCCGTACACCTTCACCATGAACTGGAAGTTCACCCGGCCCGGGCAAGTGCGCTTCGAGGCCGGCGAGCCGTTCTGCCATCTGTTCCCGCTGCCGCGCCAGCTGATCGAACGGGTGCAGCCGCAGTGGAAGCCCTTGTCCGAGGCGCCGCAACTGGCGCAGCAGCATGCCGACTGGACCCGCAGCCGCACGCAGTTTCTGCAGGAACTGCCGGATGCGCAGTCGGTCGCCGCGCGCGAGAAATGGCAACGCGGCTATTTCCGTGGCGTCGCCGGTGCCGATCAGGCGCCGGTGCAGGGCCACCGTTCGCGCCTGCGTCTGCCGATGTTCGTGCGCGCCGACAGCGACGGCGACAGTCCGCTCGACTGAGTGCATCGCTGCATCGGCGCACCGGACGTGCCCGCTGACGCGGGTGCCGCGTTCGATCGACTTGCCGCAAGGCCTGAGCGCCCGCGACGACTCAGCAGCAACACTCGCCAGCGCGCCCGCAACCGGACGCGTCAGCGTGGCGACCGACCGGGCGCGCCTGGCGTTGCCGTGGGCGCGCCTTCTGCCGGCGGCTTGCCGGGCGCCCGCTCGCGCACTTCGCGCTCCACCACGTCCACCTGCGGATCCTTCCACGGCCCGGTGACGTGATAGGTCTTGGCGCCGATCGCCCCGAGCGGTTTGCCGAGCACCGCATTGGCGGCCGCGCCCACCGCCGCTCCGACCGGGCCGCCGGCCACCGCGCCAACCACGGTGAGCAGATTGCCGGCCTTGGGGTTCACGTCCACGGTCTGGTCGAAGGTCTGCGCGCGCAGGTCGGTCTGCCCCCGGATGGCGATGTCGGCGGCCGGGCCTTCGATGCGGATCGCATCGGTGCGCGCGAAGCCCTCGCCGAAGCGCACCTGGCCGTCCAGCTTGTTGAAGGCCAGCCCCTTTGAGAAGAAATCGCGGAAGTCGAACATCAGCCGGCGCGGCAGCTGCGCCACGCTGAGCAGGCCGAGCACGCGACCGGCGCCGGGGTCCACTTCCAGCAGCTGGCCGTTGCGCACGTCGATCTTGAGATCGCCATCCAGCGAACCGAGCGCAAACCCGGTCGGCGAGCCCTGCCAGCCGGCATTGAGTTCCAGCTGGCCTTCGCCCCCGCGCAGCTGGCCGCCCAGGGTGAGGTTCTGCAGCAGGTTGCCGAGATTGCGGCTGTCCACCCGTGCCGACAGCCGGGTGCTGGCGGAGTCGCCCTTGCCGCGCCAGGCACCGGTCAGGCCGATGTTCTGGTCGTTGGAGCGCAGTTGCAGTTGGTCCACCTGCATGCCGTCGGTCAGCCGGCTGCTGCGCAGGGTGGCCGTGCCCAGGGTCATCTTGCCGACCTGCAGGTCGTCGATGTCCAGCGACAGCGGCGGGATCGAGACCGGGTCGAACTCGGCCACCGCGCGGCGCGCCGGTTCCGGCAAGGCACCGGCCAACGGATCGCCCGGCTCGGGCGCGGCCGGCTCGGCCGGTGCGGCCACCGGCTGCCAGTGCACCGTGCTCAGCTTGCCCTGCACTGCAGCGCCATCGGCATTGGGCACGCTGAGCTGGCCGGCCAGCGACGGGCCGTCCAGGGTCACCGCCACCGCGTCACGGGTCGGCCGCAAGCGCAGGCGCGTCTGCGGGAACACGCCGCCGATCATCAGCAACCGGTCGGCCTGCACATCCACCTGCTGCAATGGCACGGCGTCCTGCTTCGGTGCTGCCGGCTGGCCCGGCAGCGGCGGCATGTCCGGCTCGGTGCTGCCGCGCGCCAGGCTGATCCAGTCGATCGCATCCAGCGAGGCAGTGCGGCCGGTGACCACCAGGCCGTTGGCGGGCGGCCGCTCGGTGACCGTGTCGGTACCCATGACCACGCGCACGCCGGTCTGGTTGCCCTGGCTGCTGGCCTTGAGCGCAACCAGCTTGCCGAAGGCCACGTCGATGTCGCCATCGCCCACCGGCAAGGCCACCCTGACCTGCGTGTCCAATGGCTGCGTGGCCGCCTTGTCCAAGGGTGCGGGCAGATCCAGGGTGGTGCCGACCAGCTGCGAGCGCAGTGTCAGCAACGCCTGCGCGTCGGCCTGCCCCGGCGAGGTCAGCGGCACGTCCACGCCCACCTGCCACGGTGCGCTGCCATGCACGTAGGGGCGCAACCATTCCATCTGCGGCGCGCGGTCGAACAGCTCTTTCGCATCCAGGGTGGCGCCAAAGCGCGCCTCGAAGGCCTGCTTGGGGTCCTGCACGAAGCCACCGGCACGCAACGACAACTCGCCGCCGCGGCCCTGGTGCTGCACGCTCAGGCGCTCGGCGGCAAAGCCGCTGTCGCGGTACTCGGCCTGTCCGCTGACCTGGTCGAAAGCCAGGTTCCAGCGTGCATCGCCCAGCCTGGCGCCCTGCAGCGCGACCGTGCCTTGCAGATGGCCGCCCACACCGCCGGTGCGCAGGGGACGCAGCAGGTCGAAGCTCACCGCTGCCGGGCCGGACACCGTGAGGTTGCGCAAGGTATCGCCATAGCGCTGCTCCAGCGGGCTCTTGCGCAGCATGCCCAGCAGCTGCGCGGCATCGGCCCGGGTGGAGGCGCGCACGTACAGCTCGGAGGTGGCGAAGCTGGGAATGCCCGCCTCCAGCGACGCGATCGGCGCACCGGCCAGCTCGCCCTTGCCCTGCAGGGAAAATCCGTTGCCGATGAAGCGCAGATCGGCCTGCACCTGCTCCATCGCCGGCCAGTCCGGATTGAACGGGATCACGCCGTCGCGGATCTGGCCGAACGCCTCGAACCGGCCGTCGTTGTTGTCGAACGGCCAGTCGTCCAGATCGCCGCTGACCAGGCCGGTGCCGCCGGTGATCACGCCACCGGCAACCGCCGTGTCCAGCCAGTCGATGGCCGCCTTGCTCATCTTGGAGCGGATCCAGAACTTGCGCGCCACCGGCAGGGCGACATCGTCCAGTTGTGTGGCCAGCTGGATGCGCGGGCGGCTGCCATCGTTCTGGAACCACAGCCCGCCGCGCACGCTGGCGCCATAGTCCTTGGCCTGCACGCGCAACGCCGGCGTGGCGACCTGCCAGCCGGCGCCGTCGCGCCAGCCCACGATGCTGCCGGCCAGCTGCAACTCGTGCACCACCCCGAAACCGGTCGGCCAGTCGAAGCGCAGCGTGGCATCCGCTGCGGGATCGAGCTGGATCGCCTGCGCGTCGCCATCGATCCGGCCGCGCAGGCCGCTGATGCCCGGCGCGTTGCCCACCGGCAGAAAGCCCAGTTCCTCGATCCGGCCCTGCGCGCGCACCGCTCCGCCCTGCTCGCCGGCGATCTGCAGATCGGCCAGGCGCAACTGCGGCCGGGACAGGCTCAGCCAGCGCCGCAGGCCAGGCGACAGTTGCTCGCTCAAGGCGGCCGCCGCGATCAGGCCCGAGACATCGAGGTGGTTGCCCACCACCGCATAACGGCGCCCGCCGGCAACGCTCAGCCCGTCCAGCCGCTGCAGCCTGGCCGCCTGGCCCAAGCGCAGCAGCGGCGCATCCATGCGCCAGCCGCCGTCGATGGTCTGCCAGCGCGCGCGCGCCTGCAGCCGCTCCCACACCAACGTGCGGCGTGCGGTCTGCTCGGGCAATGCCGCGCCGGACAATCGCAGCTGTTGCAGATCGGCATCCACAGTGACTGCGGTGATCCGGCGCGCGCGCAACTGCGCCCAGGCCTGCAGGCGTCCGCCGCCGCCATCCACGCGCATGCCGCCGAACTGCAGCAACGCCGCCCAGGCGGCCAGATCGGCCGGGTCGGCTTGTGCATAGGCGCTGCCGTCGCCGCTGTCGCGATCGAACGCGATCACCGTGGTCAGCGGTGCGCGCTGCAGGTCGATCCAGGCGCGGCTGCCGACCTTCACCGTCGAGCCGTTGACGCGCAGGCGCAGGTCGATGCGCGGCAGCGTGGTGTCCACGCCGATCGACGGCGCGGCCACGCGCAGGCGCGCCTCGGCCACCTGGATCTCGCCGAGCCGGCGCAACGCTTCCAGCGGGTCCGAACGCCGCCCGGCCGGCAGACCCTGCACCGACCAGACGCCATCGTCGCTACGTTGCAGCGTCAGCGCCAGGCCACGCAGACGCACCTCGGTCAGCGAATGGCCGGGCAACAGGCCGGCGTACATCGCCAGCAGGATTTCGGCCTGGCCCACGCGTACATCGCCATGTGGGCCGATCCGCAAGCCATCCAGTCGCAGCAACGGCCCGCGCCGGGTCCATTCGGTCTGCAGGCGATCGAACGCGATCGGCTGGCCGGCGCGTTCGCTCAGCCATGCGGCGATCTGCTGCGGCCGCTGCTCGGCCAACGGCAACGCCTGGCTGGCCGCACCCACCAGCAACGCGATCGCCACCAGCGCAAGCGCGGTGGCAGTGATCGCATAGCGGCGAAACAGACGGAGACGGCGGCGCAGCGGGGTGGGCATCAGGGGCGGGGATTGGGCATTGGAGATTGGGGATTGGTCAAAGCAAAGCCGCGCACGGTGCCGTCAAGCGCCATTATCGGACCAAGCCACGCTACCAGAGCCGGCGTTGACCAATCCCGAATCCCGACTCCCCAATCCCGGACTCACAGCAGCACCACATCGAACTGCTCCTGCAGATACTGGTCGTCGGACTGGAAGCGGATGCTCTTGCCGAGGAATTCCTCCAGCTCGGCCACCGCGGCCGACTCTTCGTCGGTGATGCGGGCGACCACCTTCGACGAGGCGATCACCAGCAGCCGCGCCGCATCGAACTGGCGCACCGCGCGGGTGATCTCGCGGAAGATCTCGTAGGTCACCGTTTCGGCGGTCTTGATGGTGCCGCGCCCGCTGCACTGGCCGCAGGTTTCCGACAGCTGCCGCTCCAGGCTCTCGACGGTGCGCTTGCGGGTCATCTCGACCAGGCCCAGCGGCGAGAATTCGTACACGGTGGTCTTGGCGTGATCGCGCGCCAGCGCTTTCTCCAGCGTGCGCAGCACCTGGCGGCGGTGTTCGGCATCGTCCATGTCGATGAAGTCGATGATGATGATGCCGCCCAGATTGCGCAGCCGCAGCTGCCGCGCCACCGCCTGCGCGGCCTCCAGGTTGGTGCGGAACACGGTCTCCTCGAGATTGCGCTGGCCGACGAACGAACCGGTGTTGACGTCGATGGTGGTCATCGCCTCGGTCTGGTCGATCACCAGGTAGCCGCCGGACTTGAGCGGCACCTGCTTGTTCAGCGCGCGCCCGATCTCGTCCTCGACCCCGTACAGGTCGAAGATCGGCCGGTCGCCGGTATACAGCTCCAGCCGCTCGGCCAGCACCGGCATGTACTTGGCCACGAAGGCCTGCAACTGCACGAAGGTCTCGTTGGAGTCGACCTTGACCTTTTCCACGTCGCGGCGGATCAGATCGCGCACCGCACGCAACGGCAGGCTCAGGTCTTCGTAGATGATGCTGCACGGCGGCGCCTCGCGGCCGCGCCGCTCGACCACGTTCCAGACCCGCGACAGGTAGGCGATGTCCTCGGCCAGCGCCTCGGCCGGCTGGCCTTCGGCGTTGGTGCGGATGATGTAGCCAAAGCCGCCGTGCTGGGCCGAGACCTCGCTGACGATGGTCTTCAGACGCAACCGCTCGGCCTCGTCCTCGATCCGCGCCGACACCCCGACGATCTTGGATTGCGGCAGCAGCACCAGGTAGCGCGAAGGAATACTGATCTGCGTGGTCAGCCGCGCGCCCTTGGTGCCGATCGGGTCCTTGACCACCTGCACCACGATCTCCTGGCCGTCGCGCAGCAGTTCCACGATCGGCACCGCAGCCGCCGGCGGCGGCGGGATCGGGGTCTCCTCGGTATCGACCACGCTGGCCGGTGCCGGCGCCGGGCGCACCACGTCGTTGGCGTGCAGGAACGCGGCGCGCTCCAGGCCCAGCTCGACAAATGCCGCCTGCATGCCCGGCATCACCCGTTGCACCTTGCCCTTGTAGATATTGCCGACCACGCCCCGGCGCCAGCCGCGCTCGATATGCAGCTCCTGCAGCATGCCGTTCTCGATCACCGCGACGCGGGTTTCGCGCGGGGTGACGTTGACCAAGATCTCTTCCGACATCAATGCGCTCCGAGGGCTGTGAGCAACTGCGAGGTGTGAAACAGCGGCAATCCCATCACGCCGGAATAGCTGCCGGACAGATGGCTGATAAAACGTTCGGCGCGGCCTTGGATCGCATACGCGCCGGCCTTGCCCATCGGCTCGCCGCACGCCACGTACGCGGCGATCTGCGCAGCATCGAGTGGCGCGAAGGTCACCTCCGACACCACCAGCGTCTGCACCGGGGCGCGTTGCGCGCAGACTAGAACCACGGCCGTGAGTACCTGGTGGGTACGCCCGGACAGCAGGCTCAGCATGGCGATCGCATCGTCCGCATCGACCGGCTTGCCGAATACCCGCTCGCCCAGCACCACCTCGGTATCGGAGCCGAGCACGATCGCATCGGGGTCGCTGGCCTGCACCTGCGCCAGGCCGGCACGCGCCTTGTCCAGCGCCACGCGCTGCACGTATTGCGCAGGCGATTCGTCGGGCGCGCGCAGTTCGGGCACGTCCAGTTGCAGGGTCTGGAAAGGCACATCCAAGCGTTGCAGCAGTTCTTGCCGGCGCGGCGACCGGGAGGCGAGATAGAGCATCCGTCCAGCATACCTGTTGCCCCTCCCCGCCCGCTTGCCGATCCGGGCGGCAGTGGGCGCGTTCGACTCACAACATGTTCATCGAACCGGCAACACGCTTCCCCTACAGACAAGGAGATCTCATGCGTACCACCCTCAAACCGTTGTTGCTGGCCCTGTCCATCGCTGCCGGAACCGCCATGACCGCCCACGCCCAGACCGCTCCGAGCTACACCATTCCCAACGACGGCACCCTGCTCAACGTGTCGGCCGAAGCGGACGCCAAGCGCATACCGGACATCGCCACGCTGTCGGCCGGCGTGGTCACCCAGGCCGCCGACGGCAACGCCGCCATGCGCCAGAACGCCGACCAGATGAGCAAGGTCATGGCCGCGATCAAGGCCGCCGGCATCGCCGACAAGGACGTGCAGACCACCGGCATCAACCTCAGCCCGCAGTACACCTACAAGGAAAACGAAGCGCCCAAGATCAACGGCTACCAGGCCAGCAACACGGTCAGCCTCAAGGTCCGCGACATCTCGCGCCTGGGCAAGGTGCTGGATGCATTGGTCGCCCAGGGCGCCAACGACATCAACGGCCCCAGCTTCTCGGTCGACCAGCCCGAACCGGCCTACGACGAGGCCCGCGTGGCCGCGCTGAAGAAGGCCCAGGCCCGCGCCGACACCTATGCCAAGTCGCTCGGCCTGAAGGTACGCCGCATCGTCAGCATCTCCGAAGGCCGCAGTGGCGGCGGCGTGCGTCCGATGATGATGGCCGCCTCGATGCGCTCGGCCAAGGCCGAGATGGACACCCAGGTCGCCCCGGGCGAGAGCACCTTGTCGATCAACCTGGACGTGACGTTCGAGTTGGGCCGCTGAAGAGGCAAATCTCGTCCTGCCGCGCGCCGCTCACTGCCCTCTTCGGAGGGCAGTGTCGTTTCCGCAGCCCATCGCAAAGCGGTGCCTCATCGCCTTTCATACCGGCAATCAAGTTTCGTTTAAAACTTATAACGTGGTGACTTACAAGTGCCCAAAGTCACGTCCGGCCAGCATGAATAGGCGAATTTGTATATTTGTGCTTAAAAAAACATGAAATTTAGAGAAAACATTCTTTAAGCAACCTCTACAGCTCTCTAGCATCGGTTGTCAGCGCACCGTCATATTCGTGATGGCGCTCCTCTGGAGAGAGACGATGTCCGGCAACGTTGCTTCAAAGCGCACCCTCCACCCAGCATCGCGGGCGCGCTATGCCCGCATCAGCGTGCTTGCGATTGCGCTGAGCGGCGCCGTCGGCGTGCTGGCGTCGGGCACTGCCGCCGCACAAAGCACCACTGCGGGTATTTACGGCAGTGCACCCGCTGCCGCCGGTGCAACCGTCACGGCACAAAGCGATACCGGTTTTGCCCGAACCGCGATCGTCGATGCCAACGGGCGCTACGCGATCGGCAATCTTCCGGTCGGCACTTATACGGTCACCTTGCAACGCGACGGACAATCTGTAGAGACGCGCAAGAACATCGCCCTGCGCGTCGGCGCAGGCACCGATGTGTCCTTCGGCGGCGGTGCCGCGGGCGACACCGCCACCCTGGGCACGATCACCGTGACCGGCAAGAACATCTCGCCGGTGGATGTGTCCGCCACCGCCTCGCGCACCGTGATTACTGCCGAACAGTTGCAGCGTTTGCCGCTGGCGCGCTCTGGCGAAGCCATTGCACTGCTGTCGCCAGGGGCCGTGCAGGGCAGCGGCTATTTCGGCAATGCGATTTCCTTCGGCGGCGCCGGCGTGACCGAAAACGCCTATTACCTTAACGGCTATCTCAGCTCCAACCCGCTTTCCAACATCGGTGGTGTCACCTTGCCGTTCGGCGCTATCGACCAGCAGGAAACCTATACCGGGGGCTACAGCGCCCGGTATGGCCGCTCCGCAGGCGGCGTGCTCAGCCAGGTCGGCAAGCGCGGCACCAACGAATGGCACTTCGGCGCACAGGTGCTATGGCGTCCGAAGTCGCTGTCCAGCGACTACAAAAATGTCTTCTACCCGGATGCCGCCCCACCTACCGGCTATGAATACAGCGACGACAGCCTGCCCGGCACTCTTTACCGTAGCCGAAAGGACGACACCTTTTGGAATACGGTCTATAGCGTTTATGGCGGCGGCCCGCTGATCGAAGACCGCCTGTTCGTCTTTGTCGCCGCAGAGCAGGAACGCACCGAAGGCGTTTCCACCGCACGCAGGGACGACCCGGTGATCGGCCGCAACAATTACCGCACCGATGAGCCGAAGGTCTACGCAAAGATCGACTGGAACATCAATGACAGCAACATCCTCGAACTGACCGGCGTCAAGAATAATTCGCGCGATGGCGGTGCTTACAGCGATTTCAACGGATACCAGGGCGTCAACGGCGACGCCAACGGCGCATTCGCCGATACGGTCAAGGTCAACGACCGCTATTACATCGGCAAGTACACCAGCTACATCACCGACGATCTCACCTTGAGCGCCACCTACGGCAAGAGCCGTCAGACCGATTTCCGCAACAACCCCAGCACCGCACCGCTGCTGACTAACACCAATCTGCAGGACCCGGCCATCACCGGTGGCAGCGAGATCCGCAACAACCAGACCTCCAGCCAGGCGCGCGATGGTGAAAACAAGACGCGCGGTCTGCGCATCGACCTGGAATATGTGTTGGGCAGTCACACCCTCACTGCAGGTGTGGACAACATGTATTTCAACGCCAATAACGAAGGTGTCATCACCACCGGCCCGGGCTTCCGCTGGATCTATGGACGCTCTTCGCGCCCCACCTCGCCCATCAGCGCTGCACTGGGCGTGGGTCCGGCCGGTGGCAATGGCTACTACGCCTATCGCTCCGTGTTCAATACCGCGACCAGTATGTCGGTCGAGCAAAAGGCCTACTTCCTTGAAGACAAATGGCAGGTCAACGACAAGATGCTGCTGACGCTGGGTATCCGCAACGACAAGTTCACCAACTTCAACGACGCGGGCGTGCCTTACGTGACCAGTGGCGATCAGTGGGCGCCGCGCTTGGGGCTGAGCTGGGACGTGTTCGGCGACTCCTCGCTCAAGGTCTACGGCAACGCCGGTCGCTACTACCTGGCGTTGCCTAACAGCGTGGCCATCCGTGGCGCATCACCGTCCACGTTTACGCGCGAATACTTCACCTACACCGGCATTGATGCGCAGGGCAGCCCGACCGGGCTGACGCCGGTCGCGGTCGATCCATCCGCCGGATTCTCCTGTTCGGGCAACGTCGTCTCCTCCAATCTGGAATGCGGTCAGGCACCGGATGCCGCCGGCATCGCCGCCACCGACCTGAAGTCGATGTACCAGGACGAGTTCATGCTCGGCTTCGACAAGACCCTGGGCGAGAGTTGGGTCACCGGTGCCAAGGCCACCTACCGCACGCTCGGCGCCACCATCGACGACGTCTGCGATGCCGACCGGATGCGCACCAAATTGACTGCATCGGGTATCGACCCGAGCACCGTCAACGTACCCGGCTGCATCATCTTCAATCCCGGCGAAACCAACTCCTTCAGCCTGGCCAACCTCGATGGGTCCGGCCGCACCTCGGTGTCGATGTCGCCCTCGGATTGGGGCTTCGACAAGGAAGCCAAGCGCACCTATCTGGCAGTGGACCTGTTCCTGCAGCATCCGTTCGACGGCAAGTGGGAAGGTCGCATCGATTACACCTGGTCGCGTAATTTCGGCAATACCGAAGGCCAGATCAAATCCGATATCGGCCAGACCGATGTCTCCAAGACCCAGGACTGGGATGCCGCTGCGCTGATGTGGTACTCGGGTGGCTACCTGGCCAACGATCGTCGCCATCAGATCAAGATCTACGGCTCTTACCAGATCGCGCCCGAATGGCTGATCGCAGGCAATATCCGCGTGCTGTCAGGCACGCCGAAGTCCTGCCTGGGGTATGTCAGCATCAACGGCATCAGCGAAGATTCCGATGCTGGCGATCCGGTGGGCTATGGCTCCTCTTACCACACCTGCAACGGCCGGCCGTCGCGTCCGGGCGATGCCGGCCGGCTGCCGTGGACCAAGATCGTCGACCTGGGCCTGACCTATCGCCCGGCGTTCGCCGACAACAAGCTCGCCATGACCCTGCAGGCCTTCAACATCTTCAACGAGCGCAAGCCGCTGCAGGTCGATTCCACCTGGGAAGACAGCCCGTTCACCCTGTCCAACACCTACAACATGGGCGCGTTCTTCACCCAGCCGCGCTACGCGATGTTCTCGGTGTCGTACGACTACTGACGCACTCTCCCGTCAGCGTCGTTTCCCCAGCCCATAACGGGCTGGGCTTTTCTACCGCAAACGCCCAGCTCCGGCTGGGCGTTTGCCTAGAAGTCCTCTTCGTTTGCCTTAAAAAGCCGGCCAGCGATCGATATCGACATGGTTGCGGAATCGCTCCGGCATCCTTCGCGATGTGCAACGCCTTCGCAGACACGCGCCGCGCTTGTGCAGCCGCGCGCGCTGAGGTAAACCTACGCTACCGGATGGTGTAGTGCGTCCGGGTCGCGCTGGTCCTTTCCGCAGTTCCGTTGAGGAGGTGGATGATGGTTCGCACGCAATCGCAGGTTTCTTCCCGATCCACCGGCATCGACACCTCGCGCGTTCTGGCGATGAGCACGGCGGTGGCCTTGCATCTGCTCGCCGGCGGGTTGTTGTTGATACCGCTCTCGTACCGGGCGGTTCCGCAGCAGCCCACACCGAAAGAACGCTGGGTCATGCCCATCACCATCGAGACGCCGCCGCCACCGGTGTTTCCGATCGAGGTGAAGTTCAAGCCGAAGGCAACGCATACACCGCCGACCACGGTGCCGGTGCAGGTGCAGACCCCGGTGATCAGTGAGCCCGCGGTGGTCGACAACGCAACGTTCGCCTTACCTGCGGTCTCGGAGGCGGCGTCTGACAGCGCGCCGGCGATTGCCGCGCCCAGCGGCCCGGTCGAGGCAGGCCAGTTGCAGTACCTGAGCTCACCGGCGCCGAGTTACCCGGTGGCGGCACTGCGTGCCGGGCAGCAGGGCACGGTGCTGCTGCGCGTGTTGGTCGGCACCGATGGGCGCCCGGCCGAAGTCAGCGTGCAGACCAGCAGCGGTCATCGCGCGCTCGATCTGGCGGCACGTAGCCAGGTGCTGCGCAACTGGCGCTTCCAGCCGGCGATGCAGAACGGCCAGGCCGTGCAGGCCTACGGCCTGGTGCCGGTGAGTTTTTCGTTGAACTGATGCGTCATCACCTGCGGCGACCCGGATGCCCGGTCGCCGCATGGTCCGGCGTTGCGCAGCCGGCTGCTGCAAGACCACGGTTTCAGCTGTTGCATGAGCATCGTTGCAGTGCGCCTTGCGTGCACGCGACGACGTGCGGTCTCGCGGATCGGGTTGAAGATGCGCGCGTCTACTCGCCCGCACACCCATCTCGAAAGCGCAGCGGCGACGCGCGGAATACTGCCGTCGCGATGCCGCTTAGGCGCGGTGGTACGGATGATTGGCCAGCATCGCCGCAGCGCGGTACAGCTGCTCGGCGACGATCAGGCGCACCAGCATGTGCGGCAGGGTCAGCGGGCCGATCGACCAGCTTTCGCTGGCGGTTTTCAGCACCTCGGCGGCGTGGCCTTCGGGGCCGCCGATCAGGAACGCCAGATCGCGGCCCTGCCCGCGCCAGTGCTCCATGCGCTGGGCCAGCTGTTCCGAACTGAGCGGGCGGCCCGGGATATCCAGCGCAACCACGTAGGCGTTCTTGGGCAGCGCGGCGAGCACACGGCGGCCTTCGTCGTCGATGGCGCGTTGTGCATCGCGGCCCTTGCCACGCAGGCCGGGCTCGATCTCGACCAGCTCCAGCGGCATCCAGTGCGAGAGACGTTTCTGATATTCGGCAAAGCCCTGCGCCACCCAGGCCGGTGCGCGCTCGCCGGTAGCGATAAGTCGGCATTTCATGACCACATGATATCCGCGTCACAGCTTGGGCATCGGAACCGGGGCGATCACAGCGGTGTCATGGTGCGGTTACAGCGAGCTTCTAGGGTCGGCGCACTACCCAGCCCGCAGGAGTCGTTCGATGCCGATTTTCGATCCCGCCCGCCGCCAGGTGCTCAAGGGCAGCGCTGCCGTGATGGCCGCCGGTGCGCTAGGCAGTTTGAGTGCGCTGCAGTCGCGCCAGGCCCAGGCCGCCAACAGTTCCTCGCCGCCGCTGCAACTTGCCCCGGTGCCCAGCCGGTACGGCCCGCTCGCGCCGGTCGCCGACCAGAGCACCGGACTGCCGCTGCTGCAGCTGCCGCGCGGTTTCAGCTACCGCTCGTTCGGCTGGAGCGGCGACCGCATGGACGATGGCCAGCCCTGCCCCGACCGCCATGACGGCATGGCCGTGGTCGGCCTGCGTCGGCCCGACTGGCGTCCGGGCAGCGATCCGCTGCGCGGCCTGGAATACGTGCTGATCCGCAACCACGAACGCGGTGCGACCACGCCATTCCACGCGCCGGCGATGTACGACACCGGCATCGTCAGCGGCACCCAATCCGCCGGCGGCGGCACCACCACACTGAGTTACGGCCGCCGCGGCTGGGGCAGCCTGGAGCCCAGCCTGGGCGGCACCCTGGTCAACTGCGCCGGCGGCCCGACCCCGTGGGGCACCTGGCTGAGCTGCGAGGAGATCAAGACCAACGCGGTATCCAGCACCGGCCGCAAGCACGGCTATGTGTTCGAAGTGGACCCGGACAGCCAGCGCACCACCGGCCGGCCGCTGCTCGGGCTGGGCCGCTTCAGCCACGAGGCGGTGGCGATCGATCCGCGTACCGGCATCGTCTATCTCACCGAAGACGACCGCAACAAGGCCGGTCTGTACCGCTTCATCCCCAACGACCGCCGTGGGCGCAATGGCTCGCTGGAAAACGGCGGCCGGCTGCAGGCCGCCCGCGTGCGCGGGCGGCGCAATGCCGATCTCACCGTCGCCAGCATCGGCCAGCAGTTCCAGCTGGAATGGGTGGACATCGAAGAGCCGGATCTGGACAGCATCGCCGCGCCGGCCGGCTTTGCCGACATCGGCGCCAACGACACCCTGAGCGGGCCGTTTGCGCAGGCCTGGGCAGACGGTGCGCTGCGCATGAGCCGTGGCGAAGGCATCTGGTACAGCTACGGCAAGCTCTTCATCGTCGACACCAGCACCGGCGTGGATGCGCAGGGCCGGCGCGGCTACGGCAACGGCGCGGTGTGGGTGCTGGACCTGTTCACCCAGCGCCTGAGCGCCCTGTTCGTCAGCGGCAATCAGCTGGCCGCGCACAACCCGGACAACGTCACCGTCAGCGCGCGCGGCGGCGTGGTGCTGTGCGAAGACGGCGGCGAAAGCCCGGACGAATACGGCCCCGGCGCGCGGCTGCTCGGGCTGACCCGCGGCGGCGAATCGTTCTATCTGGCCAAGAACAATGTGCAGCTCACCTCGCAGCAGATCGCCGATGCCGGCAAGACCATTGCCGAGGGCGACTACCGCGATACCGAGTTCTGCGGCGCCTGCTGGGATCCGCTGGCGCGCACCCTGTTCGTCAACATCCAGACCCCGGGCATCACGCTAGCGATCACCGGCCCGTGGGAGCGCGGGCCGTTGTGAGCCTGCGGCCCTGAGCTGGCTGTCTTAGGCATAGGGCAACGGCCAGCGCTGCCGAACGGACCGGCCTCCGTTCGGCAGCGTCGCTCCGGCCGCCGGCACAACGCCACGCATGCACGCGCCCCGATTGCAGGGCGGGCAGTGTGTCCAGCCAAGGCTGCGCGCCGCGCGCGCGCGCAGCCGCGGTGGCGGATGTGCAAGCCGACAACCACCATAAAGGCCGGGATCAGAACCAGGGCGCGTCGGGCGCGCCCGCCATGGCGCGCTGCCGCTTCAACCAGCGCTTGAACGATTGCGGGTCTTCCAGCTCGCGCAGGCCACGGCGCGCGTCCAGCAGGTCGTCTTCGACTTCGCGCTTGAGTTGGGCCATCAAACGGCCCAGTCGCTCCGGCTTGGGGCGCGACGGCAGCTCCAGCCCGTATTCGGCGCAAAAGTCGTCCGACTGCTGCTGCACCTGCTGCTGCAGCTGCCTGCACTGCCGATCCAGCTCGCGGTTGTAGTCCTGCAGGCGCGCGGCGCTCATCGCATCCACGCCTTGAGCGTCCATCAGACCGATCTCGGCCTGCAGTTCGAGCAGACCCAGCAGATCGCCGGCCTTGTAGGCCGCGTTGAGCCGCTGCATCAGGATGGTGCGCGCGGCATGGTCGTCGGCGCCCTTGGCGCGATCCGGATGCAGACTGCCGGCCAGCTTGCGATACAGCTCGCGCAACGGAGGCGGCTCGGCATTCTCCACCACTGCCTTGTGCTCGGCACGCTTGCGCCGTTGCGTGTGGCGTTGCTGTTGCTGCGCACGCTCCTGCTGCAGGCGCTCGCTGACGCGCTCGTAGAGCTGTTCGGGCGAATCGATGCCATCCAGCTCGTCGGCATCCAGCCCGTAGGCCTGGCCGAGGATCTGCTTCATCAGCGCATCGGATTCGGCGACTTCCTGGTCGTAACCGGCTGCGCTGTAGCGGTCGTAGATTGGGCGCAATGACTCATGGCCGGCCTCGATCAGCGGGGCGGCGATATCGCACAGCAACTCGGACAGGAAAGCGCGGTCGGCCTTGCCCAGTTTGACCGTGGCATACGCACGGTCGAGCTCTTCGACCAGGGCGATGTCGGCCGCGCGGCGGTGGTCGAGCAAGGGCTGCAATTCGGCGTGGTAACGCTCGCGCCACTGCGACAGTGCAAGCTGCCAGGCCTGCAGGTCAGCACGATGCCGTTCCAGGTCGCGCAGCAATCGGTCGAAGCGTTTGCGTGCCGGCGACAGCGGCGCGCCGGAGGCGTGTGCGCCCTGGCTGCGCAGCTGTTGCAGCGCCTGCGAGGCAGGCGCATCGGTCTGGGGTCGGGCATTGCGTGGCATGCCCGGCTCACTCACTCTTCGGGATCGGCTTCCGCATCGTCCGGACGCTGGTCGCCCACCGTCCACAGACGCTCCAGCGCGTAGAACTCGCGCACGCGCGGCAGCATCACATGCACCACCACGTCGCCCAGGTCCACCAGCACCCACTCCGCCTCGCGCTCGCCTTCCACGCCCAGCGGCATCACGTCCAGGCGCTTGGCGAACTTGACCACTTCTTCGGCGATCGACTTCACGTGGCGGGTCGAGGTACCTGAGGCGACCACCATGTAATCGCAGACGCTGGACTTGCCGCGCACATCGATCTCGACCACGTCCTTGGCTTTCAGCTCCTCCACGGCCTCGCGCACGGTGGCCAGCAGGGCCGGCACGGACGGCGGCGGATTCGGGATGGAGGTCTTGATGACTTGGGCTTGGGTGGTCAAAGCGGGCAACTCGATGGAATTGGCGCGAATTATAGGCCGGTCCGGCCGGCTGCGTGTTCAGCTAGTCGGCGGGGCGCAGCCGTAGAGGCCTTCGTGCGCGATAAATGCCGCCACCGATGCCGGCAGCAGCGCCTGCCAGTCGCCGCCGGCGGTGATGCGCGAGCGCACCGCGCTGGCCGATTCACCGCGCAACGGCTGCTGCAGCGACCACAGGCGGCCTGCGGGCGAGATGCCCAGCTCGCCCGCCTGGGCGGCCCAGCGGCCATGCACTGCCGCGGCGAGCTGCGGCGCGGCGGCCAGGTCCAGCGGCGTGCCCGGACGCGCGGCAATGACGAAATGCGCCAGTTCGAACAAATCTCCCCACTGATGCCAGCTGCTCAGTCCGACGAAGGCATCGGCACCGAGCAGCCAGGCGATCGGTGTCGTGGGGCCGAGCTCGGCGCGCAGCGCGCGCAAGGTGTCGACGGTGTAGGACGGCGCATGGTCGCGGCTGGCGCGTTGCAGCTCGCGGCTGTCCAGCGCCAGCCCGGGGGTGTCGGCCAGTGCCAGCTCCAGCATGCGCGCGCGCTGCGCTGCGGTGGCGCCGGGTGCGGGACGGTGCGGCGGATCGGCGGCCGGTACCAGGTGCACCAGCGCGCCCAGTTCGTCGCGCGCGGCGCAGGCGATGGCGAGGTGGCCCAGGTGGACCGGATCGAAGGTGCCGCCGTAGTACAGGTGGAGCTGGGATTCGGGATGGAGCCGGGATTCGGGAATCGGGATTCGGGAATCGGAAGAGCGTGGGTTCGGCGCTGCCGGGTGGGAGTTGGTGGGCGGCGAGGTATGGGCTGCGCTGCTAGAGGGGGTCGCAGCTGCGGCCTGGTCGGGGGTTGCGCGGCTTGGGGAGGCGGGTCGCGCGTCGCCGTTGGCGGCATCGCCGGCTTTCACGCCAGCAATCTCACCGCGCGGGATTCGGCCACGGCCACCAGCAGGCGTTCCAGGCCGACCCAGGGGTCGCCGTCGGCGCGGCCCTTGGCCATGCGGTCGACCCGCGAGGCTTCGGCGACGAAGCGCTCCCAGCGGCGTGGTTCGGGGTGCCGTTGCAGCGCGCGCTTGAACGGCGCCTGGCGTGATTCCCACAGGCCCTGTGCCTTCATTTCGGCAGCGAGGTTGCCGCCGTTGGCCTGCACCTTGGCCAAGGACGCAGTGCGCAGCAGTTCCTTGATCAGGATCGGCATCAGCGCGGCCACCGCCTCGCCTTCGGCGCGTAGGCCGGCGAGCATGCGGATCGCTGCGGCCGGCTGCCCGGAGAACGTGGTTTCGGCCAGGCGGAACACGTCGTAGCGCGCGGCATCGGCGACCAGCGACTCCATCGCCTCCAGGTCCAGCACCTTGCCATCGGCCAGCAACACCAGCTTGTCGATTTCCTGCGCGGCGGCCAGCAGGTTGCCTTCCACCCGCTCGCTCAGGCGCTGCACGGCCGCCGCGTCGGCACGCAGGCCGTGGCTGCGCAGGCGGCGCTCGATCCAGTCCGACAGCTCGTGCGGCTTGATCGCCCAGGCCACCGAAATGGTGCCGATGCGGCCGATCGCATCGGCCCATTTGCCCTGGTGCGCCTTGCTCCAGTCGTTGGCGGTGATCAACAGCACCACATCCGGCGGCGGGTTGGCGCAGAAGCGGGTGATGACCTCGGCGCCGTCCTTGCCCGGCTTGCCGCTGGGCAGGCGCACTTCCACCAGCCGGCGCGGACTGAACAGGCTGGGCGCGTTGAAGGTCGCATCCAGCTGGTTCCAATCGAACTCCCGGCCATCGGCATCGAAGACCTCGCGCTCGCTGATGCCTTCGGCGCGCGCGCGTGCGCGCACCGCATCGGCCGCCTCCAGCACGCGCAAGGTCTCCGGACCGGCGATCAGGTAGACCGGCTGCAGCGGCTGATTGGACTGGCCGGCGAGCTGTTCTGGGCGAAGTTCCATGACTAGGTAAGTTCCATCACTACGAAGGCACGCGCCACTGCACCGTCACGCACAAGACGGCGTCGGCAGCGATCGTCGGGGCATGCTCGCCGCGCAGCAAGCGCGACATGCGCCTGGCGCACGCCACCTCCGCACAGCGTGCGCGGTTGCCCGGCAGATGCGCGGACGGGACGATCACCAGTTGCTCAGTTATTCGACGAAGACGCGGGCGGCAGCGAGGCCGGCACACTCGATTCCGGCGTGGACGGCTGCACCGGCGGTGTGGTGGCCGGCTGCAGCGGCGCGCTGGGCGTGCTTTCCAGCGTCTCGCCGCGCTCCACACGCGCGCGCACGACGCTGTCGATGCGACGCAGGATCGATGCCGACATGTCCTTACGCAGTTCGTTGGCGAGGATCTCGCGCTCGGTCGCAGTGCCGGTGGCATCCACCGGTGGCGACACGTAGTCGCGCGACAGCTCGATCACCTGCTGCGGCACCAGCACCGAGCCGTTGGCGGTGGTGACGGTGAAGATGGCCGCATAGCGCAGGCTGTATTCCTGCGCGCGGCCCTGGCTGTCGATGGCGATCGGCAGATCGCCCCAACGCTCGGACAACACCTGCACCTGCGCAAAGCCGGTCTTGGCATCTTCGTCGGCCAGGGTGGCGCCGGCGGCCTTGAGGCCACGCCGCAGCAACTTGGCCAGCTCGCTGTACTGCACCGCGGACTGCACCTTCACCGCGGGCGTGTCCGGCGGCAGCGCCAGCGAATTGCGCAGATGGAAGCCGCAGGCGGTGAGGCTCGAGACCAGCACGAGGGACGCAGCGAAGGCAGTAGGAAATCGAATCATGGGCACAGTCTGGATGAGCGCCCCGGCGGCGGCAACAGGCGGCTAGCCTGCCCGACACCGCGTGAACGGGGCTTGAGAGGGCGCCGCGAAAAACGCGGCGCCCGGGAATGACAAACGCGTCGCCACGCGCCGGTGAAATGAATGACCACACGCCACTGCGGCAATCTCATCTGCGCGTCGCCACACCGGTCCGCGACACTGCCCGGACCGGCGATCGGCAACGATCAGCCCGCCACGATATTCACGATCTTGCCGGGCACGATGATGATCTTGCGCACGCTCAGCCCTTCCAGGAACTTGGCCGCGTTCGGCTCGGCCTGGGCCAGCGCCTCGATCTGCTCGCGTCCGACATCGGCGGCCACCTCGATGGTGCCGCGCAACTTGCCGTTGACCTGCACCGCCAGGGTCAGCGCGTCGCGCACCAGCGCGGCGGCATCGACCTGCGGAAACGCGACATCTTCCAGCAGCGTCTCGCCGTGGCCCAGCACCTGCCACAGGGTGTGGCTGGCGTGCGGGGTGATCGGGTTGAGCAGCAGCACCATCGCCTCCAGGGCTTCCTGGCGCACCGCCCGGCCCTGCGCACTGGCATCGTCGAACTTGGCCAGCGCGTTGGACAGTTCCATCACCGCGGCGATCGCGGTGTTGAAGCTGTGGCGGCGGCCATAGTCGTCGCTGACCTTGCCGATGGTTTCGTGGGTCTTGCGGCGGATCGCCTTCTGCTCGGCGCTCAGCGCGGCGGCGTCCAGTGCGGCGGCGGCGCCCTCGCCCACATGCTTGTGCACCTGCACCCACAGCCGGCGCATGAAGCGCGCCATGCCATCGACGCCGGCCTCGTTCCATTCCAGCGACTGCTCCGGCGGGGCGGCGAACATCGAGAACAGCCGCACCGTGTCGGCGCCGTACTTGGCCACCATCGACTGCGGGTCCACGCCGTTGTTCTTGGACTTGGACATCTTCTCGGTGCCGCCGATGTGCACCGGCTGGCCGTCGGCGATCAGCACCGCGCCGGTGACGCGGCCGCGCTCGTCGCGCTGGATTTCCACGTCGGCCGGATTGATCCAATCCTTGCCGCCGTTATCGGCATCGCGATAGAAGGTGTCGGCGATGACCATGCCCTGGGTGAGCAGGTTGGTCACCGGCTCGTCGCTGTCCACCAGCCGCGCGTCGCGCATGAGCTTGTGATAGAAGCGGAAGTACATCAGGTGCAGGATCGCGTGCTCGATGCCGCCCACGTACAGGTCGGCCGGCATCCAGTAGTTGGCGCGGCGATCGACCATGTCGCGTGCGTTGGGGCTGGTGTAGCGCGCCACGTACCAGCTCGACTCCATGAAGGTGTCGAAGGTGTCGGTCTCGCGCTCGGCCGGGCCGCCGCAGTCCGGGCAGGTGGTCTGGCGCCAGGTCGGGTCGGTCTTGATCGGCGAGCCGGTGCCGGCAAATTCCACGTTCTCGGGCAGCACCACCGGCAACTGGTCTTCCGGCACCGGCACCGCGCCGCACTTGGCGCAATAGATCACCGGGATCGGGCAGCCCCAATAGCGCTGACGGCTCACGCCCCAGTCGCGCAGGCGGTAATTGACCCGGCGCTGGCCCTGGCCCTTACGCTCGAAACGCTCGGCCAGTGCCTCGAAGGCGCCGCCGAAATCCAGGCCGTCGAACTCGGCCGAATTGATCAGCTCCAGCGGGCGGCTCTTGTCGGTGTACCAGTCGCGCCACTGGCTGGCGTCCCAGCTCTGCTCGTCGTCGTTGCGCGGCTCGCGCAGCCTGACCACCTGCACGATCGGCAGCCTGTACTTGTTGGCGAACTCGAAATCACGCTGGTCGTGGCCGGGAACCGCCATCACCGCGCCGGTGCCGTAGCCCATAAGCACGAAGTTGGCCACCCACACCGGCACCTGCTCGCCGCTGATCGGATGCACCGCGGTCAGGCCGGTGGCCATGCCGCGTTTTTCCTGGGTTTCCAGCTCGGCTTCGGAGACGCCGCCGTGCTTGAGCGTTTCCAGCAGCGCGGCCAGCTCCGGATTGGATTTGGCCGCATGCAACGCCAACGGATGCTCGGCGGCGATCGACACGAAGGTCACGCCCATCAGCGTGTCCGGGCGGGTGGTGAACACGCGCAGCGGGTCCAGCGGTGCGCCGTCGGTGTCGCGCACATCGAACTGGATCTCCAGCCCTTCAGAGCGGCCGATCCAGTTGCGCTGCATGGTCTTGACCGAATCCGGCCAGCCGTCCAGCTGATCCAGGCCGTCGAGCAGTTCCTGCGCGTAGTCGGTGATACGCAGGAACCACTGCGGGATCTCGCGTTTTTCCACCAGCGCGCCGGAGCGCCAGCCGCGGCCGTCGATGACCTGCTCGTTGGCCAGCACGGTCTGATCGATCGGGTCCCAGTTCACCACCGCGTTGCGGCGATAGGCCAGGCCCTTGCGCATCAGCCGGGTGAACATGCGCTGCTCGTGCACGTAGTACTCGGGCGTACAGGTGGCGAACTCGCGCGACCAGTCGATCGCATAGCCCAGCGACTTGAGCTGGCCACGCATGTGGTCGATGTTGGCGTAGGTCCACTTGGCCGGCGCGGTCTTGTTCTTGATCGCCGCGTTTTCCGCCGGCAATCCGAACGCATCCCAGCCCATCGGCTGCATCACGTTGTGGCCGGTCATGCGCTTGTAGCGGCTGACCACATCGGAGATGGTGTAGTTGCGCACATGGCCCATGTGCAGCGCACCGGACGGGTACGGCAGCATCGACAGGCAATAGAACTTCGGCTTGTCCGAAGTTTCGTCGACCTGGAAGGCGTGGGTGGCATCCCAGAACTGCTGGGCGGAGGTTTCGACCTGCTGCGGGTCGTAGGCGTTCGGTTCGACGGTGGACATTGGGAGCGGATGCTCGGGCGGTGCAAAGCGGCACAGGGTACCGCAGTGCAGCAGGTGCTCCAAACGCTTGCCTCAGGTGGCGGGTCTGGCCGGCCAGCGCCAGGCCGCCACCGCGAGCCAGCCGACCCAGGCCAGGAACGCCAGGCGCTGGGCGATCGCCTGCCGCAGCAGGCCCGGCGGGCCGAACGCCAGCACCGCCACCAGCAGCCCCGCGCCCAGGCTCAGCCATGCCAGTGCGCGGGTGCCGGGCTGGTTGAGCAGCGCGGCGGCGAGCAGCAACATGCCCGGTACGAACGCCACCGCCCACAGCAGCCAGGCGGTGGCATGGGCCTGGCTGGCGCGCCCGTCCAGATCGGTGGGGTCCAGGGGCAAGGCGCCCATGCCGAGAAAGGCCAGCCCGGCCAGCACGATCAACTGCCCGCCCACGCGCAGGCTCCAGCTGGACCTGGCCGGCATGCGCGCCAGCAGGCTGACCCCGGTGGCCATGCCGAGCGCACCGACCAGCACGAACGCCAGCAGGTTGAAGCCCAGCGCATGCGGCACCCCGTTGGCACCGAGCAGCGCAACCGGATGGCTGGCCTGCAGGTAACCGGGCAGCGCCACGCCGAAGCCGGCCACCGCCAGCACGAAGACGGTTGCGGCGATCAGGCCCAGGTAGCGCTGGGTGCCATCGATGCGTGTCATTGCCTTGCTCCAACGCGGGGCGCAGGCTGCGCCACCAGGACGCGGCATTGTCGTGCCGGGCGCGCGTGGCGTGAACCCCTGCCGGCGTGACGGCCGGCCACGCGCCGTGCGCCCGGGCCGGACAGCCTTGTGTCGGCCCGGTTTGCCACCATTACCTCCCACTGTTGCCGCAATCACTTCTGGAAGCCCATGTCCGACAAGCCGCACGTATTCGATGCCACCACCGACACCTTCGAGACCGAGGTCCTGCAGAAATCGTTGACGACACCGGTGCTGGTGGACTTCTGGGCCACCTGGTGCGGCCCCTGCAAGTCGTTGACGCCGATCCTTGAAAAGCTCGCCGCCGACTACAACGGCGCCTTCGAGCTGGCCAAGGTCGATGTGGACAAGGAGCAACAGATCGCCGCCGCGTTCCAGATCCGCTCGGTGCCGACGGTGTTCCTGGTCAAGGGCGGCGAGCTGGTCGATGGCTTCCCGGGCGCGATGCCGGAAGGCCAGGTGCGCGAATTCCTGACCCAGCACGGCGTGCTGCCGGCCGAGCCGCAGGTCGCCGAAGCACTGCCGCCGGCCCCGCTCGAGCCGCAGGACCAGGTCGCCGCGCTGCGTGAGGCGATCGCCGCCGAGCCGGACAAGGACGAGCTCAAGCTGGACCTGGCACTGGCGCTGCTCAAGACCGGCGACACCGCCGAGGCCGAGCAGTTGATCGACGCCCTGCCCGCCAACCTGGCCACCGACGACCGTGCGGTGCGCGCCAAGGCCCGGCTGAGCTTTGCCAATGTGCTCAAGGACGCGCCGGATGCCGACGCGCTGCAGGCCGCCGTTGCCGCCAACGGCGCCGACCTGCGCGCGCGCCATCTGCTCGGCGTGCGCCACCTGCTCGACGGCCACGACGAGGCCGCGCTGGAGCAGTTCCTGGAAATGCTGCGGCAGGACCGCACCTTCGACGACAACCTGCCGCGGCGTAGCCTGATCGATGCGTTCCGGGTGATCGAGGACGAAGACCTGGTCGGCCGCTACCGCCGCAAGATGTCGTCGCTGGTGTTCTAAGCACCGTCGGCACCACGGCGCCCGGTCTGCAGGCCGGCCGGGCGCTGCCGTCACCGCCACAACCTCCATACGCATGCGAATGGTATGCTGCAGGCCCGCCCCGCCATGGACCCTGGCCGCATGCGTGCTTCACTGTTCAAGCTCGGTATCAACCTGTGGCCGCCGTACCTGTTCGCCGGGATCCACGTCACCGCGTTGTCTCCCGACTACCGCTACGCACGCGTGGAGCTACGCCAGCGGCCGTGGAATCGCAATTACGTCGGCACCCATTTTGGCGGCAGCCTGTTCGCGATGACCGACCCGTTCTGGATCCTGCTGACCATGCAGAACCTGGGGCGCGACTACTACGTATGGGACAAGGCCGGCAGCATCGAGTTCGTCAAACCCGGGCGCGGCACGGTGAGCGCCGAGTTCGTCATCGACGACAGTGTGCTGGCCGAGTTGCGCGCCGCCACCGCCAATGGCGAAAAACACCTGCGCTGGTTCGAAAACGTGGTGCACAACCGCCAGGGCGAGGTGGTGGCGCGCGTGCGCAAGCAGTTGTACGTCAAGCGCAAACCGGCACGCTGACACTGCGCCGTCGGCGTGCGGCCGGATGGCCAACACACTGCATCAGTTTCACGCGCGTCGGCTGGACGTGATCGTGGCGTGCGCAAGCCCGTCATGCCCTCGCGCACGCTCACGAGGTGTTGCGCGCGGCATGCGGACTCTGGGGTCTCCCAACCCACACGGTCTGTCTTCATGAAAACGCTCAACGTCATCACCCTGGTGCTTCTTATCGTCGGCGGCTTGAACTGGGGCCTGGTCGGTCTGTTCCAGTTCGATCTGGTCGCCACGCTGTTCGGCGGCCAGGATGCCCTGCTGTCGCGTGTGGTCTACACGCTGGTCGGCATCTCTGCGTTGTGGCAGCTGGTCCCGCTGTTCCGTAACGACCATGACGCCAACGTTCACCACACCAGCCCGCACGTGCGCAACACCCCGTAAGCGCACAGCCGCGGCAGGCATGCGCGTGACAGCACGACGCCGGCGCATTCCGCCGGCGTCCTGCTATGCGTTTATGCACGTTGCGTCCAGGCGCTTTGCGTCCGGGCGCGTGGTCGGCAAGAATCGGGCATCCCTCCCGCTGGCTGCCTTCATGCTTCTGCGCACTGTTGCTTCCGCCTGCCTGCTTGCCCTGGTGTTACCCGCTGCCGCCAACGCGGCCTATCGCAGCCCGCAGCAGATCCTGGATGCCTCGCCGGCCAGCGCCTGGCGCGTGCTCGACCCCGAGCGCACGCTGTACCTGGAACTGGATGGCGGACGGGTGATCATCGAGCTGGCGCCGCAGTTTGCGCCCGCGCACGTGGGCAACATCCGCACCCTGGCGCACGAGCGCTTCTGGGACGGGCTCAGCATCTACCGTTCGCAGGACAACTTCGTGGTGCAGTTCGGCGACCCGGATGGCGAGACGCCGGCCAAGGCCAAGTCACTGGGCTCGGCGAAGACGCACCTGCCGGCCGAATTCGAGCGCCCGTCGCAGGGCCTGGATTTCCAGCGCCTGCCCGACAGCGATGGCTGGGCGGCGCAGGTGGGCTTTGTCGACGGCTTCCCGGTTGGGCGCGACAGCACCAGCGGCAAGACCTGGCTGGCGCATTGCTACGGCACCCTGGGCGCCGGCCGCAACAACGACGAAGACAGCAGCATCGGCGCCGAGCTGTATGTGGTCACCGGGCAATCGCCGCGCCAGCTGGACCGCAACATCACCGTGGTCGGCCGCGTGGTCAAGGGCATGGAGTTGCTCAGCGTGATCCCGCGCGGACCGGACCCGATGGGTTTCTACGAAGACCCCGCGCAGCGCTCGCCGATCCGCGCCATTCGCCTGGCCAGCGAGGTGCCCATGCCCGAACGCACGCCACTGCAGTTGCTGCGCACCGACAGCCAGACCTTCCGCGATGTGGCCGAGGCGCGCCGCAATCGCAAGGACGATTTCTACAAGCGCCCGGCCGGGCATATCGATCTGTGCAATGTGCCGTTGCCGGTGCGGACGCCGCCGGCTGGCTGAGTCGGGAATCGGGAATCGGGAATCGGGAATCGGGAATCGTAAAGCGGCGCGCGCGTGACTAGCGGGCGCGCTGGCTGAAGGCGACGCTGCCCAGGATCAGCACCGCGGCCACCAGCATGGTCCAGGTCAGCGGCTCGCCCAGCAGCGACCATGCCAGCAGCGCGCCGAACACCGGCACCAGATAGGTCACCGTGGAGGCGCGTGCCGGGCCGATGCGCTGGATCAGGCGGTAATACATCAGGAACGCCAACCCGGTGCACACCACGCCCAGCGCGGTGGCGCAGGCCCAGGCCACTGCCGGCACCGGCGTGGTCGGCCACTGCAACCAGGCCAGCGGTGCCAGCAGCAGCGCGCTGCAACCCAACGTGGACGCTGCCGATGCGGCCGGCGGCAAATCGCCCATGTGGCGCTTCACCAGGTTGTAGCCGATGCCGTACAGCAGCGACGCGGTGGCGCCCGCCAGTGCCGCCGGCCCCACGCTCAACCCGGCCGACTTGCCGGTGGCCAGCACCAGCACGCCGATGAAACCGATCAGCAAGGCCAGCGCGCGACGCGTGCCGATCTTCTCGCCGAAGAACAGGAAGGCGATCAATGCGGTGAACAGCACCGTCATCGCATTGCAGATCGCACCGATCGCGGCCGGTGCGTGTTGCGCGCCCCAGGCGAACAGCAGGAACGGCAACGCGGAGTTGAGCACGCCGATCGCCGCCAGCATCGGCCAGCGACGCAGCGGGAAGCGTTCGCGCGCCAGCCACAGGAACGGCAACAGCACCAATGCACCGAGCGCCAGGCGGATTTCCACCAGCGCCACGGTGCCGAACCTGGGTGCGGCCACGCGCATGAACAGGAACGAGCAACCCCAGACGATGCCGAGAAACCCCAGCTCCAGCGGGGTGCGCCATTCGCGTGCCGCAACCGCTGGCTGCGTCGCCGGCTGCGCGCTCATGGCCGCACCTGCGCACGCTGCCGTGATGTGCTGAAACCGCAAGAGACAACATCAGGCAAGCAGACGGGCATGGCACGATCATCGCGATGGGGTACTGCAGCATCGGTTGCAACCGCAGGCGCGACAAGCGCGTAGTATCGAGGCGAGCCACAAATCTCACTCATGCCTCGATGAACCTGCGCCCCACCCTGCTGCCCGCGCTGGGCGTGTTCGCCGCCGCCGCGCGCCACCAGAACTTCGCGCATGCCGCCGAAGAACTGCATCTGACCGCCAGCGCGGTCAGCCACCATGTGCGCAAGCTCGAAGCGCTGCTCGGCGTGACCCTGTTCCAGCGCCTGCCGCGCGGGGTCAAGCTCACCGCCGAAGGCCGCCAGCTGGCCGACGCCGCCACCGCTGCGTTGGCCGAGATCGCTTCGGTGGCCGGCAACCTGCATCCGCGCGAAGACGCCATCCCGCTGCGCGTGACCACCTTGCGCTCGCTGTCGTACTGCTGGCTGTTGCCGCGGCTGCCGCGCTTCTGTCGCGCGCATCCGCATATCCGCATGGATCTGCAATCGGACGCGGCGTTTTCGCGCTTCGAAGAAGGCGGCCCGGATCTCGGCATCCGCTATGGCCAGGGTGCCTGGCCCGGGTTGACCTCGCATCATCTGATGGACGACGAACTGTTTCCGGTGGCCTCGCCGTCACTGCCGGAGGTCGCTGCGCTACGCACGCCGGCGCAGATCGCGCAATTGCCGCTGCTCACCGACATGTCGCCGCAGGGCTGGCGCGACTGGTTCCGTGCCGCCCAGGTGCGCGGCACCACGCTGCCGCCGATGCATACCTTCAACGACAGCACCGACGCGATGCGCGCTGCCGTCTATGGCCTGGGCGCGGTCCTGGCGCGCAAGCACATCGCCCAACCGTATCTGCAGCGTTACGAGCTGGTGCGCCTGCCCGGCCCCACCCTCAAGGCACGCTACGCCTACTACATCGTGCACCCCAGTCACCGCGTCCCCGGCCCTGCGGCAATGGCGTTTATCGATTGGCTCAAGCGCGAGGCGCTGGACGAGCGCACCCCGATGCCGGCATTGCCGGCAGAGCTGCTGGCACTGCCTGCGGCCTGAGGTGGCTGCTTGCATCACTGCGACCTTGCATGCTGGGCCCTGCCTGCCTGGAGGACTTGAGCGCGGTGCCTGAGCCGATGCTGCCGGACTGATCTGGCATGCCTGGGCTGCAGGCCGCCAACCGCAAAAACCTTCAGCACCGATCGGCTGCGACCTGCCCTGCGGGCAGATCCCGCGCGCCAGAGGCCTGGACATCCCCCATCACGGCAACGTCGGCGACAGCCGCCAGCCGCGCCCGACCACCGCCGGGCAGCGCCGCGCCGAAAAGACGCTTGATATCGGCCGCCATAAAATCAATTAATTAGCTAATTCGTTAATTGCCTAATTCCTTATGTCCATCGACCGCATCTTCGAAGCCCTTGCCTCCCAGCCCCGCCGCAAGATGCTGGCGTGCCTGGCAGACCAAGAACTCACCGCCGGCCAGATCGGGCAGTTGTTCGAAATGAGCGCGCCAGCCATCTCGCGGCATCTGTCGGTGCTGGAAAGCGCCGGGCTGGTATCCAGCGAACGGCGCGGCCAGTTCGTGGTCTACCGGCTCACCCCGGACAACATGGTCAACACGCTCAGCAGCTTTGCCTTCGAAGTCTGCCCGGCCTCGGCGCCGCTCAAGCGCAAGGCGCGCGCCTTGACCAAGAAGACCTCCTGACCCTCCTCCGGCCGCAAAGGACTCATGCCGATGTTCAGCACGCCCCAGCAACGCCCTGCCGATGCACAGGCAGGTTTTCCGTCAGTCCGTCTGGAGTCCTACAGCGGCGGTCTGCCAGTGGAGGTCACGCTGATCGCACAGCTGGGCGTGGGCGCAGGCAACCCGTTGATCGAACAGGCCTGCCGCCGCCAGCGCGCGCATCCCAGTTTTCACGATGCGCTGGACGAGCCATCGGCACGCCTGGCCGGCACCGACTTTGCGCACGGCGAATCGACTGCCCTGTTCTCGTTTGCGGTGGGCGCCAACGGCCACCCGTTCCATCGCCACGCCGGCCATCGCATGTTCACCGCCATCACCGGCAGCAGCGGCGCGCAACTGCGCTTCTGCACCGCCTCGATGGAGCAGATCGAACAGGATCCACAGCACTTTCTGGCGGCGTTGCGGCATATCGATCTACCGGCCGACTGCCTATTCACCGTGCGCTTTGGCGGCGGCACCTGGCATCAGTTCGCACCGCTCAAAGCGCAAGCCGCACACCCGGCATTTTTCGCACTGTCCTGCCACAGCGACGAGGCCGGCGGCGCGTTGAGCGATGCGGTGCGCGCACGCGTGCTGTCCGGCACCGCCGATATCGCCACGCTCACCGAAACGCTGCCGGAGGCGGTGATCGGGCTACTGGCCTCGGCGCAGGCACGCGCGCTGCAGATCCCCACCGTACGCCTGTCGTTGGCCGCATCGCCAGGCAGCAGCAGGTCTGCATGGTGCGGCCGGCTGCGCGCGCTCAGCGGCAGGCTGCGCCAGGCAGTGAGCCGGCTGCGTCGACCGGTGGGGTTCGTTGCAATGGCACCGCAGCTGGCGCAGGTCAGCGTGCATGCCGAGCCCAAGCCCGGCTCGCTACTGACCCGGCACCTGCAGGGCTTCGATCATCAGGACAGCGTACGTCTGCGCCTGCAGCCGCATGAGTTGCGTCAACGCGGTGCGCACACCTTGATGGCGTTGCTGCTGGAGGGGTTCACCGAGCGCGCGCCGCGCGGCGTGACCTGGTTGATGCGGCTGCGCAATGCGCTGGTGGCGCCGCTGCAGTTGCGAACTTCTCCGCTGGGCTGCCCGGTGTCTTCGTTGCTGTCGGCACAGCGCGACTGCCTGTTCGCAGGGCGATTCCCGGTACTTGCGCAAGACAACGCGCCACTGGATCGACGCGTGCAGGTATTGCTGGGCGCCGACGACCGCCACCTGGTCTTCCGCAGCAGCGTGGGCGTGGAAGTGCTGGAGGATGGCAGCGTGGAGCTCAGCCTGGAGACGCGCGTGGCCTGCCGCAACAGGTTTGGCCGCGTTTACATGGCCCTGGTGGACGGCGTGCACCATCGCTACATCGCACCGGCGCTACTGCGCACTGCCGCCCAGGCCCTGCTGGTGCCGGTACTGGAGACCACCGCATCACAGGCAACCGCGCGGCGCCCGTGAGCGGCCAGCGCACGCGGCCATCACCCGATCTTGCCTGACGGCTGCCTAGTCTTTGGGTCCCCAATCCAAGGAAGCTTTCCCATGCCGACTCTTCGCATGCGTATCACCGGCACCGACGACGACGCGCGTGCCATCGCCAACCTGCTGCAGAGCATCGAAGGCATCGAGCACGTGGAAGAAGTCGACGACCTGATGCCGCACCTGGACGACGACGATTCCAGCTCGGCCGGCCTGTCCGACGACGAAGGTCCGGGCAGCCACGAGTTCGAAGTGGAAGCCGGCAACGATGCCACTGCGCAGAAGGTGCGCGACGCCGTGCAGGAGCTGGCCCTGCAGCTGGACGTGTTTGTCGAGTACGAATTCGACGAAGGCTGAGCCGGCTGCGTACCGACTGCGCTGCGCTTGCGCGCAGTCGGTGTCTGGAGATGTTGCACACCATGCGCTGTACCGCGATCGCGTACAAGCAGCGCAACCAGGATCTACGTGCTACCGCGCAACGCGTCGAGTAGCTGCGTGAAGTAATCGCCCTTCCCAAAAACATGCGCAGCTGATGCGGCATCGCCGACCAGCTACGCAGTGGGTCAGGACATCCGGCGTCGCCGCGCACGCCAGCGCCATGCCTGCAGCAGTAGCCAGCCGACGATCACCCCCAGCACCACCACCGGCAGCAACGCTGCCACTGCGCGGATCACGAAGGCCACGCTGGATGCGAAGACCTGGCCGAATTCGGCTGCCGCCTCGGCAATCTCGCCCCTGCCCTGCTCGCCACCGGTGCCGCGGAAATTGAGCGTCAGCAACTGCGTGCGCACGCGCCGTTGCTGCTGCGCGGCGTCCTGCTGGGTCTGCTGCGCTTCGGCCTCGATCTCGGCAAGCCGCTTGGACAGGGCCAGCAGATCGGTCACGGCCAGGTCGCGGCGCTGCTGCAGTTCGAGCAGGCGCGCATGTTCTTTCTGCAGGCGCGCCTGTGCCAGCCCGGTATCGGCGATCTGCTGCGCCAGATCCTCGGCACGCGTGCTGCGCGCGGCGACATCGCCATGCTGGCCGGCCAGTTGCACCATCGGCTCGATGCCGTCCGGATCTAACCGCACGCTGACGCTGCCGCTGGGGTCGCGCCCACCGGTTTGTTCCACCGCCAGCAGCGCGCAGTCGCCGAACTGCGCCGACTGGCAGGCAGTGCGTACCGCGGCGATGCGTTGATCGATCTGATCGGCCGGCAGTTCGATGCGTACATCGTGCTCATACGCCAGCGCATTGCCTTGCACGGCGGGCGGTGCCGGTGCCGGTGCCGGCGCCGGCGCGCCGCCGTCTGCCGCCATCTCGCCCGACGGCCTGGCACATCCGCTCAGCGCCCAGCCCAGCAACAAGCCGACCGCGTACCACTGCATCCGGCGCCTCATCGGCTGGCTCCATCGGCGACGTGCATGCTCTGTACGGCCAGACCCGGCGCGGACACACCGCGCAGCTTGACCGCCACACTGGCCTCGCCGGCCCTGCAACGCACGCCCGTGCTGAAGCGCGCACTGCCGCGCTGCGGGAAGTGGTGGTGATTGGCATGCTGCCGGTTGAAGCGATGGATTCCCGGCATCTTGGGCGCCGCCTGCAGGCGCAATGGCGCGCGCATGCCGGGCCGCAGCAGGCCGCCACGGCGACGGCATGACGCACACGTGCGCTCGTACGCCTTGGTGATCGGCGCATCGGTGTGCGGGTCGAACGCGATGCGTCCGCAATGACAGATGTCGGCGTCGTGCATGGTGATCCTCCTTGAAAGCGGCCACTCTAAACCAATGGCGGATGCGGACAAGCGCGCACATGCCTATGCTGGCGGATTGCTTCCATTGGAATCCACCATGCGTCAACGTCTGCTTGTCCTCGCCCTGCTCGCCGGCCTGAGCGCCTGCCAGCAGCAGCCCGAATCGCCGCGCGCCGGCAGCCCCGATGCCGCGACGCAGGCTGCGCAGACGCCGGATGCGCGCTTTGCGGCGCTGTCCAAGCGCGCGCTCGACACCTGGATGCAGCTGTCGCCGGTTACCGCCACTCAGACCGGCGATCACCGCTTCGACACGCAGATCGACGATCTGAGCAGCGCCGGCCGCCAGCGCAGCCTGGAGGCCGGCAAGAAGCTATTGAGTGAGCTGGATGCCATCGAGGTGGCCAAGCTGTCGCGCGAGAACCAGGTCGATGCGGCCATTTTGCGCAACCAGCTGCAATCGGAGATCTGGAACACCGAGGTGCTGCAGAGCTGGGCCTGGGACCCGCAGGTCTACAACGGCCTGGCCGGCAGCGCGCTGTATGGCCTGATGGCGCGCGACTTCGCGCCGCTGTCCGAGCGCCTGAGCTCCGCCACGCAGCGCATGGAGAAGATTCCCGGCATCTTTGCGCAGGCGCGCGCCAACCTGGACCCGGCCCGCGTGCCGAAGATCCATGCCGAAACGGTGGCCAAGCAGAACAAGGGCATCCTCAGCATCGTCGATACCTTCATCGCGCCCAATATCGGCCAGCTCGGCCCGATCGAAGCGGCCCGCGCGCAGGCCGCCATCGACGATCTGCGCAAGGCCGTGGCCGAGCAGCAGACCTGGCTGGATACCGTGCTGGTGCCCAATGCCAAGGGCGATTTCCGCGTCGGTGCGCAGATCTACGACCAGAAGCTGAAATTCGCGCTGCTGTCGTCGTTGTCGCGCGCCGAGATCAAGCAGCGCGCCGAGTCCGAGCTCAAGCGCGTCCGCAGCGAGATGTACGGCATTGCCCGCACGGTACTCAAGGACAAGCCCGGCGCACCCAAACTGCCCGAGACGCCCAATGACGACCAGCAGCAGGCCGCGATCGAGGCGGCGCTGGAACTGGCCTATGCCGACAAGCCGGCACGCGACAAGGTGGTCGACGACGCCAAGGCCGCACTGGCGCAGTCCACCGAGTTCGTGCGCCAGAAGGGTTTGATGACGCTGCCCGATTCGCCGGTGGACATCATCCTGATGCCGGAATTTCAGCGCGGCGTGGCGGTGGCGTACTGCGATTCGCCGGGCCCGCTCGACAAGAATCTCAAGACCTTCTATGCGGTCTCGCCGATTCCCGACGACTGGAACGACAAGCAGGTCGATTCGTTCCTGCGCGAGTACAACAGCCGCATGATCCACCTGCTCAGCATCCACGAAGGCACCCCGGGCCATTACCTGGAAGGCTGGCATTCGGCCAAGTTCCCCTCCACGCTGCGCGCGGTGCTGCGCTCGGGCATGTTCGCCGAAGGCTGGGCGGTCTACACCGAACGCATGATGCAGGAACAGGGCTATCTGGATAACGACCCGCTGTTCCATCTGGTGCAGCTCAAGTTCTACCTGCGCACCATCGCCAACGCCATCCTCGATCAGGGCGTACATGTGGATGGCTGGGAACGCGACAAGGCGATGCACCTGATGACCCACGACACCTTCCAGCAGGAAAGCGAAGCGGCGGGCAAGTGGGTGCGTGCGCAGCTGTCGTCCGCGCAGCTGCCGACCTACTTCGTCGGCGTGCAGGAACATCTGGACACGCGCAAGGCGGTGCAGGACAAGCTGGGCAAGGACTTCAACCTGAAGGCGTACCACGACCAGATGCTGTCCTACGGCGCCCCACCGGTGCGCTTTGCACGCGAGTTGATGCTGGACCAGCCGATCGAGTGATTGATCCTTCTCCTACCGGGAGAACAAGCACTCTTCGCCCCTCGGGAGAAGGTGTCCCGCAGGGGCGGATGAGGGTACGGGCGAAGCCTCGTATGGCCGGCCAGCGCGTGGCTTCGCCCCATACCCTCACCCCATCCCTCTCCCGTATGCGGGAGAGGGGCTAGATCTCGAAGTTACTACGCCCGCCTGCGACCGCTCGCATCGAGCACTCAAGCATCGTTCGCCTCACCCATCCGCCGCAACAAATCCGCCGGTCTGCCGCGCCCACAGGCGTGCATACAGCCCGCCCTGCGCGATCAGTTGCGCATGCGTGCCGGTCTCGACGATGCGTCCGGCATCCATCACCACCAGCCGGTCCATGCGCGCGATGGTGGAGAGGCGGTGCGCAATCGCAATGACGGTCTTGTTACCCATCAACGCGTCCAGGCTGTCCTGGATCGCCGCTTCCACTTCCGAGTCCAGCGCCGAGGTGGCCTCGTCCAGGATCAGGATCGGCGCATCCTTCAGCAGCACGCGCGCAATGGCGATGCGCTGCCGCTGACCGCCCGACAGCTTGACCCCGCGTTCGCCCACATAGGCATCGAATCCGCGCCGGCCTTCGCCATCGACCAGCGTGTCGATGAAGCCTTCCGCGCGCGCCTTGCGCACCGCTTCCAGCATCTGCGCGTCGCTGGCCTGCGGCCTGCCATACAGCAGGTTGTCGCGGATCGAACGATGCAGGAGCGAAGTGTCCTGGGTGACCAGGCCGATCTGCCCGCGCAGGCTTTCCTGGGTGACCTGGGCGATGTCCTGCCCGTCGATGAGGATGCGCCCCTGCTCCAGGTCGTACAGCCGCAGCAGCACGTTGACCAGGGTCGACTTGCCCGCGCCCGACGGCCCGACCAGGCCGATCTTCTCGCCGGCACGCACCTGCAGGTCCAGCCCGGCGATCACCCCGCCGCGCTTGCCGTAATGGAAATGGATGTGCTCGAACTGCACCTGGCCGTGCGTCACCTGCAGCGGCACGGCGTCGGGCGCGTCCTGCACCAGCACCGGCTGCGAGATGGTCTGCATGCCGTCCTGCACGCTGCCGATGTCTTCGAAGATGCCGTTGACCGTCCACATGATCCAGCCGGACATGTTGTGGATGCGGATCACCAGGCCGGTGGCCAGCGTGATCGCGCCGACGCTGATCTGGCCGCGGCTCCACAGCCACAACGCCAGCCCGCAGGTGCCCACGATCAGGAAGCCATTGGCCACCGCAATGGCGGTATCCATCGTGGTGGTCACGCGCGTCTGCCCGCGATGCTTCACCGCCAGCTCGTCGATCGCATCGCGCACATAGGCCTGTTCGCGACCGGCATGGGCGAACAGCTTGAGCGTGGAAATATTGGTGTAGCCGTCGACGATGCGCCCAGTGGCCTTGGAGCGTGCATCCGACGCGATCCACGCGCGCGCCTTCATGCGCGGCACGAAGAACGCCATCAGCGCGACATACACCACCAGCCAGATCAGCAGCGGCAGCATCAGCCAGGGGTCGGCCTGCGCAAACAACCACAGCGCGCTGCCGGTATAGACCACGATGTACCAGAGCGCATCGACCATCTGCACCGCCGATTCGCGCAGCGAGGTCCCGGTCTGCATCACCCGGTTGGCGATCCGACCGGCGAAATCGTTGTTGAAGAAGCCCAGGCTCTGCCGTACCACGTAGTTGTGCATCAGCCAGCGCGAGCGGTTGCTCAGGCCCGGAACGATCGCCTGGTTGACCAGCAGATTGTGCAGCCCGGTGAACAGCGGGCGCGCCACCAGTGTGATCGCCGCCATCCAGAGCAATTCGCCGGCATGCCGGCGGAAGAAGTCCGCTCCCGGCCGCTCGGCCAGCATGTCGACGATGCGCCCGAGGAAGTCGAACATCGCCACTTCCACCAGGGCCAGCAGCAGCCCGGCGATCAGCGTGGCCAACAGGATCGGCCACAACGGCCGCAGATAATGCAGATAGAACCGCCACACGCTATGCGGCGGCATTTCCCGCTCGATCGGCGGGAAGACATCGATCAGGGATTCGAACCAGCGGAACATCGCAGACACTTTCGGGAAAAACCGGGAGATCAGGCTAGCTGATCGCGCGTCAAGCTGCAGTGGCGCTGGCGTCGAGCTCCTGCAGCATCACCTGCACGGCAGGCTGCGATGCGCGTAACAGGCAACCGGATCGATTTCGCTTGCCCAAGCCATGCATGGCCTGGGCGTCACTGCAGGTCATGCGGCGTCAGTCGCGCTCACTCGCGGACACGTGCGAGCAGGCGGTTGACCTCGGCCAGATCGAAATGGCCCGGATCGAAGCGCCCGCCCAGGGTGGCCAGCTCCTGCACATGTTGCGCATGCTCTGGGTCGGCGATGATCCGCAGCAAGGCCTGGTAGCTGTCGATTCCTTCGCTGCTCTCCGGCGGGCAGGCATTGGCGCCGTCCACGCAACGGGCCGCGCGCAGGCTCGCGTCCGGCGGCAGGATCGCCTCGACCTGGACGCGGTGCTGCCAACCCGCGCCGGCACCGTAGAAATAGTCGAAACGCTCCAGCTCGCCCACCGCGCTTTCGATGCTGACCCGGGCAGCATGCTTGAGCCGTGGCCGCTCCGGCACATCCAGCCCGGATTCGCCGTAGCGGCCGCCGCCCAGGTCGAATTCGTACGGATGCGCACCGCTCCAGCCCATCAGCGGTTGCAATACACGATGCAGCGTGGCCAGGCGCAGCGCTCCGGCCACCAGCACGCGGCGCCAGATCAACGGCGCGCTGTCCACCAATGAAACATGCAGCTGATATACCGGCGCAGGCGTGGGTACCGCCTGCTGTGCAACTTTCTTCTTGGCTTTGCTCATCGGGTCTTGGTCGTGTCTCTCAGTCGCCAGTATGGCGGCAGCGGCCCGCGCCTGCATGGCCCCGCTCCGTCAGCGCTGCGCCATGCGGTGTGCGATATGCGATATGCGGCATGTCGCGCGATCATGCATCGACGATGCCGCCCACCGTCACGCCAGCATCATTGCGCCGCCGCCCTCGCCCGCCCGGATTTACGCCACACCCGCTGCACGCGCCGGCAGTCGCAGGCCGAACAACAGGTCATACAGGATCGGGATCAAGCCCAGCGTCACCAGCGTGCCCAGCGCCAGGCCACCGATCATGGTGATGGCCATTCCGGTCCACAGCGGCCCGGCAAACAGCATCAGCGGAATCAAGCCGACGATGCAGGTGAGCTTGGTCATCACGATCGGGCGCAGCCGCTTGACCGCTGCGGCGATCACCGCCTCGCGGCGTGGCAGGCCATCGGCAAGCTCGGCTTCGATGCGTTCCAGCAGCAGCACCGCGTTGTTGACGATGATGCCGGCCAGCGCCAGCAAGCCGAAGGTCGCCATGAAACCGAACGGATAGCCGGTGATCACCAGGGCCAGTGCCGCACCGATCAGCACGAACGGGACTGCCGACAGCACGATCAGTAGCTTGCGGAACGAGTTGAACTGCCACACGAACAGCAGCAGGATCGCGCCCAGTGCGTGCGGCATGTATTGGAGCAGGGCCTGGTTGGCCTCGGCAGAATCCTCCAGCTCGCCACCGATCTCCAGCCGATAACCGGGTGGCAGCTTGAGCGCGGCCATCGGCACCGACAGGCGCTCGACGATCTCGGTCGCGGTCAACTGCGGGTTGCGTGCGGTCACGGTGATCGCACGGCTCAGGTTGCGCCGCTGGATCGCCGACGGCTCGCTGTCGTGCAGCACCGTGGCGACCG
This sequence comes from Xanthomonas sp. NCPPB 3218, assembly GCF_056725185.1. NCBI lineage: Bacteria > Pseudomonadati > Pseudomonadota > Gammaproteobacteria > Lysobacterales > Lysobacteraceae > Xanthomonas > Xanthomonas sp. NCPPB 3218. The sequence goes on from NZ_CM161516.1 coordinate 3,331,416, forward strand.
CCGCCAGCGGCACCGGCGCACCGCCGGCTTGCGGGTACACCAGGGTGTCGCCAGGTGTGCCGTCGGCGGCGCGTTCCTGCGCACTGCCACGCCAGACCACGGCCACCGAGCTGCCATCGTCGCGCAACAACGAGGCATCCACGCCGCTGTAGCGCGCCTGTAGCGCCTGCGCAATGTCCTCGCTGCTCACCCCGGCACGCCGCGCCCTGAGCTGGTCCACCTGCACCACGTAGCGCGGAATGCGCGCCTGCCAGTCGTCCTGCACATCCACGGTGCCCGGCAACGCGCGCAGCGCCTTTGCAATCGCAGCGGCGCTGCTGCGCAGTACTGTCTCGTCGGGGCCGACCACGCGATACACCGCCATCCCGGCTTCGGTCGCGCCCAGCGAAAACCGCTTCGGCTCGGCGCGCACGGTGGGGAAGTGGCTGCGGACATGCGCACGTGCCCGCGCTATCACTGCATCGAGATCGGTGCCTGGGCGCACGCTCACGGTAAAGTACGCCATGTTGGCCGCCGGTAGGGGAGGATTGAGGCCCAGCACGATGCGCGGGCCGCCATCGGCGACATAGCCGATGCTGTCCACCACCTCCGGGTTGGCGCGCCGATCGGCCAACCAGCGGCTCAGCGCGCGCACCGTGCGCAGGGTTTCACGCGTATCGCTGCCTGCCTGCAAGGTCACCGGCATCTGGAACTGCAGACGATCGGACTTGGGCAGAAAATCGTAGGGGATCGACACCAGCACCGCGACCGCCGCCGCCAACATCGCCACCATGCCGGCGATAAACAGCGCCTTGTGCATCAGCACGCGCTCGATGAGGCGGCGGTAGCCACGATAAAAGCGCGACGGCTCCTGTTCGCTGCCGTGTGCGACATGTGCCTTGGCGAAATACATGCACAGCAGCGGCGTCACCGTGATGCTGAGCAGCCACGAGCCCAGCAAGGTCACGCCAAGCACGGTAGCCAGCGAGCGCAGATATTCGTTGGTGCTGGTCTGGCCGAAGAAGAACGGCGAGAACGCCAGCACGATCACCAACGATGAGGTCAGCAACGGGGTGGCCAGGGAGCGGCCGGCGTCGATGCAGGCCTGACGGCGCTGTTCTCCGGCAACCAGGCGGCGTTCGATGTCTTCGGCAATGACAATACCGTTGTCCACCAGCAGGCCGAGCGCCAGGATGATCGCCGCGATCGACACCGTCTGCAGCTCCACGCTCAGCACGCGCATGACGATCAGCGAGGCGAAGATGGTCAACGGCACGATCGCGCCGACGATCAGGCCGGTGCGCCAGCCCAGGAACAGCATCACTACCGCCATGACGATGACGATGGTCTCGCCCATGACGTGGTGCATCTTGCCCATCTCGCGCTCGACCACGTCGGCCTGGAAGGTGACCACGTGCTGCGCAAAACCTGCGGGCAATTCCTGCGCGGTCTGGCCCAGCTTGGCGCGCAGCGTTTTGCCGAAGTCGGCGATATTGCTGCCGGGCTTCATCGAGACCGACACCACCACCGCCGGCTGGCCCTGGTAGACGGCAGCGCTTTCCGGCGGATCGGCAGGCATCACCTGTACCTGCGCCAGCTCGCCCAACGCCACTTCGCGCACGCCATTGGCATTGGGTGTCGGCAAGGTCAGCAACAGGTCCCGCAACTGGGCAGGTGAGCGTATCTCCCCGGAAGTCGCAACCGTCATCGCCAGCCCGGACACCGTCGCCAGCCCGCCGGAGGCCACCACATTCTGCGAGCGCAACTGCGCCATCACGCTGGCAGGGCTCAGTCCGGTCGCCAGCAGCCGCGCGCGATCGAACGCCACATACACGCGCTCGTCCTGCAGCCCGTACAACGCCACCTGCTCCACCCCAGGCAGGGTATAAAGCTGCTCGCGCAGGCGCCGCAGCGGCCCACGCATCTCGCTCATCGAATAGCCCGGTGCGGTGACTGCGATCGAGGCCACCGACACCCGTCCGAAGTCATCGTCGACCAACGGTCCCTGCGTGCCCGCAGGCAGTTGCGCACCCGCCTCGGCGGCCTTGGCGCGCACGCGCTGCCACAACGCCGGCAGATCCTGCACATCGTCGTAAGCGGTCAGCTGCACGATCGCGCTGCCTGGCCGCACCGTGCTCACGATGCGCTTGATGCCGGCCAGTTCGCGCAGGCGCTCTTCGAGGGGGCGCGCCAACAGGGTTTCCACCTGCTCGCTGGGCATGCCCGGAAACGCCACCGACACAATGGTGTCGCGCACGGTGACCGAGGGTTCTTCCTGCGAGGGAAAACCGACGAACGCCACGATGCCGCCGAGCAGGATCATCACTGCCGCGAACAAGGTCAGCCGGCTCGACCTCATCGCCATCCGGGTCAGCATCATGGCGCCTGCCCTCCGCTCAGCTGCGTCTGCATCTGCAACGGCGCCACCGGCTGGCCATCGATCAAGAAGCCCACGCCTGCGCTGACCACCTGATCGCCGGCCTGCAGCCCGCGCCGGACCTGGATGCGGCCGCCGACGATCGACCCGAGCTCGACTGCGCGCTCGCGCACGATCCGCTGTGCCGGCTGATACACGAACACGCTGGCCCGTTGGCGATTGAGCCTGGGCAGTACCGCAGACAGCGGCACGCTGGGCGTGCTCGCAGCCTGCGCGGGCAACTGCAGCAACACACTGTCGCCACTGCGCATCGCGTGCGGCGCGCGCACCACCTCCAGAATCGCCAGCGCAGTGGCACCGTTATCCAGCCGGCTGGACAGGCTGCGCAGGCGCAATGTCAGCGGCACCGCAGGCTCGTCGGCCAGCGTGGCCTGCACGGTCTGCCCAGGCGTCAGCCCGGCGGCAGCAACAGGCGGCAGATTGGCGAGCAATTGCAGATGCGCCTGCCCTTCCAGCTGCAACACTGCCTGCCCCGCCCCCACATCGGCCTGCGGTTGCTGCAGGCGTGCGACCACGGCGCCATCGAAGGGTGCGCGCAGCTCACCAAGACGCGATGCACGCCGCGCCAGCGCCAGGTCGGCCTTTGCCACCTGCAGTTGCGCGGTTGCCGCATCCGCCGCCGCGCGGGCGGCGGTCAGCGTCGCCGCCGAACTGGCACCATCGTCGAACATGGCGTGCTGCTGGCGCAGTTGCAGCTGCCGCTCGCCGGACTGCGCCATCGCCGCGCGCAGGTTCGCGTCGGCCTGCTGCTGGCGCAATTGCAGCGGCTCGGCATCCAGGCGTGCCAGCACCTGCCCTTTCTGTACGCGGTCGCCCACATCCACCAGCACGGCGGCGATGCGTCCGCCGCTCTCGAACGCCAACTCGGCCCGTTGTTGCTGACGCGCCACTGCCGGCACCTGCAGCCACCCATCGCGGCCGGAGCCGAAGCGCTCCAGCTTGACCGCCCGCGGGGTCTCGGCCGCCGGCGCATCCGGCCGGCTGCAGCCGGCCAGCACCAGCAACAGACCGCAACACACCATGGTGCGAAGAACATCCATCATCACGCTATCCCCTGCCATGTGCCGCTCAGCGGCTGTAGGTCACTGCAACCGTGCCGCCGACAAAACTGCGGCGTGCAACCAGCGGGCTGTCCGTGGCGTTGTCCGCATAGCGGGTGCCGGTCACGCTCACGGTGGTGGCCCAGTGATCGCCCAGCGCATGCGTCCAGCTGCTGCCCACCGCGGCGGCATACACGCCGGAACCGGTATGGAAGGCCTGCCAGCGCGTCCGCGCCGCCTGCGCGTCGGTGACCCCGAAGTAGGCCTGGTTGAAGCGACGATCGCCGGCATGCACATCCAGATCCAGCGTCACCGTGTCGCTGGCGCCATGCAGCAGGGTGAACTCCACGCCGGCGCGATAGCGGTTGCGCCGTGCGTCCTGCTTGAGCGCGAATTCGGCTTCCGCGTTGACGTTCATGTACGGCGTGATCCGCTGCATCACCAGTGTGCGTGCGGTGAGAGACCCCGGTACATCGCCCATGCCGGCCAGCACGCGCGAACCCGGACGCCAGTCGCTGTCGCGTTGCAGGCGGCCCAGGTCGTAATACAGCGACTGCGACAGATAGAAGCCGGAATCGCTCTGGAACTGCAGACCCGCACCACGCGCGGTGTCGAAGAACAGCATGCCGCGCTGGACCACCAGCACCGGGTTGGCCTGCACGCGCGCGCGCTCGGCGCCGGCATACCGCGGTGCCGCAACCGCTGCCGCGCCCGCGGTGAGATCGGTGTGGTCACCCAACAGCCGCGAGCTGCCGGTCAGATCGGTCTGCGCATGCGCAAGGCATGGCAGCAGCAGGCTGGCAACGAACGGCCAGGCACGCAGTGTGGTGTCACGAGGCAGCTGCATGGAAAACAGGATGGCCATGAAAATCTCCGTCAGCGATCAGGAAAGGGATGGCAGGCAAACGCCGTAGAACGCCTGAAACAGGGCAATCCGGCTCAACAGGCGTTGGCGTGCGGTGGTCAGGTAATCCAGTTGCACCTGCGTGGCGCGCAGGCGCTCGGTCAGCAGCGTGGTGCGATCTTCCAGGCCTGCGTCCACGCGCCTGCTGAGCCGTGTCATGCGCGATTGCTCACGTTCGGCCTGCGCCCGTGCACGCGGTTCGGAGTCGGCCAGGGTGGCGTGCGCGTCGAGCGCATCGGCGACCTCGCGGAAGGCGGACTGGATCGCCTGTTCGTAGGCCGCGACATCGGCGCGCTGGCGCAGCTGCGCCAGGGCGAGATTGGAGCGGTTGCGGCCTCCGTCGAACAACGGCAGGTTCAATTGCGGGCTGAAGCTCCACATGCCGTGGCCGGCGGAAAACAGCCCGTTCAAGCCATCGCTGGCAGTGCCCACGCTGCTGCTCAGGGTGATCGATGGAAAGAACGCGGCGCGTGCGGCGCCGATGTCGGCGTTTGCCGCGCGCAGTTCCAGCTCCGCCTGCTGGATGTCCGGGCGTTGCAGCAACAACGAGGAATCCAGCGCACGCCACGCCGTGCTGGGTGTATCTGCGGCAATCAGGCGCTGCAGGTCGCCCGGCACCGGCAAGCTGTCGTAGCCAACCAGCAGTTGCAGCGCGCGCAATGCCGCAGCGTGGTCGTCGGCGCCCTGCAAGGCCGCGGCATGGGCCTGATCGGCCTGACGCTGCTGGCCATCGCGCTGGTCGCGCGCGATCAGCCCAATCCGGTACTGCCGCTGTGCGATGGCCAGCAGCGCAGCACTGTCGGCATCGGCTGCTTGCAGCTGCTGCAGCGCCTGGCTGCTTGCGCGTTCGATGGTGTAGGCGCGCAGCACCTCGGCAACCAGCGCGCCCCGGGCCGCATCGCGCCCATGGGTGCTGGCCAGATAGCGCTGCCGCGCCGCCTCGGACATGGCCTGCAGCTTGCCGAAGAAGTCCAGCTCGAGATTGCCGATGCCGGCGTTGGCAACGACCAGATCCTGCCCGTAGCGCGCGTTCAGGGCCGGATCGTCGAAGCGCTGCCGCACCTGTTGTGCACCCACGCCGATGCTTGGCACGCGCGCGGCGCGCTCGATGCGGTACTGCGCCCGTGCCTGCTCCACCTGCAAGGCGGCGCGACGGAAGTCGCTGTTGTGCGCAAGCGCGCGTTGCAGCAACGGCCGCAGATCGCGATCCGGTGCGAACGCCTGCACAAACGCGTGTTCCTGCAGATTCAGCTCGATCCCCACCGGCTCGCTCGGTCCCACAGCGGCCACCGCCTGCTGGCTGCCGAAGGTGCCCGGCACGGTCACCGCCGATCGCTGGTAAGTCGGCGTCAATGAACAGCCGCCCAGCAACATGGCGATTGCCGCATTACGCAGGGCGCGGAAACAACGAGGCGCGGTCATTTGTGGAATCATGATGTCGGAGCACACGAGCCAATCTCGACCGACATCCTCGACCTGCAGCGTCCAGGTTGTTTTCGGGAATTATCCAGATTTGATCGAGACGACAGGGCACCACGCCATGACAGGCAAAAAGGTTCTGCTGGTGGAAGACGATGCAGACAGCGCCAGCATCCTGGACGCCTATCTGCGTCGCGACGGCTTCGACGTTGCCATCGCCGGAGACGGCGAGCGGGCGATTCACCTGCATCGTCAGTGGGCGCCGGATTTGGTGCTGCTGGATGTGATGCTGCCCAAGCTCAGCGGTATCGAAGTGCTGTCGGCGATCCGCCGCGCCAGCGATACGCCGGTCATCATGGTCACCGCCATCGGCGACGAGCCGGAGAAGCTGGGCGCACTGCGCTATGGTGCCGACGACTACGTGGTCAAGCCGTACAGCCCCAAGGAAGTGGTGGCGCGCGTCCATGCAGTGCTGCGCCGAAGCGTGGCGGTGCGTGCGCCGGGCGAGCCGCTGCGGCATGGCCGCCTGAGTGTGGACCTGGCTGCAGTGGTGGCCACCGTGCAGGACCCGGCCGGGGCTCAGCTGGCACTGGACCTGACCCCGACCGAATTCAACCTGCTCGCCATCCTGCTCAAGACGCCGTTCAAGGCATTCACCCGCAGCGAACTGCTCGACGCCTGCCTGCCCGACAGCGATGCACTGGAACGGGTGGTGGATTCGCACATCCACAACCTGCGCCGCAAGCTGGAGGTGCACGGCATCACCGGCGTGCTGGTCACCGTGCGCGCGGTGGGATACCGCTTCCAATGAATGCCCTGCGGCGCTTCAACGCCTGGCGCCGGCAAGCGCCGCTGTGGATGTGGGTGGGTGTGCGGATGAGCGCACTGGCAGTGGTGACCGTGGTGGTGATCGCCTTCGGCATGTGGTGCTACTTCAACCTGCGCGACAGCCTGATCCTGGGCAAGCTGCCGGCGGCGGCCCGCACCGAAATCGAACAACTGCGCGAACAGCCGGTCGCCAACGAGGCACGCCTGTGGCAACTGCTGCAGCAGTACTACGATGTGGAAAATTTTCTGCCCGGGCTGGCCAACCCTGACTGGTGGACGCTGTGGGCCATGGTCGCCCTCTCCATCCCGGTGATCCTGGTCTGCGGGCTGCTTGCATCGCGTCCGTTGTCGCGGCAATTTTCCCAGGTGGCCAGGGCCGCGCATCGGGTCAGCGATGGCGACTTCGGCGCACGCGCGCAGGTGGTGGCAGGCGCACCGGACGAGCTCACGGCGCTGGCGGACGACTTCAACGCCATGGGCGGCAAACTGCAGCAGTACGAACGCGAACTGCGCGAGTCCAGCGCAATGCTGGCACACGAACTGCGCACCCCGCTCAACGCAGCGATGGGCCGCGTACAGGGCATGCTGGACGAGGTCTTCCCGCGCGATCCCGAGCAATTGCGCCTGGTCCATCGCCAGCTGGAACAGATCAATCGGCTGATCGGCGACCTGCATCTGGTGTCGCTGGCGCGTGCCGGCCAGCTGGTGCTGGAGCCGGACAGTTTCGATCTGCATGAGCTGATTGCCGAGCGGGTGGAATGGGCAGGCCCGACAATCCGCGCGTTGCAGACGACGGTCACCGCGCCGGCACCTTCCGGGCTACGCGTCTGCGCCGACCGCCATCGCCTGGGCCAGGTGTTTTCCATCCTGATCGACAACGCACTGCGCTACGCCGCCGCAGGCAAGGTGCTGGATATCGAGCTGCGCCGCGATGGTGCGCATGTGCTGGTCACGCTCGGCGACCGCGGCCCCGGCGTGGAGCCTGCGCAGCTGCCGCACCTGCTGGACCGCTTCTGGCGCGCGGACAGTTCACGCGCGCGCCATTCCGGTGGCAGCGGCCTGGGCCTGGCGATCGCCTCGGCCATCTGCCAGGCGCACGATGGCTGCTTGATCCTGGGCAATCGCGTCGGCGGCGGGTTGCTGGCCAGCGTGCAACTGCCGTTGTCGCGCTGAGGCGTTCGCGCGGTTGCGCCGCAGCGTTTGCGGCTGCCTGGCATGCCAGGCCGCTGCGAGCATCAACGCTGCTGCAGGCTCGGCACCGCAGCGGTCACATCGGCATGGCGACGCATGATCCAGTTGAACAGCGGCGTGGCCATCAGCGTGGAGAGGATCGCCATCAGCACCAGCACCGAGAACAGGCCTTGTTCGATCACGCCGGCCTGCAACCCGATGTTGATGATGATCAGTTCCATCAAACCGCGTGCATTCATCAGCGAGCCGATCGCCATCGCATCGCGGTTGTTCTCGCCGGTGATGCGTGCGGCGGCCCAGCAGGCCAGTCCCTTGCCGATGAACGATGCGGCCAGAATCGCCACGCCGGCCAGCATGATCTGCGGCTGCAGCAGCACGCTCAGCTGCGTCTTCAAGCCGGAATAGGTGAAGAACATCGGCAGCAGGAACACCACCACGAACGGCTGCATCATCTCGCGCAACTTCTCGGTCAACGCGCCCCTGGGCAGGCAGACGCCGAGCAGGAAGCCGCCGAAGACTGCATGGATGCCGATCGCATCCATCGCCCAGGCGCTGAGGCAGAACAGCATCAGGATGACTGCCAACACGCCATTGCTCAGCGGTTGGTCCTGCACCACGTAACGCTCGAGACGACGCAGCAGATGCCGGCCGACAAAGATCATGAACGCCGCATACGCAACGCCGCCGCCGATGGCCAGATAGGCGCTGCCCCAGCTGCCGCCGAAGCTGGCCAGCACCACGGCAAGAATGCACCAGGCCGCCGCATCGTCGAACGCACCTGCAGTGAGCGCCAGCGTGCCCAACGGGCTATTGGTCAGCCCGCGCTCGTGGATGATGCGCGCCAGCATCGGGAAGGCGGTGATCGCGATGGCCGCGCCCAGGAACAGCGAAGCCTCCATCAACTTGGCTTTTTCCGAGAACAAGCCCTCCACGTTGATCAGCCACGGACACATCGCGAAGGCCAATGCGAACGGCACCGCGATCCCGGCCAGCGACACGCTCATCGCACTGCGATAGCGTGCGCGGAAATGATCGCTGCGGAAGTCGGTGCCGACCAGGAACATGTACAGGCCCACGCCGAACTGGGCCAGCACATACAGCACGTCCAGCGTCTGCTTGGGAAACAGCGCCGCCTGCACATCCGGCAGTAATATGCCGAACAGCGACGGACCCAACGCCACGCCGGCAATCATCTCGCCGACTACCTGCGGCTGCCCCACCCGCTTGGCCAGCAATCCCACCAGACGACAGATCAGCAGGATCACCGCAGCCTGCAAGAAGAAATACACCGACATCTGCGGAGTGGTCATGCGTTGGGCAACATCCCTGAGAAGTGCGCGGATCATAACGAGCCGTGCCGGCCGGCGATAGCATCGTGCAGCTGGCGCCAACGCGCCGGCGGGCGTCGGCACACCCGCCTGCAGCGGCAGGCCCGACCACGTGACGCATGCCCGCCGAGCCCGGTAGCCGGCACGCGCCGTGATCAATGCATGCTGCAGCGCGCATTGCGGCGCAGATGACACCCGAAAGCCCTGCAACCGGTTGGGGATGGCGTGGACGCCACCCCGATACTACATTGGCCGCTGGCCACTAGACGCTCCGTGCAGTGACCGTGCCCCGCTTGCAGGACGAGTGATGTGTCACTTGTGTCCCGTTTGCTCCGCTGCCACCGGCGTCAACACCAGGTCCTGGAAATCGAAGCTGAAATCGGTCAGCGGCGAGATCGCCTCCATCCGCATCTCGCGCACCGCACCATCCGGGGTCAGCGCGAAATTGACGAAGGCATCGGCATTCAGGCTGCGATCGTCCCAGCGCACGATGAAGCTGTCGTGCTGCCAATGCTCCAGCGTGCCGATCAATTGCGCGGTCTTGGAAAACTGCAGACGCAGGCGCTTGCCGTCCTGACGGATCACCACGTCGCCGTACCACGGGTCGCGATAGGTCGCCGCATAGCTGCGCAGCGGCAGCGACGGCGTGGAGCGCGCCACGCGTGCGTCCTGATGCTTCTTCCAGCTGGTGTCCGCATCGCCATCGGCCTTGGCCACCGCCTTGGCATAGGCGGCGGTCCAATCGGTGGCCGGCACCTGCAGGAATGCATCCAGCACCTGCAACGTCACCGCATTGAAGGCCGCACCGATCTCCTGATTGGTCAGCACCACCACGCCCAGCTGCTGGTCGGGCACCAGCGTCAGCCGCGACACCATGCCCGGCCAGCCGCCGGTGTGCCATACCAGCCGATGGCCGCGGTAGTCGCTCAGGCTCCAGCCCTCACCGTAGCCGGCAAAATTGGGGCGTGCCGCCGCCAGCTCCGGCACGGCCGGGTCGGCAATCGCAATCGGCGTGATCATCGACCACATCTCCTGCTGCCGTTTGGCACTGAACAGCGGCGTGCCATCGGGCAGGACGCCGCCGGCCAGTTGCACCTTCATCCACAACGCCATGTCGTGCGCGCTGGAATAGATGCCGCCGGCACCGGAGTTGTTGGACCAGGTCAGCGGCGCGACCGTGCGCAGCTCGGTGAAGTCGTACTTGGCATGGCCCACGGCCGCGTTGTCACCCGGTTGCAGATGGTCGGCATTGAAGCGCGTACCGCGCATGCCCACCGGGGCGAAGATGCATTGCTGCAGAAACGCCGCATAGGTCTGCCCGGAGACCTGCTCGATCACCTTCTGCGCCACCGCATACAGGATATTGTCGTAGGCGTAGCGATCGCGGAAACCGCCCTTCAGCGGCACCTTGGACAGGCGCTGCACCACTTCGTCGGTGCTGTAGCTGGTGGTCGGCCAGAACAACAGATCGCCCGCGCCCAGGCTCAGGCCGCTGCGGTGCGCGAGCAGATCGCGCACACGCATCTCGCCGCTGACGTACGGGTCGGACATGCGGAACCACGGCAGGTGGTCGATGACCTTGTCGTCGAGCGAGAGCTTGCCCTCGTCGGCCAGGATCGACAGCGATGCGGCAGTGAAGGCCTTGGTGTTGGAGGCGATCGCAAACAGCGTGTCGGCCTGCACCGGCGCAGGCTTGCCGATCTCGCGCACGCCGTAGCCGCGCTCCAGCACCACCTGCCCATCCTTGACGATGGCCACCGCAATGCCGGGCACATCGAACTGCTTGCGCACGCGTTCCATCTGCGCGTCGAACTGCTGCATGCCGGCGGGAAGCTCGGCCGCCTGCGTCGTCACCAAGCTTGCCAGCATCAGCACGCCTCCACTCAGCCATCGGTTCACGGTCACTGTCGCACGTCCTCTCATTCGCTCAGGTCGATCCGCCGGCACTGTCCAGCGACAGCGGCAGCAGTGCCACCAACACGCCGTTGCCATCGGCATACAGCCAATGGCCGGGCACGAAGGCCACGCCGGCAAAATTCACCGGCACATCCACATCACCCAGATCGCGGCGCTCGGTGCGGCGCGGGCAGGCGCCCAGCGCCAGCACGCCCAGCGGCAGCGTGGCCAGGATCTCCACATCGCGCACGCAGCCATGGATCAACACGCCGGCCCAGCCGTTGGCGACCGCCTGCATCGCGATCTGGTCGCCCAGCAGCGCGTGCTTCAACGAACCCTGCCCGTCCACCACCAGCACGCGGCCGTCGCCAGGCGTGGAGGCCAGCTCGCGCACCCGCGAGTTGTCCTCGAAACAGCGCACGGTGACGATCGGCCCGGAGAATGCCGCACGTCCGCCATAGGAGCGGAACAGCGGTTCGGCGATGCTCACCTCGGGAAAGCGGTCACACAGATCGGGCGTGGTCCAGGTCATCGCTGCGGTCCGAAAGTGGCGATCTCCGATGGTAGCGGCATGGCCGCGTCCGCGTAAGCGCTGATCGCCCCGCCGGCTGGCCGGGTGGTGCCTGCATCGAGTGCACAAAGCTGCATGCCGCCGCGCGCCAACGGCCGCGCCTGCCTGGCAGTGCGCAAGCGGTTTGGCAGCCGCCGCTTTGCTGCGGAGCCGGCAGGGCTATCATCTGGGCGGCTTGCCACATCTGTGCGTCTGCGAACATGCCAGGCGCGCGCTCACGCCAACGTGGAATCTGTCATGACCGATCTGTTCGCCGCCACCCCGCCCGCGCTCGATGGCATCCACGTCGGTATCGGCGGCTGGGTGTATGCGCCATGGCGGGAGGGGATGTTCTATCCGCAAGGGCTGGTGCAGCGCCGCGAGCTGGAATACGCAAGCCGCCACGTCACCGCCATCGAGATCAACGGCACGTATTACGGGACGCAGAAACCGGCCACCTACGCGAAGTGGCGCGACCAGGTGCCGCCCGGGTTCGTCTTCTCGGCCAAGGCACCGCGCCGCATCACCCAGTCGCGCAGACTGGCCGGCACCCAGGCGCAGGTGGACGACTTCATCGGCGGCATTGTCGAGCTCGGCGACACGCTGGGGCCGCTGGTGTGGCAGTTCGAACAAGGGCATCGGCTGCAGGCCGACGACCTGGACGCCTTCCTGTCGTTGCTGCCCAAACGTGCCGGCAAGCGCGTGCTGCGCCATGTGCTGGAAATCCGCGACCACGAGGCAGTGGATGCCGCGCTGCTGGCATTGGTGCGCCGGCATGGGGTGGCCACGGTGTTCACCGATTCGGACGAGCATCCGTCCTTTGCCGATCTGTCCACCGACTTTGTCTATGCGCGGCTGATGCGCAGCCAGGCGCGCCTGCATGCCGGCTACCCGGCGCCGGCACTGGCGCGCTGGGCCGAGCGCATCCAGGCCTGGCGGCGCGGCGACGATGTGGCGGACCTGCCGCATGTCGACGCATCGACGCACCCCGCAGCCACGCCGCGCGAGGTGTTCGTGTTTTTCATCAGTGCTGCCAAGGAGCGCAATCCGGCCGCGGCGATGGCGTTGCTGCAGGCGTTGGGGGCGCGCTGACAGGGGCGTTGCGTCGCGTCTTCGGCGACAATGGCGCATGCCCACGACCGACCTGCGCAAGGCGCAACTGCAAATCCATTTCTGCGTCCTGCTCTGGGGCATCACCGCGATCCTGGGCAAGCTGATCACGCTGCCCGCGTTGCCGTTGGTGTGGTGGCGCATGTTGATCGTGGTGGTGGCGCTGGCGCTGTTGCCGCGGGTGTGGCGCGGACTGCGCGGGTTGTCCGGACGCGTGGTGCTGGGCTATTGCGGCATCGGCGCCCTGGTGGCCCTGCACTGGCTGACCTTCTACGGCGCGATCAAGCTGGCCAATGCCTCGGTGGCGGCGACCTGCATTGCACTGGCGCCGGTGTTCACCGCCGTGATCGAGCCATGGGTGACGCAACGCCCCTTCCGCCCGCGCGAACTGCTGTTCGGCCTGGCAGTGCTGCCCGGCGTGGCGCTGGTGGTCGGCGGGGTGCCGGATGGCATGCGTGCCGGCGTGGTGGTCGGCGCGATTTCGGCGGTGTTCGTCGGCCTGTTCGGCTCGCTCAACAAGCGCATGGTCGCGCATGCCGACCCGCTCACCGTCACCGCACTGGAGCTCGGTGCCGGCACGTTGACCCTGACGGTGCTGGCGCCGGCCATGCCGTTGTTGCTGCCGTCGCTGCATGGCGACCTGATGATCATCCCCAGCCTGCACGACGGCGTCCTGCTGCTGGTGCTGTCGCTGGCCTGTACGCTGCTGCCGTTTGCGCTGGCCCTGGTGGCACTGCGCCATCTCAGCGCCTACTCGGTGCAGCTGGTGACCAACCTGGAACCGGTCTACGCCATCGTGCTGGCGATCGCCCTGCTCGGCGAGCAACGCGAGCTGACCCTGCAGTTCTATCTCGGCGTGGCGATCATTCTCGGCGCGGTGTTCCTGCATCCGGTGCTGGAACGCCGGCGCAAGATCGTGCATCCGGAGCTGCTCGGCACTGCCGAGGCGAAGAACATCGTCGACTGACCGCACGGCGCAACCAACAAACGCCACCGTCGCAGCGGCCCAGGCCGCGACCGACCTTATCGATGACGCACCCGCGTGCGCACGCCACCTACCCCAACGCCACCACCTGGTCGCGCCCGCCACGCTTGGCCGCATACAGAGCCTGGTCGGCGCGCTTGATCACCGCGTCCACGCTTTCCTGCGGATGCAGCGTGGCCACGCCGATACTCACCGTCACCGGCAGCGCGATCGTCATCACCGCCACGCTCTGGCGCAGGTATTCGCACTGCACGCGCGCCTGCAGCAGATCCACGTTGGGCAGCAGCAGCACGAACTCCTCGCCGCCATAACGCGCAATGGTGCCGGCACCGGCCACATGCGCACGCAGCAACGCCGACAGTTCGCGCAGCACCACATCGCCCTGGTCGTGCCCATGCACGTCGTTGACGGTCTTGAAGTGGTCCACGTCCAGCAACGCCACCGACAACGGCTGGCCTGCCGCACGCGTCTGTTCCATGGCCGCGGCCAAGGCCACTGAAAACGCGCGTCGATTGGGCAAGCCGGTCAGCGGATCGGTGCGGGTCTGCTCGACCAGATCGGCATTCAGCGCGTCCATCTGCGCGTAATAGCCGGCCAGCTGCTGCTCGTACCATTCGCGCTCGTGCAGTTGCTGGCGCAGGCGCTTGCCGGCCAGGCGCAGTTCCAGCAGATGCGCGGCCTGCCGCGACAATGCCTGCAAGGCGGCACGCTGTTCTTCGCGCAGATGCGCCGGGGTCTGGTCGAAGACGCAGAGCGAGCCCAGCGCCATGCCCTCGCTGGTCACCAACGGCGCGCCGGCATAGAAGCGTACCGCCGCGCTGCCGGTCACCATCGGATTGTCGTGGAAGCGCGGGTCGAGCAAGGTGTCGTCGACCATCATCACTTCATCCGGGCGCAGGATCGCATGCGCGCAGAACGAGATGTCGCGCGATGCCTCGCTGCGCGGCGCGCCATGTGCGGACTTGAACCATTGCCGCTGTTCGTCCACCAGCACCACCGCCGCCATCTGCGTCTCGCACAGCGTGGACGCAATCATGGTGAGGTCGTCGAAGGCACGCTCGGGCGGCGAATCCAGCACTTCGTACTGACGCAGCGCTGCAAGCCGCTCGGCTTCGTTGTCCGGCAATGTCGGTTTGATCACTCTGCCCGCTCCCCAGCTGGCTGTCGGCGGCGGAAGTATGACCGAGCCGGTCATGCACGGCCATCGGGTTGCGCCTGCGCAGCCGATGCACCGTGCTGTTGCGGTTCAGTCCAACGCGCGAGAAACGCTCACCAGTCGGTGCGTTGCGGCAGCAGTCCACGCAACTCCGCATCGCTGAGGTTGCGCCACTGCCCGGGCTTGAGCGCGGCCAGCTTGATGTTGTCGATGCGCACCCGGCGCAGCTGGGTCACGCGGTAGCCGAATTCGGCGGACATCAGGCGGATCTGCCGGTTCAAGCCCTGCTCCAGCACGATGCGGAAGCCGAACTTGGCGATGCGCGCGGTGCGGCACGGCAACGTGGTCTCGTTGTGGATGCGCACGCCACGCGCCATGCCGCGCAGGAATTCGTCGGTGACCGGCTTGTTGACCGCCACCAGATATTCCTTCTGGTGGCGATTTTCCGCGCGCAGGATCTCGTTGACGATGTTGCCGTTGCTGGTCATCAGGATCAGACCTTCTGACTCCTTGTCGAGCCTGCCGACCGGAAAGATGCGCTGCTCGTGGCCGACGAATTCGACGATGTTGCCCTTGACCGAACTTTCGGTGGTGCAGGTGATGCCCACCGGTTTGTTGAGCGCGATGTAGACATGCTTGCGGCCACCTGGCTTGCTGGCGGCGCGCGTGCGCAGCGGCTGGCCGTCCACCAGCACGGTGTCGTCCTCGCCCACCACCGCACCGGTGCCGGCAACCACGCCATTGACGGTGACCCGGCGTTCGCCGATCAGGCGATCGGCCTCGCGGCGGGAGCAGAAGCCGGTTTCGGCGATGTATTTGTTGAGTCGGGTCGTCATCGGCCGATTATCGGCGATTTGGAGCGACGCGCGTGCACCAATCTGCGATCAGGACAGCGCCAGCAGCGGCTGCCCGGCATGCAGCAGCTCGTCCAGCGGGCATGGACGATGCAGGCTGAAACCCTGCACCTGGCCGACACCGGCCTCGCGCAGGCCGGGAATGTCCGCCTCCGACTCAACGCCCTCGGCCACCACTTCGATCCCCAGCGCAAGGCCCACCTGCGCGATCGAGTGCACTGCCGCGCGGTCCACCGCGTCGTGCGCGTAGTTGCGCACGAAGCCGCAATCGATCTTGAGGACATCCACGGTGAACTGCTTGAGATAGCCGAACGAGGCCAGGCCGTTGCCGAAATCGTCCAGCGCCACATGGCAGCCGCGCGCACGCACGCTCTGCACGAAGCGCTGCGCGTGCTCCAGATCGCCGATGACGGCGGTCTCGGTGATCTCCATGCACAGCTTGGGCACCAGGCTCGGGTAGCGCTCGAACAAGGACCACACGAAATCGAGAAAATCCGGTTGCGCGATCGACTGCGCAGACAGATTGACGTGGCACAGATCCAGCGTGGCCACATGCATCGGACTGGCCGCCAGCTGCGCGCACAGCGTTTCCAGCACATGCACGTCGACCATGCGCCCCAGGCCGTAGCGCTCAACCGCAGGCAGGAATTCGCCTGGGCTCAGCACCCGCCCGTCGCGCGCGCGCATGCGCACCAGCACTTCGTACTGCAGGCGTTCCGGATCGCTCAACACCTGGATCTTCTGCGCATACAGCAGCAACCGGTCCTCGGCGATCGCCTGCTGCACCGCGCTGATCCAGCCGCCGTCGTGGCGCCGCCGCGCCAGCGCCAGATCGTTTTCGCCGAAGCAGCGAATGCGGTTGCGCCCTTCTTCCTTGGCCGCATGGCAGGCCAGATCGGCGGCGGTCATCAAGGCATTGACGTCGCTGGCGCCCTGGCGGATTTCCACCACGCCGAAGCTGCAGCTCGGCGTCAGCGGCCGTCCGCCCTGGTGGCTCCACGGCTGACCCAGCACCGCATGCATGCGCTCCAGCAAGGTCTGCGCCTGCGCCAGATCGGTATTGGCCAGCAGGATCGCGAACTCGTCGCCGCCCAGCCGCCCCAGCCAGTCGCCGGGGCGCAACTGCATGGTGATCACGTCGGCGAAGTGGCACAGGAACTTGTCGCCCACCGCATGCCCGAAGGTGTCGTTGACCAGCTTGAAGTGATCCAGGTCGACGAAGCACAGCGCGTGGCAGAGCTGCAGCGATTGCGGCGGCTCGATCAGGCGCAGCAGCCGGCGTTCGATCTCGCGGCGGTTGATCAGGCCGGTCAAGGCATCGTGGCGCGCATGGAAGGCGACTTCATCGGCCAGTTCGTGCGCATGCGAGACGTCTTCGATCACTGCCAGCACCAGGGTCGGCTCCTCCGGGCCGGGCTCCACCAGCGACGCGCTCCAGCGCCCCCACATCACCCCGCCGTCGGCGCGCAGCAAGCGCCGCTCGCCGGACTGCAGCAGTGTCGGCCAGTCGATCAGGCCGCGGCTGTCCAGTGCGATATGGTCCGGATGCAGCACCTCGGCCAGCGTGCAGGCCTGCAGTTCCTCCGGCCGGTAGCGCAGGATGTTGGCCATCGCGGCATTGGCATCGAGCACGCGGCCGCGCAGGTCGAACTTGACCATGCCCAGCGCCGCCTGCTGAAACGCGGTGCGGAAGCGGCCTTCGTGCGAGAGCAGATAATTGCGGATGCGGCGCATCGCCAGCACGCAGGTGATCAGCACCAGCAACAGGGTCGCCAGGCTGCAGACCACCATCACATCGTGCAGCAGCCGCGCGCAGCGGACCAGCAGCGACTGGAACTGCGCGGTATCGCCGCGCATGCGGCCGTCGAGCAGGTGCAGCTCGTCGCGCAGGGCCTGCAGCGCGCGCGGATCCGGGCGGCTGGCGGCCTGCACGGAGGCGGCCCGGTCGGCCAGGGTGCTCAGCTGCAGCAGGTCGGCGTCGGTGTGTTTCCACATCGCGATGGCGTCGCCCAGATACGGAAAGACATGGCCGTAGCGATACAGCCGCACCATCTGCGGCATGTCCTCACGGGCATTGCGGCCGGCGGCCAGCCCGGCATGGACCGCAGCCCAGTCGATCACCGGCTGCTCGACCGCCTCGCGTGCCGCGCGGTCGCCGAGCGGCACTTCCAGCGCCCGACAGGCGGCCTGCAGGTCGGCCGGATCGCCGCTGCCCAGGTAGCGCTCCAGCCAGTACACCGACTCCTGCTGGGCATTGGACCAGTGGCTCTGGCCGACGATCCAGGCCATTGCCCCGGACTGAATCTCGATCACCAGCGCCGAGAGCACCGCCATGCTGACGGCCATGCCGATCAACAAGGCCAAGGGAAGCGTCAGCCAGCCGCGCATCAGGTGCATGGTCCGCCCACCGCTCGTGCCGCCCGCCATCTGCGCCATTGTCATCCTCGCCCCCCCTGCTGCTGCCCAATGCGATTCAGGCGCCCAGTGGGCGCCTGAAGGCAGTAGCGGCCGCAACGGCGCAGTCTGTATGGCTGCGCCCGCCCGGCCACGGTCGGCGCGGAACTTAGCATGGCTAACAGGGTACTGCCGACAATCGCTGCGGTGCCGGCGCATGACGCGCGTACACCGCTATGCATCGATAAGCATAGCGACTGCGGCGACCGGCCGGATCGGCCGGGCAGCCGCACGCCGCTGGGTTGTCAGCGGTGCTTACTCGCCGCGGGGCTTGGGCGGGCCCTTGCGATGCGGCGCGCCGGCGCGGTCCATCGGACGGTTCGGGCCATTCGGGCGACCGGACGGCTTGCCGCTGCGCGGGAAGCGCGGCTTGGACGGCGACGCGGCCGCCTCGCCTTCTTCCAGCTTGCGCATGTTGAGCTGCTGGCCGGACACCCAGACCTTCTTCAGGTGCGTCAGCAGTTCGCGCGGCATGTCGGCCGGCAGGTCCAGGATCGAATAATCGTCCTGGATGTCGATACGGCCGATATAGCGGCTTTCCAGGCCGGCTTCGTTGGCGATCGCGCCGACGATGTTGGCCGGCTTCACGCCGTGGGTGTGGCCCACTTCGATGCGGTAGCTCTCCATGCCGAACTCCGGCTCGCCACGCGGGGCAACCGGATCGCGACGCGGACGCTCGGCGCCCGCGCCATCGCTGGCGAACGCCGGACGTTCCGCACGCGGCGGGCGTGCCGCACGCTCGCCATCGGCACGCGGGCCACGCTCGAACTTCGGCTCGAAGCGCGGACGCTCGCCGCGATCGTTGCGGTCGCCGCGATCGTTGCGCTCGCGCGGTGCAAATTCCTCGCGTGCACCGCGCACCGGCGGGGTCAGCAGGAACGGCGCATCGCCCTGCAGCAACTTGGCCAATGCTGCAGCGATATCGATCGCCGGTACGTTGTTCTCGCTCTCGTAGCGCTGCAGCAGATCGCGATACATCTCGATCTGGCCGCCGGCCAGGGTCTCGGTGATGCGGGTCATGAAACGTGCCACGCGGGTGTCGTTGACCGCATCCACGCTCGGCAGCTGCATTTCTTCGATCGGCTGGCGGGTGGCGCGCTCGATCGCGCGCAGCATGCCCTTCTCGCGCGGGGTGACGAACAGGATCGCATCACCGTTGCGGCCGGCACGGCCGGTACGGCCGATGCGGTGCACGTAGCTCTCGGTGTCGTACGGGATGTCGTAGTTCAGCACATGGCTGACGCGCTCCACGTCCAGGCCGCGCGCAGCCACGTCGGTGGCGACCAGGATGTCGAGCTTGCCGTCCTTGAGCTGGGCAATGGTCTTCTCGCGGGCGGCCTGCTGCATGTCGCCGTTGATGGCCGCCGCGGCCATGCCGCGTGCCTGCAGCTTCTGCGCCAGCTCTTCGGTGGCAGCCTTGGTGCGCGCGAAGATGATCATGCCGTCGAACGGCTCGACCTCGAGAATGCGGGTCAGTGCGTCCAGCTTGTGCAGGCCGCTCACCCACCAGTAGCGCTGGCGGATATTGGCCGAGGTGGTGGTCTTGGCCGCGATGGTGACTTCGGCCGGGTCCTTCAGATAGGTCTGCGCGATGCGGCGGATCGCCGGCGGCATGGTCGCCGAGAACAGCGCCACCTGGCGCTTCTCCGGCAACTTCTTCAGCACCGCTTCGACGTCGTCGATGAAGCCCATGCGCAGCATTTCGTCGGCTTCGTCCAGCACCAGCGTCTTGAGCTGGGACAGGTCCAGCGTGCCGCGGTCCAGGTGATCGATCACGCGGCCGGGGGTGCCGACCACCACATGCACGCCGCGCTTAAGCGCGCTCAGCTGCTGGGCATAGGGCTGGCCGCCGTAGACCGGCAGCACGCGGAAGCCGGGAATGGCTTCGGCATATTTCTGGAACGCCTCGGCGACCTGAATGGCCAGCTCGCGGGTTGGGGCCAGCACCAGCGCCTGCGGCTTGAGCTGGTTGAGGTCGGCATTGGACAGCACCGGCAGCGCGAACGCGGCGGTCTTGCCGGTGCCGGTCTGCGCCTGGCCGAGCACGTCGCGGCCGGCCAGCAGCGCGGGGATGGTGGCGGCCTGGATCGGCGACGGCGACTCATAGCCGACGGCGGCAACCGCCTTCATCACAGCGTCTGAGAGGCCGAGGTCTGCAAACAGCAGCGGCGCGGGAGATTCTTGGGTCATTGGGTAACTCCGGAGGCGCCGCACGGAGCCGGCAGGCGCAAAGCAGCATAGTGTGCGCCCTCAGGCCCCCTGCTGTCGAAATTTCCGTGACAGTCCGTTCAGCTTGTGAGGATTTGCCCGCTGCGGCGAATCATCTCCTCGACCCTTGTCATCCACCCACCCGGCCGGAGCCATGTCCCTGGAAACAGACCTGCACACCCGCTTCAACGCTCTGCTGCAGCAGCACCGCGGCATCGTCCTGAAGGTCGCGACCAGCTATTGCTGGAACCCGGACGACCGCGCCGAGCTGGCGCAAGACATCACCGTGCAGTTATGGCGCGCGTTCCCCGGCTACGACGCCGGCCGGCGCTTTTCCACCTGGATGTACCGCATCGCCTTGAACGTGGCGATCAGCGATCTGCGCGGCCGCAGCCGCGCGCAGCAGGTCGCCGCACTCCACGGCTTCATCGCCCACCTGCCGCCGCTGGAACGCGCCTTGATGCTGCTGTACCTGGATGCGCACAGCTACCGCGAGATCGGCGAGGTGCTCGGCATCAGCGAGACCAATGTCGCCACGAAACTCAGCCGCCTCAAGGCGCGCATCCGCGCCGAACTCTGACCACCCACTTCGCCCAAGGAACATTCGATGGAACTCGACGACATGCAACGCGC
The DNA here is from genome assembly GCF_056725185.1 of Xanthomonas sp. NCPPB 3218. Taxonomy (NCBI): domain Bacteria; kingdom Pseudomonadati; phylum Pseudomonadota; class Gammaproteobacteria; order Lysobacterales; family Lysobacteraceae; genus Xanthomonas; species Xanthomonas sp. NCPPB 3218. The sequence continues at coordinate 3,352,388 of NZ_CM161516.1, forward strand.
CTGGCACGCGATGGAACACCGCCTGGATCAGCACAGCACGCAGATCGGCCACATCGTCGGCCAGGTGCGTGGCCACGCGGCGCGCACCAGCCTGCGCCCGCTGTGGCTGAGCCAATCCGCGCAATTGCTGTGCGCCGTGGCGCTGCACGTCGTGATCGCGCGCAGCTGGCTTGCCCACACCGATCAGGCTGCGGCCATCATCGGCGGCGTGCTGCTGCAGCTGTGGAGCATTGCACTGGCGATCTCCGCACTACGGCAGCTGCAGCTGCTGGCGCAACTGGACTTTGCCGGACCGCTGCTGCCGACGCAGCGCGCGCTCGCGCAGCTGCGGCGCTGGCGCACGCGGGTGGCCCCGTGGCTGGGCGTGGCGTTCTGGGTGCTGTGGGTGGCCGTGGCCGACGCCGGCTGGCGCGGGCTGACCGGCCTGACCCTGCCGCACGACTGGCTGATGCTCAATCTGTTGGTGGGTGTATTCGGCGGTATCGGCACCTGGCTCGGCTATCGACGGCTGCAGCGCAAACGCCATCCGTGGCTGGAGCGCATCGACAACGCGCATGCCGGGCCTGGCGTCGTGCGCGCCGAAAGCATGCTGGACGAGATTGCACGCTTTCGACGCGAATAAGCGTGCCGCCCCGCACCGCGTCTCCGGCGTCGTGTCCGCCGCTGGCGCGCCTGCGTCGCGCACGACTCCACCTGCCGGGGCTGCGTTCGGCACGGTGGTGTTGCCGGCTGCGACAGGCGGATAATCGCCGTCTTCCTGTCACCGAGCGCACCATGCAATTTCTGGAATTCGACCTGGACGGCGAGTACATCGAACTCAACCAGTTGCTCAAGCTGGCGGGTATTGCCGACAGCGGTGGGCAGGGCAAGGCGATCGTCGCCAGCGGCGCGGTCAGCGTCGATGGCGTGCAGGAATTGCGCAAGACCGCCAAGATCCGCCCCGGCCAGTGCGTGCAACTGGACGATGTGGAGATCCGCGTGCTGGCGCTGGACCCCGATGCGGAGCCGGCAGAATGAGCGTGGTGCAGGTCAGCTGGCGCAACAACGCGCCCTCGGCTGAAGACCCGGACCACGATGTCTATATTTTCTCGATCGACGTCGATTCACCCACGCCGTTCTGGTTCGAGCAGTCGATCCGTGGCGGTCACGCCGAGCGCGGCGGTTGCAGCATGCTGGCCTTGCACGAGCTGGAAGCCTGGCCCGGCGGCTGGCGCGCAGACGTGACCAAGGCCGGCTGCGCCTGGGTCATTCCACTGCTGGAAGACGCCTTGCGCAGCGGCGATGCGCGCAGCGCGATCGATGCGATTCTTGCGCGGGTCAACACGCCGGCCTGATGGCTGCGTGCCCGATGCGGCGCGTGTGACGAAAGCCGACCTCATGCAAATCCGGCCTGATCGAGCCCATCGATTGCCGAACGAGCACCCGCGAACGGGCCGCTGACCGCATTGCCCGCCCGCATGTCGAACACCGTTACAAGCCACTGCGCGTGAGGACCACAGCGCAGCGCTGCACGCACTGTGCCTCCCTGCTCCCACTTCGATACGTCAGACGCTGCGCTGGGTCAGATGCGCCGCAATCGCCTGCTTGAACGGCGCCACCGCATGCGCCGCACGCAAGGCACCACGTCGCAGCAGGCGGGCCGGCGCACGGTCGTCGGTATACAGCGCGGCCAATGCGTTGGTCGCTTCATACAGCGGCCGCGTCGCCAGCCGGTGCGCCCGCTCGTAGCCCTGCAGCAGGGCCGCAGCCCCGATGTCGCGCCCAGCGGCGGCAGCGGCGCGCACACGCTCGGCCAGGCGCGCCTGGCTCTGCAATCCGAAATTAAAGCCGTGCGCGGTGACCGGGTGCATGCCCACCGCCGCATCACCGATCAACGCGGCACGCTCGGCGATAAAGCGTTGCGCATAGGCCGCCACCAGCGGATAGGCATGCCGGCTGCCGTCCTGCTGCATCGGCCCGAGCCGATGCTCGAACGCCTCGGTCACTGCCGCACTGAAGTCAGCCGCCTCCATCGCCAGCAAGGCCTCCACCTGTCGCGGCGGCAGGGTCAGCACCGCACCGGCGCAATTGCCCTGCAGCGGCAACAACGCCAGCGTCTTGCCGTAGCCAAACCACTCCCAGGCGGCATGCCGGTGCGGCAGCGCATGCCGCATCCGGCACACCAGCATGGTCTTGCCGAAATCACGCAGCTGCGCACCAATGCCGAGCAGGCGCCGGGTGCTGGAAAAGCGACTGTCGGCCGCCACCAGCAGCCGCGCCGCCACCGTTTCCCCATCGGATAACTGCAGCACCACGCGGTCGCGCTGCTGCTGCACGGCCTGCAGCGTGCAGGCACAGCGCACCTCCAACGCAGCTTGCGCCTGCACCGCCTGCCAGGCCGCGCGACGGATCAGATGATTGGGAACCAGCCAGCCCAGATCGCCGGCACCACGCGCGGAGGCGGCGAAGGTCAGCGCGAAGTGCGAATGTCCGTCCATGACGCGGGCGTCGCGCAGTGGCGAGATCGCATCGGCGGGAAACTGCGGCCAGATGCCCAGTTGCTCCAGCAGTGCACGCGAGGCATGGGTCAGCGCGATTTCGCGTCCGTCGAAGGCCGGCTCGGCCAGCTGCGCGCGCGGCTGCTGGTCGACCACCAGCACCGACAGGCCACTGCCGGCCAACGACCGCGCAAAACTCAGGCCGACCGGCCCGGCACCAATGACTGCGACATCCACCGATTGCATGCCACGCTCCTTCACCACCAAGACCCAGAGGAGCTAACAAGACCTCGCATGCAATGGTCAGCTGGATGCGGTCGGCGCAGAGCAACCGGCATGTCCGCGTGGCACCTGCCGCATCGAGCACGCACGCATGGCGGTAAGCGCAGCCGTCTTGGTAGCGGCTCTCAGTTTAATGGCAGTGGTGCTGGCCGGCCTTGATCAGGATCAAGCAGCGACCGAGCAGGCGAACCACCGCAGTCACGGGCGTGCAGCTTGTCGCTGCGTTTTCTCAGCCAATAACCACAGGCTAGCGCACGCAGCCCGGCCTGCGTCACCAGCCCAGCAACGCCCGCACCAGCTTGACGATGCCCCAGAACGACACCACCCAGATTGCGCTGCGCAGGTAAGGAATGCCTGCCGCATACGCCGGCACGTAAGCCACGCGCGCCCACAGGTACAGCTGCACGCCCAGTGCGGTGTCTGCATTGGTACGCCCGGCAACGCTCACCGCCAGTACCGCAGCAGCGAAGATCGGGAAGGTCTCCTGATAATTGCGGAAGGCGCGATCCAGCCGCGCCGCGACGCCGGTCAGGGGCTTGGGGTCGCCATCGCGGGCACTGGCATTCCATTTGGTCCCGCGCTGGGCGGTCATGCTGGCCGAGGCGGCCAGCAGTTGCACCAGACCGAGCACCATGGCCCAGCCCAGCATCTGTAGTTCGATGGTCAGTTCCACGCGGGTCTCCCGATGAGCTGCAAGATCACTTGATCGACGCGCGCAGGCTGTAACCGGCGAGACGCCAGGTCTTGTCCTCGTCCAGGCGGAACGACACCAGCTCGCGCACCGGCTGCTGGGCCTTGGCAAACCGGGTCGGGAAGCTGACGTTGACGTACAGGCCTTCGGGCACCTGCGCGCCGGCAGCGTATTTGACCCGTGTCACCGAGCCCTGCCCGCGTCCGACCACCGCCCCCAGCCGCGCACGTTCGGCGCCGATCTGGCTCACGAAGACATCGCGCTTGACCGCGGTCTTGGCGACGCTGGAGGCGCCATCCCACAGCGAGGCCACCTGGTTGGCGTCGACCATCTGCGCCACCCGCAATGCCGCCTGGGTCATCTCGGTGTTCTGTTTGGTCAGCTGCGCCTGCTGCGCCGGGCTGGCCGTGGGCGCCGCCTGGGGAGCGGCGGCCGGACGTGCAGCCGTCTGCGGCTGTTGCGCCAGGACCAGCGAGGGAGCCAACAGCAGTGCGGCAAGCAGACGAGGACGGAGCATGGGGCAGATGACCTTGTGCGTAGCAAACGGATGGGAACCGCCGCGGGGTTCGCGACGGGTGCGGCAGTTTAAGACCTGCGCTGCATGGTGAGGTGAGTGTGCAAGCGACGCGAGCCGGGTGCCGGGAACGCACGCCTTGACTCAAAAATCAGATGTCGCCGCCGGGCGGAACCGCCGCGACACCACGCGGCCGCCACAGTCGCCAACTGACCCACAGTGCGCGCGCGATGGCCGCGATCAGGGCCGCCAGGCTCAGCCACACCGCCAGCGTCGCCGGCCACTGCACATGGCTGGCCGCAGCGATCACCTGCAGCAGTTCGGCCACGCCAAATCCGGCCAGCACCAGCAGCGCCGATGGCAGGTATGCCAGCGCAACGCCTTTCGTCTTTCCAAGCATGTCGCCCCCCGGCTCCGTGGTATGCCGCGACCATAGGCAGCCGGCAGTGCGGTGGGTGTGAAGCTCAGCCCTCGCCCTGGGTGGGGTCCGTTGCGGGCTCGGCAGCCGACTCTGCGGCCGGTGCCGCAGTTGGCGCTCCTGCCTCCGCGTCGGCCGCCGGCGCGGCCTGCGCTGCGGCGGTGGCCGGCAGCGCGGCGGCATCGGTTTCGGCCAGCGGGCTTTCTTCCGGGCAGGCCGCATCCGGGAAGCCGAAGCGCTGCTTCAAGGCCAGGCCGCAGGCGTTGACCGCCTCCAGATCGGCGCCCTCGCCCTTGCACTTCTGGTCGAAGGCAACCAGAAACGCGTCCTTGCGGCGCACGAAGGCGTCGCCGCACTTGCGCATCTGGCGGATGCGCTCCAGGTCGTCCTGCACCGCGTTGGTGCCATCCAGCCCGTACTCGCGCAGCTCGTCCATCGTCAGCAGGCGCAGGCTGCGGTTGGGCACGGTCATCATCAGGTCGGCCACCGCCACCGCCACGCCGTTGCGCTCCAGATAATCCTTGACGTTGCCGTAGACCTCGCGCAATTCGCGATTGAGTTCCGCGCGCGAGGTGGCCTTGGAACTGATCCGCATCATGCGGTGGATGCCGACCTTGCCGGCCACCAGCCGGTTGTCGCCGGCGGCCAGCACGAACACGCAGGCGCTGTGGCAGATCGAGCCTTCGCGCACCCAGATGGTCCAGTTGGATTCGCCGATGACATCGCCGGCGCGAATCGCCGCTTCCACCTGCCCGCCACTGGAATCCAGGTCCAGGATGCGATGCGGCAGCCGCAGTTGCTCGGCCACCGCGGCCAGCCGCCACACCAACGCAGCAAAGCCGGCGTTGATCTTGCCGGCGTAGCGCACCCGCAGCAGGCCGGTGTCGCGACACGGCGCCAGCGCCGCCTCCACGCTGGCGCGGTCCAGCGCCGGCAGCAGCGTGCCGTCGCCGGCTTCGCTGCTGTAATCGGTGGCGCAACTGATCCAGGCCTTGCCCGCGTCCAGCTCCGCCTGCGGCCAGCTGGCTTCGCCGGCCTGTGCACGCGGCCGCGGCGGCGGCGCCACCGGCTCGGGTGTATCCACCGACACCATATGGTCGCCATCGCCCTGCCCCGCGCCGCTCTGCTGCGTCGCGGCGGCATCGGCCGAGGTACTGATGCGGTCGCAGGCCGCCAGCGCCAGCACGCATGAAAGGGACAGGCAGAGCAGTTTCAGCATGATGTTAGGCAACGGACCGCGACGGAGATCACCCTCAGTCTATGGCTGAATGGGCGAAGCGTTTGACCCTGCCATGAACGCGGCGGCCCGGTGCAACCCTGTCCGAAAACGGCCAGCCCGGGCCGGGGCGAGCGCATAGACTGGCGCCATGCAGACCGCCACTCCCGACCTACTCCAATGCGACCGCGCCCGCCTGGCGCGCGATGCACGCTTCGACGGGCTGTTCTTTACCGCAGTGCGCAGCACCGGTATCTACTGCCGGCCGGTCTGCCCAGCGCCGCCGCCCAAGCCGGGCAACATCAGCTATTACCCCAGCGCGGCGGCAGCCAGTGCCGCCGGCTACCGGCCCTGCCTGCGCTGCCGCCCCGAGCTGTCGCCGCAGGCGCAGCAGCATCTGGGCGAAGAGAGCGTGCAACGCGCACTGGCGATGATTGCCGACGGTGCCCTGCAGGAGCAGCCGGTGCAGACCCTGGCCGACGCAGTGGGCCTGAGCGCACGCCAGCTGCAGCGGCAGTTCGTGCAGCAGCTCGGTGCCACCCCGATCCAGGTGCACGGCACGCGCCGGCTGCTGCTGGCCAAGCAACTGCTGACCGAGACCGCATTGCCGGTCACCGAGGTCGCGCTGGCGGCCGGCTTCAACAGCCTGCGTCGCTTCAATGCCGCGTTCCTGGAAGGCTGCGGGATGCCGCCATCGGCGCTGCGCAAGCAGCGTGCCGAGGTCCCGGGTGGCGAGTTGACACTGCGCCTGGGCTACCGCCCGCCGCTGGATCTGCCGGCGATGCTGGCATTCCTGCAACGCCGCGCGATTCCCGGCATCGAGCAGGTCGACGCCAGCGGCTACCGGCGCGTGATCGGCACGCCGGGCAACGCAACGCTGATCGAGGTCAGCGCGGCGCCGCAGCGTGCGGAGTTGCTGCTGCGCATCGGCGCGACCGACCCGCGCCAGATTCCGCAGATCGTGCGGCGGGTGCGCCGCCTGTTCGATCTGGATGCAGACCTGCAGGCGGTGCACGCCACGCTGGCGACCGAGCCGCTGCTGGCCGAGGCGATCGCGCGCCGCCCCGGGCTGCGCGTGCCGGGCGGCTGGGACGGCTTCGAAGTGGCCGTGCGCGCCGTGCTGGGCCAGCAGATCAGCGTGGCCGGCGCGGCAACGCTGGCGGCGCGGCTGGTCGACCGGCATGGCGGCCATCATCTGGAAATGCCGCCCGGCCTGGACCGCATCTTTCCGACCCCGGCACAGCTGGCCGAGGCGCCGCTGGAACAACTCGGCCTGCCGCGGGCGCGCGCCGCCACGCTGCGTGCATTAGCCTCGGCCTGCGCGCAAGGGCAGCTGCATTTCGGCGCCGGCCAGCGCCTGTCCGAGTTCGTCGCCGCCTGCACCGCGTTGCCCGGCATCGGGCCGTGGACCGCGCACTACGTCGCCATGCGTGCGCTGTCGCATCCGGACGCGTTTCCGGCCGGCGACCTGATCCTGCAGCAGGTGCTCGGCACGCCCGAGCGCCTGAGCGAGCGTGCCACCGAAGCGCGCTCGCAGGCCTGGCGGCCGTGGCGCGCCTACGCTGTATTGCACCTGTGGCATCTCGCTGTCGATCGCAAGGATACCCGCTCATGAGCACGTTGTATTACGACACCTTTCCCTCGCCGATCGGCGCGCTCAGCGTGGCCGCCGATGCTGTCGGCGTGCACCACATCCTGTTCGCGCAGAACCGCTACGACGCGCTCGGCCGCGCGCGTTGGCAGCACGACCCCGATGCGCCGCTGGTGCGCGAGGCGCGCGAGCAATTGCTCGACTATCTGTATGGCGGGCGGCGCAGCTTCGATTTGCCATTGGCCCCGACCGGCACGCCGTTCCAGCTGCAGGTCTGGCATACGCTGGCGCAGATTCCGTTCGGGCAGACCTGGAGCTATGCGCAACTCGCGCATGCGGTGGGACGCCCCGCCGCCAGCCGCGCGGTCGGCGCTGCCAATGGGCGCAATCCATTGCCGATCGTGCTGCCCTGCCACCGCGTGATCGGCGCCAATGGTGCGCTGACCGGCTTCGGCGGCGGCCTGCCGACCAAGCAGGCCTTGTTGCAGCTGGAAGGCTGGTCGCCGCGCCAGGGCGCAGCGGCCGACGATCTGTTCGCCGCATCCGCCGCCGGCACGCGCTGACTTCGCGACGTCATTGCCAGGCCGTAAACTGGCGCGATGATCGATCGACGTTTTGTGTTTGCCGCGCTCGCACTGCTCGCAGCCTGCAGTTCTCACGCCCCTTCGCGCAGTACGCCAACGCCCGCCCCGGCGGCGCCCGCGTCGGCCGGCGCACCGCACAGCGATGTACCGCACAGCGTGCTGCTGATCTCCATCGACGGGCTGCGCGCGGACATGCTCGATCGCGGCATCACACCGACTCTGTCGCAACTCGCGCACGACGGCGTACGTGCGCGCTGGATGACGCCGTCGTACCCGTCGCTGACCTTTCCCAATCACTACACGCTGGTCACCGGCCTGCGCCCGGACCACCACGGCATCGTGCACAACAGCATGCGCGATGCGACGCTGGGCGGCTTCTGGCTGAGCAAGCAGGATGCCGTCGGCGATGCGCGCTGGTGGGGCGGCGAGCCGCTGTGGGTGGGCGCGGAAACGCACGGCCTGCATGCCGCAACCTGGTCGTGGCCGGGCAGCGAGGCGGCGATCGGCGGCGTGCGCCCCACGCGTTGGCGCCATTACGAAGAAGGCACCAGCCTGGACGCGCGCGTGGACGAAGTGCGGGGCTGGCTGGCCGCCTCCGGCGCCGACCGCAACCGCCTGGTCACGCTGTATTTCGAACACGTGGACGAAGCCGGCCACGACCACGGCCCGGAGTCGCGCGAATACGCCGACAACGTGCGTGCGGTGGATGGCGCGATCGGCCGGCTGCTGGCCGGCATGCAGCGCGACGGCACGCGCGAGCGCACCAATATCGTCGTGGTCTCCGACCACGGCATGGCCGAGGTGGCGCCCGGGCATGCGATCAGCGTGGAAGACATGGCGCGCCCGGACATCGCCACTGCCGTGACCGACGGGCAGGTAATCGGCTTTGCGCCATTGCCGGGACAGCAGGCCCGCGCCGAAGCCGGCCTGCTCGGTGCGCATGCGCAGTACGACTGCTGGCGCAAGAAGGAGCTGCCGGCACGCTGGCACTACGGCACGCATCCGCGCATTCCGCCGATCGTGTGCCAGATGCACGAAGGCTGGGATGCACTGTTCCCGGACAAGCTGGCCAAGCGCCCGCGCGATCAGATGCGCGGCTCGCACGGTTTCGATCCGGCGCTGCCGTCGATGCGCGCGGTGTTCCTGGCGCAGGGCCCGGATCTGGCGCAGGGCAAGAGCTTGCCGGGTTTCGACAACGTCGATGTGTATGCGCTGATGACCCGGCTGCTGGGCATTCCCGCCGCGCCCAATGATGGAAATCCCGGCACGCTGCTTCCGGCCCTGCGCGTGCCGCCGGCCGTCACCCGCTGAGTGACGCGTCGCGGCCGCGCGGCGCGGATGCGACAATGGCGCCATGTCTGCTCCTGATCCCTCGCCGCGCCGGCTTCGGCTGCGGCCGTTGTTGTCCAGCCAAGGCTGGCGTCGTCGCGCCGCACTCTGGGGTGGCGCAATTGCAGTAGCACTGGTGGCGATCGTGTTCGCCAAGGCCAGCGACGCCGCCTTCCAGTTGTTCCAGCGCATCACCGCGCATTCGATCTGGTGGGCACTGCTGCTGACGCCGGGCATCTTCGCCCTGCTGGCCTGGCTCACCTCCGGCGCGATGCGGCCCACGCGTGGCAGCGGCATCCCGCAGGTCATCGCGGCGCTGGAGCATGACGACGCGGCATTTCGCCAGACCAATCTGTCGCTGCGCGTGTCGATCGGCAAGCTTGCCCTGACCACCTTGTCGCTGCTCGGTGGCGCCTCGGTCGGACGCGAAGGCCCCACCGTGCATGTCGGCGCCAGCCTGATGCATGTGTTCGGGCGCTGGTTCGGGTTTCGCGATCCGCGCGAGCTCTCGCATTTCCTGCTTGCCGGCGGCGCGGCCGGTATCGCCGCGGCGTTCAACACGCCGCTGGCAGGGGTGGTGTTTGCGATCGAGGAATTGAGCGGGCGCTTCGAGCACCGCTTCTCCGGCACCTTGCTGACCGCGGTGATCGTCGGTGGCGTGGTGTCGCTGGGCCTGTTGGGCAACTACACCTACTTCGGCAAGGTGGCGGTGGCCTTGCCGCTGGGCCAGGCCTGGCTGGCGATCGCGCTATGCGGCAGCGTGGCCGGCCTGCTTGGCGGCATCTTCGCGCGCCTGGTGCTGGCCAGCGTCAGCGGCAAACCGCGCTGGCTGGCAACGCTGCGCCAGCGCCATCCGGTGCTGCTGGCCGCGCTGTGCGGGGTGGCCTTGGTCGGGCTGGCGCTGGTGTTCGGGCAAGGCGCGTTCGGCACCGGCTACGAGCAGGCGCGCAGCCTGGTGCAGGGCCATGCAGTGGTCGGCCACGAATTCGGGCTGATGAAGCTGCTGGCCAATCTGGTCTCCTACCTGGCCGGCATTCCGGGCGGGCTGTTCTCGCCGGCGCTGGCGGTGGGCGCCGGCATCGGCCACAACCTGTCGGTGCTGATGCCGGGCGTGGACCCGCGCACCTTCGTGCTGCTGGGCATGTGCGCGTATCTGACCGGCGTGACCCAGGCGCCGTTGACCTCGGCGGTGATCTCGCTGGAACTGACCGACACCAGCCAGATGCTGTTGCCGATCCTGGCTACCGTGCTGATCGCGCGCGCAATGTCCGGGCTGGTGTGCAAGACGCCGATCTATCGCGGCCTGGCCGAACAGTTGCTGGCGCCGATGCCGTCCCGCACCTCGCCGGCTACGGCGACGACGCACTGAACATCACAGACGGGAGAGCGGAGCAGGGTCGACCGACCGCAGTGTGCAGCTGCCGGCCATGACCGCCGCGCACTCCGGACGGGCTGTTCCACCATGCGCGAACCGACGCCAGCGGCGCGCAGGTCGCCGCTTCGACGCAGGCCGGTAGCGGAATGGCTGCTAGGGCGAGCGCTGCAGCGCGCGTCTGCGCCGATGCCGGACATAAAAAACGCGGCGCAAGCGCCGCGTTTTGGTGTCGCGAAGCGGGCTAGGGATCAGCCGGCCTTGGCAACGGTCTTCTTGGCGACAGCCTTCTTGGCCGGCGCCTTGACCACGCCCTTCTTGGCAACCGGGGCAGCTGCACCCACGACAACCTTGCTCACCGCGTGCGAACGCGAATTGCCGTAGCTGGAATTGTAGCGCTTGCCCTTGGCGGTCTTGCGGTCACCCTTACCCATGTTCGTCGACTCCTGAATGTGAATACTGAATACAAAATCCCCGCGCTGAACACGGGTCTGGCGAGGTTTACGCCGGCGGCGCCCTCGCGCAAGGCCGGCAAGCCTACCACGTAGGCCCTGCCCGCGCAGCCCGGGCTAGTGCGCGCAGCTGGCGTCGTGGACGTGGGCATGCCCGTGGTTCAGACGCAGATTGACCAAGTGGGCGATGCCGACCAGCGCGCCGCCGAGCGTCATCACCACTGCATGCGGCACCACCGCGTGGTGCAAGGGGTCGTAGAGCAGGCCGGCCCACAGCAGCAACAAGCCCGGCAGCAACAGTGCCAGCGCGTGCAGCGCCTTGTGGCGGCGATAGCCCAGCACCAGGCTGAACAGCCCCAGCAGCGTCACGAACACCACAATGGCCAGTTCGACCCCATCGCCCAGCCAGAACGACAGGCCCAACGACGGGGCCAGGGCCAGCACCAGCGGCAGCACCGCGCAATGCACGGCGCATAGCAGCGAACCGGTCGCACCGAAGCGGTCGAGCACATGGCGAAGGGACGGTAGAGGCATGACTTCCAGCAGGGGCTCGCGGCGACGTGGAATAATATAACATCTTCCTTGTTCCAGACCCGCACCGCTGCATCGCGCAGGTGAGCGGGTCCTGCCGTCGGCACAGCAGCCAAGCTGCGCCTTATCATTGATATACAGTAACAATCACAGAGTCCGGCCCGCCATGCACCCTCGCCTCGCTTTCTCGTTCCGCCGCTCCACGCTCTCGCTGGCGTTGACCAGCCTGCTGACGCCCGCCCTGGCCCTGGCCGAGGACGCACCGGCAGCCGCCGACCCGCAGACCCCGCCCAGCTCGGACACGCGCCATGACGCCACCGCTTCCAGTGGCCGCCATATCAAGGACCTGGACAAGGTCGTCGTCACCGCCAGCCCGTTGCGCGATGCGGCCGGCGAGTTGAGCCGCCCGGTCGAGGTACTGGCCGGCGAGCGTCTGGACGAGGTACGCAGCTCCAGCCTGGGCGAGACCGTGGCCAGCCTGCCCGGCGTGCAGAGTTCCAACTTCGGCCCCGGCGTCGGCCGGCCGATCATCCGTGGCCTGGACGGCCCGCGCGTGGCGGTGCTGCGCGATGGCCTGTCGACCCAGGACGTGTCCACGGTCAGCCAGGACCACTCGCCGGCGATCGAGCCGTTCCTGGCCAACCAGATCGAGGTGCTCAAGGGCCCGTCCACGCTGCTGTACGGCTCCGGCGCGATCGGCGGCGTGGTCAACGTGGTCGACGGGCGCATTGCCGAAACCCCGGTGGACGGCTTCAGCGGCCGCGCCGAAGTGCGCTTCGACGGTGGCGACAAGGACGGCAACACCGACATGTTCCGCGTCGATGCCGGCAATGGCAGCGGCCTGTCGATCCATGCCGACGGCGTGTACCGCAACCAGAACGATTACGACACCCCGCAGGGGCGCCAGCTCAACAGCTGGATCGACTCCAAGGTCGGCTCGGTCGGCGCCTCGCTGTCCGGCGACTGGGGTTTCGTCGGCCTGTCGGCCTCGCGCTTCCGTGACAACTACGGCAACCCCGGCGAGCCGGGCGACCCGACGATCGGCGAGCGCGGGGTGTCCTTGAAGCTGCAGCAGGACCGCTACGACCTCAAGGGCGGGCTGACCGATCCCTGGGGCGAAGGCAGCGCGCTGCGCTACAGCTTCGGCCACACCGATTACGCGCACACCGAGTTCGAAGGCGCCGAAGTCGGCACCGTGTTCACCAAGCGCGCCAACGAAGGCCGCGTGGAAGCCTCCTTCACCTTCGGCGGCGGCTGGCAGACCGCGTTCGGCCTGCAGGGCAGCGACACCACCTTCCAGGCGATCGGCGAGGAATCCTTCGTGCCCAAGACCGACACCCGCTCGCTCGGCGTGTTCGGCGTCGCGCGCAACAGCTGGGAGCGCGTCACCGCCGAAGTCGGCGCGCGCGTGGACAAGGTCAAGTACCGCACCGACATCGGCGTGGACCGCGACTTCACCCCGACCAGCTTCTCGGCCAGCGGCGGCTTCCGTTTCAACGAACAATGGCGCCTGACCGCCAACCTCGACCACGCCGAACGCGCACCGGCCGAGGAAGAGCTGTTCGCCAACGGCCCCCACATCGCCACCCTCGCCTACGAGATCGGCGATGCGGATCTGAAGACCGAAAAGGCCAACCAGGCCGAGCTGGGCCTGAACTTCCAGAACGCATGGGTGGATGCCAAGATCGCCGCGTACTACAACCGCTACAACGACTTTGTCTACATCGTCGATACCGGCGGCCAATGGTTCAACGAAGAAGACAACGACTTTCTGCCGATCCGCCAGTGGACGCAGAACGATGCGGTGTTCCACGGTTTCGAGGGCGAGGCCACCTTCCATCTGGCCGACAACGACACCGGCGCGTGGGATCTGCGCGTGTTCGGCGACACCGTGCGTGCGCGCCTGAAGGATGGCGGCAACCTGCCGCGCATCGCACCGGGCCGCGTCGGCGCGCAGATGCGCTGGAACGCCGATGCATGGCGCGCCTCGCTCGGCGCCACCCGCACCATGAAGCAGGACAAGGTGGCGGTGAACGAAACCCCGACCGACGGCTATACCTTCGTCGATGCGCATCTTGCCTACCACGTGGACCGCGGCAGCAACGCGTGGGAAGTGTTCCTGGACGGCAACAACCTGACCAACCAGGACGCACGCGTGCACACCTCCTTCCTCAAGGACGACGTGATGCTTCCCGGCCGCAGCGCCTCGTTCGGCGTGCGCCTGTTCTTCTGACGGTACCTCTCTCCCGCCGTCATAAGCGAGGCCGCCTTCGGGCGGCCTCGTCATGTCCGGCGGGGGGCTGCCGGCCTTGGCGTACTGCAATGCTGCGCGCATTGGCGCGGCGATGACAGCCCTGCGCTGCAATGCCACTCGCAGCGGCGAGCCGATGCGCTGCATTGCACGGGCTGGCTCGACGCCCCGCTGACCGATCACACCGAGGCCGCTTGCCGGCGTCGGCCGATAGCAAGGCTGCCGGTGCACACCAACGCATGTGCCAGCGCCGACATTGGCGCGGGTTGAGCGGTATGCGATTGCCTTGCAGACTCGACCGAGCGTACGTCGACGGACAAGCGCCCCAAGTTCGCCACGCGCTTGCCAATAGGTGCATATGCACGCAAAGTGCGAGCATCCTCGTGGAGCATCGCCATGTCCGGGACCGGCCCCTGCACCTGCTTCCAGCTACGCCGTGCCGCACGGCGCACCTCGCAGCTGTACGACCATGCCCTGGCACAGGTGGGCCTGAGCCTCAACGAATACTCGATCCTGCGCCGGCTGGTCAGCGCACAGCCGTTGGGCGCGTTGGCGCACTCGCTGGGCATGGATCGCACCACGCTGACCCGCAATCTCAAGCCGCTGCTGGCGGCGGGCTGGGTGCAGGCACGTCGCGGCGAGGATGCGCGCCAGAAACTGGTGGTACTGAGCCGCAGTGGGCGCGGGCTGCTGGTGCGCGCCCTGCCGCATTGGCAACGCGCACAGACGCAGCTGGAAACGCTGTTCGGCAGCGCTTCCACCGCGCAGTTGCACGCCACCTTGATGCAACTGGATGCGGCCCTGGACGCGGAGGCAGCGCCATGAATACCTCTGCGAGCGCCCGCACCAGCGCGCAGTGGGGATTGCTGCTCACCGCCTCGGCCATGCTGATGCTGACGATGGGCGCACGCCAGACCACCGGCCTGTTCGTGGAGCCGATCCATCGCCAGACCGGGATCGGCATCGCGTCGATCAGCTTCGCGCTGGCGGTGGGGCAACTGGTCTGGGGTGCGGTGCAGCCGGTATTCGGCGCGATCGCCGATGCGCGCGGGCCACTGCCGGTGCTGCTGTTTGGCGGCGTGCTGTTGTCGCTGGGCCTGGGACTGAGCCCGTGGCTGGCCAGCGAGTGGGGCCTGATCGTCTCGCTGGGCATCCTGGCTGCCGCCGGTGCGGGCGCCGGCAGTTTTTCGGTGCTGATCGGTGCCACTGCCGGACGTCTGGCGCCGGAGCGGCGCTCGTTCGCGGCCGGGCTGATCAATGCCGGCGGCTCGCTCGGCCAGTTCGTGTTTGCGCCACTGGTGCAGCTGATGATCGGCGCCGCCGGTTGGGCCAGGGCGATGACCGGGCTGGCGATGATCTCCTTGCTGACCTTGCCGCTGGCCTGGCCGCTGCGACGCAGATCGCCGCCGCCGGGCACGCACACGCCCATCGCAGACGACGACATCGGCCTGCGTGCGCAACTGCAGGTTGCCCTGCGCGATCGCAGTTACTGGTGCCTGCATCTGGGCTTTTTCACTTGCGGCGTGCATATCGCGTTTCTGGTCACGCACCTGCCCGGCGAGATCGCGCTCTGTGGCCTGCCCGCCAGCGTGTCGGCGGTGTCGATCGCGTTGATCGGCCTGTTCAACGTGGCCGGCAGCCTGGTCGCCGGCAAGCTCGGCGAACGCATCCGCATGAAGTGGCTGCTGTGCGCCTTGTATGCCAGCCGTGCGGTGCTGATCGGCTTGTACCTGATCGCGCCGCCGACGCCGCTGACCTTCTACCTGTTCGCTGCAGCGCTGGGCTTTACCTGGCTGGGCACGGTGCCGCCGACGGCGGGCTTGATCGGCAAACTGTTCGGCCCGCGCTACCTGGGCACCTTGTTCGGCCTGACCTTGTTGTCGCACCAGATCGGCGGCTTCTTCGGGGCGTGGCTGGGCGGGCTGGCGCTGGAGCGCTTCGGCGATTACAGCTGGATGTGGTACGCCGACATGCTGCTGGCAGTGATCGCCGCACTGATCAACCTGCCAATCCGCGAAGCCGCGCCGGTACGCGCAGCAGCGTAAAGCAGGCGCAAGCGCGCGCCTGCCTATCGGCTTGCGTGCAGCGACATCGCTGCGCCATCGCACGGTGCCTGGCAGCGCATGCGCAAGGGCCATCGTGCCGCGACGATGGTTCGCATCGGCTGCCGCTATGGTGCGCGTTGAAACGACCCACACGCGGTCCGATAGCGACACACGTGCACTGCGCACGCGCGGTCCGGCGCCTTGCCACATTGATCGATGGCGAGCACGTCGCCTGCGCCGAGTGCCGCAGCGCACAACAGCTTTTGCCGGCAACTCCGTTAGAACAACAGCGCGACGTGTGTCGCTGCGTTGCGCGACCGGCCACTGTGACGTGCTGCCGGTCACCCTTTGGCGGCGCGTGTACGACGCGCGCATTGCCGCCAGCTGCGACGTCATCCCAGGAGAGCTTTCATGACCGCATCGATGCCCCGCTATGCCCTGTCCCTTGCCATCGGCGCCCTACTTGCGCCTGCCGCGCACGCGCAGACGTCCACCGCCGAGCCGCGCAGCGAGGCCACCACGCTGGATGCAGTGATCGTCAGCGGCACCGCGCGCTTCAAGGGCCTGGCCAAGCGCGATGCCAGCTTCTCGATCACCACCGCCAGCCCGGAGCAGATCCAGCAGGCGGTGCCGCAGAGCACTGCGGACCTGCTGAAGATCGTACCCGGCGTATGGGCCGAGCCCAGCGGCGGCGGCACCGGCGCCAATATCTTCGTGCGCGGCATGCCATCCGAAGGCGATGCGCCGTTCGTGACCATGCAACTGGATGGCTCGCCGCTGTTCCCGCCGCCGACCCTGTCGTTCCTGGAAAATTCCACGCTGTTTCGCGTCGACGACACGGTCGAGCGCATGGAGGTGTTGCGTGGCGGCTCCAGCCCGATCTTCTCCAACGGTCAACCGGGCCTGACGGTCAACTTCATCCAGAAAAAAGGCCAGGACGAGCCCGAAGGCAGCGTACGCCTGACCGGCGGCAACAACGCGCTGCGCCGCATCGATGTCTTCAACAGCGGGCCGATGGGCAATGGCTGGTACTACAGCGTGGGCGGTTTCTTTCGCGAAACCGACGGCGTGCGCGACCCGCAGTTTTCCGCCGACAAGGGTGGCCAATTCAGCGCCACCTTGAGCAAGCGCTGGGACAGTGGTGAGCTGTCGTTCTACGCGCGGCATACCGACGACAACAATGCCTTCTATACCGCCATTCCGCTGCTGTCGCGCAACAACGGCAACGACCTGTCTAGCTTCCCCGGCCTGAATGCGCAAACCGGCACCCTGCTCGGCCGCGACTTCCGCAATGTCGATCTGCTGGTCGGGCCGGATGGACAGACCATCCGCCGCGATCTGGCCGACGGCCGCGGCGTCAACATCGATGTGTTCGGCGGCGAACTGAACTGGGAGACCGGCGACTGGACCATTGCCGACCGCTTCAACGTGATGAGCGGCAGCGCGCCGACCTATGCGTTGTTCACCGGCGATGCGCCGGTGCGATTGAGCGATTTCATCGCCAGTTACGGCACTACCGGCAGCGGTAGCTTCACCAATGGCGGCGGCGTCGTCGATCCGAATCAGCAAGTGCTGGAAGCCGGCTGGTGGTCGGTGGACAAGCGCCTGAATTCGGTCACCAACGATTTGCGCCTGAGCCGCGAATTGTTTACGGGCAACACGCTCACCGTGGGTGCGTACTATGCCAAGTACTCCTCGGCCGACACCTGGTACCTGGGCAACACCATGCTGCTTACCGCGCAGAACAATGCGCGCCGGATCGATCTGGCGCTGGACAACGGCCAACAGGCCACGCGCCAGGGTTTCACCAGCACCGCGTTCTTCAACCTGCGCGCCAACTACGATGGCGAGAACATCGCCGCCTTCGTCGCCGACGAATGGGAGCTCAACGCGCGGCTGCGCCTGGACCTGGGCGCCCGCTACGAACGCCAGAGCGTCACCGGCGATGTGCACGACACCGCCACCGTCGATCTGGACGGCAACCCGGACACGCTGTACGACAACGCCACCTCGCTCGCCCTGGCCAGCACGCGCCGCATCGACCAGGACGATGAGGCGTTCTCCTGGACGGCGGGGCTGAACTTCACGCTCGATACCCACAACAGCCTGTTCGCACGCGTCAATTCAGGGGTGAAGTTCCCCGGCTTCGACAATCTGCGCGATGGCCAGAATCGCGTGCAGGAAGTGGATCAGTACGAACTCGGGCTCAAGTCCGGTGCCAGCAGCTACGACCTGTACCTGACCGCGTTCTACAACACCTTCAAGAACTCGCCGTTCCAGGCGTTCCTGGCCAATGGTGAAAACTTCACCACCGTTGGCGACTCGCGTGCGCGCGGGCTGGAGGTGGAAGGCGCCATCCGCCCGTTCGGCGGCTTCGAGCTGGCTGGCACCGGGGTGTGGCTGGATGCCAAGTACCGCAACTACCGCGAGTTCACCGGCAACCAGGTGATGCGCCAGCCAAAGCGCCAGTTCCGCATCACGCCCAGCTACTACTGGATGCTGCCGTTCGGCGACCTCAAGGTGTTTGCCACCTATTCCTACATCGGCGATCGCTTTGCGGACCTGGCCAACAGCCAGCGGCTGCCGTCCTACGACATGCTCGACCTTGGCGCCAACCTGCATGTGGGCGAGCACTGGGAAGTGACCGCCAGCGGCAGCAACGTCACCGACACGCTGGGCCTGACTGAAGGCAATGTGCGTGTCCCGGGTGCAGCGACCGGCGGCGTGTTCATGGGCCGGCCGATCGCCGGACGGCAGTACCAGATGTCGGTGGCGTATCGCTGGTAGGCAAGCCAAGACGTCATCCCGCGCGGCAGTCCACGGCTGTCGCGCGGTCCACGTCCGAGCGCGCGGCCACGTCCTTGGACGCGCAACGCGGGAACGCAGGCGCGGCGCATGCCTGCCTGTGGCAGTGGTCCAGCTGCTACGTCTTCGCGGCCATGCGACCGCTGCGCTTTCTCACCGCCGGCATCGGCTGCGCAACCGCGCACCGGGAGCCGATCGACGCCCTGTCGCATCCGCCATTCAACCCGGATGCGCTCTTCCGGCTCTTTCGAGACATCGAGGTGCCCTATCCCGAGATAGTTCCGCGCACGGCACGGCCATTGTGATGCGGCATCACACCGGCAGCGGGCTGCGTTCGGCAAAGTGCCCGCGCCAGTACGGGTAGTACGGATACGGTGGCTCCACCGCGCTCACCGCATCCAGGCGCGCGCGTTGCGCGTCCGTCAGCGACCAGCCCACCGCGCCCAGGTTCTGGCGCAGCTGCGCTTCGTCACGTGCGCCGATCAGCACCGTGCTCACGGTGGGCCGTTGCAGCAGCCAGTTGATGGCGATCTGCGGCACGCTGCGGCCTGTCTCGTCGGCAATCGCGTCGAGCACATCGACGATGTCGAACAGGCGCTCGTCACTGATCGCCGGCCCGGCGGCAGCGGTGGCATGCAGGCGACTGTGTTCGGGCAATGCCTGGCCGCGGCGCAGCTTGCCGGTCAGGCGCCCCCAGCCCAGCGGACTCCACACCACCGCGCCCACGCCCTGGTCGATGCCCAGCGGCATCAGCTCCCATTCGTAGTCGCGCCCGGCCAGCGAGTAATAGGTCTGATTGGCGACAAAGCGGCTCCAGCCCTGCGCATCGGCCACCGCCAACGACTTCATCAGCTGCCAGCCGGCGTAATTGGACGCACCCAGGTAGCGCACCTTGCCGGCGCGGACCAGCCCATCCAGCGTGGACAGGGTTTCTTCCACCGGCGTCATCGCATCGAAGGCATGCAGTTGCAGCAGATCGATATAGTCGGTGCGCAGGCGCCGCAACGAGGCATCCACCGCGCGCAACAGGCGGAAGCGCGAGGCACCGGCATCGTTGGGCCCATCGCCCAGGCGCAGGCCGGTCTTGGTCGAGAGGATCACCTGATCGCGGCGGCCCTGCAGCGCCTGGCCGAGGATCTCTTCAGAGGCGCCGTCCGAATACACATCGGCGGTGTCAAACAGGTTCAGGCCCGCCTCCAGGCACAGATCGATCATGCGCTGCGCCTGCGCCACATCGGTATCGCCCCATGCAGAAAACAGCGGCCCCTTGCCGCCAAAGGTACCGGCCCCCAGACCGAGCACCGGGACCTTGAAACCGGAACGGCCGAGAAAACGTGTCTCCATCGCAATGCTCCTTGAAACCGAAGGAAAATCCGCGCGCTGCCGATCGATACGGCCATGCGCGATGCCAGGCGCCAGGCTCCGCTCGCCGACCACCCGTGCGATCGCGCAGGGCTGCCGGTTGCGCGGTCACTGCCCTCATGCCTAAGAAACGAATCAACCTGCCGGCGCACACACGCCCGGCGCGGCGGTACGCCGGCGTTGCAGTTGCACGCTCCACAACGCGATGCCCAGGCCGAGCGCGCTCAACAGCGCGGCGACCCAGGGCGTGGCGACCAGGCCGGCATGGGTGGCGATCACCACGCCGCCCAGCCAGGCGCCCAGCGCATTGCCCAGATTGAACGCGGCGATATTGAGACTGGAAGCCAGGTTCTGGCCGGCACCGCGTGCATGCTCGAGCACGCGCAACTGCAGCGGCGCCACGGTGGCGAAGGCGGCCACGCCCAGCAGCCCGACGAACACCACCATCGCGGTCTTGTTGTGCAGGACCAGGCCCATCGCGGCGAGCACCACCACCAATGCCGCCAGGCTGCCCAGCAACGCGGCGGTGGGACGCCGGTCGGCCAGACGCCCGCCCAGCAGATTGCCCACGATCATGCCGACGCCGAAGACCAGCAACACCGGCGAGACCGCCGTCTGCGCGAAACCGCTCACGTCCACCAGCAACGGCTGGATATAGGTGAATACCGCGAATACGCCGGCATAGCCCACCACCGTGATCGCCAGGGCCAGCAGCACCTGCCCGCGTCCCAGCACCGCCACTTCCTGGCGCCACGACACCGGCACGGCCGCGCCTGCGTTCGCCGGTACCCACAGTGCCACCGCGGCCGTGGCCAGCACGCCGACGACCGCAACCGCCCAAAACGTCGCCCGCCAGCCCAGCTGCAGACCCAGCCAGGCGCCGGCCGGCACGCCCAGCAGGGTGGCCACGGTCAGCCCGGCAAACATCAGCGAGATCGCCGAGGCACGGCGCTCGGCCGGGACCAGCGAGGTGGCCACCACCGCGCCCACGCCGAAGAAGGTGCCGTGCGCCAGCGAGGTCAGCACGCGCGCAACCATCAGGCTGGTGTAGTCCGGCGCCAGCGCGCAGGCCACGTTGCCCAGGGTGAAGATCGCCATCAAGCCGACCAGCACCGCCTTGCGCGGCAGCTTCGCACTGGCCAGGGTCAGCACCGGCGCCCCGACAAACACCCCCAGCGCATAGCCGCTGATCAGCAGGCCGGCAGCGCTGAGCGACACGCCCAGGTCGGTGGCCACCTGCTGCAGCAGGCCCATGATCACGAACTCGGTGGTGCCGATGCCGAAGGCACCGATGGTCAGCGCCAGCAGCGCTGGCGGAAAACGGGAAGAACGCGCGGAAGCGGACATGGGCATGGACCAGGGGAGACAACCCACAGCCTGCGCTCCAGCGTCCTAAGCAAAAACCCCTGTTATCCTGATTCACTATCAAGCAATCATTGAGAATCGCATGGACCGCCTCGGCGATATCGCGCTGTTCCTGCGCGTGCTCGACTCCGGCTCGATCACTGCCGGCGCGCGCAGCCTGGATTTGTCGGTAGCGGTCGCCAGCCAGCGCCTGAAGCGGCTGGAGCGCGACCTGGGCGTGCGCCTGCTGCACCGGACCACGCGTCGGCTGCACCCGACCCCCGAAGGCCAGCGCCTGGCCGAGCGCGGCCGCGTGCTGGTGCAGGATCTGGATGCGCTGGCCGACGATCTGCGCGAGAGCGCACACGCGGTCGGCGGCATCCTGCGCATGACCATGTCGGCCTCGTTCGGGCGGCAGTACGTGTCGCCGTTGCTACCGGAATTTCAGGCCCGTCATCCGCGCGTGCACATCAGTGCGCACCTGAGCGACGACCTGGTGGACCTGGTCAAGCAAGGCTTCGATCTGGCGATCCGCATCGGCCCGCTGGACGACTCCGGGCTGGTAGCGCGGCGCATCGCCGACAACCGCCGCACCCTCGCCGCCTCGCCCGACTATCTGCAGCGCCATGGCACCCCGCGCACGCCGGACGACCTGGCTGGGCATGCCGGCGTGCTGCTGATGGGCCGCGACGGCCGCCAAGATGTCTGGCAGTTGCAAACACCGGAGGGCGGCCTGGTGCGCGTGCGCATGCAGAGCCGCTTCGAGAGCAATTTCGGTGAGTTGATCCGCGATGCGGCCGTCGCCGGCCAAGGCATCGCGCTGCATTCGTACTGGCATATCGCCGAGGAGCTGCGCAACGGCCGGTTGGTCGAGGTACTCCCCGATTACCCGCCGCCAACCTCGCAGATCAACGCGGTGATGCCGGCGCGCCAGCTGCAGCCACCGCGTGTGCGTGCATTCGTGGATTTTCTGCAGGAACGCCTGGGCGAAGTGCCGCCGTGGGAGCTTGGCGGTTGAACGCGAGCGCGTTGCTTGCGTTTGCCGGTCCTTGCTGGACGTGGATCGATGCGTGGCTGCTAATCAACATCTTGGTTGATTAGTGGCTGGATTCGGTCGAGTCGCGCTGTCGGATCAGTGGTAGCCGGCGATCTGCGAGTTTGCTGCAGGGCCCCTGCCCGCTCACCACCGCGGAGCACGTTGCAAGCCGGAGAGCCCGATATGGGGGTTTGCGGAGAGATCAGTTGTAAGGAAGGCGATCTGCCGCCTTGCTGCAGGGCCCTTGCCCCCCACCCTCGCAGCACACGCCGCAAGGCAGAGTGGACGATCTACGGCGTAGCGGATAGCTTAGCTGTAAAGCGGGCGATCTGTAGCTTGGCTGCAGGGCCCTTGCCCGCCCACCATCGCGGGACACGCCGCAAGTACGTCCCTGTAGGCTCTTACGCGGCATCCATGCCGCGTAAGGTCCCGCGACGGTAGGCGGGCAAGGACCTGCCTGGATGGTCGGTGTGCACGATTAAAAGCAGTGCCAGATGCGCGTTGTTTGATGCCGATGTGCCAGCTCACCGCCCGATGCATCTCTAACGACAACCAGTCGGGATGGTCGGTGCGCATGGGCAAGCGCAGCGTGTCACGTGCATTTGGATAGCGATGCACCTGCGCGACCCCACAATCAACGACGAATGCACTTCGCGCGACAAGCAGCTCTTATGCGAGCGCGGACCACCTTTTTGGTGAGGTGTCCCTGCCGGTTGCGGGACCCTTGGCGGCATGGAGGCCGCCAAGGAATCTACACGGACGGATTCACGGCGTGTCCCGCAAGTGGTGAGGGCACCGCGCACTCGACTCACCAATCAATAAAGCGCGTGCGACCGGCACGTTGGCACCGTCGCTCTAGCGTCAAGGATGTCGCTGGCGCCCTAGCGCCCTCGTTTAGCGCCCTGCACGCAGCAAGCGCCGGTGCAATCCACGCCGCTGCGCTTCGCTGAGCAGATGCCCATGCGTGTTCAACAATCCCAGGATCTGCCGATGCGCTTGCGCCGTGCGGCGCGCAAGTTCGGCCGTGGCGGCGGCCTCGAGCGCCTTCCAGTCGGCCGGGCTTGCCGGTGCGGCGATGGTCGAACGTTTTGCGGGCATGGGACGGGGTGGTCACGGGAACGGACACCCATGATACGGCGCGTGTGTGAGCGCAGGATCGTGTCTGGCCTGCGATTGTCGGGCGTCGGGCGCGCGGGCCTGCCCGCCGGTGCCGGTGCCACCCGGCGCTGCCTTTGCCGCTGCTGCGGTCGGCATGTGGGCTCCATGACAGTGGGTCTTGTACGATCGACGGCATCGCGGCCGAGCCGCCTGGTGCCACCGCCGAGTCCTGCATGTCCGCCTTGACCGAGATGACCGACATCCTGCTGCGCCATGCTCCTGGCGACGGCATGCACGCCACCCGGATTGCCGGGCTGCAGATCATGCGCAGCGCCTCGCCCACCGTGTCGGTGCCCACGGTCTACACGCCGATGTTGTGCCTGGTGGCGCAAGGCCGCAAGCAGGCGATGCTGGGCGCGGCGGCGTATCTCTATCACCCGCAGATGTATCTGGTGGCCTCGGTGGATCTGCCGATCGTCGGTTCGGTGATCGAGGCCAGCGCCGCGCAGCCGTATCTGTGTTTCTGCCTGGATCTGGACACCGCCGTGCTGAGCGACCTGGCCGTCAGCCACCCGGAGCTGGTGGAGCCGCAACGCGATGCGGCGCAGGCCGGCTTGTTGCTCAACCACAGCACCCCGCCATTGCAGGACGCTGCAGTGCGGCTGGCGCGTCTGCTCGATCAACCGCAGGAGATCGCCGCGCTGGCGCCGCTGGTCCTGCGCGAAGTGCTCTATCGCCTGATGGCCGATCCGGCCAATGCGGTGGTCCGCCAGATGGCCATCGCCGACAGCCGGCTCAACCAGATTTCCAAAGCCATTGTCTGGCTGCGCGAGCACTACGCACAGCGCTTCCGCATCGAGCAGATCGCCGATCTGTCGGCAATGAGCCGCTCCACCTTTCATGCGCATTTCAAGGCGGTCACCTCGATGACGCCGCTGGAATATCGCTCGCATCTGCGCGTGCACGAAGCGCGCCGGCTGATGCTGGCCGAAACGCTGAATGCCGCCGATGCCGGCTTCCGCGTCGGTTACGAAAGCGCCTCGCAATTCAGTCGCGACTACGCACGCATTCTTGGCGCGCCGCCCGCACGTGACGCACAACGGTTGCGAGCCGGGGCACAGGCTGCGACACAAGCGGCGTAAGCTCATTCGTGCGCAGTGACGCAGCGGAGCCTAGTCACGCGCTCCTGCACTAAGCGACATGCATCACCTACGATGACGCGGCAGACCGCACCACGTCACCGTTGAGCGCCGTGTCATTCGGCCGCGTACTGCGCCTCGCTGACCTGCTCCAGCCACGTCACCGGCGAGCCGTCCTGCGCTTCGGCGATGGCGATATGCGACATCGCCACCGTGGCGTTGGCACCGTGCCAGTGCTTGACGCCCGGCGGAATCCACACGATGTCGCCCGGGCGGATCTGCTGCGCCGGCTTGCCCCATTCCTGCACGCGCCCGGCACCGGCGGTGACGATCAGCGTCTGCCCCAGTGGGTGGGTGTGCCAGGCGGTGCGCGCGCCAGGTTCGAAAGTCACCGTGGCGCCGCCCACCCGCGCCGGCGCGTCGGCCTGGAAGGGCGCATCGATGCGCACCTTGCCGGTGAAATAGTCGGCCGGGCCGGCCGCAGATGCGGCGCCACCGGCCTTGCTCACCCTGATCGCCTGTTGCTCTTCACCACCGGGCGTGACGGCAGCCATCATCGACAGCGACATCGCAGTTGCGAACAGATTCATGGCAGTGCTCCTCGATCCAAGTGCCTGCACTGTAGCGCGCGTGTGCGCCGGCATTACCCGGGCAACCGCGCATGCACCTAGAAACACAGCGCATCAATGCGGCAATGACATCTCGGATTTGAAGCCATCACGCACCATCGCGCATGATGCAGCGGCATGAATGGCATGCGCGCTCACCGACTTCCGCGACAAGCCGGCCGGCACCATCCGTATCACCACCGCCGGCCACGCCGCCGATGCCTATATCTGGCCGGGGTTGTCGAACGTACTGCCCGACTATCCCGACCTCAAGATCGAGGTCACCGTCGATTACGGGCTGGCCGACATCGTTGCCGAGCGCTACGACATCGGCATCCGGCTGGGCGACCAGGTCGCCAAGGACATGATCGCGGTGCCGATCAGCCCGATGCAGCGCATGGCGGTGGTGACGGTGCCGGACTACTTCGTGCACCACACCATCCCCGCCGCGCCGGCCGAGCTGGCCCGGCACAACTGCATCGGCTTGCGCCTGCCCACCCATGGTGGCCTGCTGCCCTGGGATTTCGAAAAGGACGGCCGCGAGGTTAAGGTGCGCGTGGACGGCCATGGACCTTCAACGGCAGCAGCGCCATCCTGCGTGCCGCGTTGGCCGGCGGCGGACCCGCGTTCTTGCCGGAAACCATGGCGCTAGGGCACATCGCCGTCGGCCGGCTACGCCGCGTGCTGGAGGACTGGTGCGAGCCGTTCGATGGCTCACGCCTATTACCCCAGCCGCCGCCAATCCTCGCGCGCACTCAAGGTAGTGATCGATGCGTTGCGGCACGATCTGACGCGCTGACACACCCGTGTAGGAGCGTGCCTGCGCGCGACCAGGTCTTCTCGGTAACGCCCCATCGCGCGCGGGCACGCTCCTACGACAGCGTCGGCTTGCGGACGGGTTTGAAGAGATGATCGACGCATTGCGACACGATCCGTTGCGGTGACACGCTCGTGTAGGAGCCTGCCTGCGCGCGACCAGACCTTCTCGGTAACGCCCCATCGCGCGCGGGCGCGCTCCTACGACAGCGTCGGTTTGCGGCGGGTTTGAAGGGGTGATCGACGCATTGCGGCTTGACCTGGTGCGGTGACACGCTTGTGTAGGAGCGTGCCTGCGCGCGACCAGGCCTTCTCGGTAACGCCCCGTCGCGCGCGGGCACGCTCCTACGACAGCGTCGGTTTGCGGCCGGGTTGAAGGGGGTAATCGATGCGTTGCGGCACAACCTGGCGCGCTGACACGCCCGTGTAGGAGCGTGCTTGCGCGCGACCAGGCCTTCTCGGTAACGCCCATTGCGCTGCCTGCCGCCGCAGCTAGAACCCGCTCGGTACCTCGCGCTTGCCTTCCGCTGTCACCACCGGCGGTTGCGGCCGATACGCGCGCAGAAACAGCGCCACCGCACTGGCGACATACCCGTGCTGCGTGGCGGCCGGTGCTGGCAACGTGCTGCCATGCAGTGCCGCGTTGGCCGGCATCCCGGTCATCAATCCGAAGAAATGCACCGAGGCATCCGGCAGATTGTCGATGACCAGGCTGCCCTGCTCCACTTCGCGCGCCAACACCGCACGCATCGTGGTGTCGTAGCGCTCGAAGCCCAGCGTCCACATCTCCTCGCGTATCTGGCTGGGCAGTGCCGGCGGCCGCACCAGGCCGTAGGCGGCATCGCCCAGCGCATTGCTGGCCGCCATGCGCACGACCGCGTCGGCGATGGCGAGCAGACGCACGGGCAACGGGCCGCGCATGTTCAACAGCGCCTCCCAGGGATTGGGCGACTGGTGCGCCAGCGCCTCCAGGGTGGTGCGGAACAGCACCTCCTTGGACGCGAAGTGCGCATACACCGTGGCCTTGGACACCATTGCGCGCTCGGCGATGCTGTCCATGCTGGTCTTGTCGAAGCCCTGGCGTGGAAATAGCTCGGCTGCCGCGCGCAGGATCGCGCCACGCTTGTCGTGCGGTGCGCGCCTGGGCGCCGGGACCTCGGCAGCGGCGTCATCCACGTGGCTGCCCCGTCGCCGTCGTGGCCACTGCCGGGTCGGCCGATTGCAGCCAACCGCCGCCCATCGCCTTGTAGAACGTCGCCAGATTGGTGAAGCGCGACAGCTGCGTGGTGATCAAGTTCTGCTGCGCGCTGTACAGCGCGCGCTGCGCATCCAGCGCCTGCAGGTAGCTGTCCACGCCGCGTTCGAAGCGCGCCTGCGACAGCCGGTAACTGTCGGCAGTGGCATCGACCAGGGCCTGTTGCGCCTGCAATTGCCGGCCCAGGGTCTCGCGTTGCGCGAGCGCATCGGAGACCTCGCGGAATGCGCTCTGGATCGCCTTTTCGTACTGCGCCACTTCGATATCGCGGTTGGCCTTGGCCATGTCCAGGTTGGCGCGGTTACGCCCGGCGTTGAAGATCGGCAGCGTCAGCGTGGGCACGAAGCTCCAAGCGCGGGTGCCGGAATCGAACAGGTTGGACAGGCTGCTGCTGGACGAGCCGGTCGATGCGGTCAGGCTAATGCTCGGGAAGAACGCCGCGCGCGCCGCACCGATGTTGGCGTTGGCCGCACGCAGGTTGCGCTCGGCCTCCAGGATGTCCGGGCGGCGCTGCAGCAACTGCGACGGCAGCCCGGCCGGCACGCTGGCCAGCACGTTGCCGTCCACGCTGGCGCCGTCGGGCAAGGCCTGCGGCAACAGCTCCGCCGGCACCTGCGTGCCGACCAGCAGCACCAATGCATTGCGGTCCTGCGCCACCTGCGCGGTATAGCGCTCCACATCCACGCGTGCGGTTTCCACCGTGGTCTGCGCCTGGCGCAAGCTGAGCTGCGAGGCTACGCCCAGCTCGAAACTGCGTTGTTGCAGGCGATAACTGTCGCCCTGGCTGCTCAAGGTGGACTGCGCCAGCTGCAGCAACTGCTGATCGGCCGCCAGCGTCAGATAGGCGGTTGCCACTTCGGCCACCAGACTGATATGGGTGCTGCGGCGTGCCTCGGCGGTGGACAGGAACTGCTGCAGCGCCTGTTCCTTGAGACTACGCACACGTCCGAACAGATCCAGCTCGTACGCACTGACGCCGATATTGGCGCTGTAGGTCCGGAACACCTGCGGCTGGCCCGGAATGGCCAGCTCCGACGGCGTACGCGCGTTGTTGGCGGTGCCGGTGCCCTGCACGGCGGGCAGCAGCGCAGCGCGCTCCACCCGGTACTGCGCACGTGCCACCTCGATGTTGAGCGCGGCCACACGCAGGTCGCGATTGTTCTCCAGTGCCAGCGCGATCACCTGCTGTAGCGCCGGGTCGGTGAACACCTGCCGCCAGCCGATGTTGGCGATATCGATCGCCTGCGCGGGGCTGGCCGTATCGGTGGTAGTGGATGCCGTCGAGAGCTCGGTGCCGGCAAAGCGCTCGGGCACCGGTGCGTCGGGCCGTGCATAGCGCGGCATCAGCGTGCATCCGGACAGCACGCCGGCCACCGCGATCGCGGTCAATGTCATGCGGATCGGTGTCATCTCAGTGTCCTGCCGGTTGCGGTGCGGGCGAAGTGGGCTGTGCGCGACGCTTGAACAAGCCGCTGATGAGCACGAAGAACAACGGCACGAAGAAGATCGCCAGGATCGTGCCGGACAACATGCCGCCGATCACCGCGGTGCCCAAGGCATGCTGCGCGCCTGCACCGGCACCACTGCCGAGCACCAGCGGCACCACGCCCAGGATGAAGGCCAGCGATGTCATCAGGATCGGCCGCAAGCGCATGCGCGCCGCTTCCAGTGCCGCTGCGACCAGGCTCTTGCCGCTTTCATGCAGCTCCTTGGCAAATTCCACGATCAGGATCGCGTTCTTCGATGCCAGGCCAATCGTGGTGAGCAGGCCCACCTGGAAGTACACATCGTTCATTTTCCAGGTCAGCATTGCGCCCAGCAGCGTGCCAAACACGCCCAGCGGCACCACCAGGATCACCGAGAACGGAATCGCCCAGCTTTCGTACAACGCGGCCAGACACAGGAACACGATCAGGATCGACAACCCGTACAACAGGCCGGTCTGGCCGGTCGAGGATTTCTCCTGCCGCGACAACCCGGTCCACTCGTAGCCGATGCCCGGCGGCAACTTGGCCGCCGCCGCTTCGACGATCTGCATCGCCTCGCCGCTGGAGGCGGCACCCGGCATCGCCATGCCCAGGATCTCCACCGACGGCACGCTGTTGTAGCGCTCCAGACGCGGCGAGCCCGAACTCCAGCTGGCAGTGGCGAAAGCGTTGAACGGCACCATCGTGCCGGCGCTGTTGCGCACGAACCAGCGGTCGATGTCCTGCGGATTCATGCGGTACACCGCATCGGCCTGCAGCATCACCTTCTTGACGCGGCCCTTGTCGATGAAGTCGTTGACGTAGGTACTGCCCCAGGCGCTGGAGAAGGTGTTGTTGATATCCGCGATCGACACGCCCATGGCCTGCGCCTTGTGCGAATCGATTTCCAGCTTGAACTCGGGCGTGTCTTCCTGCCCGTTCGGGCGCACCGCCACCAGCCGCTTGTCCTGCGACAGCTCAGCCAGCAGCTGGTTACGCGCCTGCATCAAGGCCTCGTGGCCGAGGTTGGCGCGGTCCTGCAGCATCAGGTCGAAGCCGGTCGCATTGCCCAGCTCCGACACCGCCGGCGGTGCGAACGCAAACACCTTGGCATCGCGAATGGTGCTGAAGAACGCACCGGCCTTGCCCGCCACGTCGGTGACGCTCTGACCCTTGCCGGTGCGCTCGTCCCACGGGCGTAACTTGACGAAGGCAAAGCCCACGTTCTGGCCGGTACCGGCAAAGCTGAAACCGGAGACCGCGAAAATGCCGGCAACCGAGTCCTTCTGATCGACCAGGAAGTGATGCTCCACCTGCTTGAGCACCTCGCCGGTGCGCGCATCGGTGGCACCGGGCGGCAACTGCACCAGCACGAACAGCGTGCCCTGGTCCTCGTCCGGCAGGAAGCCCACCGGCAGCTTCATGAAGCCGAACACCACCAACGCCAGCAACACCGCGTAGGCCAGCATGTAGCGCCAGCCCTTGCCCAGCATGTGCCGCACCACGCCCTGATAGCCGTTGTTGCCGCGATCGAACATGCGGTTGAACCAGCCGAAGAACCCGGTGGTCGCCAGACCATGGCCCTTCTCCACCGGCTTGAGCAGGGTGGCGCACAGGGCCGGGGTCAGGATCATCGCCACCAGCACCGACAAGGTCATGGCCGAGACGATCGTGATCGAGAACTGCCGGTAGATCACGCCGGTGGAACCGCCGAAGAACGCCATCGGCACGAACACCGCGGCCAGCACCAGGGCCACGCCGACCAGCGCGCCGGAGATCTGGTCCATCGACTTGCGCGTGGCGTCCTTGGGCGACAACTGCTCCTCGCCCATCACGCGTTCGACGTTTTCCACCACCACGATGGCATCGTCCACCAGCAGGCCGATCGCCAGCACCATCGCGAACATGGTCAGCGTGTTGATGGTAAAACCGAACGCCGCCAGCACGCCGAAGGTGCCGAGCAACACCACCGGCACCGCGATGGTCGGGATCAAGGTCGCGCGGAAATTCTGCAGGAACAGGTACATCACCAGAAACACCAGCACCACCGCTTCGATCAGCGTATGCACCACCTGCTCGATGGAGATGCGCACGAACGGCGTGGTGTCGTACGGCTTTTGCACCTTCATGCCGGGCGGGAAGAATTTCTCCTGCTCCTCCAGGCTCTTGTCGATCGCGCGCACCGTATCCAGCGCATTGGCGCCGGTGGCCAGCTTGATCGCCAGACCGGCGGCCGGCTTGCCGTTGTAGCGGCCCACCGTGTTGTAGCTCTCGCTGCCCAGCTCGATGCGTGCCACATCACGCAGGCGCACCTGCGAGCCATCGGACTGCGTGCGCAGCAAAATGTTCTCGAACTCCTCGGCGGTCTTCAGCCGGGTCTGCGCGGTGATGGTGGCATTGAGTTGCTGGTTGGGCACCGCCGGCAACGCGCCCAGCTGGCCGGCGGAAACCTGCGCGTTTTGCGCCTGGATCGCGGTGCGCACATCCACCGGAGTCAGGCTGAAGTTGTTCAACTTGTTCGGGTCCATCCATACCCGCATCGCGTACTGCGAGCCGAACAAGGTGGTGTCGCCCACGCCTTCGACGCGGCTGATGGTTTCCTGCACGTTGGCCGCCACGTAATCGGACAGGTCCGAATCGCTCATGCTGCCGTCTTCGGAAGTGAAGGCCAGCACGTTGAGGAAGTTGGTGGCCGACTTGGTCACCGTCACGCCCTGCTGCTGCACTTCCTGCGGCAGCAACGGCGTGGCCAGCGACAACTTGTTCTGCACCTGCACCTGCGCGGTGTCCGGATCGGTGCCGTTGTCGAAGGTCAGCGTGATGGTCACCGCACCGCTGGATTCGCTGGTGGAGGCCATATAGCTGAGGTGGTCCAGCCCCTTCATCTTCTGCTCGATGACCTGGGTGACGGTGTCTTCCAGGGTCTGCGCCGAGGCGCCCGGATAGTTGGCGGTGATGGCGACGGCCGGCGGCGCGATGCTGGGGTATTGCGCAATCGGCAAGGTGGCGATGGACAGGATGCCGGCCAGCATCACGATGATGGCCAACACCCAGGCGAAGATCGGACGATCGATAAAGAAGCGTGCCATGACGTGTGATCCCGCCTCAGTTGGCCGCACGCGGTGCGGTCGGGGCGGAAGGAGTGCCAGCGGCTGCAT
Organism: Xanthomonas sp. NCPPB 3218; assembly: GCF_056725185.1. Classification (NCBI taxonomy): domain Bacteria; kingdom Pseudomonadati; phylum Pseudomonadota; class Gammaproteobacteria; order Lysobacterales; family Lysobacteraceae; genus Xanthomonas; species Xanthomonas sp. NCPPB 3218. The sequence goes on from NZ_CM161516.1 coordinate 3,384,228, forward strand.
TGCCGGCACCGGCAGCCGGCGTGCCCTTGGGCTGCCACGGCACGGTCTTGACCTCGATGCCGTCGCGGGCGCGCGAGACGCCTTCGACCACCAGTTGCTCGCCGGCCTTCAGACCGCTGCGCACCAGCCATTGGTCGCCGACTTCGCGGTCGGTTTCCAGCACGCGCAGGTGCAGCTTGTGGTCGGCGCCGACCACGAACGCGGTCGGCTTGCCGGCGCCGTTGCGCGAGACCGCCTGCTGCGGCACCAGCACGCCCTGCTCCTTGATGCCTTCCTGCAGCACCGCGCGCACATACATGCCCGGCAACAACTCCGCATTCGGGTTCGGGAACACCGCGCGCAAGGTGATCGAGCCGGTGTTCTGGTCGACGGTGACATCGGAGAACGCCAGGTGGCCCTGCAGCGGATAGGTGCTGCCGTCTTCCAACAGCAGCGACACCTTGGCCGCGTCGTCGCCGGCCTTCTCCAGCTCGCCGCGCGCCATCGCCTGCTTCAGGCGGAGCAAGGCCGCGCTGGGCTGGGTGACGTCGATGTAGATCGGGTCCAATTGCTGGATGGTGGTCAGTGCGGTGGCCTGGTTGGCGGTCACCAAGGCGCCCGGGGTGACGCTGGAGCGGCCGATGCGGCCGGAGATCGGCGCGTCCAGGCGCGCGAAGGCCAGGTTGATGCGCGCGGTTTCCACGCTGGCCTTACCGGCTGCCACGTCGGCCTCGGCCTGGCCCAGCGCGGCGGCGGTGTCGTCGCCATCCTGCTGGCTAATGGCCTTGATCTGCACCAGTTCGGTGTAGCGCTCGGCCTTGAGTCTGGCGGTGCGCAGGTTGGCCTGCGCCTTGGCCAGGGTGGCCTGGGCGCTGGCATAGCTGGCGCGGTAGGTCGCCGGATCGATCTGGTACAGCGTCTGCCCGGCCTTGACGTCGCCGCCCTCAGTGAACTGGCGCGATTGCACGATGCCGCCCACCTGCGGGCGAACTTCGGCGATCAGGTAGGGAACCGTGCGTCCAGGCAGTTCGGTAGTCAGCGTCACCGGCTGCGGCTTTACGGTCAGCACGCCCATTTCGGGCATGCCCTCCTCCGGCGGCGGGCCGCCCGGCGGGCTGCCGCAGGCACTGAGCAGGACGGTGGCAGCAACGGCAGCAGCGAGCAGGGGCAGGCGAAACGAAGCATGAGGACGCACGAGGAGGTCTCCGACGGGACGCAGGATGGTTAAATCTAAACGGTACGGTTCGGTATCCTAATAAGCGCATCCGTGGCCGTCAAGCATTCCTGCCCAGTCGGTATACTTAAGTGCCCAAGGGAGTCAGTGGATGCGGGTCAGAACCGAAGAAAAACGAGACGCCATCGTGCAGGCGGCCAGCGAGGTGTTCCTCGAACTGGGCTTCGAAGGCGCCTCGATGTCGCAGATCGCCGCCCGCGTCGGCGGCTCCAAGCGCACGCTCTACGGCTATTTCCCGTCCAAGGAGGAGTTGTTCGTGGCGTTTGCCAAGGACATGTCCGACCGCTACATCGACCCGCTGCTGGACGCGCTTTCGCAGAGCAACGGCCCGGTCGCCGAGACCTTGCAGCGCTTCGGCGAGGACATCCTCGGTTTCCTGTGCGCGCCCAGCTCGATCACCATCTGGCAGACCATCATCGGCGTGTCGGGGCGGTCGGACGTGGGCGCGCTGTTCTTCAACTCCGGTCCGGAAGAAGGCGTGCAACGCATGGCCGATTACCTGCAGACGCAGATGGATCGCGGCGTGATCCGCTGCGCCGACGTCCTGATCGCGTCAAGGCAGTTCGGCGGGCTGCTGGAGGCGGAAACCTTGATGCCCTGCCTGTTCGGCGCGCTGAAGAACCCCTCGCCCGAGTATCTGCGCGAAGCGACGCAGCGCGCAGTCGCCCTGTTTCTGGCGGGCTATGGATGCAAGACCGACGCCGCGGCGTGATGTGCGGTGGTGTCTGATAGCTTGGATAAGCGATGAGTCGCTGGCGACCCCGCTGATGCGCGTGCATGGCACTCGTGCAAGCGCGTACTGCTCGAAGCTTGGTTGCTGTGACAACAACAGCGCAGTTGTCTGCAGCAGATGGCTGCGTCTGCGCACTGCCGGCAACTTATAAAGCGGCTAACCGAACTACGTCACGCCAGCTGATCTGCTGCCTGGCTGCAGGGCCCTTGCCCGCCTAAAGTCGCGGCACACGCTGCAAGTACGTCCCTGCAAGCGTTTGCGCGGCATCCATGCCGCAAGGTGCCCGCGAGGGTTTGTTAGCCGCTTCAACTGAACCGCCCTGCGTTTGCCTTGCGATGCTTACTCGGCCACCGCGCACTTGGCGCACAGGCCGTGTACTTCCAGCGTCTGCGCCTGCGGCTGGAAGCCCAGCGCCTTGGCGCGCGCTTCCAGTTGCGCCACCACCTCGCGGTCTTCCAGTTCCACCGCGCTATGACAGCGGTCGCAGATCAAGAACGGCACCGAGTGCTGGGCGCTGTTGGGGTGGTGGCAGGCGACGAAGGCGTTGACCGACTCGAGCTTGTGCACGAAGCCGTTGGCCATCAGGAAATCCAGCGCGCGGTACACCGTGGGCGGAGCGTCGGCGCCAACGCCCTTGCCTTCGCGCACCCAGTCCAGCAGTTCGTAGGCCTTGACCGGTTTGCCGGCGTCGGCGATCAGCCGCAGCACATTGGCGCGGATCGGCGTCAGCCGCAGGCCGCGCTCGCTGCAGGCGCGCTCCACCGCGCGCACGAAGCCGTTGGCGTCGTCGACATGGTGATGCGGTGCAGTGCAGGCGTGTTCGTTGGTTTTCATCACAGGCTCCGGCGGTCAGCCCGCCCCTATCTTGATGAGTGCCGCATCGATGCGTTTCAAGGCGCCCTCGCGTCCGGCCAGGTACACCGTCTGCGAAATGTCCGGGCTGACCTGGGTGCCGGTGATGGCCACGCGCAGCGGCTGGGCCACCTTGCCCATGCCCAGCTCCAGCGCGGCGGCCGCGTCGTGCAACGCGGCCGAGACGGTCTCCACGCTCCATTCGCTCTGTGCCGCCAGCAGTTCGCGCGCCTTGCCCAGCGGCACTTCTGCGCCCAGCTTGAGGTGCTTCATCACCGCCGCCTCGTCGTAGGTTTCCAGCGGCTGGTACCAGACCACGGCTTTTTCGGCCATTTCCTTCAAGGTCTGCACGCGCTCGCGCAGCGCCACCACCACATCGGCGGCGGCCGGGCCGGCGGCGACATCGATGCCCAGCCTGGCGAGCTGGTATTCCAGCTGCGGGGCGATGCTGGCCGGGTCGTCGGTCTTGAGGTAGTGCTGGTTGACCCAGCCCAGCTTGGCCATGTCCAGCCGCGCGGCCTTGGAATTGACGTTCTTCACGTCGAACAGGTCGAGCAGTTCCTGCCGACTGAACAACTCCTGGTCGCCGTGCGACCAGCCCAGACGGGCCAGGTAGTTGATCAGCGCATGCGGCAGATAGCCGGCGTCCTTGTACTGCATCACGTCGGCCGCGCCGGTGCGCTTGGACAGCTTGGCGCCCTGCTCGTCCAGGATCATCGGCATGTGCGCGAACTTCGGCACCGGGGCGCCCAGCGCCTCATAGATGTTGATCTGGCGCGGCGTGTTGTTGATGTGGTCGTCGCCGCGGATCACCTCGGTGATGCCCATGTCCCAGTCGTCCACCACCACCGCGAAGTTGTAGGTGGGGAAGCCGTCCGGGCGGAAGATCACCATGTCGTCGAGCTCGCTGTTGGCGATCTCGATGACGCCCTTGATCAGGTCGTCGAACACCACTGTGCCGCCGACCGGATTCTTGAAGCGGATGACCCGGTTGGGGTCGTCGCGGTACGGCAGGTTCTGCTCGCGGGCGGCGCCGTTGTAGCGCGGCTTTTCCTGCCTGGCCATCGCGGCCTCGCGCATGGCGTCGAGTTCCTCGCGGGTTTCGTAGGCGTAATAGGCCTTGCCCTGGGCCAGCAGCTGCTCGGCGACCTCCTGGTAGCGGGCGACGCGCTGGGTCTGGTAGATCGGGCCCTCGTCGTAACCCAGGCCCAGCCATTCCATCGCCTCCAGGATGGCGTCGATCGCGGCCTGGGTGCTGCGCTCACGGTCGGTGTCTTCGATGCGCAGCACGAACTGCCCGCCGCGGCGGCGTGCCTCCAGCCAGCAATACAGGGCGGTGCGGGCGCCGCCGATGTGCAGGTAACCGGTGGGGCTGGGGGCAAAACGGGTGCGGCAGGTCATGGAGCGCTCGGCAAAACGGGAGTCGGCCGATTTTACCTTGACCAGCGCAGACCTGCCCGCGCGCGGCTCAGCGGTTGCGTAACAGGTCGCCGTAGACCACGTCATCGCCGCCACTGCGCGCCGGGCCGGGCGCGTCGTACAGCACCAGCCAGCTGGGCGTGTCGCCGGCCAGGTGGCTGGGAAGATTGCAGATCGCCTCGGCGCGGTCGCTGTCGGTGCCGTGCGGCAACACCGCCGATTCCAGCAGCGCGTGCTGAAAGCGCACCGGCGCCTGGTTGGCGGCCAGCACTGCACGCGCGCCCGGCCATTTGAACAGGCGGATTTCGCCGTTCAGCACCATGGTCGGGCCCGCCAGCAGGTACAGGTCGTCGCCGGAATAATGCAGGTCGCGGATGCCCAGCCCGCCCAATTGCAGGAAGTGCTTGCGCAGCAGCGTGCCGTCCTCGTCCAGCGGCGCGAGGCGCAGGTGCTCGCCATGCGCCTGCACCCGGATCTCCAGCAGCGCCGACCAGCCGCGCAGCACCGGCCCGCGCAGGCCCAGTAGCAGGCGCTCGCCGTCCACCACGATGCCTTCGATATCGAAGCCGTTGTCCTTGCCGGGGATCTTCAGGAACGGGCCGAAGTGCGGGTCGTCGGCCAGCAGCTCGGTGAGCTGGTTGTGTTTGGCATCGCCCTTGAGCCGCAGCGCGCGACGGCCGTCAGCGGCTTCGCGCACCAGGCGCGGGGTGCCGTCGGCATCGCGCTCGATCGGTAGGCAGGCCAGCAGGCGGCGGTTGGCGTCGAGCTTGAGCTTGGTCAGGCGTTTGGCGTTTTCGGCATCGTCGCGACTGCGCTTGGCATTCTTGCGCTTGAGCCCATGCGAGCCGATCACCCAGAGGAATCCCTCCGACAGCGCCATGCCTTCCAGATCCGCCTCCTCGGCCGCCTCGCCGGGCAGGTCCAGCAACTCGGCCAGCGCAAAGCTCTGCCCCTGGCCGAAGCGCAGCGTCTCGCGCTGCACGGGGTCGAGCCTGCGCAGGCGATCCACCGCGCAGGCCTCGTCGCCGGCCACCCACAGCCAGTCATCGGTGAAGGCCGCACCGGACAGATTGCTGTGCACCAGCGCGCCAGGCGCGAACTCGAGACGGACGCTGTGCGGAATCAGGGTTTTCTTGGCCATGGGAACCTGGTGGGAGGTATTGCAAGGGATGAAAGTAGCTGAGGTACCGTAGCGCGCGGTCACCACTTGAGGCACGGCGCGTGAACGTTGCAGCGTACGTATGGCAGTGCCGTCGCGAACACCGGCTGCGCTCGCCCGACGATGAACATCGTCCTTTGAGGACCACGCTCTATCAGTCGAACGTCGCCAGCCTGGCACGTGCAACGTGAGCGCCCAATTGACCGACCCAATCGCGATCGTTGGCGACCTGCGCCTGCGCGCGACTGGCCTCGAAGGCGGCGAAATCCAGCTCTGCATAGGCCCACACGGCAGTGCCCTGGGTCTGCGCGAGCACGCCATCGGCGGGGAAGCCGACATCCATCGGTGCGAACACCGCCGCTTCGCCGGTATTGACGTCCAGCGCCGGGCTCCACGGTGCTTGCCCGGCCGTGACCGATTGCGCGACGAACACGCGGTTTTCCAGCGCGCGCGCCAGGCAGCCGACCCGTACCCGCATCGCCCCGGCGGCGGTGTCGGTGCAACTGGGCACGATCAACAGCCGCGCGCCGGCCTCGTACTGCGCGCGCACCGGCAGCGGGAACTCGCTGTCGTAGCAGATCGCGATCGCCGCACGCACGCCATCCAGGTCGAACACCTTCAGCGCATTGCCCGGCTCGATCAGCCCGGTGGCCTTTTCGAAGCCGGTCAGCTGCAGCTTGTCCTGCCAGCCATGCCGGCCATCGGGGGTGAACCAGTCGCTGCGATTACGGTAACGGCCCTGGCCCAGGTCCAGCAGAAAGCTGCCGGCCACCAGATGCAGCTGATGCTGGCGCGCCAGGCCGGCAAACAGCTCCAGCCACGGCGCGCGCAGCGCCTGGATCGCCGCCAGCGACTCCGGCAACCCGGCAGAAATCTGCGTACCGAAGGTCGCGCCCAGCTCCAGCGACAGATACTCCGGCAGCACCAGCAGGCGTGCGCCAGCGGCGGCAGCCTCGCCCACCAGCGCCGACTGGCGTGCGGCGAACGCGGCAAAGTCGGCAGGTTTGCCGATCGGGTATTTGGCGACGGCAATTTTCATCTGCTGGCCTGGTTGCGATTGATCGATGGCGTAAGAAGTGACTCGGTCACGGCGGCAGTGGCCGCGTCCATACCCGCAGACTGTGGTCGATCTCGCCGTGTTGCAACTCTGTCCATGCCAATTGCACGCGCATGTCTGCTTGCGGTGCATAGCCACGCTTGCGCCAGAACACGTCGTTGGGTCGATGGTCGGCCGGCTTGCGCGGATCGTCTTCTGCGCGTTCCACCGCGCAGAACGCAGTGAGCGCGAAGCGGCCCAGTGCACGCGCATGCGCCTCGCGCTGGTCGAAAAATGCGTGGCCGATTCCCTGCCCGCGATAGTCCGGCAGCAGCACCGATTCGCCGAAATAGAACACGCTGGCCGGGTCGATGCCGGCCGCATGGAACGGCGCATGGAAGGCTTCGCTGTCGTCGAGCAGCGGCAGCCCGGTGGAGGCGCCGATCACCGCATCGCCATCGCGTGCCAGCACGAACACGCTGTCCGGCGAGGCCGCGTAGGCGGCCAGATAGCCGCGCTCGTAATCGGCGTCGCCGTCGTACAGGTATGGCCAGGCGCGGAACACCGCGATGCGCAGTTGCGCCACCGCAGCCAGATGCGGCAGCACCTGCGTGCCGCGCACCGTTTCAACGATCAGGGAGGAGCCGCTCATGCCGGCCATGGTAAGCCAGCCTGGCGCAGCTGCGCCGCCGTACGTCAGCGCAGCCAGCCGCCATTGCCCGGAGCCGCCGCAGCCGGCTGCTGCCACAGCAACCACACCGCCGCCGCCTCGCTGGCCAGCAGCACACCGAGCAGTGCATCGGTGCTGCGCGCCCAGTAGCTGCGTTGCTCAACCGCTGCCACGGCCCGTAGCGGCGCGGACGCGCGTTGCCTGCCGCCGCGTCCTGCCGCTGCGCCGCCTGCAGGAAGCCGCTGCCGCCCAGGCGCAATGCCTGCGCGGTGCCTGCATGCAGCCGCAGGCCGATCACGCCGCGGCGTCCGTCGCGGCGCAAGGGCAAGGCCGACAACGGCGAAGCGTCCCAATACTGCGGCAGCGCTGCGGGAAGCAGCGCCACCGTGTCGATCCCGGCGGGCAGCAAACGCTGCGCCCGCCGGTGCAACTGTGCGTGCGTGCGCATGCCGGCCTCAGCGCAGGCTGTTGCCAAGCTCGTACCAGTCGAGCTTGCGGGTCACCCACATGATGCTGGCCAGGATGCCGAACAGCAGCAACGATCCCATCAGCAGCGAGTTGTCTTCGGAGATCAACAGGCTGTAGAGCACCCCGTACAACGCCGTGAGCATCGCCGAGAACCCGGCTGCACGCGCCCAGCTGCGCAACACCCCGGACAGATAGAAGAACTGCAGGCCGATACATGCCGCGGCAGAGACCAGGTACGCCTGCCAGAACGCGATGTGCTCGGACAGGCTCAGCAGCAGCAGGAAAAAGATCGCCAGCGCCAGACCCACCAGCAGGTATTGCAGGGGATGGATCGGCAGACGCTTGATCAACTCGAACAACACGAACGCCACAAAGGTCAGCACCACGAACAGGATGCCGTACTTGCTGGCCCGGTCGGCCTGGGTATACACGTCCACCGGATCGACCAGCCGCACCTCCAGCGTATCCAGCGACGGCTGGCTGGACTGCAGCTGGCTCTGTGCGCCGGTAGCCAACGACGACAACGACCAGCTCGCATCGAAACCGCGTGCGCCGATCGTCGGCGCATTCGGCAGGAAGCGCCCGCCGAACAGCGGATGCGGCCAGGCCGAGCGCAGCGCGATGTCGTTGTTGTCGGCAATCGGTGCGATCGCCAGGCTGCGGGTGCCGTCCAGCACGAACGACATCTCCACCAGGTTGCCGTCACCCAGCGTGCCGGCCAGCGCATCGCCCAGCGGCTGCAGATCGGCATGGATACCGGCCGAGCGCCCCACCAGGCCGCCGGCCCCGCTCTCCAGCGGCAAGCTGCGGCCGTCCACCCGCAGGCTCGGCGTGCCGACCAGGCCGCGCACATCGGAAATGCCCACCGCCAGATGCGGCCGGCCATAGCGGCGACCGGCCACGGCCGGATAGTCGAACGGGTCGAACTCGGCCTTGAGCCTGGCCTTCCACGAATACACCTGCACACGGAACAGGCCGATCTTGCGCTCGGACGGGGTCAGCTCGCCGCTCAGGGTGAGCGTGCGCGGGGTCTGCAGCAACTGGCCGTCGCGCTTGCGCCAGACCTTGCGCGGGTTGCCTTGCTCGTCCGGCTCGGTGACCTGTACGTCCTCGGTAAACGGCAGCACCCGCACCGGCGCGATGAACTGCTGCTCACCGGCCTTGCTCTGCGCCACCCGCTCCACCGCCTCGTCGCGGTAACGCGCACGGTCCTGCACCGTGCCGCGGATCAGCAGCAATGGAATCAGCAGCAACAGGATCAATCCGCCAATGGTGGCGAAGCGCAACAACAGTTTCAGGGATTTCATCGACCTTCCTCAGTCTGGGAGGTCGCCAGGGTGCGTTGCGCCGGTGTCGCAGGTTTGAGGCGAATTTGAAGCGAATGTGAAGTGGGCGATCGGCAGGCTCGGCGACCGGCACTGTGATCCCGTTAGGAAATGCAGGTTTTGCCCTGCAAAAATGCAACAGAGGCCCAGGACACGCTTCCGTTGCATCGCCAGGGTTTCGCATCACCGCCGCGCGCTTCGCCGCCAGGCGCAACGATGCCAGTGCAGTTGCGCATCACGGGGCCATTGCTTTTCTCGAGTCTGCGTTGATCACGGCGTTGCAGTTCCGTGGTTCCGCGGCATCCGCATTCAACGTTGCGCGCCGCAGCGGTGGTGTCGCACACGCTTGCCCGCTTGCCGGCCATGGTTCCAGAAACGCGCACGACTGCATTCCTCTCTCGCCTGGAGTTTGCCTTCATGACCAAGCAACGTTCGCTCACGCTCTGCCTGCTCGCTGCCCTGAGCCTGTCCTCCGCCGCCGCACAGGCGGCAATGCACGGGATGGGCCTGAAACCCTCGTCGTTGATGCAGCCGGTCACTCCGTTGTTCGGCATTGCCAGCGCCGCCAAACCCCTGCCCGCCACGGTCGACCTGACGGCCTGGGCAATTACCCCGGGCGACCAGGGCCAGGTGGGGTCGTGTGCGTCATGGGCAACCGCCCACACCCTGACCGGTTGGTATGCCAACGCCAACAAGCAGGCGCAAACCCGCTTTGCCCCGATGTATCTCTACAGTCAGGTCAACGGTGGCGTCGATGAGGGCTCCACGCTGGAAGCGCCGCTGGACGTCGCGCTGGCCCAAGGCATCGACACCGAGCAGCATTATTCGTGGGGCAACTACAACTGGAAGAACCCACCCACCGCGGCCGACCGCGCCAACGCCGCCAAGAACCGCACGCCGTACCGCAAGTACACCGTGCTGTATTCGGGCGACGGCAATGGCGGGCGGGCCCTGATCGAACAGATCAAACTCGCGCTGGCCTCGTCCACGCCGGTGGCCATCGGCTTCTATGTCCGCCAGGGGTTCGAAGACCTCACACCAACAAACCAGGTCGACTATGACACCAAGACGCCGATCCTGGGCGGGCACGCGGTGATCGCGCTGGGCTACGACAGCGAAGGGCTACTCGTCGAAAACAGCTGGGGCACCGAGTGGGGCAACAAGGGCTTTGGCAAGCTGTCCTGGTCGGTGGTCGCCAAGGACGTCATCGGGGCCGACGTGGTGCACTGACACACAGCGGCTGCGCACGGTAAGGCGCGGCGGACACGGATGCGGCATGTGCCTGGCGCATGCCGCTTGCGTGCCACCGCGATGCCGCCGCCGTCGGCTGCCGGCCTGTGCACTGACGGCACGCAATGCGGTTCAGAGCCGCCGACAAACCTGCTACACAGCCGCCGGACGGGCGCGGACGGCGCGCGGAATCGGCGCGTACCACTCGTCCACTCCGGTTGCTGCGCGCCGTCCGCACCAACCTGACGACTGCGCACTACGGTTTGTTAGCCGCGCTTAGCCGATGGGCAGGCGCAGGGTCGCGATCGCGCCGCCACCCTCGCGGTTGCCCAGCGTGGCCTCGCCACCATGCAGGCGCGCCACTTCGCGTACGAACGGCAGGCCAAGGCCGGAGCTGCGTTGCCCGGTCTGCGGGCGGGCCAGCGAATAGAAACGCTCGAACACCCGCTCCAGCGCGTAGTCCGGCACACCGCTGCCACGGTCTTCTACCACCAGCTGCACCTGTTCCTTCAGCACCTGCGCACGCAGCCGAATGGTGCTGCCCTGCGGTGAAAACGCGATGGCATTTTCCATCAGGTTGATCAACGCCTGGCGCAGCAGGAATCCATCGCCCAGCACGTACTGCCCGCGCGCGGTGTCGGATGCGGCATCGCGTTCCAGCAGCACGCCGGCCGCTGCCGCGCGCGGCAGCACGGCATCCACGGCCGCCTGCAGCAGGCCAGCCACCGCGATGCGCTCGCGCGTCTGCAGCCAGCCGTGCTGCTCCACCTCGGCCAGCGCCAGCAGCTTGTCGATGGTTTCGGTCAGGCGCAGCTCCTGCGCGCGGATGCTGGCGACAAAGTGCTGGCGGTCGGCTTCCGGCAGTGGCTCGCTCAACAGTTCGGACGCGCCACGGATTGCCGCCAGCGGGCTCTTCATCTCGTGCGTCAGCGACTGCACGTACTGCTCCACGTAGGCCTTGCCTTCCAGCTTGCGCCGCATGCTTTCCAGCGCCTGGCCGAGGTCGCCGATTTCATCGCCGCGCGGCTCCGGCGGCGGCACCGGCACGCCGGCGCTCACCGCCTGTGCGTAGCGATTGAGCCGGCCGATGCCGCGCATCAGCCACCAGGTCATCCAGATGCCGATCAGCGCGGAAATGCCGATCAGCCAGGCACCGCGCTGCAGGATGTTGCGCTGGCTGGCCTCGATGAACGGGTCGATGCTGCGATTGGGCTGCGCCAGCGTCAGCACGCCGATCAACTTGGCTGGGTCATTCGGCGCGTAGATCGGTGCGGCCACATGCATCACCGTGGCGGTCGGGTCGCCATCGACCTCGGGGCTGGAACGCGCGCCGTATTCGCCGCGCAAGGTGCGATAGACATCGTTCCAGCGCGAGTTGTCGCGGCCCACATCGCGGCCCAGCGAGTCGAACACCACCACGCCACGCGCGTCGGTGACGGTGACGCGGTAGGCCACATCGTTCTTGCGGAACCGCCATACCCAGGCCTTGGGGTCGCGCCGCTGCGCCTGCGCCACGTTGCGCGCAAAGCTGCCGCTGGCGATGGTGCCGGCAGCCAGCTCGCTGCTGGCCATTTCCGCCAGCACATTGGCCGCGTCCACCAGCGTGGATTCCATCGCCTGGCGCACACCCGGCTTGACCTCGTTGACGAACACCCGCATCACGAAGAACGCGGCCAGCCCCACGATCAGGAAGAAGCCCAGAAACAGCTTGAGACCGAGCCGCATCTCAGGCCCCGGTCCGAAGAACACCACGACGCCTGCGCGCGGCCATGGCTATAGCTCCAGCGCGTAGCCGAGGCCACGGTGGGTGCGGATCGGGTCGGCCGGCACGCCGGCCTGGCGCAGCTTGCCGCGCAGCGTCTTGATATGGGTGTCCACGGTGCGGTCTGCGCTGTCGGCAGTGGCGTCCCAGCCGCGGTCCATCAGCTGCGCGCGGCTCAGGATCGCGCCGGGGCGCTGCAACAGCGCCGACAGCAGCGCGTACTCGTAGCGGGTCAGCGGCAGCAGTGCATCGCCGTAGCGGATGCGGCTGCCCTCGCGATCGATCGCAAACGCGCCATGCGGCTGCCAGCCCGGCTCCGCCACGGCGGCCGCATGGCGACGACGCAGCCGCGCGCGCACCCGCGCCACCAGCTCGCGCGGGGAGAACGGCTTGGCCATGTAGTCGTCGGCGCCCAGTTCGAAGCCGAGCACGCGGTCGATCTCGTCGTTGCGCGCGGTCAGGAAGATCACCGGCACGTCGCTGAACCCGCGCAGCGTGCGGCACACCTCGAAGCCGTTGATATCCGGCAGGCCCACGTCCAGCACCACCACATCGGCCGGGTCGGCACGCAGGCGCGCCAATGCGTCACGGCCCAGCAGGCAGTGTTCGGGCGCGTAGCCTTCGCTGCGCAGCGCATACAGCACGGTATCGGCAATGGCGGCTTCGTCTTCGACGACGAGCACGCGGGCGGGGGACTCGGACATGGCGCGCAGCATAGCCGCATGCTGGCGCGGCCCGTACACTGCCGCGATGAACTATCGCCACGCCTTCCATGCCGGCAACCATGCCGACGTGCTCAAGCACATCGCCTTGCTGGCGCTGATCGACACCCTCAAGCGCAAGGACACGCCGTTCTTCGTGCTCGACACCCACGCCGGACGCGGGCGCTACCAGCTCGGCGGCGAGGAAAGCCGCAAGACCAACGAGGCCGATGCCGGGGTGATGCGGCTGATGGCCGAGTCGACCCTGCCCGAGGTGGTCGAACGCTATCTGCGCGCGGTACAGGCCGACAACCACACCGTCGCCCGCCCGGCCACGCCCGGCCAGAAGCCGGCGCGCCCCACCGCCGGCATCCAGATCAACCATTACCCCGGCTCGCCGTTGCTGGCGGCGCAGGCGCTGCGCGAACAGGACCGCATGGCGTTCTGCGAGTTGCAGCCGGAAGAGGCCGAGGCGCTCAAGCGCCTGTTCGCCAGGGACAGCCGCGTGCGCGTGCATGCCGGCGATGGCTACGAGGCGATTCGCGCATTCGTGCCGCCGCGCGCTGGCGAGACCAAGATCGGCCGCGGGCTGGTGCTGATCGACCCGCCCTACGAGGCGCAGGAAGCCGAGTACCCGCAGGTCATCCATAGCGTGCGCGAGACGCTGGCGCGCTGGCCGCAGGCGATCTGCATGGTGTGGTACCCGATCAAGCTGCGCCGCAGCCTGCAGCCGTTCATGCGCAAGGCGGCCACGCTGCCGGCCAAGTCGGTGCTGGTGGCCGAGCTGCAGGTGCGCCCGGACGACTCGCCGCTGCGCCTCACCGGCAGCGGGCTGCTGATCGTCAATGCGCCATGGCAGTTCGACCAGGTGCTGGCGCCCGCGCTGCCGGTGCTGAAGCAGCACCTGGGCGAGGCAGGTGCCTCGACCCGGCTGGAGTGGCTGCGCCAGGACGCCTGAGTTGCCTGTACCGGGCGCCTGTTCGCGCTGGCGAACGCGGCTGCATACTCACGACTGGATCACGGTATCGCTCGGTACAGTGATCAGGGAAGCACTGCCACCCCCTGACGACCCCCAGCGGCGCACCGGATTCATTCACGGTTGTGCGCTGGGCGGGTGCCAGAATCTTCCGATCTTTAAGGAACACCGGTCATGGCCATTCGCAATCGCATGCCTCCCTGGCATGAAAACTTCAGTCTGCCCAATGGCCGCACACTCCTGCTCCGTCCGATCCGTCCCGAGGACGGTCCGCCGCTGCAGGGTGCTTTCAGCCTGTTGGGGCCGGAGGAAATCCGCGCGCGCTTCGTGCGTTCCTCCGCCGAAATCACCCCGGAGATGGTGCAGCGCCTGACCCATCCCAACCCCAAGAGCGAAATCGTGCTGGTGGCCGCCGAACAGCTGCCCCCGGGCGAAGCCCTGGTAGGTGCGGTGGCGCGCGCGGCGCTGGTGCCGGGCACCCGCCAGGCCGAGTACACCATCCTGGTCAGCAGCTTCGTCGCCGGCCAGGGGCTGGGACGGCAGCTGATGCGCAAGCTGGTCAAGTGGGCACGGCGCAAATACCTGGATTGCCTGTTCGGCGACGTGCTGCAAAGCAATGTGCCGATGCTGCAGCTGGCCGAGTCGCTGGGCTTCAAGCCGCAGCCGCATCCGGAGTCGCCGGAGTTGGTGCGGATGGTTCTCGAGCTGGATGCCTGAGGGGCTGGGATTTGGGATTGGGGATTGGGGATTCGTGAAGCGGCGTTGAGCGGTTGGTTTGCGACTTGGCTGCAAGGCCCTTGCCCGCCCACCATCGCAGGACACGCCGCAAGTACGTCCTTGTAGGCTCTGGCGCGGCATCCATGCCGCTCAAGGTCCCGCGACGGTGAGCGGGCAAGGACCGGTCGGGATGGTCGGTCCGCATAGTGCGAGCAGCACGGTCTCAGGCAAGAACGTGTCCGCTCGTTTTCGCAAGAAAGCCAGTGCAGCGGACCAGCTTTTCAAACAACCGACCAACTGTCTGGGGCGGTGTCGTCACCGATTGCGGGACCGTGTGGCGGCATGGATGCCGCCACCGAGCCTCCACGGATGGATTCACGGCGTGTCCCGCGAGCGGTGAGGACGCCGCACCCCCGACTCACCTGGCTTTGGTTGTTGATCTGTCGGGATGGTCGGTATGTAGATGGCGAGAGCGCCGCACATCCGACCAAGGCGGCGCAGGTGGCCCGACGCCGGCTTTCACGCCGGATGGACCGGCCGTGGTGGGTGCTCTGATAAAATTGCCGGCTGATGCCGTCGCCAACCACCTTCCCCTCTCCGCCGCTGCCCAAGTCCGGCCAGCTCCGCGCCTATTGGCGCGCTCCGTCTTCGCCGACTGCGCTGGCCTGGTCGATCGCACGCGCCGCCGAGGCGCATGCCGGCCCGCTGCTGGTGATCGCCCGCGACAACCAGAGTGCGCATCAGATCGAGGCGGATCTGCATGCCTTGCTCAGCGAGCATGCGACGCTGCCGGTGGTGCCGTTTCCCGATTGGGAAACCCTGCCCTACGACCAGTTCAGCCCGCACCCGGAGATCATCAGCCAACGCCTGGCCGCACTGCATCGGCTGCCCGCACTGACCCGTGGCGTGGTGATCGTGCCGGTGCAGACGCTGATGCAGCAGCTGGCACCGCTGAGCTACATCGTCGGCGGTAGTTTCGATCTCAAGGTCGGCCAGCGGCTGGATCTGGATGCGGAAAAACGCCGCCTGGAAAGCGCCGGCTACCGCAACGTGCCGCAGGTGATGGACCCGGGCGATTTTGCAGTGCGCGGCGGCCTGCTCGACGTGTTCCCGATGGGCGAAGCCACGCCGTTGCGGATCGAGTTGCTGGACGAGGATATCGACTCGATCCGCGCCTTCGACCCGGAATCGCAGCGCTCGCTGGACAAGGTCGAGGCCGTCAAGCTGCTGCCCGGCCGCGAAGTGCCGATGGACGATGCCAGCGTGGAGCGTGTGCTGGCCTGCCTGCGCGAGCGTTTCGACGTGGACACCCGGCGCAGCGCGCTGTACCAGGATCTGAAATCGGGGCTGGCGCCGTCGGGGGTGGAGTATTACCTGCCGATGTTCTTCAGCAAGACCGCCACCTTGTTCGATTATCTGGACAAGCGCGTGCTGCCGCTGGTCGCCACCGGCGTTTCCAATGCGGCGGACACGTTCTGGGCGCAGGCGCAGGACCGCTACGAGCAACGCCGCCACGATGTGGAGCGCCCGCTGCTGACACCGGACGAGTTGTATCAGTCGCCGGACGCACTGCGCGAGCGGCTCAACAAGCTGGCGCGCATCGAAGTCTGGGCCAGCGACCATCCGCGCATCGACGAGGCCGCCGCGCTGGGCGACCAGCCGTTGCCGCCGCTGCCGGTGGCGGCAAAAGACGCCCCGGCCGGTCAGGCGCTGGCCTCGTTCCTGAGCCATTACCCCGGCCGCGTGCTGGTGGCCGCCGATACCGCCGGCCGGCGCGAAGCCTTGATGGAAGTGCTGGCCGCCGCGCAGCTGAAGCCGGAGGTCGTCGCCGACCTGCCCGCCTTCCTGGCCGCGCCCAAGCTGCGCTTCGGTATCACCGTGGCGCCGCTGGAAGACGGCTTTGCGCTGGACGCCCCGCAGATTGCGGTGCTGACCGAGCGCCAGCTGTTTCCCGAGCGCGCCAACCAGCCGCGCCGCAGCCGCCGGGTCGGACGTGAGCCGGAAGCGATCATCCGCGATCTGGGCGAGCTGTCCGAAGGCGCGCCGATCGTGCACGAGGACCACGGTGTGGGCCGCTACCGCGGTCTGATCGTGCTCGACGCCGGCGGCATGCCCGGCGAGTTCCTGGAAATCGAATATGCCAAGGGCGACCGGCTGTATGTGCCGGTGGCGCAGTTGCATCTGATCAGCCGCTATTCCGGCGCCTCGGCCGAGACCGCGCCGCTGCATTCGCTGGGCGGCGAGCAATGGACCAAGGCCAAGCGCAAGGCGGCCGAAAAGGTCCGCGACGTGGCGGCCGAACTGCTGGAAATCCAGGCCCGCCGACGTGCGCGTGCCGGCCTGGCGCTGCAGGTGGACCGGGCGATGTACGAGCCGTTCGCGGCCGGCTTTCCGTTCGAGGAAACCGGCGACCAGCTGGCGGCCATCGATGCGACGCTGCGCGATCTGGGCAGCAGCCAGCCGATGGACCGCGTGGTCTGCGGCGACGTCGGCTTCGGCAAGACCGAGGTGGCCGTGCGCGCCGCCTTTGCCGCCGCCAGCGCCGGCAAGCAGGTCGCCGTGCTGGTGCCGACCACGCTGCTGGCCGAGCAGCATTACCGCAACTTCCGCGACCGCTTCGCCGATTACCCGATGAAGGTGGAAGTGCTGTCGCGCTTCAAGAGCACCAAGGAGATCAAGGCCGAGCTGGAGAAGGTCGCCAGCGGCGAGATCGACGTCATCATCGGCACGCACCGGCTGCTGCAGCCGGACGTCAAGTTCAAGGACCTGGGCCTGGTCGTGGTCGACGAAGAGCAGCGCTTCGGCGTGCGGCAGAAGGAAGCGCTCAAGGCGATGCGCGCCAACGTGCATCTGCTCACGCTCACCGCGACCCCCATCCCGCGCACGCTCAATATGGCCATGGCCGGGCTGCGCGACCTGTCGATCATCGCCACCCCGCCGCCGAACCGGCTGGCGGTGCAGACCTTCATCACCGCCTGGGACAACGCGCTGCTGCGCGAGGCCTTCCAGCGCGAGCTCAGTCGCGGCGGGCAGCTGTACTTCCTGCACAACGATGTGGAAAGCATCGTGCGCATGCAGCGCGAGCTGTCCGAACTGGTGCCGGAGGCGCGCATCGGTATCGCGCATGGGCAGATGCCCGAGCGCGAGCTGGAGCGGGTGATGCTCGACTTCCAGAAGCAGCGCTTCAATGTGCTGCTGTCGACCACGATCATCGAATCGGGCATCGACATCCCCAATGCCAACACCATCATCATCAACCGCGCCGACCGCTTCGGCCTGGCGCAGTTGCACCAGCTGCGCGGCCGCGTCGGCCGCTCGCATCACCGCGCCTATGCGTACCTGGTGGTGCCGGATCGTCGCTCGATGACCTCCGATGCGGAAAAGCGCCTGGAGGCGATCGCCTCCATGGACGAGCTCGGCGCCGGCTTCACCCTGGCCACCCACGATCTGGAGATCCGCGGTGCCGGCGAGTTGCTGGGCGAAGACCAGAGCGGGCAGATGGCCGAGGTCGGTTTCAGCCTGTACACCGAGCTGCTGGAACGCGCGGTGCGCAGCATCCGCCAGGGCAAGCTGCCGGACCTGGATGCCGGCGAGGAGGTCCGCGGCGCCGAGGTCGAGCTGCATGTGGCCGCGCTGATTCCCGAGGATTACCTGCCCGACGTGCATACGCGCCTGACGCTGTACAAGCGCATCTCCAGCGCACGCGATGCCGATGCGCTGCGCGAATTGCAGGTGGAGATGATCGACCGCTTCGGCCTGCTGCCGGACCCGGTCAAGCACCTGTTCGCGATTGCCGAGCTCAAGCTGCAGGCCAATGCGCTGGGTGTGCGCAAGCTGGACCTGGGCGAGAACGGTGGCCGGCTGGTCTTCGAGGCAAAACCGGCGATCGACCCGGTCGCGGTGATCCAGATGATCCAGAAGCAGCCCAAGATCTACACCATGGACGGCCCGGACAAACTGCGCATCAAGCTGCCGCTACCGGAGGGCGCGGACCGTTTCAACGCCGCACGCGGCCTGCTGACGATGCTCGCACCCAGGTAGAAACGCGCGCCGGGCGGTTGCGCCTGCTTTACGCAGCGTGCTGGACCGTGCAGGACGCAAGGACGCGTCGAGCGCGTCGCAGGCGGGGGCCGCTGCGAATCCAAGCCGATGCGGCATTTTCACTAACGCCCAACGCCGCAGACGATGCCGGCCCGGTCCCATGTTGCCTGTTTCATGCGTGTTCCCCGCTGCGGTCACGCACATGCACCCGACGCAGCGAGTGAAGAAGTCGGCTGAAAGGTAGCGCGGTGTCCTGCACGACTGTCCGGGACACCGGCTTCCTGAGTCTGCTTGCGACAAAGCTGAGCAGTTAATACGCGGGAAGTGATGGATTTCGCAAATCCGTCACCGCGGTGAATTTGGCCTAAATATTCCTGCCGCGCGCCGATACCTGCATGGACCGACGTGATCGCCGTGTGCAGAGCTGCCCATGCGACCCCGCGCCGGAGCGACCTTTTCCGCGTCAGGCACGCATCCGTGCGCCACCGCATCGCTTGAGGCATCCATGAACACGCCACTGTCCGATCTACCCGCGCCGCTGACGCTCGCCCTGGAAGGCGAGATGACCATCCGTCGCGCTGCCGAACTCAAGCCGCTGCTGCAGCCGGCCTTGCTGCATCCGGGCGGGTTGCACCTGGACCTGGGCGCGGTCAGCGAGATCGACACCACCGGCCTGCAGTTGCTGCTGGCGACCAAGCAGGCGATCCAGGCCGACGGCCGGCCGTTTTCGCTGACCGATTCCAGCCGCGCGGTGGTCGATGTGATCGAACTGCTCGGCCTGCTCGAAGCCTTGTACCCGCATGCGGTTGCGGGTATCGGCGAACGCATTCACTAAGGGACCGGCAACGCGTATGGATATGAACCAGCTGATGCAGACCTTCCTGGCCGAGAGCCGGGACCTGCTCGAAGACATGGAACGTCACCTGCTCGAAGCCGAGCGTGGCGAGTCCTCGCCGGATGCGGTCAACGCGATCTTCCGTGCGGCGCACACCATCAAGGGCTCGGGCGGCCTGTTCGATCTGCCGCAGCTGGTCGGCTTCACCCATGTCGTGGAAAGCGTGCTGGACCTGGTGCGCGACGACGCGCTGACGCTGAGCTCGGAACTGATCGCGCTGCTGCTGGTGTGCTGCGACCATATTCATGCCCTGGTGGAAACCGCCGCCGACCCCGCTCACGCCGATGCCGACGCACTGGCGGCAGAGGCCGACCCCCTGCTGGCACAACTGCAGACCTACCTGCAGGCCAGCGCATGCGGTGTCACCGCCTCCGCCATCCAGCACAGCACCCCGGAAAAACAGAGCGGTTACTGGCGCATCACGCTGAAACTGTTCGCCGACGCGCTGCGCTACGGCAACTCGCCGCTCAAGCTGATCCGCAACCTGCGCGGGCTGGGCTCGGTCGAGTCGATCAGCACCGACGTCAGCCAGCTGCCGAGCTTCGAAGCGCTCGATCCGGAAGCCAATTACCTGGGCTTCCAGATCCTGCTGCGCAGCGATGCCGACCGTGCCGCGATCGAGGACGTGTTCGAGTTCGTGCGCGAAGACTGCGACCTGGAGATCCTTTCGGTGCCGGCACCGATGGACGCCAGCGCCGTGCCTGCCAGCGAGCCGGTCGTGGCTGCCGCGCCGGTCGTCGGCGCGCTGGCTGCCGTGCCGGCCGCAACGCCGGCACGCGCGCCGCAGGACACCGGCGCACGCAACCCCGACGCGCGCTCGATCCGCGTCGACGCCGACAAGCTCGATCGCATGATCGATCTGGTCGGCGAACTCATCATCGCGGTGGCCGGCACCAATGCCAACGCACAGCGCACCGGCGACGCGCAGTTGCTGGAATCGGCCTCGATCCTGGCCGGCCTGGTGGAAGAGGTGCGTGAAAGCGCTCTGCAACTGCGTATGGTCAAGATCGGCGGCACCTTCAGCCGCTTCCAGCGCGTGGTGCACGATGTGGCGCGCGAACTCGGTAAGGACATCGCGCTGGTGGTGGCCGGCGAGGACACCGAGCTGGACAAGTCGGTGGTGGAAAAGATCGGCGACCCGCTCACCCATCTGGTGCGCAACGCCATGGACCACGGCATCGAGCCGGCGGACGTGCGCGTGGCGCGCGGCAAGCCCGCACGCGGCACCGTTGGCCTCAATGCGTATCACGACTCCGGCAGCATCGTCATCCAGATCACCGACGACGGCGGCGGCCTGAACCGCGACCGCATCCTGGCCAAGGCGCTGGAACGCGGTCTGATCGAGCCGGGCCGCCAGCTCAGCGACCGCGAGGTGTTCGCGATGATCTTCGAGCCGGGGTTCTCCACCGCCGAAAAGGTCACCAACCTGTCCGGGCGCGGCGTCGGCATGGACGTGGTCAAGCGCAACATCACCGCGCTGCGCGGCACCGTGGAAATCGACAGCAGCGCCGGCGTGGGCACCACCATCTCGGTGCGACTGCCGCTGACGCTGGCCATCATCAACGGCTTCCAGGTCGGCGTCGGCAAGTCGGTGTTCGTGGTGCCGCTGGACGTGGTGGAGGAATGCGTGGAGTTCACCCCCGACTACGCCAGCGACTACATCGACCTGCGTGGCAGCGTGCTGCCGTATGTGCGCCTGCGCGAACTGTTCGCGCTTGGCGGCAGGACCCCGGCGCGCGAAAGCATCGTGGTGATCCGCCAGGGCGCCCAGCGCTTCGGCCTGGTCGTGGACACCTTGCTGGGCGAATGGCAGACCGTGATCAAGCCGTTGTCCAAGGTTTTCGCGCAGGTCAAGGGCATCAGTGGCTCGAGCATCCTGGGCAGCGGCGATGTCGCGCTGATTCTCGATGTGCCCAGCCTGCTGCAGCAATTGCATCCAAATCAGGACGCCCTGGCGGCCTGAGTCACCACACCAGCACTCCCCACATCACCGCGTCATTCGTTGTTCCCTGAGCCCAGGAAGCTGCCGCCATGTCACACCGTCTCCCGATCGCCACGCAGTTGTGGTTCACCGCCGCCCTCGCCCTCGCCTTGCCCGTCGTGGTGGTGGTCGCCGGCTTTGCGCTGACGCTGTCGCACGGCGCCCTGCTCGCCGCCAGCGTCCTGGCCGCGCTCGCCAGCGGCGCGTTGCTGTTCCATACGATCCGCAGCGCGACCGGCTCGCTGCAGCTTGCCACCACTACGCTGGATGCCTTCGCGCGCGGTAACTTCGCCGTCGCCTTGCCGCAGCTGCGCGATGAGCAGGCCTGCGAGGTGCTGCGTGCGCTGCGCAAGGTGCAAGGCAACATCGCCCACGTCAATGAGGAGATCAATCGCGTCTCGCAGGAACACGATGCCGGCGAGATCGATGCACGCATCGACGTGGCGCGTTTCGACGGCGACTTCCGCACCATGGGCGAAGGTATCAACCGCATGGTCGCCAGCCACATCGCGGTCAAGAAGCAGGCCATGGCGTGCGTGGCCGAGTTCGGCCGCGGCAACTTCTCCGCCGAGCTGGAACGCCTGCCGGGCAAGAAGGCCTTCATCAACGAGATCGTCGAGCAGATCCGCGGCAACCTCACCGGCATGGTCGCCGAGGTCAACCGCATGGCGGCCGAGCACGACGCCGGCGATATCGACGTGGTCATCGACACCCAGCGTTTCAGCGGCGATTTCCGCCGCATGGCCGAAGGCATCAATGCGATGGTGGCCAGCCACATCGCGGTCAAGAAGCAGGCCATCGCCTGCGTGGCCGAATTCGGCCGCGGCAACTTCACCGCGCAGCTGCCGTTGCTGCCGGGCAAGAAGCGCTTCATCAACGAAACCCTGGAACAGGTGCGCGGCAACCTCACCGGCCTGATCGCCGAGATCAACCACATGTCGGCCGAGCACGAGGCGGGCGACATCGACGTGGTGATCGACAGCAGTCGCTTCGACGGCGATTTCCGCAGCATGGCCACCGGCATCAACCAGATGGTGGGCGCGCATATCGCAGTCAAGAAACTGGCGATGGGCGTGGTGGCCGAGTTCGGCCGCGGCAACTTCGAGGCACCGCTGGCGCAGCTGCCGGGCAAGAAGGCCTTCATCAACGACACCGTGGAGCGTGCGCGCGGCAACCTGCGCAGCATTTCCGAAGTAATCCAGGTGATGGGCGCAATGGCCGACGGCGACCTCACCCACACCGTGGAAGGCCGCTACGAAGGCGCCTTCGCCGACATGCAGCGCTACGTCAACACCACCATGAGCCGGCTGACCGAGATCGTCGATGAGGTCAACCGCAACGCCGAGAACCTGGCCAGCGCCTCCGAACAGGTCAGCGCTACCGCGCAGGCGCTGGCCCAGGCCGCCAGCGAACAGGCTGCCGGCGTGGAAGAGACCAGCGCCTCGCTGGAACAGATGACCGCCTCCATCGCGCAGAACACCGAGAACGCGCGCGTCACCGACAGCATGGCCGCCAAGGCCGCCAGCGAAGCCGCCGACGGCGGCGACACCGTGCGCGCCACCGTGGTGGCGATGAAGGACATCGCCAAGAAGATCGGCATCATCGACGACATCGCCTACCAGACCAATCTGCTGGCGCTCAATGCCGCCATCGAGGCCGCGCGTGCCGGCGAACACGGCAAGGGCTTTGCGGTGGTCGCAGCGGAAGTGCGCAAGCTGGCCGAGCGCAGCCAGATCGCCGCGCAGGAGATCGGCGAGGTGGCCGGCTCCAGCGTGGACCTGGCCGAAAGCGCCGGCCGCGTGCTCGGCGAGATGGTGCCCTCGATCCGCCGCACCTCCGACCTGGTGCAGGAAATCGCCGCCGCCTCCGAGGAACAGACTGCCGGCGTTAGCCAGATCAACACCGCCGTCGGCCAGTTGAACCAGACCACGCAGTCGGCCGCGGCCAATGCCGAAGAGCTGGCCGCGACCTCGGAGGAAATGAGCGCGCAGGCCGAACAGCTGCAGCAGTTGATGGGCTTCTTCCGGCTCGGAAACGGCTCGCGTGCGGCGGCGTCGACCAGCAGCAAGCCTGGCCCGCGCCGGATCGCAACGCATGGCAGCAGCAGCGCGGTCAGCGCACCGCCGCGTCGCAGCAACGTGCGCCAGATCAGCGCGGTGGCGACCACCGCCGATGCGATCGACGAATCGCAGTTCGCCAGCTTCTGAGGAAACGACGATGCAACCGCACAGCGCAGCCATCACCACCACACGCACCGTTGCGCCGTCATCGACGGCTCCGCAGCAATACCTGACCTTTCTGCTGGGCACGGAGATGTTCGGCCTGGGCATCCTCGGCATCAAGGAAATCATCGAATACCGCGCGCCCACCGACGTGCCGATGATGCCGCCGGCCCTGCGCGGCGTGATCAACCTGCGCGGCGCGGTGGTGCCGGTGGTGGATCTGCAGCAACGCTTCGGCCGCAACGCCAGCGCGATCACCAAGCGCAGTTGCATCGTGATCGTGGAGATCGCCCATACCGAGGTGCATCAGGTGCTCGGCCTGTTGGTGGACGCGGTGAACGAAGTGCTGGAGATCGCGCCCGACGCCATCGCCGGCGCCCCCAGTTTTGGCGCCGGCATCGCACGCGAATGCATCCATGCGATGGCCAGGATCGGCGAGCGCTTCGTGATCCTGCTCGACGCCGACGCGGTGCTGGCCGACGACGCACTCGCCCAGCTGCCTGTCGCCGAGCTGGCAGCCTGACATGTCCAGCATGCACGCAAGGACTCCCATGCGCCCCACCCTTCTCTCCTGCAGCTGCGCGCTGGACGGCCCCGTGTTGGTCGTCGACGACAGCGTGGTCCAGCGCGAACACGCGATGGCGCTGTGCCGCCAGCTCGGCGCCGTCGCGGTCGATGGCGCGGTCGACGGCCACGCCGCGCTGGCCTGGCTGGGCAGTGCGATTTCACCATCGCTGCTGCTGATCGATCTGGAAATGCCGGGCATGGACGGCGTGCAGCTGCTCGATGCACTGGCACGCGGCAAGTACAGCGTGCCGG
This sequence comes from Xanthomonas sp. NCPPB 3218, assembly GCF_056725185.1. Classification (NCBI taxonomy): domain Bacteria; kingdom Pseudomonadati; phylum Pseudomonadota; class Gammaproteobacteria; order Lysobacterales; family Lysobacteraceae; genus Xanthomonas; species Xanthomonas sp. NCPPB 3218. The sequence goes on from NZ_CM161516.1 coordinate 3,408,447, forward strand.
TGGTGGTGGTCTCGCAGCGCGGCGGCGCCCTGATCGATGCGGTGATGCAGCTCAGCCGCAGCGCCGGGGTGCGCGTGCTCGGCGGCATCGAAAAGCCGATGCATCTGCAGGACCTGGCCAATGTGCTGGAGTGCGAACCGGGGCTGGCCACGAACGCGCCTGCGTTTGCACAGCCGGCGATATCGCCGCTGATGTCCAGCGGTGGCGCGGCGGCATCGCGGCTGGACCGGGCCATGCGCCGCGGCGAAATCCGCGTGGCCTACCAACCCAAACTCGATCTCAGGGATGGCCGCCTGCGCGGTGTGGAAGCACTCGCGCGCTGGCGCCGCCCGCAAGGCGACATGATCGGGCCGGAGCGCTTCATTCCGCTGGCCGAACGCGAAGGCCTGATCCATGCCTTGACCCAGCAGGTGATCGACCTGGCGGTTGCGCAACTGGTGGACTGGCGCGCAGAAGGCTTCGAGCTGAGCCTGGCCTTGAACCTGTCGCCCAACCTGCTCAGCGAGCAGGGCTTTCTCGAACAGCTATGCGGCAAGCTGAGCGACAACGGCCTGAGCCCTGCCGATCTGGTGCTGGAACTCACCGAAAGCGCCATCGTCGAGCCAGCCAATGCCCTGAGCATGCTGGCGCGCCTGCGCCTGCATGGTTTCGGCCTGTCGATCGACGACTACGGCACGGGGTTTTCCTCGCTGCAGCGCCTGGCCAGCATTCCCTTCACCGAACTCAAGCTCGATCGCAGCTTCGTGCATGCCGCCCATCGCAGCCGCAGCCAGCGCACCGTGCTCGAATCCACGCTGGAACTGGCGCACCGGCTCGATCTCACCGCCGTGGCCGAAGGGGTGGAAACCCCGGACGACTGGCGCCTGCTGCGCGAGCTGGGCTGCGACCTGGCGCAAGGCTACCTGATGGGCTCGCCGATGCCCGGGCCGATGCTGTCGGAATGGTGGCGCGAACACGCCGTGCGCATCGCCCGCCTGTGCGGCAACGCACTGCCCAGCGATGCGGATGTCGCCTGACATGAGCACGGCCACCGCCATCACCGAACAGGAATTCGGCCGCTTCCAGCGCTTCATCTTCGAAGCGGCCGGCATCAGTATTTCCTCCGGCAAGAAGGCCATGTTGTGCGGCCGCCTGGGCAAGCGCCTGCGCGAACACCAGTTCAGCAATTACACGCAGTACCTGCAATTGCTGGAAAGTCGCCAGGACCGCGCCGAGATCCAGACCGCGATCGATCTGCTGACCACCAACGAGACCTACTTCTTCCGCGAGCCCAAGCACTTCGAGCTGCTGCGCAAGCTGGCCGGCGAACATCGCGGCGGCCTGCCGTTCCGCTGCTGGAGCGCGGCCAGCTCCAGCGGCGAGGAGGCCTACAGCATGGCGATGGTGCTGGACGACGCCTTGCAGGGGCGGCCGTTCGAAGTGGTTGGCAGCGACATCAGCACCCGCGTGCTGGCCAAGGCGCGCACCGGGCACTACGCGCTGCAACGTATCGACGGCATTCCGCAGGCGTATCTCAAGCGCTATTGCCTGCGTGGTCAGGGCGAGTACGACGGTACCTTGCTGGTGGAGCGCCGCCTGCGCGACCGGGTCAAGTTCGTGCATGCCAACCTCAACACGGCCCTGCCGATGCTGGGCAGCTTCGATGCGATCTTCCTGCGCAATGTGATGATCTATTTCAACGGTCAGACCAAGCGCGAGGTCATCCTGCGCGTGCTGTCCAACCTCAAGTCGGGCGGATATTTCTGCATCGGTCATTCGGAAAGCCTGAGCGAACTCGACATCGATCTGGTCCAGGTGGCACCCTCGATCTTCCGCAAGGCCTGAGCCAAGGATCCGCCGTGTCGATAGCCCTCAACCGCCCTGCCGCCAGCCCCAGTCCCATCAAGGCCATGGTCGTCGACGACTCGGCGGTGGTGCGCCAGGTGCTGGTGGGCGTACTCAACGACGCGGCCGACATCGAGGTCATCGCCACCGCGGCCGACCCGTTGCTGGCGATCGAGAAGATGCGCAAGCAATGGCCGGACGTGATCGTGCTGGATGTGGAAATGCCGCGCATGGACGGCATCACCTTCCTGCGCAAGATCATGAGCGAGCGCCCCACCCCGGTGGTGATCTGTTCGACGCTCACCGAAAAAGGCGCACGCGTCACCATGGATGCCCTGGCCGCCGGTGCGGTGGCCGTGGTGACCAAGCCGCGGCTGGGGCTCAAGCAGTTCCTCACCGACTCGGCCGAGGAACTGGTCAATACGGTGCGCAGCGCCGCACGCGCCAACGTCAAACGGCTGGCCGCGCGGGTTGCCGCAGCGCCGCTGGAAGCGGAGGTCAAGCACACCGCCGATGTGATCCTGCCGGCGCAAAGCGGGCGCGCGCTGGCGCAGACCACCGAGCGCATCGTCGCCATCGGCACCTCCACCGGCGGTACCCAGGCGCTGGAAGAAGTGCTGACCGCCTTGCCGCGCGTCTGCCCCGGCATCGTGATCGTGCAGCACATGCCGGAGAAATTCACCGCCGCCTTCGCCGCGCGCCTCAACGGCCTGTGCCAGATCGCAGTGAAGGAAGCGGCCAACAACGACCGGGTGATGCCGGGCCGCGCACTGATCGCGCCCGGCGGCAAGCATCTGCTGCTGCGCCGCAGTGGCGCGCAGTACTTTGTCGAAGTGATGGAAGGCCCGCCGGTCAACCGGCATCGTCCGTCGGTGGATGTGCTGTTCCGCTCGGCCGCACGTGCGGCCGGCAGCAATGCGCTGGGCATCATCATGACCGGCATGGGCGACGACGGCGCCGCCGGGCTGCTGGAAATGCGTCAGGCCGGCGCGCGCACGGTGGCGCAGGACGAGCACACCAGCATCGTATTCGGCATGCCCAAGGAAGCGATCAAACGCGGCGGCGCCGACCGCATCCTGCCGCTGGGCGCGATGGCGCGCGAGATCGTGACACAGCTGCAGTAGCGCACTGCACGCGCGCGCAGCGGAACTACAACTGCGATTCCAGCGGCAACCAGCCCATCACCGTCGCCGCGCCACGCCGCCAAACACTGGCTGCGGGCTCCTGCGACCACACCTCGGGCGGTTGCGCCGCATCGTCGTGCCAGCGCAACTCGCCCTGCTCCAGGGTCACGCGGTAACTCACCGGCGCACCGATCTTGCGGTTGTAGACCTGTTCCAGTTGCGCGGCCACTGCGCGATCGTCGAACAGCAGGCCCATCTCGGTATTGAGGTTCATCGAGCGCGGATCCAGATTGAACGAGCCGATGAAGCCGCTGCTGTCGTCCACCACGAAAGCCTTGGTGTGCAGGCTGGCCCCGCTGGACCCGAACAGGCTGCCGTCCGGCTTACCCATCGGCTTGAGCTCGTACAGGCGCACGCCCTGGGTGAGCAAAGGCACGCGGTAACCGGCGTAGCCGCTGTGGACGGCGACCACGTCGTTTGCCGCCAGCGAATTGGTCAACACGCTGACGCGCACATTGCGCCGGCGCAACTGGCCGATCCAGCGCATGCCTTCCTCGCCCGGCACGAAGTACGGCGAGATCACCTTCAGCTCGCGCTGCGCACGGGCCATCTCGCCGATCAGGATTGGCGTCATCCAGTCCGCCTGCGGTGGTGCGCCTTCGGCCTTTTCCGGTGGGTCGGAGACAATGCGCGCCTGCTCCAGCCAGTGCACCTGGCGCTGGCCCTGTGTCAGGGCCTGCACGCTCGGCGACTGGCGCAGCCGCTCCACGTAGGGATGCGCGCGTGCCGATGCCAGGCCGGCGTCCAGACTGCCGCGCAACGCATCCAGTGCCTGCGGCCGTGCGGTCACCAACGCATCCAGCGGCAAGGCATTGGGGCTGTTCCAGTACGCATCGAAGACCTGCTCGGCCTGGCCCACGGCCGGCCCCATCAATGCCGCATCCATGTCCATGAAATTGGTGTCGCGCGCCGCATCGAAATACTCGTCGCCGACATTGCGGCCGCCCACCACCGCCATCCGGCCATCGGCAATCCAGGCCTTGTTGTGCATGCGCCGATTGATGCTGAACATGCGCAGCACCATCTCCACGCCGCGCATCAGCGTGCCTTCGCGCGCACGGGTGGGATTGAACAGCCGGATCTCGATCAGCGGGTGGCTGTCCAGCGCCGCCAGCACCGAATCGCTGCCGTGGATGTTCATGTCGTCCAGCAGCAGGCGCACGCGCACGCCGCGATCGGCCGCATGCAGCAGCTCGTTGTGCAGCAGGTTGCCGGTGAAGTCCGCATGCCAGATGTAGTACTGCAGATCCAGGCTGCGCCCGGCCGCACGCGCGGTGAGCGCGCGCACCGCGAACGCGTCGACATTGTCGGGCAGGATCACCATGCCGGTCTGGCCGGCATGTGCCTGCTGCAGCGGCGCGACGACCCGATCGATCGGCGTGGCAATCGCCGTGGCAGGCAACGCATGGCTCACCGCACCGCGCTGACGATCGGCAAAGCGCCCGTAGCCGTACAACGACAGCACGCTGCCCAGCACCAGGATCAGCACACCGATCGCGATCGCCTTGAAGATCTTTCGCCTTGTCACTGCCGCTCCCCGCCATTCGAAGCGCGGCAGTCTAGACGCTGCATAGGCAGCCCGATGTGCAGACGCAGCCGCAAGCAGGCTCTACAAAGCCGCTAAAACGCGGCAACTGCAGCACGCGCGGTCGCAACCGCACGTGCTGCAGTTGCGCCGATCACCAGATCGCAACGCGTTGCTTGTCCCCACGCACCATCGCATCGCCGGGCTTGCACTGGAATGCCTGCGCGAATGCCGGCATGTTCGACGGCGCGCCGTTGGCGCGGAAATTGGCCGGCGCATGCGGATCGGTGTTCAGGCGCACGCGCAGTTCGCCGTCGGTGAAGTTGCGGCGCCACACCGTGGCCCAGTTCATGAAGAAGCGCTGGTCCTGGGTATAACCGTCGATGTTCTTGCTGGCGTCGGGTTGTTCCTGCAACGCCATCTGCAGCGCGTCGTAGGCCACGGTGAGGCCGCCCAGGTCGCCGATGTTCTCGCCCAGGGTCAGCTTGCCTTTGACATGTACGCCGGGAATCGCCTCATAGCCGTCGAACTGCGCCACCAGCTGATCGGTGCGCTGGGTGAACAGCTTGCGGTCCGCATCGGTCCACCAGGTATCGAAGTTGCCCTTGGCATCGAACTGGCTGCCCGAGTCGTCGTAGCCATGCATCATCTCGTGCCCGATCACCGCGCCGATACCGCCATAGTTCAACGCCGGGTCGGCCTTGGGGTCGAAGAACGGCGGCTGCAGGATCGCCGCCGGAAACACGATCTCGTTGCGCGTGGCGTTGTAGTACGCATTGACCGTCTGCGGGGTCATATGCCACTCGCGCTTGTCGACCGGCTTGCCGATCTTGTCCAGCATGTAGCGGTAGTTGAACGCCTGCGCGGCCTGCATGTTGGCCAGGAAGCCATCGCCACGGGTTTCCAGGCCCGACCAGTCGCGCCATTGATCCGGGTAGCCGATCTTGGGCGTGAAGCTGGCCCACTTTTCCAGCGCGCGCTGCTTGGTTTCCGCGCTCATCCAGTCGAGTTTTTCCAGCCGCGCCTTGAGCGCCGCCGAGAGGTTCTGCACCAGCTGCTGCATCTGCTGCTTGGACTCGGCCGGGAACGCGGACTGCACGTACAACTGGCCCAGGGCCTCGCCCATCGCCTCGTTGACCGCGTTCAAGGTGCGCTTCCAGCGCGGCAGCATGTCCTGCTGGCCACGCAGCGTCTTGGCATAGAAATCGAAGTTGGCCTGCTCGAACGGTTTGGCCAGATACGGCGCTGCCTCATCCACGCTGTGGAAACGCAGGTAGGCCTTCCAGGTGTCCACCGGCGTGTCGGCCAGCATCGCATCGAGCTCGGCGAAGTAACCCGGCTGGCTCAGCGAGAAGGTCCCGGCCGGCACCTTGAGCGCGCTGAAGAACGCCTGCCAGTCGAAATGCGGCGTGACCGCATTGGCGCCGGCCACATCGACCGGGTTGTAGCGCTTGGCCGGGTCGCGCAGTTCGATGCGCGACAGCGAGGCATTGGCCAGGCGCGTTTCGAACGCCATCACCGCCTTGGCCTGGGTTGCCGCCTGCGCTGGCGCAGCGCCGGACAATTCCAGCACGCGCGCGATGTAGGCCACGTACTGCTCACGGATCTTGGCCTGCGCCGGATCGGTGTAATAGCCCTTTTCCGGCAGTCCCAGACCGCCCTGGCCCGCGTAGGCGATCATCTGTTCGGAATTCTTGTAGTCGGCATTGGCGCCGAACGAGAACACGAAGCCCTGGCCCTTGGCATAGCTGTCGCGCAACCACGCGGCGATGGACGGCGCATCGGTCAGCGCATCGATCGCCTTCAGCTGCGGCTGCAGCGGCGTGATGCCGGCCTTGTCGATCGCCGCTTCGTCCGAGCCGGTGCGCCACAGGTCGGCGATCTTGGCATCCACCGAGCCGGCCGACAGGTTGCCGCGCGCCAGTTGCTCCACCAGCGCGTGCTGGATGGTCAGCGAACGCTCGGCCAGCACTTCGAAACTGCCCCAGCTGGTGCGGTCCGATGGCACCGGATTGGCCTTGAGCCACTTGGCGTTGACGAAGCCGTTGAGGTCCTGGCACGCGTTGATGGCCGGATCCAGATCGTTGATGCCGAAGGCCACGATCGGTGCATCGAGCTTGGACACATCCACCCTGGTCGGTGCGGCCGGCGTTGCGGCCGGTGCCGGCTTGGCGCTGTCGTCGGAACTGCCGCACGCCGCGAGCGTCACCGCGATGGCCACCGCAAGCGACAGTGGCGCGAATTTGCTCAACATCTTTCCATTCTCCAAGGCAGACGACCGCGTCGGACGCAGTCAAAAAAGTAGGCAATCAGCGCAGACACACCAACCACACCATCATCGCAACGGCACCGCAACGCCCTGACGTCCGGTGCCGCGCCTTATCGAAGAACGCACAACGACCGACAAGACACTGCGCGTCAGCCGGGCACGCGCGTGCCAGCGCCATCTACCGCCGCGGGAACCACCCAGCAGTCCGGCGCAGCAGCGCGCCATCGACTGCCATCATTTGCGTGCGTACACCGGCGCCATCAACAGATACACCGGATACGCCAGCGCCATCAGCACCAGCGCGACCTCATGCCCGGACGCTGCCTCCGCCCAGGATTCCATCTGCCGCGACGGCCCCAAAAAACCAAACGTCAGCAGCGCCACACCCATGACGCAGATCAGCAGCGCCACGCCGATCGCCGAAGTGGACACGCTGCCCCAGGCCAGCACCGCGAACGCAGCGCCGCCACCGGCCAACAGCAACCCCAACGTGACCAAATATGCGCGGCAGTAGGTGGCACTCATCTGTTGCCTATTACGCTTGCTGGACATCATGGCTCCCCTGCAAGAACACACGCATGCGGTCCTGCGGTACCCGTTCGATCCGCGAACAGGCGCCGCCTGCGTGTCAAACCCGCACGCCTCGTTAAAACGCGAGTTGCAAAACCCACGCCACGCTGCGCGCCATGCACGCAGCGCAGCCGGCGGATGCGGCGATTACTTCGCCTTGCCCTGGTTGGCCACCGCTTCGGCGGCACGCTTGGCCGCTTCCGGGTCGCCCAGATAGCGGAAGCTTTGCACCTGCAGGTTGTCGTCCAGCTCGAACAGCAACGGGATGCCGGTCGGGATGTTGAGCTCCAGGATCTGCTCGTTGGAGACATCGTTGAGGTATTTGTACAGCGCGCGCAGCGAGTTGCCGTGCGCGGTCACCAGCACGGTCTGCCCGGCCTTCAACTGCGGTGCGATCGCGTCGTGCCAGTACGGCAGCACGCGCACCAGCGTGGTCGCCAGCGACTCGGTACCCGGCAACGCGTTGCGGTCCAGGGTGGCGTAGCGACGGTCGTGACACGGATGCCCCGGATCGTTGACGTCCATCGCCGGCGGCGGGATGTCGTAGGAACGGCGCCAGATCTTGACCTGTTCTTCGCCGTGCTTGGCTGCCGTCTCGGCCTTGTCCAGCCCCTGCAGGCCGCCGTAGTGGCGCTCGTTGAGGCGCCAGCTCTTGGACACCGGCAACCAGTCCTGGTCGAGTTCCTTCAACGCGCCCTGCAGCGTGTGGATGGCGCGCTTGAGCACCGAGGTGTGCGCCACATCGAACTGCAGGCCTTCGTCCTTCATCAGCTTGCCGGCCGCAGCGGCTTCCTGGCGGCCTTGCTCGGTGAGTTCCACATCCACCCAGCCGGTGAAACGGTTGTCCAGGTTCCATTGGCTCTGGCCATGGCGCAGCAGTACGAGTTTGCGGGTCACTACGGTTCTCCGATTGGGGGCCGATCAGCCTGCGATTGTAACGGCAGCCAGCGCATCGCAGGCGTGCACGACACCGCCACGCCCGGCGCGCGATGCTGCAGCCATGCAAACGATCGACCCCGTCTTTGCCGGTTGGGATGGCAGCGTCATCCAGGCGCGACAGTTGCAACAGCAACTGGCACACCGCGTGGTGCTGCAGGACCAGGCCGGCGCAACACCGCAGCTGCTCGCCGGCTTCGACGTCGGCTTCGAAGACGAAGGCCAGACCACACGCGCAGCCGCGGTGCTGCTGGATGCAGACACGCTGCTGCCGCTGGAAACGCATGTCGCGCGCGTGCCCACCTCGATGCCCTACGTACCGGGGCTGCTCAGTTTTCGCGAGCTGCCGGCCTTGCTGCAGGCGCTGGCACTGCTCTCGCGCCCGCCCGATCTGGTCTTCATCGACGGCCAGGGCATCGCGCATCCGCGCAAGCTCGGCATCGCCGCGCACTTTGGCGTGGTGACCGGCTTGCCCAGCATCGGCGTGGCCAAGCAACGCCTGGCAGGCAGCTTCGTCGAGCCGGGACCCGAGCGCGGCGACCACAGCCCGATCCTGCTGGGCGGCACGCAGATCGGCTGGGCGTTGCGCAGCAAGCTGCGCTGCAATCCGCTGATCGTCTCGCCTGGCCATCGCGTCTCGATGCAGGGCGCGCTCGACTGGACGCTGCGTACCCTGCGCGCCTATCGCCTGCCTGAGCCCACGCGCCTGGCCGATCGGCTGGCCTCGCGGCGCGGCGAGATCGCCATGGACACCACGGCGCCCGCACAACTGTTCTAGCGCGCGACGGTCAATCGCGATCGACCTGCTGCGTGCCTGCAGCCGTCGTCCGCGACGAACGAGCTCGGCGCGCCCGCGCTGGCCGCCAGCGCGCCATGCAACGACGTTCCAACGCGCGGCATTCAGGCACGGCGCGCATCGGCGCTAGCGATACCGGCGCGAACTCTTTCGCAACCGAGCGGTGATGCTTGCTGCGACAAGGCACGTCATCGTCGCGAAAGATTTCATTCCTCCCATCAATGCAGCACATCGCTGCACGCGGCTCGACTGCCATCGCGCGGCATGCACCGCTCGCCCTTGAAAACACGTCGCCCGCCTCGTACGTGACACTGCCTCCGGGACGATCTGTCTTGGTGGAGCGCTCGCCCGGCCGCGTGCGCGCATGCAAAGCTGGCGACCACTCCAGCCACCGCGAGCCGCCGCCATGACCACCTTGATCGCTCCCCGCGTGCACGACATCGGCGGGCTGGAAGTCCGCCGCGCCGTGCCCACGCTGCAGGCGCGCAGCGTCGGCCCGTTCGTGTTCGTCGACCATATGGGCCCGGCGGTGCTGGAGCCGGATCACGGCATCGACGTACGCCCGCATCCGCATATCGGCCTGGCCACGGTCACCTTCCTGTGGGCCGGCGAGATCGGCCACCGCGACACCTTGGGCTCGGACCAGGTGATCCGCCCCGGCGACGTCAACTGGATGACCGCCGGCCGCGGTATCGCCCACTCCGAACGCACGCCCGGCCCCGAGCGCGCTCGCACGCATGCGCTGCACGGCATGCAGACCTGGATCGCACTGCCGCGCTCGGCCGAAGAAACCGCGCCCGCCTTCCATCACCACGCCGCCGCCAGCCTGCCGCAGCAACACCGCGATGGCGTCTGGCTACGCGTGATCGCCGGACGTGCGTATGGCGAGGAATCGCCGGTGCAGGTGTTCAGCGGCACGCTCAATGTCGCGCTGGATCTGCAGCCGGATGCGGAGATCGACCTGGATACCGGCCACGCCGAACGTGCGCTCTACATCCTGGAAGGCGAGGCGCAGCTGGATGGCGCCGACGTGCCCACGCGCCACCTGATCGTGCCCTCGCCCGGCAGCCGCGGACGCCTGCGCGCCAGGACGCCGCTCAAGGCGATGCTGCTCGGCGGCGAGCCGCTGGATGGCCCGCGCCACCTGTGGTGGAACTTCGTCTCCAGCTCCAAGGAGCGCATCGAGCAGGCCAAGGACGACTGGCAGGCCGGTCGCTTCGGCAGCATTCCCGGCGACGACAAGGAATTCATTCCGCTGCCGGAAACCCCGGCCCCCAAACCGGTCAACTACCCCTGACCGCAGGCTGTCGCGCGAGCGCCGCGCAACCCACCCAGGTCTCGAAACGGAAGTGCCGGTGTGCACGACCGATTGCAGCCCAGCCTGCGAATTGCGCTTGAGCTTGCAGCCACACCTGTGGTAGTGATGTCCCCATAGGTTGGGGACAGGTTGCGTGCGGGCACAGCCGGGCGGGGAGCGCACGGGGCTGATGCGGCGACACGCGCGACGACGCTGTCCCTGCGCAGACATCCAACGCCGGGGAACACTTGAATGAAGTCCGCATCCTGCCTTGTCGGCCTGAGCCTGTTGCTGGCCGCCGCCACCGTTCACGCCCAAACCTCACCGGTCTGCCCGCCGCTGCCGCCAGCCTCCGGGCTGCAGTGGAGCGAGCTTGCGGGCGCGGACTATCTGGTCTGCAAAGCCATGACCGCAGACGGTCGCCAGGTGGTCGGCGTAATGCTGACCACCCGCGACCCGGCGATGACGCTGGCACGCGACCGCCGCGCGGAGAAAGGCCAGATCCAGCAGGAGGACTTCTACTGGTACAAGCTCGACCTGGGCGGCCGCGAGCTGCCGGGCATGGAGTCGCGCCGCGTCACCGTGGTCGAGCTTGGCAAGAAGCGCTACGCGCAGCTATGGATCGACGGCGCCAACAGCGAGGAACTGGCCTCGATGCAGTCGCTGGTGCAGAACATGGACCTGCAGCCGGCCAGCCTGGCACTGCAGCGCTGAGGCAAGCGGTCGTGACGCGCCAGGGCCGGCTCGCCTGACGCGATCTTTCAGGCGAGCCGGCGGAGCACCCGCATGCGGCTCGCCTGCGCTTCAGACGCCCGCCACCGCAGCTGACGCGTCGCCGTCGCCCTGCAATGCCGTCTCGATCCGCACCTCGCCGGTGAGCAGGCGATGGATCGGGCACTTGTCGGCCACCTCCAGCAGGCGTGCACGCTGCGCATCGTCCAGCGTGCCTTCCAGCTCGACCTGCCGCGTGATCCGCGTGCCCGCAGCGCCGCGCTGGGTGTAATGCAGATGCACATGCACCGCCGTCAACGGCCACTGCTTGCGCGCGGCCACCATCGACACCGTGATCGCGGTGCAGGCACCCAGGGCGCCCAACACCTGCGACTCCGGATCCGGCCCGGCGTCGGCGCCGCCATTGGCTGGCTGGGTGTCGCCGCTCCAGCTATGCCGACCATCATGGATGCTCACGGTGTACGGCACCGCGCCGGTGCTGACACTGACAGGCCGGTCACTCATGCCGCGGCCCCGCGGTGGCTGCAGCGCGCCGGCTCAAAACCGGCCTTCCTGGAAATCGACGAAGGCCTGCATCAGTTCCTGCTTTGTGTTCATCACGAACGGGCCGTGCCGCATCACCGGCTCGTTGAGCGGGCGGCCCGCCACCAGGATCAGCTGCGCACCGTCTGCACCGGCCCGCAGCGTCAGGCGCTCGCCGCCACCGAGCACCGCCAGTTCCTGCGCCGGCAGCACACGCGCGGCATTGCCCTCGCCCACCGTCACTGCGCCTTCGAATGCGTAGGCAAACGCGTTGTGGCCACTGGGCAGCACATAGTCCCAGGCCGCATCCGGTGCCAGTGCGATATCCAGGTACACCGGTTCGGTGGCCGGTTGCACGATCGGGCCACGCACCTCGCCCACCGCGCCAGCGATCACCTTGACCGTGACGCCAGGCGCCGGCTGGGCGACCGGAATGCGTTCCGGTGCGTACTCCTGGTATTTGGGCTCGGTCATCTTGTCGCGCGCCGGCAGGTTCACCCACAGCTGAAAGCCGCGCATGCGCCCGGATTCCTGCTCGGGCATTTCCGAATGGATCAGCCCGCGCCCGGCGGTCATCCACTGCACGCTGCCCGGGGTCAGCAGGCCCTCGTTGCCGTGGTTGTCCTTGTGGCGCATGCGCCCGTCCAGCATGTAGGTCACCGTCTCGAAGCCGCGGTGCGGATGGCTGGGAAACCCGGCCAGATAGTCTTCGGCCTTGTCGGTGCCGAATTCGTCCAGCATCAGGAACGGGTCCAGGTCCGGCAACTGCTGGGTGCCGATCACGCGGGTCAGCTTGACTCCGGCACCGTCGGAGGCGGGCATGCCACGGATGGTGCGCAGCACGTGCGCCGCTGCGGTGGTGGTGGTGCTCATCGACCTCTCCCTGCGTGAATGACTGGCTCGAATAATGGATGCAGCCGGCACGCGGCCCAACCGCGACCGGCGCAACCGATCGTTCCAAAACCCGCCGGCGCCGCCGCGCGATCCGGCAGGCGGCGCCACGACGCTCTACAACTAAAGTTTTACCCCGGCCCGGAACGGCGCCATTGACCCCGGGCGGGCAGAGGGTGACCCTTGGGTGAATCGTTCCTGAGGGGCATGCATGAAAGGGTTCTCGAAGCTGGCCTGGGGCGCGCTGGCGCTGCTGGCCGCGTTTTGTCTGGGCACCGTGGCGCTACGCCGCGGCGAACACATCAACGCGTTGTGGATCGTGGTGGCGGCGGTGTCGATCTATCTGATCGCCTACCGGTTCTACAGCCTGTTCATCGCCGACAAAGTGATGCAGCTGGACGTCACCCGCGCCACGCCCGCGGTGGCCAACAACGACGGCCTGGACTACGTGCCCACCAACAAGCACGTGCTGTTCGGCCATCATTTCGCCGCGATCGCCGGTGCCGGGCCCCTGGTCGGCCCGGTGCTTGCCGCACAGATGGGCTACCTGCCCGGCCTGCTGTGGCTGGTGGTCGGCGTGGTGTTCGCCGGCGCGGTGCAGGACTTCGTGGTGCTGTTCCTGTCCAGCCGCCGCAACGGCCGCTCGCTTGGCGATCTGGTACGCGAGGAAATGGGTCAGGTGCCCGGCACCATCGCCCTGTTCGGCGCCTTCCTGATCATGATCATCATCCTGGCGGTGCTGGCGATGGTGGTGGTCAAGGCGCTGGCGGAAAGCCCGTGGGGCATGTTCACCGTCATCGCCACGATGCCGATCGCGCTGATGATGGGCGTGTACATGCGCTACATCCGGGTCGGCAAGATTGGCGAGATCTCGGTGGTCGGCCTGATCCTGCTGCTGGGCGCGATCTGGCTGGGCGGCAAGGTCGCGGCGGATCCGAGCTGGGGCCCGGCATTCACCTTCACCGCCAAGCAGATCACCTGGATGCTGATCGGCTACGGTTTCGTGGCGTCGGTGTTGCCGGTATGGCTGCTGCTGGCGCCGCGCGATTACCTGTCCACCTTCCTCAAGATCGGCACGATCCTGGCGCTGGCGATCGGCATCCTGGTGGTCATGCCGGATCTGAAGATGCCGGCACTGACCCAGTTCGCTTCCACCGGCGACGGTCCGGTCTGGAAGGGCGGCATCTTCCCGTTCCTGTTCATCACCATCGCCTGCGGCGCGGTTTCCGGTTTCCATGCGCTGATTGCTTCGGGCACCACCCCCAAGCTGCTCGCCAATGAAGGCCACATGCGCTACATCGGCTACGGCGGCATGTTGATGGAATCGTTCGTGGCGGTGATGGCGCTGGTAGCCGCATCGATCATCGAGCCGGGCATCTACTTCGCCATGAACAGCCCCGCTTCGCTGGTCGGCAGCGACACGGTGGCGGTGGCGGCCAAGGTGTCCGAATGGGGCTTTGCGATCACGCCGGAGGTGCTGGAAGCCACGGCGCGCGACATCGGCGAGCACAGCATCCTGGCACGCGCCGGTGGTGCGCCCACCCTGGCGGTGGGCATCGCGCAGATCCTGCACCAGCTGCTGCCGGGCGAAGACACCATGGCATTCTGGTACCACTTCGCGATCCTGTTCGAAGCGCTGTTCATCCTGACCGCCGTGGACGCCGGGACGCGTGCGGGCCGCTTCATGCTGCAGGACCTGCTGGGCAACTTCATCCCGGCGCTGAAGAAGACCGAATCGTGGGCCGCCAACATCATCGCCACCGCCGGTTGCGTGGCGTTGTGGGGCTACCTGCTGTACACCGGCGTGATCGATCCGTTCGGTGGCATCCAGACCCTGTGGCCGTTGTTCGGCATCTCCAACCAGATGCTGGCCGGGATCGCACTGATGCTGGGCACGGTGGTGCTGTTCAAGATGAAGCGCGACCGCTACGCCTGGGTCACCCTGGTGCCGGCGGTGTGGCTGCTGATCTGCACCACCTATGCGGGGCTGATCAAGATCTTCGACAGCAACCCGGCGCAGGGCTTCCTGGCGCAGGCGCACAAGTACCAGGACGCCATCGCCAGCAACACCATCACCGCGCCGGCCAAGACGGTGGCGCAGATGCAGCAGATCGTCACCAATGCCTACGTCAATACCGGGCTGACCGTGCTGTTCCTGTTCGTGGTGGGTTCGATCCTGATCTACGCGATCAAGACCATCGTGATTGCGCGCCGCAATCCGCAGCGTAGCGACCGCGAAACCCCGTACGTGGCCTTGCAGCCACACCAGATGGCGGATCTGTAATGGGCACCCAACTCGTTCTCGCCAGCCAATACCAGGTGCATCGCCGCATCTGGCGGCGCCTGATCCAGACCGCACGTCTGTGCTGCGGCATTCCCGATTACGACAACTACGTGCGCCACATGCTGGAAAAACACCCCGACAAACCGGTGATGGACTACCCCACCTTCTTCCGCGAGCGCCAGGACGCGCGTTACGGCGGCAAGAGCGGGTTTCGCTGCTGCTGACCGGATGATCGGATAGGTGGCGAGTCGGAACGCAACAGGGCGCGATGCGAATCGCGCCCTGTTGCGTTGATGGCTTGGGGTTGGTGGCAGGATTCTTGCCCGCTCACCATCGCGGGACATGTCGCAAGGTAGAGCGGCTGATATACGGCTTTGCGCATGGATCAGTTGTAGAGCGTGTGTCTGTGGCTTGGCTGCAGGGCCCTTGCCCGCCCACCCTCGCGGGACACGCCGCAAGTACGTCCTTGTAGGCTCTTACGCGGCATCCATGCCGCGTAAGGTCCCGCGACGGTGGGCGGGCAAGGCCCCGTCGAGAGAGTCGGTGTGCGTGGTTGCAAGCAGTGCATGAGGTGCGTTGGTCGGATCGGTGTGCGTTGACCAGCGTCTCACCACCCCTCTGTCATTGCAGGTCGACTGCACGGTCTGGCCCGGTCGGTTGCAGAATGAGAGGGCTGCGATTTCGCCACCATCGACACTGCATCCAAGACGTACTGCCGGCAGCTCTCAGCCAGCGCGTTTTTGCGCCAGCCGCTCGAACAACGCAGGCAGCTCGCGCATATCGTCGAACACCGCCAGCACACCGATGCGACGCAAGGTATCGGCGTGCCCCTGCGGAATATGGCTGGCGCCGGTAAACCCCAGCACCTGCATGCCGGCCGCCAATGCGGCAGTGGCACCGGTGGGGCTGTCTTCGATCACCAGGCAGCGCTCCGGCGCAACGCCCAGGGTGCGTGCGGCCAACAGATAGACATCCGGCGCCGGCTTGGGCCGCTCCACCATGTCGGCACTGAAGATGTGCCCCGCCGCGCGTGCGGTGAGCCCTACCCGCTCGACCGAGGCAATCACATTGTGGCGGCGGCTGTTGGAAGCCACCGCCAGCGGCAACGGAATCTGCTCCAACGCGTCGCGCACGCCGGCAATCGGCTGCACCTCGGCCTTGATCAAGGCTTCGCTGCGCGCCTGGATCTGTGCCAGCAAGGTCTCCGGCAGCCTTACTGCGAAGTGTTCCTGCACGCGTAGCAATACCTCGCGCGTGGTCTGCCCGAACGTTGTGCCGAGCAACTGCTCCAACGCTTCGACCGGCACGAAGGCCGCCAGCGCCTCGCGCATCACCCGGTCGGCCAGTATCTCGCTGTCGACAAGCACGCCGTCGCAATCGCTGATCAGTAATTCGTAGACCATTGCACCCATCTGCTCGCAAAGCACCATTATGCCGGCCGCGTTGTGACCGTTGGCTGTGGCGGAGTGCATGCGCGCGTGAGGCCCATCGTGATGCATCGGCACCATGCCTACGCCACGACGACAAACGGCCTCGACCAGCGAAACCTGCGGCGCCGGCATGTCACAAAATCTTACCGCGCGTCGTCCAGGCAGCTGGTAGGATCGGCCCGGCTGCGGAAGGACACACCGCAGTGCCACCAGGAATGCGATCAGGAGAAGGAGATTTCGATGCAGACGCGATTCCCCACCCTGCTCGTTCTTGCGACCTCGTTTTTCGCGGTCTCATGCACCGCCTCGCCCGGTGCCAAGGAGCAAACCACCATGTCAGCTACGCTGCAGGACCACACCGTCGCCTTCCGCGACCCCGGCCTGACCGACATCGCCAACGCCATCGCGCACGGTGATGTCGCCCGAATCCGCGCACTCGCACCGACAGTCGATCTCGCCGCACACGGCGATCAGAACGTCACCTTGCTCGAGTGGGCGATCTGGAACGAACAACCCCGCGCCCTGGCCGCCTTGCTCGATGCCGGCGCAGATCCGTCGTTGCCGGGCATGGACCAGGAAACGGTCGTGCATATGGCGGCCATGGCGAAGGATGCGGAATATCTGAACATCCTGTTGCAGCACAAGGCGCCGGTCGATGTGGTCAGCGCGCGCGCCGGGTGGACGCCGTTGTTCCGCGCCGTGCAGAGCAAGCGCGATGCGCAGACCGCGTTGTTGATCCAAGCAGGCGCCGATGTACAGCGCGTCGACAATACCGGCAACAGCGTGCTGCACCTGGCCGCACAAAGCGGCGCGGCAAGCCCGGCAGTGCTGCAATTGCTCGAGGCCGGGGTGGATCCCACGCTGCGCAACGCGCAACAGAAGACCTTCCAGGCGTATTTCTTCACCACCCCGGACCGCCTGCTCAATGCCGCCGGCCAGCAGACCAGGTCGGACGTGCGCGCATGGTTGAGCGCCCACAACATTCCCGTGGAAAGCAGCCGCTAAGCGGGCTTTTCGCACGACGAACGCAAGGAGCCGCGCATGAGCCCGTCAAATTCCTCGTCCACCCCATTCGCAGAGTCGATGCGTGGACAGCAACCGCAGCCGGAAGACCGCCAGTTCCCGGCGCTGCTGCAAGACCTCTATGCCACTGCCTCGCAGCGACGCGAAGGCGGCGCCGAAACCTTTGCGCCGCTGCCCAACGGCTGGACGCGCATGGACGACAGCACGCTGCAACGGGCGGGCATCGACCCCGGCCTGCTGCACGATGCCAAGAGCGGCTTCGATGCCGCGTTCTACCGCAACGAACAGGGCCAGGTGGTACTCGGCTTCTGCGGCACCGACGAAGGCAAGGACTGGAAGCACAATCTTGGCCAGGGCCTGGGCTTCGACGACGCGCAATACGCGTCTGCCATCCAGCTCGGCAGCCAGGCCAAGCAGGCGTTCGGCGATCAGGTGGTGATCTCGGGGCATTCGCTCGGCGGCGGCCTGGCGGCCGCGTCGGCGATGGTCAACGACATCCCCGCCGTGACCTACAACGCCGCCGGCGTCAACGACCGCACGCTGGAACGCCAGGGCCTGGATGCCTCGGCAGCCAAGGACTACGCCAGCAGCGAGTTGATCCGCGGCTACCACGTCAAGAACGAGATCCTCACCCATCTGCAGGAAGACAGCATTCCGCTGAAGTGGGCGATGCCCAATGCGGCCGGCCATCAGATCGAGCTGCCGGAACCGGACCCATTGTCGTTCGGGCGACGCCTGGTGCCGGGCATGATGTTGAAGCATCGCCTGGACCTGCACGGCATGGACTCGGTGATGAAGGCACAGGAGATGCAATCGCCCGGGCAGGCGCAAGGTGCAGGCAGCCAGTTGTTCAACGACGCGGTGGTGCGCCTGGACGGCCAGCGCGAACGCCTGGGCCTGCGTGACGACACCGCGTTTCTCAACACCGCCGCCAGCGTGGCCGCGCGTGCGAGCAGCGACGGCCTGCAGCGGATCGACCACCTGGTGCCCAACCGCGACGGCGACAGCCTGATTGCGGTGCAAGGCCGGATGGACGACCCGGCGCATCTGCGTAGCCATGTGCAGACTGCCTCAGCGGCCAACGAGCCGGCGCACGGCAATGTCGATCAGCTGCAGCAGCACAATCAGCAGCAGTCGCAGCAAAGCACGCAGCAGGAAGCGCAGCGGCGCGGCCTTCAGCAGTAACCATGACCGGGCACTGGCGCTGGCCAGTGCCCGCCTCGAGGTGGCTGACGACAGCTCGCAAGTGCTCGTCGAAGGGATGCAGACAGTACAGCCGGCACTGCGGCAATGCGTGATACCGCGCCCCGGCACGTCCTGCCACACCTTCCCGACGACGCCCCCCCCCGACCGTGCGACGGTCGGTCAGCCCGCTCCCGCCATCGCACGCAAGGTGATGCCGACCAGATAGGCCAGGTACGTGCCGGTGGCGTAGCCCATCGTGCCCAGCAGCACGCCAACCGGCGCCAGGGCCGGGTGGAATGCGGCGGCCACCACCGGCGCCGAGGCCGGCCCACCGATATTGGATTGCGAGCCGATCGCGAAATAGAAGAACGGCACCCGCAACAGGCGGCCCAGGCCCCACAGCAACCCGATATGCACCGCGATCCAGATCAGCCCGAGCAGGAACAGCCAGGGTCGGTCCAGCAGCGCCAGCAGATCCATCTGCATGCCGATACAGGCGATCAGGAAGTACAGCAGCAGTGAACCGACCTTGGAGGCCCCGGCCCCTTCCAGCGTGCGCGCACGGGTGAAGCTCAGCAGCAGGCCGATACTGGTCGCCAGCACCACCACCCACACGAACGGCGTGTCCAGGCTGAACTGGCTGGACCAGCGCAGATTGGCCTTGCACCATGCGGCCAGCGGATTGGCCAGCGCGTGCGCCAGCCCGACCCCGCCGAACGCCACCGCCACGATCACCATCAGATCGGCCAGGCTGGGAATGCGCGCGTGTTCGGCCTGGAACCGCGCCATGCGCTCCTGCAGGGCATCCAGCGCGCGGGTATCGGCGCCGCTGCGCGCATCGATGCTGCGCGCGCGCCCGGCCAGGAAGATCAGCGCCGCCATCCACACATAACCGACGCCCACATCCACCACTGCAAACTGCCCGAAGGTGGTGGCATCCACATCAAACACCTCGCGCATCGCCAGCATGTTGGCCCCACCGCCGATCCAGCTGCCCGCCAGCGCGGCCATGCCGGCCCAGGTATCGCCGGCCACCGTGGCCGGATGCACCCAGCCCATCACCCAGAACGCCACCACCGCGCCCAGCATGATGCTCAGTGACGCGCCCAGGTACATGGCGACCAGCTTGGGCCCCAGCCCCACGATGGCGCGCAGGTCGATGCTCAGCGTGAGCAGGATCAGCGCGGCCGGCAACAGCACGTCGCGCGCGATCGGGTTGTACAGGCGGGTATTGGCACCGTCGATCAGGCCGATGGTGTTGTAGATGCCCGGCAGCAGGTAACACAACAGCAGCGCAGGCACCACGGCGTAGAAGCGTCGCCACACCCCCTGCTCGCGCGAGGAGGTCCAGAACACTGCTCCCAGCGTGGCGGCGATCAGGCCGAAGACCACGATATCGTTTTGGATCAAGGCAGAACCGGCGGCATTCACTAGGGGCGACATTCTCGACAGGGCCGCCAAGGTGCGGATCGCAGCAAGAATGGCCGATCGGTCGTGTCCAGTCGACTGGATCCGCAGGCGACTCCCGGCGTGACTGCAAGGCCGCCGGCTGGCGCACTGCGCTAGGGTTGCCGGGTGCAAGTGGTCGGCCACCCTGCCCGGGCAGGATCGTCAGCGTCTTCCTTGCGCTTCCTGCAAGCGGCCGGCTCGGTCAGCCGTAGCGGCGCACCACGCGCTCGCCTTCGGCGGTCTTCAACACCACGCCGCTGGGCTGACCGGTGGTCATGCAATGCAGCTTGGCCATCAATTCGGCATTTTCCAGCGCGCCCTGCTCGCGCAGATAACGCAGCGGCGACCACTGCGGCCGGGTCACCCACCAACCGCCCTGTTCGGGATGAATACGCACAACATAACGGGACTCGTCCATCAGGGCCTCCGGCCGGCAGATGCAGCGGTACAACGACAGAAGTGGGCGGCGCGCAATGGCGCAGCGCACCAGCGATGGGAGTGCCGGGGTCCCGTTGGGGATGCCGGCGCGCCCTTACTCAAGGGGCCGCGGGAGAGTGGCCTAGGGCCCCGCGTCCGGCATAGCCAGCATGTCTTTTTGCTAATGCCAACGCCGTCGGGCGGACACTGGCATGAAGGTAGGAAAATTCTTACGTGACACCGATCGAAGCTGGCGCTAAATTCGCGCTCGAGCGGCGACCAGACGTCGCGGCTGGCCGTCAACGGGCGCAGACGGCGCGGGGGAATTCGTCGCTCTTGAAGATGCCTCGGGGGAGGGGTCGCATGCATCTGCTCAGGAAGTTCCAGTTTCCGGTCAAGACCGCGATGGTGGTGGGCTATATCCTGGTGATCAGGGAAGCGCTCGTGCTGTGGTCGTGAGACAACCTAGCCCCCAGGCTGCCGGATAGCGCGTCAAGCACCCGTCACGGTGTCTCAATCCGCATCCACCCAGCCACGCTGTTGCGCTGCGGCCAGGTCGGCGGGCGTGTCCACGTCCAGCGCGAGCGCCGGGGCGCTGACGCAGCCCAAGCTCTGCACGTCCAGGCCGGCGAACAAGCCGCGCAGGCCGCTGTCACCGTGGAGCGGCACGTCGGCCCAGGCCGCATGGGTGACCACCGCCGGGATACCACGCACACCGGCGTACCCGCTGGTGGCGCATCCGGATGCGGCCCGGTCCGCTTCTTCCAGCAAGGCGCGCAGATGCGGCGTATCCAGCGCGGGCTGGTCGCAGCCCAGGATCAGGCTGCGCCTCAGCGACGTATCGTCCTGCACATGCTGGCGCAGCGCCGCCAGGCTGGAGCCCATGCCGGCGGCCCAGTCGGCATGACGTAGCACTTCCACCTCCAGGCCTTGCAGGACCTCGCTCAATGCGTCGGCATCGGCGCCCAGCACCACCACGCAGCGGCGCGGCGCCGTCTGTAGCGCGATGCGTGCGAAACGCCGCAACAACGGTTCGCCGTCGCGCAACAGCAATTGTTTGGAACGCCCTAGCCGACGTCCTGCACCCGCGGCGAGCAGCAGCGCAACGTGATCGCTGCTCATGCGTCCGATGCCAGGGCGCGCGGCGAACGATGGCGCGACGTACGCAAGGTCGGGCACACATCGACGAGCGCACTGCTCCGGACCTGGCCGAGATGACCGGCAACAAAAGGCGACGGCAATCGAGCTGCGTCGCCAGAGACGTCGTCGTAGTGATCAAGTAATTCGGTCATGGCGACGTGGTGTGCATATTGGGGATGCGCCAGCCTAAAGAGGTAACTGTGCGCGCGGAGTGACTAAATGCAACGCATTCTCCGATCCAGGTAATGACGCTTTCCGACGTCTACCACCCGACCGTTGCGCATTGCACTGCTGCGGCAGCATGACGAAGAAATGTGCGGAGCTGCAGTAGCGCTGCGATCACGACGGCAGCGACTGATTGCCAGCGTTGGATGGCGCAGTTACCGGCAGAAGCGCGGATCACAAGAGCATGCCTTAAAAGGCATATCAAAAATTACTTACCCTCCAGACGGATACTTTTCAGCACCAGAAACTTCATCGACAACCACGCATCCACCATCTGGCGACTGCACATTGAAATTCGTATCGAAGTTAATGCAAACGCGCGATTGAAGTGCCCTTCCGACCTCACGGCGACACGGCTCGGAGTGGCTAACGGAACGTAGCGAGCGGTCGTCAAGCCGATGCGGATGGCGCCAAGCAATCGCAGTATGAGTGGCACCTACGACTACTGTCCGCGCTCTGCATGGCGGTGAGCGCCGCCGTCTTGGTGGCCGTTCCTAGCCAGCCAACGCAGCAGTAGCCTGCCCATCGGCGACCGCCTGGGTGGCTTCGGCAATGATGCCCAGTGCAATCGTATGCGGGGAGGAGCGCCCCATGCGCCAGCCCGCCGGCAAGCGCAATCTGGCCAGCGCGGCATCGTCATAGCCGAGCGCACGCAGTGCTTGCAGGCGTGCTTCCCGCTTCTGGCGGCTGCCCAGGATGCCGATGCAGGCAGCCCTGGAGGCAAGCCCGCGGCAGGCGACCTGCAGGTCGCTGTCGCCGTCATGTGCGAGGCTGTAGAGCGCCGTGTCCGCATCCAGATGCAGGTCCTGCAGCGCGTCGCCCAATGCACGGCGATCGTAATGGTCGGCGGCCAGGCCGGGCGGTGGTTCGCTGGGACCATGCGGCCGCAGCACGCGTACCTCGATGCCCATCTGGCTGGCCAGCGACACCAGCACCAGCAGCGCAGGATCGGCACCGACCAGCACCAGCCGCAGCGGCGGCCGGTGCGTACGCAGGAATTCATCGGGACGCAGGTCCTGCGCGCTGACCGGGTAACGGACGGCGCCGGTGCTCCGATCCAGCGCGACATGGAACGGGCGACGGTGCTGGCGCGCATTGCGCCAGCGCGCCAGATGCTCGCCCAGGTCCTGGACCGGCCAGACCAGCACGCCGATACGGCCGCCGCAGCTGAGCTGGATGTCCAGCACCTGGCTGCCCTCGCCGTAGTCCAGCCAGCGCGGCATGCCGTCGCGCAAGGCGGCGCTGGCCTCGTGCGCCACTGCCGCTTCCACGCAGCCGCCGGAGACGTAGCCAGCCACCCGGCCATCGGCGCTAATGGCCATCTCGCTTCCCAATGGGCGCGGCGACGAGCCTTGCACGTCGATCAGCGTGGCAATGGCCACGCGCTGCCCCGCCCGATGCCAGGCGGTCAGCGTGGGCAGCAGGTCATCGTGCAGTGCATAGCTCGGCCATGCCGGCCACGCCGGCTCGGCCGGCGCTGCATGCGTGACCGGGGCCACCACCGCACTCACGCGCGCAGTAACTCGGGCAGATGCGGCAGCAGCTTGTCCAGCGTCACCGGGTAATCGCGGACGCGCACGCCGGTGGCGTTGTAGACCGCATTGGCGATCGCCGCTGCCACGCCGCAGATGCCCAGCTCGCCCACACCCTTGGCCTTCATCGGCGACGACATCGGGTCGCTTTCTTCCAGGAAAACCACCTCCTGATGCGGGATGTCCGCATGCACCGGCACTTCGTAACCGGCCAGGTCGTGATTGACGAAGAAGCCCAGCCGCTTGTCCACCGCCAACTCTTCCATCAGCGCTGCACCCGCGCCCATGGTCATGCCGCCGATGACCTGGCTGCGCGCAGACTTGGGGTTGAGGATGCGTCCGGCCGCGCACACCGCCAGCATGCGGCGGATGCGCACCTCGGCGGTGGCGACATCCACGCCGACTTCGACAAAGTGCGCGCCGAAGGTCGACAGCTGATGCGTCTTGGAAAGCTCGCCGAACTCGATCTTGTCCTCCACCACCAGGGCGCCATTGGCCGCGGCATCACCGAGCGCGATGCGCTTGCCGCCGGCACGCACATGGCTGTCGGCGAATTCGGCCTTGGCCGGGTCCAGCCCCAGCTGCTTGGCGACGGCTTCGCGCAGTTTCACTGCCGCGGCATACACACCGGCTGTTGAACTGTTCGCACCCCACTGGCCGCCGGAACCGGCCGAAGCAGGAAAGCTGGAATCGCCGAGGCGCACATCCACCCAGTCCAGCGGCACGCCCATCATCTCCGCAGCGGTCTGCGCAATGATGGTGTAGGAGCCGGTACCGATATCGGTCATGTCGGTTTCCACTACCACCCGGCCGCCCTGCTCTAGCCGCATGCGTGCACCGGAGGTCATCACCGGCGCGTTGCGGAACGCGGCCGCCACGCCCATGCCGACCAACCAACGCCCATCGCGGTTGCTGGCCGGCTTGGCCTTGCGCTTGGACCAGTCGAAACGCTTTGCGCCGTCTTCCAGGCACTTGACCAACTGACGCTGCGAGAACGGACGCTGCGGGTTTTCCGGATCCACCTGGGTGTCGTTGACGACGCGGAACTTGACCGGATCCATGTCCAGCTTCTCGGCCATCTCGTCCATGGCCACTTCCAGCGCCATCAGACCCGGCGCTTCGCCCGGCGCACGCATCGCGTTGCCTTCGGGCAGATCGAGCACCGCCAGGCGCGTGGAAATCAACCGATTGGCGCCGGCATACAGCAACTGGGTCTGCGCGGCCGCGATTTCCGGGCCGCCCTCGGGCAGGTCGCCGGACCAGCTCTCGTGCGCGATCGCGGTGATCTTGCCATCGCGCTGCGCACCGATACGGATGCGCTGCACGGTGGCCGGGCGATGCGTGGTGTTGTTGAAGATCAGCGGCCGCGGCAGCATCACCTTGACCGGGCGTCCGACCTGGCGCGCGGCCAGCGAGGCGAGCACCGCATCGGCACGCAGGAACAATTTGCCGCCAAAGCCGCCACCGATGTACGGCGACATCAGACGCACGTTTTCGCGCGGGATCCCCAGCGTCTTGGCCAGATCGCCCGCGCTCCAGTCGATCATCTGGTTGGAGGTCCACACGCTCAGCTTGTCGCCTTCCCACATCGCGATCGATGCGTGCGGCTCCATCATCGCGTGCGAATGATCGGGCGTGGTGTACTCGGCATCCAGCTGCACCGGCGCTGCCACAAAGGCGCTATCGAAATTGCCGACCGCACTGTTCGGTGCCCCGCCCTCCTTGGTGACCTTGGCGCCATCGCGGGCCTTTTCCAGATCGTAGGCGCCGACATGGCGACCGTAGTCGACCTTGATCAGCTGGCCTGCGGCACGTGCCTGCTCGAAGGTCTCGGCAACCACCACCGCAATGGCCTGGTGGTAATGCTGGATCTCCGGGCCGCCGAGCAGTTTGGCCGTGTTGTACTTGCCTTTCTGCAACTTGCCTGCATTCTGCGCAGTCACGATGCCGAGCACGCCCGGCGCATTGCGCGCGGCGCTCAGATCGATGCTGCGAATGCTGCCTTTGGAGATGCCGGCGCCAACGATATGGCCATAGGCGGCACGGCCAGGCAGATCGTGATGCTCATATGCATACGGCGCCTGCCCGGTGGTCTTGAGTGGACCGTCGATACGATCGACCGGCTTGCCGACCACCTTGAGCTGGTCGATGGGATTGGTACTGGCGGGAGTGTCGAATTTCATATCAGGCCCTCGTGTCGGCCAGGATCGCGGTCAAGGTGCGCTCAACCAGCGGCAGCTTGAAGGCGTTGTGTTCGGTGGGTTGTGCGCCGTCGAGCAGCACCGAGGCAATCGCACGTGCGCCCTGACGCGACTGTGCTTCGGCCGCCTCGCTGCGCCACGGCTTGTGGGCGACACCGCCGACGCCGACACGCACGCTGCCATCGCGTTGCACGACCGCCGCAACCGACACCAGGGCGAATGCGTAGGAGGCACGATCGCGCACCTTGCGGTAGACATGCGTTCCGCCTAGCGGTTTGGGCAGGCTCACCGCAGTAATCAGTTCGCCGCGTTCCAGCATGGTTTCCAGGTGCGGCGTCTTGCCAGGCGCACGATAGAACTCCGACAACGGCACCGCACGCGTCTGTCCATCCGGACGCACCGTTTCAACCACCGCATCCAGCACGCGCATGGCAATGGCCATGTCGCTGGGATGGGTGGCGATGCACTCCTCGCTCACGCCGATCACCGCCAGCTGCCGGTTGAAGCCACCGATCGCCGCGCAACCGCTGCCCGGCAGGCGCTTGTTGCATGGCTGGTTGGTGTCGTAGAAATACGGGCAACGCGTACGTTGCAGCAGATTGCCTGCGGTGGTGGCGCGGTTGCGCAGTTGCCCCGACGCACCTGCCAGCAATGCGCGCGACAGCACGGCGTAATCGCGACGCACACGGGCATCGGCTGCCAGATCGGTATTGCGCACCAGCGCGCCGATGCGAAGGCCGCCATCCGGTGTCTCTTCGATGGTATCCAGGCTCAACCCGTTGACATCGATCAGGTGCGAGGGCGTCTCGATCTGCAGTTTCATCAGATCGAGCAGGTTTGTACCGCCAGCGATGAACTTGGCACCCGGCTGGCGCGCCGCCTTGGCCGCAGCGTCGGCGGGCGAAGTCGCACGCTCGTAGCTAAACGCCTTCATGCGCGCTCTCCCGCAACATCATTGATCGCATCGACGATGTTGGAATACGCACCGCAGCGGCAGATGTTGCCGCTCATGCGCTCCTGCAATTCCGGCGTGGTGAGCCTGGTCTTGGCAGTCAGATCGTCGGTGACATGGCTGGGGATGCCGCGCTTGACTTCGTCCAGCACCGCCACCGCCGAACAGATCTGCCCGGGCGTGCAATAGCCGCACTGGTATCCATCGTGCTTGACGAAGGCCGCCTGCATCGGATGCAGCTTGTCCGGCGTGCCCAGGCCTTCGATAGTGGTGATCTTGCCGCCCTGATGCATCACCGCCAGCGACAGGCAGGAATTCATCCGCTGCCCATCGACGATCACGGTGCAGGCGCCGCATTGGCCATGGTCGCAGCCTTTCTTGGTGCCGGTCAGATGCAGGTGTTCGCGCAGGGCATCCAGCAAGGTGGTGCGATTGTCCAGGGTCAGCGTCACCGGCTTGCCGTTGACTTCGAATGCGACCTGGCTCGATGCGTTGACTGCCTGCCGCTGCGACATCGCATTGGCTGCAGTGGCCGCCATCGACTGGGTTGCGGCAACGCTGGCTGCCGACGCCGTGCCAGCGATCAGTACCTCGCGACGGGTCATCTTGATATCTCTCATGGCTGGCATCTCCAACAATGCTGGCTTATACAGTTCTTAAATAATGTGCAGCGCGGCCGGTCACAATCGCGTGAGCATGCGGCGAGTGTGTTCGGGCGCGAATCGGCGGTATGGCCCGATTCTAGAGGCGCTGCAGGCGGGCATTGACGGCAGGGACTGCATGCGCCTATGAAACGCGCTCATCATTGTTGGAATGGGTTGCGTACTCGCTATACAACGATCGTGTGTGCTGGCAGCTCGCGTTTTGCAGCGCGCCTCAGGTTCTTGAAGTGGTTCGAGACCTTTCCATGTGCTGACAACGACGATGTCATCTGCGTCTGCGCGCGTGCTTCCATCTACACGCCGCGGTGCTCCATTGCATCCGGATACGCTGCATTGAGAACATCCGGACACGAACGACCGCGCTTGAGCGGCGGCCAGCGCGTGGCGATCGGCCGTCAGGCGAGTGTGGATAGCGTGGAATTGCGATGTGTACGAGTGATCCATTCCGATCCCACGCAGCGGCCGCGCCCGCCTCACGGCAAGCGCGGCGCGTTTTCAACCGCTTTTAGAATTCCAGCACGATCTTGCCCAGATGGCCGCCTGCCTGCTGCAGCGCGAAGGCGTCGGCGATATCGTCGAGTGCGAAGGCGCGATCGATCACCGGCCGCAGCGGCAAGGCATCCAGTGCACGCACCAGCTGCTGTTGATGCGTGCGACTGCCGACCACCAGCCCCTGCAGGCGCTGCTGCCGGCCCATCATTTCCGCGGTCGGCACCGGGCCCGCGGCACCGGTCAATACGCCGATCAAAGCGATATGTCCGCCGACCCGCGCAGCGCGGATCGATTGCGCCAACGTGCCCGGCCCACCGACCTCGACCACGTGATCCACGCCACGGCCATTGGTGATCTCCAGCACCTGCGCCGACCACTCGGCATGCTGTCGATAATTGATGACATGGTCTGCGCCCAGCGCGCGCGCCTTGGCCAGTTTCTCGTCGGACGACGATGTCGCGATGACGGTGGCACCCATCGCCTTGGCGAACTGCAATGCAAAGATCGATACGCCGCCGGTGCCGAGCACCAACACGCTGTCGCCGGCCTTGAGTCCGCCGTTGACCACCAGGGCGCGCCATGCGGTAACGCCGGCCGTGGTCAGGGTCGCCGCTTCGGCATGGCTGTAGCCGGCCGGGGCATGCGTGAACGCATGGGCGGCGGCCACCACCGCAGAGCGTGCATAGCCATCGACGCCATCGCCGGGCGTGGTGGCAAAGCCGGCATGCAGCGGCTCGCCATCCAGCCACTCGGGAAAGAAGGTGGACACCACATGATCGCCAACGGCGAACTCATCCACCTCAGGCCCAACGGCCTCGACCACGCCGGCACCGTCGGACATGGGGATACGGCCGTCAGCGGTCGGCATCTGCCCCGACACCACGCCAAGGTCATGGAAATTCAACGAGCTTGCATGCAGCCGCACCCTGATCTGACCGCGTGCCGGCTGCCCGGGGTCGGGCAAGGCAACACCATGTAATGCATTCAGGCCTGCAGGCTGAGCTAAACGAATCGCGCGCATGGGGGCGCTCCTTACTGTGATCGATCTTCGGGATAACACGCCGGGCGTTATCCGCATGCAGTCGAGCTGGCTTTGGAATCTGTTCTGGGCTCGCGATTTCGTCGCAGCATCGAGCGCGTAACGACAGCAGGCTGGACAGCAACGCAGTCGCATACCGGGCGAGCTGCCGTGCAACGCATGAGGCATCAATCACAGATCGGCATTGCGCCTCACGATGCAAACGATTCCACCCAGCGCCCACGGCTAAGCTGGCACGGCGGTTGCAACGTTCTGATGTCCAGACAGGTAACTCCCGTGACATCACCCGGCAAGCGGCGACGGCAACGAGCACAACGCATCGCGCTGCACTTCGTGCTGGGCATTTCGTGCCTGCTGCTGCTTGGTTCGGAATACTGGTCCATCCACGACGAGCGTACGAGTGCGCTGCGTACCGCCGAAGCGCAATCGTTGAACCTCGCCAATTCGCTGGCGCAGCATGCCAGCGATACCCTGACGATCGCCGATGCCGTGCTGTCGGGACTGGTGTCGCGGGTGGAGCACGACCAGGGCTCGGCCAGTGCGGGACCGGTCATGCATGACTTCCTGGTGCATGAAGCGCGTCGCTCGGACCGGCTGCATGGCATTTTCATCTATGCGGCCGACGGCAGCTGGGTAAGTTCGTCACTGGACAGCACGCCCAGGAAGCACAACAACGCCGATCGCGCCTATTTCAAATATCACCGCGACCATCGCGACGCCTTGTCGCTGGTCGGGCCGCCGGTGCAGAGTCGCTCCGATGGCAGTTGGGTGCTCACCTTGAGCCGGCGCCTCAATACCCCCCGCGGCGAATTTGCCGGCGTGGTCCTGGTCACGCTGCAACTGAAGTATTTCCAGAACTACTACAGCACCTTCGAGGTCGGTCCGAACGGCACCATCGGCATGACCAATGACGACGGCATCGTGCTGGTGCGCCGGCCCGACAAACCGGGCGTGATCGGCACCTCGATCGCAGGCACTTCGATCTACGTCACCATGCGTGCGCGCAGGCATGGCACGGCCACCTATCGTTCGCCGATCGACGGCGTGGAGCGCATTTCCAGCTTTGCGCCAGCGCAGGCCTATCCATTGACCGTATTGACCGGGGTCGCCGTCGATGACGCGTTGGCCAACTGGCGGCAATCCGCACGCCAGCGAATCCTGATCGCCGCGCTGGGATGCGTATTGTTGTTGGGCGTCGGTATCTGGCTGGATCTGCAGTTGCGCCGCATGCATCGCAACGAGGACAAACTCAGCTCCGAAGCCTGGATGGATGCACTCACCGGCATTGCCAACCGCCGTGCGTTCGACCACCGGCTCTCGCGTGCCTTGCAGCAGGCCGTGCATCGACAGGCACCGCTGTCGGTGCTGATGATCGATGTCGATCATTTCAAGCTCTATAACGACACCTATGGCCACGTCAACGGTGACGCCTGTCTGCGCCTGGTCGCAGGCGCGATTGCCGGTTGCTCACGGCGCAGCGAAGACATTGCCGCGCGCTACGGCGGCGAAGAGTTCGGCATGATCCTGCCGCAGACAGATGCCGCCGGCGCACTGCGGCTGGCCGACGCAATTCGCAGCGCCGTCGCCGGGCTCGGGCTGATGCACCTGTCCAGCCCGACCAGCGCACACGTCACCGTTAGCGTCGGCGTCGCGACGTTCGAACCGGGCGAAACGCCACGCACCCCGGATGCCTTCGTGCACGACGCCGACTCGGCGTTATATCGCGCCAAGCAGAACGGCCGCGACCGGACGTCGGCGTAGCGCAACTGGCAGTAAGAACTGCCCGTAACGTCAGGCAGGCGCGGCCCATGTCCGGAATCGGCACGTGTCAGGCAGACACCCCATAGGTGCGCGGCGTTCTCAGCCACCTGACGATTGCACGCGAGGTGCTGTTAGCCACGCTTGGTCGAGATTGGTGATTGGCACCGTCGTACCGACCAGGTCTGCGCGTCCAGGGAGCTTCGAAACAGCCCGGCCTGCGTCGATGCAACAGCGGCCAGCAAGCAAAAGGCCCGCGCGATGCGGGCCTTTTGAATGACAACCAGGCTTGGCTATCGATCAGAACGGGATATCGTCGTCGGCAAAATCGTCCATCGGCGGTGCCGACTGCTGCTGGGCCGGCTGCTGACGACGCGGGGCGTAATCCTGACCGCCACCCTGACCACCACCGCCACCACCTTGCTGCTGGCGCGGCGCCTGGCTGCGCTGCGGGCGATCGCCGCCCATGCCACCACCACCGCCTTCGCCACGGCCGCCGAGCATCTGCATCTCATTGGCGACGATGTCGGTGCTGTACTTCTCCACGCCGTCCTGGCCGGTGTACTTGTCGTAACGCAGCTCGCCTTCGACATACACCTGCGAGCCCTTGCGCAGGTACTCGCCGGCGATCTCGCCCAGCTTGCCGAAGAACACCACGCGGTGCCACTCGGTGCGCTCCTGGTTGTTGCCATCGCGGTCCTTGCGCATGCTGGTGGTGGCCAGACTCACGCGCGTGATCGCCATGCCGGCCTGGGTGTACTTGGTGTCGGGATCGTTGCCGAGGTTGCCGACGAGGATGACTTTGTTGATGCCGCGGGCCATAGATGCTTCCGAGATGATGCGCCGGCGCCAGTGGGCGCGGCGGTGAATGTCTTGGCGCCAATGTTACCGCACCTGCCGGCCACGGTCCCGGCGGATCGCCGCAGCGCCGGGCCGGGAAATGCCGCGCCGGCAGGTCGGAATCCGGACGCTCCCGGACAGGCCCGACGCTGGCGCCGCAAGGGTTTGCGGCCACGCTGGAGGCCGTCGGACACGGCCAGCGGGACGGATCTGGCCCAGACACCTATAATCGGCGCACATCACGAACGCCTGCGCATGACCATCGCCGAAGACCTCCCCACCGTCCTGGGCCTGCCCCAGATCCAGTCCCTCGCCGCGCCCGACATGGCCGCGGTCGACGCGCTGATCCGCCGCCGTCTGGCCTCGGACGTCGTGCTGATCAACCAGATCGCCGATCACATCATCTCCGCCGGCGGTAAACGCCTGCGTCCGATGCTGGTGATGCTGGCCGGCCACGCCGCTGGCGGCTCCGGTCCGGAGCACCATCAACTGGCGGCGATCATCGAGTTCATCCACACCTCCACATTGCTGCACGACGACGTGGTGGACGAATCGGACCTGCGCCGCGGGCGCAGCACCGCCAATGCGCTGTGGGGCAACGCGCCCAGCGTGCTGGTCGGCGATTTCCTGTATTCGCGCAGCTTCCAGCTGATGGTGGAGCTGGATCGCATGGAAGTCATGCAGATCCTGGCCGACACCACCAACCGCATCGCCGAAGGCGAGGTGCTGCAGCTGCTGCACGTGCACAACCCCGACACCGACGAAGCTGCCTACCTGCGCGTGATCGAGCGCAAGACCGCGGTGCTGTTTGCCGCCGGCACCCGCCTGGGCGCGCTGGCCTCGGGCGCGGATGCGCAGGTGCAGCAGCGCCTGTACGACTACGGCATGCAGTTGGGCTTTGCCTTCCAGATTGCCGATGACGTGCTCGACTACGCTGCCGACGCCGCGGACCTGGGCAAGAACCTGGGCGACGACCTGGCCGAAGGCAAGGCGACCCTGCCGCTGATCCACGCCATGGCGCACTCGGATGCGGGCACCCGGGAGCGCCTGCGCCAGATCGTCGAACAAGGCGATGCGAGCGCAATGCCCGAAGTGCTGGCGGCGATTCATGCCACCGGCGGCCTGGATTACAGCCGCCAGCGTGCCGCCGAATATGCCGCCGCTGCCGAACAGGCGCTGGACACGTTGCCGCCCAGCCCCGCAGTTGCCGCATTGCGCGGCCTGGCGCGGTATGCGGTGCAACGCACGCATTGAGCCGGGTGGCGGCAGGTTTCGCCTGCCGCGCTCACTGAACGGGCTGTCAGGCGGCGGTGCACCCTCGCCTTTCCGGCGGAAACGCTGCCGCAACCCATGCCGGGACTGCGGCGCCTTGCCACACGGCCTCTGAACGCATCACACACCGACGCTGCGTGCGCGATCCGATCCATATACGGGATCGGCATCTCGCTCCCGCACCGCGTGTCCGCGCGCCACCCGCCACACCCGACGACCGCCAGTGCGGCGGTCAGCCGCCTCTGGCCACCTCGTCAATCGCCAAAGCGTTCGTCGAAGAAATCGCCGAGCATGCGGTAGGCACGTTTCGCCGCACGCGGGTTGTACAGGCAGCCTGGCGGGCTGTTGGCATCGGCTTCGGCAAAGCAATGCACTGCGCCGCTGAAATTGACGAACTGCCAGTCCGCGCCGGCCGCATTCATCTCGGTTTCGAAGGCGGCGATGTCCGCCTTGCTCACGCTCTTGTCGTCGGCGCCATTGAGCACCAGCAGCGGCGTCCTGGCCGAACCGGCCGCCGCCGGGCTGGGGGTGGCGATGCCACCGTGCAGGCTGACCACACCGGCCAGTTGCGCACCGGCGCGCACCAGCTCCAGCACCGTGGTGCCGCCGAAGCAGAACCCCACCGCACCGATGCGCGATGCATCCAGCGGCGCCTTGCCGGCCTGCGCCTTGAGCACATCCACCGCCTTCAGCGCGCGGGCGCGCAGCGTCGGCGGGTCCTTCTTCAGCGCACCGGCAAACTGCCCGGCCTCGCTGTCGTTGGCCGGACGCTTGCCTTTGCCGTAGACGTCGGCAACCAGCACCACGTAGTCGTCGCCGGCCAGTTGCTTGGCCTTGGTGACCGCCGAATCGTTGACCCCGCGCCAGTTTGGCACCATCACCAGCCCTGGGCGCTTGGCGGCACCGGCGTCGTCGTAGACCAGCACGCCGCTGAAGGTGTCCTTGCCGATCGTCCATTCCAGCGGTTTGGCCTGCATCGCTGCGGTGGCGGGCAACGCCAGCGACGCCAAGACACCGAACAACCCAACGCCACGCCATCTCCATTGCTTGTGCATGTGCTTGCTCCCGGAAAGGTCCGGCGAGTGTAGGCGCTGCCGCCGTGCACACCGGGTCAGCGTGGACGCAGACGGACCGATCGCGTCGGCGTTCTGCCACGGCCGTCGAAAAACTCCGGGGCGGATGGCGCCGTTGCCCCGCGAGCAACGCCGCGCTACTGCACGCCCAAGCCGGGAATCGCGCTGATCGCCGCCGGATCGAACCCCGCCAACTGGGCGAAATGGCGGCCGCGCGCGACATAGTCGCTATAGGCGCCGAAGCTGGGCGCACCCGGCGACAGCAGTACCACGCCGCCCTGCTCGCCCAGCGCCTGGCGTGCCAGCCGCATCGCGTGCTCCAGGTCGTCGGCAGCATGCAGGCCGAAGCGGCCGCTCGCGGCCAGCGGCGCCAGCAACGCATGGATCCGCGGCCCGTTCGCGCCCATGGTGACGATTTCCAGCGGCGCCTGCTGCGCCATCTGCGCGGCAAAATCCTGCCAGTCCAGCCCGCGATCGTGGCCACCGACCAGCAAGGCCACACGACGTTGCGCAAAGCAGGCCAGCGCCGCCAGTGAGGCATGCGGGGTGGTGCTGATGGAGTCATTGACGTAGCTGATGCCGTCCACGCTGCCGAGCAGCTGCAGGCGGTTCGGCAACGGGCGGAAGCTCGCTGCGGCCGGCGCCAGCGTGGCAGCGTCCAGCCCCAGGGATTCCAGCGCTGCCAGCACCGCGCACAGGTTGCGCCGATTGTGTTCGCCGGGCAGCGGCACGTTGGCGGTGTCGAACACCGGCTGCTCGCCGCGATACACCACATCGCCGCGCAGATGCCAGCCATCGGGATGGTTGAACCAGCGCACCTCGCTGTCGGGCAACTGCAGTTGGGTCAGATGCGGATCGGCAGCATTGAGCAAGGCAATGCGCGGGCGGCCTTCGGTGACCAGCGCCAGCTTGTCGCGCACGTAGCGCGCCTCGTCGCCATGCCAGTCCAGATGCTCGGGAAACAGGTTCAGCACCAGCGCCAATTCCGGACGCGCGCCGCTGCGCCCCACTTCGCCGGTCTGATAGCTGGACAACTCGATCGCCCAATAGCCCGGCGGCGGTTGCGGCGCCAGCACTTCCAGCAAGGGTTGGCCGATATTGCCGACCAGGGCGGTGCGATGGCCGGCCGCGCGCAGCAGATGCGCCAGCAGCGCGGTGGTGGTGCTCTTGCCCTTGGTGCCGGTGACGCAGATGGCGCCAGGCACAGAGCCGTCAGGCTGCGCATGCTCGGCAAACCACAACGCGGTGCCGCCGATGAATTGCGTGCCGTGCTCGGTTGCGGCGGTGTGCGCCTCGGGACGATACGGGCTGATGCCGGGCGATTTCACCACCACATCGAACCGGCCCAGCGCCCGCGCGCTGGCGTCGGTTTCCACATGCAACGCAGCATCGGCCAGCGTCTCGAGCTCGCGCGCTTCGTCGGCGTTGCAGAACACCGTCAGCGTTTGCGTGGGCAACGCGGCGCGCAGTGCGCGGTACGCGGCGCGTCCCTCGCGCCCCCAGCCCCATAACGCAACCGCCTTGCCCTCAAGCTGCGAAATTCGCACGCACGCGCTCCCACAGCGCCGACGGAATCCGGTGTTCGCCGTCGATGGCCAGCAACGGCTCCAGCTGCAGCGCCTGCTGGTCAAGCTGCGGCTGGATCTCGCGGATGAAACGCAGCACCAGCGCGTCTTCCTTCCATTCGGCACGGCTGGCCAGCACCGCCATCGCCGCGCGCGATTCGCGCCCTTCGCCGACGCATTCGAACGGCTTGTGGTCCTGGAATTCCAGTAGCGCATCGTAGCCGCCGGCCTGGGTTGCATCGTCGAGCAGATTGCGCCCGAAGATCTTGACCAGCCGCGTCTTGGGCATGAACGGTGCCAATGCCAGGAACACGAAATGGCACTTCGGGCAGACCCCGCACCAGCGATGCACCGGGCGCTCGCCCATGATGTGGAAGTTGCGGTTGCAGCTGGAAAAATGCGCGTCGTAGTGATCGGTCTTGGCAAACTGGCGCGCCACCGCCAGCTCCGACAACGGCCGCAGCAACGAGTAATAGCGCAGGTCGGCCGCCACATGCCGCTGCACGTAATCGCCGAACGCCTGCTCGAACGCCCAGCCCTTGGACCACTGGTGATTGACCTCGCCGGTGCCGGGAATCTGGCTGCCGTAACTGGCCGAACGCTCGTTGGAAAACACCACCTGGTCCACGCCGTTGAGCAAGGCCGACAACACCAGGATGGCCGAGTTCACCGCAGTGACCGGGATATGCCCGTTCCAGGCGCCCTGGCGATTGAGCTCGAACAATTCCGGCGCCAGCACGCGGCCGATATTGAGCACCGGCAGACCGGTGCGCTCGGCGCAGGCACGGATCAGCTGCGAGCCGCCGATCCAGCTGACGGTCTGCTCGACACCGGCATGCCGCAGCGCTTCGATGCTGACCAGCGAATCCTTGCCGCCACCGATCGCAACCAGGGCGTGCTCGCGCAAGCCCAACGCCGGCGCATCGCCGGCAGCCGGCGCAGCCACCGGCAAGTGGATCTTGCCGTGCAGGTTCAAGCCATTGCGATAGGCGAACTCGCCCAGGCCGTGCAGGTAGACGCTTTCCACCAGCGCAGCGGTATCGGCATCGATGCTGTAGCTGTCGATGGCAATGGTCGGCGGCACCGCGGCCTTGTAGTAACTCACGCCCGCAATGAGGTGCAGCAACTGCAAGGCCTGTTGCACGGCGGCGGCACGCGCGCCGTCTAGCACGAATGGCGCGCCGGGCACGGCAACGGTTTCCACAAGTTCCGGCCCCTGATCGAAGGCATACACCAGCGTCGCCACGCCGGTCTGCGCGTCGAGTGCGCAACGCACGAAACGGAAGGTGGAAATCTGGTGTTTGTCGAAAGCGCTCATGGACTACCTGCAGGAACACGTACGCGACGCAGATAACGCCGGCACAGGACATATTCAATCATGGAAAACGGCACCGCAGCCCACAGCAGCGGCAGGCAACCGAACAGCACCGCCAGCAACAGCACATCTGGACGTGCAGCCGTGGCATCGCCAGACACCGCGAAGGCGATGGCGAGATACAGCGCCACCACCGGCACATAACTCAGCGCGCTCAACAGCACCGTGCGCACCGCCATCCCGCCACTGCGACGCGTGGGACCCCGCGCGTCGCGCCGACGTTGCCAACGCCCGGCCAACCATGCGCCGATACCGGCGGCGACCAGCGCGGGCAGCGCCCATTTGAAGGTGTCGCTCCACGGCATGCCCAGGCTCAGTTGCTGCAGCGCGGTGGCGAACACGATCGCAGCACCACCGGCCAGCGTACTGAGTGCAATGAACTCAGCCTGCGGGCGCATCGATCACCTCTTCGCGCGGCAATTCGCGCTGGTTGTAAGTGCTGGCCATCGAGTAGCCGTAGGCACCGGCATCGGCCAGCAGCATCACATCGCCCGGCGCGGTGGCGGCAGGCAGACGACGACGCTTGCCGAACACATCGGAGGATTCGCAGATCGGCCCGACGATATCGAAGCTGCCATCGGCTGGCGCATCGAGCTGGCTGAGGTTTTCGATGTCGTGCCAGGCGTCGTACAGCGCGGGGCGGATCAGCGTGTTCATGCCTGCATCCAGGCCCACGCGCTGCACGCCGTCCTTCTCGATCACCTGGGTCACCTGCGCCAGCAGCACGCCGGCTTCGGCCACCAGGTAACGGCCCGGCTCGATCGCCAGCCGGTAGCCCGGATGCACCGCCTTGACCTCGGCCAGGCCCTTGGCCCACAGCTCCAGATCGAACGGTTCGTCCTCGGCGCTGTACGGAATCGGCAGGCCGCCACCGATATCGATGGTCTCCACCGTGCCGATGCGGCGCGCGAAGCCGGCCAGTTCGTCGTACATCATCCGCCAGTGTTCGCCGGTCTCCACGCCACTGCCCAGGTGCGCATGCACGCCGGTGATGGTGACCTCCAGCGTGCGCGCCACCTCCACGAACTCATCCACGCGCGTGGACGACAAGCCGAACTTGGACGCCTTGCCGCCGGTGTTGACCTTCTCGTGATGGCCATCGCCATGCCCCAGGTCGATGCGCAGCCACACGTTGCGGCCACGGAACACCTCCGGCCAGCGCCGCAATGCTTCGACGTTGTCCACGGTGACGGTCACGCCCAGCGCAAATCCGGCTTCGTATTCGGCCTTGGGCGCGAAACTCGGGGTGAACAGCACGCGCCGCGGCGACAGCTCGGGCAAGGTATCGAACACGCGGCGCAGCTCGCCGTGCGAGACGCATTCCAGCCCGAACCCGGCCTGTTCCAGCGCCATCAGGATCGCCGGATGCGCATTGGCCTTGATCGCGTAATAGCGCTGATCCACCGCCGCGATCTGCGCCAGCGCCTGCGCCCGCGCACGCACCGTGGGCAGGTGATAGACGTAACGCGGCGTGCCGGCCTTGGACAGTGTCAGCAGATGCGCGCGCTCGGCATGCCACCACGGCGTGGGCCGCGGGCGCACCGAGCCGATGATCTCGCGCCAGCGCGGCCCGAACACCTCGCCTTCGCTCACCGGCATCGCGCCACTGTCGATCAGTTCCGCATGCAGGATCGGCAGCAGGCCATCGGCATCGGCTTCGTCGATGACGAAGGTCAGATTCAGGTCATTGGACGACTGCGAGATCATGTGCACGCGCTCCTGCCCGAACGTGGCCCACACGTCGGAGAGCTTGTGCAGCAGCGAGCGCATGCCGCGCCCGACCAGGGTGATCGCCGCACACGGCACGATGATCTTGACCTTGCAGATCTGCGACAGATCGGCCGACAACGCCGCCAGCACATCGGTGTTGACCAGGTTCTCGGACGGGTCCAGCGACACGGTGACATTGGTCTCGGCCGAACCGATCAGGTCCACCGACAGGCCATGTTTCTTGAACAGGGTAAACACATCGGCCAGGAAGCCCACCTGCTGCCACATGCCGATGCCTTCCATCGACACCAGCACGATGCCGTTGCGCCGGCTGATCGCCTTGACGCCCGGCACCGGCTCGGCATTGCCGTCGATGCTGGTGCCGGGCAGATCGGGGCGCTCGGTATCCAGGATCGCCATCGGCACGCCGGAATCACGGCATGGTTTGATCGACCGCGGATGCAGCACCTTGGCACCGGTGGTGGCGATTTCCTGCGCCTCGTAATAGTCCAGGCGGGTCAGCAGCCGCGCGTCCGGCACGTCCTTGGGATTGGCGCTGAACATGCCGGGCACATCGGTCCAGATTTCCACCCGGCTGGCGCCGAGCAGCGCACCGAAATACGCCGCCGAGGTATCCGAACCGCCCCGCCCCAGGATCGCGGTGCCGCCATCGGCGTGCCGCGAAATGAAGCCCTGGGTGATCAACAGGCGCGTGGGCTGCGCATCGAAACGCACGCGCCAGTCGGCGTCGGACTGCCACTGGCAGGACACCGACAGACGCTTGGACCATTCGCTCTGATTGGGCTGCGGCGGCAGCGCCGACAGCCACTGGCGCGCATCCAGCCAGCCCATGTCCAGGCCGCTGGCATGCAGATACGCCGCACCGATGGTGGAAGACAGCAACTCGCCCTGCCCTAGCACCTCGGCCTGCCAGTCCAGCGTGCGGGTTGCCGCGCGCGCGTCGCCGATCAATGCATGCAGCGCGGCAAGGCGCTCGCCCAGCACTGCATCGGCATCCAGTTCCAGCTCGGCCAGGAACTCGCGATGACGCTGCTCCAGCGCCGCCACGCGCTGCGCGCTGTCGGCGGCGCCATCGGCAATCGCGGTGAGCTCGTTGGTCACGCCCGACAGTGCGGACACCACCACCAGCACGCGGCCGCCGGTCTCGTTGGCCCGTTTGCTCGCCAGTTTTCCAATCGTGTCCCAGCGATGACGACGCGACACCGAGGTGCCGCCGAACTTGAGGACGATCCAACGATCGGTAGAGTGGGGAGCTGACATGGAGATAGGCGTTTAGGATGAGGGGGAAGACGCCCGGTACGCCGGGCGGAACCTCCGATTCTACTGCCAATGCCGCCCGCATGACCCCGTGTACGGTCACAGCCTGCCGGCAGCCACGGCCATCACCGCAACGGTTTGCGCTGCAACCATCGACGCGCCTTCCATCGACCGAGATCCATGCCCCATGAGCAAGCACCGCTACCTGCAACTGGATGTGTTCGGCGGCCAGGACGGCCACGGCAATCCGTTGGGCGTGGTCCTCAACGCGCAGACGTTGTCGTCGGAGCAGATGCAGCAGATGGCCGCCTGGCTGAACCTGTCGGAGACGATCTTTTTCCTGCCGGTCAGCGCGCCCGATGCGGACTACCACATCCGCATCTTCACGCCACGTGCCGAGCTGCCGTTCGCCGGCCACCCCAGCGTCGGCGCTGCGTGGGCGGCGGCGACGCACGGGCTGGTGGCGTTCAAGCCTGATGGCCGGATGCGCCAGCAATGCGCTGCCGGCGTGCTGCCCGTAGAGGTGATCGACCGGCATGGCGCCCTGCTGGTGCGGCTGCGGGCACCGCGTGCGCAAGCAGTCGAAACCGGCGATGCGCATGTTGCGGCATTGCACGAGGCCTGCGCCGGCCTGCGCATGGCCGAACGCCCGGCCGCACTGTGGAACAACGGCCCCGGCTGGTGGCTGCTGGAACTGGCCGACGCGCAGGCGGTACGCCAGGCGCTGCCCGATCTGGCGGCGATCAGCCGCCTGACCCAGGCCAGCGCAGCCACCGGCCTGGCCATCTACGCCCCGCAGGCCAATGGCGATGCGGACCTGGTGGTGCGCGCCTTCTGCCCCGGCGACGGCATCCCGGAAGATCCGGTCACCGGCAGCGCCAATGCCTGCATTGCCGCGCGCCTGCACGGCGAAGGCCGCGTGCCGGGTCAGGCGTCGCGCTATGTCGCCAGCCAGGGGCGCGAAGTCGGCCGCGACGGCCGTGTGCACGTGGAAGTGGATCACGAAGGCGAAGTCTGGATCGGCGGAACGACCAGGCAAGTGATCGAAGGCCGCATCGATTGGTAAGCTGCCGCGCCCTGTTCGCGGACCCGCCACCATGACCACCCGCCGTTTCCTGCAACTGGATGTGTTCTCCGCCCGCCCCGGCAGCGGCAACCCGCTGGCGGTGGTGTTGGATGCCCAAGGCCTGGACGATGCCGCGATGCAGGCCATCGCACGTTGGACCAAGCTGCCGGAAACCACCTTCGTGTTTGCAGCGCCGGATGCGCACAGCAGCTATCGGCTGCGGATGTTTTCCCCGCAAAAGGAAGTGCCGTTTGCCGGCCACCCCAGCGTCGGCACCGCCCACGCGGTGCTGGAAGCCGGCCTGGCCGCACCGGACGACGGCGTGCTGATCCAGGATGGCATCGCCGGCCAGCTGCCGCTGCGCGTGGAGCAGATCGCAGGCCACCGCAGCATCGCCATCCGCACCCCGCGTGCGCGCGTGGCCGAGCAGGTGGAGGCCGACGACCCGCGCCTGCGCGATGCGGTGCGCGGCTGGCCACTCGGCAGCCTGCCGCCCGCCTTGATGGACGGCGGCCGCACCTGGTGGGTGGTGGAGCTGGCCAGCGAAGCGGCGCTGCGCGGCCTGCAGCCGGATTGGGACGCGATCGCCGCGCTGGCCGAATCCACCGGCAGCATGGGCGTGTTCGCCTATGCCCGCGCCGCAGCGCCCGGCGCCTACGATCTGGCGGTACGCGCCTTCGTCGGCAATGGCCGGCGCTTCGAAGATGCCGCCTCCGGCGCGGCCAATGCAGTGCTCGCCGCCTGGCTGGACAGCCGCCAGGCATTGCCGGGCAAGGAACGTCGCTACGTGGTCAGCCAGGGCCGCGAGATCGGCTTCGACGCCTTGCTGGAATTGCGCATCGACGCCAATGGCGATGTGTGGTCTGGCGGCCAGGTGCAGACGGTGATCCGCGGCACGCTGGATTGGGCGTGATCGCGCCTGATCCCGCAGGCTGAAGAGTGCCTGCGCGGAAACAAGAAACGCTGCGGTCGCCCGCAGCGTTTTCTTCATTCAACCTGCCGATGTTGATCGCCTGAGCGCAGCGTGCGACACCGCGGCGGTCAGTCCGGGCGCACGTCCACGCGCACGCGGATGCGGTCGCCCGGGTTGTAGTCGCTACGCGTGTGGTAAGTGCGGCCGGCGTATTCGTAGGTCACGTCGTAGCCATCGACACGGTCGCGTTCGCGACGGTAGGACACCGGCTCGCAGACGCTGACGTTGCCCTGATAGTTGCGATTATTGGCTTCGTAGATCGAGCGGCCCGCTGCGACGCCGGCCATGGTGCCGACCGCGGTGCCGACCAGGCGGCCATTGCCGCCACCGACCTGGCTACCAAGCACCGCACCGGCGATACCGCCGATCACGCTGGCCACACCACGGTTGGACACACCGGCCTGGCCGTAGCTGCCGCCATCGCGGTAGTAGCCGTCGTTGCGGGTGTAATAGCCATCGGCCGGGCGGTTGTAGCAGCGCTCGCTGCTGCGCTCGTTATACGAATCGGTCACGATGATCGGGTCCACGCGCACTACCCGCGCATATTCGTAGCGACCATCCTCATCGCCGCCACGTCCGTAGTAGCCGCTGTCATAGCGCTGCGCCGTTGCATTGCCTGCAACTGCCAGACCCATCACCAGAGCACCAAGCACAAGAGTTTTCATTGCGGCAGCTTCACAGGGAGGACACGCTGCCGATGCTCGGCCTGCGCCAGTGAAACCGCCCTGAACCGAACCGCCCTTGCAACGCCCTATTCAGGTCGCCGCCAGCTGCGTGCGCCGGCAGCCATCGCCGGCGCACGCAGGGATCACGCCTGGTTGGAAAACTCGCTTTCCAGACTGATCGGCACGGCGCTCAGCGCCTTGGACACCGGGCAGTTCTTCTTCGCGGTGTCGGCCAGTTCGCGGAACTTGGCTTCGTCGATCCCCGGCACCACGGCCTTGAGCTTGAGACGGATCTGCGACAGCTGCGGGCCGCCTTCCATCGACAGATCCACGTCTGCACGCGTATCCAGCGAGGTCGGCGGAAAACCGGCTTCGCTCAGTTGTGCCGACAGCGCCATGGTGAAGCAGCCGGCGTGCGCGGCGGCGATCAGCTCTTCCGGGTTGGTGCCCTTCTCGTCGCCGAAACGGCTGCTGAAGGCGTAGCGGGTCTTGTCCATCAGCCCGCTTTGCGGCGTGCTGAGCTGGCCCTTGCCGGTCTTGAGGTCGCCTTCCCAGTGAGCGGTGGCGTGACGCGAAATACCCATTGCGATCTCCTGCGATGAAAGGAGCGGCCACGATAGGCGAGTGGATGTTATGGCGTGGTGCCTGGATTCGGGAATCGAGAATCGAGAATCGGGAATCGGGAATCGGGAATCGGGAATCGGAAGAGCAGGCCGTGCGCTCAGTCTGATGGCAAGGGCTTTGCGAGCGTCTGCGCGAAGACGCTCGGCCGGCGGCGGCCGCGACCGCAGTGTGGGTGCACGGTCGCGTCGCCGGGCTGGCTCAACCCAGCAGGGTTTCCAGTACGGCCATGCGCACCGCCACGCCGTTGGCCACCTGGCGCAGCACGCACGATTGCGCGCCGTCGGCGACTTCGTCGGTGATTTCCACGCCGCGGTTGATCGGGCCCGGGTGCAGCACGGCGGCGTCGCGGCCGGCGCGTGCCAGGCGCTCGCGGGTCAGCCCATAGACGGCGTGGTACTGCTCCAGCGACGGCACCAGGCCTTCTTCCATGCGCTCGCGCTGCAGGCGCAGCATCATCAAGGCGTCGGCACCTTCCAGCATGGCGTCGAAGTCCTGCCCGACCACGCAACCATCCAGCATGTCGTCGTCGGGCAGCAGGCTGGCCGGACCGCAGACGCGGATCTCGCCGGCGCCCAGCGTGCGCAGTGCATGCAGGTCCGAGCGCGCAACGCGCGAATGCTTCACGTCACCGACAATCACCACCTTGAGCTTGGAAAAATCGGTGCCCTTGGCCTGGCGCAGGGTGAGCATGTCGAGCAGGCCCTGGGTGGGATGCGAACTGCGTCCGTCACCGGCGTTGATCAAGGCGGTGCCCTCGCCTGCGGCCGCCGCCAGCGCTTCCACCGCACCGTCGTCGGGATGGCGCACCACGAAGCCGCGCACACCCATCGCCTCGAGGTTCTTCAGCGTATCGCGCGCGGTCTCGCCCTTGCGCGTGGACGAGGTGGAGGCATCGAAGTTGAGCACGTCCGCGCCTAGCCGCTGCGCAGCCAGATGAAACGAGCTGCGCGTGCGCGTGGACGGTTCAAAGAACAGCGTGCACACCGCGGTGCCAGCGAGCACGCTGCGCTTGCCCACGCGCCCCACCGCCGCATCGCGGATCTGGCCGGCACGATCGAGCAGCTGCAGCAGCGTGGTGCGCGGCAGTCCTTCCAGGGTGAGCAGGTGGCGCAGGCGTCCGTCCGAATCGAGTTGCATGGTGGTCATCGCAGGTCGGGAGTGTCAGGGAAGAAGAGTGGCTTGGTCGGGCGCGGCCAACCAGCGTTCGACGATCACCGCGGCCGCCATCGCGTCCAGCGCCTCGGCATCGCGGCGGCGCTTGCGCCCGTCGGCGCGCTCGCGCGCGAAACGCTGCGCGGCTTCGACCGAACTGGAGCGCTCGTCGATCAGCACCACCGGCAGCGCATAGCGCTCGCGCAGTTGGCGGGCGAAGGCATGCGCGCGCTTGCGTGCGGGTTGGTCCTTGTCGTCCAGGGTCAGCGGGTCGCCGACCACCAGGCCGTCGGGGCGCCATTGCTTGTGCACGCGATCCAGCGCGACCCAGTCCGGGCCATTGGCATGCACATTGATGACGGCAACTGCACGCGCACCGGCGCCGAGCGCAGTGCCGATGGCCACGCCGATGCGGCGCGATCCCACGTCGAAGCCCAGCACCGTGCCATCCGGGCGGATCGCGCCCGCCTCAGGCATGCCCGGAATAATCCGTCAGCCGGAACAGATCCACGCCGATGCGCCCGGCAGCGGTCTGCCAGCGATCTTCCAGCGCGGTAGCGAACAGCACATTGGCATCCGACGGCGCGGTTAGCCAGCTGTTTTCGCCCAGTTCGAATTCCAGCTGGCCCGCCCCCCAGCCGGCACAGCCCAGCGCCACCAGCGCATTGCGCGGGCCTTCGCCGGCCGCCATGGCTTCGAGAATGTCGCGCGAGGTGGTCAGATAGACGCCCTGCCCCACTTCCAGGCTGGAATCCCAGTCGCGCGCATCGTCGTGGATGACGAAACCGCGTTCCGGGTGCACCGGCCCGCCGCTGAGCACGATCTGCTCGCGCAGGTGCTCGTCGACGGTGTCGATGCCCATTTGCGACAGGACCTCGCCCAGCGTGTATTCGGAGGGCCGGTTGACCAGCACGCCCATGGCGCCGTTCTCGTCGTGCTGGCAGATCAGCGCGACGCTGCGCGAAAAGGTGGGGTCGGACAGCGCCGGAAGCGC
This sequence comes from Xanthomonas sp. NCPPB 3218, assembly GCF_056725185.1. Lineage (NCBI taxonomy): Bacteria > Pseudomonadati > Pseudomonadota > Gammaproteobacteria > Lysobacterales > Lysobacteraceae > Xanthomonas > Xanthomonas sp. NCPPB 3218. The sequence goes on from NZ_CM161516.1 coordinate 3,453,369, forward strand.
GATCAGCAGTTGGTTGGCCAGAGGCGTGGGCAAAACAGACATGGCCGCATTCTAGCCGTTCGTTCTGCCGCGCGCAGAGCCGATGCGATACTTGGGGGCAGACTAACGCCAAGGACCGACGATGCAGACCACACCAGAATCCGTCACCGCGGTCGCCGATGCGCCATTGCCCCGCCTGACCCGCACATTCATCGTGCTGATCGCACTGCTGCAGGGCGGCCTGCTGTATCTGGCCGCACTGGGCCAGCAACACGGCGTGTGGCCCTTCACCGACTTGGGCGCGCGGATCTGCTGGTACACCGTGGTACTGACGGTGCCTGGCCTGGTGCTGCTGAGCGTGCAGGATCTTCGCGATTGGCGGTTGTGGCAGCACGTGGCGGCAAGCACTCTGGTATTGGCCGCCCTGGGCAGCTGGGCGGCGTGGAGCGCCACCGGCGCGCCGACCCTGCAGATCGCCACGGTGCTGTGGTCGTTCGGCTTCACCGTCACGGTCGGCTGGTTCGTCGCCCTGCCCTGGCTGCAGCACCGGCAACTGCACGGTCATTGGCGGGCGGGCTACCACGCCCTGTTCGAATACGCCTGGCAGAACGCGCTGACGCTGGCGCTGGCACTGCTGTTCGTGGGGGTGTGCTGGATGGTGCTGGGGCTGTGGGCCAGCCTGTTCGCGCTGGTCAAGATCAGCTTCTTTGCCGAACTGTTCCGCGAACAGGCGTTTGTCTACCTGGCGACCGGCGTCATCACCGGGCTGGGCATCCTGATCGGGCGCACCCAACACCGCGCGGTGCAGGTGTTGCGGCAGATCCTGTTCGCCCTGTGCACCGGTCTGCTGCCGCTGCTGGCCGGCATTGCGCTGCTGTTCCTGCTGGTGCTGCCGTTCACCGGGTTGCAGGCGCTCTGGCAGACCCGTTCGGCCGCCACGATCCTTATCAGCCTGGTGTTCGGGCTGGTGCTGTTCACCAACGCGGTGTACCAGGATGGCAGCGGGCTGCCGCCGTATCCGCGCTGGTTGCGTCGGATGATCGAGGCCGGCCTGCTCAGCCTGCCACTACACGCAGCGCTGGCCGCATACGCGGTGGGCCTGCGCATTGCGCAGCACGGCTGGACCAGCGACCGCGTCTGCGCCGCATTGCTGGCCGCACTGGCGCTGGCCTATGCGGTGGCCTACGCGTTGGCGGTGTTGCGACCACGCGCCGATCGTTGGCTGCCGCAGCTGGCCGGCGGCAACAAGGTGCTGTCGTGGGTGGTGATCGGCCTGGCCGTGCTGGTCAACACTCCCGTGCTCGACCCCTACCGCATCACCGTGCAGAGCCAGATGCAGCGCCTGGCCAGCGGCACGCAAGAGAGCGTGGACAAGAACCTGGAATTCCTGCGCTTCGAAAATGGCCGCCGCGGCTATCTGGCGGTGCAGTCGCTGCGCCAAACCCCCGCCTTTGCCGGCAACCCCGCACGCAAGCAGAAGCTGGAACAGCTGCTGGCGCGCACCAGCCGCTGGGGCGGCAATGACAGCGTGGAAGATCAGAAGGACAAGCAGCTGACCGACCTGGCCAAGATCCGCCAGCATGTGACCGTGGCAGCCGGCCAGGCAGACCCGCCTGCGGACTGGTGGCAGTACCTGATGAGCTCCAAGCCGCTCGCGGGCGCTTGCACCCAGGGCAACAGCAACTGCGTGGTCAGCAGCAGCGACATCGATGGCGACGGCCAGCTCGATCTGCTGCTGTGCAATCTCAACGGCGACTATGCGGTCGCCTGCGAGCTGCAGACCCGCAACCGGCATGGCTGGTATCAGGCCGGTACCGCACAGCTCTATTCCCTCGACGACGAGGCCATGAGTGAAGTGAGCCAGGCGCTGCGCAAAGCTCAGATCCAGACACGGCCCACCCGCTGGCCGGACCTGGCGCTGCCGGGAGACCGACGCATCCACATCCGACCCAGCGAAGAAGGCATCCGTCCGGAGTCCCGGCCATGAGCGGCTATTGCGCCATCGCACCGGGCCACCCGATTCATGGCCATTACCACGACCACGAATACGGCTTCCCGCAGCGCGACGAGCGCGAGCTGTTCGAGCGCCTGGTGCTGGAGATCAATCAGGCCGGGCTGAGTTGGGAAACCATCCTGCGCAAGCGCAGCAACTTCCAGCGCGCCTACGACGGCTTCGACGTGGACACGGTGGCCGCCTATGGCGAGAGCGACATTGCGCGGCTGCTCGGCGATGCCGGCATCATCCGCAACCGGTTGAAGGTGCTGGCGGCCATCCACAATGCGCAGGTCATCCAGCAGTTACGCGCCTCGCACGGCAGTTTCGCGCAATGGCTGGATGCACAGCATCCGCTCGACAAAACCGCCTGGATCAAGCTGTTCAAGAAGACCTTCCGCTTCACCGGCGGCGAGATCACCGGCGAGTTCCTGATGAGCCTGGGCTACCTGCCTGGCGCGCACCATGCCGATTGCCCGGTGTTTAAGCGCATCCAGGCGCTGTCGCCGCCGTGGATGCGCAACGGCACCGTCTAGCGGCAACGTCGGCACGCACACGCCGGCAAGCAGCCGCACGGCGCATGGCGGCAGCGGCAATGCGCAACATGCCGCCTCGACGTGCCGCGTAGCGGCCGACCGCAGCTAGATCAACGGCGCCCGATAACGCGCTGGATCACACGCCCATATACCGATGCGGGCGGTGATTGAACATCAGCACCAGGCTCAGCATCAACGCGCCCAGCGCCGAATACAGCACTTTGTCCGGGGTGAGGACGCTGAAGGCGACCAGCATCAGCATCGCATCGAAACTCATCTGCACCTTGCCGGCACTCCAGCCGCGCTCGCGCTGCAGGTACACCGCCAGGATGCCGATGCCGCCCAGGCTGCCGCGATGGCGGATGAAGAACAGGATGCCCAGGCCCGCCAGCGCGCCACCGACGATCGCCGAAAACAGCGTGCTGATGTGCGCGTAATCGGCCCAGCGCGGCAGCAGGTCGGTGAGCGCACCGCAGGCGCCTACCGCGGCAAAGGTCTTCAGGGTGAATTCCCAGCCCATGCGGCGCACGCTCAGCCAATAGAACGGCAGGTTGACCAGCACGAACACCAGGCCGAAGTTCCAGTGCAGCGCGTAATGCAGCAGGAACGCCACGCCGGCCATGCCGCCGATCATCAGGCCGCCCTTGGCGAAGATCGCCAGGCCCAGCGAAGCCACCAGCGTCGCCAGCACCATGCCCTGCACGTCCTCGGCCACCGAGTGGTGAAACGCGTGATCGTCGGCCGGGGTGCCGGCCGAATCCGGTGGCGGCGTCAACGGACCGGAAGTCATCACTGTGCCGTCGTCGGGCAACGGCTGTTGCTCCGGACGGAGATCGGAATCGGGAAGGCTCACGGGCTGGGCACTGCGGTGGGGTGCGGATATTAGACACTATCGGCCCGCCTGGTTACATCTGAAACATCACCCCACGCGTGCGTTGCGCCGCTGCACGTTCATCGGCCATGGCGGCGCGCGCCGCCGGCATCGCGCGCGAAACAGCTGCAAGCAGCACGCTGGATCGGATCCAGCGCAGACCATCCCGCTTCCTTCCATGCACGCCTGGCCATCCGCCCCGGCGTGCAGCGCTCATGCAGGCGCTCAGCGAACCTCGGCGATCTCCACGCCATCCAGGCCCTGCGCCAGGGTCTTGGCGTCGCCGCCCTGCGACAGCTTGATGCGCAGGCGCACCTCGTTCTGCGAGTCGGCGTAGCGCAGCGCGTCTTCGTAGCTGATCTCGCCGGCCTGGTACAGCTCGAACAGGCTCTGGTCGAAGGTGCGCATGCCCAGGTTGGTGGACTCCTTCATGATCTCCTTGAGCTTGTGGATCTCGCCGTCGCGGATGTAGTCCTGCACCAGCGGCGTGCCCAGCATGATCTCCATGGCCACGCGGCGGCCGCGCCCATCCGGGGTCGGAATCAACTGCTGCGCGACCACGCCTTTGAGATTGAGCGACAGGTCCATCAACAACTGGTTGCGCCGGTCTTCCGGGAAGAAGTTGATGATGCGGTCCATCGCCTGGTTGGCGTTGTTGGCGTGCAGGGTGCACAGCACCAGATGGCCGGTTTCGGCGAAAGCCACGGCATGATCCATGCCTTCACGGGTGCGCACCTCGCCGATCATGATCACGTCCGGCGCCTGGCGCAGGGTGTTTTTCAGCGCGTTTTCCCAGCTGTCGGTATCGATGCCGACTTCGCGCTGGGTGATGATGCAGCCCTCGTGCTTGTGCACGAATTCGATCGGGTCTTCGATGGTGATGATGTGCCCGGTGGAATTCTGGTTGCGGTAACCGATCATCGCCGCCAGCGAGGTGGACTTGCCGGTGCCGGTGGCACCGACGAAGATGATGATGCCGCGCTTGGTCATCGCCAGCGTCTTGATCACCGGCGGCAGGCTCAACTCTTCCACCGTGGGGATACGCGTTTCGATCCGGCGCAGCACCATGCCGACCTGGTTGCGCTGGTAGAAGCAGCTCACGCGAAAGCGCCCGACCCCGGACACGCCGATGGCGAAGTTGCACTCGTGGGTCTTTTCGAATTCTTCGCGCTGCGACGGCGTCATCACGTTCAACACCAGATCGCGGCTCTGTTGCGCGGTCAGCGGAGTCTGGGTGATCGGACTGATCTTGCCGTGCACCTTGATCGCCGGCGGCATCCCCGAGGTGATGAACAGATCCGACGCCTTCTGGTGCGCCATCAGCTTGAGGAAGGAGGTGAAGTCGATGGTGCTCATGGCGTGCTCCTCTGGAGCAGGGATTCGGGATGGGAGATTCGGGATTCGCAAGAGCGGGGTCCGGTCCGGGAGCCGCCGTTGCGAATCCCCGATCCCGAATCCCCAATCCCGGTTACTCGAATATCCGCTTGTCCTTGGCGTACTCGCGTGCCTGGTTGCGCGTGATCAGGCTGCGCTTGACCAGGTCCTGCAGATGCTGGTCCAGTGTCTGCATGCCGTATTGCTGGCCGGTCTGGATCGAGGAATACATCTGCGCCACCTTGTCCTCGCGGATCAGGTTGCGGATGGCCGGGGTGCCGACCATGATTTCCCAGGCCGCGGTGCGTCCGCCGCCGACCTTCTTCAGTAGCGCCTGCGAAATCACCGCACGCAGCGACTCGGACAGCATCGAGCGCACCATCGGCTTTTCGCCGGCCGGAAACACGTCGATGATGCGGTCGATGGTCTTGGCCGCCGAGCTGGTGTGCAGGGTGCCAAACACCAGGTGGCCGGTTTCGGCGGCGGTCAGCGCCAGGCGGATGGTCTCCAGATCGCGTAATTCGCCGACCAGGATGATGTCCGGATCTTCGCGCAGCGCCGAGCGCAGCGCCTCGTTGAAGCCGTGCGTATCGCGGTGCACTTCGCGCTGGTTGATCAGGCACTTTTGCGAGGTATGCACGAATTCGATCGGATCCTCGACCGTGAGGATGTGGCCGTATTCGTTCTTGTTGATGTAGTCGATCATGCCGGCGAGCGTGGTCGACTTGCCCGAACCGGTCGGGCCGGTGACCAGGATCAGACCCTGCGGCTGGTCGATCAACTGGCGGAAGATCGGCGGGCAGCCCAGGTCTTCCAGCGTCAGCACTTCGGACGGGATGGTGCGGAACACGGCACCGGCGCCGCGGTTCTGGTTGAACGCGTTGACGCGGAAGCGCGCCAGCGACGGAATCTCGAACGAGAAGTCGACCTCGAGGAATTCCTCGTAATCGCGACGCTGCTTGTCCGACATGATGTCGTAGACCAGCGCGTGCACCTGCTTGTGGTCCAGGGCCGGAATATTGATGCGACGGACATCGCCATCGACACGGATCATCGGCGGCAAGCCGGCCGACAGGTGCAGGTCCGATGCCTTGTTTTTGACGGAAAACGCCAGTAGTTCAGCGATATCCATGCGCTGCTTTTCCCCTAGGCTGCGATTGGAAGGTACTCCCCGAGCGGCAGTATAGCGTTCTGGCTGCTGGCGGGAAGCGGCGCGCGGCCGGTTCAGGCCGGCGCCGTCGGGCGCGCCTGAAGGCGTTGGTTTGGGCACGCGGTGCGGGCACGGTCCTTGCCTGGGCCAGCGCCGCGCCGATCGCCAGCTCGCCCCGCCTGTGGGCAGGCTCGGCGCGGGCTGGCGCCACTGCAGCGTCATCGCCGGCCCGATCCGACGCGCCGGCTGGAAGGACGCAGCCGGGGGCGGCACTATAGCGTTCCTTTCCCGACTGGATTGCAACGTGCCGGCTTCGTCGCTGCAGCAGATTCTCGATGCCATCCACGCCGCCGCGGCTCGGCACGCGCGCGCCGATGTGCGCCTGCTGGCGGTGTCCAAGACCCGGCCGGCAGATGCGGTTGCCGCGTTGGCGGCGCAGGGCCAGCGCGCATTCGGCGAAAACTACGTGCAGGAAGCGCAAAGCAAGATTGCTCAACTGCAGACGCTCGGCCTGGAGTGGCACCTGATCGGCCACCTGCAATCCAACAAGGCCGAACTGGCCAGCCAGTGGTTCGACTGGGTGCAGACCGTGGACCGCGCCAAGCTGATCGCGCCGCTGGCCAACCACCGCCCGGCCGGTCGCGCACCCTTGAATGTGCTGATCCAGGTCAACATCGACGACGAGGACAGCAAGCACGGTTGCGCGCCGGAGGCGGTCGACGGCCTGGCCGCGGCCATCGCGCTGCAGCCGCGGCTGCAACTGCGCGGCCTGATGGCGATTCCCGCGCCATTCCCCGAGCAGGCGCGCCGCATGGCAGCGTTTACCCGCATGCAGGCACTGTTCGAAGAACTCAAGCACCGCTACCCGCAGGTGGATACCTTGTCGATGGGCATGAGCTCGGATTTTGCCGAAGCGATCGCGGCCGGCGCGACCATGGTGCGGGTCGGGACTGCGTTGTTCGGCGAACGCGGCTCGTCGGCTGCTGCAGCATCCTGACCGTCCGTCCCGATCGGCCTCGCGTAGCGCATCGCCGTTTCCTCTTACTTAAGGTGTCGCAATGACTCTGCCTTCCTCGCCCGCGCCTTCCGCTGCAATCACCGCATTCGTCGGCGGCGGCAACATGGCGCGCAGCCTGATTGCCGGGCTGATCCGCCAAGGCGTGCCCGCGGCCAGCATCCGCGTCGCCGAGCCGGTGGCCGAACTGCGCGATGCGCTGTCGCGCGACTTCGGCGTGCGTGCGGTGGAGCAGGCGCGCAGCGCCGTGGACGGCGCAGCCATCTGGGTGCTGGCGGTCAAGCCGCAGGTGCTGCCAGCGGTATGCGCGCAGCTGGCCGATCTTGCGCAGGCGCAGCAGCCGCTGCTGCTGTCCATCGCCGCCGGCATCACCGCTCCGCAGCTGGAGCGCTGGTCCGGCGGCGAGCTTGCGGTGGTGCGCGCAATGCCCAACACACCCGCCCTGCTCGGTGCCGGCGTCACCGGCTTGTATGCCAATCCACGCGTCTCCGACGCGCAACGCGCGCAGGCAACCGGCCTGCTGGAGAGCGCCGGCGTCACCGTCTGGATCGACGACGAGGCGCAGATGGATGCGGTGACCGCGGTCTCCGGCAGCGGGCCAGCCTATGTGTTTCTGCTGGCCGAAGCGATGGAAGCCGCCGCGCAGGCGCAAGGCCTGCCAGCCGACACCGCACGCACGCTGGTGCTGCAGACCCTGCTCGGTGCCTCGCGCATGCTGACCGAATCGGGCGAAGCACCGGAGCTGCTCCGCCGCCGGGTGACCTCGCCCAACGGCACCACGCAGGCGGCAATCGAGACATTTCAGGCCGGCCAGTTCGAAGCGCTCACCGCCAAGGCGATTGCCGCAGCGACCGAGCGCGGCCGTAGCCTGTCGGCGGCCAATGATTAGTCGACCGGTGACGGGACATCGTCCAAAGCAGGAATGTCTCGCAGCGGCCGGCCGTGCCGCGCGCGGGAGTGCCACGACGACCGTGCAGTGGAACCGTCACGACACGTCGCGCATCGGCGCCTGCCAGGTGCAGGAAAAAACCCGGCGCACGTGACTGGCGCAGATGGCAGCAACAGCGCGAACGCAGCGGGTCGACGGATCGAAGCCGGCAACGCCAGACGTCTCCTGCAAGGCGTAGCCACGCAGCAACGCTGATCGCGGCAGCGAACGCCACCGCCAGCTGCACGCCGTAGCCACTCCTCAGCGGCGAGCTCGATGCAAAACGCACACACGGCTTCGCGCAAACGATCTGCTGCTATGCGTCAGACACCGCATCGCCCTGCGCCTCGCAGCCGTGTCGACAGCGCTTTCGCGGAGGTTTTCTGCCGCCGGTGAACGAATCCCCGTCAAAAGACGCTTTTTTTCGGTCGTTTCATCGTTTCCCTATTGGCGGCGCGCAGCAGTTGCCCTACATTTCGCGTTGCCGACTGGGTCGGCAGACCCAACACCACCAACGATCACGGAACACATAACTCATGGCAAAAACCGCCGCTAAGAAGGCTGCCCCCAAGAAGGCAGTGAAAAAGGTCGCCGCGACCAAGACCGCAAAGCCGGCCAAGGCCGCTGCTGCCAAGTCCGCTGCGCCGAAGCCGATCAAGGAAGCGCTGAGCAAGACCGGCCTGGTCGCGCACATTGCCGAATCCACCCAGCTGGCTCCGAAGGACGTCCGCGCTGTTCTGGCGACGCTGGAATCGGCCGCTCATTCGTCGCTGAGCAAGAAGGGCGCGGGCTCGTTCACCCTGCCGGGCATGCTGAAGCTGACCAGCGTCCATGTGCCGGCCAAGCCGAAGCGCAAGGGCATCAACCCGTTCACCAAGGAAGAGCAGACCTTTGCAGCGAAGCCGGCCAGCTTCAAGGTCAAGGCTCGTCTGCTGAAGAAGTTGAAGGACGCCGCGCTCTAATCGAGCACGCCTGCGTTGTCACGAAGGCGGCCTGCGGGCCGTCTTTTTTTTGCGCGCGCGTGACCGCCCGCATCACTCCCCACATGCCGCTCATCGCCGCTTGCCTACCCTGCACGCTGATTTGCAACGCAGCAGGTGCATGTGACCGATCCGTCGTCTCCTCGCCCACCCACACCGCCGTCATCGGCAACCCGCAGCCCCGCGCGCCGGGTGCGCCGGCTGCTGGTGTCGATTGCGCTGCTGTGCGCCCTGGGCGTGGCCGCGCGCTGGGCATGGCAGTTGCCGGTCGCCGAACAACTGCGGACTAGTTGGGAGCTGTCGCGCATGCCGCCACCCGTGCAGTTGTCGGTTCCGGTCGAAGGCGTGCAGGCGCGCCGCATCGCCGACACCTTCGGCGCACCGCGCGGTCGCGACCGACGCCATGCCGGCGTGGATATCTTCGCGCCGCGCGGCACGCCGGTGCTGTCCGCAACACGCGGGGTGGTCAGCGCCATCCGCGATCAAGGCCTGGGCGGCAAGCAGGTCTGGGTGCTCGGGCCGGCGATGGAGCGCCATTACTACGCGCACCTGGACGATTGGGCCGCCGGGCTGACCGTTGGCGATGTCGTCGAGCCCGGCACACCGCTCGGCATGGTCGGCACCACCGGCAACGCGCGCGGCACGCCGCCACATCTGCACTATGGTGTCTATGGGCGCAACGGTGCGTACGATCCACTGCCGCTGCTGCGCAAACCCGTGCCACAGCCGGCACAGTGAGCATGCTGGAACACTGCGTCATGGCCTGAGCTATCGAGGCCGTTGCTGGCTACGCCTATGGTGGAGTCAGCCCAAGGAACGACGCCCCCTCCATGTCCCGAAAACGCTATCGCATTACGGTCACGCCCATCGAGAGCGATGGCCGCCCCTGCAGCGATCGCTGCACCATCGAATTCGAACAGCGCTCGCGGGCCGACTGGATGCGGCTGCTCGAGGAACTGCACCTGCGACGCGATCTGAGCAGCGACGAATGTGCGGCGCTCACGGTCGGCTCGCAGCTGCTGGAAGACCTGGCCGCCCGCCCGCGCGCGCAGCCAAGCGATGCACTGGAGGCCTTGCGGCCAAAACTGCAGTTGCTGCTGGAACGCCTGCAACGCGTGCAACCGGCCGCCGGCACCTGAGACCGGCGTCGCGGCGACCGCTACACTGCGCGCATCGGGGAGAGGAGATGCGCCATGCGCGGGTTGGGGATCGTCATGCTGGCAGCGGCAATCGCCGGTTGCAGTTGCCATCGCAGCGCTGACAAAGAAACGGGCAACGCGGCAGCGTCCTCGCACGTTGCAGCGGCGACGCAAACGCCGACTACCGCCACCACAGACAACACGCCCGCACGACCCACAAGCGATGCCACCCCTGACGATGCGGTTGCGCGCGCCAACTTCGCCAAAGCAAGCGCGACCATGCAGCGATACCTGGGCGCGTTGCCAGGTGCGGCACGTGGCGATGCCGATGCACTGTGGAGCGGCGGTCGTCCTGCGCCGGTGCCGGACGATGCGGCGCTGCGCGGTATCGGGAATATCCAGTCGATGCGTATCAATAACGACGCGCCCATCGCACTGGATCAGGAACAGCCCCCGCGCCGGATCGAAGTGCCGGTGCAACTGATCGTGCGCACCGACACCGGCACCCAACGCCTGGTCGGCGCCTACCGGCTGCAGCCGCGCAGCGGCAGCGACGACTGGGAGATCTACTCGGCCACCCTGCACCCGGTATTGCGCTAACCCACGGTTCACCGGCAACGACTAAGGTGATCGCACCTGTTGCCGGAGTCACCCGATGAAACTGCGTTCGCTTGCCGGATCCATGCTTGCCCTCGCTCTGGCGCTACCCACGACCAGCGCGTGGGCAACGCCGCAGATCCAGGGACCCCAGATCAGCGTACAGGGCAGCGACCTGCAGCAATTCCTGGGTGGCCGCTTCCCGCAGACGCACGATGCGCTGGGCGGCCTGGTCGAGATGACGGTCAGCAATCCGGCACTGTCGCTGCCGCCGGGCGACCGGCTCAAGATGGCCTTCGACCTGGCGCTCGCCACTGCCGGCGGCGCGCCGGCACCGGTCGGCAATGTGACCTTGACCAGCGCACTGCGCTACGACACGGCCAAGCAGGGCTTTTATCTCGATCAACCCACCATCGATGATTTCCGGCCGGCCAACGCTGGTGCAAAACTCGACCACAGCACCCGCCAGCTGCTCAACGCCTGGCTGGCCGATTACGCGCGCAAGGAGCCGATCTATCGCATCGATCCGGCCATCGCAGCGGTGATGGGCAATGTGCAGGTGGAGTCGGTCGGCATCCAGAACGGCCGCGTCGCGGTGAATTTCAACCAGAACATCGAGCAACTGGTGCCGGCCGCTGCACTGTCCGGGAAATAGGCTGACGCGTCAATTGCGACGCATGGCTTGAAACACGCCGTCATGCCGTCGCGCCGATCTGCGCAAGCGGCCCTCGGATCAAGACAAGGGCCCGGCATCACCACGCCGGGCCTTTGTTTTCATCTCAACGTTGCAAGGGACCGATCAGGCCACCAGGGCCTTGGCCACTGCAGCGGTGAAGGCCGGGATATCGTCGGGCTTGCGGCTGGTGATCAGCGACCCGTCGACAACCACCTCCGCATCCTGCCAGCGTGCGCCGGCATTGCGCAGGTCGGTCTTGACCGACGACCACGAGGTGACGTCGCGGTCGCGAACCAGATCGCTTTCCACCAGCAGCCACGGGCCGTGGCAGATCGCGGCGACCGGCTTGTCGGCACTGGCAAAGGCCTGGATGAATGCGATCGCCTTGGCGTCACCGCGCAAGGTGTCGGGGTTGAGCACCCCGCCAGGCAGCACCAGCGCGTCGTAGCTGTCGACCTTGGCCTGATCCAGCCGCTGGTCCACCTGCACCGAATCGCCCCAGTCGGTCTTGTTCCAGGCGCGGATCTGCGCAGCGTCGCCGGGCGCAATCACATCGACCTTGGCGCCCCAGGATTCCAGCAGGCGCTTGGGCTCAATGAGTTCGGATTGTTCGAAGCCATCGGTGGCCAGCACTGCGATGGCCTTGCCGGAGAGCGAATACGACATGCGGAACTCCTCACTGAAAAGAAGCCCGCACGCTAGGCGTGCGCCTGTTGCGCACGAGTGAATCGATGTGTGCGCCGCGTCAGTGCGACGCCAGGACACCGGTGCTCAGCGCTTGGGCTGCAGCATCGTGCCGGTGCAGTTCTTCGACCCGCAGCGGCATGCCCAGATCTTCTTCAAACGCGGCGTGTGCCGCTCGGCCAGGGTGATGCCGTAGTTGTAGGTGAGCTCTTCGCCGGCCTTGATCGCGCGCTTGGCCTCGATGAAGATCTTGTCCTTGCTGCGGTCGTCGCCCTCGGCTTCTTCGATCACCGCCTCGCAATTGGGATTGCAGCTGTGGTTGATCCAGCGCGCGACATTGCCTTCGTAATTGGCATCCAGCACGTAGTCGTCGCTGAGCGTGAACAGGAAGGTGTGGCCGCTCTCCACATCGCCGGTGTCATCGGCATCCACTTCCGCGTGCGTGCGCAAGCGCCCCTTGTACTGGATGATGCGCTCGCCCTTGCGGAGCGCGGCGAGGGCGAACATGCCATTGCCGTGGATACGTGACTTGCGGGCGGCAACTTTGCGCGACATGAAGGGGTCCAGTGATGGGGCCGCTCATTGTGACTGCAGCGCGACGATGCGCCAAGCACAAGCGCAGCAGTACCCGCAACGGCTGCTGCTTGCCGGCGGCTGAACCAAGCAGGTGGCCCTGCCCCGGCTAAAAGCGTACAATTTCGGTCCGCTTTCGGATTTATCGCCTTCCCATGTTGCGCGTCACCAAACTCACCGATTACGCCACCGTCGTGTTGACCGTCCTGGCAGCGCGCTGCGGCCAGGTGCTCAGCGCCAGCGAACTTGCCGAGCAGGCCGGCCTGGAAGCGCCGACCGTGAGCAAGATCCTCAAGCCGCTGTCGCAGGCGGGCCTGGTCGAAGGGCTGCGCGGCGTGCACGGCGGCTACCGGCTGGCGCGCGCGGCCAGCGAGATCACGCTGGTCGAAATCGTCGAGGCGATGGAAGGCCCGCTGGCGATCACCGAATGCAGCCAGGACCACAGCCAGTGCGGCATCGCGCAGACATGCGGGGTGCGTTCCAACTGGCGCCTGATCAACGACGTGGTCGGCGATGCATTGCGTCGCGTCACGCTCGCACAGATGTTGCAGCCCCTCTCTCTCCCTGGCGACAGCCGTCGGCGTTCCATCGCCGCACGCGTCGCGACCACCTGACCCTGTAGGCAGCCCGATGGCCACCGAACTTGCACCCCCGCAGAATGCCGAAATTATCGAACGGCTGGGCCGACGCTATGACGCCGGCTTCATCACCGAGATCGAATCGGACTCGCTCCCGCCCGGCCTGGACGAGGATGTCATCCGTGCCTTGTCGGCCAAGAAGGACGAGCCGCAATGGATGACCGATTGGCGTCTTGAGGCGTATCGCCACTGGCTGAAGATGCCGATGCCGGAATGGGCGAAGCTGAAGGTCTCGCCGATCGACTTCCAGGCGCTGAGCTATTACTCCGCGCCCAAGGGCCCGAAGTACGCCTCGCTGGACGATGTGCCCAAGGAACTGCTCGACACCTACGACAAGCTCGGCGTGCCGTTGCACGAGCGCGCCCGGCTGGCCGGCGTGGCGGTGGATGCGGTGTTCGACTCGGTCTCGGTCGGCACCACCTTCCGCAAGGAACTGGCCGAAAAGGGCGTGATCTTCTGCTCGATGTCCGAGGCGATCAAGGAACATCCGGAGATCGTCAAACAGTATCTGGGCAGTGTGGTGCCGGTCGGCGACAACTATTTCGCCGCGCTCAACTCGGCGGTGTTCTCCGACGGCAGCTTCGTGTTCATTCCTGCGGGCGTGCGTTGCCCGATGGAACTGAGCACCTACTTCCGCATCAATGCCGGCCATACCGGGCAGTTCGAGCGCACCCTGATCGTGTGCGAGGACAAGGCCTACGTGTCGTATCTGGAAGGCTGCACCGCACCGATGCGCGATGAAAACCAGCTGCACGCGGCGGTGGTCGAGCTGGTGGCGCTGGAAGATGCCGAGATCAAGTATTCGACCGTGCAAAACTGGTACCCGGGCGACGAGGAAGGCCGCGGCGGCATCTACAACTTCGTCACCAAGCGTGCCGAATGCCGTGGCGCGCGCAGCAAGGTCACCTGGACCCAGGTCGAAACCGGCTCGGCGATCACCTGGAAGTATCCGTCCTGCGTGCTGCTCGGCGACGACTCGGTCGGCGAGTTCCACTCGGTGGCGCTGACCCATCACCGTCAGCAGGCCGACACCGGCACCAAGATGATCCACATCGGCAAGCGCACCAAGAGCAAGATTGTCAGCAAGGGCATCAGTGCAGGCCGCGGGCAGAACACCTATCGCGGTCTGGTCAAGGTGGACCGCAATGCCGACGGCGCGCGCAACTACACCCAGTGCGATTCGTTGTTGATCGGCAAGCAGTGCGGCGCGCACACCTTCCCCTATATCGAGGTGAAGAATCCCGGCGCCACCGTCGAGCACGAGGCCACCACCTCCAAGATCAGCGACGACCAGCTGTTCTATTGCCGCGCGCGCGGCATCAGCCAGGAAGACGCGGTGTCGCTGATCGTCGACGGCTTCTGCAAGCAGGTATTCCGCGAGCTGCCGATGGAGTTCGCGGTGGAAGCCAAGAAGCTGCTGGAAGTCTCGCTGGAAGGCAGCGTCGGCTGACGCTGCCGGCAGGGATTCGGCATTGGAGATTGGAGATTCGCAACGTCCCGCTCCCTGCCATCCCGGCTCTTCTGCTGTTACCAATCCCAAATTTCGAATAACCAATCCCATGCTTACGATCAACAACCTCCACGCCAGCATTGCCGGCAAAGACATCCTCAAGGGCCTGTCGCTGGACATCCAGCCGGGCCAGGTGCACGCCATCATGGGCCCCAACGGCGCGGGCAAATCCACGCTGGGCAACGTGCTGGCCGGGCGCGACGGCTATGAGGTCAGCGCCGGCACCGTGCAGTTCGAAGGCAAGGACCTGCTCGAGCTGCCGCCGGAAGAACGCGCGGCCGCCGGCCTGTTCCTGGCCTTCCAGTACCCGGTAGAAATTCCCGGCGTCAACAACACCTACTTCCTGCGTGCCGCACTCAATGCGCAGCGCAAGGCGCGTGGCGAAGACGAGCTGGACTCGATGCAGTTCCTCAAGCTGGTGCGGCAGAAGCTGGCCGTGCTGCATCTGAAGGACGAGCTGCTGCATCGCGGCGTCAACGAAGGCTTCTCCGGTGGCGAAAAGAAGCGCAACGAGATCTTCCAGCTGGCCGTGCTCGAGCCCAAGCTCGCCATCCTGGACGAGACTGATTCGGGACTGGACATCGATGCGCTCAAGAGCGTGGCCGACGGCGTCAACGCGCTGCGCTCGCCGGAGCGTTCGTTCCTGGTGATCACCCACTATCAGCGCCTGCTCGACTACATCACCCCGGACGTGGTGCATGTGCTGGCCGAAGGCCGCATCGTGCAGAGCGGCGGCCCGGAACTGGCGCTGGAGCTGGAAAAGCACGGCTACCACTTCCTGAAGGACCGCGTGGTGCCCGAGGCGGCTGCCTGATGAGCGCCCTGCTGGAATCCCTCGCCCGCGGCTTCAGCGGTAACGATGCGCGCCGGGTCGAACTCGATGCCGCGCTGCAGGCCGGCCTGCCCGGCCCGCGCGCCGAAGCCTGGAAGTACACCTCGCTGCGGCAGCTGGAGCGGCGCAGCTTCCAGCCCGCGCCGCTGGTGCCGACGCTGATCGATGCCGCGCTGCTGGACGAGATCCCGTCCCCGCGGCTGGTGTTCGTCAACGGCCGCCCGTCCGACGCATTGAGCGACCTGTCGACACTGCCGGACGGCGTGCGGCTGGACACCTTGTCAGCGTCGCTGGCAGCCGGCGACGAGGCGCAGCAGTTGCTCGGCCGCCGTTTCGACGGCAGCGATGAAATCTTTGCGCGCCTCAACGCCGCACTTGCCGACGAAGGCGTGCTGGTGCGCGTGCAGGACGGCGCGCAGATCGAGGCGCCGCTGCATCTGGTCTTCATCGGCGTGGCCGGCGAGCACGACCTGTCCTGGCACCACCGTCACCTGATCGAACTGCGTGCCGGCGCGGCACTGAACGTGGTCGAGCACCACCTGCATGTCGGCGATGCCGCGCATCTGCACAACAGCCTGATGCATGTGCATCTGGCCCAGGATGCGGTGCTGTCGCATGCGCGCGTGCAGGCTGACAGCGCGCACGCAACGTCGCTGCTACGCACCGATGCGGTGCTGGCGCGCAATGCGCGCTACCAGCGCGTGGACCTGGAACTGGGTGCCAACCTGTCGCGCCACGAGCTCAACGTGCGCCTGGAAGGCAACAACGCCCAGCTCACCGCCAATGGCGTGCTGCTCGGCAACGGCCGCCGCCATGTCGATACACGTCTGGGCATCGCGCACATCGCACGCGACACCACCTGCGAGCTGGTCTGGCGCGGCGTGGGTGCCGATCGCAGCCGGGTGGTCTTCCACGGCGGCATCAACATCCGCCCGGGCGCCGATGGCACCGACGCGCGGCTGTCGAACAAGAATCTGCTGCTGTCGGCCAATGCCGAGATCGACACCCAGCCGGTGCTGGTGATCGATGCCGAGGAAGTGCAGGCCGCGCATGGCGCCACCGTCGGCCAGCTCGACGACAATGCCTTGTTCTATCTGCGCTCGCGCGGCCTGCCGCAGGCCGAGGCGCAGCGCCTGTTGAGCGCGGCGTTCTGCCACGAGCCGCTGCGCGTGCTCCCCGCCGCGCTGACTGCGGTGCTGGCGCTGCAGCTGGACCGCGCACTGGCCTCGGCAGGCGTGGCATGAACGCGCCCGCCGCCACGCAACTGGCCGCGCCGGACTGGGAGCGCGTGCGCTCGGATTTCCCGCTGCTGATGCGGCAGGTGCATGGCAAGCCGCTGATCTATTTCGACAACGCCAACACCGGGCAGAAGCCGCTGCAGGTCATCGCCGCAACCGACGAGTTCTATCGCCGTCAGAACGCCAATGTGAGCCGCGCGGTGCATGCGCTGGGCACCGAGGCCACCGACGCCTTCGAAGGCGCGCGCAGCAAGCTCGCCCGCTTTCTCAACGTGCGTGCCGACGAACTGGTGCTGTGCAGCGGCACGACCTTTGCAATCAATTTGGTGGCCTATTCCTGGGCGCTGCCGCGCCTGGGCGCTGGCGATGTGATCCTGATCTCGCGCATGGAGCACCACGCCAACATCGTGCCGTGGCAGTTGGTAGCACAACGCACCGGCGCGACCATCCGCGTGGCCGAGATCACCCCGGACGGCGCGCTGGATCTGGACGCCTTGCGCAAGGCGATGACGCCGGAGGTCAAGCTGCTGGCGATCACGCATGTGTCCAATGTGCTGGGCACGGTCAATCCGGTGCGCGAGATCTGCCGCGAGGCACGCAAGCGTGGCATCGTCACCGTGGTGGACGGCTCGCAGGCGGCGCCGCATCGGCGTATCGACGTGGCCGGCATCGGCTGCGATTTCTACGCCATCACCGGCCACAAGATGTGCGGGCCCACTGGCACCGGCGCGCTGTGGGCACGGCGCGAACACCTGCAGGCGATGCCGCCGTTCCTGGGCGGCGGCGAGATGATCAAGGAAGTCAGTTTCGAGGGCACGGTGTTCAACGATGCCCCGCACAAGTTCGAAGCCGGCACGCCCAACATCGCCGGTTTCATCGGCCTGGGCGCGGCAGTCGATTACCTGGAGTCGGTCGGGCTGGCGCACGTGGAAGCGCGCGAAGCCGAGCTGCTGGCGCATTTCACCGAAGAACTGCAGCGCATCGACGGCCTGCGCATCTTCGGCACCACGCCGGACAAGGCCGCGGTGGTGTCGTTCCTGATCGAAGGCGCGCATGCCCACGACCTGGCCACCCTGCTCGACCTGGAAGGCGTCGCGGTCCGCTCGGGCCAGCACTGCGCGCACCCGCTGCTGCAGTACTACGGCGTCGCCGCCACCTGCCGTGCCTCGCTGGCGTTCTACAACACGCATGACGAGATCGAGCGCTTCGTTGCTGCGTTGGTGAAGGTGCGTCGCCTGCTGGGTTGACGGCGGGGATTGGGGATTCGGCATTGGGGATTCGGAAGACCCCTTCGCCGCCTTGCAGCGCGTGCGCCAGACCTCCGTGCGTTGGCGCACGTGCCCATGGCAAGACACAGCGCAACGCCCCAATCCGGACATCCGACACGGTGCAAGAAACAGCGTTCTCGCGCTTTTACGAATCCCCAATCCCGACTCCCGCTAAACTGCTCCCCATGCAGACCACCACCTTCCGTACCGCCACCGTCGACGACATCGACGCCCTTGTGTCGCTGGTGACCTCGGCCTATCGCGGCGATGTCAGCCGCGTTGGCTGGACCACCGAGGCCGATTTTCTCGACGGCGCGCGGATCGATCCTGCGGTGCTGCGCGAGGACCTGTTGCGCGACCGCAGCCTGGTGCTGCTGGTCGAACTGGACGGGCGCCTGCTGGCCTGCGCGCATATCGCCGACGACCACGGTGCCGGCTACTTCGGCATGTTTGCGGTGGATCCCTCGCTGCAGGGCAGCGGGCTGGGCAAGACGCTGCTGGCCGAGGCCGAGCGTATCGCCTACACCGAGTGGCAGCTGCCGGTGATGCGCATGACGGTGATCGACATCCGAGATGAGCTGATCGCGTTCTACGAGCGACGCGGTTACCGCCGCACCGGCGTCTTCAAACCGTTCCCGTATGGCGACGCGCGTTTCGGCGTGCCGCTGCGCCAGGACCTGCGCTTCGAGGTGCTGGAAAAACCGCTTGGCGGCGCAGCGCCATGAGCGACACCTGGACCTTCGTCTGCGCCAGCGAGGCGCTGCTGCCTGGCGAACTGCAGACCGTCTGGGATGAGGTGACCGACACCCCGATCGTCATCTTCAACCTCGACGGCGAGCTGTACGCGCTGGAAGACCGCTGCAGCCACGAGGACTACGAATTGTCGCCGGGTATGTTCGACCCGGCAGAAGGCAGCATCGAGTGCCTGCTGCACAGCGCCCGCTTCGACATCCGCGACGGCCGCCCGCTGTGCGCACCGGCCTACACCGCGGTGCCCAAGTTCCCGGTCAAGCGCGAACACGGCGGCATCTGGACCCGCGACGACCGCTGACACCGGTCGGACCCGTGGGTGACCCGGTCGCCATGAGCGCAGACCGCTCAGGACGCTGATCCGCAGTCTCGGCCCCGTCCGGCGCGTGCCCGGGCGTTCGCAGATCCGCGCCCCGCAGGAAAAGGACGCGCTGCCACGCCAGCGAGCTCGACCAGTCGTGCAAGCGACACCTCGGCCCGCCAGCAGGCGCAAACCCGCGCGGTTCCCCATGCAAGCCCGCATCGATCGCCGCACTGGCCTGACACCTCAGGCGGCGCGATTGCCCGGCGCATGGCGCCAGCCGACAAAGATTGCAAAGAAGAATGATTTGCATTTAAGATCGCAGCCCTTCAGGCCTTCTTAACAACTGGCCTGCCCTGCGATCCCCATGCGCCCAGCTCTGCTCGACACTTTTTTCCCGATCCTGCCCCGCATGCGCCTTGCTGCGCAGCGCCTGTGCGTGTCCGGGGACTGGTCCGGCCGACTGGCCGCCTCCGGCTAGCGGGCACGCGTTCCCCGATCCGCTTCCCATCCCGCATCCGCCGAGCCATCGCCAGGCCGGAGCCTCTCTTTCTTCTTCGAGACGCCTCATGACTCCCAGGATTTCCCCGCTCACTTCGGCCGTGTTGCTGACGCTGTCCGCTCCTGCCCTCGCCCAGCCTGGCGATGCGCCGGCGCCTCCGGGCGCGGTCGATCTGGACGCCATCCGGGTGCAGCAGGAACGCGCGCAGAAGCCGTCCTCGCCCAAGTACACCGAGGTGCTGCGCGACACGCCGCAGACGATCACCGTGGTCACCAAGCAGACCATGGACCAGCAGAACCTGCTGTCGCTGCGCGATGTGCTGAGCACCCTGCCCGGCATCACCTTCGGCGCCGGCGAAGGCGGCGGTGGCTATGGCGACAGCATCAACCTGCGCGGCTTCACCGCCAGCAGCGACATCACCACCGATGGCGTGCGCGACAGCGCGCAGTACAGCCGCAGCGACACCTTCAACCTGGAAGCGGTGGAGCTGATCAACGGCGCCAACTCGGCCATGTCAGGCGCCGGCTCGGTCGGCGGCAACATCAATCTGGTCACCAAGACCGCCGGCCAGGGCGACTTCACCCACGTCGTGGTCGGTGGCGGCAGCGACCGCTATGGCCGGCTGACTGCCGACAGCAATTACGACTTCGAAAACGGCACCGCCGTGCGCCTGAACGCGATGGGTCACACCCAGGACGTGCCGGGGCGCGACGAGGAGTTCCGTCATCGCTGGGGCTTTGCGCCGTCGGTGGCGTTCGGCCTGGGCTCGGATACCCGCTTCACCCTGAGCTACCTGCACCAGCACGACAACAACCTGCCGCAGTACGGCGTGCCGTTCGCACTCAGCCCGTTCAACGACGGCCCGCTGCCGGGCGTGGACCCGGAGACCTTCTTCGGTTACCGCAATACCTCGCGTCAGGAAATCGACGTGGACATGCTGACCGGCGTGCTGGAAATGGATTTCGACGACAACGTCAAACTGCGCAGCCTGGCGCGCGTGCAGCGCGTCGACCAGACCACCAATGCCACCGCACCGCAGGGCACCTGGTGCCTGCCCAACGGCACCGACCCGTACACCGGCCGCGCCTGCGTCGGCCAACCGGCGGCCAGCTGGAACCCCAACAGCGGCCCGCGCGGCCTGGTCCGCGAGACGGAAAACTTCATCGCGCACAGCCAGACCGACCTGACCGCCACCTTGCATACCGGCGCCATCGAGCACCGTGTGGTCGCAGGCGTGGCCTTCAGCAAGGAAGATTTCGAACTCAATAGCGGCACCACCTTCCGCAATGCCGATGGCTCCACCACCGGCATCACCTACCCGGTGCAGTCCTTCGACAATCCGTACAACATCTGGACCGGCCCGCAGAATTACTTCCGCACCGGGCGCAGCAAGGGCAGCCTGACCAATCAGGCGGTGTACCTGTTCGACACGCTGCAGTTCAACGAACAGTGGATGCTCAACCTCGGCGGCCGCTACGAGCACAACGAAGGCGACAGCACCACCTACACCGTCAACGCCGCCGGCAACGTCACCGGTGTGAGCGCGGGCTTCCCGGCCGGCAGCGAAGAGGACCTGTTCTCGTATCGCGCCGGTCTGGTGTTCAAGCCGGCCGAGAATGCCAGCCTGTATCTGTCCTACGCCAACAGCAAGACGCCGTCCAAGGCCTCGGTCAACGGCTCGTGCACGCCGATCGCCACGGCCACCGCCGGTGCCAACTGCAATGTCGAGCCGGAAACGGCGGTCAACATCGAACTGGGCGGCAAGTGGGACGTGCTGGACCAGCGTCTGGCACTGACCGCTGCGCTGTTCCGCAACGAGCGCGAAAACTACAAGGTCAACAGCGGCGATCCGCTGATCCCCGAGCAGGTG
The DNA here is from genome assembly GCF_056725185.1 of Xanthomonas sp. NCPPB 3218. Classification (NCBI taxonomy): domain Bacteria; kingdom Pseudomonadati; phylum Pseudomonadota; class Gammaproteobacteria; order Lysobacterales; family Lysobacteraceae; genus Xanthomonas; species Xanthomonas sp. NCPPB 3218. The sequence goes on from NZ_CM161516.1 coordinate 3,474,773, forward strand.
CTGGATGGCAAGGCACGGGTGGACGGCATCGCGCTCGGCGCCGCCGGTTACCTGACCGACCGCTGGTCGATCTTCGCCAACTACACCTTCCTGGACAGCGAAGTGCTGCAGAGCGTGTCCAACCGCACCGAGAGCCTCACCGGCGACCCGGTGGCCGGACGCGACCTGGTGCAGACCCCGCGCAATGCCGGCAACATCTGGACCACCTATACGCTCAACCAGTGGACCTTCGGCTACGGCGTCACCTACCAGGGCGGTTTCTATCCCAACAACGCCTCGGCCGCGGCCTATCGCAAGACCGACGACTACTGGGTGCACCGCGCGATGGTCGGCCTGCGCGTCAACGACTGGCTCAGCCTGCAGTTGAACGTCAACAACCTGTTCGACGAGGAGTACTACACCAGCGTGCGCAACAACCTCACCGTCAATGCGGCCGGCACCGTCACCGCCGGCAGTGGCTGGGCACTTCCGGGCGAAGGCCGCTCGGCGGTGTTGAGCGCCACCTTCAGTTTCTGACCCACTGACACGCCGCCCGCACGACGCGGGCGGCGTGGAGACCACCGCATGTTGCTGCCCATTCCCGATGTGCTCAGCCCCGCCCAGCTCGCCGAGCTGCGCGCGCGGCTGGACGCGGCCGACTGGGCGGACGGCCGCATCACCGCCGGCCATCAGTCGGCGCAGGCCAAGGACAACGCACAACTGCCCGAAGACAGCGCCGTCGCACGCGAGGCCAGCGCGCTGGTGCTGGACGCACTCTCGCGCAGCAGCACGTTCTTTTCGGCGGTATTGCCGCGGCGCATCTATCCGCCGCTGTTCAATCGCTACAGCGGCGGGCAATCGTTCGGCTACCACGTCGACAACGCGATCCGCTACGACCGCAGTCGCGGCGGCGCTGATCCCGTGCGCACCGATGTCTCCGCTACCTTGTTTCTCAGCGACCCGGACAGCTACGACGGCGGCGAGCTGGTGATCGAAGACACCTACGGCACGCAGTCGGTGAAGCTGCCGGCCGGGCACCTGGTGATCTATCCCGGCACCAGCCTGCATCGGGTGATGCCGGTGACCCGCGGCGCCCGTGTCGCCTGTTTCTTTTGGACGCAAAGCATGCTGCGCGACGATGCGCAGCGTCGCCTGCTGTTCGAACTGGACGTGTCGATCCGGCGGCTCACCCAGGACACCCCTGGCCATCCGTCGCTGATCCAGCTCACCGGCGTGTATCACAACCTGTTGCGGCAATGGGCCGATGTCTGAGCCCGCACTGGACCCGGCGCAGCTGATCGAGCTGCTGCACACGCAGCCCGATCGCGCGGTCGCGCTGCTACGCAAGGCCGCCGAGCGCCAGGATCTGGCGGCGCAACTGCTGCTCGCCCAGCTCTACGCCGAAGGCCGCGGCATCCCCGCCGATCCGGCCATGGCGATGCTGTGGTACGAGGTCGCCGCCAATGCCGGGCATGCGGAAGCGATGAACCAGTTGGGGCGCTGCCACGAACTGGGCTTCGGCACCGCGTGCAATGAGGTGCTGGCGGCGCTGTGGTACCGCCGCGCCGCCGAGCATGGGCTGGATTGGGGCATGTACAACCTCGCCCATCTGTACGGCTCCGGCCGCGGCGTGGCGCAGGACCACGCGCAGGCGTTGGCGCTGTATCGCACCGCCGCCGAACGCGGACATGCCAAATCGATGAACTTCGTGGCGCGCTATCTCGACCAGGGCCTGGCCTGCGCTGCCGATCCGGTCGCCGCGCGCCACTGGTACCGACGTTCCGCCGAAGCCGGCGATTTCCGCGGCCAGGCCGGTTACGCGACCTTGCTCGCAGACGCCGGCGACATCGATCAGGCCGAGCGATGGATGCGCCGTGCGATCGCCGGCGGGCATGCCGGCTTCCTGCAACAGCTCACACCGCTGCTGGCGGGTGCAACGCAACCACGTCTGCGCGCGTTGCTGAGCGAAGTGGCCGCGCGGCAATCGCACCTGCAGCCGTCGCTCGCAGTGGATGTGGCCTGAGCGCGCCATGGCGACCTCCAACGACACTCTTGCCACCTCCCAGCAACGCCGCGGTTTCTGGCTGCGCATGCTGCATCAATGGCACTGGATCAGTTCGGCGCTGTGCCTGATCGGTATGCTGCTGTTCGCCATCACCGGGCTGACCTTAAACCATGCCGCGCGCATCGAAGCCAGCCCCTCGACCGAACACCGCACGCTCACGCTGCCGCCGGCCCTGCTCAAGTCCCTGGGCAGCCGCGAGGACGGCGATGCCCCGCTGCCGCCACGCGTGGCGCAATGGCTGGGGCGTGAGCTGGATATCAGCATCGGCACGCGTGCCGGCGAATGGTCGGCCGACGAGGTGTATCTGGCGCTGCCGCGTCCTGGTGGCGATGCCTGGCTGAGCCTGGACCGCAGCACCGGCGCGATCGAATACGAGCGTACCGGGCGCGGCGCCATCGCCTATCTCAACGATCTGCACAAGGGACGCAATGCCGGGCCGGCCTGGGGCTGGTTCATCGACGTGTTCGCCATCGCCTGCCTGGTGTTCTGCATCACCGGGCTGTTCCTGCTGCATCTGCATGCCCGCCAGCGCCGCATGACCTGGCCATTGGTCGGCCTGGGTCTGCTGATTCCGTTGCTGCTCGCCCTGCTGTTGATCCACTGACTTTTTCCTACCGGAGACGATCATGCGCGCCACCCTGACCATCGCCCTGAGCGGCCTGCTCGCCATGCCGGCATACGCCGCCACGCTCGACATCAACGTCGAGATCCCCAAGCTCAACGTCGCCGAATATCACCGCCCGTACGTGGCGATCTGGCTGGAAGGTGCGGACCAGAAGGTCGCCGCCAATCTGGCGGTCTGGTATCAATCCAAGGACACCGCCGAAGGCCACGGCACCAAGTGGCTGCCGGACCTGCGCCAGTGGTGGCGCAAGAGCGGGCGCACCCTCGAGGTGCCGGTCGACGGCGTCACCGGCCCCACCCGTCCGGCCGGCGCGCATGCGCTGTCGTTCTCCGACACCAAGGGCGCATTGAAGTCGCTGCCGCCCGGCCAGTACACGCTGGTGGTGGAAGCCGCGCGCGAGGTCGGCGGCCGCGAGCTGGTCAAGGTGCCCTTTACCTGGCCGGCAAAGTCTGCGCAGACCACCAAGGCCAGCGGCAGCAGCGAGCTCGGCGCCATCAGCCTGGTCGCCAAACCCTGAGCATTGCCTGCTGGTGGCGGCCGCGCGCAGCACACGCGGCCGGCCACGGCGCAGGTGCGCAGTGCATCGCGTTGCCAGACACATTCGCTTTCCACGCATCCACGCAGCGCCATACCTGCGCGCTGATCAGACACGTGACCCACCGTCCTCATCGTCCTTCAAGGAGTTGTCATGAAACGTTCGCTCGTCCTGATCGCCATGCTCGCCGCACTGCCGCTCAGCGCACTCGCCCACAAGGCCTGGTTGCTGCCGTCGCAGACCGTCATCGCCGGTGAGGCGCCGTGGATCACCGTGGATGCAGCGGTGTCCAACGACCTGTTCTACTTCAACCACGTGCCGCTGCGCCTGGACAACCTGAGCATCACCGCGCCCGATGGCAGCGCGCTCAAGCCGGAAAATCCGGCCACCGGCAAGTACCGCAGCGTGTTCGACCTGCAGCTCACCCAGCCCGGCACCTACAAGCTGAGCATCGTCAACGCCGGCCTGTTCGCCAGCTGGAAGCAAGACGGCAAGCCCAAGCGCTGGCGTGGCGACGAAACCCGCTTCGCCACCGAGGTGCCGAAGAACGCGCAGGATCTGCAGGTCTCGCAGTCCTTCAACCGGGTGGAGACCTTCGTCACCCGCGGTGCGCCGACCACCACGGTCTTCAAGCCCGCCGGCAAGGGCATCGAGTTGATTCCGGTGACCCATCCCAACGATCTGGTCGCCGGCGAAGCGGCGCAATTCACGCTGCAGCTGGATGGCAAACCGGCCGCCGGGCTGGAGGTAGAGATCGTGCGCGGCGGCACCCGCTATCGCGATGCGCAGAACGAGATCAAGCTCAAAACCGATGCCAAGGGCGGCTTCAGCGTGACCTGGCCGGAACCGGGCATGTACTGGCTGGAAACCACCACCGAAGACACCAAGACCTCGCTGCCGCAGGCCAAGCAGCGCCGCCTGGGCTATGTCGCCACCCTGGAAGTATTGCCGCAGTAATCTGCCGGCACGCGGCAGGAGCGCACACAGCGTGCATCCTGCCGCCCCATCCTCATAAGACCCGTCCATGCCCGCATCGTCTTCCGCCGACCACGCCATTGCCACGCTCGGCGGCCGCAGCATGGGCACCACCTGGAGCGTGAAGCTGGTGGCGCCGCGCGGACGCGATCTGCACCCCTTGCATGCGTGCATCCAGGCCGCGCTGGATCGCGTGGTCGCGCAGATGAGTACCTGGGAGGCCGATTCGGATATCAGCCGTTACAACCGCGCACCGGCGGGCAACTGGCACCACCTGCCCGACGAATTCCACGCAGTGCTGAGCACAGCATTGGAGATCGCACAGGCCAGCGAGGGTGCCTTCGATCCCACGGTTGGCCCGATGGTCGAGCTATGGGGCTTCGGCGCCGCCGGCACGCGCCGGCGTGTGCCGGAAGCGCAGGCGATCGCATTGGCGAGCCTGCGTTGCGGCTGGCAACGCCTGCAGCTGGATGGCAAGCGTGTGCTGCAGCCGGGCGCAGCGGCGCTGGATCTGTCCGGCATCGCCAAGGGCTTCGGTGTGGACTGCGTGCATCGCGCATTGCTGCAGTCGGGTATCGACAGTGCATTGATCGAGGTCGGCGGCGAATTGTTCGGTTACGGACGCAAGCCCGATGCCAGCGCGTGGCGCGTGCTGGTCGAATCCGCCCCCGACGAAGATGCCGGCAGCGCACTGCCGGCACGCGTGCTGGTGCTGGACGGTCTGGCGGTCGCCACCTCCGGCGATCGCTGGCACCGCTTCGATGCCGGCGGCACACGCTACACGCACACCTTCGACCCACGCACCGGCGCGCCCGTTCCGCATGCCCCTGCGGCGGTCACCGTACTCGCGCCCGATGCGATGCAGGCCGATGCCTGGGCCACCGCGATGACCGTGCTTGGCGTTGATGCCGGTCTTGCCCATGCACGCAAGGCGGACCTGGCCGTGCGATTCCTGGCACGCAAGGACGGCATCCTGCTCGAATCCATGAGCCCGGCATTCGAACGCCACCTGTCCGCGTCATGAGCAACACCACCTCACGCGTGTGGCTGGGCAACGGGCTCGCTCTGCTGGCGCTTGCGGTCATCGTCGGCTGGCTGGCCGGCCTGCATGAGGGCGCATGGTGGAGCCCACCCACGCCGCATCGCTGGCAACTGGCAGCGCTCGGCCTGGCAATGTATCTGGGCCTGTGCGCGGTCGTGCTGCTGCGTGCCCGCAAGCGCGTCGGCGCACAACGCGCAGACGCCAGCGGCGTGTTGATCGTCTGGGCAAGCCAGACCGGATTTGCGCGTGAGCTGGCGCAACGCAGCGTTGCCGCGCTGCAATCGGCCGGCGTCGGTGCGCATGCGCTGCCGATCGAAGCCGTCGATAGCGATCAACTCGCACGCGTGCCGCGGCTGCTGTGCATCGTCAGCACCACCGGCGAGGGCGATGCGCCCGACCATGCGCAGGCCGCCGAGCGCGCCTGGCGTGCCGACCACGCGCAGGATCTGACGGCGGTGCAGTACGCAGTGCTGGCGCTTGGCGACCGTGGTTACGCGCACTACTGCGCGTTCGGCCGGCGCCTCGACGATCGCCTGCAGGCGCGCGGCGCCACTCGCCTGTTCGAACGCATCGAGGTCGATAACGCTGACCCCAACGCCCTGCAGCACTGGCAACGCCGTCTGGCGGAACTGGCACCCGCACTGGCGACGCAACCCGACTGGAGCCTGCCCACCTACACCACCTGGCAGCTACGCGAACGTGTCCACGTCAATCCCGGCAGTGCGGGTACGCCGATTTACCGGCTGCGCCTGACGCCATGCGATGGCGCATTGCTGCAGTGGAGCGCAGGCGATATCGCGGAGATCGCACCGCGTCACGCCCCGGATGCGGTCGAGTCCTGGCTGCGGCGTAACCACTACGATGGCGCGCAGCAGATCGACGGCCGCCCCCTGCGCGACTGGCTCGGCGGCGCGCAACTTCCCGTCGATACCGATGCCGCTCTCGGTATCGATGTGGATGCTGGTGCCAGTCTCAGCGATGGTGCTGGTGCTGGTGCTGGTACTGGCGCCGATGCCGATGCCGATGCCGAAGTCAAAATCGACCTAATTACGGACATAGGTAAAGGCACTGATACAGCTACGGGAACAGCCACAGGTACAACTTCACCACTGGACGCAGATGCGTTGGTGCGCAGTTTGGCCGCCCTGCCCCATCGCGACTATTCGCTTGCCTCCATCCCCGAGGAAGGCCATGCAGAACTGCTGGTGCGCGAGCATCGGCACGCCGACGGCAGCCTGGGGCTGGGTAGCGGCTGGCTCTGCGTCCATGCACCGATCGGCGCAGCCATCGCGCTGCGCTTGCGCAGCAACCCCGGCTTCCACCCACCCGCACCCGACCAGCCGATGCTGCTGATCGGCAACGGCACCGGCATCGCCGGTCTGCGCGCGCATCTACGTGCACGCATCGCAGCCGGCGCGCGGCGCAACTGGCTGCTGTTCGGCGAACGCAATGCCGCGCACGACGCGCTGTATGCCGACGAGTTGCAGCAGTGGCATCAGGACGGCTGGATCGAACGCCTGGATTTTGTCTACTCGCGCGATCAACCACAGCCACCGCATTACGTCCAACACGCGCTGGCCGCAGCCGCCGATCGCCTGCGTCATTGGATTGATCAAGGTGCCTGCATCTATGTCTGCGGCAGTCTGCGCGGCATGGCACCCCAACTCGACCGCACGCTGGATTGCATCCTCGGAGCCGATGTCAGACAGGAACTGCTGGGCAGCGGGCGCTATCGCCGCGACGTGTACTGAACCATCGCACGCGGCACCGCCAAAAGCGCTCAACAAAGCGATTACGCAGATACTCACAGCGCGTCTGCTGCTGAAATCCGCAACATCCCTGCTTGCGGTGGCTGCGCGCTAGACGCACCGGCTGATCCAGGACCGCGCTCCGGCTTCCCCATTCTCTCTCGATCACCGCATTACGCTGCCAGATCGACCAGATTGCTCGTTGTCGCGCTGCCGCCAATGCTGCGGTACTGCCCCACGGCCATCTGCATCAACGCTGCATAGGCCTGCTGTGTGCCGTCGCTGCTGGATGCATCGGCCGATGACGGCGGTCGCGGCGGCGGATCGCGTGGCTGCATCGCCTCCTGCAGTTCCTGCAGACTCAGCGCCCCGCTCTTGTCGCTGTCGAGCAGGTCCAGCAGCTGCGTGCTCGACGCACTGTCGCCATTGACCAGCGTGCTCAATTCACCGCTGCTGACACTGTCGTCGCCATCGCTGTCCAGGCCGGCAAACAACGACTGCACATCCTGTCCTTGCTCACCCGGCGGTGGCGGAGGCGGCGGCAAGGCCTGCGCCAGTTCGCTCTCGCTGACGGTGCCGCCACCATCCTGATCGAGCATGCTCAGCAACCCGTCGATGTCGATCTTGCTGTCGTCATCGCTATTGGACGACAGCGCGGTCGATAGCTCGGACGCGGTCAGGCTGCCATCGCTGTCGCTATCGATGGATTTGAACAACTGCGTCAGCGGATTGGTTTTTTCCGCCTGTGCGGCGGATGCGGCGTTGCCGGTGGTCGCACTGCGGCTTGCATAGGACGGGTAGGCGGCATAGCCGGCTCCGACCGAGCTGATGGTACTCATTGGTTTCCCCCTGGAATTGCCGGAACCACTTCCGGCGCCTGCACTGTTCCCTAGCCAGTTGGCACAGCGATGCCGTCGCTTGTCTGCCTTGACACGAACGCATCCGGGCACGTGCGGAGGAGCGCGCGATCTGCTTGCGGATACGTGAAACGACCTAGACCGGGCTCACCCGGATCGCCAGCAATTCGCCGCCGCCATCGAGCACATGGCGCGTGCGCGTGGAGGCACTCAGCCACGCGGTATCGCCGGCAGCCAACGGTGGCAGGCCACTCTCGCGCCCAAAGCTGGCCTGGCCTGCCAGCAGGTGGATCGCCCAGGCGCTGCGCGGGTCGGCGAAAAACAGCATGGTGCCGACCAGCGGCCGGTGCAGCAGTTCGGTCTGCAGCCGATCGCGCCGCCACATCAGGTTGAAATCCTGGGTCGGCCCGTCGAGCAGCGTGGCATGTACCGTTTCCTCGCCTGCAAATCGGACGCGCTGGTGCGGCGGCAGCAACTCGCAGCTGCGATGACTGCTGCCAGGGGCGTCGGTACGGCCATTGGTGCCGACGTCATGGCCGCCGTGATCAGAGCCACTGCCCTCATTGCCACTGCCGCTATCGCTTTTGCTGACACCGCCGCTAGTAGCCGTGCCGATGCCAATGCCGGTGCCGATGCCGGTGCCGGTGCTGGTATCGCTGCCCATACCGCTGGCAGCATCGCCAAACTGCAGCCGCATGCCATTGCCGTGTAACAGCACCAGCTCGCGATCGATGCCCGGGAATGCGGAAAACGCCGCGTCCTGCTCGATCTCGGCGATCGACAGGCGTAGCGACCACGCATCGGCTTCGCCGAGACGCAGGATCTCGCGCGTCCAGCCCAATTGATTGCGCCACCGCTCACGGCGGTACTCGGTGGCCGGAATCACCCGGCTGCTCAGGTCTGTCAGCTGCATGGGCACATTGTGCCGCAAGCGCGGCGCCAGCCCGTCATGCGGTGCTTCAGGGCTGCTGATGTGCCCTAGGCTCAATGCCCCTCAACTGCAGGGTGTGGCCGAGACCCACGAAGCGGCTGGTGCCTCACGGAGTGAGTAGCGCTTCATACGGCGAGCACTGCTTTCCCGCAGTTACAAACGCTTGCGTGCGCTCGCAACCCACGCGGACCCAAAACGAAAAACGCCCGGCTGCACATCCAAGTGCAACACCGGGCGATTCCACGTCCTTGTCGGCTTCCAGCCATCCCCCAGACATCCTGTCCAGTTAGGTTGCGGCCACGCATCCTCGCGTCGAACCGTATCTCGGATCCTTTCCCGTTAACGCCGTCCCACCGGTTTCACCGCCGCCCCCTTGGCAGCCTTCTTGGCGGGAGCCATCGTGGCTCCCACTTCGATCAGGTCTCGATTCCGTTCGACCGTCTTGAGTCCGATGCCCTTGACCAGTGCCAGTTCCTCGGCACTCTTGAAGGGACCGTTTGCCTGTCGGTGCTCGACGATTGCCTCGGCTTTTGATCGCCCGACGTTCGTCAGCACCTTGTCCAATTCCTCAGCAGACGCGGTGTTGATATCGACCTTGTCGAGTGCATACGCATTCGAGGACAACAGCAACACCAGTAGCAGGGACTTCAGGGCTACGGTAAATGACTTCATTGCAACGCTCCTTGTGGCTTGGGTGATGGTCCTAGCCAGCATTCCTGCCGGCCGAGCCAGTGTCCCGCGCCACATGCAGCAATCCTATCGCCAACGAACTTTTCACACAGCCGGTGAACTGCGCGCCGCCTTGTAGGGAAATACCTACCCCCAGGCACGGGCGTAGAATGTGCCATTACGTCACGTATTCGGAGCCTCCATGGACAGCGCCAAGATCGACCAATTCATCAGCGACACCTGGGACCGCGAGATCGTCCCGCAATTGGTCGATTACATTCGCATCCCCAATAAATCGCCGATGTTCGACGCCGATTGGGTCGCGCACGGCTACATGGAGCAAGCGGTCACCCTGATGGAAACCTGGGCGCGCGCGCAGGCCATCGAGGGCATGCAGGTCGAGGTGGTGCGCCTGGAAGGCCGCACGCCGTTGATCTTTATCGAGATTCCGGCAACCGGTGCCGAATCGGGCGACGACACCGTGCTGCTGTACGGCCACCTGGACAAGCAGCCGGAAATGACCGGCTGGGATGCGGACCTCGGCCCATGGGAGCCGGTGCTGCGCGACGACAAGCTGTACGGCCGCGGTGGCGCCGACGATGGTTACGCGATCTTCGGTTCGCTGGCGGCGGTACTGGCGCTGCGCACCCAGGGCCTGCCGCATGCGCGCTGCGTGGTGCTGATCGAGGCCTGCGAGGAATCCGGCAGCTACGACCTGCCGGCCTACGTCGACCATCTGGCCGCACGCATCGGCAAGCCATCGCTGGTGGTGTGCCTGGATTCGGGCTGCGGCAACTATGAGCAGCTGTGGTGCACCACCTCGCTGCGCGGGCTGACCGGCGGCAACCTGAGCGTGAAGGTGCTGGAGGAAGGCGTGCATTCGGGCGATGCCTCCGGCGTGGTGCCGTCCAGCTTCCGCCTGCTGCGCCAGTTGCTGTCGCGGATCGAGGACGAAGCCAGCGGTCGCATCCTGCTGGACGGACTGCATGTGCAGGTGCCGGCCGAACGGCTGGCGCAGGCCAAGGCCGCGGCGGCGACGCTGGATACCGCCATCTTTGACAAGTTCCCGATGGTCGAGGGCCTGGTGCCGATGCACGACGACCTCACCGAGCTGGTATTGAACCGCACCTGGCGCCCGGCGTTGTCGATCACCGGTGTGGATGGCATGCCGCCGCTGGCGTCGGCCGGCAACGTGCTGCGTCCGCAGACCGCGGTGAAGCTGTCGCTGCGTCTGCCGCCAACCGCCGACGGCAAGGCCTGTGGCGAACTGCTGAAAGAGGCCTTGCTGCGCGACCCACCGAACGGCGCACAGGTGACCCTAGAACTGGAAAAGGCCTCATCGGGCTGGAATGCGCCCGAGATGGCGCCATGGCTGGCAAAAGCCATCGACGACGCCAGCCTGGCGTTCTTCGACAAGCCGGCGATGTACATGGGCGAAGGCGGCTCGATCCCGTTCATGGGCATGCTGGGCGAGAAGTTCCCCGGCGCGCAGTTCATGATCACCGGCGTGCTCGGCCCGCATTCCAATGCGCATGGCCCCAACGAGTTCCTGCACATCCCGATGGGCAAGCGGGTCACGGCCTGCGTGTCCAAGGTGCTCGCAGAGCATCACGCCGCCTGCCTGCGCGGCGAGACCAGCGGCTCGCCGGTGGCGGCCGACAGCGGCACCCGTCATGGTGGGCATGGCTGCTGCTGATTGACCCCTGGACCGCCCCGCGCATGCCGGGGCGGCCCAGTGGCATTGCCGTGCGCTGCGGCACGCGCATGGACATAACCCCAACGCCTTCGTCGCAGTCGGTGCTGCCCATGTGGTTGCCGCAGCGGCGAATGCTAGTCTGCCGCTCCCACTTCCCTCGGTGCCTGCGATGAACAATCTTTTCGGTAGCGACAGCTGGCTTTACATCATTCTGGTCGGCTTCGTGGTCGGGCTGCTGGCGCGTTTCATCACGCCCGGCACGCAGCGACTGGGTTGCCTGCTGACCATCGTGCTGGGCATCGCCGGCGCAGTGGTGGCCAGCTGGTTCGGCCGCTACATGGGCTGGTACCACGCTGGCGAACCGGCCGGTTTCCTCGGCGCGTTGCTGGGTGCGATCGCGATCCTGGCGCTGCTGCGGCTGTTCAGCGGCAGCAAGCGTTGATCGACCCGGCGTCGCTGCCGACCTGGCGCCTCACTTCACGACACAGCATTCACCCATGACGTCATCGTTGACTCCCGATACCGCGCGCGCTGCGCTTCGTCTGCAATGGGCGAAGCAGGCGTTGAACGACCCTGAGGTCACGCTGCAGCGTGCCTCGGTCGATGCGGGATTCCGCAGTTACTGGCGTACCCAAGGACGCGGCGTGGACCGCATCCTGATGGATGCGCCACCTGCATTGGAAAACGTGGCGCCCTGGTTGCGCATGCACGCCCTGCTCGGCACCCACGGCGTGCGGGTGCCGCAGGTGCTTGCGCAGGATCTTGAAACCGGCTTCCTGCTGCTGGAAGACCTGGGCGTGCCGACCCTGGCGCAGGTGCTGACCGACGCCAATGCCGACGCGTTGCTGGATGCTGCGATCAGCCAGTTGCTGCTGCTGCAGCGCATTGCGCCGCCTGCCGACAGCGGCGTGTTCGGCGAGGCGCTGCTGCAACGCGATGCAGGCCTGTTCGAAGAATGGTTTCTTGGCCGCCACCTCGGCCTGCAGCTGGATTGCGGCCAGGCCGAGCAGCTGCAGTTGGTGCAGCGCCGCTTGATGGACAACGCACTGGCGCAGCCGCGTGTCTTTACCCACCGCGATTTCATGCCGCGCAATCTGATGCCGGTCGGCGACGGGCCAGCGGTGCTGGACTTCCAGGATTGCGTGATCGGGCCGATCGCCTACGACCCGATCAGTCTGTTCAAGGACACCTCGGTGAGTTGGCCGCTGGCGCGCGTGGATGGCTGGCTGGAGCGCTACCACGCGCGTGCCGCAGCGGCCGGATTGCCGGTGCCGCCGCTGGCGCAATTCCTGCGCGATGCGGACTGGATGGGCGTGCAGCGGCACCTGAAGAATCTCGGCATCTTCTCCCGCCTGAGCCATCGCGACGGCAAGCACTGGTATCTGGATAACGTGCCGCGTTTCATCGTCTATCTGGACGAGGTGTTGCCGCGTCATCCGGAACTTGCGCCACTGATCGGCCTGCTGGAAGACCTGGTCAAACCTGCCCTGGCGGCACGCTCCGCGCAGGCCGGCGCATGAAGGCACTGATCTTCGCCGCCGGTTTCGGCGAGCGCATGCGTCCGTTGACCGAGCGCACGCCCAAGCCCCTGCTGTCGGTCGGCGGCACACCGCTGATCGTCTGGCATCTGCGCAAGCTGGCCGCGCTGGGCGTGGACGAGGTGGTGATCAATACCTCGTGGCTGGCCGAGCAGTTTCCACAGGGACTGGGCGATGGCAGCGCGTTCGGGCTGCGGCTGACGTACTCCTTCGAGGGCGCCACCCCGCTGGAAACCGGCGGCGGCATGTTGCATGCGTTGCCGTTGCTGGGCGAGGCCCCGTTTCTGCTGGTCAACGGCGATATCTGGACCGATTTCGATTTCGCGCGGCTGTCGGCCGCACCGGCGGGCCTGGCGCAGTTGGTGCTGGTCGATCAACCCGCCTATGCCGCGCGCGCAGACTTTGCGCTGGATGCCGATGGCAAGGTGCGCGCAGATCTGCCCGCGACGCTGACCTACGCCGGCATCGGCATGTATCGACCGGCGTTGCTGCGCGATTGGCAGTCGGTCATCGGCCAGCTCCCAGAGCACCCCGGCACCGCGCCGCGCTTCGCGCTGGCGCCGATCCTGCGCGCGCAGATGGCATCAGGCCTGATCGATGGTATCCACCATGCCGGGCGCTGGACCGATGTCGGCACGCCGCAGCGATTGGCGGAGCTGGATGCCCGGTTGCTGCGCGACGGCGGCTGATCGCAACCACGCCGCTGCAAATGCCTGGCCGCGCGTCGCGCATTGCTAGAACTCCAAACACCGACCATCTCGCCGGACTTGCAGCCAAACCGCCGGCGCCGCTCCTGCTCTTGTCCATGCGCACCGACCATCCCGACAGGTCCTTGCCCGCCTACCGTCGCGGGACCTTGAGCGGCATGGATGCCGCGCCAGAGCCCACAAGGACGTACTTGCGGCGTGTCCCGCGATGGTAGGCGGGCAAGGGCCATTCAACCAACCTGCAAATCAGCCGCTCTGCAAGCTTCAGGCGTGGTGCCTCAAGTACCTGGACACTGCTTTAGATGTGCCTGAAGGGAAGCGCGAAGCAACCTGCGCCTACCTAGCGCTGAGCGCACTACTTACGTCAGCCGCTCGAAGAGCCGCGATCCTCCAGCACCCGACGCAGGAACGGCACGGTGATGCGGCGCTTGGCAGCCAGCGATTCGCGATCCAGCCGGTCCAGCAATGCCACCAGTCCTGCCAGTTCGCGTTCGCTATGGGTCAGCAGCCAGTCGATTGCCGCCTCGTCCAACGCCAGTCCGCGCCGTTGCGCACGATCGCGCAACACCGCCGCGCGCCCTGCGTCGTCGAGCACCGGCAGGCTGATGCGGATGCATTGCGACAGCCGCGAGCGCAGATCCGGCAACACCAAGGCCAGGCCGTCGGGCATGTGCCGCGCGGTGTACAGCAAGGTGGTGCCGGCAGCGCGCGCGCGGTTGTGGAAATCGAACAGCGCCACTTCGTCGTCGCGCTGCCCGGCAATGCTTTCCACGCCATCCAGTGCGACCAGGCTGCGCCCTTCCAGCGCTTCCAGCGCATCGCGCAGCCGGCCAGTGGCGGCGTGCAGAGGCAGGTACGCCGGGTCACGCCCGGCCTGCTCGGCGGCCGCGCACACCGACAACGCCAGATGCGTCTTGCCGGTGCCGGCGGGGCCGGCCAGATACAGCCAGTCGCTCACCTGCCCGACTGCCAACGCCTGCAGTTGCGACAGCAGGCCGTCGGGCGCAGCGATGTAACTATCGAATCGCTGATCGGGCGGCGCGCGTAGCGCCAGTGGCAACTGCGGAACGCTCACAGCCGATCGGTGTCCTTGCCTGGGTCGATGATCACGCTGCGCTCGTTGGTGGACTGCAGCACGATGCCGGCACGTTCGCCCGCATACAGATCGCTGCGCGTGTACTGCTCATGCGCATAGCGCAGCAGCACATTGGCCACCGCCGCCACCGGCAGCGCCAGCAGCATGCCAAGGAAGCCGAACAACTGGCCGCCCGCCATCACCGCGAAGATCACCGCCACCGGATGCAGGCCGATCTTGTCGCCGACGATGCGCGGCGTCAGTACATAGCTTTCCAGCAGCTGGCCGACGGTGAACACCACGCCGACGCCGATCAGCAGCTTCAGGTCGAAACCCTGCGCCTGCACCACCGCCGCCAGCAGGGCGAGCACGATGCCGGTGGTGGCGCCCAGATACGGAATGAAGCTGATCAGGCCGGCAATGATGCCGATCAACAGGCCCAGATTGAGCCCGATGATGGACAGGCCGGCGGCATAGATCGCCCCCAGCGCCAGCATCACCAGGAACTGGCCACGGATGAAGCCACCCAGCACGTCGTTGGATTCCTGCGCCAGCCGGCTCACGGTGCCGATGTAGGCGCGCGGAATGACCGCGGCCACACGCTCGACCAGGCGGTCCCAGTCGCGCAGGAAATAGAACGCCAGGATCGGCAGCAACGCCAGGTTGATCACCCAGGTCACCATCGCAAAGCCCGACCGCTGCACGTAGCCGAAGAAGGTCTTGGCGGCGCCGCCGGCCTGCTCCCAGTGGCTGCGGATCCAGTCGATCAGGCGCTCCGGGTCCAGCCAGCCCATCAGCTCCACGCCGGTCTTGGCTTCCAGCCACGGGATCGCGGTACTGATCGCCCAGGCACGCATCTGCGGCAGCGCGTCGATCAGGGTCATGATCTGGCGCTCGATCATCGGCACCAGGATCATCAGCGCCAGCACGAACAGCAGCAGCGCCAGCACGAATACCAGCACCACCGCGATGTTGCGGGAGCGGCCGGCGCGCTCGATACGGTCCACCAGCGGGTCGCCCAGCCAGGCCAGCAGCAGCGCCAGCACGAACGGCGTCAGGATCGGCGACAGCAGTGATACCACCCACAGCACGCCGACAGTCACCGCCACCCATTTCAGGCGACGCAGAAACAGGGCGATCTCGGCTTCGGGAGTCAAAGTCATTTCAGGCGGTACTCGGCGTGCTCGTTTTCGAGAATGATCGGGCCCTCGGTCGGCACCGACACGGGCACCAACGGGCTGTTGTCGCCGAGCATACGGTTGAGGCCGGAAATGCCCGTGAGCAATTCCAGGTCCACTTCCATGCGGTCGCCATTGGCACTGACCGGGCGGATGCTGCGCACCACCGAAACGCCCTGCAGTGCGGCAGAGACGCGCAGGTAATCGTCGGCGCTGCCGATCCCGGTGATCACCGCGCGGTAGACCCCGGGCACCCCCGAATCCACCCGCTTGGCGTAACGCTTGACCAGCGCGTCGGCGGCGCCGTCGGCACCGGCAGCCATCGCGCGACGCGCGTCGGCGTCGCTGCTGGTCCAGCTGGACAGCACGTTGCCGTTGTCGACGAAGACCCAGTCGGCGGTCCAGCCGGCGTCATTGCGGTAGAGCTTGCCGATCAACTGCATCGGCGGGCTGTACTTGGCCGATGCGCGTGCCACCGTGGCGGTGTCCTTGCGCCAGATCGCGCCGGCCAGCACCTGCTCGGCGGCCGCACCGCCGGGCAGGCCGAGCCGGTAGCCGCGCTCGATCGCCCGGTCCAACACGCTGCGCGCGGCATTGGCCTGGCCCACGCCGACCAGGCGCGGGCCGCTGCCGTCGTCGATGGCCAGCCACAGCACCGGCTTGGGCCGCGGCAGCGGCCACACCGGCAGGCCCAGTGCGGCGATCAGGCCATCCACGTCCGATTGCCGGAAGCGCGCCACCAGCACGGTGCGAAAGGTCGGCGCGCCGGTGCGCGAGGTGCCCTGGTCCTGACGGTAGTCGTAGTTTTCGACATAGCCCGGCGCGCCGCGCAATGCCTGCGAGACGCCGGGGCGGCTCATCACGCCGCGGTCGCCGGACACCTTGCCCAGCACCGCACCGAGCGCGCGCGCCAGCGCACCGGGGCGATCGGACTCGCTCTGGCTGTTGACCGGCACTTCGGCCTCGTAGGCACTTTGCGCCTTGGCGACGTCGCCTTCGGTGCGTAGATCGGCCTGCGCAAAGGCTGGCGCGAGGGGCATGGCGACCACGAGGGCGAGAAAGAAAGCGAGACTGCGGCGCATCGACGGTTCCATGACGTAAGCGTATCCGGGTGAATTGTTGCCCGAATGGGACGCCAGCGCCAACGTGGCTGCTAAAATCGCCGCCTTTACAGCCGAGCCCTCCCCGCCCGTGACCAGCCCAACGCCTTCCAATCCCTCGCCCATGACCTACCGTGAGGCAGGTGTCGACATCGATGCCGGCAATGCATTGGTCGAACGTATCAAGCCGCTGGTCAAGCGCAGCTTCCGGCCGGAGGTGATGGGCGGCCTGGGTGGTTTTGGCGCCTTGTTCGACCTGTCCGGCAAGTACCGGGAGCCGGTGCTGGTGTCCGGCACCGACGGCGTCGGTACCAAGCTCAAGCTGGCGCAGCAGCTGGGACGGCACGACACCATCGGCATCGACCTGGTTGGCATGTGCGTCAACGACGTGCTGGTGCAGGGCGCCGAGCCGTTGTTCTTCCTGGATTATTTCGCCACCGGCAAGCTGGACGTGGACACCGCCGCGGCGGTGGTCGGCGGCATCGCGCGCGGCTGCGAGCTGTCCGGCTGCGCCCTGATCGGCGGCGAAACCGCCGAGATGCCCGACATGTATCCGCCGGGCGAGTACGACCTGGCCGGCTTCACCGTCGGCGCGGTGGAAAAATCGCAGCTGCTGGACGGCGCACAGGTGCGCGCGGGCGACGTGCTGATCGGCATCGCCTCGTCCGGCCCGCATTCCAATGGCTACTCGCTGATCCGCAAGATCTACGAACGTGCCGGCTCACCGGCCGAGCTGGTGCTGGACGACGGCGTCAAGCTGATCGATGCGCTGATGGCGCCCACCGCGCTGTACGTCAAGCCGATCCTGGCGCTGCTCAAGTCGCATGGCGACAGCATCCACGCCATGGCGCACATCACCGGCGGCGGGCTGACCGAAAACATCATTCGGGTAATCCCCGACGGCCTGGGCCTGGACATCGACGCCAAGGCCTGGACGCTGCCGCCGGTGTTCGCCTGGCTGCAGCGCGAAGGCGCGGTGGCCGATGCCGAAATGTGGCGCACCTTCAACTGCGGCATCGGCTTCGTGCTGATCGCCGCCCCCGAGCAGGCTGCCGCGCTGGAACAGGCGCTGGATGCGCAGTCGCTGGCGCATTGGCGCATCGGCCAGGTGGTCCCGGCGCAAGGCGACGAGCGCGTGCGGATCGGTTGATCGAGGAGAGCTGCATGGACGCTTCCCCGCGCGCACTGCCGGCATCGGCCAGCGCTGACGACCTCCAGCACCTGAAACTGCTGTCGGTCTTTCACTATGTGCTGGCCGCGATCACTGCGCTGTTTTCGCTTTTCCCGTTGATCCATCTGTTCATGGGCATTGCAATCATCACCGGGCACCTGCCCATGACAAATGCCAATGCGGACGCACCATCGATGGATCCGCGATTGTTCGGCTGGTTCTTCGTGGTGTTCGCGGCTGTGTTCATTGGCTGCGGCCTGACGCTGGCGGCGTTCATGGCCTACGCGGGCCGCTGCATTGCCCAGCGCAGACGGCATCTGCTGTGCCTGATCGTGGCCGGCATTTCCTGCTCCTTCATGCCGTTCGGTACCGTCGTCGGCGTGTTTACGCTGGTGGTGCTGCTGCGCCCGCAGGTCAAGGCCTTGTTCGCGCCGACCGCCACCCCCGCGTGACGCGCACTGCCCCATGACTTCAGCGAATCCAGCCCCATGAGCCTGCGTCTGGCCGTCCTGGCCTCCGGCCGTGGCAGCAACCTGCAGGCCATTCTCGATGCCATCGGCAGCGGCCGGCTGCCGGCCGAGGTCGTCGGCGTGTTTTCCGATCGCCCGCAGGCGCCGGCACTGCACAAGGTCGATGAGGCATTGCGCTGGAGCGCCAGCCCGCGCGACTTCGCCGACCGCGCGGCCTTCGACGCTGCGCTGGGCGATGCAATCGCCGCCGCGCAGCCGGACTGGGTGATCTGCGCCGGCTACATGCGCATCCTCGGCGAGCCGCTGGTGCGTCGCTTTGCCGGGCGCATGCTCAACATCCACCCCTCGCTGCTACCCAAATACCGCGGCCTGCATACCCATGCCCGCGCACTGGAAGCAGGCGATACCGAACATGGCGCCAGCGTGCACCTGGTGGTGCCGGAGCTGGATGCCGGCACGGTGATCGCGCAGGCGCACGTGCCGGTGCTGCCCGACGACAGCGCCGAGCAGCTGGCCGCGCGCGTGCTGGCGCGCGAACACCCGCTGCTGCTGGCCACGCTGGACCTGCTCGCCAGTGGGCGCGTGGAGGTGCGTGGCGATGGCGTCCATATCGACGGTCAGTGCCTGTTTACGCCACTGCGACTAGAGTCCGCTGACACCGCCTTCGCCTGAATGCGGATACGCCCTCCTCATCCTGTCTCGGACATCCTGGCGGCCCCGTGCCTCCCTCCCAGCGCATGAAACTCCTCCCGATCGCGACCGCGCTGTTGACCACCGCCCTGCTCGCCCCGGCCGGTGCCGGCCGTGCGCAACAGGCGCCTGCCGTGCCTGCGCCAGCAGCCCCTGCTCCAGCTGCGGCGCCGCCAGCGGCACCGGCCTCTGCAGCGGCCCTGCCTGCCAGCACCTGGACGCCACCGCCACTGCAACCCTTCGTGGCCACCTACCAGGCGTTCTACCGTGGCAAGGAAGCCGGCGATGCCACCATGCAGGTCAGCAACGGCGAAGGCAGCCAGTGGCGTATCGACATGTCGGTGCGCGGCCGCAAGGGCTTTGCCAGCATTCTGGGACTCAATCTGGAACAGAGCACGGTGTTCCGTGTCGATGGCGACACCTATGTACCGTTGAGCCAGAGCACGGTGCGCAAGGCGATGTTCTTCGGCAAGAAGGTCACCGGCGTCTACAACTGGCAGACCGCCAGCGCGCAGTGGGACGGGGATCTGAAGAAGGAGCGCCAGCAGGCGATTCCCCTGCAGCGCGGCGACCAGAGCGCGCTGTCGCTGAACCTGTCGCTGATGCGCGACGCGCAACCCGGACGCAGCCTGAGCTATCGCTACGTCGATGTCGGCCGGGTGCGCAAGTACGACTACAAGGTCGCCGATGCCACCGAAGTGGTACAGGTCGGCGACCTGAGCTACGACGCGTTGCGCGTGTACCGCGTCAACAGCGGCGACAACGAAACCATCCTCTGGATCGCCAACGGCGTTCCCACGCCGGTGCGCATCCTGCAACGTGACAAAGGTGAGGATCAGGTCGATCTACGCCTGGTCGAATATCAAGGAGCCTGACCCATGCACACTGTTTCCCGCACCTGTTCGCTGATTGCCGCTGCCGCACTGGCCGTGGCCAGCCTGCCCGCGTTCGCCATGCAGCCGTTCCAGGCCGATTATTCGGCCAACTACATGGGCATGCAGGCCAACGGCACCATGACCCTGGCCGCCGCCGGCGCCAATCAGTGGCGCTATACGCTCACCATCCAGAACCAGCTGGCCAACCTGACCCAGAGCACGGTGTTCGAAGAGAGCAACGGCCAACTGCGTCCGGTCAGCAGCAACGACACCTCGTCGATGATGGTCAAGCGCCGCAACGTCACCGCCAACTACGACTGGAAAACCAGCCAGGCGACCTGGGGCGGCGACATCAAGCCGGACCGTCGTGGCCCGGTGAAGTTGCAGCCCGGCGACATGGATGCGCTGCTGATCAACCTGGCGATCACCCGCGACCTGGCCGCCGGCAAGCCGCTGAACTACCGCATGGTCGACGAAGGCCGCATCAAGCCGATGAGCTACAAGGTGGTCGGCAAGGAAACCATCACCGTCAACGGCAAGCAGGAACAGGCGACCAAGGTGTCGCGCGTGGATGGCGACAAGGAATTGATCGCGTGGGTGGTCAAGGACCTGCCGGTGCCGGCGCGCCTGCTGCAGAAGGAAAAAGGCCAGGACGCACTGGATCTGACCATCAAGGGCCTGCGCTAAGCGCCAGGCGCGCCTGGTAGGAGCGTGCCTGCGCGCGACGGGGGCGTTATCGGTAACGCCCCGTCGCGCGCGGGCACGCTCCTACCAGGGCATGAGAACCTGCTCGACAGGCATCCTGCCTCCGACAGCGATGAAGAGCCCGGCTGCGAGCCGGGCTTCCTCCTTCCGATCGGCGTGCGGCGGACGCTGCGCAGCACGCAGAAACGCTCGACTTTCAGGGCTTGGCCGCCGCCTTGTCGTCGCCGCTGGAGAACACCGTGCGGCAGTCCACGCGGATCTGCTCGCCGGTGCTGCGCCAGTAGAACAGGTCGCAATGGCGCTTGCCTTCGACGGTCTTCCTGACCGCCACCGCATAGAACGACTGCGCGATCTCGTCGCGGCTGGCGGTGCCATCGTTGTTCCAGTCCATGTCCTTGAACTCGACGCCCTGAGTGATTGCCATGCCCACCGACCAGGCATAGGCCAGCCATGCCAGGATCAGCACGATCACGCCGAGCAGGATCTTGCGCCGGGTGGTGAAGCGCCCGCGCAGGATCATGCGATGCGCCGGATGGTCGCGCCCAGCGCCCCCAGCTTCTCCTCGATGTTTTCGTAGCCACGGTCCAGGTGGTAGATGCGATCGATGGTGGTGTCGCCGTCGGCCACCAGGCCGGCCAGGATCAACGATGCCGACGCGCGCAGGTCGGTCGCCATCACCGGCGCGCCGCTGAGGCGCTCGGTGCCGCGCACGATCGCGGTATGGCCTTCGACCTGGATGTCCGCACCCAGGCGCAGCAGTTCGTTGACGTGCATGAAGCGGTTTTCGAAGATGGTTTCGTTGATCACGCCCACCCCGTCGGCCACGCAGTTGAGCGCCATGAATTGCGCCTGCATGTCGGTGGGGAACGCCGGGTACGGCGCGGTGGTCAGATTGACCGCACGCGGGCGCTTGCCGTGCATGTCCAGCGTGATGCTGTCGGCAGTGGTGGTGATGCTGGCACCGGCTTCGGTGAGCTTGTCCAGCACCGCGTCCAGGGTGTCCGGACGGGCGCGGCGTACGGTGACGCTGCCGCCGGTCATCGCTGCGGCAACCAGGAAGGTGCCGGTCTCGATGCGATCCGGCAGCACCGCATGGTGCCCGCCGCCCAGACGCTCCACGCCCTGCACCACGATGCGCGGCGTGCCGGCACCTTCGATCTGCGCACCGAGTGCGATCAGGCAGTCGGCCAGGTCGGTGACTTCCGGCTCCATCGCCGCGTTTTCCAGCACGGTGGTGCCTTCGGCCAGCACGGCAGCCATCAGCACGTTCTCGGTACCGGTGACACTGACCATGTCGAACACGTAGCGGCCACCCTTCAGCCGCCCGTTGCTGGTGGCCTTGATGTAGCCGTTCTCCACGCTGATCTCCGCACCCAGCGCCTGCAGGCCCTTGATGTGCTGGTCGACCGGGCGCGAGCCGATCGCGCAGCCGCCGGGCAGCGACACTTCGGCGGTGCCGTAGCGCGCCAGCAGCGGGCCGAGCACCAGGATCGAAGCGCGCATGGTCTTGACCAACTCATACGGCGCGACCTGGTGGGTGACCGAGCGCGGGTCGACCAGGATCGAGCGGCCCTTGGCCAGCGTGCCTTCGTCGATGGTGACCTCGGCGCCCAGTTCGCTGAGCAGTTTCACCGTGGTGATCACATCGTGCAGATGCGGCACGTTGCTGATCTCCACCGGCGCATCGGCCAGCAGGGTCGCACACAGGATCGGCAGCACCGCGTTCTTGGCGCCGGAAATATTGACCTCACCGTGCAGCGCTTGGCCGCCGGTCACTATGATTTTTGCCATGGGAGCTTGGGGAATCCGAAAAGGGATGTCGGGGGAATCAGAAGCGTCGCCAGGAGCCGGCCGGGCCGCTGGCAGTCGGGGCGCAGGCGCAGCCCGACCGGCCAGGACCCGGCTGACGCTCAGCCTTCGTCGGGCGTCAGCGTCTTGAGCTGCAGCGCGTGGATCGCGCCGCCCATCAGTTCGCCCAGGGTCGCGTAGACCATGCGATGGCGCGCCAACGGGGCCTTGCCGGCGAATGCGGGGCTGATCACGGTCGCCTCGAAGTGCACGCCGTCGTCGCCGTGCACGTCGACGCGGGCTTCGGGCAAGCCGGATTCGATGAGTTTACGGATGGTTTCGGCGTCCAAAGGGCGTTTCCTCATAAAATGAGCGCACATTCTACTCTTCACCCGAGTCCCGCATGGCCGTCTCGCACCTGCCCTCCGCCACCGTCAGCGACGCCAGCCTGGTCGCCAGCGGCCAGCGCGTGCTCGAGATCGAGCGCGAGGCGTTGGCCAGCGTGGGCGCGCGGATCGGCAGCGACTTCGCCGCGGCCTGCCGGCTGGTGCTGGCCTCGCGCGGGCGCGTGGTGGCCACCGGCATGGGCAAGTCCGGGCATATCGCGCGCAAGATCGCCGCCACCCTGGCCTCCACCGGCACGCCGGCGTTCTTCGTGCATCCGGGCGAGGCCGGGCACGGCGACCTGGGCATGATCACCGAGGCCGACATCGTGCTGGCGCTGTCCTATTCCGGCGAATCGGACGAGGTGCGCATGCTGCTGCCGGTGCTCAAGCGCCAGGGCAACCCGATCATCGCCATGACCGGGCGCCCGCGCTCCTCGCTGGCCCAGGCCGCCGACGTGCACCTGGACGTGAGCGTGTCGGCCGAAGCCTGCCCGCTGCATCTGGCACCCACCTCCAGCACCACCGCCTCGCTGGCGATGGGCGACGCGCTGGCCGTGGCGCTGCTGGACGCGCGCGGTTTCACCGCCGACGATTTTGCGCGCTCGCACCCGGCCGGCAGCCTGGGCCGGCGCCTGCTGCTGCACATCACCGACGTGATGCACAGCGGCGATGACCTGCCGCGCGTGCGCGAGGACGCCAGCCTGAGCGAGGCGCTGATGGAAATGAGCCGCAAGCGGCTGGGCATGACTGCCGTTGTGGACGCGGACGGGCGCCTGATCGGCCTTTTCACCGACGGCGACCTGCGCCGTGCGCTGGACAGCGACATCGACGTGCGCAGCGCCGGCATTGCCCAGGTGATGACGCGCAATCCGCGCACCATCGGCGCCGACCAGCTGGCCGCCGAAGCCGCACGGCTGATGGAGGATTACAAGATCAACGGTTTGATCGTGGTCGACGCGCAGCAGCGCGCGGTGGGCGCATTGAACATTCACGACCTGTTGCGCGCAAAAGTGGTTTAACAGGTTCAGTTTTCTACCGTTGGAACCCCGTTCTCACCGATTCGTGCCGATGCCCTATTCCCCTCTGCAACACCTGCCCGTCGACATCACCGACCGCGCCGCGCGTATCCGCCTGGCCTGTTTCGACGTCGACGGCACCCTGACCGACGGCCGTCTTTATTACGACCATGCCGGTAACGAGAGCAAGTCGTTCAATGTGCTCGACGGCCAGGGGCTCAAGCAGCTCGACCATGCCGGCATCCATGTCGCGCTGATCACTGCGCGCGCCAGCCTGTCGGCCGAAAAGCGCGGCCAGGATCTGGGCCTGCATGTGCAGATCGGGGTCAAGAACAAGCGCCTGGCAGTGCTGGCCCTGTGCCAGGAGCATGGCCTGTCGCTGGACCAGGTGTTGTTCATGGGCGACGACCTGCCGGACCTGCCGGCCCTGCTGGCGGTCGGCCTGCCGGTGGCACCGGCCAATGCGCACCCGTGGATCGCCGAGCGCGTGCAGTGGCATACCCGGGCACGTGGCGGCGAAGGCGCCGCGCGCGAGGTCTGCGATGTGGTGCTGGCCGCGCAGGGCCAGGTCGAGGGCATCATCGAAAGGTTCTCCGCATGAGCTGGAACTGGCGCACCACCCTGGGCGTGGCGCTGTTCGCCGCCGCGGTGATTTCCGGCTGGTCGGCGTGGCAGCAGCGCGCGCGGCCGGTCGCCGCGGCGACAGACGATGTGCGCGCCGACTACGTGCTGCGCGACTTCGAACTGATTGCGCTGGACAAGGAAACCGGCAAGGAATCGATGACGCTGCGCGCGCCGGAGATGCATCGCAACCGCGCCGATCGCACTTCCGAGGTCACCACCCCGGTGTTCCTGCTGCCGGACAACACCAATCAACCGTGGACGCTGCGCTCCAAGACCGGCTGGATCAGCCCCACGGGCGACGAGCTGCGCCTGCGCGGCGATGTCGAGGGCGACAGCCCCACCGGCGGCGCGACCCCGCCGACCACCTTCCGCACCCAGAGCCTGGACGTGTTCCCGAAGCAGAACCTCGCCAAGACCGCGGCCCCGGTGAGCATGAGCCGGCCGGGTATCATGCAGAGCGGGGTCGGCTTCGAGGCCGATCTCAAATCACGCCAGTACAAGCTCCTTTCCCAGGTCAAGACCCGCTATGAACCGAATGCTGCCCGCTAAACTGGCGTTTGCCGCGCTGCTGCTGCCCGCCCTTGCGATGGCCAAGACCAGCGACCGCAATCAGCCGATGGCGATCGACTCCAATGCCAACGATTGCAACATGCTCGACGACAGCGGCAAGTGCCGCTTCAGCGGCAATGTGGTGATCACCCAGGGCACACTGGAAATCCACGCCGACACCGCCGACATCTTCCAGAAGAACGGCCAGACCGACCGCGTCGTGCTGACCGGCAAGCAGGCCACGCTGAAGCAGCAGATGGACGATGGCGCGATGATGAACGGCCAGGCCGACAACATCGAGTACCAGGTCGCCAACGAAGTCATCGTGCTGACCGGCAATTACAAGGTCGACTCGCCCAAGGGCACCAACGCCGGCCAGCGCATGGTCTACAACACCAAGACCGGCAATATGCAGAGCGGCGGCGACGGCAGCCGCGTGCGTACGATCATCCAGCCCAAGACCGCAGCGCCGGCGGCAGCAACGCCTGCGGCGACGCCGGCCGCCAAGCCCGCGGCCAAGCCGCAGGGGAAGAAGTAATGCTGGTCGCCACCGGTCTGCGCAAGAAGTACAAGCAACGCGAAGTGGTCAAGGAATTCGGTCTCACGCTCGAGGCCGGCGAGGTGGTCGGCCTGCTCGGCCCCAACGGCGCCGGCAAGACCACCTGCTTCTACATGATCGTCGGCCTGGTCGAGGCCGATGCCGGGCGTATCGAGCTGGACGGCCGCGACCTCACCGCCGAACCGATGTACGCCCGCGCCAAGCTCGGTGTCGGCTATCTGCCGCAGGAGCCCTCGATCTTCCGCAAGCTCACCGTGGCCGACAACATCCGCCTGGTGCTGGAGCTGCGCGAAGAGCTGGATGGCGCCGGCCGCGAGAAGGAGCTGGTCTCGCTGTTGGAAGAGCTGCAGATCACCCATGTGGCCGACCAGCTCGGCGCCAGCCTGTCCGGCGGCGAGCGGCGGCGTTGCGAGATCGCGCGGGCGCTGGCGGCCAAGCCGCGCATGATGCTGCTCGACGAACCCTTTGCCGGCGTCGATCCGATTTCGGTCGGCGAGATCCAGCGCATCATCATCCACCTCAAGGAACGCGGCATCGGCGTACTGATCACCGATCACAACGTGCGCGAAACCTTGGGAATCTGCGACCGCGCGTATATTCTCGCCGAGGGGGGCGTGCTGGCGCAGGGGGCACCAGATGCGCTGCTAGCCAATCCCGACGTCCGTCGCGTGTATCTGGGGGAAACTTTCCGCCTTTGAGCGCGTCGCCGCGCCATCGATTCTTCCAGTCAGTGCCCGCATGAAAGCCCGGCTTCAGACATCGCTAGGACAGCAGTTGGTCATGACGCCGCAGTTGCGTCAGGCGATCAAGCTATTGCAGATGTCCACCACCGAGCTGGAACTGGAAATCGCCGAAGCGGTGGAGACCAATCCGCTGCTGGAATGGGCCGACGAGGCCGCGCATGCGGCCAACGAGCTGCCGGTGGACGCGTCGTCGGCCGCCTCCACCGACGACACCCCGCGTGAAGAACCGGCACCGGCCGAGCGCGATGACGACTGGTCGCAGGACGAACTGCAGTGGACCGGGTCGGGCAGCGGCGGCAGCTTCGACGACGACGAGTCCGGCGATGCGGCCGAGCGCGTGGCCGAATCCGAAACCCTGGCCGACCACCTGCTGTGGCAACTGCACCTGTCGCCGCTGTCGCCGCGCGACCGCCAGATCGGCGCGCTGCTGATCGATGCGCTGGATGAGGACGGCTACCTGCGCGAGCCGCTGTCGGCGATTCTGGAAACGCTGGCGCTCGGTGCGGCGGTGGACGAGGCCGAAGTGCTGACCGTGCTGCACCAGATCCAGCGCTTCGACCCGGTCGGCGTGGGTGCGCGCACGCTGGGCGAATGCCTGGCACTGCAGCTGGCGGTGCTCGACCCGGCCACTCCGGGGCGCGAGCTGGCGCTGCAGATCGTCGCCGGCCCGCTGGAGCGCCTGCCGCGCAGCGGCGTGGCCGGCCTGGCGCACGAACTCAAGCGCTCCACCGCCGATGTCGAGCAGGCGGTCCAGCTGGTGCGCTCGCTGGACCCGCGCCCGGGCAAGCAGATCGGCGACCTGTCGCAGGACACCTACGTGGTACCGGACTGCGTGATCTGGCGCCAGCGTGGCGTGTGGCGGGCCTCGCTGGCCGGCCGCGCGCAGCCCAAGGTCACCATCCACCGCGGCTACGAGAACCTGATCCGCAGTTGCGGCGAGTCCGACGCCGGCTACCTGCGCGGCCAGCTGCAGGAGGCGCGCTGGCTGCTCAAGAGCCTGGAGGCGCGCGGCGAGACCCTGCTGCGGGTGGTGCGCTGCCTGTTGCAGCACCAGGCCGGGTTCCTGGAATTCGGCGCGCAGGCCCTGCGCCCGCTGACCCTGCGCGAGATCGCCGGCGAGCTCGGCCTGCACGAATCCACCATTTCCCGCGCGATCGCGCGCAAATACGTACGCACCCCGCGCGGCACCATCGCGCTGCGCTCGTTCTTCGCCTCCGGCATCGACACCGACAGCGGCGGCGAGGCTTCCAGCACCGCCATCCAGGCCATGATCCGGCGCCTGATCGAGGCGGAAAACCCGCGCAAACCGCTGTCCGACGCCAAGTTGGCCGATCTGCTGAAAACTTCCGGCGTACCAGTGGCGCGGCGCACCGTTGCGAAGTATCGTGAGGCCATGAACATTTCCGCCTCCCACGAACGCGTCCGTATCGCCTGACGTTGCACCCACCGCAACGCCGGCCTGCGCCGGGTAAGTCGGAGCACCGGAAAGGTTCATTGGCCCACCGACCAATGGAGGTATCCGATGCGTATCGAGACGTATGGCCACCAGCTTGAAGTGACCCCCGCGCTGCGGGAGTACGTGGCAAGCAAGCTGCAGCGACTGCAGCGCCATTTCGACCAGCACTGTGAAGTCCGAACCCAGCTGGCCGTTCGCAAGCCAGACCATCACGTGGTCGCCACCGTCAACCTCCCCGGTCGCACCCTGCATGCAGATGCCAGCGGCTCCAGCATGTATGCGGCCATCGACCTGCTGGTCGACAAGCTCGACCGCCTGGTGCTCAAGCACAAGGAAAAGAAATGTAACCACCATGCACGCGAGGTGCGCGACAATCCCGCATGACGCTTCCCGCTTGATGCCCTCATGCCTTTAACCGATCTGATGGCGGCCGTGCGCACCGTGGTGTCGCCGGCCGCCGATCGCGACACCGTCCTGCATGCCGCCGCCGACCTGCTGTCCTGCCGCCAGGCTGGTGCCGACGAGCTCTACGCCAACCTGTGCGAACGCGAGGCCCTGGGCAGCACCGCCATCGGCCACGGTATTGCCATTCCGCACGGGCGCTGCCCCAACCTCACCGAGCCGCGTGGCGCATTGCTGCGCTTGGACACCCCGGTGGCCTTCGGTGGTGACGAGCCGGTGGACCTGATCTTTGCAATGGCGGTGCCTGCGCACTACACCCACCAGCATCTGATGCTGCTGTCGGAACTGGCCGAGCGCTTTTCCGACGCGGACTTCCGTCAGCAGTTGCGCGCCGCCCCCAATGCCGACGCCTTGATGGCGCTGCTCACCGACGCACCGCCAGCACAGGCCAGCGCCGCATGAATACCAGCATCACCGCACGCGAACTGTTCGACCAGCAACGCGACAAGCTGGCGCTGCGCTGGGTGGCGGGCCAGAAAGGCGAGCACCGCGAGATCGAGGCCGGCAGCAACAACGCACGCCGCCCGTCGCTGGCCGGCTATCTCAATGTGATCTATCCCAACAAGGTGCAGATCCTGGGCACCGAAGAGCTGGCCTGGCTGGACTCGCTGGATGCGCGGCAACGCTGGGAAACCATCGAGAAGATCATCCAGGTGCAGCCGCTGGCACTGGCGATCAGCAAGAACCAGTCCTGCCCGGAAGACCTGCGCGCGGCCGCCGACGAATCCAACACGCCGCTGTGGATCTCGCCCAAGCGCGGCCACGAGTTGCTCAATCACCTCTCCTACCACCTGGCGCGCACGCTGGCGCCGCGGGTCACGCTGCATGGCGTGTTCATGGAGATCTATTCGATCGGCGTGCTGATCACCGGCGAGGCCGGTTCGGGCAAGAGCGAGCTGGCGCTGGAACTGCTCAGCCGCGGTCACCGGCTGGTGGCCGACGACGCGCCCGAGTTCACCCAGATCGCCCCCGACGTACTCGACGGCACCTGCCCGGAACTGCTGCAGGACCTGCTGGAAGTGCGCGGCCTGGGCGTATTGAACGTGCGCGACATGTTCGGCGACACCGCGGTGAAGAAGAACAAGTACCTGCGCCTGATCGTGCACCTGACCCGCCCGATGACCGAGCCCACCCCGTCCGGCTACGAACGCCTGACCGGCGATTCCGGCAGCCGGCACGTGCTGGATCTGGACGTGCCGCTGATCACCCTGCCGGTGATGCCCGGGCGCAATCTGGCGGTGCTGACCGAAGCGGCCACGCGCCTGCATATCCTGCGCACCAAGGGCATCGACCCGGCGGCGATGTTCATCGCCCGCCACAGCAACCTGCTGGAGCGACGCACGCCATGAGTACCGCGCCCTCCACGTTGATGATCGTGAGCGGGCTGTCCGGCTCGGGCAAATCGGTCGCGTTGAAGACCTTCGAGGATCTGGACTACTACTGTTCGGACAACCTGCCGGTGGAGCTGCTGCCGGATTTCGTGCGCAGCCGCCTGCGCGGCAATCCGCTCGGCGACCAGCGCCTGGCGGTGGGCATCGATGTACGCAGCCGCAGCGACCTGACCCAGCTGGCGCAATGGCGCCAGGCCGCGCAGGAATACGGCATCGAGGCGCGGCTGCTGTTTTTCGAGGCCGGCGACGAGGCGCTGATCAAGCGCTACGCCGATACCCGCCGCCGCCACCCGCTCAGCCATCTCGGCCTGGCCTTGCCGGAAGCGATCACCCGCGAGCGGCAGTTGACCGAACCGCTGCGCACGCAGGCCGATGCCATCATCGACACCAGCGCGCTCAATGTGCACCAGCTGCGTCGCCGCGTGGTCACCGAGTTCGCGCTCGGCAGCAGCGACCGGCTGTCGCTGCTGTTCGAATCGTTCGCCTACAAACGCGGCGTGCCGGCCGAGGCCGACTTCGTGTTCGATGCGCGCGTCCTGCCCAATCCGCACTGGGACCCGGAACTGCGCCCGCTGACCGGCCGCGATGCCGGCGTGCGCGAGTATCTGGACAAGGAACCGGACGTGGTGCGCTACAGCGCGCAGATCGTGGACCTGCTCGATACCTGGCTGCCACGGCTGCGCAACGACACCCGCAGCTACGTGACCATCGCCTTCGGCTGCACCGGCGGCAAGCACCGCTCGGTGTATCTGGCCGAACGCATGGCGCGGCATGCGCGCGAGCAGGGCTGGCCGGAGGTGGCGACGTTTCATCGTGAGCAGGATTGAAGGGCTGGGATTGGGGAATCGGGATTGGGGAATCGTCAAAGCGGTGTCATGCGGCTTGGAATGTGCGAACGGTCGATGACAGCTGTGCTTCGAAGCTTGGCCTTGCGGGTTGGCCTCGGCATCGGGTCCCTGCCCCGCGCTTGCTGTCGAGGCTTTGATCTTGGTGGCTCATTTGGAGCTGCAGGCCGCCTTTGTCACTGCTGCTTCCTTAGTTTTGCTGCGGGCGCAGATTGTTCGGACTGGCGCAGGCATTGGGTCTGCGGGAAAAACTTTTGATCGGTGCATTCGTCTGCGCGTTCTGATCGGGGACTGCCTGGCAAGCGCGCGCTGCAGCGTTCGCTTGTGATGCGGTTCGCATCGGCAGACTGCGGGCGTCGCGATCATTGCCATGCGGGCAGCGGCGCGCTTGCTGCATGCGCTGCACGCGACACGCTGCCGCGGTCCTAAACGGCTATTCATTTCGCAACACATCGGTGCCGGCAGACGCTATCGCGCGGTCATGCCGACCTGTTAACGTTTCGGCATGGCCTGTGGCATTCTCCTCATTACTCATCCCGGCATCGGCGCGGCGTTGTTGAACGTGGCGACGGGGCTGTTGCGGCAGTTGCCGCTGAAGACCGAAGCGTTCGATGTGCCGCTCGATGCAGACCTGGACGCCTTGTTGCCCCAGGCCTCGTCGGCGATGCGACGGGTCGACAGCGGCGACGGCGTGCTGGTCATGACCGACCTGTACGGCGCCAGCCCCAGCAATCTCGCCAGCCGGTTGGCAAAGCTCGGCACGCCGGTTCGCCGGGTGTCCGCGCTCAGCCTGCCGATGCTGCTGCGGGTGATGAACTACCCCGAACAAGGATTGCAGGAGCTGCCCGCCACCGCGGCGGCAGGCACCCGCAACGGAGCGATCATCGACGATGCTTGAACGCGAACTCATAGTTTCCAACCGACTCGGACTGCATGCGCGGGCAACTGCCAAGCTGGTGCAGACGCTGTCGTCCTATCGCAGCAACGCCACCCTGGCGGCCAAGGGCCGCGAGGTGAATGCCAAGAGCATCATGGGCGTGATGCTGCTGGCCGCCGGCCAGGGCACCAGCGTGGTGGTGCGGCTGGATGGCGAGGACGAAGCGCAAGCGCTGCAGGCACTGGTGGACCTGTTCGAGCGTCGTTTCGACGAGGACAGCTGAGCATGCGCCGCGTCGGTGCGGGGCTGACCGACAGGGCGCGTCCGCGCCAGGGCCGCATATGAGCCTGCGTTTGCGTGGACACGCCGCCTCGCGCGGCAACGCACTCGGACGCGCGCGCGTGCGCCAGAGCCACACGCTGGAAGTGGCCGAACAACGCGTGCCCGCCAGCCAGGTGGAAACCCAGCTGCAGCGTCTGCACGTGGCGATCGAGGCGGCACGCACCGAGATGCAGCAGCTGCGCGACCGCCTGCATGGCGCGCTTGCGCGCGAGGTCGGCGAGTTCCTCGAACTGCATGCGCTGCTGCTCGACGACCCGGAGCTGCTGCAAGGCCTGGACGAGTTGATCCGCACCCACCGCTACAGCGCCGACTACGCCTTGCGCGTGCAGCGCGACCGGCTGGCGGCGGTGTTCGACGGCATGGAGGACGCCTACCTCAAGAGCCGCATGGACGACCTGGATCACGTCATCGGCCGCATCCATGCGTTCTTGCACAAGCGCGCGCCCGACCTCAAGGGCGTGGCCGGCGAGATCCTGGTCTGCGACAACGTGGCGCCGTCGGAGCTGGCGCAGCTGCAGGCGCAAGGGGTGGTCGGCATCGTCACCACCGCCGGCAGCGCGCTGTCGCACAGCGCGATCCTGGCGCGCAGCCTGCACCTGCCGCTGGTGGTGGGGGTGAGCGATGCGGTCCAGCGGATCGACGATGGCGACGTGTTGATCGTCGATGCCGGCTCCGGCCAGGTGATCGTCGATCCCAAGCCCGAGCATCTGCGCGACTACCGCGAGCGCCTGCGCGCGCTGGCCAAGGAACAGCGCGAACTCGGACGGCTGCGCTCCAAACCCACGCGCACGCGCGACAACGTCGATATCACGCTGCTGGCCAACGCTGAATCGCTGGAGGACGTGGCCAGGGCGCACGCGCTCGGCGCCAGCGGCCTTGGCCTGTATCGCACCGAATTCCTGTTCCTGCAGCGCAGCGAGTTGCCGGACGAAGAAGAACAGTTCCACACCTATCGCGACACCGTGCTGGGCATGAGCGGGCGACCGGTCACCATCCGCACCCTGGATCTGGGCGCGGACAAGGCCGACCGCACCGGCCTGACCTTGAGCGATGAGGACAACCCGGCGCTGGGCTTGCGCGGGGTGCGGTTGTCGCTGGCCCGCCCTGCGGTGGCGCAGGCGCAGTTGCGCGCGATCCTGCGCGCCTCCGGCTACGGACCAGTGCGCATCCTGGTGCCGATGGTCAGCGGCCGCGAGGAGGTCCAGTTGCTGCGCCGGCAGATCAAGAAGCTGGCCGCGCAATTGCGCGAGCAAGGCCACGAGATCGCCGAGCACA
Source organism: Xanthomonas sp. NCPPB 3218 (assembly GCF_056725185.1). NCBI lineage: Bacteria > Pseudomonadati > Pseudomonadota > Gammaproteobacteria > Lysobacterales > Lysobacteraceae > Xanthomonas > Xanthomonas sp. NCPPB 3218. The sequence continues at coordinate 3,507,717 of NZ_CM161516.1, forward strand.
TTCCGCTGGGCGCGATGATCGAAGTGCCGGCTGCGGCCCTGGCGCTGGACTGCTTTATCGACGACATCGATTTCCTGTCGATCGGTACCAACGATCTGGTGCAGTACCTGCTCGCGGTGGATCGCAACAACGAGGCATTGGGCGAGCTGTATTCGCCGTTGCATCCGGCGGTGCTGCGCCTGATCGCGCAGGTGATCGCCACCGGGCGCGCGTACGCCAAGCCGGTGGCGGTGTGCGGCGAGATCGCGGGCGACCCGCGCTTCGTGCCGATGTTGCTGGCGCTGGGGCTCACCGAATTCAGCCTGCATCCGGCCACGCTGCTGGAAGTGCGCCGTGCGGTGCGCGACATCCATCTGGGCGAGTTGCGCGTACAGGGCGACAAGCTGCTGCGCGCGCGCGACCGCAAGGGCATCGAGAAGTGGCTGGCTACCGTCGCGCAGGGCCTGGCGCGCTGAGCGATCGCGTCATCGCGCAGGCGATGTTCTAACGCGTTGCGAGCGGCACTGTATGTTTCGTCACCGTGCGCAAGCGATAATGCCGTGCTGACTCAGCAGCGCGTCTTCCATCGGGACGTGTCCACTCTTCCAGGGAGCCGCGCATGGCCGAAGCCGTCCGCCACGACAAGACCGCGCGCCAGCTGCGACTGCTGTCCGATGCGCTCGATAGCGGACGCCTGGGCCCGGTACGCCGGCTGGTCAATACGCTGGCGCCGGCGGAGATCGGCAACCTGCTGGAGTCGCTGCCGCCCGGCAAGCGCGAAGTGGTGTGGGGGCTGGTCGACCCGGAAGACGACGGCGAAGTGCTGCTGCATGTCGGCGATGAAGTACGCGAAAGCCTGCTGGCCGACATGGACACCGACGAGATCGTCGCCGCGGTCGAAGACCTCGACATCGACGATCTGGCCAATCTGGTCGAAGACCTGCCCGACACCGTCATCGACGAAGTGCTCAAGTCGATGGACCGCGAGAACCGCGAGCGGCTCGAACAGGTGCTGTCGTACCCGGAGGACACTGCCGGCCGCCTGATGAATCCGGACGTGGTGACGGTGCGCGCCGACGTCAATGTCGATGTGGTGCTGCGCTATCTGCGCCTGCGCGGCGAGCTGCCCGACCACACCGATCACCTGTATGTGGTGAGCCGGCGCCATCAGTACCTGGGCCGCGTGTCGCTGGCCGCGCTGGTCACTCATGAGGACAGCACGCCGGTCAATCGCCTGATCGACGACGAACAACCGGCGATCGATGTCGGCGATGGCTCCGACGAGGTCGCACGGCGCTTCTCGGACCACGACTGGATCTCCGCGCCGGTGGTGGACGACAACAACATCCTGCTCGGCCGCATCACCATCGACGACGTGGTCGACATCATCCGCGAACAGGCCGAACACCAGGCCATGAGCGCGGCCGGTCTGGACGAGGACGAGGACATGTTCAGCCCGGCGCGGCGCGCCTTCCGCCGCCGCCTGATCTGGCTGGGCATCAACCTGTGCACCGCGTTCATTGCATCCAGTGTGGTCAGCCGCTTCGAAGGCACGATCGAGAAGCTGGTGGCGCTGGCGGCGTTGATGCCGATCGTCGCCGGCATGGGCGGCAACGCCGGCACCCAGGTGCTGGCCCTGATGGTGCGCGGCCTGGCGCTGGGCCAGATCGGCTCTTCCAACGTGATGACCCTGCTCAAGAAGGAGCTCACCGTCGCGCTGATCAACGGCCTGGTACTGGGCGTGGGCCTGGGCCTGATCGTGCTGGCCTGGTTCCAGCAGCCGATGCTGTCGCTGGTGATCGGCACCGCGCTGACCTTGAACATGCTCACCGCCGCATTCGGCGGGGTGCTGGTCCCGGTGACGCTGAAACGCCTTGGCTTCGATCCGGCATTGGCCGGCGGGGTGATCCTGACCACGCTGACCGACGTGATGGGGTTCCTGAGCTTCCTCGGCCTGGCGACGCTGATCCTGCTGCCGTAGTCGCCGTGTCGGGCCATGACGATCAACGTTGCACCGAGCACACCGCAGCGACAATCATATGAATATTCGACAGAAATCGCCGCAATGCGACATGCCAGCACAGCTGCATGCGGCGATACTGCGGGTATGTCATCGGTCAGGGGGTGTGCGTGATCCGTCGTTGTCTTGTTCTTGCGATTCTTGCGCTGCTGCTGGCCGGCTGTTCCAGCATGGCTGAGCGCCACCACGACGGGCGCCGCGGCCATTTCGTCACCCGCACGCTGCAGCTGGAAGGACGGCTCTACCGCTATCAGGTGTTCGTGCCGACCTCCAAAGCGCCGCAACCACGCCCCATCGTGCTGTTCCTGCATGGCTCGGGCGAACGCGGCGACAACGGGCGCGATCAGGCCGAAGTGGGCGTCGGGCCTTACCTGAGCGAACACACCGCCGAGTTCCCGGCGCTGGTGGTGCTGCCGCAGGTGCCCGACGACGAGGAGTGGCTGGGCATCAATGCACGCATGGCGATCGCCGCGCTGGATGCGGCCAGCGCCGAATTCGGTGCCGACCCGCAGCGCACCTATCTCACCGGCATCTCGATGGGCGGCTATGGCGCCTGGGAAATCGGCCTGATGCAGCCGCAGCGCTTTGCCGCGATCGTGCCGATCTGCGGTGCGCTCAAGGCGCCACGCGATGAGCGTCGCACGCTATACGTCAGCCTGGTGGCCAAGGAAGCCGACCCGTACACCGCTGCGGTCACCCAGCTCAAACACGTGCCGATCTGGATGTTCCATGGCGCCAAGGACGACTCGGTGCCACCGCATGACGACCGTGCGCTGTACCGCGCCGCCAAGGGCATCGGCGCCAACGTGCGCTACAGCGAATATCCGGACGGCAACCACAACGCCTGGGATGCGACCTACGCAGACCCGGCGATGTGGGAGTGGATGTTCAGGCAACGCCTGCGCTGAGCAGGCGGCGCACCGCGCCGATGCGGTCTGCGACCGCTCAGTGGTGATAGCCGGTATCGGCGGTGATCTTGCCGCGGAACACGCGGTACGACCACACCGTGTAGCCCAGGATCAGCGGCAGCAGCACCACCAGGCCGATCAGTGCGAACAGCTGCGACGACGGCGGCGCGGCGGCCTGCCAGATCGTGTAGACCGGCGGCACCAGGTACGGCCACATGCCCAGCACCAAGCCGAGGAAGCCGAGCACGAACAGGCCCATCGCCAGCAGGAACGGCGGCGTATCCGGCCGCCCCGCTTCGGTGCAGCGCCAGAGCGCGAAGCCGACGATGGCGACCAGCACCGGCACCGGCATCAGCCACAGGTAATGCGCGCCGCTGAACCAGCGGTCCATCACATGCGATTGCAGCGACGGCAACCACGCGCTGACCAGGCCGATGAAGATCAGCACGCTGATGGTCAGCGGCCGGCTCAACTGCCGCGCGAGCTGTTGCACATGACCTTCGGTCTTGAGGATCAGCCAGGTGCTGCCGAGCAGCGCGTAGCCGAACACCAGCGCCGCGCCGGTCAGCATCGCGAACGGACTGAACCAACCCCAGATGCCGCCGACATAGCGGTCGTCTTCGATCGGCAGGCCCTGCACCAGCGCGCCCAGGATCACGCCCTGCGCAAACGTGGCCAGGATCGAGCCGGCAGCGAAGGCATTGCTCCACAGCCGCCGCGAGCGATGCGCCTTGAAGCGGAACTCGAACGCCACGCCGCGGAACACCAGCGCCATCACCATCAACAGCACCGGCAGATAAAGCGCCGACAGGATCACCGCATACGCCTTGGGAAACGCCGCCAGCAGCCCTGCCCCACCCAGCACCAGCCAGGTCTCGTTGCCGTCCCAGATCGGCGCGGCGGTATTCATCATCAGATCCAGCTGCGCTTCGTCCTTGCGGAACGGCGCCAGGATGCCGATGCCGAGCACGAAGCCGTCCAGCACCACGTACATCAGCACCCCGAAGCCGATCACTGCGAACCACGCCACCGGCAATACGCTGCTCATGTCCATCATGCGGCTCCGTCGATCGGTTCGTCGGCCGCCGACAACGGCCGTGCCGGGGTGTGTTCGCCGTGGTCCAGCTGCGGCGCGTCATGCGGGGTCGGGCCGATCTTGCCGATCTTGACCAGGTACCAGATGCCCCAGCCGAACACGAACGCATAGCCGACCACGTACACCGCCAGCGAGATTGCGGTCATCAGCGTCGATTGCGGGCCCACGGCATCGGCAGTACGCAACAGGCCATAGACCACATACGGCTGCCGCCCCATCTCGGTGACGAACCAGCCCGACACCAGCGCGATGAAGCCGCTCGGCAACATCCAGCGCCAGGTCGCCAGCAACCAGCGCCACTGCAGCAACTTGCCGCGCCACCAGGCGAACGCCGAGACCCAGGCCACCAGCAGCATCAACGAGCCCAGCCCGACCATGATGCGGAAGGCGAAGAACACCGGCAGCACCGGCGGGCGATCGGCCGCCGGCACCGAGGTCAGCGGCGCAATGCTGCCTTCCGCACTGTGGGTCAGGATCAGGCTGCCCAGGCGCGGAATCGCCACCTCGTAATCGTTGCGCTCGGCCTGCGCATTGGGCAGGGCGAACAGCACCAGCGGAAACCCCTTGCCCTGGCCTTCGTCATGCCAGTGCGCTTCCATCGCCGCGATCTTCATCGGCTGGTGCTTGAGCGTGTTCAAGCCATGCATGTCGCCGACGAAGATCTGCAACGGCACGGTGATCGCCGCGAAGGCCACCGCCAGCTTGAGCATGCGCAGCCCGGCCTCGCGGTGCACGCCGCGATGCAGATACCACGCCCCCACCGCACCGACCACGAAGCAGGTGGTGATGAACGAGCCCAGCGCCATATGCGCAAGCCGGTACGGGAACGAGGGGTTGAAGATGATCTTCAGCCACGCCACCGGATGCACGATGCCGTTGACCACCTCATAGCCGGCCGGGGTCTGCAGCCAGCTGTTGGACGACAGGATCCAGAACGTGGAAAACAGCGTGCCCAGCGCCACCATGCAGGTCGCCAGGAAATGCAGGCGCTCGGAGATGCGCCCCCAGCCGAACATCATCACGCCCAGGAAGCTGGCTTCGAGGAAGAACGCGGTCAGCACCTCGTAGCTCAGCAACGGGCCGATCACGCTGCCGGCGATCCGGCTCAGCTCCGGCCAGTTGGCCCCGAACTGGAAGGCCATCACGATGCCGCTGACCACGCCCATGCCGAACGACACCGCGAAGATCTTCTGCCAGAAGAAATACAGCTCGCGCCACACCGGCAGCCGGGTGCGCAGCCAGCGCCATTCGAGAAATGCCAGCAGGCTGGACAGCCCGATGGTGAACGCGGGAAACAGCACGTGGAATGCGATGACGAATCCGAACTGGATCCGCGATAACAGCAAGGCATCCATGGAGAATCCTCCAGGAAAAAGATGGGGCAGCATCAGCGCACAGGCTGCAGGTCGATTGCCGAACACCAGTGCCGGTCGATCGCGACCTCTGCGCTACGGGATCATGATAAGGACGGTCGTGCTCGTTCCCGATGCGACACGGCGTCGCATCTGCGGCAAATTGCCGCGCTTGTGCAGCCAGCAGCGACCCACAACACGCCGCGGGTGGTCGTCAGGTGGGTGCGGACGGCGCGCCCGGAACCGCAGCGCAGGCGTGGCTCATGCCGATTCGTAGCACCGGCCGCGCCTGCCTGACGTTGTAGCCTTGTTGGCCCTCTCGGCGATGCTACACCCGGTGTGCACTGCAGCGCGCATTTCTCGCACGCAGACGCGTTGCACACAGGCCGGTCACCGCGATGCACCCGGCGCTCGCAGATACACCGGCACGCGCTGGAAGGTCACCGCGCTGCCACACCGCATCCGCACGCAGGGCACCGGAGAACGCTACGGCCGCACCCGCTCCCAGACCCGCAGGAAATTGCCGCTGTACACATCGACGATGCGTTGCGTGGGCCAGCCGGCATCCATCATCGCCTGCGTGAGCCTGGGCAGATCCGCACCGCTGCGCAGACCGGTCGGCAGGCTGGAGATACCGCCATCGAAATCGCTGCCGAAACTCAGGTGCTTCCACGGATCCTCAACGATCCCCATGGCGGCGATCTGTCGGGCGAAGGCTTCGTAGTAGCCGACGACAAAGGCGAGATCGGCATCCATGTTCGGCTTGCCGTCGGCCAGATAGGCATGTTGCAGAAAGTACGGCGCCAGGATGACGCTGATGCAGCCACCGGTCTGGACGATGGCGCGGATCGCCGCGTCGTCGAGCCCGCGGTCGAGATGACGCGACGGCCGCGTTTCGGCGCCACGGGTGACACTGCGCGAGGCGGCATGCGAGGCGAAGGCCGGCACGTTGCGACGGACGCAGATGGCGCAGGCATCGAGGACGCCCTGGCTGGAGGTGTGCGAAAGATCCACCAGCAGTCCGGCATCGATACAGCGCTCCACGACCTTGCGGCCGAATTCCGACAGCCCCGCCCCTTCGATCCCGCGCCACGGATTGAGCGGCGCATAGCCGGCCTGGGAGATGTCGGTATGGCTGAAATGGTTGAGCGTCACATAGGCGGCGCCGGCCCTGGCAGCGATGTCCAGGCGCTCCAGCCGCAGCGCCTGGCTGCGGACTCCGCGTGGGCCGAGCATATGCGCGCCCTCCAGCGACAGGATGGCGCAGCAAAGACCTTCGGCCCGAACCGCGCGCAGCTCGGCGGCGCTGCGTGTCAGCCGCATCCGACCCTTGCTCGCAGCCACCATCTCCTCGACATAGCGCTGATGCTCCACCCAGTTGTTCCAGGGGTCGAGAAACGGCGCGCCGAAGAGGTTCTCCCACAACGCGTGGGCGCTGAAGCAGGCAGCGCCGTAGCCGCCGGCCAGAAAGTCCGGGCCGCTGACGTGGTACATCAGCGGTTGGTTGCGACCCCTTGGCGAGGTCTTGGACATCAGCCAGAGGATCAGCGAGCGCCGCTGCGCTTTCCAGTCGCCCTTCCAGTAATCGAAGCCACCCAGGCGCGACAGATACAGCGAGTCCAGATGCGTGTCGACCGGATAGGCCAGCGCATGCACCGCCTCCAGGGTGCGGGCGGCAGGCAAGGCAGCAGAATTCTCGGACGAAACGGCATGCATGCACTAACCCCGGCGATGATTGCTGAAACAATCAAGGAATGAAGCGATGCATTTTCATCGTCGCGCGCTGGCGCGCCGATGTTTTCCAGCCAACCGATGCAACGAACGGAATCGGCCAAATGACAGTAGCCGAGCTGGATCGGCAGATCCAGCCACTCGCCTGTCTAATGGAGAAGGAAACCGCAAGACTGCTTGCGTGTTCTCGCTTCGACGGTGTGCAACAGCGCACTGCCGCCGTGGTTGCGTTGCTGGACGATCACGCACTCAGCCGCGTTAACCTACACGTTCATGTCCGCGCACGCACGCGTCGCGCCACTTCGCTGACCACGGCGATGAAGACAGTCAGACCGACCATCGACAGGAACTGCGCGCGGGTGTCCGCCGAAGACGCCAGCAGCACGAAGATCACCGCCAGGATCGCCAGGGCCAGCAGGGTCAGAAACGGATAACCCCGCATGCGGAACGGCAACGCGATGCCGGCGCGGTCGGCGCGTGCGCGCAGGATCAGCTGCGACAGCAGCGAGATCGTCCACACCAGCAGGCAGGTGGCGCCCACGATGTTGAGCAGCATCGGCAACACCTTGTTGGGGTACAGCAGTTCCAGCGCGGCTGCGGCAAATCCGAACAGCACGCTGGCGATGACCGCCACCAGCGGCACCTGCTCGCCGCTGGTCCTGCCAAGCAGCCGTGGCGCTTCGCCGCGCTGGGCTAACGAGAAGATCATCCGCGAGGCGCCGTACAGATTGGCATTGAGCGCCGACAGCAAGGCCACCACGGCGACCAGGGTGATGGCGGTGGCCGCGCCGGGAATGCGCGCCACCTCCAGCACGGCGGCAAACGGCGAGCTGAGCGCCGCGCTGGTCCACGGCACCACCGCCACGATCACGCTGATCGAGCCGATGTAGAACACCAGGATGCGCCAGGCCACGGTGCGAATCGTGCGTGCCAGGCTGCGGCCCGGGTCGGCGGTTTCCGCAGCGGCCACTGCCACGATTTCGGTGCCGCCGAAGGCGAACACCACCACCAGCAACGCCGAGCCAATGCCGGCCAGCCCCTTGGGTGCGAATCCGCCGTTCTGGGTGAAGTTGGACAGCCCCGGCGACACCACGCCGGGCAACCAGCCGGCCAGCAGGGCCACACCGATCAGCAGGAACACCACGATCGCAACGACCTTGAGGATGGCGAACCAGAATTCGAACTCGCCGAAATTGCGCACGCCGAGCAGATTGATCGCCGTGAAGGTGGCCATGAACACCACCGCCAGCAATGGCACCGACAACGCCGGCCATACCGAGGCGAGCAGGCCCGCCGCGCCGACCGCTTCGGCGGCGATCACCACCACGATCTGCAGCCACCACAACCAGCCCACCGTCGCACCGGCGGTCGGCCCCATCGCGTCGGCCGCGTATACCGAAAACGCACCGCTGGCCGGCTTGGACGCGGCCATTTCGCCCAACGCGTTCATCACGATGATCACCAGCGCTCCGGCGATCAGGTACGACACCAGCACTGCCGGCCCCGCCGCGTGGATCCCCACGCCCGAGCCCAGGAACAGCCCGGCGCCGATCGCCGTGCCCAGGCCCATCATCATCAATTGCCGCGGTTTCAGCGCGTGGCGCAAGGTGGGCGCGGCGGACGGAGCGTGCTCAGCAACGGGATCGGTTGGAAGCGGCATGGACGGGCTTGCATGGATGGGATCGCGACACGATACCGCGTCGCGGCGCCTGCCGCGCCTCTTGACGCCGGCGCCGGAGCGAGGTCGATCAACCTTGGGGGCGCTTGCCTGCATCCACCGCCAGGGATCACCGCCACGTGCAACCACCGGTGGCCGCCGTGCCTGGCCGCGAACCGGCCAGGCGCGAACCAGCTGCATCCCACAGACAAGAATCCCCGGCCAGGCCGGGGATCCATGTGACCGCACCCTGTTGTCGCTTACTCGGCCAGGTTGGTGCCCGCACCGGCGGTGGCGATCACCTTGGCCTTGACCTGTGCGGCCGGGGTGATGCTGTAGGTGTAGCCCAGCGGTTCGGGGAACACCTTGGTGGTGATCCAGTTGGTGGCGTTGGCGTACGGCTTGCTGCCATCCGGGGTGCCCCAGGTGATGCCGCTGCCGACGTAGTTGTTGATCAGGTCCCAGTAGCCGATCTCGCTGCTGTCGCGCGAGGTCACCGGGTTCTTGATGTTCTCGAAGTAGTTGGACTCGATCTTGGCCACCCCGCCCATGCGCACGTTGATGCCCGAGGTGGTGACGTTGTTGAAGTAGTTGTTGTAGATGTGGCTCAGCCCACGCCGTTGCAACGGCACGCGCGATTCGACGTTCTCGAAGCGGTTGTGGTGATAGGTGGTGCGCGCAGCCGAATTCTTGGTGTCGCTGTCGCTGTATCCGTTGAGCGCGACCTTCTGGTAGTTGTAGACGTGGTTGTAGGACACGGTGACGTGATGGACGCCCTTCTTCATGTCGATGCCGCCATCGAAAGACGCATCGCCGGCGCCCGAGCACTTGGTCAAGGAGGCGAACACGGTGTTGTGGTCGACCCAGATCTTGGACGGCGAGCCGCTGGAATTGCCTTCCAGCGAGATCGAGTCGGCATCTTCACCGCCCTGCAGCAGGCCGATGGTCATGTTCTGGATGATGACGTTGCTGGAGTTGCCCACCACCCAAAGCCCGAAGTTGGCCGACGAGCCGTTGGCCCCCTTGATGGTGATGTTGCTCTTGTTCTTGATCTGCACGGTCTTGGCCGGCAACTTCCACTGCGCGCAGACGTCCTTGATGCTGCTGAAGTCGAACTTGCCGGTGTAGTTGAGCACCAACCCGCCGCTGCCGGAATAACTGTCGATCGCAGCCTGCATCGCCTCGAAGGTGGTCACGGTGACCGGTGTCTTGTTGCCGCCGCCGGTGGTGCCGGCACCGTACCCGACCGGGCCTGCGATGGCGCCCGCAGCGCAGGCGGACAGGGCAAGCGCAACTGCGCCCTGAAATGTCTTGATGATCATGCAGCCTCTCCCAAAGTGTGGAAAAGCGATGCGTGCTGCCTGCGCCGGAGCGACGACAACAGCAAAGCGGTGCGTGGGGGCCGCATTCTTCGCGCGATTTAACACATAAAACAATTATCCATCACTGAAACTTTGACGCACCACGGTGTTCTCCGTGCAGGACATGCAAAAGAGACAGCACGAGACACCCGGGACAAGACACCATTGTGGCGTGCACGGTGTTTTGCTCTGTATGCAGATGTGTTTTTCATGCATGCAAACGCAGGCCGATGCCGGTTTGCTCACGCGCGCTTTCGACCGCAGTTGCTGGTGGCAAATGCGTTTTCTAAGCATCGAAGTGCGACACACAATGCTGCGCGGTGGTCACTGCACACGAACGTGTGTTGTGAGCGTCATTGGTGCGTAGCAGCAGCGCCATCGCAGACACGCGGTTTGCATGGCTTGTGTGGTTTACACGGCATTTGATGCCGCGTTGCAGAAGACGATGCGTGATTGCGCCTTTGGATCAATCGCGACAGTGGGCGAGCACTGGCGCTACGACCAGCCTCTTTCGACATTGACAGGCCGCTTCGGGCCGACCACGTGGTACGTCAGGTGGTGTTCGACCGTAGCCTGGCAATCCGCATTGGATGTGTCGGCTCAGCGACACGCGATTGAGGCACAGCTGCGTGTATCAACAGGAGGACTCTTCAATCATTTGCTCACACTGACGCCTACGATGCGCAAGCAAGGCAGCGCACGCTCAATCGCGACGCGTCGCAGCTGCGCACCGCAGCCGGGCACGCTCAGCTTCACGGCACTTACATACACCCCACCCCATCCGCTCAAACAGCGCGACTGGCCACCGCCGACGCATGCACCAGCTGCTCGCCGGGCCACGGCGTCTGGTCGTCGAGGAAGTTGCCGACCAGGCGCATGCACGCCGGGCGTTCTTCCACATGCGGCATATGGCTGGAATTGGCGAACACATGCCACCGCGCGTCCGGGATCAGGCGTGCGTACGGCTCCACCGTTTCCGGTGTGGCCTCGTCGTACTTGCCCGACAGCACCAGCGTGGGGGCGTTGATGCGATGCAGGCGCTCGATGATGCTCCAGTTGCGCAGGCTGCCGACCACGTGGAATTCGGTCGGGCCGTTCATGGCGTGATACACGGTCGGGTCGGCATCGATGGCGGCGAAGGTGCGCGCCACTTCGGCAGGCCAGGGCAGCACGCGGCAGACGTGCTGGGCGTAGAACACCTGGCTTGCGGCGCGATAGGCCGGGTCGTCCAGGGTGCCGGCCGCTTCGTGCGCGTCCAGCGCCGCCTGGATGTCCTCGGGCAGGCGCGCACGCAGCCGCAGCGCCGCAGCGCGCCACAAGCCCATCGATGCCGGGGAGTTGGCGATCACCAGCGCACGCAGGCCGGCCGGCCGCCGCACCGCATGCTCGGCCGCCAGCATCCCGCCCCAGGACTGCCCGAGCAGCGCGTACTGCGACAACCCCAACTGCGTGATCAAGGCCTGCAACTCGTCCAGAAACAGCCCCACCGTCCAGAAACCGGGGTCTGCATCGGGAAGATGGGTGGACTTGCCGTTGCCGAGCTGGTCGTAATGGATCACCGCGCGGCCATTGGCCGCCAGGTCCTTGAAGCTGTCCACATAGTCATGGGTGCAGCCGGGGCCGCCGTGCAGCACGATCAGCGGGCAGGCGTCGCTGCGCAGGTCGCCGGTGATGCGGTACCAGGTCCGGTACCCACGGAATTCGACGTAACCCTCGGTGGACTGCATGACCTGCGCCTGCTAACGGCAAGAATGAGCGCCGAGCCTAGCGAGGCAACCGCCGCGCGTTAACTGGCAAAACTCCCAGGTTCGTGGCGCTTTCGAAGATCGGGGCCGGCTGCGCGGGCGATGCGATCCAGCTGAACGCGTATTTGGTCGCCAGGACGGGCATCAATCAGGGCAGAGATTGCGCCTGCCGATCGCAAATTCTCGCCGCAGCGAAATCGTCTATCGCGGCATGTCGCCGCAGCCGAGCACGTCGGGCTTACGGCTCCAGCAATCGATAGTGCATGCCGCGCACGACGGCCTCGACGCGATTGCGCGCGCCCAGCTTGCGCGCTGCCGAGTTCAGATGCAGGTTCACCGTGGCGGTGGAACGGTTGAGCGCAGCGGCGATGCTCTTGGCTGTCAGCCCCTTGGCCGAATACTGCAGGCATTCGCGCTCGCGGCGGGTCAGCGCGATGTGGTGGCAGCGGCGTTCCTGCGGATCGAGCAGTTCCTGCGCGCGTGCCTGGAAGGTATGCGCCAGCAGCAGGAATGGCGACAGCTGCGCTTCGGCCAGCCGTGGCGCCTCGGCCGCGACCGCATCGACCGCAGCGCTGAATGTCGCGAACGCGCCACCCGGCAGGTGCAGGGGCACGGTGACACCGGTTCCCATACCGCTATCGCACAGATAACGCGTGACCTGCCGATGCTGGCTGCCGACGTATTCCACGCCCTCCATCTCGCCGTCGCTGCGGTAGGACCACACGAATGGCGTGGTGCGGCGCGTCGCACGCTGCTGCACCGGGTCGTGCTGGTAATAGCCGTGCTCGCACCAGATGTGCTGCATGTCGCCCGGCGCATTGCGCTGCATGAACACCGACGGGGTGATCAATGCCCCTTCCAGACTCAGCGGGACCGGCGCGTAGTCGTAGACCAGTGACTGGAAGCCCAGCCCGCAGACGTCGGAAAACACCCGGTCCAGGCAGGCATTGAGCGTGTGCAGCGCCTGCAGGTCGCGGCCCAGGCTGGCCAGAGTGTCGAACATGTGGGGTCCTTCGGTGTCGACGTACGCCGCTGGATGACATCCGGCATGGAAAACCTAGCATTTTTACCAATGGATGGGCTTGGCGGCCACATTATCGTCACAATGCCAGTCAGCTGGCTGCACTGCAGCATCGACGTGCAGACGCTCCCACGGCGCCTGCGTCGCGACTCGGCATCCCTTTCAGCGGACACCTGCATGACCGACACCCCCCGCCGCAACGATGCGGCCGCGCTGGAACGCTTTGGCTACACCCAGGAGCTCAAGCGGCAGCTGACGCTCAAGGACCTGCTGATCTACGGGCTGGTATTCATGGTGCCGACCGCGCCGTTCTCCATTTTCGGCGGCGTGTTCGACATCAGCGCCGGGATGGTGCCACTGACCTACCTGCTCGGCTTCGTGGCGATGCTGTTCACCGCGTTGAGCTACCAGCAGATGTCGCAGGCGTTTCCGGTCGCCGGCTCGGTGTATGCGTATGTGGGACGCGGCCTGAGCAGCGGCATGGGCTTTCTGGCCGGCTGGGCGATCCTGCTGGATTATCTGCTGGTGCCCACCCTGCTCTACGTGGTCGGCGCCAACGCCATGCACAACGTATTGCCGGCGCTGCCGCAACCGGCGTGGATCGCCTTCTTCGTGGTGCTCAACACGCTGGTCAACCTGCGCGGCATTGAAACCACCGCGCGTGCCAATCGCATCTTCCTCTACGCGCAGCTGGTGGTGCTGGCGGTGTTCGTGGTGCTGGCCAGCCTGGCCATCCAGCGTGGCGTCAATGGTGCGCACTGGAACCTGCGTCCGTTCTACAACCCGCAGGCCTTTTCGCCGCAGCTGATCTTCAGCGCCTTGTCGGTGGCGGTGGTGTCGTTCCTGGGCTTCGACGCGATCTCCACGCTGTCCGAAGAAGCCCGTGGCGGCAATCGGGTGGTCGGGCGCGCGACCCTGCTGGCGCTGTTGCTGGTGGCCGGCTTGTTCGTGCTGCAGACCTGGCTGGCCGCGCTGCTGCAGCCCACCCTGCAACGCTATCCCGACGCGCAGGCCTCCAACGATGCGTTCTTCGAGATCGGGCGCCTGATCGCCGGGCCGTGGTTGCAGATCGTCATTGCGCTCACGGTCGCGATCAGTGCGGCGATCGCCAACGCGTTGGTGGCGCAGGCCGCCACCTCGCGCCTGTTGTTCGCCATGGCGCGCGACCGCCAGCTGCCGGCCTTTCTGCGCTACATCCATCCACGCACCGGCGTGCCGCAGCGCGCCATCCTGCTGGTGGCAGGCCTGAGCATGGTGCTGGGCGAAGTCTTCGTCGGACAGATCGCGCTGCTGTCCTCGTTGTGCAATGTCGGCGCACTGACCGCCTTCATCCTGTTGCACGTGGCGGTGCTGTGGCATTTCCGCGGGCAGGGCCGCCGCGTGCTGTTGCATGTCGCCACGCCGTTGATCGGCATCGTGATCCTGGCCTATGTGCTGATCAATGCCGACCAGCATGCGCAACTCGGCGGCACGGCCTGGATGGTGGTCGGGCTTGCAGTGTTGGCGTTTTTGAAAGCCAACGGTCGCTCGACCGACTTCCGCGCCAGCGACGCGTTGGAATAATTCGTCGCGAGCCAATGTGCAGACCTTGCTGCTGGCTGCCGGCGTGCCTGCTTGCAGGGACGTAGCGCGCGCCTTGTCAAAGCCCGCCAAGGTTATGCGCGTTCGCCATCCCGCATGCAGCGTAGCTACCTGCATCGCCTGACAGCTTGATCAAGGCAGCGCTGCCGGTGCGCTGCGCGATCGCAGTTGCCGCAGGTAAAGCAGCTTACGTGTTGCAGATGATTCCTGGATGCGGCGCTGCGGCGCCACGCATGTGCGTATTCGTCTGCGCAAGACCACTGGCAAGTCGTGCCTACGTCGACTGCTGCATGCAAAACACGATGATCTTTTTATCGAATGCCAATCTCTGAACGAGATTTTCAGCACATATTCAGCTTTAAACATTCGCTAGTCTCGTTCGGCGCCAACGATGGCGCCCGCTCGCTGTGGCCCCCGCCGCAGTCTGTCGTTCCCTGACGAGAAGGACTACCCATGAATCGCAAGAATGCCTTGTACCTGGCGCTGTTTTCCGCCGTTTCCGGCGCTGCACTGGCAACGCCGCCGACCGAAATGGATGCGGCGCCGGTAAGTACCGCACCGCAGGCGGCCAAGCTCGGCGCAGCGACGTTGCAGTCGGCAAGTCTGCGTGGCGGCATCCTGCCCACGCGTGTGGTGCAACTCACTGCGCCCACCAGCACCGAGATCGGTCGCGTGCGTGAGCGTCGCATCGCACAGGTCAAACATGGGCAGCCCCTGCAGATCGGGTTTTCGCGCGCGGTGGCCAAGCCCCTGGTGAATCTGGCCACGCTCGATTGGCAGATGGCCAAAGACGGCTCGCGCGTGGCGACCCTGAAGGTCGGCTCCGCGCAGGCGGCCTCGCTGCGTGCATCGCTGATCCTGCGTGGTGCCGGTGCCACGCCGGGCGATCCGTCCAAGGTGACGCTGCGCTTTGCCGGCGACGATGGCCGGGTATTCGAGCAATCCGGTGCCAGCTTCGCCGCCAGCGGCGACGCCATCGGCTGGTCGCCCACCGTCAGCGGCGAGAATCTGTTGGTGGAACTGTCGCTGCCGGCCGGCCAGTATCCGGAGAACTTCAGCCTGAGCATCCCGCAGCTGTCGCACCTGGATATCAGCCCCACCGCCAGCGCGCGCGACATGATGACCATTGCCATCGGCGAGAGCGATTCCTGCCAGAACGATATCGTCTGCCGCGCCAATCCCACCGCCGGCTTCACCAATGCCGCAAAGGCGGTGGCGCGCATGGTGTTCACCACCAGCCAGGGCTCGTTCCTGTGCACCGGCACGCTGCTCAACAACACCAACTCGCCCAAGCGCAACCTGTTCTGGACCGCAGCGCATTGCATCAGCACGCAGACGGTCGCCAACACACTGCAGACCTACTGGTTCTACGACGCGGCCACCTGCAACGGCAATACCGCCAGCTCGCAGGCCACCACCTTGACCGGCGGTGCATTCCTGCGCCATGCCAATACCACGCGCGATACCGCGTTGCTGGAACTGAAGACCGCACCGCCAAGCGGCGCGTTCTATGCGGCATGGAACAGCGCGGCGATCGGCGCGACCGGCACCTCGATCGTCGGCATCCACCACCCGTCCGGTGACGTCAAGAAGTATTCGCTGGGCACCGTCAATGGGCTGAGCACCAGCATCGACGGCAAGAGCCCGCTGTACCGTGTGGTCTGGAACGATGGCGTCACCGAGGGCGGCTCGTCCGGCTCGGGCCTGTTCACCGTCGCCAGCGGTGGCGCCTACCAGCTGCGCGGCGGCCTGTACGGCGGCTACTCGTTCTGCACCGCGCAGACCGATCCGGATTACTACTCGCGCTTCTCGGACGTGTATTCCAGCATTTCCACCTACTTCGGCCCGTAAGCGGGTGCTGCGCGTGGCAGGCGGGTAGCGCCTGCCACGTGCGACTGCGCCTGGCCTGTACAGAGTGTGGTCGATTGTTTGATGTGCTGTGTGGATCGATCTGTACGGGTTGACGTTTTGTGCACTGACCCTTGGACCTTATCGGTCACGCGCGTCAGTCGTGATGCACTTCATCTGCAGTGCCCGAATGATGCAGACTTGGCAGCTCGTCCTTCACCTGGATCGGCATGCCCGTTCAACGCACTCCTTGTGTCATCGCCGCAGCTGCACTCCTGGCCTTGTCGCTACAGGTCACCGCCCATGCCGCCGGCAAGCCTGCCAATCGCGACGACGTCAAGGCCTATGCGCTGCAGCTGTGCCTGGACAACAACTATGAGCGTAGCGGCAAATACACCGCCGACCAGCTGCGCGATCGTTCGTATCTGCTGACGACCTACGCGCTCGACAATGCCAAGACCGGTGCCACCGACCGCCTGCACCGTTTCGTGGCCGAGCAGACGGCGGACTTCCATCGCGCCGAAGTGCCGATGAAGGACGAAGCCCGCCGCGGCCCGTTCAACAGGATCTTCGCGCAATGCATGGCGTTTTATCGTTCGCCTGCGTTGAACGCGTTCATTGCACAGGAACTCTGAAGGCAATCGATGCAAGCCCACCGTTGGAAGGCAATGGATGGATCGGCGTGGCCGATTCGGTGCGGGCCATCGGATCGAGCAGTACACGCACCGCGTGCATCGCAGTTGCAGCTCTGCTGCATCGGGCGTGGGCATGCCAGTGCCGAGGTTTACGTGATCCATTCGCAAACCCGGCAGCCCCACGATAGTCTGGCGCAGTGCCACGCCACGCCTGGCACATCCTCGTCCCCGCTTCGACAGGAGCCGTCATGTCTGCCGCTTCGCCACGCCCTTCCCGTCGCCAGGTGCTGCGCATCGCGCTGGCAGCGGCCACGCTGAGCGTGACGAGCCAGCTCGGTGCCGCACTGCCGCGCGCATCGAAGGAAGACCCTGCGCCGTCAAACCCGGCGTCACCGGCACCCTTCCCGGCCAAGGGCAGCGTGCTGGTGCTGCTCGGCACCAAGGGCGGCCCCACGCCATCGCCGCTGCGCGCCGCGGCCGCCAACGCGCTGGTCATCGACGGGCAACCCTACCTGATCGACTGCGGCAATGGCGTTGCACAGCAACTGGCCAAGGCCGGCGTCCGCCTGCCTGCGCTGCGCGACATCTTCCTGACCCATCACCACTCCGACCACAACGCCGACCTGCTCAATGTGGTCTGGCTGGCCTGGGCCAGCGGACTGCAGACGCCGGTGCATTTGTACGGCCCGCCCGGTATCGCCAGGATGGTGGATGCCTTTGTCGAGATGAATGCCATCGACATCGATGCGCGCATCCGCGAAGAAGGCCGCCCGCCGTTCAAGCAGCTGATCCATGTGCACGAGTTCGACCAGCCCGGCACGGTGCTGCAGAACGACCAGGTCACTGTCACCGCGACGCTGGTGGATCACTACACGCTCAAGCCGGCGTTCGCCTATCGCTTTGCCGCGCGCGACCGCACGGTGGTGTTCTCCGGCGATACGCGTTACCTGCCTGCACTGGCCGAATTCGCGAGGGACACCGACATCCTGGTGCACGAGGTGATGTATCTGCCCGCGCTGGAAAAGATGCTCAATACCAACGACAACGCACCGACTTTGCTCGACCATCTGCTCAAGAGCCATTCCACAAGCGAAGAAGTGGGCAAGATCGCTTCAGCAGCCAACGCAAGGATGCTGGTGCTCAATCACTTTGTGCCTGGCGGCGACCCCACGATCACCGATGCGATGTGGAGCGAGGGCGCGCGCAAGCACTATGCCGGGCCGATTGTGGTCGGCAAGGATCTGATGCGCTTGTAGCGAAGCAGTTGGGCACTGTAGCGATGGATCCGGCTGCGCACTGTCATCAGCGCATTCGACCTGTAGCCGGCGGTGATGTCGCCAACCGCTATCAAAGCGGCACGCAATCTCCAAACACCGCGTAGAGCGGGCATGGCACAGCACGCGACACTGCATCTGTGGTCTTGTGTGTCCAAGAGCGGCTAACACGTAGCAAGCAGTCGCCAGGTGGACGTGGACGGCGCGCTCGGAACCGGGGAGGAAGGGCGCGACGAGCGTTTCCGGTGACGCTCAATTGCGCGCGAGCGCGCTCCTACATCGGTCTGGCCCGTGCCGACTGCCCGTACCGGCCTTCCTTGCCGACTGCGCGGAGCACGCCGCCCGTCCCGCATCGCGTTGCCGAGCCGGGCCAGGACGTGCTGGTGCTGTGGCGGTTGCGGGCAGCGGCCGTGTCCGACTGCCGGCGGCGCCCCGGCGTTGCCAGCCGCTCTACGTCATCACCGGACTGCGCAGGCCCCACACGCTTGCACCCGCCTTGCAATACGCGTCGATAAACGCCTGCTGCGACGGCATCTGCTCCACCGCGTGAAGGATCGGCTGGGCGATGCCGTCCAGCAGGCGACGCAGGTCGCGATCGGACAGCGCGCGCGCCAGCGGATGATGCTGCTCGGGCGCCATGCCCTGCCCCATCAGCACATGGGTCCAGGAGTCGACGCGGAACAGTTCATCGGCCGCTTGCCAGGCGTGTGCGCGTTCGCGCCAGGCGCGCAGGCGCAGCGCCAGCGATTCGGGCAACTCCATCGCGCGGCATTGCCGCCATAGCGGTTCCTCGCGCTGGGTGGCGTGGTAATGCAGGATGATGAAGTCGCGCACATGTTCCATTTCGGCGCGGCTGATGTCGTTGAACAGCTCCACCTGCGAGGGCGCAATGCCCTCCCCCGGGAACAAGCTGATCAGGCGCACCACGGCGGCGATGGTGAGATGGATGCTGGTGGATTCCAGCGGCTCGATAAAGCCGCTGGCCAGGCCCAGCGACACCACGTTCTTGTTCCAGGCCTTGAGGCGGCGGCCGGTGCGGAACGGCACCAGCCAGGGGTCTTTCAGCGCAGGCGCGGCCACATCGCGTAGCAACTTGGCATGTGCCTCGTCGTCGGACAGGTGCTTGCTGGAAAAGACCAGACCATTCCCAACGCGATGCTGCAGCGGGATATGCCAGCGCCATCCGGCTTCGTGCGCGATGGCGCGGGTATACGGCACCGGCGGGCCAAGCGCTTCGGTCTGCACCGCAACGGCGCGATCGCACGGCAACCAATGGCTCCAGTCTTCGTAACCGGTGTGCAACGCCTGCTCGATCAGCAGGCCGCGAAAACCGCTGCAATCGATGAACAGGTCGCCCTCGATCACCTGCCCGTCTTCCAGCAGCAGGCTGGCGACATCGCCACTGTCCGGCTGCAAGGTCCCCTGCTGGATCCTGCCTTCGATACGCCTGACGCCACAGGCTTCGCTGCGCGTGCGCAGGAACCTGGCATACAGCGCGGCATCCAGGTGATAGGCGTAGTTGACCGCAGGCTCGCGCAGCAAGGCGAAACGATCGACGCGCGAAGCCACGGTTTCCAGGCAGTAATCGCCAAAGCTGCCCGGCATGCCGCGCCGCTGGCTTTCCAGCCACAGATGGTGGAAGGCGCACACCAGCGTGCTTTGCCCGGTGATGCCGAACGGATGAATATAGCGCTCGCCCTGGTGGCGCCAATGCTCGAAGGAGATCGACAACTTGAAGGTGCCGGCCACCGCGCGCAGGAACTCCTGCTCGTCGATCTGCAGGAAGCGATGGAAGCTGCGGATCGGCGGCACCGTGGATTCGCCCACGCCCACGGTACCGATCTGCTCGGACTCGACCAGCGTGATCTCCAGCAGCTCGCGGAATTGATGCGACAGTGCGCAGGCGGCGATCCAGCCGGCGGTGCCGCCGCCGGCGATGACGACCTTGCGAATCGGGGCCTGGCTCACTGCGCGCTCCTGGGTGATGGATCCGGGATGAGGTCTTGATCGATCGTCTGGACAACGCAGGTGGCCCGCCGGGAGCGGAACGCGTGAGTGGCGCCTGCCAATGCCGCACATGGGCCCTGCCCGCCCGGCAGCTGCGCAGTTGTCCGGCCAGTGGCCTTGGAGCCGATCGCGCGCATCAGCGGTTGAGCCTGCCGAGCAACAGCGCGCGCAGCTGTCGCGCCAGCGTGGGGTCGATCGGGCCCAGCGCATGCCGTGCCTGCTCGGGCAGGTGCTCGCCCGCGCGCTCGGCAGGGCCGAACACGTAGTAGTCGAACAGGGCGCGCCAGGCTTCCTTCTCCGCTGCCGGGCGGTCGCGGATGGCCCACAGCGCGTGATACAGCGCGGGCATCGGCGCCGGCAGATGCGCGGGCACGCTGCTCCACCAGTAGTTGACCAGCACGTTGAAGGGCTGCAGCGATTGCACGTGATGCCACCACATGCCGGGAATGAACACTGCATCGCCCGGCTCCAGCACAACGGTGCGCGCCTGCGCCAGCGCTTGGGCGAAGCGTGGATACCGCAGCAGATCCGGATTGGCGATATCCACCATGCTCACGACCTGCCCGCCCGGCGTGGGATCCAGCGGGCCGGGATACAGGTTGGCCACCTGCTCGGGCGGAAACAGCGTGAAGCGACGTTGCCCCACCGTGCAGCAGGCCAGGTTGTTGGGCGCATCGTAGTGGCAGGAAGCAGTGACGCGATTGCCGATCCAGATACTCGGCTGCACCGCGATGCCGCTGGCGGCGAAATCCAGATCATTGCCTGCGCGCAAGCCCGGGAGATTGTCGTCAATAGGCAACGACGCCAGGTAATAGGTAGGCGGCTGCGGGTCGTCGCGATGCGTCACGATCGCTTCCAGCAAGCTGCTCAAGCTGCCGCGCTGCACCTCGAAATTCAGCGCACTGCAATCGTCGGTATAGAACGGCCGGCCGGCGATCTCCGGGCCGCCGCGGGAATACTGCAGGGGGCGTCCACTATCGTGCGCGCGCAGCAGCGCCATCGCCTCCTCGGGGCTGCGCCGCCCGGCCTGCACCAGCGACCAGTCGCGTGCAATGCCACGCAGCACCACCGGCTCGGCGGCATCGCACAGCGCGGCAAGCGGCAGCGCGTCGGGGTGGCAATCGCTGCGCTCGGCGACGGCCGCGAGGGAGGAGAAGGCTGCGCCGGTCGTCATGCGCTCAGGCGAACGCAGCAGTCGCAGACGCAGTGTGCGCCTGCTGCAGGCGGCGCTGCTTCTCGGCCATCAGCCGACGCACGTTGTGCAGCGAGGCCAGCATCAGGAACGCAGCCTCCAGATAGCCGGCCCGGTGCAGTTGCTGCAACGAGGACGCATCGAGTGCGGCAAGCCGCTCGCGGTCGATGGCGAACAGGCCTTCCAGCTTGGTGGCGTGGGTGGCATCCAGCGTGACATCCAACTGCACCGGCTGGATCAGCCCCAACGCATCCAGTGCGGCCGCCATCGCCTGGCCGGCATCCACACCGTCGCGGATGCCGCGCAATACACCGATGATGTGCTCCAGGTACGGGCTATGGCCGCCCTGCGGAAGAAAGACCGCCTCGCCTTCGTGACGGCTGATGCGCGGGTGCTCCAGATCGACGTGGATCACCGGCTCCTGCACCAAGGCGCCCTCGATGCGCTGCTCCTGGAAGCCGATCAGGAACGGGCCCTTGGCGACGATGCCGGGCAGGTAGCTGGCAGTCCAACGGCCGTCCTGCAGGAACAGATTCTCGTCCTGTGCAAAGCCCAGCAGCGCCACCGACTGGTAGCCGCCGGTGGCTGGATCCTTGCGAAAGAACAGCGGGTACTCGCGCTGCAGCTCGGCGTATTCGGTGACGAACGCCGGCACCAGGCCCAGCGCATCGCCGAACTCGGCACCGAAGCGCAGCACGACGCGCAGATCGTGATGCGCCACATTGTTGAGCACTGCGTATCGCGTCATCTGAAACTCCAACGGTGCTCCGCCACGGAGTACCGCATTGCGTGGAATGCGTCGATCGCGCGGCCAGGTACCGCACTTGCTGGTGGCGAGCATTGCCAAAAAGCGGCAGACCGGCAAGCGGCACAGCAGCATCGGGACCTGGCCTGCAGCAACCTATATCGCCGGTGTGACCCGGCGGCGGCCGTGTGTGGGTGCAAGCAAGCGCCGCGTGTACCGGCGACACCAAGGGATGCGCGGCGGCATCCAGCTCGCGCCTGCGGTTGCGGCCGCCGGACCGGTGCCACGCAGGCTGACGACTCGATGCGGCCACGTGGCGCAGCCAGCGAACGCTCGCCGGCCGCCTTCGAAAAAGCGCGCGGCTGGCCCGCACCAGCCCGCACGTCGGCATCGGCCCCACCAGGCACCGGCTGCGCTCACCGGGAGGGAAGTGAGCGCAGCCGGTGGGTCAGAACGCGTAACGCACACCCAGCGTGTAGCGTGGCTGCTGGTCGATCAGGCGGATGATCTGCTTGTCCGAGCGCCCATGCCAACGCACGTCTTCGCCGGTGAGGTTGATCGCCTCAAAGCCCACGGAAAGTTGCTTGCTGAAGCTGTAGCTGACGCTGAGGTCCCACTGCTGATACGCCTCGACGTAGTACGGATTGCGGTTGGCATTGTCCTGGTTGGCGGCGATCAGATACTCGTCGCGCCAGTTCCAGGCCAGGCGCGCGCTCCAGCCGTATTTTTCGTACATCAGCATCACGTTGGCGGTGTCGCTGAGGCCGAGCAGCGCGAACTGGTCGCGATCGATCACCGTGTTGTCGAAGCCCACATCGCCTTCGACGATGGTGTAGTTGGCGTAGATGCCGAAGCCGGTGCTGTCGAAGAAGTACTGCCCGCCCAATTCCCAGCCGTGGATGTTGGCCTTGTTCTGGTTGACCGGGCGCGACACGTCGAACTGATACAGCGGATCGGAGGCATTGCCGACGATATCGTAGGCATTCTCCAGTGCCAGGCTCTGCGCCGAGCTGCCGTTGTAGGCGGCCAGCCCGCCGGTGGCAGCGGCATTGCGCAGCAGCGCCATCGCCGCAAACAGTGAGGTGTCGTTGGCCGAGCACGCCGCCGCGACGTCGTTGCCGGAGGCGCCCACCTGCGCCGCACAGGCGCCGCTCTGCAGGAACGCCAGCGCGGCCTGCGCGTCAGGACCGGAGGTGGGATCGCTCAGCCCGTACAGGGATTCGCGCGAGACCGTGTTGCCGATGAAGTTGCTGACGCGCTTGTTCCAGAACGTGGCCGACACGTAGCTGGCATCGGCGAAGTACCACTCCAGCGCCAGATCGAGGTTGTCCGATTCCAGCGGGTCCAGTTGCGGGTTCTGCGAGCTGCCGCCGGCACGGTTGGACGGATTGATCAGGATCGAGCCATTGGGCGTATTCGGCGTCGGGCCGGCAATCAGGTTGTTGTAGGGCGCGCGTGCGATGGTCTGGCCGAACGAGGCGCGCCCCTTCAGCTGATCGGAGATGTCGATGCTGAAGTCCAGATTGGGCAGGATGTAGTTGTAGCTGGTCTTCTCGCTGAAGGGCTGCTGCTCGGTGGAGCGCAACAGCTGGAAGTCGTTGTTGGCCTGCCACAACAACGCCGTGGGCGTGGCCACCTGCGAGGTGGATTCCACATCGGTGCGCTCGTAGCGCAAGCCCAGCCGCGTATTGGTGGTCATGCCGGAGATGTCGCCCTTCAGTTCCAGCTGCACGTAGGCGGCGCGGGTCTTCTCTTCGACCTGGTTGTCGGCGCTGTATTGCGGGTTGTAGCGGGTGGTGGCGCCGTACTGGCTGCCACCCCACAGCGCCAGCTGATCGGCATCGCCGCGCCAAGCATTGGGCGCGGCGCCATTGGCGTTGAAGTCCTTGAACATGCCGGTGATGCTCACCGGCCGCAGCAGCGCCTGCATACCGGGCTCGTTGCCGGCGTTGGCCACGCCCCAGTCACCCAGCGTGGAATTGGTGTCGCTGGTGAGCCGGTTCATGGTGGTATTGGCGGTACTCACGCCGAACTGGAAGCGCCCGTCCTCGAAATCGAAGGTGCCGTCCATGCGGCCTTCCTTGATCTCGGTGACCTGCGATTGATAGAAGATGCGCAGGACCTGCGAGCCAAGCTCGGCGGGGGTGAAGTCCGGGTTGAGCACGCCGTTGGTGCCGGCCAGGGAATCGGCCGCGGTGGGATACCAGGTGCGTGCGCCGATCGGCAGGCCATTGTTGAAGCGCAGCTCCTGCCCCCATTGACCGCCGCAGGACGGGCCGTTGCTGCAGTTGTTGGTGCCGGCGAAGCTGAAGTACGTGGCGCTGCCGCCGGTGACCGGGTCGTTGGGCAGGCTCTTGGTCTTGGAGTTGTGCGCATCGAAGGACAGCTGGAAGCGGTCGCTCACCTGCCAGTCGGCATTGAAGCCGAGCGAGCCGAGCGTGTACTTCTGCTCGTTGCGCTGCTGCTCCATGCCGAAGTCCTTGGCGCCGTTGGGCACGTCACGCAGATACACCGGGGTGGCCACCGCCTGGCCGGTGTCGAAGGTCAGATCGGTGAAGCTGTTGGCGCGCTGCAGCCAGATGCCCTGCTCGCCGCGCTCTTCGCGGATTTCGTTGGACGAATAGGTGTAGTCCAGGGTCAGGGTCAGGCTGTCGCTGGGCGCGAACTGCATCACCGCCTGGCCATTGGTGCGCTCGCGCTGGAAGTCGGCAAAGGCATAGCGCAGATCGTTGGGCATGCCGTAGAGCTGACCGATCGCCGGTGCATTGGTCACCACCGCATCCGGGCGCAGGGCCGGGTCGGTACCGGTCCAGCGCTGGATGTTCCAGGTGTTTTCGGTGGCCTGCACCGAGCCGCCATGGCGCTTCTGGTAACTGCCGCTCAGGCCGATGCCGAAGGTCTTGTCGGGATTGGTATAGCTGAAGATGCCGGAGACTTCAGGAGTGAGCGAATCGCCGAACGGCTGCGAACGATCCGACACCATCTTGGCGCCGGCATTGGCCACCACGCCTTCGTGATTGAACGGCTTGTCGGTCTGGATGTTGATGGTGGCGCCGATGCCGCCGCTGGGCGCGGTGGCACGGCTGGTCTTGAACACCTCGATGCCGGTGATGGCTTCGGAGGCGAGCTGGGCGAAGTTGAACGCGCGCGTGCCCACATCCACACCACCGATCGGAGTCTGGCCCGGCGCGCCGAACGCATCGGCACCGGGAATCAGGCGGCCGTTGAGGGTGACGGTATTGAACTGCGGGCCGAAGCCGCGCGCGGTGACCTGCGCGCCTTCGCCATCGCGGCGCTCGATCGAGATACCGGTGATGCGTTGCAGCGACTCGGCCAGATTGGTATCGGGAAATTTGCCGATGTCTTCGGCGCTGATCGCGTCCACCACGCCGGCAGCATCGCGTTTGATGCCCATCGACTGATCCAGGCTGCTGCGGATGCCGGTGACATTGACCGCATCCAGGGTGGTGGCGGTTTGGGCGCCGGACTGCGGTGGTGGCACCTGCTGCGCGGTAACGTCCTGCGCAAAGGCGGGGTTGATCACCAGGATGCCACCGACGAAGGTAAACATGGCCTTCGACTTGAACTTGCTCAACGTACGACGCATCGATCTATCCTCGGGTCTGGAGTCCAACACCCACGGCCGTGGTCGCGGAATGCGACGCGGCGCTTGCCTGGCCACGCGCCTGGACGGCACGCGACATACATCCCTGCACAGCACTTGCTCTGATCCGCCGCCTCGACTGCCGGCGCATCCCCCCTGATGCAAGCCATGTGCGTGCCACGTCCTCACGGACGCGCCGTGCACCTGGCGCTGTACCGCACCTGCGACTGCCTTCCCAACCAGTACGCCTGCACCACGTGTCTCGCCCTGCGCCTCTGCATGCAACCGCGTACCAGCGGGCAATGCAGGACTGATAGCGCTAACACGGGGCGCAGCCTAGTCACGCGTGGCGGGGCTTGTCACCGTGCGTTGCAGCAAACACACCAAGCCACATGCAGGCACAAAACACCGCGTGCGCTTGAGTCCGCAGTGCGAAAGCAGGCGCAGCGTGGCTGTAAGCGTTACCAGCCAGCGGTGGCGATAACTACGCCGCAACGGCGCAGCTGCATGTCGTCGCCTGGCCGCAGCAACACCATACGAAGCAGTTGCGCAAAGCAGCGCGAGAATCGCAGCGCGGCCGCCTTCAACGGCGATGTGCTGAGGCACACACGCGTGGCAGCGGACGCCGATGCGAGCACGTCATTGCGCGCTTGCGCGCGACATCGGACTGCAGGGCGCAACGAAAAAACGGCGCAATCGCTGCAATCGATTGCGCCGCTGGTGACGGTGAACCGCGTGGGCGGAACGCCCGCAGCATCTGCGCCATTGCAGCGCAGATGCCAGCGATCGGCACCCGCTAGCCGATCGTATTGACCTGGTTGTCGCCACGCTGGGCATCGGGCAACACATGGTCCGGATCCAGCGTCACGTGCAGCACTTTCTGCGTGGTCGGCAGCGTCAGCGTGGGCGCGGTGTTCTGCAGCCAGCTTTCCACCGGCACGCGGCGGTCCAGATGGCTGCCGTCGGCCAGGTCCACCCGCACGGTGACCGGCATCACCAGTTTCTGGCGGCTGCGCAACGTGAGTTGCAGGCCCTTGGCGGGATCGTGATCGACGTAATGGGCCTCGCTGATGCCCATGTCCAGCTGCCAGTTGTTGAGGTACCAGCCGCGCCACCACCAGGCCAGATTCTCGCCACTCTCGCTTTCCATCAGCCGGAAGAAATCCGACGGCGTCGGGTGCTTGTAGGCCCAGGTCGCGATGTATTTGCGGAAAGCCGGGTCGAAGCGCTCCGGCCCCAGGATCTGCTCGCGCAACAACACCAGCCCCAACGCGCCCTTGAAATAGGTCAGCGAATGCCGATAGGTCTCGCTGGTGGAATCGGCGTTGTCCATCAATGTCGGCGCGCCGGCATCGGCCAGCAGCGGCAGGATTTCGTCGACCGGGTTGCCGCCCTTGGGCGCATATTCCGAATCGCGCTTGGGCGCGTACTCGCCCTTGTTGAAGGCATCGGATGCATAGACGTCGATGAAGGTGTTGAAGCCTTCGTCCATGAACGCGTGGCGGCGCTCGTTGGAGCCGACGATCATCGGGAACCAGGTGTGTCCGATCTCGTGCGCGGTGATCCAGAACAACTCCTTGCCGCTGTCCTCGAAACCGTCGAAGACGATGCCCGGATACTCCATGCCCGCACCGTACCCGCCCAGGTTGATCGCGGCCGGCCACGGATACGGGTACCACTGCGAGAAATGTTCGATCGCGCCCTTGACGTATTCGGTGGAGCGGTTCCACTTGTCCGCGCCCACGCCCTCCAGCGGATACACCGACATCGCCAGCGACTGCTTGCCGCCCGGCAGCTTGATGCGCGCGGCATCCCACACGAACGCAGGCGAGGCGGCAAACGCGACATCGCGGGTGTTGTCCATATGGAAGCGCCAGGTGCGCGTGGCGTTTCCCGCAGGTTTGGCAGCGCGCGCGCTTACTTCCTCGGGCGTGCGGATCAGCACCGTACGATCGCTGCTGCGTGCCTGCTGCAGGCGTTGCTGTTCGCTGCGGCTGAGCACCTCGGCCGGATTGGTCAGCGCGCCCGAACCGGCGACCAGGAAGCCCTCCGGCACGGTCACCGCGTAGTCGAAGTCGCCGTACTCCAGATAGAACTCCGAGCCCAGGTACGGCTGCGTGTCCCAGCCGCGCAGATCGTCGTAGACGGCCATGCGCGGATACCACTGTGCAATCTCGTAGATCTCGCCCTGCTTGCTGGTACTGACCGCAGTGCGCCCGCCCCAGGTGCCCGGAATCGTGTAGCGGTAGCGGACATGCACGGTCAGCGCCTTGCCCTGCCCGGCCAACGGCTGCGGCAGGTCCACCCGCATGCGGGTGTCGTCGACGACGAAATGCGCAGGCTGGCGACGCCCTCCATCGTCGATCTCGACACTGGCGATCTGCATGCCGTCGGTGAACTGGGTGCGGCGCGACGGCCGGCTGGCGGCAGCGCGCGCATCGGCGCGGTAGATGTTCTGGTCCAGCTGCAGCCACAGCACGTCCAGCGTGTCCGGGCTGCGGTTGGTGTAGTGGATCGCCGCCTCGCCCGTGAGCGTGTGGGTCGCCGGGTCGATGCTGGCGTTGAGGCTGTAGTCGGCACGGTTCTGCCAGAACAGCGGGCCGGGGACGCCGCTGCCGCTGCGGTAGGCGTTGGGTGCATCGGGCAGTTGCAGCGGTGCGAACAAGGCCAGCGGATCGAAGACGCTTGCCGGCGCGGCGGCGCTGGTGGCGGGCGCGGCGTGCGCGGACGAGGTGATGCATGCCAGCGACAGCGCAACGGCGAGCGAACGGCGCAAGGTGGGGAACATGCGTGAAGTCCTGCGGCGGAGGGGATCCCCATCCTACGGTCGCCTTCGCCAGGCACGGCACTGCCATTGGTCCCGGTTGCGGCATCGAACTTCTCTCGGCGGTGACAGGCTGCCCGGGGCGCAGCAGCCGCGGCCCGCGCGCGATCTGCAGATGCCGATCGCACCAGCCCTGCCCTGGCGGCGGCTAGCCCGCGCTTGCCACCTCAATCGGCAGCAAGCCGCGACAAGCGCAACGCGCCATCCCCACCCTCGGCCAGCGCATCGCCCGGGTTGCTCAACCGGCAGCGGCGCAGCGACAGACAGCCGCAACCGATGCAGTCGGTGAGCTGGTCGCGCAGGGCCTGCAGCTCGGCGATGCGCGCATCCAGTTGCCCGCGCCAACGTGCCGACATGCGTGCCCATTCCGCACGCGTGGGCGTGCGCTGGTCCGGCAGCACCGAGAACGCATCCAGCACCTGCTGCAACGGCACGCCGAGCCGTTGCGCCACGCGAATCACGGCGATGCGCCTCAGCACGTCGCGCGCATAGCGGCGTTGATTTCCGGCAGTGCGCAGGCTGCGGATCAGGCCCTTGCGCTCGTAGAAATGCAAAGCCGACACCGCCACGCCACTGCGCTTGGCCACCTCGCCCACGGACAACTCACGCTGCATTGCCTTGACCTCAACCTTGGTTGAGGCAGGATGCTGCGCGGCCATGACCGGTGCAAGCCCCGTGGTCATGGCCCTACACATTTCAGTTTCTGGATGCTCGATGCCCGCCGATACCGCCCTGCCCGCCACGCCACTCAATGAGGCCCAACCCACTTCCATCCTGGCCGCGCCGTATCGCGCCGCAACGCTGGGCATGGTGGCACTGGTATCGCTCAATGCCTTCGAATCGCTGGCGGTGGCCGCCGCCATGCCGACCGTCGCGCGCGAATTGAATGGCTTGCCGCTGTATGCGCTGGCGTTCGGCGGCACCCTGGCGACCAGCGTGGTCGGCATGACCGCCGCCGGGCGCTGGAGCGACCGACGTGGCCCGGGCGGCGCGCTGGCCTACGGCCTGCTGTGCTTCGTGATCGGCCTGCTGGTGGCAGGGCTGGCGCCGAGCATGCCGGTGCTGATTGCCGGCCGCCTGCTGCAAGGCCTGGGGGCCGGCGCGTATTCGGTGGCGCTGTATGTGATCGTCGGCCGCCTGTATCCGGAAGCCTTGCGGCCCCGCGTGTTTGCTGCGTTTTCGGCCGGCTGGGTGGTGCCGTCGTTGGTCGGGCCGGGCATCAGCGGATTGATCGTGCAGCACGTGGGCTGGCGCTGGGTGTTCCTGTCGGTGCCGCTGCTGGCGATACCGGCCGGGCTGATGCTGTGGCCGGCGATCCGCGGGCGCACCTGGTCCAGCGACACAGCCGGCGCGTCGGATTCCGCGTTGCGCTGGGCGGTGGGTGCGGCCTTGGGTGTGCTCGGCGTGTATCTGGGCGGGCAGCTGCACGGCACGAGCGCGTTGCTGGCGATGCTGCCGGCACTGGCGCTCACCGGGTACTGCGCCTGGCAGCTGTTGCCTGCCGGCACGCTACGGCTTGCGCGCGGGCTGCCCAGCGTGATCGCGCTGCGCGGCATCGCGGCGGCGGCCTTCTTCGGCTTCGAGGCGTTCCTGCCGTTGCTGCTGTCGCGCGAGCGCGGCCTGTCGCCGCTGCTGGCCGGCGTGGCGCTGAGCGTCGGCGCGCTGGGCTGGTTCAGTGGCTCCTGGTACCAGGGCCATAGCCGCGCCGGCTGGTCGCGGCCACGCCTGCTCAAGACCGGTGCGTGCTTCATGTCGCTGGGCATCGTGATCAGCGCGGGGGCGGTGTGGCCGGTCATCCCGGTGCCGGTGGCGATTGCCGGCTGGGCGCTGACCGGCCTGGGCATGGGCCTGCTGTATCCGAGCCTGTCGGTGTTGACGTTGTCGCTGTCGCCGCCGGCGCAGCAAGGCGCCAACAGTTCGGCGCTGCAGTTGAGCGAGGCGATTGCGGTGGCCGGCATGCTGGCGCTGGCCGGCGCCTTGTTCGCCGCGCTGCTGGCCTCGGCGACTGCGGCCGCCTACCTGAGCGTGTTCGCCCTGGCATGGCTGCTGGCGGTGGCGGGCCTGTTGGTGGCGCGGCGGGTGTAATGGGTGTGCGGTGTGCGCGGTGTATCGAAGCAAGAGAACACTGATCGCGAGGCTGACGTGTCGCGCTCAGTCGATGTGTATCGCCCGCATCACATGCAGCGCGCGTACGGTCTGCACGACTTGCTGGATCCGCCTGCACGGCAGGTCGCGTTGGCATGACGCAACCCAGGCCGGCACATCTCATCGCCCACAGCGCAACCGACTTTGCCGATCCTGCCGAGATCGCTGCGATCGGGACCGGAAAAACGTATCCGCGAGCGGCTGGTCATTTTTTCGCCACCCATCTTGACAGCGTTGCAGGCCGGGGCCTGCACCCACTTGTCCACAGCCTTGTGCAAGTTCCATCCACAGGGGGTGTGGAAAACCTGCGCTGCGCGGCAGGCAGCGCAGGGCTTGCGCGTCACTGCAGCATGTGTCAGGCGATACTTAGCGGCAGTTGCCTCATGCAGTGCCGGCCTGGCATACGTCCCGGGCCATGCGGGAGCAGCGCCTTACTCACCACCACATGCAAGGGCGATCGCGCCACACGGCAGCGCCGCGTCGCAGCGGCGCTGCCTCACCCACTGCTGCATCAGTTCACGATCACGTGCGGCACGAAGCGCGAGGTGTCGCGGGTGATCGGACCGTCGTCGTCGCGCATGCCCAGCCCGGCCGGACGATCGGCCACCACCCAGCTGCCGACCAGCGCATGCCGGCCATCGAACACCGGCAATGGATGATGCGCCTGCAGGATCGCCGGCCCGTCCACATACGGGCCATCGGTCTGCGCAGCGTCGCCCTGTGCGCTGACCAGGGAAATATTGGCACCCTCGCGCGACAGCAGCGGCTTGCGTACCCAGCCTGCCGTGGGCGCTTCGCCGGTTTGCGCAAAGCGCGCCGGCAGCAGGTTGGGATGGCCCTGATGCCGCTCCCACAACAGCGGCAGGATGCCCTTGTTGCTCAACACCGATTTCCACGCCGGCTCGATCAGGCGCACGCGGTTGGCGCACAACGCCGGGCCGAAGCGCTCTTCCATCATGAATTCCAGCGGATACAGCTTGAACAGCGTGTGGATCACCCGGTCCTGCTCATCGGTAAACCAGCCATCGGCGCTGAGGCCGATGTCTTCGATGGCCACTTCCTCGGTGCTGATGCCCACCTGATGCGCGCAGTCGCGCAGGTAGCGCACCGTGGCGCGGTCTTCCAGCGAATCGCGCACCGCGGAGAAATGCATCTGCGCACCGATCGCGCCATCCACCGCCAGCGCGCCCAGGGTTTCGCACAGCAGGTCCTGGATCAGGTTGTACTGATCGGTGCCCTTGGGCAGCGCACCGGCGGCGATCTGCTGTTCCAGCCACAGCCACTGGAAATACGCCGATTCGTACAGCGAGGTCGGCGTGTCGTAGTTGAGCTCATACAGCTTGGCCGGGCCGTTGCCGGCATAGGCCAGGTCCATGCGGCCGTATAGATGCGGGTCGCGGTTCTTCCACGAGGTGGCGATCCAGTCCCAGTAGAACGGCGGGATCGCCAGCTGCGTCATCAGCTGCTCCGAGCCCACCACCTCGTCCACCAACTGCATCGCCATGTCATGCAGTTCCTGCGTGGGCGCTTCAATGTCGTCTTCGATCTGCTGCAGCGTAAACGCGTAGTACGCGCTTTCGTCCCAGTACCGCTCGCCGTCGATGGTGTGGAAATGGAAGCCGAGCGACTCGGCCTGCTCGCGCCAGTCCGGGCGCTCGGCAATTGCGATCCGTTGCATGTCAGCCGCCGTATCCGGAGCTGCGCCCGCCGCTGCCGAACGAACTGCGCGCCGCCGCACTGGAGCCGAAACCCGAGCGCGACACGGTGATCGCCCGCGACGGCATGTCGATGGCGCCGCTGCGCCCGCGGACGGTGCCGACGCGGTTGCTGGCCAGATCGCCGTTGGGCTTGTAGTACCCGCCGCTGCGGTAATCGCGGTACAGCGGAATCGAGCCGCCATAGCGGTAGCCGCCACCACCGGTCATGTTGCCCAACGCATAGCCCAGCAGGAACCCGCCCATCGGCGGGATCCAGCTCTGCTGGCCCTGCGCCGTCTGCACTGCCGTGCAACTGCCGAACTGCTCGTCGCACTCGTAGCGCGTACTGAAGCGCGGCGCGGCCTGTTGGTGCTTGGTCACCGCCTCGTCGTAGGCCTTGAGGCATTGCTGGATGTCGGTCTGTTCCTGCTTGATCTGGTAGCAGTCGGAGGCCGACTGCAGTACCACGCCGGTTTCCGGTTCGGAGCCGCAGCCGGTGACGAGGGCGGCCGGCAATGCGGCCATCAGGGTGAGCTTGAGATTGCGTGATCGCTTCATGCCTGCGCTCCGTTACGGCGTGATCGCCGCGGCATTGATCAGCCCGACGGCGATCGACACGCCGGCCGAAAAGATGCCGGCGGCGGTGACGTTATCGGTGATCTGCCGCGAGATGCGCCCGGCCACCAGGTTGGCCAGCAGATACGCCACGACCTGGATGCCGCAGGCGACCGCGCCCCAGATCAGCGCATCGACCAGGCTCACCGAATGGGTGATGGCCGAATGCAGCGGCAATGCCACACCGATCAGGTTGCCGGCCAAGGCGGTGGCCGCAGCCACGTTGCCCTGCCGCAGCAGGGTGAAATCCTTGTGCGGGGTGACCAGGGTCACCAGCACCACCGCCACGATCAACACGCCCAGGCCGGTGCCGAAGTAGGAAAGAAACGCGAGGAAACTCTGCAGGTTGATCGGGTTCATGACAGGACCAGGGTAAGTGGAAGACGAGCGCGCACGCTCAGGTGATATCCAGATCGGCGACGGTGACATCGATGCCGACCGCATAGGTGACGCAGAACTCGTTGGGGCCGGAATCCTCGCCGGTGACCAGCAGGAATTCCTCGCGCTGCAGCTCCGGTACATCGCGGCTGTAGAGCATGGCGTAGTGGGTCAGATCGCCATCGCGGCGCGGCGGCTGATAGCGGTACAGCACCTCGTCGTAGGCGAT
Source organism: Xanthomonas sp. NCPPB 3218 (assembly GCF_056725185.1). Classification (NCBI taxonomy): domain Bacteria; kingdom Pseudomonadati; phylum Pseudomonadota; class Gammaproteobacteria; order Lysobacterales; family Lysobacteraceae; genus Xanthomonas; species Xanthomonas sp. NCPPB 3218. The sequence continues at coordinate 3,541,361 of NZ_CM161516.1, forward strand.
CGGCGGGATGCGCGCGGCATCGTCGGTGGACTGCGTGGCGCGTTGCCAGCGCTTGCCGGCGTACTCGATCTGCGCCGCACCCAGATGCGGATGCTGCATCACGAACTCCTGAAACGCCTGCTTGCTGGGCGGATTGACCGTCTCGCAATACACGAAGGCCTTCATCGCCTCCAGATCGCCGCCAACCGTGGTGACCTGCAGGAACGCGTCGTCGTCCAGATAGAAACGATGCAGGGCATAGCCATCGCCCAGATTGACGTGGCCGTAGCACGGAATGCCCTGATGCCCGCCCGGCAACTCGGCGGTCATGGCCTCCGGTGCCATGCGGTACAACGTGGTATCGATCTCCAGCTGCCCACCCACGCGCAAGCCCAGCGGCAGCGCGTGACCGATGGCGCCAGTGCCGGAGCTGGACAACGGCGGTGGTTGTGGTTGACCGAACAACTTGCTGAAAAAACTCATCGTCATGCACCTTGTGGCGATGGGGAACGGGACACCGGCTCAGCGCGCAGGGCCTGCCAGGCGATGGCAAACACGGGAACGCGATGTTGGGCCAGGTAATACAGCATGGCACCGGCCGGCACCGCGGTGTGTGCGGGCGGGTTCAAGCGCAGCGCGCCATCGGGCGCGCGCAGGCCCAGCAACAGGGCGCCGCGCTGGCCGAAATCGGCGGCCAGCAGGCGGTAATCCAGCGGGTCGACATCGGCAGGAACCGCCAGGCTGAACTGGGTCGGGCCATCGTCCACCGACAGCAGTTCGGCCGTGATCGCCGCGCTGCCCGGATCCTGCGCCGCGCGGGCCAGGATCTCGGCGGTCATCGGCCGCGTGCATTCGATCGCCGGATAGTGGCAATTGACCAGCCGCGCGGCGCTGCCCGAATCGAAGTGCGCCACGACGTGCGCACGCGGCGCATGCGCCATCAGCGCGAACACCGCCGCCAGGGTCTGGTCGTCCGAGGGCGGGTTGACGATCACCCGCGCCGCACCGGCGATGCCGGCACGCAGGTAGACCTCGGTATGCGTGTAGGACTCGGCGGCGATGAAGCGCATATGGTCGGGCATCGGGTTCTCGGCCACGCCCTCGGCGATCAGCACCACGCCTTCGTCGTCGGTAGCGGTATCGGACAGCAGCAGTTCCAGCAAGCGTGTGGACGCGGCGCCCTGCCAGCCGATCAGGATGGTGTGCCCGTGCAGATCGGCGTAAGCCATCTTGCCCATGTGGTGGCGCCTCCAGAAGGTGATGAGCACGCCGCTGGTCTTGGCCAGCACCGTGGCGAACAGCGCCACCGCGCCCGGCATCAGCACGAACGCGGCGATATAGCGCCCGGCCACCGAACCCGGCGACAGGTCGCCGTAGCCGATGGTGGTGGCGGTGGTCATGTAGTAGTACGGAAACGCGTCCAGGCCAACGAGCTTTTGCTCGCCGGCCAGCAGCAGCAACACCCAGCTCAGCCCCATGTGCGCCAGCAATGCCAACGCCACCATGCCCCAGCTGACGCGGCGCACGTGGCGCCGCACTATCCGCAACAGCTTTCCGACGATGATCATGGCGCGTCCTGTGCCGTGCGGCGGATCAGCTGTCGCTGCGCGGAACCTGCTGCACGTCGCGCACCTGGCCGATCAGCGGCGCGCTGCCGCCGGCGGTGTCGTGGCCGAGCTGGGCCGGCTTCTTGAAGCGTGCCAGCACTGCGGCGGCGTTGGACTCGCCTTCCATCAGGCCGGCCGCAGCCAGACGCCGGTTCAGATCGCCGTCGCCACTGGCTGCCTCCAGCTCTTCGGCCGATTCGATGCGTGCGGAGGTCTCGGCCTGACGCGCCTTGATTCGCTCCAGCGATTCCAGTGCCGAGCCCATCTTGCTGCTGGCACCGGAATGGCGCGCGGCAATCGCCGCCTGTGCCTTCTGCACCGCATCGGTGGCCTTGACGGTGTCGATCTGCTGGCGCATGCCGCGCAGCTGGTTCTCGGTCTTCTGGATGGTGGCCTTGAGCGTCACCACCGACTGGTCCAGCGAGCTCTTGGAGGCCTTGTCGCCGGCGTCCTCGCTTTCCAGCGCCGCCAGCTTGACCGCCACGTCGTGCGCCAGTGCCTCGTCGTTCTTGGCCAGCGCACCTTCGATATAACGCGTGTATTCGGCCATCTTGCCGGCGCGCGCGTCGATCTTCTGCTGGGCGAGCTTGCTCTGCGCCATCAGCTTGGTCAGCTCCTCGCGCGAGCGCGTGAGCTGGGCGCCGGCATCGCGCATTTCCTGGTCCAGGATGCGCAGCGCGTTGGCGTCGACTGCCTTCTGGCCGGTTTCGTGTGCAGTGCCACGCAGCAGCGTGATCAGCTTTGAAAAGATACTCATGACAACACGCCTTTAGGAAAAGAACGGCTTGAGAGATTCGGCGGCATCCAGCGTATTGGCCGCCAGGGTCTGGATTTCCTCGTCGATCTGGTCGAGCGTGGACGACGCCGACAGTTCGCCAAAGACCACATAGCTATCCTTGCCGTCGACCTGCACCAGGCCCAGGTTGGACAAGGGATTGAGCGGGTTGAGCCGCAGGCAGGCATCGTTGAACGCCGCGCGGTCGCTGACCTGGTCGGCATTGGCCAGCAGCGTGGAAACGAACACCTGCGAGCCGGAGGCGGCGACCTGGATCTGCATGTCGCCGTGGTCGGCCAGGGTGAGGTTGATGGCCGGCTCCAGCCCGTCGATCAGCTCGACCTCGATCGGCTGGTCGCGGTAGCGCTCGGCCAGCAGGCCGTGCAATTCGACAGTGGTGTACTGCGTCATACGATGTCCTGTCCTTTGGTCATGCAGCGGTGGTGATGCAGTTGCCGCTGCGGTGATGCAGCAGCGGCCGTGCAATGGGCGGACATACTACAGACTGTCCGCGACCGGCAGAAAGGGCCAGAAGTCAGCCGGTCAGGCCAGCTGCAGGCGGTAGTAGACCACCCGTTCAGTTGGCTCGAAGCCGCATGCCGCATGCGCCGCCTGGGCGCCGCTGTCGTCCAGCCGCGCATCGGAGGCCAGCTCCGCGCAGCCCTGCTCCCGCGTCCACTCCACTGCCGCGGCCACCAGCGCGCGACCGAGCCCGCGACCGCGCCAGGCCGGACTCACATACCAGCCTTCCAGGAAGCCCACCGGCGTGCTCTCGGTGCCATTGACGTAGTCGTGGCGTACCGACACCTCGGCAAACCCCAGCGCCGCATCCGCGTCGTCCACCGCCAGCAGGTGGCTGGCGTCTGCTTGCGCCAGCGCGGCCTGCAGCTCGGCGAGGCCATCGTCGGCATCGGGCCACAAGGCCAGGCGCAGGGCCAGCAAGGCCTGCGCATCGGCGCCCACCGCCGCGCGCACCCGCCAGCCGGCCTGCGCGCTCACGGATACAGCATCCGCTTGCTCCAGTGGCTGGCCGCATCGGCCTCGTAACGCCAGCGCTCGTGCAGGCGGAACTTGGCGCCGTACCAGAACTCGAATGCCTGCGGCACCACCCGGAACCCGCCCCAGCCCTCCGGGCGCGGCACCGCGCGGCCTTCGAAGGTGGCTTCGACCTTGGCGATGGCCGCGTCGAACTCCTCACGCGAGCCCAGCGTCTGCGACTGCAGCGAGGCCCAGGCGCCGATCTGGCTCATGCGCGGGCGCGAGGCGAAGTAGGCATCCGATTCCTCCGCGCCGACCAGTTGCACGCCGCCCTCGATGCGCACCTGGATGCCGGCCTCGCGCAGGCTGCGCCACAGAAACAGCAGGGCGGCCTGCGGATGGGTCTGCAGGTCGCGGCCCTTCGCGCTATCCAGGTGGGTGTAGAACACGAACCCGCGCGCATCGAAGGCCTTGAGCAGCACGGTGCGCGCGCTCGGCCGGCCGTCCACGTTGGCGGTGGCCACGGTCATTGCGCTGGCTTCGAGTTCGGCGCCGGCCTGCGCCTCGGCGTACAGCGCGGTAAAGGTGGCAAGGGCTTCTGCGTACAGATCGGTCATGACGGTGCGAGGGCAGCAAGATTGACGCCTATTGTGGGCGCATCGGGCCTGCTTCGCCTATGCGCAGCGGTCGACAGGCCTGCGCCCGCTGTAAGAACCTGCCGCCGATGCCTGAAAGCAGGTCGCGCGCATTGGGACGTCTTCGCGCCACTGACGCTGGCTGCCAAGCACTCGCCACGGGTTGCGTGCAGCCACTCCATCTTCAGCGGTCGTCCCAGCCGTTGTCCGCGCAGCGTGGGTGTCGATGCTGCTGCGCGCAGCCGGCGGTCGCCGCGCCGGAATGGTTTCAGTCCATGCCGATCGGCCCGATGCGCGGGCCCGAATGCTACGATCCCTGCGCATGAACCCCGCTTCCAATCTCGTGATGGTCGGCCCGATGGGCGCCGGAAAAAGCTGCATCGGCCGCCGTCTGGCCGAGCGCTTCGGGCTGGAGTTCGTCGACGTGGACCAGGCCATCGTCGAGCAGGTCGGCAGCAGCATCCCGGCCATTTTCGAACAGCACGGCGAAGCGCGGTTCCGGCAGCACGAGGTCCAGACCCTGCAGACGCTGCTGGAGCAGGACAACAAGCTGATTTCCACCGGCGGTGGCGCGGTGCTGGATCCGCTCAACCGCCAGCGCATCCGCGCGCGCGGCTTCGTGGTGTACCTGCACGTCAGCGTGCCGGCCCAGCTCACCCGGCTGGCGCGCGACCGCAACCGGCCGCTGTTGCAACGCGCCGACCGCGAGCAGGTACTGCATGCGATGGCCGCCCAACGCACCCCGCTGTACCAGGAGGTCGCCGACCTCAGTCTGGAAACCGATCATTTCTCCCCCGCCGAGGCCACCGCGCAGCTAGTGCTGCGCCTGGCCGCGCAATGGCGCATGTCGAGTCCCCCCGCATGACACTTCCCCGTTCTTCGCGCAGCGTCGATGTCGACGGTGCGCAGCCGTACACCATCACCATTGCGCCCGGCCTGCTGGCCGATGGCGCGCGCCTGGCCAGCCATGTGCGCGGCCGCCACGTATTGCTGCTCAGCGACTCGCAGGTGGCCCCGCAGTACGCCGCCGGCGTGCGCAAGGCGCTGCTGCAGGCGCGCCCGGACCTGCAACTGGGCGAGCTGGTGATCGCCGCCGGCGAAGCCTCCAAGACGCTGGACAATTTTGGCGCCGCGATCACGGCATTGGCCGAGCTGGGCGCCACCCGCGACGCCTGCGTGTTCGCACTCGGCGGCGGCGTGGTCGGCGACCTGGCCGGATTCGCGGCGGCGTGCTGGATGCGCGGGGTGGACTGCGTGCAACTGCCCACCAGCTTGCTGGCGATGGTGGATTCCTCGGTCGGCGGCAAGACCGCGGTGGACATCCCGCAGGGCAAGAACCTGGTCGGCGCGTTCCATCCGCCACGCGCAGTGATCGCCGATACCGACACCTTGCATACCCTGCCCGCGCGCGAGCTGCGCGCAGGGCTGGCCGAGGTGATCAAGTACGGCGCCATCCGCGACCCGCTGTTCTTCCAGTGGCTGCATGCCGAACGCCGCGCGCTGCTGGAGGGCGATGCCGACGCGCTGGCGCAGGCGATCGCGCGCAGCTGCGAGCACAAGGCCGACATCGTGGCGCGCGACCCGCTGGAAAAGGGCGAGCGTGCCCTGCTCAACCTGGGCCACACCTTCGGCCATGCGATCGAGACCGAACAGGGCTATGGCGCGCCCGGCAACGACAACCTCAACCATGGCGAAGCGGTCGCGGTGGGCATGGTGCTGGCCGCGCGGCTGTCGGCCGCGCTGGGCATGAGCGATGCGCAGGACACCGACGCACTGCGCGCGCTGCTGCATGACTTCGACCTGCCCACCGACATTCCGCCCGGCCTGTCCCCGCAGGCCCTGCTGGGGCGCATGCGACTGGACAAGAAGAACATCGCCGGCCGCCTGCGGCTGGTGTTATGGCGCGGCATCGGCAAGGCCGAGGTGGTACCCGATGTCGACGAGGCGGCAGTGCTGGAGATCCTGGCGGGCTGAGCAACGCCGCTTGTCTCCGGCACATTCGTAGGAGCGCCCCCGGGCGCGACAGGGCTTGCCGGTAAATCCCCGTCGCGCCCAGGTGCGCTCCTACGCAATGCCTGCTTGCCAACGCTCCCTTCGCAAGCGGAGCAACCCGGCGCGCCCATTGCCCCCAGCCTTCAGCACCGCCCGGCTACAATCGGCGCCATGCGCATCCACTTGCAACACGATCCTGGCGGCAACGCGCCGCTCCGCTACGTCCAGCTGACCCTGCAACCGGATCTGTTCGGCGGCTGGGAGCTGCTGCGCGAAAGCGGCGAGATCGGTGGACGCTCGCAGTTGCGACGCGACCAATACCTGCTGCAGGACGAAGCGGACCGGGCCTTCGACAAGGCGCGCGACACCCACCTCAAACGCGGCTTCCAACTCATCACCGGCGGCGCCGACGCGCCGCGCTGAGGACACACCTCCCATGCTCAAGAACGATCGCCTGCTGCGCGCCCTGAACCGTCAGCCTGTGGACCGCACCCCCGTGTGGCTGATGCGCCAGGCCGGCCGCTATCTGCCGGAATACCGCGCCACCCGTGCGCGCGCCGGCAGCTTCCTCGGCATGGCCAAGAATCCCGAAATCGCCTGCGAAGTGACGCTGCAGCCGCTGCAACGCTTTCCGCTGGACGCGGCGATCCTGTTCTCCGACATCCTGACCATTCCCGATGCGATGGGCCTGGAGCTGTATTTCGTCGAAGGCGAAGGCCCCAAGTTCCGCCACCCGGTGCGCGATGCCGCCGCGATCCATCGGCTGGGCGTGCCGGACATGGAGACCGAGCTGCGTTACGTGATGGATGCGGTGCGCCTGATCCGCCGTGAGCTGGATGGCGCGGTGCCGTTGATCGGCTTCTCCGGCAGCCCGTGGACACTGGCCTGCTACATGATCGAAGGCGGCGGCAGCAAGGAATACGCGCGCATCAAGGCCATGGCCTTCAACGCGCCGGAGGTGCTGCATCACCTGCTCGGCACCGTCACCGATGCGGTGATCGCCTACCTGTCCGCGCAACGCGCAGCCGGTGCACAGGCGTTGCAGGTGTTCGACACCTGGGGCGGCGTGTTGTCGCCGGCGATGTACCGCGAATTCTCGCTGCCCTACCTCACCCGTATCGCGCGCGAGCTGGAACGCGGCGACGGTGCCGAGCGCACCCCGCTGGTGTTGTTCGGCAAGGGCAATGGGGCCTACGTCAGCGAGCTGGCGGCCAGCGGTGCCGAAGCGGTAGGCGTGGACTGGACCATCGCGCTGGCCGACGCCGCCCAGCGCGCCGGCGGCCGCGTCGCGCTGCAAGGCAACCTGGACCCGGCCACCCTGTACGGCTCGCCCGAAGCGATCCGCGCCGAGGTCGGCAAGACCCTGGACAGCTACGCCCAGGGCAATGGCGGCTCGCGCGAAGGCCATGTCTTCAACCTCGGCCATGGCATGTCGCCCGACATGAATCCCGACCATGTGGGCGTGCTGGTGGAAGCGGTGCAGACGCTGAGCAAGCGGTAATCCAAGGCACGGGTCGACAGCGCACCGGTGTGCTGTCGACCGCCGCTCAGCGCGCCCGCCCGGGGAGTGCACGCTGAGTGTGATGACGGGCGGTGGCTGCATCAGCAATAGATCGGCAGCACCGCCGATACGTACGGGATGCTGCCAGGCCGCGCCAGGCACGCGGCACAGTGACGAAGGCAGTCTTCAGCGATAGCAAGACCAGCCTCCATGCCGTCACCCGGATCACGTCTGCATCCGCTCCAAACACGGCCCTCCCGCCTCGTTCCGTTGAACGTGATCTCGCCACTCCAGTGATGTGCGCAGTGAGCGCCCTGCCGACGTCACTGCGACGTGATGCGCGCCGAGCTCAGCCGCAACGCGGTCAATCATCGATGCGCGTGGGCTCCGGTTTCGCAGGGCACCGACAGCGTACCGGCCGGCCATTGACTTGCCGCAGAGAGTCGCCAAGCGGACGCGAGCGTTGCTGCCTTGCGTCAGCAGCAGCCTGTGCTCGCCTGTTCTGCATGGTCTTTCCGTTACTCCCTTTGCGATTCACCACGACATTCCCCGCACGCGGTTCCAAAACGCGTCATTACATCGCATGCCGCCCTAAAGCGGATCGGCTTCACGTCGATAAGCCCGGCATTGCCGTCGTTTAAACCAATTTTCCCGGAGCAAGGAGATTTACTGTTTCTCCACGGTGATGCGGTGCCACTGCAACACATCTCCGGACAGGCAGGCCGCCTGCCGAACCTCGACATCGTCACGTTTGTTCAAACGCTCCACTCATTCGAGAACAGGGAGAAACGCATGGCATTTCCAACCGCCGTCAACGACCAGATCACCGACTCCGTCACACAAGCCAATACCAAGGTGCTGGGCGATGCCCCCGCCATCGCCATGGGCAATCTGTACCAGGCCACCGCGCAGGCACTGGCCAATGCCGCCCATAACGCGACCAATGCGCAGCAGCAGAGTTATGTCACTGCGCAGTCGGCCACCACCATGGGCGTGGCCACCCTCTATTCCATCGACACCGCCACCACCGGGGTTGCGACCAAGCAGGTTCTGAGCACCGGCATAAAGGGCCTGGGCTAAGCCGACCGTGATTTCTGGCACATAAGGAGCAAGCAATGGCATTTCCGACCGCAGTCAATAATCAGATCACCGATTCCGTCACCCAGGTAAATACCAAGGTCCTGGGCGACGCACCGGCGATCGCGATGGGCAATCTGTATCAGGCAACCGCGCAAGCGCTGGCCAATGCCGCCCACAACGCCACCAACGCGCAGCAGCAGAGTTACGTCACTGCGCAGTCGGCTACCACGATGGGCGTGGCGACGCTGTACTCCATCGACACCGCCACCACCGGCGTCGTCAGCAAGCAGATCCTGGGCGTCTGACGGCCCGGCTAACGCCAAGGACATTCGCCAATGGCATTTCCCACCGCCGTCAACGACCAGATCACCGACTCGGTTACCCAGGCCAATCTGCAGGTATTGGGAAGCGCTCCAGCCGCAGCCATGGGCAATCTGTACCAGGCCACCGCGCAGGCGCTGGCCAACGCGGCCCACAACGCAACCCTCGCGCAACAGCAGATGTATGTCACCGCACAGGCAGCAACCACGATGGGCGTTTCGCTGCTGTATTCGCTCGATACCGGCACCACGGGTGCCGCCACCAGGAAGATCCTCGGCTAACCGCTAACGCCGCAGCGTCTTCGTTGTTTCCCTACCTCAAGGAGCTATCACCATGGCCTTTCCGACCGCCGTCAACAGCCAGATCACCGATTCCGTTTCCCAGGTCAACACCAAGGTCCTCGGCGATGCGCCGGCGATTGCAATGGGCAACCTGTTTGTTGCCACCAGCCAGGCGCTGTCCAATGCCGCCCACAACGCCACCAACAACCAGCAGCAGTCCTACGTGACGATGCAGGCGTCGACGACCCAGGGCGTGTCCACGCTGTATTCGATCGATACCGCGTCCGATGGCGTCGCCACCCGGGAAATCCTGAGCGCCGGTCTCCGGTAATCGGCAGCCAGGCGCCGCTGTCACAGCGAGAGCGGCGCCTGGTTCGATACGCGAAGCCTTTGCAACCACCACGCAGTTCGCTGGCCGAATCGAGAAAGGACGTCTCATGCTGCAACTACGTCATATCCCCACGTCCAACACCCTGGACGTCGTCGTCAGACTGATCCGGGGCCGCACCATTGTGGCGACGTTCGCGCCGCACCAGAAGGCGGTGATCAACGTCGAGTTCGACGGCATCCTGCCTGTGATTCCCGGAGCGCAGCCGTTGGTCTACCGCCGGAAGCTGGACAGCGTGATCAACGTGCCGCAGGGCAATTTTGCATTCCTGGAACGCGTGCCCGATGGCGTAGCCTTGCAGTACGCGTGCAGACACGAACCACAGAACACCGTGCTGTTCTCGGCGTCGGCTGGCGTCGCACAGCGCAGGCCGTCGTTGGCCTAGGACACTGATGCCAGTGCCCCGTCATGGAGCCAAGCGCGCAGGCTGCAAGCGTCGCCAACCTGATCGGTACCGCCGCTACAGGTGCGGCGATGGCGATCGGCCAGGCGCCGGCCTTCGCGATGGGGGCGACCTATCTGGCGCTGTCGGATTCCATCGCCCTCGCAATGGAAAACGCAGTCGCCAACCAGCAGCGCGGACAGGTGCTTGCCGATGCAGCCCTTACTCAAATCCTTGCCTTAATCATCCAGAAGGGAGCGACTTCGTCATGATCGACGACAGTAGCGTGAACAGCCAGGTCGTCGATGCGGTGAGCAGCATCGTGACGCTGACCACCGGTCAGGCGCCCGCACAGGCGCTCGGCATGCTCGATGCCGTGATGCTGGAGACGCTGGGCATGGCGATGCACAACGCCGTCAACCGGCAGCAAGGCGCCGGCATGATCAATGCAGCAGCGATCACCGCCGCCTGCGCCAAGATGATCTCGGCACCGTTCCCGGTGGCGCCGCCACCACCGCCTGCACCACCCGGACCACCACCGATGGTCGCGCCGTTGCCCGGCCCGCCCCCCGTACCGCCCCCGCCTGCAGCGCTCATCGCCGCCGCAGCGGCGGAGGCCAAGGTGGCCGTCGACGTGCTGAAAACGCAAGCGCAAGGCGCCTCGGCAGATGCCGCGACCGCAACCGCCGACCTCTTGGAAGTGCATGCGCTGAGCGTACCGCCGCCCCTGCCCGCTACTCCCCCCGCCTCCGGTGCCGGCCCCGATGATGCTGCCACTTCTGATGCTCCTGCTGCTGCAGCCGCAACTTCACCCGCAGCTGCAGCTACAGGCACACCCCCTGTCGTTGCTGCATCTGCATCTGCTGCTCCTGTTGCACCTGCATCTGCATCTATCCCTGCACCTGCACCTGCGCCGCCTGCTCAGTCATAGGGCGTCCGCAGAGATGAGGTCAGCCCCCCCTACCACCAGGCCTCATTGAAAGGCGGCCGATCATTCCATGGGAATCAAGATGGAACCGACAAAGGTCAATGCGCAGGTCATCGATGTCATCAACCAGGTGCAGCTGGCGACCATGAGCCCGCAGGTCGTGCTGACCAGCGGAGCCGGCAAAGCCTACCAATCGGTGGCGCAGTCCACTGCCATCGCGGTGCAGGACGCCACCGACGCGTTGCGCAATGTCTCCACGATCGCGACCACCGCGGTCGGCGTGGCGATGGCGCAGTACCTGGCCACCGGCGATGACAAGTACGTCACTGCACTTAGCAAGGCGCAGGAGCTGATGCAGGGCGCCACCGACGACTTCGCCAGGATCGGTTCGGCGGCCGGGCTGGTGCTGAAGAATTTCCCCGCTGGTTGAACTCACAAGGAGTCATGCAATGTCCGTTTCAATCGCAGGCCGCCTGATCTCGATGCCGACGATGCTCTCGACGCTGGGCAGGCAGTGCCTGGCCTTCATCGATGGAGGCACGCAGTGGCTGGCCTGGGCGATCCAATCGCCCGGTGTGCGCTACGATTTTCCCGACGAGAGCAGCCTGCTCGACGAAGTGCAGCAAGGCCTGCACGGCTCGCGCCTGGCCTTGTTGCCGCAGCTGGAGCTGAGGGTCAGCCCGGTCAAGCTGATGACCTTGAGTCCGACCGACCTGGGCACGCTGGCGCAGGCCGAAGCAGGCGACACCGGCTCGGTGGTCAAGGCGCAGCTGCAGCGCATCTTTCGCGACAACGCCCTATACACCGCAAGCGACCTGGCCGCAGGCCGCAGCCTGCTGACCCAGTTGAAGGTCGATGGCGCCGGCGTGTTCCAGTCGCTGGACCTTGAAGAAAGCCTGGCGCTACGCCAACTGGCCGCCGAAGCGCCGCCAGCCGACGTCACGCCAGCACTGCAGCAGGAAGCGGCGGCATTCGCTGTCGAGCAGGCGCGCACGCCGCTGGAATTCTGTGACTACTACCGCTTCTACCTGGCCTGCACCGCCACCATCGCCGCTGAGGACGACCGTGCGCATGCGGCGGCCTCGGCACTGCAGACGCTGTTGCCGCAGCTGTTCACCACCCTGGATTGCCCACAGGTGCAGGGGCTGCCTTCGCCCAACGAGGTCGAACGCAGCGTTGCCGAATGGCTGGCACGCGGTCGCCAGATCGGCTTCGCGCGGCTATCGCTGGCGGCCCAGCAGATCGTCCAGCACACCCGCTACCGAGGCGACGGCGACGACCAGGCGGCGAGCGATGCGATCCGCCTCTACCTGCAGTCGGCGCAGGCCTTCCTGGCGGCCAACCGGCCCAGCCGTGGGGTGCTGGGCCAGGATGGCAGCAGCTGCGTGTTCACCATGCAGAACGACGCCCTGGCTGCACTGCTGCAGGTCAACGGCGGCATCATCTCGCTCCGCGACTTCGGTGCCGCACCTGCATCACCCACCACCTCGCAAGACACGGATGCGGAGGCCACGCAGTGAGCGCACCGCCCCCGCCTGCTGCGGCCGGCGACCAGGCCCCGCTTGCGACCAGCGCCGCCGACGCGGCGCGCGAAGCGGTGCATGCAGGTCGCGCCGCTGCCCTAGCGGCCGCACGCCAGGGCATGGCGCAGGCCGAAAACGCACTGGGTGAGAGGCTGCGCGCGCTTGCAGCGCAGCGCCCAACCGAAACCGCACCACTCGCCGCGCCGATGCGACCATCGCGTGCCGATGCCGTCACCCCGCTCCATTCCGCGTCCACTTCAGGAGATACCCGCATGTCCGACAATACTCAGCCCACGCCCCCGTACCAGACACCAGCCTCCACTGCGCAATCGTCAGGATCCTCGCAGATCGAAGCGGCGCTGAAAGCGGCGCAAGCCCAGATCGATCAGGCGATGGCGGCCAGCGATAGGGCAGTACGGGCGGCCATGCAGGCCGCAACCGCCGCGACCGCCGCAGCTGGCAATGACCAGGCGATCGATAGCGCAAACCAGGCACTGCAGCAGGCCGAACAGGCCGCCGCTGCGGCGGTGACCGCCGCGCAGCAGCAGACCGAGCAGGCAATGGCGGCGACGTCGCCGGCCACTCCGAACGCCGACGACGGAACAGCCAGCTGACGGAGCGATGCGTTTCGGCGTTGCGATGAAGCCGGTCTCGCGATGAACCCGTCCGGTCTCATTGGTGCCGGTCTGCCGGCTCCCCGCCGCCACGTTGATCCAGCAGCGCAGCCCCACTTGCCGCGGCCATCTAGCCCCGGCCCAGCCAACGCCCGATCCGAAGGAATTCCGACATGACCTTCTACACAGGCTTCGACACCGATCAATTCCCCGGATTGCCCGCCCTTGACTGGCTCAAGACCCAGGCCGAGCTGGCGTGGTGCGGCTACTACCTGGCACCGGCGCCAAGCCATGCCGACACCGGCTGGATGGGCCAACGCGCTGCGTTGATCGCACAAGGCTGGGGCCTGGCGCCCGTCTACCTTGGTCAGCAGACGATCGGCCCCGGTTCGCACGACGTCACCGCCCGGCAGGGCAGCCTCGATGGTGCACAGGCCGCAGCGCTGGCACGCGCCGAAGGCTTTCCCGATGGCGCGGTGGTCTATCTCGACTGGGAAGATGGCGGCAGCCCGCCACAGGCAGCCATCGACTACATCCGTATGTGGATCGCCGCGCTGTTGGGCAATGGTTTTTCGCCCGGCCTGTACTGCTCGCACGCGCGCGCAGTGGAACTGCTGTCGCGGATCGGCCCCTGCCCCTCCCCGCGCGTCTGGGCCTGGCGGGTCTCCACGGCAGGGCGTCACCTCTACGCCGGCGACATCCAACACGTCCAGCCCTCCGATCCGGCCGGCTGCGGCTATTCCCAGGCCATGCTCTGGCAATACGAACAGGATGCGGTGCTGTCGCTTCCTGGTACGCCGTGCGATGGACTGGAAGTTGACCTCAGTTATTCGAGTTTAGCCGATCCGAGCTCGGCGTGATTGCGCGTATTTCCTGCATCGGGAAAAAGCAGAAACCCATAAACTCCAGCAATGCATGAAGATCCCTTGCAACCAACCCGACACTCCCTGCATCGATAGACGACACCACGCGTCACCCCACTTTCCCCCGCACTGATTCAATGCATTAAACGAACGGATAAGCGCATCACCTGCATCAATCAATCCGCCAACGCACTTGTCGAAATCAGGCCAAAGCCGAATCCGGATCAACACCTGGTGCGGACCTAGTTCCATGGAATCACATCAATATTCCATAGCAACCCTCGCCCAAAGGGACCTGCAACGATTGGCTAGCGCCCCCGGAAAGAATAATAACTGTAATTTTCCCCAATAAATTATAGCGAAATCGGCGGTATTACCAAACGCTCCGACACCCCTGTCCAAGAGCCCACGTCTGTATCGAGCGTGCATGCGCGTATCCCCGCAGACCGGGATCATGCCGATCTCACCGCATAAAACCTAGCGCCTGCAGCAGCCAGCCCACGAGTACGCATTACCGCAGCGGCAAGAGAACTCCGCCATCAGGTCGCTCGATCTCGGTACGGCATATGCCGGCCTGCACCTTCCGCCTCGAAAGGAGATGTGAAATGACAGTAATAGTTGATTTGATGTCAGAACAAACCAATTCCGTCGGCATCGCAGGCATCTCACGACACCAAGGACGTTGGAGGCACCGGCCAGACATGCGCTATGAAGTCGACCCCGAGCCGACCTTGATCGCTTGGACCGAGCAAAACATGGGAATCGGATCCTCAAGATTATCGCGCTCTCCCCTGTTACAGCAATTTACAGGTCATACGGCCGTTCTGTCTCGTCTTCGCGGGCGGGTCCAGTTCGTCAGGGGACTGGTACCGAATGTGTCGGGTTATCCATGGGCGTTCTTTGGCCAAGGCGGTGGAGGCCACTGGCAAGATGATAGCGCCATGCTTGACGACCCGACCTGCGTCAGTTTCGAGATACCTGTAACAGAGGAGGATGCCGGAAATTTCCCGCGATGGTTCCGTGCTGTGGCTCCGGAAATCAATGTCTTCGCACTGAAGAATGGTGACGGATTCAATAGCTTCAATTGCGTCCTAGCTTCTCTCACGCTGCTCATCAACTACCTTCTCGAGTCGGAGAACGATTATTCCTCCTATGTCATCCAACTGACAAAAGTACGCGACTCGCTTCAAGGCCATTTGATGCAAAACATCATGGGTGGATTTATATAAATCCACCACATGACACGCCCGCCGCAATCACAACCCCGGTCAACAGCAGCGCATTGACTAATCACGCAACTCGACTACAGCGGAAGTTTAGCAGAAAAAGCCACATTTCACTCCATGAATGCATCAAGAGTTCACCCTCATACCACCGTAGTGCACGAGCTCCGTAATCCACACATAGATTAATACAGCGACCCAACCACCCGAGATTCTGGAGACATCAAGAATGTCAACATTCACAGTATTTTTTTGCGGGACAGGATCGAACAGCCTGGATTACGACAGTGCAAACTACAGCGAAGGACAGCTTATCTCCACATTGGCACGCAACCATCTCGGGGTGGAGTTCGATGATTGGCTCATAGCAGATGGACCGGGCAGCGGGAATCAACAAGAAAACGATAAATGGACACTCCCGGGGAACTACACTGATGCTCGGGGCACTACTTTTGGCTCGGGCTGGGAGGAGAACGTCAAGCACGCGATTGCGGTGATCAAGAAAGACCCCAGCCATATGAGGACCTTAATGACAGATGCGGAAATACGCATCCTACAAAGGGAAAAGGCAGCTGCCGAAGCAGCTGGACTTGAGCCGCAGAACACTTTTGGTGGCTGGACCCCTGCCAATAAGCACCGAAAAATCGTCCCCCAAGCCTTACAAAAGGCGCGAGCAAAAGTCCTGCGAACACCACTGCCTGACCGCGTCAACCTCATTGGCTGGAGCCGTGGCGCAGTTACCTGCCACATGATGGCCAATGCAATGTATGCCGACCCGCAGCTCCGCCACATCTGCGTCAACATTTTTGCGATAGACCCGGTACCCGGTCCTTTGAATTTCCAGTTAAACAGGACAACACTGAATACCAACGTGCTGGAATACCGCGCCGTATACGCACGCGATGAGAGGGCGCGCGGCTTTACTCCGATCATCCCGGACGTAAAAGTAAAGAAGGAACTAATCCTCATGCCTGGTGCCCATGCGACCCTTGTCGGAAACGCATCCAAGAATGGCAAGGGCGGCGGCAACCAGATCTTTCCGGAACCAGGACAAATGGTGCGGCATCTTGCGGAGACATTCCTGCGGGATAATGGGACGCAGCTCGGCTCATGCCTGAATCTGAAGGATACCGGCTTATTGGAACTCTACGAACAAATTCTCAAGGACGATAGAAGCTACATCGCAATGCGGCAACTGGGCTACGGCATGGGATGTGTGGAAACGGAAAGCGGAGACCGATGGGCAGCCGTGGGTTCCGGTGCGGTTGTTGCGGGCCTGACATCGCTACCGATGCTGCACCCCGATCCGATCTTTGTAAATTGGCACCATCGCAGTGTTTACATCAAGCACTATGCCGATCTGACAGGAAGGCCGGAGGCCATTGAAAGGGACTTGCTGGCTCAGTGGTTCCCGGTAACCACAGGGCGGTTTATTAGTCGTCCCTGAAAGACGTCACTCGCCCGACCGCCCCAATGCGTTACAGGCAGCCCAACCGTGCCACAACTGCGCTTTTTCGCTACGCTGGACCTGATCGCTAGCAATCCGGGACCATCCTTGCACTGCCGTACCCGTGGCGGAATGATGCCAGCTCGTTGTCGGCAGCGCAGGAGTGAAGCGGGATTGGACGGATTGCTGACGCACGCGATCGATGCCGCGCATGTAGTAGAGGTAGAGACAGCCGATGGGCACGACCCGGCGCGGGCGATCTTTTCGGGCGCCGCAAGTCGGCCACCCCAACCAATCGTTGCTTGAATAGAATTTTTTCTGAGAGGCGGCGCATTTGTAAGCAACCGCATGCTGGGCCCAGCCGATGAACCCAGCACGAAGTTGGGGCCTCATATCTGACGGTCAATCCTGGCCATAGACCCTACGGAACTCACGCGGGCTCACCCCAACCAGCCGTCGGAAGCTCTTTTCGAAATGGCTCAGGTCGCCGAAACCGACCTTCAGCGCCACTTCGGTGATGCGCAGCTTGCGCTGCTGATGCAAAAGCTCCTTGGCCTTTTCGATCCGTAGCTGCTGCAACATCGGTTTGAACGGGGTGCCGAGTTCGTCGCGGAACAGAAAGCCCAGATGCGACTGGCTGACATGCGCCTGCCGGGCCAGATCGCCCAGGGTCAGCGGCTCGGCATAGTGCTCGCCCAGATGCACCAATGCGCGCCGCAGTGCGTCGTGCAGGGTGGCGAGACGTTGCCCGGGGCGATGCGGAAGGCCGTCGATCCAGTCGACAGGCGTTTCAGGCGGCGTGGGCTCAGCGGGAAGATCGGCCGGTTGCGACACCGTGGCGCATGCATCGCGCTGCGCTCCCTGCACCCGGCCTTCCAACAGACGCGGTGCGTGGCGCTGGATGTCGGCGCTGCCGATCGGCCTGCCGGCTGTCATGACCGCCAGGCGCAGCACCACCCGCTCCAGCTCCTGGAGGTTTTCCGGCCATGGGTAGTGGGTCAGGGCGTCCATCAACACCTCGGTGACCACCTGACCGTGATCTAGGCCATGCCGATCCAGCACATGCTCGACGTGAAAGCCGATATCTGTCCGTCGCTTGCGCAACGAGGTAAGTTCGATCGACAGGACATCCAGTTGCGACAGCAGCGCCCGCGAGAAGCGTCCGGCACGTACGCGGCGCGACAGATCAGCGGTCGTGGAGGCGACCACGCGTGGCGAGTCCTCGCCGTCCACGGCGGACCATGGCCCGCCGAGGCCACAAAGCTGCCCTGCCAACTGGCGCTGTAGCGCGTCGTCGAGCTCGTCCACGCTCTGCAGGAACAGCGTTCCCCCGGCCCCGCGCTTGAACCATGCCGCCGGTGCGTTGCCGGGAGCGGCGCAGTCGATCGCGACGAACGGCCCCTCCCGCCAGGGTGAAGCTGCATGCAGCAAAACGGCCACAGTTTCCTTCTCGGTTCCGAACTCGCCGCGCACGATGACCGGCAAGCGACTGTATGCGCCGTGCTCGACAAATTCGTCGATCGTCAAGACCTCTTCGCTCACGCCCACGATCGACAGCGCGCGACCAAACCGGTCTTGCGCGAACGCCCGCGCGGCATCGCGCTTGATCAGGTACGCACAATACTTTGCGATCTGCTGGCACAGCGTCATCGCTTCCGGGGTCATTCGTTCTTGAGCCGGCGTGACATTCAGTGTGCCGAGCACTTGCCGGCCGTGCTGGACGGGAAAACACTGCGTGGGCGGGGGCTGGGTTTCTGCCAGAACCGGACCCGGTGGACCGTGATGCTCCACCGCGACAAACTTACATACCGCGCCGTTCGTGATCGCGCTCTGCGACAGTTGTGCAGCGATCTTTCCCAGCATTTTCTCCAAGGGATCGCCTGGGAAATAGGCGCGCTGCACTACATCAAAGACTTGCTTTTCCATGGATGCTTTCGACCTGATCTACTGGCGCGCTCGGAAGGCGGCCAGACCCAAGTCGCGCCATCCCTGACCAGACCGTCGGCAAAGCTCCAAGCGTGCATTCCGCTTTTTCTACGAACGCTCCCCTCGCCCGCCCTCGGTCGATCCACCCTGATGTGAGACAACGCTCGCTTGCGGTGACTGGACGGTGGCAGGCGCAAAACGATTCGCCAGCAAAGCAACCGCTTGGTGCAAGCCAGATCTGGCATTAGCACGCCGCCACAGCCCGTTCCCGACGATTCGTAGCATCGGGCTTGTCCGCAATTGGATTGGGTGCGGCGCGTCTCACTCGTTGCCGCTGCGGCGATGCGACGCTGCGACGGGCTCAAGCAATGGCGTCGTATATAGTGTTGCGACGTTCTGCACGCGCGCGCAGGGATAATGCGCTGTCTTCCCGATGGCGATGCTCATGTCCCAACCCGTGCCCACCTTGCGCGCCTACGACACCATCAAGCCGCTGCTGTGGCTGGTGTCGCTGGCGATCTTCATGCAGATGCTGGATGCGACCATCGTCAATACGGCGTTGCCGTCGATGGCGCGCAGCCTGCACGAAAGCCCGCTGCAGATGCAGTCGGTGGTCTTCAGTTATGCATTGGCGGTGGCGATGTTCATTCCCGCATCGGGCTGGATTGCGGACCGCTTCGGCACCCGGCGCACCTTCCTGGCGGCGATCATCGTGTTCACGCTGGGGTCGCTGCTGTGCGCCGCCGCGCAGCAGCTGCCGCAGCTGGTGGCGGCGCGCGTGGTGCAAGGCATTGGCGGGGCGATGCTGCTGCCGGTGGGCCGGCTGGCAGTGCTCAAGACCGTGGCGCGCGCCGACTTCCTACGCGCGATGAGTTTCATCGCGATTCCTGCATTGATCGGCCCACTCATCGGCCCCACGCTGGGTGGCTGGCTGGTGGAAGTCGCCTCGTGGCACTGGGTGTTCCTGATCAACCTGCCGATCGGCGTGATCGGGTTCATCGCCGCGCTAAAGATCATGCCCGACCACTACGGCGATGCACGCCAGCGCTTCGATTTGATCGGCTATCTGATGCTGGCGTTCGGCATGGTGGCACTGTCGTTGGCGTTGGACGGCATCTCCGAACTCGGCCTGCGCCACGCCTTTGTCATGCTGCTGGCCATCGGCGGGCTGGCCGCGTTGGCCGGTTACTGGTTGCATGCGGCCAGCACGTCGGCGGCGTTGTTTCCGCTGGCCTTGTTCAAGGTGGCCAGTTATCGCATCGGCATCCTGGGCAACCTGTTCGCGCGGGTGGGCAGCGGCTCGATGCCGTTGCTGATTCCGCTGTTGTTGCAGGTTGGCCTGGGCATGAGTCCGATGAATGCCGGGCTGATGATGGTGCCGGTGGCGCTGGCCGGCATGGCGGCCAAACGTGCAGCGGTGAAGCTGGTCGGTCGCTTCGGCTATCGCCGTGTGCTGATGCTCAATACCGTGCTGGTGGGCCTGGCGATGGCGAGCTTCGCGCTGGTCGATGTCGGCCAGCCGCTATGGCTGCGGCTGGTGCAGCTGGCCTGCTTCGGCGCGGTGAACTCGCTGCAGTTCACCGTCATGAACACCGTGACCCTGCGCGACCTGGATCGTGAGCAGGCCAGCCCCGGCAACAGCCTGCTATCGATGGTGATGATGTTGGCCACCGGGTTCGGCGCGGCGGCAGCGGGCAGTCTGCTGGCCGCCTTCAACACGCATCTGGGCGACAGCCACGGCGCCACTGCCGCATTGCATGCGACCTTCCTGTGCGTCGGTGGCATCACCTTGTCGTCGACGCTGATCTTCTGGCAGTTGGCCGAGACGCGGCCACATCCCAGGCAGGTGGAAGAAGTCGCCGAATGACGCGGCCGCTGCGCCATCGACCAGCGCCGCGCGCCAGCGCAGGGCCGTGTGCGATTTCAACTGCGGTGCACGGCTCTAGATCTGCTCGCGCGGGCGTTCGCGCCGCAATGCCTCGGCGATGGTGTCGGCCAGCATGTCGCCGGTGAGCGGCTTACGCAGGAAACTGTCGAACCCGGCTTCCTGCGCGGTGGGCTCGGCCTCTTCGTCCGAGCGCGCGGTCACCGCCACCAGCGGCATGTCGTAACCGAACACGCGCAGCTGCCGCGCCAGGGCGAAGCCGTCCAGCCCGGGCAGATCCAGATCGAGCAAGGCCAGGTCGAAAGGGTTGTCGGCCGCTTCGGTCAGCGCGGCCAGCCCGTGCGGCGCATGCACCACCGAGTGACCTTGCGAACGCAGCAGGCCAACGATGACCTCGGCGATGGTGGGGTCGTCTTCCACCAGCAGGATGCGCTGCGGGGCGACCGTGCCACCGGTGCGCGCCACCTCGCCACCGAGCGTGGCGTTGGAAGCGACCCAGCGCAGCGGCAGATCGACCACGAAGCGCGTGCCCGCGCCCAACCGGCTGATCACCTCGATATGCCCGCCCATCGCCATCGCCAGTTCCTGGCAGATGGCCAGGCCCAGGCCGCTGCCGCCGTAGCGCGAAGTGGTCTTGGCGCCGTCGCCTTGTTCGAAGCGCTGGAACAGGCGCGCTTTCTGGTCGGCGTTGATGCCCGGCCCGGTATCGGCCACTTCGAAACGCAGCCCCTGATACGACCCGAGCGTGGTCAGCTTGAGCCCGACCACACCGCGCTCGGTGAACTTGATCGCATTGCTGAGCAGGTTGAGCAGAATCTGGCGAATGCGGGTGACATCGCCACTGGCGGTGATGTCGCCAAGCAGCCCTACCTCCAGGCTGAAACGCAGGCCACGCTCCTGCGCCAGGGGCGCCATCAGGCCTTCCACCTCGGCCACCAGCTGGCGTACCGAGAACGGCTCCAGATCCAGTTCCAGACGGCCGGATTCGATCCGCGCCAGGTCCAGCGCATCGTTGACCAGGCGCAGCAGATGCGCGCCGGCACGACGGATCGATTCGGTATAGCTGCGCTGCTTGTTGTCCAGCGAGGTCTTGAGCAACAGCTCGCTCATGCCCAGCACGCCGGTCATCGGGGTACGTACCTCGTGGCCGAGCGTGGCCAGAAAGCGCGTCTTGGCCAGCGACGCCTGCTCGGCCAGCTCCTGCTTGTGCACGGCCAGCTGCCAGGCGTTCAAACGCCGCAGGCGGCGGCGATACAGCAACACCGCCGCGGCGATGGCGCAGAGCGCGAGCACGCCCAGAAACACCAGTCCCCATGGCGACAACCACCAGGGCGGCAGCACCTGAAAACGTAGCGTCTGGCTGGCCGACCAGATGCCGTCGGCGGTGCGCCCCTGCACTTCCAGCGTGTAATGCCCCGCAGGCAGCCGCGAGAACTGCCGCTCGCCGCTGGGACCGACATCGATCCAGTCCGGATCGTAGCCACTCAACCGAAATCGGTAGCTGTTGGATTCGGAATCGGCCAGGCTGAGCAGGCGCGCGACGATATGCAGATCGCGGTCGCCATCCTGCATCGTCAGCGGCTCTTGCCCGGTGATATCCAGACCACGCTCCCCGCGCCGCAGGCCCACGCGTTCGATGATCAACGGCGGCCTGCGGGTGCTGGGGCGCATCGTGGCCGGGTCGAACACCACCACGCCGTCGGGCGATGCGGCGACGATGCGCCCGCTGCCGGCCTGCACCAGCGTGTTGATCTGCAACTGCTGGTTGGGCAGCCCATCGTGCACCCCGTACACCCGCACCAACCTGCTGCCGGGATCGATCCGGATCAGCCCGCGTTGACTGGACACCCACGCCACGCCCCTGGCGTCGACCACCAGGCCGTTGGGTGCCACCAACGGAAACTCCTGCTCCTTTCCGACCGTGTCCAGGTGCTTGAGCCGCTTTCCGTCCCACAGATACCGCCGGATCTCGCCGGCCAACCCGGTCCAGACCACGCCCCCCTCTCCCAGCCGGAACAGATAGGTCGGCAGGGACGGTGTACCGTCGACGGGGACAAATCGGTCGGCGGCGGGGTCCCAGCGCCGCAGGCCGGCGTTATTGCTCAGCCATATCTGACCATCCGGGCCGAGGCGTAGGTCCAGGATGGTCAACACCTCCAGTCCATGACTGCCATTGACGATGGTCCGCAGCAGTTGCCCGTCCTGGTTGCGGATTTGCAGGCCATATTCCAGCACTGTCACCCACAGGCGGCCCTGCGCGTCCTCAGCCATCCAGCCCGGACGGTCCGCCGCACCATCCGGATCAGGCTCGACGTCCTCACGTAGCTGCAAGCGTTTGACCTGCCCGCTCTGCGGGTCATACCGGACCAGTTTTCCTTCGACGCCGATCCAGACCAACCCGCGCCGGCTTTCGAGCATGGAGTCGGGCGGACGGGCATCGATTTGCGTCAGATGCGTCTGCAATTGGCCGGTCGCCGCATCGAGATACTCCAGCGCATGCCGCGAGCCAGCCAGCCAGACACCGCCCGCAGCCGAAGACGCCGTCGCCAGCACCGACGGATTGGTCAGCGACTGTGGATCAGCACCGTGGTGGGCCAGTACCGCAAAGGTGTCCCAATGCGGAGGCAGGTGCCACAGGCCACCTTCAAGCGCCGCAAACCACAGCCCGCCCTCCCGATCCTCGTAAGCGGTAATCCAGTTGCGCCTGACCAGGCCATGCGCCGACAGGCTGTAGACCGGCACGCTGCTGATGTCGGTTCCTGCGGTGGACAGGCCCAGGCCGCTCTCGGTGTCCAGCCAATAGCGCCCGCTGCGGTCGTGCAGCAACACTCCCATCACCCGCCGCTTGCTCACGGCCTTCTGCCACGGCTGGGGCCGCGCCTGGCCGTCGGCGTCCACGCGAAACGCGTCGCCGACCACATCCGAGACCCATAAGGTGTTGCCGCTGCGCTCCATGTGCAGCCGGTTGACCGCCTGCGTGGTTCCGGGCAACGACACCCGCTGAAAATGCGCGCCGTCCCAGCGCGCTAGCCCGCCATGGGTCCCGATCCACAATGTTCCGTCGGGCGCGACCTCGAACCCGATCACGCTGTCGGACGGCAGGCTGGTCGGGTCGCTGGGCACGTTGGAAAAGCGCTGCATGCTGCCGTCGGGACGTCGCCGATACAGCCCGTGGGCCGCAGTACCAAGCCAGATATCGCCGTTCGGGGTGTAGGCCAGCGCCCACACCGTGATTTCGCGCAGCTCCGGAAACTGCGGGTTCTCCAGCCGCCTGAACGCGCGCGTCTTGGGCTCCAGAAAACCGGCTCCGCCGTTCTCGAATCCCATCCACACGCGATTGTCGCGATCGACGCAGATGGTCCAGATCGCATTGCTGGTCAAGCCGTCTTCCATCCGCCAGATGCGGTAGTTGCGCCCGTCGAATCTGGCCAGGCCGTCATCGCTGGCGATCCAGAGATAGCCCTGCTGATCTTCGGCCAGCTCACTGACGGTGTCCGAGGGCAGCCCGTCGGCGACCGTGACCTGGCTGGGCACCGGCGTGAGCAGCGCGCCCGTGGCCGCCCGCGCAGGTGGCACCGTGACGTACACACACAGCGACACCGCTGCGATCAACCAGTAGGAAAAACACGAAAAAAGGCGCACGGGACAGGTTTCACGACAAGTCGCCGCATAGTGCGGGCCGCACGCGGTGCGAGCAAGCCCGAGCGGGCTTGTCGCGTCGCTCGTCCGTTTTCACCTCCCGGCCCGAACCAGCGCATGCAGGGGGGCCTCGATCCGGTTCAACGCTGTTGCAGCGGCGCCAGGCGGCAACCGTACGACCGGGCAAGCGATGACAGCTCAGCCGACGGCCGGGACGTCATGCGCAGCGGCGGCATCGGCCAGCACGCGTGCCAACGCCTGTGCAAGGAGCTCGCCGGTGACCGGCTTGCGCAGGAAGCCATTGCAGCCGGCGGCCATCGCCTGCGGTTCTGCGTCGGCATCGGCACGTGCGGTGACCGCAACGATCGGAAAGCGCACGCCGCGCGCGCGCAACTGCGCCACCAGCGCCGCACCGTCGATGCCCGGCAGGTCCAGATCGCACAGCCCCGCGTCGAAGCGGCGCGTACTCACCTCGGCCAACGCCGCCAGACCATGCAGGACATGGGTGACCTGATGGCCACGCGTCTGCAACAGGCCAACGATCACCTGCGCCACGGTCGGGTCATCTTCGACCAGCAGCAGCTGCAATGGCGCCTGTGCCTGCGGCGAGCTTGTGCGTGCAGGCGCGGGCACCGCGGGGAGCGCACTCACCCAGCGCAGCGGAAGCTCGACGACAAAACACGCCCCCTGCCCCAGTTCGCTGCTGACCGTTACCGCACCGCCCATCGCCGCTGCCAGTTCGCGGCAGATCGCCAGGCCCAGGCCGCTGCCGCCATGCCGGGCCAGCGTCACGGCGCCTTCGGCCTGCTCGAAGCGCTGGAACAGGCGCCCGCGCTGTTCTGCACTCATGCCCGGGCCGGTGTCGCACACTTCGATCCGGATGCCTTGCCCGTGGCTTTGCGGCACCACCCCCACACGCAGGCTGACGCTGCCACGCTCGGTGAACTTGACCGCGTTGAACAACAGGTTGAGCAGGATCTGTTGCACCCGGCTGGCATCGCCATGCAATGCCGGCGGCAGCGCGTCATCCAGCTCGCAGGCGAAGGCCAGCCGCTTCTGCTCGGCGCTCGGGCGCACCAGCTCGGCCACCTGCCCGATCAGCTGACGCAGATCGAAGTCGCGGTAATCCAGCGGCAGCTTGCCGGCCTCGATCCGCGCCAGGTCCAATGCATCGTTGACCAGCCGCAGCAGATGCTTGCCGGCCAGCTGGATCGCGCTGGCATAACCCTGCTGGCGTCCATCCAATGGCGTCTGCAGCAGCAACTCGCTCATGCCCAGCACACCGGTCATCGGCGTTCGCACTTCGTGCCCCAGGGTCGCAAGAAAGCGTGTCTTGGCCAACGATGCCTGCTCGGCCAGCTCGCGTTTGTGCTGGGCCAGCTGCCACTGCGCGCGCATGCGCACACGGCGGCGGTAGGCTGCCGCAAGCAATGCGCCCAGCAGCAGCACAAGCAGGAAAATGAGCGCGATGCCTGCGTCACTGCGCCACCACGGTGGATTGACCGAGAACCGCAGCGAGCGCATCTGTGAGCGATTGCCCAGCGGATCCACCCCTTGCAGCGTGAGTTCGTAGCTACCGGCAGGCAAGCTGGCGAATTCCCGGATTCCCGCGTTGCCCGAGGTCTGCCATTCGGTGTCGAAGCCTTTCAAAAAACTGCGATAACGATTGGACAGCGAGTCGCTGTACGACAGCAGACGGCTGACGATCTGCAGCTGCCGATCTCCAGGGCCAAGCTGAAACGGGCGATCCATTGGCAGCGCGACGCGTGCACCATTGCGTAGCACACTGACATGTTCCAGCTGTAGTGCCGGAACAAACGGTGCGATATCGGGCATTGCGGTATCCAGCAGCACGGTGGAGCCATCGCTGGTCGCCCCGATCAGGCTATCGCCCGCCATCAGCAGACAATGCTGAATGAACTCCTGGCTGGTCAATCCATCGCGTGTACCGATATTGCGTAGGCGTGCCGGCGTCACCGAAGGGTCGATCCGCCATAGCCCGCGCAAGCTGGAAATCCAGACCCTGCCACGCGGGTCGATCCGCATTGCGGATGCATCGAACCCGGTCAGGCCATCCACCTGGCCCACCTGACGCACGCGCACCCAACGTGTTGCGGTTTTTTTCCATTGTTCTGCACCGACGGCCCGATACACCCACACCATCTCCGGCGATTGGCTGGCAAACGCCTGGATCTGCGTCCCTTCCAACCCTGGGACCGGCACGAACTGGTGTGACGCTTCGTCCCAGGCAAACATGCCGCCTTCGCCTGCAACCCAGACGCGCCCGTCCGGGCCCTGTTCCAGCTGCTGTACGGCGATATCGCGCAAACCGTGCAAGTCCTGCTGCGTGATGCGCTGCAAGACACGACCGCTACGCAGATCGCGCTGCTGCAGCATGTCGATGAAGGCCATCCACACCGTATCGCCATGCTCGATGATCCAGTCAGGCGCCGATAGCGCCGACGCCGGTTCGGGGCCATCGGACGGCCAGTGGATGAATTCACCGGTCCGCAGGTCCATGCGGGAAAGGCCAAAACTCAAATTGCCTAGCCAGACACGTTGCAGGCGATCCTCCAGCGCCGACACCAACTCCATGTCCTTGAGTTGCGACGACTGCAACCCTGTCTGAAACGTGTCGCCAGTGCTTGGATCGACGCGCAACAAGCGACCTTCCGCATCGACTTGCCACAGACCACCGGACCGTGTGGCAGGGGCCAGGTTGCAATAGATGGCATCACCCGTCGGCACCGCGGGTTTGAGCACGGCAGTGCGCTTCCAGTCTGCCGGCAAGTACCCAAGGCCGGTGCCATGCATCGGAACCCATAGCCCGCCATCAGCGGCTCCAAGCAGGCCAATGACATTACGGCGTGACAAAGCCCCCTCTCCGCTGAAGGCTGGGACCGGTGGACGCTCGCCGCGGGTCCGCCACAGACCGCGTCCGCTTCCCAACCAGAATTCGCCGTCCGGGGCAGCCACTGCACCCCAGAATTCGTTGCCGGTGCCGAACATCGTCCCCCAGGGAAGCGGCTGCCATCGATCGTCGGATCCCATGACGTGCAGCCCCGACTCGCTGCCCAGCCACAGACGGTCGCCCGCCCATTGCAGACCGAAGATGGCAGACTGCCGATTAGGCTCGTCCGGGACATAGACGCGATGCAGACGTTTTCCGTCGTAATACGCCAGTCCAGCGGTGGTTCCGATCCACAGCCGCTGCCGGTTGTCCGCCGCAAGATTCATGACCATGGCCTGGTCAAGGTCGCCATCGAGCGTACCCAGATCCACCGACGACATCACGCCGGAAGTATCGATGCGAATCAGCGCGCCGGTCGTGGTTCCGGCCCAGATATCGCCGTCGAACGCAGTGATGCTGTAGATCTCGCCGTCCTTCATCGACGGATAGTCAACCGCGCGGTAGTGCCGAAAATGGCCTCGTCCGGCATCCATGACGCTCAGCGTCTTGCCGCAGCCGATCCATATCCTGTCAAGCGCGTCGATGTGCAGCGCCTGGATCGCGTTGCAGGGCAACGATGTCGGGTCGGAAGGATCATGTCGCCAGGTCCTGAATCCTGCGCCGTCGTACCGCACCAAACCATCCAGGGTGCCAAGCCACAGATAGCCGGCGCGATCCTGGTGGATCGCAACCACCATGGTCGATGGGAGTCCGTCGCTGGGACCCACGATCCGGAAACGCGGAATCTCCGGAATCTTCGCCACACAGGGCATTGCGCCCAGCAGCAAGACCAACAAAACAGCAAGCGCACGCATGTGGGCATCCTTTCCACGTCCAGCCCGCATGCTCGCAACGGATCGTTGCGAGCGCAAGCCAAGCGCGGTGCAGCGGGATATGTCTAGAATCCGCCCATGACAACCCTCGCCCGCCTGTTGCTGCTTCCCGCCCTGGTCGTGACCAGCCTTGCCGCGACCGCCGCGCCGGTGCGTTACGCGCTGGATCCGGTGCACACGCGGGTGCTGTTCGCGGTCGAACATGCCGGCTTTTCCAAGGCGTTGGGCACCGTTTCCGGAACCAGCGGCACGCTGGTGTTCGACCCGGACGACTGGGCCTCGGCACGGCTGGACGTGACCGTGCCACTGCAGCGCGCCGACCTGGGCGATGCCAAGTGGAACGAGGCCACCCTGGCACGCAACCTACTCGACGCCGAGCACTTTCCCGACGCGCATTTCGTCTCCACGCAGGTGGAAGCCAGCGGCGAGAACCACGCCAAGGTCACCGGCAACCTGACCCTGCACGGGGTCACCCGCCCGGTCACCCTGGACGTCACCCTCAATGCGCTCAAACGCCATCCATTGCCGCCGTTCCGCCGCACCGCCGGGTTTTCCGCCACTGCCACGCTGAGCCGTGCGGAGTTCGGCATCGACGCGTGGAAATCGATGATCGGCGATACGGTGGAACTGCGCATCGAAGCCGAAGCCGTGCGCGAAGGCCGCGCCGACGACGACACGCCGCAACCCCAAAACGCACCCGCCGCCCCTGACGCTGCGCCCAGCCCGGAATCCTGAGCATGACCCTGAAGAACATCGAACGCTGGGGCGGTGTCAGCCAGACCCTGCACTGGCTGATCGCCCTGCTGATCCTGGTGCTGGGCATCGTCGGCCTGACCATGGGCGAATTGCCCAAGACGCCGAAATACTTCTGGGTCTACACCGCGCACAAGTCGGTGGGCCTGACCGTGTTGGCACTGGTGATCGTCCGGCTGGGCTGGCGCCTCCATGCGGGCGCGCCGCCGCCGGTGGCCGGCACCCCACGCTGGCAGGAACGCATCGCCGGGCTGACCCACTGGCTGCTGTACGCGATGATCTTTGCGATGCCGCTGTCGGGCTGGTTGTACGACTCCACCAGCGGCCTGCGCCCGTTCCGCTGGTTTGGCCTGTTCGCCGTGCCCAAGCTCAGCCCGCCGGACGAACAATTGCGTGCGGTTGCGCACTTCATCCACGAGTGGGGCTTCTGGCTGTTGATTGCCGTGGTGCTGGCGCATGCCGGCGCTGCGCTCTACCACCACCTGTTCCAGCGTGACGCCACCTTGGTGCGGATGTTGCCGCGCGGCTGGCTCTCTTCCAAACCCTAAAGGATTCCCCATGTCGTCCAGGTTGTTCGCCTCTCCCCTGCTGGTCGCCGCCTCGCTGGTGGCCACGTTCGCCACCACCCCGGTCCTCGCTGCCGACTACGTGCAGGCGCCCGGCTCGTCGCTGGTGTTTGCCAGCAAGTACGACGGCGAAGTGTTTACCGGCAAGTTCCCCGGTTTCGACACCACGCTGAGTTTCGACCCGGCCAATCTTGCCGGCGCCAAGCTCGATGTGCGCATCCCGCTGGCCAGTGCCATCAGCGGCAACAACGACCGTGACTCGACCCTGCAGGGGCCGGACTTCTTCAACGTCGCCAAGTTCGCCACCGCGCGCTACCGCGCCGACAAGTTCCGCGCACTCGGCGGCAACCAATACGCGGCCGACGGCACGCTGGAACTGCGCGGCGTCAGCAAGCCGGTCACGCTGACCTTCACCTGGACACCCGGCGCGCAGCCGGTGCTGGCCGGCAAGGCGCTGGTCAAGCGCCTGGACTTCGGCGTCGGCGGCGGCGACTGGGCCGATACCAAGACCATTCCCAACCAAACCGCGATCAGCACCAAGGTCGTGTTCAAGGCGAAGTAACGCCACCGGCCGCAACCGGACGCGGCCATTGAACGGCGGACTACCTCGTCGGGTCCGCCGTTTTTTTGTGCCTGGCGGCCGGATGACACCGCGCGACAGCTAGACTCGGCATTCATCCCAGGGACGCCGCCGATGCGCACGCATGGAACCTTGACCCGCTGGAATACCGATCGCGGCTTCGGCTTCATCACGCCGGCGCAGCCGGGGGATGATTTGTTCGTACACATTTCAGCGTTTCCACGCAGCTTCGAGGCGCCGCGCATCGGCGAAGTGATCTCTTTCGAAACCGAGCCTGGCCCGGATGGTCGCCCGCGCGCGGTGCGCGTCGTGCGTGGCGGTACGCACGCGCCAAAGCATGTCCCCCCTGTGCGACGCAACACCGCACGCACGGCGCCGGCAAAAGGGCAGATCGGGCTTGGCAAGGTCTTGCTCATGATGCTGGTGCTCGGTGGCGGGGCGTTCGCCTATCAGCAGCGCGATTACTTGATCAATGCGCTCACCCCGGCACCGACACTAGAACAAACGTCACCGCCAGCGCGGCCCGTAGCAGCCGCTCCTGCGTCTGCACCCACCGCGCAATACAGCTGCGGCGGACGCACGCGTTGCACACAGATGAGTTCCTGCGCCGAAGCTACTTACGTACTGCAGCATTGCCCAAATACCGCAATGGACGGCGACCACGATGGCGTGCCCTGCGAGGACCAGTGGTGCCGTTGAATCAACGCGGCTCATACTTTGAACGGGCCGCCGACAAGCATGGTTTGTCAGCGGCATCTTGTTAGATGCAGTCAAACGCCGAGTTGGTCGAGGGCGCGGTGCCCTCGCCGCTCGCGGGACACGCCGTGAACCCGTCGCTGGGGGCTCGATGGCGGCATCCATGCCGCCAACGGTCCCGCAATCGGCGAGGACACCGCACCGGAGAGTGAGTCGGTTGCTTTGTTGAAAACATGCGCACCGACCAGTTCGACTGGTCCTTGCCCGCCCACCGTCGCGGGACCTTACGCGGCATGGATGCCGCGTAAGAGCTTACAAGGACGTACTTGCAGCGTGTCCTGCGATGGTGGGCGGGCAAGGGCCCTGCAGCAAACCCGCAGATCAGCCGCCCCGCAGCGAAGGCCCAGATCATCCGCTATGCACTAGACCGGCACGAGTCGTTTTCAGCCGCTCCAAGCCCACAGTCTGGCGCGTATCGGGTGCGTACGCAGCGCATCAGCGCGTGCCGGCATCCAGCCAGTCACGCAACCGCTGGCAATCGAACGGCCACTCCAACTCGCGCCCATCGGCATCGCGCAACACCGGCACGCGTTCGCCATAAGCGGACTCAAGCGCAGCATCGTTATCGATGAACACGCTGCCGAACTCGCCTGCGCGTGCCTGCGCCAGCACTTCCACGGCCTGGTCGCACAGGTGGCAGTCGTCGCGCTGGTACAGGATCAAGGCCATCGGGAGCTCCCATGCTGCGCTGCAGCCGTGCCGCAAGCGCCGAGCGACTAGAATAGCCGCCTTTACGCTCACCTCTCCGGCAAGCATGGCTGTCAGCACGTTCGACCTGTTCAAGATCGGCATCGGTCCGAGTTCCTCCCACACCGTGGGGCCGATGCGCGCGGCCGAGCGCTTCGTGCATCGTTGGCTGCTGGATGCCGGCCGCCTGCAGGATGTGGTGCGCATCCGCGCCGAAGTCTTCGGCTCGCTGGCCCTGACCGGCCGCGGCCACGGCACCGACAAGGCCGTGCTGCTCGGCCTGGAAGGCCACCGCCCCAACCTGATCGACCCGGACATCATCCCGACCACGCTGGAGCGCATCCGCACCAGCAAGCGCATCAGCCTGATGGGCCAGCACGTCATCGCCTTCGACGAAAAACGCGACCTGCCGATGAACAAGCGGCAGAAGCTGCCCTACCACACCAACGGCATGCGTTTTACCGCCTACGATGCCGATGAAGCGGTGATCGCCACGCGCGATTACTACTCGGTCGGCGGCGGCTTCGTGGTCAACCAGGACGATGCCGCCGACGACCGCATCGTGGCCGACGAAACGCCGCTGCCCTACCCCTTCCTCAGCGGCGACGAACTGCTCGCGCAATGCGCACGCAGCGGCCTGAGCATCGCCGCGCTGATGTTCGAAAACGAAAAGAGCTGGCGCAGCGAGGACGAGATTCGCGCTGGTCTGCGCGAGCTGTGGGCGGCAATGCAGTCCTGCGTGGAGCGCGGCATCCGCCAGGAAGGTACGCTGCCGGGCGGCCTGAACGTCTCGCGGCGCGCGCCGGCGTTGTATCGCGAGCTGTCGTCCAAACCGGAGGCGGCAATGCGCGATCCGCTGACCACACTGGACTGGGTCAATCTCTACGCACTGGCCGTCAACGAGGAAAACGCGGCCGGTGGCCGCGTGGTCACCGCGCCCACCAACGGCGCGGCCGGCATCATCCCGGCGGTGCTGCATTACTTCGACCGCTTCTGCCCCGGCGCATCCGAGCAGCGCATCTTCGACTTCCTGCTCACCGCTGCGGCCATCGGCATCCTCTACAAGGAAAACGCCTCCATTTCCGGCGCCGAGGTCGGCTGCCAGGGCGAAGTGGGCGTAGCCTGTTCGATGGCCGCCGGCGGCCTGGTCGCCGCGCTGGGCGGCAATCCGGGGCAGATCGAAAACGCCGCCGAAATCGGCATGGAGCACAACCTGGGCCTGACCTGCGACCCGATCGGCGGCCTGGTGCAGATCCCCTGCATCGAACGCAATGCAATGGGCGCGGTCAAGGCGATCAACGCCAGCCGCATGGCCATGCGCGGCGACGGCAAGCACAAGGTGTCGCTGGACAAGGTCATCAAGACCATGCGCGACACCGGCCGCGACATGCAGGACAAGTACAAGGAAACCAGCCGCGGCGGCCTGGCGGTCAACGTTATCGAATGCTGAGCCGGGCGCGGCCCCGGGCCGCGCCATGTATTGCAGTCACTCTCCAGGCATCGCGAAACTGGGCAATGCATCCAACGGCAGCGCCCGCCGATGCAGTCGCATGCCAGCGCTGTACGTCCCCACCACATGCCGCCATGTACCGTCTGACGCTGGATCCCGACGGAGATCGCGATGCGACAGCTTGCCTGCATTCTCGCCCTGGCCCTGGCCTGCGGCCCTCTGATGGCACAGGAAGCCAGCTACGGCCCGCGCCTGGAAGGCTTCGACTACCCCTATCCGGTCAAAACCTTTGCGTTCACCTCGCAACGGCAGCCGCTGGAAATGGCGTACCTGGATGTCGCGCCCACCGGCAAACCCAACGGGCACACCGCCGTGCTGCTGCATGGCAAGAACTTCTGCGCCGCCACCTGGGAACAGACCATTGCCGCGTTGAGTACCGCCGGCTACCGCGTCATTGCGCCTGACCAGGTGGGCTTCTGCAAATCCAGCAAGCCGGCCGCCTATCAGTTTTCCTTCGCGCAACTGGCCGACAACACCCAGGCGCTGCTGAAGAAGCTGGGTATCGAACGTGCGGTGGTGGTCGGCCATTCGATGGGCGGCATGCTCGCCATCCGTTACGCGCTGATGTATCCGCAGGCCACCGAGCACCTGGCCTTGGTCGACCCGATCGGCCTGGAAGACTGGAAGGCCGAAGGCATTCCGTGGCGCAGCGTCGATGCCTGGTACGACAACGAACTGAAGATCAGCTTCGAGCGCATCAAGAAGTATCAGATGGAGGTCTACTACGCCGGCCAGTGGAAGCCCGAGTTCGAGCGCTGGGCGCGCATGCAGGCCGGCATGTCGCTGGGCAACGGCAGGCAGGCGGTTGCCTGGAACCAGGCGCTGACCTACGACATGGTGTTCAACCAACCGGTGGTCTACGAACTGCCCAAACTCAGCGTGCCGACCACGCTGTTCATTGGTCTCAAGGACCGCACCGCGATCGGCAAGGACACCGCACCGCCCGAGGTCAAGGCACGTGTCGGCGATTACACCAAGCTGGGCAAGCGTGCGGCCGCGGCGATTCCGAACGCGAAGCTCGTCGAGTTCGCCGATCTCGGACATTCGCCGCAGGTGCAGGACCCGACACGGTTCAATGCCGCGTTACTGAAGGCGATTGCGCCGTAAGCAATGCCAGCGGCGGTGCGATTGGCATGACCAACGCATCCTCGGAAGCTGCAGCTTGCGCAAGGGCGAGCTGCAGCTGAGCCGTTTGCAAGGTGCAGAGCAGTCGGCAGGCCATCAACACGCGTGGCGATCCAATCGACAGCGCGCGCCCCCACAGCCGCGCTCAAAGAGCGCCGGCGCCTTTCCATGTCCTTAGCCGGCTACCCAGCCACAATCCGCAACACATCATCCAGCAACGCCGCCGCCGTCACCTCGGCACCCGCGCCCGGCCCCTGGATCAGCAATGGCTGCTGGCGATAGCGATCGCTGCTGATGGCGACACGGTTATCGGTGCCGGCGCCGCCGGCCAGCGGGTGATCCAGCGCCAACTCGCGCAAGCCGACGCTGGCACCATGTGCGTCCACACGGCCGACGAAGCGCAGGCAACGCCCCGCAGCACGTGCCTGCTGCCAGCGCGCGCCGACCACCGCATCCAGCGCGCCCAGTTGCGCATCCAAGGCATCAAGCGGCAACCGCGCAATGCTTGCCGGCACCAGCGATTCCACATGCACCTGTTCGGCTTCCAGCTGCCAGCCCGCCGCGCGCGCCAGGATCAGCAACTTGCGCCGCACGTCCTCGCCCGACAGATCGATGCGCGGATCCGGCTCGGTATAGCCGGCCGCCATCGCCTCACGCACGCACTCGGAAAATGCGCCGGTACCGTCGTAGCGATGAAACAGCCAAGCCAGCGATCCGGACAACACCCCTTCGATCGAATGGATATGGTCGCCACCCGCCACCAGTGCGCGCACGCTGCTCAGCACCGGCAGCCCCGCCCCCACGGTGGCGCTGTCGCCGTAGTGCGCACCGCTGGCGTGACGCGCCGCGTGCACGGCCTGCGCGCGCGACAACGCGGTGCCCTGGCCTAGCTTGTTGGCAGTGACCACGTGTACGCCACGCAGCAGCCATTCCGCATGCCAGTCGGCAACGACCTCGCTGGCGGTCGCATCCACCAGCACATCGCCGGCACGTAACGCCGTGGTTTCCGCCCACGGCTGCAGCACGGCCTGGCCCCGCGGCGCGGCATTGGCCTGGTGCAGGGCCTGTGCGGCGCTGGTGCCGCAATCTTGGGCAATACGCGAGTTGGCCAACCAGTCAAAGCGCGGCAACTGCAG
Organism: Xanthomonas sp. NCPPB 3218; assembly: GCF_056725185.1. NCBI lineage: Bacteria > Pseudomonadati > Pseudomonadota > Gammaproteobacteria > Lysobacterales > Lysobacteraceae > Xanthomonas > Xanthomonas sp. NCPPB 3218. Next base: position 3,576,224 of record NZ_CM161516.1, read on the forward strand.
CTGGCGCTCCTGCAGCGCGGTGTAGCGCGCCACGAACGCGCGCCCCACCGTCCCGGTGCCCAGCAAGGCCAGCCGTGGTGTCGGCGTCACCGCTGCCGCCGAAGCGCGGCGCGAAACAGGCAGCACGGTACTCACGCGTCGACCTGTTTGCGGCTTGCGCTGGTCAGCGTCGCTTCGGCACGCGCCAGGCCGGCGCGCAGATCGATCAACAGGTCTTCTGCCGATTCGATACCGATCGACAGCCGCAGCAGGCCATCGGAAATCCCGGCGGCAGCGCGGGCTTCGGCGGTCATCGCCGCATGCGTCATCGAGGCCGGATGCGCGATCAGGCTTTCCACACCGCCCAGCGACTCGGCCAGGGTGAAATAACGCAGACCATCGACAAACGCGCGCACCGCAGCCTCGCCACCGTCGAGCTCGAAACTCATCATCGCGCCAAAGCCCTTCTGCTGGCGCGCAGCCAGTGCATAACCCGGGTGCGACGCCAGGCCGGGGAAATACACCTGGTTGACCACCGCATGCCCGTCCAGCAGCTCGGCGATGGCGTCGGCGTTTTCCTGATGCACGCGCAGGCGCGCATCCAGCGTGCGCAGACCGCGCAAGGTGAGGAAGGCATCGAACGGCGAACCGGTCAGCCCCAGCGCATTGGCCCACCACACCAGCTGCTGATGCAGTTCGGCATCGCGCGCGACCACCGCACCGCCCACCACATCGCTGTGGCCGTTGATGTACTTGGTGGTGGAGTGCAGCACCAGGTCCGCCCCGAACTCCAGCGGCTTCTGCAGCGCCGGCGACAGGAAGGTGTTGTCCACCACGGTCAACGCGCCAGCCTTCTTCGCCGCCTCGATGACGAAGCGCAGATCGGTGATGCGCAACAGCGGGTTGGACGGGGTTTCGATCAGCACCAGCTTGGGCGACTGCGCCAAAGCATCGGCCAGCGAACGCGGGTCGGTGAGGTCGGCGGTGATCAACGCGAAGTGGCCCTTCTTGGCCAGCGCGTTGAACAGGCGCCAGCTGCCGCCGTAGGCATCGTGCGGCACCACCAGGGTGTCGCCCGGCTGCAGCAACGCATTGAGCACCAGGTTGATCGCGCCCATGCCGGTGGAGGTGATCACCCCGCCCGCACCGCCTTCCAGCTCGGCCAGCGCTTCGCCGAGCAGATCGCGGGTCGGGTTGCCGCTGCGCGTGTAGTCGTACTGGCGCTTGTTGCCGAAACCATCGAAGGAGAAGTTGGACGACAGCACGATCGGCGGCGTCACCGCACCATAGGCAGTGTCGCGATCGATACCGGCGCGGACGGCGGCGGTGGCGGCGGTACAGGGGGCGTCGGCGGGGTCACGAAAGCTCATGCGGTTTCTCCGGTGATGCGAAGGGCAGTGGCGAGGATCGCGTCGATGCGATCGATTTCTTTCAGGAAGGCGTCGTGGCCATACGGCGAGCGCAGCACGCGCAGACTGCCGCGCGGCCCCAACCCTTCGACCAGGCTGACCAGGTCGGCCAGCGGCACCAGGCGGTCGCCCTCCACCGCAACGACGACGGTGGGCACGCGCACCTGGGCCGGGTCGATGCGATGCAGGTCGATGGATTCGGACAGCCGCAAGTAGGCGGTCACCGGCGTGCGCGCGACGTACTGCGCGCCGGCGGCATCCAGATAGTCTTCGGCGGCCACGCGCACGCGGCCATTGATCACTTCCGGCGGCGCGTCGAAGCGCTCGCTGAATTCTTCCGGAGTGCGGTAGCTGAGCATGGCGAACTGCCGTGCCAGCGCCAACCCATGGTTTTCGGCACATTGCAGCTGGCCCAGCGCCACCGCGCGGCGCTGCAATGCACGCCAGGCGGCGGCATAGGGATGGGCGCGATGCGCGCCACTGACCGCAACCAGGGTACCGACACGAGCGGCATGGCGGGTCGCGAACTGCAAACCGACCAGCGCGCCGTACGAGTAGCCGACAAAGCCATGCAAACGCGCGATACCCAGCGCATCCAGCAGGGCGGCGATCGCATCGGCCTGGTCGGCGGTGTCGATCGGCGCATCCAGCGTGCCGTCGGCGCCGAGAAAGTCGAACGCCAGCAGGCGGCGCGATGCCGGATCCAGCGCGCGGCCGGCGCCCACCAGGCCATCCACCCAGCCCTTCTCGGGGAACAGGTCGCTGGCGGCCAGATGGCGATGCGCGGAAATCCCGCCGGCCACGAACACCACCGGCGCATTGGCTGCGCCGATCAGTTCATAGCGCAGCCGCAGCTCGCGCATGCCGGCATGGCGCATCGGCAAGGCAATGACACGCTCGCCGCGTACGGCAATCAAGCCGTCATCGGTGGTGGCGGGTGTCTCGGCGTAATCGGTCGGTGATGGCGATGCTGTATTCACGAGGCTCATGGCGATATCCGGGGTGGATCGGCCATCGAGCTTCGCGGGAGCTCGCGTTCGACGTGCGCAAGGCACGATTCGAACCATCTTTCGGCGGACGCGGAGGTCCCCGCAGGATTTGGCACCAAACGCGGGCGCTTGCGCGCTCCGCTGGCTGCCCCGGCATCAAAGGGCCTGTCCCTCCGCCGGTCTCGATGGTGAAGCCAAGATGCCACCACTTTTTTGCGGTGTCAATCTCTTCATGCGGATGGAAAGATATATTTTCATCCGATACCACTGCGGCCTGTGATGGACCGCATACTTGAGGCTCCTTCGTTCGAGCCGATCGCGTGCCCGACCACGTGTCTCGCAGCGCCCTGCCCGCCCTCGCCCGGCAGTGCTTCATCGCGTTTCTGGCGTACGCCGCGTCCGCCGACGCGCAGCAACGCTGGCATTGGCCCGGTGCCGCAAACACGGCTGCGAGCTCGCCATCAGTCGCAGCGGCACAGACGGCGCCCGCATCGCCCGGCACCGGCCCCTCATTGCAACTGGAATGGCAGGCGCCGGCCTACCTGGCCTGGGTCAGCAACCCGCTGGCCGGGCCCGCACAGGTGCAACTGAGCGCACCGCCCAGCGAGGATTACCGCGCCGTGCCGCAGTTGCCGCTGACGGTGCAACTGGCTGCGCACGAGCGCCGCCTGCTCGCCCGGCTGTATCCGGTCAGTAGCCAGCGCAGCCTGGGTGGGCTTGGACTCAAGCTCGACCTGGTGCCCGGCGATCCGCAGGCCCGCCCGCAGCAGCAAGTGCGCTACCAGCTCCCGTTCCGCGATGCGCCGATCCAAGTGGACCAGGGCTTTGGCGGGACCTTCAGCCATACCGATGCGCCCAACTGGTACGCGGTGGACTTCGCGCTGCCGCAGGGCACGCCGGTGCTGGCGGCACGCGCGGGCACTGTCATGGAGGTACGGCGCGATGTGATCGAAGGCGGCCCGCATGACCAGGCCGCCGGCGCCGGCAACCTGGTGCGGGTGCTGCACGCCGACGGCAGCATGGCCATCTATGCCCACCTGGCGCCAGATGGCGTGGCGGTACGCCCGGGCCAGGTGGTGCGCACCGGCGAGCGCCTGGGCGCCTCGGGCAGTACCGGCTTCAGCACGGCCCCGCACCTGCATTTTTCGCTCCAGCGCAATGCGGACATGCGCCTGATCTCGTTGCCGTTCCGGATGCTGGGCCCGCAGGGCGAGTTGCAGTTCCCCTCGCCGGCACCGTGAGTGGCGGCACCCGGGAGCGCCAACCTGCCGCCCGGAGAGCCCCTGACCGGCGCTACAGAGGCCGGCTGCGGCGAAGCCGCTATAATCTCCGGCTTCCTCAGTTTCCGCAGGCGTCCGACCGGGCGCGCTCAGCCCATGTCCGACGTCTCCAACGAAGCCGCGCGCCGCCGCACCTTCGCCATCATTTCCCACCCCGATGCGGGCAAGACCACGCTGACCGAAAAGCTGCTGCTGTTCGGCGGTGCGATCCAGATGGCCGGCTCGGTGAAGGGCCGCAAGGCCGCCCGTCACGCCACCTCGGACTGGATGGCGCTGGAAAAGGAACGCGGCATCTCGGTCACCTCCTCGGTGATGCAGTTCCCGTACGAGGGCAAGATCGTCAACCTGCTCGACACCCCCGGCCACGCCGACTTCGGCGAGGACACCTATCGGGTGCTGACTGCGGTGGACTCGGCGCTGATGGTCATCGACGTCGCCAAGGGCGTGGAAGAACGCACCATCAAGCTGATGGAGGTCTGCCGCCTGCGCGACACCCCCATCATGACCTTCATCAACAAGCTCGATCGCGAGGGCAAGAACCCGATCGATCTGCTGGATGAAGTCGAGACCGTGCTCGGCATCCAGTGCGCGCCGGTGACCTGGCCGATCGGCATGGGCCAGCGCCTGAAGGGCGTGGTGCACCTGATCACGGGCGAGGTGCACCTGTACGAACAGGGCCGCAACTTCACCCGCCAGGATTCGACCATCTTCCCGTCGCTGGATGCGCCCGGCCTTGCCGAAAAGATCGGCGCGCAGATGCTGGCCGAGCTGCGCGACGAGCTGGAACTGGTGCAGGGTGCCAGCAATCCATTCGATCTGGACGCCTATCGCGCCGGCCAGCAGACCCCGGTGTTCTTCGGCTCGGGCGTCAACAACTTCGGCGTGCAACCGCTGCTGGATTTCTTCGTCGAGCACGCGCCGCCGCCGCAGGCGCGCGACACCACCGGCCGCCGGGTCGAGGCGACCGAAGCCAAGCTCAGCGGCTTCGTCTTCAAGATCCAGGCCAACATGGACCCGCAGCATCGCGACCGCGTGGCCTTCATGCGCGTGTGCTCGGGCAAGTTCACCGCCGGCATGAAGGCCCTGCATGTGCGCAGCGGCAAGGACGTCAAGCTGGCCAACGCGCTGACCTTCATGGCCTCCGACCGCGAAATCGCCGCCGAAGCCTGGCCGGGCGACGTGATCGGTATCCACAACCACGGCACCATCTCCATCGGCGACACCTTCACCGAAGGCGAATCGCTGTCGTTCACCGGCATTCCCAACTTCGCACCGGAGCTTTTCCGGCGGGCGCGCCTGCGCGACCCGCTCAAGCTCAAGCAGTTGCAAAAGGGCCTGGCGCAGCTGTCCGAGGAAGGCGCCACGCAGTTCTTCCGGCCGTTGATGAGCAACGATCTGATCCTCGGCGCGGTAGGCGTGCTGCAGTTCGACGTGGTGGCCTACCGGCTCAAGGACGAATACGGCGTGGACGCGATCTTCGAGCCGGTCAGTGTTACCACCGCACGCTGGGTGCATTGCGACAACGCCAGGAAGCTGGAGGAGTTCCGCGAGAAAAATGCCGGCAACCTGGGCATCGACGCGGCCGGCCAGCTGGTGTATCTCGCACCGACGCGTGTGAATCTGCAGCTGGCGCAGGAACGCGCGCCGGACGTGCGCTTCTCTGCCACGCGCGAACACGCGCATGCCAAGGCGATCGATTGACCGCGGCTTGAACCGGCGCCTGCGACCGCACTTGCCGGCGATGCGAATTGCTCGCAATTGCGGTACCTTTTTGGCATGAACGCAGACGCCTCCCCCTCGACCGACCTGCGCGACGAGATAGCCAGCGCCGTGACCCACGGCCTGGGTGCGATTGCCGCACTGGCCGGTGGCTCGGTGCTGATCACGCTGGCCGCCGTCTATGGCGACGGCTGGCAACTGGCCACCTCGATCGTGTTCAGCGCCACCCTGGTGTTGCTGTACGTCGCCTCCACGCTGTTTCATGCCATCCCGCACCCGGGCGCCAAGGCGCGCCTGCAGGTGCTCGATCACTGCGCGATCTATCTGTTGATCGCCGGTACCTACACCCCGTTTACGCTGATCAATCTGCGCGACTCCTGGGGCTGGGGCTTGTTCGCCGCGATCTGGACGATCGCCGCCGCCGGAGTGGTCTTCAAGCTGTTTTTCACCGGTCGTTTCCGCCTGCTGTCGACGGTGCTGTATCTGGCGATGGGCTGGCTGATCGTGGTGGCGATCCAGCCCTTGCTGCGCTCGGTCGATACCTGGTCTCTGTGCTGGCTGCTGGCCGGCGGACTCTTCTATACCTTGGGCACGTATTTCTACCAACGCGACACCCAGCGCTATTTCCACGCGATCTGGCACCTGTTCGTACTGGCCGGCAGTGCCTGTCACTTCGTTGCGGTGATTGCGCAGGTGATGTGAGACGCGATCTGCGGCGCGTTCGCGCGCCGTGCACGAGGCATCGCCAACCATGGCCCGCGTGGACAACGTGACCGACACCTCAGCTGCACCATCGCCCCCCAGCCCACGTCGTCGACGCTGGCTGGTCGGGCTTGCCATCGTCGCTGCCGCCGTGGTGATCTTCGTGCTGCTGTTCCAGTGGAACTGGCTGCGCGGTCCGGTCGAGCGCGTGGTCAGCGCCAAGACCGGTCGCCAGTTCCATCTCGGCTATCTGGACGTGAAGCTGGGCCGCACGACCACCGTGCGCGGCAATCGGCTGAGCCTGGCGAACGCAGCATGGTCCAAGCGCGGGCCGATGGCCGAGCTCAACTCGGCCGAGATCGATGTCGAGTTGTGGCCACTGCTGCGCGGCAAGGTGCGTCTACCGGAAATCCGCCTGGATCACCCAACCCTCTTGCTGGAAGCCGGCGACGACACCCATCCCGGCAACTGGGTATTCGATCAGGACAGTGGCGATGGCACCATGCCGCGCCTTGGCCGCCTGCTGGTGAACAACGGGCGCCTGCAATACATCGATGCAGCCAATCGCTCTAACGTGGATGTGGCAATCAACAGCCTCGCACCACCGAGCAGCGACCAACGTGCAGCGCCGATCGGCATCGACGGCAAGGGCCGCTGGAAGGGCTATCCCTTTACGCTCAAGGGCAATACTGCCTCGCCGCTGGAACTGAGCCAGAGCGAGCACCCATTCCGCATCGATCTGCGCGGCAGCGCCGGCGCCACCCGCACCCACGTGCGCGGCACCTTGACCAACCCGTTCCAGTTCCAGGTCTTCGATCTGCAAATGGCGCTCAGCGGCCAGGACATGCAGGACCTGTATCCGCTGACCGGCGTGGCCATGCCGTCGACGCCGCCATACAAGCTAGACGGTCATTTGCGCCGCAACGGCCAGCTCTGGCGCTACGAAAAGTTCACCGGTACCGCCGGCGATAGCGATCTGTCGGGCACTGCAGAAGTGGACCTGCGCAACAAGCGTCCGTTCCTGCGTGCCGATCTGGCGTCCAAACGCCTGGACTTCGATGACCTGGCGGGCTTCGTCGGCGCGCCACCGAAGACCGGCGCGAACGAGTCGGCAAATGCAGAACAGAAAAAACAGGCGGCACAGCTCGCAGCCAGTGCACGCGTGCTCCCCAGCACCCCGTACGACTTGTCGAAGCTACGCGCGATGGATGCGCAGGTACGCTGGCGCGCGCAGCGCATCAATGCGCCATCGTGGCCGCTGGACGACATGGATGCCTCGCTGACATTGAAGGACGGCTTGCTGCAGCTGGACCCGCTGAACTTCGGCGTTGCCGGTGGCGATATCCGCTCCATCATCCGCATGGATGCGCGCAGCGAGGTGATCACCACGCACCTCAAGGCAGGTCTTCGCGGCATCCGGCTGGATCAACTCTTCCCCGATACCGCCCTCGCCAAGCAGGCCTCGGGTGCCATCGGTGGCGAATTCGATTTGCGTGGACGCGGCAACTCGATCGGCGCGATGCTCGGTACCGCCGACGGCACGATCGGCGTGGGCATGGGCCGCGGCCATGTCGGCAATCTGATCATGGAGCTGGCCGGGCTGGATATCGCCGAGTCGCTCAAGTATCTGGTCACCAAGGACCGCCAGATTCCGGTGCGCTGCATCTTCGGCGACTTCGGCGTGCAGGACGGCCTGATGCAATCGCGTGCGCTGGCCTTCGACAGCACCGACACCATCATCATTGGCGAAGGCAGCATCAGCTTGAAGGACGAGACGCTGGACCTGCTGCTGCGCCCACGCCCGAAAGATCGCAGCATCCTGAGCCTGCGGTCGCCATTGCGGATTGGCGGCAGCTTCAAGGACCCGACCTTCCGTCCGGACTTCAAGGCATTGGGTCTGCGAGGCGCGCTTGCGGTCGGCCTGGGCATGATCGCTCCACCCGCCGCCTTGCTCGCAACCTTCGAACCGGGCCCCGGCAAGGACAGCGACTGCGGCGGCAAGTTCGCAAAGTAAGCTCACTGCACGACCTTGCGCCGTCAGCAAACCTGTCGACCGCTGTAGCGATAAAGGCAAGATGTCGATTGCATGCAAGTGCATTGTCGGATGCAGTGATCCCGAAACCTGCAGTGATGGCCGGATCAACAGGAACTGATCAGACCGCAGTCCTCGAACGACCGCACGGCCTGCACTGCTTGCACCATGCAGACCGACCTTCTCGACGGGTCCTTGCCCGCTCACCGTCGCGGGACCTTACGCGGCATGGATGCCGCGTAAGAGCCTACAAGGACGTACTTGCGGCGTGTCCTGCGATGGTGGGCGGGCAAGGGCCTTGCGACCAGGCCACAGATCAAACGCTCCAAAGCTGATCTATCGGCTCGCCACACTCCTCAAGCTATTGCGAGCAGCAGCGTCGTTCAAGACAAAACGCAGGGAACGTCGCCGGCACGGCCCTAGCTGGCGATGTAACGCTGCAACTGATCGATATCGCGCTGCTGGTTCTCGATCACCGCCTTGACCAGATCGCCGATGGAAATCACGCCCTGCACGCGGCCGTTGTCGACCACCGGCAGATGCCGGAAGCGTCCGTCGGTCATCAACTGCATGCAGCGCTCCACCGTGTCCGACGGCGACACTGTCACCACCTGAGTGCTCATGATGTCGGCAACGCTGGTGGTCGATGAGGCGCGATCGCGCAGCACCACCTTGCGCGCGTAATCGCGCTCGGACACGATGCCGACCAGGCGTGGCCCGTCCATCACCAACACCGCGCCGATGCCTTTCTCGGCCATCAGCCGGATCGCCTCGATCACTGCAGCATCTGCCGCTACCGCGAATACCTCAATCTGCTTGGTCCCCAACAGCTGTCGTACGGTCTGCATGGCCCGCTCCGCGCTTGGTCTGGTGGTCGCAGCCTACTCCCACCGCGCCGCAGTGGGTATCGACCAGGTAGAGCGGACGCTGCTTGGCCTCGTCGTACAAGCGGCCCAGGTATTCGCCGATCAGGCCCAGGGCGATCAGCTGGATGCCGCCCAGGAACAGGATCACCGACATCATGGTCGGCCAGCCGGCCACCGGGTCGCCCATCAGCGCCGCCTTGATCACCACCCAGCCACCGAACAGGAATGCCACCAGCGCGGTGAGCAAGCCCAGATAGGTCGCCACGCGCAGCGGCACGGTGGAAAAGCTGGTGATGCCATCCAGCGCGAAGTTCCACAGCCGCCACACGGTGAATTTGCTGCGCCCCGACAGCCGTGGCGCACGCCGGTACGGCAATGCCACCTGGCGAAACCCGACCCAACCGAACAGCCCCTTCATGAAACGGTGGCGCTCGCGCAGCTGCTGCAAGGCTTCCACCACCCGCGGCGACAACAGCCTGAAATCCCCCGTGTCGGCCGGAATCGGCGTGCGCGACAACTGCCGGATCACCCGGTAGAACGCATGCGCCGCACTGCGCTTCAGCCAGCTCTCGCCCTCGCGAAAAATCCGCGTGCCGAAGATGTTGTCGTAACCGGCGCGCCACAGCGCGACGAACTCGGGGATCAACTCCGGCGGGTCCTGTCCATCGGCATCGAGCAGCACCACCGCACCGGGCAGCACATGGTCCAGGCCTGCAGAAATCGCGACCTCCTTGCCGAAGTTACGCGACAGCCGCACCGCACTCACCTGCGCATCGGCATCAGCAAGTGCCTGCAACACGCTCCAGGTGCCATCGCTGCTGCCATCGTCGACATACAGCACATGCGTCTGCACCCCACTCAGGCCCGCCAGCACTGCGCACAGGCGCGGGTGCAGCTGTGGAATGCTGGTCTCTTCGTTATAGGCTGCAATCACCACCGTCAGGCGGTCTCCTGCCACCGGCAGCTGCACGGGTCCGGACGTGCGCATGCTCACGGCGCCTGCAGATACGCAGGGCCACCCAGCTGGCGCGCCTGCCGCTGGATCCATGCCGTCCGCCGTTGCACATAGGCGCCGGGACGACGCGCGTCATAGCGGCGTGGCGAGGGCAGCACCGCCGCCAGGCGCGCCGACTCGGTCGGTGACAACCCGGCCGCATCCTTCCCCCAGAACTGCCGGGCAGCGGCCTGCGCGCCATACACCCCGTCACCGAACTCGGCCACGTTGAGATACATCTCCAGAATGCGCTGCTTCGGCCACAGCAACTCGATCAGCACCGTGTACCAGGCCTCCAGGCCCTTGCGTACCCAACTGCGGCCCTGCCACAGGAACACGTTCTTGGCGACCTGCTGACTGATCGTGCTGGCCCCGCGCACGCGCCCACCGCGCGCATTGTGATCGCGCGCCTTTTCGATCGCCTGCAGGTCGAAGCCGTGATGCACCGGAAACTGCTGATCCTCCGCGGCCACCACCGAAATCGGCAGGCTGGCGGCGATCCTGTCGTAGTCGCGCCATTGCTGGTGCAGCGAAAAATCCCAGTCGCCCTCGCCCCAGGCTTCCAGATAGCGCCCGACCATCATGCTGCTGATCGGCGGATCGATCACCCGCAGCACCAGTACCTGCAGCACGCTCGCGGCGGCAAACAGCAGCGGCGCTGCCAACAGCCAGCGCAGCCAGCGCCGCACGCGCCGCGGTGGCGCCACCTGCTTGCCATCCAATGCATCCGTCCCCATTGTTCGCTACGACCTTTCATCCCGATGCTCGTTGCATTATCCGGCAACCGGCGTCCCTTACGTCCGATGTTCCCATGACCGATCACGATCAGCTTTCCCGTTTCCTGCTGCCTGCTGCCGGCGTGCGCGGCGTCCATGTCCGCCTGACCCAGGCCTGGCACGACATCCAGGGGGCCGCCGATTACCCGCCCGCCGCACGCCAATTGCTCGGCGAGGCGGCGGTGGCCGCCGCCCTGTTCACCGGCCACACCAAGGTCGACGGGCGTCTGTCGGTGCAGCTGCGCGGCAACCAGACGCTGCGCACCCTGTTCGCCGAATGCACCGCGGCCGGCACCTTGCGCGGCATCGTGCAGCTGGCCGACGGCGCCGATGCGCCCGCCGACCTGCGCGAACTGGGCGAGGCCGCGCTGCTGGCCATCACCATCGAGAACCCCGGCCTGGACCCGCGCGAACCGCAGCGCTACCAGAGCCTGGTCGGCATGCAGGCGCCGGATCTGGCCGAAGCGTTCGAAACTTATTTCCAGCAGTCCGAGCAACTGCCGACCCGCCTGCTGCTGGCCGCCGGCCCGGATCAGGCCGCTGGCCTGTTGCTGCAAAAGCTGCCAGGCGACGAGGGCGACACCGATGGCTGGACCCGCATCGGCGCGCTGTTCGACACTCTGGGCGCACCGGAATTGCTCTCGGTCGCCAGCGAGGACCTGCTGCACCGGTTGTTCCACGAGGAAGACACCCAATTACTGGGCAGCAAGCCGCTCAGCTTCGGCTGCTCGTGCTCGCGCGAGCGGGTCGCCTCGATGCTGCAGTCCCTGGGCGAAGACGAGGCCCGTGCCGCTGCCGAGGCGACCGGCGAGGTCGAGGTCCGCTGCGAGTTCTGTGGGCGTGAGTATCACTTTCCGTTGACCGCACTGGACGTACTTTTCAGCGAGGCGCGCCCCCTGCAGGAGGCGCCGGAGCGGTTGCAGTAGAAAGGTTTGACAGGTGCGATCCGGGGATCGTGAGTACTTGTTAAATAATCATAAACACCCTAGCATTCCGACTGCCCGCTTCCGGGAACTTAACAACTGCCGCTGGGTCTGAACTCTGGTATGCGACACCTACTGCGCCTTCCGCTTGCTCTGATGGTTGCCCTTGCGGCGGCTACGGGTGTGCATGCGCAGTCGACCCAGCAGGTACGTGAAAGCACCATCCTGCCGGTGTGGAACAAGGGCAGCGGCAAGGTCGAAGCCTTTCTGTACCTGGAGCCCACCGGCGAGCAGAGGGCCGGTGCACGCTGGCACTTCGGCCGCAACTCGCTGGACGCGGCATTCGGCCTGACCTCCGGCGACTCGCTGGGCCTGATTTGCAACAGCAGCCGCGGCACCAACATCAACGGACTCGCCAGCCACTGCCTGCTCGCAGGCATCGGCGATGACGAAGAAGACAGCGCCGCCGCATCGCGCCGCGTGTCGGCAACCCTGGGCTTCAACCGTGGCGGCGCACGCGCCGGCGTCACTGCCGGTACCGGCCGGGATACCCTGCCGGCCTGGTTGATCGGCGCCGGCAAGGCACCGCTGACCCGCGTCGAACAGAACGACCTGACCGTGTTCGGGCAGAAGAACATCGGCCGCGAAGGCTTCGTTTCGATCGGCGGCACCTATGCGCGCGCGCGCCTGGTACCGCTGGCCGACGTTTCGCCGGCGATCGCCGACCAGTGGGACAGCAAGACCCTGAGCGTCGGAGGCGGCTACGGTGCCTTCAGCGCCAACGTCATCGGCCGCGTCGTCGACGTCCCCGGCCAGCCGGAAAAGTGGGAAGGTCTGGGCCTGGGTCTGACCTGGCGCACCCCCTGGAGCGGCCAGCTGACCGTCGGCGCAGAGAACGTCATCTCCCGCGGCAAGAACCCGTTTGCGCCGAGCAATGAGAGCAACAGCGACGGCACGATCCCGTACGTTCGGTACGAGCAAGACCTCTAAGTAATTGATTTTAAATTATTTTACCTAACGCCATCGGCTTGCAGCCGGTGGCGTTTTGCGTTCCAGCACTCGGCCTGCGGCAGCCTTTCACGTCTTTCTTCTTTTTCGTTAACGGGACTTTAATTTCTCGCATAACGCATATACCATCGGTTCACCCTGACGTTTTGGATCCGCTTCTTTCGGGCCCCCGACAGGCAAACAACCCTTGGCAGTACCCAAGATCACTTGGAGAGAGAGCTAATGAATTGCAAGTCCAACAAGCTGCGCGATGCAGTCGTCCTCGCGCTTGTCGTGGGCGTCGGCGGTACCGGTACCGCCATCGCTCAGGAAGCCGGCACCACCAACCTCGACAAGATCGAAGTGACCGGTTCGCGCATCAAGAGCGCAGACGTTGAAACGTCGCAGCCCGTTCTGACGCTGACCCGTCAGGACATCGACAAGCAGGGCGTCACCTCTGTTGCCGATGTGTTGCAGCGCGTGGCAGCCAACGGCGCGGCGCTGAACCGCACCTTCAATAACGGCGGCGACGGCAGCTCAGGCATCGCGCTGCGCAACCTCGGCAGCGCACGTACCCTGGTGCTGGTCAACGGCCGCCGCTGGACCACGGGTCTGGACGGCAGCGTCGACCTCAACACCATTCCGACTGCGATGGTTGAGCGCATCGACATCCTGAAGGATGGCGCGTCGACGATTTACGGCTCCGATGCCATTGCCGGCGTGGTGAATATCATCACCCGCAAGAACTTCGACGGTGCCGAGGCAGGCGTCAACGTTGGCCAGTACAGCGATGGCGATGGCCAGCGCCAGGCCTACGACTTCACGATCGGCACCACCACCGATCGCGCAAGCCTGCTGCTGGGCGCTTCGTACGTGCAGGAAGAGTCCGTCATGGCGGGCGATCGACAGATCTCCGCTGGCGGTCCTCCATTCTTCAGCGGCCAGAGCGGCACCGGATTCCCGGGTTCGTATGTGCGCAATGGTGCGCGCCGCATCCTGATCAATGGCGTCGAAACGCCTTACGTGGCCAATGTCCACGGTTACAACACCGCGCCGGACAACTACCTGCTGACCCCGCAGGAACGCACCTCGCTGTTCGCTCAAGGTACTTTCAACTTCACCGACAACGTGACGTTCCGCACCGAGGCGATGTACAACGAGCGCAAGTCGGAGCAGTTGCTGGCGGCAATGCCGGTCACCGGCCTGACCTTGAGCGCCGACAGCCTCTACAACCCCTTCGACCAGAACCTGACCAGCGTCAACCGCCGCTTTATCGAAACCGGTGGCCGCTCGTTCAATCAGAACGTCAAGAACTGGCACTTCTACGGTGGCCTGGAAGGTTTCTTCGAATTTGCCGACCATAGCTTCGACTGGGATGTGGGCTATCGCTACGACAAGTCCGATCAGAACGATCTGACCTACGGCCTGTTCAACCTTGCCAACCTCAACAACGCCTACGGCCCCTCCGAGCTGCGTGGCGGCGTGCCGGTCTGCGTCACCGCACCCGGTGGCGACGTGATTCCCGGATGCGTCCCGGTCAATCCGCTGGGCCCGCGCGGCTCGATCAGCCAGGCGGCGCTGGATTACACCGGCTTCACCGCGCACGACTCGTCCTCGGTTGAATCCAAGGGCTACACCGCAAATCTCAGCGGCGACATCGTCGACCTGCCGGCTGGCCCGCTGGCCTTCGCGGCCGGCTACGAATACCGCAAGGAAAGCGGCCAGTTCGATCCGGACGCCTTCATTGCGGCGGGCCTCAGCACCGGCAACGGCGCACGCCCGACTGCAGGCTCCTACAGCCTGGACGAGTTCTATCTGGAACTGTCGGTCCCGGTGCTGGCCGATCTGCCGGGCGCCCAGCTGCTGGACTTCAGCCTCGCGACGCGTTACTCGGACTACAGCAACTTCGGCGACACCGTGAACAACAAGTTCGGCTTCCGCTGGAAGCCCATTCAGGACTTGATGATCCGCGGCAACTACAGCGAAGGCTTCCGCGCGCCCAGCATCAACAACCTGTTTGCCGGTAACGCCGACTCGTTCGAAACCTACGCCGATCCCTGCTCGATCCAGGCTGGTCAGCTCAGCAACCCGGTCGTGGCACAGAACTGCACCGCAGCCGGCGTGCCTGCCAATTTTGTGCAGCCCGGTGCAGGCACCGGCGCCAAGCAGACGCTGGAGCCGTTCACCTACACCTCCAACGAGCAGTTGCAGCCGGAAACCTCGACCAGCCGCACCCTGGGCCTGGTGTTCAGCCCCAGCTTCGCGCAGGGCTTGAATGTCACCTTGGACTGGTGGCAGATCGAGATCGAAAACGCGATCACGCGTCCCGCAGCACAGTTCATCCTCGACAAGTGCTATGGCGGCAGCGCCGGCGAACAGGCTCAGTACTGCGCGCTTGTCACGCGTGATCCGACCTACGCCGATGGCGCCTACACCATCACCAACATCAACATGCCGCTGTTGAATCTGGCGTCGTACAAGGTGGAAGGCTGGGATCTGGGTATCAACTACCGCTTGCCGGAGACGGCGTTCGGCCAGTTCACCATCAGCTGGGATTCGACCTACCTGTCGAGCTGGGAAACCAAGGCGACTGCCGATTCCGAACTGGAGCAGTTCCAGGGCCGTTACCTGAATCAGGATCCGTACTGGCGCATTCGTTCCAATCTTTATGTCGATTGGTCCCTCGGCGATTTCGGCATCAACTGGGGCATTCGCTACAAGTCCGGCATGGAGGAAGTCTGCCCGCTGTCTGCAGCGCTGGCCCAGGCGTATTGCTCGGAGCCTGATCGCGTCACCGCCGACGGCGCATCGCCGCGTAACCACATCGGCGCGACGACGTATCACGACATCCAGGTGCGTTACAACACGCCTTGGAATGCAACCGTGTCGGTCGGCCTGAACAACGCGTTCGACAAGGATCCGCCGGTCGCGTACAGCACGTCCTACAACATGTTCGATCCGCAATACGATCTGCCGGGCCGCTACATGTACATGCAGTACCGCCAGCGCTTCTGATAGAGCCTGCGGCGTAAAACAACTACGGCCCCGAATGGGGCCGTAGTTGCGTCTGGAGTTCAAAAAGCGGGAACCGGACGCGGCATCCAACGCGTGCCGGTCACCCCGGAATCAAGGTCTGGATCACATGCTCGACATAGGCCTCGAAGTCTTCGCGGGCCTGCTTGGGTTGCTGCAGTTGCAGCGAGAGCTGCAGGAAACCGACGTAGGCGGCGTAGGCCAGGCGGGCGCGGTGTTGGGCGTCGGTGCGGCTCAGGCCGGCCTGGCGGAACGAGGCGATCAGGTAGTCGAGGCGGCGCTGCGAGACGCGGTCGATGACCGGGCGCACGGCCGGGTGGTCGAGTGCCTTGAGCAGTTCGCTGTAGATGACGTGCGGCTTGACTTCGTGCGCGACCAGTTGAAACAGCGCGCGCAGGCGTGCGCTGGGGTCGGGCACGTCCTCCAGGCTGCCGAACACTTCCTTCTGTTCGAAGATTTCCCAGCGTTCCAGGGCTGCCTGCAGCAAGGCATCGCGCGAGGGAAAATGCCAGTAGAAGCTGCCCTTGGTCACCCCGAGACGGCGTGCCAGTGGCTCCACCGCGACGGCACCCACCCCTTGTTCGGCGATCAGGTCCAGTGCGGCCTGCGCCCAATCGTCCGCGCTGAGGCGGTTGCCGCGACCGGACGTGGCGCGGGGCGTGGTGAGGCTTGGGTCGGTGATGTCATTCATTGCCGCGATTTAACCATACGCTTGAGTCAGTTGCAGTATGCATCACAAAAAGGACATACAACTGCCACGATTCAATGGCTTAACCGTCCATACCAAGGAGTATTGACAGCGACCCAGACAGGTCCATACCATGAGGTATGGTCACCTCTTCTCCGAGCCTCGCCCATAGTGCGTCTACCTCGCGCATCGACGCTGGCGAGACATCGCTTGCGGTGTCGGTGCGGGGCGCGGACCACACGCCGACGGTGCTGCTGGCACACGGCTTTGGACAAACCCGGCACGCGTGGGAAAGCACTGCGGTCCAACTGACCGAAGCTGGCTACCGGGCGCTGGCCTACGATGCGCGCGGCCATGGCGATTCCGGTTTCAACGACGCAGACCTGCCCTACTCGGCCACGCAGTTCACCGATGACCTGATCGTGTTGGCAGGCGAGCAGGCCGAGCCACCGGTGCTGGTTGCCGCATCGATGGGCGGCTTGTTCGGCCTGCTTGCCGAGGCGCGCTGGCCAGGTCTGTTTCGCGCGATCGTGCTGGTCGACATCACGCCGCGCTGGGATACCGCGGGCGTGGAGCGCATCCTGCGTTTCATGACCGCACATCCGGATGGCTTCGCATCGCTGGATGCCGCCGCCGATGCGATTGCCGCCTATTTGCCACAGCGCCCACGCAAGACGGCCGAGCAATTGCAGGCCTTGCTGAGGCAGCGCGCAGACGGGCGCTGGCACTGGCACTGGGATCCACGGCTGGTCGATGAGCTGGCGGGACAGGATCCGCACGCACAACAACAGACCTTGCTGGACGCCGCCGCGCGGGCGCGTTGCCCGATGTTGCTGATCAGCGGCGGTCGCAGCGACCTGGTCACTCCGGACACCATCAAGGAATTCCTGTTGATCGCGCCGCATGCGCAGCACGTGCATCTGCCCGATGCCACGCACATGCTGGCCGGCGACGACAACACCACGTTTACCGCAACCGTGTTGCATTATCTGGACGCACTGCCCCCGGTTGGCACCATCGCAGCGTCCAACATTACCGAGCATGTCACTGGAGCAAGACCATGAGCATCGTTGCACCGTTCCTCCTCGTCATCCTGGCGGCGGGCATCGCTGCCTATCACCGCATGCGCCTTGCCACCTGGGTCGCGCTGAGCGCCTGTGTGCTGGTGGCCTGCTGGTTGCTGGGTGCCAATCTCACCGCAACCATCGTCGCTGCCGTGCTGGTGGTGCTGGTTTCCGCACCGGTGCTGTTGCCGTTCCTGCGCAAGCCGCTGCTGACCACGCCGCTGATGGGCTTCTTCCGCAAGGTGCTGCCGCCGCTGTCGCAGACCGAGCGCATCGCGCTGGAAACCGGCTCGGTGGGCTTTGAAGGCGAACTGTTCACCGGCGACCCGGATTGGCAGAAGCTGCTCAACTATCCCAAGCCGCAACTGAGCGCCGAAGAGCAGGCCTTCCTGGATGGCCCGGTCGAAGAGCTGTGCAGGATGGTCAACGACTGGGAGATCACCCACGTCCACGCCGACCTGCCGCCGGAGCTGTGGGAATACATCAAGAAGAACAAGTTCTTCGGCATGATCATTCCCAAGCAGTACGGCGGGCTGGGCTTCAGTGCGCTGGCGCATCACAAGGTGATCCAGAAGCTGTCCTCGATCTCCAGCGTGGTCAGCTCCACCGTCGGCGTGCCCAACTCGCTCGGGCCGGGCGAGCTGCTGCTGCATTACGGCACGCCGGAACAGAAGGATTACTATCTGCCGCGCCTGGCGGTCGGCGCAGAAGTGCCGTGTTTCGGCCTGACCGGTCCGTTCGCCGGTTCCGATGCGACCTCGATCCCCGACTACGGCATCGTCTGCAAGGGCGAGTGGAATGGCGCCAACGTGCTCGGCGTCAAGCTGACCTTCGACAAGCGCTACATCACCCTGGCGCCGGTGGCCTCGCTGATCGGCCTGGCATTCCGCGCCTACGATCCGGATGGCCTGATCGGCGACAAGAAGGACATCGGCATCACCCTGGCCCTGTTGCCGCGCGAGACCCCCGGCGTGGAAATCGGCCGTCGCCATTTCCCGCTCAATTCGCCGTTCCAGAATGGCCCGATCCACGGCGAGGAAGTGTTCATCCCGCTGAGCCAGCTGATCGGCGGCGTGGAGATGGTCGGTAAGGGCTGGAACATGCTCAACGAGTGCCTGGCGGTGGGCCGTTCGATCACCCTGCCCTCCACGGCCAGCGGTGGCAGCAAGTATGCCGCCGTGGTCACCGGCGCGTATGCGCGTATTCGCAAGCAGTTTGGCCTGTCGGTCGGACGCTTCGAGGGCGTCGAAGAAGCGCTCGCGCGGATCGGCGGCAAGGCCTATGCCATCAGCGCGTTGTCGCAGGCCACCGCTGCGGCGGTGGACCGTGGTGATGTGCCATCGGTGCCGTCGGCGATCGCCAAGTATCACTGCACCACCATGGGCCGCGAAGTGGTCAGCGACATGATGGATGTGATCGGCGGCAAAGGCATCATCCTGGGGCCGCGCAACTTCGCCGGCCGTGCCTGGCAGGCGGCGCCGATCGGCGTGACCGTGGAAGGCGCCAACATCATGACCCGCAGCCTGCTGATCTTCGGGCAGGGCGCAATCCTGTGCCATCCGTGGGTGATGAAGGAAATGCAGGCGGCGCAGGATCCGGATACGCGTCGTGGCCTGGAAGAGTTCGACCAGAGTCTGTTCGGGCATATCCGCTTCGGCATCTCCAATGCGGTGCGTTCGTTCTGGTTCGGGCTGACCGGTGCGCGCATCGGGGCAGCGCCGGGCGATGCGTACACGCGGCGCTTCTTCCGCAAGCTGGATCGTTATTCCGCCAACCTGGCGCTGATGGCCGACGTGTCGATGCTGATGCTCGGCGGCAAGCTCAAGTTCAAGGAATCGCTGTCTGGCCGTCTGGGCGATGTGCTGAGCCACATCTACCTGACCAGCGCGATGCTCAAGCGCTATCACGACGAAGGCGCGCCGGCGACCGATCAGCCGCTGCTGGCCTGGGCGTTCCATGACAGCGTGCACAAGATCGAAACCGCGCTGTCTGCGGCGCTGCGCAACTTCCCGATCCGTCCGGTGGGCTGGCTGATGTGGGTGCTGATCTTCCCGCTGGGCCGTCGTGCCGAAGCACCGGGCGACCGGCTGGGACACCGCGTGGCATCGATCCTGATGACACCGAACGAAGCGCGCGACCGTCTGGGCCAGGGCGTGTTTCTGACCCCCTGCGCCAACAATCCGGGCGGACGTATCGCCAGCTATCTGGCCAAGGCCGTGCTGGCCGAGCCGGTGGAGCGCAAGTTCCTCAAGGCGCTCAAGACCAAGGGCATCGAAGCGCTGGATTTCACCGCGCAGCTGGACGAAGCCGTGGCCGAAGGCGTGATCACCGGCGACGAGCGCAGGCAGCTGGAAGAGTTGCGCGAGATGATGATGGACACCATCACCGTGGACGATTTCGACCCGCACGAACTGCGTGCGGCCAGCTACTACGACAAGCCGCAAGCCCAGCAGCCGCGCGAAGCGGCGTAGGTCTCAGGCCGAGGTGACAAGCAGACAGCGGCGGGCTTCGGCTCGCCGTTGTCGTTTGTGGAGATTGGCTACTGTAGAGACCGACCATCTCGCAGTTGCATTGCCTGTCGCTGTCACCTTCGACCAGTTCGCGACACCTGCAATTCCAGCGAGCCGCCTAGTAGGAGCGGGCTTGCCCGCGATGAAGCTCTACCGGTAACGCCCCATCGCGGGCAGGCCCGCTCCTACAGGAAGCGAGCACACCGCCTCAGCGCGGCAACCACAGCAACGCCAGGGCAATCAGCGCGGGCAAGGCCTGCACGAAAAAGATGCGGCGGTTGACGCTGTAGGCACCATAGCAGCCTGCCACGACGACACAGCCCAGAAAGAAGCCCAGCACATCGGTGCGGGCCTGCAACGCGCCCCAGAACAGGCCCGCTGCCAGGAAGCCGTTGTACAAGCCCTGATTGGCCGCGAGCACGCGCGTGGCTTGCGCCTTCTCGGGAGTATTGCGGAAGGTCTTCAGGCCCAGCGGCCGCGTCCACAACGCCATCTCCAAGACCAGGATGTAGACGTGCAGCAGAGCGACGCACAGGCCGGCAACGATGGCGAACAGGGACATGGCGGATCGGCGTGATGGATGTGGCGACCAGCATAGCTGCGATCGTGGCCCTGCTGCTCGGAACAGGCGACGGAACCCGGCACGCCGGCAAGAGGCGGGGGATGTGCAGGACCTGCATGCATGATCGGAGCGTCGCGATTGCGGACATCGGCGGCGTGTCCTGCAATGGCCTGATCTATCTGCTCGCCACGCTCTCCCAAAGGCAAAAGCGGCTAGTCCAGACAGCGGCATCGCTAATGCATGTCATGCCCTGCTTGCCAGTGCACACCGACCATCTCGACCGGTCCTTGCCCGCTCACCGTCGCGGGACCTTACGCGGCACGGATGTCGCGTAAGAGCCTACAAGGACGTACTTGCGGCGTGTCCCGCGACGGTGGGCGGGCAAGGGCCCCGCAGCAAGCTCACAGCGTCGAGGGCGCGGCGAGGACACCGCGCAGGCTGCGGCTGTTTTGTTGAACACCATGCACACCGACTAGCTCGACCGGTCCTTGCCCGCTCACCGTCGCGGGACCTTACGCGGCATGGATGTCGCGTAAGAGCCTACACGGACGTACTTGCGGCGTGTCCCGCGAGGGTGGGCGGGCAAGGGCCCTGCAACCAGGCCATTTGTTGACCGCTCCTAGTCGGAGACCTGATTGCCAGTCTCCGCATCGCGCTCTGCGGGCAGTTTGCGCGCCTCGCGCAGCAGGCCGAACGCGCCAAGGGTCATGCCCGATGCCACCAGCAGACCGACGCCGAACACCGCGCTGGAGCCGAATGCCGACACCAGCTTGTGCACCCAGACGAAGGTGAGATCGCCACCGCGGTAGATCACGGTGTCGATCGCAGCGCCGGCCTTGTAACGCCATTCCCGATCCACCCGCGTGTACAAGGTCTCGCGCGCCGGCTTGGCCAGTGCGAACTCGCTGGAGCGGGTGATCACCTGCACGATCGCAAGCATCATCGGCAGCGGCGAGGCCGTCAGCACGGCATAGCCCAGCGTGATCGCCACGCCCGGAATCAACAGCGCCGGTGTGATGCCGAAACGCGACAGCAGCGCGCGCGTCACCAGCAGCTGCAACACCAGGGTAAGCGCGTTGATCGCCAGGTCGATGCTGGCGTAATAGGCGGTGGCCGCCGCTGCGTCCGTGTAAAGCCGGCGTACCAACGCTGCCTGCTCGTTGTAGAGCAAGGTGCCGACGCCCACGCCGAACAGCACCATGAAGGCCAGCCAGCGCAGCAACGGCTCGCGCACGATCAGCTTGAGCCCGCCCAGCACATCGCCGCCCATCGGCACCTCGCCGGAGCCCAGCTGTCGCTCCTGCTCGCGCGCAACCGCCCACAGGCGCAGACGCAGCACGCACACCACGCACACGGTCAGAAACCCGGCCGAGACCAACATCAGATGCGCGATGCCGATGCGCTCGACCAGCGTGCGGGTGAGGATCGGTCCGAGAAACGCGCCCAGCGTGCCGGCCGCACCGATGTAACCGTAGTAGCTGCGCGCTTCGGCATTGCTGAAGACGTCGGCCATGAAGCTCCAGAACACCGCCACCGCAAACAGGTTGAAGACGGTCACCCACAGGAAGAACGCCAGGCCGCGCCCGGGCACGCCGCTGTCGAACAATACGTAGAACAGCAACAGGGTCGCGATGAAGAAGCCATACACCGCCGGCAGGAACACCCGGCGCGGGTAGCGACTGACCAGCGCGCCGTAGACCGGCTGCAGCAACACCATGATCAGGAAGGTGCAGGTAAACAGCACCTGCAGGGTGAAATCCTTGAGCGGTATGCCGTGCGTGGCAAAGAAGGCGATCATGCCGGTGGGGAAAATCGCTTCCACATCCGCCGACGCACTCATCGCCTCGCGCACCGGGCGCAGCACGTAGTAGCCGCTGAGCAGGCAGAAGAAATACAGGAACGACCACGCCAGCGGCGGCGAGCTGCGCAATGCCACGCTCAGACGGCCAGCCGCAGAGCGCGGCGAAGACAGGCTGGTCATCGGGTAAGGCTCGCTCGCATCGACGAGCGCGACAGCAGGGACATGGCAGCGGCAACACCCGCGAAACAAGCGCGCAAGTTAGCCGATGCCGCGCTGCATCACCAGCAGCAGCGGGCGGCACCGACTAAATCGATTGCCTGCGGAGACGGCACGCCGCTTGCAGCTGTCTCCGCACGGGCTCCCGATTGCGTTGCAGAGGGTCCTGGCAGTTCGATTTATGAACCTAAAATCATCAATAGGATCAACACGATGCCCATTCATCTTCCGGCAGTTTGTGCTATTGCAAAGCGCGGCGCTAGAATCGTCGGAGGCAGTGGAACAGGCGGGACAACCATGACTCAAATGCGCAGGCGCCGACGGTTCCGACCGTTGGCCATCGGGCTGCTCGGGGCGTTATTGCCTCTGGCCCTCTCTTCCACCGCGCAGACACCCGCGCCGGCTGCTTCTGCGCTGCAGCCGGCCACCGTCGTGCAGTCGCCCACCGCCCCGCTGCAATACCGTGCATCGCTTCCGGCCAGCCAGGTGCTGGCCCCGGCGGCCGGGTTCGATGTGGCCGCGTTCGAATCGATGGCCAACCAGTTGACCTACGGCAATCGCCTGCCCGGCATGGCGATGGCGATCGTGCAGGGCGGCAAGGTGCTGAGCGCGCGCGGCTATGGTGTCACCGACGTCAATCACCCGCAGCCGGTCGATGCGCATACCGTGTTCCGTCTGGCATCGCTGTCCAAGGCCTTCGCCGGCACCATGGCCGGGTTGCTGGTCAACGACGGCGTGCTGCGTTGGGACAGCAAGGTAGTGGACTATGTGCCCGGGTTCCAGCTCAGCAATGACGTCGCCACCCGGCAGCTCACCGTCGCCGAGGTGCTGAGCCACCGCGTCGGGCTGACCCGCAACGCCTACGACAACGATATCGAATCCAACGTCGACTACTACTCGCTCAGCCACAAGCTCGCCGCCGCGCCGTTGCGCTGCGCGCCCGGCGATTGCTATGCGTACCAGAACGTGGCCTTCAGCCTGGTCGGCGATGTGGTGTTCGCTGCGTCCGGCAGCTTCTACGAGCAGTCGGTGGAGCGCCGCATCTTCAAGCCGCTGGGCATGAACGATGCGAGCATGGGTCTGGCCGGTATCCAGGCCAGCCCGCGCTGGGCACGCCCGCATGTGCGCAGCCGCAATGGCTGGGTGTCGTTGACGCCCAAGCCGACCTACTACCGTCTGGCCCCCGCTGCCGGCGTCAATGCCAGCGCCAGCGACATGGCGCAGTGGCTGCTCGCGCACACCGGCCACCGCACCGACGTGCTGCCTGCGCCGCTGCTGGCGACGCTGCACGCGCCGCTGATCTCCACGCCAGGGGAGATGCGCTCGGGTTGGCGCCACGAGCGTGTTGACGCTGCCAGCTACGCGCTGGGCTGGCGCGTGTTCGACTACGCCGGCCATCAGGTCGTCTTCCATGCCGGCGCAGTGCAAGGCTATCGCGGCCTGGTCGCGCTGCTGCCCGAACGTGATCTCGGCATCGCGATCATGTGGAACGGCGAGAGCGGCCTGCCCTCCGGCATGCTGCCCACCATTCTGGATCGAGCGCTGGGTCTGCCCGCCAAGCGTTGGCTGGATATCGATGTGGATGGCGACTTCGGCAGCGAGAACATGCTGGCCGAGCGCCCCGATCCTGCCGGCAAGGGCGCCTCGTCGGGCAAGTCGGTGGCATCGCCGCGCTGAGTTGGCGTTGCGGCGACCTCGCACACAGGCGGCTTCGGCCGCCTGTGTCGTTTCTGGCCTGCAGGATCGAGTCGGGCGTGTCGACATCGGTGGCCGGAAGCCGGGCATCGCTCCATGGCCATGCGATGACGATCATGGCAGGCGCAGGTCTGAGTCACCTTGTCGAGTAAGCGCGTCAGACCTGACTGAAAAGCGAGAGCGTGGCTGCCCACGATGCGGCCCAATGCATCTACTCCCGCTTGGCACGACCAACACACCGCACCGCTAGGCCAATCGATGGCGGCACGACCGATCGGGACAGACGATGGTCAGTTGGGCGGGCGGCGCAGCGGCCCAGCCCACCGGCAGCGTTGGACCGGAGAAAGCGGGTGGCGGGTGGCAAGCGGCGATAGTGCGGCGATAGCTACAACGTCCCGGCCTGACATCCCGTCACGCACAGCGCAACGCATCCGGCGGCGATAGCTTCGGCTGCCTGCGTGCGACCGGGACTCCCCCATCACGGATGCGCTGGATCCGCCAATAAAAAAGCTCCCTCCCCGCTGGGCGTCGGGGAGAGAGCTCGATGTTTACGGCGATCGGGTGGTGCAGATCAGATCAGCGGCGCCGGGGTTGCGGGCAGCGCGACCGGAGCGGCCTTCTTCTTGCGAACGGCCGGCTTCTTCTTGGCGACCTTCTTCACAGCAGGCTTCTTGGCGGCAGTCTTCTTGGTGGCGGACTTCTTGGTCGCCTTCTTGGCAACTGCCTTCTTGGCGGTCTTCTTTACCGCTTTCTTGGCGGTCTTCTTGACGGCCTTCTTGGCGGCGGTCTTCTTGGTCGCCTTCTTTGCAGTCTTCTTCACTGCCTTCTTGGCGGCAGTCTTCTTGGTCGCCTTCTTTGCAGTCTTCTTCACTGCCTTCTTGGCGGTTGCCTTCTTTGCAGTCTTCTTGACGGCCTTCTTGGCAGCAGTCTTCTTCACTGCCTTCTTGGCGGTTGCCTTTTTGGCGACCTTCTTGACTGCCTTCTTGGCGGCAGTCTTCTTCACTGCCTTCTTGGCAGTGGGTTTCTTTTTCGCAGCTTTTGCAGTGGCCATGTAATTGGCTCCTCGTCAGTGAACTATGGAGGTGAAACGCCCAGTTGAAGCAAACCCCGCAACGGCATGCCGTCGTCGGGAACCGTCCGCAGGTAATGCGCGACGGGACGGATACAGAAACACCCGCATCGAACAGCGACGCGGGTGCGTGATCGGAGCGACTGCTGCTTTTTCGGAGAGAAGCGGACCCAACTCCACCGTGGATAGCGCTTCGGTGGACATAGGGAACAAGCGTGTCGGCTTGATGTCGATTCTGCTCACTCTCTTTCGCAGCAACGTCTGCTGGGCGAAACCTAATCACGCTTTTTTTTACTGTCAACACTCTTTTGCATTTTTTTTTCAACGCCTCGTCGCGGCGCGTCCCGTCGAGCGTGTCCAAAGACGCCGTGCGGTGGCGCGCGCCGCTGCCCTTGGCATGCAGCGGCGCAACGACGTTTTCAAAAAAGCACTTCTTTTGTGCTGTTTTTTTTTAGCGATGCAGACGCGCACGCTGTTGTCCACTGCAGCGACACAACAGCGCACGCCCGCTTGCCGCGGTACGCGCCGCCTGTCCGCCAGCTGAAAATTTTTTATCGACCAAGCTTGCCCAAGGCCTCGCACAAGCAAAAATGCGCAAACTTATTGCGCGTTTTTCGACCCATGCGTGCATCCGCGTGCACTGCCAACGGCATCCGTTGCGCACCGTGTCCAAGGTTGGATGCAGGCGACGCTGCAAATATTTTTCACCGGCTGCACGCCATCTCCTCACGACCGGCTCACGTCGGAAATCCGACACCGCGACGGTCGCAACGCAGTCGACGATGTCGCGCGCGCATGCCGCTGGCGAGTGCACGGTCGTCGAACATCGGCAAAGGCTTTGACTGCGAGCGACAGCCGGCACCGGCCGGACGCGTGCAGCGCGGCAGGACGCACGCCATCGGCAGGCGGGATCGGCGCGCGGCCATCGCCACGCAGACAAAAAAATGGCCGCTCCAACGAGCGGCCATCCGGGTGTGCGACGGGCGAGGCGCGGTCAGTGCGCGTCGTCTTCCAGCAGCTCGGCGTAGTCGTCCGGCGACAGCAGGTCGTTGAGCTCTTCCTTGTCGTCGAGTTCGACCACGAAGATCCAGCCTTCGCCGTAGGCGTCTTCGTTGATGGTTTCCGGCTTGTCGCTGAGTGCGCTGTTGACCTCAACGACGGTGCCGCTGACCGGGCTGTAGACGTCGGAGGCGGCCTTGACCGACTCCACCACCGCCGCGCCGGTACCGACCTGCACGGTGTCGCCGACGCCGGGCAGTTCGACGTAGACCAAGTCGCCCAGCAAGCCCTGCGCGTGGTCGGAGATGCCGACGGTCACGCGGCCGCTGCTTTCGACGCGGGCCCACTCGTGGGATTTGAGGAACTTGAGGTCGCCAGGGATCTCGCTCATGGGTGTGCTCCGGGGAAACTGTTGGGTTGGGGACAGGTGGCTAGTTTAGACCGCACGACAACACAGGTGCACGCGCGTATCGGCCGGTGGGTGGCGATGGATGTCGCACGCTGCCGGACGTTTGCACGCCCGGCAGAGGTCTGACTCATTCGCCGAGGACGCCAGGCTGCGCCTGGCCGTCGCGCACGAACGGAAACTTCACCGCGCGCAACGGCACCTGCTTGCCACGGATGTCCACGCGCAGCGCGTCGATGCTGCCGGCCGGCACGCGCGCGAACGCGATCGCCTTGCCGAGCGTGGGCGAGAAGGTGCCGGACAGGATCTCGCCTTCGCCGCTGGCGCTGAGCACGGTCTGTCCATGCCGCAGCACGCCCTTCTCGTCCATCACCACACCGATCAGCTGACGCGGTGCGCCCTGCGCCTTTTGCGACTCGAGCACGGCGCGACCGATGAAGTCGCGACCGTCGTCCAGGGCGATCGTCCAGGCCAGCGCGGCCTCGTATGGACTGACCGTGTCGTCCATGTCCTGGCCGTAGAGATTCATGCCGGCTTCCAGACGCAAGGTGTCGCGTGCGCCCAGACCGGCCGGCTTGACGCCCTGCGCGAGCAGCGCGTTCCAGAACGTCACTGCTGCCTCCTGCGGCAACACGATTTCGAAACCGTCTTCGCCGGTGTAGCCGGTGCGCGCAAGGAACAGTTCCACGCCATCGCGCGAACGCGTCTGCAGCGCAGCGAAACGGCCGAGCTTGCTCGCCGCTACGGTATCGGCCGGATCCACCAGTTCGATCACTTTGGCGCGCGCGTTGGGGCCTTGCACGGCGATCATCGCAAAGTCGCCGCGCTCTTCCACGCGCACCTGGAAGGCTGCGGCCTGTTCGCCGATCCACTGCAGGTCCTTTTCGCGGGTGGCGGCGTTGACCACCAGGCGGAAGAAGTCCTCGCGCAGGAAGTAGACGATCAGATCATCGATCACCCCGCCCTGCGGGTTGAGCATGCAGGTGTACAGCGCCTTGCCGGAGACCTTGAGCTTGTCCACCGAGTTGGCCAGCAGGTAGCGCAGGAACTCGCGCACGCGCGGACCGTGCAGGTCGACCACGGTCATGTGGCTGACATCGAACATGCCGGCGTCGCGACGCACCTGGTGGTGCTCGTCCAGCTGCGAGCCGTAATGGATCGGCATGTCCCAACCGCCGAAGTCGACCATCTTGGCGCCGAGCGCACGATGGGTGTCGTTGAGGATGGTCTTCTGGGTCATGCGCACCGGTCCAAGGGAAAGAGCACCATTATCGCCGCCTGGCCGTGCCTGGGGAAACGGCGCAGGCGATGCGGCAACGCGCCGCCGACACCTGGACCTGGCCGCGCCCTATCGCGCCGCGCTGCAGCATCGCTGCATGGGCACGACGCGTGCCCTGCCCGATCAACCGGCCGCCTGCACCTGCAAGGTCATGCCATCGACACCGACAATACGCACCGGCGTGCCGGCCGGAAGGTCCGGGCCGCTGACCACCCAGAACGCGTCGTCGACCTTGGCACGGCCGCGTCCCTCCCGGATCGCCTGGTCGAGCACCACGCAGCGACCGATCAACTGCTCGGCACGTCGGTTGAGCAGGGGCCGATCACTCTGCCGGCCCTTGCCGCGAAACCAGCTGCGATACACCTGCACCGAGACGAAACTCAGCAGCACGAAGGCAACGATCTGCAGCAGCAGCGACATGCCCGGCAACGCGAGCACCAGCACGCACACCGCTGCGGCGGCAATGCCCATCCACAGCAGGAACGCGCCGGGCACCAGCGTCTCGGCAGCAATCAATAGCAACGCCAGCACCGCCCAGGCCACCACGTCCCAACGCATGGCTCAACCTCCCACGCGCGGGGGCATCGGCGGCACGCGCACATGGCTCGCGTCGGGTTTGTTCAGCGCTTCCTTGGCCAGCTCGGCAATGCCGGCGATCGAGCCGATGACGCCGCTGGATTCCATCGGCATCAGCACGAACTTCTGGTTGGGCGCGGTGGCCAGCGCCTTGAACGCCTCCACATACTTCTGTGCGACGAAGTAATTGATCGCCTGCACGCTGCCGTTGGCGATCGCATCGGAGACCATCTGGGTGGCTTTGGCTTCGGCCTCGGCCAGACGCTCGCGCGCCTCGGCGTCGCGGAACGCGGCTTCCTTGCGGCCTTCGGCTTCGAGCACGGCGGCCTGCTTCTCGCCTTCGGCGCGCAGGATTTCCGACTGGCGCGAGCCCTCGGCTTCGAGGATCTGCGCGCGCTTCTCGCGCTCGGCCTTCATCTGCCGCGCCATCGAGTCGATCAGGTCGCGCGGCGGCTGGATGTCGCGGATCTCGATGCGGGTGACCTTGATGCCCCAGGGATTGGTGGCCTGGTCGACCACGCTGAGCAGCTGCGCATTGATGGTCTCGCGCTGGCTCAGCGATTCGTCCAGATCCATCGAGCCGATCACAGTGCGGATGTTGGTCTGCACCAGCGCGATCGAAGCGATCTCCAGGTTGGAGACCTCATAGGCGGCCTTGGCGGCATCCAGCACCTGGAAGAACACCACGCCATCCACGCGCACCACCGCGTTGTCCTTGGTGATGACGTCCTGGCTGGGGACGTCGAGCACCTGCTCCATCATGTTGATCTTGCGCCCCACGCCGTAGACCACCGGCACCAGAAAGTGCAGACCCGGACTCATGGTGTGGGTGTAGCGGCCGAAGCGCTCCACCGTCCACTGAAAGCCCTGCGGCACCATGCGCACGGTCTTGAACAGCACGATGACGCCAGCGACCAGAACGGCGATGGCCAAGAAAGAAGTCGGAAACATGAGCAGCCCCTTGCGATGACGAGTCGATCCTTGGCTGGAGTATGCCCTAGCGCCACCTGTCCCCACTGCGCGCCCTAGCTTCGGCAACGGCGGCCGCGACCCTGCATGCGGCGCTGTGGCTGACCACCTCGGGCAGCGTGTCGGCGTTGTGCAGCTCGCCGCAACGCGCAGGCGACCGCGCTTTGTAAAGTGCAGACGGTGCTGCGAACGCGCGCTTAGGCGCCGCGCGGCGAGAACATGATGATCGCCATGCCGAGCAGGCAGCAGGCTGCGCCCAGCAGATCCCAACGCGTCGGCGTCACCCCGTCCACCCACCACAGCCACAGCAGCGCACTGGCGATATAGACCCCGCCATAGGCGGCATACACGCGGCCGCTGGCATCGGGATGCAGGCTCAACAACCAGACGAAGACGGCCAGGCTCAGCGCCGTCGGCAGCAGCAACCAGATGCTGCCGCCCTTGCGCAGCCACAGATACGGCAGGTAGCAGCCGACCAGCTCGGCGACGGCGGTGGCCGCGAACAGCAACAGCGTGGTCGGTGCAGCAGTCATGCGCGGCCTTGCTTGTCGACGCCTTGCTTGCCAGCGTCGGCCTGCTGCAGCTCCGCAGTGTCGCGCGCCTGCTCACCGGCCGCGGGCGCGTCAGTGACAGGCGTCGCGGTAGCTTGACCTAGAGCGGACGGATCACCGCCGCGTTCGCCGCACTTGACCCGTTGCCACAGCGCCTCCTGCTGCTGCAGCGACAGCGCGGCCAGGGAGGTGCCGTCCGCCTGCGCCTGCGCTTCCATCGCGCGAAAGCGGCGCTCGAACTTGAGATTGGCATGGCGCAGCGCCGCACCCACGTCGACCCTGGCATGGCGCGCCAGGTTGGCGCAGACGAACAACACATCGCCGAGCTCGTCTTCCAGCCGCGCCTGGTTGTCGGCGACCGGGCCATGGGCGAACTCCACGCGCAGCTCCTCGATTTCTTCCTGCAGCTTTTCCAGCACCGGGGCCGGGCCGGGCCAATCGAAGCCGACCCGCGCCGCACGCGCCTGCAGCTTGGTGGAGCGCTGCCATTCCGGCAGGCCGCGTGCGATGCCGGCAAGTGCGGAATCGTCCTGATGGCCCGCCGCGCGACGTTCGTCGCGCTTGATCTGCTCCCAGTTGGCGCTCACCGCCTGCGCATCGTCGGCACGTTGCTCGGCAAACACGTGCGGGTGGCGACGCACCAGCTTGTCGCTGAGCGTGGCGACCACGTCGGCGAATCCGAACGTTCCCTGCTCGGCGGCCATCTGCGCATGGAAGACCACCTGCAGGAGAAGGTCGCCCAGCTCGTCGCGCAGAGCCGGCAGGTCGTTGCGATCGATGGCGTCGGCAACTTCGTAGGCTTCTTCGATGGTGTACGGCGCGATGCTGGCGAAGGTCTGCTCCACATCCCACGGACAGCCGTGCTCACGATCGCGCAGGCGCGCCATCAGCTGCAGCAGGCGCTGGAGGTCGCCGGTCGGCGGGGACTGAGACATGGTGTGTTCCTGGCAGGTGTGGTGCAGTGGAGTGGCGTGCCCGGGCGATGCCGCGGGCACGTGCCGGGTCACCTGGCGGCAGGCGATGGGCAGGGGCCGCATTGGACATGACTGCATCGGGAGTGCGCGCAACTGCCGGATTCAACCGGCGAGCGCGCAAGCGGCGGTCGGCCGTGCTCACACCAGCCAGCTGCGCCACGGCAGATTGGGATCACCCAGCGCGATGAAGTCGCCATTGAGCAAGGTGTCGCGGCGGTTGTAACGGAACGGTTTGCCGGTGCCACCGGCCAGCAGCACACCGCCGGCGGCGTGCAGCACGCATTGGCCGGCTGCGGTGTCCCACTCGGAGGTGGGGCCGAAGCGCGGATACACGTCCAGGTCGCCTTCGGCGATGCGGCAGAACTTCAACGACGAGCCTTGCGCGACCACATCGATCTCGCCCATGCGCTCCAGCGCGGCGGCGGTGCGCGCATCGCGATGCGAGCGACTGGCGGCGACCCGCAGCGGCGTGGCCGCCGGCGTGCGCGTGTGCAGCATCTCGTCGCGGTCGCCATCGCGGCGGTAGGCGTTCTCGCCCCGTGCGGCGTACCAGACCCGGCCATCGACCGGCGCCTGCACCACGCCGAGTACCGGTGCGCCCATATGGATCAGGGCGATGTTGACGCTGAACTCGCCGTTGCGCTTGACGAACTCGCGGGTACCGTCGAGCGGGTCGACCAGCCAGTAGCTGGTCCAGAACTGGCGGTCTTCCCAGGCCACGTGCGCGGATTCTTCCGACAGCACCGGCACGTCCGGGGTGACCCGGCGCAAGCCTTCGACGATGACACGGTTGGCGGCAAGGTCGGCCTGGGTCAGCGGGCTGGCGTCGTCCTTGATCTCCACCGCGAAATCCTGCGCATAGACATCCATGATCGCCGCCCCCGCCTCGCGGGCGATGGCGATCACGGTTTCGCGCAGTTCCATCGGGATGCGGATCATGGGTTGCGCTCCAGCCACTCGCGCGCAATGAACAAGGCGGCCAGCGAGCGGCCTTCGGAAAAATCTTCGCGCAGCATCAATTCGTCCAGACGGGCGATCGGCCAGGGCACCACCTCCATCTCTTCCGGCTCGTCGCCCACCAGGCGCTCGGGATAGAGGTCGCGTGCCAGCACCAACCAGGATTGGTGACTCATATAAGTAGGAGCGAGCGTCATCGCACGCAGCACCTGCACCTGGCGCGCGCCGTAACCGGCTTCTTCCTTGAGCTCGCGGTCGGCGGCCTGCTCCGGCGTTTCGCCGGCATCGATGCGGCCCTTGACCAGACCCAGCTCGTAACGATGCACGCCGGCAGCGTACTCGCGCACCAGCAGCACGGTCTGCGCGTCGAGCATCGGCACCACCACCACCGCGCCGTGGCCCTGGCTGAGCTGGCGCTCGTAAAGGCGACGCTCGCCGTTGGAAAATTCCAGATCCAGCTGCTGGCGACGGAACGGCCCGTCACCCAGATCGGTGATCTTGTGGATGGTCGGCAGGCGCGGGCTCATGCGTCGCACGCAGCGGCAGGGCCGACCGATAGAATAGGCGTATGCATCGACATGTTCATGAGCCCGAAATCCTAGCAGACCCGGCAGCCTCCCAAGCTGACGAACATTGGCGGCAACGCGATCTTGCCGTGCTGTGGCACCCCTGCACGCAGATGCGCGAGCACCCGCACACACTTCCGCTGGTACCGATCGCGCGTGGCGACGGTGCGTGGCTGATCGGCCACGACGGTCGCCACTACCTGGACGCGGTCAGCAGTTGGTGGACCAACCTGTTCGGCCATAGCGAACCGCGCATCGGCGCGGCCATCGCGCGCCAGGCTGGCGAACTGGAGCAGGTGATGCTGGCCGGCTTCACCCATGCGCCCGCCGTGCAGCTGGCCGAGCGCCTGTTGGCGATCGCGCCGCGCCAGGCCGGCCGCGCGCCGTTGTCCAAGGTGTTCTATGCCGACAATGGCTCGGCCGGCGTGGAAGTGGCCTTGAAGATGGCCTTCCACTATTTCCATAACCGCGGCGAGCACCGCCGCACGCGTTTCGTCGCGCTGGAAAACGGCTACCACGGCGAGACCATCGGCGCGCTGTCGGTCGGCGACATCCCGCTGTATCGGCGCGTGTATGCGCCGTTGCTGCTGGAGTCGATCTTTGCGCCCTCGCCCGACGCCTACCTGGCCGAGCCCGGACAGAGCGCGGAAGACTACGCACTGCAGGCGGCCGATGCGCTGCAGGCGGTGTTCGAACACTCGCCCGACGAAATCTGCGCGCTGATCCTGGAGCCGCGCGTGCAGTGCGCAGGCGGCATGCGCATGTATCACCCGGCCTATCTGCGCCGCGCACGCGAACTGTGCGACGCGTATGGCGCGTTCCTGATCGCCGACGAGATCGCCACCGGCTTCGGTCGCACCGGCAGCCTGTTCGCCTGCGAACAGGCCGGGATCATGCCCGACCTGTTGTGCCTGTCCAAGGGGCTGACCGGCGGATTTCTGCCGCTGTCGGCGGTGCTGGCCACGCAGCAGTTGTACGCGGCGTTCCTGGACGACTCGCGCGAACGTGCGTTCCTGCATTCGCATAGCTACACCGGCAATCCGCTGGCATGCGCCGCCGCGCTGGCAACCCTGCAGATCTTTGCAGACGACGATGTGATTGCGCGCAACCAGCGCACCGCCGCGCACATGACCACGCTGGCTGCGCAGATCGGCGAACACCCCGCGGTGGCCGACGTGCGCCAGGCCGGCATGATTGTGGCGTTCGAACTCACGCAGGGCGGCGACAAGCGCACGCCGTTTCCGTCTGCGGCGCGGGTGGGCCTGAAGGCCTATCGCGCCGCACTCGACAAGGGCGTGGTGCTGCGCCCGCTCGGCGACGTGCTGTACTGGATGCCGCCGTATTGCGTGGACGACGCGCAACTTGCGCTGCTGGCTGCGACCACCCGCCACGCCATCGAGGAGGCCGTTGCATGCGCCTGACCCGCTCCCATGTCGCACTGCCGCTGCACTGCGACCAGGAGGTGACGCTGCCGGAGGAGTCGGCCAATCACCTGCTGCGTGTGCTGCGACTGCGCGAGGGCGATGCCTGCGTGCTGTTCAACGGCGACGGCAGCGACTACCACGCGCGCATCACCCTGGCCGGCAAACGCGAGGCGCGCGCACTGGTGGAACGTGCCGAGCCGCTGCACAACGAGTCGCCGTTGTCGATCACCCTGATCCAGGGCATCGCGCGCGGCGAGAAGATGGATCTGATCCTGCAGAAGGCCACCGAGCTGGGGGTAACGGCGGTCGTGCCGGTCAACGCCGAGCGCACCGAGGTCAAGCTGGATGCGGCGCGCATGGAAAAACGCCTGGCGCATTGGCGCAGCGTGGTGGTGTCGGCGTGCGAGCAGTCCGGGCGTGCGCGCATTCCCTCGGTCGCTGCGCCGCACGGCCTGCAGGATGCGGCGCGGGCCAGCGACCCGCAGGCGTTACGGCTGACGCTGGACCCGCACGGCGCGCATCGCCTGGGTAGCCTGGTGCTGGACGCGCAACCGCATGTGATCGTGGCGATCGGCCCGGAAGGCGGCTGGTCGCCGCGTGATCGCGCCACCCTCGCCGAGGCCGGTTTCAGCGGCCTGCAACTGGGGCCACGCATTCTGCGTACCGAAACCGCGGGCCTGGCGGCAATCGCGGCGCTGCAGTCGCGGTTCGGTGACCTATAGCGCCACGACATCGTAGGAGCGCACCTGGGCGCGACCGGGCCTTATCGAGAATGCCTCGTCGCGCCCGGGTGCGCCCATACGGGGATGTGGAGTTGACCGGCGTTGCGTCGTCCGCTGCATGTCGATGGCTCCGTCCACTGCGTCCCGGCCCTAAACCCGCGCCGGCTCGTAGGAGCGCACCTGGGCGCGACCGGGCCTTATCGAGAATGCCTCGTCGCGCCCGGGTGCGCTCCTACGGGGGATGTGGAGTTGATCGGCGTTGCGTCGTCCGCTGCATGTCGATGGCTCCGTCCACTGCGTCCCGGCCCTAAACCCGCGCCGACTCGTAGGAGCGCACCTGGGCGCGACCTGGCGTTATCGAGAATGCCTTGTCGCGCCCGGGTGCGCTCCTACGGGATGTGGAGTTGATCGGTTTGGTGCAGCCAGACTGCTGCACCTGGCGATGCGCGGGCGCTCAGCGGCCGTGCTGCAGGAACCAACTGGCCGCGCCGATCACACCGAGCTGGCCGTGCTCGACGATGCTGACCGGCACCTGCTCCAGCGCCGGACGCAATGCGCCCTTGTCGAGCAGACGTACGACGAAATCGCTTGCGGCCACGAATGCGGCGATCTGCGGCAGGAATCCACCCGCCAGATAGACACCGCTGCGCACGCCATAGAGCAGCATCATGTCGCCGACCACGCTGCCCATGAAGCCGCAGAACGCCTGTAGCGCATCGCGCGCCAGCACGTCCTCGCCAGCCAGTGCGGCGGCAGTGACATCGGCCGGGCTGGCATGCAGCGCCGGCACGCCACGCAGCGCGGCCAGTGCGGTGTAGAGATTCAACAGGCCCGGGCCGGAGAGCAGGTGCTCGGTGGCCACATGCGTGCGGGTGCGGCGTAGCTCCTGCAGCAAGGCCACTTCCAGATCGCTGGCGGCAGCAAGCGCGGCGTGGCCGGCCTCGGTCGGCAACACCACCGGGGTGGCGCCGTTTGGAATCCACAACGCCGCGCCCAGGCCGGTGCCCGGGCCCAGGATCAGCGCCGGACCCGGCGCACCCTGCGGCGGGCCGGACAACTGCAGGACCTGATTGCCGACCATGTAATTGGCCGCATGCGCCACCGCTTCGAAATCGTTGACCAGATGCAATGCCTGCATGCCGAGCTGGCGGCGGATCTGCTCGGGCGCCAGCACCCACGGCAAGTTGGCGGTGATCACGCTGCCGTCTTCCAGCGCATACCCGGCACTGGCGATGACACCACGCTGCACCGGCGCGCAGCCCAGCTCCGCAAAGAACGCGGCCATGATCTCGGCCAGGCCCGGGTAGTCGGCACACCGGTACTTGCGGTAGTCCAGCACCGTGACCGGTTGGCGTGGATCGGGGCTTTCGCACACCAGCGCCAGACGCACATGCGTCCCCCCCACGTCTGCGGCAACGAAGGTGTCGGGGCGCGGAAAGGCCACCGCTTCCATTGGACTGCTTGCGCTCACGCATTCTCCTGATAAGTGGCCGCGGGCTGGCGTCATGCCCATTGTCCGACGAACGGTAACGGGGTAGACAACGTTGTCAGTAATCGCCCTGTAACGCAACCGTGGCGATCACGATTTAAACAGGATGCCGCCAATTTCATCATTCACTCAAATTCCACGTTTGCGACAGCGATTTCAGCACAAAACGGCACCCGCCATTTGCACAAGCGCCATTCCCCATAGAAACAGCTGATCAAAACCGCGAGCCGCCGACGGCGCATTGCGCAACGGTATCGGCGCAGTGCATGGCATCGCGGAGAAATGCTGCATTGCAGCGCAATCGCAGCCGCTTCAGAGATCTGTGACGATGTGTTGACAACGCTGTCAACGCTACGCGAGACTCGATCCAAATCGGGGTTCTGGCAGGAGGGGCCATGGACTGTTCGGTACTCAGGAACGGGCTACTCCCTCGCCGGTGCATTCCAGATTCGTGAGCGGGACATCACCCGATGTTCGACTCGCTGAAGTCGCATTCGCTCTACCGCTTCACCACACGGGGGACACCTCCTCTACCACGCGAATCACCCGGGCCCGCCTCTAGCGACGCGTGCCAGTGCGATCACCGCGATCGGTCAGGGCGTGTTGTTTTGCCGGCCACGCCGAGCGCGTGACGCCTTCCAGAGGCGGCGCGCTCACAGCACTAACCAACGAGGTTTAGCCATGCACAGCCGCACCACGACGTTAGCACTCTGTATTACCGCCGCTCTGTACTGCTCCGGCTCTGCAATGGCTGCCGGACAAGAACAACAGGCTCCTGCCGCCACGCCGTCGGCGACCACCGAGCTGGATACCATCACCGTCACCGGTTATCGCGCATCGCTGGAGAAGAGCCAGTCAGTCAAGCGCTCGGCCAACTCGATCGTCGATGCAATCAGCGCCGAAGACATCGGCAAGTTCCCGGACATCAATGCCGCCGAATCGCTGTCGCACCTGCCGGGCATCAGCGTCGACCGCCAGTTCGGCGAAGGCGAAAAGGTCAGCATCAACGGCACCGACCCGGCCTTGAACCGCGTGCTGCTCAACGGCCAGACCATCGCCTCGGGCGATTGGGGCGGCAACCCGACCGACACCAGCGGCCGTACCTTCAACTACACCCTGCTGTCGCCGGAAATCATCGGCCTGATGGAGGTCTACAAGACCCCGGAAGCGCGCATCGACGAAGGCTCGATCGGCGGTACCGTGATCGTGCACACCCGCAAGCCGCTGGACCTGCCCAAGAACACCATCCGCGGCTCGGTCGGCTACAACTACAACGACCGTTCGGAAGAAGGCAATCCGCGCGGCTCGGCGCTGTGGAGCTGGAAGAACGACGACGAGACCTTCGGCGCGTTGATCTCCGCCACGCATGACAAGCAGGACCTGGCACGCGCCGGTATCGAATACTTCGGCTACACCACCGGCGCCAACATTCCCGCCAGCGCCACCATTACCGGCGACGGCAGCGATGTCGCCACCGCCCGTGTACCGGCCGGCATCAACAGCGCATTCTTCCAGCAGACCCGCGAACGCAGCGGCGTGCAGGGCGCGTTGCAGTGGAAGCCGAACGAGCAGAACGAATTCAACCTGACCGGCCTGTACATCAAGGGCAAGTACAACAACTTCAGCGAATCGCGTTACGTCTGCCCGGCCTGCAACAACGACCTGCAGAAGGTCACCAGCGCCAATGTGCAGAACGGCGTGGTCACCTCGGCGACCTTCGGCGATGGCGCCGCGGGGCAGCCGTACGCTCAGCTGGACGCGAACTACCGCGAGAGCACCGTCACCACCAAGAGCCTGAACCTGCGTCACGACTGGTCGGGCGAGAAGTGGGTGTTCACCACCCAGGTCGGCGACACCAAGGCCACCGGCGGCAAGAACCCCGAGTACCTGATGAAGTTCCTGATGACCGACGGCGGCTATAACTACGCCTTCGATGGTCAGAACACCGCGGTGAACTACGACAACGGCGGCGCCTCGAACTGGACGCTGCCCGGTTCGCCGGCCGGCCTGCCCGCCGGTTCGCAGGACTCCAGCGCGATGCAGGCCGGCGGCATCTTCTATCAGAAGAGCACCGACGAAGAGAAATACTTCCAGTGGGATGCGGCCCGCGATCTGGAGCTGGGACCGTTCACCAAACTGCTGTTCGGCTACAAGTACATCAACCACAACAACGGCGTGGACGCGCGCGGCAACCGCATCAATACCACCGATGCGATCTCGCTGACCCAGTTCAACCCGGGCACCACCCCGAGCGGTCTGTACGACGGCCTGGGCGCAAGTGGCGACCTGACCACCTGGCCGACCGCCAGCCTGAACTCGATCCGCAACTATCTGCTGTCGCAGCCGCAGGGTCCGTACCGTCCCGATTACGGTTCCTCGTTCGAGGTGAAGGAGATCACGCAGAACTTCTACACCCAGTTGAATTACGAGACCGGCAAGTGGCGCGGTAACGTCGGCGTGCGCCTGGTCGACACCACCGACAAGTCGCTGTACTGGCAGACCGCCGATGGCGGCACCAACTACTCGCGCGTGGCCGAGACCAACGACTACCGCAAGGCGCTGCCGAGCTTCAACATCGCCTACGACATCACCGACGACGCCGTGCTGCGTTTCTCGGCTGCCAAGGTGATCGCACGTCCACGCTATGGCGATCTGGCCGGCACGTTCAGCATCAACAGTGCGAACGGCAACTTGACCGCCGGTGGCGGTAACCCGGACCTGAAGCCGTACGAGTCCACCAACTACGACCTTGCTGCGGAGTGGTATTTCGCGCCGTCCAGCATGCTGTCCGGTGAAGTGTTCTATCGCGACATCAGCTCCTACATCGTCAACACCACCAGCCAGCAGCAGCTGACCGATCCGATCAGCGGCAACTCCGGCATCTACACGGTGACCTCGCCGATTAACGTCTCCGACGCCAAGGTCAAGGGCGTGTCGGTGAACTACCAGCAGTCGCTGGGTCTGGGCTTCGGTGTGCAGGCCAACTACACCTTTGCCGAATCCGATTCGAGCTCGGGCCTGAACCTGCCGTACCTGTCGCGCGATACCTACAACATCATCCCGTACTGGGAGCATGGCGACTGGATGGTGCGTGTGAACTACAGCTTCCGTTCCAAGTACTTCACCCAGATCGGCCGCCTGGCCTCGCAGGACTTCGCAGACAGCTACAAGCAGCTGGATCTGACCGCCTCGTACCAGATCACCGATTACATGGGCATCACCTTCGGCGCGACCAATCTGCTGGATTCCACCTACCGGCTGTTCAGCAACACCCGCTCGACCCCCACGGCGTTCTACAAGAACGGCCGCGGTTATCAGGCCCAGTTGAACTTCAAGTTCTGATGTAGCACCGGCGCGCCACCGACCCTCCACGGTGGCGCGCTTTTTTTTGAGCGGTGTGTTGCATGCAGTGCACCGCTCGATGTTGTACCAAGGAGTGGTACTGGCCACGCCCCTTCGCGGTTGAGGGAGCATGGCCAGGCCCGCTTTTGCCATCCACGTGCCGGCTGCGCTGCAACCGACACGTCTCGCTTGAAGGAGTGCAGTTCCCATGACGACCGATAGCCGCCCTGCGGCTCCATCCCGCCGCCACGCCGGAGCTGCACCCAGAACGCGAATGCTCGCGCTCGGTCTGCTGCTCGCGTTGCCTGCTGCCACGCTCAGCGCGCAATCGCCCACCGCGGCCACCGCCACCACACTCAGCCCGGAACAGATCGACCAGCAGTGGCTCAGCGCCACCGCCAAGTACGCACCCGAACGCGAGCGCCTGGTGCGCGAAGCCGAAGCCGGCGCACGCAAGGGTCCGTTCCGCCCCGACTGGGCTGCACTCAAGGCCTATCAATCGCCGGCGTGGTACGACAATGCCAAGTTCGGCATCTTCATCCATTGGGGCGTGTTCTCGGTGCCGGCGTTCGGCAGCGAGTGGTATTCGCGCAACATGTACCTGGAGGGCTCCAAGGAATTCGCCCATCACGTGGCGACCTACGGGCCGCAGGCGCGCTCCGGCTACAAGGATCTGATTCCCAAGTTCACCGCGCCCAAGTTCGATCCGAATGGCTGGGCCAAACTGTTCCGCGACTCCGGCGCGCGCTATGTGGTGCCGGTGGCCGAGCACCATGACGGCTTTGCGCTGTACGACTCCAGGTTGTCGGACTGGACCGCGGTCAAGATGGGCCCCAAACGCGATCTGCTGGGCGAATTGTCCAAGTCGATCCGCGCGCAGGGATTGCACTTCGGGCTGTCCTCGCACCGCGCCGAGCACAACTGGTTCTTCGATGGTGGGCGCAAGTTCGATTCGGACGTCAACGACCCGCGCTATGCCGCGCTGTACGGCCCGGCGCAGGTCCGCCTGCCGGGCAAGGACGACGCCGATGTGGCCAACGACTGGACGCCGGTGTCGCAGGCCTGGCTGGACGACTGGCTGGCGCGTACTACCGAGCTGATCGACACCTATCAGCCGGACCTGATCTATTTCGACTGGTGGATTGCCCACCCCACCTTCCGCAGCAGCCTGCCGACCATGCTGGCCTACTACTACAACCAGGGCGCGGCGCGCACCGAAGCCGATCGCGGCGTGGTGGTGAACTACAAGCTGGGCGCGTTTCCGGAAGGGGCCGGCACGCTGGACATCGAGCGCGGCCAGCTCACCGGCATCCATCCCACCCATTGGCAGACCGACACTTCGGTGAGCAATGCGTCGTGGGGCTACATCGAAAACGACACCTACAAGTCGCCGACCTTCATCATCCACATGCTGGCCGATGTGGTGGCCAAGAACGGCAACCTGATGCTCAACATCGGCCCGCGTGCCGATGGCTCGATCCCGGATACCGAGCGCGGCATCCTGCTGGCGATCGGCAAGTGGCTCAAGACCAACGGCGGCGCGATCTATGACAGCAAGCCGTGGCGCGTGTATGGCGAAGGCCCGACCGAGGTGGTCGGCGGCACCTTCCAGGACGTCAAGACCAAGCCCTACACCGCCGAGGATTTCCGCTTCACCACGCGCGATGGCGCGCTGTATGCGATCGAACTCGGCTGGCCGGCCGGCGGCAAGGCGGTGATCCGCTCGCTCACACCGGCCGACGGCGTGCGCGGCGTGACGCTGCTGGCCAACGGCAAGAAGGTGCCGTTCGAGCAGCAGGCTGACGGCCTGCATCTGAGCCTGCCTGCCAAGCCGGTCGGCGAGCACGCCTACGTGCTGCGCATCGATCTTTCTTCTTCCTCCACTCCCTGACGGATGCTGTTTTCATGAGCAAGCGATTGACCTGGATCCTGCTGGCGCTGGCGCTGGTGTGCGCGCCGGCCCTGGCCAAAACCCCCACGGCGTTGTTCTATCTGATGAACACGCAGAAATCGACCAACTCGTTCCTGGCCAATGTCGACAAGATCGACGTGGTGGTGCCGACCTGGTACGGCGTCGACCAGAACGGCCTGGTCAACGGCACGCCCAACATGTACCTGTACGACATCGCCAAGCAGAAGAACCTGCGGGTGATGCCGATCCTGTCGATGACCACCGGGCGCGACGGCTTCCACAAGCTGATGCACGACGAGGCCGCCAAGAAGCGCATGATCGAATCGCTGCTGATCCACGGCAAGCAGCACAAGTACTACGGCTTCCAGTTCGATTTCGAGAACATCGCCTGGACCGACCGCGACGCCTACACGCTGATGGTCAAGCAGACCGCCGATGCGCTGCACAAGGCCGGCTTCAAGATGTCGGTGGCGGTGGTGCCCAATGCCCCGGGCCATGCCGAAGGCGGCCAGTTCTCCAAGTGGATGTGGGAATACTGGCGCGGCGCGTACGACCTCAAGGCGCTGGGCCAGGCCGTGGATCTGGTCAGCATCATGACCTACGACCAGCACACCCGCTGGACCACGCCGGGCCCGGTCGACGGCATGGTGTGGATGAAGAAGCACCTGGATTACGCGATCACCCAGGTGCCGAAGGACAAGCTCTCGCTCGGCATCGCCACCTACGGCTACCGCTGGTACACCGGCAATCCGGTCAAGGAAGACGGCACCGAGGCGTCGAACATCTCCGCCACCTATATCGATGCCGACGAATCGTTCCCGCTGGCGATCGAGCAGAACGCCACCGTGCAATGGGATCCGGTCGAGCAGGAATCGTGGTTCTACTTCTACCGCGACGACATGCGCGAGTGGGTGTTCCGCCCGGATGCGCGCAGCTTCAAGGCACGCTACGACCTGGTGAAGCAGTACGGCCTGGAAGGTTTCAGCTGCTGGGTGCTGGGCGCCGAGGACCCGAAGGTGTGGGACGAGTTGCCGACCGCGCAGCGCTGACCGCGTCATCGCACTGCTGCACGACAGGACGGGCGCGGTCGGTGTTCGCATCGGAATGCATCCCCTGCAAGCCGATGCGTGCACTGTCCGCGCCCGTTCTGCACCACGCCATGCGGAGCGCGGGCGCTGCGCGACACCACACA
Organism: Xanthomonas sp. NCPPB 3218; assembly: GCF_056725185.1. Classification (NCBI taxonomy): domain Bacteria; kingdom Pseudomonadati; phylum Pseudomonadota; class Gammaproteobacteria; order Lysobacterales; family Lysobacteraceae; genus Xanthomonas; species Xanthomonas sp. NCPPB 3218. The sequence continues at coordinate 3,618,876 of NZ_CM161516.1, forward strand.
CCGCGCACCCCGACGAAGCGTGCGCCAGTCCCTGCGCCATCCGGCACGGCTTTGCTACTGTGCGTGGCTGCCGTATCTCCCCCGCCATACCGGGATGTGATTGCATGATGTCGAACTCCGCAGCGAGCCTGCGCTCACCGTTATCCGGGCCGCCGTCGCCGCGCAGCCTGTCGTCGCGCCTGCTGTCATCGCACCGACGCTCCTCGTGCCTGCTTGCGATGGCGCTTGCGGCAATGGTGCTGGCGGGCTGCGGCCAACGCGATGCAGCGACCGCACCTGCAGCCAACCCCGGCACCACCGCAACACTGCCTGCGACCAACGCACCGCTGCCCCTGATTCCCGCCCCGGCCGAAGCCAGGCGCGGCACCGGCAGTTTCCGCGTCGGCACCGGCACGGTGATCTCCATCCCCACCGGCAACGCCGAAGTGCGACGCAGCGCTGAGTCGCTGGCCAGCCTGTTGCAACGCACCCGCGGCCTGACCCTGGAAGTGCGCACCGAAACCAGCGCCTCGCCGCACAGCATCCGCCTGGAGCGCACCCCGCAGGCGCCGGTGGCACACAAGGAAGGCTATAGCCTGGATGTGGACGGCAACGGCATCCGCATCACCGCGCGCGATGGTGCCGGCCTGTTCTATGGCGCGATCAGCGCCTGGCAATTGATGACGCCGGATGCGGGCAAGGGCGATGTCACCGTACCGGCGGTGGCGATCCGCGACTGGCCGCGCTTTGGCTGGCGTGGCCAGCATCTGGATGTGGCCCGCCACTTCCACGACGTGGACACCGTCAAGCATGTGCTGGACGCGATGGCCGCGCACAAGCTCAATGTGCTGCATTGGCATCTCACCGACGACCAGGGCTGGCGCATCGAAATCAAGCGTTACCCCAAACTCACCGAGGTCGGTGCCTGGCGCACTCCGCCCGGCGCCGGCCAGCATGGCACGCCCGAGCGCTATGGCGGTTTCTATACGCAGCAGCAGATCAGCGAGATCGTCGCCTATGCGGCGCGCCTGCACATCACCGTGCTGCCCGAGCTGGACATGCCCGGGCATGCGCAGGCCGCGGTGGCGGCGTATCCGGAAGAAGTCGGCGTGCCCGGCCAGCGCACGCAGGTGGGTGTGAACTGGGGCGTCAATCCGTACCTGTTCAACACCAGCGAACGCAGCCTGAGCTTCATCACCAACGTGCTGGACGAGGTGCTGACCTTGTTCCCGTCGGCGTATATCCATATCGGTGGCGACGAGGCGGTCAAGGATCAATGGGAAGCCTCGCCCGCGGTGCGCGCGCAGATGCGCAAGCTGGGCGTCAAGGATGCCCATGCCATGCAAGGCTGGTTCAACGAACAGCTTGCGGCCTACCTCACCCAGCACGGCCGGCGCATGATCGGCTGGGACGAAATCCTCGAAGGCGGCGTGCCGGCCAGTGCCTCGGTGATGTCGTGGCGCGGCACCGAAGGTGCGGTGACCGCCGCCAGGCAGGGCCACGATGTGGTGCTGGCACCGGGCGACTGGCTGTACCTGGACAACCTGCAGACCACCCGCAGCGACGAACCAAACGGCCGCCTGACCGTACTGCCGTTGTCCAAGGTCTACGCCTTCGACCCGGTGCCCGACACACTGACCGCCGAGCAGGCCACGCATGTACTCGGCGCGCAAGGCGCGTTGTGGTCCGAATACATTCCCTCGCGCTGGCATGTGGATCACGCGCTGTTCCCGCGTCTGTCCGCCATCGCCGAAGTGACCTGGTCGCCGGTGGCTGCCCGCAACTGGAAGAATTTCCTGGCGCGCCTGCCGGCGCAGCTGCAGCGCTACAAGGCGCTGGGGATCGACTACAGCGACGGTGCCTTCGCCGCCGATATCGCCCTGGAAGGCGGCCCCAACCCGGTGCTGGCCGGTGGCCCGGCCAAGGTGGCACTCGGCACCCAGGCCGGTGCGGGCACGCTGCACTACACCGTCGACGGCAGCGATCCCACGCCGGCATCGCCACGCTATGCGGCGCCGTTTACGATCCAGCTGCCGACCACGGTCAAGGCCACCGCCTTCGATGCCGGCGGCACCGCGCTGGCGGCCACGCGCAGCCGTACTTTCGATCGTGCCGGGTTGTTGCGCGCGGACACCCAGGGCCTGCGTGATTGCGTGGACACGGGTGCGCTCGGCCTGCGCCTGCCGTTGTTGCCGGAGCTGACCGGCGCCGACACGCCGGTCTACAACGTCGACCTGTTCCATGCCTGCCGGCTGTATCCGCAGGCGCGCCTGGATGGCGTCGGCGCGATCCGGATCGAGGCCGCACGCCTGCCGAACAATTTCGGCCTGGCCCACGAACAATCCAAGGTGGTGCAGTACCCCGCCAAGACGCGCCGCGGCGAGCTGGAAGTGCGCCTGGGCTGCGAGGGCGAGCTGATCGCCAGCGTGCAATTACCCAACAGCGCCACGCTGGGCGAACAATTCACGCTGGAAACCGCACTGCCTGCACGCACCGGCATCCACGATCTATGCCTGCGCTTCACCGCGCCGATTCGCGGCCCGCTGTATGCCATCGGCGCCGTCCAGTTGATTGAAACCACCGCGCAGGCGCCCCCCGCCGCCACGCGCTGATCCATCCAAGGAGAGTCATCCATGCCCCTGTCCCGTCATCGTTGCGTTCCCGCCCCCGCCCGCCTCGGGCTTGCCCTGGCCGTTGCCATCTCGCAGGCCTGGGCCGCGCCGCCCACCGCGACGCCGCTGGATAGCGGCTGGCAGGTGCGGCTGGTGCCGGGCCAGGAGCAGGCCAGGACCTATCCGAAAGCAGCGGCGTGGTTGCCGGCGCAGGTGCCGGGCGCGGTGCAGACCGATCTGATCGCCGCCAAGATCGTGCCGGACCCGTTCTATCGCGACAACGAAGGCAAGATCCAGTGGGCGGGCCTGAGCGACTGGCAATACCAGACCCGCTTCAACGTGGATGCGGCTACGCTAAAGCGCGAGCACGTCGAGCTGGTGTTCGACGGCCTGGACACGTTTGCCGAGGTCACCCTCAACGGCAAGCCGCTGCTCAGCGCCGACAACATGTTCCGGCAGTGGCGCGTGGATGCCAAACCCCTGCTCAAGCGCGGCGACAACGTGCTCGAGGTCAAGCTGTTCTCGCCGATCAAGAAGATCCAGCCGTGGCTGGCCAAGCAGCCGTACGCGCTGCCGGGCGCCTACGATTCCGCCTTCGGCGACGAGCCCGAGTCGCGCCACAGCTCCACCTATGTGCGCAAGGCGCCGTACAACTTCGGTTGGGATTGGGGCCCGCGCATGGTCAATGCCGGCATCTGGAAAGACGTGCGCATGGAAGCCTGGGATGCGGTGCGCGTGGACGGGCTGCATATTGCCCAGCAACGCGTGGATGCCGACAGCGCGCAATTGCAGGCGCAGCTGGAACTGCAGGCCGGCCGCAGCGGCCCGGTGCAGGTGACGCTCGACGTGCTGGGCCCGGATGGGCAGAAAGTCGGGCAATTCACCCAGCAGGCAGTGGTCGACCCGGGCCAGAACCGCATCGATCTGCCGGTGCGCATCGCCAAGCCCAAGCGCTGGTTCCCGGCCGGCTACGGCGCGCAGGACCGCTACACCTTCGTGGCCAGCGTGCGCGATGCCGATGGCGACAGCCAGCAGATCAAGCGGGTGACCGGCCTGCGCTCGGTGGAGCTGCGGCGCGAGAAAGATAAGTACGGCAAGAGCATGGAGATCGTGATCAACGGCATCCCGATCTTCGCCAAGGGGGCCAACCTGATCCCGCTGGATGCGTTCCCCGCACGTGTGAGCCCCGAGCGCATGCGCAGCACCTTGCAGGATGCGCGCGATGCCAACATGAACATGCTGCGCATGTGGGGCGGCGGGCATTATCAGGACGACCGCTTCTACGAGGTGGCCGACGAGCTGGGCATCATGATCTGGCAGGACTTCATGTTCGGCGGCGCGGTGCCGCCGTACGACGTGGAGTTCCGCGAGAACACCCGGCAGGAGGCGATCGAACAGGTCAAGCGCCTGCGCGACCATCCCAGCATCGTGCTGTGGTGCGGCAACAACGAAGTGCAGACCGGCTGGGAAAACTGGGGCGACCGGGTCAAGTTCAAGCAGTCGGTGGACCCGGAAGAACGCAGCCGCATCGAGCGCGGCATGACCACCTTGTTCGGCACCGTGTTCCGCGAAGTGGTGGCCACCTACGACAGCGACGTGCCGTACTGGTCCACCTCGCCGGGCACCAACTTCGACGGCGCCGCCGACCAGGCCAACGATGGCGACATGCATTACTGGAAGGTCTGGGGCGGCCCCGCGCTGCCGGTGACCGAATACCTCAACGTCACCCCGCGCTTCATGTCCGAATACGGCCTGCAGTCGTTCCCGGACATGCGCACCGTGCGTGCCTTCGCCGAACCCGGCGACATGGATCCGGAATCGCCGGTGATGCGCGTGCATCAGAAGTTCGACAAGGGCAACGGCAACAAGCGGCTGATGCTGTACATCCGGCGCGAATTCGGCGAGCCCAAGGATTTCGAGAGCTTCGTCTACCTGAGCCAGCTGATGCAGGCCGAAGGCATCAACCTGGCCGCCTCGCATCTGCGCGCCTCGCGCCCGCAATCGATGGGCTCGTTGTACTGGCAGCTCAACGATGTGTGGCCGGGTGCGTCGTGGTCCAGCGTGGACTACTACGGCCGCTGGAAGGCGCTGCACTACCACGCCCGCCGCTTCTACGCGCCGGAGCTGATCGCCGCATTGCGTAACGACAAGGGCCAGACCGAGGTGTCGCTGGTCTCCGACCGCACCACCCCGCTGGCCGCGCGTTGGCGCATGCGGGTGATGAACATGGACGGCAAGCTGCTGAGCAAGCGCGAGGAAAAGGCCACCGTCAAACCGCTCAGCAGCCTGCAGGTGGGCAACTTCAGCGACAAGCAGTTGCTGGGCAGCGCCGACCCCAAGCGCAGCTACGCGGTGTTCGAGTTGTTCGACGGCGACAAGCTGCTGTCGCGCGAGGTGGTGTTCTTCGCGCCGGCCAAGCAGCTGGCGTTGCCGGCCGCCAAGATCGACAGCCAGTGGCGCGCCGATGGCGATGGCTATGCGCTGACGCTGTCCAGCAACACGCTGGCACGCGAGGTCTGGCTATCGTTCGGCGATGTTGATGCCACGCTGTCGGACAACGCGTTCGACCTGCTGCCGGGCGAGCCGTTGACCGTACATGTGAGCAGCAAGGCCGCGCTGGCACAGTTGCAGTCCACGCTGCAGGTGCGCGATCTGGCGAGCACGCTGGCCGGTGCACCGCCGGAGCCGGCCGAGACGAAGTAAGCCGCGCCGGGAACAGGCGTCAGGCGATGGCGCAGCGCTCGTCTCAGGGCGCTGCGCCATCGGCCAAGCCGGCGCGTGGCGCGGTGACTGCAGTCCCGGGCGCAGGTCTCGTATCTGATCCGCGCCTGATCGGCGGCAATCACCAACCCGAGTGTCACCAACCGCTGCCCGCGGTATCGCTGCGGGCAATCCAAGAACAACGCGTGACGGCCAGTCGCCGCCCCGCAGGAGTGAGCAGATGTCGTTGTCCGTGTTTCCATGCCGCCTGGCGGTCGCGCTGAGTCTGGGCCTGGGCCTGCCGCTGGTCGGCGCGCCGGCGTTGGCCGCAACACAACCCGATGCGACGCCGGAGCAACGCGCCGCCGCGCTGGTCGCGCAGATGAGCCGCGAGGAGAAAGTCGCGCAGGCGATGAACGATGCGCCGGCGATTCCGCGCCTGCGCATCCCCGCCTACGAATGGTGGAGCGAAGGCCTGCACGGCATCGCACGCAATGGCTACGCCACGGTGTTTCCGCAGTCGATCGGCCTTGCCGCCAGCTGGAATACCGCGTTGATGCAGCAGGTGGGCACGGTGGTGTCGACCGAGGCGCGTGCCAAGTTCAATCAGGCCGGCGCCCCGGGCAAGGATCACAAGCGCTATGCGGGCCTGACCATCTGGTCGCCCAACATCAATATCTTCCGCGACCCGCGCTGGGGCCGTGGCATGGAAACCTACGGCGAGGATCCCTTCCTCACCGGGCAATTGGCGGTGGGCTTCATTCGCGGGCTGCAGGGCGACGATCTGGATCACCCGCGCACCATCGCCACGCCCAAGCACATCGCGGTGCACAGCGGCCCGGAGCCTGGCCGGCACAGCTTCGATGTGGACGTGTCGCCGCGCGACGTGGAAGCGACCTATACGCCCGCCTTCCGCGCCGCCCTGATCGACGGCCAGGCCGGCTCGGTGATGTGCGCCTACAACTCGCTGCACGGCACGCCGGCCTGCGCGGCCGACTGGTTGCTCAACGGCCGCGTGCGTGGCGACTGGGGCTTCAAGGGCTTTGTGGTGTCCGACTGCGATGCGGTGGACGACATGACCCAGTTCCATTACTTCCGCCCGGACAATGCCGGCTCCTCGGCTGCCGCGCTCAAGGCCGGGCACGATCTCAATTGCGGGCATGCCTATCGCGAACTCGGCACGGCGATCGAACGTGGCGAAGTGGACGAAGCCCTGCTCGACCAATCGCTGGTGCGCCTGTTCGCCGCGCGCTATCGCCTGGGCGAACTGGAAGCGCCGCGCAAGGATCCGTATGCAAAGCTCGGTGCCAAGGATATCGATAACGCCGCCAACCGTGCGCTGGCGCTGAAGGCCGCTGCCGAATCGATCGTATTGCTCAAGAACGAGGCCGGCACACTACCGTTGAAAGCCGGCACGCGGCTGGCAGTGATCGGGCCGAATGCCGATGCGCTGGCAGCGTTGGAAGCCAACTACCAGGGCACCTCGTCCACGCCGGTCACCCCGCTGCTTGGCCTGCGCGAGCGCTTTGGTGCGCAACAGGTGAGCTATGCGCAAGGTGCGCCGCTGGCCGCGGGCGTACCCGGCATGATTCCGGAAACCGCGCTGCGCAGCGACGGCAAGCCGGGCTTGCGTGGCGAATATTTCGATAATGTCGAGCTGGACGGTGCGCCGCGCACGGTGCGGCAGGATCGTACGGTGAGTTTCAACTGGGATCAGGTCGCCCCCGCAAAGGGCGTGCCGGCCGATCGCTACGCGGTGCGCTGGAGCGGCGAACTGCTGCCGCCGAGCGCGGGCGATTACACGCTGGCGGTGCGGGTGGCGCGCTGCTTCGACTGCGCCGGCCACGACCCGGTGCGGCTGTACATCGACGACAAGCTGGTGGTCGCCGGCAATGCCGAAGACAAGCACGTGCCGGCCGGCATGCACAACGCCGACGGCCGCAGCGTGGAAACCGTGCTGCACTTCGACGACACCCGCCCGCGCAAGATCCGCCTGGAGATGGAACACCGCGGCCAGGACCAGGGCGTGCGCCTGGAGTGGCTGGCACCGGCGGCCGCGCAACTGGCCGAGGCCGAGCAGGCGGTGGCGCAGGCCGATGCAGTGGTGGCCTTCGTCGGCCTGTCGCCGGATGTGGAAGGCGAGGAACTGCGCATCGATGTGCCCGGCTTCGACGGTGGCGACCGCAACGACATCGCCCTGCCCGCCCCGCAGCAGGCGCTGCTGGAACGGGCCAAGGCCTCCGGCAAGCCGCTGGTGGTGGTGCTGATGAGCGGCAGCGCAGTGGCCCTGAACTGGGCCAAGACGCATGCCGATGCGATCGTGGCGGCGTGGTATCCGGGCCAGTCTGGCGGCACCGCGATCGCGCGCATGCTGGCCGGCGACGACAACCCCGGCGGGCGCCTTCCGGTCACGTTCTATCGCTCCACCAAGGACCTGCCGCCCTACGTCAGCTACGACATGAAGGGCCGCACCTACCGCTACTTCAAGGGCGAGCCGCTGTTTACGTTCGGCTACGGCTTGAGCTACACCAGCTTTGCCTACGCCGCGCCGCAGCTGTCCACTGCAACCCTGCAAGCCGGCAGTCCGTTGCAGGTGACCACCACCGTGCGCAATACCGGCACGCGTGCCGGCGACGAAGTGGCGCAGGTGTATCTGCAATATCCGGATCGCCCGCAGTCTCCCTTGCGCAGCCTGGTCGGCTTTCAGCGTGTGCATCTGAAGCCCGGCGAGCAGCGCACGCTGCGCTTCACCCTGGATGCGCGCGCGCTGAGCGATGTGGATCGCACCGGGCAGCGTGCGGTGGAAGCGGGCGACTACACGCTGTTTGTCGGCGGTGGCCAGCCCGGCACCGGCGCGGCTGGCGAGGCCGCAGCGTTCTCGATCTCGGGGCGTTCGCCGTTGCCGAAATAAGTGCGGCATCTGCGCAACATGCAACAGGCGTCGGCTGTCATGGCCGGCGCTCGGCGGCAGCCACCTGGACGCCTGCAAGGCGTTGCTGATCCGCCCGGCGATCGGCACGTAGCGCGTCGCGGCGCATGCTGGCCGAGGTGGTCCGGGCGGCATGCGCAGGACGATGGCCACTGCGCGGGGCCGGCGCACTGGCGCAGGCATGCGGCCGGTTGACAGCCGGCGCTGCGCGACCGCGGAGGACGTGGACCAGCCACTGCCGCCATGGCCGCAGGCCACGCGTACGGCGCCGAATTGTGCGGGCGCACTATGCACATTCGGCGCACACGTTGTATGGTCATCGGGAATTGGTCATGCAGAGGTCTCATCATCGGCCCGGCACGTGATGCCGTCGCTGCAAGGATGTCCGCTGCGTCGACCGCTTGCTGAAATCCCAGGGAGCTCCAGGTCATGCACACCCGCCGCGACATCCTCCAGTTGCTGGGCGCCAGCGCGGGCGCCGGCCTGCTCGCCGGCGCATTGCCCGCCTTCGCCGCCCCCGTTGCCGGCACCTCCACGGCTGCCGGCAACTTCGTCAGCAAGCGCCCGCCCAAGGCGCAGCGCCGCTTCGTCAGCAAGGCGGTCGAGCAGCAGATCGTGCAGATCAAGGCGCGCATCGCCGATCCCGAATTGGCCTGGCTGTTCGAGAACTGCTACCCCAACACGCTGGATACCACGGTTGAAACCGGCACCCGCAACGGCAAGCCGGACACCTTCGTCATCACCGGCGACATCCACGCGATGTGGCTGCGCGACTCCTCCGCCCAGGTGCACCCGTATGTGCCGCTGGCCAGGCGCGACCCTGCCTTGCGGCGCATGTTCCATGGCCTGATCCAGCGCCAGGCCGCCTGCATCCGGCTGGACCCGTACGCCAACGCCTTCCTGCCCGATGGCCAGACCCAGCGCCTGAAGTGGTCGCTCAACGACATCACCGAGATGAAGCCCGGCGTGGGCGAGCGCAAGTGGGAAATCGATTCGCTGTGCTACCCGATCCGCATCGCGCACGAATACTGGCGCGCCACCGGCGATGCCGCCCCGTTCGACGACGACTGGCGCGCGGCGATGCAGGTGGTGGTCAGGACCTTCCGCGAGCAGCAGCGCAAGGACAACCGCGGCCCCTACGTGTTCCAGCGCCCCTCGCCGTTGGCGACCGAGACCCTGGTGCTGGAAGGCTACGGCCAGCCGACCCGGCCCAACGGCATGATCCACTCGATGTTCCGCCCCTCCGACGATGCCTGCGTGTATCCGTTGTTCGTGCCGGCCAACCTGTTCGCGGTGGCCTCGCTGCGCCAGCTGGCGACGATGAGCACGGCCCTGCATCGCGATGCCGCGTTCGCCGCCGACTGCACCGCGCTGGCCGACGAAGTGGAAGCGGCGACACGCAAGTTCGGCCAGCAACGCGACGCCGATGGGCAGGCCTACTGGGCATTCGAAGTGGACGGTTACGGCAACCAGTTGTTCATCGACGACGCCAACGCCCCCGGCCTGCTCAGCCTGGCCTACCTGGGCTGCTGCGACCGCGCCGACCCGGTGTTCCTGCGCACGCGCCAGCTGGCCTGGAGCGAACGTAACCCGTATTTCTCGCGCGGCAGCGCGGCCGAAGGCGTCGGCAGCCCGCACAGCGGCATGGGTACGATCTGGCCGATGTCGATCATCCAGTACGCGCTGGTCAGCGACGACGACGCGCAACTGCGCCAATGCCTGCAGTGGCTCAAGACCACCCATGCCGGCACCGGCTTCATGCACGAGGCCTTCGACAAGGACAACCCCAGCACCTTCACCCGCGACTGGTTCGCCTGGGCCAACACCTTGTTCGGCGAACTGATCATCGACCTGCACCAACGCAAACCCCAGCTGCTGCGCAGCGCCTGATTCCACGAAGGGCCCGCCCTTCCAACGCGGAACTGCAGAGCTTGATCTTCCCTTCTCCCGCCGGGAGAAGGTGCCCGAAGGGCGGATGAGGGTACGGCCCGCCCCACTTCGTGACATCCAAGAGCACATCACCATGGCAACACGACGCGGTTTTCTCCAAGGCGCCATCGCGGCAGCACTGCTCGGCAGCGCAGGCCTCTCCGGGCTTGCGCGCGCACGCGCCGGCAACTACGCACTGCCGGCCGATGCGCGCACCCGCGCCGAGCTCACCCGCCACGTCGATGTGTTCATCGGTACCGGCGGCCATGGCCACACCTTCCCCGGTGCGACCCTGCCGTTCGGCATGGTGCAGCTGAGCCCGGACACCTACAACGCGGTATGGGATTCGTGCTCCGGCTATCACGAGTCCGACGGCTCGATCATGGGCTTCTCGCACACGCACCTGTCCGGCACCGGCATCGGCGACATGCTGGATTTTCTGCTGGTGCCCGCCACCGGCGAAGTGAAGCTGGTGCCCGGCGCACTCGACGCACCGGACAGCGGTTACCGCTCGCGCTACGACCATGCCGACGAAGCCGCCTCGCCCGGCTATTACCGCGTGCGGCTCAAGGACAGCGGCGTACATGCCGAACTCACTGCCACCGCGCGCGCCGGCCTGCACCGCTACCACTTTCCCCAGGGCAAGCCGGCGCATGTGCTGCTGGACCTGTGCCACGGCATGCAGGACAAACCCGGCATCCCCACCCGCATCACCGACGCGCAACTGCGCGTGGTCGACGACCGCACGCTCACCGGTGGCCGGCGCGTCTATCAATGGGCGCAGGGGCGCTACATCTATTTCGCCATGCGGCTGTCGCGGCCGTTCAAGCAGGTGCAGCTGTACAACGAAGACCAGCCGCTGGCCGCAGGCACGCGCAACGTGGACGGCGTGCACCTCAAGGCCGCATTGCACTACCCCGACGCAGCCGACGCACCGCTGCTGATCAAGGTCGGCATCTCCGCTGTCAGCGCCGACAATGCGCTGGCCAACCTGGATGCAGAACTGCCCGACTTCGACTTCGCCCGCGTACATGCGCAAGCCGTGGCCGCCTGGGAAAAGGAACTGGCACGCGTGCGCATCGACAGCGACGACGACGCGCAACGCCGCATCTTCTACACCGGCCTGTATCACAGCCTGCTCGCGCCCACCCTTTTCAGCGATGTGGATGGCCGCTACCGCGGCATGGACCTGCAGATCCACACCGCCCCCAAGGGCTATCACAACTACAGTACTTACTCGCTGTGGGACACCTACCGTGCCGCGCATCCGCTGCTCACCCTGGTGCAGCCCGAGCGCGTACCGGACCTGCTGCAATGCCTGGTGCGCGGCGCCAACGAATGCCCGGACGGCGTGGGCATCTGGCCGCTGCAAGGCGTGGAAACCGGCTGCATGATCGGCTACCACTCGGCGGTGGTGCTGGCCGAGGCGCATGCCAAGGGCTTCACCGGCATCGACTACACCGCCGCCTGGCCGGCCTACCGCAAGCGCGCCATGGACGACACCACCCATGGCCTGGCGTACTACCGCAAGCTCGGCTATATCCCCGCCGACAAGGTGGACGAAGCGGTCAGCCGCACGCTGGAATACGCCTACGACGACTGGGCCTGCGCGCATCTGGCGCAGGCCGCCGGTGCCACCGACGATGCACGCGCACTGCGCGAGCGCTCGCGCAATTACCGCAACGTCTTCAATCGCGACAGCGGCTTCGTACAGGCGCGTCTGGAAGACGGTAGCTGGGCCACGCCGTTCGACCCGCGCGGCATGGGCCATATCAACAAATGGCGCGACTTCACCGAATCCAACGCCTGGCAGGCCAGCTTCCTCAATCAGCACGATCTGTACGGCTACATGGACCTGTACGGCGGCCGCGACGGCTTCGTCGCCAAGCTCGACGAGCTGTTTTCCACCAGCTCCGAACTGCCCGCCGATGCGCCACCGGATATCGACGGCCTGGTCGGACAGTACGCGCACGGCAACGAGCCCAGCCATCATGTGGCCTATCTGTTTGCTTACGCCGGCCAGCCGTACAAGACCCAGGCGATGGTGCGCCGGCTGCTGCGCGAGCAATACCACGACGCGCGCAATGGCCTGTCCGGCAACGAGGACTGCGGGCAGATGAGTGCCTGGTTCGTGCTCAGTGCGCTCGGGCTGTATGCGGTGGACCCGGTCAGCGGCAACTACGTCCTCGGCAGCCCGCTGTTCAAGCGCGCAGAACTCGATGTCGGCAACGGCCGCACGCTGCGCATCGTCGCCAACAACAGCAGCGCGCAGAACGTGTATGTGCAGGCGCTGAGCTGGAACGGCAAACCGACCAACCGCAGCTGGATGCGGCATGCCGACCTGGCCGCTGGCGGCACGCTGGAATTCACCATGGGCGCCAAACCGAACCTGGCCTTCGGCGCGAACAAGGAAGATCTGCCGCCTTCGTTTGCTTGAAGTCTGTTCTTGCCCGTCACTCGTCACTCGTTACCGCCGAGAATCGCCCATGTTGCGCAGCACCCTCAGCCCCCTCGTCCTGGCCCTCGCGCTGGCGCTTCCCGTCGCCGCCAATGCCGCCGACACCCACAGCTGGCCCAGCTTCGGCACCCAGGGCACGCAGTTCGTGCGCGACGGCAAGCCGTATCAACTGCTCTCCGGCGCCATCCATTTCCAGCGCATCCCGCGTGACTACTGGAAAGACCGCCTGCAGAAGGCGCGCGCACTGGGCTTGAACACGGTGGAGACCTACGTGTTCTGGAATCTGGTCGAGCCGCAGCAAGGCCGGTTCGACTTCACCGGCAACAACGACGTGGCCGCGTTCGTACGCGAGGCCGCCGCGCAAGGCCTCAACGTGATTCTGCGGCCCGGCCCCTACACCTGCGCCGAGTGGGAAGCCGGCGGCTACCCCGCCTGGTTGTTCGGCAAGGACAACATCCGTGTGCGCAGCCGCGACCCGCGCTTCCTCGCCGCCAGCCAGGCCTATCTGGATGCCGTGTCCCAACAGGTGCGTCCGCTGCTCAATCACAACGGCGGGCCGATCATCGCCGTGCAGGTCGAGAACGAATACGGCTCCTACGACGACGACCATGCCTACATGGCCGACAACCGCGCCATGTACGTCAAGGCCGGCTTCGACGACGCCTTGCTGTTCACCTCCGACGGCGCCGACATGCTCGCCAACGGCACCTTGCCGGACACCCTGGCGGTGGTGAACTTCGCCCCCGGCGAGGCCAAAAGCGCGTTCGACAAACTGATCAAGTTCCGCCCTGACCAACCGCGCATGGTCGGCGAATACTGGGCCGGCTGGTTCGACCACTGGGGCAAGCCGCACGCCAGCACCGATGCCAAACAACAGACCGAAGAGCTGGAGTGGATCCTGCGCCAGGGGCATTCGGCCAACCTCTACATGTTCATCGGCGGCACCAGTTTCGGCTTCATGAATGGTGCCAATTTCCAGGGCAATCCCAGCGACCATTACGCCCCGCAGACCACCAGCTACGACTACGACGCCATCCTGGACGAAGCCGGCCGCCCCACCCCCAAGTTCGCGCTGATGCGCGACGCCATCGCCCGCGTCACCGGCGTACAGCCGCCCGCGCTGCCCAAGCCGATCGCGATCACGGCGCTGCCGGAGACACCGCTGCGCGAATCCGCCTCGCTGTGGGACAACCTGCCCGCCCCGATCGCCATCGACACCCCGCAGCCGATGGAGCACTTCGGCCAGGACTACGGCTACATCCTCTACCGGACCACCGTCACCGGCCCGCGCAAGGGGCCGCTGTACCTGGGCGAGGTGCGCGATGTGGCGCGGGTGTATGTCGACCAGAAGCCGGTCGGCAGTGTCGAGCGCCGGCTGCAGCAGGTCTCCACCGATGTGGATCTTCCGGCCGGCCAGCACACGCTGGATGTGCTGGTCGAAAACAGCGGCCGCATCAACTACGGCCCGCGCATGGCCGACGGCCGCGCCGGGCTGGTCGACCCGGTGCTGCTGGACAACCGGCAGCTCACCGGCTGGCAGGCCTTCCCGCTGCCGATGCGCTCGCCCGACAGCATCCGCGGCTGGACCCGCACCCCCGTCGCAGGCCCGGCCTTCCATCGCGGCACGCTGCGCATCGGCACACCGACCGACACCTATCTGGACATGCGCGCTTTCGGCAAGGGCGTGGCCTGGGCCAACGGCGTCAACCTGGGCCGCCACTGGGCCATCGGCCCGCAGCGGGCGTTGTATTTCCCGGCGCCGTTCCAGCGCAAGGGCGACAACGCCGTGGTGGTGTTCGACCTGGACAGCATCGCCAAGCCCGGCGTGCGCGGCCTGCAGCAGCAGGTGTGGATCACGCCGAAGGAGTAACGGGCACGCGGATGCTGGGCCGCTGGCGATCGCGCACCGGTCCGGGACGGCGATCGCAAGCCGCACGCCCATCCCCCGTCGACGCCCAACCCAACCGCCAGGCAACCCGCCGGGCGCCCCCGGAGCGACGCCCCTTCAGACCGCCGCGCGCCCGCCGCTATCTGGAGGTCCGCTGCCCGCGCAGCGTCTGCTACCAATTGCGGTATCGGACCGACCGCATTCCAGGCAAGATCACCGGCTCACGCCGTTGTGGAAGGCAGTGGCGCATTCCCGTCGTCCTATCGGGCGACGGTCAGATCGTGAGTTCCAGGAGCGTTTCATGTCGTCGTCCACCGTTACGCAAGACCCTGTCTCCGCGGTTCCGGAGCAGACCCAGCACGCCTTCGCCGAACACGTTCACAGCAAGCCCGCGCCCAGCCAGCCGATCGGCAGCACCGAAGCGGCGCACCTGATGACCTTCCTGTGCCAGACCCACTCGGCCAAGCAGCCGCAGATCCTGTTGCCGCCGCAGGCGCGCGACGACGACGCGGCCTGAGTGCGACGACGCTCGCGTCAGCAATGGCAATAGCAACATTGGCGACAGCACTGCCGCTGTCGCCAGCCGCCATTATTTGCTGGTGTTGAACGCATTGAGCACGGTGAGCAGACTGGTCAGATTGTCGGCGATGCCCGCCTGCGCGATCTTCTCGACATCCGCCGCCGAGGCGGTCGTATCAAGGCTGTAGATCTGCATCACGCCCTGGTTGGTGGCGGCCTGCGACAGCGTGTTTTGCTGCTGTTGCACCGATACCGCGTTCTGAAACAGGATGTCGGTCGAATGCGCCATGCTCTGGTAGACCGTGCTCGTCGCCATTGCAGGCGCCTCGCCAATGACCTTGACGTTGGACTGCGTGACAGCATCGGTGATCTGGTCGTTGACTGATGTTGGAAAAGCCATACGTGTGCTCCTGAGTGGACGGATACACGGCGCTGCGCGTTGTTGCACGCCAATCGGCCCTGACAGCCGGTCGCAGCTGTTTACCGCGTCGCAGTGCGCCGACCAAACACCAGGCACACCGCACACCGTGTCATCTCGATAACGGCCTGCTCGCGCACGACTGAATCCTCGCAACGCCGCTTCGCGATGGACGTCGCAGGCGCAGCAAAGTCCTGCGTCATGGCGGTGTGCAGGGTCAACGCGGTCAGGCCGAGTGCGGCCAGCCAGCGCAATGGGGAGAGCGGGTGTCATGACATCGCGGCGCCTCGCAGTGGTCGGTGACCACGGCCGCCTGGGATGACCGGGGAACATGGTATTTAATAGATAATAAATAGGTATCTTTAAAATCCGCACAGGACTTCACCACGATGCTCCCGTCACGCCTGCTGACCTGCCTTGTTGCGAGCCTTGCCGCCTGCGCAGTTCAAGCCGAATCGCCCATGCCGACGCCCTCACCCATCGTGCTCAGCGAGTTCATCGCCGACCCGGCACCGACACCGCAGGCGCACGCCTCCACGCTGCTGGAAACCCGCGACGGCACGCTGCTGGCGGCCTGGTTCGGCGGCGCGCACGAGGGAGCGGCCGATGTCGGTATCTGGCTCGCACAACGCGGCGCGCAGCACTGGCAGTCGCCACGACGCATCGCCGATGGCGCGCACGCAGGCACCAATGGCGCCGCGCTGCCGGCCTGGAATCCGGTGCTGTTCCAGTCCGGCACCGGCCCGGTGCAGCTGTATTACAAGCTCGGCCCAAATCCGCGCGATTGGTGGGGACTGCGCACCACTTCCGATGACGACGGTGCGCACTGGTCGCCGTCGCAGCGCCTGCCCGACGGCATTCTCGGCCCGATCAAGAACAAGCCGGTGCAATTGCCGAATGGACGCATCCTTGCGCCCAGCAGCAGCGAAGACCGCGGCTGGCGCGCGCATCTGGAATGGAGCGACGACGACGGCGCGCACTGGCAGCGCGGTATGCCGCTCAACGACCCGAGTGTGATCGGTGCGATCCAGCCCAGCGTATTGCTGCACGCAGACGGGCGCGTGCAGGTGCTCGGGCGCAGCCAGCAGAACAAGTTGTTCAGTACCTTCTCGCAGGATGGCGGCCTGCATTGGCAACCGATGCAGTTGCTGGATGTGGAGAACCCCAACTCCGGCACCGACGCGGTGATGCTGCGCGACGGCCGCGCCCTGCTGGTCTACAACCCCGGTATCGCCGGCAAGGACTGGTGGGATGGTCGCGGCACGCTTGCGGTGGCGCTATCGACCGACGGCGTGCATTGGCAACGCGCCCTCACGCTGGAAAACAGCGCAAAAGACGAGTTCTCCTATCCGGCGGTGATCCAGACCCGCGATGGCCTGGTCCATATCAGCTACACCTGGAAGCGCCAACGCATCAAGCATGTCGTCCTGGATCCGACACGACTTGGCAGCGAAGCAGATGACATGAGATCGCCGCAGTCATTGCCCGGAAGTGTGCAATAGATCGAACGGTCGAGGGCGCGGTGCCCTCGCCGCTTGCGGGACACGGCATAAACCTGTCCGTGGATGCTCCTTGGCGGCATCCATCATGCTCTGCTTGCAAACACGCACACCGACCATCTCGACAGGTCCTTGCCCGCCCACCGTCGCGGGACCTTACGCGGCATGGATGCCGCGTAAGAGCCTACATGGACGTACTTGCGGCGTGTCCCGCGATGGTGGGCGGGCAAGGGCCCTGCAACGAAGCACCAGATCAGACGCTTTGCCCTCACTTCTTCCACAGCGCCCGTCTGAGCTCAACACAACATGCTCCTGAGCATTGCCGCCGTTTCAACGCAGCAAAGCCTGGTGGTCGTGCGCTGATAGAACTGCACAAGCGACTCGCAGACCGCCGCTCCTGCTCTTGTCCATGCATACCGACCATCTCGACAGGTCCTTGTCCGCCGACCGTCGCGGGACCTTACGCGGCATGGATGCCGCGTAAGAGCCTACATGGACGTACTTGCGACGTGTCCCGCGAGGGTGGGCGGGCAAGGGCCCGGCAGCCAAGTTACAGCTCACATGCCACGTCTTCGCTTCACCTAAATTGCCCAGCCACAGCGTGCAAAAAGGTCCAGCTCACGCGCTCCACAATCGGCACACGCGCCTCACAGCTCCTGCAACAACCCCACGATCCGCCGCACACGCGCCACATCGGTACGCTGGTAGTCGCCGCCCAGATCGGAGATGTACGCATGCGGCGCATGCACCTGCGCCGCAACCGGCCCACGTGAGGAGGCATGGAACTCGCGTGCGCCGGTGTTGGCACGCAGCGCACGCACATTGCTTTCGGACACGCCCGCGCCCGGCATGATGCTGATGCGGTCGCCCGCCTGCCGCACCAATGCGGCAATGGTGTCGACACCTTCAAGCGCGCTCGCACGCGCACCGGAGGTCAGCACGCGCTCGCAGCCCAGCGTGATTGCATCTTCCAGCGCGCGCGACGGATCGGCACTGACGTCGATCGCACGATGAAAGGTCACGCCCAGCGAACCGGCTGCGGCGATCAACACCCGCATCGTGCCCATGTCGACCTGCCCGTGCGGATCCAGCGCACCCAGCACCACGCCATCGCAGCCCAGCCGCACGCATTGCTCCACATCGCGCCGCATCACCTCGACCTCCGCCGCGTCGAAAACGAAGTCGCCTACGCGCGGACGGATCAATACGTATAGCGGAATCTGCAATCGCTCACGCACTACTGCCAGCGTGCCGAACGATGGCGTCAGCCCGCCGCCATCCAGGCCCCCGCAGAGCTCGACCCGCATCGCACCGCCTTCCTGTGCCGCCAATGCCGACCCCACCGAATCGGCGGCCACTTCCAGCCCCAACGCACTCATGCTGCAGGCTCGGTGGTGTAGTGGCTTTCGCCGGGCACCAGCAGATCCTGCCGCTGCGCATCGCAGACCGCGTAACTGAAACCCTTCTGGATCGCAAACGCACCCACCTCGCCGCGCTTGTTCATCGCCAGAAATCCTACCTGCAAGGTGCGGGTGAGTTCGGGCTTGCGCCGGATCAGCCGCATCACCACCTCGCGGCAGGCATCGGCCGGCGACTTGCCCTGGCGCATCATTTCCACCACCGCAAAACTGCCGACATTGCGGATCACCTCTTCGCCGACGCCGGTCGAGGTCGCACCGCCCACCTCGTTGTCCACATACAGCCCCGCGCCGATGATCGGGCTATCGCCGACCCGGCCGTGCATCTTCCACGCCATGCCGCTGGTGGTGCACGCGCCGGACAGGTTGCCGTGCGCATCCAGCGCCAGCATGCCGATGGTGTCGTGATTGTCCTTGCCACCCGGCAGTTTCGCATCGCGCCAGGCGCGGTTTTCGATATTGGCTTCCGGCGAATATTTCGAGGTCTTCAACCACTCTTTCCACGCCGCTTCCGAGCTGGGCGTGAGCAGCTTGGTCTGCGGGAATCCCTGCTCCAGCGCGAACTGCCGCGCGCCATCGCCGACCAGCATCACATGCGGGGTTTTTTCCATCACCGCGCGCGCCACCGAAATCGCATGCACCACATCTTCCAGTGAAGCAACCGAGCCGCAATTGCCCAGGTGATCCATGATGCAGGCGTCCAGCGTCACCCGGCCGTCGCGGTCCGGATAGCCGCCCAGCCCCACGGTGGGATTGTTCGGGTCCGCTTCGGGCACGCGCACGCCGGCTTCCACTGCATCCAGTGCGATACCGCCGCTGCCAAGGATTTTCCAGGCCGCCTGATTGGCGGCAATGCCGAAATCCCAGGTGGAAATCACCCGCGCCGCGCCGCGCGGCAGCGCGGTAACGCGTCCGGCCGTGCCGGCACCGGCGGCGGCCTGCGCACGTGCGCCCCACCCGGCCAGGCCGGAAGCGATCGCACCAAGCGTGGCGCTCTTGAGGAAGTGACGACGTTGGATCATCCGGGCGAACTCCATGCAGGAAGAAGACAGGCAACCGCAGTGCGCGGCCATAGCCTTCCATCATGCGGCAGCACCGCGCGCGGATAAACCGCCTTGCGGCGCCCAGCAGTGCGGATTCGCGCATAACGCGCAGCAATGACTGTAAAGCCCCTCTCCCACAGCGGCGAGAAGGCACGGCTTGCGCGCGGGCCTTGGAGCGCCCGCGCTGCTGGCGAGGGCCGGGACGCAGAGCGGAGGTCGGGGTGAGGGTACGGGGCGAACGGCACCGCCTTGCACCGCCGTGCTCTCATCCGGCGCTAGGCGCCACCTCCTTCCAATGGGAGAAGGGAAGCATCAAGCCCCTCTCTAATGGGAGAGGGGTTGGGGTGAGGGTACGCAGACAAGTGATGCCCATCGCCCAGCCCTCCCCGCAGCGGGCACTGCACACAGCACTCAGCAGCGATCGAAAAAATCTTCACCCCAGTTAACCCCGTTTGCCGCACTGGCCCGTTTACTCAACAGAGGCGCAGTGCACGGCGACCTCGGGCGGTCCGTTGTTCACCCATCCCTCTTCGCCACGCAAAGGATTCCCATGCCCCGTCACAGCCTTCTTGCGCTCGCCTTGCTGCTGAGCGCCTGCTCGCACGAGCCGACCCAGCCGAACAGCGATAGCTCACGCGCCACCGTGCTGCCTGCCACCGCGCAGCCATCGCCATCCACCGCTTCGACACCCGCGCAGATCGAGGGCAGTCTCGCAGCGCCTGCCCCCGCCCACCCCATGCAGCCGCCGTCTGTGCCGAGTCCAGCACCGGCACCATCGCCATCCGCAATGCCGATGCCGATGCCGATGCCGATGCCAGCAGCGCCCATCGCACTTGAGGCCTCCGTTGCACAGCGGGCGCCAAGCGCCAAGTGGGTCGCACAACGCCCAATGCTCGACAACCGCATGCCGATGCCGCCGCTCCTGCCGGCACCGGCCGAAGACCGCGAAACCTATCAAACGCTGCGCGACAACCCGATCGTGCAGACTGCGGCGAATCCGGTGTCCACCTTCAGCATCGACGTGGACACCGGCAGCTACAGCAATGTGCGGCGCTTCCTGAGCGCAGGCACGCTGCCGCCGGTGGACGCCGTGCGTGTGGAAGAGCTGATCAACTACTTCCGCTACGACGACCCCGCACCCACCAACGGCCAACCGTTCGCCGTGCGCACCGAACTGGCGCCCACGCCCTGGAACAACGACAGCCTGCTGTTGCGCGTCGGCATTGCCGGCCGCGACATCGCCAGCGCCGATCTGCCGCCGGCCAACCTGGTGTTTCTGGTCGATGTCTCCGGCTCGATGGACTCGCCCGACAAACTGCCGCTGCTGCAATCCTCGCTCAAGCTGCTGGTGCGTCAGTTGCGGGCGAAAGATCGCATCACCCTGGTGACCTATGCCGGCAACACCGCAGTCGTGCTGCCGCCCACGCCCGGCGACCAGCAGGGCCGCATCATCGAGGCCATCGACAGCCTGCAGTCGGGCGGGTCCACCGCCGGCGCCAGCGGCATCGAACTGGCCTACAGGGCTGCCCAGCAAGCCTATCTGCGCGGCGGCATCAACCGCATCCTGCTCGCCACCGATGGCGACTTCAATGTCGGCGTCACAGACTTCGATCAGCTCAAGGGCATGGTCGCCGAGAAGCGGCGCTCCGGCGTGGCGCTGTCCACGCTCGGCTTCGGCACCGGCAACTACAACGACACGCTGATGGAACAGCTGGCCGACACCGGCGACGGTGCCTACGCCTACATCGACTCGTCGCTGGAAGCACGCAAGGTACTGACCCATGAGCTCGGCGCCACGCTGGCCACGATCGCGCGCGACGTCAAGATCCAGGTCGAATTCAATCCGGACACGGTCAAGGAATACCGCCTGATCGGCTATGAAAACCGCGCACTGCAACGCGAGGACTTCAACAACGACCAGGTCGATGCAGGCGAGATCGGCGCCGGCCACACCGTCACCGCGCTGTATGAAATCACCCCGACCGACGGCCACGCATCGGTGGACCCGTTGCGCTATGCCAACACCCCCACACCTCGAAAAGTGCGTGCAATCGACAGCGAACTGGCACACGTCAAACTGCGCTACAAACTGCCCGATGCACAACGCAGCCGATTGCTCGACACGGTGGTCCGCAGCAATCAGCGCCGGGCCTTGAACGCCACCAGCGATGCCTTCCGCTTTTCCGCCGCAGTGGCCGGGTTCGGCCAGCGCCTGCGTGGCGGCACTCAGCTGCACGGCTGGGATTATCCGCAGGTGCGCGCCCTGGCCGCGGCCAGCCTGGGCAGCGACCGCTTCGGCTACCGCGCCGATTTCCTGCAGCTGGTGCAGCAGGCCGACGCACTGAGTAGCCGGCCAATCGCAACCACCGACTGATGCGCGCGGCACCTGCCTATACTGCGCGCATGCAACCTGCCGACCTCGCGCATCTTCCCGACGAGGAGCTCATGCTCCTCGTCGCCAATGGTTTTGTCGAACAGCCGGCCACCGAGTTGTTCACGCGTCACAACCGCGCCCTGTTCAACTTCCTGGCCTGGTTGTGCGAAGGCAACCTGAGCGAAGCCGAAGACCTCGCGCAGAAGACCTGGGTCAAGCTGATGACCCGCTGCAGCGACTACCGCCCCGGGCAGGCCGCCTTCACCAGTTTTCTGTTCCAGATCGCGCGCAACGGCTGGATCGACACCCGTCGCAGCGCCTCTCACAGCACCTCGGTGGCGCTGGACGACGCGCATCTGCAGCTGCCCGATGACGATCTGTCGACCGAGCAGCTGGCCATGCTCGGCCAGCAACACCATCGCGTGCGCGCCGCGGTGATGGCATTGCCCGACGCACAACGCGAAGTGGTGGTGCTGCGCTTCTTTGCCGAGCTCGGCGTCGACGAAATCGCCCAGGTGATCGGCGAAGGTTTCGAGACCGTCAAGAGCCGGCTGCGCTATGCATTCGCAAAGTTGCGCCTGAGCCTGGACGCGACCCGATGAGCCAGTCCTTCGAACGGTTTGTCGCCGGCAGCGACGGGCTTGCCGCACTGCTGCGTGCACTGCCGGCGCATACGCCGCCAGCGTCGATGCAGGCGTGGTTCGCACAGGCCGCACGCAACGCCGATGCCGAACGCGCTGCAGTGCATCCACCGCAGGACACCTTGCAGTTCGAAGCACCCGCCACGATGGCGGCGATGTTTGCGGCGGCCGCCGCGCAGGCGGAGCAGGTGCAGGCCGTACGGCGTGCTGCCGTGCAGGCGCGTCTGGCACAGGGCCAACCTATCGATCAGGCCGGGACGACGAACCTGGGCGAGTCAGCGCGTGCGTGGATCGCCGCGCAGCAGCTACACGCCGATACGGCAGAGCTGCGTCCGACCGCAGACGTGGCCGCAGCAGCAGCTGCGTCGCTGGCTACCGCGGTACAGGCATCTGCGCAGGAAGCCGGAGCTGCATCTGGAGTCGCATCGCGCGCGCTTCCTGCGCCCGACTTTGCGTCCACATCCACATCTACCTCCCATGCGGCGCAGGCGCAGGCATCAGCAGCCACAGCAAGCTCAAACCCCGCCCCTGCCGGCAACCCAGCCGCCCGCCGACGCAGCAGCCGTCGCCCGCGCTGGATGCCGACGCTGGCCTTCGCTGCATCGATCACCCTGGTGGTCGGCATCGGATTGCAGTGGCAGGCCAGTCAGCCCAACGAGGAGGCGCCGGCAGCGGCTGCAGTCGAGACGGCAGTCGTCGAACCGTCGACAGTTCACCCAGCCAGGCGCGCGCCTGAGCAGGTCGATCCCGGCGCAGGCCATGCGTTGGTTTTGCCCGCAGTGCCGGCACCTGCGGATGCCGAAGTCCCCGAAACCGCAGCGCGCCCGAGCGCGGCAGCGCCCTCCCCGCCGCGCGCGCCATCAGCCCTGCCATCGCCCGCCTTCGCCCCGGAACCAGCCAGTGCACCGGCGCCTGTAGCGCCTGCGCCGTCATTCGACTCCGCACTCGCCGCCGACCCCACGCCAGGCACTGACCTGCAATCAGCCGACGCCCAGCCACCCGCGGCGCCTGCACCAGCTCCAGCCCCGATCGTCGCACTCCCTGAGGATGCGTCGGTGACTGGCTCGCTCGCAGCCAGTGCCCGGCGCAGCGCGCCTGCAGCACTTGCACCCATCCCGCCCTCGCCCGCACCGGCATCACTGCCGGCCCCACCGCCGTTGACCGAGCAGGCGCAGATCGTCATCAGCGCAACAGACGGCACGCTGCAGTCACGCGCGCCTAGCGCAGGCCAGCCTGCACCGCTGCGTGTGCTCCATGCGCCGTTGGCGCAGACGGACGCCGCCCGCGCAACACCGCCAACCAGCCAACCAGCCGTCGGCACCACGGCAACCGAGATCAGGATGTCTCGAGCAAAATCCGCCCCGGCGCGCCGCCTCGCGCCGATTAAGCGCGCCATGCCACCGGCCGACTGGCTTGCGCGCCACGCCGCCGCCGACGATCACGCGCCGGCTCGGATCCGCATCCTGGCCGCCACACCCGATGCACCCGAGGTGCAGGACTGGGCCAACCGACTGCGCGCGTGCCTCCAGCAACGCGGCTGGTCGACACAGGTGGAGGTCTTGCAGGATGCAGGGCTCGAAGCCGACCAGCTGCGTGTCGAGCCGCTGACCGCCACCCCCTAGGTCACCGCACATCGGGCATCGCTGTACCCGCCTGCGCAACCGGGCTCACGCACCCGCCGCCGGATCGTCGCCGCGCAACCTGCTGGTCAACACATGGTCGCGCCAGACGCCGTTCAATTGCAGGTAACGGCGCGCATAGCCTTCGATCTGGAAGCCCAGCCGCTGCAGCACACGCGCACTGCGCAGGTTGTCGGGGACGTATTGCGCCATCACCCGATGCAGGCCAAGCGGGCCGAACGCAAACCCGATGCCCTGCGTGGCCGCCCACTGAATCAGGCCGCGCCCCTGCTGCTGCGCATCCAGGCCATACCCGAGATGACAGCCCTGGAAGGCACCGCGCTGGATCTGGGTGAAGCCGACCGTGCCGATCACCTGCGCATCGCGCAGCAACACCAGTTGCAACTCGCGCTCGCCCGGCACCGCGGTGCGGTAGGCGATGCTCAGCCGGCGCCAGCCCTCGGTGGTGTAGAACGCTGGTGGCCGCAGCGGCATCGCCGCGGCCAGATGCGCGCGATTACGGCTGTGGTAATCGGCCATCGCGGCCGGATCGACGATGGCCAGATCGCACAGCAGCACACCGTCGGCGTGCTCGACCGGCGCGAAGACGGGAAGACTCATGACAGCCGCGGGCGCGCCTTGCGCGCGGCGTGCGAGTTGTGTGGAGCAGGCTGACACATACGGATCACGCCCCCGCAAACGGTTGCCCTACGGCAGCAAGACATACCAGCCATCTGCCCACTGCACGCAGCGCGGCGGCACTCGTCAGAGCAGCGCGGCCTCTACCCGATCCTCATCCCGGCACTGCCCGCAACCGGGCAGCGTCGTCGCCCGGCAATGGCGCTTTAGGCGGCAACCGCCGCAAGCGCCTGCGCAACCTGCGCCTCAATCGCATCCAGATTCGGCAGCAGCGCACTCTGCTCGCCCAGCAGCACGCGCATATGCACGCCGTCGGGCAGCGCATCTTCAGAGGCATCGGCCAGCAGGCCGTCGCGCGGCACCGAGATCAGCTGCGGGAACGAGGCGGTGAGCAAGGCGAAATACGGCAGCACCGGATTGCCGCCCAGCGCCTTGAGCACGATCACCTTGTTGTTGACCGCCGTAGGCTCCTCGCCCATGCCGCTCAAGCGCGCGAACGACAGCAGCGGCACCTTCCAGCCGTACCAATCGATGCGCCCGACCACCCAGCGCGGCATCTCGGCCATCGGCTCGACCGCAACGCGCGACATCACCTCGGCCACCGTGGCGTTGGGCAGCAGCACGCGCTCCTGGCCGGCCTGGATCAGGACGCCGCGGATTTCGTCATTGTTGGCGTAGCTCATCGCACCTGTTCCGTTCTTGAGAGGAAGCGCCCGGCTTATGCCGGCCAGCGCTGCGCCAACGCCTGCGCCAGCTGCGCAGGGTCGCCGGTCAGAATGCCCTGGCGCGCCAGACGTGCCGCCGCGGCCGGGTCGTAGCAGCCGTCGGCGGATTGACCGGCCAGCCAGCCGCCCTGCTCGGCCAGCGCCAGCGCGGCCTCGACCAGCGCCTCATTGGCGCCGCTGAGCATCAGCACCGCGCTGTCGGTCGGCGGCAACGCGGCCACCAGCCCGGCCGGATCGGCCTGCGCGACAAACGCCAGCGCGCCGGCATGTTGCTGCACGCCGATGTCGTCGGACAGCACGTAGACCTTGCCCGCCGCAATCACCTGGCCGGCTTCGCCCAGTTCGACCGGCAATGCCGACACGCGTCCCATCTGCCGCACCAGGTTGCCGTACTGGCCGCCATCCAGGGTCATGCGCACCAGCACGGCGCGCGGAAACGCCGGCGGCAGCGCGGACAGCAGGCGACGGATCGCATCCGGGCCGCCGATACCGGCCAGTACCAGCACAGCACCGGTGGTGTCACCGGCCTGATCCAGCTCCACCAGCGACAGTCCGCCGGTCGACAACGCGTCCATGTTCAATTCGGCACGCGGGCGCACCACCACCGCGACCTCGTCGACCAGGCCCCAGGTACTGGAATCGCCCAGCGTCAGGCCCGGCTTGTCGGCCGCGGCCTCGGACGTGTCCACGCCCCGTGCGAACAAGGCATCGCCGGGCACGCTGTCGAACGCATGCGCGGCTGCCTGCAGATGCTGGTCCAGCTGCAGGTCCGAATGCTGCCGCGGCGCCAGTTCCAGGCCCGGTTCGGGCTGCAGCGACGGCTCGCTCTCGGTGCCTGGCGGCAGTACGTCGGCATGGCCATGCAGCTTGGCGGCCAGATGGCGCACCCAGCGCTGCGCTTCCCAGCCCTCGCGACGCACGGTCAGCTCGGCCTCGTCGAAGATCACCGTGACGCCGGGCATGTTGAAGGCCGGCTCCAGCGCTTCGAGCGCGTCTTCGATCGACGGCTCCAGCGCGACCAGCACCGCCACCGGCTCGGCATCGCGCAGCATCTGCACGTCTACCGCGGAGGGCTCGTCTTCCAGCACCACGTGGGCACCGGCCAGGCCGAGCGCTTCACGCAGGCGCTCGCGCGCCTGCCCGGGCCGGCCCAGCAAGGCGACCGGAGTTCCCATTGCGCCATTATTCTCGGACACGGGCGATCCCCAGCAGGTCATACACGTTTCGCATCAGATCCAACTCTTGGTAAGGCTTGCCCAGGTAACGCTGCACGCCGATCTCGAAGGCGCGCTGGCGATGCTTCTCGCCGCTGCGCGAGGTGATCATCACGATCGGCACCGCCTTGAAGCGCGGGTCGGCACGCATCGCGGTCGCCAGCTCGTAGCCGTCCATGCGCGGCATTTCGATGTCCAGCAGCATCAGGTCGGGCACGCGCTCCTGCAGCAGTTCCAGTGCCTCGACACCATCGCGTGCGGTGGTGACATCCAAGTTGTGGCGTTCCAGCACGCGGCTGGTGACCTTGCGCATGGTCAGCGAATCGTCCACCACCATCACCAACGGCACCTGGCGCTGCGATTCGGCAGGGGTTTCCGGCGCCGGACGCGCCGGCTGGCTGAGATAGCGGCGCACCAGCGGGGCCACGTCCAGGATCACCACCACGCGGCCATCGCCGGTGATGGTGGCGCCGTAGATGCCCGGCACCGAAGCGATCTGCAGGCCCACCGGCTTGACCACGATTTCGCGGTTGCCCAGCACCTGATCGATCGCCACCGCCGCGCGCAGGTCGCCCGCACGCACCAGCAGCAACGGCACCTGCGCCTGACCATCGGCACGCGCGGCGGCCTGGCCGACCAGCGAGCCGAGATCGTGCAGCACGTACTCCTCGCCGGCGTAGTGGTAGCCGCCCTCGCCCGACTCGTAGCGGCTGCGCGAGATGCGGCCGATACCGCTGACCGATGCCACCGGCACCGCGAAGGTGGTGTCGCCGATGCGCACGAACACCGCCTGGGTGACCGCCAGCGTCTGTGGCAGGCGCAGGGTGAAGGTGACGCCCTGGCTGCGTACCGAGTGGATGTCCACCGAGCCGCCGAGCTGACGCACTTCGTTGCGGACCACGTCCATGCCCACGCCACGGCCGGCCAGCTGGCTGACCTGCTCGGAGGTGCTGAAACCGGAGGCGAAGATCAGCCCATCCAGTTCGGCCTCGCTGAGTTCCTGGCCGGGTTCGATCAGGCCGCGCTGCTCACCGCGGCGACGGATCGCATCGCGGTCCAGCCCGGCGCCGTCGTCGGCCACTTCCAGCACGATTTCCGAGCCTTCGCGGCGCAGACGGATCGCGATGCTGCCCTCTTCCGGCTTGCCCGCGTCGCGCCGTTGCTCCGGCGCCTCCAGGCCATGCGCCACCGAGTTGCGCAGCATGTGTTCCAGCGGCGCGACCATGCGATCAAGCACGTTGCGATCGAGCTCGCCCTGGGTACCTTCCAGCAGCAGATGCACCTGCTTGCCGGTATCGGTGGCGGCCTGGCGGACCACACGGCGCAGACGCGGCACCAGGCCGTCGAACGGCACCATGCGCGCACGCATCAGGCCGTCCTGCAGCTCGGAGCTGACGCGCGACTGCTGTTGCAGCAGGCCGTCGTACTGACGCGAGAGATCTTCCAGCACGCCCTGCAGACCGCCCAAGTCGGCGGCCGATTCGTTCAGCGCGCGGCTGAGCTGCTGCAGGGTGGAGAAGCGGTCCAGTTCCAGCGGATCGAAGGTGCGATCGCCCTGATCCTGCTCGCGCTGATAACGCGCCACGATCTGCGCTTCGGTTTCCAGATCCAGACGACGCAACTGGTCGCGCAGACGGGCGTTGGTGCGATCCAGTTCGCCCATGGCGCCGCGGAAGGCGCCCATCTGCTGTTCCAGGCGCGAGCGGTAGATCGCCACTTCGCCGGCGTGATTGACCAGGCGGTCGAGCAGGTCGGCACGCACGCGCACCTGTTCCTGCTGCGTGCGCGGCAGCAGCTCTTCCTCGACCTGGCCGTCGACCGGGATGGGCGCCGACAGCGGTGCCGGTTCCACCGACGCCTTGGCGATCGCACGCACATCGGCGTCGCTGGGCTCTGCGGCATTGCGGCCACGGGTGCGGGTTTCGAAGGCTTCCACCAGGTCGGTCGGCATCGCCACGGCGCGGTGCATGCCGGTGCGGGTCAACAGCTGATGCAGGCGGTCGAAGCCGCGCTCGAACAGGCGCACGTCGTCGCGGTCGATGTCGGTCCGGTTGGCCGCCACCGCTTCGAGCAGCGATTCGATCGCATGGCCGAGGTCGCCGATGGCGTTGATGCCGGCCATGCGCGCGCCGCCCTTGAGCGTGTGCAGGTCGCGCTGCAGTCCGTTGAGGACCTCGCGGTCTTCCGGCACCTCGCGCATGCGGGCGATCAGACCATCGCAATGGTCGAGCAGGTCGCGGCCTTCCTCGACGAAGATGTCGACCAGTTCGCCATCGAGCTGGTCGAAGTTGAGCGGGCCGGTATCGAAGGCTGCGCCCACGTCGCTGGCGGCGCTATCGCCCGCTGCGGCGTCTTCCACCGGCGCGCTGAAGGCCACGGCGGCGGCGTCTTCGTGTTTGCTTACGGAGTCGGTAGATTCGACTTGCTCTGTGTGTCCGACCTGTTCGGCATGCTCGGGATACTCGACTTGTTCGGTGTGTTCGACTTGCTCGGGATGCTCGACAGCATCCGTTGCGTTGGCAGCCTCGAGCGTCGCGTATGCGTCTGCGTCTGGATGCTGCGCGTGGACCTCGGCATCGGCATGGGTATCCGCCTCGGCGTCAGCAGCGACGTCCGAATGCAGCTCCGGCGCACTTTCTGACTGCGGATCGCCGGTCTCTTCGACCTGATCGGCCACCTGCGCCATCTCGAAGGCCTGCACCGACTCGATGGTGTGTTCGGGTAGCGCTTCGGCAGCCTGCTGTGCGTCTGCAGCGTGGTCTGCGTCTGCGGGCTGTTCCACCTCTGCAGTCTGTTCTGTCTCTGTAGCCTGCTCTGCTGCTGGAGTCTGCTCTGCTTCTGCAGCGCGCTCGGCTTCCGCAACGTGCTCGACTTCGTCGGCATGCGCGTGCGCGTCCAGGTGTTCCTGCTCGTCCGAATCGACATGCGCTTCCGATTGCGCAGCCTCGTCCGTATGCACAGGTTCCTGCAGGTGCACCTGCTCGCCCGACCGAGCATGTTCTTCGGAAGACGGATGCTCGCCCAACTGCGCGGTGTCTTCCACCTGCAACTGGTCGCCAAGCTGCGCGTCGGCATCCTGCGGCAACGCGGCATCGCTGTGCTGCGCTGCCTCGTCGACGGGCGGCTGCGCGTGCGCACCGATAGCCTCGTCGTGCGGGGTGGACACGTGGTCGCGCTGCCCGGTCGACTCGCCATCCAGCGCCGCGCTGTCCTGCGTCCAGTCTTCGCTGGTCGCCGCTTGCGTGTGGTCGGCCAGCGGGGCCTGCGCATGCACTGCTTCCAATGCCTCGATGGTCTCGACAGGCGCTTCGTCCGTGGACGCCGCGTCATCGCTCAATGCCGCTTCGGCATCCTGCGCGCTTGCGTCAGCCTCGCGCTGGTCGTGCTGCTCGTACTCGGCAGCATGCTCGCCCGGCGACTGCTGCTCGGCGTCTGCACGCTCGGCAGCAATCTCCCCGGCTTCGGGTGCGGCGAGCGTCTGCGCATCGCCCAACGCGGCTTCCGCGTCGGACAACTCGTCCACTGCCACGTGCTCGCCAGCTTCCGGCACGTCGCCTGCTTGCGCATGCGACGCCGCCTCGACATGGCCGGCCTGCTGCAGCCCGGTCGCATCCCAGGCATCGGCGTCGACCACCGGCTCATCGGCCGGCGTGTCGTGCGCATCGACGCCAGGCGACTCAGCCTCGGCCCCGGCTTCGTGCTGGTGCTGGGCAGCATCGCCATGCGAGGCCTCGGCGAGCTGCTCCGCTCCCGCATCGGAGGCGACTGCATCACCGGCCGGGGCCTGCGCAGTCTCGACCGAATCAGCAACCTGCTCCTGCTCCAGCGCAGCAAGGTCAGCCGTCTGCGTCTGTTCGTGCGGTGCCGGTGCGTCCAGCGCAAGCGACGAGGTGTCTTCGGCCTCGGCCTCGGCCAGCTCGTCCACCGCGATCGCTGCGTCGGCATCGGTGTGCGCATCGGCATCCGCTGCGTCATCGGCGGCATGCACGGGCGCGCTGTGATCGCTCGTATCCGACGGCAGCGCGCTGGCGTCCAGATACTGCGACAGATCCTGCGCGCCGGTCAGCTCGACCGCCGACTCGCTGCTGACCGCCATCTCGCCCGGCGCATCCAGATCTTCCAGCTCGTCCAGGAGCGCCTGCGGTGGCCACTGCGCTTCCGGCAGCGTCTCCACCAGCGCGCGCAGGCGTTCGCTCAACGGCGCAAACGACGGAATCAACGGCGCATCGGCGCGCAAGGCGGTCACGGTGGTGGCGATTGCCGACGCCGTTGCGGCAATGGCGTCGATGCCCTCCTGCGAGGGGAGCAGCGACGCGGCAAGCAGACGCTTGACGTAGCTCTCGGCCGGCGTGGTCACCAGCGTGATTTCCGGCACGTCGGTCATCGCAAACGCGCCACTCATGGTGTGCACCGCGCGCAGCAATTCTTCGCTCGCCAGCTGCGGCTCGGCCTGGTTGGCCTGCAGCCATGCGTTGACGGTTTCCAGGTGGGTGGCGACTTCGGCTTCCAGGATCTCGCGCAGCACGCTGTCCACCGAGGCCGGTGTGCCACCGGTCGCCGCGAACACGCCTGCCGCTGCCGGAATGAAGGCGACATCCGCAGCCACCGGCGTCGCCGGCGCGGCCACGTAATAGACTTCTTCGCCCGCGGCCACACGCTCGGCAACTGCCTGGATGTCCGGCAGATCGGCGCTGATGCGGCCCTGGTCGCGCAATGCGGCGTTGAACTGCGGCAGCACTTCGTAGGCCAGTTCGACCATCGCCACCACCGCCGGGCTGGCCGGCCGCGAATTGTCGAGCACGCGGTTGAGCATGCTCTCGATCTTCCAGCTGAACTCGCCGAGCACCTGCGCGCCGACCAGGCGACCACTGCCCTTCAAGGTGTGGAAGACGCGGCGGATCGGGCGCAGGTTGTCCTGGCTGTGTGGCGCGGCACGCCAGACCGGCAGCAGCTGACCCAGATTGACCAGCTCTTCGTCGAATTCCTCCAGGAATACGTCGCGGATGTCGTCGTCGATATCGCTGTCGCCAAAGCCGCCGAAGATGCCGGCATCGGCACTGGCCTGGGCCGGTTCGCTCGCTGCCGGCTCGGGCGCTGCCTTCGCAGTCTGAGTGTCGGCATCGGTCGTGTGCTGTACCTGCGGACGCTGCACATCGAACTGCGCGGCGGCCGCGTCGAGCTGGGCCAAAAACACCGTCGATGCGGCGTCCAGTTCGAACTCGCTGACTACCGCCTGCTGCACGCGCGGTGCGCTCTGCTCGGCGGCGGCGTCGGCCGGGGCTGGCTGCGGTTCGGGCGCGGAGTCGACGAACGGGTCGTCCAGCTCTTGCGGCGCCACGGGCGGCAGCGGCGGCGGCGAAAACGCATCCTCGATGCTGGTCTGCGCGCGGCCGGTCTGGGCCTGCGCGATAAAGTCCAGCGGTGCCTCGCTCTGGTCGGCATCGCCAGGCAACTCGATCTGCTCGATCTGCAGCGGCGTCGGTTCGGCAACCGCCGGCGTGGCGCTATCGTCCTGCTCCAGCGCACTCAGATCCACGGTGTAGCTGACCTGCGCGGCATCGGCCGACCCGGTGCCGTCCTGCTCGGCCAACACCGGGTCGAACACCGAGGTGGCGATCGGTGCGGCGTGCTCGGTGGTTTCCAGCTGCCAGTCGCCGGGCGCCTGCGCGCCATCGTCGGACAGGTCCAGCGGCGCAACCGTAAACGGCACGTGCGCCTGGCCGGAGACGGTTTCCTCGGCGGCGACCGGGTCGAACGAAAACACCGTGTCGGTAGCGGCAGCGCCGGTGTCGTGCACCACGCTGGCGGCGAACGGCGCCTCGACCACGGTTTCGTTGGCCCATTCCAGCGACGGCGTCGGCGCAGCGTCATTGGCCGCCAGCGCCGGGGCAGCGGCCTGCTGCGCGAGCGATGCGGCGAGCTGCTCGGCCACGCTGCCCGGCTGGTCGGCACCGACCGGCAGGTCGGACGGCTGGCCCGAGGGCAGCGGCCAGTAGCGCAGCGTTTCCAGGCTGTTGCGGGTGATGTCCAGGATTTCTTCGCGGCCGGGACGGCGCTCGCGCAGGGCTTCCAGGTAGTACTCCAGGCTGGCCATCGCATCGGCCAGGGTGTCCAGCTGGCGCCCGCTGGGCACGCGCTGCTTGCCGATCAGTTCCAGATCGACATAGCGGCGCACGCCTTCCAGGTAATCGGCCGCCTGCGGCAGCTCGAGGATGCGCAGCGCACCGCCGACTTCGCCGAGCAGATGCGGCACGTCGGCCAGGCGGGCGTGGTCCCAGTTGGTCTCGATGAAGGCGACGAAATGCTCGCGCGCCGCACCGAAATTGGCGATCGCTTCCTGTGCCAGCACGTCCACCGTGCGCCGCACTTCCGAGGAGGTGGCGCTGTTGCTGGCTTCATTGCCGTCGCCGACATCGGCGCCCAGGCTGGCGACCTGGTCATCCAGCGAGGCATCGACATACAGCAGCGCGCCGGCGATATCCAGCAGCACGCCTTCGTCCATCTGCACCTGGCCGTCGACCACGCGCGCCAGCGCATCGCGCTGCTGCACGACCACATTGCGCGCCACGCCCAGGCCCATCATGCCCAGGGTGTCGGCAACGCTGCCAAGATCCTTGACCTGGGTCTGCAGCTCGGCGATCTCGCCGCCGGTACGCAGGTGCAGGTCCAGCGCGTCCTTGACGCGCAGCAATTCTTCCTTGACCGCGTTGCCGACGGTGTCGAGCAACTCGCGATTGCGCCCGCTCAGGCTGCCGCGCGCGTGATCCAGTTCGGCCTCGGTGGCGACGCCGGCCTGCGGATCGAACGCGAACAGCACGCTTTCGCTCAGGCCTGGCTGACCACGCGTGGCACGGATTTCGTTGAGCAGCGGCAGCAGCACGATCGGGATGTCGCGGTGACCGTTCTGCAGACGCTCCAGGTAATCGGGCAGCAGCACGGTGCCGCGCATCAGCATGGCGCAGGCTTCGTCGCGGTCGGCCACCTCGCCGACCTGCACCGCCTGGGCCAGCAGCTCGAGTTCTTCGGCCACCATCGCCGGGGCGTACAGCTCCACCATGCGCAAGGTGCCCTGCACCTGGTGCAGATAGCCGGCGCAGAAGCGCATCCGACTGGTGTCGGACGGTTCTTCGGCAAAGTACTCGATCTCGTTGCGCGCCTGGCGCAACGTCTCGTCCAGCTCCGGCTTGACCCAGCCCAGCGCGGCGTGACTCATCGCATCGCGAAGCGCACTCATTGCAGCCCCCTGCCTACGGCCGGGGTACCGCCGAGGCGGCCACCGGTCTGTTCCTGCATCGACGTAACGCTACTACGCGCCATCTGCTGATCCTTTCCCGTTCCGCGTCGTGCTCACGCCGGCAGCTTGAAGTCGGCGACCGAACGGCGCAGATCGGCAGCGAGCTGAGCCAGGTTGCCGATCGACTCGGCCGTCTGCTCCGCACCCTGCGATGTCTGGCTGGTGATCTGACGGATCACGCCCATGGTCTGTGTGATATCCGTCGCTGCGGCCGACTGCTGGTGCGCGGCGATGGAGATGTTCTTGATCAGGTTGTTCAAGGCGTTGGACACGCGCTCGATTTCGGTCAGCGCGGTGCCGGCGTCTTCGGCCAGGCGTGCACCGGACACCACTTCGGAGGTGGTCTGCTCCATCGAGCTGACCGCCTCGTTGGTATCGGCCTGAATGGTCTGCACCAGGCCTTCGATCCGCCGGGTCGCGCCGGAGGTGCGTTCGGCCAGGCGCTGCACTTCGTCGGCCACCACCGCGAAACCGCGACCGGCCTCGCCCGCCGAGGCGGCCTGCACCGCGGCGTTGAGCGCCAGGATGTTGGTCTGCTCGGAAATGTCGTTGATCAGTTCCACGATCGAGCCGATCTCCTGCGAGGATTCGCCCAGGCGCTTGATGCGCTTGGAGGTTTCCTGGATCTGGTCGCGGATCTGGTCCATGCCCTGGATGGTCTCGCGCACCACGCCGGCACCTTCGGCGGCGATCACCACCGAGCGCTGCGCCACTTCGGCCGACTCGGTGGAGTTGCGCGACACCTGTTCGATGCTGGCGGCGATTTCGCTGATGCGCTCGGAGGCGGTGGTGATCTGGTTGGCCTGCTGGCCGGCGGCGTCGGCCAGCTGCATCGCGGTGGCCTGGGTTTCCTGGGTCGACACGGCGACCTTGGCCGAGGTGTCGTTGATCGTGGTCACCAGGTGGCGCAGCTCGTCCACGGCGTAGTTGATGGCGTCTGCAATCGCGCCGGTCATGTCCTCGGTCACCGAGGCCTTGACGGTCAGATCGCCCTCACCGAGCGAGCTGATTTCGTCCAGCAGCCGCATGATCGCCTGCTGGTTGCGGCTGTTGAATTCCACCTGCGCCTGGTAACGCACGTCCTGCTCGCGCGAGCGCACCCGCACCGAGCTCCAGACAAAGCCAATGATCGCCAGCAGCGCCAGCAGGCCGGACACCACGCCCAGCCAGAAGTTCGGAAACAGGCGCGTGTCGCGCACCGAGCCGAACGCCGAGAACGCATCGAACAGCTTCTTGCTGTCGTCCAGCATCTTGTTCGAGCCGGCGGTCAGCGCCGCGGCCGAGGACTGCGCGGCGAACAGGTTGCGCGAGCTGGCCAGGATGGCGTCGACGTCCTTCTTCATCGTCGCCCACTGCGCCTGCGACTGCTCCAGCGCCGA
Organism: Xanthomonas sp. NCPPB 3218; assembly: GCF_056725185.1. NCBI lineage: Bacteria > Pseudomonadati > Pseudomonadota > Gammaproteobacteria > Lysobacterales > Lysobacteraceae > Xanthomonas > Xanthomonas sp. NCPPB 3218. Next base: position 3,654,153 of record NZ_CM161516.1, read on the forward strand.
CAATGCGGCCGGGTTGCGCACCGCGGCGATGCCCAGTTCGTCGTTGCCTGCGCGCAGGCCTTCGAGCATCTGCGTGAACACCACCGAGTCGCGTGCCAGCGCATCGCCGGAAGCGGCGGCATTGGCGGCACCGGCGCGCATTTCGGTCACCCGCCGCGCCATGGTGCCGGCGACCACGACCTGCTGCAGCGTGTTGTAGATCTGCGAGGCGGGCGCGCCGCTGACCGTCATCGCACGCACCACTTCGTTCAACTGCGCCTGCAGCTGCGGCACGCTGCCGGAGAAGCGTTCGGCGTTGCCTGACAGACCGAGCACCGCCGGTTCGCTGGCGATGACCTGATCGGCGTTCTTGCTCAGCGGCACCCAGGTCGCCTTGAGCTGGGCCATCGAACTGGCGACCGAGCCTTCCTGGCCGTAGCGGCCATCCAGTTCGCTGACCGTGCTGTCGATGCGGGCCTTGGTCTCCTTGAACGCGGCAAACGCCTTGGGGTCGCCGGAGACCGCTTCGCGGCCCTGGTTGGCCAACTGCTGCGACAGCACCTGCAGATCGGCCGCGCCGGTGCCGGCACCGGCCAGGCGACTGCCCTGCCAGGTGGCGACGCCGGTATTGGCGCCGAACACGATCATCGACAACACCAGCAAACCAAGCCAGAAGCTGGTGCTGACGCTGCCGAGCTTGTTGGTCTTGCGGGCGTCCGGGGCGGTACTCATGGTTCGACCTCGATCTGTATGACGTGGCGGGGTCGCGGCTTAGGCCGCGGCCTGCCGGAATTCAGGAGTGCGCGACAGCAACGCCAGGGAGAACACACCCCAGTCCTGCGTCTCGTTGCGGAAGGCACGGTCGATGAAGTGGGCATAGCGGCCTTGCGCCAACTCGCCGGGTTCGACCGCCTGGACCTGCTCGAAGCTGCGCTGGCCGTACAGCTCGTCGATGGTCAGCGCGACGTCGCCGCCGCTCTGGCGCATGATCAGCACGCGCTGGCCTTCCTGCAGCACCGTCCGCCGGCCCTCCAGGAACTGCTTTAGATCGATCACCGGGAACAGGTTGCCGCGCAGGTTGCCCACGCCCAGCAGCCAGGGCTGTGCGCCCGGCACCGGGGTGACCGGCGGCATCGGCACGATTTCCGCGACTTCGCGGAAATCCGAGACCAGCCGCCGGGTGCCGACGCGATAGCCGACGCCGCGCCAGATGTCGGCCGAGAACTGGCGTTCCGGCAGCGGCGTGGCGTGCGCAAGACTACGACGCTCGTAGTCTTCGAGAATGTCGAATGGAGAACGCATCAACGCACCAATTGTTTGATGCGGGCGATCAGATCGTCTTCGCGCGGCGGCTTGACGATGTAGTCGCTGGCACCTTGCCGCAAACCCCAGGCCTTGTCGGTTTCCATGCCCTTGGTGCTGACCAGCAGCACGGGGATGTCCTTGGTGGCCTGGTCGCGCGCCAATGCACGCGTTGCCTGGAAACCGCTCATGCCGGGCAGCACCACGTCCATCAGCACCAGATCGGGCGCCTGGCTGCGAATCAGCGCAAGTCCCTCTTCGGCATTGTCGGTGGCGACGACCGTATGGCCTGCTTTTTCCAGCCATTGACTGAAGACTGCCCTGTCGGTGGGCGAGTCCTCGATCAATATAATTCGAGCCATGTTGCCTTTCCCCCTGGTCAGGCGTGGACGTACGTGCGAATCGCGCTCAGTAGTTCTTCACGGGTGAACGGCTTGGTCAGATATTGCTCGGAGCCGACGATGCGGCCGCGTGCCTTGTCGAACAGGCCGTCCTTGGACGACAACATGATCACCGGCGTCGACTTGAAGAGCTGGTTGCCCTTGATCAACGCGCATGTCTGGTACCCATCCAGACGCGGCATCATGATGTCGACAAAAATGATCTGAGGTTGCTGGTCGGCAATCTTGGCCAGTGCCTCGAAACCATCGGTCGCTGTCACTACTTCACAGCCTTCCCGCTTCAGCAGCGTTTCGGCGGTGCGGCGAATGGTCTTCGAATCATCGATCACCATCACCTTCAGTCCTGCGAGTTCCCCACCCGCAGCAATGTTTTCTGTCATGCAAATATCCCCGGACGCGCGACGCTTCTTCCCTGCCGGCGTCGCTACGAAACTGCATGTATATCCCAAGACCCGCATTGACTGTCAAGGGTACGTTGCCGGGGGCCCGCCAGGCGGACGTTCCGACCGTGTGCAGCTGCGGGCCGAGCGGCAAGTCGCGCATTCACGACCGGCCGGGCGCGCCATCGCCACCGCTTGAAGTTACCATCGGCAGCCTGTTCTAAAGGTTTAGCTCCCCATGTCGCTCGACGTCGTCGTGGTGATGGATCCCATCGCCTCCATCAAGATCGCCAAAGACACCACCTTCGCCATGTTGCTGGAAGCGCAGCGGCGTGGTCACCGCCTGCAGTATGTGCGTCCGGGCGGCCTCAGCCTGCGCGAGGGACGCGCGGTGGCACAGGTCGCACCCCTGAGCGTGCGCGAGGACAAGGCCGGCTGGTTCACCCTGGGCGAGTTCGCCGAACTGGAATTCGGCCCCGGCCAGGTGGTGCTGATGCGCAAGGACCCGCCGGTGGATGCGGAGTTCGTCTACGACACCCAGGTCCTGAGCGTGGCCCAGCGCGCCGGCGCGCAGGTGGTCAACGACCCGCAGGGCCTGCGCGACTACAACGAGAAGCTGGCCGCGTTGCTGTTTCCGCAGTGCTGCCCGCCGACCCTGGTCAGCCGTGACTCCGCCGCGCTCAAGGCGTTCGTGCTCGAACACGGCCAGGCCGTGCTGAAGCCGCTGGACGGCATGGGCGGGCGTTCGATCTTCCGCAGCGGCACCGGCGACCCCAACCTCAACGTGATCCTGGAGACGCTGACCGACGGCAATCGCAAGCTGACCCTGGCGCAGCGCTTCATCCCCGACATCAGCGCCGGCGACAAGCGCATCCTGCTGGTCGATGGCGAGCCGGTGGACTACTGCCTGGCACGGATTCCGCAGGGCGACGAATTCCGCGGCAACCTGGCCGCCGGCGGACGTGGCGAAGGCCGGCCGCTGTCCGAGCGCGACCGCTGGATCGCCGCGCAGGTGGGCCCGGAAATGCGCCGCCGCGGCATGCGTTTCGTCGGCCTGGACGTGATCGGCGATTACCTGACCGAGGTCAACGTCACCAGCCCTACCTGCGTGCGCGAGCTGGATGCGCAGTTCGGCCTGAACATCGCCGGGCTGCTGTTCGACGCGATCGAGGCCGGCGCGGCGCAATGAGCGCGGCCGCGGCACTGCCGGCTCCCATGCACGAGCGCCGCCGGCTGACCGCGACGCTGGTGATCTCGCTGCTGCTGCACGGCGTGCTGATCCTGGGCGTGGGGTTTGCGGTCAGCGAGGACGCACCGCTGGTGCCGACGCTGGATGTGATCTTCAGCCAGACCAGCACCCCGCTGACGCCCAGGCAGGCCGATTTCCTGGCCCAGGCCAACCAGCAGGGCGGTGGCAATCACGCCACCGCGCAACGCCCGCGCGACAGCCAGCCCGGGGTGGTACCGCAGGACCGCAGCGGGCTGGCACCGCAGGCGCAGCGTGCGACCTCGCTGCAGGCGCCGGAGCCGACCCAGACCCGCGTGGTGGCCAGCCGCCGCGGCGAGCAGACCGTGCCCACCCCGCAGCCGAATCCGCAGACCGACCTGCCCTCGCCCACCGATGCGCAACGCGTGCAGCGCGACGCGGAAATGGCCCGGCTCGCCGCCGAGGTGCATCTGCGTTCGGAGCAATATGCCAAGCGCCCCAATCGCAAGTTCGTCTCGGCCAGTACCCGCGAATACGCCTACGCCAACTACCTGCGTGCCTGGGTGGACCGCGCCGAGCGCGTCGGCAATCTCAATTACCCGGACGAGGCGCGCCGGCGCCGACTCGGCGGCAAGGTGGTGATCAGCGTGGGCGTGCGCCGCGACGGCAGCGTGGAAAGCAGCCGCGTGCTGGTCTCCAGCGGCACCCCGGCGCTGGATGCGGCAGCGCTGCGGGTGGTGCAGCTGGCGCAGCCGTTCCCGCCACTGCCCAGGACCAAGGACGACGTGGATATCCTGCAGGTCACACGCACCTGGCTGTTCCTGCCCGGCGGCGAGCTGCACGACGATCGTTGAGCCGTCGCGCGTCCCGACAGGGACGCGTCTTTCTGCGGCATGCCTTCCCGGCGGACTGCGTTGGCCAGTGCGTTGCGCGCGGCCTTTATGCGGCCTGCGCGGCTGCGTACAGCCGGTCGGCCAGCTCGACGATCGCGTCCGCATCCTGCACGCGCGCGCGCCAGGCGGCGGGAATCCCGTCGATGCCATGGAATGCACCGGCCAGCTGACCGCAGATGGCCGCGGTGGTGTCGGCATCGTCGCCCAGGTTGGCCGCACGCAGCACCGCATCGGCGAACGTGTCGGTGGTGGCGAAGCACCAGAGTGCCGCCGACAGCGCATCGACCACATAGCCGGTGCCGCGGATCCGGGCGGCGGGAACTGCCGCATGGTCGCGCACCGACAACGCACGCAGCGCCGGTGTCGACAGCCCTTCGCAGCGGGTCTGCAACACCTGCTGGCGCTGGCCACCGAGCAATGCGGCACGCAACTGGAAGGCGAACAGCCGGCAGGCATCCAGCGCTTCGTCGGCAGCATGCGTGGTACGCGAACTGTCGGCGGCGCGCTCGCCCAGCTCGGCGGGGCGATGCGCGTAGTACATCGCCACCGGCGCCAGCCGCATCAGCGAGCCATTGCCGGCCGAGCGTGGATCGGTGCTGCCGCTGAAGGCCGGGCCGCCATCCAGATAGCGCTCCAGTGCCTGCCGCACGGTCGCGCCGATATCGAAGCAGCTGCCGGTGCTGCTGAGGTAGCCGTGCTGGTACCAGTTGCAATAGCGGTTCATCTGGTCGGCGGCGTCGAAGCCCTGCCGATACAGCAGGCTGTGCGCCAGGCACAAGGCCATCGAGGTGTCGTCGGTCCACTGCCCGGCGCGCAGCGCGAACGGGCCGCCGCCGCGCATGTCGTCGATCGGCGTGAAGCTGCCCGGTGCGCAGAATTCCAGCGTGGTGCCGAGCGCATCGCCCACCGCCAGGCCCAGCAGGCAGCCGCGGAAACGCGCGCGTTGCAGGTCGTCGGTCATGGCGCGGCGCCGGCGGCCTTGGCTGCGCGTGCGGCCTGCTGCTCAAGCAGGGTCAGCGCCACGTTGTCGCGCAGATAGGCCGGTTCCACCCGCTCCGGCGCCACGCCCTCGCCGCGCAGCAACGCCGGCACGGCCAGCGTCAGCAGGTCGGCGGCATGCGGCAATGCGGCGGCATCGATGCTGCTCAGCCGGGTCGCAAATCGTTGTTGCAGCACTGCCTCGGCAGCGGCGAACCCGCTGCCGACACCGGCAAAGCGCTGCAGCGTGTCCGGCACGACGCATTCCTGCGGTGCGCAGACCACTTCCGGCATCAGCTCCCGCAGCGTATCGCCAGCGCGCGCGAAGATGCCGGCGTACACCTCGCCCATGCGCGCATCGATGCAGGCCAGCACCTGCGTCGCCTCGGCGGGCGCGCGCAGGGCCAGCACCTGCAGCGTGGACACCGCCAGCACCGGCACGTCCAGGCCCAGCGCGATGCCCTGCGCAATGCCGATCGCCAACCGCACGCCGGTGAACGCGCCCGGGCCACGACCGACCGCAATCGCGTCGAGCTGGCGGCGCGCGATGCCGGCGTCGGCCAGCAGTTGCTCGGCCCATGGCAGCGCCAGTTCGGCATGGCGACGCGGCGCCAGTTCAAAGCGCTCCAGCACGCGGCCATCCACATGCAGCGCGACGGAACAGGCTTCGGTGGAGGTCTCGAACGCGAGGACTTTCATGGCAGGACCGCAGGCAGGAAGGAGAAAGCTCAGTCGTCGCCAAACGGCAACGCGAGCACGCCATTGTCGCCCACCGGCTCGGCGACGCCAAAGAACGCGCGCACGTCGCCGATCTCGCGGGTACGCGCAAACGGCGGCAGCGACTGCATGAAGGTGCGGCCGTAGCCCTTGTTCACCAGGCGCGGGTCGCACAGCACCAGCACGCCACGATCGGTCTCGCTGCGGATCAGCCGGCCCACGCCCTGCTTGAGCGCGATCACCGCCTGCGGCAACTGCTCGTCGCGGAACGGGTTGCCGCCGTCGCGGCGGATCGCATCCAGGCGCGCTTCGAACACCGGGTCGTCGGGTGCGGCGAACGGCAGCTTGTCGATCACCACCACGCTCAAGGCATCGCCGACCACGTCCACGCCCTCGCGGAAGCTGGCCGAGCCCAGCAGCACGCCGTTGCCGGAAGTGCGGAAACGCTGCAGCAAGGTGGCACGCGGCGCCTCGCCCTGCACGAACAGCGGCCACGGCGCGCCGCGCAATGCGTCGGCCGCCTCGCGCAGCGCGCGGTGCGAGGCGAACAGCAGGAACGCGCGGCCATTGGAGGCATCCAGCACCGGCATCAGCGCCGCGATCAGCGCCGTGCCGAATCCGCGTGCGGCAGGATCGGGCAGATGCGGCGGCAGGTAGCACAGCGCCTGGCGCGCCCAGTCGAAGGGACTGGGCTGCAGCAAGGTCACCGGATCGCTCAGGCCCAGGCGCTGCGCAATGTGGTCGAACTCGCCGCCCACTGCCAGCGTGGCCGAGGTGAACACCCAGGCCGCATGCGATTTTTCGCGATGCTCGCGCAGCGGGCCGGACACATCCAGCGGCGTGCGCTGGCAGCGGAACCCGCGCGGGCTGAGCTCGTACCACAGCACATCGTTGTCGACGGTCTCCGGCAGCTCCTGCTCGAAATCCGGTACCGGCGCATCCTCGCCCAGCCACCGCGACAGCCGCGCTAGCGCTTCCTGCGCACGTGCACAGCAGCCATCGAACCCGGGCGAGGCCTCGCGCAACGGCAGCAGGGCCTCGGCCAGCCGCGCCAGCGACGACAGCACCGCATCGAAACCCTCGCGCACCTGCGGCTTGGCCAGCGCACGCCATTGGGTGCCGCGTGATGGCAGGCCCTCCATGCCCGCACGCAGGCCGCGCAGAGCCTCGTCCAGGGCGAGGATCGGCTCCTGCAGGCTGGCCTGCGCACCGGCGACCAGGCGCGCTTCGACCATGCAGTCGCGCGCCAGTTCCTGCCACGGCCGCATGCCGAAACTTTCGCCGAAGAAGTTCGCCGCCAGCTCCGGCAGCTGATGCGCTTCGTCGATGACGAAGGCCTGCGCGCCGGGCAGGATCTCGCCGAAGCCTTCCTGCTTGAGCGCCAGATCGGCCAGCAGCAGATGGTGGTTGACCACCACCAGATCGGCCGCCTGCGCGCGCTGGCGCGCCTGCACCACGAAACACTCGCTGTAGAACGGGCACTCGGTGCCCAGGCAGTTGTCGACGGTGGAGGTCACCAGCGGCAGCAGCGGTGAGTCGTCCGGCAGGGCTTCCAGCTCGGCCATGTCGCCGAATTGGGTACGCCCGCTCCAGGCCACGATGCGCTGGAACTGCGAGACCTGCTCGGGCGTGGCAAAGCGCGGCTCACCGCGCGCCTGCTGGGTGCGGTACTTGCACAGATAGTTCGCGCGGCCCTTCAGCAGCGCGCTGCGCAGGCCGATGCCGAGCGCGGCGCGCACGCGCGGCAGGTCGCGATGGAACAACTGGTCCTGCAATGCGCGTGTGCCGGTGGAGACGATGGTCTTCAGCCCCGACAGCAATGCCGGCACCAGGTAGGCGTAGGTCTTGCCGGTACCGGTGCCGGCTTCGGCCAGCAGCACATCGCGGGCCTCGAACGCCTCGGCAATGGCGCCGGTCAGGCGCAACTGCGCGGCACGCGGCGCGAACGCATCGAGCTGACGCGCGAGCGCCCCGCCCTCGCTGAGCGCCTCGATGCTGGCAGTGGCAAGTTGGGACATGGGACCGGAAGCTGGAGCAGGAAGCGCGACAGCCTAGCGCGTGCGCGCTGCCGCTGCCTGGATTGCGCCGGTGGGCCGGTGGCGGCACTGGCCGCGCAGCCGGCGTTTACGCGTCAGTATGCGCGGCGTGGCGCCGCTGGCGGTCGCGCGCGGGAACGAACGGCTCGCGTCGAAGCAGATGGGCGCAAGCAACGCAGGCCGCATCACGCTCGCCGCGCCTGTCGTGCAGCAGGCGCAGCCAGCGGCGTGGCCGTGCTCAGTAGCGTTTCACGCCGGGCACCGTGCACCCGGCAATCTGCGACTTGGCCGAAGCGGCGTTTTCCTTCTCGCCACGCGCCAGCCGCGACTGCTCGATGGTGGCCCAATGCCGGCGGCACAGCGGCCCGGTCTTGGAGCCCAGCTCGATGGCCTGCTTGGCGAAACGCTCGGCGGCGGGCCAGTCGGCCTGCAGCACCGCCACTTCGGCACGCTCCTGCAGGATGGCGGGATCGCCGGAAACCAGGCCCACGGCCTGATCCAGCGACGCCGCCGCGCCGGCCAGGTCGCCGGCCTGGCGCTTGCTCTTGGCGGTCTCGCGCAGGTCGTCCACCTGCGGGTCGCGCAATGGTTGTACCGACAGCTCGGTATCGTCGACGCCGGCCTCGCGTTCGATCAGCAGCAGCCGCTGTGTCGGCGTGGTCGGGTCGACCGGGGCCGGCGGTGGCGCAGGCGGCGCGCTGACGCAGGCGGTGAGTGCGGCAGACACGCCAGCGAGGGCAAGCAAACGGTGCAGTCGGTTCATCGGGTCACTCCAGTCAACGTGCAGGTGCAGCCGCGGCGGGTGCCGGCGCGGGGTCTTCCGGCTTCTTTTCCAGACCGAAGAAGCGACGCCAGCCACCACCGCTGGATTGCTCGGCCGGCGCGGATGCATCGCCGGGCACGCCTTCGATCGACGGTGCATTGCCGGCACAGGGGGCGTAGGCCGGCGTGAAGCCGACCACGAACGGGAACTGGCGCGCGCCCGGGCAGCCGGCATCGGTCACGCCGGTACCGGCCGCGTCCACCCACTGCCAGTCCAGGCCCTTGCCGCTGACCTTCAACGGCGCACTCGGCAGCCGCGCGAAGATGCTCGACCACACCCGCATCGCGCCGGTGGCGCCGTACAGGCCGGTCTGCTCGTTCTGGTCGTTGCCCATCCAGATCACCGCCAGGTGGTCGCCGGTGTAGCCGGCGTACCAGCTGTCGCGGCCGTCGTTGGAGGTGCCGGTCTTGCCGGCCGGCGACAACCGGCCCAGGCCATCGCCCAGCAACTGCCGCGCAGTGCCGCCGCTGACCACCTGCTGCAGGGCGATGCTGATCAGGTTGGCCGCCACCGAATCGCCCTCCTGCGCCGGCGCCGGGGTCTTGTCGTAGCGCTTGAGCAGCTTGCCCTGCGGATCGAGCACGCCGCGCACCGCGTGCAGCGGCTGGATCTCGCCACCGGCGGCCAGGAACTGATACAGCTGCGCCATGCCGTACGGGCTCTGGTCGGTGGCACCGAGGATCAGCGAGGGATTGGTGTCGGCCTTGATGCCGGCCAGTACCTGGATCAGCTGCGCGATGCGCTCCGGGCCGACCTGCATGCCCACGCGCACCGTGGCCTGGTTGTAGGAATGCGCCAGCGCATCGATCAGCCGCACCGTGCCGTGACTGCGGTTGTCGGAATTGCCCGGCGACCAGGTCTTGCCGCGGCTGAGCTGCACCGTCACCGGTGCATCGTCGACCCAGCTGGACAGCGCCCAGCGGTCCGGCGAGGCCAGCGCCAGCAGGTAGACGAACGGCTTGAGCAGCGAGCCGACCTGCCGCTGCGCTTCGACCGCGCGGTTGAAGCCCGGTTTGGCCACGTCGCGGCTGCCGACCACCGCCAGCACGTCGCCGTTATGCACGTCGGTCAGCACCAGGCCGGCCTGCAGCGGTGGGCGCTTCTTGTTGTCCAGCCGCTTGATGGTGCCGGTCACCGCGCCTTCGGCATAGGCCTGCGCGGACGGCGACATGCCGGTGAGCACGCTCATGCCGGCGCCCTGCAGCACGCCTTCCGGGTAGTCGTGCGCCAACTGGCGGCGCACCAGGTCCACATAGGCCGGGAAGCGGTTGGCCGCGACCAGGCCCGGCTCGGTGGGCACGCCCAGCGGTGCGGCCAGCGCGCGCTTGTATTCGGCCGCGTCGATCAGGTTGTTTTCGTGCAGCTTGCCCAGCACGAAATTACGCCGATCCAGCGCGCGCTCCGGGTTGCGCCGCGGGTCGTAGTAGGACGGCCCCTTGACCAGCCCGATCAGCAAGGCGATCTGCTCGGTGGTCATCGAATTGAGCTCGCGGCCGAACCACAGTTCCGCGCCCGAGGACACGCCGTGGATCGCCTGCCCGCCGCGCTGGCCCAGATAGACCTGGTTGAGATAGGCCTCCAGGATGGTGCGCTTGTCGTAACGCGCCTCCATGATCACTGCGTAGAGAATTTCGTTGAACTTGCGGGTGACGGTCTGTTCCTTGCCGATGCCGAGCAGGCCGCTGCGCGCCAGCTGCTGGGTCAGGGTGCTGGCGCCCTGGCGAACCTGGCCGCCGGAGCGCGCCATGATCCAGGCCGCACGCACCATGCCGCTGAGATCGATGCCGTGGTGGCTGTTGAAGTCGCGATCCTCGACCGCCTGCAGGCCGGTGACCAGCAGCTCGGGCACTTCTTCCATGCGCACCAGGCGGCGCTCTTCCTGCTTCTGTCCGTACAGCGTGGCGATGCGCGCCGGGTCCAGCCGTGCACTCTTGAGCGCCTTGCGGTCGCCAGCGTCGCGCAGGCTGGCCACGCGCCCGGCGGAGAGGCTGACTTCCACCCGCCGCGCAGGCACGCGCCCATCCACATCGATATAGCCGCGGCTGGCGATGGTGAAGCGGCTGCCGTCCTGCTGGTAGGTGCCGGCCAGCTTGGCTTGCCCGTCGTCACGGTACGAGGCGGCGTCTAGCTCGGTCTTCAACGTGGCCGCATCCAGCGCATTGCCCGGTACCAGCACCAACGGCCGCCCGTACACGCGGGTCGGGATCTGCCAACGCAGCTCGCCAAACCGCTGGGTGACCTGCTTGTTCAGATACACCGTGTAGGGAATCAGAAAACCGAGCGCCAGCGCGAATGCCGCAAAGGCCCAGACAATCAGCCTGCGTTGCCAGCGGGAACCTTGCTCGGTGGAGTCGTCCTCGAAATCGTCGGGAGCGTCGTTGTCGTGGCGTCGGGGCACAGGAATGCGAGAATGTAGAGTCCGGCGAGTCTAGCGCAGCGCTGTCGTGGTTGTGGCCGGCCGGCCCCTCTGACTTAAGAGCGGCTAACAAAACGGCCACGCTCACCGTCAGCGGGCACGGACCGTCTCCGGCATCTGCGGGTACCCTGCGTTCCCTGCGCTTGCCTTGCGCCGTCCTCGCCGCCTGACGACTGCTCGCCGGGTTTTCTTCGTCACGCCAAGTCTGGAGTTCCAACGGAATGTCGATGTCACTGGCCGATGCACGCTATCTGTTCAATCGCGTGCTTGGGCTGATTCACCGCAGCGTGGCGAGCATGCGCACACGCGGCTGGCGCGCCACCTGGCAGCGCATTCGCGTGCATACGCAGGCACCGCCGGCGGCGCTCGGCACGCCGCTGTGGTTGCTGGAGGCCGCGCCGTTTGCCGCGTTTGCGGTCCCGCACAGCGACACCCCGCGCGTGACGCTGGTGATTCCGGTCTACAACCACATCGCGCACACGCTGGCGTGCCTGCGCGCACTGGCGGCGCATCCGCCGCTGCTGGAGGTGGAGATCATCGTCGTGGACGACGGCAGCAGCGATGCCACGCAGGCGCAGCTGCCGCAGGTGCAAGGGCTGCACTACCACCGGCGCGCCAGCAATGGCGGTTTCATCGCCGCCTGCAACGACGGCATCGCCCTGGCGCGCGGCGACTACGTGGTGCTGCTCAACAACGACACCATCCCGCAACCCGGCTGGCTGGATCGGCTGATCGACACATTTGCCCAGCACCCCGGCGCCGGGCTGGTCGGCGCGCAACTGGTGTACCCGGACGGACGCCTGCAGGAATCCGGCGGCGTGGTGTTCGCCGACGGCAGCGCCTGGAGCTACGGCCGTTTCGAATCGGCCGACGACCCGCGCCATGCCTATGTGCGTGCGATGGACTACTGCTCCGGCGCGGCGATCGCGCTGCCGCGCGCGTTGTTGCAGACGCTGGGTGGGCTGGATCGCCGCTACATGCCGGCGTATTACGAAGACACCGATCTTGCGTTTGCGGTGCGTGCCGCCGGCTACCGGGTGCTGGTGCAGCCGGCCAGCGTGGTGGTACATGACGAGGGCACCAGCAATGGCACCGACACCCGCACCGGGGTGAAGGCGTACCAGGTGCGCAACCAAGGCGTGTTCGCCGACAAGTGGCAGCAGGCGCTGGCAACGCAGCTGCCGGTCGGCACGGTCCCCGGACCTGCGCTGCTGCACCGTGGCCAACGCCAGGTGCTGATCCTGGACGAATGCGTGCCGCAACCCGATCGCGACTCGGGCTCGTTGCGGCAGTTCAATCTGATCCGCCTGCTATGCGAAGAGGGCGCGCACGTGGTGTTCGTGCCGACCCGTCGCGAACACGCCGGACGGCACACGCACGCACTGCAGCAGCTGGGCGTGGAAGTCTGGTACGCGCCGTTCCTGGACGGCATCGGCAGCTGGCTGCGCACGCACGGCCCGCGGTTTGCGGTGGTGCTGCTGGTGCGTCACCACGTTGCGCATGCCTGCCTGCCGCTGCTCAGGCAATACGCCCCGCAGGCGCGCACCCTGTTCGACACCGTCGATCTGCACTACCTGCGCGAGCGCCGCGGCGCCGAGCTGGCCGGCGATGCAAACCTGTTGCGCGCGGCCGAACGCACACGCCTGCGCGAGCTGGAGATCATGGCCGCCACCGATGTCACCTTGCTGGTCTCGGCGGCCGAACAGGCGCAGCTGCAGGCGGACGCACCGCAGATCCGCACCGCCCTGCTCTCCAACCTGCATGAGGTGGCCGGCAGCGGCCGCCACTTCGAGCAACGCCACGACCTCGTGTTCGTCGGCGGCTTCCGGCATCCCCCCAATGTGGATGCGGTGCAGTGGTTCATCAGCGCGATCTTTCCGCAGGTGCGCGCGCAATTGCCGCTGGTGGTCTTCCACTGCATCGGCGCGGACATGCCGGAGGCGCTGACACTGCTGGCCGACGAATGCCCCGGCGTGCAATTGCACGGGCATGTGCCGGATCTGCTGCCGTTCATGGAGAACGCACGCATCGCGGTGGCACCGCTGCGCTTCGGCGCCGGCGTCAAAGGCAAGATCAACCTGAGCATGGCGCACGGGCAGCCGGTGGTCGGCACCACCTGTGCGGTGGAAGGCATGCATCTGCGCGACGGCGAGGATGTCTGCGTGGCCGATGACGCCGATGCCTTCGCCGCAGCGATCGTGCGCCTGTATCGCGATGCGGCGCTGTGGCAACGCCTGGCCGACAACGGATTGCACAACGTGGCCCGGCATTTTTCGCTGGATGCGGCGCGTGGCACGGTGCGCGCGCTGTTTATCGCGGAGTGAGTGCGCGCCGGCGCTCGGGGATGGCGCTGTGAGTGGCGCCGCCGAAGACAGCCGCTGCGTCAACGCTGCTCGGTCACGGCCTTGACCCGGCGCGTGAACTCGGCCAATTCCGGCAGCCCAGGGTCCAGCTGGTGCGCCTCGTCCTGCGCGCGTCGTGCAAAGGCGGCGTCTTCCTGTCCCAGGCGTTCGCTGCCCACCGCAACCCAGCGTTGCGCAAGCCGTCGACGCGCGCCGGCCAGTGCATCGCCGTTGGGCGTCAGCGCCTGCCAGGCATCCAGACAGCCGCGCGCGGCACGCAGGCGGTTGTTGCGTAGCTCGTCCTCGAAGCAGCGCTGACTGGCCGGCACCACACGTGCGGCGGCCTGCAGCACGCGTGGATCGCGCGGCGCCAGCGCCTGCGCGGCACGCACCGCGTCGTAGGCACTGGCGCCGGGCGGCGTCATCCACTGCTGCTGCGCTTCGGCAGCTGCCACCCGTTGCAGCAGCGCGCGCAGGCGGCGCTCGCGGGCACTGCGCGACAGCCCGGTCTCGGGGCTGCGCTGGGCATCGCGGGCACGCGCAATCGCCTGCTCGGCCTGTGCAATCGCGGCGGCGCCGGGCAGCAAGGTCTTGGCTTCCTGCAGCGACTGCAGCGCGGCATCGAACTGAAAGTCTGCCGCCTGTCGGCCCGCTTGCGCGGCATATTCGCCTGCCACCTGCTCCAGCCCACGCTGGGCGGCCGCATCCGCCGGCTCGGCTGCCAGCACTGCGGTGAAATCGCGTGCGGCCGGTGCCAGCCGGCCACGCCGCAACAGGCCCTGCGCGCGCTGACGGCGCTGGTCCAGCGCACGGTGATAGTGGCCTTCGGTCAGCGGCACATCGGCATGCCCGGCGTCATAGCGCTTGGCGGCGGCCAGCAGCATCGCCGCATCGGCCAGCGCATCGCGCGCCAAGGCCTGGCGCGCCTGCGCCAGCAGATCGGTCAGGGCGTCCTCGCGCCCTTCCAGCGCATCGGTGCGGTCCGGTGCCAGGGTCAGGATGCGCTGATACAACGGCAGCGCGCTGTCCGGGCTGCCATCCAGGCGCCCTTGCTGTTGCGCGGACACCGCCTGTGCGAATAAGGCGTCCAGGCCGGCCCGACGCGCCTGCAACTGGCGCAGGCGCAGTGCCACCGGTGCGATCTGCGCCTGCGGCACCTCCAGCGCGCCCGCCAGCGTCAGCGCGCGCTGCGCAGCAGCGGCGTCCCCGGCCGCAATCGCCGCGCGCGCCTGCACCACTGCGGCGGCACCGGTGCGCGCCAGCCCGGCACGGGCTTCGCCGCGATCGCTGTCCAGCGCAAGCGCAGCAGCGAACAGTTCGCGCGCGCCGTTGCCATCGGCTGCGCTGAGATGGCCGCGCGACAGCGCCGCATCGCCCCGCTGCAGCAGTTGCTGGATGCGTGTGTCCGGCCACAACAAATCTGCCAGCGGCTTGCGCAGCACGACCGTGGCCAGCAAGAGACAGGCGCACAGCGCCAGCACCACGCGCCATAGCGCGCGGCTGCGCAATGGTGCCCAGAGGCGAGGCGATCTTGCCCAGCGCGGAAGCGGGAGCATGCGGTGGCGTCCGTCCTTGGCGCGACCTGACGGGGACGCGTTCACCCCCTCATGGTAGCTGTCTGCTGCGAAGACGATGTGGGCTTGAGGAATCGGGATTCGGGAATCGGGATTCGGGATTCGGGATTCGGGATTCGGGAAGCGGGAAGCGGGAAGCGAGCACACCTTGTTTGCTGTGGGTCCCGCCTGTTTCCAGGCGATTGGCGCTGGCGGGCTGCGGCGCACTCAACCGAGTCGCCGCACCTCGCTCACTCCAGGCAAGGCGTCCAGCTTGCCAAGCAGGCTGGACAGCTGGTCGTAGTCGCTGACCTTCAGGCGCAGGCGCAGTTGTGCCCTTCCGGTGTCACGCACGTTGTCGCTGTTGATTTCCAGCACGTGCGCGTCCTCCTGCGCGATCAGGTTGGTGATGTCCTTGAGCAGCCAGCGGCGGTCGACCGCGCGCACCTGCACATCCACTTCGTAGCCGCTGCCGGCCTGGCCCCACTCCACCGGCAACACGCGCTGCGGATGCGCCGCGGCCAGACGCGACAGTGCCGCGCAATCGGTGCGGTGCACGGTGATGCCGCGGCCACGGGTCAGATAGCCGGCGATCGGCTCGCCCGCCACCGGCTGGCAGCAGCGCGCCAGCTGCACCAGCAGATTGCCCACGCCCTGCACGGTGAACTTGGATTTACCCAAGCCCTCGCGGCGCGCGGTGGGCCGTGGCGGCGCCGGCACCGCCGGCTGCGAAGCGGCCCGTTCGGCTTCCAGCAGCGCACGGCTGACCTGGTTGGGCCCGGTATCGCCCAGCGCCACCTGGATGTACAGGTCGTCGACATTCTCGGCGTGGAACTTGCGCGTGGCCACGCTCAGGTCGGCGTGCTGCAGGCCCAGCCGCTTGAGCTCGCGATCGAGCAGGTCTTTGCCGGCCTGTACGTTGCGCGCGCGGTCGAGCTTGTGGAACCACGCGCGCACCTTGTCGCGCGAGCGCCCGCTGGCCAGAAAGCCATTGGACGCCAGCAACCAGTCGCGGCGTGGGTCGGCCTCCTTGGCGGTCATGATCTCCACCCGGTCGCCGCTGCGCAGCCGGTAGGTCAGCGGCACGATGCGGTCGTTGACGCGCGCGCCGCGGCAGCGATGCCCGACCATGGTGTGCACGTGATAGGCGAAATCCAGCGGCGTAGCGCCTTGCGGCAGGTCGATGACCTCGCCCTTGGGGGTCAGCGCATACACGCGGTCTTCGATCAGCTCGGCGTCCAGCGCGCCGGCCAGTTCGCCGTGGTCGCCTTCCTGCACCTGCTCCAGCAGCTGGCGCATCCACAGGATCTTGCGGTCGAAGGCTTTTTCGCCGCCCTTGCCGCCTTCCTTGTATTTCCAGTGCGCGGCCACGCCGAGCTCGGCCTGCGCATGCATCTCGTGGGTACGGATCTGGATTTCGATCGTGCGCCCTTCCGGGCCGACCACCGCGGTATGCAGCGAGCGGTAGTCGTTGGCCTTGGGCCGGGCGATGTAATCGTCGAACTCGCTCGGCACCGGTACCCACAGCGAGTGCACCGCCCCCAGGGCGGCATAGCAGGCGGCCACGTCATCGACCATCACCCGCACCGCGCGGATGTCGTAAAGCTGGTCAAAGGACAGGCGCTTCTTCTGCATCTTTCGCCAGATGCTGTAGATGTGCTTCGGCCGCCCGCTCACCTCTGCGCGCAGGCCCTGCTGGGCCAGCGTCGTCGACAGGGTGCGCTTGACCGCGTCCAGATAGCGCTCGCGCGCCACGCGGGTTTCGTCCACCTCGCGGGCGATGCGGCGGTAGGTGTCCGGCTCCAGATGCCGGAACGCCAGGTCTTCCAGCTCCCACTTCACCTGCCAGATGCCCAGCCGGTTGGCCAGCGGCGCATGGATGTCGCGGGTGAGCTGGGCCAGTGCACGGCGCTGCTCTTCGCTCAGGCGGTCGGCCACGCGCATGCGCGCCAACTGCCGCGCCAGCAGAATCGGCACCACCCGCAGGTCGTGGATGATGGACAGCAGCAGCCGCCGCAGACCTTCGCTGTTGCGCCCGGCCTCGCGACCGGCGTGCAGGGCCCAGACCTGGTCGGCCGCATCCAGCCCGTCCAGTAGGCCTTCGACCGCCACCCGGCGCTCGGCCGGCTGCCATGGCAGGCCGGCGATCGCGCCGCGCAACGCCGGCAGGTCGAACAGCAATGCCGCAATCAATGTCGCCTCGTCGGCGGCCAGCAGCGCCAGCGCGTCCAGCGTGTCGGCCAGCAGCGTCCAGGCCACGTCCTCGCTCGGCGCCGGCAACTGCTGCCAGGCCTGCGCCAGGGCATCGCGCAGATCTGGCGCGATCGACGCGATGGCGGGACGCTGCAGCAAGGCATGCAGGCGCTCGAGTGAGGAACTGGTCACAGCGGTGGACACGGCGATGGGCAACAACGGGGGGCTGACGGCTACGGTAACGTGCGCGTCACCTTCTCCACAACGCGCAATCGCTGCATCGTCGGCGCAATCCCGCATGCTTGCGCTTATGGTCGGTTCACCCGCCAACGTCTTGATTCGCAACCGCTGTGCGCCGCAAGCGCGGCAACGCTGCAGGCCAATCGGCACGCTCAATCGGCTTTTTACGTGCTTTTTACAACTCGCCCAAACCGCCTGCCTATCCTCCAGTAGCGTTGTCGCTGCGTCCTGCCGCGGCGACGTCATTCCAACCAACTGCGAGGTAGCCGATGAAGACCTGGAAGAAGCCTGTCGTTCGTGAAGTCAACTGTGGCGCCGAGATCAACTGCTACGTCTCCGGCGAATTCTGAGCTCACCTGCCGCCCCTCCTCCCGATGCATGACCGGCAATCGCCGGCAGATAGGTAACAGTTCTCCATGCGCATCATCGTTCTGGGATCGGCGGCCGGCGGTGGGCACCCGCAGTGGAATTGCCACACACCCGCCAGCAGGCGGGCATGGCAACAAGCCGACGGTGCCCAACGTCGTACCCAGGCCAGCATCGCCGTCAGTGCCGATGGCCAGCGCTGGGTCCTGATCAACGCCTCACCCGACTTCCGTCAACAAATCCTTGCAACGCCCGCACTCTGGCCGCAGCGCGATTTGCGGCATTCGCCGATCGAAGCGGTGCTGCTGACCAGCGGCGAGATCGACCATATCGCCGGATTGCTGTCGATGCGCGAGAGCCAGGCGTTCTCATTGCATGCCAGCAGCCGCGTGCTGGATCTGCTGTCGCAAAACCCCATCTTCGACGCGGTCAATCCCGCCTACGTGCAGCGCCAGCCGTTTGCGCTGGACACGCCGGTGTCGCTGCTGGGCCTGCAACTCACGCCATTCTCGGTGCCCGGCAAGGTGCCGCTGTTCATGGAATCGCGCAGTGGCGGCGACCTGGCCGGCTCCAACGAAGAAACCCTCGGGCTGACCATCGACGATGGCCAGCACCGCGTGCATTACATCCCCGGCTGCGCAGCGATGACCGATGCCTTGCGCGCGCGCCTGCAAGGCGCCGAACTGGTGTTCTTCGACGGCACGCTGTGGCGCGACGACGAAATGGTGCAACTGGGCATCAGCCAGAAGACCGGCCAGCGCATGGGCCACATGAGCATCGACGGCCCCGACGGCACGGTTGCCGCGTTCGCCCCGCTTAGTGTGGCACGCAAGATCTTCATCCACCTCAACACCACCAACCCCGTGCTCGATACCCGCTCGCCGGAGTACGCCAGCGCGCGTGCCAGCGGCTGGGAAGTCGCGCACGACGGCCTGGAGATCACCCTGTGACCACCCTGCTCACCCCGGACCAGCTGGAGGCAGACCTGCGTGCCATCGGCGCTCGCCTGTACCACGACCAGCATCCCTTCCATGCGCTTCTGCACGAGGGCAAGCTCGATCGCGGCCAGGTCCAGGCCTGGGCGCTGAACCGCTTCGAATACCAGCGCTGCATTCCATTGAAGGACGCCGCGATCCTGGCGCGCATGGAAGACCCGGCGTTGCGGCGGATCTGGCGGCAACGCATTCTCGATCACGACGGCAACAGCCCCAGCGATGGCGGCATCGCGCGTTGGCTGCACCTGACCGACGCGCTCGGCCTGGAGCGCACGCTGGTGGAATCCGGCCGTGCGCTGCTGCCGGGCACCCGTTTCGCGGTGCAGGCCTACCTGCAGTTCGTGCGCGAAAAAAGCCTGCTCGAGGCGATCGCCTCCTCGCTGACCGAGCTGTTCGCCCCCAACATCATCGGCCGGCGCGTGGCCGGCATGCTCAAGCATTACGACTTCGTCTCGCCCGAAGCGCTGGCCTATTTCGAGCATCGCCTGACCGAGGCGCCGCGCGATTCGGATTTTGCGCTGGACTACGTCAAGCAGCACGCCGATACCGTCGAAAAACAGGCCCTGGTCAAGGCCGCGCTGCACTTCAAGTGCTCGGTGCTGTGGGCGCAGCTGGACGCATTGCACGTGGCCTACGTCGCCCCGGGCATCGTGTGGCCGGATGCGTTCGTGCCCGACCGCGACGCCAGCCGGGCCGCGGCGTGAGCAGCATCACCCGCGACAGCCAGCCGGCCCTGCGCGCAGGCGTGCGCCTGCAGCACGACCGCGCGCGTGACCAATGGGTGCTGCTGGCGCCGGAACGCGTGGTCGAGCTGGACGAGATCGCACTGGTGGTGGCACAGCGCTACGACGGCACGCGCTCGCTGGCGCAGATCGCGCAGGAACTGGCAGGCGAATTCGATGCCGACGCCGCCGATATCGAGGTCGATGTGATCGAACTCACCACCACGCTGCATCAGAAGCGTCTGCTGCGGCTATGACCATCGCCCCGCCGCCATTGTCGGTACTGCTGGAGCTGACCCATCGCTGTCCGTTGGCCTGCCCGTATTGCTCCAACCCGATCGCATTGGCGGCGCTGCGCGAGGAAATGGACACCGCCGGCTGGCGCTCGCTGCTGCAGCAGGCTGCCGACATGGGCGTGCTGCAGGCACACTTTTCCGGCGGCGAGCCGATGCTGCGCAAGGACCTGCCCGAGTTGGTGGCGCATGCGCGCGCGCTCGGGCTGTACAGCAACCTGATCACCTCCGGCGTGGCCGGCGGCGAGCCGATGCTGGACCAGTTGCAGGCCGCCGGGCTGGAGCATGTGCAGCTGAGCGTGCAGGACGTCGACCCGGCCGGTGCCGACCGTATCGCCGGCTATCGCAACAGCCTGGCGAAGAAGCGCGAGTTCGCCGCCGCCGTGCGCGCGCGCGGCCTGCCGCTGACGCTCAATGCGGTACTGCATCGCCATAACGCCGGGCGCGTGCCCGGCATGATCGCGCTGGCGCTGGAATGGCAGGCCGAACGCATCGAAGTGGCGCACACCCAGTACTACGGCTGGGGCCTGCGCAATCGCGCCGCGCTGATGCCCAGCCGCGAGCAGCTGATGGCCACGATTGACGCGGTGGAAACCGCCCGCCGCGAGCTTGGCGACCGCCTGGCGATCGATTTCGTCACCCCCGATTACTACGCCCGCCAGCCCAAGCCGTGCATGGGTGGCTGGGGCCAGCGCTTCGTCAATATCTCCCCGCGTGGCGATGTGCTGCCCTGCCATGCGGCCGAGACCATCGACGGCATGCGCTTTGACAACCTGCGCGAGCGGTCGCTGGCCGACATCTGGAACAACGGCGAGGCATTCGTGCGCTTCCGCGGCACCGCCTGGATGCCGGAGGTCTGCCAGGGCTGCCCCAAACGCGAGATCGACTGGGGCGGCTGCCGCTGCCAGGCGCTCGCGCTCAGTGGCGATGCCGCCACGCTGGACCCGGTCTGCGAACGCTCGCCGCGGCACACCGAGGTGCGCGCCACCGCCGAACGCGAGGCCGCCGCCCCGCCGCCGGAGTTCGTCTACCGCCGCCCCGGCCGCCCCGGACGCGCGGCATCGGCCAGCACAGAGGCACGAGCCGCCGACGCGCCATAGCCGGCTGCGTCATGCGCGGGCTAGCGTCTACACTAGCCGCCTTTCCTGATCGGATGGCATCCATGTCGCTCGCACGCCGCATTCCCTTGCTGGTCTGCCTGACCCTCGCCCTGAACGCCGCTCCGGCCCTCGCGCAGCGCGCGGTGCAGGGCGACCTGCAATCGCAGATGAGCGCCGAACAGTTCAAGGCCGCCGGCCTGGACAAGCTCGATGCCGGCGAACTGGCCGCGCTCAACGACTGGCTGCAGGGCAAGGTCGCCAAGGAAGCTGCGGTCGTGGTCGAACAGGCCAAGGAAGCCGGCCGCCAGGAAGTGATCGTCAAGAACCGCGGCTTCTTCGATTTCGGCAGCAACGAGCCGATCGAGAGCAACATCGTCGGCGAGTTCAAGGGCTTTTCGAAGGGGCGCGTGTACACGCTGGCCAATGGCCAGGACTGGGAGCAGACCGACGCTGCGACGTTGTCGGGCGTGCGCAAGGAGGCCCCCAAGGTCAAGATCAAGCCGGGCCTGGTCGGCGTGTGGTATCTGCAGATCGAGGGCTACAACACGCAGGCCAAGGTGCGCCGGGTCAAGTAAGCGCGTCCGGGCATTGCCGGCCCGCTACCGCAGACTGAGGCAGGCCACCCGGAGAACACGCATGCGTTCGATGACACGTTGCAGCCTGGGGTTGCTGGCGTCGCTGGCCTGGTTCTCAGGCACTGCGCCTGCAGATGCGGCCACTGCGACCACCCTGTCAGCGCAGCAATGTGCCGATGCGCCCGAGGTCGGCATCGACCAGGCGCTGGTGTGCTATCACGATGCCATCGAGCGCCAACCGCTGGTCTACCGGCGCGTGGCCACCCGCACGGTGGACGGTGTCGAAAGGCGCGATTACCTGCTGACCTCGCAGCAGTGGTCGCCGGAGGATTTGGTGCAGCCGGCCAGCTGGCAGCACGATGTGGCGATCTACGTCCCGGCAGATGCGTTGCCGACGCGTGCGCTGCTGATCTCCACCAATGGCACCCGCCAACCGGCCGATGGCGGCGCGCCACAACCGCCCAGCGAATTGCCACCCGAGGCCCTGGCCGCATTGGCGCGGCGCAGCCGCACCGTGGTGATCGCGCTCGGCGATCTGCCCAGCCAGGCACTGACCTACCGCAACGATGGCACGCCGCGCCGCGAGGACGACAGCGTCGCCTACAGCTGGTCGCTGTTCCTGGCGTCGCCGCAACGACGCAAGACCATGCCGCTGCACGTACCAATGGCCGCGGCGATCGCGCGCACCATGAGCCTGGCCGAACGCGAATTGGCGCCGTTGCAGATTCATCGCTTCATCCTCGCCGGCGCCTCCAAACGTGGTTGGGCGAGCTGGCACGCCACCATCGCCGATGCGCGCGTGGAGGCTGTGGTGCCGTTCGTGATCGACATCCTCAATCTGCCGGCCGTGCTCGATCACATGTCCCGGGCCTATGGCGGCAACTGGCCGATCGCATTCGGCGCCTACGCCAGGCAGGCAATCACCGCGCAGCTGCACACGCCGGCATTTGCGCAGCTGGTGCAACTGCAGGACCCGCTGAGTTATCTGCACACGCCGCAGCGCAAACGCCTGGCCGTGCCCAAGTACATCGTCAATGCCAGCGGCGACGATTTCTTCCTGCCGGACAACACGCAGTTCTTCTACGACGCGCTGCCCGGCAGCAAGGCGCTGCGCATGGTGCCCAACAGCGCGCATAACGGCATCCGCGCTTCCATCGTCGACAGCCTGGTGCCCTTCGTGACCCGGCAGCAGCAGCAGCGTGCATTGCCAAAGGTGCGCGATTCCCTGCACACAGGCGAACACCCGCAGATCCGCTTCCAGTCGTCCGAGCGCCCTGCGCAGTTGCGTCTGTGGCAGGCGCGCAATCCGGCGGCGCGCGATTTCCGCTATGCCTGCGGCATTCGTTACAGCGCCACGCCGATCGCGCCTGCACGCGGCAACACGGTGTCGGTACCGGTGCAGATTCCCGACGCTGGCTGGAGCGCGTACTTCGTCGAGGCCACCTACGCGGACGGCTTCGTCGCCACCAGCCAGACCTACGTGCTCGGCAAGCAGCGCTATCCGACGCAGGCGCCACCCACCGACGGTGCGGCCTGCAGCACCTTGCCGGGCGTGGCCTCTGCGGCGGCTGCGCGCTGAGCTGGCGACTACGCGGAGCGCTGACGCAAACAAGCTGGCGGTAGCGACCGCCGAAGCCAATGTCGATGCCACGGAGCGATGTCGGCGCCGCTCAGCGTCCAGATGGCGACAACAAACGCGACCGTTGCGACGGCGCGGTGGCGCGGTGGCGCGTGCGCGCGCTCCCGCACTGCGCAATCACGCCCATGCAGACAGCCCTGAAACGGGCGATTTTGCACTTGAGTCCGCCAGCAAGATCGATCCAACCCGACTGAACCATTGACATCGTTGTCACCAACTTCTACACAGGCCGCTACTCGCCGATCGCATTGGCCGCTCGGACGACTCCAAAGGACTGCACGTGGCTGCGACTTCGCGTTCTGCTCTCGCTTCTGGCTTGCCCACCGCACCGGTTGCCACCGGCTTTATCGCGGCCGACGTGGGTGGCACGCATGTGCGGGTCGGCCACATCGCGCGGGCAGGTACTGCTGCGACCGAGTTGTCGCATTACCGCACCTACCGCTGCGCCGAACACGCCAGTCTGGACGCCATCCTTGCCGACTTCCTGCAGCCACGGCACGACGTCGAGGCGGTGGTGATCGCCAGTGCCGGGGTGGCGCTGGACGATGGCAGCTTCATCAGCAACAACCTGCCGTGGACGATTTCGCCTGGCCGCATTCGCGCCGCGCTTGCCGTGCCCAGCGTGCACCTGGTCAACGATTTCGAAGCGGTGGCTTACGCCGCACCGCTGATGGAACAACGTGCCGCGCTGCAACTGAGTGGGCCGACGCCGCGGCATGCACGCGCCAGCGGCCCCATCCTGGTGGTCGGCCCAGGCACCGGGCTGGGTGCGGCGGTCTGGATCGATGCCAGGCCGCGGGCGATCGTGCTCGCCACCGAGGCCGGCCAGGTCGCCCTGGCCAGCAACGACGAGATGGAACTGCAGGTGCTGCGGGTCCTGCTGCGTGGCGAGCGCTATCTGCCGCTCGAACATGTGCTGTCCGGGCCAGGCTTGCTGCATCTGTACAACGCCCTGTGCGAACTGCAGGGCGCCACGCCCCGCCATCGGCTGCCGGCCGCGATCACGCATGCCGCGCTGCACGAAGACGATGCATTGGCACGCGATTGCCTGCAGGTCTTCTGCGCCATCCTGGGCAGCGCGGTCGGCGACATGGCGCTGGCCTACGGTGCAGCCGGCGGCATCTATCTGGCCGGCGGCTTCTTGCCGACGATCGGGCCGTTCCTGCAGAACAGCCGCTTTCGCGAGCGTTTTCTGGCCAAGGGACGCATGCGCGCGGTACTCGAACGCATTCCGGTCAAGTTGGTCGAGCACGGGCAACTGGGCGTGCTCGGCGCGGCCAACTGGTATCTGCAACACCACGCTGACCTGACGTAAGCGATCCACCACGCGCTCGGCCCCGGGCGCGCGTCTGCAAGACCCCGCATCCGGCGAGCAGCAGCCCGCCGTCCATCCCTGTGCGTGATGAGGAGAGACATCATGAAATACAGCACCACCCTGCTGTCCAGCGCGATCGCGTTGTCGCTGGCATTCGCCGCCCAAGCCCAGGACGCGGTCGACCAGGCCACCGATCTGGATGCCGTGCAGGTCGTCGGCATCCGTGCCAGCCTGGAAAAATCGCTCGACACCAAACGCAACAACGCCGGCATTTCCGAAGCCATCACCGCCGAAGACATCGGCAAGTTTCCAAGCACCAACGTGGCCGAGGCGCTGTCGCAGATTCCCGGCGTCACCCTGGACCGGCGCTTTGGCCAGGGCGAGCGCGTCAGCATCGACGGCACCGACCCCAGCCTCAATCTGTCCTTCCTGGACGGCCATCCGGTGGCGCAGGCGATCTGGCTCTACGGCGAGCAACCCAGCCGCGGATTCGACTACACCTTGCTGGCGCCGCAGATCCTGGGCCGCGCGGAAATCCTCAAATCCTCCGAAGCGCGCCTGACCGAAGGCAGCCTGGGTGGCACCGTGTTGATGCACACCCGGCAGCCGCTGGACCTGGACGTCAACGAGGTGGCCGCCTCCATCGGCTACAGCTACAGCGCGCAGGCCAGCGAGGGCAAGCCGAACGCGGCGCTGCTGTATAGCTGGAAGAACGCGGCCGACACCTTCGGCATCGCGGTGTCGGCGCAGCATTACGAAGAACGCGTCGATCGTCGCGGTATGGAAGTGTTCGGCTATGCGCCAGCCAGTACCTTCGCCAATGCCGCAGGCGGCGTGCCCGCCGATGCGGACGTGCCCAACTCCATCAACGCGGCCTGGTTCCAGCAGGATCGCGAGCGCGACAGCGCCGTGGTCAATCTGCAGCTCAAGCCCAGCCAGGCGCTGGAATTCAACCTCAGCGGCCTGTACATCAACGAGAACTTCGACAACTACAACCAGTCGATGTACAGCTTTTTGACCTGGAATGCCGGCACGGTGGCGGCAGTGGACCAACTCGGCGGCCTGCGCAATGGTGTGGTGACCAGCGGGCATTCCGGCGCCAATGCCGACCCGCTCGGCGGCACCGTGATCTACGACAACAACGTGCGCGAATCGGAAGTCACCACCAAGGGCCTGGACCTGCGCGGCGCATTCCGCGGCGATGGCTGGGGATTGAATGGGCAGGTGGGCCAAAGCAGATCCGAGAACAAGGACCTGTCGCAGTATTTCATCGAGCCGTTCTACAACGGCGGCTTCAGCTGGGACACGCGGCGCGGCATCCGTTTCGACGATCCGGCGCGTGCGCGCGATCCGGCCAACTGGGGCTCGGCCGGCGGCTGGTTCGGCAATAACGGCATCTTCTCCACCGAAAGCAAGGACACCTACGGCCAACTCGATCTGAATCTGCAGTTCGACAGCGTGTTCAACCAACTGCTGCTGGGCGTGCGCCATGGCAAGCATGAGGAGCGCTTCGAGCTCAACGTCTATGGCGGCGTGACGCCGGGCACGCTGGCCGACGTGGGCACGATCGGGCTGACCGATCTGCAGGATTTCTATCCGGACCACGGCCGGCATGTGCAGGCAGGCCGCAACAACGTGCTGAACTGGATCCGCAACAGTCCGGTCGACTACGGCGCGCCGGATCCGGCCAGCTACCTCAACAACACCTGGGCGCTGCAGCAGACCAATAACGCCGCCTATGCGCAATTGAACTTCTCCGGCGGCGGCCTGCGCGGCAATCTCGGGCTGCGTTATGTCGATTCGAAAACCGAGGGCAGCGGCTTCGTCTATAGCGGCACGCCCACACTGCAGAACGCCGACAGCCTGTGGCAGACACGTACGCGCAAGGAGGATTTCCTGCTGCCTTCGCTCACGCTGTCCTACGAGGCCGACGACGATTGGGTGTTCCGCTTTGCCGCGGCCAAGGTGATTGCCTGGGCGCCGTACAACCAGATGGTCAACAACACCTTCCTCAACGACACCACGCTGACCGGCAGCGGCGGCAATGCCGAGCTGTCGCCGTACGAATCCTGGAACTTCAACCTGTCGGCCGAGTATTACTTCGCGCAGCAGTCGGTGGTGGCGTGGTCGCTGTTCTACAAGAAGATCGACAACTACATCGACACCAGCGCCAGCGTGGAGCGCCAGTACAACGCGCTGCGCGATACCGCGCCGCAGAGCTGGGCGCAGTTGCTCGGCAGCAACGGCTGCAGCGCCGATGGCTATTGCGATTACAGCATCCAGCGGCCACGCAATGCCGGCGATGGCAAGGTCAAGGGCTTCAACATCGCATTCCAGCAGCCGTTCGGCGACAGCGGCTTTGGTTTGACCGCCAACTACACCTACGCCAATGGCGAAAACAACACTGGCGATGCCCTGCCCTACCAGTCGCGCAACAGCGTGGCAGTCAGCCCGTACTACGAAAAAGGCCCGCTCAACGCACGGCTGACCTACAACTGGCGCGACAGCTATCTGGCCGGCGGCTACGTGGCCGGCGCCGCGCCGGCAAGCGTAGATGACTACGCCGAACTCGGCGCGAGCATCGGCTATGCGTTCAGCCCGAACTGGTCGCTGCAGATCGACGCGCAGAACCTGCTGGACGAGCAATACCTGCAGTATCTCGGCGACACCGACCATCTGGCCGGCCGCTACAGGAGCGGGCGCCGCTACATGGCGAGCCTGCACATGAAGTTCTGACAGCGGCTGGCAACCGGACGGCGCGCACCGCCCGGCGGCGCGGCCAATGTCCGGAACCGGCATGTACCGGGCGTACACGCCGGTTCCGGGCATTGCCCACGCCCAGCTGACCACTGCGCGCTGGGTTGCGTTCACCGCTCAAAGCGCAGTGCTTGGCCTGAGTGACCAGTCGGTGGCAGGACCAGCGCCTCCGACACAACGCGATGGCGATGGCGGCAAGCCGTCGTCACCAGCGCCTCCGGCACCAGTCAGTTGCGCAACGCGACCACCCGCTGTGACAGCTTCTTCGCCGACACGCCCGACTTGGCACCCAGCTCCTGCGCGAATACCGATACGCGCAATTCCTCCAGGTCCCAGCGCAGCGACTGCCATTCATCACGTTGCTGCAGACCGCGCGCAGCCGCCTGGTCCAATGCATCCACGAACGGCTTGAGTTCGAGCATGCGCGCCTGGTCGCGGGCCGGATCGCGTTTGGCGCGCTCGGTCCGCAGGATCATCGCCTTGAGATAGCGCGGGTAATTGGCCAGCGCCTCGGCCGGTGTTTCGCGCAGAAAGCCGGCGTGCACCAGCGCACGTAGCTGCTGCTCCATATCGTCCAGGTTGCCACGCGCCCAGCCCATCAACGGCGCTTCCAGCAGGGGCTTGAGCTCGGCCACCGCAGCGAGAATGCTTTCGGCCAGCTTCAGCCGTTCCATCGCCTCGCCGAACAGGCGCTTGATCGCCTCGTCGCGGCGCTGCGCAAAGGCGCCGGGGTCGCGGATCGTGCCCAGACCATCGGCCAGCACCGCGTTGAGCGCGGCATCGACCAGATCGCCGCGCAGGCGCTCCTGCGATTCGATCGCCGCGTACAGCAGCCCGGTCTTGGGCGACACCGGCAGCTGCTTGCGCGCCTGCTTGATCTTGTCGGCCAGCGCGATTTCCAGCAGCCGGCGCACGCCGCGCGGATGCGCCTGCGCCGCCTCGTTGCGGTCGGCAAAGATGCGCAACGCCGCGCCGTCACCCTGATCCACCAGCGCCGGATAGGCCGGCACGCCGGCTTCGCCGGCAACCTGTTCGGGAATCGGCGTGGATGGAAAATCGCGCAGGCCCTCGGCAGCCAGCGCGCGCCCTGCACGCGCGGCGAAGGCCTGGCCGGCACGCTCGCCAAAGCGGGCGCGCAATCCGTCCAGATCGCGCGACTCGGCCAGCACTTTGCCGTCGTCATCGCGCAGGCGCAGGTTCATCAGCAGATGCGTGTCCAGCGACTCTTCGTCGAAATCCAGCGCCGCCACCTGCGTACCGGTGGTCTTGGTCAGAAAGCGCGCCAGCTCGCCGCGGATGTCGTCGGCCGAGGCGATGCTGTAGGCCTCGTAGAACGCGCGCCCGAAATCCGGGGCCGGCACATAGTTGCGCCGCTGCGCCTTGGGCAGGCTGCGAATCAAGGCCGATGCCTTGTCGGCAACGAAGCCCGGCGCCAGCCACGACAGCCGTGCCGGATCCAGCGCGTTGAGCAGGTGTAGTGGCACGTCCAGCGTCACGCCGTCATCGATGGCGCCCGGCTCGAAGCGGTAATGCAGCGGCAACCGCGCATCGCCCAGCGGGAAATACTTCGGGAAACGATCGGCCTCGCTGCCTTCGCCCGGCAACAGGTCGTTCAATGTCCAGTGCAGGCTGCGGCGCTTGTCCGGCGGCAGGGTTTTCCACCACGCATCCAGCCCGCTGGCCGAATGCAGTTCGGCCGGGATGCGGTCCAGATACCAGCGCGCCTGCCAGTCCTCGTCGGCCACGATGCCGGCGCGGCGCAGCTTGGCTTCTTCTTCGCGCGCCTGCTCCAGCACCTTGAGGTTGTCGGCGATGAATGCCGCACGCGTGTTGATCTCGCCCGTGACCAGGCCCTGGCGTACGAACAGGTCATGCGCGCCGGCCGGATCGATCTTGCCGAAATGGACCGGCTTCTTCGGTGCCAGCACCAGGCCGAACAGGCTGATCTGTTCGGACGCCACCACCTGCCCCTGCGCACGCGACCAATGCGGGTCGAAGTGCTTGCGTGCCAGCAGATGTCCCAGCTCGGCGATCGCCCAGTCCGGCTCGATCGCGGCATTGGTCATGCCCCAGACTTTTTGCGTATCCAGCAGCGTGGCCGCCAGAATCCACGGCGGCGGCTTGCGTGCCAGTGCCGAGCCGGGGAACGGCACGAACCGGCGTTGCCGCGCGGCGAGAAAGTCGCCTTTTTCGGTGCGATGGCCGATCTGCGTGGGCAGGCCGGCCAGCAGCGCGCGATGCAAGGCCTGATACGCCGCTGCACGCTCGCGCTCGCTGGTGCGTGCCGCCGCTTCGGCCGCTTCGGCCTGCCTGGCGGCAGCAGCAGAGGCGTGTTGTGCAGGTGGCGCGTTCGAATCCGGCTTGCCTTCGCGTGCCAGCCGCGCAGCGCGATGCAGCTGCCCGCGCGTGGGCCGGTTGGCGTTGTGCCCATCCTCGCGCGCAGGCGCGCTGGCACCGGCCAGCAATGGTGCCAGCATCGCGGTGGCCGGCTCTTCGCTCCAACCCAGCTCTTCGCACAACAGGCGCAGCTGCCGATGCAGCTCGCGCCATTCGCGCATGCGCAGGAAGCCGAGAAAATGCCGGTTGCACCAGTCGCGCAGCTTGGACTGGGTGAGATCTTCGTGCACCTGTCGGTAGGCCTCCCACAAGCGCAGGATGCCGACGAATTCCGAGCGTGCATCGGCAAACAACGCATGCGCGTTGTCGGCCGCTTCGCGTGCCTCGGGCGGGCGCTCGCGCGGATCCTGGATGCCCAGGAAGGCGGCGATGATGATCATCTCGCGCAGGCAACCATGCTGTTGCGCAGCCACCAGCATGCGCGCCAGCTTGACGTCCACCGGCAGGCGCGCCATCTGGCGGCCGGTCGCGGTCAGGCGGCGGTTGCCGTCGATCGCGCCCAGTTCGAGCAACTGCTGCCAGCCATCGGCGACCGCACGCTCGTCAGGCGCTTCCAGGAACGGGAAATCCTCGATCCGCCCCAGCCCCAGTAGCAGCATGCGCAGGATCACGCCCGACAGCGACGAGCGGCGGATTTCCGGATCGGTGAATGCCGGCCGCGCGGCAAAGTCCGCTTCGGCATACAGGCGGTAACAGATGCCCTCGGCAATGCGCCCGCAGCGGCCCATGCGCTGGTTGGCGCTGGCCTGCGAGATCGGCTCGATATGCAGGCGGTCCAGCTTCTGGCGCGGGCTGTAGCGCTTGATCCGCGCAAAACCCGGGTCCACCACGTAACGGATGCGCGGCACCGTCAGCGAGGTCTCGGCCACATTGGTGGCCAGCACCAGGCGCCGACGCGGCCCTGGGTTGAACACGCGGTCCTGGTCGGCCGCCGACAGCCGCGCGTACAGCGGCACCACTTCGGTTTCGCGGTACTTGCGCCGTTCCAGCGACTGGTGCGCATCGCGGATCTCGCGCTCGCCGGGCAGGAACATCAGCACATCGCCACGCGGATCGATGCGGGTGATCTCGTCGATCGCCGCCACGATCGCATCGTTGACGGTGCGTTCGCCATCGCGGCCATTGCCACGCTCGCCGTCGCCAGTGTCGTCGGCCCCGCCGGCCTCGCCTTCGAGTGGCCGGTAGCGCACTTCGACCGGGAAGGTGCGGCCTTCCACATTGATCACCGGCGCATTGTCGAAATGCTGGGCGAAGCGCTCGGTATCGATGGTGGCCGAGGTGACGATCAACTTGAGATCGGAGCGTTTTTGCAGCAACTGCTTGAGATAGCCGAGCAAAAAATCGATGTTGAGGCTGCGTTCGTGCGCTTCGTCCACGATGATGGTGTCGTAGGCCGACAACCAGCGGTCGCTGGCGATCTCGGCCAGCAGAATGCCGTCGGTCATGAACTTGATCCGCGACTGCTCGCCGACCCGGTCGGTGAAGCGCACCTGGAAGCCCACCGTGGTGCCCAACGGCGTCTTCAGCTCCTCGGCCACCCGCGCCGCCACCGCGCGCGCGGCGATCCGGCGTGGCTGGGTGCAGCCGATCATGCCGGCCGCACCGCGCCCGGCCGCCAGACACAGCTTGGGCAGCTGGGTGGTCTTGCCCGAGCCGGTTTCGCCGGCGATGACAACCACTTGATGGTCACGGATCAGCGCGATGATGCGCTCGGCCTCGCGCGCGATCGGCAGTTGCTGATCCAGCGTGATGGCCGGCTGCTGCTCGGCGCGCGCCTGGCGTTGCGCCTGCGACGCCGCGAGCGCCTGCTCGAACGCCGCGCGCACCTGCGGGTTGCCGGGCTTGCCTTGCCAGCGCGACCATAGACCGAGCAGCCGGCCCCGGTCGCGGCTCATCGCGCCATCGACGGCGCGGCGGCGCTCACGCAAGGTGTTGGCAAGGTCGGTGTCGATAGCGCTCATTGATGGAAAAATGTGAAAGATTGAATGACAACAGATCCTTTAGCCTGTCTATTGTGACCCGATATCAGGTTCCTCAGGAGGACCATTCCCATGTCCAAGAAAAAGAACGCCAACAAGCCCGTCGTCATCAATGAAGCAGCGGGTGCACTGCCGGTCGCCGCAGCATCGGCGCCACACATCGATATCGGGATCAAGGACGGCGATCGCAAGCAGATCTCCGACGGTCTGGCCCGCTACATGGCTGACGCCTTCACCTTGTATCTGAAGACCCACAACTTCCACTGGAATGTCACCGGGTCGATGTTCAACTCGCTGCACACCATGTTCGAGACCCAGTACACCGAGCAGTGGGCCGCGCTGGACGAAGTGGCCGAGCGCATCCGCGCGCTGGGCTACAACGCACCGGGCTCCTACAGCGAGTTCGTCGCCCTGACCTCGATCCCGGAAGAACAGGGGCTGAGCGACAGCGCCGACTGGCGTGAAATGGTGCGCCAGCTGGTCAGCGGCAACGAGGCGGTCTGCCGCACCGCACGCAAGGTGCTGGGTACCGCCGACGACGCCGGCGACGATCCGACCGTGGACCTGCTGACCCAGCGCCTGCAGACCCACGAGAAGTACGCCTGGATGCTGCGTTCGCTGCTGCAGTAACCCCCCTGGGCTTCACCCCTGCGGGTTTGCCCAAGGTTTCGCTGCGCCGAAACCTTGGGCTCCTGCTCCATAAGTTAGACACTGAGCACCTCTCCCATCGGGACGAGAAGGCACTGCTGGCGCGCCATGGGCGCGCGTGCCTTGGAGCGCCCGCGCCGCAAGCGCGGGCCGGGGCGCGGAGCGGGGCTTGGGGTGAGCGTACGGAGCGAAGCTCCAGTCGCCTTAGGCAACGCTCGGCCACCGGCCATTTTTTTCGCCGCACGCCCCCTATCCAGCAACGTCCGCATCAGCACTCGTGGGCACACCCGCCACATCGCGGCAATCTCCGACGCACCATTGCGCCACAGCGTCAGCCTGACACCGACCAGGGCTTGACCCGCGCGGTATCCTAAGCGGATGTCTTCCCCCGCCCACGAACTGCTCAGCCGCGTCTTCGGTTACGACGACTTCCGCGGCCCACAGCAAGCCATTGTCGAACATGTCGCTGCGGGTAACGATGCCCTGGTGCTGATGCCCACCGGTGGCGGCAAGTCGCTGTGCTACCAAGTGCCGGCGCTGTTGCGCGACGGCATCGGCATCGTGGTCTCGCCGCTGATCGCGCTGATGCAGGACCAGGTCGAGGCCTTGCGCCAGCTCGGCGTGCGCGCCGAATTCCTCAATTCCACGCTGGACGCGGAGAACGCCCAGCGGGTCGAACGTGCCCTGCTGTCGGGCGACCTGGACCTGCTCTACGTCGCCCCGGAGCGCCTGCTGACCCAGCGCTTCCTGTCCTTGCTGGAACGCAGCCGCATCGCGCTGTTCGCCATCGACGAGGCGCATTGCGTCTCGCAATGGGGTCACGATTTCCGCCCCGAATACCGCCAGCTCACGGTGCTGCACGAACGCTGGCCGCATATCCCGCGCATGGCGCTCACCGCCACCGCCGATCCGCCGACCCAGCGCGAGATCGCCGAACGCCTGGACCTGGTCGACGCGCGCCACTTTGTCAGCTCCTTCGACCGCCCCAACATCCGTTACACCGTGGTGCAAAAGGACAACGCGCGCAAGCAGCTGCAGGAGTTCCTGGGCCGCCACCGCGGCTCGGCCGGCATCGTCTATGCGATGTCGCGGCGCAAGGTCGAGGAGACCGCGCAGTATCTGTGCTCGCAGGGCTTCAACGCCCTGCCCTACCACGCCGGCCTGCCCGCCGAGGTGCGCGCGGAAAACCAGCGCCGCTTCCTGCGCGAGGACGGCATCATCATGGCCGCCACGATCGCCTTCGGCATGGGTATCGACAAGCCGGACGTGCGCTTCGTGGCGCATGTGGATCTGCCCAAATCGCTGGAAGGCTACTACCAGGAAACCGGCCGCGCCGGCCGCGATGGCGACCCCGCCGAGGCCTGGCTCTGCTATGGCCTGGGCGATGTGGTGCTGCTCAAGCAGATGATCGAACAGGGCGAAGCGGCCGAGGAGCGCAAGCGGCTGGAGCGCGCCAAGCTCGATCACCTGCTCGGCTACTGCGAATCGATGCAATGCCGCCGCCAGGTGCTGCTGGCCGGCTTCGGCGAGACCTATCCCAAGCCCTGCGGCAACTGCGACAACTGCCTGACGCCTGCTGCCGCCTGGGACGCCACGGTGGCCTCGCAGAAGGCGCTCAGTTGCGTGTACCGCAGCGGGCAGCGCTTCGGTGTGGGCCACCTGATCGACATCCTGCGCGGCAGCGAGAACGAGCGCATCAAGCAGCTCGGCCACGACCAGCTGAGTACCTACGGCATCGGCCGCGACCTGGACGAGCGCACCTGGCGCGGAGTGTTCCGCCAGCTGGTGGCGGCCAGCCTGCTGGAGGTCGACAGCGAGGGCCACGGCGGGCTGCGCCTGACAGATGCCAGCCGCCAGGTGCTCAAGGGCGAGCGCCAGGTGATGATGCGGCGCGAGAACCCGGCTGCCGGGCGCGAGCGCAGCGCGCAGCGGACCGGCCTGCCGGTGCAGCCGCAGGATCTGGTGCTGTTCAATGCCTTGCGCGGCCTGCGCGCGGAGCTGGCCAAGGAGCAGAACGTGCCGGCCTTCGTGATTTTCCACGACAGCACGCTGCGCAATATCGCCGAACAGCGGCCGACCAGCATCGATGCACTGTCGCGCGTCGGTGGTATCGGTGGCGGCAAACTGGCCCGCTATGGCGCGCAACTGATCGAGATCGTGCGCGAGCAGGGCTGATGCAACGGCATGTGTCATCGCGGTGGCGGCGCTGGCACAAAAATCCGCAGAATCGACAGCGCGCATTCAATCAGCCATTGCTAGTTTCACAAGGCGATCTGGCACGCGCTGTCAGTCCCTCTTGAGTAGAGTCCACCCATGAAACGCAGCCTGCTTGTCCTGGCCACTCTATTTGCCGCCGGCAGCGCGCTTGCCCAGGCCGGCGAGAGCAGTGCCGAGCCGGGGTCGGCGCGGTCGCTGGACCTGAGCGTTCCGCAAGCCCCGGTGCAGTACCGCTCCGACCCGGAATACAGCACCGACCCGCCGGGCACCTTCTACGGCGACAAGAGTGGCCCCAAGCCTGCGTTGAGCCGCCCCAGCGCGGCCTCGCTCGCTGCCGAACGTGCCGAACAATGCCAGGGCAAGCTGCATGGCGCGGTCGAAACCGGCATGGGCTATTCCAACCGCGGCGGCAACAGCAACTGGCAGGCCGTCAACCTGAATTCCTGCAAGACCTATTACGACGACGACGGCAAGGCGCACCAGATCGGCGTCAGCATCAGCGTCGGACGCGGCGAAGGCGCGCTGTTCGGCCCGCGCTACGGCCCCGGCGGCTACGGCCCCGGCCCGTTCGGCTGGTAACCGTACGGCTCCGTCTGCGTTGACAGAGGGTTCACTGCCGCATCGCTGAGAATGTGGCCTGCCTTACGAGACGTGCTCATGTCACAGAACAAGGAACGGCCAGTTGTATTTGTCGTCGAAGATGGCGATGGCACCCGACAACTCAGCTGCCTTGTGCTGGAAAGCTATGGTTTTACCTGCCGTAGTGCAGGCTCGGTCGAAGAGGCGCTGACCCTAATCGAAAGCGACCCACGCGTGGATGTGCTGTTTTCCGACATCCATTTCCCGGGCGGCCTGACCGGCGTGGACCTGGCGCTCAAGACGGCGCACGCGCCCTACAACCTGCCGGTGCTGCTGACCTCCGGCCTGGCGGTTGAATATGTGGAAGAGATCCTGCCGGACGGCGTGGCCTTCCTCGAAAAGCCCTATACCCCTGAGCAGTTGTTGAGCGCGATCCGCAGCGTGATGGCCAAGCACCGGGTGCTCTCCACCCCGGTTGCATGACGCAGACGGTCGCGACTGGACGGCGACCCACAATCCCGGTATGAAGTGGCGGCCGGCGCGATGCGTCGGCAACGGGGATTGATCACGACACGGTTGTGCCAGGGACGCGGCGCCATGCCCACCTGGCCCGACCATGTCTTACGCCAGGGGACAACATGAAACACCTAGTGACCGCAGCCATTGCCATGGCTGCGTTGAGCGGTTGCGCGACGGTCATGAACGACGCGACCCAGCCCATCCGTGTGGATACCAAGACCGCCGACGGGCACGTCATCGCTGGCGCCGACTGCGCGCTCAGCAACGACAAGGGCCGGTTCACCCTGAAGTCCGGGCAGACCGTGCAGGTACATCGGTCCTCGCGCGATCTGGAGGTCAGCTGCGTGCTGCCCGGTCAGCGCGATGCCGCCGGCCGCTCCATCTCGCGCGCCAACATCGGGATCTGGGGCAACATCCTGATCGGCGGCGCGATTGGCGCCATCGTCGACCACAGCAAAGGGACCGGCTACACCTACCCGAGCTGGATCCAGCTGGTATTCGGACAGACGCTGAGCTTCGACCGCCACCGCGAGGATCGCGGCCAACCGTTGCAGGGCGACAACGCACAAGGGCGCGCTGTCGCAGCAACCGATTCCAGCGGCGGCAATTCGCCCGGCGGAGCGGTCACGCTGCCGCTGGCAGGCGATGTCGCCCCGCCTGCACCGGCCAGCGCAGCAGCACCAGCCGGCAACGCCGCAGCCACCGTTGCACCTGCAGGCCCGGCGATGTCCACCGAATCGGCCATGACGCGCGCGCAGGGCATCAGCACTGGCCTGAGTTGCGGCGCGGTGCAGGCGCGCAGCGCCACGCGCTTCACCGCCAGTTGCACTGGCGGCAGTACGGTACAGATCGATTGCGCCGGTTTCCGCTGCAGCGCGAGCTTCCCGTGACCTGACAAGGCTGCGCCCGGGTGCGGGTGCAGCCGGACGGCACGACGCCTGTCGGGGATGACCCGACAAGCTGTCGGCGCGGCCCCGATTTACGTGATGTACACCTCATTTAGACTGCAGCCACCGGACGCGAGGCCTGTTGGGCCGCTCAACTCGCGGGGCGCTGAGCACGCCCCTGCCGGGACATTGCCGGTACCGGGCAAGCGGCTCACACATCGTGGTGAGTTGTTCGTCCATCAGCCTGGCTGCGCGCGCTTTACTCGGACAAAGAGTCATTCGCGCAGGCGCAGACGGCTCACTTGGGTTTGCAGTCGAACTGCTCGGTGACACGCCGGCCCTGTGTCCGAGCTCCAACGTTACGGACGCTCCAACCCTGCAACTCGATCCGTGCTGATGCTGATTATGGCTGGCTCACGCGCTGGCCTTGTCTGCGCATTGAATTGATCACCTGCACAGCGATCTCCAAACGCTGCTGCCCATGCGCTTGTGGCATGAGACTTATCGGTTTGCGGTTACCGCCAGCACAGCATCATTGCGCCGGTATTCCCACGGCAGAGCCGGCAGCCAGATGCCCAGCAACCGCACTCGCAGCTGTAGCGTGCTCTTGCGCGGATGGCAATGCACCGCTGCTGCCAGGGACGAATGCAGTATATTTCACGCCATCAAGCAGGCCGCTCGCTAGGCTGATGTCAGTGCAGCACTTGGCTGCGAAGACTTTCAGGAAATTCCCATGGGCGACAATTCGTTTCTGTCACCGGCCTTCGTCATTCTGGTTATCGGCGTGATTGCCGTGGTGTTCTGGCTGGTGACCCGCGCCAAGAAGAAGCGCAACAAGAAGTAAGCAACACAGGAAGCGCGCCAGACATCGAGATGGGACATATCCCGCGCTCGATGCGCACTTACCCTGAGTTGCTGATACCGGGCGCCGGTCCAGGCCGGCCTCTGCCTGGCACGGCTAACACTCACTACTTCCCGCGTAACAGCGCAGCAGTGCTAACGCTGTCTGGAAAGCGAGGCCCCGCAGCGACATCGCTGCGTTGAGGCCGCGCGGCATTTGATGCATGTGCCGTGTCACCAGCACGTGTCACCAGCATCTGCAGACGACCGCGTTGCGACTAGGCGCGCAGAAAACCGACGCCGATCAAAACCGCTCGCCTGTCGGCAGATAGCGCCACTCACCGATGGCCAGCTTGCCCAGCGATACACGGCCCACGCGCAGGCGCCGGATGCTGACCACCTCCAGCCCCACCTCAGCGCACATGTAACGCAGCTGGCCGGGTTGCACATGCTTGATCGCGAACCGCAGGCGCTCCTCGTTCTGCCAGCTCACCTTGCACGGCGACAGGCTGCGCTGCTGATACACCAGACCATGCGCAAGCCGCGCCATGCCATACGGGCGCAGCTCACCGCGCACCTCCACCAGGAATTCCTGTTCGATCGAGGTCGCATCGGCACTGAGCCTGCGCAGCACGCGGCCGTCCTGGCTCAGCACCAGCAAGCCGCTCGCCTCGTCCTCCAGCGGCAGCGGCGCGTTCAAGCGCAGGAAGTGCCGCTTCAGCACCCGCATTTCGAGCTGGTCCAGTGCGCTGCGCGTTGCCGGCGTGGCCAGTGCCAGCGCCGCTTCGGCGCTCATGCCTGCCGGTTTGTGCAGCAGCAGCGTGGCAGGCTCGGCAGCTGCGAGCACGGCGTCTTCCGCCAGCGTCACCTGCGCTGCAGTGGCCAAGGCTTGCGGCTCTTCGACCACGGCCCCGTCCACACTGACCCAGCCGCCTTCGATGTATTGCTGCGCCTCGCCACGCGAGCAGCCGAACAGCGCGGCCACGCATTTGTCGAGACGGATCGGATCGGACATCGGGCGAGCTCGGTTTCAGGGCACGGCAGTGTACGTGCTGGGTCGATGGATGCGTGAGGCCGGCTTCTGCACCGCCCGACAACATGGGAAACTGGGCGCTCACATAGGAGATTGCAGATGTTCATCAAGTTCGGCACCACCCGGGTCCGCCTCAACCATATCTCCGTCATCAGCGACCCCTTCAATGCAGGCGAAAACTTCGGCTCGTATTGCCACTCGGTCCGGGTCGGCCTGCTCTCCGGCGAGGAAATCTTTGCACGCTTCAATACCGAAAGCGGCGCCGAGCAGCTGCATGCAGAGGTGCTCGCTGCACTGGAAGGTTGAGCGCAAGACCCACAGTGCCGTCACGCGCGTGGTGCCTCACGCGCGATGGGCGTTGCCGGCAGAGCAGCCAGCACGTGCGGGCCCGCAAATCGCTCGCGGCAACGTGGGCTTGTCGCACCGCATCACGGCCGATCCAAGCATCTGAGCACTCGGTAGCAATGGCGCCGCCGCTGCTTGAAGACAAGCGCATTGCCGGTATCGCGACACGAGATGAATTGCACCCTGTCCCAGCAACGTCCTTGCCCTGGGTGCATCGCCACCTGGCATCAGAACGTCGGAAAATCGTTCCGCCGTTGGCACGCTTCGATCCAGCCATAACGCAATAAACAAGCAATTTCTGCGCGTATGTCAGGCCGCTGCGGACGGCTGTCGGGAAATTTCTTCCATCCGATGAATTCAATATAAGTAATTTCAAATACGAGCCTTTAGCCCGTCGCGATCCGGCCGCTAGCTGGGGCAAGACGCTCTGGTGGATGACCCATTCATCGAGCCCCTCAGTTGCACTACCTGGATGCGGTCATGAATACATATCTGCAACGCCTCAATGTCGGCCGCCGCTTGGGCATGGCCTTTGGCATCTTGATCCTATTGTCGGGCCTGCTTGTGGCCACCGGCCTGGTCACCATGTCCAACGCGCGTTTCGAACTGGACACCATCGTCAACAGCAACATGGAGAGGATCCAGCTGTCCTCGGAAATGCTCGACGCCAACACCAACGTGGCAATCGGCCTGCGCGACATCGTCATGGTCGCTGGCGACGCGGCCAATCGCCGTGCGATGGACATGATCGAGAAGAACCGCGCACGCTACAAGCAGGCACACGACGCCCTGGCCGCACTGCCCAGCAGCGTGCCTGAAAAACAGGCGCTCGACCTGGTGCAGGAAAAGCGCGACATCTCGGTCAAGCTCAATAACCAGATTCTCGAATACGGCCTCCGCGACCAGAACCAGGAAGCGCAGGCCTTGCTGCAAGGCGACGCCGCAGCGGCCATGGATGCGCAGCAGACGGCGATCCGCGAGAACGCTGCATTGGAGCGCCGCCTCAGCAAGGATGCCTATGCGGCCGCGGTTGCATCGATGCATCGAGGGAAGATCACCCTGGCCACCGGCGGCATTGCCGCACTGGTCATCAGCGGCCTGCTCGCATGGCTGATCACTCGCAGCCTGACCCAGCCGCTCAGCCAGGCCACACGCACCGCAGAAGCCATCGCGGCCGGCAACCTGCACAACGATGTGCACACCAACGCCAACGATGAAACCGGTCGTCTGCTCAAGGCCATGGACAAGATGCAGCTGCAGCTGCGCAACCTGATCGCCGCGCAAACCGACATGGCCAGGCATCATGACAACGGCCAGATCAGCTTCCGCATCGATGCGGCAGCATTCCCGGGCGACTATGGGCGCATGGCCAACGACACCAACCTGCTGGTTGCCTCGCACGTGGCGGTGCAGACCGATCTGGCACGCATCATGGGCCGGTATGCGGTTGGCGAACTCTCCGAAGACATGCAGCCGCTGCCCGGCGAAAAGGCCGTTTTCAGCGACACCATGTCGCAGGTCAAGCTCAACCTGTCGGCGATGAACCACGAGATCAAGCATCTCGCCCAGGCCGCCGCCAATGGCGACTTCAGCGCGCGCGGCGATGCCGAGCGCTTCCAGTTCGACTTCCGCATCATGGTCGAAAGCCTCAACCACCTGATGTCCACGGCCGACGGCAATCTGCAGTCGCTGTCGTCGTTGCTGCAGTCCATCGCCGCTGGCGACTTGACCGCACGCATGAGCGGCGAATTCCGCGGCGTGTTCGCACAGATGCGCGATGACGCCAACACCACGGCCAGCCAGCTGGCGCAGATCGTCGGCAACATCCAGGAGTCGGCCGTGTCGATCAACTCCGCGGCCAGCGAAATCGCCGCCGGCAACCAGGACCTGTCGCAGCGCACCGAACAGCAGGCAGCCAACCTCGAAGAAACCGCAGCATCGATGGAAGAGCTGACCTCCACCGTCAAGCAGAATGCCGAAAGCGCACGCGAGGCCAACCAGCTGGCGATCGGCGCCGCACGCGTTGCCTCGCAAGGTGGCGACGTGGTCGGCAAGGTGGTGGACACCATGACCGGTATCGAAGCCTCGTCCAGGAAGATTGCCGACATCATCAGCGTCATCGACGGCATCGCCTTCCAGACCAATATCCTGGCCTTGAACGCAGCGGTGGAAGCCGCGCGCGCCGGCGAGCAAGGCCGCGGCTTTGCCGTGGTGGCCTCGGAGGTGCGCACGCTCGCGCAGCGGTCCTCCGGCGCCGCCAGGGAGATCAAGGACCTCATCGACGACTCGGTGCAACGCGTGGCCGAGGGTTCGGCACTGGTGCACAGCGCCGGCAAGACCATGGGCGATGTGGTGGCCAGCGTGCAACGCGTCACCGACATCATGGGCGAGATTTCTGCAGCCTCGCAGGAGCAGTCGGCCGGCATCGAGCAGGTCAACCAGACCATCACGCATATGGACGAAACCACCCAGCAGAACGCTGCGCTGGTGGAAGAAGCCACTGCCGCCGCGCGCGCGATGGAAGAGCAGGCGGTGCAGCTCACCGATGCGGTGGCGATCTTCAAGATCGACGCACGCCAGACACGGCAGGCCGCCTCGCGCGTAGCGGCACCGGTCGCACAGCTGCTGAGCAAGGTCCGCAACGCCTGAGCCAGCAGCCGGCACTGCGCCGTCGACCGGTTGTCGGTGCAGGCACGCTGATGCAACACCGCGGATGTGCCCGCAGCCATTGATGCCATCGCACACGCAGAAAGCGCCCGCCAGGGCGCTTTCTGCGTTTATCCCGCACGCTCACCGGCATTCGGCGCAGACAGCTCAGGCACCCGCAACGCGCGCGCAGTGCCCACAAAACAACCTGGAAAACAAGCACGCAAGCCACTCAAAAGCGCTTGTTTCCAGCGCGATGCCTGGTTACGCTGCGCCGGTCGAAAGAGAGCAGGCCGGATGGTAGCCCGGCCACCGTCTGCAGCGCAGGCGGCATCTTAGCCATCGGTACCCACGACATCCGCAGCCGGCGATGCCGGCACTGCAGGTGTGTCCGTGCGTGCTCTCGTCACCGCTCGGCACGCCTTCTCAATCAGGAAGGATCACCCGTGAACACCAGCATCGACAGTCATGATCTGCACCGCTCAATCAACGACGAGCATGCCAACGTGCATGCTTGCGCATACGCAGGGGACGCAGACGCAAAGCCATACGACGATGCCTTATCGCACTGGCACCAAGCCCCTCTCGACGCACGCGTGATCTGGCGGCGGCAGCTCATGCTCCAGGATGGCATGTCGGTGCTGTTGGCAGCCTGGCAGATGCCGCATTCGCCGCGCTGGGAGTGGGAAGCCATCGACCTGCGGCAGGATCGGCACCTGTGCGGCGGCAACTGCGATTCATCGTTGGCGGCAATGCGCGCTGCCGATGCCTGGCCGGCGCTGTGCGGTGACGAGGTCGCAGTGCTTGCCTAGCGGCAGCGCGTTGAACCGTCCTTCTGCCACGACGCAGTGCCATGCCGGTGCGGCCGCGCAACAGCCGGCCCGCCGCGGCTAGCGCGTGTAGAGACCGGGACGATAGCGTTCCATCAGCGACTGCGGAGCCAGCGGCGGCGTGAAGCCGTAGCGCGCATAGAGACCATGCGCATCGCTGGTGGCCAGGCTGAAACGGCGCAGCCCCTGCAGATCGGGGTGCGCCATGACCGCGTCCATCATTGCCTTGCCATAGCCCTTGCCCTGATGCTCGGGCAACACGAACACATCGCCCAGATAGGCGACGGTTGCATAGTCGGAAACCACCCGCGCAAACGCGACCTGCCCGCCCTGCAGAAACCCGCCGAAGCACAGCGAGTTGGCGATGGAGCGCTGTACCACCGCAAGCGGGATGTCCCTGGCCCAGCTGCTGTGCTGGGCCAGGTAGCGATGGACCAGCGCAACATCGAGTTCGGAGTGATCGGTGGAAACGCGCAGCGGCGACATGACGACAACTCCGGCAACAGTGGCCTCAGGCTAGCGCCCGCGCAGGCAGCAGCAACAGTGCGCACAGCACCAGCATGAATCCTGCGATCGCCGCATCCAGCACACGCCATGCGCGCGGATCGCGGAAGGCCGGCTGCAGCAAGCGCGCGCCGTGGCCCAGAGCGGAAAACCAGGCAATGCTGGCCAGGCACGCACCCGACGCGAATGCCCAGCGCAGCTGACCCGGGTAGCGCGCGGACAGGCTGCCCAGCAGCAGCATCGTGTCCAGATAGACATGCGGGTTGAGAAAGGTAAATGCCAGGCACGTCAGCATGGCGCGCTGCCAGCGTTGCGCACCGGCCTGCGACGGCGCCAACCCGCTGGTGCCACACCAGGCCCTGCGCGCAGCCAGCGCGCCATATGCCGCGAGAAATGCAGCTCCCGCATAGCGAAGTCCCTGCAACAACTCCGGCCATTGCGTCACCAGCACGCCAATCCCGGCTACGCCCAGCACGATCAGCGCGATATCGCCGAACGCGCAGATCGCCACCACCAGACCGACATGCTGGCGCTGCAGTCCCTGCCGCAGCACGAATGCATTCTGCGCACCGATTGCGATGATGAGACCTGCGCTGGCGATAAAGCCAGAGATTGCGGCTTGAAG
Organism: Xanthomonas sp. NCPPB 3218; assembly: GCF_056725185.1. Taxonomy (NCBI): domain Bacteria; kingdom Pseudomonadati; phylum Pseudomonadota; class Gammaproteobacteria; order Lysobacterales; family Lysobacteraceae; genus Xanthomonas; species Xanthomonas sp. NCPPB 3218. The sequence continues at coordinate 3,697,424 of NZ_CM161516.1, forward strand.
GAACACGAGCACCTCCCGGATCACAGGCGCCAATGCTGGGCGTTCCGCTGCAATTAGGAAAACTAAATCTTCTGTATCCTGCTTAGAACTTCTAATCCCGCCGAACGCCATGGATCTTCTGCATCCGCAACTGGCCGCATTCGCTGCCGTTCTCGAGGAAGCCAGCTTCGACGCCGCTGCGCGGCGGCTGTCGGTGACGCCGTCGGCGATTTCGCAGCGGATCAAGGCGCTGGAAGACCGGCTCGGCCAGGTGCTGGTGATCCGCAAAGCCCCCTGCCGCCCTACCCCGGCCGGCGAACGCCTGCTACGCCGGGTGAAGCCGATGCAGGTCCTGGAATCCGAAGCGATCGCCGACTTCCTCCCTGGCGACGGCAGCGCCGGGCATCCGCGCACGCTGGCCATCGCCGTCAACGACGACTCGCTGCAGACCTGGTTTCTGGCGGCCCTGTCGGCGCTGCACCGGGAACACGGCGTCCTTTTCGATGTGCAGATGGACGACCAGGACCACACCCTGGAGCTGTTGCGCTCCGGGGCGGTGCTCGGTGCCGTCACCGCCGAGCGCAAGCCGCTGCAGGGCTGCAATGTGCAGGCGCTGGGAGTGATGCGTTACCACGCCATCGCATCGGCCGCATTCGTTGCAACGCATTTCAAGCAGGGCTTCAGCGCAGCGGCCCTGGCCCACGCACCGATGCTGGTGTTCAACCGAAAGGACACGCTGCAGACCCGCTTTGTCCGCCGCATCACCCGCACGCAGGTGGCGCCGCCGATCCACTACCTGCCGACCTCGACCGGTTTTGTCGAAGCGGCCGCACGCGGACTCGGCTGGTGTCTAGCGCCGGAATCGATGGTCGTGCCTGCCGTGCGCAACAGGCAGGTGGTCATCATCGACCCAACACGCTGGCTCGATGTGCCGCTGTACTGGCAATGCGCCGCGGTGCGCTCGAGCACCTTGCAGCAGCTCGGCCAGGCCCTGCGCAAGGCCGCGGCTGCAAGCCTGCGCTGAGACCGGCCGTGCCGCACCGACGCCGGCAAAAACACGATGTCCGAGGCGCGCAACTGCCGGCAGGCTGTCGCACCGGATTGGCCTGCAGGTACATCGCTGCCCTGCCCGCGCACGCTTGGCACAGCCGCGTTGCCCGGCATCCCGCTGCCGCCGCAGCGACAGCCGGGTCGCCGTGCCACGCCGAGCCTGCTAGCCTTTCCGCTTATTCCGTTGTGATTGCCGATCCGTCATGAAAAAAGCCGTTGTTCTGTTGTCCGGGGGCATGGATTCCGCTGCCGTCATCGCGCTTGCGCAGGAGCAGGGCTTTGCCGTGCATGCCTTGAGCGTGCGCTACGGCCAGCGCCATACCTCCGAGCTGGACGCCGCCGCGCGCGTGGCGGCGGCGCAGGGCGTCATCGCGCACAAGGTGGTGGACGTGGACCTGCGCAGCATCGGCGGCTCGGCGCTCACCGACGACATCGACGTGCCCGATGCCGGCGGTGACGGCATCCCGGTCACCTACGTGCCGGCGCGCAACACCATCATGCTGTCGCTGGCACTGGGCTGGGCCGAGGTGATCGGCGCCAACGACCTGTTCTGCGGCGTCAACGCGGTCGATTATTCGGGTTACCCCGACTGCCGGCCCGAATTCGTGCGCGCCTTCGAAGTGCTGGCCAACCTGGCCACCAAGGCTGGCGTGGAAGGCGCCGGCCTGCGCGTGCACGCACCGCTGCAGTTCCTCAGCAAGGCCGACATCGTGCGTGAAGGCGTGCGCCTGGGCGTGGACTTCGGCCTGACCGTGTCCTGCTACCGCGCCGACGCCGACGGACGCGCCTGCGGCCACTGCGACGCCTGCCGCCTGCGTGCCGCCGGTTTCGCCGACGCCGGCGTCGCGGACCCCACCCACTACGCCATTTCGCCTTGACGCCGCTGTAGGGTAGAATGCGCACCCCGGCGCACTGCCGGGACAGTGGGCCGTTAGCTCAGTCGGTAGAGCAGAAGACTTTTAATCTTTTGGTCGATGGTTCGAATCCATCACGGCCCACCAATCAAATCAGCAACTTGAAGAGCGCCACAGGCGCTTTTTTTGTGCCCGCCGGAAAGTTGCCGGGACCTGCATCGCCAGGGATCCTGCGTCACGGCCGCGGAGTCGGATGGCATGCCCCATCTGCCGCGACTGGCGCGCCGCCGTCAACGCCGGCTCCTCTTTTGCCGATCGCGCGTGTCATCTTGCAGGTCGTGGGCCGGCGCAGGCGGCCGTGGCGTTCTCGCCAATCATGTGGCTCCCGTCTTCTGGATACGCGATTGCACGCGCCGCGTTCGTCGCGCAGCTCCTGCGGCGCGTGCCTGCTTGCGCAGCCACCTGACGACGTCCACCGCGGCGTCCACGCGCATGCAGACATGCAGGCGGCCCAGTACGACGCTCTGCGCATCGCTGCCCGGCAAAATGTCGTCAAAGCCGGTGGCTTCGCAGGCGATCAGGACGGGCGAGGCATCGGGCTGCGCGTCGGAATGCAGCATGGCCAGCACATAGCCCTGCATCACCTCGACGCTGAGGACGACGCCCGTGCAGACCCGGAACTGTTTGCCCAGGCTCATCGCTGCGGCTCCGTCAACGCGTTATCGACGCTAGCGATTGCATCGGCGCCGGCAAGCGTGAGCGCATGCACAGCCTTACCTGCGACGCCGAGATGGGCATTCGGACTTCGCCAGACGGCACGCGTCCCTTCGCGGGCATTGAAGATCGGCCGCACATCATGGACGACCTGGTACGCCACAGACGTGGGTGCTTCATGGGTGTCGTGAGACATGCTGGATTCCTTTTGTGTTTTGGAATCCGCCACCCAGACGCCAATCGGGGTGGCGGACGGTACGCGGTTGGCGTGCCGGCCAAAAGGACCCGGTGGGCCTTGCGGCCCCCGCGCACCGCCCGCCATAAAACTGGCCGGCATGCGCCCGCGACGATGCGGGCGATAAAAAAGCGCCGTGCATCGGTCGATGGGCGCTGGTGCGCCTTTTGGTTCGGGACGCCAATCCCGGTCGCCGATTGTGCGGCGACGTTGGAATACTCGCGCCGCCGCTTGGCGCCTGTCAACGCAAAACGCGCAACGCGGCGGCGACGGTTGCGAAGAAACGCGGCGAAAGCACTGCCCGTGCAGCCAGCAAAACCTGAAACTCCAGCACATCCCGCCGGACGATCGGCCCGGGGCGCTGCGGCTGCGCCCATATGCCACAAGCCCTGGCGGGAGTGGACTGGCGCCGCGGCAAATGCGAATTCACATGCCGCGCCACGTTTCCTATCGTTGTTGGCTCAACGACACGCGAGCGACATGCCATGACCAACATCGAAAAAGCCGGAACGTTTCTGCTTGGAGACCGCAAGCTCACCCGCATCGGCTACGGCGCAATGCAGCTCGCGGGGCCTGGCGTGTTCGGCCCGCCCAAGGACCGCGAAGGTGCGTTGGCGGTGCTGCGCGAAGCCATCGCGCTGGGCGTCAACCATATCGACACCAGCGATTTCTACGGACCGCACATCACCAATCAGCTGATCCGAGAGGCACTGCATCCCTACCCGCAGGAATTGACCATCGTCACCAAGATCGGCGCCGCGCGCGGCACGGATGGTTCCTGGCTACCTGCCTTCTCGCCGCAGCAGCTGGTCGAGGCGGTGCACGACAATCTGCGCAACCTGGGGCTTGAAACGCTGGAGGTGGTCAACCTGCGCGTGATGTTCAAGGCGCAGGAGCCAGCTGAAGGCTCGATCGCCGAGCAACTGGCGGCCTTGATCAAGCTGCAGCGCGATGGCCTGGTGCGGCACATCGGCATCAGCAACGTCACCGCGACGCAGGTGGCCGAGGCACGCGCCATGACCGACATCGTCTGCGTGCAGAACATGTACAACATCGCGCATCGACACGACGACGAAATCATCGACACACTCGCGCGCGACGGCATCGCCTACGTGCCGTTCTTCCCGCTCGGCGGCTTTTCGCCATTGCAATCGTCCACGCTTGCCGCTGTTGCCCAGCGCCTGGCCGCAACCCCGATGCAGGTGGCACTGGCGTGGTTGCTGCAGCGCTCGCCCAACATCTTGCTGATTCCGGGGACCTCGTCGGTGGCGCATCTGCGCGCCAATCTGTTCGCGGCGGAACTCAAACTGCCGGCCGATGCCGTCGAAGAATTGAACAGGATCGCCGCGTAAACGCAGGCGGCCGCGTCCTGGCTCGCCTTGCACGGGGGACCGGAAGCAGCCAACAAAGTGTCGCGGGTGGTCGTCAGGTGGGTGCGGACGGCATGCCGGCAATCGCAACGGATGCGTGGTACACGCCGATTGCGGGCAACCGGCCGCGCCTGCCTTTCTTGGGCGAGCGCGGTCGCTCTATCGCCCGGGCTTAGCGCTCGGGCCTAGCGCCCAGGCTCATCGTTCCACAGCAGCTTGTGCAGCTGCATCTGGAAGCGCACCGGCAGACGATCGGCCACGATCCAGTCGGCCAGCTCCCGCGGCGTCACTTCGCTCTTGCTGGGCGAAAACCACACCGTGCAGCGGCGGTCCAGCGCATGCGCGGCGACAATCTCGCGCGACCATTCGTAATCGGCGCGGCTGCAGATCACGAACTTGATCTGGTCGCGTGCGGTCAGCAGCGGCAGATTCTCCCAGCGGTTGCGCTGTTCCTCGCCGGAGGCGGGCGTCTTGATGTCGACCACGCGCGAGACGCGCGGATCCACGGCCGACACGTCCAACGCGCCGGATGTCTCCAGCGAGACGTCGAAGCCGGCATCGCACAGTTTCTGCAGCAGCACCAGGCAGCGCTTCTGCGCCAACGGCTCGCCGCCGGTCACGCAGACATGGCGCACGCCGTGGCTAGCCACCTCGGCGACGATCGCATCGATGTCATGCCATTCACCGCCGTGGAAGGCGTAGGCGGTGTCGCAGTAATGGCAGCGCAGCGGGCAACCGGTCAAACGCACGAACACGGTCGGCCAGCCGGCGGCCTCGGCTTCGCCCTGCAGGGACAGAAAGATTTCGGTGATCTTCAATCGCGGCAACGGCGACTGGACGATCTCGCTGGGGACGGCGGCGGCGTTCATTGGCAAAGTATTCGTCACGCCCGAAGGCGCGCACGCGCGGGCTCAGCGCAGTTGCTGGCCGAGACGGATGGACTGCAGACGTTCCTGAGCCACGCGCGCTGCGTCGGAGCCGGGATACTGCGATGCGACCTGCTGCAGGGTCTGCTGGGCCTGGTCGTTCTTGCCTTCGCCATACTGCGACAGGCCAAGCTTCAACAGGCCGCCAGAGGCCTTGTCATGCGTGGGATAGCGGCTGACGAGATCGCGGAACTGCGCCTCGGCCAGCTGGAAATTTCGGGTGGCGTAGTAACTCTCGCCCAGCCAGTACAAGGCATTGGGGGTGTAGACGCCGTTTGGATACAGCTCCAGAAAACTCAGGAACAACTGCGAGGCATCGTCGTACTTGCCGTTCTTCAATGCATCGAAGGCGACGTTGTAGGCAGTGCGTTCCTCGTTGCTGACGGCCAGGGTGCCTGGGTCGCCATGCACGCTGGGCGGCTTCTCGGAAGTTGCCGCCGCTGCAGGCCGCGCGGCCGGAGCCGGGGCGGATGTGACGCTGCCGGTGGGAGATGGCAATGGAGGGGTTGCGCCACCTGCACCTTCCAGCCGATTCAGGCGTCCGTCCAGGTCCAGATACTGATCCTTGGACTGCTGCTTGAGTTGTTCGTTGTCGTGCTGCAGCTGCTCCACGGTCGCTCGCAAGCCCTGCAGGTCCAAACGCGCCTGCTGCAGCTGGTTGAGGAGATCGTTGTTGGCCTGGCTGTTGGCCTGCTGCTGCTCGAGAACGGCAACACGATCAGCGAGACTGGCTCGCTGCGCGTGTGCCGGCGCGGCGACCACAAGGGCCGCCGCGACGAACAGGGATGTCACTCGAAAGCGCATCGCTTCTTACTGAGCCGTGTACACGATTTCGACGCGACGGTTCTGCGACCAGCAGCTTTCGCTGGTTTCGGTGCAGACCGGACGCTCTTCGCCGTAGCTGACGACAGTCAGCTGGCTGGCGGAACCGCCGGCAGCCTGCAGCGACGACGAAACGGCATTGCCGCGACGCTCGCCCAGACCCATGTTGTACTCACGCGAACCGCGCTCGTCAGCATTGCCCTGCAGGGTGATGCGCGAGGAAGGACGGTCACGCAGGTACTTGGCGTGGCACGCCATGATGGCCTGGAATTCCGGCTTCAGGGAGTCCTGATCCAGATCGAAGTAGACGACGCGCTGGCGCAAGCAGGCATCGGTATCCAGGTCGCCCGGGCCGTACAGGCCAGAGGTGGACGGGCCGGTGGGAACGGAGGAACCAGCGGTGGTGTCAGTCGCAGGAGGCGGAGTTTCCTTCACCTTCTTCGAACAACCGGCCAGCACGGCAACGGACAACAGGGAGACAAGCAAGACGCGGGTGGACTTGTTCATGGGATACCTATGGAGGCTCTGGGCCAATGAGTGGTTTAACGCAGCGAAATATTAACATTAATGCGCGGTTCGGTAAGGCCCCCACGAAGGTTCTCTCACATCTCCATCCGCCAGGACCAAGCGCTGGCGGACACGAGCGTCGGCAGACACGGCGTAGAGCACGCCACGACCACCTTCACGTGCGGCGTACAGCACCATGCTGGCGTTCGGCGCAAAGCTCGGCGACTCGTCCAGCGACCCCGGCGAGAGCGTGCTCCAGCTCGGCGAACCCAGGCTGCGGTCCATCATGGCGATGCGGTAGCTGTTGCCGCTGCCCTGTGCCACGGCGATCTTCTTGCCGTCGAACGAGACGCTGGCGGTGGCGTTGTAGTTGCCCTGGAAGGTCACGCGGTTTGCGCTGCCGCCGCTTGCGGCCACCTGGTAGATCTGCGGACGACCGCCGCGGTCGGAGGTGAAGTAAATGCTGCCGCCGTCCGGCGCCCAGGTCGGCTCGGTGTCGATGCCGAAGTGATTGGTCAGCTGGGTCAACTGCTTGCTGCCCAGATCCATGACGTAGATCTCCGGGTTGCCGCTGCGCGACAGTGCCAGCGCCAGGCGGCGGCCGTCCGGCGAGAACGACGGCGCACCGTTGATGCCGCGGAAGCTGGACACCAGCTCGCGCGCACCGGTGGCGATGTCCTGCAGGTAGATCGAGGAATTGCCGCGCTCGAAGCTCACATAGGCCAGCTTCTTGCCGTCCGGGCTCCAGTTCGGCGACAGCAGTGGCTCGGCCGAGCGCACGATGGTCTGCGGGTTGTAGCCGTCCGAGTCGGCCACCATCAGCGCATAGCGCATGGCGCCGCCCTTGCCGCTGGCGGTCACATAGGCGATCCGGGTCCAGAACGCGCCACGCACGCCGGTGATCTTTTCGTAGATCGCGTCGGCCATCTGGTGCGAGACATCGCGCATCGCATTGGCGCGTGCGGTCATGGCCAGGCCGAGCAGACGCTCGCCCTTGGCCACGTCGAACAGTTCGTACTCGACGCGGTAGGCGCCTTCGCCGGCATCCATCACGCGGCCGACCACAATGTAGTTCTGCTTGAGCGTACGCCAGGTCTGGAACTGCACCTCGGTGCCGCGGGTCGGCTTCTCGACGATCTGCGCAACCGGCAACGTGCGGAACTGGCCGGAACGGTCCAGGTCGGCACCGACGACGGCAGACACATCGGTCTGCGGCGCAGTGCCGGAACCCTGGTAAGGCATGGGCACGACGGTGATCGGCGTCGCCGAAGCGCTACCGCCGACGATATCGATGGTGAGCCCTTGCTGCTGCGCGAGCGCGCTCAGCGGCAACAACAGGGCGGTCAAGGCAGCTAGCCAACGCAGCGGTTTTTTCATGGACGGCTCGGATCGGGCAGGAAAAGTGTGCAAGGGATACCAATCAGCGAGTGAACATACTCGCAATCGTGAACGAGACAGCGTGAAAATGAAGCGAGTGGTCAACCATCGGGCGTTCCATCGGCCAAACCGGCGAGCAGGCGTGCGGTGGTGAAGCACCACCTACCCGGCAGAACGACGCCAGGCAGCCGGCCACACCCCGCAAATCTACATCCGGACCGAGGCGCAGCGCAGGTCATGCGGCCGCGCCCCCGATCAGGGGCTTAGTCCTGCGGGGTGAACACAAACGTCAGGTTGCGCTGGAACACCGACTCGAACCCACGGTACGGCAATGGCTGCGCGCTCAGCACCGCGGCCTCGATCGAGCGCTGGCCGGCCTCGTCGTAAGGGCAACCCGGCGCCACCTTGGCCTCCATCACGGTGCCACCCGGCAACTGGCGGATGTTGATGCTGCATTTCTGGCCCGGCGGCACCGACGGCGGGCGCACCCACTGCGCCAGCACCTTCTGCTGGATCGCCGCGGCGTACTTGGCCGACAGATCGGTGTTGGTACCGCCCTGCCCTGCGGTCGGCTGCGCGGTGGCGGCGGCAGCCGACGAGGCCTGCTGCGCACGCGCGGCGGCGACCTGGCGCAGTTTCTGCTCGGCCAGCGCGGCTTCCTTGGTGGCCTGTTCGCGCTGGCGGCGGATGTCTGCGATCTTCTTTTCGCGTTCGGCATCGGCGGCAGCCTGCTGCGCCGCGGCCTGCTTCTTCTTGGCGTCGGCTTCTTCCTGCTGCTTGGCCAGGCGCAGTTTCTGCTCGGCCTCTTCCTGGCGTTTGCGCTCGGTCAGGTCGATCTGCTCCTGACGGCGCTTGGCCTCCTGTTCCTGCTTGGCCTTTTCCGCCGACAGCGCCAGCGCGTCGACGCGGTCCTGGTCGACCTTGTCCGGCTGCGCGACACGTTCCTGCGCCTGCGCCTGTTGCGGCGTGGGCGCATCCTGCGGACGCGGTTCGGGAATCGGCTGCGGCGGCGGCACGGTGTCTTCCGGCGCCGGTTCGGGCAGCGGTGCCGGCGGTGGCGGTGCCTCCACCGGCGTGGCCTTCAGCGCCTGGCGCGCAACGCGCGCTTCGGCGGCGGACACGTCCAGCGAGGCTTCCATGCTGGGGTCGCCCGCGGCCGGCTCGACCGAGCGTTCGGGCGACCACAGCCAGCCGGCGATGAACACCAGCGCGACCAGCACGTGCACGACCAGGGCCAGCACGACCGGCCGCAGCCAGCCATCCTCGCGCGCCGTCTGAGTGGGGAGTGCGTCAGCGTGCATCGCTGCCTGCAGTGCCGCCGGAGTCGGAGATCAGGCCGACCTTCTCGACCTTGGCCTGCTTGAGCACGTCGATGGCGTCCATGATCTTTTGATACGGCGCGGCGCGATCACCGGCCACGACCACGCGCGCGTCCTTGTCCTGCGCCACGATGGCGGCCAGTTGCGCCTGCAGCGCCGCCACGTCCATCGCCTGCGGCTTGCCCTTGGGCAGCTGCAGTGCGAGCTGGCCGTCGGCGGCGACCACCACCACGACCGGATCCTGCTTGCTCTCCAGCGCCTTGGCGCGCGAGCTGGGCAGGTTGACGTCGGTGCTCAGGGTCAGCAGCGGCGCGGTCACCATGAAGATGATCAGCAGCACCAGCATCACGTCGATATACGGCACGACGTTGATGTCGGATTTGAGCTTGCGCTTCTTACGGCGGGAAATACCGGAAATCATCGCGGAACGTTCCTATTGATCCCCCGCACATGGATGTGCGGGCTCTTGCGAGGGACTCGCCCATCCAATCCATCGCACATGCGTGTGCGCGCTGTCGCGAGGGGCTTGCCTGTCCAATCCCTGCGCCACGCCAGACGCGCATGTGCGAACGCCGCACCTGCCACGTCCACGCAGCGGGATGTGCGTGCCGTGATGGGGCATTCGCCTGGCTGCCGGCTGTCGCAGGGCACGCGCATTACTCGTCCGCGCCGGCCTGGCGCTGCAGGATCGAGCTGAACTCGTCGGCGAAGGTCTCGTAGCGCACCGACAGCCGTTCCACGCGGGTGGTGAAGCGGTTGTAGGCCCACACCGCCGGGATCGCCACGAACAGGCCGATGGCGGTGGCGAACAGCGCTTCGGAAATACCCGGTGCGACCGCAGCGATACCGGCCTGCTCGCCGCTGCTGACCATGTCGTGCATGGTCACCATGATGCCGAACACGGTGCCGACCAGGCCGACGTACGGGGCGGTGGAACCGATGTTGGCCAGCAATTCGAGATTGCGCTCGAGCTGGTCGACTTCACGGGTGAAGGCGGTGCGCATGGCGCGCTGTGCGCCTTCCAGTTGCACCCGCCCGTCCAGCCGGCGACGGTCGCGCAGCCGCGAGAACTCGCGGAAGCCGCTCTCGAACATCGACTCCAGGCCGCCGACGGTGCGGTTACGGTCGGTGGCCGACGCGTAGAGCTTGGCCAGATCGGCGCCGGACCAGAAGCGGTTTTCGAACTCGTCCGCCTCGCGGTTGGCCTGCTTGAAGGCGCGCGCCTTGCGGAAAATGATCACCCAGCTGATGAACGAGCCGATCAGCAGCAGCAACACGATGATCTTGACCGGGATACTCGCCCGCAGAATCAGATCGACATAGTTGATGCTGCTGTTGTGCGCCACGCTGGCGGTCTGTGCCGCAGCGGCGGCAACGTCCTGCGGTAGTGCTTCCACTACCGTGTCCTGCAGGGCCAGGAGCAATGCAATCGACATCCGTTTGTTCCTCAGTAATCGGATTCTGGGGTTTCTAGAGCTTTCAACACGTCATACAGCGCATCGTCCATCCCGCGCGGGCGGAAGTCGCTGGTACCGAGTGCGGCAATGCGCACCTCGGCGGTCAGCAGCACTTCGCCCTCGCGACGTACCGACTGCGCAAACAGCAGGCTGGCCCGTTTGCATCGCAGCAGTACCGCCGACACTGACAGCGCGTCGTCGAGCCGGGCCGGCTTGAGGAAATCCAGTTGCATCGAGCGGACCGCGAACACCAGATCGTGCTGCTGGCGCATGCGCTCCTGCCCGTAGCCGAGTGCGCGCATCCACTCCGTGCGCGCCCGTTCCATGAAAGCGACGTAGCGCGCATGGTAGACCACGCCCCCGGCGTCGGTATCTTCCCAGTACACGCGTGTCGGCCAACTGAATACAGGCGGGGATTGGGGAATCGGGAGTCGGGAATCGGCGGTCATGGGCACGGATTGTTGGTCGAGACGGCCTGGGCGCGCGATGAACGGAGCATCATCAGAACAGCTCTCCCGGCTCGCCGAATCCTGGCGCGCGGTCCCGTGGCGGTTTCAGGCCCAGGTGCATGTAGGCCTTGTGGGTGGCCATGCGGCCGCGCGCGGTGCGGATCAAAAAGCCCTGCTGGATCAGGTAGGGCTCGATCACGTCTTCCAGCGTGCCGCGCTCTTCCGACAGCGAGGCCGCCAGCGACTCCACCCCAACCGGGCCGCCGTCGAAATGATCGACGATGGTGCGCAACATGCGGCGGTCGAGCTCGTCGAAGCCTTCCGGGTCGACCTTGAGCATCTGCATCGCCGCCTGCGCCACCGGCAGGTCGATATGCCCCGCCGCCTTGACCTGGGCAAAGTCGCGCACCCGCCGCAGCAGCCGGTTGGCGATACGCGGGGTGCCGCGCGCGCGGCGGGCAATCTCGGCCGCCCCCTCGGGCGTGCAGTCGATGCCCAGGATCGCCGCCGAGCGGATCACGATGCGGGTCAGTTCCTGCGGCGAATAGAACTCCAGCCGCTGCACGATGCCGAAGCGGTCGCGCAGCGGCGCGGTCAGCAGGCCGGCACGGGTGGTGGCACCGATCAGGGTGAACGGCGGCAGGTCGATCTTGATCGAGCGCGCGGCCGGGCCGTCGCCGATCATGATGTCGATCTGGAAATCTTCCATCGCCGGATACAGCACTTCCTCCACCACCGGCGAGAGGCGATGGATCTCGTCGATGAACAGCACATCGTGCGGCTGCAGGTTGGTCAGCAGCGCGGCCAGATCGCCGGCCTTCTCGATCACCGGGCCGGAGGTCGAGCGCAGGTTCACGCCCAGCTCGTTGGCGATGACATGACTGAGCGTGGTCTTGCCCAGACCGGGCGGCCCGAAGATCAGCACATGGTCCATCGCCTCGCCGCGCGCCTTGGCCGCTTCGATGTAGATCTCCATCTGCTCGCGCACCGGCTGCTGGCCCAGATAATCGGCCAGGCGCTTGGGCCGGATGCTCGCATCGGCGGCATCGTCTTCGCGGGTGGCACTGCTGGCGATGATGCGCTGTTCGGTCATCCCGCCATCTTCGCATGCCGCGTGCGGGCGGCGCAGCATCTAGCAATCAAGATCGGCCTGCCGCAGCACACTGAAGAACGCGTCGAAGCTGGGCGCGCGCCAGGTTGGGACCAGCCCCTCCCAGCGATCGAAATACACCACGTCCGGCTCGCACTGCGGGCCGCCCGCGCGATAGTCCAGGCACAACAGACAGTCAATGTTATGGCTTGACAGCACCAGCACCCGATCCAGGCCGGCGTGCAGGCAGGCCGCCGCGCTGAAGTCGTCGGGGTCTTCGAAGGCAGCGGCCAGATCCAGCAGGCTGCCGATCTTCGCCAGCGGCGACAGATACCGATCCACCAGCACGCATTCCCAATCCACGTAAAGATCGGAGGGAAAGCGGGTCCGCGGCACCCAGCACCAGCCGGTGTCGCCGCCGTCCTGGACACTGTAGAGCTGCTTGAACAACGCCGGCAGGCGCACGCCCAGGCGCGCTTCGGTGGCAGCCAACACAGAGGCGTCCGCAGCGGCCCCGCCGTCGTTCCAGTACCCGGCACCGCTCCAGAACGTGGTCAACGCGGGCGGCTGCGGCTGCCAACGCACCACATCCCCATCGTGCTTGGCCTGCAGGGCGGGCGACCAGTAGTGGACATCGACCAACTGCGACAGCAGAGCGTCCACGTTGGCAAACTCCGCCAGCCTGCGATTATTGCCTGCGTCGACATAGACCACGGTGGGCTCAACATCGGATGCGGAGTAGTCCAGGCACAGCGCGCGGCTGGGCGTGCGGTCATCGGCGGCAATGACGATCAGGCGGCCGTCATCGCGACCGGCAGCCAGACCGGCAAATGCGTCATCGCGGTAGTCCTCGCGAGCGCGCACCTGTGCGAAGGAAAACAATTCCGCACTGCCAAGCAGGCGTGCACGCGGGATCAGCCATTCGGCCTTGAGCCAGTTGTCCGGTTCCTCAAGCGACTGGCCACGCGCCATCTGCACAGCGCCGCCGTCATAGCGTGCATACAGGCTGCGCAGCCACGCCGGCAGACGTACACCGAGCCGCGCTTGCGCCGCTGCGATGGCGGCCTCGCTCGCCGGCACGCGCCCGAGGTTGAGCGCTTCGTCCCAGAAGGTGGCCAGGCTCGGCGAACGACCGTAGATCATCCACTTGAGCGCTGCCATGCTCAGATCTCCACTTGCGCGCCCAGCTCGACCAGGCGGTTGCCGGGGATGCGGAAGAAGCCGGTGGCCGGGGCGGCGTTGCGATGCATCAGCGCGAACAGCTTGTCGCGCCAGATCGGCATGCCGCGGTTGGCGCTGGCCACGATGGTCTCGCGGCTGGCGAAGAAGGTGGTGTCCATCGGGTCGAAATGGATGCCGCCTTGGTCACAGGAACGCATCAGCGCCAGCGGCACGTCCGGCGTTTCCATGAAGCCGAAGCGCACATAGACGCGGTAGAACTCGTCGCCGATCGATTCGATCTGCAGGCGCTTGTCCGCCGGCGCGTACGGGATCGGCAAGGTGTCGACGTTGAGGAAGATGTTGCGCTCGTGCAGCACCTTGTTGTGCTTGAGGTTGTGCATCAGCGCATGCGGCACCACCATCGGGTCGGCGGTGAGGAACACCGCCATGCCCGGCACGCGCGCCGGCGGGGCCAGCATCAGGCCCGGCAGGAAGCTGTCGATGCGGATGCCGTCCTTGCGGATTTCCTCGCGCAGCAGCGCGCGGCCGCGGCGCCAGGTGCGCATCAGGGTGAACACCACGATGCCCAGCGCCAGCGGGAACCAGGCACCCTGCAACAGCTTGGCGCCGTTGGCGATGACGAAGGCCAGCTCGATGAAGAAGAACACCACGCACAGCGGCAGCACCCAGTTGCGCCAGCGCGGCCACAACGAGCGCGCCACCAGCGCCAGCAGCAGGGTATCGATCAGCATGGTCATCGACACCGAGATGCCGTAGGCCACCGCCAGATTGGTGGAACTGCGGAAGATCAGCACCAGCGCGATCACCATCACCATCAGCAGCCAGTTGATGCCGGGCACGTAGATCTGGCCGATGGTGGTGCGCGAGGTGTGCTTGATCAGCATGCGCGGGATGTAGCCCAGCTGCATCGCCTGGCGGGCCACCGAATAGGCGCCGGTGATGACCGCCTGCGACGCGATCACGGCCGCCAGCGTGGCCAGGATGATCATCGGATACAGCGCCCAGCCCGGCACCGCTTCGAAGAACGGGTTCTTCAGTGCGGAGGGGTGATTGAGCACCAGCGCGCCCTGCCCCAGGTAGTTGAGCAGCAGCATCGGCAACACGAAGAAATACCAGCCATGGCGGATCGGCTTGGCGCCGAAGTGGCCCATGTCCGCATACAGCGCTTCACCGCCGGTCACCGCCAGCACCACTGCGCCCAGGATGAACACCCCGTGCCAGCCGTGCTCCATGAAGAAGCGGATCGCCCACCAGGGATTGAAGGCCTTCATCACTTCCGGTGCGTCGACGATGTTCCAGGCGCCGATCGCCCCCAGCGACAGGAACCACAGGCAGGTGATCGGGCCGAACACCTTGCCGACCTTTTCGGTGCCGAAGCGCTGCACCATGAATACCACCAGCAGCACGATCACGGTGATCGGCACGATGAAGGGATGCAGGCTGGGCGCGGCGATTTCCAGGCCTTCGACCGCGCCCATCACCGAGATCGCCGGGGTGATCACGCCATCGCCGAAGAACAGCGAGGCGCCGAAGATGCCGAGAATGCCGACCACGTACGCCGAGCGCGATCCGCTGCGCAGGGTGCGCTGGGTCAGCGCCATCAAGGCCATGATGCCGCCCTCGCCCTCGTTGTCGGCGCGCATGATGATGGTGACGTACTTGAGCGTCACCGTGACCATCAGCGCCCAGAACGCCAGCGACAGAACGCCCAGCACGGTGTCGTGGTCGCTGGTCAGCCCGTAGTGCGGCGAGAACGCCTCCTTGAGGGTGTACAGCGGACTGGTACCGATATCGCCGAAGACGACGCCGATGGCGCCGATGACCAAGGCCATATGGCTATTGGCAGGCGCATGGCCGTGGCCAGCTGCGGAAGTGGGGGTCTGGGACATGAAGTGGGCAGGGTATCGCCAAGTGGCGTGAAGGAGAGGAGGACGGCGCGACCTAACGCAGCGCGGCCTGGAGGGCCTTGCGAATGACCGTGGCGACTTCGTCGCCTTCTGCCCCGGCCTCGCGTGCCATGCGTGCGGCCTCGGCCGGCTTGTAACCCAGTTGCTGCAAGGCCACCGTGGCCTCGGACACCGCATCCGGGCCGAGCTGGCCGGTGATCGGCGCGCCACTGCTGAAGTCGGCGGCGCGGTCGCGCAGCTCCACCACCATACGCTCGGCGGTCTTCTTGCCGATGCCGGGGATGCGGGTCAGCGCGGTGATGTCGCCGCTGGTGATCAGGCGGGCGAACTCGTCCACGCTGACCCCGGACAGCACCGCCAGCGCGATCTTGGCGCCGATGCCGGTGACCTTCTGCACGTCGCGGAACAGCCTGCGCTCGCCTTCGCGCAGGAAACCGTACAGCGACACGCTGTCTTCCTTCTGCGCGTAGTGGGTGAACAGAATCACGTCGCGGCCGACATCGGGCAGGTCGTAGAAGGTGCTCATCGGCGCCTCCAGCTCATACCCCACCCCACCGACATCGATCACCAGCCACGGCGGCTGCTTGTAGGCCAGCAGCCCGCGCAGGCGGCCGATCATTGGGCACCTCCAAGGAGATGCCGGGATTGGGCATTGGGGATTGGGGATTGGTTAGTTCCCTCGCGGCCGTTGACAACGGCCGCGTACAGCCCGATCAGCTCAGCGCGAACGAACCTGCCGTTGCCAATCCCCAATCCCGACTCCCGACTCCCGATTCTCATTTCTTGCGGCTCCAGGCCTGTTGGGTATTGACGCCCAGGCGCTGCGCGGTGGCGCGCACGTGGGCGTGAGTGATGGCGACCGCCAGTGCGTCGGCGGCGTCGGCCTGCAGCTTGCCTTTCAGGTTGAGCATGATGCCGACCATGTGCTGCACCTGCACCTTGTCCGCCCCGCCCTTGCCGACCAGCGCCAGCTTGATCTCGGTGGCAGCGTACTCGTGCACCGGCAGATCGCGCAGCACCACCGCGCAGATCGCCGCCCCGCGCGCGTGGCCGAGCTTGAGCGCGGAATCGGCGCTCTTGCCCATGAACACCTTCTCGATCGCCACTTCCTGCGGCCGGTAGGTCTCGATCACCTCGCCCAGCCCGTGCAGCAGGCGCTTGAGCCGCTGCGCGAAGTCGCCCTCGCCCAGCAGCACCAGCGGCGCATGATAGACATGCCGGCTGCGACCGCTCTCGTCGACGTCGATGATGCCGAGCCCGGTGCGCTGGGAGCCGGGATCGATGCCGAGGATGCGGGTCATCGAAACGCCGGGATTGGGGAGTCGGGATTCGGGATTGGTGACGCACCTGCCGTGCGGCGATCGCATTGCTGTTGCGAATCCCGAATAACGAATCCCGCCATCCCGGCCATCATCAGGCGCCAAGCGCCGCTTGATCGACGTTCGAATAGACGTCCTGGACATCGTCCAGGTCTTCGAGCATGTCGAGCAGCTTGCGGACCTGCACGGCGGTGTCGCCGTCGACGGCGATGTCGTTTTCGGCGCGGAAGGTGATTTCGGCGTGCGCCGGCTCCAGGCCGGCGGCGGTCAGCGCCTGCTTGACCTGGGCGAAGGCGTCCGGGGCGGTCAGCACGTCGATGGCGCCGTCTTCCGGGTAGACCACCACATCGTCGGCGCCGGCTTCGATCGCCGCGTC
Organism: Xanthomonas sp. NCPPB 3218; assembly: GCF_056725185.1. Lineage (NCBI taxonomy): Bacteria > Pseudomonadati > Pseudomonadota > Gammaproteobacteria > Lysobacterales > Lysobacteraceae > Xanthomonas > Xanthomonas sp. NCPPB 3218. Next base: position 3,714,357 of record NZ_CM161516.1, read on the forward strand.
GGTGAGGGTGTCTTCGTCGGTGCCGGCGGCAAAGCTCAGCACGCCCAGGCGCTTGAACATGAAGGCCACCGAGCCGTCGGTGCCCATGTTGCCGCCGCACTTGCTGAAGGCATGGCGCACGTCGGCCACCGCGCGCACGCGGTTGTCGGTCAGGCAGTCCACGATCACCGCCACGCCGCCGGGGGCGTAGCCCTCGTAGCGCACTTCCTCGTATTCCACGCCTTCCAGCTCGCCGGTGGCTTTCTTGATGGCGCGCTCGATCACGTCCTTGGACATGTTCGCCGACAGACCCTTGTCCACCGCCACGCGCAGGCGCGGGTTGTTGGACGGATCGCCACCGCCGCCGCGCGCGGCGACGCTGATCTCGCGAATGATCTTGGTGAACATCTTGCCGCGCTTGGCGTCGGAGGCGTTCTTGCGGCCTTCGATGGAGGGGCCTCTACCCATGGGTGGTTCCAGACTGGCTTGGATGACAGGGCGCGGATTTTACCTGATTGCTCGCCCGCACCGGGGCGCGGCGTTCAGTGGCGGAACCGGCCCTGGCGCAGGAAGCGCAGCACCTGCTGCGCGGCCTCGGGCGAGCGCAACAGGCCGCTGTGGCTGGCCTGCACCACGCAATGGTCGCGCAGCCCGGGCAGGCGGGTTTCGGCCAGCGCCACGGTACCGTCCGAGCCGCCGTCCAGCGGCGCCAGCCATCGCCCTACCCCGCGCGCGACGGTGCCGGCGATCTGGCCGATCTCCGCCTCGCCCTCCCATTGCACGACACCGTGCTGCAGCAAGGCCGCGCTGCGCCCCAGCGCCCAGCGCCCGCCGCGGCGGGCCAGGCCGCGCGCGGCGGCGCTGCCGCACAACGGCGAGCCCAGACAGACCACGCGGCGCACCGGCAATTCGGGCGCGGCGCGCAGGGCCTGCAGCGCGACCAGCCCGCCCAGGCTGTGGCAGACCAGCAATTGCGCGCCGGTCGCCTGCAGGCGTTCGATCAGCCGTGGCACGGACCGTTCGGGTCCGCCGAGCACACTGGCGTAGCCGAACAGCGCCGGCGCCAGGCCCTCGGCACGCAGCCGGCGCGCGAGCGGCAACAGCCAGTGCGCGGTGTTCCAGATGCCGTGCACCAGCAGCACGTCGGCGGTCGCGGCGCTCGCCCGCTCACGCAGGATGCGTTGGGAGTGACCCGGGATGAACGAGGATGCGCCGGACACGGAGGTCATGACCGCGACTTGGCGCCGGCTTCAGGTGAGCGCGAATGTGCGGCGGATCTGCCGCAGGTCGCTTGCGCGCGAATCAACGCCACCGGCGCCGGGCCGGCAGACCGACAACCGATTGGCGCCGGCAACCGTGGTCGCACGCCGCGCCAGCCGGGCATCGGCGCGCCGTTCAATCGGCCGCAATGCGCGGGGTGCGGCGCAGGATGAATTCGCGGTCGAGGATCTTGCCGACCGGGAAATCGTATTCGCCGACCTTTTCGAACCCGTAGCGGGCGTAGAAACGCTGCGCGCCGAAATTCTCCGACCACACGCCGATCCACAGCGTGCGCGGGCCGTCGCGCTCCAGCCAGTCCAGCGTGGTCTCGAACAGGCGGCTGCCCCAACCGCTGTTCTGGTAGTCCTTCAACAGATACAGCCGCTTGAGCTCACCGTCGCCGGGACGCACGTCCTGATGCGGCAGTCCGCAGGGGCCGGCGGCAGCGTGGCCGACCAGCAGGTTGTCCATCTCCAGCAGCCAGATCGCATAGTCCGGATGCGCCAGCACGATGCGCGCGCGCTCGACCGCATAGGTCTCCTGCAGGAAGCCGTGCAGATCCTCCTGCGGGTAGAGATGCCCGAAGGTTTCGGTAAAGGTCTGCGCAGCCAGCAGCGACAAGGCTTCGGCATCGTCCGGTGTGGCGCGGCGGATGCGGGTCATGCGGGCTTCTCTTGCCGGGTGGACGTGGCAGCTTCGCGCATGCGGTGGTGGGGTCGCAAGCGGGGATTCGGGATTCGGGATTCGGGATTCGGGAATCGGAAGAGCATCTGCGATCCGATACGCGTTTGCGGGCCGGCGCGGCGTGGACTGCGCGCAGTGCGTTGTTGAGGGCGAGCGCGGGGCAAGGCCCTGCGTCGCGGCTGCGGCAGGCACCGCCGCCGGTGTGGGCATCGATCGTTGAGCGGGGGCGCGATGCGCCCGCGGCATCTCTGCACGCGACACGCTGCACGGCGCAGCGTGCCGGCTGCACGGCCACGCTGGGGTGGCCGTGTGGGCGGCAGGTCAGACCTGCTTGGGGCGTACCTGCACGTGCACTTCGGCCAGCTGATCGGCGGCGATCGGCGACGGGGCGTCGGTCATCAGGTCCTGCGCGCCGGTGGTCTTGGGGAACGGGATGACGTCGCGGATGGAGTCGGTGCCTGCCATCAGCGCCGCGATGCGGTCGATGCCGAAGGCGATGCCGCCGTGCGGCGGCGCGCCGTAGTTGAGCGCATCCAGCAGGAAGCCGAACTTGGCGCGCGCTTCCTCGGCGCCGATGCCGAGCAGCTCGAACACCGCGCTCTGCATGTCCGGGCGGTGGATACGGATCGAGCCGCCGCCGATTTCGTTGCCGTTGAGCACCATGTCGTAACCGCGCGACACCGCCGTGCGGGCATTGGCGCGCAGGTCGGCGATGTCGTCCACCGCCGGCGCGGTGAAGGGGTGATGCAGGGCGACGTAGCGCTGCGCCTCCTCGTCCCACTCGAACATCGGGAAATCGGTGACCCACAGCGGCGCCCAGCCATCGGCGATCAGGTTGAAATCCTTGCCGGCCTTCAAACGCAGCGCGCCCATGAAGTCGGACACCTTGTTGTAGCCGCCTGCACCGAAGAACACGATGTCGCCGTTGCCGGCCCCGACGTGCTTGAGCAGCGCAGCGAAGGCGTCTTCGCCGAAGAACTTGGCGATCGGCGAGCTGACTTCGCCGCTCTCCGACAGCTTGACGTAGGCCAGGCCCTTGGCGCCGTACTTGGCAGCGTGGGCGGCGTATTCGTCGATCTGTTTGCGCGACAGCGTGGCGCCACCAGGGATGCGCAGCGCGGCCACGCGGCCGTCGGCATCGTTGGCGGCGGCGGTGAACACCGGGAACTCGCTGCTCTTGACCAGTTCGGCCACGTCGACCAGTTCCAGCGCGATGCGCAGGTCCGGCTTATCCGAGCCATAGCGACGCATCGCCTCGGCCCAGGTCATGCGCGGGAACTGCGCGGCCAGTTCGACGTCCACCACTTCGGCGAAGATGGCGCGAATCATGTCTTCGACGAAATCCTGCACGTCGCGCTCGCGCACGAAGGCAAATTCCATGTCGAGCTGGGTGAATTCCAGCTGGCGGTCGGCGCGCAGCGCTTCGTCGCGGAAGCAACGCGCGATCTGGTAGTAGCGGTCGAAGCCGGCCACCATCAGGATCTGCTTGAACAGCTGCGGGCTCTGCGGCAAGGCATAGAACTCGCCCGGATGCATCCGCGCCGGCACCAGGAAGTCGCGCGCGCCTTCCGGGGTGGCCTTGGTCAGGATCGGGGTTTCGATGTCCTGGAAATCGCGTGCGTCCAGGTGCCGGCGCAGCGCCTGCACCAGCTTGATGCGGGTGCGCTGCATGCGCTGCATTTCCGGACGGCGCAGGTCCAGATAGCGGTACTTCAGGCGCGTCTCCTCGCCCGGGTTCTCGTGCGCGTGGAACGGCAGCGGCGCGGCCTTGTTGAGGATGCTGATGCGGGTGGCGATCACTTCCACCTTGCCGGTGCGCAGCTTGTCGTTGACCGCATGCCGCGCACGCACCACGCCTTCGACCTGCAGCACGTCCTCGTAGCCAAGGCTGGCGGCCACCTTGAACAGCTCGGCACTGGCGTCGTCGCCGGCCACCGGTTCGACCGTCACCTGCACGATGCCTTCGTGGTCGCGCAGGTCGATGAAGCACACCCCGCCCAGGTTGCGGGCCACGTCGGTCCAGCCGGCGAGAGTGACGGTTTGGCCGATCAAGGTCTCGTCGACCAGGCCGCAGAAGTGGGTACGCATCGAAAGCTCCGCTGAAAAACCCGACACAGGACAGCGCCGGAGAGCCGGATATTCTGGGGCCGGCGGGCGGCAGGAGCAAATCTGCGGGCGCTCATGGCCGCTTAAGTCAGGGCCCGGCTGAATAGGCGCCAGACCCTTCCGCACCAAGGACGCCACGATGCTGCGCACCGCCCTGCTGCTCTCCGGCTTCGGCCTGATCACCCTGACCGGCCTGCTGACCAGCGCGCCTGCCGCCGCGCAGGACCGCGGCTGGAACGGCCCCAGCATCACCTGCTCCAGCAACGACAACCGTCGCCGCGAGTGCGATACGCCATTCCGCGGCCGCGCGGTGCTGGTCGAAAACATCTCAGGCACGCGCTGCATCGAAGGCCGCAACTGGGGCAGCGAGCGCGGCCGCGTCTGGGTCGACAACGGCTGCCGCGCGCGCTTTGTCGATGGCCGCAACGGCGGCTGGGGCGGCAACGGTGGCGGGGTGGCCGGCACGGTGCGCTGCGAGAGCAACGACCAGCGCCAGAAGATCTGCGACACCGGCTGGCGCCGCGCGATGCTGGTGCGCCAGCTGTCCAACACGCCCTGCGTGGAAGGCCGCAACTGGCGCCAGGACGGGGGCCGGATCTGGGTGGACGACGGCTGCCGGGGCGAGTTTGCGCAGGCACGCGGCGGCGGCTGGGACCGGGGTGACGGCGGCTACGGTGGCCGCGACGACCGCCCGCGCAACGATTACGCCATCACCTGCGCCAGCGACGACCGCCGCCTGCGTACCTGCGGCTGGGATGGCCGCTATGGCCGCCCGGTGCTGACCCGCCAGCTGTCCGACACCCGTTGCGAAGAAGGCCGCAGCTGGGGGTACGACGAGCGCCGCGCGACGGTGTGGGTCAACGATGGTTGCCGGGCACGCTTCGAGGCGCGTTGAAGCAGCGAACAGGCGCGCCGCGGGCGGCTGGGCCCAGGGGTTGGGACGTCCGCCCTGCCAGCGGCTGCGGCGCGCTGGTCCGGCTCAGGCGGGGTCGGCCGCGGGCTTGGCAGCAGGCTTGCTCTCGGCGGCGGCCGCAGGCTTGGCATCGCCACCGGCGCTGCTGCTCTCGGTGAGGTTTTTCTTCTTCTCGCCCGCCGACTTGAAGTCGGTCTCGTACCAACCGCTGCCGGACAGACGGAACGAGGGCGCGGTGATCTGGCGCTTGATCGTGGCCGCCGCGCAGGCCGGACAGGTCTGCGGATCTGGGTCGGCCATCTTCTGCAGGCGATCGAAGGCGTGACCGCAGGTGGTGCACTGGAAACCGTAGATGGGCATGGCAGGATCAGCTGAAGACGATGCGGGGCGCAGATTCTAGACGGATGCGGGCGGGCAGGTGCAGTGGGCCGTCTGCGACCCTGCACGCGCGCGAACATCTTGCGGGTGAGAGACATCGATCGATGGTGGTTGCGTCGCGCTTGCGCTAGGTGCCCTCGCTGACCACCGCAGCACTCATCGGCAGGTAGCAGGACGGTCGGAGTGTTCGCGCGTATGCCGAAGAACGCGAATCTGCGTAATGGATGGTCATCAGATCGGCGCGACTGCCCGAACTGCGCGGGTAGATAAGGTAGTCATCCCGCACGCCAGAAGCCCACGCTTCGCATCGGCCTGACATCGCATCAGCGGGTATCGAGAGCTACAGAGCCAGGTCGTTTCGATCAAGCCGCACGACTTGGGCTGCTACACTCGAACACGTGATCGACGCGCCTCTCCCCCCACGAGGACCGCATCCATGTTGCGGCTGACTGCCTTATTGCTGGGCGTTGCCCTGCTGCTGACCGGCAGCGGGCTGCTCGGCACCTTGCTTGCCGTGCGCGGTGGCCAGGCCGGTTTCGATGCGCGTGCGCTTGGCCTGATCATGTCCGGGTATTTCGCCGGCTTCTTTCTCGGTACCTTTTTCGCACCGCCGCTGATTCGGCGCATCGGGCATATCCGCGCATTCGCCTTTTACGCGGCGCTGGCGGCGATTGCCGTGTTGCTGCATCCGATCTGGTTGAATGCCTGGGGCTGGGGCCTGCTGCGCCTGGTCACCGGCGCGGCACTGGTCGGCCTGTACACGGTGATCGAGAGCTGGCTCAACGCCGAGCCGGACGCGCGTCGGCGCAGTCGGGTGTTCTCGGTGTACATGGCGATCAATCTGTCGGCGTTGGCGCTGGGCCAGATCCTGCTCACTGCAGGCGATGCGGGCGCACCGGCGATGTTCACGCTGACGGCAATCCTGATCTGTGCGGCGGTGATGCCGGTGATGACCACGCGCCTGATTCCGCCCGAAGTGCCGCACGTCTCGCGGCTGCGACTGAAAACGCTGTACGCGTTGGCGCCGGTGGCGACCATCGGCGCGGGACTGTCGGGCCTGGCGATGGGGGCGTTCTGGGGCTTGTTGCCGGTGTACGCCAACCGCATCGGGCTGGATGCCGATGGCGTGGCGATGTTCATGCTCACCGCCATCATCGGCGGCGCGGTGTTGCAGTGGCCGATCGGGCGCATCAGCGATGGCCATGACCGGCGCATCGGCCTGGTCACGATCAGCGTGCTGGCAGCCGGCATTGCGATCGCTGCCGCGGTGCCGATGGTGCAGGCACAGGCAAACCTGCTGTTCGTGCTGTTCTTCGTGTACGGCGGGCTGGCGTTCTCGCTGTATCCGTTTGCGGTGGCGCACATGCTCGATTACCTGCCGCGCGAAGATCTGCTCTCCGGCTGCAGCAGCCTGCTGCTGGTGCATGGCGTGGGCGCAGCGATCGGTCCGGCCCTGGCCGGCGGCGCAATGCAGAAATTCGGGCCAGCGGCACTGCCGGTGTATTTCGCGGTGATGCTGCTGGCACTGTCCGGATTTACGCTGACCCGCTTGCTGCGCTTCACGCGCCGCCGCACCCATCCGATCTTGTTCCGCCCGATGCTGCGCACCACGCCATCTGCGCTGGAGTTGATGCCGGAAACACAACAGGCCGAAGCACCGCCGCACGTCAAGGGCGGCTGACACACCTGTTTCACCGTCGTCAGTCGCTGCGCTGCTGATCAGGCGATCTGCGGCGTTGCTGCAGAGGCCCCTTTGCCCGCCCACCATTGCGAGGGGCGCCGCAAGGCGAAGCAGCTGGTGGACGACTTTTTGGATGGATCAGTTGTCAAGCGGTTGATCTGCGGCCTGGCTGCAAGGCCCTTGCCCGCCCCCCGTCGCGGGACACGCCGCAAGTACATCCTTGTAGGCTCTTACGCGGCATCCATGCCGCGTAAGGTCCCGCGACGGTGAGCGGACAAGGACCAGTCGAGATGGTCGGTGTGCATGGTTAAGAGCAGTGCGTGATGCGCGTTGCTCGATAGGGTGTGCCGCTCGAAACCCGACACACGTTTCGACAAGCGGCTTTTCACGCGGCCACCGACCAACTTCCTGGTGTGGTGTCCTTACCGGTTGCGGGACCCTTGGCGGCATGGATGCCGCCAAGGAGCCTCCATGGACGGATTCACGGCGTGTCCTGCAAGTGGTGAGGGCACCGCGCACTCGACTCACCAGGCTTTTTTTACCTAAGTACTTGAGTGCATCTACAACAACGCGACGACTCGAAATCGCTTGTCTTGAAGTGGAGACAACGCTGCGACACGAAACTCCGGGTGTCTTGCAATAGCGCGGCCCGGAAACATCCAGACAGCGCTGAATCGCCATCGTCCCGACGTTAGGACTTCCCAAGTCCATCTGGTGATCCCGGCCACACCTTTAGCGCGGTCATCATCACGCAATGCAAGCGCGGCAGTCTTTGCAGACCCTCCCCGCTTGTTGGATTGCAATGGATTCGACGTCCTCCTCGCGCGTGCGCCGTCCGGCCACGCTCGCCTTGTTGCTGGTTCCGCTCACCCTGCCCGCTTATGCGCAACAAGTCCCAGATGGCGCAGCGTCTGGCCCGGCTGCGGCCGAACCGGGCAGCGCTGGCGAACAGGTGTCCACGCTGGATCAGGTGCAGGTGGTCGGCCAGGCGATGACGTATTCCAAGACCAACGTCAGCAAGGAAATGCTGGACCGCCAGTTCGTGCTCGGCAGCGTCAACGATGCGCTCAACGAACTGCCCGGCGTGGTGGTCACCGAGGCCGATGCCTTCGGCTCGTCGGATTGGGGCACCCAGATCAGCATGCGCGGCTTTGTCAGCAATCGCGATACCCAGCAGATCGGCACCACCATCGATGGCGTGCCCAATGGCGGTTCGGCGTATGGCGGCGGCTCCAAGGCCAACCGTTTCATCGACATGCCGGACCTGGAAACGGTGGAAGTCAGCCAGGGCACCGCCGACATCGCCTCGCGCTCCAACGAAGCGCTGGGCGGCACCTTGAACTATCTCACCGGCGAGCCGCTGGAAGAGCAGCGCGTGCGCGTGATCGGCGGCATCGGCGACAACCAGGCGCGCAAGTATTACGCGCGCTACGACACCGGCCTGCTCGGGGGCAGCACACGCGCCTGGGTCAGCGGCTCGTCGGCACGCAACGACGACTGGATCGACGGCAGCGGCCACACCAGCCGCGATCATCTGGCCGGCAAGTTCGTCAGCATCCTGGACAAGTGGACCCTCAGCGGCTACGCCTCCTACGACGATGCCGACGAATCCGAATACACCAGCGTGACGCCCGAGCAGTTCGCGCGCGACCCCGAGCACGATCTGTTGAACGGCACGCTCACCGGCATTCCGTACCTGGACCAGAACTACCGCTCCGGCTCGCGTGCGCTGCGCAAGAATACCTTTGGCTACCTGCGTGGCGCCTTCGATGGCGGCAACGGCTTCAAGACCACGCTGACCGGCTATGCGCATCGCATGCAGGGCCGCGGCGACTGGATTCCGCCGTATCTGGTGGATGTCACCAACGATGGCGCCGGCGCGCCGGAATCCGAAGCGCGTGGCGGCAACACCGTGTACGCCGGCAGCGACCTGGGCAAGCTGTACTACCTCACGCCCGGCGGCGCGGCCGCGACCATGCTGGCCGGTTGCGCCGGCAGCGATGCGGTGCCGGCCGAATCCAACCCGGCCTGCTATCCGGCCGGCTCGGTGCCGGTGCAGTCGTATCGGCACAGCCACTACGACAACCACCGCGCCGGCGCGATGGCCGATGTGGAATGGCGCGCCAAACTCGGCGCCATCGACAACACCGTGCGCGCCGGCGCCTGGCTGGAGCGCTACGACCGCAGTGTCACCCGCGACTGGCATCGCCTGCTCAACGTCGGCACCAACATCAGCTTCGATCACCAGCCGTACTGGGTGCAGTTCAAGGACAACTACCAGACCGACGAGCAGATGTATTACGTCGAGGACGTGATGCGCTACGGCGCCTTCGCCTGGCGCGTGGGCGTCAAGCAGTTCTTCGTCGACCAGACCCGCGACCGCCGCATCGGCGATGCGCAGCATGTGGAATCGGATTCGCATTCGGACCCGCTGCTGTCGGCCGGCCTGACCTGGACCACCCCGGTGCAGGGCCTGGAAGCCTTTGCCGGCTACTCGCAGAACTTCGCTGCGATTCCGTCCGGCGTGCTCGGCGAGACCGACCCGGTCGCACTGAGCCGCGTGCAACCGGAGACCGCCGACAACGTCGAACTCGGCCTGCGTCTCAGCCGCTGGCCGCTGACCGGCAGTGTGACCCTGTACGACATCCGCTTCGACAACCGCATCGTCTATGTGCCGGCCAACTTCGTCACCGGCATCGATTACCTTGGCGAAACCGACGGCGTGTACGAGAACTTCGGCGGCGTGCATGCGCGCGGCGTGGAAGCGGCATTGGGCTATGGCTGGGACAACGGCTGGCGCATCAACGGTGCCTACACCTACAACAAGGCCGATTACCTGGGCAGCGGCGACGCCGCACGCGATACCGCGCTGGAGATCACCCCGGGCGCGCAGGTGATCGGCCAACCGCGCAACACCCTGGTGATGTCGGCGGACTGGCGCGGCCAGGCGTGGCGCTTCGGTGTGTCCGGGCGCTATCTGGGCAAGCGCTACCTGGATGCCTCCAACCGCGCCGCACTCGATGGCGTGACCACCTTCGATGCCAACCTCGGGGTGGAGCTGTCGCAGCTGTCGTCGCAGCTCAAGGGCCTGCAGCTGGCGCTCAACGTCAGCAACCTCACCGACAAACGCTACCTGGAAGGCGTGGACGGCAGCGACAGTGCCTTTATCGCCGCGCCACGCACGGTCGGGCTGACGTTGACGCTGGATCTCTAACGTCGGCGGCGCATTGCCGACCTGCGCGGGATAGGCTTTGCGATGTACTGGAGCGGATCGGGCTGAAGACACGCCACCCGATCCGCCCCCTGCATCGCCTGCCACACAGGTGCAAACGGAGAGGATCGGCGGTGTTGCAAGCGCAAGACAATAAAGCCGCTGACGCGTCGGTTACGCTCAGCCCGCTCCAGCGCAGACAGGATGGGAGCGCCAACCAGGTGACACGATGATCGACCTTCCCCGCCGCCGCGTTCTGCAGACCGGGCTTGCCAGTGCCGCCGCCGCGCTGCTGCCCCCCAGCATCGCGCGGGCCGCCGCCATCGCGCCGGACCGCCGCACCGGCACGCTGGAGGATCTGCAGCATGTGGTGATCCTGATGCAGGAAAACCGCGCCTTCGATCATTACTTCGGCAGCCTGCCCGGCGTGCGCGGGTTCGGCGATCGTTTTCCGATTCCCGCACCGCCGCTACCGGGCGCGCCCGCGCGCACGGTGTGGCTGCAGCCCAGCGAGGACGGCCGCCAATGGCTGACGCCGTTTGCGCTGGATACGGCAGCGCAATTCGGCTTCATGCGCGTGCAAGGCACGCCGCATAGTTGGGTGGATGCGCAGCGCGCCTGGGATCACGGCAGGCTCGGCCACTGGGCCGCCGCCAAGCACAACCATGCGCTGGGCTATTACCGGCGCGCGGATATTCCGTTCCAGTACGCGCTCGCCGACGCCTTCACCATCTGCGATGCGTACCACGCCTCAATCCAGACTGGCACCAATTCCAATCGCGTGTTCCTGTGGAGCGGCGGCAACGATCCGCAGGCGCGGGCCGGTGGCCCGGTGATCGGCAACTCGCACGACAACTTTGCGGAGCTGGGCGGTTTTGCCGACCCCTACCGCTGGACGACCTACGTCGAGCAGCTACAGAACGCCGGCGTGTCCTGGCAGATCTATCAGGACATGCGCGACAACTTCACCGACAACCCGTTGGCGGGCTTTGCGCCGTTCCGGCAGGCCTTCGCTGCTGCGCCCGGGCACGATGCGCAACTGCGTGCGCGTGGTGTCAGCACGCGCGGTGTCGAGCAGCTGCGCGCCGATGTGCTGGGCGGGCAACTGCCATCGGTGAGTTTCATCATTGCCGATGCGGCCGGCAGCGAACACCCTGATCCCTCCAGCCCAGCGCAAGGCGCAGCCTACACTGCACGCGTGCTGGATGCGCTCACCGCCGACCCGCAGGTATGGAGCCGCACCGCACTGCTGCTGATGTTCGACGAGAACGACGGCTTTTTCGATCACATGCCGCCGCCGGCGCCGCCGTCGCCGGACCCACGCGCGGCCGGCGGCCTTGCCGGCGCATCCAGCATCGCCACCGACGACGATTACCACCGCCACCCGGCACCGGGCGAACAGAAAGTGGATCTGCCCGAGCTGCGCGGCAGCCCCTATGGCCTGGGTCCGCGCGTGCCGCTGTACGTGATCTCGCCGTGGAGCCGCGGCGGCTGGGTGGACTCGCAGGTGTACGACCACACATCGGTATTGCGGCTGCTGGAACGCCGCTTCGGCGTGCCCGCACCGGAGATCACACCGTGGCGGCGCGCAGTCTGTGGCGACCTGGTCAATGCGTTCGATTTCCGCTCGGCCGATGCGCGCCCGTTCGCCGCGGCGCTGCCCGATGTCAGCGCAACCGCAGCGCGCGCGGCAGCCCTGCGCGAACACGCACTGCCGCCCTTGCCTGCCGCGTTGCAACCGCCGCAGCAGCCCTTCGGTACACGCCGTTCGCGGGCGCTGCCGTATCGCCAAAGCGTGGAACTGGCCGCGTTGCCCGAGCGTGGCCAGGTGAGGCTGCGCATGTCCAACGCGGGTGCTGCGGTGGTCCTGCATGTCTACGACCGCTTCGATCTTGCGGCGATTCCGCGCCGTTACACCGTAGGGAGCGGCGCAGCAGTGGATGCCACGTGGACCACCGACGACGGCCGCTACGATCTGTGGTTGCTCGGCCCCAACGGATTCCATCGTCACTACCGTGGCGATCTGAGCGCACCGTTGCTGGTGACCGAGATCACACAGGATGCAAACGATCCTACGGCCGTGTCGTTATCGCTGCGCAATGCCGGCAGCACTGCCGTGCAGGTGGAGCTGCAACCGGCCGCATATTCAGCCGCGCAGCCGCACGAACGCCTGAGCGTTGCACCCGGCACCACCGAGCAGCGCCGTTGGACAGCGGCGGCAACTGGCGGCTGGTACGACCTGTGGGTACACCACGACGGCGCAGCCCAGCGCTTGGCCGGACGTATCGAAACCGGTGCAGACAGCGTCAGCGATCCAGCCATGGGCGGGCCGGCGCGGCTGCAGCAAGATCTGCCTTTGCCGTTCGGGGCACCCGGCTGAACCTTGCAGCCGGGCCTGCGGTGAGAACGCAGGCGGCTGCGTGCTCAGCATGCTTGCGCACGGTGCCGCTCAGTGCGCGTCGGCCGCATCCAGCATGCCGATCGTTCCCAACCAGGTTTCCACCACATGCGGCCATTGCGTGATCGGCAATGCACCCGCGCGCAGACCGAACGCGTGGCCACCTCGGCATAGAGATGCCTTTCTGCCGGTACGCCGGCTTGCTTGAGCGCCACGTGGTAGGCCAGCGATTGACTCACGCCATCCACCGCATTGTCCTCGGCCTGTAGCAAAAAGGTTGGCGGCGTCCGCGCAGTGACGGTGCTGTCTGGCCGCAGCGACAGATGGGTAGGATCGCGTGTGGCGCGGTCGTCGTGCGCCCACAGATGGCCCGGATAGACGGCGATGGCAATGACACACCCTGATGCGCACGGTCGTACCTCGAACAGCTGGCAGGAAACAGCAAGCAGCTTGCGGACTCACACGCGACATGGATCGCGGGAGGCAGCGGGTCGTTGCGCTCACCCCACCATGCTGTCGCGCACCGCGGCCGCCACTGCCTTCAACGCCGCGTCACGCGCATCGCTGTCGACGCTGGCGCCATTCAAGTACGCGGTGAGCAGCAATGGCGCCTTGCCTGCCGGTGGCCAGATGATGGCGATGTCGTTGCGGGTGTCGGTGCCGTTGCTGCCGGTCTTGTCGCCGATCTTCCAGCCGCGCGGCAGGCCGGCGCGCAGGCAGGTATCGCCGGTGCGGTTGTCGATCATCCAGTCGGTCAGCTGCTTGCGCGAGGCCGGTTGCAGCGCGTTGCCGAGCAACAGGGTGCGCAAGGTGGCGGCCATTGCCGCCGGCGTGGTGGTGTCGCGCGGGTCGCCCGGGGCAAACCGGTTCATCTCCGGCTCGCGGCGGTCGCTGCGGGTGTGCGCATCGCCGATGCCGCGCAGGAAGGCGGTCAGGCCGGCCGGGTTGCCGACCAGCGGAAACAGCAGGTTGGCGGCCGGGTTGTCGCTGTAGATCATCGTGGCCCGGCAGAGCTCGGCCACGCTCAGCGCCCCGCCGACATGGCGCTCGGTGACCGGGGCATGCTCGAGCATGTCGGAGGCACGGATCTTGACCCGTTGCGCCAGCGTCAGCTTGCCCTGGTCTACCCGCTGCAAGACTGCCGCAGCCAATACAAATTTGAAGGTGCTGCACATCGGAAAGCGCTCATCCTCGCGCTGGCCGAGGCGCCCGCCGGTGGCGCTGTCGAGCAGGCTGATGCCCAGGCGGCCGCCAGTGCGGCGTTCGATCTCCGCCCACTGCGCCCGCAGCACATCGTCCACCGTCATCGCCGGGGTGAGTGCCCATGCAGGTCTGGAGGCCGCAAGCAGAACGCCCGCGCCGGTTGCGTACAAGAATTGTCGACGGTTCAACATGCAGCAGCCTCCCGGTGAGAGCCCGCAGTATCGGCGCATGCCGGCCACCGGACTATTGCGATGTTTCGATCCCTGGCATGAATTGAACTAATCTCTGTGCATGCCCCGGCCCCGTCTTCCGCTCAATGCCCTGCGCGCCTTCGAGGCCGCCGCGCGCCACCAGAACCTGACCCGCGCCGCCAGCGAGCTGTGCGTCAGCCAGGCCGCGCTCAGCCACCAGATCAAGGCGCTGGAACAGCAACTGGGCAGCAGCCTGTTCCACCGCCTGCCACGCGGTGTGGCGCTCACCGACGAGGGCGCGGCGCTGGCGCCGGTGCTCGGCGAGGCCTTCGACCGCATCGCGGCGACCCTGGAGCGCTTTGCCGACGGGCGCTATCGCGAGGTGCTCAGCGTCGGCGTGGTCGGCACCTTCGCCACCGGCTGGCTGCTGCCGCGCGTGGACGCCTTTCATGCGGCGCATCCGGAGATCGAATTGCGCCTTTCCACCCACAACAACCGGGTCGATCTGGCTGGCGAAGGGCTGGATCTGGCGATCCGTTTCGGCGACGGCGACTGGCAGGGCCAGATCGCCCATGCGCTGATGGAGGCGCCGTTTGCGCCGGTGTGCGCGCCCAGCATGGCGCGGGGCCTGCGCACACCGGCCGATCTGGCCCAGCTGCCGTTATTGCGCTCGTACCGTCTGGACGAATGGCCGCAGTGGTTTCGCGCGGCGGGCGTGGCCGAAGTCGCCGCACGCGGGGCGATGTTCGATTCGTCGTTGACGCTGGCCAGCGCGGCGGCCGCCGGTGCCGGCGTGGCGTTGTTGCCGTTGCCGATGTTTCGCCAGGATCTGGATGCCGGGCGCCTGGTCTGCCCGTTCCCGATCCAGATCGACGCCGGACGCTATTGGCTCACCCGGCTGCGCTCGCGCCCGGAAGGCGATGCCGATGCGCGATTGCGCGACTGGCTGACAACGGAGCAACAGCGCTCCGGTTGAGCGAGCCCGCCGCTGCGCTCAGCGACGCGCGGATGCCGCGATCCCCTGCACCGCCACGCGGCGAAACGCCTCGTAGTGCGCCCTGTCGGCGAACCAGTGCGGGGCGAACAGCTCGAACAAGCGGTCGTTGTGATACAGCAGCAGCACCCGCTCGTTCTCGCGGTAGCGGATGTAATCGGACCAGGGCCGGCGCAGTCGCCCGTCTGCCCAGGTGATCTCCAGCCCGGTCTCGTCCCACGCAAAGGTGTAGGTATGCCGCAGCGCGGCCTGCTGCGCGTGCAGGCGTTTGATCTTCCGCGGCAAGCCCCAGACGTGCAACACCACCAGGCCGATCAAGCCGCCGCCTCCGGCACCGATCAGCATCGGGCCGATGATTTCGCCGGCCCCGATCAGTTGCAGCAACCCCGCCCCGATCAACAGCAGGACCACCAGGATCACGATCAACAGCTTGGCCGTCTGTCGCGCATGCAGGCGCTGCGCGGCCAGATGGTCTTCCAGACTGATGGTGGCGCTGATCATGTTGCCTACCTCCCTGTGCTTGGCCCCACGCGCATCGTAACGCCTGCGCGTTACGCGCCTTCGATCAACTCCATCCACGCCGCCTCGGCGGCGGCCAGCTGCTGCGCCGTCGCCTCGCGGTCGCGGCCCAGCACCGCCATCTTGTCGGTGTCGGCATAGTTCGCCGGGTTGGCCAGCTGGCGGTCGAGCTCTGCCAACGCGGCTTCCAGCTCGCCGACGCGCTTTTCCGCGCTGGCCAGCTTGTGCGGGTTGACGGCTTTCTTCGGCGGCAGTGGCTTGGTCGGCGGCGGCGGGGTCGGCGCCACTTCGGCCATCTTCTGCTTGGTGCCCTGGGCGGCCGGGCGGCTGCGCAGCCAGGCGGCGTATTCGTCCAGATCGCCAGCGAACGGCTCGACCACGCCATCGGCCACGCGCCAGAAACTGTCGCAGACCAGACCGATCAGATGGCGGTCATGCGAGACCATCACGATGGCGCCTTCGAAGTCGCTCAGCGCCTCGGCCAGGGCCTCGCGCATTTCCAGGTCCAGATGGTTGGTCGGTTCGTCCAGCAACAGCACGTTCGGCTGCTGCCAGGCGATCAGCGCCAGCGCCAGGCGCGCGCGCTCGCCGCCGGAGAACCCATCCACCACTTCGAAGGCGCGGTCGCCAGCGAAGTTCCATTTGCCCAGGAAATCACGGAACGCCTGATTGGAGCCATCCGGCGACAGTTCGCGGAAGTGATCCATCGGCGACTGGCCCTCGTGCAGCGATTCCACCGTGTGCTGGGCGAAGTAGCCGATCCGCAGATCCGGATGCGCACTGCGCTCGCCCGACAGCGGCTGCAGCTCGCCCACCAACGTCTTGACCAGCGTTGACTTACCCGCACCATTCGGCCCCAGCAAACCAATCCGGTCACCCGCCTCCAATCCGAATCCAACATCGTGCAACACGGTAATCGCATCGCTGGACCCACGCTTTTGCGATTCCCCATTCCCGATTCCCGATTCCCGCGGCGCAGCCGCATACCCGCAAGCAGCGTGATTCAGCCGGATCAACGAAAACGGCAACCGATTGGGCTGGGCGAACTGGATGCGGAATTCGCGCTCGGCGCGTACCGCCTCGGTGCCGGCCATCTTGGCCAGGCGCTTCATGCGGCTCTGCGCCTGGGTGGCCTTGCTGGCCTGCGCCTTGAAGCGGTCGATGAAGCTCTGCAGATGCGCGCGCTCGGCCTGTTCCTTGTCGTGGGCGATCTGCTGCTGCCGCAGGTGCTCGATGCGCTGGCGCTCGAAATCGGTATAGCCGCCGACATACAGCTTGGCGGTGCCGCCGTGCAGATGCAGCGTATGCGTGGCCACGTTGTCGAGGAACTCGCGGTCATGCGAAATCAGCAGCAAGGTGCCCGGGTACTTGAGCAGCCATTGCTCCAGCCACAGCACCGCGTCCATGTCCAGGTGGTTGGTCGGTTCGTCCAGCAGCAGCAGGTCGCTGGGCATCATCAGCGCGCGCGCCAGGTTCAGGCGCACGCGCCAGCCGCCGGAGAACGAGGACACCGCGCGGTGATGGGTGTCGGCCGGGAAGCCCAGGCCGTGCAGCAGCTTGCCGGCACGCGCCTCGGCATCGTAGGCGCCCAGCTCGGCCATCTTCTGGTGCGCGTTGGCGACCGCTTCCCAGTCCTCGCGCGCGGTGGCTGCGGCCTCTTCCTGCAGGATCGCGGAGACCTCGATGTCGCCGCCGAGCACGAACGACAGCGCCGGATCGGGCAGCGACGGGGTTTCCTGCGAGACGCTGGCGGTGCGCACCTTGCCGGGCAGGTCGACATCGCCCTTGTCCGCTTCCAGTTCACCCTTGACCGCGGCGAACAGGCTCGACTTGCCGGTGCCATTGCGGCCCACCACACCGACGCGGTAGCCGGCGTGCATGGTCAGGTCGACGTTGGACAACAGCAGACGCTCGCCGCGTCGCATGGAGAAGTTGCGCAGGGAAATCATTGATGGACAGTCCGATAGAACGAAAAGGAATGAGCAGATGAGCAGCACTCCTGCGACGCCATTCTAGCGTTAACGAATAATTAGCGCCTTCGGGCTGGCCGTCGTTCCCTTCGCATCGCCGCGACCAGACCCCGCCCAGCCTTGCTGGTCCTGCCTGGACCCCCGTTCGGAGTTGTCATGAATTACCCGTTGTCCACGCTCGCAACCGCCGTCGTTGCGGCGCTGCTCGCCTCCCCCGCCTTCGCCCAGACCGCCACCCCGGCCAGCGCGCCCGCCAATACGCTCGATACCGTCATCGTCACCGGCACCCGCGTCTCCGACCGTACCGTGGCCGAGTCGCAGTCGCCGATCGACATCATCAGCGCCGAGTCGCTGCAGGCCACCGGCACCTCGGAGCTGGCCACCGCGCTGGCCCGCGCGCTGCCGTCGCTGAACTTCCCGCGCCCGGCCCTGAGCGACGGCACCAGCGCGATCCGTCCCGCGCAGCTGCGCGGCCTGTCGCCGGACCAGGTGCTGGTGCTGGTCAACGGCAAGCGCCGCCACACCTCCTCGCTGCTCAACCTCAACGGCACCATCGGCCGTGGCGCCGCGGCAGTGGACCTGAACACCATTCCGGTGGCGGCGATCGCGCGCGTGGAAGTGCTGCGCGACGGCGCCTCGGCGCAGTACGGCTCCGATGCCATCGCCGGCGTGGTCAACATCGTGCTCAAGGGCGCGGAGAAGGGCGGCAGCCTGCAGGCCGGCTTCGGCCAGTATTCGGCCGGCGACGGCAGCAACTACGAGCTGTCCGGCGACACCGGCGTGGCCTACGGCAACGAGCGCGGCTGGCTGCACGTGGCCGCCCAGCTCAACCAGCAGGACCCCACCGACCGCGCGCGCGGCTATGCCGGCGCACCCAGCGCCTCGCAGCCGGCCGTGGGCCAGAAGGCGTTCAAGATCGGCGACCCGGACGTCAACGCGCAGGCGGTGTCGGCCAATACCGAGTTCGCCTTCAGCGACAGCATCACCGGCTACGCCTTCGCCACCGCCAGCAACCGCGACATCACCTCGTTCGCGTTCTTCCGCGCGCCGGGCAGCAGCCAGAACATCCTGTCGGTATATCCGCAGGGCTTCCTGCCGGAAATCCAGACCTACGCCAAGGACCGCTCGCTGGTGGCCGGCGTGCGCGGTTCCACCGCCAGTGGCTGGGACTGGGATGCCAGCTACAACTACGGCTACAACAAGATCGATTTCCACACCCGCAACACGCTCAACGTCAGCCTGGGGCCGAGCTCGCCAACCTCCTTCTACGACGGCGCGCTGGAGACCACGCAGAACATCGTCAACCTGGACGTCAAGCGCGGCTTCGACTGGGGCCTGGCGTATCCGGTGACGGTGGCCTTCGGTGCCGAATACCGCAACGAGAAGTGGAATCAGTCGCCGGGCGAAGTGGGCTCGTATTTCCAGGCCGGCACACTGGCTGGTGGCGCGCAGGGCTTTGGCGGATTCGCGCCCAGCGTGTCCGGGCGATACTCGCGTGACAGCTACGCGCTGTATGCGGACCTGGAAGCCGATTTCACCGACAAGTTCTCCGCCGGCCTGGCCGGGCGCTACGAAGACTTCAACGACTTCGGCAGCCAGGCATCGGGCAAGTTGTCCGGGCGCTATGCGTTCACCGACAAGATCGCGCTGCGCGGCACGGTGGCGTCGGGCTTCCGCGCGCCATCGCTGGCGCAGCAGTATTTCCAGTCCACCAGCACCACCTTCCTGGCCGGCAATCCGAACCCGTTCGAGATCCGCACCTTCCCGGCCGACAGCAACGTGGCGCGCGCGCTGGGCGCAGAGCCGCTGGATGCCGAGACCTCGCTGTCCTACAGCCTGGGCCTGGTGCTGCAGCCGACCGATGCGCTCTACCTCACCGTGGATGCGTACCAGATCGACGTGGACGACCGCATCGTGCTGTCGTCCAACCTCACCGGCACCGGCGTGCGTAACCTGCTCGAAGCGCAGGGCATCTTCGGCATCAACGGCGGGCGCTACTTCACCAATGCGGTGGACACGCGTACGCGCGGCGTGGACGTGGTCGGCAGCTACCGCTGGCAGCTCGCCGCCAGCAGCGTGGACCTGACCGCCGGCTACAACTATTCGGAAACCGAAGTGCGCAGCGTCGCCACCAACCCGGCTGCGTTGTCGGCCAACGGGCTGAGCCTGGAGCGCATCGACCGCACCGAACGCGGTCGCATCGAGGAAGGCTTCCCGCGCGACAAGTTCCTGGTCAACGGTAGCTGGAACCTGGAGCACTGGACGCTGGCATTGGGTGCCACGCGCTATGGCAAGTACAGCACGCGTCCGGCCGCGGCGATCAACGACCAGACCTTCGGTGCCAAGTGGGTGGTGGATGCCTCGGCCAGCTACAAGATCGATCGCTGGACACTGACCCTGGGTGCGGACAACCTGCTGGACGAGTACCCGGACGAGAACAACTTCGCCAACTCCACCAGCGGGCAGTTCCCGTACAGCAATCTGTCGCCGTTCGGCTTCAACGGTGCCTACGTGTACGGTCGCATCAACTATCGCTGGTAATCAAGACAGCGATCCACACTGCTGCGGTGTTGCCACGTGTCGGTTGCTGACGCGCGCGGCACGGCCGCATCCTGACGCCTGACCACACGCCCCGGCCTGCCCGGGGCGTGTGCGTTTTATCCGTTGTACGTGCGGCGTTTTGATGCAGCCATCCAGGCGCGGGCATCGATGCGCCGTGAAGAGCTGCCGGCGGCTGCGGTGGTATCAACATCGCTTCCACCCTGCCGGAGCACCCACCATGGACGCAGCGCAGCTCTCACGTGGCCGCCTGATCGATCACCTGCATCTGGTCGTCCACGACCTGGCGGCGAGCCGACGTTTCTACCAGGCGGTGCTCGATGTGCTGGGCATTCCGATCGGTGGCGAAGGCGAGGGATTCTTCTGGGCCGACGAGCTGTTCGTGTCCGATTGCGACACGATGGCGCAAGGCCAACTCACCGGCCGCCACCATCTAGCCTTCCAGGCGCACGACGTGGCCATGGTGCACGCATTCCATCAGGCCGCCCTCGCCCACGGCGGTCGCGACAACGGCGCGCCGGGCGTGCGCCCGTATCACCCGAGCTACTACGCCGCGTTCGTGCTCGACCCGGATGGCAACAACATCGAAGCGGTGTTCCATGGTCCTGCGCAACGCAGTGCCGATGCGGTGCAAATCACGTTCTGATGCAGAAGTTTCATATCTGGTATCGATGTCCATGATGGTGCAGGCAAGCAGCTGATACCGCAGGTCTGGTGCAAACCGCGCATCACTTTGGTGCACAATGACAACGATGGCAGTAGCACGTCATACATGACAGTTACTTGCGCAACGTAACCAAAATTTGACATGCGGTTACACGTGGTTAATGGTTGGGAACGCACCGCAGCTGCCGCAACGGACGCGGCCCGGGAGGGGGCCCCCTGCGATGCATCCGTTCCCCACTCGGAGTTGTCACCGCATGAATTGCAAGACCAGTCCACTCGCAGTTGCCGTTGTTCTTGCACTGTCGTTTTCCGCTTCAAACGCGTCCGCGCAGTCACAGGCTCCCACCCAGAAAACGCTCGATACCTTGATCGTGACCGGCACGCGCGTGGCCGATCGCACCGTGGCCGAATCGGCATCGCCGATCGACATCATCTCGCCACAGGCACTGGAATCGACCGGTACCACCGAGCTGGCTACCGCGCTGTCACGCGCGATCCCCTCATTGAATTTCCCCCGCCCGGCCATCTCCGACGGCTCGGACGCAGTGCGCCCGGCGCAGCTGCGCGGCCTGTCGCCTGACCAGGTACTGGTGCTGGTCAACGGCAAGCGCTATCACAGCACCGCGTTGATCAATCTCAACGACACCCAGGGCCGTGGTTCGTCGCCGGCCGATCTCAACACCATTCCGATCGCCGCAGTGGAGCGCATCGAAGTGCTGCGTGACGGTGCATCGGCGCAATACGGTTCGGATGCGATTGCCGGCGTGATCAACATCGTGCTCAAGGGCAGCGGCGAAGGCGGCAGCGTCAATGGCCGCTACGGCAAGTACAGCGCCGGCGATGGCGAGCAGTATCAGCTGTCCGGCGATGCCGGTTTCAGCTTTGCCGGCACCGGCAAGGTGCATCTGGCCGCACAGGCCGGGCATTCGGATCAGACCAACCGCGCACTGCCATTCCAGGGCCGCGTGGAGCAGCGTTACGGCGATCCGGACATCGACCAGGGCGCGATCTCCTTCAACGGCGAATACAGCCCCACCGATTACCTGACCTTCTACTCGTTCGGCATGGTCAGCCGCCGCGAAGTGCTGTCCAACGGCTATTTCCGCTTTGCCGGCGACAACCGCAACCGCCCGGAAATCTATCCGGACGGCTTCCTGCCGCAGATCTACAACGTCAGCAAGGACGTGTCGTGGGTGGGCGGCTTGAAGACCTCCACCGAAGGCGGCTTGAACATCGATCTGAGCTACAACTACGGCCAGAACAATCTCACCTTCGATGTGCGCAACAGCTTGAACAACAGCCTGGGCCTGGCCAGCCCGACCGACTTCCATGCCGGTACGCTGGAAGTGACCCAGAACGTGCTCAATGCCGACTTCACCAAGACGCTCGACTGGGGCCTGGCGTATCCGGTCACACTGGCCTTCGGTGCGGAATGGCGCGGTGAGAAGTTCAACCAGTCGCCCGGCGACGCGGCGTCCTCGGCCAATGGCGGCATTCCCTCTGCGGCAGGCACACTGATTCCGGGCGCACAGGTGTTCCCCGGCTTCAAACTCTCCGACGCCGGCTACTACAACCGCAACAGCCATTCGGCGTACGTCGACCTGGAAGCGGATCTGACCGAAAAGCTTTCGGCCGGCCTGGCCGGGCGCTACGAGAAGTACAGCGATTTCGGCGATACCGCCACCGGCAAGCTGTCGTTGCGTTACGCGTTCACCGACAAGGTGGCCGTCCGCGCCACCGCCTCCACCGGTTTCCGTGCGCCGTCGTTGCAGCAGCAGAACTTCCAGTCGATCGCCACCCAGTTCCTCAACGTGGCCCAGCCCAATGGCACGGTCACTGCGATCCCGTTCGAGATCGGCACCTTCCGTACCGACAACCCGGCCGCGATCGCACTCGGTGCCGAGCCGTTGAAGGCCGAGGAATCCAAGAACTACGGTCTTGGCGTGGTGCTGCAGCCGATCGAAAACCTGTACATCACGGTCGATGCCTACCGCATCGATATCGATGACCGCATCGTGCTGTCGGAAAACCTCACCTCCAATGCGGCGCGTAATTACCTGCAGGCCAATGGCTTCCCGGGCATCGGTGGCGGGCGTTACTTCACCAACGCGGTGGACACCAAGACCCAGGGCGTGGATGCGGTCGGCACCTATCGCTGGAACCTGGACGGTGGCAGCGCGGAGCTGACCTCCGGCTACAACTACAACAAGACCGAAGTGGAACGGGTCGCCGACAACCCGGCAGCGCTGGAAGCGATCGATCCGGGTGCGGTGCGCATCGGCCGCGCCGAACTCGGTCGCATCACCGAAGGCACGCCGCGCGACAAGTTCTTCCTGGGCGGCACCTGGTCGCCAGGCAACTGGTCGTTCACCGGCACCGCCACGCGCTGGGGCGAGTTCAGCACCTTCGGCACCAACGCCGGCAGCGACCAGACCTATGCGGCCAAGTGGACGCTGGACCTGGCCGCCTCCTACAAGTTGAACGACTGGAACTTCACCATCGGCGGCGACAACGTGCTCAACGAGTATCCCGACCGCCAGGAAGCCGGCCTGGGCACGCGCACCTACCTGCCCTACAGCAGCGCCTCGCCGTTCGGTTTCAACGGTGCGCTGGTGTACGCCAACGTGAGCTACAAGTGGTAAATCGCCGCGTGCCGGTCGGCAGCGACCGGCATGTCGATCGCCTCGTCCCGCCTCGCTGAGACGGGGCAGCACGCCCGCAGCATCGCTCGCCCTTTCCGATTGTCGCGAAAGGGCGAGCTCCCCCCTTCTTTCGCAAGGATGCGCCACGCAGCAGACGCTGCGTCGCAGTCTGCTGTCTTGCTGTGCACGTCGCCTTGCCAGCGCACACGCGCTGCGCGCAGGCAACCCGGGTCACGCAGTCCGCCGTCGTCTTCCCCCCGGCAATGCGCGCAGCGCATCGCTGCGTCCACCATCCCCTTTGAGTCTCCATTCCCATGCACACCTCCAACGCACTCTCGCTTGCGATCTCGGTCGCACTCACCGTCTGTACGTTCGCTGCCAGTGCGCAATCGCAGCCTGCCCAGCCGCAGAAAACCCTGGACACCCTGATCGTCACCGGTACCCGCGTCAGCGACCGCACGGTGGCCGAATCCGAATCGCCGATCGACATCATCACCGAGCAGTCGCTGCAGGCCACCGGCGCGACCGACATCGCCACCGCGCTGGGCAAGCTGCTGCCGTCGCTGAACTTCCCGCGCCCGGCGATCTCCGACGGCAACGATGCCGCGCGCCCGGCCACGCTGCGCGGCCTGTCGCCGGATGCGGTGCTGGTGCTGGTGGACGGCAAGCGCTATCACACTTCCTCGCTGATCAACTACAACCCGTACGTCGGCCGTGGCTCGGCGCCGGCCGACCTGAACTCGCTGCCGATGTCGGCCATCGCGCGCATCGAAGTGCTGCGTGACGGCGCTTCGGCCCAGTACGGCTCCGATGCGATCGCCGGCGTGGTCAATATCGTGCTCAAGCATGGCGCCGATGCCGGCAGCAACAGCGTGTCGATCAATGGCGGCATCATGGACAAGGGTGATGGCGAGCAGAACGGCATCGACGGCTCGGTCGGCCTGCCGTTCGGCAGCAGCGGCGGCGACACCGCGGGCTGGGTGCGGCTGTCCTGGAACTACCAGAACACCATGAGCACCAACCGCGGCGAGAACACCAACCGCGCCACCACCGTGCCGGGCACGCCCAATCCAGGCGGTGTCCCCTACCAGCGCCACGGCGACCCGGCCTCCACGTTCTACCAGGGGCTGGCCGCATTCGGCTACGCGTTCTCGCCGAACCTGGAACTGTACGGCCACCTCAGCATGAGCCGTCGCGAGGTCACCTCCAACGGCTATTACCGCGCCGCCGACAACACCGCGCGCAATGTGCAGGCGATCTACCCGAACGGCTTCCTGCCGCAGATCTACAACCCCACCAACGACCGCTCGGCGGTGCTGGGTTTGAAGGGCAGCACCGAGAGCGAATGGAACTGGGACGTGTCGGCCACTTACGGCAAGAACGACATGACCTTCAACATCCTCAACAGCATCAACACCAATCTGTACTACACCACCGGCAGCTCGCCGACCAATTTCAATTCCGGTGGCTTCGAAACCGAACAGGGCACGATCAACCTGGACATCAACAAGTCCTTCGACTGGGGCCTGGCGTATCCGGTCAACGTGGCCTTCGGTGCCGAGCATCGCCAGGACCGCTACCAGATCACCGCCGGCTCGCCGGAGTCGTACTTCTTCGATCCCAATACCATCAATCCCGACGACGGCGCGCCGTATCCGGGCGGCGCGCAGGTGTTCTCCGGCCTGGAGCCGACGGTGGCCGGCAAGTTCGGACGCCACAGCAATGCGGTCTACGCAAACCTGGAGGCGGACATCACCGACAAGCTGTCCGGCGGCATTGCCGGGCGTTATGAAAACTACAGCGATGCCGGCTCCACGCGCTCGGGCAAGCTGTCGGCGCGCTACGCCTTCAGCGACACCTTCTCGCTGCGCGGCACCATCTCCAACGGCTTCCGCGCACCGTCGCTGGCCCAGCAGAACTACGCCTCGGTGGTGACGCTGATCCAGAACGGCGAGCTGGTGCAGGTCGGTACCTACCGCACCTCCGACCCGGTCGCGGTGGCGCTGGGCGCCGGCCCGCTGAGCCCGGAGAAATCCACCAACTATGGCCTGGGCGCTGTGTGGCAGCCGACTGCCAATTTCACTTCCAGCCTGGACGTCTACCAGATCCGCATCTGGGACCAGATCCTGTATTCGGACCAGCTGCAGCTGGCGCAGCCGATCGGCCAGGTGGCCGCGGTGCAGTTCTTCGTCAACGGCGCCACCAGCCGCACCCGTGGCGTGGACTGGATCAACAGCTATCTCGCCGACCTGGGCAGCTACGGCAAGCTCAATCTCAGTGCCAGCGCCAACTACAACAAGACCACGATCCTGGAACTGTCCAACCCCAACTTCGGGCGCGCCAGCCAGGGCCTGCTCACCGACGCCACCCCGCGTACCAAGTACATGGCGGCGGCGGACTGGACGCTGGGCGGCTTTGCGCTGAACTTCAACGCCACCCGCTACGGATCGATCAAGCGCATCAGCGACCCGGCCGATGGCAGCCAGGACCAGACCTACGACGCGCGCTGGTTGTTGAACCTGGCCGCCAGCCAGACCTGGAACGCGTTCACCTTCACCGTGGGCGCGGACAACCTCACCAATCAGTATCCGACCAAGGCGCAGCTGACCACCGCCTACGACGACCGCGCCGGCGGCCTGCAGTATTCGTCGCTGTCGCCGTTCGGCTTCAACGGCCGCTACTGGTACGGGCGGGTCACCTATCGGTTCTGACCGGCGGGTTCGAGCGGATCTGACAATCCGCGCCTGCGTCAACGCAAACACCGCCGAGTGATCGGCGGTGTTTGTCGTTGTGGGCTTCGATTCGCCAGCAGCGGCCGTGCGTCATTTGCCGCGGTGATTGCCAGCGCTATGACTGCCGCAACACTGCGTGCCGGCCAGGCACCGCGCCGCCTGGCCGCAGCTCACCAGGAAGCGAACAGCGCGTCCACACCACGCAGGTTGGCGCGATCGTTCCAGCTCAGCGTGTCCAGCTGCTCCAGCCGAAGCGCCGGCAGACGCGCCAGCAGGCAGGCCAGCGCGGCTTCCATTTCGATCAGCGCCAGCCGATTGCCCAGGCAGTGGTGGATGCCGCCACCGAACGACAGCGCGCGGCCCTGCTGACGGCGGATATCCAGCAGCTGCGGGTCGGTGAACTGCAGCGTGTCGTGATTGGCCGCGCCCAGCATCAGATACAGCATGGCGCCCTGGGGAACCGCCACGCCCTCGATCTCGACATCCTGCAACGCCGTGCGCGTGGCGATCTGCACCGAGCTGTCGTAGCGCATGCATTCGAGCACTGCATTGGGCAGCAGGCTCGGGGTTTCCTGCAGCAGGCGCAATTGCTGTGGATGCCGATGCAGCGCGACCAGCGCATTGCAGATCATGTTGGAGGTGGTCTCGTGGCCGGCAAAGAACAGCAGGATCACGTTGGAGACGATCTCCTCGTCGCTCAGGCGGCGGCCGTTGTCCTCGGCCTGGATAAAACGCGCGATCAGATCATCGCCGCCAGCGCTGCGACGTTGCGCGATCACGCCGTGGAAATATGTCGCCAGCTGGTCGTACGCAACGCTGGTGGCCTGCAGTTCTTCCGCCGTCATCATCGGATCGAAGACTTTTGCCAGTGCGCTGGTCGCGTGGCTCAACGCGGTGACATCGGCGGCATCGATATCCAGCAGCCGGCAGATGATGGCGATCGGCAGCGGGAACGCGAACTCGGTCAGCAGATCGCAATGGCCGTTGGCCTGGAAAGCGTCGATCAACCCGGCAGCAGTATCGCTGGCCACTTCACGCATGGATTCCATCTGCCGCGCACCGAAGGCCTGTGTCATCAGTCCGCGCAACTGGGTGTGCAGCGGCGGGTTGAGCAGCAGGAACATGCGGCTCATGCCCTGAAACAGCGGCAGGTGCACCGCCGCCTCGCCGTAGCGCAGACGAATGCTTTGCAAATAGTCGCGGCCGACCCGGCGGTCGCTGAGCAGGCGATCGACCACGGCATAGCGGCCGGACATCAGCCGCCCGTCTGCCACCTGCACCAACGCGCCTTCGGCGCGCAGGCGCGCGTAGGTCGGATAGGGATCGTGCCGGAACTGGGGTGTTGCCAAATCGCTGAGATGCATGGCCTGGCTCGTGTGGCGTCACCCGCAACGGGGCGATGCGTGCGTGGGCCTGCCGAAGGACGCAGGCGCTCCACTGGGAGCCCGGATTGTCGGCCGGCGCCGCGCTGCGACCTTGCGCAGGGGCGAAGCGGTGTCGTCAATGTTGAATCGGCGTGCCGGACTTGCGCCCTGCGTCGCAGCTCGCACGCGCAGGCGCGGGCCACGGCGGTTTACGCGCGGCGTCTGACGCATGGATCGGCCTGCGTGCATGCGCTGCGTGTCGCATCGCGTTAATCAAGCGCTGTGTACTATGGGCGTCCGGCCAACCGGACCAGCAACGCGGTCCCGGTTCCCCCGCGCCGGACCCCAGCCATGACCACGCAATGCCCGCAGGCGACGCCCGGCGCAGTGCCGTTGGCTGGTCGCGCCCGCGACGCTCTCTCGGACACTCTCACAACGGATTGGAATGCATCACGACACCAGCCTCATCGACATCATCGCCGTCGGCCTCGCGGTCGCTTTCGTGCTGGGCACGCTCGCACAGAAAGTGAAACTCTCGCCGCTGGTCGGCTATCTGCTGGCCGGCGTCTGCGTCGGGCCGTTCACGCCCGGCTTCGTGGCCGACCAGACCATGGCCAACCAGCTGTCCGAGCTGGGCGTGATGCTGCTGATGTTCGGCGTGGGCCTGCACTTCTCGCTCGACGATCTGATGGAAGTGAAATGGATCGCGATTCCGGGTGCGTTGGCGCAGATCGTGGTCGCCACGCTGCTTGGCTGGGCGCTGGCCTGGAGCATGGGCTGGCCGTTGATGCATGGGCTGGTGTTTGGTCTGGCGTTGTCGGTGGCCAGTACCGTGGTGCTGCTGCGCGCACTGGAAGAACGCCGCCTGCTGGAAACCCAGCGCGGCCGCATCGCGGTGGGCTGGCTGATCGTCGAAGACTTGGTGATGGTGATCGCGCTGGTGATGTTGCCGGCGCTGGCCGAGGTGCTGGGCACCGCCGCGCCGGCCGCGGCGCATGCCGGCGAATCCACCTCGCTGCTGGCCGCGCTGGGCCTGACGCTGTTCAAGATGGTGGCGTTCGTGGCGGTGATGCTGGTGGTCGGGCGGCGGGTGATTCCGTGGTCGCTGGAAAAGGTCGCCGCCACCGGCTCGCGCGAGCTGTTCACTCTGGCCGTGCTTGGCATCGCGCTGGGCGTAGCGTTCCTGTCGGCTACGCTGTTCGGGGTGTCGTTCGCGCTGGGCGCGTTCTTCGCCGGCATGTTGTTGAAGGAATCCGAGCTCAGCCACAAGGCCGCCAGCGATTCGCTGCCGTTGCGCGATGCATTCGCGGTGCTGTTCTTCGTCTCGGTGGGCATGCTGTTCGACCCGATGATCCTGGTCGAGCACCCGTGGCAGGTACTGGCCACGTTCCTGACCGTGACCCTGGGCAAGTCGCTGGCCGCATTCGTGATCGTGCGTGCATTCGGCCACCCCACCGGCACCGCACTGACCATTTCCACCAGCCTGGCGCAGATCGGCGAGTTCTCCTTCATCCTGGCCGGGCTGGGCGTGCAGCTGGCGATCCTGCCGGAAACCGGGCGCGACCTGATCCTGGCCGGCGCGCTGCTGTCGATCATCGCCAACCCGTTCCTGTTCTCGTGGCTGGACCGCTGGCAGGCCAGGCAGGCGCAGGACGCTCCGGCCGCGGTGGAGCCGGAACTGCCGCCCGGCCCGCCGCTGCCGCTGGACGGCCATGCCATCGTGATCGGCTATGGCCGCGTCGGCAGCGCGCTGGCGCAGTTGCTGCGTAGCCGCGGCGTGCCGGTGCTGGTGATCGACGACAACAGCGATCATGTGGCCAAGGCGCATGCGGCCGGCATTCCCGGTATCCGCGGCAGTGCGGCGGCCGACCGCGTGCTGGCCGAAGCCCGCCCGGAGCACGCCAAGATCGCGATCCTGGCGATCCCGCAGCCACTGGAAGCCGGCGAGGCGCTGGCCAAGCTGCGCGCGATCAACCCGTCGCTGACGCTGCTGGCGCGCGCGCACAGCGACACCGAGGTCAAGCACCTGCTCGAACACGGCGCCGACGGCGCGGTGCTGGCCGAACGCGAGCTGGCCTATTCGCTGGCCGAGATGGTGATGTCCACCCCGCCGTATCGGGCATTGCGCGTACCGGCGTCGTAACCGCAAGGCGGGGGACGCAGCGCTGCACGAATCGAAAACCCGCCGGCAGCGCCTGCGGGTTTTTTGTTGCCCGCAGGTGGTTCAGTGCGGAACGGCTTGCAGCCGTGCATTGATCGAACTGCGACCAGGGCACCGAAAACTGCCCACCAAATCCACTTGATAATCATTCCCATCCGGAGCAGGATGAGCGCCCGTTTCCTTGGCGGCCTCATCCATGACGTTTGCGGTTGGCGTTCTCAACGCAGTGCCGAGCGTGCAGTTGTGCGAGCTGCTGGGCCGCATCGGCTACGGCTTTGTGGTGCTCGACCTGGAACATGTGCTGCGCGCGCCGGACGAACTGGAACACGCCATCCGCGCCTGCGAGCTGTCCGGCTGCGAGGCCTGGGTACGCGTGCCGGAGGTTGACGAAAAACTGATCGGCCGCGTGCTGGATGCCGGCGCGCGCGGGATCGTGATTCCA
This sequence comes from Xanthomonas sp. NCPPB 3218, assembly GCF_056725185.1. Taxonomy (NCBI): domain Bacteria; kingdom Pseudomonadati; phylum Pseudomonadota; class Gammaproteobacteria; order Lysobacterales; family Lysobacteraceae; genus Xanthomonas; species Xanthomonas sp. NCPPB 3218. The sequence goes on from NZ_CM161516.1 coordinate 3,744,410, forward strand.
CGCGCCGAATCGGCCGCGCAACTGGCCGACGCCATCGTCGCGGCACGGTTCCCGCCACTGGGGCGGCGCGGCATCACCGGTGGGCGCGTCACCGGCTTCGGCAATGTCGACCTGTCCACCTACATCGCGCAGGCCAATCGCGATATCCGCATCGTGCCGATGATCGAAAGTGCCGCCGGCATCGCGGCAGTGCCCGAGCTGCTGGCGCTACCCGGCGTGGCCCTGGTGATGGAAGGCGCGCTGGATCTTGCGCTGGATCTGGGCCTGGGCCCACAACCGACCCATCCACAGGTGTGGGAACTGCTGCTGCAACTGCATGCGCACTGCGTTGCGGCCAACGTGCCGTTCTGCCCCAATCCGCGCACCGACGCGCAACGCGCGCACTGGCTGCAACAGCCGGACCTGCGCTGGCTGCTGGCCGGCGAAGACCGCGCGCTGATTCAACGCGCACTGCGCGGCCACCTGGCCAGCTTCGCCGCACCCACTCCACCACCCGCCTGCAGGAGCACGCCGTAGATGTCGACGTTCCGTTTCCACGCCCTGACCATCGCCATCGCTGCGGCCACCTGGACCCTGCCGCCGTTGGCGTTCGCCACCGAGTCGCCGGATGCGGCAGCCACCGATGCGCAGACGCCGATCCGTGCGCTGGACACGATCCAGGTGCAAGGCAGCCTGCTCGGGCGTTCCAGGCCCGACGACGTGCAGCGCTATGCCGGCAGCCGCCAGGTGATCGACCGCGAGCAACTGCGCAATGGCGGCAACCGCTCGCTGGACGATGCCCTGCAGCGCGTGCCGGGCATCAAGATCTTCGACGAGACCGGCACCGGCGCGTTGCCGCAGCTGATGCTGCGCGGCCTGTACGAGAGCCGCAGCGGCCGCGTGCAGGTGCTGGAAGACGGCATTCCGCTGGCACTGGCGCCGTACGGGCAGACCAGCCTGTCGTTGTTTCCGGTGGGGCTGAACCAGATCGACCGCATCGACATCGTGCGCGGTGGCGCGGCCGTGCAGTACGGGCCGAACAATGTCGGCGGGGTGATCAATCTGGTCAGCAAGGAGATCCCCAGCGAGTGGAGTACCACGCTGGCGCACAAGGTCACCGCCGGCGGCCAGGGCCAGTTCCTGCAGGACAGCGCGCTCAGCAGCGGCGGCTACCTCACCGACAACCTCGGCCTGCAGGTCGATGCCAATCGCACTTACGGCGAGTACTGGCGCGCGCACAGCGATACCGACATCAGCAATCTGCGCGTGCGTGCGGAGTGGTGGCTGGACGACACCAAGTTGCTCAAGGCCAGCGTGCAACGCTATCTGGTCGACATGGATCTGGCCGGCGCGCTCAGCCCGGACGATTACCGGCGCGACCCGCGCCAGTCCACGCGCCCGCTGGACAGCTTCAATGGGCGTACCACGCGCGCATCGTTGAGCTACGAGCAGTTGTTCGGAGACTGGGGCCCGCTGAAAGACGTCCGGTTGTCCTGGACCAACTTCAGCGCGCGCAGCAGCCGCAACTTCATCGTCGGCATGCGCCAGGCCGCCACCGAAACCTGGCGTTCGGACCTGCCGCCGCAACTGCGCCAGACCGCACCGCGCGACTTCCGCGTGGTCGGCAGCGAGCCGCGGCTGAGCTGGAGCATGGGCGATGCCGGTGGCGTGCGTCAGCAGTGGACCGCCGGCGTGCGTGCGGTGCACGAGGACATCGATTTTTTGGTCGGCAATCTGCGCTTGCGCGATGGCCTGTTCACCAGCGTGCGTGACTGGCAGTTCGAAGACCGCGCCCTGGCCGCCTACGTCAGCAATGCCATCACCCTGCCCGACGAACGCCTGACCATCACCCCGGGCCTGCGCTACGAGCGGCTGGATTCGCGCTATTTCAATCGCGCCACCGGCTTGCGCACGCTCAACCAGACCCGCGATGTATTGCCGGGGTTGACGGTGGGTTTCCAGGCCAACGCAGAATGGTTCTTCTACGCGGACGGGCAGCGCTCGCTGCGTGCGCCGCAGGTCACCCAAATCATCTTCGGCAACAACCTGGATGCCGAACTGGCATGGAATTACGAAGCCGGCACGCGCTACCAGCCCAACGACCGCACCCGCATCCAGCTCGGTGCGTACCTGATCGATTTCGATCAGCAGATCCAGCTGGACAACACCACGCGCGTGTTCCGCAACCTCGGCAAGACCCGCCATCAAGGCGGCGAGCTGGAACTGCAATGGAGCCCGGAAAACCTGCGCGCGCTCACCCTCAACGCCGGTTATGCGTATCTGGATGCCAGCCAGGAATCGGGTGCATTCCGCGGGCTGCGCGTGCCCTACACCTCGCGCAACCAGATCATCCTGGGCGGCAACTACACGCTCGGTCACACCACTGTCGCACTGTCGAGCTACTACTTCAGCAAGGCCTACAGCGACGCGGCGAACACCGTGCAGGAGAACGCGATCGCCTCGGTCGGCGAGTTGCCGTCGTACTGGGTATGGAACACGCAGGTGAGCCATACGCTGTTCGAACGCGATGGACAAAAATTCAGCGCGTCGCTGGCGATCAACAACCTGTTCGATCGGCAGTACTGGTTCCGCGGTGTGGATACCAGCCCGTGGGGCCGCCAGGCCGCGCCGTCGCGCACCGTCACCGCCGGGCTGGAGTACACGTTTTAGGCCTTCGACCCGGCACATGCCGTAGCGACCGACGTACAGGGGCGTCGGTCGGCTGACGGCAACGGCGCTCGCGCTGGCGGGCGCCGCAGACAACACGGCGTGCATGACGCACGTCTCCCTGCCGCAGCATGCGGCATGCGATCACCGTATCGCAGGCCACCCAACGCCCCTGCGGCGCCAGGCAGCCCGTTTCAGTACCGGTTTTTTCCACCGTCCTGTTGAACGAGAGCTGCCATGACTGCGACATCCGCTGCACCGTTGGTGATCCTCACCCATGTCTGCCATCCGGCCATCACCGAAGGGTTTCTCCCGGCCGCGCATGCGCTCGGCCTGCCGGTGTGGCTGCTGACCGACCACCGACTCGATCACCTCAGCCATTTCCGCGAGCATCCGGCGCATGCGCCGCAACGGGTGATCGAATGCGATGTGTTCAATCCGCTCGGCGTGCTGGACGTACTGCACGACGCCGATGTATCGCCGCGTGCGGTGTTCAGCAACAGCGATCATCTGCAGACCAGCACCGCGCTGGTCGCGGCGGGTCTCGGCCTGCCCGGCAAGGACTGGCAGGTCTGCTACGCGGCCAAGAACAAGGCGGCGATGCGTCAGCGCCTGCGTGCGCGTGGACTGCCGTCGCCGTGGTTCTGCACGCTGGCCCCGGGCGCCGCATTGCCGGCCGACATTCCGTGGCCGGTGGTGGCCAAACCGCGCGAGGGCGTGGCCAGTCTGGACGTGCGCCACTGTGCAGATGCCGCGCAGTTGCAGGCCTATCTGGACGATGTGTGGCAGCGCCATCCGCAGCGCACCATGCTGCTGGAAGGCATGCTGGAAGGGGAGCTGTTTACGCTGGAAACGCTGGGCGACGGCCATACGTTGCAAGCGCTGGGCGGCTTCAGGGTGCGCTTGTCGCCACCGCCGCACTTCGTGGAATGCGAGGCGCAGTGGGATGCCCGCGTGGACACGCCGGTGATTGCGCAGGCGCTGCAACAGCTGCGCAGCTTCGGGGTCGGCTTCGGGCTGTGCCATAGCGAATTCATCCTCACCAGCGACGGCCCGGTGCTGGTGGAGATCAACTACCGCAGCATCGGCGACCGCCGCGAGTTCCTGCTCGACGACATGTTCGGCGGGCAGTGGTTCACCGCCGCGCTGGCGCCGCATCTGGGCCTGCCGCTGCCGCAGCTGCGCTGCGATCGCGCCCATGCCTTGCTGCGTTACTACGTCGCCGCGCAGGACGGCGAGCTGGTGACCGCCAGCGAAGATCGCCGCCACCACGATGCGCACAGCGATGTGCAGTACCGGCGCATGCGCGCGCCCGGTGAACGCATCCGCCTGAGCCATTCCAACAAGGATTACCTGGGTGTGCTGAGCGCGGTGGCCAGCGATGCACAGGCGCTGCAACAGGCAGTGGTGCATGCCGAAGCGGGGCTGCAGTGGCGGATCGATGGCGCGGAGCTGCGCGCATGAGCAGTGCCGCCGACCAACGCTATATCGCCACCCGCATCATCGATGCCTGCCTGCGCGAGGACCTGCGCGGCATCGCCACCCGAGGCAGCGCCGCAATGCCCGAGGCAGGCGTACTGGCGGCATGGACCGACCCCAGCCCGGTGGAAGGCTGGTGGCGCATCGCGCATCTGCCCGACGGCACGCTGTGGTTGCCGATCCATCGGCAGGGCTATCTGCAGGACATCAGCGCCTGCGGCGACAGCTGTATCGTGCAGGGCGCCGATGGCGCGCATGTCGAACGCGGTGCGCAGGCCTGGCTGCAACGCATGAGCGCGCAGCTGGACAGCGAGACGCAACAGCTGCATCGCGCCTACGCCGAAGAAGCCGAGTGCGCTGCCGCCCACCTGGGCCTGGCGCGCCAGGCCTACGACGCGCAGGCACCTGCGCTGCTCAACGCCTTGCAGCATGCAGATGCGGCCGAGCGTGCATACCGCTGCGATCAACTGGCCAGCTATCGCGATCATCCGTTCTATCCCACCGCACGTGCCAAGGCCGGGCTGGATGCCTCGGAACTGCGCGATTACGCACCGGAATTCGCCCCCACCTTCGCGCTGCGCTGGCTGGCGGTTCCGCGTGCGCAGGTCAGCTGCACCAGTGCAGCGCCGGCCGAGCTGTGGCCGGACTTCGCCACGCTGGGCCTGCCGCCCGCGCTGGCCGACACGCATGTCGCCTGGCCGGTGCATCCGCTGGTGTGGGCGCGGCTGGAGCAGGACGGCTTTGCACTGCCGCCAGGCACGTTGCGGGCACCGCAGGCCTGGCTGGAGGTGCGCCCCACCCTGTCGGTCCGCACGCTGGTGCCGCTGCAGCATCCGCAGCTGCATCTCAAGCTGCCGATTCCGATGCGCACGCTGGGCGCGCTCAATCTGCGCCTGATCAAGCCCTCCACGCTGTACGACGGCCACTGGCTGGAGCGCGCACTGCGGCGCATCGATGCGCTGGATCCGGCCCTGCGCGGCCGCTGCGTGTTCGTGGACGAATCGCATGGCGGGCATGTGGGACAGACCCGTCATCTGGCCTATCTGCTGCGGCGTTATCCACCGTTGGAGAACGCCACGCTGGTGCCGGTGGCCGCGCTGTGCGCGCGGTTGCCCGACGGCCGGCCGATGGCGATCCATCTGGCCGAGCGCTTTGCGCAGGGCGATGTGCTCGGCTGGTGGCGTGAGTACACCGAGCTGATGCTGGCGGTGCATTTGCGCCTGTGGCTGCGCTACGGCATTGCGCTGGAAGCCAATCAGCAGAACAGCATGCTGGTCTACGCCGATGGCCAGGCGACGCGGCTGCTGATGAAGGACAACGACGCCGCGCGTATCGCGATGCCGCAGTTGCGCGCGCAGCTGCCGGATCTGGACGCGTTGGGCCCGCTGCACGATGCGCGCATCGCGGTGGACCAGCCGCAAGCCCTGGCGCAGATGTTCTGCACCATCGTGCTGCAGCTGGATCTGCAGGCGGTGCTGGAAGGCCTGGCCGAATGGCAGCCGGCGCTGCGCGCGCCGCTGTACACGCAGTTGCAGACGCAGTTCGCCTTGACGCTGGCGCAGCTGGATGTCGATGGCATCGATACCGCTCCCGCGCGTCGCCTGCTGGCCGCACCGCGGCTGCCGGTGAAGTACCTGCTCAGCGCCGGCAGCCTGCTCAGCAAGCAACTCACCGGTGCGAGCGACATCAACAAGTTCTACGGCGATAGCGCGCCCAACCCCTTCGGCGACGCCTTCGCTGGCGCGCAGCAGAGGCCGCGTCGGCAGGCGGGTGCCCAGCGATGAAGCGCATCCTGGGCCCGGTGCTGGCCGCGCATTACCTGGCCGCCTTCACCGCACTGGGCATGCCGTTGTTTCTGCCGCAGGTGCTGGCCGAGCTGGCGCCCTCGGCGGCGGTTGGCTGGAGCGGCGTGCTGTACGTGTTGCCGACGCTGTGCACCGCGTTGACGGCCGGCACCTGGGGGCGTCTGGCCGACCGCTATGGACGCAAGCGCTCGTTGCTGCGTGCGCAGCTGGGGCTGGCGCTGGGCTTTGCGATCGCCGGCTTCGCGCCGTCGCTGAGCTGGCTGGTGATCGGCCTGATCGTGCAAGGCACCTGCGGCGGCTCGCTGGCGGCAGCCAATGCGTACCTGGCCAGCCAGCCGCAAGCCGGCCCGCTGGCACGTGCGCTCGACTGGACGCAGTATTCGGCGCGCCTGGCGATGGTCAGCGCGCCTGCGCTGCTGGGCCTGGCCTTGGCGCTTGGCCCGGCGCAGTCGCTGTATCGCGCGCTTGCGCTGCTGCCGCTGCTGGCGTTCGCGCTGACCTGGCGTCTGCCCGCCGACCGGCCTGCGCCGCGGCCGACCGCGCCCACTGCGCAGTCCACACCCTCCGGGCATGTGGCTACGTCGGCGCCATCGGAGTCAGCACCGGCCAGCGCACTGTGGCCTGCGTTGCTGATCGCGCAGTTCCTGTTCTGCTTCGCGATGGTGGTGACCTTCCCCTACTTCATCCCGTATGCGCTGGCGCGCGGCGCCGGCCACGACGCGCTGGCCGGCCTGCTCTACAGCCTGCCGCACCTGGTCTATTTGGTGGTGTTGCCGTGGTGGCGGCGCGGCGATGGCGAGGCCTGGCTGGTGCCCGGCCTGGCGCTGTTCGCGCTGGCCTGCCTGTGGCAGGCGCTGCTGCACGACGCCGCCGCATTGGTAGCGGCGCGGCTGCTGTTCGGGTTCGGCATGTTGTTCGGCCTGCGTGGGCTCAACCGCAGCCTGGCGCTGGTCGCCAGCGGGCATGGCGCCGGGCGCCTGTTCGGCCGCTTCGATGCCTGCGGCAAATGGGCCGGCGTGTTCGCCGGTGCCGCTGCCGGTGCGCTGGCCCAGGCCGCCGGCCCTGCCACCCCTTTCCTGGCTGCCGCGCTGGCTGCGGCGGCCGCTGCGCTCACCGTTCTGGTGCGCTTCCCTTCGAGGAGATCCGCCGATGTCGCCGCACACGATGCATGACCCCTGGTACGACAGCATGGCCGACGCGCAGGCCTGCAGTTGCTGGTTGAACTGCTACCTGCGCGAGTTCGCAATTCCGCAACGCACAGTGGACTTCGATTACCGCGGGCTGGATCGCCCCGGCCCGCGCGTGGCCGAGCAGCGCTGGCTGCGGATCGCGCTGGGCGATACCGGCACGCTGTGCGTGCGCATTGCCTATGCCGATCGCCTGGGCCGCTGCCGCTTTGCCTCCACGCCGTTTCTCAAGGGCGCCGGCCAACCGTGGCAGAGCCTGGACGCGCATGCCTTGGCGCGTTGCCTGCTGCAGGCGCTGGGCAGCACGCAGGCGGTCAACCCGGAACTGCTCGCGCAAAGCGCCAACAGCGTGGCGATCACTGCCGCACTGCTGCGCCAGGCACAGGGCAGCGCCGCGACCGGCGAGGCGATGATCGACGCCGAACAATCGATGCTGTGGGGGCATGCCTTGCATCCCACGCCCAAGAGCCGCGAAGGCGTCGATCTGGCGCAGGTGCTGGCCTGCGCGCCGGAAGCGCGCGCCGCGTTCCAGCTGTTCTGGTTCCGCATCGACCCACGGCTGCTGCGCACGCAGGGCCGCGATGTGCGTGCCAGCCTGCGGCAACTCTCCGGCAGCGAGGCGCTGTATCCCTGTCATCCGTGGGAAGCGCAGCGCCTGCTCGACGACCCGCTGCTGCGCACCCTGCAGGCGCGCGGGCTGATCGAGCCTGTCGGCATGCTCGGCGAGGCACTGCGGCCCACCTCGTCGGTGCGCACGCTGTACCACCCGGAACTGGATTATTTCCTCAAGTGCTCGGTGCATGTGCGGTTGACCAACTGCGTGCGCAAGAACGCCTGGTACGAGCTGGAAAGTGCGGTCGCGCTCACCGAGCTGCTGGCACCGAGCTGGCGTGCGCTGGCCGTGCAGGTGCCGGGCTTCGATGTGATGCTGGAGCCGGCGGCCACCTCGCTGGAGGTCGCCCAGGTCGATCCCGCCTTCCACGATGCCGATCCGCTGGCGGCGCGTGGCCTGTCGGAGAGCTTCGGCATCCTGTACCGGCAGACCCTGCCCGCCGCGCACCGCGCGCGCTGGCAGCCGCAGGTGGCCGCCGCGTTGTTCACCTGCGATGCGCAGGGCAACAGCGTGTGTGCGTCCATGCTGCAGGCATTGGGCGGCGCGCAGATGGATCGCCACACCGCCACGCTGCTGTGGTTCCGCGCCTATGCCGGCTTGCTGCTGGACGGGGTGTGGAGTGCCTTGTTCCAGCACGGCATCGCGCTGGAACCGCACCTGCAGAACACCGTGATCGGGTTTGCCGATGGCTGGCCGACGCGGGTATGGATCCGCGACCTGGAAGGCACCAAGCTGCTCGCACATCACTGGCCCGCCACGCGCTTGCAGGGCGTGGGCGAACGCGCCCGGCAATCGCTGTACTACACGCCGGAACAGGGCTGGAATCGGGTGGCGTATTGCGCGCTGGTCAACAACCTGGCCGAGGCGATCTTCCATCTGACCGAAGGCGATGCCGTGCTGGAGGCGCGCCTGTGGCAATGCGTGGGCGAGCTCGCCGCACGCTGGCAACAGCGCCATGGCACGCAAGCCGCGCTGCAGGGCCTGCTCGACGGCGCGCCGCTGCCCGGCAAGAACAACCTGGGCACGCGGCTGTGGCAACGCGCCGATCGCCAATCCGATTACACCGCGCTGCCCAATCCGATTCCATGCATCGCAGCGGCACGGCGGGTGGCGGCATGAGCCTGCGCATCGATATGGACGCCGTGATGCAGGCGTTGCCGGGCATCCGCGACCAAAGCGATGGCCCGCTGTGCGCCTACGTCTACGACCTGGCCGCCCTGGATGCGCATGCGGCCTGGATGCGCGCGCAACTGCCGGCCGACTGCGAGCTGTTCTACGCGGCAAAAGCCAATGCGGAGCCACCGATCCTGCACACGCTCGCCCCGCACGTGGATGGCTTCGAGGCGGCCTCCGGCGGCGAACTGGCCTGGCTGCACACGCAACAACCCCGGGCTGCGTTGTTGTTCGGCGGCCCTGGCAAGCTCGATGGCGAACTGGCCCAGGCCGTCGCACTGCCCGACTGCACCGTGCATGTGGAAAGCCTGGGCGAACTGGAGCGCCTGGCCGCGATCGCGGTGCAGGCCGGCCGCTGCGTGCCGGTGTTCCTGCGCATGAATATCGCCGTGCCCGGTGCGCAGAGCACGCGCCTGATGATGGGCGGGCAGCCCTCGCCGTTCGGCCTGGACCCGGACGATCTGGACGCGGCGATCCAGCGGCTGCGGGCCAGCCCCTCGCTGCGATTGGAAGGCTTCCATTTCCATCTGATGTCGCACCAGCGCGATGCCGGCGCGCAGTTGCATCTGATCGCCGCCTACCTGCGCACCGTGCAGCAGTGGCGGCAGAGCTACGGACTCGGCCCGTTGCGGGTGAATGCAGGCGGCGGCTTCGGTGTGCATTATCTGGCCCCGGAATCGTCGTTCGACTGGGCCGGCTTCTGCGCCGGCTTGCCTGCCTTGCTACGCGAACACGGCCAGGCGCTGCGCCTGCGGCTGGAACCCGGGCGCTATGTCAGCGCCAGCTGCGGCTGGTATCTGATGGACGTGCTGGACCTCAAGCGCAGCCACGGCGCTTGGTTTGCGATCGCCCGCGGCGGCACCCATCACTTCCGCACCCCGGCCGCGCAAGGCCACGATCATCCGTTCCGCGTATTGCGTGGCAGGCACGCGCCGGTGCTGCGCGACACCCCGGTCACCCTGGTCGGGCAACTGTGCACGCCCAAGGACGTGCTGGCGCGCAACCAACCTGTCGCAGCGCTGGCACCAGGCGACTGCCTAGCCTTCCCGCTGGCCGGCGCGTATGCGTGGAATATCTCGCACCAGCAGTTCCTGATGCATCCGCCGCCGCAGATGGTGTTCCTGCCGGTTGCGGCTCAGGCGGCGGCATCGGCGTGCGTCGCGGGCCGGACCGGCACGCGAATGTCTGCACGCAGCTCTGCCTCTGCCACCGCTTCGGGGTCGTCCAGGTAGAGGTAATGCAGCGGCGCATCGCGCAGGACGTAGCCGCTGTCGGGTAGCCATTGCGCGAGCACGCGATCGAGCGCGTCTTCGATACCTGCATAAGAGCCCACATGGCGCAGCACCGCGTGCGCGCCGCCGTCGAGCTGGCGCAATTGCAACGGTGCGGGCGGCGACAGTGCAGGGTCGAAGACCATGCCGCATTCGAACAGATGCCGATGTGCCGGCACATCGCGGTGGTCGTTGAGTGGCAGGCCGATCAAGGCCTGCAAGTGTTCGATCGCACCGGCGCGCTCGGCCCAGGCCGCGATGCGGCCGAAGCCACGGTCCAGATCGTCGAAGGCGCCGCGCTGGCGCAGCACCACCACTTCCAGCGGATCGAGCATTTGCACCAGCACCTGCAAGGGTGCGCCGGATATCTGCGGCGGCAGCGAGGGCATGGCCAGCTGCTGCAGTTTCTGTGCGCGCACCGCGGGCGCGTTGCGCAAGCTGCTCGGGCTGGCCTGCAACAGGCTGCGGAACGCGCGTGCCAGCGCCTGCGGGGTCTGATAACCCACCGCCAGCGCCACCTCGGTCACCGTGCTCGTCGGCTCGCCCAGCAGATGCAGCGCATAACTCAGACGCAGCCGCGCGATGGTCTGCCCCAGGGTTTCGCCGGCCAACGCGCGATAGACCCGATGGAAATGATGCGGCGACTGCTGCGCCACGGCCGCCAATGCGGCCAGGTCCGGCAGCGGTTCGCCGGCGCGGATGCTGGCCTGCAGATGGGCGACGACGCGCTCGACGCTGCGCTGGCGATTGAAGACGACCGAAGCGGCTGCTGGCATGGGGCGACTCCTGTTGGACAGCCCCAGCATCGCGCAGATCGGCTGGGCCTGCGGTCCCGATCTTGCGCAGTGTCGCTGGCGCGTCCGGCTGCATACAACCCGGTGGCGAACCATGCGCAGGTGTTACAGCGTCGAGGCCACCACCGCGTCCCATGCGCCATCGGCGGTGGCCGCGCGCAGTTGCTGCCAGCCAGTTAAGCGAGCGGGTCGTCGAGCTGGCCGCGGTCGCTGCGCTGGCCGGTGTCGCCGTGCCACAGCAGGCTGATCTGCACACTCATGCGTCGGACACGCCGGCTTCGGCAAAGGTGGCCATGCCGTTGTGCAAGGCGCAGGCGTGACGCAGCAGCGGAATCGCCACCGCTGCGCCGCTGGCCTCGCCCAGCCGCAGGTCCAGTTGCAGCAACGGCTCGGTATCCAGCGCGCGCAGCAAGGCGGCGTGGCCGCGCTCCTGCGAGCGATGTCCGAACAACAGCCATTCGCGCACGCCGCCATTGAGATGGGTGGCGACCAGCGCTGCAGCAGTGCTGATGAAGCCATCCACCAGCACCGGAATCCCGGCCTGCGCAGCGGCGATGTAGGCACCGACCAGCGCGGCGATCTCGAAACCGCCCAGCCGGCGCAACCGCTCCAGCGGCGTCGCAGCATCGGCATGCAGGGCCAGCGCACGGGTGATCACGGTGGCCTTGTGGGCGATGCCCTCGGCATCCAGCCCGGTGCCGGCGCCGGCCATCGCCTGCGGAAACTGCGACAGCAACGCGCAGCCCAACGCCGCGGCCGAGGTGGTGTTGCCGATTCCCATTTCGCCACCGACAAACAGCTGCGTGTCGCAACTCTTTGCCTGGGCGACGCTTTCGGCGCCCGCGGCCAACGCGTCGCGCAACTGGGTGGAAGTCATCGCCGGCTGCTCGCAGATGTTGGCACTGGCCGGCGCGATCCAGGCACGCCGCACCCGCGGCAACTCGCCCGGGTCGTTGACCACGCCCAGATTGACCACTTCCAGGCGCGCACCGAGCTCGCGCGCCAGCACCGCAATGGCGGCGCCACCGCGGGCGAAATTGCGCACCATCTCGCCGGTGACCGCCTGCGGAAACGCAGACACGCCCTCGGCGGCGACGCCATGGTCGGCGGCATACACCGCGATCCAGACCCGCTGCACGGTGGGGTGCTCATTGCGCTGCCAGGCCGCCAGCTGCACTGCCAGCTGTTCCAGCCGGCCCAGCGCGCCGTGCGGCTTGGTCAGTTGCTCCTGCCGCGCCAGCGCAGCCGCGCGCACACGCGCGTCCGGCACCGCACAGGCACCATGGATCCAATCGCTTGTCACACCGCCTCTCCCGTTAGAACCATCGGCAAACCTGCCATCACCAGCACCACACGCTCGCACTGTAGCGCCAATGCCTGGTGCAGCCGGCCTGTCGACAAATCGAGGCGTGAGTTCGCCCAGCGGCACGACGCCCTGGCCCGCTTCGTTGCGCGCTCACCCCACAGTGCGCATGCCCGGCGCAACAGCCGCGCTTACTGCGCGGCCTGATAACGCAACGTCAGCAGATAATTGCGCCCGGGCTGCGCGTACCAGCGTGCGGTTTCGTACTGGCGATCGAACACGTTGTTGGCGGTGAGCGAGACCTTCCAGTCCGCAGTCACGGCATAGCTCACGCGCAGATCCAGCAACCCGTAACCGGCCAGGCGCTCGGTGTTGGCCAGATCGTCGAAGCGCTTGCCGGACCCGAACAGGCTCGCGCCGACGCCGAATGCACCGAAGCTGCGGTCCGCATCGATGCGCCCGCTCTGCCGCGCGCGCCGCGGCAACCAGTTGCCGTTGTTGACCTCGCCATCGGCCTGCGGCTGTAGCCAGGTCAAGGCGCTGCGTACGGTCCAGCCGGCCAGCTCGGTGTCGTAGCCGGCTTCCACGCCGCGGATGCGCGCCTGATCGATATTGTTCGGCTGCCCGAACGGATGCGCCGCATCCACCAACGATGCGTCGTAGGCGATCAGATCGTCGATGCGGGTCTGGAACGCGCTCAGCGTCCAGGTGCCCCAGCCGTAGCTGCCGCGCAGGCCGAGCTCGGCGCTCCTGGAGGTTTCCGGCCCCAGCAACGGATTGCCGAAATCGGGGTAATACAACTCGTTGAAGGTCGGTGCCTTGAACGCGGTGCCGTAGCTGGCGGTCAGGCGCAGATGCTCGGCAACATCCCAGCCCCACAGCAGGCTACCGGTGGTCTTGCCGCCGAACTGGCTGTTGTCGTTGCGACGCAGGCTGGCCTGCAAGGACTGCGCACCGAAGCTCTGTTGCCACTGCGCGAATGCGGCGCGGTCGATGCGGCTGTCGGCATCGTAATTGTCGCTGCTGGCGATGGCGTCACGCTGCCAGTCGAAGCCGACCGTGAACAGGCCCGCGCCGGCAGCGATATCGGCCTGCAACGCGCCCTGCTTGCGGCGGGTGTCGTAGGTGGAAAGATAGGCACCGTCGTAATACGCATCGCTGAAGTCGGAACTGCTGCCGACGCTGGCAGTGAGTTTGACCGCATCGGTAGGCGCGTAACGCACACGGCCACCGACCGCCTGCTGCACGCCCTTTGACAGGTTGCCGCCGAAGGCCGAGCCGTCGTATTCGTTGCGGCTTTGCGCGCGCAAGGCATGCACGTCGGCGTCCCACTGGCGATTGAAGCGCCAGCCGCCCTGCATGCTCAGCGAATCGTTGCGGTAGCCATCGCGATCCGGGTCGTAGTCGCTGGAGCTGGTGTCCAGATACGCGTTGATGCCATCGGTTTCGTCATGCACCGCGTTGGCCGAATACCAGCCACCGCTTTCGCTCAGATCGCCTGCACTGCGCCCGGCCAGGCCCGCGCTGTAGCGGCGCGCATTGTCGCTGCCGGCCGCCGCGCTGAAGGTGGGCACGAAGCGGCCTTGCGGGCGCCGGGTAAAGATCTGGATCACCCCGCCCAGCGCCTCGGAACCGTACAGGCTGGAGAACGGACCACGCACGATTTCGATGCGCTCGATCTGCTCGATCGGCAGGTCCTGCAACGCCGCCCCGCCCGAGGTGGCCGAGCCGATGCGCACACCATCGATCAGCACCACGACCTGATCGGACTCGGTGCCGCGCAGGAACAGCGAGGTCGGCTTGCCCGGGCCGCCGTTGTTGGCCAGCGCCACCCCGGCTTCGCCACGCAGCAGGTCCTGCAGCGAATTCACCTGGCGACGCTCGATCTGCGCGCGGTCGATCACGGTGACTGGCGCCAGCGTCTGGTCCTGGGTCTGCGCAGTACGCGAGGCGGTGACCACGACCTGGTCGAGATCGATGGCGGCCTCGGCATGGGCCAGGGTGGCCACGCACAGCGACAGCCCCGCGGCCAGCACCGCACGACGCGGCAAAACGGAAGAAACGGACATCGATTGCTGCTCCTGGAACCGCGCCTACCCGCGCGGGGGCAATGGGGACGGCAGGCAGCAACGGGCCAGGCGTCCAACGCGGCAGCGCCAGACGATCAAGGCCACGCCCACCGCGTGCCGGTTCAATCCCTCAGGCCGGTCTCCGGGCTCGCGAGTGGAAGCCTGCGCTTCCGATGCCGCGCCTTCCCATGCGACTGCACAGTGGCGTGTTGCGGCATCTGACCTCGCCCACCGTTGCGGGGGCAGCTCCGGCATTGCAGTTCGCCAAGGCGATCCGCGCACCGGATTCCCGTTTAAACCACCGGCTAACCGGCAGTCACCTCAGGGGCGCGCATGGTAGCAGGATTGGCCAGAGGCGCTTCCGAGGTCTGCGGCAGGCGGCCAGGCGCAACGCGTCGCCACGCGTCTGGATGGCGAATGGCCGATTCCTTCTCCCACCGGGAGAAGGTGGCGCGCAGCGCCGGATGAGGGTACGGAGCGAAGCCTCATGCCATGGATGGAAGCAGCATGCCGGGACTACCGGCATGGCCGCATGCCTGCCACCGAGCGTCATCTCGCACATGCGAGTGGGCTTCGCCCCCGTACCCTCACCCCAAGCCCCACTCCGCGCCACGGCACGCGCTTGCGGCGCGGGCGCTCCAAGGCACGCGCGCCCATGGCGCGCCATCTGTGCCTCCTCGCCCCGACGGAAGAGGGGCTTCGGGCAACTTCGTCATGACCGCGTTCAGCATTTTTCGAAGTCGCGGCAACTCGAAGTCGCGGCAACAACGTGCCGAGGCGGCAGCGTGGCCGGGGATTGGCGGAGAGCGGCACAGGGATGTGCCGCGGCGGCGAGTCAGACAGGATGTCTGACCGAGCCGAAGAGCCGATTCCCGGCCGCGCTGACGCTTTTACCGAAGCCAGTACCGACAGGCAGTTTGCTTTGCCGTACGCTCACCCCAACTCCCGCTCTGCGCCCCGGCCTGCGGCGCGGGCGCTCCAAGGCACGCGCGCCCATGGCGCGCCAGCTGTGCCTCCTCGCCCCGACGAGAGAGAGGCTAAGCTCGTCTCTTCCCGCACTCCTGCTCAGTTCACGGCTATCAAACCTCACGCCCCCTGCAGCGCCTGCTCCAGGTCCGCCAGCAGATCGTCGATGTGCTCGATGCCGATCGACAGCCGCACCGTGTCTTCGCTGACCCCGGCATGTTCCAGTTCGGCCGGGCCCAGCTGACGGTGCGTGGTCGATGCCGGATGCGTTGCCAGCGACTTCGCATCGCCGATGTTCACCAGCCGCGTGAACAACTGCAGCGCATCCAGAAAACGCGCGCCGGCCGCGCGCCCGCCGGGCAGGCCGAAGGTCAGCACGCCCGAGCCATGCCCGCCCAGATACTTCTGCGCCAACGCATGCTCCGGATGATCCGGCAGCGCGGCGTAATTGACCCAGGCGACCCGCGGGTGCTGCTGCAGATACGTCGCAATCGCCAGCGTGTTGGCATTGATGCGCTCCATCCGCAACGGCAGCGTTTCGATGCCCTGCAGGATCAGGAATGCGTTGAACGGCGACAGCGCCGCGCCGGTATTGCGCAGCGGCACCACGCGCGCACGGCCGATGTACGCCGCCTCGCCCAGCGCTTCGGTATAGACCACGCCGTGATAGCTCACGTCCGGCTCGTTGAGGCGTGGAAACCGCTGTTTGTGCGCCGCCCACGGGAAGCGCCCGCTGTCCACGATCGCCCCGCCGATGCTGTTGCCATGGCCGCCCAGATACTTGGTCAGCGAATGCACCACGATGTCGGCGCCGAAGTCGATCGGCCGCAGCAGCGACGGCGTGGCCACGGTGTTGTCCACGATCAGCGGCACGCCATGCGCATGCGCCACCGCGGCCACGGCCTCGATATCGGTGATGTTGCCGCGCGGATTGCCGATCGACTCGACGAATACCGCCTTGGTACGTTCATCGATCAAGCCGGCAAACGCCTGCGGATCGCGATAATCGGCAAAGCGCGTGCCGATGCCGAACTGCGGCAAGGTATGCGCGAACAGATTGTAGGTGCCGCCGTACAACGCACTGGAGGAGACGATGTTGTCGCCGGCCTCGGCGATGGTCTGGATCGCATAGGTCACCGCGGCCTGCCCCGAGGCCAGCGCCAACGCACCGATGCCACCTTCCAGTGCAGCCACGCGCTGCTCCAGCACGGCGTTGGTCGGATTCATGATGCGGCTGTAGATATTGCCCTGCACCTTGAGGTCGAACAGGTCCGCGCCATGCTGGGTATCGTCGAAGGCGTAGGCGACGGTCTGGTAGATCG
This sequence comes from Xanthomonas sp. NCPPB 3218, assembly GCF_056725185.1. Classification (NCBI taxonomy): domain Bacteria; kingdom Pseudomonadati; phylum Pseudomonadota; class Gammaproteobacteria; order Lysobacterales; family Lysobacteraceae; genus Xanthomonas; species Xanthomonas sp. NCPPB 3218. The sequence continues at coordinate 3,761,038 of NZ_CM161516.1, forward strand.
GCACCGCCACCGCCCGCGTGGTGGGATCGGGCTGATAGCCGCCGTGCACGGCGATGGTTTCGGGCTTCCACTGCGGATCGGTCATGGCGCGGCTCGCTCGGACAGGAGTGCCGACCATAGCCGGCCCTGCACGCGTGTCTGCAAACCAGCGGTGATGACCTTATGCCGCCGCGTTGTGAGCGCGGACGATATGCCGCATGCGCCATCCCCCTCATGCAAACGGGCACTGCCTGCGCAGTGCCCGTTGCTTGCTTCAACCGCTGCCAGCGATGCGGCGCACAACCGGCGCCGCGTCTCAGCCCTTGCCAAACACCAGCCGCCCACCCTCGGCACGCACGCGCACGGTGTCGCCGCCGAGGTACTGGCCGGACAGGATCTGCTGGGCCAGCGGGTTTTCCACCTGCGACTGGATCGCACGCTTGAGCGGGCGTGCGCCATACACCGGATCGAAACCGACATTGCCGAGCAGTTCCAGCGCGGCATCGTCCAGGTCCAGCTTGAGGCCGCGCTCGGACAGGCGTTTTTCCAGGCCATGCAACTGGATGCGCGCGATCGACTTGATCTGCGCCTTGTCCAGCGGATGGAACACCACGATGTCGTCGAGCCGGTTGATGAACTCCGGGCGGAAATGCGCTTGCACCACGCCCATCACCGCTGCCTTCATCTGCGTATAGGCCTCGGCGCTGCCGTCGCCGGACAGCTCCTGGATCTGGTGCGAGCCCAGGTTGGAGGTCATCACGATGACGGTGTTGCGGAAGTCCACCGTGCGGCCCTGGCCATCGGTCAGGCGGCCGTCGTCGAGCACCTGCAGCAGGATGTTGAAGACATCGGCATGCGCCTTTTCCACCTCGTCCAGCAGGATCAGCGAATACGGGCGCCGCCGCACCGCCTCGGTCAGATAGCCGCCCTCCTCATAGCCCACATAGCCCGGAGGCGCGCCGATCAACCGCGAGACCGAGTGCTTCTCCATGAACTCGCTCATGTCGATGCGGATCATCGCCTCGGTGCTGTCGAACAGGAAGTCCGCCAGCGCCTTGCACAACTCGGTCTTGCCCACGCCGGTCGGGCCCAGGAACAGGAACGAGCCGCTCGGGCGATTGGGATCGGACAGGCCGGCGCGCGAACGCCGCACCGCGTCGGAGACGACCTTGATCGCCTCGTTCTGGCCGACCACGCGCTGGTGCAGCTCGTCTTCCATGCGCAGCAGCTTGTCGCGTTCGCCCTCGAGCATCTTGTTGACCGGGATACCGGTCCAGCGCGACACCACTTCGGCGATTTCCTCGGCGGTCACGCGGTCCTGCACCAGCTTGAAGTCGTGATGTTCGACCTCGTTGGCCAGCGCCATCTGCTTTTCCAGCTGCGGCAGCACGCCGTACTGGATCTCGCTCATCTTGGCGTAGTCCTGGCGCCGTTGCGCGGCTTCCAGCTCCAGCTTGGCGTGCTCGATCTGCTCCTTGACCTTGGTGGTGCCCTGCAGCGCGGCCTTTTCCGACTTCCACAGCTCGTTGAGGTCGTAGAACTCGCGTTCGAGCTTGTCGATGTCGGTTTCCAGATCGGCCAGGCGCTGACGCGAGGCGTCGTCCTTTTCCTTCTTCAGCATCTCGCGCTGGATCTTGAGCTGGATCAGGCGGCGCTCCAGGCGATCGAGTTCCTCCGGCTTGGAGTCGATCTCCATGCGGATGCGCGATGCCGCTTCGTCCATCAGATCGATCGCCTTGTCCGGCAGCTGGCGGTCGGTGATGTAGCGGTTGGACAAGGTGGCGGCGGCAACGATCGCCGGGTCGGTGATTTCCACGCCGTGATGCACCGCGTAGCGCTCCTTCAGCCCACGCAGGATCGCGATGGTGTCTTCCACCGTCGGTTCGCCCACGAACACCTTCTGGAAGCGCCGCTCCAGCGCCGCGTCCTTTTCGATGTACTTGCGGTATTCGTCCAGCGTGGTGGCGCCGATGCAATGCAGCTCGCCGCGCGCCAGCGCCGGCTTGAGCATGTTGCCGGCGTCCATCGCGCCATCGGCCTTGCCGGCGCCGACCATGGTGTGCAGCTCGTCGATGAACAGGATGATCTGGCCTTCGTTCTTGGACAGGTCGCTGAGCACCGCCTTTAGCCGTTCTTCGAACTCGCCGCGGAACTTGGCGCCAGCGATCAGCGCGCCCATGTCCAGCGACAGCACGCGCTTGCCGCGCAGGCCTTCGGGCACTTCGCCGTTGATGATGCGTTGCGCCAGGCCTTCGACAATCGCGGTCTTGCCCACGCCGGGTTCGCCGATCAGCACCGGGTTGTTCTTGGTGCGCCGCTGCAACACCTGGATGGTGCGGCGGATTTCTTCGTCGCGGCCGATCACCGGATCGAGCTTGCCGCTCTCGGCACGTGCGGTCAGGTCGATGGTGTATTTTTCCAGCGCCTGGCGTTGTTCCTCGGCGTTTTCCGATTGCACGGTCTCGCCGCCGCGCAGCTTGTCGATGGCGGCTTCGATCTTCTTCTTGTCGCCGCCGGCCGCGCGCAAGGCCACGCCCAGCGGGCTGGCATCGTCGGCGGCGGCCAGCACGAACCACTCGCTGGCGATGAAGGCATCGCCATGTTGCTGGGCTAATTTGTCGGTCTGGTTGAGCAGGCGGTTGAGATCGTTGCCGATCGACAGGTTGCCTTCCTGCCCGGAGACCTTGGGCAGCGTGTCCAGCGCCTCGCCCAGCCGCTCGCGCAGCAGCGGCACGTTGACGCCGGCCTGTGACAGCAGCGGGCGCGTGCTGCCGCCACTCTGGTCGAGCAATGCGGCGAGCACGTGCACCGGCTCGATGATGTTGTGGTCGCGGCCCACGGCCAGCGACTGCGCGTCGGCCAGCGCCTGCTGGAACCGCGAGGTGAGCTTGTCCATCCGCATGGGGATAATCCTCTGAACTGGTGGCCGGCGACGCCGACGATACCGTGCAGATGCGGCTGCCGTGCGGGGTTTCAAGGTTTGGCGGCTGCGCAGGTGCCGATGCGGGGCAGCAGGACCGGCTCACACACGGTGGCGCCTGGGCTGGGCGGTGTGGGTTCGCCCACTGGCCTGGACCGCCCCAGGCCGACGGACACGTCGTTAGACGATCCGCCGCAGCGGCAGCGACGCAGGCGCCGCAGCAGGATTCTCCGCAGCCGCTGGCGCCGGCACGTGCGACGCCCCCAGCAGACGCGACAGCACCTGCGCCTGGATTGCCGCCAGGGCCGACGCGCCGAGGGCACGCGGATGCGGCACCGGCACCGGCAGGTCCAGGCCGACCTGGCCGTGTTCGATCAGCACGATGCGATCGGCCAGCGCGCTCGCCTCGGCCACATCGTGGGTGACCAGCACCAGGGTGAAGCCGTACTGCCGCCACAACTGCACGATCAGCTGCTGCATCTCGATGCGCGTCAACGCATCCAGTGCGCCCAGCGGTTCGTCCAGCAACAGCAGCCGCGGCCGATGTACCAGTGCGCGCGCCAGGGCCACGCGCTGGCGTTGACCGCCGGACAGCGCCGCCGGCCAGTCGCCGCCGCGTGTGCCCAGCCCCACCGCGTCCAGCGCCGCCTGTGCCTGCGCATGCCCGGCACGCCCCAGGCCCAGCGCCACGTTGTCGATCACGCGCTTCCACGGCAACAAGCGCGCGTCCTGGAACATCAGCCGCACTGCATCGCGCTGCGCTGCCAGCGCTGCATGACCGCTGTCGACGGTGCCGGTATCGGCTGCTTCCAGCCCGGCGATCACGCGCAGCAAGGTGCTCTTGCCGCAGCCGCTGCGCCCGACCACCGCCACGCAAGCGCCAGGCGCGATCTCAAGGTCGACGCCACGCAAGACCTCGCTGTCGCCGTAGCGCTTGCCGATGCCGCGCAGGCTCAGCGGCAGGCCGGTGTCGGCCGCGCTCACCGGCGCAGCTCCGCACGCTGTTGCTGCGCCGGATGCCAGCCCAGCCACCAGGCTTCCAGCCCGCGTGCGGCCAGATCGGCCAGCTTGCCGAGCAGCGCGTACAGCACGATGGCCACCACCACGATGTCGGTCTGCAGAAACTCGCGTGCGTTGGTGGCCAGATAGCCGATGCCGGAACTGGCGGAAATGGTTTCGGCCACGATCAGGGTCAGCCACATCAGGCCCAACGCAAAGCGCAAGCCGACCAGAATCGACGGCAATGCGCCGGGCAACAACACATCGACAAACAGCTGCGGGCCGCGCAGGCCGTAATTGCGCGCCATCTCGATCAAGGCCGGGTCCACGCTGCGGATACCGTGATAGGTATTGAGATAGATCGGGAAGAAGGTGCCCAGCGCCACCAGGAACAGCTTGGCGCCCTCGTCGATCCCGAACCACAGGATCACCAGCGGAATCAGCGCCAGATGCGGCACGTTGCGCAGCATCTGCAAGGTGCTGTCGAGCAGGCGTTCGGCCATACGCGACACGCCGGTGAGCAGGCCCAGCGCAAACCCGATGCTACCGCCGATGGCCAGGCCCACCGCCGCACGCCAGCTGCTGATGGCCAGGTGTTGCCACAACTCGCCGGTTTGTACCAACGTCACTGCGGCACGCAATACCGCATCCGGTGCGGGCAGGATGCGCTGCGGCAACCAGCCGCCGGAGGCCGCGACCTGCCAGGCCACCAGCAAGGCCAGCGGCACTAACCAGGGCACCAGCACGTTGCCTAGACGCTGCGAGCGGCGACTCATCGCACGGCCTTGTTGGTTGGGCGATGCAGCGAAACAACGGCGTGCGCCTGCCCGCTCACGGATGCTGAGCATGCGCTCCTACTTGCGAGTGTATTCCTGCTTCCATGCATCACTTGCCCGCCGCCTGCTTGCCTGCCGCTTGCACCGCAGCAACTGCGGGCGCCCGCCACACCGCCGGCGCCACCAGCACGCGCTTGGGCAGCAGGCGCTGCGCGTAGAACAGATCGGCGGTGGCCTGCTGCGCCTTGATGACCTCGGCGCTGAGCGGTTGCACGCTGGCCGGCGGGCGATGCGTCAGCGTGCGCTCGACCACCGCAGGCGACAGCCCGCTGACCTGCGCCAGCACCTTGATGCTGCCGGCGCGGTCGCGCTCCAGCAAGCCATCGGCCTGGTTGAGCTGCAGCATCACCTGCTGCACAAACGGGCCCCACGCGGTGGCGTAACGCCGCGAGGACAGAAAGAACCCGCCGGTCAATCCCAACCCTTCGCCATTGGCGAGCAGGCGTGCGCTGCCATCCAGCGTCAATGCCGAATACCACGGGTCCCAGATCGCCCAGGCATCCACCTGCCCGGCCGCGAATGCCGCACGTGCGTTGGCCGGCGACAGATACAACGGCGTGATGTCGCGCATGCTCAGGCCGGACTTGGCCAACAACCGCAGCAGCAGGTTGTGCGCGCTGGAACCCTTCTGGAAGGCCACCCGCTTGCCCTTGAGGTCGGCCACGCGCCGCAGCGTGCTCTTGGCCGGCACCAGAATGGTCTCAGCCTTGGGCGTGGGCGGCACCCAGCCCACGTACAGCAGATCGGCACCGGCGGCCTGCGCAAACAGCGGCGGAATATCACCCGCACCGCCCAGGTCGATGCTGCCCACGTTCAAGGCTTCCAGCAGCTGCGGGCCGGCCGGAAACTCGACCCAGCTGATTCTGGTGCGCGGGAAGCGCTGCTCCAGCAACCGATGCTGCTTGGCCAGCACCAGGCTGGACACCGCTTTCTGATAGCCGATACGCAACTGCGCCGGCTCGGCCGCCGCTGCGGGTTGCAGCCACGCGATGCCGGACAACAGCAACGCAGCAATCAAAAAGCGGTAGCGCATCGGAGCGTTCCTCATTGCCAATCGGTGGACGGTTTTTCCCAGAGGTTGACGCCACCCTCGACCGCAAAGCGGTCGATCTCGGCCAACTCGTCCGCACTGAACGCGGGCGTCTGCAAGGCCGCGACGTTTTCGATCAACTGCTCCGGGCGGCTGGCGCCCAGCAATGCCGAGCTCACCCGCGGGTCGCGCAATACCCAGGCCAGGGCCAGCTGCGCCAGGCTCTGCCCACGCCGCTGCGCGATCGCATCCAGCCCGCGTGCGCGCTGCAGGTTGGCCTCGGCCAGATGTTCCGGCCGCAGCGAGTCGCCACCGGGACGATTCACGCGCGCATCGCTGGGTACGCCATTGAGGTACTTGCCGGTCAACAGGCCCTGCGCCAGTGGCGTGAATGCAATCACCCCGGCGCCGACCTCGTCGGTCGCATCGAACAGCTCATGCTCGGCCCAGCGATTGAACAGGTTATAGGCCGGCTGGTGGATCAGCAGCGGCACCTTCCACTCGCGCAGCAACCCGGCGATCTCCCGCGTGCGCGCCGCCGAATACGACGACACCCCCACGTACAGCGCCTTGCCCTGCTGCACCGCACTGGCCAATGCGCCGGCGGTCTCTTCCAGCGGCGTGTCCGCATCGAAGCGGTGCGAGTAGAAGATGTCCACATAGTCCACGCCCAGCCGCTGCAGGCTCTGGTCCAGGCTGGACAACAGGTATTTGCGCGAACTGCCGCCCTGCCCGTACGGGCCCGGCCACATGTCCCAGCCGGCCTTGGTGGAAATGATCAATTCATCGCGATACGGCTTGAAGTCTTCACGCAGCAGGCGGCCGAAGTTGATTTCCGCGCTGCCATACGGCGGGCCGTAGTTGTTGGCCAGATCGAAATGGGTGATGCCCAGGTCGAAGGCGGTCCGCAGCAATGCGCGCTGCGTGTCGATCGGCGTGCTGTCGCCGAAGTTGTGCCACAGGCCCAGCGACAGCGCAGGCAGGACAAGGCCGCTGCGGCCGACACGGCGGTAGGCGATACGGTCGTAACGATCGGGATGTGCGAGATAGGTCATCAGGGTATCCGGTGAGTCAGCGTGCGCTGAAGCGATTGACGGGGCGTGCCAGCCCCAGATGATCGCGCAGGGTGCGCCCTGCATATTCACGCCGGAACAGTCCACGCCGCTGCAACTCGGGCACCACGTGCGTGGCCACATCGGCCAGGCCGCCGGGCAGATGCGGCACCAGCACGTTGAAACCGTCCGCGGCCCCGCCTTCGAACCAGGCCTGCAGCTCGTCGGCAATCTGTGCCGGCGTGCCGATCAGGCTGTAGTGCCCGCGTCCGCCTGCGATGCGCCGACCGAGCTGGGCAATGCTCAGCTGCTCCTGTCCGGCCAGCTCGGTGAACAACTGCTGGCGGCTGCGCTGGCCGGTTTCGGTGAGCGGCAGCTCCGGCAACGGGCCATCGGGGGGATAGCCGGACAGATCGAAGTTGCCCAGCATGCGCGACAGCAGCGCGATGCCGACCTCCGGCTCCACCAGCTCCTGGAACTGCGCGAACTTGTCCTGCGCCTCGGCCTGGCTCTGCCCGACCACGATGAACACACCCGGCATCACCTTCAACGCATCGCGCGCGCGCCCGAACTGTTCCAGCCGCCCCTTGATGTCGGCATAGAACGCCTGCGCCTTGGCCAGCGACGATTGCGCGGTGAACACCACCTCGGCGGTTTCCGCAGCCAGCGCGCGCCCGGGCTCGGACGAGCCGGCCTGCACCAGCACCGGATGCCCCTGCGGCGCGCGTGCGATGTTGAGCGGGCCGCGGACCTGGAAGTGCGCGCCGCGATGATCCAGCACATGCAGCCGCGCCGGATCGTAGTGCACGCCTGCAGCGGTGTCGGCGATGAAGGCATCGTCGTCCCAGCTGTCCCACAGCCCCGCGACCACCTGCTGGAATTCGCGCGCCCGCGCATAACGCTCGGCATGCACGTAATGCGCGTCGCGGTTGAAGTTCAATGCTTCGTCGGCGGCATCGGAGGTGACCAGATTCCAGCCGGCACGCCCACCGGACAGATGATCCAGCGAGGCGAACTTGCGCGCCACGTGATACGGCTCGTTGTAGCTGGTGGTCATGGTGGCGATCAGGCCGATGCGCTCGCTCACCACCGCCAACGCGCTCAGCAGCGTGAGCGGTTCGAACAGGCTGGAGCGCGCCATCCGCGACGCCACCGGCCCACCGGCCGCAGCCAGGCTGTCGGCGACGAACACCGCATCGAACTTGGCGGCTTCGGCGATGCGCACCATCTCGCGATAATGGTCGAACACCAGCGGGTCGGCACTGGCCTGCGGGTGCCGCCATGCGGCCACGTGATGGCCGGTGGCCATCAGGAACGCACCGAGCGAGAGCTGTCGTGCAGCGCTCATCGCAGCCCACCGTGCGGTGCGCCTGCATTGCTCGAATCAGCATCAACAAACATCACGGACATCGTCAAAAATCCTTGTGCAGTTGCAGCCCGACATAGCGCTGGTCGTCGCGCGGCACCAGCCGGAACACGTTGCCGGTGGCATTGGCCAGCAACGGGGCGTATGAGCGGTCGCCGAGATTGCGGCCGAGCACCGCCACCCGCCAGCCATGCACATCGTCGGCCAGTGCGATGCTGGCATTCCAGATCGCATACGGGCCCTGGATGGTCTGCGGGGTCTGGCTGAGGTCGTACTGCACGCTATCCTGCCAGCTCACGTCTCCGTTGAATTCCAGTGCCAGGCTGCCGCGCAGCGGCACCCGGTAACCGGCGCGCAGATTGCCCTTCCAGTCCGGCGAAAACGGCAACGGCCGGCCATCGACATTGCAGTTGGCCGCCGCTGCGGTGGGGCAGGCAAACCGCTGGATGCGCGCCTGCGTGTAGGCCAGCGAGGCGGCCAGGCTGAGCCGCTCGGTGGGCCGGTAGTCCAGATCCAGTTCCAGGCCCTGCGTACGCACCTGCCCGGCGTTGATCAGGCGCGTCACCACCTGCCCGGCCACGGTGTCGAAGAAGTTGGCTTGGTAGTTGGCGTATTCGGTATGGAACAGCGCCACGTTCGCACTGAGGCGATCGTCCAGGGCGCGCGCCTTCAGGCCCAGTTCCCAGGCATTGGAGGTCTCCGGTTTCAGCGCCGGCGTATCGCGCGGCTGCATGTTGAAGAATACGTTGTAGGCCGGGCCCTTGTAGCCGCGCGAATAGGTGATGTAACCGGTGGTCCGCGCATCGAAATCGTATTGCAGGCCGGTGCGGCCGGACACGCCGTTTTCTGCGGTGCTGCCGCTGCTTGCGGTGGACGGCTGGATGCCGGTGACTGCGGTTGCCGAGCTGGACACGCGCTGATGCCGGTAGTCGAGCGTGTCGCGGGTGAAGCGCGCGCCCAGCAGCGCACGCAGATCCGTGCGCCAATGCCAGGTGGCTTCGCCGAAGGCGGCATAGGTTTCCGCGCGGGTGGCGTAATCGGCCACGCCCACGTTGCTGGCGGTGGGCGTCGTCACCGTGCGGCGGTAGGTTTCGTCGTTGCGCGCATGCAGGTAATACAGCCCGGCGACCGCCTCCACCGCACGATCGCGCGGGGTCTGGATGCGCACTTCCTGCGAATACTGCGTGTAGCCCAGGTCACCACGGTCATGCGAAGACGGAAACGCCGCGCTGCGTTGCGCGGTGCGATCGCCATCCTGGAACTGGGTGTTGTCCCATTGCCGCCACGCGCTGATCGAGGTCAGCAGCGCATCGCCGAGCTGCTGGTCCAGCTGCAGCGAGGCGCCCTTGTTGATGTCGTCCAGATACGTGCGGTAATCGCTGTTGATCTGCCGGTTGTCGTCCCTGGCGACGACCGGTGCCAGCGCCGCGGCGAAGTCGGCACGCGTGCTGTCCACCACCACGCCGCTGGGCGCGTCGCTGTGCGATTGCAGGTAGTCGGCCAGCAGCGTCGCGTTCAAGCCAGGGTTCGGGCTCAGGTCCAGCCGCAAGCGCGCGCCGGCGCGCCGGTAGCCGTTGACGGTCTGGCCGTCGGCCACATTGCGCACGTTGCCGCCGTACTCGGCCCACAATGCCGACACGCTGGCCTTGAGCAGCTCCGGAACCAGCGTGCCGCCGACGCTGGCACGCACGCGGTCTTCGTCGCCGCCACCGAAGTGCGAGTAATCCACATAGCCGCCGAACAGCTCCGGCGCCGGCTTGCTGACGATATTGAGCACGCCGGCGGAGGCATTCTTGCCGAACAAGGTGCCCTGCGGTCCGCGCAGGACTTCGATGCGTTCGACATCGAGCAGGTCCAGCGTGGCCTGGCCCGGACGCCCCAGCACCACGCCGTCGATCACCGTCGCCACGCTGGGCTCGACGCCTGGCGAGGTGGAGATGGTGCCCACGCCACGCAGGAACAACGAAGTGTCCTTGTTGGAGGCACCATTGCGAAAGCTCAGGCTGGGCACCAGCGCCGGCAGGTCGGCCACGCTGTTGCGGTTTTCGCGCTCCAGCGTCTCGCCCTGCACCACCGATACCGCCACCGGCACCTGCTGCAAGGTGGTTTCGCGGCGCGTGGCGGTCACGGTGACCGCGCCCAGGGTTTGCGCGGCGTGCTCCGGCGTCGCAGCAGCCTCGCCCATTTCATCGGCCAGCACCGGCGCACATGCCCACACCAGACTCCACGCCAGCACCTGCGGCCTGGCCAACCATCTCGAAGCAGCGAGGATCCTTGCAGGGGTCCGGTGTCGCGCAGGCATGTACGTCCTTTCGTGGCGTCGGCTGTCGTGCAGCAGCGTGGGGAGATTTTTTGCGAATTGGCAGGCGCCATGCATGCACGGCGACCCGGCCGCAGCACAGGCCGACACGGCGCTGCAATGCAGTAGCGCATGCTGTTTGCAGCGACCGCGAGCGTCAAATAACCAATGTTTAGGTGGTTATTCACTCACGCGCCGCCGCGTGTCGACCACCCGTGCCCAGCGCTCGCCAAGACCATCGCTGCACACAACACCCAGGCCAATGGCGATAATGGGCCCATGGATGCACCCAAGCCCTGGCACCTCTATCTGCTGCTATGTCGCAACGGCAGCTATTACGCCGGCATCACCAACGATCTGGAGCGGCGCTTCCAGGCGCATCAGCGCGGCACCGGCGCGCGCTATACCCGCGCAAACCCGCCGCTGGAGCTGCTTGCCAGCCATCCGTATGCGGACCGCGCCGCCGCCTCGCGCGCAGAGTGGCAGCTCAAGCAGCAACCGCGCGCGCGCAAGCTGGCCTGGCTGCTGGCGCAGCCGCACGACGGCACCGGGTCACAGCCCGCTGACGCTTCGCTCACGCCCGCCTAGCCGCGCGGTTTCTACGCTGCAGCATCATCAATCGCGGAGCAGCGCATGCACTATCAGCTCTATTACTGGACCGGCCTGCAAGGCCGCGGCGAATTCGTCCGGCTCGCACTGGAAGACGCCGGCGCCGACTACACCGACGTGGCGCGTGTCGAAGGCGATGAGGTGATGAATGCCTTTCTAGAAGGCCACCAGGCCGGCGCGCAGCCGTTCGCACCGCCCTTCCTCAAGGCCGGCGATACGGTGGTTGCGCAGGTGGCGGCCATCCTGCATGTCATCGGACCGCAACTGCAGCTGGTGCCGGACTCGGACGCACAGCGCATCCAGGCATTGCAGTTGCAGCTGACCATCGCCGACCTGGTGGCCGAGGTGCACGACAGCCATCATCCGATCGCCACCGGCCTGTATTACGAAGACCAGAAAGCCGAGGCAGCCAAGCGCGCCAAGAATCTGCGCGACAACCGCCTGCCCAAGTTCCTGGGCTACTTCGAGCAGGTGCTGCAACAGGCCGGCGGCACGCATGTGCTTGGCACGCATTCCTATGTGGATCTGTCGTTGTTTCAGCTGATCAGCGGGCTGGAATACATGTTCCCCAAGCGCATGAAGACACTGTCAGCCGAGCTGCCAGGCCTGAAAGCGCTGCAACAGCGCGTGGCCGCCCGCCCACGCATCGCCGGCTATCTCGCCTCCGAACGACGCGTGGCGTTCAATACCAACGGCATCTTCCGCCACTATCCGGAGCTGGATGCGGCGTAAACGATGGCGGCGCGTGATGCACCGCATGCCGCCGAAGTTGCGTTGTTTCCCTGCTGGGCTGGCGCACGACGCTGCATCCATGCATGCAAGGCCGCATTCGGGCGGCCTTCTCCTCACGTCATCACACGCTGCGTCAACGTCCCTGCAGCAACGCCGTCCGGATCCGCTGCAACTGCGCCTTCACTGCAGCCGCTTGCGCTGGCCCCAACCGCAGCAGCGCCTTTTGACCGACCGACAGCGACTCCAACGCGGGATCGACAAAACGATAACGGCCACGCTCGTCGCGCTGCACCTTGATCGGCTGTACCGGGTCGGGCGTGCGCAGCAGATGATCGATCACGTCGATCACGCGGTCGTTGAAGTAGCGGTCTGGCGCACCAAGATCGGCATAGGCCTGCTGGAACAGCGGATAGAAACGCACATAACTGCGCACCAGCGCCTGCGCATCCACCTGGGTGAACGCCGCCACATAAGGCGCATACCGCGCCGCATTGGCCTGATCGATCACCACACTGCCGCTGGCATCGGACACTGCCAATTCACCCGCCACCGGCTGCAGCACCGAGGCGCGACGGCTGATGCTGGGCTGGGTGAGATTGTCGATCATCACCACCACGCGTTCGATCAGGTGCTTGCGCAGCACGATCGACAAGGCGCCATCGTCCTGCACCAGTTCCAGCAAGGCCTGCCACGCAGCGGCATCGCTCTGTGCCAGCGCAGGAATCGCAGCGTCGGCGGCATCGGCCGAGGGCTGCTGCACCGGATGCCGCGGCCCTGCCGGTGCCGGCGGCGCTGGGGCCACCGCCGCTGCCACGGCGCTGGCGGTCTGGCTGATCGGCGCAGGCAACGCGCCCGGCGCCGTGGGTGACCCGCTGAATAGCCACCAGGCAGCGCCAGCCACCACTGGCACCGCCAGCAGCCACGGCCAACGCGAAGACTTGGATTGCATCGTGGAACTCCTTACATCGACAACATCCAGGGTGTGACAACGAGATATCGCGGTGGTTCCATCGATGTGCGGCGATGACGCGATCAAGCAGGCCATGTGCATCGCAAAAGAGCGATTGGCACGCGAGGATGCCTGTCTCTGGCAGGAAACGCTGGCTGCAGCGCTAGAACTGGCAACGACATACCTGTGACTACCCTCCTCATTGCGAACCGATCACGCGCGTAGCGAAGTCCGATGCAGCCACAACTCAGTGATCGAGGGGCGCGATGCCCTCACCGCTTGCGGGACACGCCGTGAATCCGTCCGTGGAGGCTCCTTGGCTGCATCCATGCCGCCAAGGGTCCCGCAACCGGCAAGGACACCGCGCCAGGAGGTTGGTTGGTGGTCGAATGAAAAGCTGCCTGTTGCGATTGCAAGTCTTGCGTCGGGACGCTGAAAAGTTTGCAGGTTGCTTTGTTGAGCCGCTGCCGTTACTCGGTTTGCGCTGGAAAGCTGATCGAACACACGGTGATCCGAACAACGCACACCATGCTTTGCTTGCAACCAAACCACCGACCATCTCGACAGGTCCTTGCCGGCCCACCGTCGCGGGACCTTACGCGGCATGGATGCCGCGTAAGAGCCTACATGGACGTACTTGCGGCGTGTCCTGCGATGGTGGGCGGGCAAGGGCCCCGCAGCCATCCGCAGATCACATGCTCTGGCTCTAGCTCTGGCTTTGACTCTCGCTCACCCACATCGTCAACGCTCGAACCAGAACGATCAGCATCGCCGCATCAAGCAACAACGCCGCCCGCCCGATGGCCGCGAGTGGCTGTCTCCGCCGCTCTCAGCTTGCGAAATCCAGCCGCGCGTTCACCCAGGCCGCCACGATGGCGGCGGCCGCCTGCTCGGCCTGCTTCGCAGGCAGGCGCTTCTCGCGCACCAGCCATGCGGCCGTGTCGGCGCGCACCTTCGGCAGTAACGCGCGCACGGCCTTGCGCTGTGCCGCCGGCCAGTCGCTGTCTTCCCCGGTCCAGGCGGCAATCGCCTTGTCCGGATCGTCGCCGTAGCGCTTGCGCAATGCCGGGGTCAGGTACAGCAATGGCGATACCGACGCGCGTAACGCGATGATTTTCCACTCGGCGTAACTGGCGTAGCGAATGGTGCCGGCGTCCTTGCTCAGGGCCTCGATCAACCCGTCGAAGCCGGCATCCAGCTGCTTCCAGCTGGCCAATGCAAACAGACCGCCCGGCGGCTCGCAGATCGGCGCGAACCCGTCGCGTGTCGAGCCATACAGCGACCCGAACGCCTCATACGCCGGCTCGCCCACTGCAGCAAAGATGAAGCAATGCACGTAAGGACGATGATCGCTGTTGTCGCGTTCGATCCACATCCGCAGCAATGTCAGTACGCGTTCCTGCGCCTGCATGGCGGGCATGCCATCCACATCGTCGAGCAAGGATGCGGCGAAGTCGTCGACCTTGCGCAGCGCCTTGCGCGCACTTTCAAACCGCGCGCTGGCCAGCTTCGCATCCACGCCCGCGGCGGGGACAAACTGATGCAGATACGCCAGCCACGCCGAAGCCAGCGGCGTGTCGTAGCCCTGCAACTGGCGCGCGGCGTCGGCAGGCGCAGTGGGAATCAAGGCGATGATGCGATCCAGCGCCTGTTGCTGCACAGTCAGCGCCTTGGCCAGCACATCGGCCCTGGCCGTCACTGTGCGTTGCAGGCAGTCGTCCAGTTTGGCGTCCTGCGCGCAGGCATTGCGCTGCCGCAGCCAGGCGCGTTGCTGATCACGCACGCCTGCAACCGCGCTACGCGGCGTAGTGTCCAGCAGCGCCCGATAGGACTCGTCCAGCTGATCGTCCAGATTGCCCAGCGCCGGCACCGCGCACAGCCGTTTTTCGACCGCCGTGGCTGCCTGCTTGCAATCGAACGACGCCGCCCAGGCACCGCCGGCGCCAAGCAATAGTGCGCCACCGATGATCACCCGCAACATGCTGGAGCAGGATGTCATTGCACTGCCTCCTTGCGTGCGGGCAGCAGCGAGAGCAGCAGCAGAGTCACCGCCAGCGCGACATAGGCACCCACGAACTGCCAACTGATCACGCGCGCCAGGCCGTGCAGCGACCATGGCAGATAGATGCCGCCGCGCGGGTCCACCGAATGGATCAGGCCGAACAGCGTCAGCCCCGCGGCCACCAGCAGGAACACCGCGCCACGGCGCAGCCGGCCATCGATCATCGCCGCCACGGCGGCGATCCACAACATCGCGGTGATGATGAAGCCATTGCCCAACGCGAAGATCACCGCCAGCTCCGGCAGGCCATGCCCATCGAGTTTGGTGGTGAGTGCGACCAGTTGATCGGGCGCAATCCAGCCCGGTGCCTTGATGGTCAGCAGGTAGGCCACCGATGGCAGAAAGCCCAGCACCATCGCACCGGCATGCTGCCTGGGCGTGGCCTGGAACGCCTGCGTGGTGATGTCGATCGACACGTACACGATGATCGGCGCCAGCACCGCCAGTGGCAGCCATTGCACCAAGCCGGAGATCACACCCAGCATGCCGCCGATCCCGACGAACAGTCCGGTCAGCAGCGTGTAACCGGAGCGCGCCCCCATGTGCTTGTAGGCCGGCTGGCCGATGTAAGGCGTGGTCTGCGCCACCCCGCCGCAGACGCCTGCGACCAGCGTCGCCAGGGCTTCCACCAGCAGGATGTCACGGGTGCGGTAGTCATCGCCCGCGGCGCGTGCGCTCTCGCTGACATTGATGCCGCCTACCACCATCAACAGGCCGAACGGCAGCAGCAGCGGCAGGTACGCCAGCGTGGCGGGCAGGCCGTCGATGAAGCCCAGGTTCGGCAACGGCAACACGATCTGCGGCGGCGTCCATTCCGGCACCGCGAAGCCCGGTGCGCCCAATCCGGCCAAACCCAGCCCGTAGTACAACGCCGTGCCAATCACGAACGCCACCAGCACGCCGGGCAACTTGGTCGGCAACCGGCCCTTGGCGAGCAGCACGTACAGCAACAGACCCAGGGTGACGAAGCCAGCCACCGGCGAACGCAGGGTTTCCAGCAGCGGCAACAAGCCCATCAACACCAGCGCGATGCCGGCGATGGAACCCAGCAAGGCCGCGCGCGGCAACGCCCGCGTGACCGCCTCGCCGACGAACGACAGCACCAGCTTGAGCAGGCCCATCACCACCAGCGCGGCCATGCCGAGTTTCCAGGTGGCGATGGCAGCTGCCTGCGGGTCCAGTCCCTGTGCCTTGAAGCCGACGAATGCCGGGCCCAGCACCAACAGCGCCATGCCGATGCTGGTCGGCGCATCCAGGCCCAGCGGCATCGCGGTGACGTCGTCGCGCCCGGTGCGTGCAGCCAGCCGCCGCGCCATCAAGGTGTAAAGCAGGTTGCCCACCAGCACGCCGAACGCGGTGCCGGGAAACATGCGCCCGAACACCACCTCGGCCGGGAACTGGAACATCCCGACCAACGCCATCGCGATGAAGCCGAGGATGGAGAGATTGTCGACGACCAGGCCGAAGAAGCCATTGAGGTCGCCGGCGACGAACCAGCGCGGCGATGCCGCAGTACGCGAGGAAGGGGCCGACATGGGAGCCAGGAAGCATGGGGATCGGCCGATGGTAGCCGCTGCTCCGCACGTGCGACAGCGGCGCGGTGGATCAGAGCGTGTCGCCGCGATTGCGCCGATCTGTTCCATGCCAGGCGGCTGCGTGGCAGCAACGGCCCTACTTCATTGCCGCAGCGACCTCGATCCAGCCGACGATGTCGCCACGGCCAGCACTGCGATAGCGCACCTGCACGCGCGTGGCATCGGCGCTGACATCCAGCGCGTCGGCCCGATCGCCCTGCACCAGATAGCGCTTGGTGCCGGTCGCCGTAGGGGTGGCGTAGAGCGGCAGACGCGCCACCTGCACGCGCAGTTGCACCGGCATCGGCGCGTCCAGGGTGGTGCCGATCTCGCTTGAAAGCTTCGCTCCGCGCGCGTCGTAACTGGGCCACACCGAGAGCGGCATGCCATCGCCGGTGCCTGGATCCAGCAAGGTCTGGATGTCGGGCGAGGCGATCGGCTGCTGCGTCCTGGCCACATACAACCGCCCATCGGCCGCGTAGCGATACACATCGGCGTACCACATCGGCCCGCTGCGGCAGGAGCTGGTCAGGCTGCGCTGCTGCCTGTCGGGCGTCAGATTGAAGAAGCCCTCGCACTGCACTGCCGGGCGCGTAGGCGCGGTCAGCGCACGAAAGCGCCGTTGCGCCGGATCGAACACAAAGACCAGCACCGCTTCGTTGACCTGGCCGAGCATCGCCGACACCGCCAGATCCGCATGTCCGTCGAAGTTGTAGTCGTCGCTGTCCACACCGGCGCCGCCTTCGCCCTCGTCCAGGTTCGCGTCGAACCATTGCTCCTTGCCGCCCGGGCCCAACACCACATGCAGGCGCGCGCCGACCAGTGTGGCGGTCGCCTGTGTGTTTGCGTCCAGAGTCACCTGCACGCTGGTGTCGCGTGCAAAGCACGCAAACGACAGCCCACCCAGTGCGGCGAACAGCAGCTTGCGCGCAGCGCTCACGCGCAGCCGGTGCAGATGTTCAAGCCGCATGGTCGCCAGACTCAGAACGACACCTCCACCGCCTGCCGCGACCACAGCACCGACTGGTGGCCGGTGGCCTGCTTCCAGGCCAGGCGAATCGCCTCGATGTCGTTGCGCCGCTGCGGGGTGTCCTCGTGCAGGATCACCAGCACCTTGGTGCCCAGCCGGTTCGGTTCCTTGGCACCGCGGAACAGCCACTGGCCATAGGCGTCGAACACGGTCAGGCCGTCGGGAAAGCGCGGGGTCACTTCCTTGTCCAGAAACGCCCGCCATTGGGTTTCGTCGATGGTGCGGGTCTGCGGGCGATCGGCCGGGCCGGTTTCCTCGCCCACGCCGAAGTACAGCTCGCTGCGCACCCAGCCGCGCGCCGCCGCCGGCCGCGCCGCATCGCCCTGCAGGCTGGCAGTGGTCGGGCCCGGCGCGCCGCCGGGAGTGGTGGCGCAGGCGGACAGCGCCAGCATGGCGGCAAGCAGGCAGGACGGCAGCAACTTCATCGACTTCTCCACAACGGGTGCGTTTACGACGGATCGGGGGCGGGCTCATGCAGGGCCGGCATCAGCTGATGCCGGCGTGCGCGCACTGTGCCATCTCGCACGCGCCTGAACAACGCGATAATATCTCTCCATCCGGATGAATGTGGACGATCCGAACCCCCTTTGCGCCCCTGCCCGGCCGGATGCCGTCCGCGCGGCGCGTTCGCAGTTGCTGTCGCAGGAGAGAGAGATGACCCGCCCCACCCTTTCGGCTATCGGCCTGGCCGTGGCCGCCGTGTTGAGCGTCAACGCCCAGGCCCAGCAGGCCGCCCCCGGCGCCACCACGCTGGACACCGTGATCGTCACCGGCACCCGCGCCAGCGACCGCACCGTGCTGGAATCGACCGTGCCGGTGGACGTGCTCACCGCCGAGGACATCCGCAAGGCCGGCGTGGTCAACGGCGAGCTGGGCAGCGCGCTGCAGGCGCTGCTGCCCTCGTTCAACTTCCCGCGCCAGTCCAACTCCGGTGGTGCCGACCATATCCGCGCCGCGCAGCTGCGTGGGCTCTCGCCCGACCAGGTGCTGGTGCTGGTCAACGGCAAGCGCCGCCACACCTCGGCGCTGGTCAATACCGACAGCAAGATCGGCAAGGGCACCACGCCAGTGGATTTCAACTCCATCCCGATCAACGCGATCAAGCGCATCGAAGTGCTGCGCGACGGTGCCGGCGCGCAGTACGGCTCGGACGCGATCGCCGGCGTCATCAACGTGATCCTGGACGACAACCCCGAGCGTGGCGAGCTGGAAGCCAGCTTCGGCGCCTACAACACCGACGTGGAGCCGATCAATCGCCGCGTCACCGATGGCCAGACCAGCTACGCCAGCGCCAAGGTCGGCAGCCTGCTCGGCGATGACGGCGGCTTCTTCAAGGTCGGCCTGGAGCTGAAGAATCGCGAGGCGACCAACCGCGCCGGCTTCGACCAGATTCCGTCGTTCGAGGAGCAGACCCCGGCCAACCTGGCGCTGGCCGGCAAGCGCAATTACGTGCTCGGGGATGGCGCCACCAAGGGCCTGAATGCCTGGCTCAACACCAAGGTGCCCTTCAGTGCCACCGGCGAGTTCTACGCCTTCGGCACCTACAACCAGCGCGACACCGAAGGCGCCAATTACTTCCGTTACCCGGATGGCAGCGCCAACTGGCGTGAGATCTATCCCAACGGCTACCGCCCGATTTCCGAAGGCGAGAACCGCGACCTGCAGGTCGTCGCCGGCGCACGTGGGCAGCTCGGCAGCTGGGACTACGACGCCAGCGTCAACTACGGCCGCAACGACTTCACCTACCGGCTGCGCAACTCGCTCAACGCCTCGCTCGGCCCGGGCAGCACCACCCGCTTCAAGACCGGCGATTTCGCCTTTGCGCAGACCGTGGGCAATCTGGATCTGACCCGCGTGTTCGATGCGGCCGGCGCCACCCACACCTTCGGCACCGGTGCCGAATTCCGCCGCGAGCAATACCGCACCCATGCCGGCGACCCGGCCAGCTATGCGGCCGGCCCGTTCACCGATCGCCCCACCGGCTCGCAGGCCGGCGGTGGGCTGACCCCGCAGGACGAGGCCGACCTGTCGCGTAACGTGGCCAGCGCCTATGCCAACGTGTCCAGCCAGTTCGGCGACAAGTTCTCCACCGACCTGGCCGGCCGTTACGAGCATTACCAGGATTTCGGCAGCCAGTGGACCGGCAAGCTGGCCGCGCGCTATGCCTTCGCCCCGGCGTTCGCGCTGCGCGGCGCGGTCTCCAACAACGTGCGTGCGCCCTCGCTCAGCCAGATCGGCTACGAAGCCACCTCCACCGGCTACGACGCCGCCGGCCGCCTGACCCAGGGCCGCCTGCTGTCGGTCAACAACCCGATCGCACGCGCGCTCGGTGCCACCGACCTGAAGCCGGAAAAGTCGCTCAATTACAGCCTGGGATTCACCAGCCAGCTGGGCGATCACTTCGACCTGTCGCTGGACTTCTTCCAGATCGATATCGACGACCGCATCGCGCTGTCCGAAGACATCACCGGCACCACGCTGACCGACTTCGTGCAGCAGAACTTCGCCGTCGCCGGCGTGCAGAGCGCCAGCTATTTCCTCAACGCCGCCGACACCCGCACCCGCGGCGCCGAGCTGGTCGGCAACTGGCGCCAATACGCCTTCGGCGGCGACCTGCTGCTGACCGGCACCTACAGCTACGCCAAGACCGAGTTGAAGAACGTCATCGGCACCCCGGCGCAGCTGCTCGCGCTGGACCCGGACTACGTGCTGTTCGGTGTCGAAGAGAGCAACACGCTCACCGATGCCGCACCACGCACGCGCGCCGCGCTGGCCGCCAACTGGAACAACGAACACTGGAACCTGCAGACCCGGGTCAATCGCTACGGCAGCGCCACGCGCGTGTTCGACTTCGGCGGCGGCTTCGTGCCACGCCAGACCTATGGCGCGGAATGGCAGCTGGACCTGGAAGCCGAGTACCACCTGGGCACGCAGTGGACGCTGGCAATCGGCGGCCAGAACATTCTCGACAACTATTCGGACCGCTCCATCGACGACATCGCCTACTTCGGCAACCTGCCCTACGACGTGCTCTCGCCGATCGGCAGCAACGGCGCGTATTGGTACGGGCGGGTGCGCTACTCGTTCTGACGCCGGGATGGATGGATCGGGGATTCGGGATTGGCAAGGGCGGCGCATCGCCAATCCCCACTCCCGAATTCCCACTCCCCGCTGTTGCATAACCTGAATATCACATCGCCTTGCGCACACTAGCGTGATGGCAGACGTGCACTCCCCCCTTCCGTCGCCGCCATTGCTGGACGATGCCTGCGCATTGTTTCTGGACGTGGACGGTACCCTCATCGACTTTGCCGACAGCCCCGAGGCTGTGCGGCTCCTGCCCGAGGTCCGCGCGGCCATCGGCCAGCTAAGTGACCGCCTGCATGGCGCCGTGGCGCTGGTCAGCGGCCGACCGCTGTCGCAACTGGACGCCTTGTTCGCGCCGTTGCTGCTTCCGGCCGCCGGCCTGCACGGGCACGAACTGCGCAGCGATATCGCCGCACGCGCGGCGATGCCGCAGGACACCTCCGAGTGGCTGCATGGCCTGCATCAGCGTGCCGCCGCACTCACGCACCGGCACCCCGGCGTGCTGGTCGAAGACAAGGGCGTCAGCGTCGCGCTGCATTGGCGCGCACAGCCGCTGGCCGGCCCCGACGTGCTCGCCTTTGCGCAGCAGGAAATCGCCCAGCTTTCCGGGTACCGCCTGCAACCGGGCGACCACGTGATCGAATTCGTCCCCGAAGGCAGCAACAAGGGTTTGGCGGTCGAACAGCTGATGCAGCAGGGCGCATTCGCCGGCCGCACGCCGGTGTTCGTCGGCGACGACCTCACCGACGAATTCGGTTTCGAAGCAGCCAATCGTCTCGGCGGCTGGAGCGTGCTGGTCGGCGATCGCGCCCAGACCAGCGCGCGCTTCCGCGTCGACGGCACCGCCGACGTGCATGCGTGGCTGCAACGCAACGCGCGTCAGGCCTGAGCGCGGCGCGCCTTCCCCTCTTCTCTTCAAAAGGATCGTTCGCACTCCATGACCGAGCCAAACCTGGATCTGGGCGTCATCGGCAACTGCAGCTTTGGGGCATTGGTCGATCGGCAGGCACGCGTGGTGTGGAGTTGCCTGCCGGCGTTCGACGGCGACCCGGCGTTCTGTTCGCTGCTCTCGCCCAAGCGCGAAGGCGGTGACTTTGCCGTGGAGCTGGAGGACTTCGCCAGCAGCGAGCAACACTATCTGCCCAATACCGCTGTGCTGCGCACCGTGTTGCGCGACCACCACGGCGGCGAAGTGGAAGTCATCGACTTCGCACCGCGCTGGCGCAACAACGGGCGTTTCTACCGGCCCGTCAGCATCATCCGGCAGATCCGCCCGCTGGCCGGCAACCCGCGCATCATCGTGCGCGCCCGCCCGCTGGCCGACTGGGGCGGACGCAGCCCGGAAACCACCTGGGGCAGCAATCACATCCGCTGGGTGCTGCCCGAATTCACCCTGCGCCTGACCACTGACGTGCCGGTACGCTTCGTACGCGACGGCCTGCCGTTCGTGCTCAGCCACCCGGTCAACCTGGTGCTGGGCGTGGACGAATCGCTGACCCGCTCGCTCACCGGCTATGTGCAGGAAGCGCAGGAACGCACCGAAGAATACTGGCGCGAATGGGTGCGCTACCTGTCGATTCCGCTCGACTGGCAGGAAGCGGTGATCCGCAGCGCAATCACGCTCAAGCTGTGCCAGTACGAAGACAGCGGCGCCATCATCGCGGCGATGACCACCTCGATCCCGGAAGCCCCCAACACCCCGCGCAACTGGGATTACCGCTATTGCTGGCTGCGCGATGCCGCATTTGTGGTGCGTGCGCTGAATCGCCTGGGCGCCACCCGCACGATGGAGCAGTTCATCGGCTACATCTTCAACATCGCCACCGCCGACGGCACCATGCAGCCACTGTACGGCATCGGTTTCGAATCCCAGCTGGAAGAGCACGAAGTCGAGACGATGGAGGGCTACCGCGGCATGGGCCCGGTACGCCGCGGCAACCTGGCCTGGATCCAGCAGCAGCACGATGTCTACGGCAGCGTAGTGCTGGCCTCCACCCAGCTGTTCTTCGATCTGCGCCTGAAGGACCAGGGCGATGCGGACACCTTCCGCCGCCTGGAGCCACTGGGCGAGCGCGCGTTCGCGCTGCACAACGTGCCCGATGCCGGCTTGTGGGAATTCCGCGGCCGCGCTGAAGTGCATACCTATACCGCCGCGATGTGCTGGGCTGCCTGCGACCGCCTCTCCAAGATCGCCGACCGGCTGGTGCTGCCCGAGCGCAGCGTTTACTGGCGCGAACGCGCCGACACCATCCGCGAACGCGTGCTGGACGAGGCCTGGAGCGAAGAGCGCGGCCATTTCACCGATACGCTGGGCGGTCATCGCCTGGATGCATCGCTGTTGCTGCTGGCCGATATCGGTATCGTCGCCAACGACGACAGCCGCTTCGTGCGCACGGTCGAAGCGGTTGGCCGCGTGCTCAAGCATGGCGATGCGCTGTATCGCTACATCGCACCGGATGACTTCGGTGAGCCGGAAACCAGCTTCACCATCTGCACGTTCTGGTACATCGACGCGCTGGCCGCGATCGGTCGCAAGGAGGAGGCGCGTGAATTGTTCGAACGCATCCTCTCGCGCCGCAATCACCTCGGCTTGCTGTCGGAGGATCTATCGTTTGAAGACGGCGAAGCCTGGGGGAATTTCCCCCAGACCTATTCGCATGTGGGCTTGATCATCGCAGCGATGCGCTTGTCGCGGAGCTGGCAGGAGGCGTCATGAGTCGTTTGGTGGTGGTATCCAACCGCGTTGCAGTGCCCGGCGAAAACCGCGCCGGCGGGCTGGCGGTTGGTTTGTTGGCTGCGCTCAAGGAGCGCGGCGGTGTGTGGTTCGGCTGGAGCGGCAAGACCGTCCGCGGCGACAGCGGCGGCATGCACGAACAGACCGAGGGCGACATCAAGTTCGTCACCATGGACCTCAACAAGCGCGACATCGATTCGTACTACAACGGGTTCGCCAATCGCACGCTGTGGCCGCTGCTGCACTTCCGCCTGGACCTGGTCGATTACGACCGCGCCACCCGCGAAGGCTATATGCGCGTCAACCGGCTGTTCGCCGAAAAGCTGGCGCCGTTGCTGAAGGACAGCGACACGCTGTGGATCCACGATTACCACATGATTCCGCTGGGCGCGATGCTGCGCGAGCTGGGTGTGGGCTGCAAGATGGGCTTCTTCCTGCACGTGCCGATGCCCTCGGCCGACCTGATGCAGGCGATGCCGGATCACGCGCGCTTGTTCAGTACGTTCTACGCGTACGACCTGGTCGGCTTCCAGACCCAGCGCGATGCCGAGCGCTTCAAGGCCTATGTGCGCCTGTTCGGCGGCGGCCGCATTCTCGACGGCGACATCGTCGAAGGCCCCGGCGGGCGTCGCTTCAGTGCTGCGGCGTTCCCAATCGGGATCGATACCGACCTGATCGCCAACCAGGCCAAGGCCTCGGTCGGCAAGCAGGCGGTGCGCGACCTGCGCGAAAGCCTGCGTGGCCGGCAACTGGCGATCGGCGTGGACCGGCTGGATTATTCCAAGGGCCTGCCGGAACGCTTCCAGGGCTTCGAGCGCTATCTGGAGCGTTATCCGGACCAATCCGGCAGCCTGACCTATCTACAGATTGCGCCGGTATCGCGCGGCGACGTCAATGAGTACCGCCAGTTGCGCGGGCAGCTGGAACAGATCGCCGGCCACATCAACGGTGGACATGCCGAGCCGGATTGGACGCCGCTGCGCTACGTCAATCAGAACTTCAGCCATGCGACGTTGACCGGTTTCTATCGTGCGGCCTCAGTCGGCCTGGTCACACCGCTGCGCGATGGCATGAACCTGGTCGCTAAGGAATTCGTCGCGGCGCAGGATCCGCAGAATCCGGGCGTCCTGGTGCTGTCGTTGCTGGCCGGTGCAGCGGACGAAATGAAAGAGGCACTGCTGGTCAATCCGCACGATCTGGACGGCGTGGCCGACGCGATCGCCACTGCGGCAAGCATGCCGCTGGCAACCCGTATCGAACGCTGGAGCGCGATGATGGATCATCTGCGCAAGAACAACATCAATCACTGGCGCCAGCGCTACCTGCAGGCACTTGCAGATATCTGACTTCGGTGTCCGCAACGCAGGCTGCCAGCACCACGCTATCAGCACAGACGCGCTGCGCACCGGCAGCGCCCCCCCCTTCTCCCCTCGGGAGAAGGTGCCCGAAGGGCGGATGAGAGTAAGCGTGTACGTACAAGTGGAAATGTCCGAAGCGCAAACTCCCAGCTTCTACAAATCCCAACTCCCGAATGCCGAATCCCCACCTCACCGCTTGAGTCAATAACTCAATAGAACTACTGCAGGATCCTGCATTTGTCGCGGCGCACGAATGCACCAAACACCGACTGACGCCTGCAGCAATCTCCAGCCATATCGGATTTGAGCAATTCCAGCGCCCCAACCGCATGGCCTGGAACATTGGTTCTCATTCCGTCACGGACACAAGCGTCATTGCGGTCTAAAATATCTGCATGAGTAGCGCTGAGGACCCTGGGAGGGGCTGCGCGTTCATATCCGGACGTTCTGCTTTAGGACGTTTTTGTTGGATCCAAGGCCGCCCTTTGCCAGCCTGTGATCTTGCTCCCTCCACGACTCGCCACCGCCTGCCGGTGCCTGGGTCCTTCCTGACATCTCAAAATGACTGATCAATCCTCAAAACGTGGACTAGGCACCTGGTTGCTGGTGGTCTATGCCGTGGTGATCGCCGTGCTCGGTGCGGTGCTTGCCTACGAGGGCGGCCGCCTGGTCGCCGTCGGTGGCTCCTGGTATTACCTGCTGGCGGGCATCGGCCTGTTCCTGGCCGGCGTGTTGCTGGCGCTGGGCAAGCGTGCCGGCCTGTGGCTGTTTGGCGCCACGCTGGCGGCCACCATCGCCTGGGCGCTGTGGGAAGTGGGCCTGGATGGCTGGGGCCTGGTCCCGCGTCTGGCCTGGATGTCGGTGCTGGGGCTGGTGCTGCTGCCGTTCTGGGGCGTGGCCCGTCGCCGTATGCAGCCGCTGTCGGGGCTGGGCTATGTGCTGGTGACTGGCGTGCTGCCGATCCTGGGCGCGACGCTGATCCTGTGGCCACTGCTGGTGCCGCGCAATGTCGAACTGGCCGATGCCTCCAAGCTGCCGGCCGAGAATGCGACGCCGTTCAGCCGCGCCAACGTGCCCAGCCCGGACGGCAACGTCGCGGCCAATCACGATGCCAGCAACTGGACCTCGTACGCCGGCTCCAACCTGTCCAACCACTACACCCCCGGTGCGCAGATCACGCCGGAGAACGCCAAGAACCTGAAGGTGGCCTGGGAATTCCATACCGGCGATCTGAAGCCGGCCGGCTCCAAGCTGGGCTACGCCTTCCAGAACACCCCGCTCAAGGTCGGCGAGCTGCTCTACATCTGCACCCCGACCCAGAAGGTGATCGCGGTGGAAGCGGCCAACGGCAAGGAGCGCTGGCGCTTCGACCCGCAGACCAACCCCAAGGCGATGGCCGGCGTTGCCGCCACCACCTGCCGCGGCGTGTCGTACTACCAGGCGCCGCAAGGCACCGCCGAGTGCCCGACGCGGATCTTCTGGCCGATGGTCGATGGCCGCCTCGGCGCGCTGGACGCGCAGACCGGCAAGCTGTGCACCAGCTTCGGCAACAACGGCTTTGTCGATCTCAATGCCGGCACCGGCAACACCAAGCCGGGCTTCGTCGGCCCGACCTCGCCGCCGGTGGTGATGCGCGGCGTGGTGATCCAGCCCACCGGCCAGGTGCGTGACGGCCAGGAAGGCGATGCGCCGTCGGGCGTGGTGCGCGGCTTCGATGCGCTCACCGGCCAGCTGCGTTGGGCCTGGGACCTGGGCAACCCGGCGATCACCGCCGAGCCGCCGGCCGGGCAGACCTATACCCGTTCCACCCCGAACGTGTGGTCGCTGATGGCGGCCGACGACGAACTGGGCCTGGTGTATCTGCCGACCGGCAATGCCTCGGGCGATTTCTTCGGCAAGGGCCGCACCCCGCAGGATGAGGAATACACCGCCTCGCTGGTTGCCGTGGATGCGGCCACCGGCAAGGAGCGTTGGCACTTCCGCACCGTCAACCACGACCTGTGGGATTACGACATCGGCCCGCAGCCGAACCTGGTCGACTGGCCGGTCGCCGGCGGCGCTACCCGCCCTGCGGTGATCCAGGCCACCAAGTCCGGTCAGGTGTTCGTGCTGGACCGCGCCACCGGTGCCCCGCTCATGCCGGTCAAGCAGATCGCTGTGCCGCAGGGCACCGATCATGGCGACTGGACCGCGGCCACCCAGCCGATCTCGCCGGGCATGCCCAATACCGTGGGCGCACCGAGCCGCGAGTACGAAACCATCGTCGAATCCGACGCCTGGGGCATGACCCCGTTCGACCAGCTGGCCTGCCGCATCCAGTTCAAGCAGCTGCGCTACGAAGGCATGTTCACCCCGCCGACCCTGCAGGGCTCGCTGGCCTTCACCGGCAACCACGGCGGCATCAACTGGGGCGGCGTCTCGGTCGATCTGCAGCGCGGCATCATGGTGATGAACAGCAATCGCCTGCCCTACACCCTGCAGGTCTACACCCGCGAAAAGATGAATGAGCTGGGCGTGGTGTCGGTGTTCGACGGCAAGAGCAAGACGCCGGGCTACATGGCGCAGAAGGGCCTGGCCTACGGCGCCCGCAAGGAGCCGTGGATGTCGCCGCTCAACACGCCGTGCGTGGCACCGCCGTGGGGCTACATCTCCGGCGTGGACCTGCGCACCCAGCAGGTGATCTGGCGGCGTCCGCTGGGCACCGGTTACGACCAGGGTCCGATGGGCATCCCGTCCAAGACCAAGTTCGAGATCGGCACGCCCAACAACAGCGGCTCGTTGGCCACCGCCGGCGGCGTGACCTTCATCGGCGCGACCCTGGACGACTTCATGCGCGGCTTCGACACCCGCACCGGCAAGCAGGTCTGGGAGACCCGCGTGCCGGCCGGCCCGCAGGCCGCTCCGCTGAGCTACACCATCGACGGCAAGCAGTACATCGTGGCCGCCGTGGGTGGGCACGACCGCATGGAAACCAAGTCGGGCGACAGCGTGATCGCCTGGGCGCTGCCCGACGACGCGGGCGCCAAGCCGGCGAAGTAAGCCGGTGTAGCGTCAGCTAGTTGGGTATCGATAGACCGGTCATCGTGAGATGGCCGGTTTTTTTTTGGGAATCGGGAATCGGGATTCGGGAATGGGAAAAGCGCTTTTCTGTCGTCTTTCACCGCTGGGCTGGATTGATGGCGCGCCCGATTCGCCAATCCCCACTCCCGATTCCCCGCGCTTCGATGCATGTTCGTTGCGTTGCACCGATGGCGCCACTGGTCAGTCTTGATTGCGTGCATGCGATCGGACTGCGTGGCGTCGCGGTCTACGAAGTGTTTACGGAGCCAGCTGATATTTCACGTGGGATTTACAATTGCAAGACCGGCGTTTGGCTGAAAGTCGCATTTTTACAGCACATCGGGCGGTACTGAAACCGCTTCCAAATCAACTACATCGGTGTTTTTGGGGGTCTGGTCGGCAGATTCCGACGAACGGTGATTTCACGCCGTCATGATTCGGGCTCGGCCGCCGATACCCCATAGCAGCCCATGCAGCGCAGGACGCCGCTCCCCACTCCGAATCACTCAGTTGGACTCAGCCTATGTCGCCCTCACCCGATGCCACCGCCGTCTCCCGCCCGCCTTCCGGCCGGAACCTTGCGCGTGCCAGCACGGCCGCATGGCTGCCTGCCGCTGCACAGATCGGGCTGCTGGGCTTGCTGACGCTCTACGCCGCCACGCTGCTGCCCGGCGGCGTCTGGACCGGCTTGGGCCGCTTGCTGCCGGCGCTGCTGGTACTGGGCGCGGCAAGTGCCGGGCTGTGGTGGTGGGCACGCCGGCGCGGTGTGGCGCAACTGCAACAGGCGATCGGCACGGTGACCGCCATCGGTGAAGGGCGCTTTCAGCGCCTGGATCTGCGCACCGCCTCCGGCGAACTCGCGCCATTGCTGCACGCCCTGCAGGCGACCCAGGACAAGCTGGCCATCCGTCTCGATGTGATGGAACAGGGGCTGCGCCACGGCCAGTTCGTGATCAAGGCGCTGGACGATCTGGACACCATGATCCGCATCGCCGACGACGACGGCCAGGTGCTGTTCGCCAACCGCAAACTGCTGGCGATGCTCAAGCTGATCGAGCCGGATGTGCAGAGCTTCCGCCCCAGCTTCCATGCCGAAGGCTTCGTCGGCGGCAGCATCGGCGACATCTATCCCGACAGCCAGGCCGCGATCGACCGCATGCGTGCGCTGACCGCCTCCAAGGCGGTGCGCGCGCCGTTCTTCGGCCGCCAGATCGACTTCGTCTACAGCCCGATCATCGCCGCCGACGGCACCAAGCTCGGCACCATCGCGCAGTGGATGGACGTCACCGCGCAGGTCAACGCCGAGCAGGCGCTGATCCAGATCATCGATGCCGCCGCGGCCGGCGATTTCAGCCGGCGCATGCAAATCGACGGCATGGATGGCGTGCTGCTGTCGCTGGCGCAGGGCATCAACCGCATCTACGACTCGGTGGAAACCCACCTGGCCGCCTTGGCGCGGGTGATCGGTGCACTGGCCGAAGGCGACCTCACCCAGCGCGTGGAGGGCGATGCGCACGGCATCTTCGCGCGCCTGCGCGACGACACCAACCAGACCGTGACCCGGCTGACCGAGATCATCGGCGACATCCAGATCGCATCGGACACGATCCGCCGCGCGGCGGTGGAAATCGCCGCCGGTAACGCCGACCTGTCCGAGCGCACCGAGCAACAGGCCGCCAATCTGGAAGAAACCGCCAGCTCCATGGAAGAACTCACCTCCACCGTGAAGCAGAACGCCGACAGCGCGCTGCAGGCCAACCGGCTGGTGGTGGGCACCGGCGAAGTCGCGCAGAACGGCGGCCAGGTGATGGACGATGTGGTGTCCACCATGGGCCAGATCAGCACTGCCTCGCGCAAGATCGGCGAGATCATCGGCGTCATCGACGGCATCGCCTTCCAGACCAATATCCTGGCGCTCAACGCCGCGGTGGAAGCCGCACGCGCCGGCGAACAGGGCCGCGGCTTTGCGGTGGTCGCCTCGGAAGTGCGCGCGCTGGCGCGACGCTCGGCCGATGCGGCCAAGGAGATCAAGACGCTGATCGCCGACTCCACCGACAAGGTCGAACTGGGCTCGGGCCTGGTGCACCGCGCCGGCGCGACCATGCGCGAGATCGTCGGCTCGGTCAAACACGTCACCGACATCATGAGCGAGATCACCGCCGCCAGCGCCGAGCAATCCAGCGGCATCGAACAGGTCAACCGTACCGTCGCGCAACTGGACGAAGTCACCCAACGCAACGCCGCGCTGGTGGAAGAAGCCACCGCCGCCGCGCGCAGCCTGGAAGAACAGGCCGTGGAACTGGCCGATGCGGTGTCGATCTTCCGCCTGCAGCCTGCGCACAGCGGCAACCCGAAAGCAGCGCCCGCAAGCTTCAAAAACGCAGCCGCGTAAGCCGCCGTCACGGAATCACCGTAGGAGCGCACCTGGGCGCGACGAAGCTTTCCCGGTAACGCCCCATCGCGCCCAGGTGCGCTCCTACGTCTAGCTGGGGCGCTAGTCGAGAAACCGCTCGCGCTGCTCCGGTGTCGGCAGCATGCAATGCTCGCTGCGACCGAACCAGCGGTAGCGATGGCGTGCGATCAGGCGATAGCCGATGTCGCGCACGCGACGCGGTACCACGCGCAACACCGTGGCCAGCCGCCAGAAGCCGCCCAACCCGGCCAGCACCCGCACGATCGCGTCGCTGTCGGTCCATGCACCGCGGTCATCCACCAGCAGAAACGACAACGGGTCGTCCGGATCCAGCCCATGCTGCTGCAACAGCGCACGTCCGGCCTGGCCCTGCATTGCGGCAAAGCGATAATGCCCGCGTCGATCGTGACGCAGCAGGAACCTGACCCAGCCATTGCACAGCAGGCACACGCCATCGAACACGATGGTCGCGGGCACAGCACCTGGCTGACGGCCGGGCGGCTCCACGCGCGACGGCTTCGAGTGAGGGGTCTCCAACTGAGATGTCTCCAGCTGAGACACGTCAACGAGCGGTGGATCAACGCGGTTCAAGCCAGCCCTCGTAGCGAATGAACTGGCCGACCAGCGGCAAGTGCACGTCGACCAGGAACCCGTAACGCCCGGCGTCGGCATGCTCGCGGCAACGCACCTGCTCGAACCAGCGCGCAGGCAACCGGATCCAGCCCAATGCCCACACCCGGGTGGCCTGCCAGTACAGCGATTGCGCGTCGGCGCGCAGCGCGAATTCGAACCGCACCGCGCCCAGATGTTCGCGCAGGCGCGTGCCCTCACGCCACAGGCGCGAATGCATCGGCAGGCCGCCGAACCGCCGATGCCAGCGCTCGCCCGCCGCGTCTGCAAGAAACTCTACTTCGACCTCCACCTCGCCACTGCGCGGCAAGCGGCTCAACAGTGCCAGTAACGGGACCAGCGCATGCGTGCCGCGTTGAATCCTTGCCCGGCCGGCGAAGGTCTGCCGCTGCTGCACCGAATGCAGCGCGCGCACCGGCGCAGGCAGCTGCGCGAACGCGCCCTGCCCCAACACCTGCGCAAACAACGGCACGCTCAGGGCGCGATCCATGCCAGCGTGGCCATGCGTCCGCTGCGGCGGTCGCGACGATGCGAGAAGAAACGTTGCGGCTCGGAAATGGTGCACAGCCCGCCGCCATGGATGGCGCTGGCCGGCACACCGGCATGCTGCAGGCGCTGACGCGCCAACGTATACAAGTCCACCCGCCAATGCCCCGGGCGGGTCGCGACAAACGCGCGTTGCGCCTGCGCATCGTGCGCGACGAAGGCGTTGAACACGTCTTCACCGATTTCATAGGCCTGCGGCCCCGCTGCCGGCCCCAACCATGCCATCACCTGCTGCGGCGGCGTGCGCATCGCCGCCACGCTGCGCTCCAGCATGCCGTCGGCCAGGCCGCGCCACCCTGCATGCGCGGCGGCCACTTCGCTGCCATCGCCAGCGGCGAGCACGACCGGCAGGCAATCGGCGGTGAGGATCGCCAGCACCACGCCGGGCACAGCGGTCACCGCTGCATCGGCGACCGGTTCCTGCGCGCCTGGCGCGACAGTGCCTGCTGCAGGCGGCTGTTCGCCGGGCGCGAGCACGGGCGCGTCGACACGCAGTACCTCCACCCCATGCACCTGACGCAGCCACTGCGGGGTACCGGGCAGTACCAGCGCCTCGACCAGCAGCGCCCGGTTGCGTTCCACCTGCTCCGGCGCGTCGCCATCGGCACTGTTGCGGTTGCCGAGGTTGAGCGTGTCGAACGGCGCCAGCGAGCCGCCCAGGCCGTGACGCAGCGTGGTCAGCGCATGGATGCGTGGTGGCGCCGGCCAGTCGGCCGGCAGCACGAAGGGTGCGGCGGCGGCCACGTCAGCGGCGTGCCAGCTCGGCGGCGCGTGCGCTGTCTTCGCGCAGGGCCGTCATCAGCCGCTGCAGGTCGGCCGGTACCGGCGCGCTGGCGCGCACCGGCTCGCCGCTGACCGGGTGCAGGAATTCCAGGGTTTCGGCATGCAGCGCCTGGCGCTTGAAGGTGCGCAGCTCGTGCACCAGTTCGTCGGTGGCGCCCTTGGGCAGCTTGAGCGCGCCGCCGTACAGCGGGTCGCCGACGATCGGCGACTTCAGATGCGCCATGTGCACGCGGATCTGGTGGGTGCGCCCGGTTTCCAGCCGGCATTCCAGCGCGGTGTGCGCGCGGAAGCGCTCGCGCAGGCGGTAATGGGTGACCGCATCGCGGCCGTCGTCACGCACCGCCATCTTCAGCCGATCGCGCGGATGGCGGTCGATCGGCGCGTTGGCGGTGCCGCCGGAGACCAGCGCGCCCACCACCACCGCCAGATACTGGCGATGCACATCGCGTGCGGACAGCTGTTCCACCAGCGCGGTCTGCGCCTGCACGGTACGCGCCACCACCATCACCCCACTGGTGTCCTTGTCCAGCCGGTGCACCACGCCTGCGCGCGGCACTGCCGCCAGCGCCGGGTCGCGGAACAGCAAGGCGTTGACCAGGGTACCGTCCGGATTGCCCGCGCCCGGGTGCACCACCAGCCCGGCCGGCTTGTCGATCACCAGTACCTGGTCGTCTTCGTACAGCACGCTCAGCGGGATGTCCTGCGGCGCGGCGTGGGTCTGGGTTTCCAGCACCACCTGCACCTGCACGCTCTCGCCGCCGCGCAAGGTGTCGCGCGGGCGCGCCATTTCCCCGTTCAGCAGCGCATCGCCGGACTTGATCCACTCCGACAGGCGCGAGCGCGAGAATTCGGGGAACAGCTCGGCCAGCACCGCGTCGAAACGGCGTCCAGCGGCGTTGTCGGGCACGATGGCCTGGCGGATGGACGGGTCGAGGGGGTCGGCAGATGGGTCGGACATGGACACGGGCACTCAGGCAAAAGCGGGAATTTGGCGGTCCGGGCGGCGGGAGTCAGTCGCCGGACAGGCCACTAGGCTATCATCGCGCTCTCGTTTTCCTGATGCGTCCTGCCCAGACCCATGATCCGACGGTCCACGTTTTCCGCGCCTGCGCGCCTGATTGCCCTCATGCTGGTCATGGCGTTCGTCGTCACCGGCTGCCACCGCGGCGCCAAGGACAAGAATCCCGATGAGGGCATGCCGGTCGAGCAGCTCTACGGCAAGGGCCACGGCCTGATGGAGAAAGGCAACTGGGCCGGCGCCGAAGCCAGCTACAAGCGCCTGATCGCCCAGTACCCGTACGGCCCGTACACCGAGCAGGCGATGATCGAAACCGCCTATGCCCAGTACAAGGCCGGCAAGCACGATGACACCGTCTCCAGCGTCGACCGCTTCATTCGGACCTATCCGACCCATCGCAACATCTCGTATCTGTACTACCTGCGCGGGCTGGCCAACAGCAACCGCGATACGGTGTTCCTGCGCCGCGTGTGGTCGCTGGATCCGAGCCGTCGCGACCTGTCCTCGCCGCAGCAGGCCTACAACGACTTCAACACCGTCACCGACCGCTACCCGAACAGCCGCTACGCGCCGGATGCGCGCAAGCGCATGATCGAGCTGCGCGACGTGTTCGCCCAGCATGAACTGGACAACGCGCTGTACTACCTGCGGCGCAATGCCTGGGTCTCGGCGGCCGGTCGCGCCAACTACCTGCTGGAAACCTATCCGCAGAGCGCCTACCAATACGACGCGGTCGCGGTGCTGGCAGAGGCCTACACCCACCTGGGCAACAAGACCCTGGCCGCCGACGCACGCCGCGTGCTGGAGCTCAACAGCCCGCAGCACCCGTGGCTGACCGGCGACTGGCCGAAGTATCCCTGGGCCATCCGCAAGCTCAACCCGTTCGCCGGCGAGAAGTCTGCCGCCACCGGTCAGCGCAACGCACAGATGAGCCGCGACTGAGACAGTAGTCGCCGGTGTGATGAGAAGGGGCCGCAAGGCCCCTTTTTTATTGCGGTAACGCGCCTGCGGCGGTGACGGCGCGCCGGCTGCCGCAGGCACTCGCGATGCCTGGCGACAATGACGCCTGATCGACCGGGAGATCGGCCGTCCCGCATTCCGCGCCCGCGCCCCACCCTCTCGCGCAACGCGGGGCGCGCCTGCCTGCGACAGCTGCGGGCACGTCGCCAGACCCGGCACCAGGTCACCGAACCGCGCCGGTGCGCTGCCTATACTCGGCCCTGAAGAAGCTCCGACTCCCCGCTGGCGCCCGCCCAGGAGGCCGCATGTCCCGCTGCATCGTCCCGTTCCTGCTCGCCCTGTTGCTGGCGGCGATGACCACCACCGCCACCGCGGCGCCGATCGTCTATGGCGTCAACGCCCACGACAATCGCCCCGGCTATTCCATGGCCCAGGCCGAGGCCCGCTTCAAGCTGCTGGCCGCACGCAATCTGCGCAGCTACCGCTTCGATGTGGACCCGCGCGATTACGCAACGCTGGATGCGCTGGTCCCGCTGGCGCGCAAGTACGGCATCACGCTGCGCCCGATGGTCTACCCGATGTCGCGCGAGATCGGCTACCAGCTGGCACGCCGCTATGCGGCCGACATCAAGGTGTGGGAGATCGGCAACGAACAGGACCTGGTGCGCGCCGAGGCCGATGTTCGCATCGCGGCAATGACCACGATGTACCTGGGCATGCGCCAGGCCTCCAACGAACTGGGCGCCGGCCTGCGTTTCACCATCAACATCACCGCCTGCAACAGCGACGACCGCAGCGCCAACGCACGCTGCCCCGGCGATCGCAATGGCTCGCTATGGTTCCTGGCCAAGGCCAAGGCGGCCGGCTTCGATTTCGACCACATCAGCTTCCACTACTACGCCTTCCACCAGGATGCCGGCTACTGGAGCGCGTTGTACCTGGGCCAGCTGCGCACCGCGGCGCAGACCTACAAGACCCCGGTGTTCTTCAACGAACTCAACTGTGCGGAGATCTACACCGGCAACACCACCGGCGGTGCGGAAGGCGACCGCGGCTGCTACGACAGCCTGGCGCAGCTGCTGCGCAACGTGCGCGACAACTATGCCGACGTGGTGTCCGAGGTGAACGTCTACGAATTGCTGGACCAGACCAGCATCCAGGGCACCGAAGGCCATTTCGGCCTGATGTACGACCTGACCCGGCCCAAGCCGACCCTGGACCTGCTCACCCGCTTTGCCCAAGCACCGGCCACCGCAACGACAGCCGATGCGCCGGGCGACCGACCGCAATAGCCGTTCGGGCTACTGGCCGGAATAGCCATTGGTGATCGGGTAACGCCGCTCGCGCCCGAACGCGCGCCGCGACACCTTGGGCCCGGGCGCGGCCTGGTGGCGCTTCCATTCGTTGAGCCGCACCAGCCGCAGCACGTGCTCGACCATGTCGGCGGCATAGCCGGCCGCGACGATGTCATCGCGCGACTGCTCCTGGTCGACGTAGCGGTACAGGATGCCGTCCAGCACATCGTACGGCGGCAGCGAATCCTGATCGGTCTGGTTGTCGCGCAACTCGGCCGAGGGCGGGCGCGAAATCACGGCCGGCGGTATCACCGGCGCCCCGCCCACGGTGTTGCGCCACTTGGCCAGGCCGAACACTTCGGTCTTGTATAGATCCTTGAGCGGGGCGTAGCCGCCGCACATGTCGCCGTAGATGGTGGCGTAACCCACCGCGTACTCGCTCTTGTTGCCGGTGGTCAGCAGCAGCCCGCCGAACTTGTTGGACAGCGCCATCAGGATCACCCCACGGCTGCGCGACTGCAGGTTTTCTTCGGTGATGTCCGGCTGGGTGCCTTCGAACATCGGCCCCAGCGCGGCGAGCAGGCCTTCGAACGCCGGCTCGATCGCGATGGTTTCCAGCTTGACGCCCAGCGCGCGGCATTGCTCGTCGGCCAGATCGTTGGACAGGTTGGCGGTGTAGCGCGACGGCAACCGCACTGCGGTGACGTTGTCGCCGCCCAGCGCATCGACCGCCATCGCCAGCACCAGCGCCGAATCGATGCCGCCGGACAGGCCCAGCCAGACCTTGCTGAAGCCGTTCTTGCGGCAATAGTCCTGCAGCCCGCGCACCACGGCGCGCCAGGCCAGCGCATCCATGCTCTCGTCGCCATCGTCCACCCACACCACCGGGGTGAAACTGCGCTCGCCGGCGGCGTAGTCCACCACCAGCCACTGATCGACGAAGGCGGCAGCGGCCGGATGCACGGTACCGTCGCCATCGGCCACCACCGATGCGCCGTCGAACACCAGCGCATCCTGGCCGCCGACCACGTTGAGGTAGGCAATCGCCGCCCCGCTCTCGCGGGTGCGCTCGGCCAGCAGGGCATCGCGCTGCGCATGCTTGCCGCGCTCGTAGGGCGAGGCATTGGGCACCAGCACCAGCTCGGCGCCGGCCTGCACGGTCCTGGCCAGCGGTTCGGCAAACCACAGGTCCTCGCAGATCACCACGCCCACCTGCACGCCCTTGACCGTGACCACGCAGTTGTCGCCATCCGGGTCCACGTCGAAGTAGCGGCGCTCGTCGAACACCGCGTAATTGGGCAATTCGCGCTTGCGATACGTCGCCTCGATACGCCCGTCGCGCAACACGCTGGCGGCGTTGTAGACCACGCTGCCGGCACTCTGCGGCCAGCCGACCACCGCCACGATGCCGCGCGTACTGGCGGCGATGCGCGCCAGCGCTTCCTGGCAATGGGCGAGAAAACCGGGCCGCAGCAGCAGATCTTCCGGCGGGTAGCCGCTGATCGCCAGCTCGGGAAACAGCACGATGTCCGCATCGAACTCGTCGCGCGCTGCCGCGATGAAGTCGATGATGCGATCGGTATTGCGCGTCACGGCGCCGACCGGGAAGTCGAACTGCGCCATGGCGATGCGGAGCGTCTGGGACATTGGAAGGCCTATGCGAATGCAGCGGGGAAGGCGTGGCTGCGCCGCATCCCGCAACAGACCGGGATGCAGACCGGCGTCGCCGCCAAGCCTGCATTATTCCAGAAGCGCGGCGGCGTGCAGGGATCTGCCGCGCCTCGGTGTTACGCGTCCGCTGCGTGCACGGCGCCTGCGCGGACGATGTCCGGCTGCGCCGTCATCGCATCAACCCCACTGCATCTCGCCGGTGGCGACCTTGGCGCCGATCTGCAATGCCACCGTCATGCCGGCATCGGGGTAGCGCGCGGTCATGGCCTTGATCAGGTCGGCACTGTTGCTGTGCCTGGCCAGCTCTTGCTCGAAAGCCAGCAGATAATCGCGCGTGTAGGCGATGGCTGAGGCATCGGTGGGCGCGCCCGGCAGCAGATGGCCGGCCACCACCACCGACGGCGAACGCGCCGCCATGCTGTCCAGCGCCTTGCGCCAGGCGGCACGACCTTCGGCGCCACGCGTATCGGCGGTCCACACATGCGTGCCGGAGAACACCAGCACGCCACCGAAGATTGCCTTGAGTGCAGGCACCCAGACATAACGTCGATTGGCCAGACCGTCGGCTTCGACGATCTCCAGCGCGTGGCCTTCCAGTGTGAGCGCAGGGCCATCGAAGGGTTCCGGCATCACGATGTCGGCCAGGCGCTGCGGGCCGTTTTCCTTTAGCTGCGGGCCCCAGGTGGCCAGTTTCTTTTCGACATTGCCCTTGATCGCCGCAATGGTGGCCGAGGCGGCGATGACGCGCGCCTCGGGGAAGGCAGCCTTGATCGGCGCCAGGCTGAAGTAGTAGTCCGGGTCGCTCTGGCTGATGTAGATGGTGGTCAGCGTCTTGCCGCTGGCGCGGATCGCCTCGGCCAGCGCCTTGCCGTCGGGCAGGGTGAAGCCACCATCGATCAGCACCGCATCGTGCGTGCCGGAAATCAGCACCGGCGCGCGGAAGAACCCATGTTCGCCGGCGGGGAAATGTTGATACGTCAGTGTAGTCGGTGCAGCCATGGCGGTATTCGCTCCAGGGAAGGCGGTTGCGACACTCGCAACGGCCAGGGTTTTGATGACGTCTCGTCGGGTTGGCATTGTTTCGGCCTTTAGGGATGGCGACGGTTGGGGTGAGGGTGCGGCGGAAGACAACCAAGTCACTGGAGACGTGTGTGGGGAAAGGTCAGCTGCAAGAAAGCCAACCCCATGGCGAGAAACCAGTCCCCCAGATGCCTAAAAATGCCCAGCATCCAACTGCCGCAGGACGACATCGGGGTTGCCATAACCCGCCCCGACATCCAGCAACCACCGCTTGCCGGACGACTGCGCAACCAGCGTCGGCACGCCGCGTACATCGAATTCCTGCAACAGCTCCAGCGCCTGGTCGATGCGCGCCTGTGTCAGCGCAAGCAGCTGCGCATCCGGCGCGGCGATCTGCTTCGCGGCCTGCTCCAGCCCAAGCGATTGCAGCAGGCCCACCAGCGTGTCCAGCGCGGTCACATCGTCGCCCTCGACATAGCGCGCCCGCTGGATGGCCCCCAGCACCTGCACTTCGCGCGACGGAGCGACACGCGCCACCGCCGTCAGTGCCAACGTCGCCGGAGCGCTATCGAAGCGCTGCTGACGATTGCCGAGCACGCGTTGCAGATACTGGGCGCTGAAACCCTGGCCGGTTAGCTGCGCAATGCGTTGGTCGTTGGACCAGGCGTAGCCGGCGAAGGTGTCGTCCATCGCCCTGGCGCCCGCGCCCAGAAACAGCCCGGCTGGTTTGCAGCGTGACATCGGCCCGTGCCTGCAACGCCGACACCACCGCGCTGGCGCCATAGCACCAGCCGCACAGCGGGTCGTAAATGTAGTGAACGGTAGTGGACATGGCAGCGGCATCCGGTGGCGAGGAAGGCATCCTAGGCCCGCGCCGTTGACTCTTAAATCCATCCGCCATAAACATACCGTATGCCAAAGACACACAATCGAAGCGAGACCGGGCCAGGCGGCCTGGGCAATCTGCGCCGCCTGGCCTACTTCGTCGCAGTGGTGGACACCGGCTCCTTCACGGCGGCCGCCGAGCGCCTGGGCATCACCAAGGCGGTGGTGAGCCAGCAGGTCGCCCGCCTGGAGCGCGAATGCCGCACCTCGCTCTTGGTGCGCACGACCCGCAGGGTGCGCACCACCGAACTCGGGCAGGCGTTCTACCAGCGCTGCGCGGCCATCCTGCGCGATACCGACGACGCCTTCGACGCACTCACCGACACCGCCGCCGAACCGTCCGGGCTGCTCCGGCTCACCGCCCCGCTGGACTACGGCGTGCGCGTGGTGGTGCCGGCGATCGCGGCCTTCACCCGGCGCCATCCGGCCTGCAAGGTCGACGCGATCCTCAGCGACCAGACCCTGGACCTGATGACGGCCAACATCGAGCTTGCGATCCGGGTCGGCTGGCTGGCCGAAAGCAGCCTGCAGGCACGCAGGATCGGCGCGTTTCGCCAGTTGCTGGTCGCGCCTTCCGCGATGGCCGCGCAGCTGGCCCGAATCGCATCGCCGCAGGACGTCGCCACCCTGCCCTTCGTGGCGAACACTGCATTGCGCGATCACCAGCGCTGGCAATTCGCGCACGCCACGCATGCGCCGCAGAGTGTGGACGTGCAGCCGGGCGTCTTTCTCGACGCCACCCTCGCCGTGCGCGAGGCGGTGTGCCAGGGTGCAGGCATCTCGGTGCTGCCCGATTATGTGGTCGCCGACGATCTGGCCGCCGGTCGCTTGCTGCATGTGCTGCCGCAGTGGCAGTTGCCGTCCGGCGGCATCCACACCGTGTTCCCGGCAACGCGCTTTCGACCGGCAAAGGTGCGCGCGTTCGTGGATCTGTTGCTTGAGCTCAATGCGCAACAGCACGAGCTTTGAATCGAACGCTGCAAGCCGCTCGAATCCGCCGCCAAGCCGCAGCAGGCAACGGCGGCCGGCGAAGACGCTGACACCAGCCAGCCATTGGCCACGGAAATGGCCACGTCGGCCATTGCCACAAACTGCTAGCCACGAATGGCTAGCCACAAAAAAGGCCGCCCGAAGGCGGCCTCTCCGACGCTACGCGCTTGCGCGCGCGGCGTGCTTACTTCACCAGCGCAGCAATCGCCGCACCCAGATCGCCCGGCGAACGGACGGTCTTGACGCCAGCGGCTTCCATCGCCGCGAACTTGCCTTCGGCGGTGCCCTTGCCGCCCGATGCGATCGCACCGGCGTGGCCCATGCGCTTGCCGGCCGGAGCCGACGCACCGGCGATGAAGCCGACCACCGGCTTCTTCACGAACTGCTTGATGTACTCGGCACCGGCTTCCTCGGCGTCGCCACCGATTTCGCCGACCATGATGATGCCTTCGGTCTGCGGGTCTTCGTTGAACAGCTTGAGGCAGTCGACGAAGTTCAGGCCGTTGATCGGGTCGCCACCGATACCGATGCAGGTGCTCTGGCCCAGGCCCACTTCGGTGGTCTGCTTGACCGCTTCATAGGTCAGGGTGCCCGAACGCGACACGATGCCGATCTTGCCCGGCTTGTGGATGTGGCCCGGCATGATGCCGATCTTGCACTCGCCCGGGGTGATCACGCCGGGGCAGTTCGGCCCGATCAGCACGGTGTCCGGATGCGAGCGGGTCAGCACGTTCTTGACGCGCAGCATGTCCAGCACCGGGATGCCTTCGGTGATGCAGACGATGACCTTGATGCCGGCCGCGGCCGCTTCCAGGATCGCATCGGCCGCGTACGGCGGCGGCACATAGATCACCGACGCATCGGCGCCGGTGCTCTGCACGGCATCGGCCACGGTGTTGAACACCGGCAGGTCGATATGCGTGGTGCCGCCCTTGCCCGGCGTCACGCCGCCGACGACCTGGGTGCCGTACTCGATCATCTGAGTGGCGTGGAAGGTGCCCTGCTGGCCGGTGAAGCCCTGCACGATCACCTTGGTGTTCTTGTTAATCAAAACGGACATGGATAGTTCCTTCGGTGTCGTGGATCAGGCGGCGTTCTTGACAGCTTCGACGACCTTCTTGGCACCGTCGTTGATGTTGTCGGCCGGGATGATGGCCATGCCGCTGTCGCGCAGCAGCTGCTTGCCTTCTTCCACATTGGTGCCTTCCAGGCGCACCACGACCGGGACCTTGACGCCCACTTCCTTGACCGCAGCGATGATGCCCTCGGCAATCATGTCGCAACGGACGATGCCGCCGAAGATGTTGACGAAGATGCCTTCGACCTTGTCCGAGGACAGGATCAGCTTGAACGCCTCGATGACGCGCTGCTTGTTGGCGCCGCCGCCCACGTCCAGGAAGTTCGCCGGCTCGCCGCCGTTGAGCTTGATCACGTCCATGGTGGCCATGGCCAGGCCTGCGCCGTTGACCATGCAACCGATGTTGCCGTCCATGGTGACGTAGTTGATGTCCAGCTCCGACGCGGTCACTTCGGTCTCGTCTTCCTGCGTCTTGTCGCGCATGGCGACCAGCTGCTTCTGACGGAACGCGGCGTTGTCGTCGCTGTCGAACTTGCCGTCCAGTGCGTACAGGTTGCCGTCGTCCAGGATCGCCAGCGGGTTGATTTCAACCAGCGCCAGATCCTTTTCGTTGAACAGGCGATACAGGTTCACCATGATGCTGGCGAACTGGCCGGCCTGCTTGGCGGTCAGGCCGAGCTTGAAGCCGAAATCGCGGCCGTGGTAGCCCTGCACGCCTTCGACGAAATCGACGTTGAGCGAGTGGATCAGCTCCGGCGTCTCGGCGGCGACCTGCTCGATCTCCACGCCACCCTCGCTGGAGGCGATGTAGGTGATGGTCTTGGTGCCGCGGTCGACCAGGATCGACAGGTACAGCTCCTTGACGATCTCGCCGGCGGTGGTCACCAGCACCAGGTTGATCGGCAGCTCGACGCCGGCGGTCTGGTAGGTGGACATCTTGGTGCCGAGCATCTTGGCCGCTGCGGCCTTCACGTCGTCGGTGGTCTTGCAGAACTTGACGCCGCCAGCCTTACCGCGACCGCCCGCGTGGATCTGCGCCTTCACCATCCAGGGGCCCTTGCCCAGGGAATTGGCGACTTCAACCGCTTCGTCCGGGGTCGCCGCGACCTTGCCGGCCGGAACGGGGATGCCGTACTCGGCAAGCAGCTGTTTTGACTGGTATTCGTGGAAATTCATGCGTCACCGTGGGAAAAGGAAACGACCGCTGCGTGCAACGCAGACCGCCTGGGCGGCACGTCAAGAGACGCGAACGGGCCGCCTATTGTGGCCGACCACGCCGTGCGGCGCAAAAGTCGGCGCGCGCGGCCCGCCGTTTGCGGCGCTTGCACGCCGCCCGGCACTGTGCGCAAGCGCTGCGCGGGCCGCGCACCTGCCTATACTCGCGGCTTGCTCCAGCGGGGAATCGGCTTGCCATCCAGCCCATCGCTTATCGACCGGATCCAGTCCGCGCCGCAGCGCGAGCTGTACTTCTTTTCGCTGTACCGGGTGCTGGTGGCCGGGCTGATCGCCGCGCTGGTGTTCAGCCCCCTGTCCGACGCGATCCCGGAGCCGCGTTACCCGCGCCTGGCGGCCGGCGTGGCGATCGGCTATCTGTCGGTGGCGATCCCGCTGCTGTTCTGGGGCCGCAGCGAGCGCCGGCTGACCACCACCGTGTTCTGTTCGGTGCTGGCCGACATCGCCGCGGCGACCCTGGCCACGCATGCGCTGCCCGGCGCCAGCGCCGGCATCGCGATGATGCTGCTGTTCAATGTCGCCGCTGCCTCGATCCTGCTGCGCCTGCGCTACGGCATGAGCATCGCGGTGCTCGCCAGCGGCGCCATCGTGCTGGAATACCTGTGGACCCTGCTCGAAGGTGGCGGCGCCGCCCGCCCGGTCGCGGAACTGGCGATGTTCGCCACCAGCTACGTCGCGGTGGCCTTCATCTGCGAACAGATCGGCTCGCGTGCGCGCCGCAATCAGGTACTGGCCGAAGAACGCGGCGCGCAGGTCGCCAACCTCTACGAGATCAACGAACTGATCATCCGCCGCATGCGCACCGGCGTGCTGGTGGTCGATACGCACAACCGCATCACCCTGGCCAACGAGGCGGCGCTGG
Organism: Xanthomonas sp. NCPPB 3218; assembly: GCF_056725185.1. Taxonomy (NCBI): domain Bacteria; kingdom Pseudomonadati; phylum Pseudomonadota; class Gammaproteobacteria; order Lysobacterales; family Lysobacteraceae; genus Xanthomonas; species Xanthomonas sp. NCPPB 3218. The sequence goes on from NZ_CM161516.1 coordinate 3,804,098, forward strand.
CGCTGCTCGGCGACGGCGACCAGCGCAACGCCCCGGTCGACCTGTCGCTGGCGGCGCTCACGCCCGAACTGTCGCGCCGCCTGCAGCGCTGGCGCAGCGGCTGGCGCCAGGAAGAGGCCCCGCTGCAACTGGGCGCCGACCGCCCGGAAGTGCAGCCGCGCTTCGTGCGGCTGCTCGCCGACAGCGACCTGGTGCTGGTGTTTCTGGACGATGCCAGCGTGGTGTCGCGGCGCGCCGAATCGCTCACCCTGTCGGCGATGGGGCGCTTTTCGGCCAGCCTGGCACACGAGATCCGCAACCCGCTGGCGGCGATCAGCTACGCCTCACAGCTGCTGGAAGAATCCCCGGACATCGGCGATGCCGACCGCCGCCTGCTGCAGATCATCCACCAGCAATGCCAGCGCACCAACGGCATTGTCGAGAGCGTGCTCGCGCTGGCCCGCCGCGAGCGCGCAAGCCCGGACAACCTGGATCTGGCCGCCTTCGTGCGCCGCTTCGTGGTCGAGTACCGGCAGACCCTGTCGATGGAGACCGACATCCTGGAGGCCAGCATCCAGGGCAATGCCGTGCATGCCTTGATCGACCCAAAGCACCTGCACCAGATCCTGACCGCGCTGGTGCACAACGCGCTCAAGTACGGCCGGGTCATGGACGAACCGGCGCGGGTGAAACTGCGAGTGGAGCGCATGGAGCGCATGGCGGTGATCGACGTGGTCGACCGCGGCCCCGGCATCCCGGAGACGGTGGCCGCGCAATTGTTCCGCCCGTTCTACACCACCTCCGAGCACGGCACCGGGCTGGGCCTGTATATCGCCCAGGAACTGTGCCGCGCCAACCAGGCGCAACTGGACTACGTGTCGGTGCCGGGCGGCGGCGCCTGTTTCCGGATCCTGTTGCAGGGGCCCAATAGCCTGCTCGGGAAATGAGCGAGAGCGCTGCGTCATGCCAGCAGCAAGCCAATGGCGCTGCGGCCTGCGCTGGCACTGCGATCGTGTCCGTGCAGCCAGCCGCTGCGCATCGCGCTGCGCCCGCGCACCATCGTGTGATCGCGTGAATCGTTACGCCCGGACCCGGCCGGCAATTGTCGACGGTCATCGCCGTGGGCTATCGTGCGCGACATGAACGAACCGAAAAGTGCCTTGGTTGTCGATGACGAGCGTGACATTCGCGAACTGCTTGTTCTCACCCTGGGCCGGATGGGCCTGCGCATCAGCACCGCCGCCAACCTGGCCGAAGCACGCGAGCTGCTGGCCAACAATCCCTACGACCTGTGCCTGACCGACATGCGGTTGCCCGACGGCAACGGCATTGAACTGGTTACCGAAATCGCCAAGCATTATCCGCAGACCCCGGTGGCGATGATCACCGCGTTCGGCAGCATGGACCTGGCGGTGGAAGCCTTGAAGGCCGGTGCCTTCGACTTCGTCAGCAAGCCGGTGGACATCAGCGTGCTGCGCGGCCTGGTCAAGCACGCGCTGGAATTGAATAACCGCGACCGCCCTGCCCCGCCACCGCCGCCACCGGAACAGGCCAGCCGCCTGCTGGGCGATTCCAGTGCGATGGAAAGCCTGCGCGCCACCATCGGCAAGGTCGCGCGCAGCCAGGCGCCGGTCTACATCGTCGGCGAATCGGGCGTGGGCAAGGAACTGGTCGCCCGCACCATCCACGAACAGGGCGCACGCGCGGCCGGCCCGTTCGTGCCAGTCAACTGCGGCGCCATCCCCGCCGAACTGATGGAAAGCGAGTTCTTCGGCCACAAGAAGGGCAGCTTCACCGGCGCACATGCCGACAAGCCAGGCCTGTTCCAGGCCGCGCACGGCGGCACGCTGTTTCTGGACGAGGTGGCCGAATTGCCGCTGCAGATGCAGGTCAAGCTGCTGCGCGCGATCCAGGAAAAATCGGTGCGCCCGGTGGGCGCCTCCAGCGAGTCGCTGGTGGACGTGCGCATTCTCTCGGCCACCCACAAGAACCTGGGCGACCTGGTCTCCGACGGCCGTTTTCGCCACGACCTGTACTACCGCATCAACGTCATCGAACTGCGCGTGCCGCCGCTGCGCGAACGCGGCGGCGACCTGCCGCAACTGGCCGCGGCCATCATCGCGCGCCTGGCACATAGCCACGGCCGGCCGATTCCGCTGCTGACCCAGTCCGCGCTCGACGCGCTGGACCAGTACGGCTTCCCGGGCAATGTGCGCGAGCTGGAAAACATCCTAGAACGCGCCCTGGCCCTGGCCGAAGACGACCAGATCAGCGCCACCGACCTGCGCCTGCCCGCCCACGGCGGCCATCGCCTGGCCGCCACCCCCGGCAGCGCCGCCGTCGAACCCCGCGAAGCGGTGGTCGACATCGACCCCGCCTCGGCCGCCCTGCCTTCCTACATCGAGCAACTGGAGCGCGCCGCGATCCAGAAGGCGCTGGAAGAAAACCGCTGGAACAAGACCAAGACCGCCGCGCAGCTGGGCATCACGTTTCGGGCGTTGCGTTACAAGTTGAAGAAGTTGGGGATGGAGTAGCTGGAAGGCTGGGATTGGGGATTCGGCATTGGGGATTCGTAAACGCGAGTTGGCTGCGTTTCTTCTGAATGCTCCGTTCTGACCTCTACGTCTCCATGACCCTAGAAGACGGCATTCATAGCCTTATGCTGTTCACCAATAAAAAACGGCGCTCCTCTTACGAGGAAGCGCCGTTTTTATTGGGGCTTTGCAACTTTGCCCAGTCTCGCCAAAACCGGTGAGCAAAAGCTTGGGGGAGAGGGATTACCGCCGTAGCCAGCTTTTCCGATTCCCCGATCCCGATTCCCAATTCCCAATTCCCGGCCTTAGTCCTTGGTCACCCGATTGATCTCGGCCAGGCTGATCACCCGCGCGACCTTCATCCAGTCCACCTGATGCAGGTTGCCAGTAACGATCCAAGACAGACAGCTGCCCAGCCCGCCGGTCGGGGGCTCTTGCGAATCCCCAATCCCGAATCCCCAAATCCCAGCCCTTAGTCCTTCGTCACTCGGTTGATCTCGGCCAGGCTGGTCACCCCGTGCGCGGCCTTGACCAACGCCGACTGGCGCAGGTCGCGGATGCCGATACTCTGCGCCGCCTCGGCAATCTGCATCGCATTGCCGCCTTCCAGCACGATCGCGCCGATCTCGTCGGTCATCGGCATCACCTGGTAGATACCGGTACGGCCCTTGTAGCCTTCGGTGCACTCGTCGCAACCGACCGCCTCATACAGCTCGATCCCGGCAGCGATCTGCGCAGGCGTGAAGCCTTCCGCCAGCAACGCATGCTCGGGCAAGGTCGATTTGCGCTTGCAGTTGTTGCACAGGCGCCGCGCCAGACGCTGCGCGATCACCAGGGTCACCGACGAGGTGATGTTGTAAGGGGCAATGCCCATGTTCATCAAACGCGCGATGGTCTGCGGCGCATCGTTGGTATGCAGCGTGGACAGCACCATGTGACCGGTCTGCGCGGCCTTGATCGCAATCTCGGCGGTCTCCAGGTCGCGGATTTCGCCGACCATGATGATGTCCGGATCCTGGCGCAAGAACGAACGCAGCGCCGCGGCAAAGGTCATGCCGCGCTTGTTGTTCTGCTGCACCTGATTGACGCCAGGCAAGCGAATTTCAACGGGGTCCTCGGCGGTGGAGATGTTGCGCGTCTCGTCGTTGAGGATGCCGAGTGCCGTATACAGCGACACCGTCTTGCCCGAACCGGTCGGCCCGGTCACCAGCACCATCCCGTAGGGTTTGTGGATCGCCTCCAGGAACAGCTTCTGCTGGTCCGCCTCGTAGCCCAGCTTCTCGATGCCCAGCTTGGCCGCGCTGCCGTCCAGGATACGCAGCACCACCTTCTCGCCGAACAAGGTCGGCAAGGTGCTCACGCGGAAGTCGATCTGCTTGGTCTTGGACAGGTTGAGCTTGATGCGCCCGTCCTGCGGCACCCGCTTCTCGGCGATATCCAACTGCGACATCACCTTCAGGCGCGCCGCGATGCGCTGGTTCAGCTTTACCGGTGCCTTGGCCACATTCTTCAGCAGCCCATCGATCCGCAAGCGCACCCGGTAGTCGTCTTCGTACGGCTCGAAGTGGATGTCGGAGGCTCCCCGCCGGATCGCATCCACCAGCACCTTGTTGACGAACTTCACCACCGGCGTGTCGTCGCCCTTGGCATCGACCCCGGAATCCCCGCCGGCGCCCATGTCCTCGTCCCCGGCCGACACGTCCAGGTCGCCCATCCCCTCATCGTCGTCACCGAGCGACGAGCCAAGCGCCGCATTGCTGGCTTGCCATTGCTCCAAGGTGCGACGGATCTGGTCCTCGTCGACCAGGATCGGCTCGACCACTAGATTGGTATGGAACTTGATGTCGTCCAGCGCCCGGGTCTGGGTCGGGTTGCTCACCCCCACGAACAACCGGTTGCCGCGCTTGAACAGCGGCAGCACCTGGTACTTCTGGAGCAACTCTTCACTGACCAGCTTGACTGCGTTCTGGTTGGCGTCGAAGACCGACACGTCCATCAACGGCATACCGAACTCGACCGCGTTGGCGGCCGCGAGTTGCGCGGCTGTTACAAGCTTCTTTTCGGCGAACCATTGCGGCAAAGGAACCTTGGCCTGGGTTGCATGATCCATTGCCGCACGTGCACTCGCCTCATCGAGCGCGCCATCCTGAACAAGGCGCCGCGCAATGCCGGTAATCCCAACTAGATTTGAGCTGATTGCAACGTTCATGGCAAAACTCCTACGCAGACATAGCAACTTAACTAACTACATCAGTTTCGGCAATCTGACGGCACGTAGCTAGCTGGTCCGGAAACATGCCGGCAAGTCCACACTACCGGGCGATCTGAGTTGTAGCTGGGTACAAGTGAAAGAGTGACCGAACCGGCAACGCTGGTAGTGACGACCGTAAGAATTCCTGCACCCTGGCACGTAAAGGAAGACACATTCTTAGTAGGTGACGAAAGCCCGCTCACCCCCGCACATGCAGTATTGGTCAAAGCATTTTCGTTATTGACATTCTGCGTCACCGCTGCCTTAGCAGAGTCAGCCAAAACAATTGCCTCCGACACGCGCGCTTTGACTACATAGCTTCGATAAGCAGGCAGGGCCAAGGCGGACAGTATCCCCACGATCGCCACGACGATCATCAGCTCAAGCAGAGTGAAACCGTTTTCCCGGCCCATAGATGCTCCTGTATGAAGGCCGCAATGAATGCCTCATGCAAAGAGGCCCCGCATTTGCGAGGCCTCTAGATCACCGAGTTGCTACTGCATCGACAATTAGCGACGGCACTCGGCCGGGTAGTACTTAGACTGGCTGCCACTTCCCGTGCAGAGCCAAGTAGTGCCAACCGCCGAATTGGCGGCGCCCACGGTGGGAGCATAAGTCAGGACGGTACCCTTGGTACGAGTCGCATCGCCAGTAACGACGATATTACCGGTAGCAGGAGTGCATGCGATCGAGGCCATATTAGTTGTCGCTGCAGTGGCACCGACACCGACGCAAGCATCAGCCGGCAAAGTGCCACCGTTGTTGGCAATATTTTCTGCGACGGTCGTCTTGAAGGAGCTAGCCATCACAGCCAGTTCCGAAACTCGCGAGCGAATGGTGTAGTCCTGATACGCCGGGAGTGCAATGGCTGCCAGGATGGCAATGATCGCAACCACGATCATCAATTCGATCAAAGTAAAGCCTTGTTGCTTCTTCATGAGTACATCCCCTAGAGGTGGTGAATATCAAAGGTTGTCGCATGTCGCCGGCCGTAATGACCTAGACGCCAGGTTTCTTGCAGGAAGGGTTAAGCAGGTTGCGTGCCAACTATACATCTCAACCCAGGAGTCTCCCCAGGGCAAAGCATCGCAGACCCGGAGCCGATTGGAAGCACCGATTTCCGGAAGTGCGACCTTTCTTGCGATGTGACGTAAGGGGTCACTTTTAGCCGCCCCGCAGAACCTTCAAGGGCAATCCCGGCAGGCTCTACATTGTGTGAAGTGCTCCCAAAGGCGCTACCATATGGGTAGTCTCGGCCTGGGGATGGCCGACGGGGAACTTTTATGTCTGTCGCGCGTAACGTGATCAAGAAGCAGCCAGCCGACCGTAGCAGCAGCCAGATGCAGCCTTTCGTATGGGAGGGGACGGACAAGCGTGGCATAAAGATGAAGGGGGAGCAGGGGGCACGCAACGTGAATATGCTGCGTGCAGAGCTTCGTCGGCAGGGAATTACGCCCACTGTCGTCAAACCAAAACCTAAGCCACTTTTCGGCGCTGCTGGCAAAAAGGTCGGCCCCAAGGACATTGCTTTTTTCAGTCGTCAGATGGCGACCATGATGAAGTCCGGCGTCCCTATCGTCGCATCCCTAGAGATCATCGGCGAGGGCCATAAGAACCCGCGAATGAGGAAGATGGTCGGCCAAATAAGGACCGACATCGAGGGCGGCTCTTCGCTGCATGAAGCAATTAGCAAGCATCCGGTGCAATTTGACGAACTCTACCGCAATCTTGTCCGCGCGGGCGAAGGCGCTGGCGTACTCGAGACAGTGCTAGATACTGTCGCCAACTATAAAGAAAACATCGAGGCCCTGAAAGGCAAGATCAAGAAGGCCCTCTTCTATCCCGCAATGGTGGTAGCAGTTGCCCTTATTGTTAGCGCCATTTTGCTGATTTTCGTCGTCCCCCAGTTCGAAGAGGTCTTCAAGGGTTTCGGCGCAGAGCTACCCGCGTTCACACAGCTGATCGTGGGAGCTTCACGCTTCATGGTCAGTTATTGGTGGGCTCTATTGTTCATTGTAGGCGGGGCAGCCATTGGCTTCGTGTACGCATACAAGCGTTCACTACGCATGCAACATGGCATGGATCGTTTGATCCTGAAGGTGCCTGTGATTGGACAGATCATGCATAACAGTGCGATCTCGCGGTTCGCTCGAACTACCGCTGTTACGTTTAAGGCAGGTGTTCCGCTGGTGGAGGCACTAGGCATCGTGGCGGGCGCCACAGGCAACAAAGTGTACGAAGAAGCAGTGCTACGCATGCGGGACGACGTGTCAGTTGGCTATCCAGTCAACATGGCGATGAAGCAGGTCAACCTGTTTCCCCATATGGTGATCCAGATGACCGCGATCGGTGAAGAAGCAGGCGCGCTGGACGCCATGCTGTTCAAGGTTGCCGAGTACTTCGAACAGGAGGTCAACAACGCTGTGGATGCGCTTAGCAGTTTGTTGGAGCCAATGATCATGGTGTTTATTGGCACCATCGTAGGCGGCATGGTCATCGGCATGTATCTTCCGATCTTCAAACTCGGCGCAGTGGTTGGATAAGACGTAATGGCATTTCTCGACCAGCATCCCGGTCTCGGCTTTCCCGCCGCGGCCGGACTGGGACTGCTGATCGGCAGCTTCCTGAACGTGGTGATCCTGCGCTTGCCCAAGCGCATGGAGTGGCAGTGGCGGCGCGACGCGCGCGAGATCCTGGAGCTGCCGGACATCTATGAACCGCCGCCGCCAGGCATCGTGGTGGAGCCCTCGCACGACCCGGTCACCGGCGACAAGCTCAAATGGTGGGAGAACATTCCGCTCGTCAGCTGGCTGATGCTGCGCGGCAAGTCGCGCTACAGCGGCAAGCCGATCTCCATCCAGTACCCGCTGGTGGAGCTGTTGACCTCGATCCTGTGCGTGGCCAGCGTCTGGCGCTTCGGCTTCGGCTGGCAGGGTTTCGGCGCGATCGTGCTGAGCTGCTTCCTGGTGGCGATGTCCGGCATCGACCTGCGCCACAAGCTGCTGCCGGACCAGCTGACCCTGCCGCTGATGTGGCTGGGCCTGGTCGGCTCGATGGACAACCTCTACATGCCGGCCAAGCCCGCCCTGCTGGGCGCGGCGGTCGGCTATGTCTCGCTGTGGACGGTGTGGTGGCTGTTCAAGCAGCTCACCGGCAAGGAAGGCATGGGTCACGGCGACTTCAAGCTACTGGCCGCGCTGGGCGCGTGGTGCGGGCTGAAAGGCATCCTGCCGATCATCCTGATCTCCTCGCTGGTCGGCGCCATCCTCGGCTCGATCTGGCTAGTGGCCAAGGGCCGCGACCGTGCCACCCCGATCCCGTTCGGCCCCTACCTGGCCATCGCCGGCTGGGTGGTGTTCTTCTGGGGCAACGACCTGGTGGACGGCTACCTGCACTTCGCAGGCCTGCGTTGACCGGGGCACGACGATGAGCGACTTCATCGTCGGCCTCACGGGCGGCATCGCCTCCGGCAAGAGCGCCCTCGCCGCCGAGTTCGAGAAACTGGGTGTGCCGGTCATTGATGCGGATGTCGTTGCGCGGCAGGTGGTGGCGCCTGGCCCCATTCTCGACGCTATCGTTGCGCATTTCGGGGATGGCATTCTGCTCGCCGACGGAACACTCAATCGCCAGGCCCTGCGTCATCACGTCTTTGCCGACACCGCGCAAAGGCGAGCTCTCGAAGCCATCACCCACCCCCCAATACGCAGCGAGCTGCAGCGGGCAGCACTGGCGGCCCGGGGGCCTTATGCCATTGTCGCAGTCCCCCTGCTCGCCGAGGTTGGCGGACGTGAGGGCTATCCATGGCTCGACCGCATCCTCGTCGTCGACGTGCCAGTCGCCTTGCAACACGAGCGTCTGATGCAGCGGGATGGCGCGACAACTGAAGCAGCCGATCGCATGATCGCTGCGCAAGGGACTCGCGAGCAACGGCTGGCAATTGCCGATGATGTCGTCTGCAATGACGGCGTATTGGAGCAATTGACGCAAGCGGCACGCAGATTGGACGCGCACTATCGCGCACGAGGCAACCGCTAGGCCATCATGCATCGGCATGCCCATATGCGCTACGCATATCTTGATCAACGTGTTCGCAGCGACCGCTGCGGAGCGCCGGGATGCACTATGGCAATTGCAAAAACAGAGCAACGCTCGCCGCTAGCGATTCCACTTCTAAGATAAGTTACCTGCGAAAGCACGACCATGGGGCCCTGCACAAATTCTACAAGGAGTTAGACGCAATGCAGGATATGGAGATGCGAAACCCTGGATCTGGCCACATAGTTCGGGCTGCCGTTTGCGTTTGTGGCGACGCATGCTTCCGTTGCTCTCGGCATCCCGAGCAAGCTCTGACGACACGAATTGCTTTATTACAGCCGAACAATAGGCTGGCTGGACTATCTAAATGAAGCTGACGATCCTCAATACTCGCATCGTCTTTGCCAGCCCGAAAGCTGGAAGCACAAAAAACATCAACGGAAATCGTCAAAAGATGCAAGCCAATGAAAAGCTTTTGGTTCTGGCAACGGCCGCCCTGGTTATTATCTCGCTGCTCTTTTTTCCACGCACTGCAATTGCAGCTTCAAACCCAATCGAAGAATGTTACAGGGCATGGGATACAAATATAAGCTGCCCTACCAAAGGCGACGCACAGCTTGCGCTACAGCAACTCGTAAACGCCGCTTGGTCCGGCTTACCAGATCGTAACCGGCGCATTATCTGCTGGATGCCGCCTCGCCTGTCTTCACCGTCGCATATCGTGCTGGAAGCCTATATCACACATAGCGGACCCAATCCGATTTGCAGCGGCAGTTACTATAGACAGTTCAGTCGCGGATACTCACCTACCACTCCTTGCATTGGAGACGCATGCCCACAGATTGATCCTGCCAAAAATAATTCTTGCGACAGTTCGTGCACAGTTACCGGGCCAGTCATGATTGGCAACCCAATCAATATGTTCACTGGCGGCAAACATGAGATTGCCTATGACTATAGCGACCCATCTGGCCATCTAGATTTTTCCAGGTCATATAGCAGCACGAATATTCCCTCGAATCCAACAGTAATGATGGGGCCGAACTGGAGGCATTCCTATCAACGCAATCTCCTCCTTGAATCTACTAGCGACGGAATCGTGATCGGCGTCAGTCGACCATCGGGAAATCAATACATCTTCCATAAGTCCGGTACAAGTTGGCTTGCCGATGCCGATGTAAAGGAACAGCTCTTCGAACGCACGCAGGATGGCGTCTTCATCGGCTGGACCTTAGTCGACACACTGGATTGCAGAGAAAACTATAATCCTGCGGGATGGCTGGAAAGCATCGAATACCCTGACGGAGACGTTGTCCGACTGAGCTATGACTACAATGGCACCCTTAAAAGGGTCGTCGACCGCCGTGGCCGTTCGTTGACATTTCATTTCAACGGCATCTACTTAGAAGAGACCGACTTTGTAGACGGAACAAAAGCTCAATACAGCTACAGCGATGGACGACTTGCACAAGTCACTCAGAGCGATGAATCCGATAACCAAATCAGCAGTATCGGATACAGATATGACGACGCCTTGAGACAGAATGCACTGACGGGAATAATCGACGAAAGTGGCAACCGATATGCCACATGGTCCTATGATGCGAACGGCCAGGCGATTAGCAGCCATCACGGCGATGACAACATCGAGCTTTTCTCGGTCACGCGCACCAACAATAAGGCCATCGTCCAGAATCCATCGGGTGGGACTGTGGAGTACAGCTACCAAGTTCAGTTCGGACGTGCGAAGCTGACTGGGGCTCAAGCTAAATGCCCTGCATGCATTGAAGGAGATTATCAACAACGTTTTTATGATGATGCCGGTTACCCCAAGGAAACCATTGATTTCTCCGGTGTGTCTGTAAAAACTACCTATGACACGCGTGGCCTGTTGATCCGAACGATCGAAGATGCCAACAACATCTTGTCAAAGCGCCGCACGCTACAAACAGACTGGCACCCCAGCTTCCGTGTCCCCACCGACCAGCGCACTTACGATGCCAATGATGTACTGATAGCAAGGACGACCTGGACCTACAATAGCAGGGGTCAGGCACTGACCATGTCGCGGATCAATCCAAGCGGAGGTCCCACGCGTGCCACCACGCAGCGCTACTGCGAAGACAGCGATGTTGCCGCCAATAGCTGTCCTTTGACCGGCCTGCTCCTGGCCAGCGATGGCGCACGCGCAGATATCGCGGATAGCACCCGCTATACCTATTACCCTGCCGATGACACCAGTTGCACGGCCTCGGCGAGCACGTGCCCGCACTACAAGGGCGATCTGTGGAAAGTCACCAACGCCCTCGGCCAAGCCACCGAATACCTCGCCTACGACGGCGCCGGCCGCCCGCTGTCCATCAAGGACACCAACGGCATCGTCACCGACTACACCTATCACCCGCGCGGCTGGCTGACGGCCAGCAAGGTGCGCGGCGCCGATGCCTCCAGCGAGGCCGATGACCGCATCACCCGCATCGATTACTGGCCGACCGGCCTGGTCAAGCAGGTCACCCAGCCCGATGGCGCGTTCACCGTCTTTACCTACGATGCCGCGCATCGGCTGACCGATATCACCGATAACGCGGGTAATACCGTCCACTACACGTTGGACAACGCCGGCAATCGCGTCAAGGAAGACACCCAGGACACGGCCGGTACGTTGAAGCGCACGCTCTCGCGCGTTTACAACCAGCTGGGGCAACTCAAGACGCAGGCCACCGCGGCCAGCGACCCCACCGACTTCGAGTACGACGCCAACGGCAACGCCACCAAGGTGACCGATGCGTTGGCAACCGCGACGCAGAGCGAATACGACCCGCTAAACCGGCTGTCGCGCACGCTGCAGGATGTGGCCGGCATCAAGGCCGACACCACCTTCGACTACGACGCGCTGGACAACCTCACCAAGGTCACCGACCCCAAGGGCCTGGATACCAAATACGAGTACAACGGCTTCGGCGATCTGGTGAAGCTCACCAGCCCGGACACTGGCGTCACCAGCTACACCTACGACGGCGCCGGCAACCGCGCCACCCAGACCGATGCGCGCGGCAACACCACTGGCTACGGCTACGACGCGCTCAATCGCCTGACCGAGGTCACCTACCCCACCACCAGCCTCAACGTGACGTACACCTACGACGTGACGCAGACAGTGTGTGCGAGCGGGGAGACCTTCTCCATCGGCCGCCTGACCAAGATGCAGGACGGCGGCGCCATCACCCAGTACTGCTACAACCGCTTCGGCGATCTGGTGCGCAAGGTGCAGACCAGCAACAGTAAGGCGTTGGTGCTGCGCTACGACTACACCGTCGGCGGCCAGTTGCGCCGCATGATCTATCCGGACGGGGCGGTGGTCGATTATGTGCGCAACTCGCAAGGCCAGACCACCGAGGTCGGCGTAACCCCGGCCGGCGGCAGCCGGCAAGTGCTGCTGGGCAATGCCAGCTACTACCCGTTTGGCCCGGCCGCTGGCTGGACCTACGGCAATGGCCGCACCCTCGCCCGCCAGTACGATCTGGACTACCGCCCGCAAGCGATCCAGGACACCCGCCCAGGCGGGCTGGAAGTCGGCTTCGGCTTCGACCCGGCCGGCAACCTCACCGCATTGACGCCCGCTGGCAATCCCACGCCGGAGATCGGCCTGGGCTACGACACCCTGGGCCGCCTGATCGGCCTCAAGGACGGCCGCACCGGCACCCTGATCGACGGCTATAGCTACGACGCCACCGGCAACCGCCTCAGCGCCAAGGTCGGCACGGCCATGCAGGCCTACACCTACCCGGCCGACAGCCACCGCCTCAGTGCGGTGGCCGGCGTGGCCCGCAGTTACGACGCTACCGGCAACACCACCGCCATCGGCGGCACCGCGCGGCAGTACACCTACGACACCACCGGCCGCATGACCCAGGCCCGCCGCGCCGGCGCGGTGACCATGAACTACCGCTACAACGGCCGTGGCGAGCAGGTGCGCCGTTTCCTCGGTACCACCAACACCTACACGCTCTACGATGAAGCCGGCCACTGGCTGGGCGACTACGACAACAACGGCGCGCCCAAGCAGCAGGCGATCTGGCTGGACGATCTACCGGTCGGCCTGCTGGCCAACGCCAACACGCTGCACTACATCGAACCCGATCACCTGGGCAGCCCACGCGTAGTGATCGACCCAACTCGCGATGTGGCGGTGTGGACGTGGAGCTTGAAGGGTGAAGCCTTCGGCAACACCGCGCCTGATCAGGATCCCGATGGGGATGGCGCGGCGCTGGTGCTGGATATGCGCTTCCCGGGGCAGCGGTACGATGCGGCGAGTGGATTGAATCAGAACTACTTCCGGGACTATGAAGCAGCTACTGGGCGGTATGTGCAGAGTGATCCGATTGGCTTAGGGGGTGGAGTTTCAACTTATAGCTATGTTTACGGATCTCCTCTTAACTCGACAGATCCGCTAGGACTACAAACAACAGTTGATATATGGTGTAGGCAGCACCCGGTAGAATGCGCAGCGATTTTCGCAATGGGTGCCATTACGGCAACTCCTAAAACAGGAAGCATCGCTCTTCCCAAACCCGACACACAAGAGAAATGCAAGACGTGTTCGGACATTTATCCTGAGTATGACGAATGTTCGGAAATGTCACGCTACTATCCGTATGCATCATCCGCCCACTCACTCCTTGACTTTCCGAGAGGCAGCAGAGCTAGACCTGCCACACCTGCAATGGGTGGAATATGCTCAATGAAGGGGGGGCATCAGACGGTATTCCTAAATGGCGCGTACATGGGGTCTATATTTTCTTGCCGATGCTGCACAAATACCGGCGGCGGACCAGTGATTAGTGAAATATGGGGAAATAACCGTGGCCGATAATAATCTATTTGACGAAATTAAAATGATAGCAATCAAGCTATCGCCAAGCTTGAAAATATTTAAAATAAGAAATAAAGATGGGATTATACAACTGGGATTTAGTGATTCCAATGCATTTGCGGCTGCGGTAGTGGCCGCAAGCGGCGCAAATATTAAAGCAGGAATTACCGGAACCTTTCTTAAGGGCGAAATTTTTCCATCAATTGAAAATTGCATAATTGAACTATATCTAGATCATGAATGCAGAGACATCAGGTTGATATTTTTTCTATACGAAACAATTCAAATAAAATTTGAAAATAAATTAATCACATCTAATGAATTTGAGGAATATAGAAAAATTCTAAAGCTTCACGAGCTAGCTTTAGATACTCAGCCGTCCGCCCCCTTTGACCAATGACGCCCGCACATGAGGCCACTGCGTCAGCACTTACCATGAACTACCGCTACAACGGAAAGGGCAGCATGTGCGCCGCTTCCTCGGCACCACCAATACCTACGCGCTCTACGATGAAGCCGGCCACTGGCTGGGTGACTACGACAACAACGGCGCGCCCAAGCAGCAGGCGATCTGGCTGGACGATCTACCGGTCGGCCTGCTGGCCAACGCCAACACGCTGCATTACATCGAACCGGACCACCTGGGCAGCCCGCGGGTGGTGATCGACCCCACCCGCGATGTGGCGGTGTGGACATGGAGCTTGAAGGGCGAAGCCTTCGGCAACACCGCACCGAATCAGGATCCTGATGGGGATGGTGCGGCGCTGGTGTTGGATATGCGGTTTCCGGGGCAGCGGTTTGATGCGGCGAGTGGGTTGAATCAGAACTACTTCAGGGACTATGAAGCAGCTACTGGGCGGTATGGGCAAAGTGATCCGGTTGGTCAAATCGGCGGGTTAGCGACCTATGGATATTCTTATGCATCGCCACTCATTTACTTTGACCCAAATGGCTTAAACCCTGCAGCAGGCTGTTTTATCGGCGCATGGGCAGGACCAGTCGGTTGCGGCGTGGGTGCAGCTATCGGCGCGGCAGTGGCTGTCGCCGCCGTCATGAGCATGCCGGGCGATACACATAACGTGGCGATGCCCATTGCCCAGGAGTCACGGGGTAAGAGTGATCCAGTAGTACTACCTCCGGTTAACCCGGGACGGGATTGTGATGGCAACTGCATGCCCTGCCCCAAAGGCGCAAGATGGTTTGTTAATAAGCCCGGCCATGGTCACAACAATGGATACTGGCACGTCATAAATTACAATCAAGACCCTCGAACCTGCATGTGCTACCCAGATCGCCCAAGCGGTGGACTCCAAGGATTTTGACTGTGAAAGACGTTACCTCAAGAATGGAAACTTTCCGCAAAGCCGCCTGCCATAATTGGAACAACTACCTAATGCCAGGTGAAAATATCCTGCAACTAGACGTTGAGCAATCTTTCGAAATTATTGAGAGGGAGCTTTTGAGATGCTTAGTACTCAGTGATATGGAGGACGCCGCAGATAAATATAGGACGAAAGCAATTGATTGCTTAGCAGTTCACGTAATAGAAGATCCTAGTGAAGGTCCAGCATATAAATCGGCCTTTTCTGACGAAGGGAACACCCGCTGGGACGAGCTAAACCCAGCAGACCTAGGCAAATCGCTTGAACTTAGGTTTTATGATTTTTTCGATTGGAATCATTACAGCTTAATAAATTACGAATTTGTTCGCGCAATAGACGTTTCGGGCGGAAAGCGTTTTTTAATTCCTACAAATCTATGTAGATTCAGCCTGATTGAATAATAAATTCATATGCAACTGGAACCAATTCTCCGTTCTTGGAAATCACTTACCTATAAGAATCCAGCTCTAGTTGACACACCTATCATTTCGATGGCAACCTCCGCCTCAAGGAGCGTAGAAACTCCGCTTATAGCGGTACCCACCTCCGTTAAACCGCTGAGTTTTTTGTGCCTGTTCCCAGGCGCAAGCCGAAGCGATGCCTGCGTCGGGAGGGCGGCTAATACAACATTCCTTCGGGAGGAATACGCCCGCCGGCTATGAGCGGTTTCTAACCTCCCGACATCCCATCGCCGGCCGGCGACGGTGCCTGTTCCTGGAAGGGAGGCGCTGTCATGACAGATGCATCGGTATTGCAGGTTGGTGGGCGTCGTCGCCCCGTGGTGCTGGGGCAGGTGAGGCGATGAGCCGAACGAAGCCTCCAAGCTCCAAGCGGTCCAAATCAAATACCAAGCGCGCCACTTCCGCCAAGCGAGCAGCTACGCCGGTAAAGGACACGCAGCCGATGCGGCTGGTGCCGTCACCCACGTTCGATGTGGACAACCTCGCCTTCGACCGTCGCCACAGGCCCCGCGTGGACGATCTGCCGCCGCGGCCACCGCGCAAGGCACGTACGCCCACGCGCTGCACGGTGGGCTATGCATTCTACGATGCGGAGCCGGGCCGGCCGCACAGCCAGCGCATCCCCAGTGTGCGTTTGCGCGGGCTGTGGCTGGAGCAGTTGGGGTTTGCGATTGGGTGCAAGCTGCAGATCACTGCGCGTGCGGGCGAGTTGGTGGTGACGGTGGTGGAGCGCTGAAAGGTGTTTTGGGTGCAGTTGTTGTTTGGACGCCCTGCAGTGGGAAGGACGATACGTGTAAAGCCCTCGCGCCCGGGTGCGCTCCTACGGGAGTGCGGGTGGTGGTTAGCGATGGAAGGCTAGTGTTGCGATGACGCCGCGCTGCTGGCCTGGGCGCACGCTGACACGCCAGCCGTAGAGGTCGCACAGCCGGCTGACGATCGACAGGCCGATGCCGCCGCCTTGCGAGTGGCCGGCGTGGGTGCCGCGATAGCCGCGCTGGAACAGTTTGGCGGCGTCTTCTTCGCTCAGGCCGGGGCCGGAGTCGATCACTTCCACCGCGTCGCCGAGCACGCGCACGCGCACCTGGCCATCCTGGGTGTACTTGACCGCGTTGCCGATCAGGTTGCCCAGCGCCACCGACAAGGCTGATTCGGGCGCGTCGATGACCAGATCGCGCTCGCCTTCCAGCAGCAGCTCCAGCTGCTTGCCGCCAAGCTGGGCGCGGTGCGCGTCGATCAGCTGTTCGGCCACCTTGGCGACATTGCTGCTGCCCTGCCCGCGTTCGTTGCGCGAGAGCAGCAGCAGCGAGCCGATCAGGTCGCTGCACTGCAGTTCGGCGCGCTGGATGCGCTGCAGGCGCTGCAGCATCTTTTCGTCGAGATTGGGCTTGGTGAGCAGCAGTTCGGTGGCGCCGCGGATCACCGCCAGCGGGGTGCGCAGTTCGTGGCTGACGTCGGCGTTGAATTCGCGGTCGCGCTGTACCACTTCTGTGAGGCGGGCCGAGTAATCGTCCAGCGCTTCGGCCAGCTGGCCCACCTCATCGTCCGGGAAGTGCGCGGCCAGCGGCTTGGGCTCACTGGTGCCGCCGCGATAGGCGCGCAGGCGTGCGGCCAGGTCGGACACCGGGCGCATGACCTTGGATGCGGACCACCAGCCAATCAGCAGCGAGAAGCCGCTGAACACCAGCACCGAAAGCATCAAGGTGCGCTTGAGCTGGATCTCGCCCTTGATGGTCTGGGTCATGTCGTAGGCGAGGAAGAACCACTCGCTCGGCGTCTTGCGCACCGCCAGCTTGTACGAATACGCGTTGCCGTTCTCGTCCACGCCGGAGATGGTGTGGATGCCGTCCGGGAACTGATACCACTCCGGCTGTTCCAGCCGCAGCGCTTCGAACTTGTCGCTCTTGACCACCCGCCCACGCATCTGCTGCACCGGCAGGTCGGGGTTGCGCAGCGGGTCGGAATAGAAGCGCTGCGCAAAGGCGTCGATGTTGCGGTTCATCACGTCTTCCACCAACTGGTTTTCCACACGCGAGCGCGCCCAGTTGGTGGCGAAGGCGAACAGCGTGGTCAGGCAGAAGCCCAACAACACGAACGACAGAATGATGCGGCTGCGCAGGCGCCGCCGGTAGCGGCCGCGCCTGCGGGCGGGCCGCGCGCCGTTATTGCCTTCAGGCATCGGGCGAGGCGATGCGATAGCCGATGCCGTGACGGGTCTGGATCATCGGCACATCGAAAGGTTTGTCGACCACCGCACGCAGGCCGTGGATATGCACGCGCAGCGAGTCCGAATCCGGAAGTTCTTCGCCCCAGACGCGGGTTTCCAGCTCCTGGCGGGTGACGACGGCCGGCGAGGCCTCCATCAGCGACTGCAGGATCTTCAAGGCAGTGGGGTTGAGCTGCAACAGCTTGCCGCGGCGACGCACTTCCAGCGTGTCCAGGTTGTATTCCAGATCGCCGGTCTCCAGCACGCGGGTGTGCACGCCCTTGCCACGACGCGAAAGCGCGTTGAGCCGCACTTCCACTTCCTGCAGCGCGAACGGCTTGATCAGGTAGTCGTCCGCGCCGGAGTCGAAACCGGCCAACTTGTTGTCCAGCGAATCGCGTGCGGTGAGCATCAGCACCGGTGTCTGCTTGCGCGCTTCGTTGCGCAGCTTGCGACACACCTCGATGCCATCCATGCCGGGCAGGTTGAGGTCGAGCACGATGGCGTCGAACTCGTGCACCACGGCCAAGTGCAGACCGGTCACGCCGTCGGCGGCAAAGTCCACCGTGTGGCCGCGGTCTTCGAGATAGTCGCCCAGATTGGCGGCGATATCGCTGTTGTCTTCGATTACTAGAATTCGCACTGAAACCTCAATAACTATGGTCGGGGTGGACTTAGGAGCCCGGGTCGGTGGCCTTGTGTCTCCGCTGCATGGAGCTCATGTCACGCTCGCCGCTGTCACGCAAGCGTCTGCGTTCGGCAACGGTTTTGCAGATCGAAGTGGTGTGATGAGAACCCGTCGCCTTTTCACGCGTACAAACCAGGCGACTTTCCTCACCCGCCCTCGTCAAAATTGTATTGATGAGCTCTTGGTCGTTATAGACCGCTGCCTTTCGGTCCGGCGTCAACGCCTGTGCATCACCATTTTCTGCCACTGCAATTTCTATTCTCGTGAGCGCAGAAAGCACCTTAGCGCGGTCTTCCTGACTGATCTCGGAGTACTTGGTGCCGCCATCCAGCTCGTTGCGCACTTGAGCGGCCTGCTGGGCGAAAGGCTTCCTGACGTCTACTGTTGCCGAAGCATCCGCAGCATTGACTAGCAAGAGCACAGACAAAGATGCCGCATAACAGAAAGCCTTGAGCATGATCGTTCCTTGTTCCATCGTCCGTTTAACATTTCCTCACTTTAGACTCGACGTCGCTGGTGGAGCAAGCGTGCCTAAGTAAAAAGGCCCAAGTGCGACAACGCACTTGGGCCAAAAGTTCATCCCGATCACCGTCACTGCCGAGAGCGGAGCTACGGTCGGGTGAGGCTAGCGAGGAAAGGATTAGATTTTCGTTAAATTTTTGCTAACAACACTCCCGGCCCGATCAACGGATCGACTGCTCCAGGTGCTGGATGATCGCCGCCGCCACGTCCACCTCGCAGACCCCTTCCACGCCCTCCAGTCCGGGAGTCGAGTTGACCTCGAGCACCAACGGCCCACGCCTGGAACGGATCAGGTCCACACCGGCCACGGCCAGGCCCAGCGCGCGCGCCGAGCGTACCGCGACCTCCTGCTCCTGCTCGGTGGCCTGGGCCACCGCAGCGCTGCCGCCCAGATGCAGGTTGGAACGGAAGTCGCCCTCGGCCGCCTGCCGGCGCATGGCGGCAACCACCCGGTCGCCGACCACGAAGCAGCGCAGGTCCGCGCCCTCGGCCTCGCCGATGAATTCCTGCACGATGAAGTTGGCATAGAGCCCGCGCAGCGCCTCGACTACGCCGCGCGAGGCGCTGGCTTTCTCGGTGAGGATCACCCCGGCGCCCTGCGCGCCCTCGTTCAACTTCACCACATGCGGCGGCGGGCCCAGCATCGACAGCAGATCCTGGGTGTCGTCCGGGTTGTCGCCGAACACGGTCACCGGCATGTCGATGCCTTGCGCGGCCAGCAACTGATGCGCACGCAACTTGTCGCGCGAGCGCAGGATGGCGTCGGACGGGTTGGGCGTGTAGGTGCCCATGAATTCGAGCTGGCGCAACACGGCGGTGGCATAGCGCGTGACCGAGGCGCCGATGCGCGGGATCACCGCATCGAAGCCGGTGATCGGCTTGCCCTTGTAGTGCAGGCTGAAACCGTCGGCGGCGATGCGCATGTAGCAGCGCAGCGGGTCGAGGATGCGCACGGTATGACCACGCTTGCGCCCGGCCTCGATGAGCCGCCGGGTCGAGTACAGCTTGCTGTTGCGGGAAAGAATGGCGATTTTCATCGCGGCAGGTGTACGGCGCGGCCTGGACATGGTCGGAGTCTGATGACGGAGTGACCCAAGTCCGTAGGTCTGCCGGCCGATTGCACGCGCGGGCAGCGTCCCTGCCCTGCACGTTGCGTTCGACGGGTGTGCGACGGCCCCGAGAATGGGAGGTGGAAGTGACGCAGCAAGGCAGCTGTAAGACTGCACGCGCGGCGTGGCTGCGACGGCCCGGATGCTAGCAGGGCGGCTGCGCAGCGCTCAAGCGCGCTGACGTACCGCGGCACAGGTGATGCACGGCGCAGGTTTGCCCGGCGACAGTCGCGCAGACAACGCAGCAGACATCCGCGACTCGACGTCTCAGCTCCATCCGCGTCAGCGCGCGCGCTTCCGTCACCTCGGGCGGAATGACCGGCCGCCGCGTGCCGCATCGACCGCCCTCACGCCGCCCCCCTGTCGTCGTGACGCAGTTTGCACAGCGCAACCCGCAATGCTTGAGTTCCCTCAATGCCGGCATGCCGGCGCACCCGAGACTCTCAATGCGACGTCCAGCAAGCGCGGCTTACGCCAACCCCTCCCGCATCCGTCAAGGACGCCCGTTTCCGCGCGGTGCCGTCTTCGATGGCCAGGGCACCAATTTTGCGTTGTTTTCCGCGCATGCCACGCGCGTGGAGCTGTGCCTGTTCGACGAACAGGGCACCGAAGTGCGGGTGGATCTTCCGGAATACACCAACGAGATCTGGCACGGCTACCTGCCCGACGTCAAACCCGGCCAGCGCTACGGTTACCGCGTGCATGGCCCGTATGAGCCCACCGAAGGCCACCGCTTCAACCACAACAAGCTGTTGATGGATCCGTATGCACGCGAGATGGATGGCGAACTGATCTGGGCAGACGAACTGTACGGCTATACCGTGGGTCACCCGGATGGCGATCTGAGTTTCGACGAGCGCGACAGCGCACCGTTCATGCCCAAGTGTGTGGTGGTCGAAGACACCTACGACTGGGAAGACGATGCGCGCCTGCTCAAGCCGTGGAACGAGACGGTGATCTACGAAACCCATGTGCGTGGTTACACCATGCGCAACCCGCAGGTACCGGAGGCCGTACGCGGCACCTTCGCCGGCCTGGCGCAGCCGCAGGTGCTGCAATACATCAAGGACCTGGGCATCACCGCAGTGGAGCTGTTGCCGGTACATGCGTATCTGGACGACCAGCATCTGCTGGACAAGGACCTGCGCAATTACTGGGGCTACAACACCATCGGCTTCTTCGCGCTGAAGTCGCGCTACCTGTCCAGCGGACATCGCGATGAGTTCCGCGACATGGTCAAGGCCATGCACAAGCAGGGCCTGGAAGTGATCCTGGACGTGGTCTACAACCACACCGCCGAAGGCAGCGAGCTGGGCCCGACGCTGTCGTTCAAGGGCATCGACAACGCCAGCTACTATCGCCTTGCCGAAGACAAGCGTTACTACATCAACGATACCGGCACCGGCAATACGCTCAATCTGAGCAACTCGCGGGTGATCCAGTTCGTCAACGACTCGCTGCGCTATTGGGCCGGCGAAATGCATGTGGACGGCTTCCGCTTCGACCTGGCCACGATCCTGGGACGCGAGCCCAGTGGCTTCGACCAGCGTGGCGGTTTCCTGGATGCGTGCAACCAGGATCCGTTGCTGTCGGAGGTCAAGTTGATTGCCGAACCCTGGGACTGCGGCCCCGGCGGCTACCAGGTCGGTCATTTCCCGCCGGGCTGGTCGGAATGGAACGACAAGTTCCGCGACAACGCGCGCGAGTTCTGGAAGGGCGAGGATGGCAAGCTCGCCGAGTTCGCCACGCGCTTCACCGGTTCGGCCGATCTGTTCGATCGTCGCGGTCGCCGCCCGTGGGCGTCGGTCAACTTCATCACCGCGCATGATGGATTCACCCTGCGCGACCTGGTGAGCTACAACGAAAAGCACAACATCGCCAATGGCGAGGACAATCGCGACGGTTCGTCCAACGACGGTTCCTGCAACTATGGCGAGGAAGGTGATACCGACAACGCGGACGTGCTGCAGATCCGCGAGCGGCAGATGAAGAACCTGCTCGCCACGCTGCTGCTCTCGCAAGGGACACCGATGATGCTTGCCGGTGACGAGCGTGCGCAGTCGCAGGGCGGCAACAACAACACCTATTGCCAGGACAACGAGATCACCTGGCTGGACTGGGAAAACGACCCGACCGATGGCCGCCTGACCGACTTCGTCCAGGCACTGACGCAGTTGCGCAAGCGCTATCCGATCCTGTCGCGCGGCCGCTTCCTCAACGGTCAGTACAACGAGGAGGCAGGCCTGCGCGATCTCACCTGGCTCAATCCGGGCGGCACCGAAATGGACGACGCGCACTGGACCGATGCCGGCGCGCGCTCGGTGGGACTGCTGCTGGAAGGCAAGGCCCAGACCTCCGGCGTCAAGGAGCTGGCCAACGACGCCACCTTGTTGATCGTCATCAATGCCTATCACGAAGGCGTGACCTTCACCCTGCCCTCGGCCGACGAACCGGTGCACTGGAAGCTGGCGCTCTCGACCGACGAAGCACTGGAAGTGGACATGATGCCGGCCGGCGCCAGCGAATTCCTGGCCCCGCCGCGCAGCGTGTCGGTGTTCGAGTGCAAGAACGACCAGTAACACTGATGCGGTAACACGAACTCGCGGCCTGCCGGAAACCCGGTAGACCGCGAGTTTTTTATTGCTTCGACATCGGCGACGGAGGCTACGGCTTTGACAGGATCTGCGCTATCGATTCATGGATGCCGATGCAGCAGTCAACCCTGAAGGTGACAGCCAGACTCTGCGTCGAGCGCGGGGGAAGCAGAATCGCTGCCGGCGCGCCGCAATCGCAGATAGAGCTGCAATGGCTTTGCTTGCCAAAGCGCTTGGAGCAGTGGCTTGGTCTCTAGTGACGCGCGTGGCGATGCGGCCTGGTGCGGTATTTATCAAGTTACCGCTCGCCTTTATCGATAGCCGATCAACCAACTTAAAAAACGAAACAGCCGCACCCGGCAATCACGCATTTCGAGTACATCTATCGAAAAACCCGCCGCTTAATCGCGACGCACTGTGCTTAAACAATTACATCGCCATAGCAAGCTGGACACGCAATTCTCTGGCTCCGGCCTAAAACACGGCGACATCGGCAAGCATCACCACACCCAGATGTGATTGCACGATCCGGCAGCGTCTCGAATGCGGCAATGACGGCGATAACACCAAAGTGCACGACGGCCGTGAATCGCTAAGCGTTACGCACCCTAGCCAGACCTTGAAGACGCAAAACTCAGCCCGGATACAGCGGAAATCGCTTGTCCGGATGATTGGCCTTCCATTCCTTGTAGGAGCTGGTGCCTTCCCAGGCCTTGAACGCACGCGGCGTGCGGCCACGCCCGGACCAGGTCTCGCCGGAATGCGGAATCCAGTACTTGGCCACCACTTCGCCTGTGGACGACAACGGCCCCTTGGATTTGCCAGTCATTGCCAGCGAGGCAATCTGGGACTTCTGCTTGGCATTGAAGCGGCTGCCGAATTGGGTCAGCACCTCGACCACCTGGTCGAAGGCTTCCAGCGTCTGGGCGTACTTCAGCTGGGCTTCTTCCTGCTCGAGCTTGCGCAGCTCTTCCAGCAATTGGGCTTTGGCGGCGGCAGAGGGTGAAGCGGGCGGAACCTGGCGCATTGGCAAAACTGAGGTTGGACGGGTCAGCGAGTATTGCCGTTGCGCCGGCTAGCGTAAAGCGGCAGGACGCGCCCGAGTCTGGCTGCGCTCAGCGATGGCGCAGCAAGGCATGCTCGCGGGCCATGGTCAGCACCGGCCCGATGCGCCCGGCCCGGATCAGCTCACCGCAGTGCTTGCCGACAAACTCGACCCTGGGCACAGAAAACCACTGCACCACCCGATCCAGCTCGCCGGCGTTGATGGACCAGGCATGGCAGACCGCTTCGCCCAGCTCTTCCACCCCCACCAGACCCAGCTCGCGAATCTGCTCGGAATCCAGCGCGAACATCTCCAACACCTTGCCAGCATCGTCCGGCGTGCCGTAACCAAAACGCATCTGCTCGGCGCGGTGAGCAACCGAGGCTGCCCGCGCGGATTCGGCGCGTCGTATGCCCTTCAGAAGTGCGCCGATGAGTTGAGGATGCGTGGCGGTCATGGTGCTCGCTCGATGATGGCTGCCACTATGCCCATCGCCGCGAGCCCGCTCAATCAGGAGGTTCCTGACCAAGGGGAAGGAAATAGCGAAGCGCGCAACTGGCGTTATTCGCTCCAAGCGCGCTGCAATCGGTGCCGGTCCAAACACTAAATGTTATATCCGGCTGCATTGTCGCAATCGGTTGTAGCCGACGAAAACACCCCATCCAGGGTTAAAAAGCCGACAGCTGAAAACCAATCGTTGCCATCGACTGCGGAGGCCTGAGCTGCGCCCTGAAATGGCATGTCAGGGTGTAAGCGCAATCGCGCAGCGACCGGCCCAGAAGATAAGCAATTCAGTTAGGACGGATCGGATATCGAGCAATCCGCGCTGGCCTAGTGGACAAGATCGTCAGAGGCCACTGCCGGACATGGAGCGGGCGATGGGAATCGAACCCACGTCAGTAGCTTGGGAAGCTACAGCTCTACCATTGAGCTACGCCCGCACGGCGTTGCGAGAGTTTAGGCGGGTGCGGGGGCCGGGCGCAATGCGTAGATGTGACGAGGGCCGGTTGCCCGGCCCTCGCTTGCAACGCGTGTGGTGCTTGGATCAGAAGTTGCCGCTGAAATTCACGAACAGCGTCGCGTCGCGGGCGCTGCGCTGGGCGGTGGTGGTGCTCAGGCCGATGTTGCTCTGCAGGCCCCACAGGCCGGTGCGGGCACCCAGCACGACGGTCGCGTAGTTGCGATCGAAGTTCTGGCCCGGGACGGTGTACATGCCCACGTCCGGCATCGACTGCAGCCAGGCGCTGGCTTCGGTGCCGTCCTTGAACTCGTGGTCGTAGGTCGCCTGCAGGTACGGCTTGACCATTGCACCGTCCAGGCGCACCTGGAAGCCGATGCGGCCGACCATCGAGTCGATGTCCTGATCGGCGTAGCCCAGTGCGGTGGAGCTTTCGTTGCTCTCGGTGTAGCCGTCGAGCTTGAGCTTCTGCCAGGTCAGGCCGACCACCGGGCCGTACTTGACGTTGCCTTCGCCCAACGAATAACCGGCGTTGACCGCGGCGGTGAGGTTACTGCCGTCCGGCGAGCCGCTGTGCACGCGGGTGGCCGGCCCGAGCTGCACTTCGCGGTCGACGTCGTAGCTCAGCCAGCTGTAGCTGACCTGCGCGTTGACCCAGACCGGGCCGGTGTACCAGCCGAAGAAGCCGCCCAGCGTGGTGTCGTCCTGCTTGAAGCTGCCGTTACGGTTGCCGAAGTCGGCGTCCATGCTGCCGAAGCCGGCAAAGCCGCCGAACACCAGGTCGCCCGCAGTCCAGTCCACACCGAACAGGCCGGCCGGGGCCATGCCGTCGTACAGATCGGCGTGGTCGTAACGCTGCATGTCGCCACGCACGCTGCCCCACCAACGCAGGCCATCGGCGTCCGGCTTGCCGTCCAGATGCCAGGCCACCTGGTCGGCGCGCGCGCGGCCGATCGCCTGCGCCGAATGCGTGAGCACCTGCTGCAGACGCGGGGCTTCCAGCAGCGAGATGGCGTACTGGCCCAGGATCTGGTGGGTGGCGGTGGTAGGGTGGATGCCATCGGCGAACACATAGGTGTTGGGCGCGTTGGCGGCGACCAGGCTGGTCGGGTTGCAGGCCGGCAGCGGCACGGCCGGGTTGCAGGCGGTGCTGGTGACGTTGCTGAAGCCGTAGGTGCCAGGATTGGCGACCACTTCCTGCAGGATGTGGAAGGTGTCGACCGGGATCACGCGCAGGCCGGCCGACCGCAGGCCATTGAACAATGCGGTGTTGTAGGCGGTTGCCGCAGCAGTGCCCTGCGCCATCGCAGCGGCACCGCCGGCGCGGAAGCGCGGGGTGATGCCCACGTCCGGAATGGTCGGCACCATCACGTAGCGCGCGCCGGCGGCCTGCAAGGCGCCGACTGCACCGACCTGCGCGGTGACTGCGTTGCCGATGATGGCCTGCGCCTGGGCCGGCACGGCCGCAGCGGCGAGCAGATCGTTGGCGCCGCCCCATACGGTGTAGAGCGCATTCGGGTTGGCCTGGCCGCCGTTGGCGCTCAGGTAGGTGTTGATCTGGCTGGTCACCGAAGGCGCGGCACCGAGCACGCTGGTCGAACCGGCCTGGATGCGGGCACCGCCGGCGGCGTAGTTGTCGCCGGTCTGGCCATTGCCGTTGGGCGCGGCATTGGTGCCGTAGTGGTCGGCGACGTACTCGGCCCAGACCCAGCCCGGGTTGGTGGTGAACTTGCCGGTGACCGCGCGCGAGGCGGCCGGCAGCAACGGGTTGTAGTAGCCGCTGTCGGTGAGGCTGTCACCGAAGAACACGGTCTGGTCGAACGCAGACGCGGCCATGGCCGGGGTGGCCGCAATGGCGATGGCCACGGCCATCAGGGAACGGATCGGGCGAAGGGTTGAAGCCATGGGAGTGCCTGCTCAAGGTAGTGTGGAACTGGACCGGACCTGCTGACGTACGCCGGCGAATGGCACATGGTTTCACCCTCGCCGCCCGCGCTCACGCTGCATTGCCGCATAACGCAAAAACGCGCGCCCTGGCGGCACGCGATGCCACAATGATGACATGAACATTCAACTCAACGGCACCCCGCGCGACGTTCCCGACGATCTGCTGCTGGCCACCCTGCTGGAGCAGGAAGGTCTTGCACAACGGCGCGTGGCGGTGGAGATCAATGGCGAAATCGTGTCGCGCGGGCGACATGCCACGCACCGGTTGCGTGCCGGCGATGTGGTGGAGATCGTGCACGCGCTGGGCGGCGGTTGATGCGGCACACAGGCCGGCGCAGCTGCGCGCGATCGGTGATAATTGCCCGATGACCAATACCGCCCCCTCTGATGCGCTGATCATCGCCGGCAAGCCGTACCGTTCGCGCCTGCTGACCGGCACCGGCAAGTTCAAGGACCTGGACGAAACCCGCCTGGCCACCGAAGCGGCCGCCGCGCAGATCGTCACCGTGGCGATCCGCCGGGTGAACATCGGCCAGGACCCCAACGCGCCCAGCCTGCTCGATGTGCTGCCGCCGGATCGCTACACGCTGCTGCCCAACACCGCCGGCTGCTACACCGCCGAAGACGCGGTGCGCACCTGCCGGCTGGCGCGCGAGCTGCTGGACGGCCACAACCTGACCAAGCTGGAGGTGCTCGGCGACGAGCGCACGCTGTATCCGGACGTGGTGCAGACGCTCAGGGCCGCCGAACAGCTGGTTGCCGATGGCTTCGACGTCATGGTCTATACCTCCGACGATCCGATCCTGGCCAAGCGCCTGGAAGAGATCGGCTGCGTGGCGGTGATGCCACTGGCCGCGCCGATCGGCTCCGGGCTGGGCATCCAGAACAAGTACAACCTGCTGGAAATCATCGAAAACGCCAAGGTGCCGATCATTGTCGATGCCGGCGTGGGCACGGCATCGGATGCGGCGATCGCGATGGAGCTGGGCTGCGACGGCGTGCTGATGAACACCGCCATCGCCGGTGCGCGCGATCCGATCCTGATGGCGAGCGCGATGCGCAAGGCGATCGAGGCCGGACGCGAAGCCTTCCTGGCCGGGCGGATTCCGCGCAAGCGGTATGCCTCGGCGTCGAGTCCGGTGGATGGCGTGATTGGATGAGTGGGTGGACTGCGTTGACATTGCCGT
The DNA here is from genome assembly GCF_056725185.1 of Xanthomonas sp. NCPPB 3218. Classification (NCBI taxonomy): domain Bacteria; kingdom Pseudomonadati; phylum Pseudomonadota; class Gammaproteobacteria; order Lysobacterales; family Lysobacteraceae; genus Xanthomonas; species Xanthomonas sp. NCPPB 3218. The sequence goes on from NZ_CM161516.1 coordinate 3,831,866, forward strand.
CGATGCGCACCGCTTGGCCGTGTGACATGCCGGATGTGGCCGTTGCTGGATCGCGCGTCGCTGCACGTGCTCCCTTACGCCGTACCCTCACCCCAACCCCTCTCCCCAAGGCAGAGGGGCTTTTGTTTTTTGATGTGACTTAACTCATGACTGATCCTTTCACCAGCGACGGCGCCAAGATGCCGCCCAAGCCCTTCACCATCGAAGAGGGCCGCCGGCAGGTGCGCAGCTTCGTGCTGCGCCAGGGCCGCTTCACCCCGGCGCAGCAGCGCGCGTTCGACGAGTTGTGGCCGCGCTTCGGCCTGGACTACAGCGGTGCGCCGCGCGATCTCGATGCGGCCTTCGGCCGTCCCGCACCCAAGGTGCTGGAGATCGGGTTTGGCAATGGCGCGGCATTGCGCTTTGCCGCGCAGCAGGACCCCAGCCGCGACTACATCGGCATCGAGGTGCATGCGCCCGGCGTCGGTCGCCTGCTCAATGCGCTGGACGAGGATGGCAGCACGCATGTGCGCCTGTATCACCACGACGCAGTGGAAGTGCTCGAACACGAGATCGCCGATGGCGCGCTTGACGAGGTGCGCATCTACTTCCCCGATCCGTGGCACAAGAAGCGCCACAACAAGCGCCGCCTGATCCAGCCGGCGTTCGCGCAGCTGGTGGTGCGCAAGCTGCGCGATGGTGGCCGCCTGCATGCGGCCACCGACTGGGCCGATTACGCCGAACAGATGTGGGACGTGCTCGACGCCACCCCGGGCCTGGTCAATCGCGCCGGCCCACGCGGCCACGTCGAACGCCCCGCCTGGCGCCCGCAGACCCACTTCGAAACCCGCGGCCAGAAGCTCGGCCACGGCGTGTGGGATCTGGTTTATGACCGGGATTCGGGGGCGGGGATTGGGGACTCGTAACAGCGCTTCCCCGCATACTCGACGCCGCAGTCGCCTGACCAATCCCCACTTCCGAATCCCGAATCCCCGCCCCGATGGACACCGCGCTGACACTGACCAACGATATGAAGCTCGTCCTCGGGCTGGTCGGTTTCACGATGGCGATGTTTTTGTTCGAGCGCATCCGCGCCGACGTGGTGGCCTTGATCGTGCTGGTGGTGCTGGGCGTCACCGGGCTGGTGGCGCCGGAAGAACTGTTCGGTGGTTTTTCCGGTAACGCGGTGATGAGCATCATCGCCACCACCATTCTTGGTGCGGGGCTGGAGCGCACCGGTGCGTTGAATCGCCTGGCGACCTGGTTGCTGCGGCGCTCGCACGGCAGCGAACAACGCCTGATGATGATGACGCTGGCCATCTCCGGCTTGAATTCGTCCTTCATGCAGAACCCGTCGGTGATGGCCTTGTACCTGCCGGTCGCCTCGCGGCTGGCCACGCGCACCGGGCTGACCCTGCAACGCATGCTGCTGCCGATCGCCGCGGCCATCGTGATGGGCGGCGCGCTGACCATGGTGGGCAATTCACCGCTGATCCTGCTCAACGATCTATTGGTCTCCGCCAACAACAACCTGCCCTCGGGCATGGCCAGCATCGAGCCGTTGACGATGTTCGCGCCGCTGCCGATCGGCGTGGCCTTGCTGATCGCCGCACTGCTGTACTTCCGCTTCTACGGCGACCGCAAGCTGATCGAAGAAGAACGCCTGATCAACGAAGGCGTCACGCCCTCGCGCACCGAAAGCTATTTCGCCAAGACCTACGGCATCGACGGCGACGTGTTCGAGCTCACCGTCAGCGCCGAAAGCCCGTTGGTCGGCATGACCCTGGGCGAGGCCGAAGCGCTGCACGACGCGCCGTTGCTGCTGGCCCTGAAGACCGGCAACGACACCCGTCTGGCGCCGCCGGCCGACATGCGCATCTGGGTCGGCAGCGTGCTCGGGGCGATGGGGCCGCGCCAGGAAGTGACCGACTTCGCGCAGAACCAGTTCCTGCGCATGTCCTCGCGCCTGCGCAACCTGGGCGATCTGTTCAACCCCAGCCTGGCCGGCATTTCCGAAGCATTGATCCCGCCCAACTCGCGGCTGATCGGCAAGACCGCGGCCGAGTTGCGCCTGCGCAAGCAGAGCGGCATCAGCCTGCTGGCGATCAACCGCGACAAGCAGGTGATCCGCGAAGACGTGCGCAACGTGCCGCTGCGTGGCGGCGACATGCTGGTGTTCCACAGCATCTGGCAGGACCTGGCGCAGGCGGCGGAAAGCCGCGACTTCGTGCCGGTGACCGACTTTCCCAAGGGCGAGCAGCGCCCGCACAAGTTCAAGATCGCCATGGCGATCTTCGCCTTCACCATCCTGATCGCGCTGACCTCGCGCTTGCCGGTGGCACTGACCTTGATGACCGGCGTGGCCTGCATGCTGGTCAGCGGCGTGCTGCGCATGGACGAGGCCTATGCCTCGATCAACTGGAAGACCATCTTCATGATGGCCGGCCTGATTCCACTCGGCTGGGCGATGGACAGCAGCGGCACCGCGGCCTGGGTGGCGGGCCATACCATCGACCGCCTGCCCGAAGGCATTCCGGTATGGGCGCTGGAAATCAGCCTGGCGCTGCTGACCACCGCGTTTTCGCTGGTGATCAGCCATGTCGGCGCCACCATCGTGATGGTGCCGATTGCGGTCAACCTGGCGCTGGCCGCCAACGGCAACCCCACCGCATTCGCGTTGATCGTGGCGCTGTCGGCGTCCAACAATCTGATGACGGCCTCCAACCCGGTGATCTCGATGGTGGCCGGCCCAGCCAACTATCAGCCGCGCGAGCTGTGGCGCGTGGGCGCACCGCTGTCGCTGATCTACATCGTGGTGATGGTGTCGATGATCAACCTGATGTTCTGGTGGGCAGCGCGCTGAGCCGCACCACTTTCAGCAGTCACCCAAGCACCACCTGCTCACCCTCGATGCGCACCGGCACCGCCAGCAGCGACTGACCGCGGCACGGGCCGCTGATGCATTCGCCGCCGGTGAGCTCGAACGCTGCGCCATGCGCTGCGCACACCAGATGGCCGTCCTTGGTCTTGAGGAACTGGCCCGGCGCCCAGTCCAGCCGGCGGCCGGCGTGCGGGCAGACGTTCAACCAGGCGCGCACCTGGGCGCCGTCGCGATACAGCACCAGGGACTCCGGGCCGCCGTCCCAGACCGCTTCGACTTCCAGAAATCCGGCGTCGGGAATCTGCGCCAGTTCGACAAGCGTGGTGGACGATGACGAAGACATGCAGTCTGCTGTTCGAGAACGGACTGCGATTGTGGCATGCGCCTGCATCGCCCCGACGCCACGCGGCGGGCTGCAATTCGCCGCTTGCCGGCCCGTACGGCCGGTGCTCCGGGCTGCCAGAGCGACAATCGCCCAGCACACCTGATGTGATGGATTTAACAAAACGAGCGAACGTTTAACGAAGTTTTCACTCAATGACATGAAACCGCAACGATACTGCCTGCCTGTTTCCTGCCCGGCAGCCCACCGCCATGCCTGCACGCATCTTCCAACTCGGTAACCTCCACCACCTGTTTGCCCCGCGCAAGCCGCGTCACCCGCTGGTGCGCGTGGCCGCCGGCCTGGCTGGTCTGGTCATCCTTGCGGTGCTGATCTTCTTCAGCGTGTTCGTGGGCGCGGCGATGATCCTGGGCGGCATTGCCTGGAAGCTGCTGAGCAAATCGAACCGTCGCACGCCGCAGCACACCCGCGTGGTCGAGGCCGAATACCGCGTGGTGCGCAAGCCTGCGCTGCCGTTGTCGCACTGAGGCACCAGTCCACCGCCTTCAGCGCGGTGAGCATCCAATCCCGAATCAGTCGCGCAGGTATTGACCGGTCTGCGCGAGTTTGCGTGCGCCGATGCAAGCCGTGATCGCAGACCTGCCAGCCAGACGTTGCGCCGCACTGCACGCTGCAGCGCGGCGGTTTCGTCATGCACGGGCAAACGGCTAGACTCACGTGCCCCGTTCCCCAAGGATGCGTGCATGACCCACGATGTGATTCCCGCCGCCGATGTTCCGCGCATTCCGGTGGTTGGTGGCGGCAACTTTCCGGTGCACCGCATCTACTGCGTCGGCCGCAACTTTGCCGATCACGCGCGCGAGATGGGCGCCACTGCGCCTGCCTCCAAGGCCGAGCGTGGCCAGCCGACCTTTTTCATGAAGCCTGCCGATGCGATCGTGGTCGGCCACGGCGACCACATTCCGTACCCGCCGGGCACCAAGGAACTGCACCACGAAGTGGAACTGGTGGTGGCACTGGGCAGTGATGCGCCGGCCGGCGAGTTGCCGGTGGAGCAGGCAGAGGCGCTGATCTATGGCTACGGCGTGGGCCTGGACCTGACCCGACGCGATCTGCAGGCAGCGGCCAAGGCCAAGGGCCTGCCGTGGGACATCGCCAAGGGCTTCGACCACTCCGCGCCGATCAGCGAACTGGTGCATGCCGGCGAAGTGGGTGCGCTGGAGGCCTTGAACCTGTCACTGGAAGTCAACGGCCAGGTGCGTCAGCAGTCGTTGCTGGATCAGATGATCTGGAACGTGCCGGAGATTTTGCATGAGCTCTCCAAGCTCTACGCATTGCGCGCGGGCGACCTGATCTTCATGGGCACGCCGGCCGGTGTCGGCCCGCTGCTGCCCGGCGATCAGTTCAGTGCGCGCCTGGAAAACGTTGCCGAGCGCCACGGCATCATCGCGGGCTGACACGCGGCCCGCTACGATCACCCTGCGGCAGTTGGTCCGCGACCGCATCTGGAGTGCGCTATGGGAATGGTCAGCGAATTCAAGCAATTCGCGATGCGTGGCAATGTCATCGACCTGGCGGTCGGTGTGGTCATCGGTGCAGCGTTCGGCAAGATCGTCACTGCACTGGTGGAAAAGATCATCATGCCGCCGATCGGCTGGGCCATCGGCAATGTGGATTTCTCGCGCCTGGCCTGGGTGCTCAAGCCAGCCGGCGTCGATGCCACCGGCAAGGAAATTCCGGCAGTGGCGATCGGCTACGGCGATTTCATCAACACCGTCGTGCAGTTCGTGATCATCGCCTTTGCGATCTTCATGGTGGTCAAGCTGATCAACCGCCTGACCCACCGCAAGCCGGATGCTCCCAAGGGCCCGAGCGAAGAAGTGCTATTGCTGCGCGAGATCCGCGATTCGTTGAAAAACGACACACTGAAGACACCGGGCGTGCCGTAAGCGGACACATCCGCTGCGCAACTTCGCGCGGGAGGATGACCTTTCGCACGCAGACGGGGGACCTCGCGCTGATAAGCTCGGGGTCCCCTTGTCGTTGGAGCCGCCCTGCATGCGTCGCCTCGCTGTTGCCATCTCTGCCCTACTCGCCTGCACACCCGCGCTTGCCGCACAGACCACCATCGCCGATGGCGCGCTGCGCACCGCCGCGCAGCTGCGCGAGCAGGCCCTGGCCGACACCACCGGCTTTGCGGTGGTGGAATCGTTGACCACCGAAGTGGGCCCGCGCATTGCCGGTGGCGAGGCCGATCCGCGCGCGGTGGCCTGGGCCAAGGCCAAGTTCCAGTCGCTGGGCTTCGACAAGGTGTGGACCGAGCCGGTGAGCTTTCCGAAGTGGCAGCGGCGCAGCGAACAGGCGGCGGTGATCGGCGCGCATGCGCAGCCTTTGCACATCACCGCACTGGGCGGCAGCCCGGGCGGCACCGTCGAAGGCGAGGTGGTGCGCTTCGAAAACCTGGCCGCACTGCAGGCCGCGCCGGCCGGCTCGCTGGCCGGCAAGATCGCGTTCGTCGATTACCAGATGACCAAGGCGCGCGACGGCAAGGATTACGGCAATGGCGGCGCGGTGCGCAGCAAGGGTCCGTCGGAAGCGATCCGCAAGGGCGCGATCGGCTTCGTGATGCGCTCGGCTGGCACCGACTCGCACCGCGTGCCGCATACCGGCATCACCCGTTTCGATGAAGGCGTGACGCCGGTACCGGCAGCGGCATTGTCGGTGCCCGATGCCAACCAGCTCGCGCGCCTGACCGCGCTGGGCAGCACGCGTGTGCGGTTGGCGCTGGATTGCGGCTGGGATGGCACCGCGACCTCGTACAACGTGATCGGCGAAATCACCGGACGCAGCAAGCCGAAGGAAGTGGTGGTGATCGGCGGGCATCTGGATTCGTGGGATCTGGGCACCGGCGCGATCGACGATGGCGCCGGCGTGGCGATCACCATGGCCGCGGGCCACCTGATCGGCCAACTCAAGCAGGCGCCCAAGCGCAGCATCCGCGTGGTGGCCTTCGCCAACGAGGAGCAAGGCCTGTACGGCGGCAAGGCGTATGCGGCCGCGCACGGCAAGGATGCCAAGGACATGGCGCTGCATCAGATCGGCGCGGAGAGCGACTTCGGTGCCGGGCGCATCTATGCGTTCAACACCGGCTCGGCGGCACCGGACCAGTCGCGCGCAGCGACCAGACAGATTGCCGAGGTACTCGCGCCGTTGGGCATCGCGTATGAGCCGAGCAAGGGCGGCCCCGGCCCGGATGTCGGGCCGATTTCCGCCAAGGGTGGCGCCTGGGCATGGCTGGCGCAGGATGGCACCGACTACTTCGATCTGCACCACACCGCCGACGACACGCTGGACAAGATCGACCCCAAGGCGCTTGCGCAAAATGTCGCGGCCTACACGGTGTTTGCGTACCTGGCGGCCGAAGCCGATGGCGATTTCGGCAGCCGCGCAAAAAGCGTGCAGCCGCCGAGCGAATAACTGCATTTGCAGACGTCGCGGGCGCACCTCGGTTGAGTGCGCGCGGCACAGGGCACGCGCACGCTGCGCGTGATCTGTGCCGATACCGACATCGCAGCGACGATTGCCAGCGGCCAGGCACGTCCTGGTCGCTGCAGGTCTCGAGCACGCCACCCGCCTTTCGCTTCCACTCCAGGACGAGCACACACAATGGCGGCCAAGCGCCAACGCAGTGCGAACAACGCGGCAACCCTGCTGGATGTCGCCAAGCACGCCGGGGTCTCGCCGATGACCGCTTCGCGCGTTATCAACCGCCACCCGCATGTCGGCGAGGAGATGCGCGTGCGTGTGGAAGCCTCGGTCCAGGCATTGGGGTATCGCCCTAACCTGGCCGGCCGTTCGTTGCGCACCAGCGGCCTGTTGCGCATCGGCGTGCTGTACAGCAATCCCAGCGCGGCCTACCTCAACCAATTCATGCTCGGGCTGCTCGAACAGAGCAGCCTCAATGGCAGCCAGGTGCTGGTGGAAAAATGCGGCGCCATCCGCAGCCAGCGTGCCGCCACCGAGCGTTTGCTGGCGGCCGGTGTGGACGGCGTGATCCTGCCGCCCCCCCTATGCGATTCGCGCCAGACCATCGCCGAACTCGATGCACGCGGCATCCCGGTCGTGGCGGTGGCGAGCGGCGCACCGATGGCGCAGATCAGCTCGGTGCGCATCGACGATTACCAGGCTGCGCGCGCCATCGTCGATCACCTGATCGAACTGGGCCATCGCCGCATCGCCTTGATCAAGGGCGACCCCAAGCACACGCCCAGTGCGTTACGTGCCAATGGCTATCTCGACAGCCTGCAGGCTGCCGGCCTGCCTGTGGCCGAAGAGTTGATGGCAGACGGTCTGTTCACCTATCACTCCGGCCTGCTCGCCGCGCGCAGCCTGCTCGCGCAGGCGCAACCGCCTACCGCCCTGTTCTGCAGCAACGACGATATGGCGGCAGCCGCCGTTGCGGTCGCACACGGCCTGGGCCTGCGCGTGCCCGAAGATGTATCGGTCGCCGGCTTCGACGACACCCCGGTTGCCACCACCATCTGGCCCGAACTCACCACCGTGCATCAACCGGTCACCGCGATGGGCCGCGCGGCGGTGTCGCTGCTGGCCGATGCGATCCGCCAGCGACGCAAGGGCGCTCCCGCGCAGGGCGTGCATCAGGTGATGAAGTACACCGTGGTCAAGCGCGGCTCGACGGCCGGGCCACCGGCGCGGTAAGCGCCGCATCGATCGGCATCGGGTAACGCCTGCGGCATCACGCTAAAAAAACGGCCACATCGCTTCCCGACGATGCGGCCGAATGGGAGGGTGCCTGACGTTGCCGTCAGGCGTACTGCAGCGCCGCACTCAGCGGCGACGGGAAGAAAGCGCAATGACCGCTTGGAGAGCGACAACAGCGAAACATGCGCGACCCAGCGCGGGGGTGCGCTGGGTCGCACAACGGTGCAGCCGGATCAGAAGCGCAGACGCAAGCCCGCGTAGTAACGACGCTCGAAGATGTTCTGGTCGTAGTAGTGGTTGGTCCACTGCGCGTAGCGCCGCTCGCTTTCGCCGGTCAGATTGGTCGCCTGGGCGTACAGGGTCAGGTGATCGTTGACGTCGTAGCTGAAGGACGCATCGAGATAGCCAACGTCGTCGTTCCAGATCGCCAGCTCGTCGCCCCAGGCACCGCTGTTGACCTGACTGAAGCGCTTGCTGCGCCAGTTGTACGCCACACGCGCCTGCAGCTTGTCCTTCTGGTACCACAGCACCGCGTTGGCCTGATGCTTGGAGTTGTCGCCGATCGGCAAGGTGTTGCCGTCGATATCGGTGTTGTCGGTGTCGGCGTCGGAGAAGGTGTAGTTGATGTTGGTACCGAAGCCGCTCAACCAGCCGGGCAGGAAGTCGAAGGCCTGCTGATACCCCACTTCAAAGCCCTTGATCTTGCCGCCACCGCCGTTGACGATGCGCTCCACCGGGCCACCCAGTCGCGCCACGCCATCGGCATCGGGCAACAGTTCGATATTGGTCACCGTGGTGGGGAACGACTTCACATCGATCAGGAACGCACCCACGCTGACCAACGACGCATCGGAGAAATACCATTCCCACGAGGCGTTGTAGTTGGTGGCGCGATACGGATCGAGATCCGGATTGCCGGAGCGGCCATTGAGGAACAGCACCGCATCCGAAGGCAACGCGGGGTTGCGCGGTGGCGTGCCGTTGACCGCATAGAAGCTCACCAGCCCGCGCCCGAGATCGGGCAGGTCCTGGCGCGCCACCGCCTTGTTGTAGGCAAAGCGCAGCTTCTGCGCATCGGTGATGTCCAGCGACAGGTTGGCGGTGGGCAGCACGTCGGTGTATTGGCGGTTCAGGCGATTGGTACCGATCGCCGGGCTGACGCCGTTCCATTCGACATTGCCGATGAACACATTGCCGCTGCTCAGGTACTGGTCGATCGCCAGCTTGGTCTGCACGATGCGCGCGCCGATGTTGGCCGTCCACGGGACCGCGCTGCCGGTACCGCCTTCCAGATTGGCCAGAAAATACGCTGCGGTGCTCTTTTCGGTGACCTTGTACGAATCGGCGGCCTGCTGGTAGGCCACGTTGCCGGGGTACAGGCTGTTGAGATAGCCCACCGGGTCCTTCATGACCTGCGGGTTGATCGCCGGCAGGCCCTGGCTGCCCAGGCCGGTGACCTTGAGCGGATCGAAATCGTTGAAATACGCCCAGTAACCGGGAATCGAATTGAACGGCAGCAGGCGCGCTTCGGAGACGCCGCTGCAGGTGTCCACGATCAGCGGATCCTTGAAGTAATACAGCGAGCGGTTCGGGTCGGCGCAGCTGGTCGATACCGGCGACAGATAGCGATAGGTATCCAGCTTGACCTCGCGCTCGCCGTAGCGGATGCCGAACTGGAAGCCGCGCACCACGCCCTCGTCGAACTCGAAGGTGCCATCGGCGCGGAACGCGTCCATCGTCGCTTCGATCTTGTTGCCCTGCGCCCAGGTCGACATCAGCTGCCAGTTGTCCGGGTTGGACACGTCGGTGCCGAGGTTGACCGCCGGATAGGTGCCACGGAAATCCACCGAGGCATCCACTGTCGGCAAGCCGTTGGCGTTCGCCCACTGCGTGACGCCGCCGGCGCGCGTGATCTGGTCGCCACGCGTCACCACCGCATCGGCACGCGCTTCGTCGTAGGTGCGCTGTGCATCGCCATGCACCCAGCGGAACGAGGCACGCAAAGGGCCACCATCATCGAAGCGCAGCTCCAGATTGGTGTTGAGTGCGTCCGAGTCGGCAACGCCGGCCATCGAGTGGGCCTGGAAGCGGTTGTAGCGGAACTGGCCGTATTCCAGCACGCCGTTGGAATCGACCACCGACCCGGGCTGCAACTGGTTGGTGGCCCAACCGGTGTGCAGCTGCGCGGCCACCGAGGTGTCCTGGTCTTCGAGCTTGGTGTAGGCCGCATCGGCCAACACCGTCCACGAATCGTTGATGTTGAACTGGAACGAGCCGTTGATGCCGGTGCGCTGGCGATCGGTGCTGCGGTTGTCCAGTTCGGTGGCGACCCAGTTATAGAAATAATCGCGCGGCAGATTGCTGGGGTCGGTGTTGCTGCCGATGCGCCCGTCGCCGTTGAAATCGAATCCCACATTCTGCTCGGTGGATTTCTGCGCGCCATTGGAATACACGCTGGGGTGCTTGTTCTCCAGCGTGGCGTCGGAGTACGACACGGCCAGCAACGCGCCCCAGCGCTCGGTGCGGAAGCTGGCCAGCCCCGAGTACAGCTCGTTGAGTTCCTGCACGCGGTCGCCGTAGGAGCCTTCGGCCTGGCCGCTGAAGGTCCAGCCTTCCGGCAGGTCGAACGGGCGCCGCGTCTTCAGCGAGACGGTACCGCTGATGCCGCCATCCAGATCGGCGGCGGTCGGCGACTTGATCACGTCCACGCCACTGAACAGCGTCGGCGGGATATCGACAAAATCCGGCTGCGCGCGGCCGATGTTCGGCTGGCCGTATTGGTCGCCGCCACCGGCGCTCAGGTACAACTCGCCGTTCATGGTGGTCTGCACCTGCGGCATGCCGCGGATATTGAGCTGCGAGCCCTCGCCGGCCGAACGCCGGATCTGCACGCCGGGCACGCGTTGCAGCGAATCGGTGATGGTGACGTCGGGCAACTTGCCGATGTCTTCAGCAGAGATCGAGTCGATGATCTGCGCAGCGGTGCGCTTGTTCTCGATGGCCTCTGCCTGCGCGCCGCGCACGCCCTTGACCATGACCTTGTCCAGGTCGGTGACCCCGGCGGCATTGCCGGCGTCCTGTGCGCCTGCGCTGCCGGCAAGCAGGGTGAGTGCAGCCGCGAGTGCGGCGGCCAGTGGGGTGTGGCGGGTGTTCGAATGCAGCTTGTTCATGGTCCCCTCCCAGGGATGACGACAATCCACGACCGTTTCGAATGGCATTGCAGCAACGGCAATGCGGTATTGGCTGACGCGCAATCGGCGCGTCAGTGCGAACGCCGTGCGGGGGCACGGCGCGGCAACGCGCTGGCGCCGCTACGGAGGCCCGTTGGCGACGCCTGTTGATGGTTCGACATTCCAGCCGCGCACCTGCAGCGTGGCATTGCGCAAGCTCGCCGCGGACGGGCCGCGGATCTCGATCTCGCGCTGCTCGCCCGGCACCAGGCTGAGGTAGTTGTCGCTGTAGTACGCCGGCAGGATGCGTTGGCCTTGCGCATCCACCAGGGTCAGCTTGGTGTTGAGCGCAACCTGCTGCGAGGCATTGCGCACGCTGGCGCGCAGCACCGGTTCGGCGCCCTCCTGCAGCTGCGTGCTGAGCTGTACCGGCACTGCCGCCAGCGCATCCAGACCGCGCATGGCCGCCGCATCGCGCGCCACCCAGTAGAAATTGCGCGAACGCACGACCGCGTCGCGATCGAGCAATTGCAGCCGCACAAAGCCAAGGCCATTGGTGTCCTTGAGCAACGGCGCCAGTTGCAGCACCGGTGCCGACACCGCAACCGCCGCGGCCTCCAAAACTTGCTCGCGCTGCTGCAGCAGCTTTCCGTCGGCGGCATAGACGTCTGCGCGCACGCGCAGGCCGCTCACCGGCTCGGCCGCATTGTTGACCACCACCACCTCGTGGCCAGGCAGGTTCATCTGCACATGCAGCATCTCTGCCGCATTGCGCACACCGTAGTAGGCCGCGTGGGTGTCGTAGTCGTGGCTGTAGATCTGCCACATGTTGCTGGGCCAGGCCGGATGGCTCATCCATAGCAGCCGCCCGCTGTTCTTGCTCCACAGCTGCGCGTTGAAGCCTTCAAAGATGGCGCGATGCGTTTCGTAGTTGAGCAGCTGCGCCTTGCGTTCGAAGTCGGCCAGGCTGGTCGGCGCGCCGAGCTTGTCGGTCAGCGAGCGCATGAAACTGGCGGTGTCGCCGTTACCGGACTGGTGCCAGTCGTGATATGCCCAGGCATCGCCGATCGGCCACTGGTCCTGCACCGCAGGTACCGATGCCTGGAACGCCTCCAGGGTGGAGAACGAGGGCGTGCCCACCTCCACCGAAAAGCCCTGCGCCAGCTTGTTGAAGTACGCCACCGGCTCGCGGTAGTTGTACGGGCCGCTGCCCTGCAGATTGATCTCGTTGGAACTGCCGGTATACCAGCGCGTGCCATCGAGTTCGGCCACCAGCTGGTCCAGGCCTTCGTTGAGAATCGGCGCCGGCACGCCTTCGTTGCGTCCGAACCACAGCACGATGGAAGGATGATTGCGGAAGCGCTTGATCACCTCGGCGGCATTGTCCAGAAACAGCGCCGCGTCGGCCGGCTCCATGTTGTAGTTCTGGGTTGACTGCCAGAAGTCGTTGAGCACCAGCATGCCGTATTCGTCGGCCAGCTCGAAGAAGCTGGCTTCGGTGTTCTGCCCCACCCAGTTGCGCACCACATTGAAATGCGCATCGCGCTGCAGGCGGAAGTATGGCTCCAGCCGCTCGCGCGAGACCCGCTTGCGCCAGTCGTCCATGCCCCAGTTGCCGCCCTTCACCGCAATACGCACACCATTGATGCGCAGTGCCAGATGCGGGGCCAGGCTGTTGTCGTCGAGCTGCTGCACCGCCGGCGAGGACAAGGCGCCGGGATACAGGGATTGCGCATTGCCGCCGGGTACCGGACGGATCGCTGCATGCCGCACGTCGACGATGCGCTCGCCGCGTTGCCGGGCCTGATTGAGATCGACCAGGACGCGGCGCAGCGCGCCATCGTCGTCGAACAACGACAGTTCGTAGGTCACCTGACGAATGCCGAAGCGCAGCTGCTGCGCGTCCGACGGCGTACCGGCCACTTCGACACTGGCCTGCAAGGTATACAGCGCAGGCTCGCCATAACCGTTTGGCCACCACAGACGCGGATTGGCGACGACCAACTGCGGCGTATCCGCAGCAGTGAGCTTGAGCGTGCTGCCACCGGCCGGCACGTTGACCTCGCGCCGGATGCGCACATCGCCAAAGGCCAGCTGCACCGTGCCCTGCACTGCTGCGGCAGTGTCGTTGCGCAATGGCACGTTGATTTCGAGTTCCGCGCGGTGATGATCAGGTGCCAGCTTCGCGGTGATCACTTGCGTATCACCGAGCGCCACTGGACCGGTGGCATGCAGCTGCACGTCCTGCCACAGACCGGCATTGCGATCGCGCACCGCCGGAATCCAGTCCCAGCCTTCGCTGGCGATGAAGGTAGGCCCGTCCAACGCCTGCATGCCGCCATTTTCGCCGACACCGGCCGTCATCGACTGTTCGTGCGCGATGCCGGGATGCGGTGGTGGCGACACCCGTACCGCGACGACGTTCCTGCCCGGCTTGAGCTGCTTGCTGACATCGAAGCGACCGCGTGCGAATGCGCCGCGGGTACGGCCGACCTGGGTGCCATTGACCCAGATCTCGCCGGCATAGTTGATGCCGTTGAATAGCAGCTCCAATCGCTTGCCTTGCAGTGCTGCAGGCAGATCGAAACTGCTGCGGTACCACCAGTCCTGCCGGCTCAGCGATTCGGGAATCGCCATGTTGTTGAGGCCGATATCCGGATCCGGATACACACCACGATCGACCAGCGTGGTGAGTACCGTGCCCGGCACGGTCGCGGCGCGCCAGCGGGTCTTGCCGGCAGCGTAATCGCTACGCGACAGCGTCGCACCGCTGGCCTGACCGAGCTCTGGTGCCGCAGCGAGTTGCCATGCACCGAGCCGCCATGCGGCAGCATCCAGCGGCTGCAGCGCAGGCGCTTCCGACACCGGCCTGGCGACCGGCACCGGGAAGGGCGCGGCGCTGCGCGGCAGGGTCGCCGCCGCTTGCGGTGCGAGTTGCCCTGCCATCTGCTTGACCTGCACGCGCCAGCCGGGCGATGCGTCTTCGAAGCGCTGCAGCGCAGGATCCGGCGCCTGTCCGGCAAGCCGTGCGATGGCTGCAGCATCCAGCGCACCGGACTGCGCGGTGAAGCCTGCGATCTCGCCGCCGAAGTGCTGCGTATACGCCGCCGGTTGCTGGCGCGGACCGAACACCAGCGTGGGCGCGACCGCAGTTTGCTGCACGTTGCCGCTGGCCACCTTGCGACCATTGGCATACAGGCTCAGGCGCGTGCCCTGCGCAATTGCGGCAACCTGCGTCCAGACGCCGGCGCGCAGCGGCTGCTTGCTGCGCAGCACATGCTCGGCACCTTGGGCGAAGCCCAGCAGGCCGTTGTCGATGACGAAGAAACGGCCAGCCGCCTGCGGATCACCGAGCCCGGCAATCAAGGCCGGGCCGGTGGTCCCGCTGGAGGGCCGCACCCAGGCGGACACGCTCCAATCCGCATCGGCGGCCAGCAGCGGTGTTCCGGCAGCGAGCTTCTTGCTCAGCCCGAGACCGCCCGCGAGCACGCGCACGTCGTAGGGACCGGGCGGATCGGCATCGGCGGGTGCAGCCTCCACTGCAGTCCAGGCGATGCAAGCACACAACAACCACAGCGCTCCACGGCGGAACGCCTTGCGAACCATCAGCATTAGAGGCCTCTCCCAAGCTCTACTGCCAAGCAACGGTGCACACCACCTGGACGCAACCGCCAAGGCGACGCGTCGTCGCCTTGTCATTGCATCTGTCGTGATGCCGCCCGTGGCTGCCGCCCCTGTTTCAGCGGCCATGGTGCGAGGTAACGTTACCCCAGGTGGATATCGACGACAACCGTTCTGCGTTAGGGTTGGCGCTCCCAGGAGGAGGGGCTCATGCGAAACCTGATCCAGTCCGCATTACCGGCGGCGTGCGCGCTGCTGTGTTCGATCGCGTTGCCTGCAGCTGCGCAGCGTTTGCAGGTGCAGTCGCCCGACGCACGTACGCAGGTGGAATTCACGCTGCGCGAGGGCGGCGTGCCGACCTATCGCGTGCTGTATCGCAACAAAGTCGTGCTCGACGACGCTCCGCTCGGACTGGATCTGGGCCGCGCCGACACGCTCGGCAAGGCGATGACGTTGCAGGGCAGCACCAACGAAACGCATGACAGCCGCTTCGCCCTGCCCGTGGGCAAGACGCGTCAGGCACGCGATCACTACCGCCAATTGCGCGTGCAGTTGTCAGACCCCAAACAGCGACGCCTGACAGTGGAATTGCGCGCCTACGACGATGGCGTTGCGCTGCGTTATGTGCTGCCAAATGCCGGTGAGGTGCGGATTCGCAATGAACTCACCGGCTTTGCATTCCCCAGCGACTACGCATGCTGGAGCTTGAACCTGGGCCGCTTCGGCACCAGCCATGAGGGCGAATACGATGCGATCGCCGCATCCAGGCTGCGCCCGCACAATCTGCTCGAGTTGCCGCTGGTGTGCCAGACCGATGCCAGCGGCACCACGCTGGCGATTGCCGAGGCGAACCTGCGCGATTATGCCGGCCTGTATCTCAGCGGCCGCGAGGATGGCAGCCTGGGCGTGTCGGCGAAATTATCGCCACGCCTGGACGACCCCACGCTGGCCGTCAGCCTTGATGCCAAGGGCCGCGATTTCGCCACGCCGTGGCGGGTGATCATGCTGGGCGACAGCCCGGCCAGCCTGATTGAATCCAATCTGATTTCCGCACTCAACCCACCGCCGGCCTTCGATGCGAGCTGGGTGCGCGCGGGCAAATCGGCATGGGATTGGTGGTCCGGCTCACTGGCCAGCGGCGTGGCACAGCCGGGCATGAATACCGCCACGATTCAGCGCTATATCGATCACGCGCAGCAATTGAAACTGCAATACATGCTGATCGACGATGGCTGGTATTTCGGCAGCACCGGCGATGGCCAGTACAACGTCGATGCCGATATCCGCCGCCCGGTGGAGCAGCTCGACCTGCCGGGCCTGGTGGCCTACGCACGGCAGCGCGATGTCGGGCTGTGGCTATGGGCGCATTGGCGCGCGCTGGATGCGCACATGGACGAAGCACTCGCCTGGTATCAGCAACTCGGCATCAAGGGCATCAAGGTCGACTTCATGGACCGCGACGACCAGCAGATGGTGGATTTCTACCACCGCCTGTTAGCCAAGGCCGCCGAGCACAAACTGCTGGTGGATCTGCATGGCGCCTATCACCCGACCGGCCTGACCCGCACCTATCCCAACTACCTCACGCAGGAAGGCGTGCTCGGCGCCGAGTACAACAAGTGGACCACGCGCATCACCGCCACCCACAACCTCACGCTGCCGTTTACGCGCATGTTGCTCGGGCCGATGGATTACACACCGGGTGGCTTCCGCAATGTGCGTCCGGCCGAGTTCAAGATGCAGCACATCGCGCCGCAGGTGATGACCACACGTGCGCAGCAACTGGCGATGTATGTGGTCTACGAAAGCCCGTTCGCGGTGGTCGCCGACAGCCCGGAACAATACGAAAACGTGCCGGCAGCACAGTTCCTGCACGATGTGCCGGCGAGCTGGGATGAGACACGTGCACTCGATGGCGCCATCGGCGAGCACATCGCGCTGGCGCGGCGTAGCGGCAAGGACTGGTACGTAGGCGCGATGACCAACGAGCAGGCACGCACGCTGAGCTTGCCGCTGGCATTCCTGGGCAAGGGCAGCTGGACCGCCACCATCTATGCCGACGGCGCGGCCCCGACGGAGGTGCGTATCGATACGCGCAAACTCACCTCCAACGACAGCCTGCAGCTGCCATTGGCTGCAAACGGCGGCGCCGCCGTGCGACTGCAAAAAAAATAAGCTAGGCGGACGGGCTGCGTCCGCTGAGTTGAGCCAAGTCGAGTTGAGTCAAGCGCGCGTACCGTGGCGGTACGCGCGATCGATTACGGCAGGTCCACGCCTGCGCACACCGCCGGGCGTGCATCCTTGAGCGGGCGCACGCCACTGGCGTCGAACTGCAATGCCGCATGCTTGGGCGCAAATGCCGGCCAGGCCGGCAAGCCCTTGGTGTTGGGATTGCCACGCTGCACGAACGCGGCCCAATAGCGCTGCAGACTCACCGGCGGCTGGCCGATCGGCAGACCCTTGAACAGGAACGGCAGCTCGGCGCTATGCGTGACCCGCCCGCCCGGTGCGGCGGTATCGAACACGTAATGCCACACCGACACGCCGAGCGCGGCCTGATGCTGGGCCACGTTCACTGCCGGGCAACGGAAGGTCAGATCGGTGGACAGCTGCATCGCTGCGTCGCCCTGCCGTGCGGCACGCTGCGCCGCATGCGTGCGTTGCGCCTGCAGCACGGCATCGGCCTGCGCCGGATAGTCGCGACGCAGCCGCGCCTGTGCACCCTGTTTGCCGCCGTATTCCAGTTCCTGCACCACATAGCCGATCAACAGCGGCACCTTGGCCTGTGCACCGTCGGCCAGCAACGCGGCGGGCGCACGCGGCAGCACGCGCCCATCGACGATCGCCTGCAGCCAGATGTAGCCATCGTCATCCAGTGCCGGCACGTCGACATCCTGCCCGGCCTTGATCAGCTGCTCCACCGGCAGCGCGCGCAACTGCGCCAGACGCGTGGCGGGGTCATCGATACCTGCGCGCTTGGCGATCTCCACGCCCAGCGCGCGATTGTCCTCCAGCGAACGCGCCGGCAATCCGAACCCGGCGGTGCCGCTTTGCTCGATCGCCGCTGAAAACAGACCACGTGCCAACGGGCTGAGCATCAGCAAGCCCACATCCTGGCCACCGGCCGACTGCCCGGCGATGGTGACCCGCGCAGGGTCGCCACCGAACTGCGCGATGTTGTCGCGCACCCATTGCAGCGCGGCGATCTGGTCGAGCAAGGCGTAGTTGCCGGCGGCTTGATGGTCGCCATCGCGCAGTTCCGGCAGCGACAGGAAGCCGAGCGCACCGAGCCGGTACTGCAGCGTCACCACCAGCATGTCCTGTGCGACCAGGTTGGTCGGCAGATGACCATCGGCGCCGCCGGCCACATTGGCGCCGCCGTGGATCCAGACGAACACCGGCAGCGGCTTGGCCGGCTGCAGCGTTGGCGTCTGCACTTCGACGTAAAGGCAATCTTCCGTACCGCGGCTGGCCATGGCGTCGTTCCAGCCCAGCGCCGGTTGCACGCACGGCGTGGCGGCCTGGGTCGCATCGCGCACGTCCGACCACGCAGCGGCCGGTTGCGGCGGCTGCCAGCGCAGCGGGCCCAGCGGTGGCGCGGCAAACGGAATCGCGCGAAACACCGCACTGCCGTCGTCCTGCCACTGCCCGCGCACCAGGCCGTGATCGGTGCGCACCTGCGGCGGTGCGGCAGGCGTGGAGGCTGCTGCGGCATGCGCGCTGACGCTCAACGCACAAGCGGCGGCAAGCAGACCGGCACACAGGCGCATCACGACTCTCCACCCAACGCGCGGGCACGCCAGGCGGCCTGGAACACGGCGGTGGCCGAGGCCACGTTGAGGCTTTCGACCTTGCCGCTGCCGCGGATCGACAACTGCAGGTCGCAATCGCGCGCGAACTGGCGGTCCATGCCCTCGCTCTCCGCGCCCATCACATACACCAGCCGTTGCGGCAGCGCGGCGGCGAACACGTCCTGCCCCCCCTCCACCAGCGTGGCCGCCACTGCGAAACCGGCCTGACGCAGCTGCGCCATCGCCGTTGCGGTGTCGGGCAGTTGCACCAGCGGCACCGCTTCGGCGCCACCTTCGGCCACGCGCGCGGCTGCGCCGGACAGACCCAGCGTGGAGCCGGCAGGCAGCAGCAGGCCGGCTACCCCGAAGTGCGCGGACGAGCGCAGGATCGCGCCGAAGTTGTGCGGGTTGCCCACGCCATCCAGCCACAGCGCCAGCACCGGCCCCTGCGGCAACGCAGCCAGCCAGTCCTGCAACGGCTGCGGGGCGACGCGCAGCACATCGGCCACCACACCCTCGTGGTGGGCGCTGGCGGCGAGCTTGCTGAGATCGGCTTCCTCGACCACGCGGTAACCGATGCGCTGGGCCACGCACCAGGCCAGCAAGGCCTTGAACTGCGGAATGCGCGCCTCGCTCAGGTACAGCTTGCGCACCGCCTCCGGGCGCGCCTTGAACACGGCCTGCACTGCGTTGATGCCGTACAGCCGCAGCTCGCGCGCACTGCCGCCGGACGACGAAGCCGCGGACTGCGTAGCAGCAGGCGTGTACGCCGTTGCCGCCTGTCGTGCCGGCGGGCGCGCTGCCGGTGTACGCGGCGCGGCGCGGCCCCAGGGATTGTGCGAGGCGCCGGAGCTGCCGCCATCGCGCGGCGGTCGTCCGCCGCGTCCATCATGCTGTGTCATCGTCGTATCCAGGGTTCGTGTTGCTTGCCGGCGCTGCGGGGATCGTGTCTCCCCTTTTGCCACCAGCGTTGCTCGTCATCCTGCAGGCCGGCGCAGCCGGCGGTGCAGACGCATTGGCGACGATGGTAAGCCACTGGCGCAACGAGCCGTATACGAAGTAGCCGAAGCGCTGCTTTCGAGGCCCTGCAACACGGGTGAGTCGGGTTGACGTTGACGCGATGCAGGACACGCGGATCGGTGCCGATGCCGGTGTTGGATCTGCGCCGACCCGCTGCGTACAGATGCGCCTGGCACACGCATTCACCAGCGCGCATGGCCGGGATCAGTCCAGATCGTCCGGCACCCCCCACCCGCGCGAGCACGCGCAAATCGTGCAGCCCATCCGGCCGCGTGATCGCGCAGCGGCTGCAGCCTTCTTCGACGACGCCGTTGCGCAGCAGCACCCTGGCCGATGCCGGATGGTCCCGCCGCGCCCGACTGGCGGAACGTGCAGTTGCCTGTAGCCGTTCCTGATGCGATATGCGCGGTATCGCCACTGCCGATACCGCGCACCCGGGCCGCAGGCCGCGGCTCAGCGCTTGGTGGTTTGCGCCTGCTTGAGCGCGGCGCACAGGCGGATGGTCTCGCCTGTCTGCGCCATGCCGCGGTCGGCGCCGCTGAGCGTGGCCAGGCGCGGCTTGAAGAACGCATCCAGGCGGTCGGCTTCTTCCACGCTGCAACCGCCGGACGCGCCCAGCGCCGGCAATCCGCCGCCGTCGAACGAACCACTGCGCTGCACGATACGGTCGAAGTTGGCGGTGAACCACGGCCACATCGACGCGTGCGAGGCCTCATAACTGTGACCGCGCATCAGCAGGCTCTTCATCTCGCCCACCTTGATCGCATCGGTCAGCGCGAAATCACGCACCTGCTTGAGCAGCGCCGGGTCCTGCAGCGTGCCCAGGGCGGCGATCATGGCGTTGCGCTGCGCCGGGTCGGCATGCGTGCGCAATGCATCGATCAGGCTCTGCACCGCCGGTGCGCCGCGCTCCTGCGCGGTCACTGCCAGTGCGGTGCCGAGCAGATCCGGATTGGCTTTGGAGAAGTCCAGCGCGCCGTTGCCGCCGGCCAGGACCGCATCGCCCTGCGCCAGCAGTGCCTTGCGCACCTCCGCGTTCTGCAGGCGCAGCGCGAACAGCCCGGCCAGCGCCGAGCGCAGGCTGGTGTCGTCGATCGACTCGCCGCTACGCCGCGTGTAACCCAGCTGACGCAGACGCGGCAGATACGCCTGTTCGGCCGCCTTGCGCAGTACGTCGCGCTGGGCCTGGCTGGTGGCCTGGTAGCGCCAGATCCACACGAAGCGGTTCAGCAGCGCGGTGGACACATCGGCCGATTCGGACGGCGCCAACTGCTTGAGCGCTGCCAGCACGGCGTCGCCGTCGGTATCGCCGTGGCGGTAGGCCGCATCGATCGCATCGGCATAGGCCAGCTGTTCGTTGTCGTCGAGCTGGCCGACCTGCTTGCCCAGTTCAGCCAGCTGCTTCTTGGGCAGGCTGAAACGGTAGTAGCCGGCGCCACGCGCGTTCGGGAACACCCAGGTGTTCTTGCCGGCGCCATCCAGCACGATGCTGCCGCTGCCGTCTGCGAGCATCTGGCAGGCGGTGCCGACCTGGTTCTTGCCCTTGCCGTACTTGACGCACACCGGCACGCCCCATTGCTGCGCGGTGGAGCCGGTGGAACCGAGCGGCAGATAGCGTTGCTGCTGCAGCTTGACCACGGTCTTGCCGCCTTCGCGGACGAGCTGGGTCTGCAGATACGGCACGCCCGGCTGATTGAGGAAGCTGCGGAAGGCAGCCTTGAACTCCTCGCCCTTGCCGGCGGCATCGGCGATCGCATCGACCAGATCGTCGGCGGTGGCGCTGCCGAACTTGTGTTTGGCGATGTAGGCGCGCATGCCCTGGCGGAACACGTCTTCGCCGACGAAAGCCTCGAACATCGCCAGCACCGCCGCACCCTTCTGGTAGGTGATGCCGTCGAAGGCGGTCTCGATATCGCCGTTGCCGGTGATCGGCTGACGGATCTTGCGCGCGCTGACCAGGCTGTCGTTGTCCATCGCGTACTGCGCACCGCCGATGCGGTCCAGATTGGCGCGGTATTCCGGGTGCAGCTGCATGGTGATCTTCTGCTGCATCCAGGTGGCGAACGCCTCGTTCAACCACAGGTCGTCCCACCATTCCATGGTGACGGCGTCGCCGGTCCATTGGTGAGCCAGCTCATGCGCATTGGTGTTGAAGGAGCGCTGCACGTTCTCGGCCGGCGAGTCCTTGTCCAGCAACAGCAGCCAGTCGCGGAAGGTGACGAACCCGGGGTTTTCCATCGCACCGGCGCTGAAGTCCGGGGCGGCGACCAGATCGAGCTTGTCGAACGGATAGCCGAAGGCGTAATAGTCCTCCAGCGCGGCGATGATCGCCGGGGTCTGGTCCAGCGCCGGAGTGATGCGCGGGCCCTGGCCCTTGGCGGCGATGCCGCGCAACGGGGTCGGGTTGGGGCGCTGCGGGGTGGCCGGCATGGCCGGCACGTCCACCACGTCCCAGGGGCCGGCGGCGTAGGCGACCAGATAGGTCGGCAGCGGCACGGTCGGGGCGAAGGTCACCGTCTTCCAGCCCTTGCCGGCCGGCTTGGTCGAGGTGGCGATGGTGTTGGCCAGCGCCTGGTCGTCGGTGGGCACGGTCAGGCTGAGGTCGAACGGAGTCTTGAACGCGGGTTCGTCGAAACCGGGGAACGCGTAGCGCGCGCTGATCGGCTCCATCTGCGTCATCGCATAGGCCTGGCCCTGGTACTTCACCTGATACAGGCCCTGCAGCTGCTGATTGAGCGGCGCGCTGTAGACGATGTCCACGGTGAGCGTCTGCGGCTGCAGCGTGCGGCCGAAATCCAGGCGCACCACACCGGCCTGCGCATCGGCTTGCACATAGCGTGCGGTCAGTGCCTTGCCCTTGACCGGCTTGACCGTGACCTTGCTGACCTTCAGTTCCTTGCCATGCAGCCAGAGATGATCGGAGGCCTGCTTGAGCTGCACGCGGATGCTGGTGCGGCCGCTGAACTCGCTCTGGTCCGGATCGATCTTGAACGACAGGCTGTAGCGCTCGGGCACTGCCCAGGTCGGCAGGCGGCCATTGGGCACCGGCTCGCCGGAGGACTGCGCCAGCGCGGTGCCACAGCACAGCGCAAGGAGAGAGGGAGCAAGCAGGCAGGCAAGACGACGCATTGGCGATTCCGGTCAGGGCAACTGCGGGAGTCGACCACAGCCGGGCATGACTGTCATGTGACCTTAGTCATTGCACGACCGATGCGGTGAGCGCGCCGCCCGCAAAGGCAACCTGCCGCGCTGCGGCGTCGCATCGATCGCGCTGGCCTGGCGCTGCCGCGCTCGATGGACACAGCCTGCGCCCCGATGTTTGGGTTTTGTTTGCGATGCAGCCAGATGCAAACGCCGCGATCAACGCCGATGCCGCAGCATCCCCGCTCATCGACAACCGGCAGCAGCATGCCGCTGCCGGTATCGTTCAGGCGTGACCGCCTACCGACGGCGTCTGCGCCTCCAGGGTTTCCAGCTCGCGCGCCACCGCTTCGGGCGACTTGGTGAATGGCGCAATCAGGCTGTAGAACGCCGGCACCACGTACAGCGACAGCAAGGTGGACAGCGACACGCCGAAGATCACCACCACGCCGATCGTGGCGCGGCTGGCCGAGCCGGGCCCGCCGGCCACCACCAGCGGAATTGCGCCGACCACAGTGGCGATCGAGGTCATCAGGATCGGACGCAGGCGCACCGATGCCGATTCCACGATCGCCTCATGCACGCTGCGGCCTTCGTCGCGCAACTGATTGGCGAACTCAACGATCAGGATGCCGTTCTTGGCCGCCAGCCCCACCAGCATCACGATGCCGATCTGACTGAACAGGTTGAGCGTGCCGCCGGTGACCCACAAGCCGACCAGCGCGCCCAGCACCGCCAACGGCACCGTGAGCATGATCACCAGCGGATGGGCGAAGCTTTCGAACTGCGCGGCCAGCACCAGATACACCACCAGCAAGGCCATGCCGAAGGTCAGCAGCACCGCACTGCCGGACTGCTGGTATTCGCGCGATTCGCCCTTCCAGTCCACCTGCGCATACTCGGGCAATTCCTCGCGTGCGGTCTGCTGCGCCCAGGCGATCGCCTCGCCGAGCGGGTAGCCCGGCGCCAGGCCGGCACTGATGGTGATCGCACGCAGGCGGTTGAAGCGATTGAGGGTGCCGGCTTCGGCCACTTCGCTGAGCGTGACCAGGTTGGACAGCGGAATCAGCTCGCCACGTGTGGAACGCACGCGGATGGCGGTGAGGTCTTCCGGCGCCATGCGGCCTTCGCGGCCGGCCTGCAGCATCACGTCGTATTCCTCGCCGTTGTCCACGAACGTGGTCACACGGCGCGAGCCCATCATCGCCTCCAGCGCGCCACCGATCGCGGTGACCGGCACGCCCAGATCGGCCGCACGCAGGCGGTCGATGTTGACGCGCATCTGTGGGCGGGTTTCCTTGTAGTCCGAGTCCGGGCCGACCAGGCCGGGATTGGCTTCCATGCGCTGCAGGATGCGATCGCGCCACTGCGCGATCTCCGCATAATCCGGCCCGCCCAGCACCAGCTGGAACGGCTGGCCGCGGCTGCGAACCAGGCCGCCGCTCACCTGCGTGCGTGCGCGCACGCCGCTGAGCACGTTGAGCTTCTGCTGCAGTTCGTCGGCCACTTCGGTGGTCGGGCGCGTGCGTTTTTCCCAGTCCTGCAGGAACACGCTGACCCGGCCGGTGTGCATTTCCTCGCTGCTGCCGAAGCCGCCGGGCACGCGCGGGTTGGCCCGCACGATGGGCTTGTCCGGGCCCACGTAGGGGCCAAGGATCGCCTCGACCTGATGCATCTGCCCCACGGTGTAATCGAAGCCGGCGCCTTCGGGCCCGTCGATCATGATCTGGAAATTGCCGCGGTCCTCGGCTGGCGCCAGCTCGGAGGGAATCCGCCCCATCAACCACGCGCTGGCACCCAGTGCCAACAGCATCAGCAGCGCGAAGATCCAGGTGCGATGCACATGCCGCTCCAGCGAGCGCCCGTACGCACCGGACACTGCCTGCATGCGGCCATCGAACCAGCGATGGAAGCGGTTGGGCCTGGCCTGCCCGTGCGAGCGCAACAGCTTGGACGACATCATCGGCGTCAGCGTCAGCGCCACGAAGGCCGAGATCGCCACCGCCGCGGCCAATGCCACCGCCAGCTCGCGGAACAGGCGCCCGGTATTGCCTTCCAGAAAGCCCACCGGCAGGAACACCGCCACCAGCACCGCGGTGGTGGCGATCACCGCGAAGGCGACCTGGCCGGTACCGCGCTTGGCCGCCACCAGTGGCGGCTCGCCCAGGTCGATGCGGCGCTGGATGTTCTCCACCACCACGATGGCATCGTCCACCACCAGGCCGATACACAGCACCAGCGCGAGCAAGGTCAGCAGGTTGATCGAAAAATCGAACGCGTACAGCGCGATGAATGCGGCGATCAGGCACACCGGCACCGTCACCGCAGGAATCAGCGCCGCGCGTGCGCTGCCCAGAAACACCCAGATCACCACCAGCACCAGCACCACCGCTTCGATCAGCGTGTGATACACGCGCTCCACCGCCGCATCGATGAAGGTCGTGGTGTCGAAGGCGACGAAGATGTTGGTGCCCTGCGGCAGCGATTTCTGCACTTCCTCGGCCTGCGCGCGCGCCTCGCGTGCAACGTCCAGCGCGTTGGCGGTGGAGTTGCGCACGATGCCCAGGCCCACATTGGGCACGCCGTTGCTCTGGAAGTAGGCGCGGCGCTCGGCCGAGGTCAGCTCGACCCTGGCCACGTCGCCCAGACGCACCACATAGCCGCCCTCGCCCTTGCTGAGCGGCAGCTTGGCGAAGTCCTCGGGCTTGAGATAACTGCGCTCCACGCGCAAGGTGAAATCGCGCTGCGCCGATTCGATGCTACCGGCCGGCAGCTCCACGTTCTCGTTCTGCAGCGCCGCTTCCACGTCGGCCACGGTCAGTTCGCGCGCGGCCAGTTGATCGCGGTCCAGCCAGATCCGCATCGCATAGCGCTGGCGCCCGCCGATACGCACCTGCGCCACGCCGTCCAGGCTGGAGAAGCGGTCCACCACATAGCGCTCGGCGTAGTCGGACAGCTGCAGCGTGTCCATCGTGCTGGAGCTCATGTTGAGCCACAGGATGGGGTCGGCGTCGGCCTCGACCTTGGAAATCTCCGGTGGGCGCGCCTGGTCGGGCATGCGGTCGGAGACGCGGCTGACCGCATCGCGCACGTCGTTGGCGGCGGCTTCCACATCGCGCGACTGCACGAATTCGATACTGATATCGGAAGAGCCGTTGCGGCTGCGCGCCTCGATGGTCTCGATGCCTTCGATGCCGGCCAGTGCGTCTTCCAGCACCTGGGTGATGCGGCTCTCCACCACCGCCGCCGACGCGCCGGTGTATTCCACGTCCACCGACACGATTGGCGGGTCGATCGCCGGCAACTCGCGCAAGGTCAGCCGGGTGAACGACATCACTCCCAGCACGATCAGCAGCAGGCTCATCACCACCGCCATCACCGGGCGGGTAATGGACAGGTCGGAGAGTTTCATCGTGCTGCCTGCGGGCGCGCCGCTGCAGATGCAGGCGCGGCCTGATCGACCACCTTCAGGCCCGGACGCAGCTTGCCGGTGCCGTCGACCACGATGCGCTCACCGGCCTTGACCCCGTCGAGAATTTCCACCTTGCCGTCGCGGCGCTCGCCCAGGCGCACGTCGGCGCGCTCCACGCTGCTGTCGGGCTTGACCCGGAACACGTAGGACTCGCGCCCCACCTGCACCACCGCAATCTCCGGGATCACCACCGCCTGCCGCGCCGGCTGGAACAGGCGCACATCCAGCAACATGCCCGGGCGCAGGCGGCGGTCGCCGTTGGGGAAGTCGGCCCGCACCGTCACCGAACGGGTGGTCTCGTCGATACGCGAATCGATCGCCGCCACCACGCCTTCGAACTGCTCGCCCGGATACGCCGCCGCGGTGCCATTGACGGTATTGCCGAGCTGCACCAGGCCGAACTGCGACTCGGGCACCTGGAAGTCCACGTACATGCGCGCCACGTCGTCCAGCGTGGCGATCACCGTGCTCGAGGTGATCAACGAGCCCGGGCTGATCTGGCGGATGCCGAGCACACCGGAGAACGGCGCGCGCACCTCGCGGTCGGTGATCTCCGCGCGCATCTGCTGCACGCGTGCCTGCGCTGCATCGCGCAGCGCGCGTTGGGTATCGACAGTGGATTTGGCCACCAGTTGCTGGCCAACCAGACTCAACTGGCGCCGGTACAGCTGATCGGTTTCCTCGAAGGTGGCCTGCGCGGCCGTCAGTGCCGCCTGCTGCGAATTGCCGCGCAACCGCAGCAGCAGCTGCCCGGCCTTGACCTCGTCGCCGCTGTCGAAATTGACCTGCTCCACCACATCGCTCACCGCCGCGGTCAGCGCCACCGATTCGCGCGCACGCACGGTAGCGATCGACTGCACGGTCGAGTTCCAGGGCTGGGTGGTCACCGCCTGCACAGAGACCGGGATGGGTTTGGCGGCGGCCGGCGCGGCGGCCTCACGGCTACAACCGGCCAGCGCAACGGCCAACAAGAGCGCTGCGCCGAAACGCGCGCTGGGTCGAACAAGCATCAGAACATCCTGGCGGGGTACGTCGAAAGTTTAACGACCTAGCCGCCATGGAGTTGACAGAAAGGGCGTGCTTTGCACCATGACCAAAGACCCTTGCTGTCGTCGGCGCGATGCGCTGGCCAGCGCAGCCACCGACACGGCGGCGTGGCTGCCGGACGGACGCGGCCACCGCTCGGCCGCTGCATGGACGCATTCATGCATGACGGCTTCGCGTTGCCCACACCCACCTGACGCCTGCCGCTATGTCCTGTCAGCCCCGCTCAGCGTTCCAGCCCGAGAAACTCGAGCACATGACGCGCCAGCGCCTCTACGTTCTCACCATCGGCGTGAAGATGGACCTCCGGCGCCTCCGGCGCCTCGTAGGGTGAATCGATGCCGGTGAAATTGGGAATCTGCCCGGCCCGCGCCTTGCGGTACAGCCCCTTCACATCGCGCGCTTCGGCGACCGCCAGCGGCACGTCCACGAACACCTCGACGAACTCCCCGGCATCGAAGCGCTCGCGCGCCAGCTGCCGCTCAGCGCGGAACGGCGAGATGAAGCTCACCAGCACGATCAGGCCGGCATCGGCCATCAGCCGCGCCACCTCGGCCACGCGGCGAATGTTCTCCACGCGGTCTTCGTCGGTGAAGCCCAGGTCGCGGTTGAGCCCGTGGCGCACGTTGTCGCCGTCCAGGATGAAGGTGTGATAGCCCAGCGCATGCAGGCGCTTGTCGACCAGGTTGGCGACGGTGGACTTGCCCGCGCCCGACAGGCCGGTGAACCACAGCACGCGCGGGGTCTGGCCCTTGATGCGCGCGCGCGCGGCGCGGTCCACGTCCAGATGCTGCCAGTGCACGTTGCCGGCACGGCGTAGCGCGAACTCCAGCGTGCCGGCGGCCACGGTGGCATTGCTCTGCCGGTCGATCAGAATGAAGCCACCCAGCACGCGGTTGCGTGCATACGGCGAGAACGCGATCGGCTCGTCCAGCGCCAGATTGCAGTAGCCCACCTCATTGAGCTCCAGCCGCTTGGCGGCCAGCCGCTCCTGCGTGTTCACATCGACCTTGTGCTTGATCTCGCTGATGCTCGCAGTGACCGTGCGCGTACCGATCTTCAGCCAGTACGGGCGCCCCGGCAGCAAGGCGGCATCGTCCATCCACAGCAGATGCGCGGCGAACTGGTCGGCCACTTCCGGCGGGTCGTCGACGGCGGCAATGATGTCGCCGCGGCTGACATCGATCTCCTCGCGCAAGGTCAGCGTGACCGCCTGGCCAGCACGTGCGCTGTCCACCTCGCCGTTGGCATCCAGCACCGATGCCACCTGCGTGCGGCGCCCGGACGGCACCACCACCACGGCATCGCCCACCCGCACCTGCCCGGCCGCGATGGTGCCGGCGTAGCCACGGAAGTGCTGATGGGGGCGATTGACCCACTGCACCGGCAAGCGGAAGCCGCTGCCGGCTTCCGGCGTCTCCACGTGCACGGTGTCGAGATGCTGCAGCAGATGCGGGCCGCGGTACCACGGCATCCGCGTCGATGGGCTGGACAGATTTTCGCCAGCCAGGGCCGACAGCGGAATGCATTGCACATCGACGATGCCCAACTGCGCGGCCAGCGCGCGGTAGCCCTCGGCGATGTCGGCGAAGACCTGCGCGTCGTAGTCCACCAGGTCCATCTTGTTGACCGCCAGCACCACATGTCCGATGCCCAGCAGCGACACGATGTAACTGTGCCGGCGCGTCTGCGCCAGCAAGCCCTTGCGCGCGTCCACCAGCACCACCGCGACATCGGCAGTGGATGCGCCGGTGGCCATGTTGCGCGTGTACTGCTCATGTCCGGGGCAGTCGGCGACGATGAACTTGCGCTGGTCGGTATCGAAGTAGCGGTACGCCACATCGATGGTGATGCCCTGCTCGCGCTCGGCGGCCAGCCCGTCCATCAGCAATGCATAGTCGATGCCCTCGCCCTGCGTGCCATGCCGCCGGCTATCGCTTTCCAGCGCGGCAAGCTGATCGTCGAACAGGCGCTTGCTGTCGTACAGCAGGCGCCCGATCAAGGTGCTCTTGCCATCGTCCACGCTGCCGCAGGTGATGAAGCGCAGCAGCGGCTTGGCTTCGTGTTGATGCAGGTAGGCGCTGATGGCGCCGGGATTGGGGAGTGGGGATTGGGGATTGGCAAAGGCAGCTGCTTCCTCCGTTCCGTCCACGGCGAACCGCTGTTGCGAATCCCCAATCCCGAATCCCGATTCCCTGCCCATCAAAAATACCCCTCAAGCTTCTTCTGCTCCATCGACGCGCCTGGCGCATGATCGATCATGCGGCCCTGGCGTTCGGAGCTGGTGCTGACCAGCATTTCGGCGATCACCGCTTCCAGCGTGTCTGCGGTCGATTCGATCGCACCGGTGAGCGGATAGCAGCCCAGCGTGCGGAAGCGCACCGAGCGCAGTTGCGGCGTCTCGCCGTCGTGCAGCGGCAGGCGGTGGTCGTCGACCATGATCCAGGCACCGTCGCGCTGCACCACCGGGCGCGGCGCGGCGAAATACAGCGGCACCACCGGTATCCGTTCGCGGTAGATGTACAGCCAGATATCCAGCTCGGTCCAGTTGGACAGCGGAAACACGCGCACGCTTTCGCCGGGTTTGGTGCGCGCGTTGTACAGATTCCACAACTCCGGGCGCTGGTTCTTGGGGTCCCAGCGATGACGCGCGTTGCGGAACGAGAACACGCGCTCCTTGGCCCGCGATTTCTCCTCGTCGCGGCGCGCCCCGCCGATCGCCGCGTCGAAGCCGCCCTGCTCCAGCGCCTGCTTCAGGCCCTGGGTCTTCATGATGTCGGTATGCACCGCCGCGCCGTGGCTGATCGGGCCGACGTCCTGGGCGATGCCGTCGGGGTTGATGTGCACGCGCAGGTCCACGCCGGTCTCGGCCGCGCGGCGGTCGCGGAAGGCGATCATCTCGCCGAACTTCCAGCGCGTATCCACGTGCAGCAGCGGGATCGGTGGCGGCGACGGCGCGAACGCCTTGAGCAGCAGATGCAGCAGCACCGAGCTGTCCTTGCCCACCGAATACAGCATCACCGGGGCCCGGAACTCGGCGGCGACCTCGCGCAGGATGTGGATGCTTTCGGCCTCGAGCCGATCCAGGTGTGACAGGGGCAGCAGAGTCATCAGGGTATCGTGGGCGTCGGCGGGCAGACCAGCCGATGGTAGGGCAAGGCGCCGCAGTGTGTGGCGCGGGCCGCCCGCACCCAAATAAGCGGCCGGCATAACGCGATAACGGCTCATCCTTTCTGGCCGCGGCAACGCTTCCCTAACATCAGTGGTCTCATCAACCGCCCTGGATCCGAATGACCGCCGCCAGTTCCGCGCTACCGCCCAGCCCCTTGCCCGACGAGCGCAAGGCGCTGCTGGAACGGTTGGTCGACGGCCTGGATGCCGCATCGCTGTGGTGGCTGTCCGGCTACACCGCCGGGCTGGCACAAGGCCAGCCGCCGCGCTCACTGGCGGTGTTGCCGGGCGGCCAGCCGCACGCGCCGGCACAGGAAAGCCAGCGCCTGACCGTGCTGTACGGCAGCCAGACCGGCAATGCACGCCGCGAGGCCGAGCAGCTGGCGACAGAGGCCGAGGCCGCCGGACTGAGCGTGCGTCTGTTGCGTGCCGACCAGTACCCCACCCGCGAACTGGCCAGCGAGCGACTGCTCTACGTGGTCATCAGCACCCAGGGCGAAGGCGACCCGCCGGACGATGCGATCGGGCTGGTGGAGTTCCTGGCCAGCCGCCGCGCGCCCAAGCTGCCCGAGCTCAAGTACGCGGTGCTTGGCCTGGGCGACTCCAGTTACGCCGATTTCTGCGGCATCGCACGCCGCATCGACGATCGCCTGGCCGAACTTGGCGGCAGCCGCGTGCAGCCACGCGGCGAAGCCGATCTGGATATCGACAGTGTCGCTGCGCCCTGGCGCACGCAGGCGCTCAAGCATGCACGCGAGCAGCTCAGGAGCGGCCCGCCATCGGCCACCATCACGCCGTTGCGCATCAGTGCAGCCGCACCGGTGTGGTCGCATCAGCAGCCCTTCCCCGCCGAATTGCTGGCCAACCAGATCGTCAGCGGGCGCGACTTCAAGGGCCCGCAGTTCCGCGTCTACGCCTTGCCGAGCAAGCGCGTGCGCCATCTGGAATTTTCGCTGGAAGGCAGCGGGCTGAGCTACGAGCCCGGCGATGCGCTAGGCATCCGCCATCGCAATCCGCCGACGCTGGTGGATGCGGTGCTGGAGACGCTGCGTCTGGATGGTCATGCCGCGGTCACCGTCGGCGAAGAGACTCTGGCCCTGCACGAGTGGCTGGCCACCCGGCGCGAACTGACCAAGCTGTCGCGGCCGCTGCTGGCCGCACATGCCGAGCGTGCGCGCGCCGACGAGCTGCAAGCGCTGCTCGCCCCGACCCAGACCGCCGGCCTGGCGTCTTTGCTTGCCGATCACCAGCTGATCGACGTGCTGCGACGCTGGCCGGCGGATTGGGACCATGCCGGCCTGCTGGCCGCGCTGCGTCCGCTCACCCCGCGCCTGTACTCGATCGCCTCCAGCCGCAAGCGCGTGGGCGAGGAAGTGCACCTGGTGGTGGACGAACTCACCTACCAGGCGCACGGGCATGCGCACCTGGGCTCGGCCAGCGGCTTTCTGGCCGCATTGCGCGAAGGCGATACCGCACCGGTCTACATCGAGCCGAACACGCGCTTCCGGCTGCCGGCCGATACCGATCGCGACATCCTGATGATCGGCCCGGGCACCGGCGTGGCGCCGTTCCGCGGCTTCGTGCAGGAGCGCGCCGAAACCGGCGCCAAGGGCCGCAACTGGCTGTTCTTCGGCGCCCAACATTTCAATACCGATTTTCTGTATCAGGCCGAATGGCAACAGGCCTTGCAGCGCGGCGAACTGCACGCACTGGAAGTCGCGTTCTCGCGCGACCAGGCCGAAAAGATCTACGTGCAGCACCGCCTGCGCGCACGCGGCGCCGAGGTCTACGCCTGGCTGCAGGGCGGTGCGCATCTGTACGTGTGCGGCGCCATCGGCATGGGCAAGGACGTGCACGCCGCCCTGCTCGACATCGTCGCCACCCACGGCGCCGTGGATGCAGAAGCCGCCGCGGCGTATCTCACCCAGCTGCAGGTGGAGGGGCGGTATGCGCGTGATGTCTATTAATGCCGGGATTGGGGAGTTGAGATTGGGGATTCGTAACTGCGGGTTCCCCGGGTCTGGTTGTTGTCGTGCTGCTGCTTGTTTGTTTTTGCCAATCCCCAATCACGAATGCCGAATCCCGTCATGAGCCACTCCGTCGAAGACATCAAATCCGAAAGTCGCCGTCTGCGCGGGTCGCTGGAACAGAGCCTGGCCGATGCGGTGACCGGTGCGTTGCGTGAGGACGATCAGACCCTGATCAAGTACCACGGCAGCTACCAGCAGGACGATCGCGATATCCGCGATGAGCGGCGTCGTCAGAAGCTCGAACCGGCGTACCAGTTCATGATCCGCACCCGTACGCCGGGCGGGGTGATCTCGCCCACGCAGTGGTTGGCGCTGGATGGCATCGCCACGCGGTACGCCAATCATTCGCTGCGCATCACCACGCGCCAGGCGTTCCAGTTCCACGGCGTGATCAAGCGCGAACTCAAGGCGACCATGCAGGCGATCAACGCTACCTTGATCGATACGCTGGCCGCCTGTGGCGATGTCAATCGCAATGTGCAGGTCGCCGCCAATCCGCTGCTGTCGCAGGCGCATGCCACGTTGTATGCCGATGCCGCGCGGGTGTCCGAGCATCTGTTGCCCAACACCCGTGCGTATTACGAGATCTGGCTGGACGAAGAGCGCGTGTCCGGCTCCGGCAACGAAGAAGAGCCGATCTACGGCGACCGTTATCTGCCGCGCAAGTTCAAGATCGGTTTCGCCGCGCCGCCGCTCAACGATGTGGACGTGTTCGCCAACGACCTGGGCTTCATCGCGATCCTGCGCGACGGCGAGTTGCTCGGCTACAACGTCAGCATCGGCGGCGGCATGGGCGCCAGCCATGGCGATGCGGAAACCTGGCCGCGTGTGGCCAATGTCGTCGGGTTCGTCACCCGCGATCAGTTGCTGGAGGTGGCCACCGCCGTGGTCACCACCCAGCGCGACTTCGGCAACCGTGCGGTGCGCAAGCGCGCGCGCTTCAAGTACACCATCGACGATCACGGCCTGGACACCATCGTGGCCGAGATCGAACGTCGTGCCGGCTTTGCGCTGCAACCCGCCCGGCAGTTCGCGTTCGAGCACAACGGCGACCGCTACGG
Organism: Xanthomonas sp. NCPPB 3218; assembly: GCF_056725185.1. Taxonomy (NCBI): domain Bacteria; kingdom Pseudomonadati; phylum Pseudomonadota; class Gammaproteobacteria; order Lysobacterales; family Lysobacteraceae; genus Xanthomonas; species Xanthomonas sp. NCPPB 3218. Next base: position 3,865,312 of record NZ_CM161516.1, read on the forward strand.
CTGGGTCGAGGGCGACGATGGTCTGTCGCATCTGACCCTGGCCCTGCCTGCCGGGCGCATTGCCGATACCGACACCGCTGCGCACCTGAGCGGCCTGCGCGCGATTGCGCAATTGAACGTCGGCCAGTTCCGCATGACGCCCAACCAGAACCTCGTCATCGCCGGCGTGCTGGCCAGCGAGCGCGCGCGCGTCGATGCCCTGGTCGCGCAGTACGGCCTGGATGCCGGCAATCGCGCGCCCACCGCGCTGGCACGCGGCGCAATGGCCTGCGTGTCGCTGCCGACCTGCGGGCTGGCGATGGCCGAGGCCGAACGCTACCTGCCCGACTTCAGCGCGGCCCTGCAGCCGGTGCTGGAGCAACACGGGCTGGCCGACACCCCGATCGTGCTGCGCCTGTCCGGCTGCCCGAATGGCTGCTCGCGCCCGTATCTGGCCGAGATCGCGCTGGTCGGCAAGGCGCCCGGCCGCTACAACCTGATGCTGGGCGGCGACCGCCGCGGCCAGCGCCTGAACACGCTGTACCGCGAAAACATCACCGAAGCGGACATTCTCGCCGCACTGCAACCGTTGCTGGCGCGCTATGCGGCCGAACGCGATCAGGCCGGCGACGAAGGCTTCGGCGATTTCCTGCATCGCAGCGGCCTGATCGCGCTGCCGCCCTACCCCACACACCGTCACCTCGACCTGGAATTGCTCGCATGACCGCGCTGCCCGCTGCATCGATCACTGCGTCCGCGCTGGACGACCTGGACGCGCTCAACGCGCAGCTGGAAGGCCTGCGCGCCGACGAGCGCGTGGCCTGGGCATTGCAACACGGCCCGCAGGAGGCGGCACTGTCGTCCAGCTTCGGCGCGCAGTCGGCGGTCACGCTGCATCTGCTCACCCAGCAGCGCCCGGACATTCCGGTGATCCTGATCGATACCGGTTACCTTTTCCCGGAAACCTACCGGTTTGCCGACGCGCTGGCCGACCGGCTCAAGCTCAACCTCAAGGTCTACCGCCCGCTGGTCAGCCGTGCCTGGATGGAAGCGCGCCACGGCCGCCTGTGGGAACAGGGCATGGTCGGCATCGACCAGTACAACAACCTGCGCAAGGTCGAGCCGATGCGCCGCGCATTGGACGAGCTCAACGTGGGCACCTGGTTCACCGGCCTGCGCCGCAGCCAGTCCGGCGGCCGCGCACAGACGCCGATCGTGCAAAAGCGCGGCGAGCGCTACAAGGTCAGCCCGATCGCCGACTGGACCGACCGCGACGTGTGGCAATACCTGCAGGCGCACGACCTGCCCTATCACCCGCTATGGGAACAAGGCTACGTGTCCATCGGCGACTTCCACACCACACGCCGCTGGGAACCGGGCATGCGCGAGGAGGACACGCGCTTCTTCGGGTTGAAGCGCGAATGCGGCATCCACGAGGACATCTGAGCGCGGCGCGGTGCGCGGCCGTTACAAAGCAGGCCTGCACCACTACGCGTCGAGTTTGCCGGTGGGCACACCGCCAAGCGCATCCCTGACTCGGCGCGTCCGCAGCGCATTGAGGTGACGCGCACGTGCTCATGGCGCGGGAACACGTGCCTGATTGCGCTGCATCCAGTAGCGATCGAACAGCCACATCAGCAACAACGACACCCCGACCAGCGGGAAGATCAGCCCGCAGATCACCAGCAGCGCCAGCAGACCGCGCAGCGTGCGCGGATCGGCCGGCAACGGCGGCACGCCCAGGCCGCCGACCGGGCGACGTTTCCACCACATCACCGCCGCGCTCACGCACAGCAGAACGATCGCCGCGCAGGCCAGCAACAGGATCACCTGATTGGCAGTGCCGTATTGCTGGCCCAGATGCACATTGATGCCCCACTCCAGCGCGCGCCCCACTGGCCCGTAATCGCGATAGCGCATGTCCAGCAGCACCGCGCCGCTGTACTGATCCAGATGGATCACGCGCTGGCGCTGCAGGTCGGCCGGATAGACCGAGGCGGTATACACCCCGGTGGCGCCACGCGGTGGCGAGACGCTATAGCCCGGCACGATGCCGAGCGCATCGAACCGCGCCATCGCCGCATCCAGCCCGATGGCACCGTGACCGGGCGCAGCGACGTTGCCGGTGCCGCCGTGTGCGGCATGTTCCGACTGCACCGCATGTTCCGACCGGCTTGGCTGTTCCGCGTGTTCCGCGTGTTCCGCGTGTTCTGAATGTTCTGAATGTTCTGAATGTTCTGAATGTTCCGAATGTTCCGAATGTTCCGCACCCGACAGCGTCACACCCACCCGCCCGTCATGCAGACCCTCATCCCCCCCCGCGGCTCCACGCCCAGGCACCGCTGACTCCGGCACACGCGCCTGCCGCAACGACCATGCCGGATCGGTCGTCTCGGACAAACGCTGTTGCGACATCGGCAGCTGCACCCGCACACCGGCCGGATATCCAAAGTCCTGCCCGTTGACCCAGCGATTGACCTGCGCGCCCCACAGCCACGACCAGGGCATCCCGGTCAGCGCCAGGAACAGCAACACCGCACCGACGCCGGCACCGGTGACCGCATGCAGATCGCGCCAGAACAGCCGCTGCCCCGGCGTGCCGCGCACGCTGACCACCCCGCCGCGGCGCCCGCGCGGCCACCACAGATACACACCGGTCAGCACCAGCACGATCGCCCAGCCCGCCGCCATTTCGATCAGGCCGCGCGCAAACGGCCCGATCAACTCGAGACTGTGCAGCCGCCGGATCGTCCAGGCCAGGGTGCCGTGCTCGGGCAGCGCACCGAGCACGCGTGCGCGATACGGGTCGACATACACCACCTGCCGCACACCGTGCGTGTCGACCAGCCCGATCTCGGCACTGGCATCGGCACGTGCGGGCGTGGTGTAACGAAACAAGCTGCCGCCGACCCTGCGCTGCGCCGCATCGACCAGGCGTTGCGCAGACACCCGCAGCTCGCCCACCGGCACCACCTTCAAGCCATGGTGCACGCTGCGGTCGATCGCATCCTGGTACAGGAACGCCGCACCGGTCAGCGCCAGCCAGACGATGAAGGGCAGCACCAGCAACCCGGCATAGAAGTGCCAGCGCCACACCGCGCGATAAAAGCGCCAGCGGCCATCGCGGCGCGGATCGGTGACGCGGCCATCGCCCATGATTGCGCGCATCAGAAGCTCCAGTCCCAGGACAGCGACAACGCACGTCCATCACCCGGCGAATAGCCGGAACTACCGGTGTCGTACCACGCATACACGTACGCGCGATCGGTGACATTGCGCAGCTGCAGGCTGAGCGCGTTGCGTGCATCAAGGTTCCAACGCGCGCCCAGATTGAGCAGGGCGTAGCCACCGGTGCGCCCCAGCGTATTGCTGCGCTCCAGATAATAATCGCCTTGCGCATTACCCCAGGCGCTCAGCTGCACGGCCGCGGTGAGCTGCCATTCCAGCCCGGCGGTGGCCAGCCAGTGCGGCACGTTTTCGATCTCCTTGCCGCGCGTGGCCGGCGCACTCGGGTCCGGCGTGGCAATGCTGGCCTTCTGCCGCGAGTACGACATCCAGGCCCGCCAGTGCTCGGCCGGCTGCAGGTTCAGTTGCGCATCCCAGCCGCGCCGCAGCGTGCGCCCGACATTGGCCACATCGCCGACACCGGCCACGCCATTGACGCCCAGGATCGTGGCGACTTCGCCGGAGGCGCGTTGCTCCCAATACGCCAGGCGGCCGTCCATCAGCGCCGATGGCGCGAACTTGAAACCGGCCTCCCAGCCGTCATTGATCGACGGGCCGAGATTTGCCGGCTGGCGCCGATACGCGCCATCGCCGCTGCCGATCTGGAAGCTGCGCCCCCAGTTCGCATACACGCTGCTTTGCCCGGCCAGCCGGTAGCTGGCACTGAACTTGGGCTGCTTGATGGTGCCGTAGTCGTACGTCGGTGCATAAATGCCGGCACGCACATCGTGCAGTTGCCCATCGACACGGTCGATGCGATAGCCCGGCACCAGCTGCAACCGCTCGACCGGGGTCAGCACCGCCTGTACGTAGGCCCCGCGCGTGCGCAGGTCGTAATCCCAATCGCGCAATTGCGCGCCGCGCACCCGGGCCACGGTGCGGTAGCGCTGCGACTGATTGTCCTGCCACTGCGCATCCACGCCGGCTTCCAGATTGGCCGCCAGCGCGCCCCAATCCGGCTGCCAGTTGCCGCGCAACAGCAGGCCGCGATGGGTCTCGTCGGTATCGCGTTCCTGCTGCAGGCCGGCTGCGGAAAAGCGCACCCAGCGCCGATTGCGGTAATAGTTCTGGTAGGCCTTGGCGCTCCACTGCGCAGCGGCGCCCAGCGTGCCGTCCGCGTGCAACGCGGTCTGCCGCAGCTGGCGTTCGCTGCGATCGTCCTGCGCATACGCCGGCGAACTGCGTGGCGCCGCGCGTGCGCTGGCCGCATCCAGATAACCGGCTTCCAGCGCGTGATTGTCGTAGTAGCGCGTGGTGAGCCCGGCACGGAAGCCGCCATCGGGGTCGGTATAGAACCACTTGCCGGCCACGCTGCGTTTGCGCGCGTCGGCGTGTTCGCGATAACCATCGGAATCGCGCCAGGCCAGCACATAGTTCTGGCTCCATGCGCCATGTTCGAAGCCCTTGCCCAACTGCACCTCGCGCGCACCGAAACTGCCCGCCGTCACGCTCAGGCGGCCATCGTTGCCGCCGGTACGGGTCAGCACATCCACGCTGCCGGCGATCGCATGCAGACCGTAGCGTGCATCGTTGGTGCCGCGCACGATCTCGATCGCGCTGATGTCCTGCGCAAACACCGCGTCCAGATACGGCATGCCGCCGGCATTGTCGTTGCTGGGGATGCCGTCGATCAGCAGCTTCACCGCATTGATGCGCCCCTCGCCATTGAAACCACGGAACGAGAACCGCCCCGCATCGGTGCCCATGCGGAACTGGGTGACCTGCACGCCCGGCGCACGCATCAACAGCTCCCAGCTGTAGTCCACGTGCTGATCGTGCAGCAGCTCGCCACCGATCACATCCACCGAACTCAGCACGCGTGCCGTGCTCGGGCTGCGCTGGGGTTGCGCGCTCACCTGCACCTTGCCCAGGGTCAATGCCGCATCCTGCGCCTGCACAGTGCAGGCAGGCCCCCACACCAGCGCCAACGATGGCGCGTACCACAGCGTTTTCAATAATCGCAACCGCATGACCAACCCTTCGCCGTGCCGGCACGGCAACACCGCCGTGCGCCGCGGCAACACAGCGGGCACAGGCATCACTTCAGGAGAGCGGGTCGTCCACGCAACTGCATGCAGGCGCGCCGGAAGATCCGGCACGCAATCGCTACAACGCAACGGACGCCCGCGATGGGGCCAGACTCACGCGTGCAGCGGCGGCCCACGTGCCCCGAGTGCGGCCCAGCGCAGTATCGATGCTGCGCGCACCTGCCTGTGCACCGGCGCCGGCGCCGGCCGCGCTTGCAGCAGGCACAGCACCAGCAAGGCCAGCCACGGCAGCAGGCGCGCGGCCAGCACGCAGTAATCGCAGGCTTCACCATGCGCGCCTGCGTGTTCGCCGGTGTCCGGCTTGGCGGGCGATGCAGCGGCGGCGTGATGGTGCGCGGCCGTCTGCGCCGGCAGGGCCTGATGATCCGCACGCAGCGACCCGCCCGCGTCCAGCGCCGGCCCGCTCATGCACATCGGCTCGGGCGACTGCGCCTGGCTCCAACGGCTGACCAGCGGCGCCACCAGCATCAGCAGCACCGCCAGACAGGCAAGCAGATGCAGGCAAGGGTGGCGGCGGAGCGAAGGCATTGCGCGAGTGTAAGCCGCCGCATGCCGCAGGGGCGATGGTGGCGGCCGGTGCGCGACCGCATGTCGCACCCGTCGGCAACGGCCGCCTTGCCCGCCAGGCTGAGCAGTGGCGGAATCTGCCGATCAGGCACCCTGCAGGCGCGCAGACGCGAGTACAGACGAAGTCCTGAAGGGTCGATGCACGGCCGTTGTCGAGGTCGGTAGTCACAGTTCCAGCAGTGGACGTGACAGCGCGCACATGGCAGGCCCTGGCATGCCCTATGCTTATACGTCATCCATCCACCTGCGCGCGCATGAGCACCGTCCTGTCCGACCCAGCGGCCGAGCCCCTTCCCTGTGCTGCCAAGCCGCCGAGCGAGGCATTGCGCCTTCAGGCGCTGCGCAGTTACGGCATCCTCGACACGCCGCGCGAGGCCGCCTTCGAGGACATCACCAGGCTGGCCTCGATCATCTGCCAGACGCCGATCGCGCTGATCAGCCTGGTGGATGCCGAGCGGCAGTGGTTCAAGAGCGAACTCGGCATGGGCGAGCGCGAGACGCCGCTGTTCAAGTCGATGTGCGCGCATGCGCTGCTCGACAGTGACGTGCTGGTGGTGCCGGACACCCGCGAGGATGTGCGCTTCGCGCGCAATCCGTTGGTGACCGGCGAGGCGCCGTTGCATTTCTATGCCGGTGCCGTGCTCAAGACCAGCGAAGGTCTGCCGCTGGGCACGGTTTGCGTGCTCGACCGCCAGCCGCGCCAGCTCAGTGCCGAACAGGTCGATGCGCTGCGCGCACTCGCGCGCCAGACCATGGCACAGCTGGAACTGCGCCGCGCGCTGCAGTTGGCCGAAGAGTCCGACCGCTACCGCAGTCGTCTGATGGCCATCGCCGGGCACGACCTGAAGACCCCGCTGCGCACCGCCGCCTACGCCATCGACAAGATGCGCCGGCATGCCAATGTCGATTCGGTGCCGACCCTGGTCACCGCGCGCGATGCGATCAATCTGGTGGCGCGCAACCTCGACGAGCTGGCCACCCTGGCGGCCGCCAGCGAGACCGCCACGCCGGATCTGCAACCGCTGGCGCTGGAAGATGTGCTGCATTCGGTGCTGGGTGTGTGGCGGCAACCGGCGATCGACAAGTGCCTGGCCTTGCGCCACGTGCCCACCTCGCTACGCGTGCGCAGCCACCCCACGCTGCTGACCACCTTGCTCGGCAATCTGATCGGCAACGCGGTCAAGTACACCGAACGCGGACGCGTGCTGGTTGGCGTCCGGCGTCGTCCCGGCCATGCGGTGGTGGAAATCATCGACAGCGGCATCGGCCTGAACCTGGACCACCCCGAACAGGTGTTCCAGGCCTTCCGCCAGGCCGACCCGCGCAGCGACGGGCTGGGCATCGGCCTGTGGATCGTGCACCGCACCGCCGAGACCCTGGGCTGCGAAGTGGATGTGCGCCCACGCCCGGGCGGCGGCACCTGCTTTTCGGTACGCATCCCGCTGGCCTGACCACCGCTCGGTAGCGCCGGGCCAGACCGAGTCAGCGCAGCAGGTGGGCGCTGCTTGCCGGCATTGCGCAGACCGTCAACGCCATGCAGCCGATGCCACGCAAAAAAAAGGCGGACCCGGGCTCCCGACCCGGATCCGCCGCCAAGCACGCCAGGTCTCTCCCCAGGGACCCGGGTGCGCCAGTCGCTCCATTGCGCAGCCTCGCGCAACGGTGGTGCGACAGCGCTAGCAACCGCTTGGCGACACCGACAGACAAACCAGCGATGCGATGTGCCGCATCGCCAGTCCTGCGCCGTCCACCCCTAGACGTCCGAGAGTGTCGCGTGATGGTTGCTATAAGGATTTACGACAGCGCAGCGCGCAACTTGATGCGGCCAGACCACCCCGCCGCCACGGCCCTGACAGCTGTAGGGAGAATCACCGACAGCGCGCATTTTGGCGAGCGCGCGCCGCTTCCCAAGTGATTGATAGAAGAAAGCTTTTCTAGAAAGCGGACGCTGCAGCGCAGCATTCCGATGTGCGTTCGCAGGCTGTCTCAGAACCCGGAATCGGCCGCATCCTGGCGCGCGAACCAGTCCGCCGAATGCACCTCTTCCGCCGCAACCTCCAGCAGCTGGCGCAGCACCGCCAGCGGAATCTGCACCTGGGTGCCATCGGCCTGCAGTTCCACCCACAGCGACTCGTCCCGGGAATCGGCCAGCACCGTCAGTACCGCATGCTCGCGGCCCTCGACGCGTGCCGACAGCTGCAAGGCCATGCCGCCGTCCTGGTCGGGCGACCACAGCCGGCTGAGGGGCGGACGCAGTGGCTCGGTCATCGGTGGCAGTGCCTCACAGTGGCGAACAGGGACCGCGCGCGCAGCCAAGCGGAATCGGTACGCCGGCGCGCAGGTCGCAGTGTACGGACAGTCGTCATCGATTCCGCACACTGACCGCCAGCATGACGCAGTTGCACAGTTGCTACGTGGACGTACTTGCGGCGTGTCCCATGCCGGTACGCGTGCAGGCGCCCCTCAGCGACCGAAGCCCTCTCGCAAACACCGCAGACGTCGTGAGCGAGCGTGCTCGAGGCGCGCTGCAATCTTCGGCAGGCAGCTCAGCTGGTAATGGTCTGGGTCAGCGATTCCCAGGTCGGCGGCAGCGGCCAGGCCGGGGCCTGGTTGCCGTCCAGCACGCGCCGCAGGTCGCGCTTGTCGATCTGCGGCGCCAGCACGTGCACCAGGTCCAGGGCGTAGTCACGCAGCACGCGGTCACGCGGCAGCACTGCCCAGGCAATGCACTCGGCGATCGGCGCCGGTGCCGGCCAGGCGCGCAGGTCCTCGTCGCTGGCGCTGACCGCCATCTCCGCCACCAACCCGACGCCCAGCCCGGCACGCACATAGGTCTTGATCAGGTCCGCATCCAGCGCGGTCAGCGCGATGCTGGGCTCCAGCCCGACTTGGGCGAACGCGCGCTGCAGCGACGAGCCCGGCCGCGTGGAGGATTCGTAGCTGATCAACGGGTGCTGCGACAAGGCCTGCATGTCTGGCGCAGTGCGCGCCTGATCCAGCGCATGGCCGCGCGGCACGATCACCAGCCGGCGCCAGCGATACAGCGGCACCGCGATGCCGGCGCTCGGTTCGCCGCCGGCGGTGCTGACCACTGCGATATCCGCATCGCCCTGGCTGAGCAGATCCAATGCCGCACTCTCGGCGGCCTGCTGCAGGTGCACGCTGACCTGCGGATAGGCGTGCTTGATCTGCGCCACCGCCGGCGGCAGCACGAAGCGCGCCTGGGTGTGGGTGGTGGTCAGGGTCAGCTGGCCCTGGCTCTCGCGGCGCTGGTTGGCCGCGTAGGTGCGGATGTTGTTGGCTTCCGACAGCACCGAGCGCGCGCGCTCGATCACTTCCACGCCGGCCGGCGTCACCGCATCCAGGCTGCGCCCCTTGCGCACGAACAGCAGAAAGCCCAGTTCGTCCTCCAGCTGCTTGAGCTGCTTGGACAGACCGGGCTGGGTCGCATGCACACGCGCGGCGGCGAGCGTGATGTTGAGCTCGGCATCGGCGATGGCGACCAGATAGCGAAGTTGGGTCAGCGTCATGGGCTTATATCCAAAAAAGCGCGAGGCGCCACGAAGGACTCGACTGTAGAGGAGTTCTGCGGGCCAGCTTATAACCGAACGCTATTTTCAGGGTGTATGAAGTCATTTCCGACCGCTATATGCCGGCGTTACGGTCTGGCCCTCCCCTCTCGATGCGCTGGCCGTGCCCTCTGTGTTCCCGCTTCTTGCCGACCTGCGTGGCCGTGCCGTCCTGGTGATCGGCGGCGGCGCCGAGGCCGAGCACGCCACCTCCGCGCTGCTGCAGGCCGGCGCCGTCCCCTTGGTCGGCGCGCCGGAATTGAGCCCGCAACTGCGCGACTGGGCGCAGGCCGGGCGGCTGCGTTGGCTGGTGGGACGGTTCGAGCCGGCATGGCTGGAGCTGCCCGACCAACCGGTCTGGCTCACCATCGCCGCCAGCACCGCGCCGGACCTCAACGATGCCTTGCGTACTGCGGCCAGCGCACGCCGCCTGCTTACCCACGACGCCACGCCCGCCGCGTCGGCAGCGCCGCCCGCACGGCCCCCGATGCCGCGCACCGCGGTCGGCCGGCTCTCCCCCGGCAGCGTGACCCTGGTCGGTGCCGGCCCCGGCGACCCCGGCCTGCTCACCCGGCATGCCTTGCGCGCGCTACGGCAGGCCGATGTGCTGCTCTACGATCGCCTGGTCAGCCCGCAGATCCTGCAACTGGCCCGGCGCAACGCACTGCGCGTGGAAGTCGGCAAGGCCGCCCAGGGCCACAGCACGCGCCAGGAGCAGATCCACGTACTGATGCGCGAGCACGCGCGCGCCGGGCGCCGCGTGGTGCGGCTCAAGGGCGGCGACCCGTTCGTGTTCGGCCGCGGCGGCGAAGAGCTGGAATTCCTGCGTGCGCACGGCATCGGCTTCCAGGTCATTCCCGGCATCACCGCCGCGATCGCCTGCGCCGCCTATGCCGGCATTCCGCTCACCCACCGCGACCATGCGCAATCGCTGCGGTTGATCACCGCGCACTGCAAGGATTCGCTGGACACGCTGGACTGGCAGGCGCTTGGCCAGGAACGCCAGACCCTGGCGTTCTACATGGGCGTGGCCGGCCTGGACGGCATCCAGCAACGCCTGCTGCAGGCCGGCCGCGCACCCACCACCCCGTTCGCGCTGGTGGAAAACGGCTCGCGCCCGCAGCAACGCGTGATCACCGGCACCCTCGCCAGCCTGGCCGCCACCGCGCAGCAGCACGCCGTGCGCGCCCCGGCGTTGCTGATCCTGGGCGAGGTCGCCGGGCTGGCCGCCAGCCTGCACTGGTTCGGCGCAGCGCCGCTGACCGCGCAGCCGCCCCCGCACTCACCCATCGCAACGCCCGACGCGCCCACACTCGCCCACGCAGCCTGATTCCGACGGAGACCCCATGGCCCTGTACGACAACATCCTCGACACCATCGGCCGCACCCCGGTGGTCAAACTCAACCGGCTCGCGCCCGAGCACGTGACCCTGTACGTCAAGGTCGAGTCGTTCAATCCGGGCGGCTCGGTCAAGGACCGCCTGGCGCTGGCGATCATCCTCGATGCCGAACAGCGCGGCCTGCTCAAGCCCGGCGACACCATTGTCGAAGCCACCTCCGGCAATACCGGTGTGGCGCTGGCGATGGTGGCCGCCGCGCGCGGCTACAAGTTCGTCGCCACCATGGTGGAAACCTTCTCGATCGAGCGCCGCAAGCTGATGCGCGCCTATGGCGCCAAGGTGATCCTGACCCCGGCCGCCGAGCGTGGCAGCGGCATGGTGCGCAAGGCCAGGGAGCTGGCCGAGCAGCATGGCTGGTTCCTGGCCAGCCAGTTCGCCAACCCGGCCAATCCGGCCTACCACCGCAACACCACCGCGGCCGAAATCCTGCGCGACTTCGCCGGCCACCGGCTGGACCATTTCGTCACCGGCTGGGGCACCGGCGGCACGCTCACCGGTGTGGGTGAAGTGCTGCGCGTGGCCCGCCCGGAAGTGCGCATCACCGCCACCGAACCGGCCGGCGCTGCGCTATTGCAGGGCCAGGACTGGAAGCCGCACAAGATCCAGGGCTGGACTCCGGACTTCGTGCCGGAAGTGCTCAACCGCGAGGTTGCCCATGAAGTGCTGAGCGTCGAGGACACCGACGCGATCAGCGTGGCGCGCCGCCTGGCCGCCGAAGAAGGCATCTTCACCGGCATCTCCGGCGGAGCCACCGTCGCCACCGCCTTGCGCGTGGCCGAAAGCGCGGTGCCCGGCGCAGTGGTGCTGGCGATGCTGCCGGATACCGGCGAGCGCTATTTCTCCACGCCGCTGTTTGCCGACATCAACGAAGGCTCCGACGACGACTGGCTGGCCGGTCTGCCCTGACCGATCACATGGCGTTGGTTTGCACGCACAGGCCGCGCCCACAGCGCGGCCTGTGCGTTTGTGGTCGTCCAGTCATTGCGCAGCTGCTCGGTGTGCTCCCGCGTGCCGGCGCGCACATGCCAACGTCGCGGCACTACGCCTGCATGGATTTTCGTTCGCGTGCGGCGGACTCCGGCGTGCGCGTACTCCCCTCCGCGTCAAGGAAACGTTAGGATGGCGGCCGACACAGGGAGAACCGTCGTGAGCAACCGGCCGTATGGATACAGCGACACCCGCGTGTGGCGGGCGCCATGGCTGGTCAAGATCACCTCGCCTGCGCACTTCGCGCTTGCCCTGGGCGTGGGCGCCTGGCTGCAGAGCGCACTGCAGCTGCCATTGCCTGCACCGACGCCACTGGCCTGGATCGAGCTGGTCGGCGGTGTGATCGCCTGTCTGGGGCTGGCGCTGGCGGTGAGCTGCTTCATGCTGTTCGCGCGCCGGCGCACCACCATCATGCCCAGCGGCCATCCCTCACGGCTGGTGCTGGATGGCCCGTATCGCTTCACCCGCAACCCGATGTACCTGGCGCTGGTGCTCAGCTATGTGGGCCTGTGCCTGCAGCTAGGCCTGCTGTGGGCAGTCGTCTTGCTGCCGCTGCCCTGGCTGGCCCTGCAGCGGTACGTGATTCCATTCGAAGAGGCGCGTCTGCGCAACGAATTCGGCCGCCAATACATCGCCTATTGCGCACGCGTGCGGCGCTGGCTGTAAGTCGCCAATCGTGGCGACATCGCTGCTCGGCGATTGAGCGGATCGATCGCAGCTGTGGGTTCGCATGCTTCCCGCCGCACGACCGCCACAGCCGTTCCCGGCAATCGCAGCAGATGAGATGAATGGGCGCTAGCGTGCCTGTTCCGCAACGCGCGCCCCATCACGCGTTCCTCATGCAAATCCCATAATTATCTGGCCATGAAGATCGAAGTCTGGCAAGGCGACATCACCGAACTCGACGTTGACGTCATCGTCAACGCCGCCAACGAATCACTGCTGGGCGGTGGCGGCGTGGATGGCGCCATCCACCGCGCTGCCGGCCCGCGCCTGCTGCAGGCCTGCGAGGCATTGCCGCAGGTGCGTCCAGGCGTGCGCTGCCCCACCGGCGAAATCCGCATCACCGACGGGTTCGATCTCAAGGCGCGGCACGTCTTCCATACCGTCGGCCCGGTGTGGCGCGACGGCAAGCACAACGAGCCGGAGCAACTGGCCAACTGCTACTGGCAGTCGTTGAAGCTGGCTGAGCAGATGATGCTGCATTCGATCGCATTCCCGGCCATCAGCTGCGGCATCTATGGCTATCCGCTGTACCAGGCCGCGCGCATCGCCGTGACCGAAACGCGCGACTGGCAGCGCTCGCACAAGGTGCCCAAGCACATCGTGCTGGTGGCCTACAACGAGGCCACGTTCAAGGCCTACCAGCAGGCGCTGGCTGCGCAGGAAACCGCTGCCGCCTGACGCCTGTGCAAGGCAGAGGTTGGAGATGACGAGCGCCGCAAGGCGCTCGTTGCGTTTGGGGACTCATGCGGGCGCGGGGCAACCCACACAAACAAAAACGCCGGCATCGCTGCCGGCGTTTTCGCTAGGTGTGCTCCGGCCATGAAGCAGCCGGCATGCCGATCAACCCTTCCACTTGCCCAGCGCGGCCAGGCCGTTTTCCTTGGCGCGCTCATAGATGACCTGCTGCGCCTTGGCGAAATTGCCGGTCATGTCCTTGGCCCACAGCTTCAGTGCGGCCTGCTGCATCGCGCGGCCGTACGAGAAGCTCAGCGGCCACGGCAGGTTGCCGAGCTGGTGCATCTCGTTGAGGTGCGCGGTGGACTGCTCGTCGGTCTGGCCGCCGGACAGGAACACGATGCCCGGCAGGATCGCCGGCACGGTCGACTTCAGGCACATCACGGTGGACTCGGCCACTTCCTCGACGCTGGCCTGCTCTTCGCAGCCCTTGCCGGAGATGACCATCGAGGCCTTCAGGATGGTGCCTTCGAGCACCACATTCTGCTCATACAGTGCGCCGAACAGCGAACGCAGCGTGGCTTCGGTAACCTCGTAGCAGGTCTCGATGTCGTGGTTGCCGTCCATGATCACTTCCGGCTCGACCATCGGCACCAGGCCCTGCTCCTGGCACAGCGCGGCATAACGCGCCAGCGCATGCGAGTTGGCCTCGATGCAGGTGCCGGACGGGATGTCCTCGCCGATGTTGATGACCGCACGCCACTTGGCGAAGCGTGCGCCCAGCGTGTAGTACTCCTCCAGACGCGCGCGCAGCCCGTCCAGGCCTTCGGTGACCAGCTCGCCCGGCATGCCGGCCAGCGGCTGCGCACCCTTGTCGACCTTGATGCCCGGGATGATGCCGTGGGCGGTCATGTACTCGGCGAACGGCACGCCGTCCTTGGTCTTCTGACGGATGGTCTCGTCGAACAGGATCGCGCCGGAGATGTAGTCGCTCAGCTTGGGCGTGGTCAGCAGCAGTTCGCGGTAGGCGCGACGGTTTTCTTCGATGTTCTCGATGCCGACGCTGGCAAAACGCTTGGCGATCGTGCTGGTCGATTCGTCGATGGCGATGATGCCCTTGCCCGGGGCGACCATGGCCTGGGCGGTTTCGGCAAGCTGTTCGATGCTCATGTAGTTCCTGTGGCAGCTGCGGGGGAGAACGAAAGTATAGCGACGAAAGTTGCAGACATTCCTTCACGGAATGCCTGCAACCGATTACACGTGTCCGGCATGGCGGATGTGTGGCGCGGCTCCCAGCGTGATGCGCACGCTGCGGGCTGCGTGCCCCGCAGGCGCACTCGCACCGCAGACCCTGTCCCGCACAGCACAACGGCGACCCGCAGGCCGCCGCTGTGTCTGTACGCAACGATGTGGATGCAGCGCGTGTGTCGACCGACGACGCACGCGCTGCGCAGGCCGTGCGTTACAGCTCGCCCAGACCGCTGGCGCGGCCGTCTTCGCCCACTTCCAGCAGACGCAGCGTGTTGGTGGCGCCGTGGGTTTCCATATGCTCGCCGCTGGTGAACACCACGCGGTCGCCAGGTCCCATGCGCTCGTTCTCCACCAGCAGGCGGATCGCCGCACGTGCGGCTTCGCGCGGGGTCAGGCCGCGGCTGTCGAAGCTGATCGGGAACACGCCACGCATCATCGCCATGTGGCGGCGCGCGCCATCGTGACGGGTGAAGGCGTAGATCGGCATGTTGGAACGGAAGCGCGACAGATACCGCGGCGTGCCGCCGGACTCGGTCAACGCGACCACGCCGGCCAGACCGATGTGCTCGGACAGGAACATGGTCGCCATCGCGATCGCCTGGTCGGCGCGCTGCAGATTGCGTTGCGCCGCTTCGAAGTCGGTGTCGAACTCGAACTGGCGCTCGGCGCCCAGACAGATGCGCGCCATCGCCTCCACCGCACGCACCGGGTAGGCACCGGCCGCGGTTTCGGCCGAGAGCATCACCGCGTCGGTACCGTCGATGACCGCATTGGCCACGTCCAGCACTTCGGCGCGGGTCGGGATCGGGCTTTCCACCATCGACTGCAGCATCTGCGTGGCGGTGATCACCACTTTGTTCTGCGCCAGCGACTCGCGGATGATCTTCTTCTGCAGGCCCGGCAATTCGGCATCGCCGATTTCCACGCCCAGATCGCCACGCGCCACCATCACCACGTCGGAGGCTTCGACGATCTCGACCAGGTTCTCGATCGCTTCGGTGCGCTCGATCTTGGACACCAGCGCGGCATCGCAGCCGTGCTGACGCGCGATACGGCGCGCGTCATTCATGTCTTCGGCGTTGCGGCAGAACGACACCGCAATGAAGTCCACGCCGATCTTGGCGACGATGCCGATCAGCTCCTTGTCGCGCTCGGTCAGCGCGCCCAGCGACAGGCCGCCGCCCTGCTTGTTCAGGCCCTTGCGATCGGACAGCACGCCGTCGTTGAGCACGGTGGTGACGATGCGCTGCCCCTGCACTTCGGCCACCTGCAGCTGCACCAGGCCATCGTCCAGCAGCAGCACGTCGCCGGCGGCGACGTCCTGCGGCAGGCCGAGGTAGCTGACGCCCACCTGGTGCTGGTCGCCCGCGGGCGCATTGGGGTCGGCCACCAGGTCGAAACGCTCGCCGGTGGTCAGCTTGACCTTGCCTTCGGCAAAGCGTTCGACGCGGATCTTCGGGCCCGGCAGGTCGGCCAGGATGCCGACTTCGGCACCGACGCGCACGGCCGCCGCGCGCACTTCGGCCGCGCGCTTGGCCTGGCCGGACGGGTCGCCATGGCTGAAGTTGAGGCGCACCACGTTGACGCCCGCCTTGAACAAGGCTTCCAGCACACCGGGCGGATCCGTCGCCGGTCCGAGCGTGGCGAGGATCTTGGTGCGGCGTTGACGTTCTTTCATGATGGCCTCCCTGTAAAAGCCGCGAAACTTAACACACGCGTCACCTACCGAGGATGGCATTGCGGCATAGCCACCCTCGTATTCCGGCATGTCCTAAAGACAGTGCGGGACAGTACGTACGCTTTCCGCAGCGCGCTGGCGCGTCGCGGGATGTTGCTGTGGGCTGCCACCCTAACGCGGCAGCGGTGAAGGCCCTACGGGTTGCAGCGGCGGTCGGATGACGGCGAGCGGTCGTCGCAGCGCGGATGCTGCAAGACCCTCACCGCATCCGCGTGCTGCCACCCAACGACGAGCGCCGGCTGCGCTCGCCTGGCGGTGCGCGCAGCTGCTCTGTTTGTCACTCCTACGACTGGATCAAGGCGCGCAACCCGGCAGGCGTGTGCGCGATCGCGCCGGCACCGGCGGCACGCAGCTCGGCTTCGTCGCCGAATCCCCACAACACGCCGATGCTGTGGATGCCGTGGTGGTTGGCGCCATCGATGTCCATCCGACGGTCGCCGATCATCACGCAACCGGTCTTGGCGATGTCCAGCCGCCGCAACGCTTCGGCGATCAGGTCCGGCTTGAAGCGGCGTTCGCCGTCTTCGCTGGCCCCGATCACGTTCTCGAAGCAGGCCCCGAACGGCAGATGCTCGACGATGCGGCGCGCGTAGCGCTCGTTCTTGGAGGTCACCACCGCCAGGCGATGGCCGGCGCGGTGCAGGTCGACGACGACCTCACCGATACCGTCGAACACGCTCAGTTCGGTCCAGCCGACCGCGTCGTAACGCCCGCGATACGCCGCCAGTGCGCGCTGCACCAGCTCCGGATCGTCGGGAAAGCAGTCGGTGAAGCTGTCGCGCAGCGGCGGGCCGATCCACGCGCGCAGGGTCTGCGGCGACGGACGCGGCTGGCCCACCGCGTCGAAGGCATGCACGATGCTGGCAACGATACCCGGCTCCGAATCGACCAGGGTGCCGTCCAGATCGAAGAACAGCGTGGCTGCACTCACTTGCCGCGTGCCTCGAGCGCCGCCACCGCCGGCAAGGTCTTGCCTTCCAGGAATTCCAGGAAGGCGCCGCCGCCGGTGGAGATGTAGGTGACGTCCTTGGCGATGTCGTACTTGTCCACCGCCGCCAGGGTGTCGCCGCCACCGGCGATCGAGAACGCCTTGGAGCTGGCGATCGCACGCGCCAGCGTCTCGGTGCCGTGACTGAAGGGCTCGAACTCGAACACGCCGACCGGCCCGTTCCACACCACGGTGCCGGCGCTGGCGATCAGCTCGGCGTAGCGCGCGGCGGTCTGCGGGCCGATGTCCAGGATCAGGTCGTCGGCCTCCACGGCGTCGAGCGCCTTCACCGTCGCTTCGGCATCGGGCAGGAACTGCTTGGCAACGACCACATCGGTGGGCAACGGAATCTCCGCACCGCGCAGCTTCGCATCGGCGACGATCTGGTTGGCGGTGTGAATCAGATCCGGCTCGCTCAGGGACTTGCCGACGCCATGCCCGGCTGCGGCGATGAAGGTGTTGGCGATGCCGCCGCCGACGATCAGCTGGTCGACCTTGTTGACCAGGTTGGACAACAGCTCCAGCTTGGTGGACACCTTGCTGCCGGCCACGATCGCCAGCAGCGGCTTGGCCGGATTATCCAGCGCCTTGGCCAGCGCATCGAGTTCGGCCATCAACAGCGGACCACCGGCAGCCACTGGCGCGAAGCGGATCACCCCATGCGTGGAGGCCTGCGCGCGATGCGCGGTGCCGAAGGCGTCCATGACGAACACATCGCACAGCGCCGCGTACTTGCGTGCCAGCGCCTCGTCGTCCTTGCCCTCGCCGACATTCATGCGGCAGTTCTCCAGCAACACCACCTGGCCCGGCGCGACGTCCACGCCGTCGACCCAGTCGCGCACCAGCGGCACGTCCACGCCCAGCAGCGCAGTCAGGCGTGCGGCCACCGGCGCCAGCGAATCTTCTTCGCTCCAGCTGCCTTCCTTGGGCCGGCCCAGGTGCGAGGTGACCATCACTGCAGCGCCCTTTTCCAGCGCCAGCTTGATGGTGGGCACCGAGGCGGTGATGCGCTGCTCGGAGGTGATCTGGCCGTTGTCGATCGGCACGTTGAGATCCTGGCGGATCAGCACGCGCTTGCCGGAGAGATCGAGGTCGGTCATGCGGACGATGGACATGGGGTCAGCTCGCTAGGTCTGGGGATTGGGGAATCGAGAATCGGGATTGGGGAATCGAAGAAGCAGCTGCTACACGTGGCGCCGATGTCTGGGCGCTGCGCGGATGGATGGCTTGGGGCAGCCGTTGCACGCTGGCGTTGCGCCCGCGTGCAGGTCGCGGAGATTGCAGCCTGCCTGCCGCGCATGTCGCTGCCCATACGGCTGGCGATGCGGGGGATGCTCGGTCGAAGACGACGGGCAATGCGGCTGCCTTGGCGACGGGGGATGCCCATTGTCGGACCTTCGCGCCGCAGCGGCAAACCGCGGTGCGATGCGCGGGTCGTCAGGGGCTGCGGTCGGTCGCCGAATTGCGCAGCAGACTCACTGCAAAACCACCGACCAGCAAGGCGCCGCCGACCAGCAGCGCCCATAGCAACCAGCGCTTCCAGTCACGCGGTGTGGCGGCCGGCTGCAGCGCGGCATCACCGGCCAGCGGCTGTGCCTGCGCGGCGATGTTGGCCTGCGCCGGTTGCCATTGCGCTCCGCGTTCGCGGCGCAGTGCCTGCAGCATCGAGGCCAGCGGCGCATCGCCACGTTGCTGCCGCGCGCTGCCGGCGACCACCGCATACGGCGGCTGCCCCTGGGCGAGGAACATCATCCGCTCCGGCTGGTAGCCCACACGCAGCGTTGGCAGCGCAGTGCTGCGCCCTTGCGCGGCGAGCAACCGCCACTGACGGTCGCGCACAGGCGCTGACAGCTGTTGCGGCGGCGACGCGGCGGCGGTGCCAGTACCCAGGCGATACGCCAACCATGGCCCGGCACGTTGCAGCCACGGTGCGTCATCGGCATCGCGGCTTGCCACGGTCCATTCGACCGCCTCGGCCTGACCGCCGCTGACATCGACCTGGGTGATCGGAAAGCGCCCAGGCAGGGCATACACCACTGCCTTGTCCTGCGCGGTGCCCGGCAATTCCAGCCACTGCGATTGCGGCGGCGTCGAGACGCCGTCCAGTTCCACCTCGACCACGCGCAAGGCCGGCAACTCGCCGGACACCGGCACGATGCGCAGATAGCGCGCGCCCGCGTCCAACGCGATGCGGCGCTGCTGCAGACGCTGCGCCTGGTTGTCCAGCGCCATCACGGTGGCATCTGCGGCGAGCAGGTGCCAGTCGCGCAGATCGTCGCTGCCTTCCACGCGCAGCCGGGCCTGCACCGGCGTGTTGCCGTCCCAGTCCAGCCACAGCGCGCGCGGACGATCGCGCAACGCGCTGGCATCGATCAGCCAGCTGCCACCGGCGCCTGCAACGGCAGCGGTGCCGGTGGCGAAACGGCCTTCCAGCCGACGCACCGCGCCACTGGCATCGCGTTCGGCGATCAGCTGCAGATCGCCGTTGGCGGGCGCCGCACCGGCCGGCAGCGCGAACAAGGGCAGGCGTTGCCGACGCGGCGCGGCAGCCGGCGCGGCATCCACCGGCAAGAGCGCGGCCGGCATCTCCTCGCCACGCGCATCGATCACCGTGACATCGCGCAGCCCCGGGTCATGGGCGGTGCGATAGATCGCCGCATTCAAACGCAGCTGATACATGCCGGCGTCCGCGCCGGTTACCTGCAGCGGCCACTGTTGACGATAGTCCTGGCGCACATCGGCTGCCTGCGCCAGCAGCGGCACCAACAGCAGCCATCCCCATTGCCTCGATTTCATGCCTGATCCTTGTCCACGCCATCGTCTCCGCCAGTCTGCTCTTCGGCCACCGGCTGGCGCGGCGGCGCCGGTGCCAGATAGCCCACCACGGTGCACAACAGGCCATAGGCCATGAACGAGCCGATGCCGAGCAGATTGCCCAGATGCTGGCGGTCGACCAGCACCAGCTTGGCCAGCACCAGACCCATCAACAGCGCACCACCCAGCCACAGTCCACGCTGACCGCGCCGCGAGCCGATCACCCAGCCCAGCACGCCCAGCACGCTCCACACGATGGTCAGGCTGGTCTGCGACAGGGTCGCGCCGATCAACCCGGCATCCCACGCCACGCCACCCCAGTGATGCACGCTGTGCAAGGTGCTGCCGGTGATCAAGGCCCAGCCCGACACGCCCAGCGCAGTCACCCGCCAGCGTTGCACGGCCAACGGCGCCTGCGCGGACCAGGCCCAACGCGCCAGCAAGGCCAGCACCGCCAGTTGTGCCAGCTCGGCCGGATTGAGCACGGGCAGCCACGGCAATGGCGCCGCGCTGACCGGGTCCAGCAGCACGATCAACCAGCCGATGCCCAGCACCGCGAACACACAGCCCAGCAAGGCATTGCGTGCCCGATCGAAACCGGCACCCTGCGGCCACGCCAGCCATGGCCAGCGCAACAGCCCCACTGCCGCCACGATCAGCCAGGGCGCGGCCAGCAAGGCGCAACGCCAGCCATTTGCCAGCACGAACGTATCGGCCAGCCAGGACACGCCCAACGACAGCACCAGCGGCCACAGCAGCCACCAGACGAACTGTGCGGCCACCGCGCCGGCGCCGTGCTGCCTGCGCAGGCACCACAGCGCGCGCGTGCCGGCCACGGCGAACGCCAGCCAGGCCAGCGCCCCCCAATGTGCGAACGGTTGCGTATGCGCATGGCTTTGCCACAGCGCCAACGGCGCGGCCAGCGCCAGCCCGAACATCGCCGTCCACACCAGCGCCGTTGCCGGGCGACGCCGATGCACCTCGGCTGCCAGCCACACGCTGAGTGCGACAAAGCCCAGCAGCAGATCCGGCTCGCTGCGCAGATCGCCGGCAAAGCGCAAGATCTCGTGCACACCGCACAGCGCCCACCAGCCCAGCCCCCACAGATACGCCACCAGCGCGCGGCGCGGCTGCCCTGCATCGCGTAGGAACCAGGCACTGGCCCAGCCGGCCAATGCAAGCAGCAAGGTACTCATGCAGGTGGCGTTGGCAACGGCCGCTGTGTCGTGGCGCCACGCATCTACACCGAAGGCGACCCCGACCGCCGCCAGCAACTGCAACGCCACCCCGCTGAACTGCGGGATGTGACGCTGCTGCCGCAGCCCCAGCCACAACAAGCCGGCGCCTTCGAGCGCGAAGACGCTGGCGGTGGCACGCGCCGACAAGGCCAGCGGTACCGCCAGGGTCGCAAAACCGACCGCAAGCATCGCGTGCGCCTGGCCCAGCAGGCGCGTGGAGGCACGTCGCAGCAACCAGCTGGCCAGGCCCGCGTACAGCGCAGCCACCGCCAGCGCACACAGCGCCAACGGCAGGCGCTCGCCATCCAGCAGGCGCGCCTGCAATGCGAAGGCCACCAGCGGGGTGCCGAACAACAGGCTGCCGTCGATGAGCTTGCCCGCGCTGCCATCGCCACGCCGCGCGTGCAGTACCGGAATCGCCACATACATGGCGAAGAACAACAGCAGGAACGGCTCGGTCGTGGCGAATTTCGCCGGGGTATATTGCAGCGCACCCCACAGCGTGCCGATGCCGAAGGTGAAGGCGAATCCGAGCAGGTTCAGCACCCGCCACGGACGCGTCCAGGCGATCGCCACGACGCCGGCATTGAGCACCGCGTAGTACGAAAACAGCGCGACATGATTGCCGCTGCCGGTGGACAGCCAGATCGGCGCAAGAAAGCCGGCCAGCACACCCAGCACCGCCAGCGTGCGCGAATCCTGCACCACCGCCTGCACGCACATGCCGGCAATCAGCACCACGCTGATGCCCATTGCAAGACCCGCGCCGAGCAGCCCGTACAGCTTGAACGCGGCGAATACCGTCAGCAGCAAGCCGCCGATGGCGCCGCCCTGCAACGCCAGCGCAAAGCCCGGCCGCTGCAGCCGTTGCTTCCAGCCGAAGACAAGACCGACGAGCGCCAGCACACTGATGCCGGCCAGCCGCAGCTCGATCGGCATGCGCATCCAGCCCTGGTCGCTGGCGTACTTCAACAGCGACGCCACACCGGCCAGCAACACCAGCATGCCGACCTTGACCGGCACATTGCCCTCGGTGAACCAGCGCTTCGCTGCGCTGGCCACGCGCGCCAGCGGGCCCGGCCCGGAGGGCACGTGCGCTGGCTGCTCGGACTCGGCAGGCGCAGCGATCAGGGACGGCGCTTGCACTGCGCTGCGCGCCGCCGACGATGCGGGAGCTTCTGCCGGCAATGATGGCGGCACTGGCAGTGGTGCGACCGGCGACGGCGCCGGCGCGGCTTGCAGATCTGCTGCGAGAGGCAGCTCAGGCTCGCCATACGCAGGCATGCCGACGTTGGACGCCTCTTGCGGCTCCCACGCCCCGGCAGGCGATGGCGTTGGCGCTGACCTGTGCACCGCCGCCGCGTCCGCACCTGCTGCGCCGCTAGCCTGCCATTGCGCAAGCCGCTGTTCCAGCGCATCCACGCGCCGCCGCAGCCCGGCGATCCACACCAGGGCGATCACCAGCCCTACCGGCACCGCAAGCAGCAACAGCACCACCGTCACAATCATCGTTTCCAACGCACAACCCCTGAGTCGGCATCCGGCCGACGCTAGCGCCATCATGCTACTCGGCGCGCCGACGAAAGTCGCAGGCATAACAAACGTAGCGAGTGGTCGTCGGGTGGGTGAAGGCGCCGGGCGGACACGCAGCCGTTTTTGTTGGCCACTCCTGGAGTGGTTGGGCCGAGGACACCGCCTACCGGCGCGCCTGACCAAGTCGTCAGCCGGCACTCCCGCCAGCAGCAACGCCCCCGGATCGTCTGGTCATCGACCGATCGCGCGCACTACATACGCCACGTCGCGTGATCGCGCAGAGGATGCACGGCCCCACTCTATCCATTCCTGCCCGGCGGCACGCTTCAAGGCGCTACAGCACGCATAAAAAACCCCGGACCAGCCGGGGTTCTTCGACCGAGCGGCGCGAAGGTTTACTTCGCGACAACCCGCACCATTTCCAGGCACTTGTTGGAATAGCCCCACTCGTTGTCGTACCAGGACACCAGCTTGACGAAGGTCGAGTCCAGCGCGATGCCGGCGTCGGCGTCGAACACCGAGGTGCAGGTTTCGCCGCGGAAGTCGGTGGCCACGACCTTGTCTTCGGTGTAACCCAGCACGCCCTTCAAGGCGCCTTCGCTCTGCGCCTTCACTTCGGCGCAGATCTCGGCGTAGGTGGCCGGCTTTTCAAGTTCGACGGTGAGGTCGACCACCGACACGTCCGAGGTCGGCACGCGGAAGCTCATGCCGGTCAGCTTCTTGTTGAGCTCGGGGATCACCACGCCCACGGCCTTGGCGGCACCGGTGGAGGACGGGATGATGTTCTCCAGGATGCCGCGTCCACCGCGCCAATCCTTGTTCGACGGGCCGTCCACGGTCTTCTGTGTCGCCGTGGCCGCGTGCACGGTGGTCATCAGGCCGCGCTTGATGCCCCACTTGTCGTTGATCACCTTGGCCAACGGCGCCAGGCAGTTGGTGGTGCACGAGGCGTTGGAGACGATCGCTTCACCCTTGTAGGTGTTGTCGTTGACGCCGAACACGAACATCGGCGTGTCGTCCTTGGACGGTGCCGACAGGATCACCTTCTTGGCGCCCGCGTCGAGATGCTTCTGCGCGGTTTCCTTGGTCAGGAACAGGCCGGTGGACTCGATCACCACGTCGGCGCCGACTGCATCCCACTTGAGGTTGGCCGGGTCGCGTTCCTGGGTCAGGCGGATCTTGTTGCCGTTGACGATCAGCGTGTTGCCGTCGACCGACACATCGGCCTTGAAGCGGCCATGCACCGAGTCGTACTGCAGCATGTAGGCGAGGTAATCGGGCTCGAGCAGGTCATTGATGGCCACGATCTCGATGTCATTGGCGAAGTTCTGCACCGCAGAGCGCAGCACGTTGCGGCCGATGCGACCGAATCCGTTGATGCCAACCTTGATTGCCATGTTCACTAGCTCCTGCGGCCGCGATGGCGCGGCGGATGGAAAGGGACCGCCATTCTAGCAGCGTCGCACTCGTGCAGCCGTGCTGCGGCCAGCGCTGCAGCATGTGGCGCTAGGACGTTGTGCCTTGGTGCATGCGTGGTGGGGAATCGGGAATCGGGAATCGGAAGGTGGGCACGCTGTGTGGGTACCGTCAATTGACACGGTAATGAGCTCGGCGATGCCGGCGCGATCTGTATGGGCTGACGCCTGCCTGACTCGAGGGCCCGCGACGATCTTAGGAGCGGCACGGACGCGGCAATCGAAACCACGCTTTATTTTTCGATATATCCAATCTAATTCAATCACTTACTTTTGACGTCGATACGCTGAAAGGCGTATCGAGGCATATGCCGAACAGCGGAATTTCGGCGCTCCGTGGATTTCGATACTGGCCCCTGCCTGCTGAGGCACCCATCTATCACAACGGAGATTCCCCATGCGTCGCACCCTTCTCTCTCTGGTTCTGGCCCTGGCCGCCACCCCGGCGCTGGCTGGCGGCGTGATGCACTACACCGACAAGGCCGCGCTGCCCGCCGATGGTGAAGCGCGCGAAGTCGCTGCGCTGTTCGACACCTGGAACGCGGCGCTGGCCACCGGCAACCCGCACAAGGTGGCCGACCTGTACGCGCCGGACGGCGTGTTGCTGCCGACCGTCTCCAACGAAGTGCGCGCCTCGCGTGCGCAGATCGAAAAGTACTTCGAGATGTTCCTGACCAAGAAGCCGCAAGGCGTCGTCAACTACCGCACCGTGCGCGTGCTCGATGACGACAGCGCGGTGGATGCCGGTGTCTACACCTTCACGCTGACTGACAAGGACGGCAAGAAGAGCAAGGTGCAGGCGCGCTACACCTTCGTGTACGAAAAGCGCGACGACAAGTGGCTGATCATCAACCACCACAGCTCGGCGATGCCGGAAGTGGATGCGCCCACGCTCGCCCAGGTCAAGTAAGTGCGCCAGCGCTGCAGCCACCGGCTCGCTAACTGCTCCACCGCGCACCCAGACGGCGGCGCTCCTCCCCCGCCGCCGCCTGCGCCAGGCGCATCGCGTTGCACAATGCGCCGGTGCGATCACCGGCATGGCGCAGATCGCTGCTGCCGCTGCCGGTGCCTGCTCGTATCTGCGCATGACCCACAGCGTCCCTGCGCGGATGGATTGATCAGGATCAAGGCATCCAGCGGGCAAACCATCAAGACTTCACCCATCCCCTGCACACAACGAGAGTTTCCATGCGCATGCGCTCTACCCTTCTGCTCGCCGGCCTGGCCGCCAGCTTCGCCAGCGTCCCCGCACTGGCTCAATCCAAAGGCGACTGGACCGTTGCCGTCGGTGCCCATCAGGTCGCTCCCAAGTCCGATAACGGCCGCCTGGTCGGCGGCACGCTCGAGGCGGACGTCGGCAAGGACATCAAGCCGACCTTCACCGCCGAATACTTCATCGCCGACAACCTGGGCATCGAAATACTGGCTGCGCTGCCGTTCGAGCACGACATCGCGCTCCGTGGCCTGGGGCGTGTCGGCAGCACCAAGCATCTGCCGCCGGTGATCTCGCTGCAGTACCACTTCAACAGCCAGGGCAGGCTCTCGCCGTTCGTTGGCGCGGGCATCAACTACACCCGTTTCTTCAGCACCGACACGCGCGGCGCGCTGGCCGGCAGCGAGCTGGAACTGGACGATTCCTGGGGCCTGGCCCTGCACGCGGGCGTGGACTACAAGCTCAGCGACCGCGGCGCGCTGCGGGTAAACCTGCGCTGGATCGACATCGACACCGAAGCGCGTCTCGACGGCAACCGCATCGGCACGGTCAACATCGACCCGCTGGTCTACGGGGTGGCCTACGTGCACCGCTTCTGAGCCCGGCAGCGTGCGCGATGCATCTCTGGCACACTTGGCGTCCAGGGACGTGAATCCACCGCCGGAGTTGCGGACAGGTTGGTCACGTCGACCGCCTGTCCGACCTATCCGGGGATTCCATGAGCATGCTGATCCGTACCGCCCTCGCCATCGCACTGGCCGCCTCGGCCACGCCCGCCCTTGCACAATCGGCCGGCCACTGGACCACGGGCTACGGCGCCGGCTATGTCTCGCCCAAGTCCGACAGCGGCAGCTTCGGTGGCACGCGTGCCGAGATCAAGGGCGCCCCGGCGCTGTCGTTCACCTACGAATACTTCCTGCGCAACAACCTCGGCATCGAGGTGCATGCCGCGGTGTCGGGCAAGCACGATCTGGAGCTCGAGGGTGTCGGCAAGGTGGGCAGCTACTGGTCGGTGCCGCCGAGCGTGCTGTTGCAGTACCACATCAATGGCTACGGCACGGTGTCGCCGTTCGTGGGTGTCGGCATCAACTACACCACGTTTGTCGGTGAGGACGTCGATGACGCCTTCGGCAATGGCGACCTGAGCTTCGACGACTCGGTGGGCGCCACCGCGCATGTCGGTGTGGACTTCATCTTCAACGATCGCAGCGGCCTGCGGGTGGATGCACGCTGGACGAATTCGCGCAGCAACGTCGACTTCAATGGCAGCCGGCTGGGCAAGGCGCGGATCGATCCGCTGACCTATGGCGTGTCGTACCTGGTGTACTTCTGAGCATGCCGCAGACGCCACGCTGAGCCGTGGCTGTGTTCGACCGGGGACGGCCATCAAACCGTCCCGGACCGATGCGTACAATTGCCGGATGAAGACCTTCTCTCCTCGCATCCTCCTTCTTGCCGCAACCGTGGTCGCGGCCCTTCAGCCCATCAGCGCGTTCGCCTGGGGGCCGCAAGGCCACCGCCTGGTGGCGCGCATTGCCGAGACCGAACTGAGCCCGCAGGCGCAAGCGCAGGTGGCGCAACTGCTCAAGGGCGAAGCCACCCCGACATTGGCCGGTGTCGCCAGCTGGGCCGACGAGCTGCGCGAGCACGACCCGGAGCTGGGCAAGCGCTCCGGGCCCTGGCACTACGTCAATCTTGGCGAGCATGACTGCACGTATGCGCCGCCGCGCGACTGCCCGGACGGCAACTGCGTGATCGCCGCGCTCGACCGGCAGACCGCGCTGCTTGCCGACCGCAGCCAGCCGCTGGACGTGCGCCGGCAGGCCCTGAAGTTCGTGGTGCATTTTGTCGGCGACATCCATCAGCCGATGCATGCCGGCTACGCGTACGACAAGGGCGGCAATGAATTTCAGCTGCAGGTCGCCGGCAAGGGCAGCAACCTGCATGCGCTGTGGGACAGCGGCATGCTCAACGACCGCCATCTTGATGACGATGCGTATCTGCAACGCCTGCTGGCGTTGCCGGCGACCGCTGCGACATCGCCGGTGCTGCCACCGCCGGCTGCGGCATGGGCGCAGGCCTCCTGCAAGATCGCGGTCACGCCCGGCGTCTATCCGAGCAAGCACGTATTGCCGGACGACTACATCGCGACCTATCGTCCGCTTGCCGAGACCCAATTGCGCGAGGCCGGCGACCGACTGGCCGCCGTGCTCAATGCGGCGCTGGCCGCGCCCTGAGATGGAGACGCCGATGCAGCCCGAGGTGCTTGCGTTCTTTCACGCCGACAGCAACACCTTCACCTATGTGGTCGCCGACGCGGCGACCGGCGCGGCAGCGGTGATCGATCCGGCGCTGGACTATGCGGCCGACACCAGCCAGGTCGGCACGCGCGCCGCGCAAGCCATCGTCGATGCCGTCACCCACCACGGCTGGCAGGTGCAGTGGCTGCTGGAAACCCATGCGCATGCCGATCACCTGTCTGCCGCGCAGTGGCTGAAGCAGCACTGGCCACAGGCACTCATCGGCATCGGTGACGGCATCCGCGATGTGCAGCAGACGCTTGCGCCACGTTGTGCGTTACCGGACGACTTCCGTGCCGACGGCTCGCAGTTCGATCACCTGTTCGCCGATGACGAGCGCTTCGAGCTTGGCACGCTGCAGGTACGTGTCATCGCGGTGCCCGGGCATACCAGCGACAGCATCGCGTACCTGATCGGCGATGCGCTGTTCCCCGGCGATTCGTTGTTCATGCCGGACGCCGGCACCGCACGCTGCGATTTCCCCGGCGGCGATGCACGGCAACTGTTCGCCTCGATCCAGCGCATGTACGCGCTGCCGGCGGACACGCGCGTGTTCGTCTGCCACGACTACGGCCCGGGCGGCCGTGAGGTGGCGTACCAGACCAGCATCGGCGAGCAGCGGCGCAGCAATATCCACGTGCGCGACGGCGTGGAGATCGATGCATTCGTGGCGCAGCGCCAGGCCCGCGATGCCACGCTGTCCGAGCCCAGGCTGATCCGGCAGGCATTGCAGACCAATCTGCAGGCCGGCCGCTGCGACGGCGTGCTTGGCTGACGCGCCAGCGTCGCCACCACGCGGCGCATGATGCACAGCCGCTATGATCGCTGCCTGACCTTGCTGGAGCTTCCCATGCGCACGATCGGTTTCTGGCAGCGCGCGTTCTGCGTGCTGATGCTTGCCCTGCCCGTCCTGGCCACTGCGCAGAGCGCGCCGGTGACGGTGTTTGCTGCAGCAAGCCTGAAGGAATCCATGGACGAGGCCGCGGCCGCTTACGAAAAGGCGACCGGCACGCCGGTGCGCGTCTCCTACGCCGCCAGCTCAGCACTGGCGCGCCAGATCGAGCAAGGCGCACCGGCGGACGTGTTCTTTTCGGCCGACCTGGAATGGATGGACTATCTGCAGCAACGCGGCCTGGTCGTGCCGGCGCAGCGTCACAACCTGCTCGGCAATACCCTGGTGTTGATCGCCCCGGCCACCAGCAAGCTGCGCGTGGATCCGCGCCAGCCCGGCGCGATTGCCAAGGCGCTCGGTGACAGCGGTCGGTTGGCGGTTGGCCAGACCAACAGCGTGCCGGCCGGCAAGTATGCCGCCGCAGCGCTGCGCAAACTCGGTCAGTGGGATGGAGTAAGCAATCGCCTGGCCGAGTCGGAAAGCGTGCGCGCCGCATTGATGCTGGTCTCGCGCGGCGAAGCGCCGCTGGGCATCGTGTACGGCTCGGATGCACGCGCCGAACCCAAGGTCCGCGTGGTCGCCACCTTTCCCGCCGATAGCCACGATGCCATCGTGTATCCGGTGGCTGCGTTGAAGAACAGCAGCAATGCCGGCACGGCCGCGTTCGTGCAATGGCTGGGCAGCAAGCCGGCCAGGGCGATCTTCGTTCGCCGTGGCTTTTCGTTGCAGGATTGAGGCGCGCCGTTGTCGATGTTCACCCCGCAGGAGCTGACCGCGATCGGCCTGAGTCTCAAGGTCGCCATCGTTGCGGCCATCGCCAGCCTGCCGCCGGGCATCGCCTGCGGCTGGCTGCTGGCGCGGCGGCGCTTTCCGGGCAAGGCGCTGCTGGATGCCCTGCTGCATCTGCCGCTGGTGATGCCGCCAGTGGTGACCGGTTATGCGCTGCTGGTGGTGCTGGGCACGCAGGGGCCGGTCGGCAGCTGGTTGCTGGAACATCTCGGTATCCAGTTCGCGTTCCGCTGGACCGGCGCGGCGCTGGCATGCGCGGTGATGGGATTTCCGTTGATGGTGCGCGCGATCCGCCTGTCCATCGAAGCGACCGACCGCCGTCTTGAAGCAGCCGCCGCCACGCTCGGTGCGGGCCCATGGCGGGTGTTCTTCAGCATTACCTTGCCGCTGGCCTGGCCGGGCCTGGTCGCCGGCATGGTGCTGGCATTCGCCAAGGCCTTGGGCGAATTCGGCGCGACCATCACCTTCGTGTCCAATATTCCTGGCGAAACCCAGACCTTGTCGTCGGCCATCTACGGGCTGATGCAGGTGCCGGGCATGGAATCGGGCGTGTGGCGGCTGGCCGGCGTTGCGTTGGCGATCTCGCTGGCGGCGCTGCTGCTGTCCGAGTGGCTGGTGCGCAGGCCGCATCCGCGCGAGGACGGCTGATGCTCGATATCGACCTGCAACTGCAGCGCGGCAACTTCCAGCGGCATCTCCACATCCAGGACCAGGCGCGGGTGGTGGCCCTGGTCGGTCCTTCCGGTGCGGGCAAGACCACGGTGCTCAATGCCATCGCCGGGCTGGTGCAGCCGCAGGCCGGGCATATCCGCATCGACGGGCGCTGCCTGTACGACGCCCGGCAAGGCATCAACCTGCCCACGCACAAGCGCAGGATCGGCTACGTGTTCCAGGATGCGCGGCTGTTCCCGCATCTGGATGTGCGCCGCAATCTGCGTTACGGCCGGCATGCGCGCGGCACGGCGCCATTCGGTTTCGACGACGTGGTGGCGCTGTTGGGGATTGGGCCGTTACTGCAACGCCGGCCGCGCAATCTGTCTGGGGGCGAAGCGCAGCGCGTGGCGATCGGCCGCGCCTTGTTGTCGCAACCGGCGATCCTGTTGTTCGACGAGCCCTTGTCGGCACTGGATCAGGCGCGCCGCGAAGAACTGATTCCCTACCTGCAACGCGTGCGCGACGAGATCCGTCTGCCGATGCTGTATGTCAGCCACAATCCCGACGAAGTGCAGCGCATCGCCGATAGCGTGCATGTGCTGGAATGAGCGCATCGGCACCGGTGATCACCGCATTCAACCAGCTGGCGTGTCCATGAAACAGTATCGAAAGCACGCATTCCCGGTGGAGCAGGCGCGCCGCTTCCTGGAACCGGGGCCGGTGGTGCTGGTGAGCTCGGCCTACAAGGGCCAGCGCGACATCATGACCATGGGCTGGCATATGGTGCTGGAGTTTTCGCCCTCGCTGATCGCGTGCTGCATCGCCCCCGGCAACCACAGTTTCGAACTGGTCCGGCGCAGCAAGCAATGCGTGATCAACCTGCCGACGGCCGAGCTGCTCGACACCGTAATTGGCATTGGCAACAGCAGCGGTGCACAGATCGACAAGTTCGACCACTTCGGGCTGACCGCCGTGCCCGGCCAACGGGTCGCAGCGCCGGCCATCGCCGAGTGCTACGCCAGTTTCGAATGCCGCCTGCACGACGGCCGGCAGATCAACCGCCACGCGCTCTTTGTCTGGGAAGTGGTGAGTGCGCAGGTGGCCAAGCGGCCCGCGCTTCCCAGGACGGTGCATTACCGCGGCGATGGCCGCTTCATGCTGTCCGGCGACGAAGTCTCGCGGCGGCACCTGTTCGCACCCGACATGCTCTGATCGCCGCGATGCGCGCGCTCAACGCGCCACCTTGCCGGTACGCACGCTGACCTTGCCTTGCCGCACTTCGAAGGTGAACGCGAACGACAGCGTCACCGGTACCGGCTGCTGGCTAATGGCGCCGCTGCAATCGTCCAGCGCGGCCGGCTGCGCCACACCTGCGGCAAACGTGCACAGCGCGGCCGGAACGAACTGCCATTGCTGCACCGTGGTACGCACCGACTGCACCAGATCGGCATTGTCCGGCAGCAGACCGGCCGCACATTCGTCGCGATCGGACATGGGGTCGACGCGCTGTACCGCGCCGTCGGCGGTCAGGATCACATGCGCGCACACGGTGGTCGGCGGCAAGCTCTGCCGCGGCGAATCGGCCGGCAGCACCGGCGCATCGCTGCGCAGCGCGCGCGGCATGCAAAAGCGCTGTGCTGGCGCCAACGTGTAAGACTGGATGGAGCCGCCACCATTGCCACCCGGTTGCGCGCTCAGCATGCGCTGGTCCACCGAATCTTCGCGCTGGCTGCGCTGCTGTTCCTGCACCCCTTGCGTTGCACATGCGCCAAGCGACAGCGCCAGGATTGCGGCGCAGGTCGGCGCAAGGACGGCCGACAACACGTGGCGAGCAGTTGTCGGGTGGGCGTGGCCAGCGCGCAGGAACCGGCGTGTACGAGCGGCACATGCCAATCCCTGGCACCGGGCGCGCTCGCCTGGCAGTTGTGCAGTCGTTTTGCTGGTTGCCCTGGATTGCATCACGGCCTCTCCCGCCTTGCGCAGCCCGCTGAAGCACAACCGGCAAGGCGGTTGGACGCTGGCGCCTCCGAGCGCGCGGCGGCGGCATCGGTAGACGTTTGCTCCGGCCCATCCAGTTCGAACTTCACCGGCACGCGCACCGTGGAAGCAATCGGCTTGCCATGTGCATAAACAGGTTTCAGCCGCCACTGGCGCGCTGCCTCCAGCACCGCTTGATCGAACACGCCGGCCGGCCTGCTCTGCACGACGTCGATATGCTGCGGCACGCCGCCAGGGTCGATGTCGATCTGCAGTTCGACAAAGCCCTCGATACCGCCGTCAAACGCGGCTGCCGGATATCTCGGCGGTTGCATCGTGGCGAAATCCACCGCGTTGCCGGCCGCCAGCGCCGGTTGTGCCGCTAACGCAATGCGTGCCGGCTGCAGCGCCCAGGCGGCTGTACTGATCGTCGCCGCCAGCAGCAGGACCATCGCCACGCGCCAGCGCGCACGCCCGGCAGCAACGGGGGAACCGCGCAGCGCCGCGATCCGCTGCGCCAACGGATGCGATGCAGCCCAATGACAGGCGAGCGGCGTAAAGTCGCGTCCAAGCTGGGTCTTCAGCATGGCGGTGGCGTAACTGCGGCGCTTGCCCGGATGTTGCGCCAGCACGGCCGCATCGCAGGCCAGCTCCTGATCCAGCCGGAACGCACGCCAGGCCAGATGCATCAGCGGGTTGAACCAGCCGATGCAGAGCATCAGCGCCGCCAGCAGGTTGGCATGCAGGTCGCCGCGGCGCAGATGCATGCGCTCATGCGCCAGGATCAGGGCGCGCTCATCGGCGTTGTAGCGCTCACTGAAATCCGCCGGCAGCACGATGCGCGGACGCCAGAGTCCCAACGATGCAGGAAGACCGGCATCGCGCGCGGCCGACCAGAGCCGGTCGTCGAGCCGGTGCAACGTCCCCAGGCTGCGCATGAAACGCCGTTGCCGCGTCCACAATCCGATCGCCATCACCACCGCGCCGCCCAGCCACGCTGCTGCCAGCCATGTTGCCCACGCACGACCTTCGCCATGCACGCTGGAGAGCGCAGGCATGGCGGTCAGCGCCGGAAATCCTGGCACCGCGATGCCCAGAGACGGGCCGGGCAACAAGGCCGCCACCAGCGCCAGCGGGACGCAGGACCAGATCGCATACGCCGCGCCTGCACCCGACCGCTTGCGCAGCGGGCGACGCAGGAGCAGGCAGACCAGCAGCGCAGCGGTGGTGTACAGCGTTGCGCGGGACAACAGGACCCAGGCCTCAGTGTTCATCGTCCAGCTCCTTGAGCAGTTGTTTCAGTTCCGCGATATCGGATGCGCTGAGTTTTCCGCGCTCGCTGAAGTGCGCCACCAGTGGCGCCACCCGTCCGCCGAACAGGCGCTGCAGCAATCCCTCGCTCTGTTGCTGCACCCACTGCTCGCGCGCCAGCACCGGCGAATAGAGATAGCGTCGCCCTTGCTTCTCGGCACGGATGGCGCCCTTGCCGAGCAGGCGGTTGAGCAAGGTCTTGACGGTGGGCTCGGCCCAGTCGCTGCGGCCTGCCAGCGCGGCGACCACCTCGTCGGCGCTGCGTGGCGCCGCATCCCAGAGCACCTGCATCACAAACGCTTCGGCGTCACTGATCGACATGCGATTACATCCGTAATTTTTATCGATTACGCATGTAAATCTTGTCCCTGTCAAGCGCGTTTTCGATTGCCTTGCGGGAAATGCATGCGCAGACCAGGCCTTGTCGGCGATCCAGATACCTGCCCCGCCATCGCCTCGGCTACCCTGCACCGATGACCGAACACCTTACCGACCTGCCCGGCGCGGTTGCGCACATCCTGCAACGCCTCGATGGCCCGCTGCGCGTCGGAGCGCCGTTGGGCATCGGCAAGCCGCACCGGTTGTTGAACGCGTTGTATGCGCAGCTCAAGCACACGCCGACCCGGCCACTGGCGCTGTACACGGCGCTGTCGCTCAATCCGCCCAGGCCCGGCGCGGGACTGGAGGCACGCTTTGCGGCGCCGTTCATCGCGCGCCATTTTGGCGAGGATTTCCCGCGTCTTACCTATGTCGATGACATGCTGCGCGATGCGCTGCCGGCGCATGTGCAGGTGGAAGAGTTCTACACGCAGTCCGGCGGGCTGCTGCACTCCACCCAGGCGCAGGCCAACTACACGAGCCTCAACTACACCCACGCTGCTGCGGCGGTGGCGCAGCGCGCACCGAACCTGATCGTGCAGAAGGTGGCGCGCGAACCGGGCGGCACGCGGCTGTCGTTGTCGTGCAACAACGACATCACCCAGGACACGCTGGATGCGGTGCAGGCGCTCGGCCTGCCGCGCCCCATGCTGGTTGCGGAAGTGGACACGCAACTGCCGTGGATCGGCGGAACCGCGGCAGTGGAGGAGGCGTTCTTCGATCTGGTGATCGACCTGCCCGGTCCGTCGCCGCGCCTGTTCGGGTTGCCCAGGCAGCCGGTCAACAGCGTCGACTACGCCATCGGTCTGTATGCCAGCGCGCTGGTCCGCGATGGCGGCACCTTGCAGATCGGCATCGGCACCCTGGCCGATGCGCTGAGCCATGCGCTGGTACTGCGACATACCGACAACGCCACCTATCGGCGCGTGCTGCAGGCGCTGGACCCGGAACTGGAACAGCATCCTGCGGTGCGCGCCAGCGGTGGCCTGGCGCCGTTCGAGATCGGCCTGTACGGCTGCAGCGAAATGCTCAACGAAGGGTTCAAGCAGTTGGTGGACAGCGGCGTGATCCGCCGCAAGGTGCACGATGATCTGGCGCTGATGCAGCGCATCGCCGACGGCAGCGCCGATGCGGCCGATCACGCGCGCCTGGCCCGCGAAGGCGAGTTTCTGCATGGGGCGTTCTATCTCGGCTCGCCGGATTTCTACCAGTGGCTACGCGAGCTGGATGCGGACACGCGCGATGCCATCGGCATGCGTCGCATCAGCGAGATCAACCAGCTGTATGGCGGCAACGAAGCGCTGGAGCGGCTGCAACGCCGCGATGCGCGCTTCTTCAACTCCTGCATGATGGCCACCGCGCTCGGCGCGGCGGTGTCCGACGGGCTGGAAGATGGCCGTGTGGTTTCCGGCGTGGGCGGCCAGTACAACTTCGTGGCGATGGCGCATGCCTTGCCGCAGGCGCGCAGCGCGTTGATGCTGCGGGCCACGCGCGATGCCGGTGCACACGCAGCGAGCAATGTGCGCTGGAACTACGGGCACACCACCATTCCGCGCCATCTGCGCGATCTGTACATCACCGAGTACGGCATCGCCGACCTGCGCCACCAAACCGATCAGGATTGCGTGCTGGCGATGGCCGGCATCTGCGATGCACGCTTCCAGGACGCGTTGCTGGCAACCGCCAAGGCATCGCGCAAGCTACGTGGCGACCCTGCACTGCCTGCGCGTGCGCAACGCAACACGCCGCAGGCACTGGAACAGGCGCTGGCGCCGTTCCGCCGCGATGGCAGCCTGCCCGACTACCCGCTCGGCAGCGACTTCACCGAGGTCGAGCAACACCTGCTGCGCGCCCTGAGCTGGCTCAAACGCGCCACCGCCGGCAATAGCGCAAAGCTGATGACCGTCTGGCGCGCACTGCTGTCACGCGAGAGCGGCGATGCATACGAAGCCGCCGGTCTGCAACGGATGGCGCTGGATGCGCCACGCAGCATCGCCGAACGGGTGCAGGCACGGCTGCTGGCGTATGCCTTGCAAAAGACCAGAGTGCACTGACGCGCCGGTGTCGCGAAAAGCGATGCCATGGCGCGTTTTTCGCACTGTGACGCACGACGGCAACACGGCGGAAAGCCTTGCGTCAAATTTGGCCCGGATGATGGCGACCACCTTCTTTCCGGCCTGGCTGCATGCGCTGCTTATTCGTTGTTTCGGCTGTGAATCCACGCGATGACCGCACAGCGAAGCCATCACGCGCAAGGCGAAGCAACACACGTAGCGCTGCATTCCTTGGCCTGCTGATGCTGGCCGGCGTGACCGCGCATGCCGCGCCTCGCCTCACCGATCTGCAATACATCGGCAGCCACAACAGCTACCACGCCGGCTTCGCTCCCAGCGAAGCGACACTGCTGCAACGACTGAGTCCGGAGCTGTTCGCGGCACTGGATTACCGCCATCCGCCACTGGGGCAACAACTGGACGATGGCGTCAGACAACTCGAACTGGATGTCTTCGCCGACGCCAACGGTGGTCGCTACGCACACCCGGCCAGCGTCGCGCAGATCGCCAAGGCCGGCTTGCCACCCGCACCGCCCGGCGCACCGGCCGGAGTGATGAGCAAACCCGGCTTCAAGGTCATGCACGTGCAGGACGTGGACCAGCGCAGCACCTGCCAGCCCTTGATCGCGTGCCTGCAGGAAGTGCGTGCGTGGTCGAAGCAGCACCCCGGACATGTGCCGATCTTCATCCTGCTGGAAACCAAGCAGGCGCCGGTGCAACTGGCGTTTCCGACCGTGCAGCCGGAGCCGTTCGATCCGGCGACGATGGATGCATTGGATGCCGAACTGCGCTCGGTGTTTCGACCCGGCGAGTATCTCAGCCCCGATCAGGTCCGTGGCAACGCAGCCACGCTCAACGCCGCAGTGCTTGCGCATGGCTGGCCGTCGTTGAGCGAGGCACGCGGCAAGGTGGTGTTCCTGCTCGACCAACGCACGGCCGGTGCCAGCTACCTGCGCGGGCATCCGTCGCTGCGCGGACGCGTGTGCTTCACCAATGCCGTGCCTGGCCAAGACGATGCCGCCTTCACCGAACTCAACGATGGCCCCGCCGAGACGATCACCCAATTGGTGAAAGCCGGCTACCTGGTGCGCACGCGTACCGACGCCGACCTGAAGGAAGCACTGCAACACGACACCACCCGCCGCGACCGCATGCTGGCCAGCGGCGCGCAGTTGCTCAGCACCGACTTCCCCCCACATGAGCCGGCCGGCAACGGTTACGTGGTGCGCTTCGAAGGCGATGCGGTCGCACGCTGCAATCCGCAGCTGGCGCAAGCGCACTGCAAGGGCGACGACCTCAGGCACTGAGTCCGGGTCACTGCCGTCGTCGCAATCTCCGCACCACACACAGACCTGTCGCAACGGAAGGCGTCGGCGATGCACACCCGCACCCGCAGTAAGGGGCACTCCATCTTCTCCAACCACGCGAGCCATTGCATGCAGTCCCCACGCACCACCCATCGCCTGACCTGCGCCATCGCGCTGGCACTGTCCGCGCCGGCGTTTGCCGAGACGCCGGAGCTCGGCACCACCACGCTGGATTCGGTCAACGTGCAGGCCAAGCACGCCGCCGCACCGGGATCGCTCAACGAACAGCGCCTGTCCAGCAGCGTCAACAGCGTGATGAGCAAGCAGCAGATCGATGCGATCCCTTCGGGCGGCATCGCCGATGTCGTGTCGCACATGCCGGGCCTGTCCGCATACAGCGACATGCATCTGGGCCAGGCCACCACCGGCGAAAACGCCTACGTCAGCATTCGCGGCATGGACGCCAGCTACAACGCCTACACGCTCAACGGCTTCGGCATGCCGGAAACCGATTCATCGACGCGCGCAATCTCGTTGAACATGCTGGCGCCGTTCGGCATCCAGTCGGTGCAGGTGTCCAAATCCCCAACGCCCGACATGCCCGGCGATGCGATCGGCGGCGCGATCGACATGCGCACGCCCAATGCCTTCGACTTCGGCCAGGATGTCTACGCCAAGAGCACCGCGCAGGGCCAGTTCAATGCGCTGGCCTCGAAGCTGGGCGGCAAGGACAGCGGCGGCACCTTCCAGCAGGAGCTGGCCTGGAAGTTTGGCGATGGCCATGCCTTCGGCCTCTACGCATCGGCGTATTACGGCAGGAACAACAACATGGCGCAGGCGCCGGCGCCCAACAGCAAATACGTGCCGGCCGATCCCGCCCTCGCCACTGCAACCGACCTGCGCGATGTCGGTCCGTTGATCAGCACCCGCTACAAGTACAGCCTCTACACCAGCCAGATCGAACGCTACGGCGGCAACCTCTCGCTGGATTGGCAAGGCGACAACAGCGCGCTGTACGCGCGTGCGATCTACGGCAGCTACGGTGTCACCGGGCAGCAGGACCAATCCAGCGCGCGCCTGGAAACCTATCGCAACCAGCCCACCGCCGTGCGTGGCGGCTACTTCAATACGCACGATATCGACGAAAAACTGGCGACGCTGCAATTGGGAGGCCAGACCACGCTGGGCCGCTTGCGCTTCGACTACGGCAGCTCGGTCGGTCGCGGCACCCGCAGCCGCCCGGACTACGTATCGGCAAGCCTGTATGGCTTTACGCCCGGCAGCTTCGCCTTCGACCTCAGCAACCCCCGCTATCCCAGCATCGCGCCAAGCACGCCTGCCTTGCAGGACTTTTTCTACAACCTGGATTCGTCGTTGCTGTGGAAGGTGCAGGGGCACGACGCCGGCAGTCACGACAACCGCATCAATGCGCACACCGATATCACCTACCAGGTCGACGGCGACGTACTGGACAGCGTCAAGCTCGGCCTGTCTGCCGACCACTCCGACCGCGGCGCCTACGATCACCCGTTCTTCCACAAGGACGGCAACTTCGTCACCAACGGGCCGTATTTTGGCGGACCCAATTACGCCTTCCCCACCGCAGGCGGGCCGCCACTGAGCGCGATCCCGGGCCGCGTCACCTATCACGCCTTCGACGGCCGCTACGCCGGCCCGTTCAAGCTGCTGGACCGCAACTGGATGCTTGCGCAGGCGCTGCCCTACAAGTACGTCGACGATCCCAACGGCGCAGGCGTCTATACCGCCAACGACTACAACGCCAACACCACCTCCAGCACCGAGGCGATCTATTCCGGTTATGCAATGGCCGCGCTGCATGTCGGCTCGGTGAGCGTGCTGCCCGGCGTGCGCTACGAGTTGACACGCTATGCGGCCGAATCCTGGCAATCCAGCGGCGATGGCAGCACCGGCAGCTTCGTCGGCACCGGCAGCACCTATGGGCAAGTGCTGCCGGGCATCAGCATCAACTATCGGCCGGATGATCTCACCGTGTATCGGGCTTCGTTGCGGCGCAGTTTCAGCCGCCCGGCGTTCGGCCTGATTTCCGGCGAGACGGTGTACACCATCGACGATACCCAGAAGGTGGTCGGCATCTCCAGGCCCAATCCCGATCTGCAGCCGAGCAAGGCCGACAACGCCGATCTCTCCGCCGAGTTCTACGATCACAGCGGCGGCGTGCTCAGCGCATCGACCTATTACAAGCGCATCACCGGCTTCATCTATACCTCGCAATCGGCGACCAGCAACGACAACACCCTGGGCGGGCTGGTACCGACCGGCACCACCTTCGAAAACGGCGTGCCGGTGACCATGCCGCAGAACGGCGGCACCGCCAAGCTCTATGGACTGGAGCTGGCAGCGAGCAAGCGCCTGCAGGAGTTGCCGGGCCTGTGGAGCAACGTCGGCGTCACCGCCAACCTCACCCTGCAGCACAGCGAAGCAGACAGCAGACGCAGCGACCAACCGGAAAAGACCTGGCTGCCACGCGCACCCGAGCGTATCTACAACCTGGATCTGTTCTACGACGATACGCACCTGCGCGCCGACCTGAGCTACAACTACACGGGCCTGCAATTGCTGGGGCTGACCAGCGACCGGCTCAACTATTACCTGCAACCGGTCAAATCGCTGGACTTCACCGCGACCTATCATCTGCCCCACGTCGATGTCGGTGTGTCGGCCAAGAACCTGCTCAATGCCGCCACGTTCTACGAAACCCAGGGCAAGTCAAAGCGCTACATGGCCTACGACCCTGGCGCCGACGGCGCCTATGTACAGACCGGACGGGTGTACATGCTGACCTTGGGCTACACCTACTGACGGCAGACCTGCACAGCTGCAGCGCCATGTCTGCAGCTGCAGGGACCGGGTCTGCACCACTCCGTATCGATCGCCTGATTGACATGCAGGCGATCGATTACGGCGTGGTGCACAACTCTCTCAGCCGCTCGGGTAGAAGTGGCAGGCAGCGGCATCTATGGCAGCTGTGCGGAGACGAGATGGCAGGTATCCACTCCTGACCCGCATCGCGACTGCGCGCCCAGTCAGTCCCGGTGCAGCCATTTCACGCAGACCACGCAGGCGGCTCGGGCAAGGTGCGCGCATGCCTCTTCCGGACCTGCTCATGCCACCACGCATCTACGCTCGCGCCTGCTTGCTCGCCCTTGCTCTGGGCACCTCCCTGTCCGCACTGGCGCAAGCGCCGCAGCCCGCCGCCGCACCTGCGCCGGCACCTGCAGCAGCTCCCGCTGCGACGGTCGTGCCGACTGGCCCGCGTTCGGACCTGCATGCGCAGGTGCTGCTGGATCGCGCGCATTTCTCGCCCGGACAGATCGACGGCGAGCGCGGCTCCAACCAGAAGCGTGCGGTGTCCGGATTTCAGGCAGCGCACCAGATCAAGGTCACCGGTGAGCTGGATGACGCCACCTGGCAGGCCTTGCAGGCCGACACCACGCCAGCGCTGGTGAAGTACACGCTCACCGATGCCGATGTGGCCGGGCCGTTCCAGCCGATTCCGAAAGGACCGGCCGAACAGGCCAAGCTGACGTCGCTGGGCTACACCTCGGTGGACGAGGCGCTGGGCGAGCGTTTCCACGCCGCTCCGGAACTGCTGCGCCAGCTCAACCCCGGCGTGGATTTGAACAAGGCCGGTGGCGTGATCCAGGTGCCGAACATCGACGGCGTCCCGCCATTGGCCAAGCCGGCCAAGCTGGTGGTCGACAAGTCCGAGTCGACGCTGCGCCTGTTCGATGCCGACGGCAAGGTGTATGCGCAGTTCCCGGTGTCCTCCGGCAGCAAGCACGACCCGCTGCCGATCGGCCGCTGGAAGGTGTTGGGCGTGGCGCGCGACCCGGTGTTCAAGTACAACCCCAAGCTGTTCTGGGACGCGAAGAAGGGCGATCAGAAGGCCACCCTGCCCTCCGGCCCGAACAATCCGGTCGGACGCGTGTGGATCGATCTGTCCAAGCCGCATTACGGCCTGCACGGCACGCCGGAACCCGGCCATGTCGGCAAGACCGAATCGCATGGCTGCGTGCGCCTGACCAACTGGGACGTGGTCAATCTGGCCAGCGTGGTTGGCCCGTCCATGCCGGTGGTGATGCAGGAGTAAGCATGAAACTGCTGATGATGCTGGTGGTCGGTGTCTTGCTCGGTGCAGCCGGCTATTGGTGGCTGGAACGCGAGGCACCACAGGCGGCGGTGGCACCGGCGTCCGCAGCTGCACCCGCGGTGACAGCGCAGCCTGACGCGCCAGAGGCGGCAATGGCAGCGCCTTCTGCAGCTCCAGCGGTTGCCGCTCCAGCCGTTGCCGCATCGTCGCCATCCACCGAGATGATGCCCGCCGCAAACACGCCAGCCGCGCCTGCGTCTGCAGCCGCTCCTGAAGCTGCGAGTTCAGGCAGCGGCCTGCTGATTCCGGTGCAAGGCATCGGCAGCGGCCAGCTGCAGGACACCTTTACCGACGCACGCAGCGAAGGCCGCGTGCACGATGCCATCGACATTCTTGCGCCGACCGGCACACCGGTCATTGCAGTTGCAGACGGCACGGTCGAGAAACTGTTCAAAAGCGAGCGCGGTGGCCTTACCGTCTACCAGTTCGATCCGAACGGCACGTACTGCTACTACTACGCACACCTGGAACGGT
Organism: Xanthomonas sp. NCPPB 3218; assembly: GCF_056725185.1. Lineage (NCBI taxonomy): Bacteria > Pseudomonadati > Pseudomonadota > Gammaproteobacteria > Lysobacterales > Lysobacteraceae > Xanthomonas > Xanthomonas sp. NCPPB 3218. The sequence continues at coordinate 3,907,066 of NZ_CM161516.1, forward strand.
ATGCCGACGGCCTGGCAGAAAAGCAGGCAATCAAGCGCGGCCAGGTCATCGGCTACGTCGGCAGTACCGGCAATGCCGATCCTGCCGCACCGCACCTGCACTTCGAGATCCACCGCCTGGGGCCGGAAAAACAATGGTGGAAGGGAGAGGTCTTGAATCCCTATCCCGTATTGCATGGCGACCAGACCCTGCAGTGATGCACTAGGCGGTAATGCACACATAGGCCTGCGCGCGATGCGCAGGCCTGTGCATTCAGATCAACATGCCGCCCGATACCTCGATGCGTTGCGCGTTGATCCACCCGGTTCCCGGCGCGAGTAATGCAGCGACCACCGGCCCGATATCGTCCGGCAGCCCTGGGCGTCCCAGCGCCGTGACCGACGACACCATCGCATTGACCTGCGCGTTATCGCGCACGCTGCCGCCGTTGAAGTCCGTCTCGATCGCACCCGGCGCCAGCGTATTGGCACGAATGCCACGCGCGCCCAGTTCCTTGGCCAGATAGCGGGTGAACACCTCCATCCCGCCTTTCATCATCGCGTAAGCCGAGGCACCGGGCAGTGCGAAACGTGCCAGGCCGCTGGACACATTGAGGATGCGTCCGCCGTCGGCGATCAGCGGCAGCAACGCCTGGGTCAGGAAATACGGCCCTTTAAGATGGATGTTGACCAGGGCGTCGAACTGCGCCGGCGTGGTGTCGGCGATGGCCGCGTGCAGCCCGGTACCCGCATTGTTGACCAGCGCATCGAACTGCGTGCGGTCCCAACCGGCCAGCACCTGCTTCAGCTGCTCGGCGAATGCTGCGAAGGACTCGGCGTCGGCAACATCCAGCGGCAGTGCCTGCGCACGGCGGCCAAGCGTGTGGATTTCGGCGACCACCGCAGCGGCCTCATCTGCCTGGCTGCGGTACGTCAGCACGATATCGCTGCCATCCGCAGCGAGCGCAAGCGCGGCATTGCGGCCCAGGCCGCGGCTGCCGCCGGTGATCAGGGTGATCGGTGTAGTGGTCGACATGATGGACTCCGTTGCGTGTCGGGATGCGATTTGGAGCAATCACAGAGCTGGTCGGTGACCGCTGGCGGGGGTGACATTGCTTGGCCGTGCCAAGACTATTGCGCTTGCCGCGCCACATAAATCGGTCCAACCTGATTGCACCGTTCAAGAACGTCGACCAATCGATGGATACCCTGGAGTCGCTACGCGCCTTCCTGCGCGTCGCCGAGCTCGGCAGTTTCACACGCGCCGCCGAAACGCTGGGCCTGCCCAAAGCCAGCGTCTCCACCGCCGTGCAGCGGCTCGAAGCCTCGCTTGGGACGCAGCTTTTGCATCGCACGACCCGCCGCGTGCAACTCACCGGCGATGGCACCGCGTTCTACCAGCGCAGCCGCGATCTGCTCGACGACATGGACGAATTGCAGAGCATGTTTCAGCGCGAGCGCAGCCAGCTGCGCGGGCGCCTGCGGGTGGACATGTCCTCCGGCATCGCGCGCAATTTCGTGATTCCCGCGCTGCCCACGTTCCTGGCGCAGCACCCGCAGCTGGAGGTGGAAATCAGCGGCACCGACCGCCGTGTCGATGTGGTGCGCGAAGGCTTCGATTGCGTGTTGCGCGTGGGCACGCTCGAAGACACCAACCTGGTCGCACGACCGCTCGGCGTGTTTCGCATCATCAACTGCGCCAGTGCCGACTACCTCGCGCGACGGGGCATGCCGCAGCGCCTGGACGATCTGGTTCACCACGACCTGGTGCATTACGTGCCGACGCTGGGCCAGCGATCATCCGGCTTCGAGTACCGCGATGGACCGGCCTACCAGCTACTGCCGATGCGCGGCCCGGTGACGGTCAACAACGGCGATGCCTATCTTGCTGCGGCATTGGCGGGCCTGGGCATCATCCAGGCGCCGGCCAGCCCGTTGCGCCCACACCTGGACAGCGGCGCCTTGATCGAGCTGCTGTCCGCCATCGCGCCGGAACCGATGCCGGTCACCCTGCTCTACGCGCAGCGTCGCCATCTGCCGCAACGCGTAGGTGCGTTCATGGACTGGGTTGCAGAGGTGATGGCACCGTATCTGGACCCGCTGTAGCCCTGACCGTCGATGCGATTACCGGCACGTCTTCGCGTGTACGTTTGCGTAGGCAGGAAGTGTTTCTGTAGCGCGCCGACATTGTTGGAAAGCATCAGTCGCTTGCGCGCCACTTCGATACCACCGAAGCAAACCGATACCAGCAGGCAGTGCGGCATGCGCCGCAGATCCACGATCACTCCGCTGGTGCCAGACACAAAAACAGGCACCTTCTGCAAGGTGCCTGCATCGTTGCAACACCAGGCCAGGCGCTGACATCGCGCCCGGCCCGGTCTGCGATCAGAACGTGTAGTTGAAGGTCAGCATGCCGTTGCGCGAGGCGCCCCATGCGCCATAGCCACCGTTGAACTGAGAGTAGTAGCGCTTGTCGAGCAGGTTGTCGACATTGAGCTGCACCGAGAACTGCGGCGACAACCGGTAGCGCGCAAACGCGCTGACCAGTGCGTAGGCACTCTGCTGAAAGGCGCCGTAGACCGGGTCCACATAGTACGAGCGGTTCTGCCAGTTGACGCCACCACCCACGGTCAGATCGCTCCACGCACCTTGCGGGGTGTAGCTGTTGAACAGCTTGAGGGTGGTGCGCGGCAGATGCGTATTGATCGAGGTGCCGCTGTCATCGCGCGCGGTGTAGTGCGAGGCGCCGAAGGTGGTGTTCCAGCTCTCGGTCACCCGCCCGGACACCTCGAAATCGAAGCCTTCGCTGACCACGCCGTTGGCGGCTTCATACGCCGACTCGCTGCTACCGGGGACGAAGCCGCCGGTGGCCACGCCCAGGTTGTCCTGCTCGATGCGGAACACCGCAAGCGAGGCGTTGAGCCTGTCGTCGAACCACGCTGCCTTGACGCCGGCTTCGTAGCCCTTGCCCGTCAACGGATCCAGGTAGCCGCCAGTGGCATCGCGCAGGGTCTGCGGGTTGAAGATTTCGGTGTAGCTGACGTACGTGGACCACACATCGCTGATGTCGTAGACCAGACCGGCGTACGGGGTGACTTCGGTCTGGCTGTCGGAGAACGGCGCCAGTCCCTGCGTGGCATCGAAGTTGCCGCCATCGATCTGCCAGTCGGTGTAGCGCGCGCCCACCAGCAACTTCAGCGAATCGGCCAGCGAGAAGCGCGCAGCCACGTAGGCCGCCTTCTGCTTGATGGTGCCGGTGCTCTGCACCGTGCGCGGGCTCCAGTTGGGTTCCGGGTAGGCACCGGTCCAGCCGAGGTAGCTGTCCAGCGGCGCCGGGAAATCGAAGGTGCCGTTATTGACGTACTCGCGGCGGTTGTAGCTGGCGCCGGCAACCAGCTGATGCTCGCGACCGAACAGCTGGAACGGGCCTTCCGCATAGACGTCGGCACCATCGGCCTTGCGCTCGGTCAGGTAGTTGCCCGAATACGGCACCACGCCGCCACCGGTGGCGCGGTCGAAGCCGAAGATCGTATAGAACGGATAGAACAGGTGATTGGCCGCTTCGGTCTTCTCGTGGCTCAAATTGGCCTTGAGGGTCCAGCCGTTGTCGAAGCTCTGCTGCAGGCTGGCGAAGGTGCGCTGCAGGCGCGTGTCCCAGAACGTCCAGTCGGCCGCCGGGTTGAACGAACGGTCATAGTTGGTGCGGGTGCCATCGCTGTAGAACAGCGGGAAGCCGCCCCAGGTGACATCGTTCGATTCCTTCTTCTGGTACTCGTAACCCACGCTCAGCAAGGTGCTGTCGGTGAGGTCGGCATCGATGATCGCCGAGCCGATCTTCTTGCGCAGGCCGTAGCGGTCCATGTCCGACTCGCCGTCCTGGTACACGCCGATCACGCGCGCACGCACGGTACCTTCGGGGCTGAGCGGCACGGTGACATCGGCCACGCTGCGGGTCTTGTTGAAATCGCCACCGCCCACCGACACGGTGCCGGTGAAGTCGCGGCTGAGCGCATGCTTGCGCACCAGGTTGATCGAGGCCGACGGATTGCCCGAGCCGGTCAGCAGGCCGGTGGCGCCACGCACCACTTCGACGCGGTCGTACAGCGCCACGTCCAGCGCCGAATCGCCGTAGCTCCAGGCCTGCTCCATGTACGCCGGGATGCCGTCGAACTGGTAGTTGTCGATGTAGAAACCGCGCGCGTAGAACTCCAGCCGCTCGCTGTCGCTCTGCGCCACCGAGATGCCGGAGACGTTGTTGAGCACATCGGTGATGCTCTGCAGATTCTGGTCGTCCATGCGGTCGCGCGTGACCACGCTGACCGACTGCGGGATCTCCCGCAGCGACAGGTTCATGCGCGTACCGGCGGTGGTCTTCTCCACCGTATAGCCCTTGGCCTGCTCGCCCTGCACGATGAGCCGGTCCAGGGTGGTGACCTCGGCATCGCCGGCCGGCGTTTCAGCCAGCGCCTGGCCTGCCGACAACGTGCACAGCGCGGCGAACACCGCATGCGACAGCGCGCGCGGACGCTGCGCAATGGGAAGAAGACGCATTACGGTAGGACGATTCATCACAGCTCCAGCACAGACAGTCGAGGGCACCGGTCGCGGCAAGGCTGCCCGACGGCGAGACAAGGGGGAGGACGTGCCACGCGACCGTGGCAACGCGCCATTTTAATGGGAATGATTTACATTTTAAACAGGTAATTCAGGCCGCCCTGCATCGCAATGGCGGGGAGCGAACGCCACAGCGGCCTCCGGCCGCGACCCGGCGGGCAAACGCCTGCGCACCGGCCACCCGGGCGACGCGCGCTGAGGATGTCGCCTGTATGCCATCAGGCACGTCGGCTTGCCCGGCCTTCCGGACAAGTCCGGCCAGGTGATCCTCACGCAACACGCCAGGCACCTTCCCACCCCCGCAAGAACCGCGATTCCCCGACCGAGGCGATACGTACATGCAAGGTCGCCACGTGCAGCGCAAACAAAAACGCCGGCTTTCGCCGGCGTTTCATTGGAAGCCACTCGGCGCTTTTTACAGCGCCTTTGCCGCCTGCACCACATGCTCGGCGGTGATCTTGAAGTACGCGTACAGCTGGTCGGCCGGTGCCGAGGCGCCGAAGGTGTCGATACCGACCACATCGCCATCCAGGCCCACATACTTGCGCCAGAAGCCGGTCACGCCCGCTTCCACCGCCACGCGCTTGCGCACCGCATTGGGCAGCACCGACTCGCGATAGGCCGCGTCCTGGCGATCGAACACGTCGGTCGACGGCATCGACACCACGCGCGTCTTCAGCCCGGCCGCGTCCAGGGTCTGCTTGGCTTCCACCGCCAGACCGACTTCCGAACCGGTGGCGATCAGGATCACGTCGGGCGTACCGCCCTCGGCATCGGCCAGCACATAACCGCCGCGCTCGATCAGCTTGAGCTGCGCGTCGCTGCGCGGCTGGTGCTGCAGGTTCTGGCGACTGAACACCAGGCAGCTCGGGCCGTCCTTGCGGGTGATGGCGGCCTTCCAGCTCACCGCCGATTCCACCGCATCGCCCGGGCGCCACACATCGTTGTTGGGGATGTAGCGCAGCGAGGCCAGGTGTTCCACCGGCTGATGGGTCGGGCCGTCCTCGCCCAGGCCGATCGAGTCGTGCGTGTACACGTGGATGGCATGGGCCGGATTCAACGCGCTCATGCGCACGCCGTTGCGCGCGTAATCGCTGAACACCAGGAAGGTGGCGTCGAACGGAATGAAGCCGCCATGCAGCGCCAGGCCGTTGGCGATGGCGGTCATGCCGAACTCGCGCACGCCGTAATAGACGTAGTTGGCATCCGGATCATCGGTGGCCACCGATTTGCTGGCCTTCCACAAGGTCAGGTTGGAATGCGCCAGGTCGGCCGAACCGCCGATCAGTTCCGGCAACAACGGCGCGAACGCTTCGATCGCCAGCTGCGAGGCCTTGCGCGAGGCGATGGTCTGGCCGTCCTGCTGCGCCTTGGCGATGTAGGCATCTGCCTGGGCGATGAAGTCGGCCGGCAGCTCGCCGTGCGAGCGGCGGGTCAGCTCGGCAGCTTCGGCCGCGTACTGCTTGCCGTACTTGTCGAACAGCTGCTCCCACTCGGCCTGACGCAGGGTACCGGTGCCACCTGCGCGCCAGCCGGCGTAGATCTCTTCGGGAATCTCGAACGGGCCGTACGGCCACTCCAGCGCCTTGCGGGCACCCTCGAGTTCTTCCTTGCCCAGCGGCGCGCCGTGCGAGGATTCCTTGCCGGCCTTGCTCGGTGCGCCGAAGCCGATCTTGGTGCGGCAGCAGATCAGCGTGGGCTTGTCGGTGTTCTCCAGCGCGGTCTCGATGGCGGCCTTGATCTTCTCCGCGTCATGTCCGTCCACATCACGGATCACATGCCAGCCATAGGCCTCGAAGCGCTCCGGGGTGTTGTCGCTGAACCAGCCGGCGGTGTTGCCGTCGATGGAGATCTGGTTGTTGTCCCAGAACGCGACCAGCTTGCCCAGGCCCCAGGTACCGGCCAACGAAGCGGCTTCATGGGAAATGCCTTCCATCATGCAGCCATCGCCCATGAACACCCAGGTACGGTGGTCGACGATTTCCAGCTCCGGGCGGTTGTAGCGCTGCGCCAGCAACTTCTCGGCCAGCGCGAACCCGACCGCATTGGCAAAACCCTGCCCGAGCGGGCCGGTGGTGGTCTCCACGCCGGGGGTTTCGCTGCGCTCGGGGTGACCGGCGGTCTTGCTGTGCAGCTGGCGGAACTGCTTGAGCTGCTCGATCGGCAGATCGTAGCCAGACAGGTGCAGCAGCGCGTACTGCAGCATCGAGCCGTGGCCGTTGGACAGCACGAAACGGTCGCGGTTGAACCACTGCGGGTTGTTCGGGTTGTGCCGGAAGAAATCGTTCCACAGCACTTCGGCGATATCGGCCATGCCCATCGGCATGCCGGGATGGCCGGATTTGGCGGCTTCGACCGCATCGGCGGCGAGAAAACGGATGGCGTTGGCCAGCTGGCGGCGGGTGGGCTGGGTCATGGGCGTCTATGGAAGCGGAGGGGAACACCGCTGGAAGCGGAGCCGCTTATTCTCCCACAGAGCGCGTTAGGGAGCCGGGATTGGGGAGTCGGGATTCGGGATTGGTGAAGCCGGAGCCGACCTTGGCAGACTCGTCCGCTGGAAGCGATGCAATCAGTGTCAGACACCGTCGCAACGCCGCAAGACCCCACCTGGCGCCTGACGATCGCAGCACCCCGCTCCAACGAATCCCCAATCCCTACTCCCTACTCCCTACTCCTCGCCCTTGGCAACCAAGGTCGTCAGCGCCAGATCGCCGGTCACGTTCAGCGCCGTCCGGCACATGTCCAGGAAATGATTGACGCCCAGGATCATGCCGATGCCGACCGGGTTGACCCCGACCATCGCGCAGATCAGCGCCACCACCGGCAGCGAGCCGGACGGCACGCCGGCGGTGCCGATGCCACCCAGGATGCAGACCAGCATCACCATGAACTGCTGGCCGATGCTCAGGTCCACGTTGAAGAATTGCGCCAGGAAGATCACCGTCACCCCTTCGAACAAGGCGGTGCCGTTCTGGTTGGCGGTGGCGCCCACGGTCAGCACGAAACGCGACACCCGCGGCGGCAGGCCCATCTCGTCGGCCACGCGCAGGGCAGTCGGCAGGGTCGCGTTACTGGAGGCGGTGGAGAACGCCATCATCGTGGCCTCCTGGGTCTGCCTGAAGAAGCCGATCGGCGAGCGCCCGGCGAACTTCACCGCCAGCCCATAACTCACCACCATGTGCAGGCCCAGCGCCAGCACCACCACGCCCACATAAGCGCCCAGGCGGATCAGCAGATCGAAGCCGAACAGCGCAGCCAGATTGAACATGAAACAAGCCACCGCATACGGTGCCAGACGGATCACCAAGCCGATCAGGGTCATCGAGATTTCGAAGATGCCCTCGATGCCGCGCTTGAGCGTGGCCACCTTTTCGTCGGCGGTCAGCACCATGCCCACGCCGAACATCACCGCAAAGAACATCAGCGACAGGATCGCGCCGTTGCTGGACGCTGCCGCGATCACGTTGCTGGGCACGATCGACAACAGCATGTCCATGCCCTGCGGCTGGGTGCCGGAGCTGGAGATGATCTCGCGGGTGCGCTCGGCGTTCTGCTGGATCAACTGGTTGGCCAGCTGCGGGTCCACGCCGGCACCAGGCTTGAGCACATTCACCAGCACCAGCCCCAGCAACACCGCCACGCCGGACAGCACGACGGTGTAGCCCAGGGTGCGCCAGCCCACGCGCCCGAGCGCACGGATGTCGCCCATTTCGGAAATGCCCATCACCAATGCCGAAAACAGCAGCGGCACGATCAGCATGAAGATCAGATTGAGGAAGATCTGCGAGAACGGCGTGGTGACGTACTTGGTGACCACGCGCACCCAGTCGGCATCGCTGCCAGCCAGGTAGTAGACGGCCAGACCCAGCAGCAGACCGACGGCGAAGCCAATGCCCATCTTCCAATGCAGGGGCAGGCCCGGGCGGCGTGCGGCGGGGGATGCAGTCATCTGGTCGGGCCTTGATCTGGACACAAGCCCCGGAGCTTAACAAACGCCATCGACGCGGCCACCTACCCGGCCTGTCGCCGTGTGCCTGCCCGAGGGTAGGTGCACCTCCACGTCAGCCGATACGGGCGCTGGAGCGTTCAACACATCTGGCGCGCTCATTGTGGCGCGGGCACAGCCGATATTTGGAACTGCCTGTACCGAGGCGCGATGCCCAAACGCCTTTGGGACGCCGTGGAATCCGGCCATGAGCTCTTGCTTGCAACCATGCACACCGACCATCCCGACGGGTCCTTGCCCGCTCACCGTCGCGGGACCTTACGCGGCATGGATGCCGCGTAAGAGCCTACAAGGACGTACTTGCGGCGTGTCCCGCGAGGGTGGGCGGGCAAGGGCCTTGCAGCCAAGCCGTAGGGCAGCCGCTCTACAAGTGATCCCTCCACACTATCCAAGCGCATCATGCTCTGCTTGCAACCGACCACACCGACCATCTCGACTGGCCCTTGCCCGCCCACCGTCGCGGGACCTTACGCGGCACGGATGCCGCGTAAGAGCCTACATGGACGTACTTGCGGCGTGTCCCGCGATGGTGGGCGGGCAAGGGCCCTGTAGCGAAGCCACAGACCTAACGCCTTGCTTTAACCAGCACAGGCGAAGAACCAGGTGCAACCGGAATCAAAGTTTCAAAGCGAGATAGGACATGGTGACCACCTAGGACCTGTCAGCGGTTGCCGATGCCGAGAAACCGATCAAGGCGCCGGCGGATACAGCGGCGCCAAGACCTCCGGCTCCGCAGCCGTGGCATGCCGCCAACGCGGGCCCTTGGCAAAGGCCTCGCGCAATGCCGAACGTGCACTGGTCACGTCGCCATCGCCGCCCCAGCGGGCGCGCTGCATCTGTGCCACCGCCGCCCGCTGCGCCGGGTCGCTCAACGCTGCCAGCACGCTGTCGATATCGGCAACGCCGGCCATGCCGCACAACACTGCGGCCACGTCGTCCATGCCGCCGGTATCGAGCGCGCGTCGCAGCTCGGCCACACCGTGCGTCACACGCCGGCCGGGCGCAGCTGCATCGCTGGCATTGATCACCGGCGCGCCGTGCGAACCGCCGCGACGCCGTAACAAGGCCCACACCAGGGTGGCAATCCACAGCAGCGCAAAGCCGATCGCCGCAGCGATCCAGCCCCAAGGCCGTTGCGTGGCCGCAGCCTGCTGCAGACTCAGCGTGCCAGCCGCAGCGGTTGGCGCAGCGTTATCCGGTGATGGATTGGCTGCAGGCGTTGGCGCGGGCGCGGGCGCCGCAAACGCGCCGCTGCCTGCCGCCACGTCCAGTGTGAGGTCCGGCAACGCCGCGGTCTTGGCTGCTGCCGCACCCACATCCCACCACGCCACCTGCAAGCCGGGCACCACCAGCGGGCCGGCGCGGTTGGGCACGATCGAATAGCGGCGGGTCAGCCGCAGCTGCGGCGAGCCATCCACGAAGCGTTCTTCGTATTGCGGCGGCTCGGCGAACACCTGCGCATCGGGCACGCTCGGGGTCGGCAGTTCCGGGAACTGCGCCTGGGTGGCGCCGCGTGCGCTGGCCTCCACCACGAGCTGTGCCGCTTCACCGGCGGTGGCGCGCTGCGGCGTGGTCGTATACCGCAACTGCAGGCTGCGCAGCGGCAACCACGGCTGCGGCGCGTTGGCCGGTTGTGCGCGTACCTGCAGCGGGATGCTGGCGCTGCGTGCACTCAGCTCGCCATTGCCACGACCGAAATAGTCGTCGAAGAAGCCGCCGACCGAGCGGCCATTGAAACGTGCCGACGGCAACACCAGGCGGCCGCTGCGCTCGGGCACCAGCAGATAGCGCCGCTCGACCACGTTGTATTGGCGGTTATTGAGTACCTTGACCGAACTGACGTCGTCGCCGATGCGCTGCAGCGATGCACCATCGGGCGCTTCCAGGTCCAGCTCGCCGGACGCCAGCTGCGTGGCGAAATACAGCCGCACCACCACGCCCACACTTTGCTGCACATAGGGCTGCGGATCGTCCACCTGCGTCTGGACGAAGGCATCCTCGTTGCCTTGCGCCGCCGCTGCTGCGCCGGACGCGCTGCTGCCGGCATCGCTTGCCGACGCGCCCACCTGCAACCGCAACGGTTCGGTGCGCTCGTTACCCACGCGGATCGCCGGCACGATCAGCTCGCCGCTCTTGCGCGGCGTCAACACCACACCGAACAGCGCGCGCACCGTCACCGACCCATTGGTCACCTGCATCTGCTGGTTGGCGCTCTTGGCCCCCAGCGCGAAATCGTTGCGCAACGGCGTGTAATCCGGATCGACACCGCGTTGATCGGTTTCGATATTCAGCATCACCACGTCGCCGGCATTGGCGCTGTCGCGATCCAGCCACGCGCGCGTGACGGCACCCACCGGTGCACAGGTGAGCAGCATCGCGCTGGTCAACATGCCGATCGCCGCGCGGCGCAAATGGTGTGTGCCGATCATCGTCCGTCCCGTTGCCTGCGTTCGTGTTCCAGCCTGAATTTGGTACGCAGCAGACTGCCCGGGTCGTCCGGCACCCGCCGCAGCCAGGCATCCACCGCCTGGCGTTGCTCGCGTTGTTCCGGCGTTTCGTTCGCCGTTGCCGCGGCGGCCTGCTTGCCGTTTGCATCGGCGCCCTTGTCGCCAGCCTGCGCCATCGCCTGCTGCATCTTTTGCCGCTGCGCGGCATCGGCCTGCTGCTGCGCCTTGGCATCGGCCGATTGCGGCGCTGCGTCCTGCTTGCTCTGCTCGCCCTGGCCGTTTTTGGACTGCTGGTTCTGCGAGGCTGCATCCTGCGGCGTCTGCGCAGACGGCTGATCCTTGCCGTCCTGTCTACCCTGCGAGTCCTGTTTGCCTTGCCCGTCCTGGCCAGGCTTTGGAGCGTTCTGCTTGTTCTGCCCGGACTGATTCTGGCCGGAGCCGTTCTGACCGGATTGCTTCTGGTCGTCGGACTGGCCCTTGCCGTCCTTGCCCTTGCCGTCCTTGTTGTTCTGCTGCTGGCGCTTACGCGCCGCCTCCACCGCCGCACGATTGGCGATGGCGTCGGGCTGATCCGGATGTTGCTTGAGCGCCCGGTCGTAAGCCGCAATCGCTTGGTCGTACTGGCCCTGCCTGGCCAGCGCATTGCCGAGGTTGTACAAACCCTCATCGGTGGGCACATTTTCGAAGGCTTTTTGTGCCGCGGCGAAATCGCCCTTGCGATACGCCTGCACGCCGGCATCCAGGCGTTGCTGCTGCACCTGATCGGCGCGTTGCCACAAGGTGCCGTCGGCAGCATGCGCGGGTTGGGCCAATGGCAACACGCACACCAGGGCCAGGATCGCCACAACCGTACGCCGCCGGAACGCCAGCAGTGCCAACAGCATCACCGGCAGCAGCAGCCAGTAGCCCTCGTCCAGCCAGGTCTTGCCGCCGGTGGACTCGGCAGCTTCATCGGCCAGCGGCTGTTGCGCCGGATCGAGCACACCCAGCGCACGCAGGTCCGTATCGTCGGCGGTGATGCGCGCATAGCGACCACCGCCCTGCCCGGCAAGATCGCGCAGGCTGCCTTCATCCAGCCGTGTCTGCGCAATCTCACCGGTCGTGGTGCGATAGGCCGCGCCGCGCGTGCTCCCCACGCCGAGCGCGGAGACGCTGAATCCACGCGAGCGCGCCAACCGTGCAGAACTTCCGGCCGTGCGATCGGCGCTGTCGCTGACCAGCAGGATGTCGCCCTGCTTGAAACCCGCCTGCAGCAGCAACTGCGTGGCCGCGTCGATCGCCGCATCGGCGCGCTTGCCGTCCACCGGCATCACCGATGGCGACAACGCATCCAGAAACAACGCCACGTTGGCGGTGTCTTCGGTCAACGGCGCAACGGTGAAACTCTCGCCCGCATAGACCAGCAATGCGACTTCGCCACCGGCCCGCTTGCGCAACAACGTGGCCAACTTGGCCCGCGCCTGCAGCAGACGCGATGGTGGCAGGTCGTTGGCGGTGATGCTGGAGGACAGGTCCAGCGCCACCACCAGCGGCATACTGGAGTGATACACCGGCCGCTCGGTCTGCCGCCAGCTCGGCCCAGTCATCGCCAGCACCGCCAGCGCATAGGTCAGCGCAGCCAGCACGAATCCCAGCCATCCACGCCGACTGCCCGACACCAGCAAGGTCGGCAACAGATGCGCATCCACGCTTTGCCGCCACACGTCCGCATCGCGTCGACGCAACTGCCACAGCACTGCCGCCGGCACGATCGCCAGCAGCGCCCACAGCAACCCCGGGCGCAGCAAATGCAACGACTGCAGCCAGCCAGCCAGTTCGGTCAGCGCGTTCATCGCCATCTCCGCGGCAACACATAGGCCAGCAGCGCAATCACGATGGCGGCACCCAACGGCCAGTAATAGCGTTCCACGCGCGGCTGCACCGAAGGGCCGAGCGCCTTGACCGGCTCCAGCCGATCCAGCTCGGCATAGATGCCGGCCAGTTCTTCGGTATCGCGGGCACGGAAAAAGCGCCCACCGGTTTGCGCGGCGATTTTGCGCAAGCCGTCTTCGTCGATATCGTCGTTGCCCGTGGCCGGAATCGGCACGCCGAACAACGAATAGCCGCCGTTGCCGCCAAAGGCGATCGTATGCACGCGCACGCCTTCGGCCTTGGCAAGCTCTGCGGCCTTGAGCGGATTGAGCACGCCGGCGGTGTTGACGCCGTCGGTGAGCAACACCACCACGCGCTGGCCCTGCTTCTGCTCGCGCAGCCGTTTGACCGACAACGCGATCGCATCGCCGATCGCCGTCTCGCGCCCGGCCAGTCCCACCACGCTGTCGGCCAACTGGTCGCGCACGGAGGTCAGGTCGGCGGTCAACGGCGTCAACGCGTAGGCGCGCTGACCGAACACCAGCAAGCCGACCCGATCGCCGTCGCGACGATCCAGAAAGTCCGACAACACCGCCTTGGCGGCGGTCAGGCGATCCACCACATTGCCGCCGAGCACCATGTCCGGCTCGCTCATGCTGCCGGACAGATCCACTGCCAGCATCATCTGCCGCGCCTCGCGCGGCGGCTGGATCACATCGCCCAATTGTTGCGGGCGCGCAAGCGCCGCGCACAGGAAAAACCAGCCCAGCCAGGCAAGCCAGCGCGGCACCCGCAGTACCGGTGCCCTGTTTGCCTGTGCAACTGCATGCAGTTGATCGGCGTACGGCACGCGCAGCGCCGCGGTATCGGCGCTGCGCTGCGGCCAGAACCACATCAGCAACGGCAGCGGCATCAACCACCATGCCCACGGCCATGCACAGTGCGCCAGCGCATCCTGCCATTGCGACCACTGCAGCCAGTTCATCGCCGGCCTCGCATCAGACTCAGAAAACGCTGCCGCGCCAGCGCCTGCACCGCATCCAGATCGGTCACCGCCGGCGCACGTTGAAAACCGCCGTCCAGCAGCGCGCGCCCCGGTCCCTGCGAAAAGGCCTGCGTCTTGCTCTTGCGCCCGTCCAGAAACTGCAGCCATGCCTCGCCCTGCAGCCGGTCGGCCTGCGCATCGACGCTGCGCGCTGCGCGTCGCAGCAACACCGACAACGCGGCCAGACGCTGTGCGGGGGTCGTTGCGCGCTGCAGCTCGGCATCGAAGGCCGCCAGCCAGCGCCGCTGCTGCTGACGACGGCGACGCCACCACCACCATGCGCTGCCAAGCACCAGGACCACTGCCGCGATCACCAGCCACCAGCCCGGCGCCAGCGGCCACCACGACGGCGACGGCGGCAGATGGACATCGCGTAGCGGCAGCGATTGCGGCGACATCGTCATCGGCTCCGCACGGCGCTACTGCCGCCCAACCAGGCATCGCTGGCATCGTCGGTGGACAGGCGATGCAAGCGCACACCGCGTGCCTGCAGGACCGCGGTCAATTGTTCCAGCGGCGCCACGAATTCGGCCTGCCAACGCGCACGTCCGGCCTGCGTGGACAGATCGATTGCAATGCGCTCGCCGCGCACATCGAAGCTGAGTGCGCGGGCCGGTGGCGCCAGCTCCAGCGGGTCGACCAGCACGATCACCACCACCTCGTGATGCAAGGCCAGGCCCGACCAGCGCGTGGCAGAAATCCTGCTGGCGCTGCGCGCATCGGCCAGCACGGTCAGCCGCGCACCCGGGCGCAGCAGCCGCGCGGCATGGTCCAGTGCCACCTCCAGGCCCGCATCGCCGGACGGCGGCTGCGTGTACCAGCGCGCCAATGCGTCCAGCACCGGCAACACGCCGCGTTGACCCGAGCGCGGTGCAATCGGCGCTTCGCTGGCAGTGCCACGCAGCGCGGCGATCCGGTCGCCCTGCCGTTGCGCCAGCCACGCCGCGACGGCGCCGGCACGGGCGGCCTGCACCGATTTGTAGCGCACCCGCGTGCCGAAGAAGAGCGCTGGCGAGGTATCGGCCACAATCAGGCTCAAGCGTTCGCGCTCGGCCTGGAACAATTTGGTGTGCGCGCGCCCGGTACGCGCGGTGACGCGCCAGTCGATATGCCGCGCATCGTCGCCGGCCACGTACTCGCGCGACTCGGCGTATTCCATCCCGCGCCCACGCGTTGCGGCCGGTACCGGCCCGACCAGCCCATGGCGGCCACGCCCTGGCTGCCCGCGATGGGTCGTGGTGCCACGCAGCGCGATCAGCTCCGTCAGCGTCGGCCGCAGTCCATCGCCGGCGATCGACGCCGGAGCGGTGACAGGGGAAGAAGACGGCATCGAAGACATCGGATTCTGGTCAGAGGACGGCATACCTCGGCGACACGCTACCCCATCAGGGCAGCGGAATCTTTTCCAGCAAGGCGGCGACCAGGCGCTCGCCATCCCAGCCTTCGGCAGTGGCTTCGTAGCTGGGCAGCACGCGATGGCGCAGCACGTCCGGCGCGATTGCGCGGATATCGTCCGGGGTCACGTAGTCGCGCCCGGCCAGCCATGCACGCGCCCGTGCGCAGCGCTCCAGTGCGATCGACCCACGCGGGCTCGCGCCCCAGGCGATCCGCCGCGCCAATGCCGGGTCGTAGCGCTGCGCATCGCGCGATGCGAGCACGATCTCGATCAGGTAGCGCTCCAGCTGCGGCGCCAGATGCACGTCCAGCACCACCCGACGCGCGGCAAAGACATCTTCCAGCGGGATCTTGTCGGCTACCGTCTCGTGCTTTTCCAGGGTGTCGCGCGCGGCCTCACGTGCCAGACGCAGGATCTCCGCCTCGGCATCGGCCTGTGGATAGCCGATACGCACGTGCATCAGGAAGCGATCCAGCTGCGCCTCGGGCAACGGGAACGTGCCTTCCTGCTCGATCGGGTTCTGCGTGGCCATCACCAGGAACAGCTGCGGCAGCGCATAGGTATGCCGCCCGACGGTGACCTGACGCTCGCCCATCGCCTCCAGCAGTGCCGACTGCACCTTGGCCGGCGCGCGATTGATCTCGTCGGCCAGCAGGATCGGATGGAAGATCGGCCCGGGCATGAACTCGAACCGGCTGTCCTGCGGCCGCCAGATCTCGGTGCCGGTCAGATCGGAGGGCAGCAAGTCAGGGGTGAACTGCACCCGCGCGAAATCCGCCTCCAGCCGCGAGGCCAGCGCGCGGATCGCGGTGGTCTTGGCCAGCCCGGGCGCGCCCTCGACCAGCAGATGCCCGTCGGCCAGCAGGGCGATCAGCAACCGTTCGACCAGCGCGGACTGGCCCACGATGCGCTGCGCCAGCGACTCGCGCAGCAGGGTGAATTGACGATGCAACCGGTCCTGGGCGGGCGCGGCAGCGGCTTCTGGGGGCAACAGCGGCGGTGCGTTCATAGGACCAGTGTGACCGATTCGAGCGCAATTGGTTCACTCGATCATCCCTGAGCATTCAGTCAGTGACTCCGGGCATGAAACAGGTCACACAAGCAGGGACCGCAGGCATCGCGCCTTGGCAAAGCGATCAGGCCAGCACGATCACAGCGGAAACGGCCCAGAAGCTTTGATGGTCTTGATGCAGACAACATATCGCTTGCTTGTGACCACCTCGGCGGCCCAAACCGCCTACCGCCATTAACGACATGCCTCATCATGGAAAAAGGCCGCTTTCGCGGCCTTTTTTTCGACATGGCTGCCTCTTAAGGGGTAGCACTCGCAACACGTAGCACCTTCGGGGTAACGAAGACCAGCAACTCGGCTTTTTCTTTGCTGCGTCCACGTTTCTTGAACAAATTTCCGAGGAATGGAATGTCGCCCAGGAAGGGAACCTTGGAGACGCTTTCGCGATCTGTGAATTCGTAAACACCACCGATTACCACCGTCTCGCCATCACCGACCAAAACGGCGGTGTTGACCTCACGACGATTGATTTCCGGCACGGTGCCATAGCCTTCCAGAATGATAAACCGCGCGACTTCGTCTTTCTTGACATTCATGTTCAAGAAGACGCGATTGTCATTGGTAATGGTCGGAGTGACTTTCAGCTCAAGCAACACTTCCTTGAACTGTACGTTGGCTTGCGCGGCCGAACCGGCAGCACCGCCGCCGCTGATTGTCACATAACCGATTTCCCGTCCCTGCTTGATGACACCCTCACGCTGATTGGCAGTGACGATTCTGGGATTTGAAACGACCTCGCCACGCCCCTCCTCTTGCATCGCCGAAAGCTCGATATCGAGATTGAAATTGGAGCCCAGCAGCGTATATGCCAAACCTGCTGCCCTGCTGTTGGTAAACCCGCTTGCACCAAGGTCCACATTCAACCCAGTCGGGAATAGATGCGACGCTAGCGTTGTGCTTGTGCCCGTGTTGGCAAGTTCATTGGCACGCTGAGCCGAGGTATTCTGGAAATTGACATTACTATCCAATGAGCCGCTCAAAATACCGCGGCCAGTTGAACCGGTGATGCCAAACCGCGCACCGAGGTCACGCGCGAACGTGTCGGTCGCGATCACAATACGGCTTTCGATCAACACCTGATCCACCGGCCGATCGATATGCGAAATCAGCTCGCGCATCTGCGCGACCTTCTTCGGAATATCGCTGATCATCAGGGTATTGGTGCGCTCGTCGGCAACCAGGCGACCGCGAGGCGACAAAAATCCATTGTCCTGCTGGCCACCTTGTCCACCTTGACCGCCGCCCTGACCACCACCACCACCGCCACCAATCCCCTTGGCCTCCGTCAGCGCTTTGAAGATCACGGCCGCATTGTGGTAGTTGATCTGCACGTAATCGGTGATCAGATCCTCGCGGTTCTCGATCGCGATGCGGGCGTCTTCCTTGTCCTGCTCGAACTTGGCCAGCTCCGGCTGCGGGGCGACCCACACCACGCCGCCGTCGCGGCGCTTGTCCAGGCCCTTGGCGCGCAGCACGATGTCCAGCGCCTGGTCCCACGGCACGTTCATCAGGCGCAGCGTGACATTGCCCTGCACGGTATCGGAGGCGACGATATTGAGGTTGGATTCCTCGGCGATCAGCTGCAGCACGGTGCGTACCGGCACGTCCTGAAAGTTGAACGTCACCGGGCGGCCGCTGTAACCGCGCGCAGCGATCTGCGCGGCGGCCTGGGTGACGGCTGCGGCGCTGACGCCACCGACCGCGGGCTGGCCCTTGCGCGGAGTGATTTCGACCACGTATTCGTTGCCGGTCTGGTAGGCCAGCGAATCGAACGCGCCCTTGGTCGACAGCACCAGCTGCGACCCCGAGCCGGATGGCTTGACCTCGACGCGCTGCACCGGCGTTGCAAAGTCGGTGACGTTGAGCGGGCGCTGCAGTTCGGCGGGCAGGCGTGCGTTGCTGATGTCGACCAGCACGTTGTCGCCCTGCGTGCGCAGATCCGGGCTGGCGCCCTGGCCGTCGAACTGCAGGATCAGACGGCCAGCGCCATCCTCACCACGTTTGAAATCGATCTTGGACACCGCCAGGCTCGCCGGAGCGGTCTTGGCCGGGTCCTGCACAGGCTGCTTCAGTGCCGCCGCCGAGAACGCGCTACCGCTCGCCAGCGCCAGCGCGAACCCCATCGCGCAGGCCTGGAATACCGCGTGGCGTCGAACCGGACGCAGCCGCCGGGCATTGGAAAACGTCATCGTGCTATCCCCTATCACTTTATTGATCATCCAATGCGAGCGCGGCCGGCCGTTCAAGCCATCCGCCCGCACCGTCCGGCACAAGTTCAATCAGCTCGATGCGGTCTTCGTAGACCCCGGTGACCCGGCCATCGCTCTGTCCCAGATACACGCCCGGCCGCACCCGGTAGGTCACCTTGTCGGGTGCCATGACCAGCGCAACCAGGCCCGAGCCACCGCCAATGGTCCCCACCATGTCGAGGGCGTCGAGCGGATAGGCTTCCAGCGGCTCCTTGCGCCGGTTCGGATCCGGACGCGTGCCGTTGCCGCCTTCGGCGCTGACCCAGGCATCGCTGAACGGGTCGCGCATCGACTGCGCCGCATATTCGAACGTCTCGAACTGCTGCATCACCGGCAATGGCTCCAACGGCGGCGCCGGCCGTGCGCGCACTTCGGCGACCCAGGCTTCCAGGTTCGGCGCATCGCCCGGTGTGCTGGTCACACCGCGCGTACACGCCGGCAATACAGCAATTAGCGCCACGCAGGACAGGATCTTGAGCAGTTTCATGGTCATTGGCCGCCCTTCTTCGCAGCGTCGGCCGCGGCCTTCTCCTGCTCTGCCATTTCCTCATCGTCAAGATAACGATAGGTCTTGACCGTGCCGGACAGTTCCAGCGCCCCGCGCGGGGTGATGCCGGCCTTGGGGTCCCTCGGCTTGAGGTTGATGTCGTGCATGGTCAGGATCACCACGCGCGGCAACGACGCCACACCGCTGACGAAGGCACCGAACTGGTGATAACTGCCCACCATGCGCAAGGCGATCGGCTTTTCGGCGTAGAACTCCTTCGGCGATTCCGGGCCCGGCTGGAACAACTCGTTGGACAGGCCGCTGGACAGCGCGGTCTGCGAGATGTCGATGATCAGATCCGGCATTTCGGTCTTGCTGGGCAGCTGCCGCAGCATCTGCTGCAGTACCTGCTCCATCTGCGCGAGCTGCTGCTTGAGCGGCTCCAGATTCACCGCGCGACCCTGCTGGGTCTCGAACTCGGTGCGCAGCTGCGTTTCTGTGCCTTCCAGGCCTTCGAGTTCATCGCGCTTGCCGCTGATCAACAGGAACCAGGCCAGCACCATGATGAACAGGCCGACCACCACGCAGAACACGATGCGTGCCTGCTGCGGCCAGCCGCCGATGTTGTTGAAATCCAGATCGCTGAGCTTGAATGCTTTCTTACTCATGACGCCGCCCCCTCCTGCGGCCGATTGGCGGACGCCGGCGCTGGCTGCACGGGTGCAGGAGCAGCGGCCGGCGACGTGGCAGGCGCAGGTGCTGCAGGTGCCGCCGCTGGCGCACCCGCAGGGGCCGTACCGGCTGGCGTTGCACCCGGCGCTTGCGCATCGACCGGTGCGGTGCCGTTCTTGTCGGCCTCGTTCGGATTGGCCAGCTTGACCTTGAGCGTGAACACGTACGGCAGCGTCTTGGTGTCCATCGACGGTCCCGCGGGCTGTCCGGCCTTGTCCTGGCTCTTGGCCTCGATGATCGACAGGTCCGGATTGGTCATCCAGCCCGAGCCTTCCAGGTTGCGCATATAGGTACTGACGCGCGCGTTGGACTGCGAACGCCCTTCCAGGGTCAGGATGTCGCCGTCCTGCTTGATGTTGGTCAAGGCCACGCCATCGGGGATGGTGCGCACCAGCGAATCGAACAGATGCACCATCTGCGAACGATTGGCCTGCAGCTCCTCGATCACCTTCTTGCGCGCGAGCAGGCGGTCCTTCTTCTTGTCGAGCTCCTTGATCTCTTCGTTCTGCGCCTTGACCTTGTCGATCTCGGCGGTCAGGAACGCATTGCGCTCGGTCTGGCCGCTGATCTGCGCGTCGTAGTAGAACCAGATCAGGACCGACAGCAGCACGCCGCCCAACGCGGCGAAGCCCAGCATCGAATAGAACTCACGCTCGCGCGCCTTCCGGCGCTCGGCACGCCAGGGCAAAAGATTGATTCTTGCCATCAGTCAAAGCTCCTCAGGGCCAGGCCGGTGGCGATCATCAATGCAGGTGCATCCAGCGCCAGCGCGTGGGCCTGGACCTTCGGGCCCAGCGTCATCTGCGCAAGCGGGTTGGCGACCACGGTGGTCACGCCGAGCTGCTCTTCCACCATTTCCGGCAAGCGCGACAGCGCAGCGCAGCCGCCGGCCAACACGATGCAGTCGACGCGATTGAATTCGCTGCCCGCGTAGAAGAACTGCAGCAAGCGGCTGATCTGCTGCACCGTCGCCTCCTTGAACGGCTCCAGCACTTCGACCTCGTAGCTCTCCGGCAAGCCGCCCTGACGCTTGGCCAGGCCGGCCTCCTCGTAAGTCAACCCGTAACGGCGCATCACCTCGTCGGTGAGCTGCTTGCCGCCGAAGACCTGCTCGCGGCTATACAGGCTGCGACCGGAGCGCAACACGCTCAGCGTGGTCATGGTCGCGCCGATGTCCACCAGCGCAACCACCGCATCGGCGGCCACCGGCAACTCGCTGGCGACCAGGGCGAAGGCGTTCTCGACCGCGAAGGCCTCTACGTCCATGACCTTGGCGGTCAGGCCACCGAGTTCCAGCGCGGACTGGCGCAGTTCCACATTCTCCGAACGCGAGGCGGCCAGCAGCACCTGGACCATGTCCGGGCTGTTGGGCATCGGGCCGAGCACCTCGAAGTCGAGATTGACTTCCTCGATCGGGTACGGAATGTAGTTGGTGGCTTCCAGTTCGACCTGGGCTTCCAGATCGCTGTCGTCCAGATCGGCCGGCATCGGAATCAGCTTGGTGATCACCGCCGACCCGGCCACTGCGGCTGCGGCGTTCTTGGCCTTGCTGCCGGAACGGTTGATGGCGCGACGAATCGCTTCGCCGACCGCCTCGACCTCGACGATGTTCTTTTCCACGACCGCATTCGGCGGCAACGGTTCCACCGCGTAATGCTCCACGCGGAAACGGTTCCCGCTGCGCGACAGCTGCAAGAGCTTGACCGCAGTGGAACTGATATCGACACCAATCAGTGGCGATTGACTCTTGGGTAGAAGCCCCACGGAAACTCCCCTGCCGATGGGCACTTGGACGCTTGTCTGCGCCCTCGTATTAATAATTAAATTTTAACAGGTGACAAGCCCTTCACGCGCATGGCAATGGCCCCGCGACGTGACCCCAGTGCTGTTTCCTGCGATCCCCAGAGTTCGGCCCCAGCCAAACCCGGCGTCATCTATACTCTGTGACCAAGAAATCTGCAATCGGAATCTCTCTTACATGCCCCGTATTCGCCGTTGGCTGGGCTGGATCCTGGCCGCGTTCGTGGTGCTCGCCCTGCTTGGCGCTATTGCTGCCGGCGGCCTGTATTACGCCATTTCCTCCAAGTTGCCGGACGTGCAGTCGCTCAAGCAGGTTGAGCTGCAGGAGCCGATGTACGTCTATTCCAGCGACGGCCGCCTGATGGCCGTCTATGGCGAGACCCGGCGCTACCCCATCCAGATGAAGGACGTGCCGCTGCGCCTGAAGCAGGCCTTCCTGGCGACGGAGGATGCGCGCTTCTACGAACACGGCGGCGTGGACTACAAGGGCATCGCCCGTGCGGTGTGGCTGCTGGCCAGCACCGATGCCAAGCGCGTGCCGGGTGGTTCGACCATCACCCAGCAGGTGGCACGGCAGTTCTTCCTCAGTTCCGAATACAGCTACACCCGCAAACTCGCCGAGATCCTGCTGGCGCGCAAGATCGAGAGTGAGCTGAGCAAGGACGAGATCTTCGAGCTGTATCTCAACAAGAGCTTCTTCGGCAATCGCGCCTATGGCGTCGGTGCTGCCGCCGAGTACTACTACGGCAAGAAGATGAGCGAGTTGAGCCTGGACGAGATGGCCTCGCTGGCCGGCATCCCCAAGTTCCCGTCCAGCGGCAACCCGATCAGCAATCCGGAACGCGCGCAGGAGCGCCGCGATTACTACGTGCTGCAACGCATGGCCGACCTGGGCTTTGTCAGCCAGGCCGAAGCCGACGCCGCCAAGGCGGTGCCGATGCACGCCAAGCCGCACGAGCCGCCGGTCGAGGTTTACGCCCCGTACGTGGCCGAGCTGGTGCGCCAGGAAATGATCGCCAAGTACGGCGGCGATGTGCTCAACAAGGGTTACCACGTCACCACCACCATCGATGCCACGCTGCAGACCGGCGCCGATGCGGCGGTTGCCGAAGGCCTGCGCCTGTACGACCACCGGCATGGCTGGCATGGGGTGGAGCAGCATTTCGATGTCGCCGCCGATGCGGATGCCACGGCACTGGCCAAGCATCTGTCGGGCGTGTTCACCCAGGGCGGCCTGCGCGCGGTGATCGTGGCACGCACCAATGCCGACGGCGGCGTGACCGTCGTGCAGAGCGACAAGACCGAGCTCACCTTGCCGGCCAGCGCCAGTCGCTGGACCAACAAGACGCCGGCCAAGCTGCTGACGCGCGGCGACCTGACCCGCATCCGCGCCGGCGAGAAGGATGGCGAGTGGATCATCGACCAGTTGCCGCGCGGCCAGGCCGCACTGGTGTCGCTGGATGCCAACAGCGGCGCGCTGCGCGCGCTGGTCGGCGGTTTCAGCTTCGCCGGCAACAAGTTCAACCGCGCCACCCAGGCGCGCCGCCAGCCGGGCTCCAGCTTCAAGCCGTTCGTGTATGCGGCCGCGTTCGAGAAAGGCTTCAACCCGGCCTCGATCGTGCTCGATGCGCCGGTGGTGTTCCGCGACCGCCGCGGCAAGACCTGGTCGCCGCAGAACGACGGCGGCGGCTTCCGCGGCCCGATGCGCTTGCGCGAGGCACTGGTGCAATCGCGCAACCTGGTCTCGGTCCGCTTGCTGGACGCGATCAGCGTCGATTTTGCGCGCAAGTACATCAGCCAGTTCGGCTTCCAGGAAGCCGAGCTGCCGCCCAACCTGTCGATGTCGCTGGGCACGGCCTCACTGACGCCGTTGTCGGTCGCGCGTGGCTATGCAGTGTTCGCCAACGGCGGCTCGCGGGTGGAGACCTGGATCGTGGACGAGGTCAAGGACCGCGACGGCAATGTCGTCTTCAAGGAAGTGCCGGCGGTGGCCTGCCGTACCTGCGCATTGCAGGGCGGCAATGTCGCGCCGGTGAGCCAGGTGGTGGACGGCTTCAACTTCGGCGCCCCCGCGCTGCCCAAGTCGATCGAGCCGACCCCGGCGACCCCGGCCACGCCGACGGAGACCGCCCCGGCAGCCACTGCCGAAACCAAGATCGCGCCGCGCGCCATCGATGAGCGTACCGCCTACCAGTTGGTCTCGATGATGCGCGACGTGGTCCAGCGCGGCACCGGCACCGCGGCCAAGGTGCTGGGGCGTGAGGACGTCGGCGGCAAGACCGGCTCGACCAACGATCACCGCGACGCCTGGTTCTCCGGCTTCGGCGGCCCCTACGCCACCACGGTGTGGGTGGGTCGCGACGACTTCCGTTCGCTCGGTTATCGCGAGTACGGCGGCAAGGCGGCACTGCCGATCTGGATCGACTACATGCGCGTGGCGCTGAAGGACAAGCCGATCGCCGCCAACGATCCGCCCGACGGCATGACCCAGGCCACCATCAATGGTGCGGTGGAATGGGTGAAGAACGAGGACCTGGATCGCCTGCAGGACTACGACTACGGCCTGCAGGAACAGCAGGACGAGAAGGCCTTCGATATCTTTTGAGGGCCGGGATTGGGGAATCGGGATTCGGGATTGGGGAATCGGAACGGCTTCGTCCGCTCGATTCCCCGATCGGGTCCGCGGAATCGACTGCCTTCAGTTCAGTAGAAGGCAACGGGTAATCACCGTTGCGTGATTGCCCTTGCAGGGAACACGGGGCATTCGCCACCTCTTCATGCCGCTGTTGTAGAGTCGAACCAGGTTCATTAGGGGAGCCCGGTCATGCATCACGCGCGCGAACACGCCGATACGCGAACCCGAGAACGTCGCCATCGCCTGGCGCACGAAGCGGCCCGGCTGATGGCCGAGGGTGGCATCCGCGATTTTCATCAGGCCAAGCTCAAGGCGGCCAGCCGGCTAGGCATCCACGACGACGCATCGCTGCCGCGCAACCGCGAGATCGAAGATGCGTTGCGCGAGCACCAGCGCCTGTTCGCCGGGCCTGCGCACGGGCTACGGCTGCGCCAACGTCGCGAAGCCGCATTGCGTGCGCTGGAGTTTCTTAGCCCGTTCCAGCCGCGCCTGACCGGCCCGGTGCTCGATGGCACGGCCGACGCCAATGCGCCGGTGCAGCTGCAGTTGCACAGCGACGATGCCGACGCCGTGCAGCGCTTCCTGGAGGAACACCGCATTCCGGCCGAATCGCGTACGCGCCGGCTGCGCCTGGACCGCGAGCGCACGGCCGAGTTCCCGGTCTGGCTGTTCAGTGCCGAGGAACTGAGCTTCGACCTGACCGTGCTGCCGTACGATGCCCTGCGCCAGGCACCGCTGTCGCAGCTGGACGAAAAACCGATGCAGCGCGCCTCGGCCGCCCAGTTGCGTCAGTTGTTGGCAGAAGAGGATGGTGGCCACACCCTGCCGCGCACGCGCTGAGCGCAGCGCGCCATGACGCGTGACCACTGACCACAACGCCAACCCGCAAAAGCAAACGCCCCGCAATGCGGGGCGTTCGTTCAAGCAGACAACCGCAGGCGCTTAGCGCTGGCCGGCGTCGGTGTAGTCGCGCTTGTCGTAGCCGGTGTAGATCTGGCGCGGACGGCCGATCTTCATTTCCGGGTCGACCTGCTGCTCCAGCCAATGCGACACCCAGCCGGCGGTGCGTGCGATGGCAAACATCACGGTGAACATTTCCACCGGGATGTTCAGCGCCTTGTAGATCAGGCCCGAGTAGAAGTCGACGTTCGGGTACAGCTTGCGCTGCACGAAGTAGTCGTCCTTCAGCGCGGCTTCTTCCAGCTTCAGCGCCACTTCCAGCAGCGGATCGTTGACGCCCAGTTCGCCCAGCACCTTGTGGGTCATCTCGCGGATGATCTTGGCGCGCGGGTCGAAGTTCTTGTAGACGCGGTGACCGAAGCCCATCAGACGGAACGAGGAGTTCTTGTCCTTGGCCTTGGCCACGGCCGACTCGACGTTGTCGGCGGTGCCGATCTCTTCCAGCATCTTCAGCACGGCTTCGTTGGCGCCACCATGTGCCGGGCCCCACAGCGCGGTGATGCCCGCTGCGACCGAGGCGTACGGGTTGGCACCGGTCGAACCGACCAGACGCACGGTCGAGGTCGAGGCGTTCTGCTCGTGATCGGCATGCAGGATGAACAGCAGATCCAGCGCCTTGGCCACCACCGGATTGATCTCCAGCGGCTCGCTCGGCACTTCGAACATCATGTGCAGGAAGCGGTCGACGTAGTTGAGGTTGTTGCGCGGGTAGCGGATCGGCCAGCCGATCGAATAGCGGTACGCGGCAGCAGCCAGGGTCGGCACCTTGGCGATCAGACGGATGGCGGCCTGGCGGCGCTGCTCCGGATCGTTGAGGTCCAGGGTGTCGTGGTAGAACGCCGACAGCGAGGCGACCGAACCGGCCAGCATGGCCATCGGGTGGGCGTCATGCCGGAAGCCACCGAGGAAGTTCTTCAGCGACTCGTGCATCATCGTGTGATGCGTGACTTCGTGGTCGAACTTCTTGAATTCGTCCGCGGTCGGCAGCTCGCCGTTCATCAGCAGGTACGAGACTTCGAGGAAGCTGGACTTCTCGGCCAACTGTTCGATCGGGTAGCCGCGATACAGCAACACGCCGTTGTCGCCATCGATGTAGGTGATGGCCGACTTGCAGCTGGCGGTGGCGGTAAAGCCCGAGTCGTAGGTGAACAGACCGGTTTCTTTGGTCAGCTTTGAAATATCGACGCAATCATTGCCAAGCGTGGGCTTGAGAACCGGCAGAACGACCGACTTGTCGCCGGCGTTGAGCGTGACCTGATCAAGATCGGACACTGTGTACGCTCCTTCAGTGGAAGGCGCCTGTCACCAAATGGGCAGGCACGTGATGGAAGTCCAGGGCATCGCCCCGGATCACGTCATTATCGCACAGCAACATTTTGGCCGTCGCTTGGACAGAAGTCGTAGACGCCCCGTCGAAGGCGTGAAAACGAAGTTGCCGCCGCCCAAAAAACAACGGCCGCGCAATGCGCGGCCGCTGCCGGTACAGCCCGTCCTGCAAGCTCAGCGCGCGTAGCGCTTCTGGAACTTGTCGATCCGGCCGCCGGTGTCGATCACCTTGTGCTTGCCGGTATAGAACGGGTGCGAGGCCGAGGAGATATCCACCTTGATCAGCGGGTATTCCTGGCCGTCTTCCCACTTCACGGTCTCTTTCGAGCTCATGGTGGAACGGGTCAGAATCTTGAAATCGGACGTCACGTCGTGGAAGACGACGTCGTTGTAGCTGGGATGAACGTTATCTTTCATGGACTTGGCGCCGGGCTGCCTGGATAAGCCGGGCATTATAGCGGCCTCCAGACGCCCGGCGCAAGATCGCCCTAGCCCGCCGCCAGCGCCGCCGCGACCAGGCCGAAGAATTGCGGGCGATCGTAGTCCAGCAGCAGGTTGGCATTGTCGGGGTTGCCATCCCGGCGCTCCCAGTCCACCAGGGTCATGCCGCGGGTGTGCGTACCGGTCAGCTCGATATGCACCGGCCGCTGCTCCAGCCGCTGCGCGCCCTCCGGATGCAGCGCGAACGCCATCGCCAGCGCGTCGGCGGCGTACCAGTGCTCGCCACGGCTGTCTTCGGACCACAGCCGGGTCTTGCGCGAAATCTCTTCGTAGAACCGTGCCTGCGCGGAGTCTGCCGCCAGCCATTGCTCGACATCGCGATGCAGCAGCCCGTGCGCGATGGTGGCTTCCCAGTCGGCCACGTCGAACTGCGGAAAACCGCGGAATACGATATGTGCCGCTTCCGGGTCGAAGCCGATATTGAATTCGGCCGCGGCGGTGATGTTGCCGTGCCCGGTCAGCGCCCCGCCCATCACCACCAGCCGCGCCACGCGCTGCGGCAGGGTCGGATCCAGCGTCAGGGCCAGGGCCAGATTGGTCAGCGGACCGAGCGCGACCAGCAGCAGCTCGCCGGCGTATTCGTGCGACAGGCGCAGGATGGCCAGCGCGGCGTGCTCGGTCTCGGCAGTGCGCTTGGCCGGCGCCAGGCCGACATCGCCGAAGCCGTCGATGCCATGCACATGCGCCGCGTCCACCGAGGGATGCAGCAGCGGCTGCGGGCAGCCCGCATAGACCGGCACATCGTCGCGCCCGGCAATCTCGCACACCTTCAAGGCGTTGCGCACGGTGTGCTCCAGGCCCACGTTGCCGGCGGCGATGGTCAGCCCAACGACCTCATGCCGGGTGTCGTTGAAGGCCATCAGCAAGGCCAGCGCGTCGTCCACGCCCGGGTCGGTGTCGATCAGCAGCGGTATCTTTTTGGTCATAGGATCGGAGATTGGTCATTCGGGATTCGTTGCCGCATCTTCGCAAGGATCGGCCGGTCACGCGAACCTACAGGCCGCAGCAGCCAGCTCTGACCAATCCCCAATCCCGAATCCCCAATCCCCGCCACTCAAGCCGCGGCATAACGCACCGCGCTGCCGATCCAGCGCGCGACCACGCGGTCGGCAATGTCCGGCGCTTCGGCCAGCAGCCGTTCGGCGAGCACCTGCACGCGCGGCAGCAGCCCGGCATCGCGGGTGAGATCGGCGATGCGGAAAGTGGCCAGGCCGGTCTGCCGCGTGCCCAGCAATTCGCCGGGACCACGCAGCTCCAGATCCTTTTCTGCGATCACGAAGCCGTCGTTGGTCTGGCGCATGGTTTCCAGGCGTTGCCGCGCCATCATCGACAACGGGGCCTGGTACAGCAGCACGCAGCTGGACGCGGCCGCGCCGCGACCGACCCGGCCGCGCAACTGGTGCAACTGCGCCAGACCCAGGCGCTCGGCATTCTCGATGATCATCAGCGAGGCATTGGGCACGTCCACGCCGACCTCGATCACCGTGGTGGCGACCAGCAGATCGGTAAGGCCCTGCTTGAAATCCAGCATCGCCTTCTGTTTTTCCGCCGCCTTCATGCGCCCGTGCACCAGCGCCACGCGCACGCCGGGCAATTGCGCGGACAGCGCTTCGAAGGTGGCCTCCGCCGCCTGGGCCTCGATCCTCGGCGGGCCACCGGGGGGCGCGCCCTTGCCGGGCTCTTCGCTTTCTTCGATCAAGGTGCAGACCCAATACGCCTGGCGCCCTTCGGCGCAAGCGGCGCGGATGCGCTCGACCAGGTCCGGCCGGCGCTCGGCACTGAGCACGATGGTCTGCACCGGCGTGCGCCCGGGCGGCAGCTCGTCGATGGCCGAGACATCCAGATCCGCATAGGTGGACATCGCCAGGGTACGCGGGATCGGCGTGGCGGTCATCACCAACTGATGCGGCACGCTGCCGGCGGCCGCACCCTTGTCGCGCAAGGCCAGGCGCTGATGCACGCCGAAGCGGTGCTGCTCGTCGATGATGGCCAGCGCCAGATCGTGGAAGACCACCGCGTCCTGCATCAGGGCGTGGGTACCGACCACCACCTGCGCCTGGCCGGAGGCCACCTCGGCCATCGCCGCAGCGCGTGCCTTGCCGGTGACCTTGCCGGCCAGCCAGACGATGCGCACGCCCAGCGGTTCCAACCAGCCACGCAGATTGGTCAGGTGCTGCTCGGCCAGCAGCTCGGTCGGCGCGGCCAGTGCGACCTGCTTGCCCTGCTCCACCGCCAGCATCGCCGCCAATGCGGCGACCACGGTCTTGCCGCTGCCGACATCGCCCTGCACCAGCCTAAGCATCGGCGACGGTTTTGCCAGATCGCGGGCAATCTGCGCGAACACGCGCTGCTGCGCACCGGTAAGCTGGAACGGCAACGCCGCGCGCAGTTGCCGCACCAGGGTGCCGTTGCCAGGCAGCAGCGGTGCGCGGAAGCGCTGCAAGGCGATGCGCTGGCGACGCAGGCTGAGCTGATGCGCCAGCAGCTCTTCGATCGCCAAACGCTGCTGGGCCGGATGCCCGCCTGCGAGCAGTTGCTGCGGGTCGGTGTTCACCGGCGGGCGATGCATGGTCAGCAGCGCGCTGCGCAGCGAGGGCAGTTGTTCGTCCTGCAGCCAATGCGGCGGCAGCAGTTCCAGCGCGGCCTCGGCCGGCAAGCGCTCCAGCGCCTGGCCGATGAGTTTGCGCAACGTGGCCGGGCCCACGCCTTCCAGCACCGGATAGACCGGATCCAGGCTGTCGCCCAGCCCGGCATCCTCGCCCGGTGCCAGCACGCGGTAACTGGGGTGCACGATTTCCCAGCCGTTCTGTCCCGGCTTGGGCGTGCCGAACACCCGCAGCCGCGTGCCCGGTGCGAACTGCGCGACCTGCGCCGCGCGGAAATGGAAGAAGCGCAGCACCACGCTGCCGTGCGACTCGTCCGAGACCGCCACCCGCAACACCGGCCGGTAACGGAAGCCGCGCTCCACCGCATCCACACGCCCTTCGATCTGCGCCGGCACGCCGCTCTGCAACTGCGCGATCGTGGTCAGCCGGGTGCGGTCTTCGTAGCGCAACGGCAGATGCAGCCACAGATCCTGTAGCGTCGAGATGCCGCGCGCAGCGAATTTCTCGGCCACCTTGGGGCCGACGCCGGGCAGGCTGGCAAGCGAGGCCTGGCCTGCAACGGCCAGGCGCGGGGTGAAGGTCGCTACGCGCGGCACGGCAGGGCGCTCGAGTCAGACGAGCTGGATCAGTCGAGCACCATCACCGCGTCGACCTCGAAGCCGGCACCCTTGGGCAGGCCGGAGACCTCGATGGTCGAACGCGCCGGGAACGGCGCCTGGAAATACTCCTGCATCACTGCGTTGACGGCGGCGAACTGACCGAGATCGGTGAGGTACAGGCCCAACCGCACGATCTTGTCGAGCGAGCCACCGGCGGCTTCGGCCACCGCCTTGAGGTTGTCGAACGCGCGACGTGCCTGCACGCCGACATCGCCCGGCACGATCTCGCCGGTGGCCGGGTCCAGCGGGATCTGCCCGGAGAAATACACCGTGTTGCCGGCACGCACGGCCTGCGAATACGGGCCAATGGCGGCAGGCGCCTGGTCGGTATGGATGATCTGGGACATGGCGACTCCATCAACACTGAAAACGAACGCGCATTGTATCGGCGCCTGCCATTGACGGGCGAATGGGGCGTGGGCGGTGACGGCGCGCAGGCGTTGGGCGCCGGCGTAGCGGCGTGTTGCCCGGTGGGCTGGGCATCTTGCAATGGGCTGGTGTCTGCCCGCGCGCGCGCGATGGCGTGGTGAGGCTGTGCGCGTGCGCCGCTGGAGGCCGCGCGACGGAGCACGAGGCTGCGCACGTCCCCTCATCCGCCCCGACGGGGCACCTTCTTCCGAAGGGAGAAGGGAACGGCGCGCCCCTCTTTTGCTGGACGCTAGCCCCTCTTCCGCTGGAAACGCTGGCCACTGTCCTGCGAAAGAGGGCTTGGGTGAAGGCCCGGGCGAAGCCACGCCAAATGCGTTGCACTGTGGTGCGGCAGCGCTGCGGCGCGCGATGCTCCTGGGGTGCGACCTGTGCCGCGGGGTCGTCACGACGCACGGGGGCGGTCACGACACCGAGAGACGTGCAGCGCCGCATCATTGCTACCGACTCGGGAACATCGCCTCCTGCGCGGCGGCGCAACAGTCGGCCTGAGCGCTGCGCCACCCAGCGGCCCGCCACTGCGGAAAACCGGCAGGGCTAGGTGATCGGCGCCGGATTGAACAAGGCCAGATCGTTGTTCAGGCGGTGGTGCTCTGTCCAGGTGCGCTGGCCGCTGGCCACGTCCAGATAGCGCCGGAACAACTCCCAGCCCAATTGCTCCAGCGTCTTGTCGCCGGTCGCCACGCCGCCGGCATCGATGTCCATCAGGTCGGACCAGCGCTGCGCCAATTCGCTGCGGGTAGCCACCTTGATCACCGGCACCATGCCCAGGCCGTAGGGCGTTCCGCGCCCGGTGGTGAATACGTGCAGGTTCATGCCCGCCGCAACCTGCAAGGTGCCGCAGACGAAATCGCTGGCCGGGGTGGCGCAATACTGCAGCCCGCGCCCCTTGACCCGCTCGCCAGGCGGCACCACGCCGTTGATCGCCGAGGAGCCGGACTTGGCGATCGAGCCCATCGCCTTCTCCACGATGTTGGCCAGCCCGCCCTTCTTGTTGCCCGGGGTGGTGTTGGCACTGCGGTCGGCCTGGCCGCGTGCCAGGTAGGCGTCGTACCAGGCCATTTCGCGTACCAGCGCCCTGGCGACATCGGCATTGGCCGCGCGCGGCACCAGCAGATGGATGCCATCGCGCACCTCGGTGTTTTCCGAAAACATCACCGTGGCACCGGCGCGTACCAGCAGGTCCGCCGCCACGCCCAGGCCCGGGTTGGCGGTCACGCCGGAAAACGCATCGCTGCCGCCGCACTGCATGCCTACCACCAGTTCGCTGGCCGGCACGGTTTCGCGCCGACGCAGGTCCAGATGGCGCAGGCGTTCTTCGGCCATGGCCATGATCGAACCGACCATGTCGGCAAAGCCCAGGCTGGCTTCCTGCAGACGGTAGACGCCGCTGTCGTCGGCGCTGGCATCGTCCGGCAGCAGGCGCTCGGGCGCGAGTTTCTCGCAGCCCAGGCCCACGATCAGCGCCTGCCCGCCGAAGTTGGGGCTGCGCGCGATATTGCGCAGCGTGCGGATGGGGATGATGGCCTCCGGCGCGGTGATTGCCACGCCGCAACCATAGACGTGATTGATCGCCACCACATCGTCGACATTGGGATACTTGGGCAGCAGCTCGGTGCGGATGCGCTCCACCGCGTGGCCGAGCACGCCCACCACGCACTGCACGCTGGTCATGATGCCCAGGATGTTGCGCGTGCCGACACTGCCATCCCGGTTGCGATACCCCTGGAAGGTGTAGCCATCCAAGGGCGCGGGTGCGGGTGCCGGCTGCAGCGACAGATCCAGCGCGGCCAGATCGGGCGCTTCGGGCATCGCCAGCAATTGCTCGCTCACCCAGGCCCCGCGTGCGATGTCGGCATTGGCAGTGCCGATCACCGCGCCCAGGCGGATCACCGGCGCGCCGGCGGCCAGGTCGCGTAGCGCCATCTTGTGCCCCTGCGGAATGTGTTCGACGGCGGTGAGCCCATCCGGAAAGGTGGCGCCGGCCGGCGCGCCGTCATCGTTGACGACGATGGCGACGTTGTCGCGCGCATGGGCGCGGATGCTGACCCAACGGGTGGGTTGCTGGGTTGCGGACATCGTGGGGCTACCTTGCAGGCGTGGGGTGGAGTGCATTACCGGTCGGGGCTGTCGAACTGACGGCGGTACTGCAGGATCAAGCGGTTTTCATCGACATTGCGCTGGTAATTGGAGCGGAAGGTGCCGTTGAACCAGATGACGCTCAAGTGCTTGAAGCGCTCGCTCTGGAATTGATAGGTGGTCAAGACATCGCGGGCCCACTCGCGGCCTTGGCCGGCATAGGTGGCCGGCTGCGCATGGTCGCCATTGATGTAGCGCGCCATGACGCTGAGACCGGGGATGCCGATGCTCTTGCCATCGATGCTGTAACGCAGCTGCCAGCTGCGCTCGCCGCGTTCGAGAAAGTCGTTGATGAAGGTCCAGTTGAAGACATTGCCGTCGGTGCCGCCCGGCCAGGGCATGGCGCTGGGGCCGGACAGGCGTTGATAGCCGGCGCCGAATTCGTGCCCGCCCGTGCGCCAGGACAGCATGCTGCTGAACATGCGGTTGTCGATCGGCCCGGCACGCGACTGGCCGATGTCATCGGTACGGAAATACCGCAGATCCACACGCAGCTGGTCCTTGCCGAAGGTGTGCGTCTGGATCAGGTTATAGAGCTGCTGCCGGTAGATGTCTTCCATCACCGCGCCCTGATAGCGCAGTTGCGTGCCGGGCACGACGCTGTAGGTTGCCGAGAGCAGATTCAACGCATCCGAATCCGGCGTGCCCAGAAAACGGCGATTTTTGTTGGTCAAGGTGATGGGGACGCGCGAATCGCCATCGCGATACCAGGCGCTGGTGAAGCGCGCGAGCAGCAGATCGAGCTTTGGCACGTCCTTGGATTCCAGCGTCACGCCCTGGAATGTTTCCGGCATGATGCGGGTGATGCTGGCGCGCACCAGCGGCTCGTTGGGAATGAAGCTGCCCCACTTCACTTCGGTTTGCGAGGCGCGCAGTTTGAGCGTGGGTGCCACCCGCGTCAGCGCATGTTGCGCAGTACCGTCGTCGTTGCTGGGCAGCAGGCCGGTGCCGCCTTCGGCGCGCACGCCATCGAGCTTGAAATCGCCGATACCCAGCAGATCCAGGCCCGCGCCGACCGGCCCGCGGGTATAGCCGCTACGGGCATCGACCACAAACCCCTGCGCCCACTCGGCACGCTTGCCCTGCCCTTCGCCGCTGCGGAAATCGCGGTTGTAGTAGAAGTTGAGTGCGGTGACTTCGGCCGTTGCGCCATTCCAGAACCCCTCATCGGGTTGTTGCGCACGCGCACGCCCGGCCGCGCCGACCGCCAGCAGCGCAGCGCCGCTGATCGCCATCATGCTTTTCATTACTCGGTTCTCCACCTGCGGTGAACTGGCGGCCGTACGCTGCTGCCGGCGCTCCGGCGGCAGGCATCGGGGCGCTTCAGCGCACCAGACAGGGCCGCTTGTTGTCGAAGGTCCAATTGGGGATCAGCGCCTGCATGGCGGCGGCATCGTCGCGCGCGCCCAGGCTCAGGCTTTGATAGGTGCGATGCGCGGCCTCCAGCGCGTCCATGTCCAGCTCCACACCCAGGCCCGGCTTTGCCGGCACCTGGATCTGGCCGCCGACGATCTGCAATGGGTCGTGGGTCAGGCGTTGGCCGTCCTGCCAGATCCAGTGCGTATCGATCGCGGTCACCCGCCCAGGCGCTGCGGCGGCGACATGGGTGAACATCGCCAGCGAAATATCGAAATGGTTGTTGGAATGCGAGCCCCAGGTCAGGCCCCAGTCGCGGCACAGTTGCGCCACTCGTACCGAGCCCTGCAACGTCCAGAAATGCGGGTCGGCCAGCGGGATATCCACCGACTGCAACTGGATGGCGTGGCCCATCTGCCGCCAGTCGGTGGCGATCATGTTGGTGGCGGTCGGCAAGCCGGTGGCGCGACGGAATTCGGCCATGATCTCGCGCCCGGAATACCCATCCTGCGCACCGCACGGATCTTCGGCGTAGGCCATCACGCCGTGCATGCCGCGGCACAGGGCGATGGCCTGATCCAGCGACCACGCGCCATTGGGATCGAGGGTGATGCGCGCCTGCGGAAACCGCGCGTGCAACGCGACAATGGCGTCGATTTCGTCTTCGCCGCGCAGCACGCCGCCCTTGAGCTTGAAATCGCGGAAGCCGTATTTCTCGTAGGCCGCTTCGGCCAGGCGCACCACCGATGCCGGCGTCAAGGCCTCCTGGTCCCGCACAGCCTCCCAGTCATCGCGGGCACCGCTGCCGTCGCGATAGTCGAACGCAGTCTTCCGCCGGTCGCCGATGAAAAACAGATAGCCCAGCACATCCACGGCGCTGCGTTGCTGGCCTTCACCGAGCAAGGCAGCGACAGGCTGGTCGAGGAATTGCCCGAGCAGATCCAGCAACGCCGACTCGATGGCCGTCACCGCATGGATGGTGATACGCAGATCGAAGGTCTGCAGGCCACGGCCGGCGCTGTCGCGGTCGGCAAAGGCGGTGCGCACCTGATTGAGGATGCGCTGATACTCGGCGATGGAGCGGTCGCGAATGAGCGGCGCTGCTTCCTGCAGCAAGCCGGCGATGGCCGCGCCACCAGGCACTTCGCCCACGCCGGTGCGTCCGGACGAATCGCGCAGCACCAGCACATTGCGGGTGAAGTACGGCGCGTGTGCGCCACTGAGGTTGAGCAGCATGCTGTCCTGCCCGGCGACGGGCACCACGCGGATGTCGGTGATGCGCGGCGTGGCGCCGATGCTTGCAGGTGCGGTGTGGATAGTCATCGAAAGTCTCCCAGGACGGTCACAGCGTTGCGGGCACGGGCATGGACGGGCCGCCGGGCGGCGCCTTGAGTTCCACGCGCTTGATTTCGCCCACCACCACCAGATAGGACACCACCGCCAGCAAGGCATTGAGCCCGACGAAGACCAGCGCCCACTCGAAGGTGCCGGTGGTGGAGACGATGTAGCCGATGACGATCGGCGTGGTGATGCCGGCGATATTGCCGAAGGTATTGAACAGGCCACCGGACAGGCCGGCGATTTCCTTGGGCGAGGTGTCGGCCACCACCGCCCAGCCGAGTGCGCCGATGCCCTTGCCGAAGAAGGCCAGCGCCATCAGCCCGACCACCATCCATTCGGCCTGCACATAGTTGCAGCCGATCATCGTCACCGACATCAACATGCCGACAACGATCGGCGTCTTGCGCGCGACGGTGAGCGAGTAGCCGCGCCGCACCATACGGTCGGACACATAGCCACCCAGCACGCCACCGATGAAACCGCACACCGCCGGCAACGAGGCCACAAATCCGGCTTCCAGGATCGACATGCCGCGCTCCTTGACCAGATACACCGGAAACCAGGTCAGGAAGAAATACGTCAGCGTGGTGATGCAGTACTGGCCGATGTACACGCCCAGCAACATGCGGTTGCACAACAACTGCTTGGCGTAATGCCATTGCGTGCCCTTGGGCTGGCGGCCGGGCTTGTTGCCCTGCTCCATGTCCACCAGCGCGCCGTTGCGCTGGATGTAGTCCAGTTCCTGCGCGCTCAGGCGCGGATGTTCGCGCGGGGCATAGATGGTCTTGCGCCACACCAGCGCCAGCAACACGCCAGCCGCGCCCATCACCAGAAACACATGCTCCCAGCCCCAGGCATGCACCAGCCAGCCCATCAACGGCGCGAACGCCACCGTGGCGAAGTACTGCGCGGAATTGAAGATCGACGCAGCCAGACCGCGCTCTGCAGTGGGAAACCAGGCCGCCACGATGCGGCTATTGCCCGGGAACGACGGCGCTTCGGCGATGCCGACCAGAAAGCGCAGCACGAACAGCGTGGTGACCGCCCAGGTCACCGGCACCCAGTCGATAAAGCCCTGCAAGGCGGTGAACAGCGACCAGATCAGCAGCGACAGGCCGTACACGCGCCGCGAGCCAAAGCGATCGAGCAACCAGCCGCCGGGAATCTGCCCGGCCACATATGCCCAACCGAACGCAGAAAAAATGAAGCCCATCTGCAGCGCGTCGATGCCCAGCGCATCCTGGACCGCGGAACCGGCGATGGACAAGGTGGCGCGATCGGCATAGTTGATCGTGGTGACCACGAACAGCATCAGCAAGATCAGGTAGCGCCTGCGCGGAACCGTCGTTGAACCGACCGTTTTTGAATCGATAGCCATCATCGTTCCTCACCTATGACGATGGAAGCGCACTGCGCTTCGGTACTCCACGTTGCGCCTGCGGATGGCGTACCGGACCCTCCTCCGGCACGCCTCAGGCATCGTTGCTGCGGCAGCCGTCAGTCGTGTCCCAGCGCGCCATCGACGCGTCGCCATAGCCCGAGCGGGTTGTCGTGCGCGACGGCGGCAGGCAACAGCGCAGCCGGCAGATCCTGGTAGCAGACCGGGCGCAGGAAGCGATCGATCGCCAGCGTGCCGACCGAGGTGCTGCGGCTGTCGGAGGTGGCCGGGAACGGGCCGCCGTGCACCATCGCGTGGCAGACCTCCACACCGGTGGGCCAGTCGTTGACCAGGATGCGTCCGGCCTTGCGCTCCAGCACCGGCAGCAATGCGGCGGCCAGTTCGGTATCGCCCACCTCCATGTGCAAGGTGGCGGTGAGCTGGCCTTCCAGGTGCTCGCTCAGCGCACGCAGCTGTTCGATGTCCCTGCAACGCACCAGCAGCGACGAGGCGCCGAAGACTTCGGCCTGCAGCGCTTCATCGGCCAGGAAGGCATCGGCGTCGGTGCCGAACAACGCCGCCGGACAGCGCCCGGCGTCCGCCGCAGCGCCGCGTGCCAGCGTGCTGACCTGCGGGTGCGCGGCCAGACGCTGCACGCCTTGCGCGTAGGCCTGGCCAATGCCTGCGGTGAGCATCGCTGCCGGCGACACGGCCTGCAGCGTTTGCGTTGCGGATGCGACAAATGCATCCAGCGCCGGCGAATCGATCGCCAGCAGCAAGCCGGGATTGGTGCAGAACTGCCCGCTGCCCAGGGTCAGCGAGCCGACGAACGCTTTGCCCAGATCCGATGCGCGCGCCTGCAGCGCCTGCGGCAACAGATACACCGGATTGATCGCGCTCATCTCCGCATACACCGGAATCGGCTCGCGGCGTGCGGCGGCAATCTTGACCAGCGCCATGCCGCCGGCCCGCGAGCCGGTGAAACCCACCGCCTTGATGCGCGCGTCGGCGACCAGTCGTGCACCGATCTCGATGCCGGCGTCGAACAGCAGTGAGAACACGCCCTCGGGCAGGCCGCATTGCGCCACCGCCGCCTGGATCGCACGGCCCACCAATTCCGAAGTCCCCGGATGCGCGCTGTGCGCCTTGACCACCACCGGGCAGCCGGCCGCCAGTGCCGAGGCGGTATCGCCACCGGCCACCGAGAATGCCAGCGGGAAATTACTGGCACCGAACACCGCCACCGGCCCCAGCGCGATATGCCGCTGCCGCAGATCCGCACGCGGCAATGGCGTGCGTTGCGGCAGCGCCGGGTCGATCCGCGCCTGCAGCCAGCTTCCTTCGCGCACCACGTTGGCGAACAGGCGCAGCTGCCCCACCGTGCGCCCCCGCTCGCCTTCCAGGCGCGGGCGCGGCAGGCCGCTTTCGTGCATGGCGCGTTCGATCAAGGCATCGCCCAGTGCCAGGATCTGCTCGGCGATGGTTTCCAGGAAGACTGCGCGCGCGTCCAGCGTCGTTTCGCGGTAACGATCGAACGCCGCCCGCGCCAACGCACAGGCCTGTTCCAGATCCTGTGCGCTCACCGAGCCGAATGCCGGCTGCAATGCCGCACCGCTGGCCGCATCCAGCGCATGAAATTCCTCCCCTGCGCCGCGCACGTCGCGCTGCCCGATCAGCGATTGGCCCGTGATGCTGTGCATCAGCGGCGTCCTCCAATCAGTTGCTTGAGCTGGGCGAATTCGTCCTCGTTGAGGTCGGCCAGCGGCGTGCGGACCGGACCGGCCGGGCGGCCGACCGCGCGCATGCCGGCCTTGACGATCGACACCGCATAACCGGCGCGGCGATTGCGCAGCACGGTGTACGGCAACACGAAGTCATTGAGCTCGCGGTAGATGGTGACGTGGTCGCGCGCACGCACCGCTGCATAAAACGTCAGCGCCCACTCGGGCAGGAAATTGAAGATGGCCGACGAATACGTGGTCACGCCCATTTCCAGATACGGCAGCGCGAAGGTTTCGGCGGTGGGCAGTCCGCCCACGTAGAGCAATCGGTCGCCAAGGCGTGCGTAGATGCGGGTCATGCGATCCACATCGCCGATGCCGTCCTTGTAGCCCACCAGGTTGGGGCAACGCTCGGCCACCCGCGCCAGCGTCACGTCGTCGAGCTTGGCGTTGGCGCGGCCGTAGACGATCACGCCCAGCCTGGTCGCCTTGCAGACGCGCTCGACATGGTCGGCCACGCCATCGGCATCGCACTCGGTGAGGTACGGCGGAAACAGCAGGATGCCGTCGGCAGCATTGCGCTCGGCAGCCTGCGCCATCTCCATGGCGATCGCGGTGCCGTAACCGGCCGGTGCGATGACCGGCATGCGGCCGGCGGTCTGGGTCACCGCTGCTCGCACGGCGCGATTCACTTCATCCAGCGTCAGCGAAAACAGCTCACCAGTGCCGCCGGCGGCAAACAGCCCCGCAGCCGGGTGCGAGGACAGCCAGTCCAGATTGCTGCGGTAGGCGGGTTCGTCAAAGGCCAGGTCGGCATCGAAATGGGTCACCGGAAACGACAACAGCCCGGCGCCAAGTGCTTGGGCCATTTCGGAAGGGGTGTATCTGCTGCTCATCGGACAAACGCTCCTGGGCGGGGGATGCGGTTGATCCTAGAAACGCAGATCGTTGCCGGTCCAAACCAAAGGACGTATTGTTTGATACACAAGTTGAATCAATAGCATCATCAATCGATGTAGTGCGCCGCAAATGGCTGCTTTGCAACGCTTTTTCGACAGTACGTAATTATGGCCGGCTGCGCCCGCCAACGTGGTCGTTGGCGTGGCAGCGCCTATTCATCGGCGCTGGCGGCGGAAGGATGTTGCGGGTGCAGCATCAATTCACCTGTTTTGCCATGCGAGGCCCGTCCCCCATGTTCGATCTGCAGCAACTGCGTTGCTTTGTCGCCGTCGCCGACGAACTGCACTTCCGTCGCGCGGCCGAGCGCCTGAACATGACCCAGCCGCCGCTCAGCCGGCAGATTCAGTTGCTGGAGCACAGCGTCGGCACCGCGCTGCTAGAGCGCAACAGCCGGCATGTGCGGCTGACCCAGGCCGGGCGCAGCCTGCTTGCCGAAGCGCGCGCGATCCTGCGCATGGCCGAAAACGCCGGCCTGCGCGCGCGCCGGATCGGCACCGGCGATGCCGGTAACGTGTCGGTGGGTTTCACCGCAGGTGCCAGTTACCGCTTCCTGCCCGAGGCCATCGCGCGGTGGCGCAGGCAAGCGCCGGATGTGGATCTGCAACTCAAGGAGATGGTCAGCCTGGCGCAACTGGACGCACTGGATGCAGGCCGGCTGGATATCGGCCTGTTGCGCCCGCCGATCCAACGCCAGGGCCTGCACAGCCGCTGCGTGGCACGCGAACCGCTGATCGCCGCGCTGCCGGAAGACTCGCCGCTGGCGCACCGCGACAGCCTGCGTCTGCAGGATTTCCACGGCCAGCCGCTGGTCAATTACGCACCGGACGAGGCGCGTTATTTCTACGATCTGCTGGCGCAATTGTTCGGTGCGCGCGGCATCGCGCCGCGCTCGGTGCAATACGTCAGCCAGATTCATTCGGTGCTGGCGCTGGTACGCGGCGGCATGGGCATGGCGCTGGTGCCCGAAGGCGCCAGCGGCCTGCGTTACGCCGGCATCGTGTACCTGCCGCTGCGCGAGGAAACCCCTGCCACGCCGGTGGAGCTGCACCTGGTGTGGAAACAGGATAACGACAACCCTGCGCTGGGTCGTTTGATCGCCTGAGCCGGGCAAGGCGCGTGCGCTGTCACAGACGCACGGCAGCGCAGCCACTGTCCAACGCGGGGACCGGATTCGAAGCAACTGGCAACACGACTGCGCACCGCCGGGCGGGTGCGACCGGTGCCCGGTGCGGCATGGACCACGCGTACACGCCGGCTTTGAGCGCGACGCCGACAGCCACCTGACGACTGCTCGCCACGGTCTGCTCGCCGCTTCTACTGCCGCCCCACGCTCTGCACCACATGCAGGCGCCGCAGCCGGCGCATCACTTCGGCCAGATGGCGGCGGTCGCGGACCTGGATGTTGAAGCGCAGCACCGCCGCGTTGAAATCGCGGTCCAGGTAATCCACGCGCTCGATATTGGACTGGCTCTGCGCAATCGCCGCAGCCAGCTGGGCCAGCACGCCGGTGCGGTTTTCCACCTCGACGATCAAGGCGGTGTCGTAGTCGCCACTGACGCTGGAATCCCAGTCGATCGGCACCCAGCGTTCGGGCGATTTGCGCAGCTCGGCCAGGTTGGGGCAGTCCAGACGGTGCACCACGATGCCCTTGCCGGCGGTGTGGTAACCCATGATTTCGTCGCCGGGAATCGGCTGGCAACAGTTGGCGAAGCTGATCACGCCGCGCTCGCTGCCGTCGATCAGGATCTTTTCGTGCGAATGCTTGGAGTGGCCGCCACCGCGCAATTCGGCGTAGGCCATCAGCGCCTGCGCGGCCTGGGTCGGCATCCAGTTGCCCAGCGCCACGTCGGCCAGCAAGGCTTCCAGGCGTGGATAGCGGTGCTCGGTGAGGAAGGCGTCCAGGCGGCCCTTGGGCAGCCGCTCCAGCGAGCTGTCCATCGCTTCCAGCGCGCGATCGAGCATGCGGTGGCCGAGCTGCACGGCGTCTTCGTGTTCGAGCTGCTTGAGCTGGTGGCGGATCGCGGTACGCGCCTTGCTGCTGACCACGAACTCCAGCCACTGCGGCTTGGGCGTGGCCGAGCGCGCGGTGATGATTTCCACCGCCTGCCCGCTGACCAGCTTGGTGCGTAGCGGCACCAGCTTCTTGTCCACCCGCGAGGCGACCGCGCGGTTGCCCACGTCAGTGTGCACCGCATAGGCGAAATCCAGCGCGGTGGAGTTGCGCGGCAGCGCCAGGATCTTGCCCTTGGGCGTGAACAGATAGACCTCGTCCGGGAACAGGTCGACCTTGACGTTGTCCAGGAACTCCAGCGACGAGCCCGCCGCGCGTTGCGAATCGATCAGCTCCACGATCCAGTCGTGCGCGCGGCTCTGCGCGCTATTGGGCGAGGCCGAGCCGACCTTGTAGGTCCAGTGCGCAGCCACCCCGCGTTCGGCGATCAGGTCCATCTCCTCGGTGCGGATCTGCACTTCGATCGGCGAGCCATACGGGCCAAACAACACGGTGTGCAGCGACTGATAGCCGTTGGCCTTGGGGATGGCGATGAAATCGCGGAAGCGCCCGTCCAGCGGCTTGAAGGTGGCATGCACCGCGCCCAGCGCGTGATAGCAATCGGCCACCGAACGCACCACCAGGCGGAAGCCGAACACATCCATCACCTGGTCGAAGGACTTGTTCTCTTCGTGCATCTTGGAATAGATGCTCCAGGGCGTCTTGATGCGGCTGACCAGGCGGTGCTCCAGCCCTTCCTTGGCCAGCCGCTGCGACAGCTGCACTTCCACCTGCGCCATCGATTCGCGCCGCACCACCGGCTGGCTGCGGATATGTTTTTCGATGATGGCGTGACGCCACGGATACAGCGCGCGGAAGCCCAGGTTCTGCAGCTCGGACTTGATCAGGCTCATGCCCAGGCGCTGGGCGATCGGCGCGTAGATTTCCAGCGTTTCGCGCGCGATGCGGCTGCGCGCCTCGCTGCTCTGCGCGCCCAGCGTGCGCATGTTGTGCAGGCGGTCGGCCAGCTTGATCATGATCACGCGCAGGTCGCGCGACATCGCCAGCAGCATCTTGCGGAAGCTCTCCGCCGCCGCTTCCTGGCGGTCGCGGAACTTGAGCTTGTCCAGCTTGGTGACGCCATCGACCAGCTCGGCCACCGCTTCACCGAATTCCGACGCCAGCTCTTCGCGGGTCAGCGGGGTGTCTTCGATGGTGTCGTGCAGGATCGCGGCGATCAGCGATTCCATGTCCAGGCCGAGCTCGGCGAGTACGCCGGCCACCGCGACCGGATGGGTGATGTACGGCTCGCCCGACTTACGGGTCTGGCCGGCATGCGCGCTGGCGCCCACTTCCCAGGCACGGCGCAGGATCGGCAGCTGCTCCTTGGGAAGGTAGCTGGCCGCGCGTTCGAAGTGCAGGACGTAGTCGGGGATGGCCTGGTCGGAAGACGGAGACGTCACGACGGTCGCCTGGGCAGTGGGGCCTGGGTTC
The DNA here is from genome assembly GCF_056725185.1 of Xanthomonas sp. NCPPB 3218. NCBI lineage: Bacteria > Pseudomonadati > Pseudomonadota > Gammaproteobacteria > Lysobacterales > Lysobacteraceae > Xanthomonas > Xanthomonas sp. NCPPB 3218. The sequence continues at coordinate 3,950,235 of NZ_CM161516.1, forward strand.
ATGCCGGAAGACTATGCCAGCAACGCAGTCACGGCAAACGTTTGCACACTGCAGGCACCAAAGCGGGCCTGAAACGAAAACAGCCCGCGCGTGGCGGGCTGCTCAGATCGATCGCAGCGATGCGAACAATCAATCGTCGTTCTTGGACATGTCTTCGTCGGCAACGACTTCGGCAGCGGCCCATTCCAGCGCTTCGCGTTCGGCGCGCTCGCGCTCGGCCTTCTCGACTTCGTCGATCAGCGCGTTGTCGATCCGGCGTGCGGCGATCTCGCGCAGTGCCATCACGGTGGGCTTGTCGCTGGCGTCGGCATTTTCGATCAACGGCTGCACGCCGTTGGCGAGCTGACGGGCGCGCTTGGACGCCATCATGACCAGCTCGAAACGGTTGTTCACGACTTCCAGGCAATCTTCTACGGTAATGCGGGCCATGCGGGCTCCCGGCGACCAGCAACGGCCGCGCATCGAATGAGGGAAAGGGGGCGGAGTGTACGCCCGGGCCGCCGTCACGGCAACCTGGGCCCATTCAGTTTCCTTTGGAATCAGGGATTTGAGCAGCTCAGTCCAGCAAGGCCCGGATCAACGCCGCGTGCCGCTGCTGTTGCGCCTGCCGGCGCAGCCGGCTGGCGGTGAAGATCGCGCACATCTCCGAGACCGCGGTGTCGAAGGTCTCGTTGATGATGACGTAATCGAACTCTTCGAAATGCAGCATCTCTTCGCGGGCAGCGGCCAGCCGCTGCGCCATCACGTCCTCGCTGTCCTGGCCGCGCTTGCGCATGCGCTCGTCCAGCGCCTGGCGCGACGGCGGCAGGATGAACACGCTGACCGCGTCGGGCACCTTCTGGCGCACCTGGCGCGCGCCCTGCCAGTCGATCTCCAGCAGCACGTCGTGACCTGCGGCCAGCTGCGGCTCCACCGACTGCCGCGCGGTGCCCTTCCAGTCGCCATGCACCAGCGCGTATTCGAAGAAGTCGCCGGCTTCGATCATGCCCTGGAACTCGTCGGCGGAGACGAAATGGTAGTGCTCGGCATGCCGTTCGCCCGGCCGCGGCGCGCGCGAGGTGAACGAGATCGACAAGGCGATCTTGGGATCACGCGCCAGGGTGGCGTTGACGATGCTGCTCTTGCCGGCGCCGGAAGGGGCCGCAACGATATAGAGGGTGCCGCGCATAGGGTCAGGGATTCGGGCTTGGGGAGTCGGGATTCGCGAACGGGCTGCGGACCGGTACCACCGGGGTCGATATGCTACCGGTATTGGCCGCGCCCCGCTGAAACCCGGGATGGCCGTCGACCAATCCCGAATCCCCAATCACCACTCCCGGCTACTCGATGTTCTGCACCTGCTCGCGGATCTGGTCGATCAGCACCTTCAGATCCACCGCGGCGTTGGAGGTGCGGCTGTCCACCGACTTGGAGCCGAGCGTATTGGCTTCGCGGTTGAATTCCTGCAGCAGGAAGTCCAGGCGGCGGCCGACCGGCTCGCGCTGCCTGAGCACGCGGCGGATCTCGGCGATGTGGCTGGACAGGCGGTCGAGCTCTTCGTCCACGTCCAGCTTCTGCAGCCACAGCACCAGTTCCTGCTCGGCGCGCCCCGGGTCCACCGGATGCGGCAGATCGGCCAGCCGGGCGGCCAGCTTGGCACGCTGCCCTTCGCGGATGACGGGAATCAGCGTACGCACCTCGGCGGCGATACGTTCGATCGCATCGATCCGCTCGCTGATCGCATCGGCCAGCTTGGCGCCTTCGCGCTCGCGCGCGGCGACGAAACTGTCCACCACCTCATCCAGCAATGCCAGGGCCTGCGCCTGCAATGCCGGTGCGTCCACGTCCTGCACCTGCAGCACGCCGGGCAGCTGCAGCAGATCGGTGAAGCCGACCTGCAGCTTGGGGAACATGCCGTCAAGGCGCGTGGCCAGTGCGCCCAGTTCCTGCAGCAGCGATTCGTTCACGGCCAGGGTCTGCGCGTTGTCCGGCGCGCGCAGGCGCAGCGCCAGATCCAGCTTGCCGCGGCTGTTTTTCGCCGCCACGCGCTCGCGCAGCAGCGGCTCCAGCGCACGCAGTTCTTCGGGCAGGCGCACGCCCACTTCCAGAAACCGATGGTTGACCGAGCGCAGCTCGCAACCGAGCGTGCCCCAGGGCGTGATGCGTTCGCCACCCGCAAACGCGGTCATGCTTCGAATCATCGTCAGTCCCGTGCCTTCAAAGCGCGAATGGTACCCTAGCGGCCCGCGCTGGCTGACCGCCCCGCCACGCGCCGCCCCAGACCCACCTCCCGACTTCCGGACTCATCGCATGACCTTTTCCCGTCCCAGCGGCCGCACGGCCGACCAGCTGCGCCCGGTGCGCATCGAACGCGCCTTCACCCGTCACGCCGAAGGCTCGGTGCTGGTCAGCTTCGGCGACACCCGCGTGCTGTGCACCGCCAGCGTGGAAAACCGCGTCCCCGGATTCCTGCGCGGCAAGGGCGAAGGCTGGGTGACCGCCGAATACGGCATGCTGCCGCGCTCCACCCACACCCGTTCCGATCGCGAGGCCGCACGCGGCAAGCAGGGCGGACGCACGCTGGAGATCCAGCGCCTGATCGGCCGCGCACTGCGCGCCTGTGTGGATCGCAATGCCCTGGGCGAGCGCACCATCACCCTGGACTGCGACGTGCTGCAGGCCGATGGCGGCACCCGCACCGCCGCGATCACCGGCGCCTACGTGGCGCTGGCCGATGCGGTGAACCTGCTGCTCAAGCGCGGCGACATCAAGAAGCACCCGCTGATCGGCGCCGTGGCCGCGGTGTCGGTGGGCATCTATCGCGGCGAGCCGGTGCTGGATCTGGACTACCCCGAAGACAGCGACTGCGACACCGACATGAATGTGGTGATGAATGACGGCGGCGGCTTCATCGAGCTGCAGGGCACTGCCGAAGGCCACGCCTTCCGCCGCGACGAACTCAATGCACTGCTCGCACTCGCCGAACAAGGCATGAGCGAACTGTTCGCCCTGCAACGCGCTGCACTGGCCGGATGAGCCGGCGCATCGCCCTGACCACCCTGCTGGTCGCCGATTACGACGCGGCGATCGCCTGGTACACCGGCGCGCTGGGCTTCCAGGTGCTGGAGGATCGCGCACTTGGCGACGACAAGCGCTGGGTGGTGATCGGCCCGGGTGGCGCGCAGGACGCCGGCTTGCTGCTCGCGCAGCCGGCCGACGCCGCCCAGCGCGCGCGCATCGGCGACCAGACCGGGGGGCGGGTGGATCATTTTCTCTACACCGACGACTTCTGGCGCGACCATGCGGCGATGCAGGCGTTCGGGGTGGAATTCCTGGAAACCCCGCGCGAGGAACCGTACGGCACGGTCGTGGTGTTCCGCGATCTGTACGGCACCAAGTGGGACCTGCTGGAGCCCAAGCAATGAAACAACTGGTCCTGGCCAGCGGCAACGCCGGCAAGCTGGAAGAACTGCGCGCCATGCTCGCCGACCTGCCGCTGCGCATCGTGGCGCAAGGCGAGCTCGGCGTGGACGATGTGCCGGAAACCGGCCTGACCTTCGTCGAGAACGCCTTGATCAAGGCACGCCATGCCAGCGCGGTCACCGGTCTGCCGGCACTGGCCGACGACTCCGGTCTGATCGTCGACGCGCTCGGCGGCGCACCCGGCCTGTACAGCGCCCGCTATGCCGGCAGCCCGACCGATGCGCAGGCCAACAATGCCAAGCTGCTCGACGCCATGCGCGCCGTGCCGGCCGAGCGCCGCAGCGCGCGGTTTTACGCGGTGATCGTGCTGCTGCGTCACCCGGAAGATCCGCAACCGCTGATCGCCGAAGGCAGTTGGGAAGGGGTGATCACCACCGAACCACGCGGCACGGGCGGCTTTGGCTACAACCCGGTGTTCCTGGATCCGGTGCATGGCCTGACCGCTGCGGAGATGGATACCGCGCTGAAGAACCGGCTGAGTCACCGTGCGGTGGCGCTGGCCACGCTGCAGCACAAGCTGCACGCCCTGTCGCTGTGAACCATGGCCTGACGCAGTGCCCGACCTGATTCCACCGCCGCTGTCGCTTTACGTGCACCTGCCCTGGTGCGTGCGCAAATGCCCGTACTGCGATTTCAACTCGCATGCGGCCAAGGGCGTGCTGCCGTTCGAGGACTACGTGGATGCGTTGATCCGCGACCTGGATGCGGATCTGCCGCTGGTGTGGGGGCGCGTGGTGCATTCGGTGTTTTTCGGCGGCGGCACGCCGAGCCTGTTTCCGCCCGAAGCCATCGACAGATTCCTGCAAGCCGCCGCCGCGCGGCTGCGCTTTGCACCGAATCTGGAGATCACCCTGGAAACCAATCCAGGCACCGCCGAGCATGGCCGCTTCGACGGCTATCGCGCCGCCGGCGTGAACCGCCTGAGCTTCGGCGTGCAGACCTTCGACGATGTAGCGCTGCAGCGGCTGGGTCGCATCCACGACAGTGCCGAGGCCGAGCGTGCGATCAAGCTGGCGCAGGATGCCGGCTACGACAATTTCAATATCGACCTGATGTACGCGCTGCCCGAGCAGACCCTGGCACAGGCCGAGCGCGATCTCGAACGCGCCTTCGCGCTGCAGCCCACCCACCTGTCGCATTACCAGCTCACGCTGGAGCCGAACACGGTGTTCTTCGCGCGGCCGCCCAAGGGCATTCCCGACGACGATGCGGCCTGGGACATGCAGGAGCATTGCCAGCGCCTGCTGGCCGAGGCCGGCTACGCGCAGTACGAAGTGAGCGCCTACGCTAGGCCCGGGCGGCAATGCGCGCACAATCTCAATTACTGGCGCTTCGGCGATTACCTGGGCATCGGCGCCGGGGCGCACGGCAAGATCAGCTCCGGCGCCGAACAGCATGTGCTGCGACGCTGGAAGCACAAGCACCCACAGAGTTACCTGGCCAGCGCCGGCAGCGCGGCGTCGATCGGCGGCGACGAGATCGTGCCGCGTGAGCGGCTGCCGTTCGAATACATGCTCAACCTGCTGCGCCTGCACGAGGGCTTCGCCCTGCGCGATTTCGAAGTCTCCACCGGCCTGGATGCCTCGGTCATCGAGTTGCCTGTGGCGCGCGCGATTGCACAAGGCTGGATGACCGCGCAGGACGGACGCGTGGTGCCGACCGAGCTGGGCCGCCGCTTCACCAATGACGTGGTCGAGCTGTTTCTGGGCTGATCGCGGCGATCACGGCGCGGCACAGCAGCCAGCACGCCGCGCCGTGATCGGTAGCGCACGCGACATCACTGGCGCGCGGATCCAGCGAGCCGCGCCACGCGCGCCATCCGCATCAGGGTGGCGACCGTAGCTGGCGAGGCGCGTCCTGCGCCCGCCTGGTCGCTGCCCGGCGGAAAAACATGCTACATAGCTCACGCCTCGCACCGAGCCCGCCTCCCCCGGATGTCCACTCCCGCTTCCTCCCTGCAGCACACGCTCAGCGGCCCGATCGCCGATGCACCGGTTTCCGCGCGCGGGCGGCGCCTGCTCGCCGCGCTGCACGCGCATTGCATGCAGGCGCTCAGCGGGCCGCTGCGGCTGACCATCGTCGAGCTGGAACGCGAGCTGCTGCATCAGGCCGAGCATGCCCGCAACAGCCAGATCCAGGCCGAAACCTATGCGCAGACACGTGACCTGCGCGACCACATCGATCGGTTTCCGCAGGCGTTCCTGCAGCAGCTGGCGCAGGACCTGGCCACGCTGCGCGATCGCCCGTCGCTGATGCCAGCAGCCGATGCCGCAGCGCATCCGCAGATGCTCACCCTGGTGGAGGACACCGATATCGATCGCGATATCGTGCTCAGCGAGATTGCGCGCCGCGAAACCTCCCGCCGCGCCGATGCGCTGCAATTGCTGGCGCAGCGGGTGGCGGTGATCGGCGCGGTGGCCGAGTTCGAACTGGAAGCAGTGCCGCTGGGCCCGTACGCCTTGTGCCGCGTGCTGCGCCAGTGCGGCGAAACGCTGGGACTGAGCCTGGATGGGCAGCTGACGCTCTACCGCGTGTTCGAGCGTCAGGTCATCGAGCGTTTGAACGATCTGTACGAGCGCGCCAACGGCACGCTCGCGCAGGAAGGCATCCTGCCGGGGCTGATCTATCACCCGTACCTGGTCAAGCCCACCCAGGTGCAGACGCGGCGCGCACCGCCTGCAGCAGCCACCGCACCGAAGGATGCTGCGGCCGCCAGCACGCGCGCGCTGCCGCCGCGCAACGGGCGGCCTGCAACCGGCTGGAGCGGGCAATCGGCACCGACACCGTGGCAGAGCGCGCTGCTGGATCCGCCCGCCATGCAGATGACACTGGCAGCGGCGACCGACGGTGAGCAGGCAGCACCTGCGCTGAGCGATGCAGTGCAGGCGCTCGGCGGCCTGATGTCGTCGGCGCGCCGGTCGCAGGCGGCCGGCAACGTAGGCGCAGCGGCGAATCAAAGCTCTGCAGATCACGGCGCAGCGCCTGCAAGCAGCGCCCAGGCAACACCCGAAAAAGCATCTCCCCGGCTCGCCCCCTCGGCCGTGCCCAAGGCCGCCGTCAGCGACGCACTGGCCAGCCTGCAGGGCACGCTGGCGGCACAGGCAGCGGCAGCGGCGCAGCCGACCGGCATCGATGCGGTGCAGCGCCAGCTGCTGGCCTTGCTGCGGGCGCAACACGGCCCCGACGCCGCGCTGTCGCCGCAGGACACCGACGCCTTCGATCTGCTCGGCCTGCTCTACGCGCAGATGCAACGCGAAGTGCGCGAGCAGACCCCGGCGCGGGCCCTGCTCGCCAAGTTGCAGGTGCCGGTGGTGCGCGCGGCCTTGGCCGATATGCATTTCTTCGTGCGCGACCAGCACCCGGTGCGCGAATTGCTCAACACCGTGGCCGAGTCCGGCGCGGTCTGGCTGGGCGACGACGATGTCGACCCGCAGTTGCTGCACAAGCTGGGCAGCGCGGTGGACCGGATCGTCAACGACTACCAGGGCGACGAGGCCGTGTTCGCCGCGGCCAACGCCGATATCCAGGCGCATCTGCGCGCCTTGGTGCGCAAGGCCGACCTCGCCGAGCGCCGCCATGTGGATGCGGCGCGCGGCAAGGAGCGGCTGGAGTCGGCCAAGCAGCAGGCCGAGGCGCGCATCGAGCAGCTGTGCGAGCAGAGCGTCCCGCCGCGCTTCGTGCAGGCGCTGCTGCGTCAGGCATGGTCGGACGTGCTGACGCTGACATTGCTGCGCCAGGGCGAGCAATCGCCCGAATGGGACGAGCGCCAGGCCCTGACCGCGCGCATCGCCGAAGTCACCTGCCGCAGCAAGGGGCAACCTGCCGACATCGCGCTCGGCACCGAGATCGAAACCGCGCTGCTGCAGGTCGGCTATCACCACGATGAAGCGGCGGCGATTGCGCGGCGCCTGTCCACGCCCGGCGGCGAGGACGAGACGACCTCGCGCACCGAGCTCGCCACCAGGCTCAAGGCGCGCACGCGGCTGGGCGACCAGGGCGACAGCACACCGCGCAAGGACATCGCCGGCCCGCGTTCGCCGGCCGAAGAGGCCTGCTACACGCAGCTGCGCAGCCTGCCGTTCGGCAGCTGGTTCGAGTTCGTGATCAACCAGCAGGGCGACCTACGTCGGCAACGGCTGTCCTGGTACAGCCCGATGACCGGTAACGCGCTGTTCGTCAATCAACGTGGGCAAAAGGTCGCCGAGCACTCGCTGGATGGCCTGTCGCGGCTGATGGCCGGCGGCCAGGCGCGCCTGCTGGTCGAAGAGAAATCGCGCCTGATCGACCGCGCCTGGCATGCCACCGTGCGCACGCTGCGCAGCCTGGCCGGCCAAGCGCCCGCCGCGGAGGTCAACCCATGATCCAGGACACCCGCCGCGCACCGCGCCGCCAGCCGTCCGACCTGATACCGGTGACCGACATGCTCAGCGAGGCGCAGATCGGCCGGGTCGGCAATGTCTCGGAAACCGGCATGCTGCTGCTGGCCTCGGTTCCGCTGCACGACGACGCCCTGTACCAGCTGCGCTTCAGCCTGCCCGAGCGCATCGGCCGCGCCACCGAGATCGATGTCGGCGTGCATCTGTTGTGGAGCGAAGCCGCGCACGCACCCGGGCAGGCCTGGGCCGGCTTCCGCTTCCTGACCATGTCCGAGCCGCATCGCCAACGCCTGCGCGCCTGGATCGCCGAAGAACACATGCTGGGCTGAAGGACAGCATCACCACGATTACGGCAAAATCGCGACCTGTCTTTGCATTGCCGATCGAGCCCCGCATGCCCCAGCCGTCCTTGAGCCACCTGTATTCCGACCACCTGCGCACGCTGACCGCGCGCGCCGACGAGGCGCTGCAGCGCGGCGGCTTCGACCACCTGGTGGTGCCCAGTGGCAGCCTGCATTACCAGGTGTTCGACGACCGCGACTATCCCTATGCGGTCAATCCGCAGTTCAAGGCCTGGGTGCCGCTGACGCGGGTGCCCAACAGCTGGCTGGTCTACACCCCGGGCAAGCGCCCGACGCTGATCTTCTGCCAGCCGTTGGACTATTGGCATGTGGTGCCCGAGGCGCCCAGCGGCTGGTGGGTGGAGCACTGCGACATCCACATCATCCGCACCCCGGACCAGGCCCTGGCGCTGCTGCCCAGGCAGACCGACCGTTGCGCCATCCTGGGCGAGGCGCAGAGCGCGCTAGGTGCGTATGTGCCCAACAATCCGCAGCCGGTGCTCGATTACCTGGACTACCAGCGCGCGTTCAAGACGCCGTACGAACTGGCCTTGCTGCGCATCGCCCAGCAGCTGGCAGTGCGCGGCCATCGCGCCGCCGAAGCGGCCTTCCGCGCCGGCCAGAGCGAGTTCGGCATCCATATGGCCTACTGCGCCGCCGTCGGTCAGGACGCCAACGAACTGCCCTACGGCAACATCATCGCGCTCAACGAACACGGCGCGGTGCTGCACTACACCGAACTCGGCCAGCAGCCGCCTCAGCCGCTGCGCAGCTTCCTGATCGATGCCGGTGCTTCGGCCTACGGCTACGCCAGCGACATCACCCGCACCTATGCCGCCGACCCCGGCAGCGAATTCCAGGCCCTGATCGATGCGGTGGATGCCGCACAGATCCGCATGGGCCAGAGCGTGCGCAGCGGCGTGGATTACAAGCAGTTGCACGTGGATGCGCATCTGGCCCTGATGGGCATCCTCAAGGACTTCGGCATCCTCACCGTGTCGCCGGAAGCTGCGCTCGCCACCGGCGTCAGCGCGGCATTCTTCCCGCACGGGCTTGGCCATCTGATCGGCCTGCAGGTGCACGACGTGGCAGGCTTTGCGGCCAGCGACCGCGGCGGCCGCATCGAACGCCCCGCCGGCCACCCGTATCTGCGGCTGACCCGCGTGCTGGAAGCGGGCATGGTGGTCACCATCGAACCGGGCGTGTACTTCATCGACATGCTGCTGGACGAAGTGAAGAAGAACGGCCATGCCGCCAGCGTCGACTGGGCGCGCGTTGCGCAGTTCAAACCCTACGGCGGCATCCGTATCGAAGACGAGGTGGTGTGCACCGATGGCGCGCCCGAAAATCTGACCCGCCCGGTGTTTGCCGCCCCTTGAATCCTTCCGCACCGCACGGAGCATTGCCATGAACGATCCACGCCAGTCCTCGCACCCCGACCATCCGATGTATCAACAGATCCAGCGCGGCGTGCATGCAATCGATGCGGCACATGGACGCACACCCGACCAGACCAGCGACCGGCTCAGCGCGGCCCTGTTGCCGCTGGCCAAGGAAGGCGGCCTGTCGCGCGTGGATCATGTGCTGATGAGCGAGGCCAACAATCGCGGCGTACACGGTGGCGAAAACGTGTTCGTGGTGCAGGGCGACCCGGCCAACCCGGCGCATCTGCGCGCGCACATGAAGACCGAGCAGGCATTGAACACGCCGGAAGCGCAATCGTTCGCACGCGCGCAGCAACTGGCTACCCCGGGCGAACAGGTCCAGCAGCCCGAACGCACCCAGACGCCACAACTGGGCCAGTAGAACGGCGCGCAGCACAACGGCCGGGCGTCTCATGCCTGCAAGGCGCCCGGCGCGGCTCGAACGCCGGCGCCGCCCTCAGCCGGATACGCCGCGCAATCTCAACCAAGCCGGCAGTGCGCGTGTTGCTCGCAAGGCAATGCACCGATCCAGGTCGCGGCGGCTCATGGCGGCATGACCGCGCTATGCGCGCAACGCGTCGCGGTCCGCCATCTCCGCTTCGATCTCGTCGGCGCTGCGCGCCAGCGCATCGGTCAGCACCCGATGGCCGTCGGCGGTGATCAGCACATTGTCTTCGGTGCGGATGCCGATGCCGCGCCACCTGGCCTCCACCGTGGTGTCGTCGGCGGAGATGTAGAGCCCCGGCTCGATGGTGAACACCATGCCGGGCTCGAGCAGACGCGAGTCGCCAGCCAACCGGTAGTCGCCCACATCGTGCACATCCAGCCCCAGCCAGTGGCCGGTCTTGTGCCGATAGAAGCGCTTGTAATGGCCGTCGGCGATATTGCGCTCCAGCTTGCCCTTGAGCAGGCCCAACTGCAGCAGCCCCTCGGTCAGGGTCTGCACCGCGGCCAGATGCCCGGCTTCGTAGGGCACGCCGGGGCGCGCCTGCGCCAGTGCGGCAGCCTGCGCAGCGCCGACCAGATCGTGCAGCGCACGCTGCGCGGGGGTGAAACGGCCGTTGACCGGAAAGGTGCGGGTGATATCGGCCGCGTAGCCGCGGTACTCGGCGCCGGCATCGATCAGCACCAGTTCGCCATCGCGGCTGCGCGCATTGTTGGCGCGGTAGTGCAGCACGCAGGCATTGCTGCCGGTGCCGACGATGCTGCCGTACGCCGGCCACGCATCGGCGGCGCGGAACGCGCACTCCACCTCGGCCTGCAGTTCGTACTCGTGCACACCCGGCCGCGCCAGCCGCATGGCGGCGCGATGCGCGCGCACGCTGATGTCGGCGGCGTGCTGCATCAAGGCGATTTCGTCGCGCGACTTGAACAGCCGCTGCTCGTGCAGCAGATGCCCGAGCTCGAGGAATTCGTGCGGCGGCTGCGCGCCGTGGCGCACCTGCTCGCGCACGCGCTTGAGCCAGCCGATCAGCTTGAGGTCGAAGTCGACATCGCGCCCGAAGTGGTAATAGACGCGGCTGCGCCCTTCCAGCAGGCCCGGCAGGATCTCGTCGACATCGTCGATGGGGTACGCATCGTCCATGCCGTAGCGCTCCACCGCGCCTTCCTGGCCCTCGCGCGGGCCATCCCAGGCCTCACGCTCGGCATCGCGCTCGCGGCAGAACAGGATCGCCTCGCCATGCTTGCGGCCCGGCACCAGCACCAGCACCGCTTCCGGCTCGGGGAAACCGCTCAGATACCAGAAATCCGAATCCTGCCGATACGGGTAGTGGGTGTCGTGGCTGCGCACCCGCTCGGGCGCCGCCGGCAGGATCAGGATGGCCTGATCGCCGGCCATCTGCATCAGCTGCTTGCGCCGACGCGCGTACTCGGCCGCGCCGATCCCGGTGAGTTTTTTCATGGCGGTCGTGCGGTCAGTTCAGACGTTGGCGGAAGCGCGGCCCCATCACGCAGTCGCCATGCAGCAACAGCACCGCTACGCGCACGAACTCCTCGATCTCCGCCAGGGCGGTGTCGTCTTCGTCGGCCGCATCGAAATCGTCGCTGGACGCCTGCGCCAGCCGCGCCAGGTCCTGTAGCGCCTCTTCGCCCTCTTCGGTCAGTGCCGGGCGCTGCTGCGCCGCCAGGCCGAAGCCACCCAGAAAGGCACGACACCAGTCGAACAAGGCATCGGTGCGCGCCGCCAGCGGTGCGCCGTCGTCGATCAGCAACAATTCGAAAGCGAAATCGCGGTCTTCCAGCTGCGCCACCGTGGCCTGCCGCATCTGGTCCAGCGCCCCGCCCTGCCTGGGCGCCACCTGCGCGGTGTCGGCCAGGATGCGCGCCAGCCAGTCGCCGCTGTCGGCACCCCCACCGGAGAGCCACCCGCACAGCCCGCCGTGCAACTCCGCTGCGGAGGAAGCCAACTCCAGCTGGCGACTTTCGTTTTGCACAGCGGTTACATCGGGCAGATCCATCGGGTCATCCAGGCTGGGAACAGGAGGTGCCGGCACATGGGCCGGCGATTTGACTTCCCAGTGTATCAAGGCACCCCCGCGTCGGCCGCCAGCGGCGTGTTCCCTACGGGGTCCACGCGCGTGACGCCGGCCGCGCCGGGCGCAGTGCAAGCCCTTGTCGGGATTGGCCTGACGGCGGGTAAGCGGGCTGCGATCGGGCGCTTGACCGCCGCGCGCACGCGCCCCTATCGTGAGCGCATGGACAACGCCGCCGCCCTCGCCCAGATCCGCGCACTTGCCGCCCGTGTGGAGGCCCTGGTCGAGCGCAGCCAGCGGTTGACCGACGAGAACCGCAGCCTGCGTCACCAGCAGGAACAGTTGATCGGCGAGCGCGCGCAATTGCTGACCAAGAACGAACAGGCGCGCTCGCGCGTGGAAGCGATGATCGTGCGCTTGAAATCCCTGGAGCAGCACACGTGAGCAACAACGAGCCGGTCAGCGTGCGTATTCTGGATCGTGAATACACCGTTGGCGTCACCGCCGACGAACGCGAGAGCCTCACCGCTGCGGCGCGCCTGCTGGATCTGCGCATGCGCGAGATTCGCGGCAGCAATCGCATGGCAGCGGTGGACCGCGTTGCGGTGCTGGCCGCACTCAATCTGGCGCACGAATTGCAGCAGCTGCGCGATCAGCAAGCGTTGTACGACCGTGAACTGGCCAACACGCTGGACAGCTTGAATCGCCGCCTGGACAGCGTGTCCGACACGCCGCGTTGAGGTGCAGTTCGCACTGTCGTCGCAAATATGAACTTTCAATTGCGCCGGCCGACGAATGGGCTAGCCATCGCGCAGCAGAGGTCTATACTTCACCTGCGTTCTCTGCTGTAAACGACAGCGTGCAAAACATTCGCCTTGTCCCTTAATTACGACCACGGGGGCGCGACGAAGCCGGGAGTGCAAGTCCGCCTTGTAGCGGGAAGCCCGAAGGCCTCACAACGTCCCCACTTGAACCCCGGGTTCAAGGTCGTTTCGCCCGCATCGTTCACGGCGGAGAATGCAAATCTGAAACGGCGCCTTCGGGCGCCGTTTCTTTTTGCGTGTCTGAAACGCACGGCACGCGCAGTTCGGCTGCGCCGCTGTTGTAATGACTACGCTAAGACATGCGTGCGTGCGTGCGCCGCAACGTTGCCAGTGCTGCATGCACGCGCTCAGCGACAGGCGAGAGACTTGCGGGCACCGGCGATCGGTGGGACACGCGCAGCTAGGCAGGCGCGTCCACGCCATCGACAATATCCCTCCGCCTATCGCTGCGAGACGCCATGACCGACGACCGAGACGCCTTGCGCCAGCAGTTGCGTGCGCTGCGCCGCAGCCTGCCCGCAGCGCAGCGCCTGGCAGCCGCCGATGCGCTGGCCGAGCGCCTGCTGGCGCTGCCGTTCGCGCCGCAGACCGGCGCGGTGGCCGGGTACTGGGCGATGGATGGCGAAATCGCGCTGCATCGCTGGCAACTGAGCCTGCCGGCCGGCGTGCGCTATTGCCTGCCGGTGCTGGACGGGCGCGTCCTGCGCTTTGCGCCGTGGCGGCCGGGCCAGGGGCTGGTCAGCAACCGCTACGGCATCCCCGAGCCGGACGTGGCGCGCACCGCGCTGCTCGCACCCGAGGAGATGGCGCTGGTGGTGACGCCGTTGACCGGCTTCGACGCGCAGTGCCGGCGGCTGGGCATGGGAGGCGGCTGGTATGATCGGAGCTTCGCGTTCCGGCACCGCCAGACGCCGCCGCCCTGGCTGGTCGGCGTCGGCTTCGCCGCGCAGCAGCTACCCGCCCTGCCCACCGAATCCTGGGACGTGGCGGTGGATGCGATCTGCACCGAACACGCCACCTTCCTGAAAGACGACGCCGTTTCCGTATGACTGCCCGCAAGCGCTACTGGTTGATGAAGTCCGAGCCGGACACGTTTTCCATCGATGATCTGGAACGCGTCGGCACCGAACCGTGGAACGGCGTGCGCAACTACCAGGCACGCAACTTCATGCGCGACGGCATGCATGTCGGCGATGGGGTGTTGTTTTACCACTCCAACTGCAGAGTGCCGGGCATTGTCGGCGTCGCCAAGGTCGCCAGCGCGGCGTATCCGGACGACACCCAGTTCGATCCCAAATCCGACTACCACGACCCCAAGGCCACCCGCGAAGATCCGCGCTGGATGCTGGTGGACGTGGCCTTCGAGCGCAAGCTCACGCGCACGATCGCACTGGACGAAATCAAGCAGCAGGCCGACGCACTGGGCGAAGGCTTCCCGCTGATCGCCCGCGGCAACCGCCTGTCGATCCTGCCGGTGACCGCCGCGCAGTGGAAATTGTTGCTGGCGATGGAGTAGCCGGGAGTAGAGATTCGGGATTTGCGATTTGCAAATCCCGCTCAGCCCAGCCGCTCTTGCGATTCCCCAATCCCGATTCCCGATTCCCCAATCCCGAGCCCCCAAATGTCCGAAGCAAAACGCCTGGCCGCCGAAAAAGCGATCGATTACGTGGAAGACGGCATGATCGTCGGGGTCGGTACCGGTTCGACGGTGGCCTACTTCATCGATGCCTTGGGCCGCATCAGCCACCGCATCAAGGGGGCGGTGTCCAGCTCCGAGCAGAGCAGCGCGCAGCTCAGGCGCCATGGCATCGAGGTGCTGGATCTCAACCACACCGGCAATCTGTCGCTGTACGTGGATGGTGCCGACGAGTGCGACCCGAATCGTTGCCTGATCAAGGGCGGCGGCGCAGCGTTGACGCGCGAGAAGATCATTGCCGAAGCCAGCGAGCGCTTCATCTGCATCGTCGACCCGAGCAAGCAGGTGCCGGTGCTGGGCAAGTTCCCGCTGCCGGTGGAAGTGATTCCGATGGCGCGCAGCCTGGTGGCCCGCCAGATCCTGGCGCTCACCGGCGGTCAGCCGGTATGGCGCGATGGCGTGGTCACCGACAACGGCAACGTGGTGCTGGACGTGCACAACCTGCAGATCACCGACCCGGTGGCGCTGGAGCGCAGCCTGAACCAGATTCCCGGCGTGGTCTGCGTGGGCCTGTTCGCGCGTCGCCCGGCCGATGTGGTGATTGTCGGTGGCGAGCCGCCGCGGGTGATCTGAGCGATCGCGTGCAAGCACGCGCATACGCAGTTGCGGCCCGCGTTGCGAAGCGACAGCGGGCCGGACTCCCGTTACCTGCGATGACGGTACGCCGCACCACAGCGGCTTGACGCACGCGGCCGCTTGGCAGATGGTGCGGCATCCCCGCCCACTGGTATGCCGCATGCGCCGTCTTTGCTTCCTCCCCCTTGCGTTGTTGATCCTGCTCAGCGGCTGCACCAGCAGCGGCGGCAGCTGGGTGGAACTGGCCGGCACGCGCTACCAGGTGGAGCTGGCGCAGAACGATGCCGACCGCGCCAAAGGCCTGATGTTTCGCGATGCCATGGCGGACGATCACGGCATGCTGTTCGTCCACGACCGCCAGGAACCGCTGGCGTACTGGATGAAGAACACCAAGATCGCGCTGGATATCCTGTATTTCGACAATGAGCGCCGGCTGGTGTCGCAACAGCGCGACGTGCCGCCGTGTTCGGGCGGCGACGCCTGCCCGCCCTACCCCAGCAAGCGCCCGGCCCGTTACGTGCTGGAACTCAATGCCGGCCAGGCCGCCAGGCTCAACCTGCAGGACGGCGCCAGCCTGACCCTGAGCCCGGATATCCCAAAGCTCAAGTGAATCTCACGCGACAGGCCCTTCCTGTCAGGAAGTACCGGACTTGAACCACGCGCCGCTTGCCGACACTCTTGGCAGCATGGTCGACATGCTCCCACTTCCCCATTGGACCGCGCTCGCCAGCCTGGACGACGACGCAGTGCCGTTGATGTCCACCGCGCTGCTGATCGCGCGCGACGAGTATCCGCAGCTGGACGCCGAGCTGTACGACACGCTGGTGCAAAGCCACGTCGAGCATCTGCGCCGCGAGGTGGAGGCGATCGACCTGTGGCCGCTGAAGATGGCCGCGGTCAATCGCTACCTGTTCGACGAGCTGGGCTATTCGGGCAATCACGACGAGTACTACGACCCGCGCAACAGCTACCTCAACCAGGTCTTCGAACGCCGCCTGGGCAACCCGATCTCGCTGGCGATGGTGCAGATCGAAGTGGCGCGCCGGCTGGGCATTCCGCTGGCGGGCGTGTCGTTTCCCGGGCATTTCCTGGTGCGTTTGCCGGTGGACGACGGCGTGCTGGTCATGGACCCGTTCAACGGCGGCCGCCCGTTGGGCGTGGACGAGCTGCGCGAGCGCGCGCGTCCGCACCTGGGTGGCGAGATCCCCGACGACCGCGCCCTGGCGCAGATCCTCGACCCCGCACCGCATCGCGCGATCCTGATCCGCATCCTGCGCAATCTGCACGGCGTCTACGCCGATGCCGAGCACTGGGACCGCGCCGCGCGCAGTGCCGACCGCATCCTGAAGCTGGTGCCGGACCAGCCCGAGGCGCTACGCGATCGCGGCATGGCCTATCTGCACCTGGGCCACCGCAACGGCGCACGTCACGATCTGTCGCGTTATCTGCAGCTCAATCCCAGTGCGCAGGACGCGGCCAATCTGCACGAACATCTGGTCGAACTGAACAGTCAGCGCGCGCGCGCGCACTGAAAACACAGCCTGCAAGGCCCTCGCCAGCACCGTGCGAACGTGTGCCGGCGATGTTGTGGCGCGAAAAACGCAGCGACCCAACTGAGCCGCCAAGGCACTAGAGCGGCGAATAAAACGTAGCGAGCGGTCGTCAGGTGGGTGCGGACGGCGCGCTCAGAGCCGGAGTGTACGAGTGGTACATGCCGATCCCGCGCACCGCAGCGCCCGCCTGACGGCGGCGCAGTAGTTTTGTTAGCCGCTCTCAGTCGATCTCGACCATCTCGAAGTCGTCCTTGGTCACGCCGCAATCCGGGCAGGTCCAGGTGTCGGGAACGTCCTGCCAGGCGGTGCCCGGGGCGATGCCCTCTTCGGGGATGCCGTCGGCCTCGTGGTAGAGAAACCCGCAGACGACGCACATCCAGGTGCGGTAGGTGGTCGTGGATGTCTCGCTCATCGGATAATCGCGGTCACGCAACGGTGGGGCTGCATTGTCCCATCCCACCCACCGCTTCCGGAAGCGCTGCCATGTCCGACCTGCACAACGCCCGCGGCGTCTACCTCATCACGCCCGACGAACCCGACACCGCACGCCTGATCGCGCGCACCTTGCCGCTGCTGCCCGCTGTCACCTGGCTGCAGTACCGCAACAAGCAGGCCACTGCGGCGCTGCGCCTGGAACAGGCCAGCGCGCTGCGCGAGGCGTGCGCTGCGCACGATGTGCCGTTGATCATCAACGACGATGCGCAGCTGGCACGACAGGTGGGCGCGCAAGGCGTGCACCTGGGCGAAGACGATGGCGAGGCGGCCGCGGCGCGTGCGCTGTTGGGCGAACAGGCCATCATCGGGGTGTCGTGCTACGACGAGATTGCGCGCGCGCGCGCAGCGGTCGCGGCCGGCGCCAGCTATGTGGCCTTCGGCGCGTTCTTCCCGACCACCACCAAGGTGACGACACGTCGCGCCACGCCGGCGTTGCTGCAGCAAGCCGCAGCGCTGGGAGTGCCGCGCGTGGCGATCGGTGGCATCGCGGCTGCGCAGGTGCCCGGCTTGGTGGCTGCAGGTGCCGAGTTGATTGCAGTGGTCAGCGGCGTGTACGCCGCGCCGGACTCGCTCGCGGCAGTGCAGGCATATCGGGCCGGGTTTGCACGCTAGCGTGGCTGGCAGACGACAGACGTTACCCGCGACACGCGCAAGCGAAGACACAAGAGACCGAGACTAGAGTCGAAGCGTCGTTTATTGGATGCAATCAAAAGCTCGGTGGGTCGAGCGCGCAGTGCCCTCACCGCTCGCGGGACACGCCGTGAATCCGTCCGTGGAGGCTCCTTGGCGGCATCCATGCCGCCAAGGGTCCCGCAATCGGCAAGGACACCGCACCGGGAAATTTGCCGGCTATTTTCTTGAGAGCTTGTTGCGCGGCTTACAGTGGCAGATGAGGCGCTTGCAGGTCGCGTGTTGAAAGCTTGTCCACTGATCGGCTTGCGATAGGGAGGTGGCGGGAAGCTGGCTGACGCATAGTGATTCGACCAGCGCACGCCATGCCCTGCTTGCAACCACGCACACCGACCATCCCGACAGGTCCTTGCCCGCCCACCATCGCGGGACCTTACGCGGCATGGATGCCGCGTAAGAGCTACACGGACGTACTTGCGGCGTGTCCCGCGATGGTGGGCGGGCAAGGACCCCGCAGCAAACTCACAGCGTAAAGGGCGCGGCGAAGACACCCACCAGAAAGTCAGTCGGTTGCTTTATCCAAAACCATGCACACCCACTATCTCGACGGGTCCTTGCCAGCTCACCGTCGCGGGACCTTACGCGGCATGGATGCCGCGTAAGAGCCTACACGGACGTACTTGCGGCGTGTCCTGCGAGGGTGGGCGGGCAAGGACCCCGCAGCAAACTCACAGCGTAGAGGGCGCGGCGAGGACACCCAGCAGAAAGTCAGTCGGTTGCTTTATCCAAAACCATGCACACCCACTATCTCGACGGGTCCTTGCCCGCTCACCGTCGCGGGACCTTACGCGGCATGGATACCGCGTAAGAGCCTACAGGGACGTACTTGCGGCGTGTCCTGCGGTGGTGGGCGGGCAAGGGGCCCGCAGCCAAACTGCAGATCAACCGCTTTACGACTGATCTATGCGCGCGACCAATCCTCCATCAGCGCATACGAATGGCGACGTGACGTACAGACAACAAGGCAGCGACGCGTGCCATCACGCGTCGCTGCCGGGACCGACCTTCTCGCCTGGCGCGATTAGAAGTCGTAGCTCAATGTCACCCGGCCCGAGCGCGGTGCCTGGTAGGCCACCACCTGATCCCAGAGCGGATTGGTGGTGTTGTCGGGCAACTGCGAGAACGGGTAGATGTTGGTTGCGGTCTGCTCGTTGGTGATGTTGAACACGTCAAAGCGCAGTGCCAGTTTGCCGGCGGCAAATGCCGGCTTGTAGGTCACGCCCATGTCGAGTTGCGCGATCCAGCCCAGCCGCCCCTGCGAGCCAGGAGGCGACGCCACGCCGGTGCCGGTCTCCGGGTTGTAGCAGTAGTGGTAAGGGCCGCCGGTGATCGCGCTGCCACCGTAGCCGGCCGGGTCGGTGCCGGTGTAGTTGTCGCCGTAGTAGTTGCCCAGGCAATTGTGCGGCGCGCCCGAGATCAGGCTGAAGTTGGCCGACGCACCCCATTGCGGAGTGAACTGGTAGAAACCGAACAGCTTGAGCTGATGACGGTGATCGTTGGATTGATCGCCGTTGAAGTGTTCCATCAGCGCCGCGTGGTCCCAGCTCTGCGTGGTGGAAACCGAGGCCTGGCCCTGGTAGCTGCCCAAAGCGCCGCCGGTGCGCCACAGGTCAGAACGCACCTGGCCTTCGGTGGTGCCGTAGCTATGCGACCAGACATAGTTGACCTTGGCGTACCACTTGCCGTCGAACGGGCGCTCCAGATTGAATTCGACCGCCGAGTAATTGCGCTTGAACTTCGGGAAGCCCGCCGCCTCGCGGCTCACCGACACTTCATGGAACTGGCCATCGGTACCGATCACGCCCCAGGTGTTGGTCTGGCCCGGATTGATCAGCGATGCACCGGCAACCTGCGAGAAGTCGATGGTGACACCCTGGGCGGCCGCAGCGGCGATCAACGCCGTATTGGAAACGTCGTAGTTCTGATCGTCGATCCCCGCATTGAGGCGGCGATGCGTGCCGCGCACGCCCAGCACCCAGCCGGTGTCCAGCTGCTTGGTGAAACCGAGGATGACCTCGTCCTGGTTCTCGCCTTCGATGTCCTTGACCACCGCGGTGCGCACGTCGGCGATGCGTCCGAAACGCGAGTTGGCCGACACCGCCGACCCCAGCTGCTGTGCCAGGATCGGCGTGCCATCGGCGTTGATGCCGCTGTAGGTGAAGTAGGTATCGGTGGTGGTGGCCGGGGTGAACAGGCTCACTGCCGACAACGGCAGGCCGAGGTAATAACGGCCCACGTTGCCGAACACCTTCAGGCTGGAATCGCCGTTGACGTCCCAGCTGAAACCCAGCCGCGGCGCCCAGGCATTATCCACTTCGATGTAGGGGTCGCCGAACGGGGTGTAGTTGGTGAACTCGTCCTTGCGCAGGCCGATGCTCAGCAGCAGGTTGTCGGTGACCTGCCATTTGTCTTCGATGTAATAGGCGCGTTGCTTGGCCTCGTAGGAATACAGGCTGGTGTTGATGTTGCGGACCACGTAATAGCCGCTGGACCCGTTGACCGGATCGACCAGGCCCGGGCTAGGTGCGCCGATGCCGCCGGCTTCGTTGGCCGACTGGCTGACCAGCCCGCCCGTCCGCAGGCCATTGGGATCGTTGGTCTGGCCATAGGTCCATGCAAAGCCCGGGCCGGACAGCACCGAGCCCACATCGATACCCTCGGACTTCTGGTTATCGATCCCGAAGTTGAGCGTGTGGTGGCCGATGCGCCATTCCAGATTCAGGCGTTGATTGTCTTTCTTGTATTCGCGATCCGGTGAACTGACCGAGGTGACCAGCTGATTGCCGATGCGCGGTGTGCCGCCGGTGTAGGCCGGATTCTGCAGCGCGGCACTGTTGATGACCGGCCCGCCGGCCGCGTTGTAGTTGAAGGGCGTCAGCTCATCGGGCGTTTTCATCTTGCCGTACAGCGCGGTCACGGTGAGGTTGTCGCTGAGGTAGCCGGTGTACTTGCCGGTGAACAGGGTCGGGCCGGTCTTCCAGGTGGACTCGTCGGTGAAATAGCTGCCACGCTGGCGATTGACGTAGTCGTAGCGGTAGATCGACCCGTTGGTCTCTGCCTCGTCGCTGGCGCCGGTCACCTCGATCAGGTGATTGTCGGTGATGTTCCAGTCCACCTTGGCGTACCAGCGCTTCTGCTTGTAGTCGTAATCGGTGAGACCGCCGGTGCGGCCGTTGTCGGTGTCGCGATTGGTGCCGACGCGTACGCCGTCCGAATCCACCTGTTCGGCAGCCAGGAAGAAGAACAGCTTGTCCTGGATGATCGGCCCGCCGACATAGGCGCTGTAGGTGGTCTGGTTGGCTTCGGCCTCGCTCGCCGGCTGATACAGGCCATTGGCAGAGCGCGCGTAGCGGTAGGCGGCGTTGTTGATCGTGCTGCCCTGGCTGTCCGGGCGCCAGTAGATGTCGCGCTGGTTGGCCTTGAGGCCGTTCGGCTCCCAGATCACCGCCGCGCCAAACTTCCACTCGTTGGTGCCACGCTTGCCGATCTGGTTGATCACGCCGCCATTGGCGCGGCCGTACTGCGCGCCGTAGCCGCCGGTGAAGATTTCCTGCTGGTCGATGGCACCGTACGGCAGGGTCAGGCCGCCCAGGTTGTTGCTGATGGTGGTGGTGTTGAAGCCGTTGAGGTAATAGGCGTTTTCGCTGGCGGCCGAGCCGCCGAAGCTGGGCAGCGAGCCACCGAGCGGGCCATTGTCGAAACCGCCGCTGTTGACCACCACGCCCGGTGCGAGCAGCGCGATTGCCTCGGCGGTGCGGCCCAGCGGCAGCTGCTGCAGCTGCTCGGCGGTGACCACGGTGCGGGTGTCCACGCTGCTGACGTCGATGGTGGTCAGGCCTGCGGCGGTGACGGTCACGCTGTCCAGGGTCTGCATGCCGCTGCCCGACGCGGCAGCGAACGAGACGTCGGTGTTGGCGCCGACGGTGATCGCGACGTTCTCGCGCGTCTCCACCACCGCGCCGTCGCGCTTGACGGTGACCTTGTAGGTGCCCAGCGGCAGGTTGCCGGCGGTGTAACGGCCGCGCGCATCCACCGGTACTTCGCGGCTGAACCCGCTGTTGTTTTCCACCAGCACGCTGGTGCCGCTGCTCTGCCCCACGCTGCCGACGATGCTGCCGCTGGTGGACTGCGCGTGGACGCTCCCCATGGCCATGACCAGCGCCAACGCCAAGGCACGCTTCTGGATACTACGGTTCATGCTGTCTCCCCCAAGTCTGGAACTGTCGGCAACGCGACAAAAATGAACGGCGCCAATGGCTACCGGAATCACACTCTCTGAACATCGGCCGCGGGAGGCCAATGACCGCGGGTCATCTGCTCATGCCAAACCGTCGATACCGTCCCGTTCGATCATAGGCAGCCGGGTTGCCCTACCCGCGCGCTCCGACGGGTAGGCAGGCACCTGGTGGGTAGGCGGACGGGGGCCGCAAGCCTGACAATGGCGAGTGCGCTGCCCGCAGTCGGGCCGCGCCGCCCCCACTCGGTACCACTCAAGGATCTGCGCGCATGAACCACACCCGCTCCCACGCCCTGTTCGCCCAGGCGCAGACGCTGCTGCCCGGCGGCGTCAACTCACCGGTGCGTGCATTCAAGTCGGTCGGCGGCGAGCCGTTCTTCGTGGCGCGCGCCGATGGCCCGTATCTGTACGACGTGGACGACAACCGCTACATCGACTACGTGGGCTCGTGGGGGCCGATGATTGCCGGCCACAATCACCCGGCAGTACGCGAAGCGGTGGAGCGCGCGATCCGCGACGGCCTGTCGTTCGGTGCGCCGTGTGCGGCCGAAGTCACCATGGCCGAGACGATCCACCGGCTGGTGCCGTCCTGCGAGATGGTGCGCATGGTCAATTCGGGTACCGAAGCCACGCTGTCGGCGGTGCGCCTGGCGCGCGGCGCCACCGGGCGCAACCGCATCGTCAAGTTCGAAGGCTGCTATCACGGCCATGGCGACTCGTTCCTGGTCAAGGCCGGCAGCGGCATGCTGACCCTGGGTGTGCCGACCTCGCCGGGCGTGCCGTCCGGCCTCAGCGAGTTGACCGCTACCCTCAGCTTCAACGACTTCGAAGGCGCCACCGCCCTGTTCGACGAGATCGGCGCCGACGTGGCGGCAGTGATCATCGAACCGGTGGTCGGCAACGCCAACTGCATTCCGCCGCAGGCCGGCTACCTGCAGCATCTGCGCACGCTGTGCACCCGGCATGGCGCACTGCTGATCTTCGACGAGGTGATGACCGGTTTCCGCGTCGCGCTCGGTGGCGCGCAGGCGCATTACGGGGTCACGCCGGACCTGAGCACCTTCGGCAAGATCATCGGCGGCGGCATGCCGGTGGGTGCGTACGGCGGCCGGCGCGACTTGATGGAGCAGATCGCTCCGGCCGGCCCGATCTACCAGGCCGGCACCTTGTCGGGTAACCCGGTGGCGATGGCGGCCGGTCTGGCGATGCTGGAACTGGTGCAGGAGCCGGGCTTCCACGCCCGCCTGAGCGAGGCCACCAGCGTATTGTGCGAAGGACTGGAAGATGCCGCGCGCGCGGCCGGCATTGCCGTCACCACCAATCAGGTCGGCGGCATGTTCGGATTGTTCTTCACCGACGAGATCGTGGAGAGCTACGCGCAGGCCACTGCCTGCGACATCACCACCTTCAACCGTTTCTTCCATGCGATGCTGCAGCGGGGCGTGTATCTGGCGCCGTCGGCGTACGAGGCCGGCTTCATGTCCAGCGCGCACGACGCGGCAGTGATCGAGGCCACACTGGCCGCCGCGCGCGAGGCGTTTGCGGAAGTGGCGCACTGAGGCGTCTTCGGACGTCGTCTTGTCTGCGAGCTGGCACGGACACGCTGACCTTGTGTGGCGTTGAAAGCCAGGCGTGATCGCGTGCCTCGCGATGCTCACCGATGGCGCTGGCCGCAAGGCTCGCGCCATCGGCGATGGCTGATGTGTATCTCGACTCCGCGCCGACGCTGAACAGGCGCGGCGCCGGCGTCGTGTCCGGGCCCATGGCGTCCGGATGGACTCGGCTGTTGCCTGGCGCTTGCGCGCGCCCTGCGCCATCGCTTGCGCCATTCAGGCGGCGGCGCAACGACAAGCTTTGCTTTTGTCTTGTGGCTGTCATACCTTTCTGAAAGGTGTCCACGGATGGGCATGGGTGGGGACCCTCGAAGCAGCCGATATGACGTTGTCGCCGGTCACGGTGACGCGATCTGCATCGCCGCTGTTTCATCACGATCTGCAGCGTGTCGAGCCGGCGCGCTGCCGACGCTTGCCAGGGCCGCCCTCGCCTCATGCTCAAGCCTGTTGCGTTGCTCACACCGCGCCCCTCACCGTCGCGCGATTCCGCCCTTCCCGATTGGCTGCTTGCCAGCAAGCTGGAGCCGCCGCTGCCGCGTACCGGTGCGGTGGTGCGCGGCGCGTTGCTGGCGGCGCTGGATCAGGCCCAGGCCCGGCCACTCACCCTGCTGCTGGCACCGCCGGGATTCGGCAAGACCACGCTGCTGGCGCAGTGGCATGCGCAGCTGCGCGCACGCGAGCACGCGGCCGTGGCCTGGCTGTCGCTGGACGAAGAGGACGCCGATGCCGCGCGCTTCCTTGGCCATCTGGCGTTGGCGATCCAGCACGCAGGTGCCGATCCGGCGCTGTGCGCCGCAGTGCTGCACAACCGCGACCAGGATCCGCGCGAGGCGGTGACGGTGCTGATCCGCGCGCTGCGCGCGGCGCCACGGCGCATCAGCGTGATTCTCGACGATTACGACCGGCTCGGCAGCGGCATCGTCGACGAGCTGGTACTGCGCCTGGTCGAACACGGCGGCGGACGCCTGCACCTGCTGCTGGCCACCCGGCGCGTGCCGGCACTGCCGCTGGCGCGGCTGGACCTGCAGGCGCAGCTCAGCCGTCTCGGCAGTGCGCAACTGGCGCTGGATGAACACGAGGCGCAGGCACTGCTGGGGCCCCAGGTCCCGGCGCCGGTGGTGGACGAATTGCTGCGCTACACCGAAGGCTGGCCGGTGGCGCTGCATCTGGCGCGCCTGTGGCTGGAGGGCGGCGCGCAGCGTCAACAGGAGGTGGCCGCGCGTTTCTCCGGCCGCAGTGCACAGATTGCCGCGTACCTGGCCGAACAGGTGGTCAACGATCTGGATGCCGACACGCGCGACCTGCTGTTGCGAACCAGTCCATTGGAGCGCGTCAACGCAGCGCTGGCCGATGCAGTGCGCCAGCGCGACGACAGCGGCCGGCTGCTGGCGCGGCTGGAACATTTCCACGGCCTGCTGGTGCCCATGGATGGCGAGCGCGAATGGTTCCGCTATCACCCCTTGTTTGCCGACTTCCTGCAGCAACTGCTCGATCGCGAACATCCCGGCCAGGCCACGCACCTGCATCAACGGGCCGCACGCTGGTTTGGCGAGCACCAGCATCTGGCCGAAGCGGTGCGGCACGCATCGCGTGCCGAGTGCGGCGACCTGGCCGCCAGCTACATCGCGCGCGCCGGCACCTGGCAACTGGTGCTGACCCACGGCACGCACGAGGTGCGCGCACTGCTCCGGCATTTCGAACACCGCACCATCCGCGACACCCCGGCGCTGAATCTCACCCAGGCGCATCTGCACGCAAGGCTCGGCGAGTTCAGCCATGCGCGCCTGCTGCTGGAACGCTTCCGCGACTTTCCAGCGGCGCTGCGTGAGCCCTTGCAGCGCGACTACACGGTGGTGGTGGCGCTGTTGCGCGATCGCCTCGACGAGATCTGCGGCAATCCACATGGCCTGACCCAGATCGCCGCGCAGGCATCCGCGCTGGACGAAGACGATCATCTGGGCCGCGGCATGCTGCTGTGCATCTGCGCCACCACCGCCATTGCGCAGGGCGCCTTTGCATTGGCCGAACGCTACGCCCTGAACGCACGCGACGCGATGCAGCGCGGTGGCAGCGAACCGGGCGCAAGCCAGGCGCTGCTGGCGTTGGGCCAGAGCTTTTTCTACCGCGGGCAACTCGGCGACGCCGAAGCCTGTTACCGGCAGGCCCTGAACTGGTGCGCACGCACCCCGCAACTGGATCGCGTGCTGGAGGCCGCCGGCCAGTGCCTGCTCGCGCAACTGCATTACGAACGCGGCCACCACGACGATGCGGCCGACCTGCTGCATCCGGCGCTGGAACTGCTGGAACAGCACGACGGTGGCATGGACGTGCTGGCTTCCGCCTACGACACCGCGCTGGGACTGGAGCGTGTGCGCGACCACAGCGGGCGCAGTGCATTGGCGCTGCTCGAACACGTCGAACAGATCGCCCACGGGCGCAAGCTGACGCGCCTGTCCGAGCTGGCGGCAGCGTGGCGCTTGATGCTGTTGCTGGAACATCCGGGTAATGCCGCCATCGATGTGGTGATCGCCCGTACCGGCGGCGAATCCGGCCTGGCGCATACGCTGCGCTCGCCCCACCGCTGGCGCGATCGCGCGGCGATGGGCTTTGCGCTGGCACGCTGGCACCGGCTGGCCGGACGCAGCAGCGCCGCGCTGACCATCCTGGGCCAGATCGAACAGGCCTGCCTGGCCAATGACAATCTGTGCCACCTCGCGCGCACCCGCGCACGCATCGCCCTGGTGCTGCAGCAGCGTGGCGAACTGGCCGCGGCGCTGCCGCATCTGTACAGCGCGCTCGATCATGTGGCGCTGACGCAAAGCTGGCAGGCGATCGTCGAACTCGGACTGCCGGCCAAGGCAATGCTGCGCTCGCTGCGTCAACACGACCCGCAGACCGTCGGCGGCACCACCCGCGCACTCACCATCCAGGCCCTGCTCGAACGCCTCAGCGGCGACGAGGACCCGGCCGGCGACATCTTCAGCGAGCGCGAGCTGGAAGTGCTCGCGCAGCTGGCACGTGGGTATTCCAACAAGCAGATCGCACGCTGTCTGCACCTGTCGGAAAACACGGTCAAGTTCCACTTGAAGAACCTCTATCGCAAGCTCGATGCACGCAGCCGCGAAAGCGCGTTGGCGCAGGCCTTGCAACGCGGGTTGTTGCGCGCAGCGGCCCCGCCCGGCAGTGCGGAGACGTCGCCAGGCTGACCGCCAGCGCCGGGGCTGGCTTCCGCCGATAAAAATACATCATGTATGATGTATTTTTATCGGGAGCTCACAGCATGGCTGCTCGTATCCTTGTCACGGGCGCCAGCGTTGCCGGCACCACCACGGCCTGGTGGCTTGCCAGGTATGGCCGCGATGTTGAAGTCGTGGAGCGCGCGCCGGCGTTCCGCGACGGCGGACAGAACGTGGACGTGCGCGGCACCGCGCGAGACGTGCTGCGCCGGATGGGCCTGGAGGCGTTGCTGCTCGAACGCAGCACCCGGGAGCGCGGCACCGATTGGGTCACCGAAGACAATCACGTGGTCGGCCGCTTCGAAGCGGCGCACTCCGACACCGACGGCGGCCCGACCGCGGAGATGGAAATCCGTCGCGGCGATATCGCCCGGATCGTCTACGAGGCCGCAGCAGCGCAAGGAGTGCGCTTCCGCTTCGGTGACAGCATCGAACACATTGAGCAGCGCGACGGTGGCGTCCAGGTCACCTTTGCTGGCGGCCACCAGGAAACCTATGCACTTGTGGTGATCGCCGAGGGCGTCGGCTCGCACACCAGGGAGCTGGTTTTCCCTGAAGAAAATCGGCCGCGCTGGATGGACCTGACGATTGCCTACTTCAGCATTCCGCAGATCGCCAGTGACGGCGTCTATGCGCGGCAATACAACACGCTGGGTGGTCGGGGAGCGGTGGTGAAACCTGCACGCGACGGCAAGTTGGGAGTCTATCTCGGCATCCAGAAGCGACCCGGTCACGAGAACAGCTGGAGCGTGGCGCAACAGCGCGCCTTCATTCGTGCGCAGTTCTCTGCGCTGGGCTGGGAGTTTCCACGCATCCTGGATGCGATGACGGACGTCGACGACTTCTACTTCGATGTGCTGCGCCAGGTACGCATGGACCGCTGGTCCAACGGTCGGGTGGTCCTGACCGGCGATGCGGCATGGTGCCCGACCGCACTGTCCGGCATCGGCACCACGCTTGCGATCGTGGGTGCCTACGTCCTTGCCGGGGAGCTTGCCAGGTCGGACACGCCGGCAACCGCCTTCGCTCACTACGAACGCATCATGCGCCCCTTCGTCAAACAGGGGCAGAACATTCCCAAGCTGGTTCCGCGCCTGCTGTGGCCGCACACCCGCTTCGGCCTGGCCGTGCTGCGCAACGCCATCCGCCTGGCCAGCCGGCCCGCACTCAGGTCGTTCATCAACAACCATTTTGCACGGGACGCCAATGCCATCGCCTTGCCAAGCTACGAGTAGATCAACCGATTGACCGGGAAAGCCCGTTAAAAACGCAGACTACATCGCGTTCGGCGAAAGACGCTGATGCGCCAACGCCGGAACCAGAAGCAGCGTCCACGACGCTGGTTGGCGCTGCCGTCCGCTCCGCTCACGATTGCCCTGGAGCACGCGGCGTGACCGCGTGCCAGCTCCCTCACACTTCACTCCTGCCGCGGCCACGCACACCTGCGGCACGTGACAGCTCAACCAAAACTCAGCGTGCCCTTCATCATCGCCCAGTGGCCGGGGAACGAGCAGAAGAAGGTGTAATCGCCGCCCTTGCTCAACTTGCTGGTGGGAAAGCTCACCGTGGTGCTGTCGCCGCCGCCGATCACCTTGGTGTGGGCGATCACGCGCGCGTCGGCCTTGGGCAGATAGCTGTCGGCAATGGTGGAGCGTATGCCGGCATTGGCCACTGCCTGGAAGTCGGCGGACTTGGTCAGCACCCAGTTGTGCCCCATCACCGTGGCGGCCATCTTGCCGGAGTGCTTGAGCGTGAGGTCCACCTGCGTGCAGTCGGGTGCCAGCTTGATCGCGCTCTGGTCGAACTTCATCTGATCGTTGCCGGTGATGGTGACGGCGCAGGTACGCGCCCATGCCGAAGGCGCCAGCAGCACCAGACCAAGCACGGCAAATGTCGAAAACACTTTCAAGGGAACACTCCTGCGTTAAGGGATGCGCGACGCCCAGCGCGCCTGGCCACACCAGCGCGTTCGCATGCGCCGGTGGTGCCAGAGTAACGCCTCATGCGTAACGGAAAAAAGCATCCATCGGATCATGCACAGCGGCCGTAGCGTCCGGCAGCGGCAACGGGCCGCGCTTGCCGGCGATCACCTGCACGAAGGCCTGCTTGAAGCGTGCCATCTCCGCGTCGGTTCCGACGGTGATGCGCGACCAGGTCGGCCATACTGGCCAGCTGCGTCCGATGAACACGCCATGGGTGGCCATGTCGTCCTTGAAGCCGGCGGCCGGGCGCTTCACATCGACCATGAAGCAGTTACTCTCCGAGGCGGTGCAGGCGTAGCCCTGTTTGGCGAGAAACTCCATCACGTCCTTGCGTGTGGCCGCGGTGCGCGCGCGTCGCTGCGGCACCAGTGCGGGATCGCGCAGGCTGGCCAGGCCTGCGGCGGCGGCGGTCACTGGCAGGCTGTTGACGCTGTAGAACATCAGCTTGGCCAGCAGGTCCGGGCGCGCGGCCGCATAGCCGAGGCGAATGCCGGCCATGCCGTAGAGCTTGGAGAAGGTGCGCAACACCACCACGTCCTCGCCCGCGGCGACCATGTCGACCACGCTGCTGGTGCTCTGCGCAAAGTGGATATAGGCCTCGTCCACCACCAGCACGCTGCCCTTGGGCTTGTGCGCCAATGCGTAGTCCAGATCCTTACGTGCGGTGACCGAGCCGGTGGGATTGTTGGGATTGCAGATGTAGATCACGCCGGGGCTGGCGTCGGCGGCGCACATCGCCTGCACATCGTGCGAAAAGTCCTTGCGCAACGGTACCTTGATCAGGTTTGCGCCATTGCGGGTGGCGGCGCGCCAACCGGATTCGTAGGTGGGATCGGCAGTGACCAGCGCGGCGCTGGGCGAGGTGAACGCCAGCATCGTGTAGTCCAGCGGCTCGGTGGAGCCGGCGTAGGCCATCAGGTGATCGACCGGCAGCTTGAGCTCGGCGGCCAGGGTATCCATCAGTTCCCTCTGCACATCGCGCAGGTAGCGTCCGCCTTGCGGTGCGATCTGTGCGATGGCCTTGACCGCGGCCGCCGACGGGCCATCGGGAAACTCGTTGGAGCCGATCATCACCGGCGACAGCGCACTGGCCGGTGTCGGCGCGACGGCGGCGGAACGTTCGGCGGCGCTGGCCAGCAGCGGCAGCGCACTCGCACCGGCAGCGCCGGCAAACAGCGCGGAATCGCGCAGAAACATGCGGCGCGAAAGAGCAGTTTTCATGACAACCTCCAGCAGGACGGCACGACGGTTTCAGGGACGAACGGCGACCACTTCGATTTCCACCCGATACAGCGGGTTGCCGAGCGCGGCGATCTGGAAGGCCGAGCGTGCCGGCAGGTTGGGCTGCTCCTTGGTGCCGAAGAACTGGCGGTAACCCTCCATGAATCCGTTGAAATCCATCTTGCCGCCCATGGCCGGATCGCCGACCAGAAACACCTGCATCTTCACCACATCGCCCATCCCCAGGCCGAGCGCTGCGAGTTGCTGCTTGATCTGGTTCAACACGCTCACCGTCTGCGCCTTGGTGTCGCCATAGGCGGCAGCCGAATCCTTGGGCGCACTGGCATCCACCACCGCCGGCACCTTGCCGCTGACATAGACAGTGGCCTTGCCGGCAGGAATTTCCACGGCGGCAGCGATGGGGAAATCGCTGTTGGGAATCTTGTGGCGGATCACCTCGGCGGCGTGCGCAGCGGTGAGACCCGCAGACCACAACAGGGCGGCAGTGAGGACGGCTGTCACTGGACGGGACATGGCAACTCCTTGCATGAGAGAAAAGGGGGAATCAGTGGCGCAGCGATTTGACGTCGTCGACGGTGACGCGCTCGGCGTAATCGTTGCCGAAATGCGTGCGCACATAACTTGCCACTTCGGCCACCTGGCGGTCGTTGAGCATCTCGCCGAAGCCGGGCATGCCGGCGTGGCCGTCGAGCACCATCATGGTGACGTAGGGTCCGGCGGCCAGCTTGGGATTGCCGGCAAGCGCCGGGTATTCGCCGGCACCTTGCGCGCCGCGCCCGGCCGGCATGTGGCAGCCCTGGCAGATCGCCTGGTAGACATCCTGGCCGGATGCCTTGGCAAAGCCCTGCTGCGGGAACAGCTGGGTGGCATCGGAACTCTGCGCCTGCGCATCGTATACGCCCGGCGGCACCAGCAAGGCAGCCATCGCAACGACGAAGCTGGCCGCGGCCAATCGTGGTAACAGACTCATGCGCGACCTCCTCCGGCCAGCACTTTGCGATGCAGACGGCCGACGACATCGTGCGCGGACAAGATCGCGCCCTCCTGCCAGGCCGGAATATAGGAGACGTGTTCACCGGCCAGCGCCAGGCGCCCGTCGATCTGGCACAGCGGCGTGTAGTGCTCGGCACGCGCCTGCTCGCTCCACATGCCGAAACAGCCATGCGTGAACGGCACACGGTGCCAGCCGACCGAAATGCCGTTCTCGAACTCGCGTGGATACTGCGGATGCAGCTGCGTGCCGTATTCGACCGCCTTGCGCACACGCTGCTCCGGGGGCATCGAGGTGAACTGGTAGGCGTCCAGTCCCCACACGTAGGCACCGAGCAGCACGCCCTTGCCGGGGCTGTGATAGTTGGTGCTGGGATAGCTGATCAAGGTGATCGGCAGATCGGTATAGCTGATGCCGCCGTAGATGGCCTCGTCCTCTTCCCAGAAGCGGCGCTTGAACTGCAGGCCCACCTTCACCGATGCCGCGTACGGCACCTGGCCGATCGCGGTGGTCATCGCGTCGCCGGCGGTGACCGGAATACGACTGAGCACCGACAGCGGAATCGTGCAGATGCACCAATCGGCGCTGGCGATGCGTTCTTCGCCGCCGTGCGCGGCATCCTGCCAGGACACACGCACGCCGTTGCCGTCCTGATCGATCCTGGTGACCTTGGCGTTGTAGGTGATGGCATCGCCAAGCTGCTTCGCGAACGCCTTGCCGATCTGGTCCATGCCGCCCACCGGCTGGAACATGGTGGTCTGCATTTCGTAGTTGTTGCCGGCCGCCAACGTGGTCCACAGACGCGAGCGCAACACGTCCTGCACGCTGAAGGGATCGGAGAACTCCGGCTTGCCCGACAGGCCGCCGCCGGGATACCGCGCAAAGCCGCGCCGCTCGCTGCTGTCCTTGCCTTTGACGTAGCCGAACTTGTGGTCGAGCGCGCCCCAGGTGCGCAAGGACTCCAACAGCACCTCCTGGTCTTCACGGCTCACGCTCTTGTCCAGCGCCTGCTGCTGCGTGCACTTGGCCAGCAGCTCGGACACGTGGCCCTTGTAATCGGCATCGATGGCGCGAAAGCGCTGCGGTTTGCCGCCAAAGCCTTGCTGGCTGTGCAACAGCGCGTTGTAGTTGACCTGGTTGAATGCCTCCAGGGCCACACCGAATTGCTTGCAGTAACTCAGCACCGCCTTGTGGTGATGCGGAATGCGCCACGGCCCCGGATTGAGGTACAGCCCGTCGTCGAACTGGCAATGCTGGGTCGCCCCGCCCAGTTCGGTGTAACGGTCGCCACCACGCAGCGTCCAGTTACGCCCACCGGGGCGGTCGTTGTATTCCAGCACCTGCACGCGGTACCCCGCCTTGCGCAGTTCGAAGGCCGCAGCCATGCCGGCCAGCCCCGCCCCCAGAATCAGCACCGAGGCGCCTTTCGGGTCGCCGTCCAGTTGCAGCGGCCCTTTGAAATTTGATTCGGCGGCCATGCCCAGGCTGCTCATCGCCTGGTACATCATCGCGCCGCCAGCGGTCATGCCGATGCGCGCCAGCAGTTGCCGCCGCGTCATCGCCCCAGAATGATTGCCTTGCATCAACGCGTAGTCCTTGCATGTCATGGAACGAGTGCGACTGACAAAACGCATGACGCGGCCGGCAGTGACGCCGGCCGCATCACCGCCTCAGAACTTGTAGGACAGACTGGCGAACAGCTGGCGCGGTGCGATCAACTGGTACGAGCCGGAACTTTCGTTCGGGAACACCGCACCGATCGCATCGTCCTTGTCGAACAGGTTGTAGACCGACAACTGCAGCCGCCCACCGGCGAGGAACCCGGCATCCTCGCCCTGATAGCCGATGCTGCCGTTGACGATGAAGGTGGCATCCACCTGGTCGGTATTGAGCGTGTCGCCGTAGCGCTTGCCGGTGTATTTGGTGTCGAGGTTGGCGAAGAAATGCTCGCCCTCCCAACCGCCGTTGAGGCTGAACATCACCTTGGGCGAGTCCGGCACTTCGTTGCCTTCCACCTGCACCAGGTTGCCGCTGACCGGGCCGAAATAGTTGTCCTGGAACTCGGATTTGTTCCAGGTCAGCGACGCTCCCAGCCGCCAGCCCGGTGCCGGCTTCCACATGCCGGACACTTCCGCACCATAGGTCTGCACGTCGCCGACGTTGGCGTAGATCGTGGGTGCGACCACCAATGGGTCCGGGTCGGTCAGCGCGATGATGCGGTTCTCGTAATCGATCTTGTAGGCAGCGACGTAGCCGCTCCACTGGCTGGATTCGGCGCGGATGCCGATATCGATATTGGTCGATTCCTCCGGCGCGATATCCGGATTGAATGCGCCCGAGGTCAACGCCAGCCGCGGCGCCGAGCTGAAGTTCTCCGCGTAGTTGGCGAATACCTGCACGCCGTCGGCGAGCTGGAAGCTGGCGCCGACCTGCGGCTGGAACCAGTCGCTGTTCTTGATGGTGACATCGCGGCGCACACCGACATTGAAGTCATCGAGATTGGCGATGCCGTTGTAGTCGCGTTTGACATCCAGTCCCTTGGCACCGAACTCCATGGTGAGCCGGTCATCGAGCAGGCGCAGCGTGTCCTTGATGTAGAGCTGCTTCACCTCGGTGGAGAAGTGGTTGTCGTAGTAGATGACGATCGGCAGCGAGCCCTTGAGCAGTGCGCCGGTGGCCGGGTCCAGGTTGTACAGCGGGCGCACCTGGTCGAAGTCGTAGTTCTCGTACCACGCACCGACTTCGAGCTTGTTGTGCTCGGTCTCCCACGACACCGCGGTGGTCACGCCGTAGCGATCGCCGCCCATGATTTCCTCGCGCCGCGTCATCGCACCGACGCGGGTGACATTGCCGTTGGCATCGACGATCTGCGGGTCGTTGATGGCGATGTCGGTGCGCCCTGGCGTACCGGCGATGGCATCGTTGTACAGGCCAGTGGCCGTGCTCGGCGGCGTGCCGCCGACGCCGTAACCATGCTTGTTCTCGTAGTAGCCGGTGAAGGTGAAACCGATCGCATCGTTGAACAGGAAATCGCCGTGCAGGCTGAGCAGCGAGTCGCGGCGGCCGTTCTGCCATTCGCTGTAATGCTCGGCATCCACTTCCGGATTGCCGGTGATGCGTTCGTGCAGATCCCACGCGACCGAGCCGTCGGAGTTGTACGACTGCACGTCGTAGTCCTTGCGGTTGTTGTAGATCCAGCCCAGGGTCAGGTGGCCCACGTCCCAGGCCTGGCGGATCTTGGCTTCGAAGTGATCGCTCTTCTGCGTGGCCGGTTCCATGTCCCACACCCCGCCCTGCGTGCGCGAGGCAGACAGGTACGCGCTGGGGCCGCCTTCCCACCAGTCCGGCGTATCCAGCCGCACGAAGCTGCGTACCAGATCGTCCGAGCCGATGGTCTGGGTGAGATTGCCGCTCCAGCTGTCGCCGCCCTTCGGGGGCAGGCTGGTGTAGCGGATCGCACCGCCGAGTGCGTGGTACGACGGCTGGGTGACATCGCCGGAGCCGGCCGACACGGTGACGTCGAGCAGGTTCTCGCTGGACACGTAGCGGGTGATCGGGCCGCCTTCGCGGGTGTCGAAGGTTTCGATCGGGATGCCGTCCAGGGTCACGCCGATCTGGTTGGCGGAAAAGCCGCGGATGGTCATCGAGTCGCCGAACTCGTACAGCCCGAATGGATCGGTGGTCTGCACATTCACGCCGGGCAGGCTCGCCAGCAACTGCTGCGGTGCCACGCCGGGCACCTGGGCCTGGATCTCGGCAACGGAGATGGAAGCCGTGGTGCGCGTGGAGCCGGTACCGACCACGCTGACCGCGTCCAGCGTGCGCGCTTCCTGTGCCAGGACGGGCAGGCTGTGTGCGCCAGCCAGCACCAAGGTCATCGAAGCCAGCGTGCGGCCACGCGTGGCAGTGGTGAGAATGGCGGCGACCGACGCCGCCAGTTGATCGGTGTTCAAGCGCTTGCGCATGCAATCGACCCCCTGGATGGTGTGACGTGCTGAGTGACCGGGCCCGCTCCCCAAGACCGGCTGACACCGCGGATGCGGCATGCATCGACCATACCCAGCACAGTTCCACCGCAAGCGCCGCGCGGAGGGTAGGGGCGGCGCGGGTGGGTAGGTTGCTGCCGAATTCAACGATCTGAATGGGTACCATCCCTACCCACCTGCGTGGATCCGGACATACCAGGTCTTGCACGCTTGCCATCCCGTGGTGAATCGACAACGCTGCCCCGCCACATTCCGAGTGCACCCATGCCGCCTGCAGCCCCGTCCCTGTTACTGCTCGATTTCGACGGCGTGCTGGCCAGCTATTCGCGGCCGCGCCGTGTGGCGGCGCTTGCCAATGCGGCGGCGTGCACGCCGCAGCGTGTGCAACAGGTGTTGTTCGAGCAGGGCCTGGAGCGCGCCTACGACGCCGGGGTGATCGACACGCCGGCCTATCTGGCGCAGCTCAGCGACGGCCTTGGCTGTACGATCGATCGCGCCACCTGGATCGCCGCACGCGTGGCGGCATGCCGCGCCGACCCGGCAGTGCTGACGCAGGTGCTGGCGGTGGCGGCAACCACCGCGGTGGCGGTGCTCACTAACAACGGGCCATTGATGGCGGAAGCGATTGAGCGGATCGTGCCGCCGCTGTTTCCGCTATTGCAGGGCCGCGTGCTGTGCAGCGGCGCGCTTGGCGGCCGCAAGCCCGATGTGCAGGTGTATCAGCGCGCGCTTGCACAGCTCGATGCGACTGCCTCACGCACGCTGTTTGTCGATGACCTGTTCGTCAACGTCCGCGGCGCGCGTGCCGCCGGCCTGCATGCGGACACGGTGCGCGATGCGCGGGCGTTGCGGCGGGTCTTGAAACGGTATGGGCTGGGGTGAAGAGCCGGGATTGGGGATTGGGGAATCGGGAATCGTTGAGCATCACGAAACACTGATCACCCTCAAGGGTGACGCAAGACGCTGATCGCAGCGTTGAACGCCTCGAAGAAACGCAACGACCCGCGCCGCTTACCCCACCGCGCTTACCGTCGCGGCACCCGCCACGACGGTGCAGAACGCGCAGGACTCCATCACTTCTGCGCCACGTACTCGGCAATGGCCAGGTGCAGGCGTTCCAACCCATCGGCCAGCTCGGCATCGGTCAGATTCAGTGCCGGCACGAAGCGCAACACATCCGGCCCGGCCTGCAGCAACAGCAGGCCATGCTTGGCGGCAAAATCCAGGATCGCGCCGGCCTGCCCGGCATGCGCCGGCGCCAGCACCGCGCCCAGCATCAGGCCACGCCCGCGGATCTGGGCGAACAGGCCGAACTCGGTGTTGAGCGCCTCCAGGCCGGCGCGCAGCGCCGCCGATTGACGCGCTACGTTCTCGGCGATCTGCGGCGAAGCCAGCTTGCGCAGCGCCACGCGCGCCACCGCCGCGGCCAGCGGGTTGCCGCCGAAGGTGGTGCCGTGCGCGCCGAACTGCATGGTTTCGGCCACCTTGGGGCCGGCCAGCATCGCGCCGATCGGGAAGCCGCCACCCAACGCCTTGGCCAGCGTCACGATGTCCGGCGTCACCTGCTCCTGCCAATGCGCGAACAGCGTGCCGGTCCGGCCCATGCCGCACTGGATCTCGTCCAGCACCAGCAGTGCATCGTGCTGGTCGCACAGCGCCCGCACGCGGCTCAGGAAGCCCGGCGCGGCCGGCATCACCCCGCCCTCGCCCTGGATCGGCTCGACCATCACCGCGGCCACATCGCCCGCGGCCATGGCCGCTTCCAGCGCGGCGACATCGTTGAAGTCCACATAGCGAAACCCGCCGGGCAGCGGCTCGTAGCCTTCCTGATACTTGGGCTGCGCGGTGGCGGTGACCGCCGCCAGGGTGCGCCCATGGAAGCTGCCGCGGAAGGTCACGATCACGCGCTTGTCGGCCGGGCGGCCCTGACTGCTGGCCCACTTGCGCACCAGTTTGATCGCCGCTTCGTTGGCCTCGGTACCCGAATTGCACAGGAACACCTTGTGCGCGAAGCGCGAGGCGGTGACCAGCTCTTCGGCCAGCTTCAGCGGCGGCGCACTGAAGAACACATTGCTGGTGTGCCACAGCTTGCCGGCCTGCTCGGTCAGCGCGGCCATCAGGTCCGGATCGTTGTGGCCCAGCCCGCTGACCGCAATACCGGCGGACAGATCCACATACGCGCGGCCCTGGTCGTCCCACACGCGACTGCCCTGGCCACGCTCCAGCACCACCTGGCGCGGGCGATACACCGGCAGGTAGTAATGTGCGAGGGACAGGGGCGAATCGGCAGCGGTGCTCATGATGGTGGGTCACAGAAGCGGAGGGAGAATGCGCATTCTCGCGCATTCGCCGGCCTGCGGCACAATGCGCGGATGCGCCCCTTCTCCGATCCCCAGCTCACTCCCGCCACCGACCACGGCTGGCGCCGGCAATGGTTCGACATCATCTACCGGCACGACACCCGCCCATCGCGCAATTTCGACCTGATGCTGGTGGTGGCGATCCTCACCAGCGTGGTGGTGATCATGATCGACAGCGTGCCGCGCATCCATTCGCATTCGGCGCACTGGCTGGTGCCGCTGGAATGGGCGTTCACGGTCCTGTTCACCGTCGAATACGCGTTACGCCTGGCGGTGGTGCGGCGCCCGCTGCATTACGCATTGAGCGTGTGGGGCGTGATCGATCTGCTCTCGATTCTGCCCAGCTATCTGTCGTTCTTCGTGCCCGGTGCGCAGACGCTGCTGGTGGTGCGTGTGCTGCGCATCCTGCGCCTGTTCCGCATCCTCAAGCTCACCCGCTACATCGAAGAAAGCGGGCAACTGGTGGACGCGCTGTGGCGCAGCCGGCGCAAGGTGCTGGTGTTCCTGTTCAGCGTGCTCACCATCACCGTGATCGCCGGCGCCACGATGTATGTGATCGAAGGCCCCCAACATGGGTTCACCAGCATCCCGACCAGCATGTACTGGGCCATCGTGACCATGGCCACGGTGGGGTTTGGCGACCTGGTGCCGCAGACCACGCTGGGCCGCTTCATCACCTCGGCCCTGATCCTGATCGGCTACAGCATCATCGCCGTGCCTACCGGCATCTACACCGCCGAGCTGGCCAGCACGCTGCGCGAAGGTGGCCACACCGGCAAGCGCGATGTGCGCAATTGTCCACGTTGCGGGCTGGAAGGCCACGCGCCCGACGCACGCTATTGCCGCCAGTGTGCCGAGCCGCTGCCGGAGATCTCCAACGGCTGACGCGGTGCTGCCGACGCGACGCAACGCCTGCGCCCGCCGAGAAGCGGAGGCAGCCGGCTTTGCGGTTCCCATCGGCATGCAACAAGGCTGACATGTGCGGTGGTCTTATCGATTTCGGAACCCTTGGCGGCAAGGATGCCGCTAGGGAGCCTGCTGGCACGGATTCACGGCATGTCCCGCAAGCGGTGGAGGCATCGCGCCGTCGACTCGCCGAACTTTCGATCTCAGCAGCTGATCGCGCCTAAACACGGTCACGCTTACAGGTCTCGACTTCTTTATGTGGTGTGTTTCGATGGACCTGGATAGTGCTGATGGATCAATCGTAGAACGAATGATCTGTTGCTTTGCTGCGGGGCCCTTGCCCGCCCACCATCGCAGGACACGCCGCAAGTACGTCCTTGTAGGCTCTTACAGGCATCCATGCCGCGTAAGAGCCCGCGACGATGGGCGGGCAAGGACCTGTCGAGATAATCGGTGTGCACGGTGAAAGCAGTGCGCGATCCGCTTACACAACGCGACAGGAATGCCTGCACAGCATCAATGGGACATGCGGTTGCTCATGTCGATCAGATCGTTGTAGCTGGCCAGCACGGCCTGGCGGGTGCCGCCCGGCGGCATCGAACCGCTTTCCAGCAGCATCTGCTCGCTCTTGTTCAGTGGCGTCTTGGTGCGGATACGTTCGACCAGTCGTCCCGACTCGCGCGCCAGCTTGTCGGCGGAGCGTTCCATGTGGCCCCACATCGCATCGCCCTGGCCGATCTTGGCTTTCTGCGCCTCTTCCAGAATGCCTTGATAACGCGCGAGCTGGGACTGCGCTGCGGCAAGATCCGGCGTGTCGCTGTCGAGCACCTGCACCAGCTGCTTGCCTTCGCCGATGATCTTCAGGTGATACCAGGAGGCGCTGCGACCTTCTTCCTTTTCGATCGCATCGATCTGCGCCTGGCGACGCATGTCTTCGTTACGTTCGAGTGCGGCATTCATGGCTTCGCCGGCTTCGAAGAACGCATGATAGGCCTGCATCAACGGCGCGTGCAGCGCCTTCATGCCCTTGCCGTCGTCGCGCAGATAATCCTCGCGGTCGTAGTAGCGCACCGCTTCGCCGATACGCTCGTTGAGTGCGGTGAACCGTTCCTGATAGGTCTTGGCCACCGGATCGAGCTCGGGGTTGGCCGGCGTTTGCGCCAGCGCCGCAGTCATCGGCGCACCACATTCGTCCACGTGATGCGACAGCACCGTGCCCGGTGCATGGATGCCGCTTTCCTTGCCGGTCGGGCCAGCCTCGGGGTCCTGCATCCACTCGATGTATTGCTGGTAGCTCTCGTGGATCGGCTGCTCAACGCCATTGAAGCACGTGATGTAGGCATTGATCTTGTCGGCGCCTTCCACTGCGGCGGCGGGTGCGTCTTTCTGGCAGCCGGCAAGCAGCGCGGCAAAAGCCATCGCCGCGGTGAGCGGCGCATAACGAAGTCGAAGGGTCATCTTGGGTTCCAGTGATGGGTTGAACGAGGTGGCTGCCGCAGCGTGCGGCCGAATGACATCTGGCGCGGCGCACCCTCGGCACGCGCGCGGCGGGTGCAGCGCGGCAATTACTGACGATTGCTTTCGAACACCAGCGCGTTGTACGTGTTGAGCAACTTGCGTGGCGAACCCTCCGGCGCCAGCGAGGGGTTGTCCAGCCAGCCCTGTTCCATCTTGCTATAGGGCGTTCGTTCGACCACGCGTTTCACCCGCGCCTTGGCTTGTCTGCGGAAGGTTTCCGCAGCGGTCTCGAAGCTGTTCCAGTCCAGCCTGCCCGGCTCCTGATCGGCCACTTTGGCATGCGCTTCGTCGGAGAGACGGTTGAAGCCGTCCAGCAGCGTACTGACCCGTGGCACGTCGAACTGCTCCTGTTCCAGCGCATCGGCGATCTCCTTGGCGTCGAGCATCATCGCCAGCCGGTAGTATTCGCGCGTGCGGCCCTCGCCCTGCTCCAGCATCTTGAGTTTTTCGCGTTGCGCCGCGTCGTTTTGCGTGTCCAGTTCGGCGCTGAAGGCGGTACTGGCATCGGCATAGGTGGCCAGCACCTTCATCAGCTCCGGGTGCAGCTGCTTACCCTTGGCGAACTGGTCGTCTTCGTAGTCCTGACGCGTGTAGTAGTCGGCTACCGCGTGACTGATCGGCTGCAGCGCCTTCAACGCCGCGCGGTAGTCGCGCGCCGCCTTGTCCAATGCAGGCAGCGACGGGTTCGCCGCAGCGGCCGCGCTGACCGGCGCATCGCACTGCTTCATGTCGTAGGCGTCGATATCGTACGGGCCGGTCATGCCGGATTCGCGACCGGTCGGGCCGGCGAACGGGTCCTGCATCCAGCCGGTGTATTGCCTGGCGCCGGCGTGCACCTTCGCATCGATGCGATTGAAGCAGTCGATGTAGGCGCCGAGCTTTGCGGTCACGCCTTGCAGGGAGTCCGGCTGTTTTTCACTCGTCTTGGCATCGGTTGCAGGCGACGGCGACTTGCCGCCGCAAGCGGCCACCAGGACGGACACGGACGCCGCCAAAACGACTACACGGAACATCGAAGACACGCGCTGTACATCCTTGTTGGAAACGGTTTCAGCCGCGCACGATAGCAAACACGACTGTGAACTCCCTGTGCTCACGCCCGGACGCCGACGGCTTGGCTGTCATGCCGGGGCGCGGCCGCTGGTCCGCCGCATCGATTTTTTCGAATCGCGCTGGCCGCATGCGCCGCTGACGGCGTACCCGTATCAGGCCGGCTGCGCGCGCGGGCCGTTGGCCGCGCTCAGTCGAGAAACAGATCCGGCAACAACGCGCGCGACGGGTCGACCGCGTAGCCGCTCAGGTCGGTGACGCCGGCCTCGGCCAGCACCTGGTCGTCGATCAGGAACTGGCCATGAAATCCGGCCGCCTCGCGCGTCAGCACCGCATGTGCCGCGTCGGCCATGATCTCCGGCCGTCGACACGCGGCTGCGTCCACGCCATCGATCATGTTGATCGCATCGGTGGCGATCACCGTGCGCGGCCATAGCGCATTGATCGCCACGCCTTGCGGGCCGAACTCGGCTGCCAGCCCCAGCGTCACCAGGCTCATGCCCATCTTGGCCAGCGTGTAGCCGGTATGCGCGCCCCACCACGCCGGGTTCAAGGACGGTGGCGGCGCCAGCGTGAGGATATGCGGATTGGGCGCCTGCAACAGATGCGGCAGGCACGCCTGCGCGCACAGAAAACTGC
Organism: Xanthomonas sp. NCPPB 3218; assembly: GCF_056725185.1. Taxonomy (NCBI): domain Bacteria; kingdom Pseudomonadati; phylum Pseudomonadota; class Gammaproteobacteria; order Lysobacterales; family Lysobacteraceae; genus Xanthomonas; species Xanthomonas sp. NCPPB 3218. Next base: position 3,991,906 of record NZ_CM161516.1, read on the forward strand.
CGCGCGCGTTGACCTGCTGCATCAGGTCGAAGCGCTTCATCGGCGTCTCCAGCGCGCCACGCAACCAGATCGCACTGGCGTTGTTGACCAGGATATCGATGCCGCCAAACGCATCGACCGTGGCGGCCACCGCAGCACGCACCTGCGCTTCGTCGCGGATATCGCACTTGAGCGCCAGCGCCTGCCCACCGGCCGCAGTCACCGCCGCGGCCGCGCTGTGGATGGTGCCGGGCAACTTGGGATTGGCCACTGCCGATTTGGCCGCGATCGCCACATTGGCCCCATCCCGCGCCGCCCGCAACGCAATCGCCAGGCCGATCCCGCGCGAGGCACCGGTGATGAAGAGGGTTTTGCCGTTTAGGGTCATTGGATTGGGGATTGGGGATTGGGGATTGGGGATTGGGGATTGGGGATTCGCAAAAGCTTACAACCCGAGCAAGAACGGTGCGGGATTCGGGATTCGGGATTCGGGATTCGGGATTCGGGATTCGCAAAAGCGTATCGCCTCCCCCACTTGCATCGACCAACCCGCAGGCCCAAGCCATACGCTCTTACGAATCCCCAATCCCCAATAACCAATCCCCGCCCCTCAGGGCCTCGGCCCCCGCCCCTCGTTGTCTTCCCAATGCAGCACGCGGCGGGTCACGAAGCGGTAGACCGGCTTGCCGGTGGCGAACCACAGCTTGCGGACCCAGGAGGTGCGCTTGAGCACGCGACGTTCCACCGGGGTGATCGCGGCCGGGCAGTACATGCGCTTGTGCTTGAGCAGGTGCCGCAGGTCTTCGCGTGCAAGCAGACGCATCCAGGGCGCGCGCGGATTGCCGCGTACCGCCAGCTGGAAATCGATCACCGCCGGGCTGCCGTCGTCCTGCACCAGCCAGTTGGCTTCCTTGGCCAGATCGTTGTGTGCCACCCCGCGGCGGTGCAACTGCTGCAACAACCTGCGCGCACGGCGGAAGTAGGCCAGATCGCCGCGCGGCGGGCGCTGGTACATCGCGTCGCCGGCCAGATAGCTGCGGTCCAGATGGCATCCGTCCCAGTGCAACAGACGCGGTGTCCGCGCCAAGCCATCGAGCTGGCGCAGCGCCAGGGCTTCGCGCCGCGCCAGCCACCAGGCCACCCCGCGCAGCAGCCATGGCGCCGCGCTCAGGTCGCGCCGCACGAACAGGCGATCGGCGTCGCGGATCAACAGGATGCGCCCGAAGGTATCGGACTTCAGCGGTAGGTTGCCGGCGGGTTCGTCACTCATCCCCCATTGTAGGCGGGGCGCCTGCATCGCCACAGCGCGCGTTGCCTGCGGTCAAGCTCGCGTGCGCTCTGATCCGCCCGCAACCCGAGGTGAAGCGGACCGGGCGATGTGACGAGGGCGCAAGTCACCTCATCGCCATGCCCACCTATAATCGCGGGATGAATTCATGGATCGACGCCACGCTGGAGTGGATCGGACACCACCCCACCCTGGCTGGCGTGGTGATCTTTGCCATCGCATTTTCCGATGCGGTGATCGTGCTTGGCGCCATCGTGCCGGCGCTGCCGTTGCTGTTCGCCATCGGTGTGCTGATCGGGCTGGGTCAGATCAACGGGCCGTATGCGGTGGCCTGTGCCACCCTGGGCGCCTTCATCGGCGATGCGCTCAGTTTCTGGGTCGGCCATCGTTGGGGCCACCAGTTGCACACCTACTGGCCGTTTCGCCGCTACCCGCAACTGCTGGAGCGCGGCGAGCTCCTGTTCCGGCGCAATGCCTTCAAGAGCATCCTGATCGCGCGTTACGTGGGCGCGGTGCGGCCGTTCGTGCCGGCCATCGCCGGCATGTCGCACATGCCGTTCAAGCGCTATCTGATCGCCAGCGGCCTGGCCTGCATCTCGTGGGCGCTGCTGTTCCTGGTGCCCGGCTGGGTGCTGGGCACTGCCTACGACGCGGTGGCTGCAGTCGCCGGCCGCCTGTTCGTGGTGGTCGCCTTGCTGGCCGCAGTGATCGGCCTGGCCTGGGCGATGGTGCTGTACTCGTACCGCTGGTCGGCCGGCCACCTGGACGCCTTGCTGGCGCGCCTGCTGGAGTGGTCGCATCGGCATCCGGTGCTGGGCAACTGGTCGGTGAGCGTATTCGACCCGCGCCGTCGCGAGTCGGTACCGCTGGCGATGATGGCGTTGATGCTGTTGCTGCTGGGCTGGGGCTGGTTCGTGTTGCTGATGGTGGTGCTGGCGCACGGTGAGCCGCTGCGCGTGGACCTGGCCGTGCACGATCTGATGCTGGCGCTGCGCAACCCGCTGGCCGACTACCCGATGGTGGCGCTGGCCTCGCTGGGCGACTGGCAGGTGCTGCTGCCGGCGATCGCGGCGGCAATGGGCTATCTGGCCTGGCGGCGCCGCTGGATGGCGGTGGCGCATTGGGTGATCGCACTGGCCTTCGGCCTGGCGTTGACACAACTGCTGGGCGCCACCGTGCAGGTGGTGCGCCCGCCGGCGGCCAGCAGCGGCTTCGGGTTTCCGTCGGTGGCGGTCACCATGGCCACGATCGGCTTTGGCTTCTTCGCGCTGCTGATCGCGCGCGAGCTGCCGGGCCGGCGCCGGGTATGGCCGTACCTGGTCAGTGGCGCGATCGTGTCGCTGATCGGTTTCGCCCGCCTGTATCTGGGCGCGCACTGGCTCAGCGACGTGGTCGGCGGCATGCTGTTCGGCATCTTCTGGCTGCTGGTGCTGGGCATCGCCTATCGCCGTCGTGCCACCCGTGCGTTCTGGGTCAAGCCGGTCTCGTGGATCTTCTACGGCGTGTTCCTGACCTGCGCGATCGTGTTCGCACCGCGCAACCTGGGCACCAAACTGGCCAGGTTCGAACCGCCGCCACCGTTGCTGATGGAGTTGCCCGCCAGCGACTGGTGGGATGGCCAATGGCGCCTGCTGCCGGCACGCCGCAACGAATTCGACGACGACCAGCGCTGGCCGCTGGACGTGCAACTGGCCGGCCCGCTGGCACCGCTGCAGCGCCAGCTGGAAGCACGCGGGTGGCGCATCCAGCCACAAGCCGGCTGGGAGCAGGCGCTGCATCTGCTGGATGTCGGCGGCCGCCCGGACGAGGTGCCGATCCTCCCGGCCACGCTGGACACGCAGGTCGAAGCGCTGCTGATGGTGCGTCACGCCGCGCCCGGCCATGTGCATGTGTTGCGCCTGTGGCCGGCGGCCGCACGCCTGCAGCCTGGCGCGCAACCGTTGTGGGTGGGCAGCACGCAGACGCTGCGCTACAGCCGCCACTTCAGCCTGATCGGCCTGTGGTATCCGCTGCGTGGTGTCGACCCGGCGCTAAGCGCATTACGTGAAGCACTCGGCCCATTGCCGCATCGCGTCGAACAGCGTCGGCGCTCGCAGGTCCCAGTGATATTGATCGACAGCACGTCGGCAAATGCGCTGCAGCGAGAGGACAAAGACAGCGCTGCATCACAAACGGAAACCACCGCGTCCGATCCGGCTGCATCGGATCCGTCACGACAGCGTCCTTGATCAATCGGGCAGCAGCAGCGGTCGGCGAACGCGCACTTCTGTAGACAGGAGCCGCCAGGAGAACTTCTTGAACGCTGTACCGATGGCGGCAACGCGCTCGCGTCGCGTGGATGCGGCCGAATGTTCAGCTCAACAGCCTGGTTGGTCGAGTGCGCGTTGCCTCACCGCTCGCGGGACCTTACGCGGCATGGATGCCGCGTCCGCGCAAGAACCTACATGGACGGATTTGCAGCGTGTCCCGTGACGGTAGGCGGGCAAGGCCCCCTGCAGCCAGTCTGCAGATCAGCCGCCTACAACCGACGCATCCGCAGCGTCCGATCAGCTCTCGAGCTGACCGAGAGCCTGCGCCTCAACGCCGTTTGGATACGCACAAACCGCATTGATGCAGGCGCGATGCACTCACCACAGCACGCCATCCACCGGCTGCATCGGCTCGGGCGCCTGTTCGCCGATGGCCTGCAAGGCGTCGATTTCCACCGTCCGGCACATGCTGTCCAGCGGCAGGTCGTGGATGGCATTGGCGAACGGGTCGACCAGTTCGTCGCCGATCTTGAGTACTGCCAGGAACATCAGACCTGCCACCGTCGACCCCACCGGCGTCGCATATTGCAGCGTCTCCACCAGGCCGATCGGCAGCAGCACGCAGAACAGCCGCGTGAACAGGTTCGGGTAGAAGCGGTATTGGTACGGCAACGGCGTATTCTTCAGCCGTTCCATGCCGCCCTGCGCGTTGGCGATATCCACCAGGATGCGCTCGACACTGGCTTGTTGAATGCTGTCGATCCAGCCATCGCGACGCGCCTGCTCGACGCTGCGCCCGGTGGTGTCGAGCAGGCCATTGGCGACATTGGTGCGCGTGATCACCGCGGCCACTTCGTCGGCATGCAGACGCGGCTCCAGCGCCATCGCCACCGGCAGCCGCCGCAATTGGCAGCGCAACGCATTGACGTAGGCGATCTGGCGCAGCGCGATGGTGCGGCCCAGTGCTGCCGCTTCCGGCGCGGACAGGATGCTGACGCTCAGGCGGACCAGATTGCGCGATGCATTGATCATCTGGCCCCACAGCACACGCCCTTCCCACCAGCGTTGATAGGTCGAGTTGGCGCGAAAGCCCAGGAACAACGCCAGCGCCGAGCCGAAGATGGTCAACGGCAATGCGGGCGCGCGGAACGGCAGCACGTAGTAGATGATCGTGATCAACACGTCCCACACGAACAATACCGCCAGGGTCCGCCAGACCTGACTGAACACATCCGCCACACGCGGTTTGACATCGATGATCAAGGCACACTCCGTGGATCGAAAACGAGTGACGCCCATGCGCGCATCCACTACATGGATGCCATCGTGAGCGCACTCAAGCGTGGCGAGTGTGCCGTTGCAAGGGTGCAAGCGCGGTGATGGGTCACGCGCGCAGTTGTTTCACCGCGTCACGGCATCCAGGCCAGCAATTGGTCCAGGCGCCGATGCGGATCGTCCAGCTGCAACAGCGACAGACGCTGCTGCTCGGTCAATGGCAGCAGTTCGGCCAGCCGCCAGCCGACCCATGCCGCCTGGTCCAGCAGCTCCGGCCCGGCAGAGGCGAATTCGCCGCCGACTTGTTCGAGCATGCGCTCGAGCACGGTTGCCAGCAGGCCATGCTCGGGCCGCAGTTCGTCGTCGCTGTCGGGCTCGCACCAACTCACCTCGCCGACCACCAACCCGTTGTCGCGAATGCGCGAGCGCTGCACACGGAAGCGACGCGTGCCACGCAGGCGCAGCACCAGCACGCCATCGGCACCGACATCGAAATCCTCGATACGCACTTCGGTACCGAACGCAGCCGGTGTCGCCGGCACGCCGACTTCGCTGCCATCCAGGATCAGGCACACACCGAAGCTGCTGCCGGTGCGGCCGCTCTCGCGCACCAGGTCCAGATAGCGGCGCTCGAACACGCGCAAGCCCATTGCCGCACCCGGCAACAGCACGCTGTGCAGCGGAAACAGCGGCAAGGCGCTGGTGTCGGCGGTGGTCGTGAGGCCGGTCATCGGGACAATTGCGCCAGGAAGCGACGCGGCGCGCCATCGAAACCGCCATTGGACATGAACACCACATGGTCGCCCGGCTGCGCAATCTCGCCCAGTGTCTGCAGCAACGCCTCCACGTCATGCGCCACGTGCGCCTCACCGCGCACCTGCGCGATGATCGGTGCGGCATCCCAGGCCAGTTCGGGGCGATGCAGAAACACCACCGCATCGGCATCGCGCAACGACGGCGCCAACGCCTGCGCATGTGCGCCCAGCCGCATCGAATTGCTGCGCGGCTCCATCGCCACCAGCACGCGCGCCGCACCAACCTTCGCACGCAAGCCCTGCAAGGTGGTCGCAATCGCAGTGGGGTGATGGGCGAAGTCGTCGTACACGGTGATGTCGCGCGCCTGCCCCAACAGCTCCAGCCGCCGTTTGACGCTTTGAAAGCGCGCCAGCGCCGGCATCACCGTTGCCGGATCCACGCCTACCGCATGCACGGCGGCCAGTGCCGCCAATCCATTGAGCACGTTATGCCGCCCGACCAGCGGCCACTGCACCTGGCCGATCTCCACCCCACGCTGCAGCACCGCGAATGCACTGCCGTCGGCGGCGATCAAGCGTGCGCTCCACTCGAGAGAGGCATCGAAACCGAAGCGCTCCACCGGGGTCCAGCAGCCCATCGCCAGCACCTCGGCCAGGCGCGCATCCTCGCCGTTGACGATCAGCCGCCCGCGCGCCGGCACCGTGCGTACCAGATGATGGAACTGGCGCTGGATCGCGGCCACGTCCGGAAAGATGTCGGCGTGGTCGTACTCGAGGTTGTTGAGGATCGCCACCAGCGGCCGGTAATGCACGAACTTGCTGCGCTTGTCGAAGAACGCGGTGTCGTATTCGTCGGCTTCCACCACGAATTCGCGTCCCTGGCCCAGCCGCGCCGAGACCCCGAAGTCTTCGGCCACACCACCGATCAGAAAGCCCGGCGCGCGCCCGGCAGCTTCCAGCAGATAGCTCAGGATGGTGGTGGTGGTGGTCTTGCCGTGGGTGCCGGCGACGGCCAGGGTGTCGCGGCCCGGCAACACCTGCTCGGCCAGCCATTGCGCACCGGAGCTATAGCGACGGCCGGCATCGAGCACTGCTTCGACCGCCGGGTTGCCGCGCGACAAGGCATTGCCGATGACGACGTCGCTGGCATCGGCCGAAATATTGGACGGCGCGTAGCCTTGTGCCAGCGCGATGCCGAGGGTTTCCAACTGGGTGGACATCGGCGGATAGATGGCCTGGTCGCTGCCCTCTACCTGCCAGCCCAGCTCGCGCGCAAGGGCGGCGACACCGCCCATGAAGGTCCCGGCGATGCCGAGGATGTGGAGTTTGGTCATGGGGCGCATTGTCGCCGATCGCCGGAGTTGCCGGCCATTCCGCCTCGTTGCCGAGCGCAGTGTCAGGAAAGACCTACCGTACTGTCGGGAATTTCCCGATATGCGAACTGCGTCACATCCATCACTATGCTGAACGCCAGTCGCAGCACCCCTTTGGTCCTACTCCCCAAGAGGCCAAATCCCCAGGGAGCTCATGCTGTGGAGCTCTGAGCAAGCTCATTGCTGGCGTTATTCTGCCCCGGGCGTCTTGTACGTCCGGGGTTTTTCTTTTGCGCAATCAATGCGTTACGCAAGCCGCGACGGATTCCAGCGCGGCGGATGGACCGGGCGCACTGCCCGGCCCGAACCGTCTCAGCGACCGAGCGCGGTGCCGATACGTTTCAGCACTTCATCCAGCGAGCCCACGCCGTCCACGCGTGCCAGCTTGCCGCGCTGTTCGTAGAAACCGATCACCGGTGCCGTGGAGTCGGTATAGACCTGCAGGCGCTTGCGCACCGACTCGGGATTGTCGTCCTCGCGGCCCTCGGCCTTGGCGCGGCCGGCGATGCGCTCGACCAGCAATTCGCTGGCCACATCCAGCTGCACCACCGCATCCAGCGGCTGACCGATCTTGCCGAGCAGGTCGTCCAGCGCATTGGCCTGCGCCACGTTGCGCGGATAGCCGTCGAGGATGAAACCCTTGGCGACATCGGCCTGACCGAGCCGCGCCTCCAGCATGCCGAGCAGGATCTCGTCGGAGACCAGATCACCGCGTGCCATCACTTCCTTGGCCTTCAGGCCCAGCGGCGAGCCGGCGGCCACTTCGGCGCGCAGCAGATCGCCGGTGGAAATATGCGGGATCTCAAACTTGTCTTTGAGACGTGTCGCCTGGGTGCCCTTGCCCGAACCGGGCGGTCCCAACAGAACCAATCGCATCAGTGGACTCCACTTTCGAATAAAAACGCGTTGCGGTTGGCGGCGTTAGACTCAGGTCTTCGCCAGCGCTGACCGTATGGTCGTGCAGCTTACCGCATCCGGGGAATGTCCCGGCACTGTCCCCTGCGCCATGTCCCATCGAGGAGCCCGTCCCCCTATGTCTACTGGCAACTTGTTGTATGCCCAGTCCGGCGGCGTCACTGCCGTCATCAACGCCACCGCCGCCGGCGTGATCACCGAGGCGCGCGCACGCAAGATCAAGGTGCTGGCCGCACGCAACGGCATCCTGGGCGCATTGCGCGAGGAGCTGATCGACACGTCAAAGGAGTCCGCCGCCACGATCGCCGCACTGGCGCAGACCCCGGGTGGCGCGTTTGGCTCGTGCCGCTACAAGCTCAAATCGCTGGAAGAAGACAGCGCCAAGTACGAGCGCCTGCTTGATGTGCTGCGTGCGCATGACGTGCGCTGGTTCCTCTACAACGGCGGCAACGACTCGGCCGATACCGCCTGGAAGGTCTCGCAGCTGGCCAAGGCCTATGGCTACCCGCTGCACTGCATCGGCGTGCCCAAGACCATCGACAACGATCTGGCGGTGACTGATACCTGCCCCGGCTTCGGCTCGGCGGCCAAATACACCGCGGTATCGGTGCGCGAGGCGGCACTGGATGTCGCCGCCATGGCCGACACCTCGACCAAGGTCTTCATCTACGAGGCGATGGGACGCCACGCCGGCTGGTTGGCCGCTGCCGCAGGCCTGGCCGGCCAAGGCCCGGACGACGCACCGCAGATCATCCTGCTGCCCGAGCGGGCCTACGACCAGGCCGCGTTTCTGGCCAAGGTCAAGCAGGTGGTGGAAAAGGTCGGTTGGTGTGTGGTGGTCGCAAGCGAAGGCATTCAGGACGCACACGGCAGCTTCGTCGCCGACGCGGGCGGCGCGGCCGATTCGTTCGGCCATGCGCAACTGGGCGGCGTGGCTTCGTTCCTGGCCGCGCAGGTCAAGCAGGAACTCGGCTACAAGGTGCACTGGACCCTGCCCGATTACCTGCAGCGCTCCGCACGCCATCTGGCCTCCAAGACCGACTGGGAGCAGGCACAGGCCGTCGGCAAGGCCGCGGTGCAATACGCGCTCAAGGGCATGAACGCGGTGATCCCGGTGATCGAACGCGTCAGCGACGCACCGTATCGCTGGAAGATCGTGCCGGCCCCGCTGCACAAGGTGGCCAACCACGAAAAGAAGATGCCGCCCAGCTTCCTGCGCAAAGACGGCTTCGGCATCACCGAGCGCGCTCGCCGTTATTTCGCCCCGTTGATCAAGGGCGAAGCGCCGCTGGCCTACGGCAGCGACGGGTTGCCGAAGTATGTGACGCTGAAGAACGTGGCAGTGGCGAAAAAATTGCCGAACTGGGAGGGATGAACGTCGGCGTGGGCGACCGGAAGGGGTAATGGACACTGCACGCCCATACACCCACTCGCACCTCTGCCACAGTGCTCATGCACCGCAACACGGCATGCGGTCATCGATACAGTGCCCCGCCTGGTCGTCCAGGTTTTTGACGACACTGATCGACGGATGCGCCGCTGCGACGACGCATGTGACCTTGTGAAGCGTCATGCAGACAACCCCGGCCTGGCCGGGGTTTGTCGTTGAATAGAGTGACTGAAGCGAACGCCTGAGTTACTGACAGGCCTTGCCTTCCACCGTCATCTGCGCAGCAAACATCGGCACCTGCGGGATCTTTCCGGCGGCAGCCTGTTGCTTGGCATCTTCCAGATAGATGCGCGACTGGCCTTGGCCATCGAGCTGCGGCTTGGCATCCACCGGCTTGCGCCAGATGCGCACTACCGCCTGCTGCGCGGGGCAGGCTGCGCTGGGGACGCGGATCACGTCGTTGTAGATCCAGCCCGATGCGACGCTGGGCGTGGCCTTGGCGAAATCCACGAAGCGGGCGCGTGGCTGGCAGGTGGGACTGCTGCGCACCACCGACAACGTATACGGCTGCGCAGCATTGCCGGTGAATACGCCTTCCAGGCGCGCACAGGCTTCTGGAATCTGGCGCAGGGTGTGCACGGCACCGACCGCTTGCGCGGTGCCGGCCGGGCGCTGTTTCAGCTCCGGCGTCGGGTCGGCAGCGAGCGCATGGGCGCTGAGCAGCACTGCAGCGATGGTCACGGCATATGTTGACGCGGCATGGTTGGACATCGTCACTCCTGGATCGGCTCGATCACGTTGGCCGCAGGCTGTCATGCCGCGACTGAACGACGCGCCAAAGCCGCAGTGGTGGCAGCGGCGCAGGCCGCGGCGCATACTCGCCCGCAATCCGGCCACCCGAACATCGCGACGCGCATTGCGGCCTCCATGGCCGTCGAGTCCGTATTCGCCACCCCACTCGCTGCGTGCATCGCCCTTGGTTCGTCCCGACCGGACGACATCCATTCTCTGGGAGGGGTCATGCTGGAACACTACGGGTTACCACTTGCGCTGGGATGTGCGGTCCTGGCAATCGTCTATGGCGGTGTATCGGCACGCTGGGTGATCGCGCAGCCGAGCGGCAACGCACGCATGCAGGAGATCGCCGCCGCGATCCAGGAAGGTGCACGCGCGTATCTCAACCGGCAATACCTCACCATTTCGATTGCCGGCGGCGTGCTGTTCGTCCTGGTCGGGCTGTTTCTGAGTTGGTACACCGCCATCGGGTTTGCGATTGGTGCGGTGCTATCCGGGTTGGCCGGCTATATCGGCATGAACGTGTCGGTACGCGCCAACGTGCGCACGGCCGAGGCCGCACGCCATGGCATCGGCCGTGCGATGGATGTGGCGTTCCGCGGCGGCGCCATCACCGGCATGCTGGTGGTGGGGCTAGGGTTGCTCGGGGTGGCCGGTTATTACGCGCTGCTGCAAGCGATGGGACTGCCGCTGGAGCGCAACCTGCATGCGCTGGTAGGACTGGCATTCGGTTCGTCGCTGATTTCGATCTTCGCGCGCCTGGGTGGCGGCATTTTCACCAAGGGTGCGGATGTGGGCGCAGACCTGGTCGGCAAGGTGGAAGCGGGCATCCCCGAGGACGACCCGCGCAATCCGGCGGTGATCGCCGACAACGTGGGCGACAATGTTGGCGACTGCGCCGGCATGGCGGCGGATCTGTTCGAAACCTATGCGGTCACCGTGATCGCCACGATGCTGCTCGGCAGCCTGACGTTGAGTGAAACCGGGCCGCACGCGGTGCTGTACCCGCTGGTGCTGGGCGGCGTCTCCATCATCGCGTCGATCGTGGGCGCCTCGTTCGTCAAGGTCAAAGCGGGCGGCTCGATCATGGGCGCGCTCTACAAAGGCGTGGTCGTTTCCGGCGTCTTGGCCGCACTCGCCTACTGGCCGATCACCCAGTCGCTGATGCGCGACAACACGCATGGCGCCACGGCCTTGTACGCCTGCGCATTGATCGGCCTGGTGCTTACCGGCCTGATCGTCTGGATCACCGAGTACTACACCGGCACCCAGTACAAGCCGGTGCAGCACGTGGCCGCCGCAAGCACCACCGGCCACGGCACCAACATCATTGCCGGCCTGGGCGTCTCGATGAAATCCACCGCGCTGCCGGTCATCGCGGTGTGCGCGGCAATCTGGGGCGCGTTTCATTTTGGCGGTTTGTACGGCATTGCAACCGCAGCGACGGCAATGCTGTCGATGGCCGGCATGATCGTGGCGCTGGATGCGTACGGGCCCATCACCGACAACGCCGGCGGCATCGCCGAGATGGCCGAGCTGCCGCCGGAGGTGCGCAACATCACCGACCCACTGGATGCTGTGGGCAACACCACCAAGGCGGTCACCAAGGGCTATGCGATCGGCTCGGCCGCACTGGCCGCGCTGGTGCTGTTTGCCGACTACACGCACAACCTGCAGGCGGCCAATCCCGGCGAGGTCTTCGCCTTCGATCTGTCCGACCACAGCGTGATCATCGGCTTGTTGATCGGCGGCTTGATCCCGTATCTGTTCGGCGCGATGGCGATGGAAGCGGTGGGGCGCGCGGCAGGCGCCGTGGTCGAAGAAGTGCGTCGCCAGTTCCGCGAGATTCCGGGGATCATGGCCGGCACCGCCAAGCCCCAATACGACCGCGCAGTCGACATGCTGACCCGCTCGGCGATCCGCGAAATGATCCTGCCCTCGCTGCTGCCGGTGGTGGTGCCGGTGGTGGTCGGGCTGCTGCTCGGCCCGCGTGCCCTGGGCGGCCTGTTGATCGGCACGATCGTGACCGGCCTGTTCGTGGCGATTTCGATGACCACCGGCGGTGGAGCCTGGGACAACGCCAAGAAGTACATCGAAGACGGCCATTTCGGCGGCAAGGGCAGCGAGGCGCACAAGGCCGCCATCACCGGTGACACGGTGGGCGACCCGTACAAGGACACCGCCGGACCGGCGATCAATCCGCTGATCAAGATCATCAACATCGTGGCCCTGCTGCTGGTGCCGCTGCTTTGAGGCCGACTTTTCGCAAGCCGCAGGCGGATCGAAGGTGATGGAAGTCGGGGACCCGGAACGTGCCGGCTCACGTTCCGGATCCCAGGCACCGCACCGGTCCCTGCGCCGGCTTGCACCGCTTGTCGGCCCGCTACGGGCAAGCGATAGGTCTGTGGCCTTGAGGTCCGCGTGCCGCATCGGCTCGCACGTGCCGACGCCGGGCAGGTCCGGCGCCCGCATGCAATCGCTGCACCGGGCAACACACCGCGCCACGGCTTGCGGTGCAAGCGTTCCTCAGAGGCAACCAATCAAGCCGTCATAGATCGGCGGCGCCCCACCGGGCAGTGGCTCGAACAGCGGATTGTTCACCGCCAGGGTGCGGTACATCTCGTCCAGACGCGTCCCTGCCTTCAGCGGCGCCGTGCAGCGCCAGACCCGACTGTCCGAGCGCAGGTACCCGCTGCCGGGGTCGACGCTGACCTCGCTGGCCCCGAAGGTCCAGATGCAGCTGCGCACCACGCCGCTGACCCGGTGCACCGAGCAACGCAAGCGCAGCGGCTGGTAGTCGCTGAACTCGCCGCCGCAAAAGGTGTCGCCGCAGATGTTGTCGAAATCCTGTTCCAGCCGCTGCTCCAGATCGACAAAGGCTTCCCAGCCTTCGCTATTGGCGGGCCAGTCCACCGCATCGACGAAGGTCGGCGCCGGCGTCGCCGCAGAGGCGAAATTGGCGGCACCGGCGAGCAGCAGCACAACGAGCAAACGCACAGGCTTGAACATGGCAGTTCCCGAGCAGTGGATGAGTCTGCAGCGTGCGCCGCGCCGCGGGCCGCGACGATCGGGGAGCTCCCCGGGATGAATGCGGGCTATGCCGCACACGGCGGTCAGAACATTGCCCATTCAGTGTCGCTGCACCGCAACAGCCGAACGCGTAGAATCGCGCTCCACACACTAGATGACGCCTCGGGAGTTACGCGCATGGGTCTTGAACTGGTCACCTCCGGCAAGAATCTGCCGGAAGAAATCAACGTCGTCATCGAAATTCCGAAGGATTCGGAGCCGGTCAAGTACGAGGTGGACAAGGCCAGCGGCGCGATCTTCGTCGACCGCATCCTGTCCACCCCGATGCGTTACCCCTGCAATTACGGCTATGTGCCCAACACCCTGTGCGGCGACGGCGACCCGGCCGACGTGCTGGTGGTGCTGCCGCTGCCGCTGGTGCCTGGCTCGGTGGTGCGTTGCCGTCCGGTGGGCGTACTGCGCATGAGCGATGAGGCCGGCAGCGACGAAAAGATCCTGGCAGTGCCGATCGAGAAGATCTTCTCCGGCTACGCGCATATCGAGGACATCAACCAGGTGTCCAGCCACTGGATGGAGCGCATCGGCCATTTCTTCGAGCATTACAAGGACTTGGAGAAGGGCAAGTGGGTCAAGCTGGATGGCTGGGGCGGCGCGGCCGAGGCCAAGCGCATCCTGGTGGAGTCGGTGGAACGCTATAATTCCGACGCACCCTGATCCAACGACCGTGACGCAGCCCCGCAACCGCGGGGCGATCGGGATCACGCTTCCGGCGTGATCCCGGTGACCGCCGGCGGCAGATTGGGTACATTGCCGACAGCGTTTAGCCGGTGTCTGTCACCGGTGACTCTTGGGGAAGTGTCTTGCGTATTCTGTTTGTTGGGGACGAAGCCAGTCTTCCGTCCGAATTGAGCGACTATGTCGCCGATCTGGGTGATCAGTGGCAGGTGCAGCAGGTGGCCGACGGCAATTCGGCGATCGAGGCGGCCGCGTTATCGCCGTTCGACGCGGTCATCGTCGCCCCCGTCCTGCCCGATCTCACGTCCGCCACGTTGCTGGGGCAGATCCGTACGCTGCGCCCGGACACCATCCGCATCGCCCTAATCGATGCCCAGGATGGTCAGCGCACCCCGCCTGCTCGCATCATTGGCGTGGCGCACCGCTTTCTGCCGGTGCCGCTGGCCCCGGAAGTCCTGCTCGAAGCCATCACCAGCCTGGAAGAACTGCGCGATCTGCTCGGCAATCCGCGCTTGCGCGCCGCCATCGGCCGGATCGAAAAACTGCCGTCGCCGCCGCATCTGTATCTGAGCCTGATGCATGCACTGGAAGAAGACGATGGCGCCGACGCGGCCGATATCGCCAAGCTGATCGCCGGCGATCCGGCGATTGCCGCCAAGGTGCTGCAGCTGTGCAATTCCGCATTCTTCTCCGGCGGCCGCAGCATCACCGATCTGCGCACGGCAGTGACCCGCCTGGGCGTGGCCACGCTGCGCGACCTGGTCCTGGCCAGCGAAGTGTTCTCGGTGCAGACGCTGACCCCGGCCGAGCGCAATGCGATGCAGCGCCGCGCCCTGCTCTCCTCGCGACTGGCCGCCAAGGTGTTGCCGCCGACCAGCGCAGAACTGGGCTCCACCGCCGCGCTGCTGGCCGATATCGGCTTGTTGCTGCCCGGCGTGCGCGACGAGCGCGAGCCGCCGCTGGAAGGCGGCGACGACCGCCTGGGCCATACCGAAGCCGGTGCTTACCTGCTCGGCCTGTGGGGCCTGCCGATGCCGATCATCGAAGCGGTGGCCTTCCATCGCCACCCGCAGCGCTCCAGCCTGCGCAGTTTCTGGGTGACCGGCGCGGTGCATGTGGCGACCGCATTGGCCAGCGGCGAAACCGTGGACGAAGAGTACCTGTCCAAGGTCGGTGTGCTCGCCCGCCTGCCAACCTGGCGCGAACAGGCCGATACCTTGCTGGGGCTTGCCGAGGCTTGAGCTGCCTGTGAATAAAAAAAACGCGGCGAAAGCCGCGTTTTTTTTTGCCGCACCACTGCAGCAAGGCCGCATTGAAACGCAGCCGCTGAAGTGCAGCCGGCACCTCCTTTCCGATCGGCGGCTTGCCACATCAGTGCAGATGTCATCAGTGATGGCAGTGGCGTCGGCTGACCGTCGGCACGGTCGCTTTGATCATGAGGGCCGCAGAGGCCTGCATCGCATCCACCTCACCATAAAAAAAGGACGGGCCTTGCGGCCCGTCCCTCATGCTACAGCGCGTCGATGGATCAGAAACGCTGGGTGTACTTCATGTACACGAAGCGACCGATTTCGAAGCCGCCGTAATAGGCGAAGCTGCTGTTCGGTGCCGAGTACTGCAGCGGACCGCGGTGATCGAACACGTTGTTCGCGCCGAGTGCGATCGTTGCGTCCCACGGTGCCTTCCAGTTGACCTGCAGGTCGTGGAAGGTGTTGGAACCGGTGTGGCGCAGCGGATCGGATTCGCCGTTGGCGAAATGGTCGGGGGCGTCGCAATAGCCCTCGGCCAGCGTGATGCAGCTTTCCTTCATGCCCGAGTAGTAACGCAGGGTGTAGTTGACGCCGAAATCACCCAGCGCCCAGTTCACGCCAACGTTGGAACGCACGCGGAAGATGCCCGGCTCGCCGACGCGGCCGATCATGATGGCGTTGCCCGCGCTGTCCTGGCCGGCTTCGTCGTACTTGCTGACGTAGCTGGTCTGCCAATCCAGGGTGAAAGAGCCGATTGCAGTTTCCGGCAAACGGTACTTCACGCCCAGGTCGTAGCCTTCGGTTTCCATCTGGCCGAGGTTGGCCACGCCGTAGGTCATCGAGGAGATATGGCCGTCGGCTGCACGCGTCACGCCTGCGCAGCGCTCCGAATTGCCCAGCACGTAGCAGTCGCGCAGGATACGGTCGACGCTATCGGCGATGATCATGTCGTTGATCTCGTAGCGGTACCAATCCAGCGAGATATCCAGGCCCTGCACCCAACGCGGGCTCCACACCAGACCAGCGGTCTTGCTGGTGGAGGTTTCCGGCTTCAGGTTCGGGTTGGCACCGCTGACGAATTCGTCAGGCGTCTGGCACGGGTAGGTCGTGCAAGGCACGAAGCCCTGACCTAGCTGGGTGTAGCCCAACGGTACGCCGGCATTGGTGCAGGCCGCATTGCCGTTGACGCTGTTCGGGGCACCGACGCCGCAGGGGTCGATGTAATCCTCGAAGCTGCTGCTCAGGCCGCCGTACAGATCGCTGATGGTCGGCGCACGGAAGCCTTCCGCATAGGTCGCACGCACCAGCAGGTCTTCCAGCGGACGCCAGGTCAGGCCGAACTTGGAGTTCAGCGTGTCGCCGAAGTTGCTGTAGTCCGAGTAACACGTCGCAGCGTTGAAGGTCAGTTCCTTGGCGAATGCGGCGTCGCTCAGCAGCGGCACATTCAATTCGAGGTAGACCTCGTCCAGCGAGTACTCACCCTGCGTGGTCTTGGCACCCAGGCCCGTGCTCTCGCCCGACTGCGCGAATGCGTCAGGAGAGAAGCGGCCTTCTTCCTTGCGGTGTTCATAGCCGACCGCAATGCCCAGGTCGCCAGCCGGCAGTTCAACGATCGAACCGGACAGGTTGGCAGTGAAGCTGGTGGTCTTGGTCAGGCCGGTATCGGTGAAGGTGGGGAACAGGAATTCCTGCAACGCCGGATCGGCGAGCGAACCCTGACCTGCAACGTTGTACGGCAGCAACGGGTTCCACGGACGGCACGCCGACAGCGGGGTCGGGTTGGCAGCGGTACCGCACTGTGCAACGCCCTGGCCGTTGATGAAGGACGGGCCCAGTGCCTGACGCGATGCGATCAGGCTCATGTCGCCACGGCTGCGCTTGGTGTTCTCGTTGCGATTCCACAACGCGCCAACGTCCCAGTCCCAGGTCTTGCCACCGAGATCGAAGTAGCCGCTCAAGGTCGGCGCAAAGCGCAGGGTCTTGAGCTGGTTTTCGGTGGCGCGCGGCACTTCCCACAGGCGGCGACGGAAATCGACGTCCTGGCCAACCGGATTGAACGCGCTGCCGGCTTCAAGCGGCGTGCCGAACGAACCGGACTGGTACGGATAACCCGCGATCTGTCCGTCGGTCGTGCGCTCGTTGTAAGCGATGTCGGCGTTGAAGGTGATGGCATCGGCAACGTCGTAGTTGACGTTGGCAAACACCGACTTCCGCTCGATACCGGTCTGCACCATCATCTGCTGGTTCGAGTTGGCGTACTCGGCCGGGGTGATGGGGTGATAGTCGGCCGGGTTGTTCGGGTTACCACCGGCATTGAGGGTCTGCCACACCGCGGTGTCCGGATCTGCGCAGTCGACCTGCAGCGGATTGCACCACGAGCCGTTCTGGCTGATCGGGCTCCAGCTGTTCGGGGTGGAGTTGGGACCACGCGAGCCATCGCGGCTGAACCAGCGGTTCTTGGCAAACACCGGATCCTGCTTGGAGTACTCGGCCGACAGCGTCACGCCGCCGCGCTCGCCCTGCGAACCGACAGTGAAGGAGTACTGCGTGGTATCGCCGTCGCCCTGACCGAACTGGCCGAACTGCACACTGGCTTCTGCGCCGTCGAAACGCTTGCGGGTGATGACGTTGACCACACCGGCAATGGCATCGGAACCGTAGATGGACGAAGCGCCATCCTTCAGCACTTCGATACGCTCGATTGCCGACATCGGAATCTGGCTGAGATCCTGCAGACCGGAGGTCGATGCACCCAGACGCTTACCGTTCACCAGCACCAACGTACGCTGCGCGCCGAGGTTACGCAGATCGACGTAGTAACCGCCGACGTCTTCGCCCGACGACAGCGCATCAGCGCGCGAGATCGCCGGCGAACCAGCGGAGGTCAGGTTCTGCAGCACGTCGGCGACGGAGGTCAGACCCTGCTTTTCCAGTGCCTGACGGTCAAGCGTCAAAATCGGCTGCTGGGTCTCGACATCGGCGCTGCGGATGCGCGAGCCGGTGATCTCGATACGGTCCAGCGTGGTGGTCGATTCTTGCGCGACGGCAAATGCCGGCGTCAACGCGATCGCAATACCGGCGGGCAACAGGCCCAGCCGCACTGCGGAGGTGCGAAGGTTCATCAATCTCTCCAGGGTTCGTTAGTGGCGCGTTAAGCGCCCCTGTGCAAATTACGATTGCGTGAACATCGTCGCTTTGCGCGTCACGTTCCGTGGCTTTGCCGAATCTGGCGGATTTGTCGTTTGGTCGCGGTAATGCGATGCGGAGACACCGAAACGCGCACGAAACGCACGCGCAAAGCTGCAGCAATTGTCGAACCCGCTTGCGGCAGCAACCTCACCGATCATCATCGAGGTATCGCGCAGCAGATCGGAGGCGCGTTCCAGGCGCAGGCGCGCCGACAGGGCCTGCGGGCTTTCCTCGTACAGGCTCTGGAACGTCTTGGACACATACCAGCTGGAGAAGTTGGTCAGCTGCGCCAGCTCGGCGATGCGCACCACGCGGTCGCTGTTGCCTTCCAGATACAGCCGCGCGCGTTGCATGCGACCGAAGACCTGACGGCGACGGCTGCGCGAACGCCCCGGGCAGCGCTGCTCCTGCGCGATGAAGTCGCGCTGCATCGCAGCCAGATGCAGCAACAACGGGCGTGCCGATGCACCGCCGCTCTGCGCAGCCGCATTACGCCACAGACGCAATGCAATGCGCAGATCGCCACGCGACAGCTGGCTGCGTCCCGGATACAACGTGGCGTCGGTCAACTCGGCCAGCGACTGCAGACTGTCGCCATCGAGGCTGACGCCGACACAGAGCGCGCTGCGGTCGGCCTGTACGGTGGGATGCGATTCCTTGTCGAAGGCGATCCAGTCGCCGGCGCGCAGACGGAAGCGCCCTTCCTTTGACTCCACCCAGGCGCGGCCGCGCAACTGCACCCACAGCGTGAACGTGGCCGCGGCGGTCCGGATGCTGCCCAGGCGGGAGACCGCCAGACAGGTCGTCGACGTCGGCTCGCTGGCACCGTCCAAGGAAAGTGCGAGCCCGCGATCTGCGGTGATGACCTGTTGCATGGTGGCAGCCCCCTGTACAAAAGAGGGCGTAGTGTTTTGCCGAATCTGGCGTCAGTCAGGAAGTTCCGACGAAGGTCTGCCGAAATTGCCACGAAGTCTTTCCGAAAAACTTACGAAGCGATTTTCCTCAACACGATCAACAGGTTGGATATCACACCCAACGGCGTGGCCAGGCGCTCCGGCAACGCCATGAAGGCAATCGAGCTGCCGTCTTCTTCTGCCAATGCCACATACAACGCGCCGCTGCGCTGATCCACGCTGAAACCATTGATGGTGGTGTACTTGGCCGCATCCATGCAGCGCCCGACACCGCCGCGCAGGTCGCTGTCATAGGTGGCACAGGCGTCTGTGGACGACAGGTAATGCAATTGCCCGCGCGCGCCGGGAGCCCAGCTGCGATAGCGCCAGCGCGATGGCTGCTGCGGATCGACCGGTCGCAAGGTGTCGGCGGCCAGCGACGGGGCGACCTGCCATAGCCCGCCGCCGGTCAGACGCGTCAGCAATACCTGGCCGCTGGCGCGGTCCAGCCGCAGCTGCGAGACGTCCTGCAGCGACGCCAGCGCGCGCCATGGAGCACTGCGTCTGTCGTAGAGCGTGGCAAAGGTGCGCCCGTCATCGGCGGCAGCCACCACCAACAACTGATCGGGATCGGGAACATGGATCGCCTGCAACGGTCGCGGCTGCGGCACCGGGAGCCGCAGCGCCTTGCCGGTACTCGGGGTCACTTCGAACAGTGCCGCATGCCCGTGCGCATCGCTGCCGCTGACCAGCACGTGTTGCGAGTCGGCCGACCAGTCGGCGGCCTGGCGCGCATCCGGCCGCAGGCCTTCGATCAGGCGCACCGAGCCGGGCTTGCCGACATCGCCCCACCACAGGCCGTACGCACCGGAGCGATTGGAGGCAAAGATCAACTGGCGCCCGTCCGGCGCAATCATCGGCTGATCGTCGCGCCCGCTGGAAGGAAACAGCCGGCGGCGAATGTAGCCGCCATTCATGGGGTCGTGAATGACCTGATAGACGCCAAATTGCGGTTTGCGCTGCACGAAGACCAGATGACCATGCGCCACATCCGGTGCCTGCGCATCGTCCACACCGAGGTCATGCAGGCTGCGGTCGACCAGATCGAGCCGGTAGAGCCGCGCTTCGCTGTCCACACGACGCCCGAAGATCAGCCCGCTGCCGTCGGGCAACCAGCTCCAGCCACGGATATCGGCGTTGTCGTGGGTCAGCCGCTCGGCGGTTCCGCCGCTTGCCGAAATGCGCCACAGATCGCCAAGCTGCGGATTGCGCAGAAACACGATCCAGTGCCCGTCGGGCGAATAGCGCGGCGTGTAGTCGAAGTCGCTCGACTGCGCGCTGTAGCGCAGCGGCTGCCATTGGCCGGTTTCCAGATCCAGCCGCCGCATGCGCGGCGACCCGTGCATGCCGGTCATGCTGCCGAACAGCAGGGCACGGCCGTCCGGCGACCAACTGAAACTCAGCATGTCCGCGCCATCGCAGCGCGCCACCTCGCGTGCGGCAGCCGGGCCGTTGGCAGCAGCAATCATGATGCGGCAGCTGCCATCGGGCGCCTGCCGCGAGAAGGCGATCTCGCGCCCATCCGGTGACCAGGCCGGCAGCCGATCGGAGATACCGGCCGCCGGCGTGTCCAGCACGCGCGGGTAGGCGTTGTTGGTGGTCTTGACCAGGATCGAAGTGCCTGCGCGATCGCTGGTCAGCGAGGCATAGGCCACCATCGCCCCGTCCGGCGACAGGCTGGGCATGAGATCGAATCCGCCGCCCGCAGTGATGATCTGATACGGGCGCTTGGGGCTGCCGAGCACTGCCGAGGCCGCTGCCGCGTCGCGATCCGGCGCGCGCATCCACAGCGTCCGCGCCGCCAGTCCCAGCACCACCAATAAGGCCACGCTGGCCACTGCCAAGGCCATCCATCGGCGCTGCCGCACTGCAGCCGACGCAGGCGGAACCGATGCTGGAGGCTGCCGGGTGACCGGGCTGCGCTCCACTGCAGCAGTCGCGGTGACGCCGGCGGTGCGGTTGCGCTCGCCGGGCTCCTTGTCCGATGCAGTCACCGCCGTCGCGGGCGCGGCAACATCGGCCGGACCGTCCGACGGCTGCTCCCACGCAACCGGGGCCAGCAGCCGATAGCCGGTCTTGGCAATGGTCTCGATATGCTCGAAGCGCTGGCTGCCGTTGCTGGCCAATGCCTTGCGCAGTTGCGTGACCGCCTGGGTCACCACGTCGTTGGTCGGCAAGGTGTCGGGCCAGACCTCGGCCAGCAGTTGCTCGCGCGTCACCACCTGGCCCGGCTGCCGCGCCAGCGTCAGCAATACCGCCAGGGATTTCGGCGCCAGACGCGCGGCGCGCTTGGCGCCGGGCGCATGCACCTCGCGCGAGGCGACGTCGACCACGCATTGGCCGACACGTAACCGGCCCGATGGCATGGCATTAGCGGGAGGAACACTCATCGGCAAGAAACACGCATCGGCATGCAAGGACTACAAAGAACGCAACACGCACTTCGCGCGAAACGCCAAATTCAGCAAAGGACCACAACCAACTGTGTCATGCATCCATTTGGTGCAAATTTTACTCTATGCCTCGTTGCTTCCCTACGACAGGTGGCGACGTCAGGCTCTCTCTCTCTCGCCGACGAATTCAAATAATTACGATGTCCCCTTCGCGCCTCTGGCGCGATTTTTTTATCTGCGATTCAGGAAAATGCCGCGAAATGCTTGCGGGCTGTAACCGCTTGCAACGCAGTCACCGCGCGGCACTTGCGTACCGCGCTGCGATCTGACTAAGTCGAAGCTGAATTTTTCCTAAGCAGCCAGTCGGTCTGCTGCAACGCGACGATGCTGCCGCATGTCACGTGGCGCGATACACCTGCGCGCCTTGCGCCAGAAACTGTGCCGACTTCTCTTCCATTCCCGCCGACAAGGCATGCGCCTCGCCCATACCGTGCTCGGCCGCATAATCGCGCACGTCCTGGGTGATCTTCATCGAGCAGAAATGCGGCCCGCACATCGAGCAGAAGTGCGCCAGCTTGTGCGCCTCCTTGGGCAGGGTTTCGTCGTGGAACTCCCTGGCCTTTTCCGGATCCAGCCCGAGATGGAACTGGTCGTCCCACCGGAATTCGAAACGCGCCTTGCTCAAGGCGTTGTCACGCACCTGCGCACCGGGATGCCCCTTGGCCAGATCCGCAGCATGTGCGGCGATCTTGTAGGCCATGATGCCGTCGCGTACGTCCTGCCGGTTGGGCAGGCCCAGATGTTCCTTGGGCGTGACATAGCAAAGCATCGCGGTGCCGAACCAGCCGATCATCGCCGCACCGATGGCGCTGGTGATGTGGTCGTAGCCGGGCGCGATATCGGTGGTCAGCGGCCCCAGGGTATAGAACGGCGCCTCGCCGCATTCGCGCAGCTGCTTGTCCATGTTTTCCTTGATCAGCTGCATCGGCACATGCCCCGGACCTTCGATCATGGTCTGCACATCGTGCTTCCAGGCGATTCTGGTCAGCTCGCCCAGCGTTTCCAGCTCGCCGAACTGGGCTGCATCGTTGGCATCGGCAATGCAGCCCGGGCGCAGGCCATCGCCCAGCGAAAACGCCACGTCATAGGCCTTCATGATCTGGCAGATGTCTTCGAAGTGCGTGTAGAGAAAGTTTTCCTTGTGATGGGCCAGGCACCACTTGGCCAGGATCGACCCGCCGCGCGAGACGATGCCGGTCACCCGCTTTGCCGTCAGCGGCACATAGCGCAGCAGCACGCCGGCGTGGATGGTGAAGTAATCCACGCCCTGCTCGGCCTGCTCGATCAAGGTGTCGCGAAAGATTTCCCAGGTAAGCTCTTCCGCACGCCCGTCGACCTTTTCCAGCGCCTGATAGATCGGCACCGTGCCGATCGGCACCGGCGAATTGCGGATGATCCATTCGCGCGTTTCGTGGATGTGCTTGCCGGTGGACAGGTCCATCACCGTGTCGCCGCCCCAGCGGATCGACCACACCAGCTTTTCGACCTCTTCCGCAATGCCGGACGACACCGCGCTGTTGCCGATGTTGGCGTTGATCTTGGTCAGGAAGTTGCGACCGATGATCATCGGCTCGCTTTCCGGGTGATTGATGTTGTTGGGCAGGATCGCGCGGCCGCGTGCGATTTCGTCACGCACGAATTCCGGTGTGATGCGTTGCTGGATCGCGGCACCGAAGGCTTCGCCCGGATGCTGCTTGCGCAGCATCGCGTCGGCCACCGCTTCCAGGCGCTGGTTTTCGCGGATCGCCACGAACTCCATTTCCGGGGTGATGATGCCGCGCCGCGCGTAATGCATCTGGGTGACGTTGGCACCCTCGCGCGCCACGCGTGGCAGGCGCCGTGCAGGAAAGCGCACCGCATCCAGGCGCGCATCGTGCTCGCGGCCGCGGCCGAAGCTGGAACTCAGGCCATCCAGCGCCACGGTATCGCCACGCTCGGCGATCCAGCGCGCGCGCAGCGGCGCCAGACCGGCGGCAAGATCGATCGCGGCATGCGGGTCGGTATACGGCCCGGAGGTGTCGTAGACGCTGAGCGGCGCGTTGTCCTCGCCACCGAACAGGGTCGGTGTGCGGGTCAATGCAATCTCGCGCATCGGCACCTGCAGGTCGGCGCGCGAACCCTGCACGAAGACCTTGCGGGAGCCTGGAATCGGCTGGGTCACAGCCTCGGACAGCGACTGGGCTTGTTGCTGCAAAACGGTCGGCGCGGCATTCATGGCGTTCGTCCTGTGTGCTGGAAGACCAGCACCCACGGCGCTGGCCCTGCGAAGGATTCGCAGGCGGACGAAGCGGCGGCGCTCAATGGCGATGCACCCGTGCAGGCACGGACCATCGCATCTAACGAAGCTTCCCTACGCCGGTATCAGCCGGATCAGGTTCGAAGGGACTATCTCAACCGCAGCGTACTGCGGTACCCCCACTTCGGCGGCGATTAAACCACATCGCACCCTGCGCGGCTGAAAAAATATCGCGGGGCGTCGGCAATGCGCCCGCACCGAGTGCGCCAGCGACGCATGCCGTTCTGGGCAGCGAACGCTGCCCACCTGGCAGAGCGTGCAGCAGTAGCCTCGCCTTTCACAGCGACATATGTCTCCGCCTGCCGCCGCAGGTCGGCGGTGCACATGCACGGCCTCGCCACGGCATTGCATGGCGCACCCGCGCACTGTGCGCGGCGCAGCGCGACAAGGCGCCGATTGGCGAAAAACGGTGGCGACACGCGCTCGTTAAATTCCCGCTAAGCCTGCGTGTCGTGCCGATGAAGACGTACATGCGCAGGTGCCATCCAACGGGGATCGCGCTGTCGTTCCTCCTCTACCGGGAATCGCCGTACACATGACTATGTCCACGCTCCACCCGACCCTGCGTCGGGGCTCGCTCGCGATCGCCATCGGCCTGTGCATCACCACCAGTGCCGTTGCCCAGGAACAGACCGACAAGAGTCCGACCAATCTGGACAAGATCGAAGTCACCGGCTCGCGCATCCGCTCTGTCGATGTGGAAAATTCGCAACCGGTGCTGGTGCTCACGCGTCAGGACATCGAAAAGCAGGGTCTGACCTCGGTGGCCGACGTGCTCAAGCGCATCCCCTCCAATGGCGCAACGATGAACTCCACCGTCAACAACGGCGGCGACGGCTCGGCCACCGTGAGCCTGCGCAACCTGGGTGCCTCGCGCACCCTGGTCCTGGTCAACGGACGGCGCTGGGTGTCGGGCCTGTCCGGCTCGGTGGATCTCAACACCATCCCGTCGGCCATCGTGGAGCGCGTGGAAGTGCTCAAGGACGGCGCCTCGTCGATCTATGGCTCCGATGCCATCGCCGGTGTGGTCAACATCATCACCCGCAGCGATTTCGATGGTGCCGAAGTCAATGCCTACGTCGGCCAGTACGGCCAGGGCGACGGTCAGCGCACCTCGTTCGATGCCACCGTGGGCGCCACCAGCGAGCGCGGCAATCTGGTGATCGGGCTGTCCAGCGTCAAGGAAGATGCGGTGATGGCAGGCGACCGCGAGATCTCGGCCGAGCCGGTGTATGGCGCAGGGTCGTCGGCGTACAGCAGCTACTCGGCAAGTGGCCGTCTGCGTGCAGGTGGCAACAGCGGTGCCTGGACCGTGTTGCCCGGCAGCGCAACCGCCAGCGGCGACAGCAATTATCCGCGCTACGGTCTGGACCAGTACACCGCCTTCAATACCTCCGACTACGGCTACAACTACGCCAAGGACAATTACCTGGTCACGCCGCAGAAGCGTGATGCCTTGTACGTGCAGGGCAACTACGCACTTACCGAGAACGTGCGCTTCAAGTTCGATGGACTCTACAACCGCCGCCAATCGTCACAGCAGCTGGCCGGCTTTCCGCTGGCCTCGGTCAACACCGGCATCCTGATGAGCGGCGACAGCTACTACAACCCGTACAACAGCGCCTACGGCGGCGACGGACGCGATGTGGGCTGGTCGCATCGGTTGACCGAATTCGCGCGCACCTACCAGCAGGACGTCAAGACCTCGCACGTGTATACCGGGCTGGAAGGCGACTTCCAGTTTGCGGACAGGCAGTTCAGTTGGGACGTGGGCTTTGCGCACAATCAGACCGACCAGACCGAAACCCAGTACGGCGACGTCAACCTGCTCAACCTGGGCAACGCGCTCGGCGCATCCGCCATCGTCAATGGCACCCTGTCGTGCCTGGACAGCGGCGGCGCAGTCATTGCCGGCTGCGTGCCATTCAACCCACTGTCGCCGGCCGGTGGCGTGACTCAGGAGATGCTGGACTACATCCTGTTCACCGCGCACAACACCTATCAGTACAAGAACAGCAGTTTCACCGCCAACCTCACCGGCGATCTGTTCGAGCTTCCTGCCGGCTGGATGAGCTTTGCCGCCGGCGTCGAGCATCGCGAGGAAAGCGGCTTCTCCTCGCCGGATGCGTTGATTTCGGCCGGTTACACCTCGGGCAATTCGTTTACGCCCACCTCCGGCTCGTACACGCTCAACGACTACTACACCGAAGTGGCGATTCCGCTGCTGAAGGATGTGGCCGGTGCGCAATTGCTGGAACTGAGCGCAGCCGTGCGTTACTCGGACTACAACACCTTCGGCAGCACCACCAACAGCAAATTCGGTTTCAAGTGGAAACCGGTCGCCGACCTGTTGATCCGTGGCAACTACGCTACCGGCTTCCGCGCGCCATCGATCGAAAACCTGTACCTGGGCGCATCGGACAGCTTCGATACCTATTCCGATCCCTGCTCGACCAACAGCACCTCCTACACCGGCGCGATTGCCACCGCGTGCGCGGCCGGCGGCGTACCGGCCAATTACGTGGCCGAGTACAACAGCGCCAGCGGCAACTCCGGCCAGACCATCTATCCGTTCACCTACACCAGCAACGCCAACCTGCAGCCGGAAAAGTCTAAGAACGCCACGCTCGGTTTCGTCTACAGCCCCGCCTCGGTGCAAGGCCTGGATGTGTCGCTGGACTGGTGGAAGATCAGGATCACCGACGCCATCACCGAATTCAGCGCCAACCAGATCCTGTCGCAGTGTTACCAGTTCAATGTCTCGGCGTTCTGCGACCTGGTCACCCGCGATGCCACCGGCGCTATCACCGGCCTGGTGATCCAGCCGGTGAACGTCGGCGAGCAACGCATGGAAGGCTACGATTTCACCGCGCGCTACAAACTGCCGCAGACCGCGATCGGTCAGTTCATGCTGACGCTGGATTCGACCTACGTGGCCGTCAACGAGCAGAAGCAGGACGACAATGCGGCCTGGGAAAGCTACAACGGCATCTACCACACCGATAACCCGAACTGGCGCACGCGCGGCACGCTCACCCTGGACTGGAGCTACGGCAACCTGGCCGCCAACTGGGCCGTGCGGTACTACTCGGGCATGAAGGACTACGACTCGGAGCTGGACGACACCGGCAACTATCGCCACGTCGCGGCGACTGCGTTCAACGACATGCAGGTGTCTTACCAGCTGCCGTGGAATGCGACTGTGCGCGTGGGTTTGAACAATGTCTTCGACCGCGACCCGCCGGTGGCGCTCAGCGCCTCTGCCAACTCGTTCGACTCGGCCTATGCCATCCCGGGACGCTACAGCTACCTGCAGTACACCCAGCGCTTCTGATCGCGCGCCCTTGGGCCGCCGGGCCCGCTGGCTGGATACGCCGGTTGTCACAACGGCCTCCCTCGGGAGGTCGTTGTGCATGTGCCAGGGCTGACACGCAGGCGGCCGCTTGGCACGCAGCACGCCAGCGGCGCCATGCAGGGACATTTCCACGGCACATCCCCCCGCTAGCCTGCAGTCACTACAACAAGAAACCCGCTCTCTCTCCCTGCCGCCGATCTTCGGCGGCTTTTTTTTGGACCTACTTGCCACAGCCGTCGCCGGTTCGTTATCGTTCTGTGAAACAGGGGATGGACGACGCAGATGCAGAGGATGCACCGGTTTGGCTGGGCGGCAGTGCTGCTGACGGGAATATTTTTTTCAGGGACCGCGCAGGCCGCCTCTGCGCCGCCTGTCGAGGCATTCGTCGAATCCGGTCCGATCACCTCGCCGGCGATGTCACCCGATGGAAAGCATCTGGCGGTCAGTGCGAATCTGGGCGATGGCAACTACGCGCTGGTGGTCTACCGCATCGCCGGCATGCAATCCACCACGATGCTGCGCTTGCCGCGTTATGAATTGCCGGTGCGCATTGCCTGGGTCAGCGACCGGCGGCTGGTGATCGGCAAGGGGCGCAAACTCGGCTCGCTGGAAGAACCCGTGCCGATGGGCGAGATCATCGCCACCGATCTGGATGGCAGCAATCAGCGCTATGTGTACGGCTACCTGCAAAGCACGCGCAATGCGGGCCTGGAGCGCGGATTCGGCTATATCGAGGGCCTGCCGAGTCGCCGCAACGGGCACTTCTACATGCGGCGTCTGTCACTGGACTCGCGCCACTCGATGCTCTACGACGTCGACGCCAACACCACCACCCATCGCCTGATGGCCGACATCGACGTCCCCGATCTGCGATTCGTGCTCGACCACGATGGCGTGGCGCACTACGCGTACGGCACCGACGACAACGATAACCCGTTGCTGTTCCGCCGCTCGGGCAATGGCTGGTCGCCAATGAGCCAGGTCCAGGCTAGCTGGCGACCGATCGCATTCGCGCGGCAGCCGGGCCGCCTCTATGGCTGGTACAGCGACGCGGGTGGCCCTGCAGTCCTGGTGGCCACCGATCCCGATGGCCAGCAGCGCAGGGTGCTTGCGTCGGACCCGTTCTACAGCGTGGATGACCTGCAATGGGGTTCGGCGCCGCAAACGCCGTTTGCTGCACGGCTGGGGCCAGGGCGGCCGACACTGCGCTATTTCGAGCAGGACACCGCCGAAGCGCAACTGCACCGGAGCCTGAGCCAGACCCTGGCCGGCCAGTACGTGGACTTCATCAATTTCACCGAGGACGGCAATGGCCTGCTGCTGAGGGCCTACAGCGACCGCGATGCCGGAGCCTGGTACATCTTCGACCGGCCGAGCAATACGCTCAAACTCGTCATCAAGGCACGCAATGCATTGCAGGCAGCGCAGATGAGCGAGCGGCGCATGGTGACCTTTCAAGCCAGCGACGGCTTGACCCTGGACGGCGTGCTCACCGTTCCCGGCAACGCCGCAAATGGGGTGCGCCTGCCGATGATCCTGCTGCCGCACGGCGGCCCGCACGCAGATGGCGATGGCTGGGCCTTCGATACCGACGCCCAGTTCCTGGCCAGCCGCGGGTATCTGGTGCTGCAGGTCAACTATCGCGGCGGCCTGGGTCGTGGCAACCGGTTCGAGCGCGCCGGATATCGCCAGTGGGGCGAACGCATCCAGGACGATCTGATCGACGGCGTACGCTGGGCGGTGGGCCAGGGACTGGCCGATCAGACGCGCATCTGCAGCTACGGCGCCAGTTTCGGCGCGTATGCCGCCATGATGGTGCAGGTCAAGGCGCCGGAGTTGTTCCGCTGCGCGGTCGGTGTGGCCGGCATCTACGATCTGCAGATGATGTACAGCAAGGGCGACATCAATCGCAGCGAGTACGGCCTGAATTATCTGGAGCGCGCCATCGGCCGTGATGCCGCCGAACTGGCCGCACACTCCCCGGTGATGTTGGCCGAGCGCATCAAGGTGCCGGTGCTGCTCGTGCACGGCGAAGAGGACGAACGCGCCCCGTTTGCACAGGCCAAGAGCCTGCGCGCGGCATTGACGCGCAGCGGCAACGCGCCGCAGTGGATGGCCGTTCCCAAGGAAGGCCACGGCTTCTACAAGGAGGCCAACCAGGTCACCTTCTACCGCACGCTCGAACGCTTTCTTGCCGAGCAGTTGGGCGACACCACCACAGCGACGACGTCCAGTGCCGTATCCGCCGCGCCGCAGTGACCACGCAAGCTAGTCCAGCGTATAGCCCACCCGCAAACCGCCCCAGTGCTTGCGGCCGACGTAGATCGGGGCCGACAGGTCGAACATGATCTGGCCGGTGTCGCGGCGGTAGACCTGCAGGCGATACGGGTCGGTGTGCGCGCCCACGCTGCGGCCGACGCGGTCGGTGAACTTGCGCTTGGTGCGGTTGCCGACCAGATCGCGCTTGGGATCGCCGGTCAGCGGCTGGGTGAAGCGCAGATTATGCGTGGGCACATAGCCGTCGGGATTGGCGCAGATGGCGAACACGATCCACGGATGCGCATCCAGCAGCGGCTCCTGCAAGGCCGGCAACACCTCGTCGCAAAGCGCATCGAAGTCGGTGCTGAACTTGGCCGGCTCCACGCCGGCAATCGGCGTGTAGGTGCGGGCGAACAGCGCCGCTTCGTCGATCTGGCCGCGTGCGATGGCCTGCGCCAGGGCAGTGCCGATACGAGCGGCGGTCGCCACGGTGAGTTCCTTGACGCGCGCGTGCCGGGGCACTGTCAGCGGGTCGGCCGGCAGACGGAACAGGCCCACGCAATCGCGCAGCGTTTCGGTACCGCGCTCCAGCGCCTCGCTGCGTTCGGCCACGTGCGCGGCATGCTGCAGGTTGCTGCGACCTAGCGCCACCACGCCATCGACGGCACGTTCGATGCCGCGAATCTCACCGTCCTGCGCCTGGATCCGCCCGGCCACGGTGGTCATCGCGCTGCTGGCCTGGCCGAGCACGCGGGTGATGCCGTCGAGTACCGCTTCGGTGCCGCGCGCGGAGGCCGCACCCTCGCCCACCGCGGCGCTGGTTTCGGCCAGGATCGCGCGCACGTCGCGCGCTGCCGCTGCCGCCCGTTCGGCTAGGCGGCGGATCTCAGTGGCGACCACCGCGAACCCGCGCCCCGCATCGCCGGCATGCGCGGCTTCGATACCGGCGTTGATCGACAGGATATTGGTCTGGAACGCCACCGAGTCGATGACTTCGATGACCTCGCCGGCACGCGCGGCGCGACGTTCCACTTCGTGCATGGCCTGGCCCAGCGCATGTGCGGCGGCGACGCCCTGACGTGCGCTGTCGTCGGCACTGGCGGCCAGCGCAATCACCTGCGCCAGATCGGCGTTGACGTCCTGCAGGCTCGAAGAGAGCCGCTGCACCGCCGTGCGGGCGCCATCCAGTGCATCGGCCTGCGCCTGCGACTGACGCACCATGCCGTCGTTTTCGGCCACCAGCGGCGGCACTTCGGCGGCGATCTGCACCGACAACGCCACGGCCTGGCGGATCGCTTCGGCCAGATTGCCGAAGCCGGCCTGCAGCCGGCGCCCCATGTCGGTCTCCGCCAGACCGGGCGGCAGCAGCAGTTCCAGCTCGCAACCAGCCAACGCGTTGGCGGTGCGCTCCAGCACGGTGCGGTCTTCGTGTTCGGCCTGCAGGCGCGCCACCAGCGGCTGCAGCAGCGGCGAGATCGGCACCGGTCGGCTGTCGTCGGCCAGACGGGTGGCTTCGCGCAGCAGGATCGCGGTTTCCACATGCGGCAACGACAGCATCCAGCCACCGTGCTCGCGGTCGCGCACATAGCGCACGCGCCGGGCCGGGTCGTCGCCCGGGGCCGCCCAGACGCCGTCTTCGCCGATCAGATCGGCTGCGCACAATCCCCACAACACCGACGCCGGTGCGCCTTGCAGCTCGCCGGCGGTCTTGCCCAGGACGTCCAGGCCTGCGCGGTTGCAGGCCACCACGCAGGCCTCGGCCGATAGCCGCAACAGCGCGACCGGTGCATCGGGGAGCAGCGCCGCATGCGTTTGCGACGGCGGATCGGGCTGTTGCATCGAGCTCATGGGCTTTCCTAATCCATCACCATCATTAGCGGCGCACTGCGGTTGCAATTGAGCGGCGCCACGCACCGCAAGCGCCCGCTCAGTAGCCGGCGGCCTGCCCGTCCTTGCGGCTTTCCGAAGCGCCGTAATACACCCCGCTGGCCGGGTCGCGCGCGATCGCCTGGTACCCGCCATACGGGCCATCGGCAAAGATCACCCGGTGGCCTTTGCGCATCAGCGCGCGAATGGTGTCGTAGGAGAAGCCGGTTTCCAGGTTGACCTCGCCGCCGTCGCTCATCGCGGTGGCCTGGCCGGTCGGCTCGGTGGAGCCTTCATGCTGGATGCGTGGCGCGTCGCCGGCCTCCTGCAGATTCATATGGAAGTCCACCAGGTTCATCACGATCTGCACGTGTCCCTGCGGCTGCATCGCCCCGCCCATCACCCCGAAGCTCAGCCACGGCTTGCCGTCCTTGGTGACGAAGGCGGGAATGATGGTCTGGAACGGCCGCTTGCCCGGCGCGTAGCCGTTGGGGTGATCCTTTTTCAGCACGAACATCTCGCCGCGGTCCTGCAGGATGAAGCCCAGCCCGGGCGGGGCCATGCCGCTGCCCATGCCGCGGTAATTGGACTGGATCAGCGACACCATCATGCCGTCGGCATCGGCCACGGTCATGTAGATGGTGTCGCCTTCTTCCAGCTGCTTGGGCGTGCCCGGCTGCACTTCCTTGAGCGCCTTGTCCATGGAGATCAGCGCGCGACGCTGCGCGGCGTAGTCCTTGGAAATCAGCCTGGCCAGCGGCGCCGGCTGGAACGCCGGGTCGGCATAGAAGCGCGCGCGGTCGGCGAAGGCCAGCTTCTTGGCTTCGGTGAACAGGTGCACATGCTCGGCCGAGCCGTACGGTATCTTGGAGAAATCGTAGCCTTCCAGGATATTGAGCATCTGCAGCGCGGCGATGCCCTGGCTGTTGGGCGGCAACTCCCAGACGTCATAACCACGGTAGTTGGTGGACACCGGCTCCACCCACTCGCCGGTGTGGCTGGCCAGATCCTCGTAACTCAGGTAGCCGCCATTGGCCTTGAAATAGGCGCCGATGGTGCGGGCGATGTCGCCCTTGTAGAACGCATCGCGGCCACCGTCGGCGATCTGCTGCAAGGTGTTGGCCAGGTTCGGGTTCTTCCACAGCTCGCCCTTGCGCGGAGCATGGCCGTCGATGGTGAACTGCTCCTTGAAGCCGGGGTACTGCGACAGCCGCGGCACCGAGCGGTCCCAGTAATAGGCGATGGTCTCGGCCACCGGATGGCCTTCACGGGCGTAGCGGATCGCCGGGGCCAGGTTCTGCGCCATCGGCTTGCGCCCGAAGCGCTCGTGCAGCGCGAACCAGCCATCCACCGCGCCCGGCACCGAGACCGGCAACGGGCCGGTCGGCGGTATGTCCTTCAGCCCACGGCGCTGGAACTCGGCCAGGGTCAGCGACCTGGGCGAGCGGCCCGAACCGTTGTAGCCGTAGAGCTTGCTGGTCTTGGGGTCCCAGACGATGGCGAACAGATCCCCGCCGACGCCGTTGCCGGTGGGCTCCATCAGGCCCAACGCGGCATTGGCGGCAATCGCCGCATCCACCGCCGAGCCGCCGTCCTTCATCACATCCAGCGCGATCTGGGTGGCCAACGGCTGCGAGGTCGCCGCCATCGCATGCGGGGCGATGACTTCGGAGCGGGTGGCGAACGGCTGCCCGGTGATCCGGTCGGCAGCAGTGAGGGGCGGCGCGAGCAGCGCCAGGGCAGACATCAACAACACAGGTACGCGACGCATGACAGAAGATCCCCGGACACCACAGGTAAGTGGCCAACCATACCAGCGGGTCGGGCCGCCTCGCTCGACAAGCGCTGCCTGTCAGCACAAATACCGCGCATTTAGTGACTCGCATCGCCCGTCACCACCCTGCAACGATGCGGTTTCAACAGCAACCATGCTGCTGCCACGCGGTTTCGCGCGGCACAGCGCCGATTGATGCGGCCGTTTCATGCGCAAGGGTTGACACCCCACCTGCAGCGATGGTTATCTCAGCCACATGTCGCACCGCCACACCACCTCGAACGCCCCAGTGTCCGCGCCCATCGGCGCGTCGGCAGCGTCGCTTCTCGTGCTCGTACTTATTACCTCGCCAACCGGTGCGGGACGGGACTTCGTGTAGGCAACAGACACACAAGGCTTCGATCAGACCCCGCACCGGCAACGGCGCGGGGTTTCGCGTTTCAGGGACCACCAAAAGTTTCGAATGACATGAACGACATCACCGACATCGCCACCAACTGCCCTACCCGCGCCGGCCACTGCGCTGGTGCAGTGCC
This sequence comes from Xanthomonas sp. NCPPB 3218, assembly GCF_056725185.1. Lineage (NCBI taxonomy): Bacteria > Pseudomonadati > Pseudomonadota > Gammaproteobacteria > Lysobacterales > Lysobacteraceae > Xanthomonas > Xanthomonas sp. NCPPB 3218. The sequence continues at coordinate 4,025,621 of NZ_CM161516.1, forward strand.
TGCATGGCCGGTGCCGTCGTCCATCCCCGCTTTGCTCGGCCGGCCAGCCCCTGACGCTGCCGGCTGATCCTTTTCCCACTGCCAACCCCGCAAGGACTACTCCATGAGCAACGACACCCAACCGAAAATCGCGATCATCGGCTACGGCAGCCAGGGCCGCGCGCATGCGCTGAACCTGCGCGATTCCGGCTTCGAGGTCACCGTCGGCCTGCGTGCCGGTGGCCCGACCGAATCCAAGGCTCAGGCCGACGGCTTCACCGTGGTGGCGCCGGCCGAGGCGGTCAAGAGTGCCGACCTGGTTGCGATCCTGACCCCGGACATGGTGCAGAAGAAGCTCTACGAAGAGGTCATCGCCCCGAACATGAAGCAAGGCGCCTGCCTGCTGTTTGCGCATGGCCTGAACGTGCATTTCGACATGATCACCCCGCGCGCCGATCTGGACGTGGTGCTGGTCGCGCCGAAGGGCCCGGGCGCGCTGGTGCGTCGCGAATATGAGATCGGCCGCGGCGTGCCGTGCATCTATGCGGTCTACCAGGACACCAGCGGCAAGGCCGAGCAGTTCGCGCTGACCTATGCCGGCGGCCTGGGCGGCGCGCGCGCCAACATCATCAAGACCACCTTCAAGGAAGAGACCGAAACCGATCTGTTCGGCGAGCAGGCCGTGCTGTGCGGTGGCGCCTCGTCGCTGGTGCAGGCCGGGTTCGAAGTGCTGGTGGAAGCCGGCTACCAACCGGAGATCGCGTACTACGAAGTGCTGCACGAACTGAAGTTGATCGTGGACCTGTTTTACGAAGGCGGCATCACCCGCATGCTGGAATTCGTGTCCGAAACCGCGCAATACGGCGATTATGTCAGCGGCCCGCGCGTGATCGACGCCAGCACCAAGGCGCGCATGAAGGACGTGCTGACCGATATCCAGAACGGCACCTTTACCAAGAACTGGGTGGCCGAATACGAAGCCGGCCTGCCGAACTACAACAAGTTCAAGCAGGCCGATCTGGAGCACCCGATCGAGGAAGTGGGCAAGAAGCTGCGCGCCAAGATGGTGTGGCTCAACGGTCAGCAGCAGGCCGCCGCCGCACCTGCGAATCAACAAGCGGCGTAATGCCGCCGCACCCCCACCGCTAACACCGAAGGTCCGCAACGCATGAACACCTCCGCACACAGCACGCCCCGCAACGGCGCGCGCTGGCTGACGCAGGCCCTGGAAGCCGAGGGCGTGGAAACGCTGTTCGGTTATCCGGGCGGCACCATCATGCCGTTCTACGATGCCCTGGTGGATTCCAGGCTCAAGCACATCCTGGTCCGTCACGAACAGGGCGCCGCCCTCGCCGCCAACGGCTACGCCCGTGCCAGCGGCCGGGTCGGCGTGTGCGTGGCCACCTCCGGCCCGGGCGCGTCCAATCTGGTCACCGGCATCGCCGATGCGATGCTCGATTCGGTCCCGATGGTGTGCCTGACCGGCCAGGTCGCCACGCCCCTGCTGGGCACCGATGCGTTCCAGGAACTGGACGTGTTCGGCATGACCATGCCGATCGTCAAGCACAGCTTTCTGGTGCGGCGTGTGGAGGATCTCCCGGAGATGGTGCGCGAAGCGTTCCGCATCGCCCGCGAAGGACGCCCCGGGCCGGTGCTGATCGACCTGCCCAAGGACGTGCAGATCGCCGATGCCTCGCATCTGCCCGATCATGTGCCGGCGGCAGTGTTGCCACCTCCGGCCCCGGAGGATGCGAAATTGGCCGAAGCGCTGGCGGCCATCGCCAGTGCCGAACGCCCGGTGGTGTACGGCGGTGGCGGCATCGCCCTGGCCGGTGCGGTGGAGGCGTTTCGGCGCTTTGTCGAAGCCACCGGCATTCCCACCGCGCTGACCTTGCGCGGGCTGGGCGCGTTGCCGCATGCGCATCCGGATTATCTGGGCATGCTGGGCATGCACGGCACCCGTGCGGCCAATATGGCGATCCAGGAATGCGATCTGTTGGTGGTGGTCGGCGCGCGCTTCGACGACCGTGCCACCGGCAAGTTGAGCGAGTTCGCACCATTCGCGCGCGTCATCCATCTGGATGCCGATGCGTATGAAATCTCCAAGCTGCGCACGGCCGACATCGCCGTGCCCGGCGATGTGGCGGTCAGTCTGAAGGCATTGAGCGCAGCACGTGGCAATTGCCAGGCATGGCGCACGCGCTGCTTTGCCAACCGCGAAAAATTCGGCGCGCGTTACGACGCGCCCGGCACCGATATCTACGCGCCGGCGCTGCTCAAGCGCCTGAGCGAAGTGGCCCCGGCCGACACCATCATCGCGTGCGACGTGGGTCAGCATCAGATGTGGGTGGCCCAGCATTGCCGCTTCAACGATCCGCGTAATCACCTCACCAGCGGCGCGCTCGGCACGATGGGCTTCGGCCTGCCGGCGGCGATGGGCGCGCAGTTCGCCTGCCCCGACCGCACCGTGGTGCTGGTCTCCGGCGACGGCAGTTTCATGATGAACGTGCAGGAGCTGGTGACGATCGCGCGCTGCAAGCTGCCGGTCAAAATCGTGTTGCTGGACAACAGCTCGCTGGGCATGGTGCGGCAATGGCAGGAACTGTTCTTTGCCGAGCGTTACAGCGAAATCGATCTGTCCGACAACCCGGATTTTGCCGCCCTGGCGCAGGTCTTCGGCATCCCGGCCAAGCGCATCATCGCGCGCGGCGATGTCGATGCCGCACTGGCCGAACTGCTGGCGCAACCCGGCCCCGGCCTGCTGCATGTGGCCATCGACGCGCGTGCCAACGTATGGCCGCTGGTGCCGCCCAACAACGCCAACAGCACCATGCTGGACAGCAATCCCGCACACGCGGCCAAGGAGACATCGCATGCGTTACCGGCTTGATCTGGTGCTGAAGCCGGCCGAAGGCGCATTGGTGCGCGTGCTCGGCATGACCGAGCGACGCGGCTTCCGCCCCTGCGCCATCCAGGGCGCCAGCGCCCCGGACGATGCCGGCCGCTGGCATCTGCAACTGGACGTGGACAGCACCCGCCCGCCGGAGACGCTGCGCCTGCAGCTGGAGAAGGTGTACGACTGCGAGTCGGTGACGATCACCGTGCTGGACTCGGTCGAGGTCGCGGCGTGAACGCCCGGACCTCGCGCGAGCATGAAACTGCTGTCCGGAGGTGTCTTCTCCCGGATCGGCCGTGCGCGTGCCGCAATGCCTGATTCCGGCCGCCCCTCCCCGCAGGAGCCAGACGTAGGCGACGTGGCGGTCAGCGTGGCCGACGTTCTGGCCGCGCAGGCCCGTCTGCGCAAGTATCTGTCGCCCACGCCGTTGCATTACGCCGAACGCTTCGGTGTGTGGTTGAAGCTGGAAAATCTGCAGCGCACCGGCTCCTACAAGGTGCGCGGTGCATTGAATGCCTTGCTGGCAGGGCTGGAACGCGGCGACGAGCGCCCGGTGATCTGCGCCTCGGCCGGCAATCATGCGCAAGGCGTAGCGTGGTCGGCGTACCGGCTGGGCGTGCAGGCCATCACGGTGATGCCCTACGGCGCGCCGCAGACCAAGATCGCCGGCGTCGCGCACTGGGGCGCCACCGTCCGCCAGCATGGCAACAGCTACGACGAGGCGTTTGCGTTCGCGCGCGAGCTGGCCGACCAGAACGGCTACCGTTTTCTGTCCGCCTTCGACGACCCGGATGTGATCGCCGGGCAAGGCACGGTCGGCATCGAGCTGGCCGCGCATGCGCCGGACGTGGTGATCGTGCCGATCGGCGGCGGCGGGCTGGCCTCCGGGGTGGCGCTGGCGCTGAAATCGCAAGGCGTGCGCATCGTCGGCGCGCAGGTGGAAGGTGTCGATTCGATGGCGCGCGCCGTACGTGGCGATCTGCGTGAAATCGCTCCCGTCCCCACCCTGGCCGACGGCGTGAAGGTCAAGATTCCCGGCTTTCTGACCCGCCGCCTGTGCGCGAGCCTGCTCGACGATGTGGTGATCGTGCGCGAGGCGGAATTACGCGAAACGCTGGTGCGCCTGGCCCTGGAAGAACACGTCATCGCCGAGGGCGCTGGCGCGCTGGCCTTGGCCGCCGGTCGCCGCGTTTCAGGGAAACGCAAGTGTGCGGTGGTCTCTGGCGGTAATATCGACGCAACTGTTCTGGCCACACTCTTGTCCGAGGTGCGGCCGCGGCCGCCACGCAAGCCGCGTCGTCGCAATACCGAGCGACTTCGCAACGAACGCAGCGCCAAGTCACTTCCCGAAACACCCGTTCTTTCCCGCCCATCCGCAGTCGCTCCAACGCCTGTCACCGCCATCGCCGTAGAGGAGTCTTCCTGGTGAACACGACCGTATCCAACCAGACCCCGCGTATCCGAATTTTCGACACCACCCTGCGCGACGGCGAGCAATCCCCCGGCTGCAGCATGACGCCCCAGCAAAAGCTGGTAATGGCGCGCGCGCTGGACGAACTCGGCGTGGACATCATCGAAACCGGTTTCCCGGCCAGTTCGCATTCGGACCGCGAGGCCGTCACGATGATCGGCCGCGAGCTGCGTCGCCCCACGCTGGCGGTGCTGTCGCGCTGCCTGCAGGCTGATATCGAAACCTCTGCACGTGCGCTGGAGGCAGCCGCCAATCCGCGCCTGCATGTCTTCCTGTCCACCAGCCCGCTGCACCGCGAGCACAAGCTGCGCATGAGCCGCGAGCAGGTGCTGGAGTCGGTGCACAAGCATGTGACGCTGGCGCGCGGCTATATCGACGACATCGAGTTCTCCGCCGAAGACGCCACCCGCACCGAAGAAGATTTCCTGGCCGAGGTGGCGCGCGTGGCGATCGCCGCCGGTGCCACCACGATCAATCTGCCGGACACGGTAGGCTTTACCACGCCGGAAGAGATCCGCGGCATGTTCTCGCGCCTGATCGCCAGCGTGGAAGGTGCCGACACCGTGATCTTCAGCGCGCACTGCCACAACGATCTGGGCCTGGCGGTGGCCAACTCGCTGGCGGCGATCGAAGGCGGCGCACGGCAGGTCGAGTGCACCATCAACGGCATCGGCGAGCGCGCCGGCAACTGCGCGCTGGAAGAAATCACCATGGCACTGAAGGTGCGCGGTGCGTTCTACAACATCGATACCGACATCAACACCCCTCGCATCGTCTCCACCTCGCAGTTGCTGCAGCGCCTGGTCGGCATGCCGGTGCAGCGCAACAAGGCAGTGGTCGGCGGCAATGCGTTCGCGCACGAGTCGGGCATCCACCAGCACGGCATGCTGCGCCATCGCGGCACCTACGAAATCATGCGTCCGGAAGACGTGGGCTGGGAGTCCTCGCAGATGGTGCTGGGCCGCCACAGCGGCCGCGCGGCGGTGGAACAGCGCCTGCGTGCCTTGGGGTATCTGCTGGAGGAAGAAGAGGTCAAGCTGGTCTTCGAGCAGTTCAAGGCGTTGTGCGAAAAGCAGCGTGTGGTCACCGACGCGGACCTGCAGGCCTTGATGCAGGACGCCACCGTGCAGGAAGGCTATCGCCTGGCGTCGATGACCATCAGCGATGTCGGCAGCCGTGCCAATGCGCTGGTGGAATTGTCCGACCCGGAAGGCAATCGCGTGGCCGAAACCGCACAGGGCAATGGCCCGGTAGACGCGCTCTTCGGCGCGCTGGCGTCGGCCACCGGTGTGAAGCTGGAGCTGGACAGCTACCAGGTACACAGCGTGGGCATCGGCGCAGATGCGCGCGGCGAAGCCAGCCTGAGCGTGCGCCACGATGGCGTGGAATACGAAGGCACCGGCACCAGCAAGGACATCATCGAAGCCAGCGCCCTGGCGTGGCTGGATGTAGCCAACCGCCTGCTGCGTCAGCGCGAGCGCGGCGTGGTCGCCGGCAAGACGGCTGCGGTGGCGTAACACCGCTCATTCGCTGGACGATGCAAACCTGACGGCCGGCAGTGTGATCTGCTGGCCGTTCTGGTGTTTGGTGTTCCAACTTTCTTGCAAGGCCGTCGATTTGCTGCGGGCGCCTGTGCGCCTACCGACACTGGATGCGGCGCCGCGCCACCAATCTTGGGGGCAGCATCTGCGGGTTTTATACGAATGCATCGGGTTGCTGCAGGCGCTTGCACGCGTACCGACACAGAACAGCCTCGCGCACGATGTCTGCCGACTTTGCGCGAATGCTTCGGTTTGCTGCGGGCGCTTGCACGCGTACCGGTGTGGGACACGCCGCAAGTACATCCATGTAGGCTCTGGCGCGGCATCCATGCCGCTCAAGGTCCCACGCCGGCAGCCGCGCAAGCGCCACCAATTGCTATCGGGTGCGGAAAGAAATGCAGAGGGCATGCTGGGCATGCAGGTCGTTCGTAGCGTCCATCCTGGCGATGTGAGCAGATAGATGGCTTGCCGATTACATCGGCCAGGAAGTCCGCAGGCATCAACACGTGCTTGACGCATTGCTTGCCGATCAGCAGTAGCAATCTTGGGAGCGTGGTGTCGCGTCCGGGGGCGGGACCGTGTGGCGGCCTGGATGCCACCACCGAGCCTCCAGGAATGGATTTACGGCGTGTCCCGACACCAGATGCGGCGCCGCGCCGCCTACCGCCCCTGCGTGCCGACCAGTCCTGCGCACGACAGCCGCCGATTTCATGCCAGCGCCTCGGTCGAATGATGTGATCACGAATCGGTCAACCAAACGAAAGTGGCTATCGTCAGAAGAACGATAGCCACCAGGACAGCCACGACGCATCAAGGAAGCGATCGCTGTTACAGCGCGGCCACCACTGCATCGCCCATTGCCACCGTGCCAACCTTGGTCGTGCCTTCCGACCAGATGTCGGCGGTGCGTAGGCCTTGGTCGAGCACCTTGCCGACTGCTTGCTCGATCGCATCAGCGGCAGCAGATTGCGCAAACGTATAGCGCAACATCATTGCCACCGACAGGATGGTGGCCAGCGGATTGGCGATGCCCTTGCCTGCGATATCCGGCGCGGAGCCATGACACGGCTCGTACATGCCCTTGCTGTTGGCATCCAGCGAGGCCGAGGGCAGCATGCCGATCGAACCGGTGAGCATCGACGCCTGGTCGGACAGGATGTCGCCGAACATGTTGTCGGTCACGATCACGTCGAACTGCTTGGGCGCACGCACCAACTGCATCGCCGCGTTGTCCACGTACATGTGCGACAGCGCGATGTCCGGATAATCCTTGGCCACTTCTTCGACGACGGCACGCCATAGCTGGCTCGATGCCAGCACATTGGCCTTGTCCACCGAACACAGCTTCTTGCCGCGCAAACGTGCCATCTCGAAACCGGCCTTGGCGATGCGGCGGATCTCGCTTTCGCTGTATGGCAGCGTGTCGTAGGCCTGACGCTCGCCGTTTTCCAGCGTGCGCGTACCCCGCGGCTGACCGAAATAAATGCCGCCAGTGAGCTCGCGCAGGATCAGCAGATCCAGCCCGGACACCACCTCCGGCTTGAGCGTGGAGGCCTCGGCCAGCTGCGGATACAGCAGTGCCGGACGCAGATTGGCGAACAACCCAAGCTGCGAGCGGATCTTGAGCAGGCCCCGCTCCGGGCGCAACGATGGGTCGATGGTGTCCCATTGCGGCCCACCGACCGCGCCCAGCAGCACTGCGTCGGCGGCGCGTGCGCGCTCCAGCGTTTCGTCGGCCAGCGGGCTGCCGTACTTGTCGTAGGCTGCGCCACCCAGTTCGTCGTACACCAGGCTGAAGCCCAGTCCGTGCTGCGCATCGACGCGCGTCAGCACCTTGACCGCTTCGGCCATGATCTCCGGGCCAATGCCGTCGCCAGGAAGAATCAGAATCTGCTTGCTCATGCAATCCTCGTCAGTTGGCGCCGCAGCGCCTTGGAAATCAACATCGCGCCACACACACCTGGCATGACCGGCTCATCGGTGACCGCCGGCGACCTTACTGCAGCGCGCCGAACAGCCACGGTTGACGCGCGCGATGGCCTTGCTCGAAGCGGCCGATTGCATCGGCGTCCTGCAGGGTCAGGCCGATGTCGTCCAGGCCGTTGAGCAGGCAGTGCTTGCGGAATGCATCGATGTCGAAGCCGTATTCCACGCCATCGGGGCGCCGCACGCGCTGTGCGGCCAGATCCACGGTGAGTTGGTAACCCTCGGCGGCCAGGCATTGCTCGAACAGGGCGTCCACTTCCGCTTCGGCCAGCACGATCGGCAGCAGGCCGTTCTTGAAGCTGTTGTTGAAGAAGATGTCGGCAAAGCTGGGCGCGATCACGGCGCGGAAGCCGTATTCGTCCAGCGCCCACGGCGCGTGCTCGCGCGAGGAACCGCAGCCGAAGTTCTCGCGTGCCAGCAACACGCTGGCGCCCTGATAGCGCGGGAAATTGAGCACGAACTCCGGATTGATCGGGCGCTGGCTGTTGTCGCGACCGGGCTCGCCGATGTCCAGATAGCGCCACTCGTCGAACAGGTTCGGCCCGAAGCCGGTGCGCTTGATCGACTTGAGGAATTGCTTGGGAATGATCTGGTCGGTATCGACATTAGCGCGATCCAGCGGCGCCACCAGTCCGGTGTGTTGGGTGAAAGGGGTCATTGAGAGAGGCCGGGATTGGGGATTGGGGATTGGGGATTCGAAAAGGCTGGGGATGGTGGAGCGCTTTTTACGAATCCCGAATCCCTATTCCCGAATCCCCAAGGTCACGCACATCAACAAAATGCCCGCTGACCGCCGCCGCTGCGGCCATCGCCGGGCTGACCAGATGGGTGCGGCCGCCGGCGCCCTGGCGGCCTTCGAAGTTGCGGTTGGAGGTGGAGGCGCAATGTTCGCCGCTGCCCAGCTTGTCCGGGTTCATCGCCAGACACATCGAGCAACCCGGCTCGCGCCATTCGAAGCCGGCGTCCAGAAACACCTTGTCCAGGCCTTCGGCCTCGGCCTGCGCTTTGACCAGACCCGAGCCCGGCACTACCAGCGCCTGCTTGATGGTGGAGGCGACCTTGCGGCCCTTCGCAACCGCAGCGGCCGCACGCAGGTCTTCGATGCGGGAGTTGGTGCACGAGCCGATGAACACGCGGTCCAGGCGGATCTCGGTGATCGGCTGGTTTGCGCGCAAGCCCATGTACTTCAGCGCGCGTTCGATCGAATCGCGCCGGGTCGGATCCTGTTCGGTTGCCGGGTCGGGCACCTGCTGATCCACCGCCAGCACCATTTCCGGCGAGGTGCCCCAGCTGACCTGCGGCTTGATGTCTTCGGCGCGCAGCTCCACCACCGTGTCGAAGTGCGCGTCGGCATCGGAGACCAGCGTGCGCCACAACGCGACCGCCGCCTCCCAGTCGGCGCCCTTGGGCGCGAACGGGCGACCTTGCACGTAGGCAATGGTCTTTTCGTCCACCGCCACCATGCCCACGCGCGCACCGGCTTCGATGGACATGTTGCAGATGGTCATGCGGCCTTCCATCGACAGCGCGCGGATCGCGCTGCCGGCAAATTCCAGTGCATGGCCGTTGCCGCCGGCGGTGCCGATCCTGCCAATCACCGCCAGTACGATGTCCTTGGCGGTCACGCCGAACGGCAGCGTGCCTTCCACGCGCACCTGCATGTTCTTCATCTTCTTGGCGATCAGGCATTGCGTGGCCAGCACATGCTCGACCTCGGAGGTGCCGATGCCGTGCGCCAGCGCGCCGAACGCGCCATGGGTGGAGGTGTGCGAATCGCCGCAGACCACGGTCATGCCCGGCAGGGTGGCGCCCTGCTCGGGGCCGACCACATGCACGATGCCCTGGCGCGCATCGTTCATCTTGAACTCGAGGATGCCGAAGTCGTCGCAGTTCTCGTCCAGGGTCTGCACCTGCAGCCGCGAGACTTCGTCGGAGATCGACTCCAGCCCGCCCTGGCGCTCGGCACGCGTGGTCGGCACGTTGTGGTCGGGCGTGGCGATGTTGGCGTCGATGCGCCAGGGCTTGCGCCCGGCCAGGCGCAGGCCTTCGAACGCCTGCGGCGAGGTCACTTCATGCAGGATGTGGCGGTCGATGTAGATCAGCGACGAACCATCGTCGCGGCGCGTGACCTCGTGCAGGTCCCACAGCTTGTCGTACAGCGTCTTGGCAGTCATTGCGGCGATCCGGTTGGCGGATGGTGGGAGCACCCACCTGGCTGCGTTCGATGCTAGGAGCTTGCCTTGGATAACGCAAATTCATATTGTTTATTCAACAAATGAAATTTGGGAATGGAAATGGACCTGGCAAGCCTCAGCGCCTTCGTGGCGATCGCCGAGAGCGGCAGCTTTTCGGCAGCCGGCGAGGCCTTGCATCTCACCCAGCCGGCGGTGAGCAAGCGGATCGCCTTGCTGGAAGCGCAACTGTCGGCGCGGCTGTTCGACCGCCTTGGTCGCCAGGTGGTGCTGACCGAGGCCGGCCAGGCCCTGCTGCCGCGTGCGCAACGCATCCTGGCCGAGCTGCAGGACACCCGCCGCGTGCTGGAGCATCTTGGCGCGGCAGTCGGTGGGCGCCTGAGCCTGGCCACCAGCCATCATGTCGGCCTGCATCGCCTGCCCGCCCTGCTGCGCGGCTTCGCTGCGCAACACCCGCAGGCCGCGCTGGACATCCAGTTTCTGGATTCGGAGCTGGCCTATGCCGCGGTGCTGCGCGGCGAGGTGGAGCTGGCGGTCACCACGCTGGCACCCGATACGCGTGCGCCGCTGCGCGCGCAACCGATCTGGCATGACCGCCTGCAGTTCGTGGTGGCGCCGGATCACCCGCTGGCCGCGTTGCGCGGGGTGTCGCTGGAAGATGTGGTGGCGCATCCAGCGGTGCTGCCGGACCCGGGCACGTTCACCCATCGCATCGTCGCCGGTCTGTTCGCCGAGCGCGCCCTGGTGCCGAGCCTGCGCATGACCACCAACTATCTGGAGACGATCAAGATGCTGGTGTCGGTGGGCCTTGCGTGGAGCGTGTTGCCGGAGCGCATGATCGACCATCAGATCGTGGCGCTGCCGCTGCCCGACGTGGCGCTGTCGCGCGAGCTGGGCTGCGTGACCCATGGCGGGCGCACCCTGTCGCGCGCCGCGCAGGCATTTGTCGCGTTGCTGCATGCGCAGGCGGACCAGTTGCAGACGTGAGCGCGGCAACTCCACGCAGCCGGCAACGCAGCAGCCTTATTGATCCACCAACCGATCGCGCCCCAGCCGCTTGGCGTGGTACAGACGGCGGTCTGCCAGCGCCAGCAATTCGCGCCGGCTCGGTGCCTCATCGCTCATCGCCATGCCCATGCTGGCGGTGCAGCGCACCGTCGTGCCCTGCGTCTGGACAGCGATCGCGGCGAGCCGCTGGCGCATGCGCTCGAACAAGGCGCGCGCCTGTGCCGCGTCCACACCCACTGCCGCGAGCAGAAACTCTTCGCCACCGTGGCGCGCGGCAAAGCACTGCGCCCGATCCTGTTCACTGAGCGCTTCGCCGATCGCGGACAGCACCGCGTCACCGACCTCGTGGCCGTATTCGTCGTTGATGTGCTTGAAGTGGTCGATATCCATCAGCACCAACGCCAACGGGGCGCCACCGGCGTGCGCATCGTCGAACCATTGCTGCAGGACCCGCTCGGCCTCGCGGCGATTCGGCAGGTCGGTCAGCACGTCATGGCTGGCGCGGTATTCGAGCTGGCGCATCAGCGCTTCGCGCTCCTGGCTGGCCTGCTGCAGCGCGAGGTTCTTGTCGCTCAGCTCGCGTGTGCGTGCGTCGATCACCGTATTGAGCTGGCGCTGCCGGCGGCGATAACTGGCGGTACGCCACAGATAAAACCCGTAGATCAGGCTGCCCAGCCCGAGGATGCCCAGGGCGATCACTTCACCACGGCGCCACCACGGCGGCGCCAGCGCGATCACCAGGCTGGATTCGCCCAACAGCGCGGTCTGTCGCCAGTCCACCGGCAGCGACATCGCCTGGACACGGAAGCGGAAGCGCCCCGGCGGCAGATTGGTGTAGACCGCCTCGCTGGTGCTGTCGGCGTCCACCCAGTCCGGGTCGAAGCCCTCCAGCCGGTAGCGGTAGCGCACCTTGTCCGGGCCACGGAAATTCAACCCGGCATAGCCGATGGCGATGCGCCGGGTCTCCGCACCGAAGCGATGCAGGCCAGTGAGCGGCTGCACCATGCCGTCGACCAGCAGGCGCTCGAACACGATCGGCACGCGATGGCCTTGCAAGGTGCCCACGCGCGCCGGATCGATCACGCCCAGGCCCGCAGCGGTGGGGAACAGCAGCTGCCCGGACTGCGTCATCCAGCCGGCCGGCGCGCTGCTGCCGTTGCCTTGATTGCCGGGCATGCCGTCGCTGCGATCCACCACCTCCACGCTCAACTGCTCGCGCGTCCCGGCATCGAGCTGGTCGAAGTCGCTGCGCGCGATGCGGAACACGCCATGGTTGCTCGACAACCAGAAATAACCGCGGCCGTCATCGATCACCCGGAACACCTTGTCGCGCGGCAGCCCGACCCGGTGGTCGTAGACGCGAAAGGTCTCACCACTCAGCCGCAGCAGGCCACGATCGCTGGCGATCCACAGGTCGCCCTTGGCATCGCGCAGGAAGTCGAAGGCGTTCTGCCCGGGAAAATCCTGCTCGCCCAGCCATGCGCGCGTGCTGCCGTTTGCCGACAGCGCGGTCATGCCGCGATCGGTGCCGATCCACACGGTGCCCAGCGTGTCGCGATACAGCACCTGCACCGAGCCATCGGGTACGCCGTCGGCGGCGGTGTAGCGGCGTGCCTTGCCATCGCGCCAGCGCACCAGCCCGGCCGTGGTGCCGATCCATAGCGTCTGGCCATCCGGCAACACCGCGCGCACCGACAGCGACGGCAGGCCGTCGGCCGCACCGATGCGCGCCAGCACGCGACCTTGCGCATCCAGCCGCACCACACCTTGGCTGTAGGTGCCGGCCCAGACGCCGCCATCGCCGGCGTCGGCCAGGGCCAGCACCGACTGCTCCAGCACGCGTCCGCCCTGGTTCGGCACCACCGACACGCGGCTGATCTGACGATTGCGCCAGCGGTCCAGGCCCACCGCGCTGCCCACCCACACGGTGCCGTCGCCGGTCTGCAACACCGTGCGCACATAGTCCGAGGCCAGCCCGTCCTCGTGGGTGATGCCGTGCGCGGCGCCCTCGGCAATGCGGAACAGGCCGTGCGTGCTGCCGACCCAGATCAGGCCCTCGGCGTCTTCCAGCAGCGCCGGGCTGGCCACTCCTGAAATGGCGATCTGTTCGTCGGGCGCATTCGCACCGCTGTGGACCACCAGCGTGCCCGAGGGCAGGCTCATCCACAGATGTCCGCGCCGGTCCAGCAGCAATGCATCCACGCGCTGGCCCTGGCGGAACCGCTGCAGGCCGCCGCCGCGGCTCCACCACCACACGCCGTCGTCGCCTGCAACGAGCAGGCCGCCCTGACGATCGCCGGCCAGCCGCCGCACCGGTGCGGCGCGCATCCCATGTGCCTTGCCCCAGGCCTCGGCTGCGCTGCCGTCACGGGGCAGACGATAGAGCCCGACTTCGGTACCCACCCATAAATCGCCACTGCCCTCGGCCGCCAGCGCGGTGATGCGCGCGCGCGGCAGGCCGGCCTGGCGACCGACGTCCACCACCCGCCCATCCGGCTCGATGCGGTACAGCGTCTGCGGCGTGCCGACCCACAGCGCGCCGTCGGCGCGTCGCAGCAGCGCACTGACCGCCAGGTGCCGCGCCGAAGCGTCGCCCAGTTGCTGCCAGTGGCCGTCCTGGTAGTGGTAGACCCCGTCGAATGCGGTGCCGAACAACATCCCGCCGGTGCTGTCGCGTATCACCACGAACACGCCTCCCAGCTCGACGCCCGGTGTGTTCTGGCGGTCATACACGGTGAAGTCGCGGCCGTTGAAGCGCGCCACGCCTTCCCAGGTGCCCAGCCAGATCAGGCCATCGGCGCCCTGCGCCACCGCATGCACCAGATTGTGCGGCAGGCCGTCGTCCATGCTCCAGCGCGTGACGGTGTGATACGCGGTATGGGTCGGCGGCTGGGCGCCGGCCGGCCACACGCCGAGCAGGATGCAGGCCAGCAACGCCCATCGCCACAGCAGCCCGGTCCGCCGCACGCATGTGCTGCGGACGCAGCCTGTATGCGCATGCGCCCCGACCCTGTCCACGCTCTCCCATCCCCTCGTCGTGCCGGCAAAAGAGGCTGCCGACATGCGCCGACAGACCGTTAGTCAATCTATCACCGGGGGTTTTTCGGCGCCCTAGGTGGATTCCCCACAAGGATGGGACGCACCATGACACCGGGAGGCATTCAGTTGAAACAATTATTGGCCATCACCAAGCGGGGGCGCAGCTAACGCGGTGGCGCGATCTTTCCTGAGTGCTTCAAGGCGCAGCGCGGGCGGCGAGTATAAATATAGAACCCGATGGTCTAGTATTGGCGGCATGTCCAGCTCGCCCCCCCTCAAGTCCAAGGCCAAGAGCAACGGCCCTGGACGGCCCAAGGATCTTGGGAAACGCGCCGCCATCCTGGGCGCTGCCCGCACCATGTTCATGGAGCAGGGGTATGCCGGTGTCAGCATGGATGGCATCGCCGCGCAGGCGGGCGTGTCCAAGCTCACCGTCTACAGTCATTTTGGCGACAAGGAGAGCCTGTTTTCCGAGGCGATCCGTGCGCAATGCCAGCACATGATGCCGGACGACCTGTTCGACCATGCCCCCGAGGGCGCGCTGCGCGATCAGCTGATCGAAATCGCCGACGCCTTCTTCGCCATGGTCAGCACCGACTCGGCCATCGCCACCCACCGCATGATGATGGCGCCCGGTACCGGCGATGTGCATGTGCGGGAGATGTTCTGGGACGCCGGCCCCAAGCGAACCCAGCAGGCGCTGGCGGATTTCCTGTCCGCGCGCGTGGCCGATGGCCAGCTGAAGATCGACGACGTGGCGCGTGCGGCCTCGCAGTTCTTCTGCCTGCTCAAGGGCGAGCTGTATGCGCTGATGATGTGCGGCCTGCATGGCCAGCCCACCCGCGCGCAGGTGGACGAGCACCTGCAGGCCAGCGTGGATTTCTTCCTGAGGGCGTATGCGCCGCGCTGACCGCCCCCGGCCTTTGGTGGCGATGACTTCCGGCACTGCGCCGTTTGGCGGCGCGCAGCGATGCTAGATGCGCCAGTTGCCCCGTGCACCGGTAAAATGCCTGCCCCACCGCGTTGGATAACCGCACCATGACGATCGATTTCTCCCAGGCCCGCGAAAAGATGGTCGAACAGCAGATCCGGCCGTGGGACGTGCTGGACCTGCGCGTGCTCGAGGTGCTGGCGCGCCTGCCGCGCGAGGCCTTCGTGCCCGAGGCCTACAAGACCCTGGCCTATGTCGATGTGGAAATCCCGCTGTCGGCCGGCCACAAGATGATGAAGCCGGTAGTGGAAGGCCGCATGTTGCAGGCGCTGGATCTGCAGCCGGGCGAAGACGTGCTGGAAATCGGCACCGGCAGCGGGTTTTCCACTGCCTGCCTGGCCGCGCTGGCCCGCGAAGTGCTGAGCCTGGAGATCGACCCGGCACTGGCCGCCGCTGCACGCGCCAATCTGGATAGCAGCGGCCTGGGCAGCAATGTGCGGATCGAGACCGCCGACGTGTTCGGCTGGCAGAGCGAGCGTCGCTTCGATGCCATCTGCGTGACCGGCGCGGTCGAGTCGCTGCCGACGCAGTGGCTGCAGTGGCTGCGCCCGAACGGCCGGCTGTTCGTGGTGCGCGGTCACGATCCAGTGATGGAAGCGGTCCTGGTCCGTGGCGACGTCAACGCGCCGCGCATCGAATCGTTGTTCGAAACCGACCTCGCCTATCTCCAGGGCGCCGCACCGACGCCCCGATTCCAATTCTGATTCCCAAGGAAGCTTCCCCGATGATCCGCCGATCCCTCGTCCTGGCGCTGGCCGCCGCCCTGTCTCCGATGGCTGCGAACGCCACCGATCTGCTGCAGGTCTACGAAATGGCCCGCAACGGCGATCCGCAGCTGGCAGTGGCCGAATCCACTCGCCTGGTCAATCGGGAAGGTCAGGTGCAGGCGCGTGCGGCGTTGTTGCCGCAGCTGGACGGCACCGCCGGGTACACCCAGTCGCACCGCGAGCTGGAAGGCGTGGATGGCCGCTCAACCACCAAGCAGCGTCAGTACGCGATCCAGGGCAACCAGACCATCTTCAACTGGGCGCAGTTCGCCAATCTGCGTGCACAGCGCGAAGTGGCCAAGGCGGCGGACTTCACGCTGGAATCGGCCAACAACGACCTGATCACCCGCACCTCGGCGGCGTATTTCCAGGTACTGGTCGGCATCGAATCGCTGGCGGCGGCAGAGACCAACGAAGCGGCCGCCAAGAAACAGTTCGACTACGCCGACAAGCGCCTGGAAGTGGGCCTGGCCCCGATCACCGACGTGCACGAAGCGCGTGCCCAGTACGACCAGGCGCGTGCCGACACGATCAACGCGCGCAACACGCTGAAGGATTACTACCAGGCGTTGACCGAGCTCACCGGCCAGCCGGTGGTCAGCCTGCGTGCACTGCCGGAAGAGTTCCGTCCGGAAGTACCGGCCGCCTATGCCAACGTCGATCAACTGGTAGCCACCGCCATCGCCGACAATCCGGCGTTGAAGGCGCAGCAGTTGCAGGTCAGCGCCGCCGAGGCGCAGGTCAATGCCGCGCGTGCGGGCCACTACCCCACCTTGAACCTTGGCGCCAATATCGGCCGCACCAACAGCTGGGGAGGCGCAGGCACCGTCGATCAGGCGGCCGGCAACTTCACTACCAGCGGCCGCGACATCGATACCGATTCGATCGGCATCACGCTGTCGATTCCGATCTTCGCCGGCGGCGCCACCCAGTCGGCCGTGCGTCAGGCGCTGTCGCGTCGCGATATCCAGCAGGACACCTACGAGCAGCAGAAGCGCGCGCTGGATCGCAACACGCGCAATGCCTACCAGACCGTGGTCGCCGGCATCAGCGAAGTGGAAGCACGCCGCCTGGCCGTGGTCTCCGCACAGGCCGCATACGACGCTTCGCAAGTGGGTCTGGAAGTCGGTACGCGCACCGTGCTGGACGTGGTGCAGAACCAGCGCACCTTGTTCCAGGCGCAGTTGAACTATGCGCAGTCGCGCTACAACTTCCTGCAGAACCGTCTGCTGCTGGGCCAGGCGATCGGCAAGCTCGACATCACCGACCTGCAGGACGTGAACCGCCTGCTGTCGCAGGATGCCGAGTCCAAGCTGCAGGGCAGTGGCTCGCTGCAGTAATGCGGGCGGATAGGTAACTAAAAAGGCGGGCGCAGCCCGCCTTTTTTATGTCCGATGCACGCGCGTACCTGGCTGCGTGCGATCCCTGCGATGACTGCGGCATTAGCCGCTGATCTGCGACTTGGCTGCAGGGCCCTTGCCCGCCCACCATCGCGGGACACGCCGCAAGTAGGTCCCAGTAAGCTCTTACGCGGCCTCCATGCCGCGTCAGGTCCCGCGACGGTGAACGGGCAAGGACCAGTCGAGATGGTCGGCGTGCAGGTTTGCAAGCAATTTCAACAAAGCAACCGGCGAACTCTCTGCTGCGGTGTCCTCGCCGGTTGCGGGACCGTGTGGCGGCAGGGATGCCGCCACCGAGCCTCCACGGACCGATTCACGGCGTGTCCCGCGAGCGGCGAGGACACCGCACGCTCGACCAATGCGGCTTGAGACTCTCCAGATGACGCCCAAAGCGGCTGATCACACGATTGCGCGATCGCCACGTCCTGTTGGCACTCCAAGGCCGTTGGATGACACGCATTAGCGTGACTGCGGCAGGATCACTGCAGCGCTGCAGTGCAGGCGCAGTGACATCCTCAGGACGCCGCGCCCTCGCTCACCACCGGTGGCAGGTCCGGCGCGATCTGCACCAGCGTCCGCGCCACCGCACCCTTGCCATTGGCGACCAAGGCCAGCCCCGCCGCGGCCATCGCCTCGCGTTGGGCTGGGTCGCCGAGCAGGCGCGCAAGATCGTGGTAGACGCAGTCGGCATCGTCGCAGATGGCCACCGCATTGGCCTCGCGCATGCGCCGCGAAATCTCCGAGAAATTGTGCAGATGCGGGCCGGTGACTGCCGGCGTGCCGACTGCTGCCGGTTCGAGCAGATTGTGCCCGCCGATCGGCTGCAGGCTGCCGCCGACGAAGGCGACCTGTGCGCAGGCGTAGAAGCTCATCAGCTCGCCCAGGGTATCGATGACAAACACCTTGTCGCGCGCCTGCGGCCATTGCTGGCTCTTGCGCGTGGACACGGCCCAGCCACGCTCGCGCGCCACGGCCTCGACCTTGGGAAAGCGCTCCGGGTGGCGCGGCGCCCATAACATCAGCAGGTCAGGAAACTGCAGCAGCAGGCGCGCATGGATGTCGGCCACGGCCGCTTCCTCGCCTTCGTGTGTGCTGGCGGCAATCCACACCGGCCGCGTTGCCGGCACCTGCGTATGGAACTGCGCGACCAGCGCCTGCAACTGCGCAGGCGCGGCGATATCGAATTTGAGATTGCCCAGTGCGATCACCTGGTCGGGCCGCGCACCCAGCGTGATGAAGCGTTCGGCATCGTCGTGCGACTGCGCCGCCACGCAGGTGACGCTGCGCAGCGCGCGGCTGATCAACGGCGCCAGCAGGCGATAGCCGCGTAGCGAGCGTGCCGACAGCCGCGCATTGAGGATGTACACCGGAATCCTGCGGTCGCGGCAGCCGAACAACATGTTCGGCCACAGTTCGGTTTCCAGGATCAACGCCAGGCGCGGCCGGAAATGCTCCAGGAACCGGCCAACGCTGCCAGGTACGTCATAGGGCAGATACACGTGGTCCACCGCATCGCCCCAGACCGCGCGCACGCGCTCGGAGCCGGTGGGGGTGATGGTGGTGATGACCCAGCGGATATCCGGACGCTGCGCGCGCAAGGCATTGACCAGCGGCGCGGCGGCATTGACCTCGCCCACCGACACCGCGTGCACCCATACGCGCGGGCGACCGCAGGCATGCGTGTAAGAGGCATAGCGCTCGTTCCAGCGGTTGAAGTATTCGCGCACGCGAAAACCGCGCCACACCAGGTGGTACACCGTCACCGGCAGCAACAGGTACAACAGCGCCGAGTACAGTCCGCGCAACAGCCATTCGATCGGGTCTTTCCGCATCGCTGCAGGATACGGGAGCGTTGCGGCGTGCGCATGTGCACGCCGACGCGCGCGCGTGATCCCTTAGAATTGACGCATGTCCGAACCCGCCAACGTCGCTGTCCGCCCTTCCCTGCGCAACCCCAGGCACTGGCCGATGTATCTGGCCCTTGCCGTCATGGTGATCGCCGGGCGCCTGCCCTGGACGCTGCAGCGCGCGCTCGGCCGTGGCGTGGGCTGGATCGCGATGCGCCTGGCCGGCACACGTCGGCGCGCTGCCGAGGTCAACCTCAAGCTGTGTTTTCCCGAACAGGACGATGCCTGGCGGGCGCGGCTGTTGCGCGACAGTTTCGATGCGCTGGGCGTGGGCCTGTTCGAATTCGCACGTGCCTGGTGGGGCAGCATCGATGTCATCCGGCCGGGTGTGCAGGTCGAAGGGCTGGAACATCTGCAGCGTCTGCAGGAACAAAAGCGCGGCGTGTTGCTGGTGTCCGGCCACTTCATGACGCTGGAGATGTGCGGGCGGCTGCTATGCGATTACGTGCCACTGGCCGGCATGTACCGCAGGCATCGCAACCCGGTGTTCGAGTGGGCGGTCAAGCGCGGGCGGCTGCGCTATGCCACGCACATGTTCGCCAACGAGGATCTGCGCGCCACCATCAAGCACCTCAAGCGCGGCGGTTTCCTGTGGTACGCGCCGGATCAGGACATGCGCGGCAAGGACACGGTGTTCGTGCCGTTCTTCGGGCATCCGGCCTCCACCATCACCGCCACCCACCAGTTGGCGCGGCTGACCGGCTGCGCGGTGGTGCCGTACTTCCATCGGCGCGAAGGTGGCCGCTACATCCTCAAGATCGCACCGCCGCTGGCAGACATCCCCTCCGACGATGTGATCGCCGATACCGCGCAGGTCAATGCGGCGATCGAGGACATGGTGCGCGAGGCGCCGGACCAGTACCTGTGGATCCATCGGCGCTTCAAGCGCCAGCCGGGCGGGCGCAGCGAATTCTATCGCTGATGTCGGCGGGCCTCATGCCTGCGCTGCGTGCAGAAGCCGCAACGCACGGATGTGCGGCGGGTCAGCGCGGCGGCTGATCTGCGTCGTCGTTGAGCAAGGCACCGGCATACAGGCCGGCCAGCATCAGGCTCAGCCCGCCCCAGAAGCTGGAATAGAACGCCAGATGCGTATTGAGCGGGAACACGGTTGCCACCAGCGCGATCATTGCCGGGCGTGCCTGCGCGCGCGCGGCCAGGCTGGAATAGCGCCACGCGCGCCAGGCCTGGGCCGCACCGGCCAGCCACAGCAGCAAACCGATCACCCCGGTTTCGGCCAGGATTTCCAGCACGATCTGGTGCGCATGGAAGGCCGGCCCGTCGCCCCATGCCGGCGCCTGCGCGGGGGCCGGATTGCAGGCCGGATACGCCTGCCGAAATCCGCGTGCGCCCACGCCATTGAGCGGATGCGCGCGGATCATGCACAGCGCCGCGCCCCAGATCTGCGCACGCCCGGACAGGGCCTGGTCGACGCCCTGCTCGCCATCGCTAAAGGCCAGGGCGGTGCGCTGGATCCGCTCGCGCGCCTGCGGCGCCACCGCCACCACGCCGGCCGCCAGCAGCGCGCCGATCAGCGCCACTCCCAGCAGGCGACGGCCACCCAGCAACTGCCAGCCGGACAACAGCACGATCACGCCATAGGTGATCCACGATGCCCGCGAACCGGCCAGCACCAACACCACCCCGACCGCCGCCGCAGCGCCTGCCCAGGCCCAGGCATGGCGCCGGCCCAGCGCCAGCAACAGGAAGGGCGACAGGCTGGCCAGGGTCTGGCCGAACTTGAGGTTGCACGGCCCCAGCACGCCGCTGAGGCGGTCGACCAGGGCCAGCTCCTGCGGCGTGCACAGGCCATGCCCGCTGATCAGCTGCTTGATCTGATCCAGGCCGAAGAACAACGGGCTGTTGCCGAACGCGGCCTGCAGCAGCGCATCCAGCGTCCACACCGCGCCAATCACTGCCAGGCCGGTGAAGGTGCGCCGACGCCGCTGCGCATTGGCCACCGCGATCGCGCACAACCACATGAAAGGCAGATAGCGCAGATCGGTGGCCGACTTGCGCAGCGCGCGGCCCACGTCCACCGCATCGAACGCCGACAGCATCTGCGGCAACCAGTACGCGAAGAACAACACACTGGTCAGCGCCCAGGCCGCACCGCTGAGCAGCCGGGTGCCGCCGCGGAAGCGCGCATGCAGCAGGCGATACGCCGCAAACAGCGCGCCCAGCGACAACACCGTCTCGGCCAGCCCGGGCGTGGGCCACAGGGCCACGAACAGGATCACCCACAGCGGCGCCCAGCGACCGGCATCGGGCGTCAGCACGGACGCGGGAGGGATGGCCTCAGCGGCGGAGTTCGTCATAGACCTTCAGGGTGGCCGCTTGCATGGCCTGCAACGTGTAGGGAAGCACGGCGGGCGCTGTCGGCGCCTGCTGCAGCAAATGAAGCGCCTGGGTGCGCAAGGCAGCGGCATCGAAGGCCGGCACCGCGCCGCCGGGTTGCAACTCGGCCAGCAGCTCGCCGACGCCGCCATGCGCCCACCCCAGCACCGGCCGACCCACCGACAAGGCCTCCACCACGGTGCGGCCGAAGGCCTCGGGTTTGCGCGACAGCTGCAGCACCAGATCGCTGGCGGCGTAGGCCTCGGCGATGCGTGCGGTGGGTTCGGTGAAGGCGACCGCCTCAGCCACGCCCAGCCCGGTGGCCTCGGCTTCCAGCTCGTGCAGATAGGTTTCGCGGCCCGGCTCGCGCGCGCCCGGCAGCCACAACCAGGCCGGCACGCCGGCAGCGCGCACGTCGGCGAGCAGTTGCAGACCGTCGGTGTGCCCCTTCAGACGGGTGCCGCGCCCGGGCAGCAGCAGCAGGGGCGCATCGGCCGGCAGGCCGGGCAGCATGCTCTGTGCCCAGGCGCGCGCGCGGCGATCCGGATGCGGACGACGCGGAAACTGCGCGATATCGACACCGCGCGGTATCGTGCGCAAGCATGCGCTGTCGGTCTGCGGATAGTGCGTGCAGACGTACTCGCGCACCGTCTGCGACACGCAGATCACCCGCTCGCCGTAGGTCATCACCGCGCTGTAGCGGCTGGGCGAGTTGAGCCCGTGCACGGTGGTGACAAAGCGCGGCCGCGTGGCTGGCGGCATGCCGCGCAACGCGTACCAGCCCAGCCAGGCCGGCAGGCGCGAACGCGCATGCACGATGTCGGCGCCCAGTTCGGCGAACAACCGGCGCAGGCCGACCACATGACGCAAGGTCAGCAGCGACTTGCGCCCGATGTCCAGGGTGAGATGTTCGCCACCGGCCTCCAGCAGCGGCTGGACCAGGCGACCGCCGGCCGACACCACCACCGCGCGGTGGCCGGCGCGCACCAGCGCAGCAGCGATTTCCAGGGTGGAGCGCTCGACGCCGCCGGACTGCAGCGCCGGCAGCAGTTGCACCACGGTCAGGCGGTGCATCCGGCCAGGATCAGTCGGCGAGCACGAACAGCGCGCCGCAGTACGGGCACTTGGCTTCGCAGTTGGGCTCGTCTTCGATCGGCAGGTATACGCGCGGATGCGAGTTCCACAACGCCATCTGCGGTGTCGGGCAGCTCAGCGGCAGATCGCTGCGATGCACGGTGTAGCGCGATTCGGCATTGGCGGGCGCGGTGGCGGTCTGGCTCATGGCGGCACGATCGTAGAGGCAAAGGCAGAGCGCGGATTCTAGCAGCCTGCGTGGTGATCGGCCCATTGAGCGGGTGACGCCGGTTCGGGTGGCGATGGTCCCGGCGCCAGCGCGGGCGCCGGCAACCTCGAGAGATGCTAAAGATCCAGCAGCGCCTGGCCCCCTACAGGCACGGCAGCGCCACCCCACCCGGACATCGCGCTTATCATCGCCTGACCATGGCGCACCGCCCCGTGCCTGCGCCCCGTGTCCGGATCGCCCGCAGCACTCGGCCGGACCTGCCCTGCGGCATCGCACCCTAAGGAGACATCGCCACGTGACCTCGTCTGTTGTGCTGTTGCACCCGCGTGAGCTGTGGCTCCGGCTGGTTGTCGCCCTGGGCTGCGCTGCGCCGCTGTCGGTGAGCGCGGCGATTGAGTTTTCGAGTTCGTTCGAGCCCGGGCAGCCGTTGCCGGTGAGCGCGGCGGCCGGGCCGGTGCAGATTGCCATCGGTACCGGCCCGGCCGCGCCATATGCGGCCAAGCCCAACGCCGGCTACAGCGGTGCGCATGCATTGCGGTATCAAGGTCATGCTGCAGGTGGGCGGCGCACCCTGTTTACCGCCGATGTCCCGATCGGTGCCGATACGACGCTGTCGTGGCTGGTATTGCCGGAGAGTGTGGGCGGCGAGCATGTGGCATCGACCTACGTGTCACTGGATCTGCTGCTGGACGACGGCACGCGCGTGTCTGCCAGCGCTGCGCGGGATCAGCATGGCGTCGCGCCAGCTGCGCAGGCGCAAGGCGAGTCGAAGACGCTGTATCCGCAGCAATGGGCGCGCAAGGCGGTGCGGCTGGGCGACGTGCCCGGCCTGCGTGGCCGCCGTGTGCGTGCGATCGAGCTGGACGTTGCGCCGCCCGCAGGCGCGACCAGTGCCGGTTGGATCGACGACATCGCGCTTGCCGAGGTGCCGCTGACGCCGGCAACGCGTCCGTCGGATTGGGTGCTGACCACGCGCGGCACGCAGTCCAATGGCACGTTCTCGCGCGGCAATAATTTCCCTGCAACGGCCGTGCCGCATGGCTTCAACTTCTGGACGCCGGTGACCGATGCGGGCACGCTGACCTGGCTGTATCGCTGGAACGAACATAACGATGCGGACAATCGCCCGCGCCTGCAGGCGTTGTCGCTCAGCCATCAGCCCAGCCCGTGGATGGGCGACCGCCAGACCTTTCAGGTGATGCCGTCGTTGGCCGCGGGCGTGCCGCCAGCCGATCGCAAACAGCGTGCACTGGCGTTTTCGCACGCCAATGAAACTGCGCGCCCCTATCGCTACGCGCTGCGGTTGGACAACGGGATCCAGGCCGAGATCGCACCGACCGACCATGCCGCGCTGTTCCGCTTTCGCTTCCCGGTGCAGGGCGATGCCAATCTGGTGTTCGACAATGTGGACGCGCGCGGCGCGCTGCGCCTGGATGCGGCAACACAGACGCTCTCCGGCTACACCGATGTGCGTAGCGGGCTATCGACCGGGGCCACGCGCATGTATGTCTATGCCAGCTTCGACACGCCGTGGAAAGCCAGCGGCCTGAGCGATACCGGCCGGCCCACCGGCTGGATCAAGTTCGATGCCGGCAGCACCCGGCAGGTGCAGATGCGCATTGCCACCTCGCTGATCTCGCTGGATCAGGCCAGGCACAACCTGGCCCTGGAAATCGCGCCGCAGGCGACATTCGAGCAGGTTGCCGCGCGTGCGCAGGACGCCTGGGATGCATTGCTGGGACGCCTGGAGGTGCCCGATGCCACCGCCGACCAGAAGACCACGCTGTACTCCAACCTGTACCGCCTGCACCTGTATCCCAACTCCGGCCATGAGAACGTCGGCAGCGCCAGCGCACCGGACTGGCGTTACGCCAGCCAGAGCAGCTGGTCGGACGACAACATCGATGGCAGCGCGGTGCGCAGCTTTGCGCCGATCCGCGATGGCCGGGTCTATGTCAACAACGGCTTGTGGGACACCTTTCGCACCGCGTGGCCGGCCTACGCCTTGTTCGCGCCCGACGATGCCGGTGCGCTGGTGCAAGGCTTTCTGGAGCAGTCGCGCGCGGGCGGCTGGGTGGCGCGCTGGTCGTCGCCCGGCTATGCCGATCTGATGGTCGGCACCAGTTCCGACGTGGCCTTTGCCGATGCCTGGCTCAAGGGCGTGCAGGGCTTCGATCCGCTCGAGGCGTATGTTGCCGCACGCAAGAACGCCACCGTGGTGGCGCCCGACAGGCATGTCGGCCGCAAGGGCATGGCGCGTTCGACCTTTCGCGGTTATGCCGATACCGACACCCACGAAGGCATGTCGTGGTCGATGGAAGGCGCGCTCAACGACTTCGGTATCGCCAACATGGCCGATGCGCTGGCCACACAGGCGAAAACAGCCACGGCGCGCGAGCGTTACGCGACCGAGGCTGTGTATTTCCGTCATCGCGCAGCGGGCTATTCGGCCTTGTTCGACCCGGCGATCGGGTTCTTCCAGGGCCGCACCCCGGACGGCATCTGGCGCGTGGACGCGGCACGGTACGATCCGCGCGTCTGGGGCCACGATTACACCGAATCCAGCGGCTGGACGTTTGCGTTCACCGCACCGCACGATGGGCAAGGCCTGGCCGCGTTGTATGGAGGACGCGCCGGTCTGGCAGCGAAACTGGATACGTTCTTCGCCACCCCCGAGACCGCCGAGGCCAGGTTCGCCGGCTCTTACGGCTCCACCATCCACGAAATGACCGAAGCGCGCGACGTGCGCATGGGCATGTACGCGCACAGCAACCAGACCGCGCACCATATCCCGTGGATGTACCTGTACGCCGGGCAGCCGTGGAAGACGCAACGCCTGACCCGCGAGATCCTGGCGCGCCTGTACCTGGGCAGCGAGATCGGCCAGGGCTACCCCGGCGATGAGGACAATGGCGAAATGTCGGCGTGGTATCTGTTCGCAGCGATGGGCTTGTATCCGTTGCGCATGGGTACGCCTGACTATGTGATCGGCTCGCCGCTGTTCACGCAGGCCAGCCTGCGTTTGCCGAACGGCGGGACGCTGACGGTCAATGCGCTGCAGAATTCGCCGCAAAACGTGTACGTGCAATCGCTCAAGGTCAACGGCAAGCCCTGGCGCAAGACCTGGTTGCCGCATGCAGACATCGCCAGGGGTGCGACGCTGGACTTCGTCATGGGGCCGACGCCCTCGCGCTGGGGTACCGGGCCGGACGATGCGCCTCCATCGCTGACGCCTGCGGGTGAACGCCCTGCCCCCTTGCGCGATGTGCTCGGAGACACGGCGCGCATCACCCTGGCCGATGGTGGCGATGTCCCGGCACTGCATGACGACGATGCCGGGACGGTCGCTGCAGTTGCATCGGCATCGGCACTGACGTTCAGCGGCATGGCGCGCGGCACGCCGACGCTCTACACGCTGACCAGCGGCAACGCGGCGATTGCGGCGAGCGGATGGACGCTGGAAGCGCGGACGGCCGATGGTGCCTGGAAGGTGGTCGATCAGCGCCGCGAGGAAACGTTTGACTGGCCATTGCAGACGCGGCCGTTTCGCATTGCCTCCCCGGGTGCGTATGCCGAGTATCGGCTGCGATTCAGCGCACCTGCGAAACTGCAGCTGGCGGAGATCGAGTTGCTGGGGGCTGAGCCTGCGGCGCGTTGAGGCGCAGGTCTCGCATCGCTGATCGCGCTGCTTTCTGCAGGCAGGCGACTGCAGGATGCAGGCACCCGCTCACGCAATCGACGGAATTGCACGGGGGCTGCCGGAGCGGGGTTTTACTGCAACGTCAGCAGCGCTAGTGAACCGTCCCCTTCCCCCCCGCTCCGCGCGCCGGCCCGCGCTTGCGGCGCGGGCGCTTTAAGGCACGCGTGCCAGTGGCGCGCAAGCAGTGCCTTGTCGCCCCGATGGGAGAGGGGCGTTGGCGCGGCACGTGGGGTGCCGCTAGCGGATCGGTCTTTGATGTTTCCCGGTGGGGGATCTCAATCGCTATTTTTTTCGCTGACGGTCTTCTCGGCATCGCGCTGCCGGCGGATCTGCGCATCCACCGCCGCGATCGCGGTCATGTTCATCACCCGGCGCGAGGTGGCGCTGGTGGTGAGGATGTGCACCGGCTTGGAGATGCCCATCAGGATCGGGCCGATCGCCACGCCGTCAGTGAACACGCGTACCAGGTTGTAGGCGATGTTGGCCGCTTCCAGGTTCGGCAGCACGAACAGGTTGGCCCGGCCCTTGAGCGTGCTGTTGGGCATGATCTGCTTGCGCAGCGCCTCGTCCCAGGCGGTGTCGCCCTGCATTTCGCCGTCGATGTTGAGCTCGGGCTTGCGCTTGAGCAGGGCTTCGCGCACCTGGCGCATCTTCAGCGCATCGCGCGAGTCGTGGCTGCCGAAGTTGGAGTGCGACAGCAGCGCGATATTGGGCTCGATGCCGAACAGCTTGAGGCGGTACGCAGCCTGCAGCGTCGCCTCGACCACCTGCTCCACGGTCGGGTCTTCCTGCACATGCGTGTCCAGGAAGAAGAACACGCCCAGCTGGTTGATCACGCCGGTCATCGCCGAGGTGGAGCTCACCCGCGGCTCCAGCGGAATCACGCTGCGTGCGTAGCCCAGCTTCTTGTGGAAGCGGCCGACCACGCCCGACAGCATCGCATCGGCTTCGCCACGCGCCACCATCACCGCCGCGATCAGGGTCGGACGCGAGCGCATCAGTTCCTTGGCGGCGGTGACGGTCACGCCGCGACGCTCGGTGAGCGCGTGGTAGTACTGCCAGTATTCGTTGAAGCGGGGGTCGTCGAGGATGTTGGTGATCTCGAAGTCCACCCCGGCGGTCAGGCGCAGACCCATGCGCTCGATGCGCGCCTCGATGACGTCCGGGCGCCCGATCAGGATCGGGAACGCCAGGCCTTCGTCGACGACGTTCTGCACTGCGCGCAGCACCACTTCCTCTTCGCCCTCGGCATACACCACGCGCTGCTTGTCGGCGCGCGCGCGGTCATAGACCGGCTTCATCATCAGGCTGGTGCGGTAGACGAACTGGCCGAGCTTGTCGCGATAAGCCTCCATGTCGGTGATCGGGCGCGTGGCCACGCCCGAATCCATCGCCGCCTGCGCAACGGCGGACGACAGCTCCACCAGCAGGCGCGGGTCCAGCGGACGCGGAATCAGGTATTCCGGGCCGAAGCTCGGGGTCTCGCCGCCATAGGCCGCGCCCAGGTCGGAGGCCTCGCGCCGCGCCATCGCCGCAATCGCCTTGACGCAGGCGATCTTCATTTCCTCGTTGATGCCGGTGGCGCCCACGTCCAGCGCGCCGCGGAACAGGTAGGGGAAGCACAGCACGTTGTTGATCTGGTTCGGGTAGTCCGAACGGCCGGTGCCGATGATGCAATCCGGACGCACCGCCTTGGCCGCTTCCGGGGTGATTTCCGGGTTGGGATTGGCCAGCGCGAAGATCACCGGCTGGCGCGCCATGCTCGCGACCATCTCCGGCTTGAGGATGCCGGCCGCCGACAGGCCCAGGAAGATGTCCGCACCCTCGACGATCTCGGCCAGGGTGCGCTTGTCGGTATCGCGCGCGTAGCGCTGCTTGTCCGGGTCCAGGTCGGTACGGCCGGTGTGGATCACGCCGTCGCGGTCCAGCGCCAGGATGTTCTCCGGCTTCAGGCCCAGCGAGACCAGCATGTTGACGCAGGAGATGCCGGCCGCGCCCATGCCGGTGGTGGCCAGCTTGACCTCTTCGATCTTCTTGCCGGTGACCACCAGCGCGTTGAGCACGGCGGCGCCGACGATGATCGCGGTGCCATGCTGGTCGTCATGGAACACCGGGATGTTCATGCGCTCGCGCAGCTTGCGCTCGACGATGAAGCACTCCGGCGCCTTGATGTCTTCCAGATTGATGCCGCCGAAGGTCGGCTCCAGGCTGGCGATGATGTCGACCAGCTTGTCCGGGTCGTTCTCGTTGATCTCGATGTCGAACACGTCGATGCCGGCGAACTTCTGGAACAGCACGCCCTTGCCTTCCATCACCGGCTTGGAGGCCAGCGGACCGATGTTGCCCAGGCCCAGCACGGCGGTGCCGTTGGTGATCACCGCCACCAGATTACCGCGCGCGGTGAGCTCGCTGGCCTGGGTGGGTTCCTCGACGATCGCCTCGCAGGCGAAGGCCACGCCCGGCGAATACGCCAGCGACAGATCGCGCTGGGTCAGCATCGGCTTGGTCGCGGTGACCTTGATCTTGCCGGCCGGCTGCTGGCGGTGGTAGTCGAGGGCGGCCTGTTTGAAGTCGTCGTTGGACATCGGCTGTGTGGGTCTCGAAGGCGCAGGAGGGCTGAATTCTACCCTCCTGCCTGAACAAGGGCCTGTCGCGCAGCTGTCGGCGTGGCAGGAAGATCGCAGGCTGCAGCGCGTCGTGCGTTGCGGCCAGTGTGGGCTGGAAGCGGAAACGGCCCTGCACCCCGCCGGCAGCGCCGACGGAATACAGGGCCGTAGGAAGCATCAGCGTGCGCTGATCGGGGCGACGACGTCGGTCGAGGCCACCGGT
Organism: Xanthomonas sp. NCPPB 3218; assembly: GCF_056725185.1. Classification (NCBI taxonomy): domain Bacteria; kingdom Pseudomonadati; phylum Pseudomonadota; class Gammaproteobacteria; order Lysobacterales; family Lysobacteraceae; genus Xanthomonas; species Xanthomonas sp. NCPPB 3218. The sequence continues at coordinate 4,054,964 of NZ_CM161516.1, forward strand.
GCCTGCAACGGCGGCGAGCCGCCATCCAGCACCAGCTTGAGCTGGTCGCGGTCCAGCGCATTTTCCCAACGCGACACCACCACGGTGGCAACCGCGTTGCCGATGAAGTTGGTCAGCGAGCGGCACTCGCTCATGAAGCGGTCCACGCCCAGGATCAGCGCCATGCCGGCCACCGGCACGTCCGGCACCACCGACAGCGTGGCGGCCAGGGTGATGAAGCCGGCGCCGGTCACGCCGGCCGCGCCCTTGGAGCTGAGCATTGCCACCGCCAGCAGGGTGATCTGCTGGCCCAGGCTCAGGTCCACATTGGTGGCCTGGGCGATGAACAACGCGGCCAGGGTCATGTAGATGTTGGTGCCATCGAGATTGAACGAGTAGCCGGTCGGCACCACCAGGCCCACCACCGACTTCTCGCAGCCGGCCTTCTCCATCTTCTCCATCAGCGACGGCAGCGCCGACTCCGACGAGGAGGTCCCCAGCACCAGCAGCAGTTCGGCCTTGAGGTAGCGGATCAGCTTGAGCACCGAAAAGCCGCACAACCGGCACACGATGCCCAGGATCACCAGCACGAAGAACAGCGAGGTCAGGTAAAACGACCCCACCAGCCAGGCCAGGTTGACCAGAGATTCCACCCCGTACTTGCCGATGGTGAAGGCGATCGCACCGAACGCACCGATCGGCGCGGCCTTCATCAGCATGTGCACCAGGCGGAACACCGGCGCGGTCAGCGCTTCCAGGAAGCTCAGCACCGGGCGGCCACGCTCGCCGACCAGGGCCAGCGCGATCCCGAACAGCACCGCCACGAACAGCACCTGCAGGATGTTGCCATCGACGAAGGCGCTGACCAGCGTGGCCGGGATGATGTCCATCAGGAAGCCGACCAGGCTCAGCTCGTGCGACTTCTGCACGTAGGTATTGACCGCGCTCTGATCCAGCTCGGCCGGGTTGATGTTCATGCCGGCGCCGGGCTGCACCACGTGCGCCACGATCATGCCCACGATCAACGCCAGCGTGGAGAAGAACAGGAAGTAGGTCATCGACTTGGCGAAGACCCGGCCCACCGTCTTGAGGTGGGTCATGCCGGCGATGCCGGTGACGATGGTCAGGAAGATCACCGGGGCGATGATCATCTTCACCAGCTTGATGAAGGCATCGCCCAGCGGCTTCAGGCTTTCGGCGAAGGTCGGCTCGAAGTGGCCCAGCAGGGCACCCAGGACGATCGCCACCACCACCTGGAAATACAGCTGACGGTAAAACGGGACGGGCGCCGGCAAGGGGCCGGCAGGCTTGCTGATGTGCATGACGCCACTCCGAGGGAACATAGAGGGTGCCTGAGCAGGTACCCGGTGCGGGCATTCTGGCCGTACGTCACAGCCCGAGCCGATAGCCCATTGGTACTACGCACTGTCCCCGGGCTGAACGTCGCCTTACACTTCAGCCGCGCCGCCACCGGCCGTTAATTCCGTTTAACGCAGACACCGATTCCTGTGTTGTTGGCCGTCCGGAACCTGCGCGCTTGCTGAAGCTGTTCAGTGCGACCGCCATGGCAGGACGCCCGGCCCCTTCTCCTTGCCGAAGACCACACCTATGCGCCTCAATCCGCTCGTTCTCGCGTTGGCCATCGCCGCCGCGCCCGCTGCCGCCAATGCGGCCACCTCGCTGGAAAACTGGCCCACCAAATACACCTTCGGGGATGGCACCGAGCTCGGCCTGACCGGCAACTATGCCTACGACGACAACAACTTCTCCGGCGACGACCGCCTGGAAGACCGCACCGACTTCCGCCGCAAGGAATTCGGCGCCACCCTCAAGAAGAAGGGCGTCTACGACGCCATGGTGTATTTCGACTTCGAGTCCAAGCTGTGGCTGGACGTGTTCTTCCGCGTCGAGACCAAGGCGCTGTTCGGCCAGGACTACGGTCGCGTGCGGATGGGCTACATGAAGGTGCCGGTGGGTCTGGAAGCGGTGCAGAGCTCGCGTGCGGGCAGCTTCATGGAACTGGGCCTGCCGATCCAGGCGGTGTTCCAGGGCCGTCGTACCGGCGTGGAATGGACGCTGGAGCGCCAGCAGTACCTGCTGCAGGCCGGCGCCTACGGCGGCAAGGACCTGCAGGGCGACAACCCGGGCACCACCCAGGCCGTGCATGCCGCCTGGACCCCGTTCAAGGCCGAAGGCAACGTGCTGCACCTGGGCCTGGCCGGTTCGGTGGAAAACCCGCGCGGCTTCAGCGACGGCCGCGGCGTGTCGTTCAGCCCGCGCGTGCGCCTGCGTGCCCGCCCGGAAGCCGGCCTGACCGACGTGCGTCTGATCGACACCGGCACCATTCTCGATGTGGACCACGTGATCCGCGCCGGCGTGGAAGCGGTGTGGATCCACGGCCCGTTCTCGCTGCAGAGCGAAGCGCTGCGCGCCGAGGTGGCGCGTAACGACAACCTGCCGCATTACATCGCGCAGGGCCAATACCTCTATGGCACCTGGACGCTGACCGGCGAGTCGCGCAGCTATGCCGGCGGCGTACCGGGCAACATCAAGCCGGCGCACGACTACGGCGCGGTCGAGCTGACCGCCCGCTACAGCCGCCTGGATCTGGAAGACAACCGCGTCAGCGGCGGGCGCCAGCACGACACCACCATCGGCGCCAACTGGTACCTCACCAGCCACTTCAAGATGCAGGCCAACTACAGCTGGGTGGATGCCACGCGCAACGGCGTGCATGAGACCCCGCATGTGATGGAGCTGCGCGCGCAGGTGCAGTTCTAGCCTTATCGCGCAACGCTGACGCGGGCCTGGTCGGCCGCGGGTTGGCTTCGGTTGACCGCTTCAACGCGGTAACCTGGCTATTCAAGCCAGCATGCAGGCCCCTGCGGCCGCTTCCTTCCGGGGATGCGGCCGCAGTCGTATCTGGGGGCGCCGTGGCGGCGATGGCTGCACGATGCATCGACGCACCGCCATACTTGTCGGCATGTACGCCTCGCAACGCCGCCGTCTGCTGCTCACCCTGACCATCGTGTTGGGCGGCGTGCTGGTGGCCATGCTGGCAGCCGGGCATTTTGTCGAACAGAACGCCCTGCACGAGGAAAGCGCCACCGTGCGGCGCCAGCTGCGCCTGTACGCGCAGGCCCTGCAGCAACGCATCGATCGCTATCGCACGCTGCCGCAGATCCTGGCGCTGGACCCGGAACTGCGCGCGGCCGTTTCCGGCCCGTTGTCGCCCGCGCAGGTGGAGCGGCTCAATCGCAAACTGGAGCGCGCCAACAATGTCACCCAATCCTCCACGCTGACGCTCATCAACCGCGACGGCATTGCGCTGGCTGCCAGCAACTGGCGCGCAGCGCGCAGCAACGTGGGCGTGGACTACGCCTTCCGCCCGTATTACCAGCAGGCATTGGCCAACGGCAGCGGCAGTTTCTACGGCATCGGCATGACCACCAGCGAACCGGGCTACTTCTTGTCGCAGGCCATCGTCGATGCCGGCGGCCAGGTGCAGGGCGTGGTGGTGATCAAGATCGCGCTGGCCGCGCTGGAACGCGAATGGCTGCAAACCCCGGACATCGTGCTGGCCTCCGACGCGCATGCGGTGGTGTTCCTGGCCAGCCGCCCGCAGTGGCGCTACCGCATGCTGGCCCCGCTGAGCCTGCGCGACCGCAGCGAATTGCGCAGCACCCGCCAGTACGCCGACCAGGGCCTGCTGCCGCTGCGACGCCGGTTGATCGAGCAGACCGGCAACGGTGGCGTGCTGGCCGAGGTCAGCGACCCACCGCTCGCCGGCCAGGTGCTGTGGCAGACACTGGAGGTGCCCGAAAGCGGCTGGCGCCTGCATCTGCTGCACGACACCCGCGCCAGCGCGGCGGCCGGCCGCGCCGCGGCGATTGCCGCGGCCGGTGCGTGGTTGGCACTGGCCTTGCTGTGGTTGTTCGTGCAGCAGCGGCGGCGCCTGTCTGCATTGCGCCAGCGCAGCCGGCACGAACTGGAAACGCTGCTGCAACAACACGCCGAAGAACTGCGTACCGCGCAGGATGGCGTGGTCACCGCCGCGCAACAGGCCAATGCCGGTCTGAGCCGCAGCCTGGAACACCTGCCGCAGGGCGTGGTGGTGATCGACGAGGCGCTCAATCTGGTGGCGTGGAATTCGCGCTATGTGGAGCTGTTCCGCTTCCCGCCAGAACTGCTGAAGATCGGCCGGCCGATCGAAGACCTGTTCCGCTTCAACGCACGCCGCGGCCTGCTCGGACCGGGGCCGATCGAAGCGGCGATCGAACGCCGCCTCAATCATCTGCGCAGCGGCAAACCGCATATGCGCGAGAGCGAAAAGGAAGACGGCACCGTGCTGGAAATCCGCGGCAATCCGCTGCCCGATGGCGGATTCGTCACCAGCTATGCCGACATCACCAGTTACAAGAACGCCGCGCGCGAGCTGCGCTCGCTGGCCGATGCACTGGAACACCGCGTGGCCGAACGGACCCGCGACCTGGCCGCGGCCAAGCGCGAGGCCGAGAGCGCCAATCGCTACAAGACCCGCTTTGTCGCCTCGGCCGTGCACGACCTGCTGCAACCGCTCAACGCCGCGCGCATGTTCGTCTCGGTCCTGCGCGGACAGGTGGGCGAGCCCGGCAGCGCGCGCGTGGTCGACAACATCGAAGGCGCGCTCGCCGCGCAGGACGCCATCCTCAACAGCCTGCTGGATATCTCGCGGCTGGAGGCCGGCAGCCTGAAGACCCAGGTGCGCGATTTCGCCATCGCCCCGCTGCTGGAAACGCTGGCCCGCGAGTTCGGCATCCTGGCCGAAGACCGCGGCCTGGTGCTGGACTGGGTGCCCACGTCCGCAGTGGTGTTGAGCGATGAAAACCTGCTGCGGCGCATCCTGCAGAACTTCCTGTCCAACGCCATCCGTTACACCCCGCGCGGGCGGGTGCTGATCGGTTGCCGTCGTCGCGGCGGCTGGCTGCGCATCGAGGTGCACGACCAGGGGCCCGGCATTCCCGAGGCCTTGCAGGAAGAGATCTTCGAAGAATTCCGGCGCCTGGATGACGGCGTGGCCAACGATCGCGGCGCCGGTCTGGGCCTGGCCATCGTCGAGCGCATCGGCCGGCTGCTCGGCCACCGCATCGGCCTGCGTTCCACGCTGGGCAGCGGCAGCGTGTTTTCGGTGACCGTGCCGCTGGGCGAACGCGCTGCCATCGTCAGGCAATTGCCGCCGCCAACCACCACCACCGCAGAAAACGCCAACGACCCGATCCTGCACGGCTGCCGCGTGTGGTGCGTGGACGACGACCCGCGCGTGTGCGAGGCCAGCCGTGCCCTGCTGGAACGCTGGGAATGCCGCGTGGACTTTGCCGGCGGACCCGACGAGGCATTGGCCACCGCCAGCCCCGACGAGGTGCCGGAGCTGTTGTTGCTGGATGTGCGCATGGGCGAGCACTACGGCCCCATGCTGCTGCCGCAGTTGGTGCAACGCTGGCAACGCGAACCGCGCGTGATCCTGGTCACCGCCGAACCCGACCCGGCGCTGCGCGAACACGCGCTCGACCTGGGCTGGGGATTCCTGACCAAGCCGGTGCGCCCGCCCGCGCTGCGCGCACTGGTCACCCAGATGTTGTTGCGGCGCGGATAGGTTGCCCGGCTGCCGGCACGGCATGCGGCCTAGCGGTTGATGCAGAGCGGAAGCACACGCGCTGCTCAGGAGCGATCTGCGCATCGGCAGCTCGAGACAGCGTTCGTTTCTACGCCCTGGATCGATAAACGCCCACGCCTCGCGGACGCCCTGCATGCACCTGCTGCGTGCCACGTTCGTCGCATCGCCGCCAGGTCGAGTCGAGCATTGCTCCGGCGTGGTTGATGTTCAACGCGCATCAGTCGATGAGAAAGCAGCAATTATCAATGCCGGCCCGCTCCACCAGAATCGATCGCCTCACCTATCAGACGCACGTGCATACCTATCGTGGAGGGCGATCTATGCAGACTTCGAACCTTGAGGCAACGCGGCAGTCGAAACTGGGGATGGTGCTGAGGGTGACCTCGGGCAACTTCCTCGAGCAGTTCGACTTCTTCCTGTTTGGTTTCTACGCAACCCAGATCGCCGCGGCGTTCTTCCCGGCGAGCAATGAATTCGCCTCGCTGATGATGACCTTCGCAGTGTTTGGCGCAGGCTTTCTGATGCGCCCGCTGGGCGCGGTGATCCTGGGCGCCTACATCGACGATGTCGGGCGCCGCAAGGGCTTGATCGTCACCCTGGCGATCATGGCCAGCGGCACGGTGCTGATCGTACTGGTGCCGGGCTATGCCAGCATCGGTTTGTGGGCACCGGCACTGGTGCTGCTCGGACGGCTGCTGCAGGGCTTCTCGGCGGGTGCCGAAATGGGCGGTGTGTCGGTGTATCTGGCCGAGATGGCAACGCCGGGGCGGCGCGGCTTCTATGCCAGTTGGCAATCGGCCAGCCAGCAGGTGGCCATCGTCGCTGCGGCCGCCATCGGCTATGCGCTCAACCAGCTGATGCCGCCGCAGGATCTGGCGCAGTGGGGCTGGCGGATTCCCTTCGCCATCGGTTGCGTCATCATCCCCTTCATCTTTTTGCTGCGGCGGCGCCTGGAAGAGACTGCGGAATTCGCGCAGCGCACCCAGCGGGTGACGATGAAGCAGGTGATGCGCGGGCTGGCGAACAATGCCGGCACCGTGATTGCCGGCGGCTTGATGGTGGCGCTGACGACGACCGCGTTCTATCTGATCACCGTGTACGCAATGATTCCCGCGCTTACCGAACTGATGCCGGCGCATGTGCGGGTGGCGGGCTTCTCGCTCGCCTACAGCCTGGCCACGGCAGTCTTTGGCGGGTTTACGCCGGTGATGTCGACCTGGCTGATCCATGTCAGCGGCGACAAGGCGGCCCCTGGGTACTGGTTGGTGTTCGCGTCGGTGTGCGCACTGTTGGCGACGCTGTTCCTGTATCGCCGGCATGGCAACGCAGCGGCAGCGACCGGCCTCGATACGGCTGCGGGAGCGGCGAAATGATGCGGGCTCTCTGGAAAAAATTGCTCGCTGCGGTTGTCACCACGGCCCTGCTGTCGCCGGCCGCAGCCGCGCAGGATCTGACCGTGATGACCTCCGGCGGTTTCACCGCCGCCTTCGAACGTCTGGCGCCGCAGTACAGCAGGCAGACCAGGGTGAAGGTTGCGACACTGCATGGCCCTTCGATGGGGCAGACGCCGCAAGCCATTCCCAACCGGCTTGCGCGTGGCGAGCATGCCGATGTGGTGATCATGGTGGGCAGCGCGCTGCAGAAACTGATCGATGCGGGACTGGTGGATCCGGCATCGCGGGTGGAGCTGGCCGATTCCCGGATCGGCATGGTGGTGCGCAGTGGCGCACCCAAGCCGCAGATCGATACCGTCGAGCAGTTCAAACACGCGTTGCTGCAGGCCGATTCCGTTGCCTATTCCGACAGCGCCAGTGGCGTCTACATCGAGACCACGCTGTTCAAGCAGCTGCAGATCCAGGGCCCGATGATGGCCAAGAGCCGCAAGATCGAACGCATCCCGGTGGGCTCGGTGGTGGCCGACGGCAGTTATCAGCTGGGCTTTCAGCAGGTGGCCGAACTGCTCCCGGTGGCAGGCGTGGATGTTGTCGGCAAGATCCCCGAACCGCTGCAGTCGATCACGCGCTATGCGGCAGGCGTGCCGGTCAGCCCGGATCATCCCGCAGCGGCCAGGCGCCTGCTTGCCTACCTGCAGTCGGGTGACGCGCAGGCGGTTGCGCGCGCGACCGGCCTGGATCCGGTCTCACCGTGAGCGCGCGGGCATCCGTCGCACCAGTTCCGCCAGTTCGAGCGCGGTCGGTGTCAGCGTCCGCCCACGGCGTTTGAGGATCCCCACGTTGCGCAACACCTCCGGTTCGACCAGCGGCACCGCCGCCAGCACCGGATGCGGGCCGGAAGGCATGGCGATCGAAGGAACGGCGGCAATGCCGACGCCAGCCTCCACCAAGCCCAGCAATGTAGTGACGTGGCGGGTTTCGCAGATGCTCGGCTGCTCCGGCGTGAATGCAGACAGCGCCCGATCCAGCACCAGCCGGTTGCCCGAGGTCTTGTCGAGCGTGATGTAGTCATGGCCATAGGCTTCCTGCCAGCTGACCTGCTCGCGCCCGGACAGGGGATGGTCCCGGCAGCAGGCAATCACATAGCGCTCCTGCAGCAACGGCTCGAACTCGACCTCCGGTGCCAGGTTGCCGCTGAAGCTGACGCCGAAATCCGCCTCGCCGGAGGCCACTGCCGCACTGACGTGACTGGCGCTGCCATCGAACAGCCTGATGCGGATCTTCGGAAACAGCTGATGCAGCCCGTGAATCGCCTGGGGCATGAAGTAGTACGCCGCAGACGGCACGCACGCCACGGTGACCGTGCCCATCCGGCTGGATCCGGCATCGCCGATGCTCATCAGCGCCATGTCCAGGTCGTCGAGCATGCGCTCGACCTGCGGCATGAACGCCTGCCCGACCGTGGTGAGCGCGACCTTGCGCGTGGTGCGCTCGAACAGCTTGACGTTCAACGCCGACTCGAGCTTGTCGATCCGGCGGCTGAGCGCCGGCTGGGTGATGCGGATGCGTTCGGCAGCGCGGCGGAAGCTGCCGTTTTCGGCAACGGCACGGAATGCCTGTAGATCGTTGAGGTCGAATTTGATGGTCACGATGCCGCGGCTGCGATGTTCGATGGCGGTCGCCATAGCATAGACAGTTGCCTGCTGCGCTGCGTGCGCAGACGCGTGCAGATGCGGCGCGCGCGGCTTGCAACATTCGTGCGTGAGGTCATCGCCGCAGGAATGCACAGGCCTGTTTCCGACGCAGGTGATACCTGCACGCGCGGCGCATGGCTCGGGCATCGCCGCGATGCTGCCAACGCGCGCATTCGCAGCGCACGACGCTGCGGCATGCCCAGCGTGGCGGCGCTCGCGCCTGCTAGAATGGCGATAATGATTCCCATTTAATCTTCACCTTTCGCGTTGCCGTGCACATGCTGCGTCTGTGCCGACCGCGCCTTGGAGTTCCTTGCCCGATGAAGTCTCCCGTCTCCGGATCGGCCGGCATGCCGTTCGTTGCCACCTTCTGCCTGCTCGCCTCTGCCACCGCGTCCGCGCAATCGGACGTCACCGACACGCTGGACACCGTGGTGGTCGCCGCCTCGCGCTCCAACATGACCGTGGCCGAATCGCCGCAGACGGTGTTGATCATCGACAAGGCGCAGATCCAGCAGCAGCTGACGATCTCCAGCAACTCCTCCGACCTGCTCGCCAACCTGATTCCCTCGTACACGCCCAGCCGCGGCAAGATGAATGGCAGCGGCGAAACCCTGCGCGGGCGCACGCCGCTGATCCTGATCGACGGCGTGCCGCAGTCCAATCCGATCCGCCCCACCGGGCGCGAAGCGCACACCATCGACTATGCGATGGTCGAGCGCATCGAAGTCATCCAGGGCGCCAATGCCATCAACGGCCTGGGCGCCACCGGCGGCACCATCAACATCATCACCCGGCGCCCACAGGACGGCTCGTTGAACCAGCACATCGACGTGCAGGCCACCGCACCTACCTCCGAAACGCGTGCGGAAACCAGCAGCGTCGAGACCCGCTACCGCGTGGACGGCCGCTCGGACAGGCTCGATTACCTGTTCTCGGCCAGCTACAGCGACCAGGGCCTGTATGTGGATGGACAAGGCCGGCCGATCGGCGCCGACAACACCCAGGGCGACCTGATGACGTCCAAGAGCTACGACGTGCTGGCCAAGCTCGGCTACGCGCTCACCGACACCCAGCGCCTGAGCGTCAGCGTCAACCGCTACCGCATCAAGAACGACAATGACTACATCGGCGTCGCCGGCAACCGCGCGCAAGGCCTGCCCACCAGCTCGGTGCGCGGCACCCCGCAAGGCACCGCGCCCTGGAACGATGTGCTGACCTCCAGCCTGTCGTACACCCATGACGATCTGGCCGGTATGCAGCTGAGCGCGATGGTGTTCAACCAGGAATTCGAAGGGCTGTTCGGCGCCGACAACTCGTCCACGTTTCAGGACCCGCGCATCGCCCCGGTCGGCACCTTGTACGACCAATCGCGTTCGGTCGCCTCCAAGTGGGGCAGCAAGATCAGCCTGACCAGGGACGACCTGCTCGACAGCCGGCTCAAGCTCACCGGCGGCGTCGACCTGCTGGCCGACACCGGCAAGCAGGATCTATACGGCACCGGGCGGACTTATGTGCCCGAGTCGGACTACCGCAATCTATCGCTGTTCGTGCAAGGCGAATACAAGCTGCTGCCCACGCTGACCCTGCACGCCGGCGTGCGCCGCGAAGAAGCCGAGTTGCAGATCGACAGCTACCAGACGCTGTGGCGCTACAACCGGGTCGCTGTCGAAGGCGGCACGCTCGACTTCAACCAGACCCTCTACAACACCGGCCTGGTCTACACGCCGCTCGAGGGTGTGAGCTTTTTCACCAGCTATTCCGAAGGCTTCGGCATGCCGGACGTGGGCCGCGTGCTGCGCGCGATCAACACGCCGGGCACGCGCGTGGCCAGCCTGAGCACGCTGGAGCCGATCCTGACCAAGAGCGTGGAAGCGGGCACCCGCCTCACGCGCGGCGCCTTCGACGCGGACCTGAGCTACTTCCAGTCCAACTCGGACCTGGGCACGCGCGTGGTGCCGATCAACGGCGCCTTCATGATGAGCCGCGAAAAGACCCGCGTGCAGGGCGTGGACGCCAGCCTGGGCTATCGCCTGGATGCGGCACATCGCCTGCGCCTGTCCTATGCCTACACCCGTGGCCGCTACGACAGCGATAACGATGGGCAGCTGGACGCACGCCTGGATGGGCTCAACGTGGCGCCCAACCGGGTGATCGCTTCGTGGTCGGCGCAGTGGACGCCGAAGTTCTCCTCGTTCGTGCAGGCCCAGCATGCCTTCAGCCAATCCTTCGACGAGGCCGACAAGCGCTTCAGCGGCTACACGCTGGTGGATGCGACCTTCAACTACGCGTTGCCGCGTGGCGCAGTGCGCATGGGTGTGTCCAACCTGTTCGACAAGCAGTACATCACCTACTACTCGCAATCGGCCCTGGTCGAACCGCTGCGCTACTTCGCAGGACGCGGCCGCACCATCACGCTGGGTTATTCGCTGGATTTCTGATGGCGTGGCGTGATTGCCAGCAGCGCGCGCGATACGCCTGCGCACGCGTGCTGCTGCGCATGGATGCCGATTCGTTGCGTCGTTTAGATGCAGTCAACAGCCTGGGCGGTCGAGGGCGCGGTGCCCTCGCCGCTTGCGGGACACCGCACAAGACAGTTTGCTGGCTGTTTTATTGAAAGCCATGCGCACCAATCAACTCGACTGGTCCTTGCCGGCCCACCCTCGCGGAACCTTACGCGGCATGGATGCCGCGTAAGAGCCTACACGGACGTACTTGCGGCGTGTCCCGCGAGGGTGGGCGGGCAAGGGCCCTGCAACGAAGTCGCAGACATCAGCGTCTTGGTCGCTCAATCGCCTCCCAGTAGCGCGCATTCCTGCGTGACGATGCCGAGGTGACGATCCGGACGATCGGGCAAGAATGCCGGATCACCAGGCTCACGCCGACCCGGCGGCCCGCGGCACAGTGCATCGCAACACGCACAACGCCACTATCGGGAGACACACCGCATGAGTCAGACACTGTCGCTGGACCACTATCGCCTGCTTGGCCGCTCCGGCCTGCGCGTCTCGCCGCTGTCGCTGGGCACCATGACCTTCGGCGAAGACTGGGGCTGGGGCGCGGACGCGGACGAAGCCAGGCGCATCTTCGATGCGTATGCCGACCGCGGCGGCAATTTCATCGACACCGCAGTCAACTACACCAACGGCGGCTCCGAGCGCATCCTCGGCGCGCTGCTCAAGCACCGCCGCGAGCGCTTCGTGCTGGCCACCAAGTTCACCATGGCGCGCGATCCGGACAACATCAACGCCGGCGGCAATCATCGCCTCAACCTGATCCGCTCGGTGGAGACCAGCCTGCGCCAGCTCGACACCGACCGCATCGACCTGCTGTACCTGCACGCCTGGGATTTCACCACCTCGCCGGAGGAAGTGATGCGCGGGATGGAGCATCTGGTGCAGTCGGGCAAGGTGCTCTACCTCGGCATCTGCAACACCCCGGCCTGGCGGGTGGCGCAGTTGCAGACACTGGCCGACCTGCGTGGCTGGTCGCCGCTGGTGGCGCTGCAGATCGAATACAGCCTGGTCGAGCGCAGCGTCGAACACGAGCTGCTGCCGATGGCACGCGAGCTGGGCCTGGGCGTGCTGCCATGGTCGCCGCTGGGCGGTGGCATCCTGACCGGCAAGTACAGCCGCGCCGATCTCTCCGACGACAACGCGGCCGAGGTCTCGACCAGCCGCAAGGGCGTGATCGCCTCGACCGGGCATCTCAATGCACGCTCGCTGGAGATCGCCGATGCGGTCGGTGCGGTCGCCGAGGGACTGGGCGCCTCGCGCTCGCAGGTGGCGCTGGCCTGGACCTTGCGCAATCCGGCCGTGGTCTCGCCGGTGATGGGCGCGCGCACGCTGCAGCAGGCCGAGGACAACTTCGGTGCGCTGGAAATCGTCTTGAGCGATGAACACCTGGCTCGGCTGGATCGGATCAGCGCGCTGGCGCCGATCTTCCCGGAACGCTTTATCGGCCGGCCCATGGCGCAGCAACTCATCTACGGCACCTACAAGGTGCAGTTACGCAGTTGATGGATGCATCGCCGACGGACGATCCGTCGGCAGCGATGCACTGCCTCACGTGCAATGATTTTTCATCGACAACGGCACGACCGATCAATCCGTCGCGTCATCGCGCGTTTGCATCGCCGTTATGCACGGCGCTGCGTCCCAGCACGTCATCGTCATCGTCATCGCAAAACACGATGCAGCACACGATCACCAGGAGCGATCAGCCCTCGCCTTCCGGCTCCAGCGCCTTGACCAGCACTGCCGCCTGCGTGCGGCTGTAGCAGTCCAGTTTCTTCAGGATGGCGGTGACGTGCACCTTGACAGTGTTCTCGGCCAGCCCGAGTTCGTGTGCGATCTGCTTGTTGAGCAGGCCATCGGCCAGGCTCAGCAGCACGCGGAACTGTTGCGGGGTGAGCTGGGCGAGCTTGGAGGCCAGTTGCGCGTCGGCCTCCGAGCGCTCGGCAGTCATCGGCGGGAACCAGGTGCCGCCCTCCAGCACGCTGGCCACCGCAGTGCCGATCGATTCGGCCGGGGTGGATTTGGGAATGAAGCCGGCCGCGCCGAACTGCTGCGCGCGCCGGATCACGCGTGGGTGATCGTTGGAAGAGATCACCACCACCGGGATGTCCGGATGCTCGCCACGCACGTGCAGCAGCGCCGAGAAGCCGCGTGCGCCCGGCATCGCCAGGTCCAGCAGCACCAGCTCGGCCTGGGGGTGCGAGCGCAGCATCGCGCTCAGCGTGGCGGCGCTGGAGGCCTCCACCACATCGGCCTGCGGCAGGGTCTGCTGCAGCACGTGGATCACGGCGGCACGGAACAACGGGTGGTCGTCGGCGACGAGGATGGTGAGATCGGCCATGCGCCAAGTCTGGCACATGGCTGTGTCGGTTTCCCGCGTCAGGACATCCATCCCCGCCTCGCTGCGCGGGCATCCGGCCTGCCGGGCAGCCAGCATGGGCGTGGAAATCGCCGCCTCCATGCCCTGCACGCCAAGGCCGGCAGCGCACATCGCACCGGCATGCGGCCGTTCGCGCAGTTCGTCGGCGCTCGCCTAGCGCGGCGGCTGCGTGCTGGCCCGCCAGGCATCCAGGAACTGCCGGCGTTTGAGCTTGTCCAGATACACCAGCAGGCCGGGGCCAAGCGGGATCGGCCGGAACGGCGGCTGCGCCGAGCCGCCGCGGCCGCCGGCGGCCGGCAGGATCGGCATCAGCCGCGCCTCGCGCGAGAGCACCTGCTGGCCGCGTGGCGAGAGCAGGTAATCCAGGAACCTGCGCGCCTCCGGCGCGTGCGGTGCAGTCCTGGGGATCACCGCAGTGCGCAAGGCCACCAGCGTGTAGTCCTGCGGCTGCACGATGCCCAGCGGCGCGCCGGCGTCGATGCGCGTCTGCGCGTAGGAGCCGAGCACGTTGTAGGCCAGCAGCAGCTCGCCACGGCTGACGCGGTCGAGCAAGGTGCCGGTGCGTTCTTCCAGCCTGACCTGGTTGGCCCCCAACGCGGCCAGCAACGCGCCGGCGATGCTGCCGACCTGCCCGTCCTGGGTGGCGAACAGATAGCCCACGCCGCTGCGCTCGACATCGTAGGTGCCGACCCGGCCGCGCAGCGGCGCGTCGGGCGCGCGCAGCAAGGCCAGCAACTGCCGGCGTGTGCGCGGCACCCGCGCGGCGGCCAGCTTGCGTGTGTTGTAGACGATCGCCACCGGCTCGTAGCTGATGCCGAACACTTCGTGCCGCCACTGCGCCCACGCCGGCAGCGCTTCGGTCTGCGCGGAGCGATGCGCGAGCGCGTGGCCGTCGTTCACCAGCTTGGTCTGCAGGTCCATGCTGGCGCTGATCAGCATGTCGGCGGCAGCCGTGGCCTTGCCCGGATGCAGATAGCGCTCGTAGATGTCCCAGGCAATCACGTCCTCGTAGATCACCTCGGTGCCCGGATGCAGGCGCTGGTAGTCCTGGATGACCGCGCCGAACACTTCCAGATCGGTGGAGCCTTGTACGCGTAATTGCGCCTGTTTCGGGCCGTGCGCGGGAAACACCCGCACATCGCCGGGCGCGGCGCGCGCAACAACCGGCGCCAGCAAGACCACCATCAGCAACAGCACGCGCATCACCGCGTCCCTCCAGGAAAATGCAACGAGGCGATCAGCCCGCCACCGACGCGGTTGCTCAGATCGATGCGCCCGCCGTGCGCTTCGACCACGCGCTTGACGATGGCCAGCCCCAGCCCCGCGCCGCCGGCCGGCGCATCCGGCCCGCGGACGAAACGCTCGAACACGCGCTCGGCTTCGGCGGCGGGAATGCCGGGGCCGTGATCGGCGATGGTCAGCACGTGATGGCTGCCGTCGCTGGTGAGCGCCACCTGCAATGGTGCCCCGGCACCGTATTTGCAGGCGTTGTCGATCAGGTTCTTCAGCGCCTCGCGCAGCAGCAACGCATCGCCGCGCAGCAGTGCCGGTTGCGGATCGATCGCCAGGTGCACGCGCGGTGCGCCGTCGCTGCGCGGCAAGGCCTCGTGCAAGGCCTGGTGCAGCACTTCGGCCAGGTCCACGGTGGCAAAGCGCTGCAAGTTGGCGCGGTGGATCACGCTGGCGTCGCTGAGCAATTGATTGAGCAGCCGGCTCATATGGCTGGCATTGCGCTCGATCGCCACCAGGCTGCGTTGCATCTCGCGCGGGTCGTCGTCGTCCATCGCCAGCTGCGCCTGAGCGCGCAAGGCGGCCAGCGGCGTGCGCATCTGGTGCGCGGCTTCGGCCATGAAGGCGCGCAGGGTTTCGTTGCTGGACGACAGCCGCGCCATGAAGCGATTGAGCGCGGTCACCATCAACTGCATTTCCTGCGGCGCCGGCACGCTGAGCGGTTTCAGATCGGAGGGCTCGCGCCGCGACAGGTCGCGCTCGATACGCTGCAACGGGCGCAGGGCGCGATACACGCCCAGCCACACCAGGCCCAGGGCGAGCAGCGACAGCACGCCGATCGCCACCAGCGCGTTGAGCACCACATCGCGTGCCACCGCATCGCGGGCGCGCCGGGTCTGACCGACCTGCACGCGCACCTCGCCCTGCCCGGAGGCCGATGCCACCCGATGCATCACCACCGCAAAGCGCACCGGCTCGCCGCTGTAGTCGGCATCGAACAGCACCGGGCGCTCGTCGCCGGGCGCACGCGCCGGCAACGGCAAGCTCTCTTCGCCGGTGATGGTGCGGCCTTGCGCATCGAACACGCGGTAGAACACGCGGTCTTCCGGTGCCATGCCGAGCAGGTCCAGCGAGGCATACGGCAGGTCCACCTGCCAGTCGCCGCCGACCAGCGCCACGCTGTCGACGATGGACAGGGCCGAGGACACCAGCAGGTGGTCGTAGGAGCGGTTGGCGGCCCGCTCGCCGTAGTCGCGTGCGGCAAAGAACAGCACCACCGCGCCCAGCACCGACAGGCTGCCCAGATACAGCAGCAAGGTGCGCCGGATCGACGGTGCCACCATGCGCGGCTCAGCCATCGAGGCCCGGCTCCACCGGCGCATGCGGATCGGCTTCTTCGAGCTTGTAGCCGGCGCCGCGCACGGTGACGATGCGCAACGGCGCGCCCGCCAGCTTGCGACGCAGGCGGCCGACATACAGCTCGATCGCATTCGGCCCGGCATCGTCGTCGAAACCGAACAAGCCGTTGCCGATCTCGTCCTTGCCCACCACATGGCCCAGGCGCCCGATCAGGATCTCGAACAGGCGGTATTCGCGATTGGGCAACTCGATCGGCACCCCGTCCAGCACCAGCGTGTGCGCGGCGTTGTCGAACACGAACCCGCCGATCTGCACCACCTCGCTGGCCTGCCCGCGGTTGCGCCGCAGCAGCACCCGGCAACGCGCCTCGAACTCGCGGAAATCGAACGGCTTGCCCAGGTAGTCGTCGGCCCCGACATCCAGCGCCTGCACGCGGTCTTCGATGCCATCGCGCGCGGTCAGCATCAGCACTGGCGTGGTATCGCCACGCTCGCGCATCCCGGCCAGCACGCGCAACCCATCCAGCTTGGGCAGGCCGATATCCAGCACCACCAGATCGAAGCTCTGATAGCGCAGCACACTCGCCGCCGCCAGGCCATCGGACTGCCAATCCACCGCATGCCCGCTACGGCGCATGCGCCGCACGATGGCATCGGCGAGATCGGCGTTGTCTTCGACTAGCAGCAGGCGCATGGGCGGGGATTGGGGAGTCGGGATTGGGGATTCGCAAAGGCAACGCTCTCGCGGCCGGAAGGTAACAGGCCACGCAAACAAAAGCTTCTTTGGCTCTTGCCAATCCCCAATCCCAACTCCCCAATCCCCGCCCAAACGACAGGTCCATGACAGCTTCACCGGACTAGGCTGCTGCCAACGCGCCGCAGCGTGCTTGTGCGGTGCATCGCTGAACGTGATTCACACATGTACCTGGGAGGGTCTGTGAGCAACGACACCTTGCGTCTGCGCGTCTTCACCACCTGCGCCGCGCTGTGCCTGGCACCGGCGGCGCATGCGGCCGAGGGCGACGGCCCGGTCACCGCCGAGGTGGGTGGGCGCGTGCATTGGGACTTCACCGTGTTCGACAACGACGAACGCGGCACGCCCGAGCGCAACGACACCCAGTTCCGCCGCGTGTGGCTGGATGTGGCCGGCAAGTTCTACGGTTTCACCTACAAGGCCGAGGCGGAATTTGCCGGCCTGCAATACGAGTCCGGCAGCCGCGGCATCCTGGCGCGCGATGTGTACGTCGCCAAGAAGTTTTCCGCCGGTACGCTGACCGTGGGCCAGTTCAAGCAATATTTCTCGCTGGACGATCGCACCGGCTCCAACTACGGCCCGTTCCTGGAACGCGGCTATGCCTCCACCACGCTGGCGCCGATCTATCGCAAGGCGATCTCCTGGCAGGCCAATCGCCCCGATGCGACCTGGTCCACCGCGGCCTACAGCCTGGAAAGCATCGACAATTCCTCGACCAAGGGCGGCGCGCTCGGCACGCGGCTGACCTTCGCACCGGAGATGGGCGAGGCACGGCTGCGCCACCTGGGCGTGTCGCTGGCGCACGAGCGCTATTCGCATCCGGGCAGCGGCGGCGCGGCGTCCCTGTTGATCCGGCCACGTCCGGAAAACGATCTGGCCAACAACAGCCGCATCACCCTGGCGCGCTTTGCCGATGGCCGCGATACCGATTTCGATAAATGGTCGCTGGAATACGCCGAAGTGCTGGGCCCATGGTCGTGGCAGAGCGAATTCAGCGGCGGCCTGCTCGACGACGGCTCCCAGCATGCCAAGGTGTTGGCCAGCTACGGCCTGGTCAGCTGGTTCGTCACCGGCGAGTCGCGCGGCTACGACCGCAAGACCGGACGTTTCAGCCGGATCAAGACGCCCAATCGCCCCTCCGGCGCGTTCGAGCTGGCCTTGCGCTACGACTACATGCGCGGCGATCAGCATCTGGATGGCCAACCCGACTTCATCAATGCCAGCACGCAGTCGTGGACGCTGGGCGGCAACTGGTATTTCAAGCCGAACCTGCGCGTGATGCTCAATGTGATCGACAGCCGCAACCGCGACCGCATGGCCGATGCGGTGGTCGATCACACGCTGGCGGTGACCGGCCGCTTCCAGTACGACTTCTGACCGTTTGCCTGACCTTCGCACGATGCGTCACCGCTGCCGCAATGCACCCGCCGCCGCGCGCTCCACTCTCCCCCTGCTGTACGCCTCAAAGGATTTGCCCGCATGCTGACCGCGCTCGGTTTCGGAATGGTGATCACCTTCATGTACCTGATCATGAGCAAGCGGCTGTCGCCGCTGGTGGCTCTGATCACGGTGCCGATCGTGTTCGCGCTGCTGGGCGGCTTCGGCACCGGCATCAACGAGATGATGCTCGACGGCATCAAGAAGATCGCGCCCACCGGCGTGATGCTGATGTTCGCCATCCTCTACTTCGGCGTGATGATCGATGCCGGCCTGTTCGATCCGCTGGTCGGCCGCATCCTGCGCCTGGTCAAGGGCGATCCGCTGAAGATCGTGATGGGCACGGCGATCCTGGCAATGTTGATCTCGCTCGACGGCGATGGCTCCACCACCTACATGATCACCGTGTCGGCGATGCTGCCGCTGTACCAGCGCCTGGGCATGAACGCGCTCAACCTCACCTGCGTGACCATCCTGGCCAGCGGCGTGATGAACCTGACCCCGTGGGGCGGCCCCACCGCGCGTGCCGCCACCGCCCTGCATGTGGATCCGGCCGATGTATTCGTGCCGCTGGTGCCGGCGATGGCGATGGCGATCGCCGGCATCCTCACGCTGGCCTGGTTTCTGGGCATGCGCGAACGGCGCCGCCTGGGCGTGGTGCGCCTGCCGGCCGACGGCAACTGGCTGGACACCAGCATCCCCGAAGAAAGCGATGCACTGCCGCGCGTGGAAGACACCGAGGACATGAAGCGGCCCAAGCTGCTGTGGGTGAACCTGCTCCTGACCCTGGCGCTGATGGCCGCGCTGGTGGTCGGCGTGCTGCCGATGCCGGTGCTGTTCATGATCGGCTTTGCGCTGGCACTGATGATCAACTACCCCAACCTGGCCGAGCAGCGCCGCCGCCTGGTCAATCACGCCGGTAACGTGCTGTCGGTGGTGTCGCTGATCTTCGCCGCCGGCATCTTCACCGGCATCCTGTCCAACACCGGCATGGTCGAAGCGATGTCGCGCAGCTTCCTGGCGGTGATCCCGGACAGCTGGGGCCCGTATCTGGCGGTGATCACCGCGATCGTCAGCATGCCGTTTACGTTCTTCATGTCCAACGACGCGTTCTACTTCGGCGTGCTGCCGATCCTGTCCGAGGCCGCCGGCCACTACGGCATCACCCCGGTGGAAATGGCGCGCGCCTCGCTGGCCGGGCAACCGGTGCATCTGCTCAGCCCGCTGGTGCCATCGACCTATCTGCTGGTCGGCCTGGCCAAGGTCGACTTCGCCGACCATCAACGCTTCACGCTGAAGTGGGCGGTGCTGATCTCCCTGCTGATGTTGGCGGGCGGGTTGTTGTTTGGCCTGTTTCCGTTGGCGCGCTAGCCGCGCGCCGGGATTCGGCATTCGGGATTGGGGATTCGCCAAAGCCAGAGCGAACCAATGCCCGCTGTTACGAATCCCCTCATCCCCAATCCCAAATCCCAACTCCGAAGGAGTTCAAGCAATGACACTTCGCATCGCATACGTCACCAGTGGCATGGGCAGTGTGGGTACCGCGATCTGCCAGAAGCTGGCGCGCAGCGGGCATACCGTAGTCGCCGGTTGCGGGCCCAATTCGCCGCGCAAGACCTCCTGGCTGCGCGAACAGCGCGAGCAGGGCTTCGAGTTCGTCGCCTCCGAAGGCAATGCCGCCGATTGGGATTCCACCGTGGCCGCGTTCGCCAAGGTCAAGGCCGAGGTCGGCGAGATCGATGTGCTGGTCAACAACGCCGGTGGTAGCCGCGACACCTTGTTCCGGCAGATGAGCCGCGACGACTGGAACGCGGTGATCGCCAGCAACCTGCATTCCCTGTTCAACATCACCAAGCAGGTGGTCGACGGCATGACCGCGCGCGGCTGGGGACGCATCGTCAACATCGGCTCGGTCAGTGCGCACAAGGGCCAGATCGGGCAGATCAATTTCGCCACCGCCAAGGCGGCGATGCATGGCTTCAGCCGCGCCCTGGCGCAGGAAGTGGCCTCGCGCGGGGTCACCGTCAACACCATCTCGCCGGGCTATATCGCCAGCGCCTCGATCAGCAGTTTCCCACCCGACGTGCTCGACCGCCTGGCCACCTCGGTGCCGATCCGCCGGCTCGGCAAACCGGCCGAAGTCGCCGGGCTGTGCGCCTGGCTCGCCTCCGATGAGGCCGCCTACGTGACCGGCGCCGACTATGCGGTCAACGGCGGTCTGTACATGGGTTGAGAGCCGCTGACAGAACGTAGACAGAACGTAGCGAGCGGCCGTCAGGTCGATGCGGACGACACGCTCGAGTAGGACTCGTGTGGAGGATACATGCCGGCTCCGAACACCCAGCGCGCCAGCCGAGCGCTGAGCGCAGTCCTTGCTAGTGGCGGTGAAGCATCACCGCTCTGACGCATCACTGCTCTGATGGTCAACTGCTCTGCTCTGATGGTCAACTGCTCTGAAGCCTCACTCCCCTGAAGCCTCACTCCCCTGAAGCCTCACCGCTCCAAAGCCCCCCGCTAGTCGTGGCCGCTGTCATGCACGCCCCGCGCGCCTGCCGCTTGCATGCAGGTGCGTGATTGCGTTTGACCAGCGCGCACAAGCGGGCGCCACTGCGTCGATCAACCCGCCTCCAGCGCGAACTGATTACACTCGGCGTTTTCCGCACTGCGCTGACATGGCCAAACCTTCAGAACGCGCCACGCCGGGTGCCCGCCCGCAGATGGCCGACATCGCCCGCATGGCGGGCGTGTCCGAATCCACCGTGTCGCGTGCCCTGGCCGGCAGCCCGGTGGTGGCCGAGCGGACGCGTGCGTACATCAAGCAGATTGCCGCCGATGCCGGCTACCAGGTCGATCCGATCGCGCGCAGCCTGCGCGCCAAACGCTCCAACACGGTGAGCGTGGCGGTGCCGATGATGCATGCGCTGGACCAGCCGCTGTCGGACCCCTTCATGATGACGATGCTGGCGCTGCTGGCCGAGGAACTGACCGGGCGCGGCTACAGCATGCTGCTGTCCAAGCTCGACCGGCATCAGGACGGATGGGTGGAACAACTCGCACGCGGCAGCCGCTCCGATGGCGTGATCGTGCTGGGGCAAAGTTCCGAACATGCCGCGCTCGACGAAGCCGCGCGCGATGGCCTGCCGATGGCGGTCTGGGGCAGCCGCATCGACGGGCAGTCGTACATCAGCGTGGGCAGCGACAATTTCCAGGGCGGCGCGCTGGCCACCGAACATCTGATTGCCAGCGGCCGTCGCCGCATCGCCTTTCTCGGCGACGACCAGTTACCCGAGGTTGCACCGCGCTTTGCCGGCTATCGCCATGCGCTGCAGCGGCACGGGCTGGAGTTCGATACGCGCCTGCATGCGCGCAGCCACTTCCTCAGCGAAGACGCCTACCGCCTCACCCGCTCGATGCTCAAGAAGACCGATCCGCCGGACGGGCTGTTCGCCGCCTCCGATGTAATTGCGGTCGGTGCGATCCGCGCCCTGGTCGAAGCCGGGCATCGCGTGCCGCAGGACATCTCGCTGGTGGGCTTCGACGATATTCCGCTGGCCGCCTACAGCCAACCGCCGTTGACCACGGTGCGGCAGGACCTGGGCCTGGCCGCGCGCCTGCTGGTGGACCGGCTGCTGGCGTTGATCGGCGGCGAAGCGGTGGAGTCGGTGGAGATGCCGGTGAAGTTGGTGGTGCGTGAGTCGGCGTGAGGCCGGGATTGGGGATTGGGGATTGGGGATTGGGGATTGGGGAATCGTAAGAGCGGGCGTGCTGGTGCGCGGCGCGTAACTGCGCGTTGCTGTCCACGTTATCGCGGTCGGTTGTTTCAGTACGCAGCGACACAGACGTAACGCGTCGCGGTTACACCATTGCTGCCTTGGGCTTGCGGACGCGTACGCATAGCATCGCCACAGCGGCGGCCAGCATCAGTGCGCCGGCCAGGCGGATCACGTTGCGTGGGTCGCCGTGCAACAGCCACTCGTAGTACAGCGGCAAGGTGACGATCTGGATCAGCATGGGCAGCACGATGAACAGGTTGAACAGGCCCATGTACACACCGGTGCGCTCGGGCGGAATGCTGTCGGCCAGCATCAGGTACGGGTTGCCCATCATGCTGGCCCAGGCGAGCCCGATGCCGATCATCGGCAGCAGCATCAGCCAGCGGTCCTGGATGCCCGGCAACACCCACATGCCCACGCCGGCCGCGACCAGGCAGGCTGCATGCGTGTACTTGGGGCCGATGCGGCGCACCAGCGGCACCATCGCAAACGCGGCCAGAAACGCGACAAAATTGTAGAACCCGCCGATCTGCCCATTGACCAGGCCGGCCTGGCGGAAGCCATGCGAATCGGCTTCGGTGGTGCCGAACAAGCTGGTCGATAGCGACAGCACGATGTACTGCCAGTAGCAGAAGATCGCGTACCACTGGAACAGCATCACCGGCGCGAGCTGGCGCATGGTCGGCGGCATTGCGCGCAGGGCGCCGTAGATTTCGCGTACTGTGGCGCCCAGGCCGGCACCGGTCTGGCGCATCCGCGCGATCTCTGCCGGCGCAAGCACCGGCTCGCGCACGCTGCGCGCGGTGAGCAGGATCGAGGCCGCAGAAAACCCCGCACCGATCACGAAGGCGGCGATGGTGACATAGGGAATGTGGTGCGCATTGGCGGCGTCCTGGTTCATGCCCATCCACACCAGCAACGGCGGGGTGAGATAGGCCAGCGTCTGCGCAAGCCCGGTGAACGCGCTTTGGGTGAGATAGCCCAGCGGCCGCTGCGGTGGCGCCAGCACATCGCTGACCAGCGCACGGTATGGCTCCATCGCCACGTTGTTGGCCGCATCCAGGATCCACAGCAGGCACACCGCCATCCACAGCGCAGTGCTGAACGGCATCGCCAGCAGGCACAGACTGCACACCAGCGCGCCCAGCACCATATACGGCATGCGCCGGCCCCAACGGGTCACCGAGCGGTCGCTCCACGCGCCGACGAACGGCTGCAGTACCAGCCCGGTGATCGGCCCGGCCAGCCACAGGTACGGCAGGCTCGCGTGATCGGCGCCCAGATAGTTGTAGATCGGGCTCATGTTGCTCTGCTGCAGGCCAAAGCTGTATTGCACGCCGAAGAAGCCGGCGTTGAGCGCCAGGATGCGCGCGAAGGAGAACGGAGTGGCGGTCGACGACATGCAGAACCCTGGGCATCGGTGCGGCTCCCAGTGGCCGCAGCGCACTGTACCCTGCCGCCTTTGCAATCGATTGTAACGCTGCGCCGCAACACGTTTTCGCTTGCCGAAACATAAGCTCGCAAGACTAGGAATGATGCTGCAGCGCAATATTGCAATCGATTGTATTGGGGCGTATTACTGCGCTCGCACTGCAGGCCACACGGCCACTCCCTGGGAGGGGACGATGCAGGCGTCGGCACACCACCATCCGTGAGAGAGAGAACCGCAATGTCCACCTTGCACACCCTGCGCCTGCATGCCCTGGCCTGCGCGGTCGCCTCCTGCCTGTGCGCGCCTGCCGCGCTGGCGCAGGACGCGACCACGGCCGCACCCGTCACCCCGCCGGCCGCCGACAGCGCCGCGGTCAATCTGGATTCGGTGTTCGTCACCGGCACCTCCACCGCCACCACCAAGCTGAAGTCCAGCGTGTCGGTCAGCACCGTGGGCGCCGAGGCGATCGAACAATCGGCGCCGCGCAGCACCGCCGAGATCTTCCGCAACATCCCCGGCATCCGCTCCGAATCCAGCGGTGGCGAAGGCAATGCCAACATCGCCGTGCGCGGCCTGCCGGTCGCCTCCGGCGGCGCCAAGTTCCTGCAGCTGCAGGAGGACGGCCTGCCGGTGATGGAATTCGGCGATATCGCCTTCGGCAACTCGGACATCTTCCTGCGCTCGGATTTCACCCTGGACCGCATCGAAGCCATCCGCGGCGGCTCGGCATCGACGTTCACCAGCAACGCGCCCGGCGGCATCATCAACTTCATCAGCAAGACCGGCGACACCGCAGGCGGCAGCGTCGGCGTGAGCCGCGGCCTGGATTACGACAACACCCGCGTGGACTTCGACTACGGCGCGCCGTTCGCGGAAAACTGGCAGTTCAACATCGGCGGCTTCTTCCGCCAGGGCGATGGCGTGCGCGATGCCGGTTACACCACCGACAAGGGCGGCCAGCTCAAGGCCAACCTGACCCGGCTGTTCGAGAACGGCTACGTGCGCGTCTACGGCAAATACCTCAACGATCGCGCCGCCGGTTATCTGCCGGTGCCGACCTCCGTGCGTGGCCGCGACGGCTCGCCGGACCTGGGCGGCTTTGCCGGCTTCGATCCGCGCAACGACACCTTGTACAGCCGCAATTTCCGTACCGATGTCGGCCTGGACGGCAACAACCAGCCGCGCCGCACCGACCTGGGCGACGGCATGCACCCGATCTCGCGCACCATCGGCGCCGAGGCCTGGTTCGACCTGGGCAGCGGCTGGAACCTGAGCGAGAAGTTCCGCATCGCCGACAACAGCGGCCGCTTCGTCAGCCCATTCCCGGCCGAGGTCACCGATGCCGCCACGCTGGCCGCGTCCATCGGCGGCGCCGGCGCGCAACTGGTGCAGGCCAGCGGCCCGGACGCCGGACAGGCCTACACCGGCAACGCGATCCGCACGCATCTGTTCAACGTGGCGATCAACGACCTGGGCAACGTCACCAACGACCTCAGCGTCTCGCGCGAGTTCGGCGGCGACGGCCGCACGCTCAACCTGCGCATGGGCTATTACAGCTCGCGCCAGACCATCGACATGGACTGGACCTGGAACTCCTACGTGCAGAGCCTGGGCCGCGATTCGCGCCTGCTCAACGTGGTCGATGCCGGCGGCGTGTCGCGCTCGCAAAATGGCTTGTATGCGTACGGCACCCCGTTCTGGGGCGATTGCTGCATCACCCGCAGCTACGACGTGCGCTACGACGTCAACGCGCCGTACGTCGCACTGACCTTCGACAGCGGCAAGTTCAGCATCGACGGCAGCCTGCGTTACGACATGGGCGATGCACGCGGCAGCTATGCCGGCACCGCGATCGCGCAGAACCTGGACGTCAATGGCGATGGCGTGATCCAGCCGGTGGAACAGCGCGTGGCCACGGTCGATACCGCCAACGCACGGCCGGTGGATTACGACTGGAACTACCTGTCGTATTCGCTGGGCAGCAACTACCTGATCAACGACGACCTGGGCGCGTTCGCGCGCATCAGCCGCGGCGCACGCGCCAATGCCGACCGCCTGCTGTTCGGCGTGGTCCGCGACGACGGCTCGGTCTCCTCCGATGAAGGCGTCAACGTGGTCCGCCAGGCCGAAGCCGGCCTGAAGTGGCGCCGCGACGGCCTGAGCCTGTTCGCCACCGCGTTCTCGGCGCGTACCGAGGAACAGAACTTCGAGGTCACCAGCCAGCGTTTCTTCAACCGCAGCTACGAGGCGCACGGCGTGGAGCTGGAAGCCAGCTATCGCTACGAAGGCTTCACCGTCAACGGCGGCCTGACCTGGACCGATGCGGAGATTTCCAAGGACCAGATCACTCCGGAAAACACCGGCAACGTGCCGCGTCGCCAGGCCGATGTGGTGTGGCAGTTGACGCCCAGCTATCGCGGCGACGGCTACCAGTTCGGCGTCAACCTGATCGGCACCACCGATGCCTACACCCAGGACTCCAACCAGTTGAAGATGCCGGGCTATACGCAGGTGAACCTGTTCGGCGACTACCGCGTGACCGACGCACTGACCGTCGCGCTCAACGTCAACAACCTGTTCAACACCTTCGGCCTGACCGAGGCCGAGGAAGCCAGCATCCCGGCCAACGGCATCATCCGCGCGCGCTCGATTGCCGGCCGCACCACCAGCATCAGCCTGCGTTACGACTTCTAAGGACCCCTCGCCGGGTTCGTCCCGGCGCTTGCCAATGAGCACCTCCCCCACCGATTTCTCTGCATTGCGCGCGGCCTTTGCCGCGCCCCTGGATGCGCAGCGTGCGAGCGTGCTGTTGCCGCGCTTCGACCGGCATGCGCCGCGTCTGCTGGATGCCCTGCACGCTTTGTACGGCGCACGCCCCGACACTGCATCCTGGTTGACGCAGTGGCTGAGTGCGTTGGGCAGCCACGCACAGCAGCGCCCGCAGGCGCTGCAACAGCTGGACGTCACGCGCCAGCCCGGCTGGTTCGGCGAGCAGCACATGCTGGGCTACAGCGCCTACGTGGACCGCTTCGCCGGCACGCTGCAGGGCGTGGCCGAACGCGTGCCGTATCTGCAGGAACTGGGTGTGCGCTATCTGCACCTGCTGCCGTTTCTGCGCGCACGTGCCGGGGATAACGATGGTGGCTTTGCGGTCAGCGATTATGGCCAGGTGGAGCCGAGCCTGGGCAGCAACGACGATCTCGTCGCACTGACCACGCGCCTGCGCGAGGCAGGCATCAGCCTGTGCGCGGATTTCGTGCTCAACCATACCGCCGACGATCACGCCTGGGCGCAGGCGGCGCGGGCCGGCGATGCGCGCTATCTCGACTACTACCATCACTTCGCCGATCGCACGCAGCCCGACCAGTACGAAGCCACGCTGGGGCAGGTCTTCCCGCATACCGCACCCGGCAACTTCACCTGGGTGGACGCCACCGGCCAGTGGATGTGGACCACGTTCTATCCCTATCAGTGGGATCTGAACTGGAGCAACCCGGCGGTGTTCGGCGAGATGGCGCTGGCGATGCTGCAGCTGGCCAATCTGGGTGTGGAAGCCTTCCGTCTGGATTCCACCGCGTATCTGTGGAAGCGCACCGGCACCGACTGCATGAATCAACCCGAGGCGCATACCTTGCTGGTGGCGCTGCGCGCGGTCACCGACATCGTTGCGCCGTCGGTGGTGATGAAGGCCGAAGCCATCGTGCCGATGACGCAATTGCCGCCCTACTTCGGCAGCGGTTTAGACCAGGGCCACGAATGCCACCTGGCCTATCACAGCACGCTGATGGCGGCCGGGTGGTCGGCGCTGGCGCTGCAACGCGGCGACATCCTGCACAACGTCATCGCGCATAGCCCGCCCTTGCCGACCAACTGCGCGTGGCTGAGCTATGTGCGCTGCCACGACGACATCGGCTGGAACGTGCTGCAACACGAAGCCGCCGGCAACGCCGCGCAGCCGCCATTCGCACTGCGCGATGTCGCGCGCTTCTATGCCAACGAGGTGCCGGGCAGCTACGCGCGTGGCGAGAGCTTCCAGAGCAGTGGCGACGGCGTGCACGGCACCAATGGCATGGCCGCGGCACTGGCCGGGATCCAGGCCGCACGGGCATCGGGCGATACGGCGGCGTTGCGCATGGCGGTGGATCGGCTGGTGTTGCTCTATGCCATCGCGCTGGCGATGCCGGGCGTGCCGTTGATCTACATGGGCGACGAACTCGCCCTGCCCAACGACGGCAGCTACCGCGACGATCCGCAGCGTCGGCACGAAGGTCGCTGGTTGCATCGCCCGGCGATGGATTGGCAGCTTGCAACGCAGCGCGAAGATGCAGCCAGTCTGAGCGGCACGGTGTATCGCCGGCTACGTGGATTGATCCGGCAACGTGCCGCGCTGCCCGCACTGGCCGCCGATCAGGCGCTGGGCAGCGTTGCGCTGGGCGATGCACGCCTGTTTGCATTGACGCGTGGCGATCGCTTCCTGGCCGTGCACAACTTCGGCGACCAACCGCTGACGATAGAGCTTGCCGCGTTCGGAGATGGCCGATGGAAGGTGGTGGCAGATGGCGGCGAGACGGCTGCTGAGTCGCTGAGCAATGACATGCGACTGGTGCTGCCGGCGTATGCAGTGCGTTGGCTGGAGCGTATTGCTTAAACGCGATGGTGCAGGTCTGTCGCGCGCTTGCAGGGCGGACGATCTGTGGCTAGGACGGACGATCTGTGGCCTGGCAGCAGCGCCCTTGCCCGCCCACCCTCGCGGGACACGCCGCAAGTACGTCCCTGTAGGCTCTTACGCGGCATCCATGCCGCGTAAGGTCCCGCGACGGTGGGCGGACAAGGACCAGTCAGCATGGCCGGTTCGTTTGGTTGCGAGCACCGGATTGCTTCCGGTTGTTGGACGATGCGGCGCTTTTAAAGCACACGACGAAGGACGCTAAAAAGCTACTGCACTTACCGTCAGACAGGTGCGGCTGCCGCTCGGCACCGATATGCACCACGCGTACACTCCGGTGCCTCCGCGATGTCCGTACATCACCTGACGACTACTCGCTCCGTTTTGTTGGCCGCTCTGAATCAAACCCGCGATGTCTTCCGTTGGCCGTCCAGGCATCACCACACGACAACCGCAGAATCAGCGCTTCGACAACTCAAGCAACGCCTCGGCAGCCTTCTCCGACGAAGCCGGGTTTTGGCCGGTGACCAGCAAGCCATCGGTGACCACATGCACGCCCCAGTCGGCGCCCTTCTCGTAGCGGCCGCCAAGTTCGGTCAGCACGTCTTCGACCAGGAACGGCACGATCTTGGTCAGGCCCACGCCCTCTTCTTCGCTGTTGGTGAAGCCGGTGACGCGGCGGCCGTTGACCAACGGCTTGCCATCGCTGCCCTTGACCCGACGCAGCGCGCCCGGTGCGTGGCACACCAGGCCGTGCGGCTTGTTGGCCGCGGCGAATGCCTCGATCAGCGCGATCGAATCCGCGTCTTCGGCCAGGTCCCACAACGGGCCATGGCCACCCGGATAGAACACCGCATCGAAGTCATCGGCCTTGACGTCCGCCAGGCGCTGCGTGCTGGCCAAAGCCTGCTGCGCGTCGGTGTCCTGCTTGAAGCGCTTGGTAGCCTCGGTCTGCGCATCGGGCTCGTCGCTCTTGGGGTCCAGCGGTGGCTGGCCACCCTTGGGCGAGACCAGGGTGATGTCTGCGCCGGCATCCTTGAACACGTAATACGGCGCGGCAAACTCCTCCAGCCAGAAGCCGGTCTTCTTGCCGGTATCGCCGAGTTGGTCGTGGGAAGTGAGCACCATCAGGATTTTCATCGTATCGCCTCGTGTCATGGCCCATCTCGGGCAAGGCGAACAGTGTCCGGTGCAGTCCGTTGCAGCATCGTGTAGAACGCGTCGGCACGATGCTTACCGTTCAGCGCCTTGCAGTGGAAGCAATGCACTGCCAGGCACGTGTCAGGCGCTGCGCGGTATTGCCCGACTCGCGCCCGCGGCAGCTTCGCCGCGCCGCCGCGCTGGCGCAATAACTGCGCGCAAGTTGCGCGGCAGGCTTCAGACGTTCATCGCCGGTGGCTGCAGCTGATCCATGCGGATGCGATTGGCGAACAACGAAAACGCCAGCATGCCGGCCAGGCCGCTGACCCGGCTCACCCACGGCGGCAACCAGCGCGGGGCGACCAGCACGCCGCTGTCGAACAAGGGCGCAAGGCGCGCCACGTCGCCCAGGGCCATCTTGCCGGCGAACAGGTAACGGCACAGCTGCAGCTGATCGCGCTGCAGTGCATGCCGGAAGAAGGTGTGCACCGCCACCAGCCCGCGCAGGTACACCGTGTCCTTGGTGAAGGCACCGCCGCCGGAGGTCGGCACGCCGCGGAATACGCGCTGCGCCGAGGAAAAGCTTTCCGCCGCGCTCTGCCCGCCTGCGGTGAAATAGCGGAACACCTCGATGAAGTCCGCACCCGAGCGCGCCATCGCGATCGCCTCGATACGCAGGCTGATGCGCTTCATGCGTTCGATATCGATGCTGCCGGTGATCTGCTCGGCAAATGTCGCCAGGCCTTCCTGGGTCGCGGTGGTCCGCGGCGAGGAAATGCCCAGGCTGGGCAGGTGCACCTGCGCACGCCCGTTGAGCGCGGTCAGCGAATGCACCAGCGCCTCGTGATGGAACAGCTGCGCGCGGTCGTAATCGCTGAAGGTGGCACCGCTGCGCAGGCGGATGCGATGCGCGCCGGCCGCCGCCTTGGCCAGCAGATCCGGATCCAGCGTGACGGTGATGACGCGCCCTTCGAAGAAGGCGTCCAGATCGTTCTGCAGCTGCATGCGCAGGGCGGTTGCCGACACCGGCACCTGTTCTTCCGGCGCCAGCAGTTCGCGGTCCAGCTCCTGCGCGATCTGGATGAAGTGCCGCGCTGCCTCGCGCGTGCTCGGGCCGTTGCCCGGCATCGGGTCGTCGGGCACGCCGAACAGCTGCGCCGAGTAATCGCTGACTGCGGGAGTACCCAGCGATTCCAGCAGGCCGGCGGCCAGGCCCCAGCTATGTGTCGAGTCGATCAGGTAGGCGCCCAGCGGGTGATGCGGATCGGCCTGCTTGGCAATGGCCGCCAGCTCGCGCCGGGTATCGCCGAAATCCAGTCGCGGATACTCCACCTGCGGCAGCTCCGGCTGCCCACGTGCCACGCTTTGCAGGAACGGCTCCTGCAGCGAGCGCGGCCAGCTGGCCAGCGCGAGCAGACGCACACCGCGTACGGCCTTGACCAGGCGCGCATCCAGCGCCGCATGATGGACGATGTCCGGCGGCCCCTTGCGCGATGGCATCAGCGGCGTCCGTTGCGGTCGATGCTGGCAGGCCGCCGGCCCGATCCCTTGCCCCGGTTGTTCTGCGCCAGGCGTGTGGCGAGCTTTTCGGCTGCTGCGGCCACTTCCACGCGCAGCTTCATGTAATTGGCCACCCGCTCCGGATCCAGCGTATCGGCCTCGATCGCCGCACGCACCGCACAACCGGGCTCGGCGATATGCGCGCAATCGTTGAAGCGGCACTGCGCCGCCAACGCCTCCACATCGGAGAAGCCGCCCTCGGCCAGATCTTCTTCGCCAGTGGGCTTGAGCTCGCGCATGCCGGGCGTATCGATCAGGCAGGCACCGGACGGCAACGGAATCAAGGCGCGGTGGGTGGTGGTATGCCGGCCGCGCGAATCGTTCTCGCGCACCGCATTGGTCTTCATCTTCTGCGACCCGAGCAGGGTATTGGTCAGCGTCGACTTGCCCGCGCCCGACGAGCCCACCAGCACTGCGGTACGGCCATCGCCCAGCCACGGCCGCAGCGCCGCCACGCTGTCCGGATCCTTGGCGTTGACCGCGCGCAACGGGATGTTCTGCGCTTCCAGTTCCTCCAGCACCGCCAATGCGTCCTCCGCGTATTCGGTCTGGTCGGCCTTGGTCAGTACGACCACCGGTTCGGCACCGCCGCCGCCGACCAGCAGCAGATAGCGTTCGATGCGGCGCGGATTGAAGTCCGCATCCAGCCCGCACACGATGAACACCGTATCGATGTTGGCCGCGATCACCTGCTGGTGGTAATGCTCGCCGGCCGCACCGCGCTTGATCGAGGTGCGCCGCGGGAGCAAGGCCACGATGCGCTTGCCCTCCATCAGCACCCAATCGCCCACCGACGCCCGCTCATGGCTGGGAAACCGCGGCCGCTGCCACTCCGGCAACGATTCGGCCTTGAGACCGGCCTCCGGCGTATCGGCCACCACGTAGCCGGTGCGGTGCTGCTCCACCACCCGCGCCGGCAACGCCTGCGGATGCGCGGCAAAGAGCGCCTGCCAGGCCGGATCCTCGGCAGGGCCAGGCCAGGGCCAACCAATGGACTGGAGGGTGGGGTAATCGGGGGACACAATGCTCATGGGGCGATTCTAGCTGGCTGGCCGCAGCGGCTTGTGCAATCGGGCCTTGCGCCCGGGCTGAAGCGCCCCTTGACATCGTTGCCGATGCAAGCATGTCCGCCTGTCATATTTCCGCTACCATGCCAAGCCTCACGCCTACAACCGGCCCGTCGCATGTCCACTGCCCCGCAAAAGCCGCTCGCCATCCGCGAGCGTCTGTCCGAAGTCCGCTACGAAATCCGGGGCGAGCTGGCGCGACGAGCGCGGGAACTGGAGGCGCAGGGCCGCAAGCTGATCAAGCTCAATATCGGCAATCCGGGCGCGTTCGGGTTCCGTGCGCCGGAGCATCTGCAGCGCGCGATCGCCGACGACATGGGCCGCACCGATCCGTACACCCATCAGCAAGGCCTGCCGGAAGCGCGCGAGGCGATCGCCACCGCGTATGCGCGGCGCCAGCACCCGGATGCGCACCCGGACCGCATTTTTGTCGGTAACGGGGTCAGCGAGCTGATCGACCTGTCGCTGCGTGCGCTGCTCAATCCCGGTGACGAAGTGCTGGTGCCCTCGCCCGACTATCCGCTGTGGTCGGCCGCCACCATCCTCAACGATGGCCGGCCGGTGTATTACCGCTGCGCACCGGAAAACGGCTTCCAGCCGGATCCGGTGGAGATCGAAACGCTGGTGTCTTCGCGTACCCGCGCCATCGTGCTGATCAATCCAAACAATCCCAGCGGCGCCAGTTATTCGCGCGAGCTGCTGGAGCGCATCGTGGCCATCGCCAGCAAGCACAACCTGCTACTGATGGTCGACGAAATCTACGACCAGGTGCTGTACGACGACGCGGCCTTCGTGCCGGTGGCGCCGCTGGCCGGTGCGCACCCGTGCATCACCTTCAGCGGGCTGAGCAAGGTGCACCGCGCCTGCGGCTGGCGTGTGGGCTGGGCACTGCTGTCGGGCGAGCAGTCGCGCATCAACGACCTGCGCAACGCGATGGACCTGCTCGGCGCGCTGCGCCTGTGTGCCAACGTGCCGGGCCAGTACGCCATCGACGCGGCAGTCAACGGGCCGGACACCATCTCGGCGCTGTGCGCGCCGGGCGGCCGTCTGTACGAAACCCGCCGTGCGGTGATCGAGGCCTGCGCGGCCAGCGAGCACCTGTCGCTGGTGGCGCCGGCCGGTGCGCTGTATGCGTTCCCGGCGGTGGTCGGCCCGGCCGCACGCAACTTCGACGATCACGAATTCGCGCTCGACCTGATGAACGAGGAAGGCGTGCTGGTGGTGCCGGGTTCCAGCTTCAACGTGCCCTACCGCCACCACTTCCGCGTGACCCTGATGCCGGAAGCGCCGGTGATGCGCGATGTCTTCGCACGCATCGACCGTGCGCTGGCACGCCGCGCCGAGGCGGTCACCAAGGTCGTGCCGCTCAAGTCGCGCAGCGTGGCCTGATGGCGGCGGCCGGCACGCCGCTGCGCTATCTGGCGCTCGGCGATTCCTACACCATCGGCGAAGGCGTCGCCCCCGAGCAGCGCTGGCCGGTGCAACTGGTCGACGGTTTACGTGCCTACGGCTGGAATGTGGCGCCGCCGCAGATCATTGCCACCACCGGCTGGACCACCGACGAGCTGCAGGCCGGTCTCGATGCCGCTGCGCCGCAGGGGCCGTTCGAGCTGGTGAGCCTGCTGATCGGTGTCAACAATCAATACCGCGGACGCTCGCTGGACGAATACCGCAGCCAGTTCGATGCGTTGTTGCAGCGTGCGATCGGGTTCGCCGGCGGCCTTGCGGCACGCGTGTTCGTGCTGTCGATTCCCGATTGGGGGCTGACTCCGTTTGCGCATGCGCAGGGCGGCGATGCGCCACTGATCGGCGCACAGATCGATGCCTTCAACAGCGTAGCCGCCGAACGCTGCGCCGCGCGCTCGGTGCGCTTTGTCGACATCACCGCCACAAGCCGCGATGGCGGCGACGCTGCCGACATGCTGGTCGACGATGGCCTGCATCCCTCCGGCGCCATGTATGCGCGCTGGACCTCACTGGCACTGCCAGCGGCGCGCGATGCGATAGCGGCTGCCAACGCGATCGGGATGGACCACGCCACGCGTGGGCAGCCCCGATCGCCTTAGCAGGCCCAAGCTAGCCGCGCACCAAGCCTCATTGCCAAGGAACGACATTGCACAGCACCGCCACCCAACCCATGAGCCGCGCGCAGGCGCTGGCGATCGCGCGCGCGTTTTTGCCGCCGCATCCGCTGGGCAATCGCTACGACTATTACTACACCCAGGCCAAGCTGCGCACCGACCCGCTGTATCCGGGCGTGCTGGCCGAGTTGCGCAGCACCACCGCGCCGGTGCTGGATCTGGGCTGCGGGCTGGGCCTGCTCGCGCACGCATTGCGTGCCGATGGCCAGGCATTGGCGTATCACGGGGTGGATGTGGACGCGTCCAAGATCCGCCGCGCGCAGCACATCGCGCAGCGCTCGGCATTGGGCAATACGCAGTTCGCCGTGGTCGATCTGAGCGTGGCCTGGCCGCAACACCGCGGCAGCGTGACCATTCTGGACGTGCTGCAGTATCTGCAGGCCGACATGCAGGCCAGCCTGTTGCGCAGCGTGGCGCAGATGCTCACGCCGGGCGCGAAGCTGGTGATCCGCAGCGCATTGGGCGATGCCAGCAGCCGTGGCCGCACCAGCCGCGTGACCGACGTGCTGGCGCATCTGAGCGGCTGGATGCAGCGCATGCCGCGCAGCTATCCCACCCGCGACAGCCTGCAGGCGCAGCTGGATGCCGCCGGTCTGCGTGCGACGTTTGCGCCGTTGTATGGCAACACGCCGTTCAACAACTGGTTGATCGTGGCCGAGCCGCGCTGAGGCCGTGCACAACGTGCCTGGCTCGCTTTACAACGACTGACAGAACGTAACGCGCGGTCGCCGGACGGATGTGGACGGCACGCATAAACCGGGGTGTACGCATAGCAAATGCCGCAACGGGCACCGGCCGCGCAGCCGTTTTGACAGCCGCTGTTGACGTCATACGGATGATCCCGGGCCACGTTGTTCAAGGGCGGTGCCCCACGCCCCAGAGAGTCCGCTGGTTGCCTTGTTGAAAGCCATGCACACCGACCATCTCGACGGGTCCTTGCCCGCCCACCGTCGCGGGACCTTACGCGGCATGGATGCCGCGTAAGAGCCTACAGGGATGTACTTGCGGCGTGTCCTGCGAGGGTGGGCGGGCAAGGGCCTGCAGCGAGTCGCAGAGCAGCCGCTCTACAATTGATCCATCCGCGCCGACCAATCACTTCGGGACAACCAAGTCACCGAGTCGACGCGCCGTTTGGATGCAGGCAAAGGCTTGGTTAGCCCACCGTCGCAGGACCTATGGCGGCATCGATACCGCCAAAGCCTGTCGTCTGGAGCAAGGTCAGAACTTCCAGGACAGCGTCAGCTCCACATCGCGCGGGTCGCCGTAGATCAACTGGCTTTGATAGACGATGTTGGCGTAGTACTTGCGGTCGAACAGGTTGCGCACGTTGAGCTGCGCCGACCATGCCTGGTTGATGTCGTAGCGTGCCATCGCGTTGGTCAACACCACGCTGCCCTGGGTCAGCCGTTGCGTTGTGCCCTGTGGCCCGGACATCAATTCGTGGATGGCCGACTGCCAGCTCAGGCCACCGCCCACGCGCCACGGCCCGGTCTGCCAGCTGGTGAACAGGGTGGCCTCGCGACGCGGACTGGTCGGATTGACGTCGACACCGCTGGCATCGTTGGCATCGAACTGGGCAAAGCCGAACGCGATCCGCCACTGCTCGGACAGCTGCCCGTCGAGCTGGAATTCCACGCCCTGGCTGACCGTGCCCTTCGCGGCCAGGAAAGCCTGATTGGTGGTGCCGGGCACGAATTGTCCGGGGTCGTTGACCGCCAGGTTGTCCTGCTCGATACGGAACAACGCCAGCGCCGCGTTGAGCTGGCCGCCGAGGTATTCGCCCTTGGCGCCGACCTCGTAGCTGTTGCCTTCCAGCGGGGCGAGATAGCGCCCGCTACGGTCGCGATTGTTTTGCGGCTTGAAGATGCCGGTGTAGCTGGCGTAGAGCGAATGGTGGTCGTCCACGTCCAGGATCAGGCCGGCGTACGGCGTGGTGCGGCCGCGACGCTCGTAGGTATTGGCCGGCACCAGTTGATCGGTGTTCTTCCAGTCGGTGACGCGTGCGCCGACGATGGCAGTGAGCGCGTCGGTCAGGCTGAAACGGCCGGCGGCATAGGCGGCCACCTGGCGCACGTCGCGTTCTTCGCCCTTCACCAGCGGCGTCCATTGCGGCTGCGCCATGCTGCCGGTCCAGGCGTAGACGCTTTCGGCCGTCAGCACCTGCGGTGGCTGCGGCGCGTTGGACCAGCTGCGCACGTTGCGATTCATCCAGGTGGCGCCGGCGACCAGTTCGTGGTTGCGGCCCCACCAGGTCAGCGGCACGCTGAGGTAGGCATCCAGGCTGTTTTGCGCCGTGAGTGCGGGATAGCGCCCGCCAAAAGTGTTGGCAAGGCCCAGGCCGGTCTGGCGGTCAGGGTAATCGAAGTAGCCGAACAGCACCGACTTCCAATCGGCTTCGAACCGCTGATGCGAGTATTCCACGTGCAGCTGCGCACCGTTGTCGAAGCGATGGGTCAGGCCGGCAAACGCATTGCTGGTATCGGCCACGCCGCGCGCCCAGCGCGGCGTGAACGAATCCGAGCGTGCAAAATCGGTGCGGCTGCCGTCGCTGAAGTACGCCGGCACCCCGCCCCAGGTGGTGCCGCGGCCGTCGTTGCGCTGCTTGTTGACGCCGATGTAGCCGCGGGTGGCATCGCTGAAATCCGCATCGACGATGCCGTAGAACAGCGACGATTGCTTGCTGTAGTAATCGCGGAACGACTGCTTGTCCTCGTCGCTGGCAACCACCCGCCCACGCACGTTGCCGGCGGCGTTCAACGGCGATTGCAGGTCGACGGTGCCGCGATAGCGGTCCCAACGCCCTGCCGACAGATCGACCCGACCGGTGAACACATCGCTGTCGGCATGCTTGCGCACCAGGTCGATCGACGCGGCCGGGCTGCCCGCGCCGGTGGTCAGGCCGTTGGCGCCGCGGATGATTTCCACCCGGTCGTAGATCGCCATGTTCTGCTGCACATCGCCGGTGTAGTCGGTGGGAATGCCGTCGATGCGGTAATAGTCCACTTCGAAGCCGCGCGCGTTGATGTAGGTGCGCTCGGTGTCCCAGGTCGGCGAGTTGAAGCCGGCCACGGTGTCGGTGACGTCCTGCAGCGATTGCAGGTTGCGGTCGACGATCTGCTGGCGTGTCACCACCACCACCGACTGCGGCGTCTCGCGCAGCGACAGCTCCAGCTTGGTCGAACTGCGCGCCACATCGGCGGTGTAGGAGTCGCGGCCTTCGGTCGCGGCCCCGCGGTGTGCCTCGATCTGCAGGCGGTCCAGATCGACCGGGTCGCGCGTGCTCGATTGCGCCGCAGCCGCCAACGGCCACGCGCAGGCCAGCGCCAGCAGGGAGTACGCCAGCGGAAGCTGCGGCGAACGGAGATCCGCACGCGCAAGCGCGCGCGCAGGGACGATGCGATGGGACATGGGGTCAGCCTCAAGAGCGAGTATGGCCGTCGATGACGGCTATTGAGGCTGGCGTCGGCAGCGCCACCGGAAGGCGCGCACCGTTTGCTGGCTGGGGGCGCATGTTCGATCCGCGTTAAATCGCTGTCAATACATGCGCGGATCGATGCCGGAACTCAGGAGCGCCAGCTCCAGGCAATCCGGCGAACAAAAAAGACGCGTCGCACCAGAGCGTTCCCGCCGACAGGGACGAAGGATCCGGCAACGCACGCTCTGCTTCCACGCCATCGGCTAGGCGGTGCGCAAGGACCTCAGAGCGGACGCCGCCCGGCCAGGCCGCGCGCGTGCATCGCCTCCAGCACGCCGCGCAGGATGGTGAGGTTGTGGCCGTGTGCGGCGCCTTCGTGCAGCAGCACGATGGCGCCGGGGCGCAGGTCGCGCACGATGCGGGCCACGGTGGCCTGCGGCTCGCAACGCACCCCGTCGAAACCGCGCGCGCTCCAGGCCACGCGGGTCAGCCCGTGCGCACGCAGCGGCGAGGCGACGAAGGGATTGGTCATGCCCACCACCGAGCGGTACAGCCGCGGCGCCTGCCCGGTGATGGTGGCCAGCACGCGCTGTGCCTGGCCGATTTCCTGCGCCATGCGGTGCGGGCCCAGCGCCCAGAACCAGGCCTGCGGATGGGTATGGCTGTGGTTGCCGATGCCATGCCCGCGGCGCACCATCTCGCGCACCAGTTCAGGCCGTTGCTCGGCGCGCGCCCCGACCACGAAGAACGTGGCCTTGGCATCGAAGGCGTCCAGCAGGTCCAGCATCGCCGGGGTGTCGTCGGAGGGGCCGTCGTCGATGGTCAGCCACACCTGCGGGGCGCGGCCCGGCAGGCGCGCCAGCACCGGCGCGTACAGGCGCGCGCGCGGCAGGAACACCGGCACCACGAACAAGGCGTGCGACACCAGCAACGCCGGCACGCCCCAGGCCCAGCCCAGATGCCACCACAGCAGCGCCACCGCCGCCTGCGACAGGGCCAGCAGGCCCACCCAGCGGTACGGGTGCGAGGGGATGCGATACAGCGTTTGAAGCGTGGTCATGCCGCATGATGCCATGCGGCGTAGAATGCCCGGACTCCACGATCTGACCGAAGTGCTGCCATGTCCCTCGATCCCGCCCTGCGTTCCCGCATCGATACGCTGCTGCAATCCAGCCGTGTGGTGCTCTTCATGAAAGGCCAGCCAGGCATGCCGCAGTGCGGTTTTTCGGCCAAGGCGGTTGGCGTGCTGGACGGTCTGGGCATCGACTATGCCCACGTCAACGTGCTGGCCGACCAGGAGATCCGCGAAGGCATCAAGGCCTACGGCGACTGGCCGACCATTCCACAGCTGTATGTGGACGGCGAGCTGATCGGCGGCAGCGACATCATCCTGCAGATGGCCGACAGCGGCGAGTTGAGCAGCATGCTGGGCCTGCAGGCGCCAGACCGGACTCCGCCCAAGATCACCATCACCCCGGCCGCGGTCGAGATGCTCAAGGGCGCGCTGGCCGATGCGCCGGATGCCTCGCTGACGCTGGCCATCGATGCCAACTTCCAGCCGAACTTCCAGCTGGCGCCGACCAACCCGAACGCCATCGCGGCCGAATCCAACGGCCTGCGCGTGCAGTTCGATCTGGCCAGCGCCCGCCGCGCCGACGGCATCACCATCGACTGGGTGGACGACATCCGCGGCCGTGGCCTGGCCATCGACAACCCCAATGCGCCCAAGCCGGTGCAGGAGCTGTCGGTGCGCGATGCCGACGACCGCATCAAGGCCGGTACGCTGACCCTGGTGGACGTGCGCCCGGCCGACGAGCGTGCCCTGGCCAGCGTTGCCGCGCCGTTCCGCACACTGGACGCGCACGAGCGCGCCGCCATCGAGCAGTTGCCCAAGGACACCCCGCTGGCGTTCCTGTGCCACCGCGGCGGGCGCAGCCTGCAGGCGGCCGAGCACTTCCGCGGCCTGGGTTTCAGCAACGTCTACAACGTCACCGGCGGCATCGACGCCTGGTCGGACGAGGTGGACAACGGCGTGGCCAAGTACTGAGCAAGCCAGACGGCACAGCCGGTGGCGGGGAATCCGCATCCGGCGATGGCTCGCCGCAATTGCCGGCCAGGTCTTGAGCCGCGTTTGCTACAGTGCACACCCCGAACGGGCGCTCCACCGAGCGTCCGTTTTTTCATGGATCGATATGCACAAGGACGTCGCTGCAATGCACACCCGCCTGCTCTCTCTCGCACTGGCCGCGCTGTTGCCGCTGGCCGCACGGGCCGCCGAGCCGGCGCGCGCAGTCGTGCTGGTACAGACCTACGACAGCCAGCCAAGCGAAGACGCGCTGGAATACATTCCGGTGTGGCTGGGCAGCGGCGTGGCGAAGGAGTCCAGCATGCCCAGGTCGCTGCTGAGCCAGCCGCTGCAGGTCTTCAATGCAGGCGTTTCCACCGGCACCGTGCGGCTTGCGTCGCTGAGCGTCGACGACAACAGCATGTGCGGCGGCACGGCAAGACTGCGCTTGAAGGGCACCAGCACGCTGTCCGATTCGCCGCTGTTATCGACGGTGGATCTCAATCCCGGCAAGCGCTTTGCCAGCCGTAACGCCACCGCTGCCGAACAGGCCGAGCTGTTGCGCCAGACCGGCGCCACTGCGCAGCTGCGCAACAGCGTCAAGCCGGCGGCGCTGGCCCAGGCGTTGACGGCATTCCCTGCCGATCGTGCGCAGGATCTGGCGGCGCTGCAGATCGTGACCGACACGCGGCAGCCGCAGCGACGCGTGGCCGTGCTGACCTCCCATCACCCGACCAGGACCGGCAACCCGGACAACCCGACCGGTGTCCTGGCCGTGCTTGCGATCTTCGAGCATGACGGCAGCAGTTGGCAGTTCCGCAAGGGCAGCGCGGCCAGTGGCTGCGACGATTGCGAAGACCTGCCACTGCGTACGCACCTGCTGCAGTTCGGCGATATCGACGGCAACGGCACGCTCGACTTCGTGCT
The DNA here is from genome assembly GCF_056725185.1 of Xanthomonas sp. NCPPB 3218. Lineage (NCBI taxonomy): Bacteria > Pseudomonadati > Pseudomonadota > Gammaproteobacteria > Lysobacterales > Lysobacteraceae > Xanthomonas > Xanthomonas sp. NCPPB 3218. The sequence continues at coordinate 4,095,545 of NZ_CM161516.1, forward strand.
GTCGGAAAGCGGCTACGAGAGTTACGGCTTCTACCTGCTGCTCGGCGAAGGCACGCACTGGCGTTCGGAAGCCTTGATGGGCGGCTGTTGAGCGATTGCCGCGCGATGGCCGATGCCCGCAGCGGTATGGGCGTCACGTTGCGGCACGCACCGGATCCGGAAGAGCGCAACTCGCCGCCGCGCAAGTCATTCGCATCGCCGGTGCAAGACCATCGGTGTGATTGCACCGCCGCACGATGTCGATCAACGCGCGACAGCGCGCGCATGTGCGCCATCAACCGATCGCGTCGATCGCCCACTCGCTGCGCGTGGCCATACGCAATGTGCAGCGCGGAAAAGCCACAGCTACGTGCAACCGCGGCAGGCCAATCGTCGCCTCCCTCAGCCGGCAAATCCGCCGTCATCGAGAAACTGCTGCTCTTCGGCGGTGGTCTCGCGCCCCAGTACCGCATTGCGATGCGGGAAGCGTCCGAAGCGCTGGATGATCTGCTGATGCTCCACGGCCCAGCGCGTGGTTTCTGCATCGTCCAGCGCGCTGATCAGCTGCACCGAGCGCGCCTGCTCCTGCAGATCTTCGGCATGCTCGAACGGCAGATAGAAAAACAGCCGCAACTGCGCGGACACCTGTTGATCGAAGCCGCTGGCGATTGCCTGCCTGGCGCAGGACAGCGCCAGGCCATCGGTGGCGTAGGCATGCGCGCTGCCGCGGAACGCGTTGCGCGGAAACTGGTCGAGCAGGATCAGCAAGGCCAGCGCATCTTCGGCACGTTCCATCCAGTGCGCGTACTCGCCACGCGCCGCTGCAAAGTGCTGCTCGCTGAAATGCTGGCGGAAGTTGGCATCAAACGCATCGTTGTGCGTGAACCAGCGGGCCGAGCCGGCCAGTTCCCAGAAAGCCAGCACCACATCGGCCTGTTTGTTGCGCTCTGACTTGACGATCATCGACGTATTCCCTGACGAATACGGCATAGCATGCACTGGCGCATGTGATGAGCCCGCCGCCGCCGACGGTGCAGCACTTGGCAAGCACGCCGCCGGCCGCTAGGTTTGCGGCTGACGTTTTCGTTGCACCGGGGAAATCCATGCGTTCCATCCTGTTCGCCGCGCTCGGCGCGGCCGTGCTGTGCGGTCCTGTGTCTGCGGCATCGCGTTTCGTGCAAGACCCCTATCCCAGCACCTACCGTGCGCTCGCGTCCGCTCCGGTGTTGATCCAGCACGCCACCGTGCTCACCGGCACCGGCCAGCGGCTGGACGACGCCGACGTGCTGCTGCGCGACGGCAAGGTGGCCGCGGTCGGGCGCGGGCTGGAGGCGCCGGCAGATGTGCGCCGCGTCGACGGCACCGGCAAATGGGTCACGCCCGGCATCATCGACGTGCACTCGCATCTGGGCGTGTATCCCAGCCCCGGCGTCAGCGCGCACAGCGATGGCAACGAGATGACCGCCCCGGTGACGCCGAACGTGTGGGCCGAGCATTCGATCTGGCCGCAGGATCCCGGCTTCGGCACCGCCCTGGCTGGCGGCGTCACTTCGCTGCAGGTACTGCCTGGCTCGGCCAATCTGATCGGCGGGCGCGGCGTCACCCTCAAGAATGTCGCCTCCACCACTTACCAGGGCATGAAGTTTCCCGGCGCCCCCTGGGGCCTGAAGATGGCCTGCGGCGAGAACCCCAAGCGCGTGTACGGCCAGAAGGGTGGCCCCGGCACGCGCATGGGCAACGTGGCCGGCTACCGTGCCGCCTTCATCGACGCGGCCGAGTACCTGCAGAAGAATGCACCGAAGAAAAAGACTGCGAAAAAGCGCCATTGGTGGAGCAGCGGCGGCGACAACGACAGCAGCGGCGATGCCGGCGGCAAGCGCGATCTCAAGCTCGACACGCTGGCCGGCGCGATCAACGGCGACATCCGCGTGCATATCCATTGCTACCGCGCCGACGAGATGGCGACCATGCTCGACCTGTCCAAGGAGTTCGGCTTCCACATCGCCGCCTTCCATCACGGCGTGGAGGCCTACAAGCTGGCCGACCGGCTGGCGCAGGAGAACGTTTGCGGTGCGCTGTGGGCCGACTGGTGGGGCTTCAAGATGGAAGCCTTCGATGGCATCCAGGAAAACATCGCGCTGGTCGACAGGCCGGCCAACAGCTGCGCCATCGTGCATTCGGATTCGGAAGAAGGCATCCAGCGCCTGAATCAGGAAGCGGCCAAGGTGCTCGCCAACGCGCGCCGCAGCGGAATGGAGATTCCGCCCGAGCGTGCGATCCGCTGGCTCACCAGCAATGCCGCCAAGGCGCTCGGCATCGAGCAGCAGACCGGCGCACTGGAGCCGGGCAAGATGGGCGATATGGTGGTGTGGAACGGCAATCCCTTCAGCTCCTACGCGCTGGCCGAACAGGTCTATATCGACGGCGCGCAGGTCTACGACCGCCACGATCGCCGCCTGCAGCCGGTGTCGGACTTCATGCTCGGCCAGGAGGTGGCGCGATGAGCCGCACAACTGGAATGCGCCCGCGTCTGCGCGCAATCTCCGCGGTGGTCCTGGCCGTGCTTGCATTGCCCGCATTCGGCCAGCAGGTGCTGATCCGTGGCGCGACCGTGCATACCGCCACCGCGCAAGGCACGCTGCGCAATACCGATGTGCTGGTGCAGGGCGGCATGATCCGCGCGATCGGCAGCAACCTGGCCGTGCCGGCCGATGGCCGCGTGGTCGAGGCCAGGGGCCGCCCGCTGACGCCGGCCCTGTTCGGCGGCATCACCGAGATCGGCATCGAAGAAGTCTCCGGCGAAGACAGCACCGTGGACAGCGGCGTCAAACTCAGCGACCAACCGATGCGTCCGGAATTCGACGTCACCCTGGCCTACAACCCCGATTCGGTGCTGGTGCCGGTGGCGCGCGTGGAAGGCATCGGCTTCACCGCGCTGGGCGCGACCACCAGCGGTGCCTTCATCGCCGGGCAAGGCGGCGTGGTGCGGCTGGACGGCAGCCCGGACCCGCTCGGCCCGCATGCCTTGTTCATCCGCATCGGTGCGGCGGCGTCCGATCTCACCGGCAGCTCGCGCGCCGCGCAATGGATGCTGCTCGACCAACTGGTGGCCGAAGCGCGCGGACGCGTGCCGGCCGACTCGCCGCATGCGCTGCTGACCCCGGTCGGCCGCAGCGTGCTGGCCAGGTACCTGGCCGGGCAAGGACGCATCGTGGTGCAGGTGGAGCGTGCCGCAGACATCCGCCAGTTGCTGCGTTGGGCGCAGCGCGAAAAGGTGCGCATCGCCATTGCCGGCGGCGCCGAGGCCTGGAAACTCGCGCCGCAACTGGCGCAGGCCAGGGTGCCGGTGCTGGTGGATGCGCTGGCGGACCTGCCGTCCACCTTCGACCAGATCGGTGCGACGCTGGAAAACGCCGCACGGCTACGCGCGGCCGGCGTGGAGGTCAGCTTTGCCCAGAGTGGCGATGCCTCGCATAACGCGCGCAAACAGCGCCAGCTGGCCGGCAATGCGGTGGCCAACGGCTTGCCGTGGGAAGCCGGCCTGGCCGGCCTGACCCGGGTGCCGGCGGAGATCTTCGGCGTGGCCGATCGCATCGGCAGCATTGCGGTCGGCAAGCAGGCCGACCTGGTGCTGTGGGAAGGCGACCCGCTGGACGTCGCCCACTACGCCGAGCAGGTGTGGCTGGGCGGTCGCGACATGCCGATGCGCTCACGCCAGACCGAGTTGCGCGAGCGTTACATGCAACCGGCCGGCGCGTTGCCGCGGGCCTATCTGAAATGATCGGGAGCGGCGTGCGCATGGGAGCGCGGTGACCCGCATGGCGTTGGGCGTGCGCTGCACCTACCTGTCGGTCGCATTCGCCGTGTTTGTCATCGAAGTGGCGATCGGTGCTGGCAGACTTGGCGGGCCGTGGGTGCGCGGCAGCCTGGGCGATGTGCTGGCGGTGATCCTGGTGTATTGCGGATTGCGCGGTGTGCTTGCGCTGCCGCCACGCTGGGCGTGCGTGCTGGCGGTGGCGATCGGGTGCCTGATCGAAGGGCTGCAGGCGCTGCATCTGGCCGACCGGCTCGGGCTGCGCCCGGGCAGCGCGGCCTACATCGCGCTTGGCAATACCGCCACCGTGCACGATCTGCTGATGTATCTGGTCGGCGGCGGGGTGGCGTACATCGGCGATATGGCATCGTGCCGCGTCGCCGCGTCTTCCCAGCGATAAACAACTGCATTGATACACTCCCTCGGGCCTACCGCATGTTCTGCGTCTCCTCATCGACACTGATCGACAGCGTTGGCATCCCGTCCCGGCAACGGCAGCAACGGCGTGCCCGCGCCGCCGCCGCGTCGCAGTGACCTCGCTGTTCCAGGGAGGCGGCTTGCGCTCGATCGATCGCGTCGTATTGCGCCAGGCGCCGGCCAACCTGCTACGCGGGCTGGAAGCGGTCGGCGGGCGGCTGATCCTGACCGCCGATGCACTGCACTTTCAGCCACATCCCTACAACATACAGACCCGGTCGCTGACCGTGCACCTGAGCCAGATCGCAGCAATGCAACCACGCTGGACGCGCCTGTTCGGGCTGCTGCCGGTGGCGCCGACATCGCTGGCGGTGCAGCTGCACGACGGCGGCGAGCACCGTTTCGTGATCGGCAAACGCGAACAGTGGATGGCTGCCATCGCCTCGGCGCGCGACGCCCTGGACTGACGCTGCACGACAAGCGCGGCCGCACTGATGCGCAAGGGCGCATGCCCGACTGGCGCACCGCAATGCCCTGGCGTCGTCCCGCATGCCTGCGCATCGCAGAAGGAGCGTGAACTGCGCTGCGTTTCAGCACTGCATCTTGTACGCGGTGCACGCTCTGCAGGTCCGGCCATCGCCGTCGTTGTCCAGCCCGCCTAGCATCGCGCGTCGGCACCATAGCGACGCCCCTACTTCGGCATGGAGATCGATATGCCCAGCACTATCCTGCGCATCCTGGCCTGCACATTGTTCCTGTACGGCGGCGTCAGCGCGCCGGCCATCGCCGCATTTGGCGTCACCCGCAGCGGCGACCGTGTCGTTGTCGATACCGGCGCCGAGCTGGTGTTTGCGGTCAACGCCGGCAACGGCGACATCGTCTCGATGCGTTATCGCGACAACGCGCTGCAGACCACCGAGTCCAAGGGCTCGCAGATTGCCTCCGGCCTCGGCAGCGCCAGTGTGGAGGCGCGCGTGGTGGACGCCACGATCGTGGTCTCTGCCAAGGCCGGCGACCTGACCCAGTACTACATCGCACGCAAGGGCCGCAACGCGATCTACATGGCCACCTATGCACCGACGCTGCTGCCGATCCGCGAGCTACGCTTTGTCACCCGCTTGAACGTTGCCAAGCTGCCCAATGCGCAGCAGGAGCCGGACTCCAATGTCGGCAGCCCGGTGGAAGGCGAGGACGTGTTCCTGCTGCCGGACGGACGCACCAGTTCCAAGTTCTATTCGGCGCGCCGCATGATGGACGACCAGGTGCACGGCGTCAGCGGTTCGGGCGTGGCGGTGTTCATGCTGATGGGCAACCGCGAGCGCAGTTCCGGCGGGCCGTTCTTCAAGGACATCGCCACCCAGAAAACCCGCGTGACCCATGAGCTCTACAACTACATGTATTCCGATCACACCCAGACCGAGGCATTCCGCGGTGGCCTGCATGGGGTGTACGGGCTGCTGTTCACCGATGGCGGGACGCCCTCCAGCGCACAACTGGACACCACCTTCGTCGATGCAACGCTGGGGTTGACCGGTTATCTCGCCAGTGACGTGCGCGGCGCGCTGAGCGGCCGGGTGAGCGGCGTGCTGTCCGGCCAGCCTGCCGTGATCGGCCTGCGCAACGACGAGGCCGAGTACTGGGCCACCGCCAACGGCAGCGGCGATTGCCAGATTGCCGGCGTGCGCCCGGGACGCTACCGCATGACGCTCTATCAGAACGAACTGGAAGTCGCGCAACGCGACGTGGAGATCCACGCCAACGCGACCACGCAAGCGGCACTGCAAGCGGTTGTGCTGCCGGGGACCATCAAATGGCAGATCGGCACGGCCGATGGCACGCCGGCCGGTTTCCGCCACGCGGATCTGCTGCCACGCGCGCATCCATCCGACAAGCGCATGCGCTGGACCCCGGTGACCTATACGGTTGGATCGAGCAGTGCGGGCAGCTTTCCGGCAGTGCAATGGCGCGGCATCAACACCCCGACCCGCATCGACTTCACCCTGGGCTCCAGTGAAGTGCGTGGCTATCGCCTGCGCATCTTCGTGCCGCTGACGCAGGTCGGCGCGCGCCCGCAGATCAACGTCAATGCGCGTTGGAATGGCCCGGTGCCGGCCACGCCCACGCAACCCAGGACACGCGGCATCACCCGCGGCACATGGCGCGGCAACAACACCCTGTATGAGGTGGACATCCCCGCATCTGCGCTGCAATCGGGCAGCAACCGGATCGAGATCGGCATCGCCTCGGGATCGCCGGACAACGGCTTTCTCAGCCCGGCCGTGGTGTTCGACAGTATCCAGCTGGTGGCGCTGTAAGCAATCCGCCAATCCAGCGAGCGGTGGTCGGACAAGCAAGGGCTGCACGTAACAACGCCTCGCACCCATTGCAGAGACCGTGGCACTGCCCGCATTCGCCTGGCACGTGTGCAAAGCTGGCGATGGCAGCGCCAGCCACACCGATATGGCAATCACCGCGCGCAACTGCGTGCGGTGATTGCGGCGGTGCATGAGATTCCGGAAGCGGCAGACCCTCACACTGCACGGTCGATGCACGTCGCCATGCATATGACCTGCGCGCTGACTCGGCCTGCCCGACTGCCGTCAGTCGATCCGCTGCGCGAGCCGTCGGCAGCCAGGACGCAAGGCATGCAATGCATGCGTCGCGCACATGCCACCTCGTTGGCTCTCGAGCGGCCTGCAATCGTTGACGATTGTCAGGCCAGCGCCGCAGGTGCGATCACCGGCGTGCGGTGTGCTGCACGCCGGTCTTTACGCTAATGACGCACCCTCGGCCATGTCGCCGATGGGCATCGTGCTTACTGCGCATCCAGCGTCGCGCTCACCTTGGCCCAACCATTGCCGCGCACCACTTCGAAACCCGCCTCGGCTGCATGCAGATACATGCTGTTGTTGTAGCGCCCATCCTTGGACCGGTTGGTCTGCAGCCAGTTGAGGAAGGGCTTGGCGTCCACGTTGAGGCTGCCGCTGGTCTTGAGCGTGGCCTGCCCGGCGGTGCCGGTCGGGATGAACGTATAGACGTAATAGCCGGCGCCGGAGTTGAAGCCCTCCCACAGGTCGAAGGTACGCCCGCCCGCGGTGATCACCTTGCTGGCAGTCAGTGTGCCGATCGGCCAGGAGTTGTGGTCGCCCCAGATCATCACTTCCAGCTGCGGGTTGCCCTTGGCGGTATCCCAGCGGAAGAAGATGTCGTAGGCAAAGTCGCCTGCGAGATTGGTCCCGCCGGCGCTGTAGGTGAACTTGAGCGGGATCTTGCTCAGCGAGGAAATCTGCCGCGGAAACAGCGTATCGCTGGTCGGGTTCCAGTCGTAATGCCAGCCGCGCACGATCGCCGGGTAGCCGTAGAGATTGTAGTCGGCGAAGTTGAAGGTGACGGTCAGCTCGGGCGTGCTGCCGGTGCCGAACGTGCCCTGGATGATGTTGTTGGGATCGTTGAAATTATTGACCCACGCATAGTGGTTACCGAAGATCTTGTAGGGACCGGCCAGCGCCGCTGGCGTCAGCGCGACCAGACCCACGGCCAGCGCAGCCTTCCACCAGCGCGATGCGCGCCGCCGTGTAGTAGGCGCCTGTGCGCCAGTCTGAGTAAGGGTGCTGGATTGGCTGTTTTGCATGTTGACTCTCTCCGAGTAAGTTCAGCGCGGCGATGCCGGTGCGGCAGCGTCGAGAGCCGCTTTGCAGCGGTCGCGTCGGACCCTAGCAGCGGCGTTGTGACGGGAGCTATAGCAATTGCAGCAGGCCTCGCTCGCCATCTGCGATAGCGGGCGCCACCTTGCAGCCGAAGCGTGCGCCGATCCTCAGTTCGCAAGGTAAATCACAGTGCGACAGGATGTACCGGTCATCTGCATGACAGCGCGGTGCATGCCAATGCTGCGGAGCCACATCGGGGCGATCTGCGTTTTGACAGCGCCTGCAGCTGCTTGCGGCGGTCCATTCGCCTCCGTCGAGCTTGCCTGATGACCGCGCGCCAGGCTCCCGTCCGCGGCTTGCGCGCTTCGGCACCCGGCCTTCGACCGCGGCCCTACTCGCCTCTGCTGTTTTGCGATAGCGTTCGCAGTTACAGATAACGCAACAGCCGGAGGGGGCGACGATGCGCATCGGAATCGTGGTGGACAGTGCCTGCGATTTGCCGCAGGACTTCATTCAACAAAACAACGTCATCGTATTGCCGATCAGCGTACGTATCGGCGAAGCGGTGCTGGCTGATCACCGCGATGAGGAAGCGACGCTGAGCTTTCTGCAGGCACATGTGGCCGAGCGTGGGCACGAAGCGGAAACCACGCCGTTTTCGGTCAACCAGATTCGCGACCTGTTCCTGCAACGGCTGGTCATCGACTACGACCACGTGTTCTGCCTGACCATCTCCAAGCTGCGCAGCCAGATCTTCGATAACGCGATGCAGGCCAGCTTCGCGATCCTCAACGATTACAAGCCGATCCGGCAGGCCGCCGGCCACACCTCGCCGTTCGCGCTGCGCGTGATCGATACGCTCAACCTGTTTGCCGGCCAGGGCATCACCGCAGTGGAAGCGGTACGCCTGCGCGCGCAGGGTCAGGGCGTGGCGGCAATCCGCAGCCGGCTCGAACAGCTGGCCGAACACACCTACGGCTACATGATTCCGCGCGATCTCTACTACCTGCGTGCGCGTGCACGCACCAAGGGCGATCGCAGCGTGGGCCTGATCGGCGCCGCGCTGGGCAGTGCGCTGGACATCAAGCCAGTGCTGCGCGCCTACCGCGGCGTCACCGAACCGGTGGCCAAGTTGAAAGGCTTCGAGCCGTCGACCGAAAAGCTGTTCGGCTTTACCGTGCGCAAGATCCGCGAGGGCTTGATGACACCGACCGTCTGCGTGGGCTACGGCGGCGAACTGGCCGAGCTGCACGCCCTGCCCGGCTACGCCGCCCTGCAAAGCGCCTGTCAGACCCACGACGTGGAATTGTTCGAAAGCGTGATGAGCCTGACCGGCATGGTCAACGTCGGCAAGGGCGCACTGGCCGTGGCATTTGCAGCCGAACCGCATACCTTTTCGGCCTGAAAACAAGGCCGAGGGCGCGGCGCCCCCGCCGGCTTCAGGACACGCCGATCTACAGCTGACCTATCCGCGCACCCCGGATCTCCAAAGACAACCACGCACACCGACCATCCCGACATGTCATGCCCTGCTTGCCCGTGCACACCGACCATCTCGACTGGTCCTTGCCCGCCCACCGTCGCGGGACCTTACGCGGCATGGATGCCGCGTAAGAGCCTACACGGACGTACTTGCGGCGTGTCCCGCGAGGGTGGGCGGGCAAGGGCCCTACCGCCAGGCCGCAGAGCAACCGCTCTACAACTGATCTATCCGTACTGTTCGAACTCTCGAAACACAAACGCCTAACCCAATCGCGACTTAGAACGTTGGCATTGTCCGGACGCGATCAGACGCTTAATTCAAAAACTCGATGAGTCGAGCGCGCAGTACCCTCATCACTTGCGGGACACGCCGTGAATCCATCCCTGGAAGCTCCGTGGCGGCATCCATGCCGCCAAGGGTCCCGCAAGCGGCGAGGACACCGCTCTGAGAGTTAATCGATACTTTCCAAAGCTTGCGCGTTGCTCGGCTTGCATTGAACGATGACCAGACGCGGCGCCATCCGAGTAAGCCCAGCGCAGCGTTACCGCAGCGGCACGTTCAATACCGATGGCGTTGCCGCCGGCGAGGTAAACGTCACCGTGCCGCCGCCATCGCTGGCATCGGTGTAGCGCACGTCCTGCGTGTCGATCACCAGCACCAGGCGCTGCCCTGCCGGAATCTCCGCAGCAGCTGCTTGCAGCGGCCAATCCAGCGTCACTGCTTGGCCAGGTGTAGCCCCGCGTAGCGAGTACGGCGCATGCGTGATCAGTTGCGCCACGCCTAGCGCGTCCATGCGATACAGATACGCGAACAGGCTCACTTTCGATTGGCTGGGTACCACGGTCACGCGCAGCGATGGACTGCCGGCCAGCCGCCGCAGCGTGTTCGATGGCGCACCCACCCACACTGCCGCACCGATGCGATTGACCAACGGAATCGAGGTGGTGACCGGCACACCGATGCCTTGCAACAAACCACTGACCAGGACCACGCCCGAGTCGGCCAACGTCGGCACATCGGTGGCGATGCGCGATTGCCATCCGCTGGCGGTGCCGCCGATCAAACCGCCGGTGGGGCTGAGCAATCCGGACGGTGCGGATAACCCCAGGCGCGTGTTGCCCTGTTGCACCGACGCCCAGTCCGCGTACTCCAGCCATTGCCCCGCGCGCGGCGACAGCCGCACCGGCGCTTCGCTGTCCACGCCGTTACGCAGCTGCTTGAGATGTCGATCGAACCAGCGCGTGGTCGCCGTGTAGACCTCGTTGGGCAGGCCGAGCGCGCCCGGCAGCTCTGCGGTGGCGTGATCGCCCTGGCTGAGCAGCAACTGCTTGGGCCCGCGCAACTGATTGAAGAATGCGATGGTCTGGTTCGGCGGAAACAGGCCGTCGTTGAAGGCATTGCCCAGCAGCACCGCCGTGCCACGCGCATTGAGCGCGGCCACATCGCTTGCCGGGCTGCGCGACGCGGCCTGCGGCAGGAAGCCCTGCACGGCGCCGTCGTAATCGCCAACGGCAACCCGTGTGCTGATCTGCGCCAGATCCGGGCCGGGACGTCCGGTCAACGCGCCGGCACCGACCAACAGCCCAACGCCTTGCTGGCTGACGGTGCGGTTGGAATACAGCGACGCTTCCAGGTCCGCCCAGCCGCTGAGCGCAGCCACGGCCTTGATGCGCGGATCGCGCTCGGCCGCCAGCAGGCTGATGCCCGCGCCATACGAGATGCCCGACGCACCGATCGCATTCGCATTGGCCGGCGTATGCGCCAGCGCCCAGTCGATCACCGCGCTGACGTCTTCCACGGTGTCGGCGCCGGCGATATCGATCTGCCCGGCCGAATCCCAGAACCCGCGCGAGGTGTAGCTGACGACCACGTAGCCATCGCTGGCCAGCTGGGTCGCGCGACCGAGGTACTCCAGATTCGGTAACGACCAACTGGCCGGCATCACGATCAGCGGAAACGGCCCGCTGCCCTGCCCTTGCGGCACCAAGACCAGTGCGCCCATCGGCGCGCCGTCCCAGCCGGGAATCCGTTCGTAGGTCTTGCTGAAAGCGCCCGCCACCGCCGACGCCGATGCCACCAGCAACGCCAATGCGGCGATGCCTCCGATCCAACGCTTGTTCATGCGGATCTCTCCCACGCAAGGCCGGGCCGGGATGGCCCAGCGGCAACTGCCATGCATCCGTGGTTCAGGGGGAGAACGTCGCGAACGTACCAGACGGTACGGTATGGCTCAAGGGCTGGGATTCGGGATTCGGGATTCGGGATTCGGGATTCGGGATTCGGGATTCGGGATTCGGGATTCGGGATTCGGGATTCGGGAGGCGGGAGGCGGGAGCGTAGGCGCCGCAACGGCTGGCACGTGCTGAAGTGCAAGCCGGCGGATGCCATCGCATGGCCGCTCCCGACCCGCAGACGTTGGCTGCAATGCAGCACGCCCGCGCAACGCTTCCTGCGCGCTCAGCTCAGCCCACGAAGTGCTGATATCCGCGTTGCGGCGGCTGCCACGGGTTGCCGTCGGCGTCGTGGACCACCACGCCCGGCGTGGCGACGATCTGGCCGATGCGCGTCACCGCGACTCCGGCGAAGTCCATCGCCTGCACCACCGCGTCGCGGTGTTGCACGGCGGCGGTGAAGCACAGCTCGTAGTCGTCGCCGCCGCCGAGTTGCCAACCGATGCATTGCAGCGCACTGATCCCGGTACTGCGCGGCATCGCCGGCAGTGCCGCCAGCGCCAGCTGCGCGCCCACGCCGCTGCGTTCGCACAGATGGCCCAGATCGGCGAGCAAGCCGTCGGAGATGTCCACACAGGCATGCGCAAGGCCACGCAAGCGCAGCCCGGCCTGCACGCGCGGCTGCGGGCGCAGCAGCCGGCCGCGCCACAGTTCGTGCAACGGATCGGCCGCCGCGCAGGTCACGTCCAGCTGGCCGGCTTGCCACAGCGACAACGCCGCCGCCGCCTCGCCCGGCGCGCCGGTGACCCAGACGTCGTCGCCCACACGCGCGCCATCGCGACGCAGCGCCGCACCCGGCGGCAGGCTGCCGATCGCGGTCACCGCACACGCCAACGGCCCGCGCGTGGTGTCGCCACCGACCAGCGCAATGGCATGCGCATCGGCCAGTGCAAAGAATCCATCGGCGAATGCGTCGACCCATGCGGCATCGTCGTGCGGCAACGACAGCGACAGGGTGCACCAGCGCGGCTGCGCGCCCATCGCGGCCAGGTCGGACAGATTGACCGCCAGCGTCTTCCAGCCCAGATCCTCGGCACGCGTCTCGTGCGGAAAATGCACGCCCGCATTGAGCGTATCGGCGGTGATCGCCAGTTGCTCGCCCGGCGGCGGTTGCAGCAATGCCGCATCGTCGCCAATCCCCAACGGCACATCCGCACGCGCCGCAATGCGCGCGCGCAAGCGGGCAATTAGATCGAATTCGGGCATTTGAAGGGCCGAGATTGGGGATTTGGCAGTGGGGATTGGTCACGGCGCACATTGGCAGGGACCAGCGCGGCGGCCAATCCCCAATCCCAACTGCCCAAGCCCGCGGCGCCTCAGGCGCCGCTAGCGCCGCTAGCGCCCGACTCCACCTTGCGCCACTCCACTGAGGCGCGATCCAGCACGCCGTTGACGTAGGTGTGGCCGTGCTCGGAGCCGAAGCGCTTGGCGGTTTCGATCGCTTCGTTGATCACCACGCGGTACGGCACGTCCTGGCGATACAGCAGCTCGTAGGCAGCCAGGCGCAGCACTGCGCGCTCGATCGCGTCGACTTCTTCCACGCCGCGATCCAGATACGGCGTCAGCGCGGTGTCCAGCTCGGCACGGTTGCTCAGCACGCCTTCGACCAGGTTTTCGAAATAGGCCAGGTCGGCCACTTCGTGCGCCTGCTCATGCGCAAACTGCGAGATCACCTGCTTGGCGAACCCGCCGGAAATCTGCCAGGCATACACCGCCTGCAAGGCACGCCGACGCGCGCGCGAACGCAGCACCGGGTCGATGCCGTCGCGACGGACGTGGCGGGCGTGTCCACCGGACTTGCTCATGGCAACAACTCCATCAAATTGACCAGTTCCAATGCCGCAAGCGCGCATTCTTCGCCCTTGTTGCCATGGCTGCCACCGGCACGCGCCTCGGCATCTTCCACGCGCTCGACCGCGAGCACGCCGTTGAGCACCGGCACGCCGGTCTGCAACTGCACGCTCATCAGGCCTTCGGCGCACAGGTCGGCGACGTGTTCGTAGTGGCGGGTGTCGCCGCGGATCACGCAGCCCAGCGCGATGATCGCCGCATGCTGTCCGGATTGCCCCAGGCGGTTGGCGGCGATCGGAATTTCCCAGGCGCCCGGCACGCGGATCACGTCGATGGCGTCCTCGCCGATGCCGTTGCCGGCCAGGCTCTGACGCGCACCGGTGACCAGCGCGTCGGTGATGCGGGCATTCCAGCGGCTGGCGATGATCGCAAAGCGCGCGGTGGTGGGGCGGAGATCGCCTTCGTAGTGGGTCATGCGGGTCGGCAACTCGAGGGGGCGGCAAGTTTAACAGCTGCCGGGGCCTGGCCCGGCCGGTACGTGCCGGCCGGGGTGCCGAAGCAGGCCCGGCCATGTCTCCAGGAAACGATTGTGGAGCGCGCAGCAGGGGCTGGTGCGGCGGCAGCTGGCAGCTCGCAGCGGGCATGGTCGATACGCAACAACCGCAGGAACCGCCCGGCCAACACGGTTCCTGCTGCGCGCCCGGCAACCATCGGACGGCGGCGGCTCCATGCCGCCCACGCTACGTCAGGGCAGCGCGGCCGCCGGCACCGAGCGCACCCCTTCGCCCGCGTGGCATTCCAGGTACTCCACCACCTCCAGCCCAAACCCGGCCAGGCCCACCTGACGCCGCGGCGTGCCCAGCACGCGCAGCTTGCCCAGGCCCAGTTCGGCCAGGATCTGCGCCCCGGCCCCGTTGCGCCGCCACTGGCTGACGTCCTTGGCGTTGGTGGCCGCTTCCGGTTGCTGGCGCAGCCGCGCCAGCAAGGATTCGGTGTCGCGCGGTGCCGACAGCACCACCATCACGCCCTGCCCTTCGGCGGCGATCGCACGCAAGGCATCGGTGGCGGCCACGCCAAAGTCGTCGCGTTGCCAGTGCAGCAGATCGGCCAGCGGGTTTTCCACCTGCACGCGCACCAGTGTCGGCGTGGCCGGATCGGCAGTGCCGCGCACCAGCGCAAAGTGCAGGTCGTGGGCGATGCGGTCGCGGTAGGTCACCAGCGTGAACGGGCCGAACTCGGTGCTGATCTCGCGCTCGTCCACGCGCTCGACGGTGTGCTCGTTAGCCAGGCGGTAGGCGATCAGATCGGCGATCGAGCCCATCTTCAGCCCGTGCTCGCGCGCGAACACTTCCAGCTGCGGGCGGCGCGCCATGCTGCCGTCCGGGTTGAGCACTTCCACCAGCACGCCGGCCGGTTCCAGCCCGGCCAACATCGGCAGGTCGCTGGCCGCCTCGGTATGGCCGGCGCGGGTCAGCACGCCGCCGGGCTGGGAGATCAGCGGGAAGATATGCCCCGGCTGGCTCAGATCCTGCGGCTTGGCATCCGGCCGCACCGCGGTGCGCACGGTGTGTGCGCGGTCGTAGGCGGAGATGCCGGTGGTCACGCCTTCGGCCGCCTCGATGCTCACGGTGAAGTTGGTCTGGAACTGCGCGGTGTTGTTGCGCACCATCGGCGCCAGGCCGAGCTGCGCGCAGCGCTCGCGGGTCAGCGACAGACACACCAGACCGCGCGCGTGGGTCACCATGAAGTTGATGTCCGACGGCTTGACCAGCTCGGCCGCCATGATCAGATCGCCTTCGTTCTCGCGGTCCTCGTCATCGACGATCACCACCATGCGGCCGGCGCGCAGTTCCTCGATCAATTCCGGAACGGGTGCGAAATTCATGCCGCACCCCGCGTGCCGAGCAGGCGTTCGACATAGCGCGCCACCAGGTCGATTTCCAGATTCACCTGCGCGCCAACTGCGGTCTGCGCAAACGCGGTGTTGGCCACCGTGTGCGGAATCAACGCGACCTCGAAGCCGTCCGCGTCCACTTCGTTGACGGTGAGGCTGACCCCGTCCACGCAGATCGAGCCCTTCTTGGCGACATAGCGCAACACCGCCGGCGGGGCGGCAAACCGCCAGCGCTGCGCGCGCGCATCGCCGTGCACCGACTGCACCTGGCCCAGACCGTCGACATGCCCGCTGACCAGATGCCCGCCGAGGCGGTCGGTCGGGCGCATCGCGCGCTCCAGATTGAGCAACGCACCTTCCGGCAAGGCGCCCAACGTGGTCAGCGACAGGGTTTCGGTGGAGGCATCGGCCTGGAAGCTGCCCGCGTCGAAGGCGATCACGGTCAGGCACACGCCGTTGACGGCAATGCTTTCGCCCAGTTGCACCGCCTCGAACGGCAGGTTGCCGGTGGCGAAGGTGAAACGCACATCGCCGCCCTGCGGCTGGCGCGCCGCCAGATGGCCGACGCCTTCGATGATTCCGGTAAACATCAGCGCCCCCCCGTCGTTGATGACGACAGTGCGGACGGAGTGCGGTGAAAGATCGCGACGCAGCGCGACGGGTGACGCATGGACATAGTCGTTTCTCGCAGGAGTTGAGCGAAAAACGCCACAAGGCAAACAGGCGCGCGCACAGCCGCAAGGCTGCGCGTTGGCCGTCTTCTTTCATCCGGACTATACCGTCGGCCCCGGCATCGCACCGGATCTGCTGACCTTGCGCAGCAGGGGTTTCGCGTGGATCCGCTCAACCCTGAAGTGCAAGCGCTCGCGGGCTCGCATGCTTGCGCATGCCTACCGCCGGTGGGGAATCGCACCCCGCCCTGAAGACGTTCGTGAGTACCGGCGAACCGGTGCGCAAAGTCTAACAGGGCACATCGGCGCGATGGCTGAGCGTGGGCCAAGGCTGGCAGGACACTGCGTCATGTGGGGAAATCCCCCATAGCCAGGATTGTGAAGGATCTGTTAATTTACGCGCCGCGACGGGAGACGTCGCTTTTTTCCCTCCCGCAACGGGACGGAGACACGGACATCAATTCGGAGAGAGACATCCAATGCGTAACACCCTGATTCTGGCTGCCCTGCTGGCCGCCGCACCGTTTGCCGCATCGGCCGAAGGCCTGAGCTATTCCTACGTCGAAGGCGGCTGGAACCGGACCGAAATCAACGTCAACGACGCGTCCGACGACATCGATGGCGGCTACATCCGCGGCTCCTGGCAGATTGCCCAGCCGGTCTACCTGCTGGCCAGCTACGAGCGTGCCACCAAGGACTACAACCTCGGCAGCGGCTTCGTGATCGACGGCACCCTGCAGCAGGCCACGGCGGGTATCGGTTACCGCCAGGAAATGACCGAGCGCGTCGAGTTCACCGCCGACATCAGCGTGCTGCGCACCAAAGTCGAATCCGATCTGCGCCTGCGCGGCCGTTCGATCGACAAGGCATCGGATTCGACCAACCTGGGCTTCGCCAACCTGGGCCTGCGCGGCAAGCCCTCGCCGCGGACCGAAGCCTGGATCAAGGCCGGCTATATCGACGGTAGCGACGTGGACGAAGGCGAGTTCGTCGGCACCCTGGGTGGTCAGGTCAACTTCACCCGCACCTGGGGCCTGGTCGCCGAAGCGCAGTTCATCGACGACGCCAACCAGTACAAGGTCGGCGTGCGCGCGAGCTTCTGATCGACGCGACTCAGATACACGAAGGCCCCGCATGCGGGGCCTTTTTCATGCGCGCAACAGCACAGCTGCGCGGTATCGCGCAGGCCATGCAGCGCTCACCCGGCAACAACCGGCGCATAGCGCAGACGCAGATCCTGACCGAGCTGGCGCACATCCAGCAGCTGCAACGCAGCGCGCTGCGCCATCGTCTCGATGCCCAGCCCGGCCAGCAGCGGCCTGGCGGTATCGCCCAGCAGTACCGGCGCCATGTACACCAGCAGTTCGTCGACCAGGCCGGCCTGCAGCAGCGCACCACTCAGCGTTGCGCCGGCTTCCACATGCACCTCGTTGATGCCGCGCTCGCCAAGCAGTGCCACCACCGCCGCCAGATCGAAGCGGCCGGCTTGCAACGGCATCGCAAGGAACTGCGCATCGTCCAGCGACGGCGCGGCGACATCCTCGCCATGCAGATACAGCGTGGGCGCATCGCCCTGACGCAGGTTCCTGCACGCCAACGTCCGTAGCCCGGCATCGAGCACCACGCGCAGCGGCGGCACGACCGGCGTGTCATCGCCCAGCCGCACCGTCATGGAGGGGTCGTCGGCCAGCACCGTGCCCGCACCAGTGAGGATCGCGCCCGCACGCGCGCGCCAGCGCTGCACGTCTGCGCGCGCGTCACTTCCGGTGATCCACTTGGATTCACCGCTGGCCAGCGCCGTACGCCCATCCAGGCTGGCGCCGAGCTTGACACGTAACCACGGCCGCCCACGCTCCACCCGCGACAGAAACCCACGATTCAGCGCGCGCGCCTGTGTTTGCAGGACACCACTGAGCACTTCGATTCCGGCCTCGCGCAGCAGCGCAAATCCGCCGCCGTTGACCTGCGGAAACGGGTCGGCCATCGCCGCAACCACACGCGCAACGCCGGCATCGATCAAGGCCAGGGCACAGGGCGGCGTGCGTCCGTAATGCGCACACGGCTCCAGCGTGACATAGGCGGTGGCGCCACGCGCCAGCGCGCCAGCCGCGCGCAGTGCGAATACTTCCGCATGCGGGCCGCCGGCACGTTGATGAAAGCCCTCGCCTACGCACGCGCCATCGCGCACGATCACGCAGCCAACCATCGGATTGGGGCGGGTGGTGTAGGCGCCACGCTCGGCCAGGCGCAATGCCTGCGCCATCCAGCGATGGTCGTCGGCCGTTGCGCTCATTGCGTTGCCGCTTGCGGTTCGATACACATCACCACGATCTGCATCGGCCCCAGCAGTAATTCTGCATGCGTCTGCCAGCCCAGCCGCTGATAAAACGGCACCAGCACTGGTTGGCAATACAGGTACAACGCCGGCACGCCCATGCGCGCGGCGGCCTGCACGCAGTGCGTCACCAGCGCCTCGCCGATGCCCTGCCCGCGCGCCTGCGGCTGCACGTACAGCGACGCCAGCCATGGCGACCATTGCCGAATGCGCGAATCGTCGTTTTCCAGCAGGCTGACCGACCCAAGCCACTGCGCCTGATCGAGCGCCACCCACGTGGTCGGGATCACCCCGTCGCGCGTGTGGCTACGCAACTCGCTCAAGGCCTGATCGAAATTCCAGTCCGGCAACAGACTGCCGAAGGCCTGCAGATGCGCCTGCGCGATGGCGGGCAGCAGCTGCGGCGCGTCGGCCACGCACGCGATGCGGACCGCGCTCACCGCTTGCCGGGCTTGCCGGCGCGCTCCAGGGCCGCTTCCAGCAACGGCAACTGCTCGATGCCGACCGGGAGCTCGCGCTCGAGCTTTTCGATTTCCTCGCGGAAATCGGCCACGTCCTGAAAGCTGCGGTACACCGAGGCGAAGCGCACATAGCCCACATGATCCAGCTTGCGCAGCTCG
This sequence comes from Xanthomonas sp. NCPPB 3218, assembly GCF_056725185.1. Taxonomy (NCBI): domain Bacteria; kingdom Pseudomonadati; phylum Pseudomonadota; class Gammaproteobacteria; order Lysobacterales; family Lysobacteraceae; genus Xanthomonas; species Xanthomonas sp. NCPPB 3218. The sequence goes on from NZ_CM161516.1 coordinate 4,114,427, forward strand.
ACCATGACGTATTCGCCCACGCGCAGCGAGCCCACCTCGCGCTCGCCGGACATGCGCAACTGATGCACCACCGCGCGCACTGCCGCTTCGATCTGTTCTTCGGACACCGGGCGCTTTTGCAGCGCGCGGTCGAAACTGGTGCGCAGCTTGCGCGCGTCGAACGCCTCGCGCCCGCCATCGCTCTTGACCACGGTCGGCAGCTTGAGCTCGATCGTCTCCAGGGTACTGAAACGCTCGCCACACGCCTCGCACTCGCGACGCCGACGAATCGTCGTCCCGTCTTCGGACACCCGCGAATCGATCACGCGGGTGTCGTTGTGCTGGCAGAAGGGGCAGTGCATCAGGTCGCCGAGATTGGGAAGTGGGGATTGGGGATTGGCAACAGCAGGAGCAAGGACGCGCTTGTCGCGCATCCCCAATCCCGAATCACCAATCCCGGCACCTCAGCCATACACCGGATACTTCTTGCACTGCGCGGTCACCGCGTCGCGGACCTTGGCCAGCACCGCTTCGTCGCTGGGGGCGTCGAGCACATCGGCGATCCAGTTGGCCAGGTCGATGCTGTCCTGCTCCAGGTAACCGCGGGTGGTGATTGCCGGGGTGCCCAGGCGCAGGCCGGAGGTGACGAACGGCGAGCGCGGGTCGTTGGGCACCGAGTTCTTGTTGACGGTGATGTGCGCCTTGCCGAGCGCGGCCTCTGCGTCCTTGCCGGAGACGTCGCGGCCGATCATGTCCACCAGCATCAGGTGATTTTCGGTGCCGCCGGACACGATCTTGTAGCCGCGTGCGATCAGCGTGTTGGCCATCGCCTGCGCGTTCTTGACCACCTGCTGCTGGTAGGTCTTGAATTCCGGCTCCAGCGCCTCCTTGAACGCCACCGCCTTGGCCGCGATCACGTGCATCAGCGGGCCGCCCTGAATGCCGGGGAACACGATCGACTGCAGCTTCTTCTGCAGCTCTTCGCTCGCGCCCTTGGCCACGATGATGCCACCGCGCGGGCCGCGCAGGGTCTTGTGCGTGGTCGAGGTGACCACGTGCGCATGCTCCAGCGGGCTCGGATACACGCCTGCGGCGACCAGGCCGGCCACATGCGCCATGTCCACGAACAGATACGCACCGACGCTGTCGGCGATGGCGCGGAAACGCGCCCAGTCGATCTTCTGCGAATACGCCGAGAACCCGGCCACGACCATCTTCGGCTTGTGCTCGGTGGCCAGTCGCTGGACTTCGTCATAGTCGATCAGGCCCTGCTCGTTGACGCCGTACTGCACGGCGTTGAACAGCTTGCCGGAGACGTTGACCTTGGCGCCGTGGGTGAGGTGGCCGCCATGGGCCAGGCTCATGCCCAGGATGGTGTCGCCGGGCTGCAGCAGCGCCAGATACACCGCCTGGTTGGCCTGCGAGCCGCTATGCGGCTGCACGTTCGCATAATCGGCGCCGAACACCTGCTTGATGCGCTCGATCGCCAGCTGCTCGGCAATGTCGACGAACTCGCAACCACCGTAGTAGCGCTTGCCCGGGTAGCCTTCGGCGTACTTGTTGGTCAGCTGGCTGCCCTGGGCCTCCATCACCAGCGGGCTGCAGTAGTTTTCGCTGGCGATCAGCTCGACGTGATCCTCCTGGCGGCCGGCTTCAGCAGCGATGGCCTGGGCCAGTTCGGGGTCGTAGGTTTCCAGTCGGACGTCGCGCGAGAACATGCAGAGCTCCGGGGCAGCTGTTGCCAGTAGGGGCGCAGATTGTAAGCCCCCGCATGGACAGGTGACCAATTGAGACGCGGGCGCAGGCCGGGCGCGCCATTGCGGGTTCCGTCCTGAACGACAAAGGCGCACCGGAGTGCGCCTTTGCGGGTTCCCTGCCTACCCAGGCCTGACCCGGACGGTAGACAGGCTTAGTTGTTGAGCACCAGGTCGGCGATCACCCCGGTGGCGATGGCCACCAGCAGCAGATTGCCGGTGTTGTCGCGCTGCCAACGGTAGCCATACGGCGGGCGGCGCAGGTTGTAGCGGTCGTAGTCGTTGATCACGTAGACCGGGCCGTGGTAACGCTGACCGCGGGCCCAGTACGGGCGCGGCGGCGGGCCGGGGCGGTAGTAGCTGGGGCGATCGTAGACATAGACCCGGTTGCGGTCGTAGCGACGGTCCTGATAACGGGCATCGCGATACCCCTCGCGGTAGCCGTTGCTGTAGTAACGGCGGTCATCGCGGCGGTCGGCCCGGCGCTCGTCGTGCCAGTCGCGGCGGTCGTTGCGCCAATTGCCACGGTGATCGCGGTCGTGGCGATCGTCGCGATCATGACCACGACGGTCGTGGCCGCGGCCCCAGTCGTCGGCAAACGCTGCCGGGGCCACGGAGCCCAGCGCCAGGATGGAGGAAAGCACAACAGTCACGATGCGTTTGCGGTTCATGGGATTGCTCCTGTCTGCGATGTCGCAATTTCATTAAGGCGCTGGCCGCCTTAACGCATTCTTGCTGGAATCGATTACGAAAACGCCCATTCAGGTGGAAGGTAAGCTGCCGTTTAGCTGCGGCCGCGCCGCCGCGAGCCAGGCCGGTTGCCCGTATAATCGGCGCAATCCCTTTTCCGCTGCCTCCGGCCCCGGCCGGTGGGCTGCCTGCGTCCACGGAGCACCCATGTCGCAATACATCTACACCATGAACCGCGTCAGCAAGGTGGTCCCGCCCAAGCGGCAGATCATCAAGGACATCTCGCTGAGCTTTTTCCCGGGCGCCAAGATCGGCCTGCTGGGCCTGAACGGCGCCGGCAAGTCCACGGTGCTGAAGATCATGGCCGGCGTGGACACCGATTTCGAGGGCGAAGCCCGTCCCCAGGCCGGCATCAAGGTCGGCTACCTGGCACAGGAACCGCAGCTCAACCCCGAGCACACCGTGCGCGAAGCGGTCGAGGAAGGCGTGGGCGACGTGCTGCAGGCCCAGGCCGCGCTGGATGCGGTGTACCTGGCCTATGCCGAGGAAGGCGCCGATTTCGACGCCCTGGCCAAGGAACAGGAACGCCTGGAAGCGATCCTGGCCGCCGGCGATGCGCACACCCTGGAAAACCAGCTGGACGTGGCCGCCGATGCGCTGCGCCTGCCGCCGTGGGACGCGGTGGTCGGCAAGCTGTCAGGTGGCGAAAAGCGCCGCGTGGCGCTGTGCCGGCTGCTGCTGCAGAAGCCGGACATGCTGCTGCTCGACGAACCGACCAACCACCTGGACGCCGAATCGGTGGAATGGCTGGAGCAGTTCCTGGCGCGCTACACCGGCACCGTGGTGGCGGTGACGCATGATCGCTACTTCCTCGACAACGCCGCCGAGTGGATCCTGGAACTGGACCGCGGCCGCGGCATTCCGTGGAAGGGCAACTACACCGACTGGCTGACCCAGAAGGACGAGCGCCTCAAGCAGGAAGACAACCAGGAAAAGTCGCGCCAGAAGGCGATCCAGAAGGAACTGGAATGGTCGCGCCAGAACGCCAAGGGCGGCCGCACCAAGGGCAAGGCGCGTCTGGCCCGCCTGGAAGAGCTGCAGTCGGTGGACTACCAGAAGCGCAACGAGACCAACGAGATCTTCATCCCGCCAGGCGAGCGCCTGGGCAATGCGGTGATGGAGTTCAAGAACGTCTCCAAGAAGTTCGGCGACCGCCTGCTGATCGACAATCTGTCGATGATCGTGCCGCCCGGCGCCATCGTCGGCATCATCGGCCCCAACGGTGCCGGTAAGTCGACCCTGTTCAAGATGATCACCGGCGCGGAGAAGCCCGATTCCGGCGAGATCGTGGTCGGCCCGACCGTGCAGCTGTCCTACGTGGACCAGAGCCGCGACAAGCTGGAAGGCAACCACAACGTGTTCCAGGAGATTGCCGGCGGCCTGGACATCCTCAACATCAACGGCGTGGAGATCCAGTCGCGCGCCTACATCGGCCGCTTCAACTTCAAGGGCCAGGACCAGCAGAAGATGGTCGGCTCGCTGTCCGGTGGTGAGCGCGGTCGCCTGCACATGGCCAAGACCCTGCTGCAGGGCGGCAACGTGCTGCTGCTCGACGAACCGTCCAACGACCTGGACATCGAGACCCTGCGCGCGCTGGAAGATGCGTTGCTGGAGTTCCCGGGCAACACCTTCGTGATCTCGCACGATCGCTGGTTCCTGGACCGCATCGCCACGCACATCCTGGCGTTCGAAGGCGACTCGCACGTGGAGTTCTTCCAAGGCAACTACCGCGAGTACGAAGAAGACAAGCGCCGCCGCATGGGCGATGACGCAGGTCCCAAGCGTCTGCGCTTCAAGGCGCTCAAGTAAGCACGACAAGGGCGCCGCAAGGCGCCCTTGTCACATGCGGGTGCAGCTGCGACCGATGGCCTACAGGTCGTAGGACAGCACGTCTTCGAAGCCGAAGGTGGCGAAGTTCTCGATCCGCGAGGGATACAGGCGGCCGACCAGATGGTCGTACTCGTGCTGCACCACGCGTGCGTGGAAGCCTTCGGCCTCGCGCTCGATCGGGCTGCCATCCGGCGCAAAGCCGCGGTAGCGAATGTGGCGATAGCGCGGAATGACCGCACGCAAGCCGGGAATCGACAGACACCCTTCCCAGCCGTTTTCCATCTCCTCCGACAGCGGTTCGATCTGCGCATTCGCCAACGCGGTGCGCGGCACCGCCGGCGCATCGGGATAGCGTTCGCTGGCTTCGAAGCCGAACACCATCAGCTGCAGGTCCACCGCGATCTGCGGTGCGGCCAGGCCCACGCCACGCGCATCGTCCATGGTCTCGAACATGTCGGCCACCAGCGCGCGCAGCTCGGCACTGCCCAGGTTGGTCACCGGCGGCGCCACGCGCAGCAGGCGCTTGTCGCCCATGCGGATAATCTCGCGAATCATCTGACTGCTCCCGGGAAACGTTGCGGCGATTCTAAGACCTGTGCGGTAGGTGGGGGTGAGGTTGGGGAGTCGGGATTGGGGAGTCGGGAATCAGGATTAGGGATTGGTCGCTGGGGCGTCAGTGGCGCTGCTTGGCGTTTCGCATCTGAGCTGAGGTGGCTGCGCTTGATGTGGAGCGACTGCGTTTCGGGTATCTGTCTATCAGCCCGTTACGCGTTGCCCGGCATCGTCCAGCACGCGTTCGCCGTCTTCCTTGACGAAGCCGCTCGTCGCGTGCGGCAGCAGGTCGAGCACGCGTTCGGAGGGGTGGCACAAGCGCGTCCCCAATGCGGTTTGCACGAAGGGGCGGTTGATCAGGATCGGATGCGTGAGCATTGCGCTCAGCAACGCTGCGTCGTCCAGCGCGGGATCGTCGAGTCCCAGTTCCAGATACGGGGTGCCTTTCTGACGCATGGCCGCGCGAACCGAGATGCCGGCGGCGGCGATCAGGGACTGCAGCGTTTCGCGGGTGGGCGGGTGCTGCAGGTAGTCGACGATCTGCGGTTCGATGCCGGTGTGGCGGATCAGGGCGAGCGTATTGCGGGAGGTCCCGCAGTTGGGGTTGTGATAGATGACGGCGTGCATGGGAACCTGGTGCGCGGAGTCACCAAGACTGTAACGCGCTGCGGTCGAATGGCGCGCGGCGTGCAGAGCCAGCGCAGCGTACGCGCAGCCCGCGCCGATGCCGATGCCGATGAGCATTGACGCACGGGTTGCGCACGTTGCTGCGGCCGCGCTACTTGCGCAGACCAGCCACTGACCAGGCTGGAATACAGCCCCTCCCCCCCCCCCCCGGGAGAGGGATTGGGGTGAGGGTACGGGGGCGAAGCTCAGGTGCACTCGAACCCTGCTCTCAACCTACAGCAGGCTTCGCCCGTATCCTCATCCGCCCCTTCGGGGCACCTTCTCTGGGGGGGGGAGAAGGGAATAAGTCGTCCAGAGCTTGGCTGCCGTGAATTGTCCGTCGAGACCATGGGCCGGAGAGGCTTCCGGCCCGGGTGGTTCGTGTCAAAAATCTGGCCGATCTGGGGCCAGCTGCCGCTGCAATCCCCGGAAATTTCCCCAACGCAACTGCCGCGATGACCGTTTCAGGCTCTCGCTTCGCATTCAGCGGCCAATATGTCAAAAGATTGACACACATCACGGATTCATGATTCAGTCATGAACAGACTGAAACGGAAGGATTCCCCCGATGCCGGTGTCTGCACGGCGTCCCTTTTCCCTGTTGGACTCAAGGAAACCCCAACGATGATGAGCTTTCGTAAGCCCGGATGGATGCTGTCCGGTGTGTTGTGTGTCGTCTGCCTGCCGGCCCTGGCCGTGGCGCAAGAGGCTGCAACCAGCAGTTCCAAGGTGGGTATCGATCCCGTCACCGGCAAGCTGCGCCCGCTGACCGACGCCGAGAGCGCGGCGCTGGATCAGCAGGCTGCGTCGGCTGCCCGCAGCAGCGCTGCCCGCACTGCGGTTCCGCAGACCGAATCGGCCGCACGCGCGACCGAGCGACGCCTGCCCAACGGCACCGTGGCGCGCAAGTTGCCGGCCACGCAGATGAGCTCGCTGATGGCAACCCGTCAGGCCGATGGCCGCATCGTCATCGAGCACAGCGAAGACGCCGACACCCAACCCACCCACGCCGAGCACGGAGCGCTGCCGCATGAATAAGCCCTTGTTGCTGTTGTCCCTGGCCGTGGCTGCGGCCATCGCGCCGCTGCATGCAGGCGCCGCCAACGTCACGCTGATCAATGGCGATGCCGGCACCAGCGTCGGCTTGAACGACCCCACCAGCGCAGCGCCCTTGGGCGGCAATCCGGGGCGCTCGGTCGGCGAGCAGCGTCGCATCGCCTACCAGTACGCGATGGACCTGTGGGGCGCGGTGCTGCAGAGCAACGTCGAGATCAAGGTGTATGCCTCGTTCGCGCGGCTGACCTGTACCGCCACCGGCGGCACGCTGGGCCAGGCCGGCCCGAACTGGATCGTCAACGACTTCCCCGGTTCCAAGCCCAATACGCTGTATCCATCCGCGCTGGGCGATGCGATCGCCGGGCAGGATCTGGTCCCCGATCCCAGCGATCCGGCCGACGTGTTCTCGCAATTCAACGGCGATCTGGGCAAGCCCGACTGCCTGGCCGGCTCGGGCTGGTACCTGGGCCTGGACGGCAAGACGCCCGAAGGCCAGATCAACTTCCTCAACGTGGTGATGCACGAGATCGGCCACGGCCTGGGTGCGGCGGGCTTCCTCAACAAGACCACCGGCGTGCTCGGCTCGGGCAGCGGCCTGACCGACGTCTACACCGCGCAGGCCTTCGACAACGTGCAGAACAAGCGCTTCGACGATCCGGCCATGACCAACGCGCTGCGTGCCGAAGCGATGCGCACGCCGGGGCGTACGGTGTGGGCCGGCACGCGCGTCAACCGCGAGGCGGCGCTGATCCTGGATCCGCGCACCCTGTTGCAGGTGAGCGCACCGGCCAGCGCGGCGGGCAAGTTCGAGGTGGGCTTTGCCAGCTTCGGGCCGCTGGCCACGGCGGCCAATTTCCCGGCCCGCGCAGTGGTGACGGTCAACGACGGAGTGGCTGCCGCATCGGCCAGCGATGGTTGCGAAACGCCGTTCGTCAACGCGGCCGAGGTGGCCGGCAAGGTGGCGCTGATCGACCGCGGCACCTGCGCGTTCGCGATCAAGGTCAAGAACGCACAGCTCAACGGTGCGGTGGGCGTGATCGTGGCCAATAACGCGGCCGGCGTGCAGACGATGGGCAATGCCGCCCCGCCGATCACCGATATCACCATCCCGGCGATCATGGTCTCGCAGACCGATGGCGCGCGGCTGAAGGGCAGCGCCGGAGTGGTGGCGGCGTTGTACGAAGACCCCGAGCTATTGCAGGGCACCGATACCGCGGGCCGCACGCGGCTGTATTCGCCCAGCGTGGTGGCCGGCGGGTCGACGTTCTCGCACTTCGATACCGACCTGCAGCCGAACGCGTTGATGGAACCGTTCGATACGCCGGAAGTGCAGGCGCATCTGAACATCGACCTGACCCCGGCGCTGTTTGCCGATATCGGCTGGACACTCAATCGCGGGCTGGCCAAGCTGGGCAACTGCAATACGCTGGTGCCGACGCTGGAGACCGGCGGGCTGATTCCCGGCGCCAACATCTCGGCCGAAAATAGCCTGTGCAAGTCGCAGAATGCCGGCAACCGTCTGGGGTATCTGACCTGCATGGACGAGCACGCACGCGAGTTGCAGAACCAGGGTGCGATCAGCCGCATTCAACAGGCAGCGGTGTTTGTCTGTGCCACCAAGGTGCGCCCGTAACAACAGGCGCAGTCTGCGTTAATCGATGCAATGCGAACGGCGCCGGGAGGCGCCGTTCGTTTATCCGTGCTCACACTGTTCGCGCTGCGCCACACGCGGCGATGCCCATGCCCCACCGAGGGCGCGCGCGCGTCAGCAAGCGTGTACAGCGCGCAGCAAAACGCCGGCCAGAGACACCCACCACAGCGCAGACCAACCGCCACGGCCCGATGGCCGCGCGGTCGGTCTGCCTTGTCCTCAACGATCGGCAGCGTATGGCGAGGTCAGCACCTGCGGCGCACGACCCAGTGCCGCACCCAGCCGATCCATCACGAACCGCAGATAGAGATTGCTGCTGAACTGGTTGTAGTCGCGCGCATTGTTGAATGTCATGCGCCCGCCCAGGAACAGCTGCGGCGCCACCTGCCATTCGGCCGCGCCACTGAGGTTGTAGGACACGCCGGTGCGGGTTTCGCCCGCATACACCGGGTCGGTGTAGCGGTTGACCAGCCCGAGCAAGGCCGCCAGCGAGGCGGCATCGTAGGCGGCCTGCTGCAAAGTCGGATCGGTCGGGAAATACGGCGAGGGGTCGGTACTGAAGTGCTGTACGCCGATGCTGGCATCGACCTTCCAGTTGACCGTCTGACCGGCGCTGCGGCCGCTCCAGTGCACCGGGAAACCCAGGTCCACATAGTCCTGCGGGCTGAAGTAACCGCCATGGCCGTAGGTGAAGCCGCTGAGGTTCCTGTCGTACTGCATGGCGGTCAGATTGATGCCGGCCGTCAGCGACTGGTGCCGGGTTTCCAGTGCATGCACGTAGAAGCCCAGGTCGAGCTGGCGCTGGTCGTTGTCGGCGACGTTGTTGCCGAGCAGACGGTGCGCGGCAAGATTGGCATAACCGCCAAGCAGCCCATTGTCGGCAGTGGCCGACAACGACACGCCATTGCTGGTCACCCCGCCCCATTCGCGGCCGCTGCGGGCATCCTGCGCGCCGGCGAACGACAGCACGCTGTCGGTCACCGCACGCCGCGAGGCTTCGGCCGACCAGCTCACCGCATCGCCAAGCTCGCCGCGATAGCCGACGCCGCCGATGAGGTTCTGTTCCTGGAAGCCGATCGGGGTGCTGCCGATGTCGGCACTGAACCCGCCATTGCGATAGCGCACACCGACGCCCACCCCGGTGTCATCCTGGCTGAGCCGGCGCGTGCCGTTGCCGGTGGCGGCCATGGTGTCGAGCGTGGCGGCCAGCCCGGTTGGGGTCTGTTGTGCGGCGGCCGTGCTGCCGGCCAGCGCGCGCAACGCGGCCGCATCGCCGGCAGCCAGCTGTTCGCTGAGCGCGGCGTTGCCGAGGATGTCGCGCGCCAGTTGGGCGATCGGCGTGTTGGAGGCGTTGATGCCGAGCAGGTAGGCCGGCAACGGTTCGTTGGCCAGCGCCGCCACGGCGGCGGCATTGCTGTTGTTGTTCTCGACCAGCAGTTCGTTGAACAGGCCGGTGTTCAAGGCGTAGCGACGCAGGCGTTCGCGCGTGGCGGCGGTGTCGCCTTCGGTGGCGAGCAACTGGTACATCGACGAGCTGACCAGCGTATCGATCGGGCCGCGATCGGCCGCCAGCGCATCGTTGATGGCGGTCTGCGGGCCGCTGCCGAAGCGGCTGGCGGTGACGTAATCGGTGGTCAGCGTGCCGGCATCGACGATGGTCGGGGTCAGGGTGACGCCAAGCTTGCCGTCGCCGACCGCGAACTCGGCCTGGACCGGCATTTCGATATCGTCCAGGCGGCCCAGACCGTCTTCGCCATCGCGCGAGCGGTACAACGCGCCGCCGGCGAGGTTGTCGCTGTTTTCCGACTGCACCGCACGCAACTCGTCGAGCACGCCGTTGCCGCTGCCGAGCGGCGGCAACGCCTGTGCGGCGGGCTTGGTCAGACGTGGACCGGCGTCCGCGGCGATCGGCGCAACCGCGCGCGCGGCAAGCAGCCCGTCGCCGCGCGACGAACTGCGCATGCGGCCGCTGGAGACCGGCAGCATGGCGGGCGCAGCGCCGGCGCTGACCGGCGGCGGCAACGTATCGCCACCATTGTCGGCAGACGCACCAATCGGTGCGGCAGTGGCGAATCGTGCAGAGCCCGACGACGCTGCCACCGGTGCAACCGCCACGTCGCCATAGGCGCTACCGGCATCCATGCGCTCGGACAACACCGCCGGCGAGCGCGGCATGCCGCCGGTCATGCCGGAAAACGGATTGAGCGGGCGGCTGGAGGACGCGACCGCGGACGGACCACGCGCGGACGGCAGGCCATTGTCCAGTTGCCCGGCCTGACGCTGCTGCGCGGCCAGCGAGGCACGGAAATACTGCTCGGCCTTGCGGTTCTTGCCGGCGCTGCGATACACGCGGCCGGCCGCGGCCAGCACCTCCGGCGACTCCGGTGCCTGCGCCAGCGCGCTTTGCAGGTAATGCTCGGCATTGCGCAGGTCCGACTGCGCGGCCGCGCTGTTGGCGGCGGCAGTGAGCGTGTCCAGGTCGTCGGGATGACGCTGCAGGATCTGCTGGTAGATCGCCAGCGCCTGACGCTGGTCGCCGGAGGCGGCATACAGGCGTGCGAGCGCGGCCTGCGCATCGCGGCTGTCCGGTTGCTGGGCCAGGATCGGCGACAGCGCGTCGTAGGCGCCTTCCAGGTTGCCGAGTTCGCGCAGCGCATCCACCTGGCGCAGCGTGTAGGCGCTGCGCAGGCGTTGATAACGACGCAGCTGTTCCGGGGTCAGGGTGGTGGCCTGCAACTGGCGCAGCACCGCCGACAGTTCGGCGTCCTGGTGCGCGCGCAGCAGCACGCCGGCATATTGCAGGCGATCTTCGCTGCGCACCGTGGCGCCGGTGACCAGGCGCTGGGCCAGGGTCAGCGCGCGCGGGGCGTTGCCGGCATCGGCATGCGCGCCGGCCAGTGCGGCCAGCAACTGCGGGTCGTCGAGCTGATTGCCCAGCGCGGTTTCGGTGCGCGCCAGCAACTGCTGCGCGTCGCCCGGCCTGCCCTTCTCCACCAGCAACCGTGCCTGACGCGCCTGCAGTTCGATCCAGGCGGTGGTGCGCAGCTGGGTCATTTCCGGCGTGCGCGATGCGACCGGAATGCGCTCCAGGCTGTCGTAGGCGCCCTGCCAATCGCCGCTTTCCTGCGCCAGCAAGGCGTTGGCCTGCAGCGCTTCGGGTTGGTCTCCATGCACGGCGAGCAGGCCATCCATCACGCTGCGGGCCTGGTCGGGGCGGCCGGCCTGTTGGTACAGGCGGGCCAGATCCAGACGGATCCAGGCATCGCCCGGGCGCTCGACCATCGCCGCTTCCAGCTCGGTCTGCGCGCTGACCGCATCGCCGGCTTCCAGCGCCTGGCGGGCGCGGGCGCGCTGCACGTTGGAACGCAGCAAGGCTTGCCCGCCGGCTTTGGCACGTTCTGCGGCAGGCAGGCGATTGAACACGTCGCTGGCTTCCTGCATGCGGCCCTGGCGGCTGTACAAACCGACCAGGCCCTGCAGCGCGCCGGCATTGTCGGCATCGTGCGACAGCGCCTTGCGGTAGCTGGCCTCGGCGGCGGCCGGGTCGCTGGCGGCCTGCAGGCCGCCCAGCGCCACCTGCGCGGCCGGCTCGTTGGGCAGCAGCTGCACCGCCTGCTCCACCAGCTGGCGCGCCTGTGCCAGATCGCCACGTGTGCGTGCGGCCTCGGCCTGCTGCAGTTGCAGCCAGTAGCGCGCGCTATCCAGCGCGCCCTTCCATTTGCCGTGACTCGCAGCCGCCGGGCGCAGCAGCTCCTGCGCTTCGGCAAAGCGCTGCTGACGCAGGCGCACCGAGCCCAGGCCGCCGAGCGCTTCCGGATCACGCGCACGTGCGCGCAACACCTGCGTGAAGCGTTGTTCGGCAGCGCCCAGATTGTTGGCGCCCAGCGCGCGGAAGCCTTCGCCCAGCAGCACGCCATTGGGGTCGGCCGGCGCGGCCGCGGCCGCACTGCGTTGTTCGCGCAGCTGGCCGAGTTTGGCGGTGACTTCCGCATCAGCGGGGGTACCGGCCAGGAATGCCTGGTACAGCGGCGCATCGGCCATGCCGGCGTTGAGCCACAGCAGCGCCTGGCGCCAGCTGGTGCGCGCCGGCCCGCCGACATCGGCGCGTTGCGCCAGCGTGCGCAGTTGCGCGATGCCGTCGCGGCGGGTGGGTTCGCGGTAACTCAGCACCTGCGCCAGCGCCAGCTGCACGGACGGGTTGCCCGGTTCGCTGGATTGCAGGCGTTGCAGGCCATCGCGCGCACGCTCCCAGCCGGTGGGAGTACCGGCCAGCGACTGGTAGTACTCCAGCGCCAACGCCGGCGGCGGCGGCTTGCCGGCGAACAGCGCTTCGTAATTGCGCGCGGCTTCCACATAGCGCCCGGCCGCGGCGGCGCGGCGTGCGTTGCGCAGGTTCGGATCTTCGCCGGCAGCGCTGCTGCCACGGGCGCCGATCGCCACGCGCAGGCGCTGTGCCTGCGGCGATTGCGGGTGTGCGGCATCGAGTTGCTGCAGGCGCTTGCGTGCTTCGGATTGACGGCCCTGCGCCAGATCGATCTGCGCCAGGCCGAGCAAGGCGTCGGGCTGATCCGGATCGACGCCGAGCAGCTTGCGCCAGGTGTCGGCGGCCAGATCGTCGCGGCCCTGGTCGTGCCAGTAATTGCCCTGCCCGACCAGTTGCTGGGTGGCGCTGGTCTGCGCCTGCACCGGCGAGGCGAGCAGGCACAGGTCGATCATGCCGACGAGGTACAGCGGGGTCAGTTTTTTGCGGAGCATGCAGGCGTTCTCCAGGCGGGCAGCAGGCGCCCGTCTGCGGCAAAGCGGTAGCGGTTCTCAAGCCAGCCCTGTCCGAACAGGGCCAGCGTGCGTTCGAAGTACGGCAGCGCAGCGGCTGCCGCTTGTGCGGCGGCGGGAATGCGCTGCGCCTGCGCCTTGAGCAGCGCGGGCTGGCCCATCGCACTCAGGTAAGGCAGCAGCGCGGCAGAAAACCCGACCGGCAATGCGCCGCTGCCCACGCCGCGCGCGGTGTCGATCTTTTCCGTAAACGGGGTCTGTGCGGCGAGCAGGTCGGCCGGGCCGGACAGGTCGCGCAGCAAGCCGCTGCGCAGCGGTTCGCCGGCATCGAGCATGCCGGCCCACAGATACACGCGGATCGCGTCATAGCTGCCGACGTTGCCGCGCTTCGGATCCGGGCTGAAGCGCTCGCCATCCCACACCGTCCAGTCCGGCGCAAAGCCCACCGGCGCGCTCTCGCGCAACACGCGTGCGGCGTTGCTGGCGATCGCCGCCCACGGCCCCTTGGGGTCGGCGTTGGCGCAGCGCCGCAGCACCTGGATCGGCAGGTAGCTGGGATTGAGCGTCCAGCGCTGCTTCTCGGCAAAGCCGGTGCGGCCGGGCAGCAACATCGCGCCCAGGCCCGGCAGCGTGGCCACTTCCTGCTGGCGCATCAGTTGCAGGATCTGCTGGCCGGCCTTGCCGTAACCGGGCCGGCTCCACAGCCGCCCGGCTTCCAGCAGCGCGTAGGCAATCCACAGCTCGCCATCGCTGGCGGTATTGGCATCGAGCACGCGCCAGTTGCCGCTGCCATCGCGCCCCCACAACCACGCCGGCAGGTTCAGGTCCGGGCGGCCGCCGCACAGATTGTGGCGGGTCCAGCCCAGCACCTTCTCGAACAACACCTGGTCGTTGTTGACCAGGGCGAAGAACAGCGCATACGACTGACCTTCGGAGGTCGAGCGCTGGTCCGGATTGAGGAAATCCACCACCCGCCCGTCGGGCTGGATGTGCTTGTCGACGAAGGCATTCCACAGCGGCCACGGCCCGCATTGGCCAGCCGCCGCCGCTGCGCGCGTGGGCAGCAGCGCGGCCAGGCCGGCCAGCGCACCGGCGCGCAGCAGGCTGCGGCGTGTCATCGCTGCGGCGCTGTCGTGCGCGCTCATGCGCTGCCGCCGTCGGCGAGCCGCTCGGCGGCATGCCGGCGCAGCAGCACGCGCGCGGCCAGCGCCAGCAACAGCGCCAGCAGCACCACGGTCAACGCCAGCCACACCGGGTGGTGCGAGAAGTACCAGCGCAACCAGGTCGGGAGCGGCAGATGGCCGACGTAGTAGGTCTGGTTGCCGACCAGGCTGATGACCTTTTTCTGCTGCAGCAACACCACGCTGCCCTGGAAGTCCTTGAGCAGGGTCGGGTCGAACCAGGCATCGAACAGCCGGCTCATGTTGGCCGGGTCTTCGCTCTGGAACGCGACCACGCTGCGGCCGGACTTCAACGGCGATTCGAAGCCCATCAACAGCACGTCGTCCGGCTGCGGTTGCAGGGCGATTTCCGCGGTGGTCGGCAGGTCGGTGCGGCGCGCGTCGAAGGACAGGAAGCCCGGCAGCTTTTCCAGCACCCAATCGGTCAGCGCAAAGCGGGTCGCCTGCCCGTCCTGGCCCACCGGCAGCTGTGCGCGCCACTGCTTGAACAGCGGCTGCGACTGCACGCTGCCGAGCAACAACAGGTCGCGATCGGCGTGTTGCTGCACGGCGCCGGCGCCGATGATCTGCGCATGCAGCGCCGGATACCCGGTAGAGGCGCCGAAGCGTCCAAGCAGGGTCAGCACATTGCCCAGGTCCTGGTCGCCCGGATTGTCCGGCAGCACGATGGTGGATTCGGACAGATCGGCCAGGCGCGTGAACGGGTAGCCGGCATTGGCGAACGCGGCCAGGTTCGGCATCGCCATGTAGTGGTGGAAGCCGCTCAGGTCGATGCTGGAATCGGCATCGATGGCGCCGGACACGTCCGGGAAGGTGTTCTTGCACTCCTCGCCCTGCGGGCGATCGAAGAAGAAGTGAAAGCGCAACTGGCTGTTGGCCGAGAACGCACCCACCGGCAATGTCAGATCCTGATGCACCGGCATGCTGCCGCGCGCGCCCAGGCTGTTCCACCAGCGCCTCGGGGTGGACTCGGCGAACGGGCGGCCGGTCAGCGGCAGCGTGGTCACGAACGACTCGTTGATGCTGACGTTGAGCGCGGACTTGTTATCCACGTCCGGCACCGTGTAGCGGTATTTCAGCGCGACCGGAATGCCGTCGCGCTCCCACACGAACAGGTCCGGCGGCAACTGCAGGCCGATCCGGATCAGGTCCGGATGATAGCCGCTGACATTGAGCTGGCCGGGCTGGGTCACCAGATCGCCGAAGCGCACCGGATGCTCGCTGGACACCCACTTGGGCGCGTCGTACGGCCGACGCGGCGCCGGCGCGCTGACCTCGCCGATGCGGGCGACCGCCCCGGTCAACGGCGCGCGCAAGGCCAGCGCGGTGGCCGCGCGTTGCAGGTCTTCGCTGTTGCGGCCGAGCACCAGCAGCAGCTTGCCGTTGGGATCGGTCGGGTTGACCACCACTGCCACGGTCGGGCCACGGATATCGGCCACGCCACTATCGGCGGTGGCGAACTGCTCAGGCAGCGTGCTGGGCGTGGCGAACACCACTGCGTTGCCGGTGGCCGGCAGCGCTTCGGTCGAGGCCGGGAACACCGCGCCGCGGTAGCCGGCCAGGGTGCCGAACCACGAGGCGACCACGCCGGCCGCCTGCAGCGTGGCGTTGTCCGGGCGCTGCGGAAAGTAGAACGGCAATTCCAGCCGGCGCGTGTCGCGCACATCGAAGAACGGCACCGGCAACAACGCCAGGTTATTGGCCAGCGCCAGCGGCGTGGTGGTCAGCGACAGGCTGGTGGCCGCGTCCACATTCGCCCACAGGCTGCTGTGGTCGGGGTCTTCGCACTCGCGCGTGTAATGGCCGATCAACTGCAGGTTGAGCTGGTTGTAATCGGTGACCAGGCGCGGGTCGATCGGCAGATCGGCCGAGAGCAGCTTGCCGGCATTGGCCTTGTCGGCGGGCAAGGTGCCCACAGTGACGCCATTGATGGTGACCTTCAGATGCGACAGGTCCGGCAGCAGCGCGGGCGAATAGCTGTATTTGAGGTTGAGCGTGGCGGCGGTGACGATCTCGTCGCTGCGCACGCTGAAGGGCACGCCGGCACTGCCCTGCACGCCGCGCAGGGTGATCTCGTAGTCGATGCCGAGCTCGCGCAGGCTGGAAGTGCGGGTGCTGACGGCCGGCATCGGTGCCGGTACGGGCGGCGCGCTCGCGGCGGTGCCGGCCTGCTCGTTGAGGGTGGTCGTCGCCGTTGCCGGCACGGCCTGCTGCGCCTGCGCTAGGCCGGTCAGCAGGGTGAGCACACAGGTCAACACGGCCGGGGACATTCGCATCAATGGCTTCTTGGCAGGGAAAAGGGAAACGGCAGGCGTCACGCTCACGACTCCAGATCCAGCGCGCGCGCCGGGCGGAAGCCCTGACGCGCACTGAGTGCGATATGTCCGCCCAGGCGTCCGAAGCCGCGCGCGCTGGCGGCCAGCACCTGGCCCAGCGAGCGCCAGAACGCATCGCGGTCGTGCTGGCCCCATTGCGACAGCCAGATGTCGGCGCGCGCAAAGGTCGAGGCCACCAGCCAACGCTCCTGTTCCATCGACATCGCGGTGAACTGCACGCTGACCTGGCCGTCGCGGTCCTGCCGCACCACGGCCGGCAAGGTCTGCTCCACGCCGCGGTGACTCAGGCCGATCTGCACCGGCAACCCCGGCTCGATCGGCTGCGGCTGGGCGAGCCTGATCGCCATGCCGCCGGTGGAAAAATTCAATGAGCGACTGGGCAGCACGCTGCCATCGGGCAGATACAGATTGACCGGGACATCCAGCGGCACGCGATGGGCGCTACGCACCTGGCGGGTTTCGCTGGCCGTGGCGATGGTGGCGCCCAGCAGCACCATGTTGTAGAGCGTCCAGGCCAGGTTGAACCAGATCGTCTGCTGCTCGCCGCTGCCGCCGACATAGATCAGGCGCAGCACGCCGGCAGCCACACCGGCCAGGTTGAGCAACAGCAGGAACAGGTACGGCTTGGCGATTTGCGCATCGAAATAACTGCGCGCCACCAGCCCGCCCTTGGGCGTGACATTGAACTTGCCCAGCTTGGGGTTGAGCAGCGCGACCAGGGTGGGACGGAAGATGTACCAGGCCAGCGTGGTCTCGTAGACCTCGTTCCACAGCAGATGGCGGAAGCGGCTCTGCACCCGCAGGTTGGTCAGATTGGCCTGCAGGATGTGCGGCAACGCATAGGCCAGGATCATCAACGCCGAGGCCTGGATCACGTGCGCGCCGAAGAACAGATAGGCCAGCGGCGCAGTGAGGTAGATGATGCGCGGCAAGCCGTAGAAGAAGTGCAGCATCGCATTGAGGTAGCACAGCCGCTGCGAGAACCTGAGCCCGCGCCCCAGCAGCGGATTGTCGATGCGCGCGATCTGCGCCATGCCGCGCGCCCAGCGGATGCGCTGCGCCACATGCCCGGACAGGCTTTCGGTGGCCAGGCCTGCAGCCTGCGGCACCGCCAGGTAGGCGGTGCGATAACCGCGGCGCTGCAGCTTGAGCGCGGTGTGGGCGTCCTCGGTGACGGTTTCCACAGCCACCCCGCCGACTTCTTCCAGCGCGCTGCGCTTGATCACCGCGCAGGAACCGCAGAAGAAGGTCGCATTCCACTGGTCGTTGCCATCCTGTAGCAGGCCGTAAAACAGCTCGCCTTCGTTGGGCACCTTGCCATGCGTGCCCAGGTTGCGTTCGAACGGGTCGGGCGAGAAGAAATAGTGCGGCATCTGCACCAGGGCCAGCCTGGTGTCGCGCAGGAACCAGCCCATCGCCACCTGCAGGAAACTGCGGGTCGGAATGTGGTCGCAATCGAAGATCGCCACGTACTCGCCGTTGCACTTCTTCAGCGCGGCATTGATGTTGCCGGCCTTGGCGTGCGCGTTGTTGGTGCGGGTGACGTAGTTGATGCCGACCTCGGCACAGAAGTCGCGGAACGCGTCGCGGCGGCCGTCATCGAGCAGATGGATGGTGATCTTGCCGGCCGGCCAATCGATCACGCTGGCCGCCAGCACGGTGGTGCGCACCACCGACAATGGCTCGTTGTAGGTGGGAATGAACACGTCCACGCTCGGCCACAGGGCCTGGTCGGCCGGCAACGGCACCGGCTTGCGATCGAGCGGCCACAACACCTGGAAATAGCCCAGCACCAGGATCACGAACGCATACAGCTCCGCGCCCAGCAAGCCCAGGCCCAGGATGAAATCCACCGCGCTGCCCACGCCCATGGTCTGGGTCGTGCGCCACCAGATGTAGCGGCACGACACCGCCAGCGACATGCCCATCATCGTCAGGATCACCACCCGCCCGCCGCGCTTGCGCACCGCCAGCGCGACGGCGAACAGCACCCCGGAGAACACCAGTTGCTGGGTAACATCCATCGGCACGGCAACCACGAACACCAGCAGCAAGCCGCCCAACAACCACAGCGCCCAGGTCGCCAGCATGGGCAGCGGTGATCCGGAACGGCGGCTGGCAGCAGTCATCAGATAATCCTTCAAGCGTGGCGGCGTGCGGCAAAACGAGGCGAAACGGGCGAGCGCAGCGGCGCTCGCCGAAGGTCACGCGGTGGTGCTGATCAACGCGAGCGCAGTCGCTGCAGCGGGCTTTGCGTCGCGCTGGGCGCATCGGCCTGCAACAGCCGCTGGAACAAGCGCTCCAGCGGCGTCTGCGCCTGGCGCTCGCCCGGCTGCGCTGCAGGCGCTGCAGGCTCGTCGAGCTGGCGCAATTTGCGTAGCGGCGCGAGCGCATCGAGCGGCGGGCCTGCCGTCTCTTCGACAGGCACTGACCGATGCGCCGCCGGCGCTGCCTGCACGGCAGGCAAAACGTCAGGCACTGATGTCGCGGGCGCCGGCAGCGGCGCTGGCACCTGCACGGTGTCCGCCGCAGCGGGGGCCTGTTCGGCCGCTGCCGGGACCGGCGTTTGCGTCACTTCCGGCCTGCGCGGCGGCAGCTGGGTGTGGGCGAAATCCTGATAGCCCGCGCTCGCCGGCGTCCCCAACCGCGCGAACAGGCCGGACACATCGTCGTGCCCGGAGGTTGCCTTGTTGTTCTTCGGTGCCATCACACTCCCCTTGCCCGACTTCAGCCGTTCATGCCGTCCGCAGCAACACGAGGTTGCGCAGATCGACGCTGTCGCCTGGCGCGGTCTGCACCGCCAGGCCTGCCAGCATCCCCAGTTGCTGGAACCACCCTTCGTACACGCCCTGCAGGAACCCATCGCTCCATGCCGTGCCATCCAGCGCTGTACTCAATGGCGCACCGGCGTGCTGGATCCGTACGTGGTCGGCGTGGTCGTGCATCGCGCACTGGCCCCAATCACAGCGCTCCCACACGGCGTTGGCGGCCTGCTGCATCTCGTCCAGGGTCGTGCAGTGCGCCAGCCGGTGCTCGCGCGCGAAGCGCCGGCCGATGCGCGCCATCAATGGGGCCAGATCGTCCTCGGGCAACTCGGCGCCGAACTCGGCGGCCATCGCACGCACAAAGCCCAGCCATTGCCGGGAGCAGCTGCGCGCTCGGTACAGCGACAATGGGTCGGGTGCAGTCATTGGGGCATCGCGTGGGGAGGAGGCCGTCCGTCAACGTCGCGTGCATCAAACGTGAAGTACGCGTGATGCCAATGTTAACGAACCCATGCGGACAATTGAGCGCTGCATCGCATTTTTTTGGCCATTCCCTGACAGGGACGCCAAATCCCGGCACAAGCTGCCGCTACACGTCAGTCACTGCCGCGTGCGGTCACCTGCTTCCGGCATCGGCGGCAGGCCGAACACATCGCGCAGATAGCGCAGGTAACCGGCGTCCTCGCACATGCTCTTGCCCGGCGAGTCGCTGAGCTTTGCCACCGGCTGCCCATTGCAGCGGACCATCTTGATCACGATCTGCAGCGGCGTCGGCCCCAGGTCGTTGGTGAGGCTGGTGCCGACCCCGAACGCCAGCCGGCAGCGCGTATGGAAGTGCGCGTACAGCCGCATCACCTTGTCGATATTGAGGCCATCGCTGAACACCAGCACCTTGGTCGCGGGATCGATGCGGTGTGCCTGCAGGTGGGCGATGACGCGCTCGCCCCATTCGAACGGGTCGCCCGAATCATGCCGCATGCCGTCGAACAGCTTGCAGAAATACAGATCGAAGTCGCGCAGGAACGCGTCCAGCCCCACCACATCGGACAGGGCGATACCCAGATCGCCGCGGTACTCGCGCGCCCACGATTCCAGCGCGGCCACCTGCGAGTCGCGCAGCCGCGGCCCCAACGCCTGGAATGCCTGCAGATACTCGTGCGCCATCGTGCCCAGCGGGGTCAGGCCGTAATGCTTGGCGAAATACACATTGCTGGTGCCGACGAACTGCTCGCCCAGGCCATCGCGCAGCAACGGCAGCAACTCGCCGTGCCAGTGCCGCGAATAGCGCCGCCGGGTGCCGTAATCGGCGATCTTGCAGCCGGCCGGCATGCTGCGCAGGCTGCTCACCTTCTCGCGCAGGCGGCGACGGCCTTCTTCGTAATCCGGCTCGGAGGTGTTGCGGAACCACACCTCGTTGATGATCGCCAGCAACGGCACTTCGAACAGGATGGTGTGCAGCCACGGGCCGCGGATGGTCAGCTCGATCTCGCCCGGATGGGTGGTCGATGCCGACAGCTGCAGGTATTTGCGGTCCAGATGGAACAGCGCCAGGAAGTCGGCAAAATCCGGCTTGATGAAGCGCAGGCCACGCAGATAGGCCACCTCGTCTTCGCGCAGCCGCAGCCGGCACAGCGCATCGATCTCGCGCGAGATCTCGTCGATGAACCGGGCCAGATCCACGCCGGGCGTGCGGCACTTGAAGCGGTAGTCGACCTGTGCGGCCGGATGCTGATGCAGCACCGCCTGCATCATGGTAAATTTGTACAGATCGGTGTCGAGCAGCGAATGGATGATCATGCCGCCGGATTATGCCCGCAGCGGCGATCGCGCGGCGTGCGAACCGCCGATGCCTCCGGAAGGCGATGCGCTGCACGGCGGCAGTGCGCTTCGCCCCGGCAAGTCACCTCGGCAATTGCGCTTGGCATCCTCTTGTTGCCAGGCGCCATCGCTCAGCGCGCCAGCACCTGCTGCGCTGGTTTGCCCTGCACGGTGAAGTCGCTGTCGCCCGGGCCGCCGGCCTTGGGGTCGGTGTACCAGCACCACAGCGCGATACCTTCCACGCCGTGCGCCTGCAGCACCTTGCGCCACTGCTGCAACACCTGCAGCTGCAGGCGGGTGTCCACTGCAGCGGCGCGTTGCTCCGGGCTCTCCCAGGGCGCGGCCAGGCTACCGCGTGCAGAACGCAGCCCCAGCTCCGCCACCCACACCGGCTTGCCTACGCGCTGGCCCAGTTGCTGCAGGCGCTGCGCGGCGGCATTCATCTCGGCCGTGCGCGCGGCAGCCGCTTCGGACAGCCGCGGATACAGGCTGGTGCCCACCGCATCGAACAAGGACCAGTAACGGAAGCTTTCGGCGTGCTCCATGCCGTCGGCCACATACAGCAGCTTGCCGTGGTAGACCTTGCGCACTTCCGCCACCAGACCGGGCCACTGCGGCGCGTCCTGCAGCTTGCGCAGTTCGGTGCCGATCACCAGCGCTTCGGCGTGCTCGTCTTCGGCCAGTCTGGCCAATGGCAGCAACGCGTTCTGATACGCGGCAAACCAGGCTGCCTGGTCGGTGGGCGCGGTGTCGCCGGCCCAATGCCCGGGGATCCACACATGCACCTTGAGCGTGGCCTGCAGGCCGGCGTGGTGGCTCTGCCGCAACGCGGCGCGCATGGCCTCCACGCTGCTGTCGCTGCCCAGCACCGGGTCGTTCGCCTGCGGGTTGGCTTGCCACACAAACGCAACCAGCAAGGCCTTGCTGGCGCCGGTCTTGGCCAGCGCATCCAGCGACTGTCCCGCCGCCTCGCTCTCCCACGGCGCATTGGCCGAGACCTTGACGTTGGCGCCCATCCACGTCGATGCATCGGCGTTGCAGCCATTGACCAGCATGCACGCCCCGACCAGAAACGCGGTACTCAGAACGCGTTTGAACATGCGGCGGATGCCTTGGTGGTGGACGCGGTCGTGGTGTGCGCGCAGTCCATTGCACCGATGACCGCAGTGTTCTTGTCCGGCTGCACGATTGCAGCAGTGGCGGGCGCGCTGACGCCGGACGCGGGCTGCGTGGGCGCGGCCACGTCCGCGACAGTCGCCACGGTGGGCTGCGCCTGCACGGCGTCCATCGCCGGCGTCGCCGCGCCGGTCGGCAACGACACCGGCGCGCTCACGACCACCGCCTCGCCCTGCAGCAAGGACTGCGCATCGGCAGGCGCCGCACGCATCCAGCTGCCCCAGCCCTGCGGCTGTACCCAGGCCGCACCGATCAGGCCAAGCAACAGCAGGCCGGCGGCCTGACTGCGCTGATCGGCATGCAGCGCGCGCAGCAGCAACGCTGCCGGCACCCACAGCAGCAGCAAGGCGTCGAACCCGGCCCAGCCGAAGGCGAATGACAGTGCCGCCGCACAGATCACGGTGCCGGCACTGGCCAGCACGCCGCGCGTGAGCGCACTGCTGCGGCTACGGGCCAGCAACGCCAGCACCGGGAAGCAGACCACCGCCGCCACGCCCCAACGCACGGCCGGCGACCAGCCTTGCGCATGCTCGGCCAGCGGCAACGGCAGCGGATGCGCGCCCTGCCCGATGCTGGACAGCGTCGGCCACGGGGCGTTGAACACGGTCAGATTGACGTAGGCCCACATGCCGACCAGAAACGCGAACGGCAGGTAGCACACCAGGTAGAACGAACCCGGCGCCTTGCGCAGCATCTGCGGCGGCATCACCAGCAGCAGCCACGGTGCCACCATCGTCGACAGCGCCAGTGTCTGCAGATCCAGGCACAGCAGGATGCACAACCAGCCGGCGATGCGCAGATAGGTGAAGGCCTCTACCGGCGTCTGCAGGCGGCGCAAGGTGCGGCACAAGCCGTAGAACGCCAGCAGACCCACCGCCTGGCTTCCGCCTGCAGCGATCGGCAGCAGGAACAGTGGATTGCAGCCCACCAGCAGGGTCAAACCACTGGCCCAGCCGCGCCCGAACACGCCGGCCAGATCGCGCCACAGCAGCGACAGGAACAACGCGTTGGCGGCAACCGCCAGGAACGGCCAGACCTGGAACGGCAGGTTCCAGCTGTCCAGCCCCAGATTGATCGCCCACGACAACAGACCGGTTGCCGGCAAGCCGGCTGCTGGTGCGATTGCCGGTGCGGCGGAGCCGACCGACTGCAGCAGCAGCGGCTGGCTCAGCAGCGACAGGGCCACCACGGCAACCAGAAACGCCGGCAGCCCGCTGTGACGGCGCGGGACCGCCGACTCACTCTTCGAGTGCGGCGCGGCGCTCGTTTTCCGAATGCTTGCTGATGCCATGAGTGGTCTTCTCCCAATAGAACGGATTGTGGATCAGCTGCCAGAGCCCCTTGTACGCGGCGATCGACTGCAACACCCAATAAAAGGGCACAGTCAACGCGTAGGGCGCCAGCTTGAAGTAGTCGCGTTTGAACGCAGCCACCAGCGTGATGTAGATGAAGAACGCATTGGCCAACAGCAGATTGACCAACGACACGGTCGCCAGCCACGGCGGGAAGAAGCGCTCGAACGCGGTTGTCCCGGTGACTGCCCAGACCACATACAGCGCCCACAGCACCGGCACGCCCAACGCGGTGAAAAAGCCGCCACCAATGAAGAACTGGAAGCCCCAGAAGCCCTTGAACCCGGTGCTGCGATACAGGTGCACCGGGTCACGCATGTGCACCAGCCAGGTCTGCATGTAGCCCTTGAGCCAGCGCGAACGCTGCCGGATCCAGTTGGGAATGCTGACGTTGGCTTCTTCGAACGTGGTGGAGTTGACCACGTTGACGCGGTAGCCGTTCTGGATCAGCCGCACGCCCAGGTCGGCGTCTTCGGTGACGTTGTACGGGTCCCAGGCGCGCACCTGGCGCAACACATCCAGACGGAAGTGGTTGGAGGTGCCGCCCAACGGAATCGGGATGCGCAGGTATTCCAGCGCCGGCAGGTAGAAGTCGAACCAGAGCGTGTACTCCAGCGTGAACATCCGCGTCAGCCAGTTCTCGTCGGCGTTGTAGTAGTTCAGCCGCGCCTGGATGCACGCCACATCCTTGTCGGCCTTGCGGAACGCGGCCACCACGCGCTTGAGCTGATCCGGCTCGGGCTTGTCTTCGGCGTCGTAGATGGTGAGCAGCTCGCCGCGCGCAAAATGCAGCGCGTAGTTGCAGGCCTTGGGCTTGGTCTTGGGCTGCGACGGCGGCACCCGGATGATTTCGAAGAACGCCTCCAGGCCGAGTTTCTTGGCGGCCTCGATGGTGTCGAAATCGTCCGCCTCCAGCACCAGCTTCACGTCGAGCTTGCTGATCGGGTAATCCAGCTTGCGCAGCGCGTTGGCCAGGATCGGCAGGACTTCCGGCTCCTTGTACATCGGCACCAGCACGGTATAGACCGGCAGGTCGTCGTCGCGCAGCGCGGCCACTTCGTCCTCGGTGACCTTGATGTCGATGCGGTGGCGCGAGCCGAACCACACCAGCAACAGCTTCAGTCCGAAGGTCGCCAGAAAGCCCACCGCCACCAGCACGTTGACGGTGATCAGGGCCGGCACCGGGAACAGCACCATCGCGATCACCATCACCGCGGCGATCGCCCACAGCGTGAACTTCTGTCCGCGCGTCACCACCTGGCGCGCCGAGTACGTCGGCGCATGCGATGCGAGCAGGTTCAGCGCGTTGTCGGTGAGCTGCTCGTCGGCATAGCGCTGCAGGCTCCAGATGATGTCGAACTTGGCGGTGCCGACAAAACGCACGTCCTCGCCGTAGTGCGCGCGCGCCCAGGCAAACACTGCCGGGTCCGGATCGGCCACGGCCAGCACCAGCACACCGTCTTCGCGACGCCACGGCAGCAGCAGGCGCTGCGCGTAACTTTCCAGATCGCCCGGGGTGAGCAGTTCCGGATCCGGCGGCTGCTGCACCAGATCGATGAACTCGAGGCCGAAGTGCGCGGCAACGATGGCGTAGAACCGCTGCGCCGGCACGCCGCGCTGGGCCAGGATCACATCGCCCAGGCGCGAGTTCCAGCGTTGCTGCAACGCCAGCGCCGAGCGCAGCTGTTCGTCGGTGATGACGCCTGCCGTGACCAGCGCGCGACCCAACAGACCGCGTTCGCGGCCGATGTCCGGTGCTCGTCCCAGCGCGTCCATTTCGCAGGTGACCGTCATTGTCGTGGCGTCCTTAGAACCGCCACCAGGCGGCCACGAAAGGCCCACCTGCGGCGCCGGTGTTGCGGCCCATCACTGGCTGCTGATATCCCACCTGCCACTGGCTGCCGCCCGGCGCGGTGTACAGCGTGGACAGCTGCAGCTTGGTGAGGTCGTAGTTGGTGCCGGTGGCGACGAAGCCGGAATCGCCAGGTGTCGAGCCAACGACAAACGCGTCGTTACGCCCGTTACCCAGGCCCTGGATCACGTTGACTTCGCCAAGCAGCAACCAGCTCGGGGTCAGGCTCAGGCCGGTGGACGCGTCCACCCGCACTTCGTCGGAAGCGGCACTGCCGCGCAGGCGCACCGCGCCACCCAGATCGACGTAGCCGTTGCGCCCGCCCAGCGTGTAACCACGGCCGCGGCTGTAACGCAGCTCCAGACCGTAGTCGCCCAGGCCGAGCGCGGGGTCGCGCCCAGGATTGTTCGGGTGATAGGTCTTGCTACGGCCATAGGCCGGGATGCTGACCAGGGCCTGCACCGAGCTACGCCAGACATCGTCGGCCGCGCCTGGCAGTGCGTAGCGCAGGCCGATCTCCTGATCGGCAAAGCCGGTGGTACTGCGGCGTGCCCGTCCGGGCGCACCGTTCACCGGTTCGTCGTTGTTGAAACCGACTTCGGTGAAATAGAAATTGCCGATGAAGCTCAGCTTGTCGCTCAGGCCATGCTCGACGTAGACATTGAGCTGGTCCTGGCGGCTGCGTCCGTTGTTGCCGAAATCGCCACGGTGATGGGCATCGTCGAACCAGCCGGTGCCATCGCTATGCAGCGCCTTGACGATCACCAGGGTGTCGCCCTGCGGCTGGGTCCAGGCGCCTGCCACGGCCGTGTCCGGCAAGGCCGCCATCAGGCAGCTCAGCGCGAGCGCCGACAGCGCAGCTACCGGCGCGCGGGAAGCGATGGAATCAAGAGAAGGGGGCGAGACAACCGGACTGGACTGCAGCGCGGCGGCGCACGGCTGACGTCCCCGCAATTGCGGGTCGTTCTGTAAGGACATTGCACGATTCCTGATGGGGGACCCGGAAGGGACAGGAAGCTAGTGATTGATCACACTTCGAAGCGAAACGTATCACACATAAGTCCCGCCACCCATCACTGATTTATCACAAATTTAACGCGAGCGAACTCATCTCTTTCGCAACAATTTCGGTACCTGGGCAACGGCATGGGTCCAGATCGCCAGCCATACGCCCAGCCGGGTGAGCCACCCGCGCCGGCCCGCCTCGAACTTGCGGAAATAGCGCCACAGGCCGCGGTGCTTATGCCATTCGACAAAGAACGGCCGCGAACGACTGGACACGCCCCGCACATGCACGACCCGCAGATCGTTGGCCACCGCCACCAGCGCACCGGCCTGGCGTGCCCGCCGGCACAGGTCCAGGTCTTCGGCATGCAGGCGGTAGGCGCCGTCCCAGCCGTCCAGCCGCTCGAACAGGCTGCGTTGCATCAGCATCAAGGCACCGGAGATGGCGTCCACCACCTGCAGGGGCGCAGCGGGATCGGCCGGCACCGCCAGCTGGGCGGCAGCGCGCGGTGCGCGCAGCATGGCGGCAAAATCCGGATCGCGGCGACGCACCGCGGCATCCGGCTGCCCGTCCTCGTCCACCTGCTCCACGCCCAACAGCACCGCCGCATGGCCGGCCGCGCGTGCGCACAGCTGCGCCAAGGTGTCGCGCTCGACCATCAGGTCCGGGTTGATGAACACCAACCAGGGCGCCTGCGAGTCGCGCGCGCCCTGGTTGCAGGCGCTCGCAAAACCCGGGTTGTCCGGATTGGCGATGAAGTGCAGCCGCGCATCGGCCAAGGCATGCCGCTGCACGACCTCCAGGGTGTCGTCGCTGGAGGCGTTGTCGACCACCCGGATCTCGCTGATGCCCTCGGCCGCGCGCAGCCGCGACAGGCACGCATCGATGGTGCTGCTGCTCTGATAGGTGACGACGACGGCGGCAATCTGGACGGGAGTCATCCGGCCATTATCCGGTGCCGGGGCGGCGCAACGCCATCGTGCGTCTGCCAGCGCCGACATGGCGGCTGGCAGCGGCAACAGGCATACTGCGCGCCCGGA
This sequence comes from Xanthomonas sp. NCPPB 3218, assembly GCF_056725185.1. NCBI lineage: Bacteria > Pseudomonadati > Pseudomonadota > Gammaproteobacteria > Lysobacterales > Lysobacteraceae > Xanthomonas > Xanthomonas sp. NCPPB 3218. Next base: position 4,141,964 of record NZ_CM161516.1, read on the forward strand.
ACCGCCCAGCGGTTTTGCGCAGGCGCCGCCCACGGCGCGCCCCACATTTTTAGTGTCGAGATGACGGCCAGCGACCTTTCGGTGTTGCGCTGCCTTTTCATTCCCTGCAGTGCAACCGCCTGATGGCGGGCGCGCCGCAACGACGGCCTGGCAGCGCCGTCCGTGTTGTCGCCGGCGCGCGCGCCGGGTCCGCCGCTTCGGCACCGATCGACTGGTCTATACCACTGATCCGCACCACAGCATTTCCGGAGCCGGGCGCATGAGCACCTCGCATCAGGTGCACGGCATGAGCCTGGAGTTGGCGCTGCCGGATTGGCCGGTGTTGACCGCCGACGAAATCCGTCGCGTGCTGCAGCACTTTTCCGCTCCCGTCGGTAGCGAACTGATTCGCTGGCATAGCGCCCGCCCGTTTTCCGCCGCCGCCTGCGTGGACACCGCCGGCGGCACGCTCATCGTCAAGCGACATCACCGCAGCGTGCGCAATGTCGCCGCGTTGCGCGAAGAGCACGTCTTCATGGCGCATCTGCGCTGGGCCGGCGCACCGGTGGTCGAGGTGCTGCACGATGCCGCGGGCCGCACCGCCCTGGCCGATGCGGACTGGGTCTACGAAGTGCAGCGCGCCGGGCTCGGCCAGGACCTGTATCGGGATGCCTTGTCGTGGACGCCCTTTACCAGCGTCCCGCATGCGGCGGCGGCGGGTGCCGCGCTGGCACGCCTGCATCTGGCAGCGCAGGGATTCGATGCGCCGCCACGCCGCAGCAGCGTGCTGGTGGCCAACCTGGCCCTGTTCGCGCAGGCCGACCCGCTCCGGGCGGTGGAACAGGCCTTGCTGTCGCGCCCCGGCCTGGCCGCCGATTTTCAGGACCGGCCCTGGCGCCGCGACCTGACCGACCACCTGCTGCCCTGGCACGCCCGGGCCTGGTCGGTGCTGTCGGCGCCTGGCGCCCTGCCGCCGCTGTGGACGCATGGCGACTGGCATGCCTCCAACCTACTGTGGCGCACACACGACGATGGCGACGTCGAGGTCAGCGCGGTGTTCGACTTCGGCCTGTGCGACCGCAGTTTTGCGATGTTCGACCTGGCCACGGCGATCGAACGCAATCTGATCCCTTGGTTGAACCTGGATGCGGGGCAGCGCGCGCAGCCGCAGCTGGAGCAGCTCGACGCCTTGCTGGACGGCTACGCCCGGCACTGCGCGCTGGGCGCCGCGCAGCTGCGGCAGCTGGCCGCCTTGCTACCGATCGTGCATGCGGATTTCGCCCTGAGCGAGATCGAATACTTCGCCGGCATCACCCGCTCGGCCGACAACGCCGACATCGCCTATCACCGTTACCTGCTCGGCCATGCGGACTGGTTTGCCAGCGCCGATGGCCAGCGTCTGCTCGATCACCTGCACGCGCGCGCGCGTCGGTTGCCATGAGCGTTTTTCCCTCTCCTTTTCGAGCCCTGCGCATGCACCTGCCCGCCCTCCTGCCCCACCGCCGCCCGCTCGTGCTTGCACTTGCGCTGTGCATCGCCACGCCTGCCCTCGCGCAGCAACAACCCGGTGCCGAGGCGGTCGAACTGGATGCGGTCAACGTGCGTGGCGAACGCGCCGACGCCAGCACGGCCTTGACCGGCTTCGGCGCCACGCGGCTGCTGGATGCGCCGGCCTCGATCGCGGTGATCGATCGCCAGCAATTGCTCGACCGTCAGGCACGCGTGCTCAGCGAGGTATTGCGCGCCGATGCCTCTGCGGGCGACGCCTACGCCCCGATCGGCTACTACGAGAATTTCGTTTTGCGTGGCTATTCGCTCAATGCCGCCAACAGTTACCGCATCAACGGCCTGAGCGCGGTGGGCGAGCAATCCATTGCACTGGAAAACAAGCAGCAGGTGCAGATCCTCAAGGGCCTGGCCGGGCTGCAATCGGGTGTCAACGAACCGGCCGGACTGATCGACTACCGCACCAAGCGGCCCGAGCACGTGCGCAGCGTGACCCTGGGCACCGACGAGCAGGGCTCGCGCTATGTCGCCGCCGACCTGGGCGACTGGTTCGGCGCCGAGCGCAGCCTGGGCCTGCGCGTCAACGCCGCGCGCGAAGACATCAACAGCTATGTCGACCACGCCGACGGTTATCGCAATTTCCTGTCGCTGGCCGGCGACTGGAAGATCAGCCCGCAGTCGCTGCTGCAGCTGGATGTGGAGTATCAGCATCGGCAGCAACGCTCGGTGCCCGGCTACCAGTTGCTCGGTGGCACGCAGGTACCGCGCGACATCGATGTGCATCGCCTGCTCGGCTACCAGCCGTGGTCGCGGCCGGTGGAGATGGATTCGCTCAATGCGCAGCTGCGCTACGCCTACCAGTTCAACGACAACTGGCGCGCCACCGCTGAAGCGTCACGCAGCCGCTCGGTGATCAACGATTTCTCCGCGTTCGCCTGGGGCTGCTATGGCGCGGCCAGTTGCGCCGACAGCGTCACACCGAACTTCTTCGGCGCGCAAGGCGAGTACGACGTCTACGACTACCGCAGCCCCGACGACACCCGCGTGCACGATCAGCTGCGCGCCACGCTGGAAGGCCGTGTGCTCACCGGCGCGCTGGATCACCGCCTGAGCATCGGCGGCGACTGGCTACGCCGCACCATCGATCGCTTCGGTTCGGTCAACGAATTCGTCGGCAGCGGCAGCATCGACCGCGACCCGGAGGTGTTTGCACAGACCGACGTCGCGCTGGACCCGAAGCAACGCCGCCTGGACAGCCGCCAACGCGCGTTGGTATTGGCCGACCGGATCGGGCTGGGACCACAATGGGAGCTGTCGCTGGGCGCGCGCTATGTGCGCCTGGACGAGCGCAGCTTCGACCGCGATGGCGTGCTGGAGCGACGCACGCGCAAGGACACGCTGCTGCCGCAGGCCGCGCTGCTGTTCAAACCGCAGCAGCAGGTATCGCTGTACGCCAGCTACGCCAAGAGCCTGGCCGCCGGCGGCACCGCCCCGTGGTTTGCCGACAACGCCGATGAGATCCTGCCGCCGACCAATGCGTACCAGCTGGAGACCGGCGCAAAATTCGATTTCGACGGCCTGCGCCTGGGCGCGGCGCTGTTCGACATCCGCCAGGCCTACCAGTTCACCCAGCCGCAGGCCGATGGTGGCCTGCGCTATGTGCAACAGGGCCGCCTGCACAACCGTGGGCTGGAGTTGTCGGCCGATGGCGCGGCCACCGCGCAGCTGCGCATGTTCGCCAGCGTTGCCGCCATCCGCGCCCGCGCCGAAGACACCGACATTGCCGAGTACGAAGGCCATCAGGCCATCAACGTGCCCAAGCTGCGCGCCAGCCTGCAGGCCGATTACAGCGTGCCCGGCATCGATGGCCTGGCGCTGCTGGCAGGCGCGCAATACAGCGGGCGCAAGTTCGCCGACCGGCTCGGCAACGCCAGCGTGCCGGCCTATACGGTGGCCAACCTGGGCGCGCGTTACGTCACCGCGCTGGGCGGGCTGGCCACCACCTGGCGCTTGAACGTGGACAACGTGTTCGACAAGCGCTACTGGCGCGATAGCGGCGAATACCAGGGTGATGCCTATCTGTTCCCGGGCGCGCCGCGCACGGCGCGTCTGACCGTGCAGCTGGACTTCTAAACGCAGCCGATGCGGCCATGCGATCCGCTGACGTGTGAGCTGCACGGGTTACGCGACAGCGGTGCTGCGCGGGCCGAGTGCGCTGCAGGTAACGGCTGCAGGCGATGAACGCGCTCGGCCTGCTCGCACGCTCGCGTTGAACTGTTCTGCGTCTCTGCCCTCGCTCCCTCTTCCATCAGGCATCCTCCCCAGACCTTCCATGTCATTGCTCGAATCTGCCGCCGTCGTGATCAACCTGCTCGGTGTCTGGCTGACCGCGCGGCGCATTCGCTGGTGCTGGCCGGTCGGCATCGTGGCGGTGGCGCTGTATGGCTGGCTGTTCTATCAGTGGAAGCTGTACTCGGACATGCTGCTGCAAGGCGTCTACGTGCTGACCCAGCTGTACGGCTGGTGGCAGTGGCAGCGCGGGATGGCGGCACAGACGCGCATTCGCCCGTTGCCGATGCCGCAGGCGGAGCTGTGGATCTCGCTGTGCATCGGTGCCGTGTTCGCCGCCGCGCTCGGTGCCTACATGCATCACCGCACCGATGCCGCACTGCCGTGGCTGGACGCGGCACTGGCCAGCTTCAGCCTGGTCGCCAGCGTCTGGGCAGCACGCAAGCGCATCGCTAACTGGATGCTGTGGGTCGTGCTCGATTGCGTCTACGTGGGCGTGTTCGTCAGCAAGGGGCTGTATCCCACCGCACTGCTGTATGCAGGCTTCGTGCTGCTGGCGCTGTATGGATGGCGCAGCTGGAAAACCCAACAGCAGCAGAACCCGGCAGGCCTTGCCTGAGCCACCTGCGGTTTGCGGACGCGTTCTTCTTTACCATCGCCGCATGCACCTCTCTCATCTGACTGCCTTGCACCTGCGCCGCAGCCACCGTCGGCGGATCGCCGCATGAGCGCGTCGCGCCAACACGCCATCACCGAAATCGTCTCCGCGCAGATCGCCGCCGGCGAATGGGGCCCGGATCAGCGCCTGCCGGTGGAGCGCGAGCTTGCCGAACGCTTCGGTTGCACCCGCATCACCTTGCGTGAGGCCTTGCAGCAACTGGAAGCGCAGGGCCGCATCTACCGCGAGAACCGGCGCGGCTGGTTCGTCAGCGCACCGCGCGTGCGCTACGACCCCACCAGCATCGCCGGCTTCATGCAGTACGTGGCGGCGCAAGGGCGCAAACCGCGCACCGAGCTGTTGAGTGCCACCCGGCAGGCAGCGGGGCCTGCCTACGCGGCCGCACTACGGCTGGAGACGCCGTACGAAGAAGTCTTCGTGCTGCAACGCCGGCGCTGGATCGACCGCCGCGCGGTGCTGCTGGAAACCAACGTGGTGCTGGCCGCCTGGGCGCCGGGCCTGCTGGAGCACGACCTGGCCGGCTCGCTGTCGAGCGTGTTCAACCAGAAACTCGGGCTGTTCCTGAGCCGCGCGCAATTGTCGATGCATCCGGCCGGGCTGGACGCCGCGCAAGCCCTGTTGCTGCAGTCCACTACCGGCACACCGTGCTTCCGGCTGCAGCGGATCAGCTTCGCCGAAGACGGCCGCGCGGTGGAACTGGATATCGAATCCTGGCGCCACGATGCGCTGGATGTAGTGGTGCGGACCGAGGCACCGATGCGGTCTGCGCTCTAGCGCCGGGAATCGGGAATCGGGAATCGGGAATCGATGGTGAGCATCCCGCACTGCTTTTTCGGTGCATATGCAGTGTGTCGTTGCGACCTCTCCGCGGTTGACCACATGTCGCAGAAACGACTGAGGTGGCTACGGGTACATGCTCAAAAAGACGATGCAGGCCGCAGCATCTGTGCCCGCCTAACAACTGCATTGTTGTTCGTGTCAGTCGCTCCTGGTCATTCCATAGCCGCTCTCGCCCAACGCAGCGGGCAGGCTCGGCCGCGAGACCGCTATGCGTCGAACAGCGTGCGCTGCGGGTCAGGCGGCGGCAGGTCGGCGAGCAGTTGCGCGAGTTGATCGCGCTGCGCACGTAGCGGGTCGTGCATCAGGAAGTTGGCCAGGCGTGCGTGCCAGGCCGGCCAGCGTGTGGCCAGTGCATCCATGTCGCCATCGGCAGGGCGGCCTTCGTGCGGCGAGGCGACAAAGGCGGTGTCGCACAGCACGTTGCGCCATCCCAGGCCAGCCATGCGCAGGCTCAGGTCCACCAGTGCCGCATACCAGGAGCCATAGCTGCTGGCGTCCAGGCCGCCGGCCTTGCGCCGCGCGCTGCCGCGCAGCAGCACCGCGTGGCCGATTGCCGACGGCAGTTCCGGATGCAATGGCGGCATCGCCGCGCACGCAGCGGCGAGCCGCTCCGGCGCGGCAGGCATCGGATTGAGTTCGCCCAGGCGTGGCCAGCTGCAGGCTTCGCCCACATTGCTCCACGGGGTGGCGGTGGCGATCGCCGCATCACGCGCAAAGCAGGCGTCGAGCTGATTCAACCACCCCGGCAGCGGGCAGGCATCCACACCCAGCACCACCACATCGGCATCGCCGCAGCCGCTGAGCATTTCGTCCAGATGGGCCACCTCGCCGAGCATGCGCTGACGACGGGTGTGATGCGCCTGCAGCCGCGTGCGCGCCAACCAGTGCGCGATCACCGCGCAGCCGCGCGGGCCGGCCTGCGCGTCGTCGGCCAACCACACCCGCGTGCCGGCGGGCGTGGCGGCATCCATTGCGCCCAGACAGGCATCCAGGGCCTCGTCGTCGGTGCCGACCGGCACCAGCACGACGGGCAGTGCCGCACTCATTGCGGCTTCTGGCTGGGTTTCAGCGGCTCCATGGCCTTGAACTTCTGGCCGTATTCGTCGGTGAGATTGCGCGCTTCCTGTGGGTTGCGCACGATCGATGGAGTGATCAGCACGATGACTTCGCGGCGGGTGTTGTTTTTGCCCTTAGTTCCAAACAGCGCACCTACTACGGGCAACTTGCTGAGGAACGGAACGCCGTCGCTGGTGTCGGTCGTGCTGTCGTCGATCAGACCAGCCAACATGATGGTGTCACCGCTCTGCACTGCGGCCTCAGTTTTGACCCGACGTGTATTGATGTCGACATTACAAGCTGCAGCATTGACGGTTGCCGTTGCTGACGTACACGCAGCTGGACGGTCGCCTGGACTGCTGACTTCTTGAACTATATCCAAAAACACCATTCCATCCTTGGTTACGCGTGGACGCACTTTCAGAATCACGCCCGTGTCGATGTATTGGACTGAAGAGAAGCTGCTGTCGCTACCAAGACCGGTATTGATGGAAGTCGAGTTAATTGCGATACGCGAGCCGACATTAAGTGTAGCCTCGGCATTGTTTCGAACAAATACCGACGGCGTTTGCAACAGGCGGACGTTGGTTACACGGTCCAGCGCAGTGATGATGGCCGCAGCATTCTTGCCGAGAAAACTCCAAGCAACCCCTCCACTGCCGACTTTCCCGGCGATGTCTCCCCAGATGTTACGTCCCGCTGCATTTGCAAGACCAGCTCCCAGACCGATGCCCGTTCCATTGGTCAGACCGCCATCGGTCGCGGTTGCCGGCGCATTTACTGCATTTTCAAAATACCAGTTAACGCCGTAACTCAGCGCACCGGTCAAATTCACCTCGGCCACCTGCGCCTCGATATGCACCTGCATCGGCATCACATCGAGCTTTTCGATGACGTCGCGGATCGAATTCCACGACTGCGGCGTTGAGCGCACCAGCAAGGTGTTGGTTTCGGCCACCGCCGACACGCCGACCTTGTCGCCTTCCACTTCCAGCGTCACCGCGCCATTGCCGTTGCTGCGCGGCGACAGCTGCAGGCTGCCGTTGCCCAGTCCACCGCTGCTGCTTCCACTGCCGCTGCTGCCGCCGAAGCTGCTGCCGGAGGAGCTGCCATCGCTGCTCTCGCCGATGCTGCCGCCGGTGGTGCCCGAGCTGCCTCCCATGCTGCTGTCGCGGTTACCCAGGGCGCCGCCGAGCACGCTGGTTTCCGAGCCCGGGGCCAGCGATGCGTTGGAGTCGCTGTTGTTGCCGCGCCCACCGAACACTTCCGACAGGCGGTCGGCCAGGTCCTTGGCCTTGATGTACTTCAACTCGTACGAGAACAGCCGCACGCCGCCGCCGGCGCTGTCGATGCGGTCCAGCCACTGCTGGATCTGGTCCAGGTAGCGCGGCTGCGGGGTGATCACCAGCACCGCGTTGGCGTTTTCCAGCGGCATGAAACGGAACATGCCGGCGCTGGGTGTCTTGCTCTGCTCGCCGAACACCTTCTCCAGATCGGCCGAGACCTTTTCGGCCTTGCCGGACTGGATCGGGAACACGCCCACCGACATGCCCGACAGCCAGTCCACATCGAAGATCTGCACGGTGCGCAGGTAGTTTTCCAGCTCGGCGCGGGTGCCCCCCAGGGTGATCACGTTGCGCGAGGGATCGGTGCCGACGATGGCGTTCGGGCGCGCATAGGGCTCAAGCACCTTCTTCATTTCGCTGGCGGAGATGAACTTCAACGGCACCACGCGCACTTCGAAACCGCGCGCGGCAGACGGCGATGCGGTGCTGGGCGCGACGGTGCCGGCCAGCGCCTGGTCGGCCGGCACGATGTTGTAGCGGCCGCCGCTGAACACCATGCGCGCGTTGTTCCAGCCCAGCACCATTTCCAGCAGGTTCAAGGCCTGCGCCGGCGAGACCGGATTGGGCGTGGCCAGGGTCACGGTGCCCTGCACGCCGGGGGCGATGACGTAGTTCTGCCCGAGCATGTCGCCCAGGATCGCCTTGACCACCGCCTGCACCGACTCGCCTTCGAAGTTGAAGGTGGCGCTGCCGCTGCTGGCCATGCCCAGCGTCGGTGCCGGCGCGCTCGCCGCGCTCTGGTTGATCATGGTGCCGCTGCCACGCCGGATCACCGGGGTGGGCTTGGCGCTGGCATTGCCCTCGGCGCGTTGCTCGGCACCGGTCTGGGTGGCTCCGGCGGCGCCGACTTGCGGGTCCAGGCGCGCGTCGCGGCGCACGTCCGGCGGCGGAGTGGTGGCGCAACCGGCCAGCAGGCCGATCAGCAGGGACATGGGAAACAGGCGCTGCGTCATGCGTTCACTCATTGGGTCTGACCGGGGGTAGAGCCGCTCTGGCGCTGCTGTTGCAGCTGGCGGCGTCGGGCTTCGATACGTTCGCGGATGGCGCGCATCTGATCATCGGAGGGGCGTGGGGCTTCCTGGGCGCCATCGCTGCGCTGCGGCGGCACCGTCGGCGGTGTCTGCCCACCGGGCTGCTGTGGCGGCGTGGTGGGCTGGGTCTGCGGCGGCTGCGTCGGTGCGACCGCGGCGGCATCGGGCGACGGTAATGGCGGGACGGCGCCGGCAGCGCCACGCGCGCCCGCATTGGCGGTGGGCGGTTGCCCGCCCAGGCCGTTGAACACGTGCAGCTCCAGTGTCTGGGTGCCGCCGGGGCCTTCGATGGTTGCGCTGCGCGGCTGCAGGGCGAGCAGGCGCCAGCCCTTGACCGCTTCGCCGCCCAACTGCACCCGCACCGAATCCTGTGGGTCCAGCGTCAGCGTGGCCATCTTGAAGTTGTCCGTCAGCAGCACGCCGGTCAGGCGCACCGTCGAGGCGGCACTGCTGCCGTCGTTGCCGGACAGGAAGAACGGATGCGGCAGGCGGTCTTCGGCGAAGGCCGGATGCGCGGCGATCTCCGAATATTTTTCGAACGCGCCCAGCCGTTCCGGCGCTGGGGCCGGCAGGGTGGGCAGGCGCTGCACCAGCGCCGGGTCGTCCGGCAGCAGCTCCACGCGCTTGCCCAGCCCGGCCACGGCCAGCACGCACACCAGCAGCGCCCAGCCGACCACGGTGGCCAGCAGCCAGGTGCGCAGGCCGATCATGTCAAGGCGCATTGCTGGCCTCCGCGGCGTCGGGGGCGGCGGGCGCGGCGTCGGTGTTCAACGGTGCGGCACTGGCGCCGGGGCGCAGGTAGCCGGCCAGTTCGAAGGCGATGTCCAGGCCGTTGCCGCTTTCGTTGGGCGAGAGTTGGTAGCGCTGCGCCATCACGTTGAGGTTGTCCACGAACAGGCGCGGGGTGCCGTTTTCCAGGCTGTACAGCACCGAGGCCAGCTCCGGGGTGCCGCAGCGCAGGCGTACCTGCACAGCGACGCGGGTGAAGCGGTCCTTGCTTTCCGGCTGCAGCGGCGAGCGGTTGCTGATCGCGCAGCTGCGGTTACCGGGGCTGGCTTCCACCACGGCGCGTTCCAGCCGCTGCACCAGGCCGGCCGAGGCCAGTTCGGCCGAGGTTTCCGGCAGGAAGCCCGGGCGGCTTTCCAGGGTCTGGCGCGCCTGTTGTAGCCGTTTGCTGACTTCCGGCGCCTGCTGCAGTTGCACGCGCACGCGCAGCTCGCGCTCGCGCAGCGCTTGCAGGTCGTCCTGCACCGCGATCATCGGCTGGGTGAACCAGGGGTGCACCAGCACCAGATAGGCCACGCCGATCACCAGCAACAGCAGGCCCAAAGCGATCCAGCGATCGCGCTTAACGCTGCGTGGCATCGGCCGCCTCCTTGGCATCGGGGCCGGCCAGTTCGGCGGTGATGGTGAAGCGGTCGACGTTGCGACCGGCATCGCTCTGCAGCACGCCGGTCAGCGAGGGCGTGCGCCACAGCGGCGAGCCTTCCAGGCGCCGCACCAGCGAGGAGGCTTCGTTGCTCAAGCCGATCAACTGCAATTGCCCACCTTCGACCGAAAATTTTTCCAGGTAGGTGCCGCCCGGCAGACGCCGGCTCAGCTCGTCCCAGATTTCCACCGAGGTGGGGCGGGTAGCACGTTGCTGCTGAAAGAAGTTGGCCCCTTCGACCAGATCCAGCAATTGCTGGCGTTCGGCGGCGACCTGGCGCGCACGTGCGGCGTTGGCCTGCACCTTGGCACGCAAGTCGTCGGCGGCCTGGCGGCGGTTGTCCAGCAGCAGCCAGCCGGCCACGGCCAGCAGCACCAGTGCGGCGGCGGCCAGCAACAGATTCCAGCGCTGCATCGGGTCGCTGCGCCGCAGCCGTCGTGCCGGCGGCAGCAGGTTCACGCCCAGTGGCAGGCCCTGCGCATGGGCGACATCGATGCCGGACAAGGCGCTGGCCCATGCGTCGGGTACGCCGTCCGGGCCATCGATCAGGCGCCGCGGCACCACCACCAGTTCGGCATCGAGCTGGCCGTCTTCGCGCACGTCCAGCACGCGCGCATCGAAGTACACCTGGTCGGCAGTGAACGGGGTTTGCCGATCGATCTCGAAGCGCGCCACATCCTGCAGGCGCGCCGCTGCCGCAGCAGGCAGGCGCAACGGACGACGCAAGGCATGCGCGGCCGGCAGCAGCCAATGCCGCGGCAGGCCTTCCAGCGCGGTCGGCAGCAAGGCATGCACTTCCTGCGGCTGCACAGGCCACGGCAGGCTGGCGATGGTCTCGCTGCTGTGATCGCGCTGACGCAGCAACTGCAACGCCTGCCCATCGGGCTGCAACAACAGCCGCGACGGCGACAGGCCCAACTGCCATTGCCAGCGCTGCGGCAGCCAGGCCAGCAGCGATTGTTGCCACCAACGCCAGAAGCCTCCGGCTCCCGGCATGGCGCGTACGCCGATACGACCCAAGGTATCCCGCCATGCGGTCATTGCACTGCTGCTCCCTCTTCCCAACGCAACACGGTATACGCCGACCCAGGTAATGCGGACGCACTGGTGGAGACCACCGCCCGCAACACAGCCTCGCGTCCCTGACTCAGTCGCGCCCGGCTCTCGATACTATAAGTGTCCGACCCACCGACCGTCGCCTCGCTGCCAGGCAAACCCGGCGGCGCGTCACGCTGGGCCAGCAGTTGCCGCGCATCCAGGCCCATCGCGGTCAGCACCGGGCCCGGCGCAAAGCGCGCTTCGGGGCGCGAGCGTCCGCTGTACAGGGTGAGGTTGGGCAACAGCTTGCGATACAGCTCGCCATCCATTCCCAGCACCAGGCGCAACTCGCCCAGCGTTTCGAACGGGCCATCCTTGGCGCCGTACGGCAATCCGGCATCGGCATAATCGCGATCTTCCGCGCCGCCGCCGGGCTGGCTCAGCGAATCGCCATCGCGCCAGTCGACGATCGCACCGGCAATGCGCGTATCGCGGCCCTGTTCGCCACCGACCGCGCGTACCAGGCCGGCCAGCAGCGCGGGCTCGGCCATGTTCAAGTCTACCTTGCCGCTTTCGTCGGTAATGCGGATCTCCACCGTGGCATCGTCCATCTGCCAACGATAGCGCCGGCCGTCTGCAAGCCAGCGTGCCTGGGTGTCGGTGCTCTGCAGGCGGGACAGTGCGTATTCCAGCCCGGAGCGCGCATATTCCTGCGCCTGCGCGCCATTGCGCAGCATGCTGCCCTGCAGCGCTTCCACCCGCGCGGTCAGCGCGAATGCGCCGATCATCGCGGTGAGCAGCGCAATCAGCCACAACACCAACACCAGCGCGGCACCGCGCATCGCGCTCATTGCCCCGCTCCCGGGTTGCTGGATTGCGGCAAGGCCACCACCAGCGGCGGCCAGGCGGCACCGCCGCTACGGATCTCGATGCGCACCAGCAACGGCAGACGGTCGTGCCATTCCCACTGCGGCAACCATGCGCTCAGGCGGCCGCTCTGCGGATCCATCCCGCGATACCGAAAGCTCACCTGCTGCACGTCTTCGGCGAGTGTTTCCGGCGGCAGCGTGGTGCCCTCTTCGATCGACTTGCCCGATTGCAGCATGGTCAGCGCGATCCGCAGCGTGCGCTGTTCGCCATCGCCGGCCACCGACAGATCGTGCAGGTACGGCCCGCCGCGGCCCAGGTAATCCGGCACATCGGCGGCAAAACGCAGACGCTGCGGCTCGCCGATGAACAGCATCGGCTGCTGGCTCTGCGGGTCGATGCCCATCGCGATCGGCAGTGCCGCCGCCAGCCGCCGGCGCAGGAATTCTTCCACCGCACGCACGCGTTCGCTGCGCTGGGCGATCGCCTCGCCGCGCTGGCTGACCGCACTGGCCGAGCGCAAGGTGGCAAACGCCAATGCCAGCCCGCCGACCAGCAACATCGTCGCCAACAGCACTTCGATCAAGGTGAAACCGGCACTGCGCGAGCGACTCATGGCGCGCTGCCCGGTTGCGCCGCAGCCACCAGCCGCAAGGTGCGCCACTGCAGGACCTGATTGGGCTGCTCGCCCCAGCGCACCACCAGGGTCAGCTGCAGCAGCGTGTGTGCGCCGGGGGAGACCGGCGCCTGCGGATTGCGTCGCGGCTCGTCGTACGGGCGCACATCCATCGACCAACGGAAATGCCCGTCTTCGAAGGTGCCTTGCTGCTGCTCGGGCACCAGCGGTTTATCCATGCCCTGCGCCGCCAGCAACGATTGCGCATGCAGGGTGGCGCGCGTGCTCTCGTCAGCCGCGCGCACCTGACGTGCGGCACCAGATAGCGATCCCAGCAACAGGCTCAACGCCAGCGCCAGCAACGCAAAGGCGACGATCACCTCGATCAGCGTGTAACCGCGCTGGCGCTTCATGGCGACGGCGTCCGCAACTGCCCGGAACGCACTTCGCCGGTGATCCAGCCCACGTCCACGCGCCAGGTCGCATCCTTGACGCGCAGATCGATGCGCCCGCCGGTGGAGGCGCCATCGGGGAAGAACTGGATGGCGCCCTGATCCTGCCGCGACTGCACCTGCCGCGCGCCTGTGAAGCGTACCTCCAGCGACGACGGCAGATCGCCGTGGTGGCCGCCGGGGGCTTCCCAGCGGCGCTGCTGCGGATCGATCAGAAACCGCTGCGGCGTGCCGGTGGCAATCGCCTGGGTGCGCGTGTAGCGCAGCTGCGAGGCGATCGCCTTGCCGGCGGTGCGCAGGCGCATGCCGTCGATCCCGCCGTTGAGCGCGGCGGCGGCCAGCACGCCGGCCATCGCGATCAGGGCGATGACCAGCAACATCTCCAGCAACGAACTGCCACGCGTGCGGGGACGACCAGGGCCGACCACTCCATGCGGATGACGCAACGGCTGACACGCAACGCGCATGGCGAACAGCTTATTGGTACTTGATGTCCGCGTCGTAACTGCTGCCACCGGGACGGCCGTCCTTGCCCAGGCTGATCAGATCGAACGGCTGGCCATCGCCGGGCGCGCGGTATTCGATGGTGTGGCCCCACGGGTCGTTGAGTTCGGCCGGCTTGGCGTACGGGCCGAGCCAGCCGCTGCTGCCGCCCGGCTGGGTCACCAGGTCGTCGAGCTTGCTCGGCAACTTGCCGGTGTCGAGCTGGAAATTCTCGATCTTGCCGGCCAGGGTCTGGATCTGCGACTTGGCCAGGTTGGCCTTGCCGCGATCGGCACCACCGAGTACACGGCTGCCGACCAGGGTCAGCACCGCGCCGATCAGGACGATGACGATGATGATTTCCAGCAGGCTCATGCCGGCCTGGCCTGCACGCGACGGACTACGGGTGATGGAGCGCTTGATCATGAACGATTTCCTTGCACGTCGATGAAAGATGCTGCCGCCAGAAGATGACACGGCGGGCATTGCAATGGTTCCCGCATGGGTGTCGCGCGGTCACCGGAAAGTTGTTGTGAATCCGCAGCCACGTTATCCGATGGCATTGGTCAGGTCATACAGCGGCACCAGCACCGAAATGATGACAAGCCCCACTACCGAGGCCAGCACCAGCGTGATCAACGGCACCAGCGCGGCCAGCGCGCGGTCGATGGCTTGCGCGGTTTCCAGCTCGAAGGTGTCGGCGGTCTTGAGCAGCATCGTGTCCAGGGCGCCCGATTCTTCGCCGACCTGGATCATCTGCAGGGCCAGCCGCGGGAAGCGCTTGCCGCGTGCCAGCGACATCGCCAGGCCATGGCCGTTCTTGACGTCGTCGGCCGCGGCGTCGACATCCTCGACCAGCGCCAGGTTGGACATCACATTGCGCGCAATGCCGATCGCCGCCAGCAGCGGCACGCCGTTACGCAGCAAGGTGCCCAGCGTGCGCGTCAGCCGTGCGGTTTCCAGGCGCGCGATCAGGCTGCCGACCACCTTCTGCCGCAGCAACCACTCATCCAGCGCGGCACGGAACGCGGCATTGCGGCGCTTGCGATCCAGCCACAGCCCCAGCACGCCCGGCACCACGATCAGCACCAGCCACCAGTCGCGCACCAGCAGGCCCACGCTCAGCACCGCCTGGGTGAACCACGGCAAGGCCACGTCCAGGCTTTCGTACATCTGCGCGAACTGCGGCACCACATAGCCGAGCAGGAACAGCAGCGCGCAGCCGACCACCGCCAGCAGGATCGCAGGATAGATCAATGCGTTGATCACCTTGCCGCGCAGCGCACGGCTGCGCTCCAGGTAATCGGCCAGGCGCTGCAGCGTGTCCTGCATGCTGCCGCCGGCTTCGCCCGCACGCACCATGTTGATGTAGAGCTTGGAAAACAGCCCGTGCTGGCGTTCCAGTGCCGAGGACAGCGGCGCGCCGCCACGCACGGTGTCGCGCACATCGCCGATCACGCGCCGGCTTTTGTCGTCTTCGGGCAGATCCATCAGGATCGACAACGCACGATCCAGCGGCTGGCCGGCACCGATCAGCGTGGACAACTGCTGAGTGAATTGCACCAGCGCGGCGTTGTCGAACGGCTTCTTGCGCAGCAGCATGCGCAGCGACGGCGAGTCGTTTTCGCCGGTGGCCAGGCGCGTTTCCACCGGCAGGTGGCCCTGCTCCTGCAGGCGCAGCGCAACGTCCGCGTCGCTGGCCGCTTCCATCTGGCCATCGAGCATTTCGCCATGGGCGTCGAGCGCTTTGTAGCGGTACAGGGGCATCAGGCTGGACGGCCGGGAGTGGAGAATCGGGAATCGGGAATCGGGAAAAGCAGGAGCCTGCGATGCGTTGGCGCCATCTGGCGCACACGCACGCGTGCGCGACGCGTTGCCGGGACCTTGCCCTGCTTATCTTCCGATCCTGAGCATCCAATGCTCGTTGTGGCTCCGTTGACTCTCACGCATCCTCCGTCACGCGCAGCACTTCTTCGATGGTGGTCTCGCCGCGCAAGGCCTTGGACAGGCCGTCCTCGTACATGGTGCGCATGCCGGCCTTGCGGGCCAGTTGTTCGATCTCGCCCATGCCGGCGCGACGCATCACCGCGCGCCGCAATTCGTCGTTCATCACCAGGAATTCGACGATGGTGGTGCGGCCCAGGTAACCGGTCGGCGCGGCAGCCGAGGCACGCGGACGATACAGGTAGATCTCGCCGTCCGGTTGCAGCCGGCGCAGATTGAAGCGTTCGATTTCTTCCGGCGATGCCAGGTAGCGCTCGGCGTTGGCCAGGTCGAGTTTGCGCACCAGGCGCTGCGCCAGGATGCCGTTGATGGTGGAGGTGAGCAGATAGTCTTCCACGCCCATGTCGAGCAGACGGGTGATGCCGCCGGCCGCGTTGTTGGTGTGCAGCGTGGACAGCACCAGATGGCCGGTGAGCGCAGACTGGATCGCGATGCGCGCGGTTTCCAGATCGCGCATTTCGCCGATCATGATGATGTCCGGATCCTGACGCACGATGCTGCGCAGCGCGTTGGCAAAATCCAGCCCGATCTGCGGTTTGGCCTGGATCTGGTTGATGCCTTCGATCTGGTATTCCACCGGGTCCTCGACGGTGATGATTTTCACATCCGAGGTGTTGAGCTGGCTCAACGCGGTGTACAGCGTGGTGGTCTTGCCCGAACCGGTCGGGCCGGTCACCAGCATGATGCCGTGCGGTTGCTCCAGCACCTTGCGGAACTGCGGCAGAAACTCTTCGGTGAAGCCGAGCTTGTAGAAGTCGAATACCACCGTTTCGCGATCGAGCAGGCGCATCACCACGCTCTCGCCGTGCGCGGTGGGCACGGTGCTGACACGCAGATCCAGCTCCTTGCCCTGCACGCGCAGCATGATGCGGCCGTCCTGCGGCAGCCGGCGTTCGGCGATGTTGAGCTTGGCCATGATCTTGATGCGGCTGATCACCGCGGCGGTGAGCTTGGCCGGCGGGCTTTCGCCTTCCACCAGCACGCCGTCCACGCGGTAACGCACCTTGAGCCGGCTCTCGAACGGTTCGATATGGATGTCCGATGCCCGCAGTTCCACCGCGTGCTGGATCACCAGATTGACCAGGCGAATCACCGGCGCTTCGGACGCCAGATCGCGCAGCGCTTCGATATCGTCGCTGCTGTTGGCATCGCCATCGGCGGTTTCCACGATGGTGCCCATCGCGCTGCGGCCCTGGCCGTACCAGCGCTCGATCAGGTCATCGATTTCCGAGCGCAGGCCGACCTGCAGCAACAGCGGGCAGCCGGTCGCAAGCCGCACCGCGTCGATCGCGTAATCGTCATAGGGATCGGCGATCCACAACTCCAGCCGGCCATCGCGTTCGCCGACCGGGCATAGATGAAATTGTTTGAGGAAGCGCAGCGACAGCCCCTGCACTTCCGGCAGCATTTCCGGTGGGGTATCGCCAAGCTGGCGTGCATCCACCAGCGGCAGACCCAGTACATCGGCGCAGGTCTCCGCATGATCGCGTTCGGACACCAGGCCCAGACGGCCCAGCAAGGCCAGCAGGCCCATACCGGATTCGGTCTGCAGCTGGCGCGCGCGCAGCAGATCGGTGTCTTTCAGACGACGGCGTTCAAGCAGCGCTTCGACGATGCGTGTCTCCGCACTGCGATGCTCAATTGGATCGACGGCAACCGCGTTCACACTCGTCTCCACTGGTCCGGCGCCGACTGTAGCAGTTTGCCGCGACGATCAACCGTACGCATCTGAATCGCCCTGAAAAACGATGCCCCCGGTGATTGGCCGGGGGCATCGGTCACACTATGAGACGGCTTACTGTCGTGCGACGAGCGTCAGCTTCGCGTAGTCGGCAGCGCCCACCAACTTGATGTAGTAGGTGCCGGCCTTGGGGGCAGTGAAACGCACGGTTTCGCTGTTGCCCGGGCGGGTCGACTTGGCGTCGTAACTGGTGGCGCTGGGCTCGGCTTCATGGCTGACGTATACCGACACATCGCCGGTGCCGCCATAGGTCATGAAGCTGAGCACGGCACCGGCCTTGGCTTCGAAGCTGTACAGCGTGGAACTGGCGTAAGCACCGCTCAGGCCGGTCAGCGGGGCCTTGTTGGTCAGCGCGATGGCGGTCGGCGCGCAGCTCTCGGTGGCCGGATCGCAGGGCTCCACCAACACCGCTTCCAATGCGGCCTTGGCATCGACGATGCCGCTGCCGATCGGGGTGCTGGCCGGCGGGGTCACCGGGAAGCGACGGCTGGTCTGCTTGAGCAGAGCTTCCACCGCGGCCGGGGTCAGCGGGCCATCGCCCAGACCGATCGCCGCGCTCTGCACCAGGGCGACGACACCGGCCACGTGCGGCGATGCCATCGAGGTGCCACCCAAGCCCATATAGGTATAGGTTCCCGAGGTCGGCGTGGTCGCACCGGTGTAGCCGGCCTGCCAGATGTAACCGCCCGGATTGCCGTCCACGCTGCCACCGCCGCCCGGGCCGGACAGGTCGACCTTGCTGCCGTAGTTGGAGTAGTAGGTGATGCCGCCGGTGATGCGCGTGGCACCCACGGTGATGGTGTTGTTGCAGCTGGCCGGCGAATGGTTGGCCGCATCCTCGCCGCTGTTGCCGGCCGCCACCACCACGGTGGTGCCGCGCGCGACCGCGCCGTTGATCGCCAGCTGGGTGGCCGAATCGCAGGGCTCGCCGCCACCCAGGCTCATGTTGATCACCTCGGCCGGGTTGGTGTTGGCCGGCACGCCAGCGACCGTGCCGCCGGACGCCCAGACGATCGCATCGGCGATGTCGGAGGTGTAGCCGCCGCAACGGCCGAGCACGCGCACCGGCAGGATGGTCGCCTTCGGCGCCACGCCAGCCATGCCCACGCCGTTATTGGTCGCCTCGGCCACGGTGCCCGAGACGTGGGTGCCGTGCCAGGAGCTTTCCTGTGCCACCGAGCCGTCATAGCAGACGTTGTCGGCCTCTTCCCAGTCGCCGTAATCCAGCGCGCCCGGCACGCGGGCATCGGTGGGACGACGCGAGACTTCGGCATCGGTGATGAAGTCGTAACCCTGCAGCAGGTTGCCGGCAAAGTCGGGATGGCCCGGCAGGATGCCGGTATCCAGCACTGCCACCACCACGCCCGCGCCCTGCGACAGATCCCAAGCGGCCGGCGCATTGATGCCGCCGTTGGGGTTGCTCAGATGCCACTGGTACTGCGCGTACAGCGGGTCATTGGGGACCAGTTGCGGGGTCACGTCGGTGGCGGCGACGCTCTTCTTGATGTCGACCGGGCGCAGCATGCGATCGATCTGCACGTCGGCCACGGACGGGTCGTTCTTGAGCTCGACCACCACCTTGTCCACCTGGGCGGTGGTCAGCGTGCTGGACAGCTTGATCAGGTCCGAGCCGATGCCGAGCTTGCGCACATACGTCGCCTTGGCGGCGGCTGCGCTGCTGCGTGCGCCGGTGCTCGCACCGACACGGCCGACCGCAGCCTGCACCGCGCTCAGCTTGCTGGCGCGATCGGTCGCGGCAGCAGTGTTGTCCTTGTAGCGCACGATCAGGCGGCTACTGAACGCAGCGCCGGCCGATGCTGCCTGGGTCGGTTCCTTGACCAGCAGTTTCGGGGCAGCAGCGAGCGTGCCCGATGCACCGAGCGCCATCATCAGGATGGCGCCGGTCAGCGGGGAGAGACGGAAATTCTTGTCGATCACGGTGAAGTCCTCTTCGTGTTTTTCGTCGATCAGCTGGGAGCGGCTTCCGAACTGCGGCGCAACTGCGGTGCAGCGCGCTGCGTTCGATCAGCCACTCCTGGTAAGGCCATCACTCCATCGAATCCGTTGGCCGGCCCAGCCACGGTCCTTGCCCGCCCCCTCAGGCCTTGCTCTGGCGCGGCGGCGCACATCGGTGCCGCCGCGTGTCATGCAGCGGCGCGTTACCAGCCGAAGCCGGCACCCACACCGATCGAACTGTCGTCACCGCTGAGTGCGCCGCCCACCGTCAAGGTGGCGCGCGGGCTGATCGCACGCTGGTAGCCCACCGACAACGCCGATTCGCCGTTCTGGAAACCGACGCCGGCACCGACGCGGTTCTGTGTGGCGATACCACCGACGCTGGCAGCCATGTTCAACATCGCCGAACTCATCGCGCCCTGACGATCCAGGCGACGGTTCTGCCGACGCAGACGGTCTTCGATATCGCCCTGGTAGGTCTCGAAGCTGTCGGCCATCGCGTTGTAGCGGCTGTCGGTATAGCTGTTGGCCGCGGCAACGCCGTTGTCCAGCTGGCCCTTGTTGACCGCATCGGTGGCACGTGTGCCGGCGGCCACATTGGCCACCTGACGCTCGCCGCCGACGCTGCCCACCGACACCGTGTTGGCACGATCGGCAACCGACCCCTGACCCAGCGCGACCGCACCTTGCGCACTCGCACGTGCGCCCTGTCCGATTGCCGTGCCGGAGGCCGCACTGACCTGCGCGCCTTCGCCCATCGCCACCGCATTGGTCGCCACCGCGGCAATCTGCGTATTGGCGCCGACCGCGGTGCTGCCATCGGCATTGACGCGTGCGTTGCTGCCGATCGCGGTGTCGTTGGGGCCATGCGCATACGCGCTGCCGCCGATCGCCGTGCCGGTCACGTGATTGGCCACTGCGGCCGTGCCCACGGCGGTGGACGTTGCAGCCGGGGTGATACTGCCGACCACTGCGGCGGTCGGCGTGCCCTGCACGCTTGCGCCGGTATCGGCAACGGCATTGCTCGATGCGCTCACTGCGCTCGCAGCCACTGCAGGCACCCCTGCAGTGCGCAGCGACAGCGTGCGTGCCGCGGTGCTGGCCGTTGCGGTACCACCGCGTGCATCCAGCTCGGTGACCTTGCTGTCCAACGCGGTCAATGCCGCACCGACATTGTTGTAGCTGGCACCCTGGATCACGTAGGTCGGCGCGACGAACACGCCCTGCGCACCGATCGCCGCGCCACCGCCGAGGAAGCTGGCGGCGTTGCTGAGCGACTGGAACAGCTGGCCGCCGTTGATCGCATCGGTACTGGCACCGGCAATCGCACCGTTGCCGACATTGACGATGCGGCGCGTGGCCGGGCCGCCGCGGCCATCGCCGCTACCCACCGAGACCACGTTGGCATCGTAGGTACGCGAGCCTGAGCCCAACGCCACCGAGTCGGCACCACTGGCACCGGCATTGGCACCCAGCGCCACCGCATTGGCACCGCTCTGGCGCACGAAGGAGTTGTAGCCCAACGCCACACCGTTTTCGCCGATGGAATTGGTCTGCCGGCCCATCGCGGTGCTGTTCACGCCGCTGGCGCTGCTGTCCACGCCCATGGCGCTGGCGCCGGTGGCCGAGGCGCGGCTGCCGGAGGCGATCGCCACGCTGCGTGCGCCGCTGGCGGTTGCACCGGCGCCCGCTGCAGTGGCGCGATCACCGGTTGCGCTGGCCACCCCTTCACCGGTGGTTTGCACCATGCCGTTGGTGGTCTGCACATCGGCCGCCAGGGCATCCAGCTGGCCCTTGTTGACCGCATCGGTCGCCGCCTGGCCGTCGCTGACATTGACGATGCGACGCGTGGCCGGACCGCCGCGGCCATTGCCGCTGCCGATCGACACCGTGTCGGCTTCGTAGGTGCGCGAGCCCGAGCCCAGCGCCACCGAATCGGCACCGGTCGCACCGGCGTTGGCACCGAGGGCCACACCATTGACCGCGCTCTGGCGCACGAACGAGTTGTAGCCCACCGACACCGCGTTCTCGCCGATCGCATTGACCTGACGACCGACACCGGTGCTGTTGATGCCGGTTGCCGATGCATCCACACCGACCACGCTGGCGCCGACCGCATCGGCGCGGCTGCCGCCACCCAGGGCCAGCGTATTGTCGGCAAGGGCCGCCGCGCTCTGACCGAGCGCGGTGGCATTGACGCCGTCGGCATACGAATTCCAGCCGATGGCGGTGGTGTAGTCGGCCGTGGCCCACGCACCCGCACCGAATGCGGCAGCGCCGGTGCCGGAGGCACGCGCCGGGATGAAGCCGAAGAACGTGCTGCCGCCGACGGCCACGCTCTCTTCGCCGGTGGCTTCGCTGAATTCGCCCACGGCCACTGCACTTGCGCCGGAGGCCAGTGCGGCGGCACCCACGGCGGTGCTGTAGTCGCTGGATGCAACTGCGCCATAGCCCAGCGCCGACGACAGCCTGCCGCTGGATTCGCTGTAGCCACCGAAGGCGGCGCTGCCGACATTGGAGGCGGTGCTGCGGAAACCGGCCGCGGTGGCCTGGTTGTCCGATGCCACCGCTTCGCTGCCGAGCGCGGTCGCATAGGTCGAAATCGCCTGCGCGCCGGCACCGTTTGCGCTGGCGCCGACATCGCTGGCCAGGGCATTGCTGCCGACGGCGCTGCTGTTTTCGCCGGTGGCCTGGGCGTTGTTGCCCACTGCAGCTGCGCCGGTTCCGCTGGCCAGCGCACTCACGCCAACCGCCGTTGCGTTATCGACCACCGCCTGCGCACCGGCACCCAACGCCGTGGCGCCGGTACCGGTGGCATTGGCGCCCTCGCCTGCGGCCAGGGCGTTGTCGCCCTCGACGTAGGCGCCGGCATCGCTGTCATCGCTGCCGCTGGCCTGGAAGTACTTGCTGGTGGATTGTGCGGTTTCGGCAACGGCGTTGAGCTGATCCAGATTCACCGCGTCGGTGCCCTGCGTACCGGCGGCCACGTTGGTGATCTGACGCTCGTTGCCGGCGCTGCCCACCGACACCGCAAAATCGCGATCGGCCACCGAATCGGCACCCAGCGCCACGCTGCCTTCGCCGGTGGATTCGGCAAAATTGCCGAGCGCGGTGCTGTTGAGGCCCGGTGCCCATGCCGCGCCGCCGAGCGCGGTGGAGTAGTCCCCGGAGGCTTCGGTCGGCAACAGGCCGAGCAGGGCGCCACCGACCGACACGCTGTTGTAGCCGCTGGCCACGCTGCCCTGGCCGGCCGCAACGCTGTAGTCGCCGGTTGCGGTGGCATCGCCACCCACTGCCACGGTATTGGAGCCGCTGGCGGTGCTGAAATTGCCCAGCGCGGTGCTGTTGAAACCGGTCGCACTGGAATAGCCGCCCAAGGCGGTGGAGTAGTTGGAGGTGGCCTCGGCACCGAAGCCGAACGCCGCCGCGCTGGTGCCATCGGCCACGCTTTCTGCGCCGACCGCAGTGGCCGACTCGCCACTGGCGCTGGCGAAATAGCCCACCGCGGTGGTTTCGCTGCCATCGGCCACGCTCAACGTGCCGGCGGCCAGGGAACCATCGCCATAGGCACCTGCCGCCGCACCCAGCGCGGTGCTCTGCGCGCCGGCGGCTTCGCTCTCGCCACCCACGGCCACGGCGTAATCGCCGCTGGCCTGACTGAAGGCGCCATTGGCGATGCTGCCGTAGCCACTGGCAGCGGCGTTGTAACCGGCTGCATTGGCGTACTGCGCGGTGGCGCTGGCACCGCTGCCGATGGCGACGGCGCCGATCGCAGTGGCCTGGCTGCTGGAACCGAACGCGCTGCTGTAATCGCCGTCCGCGGTAGCGTTGGAGCCGGCTGCGGTGGCGTCCTCGCCCTGCGCATTGGCTGTGCCGGTACCTGTGCCGGCAAACAGACGCGCAGTGGTTTCGGCGGTTTCGCCGACTGCGTTGAGCTGGTCCAGGTTCACCGCATCGGTACCCTCGGTACCGGCGGCGACATTGGTGATCTGGCGCTCGCCACCGACGCTGCCGACCGCCACCGTATTGTCGCGATCGGCAACCGCGCCGGCACCCAGCGCCACGCTGTTGTCGGCGTAGGCCACGCTGTCGGTACCCAGTGCCGTGCTGCCCTGGCCCCACGCCACGCTGGCCACACCCACCGCAGTGGATGCAGCACCGTTGGCAAGGCTTTCATAACCGAGTGCGGTTGCGCCGCGCCCGCTGGCGATACTGCTGGCACCCAGCGCCGTGCTGTTATCGGCGAGCGCCGACGCACCGGAACCTGCCGCAACGCTGTCGGCGCCTTCGGCAATTGCGGTGCCGTCACCGGTGGCGACGAACGTGCGCGCGGTGTTGGCGGCGCCATCGGACACTGCCGTGAGCTGATCCAGATTGACCGCATCGGTGCCTTCGGTACCGGCAGCGACATTGGTGATCTGACGCTCGCCGCCAACCGTGCCCACCGACACCGTGCTGGCGCGATCGGCCACTGCGCCGACGCCGAGCGCAACGCTGTTGTCGACCGCAATCCGCGCGCCGTCGCCGATCGCAATGCTGTCTGCGCCTTCGACGACTGCCTCGGTGCCCAGCGCAATGCTGCGATCGCCATAGCCGACTGACTGCGAACCGATGGCGATTGCACGCCCACCGCCGGCATAGGCGTTGTCGCCGATGGCGACCGAAACGCTGCCGCTGGCGGCCGAGGTGATGCCCACCGCGACGCTGCCCGCGCCGTAGGCGGTGCTTTCCGCACCCACGGCGGTGCTGGTGTCGCCCCAGGCCACGCTGGCAAAGCCGAGCGCGGTGGATTCGAGGCCATTGGCGATGCTTTCGAAACCGATCGCGGTACCGCCACGACCATTGGCCACGCTGGTGCCGCCGACTGCAGTGCCATAGAAGCCCGATGCCGTGCTGTCGGCACCCACGGCGGTGGCATAGCGGTCGCTGGCGATACTGTTGAAGCCGAGCGCGGTGGCATTGTTGACATTGGCCACCGCACCACTGCCGACCGCAGTGGTGTTGACCGCTGACGCCAGGCTGCTCGAACCCAGCGCAGTGCTGTAATCCTCGTAAGCCGATGCATTGGAACCGGCCGCAACGCTGTCCACGCCTTCGGCAAACGCGGTGCCATCGCCGGTGGCCACGAACGTGCGCGCGGTGGTGGCGGCGACATCGGACACGGCGGTAAGCTGATCGAGATTGACCGCATCGCTGCCTTCGGTACCGGCGGCGACGTTGGTGATCTGACGCTCGTCGCCGGCCGCACCCACCGACACGGTGTTGGCGCGCGTGGCCACCGAATTGGCGCCCAAGGCCACCGAGTTGGCGCCGCGTGCGGTGCTGTAGTAACCCAGCGCGGTGCTCAGCTCGCCGCTGGCCCAGGATTCCGGGCCGACTGCCGTGGCACCTTCGCCAGGTGCATAGGCGAAGTAACCCACCGCGGTGGCTTCGGTGCCGGAGGCTTCGCTGAGCGTGCCCACTGCCGTGGTGTAGCTGCCCGATGCGATCGCACCGGCGCCGAGCGCGGTGGAGGCTTCGCCGCTGGCCTGGGTCTGTACGAAGAAGCCCAGACCCGGAATGTAATCGACCGGACCACCGACAGCGGTGCTGCTGGTGCCGCTGGCGCTGGTCTGCGTGCCCACCGCAGTGGCGTAATCGCCCGCCGCATTGGCCACCGCACCGAACGCGGAAGACTGCGTCCCGGCCGCATACGCACCGACGCCGAACGACGAGGCGGCGAAGCCATCGGCATTGGCGCTGGCGCCGACTGCGGTTCCGCCGACGCCAGCACTGGTGGCGCCGGTGGTGACCGGCACGCCGCCGTTGGTGACCAACGGCTCGCCGTCTTCGTCCACGGCAGCGCCGCCCACGGCCACGCTGCCAGGGCCGTTGGCCTGCGCGTTATGGCCGAATGCCGCGCTGTTCTGCCCGGATGCGAGCGCATTGGCGCCGACCGCAGTGGCATTGTCGGCCACCGCATTGGCACCGGTTCCCAGCGCAGTGGTCGCCGTGCCTACAGCATTGGCCGCATCGCCGGCAGCCAACGCGCTATCGCCTTCGACATAGGCGCCGACGCTGTCTTCGCCGGGGGTCGCCTTGAAGAACGTGGCCGTGTCTTCGGCCACGTCGGCCACGTCGCGCAACTGCGCCACGTTGACCGCGTCGGTGGCGTTGACGCCGGCGCCGACATTGGTGATGCGGCGCGTGGCCGGGCCGCCGCGGCCATTGCCGCTGCCGACCGACACCACATCGTCTTCGTGGGTGCGCGAGCCTGCGCCCAGCGCCACCGAGTTGGCACCGGTCACGCCGGCGTTTGCACCCAGCGCGACGCCGTTTTCGCCGCTCTGGCGTACGAAGCTGTTGTAACCGATGGCCACCGCGTTCTCGCCGATCGCATTGGTCTGGCGGCCGATCGCGCTGCTGTTCACGCCGCTGGCGCTGCTGTCGGCACCGCTGGCGAGCGCGCCGGTGGCGCTGGCGCGGCTGCCGGCGCCGATGGCAGTGGCGTTGGCGGCAGGTGCCGATGCGCCGCGGCCGACCTCGACCGATTGCGCCATTGCAGAAAGGGGGAGTGCGATGCCGGCGCTACCCAGCGCCAGGGCGATCGCGGCAACCAGGCAACGGCTCTGGCGGCGGTCGATGAATGCGGCGGTGCTCACTGCGCCCGGGCTGTCGCCGCTGGCCAATTCCGATGCCACGGCCCACACGCCTAACGATTTGTTCCAGACCTTGCGATAAATCCGATTCATCGACGCACTGCTCCTGAATGTTGGGACTGGTTTTTTGACGAACACCCACCATCGCGAGGCGTTCCAGCCGCTGCGGTTCCCCGTGGTGATTGGCGCCATGGGCCAAATGGCGGTGCGCGGGAAGCTGCACCCTGGGTAGTCAAAAAGTGAACGCTACCCAACCATAGAACTGAGCGAAGTGTTAACAGCGGTCAAATCAGGCGTCAAGTTTTTGACAGAAAGCGAAGCTGAGCGTGCGTTTCATCACACTTCTGCTTGCTTTTATTCGTTTTTTGATAATTCTTTGGAAAACAGCGATCTAGGTCATGTCTTGAGAGACATTTCCAAGCTGAATGCGCATGTCCGCAGCAGACAAAAAAGCCCGCTGGCAGGACGCCAGCAGGCTTGGTTGCGCAAAACCGCGCGCCGAACAGGTCAGGAATCGGGCCAGCGCTCCCCGCGCCGACCACTCAGCCCATCATGGTGCACGACGAGAGCGGTTTTGCCCGCACCGTTGCGTCAGGAAACCGACGTCAGCGCCCCCCTCGCGCCGCCATGTGTCGGATCACTGACGCGCCAACAGGCTCACTCCATCGAAGCCGCTGCCGTCGAGCCGGATGAAATAGGTCCCGGCACGCGGCGCGGTGAAGCGCACCGTCTGGCTGGTTCCGCTGCGGCTGGACATGCCGTCGTTGTCGGTCGCGCTCGGCGCGCGGCCCAAGGCGACATACAGCGCCGCCTGCCCGCTGCCGCCGAAGCTGATGAAGCTCAGCACCGCACCCGCGTTCGCCTCGAAGGCGAATACACCGGCATCGCCGGCCACATTGGACAGGCCGCGCTCGGGCACGCTGTTACGCAGCGTCTGCGCATCCAGCTGGCAGCCCAGATCGCCGCTGTCGCAGCGACGCAGTGCACGATCGATCGCCGCGCCGGCATCCACGATGCCGGTGCCGGCCGGCGTGCTCAACGGCAACTGCACCGGAAACGCGCGTGCACTGCGCTTGAGCAGGCGTTCCAGCGCCGCAGGTGTCAGCGGCGGCCTGCCATCGGCGATCAGCGCGCTCTGCACCAGTGCGGCAGTCCCCGCCACGTGCGGCGAGGCCATCGAGGTTCCGGCAAAGCCGGGCCCGATGTAGTCGAATTGGCCGGACGTGGGCGTGGTCTTGCCGGTGTAGCCGGTCTGCCAGATCCAGCTGCCGATCGGGCCGTCGTACAAGGTGTCGGTTGCCAGATCGCGTGCGCCACCACCGGGTGCGGCCAGATCGATCAAGCTGCCGAAATTGCTGTAGTACGCCAGGCCGCCGGTCAGGCGGGTGGCCGCCACCGACACCACATTGGCGCAGTTGGCCGGCACCGCACTGGACACATCCGAGCCGTCGTTGCCGGCCGCCACCACCACGGTGGTGCCGCGCGACACCGCACCGTCGATCGCCGCCTGCGTGACCGAATCGCAGGGGCCAAAGCCGCCCAGGCTCATGTTGATGATTTCCGCCGGGTCGCGATTGTCCGGCACGCCCTCCACATGCCCGCCGGACGCCCACACGATGGCATCGCTGATATCCGAGAACGAACCGCCGCAGTGACCGAGCACGCGGACCGGCAGCACCTTGGCCTTGTAGGCCACACCGGCACCGCCAATGCCGTTGCCGGTGGTCTCGGCGATCGTGCCGGCCACGTGGGTGCCATGCCAGGAGCTGTCATGCGCCGCGGAAAAAATGCCGCACTCGCCGTCTTCGGCTTCCCAGTCGCCGCGGTCCAGCGCACCCGCCACGCGCGCATCGGTCGGACGTCGCGACCGGCCGGCATCGGTGATGAAGTCGTAGCCCTGCAGCAGATTGCCGGCCAGATCCGGGTGCGCCGGCAGGATGCCGGTGTCGATCACCGCCACCACCACGCCCTCGCCCTGCGCGGTCTTCCACGCCGCCGGCGCATCGATGCCGCCGACCGGATCGGTGAGATGCCATTGATTGCTCGCCAGCAGCGGGTCGTTGGGCAAGCTGCCGCCGCTGCTCTGCAACGGATAGGCGCGTGCATCGATCTGCGCATGTTCCACCGCCGGATCGGCTTGCAGCTCGCGCACCAGGCGGTCGGCGTCGCTGCGGCTGAGTTGCGTGGGCAGCCGGATCAACTCGCCACCCACCGCCAGGGTACGCACATGCGTCGGCGCCGCCTGCGCGCCGCTGCGCGTGGCCGGCGCCAGGCGCACTGCCGCGCGTGATGCCGCTGCAGTGATGGTGGCCGTGGACGCGGCGCCGACGGTGCGCGCGCTCACTGTGCCGCTGCGATAGGTGACGATGATGGCGTCGACCGGTGCATCGCGCATGGCCTGCAACTGTTGCGCGCTGCGCATGCCGTCTGGTGTGGCCGCGCTGGCGATGCCGCCGGCGAGCGACAGCACCGCGCTGCAGGCAATGGCGAGGGTTCGGGAACGATGGGTCTGAATCACGATGACGTCCTCTTCAAGATGAAATGCAAATGAGTGAGCACGCAGCCGCCGCGAGCGCAGCCGCTGCGATGGCAAGACCTGCGCTACCAGCCGAAGCCGGCGCCCAGGCCGATCGACCGGTCGTCACCGCTGAGTGCGCCGCCCACCGTCAAGGTGGCGCGCGGGCTGATCGCACGCTGGTAGCCCACCGACAACGCCGATTCGCCGTTCTGGAAACCGACGCCGGCACCGACGCGGTTTTGTGTGGCGATACCACCGACGCTGGCGGCCATGTTCAACATCGCCGAGCTCATCGCGCCCTGACGATCCAGGCGACGGTTCTGCCGACGCAGACGGTCTTCGATATCGCCCTGGTAGGTCTCGAAGCTGTCGGCCATCGCGTTGTAGCGGCTGTCGGTATAGCTGTTGGCCGCGGCAACGCCGTTATCCAGCTGGCCCTTGTTGACCGCATCGGTGGCACGTGTGCCGGCGGCCACATTGGCCACCTGACGCTCGCCGCCGACGCTGCCCACCGACACCGTGTTGGCACGATCGGCAACCGACCCCTGCCCCAGCGCGACCGCACCTTGTGCACTGGCACGTGCGCCCTGTCCGATCGCCGTGCCGGAGGCTGCACTGACCTGCGCGCCTTCGCCCATCGCCACCGCATTGGTCGCCACCGCGGCAATCTGCGTATTGGCACCGACCGCGGTGCTGCCATCGGCATTGACGCGCGCATTGCTGCCGATTGCGGTGTCGTTGGGGCCATGCGCATACGCGCTGCCGCCGATCGCCGTGCCGGTCACGTGGTTGGCCACTGCGGCCGTGCCCACGGCAGTGGACGTTGCAGCTGGAGTGATGCTGCCGACCGTTGCTGCGGTGGGCGTGCCTTGGAGCGCGTTGCTTGCAGCAAGCCCGCTCGCCGTTGCGGTGACGGAGGACACCGCGCTGTCGGCCACGCCGTCAATGGCCAGCGATGTCGACTGCAGGCCATCGGCTGTCGCATCTGCGGCAGTGGCGACAATCGAGGCGTCCGCAGCCGGGGCTGGCGCCGTTGCTGCACGCGCTGCAGCCGAACGCGCCGCAGCGCCAGGCGTCGCGGTACCACCACGCGCATCCAGCTCGCTGACCTTGCTGTCCAGCGCAGCCAGCGCCTCGCCCACATTGCGGTAACTGCTGCCCTGGATCACGTAGGTCGGCGCAACGAACACGCCCTGTGCACCGATCGCCGCACCACCGCCGAGGAAACTGGCGGCATTGCTCAACGACTGGAACAGCTGGCCGCCGTTGATCGCATCGGTACTGGCACCGGCAATCGCACCATTGCCGACATTGACGATGCGGCGCGTGGCCGGGCCGCCGCGGCCATTGCCGTTGCCCACCGACACCACGTTGGCCTCGTAGCTGCGCGAACCCGCGCCCAGCGCCACCGAATCGGCACCGCTGGCACCGGCATTGGCACCGAGTGCGACGGCATCACGGCCACCCTCGCGGGTAAACGCGTTGTAGCCCACTGCCAGACTGTTGTTGCCCAACGCATTTGATTGCACGCCCAATGCCACCGCCGCGCTGCCCGTTTCGCCGACGAACACACCCACGTTGGCATTGCGCCCGATCGCGATCGCATCGGGCGCATCCGCCTTGGCGTTGGTTCCCAGCGCGATATTGTCGCCATAGAGGATCGACGTATTGGCGCCGCTCCCGATCGCGATGCTCCTGCTGGAGGTGGCACGCGCGTCATAGCCGATGCCGATGCCCTCCGCGCCCTCGGCCGATGCCAATGCCCCCAGCGACACCGTGCGCGGAGCGAACGAAGCCGCGCTATGGCCGATCGCCACCGCGTCGGTATTGTTGTCGTTGGAGAACACGTTGGCGTTGTAGCCAAGCGCAACGGCGTAATCGCCGTCGCTGCGCGCACCTGCGCCGATGGCAACGCCACCGACCCGGAACGCACCCGCCGGCCTGAGCGTGGAGCTGATCAGCGACATGCCGCCGAGCGTCACGCTGCGCTCGCCGGCGGCAACCGCCAGACTGCCCACGGCAACACTGCTCTCGCCAAGACTGGAGGCATTGAAGCCCACCGCCGTGGTCATGCTCGCGTCGGCCCGCGCACCAAAACCGAATGCCGACGCCGCCGTACTGCGCGCGGTCGAGAACGCGCCCACCGCGGTGGCGACATCATCCTGCGCACGTGCGCTGAATCCCGCCGCCATCGATTGCTCGCCGCTGGCCGCTGCCCCCGTGCCGACCGCGGTGGCGAAGCTGCGCGTGGCAATCGCCCCGCTGCCCAGCGCCGCTGCACCGCGCGCCTGGGCCAAGGTGGCCTGTTCCTGCGCGCCGACGATGGAACCCGCCGCATCGAACACCGGCACGGACGCGACGCCACCCACTGCAACGGCCGAGGCATCGGCCGCGCTGGCGTTGCGGCCGACGGCCACGGCATCGCGCCCGAGTGCCAGACTGCCCGAGCCCAGCGCGTTGGCACCATCGCCGATCGCGTTGCTGGCGCTCCCCAACGCCAGCGCATTGAGTCCGTCGACATGGGCAGCGACTTCGTCCGTATCGGTCTTGCCAATGGCCAGCGTGCTGTCGAGACGGTCGGCCACCGCACGCACGCTGTCGAGTTGGGCGACATTGACTGCGTCATTGGCCTCGGTGCCTGCCGCCACGCTGGTGATCTGCCGCGTCAGCCCCGCCTGCACATCGCCAACCGATACTGTATTGCTGCGGTTCGCGTAGGAATGCGCGCCCAGTGCGACGGCGCTGGAGGCAGAGCGGTTCCAGGCATCGTCGACAAAATCGCCCACACGCGCGCCATAGCCGATCGCCACCGTGTCGATGCCATTGGTTTCGGAGTCTGCACCGATCGCGGTGTTGTTGCCGTTGAACCACGAGGTGCCGGCACGTGCGCCCAATGCGATGCTGTTTTCAGTGTAGGCGGTGCTGTCGTGACCGATCGAGATGCCACCATCGCCCATCGCCAATGAGAAGCCACCCAGCGACACCGTGCGTGGTGCGAACGAACCGGCGCTATGGCCGATCGCCACTGCATCGGTATTGCCTGGTGCATTGGGAAAGATGTTGGAATCGTAGCCAATGGCAATCGCATAATCGGACTGGCTCTGCGCACCTGCGCCGAGCGCGATGCCGCCTGTTCCGGTGGCAGCGGTGATCGAGCCGAAGTTGCTGATGCCACCGACCACCACGCTCTGCACGCCACTGGCCAATGCGGTATCGCCCACCGCGATACTGCTGCTGCCTTGGCTGCGCGCCCGGTAACCGAAGGCCGTGGACGTGTCTCCGCTGGCACGCGAACTGTAGCCGCCGGCGGTGGAAAGAAAACCACTGGCCGTGGACAAACCGCCGATCGCGGTGGCGCCATCGTTGAAGGTCTGTGCGCGATAACCCACCGCCGCGCTCTGCACGCCAGTGGCGCTGGCGCCGCTGCCAACGGCGCTGGAAAACGGATCCCCAGCCACTGCACCGCCGCCGACGGCGGTGGCCCCCACACCGGACGCCTGTGTGGCCTGTTCGCGTTGCCCGATGACAAATCCGGATGCGTCGTAGTCGTAGACCGTTGCCACGCTGCCGACGGCGGTTGCCGATTCCCCTGCGGCCGACACGTTATGTCCGATCGCGGTGGCGTCGCGCTCCAATGCCAGGCTTCCGCCGCCGAACGCGCTGGTTCCATCGCCCAGCGCATTACTCGCATTGCCCAGTGCCAGCGCATCCTGCCCATCCGCAAACGCCGGTGCATCGGCATCGGCCGCAGGTGTTGCCGCTGCTCGCGCGCTCGCGATGGCAGGCGCGGCGCTGTCGCTTGTCGCCGCATCGGCGTCGCAACGCTGTTGGCCTTGAACCACCGTGCAAGGTGCAAGCGCGTCGGCTTGCGTGGTCGTGGCGTGGGCAACTCCAGCCACGCCGGCAAGCGCCAGCAGCAGTGCCGCCGCCAGCCTGCCGCGCGCATGCCCCGCAGATCGATATAGCGCTCGATTTCCCGCATCGCGGGCAAGCCTCACCGTTCGGCGATGAGCACGCTGCTCACCACCGGCATCCAATTGAATTCGCTTCATTACCGACTGACTCCCCATTGGTCTGGCATGTAAAAACCGACCACCGTGCGATTGCATCGCACGGTCCCCCTGAGGTTTATCGAAAACGCACTCGCCCTGCTTCTGCAGCGGGAACTACCCGCGCAAAAGCATCCACGATCAATCCATAAAGTGCTGCAGAAACGCCATGAATCGAAGATTCATAACGTGGTCTGAATCTATTGAAAAACCAAAAGTTCAATTGAGATTGACGTCACACAAGCAGCATCACCAGATACTTCGACTAAATACCTAGTAGTTTTTATAGTTACTTAAAGTAAACCATGTTTCGACCTTCACTAAATGCAGTTCATCGCAACAGTGCCAATGCGACCGCAGGCGTTCGCCGCCATCGGCAACGCATGCAACGTGATGGCGACAAGCCTTGTGCTGGCCGCAGGCAAGGCTGGAAAACCGCGTTTTTCTCGAGTGTCCTGCCGCTGCGCGCGCTGTATGCAAGGACGTGGCTGCCATTGGCAGACGTCGCAGGCGAGCCTGGCTCCTTGGGAGCCTGCAGTCGACCCAAACGCGGCCATGCATTTTCTTGCTCATAAAGCACCACGCATCGCCACGCCGCTCGCGGCAACGGTCGAAGGACTCGATACCACCGCAGGCCGTCGCGCAGCTCCGACACCGGAAACGACAACGGCCGTGTGCATCGCTGCACACGGCCGTCCAATGACACGGTTGGTACGGCGCTTCAGCTCACGCCGCACACCCCTCCAACGTCAACCACACCAGACCCGCGCGTTGCGGAACATGCGCAGCCACGGCGAGTCCTCGCCCCAGTCGGCCGGGTGCCAGCTCAGGTTTGCCGTGCGCGGGGTGCGCTCCGGATGCGGCATCAGGATGGTGGCGCGGCCGTCGCTGCTGGTCAGGCCGGTGATGCCGTCCGGCGAGCCGTTCGGATTGAGCGGGTACTGCGATGCCACCGCGCCATCGCCATCGATGAAGCGCAGGGCCACACGGGCAGCCGCCTGATCCACCACGGTGTCGAACTCGGCGCGGCCTTCGCCATGCGCCACCGCCACCGGGATCCGCGAGCCGGCCATGCCGCGCAGGAAGATCGACGGCGACTCCACCACCTCCAGCAAGGCGGTGCGCGCTTCGAACTGCTCGCTGCGATTGCGCAAAAAGCGCGGCCAATGCTCGGCACCGGGAATGATGTCCTTGAGCTGGCTAAGCATCTGGCAGCCGTTGCATACACCCAATGCGAAGGTATCGCTGCGCGCAAAGAACGCGGCGAACGCATCGCGCAAGGCCGAGCGCTCCAGGATCGAAGTGGCCCAGCCGCGGCCGGCACCCAGCACGTCGCCGTAGCTGAAGCCGCCACAGGCGGCAAACCCGGAGAACTGCGCCAGATCCACGCGGCCTTCGATCAGGTCGCTCATGTGCACGTCGAACGCACGGAAACCGGCGCGTTCGAAGTTGTAGGCCATCTCGATCTGCCCGTTAACGCCCTGCTCGCGCAGGATCGCCACCTTGGGCCGCGCACCAGTCGCCACGAAGGGCGCGGCCACGTCTTCGGACGGGTCGAACACCAGCTTCGGACGCAACCCCGGCGCCTTGAAGTCGCGTGCCAGCGCGCGCTCTTCATCGGCGCTATCCGGGTTGTCGCGCAGTTTCTGCATGGCGTGCGTCACCGACCACCAAGCATCGAACAATTCTTCCCAACGCCACTCGGCCAGCACCCGGCCCTGCCCGCTCACGCGGATGCGCGGCGCGCCGGTGGGGCGTGCGATGCGCTGCGCGCACTCGGTCAGCGCATGCCGCTCGACCAGATCGGCGAACGCGGCGCGGTCCTCGCTGGCGATCTGCACCACCGCACCCAGTTCTTCGTTGAACAGGCTGCGGAACGCATCGTCGCCCCAGGCATCGAGGGTGATGTCCAGACCCTGCCGCGAGGCGAACGCCATCTCGCACAGCGCCGCAAACGCACCGCCATCGCTGCGGTCGTGATACGCCAGCAACAGGCCGCTCTCGCGCGCTGCGCGGATCAGTTCAAAGAAGCTGCGCAGCCGCTGCGCATCGTCCAGATCCGGCACCTCGCCGCCGAACGCCGGCAATGCCGCAGCGTCGGCATACACCTGCGCCAGCACCGAGCCGCCCAGGCGCTGCTTGCCGCCACCCAGCCCGATCAACCACAGCTCGCTCTCTTCGTCGCTACGCAACAACGGCGTCAACTGCGTGCGCACATCGCCGACCGGCGCGAATGCACTGATGATCAGCGAGACCGGTGAAACGCTCTTGTGGGCGATGGGATTGGAGATTGGGGATTGGGGATTCGCAACGGCGGAAGGCTGCGGCGTTTCGCCATTCCCGATTCCCGATTCCCGATTCCCGACAACCCACTGCGCCTGCATCGACAGCGAGTCCTTGCCCACCGGCACGCTCAGTTCCAGCGCCGGGCATAGCTCCATTCCGATCGCGCGCACGGCGTCGTACAGCAGCGCGTCCTCGCCGGCGTGACCGGCGGCGGCCATCCAGTTGGCCGACAGCTTGATGCTGTCCAGCGTCTGCACCGGCGCGGCGCACAGGTTGGTGATCGCCTCGCCCACCGCCATGCGCGCCGACGCAGCGGCGTTCAACAACGCCAGCGGGGTGCGCTCGCCGATCGACATCGCCTCGCCGGCAAAGGTGTCGAAGCCGGCCAGGGTGATCGCACAATCGGCCAGCGGCAGCTGCCACGGCCCGATCATCTGCTCGCGCGCGGTCAGGCCGCCCACGCTGCGGTCGCCGATGGTCACCAGAAAGCTCTTGGACGCCACCGTGGGATGCGCCA
Source organism: Xanthomonas sp. NCPPB 3218 (assembly GCF_056725185.1). Taxonomy (NCBI): domain Bacteria; kingdom Pseudomonadati; phylum Pseudomonadota; class Gammaproteobacteria; order Lysobacterales; family Lysobacteraceae; genus Xanthomonas; species Xanthomonas sp. NCPPB 3218. The sequence continues at coordinate 4,177,284 of NZ_CM161516.1, forward strand.
GCACGCGCAGGCCGGCCTGCTGCAGGTCCAGCGCGGCGGTCTGCAGCACCGGCCACTGCGGCGCCGGCGGATGCACCGCATCGCGATGCATCTTCGGTGCCTTGCCGAAGAGCACGTCCATCGGCAGGTCGATCGGGAGCGGGGATTGGGGATTGGGGATTGGGGATTGGTTGGAAGCAACGGCGGACCCGGCAACTGATGAATCGCTTTTGCGAATCTCCAATCCCGGCTCCCCAATCCCGTCCCCAAACACGCCATAGCCAACCACCAGCCGCTCCTCGGCCGTGGCCACGCCGACGGCGGCAAACGGGCAGCGTTCGCGCGCGCAGATGGCGGCGAATTCGTCCAGGCGTGCCTGCGGTACGCCCAGCACGTAGCGCTCCTGCGATTCGTTGCACCACAGTTCCAGCGGCGACAGTGAGGGGTCGTCGGTGAGCACGCGGCCCAGGTCGATGATGCCGCCCACGCCGGAGTCGTGCAGCAACTCGGGGATGGCGTTGGACAGGCCGCCCGCGCCCACATCGTGGAACCAGCGGATCGGGTTGTCGCTGCCCAGCGCCACGCAGCGGTCGATGACCTCCTGGCAGCGGCGCTCCATCTCCGGGTTTTCGCGCTGTACGCTGGCGAAATCCAGCGCCTCGGCACTGTCGCCGGCCGCCACCGAGCTGGCCGCACCACCGCCCAGGCCGATCAGCATCGCCGGGCCGCCCAGCACGATCACCGCATCGCCGGGCTGCAGGCGCAGCTTCTCGACCTGATTGCGATCGATCGCACCCAGGCCGCCGGCCAGCATGATCGGCTTGTCGTAGGCGCGGGTCAGGCCCTCGCCTTCGGCAAGCTCGAAACTGCGGAAATAGCCGAGCAGGTTCGGCCGGCCGAATTCGTTGTTGAACGCGGCGCCGCCGAGCGGGCCGTCGAGCATGATGTCCAGCGCCGGGGCCATGCGCGGGTTCAGCGCGCGCGGCGCCTCCCACGGCTGCGGCAGGGTCGGGATGCGCAGGTGCGACACCGTGAACCCGGTCAGCCCGGCCTTGGGCTTGCCGCCGCGGCCGGTGGCGCCTTCGTCGCGGATCTCGCCACCGGCACCGGTGGCAGCGCCGGGAAACGGCGCGATCGCGGTCGGGTGGTTATGCGTTTCGACCTTGATCGCAAACGCCGACGGCAGCACCGTCTCGGCACGGTACTCGCCACTGGCCGGATCCGGGCGATAGCGCGCGGCCGGCACGCCTTCCACCACCGCCGCGTTGTCGCTGTAGGCCGACAAGGTGTGCTGCGGGGTCTGCTGGTGGGTGTGCTTGATCATGCGGAACAGCGAGCGTTCCTGCGGCTTGCCGTCGATGGTCCAGCTGGCATTGAAGATCTTGTGCCGGCAGTGCTCGGAATTGGCCTGGGCGAACATCATCAGCTCGACGTCGGCCGGGTCGCGGCCCAGCTCGGCGAAGCGTTCGCGCAGGTAGTCGATCTCGTCCTGCGCCAGCGCCAGACCGAGGTCGCGGTTGGCCTGTTCCAGCGCCGCCAGCGGCACGCGCTGCAACTGTCCGCGATCGGGCACGTTGAACAGCGCCTCGGCGGCCGCGGCCGAGCCGAGCAGCGACTGCGTCATCGGGTCGTGCAGCAGCTTGGCCACGGCGGCCTGCATCGCTTCGTCGGCCGGCCAGCCGGCCAGATCGATGCGGGTGCCGCGCTCCACGCGCTGGATCGGCTGCCCGGCCCCGCGCACCAGTTCGGTGGCCTTGCTCGACCACGGCGACAAGGTGCCCAGACGCGGCACCACATAGCGCGAGGAGGCATCCTCGGCCCGCGGCGCGGGGGCGGCTTCGGCCTGCAGGATCCGCTGCAAGGTGGCCTGGTCGGGCGCTTGCCCGGCCTCGGCGCGGATGAAGTACACGTGCCAGGCGCCGGTGATGCGCAGCGCGGGAACGAGGGTTTGCAGGCGGGTTTCGAGCCGAGCGCGGCGGAACGGCGAAAGGGCGGAAGCGCCCTCGAGGACCATCATGTCCGGGGAACCGTGTCAGAAACGGGGCTGCAGATTGTAACGGAGCTGATGCGTCGGCGCCGGACCCGGCGTGGGTGGGCCGCCGATCCATGCAGTGATCATTCGCACAGCCCGGGCCGGATTCGGCGCGTGCCGGCCGATGCGGCAACGGCGAAGGCGGATGGCGATGCCAGCAGGGATTGTCGCGCCCAGCTGCCTTTGGGCCGGTCTCCGCGGTGGCAACGTCGGCAGCGCTAGCCACCACCGGTCCACCGCCGCTCTCACCGCATCAACCGTGCAGCCAGCACGACCCTGAAACGCAGGAGGCCGGAATGCATGCATTCCGGCCTCCTGATCGATCACACCGACCGCCGCAGCGGCCAGCATCCCGGCGCCGCTGCCGGATACCTCAGCGGCTGCCGCCGGCAGTGCTGACCGCGCGCTTTTCCAGCGCCTCACGCAGCTGCGCCGGCGGCAGATAGCCACCGAGCTGGGTGCCGTCCGGCGCAAAGATCGCCGGGGTGCCATTGACGCCCAGACGCTGGCCCAGCGTGTATTCCATGGACACCGGGTTCTTGCAGTCCTTGGCATTCACCGGCTGCCCGGACTTGGCCGCGGTCAGGGCCTGCTTGCGGTCGGCCGCGCACCACACTGCGATCATTTCCTTGTGGTCCTGGCTGCCCAGGCCCATGCGCGGAAACGCCAGATATTCCACCGCGATCCCCTGCTTGTTGAGTTCGCCGATCTCGCTGTGCAGCTTGCGGCAGTAGCCGCATTCCACGTCGGTGAACACCGTCACGGTGTACTTGGGGTTTGCCGGCGCGAACACGATGCGGTCGGCCTTGGGCACGGTCTCCAGCTGCTTGCGGCGGTAGGCCAGCAGACCCGGGCTGGCAGCGAACTGCTTGTTCTGGATGTCGAACGGCTGCGCCTGGATCAGGTAGCGGCCGTCGTCGCTGACGTACAGCACCTGCCCGCCGACCACCACTTCGCGGAAACCGGGAAACGGCGCGGCGCCGATGTAGTCCGGCTTGAAATCCGGATCCAGCGCCTTGAGCGCGACGCTCACACGCTGGTCCACATTGCCCGCAGCGGCGGGGGCGGCGGCGGCGGCTGGCTTGGCGCTGGCATTGCTTGCCGCAGGCTGCGAGGATTGCGCGCAGGCGGTAAGGCTGATTGCGCCCAGCAGCGCGGCGATGGCAAGACGATACATTCACGCATCCAGTGGAATGGGGTGCCTGGATTCTCGCACAGCGCAGATGAAGCCAGGCAGCGAGCGGGATGCTTTGTTTACCGGCCAAGCCGCTGAATGGGCCACGGCGGGCCGCCGCTGCGCCTGCGGCCGCAGTCAGCCGCGCGGATGATGGGAGGCGTGCAGCTTCTGCAGGTGCTGACGCGCCACCAGGGTGTAGATCTGCGTGGTGGACAGCGAGCTGTGACCGAGCAGCATCTGCAGCGCGCGCAGGTCCGCGCCGTGGTTGAGCAGATGGGTGGCAAAGCTGTGCCGCAGCCCGTGCGGGCTGACCGTGGCGGGGTCGATCCCGGCCACCGCCGCATAGCGTTTGACCAGCGCCCAGAACTGCTGGCGGCTGGGCGGCTGCCGTGCTGCATCGATGAACAACGGCACCTGCCCGTCCACTGCCGCCACCGCCTTGTGGCTGGCCAGCAGCGGGCGCGCCTGGCTCAGATACCGCTCCAGCCAGTGCTGGGACTCCTCGCCCAACGGGACCAGCCGCTCCTTGCTGCCCTTGCCGGTGACCCGCAGCACGCCCTGGCGCAGATTGACCCCCACCGCCGGCAGGTTGACCAGTTCGCTGACGCGCAGGCCGGCCGCATACATCAGCTCGAGCATTGCGCGGTCGCGCAGGCCCAGCGGCGTGTCGATCTCGGGCGCGGCCAACAGCGCCTCGATCTGCGTTTCGGTCAGCGCCTTGGGCAAGCTACGGGGCAACTTTGGTGGGTCGATCAGCGCCGTCGGGTCGTCGCTGCGTACCCCATCGCGCAGGCACAGCGCGTAGAACGCCCGCAGCGTCGACAATAGCCGCGCTGTGCTGCGTGGGGAGTAATTGGCCTGAGCGCGCCAGCGCAGATAGTCGAACAATGCCGCCCGATCGACACCCAGCAGGCCGCCGCCGGCACCGTCGCGCCAGCGCGCCAGTCCTTCCAGGTCGCGCCGGTAACTGTCCAGGGTCTGCCGTGCCACGCCCTGCTCGGCCCATAACCGGTCCAGGAAGCGTTCGATGGCGGCGGCATCGGCCGCCTGCACCGGGGGCAGGTGTTGCGCCAGTTGGCGACGTTCGGCGGGACTGCTGGCTGACATCGCAACAGCATAGAGCGTGACATGCGATTTGCGGCGCGCCGTGTTGGCCAGGCGCGAGATTGGCGGTGCGGCTTGCCTCGACGGGCCACCCACCACATCGCTCCTGCCTCGACGCACCGGCCCGGCCCGGCGCGGGATTGCCGCAGCGCGACGTTGCCCGATCGCCTGCGCCGGCTATGCTCGCGGCATGACCTCGCCCCCTTCACCGCGCAGCGCGCGACCGCCCGCCCTGGTGGTCTGGCGCCTGCTGGCCCTGTGCTACGACGCCTGGCCGGTCCTGGCGCTATGGATGCTGATCTCCGCCGCGTTCACGCTGGGCTTCACGCTTGCCGGGCACCCGGCCCGCGAAAACATCGCCCCCTTCAGCGGCTGGCAATGGCTGTTGTGGCTGTGCTGCTGGATCGCCGCCGGGGTGTACGCCACCGTCAGCTGGCGACGGGGTGGCCAGACCCTGGGCATGCGCCCGTGGCGGCTGTCGCTGGTCGGCCCGCAAGCCACCTGGCGCGCGCTCTGGATCCGCTATGCCGTCGGCACGCTGTCGCTGACCTTGGCTGGCGCAGGATTCTGGTGGGCCTGGCTGGATCGCGACCGCCTGGCCTGGCACGACCGCGCCAGTGGTACCCGGCTGCAGCGCACGCCCAAGCGCTGAAACGACCAGACCGCCCTCTTGCCGATCTCGACGGCAGGCGACAACGGAGTGCGGCCGTCATGCGAAGCACCCACCAGGCAACTGCTCGCGTGCAGGCAGTTAACTGCGGCGAACCGAGACGGGTGTGGACTCAATGCCCGCGTGCCGAGGGGCGCTCAATCAGCCACTGCACGGCATAGCCAACCAGATACAGCGCCACCAGAAATGGCGGAACCAATAGCAGATAGCTGTGCACCCAGGGCATATCGGTCAACCAGGCGTCAGCACCCATGGCATCAAGCACAGTCAGCTGTGGTGTCAGCGGCAACTGCAGCAATACAAAATGGCCCTTGGGGTCGCCACCAGCGTCGCTGGCCGCCCACACGCATAGAGCAGTTCCAGCGACGTATAGCAGACAGAGCACGGTTCCGAACACGCTGAACCGACGCATCGGCGTCAGCTACTGCGCCGTCGGAACAGCCATGCCGACACGCCCAGCATCACCATCGGCGGCAGCGCGTAGGCGATGCGGTAATCCAGCTTGAGTGCGCCGGCCATGCGGCCGAAGAACAGCTGCAGCAGCCAGAACCCCAGCGCGAACAGGATGCCCAGGAACAGCCGCTTGCCCAGGCCGCCGCTACGCAGCGAACCGAACGAGAACGGAATTGCCGCCAGGCACAGCGCCAGGACGTTGAGCGGATAGAACCAGCGGCTCCAGTACTGGTCTTCGTAGTCGCGCGCGTCCAGGCCGTTGCGGCGGCGATACTCGATGCTCTGTTCCAGATCACGCGCGGACAGGTTGCGCGGCTTGGCCAGCCCGGCCGCCAGCGCCGCCGGGCTGAGCTGGGATTGCCACGGCAGCTCGGGGAAGGTTTCGCGCTGCACCGAGCGCTCCTGGAAGGTGTCGCGGCGCACCTGGCGCAGCGTCCAGGTCCCATTGCGGTTCTCGGCCAGTGCCGCATAGGTCAGCTGCTGCATGCGGCCGCTGGCATCGAGGTGGTACAGCCGCACATCGTGCAGGTCCAGCGCGGTGCCGCCGCCATCGAGCAGCTTTTCTTCGCCGCTGAGCGCATTGAGGAAGGTGTCGCCCTCACGCGCCCACAGGCCGGAATAGCGCGAGCCGGCCATGTTGCTGTTGTAGCGGGCGCTGGTCTTGAGGGTATCGGCCTGGTTCTGTGCCCACGGCCCCACCGTCTCGCCACTGATCACCATGGTGGCGGTCAGCAGCGCCATGGCCGCCACCACCGAGGCCGACATACGCTTGCGCGACACGCCCAGCGCGCGCAGCGCGGTGAGCTCGGACGTTGCCGCCAGCTGGCCCAGGCCCATCAAGGCGCCGATCACCGCCGCGGTGGGAAACAAGGTGTAGGCCCGGCGCGGCACGGTATAGGCCACGTAGGCCACCGCATGGCCAAAGCTGTAACTGCCCTGGCCGATGCTTTTGGCCTCGCTGGCAAAGGCGTTGACCAGGTCCAGGCCCAGCAGCACCGCCCATGTCAGCAACACGGTGAACAACACCGCGCGCCCGATGTACCAGTCATGCACCCGCGGCATCAGCCTCATGCGCGCACCCTCGGCCGACGCACGCGGCCATCGCGCGCATACGCCCAGATCGCCACTGCCAGCAGCGGCAGGGTCAGCCACCACAGACCGAGCGCGGCCGGCGTCTTGCCATTGGCGATCCACTGGGTGCCGACGATCATCAGATTGGTGCCCACCATGTACGCCAGGAAAGCCAGCATGATCCGGCCATACCGCTGCTGCCGCGGCGCGCTGCGCGACAGCGGCAGGGTCAGCAGCGCGAAGGCCAGCGCCAGCAGCGGCGGCGCCAGGCGCTCATGCAGCTGCGCGCGCGCGGCCGGGCGCTGGTCCGACAGCAGCTGCGTGGTCCACATCACTTCCGGATCGTTGGCATCGTGCACCTGGGTCCGGTCGGGCAAGGCCACATCGTTGCTGGCGAACTTCATCAGGCGGTAGTCCAGGGTATTGCCGGCGGCCGGGCCTTCGATGCGGTAACCGTCCTCCAGGCGCAGATAACGGTCGGCCTTGCCTTCGAAGAACATCGCGCCGCGGTCGGCGGTGACCACATCGATGCGGTCGTCCTTCTGGCGCTGCATGAAGACCTTGCCCAGGCCCTTGCCGTCGGCCGAGATCGTGGTCAGGTACACCACGCCGCCACCGGACAGCGGGGTGAACTTGCCCGACTCCAGGCCGGCCATCACGATGCTGCGGTTGGCGTCTTCCAGCATGGTCTCGGCGGTGCGGCTGGCCCAGGGGCCCAGCCACAGCGAGCACAGCCCGATCACCACCACCACCGGCACCACCAGCATCAGCATCGGCCGCAGCAGGCGCCGCGGGCCCACACCGATGGCGGTGATGACGGCCATTTCTGAATCGCGGTACAGCCGCGCCAGTGCCAATAACAGCCCCAGCATCAGCGCCAGCGGCAGGATGATCGGCAGATACGCAACGAATTGCAGGCCCACCTGAGACAGCAGCAAGCGAGCAGGGATGCGGCCGTCGGCGATATTGCCGAGGATATCCACCAGCACACCGCCGACGCTGACGACCAGCAGCACGATCAAGGTGGCCAGGAAGCTCTGGGTGAAATCGCTAAGCAGGTATCGATCGAGCTTCGGCATGGGGTGGGCTTGTTTTAAACTCTCGGATTCGTTCGCGGCGGCGCCAGCCTAGTCCGGTTGGCGTAAACAGCCCGCGATTGTACGGATTTGCCTACGGAATCTGATCAATGGCCCTGCAATTCACCCTGAACCAAGACGCGCCGGCAAGCGCCGCCGTCGACTGCATCGTGGTTGGCGTGTTCGCCGACAAGACCCTGTCGCCCGCTGCCCAGGCACTCGATAGCGCCAGCCAGGGCCGTCTGACGGCCCTGGTGGCACGCGGCGATGTGGCTGCCAAGACCGGCAGCACCAGCCTGCTGTACGACCTGCCCGGCGTCGCCGCCCCGCGCGTGCTGGTGGTCGGCCTGGGCGAAGCCGGCAAGTTCGGCGTGGCGCCGTACCTCAAGGCGGTGGGCGATGCGACCCGCGCGCTGAAGACCGGCCCGGTCGGCACCGCCCTGCTCACCCTGACCGAATTGCCGGTCAAGGCGCGCGACAGCGCCTGGAACATCCGCCAGGCCATCATCGTCAGCGACCACGCCGCTTACCGTTACACCGCCACGCTGGGCAAGAAGAAGGTCGACGAGACCGGCCTGACCACGCTGGCGATCGCCGGCGACGACGCCCGCGCACTGGCCGTGGGCGTGGCCACCGCCGAGGGCGTGGAGTTCGCCCGCGAGCTGGGCAACCTGCCGCCGAATTACTGCACCCCGGCCTATCTGGCCGAGACCGCCGCCGCGTTCGCCGGCAAGTTCCCCGGCGCCGAGGCCGAGATCCTGGACGAGACGCAGATGGAGTCGCTCGGCATGGGCTCGCTGCTGTCGGTGGCGCGTGGCTCGGCCAACCGCCCGCGGCTGATCGTGCTGAAGTGGAACGGCGGCGGCGACGCGCGTCCGTACGTGCTGGTCGGCAAGGGCATCACCTTCGACACCGGCGGCGTCAACCTCAAGACGCAGGGCGGCATCGAGGAAATGAAGTACGACATGTGCGGCGGCGCCAACGTCATCGGCACCTTCGTGGCCACCGTCAAGGCCGAGCTGCCGATCAACCTGGTGGTGGTGGTGCCGGCGGTGGAGAACGCCATCGACGGCAATGCCTACCGCCCCTCCGACGTGATCACCAGCATGTCCGGCAAGACCATCGAGGTCGGCAACACCGACGCCGAAGGCCGCCTGATCCTGTGCGATGCGCTGACCTACGCCGAGCGCTTCAACCCGGAAGCATTGGTGGACGTGGCCACGCTGACCGGCGCCTGCATGGTGGCGCTGGGCCACCAGACCGCCGGCCTGATGAGCAAGCACGACGACCTGGCCAACGAACTGCTGGCCGCCGGCGAGCACGTGTTCGACCGCGCCTGGCGCCTGCCGCTGTGGGACGAGTACCAGGGCCTGCTGGATTCCACCTTCGCCGACGTCTACAACATCGGCGGCCGCTGGGGCGGCGCGATCACCGCCGGCTGCTTCCTGTCGCGCTTCACCGAGAACCAGCGCTGGGCGCATCTGGACATCGCCGGCGTCGCCAGCGACGAAGGCAAGCGCGGCATGGCCACCGGCCGCCCGGTGGGGCTGCTGACCCAGTGGTTGCTGGACCGCGCGGCCTGATGTCGCCACGCGCTGCACTGGCGCTGATTGCCGGCTTCTCCGTTGTGAACGGAGCAGCCAGCGCGGTGCCGGGCTGGACCAACCCCGGCATCGACCTGCTCTGGATCGTCATGCAGATTGTGCTGTTGTTTGTCTGGCTGGCGGCCGACAGCCGCCGGCTCGGCTACCGCCGGCCGGCCTGGATGAATATCGGCATCGTGGCGTTCGCCGTGCTGTTCCTGCCGGTGTATCTGTACCGTTCGCGCCCGCCGGGGCGCCGCCTGCGTGCATTCGGCGGCCTGCTGTTGGCCGTGCTCGGCTTTGCTGCCCTGTTCGTGGCCGCCGGCATGGCCACCGAATTCTTGCTCTCCTCCCGCTTTGTGACCGCCTGATGCCCCGTGCCGACTTCTACCTGATCGCCAAACCGCGCTTCCTCAACGAACCGCTGCGGCTGGTCTGCGAGCTGGCGCGCAAGGCCAACGACGCCAACCTGTCCACGCTGATCCTGGCGCGCGACGCCGCGCAGGCCGAGGCACTGGACGACCTGCTGTGGGCGTTCGACGACGAGGCCTACATCCCGCACCAGATTGCCGGCACCGACGAGGAAGACGAACTGGCGCCGGTGCTGATCGCCGCGCCGGAGTTCGATGCCCCCTCGCGCCCGCTGGTGATCAACCTGCGCGACGACCCCTACCTGGGCGCCTGCGACCGCGTACTGGAAGTCGTCCCGGCCGACCCCGCCGCCCGCGAACCGCTGCGCGAGCGCTGGAAGCAGTACAAGGCCCTGGGCCTGGAACTGACCAAATACGACATGTGAGTGGGCGGGGATTGGGGAGTCGGGATTGGGGATTGGTAAAAGCAACTCTTTTGCGCATCCCAGGGCTGCATCCAATGACGAATCCCCAATAGCCGATCTTCGCTCCACCGCACCACCGCTGATGTTGATGAGTGGATTGCCAGTGCTTCTCGCCGGCCCCATGACGCAACCAATCCCGAATCCCGAACAACGAATCGCCGCCCCTCTATGACCACCCTCGCCTCCAGCTACGAACCCTCTTCCTTCGAATCGCGCCTGTACGCGCAGTGGGAGGCGGCCGGTTATTTCGTGCCGTCCGGCAAGGGTGAGCCGTATACCGTGCTGCTGCCGCCGCCGAATGTGACCGGGACGCTGCACATGGGCCATGCGTTCCAGCAGACACTGATGGACGCGTTGGTGCGTTATCACCGCATGCGCGGCTTCGATACGCTGTGGCAGGTGGGCACCGACCACGCCGGCATCGCCACCGAGATGGTGGTGTCGCGCAACCTGGCCCTGGAAGGCAACGGCGAAACACGCGACTCGCTGGGGCGCGAGGGCTTCATCGCCAAGGTGTGGGAATGGAAGGCCGAGTCCGGCGACACCATCGAGCGCCAGATGCGCCGGCTGGGCACCTCCAGCGACTGGTCGCGCAGCACCTTCACCATGGACCCGCAGCCGTCGGCCGCGGTCAACGAAGCCTTCGTGCGCTGGTACGAGCAGGGCCTGATCTATCGCGGCCAGCGCCTGGTCAACTGGGACCCGGTGCTGAAGACCGCGATCTCCGACCTGGAAGTGGAAAACGTCGAAGAAGACGGCTTCCTGTGGTCGATCCGCTACCCGTTGGCCGACGGCGTGACCTACGAGCACGTCGAACACGATACCGACGGCGTCGAGACGCTGCGCGAAACCCGCGATTACCTGGTGGTCGCCACCACGCGCCCGGAAACCATGCTGGGCGATACCGCAGTGATGGTGCATCCGGAAGATCCGCGCTACGCCACGCTGCACAGCGCCCGCATCGTGCTGCCGCTGACCGGCCGGCAGGTGCCAGTGATCACCGACAATTATGTCGACCGCGCCTTCGGCACCGGCGTGGTCAAGGTCACGCCTGCGCATGACTTCAACGATTACCAGGTGGGCGTGCGACATGACCTGCCGCTGATCAATCTGTTCACCGTCACCGCCACCATCAACGAGAATGCGCCGGAGCGTTATCGCGGCCTGGATCGTTATGACGCACGCAAGCTGGTGCTGTCGGAACTGGAAGACCTGGGCGTATTGGTCGAAACCAAGCCACACAAGCTGCAGGTGCCGCGCGGCGATCGCACCGGCCAGGTGATCGAGCCCTATCTGACCGACCAGTGGTTCGTGAAGATGGACGCTCTGGCCAGGCGCGGCCTGGAGCTGGTCGAAAGCGGCCAGGTCAAGTTCGTGCCGCCGAACTGGATCAACACCTATCGCCACTGGATGGAGAACATCCAGGACTGGTGCATCAGCCGTCAGCTGTGGTGGGGCCATCGCATCCCGGCGTGGTTCGACGAGGCAGGCAAGTGCTATGTCGGCCACGACGAAGCCGAGGTGCGCGCGAAACACGGCCTGGGTGCCGACGTCGCGCTGCACCAGGACAGTGACGTGCTGGAAACCTGGTTCTCCTCGCAACTGTGGCCATTCTCCACGCTGGGCTGGCCGGATGCGAACGCGATGGCCGAGCGCGGCTTCGAGCGCTACCTGCCGTCGTCGGTGCTGGTCACCGGCTTCGACATCATCTTCTTCTGGGTGGCGCGCATGATCATGGCCACCGACAGCTTCACCGGCCAGGTGCCGTTCCGCGATGTCTACATCACCGGCCTGATCCGCGATGCGCAGGGCCAGAAGATGTCCAAGTCCAAGGGCAACGTGCTCGATCCGCTGGACATCATCGACGGCATCAGCATCGAAGACCTGGTGGCCAAGCGCACCAACGGGCTGATGCAGCCGCGCATGGCCGAGAAGATCGAAAAGGCCACGCGCAAGGAATTCCCGGACGGCATCATCGCCCACGGTGCAGACGCGCTGCGCTTCACCATCGCCGCACTCGCCACGCACGGCCGCGACATCAAGTTCGATCTCGGCCGCGCCGAAGGCTACAAGAATTTCTGCAACAAGCTGTGGAATGCCACGCGCTTTGTGTTGATGAATACCGAGGGCGCGCGCTTTGCCGGCGTGCCGCAGCCGCGCACCGAAGCCGAGCAATGGATTCTGGCGCGCCTGGACAAGGTCACTGCCGAAACCCACGCGCACTACGCCAACTACCGCTTCGATCTGCTCGCGCAATCGCTGTACGAGTTCGCCTGGAATGCGTTCTGCGACTGGTTCGTCGAACTGGCCAAGCCCGCGCTCAATGGCCAGGACAGCGAAGCTGCCGCCAGCACGCGGCACACCCTGCTCTACGTGCTCGAAGCGTTATTGCGCCTGCTGCACCCGCTTACCCCATTCGTCACCGAAGAACTGTGGCAGCAGGTCGCACCGCGCCTGGGCATCACCGCCGCCACGATCTCGTTGCAGGCATTCCCGCAGGCAGGCGATATCGATACCGCCAGCTACGCCGGCGCAGAGGCCGATGTCGAATGGCTGAAGTCGATGGTGTCGGCCCTGCGTCGTGTGCGCAGCGAGTTGAACGTACCGCCGTCCAAACAGGTACGCCTGCTGCTGCAGGCCGGCACTGCCGACGATCGCACCCGTATTGGCCGCTTTGCCTCGCAGCTGTCGTTCCTGCTCAAGCTCGAAGCGATCGACTGGCTGGAGGCCGGCCAGGACACCCCGCCGTCGGCCACGGCCATCGTCGGTGAGCTGACCCTGCTGGTGCCGCTGGAAGGCCTGGTCGACATGGATGCCGAACGCACGCGCCTGGACAAGGAAATCAAGCGCGTGGAAGCCGAGATCGGCAAGTGCAATGGCAAGCTGGGCAACGCCACCTTCGTGCAGAACGCACCGGCCGTGGTGGTCGAACAGGAGCGTGCACGCCTGAACGACTGGACCACGCAGCTGACCGGCCTGCGCGAGCAACGGGCCAAGATCTAACGCCGCCAAAACGCACAACGCCCGCAGTGTTGCGGGCGTTGCGGAAACAGATGCAACGCTGCATGCGTTGCATGTGGCAGACGCCTTACAGCTTGCCTGCGCCGGCTTTTGCCTTGACGTCCGCAGCGACCTTGTCGGCCGACAGCAGGCTATAGGTGTACGGCGGGGTCCAACCGATGTTGCTATTCCACGAGCAGGTCAGTGCCTTGCCGTTGAGCAGCGAGCCCTGGTCGCGGTACACGCTGCCGCCGTAATCGGCCGCAATCTTGTCGCAGCTGCTCACCCCACTGATGTCGAACACGTTGCGCTCGGAGAAGATCTTGGACTCCTTGCCCACGCCGTGCGCGTGCGAGAACGGGTAGATCTTATTGCTGGTGCTGCCGACGTGGTAGTTGTTGTACAGGTGCACCTGGCCGAAGCGCACCCGCGGCGCGCGTGCGGAAATGTTCTCGAACAAGGTGTTGTGGATGGTCACCTTGAGCTTGCCGCTGTCGGTGCTGGAGGCGCTGTCGCTGGAGCCGATCAGGTCGTTCTTCTCGTGCGACTTGAACGCCGAGTAGGAAATGGTGACGAAGTTGGCGCCCTTCTTGACGTCCATCGCACCGTCGTGATGCTGCTTGGGGCGCCCGTTGGCGGTGCCGTTCTGATCGTCGGTGCGGCGACCGTCGGTGAAGGTGACATGGTCCACCCACACATTGGTCGCACCCTCGACCGTGAGGCCGTCGTACTCGGAATTCCAGTTGCCGGCACTGCCGTCATCCGGGTCCCAGACCGGCTCCGGATCCCATGGATTTTCGATGGTGATGTTGCGGATGATGACGTCGTTGGCCTTGACGTAGAAATAGCCCTCGCGAATTTCCGCGTTGCTGGTGATGCCGATCAGCGTGGTCTTGGTCGGGATGTCCAGCCGCGCGCGACTCTTCATATCCGAGGTCTTGGTGTACGGCTTGCCCTCGCTGACATCGATGATGCCGCTGATCTTGATGATGCGCCCGTTGCTGCCCACGCTGGCTTTCAGCGCGCTCTTCAGCTCGGCGGCAGTCTTGACCGTGTAGATGTTGGCAGCGGCCGCCTTGGAGCCGCCCTTGGTCCCCCCGTTCTGGGTTGCCCAACCAGTGGTTGCAACTTCCAGTGCAGGATCGGCGCAGGCAACGCCAACGACCAGCAACGACCCGACAAACAGCGACGCGGCGGCCGCCGTTGAAAATTTCGGCTTCATCTTGATGTCTCCCTCGAATGGGTTCGATGCGCCGCGCGGCGGCACACCCCTCGTCTAGCAGGCGCGGAACATACTTTTCATCTCTGTAATGTTCAGTTCCGCGACGCCGATACTAGGAGCATCGCAATGGCTTGTATCTAGCCGATGCATCGATGTGCACGCGCAGTCACGCAAACGGTTGCGGGACACGCAAGAGAAGACAAAACGCTGTAATCAAGACACGTGGAGACAATCGCGAGGACACTGCAGTGCAGCATGATCTGCAGCGCAGTACAGACGGGCGCGGGTCCAGCACGGTGTGCCACCACGCTCACAGACCTGCATGTTTTTTTGACGCGCACAGCGGCCGCAATGCGCTCTAGCGCCTTCGAGCGGCATCTCGCATGCGAGGACGCAACTGGTCACGTCACCGAAAAGAGAAAATACAAGATGGCGAAAGAATCACCATGATGTGTGCGAGCACGTCATGCCAGATGGCGGCGCGCGAGCGGCCGACGCACGCGGTGCGTCAGGAACGATGTGCGCCTTGCTGCGATCGATTGCAGTGACGCGCAAGGGCGTTGCTCACGGCATCGGCGATTGCCTGTTTACCCGATCGTCTGCTGTAACGACGAAGCCGCAGCTGCCGTGAGACAGCGCAGTACCGGCGCAATTGTTCGCCCGCGACGCAAGCGCCGGGCGGAATATCTGCGGGTCGTCAGGCCCCTGACCAAGGCAAACGCGCGGCGCCTGTCAGGTGAGTGGCTGACAGTGCCAGCCGGACGTGCGCGAACGCTCCCATCAGCAACCGCCGATGCCGCTCAGGAAAACCCTTCGAAGGACAACTCAATCGCCATCACCAACGCATCTTCGCGGCCGGTGTTGGAGGGGTAGTAGCGTGGGCGCCGCCCGATTTCATTGAAGCCTTCGGAGTGATACAGCGCAATCGCCGACGGGTTGGACGGGCGCACTTCCAGAAACGCCCGCCGCGCGCCGCGATCGCAGGCGCCCTTGATCAGCGCGCGCAACAGCACCCGGCCATGCCCCTGGGATTGCGCCTCCGGTGCGATGCAGACATTGAGCACGTGCGCTTCGTCGGCGGCGATGCTGATCACCCCGTAGCCAATGACCTGCCCGCCCTGCTCCATCACCCAGCCCGGATAGCCGGCCTGCAGGCAGTCGCGAAAGATGCTGCGCGTCCACGGAAACGGATAGGCGCGGTGTTCGATCTCCATCACCACATCCAGATCGCTCTCGCGCATGGCGCGTAGCGAGGTGGGCAGCGGCACGTTCAACGCGCTCATGCCGGATCCCGACGCCGCCGCAGCGCACGCAGTTGCGGCCACAGCGCGCGCTTGGCCGCCGGATTGCCACGCAACTCGGCCAGCGGCCAGGACGCCATCAAGGCCTGGGTATTCGGATCGCCTGGATTGCAGCCGGAGGCGCGCAGCAATGCCATCTGCAGGCGATCGGGCATGCCGACCCGGCTGCGCCGCTGCGGCGCTGCCGATGGCGCAGTCGTGACCGCAGACGGCGCGTCGGCCGGCGCAGCGGGTGCGCTGCGCCGGACCACAGGCGGTGCCGCGGGTGGCGGCATCGATGGCGCGCGCTCCACGCGTGACGGTGCAGCCGCCGCCGGCGCATGCTCGCTCGTCTCGTCAGGTGCCGCCGCGTCCACGGCGTCGCGGTCCAGATACACGGTGTGCCCCAACGCCTGCAGATACGACACCTGCAGATCGGACCACATCGGCTCGGAGGCCAATTGACTCATGGCAACTCGGGCGTGCGCCGCCAGCGCCGCCACAGCCACATCACCGGGCCGGACAGCGCATACAGCACGCCGATCACCAGCAGCGAACGGGCCAGATCGATCACCAGCAACGCGATCACCACCGTGGCGATCGCCAGCGCCAGGAACGGCACACGGTCGGCGCGCGGACCACGCGCGCCGCCCTTGAAACTCCAGAACCGGATCCGGCTGACCATCAGCAAGGCCGCCACCACGGTGACCGCCAGCGCCAGGTAACGCAGCTGCTCGCCGTCGAAGCCCAGGCTATCGTCGGCAAAGGCCCAGACGAAGGACATCATCAGGCCGGCGGCCGCCGGGCTGGCCAGGCCGATGAACCAGCGCTTGTCGACCACGCCGACCTGCGTGTTGAAGCGCGCCAGCCGCAGCGCCGCGCAGGCCGCATACAGAAAGGCGGCCGACCAGCCGACCCGACCCATCACGTTGCTGTCGTACTTCAATGCCGACAGCGACCAGTGGTACATCACCAACGCCGGGGCCATGCCGAAGCTGACCAGGTCGGCCAGCGAGTCGTACTGCACGCCGAATTCGCTGCTGGTATTGGTCAGGCGCGCGACCCGGCCGTCCAGCCCGTCCATCACCGCGGCCACGAACACCGCCATGGCGGCCTGGACGAATTGCCCATTGGCGGCGGCGATGATGGCGTAGAAACCGGAAAACAGCCCGGCGGTGGTGAACAGGTTCGGCAGCAGGTAAATCGTGCGCGAGCGCGGGGGCGGTCTCATCTCATCCATCCGGCAAGTGTAGGGCCTGAGGTCCGTCCGGCGGTAGCGCGCCTGTGCGCCTGCAGCGTCACTTGCCAGCGCGGGCCGCGGATGCTGCAATCGCCGCGGGAATCATCCAGGGGAAGCCACATGCACCTGTCGTCCGGGCTATGCGCCCTGCTGATGCTGGCCAGCGCCGCCGCCGGCGCGACCGATCTGTATAAATGGAAGGACGCCAAGGGCGTCACCCACTACACCGAAACTCCGCCACCGGCCGGCCAGCGCTACGAAGCGCGCCGGATCGATGCGCGCAGCGGCACCGCTGCCATCGCCGCGCCGGAAACCACCACGCCCGAATCGGCCGACTGCCTGACCGCACGCCGCAACCTGGAACTGCTCAGCGGCAAGGGCGAGGTCACCATGGGCGCCGGCGCCGACGGCAAGCCCGGCACCCCGCTGGACCCGGACGCACGCGCGGCGCAGCGCAATCTCGCCGAGGCGGCGGCCAAGGCCTATTGCAAGCCGGCAGCGAGCGGCAATCCGGCCACCTGAGCCGGCCCGGGGCCGGCCACATACCGGTCCCGGCATCCGGCCGATCGGCCGGTGCCCCTGACCGGCAGGGCGCGAGACTGGCAAACTATGGGCTTTCCGCCCAAGCGAAGCCCGATGCGTCTTTCCCAGTTCCACCTGCACACCACCAAGGAAACCCCGGCCGACGCCGAGCTGGTCAGCCACCGTCTGATGCTGCGCGCGGGCATGATCCGCAAGCTGGCCTCCGGGCTGTACACCTGGTCGCCACTGGGTCTGCGCGTGCTGCGCAAGGTCGAGGCCATCGTGCGCGAGGAAATGAACCGCGCCGGGGCGGTGGAAGTGCTGTTCCCCACCATCCAGCCGCGCGAGCTGTGGGACGCCACCGGCCGTTGGGAGAAGTTCGGCGGGCAGTTGCTCAAGATCAAGGATCGCAAGGAGCAGGAGTTCTGCTACAGCCCGACCGCCGAAGAGGCCGCGGCCGAATTCGCGCGCCAGGAGATCAACAGCTACAAGCAGCTGCCGATGAACTTCTACCAGATCCAGACCAAGTTCCGCGATGAGATCCGCCCGCGCTTCGGGGTGATGCGCGCGCGCGAATTCCTGATGAAGGATGCCTATTCCTTCCATCTCACCGATGCCGACATGGCGCGCGAATACGACAACATGCGCGCGGCCTATACCCGCATCTTTACCCGGTTGGGGCTGGAATTCCGCGCCGTGCAGGCCGACTCCGGCGCCATCGGCGGCGACGCCTCGCAGGAATTCCACGTCATCGCCGCCTCCGGCGAGGACTCGCTGGCGTTCTCCACCGGCTCCGATTACGCCGCCAACGTGGAAACCGCCAGCGCCGCCCTGCCCGCCCCGCGCGCTGCGGCTGGCGAGGCAATGCACCAGGTCGCAACGCCCACCCAGAAGACCTGCGAAGACGTCGCCCAGTTGCTGGGCATCGCGCTGCAGCGCACGGTCAAGTCGGTGGCGGTGATGACCGAAGCCGGCTTCGTGCTGGTGCTGGTGCGCGGCGATCATGCCGTCAACGAGATCAAGCTTGGCAAGGTCGCCGGCCTGGCCGGCTACCGCCTGGCCAACGAAACCGAAATCCGCGACCACCTCGGCTGCGAGCCGGGCTTCCTGGGTCCGGTCAATACCGCCCGCCCGGTGCGCGTGGTGGCAGATCGCGATGTCGCGGCGCTGGCCGATTTCGTGGTCGGCGCCAATGTGCCCGGCGCGCACTTGGTGGGCGTCAACTGGGGCCGCGACCTGCCGGAACCGGAAACCGTTGCCGATGTGCGCAACGTCATCGACGGCGAACGTGCGGCCGACGGCGGCGAGCTGCGGCTGGCCCGCGGCATCGAGGTGGGGCATGTGTTCCAGCTCGGCAGCCAGTATGCGCAGGCATTGCAGGCCACCGTCATCGACGAGAACGGCAAGCCCGCAGTGATGAAGATGGGCTGCTACGGCATCGGCATATCGCGCATCGTGGCCGCGGCGATCGAGCAGAACCATGACGATGCCGGCATCGTCTGGCCCGCGCCGATGGCACCGTGGCAGGTGGTGGTCTGCATCATCAACCCCAAGCAGGATGCGCAGGTGATTGCCGCCGCTCAGGCATTGCTGGACGAATTGCTTGACGCAGGCATTGAAGCGGCGCTGGACGATCGCGGCCTGCGCCCGGGTGCGATGTTTGCCGATATGGAACTGCTGGGCATTCCGCATCGGGTGGTGGTCTCCGAACGCGGATTGGCCGCCGGTACCTTTGAATATCGTGCCCGTACTGCGGAAGCAGCAGAAAACCTGGATAAGGCCGGATTATTCTCCCGCCTGGGTCGTTGATCAAATCACCCGAAACTACTTCGATTAGATGAACACAATGCGCCGGAGTATTTCGGCGCATTTGTCACCCGGGTTTTCTGACATTATGATGGCCAGCGCTGCCACGGACCGGCATTCTTTTCTCTCTCATCTTCCGGAGTAGTGATGTCGATCGATCTTAGCGGCCTGTCGGCCAAGCAATTGGGTGCCCTGATCAAAAACGCGAAAAAGCAGCAGACCGTGGTTGCCAAGCGCGCCCCGATTGCCAAGGTCCGCACGCAGCTGACCCGCGCGGCAAAAGCCCAGGGTTATTCCATCGAAGAATTGTTTGGCGCCAGCGCCGGTGCGGGCCGTTCGGCTGCCGCTGCCAAGCCGGGTCCGCGCGCCGGCCGCAAGCTGGGCAAGGTTGCGCCGAAATATCGCAACCCCGCCAATCCCCAGGAAGCCTGGACCGGCCGCGGCAAGCAGCCGCGCTGGCTGGCCGAACTGACCGCCGCCGGCAAGAAGGTCGAAGACTTTCTGATCAGCAAGGTCAGCGCCAAGAAGACCCCGGCCAAGAAGGCCGCGCCGCGCAAAGCCGCCACCAAGCGCGTGACCAAGAAGCCCAAGGCGGCTTGATTGTTACCAATAAAAAACGCCGGCAGTGCCGGCGTTTTTTATTGCGCGTTTTCTGCCGGTCATAAATTCTTGCGGGCCGGAATCAACAGATTGCCGAACAGCAATCCGGCCATCAAGGCCATCACGATATTGGTCACCGCCAATAGCGCGGCCTGCCCCACACTGACATCCTGTTGCTGTATCAGGGTCAGAAAGCCGCGCAGGCTGACACTGCCCGGAACCAGCATGATGATGCCGGGCAAACGGATCAATGCCCCGGGTTTTTGTATCACCCGCCCGAACAGATTACCGGCGGCGGTCAATGCCATGGCCGATGCAAAGACACCGGCCGGACCGCCCCAGGCGTGCCCGGCATAACGCGCGATGACATACCCGGACATGGCCGCCGCCATGATCCATAAATAATCACGTCGATTGGCCTTGAACAACACCGCAAACGCATAAGCGGCCACCAGCAGCGAGGCCCATTCCACCCAGCCGGCCTGCGGGCGCAATGCGGCCACCTGCGGATGCAGGCCGAGCACCTGGGTCAGCGTCACCGCGATCACTGCACCGACGGTGAGCTTGAGCACCGTGGTCACCGCACCGGCCAGCCGCGCCGTGCCCGAGACCCAGTGCTGGCTGGCCAGCTCGTTGAAGGCATTGGTCAACGACATGCCGGGCAGCAGCACCACCAGCGAGGCGATGATCACCGTGTTGAGGTTCAGTGGCCCGACCAGCGACGCCACCACGGCGGCCACCACCCCGGCCAGCAGGCCGGCCAGCGCCTCGCCGGCTTCCTTGGTCGCCGGCCGCCTGTCGGTGTATTGGGTCAGCAGGCCGATCGACATGCCGATCGCGCCGGCGGTGGCGATGTCCAGCCAGGGCAGTTTCCACAGCCCTGCCACGCCGGCGGCGGCCAGCCCGAATGCCAGCACCTGCATGGTCTTGCCGCGCCGATCGACCTCGCGGTCCAGCCGCCGCAGCGCGGTGTGGCCCTGCGCGATGCTCATGCGCCCGTTGGCCACGCCGTCGGCCACGTAATCGGCCACGCTGAGCTTGTAAAGGTCGTTCTCGCCCGGAGCCAGCCGGATCACCCGGGTGATGTCGCTGGAGCCGATGGCCTTGGTCGGGTCGCTGAAGCTCAAAATGATCCCGGTGGGATTGGACCAGGGCTCGCAGTCCAAGCCCAGCTTGTGCGACAGCCCGACCACGGCGGCCTCCAGGCGCTGCGCCGTGGTGCCGTAGGAATGCAGGCGTCCGGCGATTTCCGAAACAAAGGCGACGCGCTGGGCATAGGTGGCGCTGGCGGACGGTTGGACGACGGTGGCAGCGGACATGCGTGGCGGGTCGGATCGGAGAAACGCCGTCTGGCGAGACCGTCAGTGTATGCCGCAGCGCACCTGGCCGGCGCGCCGATTGTCTGTGCCGGGACCGCAGCGGCGAAGCGTCCCCATCATTCGCTCACGCCGGGCGCGGTATGCTGGCGCCACGGACAGGCCACCCATGATCAAAGCGCAACCTCCACGCATCGAACAAGACTCGCAGGATCACGCACAGGTCCGCCTTGCTGGCAGTTGGGTCCTGGCGACCGCGTTGCCCCAGGCCGAGCTGCTGCAGGCCGTGCCCGAAGGGATCCGGCGCATCGACGCGCGCGGCATCGGGCAACTGGACTCGGCCGGGGTGCTGCAGCTGCTGCGCTTCGCCAGCCGCATGGGCCTGAAGGAAGACGCGATCGACTTCCGCGATGAGCACCAGGCGCTGGTGTGCACCATCGAGGAACTCAACGACGAACGCCCCAAGCCCAAACGCGACTACGGCTTCGTCGCCGCGCTGGACCGTCTGGGCCGCACCACCCACGGCGTCGGCCAGGGCATTCTGGAGCTGAACAGCTTTCTGGGCGAGAACCTGGTCAAGATCGCGCGGCTGATCCACGAGCCGCGGCGCTTCCGCCTGACCTCCACCGTGCACCACATGGAGCAGGTCGGCCTGGATGCGGTGCCGCTGGTGGTGCTGCTGTCGTATCTGGTCGGCGCGGTGATCGCATTCCTGGGCTCGACCATCCTGCGCGACTTCGGCGCGGAGATTTACGTGGTGGAGCTGGTGTCGATCGCCTTCCTGCGCGAATTCGCGGTGCTGCTGACCGCCATCGTGCTGGCCGGGCGCACCGCCAGTGCGTTTACCGCGCAGATCGGTGCGATGAAATCGCGCGAGGAAGTGGACGCGATCCGCACCCTGGGCCTGGACCCGATCGACCTGCTGGTGATTCCGCGCCTGCTTGCGCTGATCTTCACCCTGCCGCTGCTGACCTTCATCGCGATGATCGCCGGCCTGGCCGGTGGCGTCACCGTGGGCGCATTCGATCTGGATATCCCGCCGCAGATGTACCTGGCGCGCATGCACGACACCATCCAGCTGCGGCATTTCCTGGTCGGCCTATCCAAGGCGCCGCTGTTTGCGCTGGTGATCGGCCTGATCGGCTGCCTGGAAGGCCTGAAGGTCAGCGGCACCGCGCAGTCGGTTGGCGAACGCACCACCTCCTCGGTGGTGCAGACGATTTCCTTGGTCATCATCCTCGACGCGGTCGCCGCGCTGTGGTTCATGAAGATGGGGTGGTGATGAGGCTGGGATTCGACATTCGGGATTCGGGATTCGTGCAAGGCACAAGCGCAGCTGGCGCCCTGACACTCGGGAGAACTGTGCTGTGACCAATCCCGAATCCCAAATCCCCAATCCCGGCACAGAGACCGACGCCGACGACGACCAGCTGGCGATTTCGGTGCGCGGGCTGACCAATCGCTTCGGCAGCCAGGTCGTGCACGAGGAGCTGGATCTGGACGTGCGGCGCGGCGAGATCCTGGGCGTGGTCGGCGGCTCGGGCACCGGCAAGTCGGTGCTGATGCGCAGCATCCTGGGCCTGCGCGAGCCCGACGCCGGCAGCATCCAGGTGTTGGGTGCGGACGCACGCTCGGGCCGTTTCGCCGACCGCCAGCACATCACCCGCAATACCGGGGTGCTGTTTCAGGACGGCGCGCTGTTCTCGTCGATGACCGTCGGCGAAAACGTGCAGGTCCCGCTGAAGGAACATCACGGCGAGTTTCCCGAGCGCTGGTATTTCGAGCTGGCGCTGCTGAAGATCAAGCTGGCCGGCCTGCCGGCCGATGCGCTGGACAAGCTGCCCTCGCAATTGTCCGGCGGCATGCGCAAGCGCGCCGGCCTGGCGCGGGCGCTGGCGCTGGATCCGCCGCTGCTGTTTCTGGACGAGCCCACCGCCGGGCTGGACCCGATCGGCGCGGCCGCCTTCGACCGGTTGATCCGCACCCTGCAACAGGCGCTGGGCCTGACCGTGTTCCTGATCACGCATGACCTGGATACGCTGTACGCCATCTGCGACCGCATCGCGGTGCTGGCCGATCGCAAGGTGATCGCCAACGCGCCGCTGGCCGAAGTCGAGCAGATCGACCACCCCTGGATCCAGGAATATTTCCACGGTCCGCGCGCCCGCGCCGCGCGCGCGGCCAAGACCGACTCCACCGAGACCGCCTGAGCATGGAAACCAAAGCCAATTACGTCCTGATCGGCGCCTTCACCATCGTGGCGGGCCTGGCCCTGCTGCTGTTCGGGCTATGGGCCGCGAAATACTCCTCCGACCGTACCTGGCAGCAATACCGGGTGGTGTTCCGCGAGGCGGTGACCGGCCTGTCGGTCGGCAGCCCGGTGCAATACAACGGCATCGCGGTCGGCTCGATCACAGAGCTGACGCTGGCACCAAACGACCCGCGCCAGGTGGTCGCGCACGTGCGGGTGAACTCCACCACGCCGATCAAGAGCGATACGCGCGCCAAGCTGGCCATCACCAGCCTGACCGGCCCGTCGATCATCCAGCTCTCCGGTGGCACGCCCGAGGCCCCGTCGCTGACCACCATCGACAAGAGCGATGCGCCGATCATCCAGACCACGCCGTCGGCGCTGCAGAACATCACCGACACCGCCAACCGCATCGTCGAGCGCATGGACCAGATGCTCTCGGACAAGAACGTGGCCAGCATCACCGCCACCTTGCAGAACCTGGAAAAGATCAGTGGTGGCATCGCCGACCGCGACGAAGGCATGCAGGCGCTGATCGTCAGCGCGCGCGATGCCGCACGCAATCTGGACACCACTCTGACCACCACCAATGGCACCATCAAGCGGCTGGACCAGAACCTGGTGCAGCAGCTGCCGGGCATCCTGGAAAAGCTCGATGCCACCCTGGTCAAGCTGGATTCGGCCGCCGGCAACGCCGACAACATCCTTGGCGAGAACCGCGCGGCCATCAATAGTTTTGCCAACGACGGCCTGGGCCAGCTCGGGCCCACGCTGACCGAATTGCGCGGCCTGATCCGCGACCTGCGCCGGGTCAGCGACAAACTGGACAACAACCCTGCGCGCTACCTGCTCGGCCGCGACGCACCCAAGGAGTTCGAACCGAAATGACTGCCATGCGTCTGTTGCGTCCCATGTTGTGCGTCTCGTTGCTGGCGCTGGGCGGCTGCTCGGTGTTGACCGGCGGCGACAAGAAGCCGGCCACCATCTACGCACCTAACGTGCGGATCGCGCCGAACCCGTCCTGGCCGCAGGTGAGCTGGCAGCTGTCGGTGTCCAAGCCCAGCGCCGCGCGGGTGATCGACAGCCCGCGCATCAACGTACGCCCGACCCCGGGCGAGTTGCAGGTCTATCACGGCGCAGGCTGGGCGCAGCCGGCCACCGATATGCTGGAAGACAGCGTGGTCCGCGCGTTCGAGGACTCCGGCAAGATCGCCGCCGTCGCCCGTATCGGCACCGGCATCCGCTCCGACTACAAACTGGCGATCGACCTGCGCCGCTTCGAGTCCGATTACGCCGGCCAGTCGCTGCCCTCAGCCACCATCGAACTCAATGCCAAACTGCTGCACGCCGCCGATCAGCGCGTGGTGGCTTCGCGCACCTTCCTGGTCGCACGCCCGTCCAGCGGCACCGACACGGCTGCGGTGGCAGCGGCATTCGAACAGGCGATGACGCAGGTCACCACCGAACTGGTCGGCTGGACCTTGGTCACCGGCCAGCAGGACAGCCAGAGCCTGCCGCGTCCGCTGTAAGCGCAGGCGACAGATCTTAGAGCGGTTAACAAAGCACTTCACGCCGGTCTACCGCAGGGCGGCTGATCTGCGGCCTGGCTGCAGGGCCCTTGCCCGCCCACCATCGCGGGACACGCCGCAAGTACGTCCATGTAGGCTCTTCTGCGGCATCCATGCCGCAGAAGGTCCCGCGACGGTGGGCGGGCAAGGACCAGTCGAGATGGTCGGTGTGCATGGCTTTCAACAAAGCAGCCAACAAACTGTCTGGTGCGGTGTCCTCACCGATTGCGGGACCGTGTGGCGGCATGGATGCCGCCACCGAGCCCCCAGGGACGGGTTCACGGCGTGTCCCGCGAGCGGTGAGGGCACAGCGCCCTCGACCCACTCAGCGTTTGACTCGCACTGCTGACTACATCCACCAAGATGTGGACAACAAAACCACTGCACTCACTGCCAGCCAAGCGCTCGCTACGCTTCGTTAGCCGCTCTTATGGCGGGGACACGCGCGGCGCAATCTGGCGAAAGGTCAGATTGATGCGCTCGCCGATGGGCTTTGCGGTGCGCGGCAATGCATGCTTGTAGTGGCGCTGGGTCTCGCCTGCCATCAGCAGCAGATCGCCGTGCCCCAATTCCAGCGTCTGCTTCAACGCAGCATCGTCGCGATGTTTGAATGCAAAGCGCCGCGTCGCGCCCAGGCTTACCGAGGCGATCAATGGTCGCGCTCCCAACTCCGGCTCGTCGTCGCTATGCCAGCCCATCGCATCGTTGCCGCTGCGGTAGCGGTTGGCCAGCACGCTGTTGAACGGCGCCCCGGTCTCGGCCTGCAGGCGTGCGCGTAAAGGCTGCAATACCTCCAGCCACGGCTGCGGCGCGAACTGCGTGCCCGAGTAGCGATAGCTGGCGTCCGGATCGCCCATCCAGCTGCTCAGACGCGGCGAATCCACCGTCCGCCCGAACATGCGGATACGGTGTACTTCCCATTGCACCTGCGTCAGCAGCGCCTGCAGCAGCGCATCGGCCTGCGCGCGCGGCAACCAGCCGCGACACCAGGCGATCTCCGCTTGCGGCAACGCCACCCGAATCTTCATGCATCAAACGCTAGCACGCGCCCGCTGAGTGGAGGCTGCGCGGCGCGGATGAATCGATCCGATTTGCCGCCGTCACATCGAATCCCGGAAAATGCGCAGCAGCCATCGAGCCAACGGGAGCGGAGCAATGTCGGAAGCAGGAGTCGGCGCAAATGCGCCAGAGACGGTCGAGCGCGACGTGATGGAGTACGACGTCGTCACCGTCGGCGCCGGTCCGGCAGGGCTGGCCTTTGCGATCCGGCTCAAGCAGCTCGATCCGGCCATCAGCGTCTGCGTGATCGAAAAATCCAGCACCATCGGTGCGCATATCCTGTCCGGCGCGGTGATCGAGCCGGGCCCGCTGGACGCCTTGCTGCCGGGCTGGCGCGACAGCCCACCGCCGATCTGCGTGGCCGCCACCGACGACGAATTCTGGTTTCTCGGCAAGGACAGCGCGCGCAAGTTCCCGGTGGTGCCGCCAGGCATGCGCAACCACGGCAACTTCATCGTCAGCCTGGGCGCAATGTGCGCCTGGCTGGCGCCGCAGGCCGAAGCGCTGGGCGTGGAGATCTACCCCGGCTTTGCCGCCGCCGAAACCCTGCACGACGACAACGGCCAGGTCATCGGCGTGCGTATCGGCGACATGGGCGTGGCCAAGGACGGTTCGCACAAGCCCGGTTACACCGCCGGCATCGACATCCGTGCCAAGGTCACCGTGCTGGCCGAAGGCGCGCGCGGGCATCTGACCAAGCGCCTGCTCAAACGCTTCGACCTCACCGCCGATGCCGACCCGCAGGGCTATTCGATCGGCATCAAGGAGCTGTGGCAGGTACCGGAGGGGCGCGTCAGTCCCGGCAAGATCGTGCACACGCTAGGCTGGCCGGCCGACAACCGCACCTACGGCGGCAGCTTCCTGTATCACCTGGACAACAACCAGATCGCGCTCGGTTACGTGAGCGGGCTGGACTACAGCGACCCGAAGTACCAGCCGTGGGAAGCCTTCCAGCAATGGAAGAACCACGCGCTGATCAAGCCATTGCTGGAAGGCGGCAGCATCCTCTCGGCCGGCGCGCGCGCCATCGTCACCGGCGGCTGGCAGTCGCTGCCGAAGGTGGAAATGCCCGGTGCCCTGCTGATCGGCGACACCGCCGGCCTGCTCAACGTGCCCAAGATCAAGGGCACCCATCAGGCGATCCGCAGCGGCATGCTGGCCGCCGAACATCTGGTGCAATCGCGGCTGGCGCCGCAAGGCTTCGACGCGAAACTGCGCGCGTCCGATGCGATGGCCGAGTTGAAGCAGGTGCGCAACATCAAGCCCGGCTTCAAGAAGGGTTTGTGGTTCGGCCTGCTCAATGCCGCCTGGGAAACCGCGCTCAAGGGCGCCTCGCCATGGACGCTGAAGAACAAACCCGACTGGTCGGCATTGCACAAGATCGGCGACTACGAGCAACCCAACCGCGACTACGGCACGCGCGAGCTCGCCCCGCGCGACCGCCTGCAGGCGGTCTACTTCGCTGCCACCGAGCACGACGAAGACCAGCCCGTGCATCTGAAGGTGCTCGACACCGACGTCTGCGCCACCCGCTGCGTACAGGAGTACGACAACCCCTGCACCCGCTTCTGCCCGGCCAACGTCTACGAAATGGTCGCAGACACCGGCAGCCCCTCCGGCAAGCGCCTGCAGATCAACGCCGCCAACTGCGTGCACTGCAAGACCTGCGACATCAAGG
Organism: Xanthomonas sp. NCPPB 3218; assembly: GCF_056725185.1. NCBI lineage: Bacteria > Pseudomonadati > Pseudomonadota > Gammaproteobacteria > Lysobacterales > Lysobacteraceae > Xanthomonas > Xanthomonas sp. NCPPB 3218. The sequence continues at coordinate 4,204,806 of NZ_CM161516.1, forward strand.
ACCCGTACGAGATCATCACCTGGGTCACGCCGGAGGGTGGTTCGGGCCCGAACTACCAGAATCTGTGAGTAGCCAGTGGCGTACCGCGTGACCGGCAGTCTTTCCAAACTCATGGCTGCGGCGCGTCGCTCGGTAGAACTCCATGGCGGCGGTTTCTCCGGCGCAACCGCAGTCGCAATACGGGCACTCAAGCTGATACGCGCCCTGGGAATTCGTGGCTTGGTGGGGCGGTTACAGCTAGCCGGGCGCGCACGCCCGGCGGTTCATCGCCTGCCTGACCAACACCCATTCCCCGCGCCTGCTCCCCTGTCGCAGCTGCAGCTCAAGATTGGCGTGATGCTGCACGTCTTCTATCCCGACCTGATCGACGAATTCGCGCAGTCGCTCCAGCACATGCCGGCGGGTTATGACCTGCTGGTATCGGTGATGGATGACACAGCCGCAGCTCAGGCGCGCGAGCGCTTTTCAAAGCTGCCGCAGGTCGAGAAGCTCGAGATACGCGTCGTGCCCAATCGCGGCCGTGACATCGCACCGCTCTTGGTGACGTTTCGCGAGCAGATCCTGGCATTGGATGTTGTCGGCCATCTGCATACGAAAAAATCGCTGTATACCGGCAGCGAACAAGGCGAGTGGCGTCGCTACCTGGTGTCATCCCTGATGGGGAGCCCGGAGCGTATCGCCTGGCAACTGGGGATGTTTCAGGCCGAGCCGCGGCTTGGCATGCTTTATCCCGAAAGTTACGAGCGGGTGCTGCTGTGGGCGCATACCTGGCTCAGCAATTTCAGCGTCTGTCGCACACTTGCCCAGCGACTTGGATTCGACATCAGCCCCTCGGAGTACATCGATTTTCCTGCCGGATCGATGTTCTGGGCGAAGGTGGATGCACTGCGGCCGTTGTACGCACTGAATCTGGAACTCAAGGACTTCCCCGAAGAGCACGGGCAGATCGACGGCACACTGCACCACGCAGTGGAACGCTTGTTCGTCGCTGTGGTGCGCCATCAGCGGTATCGCATCGGCATCCTGCCGCAAGACGGGACGCTGTCACTCAGCGACGAGGGTGGACGCAACTGGCAGGCGTCGCTCGAGACGCCGATCGCCACACGATTGACACTGTCGTCCCTGCAGGCTCGACTGGTGTCGCTGGATATCTTCGACACCTTGGTAGTGAGGCCGTTCCTGTTTCCGGCCGGTGCCCGCGCCTTTCTTGCCCACCTGATAGCACGCCAATTCGGGATCGGAAATTTTCTCGAACTACGCGAACTTGCCGAGTCAAAAGCGCGCCATCAACGTGGCGCCGATGTCGATCTATCGAGCATCTACGCCACACTGGCTGGCCTGCCCGATGCGAAGGGACTTCCGACCAGCGCCCTCCAGGCACTGGAAGTGGCCCTGGAAGCCCGGCTGCTGCGACCACGCCAGGGCGTGATCGCAGCAGCGACGCAACTAAAACAACGTGGCATCCGCCTGGTTGCGCTTTCGGACATGTATCTGGATAGCGCATTGCTGCAGCAGGTCCTGCCACCAGAAGTCAGCGCACTGCCGGCTGCCTGGTATGTGTCCTGCGAGACGGGCTGGCGCAAGGATGCCGACAATGTCTGGAGGGAGCTGCCGGCCCTCGAGAAAATCGATGCCTCCCAGTGGCTGCATGTCGGCGACAACGAACATGCAGATGTCCAGCGTCCACAGATGCACAAGCTGTTGACACCGGTGCATGTGCTTCGGCCATCCGCACTGCTGGAGGTGATTCCTGCATTGCGCCCGCTGAGAGCCGCTTCGGGGGCGGCAACCCGGTGGCAGGACCAGTTGTGGCTTGGCCTGCTGGCCAATCGGTTCGCCGACCTTGCCGACCGGTATCCGGAAACGTTGATGCCCTTGCCGATTCTTTCACCGGCATGTCTGGGCTATGTGGTGATCGGCCCGCTGATCTTCGATTATCTCGCCTGGCTGATCCGCACGGCGACGCAACGCAATATCGAAACGATCTTGTTCCTGAGCCGGGAAGGCCACCTGCTGGAGCAGGGGTTCCAGCTGGTGAGGCAGACATCCCCTGCACCGCAGCAGCTGCATGGCAAGTATCTGCTGGCGTCGCGGCGGGGAACCGGAACCCCCTCACTGCATGCGCCGGACGATCTTGCACTGCTGCTGGACAGCACCTACACCGGAACACTGGGCAACCTGGTACAGGCGCGCCTGGGAGAGGCTGCAGCACATATTCTGGAACGTCGCCTGGGCCGCCCGGTCATGCAACGCGATGTCTACCTGCCGGAGATGCATGCCGAGCTGCTGGAACTGATTGCCCCGGCGATCAACGAACTGCTGGCGCTTGCCGAAACTGAAAGGACGGCTTACCTGCATTACTGGAGAGCGATTGCAGGCGACGGCACCGCCATGGTGGCCGATATAGGTTATTCCGGCACCATCCAGGCCAACCTCACAAGATTGACCGGACAGCCGCTGGGTGGCGCTTATTTTGCATTGAACGGGCGCGCCACAAAGATTACTGCGCAGAGCTGGGCAGCCGCTCGCTATTTCGATGGGCGTACCGAGAGCGACCCGGAGCAGTCAGCGATCCTGCGCCACGACCTGCTCTTGGAAACACTGCTCACCGCTCCTTCGCCGCAATTTTCCTGCTTCACAGCCAGCAACGACGTTCCGACTGCGGTCTACGCCCATCCGGAACTGTCGACAGCGCAATGGGCGACGATCGCGCAGGTGCACGAAGGTGCGTTGGCGTTCATTGCAGACGTCTGCCAGGTTGCGCAGGACCAAAGCTACCTGCTGGACTTCGACCGAACCTCGGTCCAGATCCCGCTGCAATGCATCGGTTCCGGACGCTGGCAGGCGCCGTGGCTGGCGGATCTGCAACTGGACGACCGTTTCACCGGACGCGGCGTGGTGCGGGCCGGATGACCTGACGGCCGTCCGGCCTTGCCTCACGATTGAGGCGTCAGAATTGTCACACCGGTCTTCTGGCGCAATTCCTCCAGCGCCACTCCTTCGGCCGCCTCCACCAGCACCAGCCCGCGATCGGTGACGTCGAATACCGCCAGGTCGGTGATGATGCGATCGACCACGCCGACGCCGGTCAATGGCAGGTCGCATTCGCGCAGGATCTTGTGGCTGCCGTCCTTGGCGACATGTTCCATCAGCACGACGACGCGCTTGACGCCGGCCACCAGGTCCATCGCGCCGCCCATGCCCTTGACCATCTTGCCGGGCACCATCCAGTTGGCCAGGTCGCCGCGCTCGGTCACCTGCATCGCACCGAGAATCGCCAGATCGATGTGCCCGCCGCGGATCATCGCAAACGAGTCGTGGCTACCGAAATAACTGGCCCCGGCACGCGCGGTCACTGTCTGCTTGCCGGCGTTGATCAGGTCCGCATCCACCTCGTCCTCGCTGGGAAACGGACCGATGCCGAGCAGGCCGTTCTCCGATTGCAGCCACACGTCCACGCCATCGGGAATGTGGTTGGCCACCAGCGTCGGCAGACCGATACCCAGGTTGACGTAGGCACCATCGGTCAATTCGCGCGCCGCACGTGCGGCCATCTGGTCTCTGGTCCAGGCCATCAGTGCTGTCCTTCGCGCACGGTGCGCTGTTCGATGCGTTTTTCCGGGGTGGCGTTGAGCACCAGCCGGTCGACATAGATGCCGGGCAGATGCACCTGGTCCGGATCGATCGCACCCACCTCCACGATCTCCTCGACCTCGGCGACGCAGACGCGACCGGCCATGGCGCAGGCCGGGTTGAAGTTGCGCGCGGTCTTGCGGAACACCAGATTGCCGGCCGTATCCGCACGCCAGGCCTTGACCAGCGCGACGTCGGCCTGCAGCGCGGTTTCCATCACGTACTGCTTGCCGTCGAATTGCCGGGTTTCCTTGCCCTGGGCGACGATGGTGCCGTAACCGGTTGCGGTATAGAACGCGGGAATGCCCGCACCGCCCGCGCGCAGGCGTTCGGCCAGCGTGCCTTGCGGGTTGAACTCCAGCTCCAGTTCGCCGGCCAGGTACTGCCGCTCGAATTCCTTGTTCTCGCCCACGTAGGACGAAATCATCTTGCGGATCTGCCGGGTGGCCAATAATTGACCCAGCCCGAATCCATCGACGCCTGCATTGTTGGAGATCACGGTCAATCCGCTGACCCCGCTCGCGCGCACTGCCGCGATCAGCGCTTCCGGGATTCCACACAGCCCAAAGCCGCCGACCGCCAGGGTCTGGCCATCGGCCAGCACCCCATCCAGCGCCGCCCCGGCATCGGCATAGCGTTTGCCGCTTGCCGCACCACGTCCACCATTGCTCATCACCGCCCTCGCCTCGCTGATGTGAAGCGGCCATTCTAGCCGCTGACTGTTCCCTGTCCCCGATCGCAATTCCGCCACACCCAAGACACGGCACAGCCGCTAAACTCGGAATTCCCCCATCCCAGGAATTGCCCATGACGCTACCCGCCTTCAAGGCCTACGACATCCGCGGCCGCGTGCCGGATGAACTCAACGAGGACTTGGCGCGCCGCATCGGCGTGGCATTGGCGGCGCAGCTGGAGCAAGGGCCCGTGGTCCTGGGCCACGACGTGCGCCTGGCCAGCCCCGGCCTGCAGGAAGCGCTTTCGGCCGGCCTGCGCGCCAGCGGCCGCGAAGTGATCGACATCGGCCTGTGCGGCACCGAGGAGGTCTATTTCCAGACCGATTACCTCAAGGCGGCCGGCGGCGTGATGGTCACCGCCAGCCATAACCCGATGGACTACAACGGCATGAAGCTGGTCCGCGAGCAGGCGCGACCGATCAGCTCCGACACCGGCCTGTTCGCGATCCGCGACACCGTCGCTGCCGATACCGCCGCACCCGGCGAGCCAACCGCAAGCGAGCAGAGCCGTACCGACAAGACCGCCTATCTTGAGCATCTGCTCAGCTACGTGGACCGCAGCACGCTCAAGCCGCTCAAGCTGGTGGTCAACGCCGGCAACGGTGGCGCCGGCCTGATCGTCGACCTGCTTGCACCGCAGCTGCCGTTCGAGTTCATCCGCGTCTTCCACGAACCCGATGGCAACTTTCCCAACGGCATCCCCAACCCGCTGCTGCCCGAAAACCGCGACGCCACCGCCAGGGCGGTCAAGGAACACGGCGCCGACTTCGGTATCGCCTGGGACGGCGACTTCGATCGCTGCTTCTTCTTCGACCACACCGGCCGCTTCATCGAAGGCTATTACCTGGTCGGCCTGCTGGCCCAGGCGATCCTGGCCAAGCAGCCGGGTGGCAAGGTCGTGCACGACCCGCGCCTGACCTGGAACACCGTCGAGATGGTCGAGGACGCCGGCGGCATCCCGGTGCTGTGCAAGAGCGGCCATGCCTTCATCAAGGAAAAGATGCGCAGCGAAAACGCCGTGTATGGCGGCGAGATGAGCGCGCACCACTATTTCCGCGAGTTCGCCTACGCCGACTCCGGCATGATCCCTTGGTTGTTGATCGCCGAGCTGGTGTCGCAGTCGGGTCGTTCGCTGGCGGATCTGGTCGAGGCGCGCATGCAGAAATTCCCCTGCAGCGGCGAGATCAACTTCAAGGTGGACGATGCCAAGGCAGCGGTTGCCCGCGTGATGGATCACTACGGCGATCAGTCGCCGGAGCTGGACTATACCGACGGCATCAGTGCCGACTTCGGCCAATGGCGTTTCAACCTGCGCAGCTCCAACACCGAGCCGCTGCTGCGTCTGAACGTGGAAACGCGCGGCGATGCCGCCCTGCTGGAAACGCGTACGCAGGAAATTTCCAACCTGCTGCGCGGCTGATTTAACATCTTCCCCCACTTTGACGCACTGGAGTTTCCCCCGCTCATGAGCGACGTCCTTCCGATCATCCTGTCCGGCGGTTCCGGCACGCGCCTGTGGCCGTTGTCGCGCGAATCCTATCCCAAGCAGTTCCTGCCGCTGGTCGGCGAGCACAGCATGCTGCAGGCCACCTGGCTGCGTTCCGCTCCGGTGGCGGCACATGCCCCCATCGTGGTGGCCAACGAAGAACACCGCTTCATGGCCGCCGAGCAGTTGCAGCAGTTGGGCGTCAAGCCGTCTGCCATCCTGCTCGAGCCCAAGGGCCGTAACACCGCTCCGGCGATTGCTGTAGCCGCCCTGGAAGCCACCCGCAATGGCGACGATCCGCTGTTGCTGGTATTGCCGTCCGATCACGTGATTCGTGACGAGGCCGCCTTCCAGGCTGCCGTGACCGTCGCGGCAGCTGCCGCAGCGCAGGGCAAGCTGGTCACCTTCGGCATCAAGCCCACCGCGCCCGAAACCGGCTACGGCTACATCAAGGCCGGTGCCGGCACCGGCGCCACCGCAGTCGAGCGCTTCGTCGAAAAGCCCGACCTGGCCACCGCGCAAGGCTATCTGGCCAGCGGCGAGTATTACTGGAACAGCGGCATGTTCCTGTTCCGCGCCTCGCGCTATCTGGAAGAACTGCGCAAGTTCCAGCCCGCCATCGCCGATGCGTGCCAGAAGGCGTGGGAAGGCGGCAAGCGCGACGCCGACTTCACCCGCCTGGACAAGGACGCGTTCGCCTCCAGCCCATCGGATTCGATCGACTATGCGGTGATGGAAAAGACCGCCGATGCAGTGGTGGTGCCGCTGGATGCCGGCTGGAACGATGTCGGGTCGTGGTCGTCGCTGCTGGACGTCTCCGAACAGGACGGCCAGGGTAATGCGCACCACGGCGATGTCATCCAGCTGGACTGCAAGAACACCTATGCGTACGGCTCGCGCCTGATCGCCATGGTCGGCCTGGAAGACGTCGTCGTCGTCGAGACGCCGGACGCCGTGCTGGTCGGTCATCGTGATCGCATCCAGGAGGTCAAGGATGTGGTCGGCCAGATCAAGACGGCTGGCCGTTCAGAGGCCACCTGGCATCGCAAGGTCTATCGCCCGTGGGGCGCCTACGATTCGATCGACATGGGCCAGCGCCACCAGGTCAAGCGCATCACCGTCAAACCCGGTGCGGTGCTGAGCCTGCAGATGCATCACCATCGCGCCGAACACTGGATCGTGGTGAGCGGAACCGCCGAAGTCACCCGTGGCGACGAGGTGCTGCTGCTGACCGAAAATCAGAGTACCTACATCCCACTGGGCGTGACCCATCGCCTGCGCAATCCGGGCAAGTTGCCATTGGAGCTGATCGAAGTGCAGTCCGGCAGCTACCTGGGCGAAGACGACATCGTGCGTTTCGAAGATACCTACGGGCGCGCCTGATCGGTCGCTTGCAGGCCCTTCCGACGTATCAGCAAACAGCCGGGGATTCCCGGCTGTTTGTTTTTGCGGCTCGTATCGATCAGCGGACCTATCGCCACCGACCAGAGTTGCGGATTTACTCTCTGGCAGCGGCGATTTCGGCAATCACGCGCTGCAGGCCGAGCTGCCAGTCCGGCAACACGATGTCGAACTCGCGCTGCAGTTTGTCGATCGACAGCCGCGAATACGCCGGCCGCGTTGCGGGCGTCGGATAGTCGGCGGTCGTGATCGGCACCACGCGCGGTGCGCGCGGCAACAGGCCTGTGCTGACGGCTTGCTGGAAGATCGCCTCGGCAAAGCCATGCCAGCTGGTCTGCCCTGCCGCCGTGAGGTGCCAGGTACCCGACGTGTCGGGGGTGCGTTGGAGCAGCAACTGCGCAGTGACATCGGCAATCAGGGCGGCGGGTGTCGGTGTTCCGACCTGATCGGCCACCACCCGCAGCTCATCGCGCTCGGCACCCACACGCAACATGGTGCGCAGGAAATTTGCGCCGTGCGAGGCGTACACCCATGCCGTGCGCAGGATCAGATGCTGCGCACCCGAAGCACGGATGGCCTCCTCGCCAGCAAGCTTGGTCTCGCCATACACACCAAGCGGCGAGGTTTGCGCATCCTCCGGATACGGCGCGGCGCCCTGACCGTCGAAGACGTAGTCGGTCGAGTAGTGCACCAGCGGAACGTTGCGGGATGCACACCATGCGGCGATGACGCCGGGCGAGATGGCATTTGCGCGCATGGCGCTATCTCGCTCCTGTTCGGCGCGATCCACTGCGGTGTAGGCGGCCGCATTGACCACGCGCGACGGGCCGACCCGGTCCAACAAGACGGCCAGCATTTCCGGCGCGTCGAAATCCGCCGCCTCGCACGCGCTTCCATCGGCCAACCGGCCGCTGCGCGTCGTTGCACATATTGCGTCATCGGCTGCCAGTGCGCGCAGCAGTTCCGTCCCGACCTGCCCATTGGCACCAAACAACACCGTGGTCACGGCATGTACACCGGCAGTCGATCGACTGGCACCTCATTCAGAAACGGCGCTTTGGCATCCTTGGCGGACAGCACTGGATCGCTGATCGGCCAATCGATCCCGATCGCCGCATCGTTCCAGCGCACGCCTGCATCTGCCTCCTTGACGTAAATGTCGGTGCACAGATAGCTGAACAATGCTTTTTCTGAAAGCACGGCAAAACCATGCGCGAAGCCTTCAGGTATCCAGACCTGGCGGCGGTTTTCCGCACTGAGCAAAACGGCAGTCCAACGCCCGAAGTGGGGTGACCCGGCACGGATATCCACCGCGACGTCATACACCTCGCCTTCGAGCACGCTCACCAGCTTGCCCTGTGGCCGGGGCCACTGGTAATGCAGACCACGCAGCACGCCCCTGGCGGACGTGGAGACGTTGCTTTGTACAAAGCTTGTCGGCAGGCCGTGCTGCCCGAAGCGCTCTGCATTCCATGTTTCGAAGAAATAACCGCGCGCATCGCCAAAGACCGCAGGCTCGATGACGACGCAGCCGGGCAACGTCGTTTCGATCACTTTCAATGGACAACCCCGCGCTTGGCCAATGCAGTCAGATATTTGCCGTAGTCATTCTTCAACAACGGCGCCGCCAGACGCTCCAGCTGCTCGGCATCGATCCAGCCCTGACCAAATGCGATTTCTTCCGGGCAGCACACCTGCAGGCCCTGGCGCATCTGGATGGTCTCGATGAAATTGGCCGCTTCGTGCAATGACTGATGCGTGCCGGTATCCAGCCATGCATACCCACGCCCCAACGGCTCCAGGTGCAGATTGCCGGCATCGAGATAGCAGCGATTGAGATCGGTGATCTCCAGCTCGCCGCGCGGCGAAGGCTTCAACGCAGCCGCGTAGTCGCTGGCCTTGCCGTCATAGAAATACAAGCCGGTGACGGCGTAGTTGGAACGGGGCTTTTCCGGCTTTTCGGCAATATCGATGACCTTGCCTTGCTGATCGAATTCGGCAACGCCGTAGCGCTCCGGGTCGTTGACCCAGTAACCGAAGACGGTTGCACCCTGCTCACGCGCATCGGCGCGGCGCAAGGTATCGGTCAGGCCATGCCCATGGAAGATATTGTCGCCCAACACCAGGCAACTCGGCTTGCCGTCGACAAACTCGCGGCCGATCAGATAGGCCTGCGCCAGACCATCGGGGCTGGGCTGCACGGCATACTGGATATTGACGCCCCACTGGGAACCATCGCCCAGCAGCGTCTGGAACAGCGCCTGCTCGTGCGGCGTGTTGATGATCAGGATGTCGCGGATACCCGCGAGCATCAGCACGCTCAGCGGGTAGTAGATCATCGGCTTGTCGTACACCGGCAACAGCTGCTTGCTGACGCCCTTGGTGATCGGATACAGGCGCGTGCCGGAGCCGCCCGCCAGAATGATGCCTTTACGTTGTGTCATCAGGTATGTCCTGTTGAGGCCCGCACACGCTTACATGCGCGGGCTCTTGCCTAAGGGCTCGCGTTAGGCCGCGGCGCCGATCCGTTCCAGCCGATAGCTGCCATCCAGCACGCCCTGCACCCAGGCCTGGTTGGTCAGGTACCACTCCACCGTCTGCGCGATGCCTTGCTCGAAGGTATAGGCCGGCTCCCAGCCCAGATCGTTCTTCAACTTGGAGGCATCGATCGCGTAGCGACGGTCGTGTCCGGGGCGGTCGGTGACATGGGTGATCTGGCTCGCGCGCGGTTTGCCATCCTCACGCGGGCGATGCTGATCCAGCAGCGCACAGATCGCCTGCACGACCTCGATGTTCTGGCGCTCGGAGTTGCCGCCCACGTTGTAGGTCTCACCGACCTGGCCCTTGGCCAGCACGGTGCGGATCGCCTCGCAGTGGTCGCTGACGAACAGCCAGTCGCGTACCTGCTTGCCATCGCCGTACACCGGCAACGGCTCGCCGGCCAGCGCCTTGGCGATCACCAGCGGAATGAGCTTTTCCGGGAAATGGTATGGGCCGTAGTTGTTCGAGCAGTTGGTGGTCAGCACCGGCAGCCCGTAGGTGTGGTGGAACGCACGTACCAAATGATCCGAGGCGGCCTTGGATGCCGAGTACGGGGAATTGGGCGCATACGGCGTGGTCTCGGTGAACTTGCCGGTCTCGCCCAGCGTGCCATAGACCTCGTCGGTGGACACATGCAGGAACCGGAAGGCCTCGCGACGCGCATCCGGCAGTGCTTTCCAGTAGTCGCGCACGGCCTCGAGCAAGGCCAGGGTACCGACGACGTTGGTCTGGACGAAAGCGCCGGGGCCTTCGATCGAGCGATCCACATGGCTTTCGGCAGCGAAGTTCAGCACTGCGTCCGGCTGATGGTCCTGCAGCAGACGGGTCACGAGCGCGCCGTCGCCGATGTCGCCCTTGACGAAGACATGGTCGGCATTGCCTTCCAGCGACGCCAGCGTGTTCAGGTTCCCCGCATAGGTGAGCGCGTCGAGATTGATCACGCGAATGCCGCGCGCCACTGCCTCAAGAACAAAATTTCCGCCGATAAAACCGGCCCCGCCGGTCACTAGCCAAGTCGCCACTGTCTACCCCTCCTGGTCGCGCGCGCAGCGCTGCGTTCTCAAACCACACAGGATATACGGTCGGAGCAATCCCAGGCCCAAACGGCATGCGCAAGTGTTGCGCCGCAGCATCCATACGCCATCGCATGGTGCATGCCGCCCGGTTAGAATGGCCCCACTCCCGAGCCTGCCGCCGCGGCCGGGCCTTCCCGCAACAGCTGAAGGATCTCGTACACGATGAAAATCCTCGTCGCCTACAAGCGCGTGGTGGACTACAACGTCCGCATTCAGGTCAAGCCCGATGGTTCCGGTGTGGTCACCGACGGCGTCAAGCTCTCGCCCAACCCGTTCGACGAAATCGCCCTGGAAGAGGCGTTGCGCCTGCGCGACGCCGGCATCGCCACCGAGGTGGTGGTCGCCACCCTGGCCCCGGCCGATGCGGCCGCGCACCTGCGCAACGGGCTTGCGATGGGCGCCAACCGCGCCATCCACGTGGTCACCGACGCGGCAATCCAGCCGTTGACCGCCGCGCGCACCCTGCTCAAGCTGGTCGAGAAGGAACAGCCGGATCTGGTCATCCTGGGCAAGCAAGCGATCGACGACGACGCCAACCAGACCGGCCAGATGCTGGCCACCTTGTGGGGTCGCCCGCAGGCGACCTTCGCCGGCAAGCTGGTGGTCGCCGATGGCAAGGCCACGGTGACCCGCGAAGTCGATGCCGGCCTGGAGACGCTGGAAGTGGACCTGCCGGCGGTGGTGACGACCGATCTGCGCTTGAACGAGCCGCGCTTCATCAAGTTGCCGGACATCATGAAAGCCAAGAGCAAGCCGCTGGAAACGCTGGCCTTCGCCGATCTCGGCGTCGATGCGCATGACAGTCTCAGCACCACCCACTACGCCGCGCCGTCCAAGCGCAGCCGCGGCGTGATGGTCAAGGACGCCGCCGAGCTGGTGGCCGCACTCAAGCAGAAGGGGTTGCTGTAATGGCCAAGGTTCTCATCGTTGCCGAACATCTCAACGGCCAGCTCAATGCGGCCACTGCCAAGACCCTCAGCGCCGCGCTGGCGGTGTCGGCCGAGTCCATCGACATCGTCGTGCTGGCGGCCGATCCGGCCGCGGTTGCGGCGCAGGCCGCGCAGCTGGCGGGTGTTGCTCGCGTGCTGACGGTGGCAAACGCCGCCAACGAACATGCCATCGCGCAGGTGCTGGGGCCGCAGATCGCCCAGCTCGCCGGCCAGGGCTACACCCATGTATTCGGCCCCTCGACCACGTTCGGCAAGGACCTGATGCCGGTGGTTGCCGCGCTGCTGGGCGTCAACCAGGTCTCCGACCTGATGGCGGTCGAAGATGCCTACACCTTCAAGCGCCCGATCTACGCAGGCAATGCGATCATCACGGTGAAAGCGCCGGCCGACCAGATCGTGGTCGCCACCGTGCGCAGCGCCTCCTGGCCGGAAGCGGCAGCCGGCGGCAGTGCGACGGTCGAAGCGGTCACCGTCGATGCCGCGCTGCCCACCCATACCCGCTTCGTCGGCCTGGCCGCAGGCAGCTCCGACCGCCCGGACCTGCAGAGCGCCAAGCGTGTGGTCTCCGGCGGCCGCGGCGTCGGCTCGGCCGAGAACTTCCAGCACATCTACAGCCTGGCCGACAAACTCGGCGCCGCCGTGGGCGCCTCGCGCGCCGCCGTGGACGCCGGCTACGTACCGAACGAGCTGCAGGTCGGCCAGACCGGCAAGATCATCGCCCCCGAGCTGTACGTGGCGATCGGCATCAGCGGGGCGATCCAGCATCTGACCGGCATCAAGGACGCCGGCACGATCGTGGCAATCAACAAGGACCCTGAATCGCCGATCTTCGAGATTGCCGATATCGGGTTGGTGGGAGATCTTTTCACTCTCCTGCCGGAACTTGAGACAGCGCTCGCATAGAGCGCTGTCCACCTCTTTCCTCGGCATCGTCCCCTAGAACGGTCGCTCTGGTTGTAAACTGTTCAACCCCCGCTCAGGCGAGATGGTCATGGATCGACATGTCGCATCGGCCTGCACCCACCATGCAGAGGATCCATCGCGCCCATGATTGTCGGTAGAGGACTGCTTGCATCCGCTTTTGATGCTCAAGCTATCGAAACACTGGAGGCCACATTATTCGCATCCGGAGTCTCAAATTCCAGTGAGATCGACCCCTCCGCCTATGCGCGCGAACAGCAACTGCTGGAGGAGCGGCTTGCGGCCGCCAGGGGCGCCTTCGTCTATTTCAGTACCTGCAGCATCGAAGACCCGGATCGCGGGAGCGGTCAATACGCCCGTCACAAAGTGCGGATGGAACAGTTGGTTGCCGATCGCGGCGGCCGCTATCTGATCCTGCGCCTGCCGCAAGTGGTGGGGCGCACGGGAAATCCGCACAACCTGATCAATTTCCTGACCGACCGTCTGCGCAGCGGCGAGCCGATCCCGATGTGGTCCGGTGCCGTGAGGTGCCTGATAGACGTTGAGCACGTCGCCGCAATCACCATGCGCCTGTTGCAGGATGGAGCGCCCGAGCAACTGCGCGCCAGCCTGGCGCCGCCGGAGGTCATCAGCATGCCGGCACTGGTGGACGTCATGGAATCGATCTTGGGCCTGCATGCGCGCCGCGAGATTGTCGACCGCACCGGGGGGACGCAGCCGGATGCCACACTCATGATGCAGGTCGCACCGACACTTGGCATCGACGTAAGCCCCGGGTACACGCGGCGCCTCCTGGAAAAATATCATCGCCATGACAATGCCAACTGAGACCTGCAAACTTTCGGTCGTTATCCCGGTCTACAAGAGTGCGTCGATCCTGCCGAAACTTGCAGACAAGCTGGGCCGGACACTGCCCACCATGTTCGGCGATTCCTTTGAAGTCATCCTGGTCAACGACTGCAGCCCGGATGACTCGCGCAAGGTGCTGTTTGACTTGGCGCGCGAGCGGCCTTGGTGGAAGGTGATCAACCTGCGCAAGAACGCAGGCCAGCACAACGCCATCATGGCCGGCCTGCGTGTGGCGCGCGGCCAGCAGATCATCACCATGGACGACGACCTGCAGCACAATCCCGACGACATTCCCGCGCTGCTTGCCGCTCTCGGCGATGGTTACGATGTCTGCTACGCAGGCTTCCATTCCAAGCAGCACGCGCTGTGGAAGAAAGCCGGAAGCGCACTGAATGACCGGATGGCGGTGTATCTGCTTGGCAAGCCCCAGGGACTCTATCTGTCGCCGTTTCGTGCGATGGTCGCTGGAGTCCGGGAAGAACTGGTCAAGTTCACCGGCCCCAACGTGTATCTCGATGGTTTGATTCTTGCTACCACGACGAGAATCACCAGCATCAAGATCGACCATCACGCGCGTGCAGACGGACAGTCCGGTTACAGCCTCCGCAAGTCCATCTCGCTGTGGCTGAAGATGGCCACCAGCTTTTCGGTATTTCCCCTGAGACTTGCCTCGCTGATGGGGATTGCCGTCTCCATGCTCGGCTTCCTGCTTGCACTGGTCTTTGTCGTTCAACGGTTCACCGTCAACGCCATGCCGGTCGGCTGGGCCTCCATGATGGTTTGCGTGCTCATCACTGGCGGCGTCCAGTTACTTGCGATCGGCGTCATTGGCGAATACCTCGGCCGCGCCCTGCGGCACGTTAACGCCACGCCGCAAGCAGTGATTGAGTCGACCGCGAATATCCCATCACATAACGAACGGGCCACATGATGAAATTACTGCGCGTGGCGCTGGCGGATCCGCGCATCCGCCAGTTTGTCCTTTACGCGGTCTGCGGGGGCTCCGGCGTCTGCCTGGACCTGTGTGTGTACACCGGGCTGATCTGGCTGCACGTCAACTACCAACTCGCCAACGCGGCTGGTTATCTTGCCGGCACCTTGCTCAGTTTCGCACTGAATCGCCACTTCACGTTTCAGACCTACGATAAAACGATGCGGCGTCTCGGCCTCTTCGTTGCAACGGCGTTGGTGGGCTACCTCGTCTCCAGCGCATTGCTATGGGGTCTGGTTTCGGTCCTCGGCTGGAATCCGCTTTGGGCCAAGCTGGCCACGTTGGTGGTCGTGCTGATTCTGCAATTCTCTCTAAATCGCGCCATTACATTCCGATCCCCTGCGAGCATCTCAAGCAAATGAACCAATTCCATACTGTGATCATCGGCGGCGGCTTCGCCGGCCTATCTGTCGCCTACGAGCTCGCCAAGCAGGGTAAGCGCGTCCTGGTCGTCGAGCGTGACCATGAACTTGGCGGCCTGGCAGGCGGTTTCAAGGTTGGCGACCAGGTCCTCGAGAAGTTCTATCACCATTGGTTCAACAACGATGTCGAGATATTCAAGCTGATCGAAGAATTGGGAGCAAACGACAACATCGTGCTGCGCCCCACCCGGACCGGCATGTATTTTGCGGACCAGTTCTATCGCCTCAGCACTCCAATGGACCTGCTCCGGTTCGATGCCCTGCCGTTCATCGATCGCATCCGTCTTGGCATCGCGGTCCTGCGTGCCCGCTCGGTCAAGGACTGGAAGAAACTGGAGAATCTCAGTGCCAAGGAATGGCTGCTCGACCTGTGTGGCGAGAAAGCCTACAAGGTCGTATGGGATCCGCTGCTTGTCGGCAAGTTCGGCGATGTGGCCGACGATGTTTCCGCGGTCTGGTTCTGGAAAAAGCTTGTGTTGCGCGGCGGCAGCCGCAGCAACTCGGGCGACGAAGTGCTCGCCTATTATCGCGGCGGCTTCGCCGCGCTGGCTGAAAAACTTGGTGAAGCCATCGTTCGACTGGGTGGTGAAATTCGGCTTGGCACCAGCGCGACCTCGGTACTGACCGCGAATGGCGTTGCCACCGGCGTGCTGCTGGAAGACGGCGAAGTGCAGGCTGACAACGTCGTATTGTCGACCGCCTTCCCCATCTCTGCCAACCTGCTCCAGGGCAAGACCGACGACGCATTCCTGCAGTCGCTGCGGCGCATCCGTTATCTGGCGAATGTGTGCATGGTGCTTTCGCTGGACCGAAGCCTGTCTGAAACTTACTGGCTGAATGTCAACGATCCCGGATTCCCGTACGTCGGGGTGATCGAGCATACGAACTTCGAGCCGGCCAGCTCGTACGGTGGTCGCCATATCGTCTACCTGTCCAAGTACCTTCCGACCAGCCACCCGATGTACACGATGACCGACCAGGAGCTGGTCGACTTCTCGCTGCCACATCTGCAGAAGATGTTTCCCGCGTTCGACCGTAGCTGGATTCAGGACGTCCATGTATGGCGCGCCGAATACGCCCAGCCGATCGCCGAGAAGCATTATTCGAGCCTGGTCCCGGGACGTAAGACCCCGCTGCCCAATGTCTACCTGACCAGCATGGCGCAGGTCTATCCGGAAGACCGCGGCACCAACTATGCCGTGCGCGAAGGCAGGAACCTGGCCAACGACATTCTGGCTTCGGACGGGCGTTAATGACTACCGAATACGTTGCACAGGGCACGGATGACTTGCGCCGGAACATGTCGGACAACCAGCGACGTATTCGCATCGCCTTGCTGTATCTGGTCGCTGGGCTGCTGATCGTCGCGGTGCTGTATCCAGTCCTCTGTAGCTTTCCGAGGGACCGTACCGGCGACGGCTCGGAATACTACGCGATGGAAATGGCCATGGGCATCGAACATCGGCCCTACGTCCAGGAAGAGACATGGGCCGCTTACGAGCGGCTGAGACTGTCGGGCCAGATCCGGGGAATGCAGCCGGTAGCCGATCTCAAGAACATGTACCGGCCGTTGACCGTCAACGGCGGTACTGATTTCAATCACTTCTGGTTTTACCCCGCAGCAGCAGCCGCGGTCGGGGAAGCAGGCGAAATCATCGGCCTCAGCACCGAGTCGCATGCGCACTACATGCTGCTGCACGCCATCTTGATTGCGGGCCTGTTCCTGTTGTGCCACCACCTGCACGGCCGGCGGGGAATCCTGGCGGCTGCAGCGATCCTGCTTGCGTCGCCAGTACTCTGGTACGTGAACAAGGTGCACACCGAGCTGTTCACAGTGGTGCTCAGTACAGCGGCGCTGGCCTGCGCCTTGCAGCGGCGCTGGGCGTATACAGGCCTGCTGCTTGCGATTGTGACGAGTCAGAACATCAGTTTTGCGGTGCCTGCTTGCCTGGCCTGCGTCCTCGCGCTGGTCATCCACGCAAGGTCGCGAGCTTCCGGCATGTCGTCGCTGGAAGTCCTGGCACTTGCATTGGCCCCGGTGTTTGCCCTGTTGCACCCGTTTTATTACTTTTCGCGCTTCGGCAGCATCACCCCGCAGTTGATCAACGGAGGCGCGCAGGTCTCGGATCTGCACGTCCTGTCGTCGTTGCGTTACCTGTTCGACCCCGATATCGGGCTACTGCCCAGCTGGCCGCTGGGGCCGGTGATCCTTGCAATTGCCTTGTACGGCCTGATCAAGCGACGCTACGCGCGCCCGGCGCCGACCCTGCTCGTCTACGTGGTCGTCTATGCGCTGGCGGCCATGCTTGCGCAGGCGGCGACCACCAACATCAACTCCGGCGGCACATTCGGACCGGCACGATACGGCCTGTGGTACATCTGCCTTTTCTATCCGCTGATCGCCGCGCTGCAACCGATGGGGCCGACTCGCTGGAGTCGCTGGCTTGGCACTGCAACGTGGGTCATCGTTGCGCTTACCGCCGTCTTGAGCGCGCGTACGGCCTGGCCGGCGAAGGTCGAGTCCTACCTGACCCCCAGCCGCGCCGCCCAGCTCATCTATGGCTACGTGCCGTGGCTCTGGAGTCCGACGGAAGAGGTCTTCTTTGAGCGCAATGCTGCCACCGAGGGTCCCCCGTCGAGCCTTCCTGCCCTGGTGGTAGGTCCGAGATGTCGCAAGGCGCTCTACATTCCAGGACAGGAAGGCGCGCCCATCACCGTGTATCCCGCGGGAGCGTGCGCGCTGGCCCCGGACAGTGCTGCGGAACTCGTCGCCAAGAAGTTCGATCGCAGGCCGGATACTGCCCGCTACTTCGTGGTAGACCGACAGGATCTGCCCAAGGCACCGATCCTGCCCGCGGCGCAGTCCCTCACCCCCGGACACATTCGCCCATATCTGGGCGCGGGTTGGTCGGCAGACGAGCCATCCGGTACATGGTCGATCGGCGATGAGTCCGAACTCAAATTCAGTGTGCAGCAATCCATTCCCGAGGGAGCACCGTTGGTGTTGCACGTGTCTGGACTATGGGCGCCGAAGAGGACCTCAATGAAGGTAAGCGCACGTGTCAACGACGGGCAGTGGCAGGTGCAGAAATTGACCGCATCGACGCCTCAACCGCAACCGCTGAGGATCAGCCTGCCCCAACTGCAGGCAGGGCAGGAAGTCCGTATTCAGATGCGTTATGACGAACCTGCATCGCCGTCGCAACTGGGCATGTCCCTGGATGACCGGGTACTGGGCATTTATCTGATGTCACTGGAACTGGGAACCCGTCCCTGAGAAGAGCAGCCGCATGTCTTGACACGTAAAGTGCAAGACATGCGGCCTGGCAGACACGCTTGCGTCCTGCCAAAGTGATTCGGCCGTCAAGCGGTCTGCATCGCCGGATAAAGAGCTCTCTGCCGCAGCCGTCGTTGGGCGCAAGCAATCATGCGATGGGAATGCCACGATCCACCGGCCGGGTGGACGCCGGGCCAATTGAATCGGGCTGGAGATGGCGATCATGCGGATCCATGGGGCGCCGTTGCAGCGCCCCTCCCATGACACCAATCAGGCGGCGAGTGGCTCGTCCTGGGATGGCGCGGTCAACATCCATTCCAGCGTTTCCCGCAATGGGGGACATGACCAATCACTGGTCATCTGCCGCAGCAACGTATTGTCCCCGCAAAGCATCTTCACTTCGTTGGATCGAACGAATGCAGGATTCACCGAGACATCGAGTGTGTGACCGGTGATCTGGGCACAGAGGTCTATGACTTCCCTCAACGAGAACGCGATGCCGGAACATACGTTGACGGTGCGGTCTACCGCCGCCTCGGACTGAAGCAGCCCACGGTACGCGCAGGCAACAGCCCTGACATCGCCGAAGTCACGGGCCACGTCCAGATTCCCGAGCTCCATCCGTGCGGCCCGCCTTGCGAAATGGGACACGATCTTGGGGATCAAGAAATTTTCTGACTGGCCACGCCCTGTGTAATTGAATGGGCGAACCACCGTGCAGGGAAGGCGCCCTTGCCACAATCGGACGACATGCTCCATACCGAGTTTGCTGACCGCATAGTCGTTGGCCGGCGCAGGAGTGACCGATTCGTCTAGTCGACCTGCCGAGGAATTACCGTAGACATTGGCGCTGCTTGCGATCAGGACACGCTCAGGGGCAATCGCAGCGTCGTCGATCGCCTGCAAAAGGTGCCTGGTACCGACCAAATTCACCTGGTAGAAATCATCTGCATTGCCGTGCGCCACAAATGCGAGCGCCGCCAGGTGAATGACGATATCCGGGCGACTTTCCTTGAGTACGTTGCGCAAGCCATCTGCATCACGCAGATCGGCCTGGAGATATCGGTCAGCCGGTCTCAGCCCAGCAGCCCAGGAGGGGACCGAATGCTCCGCCCCTCCAAGACCGATGACCTCGCAACCCTGTGCTTTGAGTTCGTCCGTCACATAGCGCCCGGTAAAACCGGACGCTCCTGTAATCAGTATCCGCTTGCTGCCGAGATCAGAATGAAGCACCACGCTCGTTCCTCCGCAGATCAGCGTCCACCATCATCTGGCACAACGATTCCAGCGTAGTTTCTGGACGCCATCCGAGCAGACGCTCGGCCTTCTCAGGATTGCCGATCAGCAGATCAACCTCGGCCGGACGGTGAAATTTCGGGTTGATCCGCACAACCACTTTCCCGGTTGCGGTATCCACCGCCGTTTCATCCAGGTCGCTGCCGCGGAATTCGACATGGATCCCGGCGCCCTTGAAGGCCATTGCGACGAAGTCGCGTACCGTCTCGGTCCGGTTGGTCGCAAGCACGAACGTATCGGGCTCATCAGCCTGCAACATCCGCCACATGCCTTCCACATACTCGCGTGCGAAACCCCAGTCGCGCTTGGCGTCCAGGTTTCCAAGTTCAAGGCAGTCCAACATTCCAAGCTTGATCTTTGCGACAGAGTCGGTGATTTTCCGCGTTACAAACTCGCGTCCACGCAATGGACTTTCGTGATTGAACAAGATGCCACTCGAACCGAAAATGCCGTAGCTCTCACGATAGTTGACGGTCATCCAGTGTGCGTAGAGCTTGGCAACGCCATAAGGGCTGCGCGGATAAAACGGCGTGCTCTCGATCTGCGGGACTGCCTGCACCTTGCCGAACATCTCGGAGGTGGACGCCTGGTAGAAGCGGATGTCCTTGTTCACCTGGCGGATCGCTTCCAGCAAGTGGACAGGACCGATGCCGGTGATCTGGGCGGTGGTGGTTGGCTGGTCGAAGGACACACCGACGAAACTCTGAGCAGCCAGGTTGTAGACCTCGGTGGCTCCGGCGCTCTCAAGCATGCGGATGCTTGAACCCAGATCCGTCAGATCGTATTCGATCAGATTGAGGTTCGGATGCGCTGCAATTCCCAGCTCCTCGATGCGCCAGAAGTTGACCGAGCTCGTGCGCCGGTACGTACCGAACACGCGGTAGCCTTTGTCCAACAACAGCTGGGCCAAATAAGCACCATCTTGGCCGGAGATTCCGGTAATCAACGCAGTTTTCATTAATAGTCTCTTGATTTACGTATTGGATTTGAATCAAGCCTGAGCGAAGCCGGCCCTGTTCCAGTGATCGTTTGGATTCAGCGCGTGGCCAAGGGCTTTCCGCCTGCGCCACAAACGGCCTGCTTGCCTTGATCCTGGCACGCTGTAATCGGGCCGTAGTCAATGGGCTCGATCTTGAAGTCGCTATACCACGCTACCGATTCCTGCACCAGGCCGAACCGCATGACCTTGCCAAGCACGGCCTGTGTGGGCACCTCAACGGTCACCTCGGCGGTACTGCCCGCGGCGATCCCACCCGTTGGAAGCGATGCGCGCACAAAATCCTGCTGAAGCACGGCACCGTCACGGTCCGCCAGGGAAATGGCAAGGTTTACCGGCAGCTTCCCCGTCGAACTGATCATGACCTTGCCAAGATTGGTGACCGACACGACGGTCCTGAGCAAGGCCCCATTCTGAACGATAACCGGATCCGAAGCGATGGCATAGCGGGCCCCTGCCTGGTCCTGCGTCAATGCACCGCTCATCTCGGGCGCTTCGGCCACTGTCTTCTGCTGCTGTACCGCACCCTGCGCTGGCTGCTCGGCGTCCGGCGACCTGGAGCAGCCGACCAAGGCGATGACCGCCATCAATGCGACTACGATGCCCGACTGGGCGCGCAATTTGGATATTACGTTCATGGGTGAAGACCTGTGATGGATGGACATACGCCGCTGATTATTGAGTGGCTTCCACGAGCATGCGAAGCCGGGCCGGCAAAAATCCACGACTTTTGAACCAGCAAACTGATTCCTGGACCAGATCCAGCTCCAGGTAATACTCACCTGGAACTTCCGGAGCACGGACCGTGATTTCATGAATTCCGGACGACAGCGGAGTCACCACGTCATGCAGGAAATGGCGAGGCTGTTCGGCCAGTTCCTCTGTCGTATCCGCAGAGAACCAGAAATGTCCGAGGTAGATACCGAAGGGCTTCAGCGAATAGCCAAAAGGACTGAGCCATGGATACTCGCTGTGATTGATCAGCTCCACTTTCAGGGAGATCAGGCTCGTGGGCTCCACGACCGACGGTGATTCCAGCACGACGGCCTGGCCCTGAAAAGCCGCCTCGGGCAAGGGCTCGTCATACGGGTAGCCAACCGATGCTCCTACGATACGGGCATCAGGATCCAGCTCTTGCTCTTCCAGTGCGCTGATGGCTTTCCCAACCCACTGATCTCCCCGCAAGGTACTCAGCACGTCGATCCGATGCAGTTCGTCAGCAAGCGGGGAGTCTAGATCGAGTTTCAAACTTGCCACTGCTTCGGCAACGGTATCCCTGAAATCGGAAAATACGCGGTGTTTCCGCAAGACACGCGCATATTGCTCGGCCGCCACGAATGGGTCGAATGCCGCTCGGCGTGCGGCATCGGTGCATTCGTCCGCCCAGGCTGCATAGGACCTCTGGTCCAGGATCAGCTGCCGCAGCAGGTCTGCCAGCGCTTCCGAACACCCGGCATCCGGCGCTAGCTTCTTTACCGAGACCGGTAGCTCGGCGTACCAACCGTGATCCGATACGATGGTCGGAAGGCCCGCCTGTAGCGCCTTGGACACGACTGCAGAGGTCTCGCCCATCGTCGGTTGTCGCAGGGCGATCATCAAATCGGCGCGCTCGAAGACGCTGCGGAATTGGTCATTGTCGACGTGTCCATGGTTGATCAGCCGCACGTTGCGGAGGCCAGACAAGGCTTCCAGCTCCACGCTGACAGCGGCCTCCAGCTCCCCCGCGATTTCCAGCGTGACCGGTTCCGTCAGATCTGCGTCGATGGCGACCAGGGCCTGCACCACCCAGTCGAAACGTCGGTTGGCGTGCCCGCCGCCCAGGAGCGCGATGGTACGCAACTGGTTACGTTCGCGGTGCGGTGCGACCACAGGATACAGCTGCGGTACCACGGTGACGGGAAGCCATGGAAAGTCCGCAGCGACGCGATCAGCCGCATAGCGGGAATGCACCACGACCTCGATGGCGAGCTTGGTGGCCACCTGATGAAGAGGAAACTGCACCACATCCTCGCGATTCCACACGGGAGCGCCGCAGCGAAGCGCCAAACCGGCGGCGCTGATCTCGTTCGCCGAATGCCACTTCTCCAGCAGGCTGAGGTAATCGCCGTTCAGCAGGCGAGCTTCGTCGTTCAAGACACCCGCGGCCATATGATGCAGCACAAGATCGTGCAGATGGACGACGCCCGGCCTGGCCGCCATCAGCGGCAGCATCCAGCCATGGAACGCGGGATGGTTTCCCATCTGGTAGACGACCGCATCCACATCCCGGAGGGTGTCGATCACGCTCATTGACCCCTCGCGTTCGAGGCGGCCCCGGGTAATCACATCAACGTCCAGGCCTTGCTTCCGCAGCATCTCCACCAGGCCTGCCGAATACTCCGCAATGCCCGAGCGCTCCGGGGGCTGTGGCCCGACCATCGCGATGCGATACGGGGCACTCAAAGCCGGCTCTCCACCAGATTGCTTATCACGCGATCCCACGTGATGGAGGTGCTCATGCGTTGACCTTCCTCGGCGAGGGCACGGAGCTGCGCCGGCTGCTTCGAGTAGCAATCGACCAGGCTCTCCGCAATGGCCTCCGGCGTGGGACGCGTCACCCAACCACTACCGGTGGACTGAACGATTCGGCCAACTTCACCACTGTCATCCACCGTAATGACCGGCTTGTATGCGGCGAAACTCTCCAGCGTTGCAAAACCGTAATCCTCGTCCACTGGTGAGTAGAAGACTGCGCGGCAGTTGGCAATCAACTCCAATAGCTTCGCGTCGTCGACAAAGCCCGCCAGTTCGACACGATCCTCCAGCCCCAACTCCCTTACCAGAGGCGCCAGCGAATGTGCGTACTCGCCGGCCCCCGTGCCTGCAATCACCACCTTGGCATGGGGAACGTGCTGGGCGGCGCGGATCAGCAGATCCGGCCGCTTCATCGACTCCAGGCGGCCAATGCACAGCACGTAATCCCCGTAGTCGCCAGATTTGATGAAGGGCGCCAGCTTGGACGGTGGATAAAGCACTTCGGATCCCAGGCCGCTGTACTGCTGCAGCCTGTCCGTGACCGTCTGGGAGATCGTGTAGCGAGGTTCGATTTCTGACAGCAACTCCTTGTCAGACGCACGCAAGGCATCACGAATCGCAGCTTCCCTGGCGGTCAGGTGCGGTTGGTCGAAGCGCGTGCGCCCCAGGTCATAAAGCACCCTGTGCTGATGGACAAGCCAAAGCGCCTTGTTGTCATGCGACGCCGCATAGGTCGGATACTTGGTACAGATGCACAGGTCGATCTTTTGACCATTACTGTCATTCAGATTGAGCAACCTCCATGCCAGCAGGGAGGACATGATCTCTGTTTCCGGGTACCACCTGTAAGGCAGCTGCACCAGTTCTGCAACGACATTGCGCGACTTGCCCCACAGATTAATCTGCCTGACCAGCTCCTCGTTGAGAAGCTCGGCGCCGCCCCTGACAAACGGCACTTGCGCGCCAAGCACAATAACTCTCTTCAAGTAAATTCCCCTTCAATGATGTCCCTGCCCACACAACTGCGTTGTCCGATCTTACTTGCGCATCCTTCTGATGCGAGCACCTAACTGATCCAGCGCGACCAATCGCTTGTCGATGGCTACGCCAGCCGGGGTATCCAGGGTGTGCTCAGAGACCGCCGTAGCCGCTCCCTCTGTCCGCTGAATCAGCGGGACAGAGGGAGGAGCGCCGCGCTTGTTCACTTTCACACTGAACCACCTCAGCGGCGCCGTGACACGCCATGAGCGGCTGGCGTGAAACTCTGCAAGCTGCTTCTCCAGCATCTGGACAGCCAGCTCCAGCTCACGCGCACGATGACGCGCCGCTTCTATGGTTTCGAGACGTTGCGACAAGTCCGCCTGCAGATCTTTCAGCCTGCGCCCATCGTCGGCCTTTGACGCCTCGGACGTCTTGACGCGTTCCAGCAACGAAACGATCCTGGCCTGCAGTTGGGTATTGGTGGTTGCGTGCTGCTCGTTGAGCTGTTCCAGTTCCACCATCCTCGCCTGCATTGCATCGCGTTCTTCAACGAGTCGGCTGACATCGGCGGCCAGCAGTTCCGACAGTTCGCGAACCCGCTGACGCTCGACCAGCTCCAACTCCAGTTCCGCGACGCGTGCAGCCAGCGTCGCGTTGTTTGCCGTCTGCTCGGCCAGGCGATCGGCTAGAACGCCATCATTTTCCTCAGCCGCGGAAGCGCGCTTTTCCAGTTCTCTTGCCCAGTCGTTCAGTTGACCGCTGGCCTTTTCAAGATCGCGATAACGGGCGTCGGCCGTCTCCACGTCAAGCTGGAGGGACGCAATCTTTTCCTGGCTCTGCTGGACACCTTCCTGCATCCGCTCCAGCAGCGACGCACGCCCGGCAAGTTCGACCCTGTCGTGTTCGTTCTGGGTATAAAGCGCGCCCAGGCGGGTGTTGTAGCTGAGCAATGCCTGCTGCATGTGCAGATACAGAGAGGTCCACTCAGGCGCACGGTCCGGACCTGCCTCACCACGCGCAATGCACTGCTGCAGTTCGGCGAAGGTCCAGCGAGTCTGCTCCTGGCCGAAGGCCTGGATGAAGGCATTCCGGTAGCGGGGCGGCAGAACCATGAAGTCAAGCGCGGGCTCTCGACCTGGATTGGACGGAACGATCTGCCGCTGCAATATTTCCTTTACGGTAATCAGGAACGACAGCAGCAAATCACCGAGCCAGGAGCAATCGGTGGCATCGCTGGAAATCGCACCATAATCGATGAGGAGCGTGCGCCCATCCCGGGCCATCAACACGTTCCAGCAACGGACATCATTATGGTAAAGACCGGCGCGCTCCAGTATCACCAATTGCTCGAGCAGATCAGCGATCACTCGGTCGGCGTCATACGGAGAGCCGTCATCGATCAGCTCAGAAAGCAGACGTCCTTCCGCCATCTCCCTGACCAGAAACAGATCAGACGCATCGTCCAGCGCTGCGATCAACCGGGGTGCCGGGTAGGACGCCGGTGGATTGCTGAGGAATTCCACCTCATTATCGAATTCCTGCCGATTGATCTCGGATCGCCCGCCGATCCCCATCGTCATTTTCTTGACGAAAACCTGTTCGCCGAAATAATAGCGCCTGCTGTATTGATGGGTGCCGCGCCCGTAGGCGTGCGCCTCGCCCGACCACGAACTGAATCGGCCGACACTCTCTCCCACGTACCACAGCCGGCTGCTGGCGAAGTACAGAGGCCTGGAAACGGCGGACAGATGGGTCGCCTGCCGCGCCAACAGCCTGGTGAACGCATAATCGCTCAACAACTCTGCAGGGTCATGCGGGAGCGACTGCGCCCAGTAAAGTGGCTCTTCCCGCAATGCCAATTCAAAGATTGCTGCCTCAGTCACTTCGGAAAGCTTTCGGCACAGCGCCGCAACACGCGCAATTCCCTGAGAATGCACAAGGTGGTGGAAAACGCTCAGACCCAGCACGAGATCGTACTGATCCGGATCAAGCCGCGAGATGACATCCTCCACCGTGCCGTGCTCGAACGATGCGGCAAACACCGGATGCTCCCGAGACAGCGCCTGACACACGTTGACGTTGAGATCGAGGAAATCCACACCGTGCACCTGGTGCCCGTCAGCCGCCAGACTCAGAGAAAAGAACCCCTGCGCACAGCCGAGATCCAGCACCCGCAACGGCCGCCCCAGCGCTGCCTGCAGCTGCCGTGCACAGTCGCGGATCAGCACCAGCCTGTCTTCGCAACCGCGAGAGCTGCCGTCCGAGAGTTCCGGGTGGCCAAAAATGGGCTGATACTTCTCCGGCAAGGCTGCCACCAGCGCGTCAATATTCATCGGTTCGGTCATGACTCTTTATTCGCTAAAGTGATGCGGAATCCCACAGCCGTCATGACGACGCCTCTACGAGTTCGAAATCCGCCTTGAGATCCATCATTCCCCAGAACTGCATGCCTCTGGCGACATCCAGCACGATGGCATCGTAGCGGCGATCCAGAGGTGTCAGTTCCATGAGTGGGTCGCCACTGGAGATACCCAGGGAAACCAGGTAATTGGCTTCGTTGAGGTCCAGAGGCATGGTGAACTTGCAGACAATGACCTGTCCCGCCGTTACGGAAATCCCCGCCTGCCCACCGCTCGAAAGAAAGGAATTGGTACCGTAAAGGAACAGCCCCTCGATCGTTTTCACTAGAAACCCGGGGACAACGCTGTCGAAATCCCGGTCAAATGCAATCTTGACGTAAAACGCGGTCCTGGCACCGCTTTCGACACGTGCGGGAAACTCCTGCCCGCCGCTGGTCACCACATAATCCAGTATCCGCGCCCCGCCCTGCCCCCAGCGGTGCTCGTCGGCATTGTAATACGGGCGGGTATGGAAGACGTCTTCGTCGCCCGCGCCCATCTCGCGCGGCAGGTCGGTTGCCTCGGCCTGGAGCAAGGCAGGCTTCTTGCCGAAAAGTTCGTCCAGGTAGAGATTTGACACTTCACGCGACGGACCGTCGGCATGGACAGCCCCTCCCTTGATCAGGATGGCGCGGTCGCAATGCTTGACGATGTCCCCGACAGAATGACTCACAAGAATCAGAGTCATCCCCTTTTCCTTGAAGGACTGTATTCGCTTGAAGCACTTGGCCTGGAAGTATGCATCTCCTACCGACAGCGCTTCATCGACGATCAGCAGGTCCGGTCGGAACGCCGTGGCCACCGCAAAGGCAACGCGCACCTGCATTCCGCTCGAGTACGTACGCACCGGCTCGTCAAAATACTCACCGATCTCAGCAAATTCCTGTATTTCAGGCAGGACCGCCTCGATCTGCTCCAGGGTATAACCCATGAGCCCCGCAGAATGCCGGGCATTCTCGCGTCCACTCAGATCAGGATTGAAGCCCATGCCCAATTCAAGGATGGCGGCAATGCGCCCACGCCGAATGATTCGCCCTTCGGTAGGCTGCGATGTGCCGGTAATCAGTTTAAGCAGCGTGCTTTTGCCCGCACCATTGCGGCCCATGATTCCGATAGACTCGCCGGGAGCGACCGAGAATCCGACATTTCTCAGGACCCAGTGCTCTTCACGGGGCTTGACCTGCAGACCGAACCAGCTGGCTGCGCGCAACCATTCGCTCCCCCATACGCGATAGGACTTTCCAAGTCCTTCTACGGTCAGCATAGCGCTCATAGGGCATCCACCATTTCGGCGCTCGCGCGGCGGAAAACAATCATGGACACGGTGCAGAGGACGGCCGTCGCCACCATCAACGGCACCAAGCCCATCCATTCCGGAGAGCGCCCGTAGAGAAGCACGCCCTGATAGGCGCTGACGAGCGGGAACAGCGGATTGAGCTTGAACAGCTGCTGCGTCTGCTGCGGAAGGATATCGATGGTGTAAACGATAGGCGTCACCCAGAACATCGCCTGCAGAACGACCGGCACGACCTGCCCGATGTCACGCACGAAGACATTGAAGACGCCAAGCAGCAATCCGATCGACATCGCGAAAGCCAGCGTCAGCAGCATCAGCAGCGGCAGCCAGGCCGCCTGCGGCCCCAGGGTATGCCCCAGGATCGCGAACACGATGATGATTGCCAGGAACAGCAGAAGGTTGTTCACCATGACAGTGCCACCGGCAATGAGTGGCAGGCAGATCCGCGGGAAGGCCTGCTTCTTCATCAGATTGCCGTTATCTACGAACAATGAAACACACTTGCCAATGCATTCGGCGAACAGGGTCCAGCACAGCGTTCCGGCCATCAGGTACAGTGCGTAGGCAAACTTGTTGTTGACGCCCGGCAACTTGGCCGCCAGGACCTCAGAGAGGATCGTCGCAAAGATCAGCACCTGCATGAGCGGATGGATGATCATCCACAACGCGCCCAGCTTGCTCTGCACAAAACGCAGTCGCAGATCGTTCCTGATTGACGAGAGGATGAAATAACGGAAGGCCCATACGGACCGGATCATGTCCAACGTTGCTACCTCTGAAATCGTTCAGCACCTTGTTGAAGCCGCTGCACACAGATCGCTGCATGCCCATGAATGAGGTTGCGCCGTCACCGGCGCGGTCAGTCCATGACTTCGGTTACTTCCGCAACCCGCACCATCAGTTGCCGCGCCGCAGTGTCCGGGGAAAGTTGCAGGCGAATGTCGTCCCTCGCCACCTCACCGAGCGCGCGCGCGCGTGCTGGATCGTCGGCGAGGCGCCGCATGGCAGCAGCTGCGCTTTCAACCCGCGGCTCGGCCCAGCTGGCGCCGTCCGAATCGGGGTACCGGCCTGCAACGGCGACCAAATCGTACTCTACAAGACAGGAGTTCCGACTGGTCATGAATTCCATATTGCCGGACCATCCGGTCGCGATGACGGGCTTGCCCTGCGACATGCACTCGGCCAGCCCCAGTCCGAAACCCTCTGCACGATGTAGCGAGACATACACATCGCAGCAACGCTGAAGCGCACGCACATGCGCGTTGTCGATCACTTCATCACGTAACAGGATTCGCGAATCCTGGACCACGAGTGCGAGGAGTTCACGCATCTGTTCGGGATACATATGCCCATTGCTTGACTTCAGCACGAGGCAGACGTCGTCACGACTGCGTGGGAACGCCTGCAGGAAGGCATGCACAACTGCCTGCGGGTTCTTTCTGGCGACGAAGGAATGGAAATCGAAGGTGAAAAGAAAGACGAACTTGTCTGCATCGAGCCCGAAGTCATGCCGCTGCAGCCCGCTATCGCGCCTGTCGGACAATGGCAAAGGCAGCCGAATGATCGGCTTGTCTGTAATCTGCAGGAAGGCGTTTTCGATGAACCGCGAGGCCACCATGATCTCGTCCACGAGTCCGATCGCGCTCAACCAGCTCGGCGGGATCACTTCCAGCTCCCAGAACCAGCAGGCGATCACATAATGCCCCTGCATGCGCGCGCGACCGACATGCTCGAACGCGGCCTCCAGGTAGTCGGGGTTCACGAAGACGATCGTGACCCGATGCGGCATGCGCTGGTCGATAAAGCCGTCCATGCTCCGTTCCTGCCAGGAGTGTGGCAGCCCCATTTCCAGGTCATACAACGACACCGGCACCCCTGCGTTGATGAGTGCCCGCGCGTACATCCTGGCGCTCTCTGCCAACCCGAATTCGCCACGGATATAGCCGAGAATATTGACTCCCGCTACCGATTCGACTGCAGGCAAGGCGCCGCTGTTTTCCAGCTGCAAAGACTCGTCGCAGCCCTGCAGTGCCAGGTCCCAGGCCTCCGTTCTCTGAAAGCGCGTTTGCACCCTGGCACGGGCGGAGAGCAGTGCGGATACGCGCGCGCGCAGGCCACGCGGAAACAATCGATAGATGCGCTGCAGCCACGGCTGCTGGCGTATCCATGACTGCACGCGCAGTCCTGCAAGCCCGGTCCGCCAGGAAGCAGAGATGCCCTGACGTTGCGGCGACGCGGTCATGGAGAACTGGGTGCCTCGAGCGCCTGCGCCAGATCCCCCCGCAAATCCCCCACATCCTCAACCCCCACGCTCAGCCGCACCAGCGCATCGCTGATGCCAAGCTGGTCGCGGCGAGCCACGGGAATCGAGGCGTGGGTCATGACGGCGGGATGGTTGACCAGGCTTTCGACGCCGCCGAGCGATTCGGCCAGGGTGAACAGTTCGGTCTTCTCGCAAAAACGTTTGGCCGCCTCGAAGCCGCCCTTGAGCACGATCGAGACGATGCCGCCGAAGCCGGACATCTGGCGCTGGGCCAGTGCGTGCTGCGGGTGCGAGGCCAGGCCGGGGTAGATCACCTTTTCGATCGCGGGGTGGGTTTCCAGCCATTGCGCCAGCGCCAGGGCGTTCTCGCAATGTGCGCGCATGCGCAGCGGCAGGGTCTTGAGGCCGCGCAACGCGAGGAAACTGTCGAACGGGCCTTGCACGCCGCCGATGGAGTTCTGCAGGAAGGCCAGTTGCTCGGCCAGTTCGGCGTTGTCGCCGACCACCGCGATGCCGCCGACCATGTCCGAGTGGCCGTTGAGGTACTTGGTGGCCGAGTGCACCACGATGTCGGCGCCCAGGCCGAGCGGGCGTTGCAGCATCGGCGAGGCGAAGGTGTTGTCGACCACGATCAGCAGCCCGTGCTTGCGCGCGATCGCAGCGATGGCGGCGATATCGACCAGCTTGAGCATCGGGTTGGTCGGGGTTTCGATCCACACCATCTTGGTGTCGGGACGGATCGCGGCTTCGAAGGCGGCCGCATCGGTCAGGTCGACGAAGCTGAAATCCAGGCCGGCGGTGCGGCGACGCACCCGCTCGAACAGGCGAAAGGTGCCGCCATACAGGTCGTCCATCGCCACCACGTGGCTGCCGGCGTCCAGCAACTCCATCACCGTGGAGGTGGCGGCCATGCCGGAGGCGAACGCGAACGCACGCGTGCCGCCTTCCAGCGACGCGACGCAGCGCTCATAGGCAAAGCGCGTGGGGTTGTGGGTACGCGAATACTCGAAGCCCTGATGCTCGCCCGGGCTGGACTGCGCATAGGTGGACGTCGCGTAGATCGGCGGCATCACCGCCCCGGTGCTGGGGTCCGGCGACTGCCCTCCATGGATCGCCAGCGTGGCGAGCGAGAGTTCGCGCTCGCCATCGTGGCTGGGTGTGGTGCGATTGGACATGGAGGTTCCCGGAAAAAGTGGCGGATTGTAGCAAGCAGGTCTGAATGGCCGGTGCCGCGCGTCCCATCCGGGCGCGCGGCCAGCTGCGATCACTGCACGCGGCGGCGCAGGTAGTTGAGCAGGTCGATGCGGGTGATCAGGCCCAGGAACTGGTTGCCGTCCATGACGATGGCGACCTGGCCGCGGTCGAACACCGGCAGCAGCGCCTCGATCGGCGAAGCGACATCCAGGCGATCGAGCTTGCTGACCATGGCAGTGGAGATCGGGTCGCGGAAGCGTGCCTCGTCGCCGTACACATGCAGCAGCACGTCGCTCTCGTCGACGATGCCGACCAGCTCGCCGTCATCGATGACCGGCAGCTGCGAGACGTCGTACAGCTTCATGCGCTGGTAGGCGGTGGTCAGCAGGTCCTTCGGTCCGACCACCACGGTGTCGCGCTTGTTGTACGGGCGCAGGATCAGGTCGCGCAGGTCGCCGTGCTGCGGGCGTTCCAGGAAGCCGTTGTCCAGCATCCAGTAGTCGTTGTACATCTTGGACAGGTACTTGTTGCCGGTATCGCAGACGAATACCAGCACGCGCTTGGGCGTGGTCTGCTCGCGGCAATACTTCAGCGCAGCGGCCAGCAGGGTGCCGGTGGACGAGCCGCCGAGGATGCCCTCCTTGGCCAGCAGCTCGCGCGCGGTGTGAAAGCTTTCCGCGTCGCTGATCGAATAGGCCTTCTTGACCCGCGAAAAATCGGAGATGTCCGGCAGGAAGTCCTCGCCGATGCCTTCGACCAGCCAGCTGCCGGACTTCTCGCTGACCGTGCCCTCTTCGATGTACTGGGTCAGGATCGAGCCGACCGGGTCGGCCAGCACCAGCTCGGTGTGCGGCGAGGCGGTGGCGAAGGCGCGCGACAGGCCGGTCATGGTGCCGGAGCTGCCGCAGCCGAACACGATCGCATCCAGATCGTTGTCCATCTGCGCCAGGATCTCCGGGCCGGTGCCGAATTCGTGCGCGGCCGGGTTATCCGGGTTGCCGAACTGGTTGATGAAGTAGGCGCCCGGGGTCTCGGTGGCGATCTTGGCGGCCAGGTCCTGGTAGTACTCCGGGTGGCCCTTGGCCACGTCCGACCGGGTCAGCACCACCTGGGCGCCCATGGCCTTGAGGTTGAAGATCTTCTCGCGACTCATCTTGTCCGGCACCACCAGGATCAACCGGTAGCCCTTCTGCTGGGCGACCAATGCCAGACCCAGGCCGGTGTTGCCGGCGGTGCCTTCGACCAGGGTCGCGCCCGGGGTGAGGTCGCCACGCTGTTCGGCCGCCTCGATCATCGACAGGCCGATGCGGTCCTTGATCGATCCGCCGGGGTTGGCCGCCTCCAGCTTGAGGAACAACTCGCAGACGCCGGTGTCCAGGTGCTGTGCCTTGACGATCGGCGTGTTGCCGATCAGTTCGAGTACGGAGGAATGGATCGCCATCGGAATATCGTCACTACGTCGCGCGGGGCTTGGCCGCCCATTATCCGACGAACGGCTGGGGAATGCTCATTCAGACTGGAACCGATCGCGCCGGCCAATGAACGGGCGGGCTCAGCCAGCGCTGCGCCACTACCACCGGCATGAGTGCGCGGCCGCCAGGCGGGCATCGCGCCCTGCCGCCAGGCGCGTGACACGGGTTGCGGAAATAAAGACGCGGACGGTGGCAAGCCGACGAGGAGGCCGCCACCGCCCGCGGCGGTGAACTTGTTCTAGCGGTGGGGAAGGATCAGTGGGTGAGCTGGTCGTACATCCGGGTGAGCTTTTCTTTCGCCTGCAACTTCTCGCGCTTCATCTGGCCCAAGGTCACGTCGTCGATGGGGAGCACCCCGAGTTCGGCATCCATGCATTTCTTGTTCAAGAGCTTGTGGCGTTGGTACAGCTGCTTGAACTCGGGATCGGACTTGACCAATGCGTCGATTTCGGTCTGCGGTTGCCCTTCGAACATGGCGTTACCTCCTTCACTTGAAACACTTAAAACAAGAACGCCCCGGCCGCGGGCGGCACGGGGCGCTGCTTGGGGATGGAAGACTCGCGGATCACAATGGCAAGCGCACTGGCGGAACCAAAAAGCTGTCCACCGAATTGCGTTGATGCGTGCCCTTGCGTCACTGGCCCGGCCCTCCGTACTTCCAGGCAGCGGAGTGCTGCCCGGGAGTACGACCCTACGCCGGTCGCGGAGGGGGTTCAAGGCCAGAACGGCTGCTTTTGCCGTTCCCTGCCCCAATCAGTGACCGCGGTTCAACCGGGCGTCATGCCCGGGTTAAAAGACCTTAACTTCCAACCACTTGCATTACGGCGCGACAACCACCTCGGCAGCGCGCGTCTTGCTGGCGGCGGCCTTGGTGCCATTGACCTGCAGCCGTGCGCTGGCGACACCGGCAGCCACCAAGGCGTCGCGTAACGCTTCGGCCCGCTTCTTGGCGGTGGCCGCATCGCTGTCGTAGCCGACGATGCTAACCCGGCCTTTCTTGCCGATGTTCAGATACTCGGCCAGTGCCTTGGCCTGCCCCGCGGCATCGCCGGACAGCGCGGCCTTGCCACCGAAGGCGCCACTACCCAGCGAAAACACTTCGCCGCGGCTGTCGAACTTGGCGGACGGCAACTTGGCCCCGGCCACCAGCTCGGCTTCTTCATGCGCCAGTTGCACCGCTTTCTGCTGGGCCGCATTGAGCTTGGCGGTCTGCTTGCCGGCCACGCTGGTCAGCGCCAGCTCGGCGTCCTGACGGGCCAGGGTCTCCTGTTCGGCCGCCTGCCGCATGCGCTCGGCCTCTTCGGCCTGGATCTGCGCCTGCACGCGCAGACGCTCGGCTTCCTGGCGCGCGCGCGAGGCGTCGCGGCGGCTGGCTTCGATCAGCAGGTCGTTGCGGGTGCCTTCCAGCCGATCCAGCTCGCGCCGCGCCAGTGCGGTGCGCGCGGTGAGTTCGGCGATTTCGACCCGGCGGTCGGCCAGAAACACCAGCTCGTCGCGGTCGCGCCGCTTGGCCTCGGCCAGCGCCGCCACGCTCTGCTGCGCCTGCAGCCGCTCGAAGCGGGCCAGTTCATTGGTCTGCGGGTCGTTCTGCAGCGCGGCCAGGCGCCGGTTGAGCGCGTCGGCCTGCGGGTCGTCCTTGGCCGCCATTGCCAGCGACGGGACGGTGACCAGACTCAGTACACCCAGATAGAGAAGCGGACGCAGTTTCATCGGCCGGCCTCCCCGGTGTTGAGGCTGTTCTGCAGTTGCGCCACTTCCTTGCGCCGCTGTTCCAGCTGGGCGGTGACCACCGCCTCTTCGCTGCGCGCCTTGGCCAGATCGGCGTCGGCCGCTGCGCGCAAGGCGATCTGTGGCACCTGCTTGCGCTGGCGCTTGTCCAGTTGAGCCTGCTGGGCCTGCATCAGTTCCTGGCGGGCCAGATTGACCAGATCGGGTGCGTACTGGTCGGCATCGGCCTGGGTGGCGCGTTGCACCGCCTGTTCGGCGGCGGTGAGCTCCGGTGCCACCTGGGCGGCAGCAGGAGAGGAAAGAACCATGAAACAGGCGATGCCATACAGGGATCGCCGCAAGTATGCGAAGCTAGCCGTCATTAGGGGAGCCGTAGCGAGAAGTCTCGAGCACGGCCATTGTCGGAAGCCTGCGGCGGACTTGCAACGAGACGCTGCCGTTTGTTGGGGAACCATTGCGCATGGATATCGGCTACTTCCTGAAGCTGATGACCGAAAAGAATGCCTCGGACATGTTCTTGACCACCGGCGCACCGGTGTACATCAAGATCGAAGGCAAGCTCTACCCGCTCGGCAATACGGGGTTGCCGCCGGGAATGGTCAAGAAAATCGCTTATTCATTGATGGACGAAGGCCAGGTACCGCAGTTCGAGCGCGAGCTGGAGCTCAACATGGCCATTGCCCTGTCCGACGCCGGGCGCTTCCGCGTGAACGTGTTCAAGCAGCGCGGCGAGGTGGGCATGGTGATCCGCGCCATCCGCAGCCGGATCCCCAGCATCGAAGAGCTCAACCTGCCGCAGGTGCTCAAGGACGTCATCATGACCCCGCGCGGGCTGGTGCTGGTGGTCGGCTCGACCGGCTCGGGCAAGTCGACCTCGCTGGCCTCGATGATCGACCACCGCAACAGCACCACCACCGGGCACATCCTCACCATCGAGGACCCGATCGAATATCTGCACAAGCACAAGATGTCGATCGTGAACCAGCGCGAGGTGGGCCTGGACACGCACGCCTTCCAGAGCGCGCTGAAAAACGCGATGCGCGAGGCGCCGGACGTGATCCTGATCGGCGAGATCCTGGATGCCGAGACGATGGAGGCGGCGATCGCCTTCGCCGAGACCGGCCACCTGTGCCTGGCGACGCTGCACTCCAACAATGCCGACCAGACCATCGAGCGCATCCTCAATTTCTTCCCTGAGAGCGCGCACAAGAACGTGCTGATGAACCTGGCGCTGAACCTGCGCGCCGTGGTGTCGCTGCGCCTGGTCAAGGGCGTGGACGGACGCCGCCGGCCGGCGACCGAAGTGCTGCTCAACACGCCGATGATCCGCGACCTGCTGCGCCGCGGCCAGGTGCACGAGGTCAAGCAGGCGATGGAGGAATCGCTGGAAGAAGGCATGCAGACCTTCGACCAATGCCTGTTCCGCATGGTCAAGTCCGGCGAAATCGAGCAGGAGGAAGCGCTGCGCGCGGCCGACTCGCGCGATGGCCTGGCGCTGAAGTTCCGCCTGTCCGAGGGCGGTTCCGGCGAGCACGACCCGTACGCGGATTACGAAACGGCAGCAGCGCCGAAGATCAGCCACGGCTTTATCTGATCATCGGCAGGTGCGCGGTGTTGCCGCGCACCTGCCCGGCGCGGCGGATTGCGCAGGGCCGTTGCCGGCGTACGAGCGGTGCGCACGGTTGGGGCAGCGCAGCGGCTAGCTCCGATCAACCCATGAGTGCCGCCGAGCGCGGCCGATGCGCGGCGCACGGAGACGGCGCGCCCGCCTGCGTGCCGTCCAGCCAGCCGACAACCGCTCGCTACCGGCATCTGCCCTGCCAGGGCTGCGAGTTCGACGCGGATGCGCCCCCGCACCAGGCAAAGGCCTGTCGCCGATCAGGCCGGCATCGCGTCGGCCTGCATTTCCGGCCGCGCCGCAGCGAATGCCGGCAATGCCAGGCAGGCCTGTTCGATACGCTGCAGGATCGGATATGCCGTCAGATCGACTTCGAAACGGCGCGCATTGTAGAGCTGCGGGATCAGCAGGCAATCGGCCAGGCCCGGCGTGTCGCCGTGGCAGAACGTGCCGGTATGCGGATCACCGGACAACTGCGCTTCCAGCGCCGCAAAACCGCGCTGCATCCAGTGCCGCGTCCATTGCTGGCGCTGCGCGGCATCCAGCTGCCATTCGCGCTCGAAAAACTGGGTGACGCGCAGGTTGTTGAGCGGATGCACGTCGCAGGCGATCACCTGCGCCAGGGCGCGCACGCGGGCGCGCGCGGCCGGCGCTGCGGGCAGCAGCCGTGCGCTGTCCGGGAACGCCTCTTCCAGATACTCCAGGATCGCCAGCGACTGCGGAATCACCACCGCGCCGTGCCGCAACGTGGGCACCAGTTCCTGCGGGTTGAGCTGCGCGTAGGCGGGTGCATGCTGCTCGCCGCCGTCGCGCACCAGATGCACCGGATGCGCGAGGTAGGCCAGTGCCTTCAGGTGCAGGCCGATGCGCACGCGATACGCGGCGCTGGAGCGCCAGTACGAGAACAATTCCAGTGGCGCGCTCATGCCCGGCCTCGCAGGCAGTGTTGTGCAGACGCCCTTGCCGATGTCATGGCAGCGGCTGACGTTCGACCCGCTGTTCGATCGCACCGAAGATGCTGGCGCCATCGGCAGCGAACATCTCGATCCGCACCACGTCGCCGAAGGACAGGAACGGCGTGCTCGGGGTGCCGTCGCGCAGGGTTTCCACCACGCGCTGCTCGGCAAAGCACGAGGCGCCCAGCGTGGTGTCCTGGTTGGCGATGGTGCCGGAGCCGACGATGGTGCCGGCCGAGAGCGGCCGCGTCCTGGCCGCGTGGGCGATCAGCTGGGCGAAGTCGAACTGCATGTCGTTGCCGGCTTCCGGAGCGCCGAACCAGGCGCCATTGACGTGGGTGACCAGCGGCAGGTGCACCTTGTTGTCGCGCCATGCCTCGTCCAGTTCATCCACGGTGACGAACACCGGCGACAGCGCCGAGCGCGGTTTGGATTGCACGAAGCCGAAGCCCTTGGCGAGCTCGGCCGGGATCAGATTGCGCAGCGACACGTCGTTGACCAGGCCGACCAGCTGGATATGCGCGGCGGCCTGCTCGGGCGAGGCGCCCATCGGCACATCGTCGGTGATCACCACCAGCTCGGCTTCCAGATCGATGCCGTGATCTTCGCTGATCACCTTGATCGCATCGCGCGGGCCGTAGAACCCGGCGCTGGTGGCCTGGTACATCAGCGGGTCGGTGTAGAAGCTTTCCGGCACCTCGGCATTGCGCGCACGGCGCACGCGCTCCACGTGCGGCAGGTAGGCGCTGCCGTCGACGAACTCGTAGGCGCGCGGCAACGGTGCGGCCAGCGCCTGCAGATCCAGATCGAACACGCCATCGGCGCTGCCCTCGTTGAGCGAGGCCGACAAGGCATTCAGGCGCGGCGCGACATTGCTCCAGTCTTCCAGCGCGCGCTGCAGCGTGGGCGCGATGCCGGTGGCGCGGACTGCGGTGCGCAGGTCGCGCGCGACCACGATCAGGCTGCCATCGCGGCCGCCCTCCTTCAGGGAACCTAGCTTCATGACCGTCCTGTGCTGTGGCTGATCGGTCGATTGTACGGCCTGTCGCAACAGTGGTTGCAACTGAAACAACTGACCCGTAGCCCAACCGATGAACTCGCCTTTTGTGCAGCGCGCCAAACGCGCGTACACTGGCGCGGTCTGCATGCGGCCGTCCGTTTCCCTTAGGGACAGCCGGCGAGGCCAGGATCGATCGATCCGCTCGCCCGCCCCACCCGACGCCTTTCGTGGTGCCGACGAACCCATCGCGTCTTGATTGGGTTGTTCCACCATCTCGCAGCGCGGTTCACGGGAACGCTCCGAGCCTCACTTTTTTGCATCTGCAATGCGTTTGCGCTCCGGGCCTGGCCTGGCGGCGACGCTTTACTTGGAGCTTCCTGATGTCTTTTGAATCCCTGGGCCTGGCGCCCTTCCTGCTGCGCGCGTTGGCCGAGCAGGGCTACGAAACCCCCACTGCGATCCAGCAGCAGGCCATCCCGCTGGTGTTGGCAGGGCATGACCTGCTGGCCGGCGCACAGACCGGTACCGGCAAGACCGCCGCGTTCGGCCTGCCGCTGCTGCAGCACCTGGGCACCTCGCCGCAGCCGGTCAACGGCCCGCGCAAGCCGCGCGCGCTGATCCTGACCCCCACCCGCGAGCTGGCCACCCAGGTGCACGACAGCCTGCGCGGCTACAGCAAGTACCTGCGCATCCCGAGCGCGGTGATCTACGGCGGCGTGGGCATGGGCAACCAGCTCGACACCCTGCGTCGCGGCGTGGACCTGCTGATCGCCTGCCCGGGCCGGCTGATCGACCATATCGAGCGTCGCAGCGTGGACCTGTCCGGCATCGAAGTGCTGATCCTGGACGAAGCCGATCGCATGCTCGACATGGGCTTCCTGCCGTCGATCAAGCGCATCCTGACCAAGCTGCCGCGCCAGGACCGTCAGACCCTGCTGTTCTCGGCAACGTTCGAAGAGAACATCAAGCAGCTGGCGCTGGAGTTCATGCGCAACCCGATGCAGATCCAGGTCACCCCGAGCAACACCGTGGCCGAGAGCATCACCCACCGCGTGCACCCGGTCGATGGCGCGCGCAAGCGCGATCTGCTGCTGCACCTGCTGGCACAGGACAGCCGCGAGCAGACCCTGGTGTTCGCCCGCACCAAGCACGGCAGCGACAAGCTGGCGCTGTTCCTGGAAAAGTCCGGCATCAAGACCGCGGCGATCCATGGCAACAAGAGCCAGGGCCAACGCATGCGCGCGCTGAGCGACTTCAAGGCCGGCCGCGTGACCGTGCTGGTGGCCACCGATATCGCCGCGCGCGGCATCGACATCGACCAGCTGCCCAAGGTCATCAACTACGACCTGCCGATGGTGGCCGAGGATTACGTGCACCGCATCGGCCGCACCGGCCGTAACGGTTCCACCGGCGAGGCGATCTCGCTGGTGGCGCAGGACGAAGCCAAGCTGCTGCGCCAGATCGTGCGCATGCTGGGCCGCGACGTGGAAATCCGCGACGTGCCGGGTTACGAGCCGCAGACCCCGATCCGTTGGGGCAACAGCGCGCCGGGCCGTGCCGAGCAGCCGGGTGGCGATCGCGCCCCGCGCAAGAGCCACGCCCGTCGTCCGCATGGCGATGCACCGCGTCAGGCGCATGCGCATGCCGGCCCGAAGAAGCCGGGCGGCCAGCGCAGCAGCGGTCCGCGTCAGGCCGGTGTTGCCGCCGGTGCCGGCGCAGGCCGTCGCGATGGTGGCCGTGGCGGTCAGCGTCCGGGCGGCACGCGCTGACGCCGGAGCGCCGGTACGACCGGCGCCCAGGTCTGCGTTGAACTGAAAGAAAAAGCCGCCCTTCGGGGCGGCTTTTTTGTGGGCGCAGTTCAGGCGATACGCGTGATGCAGCGCGAAGGAGATGGCGCCCGAGCCTCGTGCGTGCCATCCCAAGAGGCCGCAGTTATACAGCGATCCCTAGGAATGACGGGTGGCTGCGCAAGCAACCACCGTTCGTCGCTCGCCTAGCCTTCGATCAACGCGGTATTGCGATCGATCGCCTCGCGATACCGATCCAGCACCGCGGCGGTCTGCACGATGTAGGCGCTCAGATCCTCCCAGCGCCGGTCTTCCAGCGCTTCGCGGATGCCGGGCAAGGTCTTGACCTCGTATCCGGTGGCCAGGCCGGGCGCGTAGATCAGGTTCCGGTACCACGGCCGCCCCGGCAGACCGCCTTCGGCCAGCAGGGTCTGGTCGATGCGCTGCAGCGAGGCATTGAGCGTGCCGCGCACACGTGCATCCAACCCGCCGCCGCGCGATGCCAGTGCATCGTCATAGCGTCTGGCGCTGGTTTGCAGGCGGGTAATGGCCTGATCCAGTGCGGCAAAGTCGATCTGCGGCACTGCAGCTTTCGGCTCGGGCGCGCGTTGCGGCCGGTTCGGGTTATCGATGGCGGCATAGGCACCGGCCTGCAACAACTCGGCCTGGGTGCGGGCGGCAGTGCGGTCGCTGTCGGCCTGCTGCTTGAGCTCCTGCGCGTAGCCGGCCACCGCGTCGGCAAAGTCGCCGAAGCGTTGCGGCAACACCGGCGCGTTGGCGACGCGCAGCACCGTGCGGCCGACCGTCTGCGACAACAGCGGCAGATAGCTGAAATCCGGGTCGATGTAGCGCGCGAAATAATCGTAGGAGTCGTACAGCGAGTGATAGACACCGCTGCCGCCGCCCTGCCCGCCATAGCCCAGATCCAGCGTGGTCAGCCCCAGATGCTGCAGGAACGGGCTGTAGTCGCTGCCCGAGCCCAGCGCCTTCAGCGGCACGTCGCCGCCGGCTGCGAGCTGCTTGGCAATGTCTTTTTGCGCCGGCTTGGCGGTGGGTGCCAGTGCGTCGATGCGGGCACGGGCGCGTTGCCGTTCGAGCACGCTCACGCCGCTGTCGGGGTCGCGCAGATCCGCCGCCACGCCGTTGACCAGGCGTTGCAGCGCATGGCTGCCACCGGCATTGAGAAAGCCGCGCCCGTTGCCGTCAGTGTTGACGTACAGCACCGCCTTGCGGCGCAGTTCGTCGGCGTGCTGTTCGGCCCACTCGGTGGAGCCGAGCAGGCCGGCCTCCTCGCCGTCCCAACTGGCGTAGACGAGCGTGCGCTTGGGGCGCTGCCCCTGCCTGGCCAGCTCGCCGATCGCCTTGGCTTCGGCCAGCAAGGCGGTGGTGCCCGAGAGCGGATCGGCCGCACCGAACACCCAGCCGTCGCGGTGATTGCCGCGCACCACCCACTGGTCCGGATACTCGCTGCCGCGCAGGGTGGCAATGACGTTGTAGATGGTCTTGCTGCCCCACTCCGCATCCACCTTGAGATGCACGCGCGCGGTGTCGTCGCCACCGATGCGGTAGGTGATCGGCAGCGCGCCGCGCCAGTCCTCCGGTGCCACCGGCCCGCCCAGTGCGGCCAGCAAGGGCTGCGCATCGCCCCAACTGATCGGCAGGGTCGGGATCTTCAACACGCTGCCGGCCTGGTCGATCTTCAGGCGTTTGGCGCCCTTGCTGGCGCCGACGCCCGGGGTCAGCGGATCGCCGGGATAGATCGCGAAATTGGCAACCGAGCCGCGTTGCACGCTCCATTGATTGCGCGCCGGGCCATCCGGATACGCCCGATCCTGGAAATAACCGTCGTCGCGCGGATCGGAATAGATGATCGCGCCGATCGCGCCATGCTCCTGCGCCAGCCGCGGCTTGAGCCCGCGCCAGCCCTTGCCGTAGCGGGCGATGACGATCTTGCCGCGCACATCCACGCCGTTGCGCGCCAGCGCTTCGTAGTCTTCGGCGATGCCGTAATTGACGTAGACCAGATCGCCGGTGACATCGCCATTGCCGCCGTAGATCACATACGGCGGCAGCACGTTCTCGGTCTGGGTGGAGGTGCTGTCGCCCGGCAGCGGCGGCTCCTTCAGACGCGCGACATACGGCTTGGCCCCGAGCAATTCCAGCTGCGAGCTCCTGGGCGAGGGCCACAGCACCTGGAAGGTTTCGATGCGCGCATCCCACCCGTAGCCGCGCAGGCGGTTTTGCAGATCGCGGGCGTTCTCCAGGTTATGCGGCGCGCCAACGTGATTGGGCGCCGATGCCCATTGCTTCAACCAGCCGCGATAATCGGCGTCCTTCAGGCCGCTATCGAAACGCGCTTCCAGCGCGCGCTGCGCCTGTGCGGCAGCGGCGTCATAACCCGGCAGCGCAACGGGTTGGGCCGCAGGTTGGGCAGCGAGGGAAGGTGCGACAAAGGCCAGGGCGAGCAGCCAGGCATGCGGCGAAGACGTCATCGGAGTTCCTTGGAAAGTGTCCGGGGGCGAGCGGCGATTGGGTTGAGACAGCACGCTGGAGCACGCACGCACCATCGCACGGGCGTGCATGGGCGGTGCGTATTCCGATCAAAATCGATAGTCCAGGCCCACGGTGAAGTAACGCCCGCGCAGGTCGTACTGGGTGAAGTCGTAAGGCGCACGAATGCCCGGGAACGAGGCGTCGACCGGCGGCTGCTTGTCGGCCAGGTTCTCGATCTTGGCGTACAGGGTCAGCTTGTCGATGCCGGTGTAACCCAGGTACAGGTCGAACTGGTTGTAGTCGCCCACGCGCGACTGCACGGCAGTGGCCGCGGCGCTGGCCTTCTGGTCGTAGCCGCCGGTGTAGTACCAGGTCAGTGCGGCGCTGACGGTGCCCAGGTTCCAGTCCAGCGTGGTGGTGGCCTTGTTGCGTGGCAGCGACGGGCCGAGATTGCTGCCGGCGTAATCCTGCAACGGGCCACCGACCACGGTGGGGCGGCGGTAATCGCGCACATGGGTGTAGGCGGTATTGAGGCCGAAGTTGCCGGCTGCCTCGGTGCGCCAGCGCTGACGCAGTTCGACATCGACTCCCGAGGTCGTCAGCTCGCTGAGGTTCTGGTAGCGGTTGTACACCGCCACCAGCGTGCCGCGCTCGTTGCGGATCACGTCGGCCGGGTCGTTGTTCTGCACGATGGTGGCGTTGTTGCCGGTGCCGACCAGGTTCTCCAGTTCGATCTTGTACCAGTCCACGCTCAGGCTGGTGTCGGCCCACGGCGACAGCACCACGCCCAGGTTGTAGCTGCGCGTGCGCTCGGGTTCGAGCGCGGTGTTGCCGACGGTGAAGAAGGTCGGGTTCTGGCGCGAGCCCGGCACGTCCGGATCGAACGGGTCGACCACCGAGCCGTAGGAGATGTTGGTGCTGGCCGCATTCTCCGACAACGACGGTGCGCGAAAGCCGCGCGAGGCGGCCGCGCGCACCAGCACGGCGTCCAGCGGCTGCCAGCGCAGGCTGGCCTTGGGCGAAAACGCCTCGCCGAAATCGCTGTAGTGATCGCCGCGCCCGGCCAGTTGCAGTTCCAGCGATCGCAGCAGCGGCAGGTTGACCTCGGCATACAGCGCCGACACCCTGCGCTCGCCATCCACCGCGGCAATCGCGGGGCGGATCTGCAGGCCCTGGTCGATCTGCCAGGGATTGCGCGAGACCAGTTCCTCCTGCCGCCACTCGGCACCGGCGGCGAACCCGACGCTGCCGGCCGGCAGTTCGAACAGGTTGCCGGACACCTTGGCATCGACGCCGCGCAGCGTCGATTGCGCCGGGCGCAGCGTGCTGAGGTTGATGCCGTCGATCACCGACTGCGGCGTGGCGGACGGGTCGAGCAGGTTGTAGCTGCCGTCGGCCAGCGCCTGCGCCAGCGTGAAGCGGTTGGCGAAGCCACCGGACACGGTTTCGTGCTCGGTGCTGCGTGCAGCGAACGCAGCCGCCTCCCAATCCCAGCGTTCGGTCTTGCCGCGCACACCACCGAGAAAGCGGTAGGACTGCGAGCGATTGGTTTTGACCGTCTGGCCCAGGTCGAAGAAGGTGTATTCGATCGGCACCGCGGTGCCGTACGGGTTGTACGGGCTGGAGGCCGGCAACAGGTTGGACACCGGCTCGGCCAGCCCGCTGCTGGCGTTCAAGGCGAAGCGGCCGCCTTCCAGGGTGAAGTACGGGCTGGAGCCAAAGATCGACACGCCCTTGACCTCGCTGTAGAGCGCCTCGCCGAACGCTTCGACATTGTCGCTGAGCCGGAAGGTGGCATTGGTGTAGGCCTGATAGCGCTTGGTCGAGGGAATCAGCGTGGTGAACGGGGCCTGGTTGAAGCCGCAGGTGTCGCCGGCCAGGCCGTCGATCGGCGCGCTGGCGGTGAGTACGGTGCCGGTGGGGCAGTTGCCTTGCGCATCCAGCATCGGCACCGAGCGGCCGCCGACCAGATAGCGCGCGCCCTTGGCCGACCAGCCGTTCCAGCGCCCGCCGGGCAGGTCGGTGTAGATGCCCGAGCGGGTCAGCGCGCGCTGATCCTGATCCAGCCGGTCGCGGTTGTAGGCGTCGAAACTGAAAAGGATGTTGTAGCCGTCGCGGTCCAGGTCGCCGATGCCGCCGATGAACTTGGCACGCTGGGTATCCATGCCGCCCTGATCGGAGGTGCCGCCGCTCAAGCCCAGCTCGGCGCCCTGGAAATCCTGGCGGGTGATG
This sequence comes from Xanthomonas sp. NCPPB 3218, assembly GCF_056725185.1. Lineage (NCBI taxonomy): Bacteria > Pseudomonadati > Pseudomonadota > Gammaproteobacteria > Lysobacterales > Lysobacteraceae > Xanthomonas > Xanthomonas sp. NCPPB 3218. The sequence goes on from NZ_CM161516.1 coordinate 4,249,314, forward strand.
ATGTTGACCACCCCGGCCACCGCATCGGAGCCGTACACGGCAGAGGCGCCGTCCTTGAGCACTTCGATGCGCTCCACTGCCACCAGCGGCAATGCGTTGAGGTTGACGAAGGTGTCGCCCAGGCCATTGGCGGGAAAGCCGTAGTTGGCCAGGCGGCGTCCGTTGAGCAGCACCAGGGTGTTCTTCTGCGACAGCCCGCGCAGGCCGATGCCCGCCGAGCCGGACGCCCAGCCGTTGTTGGTGGTTTCGTTGGTGGCGTTGCCGGTGTTGGCCGAGATCGAGCGCAGCGCGTCGGCCACGGTGACCTTGCCGGACTGTTCCAGCTGCTGGCGGTCGATCACCTGCACCGGGTTCGGGCCTTCGCTGTCGGTGCGCTTGATATTGGAGCCGGTGACGCTGACGGTGGCCAGGGTCTTGCCCGTGTCGGGTGTCGCGTCGTCGGCATGGGCAAGGGGAATCAGCGCCGACAGAACGGCAGCAGACAGCAGATAAGGCATCGGGCGCTTCACGCACGGCATCCATGAATGGGGGTTTTGCAGTGGGCCATGCGCAATCGATTAACAAAAATTACAGATCTGCATAGAGATATGACGCGCGGTGACACACGTCGCTGGCCGGACGCAGTAAGACGCGCGTCGGACTTTGTGTGGGCGAACGGGCGCGGCGCTCCGGCGCAACGCGACCACCCCGTGTTGCGGGTGCCACGCGAGGGCGCAGAGACGCTGTGTCGCCGCGATCGGGTCAGCCCGGCAGGCACCGGCGCACTTACAATGGCGCGCATGGATATCTTCAAAGTCTTTACGCTCGAAGCCGCGCACCGGCTTCCCAATGTGCCCCCCGGCCACAAGTGCGCCCGCCTGCACGGGCATTCGTTCCGGGTCGAGCTGCATGTCAGCGGCGAACCCGGCGCCGAGACCGGCTGGATCATGGATTTCGGCGACATCAAGGCCGCCTTCCAACCGATCTACGACCGCCTGGACCACCACTACCTCAATGACATCGAGGGGCTGGAAAACCCGACCAGCGAGCGGCTGGCGATCTGGATCTGGAACCAGCTCAAGCCGGCGCTGCCGCAGCTGAGCGAGATCGTGGTGCATGAGACCTGCACCTCCGGCTGCCGCTATCGCGGCTGATCGCGCAGCGCAGTCGTGTGACGCGAGGCCGCCTCCAGGGCGGCCTCGCCGTTTCTACGGCACGGGTAATGAATTGATTTCAAAAGGCTTTTGAGACGATTTCGGAAATTTTCAGCAAACGTGTTGCATCGCAGCAATATCCGCGTATGCTGCAACGCAACAACGGTCACAGCCTTCCCCAAGGGGTTCGCAATGTCGGCGCAGTTCGAAAACGGCTTCAACAGCTTTGCCTCTGCAGCGGCACGCGCCAACCAGTTGGCGATGGAACACGCGGAAAACGCGTTTGGCCTGCAGCTGAAGACGCTCGAACGCAACGTCAGTGCGACCACCAGCTTCTTCGGTGAGTTTGCCCAGGCCCGCGACCTTGGCGCCTACCAGACGCTCTGGCCGAAGGGGCTGCAACTGGCCCGCGACAACCTGGAACGACTGGCCTCGGTGAATCAGGAAGTGGTTGGACTGGGATTGAAGGCATCCGATGCGCTCGGCCAACTGGCCAAGCAGCAGTTCGAGGCCAACAGCGAGCAGGCCGCCAAAGGCAAGACCCGGCGCACGTAAGCGCCGACAAAAAATTCAGCGTCTTTGCATGGGTCCCTCCCCCCATGCAATCCGGCCCGACAGATCCCTCCCTCTGTCGGGCTTTTTTATTGTCTGCGCATTGCGCGTGCTACCAATTTGACTAGGTGGTATCGCGGCGCGGCACGGCGCAGGGTGCACTGGAAACGCCGGGACGCAGGGCGAGCGCCCGGCAGCGCGCAAGGTTGGGATGGCATCTGGCGATCCGCGTCGCAGTGACGCGGCCGCCAGACCGCCAACGTCACTCAGACCGGCACGTGCAGCCCCAGCGACTGCGCCGCGGCATCGGCGCCCGGCCGCCAGCCGATCCGGCCCCAGCACGGCATCGCCAGGCGCTGGCGCAGCATGCCGATGTTCTCCTCGATGCGCTCCATCTGCGGGTCGACCTCGTTGGCGATCCAGCCGATGCAGTCCAGCCCGTCGGCAGCGATCGCCGCAGCGCTCAGGCGCGCGTGATTGATGCAGCCCAGCCGGATGCCGACCACCAGCACCACGGGCAGCTTGAGCGCACGTACCAGATCGGCCTGGTCCAGATCGGCGCTCAAGGGCGCAGCCCAGCCGCCGACACCTTCCACCACCACCACCTCGGCCTGCGCGCGCAATTGCGCGAAGGCCAGGGCGATCGGCTCCAGCGACAGAGTCACGCCGACATCGGCGGCGGCCAGTTCCGGCGCCAGCGGTGCCGGCAAGGCATAGGGATTGAGGGTGGCGTAATCGGGTTGCGGGGCGCTGGCGGCCTGCAGCGCCAGCGCGTCCTCGTTGCGCCAGCCCTGCGGCGTGTGCTCGCAACCGCTGGCCACCGGCTTCATGCCGACCGCCGTGTGGCCCTGTCTGCGCAGTGCGTGCAGCAGCGCGGTGCTGGCCATGGTCTTGCCGATGCCGGTGTCGGTGCCGGTGACATACAACGCCGGAAGCTGCATGCGTGTGTTCCTGCGGCCGCGCCGCGGTTGCCGTGGGGGGCGCGCAGCATAGCGTGCGGATCCGAACGCGCGGCTGAGTCGCAATGCCGCTGCGGATGGCCGCTGCTAAACTTCGGCCATGTTCGCAACCTCTTCGCTGACCGGCAGCAAGCCGGAACAATACGCCCAGCTCATCGCCCAGGCCCAGGCCCTGGTGCATGGCGAGCCGGACCGGATCGCCAATGCCGCCAACCTGGCCGCGCTGATCTTCAATGCGTTGCCGTCGCTCAACTGGGCCGGCTTCTATTTCTACGACGGCCGCGAGCTGGTGGTGGGGCCGTTCCAGGGCTTGCCGGCCTGCGTGCGCATTCCGCTGGACAAGGGCGTGTGCGGCGCGGCTGCCAGCACCCGGCAGAGTCAGCGCATTGCCGACGTGGATGCCTTCCCCGGGCATATCGCCTGCGATTCGGCCTCGCGCTCGGAGCTGGTGATTCCGCTGGTCAGGGGCGATGCGCTGATCGGCGTGCTGGATCTGGACAGCCCGGAGCTGGATCGCTTCGACGCCGACGATCAGCGCGGCCTGGAAGCCATTGCCCAGGTCTTTGTCGGCGCGCTGACGTGACTACCGAACGGCTGCGCAACATCGGCCCGAAAAGTGCGGCGTGGCTGCGCCAGGTCGGCCTGCGCACGCAGCAGGATCTGCAGGCGGTGGGCGCGGTGGGCGCATTCGTCAAAGTGCGCCGCGCCGGCTTCAAGCCCAGCCTCAACCTGCTGTATTCGCTGGAAGGCGCGTTGACCGACTGCCATTGGCAGGACGTGCCGGAAGCGCGCCGGCATGCCTTGCTGGCCGAATACGAGGCAGCCAGTGCGCTGTTGCCGGTGCGCGGGCGCGCGGTCGGTGGACCGGTGGAAACCGTGCACTACGCACGCGCCGACAACGACGATACGCACGGTGAGATAGGCGAAGCAGACGACGAGACTGCGGACCAGAGCGACACGCGCGACGATTGAGTGCCTGCGCCGAGGTGTCACCGCTGCATGCGTGCGGCATCAACACTGCGATCCGCAGCAGCGTGCTTGTCGAGCGGTTTTTCCTCGAGCGCCTGCTTGATGGGACGTCATCGACGCGTCGCTGCATCCCGCAACGTTGGCGCAAGCGATGCGCCCAACGTCTGGCCATGGCTGAGGCCTGGCAGCGGTTGATAGTCGGCGGTAAGGCCGGGTAACGACGACAACAGCGCGACGAGGCGTCGGGCGGCCTGTGGATCTGCGCGCGGCCGCCCCGGGCGATCCGGTTTTGCCTGGTTCGCTGGTGGTCCGCCCTCGCCTGCCATCAGCGTCAGCCGACGCCTGGATGGCTGCGTGCTTGCCAAACCCTCCCGTGCATGGTCGACCACACGCTGCGCCTGCTGCACGACAAACCCATCGCCCCACCACAGCGACGGGTCGACCGCGACGTAGTGCTGGAATAGCTGCGGCTGCGTCAGCAACACCTGTAGCACGAACAATCCGCCATACGAATGGCCCCACAGCGTCTGCCGCTGACGGTCCACCGCCACGCGCGCTTCCACCTGCGGGCGGATGGCTGTTGCGATCAGCTGCGCGAACGCCGCGGCACCGCCGGTTCTGCGCTGCGGATCGAGTGGATCGGTTTCCACCCGCCCGTCGCTATAGCGCGCAGGCGTGTAGTCCAGGCTGCGCCCCACCGCATCGATGCGCAATGCGCTGTCGTCGGCGATGAACACCAGCACCGGCGCATCGCCGTGGGTGGTCAGGCTGTCGAGCAGGCGCTCATCCAGCTCCATCAGCGCAGCATTGCCATCCAGCAGATACACCACCGGATGTCCCGCAGCCGGCGGCGCAGCTTTGGGGGTGGCGATGCGCACACGGTAATGGCGCTGGCCATCGGCCGAATCCAGGCGCAACGCGCTGAACACATACGAGGCACTGGGACGATCGGCGACGGTGCTGCCGATCGTGCGGCTTAGGTCCGGCTGTGCGAACGCCGGCATAGCGCCGGCGATCCACATCAGTGCAGCGGCATACGCAAGCCGCCAACGATGCTGTCGGGTCATTGCACTTTCCTTGTTGCGGCGCGCACGTTCGCATGCAGCGCCGCGTCGCTGTCAGAAACCGAAACTCAGGCTCGCCCAAAACGCGCGACCGGGTTCGTTGTAGGTGGCTGCACCCGCCGCGCCGCCGGTGTTGTTGGTGCCTTCGCGGAATAGACGGGTGTCGAACAGATTGTCCACACCGACGCCCACGCTGACCTTGCGGGTGATCCGGTAACGCGCACTGACGCCCCACAGGTCATAGGGGTCGCGCGAGTCGGGCGCGATGGCGCCGCCGCTGGTGCTCGATTGCGTGGCCGACTCCTGTTTGCCGTAGAAGGTCCCGGTGAGCAGCAGCGACAAGGCCTGGGTCGGCTGCCAATCCAGCGTGGTGTTGACGGTGTATTCGGGGATCACCGACAGCGGTTGATCGGTCGCGGTGTTCTTGTTCTCGATCATGTAGGTGACATTGGTGTTCCACTTCAGCTCGCGGCCCTGCTCGCCCAACAGCGGCAACGTGAGATTACCTTCCACGCCCTGCACGATCGCTTCCGATGCATTGGTCCACTGGAACACCTGCCCGCGCCGGTCGACGGTGATACCGACCGGCGTCATGCCGGCGACGATCTTGTTGTCGTAGGCGTTATGGAAGTACGTCAGCGAGGCGTGGTGACCGGTTTGCGGTGCCCACTCGATGCCGATCTCCTTGTTGATGCTGGTCTCCGGATCGAGGTTGTCGTTGCCCTGGATATAGCAGCCCGAACCAAGATTGGGGAACAGCACCGGGCAGCCATTGCCGCGTGTGTAATACAGATAATTGGCGTTGGACTGATACAGGTTGGGCGCCTTGAAGGCGCGCGCGATGCCGCCCTTGAGCAACCAGTCGTCGCTGAGTTTGTACTGCACGTTGAGGCTGGGGCTGAGGTTGTTGCCAAACTGGCTGTGGTGATCCAGCCGCACACCGGGCGTCAGCGTCAGCCGCTCGCTGACATAGATGTTGTCTTCCAGATACACCGCGCTGAGCGTGGCCTCGCTGCGTGGGCTGCGCGTGCCGTTGGCAAGACCGGGAAAGCCGCCGCCGGCGCTCACCGTCTGCGACATCGAATACGCATCGCTGAGGCGACTCTGGCGGCGCTCGAAGCCCAGCGTCAGTACCTGCTCGGCCCAGGCCTGCAGCGGCATGTTGAACTCGCCGTCGATGTTGAGATTGTCGAGCGTGGCGGTGGAATTGAGCAGGCTGGCGGCAATGGAGCCTTCGGGGCCGCCGGCCAGGCCTTCGTTGAGGCGGGTATTGTCGGTGCCTTCATAGGCGGCGGTGAGGCGCGAGGTGCCGAGCGCCCAGGTGCCGCGATGGGTCAGCGAGGCGGTGCGGCGGATCATGGTGTTGGTTTCGCTGCCGAACAGTGCGCCCAGATCGGCACCGGCCAGGCCATCGGCGCTGACCGCACGATCACCGGCGTACAGATTGCCCTGGCGGCTGAAACCGGCATCGAGTTCGATCACCTGGCCTTCCATCGGATCCCAGCGCAGCAAGCCGTTGATGTCCTTGTTGCGCACGCCCTCGCGCCCGGCCGGCGGCACTGCGGCGGGATTGCTAGCAAAGCGGCGATTGAGCTCCAGTGAATCTGGATCGGTCTTGTTGAGGTTTCCATACAGGCGGAACGAGAACGTGTCGCTCAGCGGCCCGCTGAGCTGGAAGCCGGCACGCTGGCCACCGCCTTCGGCACTGTGCTGCGGCACCAGGCCGAACACCGTCATCGAGCCGGTCAGGTCGCCGGTCGGCTTCTTGGTGATGATGTTGACCACACCGCCGGAGGCACCGGAGCCGTAACGTGCCGCGGCCGGGCCGCGCAGCACTTCGATACGCTCCACCGCTTCGGCCGGCACCCAGTTGGTGTCGCCGCGCGTATTGCGCTCGCCGCTGCGGCCCATGCGCACCGCATCGCGCGATCCCACCGGCTTGCCGTCGACCAGGATCAGCGTGTTTTCCGGGCCCATGCCGCGCAGATCGATCTGGCGGTTGTTGCCGTACTGGCCGGAGGCGCTGTTGCCGGTGAGGTTGACGCCCGGCATGGTGCGCAGCAACTGCGACAGATCGTTGACCGGTGGGCGCCGTTCGATGTCCTCGGCGGTGATCACCGATGACCCCAAGGCCTGGCGTGCGATCTGCGCGGCGGTGACGTGCACGGTGTCCAGCGACTGCGGCTCGGCTGCAACCTCTTCGGCGGATGCGCTGCAGATGCAGCAACCGAGAGCAATGGCCAGCACCAGCTGACGGTGGGACAACACGGGACGACGTGCAGGCGCAGACATCCATGACCGGCGTGATGCGGACATTCTCAAACCTCGACAGGAGATGGACCTCTGGCGACGGCTTGAGGTGACACGATGGGGGTGATGCATGCAGCGCCGCGCACGACGTGCATGCGCGGCGCTGACGCAGTCAAACTTGTCCGCGCATTCTACACAGATGCGATTCATTCTCAAATCGGAACGCTGCGCTGGCATGGTCGCACGCAGGCATTGCCGCTTCCGGCAGCGCAGACGTCACCAATGACGCACACCGGTGGGGAACTGTACGCGTTAGCTGGCCGACGATGCGGCCAGCGTGCGAAAGGCCTTCATTCAAGGCGACAAATGCCGCCAGCCGATGGTGGTATTGGTTGCTTCACCGCCGTGCGGACGATGCCTGCACCCGCGCTGGCAACACTGCGCGTCTTACTTCAGCGCCAGCAATTGCCGCATGTCATCGATGATGGCCACGGCACCGGCGCTCTGCACATCGAAGCCGCGCAGATAGCCGTAACGCACCATCGCCAGCGGCATTGCCGCGGCGTTTGCAGCCGCCGCGTCGGTGGCCGAATCGCCGACCATCAGGCATTGCTGCGGTGTGCGCCCGAACTGTTTGGCCAGGTGCAGCAGCGGCGCTGCATCGGGTTTGCGCTGCGGCAGCGAATCGCCACCGAGCACACTGCTGAAATGCGCGGCGATGCCCAGGTGCTCCAGCAGCGGCGCGATGAAGCGCGCGGGCTTGTTGGTGCACAGCGCCAGCGTGGCGCCGGCCTCGCGCAGGCCGGCCAATGCCTCGGCAACACCGGGATACAGCTGCGGGTTGTGCAGCAGGCTGGCCTGGTAGTGGCGCATCATCAGCGGCATCTCGGTATCGGCATCGTGGGTGCCGCCGGCTTCGCGCAAGGCGGTGGCGAGCAGCACGTGCACGCCTTCACCGATCCAGCTGCGGATCGTCGCCTCGCTGAACTGCTGCAGCCCGAGTTCCTGCAAGGTGGCATTGAGCGCTTCGGCGATATTGGGTGCGCTGTCCACCAGCGTGCCATCCAGGTCGAAGATCACCAGCGGATACGGAAACATGCGCACAGTCTCGTTGGGGGAGCGGCCTGCAGTGTACGAGCTGCGGGATTCAGGGCGCGTCACCGTGGCGCGATGCGAACGGCCGATGCAAGCGTCGATGCATGGGTGCAGTCATCGCTGCATGCACCACACGCCGCGGCCGCAGTGCAGCAGCCATGCCGCCCTGCACTCACTGCGCCGGCGGCATGTCGCCAAATAACTCGCCCTGCACCGCGCCCTCTTCCGCGTCACTGAAACCGCTCAATCCCACCCCGACCAGGCGATAGCGCGTGTCGTCGGGCAACTCCACGCGCCGGGTCAGCGCCAGCGCGATCTCCGCCAATGCCTCCAGCGAGGCCGGTGGCTGATCTGGCGTGTACGAGCGGGTCAGGATGCGGAAGTTGGAGGTCTTCAACTTGAGGACCACGGTGCGCCCGATGCGCTCGGTACGGCGCGTGGCCAGCCAGGTCTTTTCGGCCAGGCGTAGGATGTGCGGATCCAGTGCCTCCAGCGCGATGTCCTCGCTGAAGGTATCTTCCGAGGACACCGACTGCACCTCCTGATCCGGCTCGACCGGGCGCTCGTCGATGCCGCGTGCGCGGCGGTACAGGCTCTGCCCGAAGCTGCCGAAATGCGCTTGCAGCTCTTCCAGGGGACGCAGCCGCAGATCGCTGACGGTGACGATCCCCAACGCCGCCAACTTGCCATCCATCACCTTGCCCACGCCGGGAATGCGGTTGACCGGCAGCGGCAGCAGGAACGCATCGACGCGACTGGGCGCGATGACGAACTGCCCGTCGGGCTTGCGCCAGTCCGAGGCGATCTTGGCCAGGAACTTGTTCGGTGCGATGCCGGCCGATGCGGTGAGCTGGGTTTCCTCGCGGATCTGGCTGCGGATCAGTTGCGCGATTTCGGTGGCCAGCTGCATGCCGGTCTTGGCTTGCGTGACATCCAGATAGGCCTCGTCCAGGGACAGCGGCTCGACCAGATCGGTGTGGCGATGGAAGATCTCGCGCACCTGCCGCGACACCGCCTTGTAGCGCGCAAAATCCGGCGGCACGAATACCGCATCCGGACACAGGCGCTCGGCACGCAGCGCCGGCATGGCCGAACGGATGCCATAGGTGCGCGCTTCGTACGAGGCCGCGCACACCACCGAGCGCGCACCGCGCCAGGCCACCACCACCGGCTTGCCGCGCAGCGATGGATCGTCACGTTGCTCCACGGACGCGTAGAACGCATCCATGTCCACGTGCACGATCTTGCGCATCAAGCTGGCATCTCTCCGAAAACGTCGGGTCATGATAAATCAGCCGCGTCTCACGTCTTGCGCCGCGCCATCGCGCAAGCCCGGGCGCGAACGGACGCGAGCGCTGGCTGGACGCTCTACTGCGTCTGCCCAGGCGCCGATCCACGCCGAGCAGGCATGCCTGACCGCGTTCCGCTGAATGCCGTCATCCGCGTTGGATCCTGTCTGCCACACATGCTTGCCGCACTGCGCAACCGGCTGAAAACAGCACGCATGCGTACGGATAAAACGTTTGATTGAACCGCGCGCCCTCATGCACCCTTGCCGGCCTCGCCTTTCGCTTCTTGCAGGAAACGTTCGTCATGACTCGTCAAAGTGCGTACTCGCGCGACCAATTGCTGGCCAGCGCGCGCGGGGAATTGTTCGGACCCGACAGTGCCCGCCTGCCCAACGACCCGATGCTGATGTTCGACCGCATCACCGAGATCAACGACAGCGGCGGCGCGCATGGCAAGGGCCTGATCCGCGCAGAACTCGACGTGCGCCCGGACCTGTGGTTCTTCGGCTGCCACTTCATCGACGACCCGGTGATGCCCGGCTGCCTGGGCCTGGACGCGATGTGGCAGCTGACCGGCTTCTTCCTCACCTGGATCGGCGCAACGGGCCGCGGCCGCGCACTGGGCTGCGGCGAGGTCAAGTTCACCGGCCAGGTGTTGCCGAGCGCGAAATTGGTCAGTTACGAAATCGATATCAGCCGCGTGATCAACCGCAAGCTGGTGATGGCCCAGTCCGATGCACGCATGCTGGTGGACGGGCGCGAAATCTACACGGCCAACGATCTGCGCGTGGGCATGTTCACTTCAACGGAGAATTTCTGATGCGTCGCGTCGTCGTCACCGGAATGGGCATCACTTCCTGCCTGGGCAATGATCTGGACACCGTCTCCAGCGCCTTGCGCGAGAGCCGCTCGGGCATCACCGCATTGCCCGATCATGCCGACGCCGGCCTGCGCAGCCAGGTCGGCGGTGCGGTGGCGCTGGATCTGGACAGCCTGATCGACCGCAAGCTCAAACGCTTCATGGGCGATGCCTCGGCCTATGCCTACCTGGCCATGCGCGATGCGATCGCCGATGCCGGACTGGATGCCGAGCAGGTCAGCGACCTGCGCACCGGCCTGATTGCCGGCTCCGGTGGCGGATCCAGCCAGTGGCAGGTGGAAACCGCCGATCTGCTGCGCAACCGTGGCGTGCGCAAGGTCGGCCCGTACATGGTGCCGCGCACGATGTGTTCGTCGGTCTCCGCTTCGTTGGCGACCGCGTTCAAGATCCGTGGCCTGAGCTATTCGCTGTCGGCCGCGTGTGCGACCTCGGCGCATTGCATCGGCGCGGCCGCGGACCTGATCCGGCACGGCGCGCAGGATGTGATGTTCGCCGGCGGCGGCGAAGAACTGCACTGGACCATGAGCGTGATGTTCGATGCAATGGGCGCGCTGTCCACCGGCTTCAACGATCGCCCCGCCGTGGCCTCGCGGCCCTACGATGCGCAGCGCGACGGCTTTGTCATCGGCAGCGGCGGCGGCATGCTGGTGCTGGAAGACTATGACCACGCCATCGCGCGTGGCGCACGCATCCATGCCGAACTGCTCGGCTATGGCGTGACCTCCGATGGCGCCGACATGGTGGCGCCCAGCGGCGAAGGTGCGGTGCGCTGCATGCACATGGCCATGCAGGGCCTGACGCAGCCGATCGACTACCTCAACACGCACGGCACCTCCACGCCGCTGGGCGATGTGACCGAGCTGGGCGCGGCGCGCGAGGTGTTCGGCGACAACGTCCCGCCGCTGTCCTCGACCAAGGCGCTGTCCGGCCATTCCTTGGGCGCGGCCAGCGTGCACGAGGCGATCTACAGCCTGCTGATGCTGCGCGACGGCTTCATGGCCGGCTCGGCGCATATCGACGAACTCGACCCGCGCGCCGAAGGCTTCCCGATCCTGCGACAGACCCAGGACGCCACGTTGAACACAGTGATGTCCAACAGCTTTGGCTTCGGCGGCACCAACGCGGCGCTGGTGTTCGGGCGGGTGTGAGGGCGCGGCGGCGGGCGCCGCGCGGAATTGGGAATTGGGGATCGGTGTGCGGAGAGATCGCTCTTGCCACTCCCCAATCCCGATTCCCCACTCCCGGTTCAGCCCGCCATGCCGTTATGCCGCAGCAATGCGTCGATGTTCGGCGCACGCCCACGGAAGGCGCGGAAGTTGTCGGCCGCGCTGCGGCTGCCGCCACGCGACAGCACTTCATGGCGGAAGCGCGCGCCGGTATCGGCCACCTGCTCGGGCGCTTCTTCGAAGGCAGCGTAGGCATCGGCGCTGAGCACTTCGGCCCACTTGTAGCTGTAGTAACCGGCTGCGTAACCGCCGGCGAAGATATGGCTGAACTGGTGCGGGAAGCGATTCCATGCCGGCGGGCGGTTGACCGCCACCTCGTCGCGCACGCGCTCGATCAGCTGCAGCACGTTGTCCTGGGTCGGGTCGAAGCTGCTGTGCAGCTGCATGTCGAACAACGCGAACTCCAGCTGACGCACGGTGAACATGCCGCTCTGGAAATTGCGTGCAGCCAGCAACCGGTCGAACAGGTTGCGCGGCAGCGGCTCGCCGGTCTGCACGTGCGCGGTCATCGCCTGCACGCGCTCCCACTCCCAGCAGAAGTTCTCCATGAACTGGCTCGGCAGTTCCACCGCGTCCCATTCCACGCCGTTGATGCCGGCCACGCCCAACTCGCCGATGCGGGTCAGCAACTGATGCAGGCCGTGGCCCATTTCATGGAACAGCGTGGTGACTTCGCCATGCCGGAACGTGGCCGGCGTATCGCCACTGCCACGGCCGAAGTTGCACACCAGATACACCAGCGGCGTCTGCACGCCGTTGGCGGTGTCGCGGCGGTTACGGCAATCGTCCATCCACGCGCCGCCACGCTTGCCTTCGCGCGCGTACAGGTCCAGATAGAACTGGCCGACCAGCTCGCCCTGCGCATCTTCCAGGCGATAGAAGCGCACATCCGCATGCCAGACCGGCGCGCGGTCGGGCTTGACGGTCAGGCCGTACAGGCTGTGGATCACATCGAACAGACCGGCCAGCACCTTGGGCTCGGTGAAGTACTGCTTCACCTCCTGCTCGGAGAAGCTGTAGCGCGCCTGCTTGAGTTTCTCTGAGGCGTAGGCCAGATCCCAGGCCTGCAGTTCGTCCAGGCCAAGTTCGTCGCGGGCGAAGGCTTCGAGCTCGGCACGGTCGCGTTGCGCATACGGCCTGGCGCGCACTGCCAGATCGCGCAGGAAGCCCATCACTTCATCCGGGCTTTGCGCCATCTTGGTGGCGACCGAATACTCCGCGTAACTGGCAAAGCCGAGCAGCTGCGCCAGTTCGGCGCGCAGGGCCAGGATACGATCGATATTGGCGCTGTTGTCCAGCGCGGCATCGCCGAACTCGGAGGCGCGCTCGGCGTTGGCGCGATACAGCCGCGCGCGCAGCTCGCGATTGTCCGCATCGGTCTGCACCGGCAGATAGCACGGCATCTGCAAGGTCAGCTTCCAGCCCGGCACGCCGTCCTTTTCCGCGGCCGCGCGTGCAGCGGCGACCACCTCGGCCGGCAAACCAGACAGCTCGGTTGCGTCCTCGCTCACGTACGACCATGCATCGGTGGCATCGAGCACGTTCTGCGAAAACTTGGCGGCCAGTGCGGACAGTTCTTCCTGGACCTGCGCAAACCGCGCCTTGGACGCGTCATCCAGCTCGGCACCGCCGAGGCGGAAATCGCGCAGCGCGTTCTCCAGCACCTTGCGCCGCGCGGCATCGTAGTGCGCCGCTTCCGGCGCTTCGGCCAGCGCCTTGTACTGCGCATACAGCGCCAGGTTCTGCGCCAGCGCACTGCCGAAGCGGCTGAGCTTGGGCAGATTGTTGTTGTAGGCCTCGCGCAGCTCCGGCGTGTTGACCACCGCCTGCAGATGGCCGACCTGGCCCCAGGCACGCCACAGCCGCTCGGTGGCATCGTCCAGCGGCACCACGAAGCTGTCCCAGCTGACCGGGCTGACCTGCTCGGCCGCTTTCACCGCGGCCTCGGCCTCGGCGAGCAGTTGATCGATTGCCGGGCCCACGTGTTCGGGGCGGATCGCATCGAAGGACGGCAGTCCGGACAGGTCGAGCAGCGGGTTGGTCATGGGGCGCTCCGGCGATGGACTGGATCAGGAATCAGGGCGAGGGGTGGCAGACGCTGCCAGAGGCAGCGGTTTTGCCAGCAGCTGATCGGATATGGCGGTCATTCCAGCGCCGCACAAGGCAGCGCAGGCAAGTCGCCGCCGTTGACGGCGATGGCAATGGCCGCATCGCTGTCGGTGACGTCGATGTCGCGCGCCACGTACCAGGCCGGGTCGTAATAGCTGTGCGCATAGCGCTCGCCGGCATCGCACAGGATGGTGACGATGGAGCCGCTGCGGCCGACCTGGCGCATGCGCTGGGCGGCCTGCAGCACGCCGACGAAGTTGGTGCCGGTGGAGCCACCGACGCGGCGGCCGAGCGTGGCGCTGACATGGCGCATGGCGGCCAGGCTCAGGGCGTCGGGCACCTTGATCATCACGTCCACGCAGCTGGCGATGAAGCTGGACTCCACCCGCGGGCGGCCGATGCCTTCGATGCGCGAGCCGCCGGTGATGGCCAGCTCCTTGGGGCACTGCCCGTCCACCGCGCGGCAATAGCCGTCGAAGAACACCGACACTTCCGGGTCGGCGCAGAGGATGCGGGTGGCGTGGCGCCGGTAGCGCACATAGCGGCCGAGCGTGGCGCTGGTGCCGCCGGTCCCGGGGCTGCAGACGATCCAGTCGGGAATCGGATGCGGCTCCTCGGCCAACTGCTTGAAGATCGATTCGGCGATGTTGTTGTTGGCGCGCCAGTCGGTGGCGCGCTCGGCGTAGGTGAACTGGTCCATGAAATGACCGCCGGTCTCACGCGCGAGCTGGTGCGAGGCGCTGTCCAGATCGCAGGCACGCTCGACCAGATGACAGCGGCCGCCCTGGAATTGAATCGCGGCGATCTTTTCCGGCGAGGTCGAAGCCGGCATCACCGCGATGAAGGGCACCCCCAGCAGCCGCGCGAAATAGGCCTCGGAGATGGCGGTCGAGCCACTGGAGGCCTCGATCACCGGCCGCCCGGCCCGCAGCCAGCCGTTGGTCAGCGCGTACAGGAACAGCGAGCGCGCCAGCCGGTGCTTGAGGCTGCCGGTCGGGTGGCTGGACTCGTCCTTGAAATACAGGTCGATGCCCGGAAAACCCGGCAGGTCCATTGGAATCAGATGGGTGTCGGCCGAACGGTTGAAATCGGCCTCGATCTTCTGGATGGCGGCGGCCACCCACTGGCGCTGCGACATGGCAGGACTGTGCGGCGAAGGAAGCGTCAATTCTACCGCTGCCGGGCGCGCGGCCACGGCAGGCGGGTCATCGGGCGGACAGCTGGGAGCCGGTGCTATGCTCGTCGCACCCGACTGCCCGCCCTGACTGCCCGTGCTGCGTTGCCTGCTCCGCCTGCTGCTGTGCCTGTGCCTGGTTGCCAATACGGCCACCGGCGCGTGGGCGTCGGTGGGCATGGCGCTGCCGGGGATGGCGTCGGCCGGGGCGGTTGCGACCGCGTCGATGGCGCACGCGTCGATGCCGGCCGCGATGCCCTGCCATGCCGACATGCCGCCGCCCGCTGCGGCGCATCCCCCCGATAAAACCCGGCACGCGCACGCAACCGACTGCTGCAAGCTGGGCAGCTGCGACTGCCTGCAGCACTGCAGCCTCGCCTTGCTGACCCTGCCTGCGGTACCCGCCGGCCTGCCTGGCCGCGCCACCCTGCCTGCCACCCTGGCCGAAGGGCGCGGCAGCCCGGTGCCCGAGCAACCGGTTCGACCTCCCATCGCCTGAGCGCTGACGGCCTTGGCCGTCATCGGGCCCGCGCGCTTGCTGCGCGGGGTTTCTAAGCGATGCGATGCGTCCGCCTTCATCGGTGGGCCGCAGCGGAGATGTCATGTCTTTCGATCCCAATTGTTTCGATCCACCCTCCAACGGCGGCCTGAGCCGACGCCGCTTCGTTCAGGGCATGGCCCTGGGCGGTGTTGCCGCCACTACCGGCCTGTGGCGCAGCGATGCGCGTGCGTCCAACCCGGTGAGCACGCCGGTCCTGCGCGGGAGCAGCCAGACGCTGCAGATCGGCCGCATGCCGGTCAACCTCACCGGGCGCCCCCGCCCCGCCATCACCGTCAACCAGAGCCTGCCGGCCCCCACGCTGCGCTGGCGCGAAGGCGACACGGTCAGCGTGCGCGTGCGCAACGCGCTGGCCGACCAACCCACCTCGGTGCACTGGCACGGCCTGTTGCTGCCGGCCAACATGGACGGCGTGCCGGGGATGAGTTTCGACGGCATCGCGCCGGGCCAGGAGTACCACTACCGCTTCGCGCTGCGCCAGTCCGGCACCTACTGGTATCACAGCCATTCGATGTTTCAGGAACAGGCCGGCCTATACGGCGCGATCGTCATCGATCCGCTGACACCGCCGCCGTATCGGCACGATCGCGAGCATGTGGTGCTGCTCTCGGACTGGACCGACCTGGACCCGGCCGCGCTGTTCCGGCGGCTCAAGCAGATGCCCAGCCACGACAATTACGCGCAGCGCACGGTGGGCGATTTCCTGCGCGATGCGCGCGACGACGGCCTGCGCGCAACGCTGGCCGACCGCGGCATGTGGGGGCGCATGCGCATGACCCCGACCGACCTGTCCGACGTCAACGCCAACACCTACACCTACCTGCTCAACGGCGTCGCCCCGGCCGGCAACTGGACCGGCCTGTTCAGGCCAGGGGAGAAGGTACTGCTGCGTTTCATCAACGGCTCGTCGATGACCTACTTCGACATCCGCATCCCCGGCCTGCGCATGACCGTGGTGGCCGCCGACGGCCAGTACGTGCATCCGGTCAGCGTGGACGAGCTGCGCATTGCGGCGGCCGAGACCTTCGACGTGCTTGTCGAGCCCATCGGCCAGGACGCGTTTACCTTGTTCGCGCAGGACATGGGCCGCACCGGATTCGCCTGCGGCACGCTGGCGGTGCGGCATGGGCTGCAGGCACCGATTCCCGCGCTGGATCCACGCGCGATCCTCACCATGCAGGACATGGGGCACGGCGATGGCATGGCGCATGCAGGTCACGCCATGCAGGGCGCCGACACGCCGCACAGTGACCCGCATGCGGCACACGCGATGGCAATGCCGATGCCAGCCGCACAGATGCACGGGCATGCAAGCGGCGATGCGCAGCGCAAGACACCGCACCACCCTGCCAGCGAAGACGGCAACCCGCTGATCGACATGCGCAGCAATGCCACTTCACCGCGCCTGGACGATCCCGGGGTTGGCCTGCGCGACAACGGCCGCCGGGTGCTGCGCTACGCCGACCTGCACAGCCTGTTCGAGGATCCGGATGGGCGCGAACCCGGGCGCGAGATCGAACTGCATCTGACCGGGCATATGGAAAAATTCGCCTGGTCGTTCGACGGCATCGCCTTCGCCTCGGCAGAGCCCTTGCGGCTGCAGCACGGCGAGCGGCTGCGCATCGTGCTGGTCAACGACACCATGATGCAGCACCCCATCCATCTGCACGGCATGTGGAGCGATCTGGAAGACGCCGATGGCAATTTCCAGGTGCGCAAGCACACCATCGACATGCCGCCCGGCACACGCCGCAGCTATCGCGTCCGCGCCGATGCGCTGGGCCGCTGGGCCTACCACTGCCATCTGCTGTACCACATGGAAGCGGGCATGATGCGCGAAGTGCGGGTGGAGGCATGAGTACGCCACGGACGCAATACAGGACGCTGCTCGCACTGCTACTGAGCGCATCGGCCACTGCACAGGAGCATCAGCATGCAGCGATGGAGTCATCCGCGCATGCCGACGGCGCACATGCAATGCAGATAGCCGACCAGGCAACGGCTGCCCAGCCGCAGACATCCATCGCAACGGAGGCCTCGCCGCCATCCGCGCAGCAGAGCGCAGAGGCGATGCAAATGGAGCATGCGCAGATGCAGCACGCGCAGCACTCCAGCACTGCATCGGAATCGGCAAACGCTGCTGACAGCACACCCGCGCAAAGCCCGGTACAGGCCGACGCTTCGGCAGCGCCGGCATCGATGCACCACGCAGGCATGCAGCACGCCGATGTCCAGCACGCCGCACACCAGACCTCTGCAAATCCACAACTGGACCACGCCCGGCAATCACAGGCAGACAGCGACCACGATGCAATGGAGCACGCATCGATGGATCATGCGTCGATGCAGCACGGGCAACAGCATGGGGCGATGGATCACTCCGACATGGAGCACGCGCCGCATGCCGAAGCGGTGACGCAAACACCGGCATCGCCCGGCACCGGCGCACTGCCACGTACGCCGATCCCCGAGCCCACTGCCGAGGAGATCGCGGCGGCATTCGCCCCCTTGCAGCACCATGCGATGCACGCGCCAGGCATCAATCACTACGTGTTGCTGGATCGACTGGAAGCCTTCGACACCACGCGCGGCAGTGGCCAGGACTGGGAAGCGCGCGCCTGGATCGGCGGCGATATCGACCGGCTCTGGTTGCGCAGCGAAGGCGAGCGGCAGGACGGGCGCACGCAGGCCGCATCGGTGGAGGCATTCTATGGCCACGCCATCTCGCCGTGGTGGGACCTGCTGGTCGGCGCACGTCAGGACATCGGAGCGGGTGAGCAGCGCAGTTGGGCCGCCTTCGGCGTGCAGGGCCTGGCGCCCTACAAGTTCGAGACCGAAGCCACGCTCTATGTCGGCAGCGGCAGCCGTGCCGCGCTGCGACTGGAGGGCGAATACGAGGTGCTGCTCACCAATCGGCTGATCCTGCAGCCGCGCGTGGAAGCTGATATCGCCCTCACCGACGATGACCGGCGCGGCGTCGGCAGCGGGCTGGAGCAGGTCGAGGTGGGCCTGCGGCTGCGCTACGAAATCACCCGCCGCTTCGCGCCCTACATCGGCTGGGTGCACAGCCGCAGTTTCGGCGACACCGCCCGCCGCGCCGCGATCGACGATGAGCCTGCACGGGACAGCCGGTTTGTTGCCGGCCTGCGCATCTGGTTCTGAGACAACCGCTGTGCGCATGGGCCTGACCGTTCGTATTCGGATGCAGGCCCATGCCACGGCCTTGAACAAGGCAGGTCGCGCTGTCGCGCACGATCGACCACAGAGCGACGCCAGACCGCCGACGCGCACGGTGCAGACATGCCGACAACCATTGCCCCGCTAACATCCACCTCCAATGCAGCCTGACCTGCCCCCCGCATTCCATCGAGGAGACCGCAATGCCTTTGACCGACCTGCAACACGTCCCCGGCGCCAGCGCCGCACCTGCCGACACTGCCGGTTTCGTGTTCAACCACACCATGCTGCGCGTCAAGGATGCGCAGCGTTCGCTGGATTTCTACACGCGCGTGCTGGGCTTCCGCTTGCTGGACGCACGTGATTTTCCGGATGCGCAGTTCAGCCTGTACTTCCTGGCCCTGCTGCCCGACGACACCGCCATCCCCGACGACGATGCAGCGCGTCGGCTGTGGATGGCCGGCATCCCCGGCGTGCTCGAACTCACCCACAACCACGGCACCGAAACCCAGGACGGCCCGGTCTACCACGACGGCAACAGCGAACCGCGCGGCTTCGGCCACATCTGCATCTCGGTGCCCGACATCCACGCCGCTTGCGCACGTTTCGACAGCCTCAACGTGCCGTACCAGAAACGCCTGGAAGACGGCCGCATGAAGCACCTGGCCTTCATCAAGGACCCGGACGGCTACTGGGTGGAGATCATTTCCAATACGCCGCTGGCGTAACCCATAACAAAATGCCCGGGGTTCCCGGGCATTGTTGTTTCAGGCACATGCACTGTCGGTATTTCGCTTTCGAGCAGGGTATGTCGGCAGAGAGCGCCCACCCGGTTGGATGCGCGCAGCGCACTTCCAGCGGCTAACGCAACGTAGCGCGCGGTCATCAGGTGGGCGCGGACGGCGCGCTCAGAACCGGAACGTACGAGTGGCACATACCGATTCCGAGCACCGGCCGCGCCCGCCTGACCGCGGCGCAGTAGTTTTGGTAGCCACTCCTAGATGCAGGCGCCATCCTGCAGCATCACGCATTGCCTCAATTGGAGGTGGCAACTGCCTCTCTATCCGGGAACCACTGCGGTAACTGCTCGGCAAATTTTGCGGCGCATTCCTCGCTGTAGGCCTGTGCGGCCTGCTTGACCAGCGCGTAGTCGTTTGCCTCCCACTCCTCGAGCGATGCGGTGCGCGGTGTGGGCGCGCAGTCCAGATTGACCGGACTCGCCTTGCGCTTCAACAGTCCGGAGCGTTCACCGCCGATCGTCACCGCGTAGCGCAGCTCGTAGGGCGACTTGGTATCGGCCAGGCTCTGGTAGACGAGCAGCCAGTCGGACATCAGGACCTGCAGCGGGAACGGTTCTGCCGGCAGTGCTGCCGGATGCCCGGTGAAGTAGCTCTTCAGGCGCGCATTGACCGCATCGCGCTGCAGTTGATAGCCGGGATTGCCCACGCCCTCCATCTTCTCGCCTTTCAGCTGCCCCTTGCCGAAGGCCGACACTGCGACGCCGCGTGTGAACAGGCTGGTGGCGATCTGCAGGCCCACCACTGACCCGGTGTGCCCGCGCCGCACCACGCGCAACATTTCGTCGCCGTTGGGCTGGCCGTTGGACCCAACGCGCATGCTGGCATGCAACGGCAGCTGCAACGCCCAATCCGCCGACGGCGCAATGACCGTGCCGGCATCGCCCTGCGTCTGTGCGGAGGGCTGTTGCTGTGTCTCGGCGACCGACAGCGTGCCGGCAACTGCAGCCGCGGCGTAAGTCATTGCCGTCGAAAAATCGCCGTTGGCAAATGCGGGCACCACTGCCACCGCCTCGGCACCACGGGTGGCGGTACAGAACGCGCTGGAGGCACGCATCTGCACTTCATGAAATGCGATGCCGTTGACTTGATGCACGGCCGCATCCTGGCCGTACTGCGCGACCAGCCTGGCAACGATGCCGTCCTGCTCGACAGGCTGCTGGCCGCAGACCTTGGCCGCAGCGATGCGCGACCAGGCGAACTGCAGCGCCGGATCCCACCCCATCGCGTCTTCGCCAACGAAGCCATGGTCGTAGTGATAGGCATAGATGGCCGGGTCGATGTCCTGCAAGGTCATGCCGCCCACACCCGCATAACCGGGCGGCACATCGCTGGCCATTGTGGCGCCGCTCAGCGCCGAGATCGCCACTGCAATTAATGCTTTCATGGATTCCTTCCCCTGGAGAGCGTCGCATTGCGTGTCCCCCACGCAATGCGACATGGCACTGTCAGATCGCGCGGACAGCGATCAACGGCACAGTGCTTTGGTCCATCAGACAACGGTCCGCAGTCGGCTAGAACGCTCAGTTGCGAACTTAGTGTGAGCGCATCATGCGCAATTGGCAGTCGGGGCGGTCCCCACAGCTGTAGGGACGGCCCCGGAAGTGACGCTTATCTACGCATGCAGCAGCCCGCCGTGACTGCGCTGCCACTCGCGCGGCGGGCGCAGCGCCGCAAGCGTGCGGACCAACTCGCGATAGGTGGCGGCCAACTGCGCGAACAGACCCGCATCGCTGTAACGCGTGTCGGCTACTTCGAAATACGCGCCGCGGCCCAACGCGATGAAGTAGTCGACGCTGAGCCGCCGGCGCTGCGCAATCCCGGGAAACAGGCCTGCAATCAGCAGGCATTGATCTCCGATGTCGCGCAATGCATCGGCCCGCAGACTGCCGATCTGGTCGTGCGCGTGCAACCAGGCCAGGGCCTGCGTGCGCGAAAACAGCTGCGCATCGCGCTGCAGGCGCAGCAACACGAAAACCAGATAATGCTCGCGCGATTCGTCCAGCGGCTGTGCAATCCGCTGCCCCGCCTCACGTACCAACGCCTGCCACAATTCCGCCGGCGCGCCCTGTTTGAAAGACTCGTGCATACGTCCTCCTGCGTGATGGGACCCTCGCAGGAAGCGTATGCATAACCTGGGCCATCGCGTTGGCAGCCGGAGCGGCAGTCTGCCAAGCTTGGGTTGCTGCGGCACCGGCAGCGACCCGGGCACGTTGCGAAACACGCCTCTGCGCGGCCACCGTGCGATACCGACGCGGGGCCCCAGTAACGCCACCGATGTCCGCAGGCTGCAGGCAATCGCGACAAAGAAACAGGGCGGGCAGTCGTTGGGCATGCGCACCGAGCCACAGCGCATGCAGGGAGATGCCGCACCCGGCGGCCGCGACGCTGATCGCGGCGAGCGCAGCCCCCTCGATCGGCCGCGCTACTCCACCGTCACCGACTTGGCCAGGTTACGCGGCTTGTCCACATCCGTGCCGCGCGCCAGTGCGGTGTGGTAGGCCAGCAACTGCACCGGGATGGTGTGGATCACCGGCGACAGCACGCCGGCGTGGCGCGGGGTGCGGATCACGTGCACGCCTTCGGACTCGCTGAAGTGGCTGTCCTGATCGGCGAACACGAACAGCTCGCCGCCACGGGCGCGCACTTCCTGCATGTTGGATTTGACCTTTTCCAGCAGGCGATCGTTCGGCGCGATCACCACCACCGGCATCGCCGCGTCCACCAGGGCCAGCGGGCCGTGCTTCAACTCGCCGGCCGGATACGCTTCGGCATGGATATAGGAAATTTCCTTGAGCTTGAGCGCGCCTTCCAGCGCGATCGGGTAATGCAGGCCGCGGCCGAGAAACAATGCGTTTTCCTTGGCCGAAAAACGCTCGGCCCAGGCCATGATCTGCGGCTCCAGATTCAGCGCGTGCTGCACGCTGCCCGGCAGGAAGCGCAGCTGCTCCAGATACTCCGCTTCTTCGGCCTCGCTGATGCGCCCCTGCAACTTGCCCAGCACCATGGTGAGCTGGAACAACACCGCCAGCTGGGTGGTGAACGCCTTTGTCGAGGCCACGCCGATCTCGGCGCCGGCACGTGTGTAGCAGACCAGTTCGCTGGCGCGCGGAATCGCGCTTTCGGGCACGTTGCAGATCGACAAGGTGTGCAGGTGCCCCAGCGATTTGGCGTATTTCAACGCCTCCATCGTGTCCAGCGTTTCGCCGGACTGGGAGATGGTGACGATCAGGTGCCTGGGATTGGCGTACGCCGCGCGGTAGCGGTATTCGCTGGCGATCTCCACGCTGCACGGCAGCCCGGCGATGGCTTCGATCCAGTAGCGCGCAGTCATGCCGGCGTAGTAGCTGGTGCCGCAGGCCAGGATCTGCACGCCTTCGATGTCGCGCAACACTGCTTCGGCATTGGCGCCGAACAATGACGCAGGGAAGCCCTTGGCGTCGATCGCCGCCTCGATGGTATCGGCCAGCGCACGCGGCTGCTCGTGGATCTCCTTCTGCATGAAGTGGCGGAACGGGCCCAGTTCCAACGATGCCAGCGACACGTCCGACAGATGCAGCGGGCGTTCGACCGGGGCGTCGTTGCCATCGAAGATGCGCACGCCATCGCGGCGCAGGTCGGCGGTGTCGCCCTCTTCCAGGAAGATCACCTGGCGGGTGGCCTGCACGATGGCCGAGACATCGGAAGCGACGAAGTTCTCGCCCTCGCCCACGCCGATCAGCAGCGGGCAGCCCATGCGCGCGCAGACGAAGCGCTCCGGTTCGGCCTGGCTCATCACCGCCAGCGCGTAGGCACCGGTGAGCTCCTTGACGGTGCGCTGCAGCGCGGTCAACAGGTCGCCTGCGCTGCCCAGATGGTGATGGATCAGGTGCGCGATCACTTCGGTATCGGTCTGCGACTCGAAGGTGTAGCCCAGCGCGCGCAGCTTCTCCCGCTGCTGTTCGTGGTTTTCGATGATGCCGTTGTGCACCAGTGCCACGCCGTCACTGATGTGCGGGTGCGCATTGGCCTCGGTGACGCCGCCATGGGTGGCCCAGCGGGTGTGGCCGATGCCCAGCGTCGCGCCGAACTGCTCGGCCTGCGCGGCCTGCGCCATCTCCGCCACGCGCCCGGTGCGGCGCACGCGGCGTACCTGCGCGCCATCGAGCACGGCGATGCCGGAGGAATCGTAGCCGCGGTACTCAAGGCGCTTGAGTCCTTCGATCAGGACCGGGACCACATCGCGCCCGGCGATCGCTCCGACAATGCCGCACATAGGACAACCCTTGAGGACGAAGCCGGGCATTTTAGCGTGTCCGCTCTTGTCCGCTGCATGACCATGCCCGGACAGCGTGTCCGCACCAGTGTCCGCGGACACTGCGGACACTGGCCGCAAACATCTAAAAGCCAATGCATTCAATGATTTGGAGGTTGGCACACGTCCTGCTTTATCGCAGTGACGCCACCGAGCCAGCCGACCATGATTCGCGATACCTCCGCCCAGGACCAGGTTCTCCGTACACCCGCCCAGAGCGCGCCCTGGCGCCGCTGGCTATGGCCCGGCATCGCGGTGGTCGCGGTATTGGCCGGCATCGGCTGGGCAGTCACCGCGTGGAGCGCCGGCAGCCGCTCGTTCGATGCCAGCCGGGTGCGGATCGCCACGGTCAGCCAGGGCGACCTGGTGCGCGACATCGCCGCCGACGGGCGCGTCATCGCCGCCAACAGCCCCGTGCTGTACGCCATCTCGGCCGGCACGGTGACGCTCAGCGTGGTGGCCGGCGACGTGGTCAAGCAGGGCCAGGAGCTGGCCCGCATCGACAGCCCGGAGCTGCGCAGCAAGCTGGCGCAGGAGCAGGCCACGCTGGCCGGGCTGGAAGCCGAGTCCAGCCGCGCCGCCCTGGACGCCACCCTGGCCCGCGCCACGGCCAGCAAGCTCACCGACCAGGCCAAGATCGACAAGCAGGCCGCCGCGCGCGACCTGGAGCGCTACCAGCGCGGCTACGATGGCGGCGCGGTGCCGCAGGTGGAGCTGGCCAAGGCGCAGGACACCTTGAAGAAGACCGACATCGACCTGCAGCACGCCGAGCGGGATGCGTCGCTGAAGAGCCAGGGTGCAGACCTGGATTCGCGCAACAAGCGCCTGCTCGCCGACCGCCAGCGCGCGGTGGTGGCCGAGGTGCAGCGCCAGGTGGATGCGCTCACGCTGCTGTCGCCGTTCGATGGCCAGGTCGGCCAGGTGCAGGCGGTGCAGCACACCCAGGTCGCGGCGAACGCGCCGATCCTGGGCGTGGTGGACCTGTCCAAGTTCGAAGTGGAGATCAAGGTGCCTGAGAGCTTTGCGCGCGATCTGGCGATCGGCATGCCGGCGCAGCTCACCAGCGGCAGCGGCGAGCCGTTCCCGGGCGCGATCTCGGCGGTGTCGCCGGAAGTGGTCAATGGCGAAGTCACCGCGCGCATCCGCTTTGCCGACAAGCAGCCGCCGGGCCTGCGCCAGAGCCAGCGCATGAGCGCACGCGTGGTGATGGACACGCGCCGCAACGTGCTCAAGGTCGAGCGCGGCCCGTTCGTCGAACAGTCCGGCGGCAGCTACGCCTATGTGATGGATGGCAACACCGCGGTGCGCCGTCCGGTGCGCATGGGTGTCAGCAGCCTGGGCGAGGTGCAGGTGCTGTCCGGGCTGCAGGTCGGCGACCGCGTGGTGGTCTCCGGTGCAGACAACTTCGGGGATGCACCGCGCGTCACCGTTCACTAAAGGCGACCAGCACCTGCTGCGCAGCCGTCAGGCTGCTCGCCACGGTTTGTCAGCCACTCTCACTCTCTTTCGCACACACCTTCTTCGTAAAGGAATCGGCAATGCTCAAGATGCAATCGGTCTCCAAGGTCTTCCGCACCGAACAGGTGGAAACGCACGCGCTGCGCTCGCTGGACCTGCATGTGCGCGAAGGCGAATTCGTTGCGGTCACCGGCCCCTCCGGCTCGGGCAAGACCACCTTCCTCAACCTGGCCGGGCTGCTGGAGACCTTCACCAGCGGGCAGTACCTGCTCGACGGCGAAGACGTCAGCCACCTGTCCGACGACGCGCGTTCGCGCTTGCGCAACCGCAAGATCGGTTTCATCTTCCAGGGCTTCAATCTGATTCCCGATCTCAACCTGTTCGACAACGTCGATGTGCCGCTGCGCTATCGCGGCATGGCCGCGGCCGATCGCAAGCAGCGCATCGAAGAAGCCTTGACCAAGGTCGGCCTGGGCTCGCGCTTGAAGCACTACCCCACCGAGCTGTCCGGTGGTCAGCAGCAGCGTGCCGCCATCGCGCGTGCGCTGGCGGGCAGCCCGCGCCTGTTGCTGGCCGACGAACCCACCGGCAACCTGGACTCGCAGATGGCACGCGGGGTGATGGAACTGCTGGAAGAGATCAACAGCCAGGGCACCACCATCGTCATGGTCACCCACGACCCGGAGCTGGCCGCACGCGCGCAGCGCAACGTGCATATCGTCGACGGCCAGGCCACCGACCTGGAACGCAACCCCACCCTGATGCGCGCGCGCGACAGCGCCGCCACCCTGGCCGAGTGAGAGGCACATCCATGTTCGGCTACTACTTCAATCTTGCCTTACGCAGCTTCCGCCGCAACAAGGTGCTCACCGCGCTGATGGTGCTGGCCATCGCGCTCGGCATCGGCGCCAGCATGACCACCCTGACGGTGTTCTACATCCTGTCTGGCGATCCGTTGCCGGGGAAAAGCGGCACGCTGTTTCATCCGCAGCTTGATGCGCGTTCGTTGGGCTACCAAGAAGACGATGCACTGGATCAGTTGACCCGCTTCGATGCCGAGGCGCTGCTACGGGAAAAGCGTGGAGACCGTCAGGTCATGATGACCGCAGGCACCGTTCCGCTGGAACCGGACAACACGACGTTGCGGCCAATGATGCTGGACGCGCGTTACACGTCCGTTGATTTCTTCCCCATGTTCAATGTGCCCTTCCTTTATGGCGGCCCTTGGACGGTGAATGATGATGGCAGCCGTGCACGGGTGGTGGTGATCTCCGAAGCACTGAACAAGAAGCTCTTCCATGGTGAGGACAGCGTCGGCCGCACGGTGAACGTCAATCGCAACATCATGCGGGTTGTGGGTGTTGTTCGCGAATGGCGGTTGACCCCAGCGTTCTACAACCTGGGTGGCCAGGCCTACGACAAGTCCGAGCAGGTCTTCCTGCCGTTCAGTACCGCAATGGAACTGAAACTCTCAAACAGTGGACAGCGTTCGTGCTGGGGCGAAAGCAGTTCGCCGGAAGATATCAACGCAGCCTGTTCCTGGGTCCAGTACTGGGTGCAACTGGATACGCCACAGAAGGTCACTGCGTACCGTCAGTACCTGGAGAACTATTCGGATCAGCAGCGACGGGCCGGGCGCTTCGAGCAGCCCACGAACGTCCAGCTGCGCAGCGTGATGGAGTGGCTGGACTTCAAGAAGGTCGTTCCCAGCGATGTGCGCCTGCAGACCTGGCTGGCATTCGGGTTCCTGCTGGTGTGTCTGGTCAATACCGTCGGCCTGTTGCTGGCCAAATTCATGCGCCGCAGTGGAGAGATCGGCGTGCGCCGGGCACTGGGGGCAACCAAGCGCAGCATCTTCGCGCAGTCCCTGGTCGAGGCAGGAACCATCGGTCTGGTCGGCGGCATCCTGGGGCTCGGTCTTGCCGCGTTGGGGCTGTGGGGGGTGCGTCAACAACCCGCTCAAT
Organism: Xanthomonas sp. NCPPB 3218; assembly: GCF_056725185.1. Taxonomy (NCBI): domain Bacteria; kingdom Pseudomonadati; phylum Pseudomonadota; class Gammaproteobacteria; order Lysobacterales; family Lysobacteraceae; genus Xanthomonas; species Xanthomonas sp. NCPPB 3218. The sequence goes on from NZ_CM161516.1 coordinate 4,276,263, forward strand.
ATGCCGACCTGGCAAGGCTGGATCCGGCAATGTTGCTGGCCACGTTTGCCCTCGCGCTGGTGGCCAGCATCGTGGCCGGGCTGCTGCCCGCATGGCGCGCATGCACCGTGCCACCGGCCATCCAACTCAAAGCGCAGTGAGCTGACCTCCGAACCGCGCGCCCTCTCGCAGCGTTTCGCCAGCCCCTCTCAAGGAATTGCCCATGGAAATCCGTCCCATTCTGTCCACCCTGCGGCGCCACAAAACGGCGGCTGCCCTGATCGTGCTCGAGGTGGCACTCAGTTGCGCCATCATCTCCAATGCCTTGTTCCTGATCGGCGATCGCCTGGAGCGCACACAACGCCCCAGCGGTCTGGCAGAGAACGAACTGGTGACGCTCAGCATCAGCGGTATCGGGCGCGATGAAGACGCACGCGCACTCACTGAGACAGACCTGGCTGCACTGCGCAGCATTCCCGGCGTCAAATATGCCTCCAGCGTCAGCCAGATTCCTTATGGCGACAATATGTGGGTCAGCGGCCTCAAACTGACGGCTGACCAGAAGAACTCCACGATCAACGTCAACGACTACACCGGGGACAGTCAGACCCTGGATACGATGGGCCTGACGCTGGTACAGGGGCGCCGTTTCACGGAAGGCGAATTCACCTGGTCCGATGACAAGACGGCCAACGTCCCAAGTGCCATCCTGACCAGAAGTGCAGCCGACAAGCTGTTCCCCGGCCAGTCAGCCCTGGGGAAATCGATCTATCGCGGCGACACGCCCATGAAGATCGTCGGCATCGTGGAGCATCTGGCGCGAGTCAACGACTATGGCGGCGCAGCTGTTTACGACGATTCGATGCTGACCCCGATCAAGATGACCTACAAGGACGGCGGCCGCTATCTGCTACGCACCGATCCGGCGCGTCGTGACGAGGTGCTGCGTCAGGCAGTGGCAGCGCTGGAAAAGAACAGCGCAAGCCGCATCATCGAAAAACCGAAGGTGTTCGAGCAGATGCGGCGCAATTTCTATCGACAGGATCGCTCCATGGCCTGGCTGCTGATCACCATGAGCATCGCGCTGCTGATCGTCACCGCGCTGGGCATCGTCGGCCTGGCCAGCTTCTGGGTGCAGCAGCGCACCAAGCAGATCGGCATCCGCCGTGCACTGGGTGCCACACGTGGCCAGATCCTGCGTTACTTCCAGATCGAGAATTTTCTGCTGGCCTCAGTCGGCATCGTGCTCGGCATGTTGCTGGCGTACTCGATCAATGTCTGGCTGATGGCCCGCTACGAATTGCCGCGCCTGCCGGTGCTGTATCTGCCCATCGGCGCACTATTGCTCTGGGCGCTGGGTCAGATCGCCGTGTACTGGCCCGCACGGCGCGCCGCGATGGTGCCGCCGGCGGTGGCCACGCGCAGCGCGTAATGCGCACGCTGCGCGTCAGCGGTCGCTGTCGACCCGCTGACACGCGGTACGCGGTACGCGGCACACGGCACACGGCACACGGCCATGTTGCGCAGATCCTGCGCGATGGCAGCATCGCTACAAGCGACTTTGCCGTCGGCGGCCTGGGCAATGCCGATTCCGTCACCACCGCCTGTCTACCAAGGCGCCTGTGTCGCAGGCGCCTGCCCCGTGCTGATATCCAGCGTTACGCCGGGACCTTCGCTTGAGCTCGGCATCGACGCACGCCCGCTGCCAACCTCGTCGCACCGATCAGACCATCACGGCATTGCCGGAATCAGCTCCGTCTGGCAAAGGCCTATCAGCCGCACGCTCTCCCTATTGCCCGCACAGTTCCGCCACGCGCCGAATCCTGTTCTGATAGCCCTTCCCTCCCGCGCCTTTCACCGAGCACCGCGATGCCGCAGATCCTGATCGTCGACGACAACACCGCTGTGGCCACTGCGCTGGAGGTGCTGTTCTCGCTGCACGATATCGAGGCGCGGCATGCGCACTCGCCGCAGGCCGGCTTGGCGCTGCTGGACGAGCAGGGATTCGATCTGGTGATCCAGGACATGAACTTCACCGCCGACACCACCTCCGGCGAGGAAGGCGAAGCCTTGTTCACCCAGATCCGTCAGCGCCACCCGGACTTGCCGGTGATCCTGCTCACCGCCTGGACCCACCTGGGCAGCGCGGTGGGCCTGGTCAAGGCCGGTGCGGCCGACTACATCGCCAAGCCCTGGGACGACACCAAGCTGCTGACCACGGTCAACAACCTGCTGGAGCTGTCCGAAGCGCGCCGTGAGCTGGAACGTCGGCGCGAGCGCGAGCGGCGCGGTCGCGAGCAGCTGACCCAACATTACGACCTGCGTGGCGCGGTGTTCGCCGACCCCGCCAGCGAACGCGCGATCGCGCTCGCCTGCCAGGTCGCACGCTCGGATCTGCCGGTGCTGATCACCGGCCCCAACGGCAGCGGCAAGGAGAAGATCGCCGAGATCATCCAGGCCAACTCGCCGGCCAAACACGGCCCCTTCATTGCGCTCAATTGCGGCGCATTGCCGGGCGAATTGATCGAAGCCGAGCTGTTCGGCGCCGAAGCCGGCGCGTATACCGGCGCCAACAAGGCGCGCGAAGGCAAGTTCGAAGCCGCCGATGGCGGCACGCTGTTTCTGGACGAAATCGGCAACCTGCCGCTGGCCGGGCAGATGAAGCTGCTGCGCGTGCTGGAAACCGGCCGCTACGAGCGCCTGGGCTCCAACCGCGAACGCCACGCCAAGGTGCGGGTGATCAGCGCCACCAATGCCGACCTGCAGGCCATGATCCGCGATGGCAGCTTCCGCGAAGACCTGTATTACCGCCTCAACACGGTGGAAATCGCGCTGCCCGCCCTGGCCGAACGCCCCGGCGATATCGGGCCGTTGGCCGAGCACTTCCTGGCCGGCGAAAAACCCTTGTCCACGCAGGCCCGGGATGCCCTGCAGCGGCACGCCTGGCCCGGCAACGTGCGCGAGCTGCGCAATGTGCTGCAACGCGCGTCGCTGCTTGCGCAAGGCGTGCGCATCGAAGCCGGCGATCTGAACCTGCCGCGCGCAGCCGTGTCGCGCCCGGCCGCGCCGGCAACCGGCGAGCCGGATCGCGCCCGTATCGAGCAGGCACTGGCGCGCGCGCAGGGCGTCATCGCCCAGGCCGCTGCCGAGCTGGGGCTGAGCCGGCAGGCGCTGTACCGGCGCATGGACCGCTACGGCATCACTTCGGAGTGATTCCCGACATGTGGCAACGTTCCTTCACGTTCTCGCTGTTCCTGCGGCTGTTGCCGGTGCTGGCGCTGGCCGCCGCGCTGCCCTGGTTCATGGCGTACTGGATGGACCGTGGCTGGCAAGTGGCCGCAGTGTCGGTAGTCGTGCTGCTGTCGGCGATGTGGTTCAGCCTCAGCCGCGCCACTGCGCCAATGCGCTCGCTGTTCCGTGCCCTGGCCGGCACCACCAGCAGCTACCGCGATGGCGAATACAACTTCGGCGTGTACTGGCGCGGCAACGACGAGCTGGCGCAGCTGGTGCAGGCGCACGCGGAACTGGGCGAGGTGCTGCGCGCGCAACGGCGCAACCTGGTGCAGCGCGAACTCATGCTCGACACCATGCTGCAGAACACCCCGGTGGCGATGCTGCTGGTGGTGGCCGGTGGCGATGGCGTGCGCCGCATCGGCTTTTCCAACAACGCCGCACGCAAGCTGCTGCACGATGGCCGCAAGCTCGAAGGCCAGCACCTGGACGACGTGCTGGCGCGCATGCCGGGCGAACTGCGCGATGCGCTGGCCCGCGGCGGCGATTGCCTGTTTGCGGTCCGCGAGGACGGCGATGACGAAGACGACGAGCAGATCTATCACCTGTCACGCCGCAGTTTCCATCTCAACGGACGCGGTCACGAGCTGCTGCTGATCCGCACCCTGACCACCGAACTGCGGCGCCAGGAAGTGCAGACCTGGAAGAAGGTCATCCGCGTGATCAGCCATGAATTGAACAATTCGCTCGCACCGATAGCCTCGCTGGCGCATTCCGGTGCCGAGTTGCTGCGCCGCGAACGCACCGACCGGCTCGGCACGGTGTTCGAGACCATCGAAGAACGCGCACGTCATCTGGAAGGCTTCATTCGCGGCTACGCCCGCTTTGCCAAGTTGCCGCAGCCACAGTTGCAGACCATCGAATGGGCACCGTTCCTGGAGCGTTTGCGGCAGCAGATTCCGTTCCAGCTGCAGGGCGCACTGAACGATGTCTCCAGCCGCATCGATGCCGCGCAGATCGAGCAGGCGCTGCTCAACCTGCTCAAGAACGCGCACGAAGCCTGCAGCGAAGCACAGCCGCCCAACAGCGATGTCGCCGTGCGCGTCACGCGTGTGCCGCAATGGCTGCGGATCGAAGTGCTGGATCGCGGCAACGGCATGAACGAGGCCGTGCTGCATAACGCGCTGATGCCGTTCTACTCGACCAAGCGCAATGGCACCGGGCTCGGGCTTGCGCTCACCCGCGAGATCGCCGAAGCACACGGCGGGCGCATCTCGCTGCATAACCGCGAACACGGCGGGTTGTGCGTCACCTTGCTGCTGCCGGCTGCGGCAGCCGGCTAGTTGCCGCGCATCGTTCCGCGCTCTTGGATCCGCGGTTGTTTCAACGCACCACAGGCATCGTCGGCACCGCTGGTGCGGGTGGCGGCGATCGCGCCGTAATAGCCGGCTCCCACGGTGTTGTCGACGAACTGCCCGCCTTGCGACGGACATTCGCCATCGGGCTTGATCCAGTCCGAAAACGCCGCGTACTTGCCGGCCCGGACGAAACGGTTGGACGCCACGTAGGTGTTGTCGGAGGCATCGCGGGTACGCACGGCATCGCCGTTGACGTCGGTGAAGGTATTGCCTTCGATGCGGTTGCCGGACGAGTGGCGCGCCAGGTAGATCGCGTGCACGAAACCCGAGGTCCGGGTGTCGTTTTCGATCGATACGAAGCGATTGCGTTCGATGCGGTTGTCGCGCGAGTTCTGCAGGCGGATCGCCGCGAACGAATAGGCGGCCTCACTGCTGCTGCCATGGACCCCGCCGATCCGCTCGAAGGTCATGTTGCGGATGATGTTGCCGCTGTTGCCGTCCGCGCTGCGCTTGCTGCTGCCCAGGTCCATCGCCATCCAGTAATTGCTGACCTTCAACCCGGTGAAGGTCAGCCGGGTGCCTGCATCGCCGCCGCCCTTCAGCGTGAACCAGGTCGCGCCACCGCGCCCGTCGAACCACGGTGGCGCGGCAGCGTCGGACGCGGCGATAAAGCGAATGGGCGCCCCGTTGGTGAACGTCCATTGCACCGACTGCCGCAGATACGTGCCTGCAGCGATCACCACGTCCACCGCACCGCTGGGCCGCTGCTCCAACAGCCGCTGCTGGGCGGCCGCCAGACTCCGCAACGCGGTCGTTGCGCTGGTGCCTGCCGCCGCATCGTTGCCGTCCGGCGCCAGATACAGCCGGTAGGTCTGCGCATGGGCCGCAACTGGCAGCATTGCCGCCAATAGCAGCAGCCATGTCACCAGCAACACGCAACGCGGTGTTCGCACCATGCACCTCCTGAGCCATCGTGACGGGCATAGCCTATGCATGGCATCGCTTTACAGCAGCTGTGCGCTGCAGCGACATGCAGCCAGGCCGCAGGCCTGCAGGCAGGCTACTTCTTGGTCGGGCGTTGCCAGCCTTCGACCACGGTCTGACGCGCACGCGTGACGCTGAGCTGCCCGGCAGGCGCATCGCGGGTGATCACCGAGCCCGCGCCGATGGTGGCCATGGCGCCGATCTCGATCGGTGCCACCAGTGCGCTGTTGGAACCGACAAAGGCGCCATCGCCGATGCTGGTCTGCGACTTGTTCACTCCATCGTAGTTGCAGGTGATGGTGCCGGCACCGATGTTGACCTTGCTGCCGATCACCGCATCGCCCAGGTAGGTCAGATGGTTGGCCTTGCTGCCCACGCCCATCGTGACCTTCTTGGTCTCGACAAAGTTGCCGATATGCACGCCATCGGCCAGCACGGTGCCAGGACGCAGCCGCGCGAACGGACCGATCTGCACCGCCCCTTCCGTCACCACGCCTTCCAGATCGCAATGTGCGCGTACCTGCGTACCGGCGCCGAGCGTCACATCGCGCAGGCGCACGAACGGACCGACCACCACGCCATCGCCCAGCGTCACATCGCCTTCCAGGATCACGTCGATATCCAGCTGCACGTCGCTGCCCACAGTCACCTTGCCGCGCTGCTCCACGCGCGCCGGGTCGGCCATGCGCACGCCCTGCAGGCAGAGCGCACGGGCGGCACGCAGCTGCCAGGCGCGCTCCAGCTGCGCCAGTTGCCAGGGGTCGTTGGCGCCTTCCACATCCTGCGCGTCGGCCACATGCACCATGTCGGCCGGGGTGAAATCGGCGGCGGCGCTGGCAAACACGTCGGTGAGATAGAACTCTCCCTGGGCATTCTCGTTGGACAGGCCGGCCAGCCAGCGGCGCAGCGCCGTGGACTCGGCAGTGAGGATGCCGGTGTTGATGGTGCGGATGCGGCGCTGCTCGTCGTTGGCATCCTTCTGCTCGGCGATCGCGGCGACCTTGCCCTCGGCATCGCGCAGGATGCGGCCGTAGCCGGTGGGATTGGGCACATCGGCCACCAGCACCGCCATGCGCCCGGGTGCGTGCAGCAGCTGCAGCAGGTCCTGGGACTGGATCAGCGGCACATCGCCGTACAGCACCAGCACCGTGGCCGCATCCGGAATCGCATCCATCGCCTGCTGCACTGCATGCCCGGTGCCCAGTTGCTGACGTTGCTCGGCCCAGTGCAGATCGCCCTGCGCGGCAAACGCCGCCTGCACCTGCTCGCCGCCGTGCCCGTGCACCACATGGATCGCTGCCGGCTGCAGCTGCCGCGCCGTGGCGATCACATGTGCCAGCATCGGCTGGCCCGCCAGCGGCTGCAGCACCTTGGGCAGGGACGAGCGCATGCGCTTGCCCTCGCCCGCGGCCAGGATCACGACGTGCAGGGGCAGAGTCATCGAAGCGTTCCAGAACATGGGAGAGCCAAATTCTAGTCGCTGTCCCGGCAGTGCGTCGTGTCCTGCCTGCAGCATGCGCGACGCTGACACTTTTCAAGCGCCGCTGCCGTTAGCATGAGCGCCCTTCCACGATGACACGGCCTGCATGAGTCTGTTCCGCCAAGGCAGCCAATTCATGATCATTGGTGCCCTGCAGCTGGCGGTGGATTGCGGCATCTTCATCGCCGCCACCGCAGCCGGCATGCCCGCCGTGCCTGCCAATCTGCTCGGGCGGATCAGCGGCGCGGTGCTGGGCTTCTGGCTCAACGGCCGCTACACCTTTGCCCAGGAAGGTGGCGCACGTCTGGGCTGGCCGCGTTTTCGCCGCTTTGCGCTGATGTGGCTGGCGCTGACACTCATCAGCACCTGGCTGTTGTCGGCAACGGTGGATCTGGTTGGCCTGCGCCAGGCCTGGCTGGCCAAACCGCTGGTGGAAGGCGGCCTGGCGATCGTGTCGTTTTTCCTGGGCCGGCACGTGGTGTATCGCTGAGCGAGCGTCCCTGAGCCCGGGCAGTGTCGGACCCGGCGCGTATCAGTGGCAGAAATCGCCCAGGCTTCTCACCAGTGCCGCACGATGCAGCGCGTCCAGCTGCCATTGCGCGGCGTAATGGGCCGCCGCACGCGCGGTGCTGGTCGCGCATTGCGGCGCTGTACGTGCCGGCGCGACCTCGGCCAGTGCGTCGAGCAATTGACCTTGCAGTTGATCCAGACGCGTGCGCAGGATCGCCAGATCCGGACGCGCGGTGTCCGGCGCGCGTCCGCGTTCGCGCCAGTGGTGCAACAACGCGTATTGCACCGCCTTGTTGGCCTCGATCTGCGCAGCAAAGAAGCGCGCCGCATCGTCGGCATCCAGTCCATGCGCAGGCGCCTGCTCGCGTACGCTCTGCAGCACCGCCGCCTCGCGGGTCTGGTCCAGCACCGGCTTGCCGCTGTCCCACTTGCTCAGCGCCACCGCATCGCCGATGGCATTGCGTTGCACGATGCGATCCAGCAGCGGATCCAGCGGCGGCTGGCTGCGGGCCGGCAGCGCGCACCCCAGCATCGCCACGGCCAGCAGGCCGCTCAGCGCATAACTACGAAAGCCATCGATCGTGCGGGTCATCGGGTGTTCCTCGACGTGCGTGAGTGAGAGGCCGCACCGCCTGCAACCGGCGGCATGGCACAAGGCAGGCAGTGTGCCTGCTGTGCCCAGGCATGGAGGCGGCGCCACGCACGCGCAGCTCCAGAAACGAAAACGCCGACCCTGAGGTCGGCGTTTCCAGTCCACACCGGCGTGCGGCGCTGCATCGGGTATCACGTCTGCGTGCGCTAGCAAATGCGCGCACGCCCGCGTGCTTAATGCTTGAGGTTGCGACGCAGGCGTTCCAGTGCTTGCAGCTGCACGGTCGCCTCGGCCAGCCGACGCTGCGCATCGGCCACATCCACCGTGTCGCCACGGTTGGCCAGCAGACGCTCGGCCTCTTCCTTGACCTTGCGCACGGCAGCTTCGTCGATGTCCTGCGCGCGCACCGCGGTGTCGACCAGCACGGTCACCACCTGCGGCTGCACTTCCAGGATGCCGCCGGAAATGGCGAAGTCCAGCTGTTCGCCGCTGGCGGTGGTGACCACCACCTTGCCCGGCTTCAGGCGCGTGATCAGCGGTGCGTGCTTGGGCGCGATGCCCAGCTCACCCAACTCGCCGGTGGCCACGACCAGCGTCGCCTCGCCGTGGAAGATTTCCTTCTCGGCGCTGACGATGTCGCAACGGATAGTGCTCATGGTGCCTCGCGTTGTGAGGCGGGGATTGGGGATTGGGGATTGGAGATTGGCAACAGCGGCGTTCACCGTCGTTCCCATCCTCATCCACCGTCCCAATTACCGCCGTACCAAATCCCGAATCCCGAATGCCAAATCCCGGCTCTTACGCCTTGGCGCTCATCTTGTTGGCTTTCTCGACGGCTTCTTCGATGCTGCCGACCATGTAGAACGCTTGCTCCGGCAGGTGGTCGTACTCGCCGTCGCAGATCGCCTTGAAGCCGCGGATGGTGTCCTTCAGCGAGACGTACTTGCCCGGCGAGCCGGTGAACACTTCGGCCACGTGGAAGGGCTGGCTGAAGAAGCGCTCGATCTTGCGTGCGCGCGACACCGACTGCTTGTCTTCTTCGCTCAGCTCGTCCATGCCCAGGATCGCGATGATGTCCTTCAGTTCCTTGTACTTCTGCAAGGTCTGCTGGACACGCTGGGCGGTGTCGTAATGCTCGGTGCCGATCACCAGCGGGTCCATCTGGCGGCTGGTGGAATCCAGCGGATCCACCGCCGGGTAGATACCCAGCGAAGCGATGTTACGGCTCAGCGTGACGGTGGAGTCCAGGTGGGCGAAGGTGGTCGCCGGCGACGGGTCGGTCAGGTCGTCCGCAGGCACGTACACGGCCTGGATCGAGGTGATCGAACCACTCTTGGTCGAGGTGATGCGCTCCTGCAACACGCCCATTTCCTCGGCCAGGGTCGGCTGGTAGCCCACTGCCGACGGCATGCGGCCGAGCAGCGCGGACACTTCGGTACCGGCCAGCGTGTAGCGGTAGATGTTGTCCACGAACAGCAGCACGTCCTTGCCCTTGCCGTTCTCGTCCTTCTCGTCGCGGAAGTACTCAGCCATGGTCAGGCCGGTCAGCGCAACGCGCAGACGGTTGCCCGGCGGCTCGTTCATCTGGCCGTACACCATCGCGACCTTGTCCAGCACGTTGGAGTCTTTCATCTCGTGGTAGAAGTCGTTGCCCTCACGGGTACGCTCGCCCACGCCGGCAAACACGGACAGACCCGAGTGCGCCTTGGCAATGTTGTTGATCAGCTCCATCATGTTGACGGTCTTGCCGACGCCGGCGCCGCCGAACAGGCCGACCTTGCCGCCCTTGGCGAACGGGCACATCAGGTCGATGACCTTGATGCCGGTTTCCAGCAGCTCGGTGCTGGAGGACTGGTCTTCATACGACGGCGCAGCGCGATGGATTTCCCAATGGTCCGAAGCCTGCACGTCGCCGGCCTCGTCGATAGGACGACCCAACACGTCCATGATGCGGCCCAGCGTCCCGGCACCGACCGGCACCGAAATCGCGCGCTCGGTGTTGGTGGCCAGCAGGTTGCGCTTCAGGCCGTCGGTGGAGCCGAGCGCAATCGTGCGCACCACGCCATCGCCGAGCTGCTGCTGCACTTCCAGGGTGATTTCGGTGCCTTCGACCTTCAACGCGTGATAGACCTTCGGCACTTCATTGCGCTGGAATTCGACGTCGACGACCGCGCCGATGATCTGAACGATCTTGCCCTGACTCATTTTGCTGCTCCGGTTAGCTTTGTTCTGTCCGAGTGGCAAATGCCATCTCGTGGAATTTTGTGATTTGGGATTCGTGATTGGGGATTCGCAAAGGCACAGTTCGCTGCGCTCCTACCAATCCCGAATCCCCAATCCCGGCCGTGCTTATACCGCGGCCGCGCCGCTGACGATTTCCGAAATTTCCTGGGTGATCGCCGCCTGACGCGCCTTGTTGTAGACCAGTTGCAAGGTGCCGATCATCTTGTTGGCGTTGTCGCTGGCGGCCTTCATCGCCACCATACGCGCAGCATGTTCGGAGGCCACGTTTTCCAGCACGGCCTGGTACACCAGCGACTCGATGTAACGCGTCATCACGTGCTCCAGCACGGTCGCGGCATCGGGTTCGTACAGGTAATCCCAATCGTGGTGTGCCACCTTGTGCTCGGCGGCCGGCAGCGGCAGCAGCTGATCGAAGCTGGCCTTCTGCGTCATCGTGTTCACGAAGCGGTTGTAGACCAGATACACGCGGTCCACCCTGCCCTCGACGAAGGCATCCAGCATCACCTTGATCACACCGATCAACTGCTCGATCTGCGGACTGTCGCCCAGATGGGTGACGCTGCCGACCATGTTGACCTTGATGCGACGGAAGAACGCCGAAGCCTTCTGGCCGATGGTCACCACGTCGATCTCGGCACCCTTGTCCTGCCACGGGCGCACTTCGCCCAGCATCCTGCGGAACAGGTTGTTGTTCAGGCCGCCGGCCAGGCCGCGGTCGGAAGAGATCACGATGTAACCGACCCGCTTGACCTGCTCGCGCTCGACCAGGAACGGATGCTGGTAATCGGTGCTGGCCTGTGCCAGATGCCCGATCACCTGCTTCATCGCCTGCGCGTACGGACGCGAGGTCTTCATACGGTCCTGCGCCTTGCGGATCTTGGAGGCCGAGACCATTTCGAGCGCGCGCGTCACCTTGCGGGTGTTCTGCACGCTCTTGATCTTGGTTTTGATTTCGCGTCCGCCTGCCATACTCGCTCGCTTCGATGGTGGGATTCGAGATGGGTGATTCGGGATTGGCCAAAGCCGCCGACGTCACCTCACCCACAAACCCCGAGTACCTGAATCTGGAGATCCGAACTGGTGATCCTGGGCGTTCAAGCCCTCAGATCACCGCTCCTACGAATCCCGAATGCCCAATCCCGACTCCCGGCGCTGTTACCAGCTGCCCGTGGTCTTGAACTCTTCGATGCCCTTCTTGAAGGCAGCTTCGATGTCGTTGTCCCAGCCGCCGGTGCTGTTGATCTTGGAGACCAGCTCACCCTGGGTGTTGGCGAAGTGCGCGTGCAGGCCTTCTTCGAACGCCAGCAGCTTGTTGACCGGCACTTCGTCGAGGTAGCCCTCGTTGACGGCATAGATCGACAGCGCCTGGTTGGCGATGGACATCGGCGCGTACTGCTTCTGCTTCATCAGCTCGGTGACGCGCTGACCACGCTCGAGCTGCTTGCGGGTGGCTTCGTCCAGGTCCGAGGCGAACTGCGCGAACGCGGCCAGCTCACGGTACTGCGCCAGCGAGATACGGATGCCGCCGGACAGCTTCTTGATGATCTTGGTCTGGGCCGCACCACCGACGCGCGACACCGAGATACCGGCGTTCACGGCCGGGCGGATGCCGGCGTTGAACAGGTCGGTTTCCAGGAAGATCTGGCCGTCGGTGATCGAGATCACGTTGGTCGGCACGAACGCGGACACGTCGCCGGCCTGCGTTTCGATGATCGGCAGCGCGGTCAGCGAACCGGTCTTGCCGGTCACCGCACCGTTGGTGAACTTCTCCACGTATTCCTCGGACACGCGCGCAGCGCGCTCGAGCAGGCGGGAGTGCAGATAGAACACGTCGCCCGGATAGGCTTCGCGGCCCGGCGGGCGCTTGAGCAGCAGCGAGATCTGGCGGTAGGCCACGGCCTGCTTGGACAGATCGTCGTACACGATCAGCGCGTCTTCGCCGCGGTCCATGAAGTACTCGCCCATGGTGCAGCCGGCATACGGGCTGATGTACTGCATCGCGGCCGATTCGGACGCGGTCGCAGCCACCACCACGGTGTGCGCCAGCGCGCCGTTCTCTTCGAGCTTGCGCACGATGTTGGCAACGGTCGAGGCCTTCTGGCCGATCGCCACGTACACGCACTTGATGCCGGTGCCCTTCTGGTTGATCACCGCATCGATTGCCAGCGCGGTCTTGCCGGTCTGGCGGTCACCGATGACCAGCTCGCGCTGGCCGCGGCCGATCGGGATCATCGCATCGACCGACTTGTAGCCGGTCTGCACCGGCTGGTCGACCGACTTGCGCCAGATCACGCCGGGCGCAACGCGCTCCACCGGTGCGGTCTGGGTGGCGCCCAGCGGGCCCTTGCCGTCGATCGGCTCGCCCAGCGCGTTGACCACGCGACCGAGCAGTTCCGGACCGACCGGCACTTCCAGGATGCGGCCGGTGGTCTTGGCCACGTCGCCTTCGCGCAGGTTCTCGTAATCGCCCAGCACCACGGCGCCGACCGAATCGCGCTCCAGGTTCAGTGCGAGCGCGAAGGTGTTGTTCGGCAGTTCGATCATTTCGCCCTGCATCACGTCGGCCAGGCCGAAGATGCGCACGATGCCGTCGGACACGCTGGTCACGGAGCCTTCGTTGCGCGACTCTGCGGACAGCTTGACCGCCTCGATGCGGGTCTTGATCAGGTCGCTGATTTCGGAGGGGTTGAGCGTGGTTGCCATCGTTCAGTCCTAGGTGCCGGCCGCGAGGGCCATGCGTTTATGTGAATTCAGTGGGCGAGCGAGCTTTGCAGACGCGCAAGCTTGCCCTTCAGCGAGCCGTCGATGACCACGTCGCCGGTGTCGATCACCGCGCCGCCGATCAACGAAGCATCCACCGCGGTGGTGATGTCCACCTCGCGGCCGAAACGCTTCTTCAGCGCAGCAGCGATCGTGTCCAGTTCCGCCTGGCTCATTGCAGCCGCCGAGGTCACCGTCGCCTTGACGACGTGTTCGGCTTCGGCCCGCAGTTGTTCGTACAGTCCTGCCACTTCCGGCAGCAGCGACAGCCGCTGCGCGTCGGCCAGCAGGCCGAGGAAACGCAGATAGTCTTCGCTCGCCTGTGGCGGCGCCAGCAACGTCACTGCCTGATCCTGGCCCAGGGCCGGGTTGAGCAGTAGCGCGGCCACGCGCGGGTCGCCGGCCACCTGCGCCGAAAACGCCAGCGCATCGGACCAGGGCGCGAAGTTGCCGCCCTCACGCGCGATCGCAAACGCGGCGCGGCCGTACGGACGGGCAAGTGTGAGGGCCTGACTCATCGATTAAATCTCCGCCGCCAGCTCGTCGAGCAGCGCCTTGTGGGCGTTGGCATCGATTTCGCGCTTGAGCAGCTTTTCGGCACCGCTGACGGCCAGCACGGACACCTGCTTGCGCAGTTCCTCGCGGGCACGCGTTGCGGACGCGTCGATCTCGGTCTGCGCCAGATCCTTCTGACGGTTGGCTTCGGCAATTGCCTCGTGCTTGGCCGCTTCGATGATCTGGTTGGCGCGCGCATGGGCCTGATCAATGATCTCGTTGGCCTTGGTGCGTGCGTCCTTCAGTGCTTCGTTGACCTTTTCCTGCGCCTGCGCCAGATCCTTCTGACTGCGATCGGCCGCAGCCAGACCTTCAGCGATCTTTTGCTGACGCTCTTCGATCGCCTGCAGCAGCGGCGGCCAGATCTTGGTCGCGACGATCCAGATCAGACCGGCGAAGGCCAGCGCCTGGGCAAAGATGGTAAGGGTGATATCCATGGGTCGCTCAATCGCTGTTTAGGGGTGAAAGCGCCACCGCATGGCGACGCTTTCCGACCTTCATCCGCGGACGCAACCGCGCACGGTTGCCTCCACATCCTGCTACCGCTGGATCAGCCGGCAGCCTGCGACAGACGCTCGATGAACACCTGGGCCAGCGGGTTGGCGAAGGCGAACAGCAGGCCGACGGCGACGCTGATGATGAACGCGGCGTCGATCAGGCCGGCGGTGATGAACATGCGGACCTGCAGCACCGGGATCAGTTCCGGCTGGCGCGCAGCCGATTCCAGGAACTTGCCAGCCATGATGGCCAGACCGAGGCCGGCACCCAGCGCGGCCAGGCCGATCATGATGCCGACGGCGAGGACGGTGGAGCTCTGGACTTGAGCGAGGTTGGTCAGGACGGCGAGGTACATGGTGATCTCCGAACGAAAGTTTCTAAGGGTGATGGATGAATCGGGATGAAGCGTATGAAGGGTGCAGCGAAACTCAGTGACTGTCTTCGGCAAGGCTCAGATACACGATCGACAGCATCATGAAAATGAAGGCCTGCAGCGGAATCACCAACAGGTGGAACAGCATCCAGCCGAGGCCGAATACGCCGCCAGCGACCATGCCGGCGATGCCCGCACCGCCCAGCACCCAGATCAGCAGGAAGACGATCTCGCCGCCGAACATGTTGCCGAACAGTCGCATCGCCAGCGAAATCGGCTTGCTCAGCCACTCGACGATGTTCAAAAGCAGGTTGAACGGCATCATCCATTTGCCGAACGGCGCCGTCAGGAATTCCTTGGTCATGCCGCCCACGCCCTTGGAGCGCAGCGAGAAGACGATCATCAGGAAGAACACGCTGATCGACATGCCCAGGGTGGCATTGACGTCGGCGGTGGGCACCGGCTTCCAGGCGTGGATGCCGGCCCAGCCCAGCGGGATGGCGATGAAATCGGCGGGGATCATCTTGATGAGGTTCATCAACAGGATCCAGAAGAAGATGGTGATCGCGATCGGCGTCACCAGCTTGCTGCTGCCGTGATAGGTGTCCTTGGCCTGACGGTCGACAAACTCGAGGCAGATTTCGACAAACGCCTGCCACTTGCCCGGCACGCCGGCGGTGGCATTGCGGGTCGCCGTCCAGAACGCGAAGACCATCACCAGGCCCATCAGCACCGCCATGACCAGGGTGTCGACGTGGATGGTCCAAAACGTGCCGCCACCCTCGCGAACCGGATAGATCAGGTTCTGCAAGTGATGCTGGATATAGGAGGTAGGTGTTGCTGCCTCGCCCGCCATGTGTCCGGAGCCCTTTAAGTTCGAATCAACGCCTGGCCAGAGCCAGAACCTGAAAAATCAGCCCGATGGCGATACCCGCCAGCAAGGCCAGAGGAGGCAGCCGCCACAGGCCGAAGCCAAGCGCCAGCGCCACGAAAACCAACACCCACTTCAACACCATCGCCAGGATCAGCCGGACCATGGCAATGCCGGCTGCCTGGATACCGCCACCTAGCGCGGTACGTGCTGCCACCCAACCGCCCAGCACCGTCGCAAACCCGGTCAATGCCAGACCGGCAGAGTAACGGGGACCGACCAACAGCAACCCCAGACTGGTTATAGCTACAGCGGCAAGCGGATATACCGCAGCGCGCAGCATCAACCGCCGACCCGCGTCAACGGAGTTCAGCACTACGGTTACCTTACGTGTGAATGAGTGGGAAGCGCAGATGCGCCTCGTCGAGCCGCGAAAGTATAGCAATGGGACAAATTGCGAGACAACCGGCAGAGGTCATCCGTTGCTGCGTCGCACCATACAGGGTTGCCGCGGCGGGTGGGAACTTTGCCACAAACCGGCGGTCATAACCCGCGAGGCCTGCACATCCTCGTCGAAAGGTCCCGCCGCAGGTCGCGTATGGGAGCCCCGGAGCATCGGGGCTCCTGCTTTTTACGCATTTTGTCGCACCCTGCGACCTTCCCGTTGGCGGTCCAATCGGTGCCATGGCGGCATGACACATGCCGTCGTGTTTCGCGCCTGGCGCCCGGATTGCGCAACGTACGACTAAAGTCTGACCCCTGCAGCAGCGGACCGTTTTGTCCGATTGCTATCTCGGCCTTCACGGCAATGCGACAGCTCCTTCACTTATGGAAGACGCCGTCTTATCGAAGATGCGCCGCACAGGCCGAAACGCCTGACCATTCCAAGAATTCGGAGCTCCCCATGAAACACCTTCTCGCACTGGCCATCCCGTGCGTATTGGCTGCCGCCTACGCCGCGCCGGCGCACGCCGAAGATACCGATGACCGCTTCCAGCTCCGTCTGGGTGCGATGAACGTCGACAACGACAACACCATCCGTGGCAACACGCTGGTGGCAGGCAACAATGTGTCGGTCAACGAAGACTTCAAGCTCGGCGGCAAGGAATGGGAGCCGCGCGTCGACGGCGTGTTCCGCATCAGCACCCGCCAGCGCCTGATCTTCGATTACTTCAAGTACGACAAGGATCGCCGCGAGACCCTGACCCAGGACATCAGCGGCGGTGGCGTCACCGTCCCGACCGGCAGCTTCATCAAGGGCGAGCTGAAGTATCAGGTTGCCACCCTGGTGTATGACTACTCGGTGATCGACTCGCCGGAATTCAGCCTGGGCCTGCAGATCGGCGCCGAATACGCCAAGGTCGAAGCCAACGCGTACGCCGACCTGGGCAGCGTCTTCAGCGGCGATGTGCTGGACGAGAGCGAAGACGGCGTTGCGCCGGTGGTCGGCATCCGCTTCACCGCGCGCCCGAGCGAGCATTGGCTGTTCAACGTGCAGGGCCAGTACCTCAACACCAGCTGGGGCGACTTTGGCGATTACGACGGCGACCTGAGCCGCGCCAACGCGATTGCCGAATACCGCTTCACCAAGAACTTCGGCATCTTCGCCGGCTATGACTGGTTCAAACTCGACGTCGACCAGCGCGGCAGCGATGGCCTGATCGGTCTGAAGCAGGAGTTCAAGGGCCCGGTTGCGGGCGTGACGTTCGCGTTCTGATCGACGCGCAGCGTTGCACCAAAAGGCCCGCGTTTTGCGGGCCTTTTGTTTTCTTGTGCGGTGCCGACAGCACCAGCGAGTGCGCGGATATCGCCATGCGCGACCTGTTGCGTCAGCGCACCCGACATCTGCGCCTTGAAGACCGGATCGGCATGGCAATGCCGCACCAGCATCCACACCGTCACGCCCGCCTGCGCCGCACGGCAGGTCATTGTGCCCGGCGACGATGCGCCGGACCCTCGTCCCGCTGCGCAGCTGCAACGCGCCATGGGAACACAGCGCAGAGCATCAGCACTGCGAGCACTGCATTCCGTGGCGCATGCAGCGCCCCGGTGGGAACGGCCGCACCCTGCAACCCCTCCCGGCAGCACACCGAAACGACAACGCCCCGCGCAAGGCGGGGCGTCGCTGGCCGTGCCGCAAGTGGCGGCGCTTACTTCTTCTTGGGGATGTACAGGTCGGTGATGGTGCCGTCGTAGACCTCGGCGGCCATGCCGACCGATTCGCTCAGGGTCGGATGCGCGTGGATGGTGTGGCCGATGTCTTCGGCCTCGGCGCCCATCTCGATCGCCAGGCCGATCTCGGCCAGCAGATCACCGGCATGCACGCCGACGATGGCACCACCGATCACGCGATGGGTTTCTTCGTCGAAGATCAGCTTGGTGAAGCCTTCGGTGCGGCCGATGCCGATCGCGCGGCCACTGGCGGCCCACGGGAACTTGGCCACGCCGACCTTCAGGCCCTTGGCCTTGGCCTCGGTCTCGGTCACGCCGACCCAGGCGATTTCCGGGTTGGTGTAGGCGACCGACGGAATCACCCGCGCCACCCATTCCTTCTTCTCGCCGGCAGCCACTTCGGCGGCCAGCTTGCCCTCGTGGGTGGCCTTGTGCGCCAGCATCGGGTTACCGACGATGTCGCCGATGGCAAAGATGTGCGGCACGTTGGTGCGCATCTGCCGATCGACCGGAATGAAGCCGCGCTCGGTGATGGTGACGCCGGCCTTGTCGGCACCGATCTTCTTGCCGTTGGGCGTGCGGCCAACCGCCACCAGCACGCGGTCGTAGGCGGTGGCCTGCAGACCCGGCTTCTCGCCTTCGGTGGCCGCTTCGAACGACACCGTGATGCCGCTGGCGTCGGCCTTGACGTCGGTGGCCTTGGTCTTGAGATGGACCTCCACGCCCTGCTTCTTCAGGCGATCGGCCAGCGGCTTGACCAGGTCCTTGTCGGCGCCCGGCATCAGCTGGTCCATGAACTCGACCACGGTGACCTTGCTGCCGAGCGCGCTGTACACCGTGGCCATTTCCAGGCCGATGATGCCGCCGCCGACCACCAGCAGGGTCTTGGGAATGTCGTGCAGTTCCAGCGCGTCGGTGGAGTCCATCACGCGCTTGTCGTCCCACGGGAAGTTCGGCAGCTTCACCGCCTGCGAACCGGCGGCGATGATGCAGTGCTCGAAGCGCAGCAGCTGGGTCTTGCCGTCGTCGCCGACGATCTCCAGCTCGTTGGGCGACACGAACGACGCCACGCCGGTGACAGTGCGCACCTTGCGCTGCTTGGCCATGCTGGCCAGGCCGCCGGTGAGCTTGCCGACCACCTTTTCCTTGTACTCGCGCAGCTTGTCCAGGGTGATCCTGGGCTGGCCGAAGTCCACGCCGAAATCGCCGGCGTGCGCCACCTCGTCGATCACCGCGGCGGCATGCAGCAGCGCCTTGGACGGGATGCAGCCGACATTGAGGCAGACCCCGCCCAGGCTGGCGTAGCGCTCGATCAGCACCGTATCCAGGCCCAGGTCGGCGGCGCGGAATGCGGCGGTGTAGCCGCCAGGGCCGGCGCCGAGCACCACCATCTTGCATTCGATATCGGCCGGCTTGCCGCTGGCCAGCGCCGGCTTGGACGGCGCCGGTTCGGCCGGCGCGCGATGCGACGGCGTTACCGGCGGCTTGCTGCCAGGCGCGGCGGCAGGCGCCGCAGCCGCCGGTGCGGGCTTGCTGTCGGCCTTGGCGGGCGCAGCCGGTGCGGCGGCCTCGCCTTCGGCTTCCAGCAGCAGCACCAGCGCACCTTCGGACAGGCTGTCACCCACCTTGACCTTGAGCTCCTTGACCACGCCGGCGGCCGAGGACGGCACTTCCAGCGTGGCCTTGTCCGACTCCAGCGTTACCAGGCCCTGATCCTTGACCACGCTGTCGCCGACGGCGACCAGCACTTCGATGACGGGGACATCGCTGTAATCGCCGATGTCGGGAACCTTGATTTCAATGACCGCCATTTGCTTCTCCTGTGGCTCAACCGGCCGTGCCGGCAAGCGTCTGCTGGAGTTCATCCAGCGACGATTCGATTTGGGTCCAGCGCTTGTCGCGCTTCTTTTCCTTGCCTTCGCTGGCTTCGATCAGCAACGCGGCCTGCTGCAGCAGCAACTCGCCGGCGCCGCAGCTCGGGCGGGTGCCGCTGTAACGCACGCCATCGACCTGGAACGACAGCACCTCGCCCTCGCTCACCGGGGCGCTGCGACCGCTCGGCGCCAATTGCGTCAGTGCGCCGGTCCAGTTGCTGACCAGGCGCCTTGCCAACGCCGCCGGAATCGGGATCTCGACCGTTTCCGGAGTCTGCGCGGTGCGGAACTGCACGCTGCCGCGATCGCTCTGGCTGACCCAGCTGTAGACGCGCTCGTCGGCGCGGCTATGCCGCAGGGTCCAGTCGGCACCGTCCTTGCCCGGCACCAGCGATACGCCGCTTTCCACGCCACGGGTAGGCAGCGTCAGCAACGACAGGCTCGGCCGGGTGCCGGCGTCGAGCAGCGTGGTCACCGCGGTGCCGTAGTTGCCCACCGCCGGCGGCCAGCCGCGCCCGAGGGTGCTCTCGCACTCGCGTGCCGCCGCGGATGTCCACGGCAGCACGCCCAGCAGGGCGAAGGTCAGCAGCACTGCTCTCACAGCAGGACGCGGCGCATGTCGGCCAGTACCTGGCTGAGGTAGGTGGTGAAACGTGCGGCCAGCGCGCCGTCGATGACGCGGTGGTCGTAGCTCAACGACAGCGGCAGCATCAGCTTGGGGGCGAACTCCTTGCCGTTCCACACCGGCTGCATCGCCGACTTGGACACGCCCAGGATCGCTACCTCCGGCGCATTGATGATCGGCGTGAATGCGGTACCACCGATGCCGCCCAGCGAGCTGATCGAGAAGCAGCCGCCGCTCATGTCGGCCGGGCCGAGCTTGCCGTCGCGCGCCTTCTTGGCCAGCTCGCCGCTTTCCTGCGCGATCTGCAGCACGCCCTTCTTGTCGACATCGCGGATCACCGGCACGACCAGGCCGTTCGGGGTGTCGGCGGCGAAGCCGATGTTGATGTACTTCTTCAAGGTCAGGTTTTCGCCGGCCGCATCCAGCGAGGCGTTGAACTCGGGGAACTTCTTCAACGCCGCGGCGCTGGCCTTGACCAGGAAGGCGAGCATGGTCAGCTTGATGCCGGCCTTCTCGTTTTCCTTGTTCAGCGCCACGCGCAGGGCTTCCAGGTCGGTGATGTCGGCCGATTCGAACTGGGTGACGTGCGGAATCATCGCCCAGTTGCGTGCCAGGTTGGCACCGGAAATCTTCTTGATGCGCGACAGCGGCTGGGTCTCGGTCTCGCCGAACTTGCTGAAGTCCACCTTCGGCCAGGCCAGCAGGTTCAGGCCGTTGCCACCACCGGCCGGTGCGGCCCCGGCTGCGGCAGGCGCGCCGCCGCTGAGTGCGGCCTTGACGAAGCGCTGCACGTCCTCACGGGTGATGCGGCCGCCCTTTTCGCTGCCCTTGAGCTGGTTCAGATCCACCCCGAGCTCGCGTGCGAACACGCGCACCACCGGGCTGGCGTAGGCCACCTTGGACGGCAGCACGCTGTCGGCGTCGAAGGTCACCGGCGGGCTGGACGGCTGCCCGGCCGACGGCTGACCGCCCTGCGCAGGCTGCGCGGCCTCGCTGGAACGGGCGCCCTGCACCTGCGCGATCTCGCGCTGGGCCAGCTTGTCCGGCACCGCGGACACGGCGACCGGCTCGACCTTGCCGGCGGTTTCGGCGGTGTCGGTGCTGGGCTTGGCCGGGGACTGCGCCGCACCGGCGCCGCCATCGCTGGCAGCGATGATCGCCACCACATTGCCCTGCGAAAGCGTGTCGCCGACCTTGACCTTGAGTTCCTTGACCACACCGGCGGCCGAGGACGGCACTTCCATCGTGGCCTTGTCCGATTCCAGCGTGACCAGGCTCTGGTCCTTGGCGACAGTATCGCCGACGGCGACCAGCACCTCGATCACCGGGATGTCGGTGTAATCGCCGATATCGGGCACGCGGGCCTCGACCAGGCCGCCGTCCGAGGACGCGGCAGGCGCAGCCGGTTCGGCCTTGGCGGCAGGCGCCGGCGCGGCAGCGGGGGGCGCAGCCTTGGCCGGCGCGGCGGCCGGCGCGGGTGCGGCGGCGGTTTCGGCGTTGGCATCGGCCACTTCGATCAGCGCGACCAGTGCGCCCTGCGACAGCGAATCGCCGACCTTGACCTTGATCTCCTTGACCACGCCGGCCACCGACGAGGGCACTTCCATCGTGGCCTTGTCCGATTCCAGCGTGACCAGGCTCTGGTCCTTGCTGACCGTATCGCCGACCGACACCAGCACCTCGATTACCGGGACATCGCTGTAGTCACCGATATCGGGGACAAGTGCTTCCTTGATTTCGGCCATACGGGGAACTCCGGCAACAGAATGGGGAAACCCCTATTGTGGCCGGCTGCGGGCCGCAGCGCCAACCATTGCCGTGGAAAAAGTCGCGCACCGGACGGGATGCAGCGTTCGCCGGCGCATGCGCCGGATCATTTCGACGCGCGTCGATCGACCCGCAACAGTTGCAGTGGCTCGCCCGAGGGCAAACGATACGCCAGCGCATTGTCCAGGCCGTCGAGCGCCTCGACCCGCGTGCACAGTTGCTGCGCACGTGGCCGCAACGCACGCGCCTGCGGCTCGATCAGGCGCTCGATGCGCGTTTCCACCCCTTCCAGCGACCGCAGCTGCAGATCGTTTCCGGTCAGTGCCGACTGCACCGCACCGGCGACGACATCGCCGATCAGCTGCGGCAGCAGCTCGGCCACCATCGCGCCGATGTCGTCATCGATATCGATCGAGGTGAGCTGGCTCTTGCCGAAACTCTGCTTCAGGCGGGTGTCGATCTTTTCGCGCACGGCCGCCAGCTGCACGCGCGTGGCCTCGGGGCTGCGGCTGAAGCCGGCCGCCACCTCGCCCAGCGCGGTGACGGCGATATCGGCCGCTTCGCGCCCGACCTCCTGCGCCAGCGGCACCACGTCGCGGGTCTGCCGCTCGAACTGGATCAAGCGCGCGATCGTCGGCGCTCACCGCGACCCAGCGGTCGTCGACGAACAAGGCGCCCTGGCGCATCACCAGCCGCTGCGGCGTACCCGACGCGCGGATCAGGATCAGGCTGCGCGGGTTGAGCGTGAGGTCGTAGTCGCTGCTGACATTGCAGTGCAGATCGTCGGCGCTGGCGGCCGGTACGGCGACCAGCAGGCCCAGCAGCAGGCCCGCTGCCATCGGTAGTGCGTGCTTGATCGCCATCTGGTCGCTTCCGTTGATGCGTTGGCTGCAGCATGCCTGCACGGGAGTGGCACTTGCCCGTGCCGGACGCTGGCATGACTTCCGGCCGGTGGCTGCGCCCTGACCAACAAGGCCGGCGCTGCAGTGGTGACAGGTGTCGGCCAAATCCGCCCCGACGCAGGCACATGGCTAGCACGGCGCCATCCGCTCGCTGATGTCTTCGCTCATGAATTGGTTGCGCAGCGATCCGACGTCGCTAATCCAGTGCGTCGCGCAGCGGCTGCCAGGCCGCGCACAGCCGTGGCAGCGACCATGCCGCATTGGCCGGGCTGGTGGACGGCAAGGCCCATACCGGCAGCGTGTGCAGGGCGACCGGCAGCAGCGGCTGCACATGGCGGCGCCACGCCTGCGCAGCGGCCGCCCCGTTGCAGGCGACCGCGCGCAGCTGCAGCAGCGTCGCCAGCCGCGACGCCAGCGGGTTGACCACGATGCTGCTGGCGACGATGGCGGTGTCCAGGCTGCCGCGCCGCTCGCATTGGCCGATCACATCCCACAGGCCGACCTTGCAGTCGGCCAGCGCTTGCAGGCGCGCCGGATATGCCAACCCGGCGTGGATGCCCAGCAGTTCCTGCATCAACGGCCAGAAACGGTTGCGCGGATGGGCGTAGTACATCGCCGCGTGCAACGAGGCGTTGCCCGGCATCGAGCCGAGCACCAGGACACGGCAATCGTTAGGAATGTGCGCTGGAAGGCCCTGTAACAGGTCGGTTTTCGTCACGGCGATCGCATCTGCGTGAATGTCTTTTTCAGCTTGCCTGTTGCAGCCACGGCCTTCTCCGGAAACTTGCTGAACAAACGAAATTTTAGCGAGCCACGGGTGGGCGTGGATTCAGATTTTCAGGAATAGCTTTGGCGCGGCCCACTCCACGGGCCTAACAAGAACACTGAGGAGACCCCCAATGCGTGCCATTTCCATCCTGAGCCTGGCTGCCGTATCCGCACTTGCGTTTGCGCCGTCGGCATTTGCACAAGACACCACCTACACCGGCGACACCTCCTCGGCTTCCACCAGCGCCGATAGCGCTTCCGGAAAGCATTGGGCAGTGGTCGGCGGTGTTGCTCTGATCAAGCCGAAGAACGATCCAGCTCCCGGCCTGGACGTCGATGGCGGCCCGGCACCGACGCTGAGCGCCAGCTACTACATCAACGACAACTGGGCCGTTGAGCTGTGGGGCGCCGCTGACAAGTTCAACCACCGTGTCAACGCCGATGGCGTGGGCAAGATCGGTACCGTCGAGCAGCAGCCGATCGCCATCAGCGGCCAGTACCACTTCGGCCAGGCCGATAACGTGTTCCGTCCGTTCGTGGGCGTGGGCTACTACGAGTCGAACTTCAGCAACGAGAAGATCGACGCGGCGTCGGCCACCGGCCAGCACGTGGGCCTGGACACCGCCAAGGGTGTCATCGGCACCGTCGGCGTGGACATGAACATCAACTCCACCTGGTTCGCACGTGCCGACGCCCGCTACATGCGTTCGCGTCCGGAACTGCGCGTGGGCGGCCAGGGCACCGGCAGCGAGCTGGAACTGGATCCGTGGACCGTCGGCTTCGGCGTCGGCGCGCGCTTCTAAGCACGCCGGCAAGCGACGTTTCAGTCGAACAAGAACGGGCCGCAAGGCCCGTTTTTTTATGCTTTGGAATCGTGGCGCCGCCCGCTCAGCGCCAGTAGACGCTGCCGCGCAGGCGCGCGCTGCGCCAGCGCCACCACAGCAAGGTGGCATAGGCGAGCGCATAGCCGAGCAATACGCCGGCCGCGCCCAACAGGCTGGCGTGACTGAGCCATCCTTCCGTGGGCCAGGCAGCACCCTGCCAGGTGCTGCGCCACCCCTGCACCATGCCGGCGATCACACGTACCACCACCAGCGCGGTCAAGGCCAGCACCAGCCACAGGTTGGGCCGGTAGAACAGCCCCTGCTGGGTGCGCTCGAAGCGGGTCAGACGCAGTGCCAGCAGCCCCAGCGCCAGCCCGCAGGCCCAGCCGAAGGCGGCATGGCTGATCGCGCCGGGCCAGAACGCGGCGGCGATCAACACGAAGATCACGAACAACACCGTGGAGAGGCCGGCCGAGACCAGATTGATCATCAACAGCCAGCCGCGTGCCTGCCGCCGCGCGGTGCCGACACGAAAGCGCTGCACCAGCGACAACGGCAACAACACCGCGAACACCGCCAGGGCGATGATCACGGCCAGCGGTATGGCGAGGAGAAGTGGCATCACATGCTCGGTGGCGGTGAAGAGTGGTTGGCAACCCGTAACGCGCGGACGCCACGTGAACATGGACGGCGCGCAGCAACCGGCGTGTCCGTGTGGTGCATGCCGATGCCGGGCGCCGGCCGCACCCGCCTGGCGGTGAGCGCGGTCGGTTGGATCGCCGCTCTTAGAACGCCGGCAACACCGCGCCTTTGTACTTCTGCTCGATAAACGCCTTCACTTCCGGGCTGGTCAAGGCCTTGGCCAGCTTCTGCACGCGCGGGTCGTCCTTGTTGTCCGGGCGCGAGACCAGGAAGTTCACGTACGGCGAGTCCTTGCTCTCGATCGCCAGCGCGTCGCGGGTCGGATTGAGGCCGGCGTCGAGCGCGTAGTTGGTGTTGATCAGCGCCAGGTCGACCTGGTCGAGCACGCGCGGCAGCATCGCCGAGTCGAGCTCGCGGAACTTCAGCTGCTTGGGGTTCTCGACGATGTCGCGCTGGCTGGACAGGGCATTGCTCGGGTCCTTGAGTTTGATCACGCCCGCCTTGTCGAGCAGGATCAGCGCGCGGCTGTTGTTGCTCGGGTCGTTGGGAATCACCACATCTGCGCCGGTAGGCAGCTCGGCCAGCGTCTTGAACCGGCGCGAATACGCGCCGAACGGCTCGATATGCACGCCGACCACGGTCACCAGCTGGCTCTTGCGGTCGCGGTTGTAGGCATCCAGGTACGGCTCGGTCTGGAAGTAGTTGACGTCGATCTGCTTCTGCACCACCTGGTCGTTGGGCTGCACGTAGTCGTTGAACACGCGCACGTCCAGCTTGACGCCCTGCTTGGCCAGCAGCGGTTCGACCACCTCCAGGATCTCGGCATGCGGCACCGCGGTGGCGGCCACCGTCAGTGTGTCGCCGCCGCTGCTGCCACCGCTACCGCCACAGGAGGCCAGGGCCAGCGTGGCCGCAGCCAGGAGGGAACGAAACGCGAATGTGCTCATGTGGGGGTCCGTGGGAGGAGGAATGCGGCACTGCCGCAAGCGCTAAACCTAGCAGACCGCAGGTGTAGCCGCGATCGGCAGGCCCGTGTTGCTTGCGTGGCCTTGCGCGCGCCGGCAACGCGCGACCCAGGTCGAGCTCAGCGCCGGCTGTAGCGCGCCACCAGCCAGTCGCCCAGCATCTGCAGCAGCTGCACCAGCACCAGCAGGGCGATCACGGTGATCAGCGCGACATCCGAATGCGAGCGCAGATAGCCCTCGCGGTACGCGACATCGCCCAGCCCGCCGGAGCCGATCGCACCGCCCATCGCGGTGAAACCGATCAGCGCGATGGTGGTCACGGTGGCGCCGGCGATCAGGCCCGGGCGCGCTTCGGGCAGCAGCACGCGCAACACCAGCTGGCGGGTGGTGGCGCCCATCGCCTGGCTGGCTTCGATGATCCCGCGGTCCACTTCGCGCAAGGCGGTTTCCACCAGCCGCGCATAGAACGGTGCGGCGCCGACCACCAGCGGCAAGATCGCGCCGCGCACGCCCAGCGAGGTGCCCATCAGCATCAGCGTGAGCGGAATCATCGCGATCATCAGGATGATGAAGGGCACCGAGCGCAGCAGGTTGATCAGTGCCGCGAGCACCCCGTACAGCACCGGGCGGCGGCGCAGCTGCGGGGCACCGCACAGGAACAGCGCAACGCCCAGCGGCAGGCCGATCAGCAGCGTCAGCGGCAGCGCGCCGGCCAGCATCAGCAAGGTATCGAGCGTGGCCTGGCCGATATCGCCCCACTTGGCGGCATCGAGATTGCGGAAAAACCCGCTTGTCGTGGCGATCAGAGTCATACGCGCAGATCCTCCACGTGCACGCCGGCGGCGACGAAGCCCGCGCGTGCCGCGTTATGGTCGCCGCCGGTCAGCGCGACGATGAGCTGGCCGTACGGGGTGTCCTTGATGCGGTCCACGCGCCCGGACAGGATGTTGTAGTCCACCCCGGTTTCGCGGGCGATGCGGCCCAGCACCGGTTCGTAGGTGCCGTTGCCCAGGAAGGTCAGCCGCACGATGCGCCCGCCCACCGCAGCGAAATCGCGATGCAGCTCGGCTTCGTCCACGTGCTCGGCCTCGGACACGAAGCGCCGGGTGGTGGCGTGCTGCGGGTGCAGGAATACCTCGGTCACCGGGCCGGTTTCCACCAGCTTGCCGGCATCCAGCACCGCGACGCGGTCGCAGACCCGGCGGATCACGTCCATCTCGTGGGTGATCAGCACGATGGTCAGGCCCAGCTCGCGGTTGATCTGCGCCAGCAGCTGCAGCACCGAGGCGGTGGTCTGCGGGTCCAGCGCGCTGGTGGCCTCGTCGCACAGCAGGATCTGTGGCCGGGTGGCCAGCGCGCGCGCAATGCCCACGCGCTGCTTCTGCCCGCCGGACAGCTGCGCCGGATACTTGCTGGCGTGCTGCTCCAGCCCGACCCGTGCCAGCAGCTCGGCCACGCGCGCATCCACCTCGGCGCGCGGGGTGCCGGCCAGTTCCAGCGGAAACGCCACATTGCCGGCCACGGTGCGCGAGGACAGCAGGTTGAAGTGCTGGAAGATCATCCCGACACGCCGACGCAGCGCGCGCAGGCCCTGGCTGTCCAGCGCAGTGACGTCCTCGTCGCCGATCAGCAGCCGCCCGCCGCTGGGTTCTTCCAGCCGGTTGATCAGCCGGATCAGAGTCGACTTGCCGGCACCGGAATGGCCGATGATGCCGAACACCTCGCCGGGGCCGATCCGCAGATCGAGTGGATGCAGCGCCACGATCTGGCGACCGTCAACGGAATAAGACTTGTGCAGGCGCTGAAACTGGATCACCGCGCGTGGCCGATTGGGGGGCCGTGAAGCCTACCAGTCAATGTTTGCGGACGATATTCCAATGAGTTCTAAGTTGGGGATTGGGGATTGGGGATTGGGGATTGGGGAGTCGGGATTCGCAAAAGCCAGAGCGCCTTGCCGTTGCTCTGGCGAATCCCCAATCCCAAATCCCGAATCCCCAATCACGGTTTATCCAACGACATCGGCCGATCCGCCTTCCGAATCCGCTCCCGGCGCAGCAGATACAGCCCGCTGGCGACGATGATGCCGGCGCCAGTCCAGGTCCAGCTGTCGGGCAGGGTCTGCCACAGCAGCCAGTCCCAGCCGATCACCCAGACCAGGCCGGTGTATTCCAGCGGCGCGATCATCGAGGCCTCACCGCGCAGGAAGGCCTGGGTCAGCGCAATCTGCCCCAGTGCGCCGGCCAGGCCCATGCCGGCGATCAGCCAGGCGTGCTCGCCCCGCAACGGCACCCAGTCGGGAATGGCCAGCAGGCCGGCGCCGACCGCCATGAACAGCAGGAACCACACCACCATCGCCTGCGGGGTGTCGGTGCGGGTCAGCAGACTGACGGTGATGGCGGCGATGGCATAGGCGGTGGCCGCCAGCAGCACCATCAGCCCGGGCAGCGAGATCAGCCCGTCCACGCCCGGGCGCAATACCACGATCACCCCGACCAGGCCGATGCCGATCGCCGTCCAGCGGCGTGGCCCGACCCGCTCGCCCAGCAATGGCACCGACAGTGCCGCCACCAGTAGCGGGGCGACGAAATACAGCGTGTAGGCGGTCGACAGCGGCATGCGCTTCAGGCCGTAGACGAAGCAGCCGATCATCACCATGCCCAGCGCCCCGCGCAGCAGGTGCAGGCCCCAGCGCACCGGCACGATCGAGCGCGGGCCGGCGGTGGCGAATACCCACACCAGCACGAACGGCAGCGAGGCGGCGCCGCGCAGCAGGGTGACCTGCAGCGGCGGGTAATGCGCCGACAGCAGCTTCATTCCCGCATCCATCAGCGAGAAACAGGCCACGGCGGCCACCATCCAGGCGATGGCGGGAAGCGGAGAGCGGGTGGTGGGCATGGACCATTATCGCTGCGCGTGCGCGCAGCCTGGCAACCCTGTGTCGACAGGGGCGATGACGCGATGCCCTAGAATGGCGGCTGTTTACAGACAGCAGGAGCTTTGCATGCCTTCCTTCGACGTGGTGTCCGAAGTCGACAAGCACGAACTGACCAATGCGGTGGACCAGGCCAACCGCGAGCTGGATACGCGCTTCGATTTCAAGGGGGTCGAGGCCAGGTTCGAGCTGGAAGACGGCAAGGCGATCAACCAGTCCGCGCCCAGCGATTTCCAGGTCAAGCAGATGACCGACATCCTGCGCGCGCGCCTGCTGGCGCGCGGCATCGACGTGCGTTGCCTGGAGTTCGGCGACATGGAAACCAACCTGGCCGGTGCGCGCCAGAAGGTCACCGTCAAGCAGGGCATCGAGCAGAAGCAGGCCAAGCAACTGGTGGCCAAGCTGAAGGAAGCCAAGCTCAAGGTCGAGGCGCAGATCAATGGCGACAAGCTGCGCGTGAGCGGCAAGAAGCGCGACGATCTGCAGGACGCGATGGCGCTGTTGAAGAAGGCCGACTTCGAGCTGCCGCTGCAGTTCGACAACTTCCGCGACTGAGCACGCGTGGTGGCTGACACGGCGCCTTGTCGTGCCGCACTGTGCAGGCGGGCCGCGCAGCGCGATGTGTCGGCCGTCCGTTACCCGGGCATCGGCCACGCGCGCGCCGGCGCGTTACGGATCTGATGCAAGCATGCGCGGCCTGCTCTCCAGCCTGTTGCAACGCGCGCACCCGGCCACAGTGGGCCCGGCGCCGCTCGCTGCCGGGACGGCGTGCGCCGTGACGCACGCACAGCCACGCATCGAAGCCGGCTCGACGCTGCACACGTTGGCCGGGCTGGACCCGCTGGCGGCCGCAGCGTTTGCCGATGCGTTTGCGGTGGAAGTGCAGCGCGCCATCGCCAGCTGCACGCTCGGCCAGGCCAGCACCACCCAGGCGCAGGCACTGGAGCAGATCCATGCGCTCAAGAACACGCTCTCGCTGACCGGCTCTGGCGAACTGCTGAACGCCTGCGACCGGTTGCGCGGCGATGTCGACGGCGGCGAACCGGGGTCCGCGCTTGCGCAGCGCTACACCGCGATTGCGACCGCGGCCGGCCTGCTGGTCGAGAATTACCGGCGCACCCTCTCCAACGACGACACCGCCCCCGATGCGTAGTGGATCCAACCGTGCAGCGCCCGGCCTGATTCTGGCCGCCCGGCAGCTGCGCAACGACAGGCTGGTGCGGCTGTTCGAATCGTTCCTGGAATATCGCGCCTGCGTCGGCCGCGTGATCGTGCAGACCATCGTGGCGCTGTGGTGCTTCGGCTGGCTGTATGGGCCGCAGCCGGTGCTGGTCAGGGATGCACAGGCGGTCTTCCCCACCGCAGCGACGCTGTGGATGGTGGCGGTGGTCTGGATGGTGCTGGTGCGACGCAGGATCATCCCGCCGGGCGAGTGGCTGGACGCGGTCGGGTTTGCGATGAACCTGCTGTTCATCGGCATCCAGACCTATCTGGCCTTCATCCTGCTGATGTCGCTGAACGCCTTCCTGCCCTTCATCACCATCGCCGCGGTGGCGCGCTATGGGCAGAAGGCGACGCTGCCGGTGCTGCTCAGCACCTTCGTGCTGATGCTGCTGACCGCGCCGGCCGGCTACTGGCTGTCGCGGCCGGCCTACTTTGTGTATGCAGTGGCGCTGAGCGTGGTGCTGCCGCTGCTGGTGGCGCGCATCGTCAGCGCAATGCAGGAGATCGCCCTGCAGGCGCTGGCCGCGCGCGATGCGCAGAGCCGCTTCATCAGCACCATGAACCACGAACTGCGCACGCCGTTGAACGCGGTCATCAACTGCGCGCAGCTGATCGACAGCGACACCTTGTCGGCGCAACAGCGCGAACTGATGCAGGCGGTGACGGTCAATGCGATCGCGCTGCGGCATCGGGTGAACGAAGTGATCGACGTGGCCAGCATCGACGGTGGCCGGCTGCAGCTGCACAGCAAGCCGCTGAGCCTGCTCGACGTGCTGGCCACGGTCAAAGCGGTGTGCGCGAGTGCAGCGTCGACCAAGGGCGTGGCGCTGGCGCTGCGCAGCGATGTGGCGCAGACGCCTGACCTCATCGGCGACGAAGGGCGTATCGAACAGGTCATCACCAACCTGGTCATCAATGCGATCAAGTTCACCCCGGCCGGTGGCGCGGTCGACGTGCTGATCGCCGCCACGCAGGTGCAG
This sequence comes from Xanthomonas sp. NCPPB 3218, assembly GCF_056725185.1. Taxonomy (NCBI): domain Bacteria; kingdom Pseudomonadati; phylum Pseudomonadota; class Gammaproteobacteria; order Lysobacterales; family Lysobacteraceae; genus Xanthomonas; species Xanthomonas sp. NCPPB 3218. The sequence goes on from NZ_CM161516.1 coordinate 4,307,373, forward strand.
CAGCGCTGGACGATCGCGGTGACCGTGACCGATACCGGCATCGGCATCCCCGACGCCCAGAAGGCCTATATCTTCACGCCCTTCACCCAGCTCAGCACCGGTTTCAGCCGCGCCGAGGGCGGGGTCGGGCTGGGCCTGTTCATTGCGCTGTCGGTGTCCGAGGCGATGGGCGGCAGCCTGAGCGTGCGCGACAACCCCGGCGGCGGCAGCGTGTTTCGCTGGACCTTCGCACTGGCCGCCGCCGCGGCGCAAGGCTGCCGCCCGCCGGCGCTGCGCGAGGCCCTGCAACAGCATGCCGCGACGGTGCCGCCGCTGCATTGCCTGGTGTTCGAGGACATGGACACCAATCGGCTGGTGATCGGCAATCTGCTCACGCGCGCCGGGCACCGGGTGAGCTTTCACAGCGATGGCAGCAACGCGGTGCAGCGCATCCGCGAGGCAGCGCCGGACCTGGTGTTCCTCGACCTGCACATGCCCGGCACCTCGGGCTGGGACGCGCTGGGTGAGGCGCGCGCGGCGATCGCCGCACTGCCGCCGATCATCGTGCTGACCGCCGACACCCGCACCGATTCGATGCGCGAGGCCACCGCGGCCGGCGTGGCCGGCTATCTGTCCAAACCGATCAACGCGCACCAATTGCTGGCCATCCTCGCCGCGCATGCCACCCATGCAACCGGCTGACCTGAAACCGGGCAATGCGGCACGCCGGCACTGGCATACCGCCGCGCGCACACGCACGCCGCTGGCGCTGCTGTACCTGCACGGGTTCGCCGCCAGCCCGGGAGAAGCCGGCGAACTGCCCGAGCAGATCGCCGATGCGCTGGCTGCCAACCTGTACGTGCACCGTTGGCCCGGGCATGGCCGCAGCGCCGCCGATGCGATGCAGGGGCTGACGCCGGCGGCGTTACAGGCCTCGGCCCTGGATGCACTGGCGCAGGCACGGCGCATGGGCACACGCGTGGCGATCGTCGGCTCGTCCATGGGTGCCACGCTGGGCTTGTGGCTTGCGGCGCAGCGCCCCGACGCGGTGGCTGCGGTGGTCGCCTGGTCACCGGGCATCCGGCCGGCCGACCCGGCGCTGCTGGATCAGGTCTGCGCCGCGCAAACGCCCTTGACCGACCCGCGCCCGCGCACCGCCGCGTCGCTGGCGTTCTGGTCCGGCACCATCCACCCGGATGGATTCCGCGCGCTGCGCAGCCTGTTCGACGCGGTTGCCGCCGATCCACCGTGGCCACGCGTGCAATGCCCGGTGTTTCTGGGCTATTACCGCGCTGCCAACGGGGACGAGGATCCCACCGCCTCGGTGCCGGCGATGCTGGCGATGTTCGCTGCGCTCGGCAGCGCGGCGGAGCGCACCTGCGCGATGGCCTTCGACACCGGCGCGCATGCGATCGGCTCGCCGCACAAGACCCCGCACGCCGATAAAGTTACGCAGGCATCGATTGCGTTTCTGCGCGCGCATGTCGGCGCAAACACGCATGCGGATGCCACCTAGGCCGCGTCAGCGCTGCAACTGCTGGAGTTTTTTCTGCGTTTCGCCAAGCGCCGGCCCCGCGCTGCACCACACCGGCACAGGCGGCCGTACCGGCAGCGATCGCATACACTGGCCCACCATCACGCCGCCGCCACGATGACGACCACGCCTGCCACGCTCGACCCGTTGACCGCCACCCGCCAGTGGATCGAGCGCGCGGTGATCGGCCTGAATCTGTGCCCGTTCGCCAAGGCGGTCTACGTCAAGGAGCAAGTGCGGCTGGTGCTCAGCGATGCCAGCACGCCCGAAGCGCTGCTCGAACAACTGGCCGAAGAACTAGTGTTGCTGCGCGACACGCCGGCCGAGCAGATCGACACCACCTTGATCGTGCATCCGGACGTGCTCACCGATTTCCTGGACTACAACGACTTCCTCGACAACGCCGATGCGGCGGTGGAAGCGCTGGATCTGGGCGGCGTGTTGCAGGTGGCCAGCTTCCATCCGGACTACCAGTTCGCAGGCGCGGCGGTGGATGACGTGGCCAACTTCACCAACCGCTCGCCCTACCCCACTTTGCACCTGCTGCGCGAAGACAGCGTGGAGCGTGCGGTGGCCGCGTTTCCGGATCCGGACGTGATCGTCGAACGCAATATCCAGACGCTGGAACGCCTGGGCCAGGACGGCTGGGAACGGTTGTTGAGCGCATCGCAGCACTGACCGCCGCATCGGGTGCGGTTGCGCGTGCCTGAAACGCGCATCGATGCCGGCGCGCAGCGGCGCGGCATGACGCGATAACGGCGGGCAAGCCACCAATCCGCATGCCTCGCGCGCGGCGATCGCGTTGCTACGGCCACCACGGCGCCCGCGTTACAGTGCGCGCGACCTCACTCCCCTGGTGCGCCCGATGCCCCTGACCCCCGCCGTCTCCGCATGGAATCCCTCCCCGTTGCAGGACCGCGTGGTGGTGATCACCGGCGGCGCCCAAGGCATCGGCCGTGGCATCGCGCAGGCGGTGCTGGGCGCCGGTGGCAGCGTGGTGATCGGCGACCTGGATGCCGATGCCGGCAAGGCCTGCCTGCAGGAGTGGGCATTGCCGCGACGCAGTGCCTTCGTGCGGTGCGATGCCGCGCGCCCGGCCCAGGCAACGCGCCTGATCGCCACCGCGCTCACCCGCTTCGGGCGACTCGATGGCCTGGTCAACAACGCCGGCGTGGCCGATCCGCATGTGCCGCCATTGCCGCAACTGGACTGGGACGAGTGGAATCGCAGGCTGGCCAGCCTGCATGGCGCCTTCCTGTGCAGCAAGCAGGCCTTGCCCGCATTGGCGCAGGCCCAGGACGGCGGTGCGATCGTCAACATCGCCTCCACCCGCGCCTGGCAATCCGAGCCGCATAGCGAAGCCTATGCCGCCGCCAAGGGCGGGCTGGTGGCCTTCACCCACGCCTTGGCGCTGAGCGAAGGCCCGCAGGTGCGCGTCAACAGCATCAGCCCGGGCTGGATCAGCACCGACGCCTGGCGCGCACCGGCGCGCCGGCGCACACCCAAGTTGTCGCGGCGCGACCATGCCCAGCATCCGGCCGGACGGGTCGGCACACCGGAAGACATCGCGCAACTGGCGGTCTATCTGCTGTCGCCGCAGCTGTCCGGCTTTGTGACCGGGCAGGACTTCATCGTCGATGGCGGCATGTCGCGCAAGATGCAGTACGTCTGAGGCATTGCGGCGCACGCGGCCTGCAGCAGACCGCGCAGGCCGGGAGCGCCACAGGCGCCATCACTGGCGGCGTGGCTCAGGCCTGCTCGCCGCGGCCGAACAACACCGCAAGATCGCCCGCCTCCAGCGCGCGCCATTGCCCGGACGGCAGACCGTCCAGCGCCAAGCCACCGATGCGGCTGCGGTGCAAGGCCACCACGTGATTGCCGGCGGCGGCGAACATGCGCCGCACCTGGTGGTAGCGGCCTTCGTGCAGGGTCAGGCGTGCCTCGCGTGGGCCGAGCACGTCCAGTTCGGCCGGCAGCAGCGGCTTGGTTTCGCCGTCCAGCAACAGCGTGCCGCTGGCAAACAGCGCCGCCTCGTCGCCGCGCAGGTCCTCGGCCAGGGTGACGTCGTAGACCTTGTCCAGCGCCGACTTGGGCGAAATGATCCGGTGCAGCAACGCGCCGTCGTCGGTCATCAGCAACATGCCGCTGGTCTCGCGATCCAGCCGCCCGACGGGCGCCAGCACCGGCGCGCGCAAACGGAAGCGCGGCGGCAGCAGTTCGTAGATCAGCCGGCCGGTGTCCTTGGTCGAGCAGGTGTAGCCGCCGGGCTTGTGCAACAGCAGGCTGAAACCCGCCGGCGGATCCAGCGGTTCGCCATCGATGCGGATCACATCGTGCTCCACCTGGTCGTCGGCATACAGCACCTCGCCGGCGGCGTCGGTGACCGCGCCCTGGCGAAACAACTGGGTCACCTGCTTGCGGCTGCCGTAGCCGAGGTTGGCGATGTGCTTGACCAGCTTCATGCGCGCGCTCCGCGGCCACGGATGGCGGAAATCAGCTTGAAACCGTCGCGTTCGGCGGCCACGCGCACCTGCCCGAAGCTTTCGTTGAGCACGTACTCGTAGGGCAGATGCCGGTTGGCGACCAGCAGCAGCTGCCCACCCGGGCGCAACGCCTGCGCGGCCACGGCGATGAAGCGCTGGCCGATATCCGGACGATCGGCACGCGAAGGCGTGTGGAACGGCGGGTTGCTGACGATGAAATCGTACTGCGCCCCCAGGCCGGCGGTGACGTCGCGCCAGTGGTACTGCAGCTGCGCCGGATGCGCGATGGCCTGCAGGTTGCGCCGCGCCAGGGTCAGCGCGCGCGCCTCGGCCTCGTACAGATCCAGCCCGGTGACCGTGGGGCAACGCGCCAGCACCTCGGCCGACAGATAGCCGAAGCCCGCGCCCAGATCGGCGCCGTGTCCGGCCAGGGTGCTCGGCAGATGCTCGACCAGCAGCGCCGAGGCAGGATCGATGCGGTCCCAGGCAAACACACCGGGGCGACTGACGAAGCGCCCATCCAGAATGGGGCGCGGCGCATCCAGCGCGGCCCAGCGCGCCTGCAGCGCCGCATCGGTGTCGGCAGGCAGCGGCGCGCTCCAGTAGGTGCGGCAATGGTGCTTGGTCAGGCTGCCGGCCAGGCCGGTGAGCTGACGCAGATCCGCCTCGCCCGAGCGCGCGCCCTCGTTGTTGGACTGGCAGGCCACCACGCGGCCGCCCGGTGCGGCCAGCGCGACCGCGCGCGCGAACAGGGCACGCGCTTCCTCGCGTTGCCGCGGCGGCAACACCAGCACCAGGGCGTAACGGGTGCTGTCGGCCTCGATCTCGCTCTCTTCGCGCACGTTCCAGCCATTGCGCTCCAGCGCCTCGGCGAAGGGGCGAAAGCTCTGCTCGCAGGTCAGCGCATCGGCAGCCGCATGCTCGCGCAGCGGGAACCCGTCGCGCGCGCGCAGGAACAGCACCGGGCCGCTGGGCCATGGCAGCACGCCCTGGGCGAAGGGCAAAAACAGAGCTTGAAGCGGGGCATCGTGCGGGCCAGCCATCGGATCATCGGGTCGGGAACAGGCCGCCATTGTAAGGGAGCGCTGCCTGCCGCCCGCCCTGGCGCCCGCTTGGGCGGGCATTCGATTGCGTGACCTGCAGACGGCGGCCCTTCCAATGTCTATACGGTCTATTGATGCGCACGCAACATCCGCCCGCCTAGGCTGGAATCACACCAATACCGGAGAGACGCGATGCGAGCCCTGTTCGTAGGTGGAGTGGTCGACAACAGCGAAATGGATCTGGATGACACCCCGCCACCGATGCACTACCCCGAAAACACCGGTGCGGGCCGGCCGCGTTACCGCCTGCACCAGGTCGGCGAGCGCGACGACGGCAGCGTGGCATATGCGGTGTATGGCGCCCCGGAAATGGCCGATGACGACATCAGCCGGATCACCGAAGAACGTGGCTACGCGCGGCGCTTCAGTGCCTCGCCCGAACCGCCGCGCTGAGCGTGGGCGCATTGGCGTGGCACCGCGCACGACCGCGGCACACGCATGAAAAACCGGGCCTGGGCCCGGTTTTTTCGTTTGAACGCCTAGGCCAGCGCGTTGTCTGGATCAGCGCGCCTTGGGTGTCACCCGCCAGATCACATTGCCGACATCGTCGGCCACCAGCAGCGCCCCGGTATTGTCCGGGCTCACGCCCACCGGTCGCCCCTGCGCATTGCCTTCGGCATCCAGGAAACCGTCCAGCACCGTGATCGGCGTGCCGCTGGGCTTGCCGTCGACGAACGGCACGAACAGCACCTTGTAGCCACTGGGCGGGTCGCGATTCCACGAGCCGTGCTGGCCGATGAAGGCGCCCTGGCGGAAGCGCTCCGGCAGCAGGCTTCCGCTGGCAAAGCTCAGACCCAGCGAGGCGGTATGCGGGCCCAGCGCGTAGTCGGGCTTGATCGCCTTGGCCACCAGCTCGGGGTTCTGCGGTTTGACTCGCTCGTCCACATGCGGGCCGTAATAGCTGTAGGGCCAGCCATAAAAACCGCCGTCGCGCACCGAGGTCAGGTAATCCGGCACCAGATCGCTGCCGATCTCGTCGCGCTCGTTGACCACCACCCACAGCGACTTGCTCTGCGGCTCCCAGGCGGTGCCGACCGGATTGCGCAGGCCGCTGGCGAACACGCGGCTGCTGCCGGTGGCCGGATCGATCTCCAGGATCGCGGCGCGGTTGAGTTCGGCCTCCATGCCGTTTTCGGCCACGTTGCTGTTGGAGCCGACGCCGACATACAGCTTGCTGCCGTCGGCGCTGGCCAGCAGCGACTTGGTCCAATGGTGATTCAGGCCGCCGGGCAGGTTGGCCACGAAGGTCGGCTTGGCGGTGATATGCGTCTCGCCGGGCTTGTACGGAAAGCTCACCAGCGCATCGGCATTGGCCACGTAGAAACGATCGCCGATCAGGGCCATGCCGAACGGGGAAAACAGCCCGCTGATGAACTGGGTGCGCACTTCGGCCACGCCGTCGCCATCGGCATCGCGCAGCAAGGTGATGCGGTTGGCACTGGGCACCACGGCGCCGGCCTTGCTCATCATCGCGCCCTGCACCTTCTTGCGGATGCCGCCGCCTTCGGCGTCTTCCGGCTTGGGCGGCTCGGCGGTCTCGGCCACCAGCACGTCGCCGTTCGGCAGCACATAGACCCAACGCGGGTGATCCAGGTCGCGCGCAAACGCGGCCACCTGCAGGTCGTCGGCGGCGATCGGCTTGGCGTTCTCGGTCCAGCGCTTTACCGGCGCCACCTTGACGGTGGGGATCAGGCGTTTGACCGGCTCGGGCAATTGCGGGTTCGGCCCGGTCCCTTGTTCGATGGCAAGCGTGGCGGTATCGCCGCAGGCGGCGAGGAGGGCGACGGTCAGTAACGACAGCGGCCAGCGGGCGAGCTTCAACGCGGGAGCATTCATTGCGCGATCGATCCTGAACAGTTACGACAATCGGCCATCATGCCGTCAACGCCACGACGAGAAGTAAACACATCGTCAATGCGTGACTCAGGGAGCGGCTTGCGGGTCGCTGCCCAGCGGCAAGGGGTGCACTGCCACGATGCGGTCCATCCAGATCCAGTGCGGCTCCTGCGCGGCATCCAGCTGGTCGATGCGCAGCTGGCCATTGAGGCCTTCGCGCTGCTGGTCGTCCAGATAGGTCTGGATGCTCGGGCGCACGGCGACGGTGCCGCTGATCATGCTGCCGTCGTCGAGCTCGACGCGCACGCGCTCCTGGCCACCAAGCAGCGACACCCAGTGTTCGAGCGTGGCGATCTGCACTTGTTCCGAATAGACATGCGGGGCGTATCTGGACATGGCGTCATCTCCATCGAGGGAGTGCACCACGCTAGGCCATCGGCCGTGAAAGAGGCAGCAAACAGCCTCTATCATCTGTTGCCTGTCAGCCGGAGCGGCGGCGCGACATCGGCGCCGCCTGCCCTTTCACTCCACCGATTCGCGCGCGGCGCGCACTGCGGTGACCAGTTGGGCGACGCTGTAGGGCTTGGCCAGATGCTCCTGGAAACCGGAGTCCAGCGCGCGCTTGCGATCGTCGTCGCGTGCCAGCGCGGTCACTGCCACGGCCGGCAGTGCCGCCGCGTCCAGCCCCATGTTCTCGCGCACGGTGCGGATCAGCCCGTAGCCGTCCATGCCCGGCATGCCGATGTCGGTCAGCATCAGGTCGAAGCGTGCATGGCCGCGGTGATCGATCAATGCCAGCGCATCGGTGGCGCTGCCGGCGGTGACCACTTCGGCGCCCTGCTCTTCCAGCAGGCGGCGCAGGTAATCGAGCATGTCCGGCTGGTCTTCCACCGCCAGCAGGCGCAAGCCATTAAGCGCGCGCGCTTCGATGATCTGTTCGGACATCAAGCGCCGGCGCAGCTCGCGCCGCGGACGCCTGGCCTGATCGGGAATATGCTCCGGCAGGCGCACGGTGAAGGTGGCGCCCTTGCCGCGACCGCCGCTGGTGGCGCTGACCTGGCCGCCATGCATTTCCACCAGCTGCTGCACGATCGCCAGGCCCAGGCCCAGCCCACCATGCTGGCGCGTGGTGGTGCCATCGGCCTGGCGGAAGCGGCCGAACAGATGCGGCAGGAATTCCGCTGCGATGCCGTCGCCCGAATCGCGTATCGCGACCAGCAGGTGGCCGTCGTCGCGTTCGATGGTAACGTCGATGCGGCCATGCGCCGGGGTGAACTTGATCGCATTGGACAGCAGATTCCACAGCACCTGCTGCAGCCGCGTGGCATCGCCCAGCACCAGGCACGGCGTGGACGGGGCATGCACTTCCAGCACCTGGTCCTTGCCCTCGGCAGCCAGCTCCTGGGTGTTCAGGGCCTCGCGCACCTGTTCGACCAGATCCAGCGACTCGACCTCCAACTGCACCTTGCCCAGCAGCATGCTGCTGAGGTCGAGCATGTCCGAGATCAGGCGTTTCTGCGCACGGGCACTGCTGGCGATCACCGACAGGCCCTTGTAATTGGGATGACCTTCCTCGACCCGCTGCAGCAGCAGCTCGCTCCAGCCCAGGATGGTGGTCAGCGGCGTGCGCAATTCGTGCGACAAGGTGGCCAGGAACTCGTCCTTCAGCCGCGCCATGCTCTCGGCTTCGTTGCGTGCGCTGCGCTCGGATTCGAGCAGCTGTTCGCGCGCCAGTTCGATCTCGCGTTGTTCGGTCACGTCCGGGCTGCTGCCTGCCAGGCCGATGAAGCGCCCGTCGGCCGAGTAGCGCGGCGTGGCGGTCATTTCGATCCAGCGCCAATGCCCGTCGTGGCGGCGCGCACGCACCAGTGCATGCAGGCCGCGCTGTTCTTCCAATGCGGTGGCCAGTTCGAACTGGAAGATCGACAGGTCGTCCGGATGCAGCAACTCGCTCCAGGCCGACACCGTGCCGCTGGAAATATCGATGCCGAAAAATTCGCCATAGGCACTGTTGACGAAGCGCACCACGCCTTGCGCGTCCAGTACCCAGACCGGCATCGGCAAGCCATCGGCCAGGGCGCTGAAACGTGCCTCGCTCTCGGCCAGCTCACGCTCCACCCGCTTGCGCTCGGTGATGTCCATGAACAACACCGCCACCCGCGCCTGCTCCGGCTGCCCGACCCGGAACGCGTCCACCGAATACCAGCGACGCAATGCCTTGGCCTGCATTTCGAAGTGGATGCGGTTACCGGTGCGGGCGACATGGCCGTAGCGGTCGAACCATTCCTGTTCGTGATCGACCAGCATGCCGCGAATGGACACGTTCAATACATTGGAAAGACCGGTGTAGCGCTCGAACGCGCCATTGGTCATCCGGATCACGTAATCGACGGCCTTGTCGCCATCGAACACCATATCGATGACGCAGAACCCCGCGTCCAGATTATGGAAGATCTCGTGATACATCCCCGGGTCGAGGAAGGGCTCGGCGAGGGCTGCCGGGTGGCTGGTGGCCAGATCGGGGCTGGTGGTCGAGGTGCTCAAATCGGGATCCAGGGGTGGTGCCAGGGCGGATGACGGGCAGATGAAACCACGCCCGGTGTCGTCAGCGGGTGCACAGCCGGCCGACCCGGTTCACGCGCGTGCCGCCGGCTCCCCAGGGATCACCACAGCAGCGCCGCGCACAGCGCGATGCACGCCGCCAGCACCACGATCCCGGCGATCACGCCGCGAAACACCCACTCGCCTTCGCGGCGCAACTGCTCGTCCATCCAGCGCTGCGCTTCTTCGCGCCAGGCGGTGGAACGCGCGTACTCGGCGTCCAGCAACAGCAGCCGCACCCGCGACAGGCCGAGTTTGGCGCATTCGCTGCGGCAGCGCTCGCTGAAACCATCCTCGCCGGTGGCGACCTGTGCGCCCAGCGGCAACTGCAATTCGAGTTCATGCCTGGACATAACGGGGGCGCTCCTGATCAAGCTCGTGTTCCAGCGCCATCCGCGCCAGTTGGGTGTAGTTGGCGCGCGGGCCCTGACCCCGGCCGGTGAGCATTCCCTGGTAATCCAGGTCCTGCCAGACCCGCCCGGTCCACTCGACGCAATCCTCGGCGATCACCAGCATCAGCGAGTAGCGGTACTCAAGCCCGTTGGCGGCGGTGTAGGCGTAGACCGGCGGGAACTGCACCGCCACATCGCCCTGGCGCGCCAGCGCGGCCAGGTGTTCGCGCAAGGCATCGCGCGGCGAGGCTCCCGGTTCCATCCGCAGCGCGCGGGTCGCCAGGTCCAGATCCACATCGCTTTGCAGGGCGACGAAGGCGGCGGCCCCGGTGGCGGGGTTGTGGCCGTGTTGTTTCGCCCAGTCGATGAACTGCAGGCGCACGTCCGACGGCAGGTGTGCCGGCGCCGAAGAGGCTGACTTTGTGCGGAAAGAGTGGGTGTCCATGCTGGCGATCTTCCGGGCTGCGCCGTGAAGCGCAGGCGCAGGCGCGGTGAACCCGCCGTCATGGCGCCAGCGCTGCGGATTAACCGCGTGGCAATGGCCGGCCAGCCCTTGCGCGGCAAGCATTGCCGGCGGGCAGACGCGCCCCCACACTGCAAGGACGCCCGGTACGTCCACGTACCTTCCGCTTGGAGACTTTCCATGAAACGTTCCAGCCTTTGCGGCGCCAGCCTGTTGCTGGCAGGACTGCTCGCGGCAACCGGCGCGCAGGCACGTGTACGCAACGTCACCGACCCGCAGGCGCCACGCGCGCTGACCGGCGATGGCAAGGTCGATGTGCGCTGGACCGACCCGGCGCAGTTTTCCGAAGTGCGCTTCAGCGGCAACCGCTGGGAAGCGCAGCGTGGCGACTGGGTGACTCAGCTGGCGACCTATTTCCAGCAGAGCGCCGCGCGCAAGCTGCCCGACGGCCAGCGCCTGAGCGTGACCATCACCGACATCCGCCGCGCCGGCCAGTACGAGCCCTGGCACGGGCCGCGCATGCAGGACGTGCGCATCGTCAAGGACATCTACCCGCCGCGCCTGAGCTTCAACTACACGCTGACCGGCGCCGATGGCCAGGTGATCGACCAGGGCGAACGCAAGCTGGTGGATTCGGCGTTTCTGATGAGCGGTCCGCGCCTGACCGACAGCGATCCGCTGCGCTTCGAAAAAGCGATGATCGACGACTGGGTGCGCAAGCAGTTCCGCGGCGACCGGAGTACCGCCGGGCTGTAAGCTGCTGCTTCAAGCCCCTCTCCCGCCGGGGCGCCACGGCATAGCTTGCGCGCCACTGGCGCGCGTGCCTTGGTACGCCGGCGCCGCTGGCGCAGGCCGGGGCGTGGAGCGGGGTTGGGGTAAGAGTACGAGCGAAGCCCACCTGTTGTTCCAAGTGTGGCTTCGCACGTCCCCTCATCCGCCCCTTCGGAGCACCTTCTCCCGATGGGAGAAGGGACATGTCACCGCGTGACTTCCTCGCCCACTGCCGCCTCACCCACATACGTCCGCGGCACGCGCTTGAGTCCACACAGCAGTTGATATGCGCTGACATTGCACTGCGTTGCCAGCGGACTGACGCGCGGCGCATCGCCCCACAGCTGCACGCTGGAACCGATGTCGGCCTGCGGGTGATCGGTGAGATCCACGGTCAGCATGTCCATCGACACACGCCCGATCAGCGGGCAGACCTGTCCATCCACCAGCACCGGGGTGCCGTTGGGGGCGAACTGCGGATAGCCGTCGGCATAACCGGCCGCCACCACGCCGACGCGGGTGGGCCGCTCGGCGACGAAGCGGGCGCCGTACCCCACCGGCTCGCCGGCCGGCAGCTCGCGTACGGAGATGATGCGCGAGCGCAGCGTCATCACCGGGCGTAGTTGCGCGGTGGTGTCGGTGTCCTGCGGGAACGGGTTTGCGCCGTACAGCATCAGCCCCGGACGCGACCAATCGTTACGCAGCGCCGGCCAGCCGAGCAGGCCGGGCGAATTGCGCAGGCTGGTTTCGGCCTGCATGCCGCCTGCAGTGAGTGCGAACGCCACCGCCTGCTCGTCGGTGCGGCTGCACTCCAGCTCGTCGGCGCGCGCCAGATGGGTCATCAACACCAGCGAGGCGATCTGCGGCAGCCCGCGCAGACGCAACCACGCCGCACGAAAGTCTTCCGGCGACAGGCCCAGCCGATGCATGCCGCTGTCCAGCTTCAGCCATACCCGCAACGGACGCGGGCTCTGGAACTCGGCCAGCGCGCGCACCTGCTGCGGCGTGGCCACCACCGTCCACAGATCATGCTCGGCAATCAGGCGCAGTTCGTCGTGTTCGAAGAACCCTTCCAGCAGCAGGATCGGCGCACGGATGCCGGCCTGACGCAGCTCCAGCGCTTCTTCGATGCAGGCCACCGCAAAGCCGTCGGCCTCGCCGTCCAGCGCCTGCGCGCAGCGCACCGCGCCATGGCCGTAGGCATCGGCCTTGACCACCGCCAGGGCCTTGCTGCCGCCCAGGCGCTTGGCCAGGCGGTAGTTGTGACGCAATGCGTCCAGGTCGATCAACGCTTGCGCAGGACGCACTACGCGGCCTCCTGCTGCGCGCGGGCGCTGCGTGGCGACAGGTAACGGAAGATGTCCAGGCCTTCGCTATCGATGTCGGGCGTGCGGCCCTGCATCAGGTCGGCCAGATACCGGCCCGAGCCGCAGGCCATGGTCCAGCCCAGGGTGCCGTGGCCGGTATTGAGGAACAGGTTGGCATACGGCGTGGCACCGACCACCGGCGTGCCGTCCGGCGTGGCCGGGCGCAGGCCGGTCCAGAACTCGGCCTGGGCCAGATCGCCGGCGCCGGGGAACAGGTCGTTGACCACCATCTCCAGCGTGGCGCGGCGGCGCGGATTCAACGACAGGTCGAAGCCGGCCACCTCGGCCATGCCACCGACGCGGATACGGTCGTCGAAGCGGGTCAGCGCGATCTTGTAGCTCTCGTCCAGCACCGTGGAGGTCGGCGCGCGCGCGGCATCCACGATCGGGATGGTCAGCGAATAGCCCTTGAGCGGATACACCGGCAGGTGCAGGCCGAGCGAGAGCAGCAGGTCGGCCGAATAGCTGCCCAGCGCCAGCACGTAGCGGTCGGCGGTCTCGATACGGCCATCGATCTGCACGCCGGTGACGCGCCCGCCTGCGTGCTGCAGATGCTCGACCTGCTGCCCGTAGCGGAACTCCACCCCCGCCTGCGCGGCCAGTTCGGCCAGGCGCTGGGTGAACAGCCGGCAGTCGCCGGTCTGGTCCTCGGGCAGGCGCAGGGCGCCGGCCATCTGCGCGCCACCGCCGGCCAGGCCCGGTTCGAACTGGGCGATCTGCGCCGGGGTCAGCAGCTCGTAGGGCACGCCGTACTGGGCCAGCACCTCGATGTCCTGCGCGGCGGCATCCAGTTGCTGCTGGGTGCGAAACAGCTGGGTGGTACCGAGCTGGCGGCCTTCGAACTCGATGCCGGTGCTGGCACGCAATGCGTTCAGGCAATCGCGGCTGTAGTCGGACATGCGCACCATGCGCGCCTTGTTCACCGCATAGCGCTCGGCAGTGCAGTTGCGCAGCATCTGGCTGAGCCAGGCCAGCTGACGCAGGTCGCGGGTGGGCCGGATCGACAGCGGTGCATGCTGCTCGAACAGCCACTTCACCGCCTTGCCGGGCACACCGGGCGCGGCCCACGGCGAGGTGTAGCCGAACGACAGCTGGCCGGCATTGGCGTAGCTGGTTTCCAGCGCCGCCGCCGGCTGGCGGTCGACCACGGTGACCTCGCAACCGGCCTGTGCCAGATACCAGGCCGTGGTGGTGCCGATGACGCCACTACCGAGAATGAGCACCCGCATGTCGTTCTCCTGAAAAGGGTATTCCCCCACAACCAGGCGCCGAGGGGGACAGTTAGACGCAGTATATTGCGAGCCAGGCAGTGCCATTTCTGGAATCGGCCCGCCTTGGCAGTGAATCCTCCTGTCAAACCCTGCAGAGACAGACCTGATGACGACCCGCACCCGCGAGCTGGACAAGATCGACCGCAAGATTCTGCGCATCCTGCAGCAGGAGGGGCGGATTTCCTTTACCGAACTGGGCGAGCGGGTGGGCCTGTCGACCACGCCCTGCACCGAGCGCGTGCGCCGGCTGGAGCGCGATGGCGCCATCACCGGCTACTACGCGCGGCTGGACCCGCACTATCTCAAGGCCAGCCTGCTGGTGTTCGTGGAAATCAGTCTGGCCTACAAGTCCGGCGACATCTTCGAGGAGTTCCGGCGCGCCGCGCTCAAGCTGCCCAACGTGCTGGAATGCCATCTGGTCTCGGGCGATTTCGACTACCTGCTCAAGGCGCGCATCAGCGAGATGGCCTCCTATCGCAAGCTGCTCGGCAGCACCTTGCTGACCATGCCGCATGTGCGCGAGTCCAAGAGCTACATCGTGATGGAAGAGGTCAAGGAGACCCTGGCGTTGCCGATCGAGGGCTGAGATTTGGGAGTCGGAATTGGGGATTGGTAACAGCGCGGGTCAGCGCACCACGCGCATGCCGTCGCCGGCCGGGACCGCGTCGTAATAGCGCCCGGTCTTGGTATCCAGCACCCGGTTGGCGCCGGCCGGCTGCATGCCGTGCAGCAAGCGGCCATTGCGGTCGTAGACCATCGGCGCGCTGGCCGGCGCAACCTGGCTGCCGGCCGGCGCCACCGGCGTTTGGGCCGGGCCACGGGTCGGGATGGTGGGCGCGGACGGGCGCTGGCCGAGCTGCGATGGCACCGGAGCCGTGGCCGGCGCGGGCTGCACTGCGCGCGGCGCGGTCAGCGTGGGCTGGGCGGGCGTCGGGCTGGTGATCGGCTGCAGCGTATTGGACGAGCGTGTGCTGGTGGCCGATTGCGCCGCCGCAGCGCTGGCGGCAGCCAGCAGGCCGCACAGCAGCAGGCCGCGCATTGAAAAAGAAATCGCCATGACGGACACCGTGCTTGATCGAGGAGTACTCCCTGGATGGGGGCGCCGGCGTGTTGCGGCAATACGCGGGATCGGCTGCGGGATGAACGCGTTCGCCAGATGATCACGGCGCGAAAAACACCTCCTTTTTTCATCGGGACGATGTGGCGCGCAGCGCCGGATGAGGGTGCGTGAAGCCTGGCAATCACTACTGCTTAATGGCTTCGCCGCCGCACCCTCGCCCCAATCCCCACCCCGTGCCCCGGCCTGCGCCAGCGGCGCAGGCGCACCAATGCACGCGCGCCAGTGGCGCGCAAGCTGTGCCGTGGCGCCCCGGCGGGAGAGGGGCTTGGTGCCCCAGCACGCTTGAACCACGCCGACAGCGCCCACATCACGGGTGCAGGCGCGGCACCCTGCCAGCGCGCGCATGCGAGAACCCCATGAGCCAGTTCGATCTGACCCCTCCCTCCCCCGCCCAACGCGACGCCCTGATCGCCGGGCTCAGCGACGAGGAACAGCGCGTGCTGCTGCACCATGGCACCGAAGCGCCGTTCTGCGGGGTGTTCCTGGACAACAAGCTCGACGGCGTCTACACCTGCCGCCTGTGCGGGTTGCCGTTGTTCCGCTCCAGCGCCAAGTTCGAATCCGGCACCGGCTGGCCGAGCTTCTTTGCCCCTTACGACACCGCCCATGTGCGCGAAATCCGCGACACCAGCTACGGCATGATCCGCACCGAGATCGTCTGCGCGCGCTGCGACAGCCACCTGGGCCACGTGTTCCCCGACGGCCCGCCGCCGACCGGCGAACGCCACTGCCTGAACTCGGTCTCGCTGGGCTTTACCGAAAATGGCCAGGCCCTGCCCAACCCCTTGCAGCGCGCAGGCGCCGAGACGCAACCGGCCTGAGCCGACACATGCATCCGGCCCGGAGGGATTCCGTGCCGGATGCCTGCCTGCAACACCTGCGCCCACTGGCAGGCGCTGCCGCGTCGCCGACGCAATACAGCGACCCCGACAAGGCGTCGAACCACCGCTGTAGCCAGGCGCGATTCACCTGAGCAAGGCTAGGTCACGATGAGCGTTGCAGGGATTGCTTGCAGCAGGCAGCCGTGCCGCAAAGCCCTTCAATCAAGGGCTGGAACGGCCTGAGCGCACCTGGCGCTAGCAACGACAGTGCCGCAACCTGCCGCGTGAAGAAGCGATCCCCCCAGCGATCGTTCAGTTACACCGCACACCTTCACGCCGTGCGCTTCAAGAATCCGCCGCGCAAGCCGAAACAACAGCAACCCTGTTTGCTTTTGGCTGCGCCATGCTCATCATCATCGGCTTCATCGTCGTCATCGTCAGTGTCCTCGGCGGCTATGTGCTGTCGCACGGCAAGCTGGGCGCGCTCTGGCAGCCGTACGAGCTGATGATCATCGGTGGCGCGGCGTTCGGCGCGTTTCTGGTCAGCACGCCCGGCAAGATCGTCAAGGAGACCTTCAGCAGCATCCTGGGCGTGTTCAAGGGCCCGCAGTACAAGTCCGACGACTACAAGGACACGCTGAGCCTGATCTACGAGCTGCTCAACAAGGCGCGCCGCGACGGCTTCATGGCGCTGGAAGATCACGTCGAAAAACCGCAGGACAGCACCATCTTCGGCAACTACCCCAAGGTGGTCGCCGACCATCACCTGCTGGACTTCATCACCGACTGCCTGCGCCTGATGATCGGCAGCAATATCGAGCCGCACGAGCTGGAGCCGTTGCTCGAGCTGGAGCTGGAAAAACATCACCACGAAGCGCTGGCGCCCTCGCATGCGCTGAGCAAGGTGTCCGACGGCCTGCCCGGCTTCGGCATCGTGGCGGCCGTGCTCGGCATCGTGATCACCATGGGCTCGATCGGCGGGCCGATCGAGGAGATCGGCCACCACGTCGGCGCCGCCCTGGTCGGCACCTTCCTGGGCATTTTGCTGGCCTATGGCTTTGTCGCACCGCTGGCCGCGGCGATGGAAGCGCGCGCCGAGCAGGACGGGCGCATGTACGAGGCGGTCAAGACCGCGCTGCTGGCCTGCCTGCGTGGCTACAACCCGAAGATTGCGCTGGAATTTGCGCGCAAGACGCTGCCCTCCAACGTGCGTCCGAGCTTTGCGGATTTCGAAACGCACCTGAAGACGATCAAGTAGGACCGCGGTCATGGCCGAGGGCAAATCCACCGTCGTCATCCGACGGGTCAAGAAGGTGCAGGGCGGCGGCCATCATGGCGGCGCCTGGAAGGTGGCGTTTGCCGACTTCGTGACCGCGATGATGGCGTTCTTCCTGGTGCTGTGGCTGATGGCCGCCACCACCAAGGAGCAGCGCGCGGCGATCTCGGAATACTTCCGCAATCCCAGCCCGTTGTCGGGCAAGTCGCCAGCCCCCTCGCCGGGCATGAATGGCCCTGGCGGCGCCAGCACCTCGATGATCAAGCTCGGCGGCACCGCCGACATGGCCAAGGGGCAGAAGGACGAGATGGGCCGCAAGCGCGACAACGCCGCCGACACCAACGAAGACAGCCGCGCCCGGGACAAGAAGCGCCTGGAAGCGCTGATGCAGGACCTGAAAGAGGCCATCGACAAGAGCCAGGCGCTGGAGCCGTTCAAGGACCAGCTGCTGCTCGACCTCACCCCGGACGGCCTGCGCATCCAGATCGTGGACAAGCAGAACCGGCCGATGTTCGACATGGGCCGCGACCAGCTCAAGCCGTACACCGTGGCAATCCTGCGCGAGCTGTCCAGCTTCATCAACCAGGTGCCCAACCACATCAGCATCACCGGCCACACCGACACCACCGCCTACAGCAGCGATACCGGTTACACCAACTGGGAACTCAGCGCCGACCGCGCCAACGCCGCGCGCCGTGCACTGGTGGGCGGCGGCATGGACGATGCCAAGGTCACCCGCGTGGTGGGGCTGTCCTCGTCGGTGCTGTTCGACAAGACCGACCCGCAGAACCCGATCAACCGCCGCATCAGCATCGTGGTGATGACCCAGGATGCCGAACAGGCCGCGCTGGCCGGCGCCGGCCAGGGCATTGCGCTGGGCAAGCCGACCCACGATGCCGACACCCATGTGCCGGATCTGAGTGCCGCAGCAACCGCCACCACCGCGGTGGGGACCCCGGCCGCGCTGCCTGCGGCAGGACCCAGCGCTGCTGCGCCGGCGGGCGGACCTGCGGCTGCGGCCAGCGCCACACCGCCTGCTGCAGCACCCCCAGTCACCAGCGCCGCGCCGGCGGCACCGCGCGTCTCCACGCGCAGCCAGGTGGCTTCGGCCACCGCACTGGCCAAGGCTGCCGAAGCCGCCGTGGCCGCACCGCGCACTGCGGTCAGCGAAGTACCCGCGCGGCGCTGACGGCCGCTGCGGGAACTTGGCCTGAGGTTGCCTGGCGGTTTTTGGTGTTCCTGGCGGTTGCTGGCTGCGGCTACAGCTACAGCTACAGCTACAGCTACAGCTACGGCTACGGCAGACGGCACGTTGTCGTGCATGTCGAATCCGATGTGCATGCCAAACTTGATGCGCATGTCGGATCTGGTCGCCCTGCGGGCTGCTTGTCGGGCTTGTCGGGCTTGTAGGGCTTGTCGTCCTGAATGCCGGATCCTGACCGGAAATCGCGCATTGGCGCTCCGACAGACCCGCGGTGCCAGCCGCTGCAGCCTGTCCGACATATCGGCGTCAGCGGCCTTCGCAACGCCGGAAGCGCCGACAGCAGCATCCCCCGGCGCGGCTGGCGTTTCACCGGCCTGGCGGCGGCACCCGAGCCGGGTCACGCGCAAGCGCCTAGAATGGTCGGCCATTCCCAGCGTCGAGAACACCGTGTCCCGCAATTCCAAGGCCAAGCGCGACAAGCGCAAGAAGTCCCAACCCAAGCGCCCGATCGTCCGTCTGGGCCAGGCGCCGCAGATCGCCAACCATGCCGTGCTGCAGGATGCCGACGGCCGCGTGGTCGCTGCGATCGGCTTGCAGAACGGCAGCGAATGGCTGCTGTCGATCGGCGGCCAGACCATGGGCAGCGCCGACAACCCGGTGCCGATGCTGGCCATGCTCAAGCACCTGGCCAATCTGCAGGAGAAGGAAGGCAAGACCATCTCGCTGGAATACTCCACCCAGCTGCAGCAGATGATCGACGACCTGGCCGCCGAAGACGGCAAGACCGCCGAGGAATACCTGACCACACTGGTGTCCGAGTTCGAGAACAGCGACGCTGAAGGCGACGACGGCGAAGCCGAAAACGCAGACGCAGACGCAGACGCCGAGACAGGCGATGCCCCGGCAGATGCCGATGCGGACACCGATGCCGATGCTGATGCCCCCGCTGAAGTCGCTACTGCCGACACCGCAGGCGACGCGTCGCAGGACGACGCCGACGACGCAACCGACGGCGGCAAGAAGAAGAAGGGCAAGAAGGCCTAAGGGCCTGCCGGTGGCCGTCTACGTCGACGATGCGGTGCATCCGTGGCGCGAGCAGCGCTGGGCGCACCTGCTCGGCGATACGCTGGACGAGCTGCATGCGATGGCGGCGCGGCTGGGCATTCCCCGCCGCGCCTTCCAGAACAAACTCAGCGGCGCGCATTACGATGTGTCCGCAACGCTACGCGCCGAAGCGATCGCGCTCGGTGCCATTGCGATCTCCCGTCACACCGACCGCGCCCTGCTCAAGGCCTTGATCGCCAACGCGCGTGCACAGGCGCGCGGCGAGGTGCCTTGAGGCGGGGATTGGAGGAGTCGGGATTGGGGATTCGTAACGGCGATGGCCGCGGGCTGATCGGCGGCGCGCCGTTGTAGGAGCGCGCCCGAGCGCGAGGAGCCGTCCCGGTAACGCCCGTCGCGCGCAGGCACGCTCCTACGCGGCAATCGCTGGGCCGTGCATGCATACCGGCCTGGAGGCATGCAACTTACAACACCCATGATGACGGCACGCCTCTGCATGATGGCAGCACGCCGTTGTAGGAGCGCGCCCGAGCGCGAGGAGCCGTCCCGGTAATGCCCGTCGCGCGCAGGCACGCTCCTACGTGGCAATCGCTGTGCCGTGGACCATGCCTGCGCGGCAGACCCTAGTGGCCACCAGGCGCTTGGCGTGCTGCCGCAGCAGCACGCACCGCCGCGGCTCGGCACAACCACACCCACAGATCGCTCCTACGATTCCCGAATCCCAATTCCCGAATCCCGGCCCCTCAGAACGCCTCATTCCCCAGCCGCACTTCCACCCCCAACAGCGAGGTCAGCGCCAGCATGGCGTCGTCGTCGCGGCTGAGCGCGATCCAGCCGGCATAAGCGTCGCCGCCGGTGTTCCAGTTCCACAGCGAGTAGCCGTGCTCGCGCAGACGATCGAAGGCCACCGCCATCAGGTCGGGCACACTCAGATCGCTGGAAAACTCCTCGTCATCCAGGTCGCCGCCCCAGTCGATGCGCAGGTTCCAGCGCGCGCTGAGTTCGTCGATGGCGGCAATGAACGCGTCAGTGTCCTTCCAGTCCACGAAAAAGCCCGAGCGCCAGTCGATCGCATCCTTCAAGGCCCACAACCAGGCATCGTCGCCCTCGTCGTCGTCCAGGTCGGCCTGCGCCTCGCGCCAGGTATCGAACTGGCCCAGGGCGGTGTCTTCGTCGCCGGGATTGATCAGCACCAGCAGATTCCACACCCGCGCCGGGTGGTCGTCGACATCGTCTTCGTCGCCTTCGGGCTGCAGGCCTTCGTCGTCTTCGTAATCGGCGCTGTTATCGGGCATGGCGGTCTGGTTCCAGGAGTGCAGGCGTGAAGTGTGAGGCCTGGCGGGGCGCAAGCAAACCGCCCGGCGCGTGCGCAGGCAGCGCCGGGGCTGATCTTCGCGGCGCGGGCCCGTATCCTGTGCGGCCGAAGACGGCCATCCCGGCCGCCATGACGCCTTTCCCATGAGCGATACCCCTCCCGATCATCTGGCCATCGATGCACGCAGCCCGTTCCACAATGCCGATGCGCTCGGCCGCGGCGTCGGCGTGCGCTTCAACGGTGTCGAACGCGACAACGTGGAGGAGTATTCGGTCAGCGAAGGCTGGATCAAGGTGCAGGTCGGCAAGGCCCGCGACCGTCGCGGCAACCCGATGACGATGAAGATCAAGGGCGAGGTGGTGGCCTACTTCCTGGACACCAAGAGCGACGCCAAGCCGGCTGCCGAATAAGAGCGGCTGACACCACCACGTCACGCCGGGCTACTGCAGGCCGGCTGCCCTGCGCCGTGGCTGCAGGGCCCAGGCCCGCCCACCCTCGCGGGGCACGCTGCAAGTACGTCCTTGCATAAGCGCTGACGCCGCATCCATGCCGCGTCAGGTCCGGCGACGGTGCGTGGGCAAAGACCAGCCAGGAATATCGGTGTGCATGGTTTTCAACACCGAGCAACTCTCTGGAGTGGCGCCCTCGCCAATTGCGAGACCGTGGGACGGCGTGGATGCCGCCACCGAGCCCCCAGGGCCGGATTCACGGCGCGTCCCGCGAGCAGCGAGGGCGCCGCGCACTCGCCCCAGTCAGCGTCGACCTGGACTGCCGGCGGCATCCACCAGGATGCGGCCGACCAAACCAATACCGTCACCACTCACGCCTTGAGCCGATAACCACTGCGGAAGATCGCCGCCACCACGCCCAGGCACACCAGCAGGAACAGGAAGGTCATGCCGGTGCTCACCGCGATGTGCACGTCGGCCTTGCCGTAGAAACTCCAGCGGAACCCGCTGATCAGGTACACCACCGGGTTGAACAGGGTGACCTTCTGCCACAACGGCGGCAGCATGTTGATCGAGTAGAAACTGCCGCCCAGGAAGGTCAGCGGCGTCACCACCATCAGCGGGATCACCTGCAGTTTTTCGAAGCCGTCGGCCCAGATGCCGATGATGAAACCGAACAGGCTGAAGGTCAGCGCGGTGAGCACCAGAAAGCCCAGCATCCACAGCGGATGCGCGATCTCGTAAGGCACGAACAGCCGCGCGGTGAGCAGGATCAGCAAGCCCAGCAACACCGACTTGGTGGCCGCCGCGCCCACATAGCCGATCACGATCTCCCACCAGGCCACCGGCGCCGACAGCACCTCGTAGATGGTGCCGGCCCAGCGCGGCATGTAGATGCCGAACGAGGCGTTGGAAATGCTCTCGTTGAGCAGGGACAGCATCACCAGCCCGGGAATGATGAAGGCCCCGTAGCTGACGCCGTCGATGTCGCCCATGCGCGAGCCGATCGCCGCGCCGAACACCACGAAATACAGCGAGGTCGACAATACCGGCGAGGCGATCGACTGGGTCAGCGTGCGGAAGGCGCGCGCCATTTCAAAGCGGTAGATCGCCGCAATCGCATGCCGGTTCATGCGCGCACCTCCACGTTGCGGGCGCCATGCACCAGGTTGACGAAGATCTCCTCCAGCGAACTCTCGCTGGAATGCAGGTCCTTGAAATCGATGCCCTGCTCGTTGAGCCGCCGCAGCAACGCACCGATACCGGTCTGCTCGGCCTGGGTGTCGAAGGTGTAGACCAGGCTGTTGCCGTCGGCCGACAGCTCCAGCGGCAGATCGGCCAGCGCGGCCGGGATGGCCTGCAGCGGTGCCTGCAGGCTCAGCGTGAGCTGCTTCTTGCCGAGCTTGCGCATCAGCGTGTGCTTGTCTTCCACCAGCACCAGCTCGCCGCGATTGATCACCCCGACCCGGTCGGCCATGTCTTCGGCTTCCTCGATGTAATGGGTGGTCAGGATCACCGTGGTGCCCTGCTCGCGCAGCCTGCGCACCATCTGCCACATGTCGTGACGCAGCTCCACGTCCACGCCTGCGGTGGGTTCGTCCAGAAACAGGATGCGCGGCTCGTGCGCCAGCGCCTTGGCGATCAGCACGCGCCGCTTCATGCCGCCGGACAGCGTGGAAATCTTGTTGTGGCGCTTGTCCCACAGCGAGAGCTCGCGCAGCACCGTTTCCAGATACGCCGCATTGGCCGGCTTGCCGAACAGCCCGCGACTGAAGCGCACGGTGGCCCACACGGTTTCGAACGCGTCGGTGGCCAGCTCCTGCGGCACCAGGCCGATGCTGGCACGCGCGGCGCGGTAGTCGCGCACGATGTCGTGGCCATCGGCCAGCACGGTGCCGGTGCTGGGGTTGATCAGCCCGCAAATGATGCTGATCAGCGTGGTCTTGCCGGCGCCGTTGGGACCGAGCAGCGCGAAGATCTCGCCGCGCCGGATCTGAAGGTCTACCTGCTTGAGCGCCTGAAAACCGCCAGCGTAGGTCTTGCTCAATCCCTGGATGGAAACGATTGGAGTCATGTCTTCTGCACTGGAGCGATCAGCCGCACAGGGTAGGCCGTGCGCCATGAAGATGGGAGAAGTGCGGATGGAATGGTGTCTTCCGGCGCGCGCCGGGAAGCCTCAGCGAACTGGACCGCGCACGCCTGCTGCGTCCGTTAGTCGGCGCATCTCCGTAGGAGCGCGCCTGAGCGCGATGGGGCTTTCCCGCCAACGCCCCATCGCGCCCAGGTGCGCTCCTACCCGAACACGGCAACCGCTGCTGCTCCTGCGATTCCCCACTCCCGATTCCCGCGCGCTCACGCGCGCTTGCGCGACTCGATCAGGTCCAGATTGCGCACCAGCCGGCGCGACAGGTCGTCGGAAATCTCGCGGCGCCTGGCCAGCTTGAACAGCTCGTTGCGCTCGGCCACCAGCGCGGCATGGCGGAACTGGCGCAGCGCCTGTTCGTAGGCGCCGGCCTCTTCCGGATCGGTCTCGGCCATGTCCACCGCGCCGAGCTTGCGCTGATAACGCTGGCTGACCTGATTGGCGGCGGCGTTGTAGCGCTCGGCATGCTTGCTACCGTCCACCAGCCGCTGACGCAGTTTTTCCACCGCTTCCAGCGCCGCCTGCGAGGCCGCCTTCACCGCCAGGTCTTCCTTGAGCTGCTCGTCTTCCTCCTCGGGCAATTCCAGCCCGCGCAGCAGCCGCGGCAAGGCCACGCTGGCCACCAGCAGCGACACCAGGATCACCGAGGCGGCCAGGAAGATCGCCAGCTGGCGGGCCGGAAACGGCGAGCCGTCTTCCAGCATCAACGGCAGCGTGAGCACGCCGGCCAGGGTGATCGCACCGCGCACGCCGGCCAGCGAGACCGCCACCACGATGCGCCACGGCGGGCTGACATGCTGCTCGCCGCGCCACTGCGCCTTGAAGATGTTCCAGCGCAGCGACAGGAACACCCACACGAAGCGCAACGCCATCAGGCTGGCGCTGATGGTGGCCACGTACACCGCCAGCCACCACGGATTGAGGTGCCCGGCCTCCTGCACGCTGCGCACCGCCCCGTCCAGGATGCCCGGCAACTGTTCGCCGAGCAGCACGAAGATGATGCCATTGAAGGTGAACTGCACCGTGTCCCACACCGCCGAGCGCTGCAGCCGCATATTGCCCGGCGCGTTACCGGCCATTTCCACGTAGCTCATGGTGACGCCGGCGGCCACTGCGGCCAGGATGCCGGAGGCATGGAAGGCCTCGGCCAGCAGATAGGCCGCGAACGGGGTCAGCAGGTTGACCAGGATCGCCGAACCCGGCTCCTCGCCGAAGTGGCGCCAGATCCAGGCCTGGATGCGGCTCAGGCCAAACGTGGTGGCCACGCCCAGCGCCAAGCCGGCCAATGCCACCCACAGGAAGGTCAGCGAGGCGGTGGCGAGCGAGAAGCTGCCGGTCAGCACCGCGGCCACCGCGAACTGGAAGCACACCAGCCCGGAAGCATCGTTGAGCAGGGACTCGCCTTCCAGGATGTGCATCAGCCGCTTGGGGATCGACACCTTGGAGGCGATCGAGGACACCGCCACCGGATCGGTCGGCGAGATGATCGCCGCCAGCGCGAAGGCCACTGCCAGCGGCATCGCCGGGATTAGCCAATGGATCAGCAGGCCCGCACCGATCACGGTGAACACCACCAGACCCAACGCCAGCTCGAGGATGGCCGCCTTGTCGCGGAACAGGCCTTGTTTGGGAATGCGCCAGCCATCCAGGAACAGCAGCGGCGGCAGGAACAATAGGAAGAACAGCTCCGGTTCCAGTTCGTGCCCGGCATCGAACACACCCGAAACCACCGCGCCAAGCGCAATCTGGACCAACGGCAGGGGCAACGAGAACGGCAGGATGCGGATCAGATAACCGCTGGCCGCGACCGCCAGCAACATGGCGAGGACGACATCGATCGAATGCATGGAAAACCCGGAAGAAGAAACGGTGCGCGCGTGCGGCATCGCATAGTGCAACGCACCATCACGCGCCTACGGAAACATACCGGTTTGCATCCGGCGATGAAACCTTTGCGCCACCTCGCTCAGCTTGCCGTCCGTTGCGGCAGATCTGCCATCGGGGCCCGTCGATGTCACACCGTTGCCGACTCGCGTCGGCCCGGTGCCGTTGGATACGCCAGCGAATGGACGCGCGCGCGCTGTTGCGGGAGCGCCCTGCCAGGCAGTTCACCGACAGACTGCAATCAGCTATGGCGAACGTGCCGCTTCGCATGCGGGGACGATTGCCGCGTGGTATCGACCGGGACGATGAAGGTCGCTTGCTGCAGTTGCAGCCTGGAGTCGTAGTGACTCACCACCACCTTGACTGCCTTGGGCTTTTTCCGGAAGGCATACGGCCACTGCGCGCCGACCATCTGCTGGCCGATCTTCTGGCCGTCGGCGTCTTGCACGAGGTTGAGGTGCACCGGGTAATTGCCTGCGCCGCCGTTGTCAGCATCGTTGGCATCGACCACATCGATATGGGCTTTTGAAAACGCCAGCGTCGACGGCCCGCCACCCTTGTCGTTGGCGCTGTCATCGAACCCGATGTTCCTGTAGCTGTAACTCACCAGCAGCACTTGCGTAGGCCGCCAGGACCCACCGCCATCGTCATGGATGTTCACCTTGGCCGGGCGAACGGCATCGATAGTGAACTGCCACTCGCCCGGAACGATCCATTGCTGCCCTGGCCGATAGGCTTCACTGGACGGAGCAAGGGACTTTGTTGGCGTTGGCGTTGGCGTCGAAGCCGGCGCTGCGGCCGAGACCTGCGTCATGCCGCACACCATCACGCTTGCAGCCAGGCATGCTGCCAGTGCCAGCCGCGTGCATCGGGTTTTTTTCTGCGTCATCTAGCTACAACCTTTCTGCGTGATTCGGTGAATTGCGTTGCCCGCAAATGCGGAGCCAGCCTGCAAGGTTCAACGTCGTTATCTGCACTCCACGCTAGCTGAAATGAGTGCAGCCGGTGGCGCGAGGTTACATGACACAAGCAGCAGATCACCGACGACATCATGCTACAGCCGTGGTTATTTAGTCCGGCTTCACCCACGAACTTATGTAGCAAAAACCACCTGATATTCACGCATTCGATAATCAGGTTGCAGGCCTAAAGATAATCCTGCCCGCCCTATTTGCGCTTGCTGGTAACTGTCGTCAGCAACGCATTGAACCTTGCCTGCACTGGCTGCGTATTGCATGGACGGCGGCAGGCGAATCGCGTCCTGTCTGCAATGGCACCTCGACCTGCATCGCTTCGGTTTCGACCACCGGCACATGCCTGGGTTGCTGCTGCCGCCCGAGCCCAGCGAGCGCAACAGGCTGTGTCGACGTCTGCGTTATGACGATCTCGAGCAACGCGGCACCAGGTACGCCCGTGTAAAAACCGCGTGATGCATCCGCGCTGCATCTACCCGCGTATCCAGCACTACGATTGCCATCCAGGCAGTCGCTTACCCAAAGGATCGATGCCTCATGAAGACCTCATTCCAGTCGCTTGCCATTGCCACCGCCATTGCCCTGACCAGCGCCATGGCCCCCGCTTACGCCGCATCGAACCCGACCGTGGGCGGTGCGCCGATGCTGGTGACCAAGGACATCGTCGACAACGCCGTCAACTCCAAGGACCACACTACCCTGGTCGCCGCGGTCAAGGCCGCCGGCCTGGTCGACACGCTGAAGGGGCCGGGCCCGTTCACCGTGTTTGCCCCGACCAACGCCGCATTCGCCGCCCTGCCGGCCGGCACGGTGGAAACGCTGCTCAAGCCCGAATCCAAGCCCACGCTGACCAAGGTGCTGACCTATCACGTGGTACCGGGCAAGGTCGACGCCGCATCGCTGATCGCCAAGATCAAGGCCGGCGGCGGCAGCGCCTCGCTGACCACCGTGCAGGGCGAGGCATTGACCGCAAAGCTCAACGGCAAGAAGGTCACCATCACCGATGCCAAGGGCAACACCGCCAACGTCACCATTGCCGATGTCATGCAGAGCAATGGCGTGATCCACGTGGTCGACAAGGTGTTGATGCCGTAACGGCAGCTCGCTGCCTGACGCAGGCAGTCGCAGGCGCGTGACCTGCATCGGCGGAACGCAGCCAGGTTCCGTCGATGGGTCGACGACGAATTGCGCCAGCAACGTTCTGAGCAGCTGCATTGCCGCAAGCACTCGGGTAGGCGTGGACGCTGCGCTCGACACCGGCAGGTACGGGTGGTACATGCCGATGTCGAACACCCACAGCGCCTGCCTGACCATCCTGCAGCAATCCTGCTTGTCGCTCCTGCTTCAAGTGGTTGGCCGCGCTGGCCTTGCACAACAACGTCGGCGCATCGGCTGCACAAGATTTAGGCGCAGACACTGCTGAATCGTTGTATCCGCGCATGCCTGGAAACAAGCTCCAGGCATCGCCACCACACCGCAAAGCGGCGGTGAGGGAACCACTGGCTCGCCAGTGGTTCCACTTGGTGTCTCGTTCTCCGACACCGTGCGCGTGCATTTGCACGCGCATCTTTTATGTCTTCACCATGCGCTCTGCAGCAACCGGTGCATCCAGCAACTGGCGCAGGTCCTCGACAAACCCGCGGTAGCCTTCCTCGCGCGCGGCCTCCGAGCCCTGCCGCAATACCCACGAGGGATGCACGGTGGTCAGCACCGGTGTGCCGTCGTCCAGCCGCTGCCACTGGCCGCGCTGCTGCATCAAGCGAAATCCGTTTCCCAGCACCGCCTGTGCCGCGGTTGCGCCCAGGCAGACGATCTGCGCCGGACGCAGCTGTGCGCGTTCGGCATGCAACCAGCCGCTGCAGGCCTGCACATGCGACCGTTCCGGGTTGCGATGCAGCCGCCGCTTGCCGCGTTGCTCGAAGCGGAAATGCTTGACCGCATTGGTCACGTAAATCGTGGCGCGGTCGATGCCGATCTCGCCCAGCGCCATGTTGAACAGACGCCCGGCCGGCCCGACGAACGGACGCCCGCTCAGATCCTCTTCATCGCCGGGCTGCTCACCGATCACCATCACCGACGCATCGCTCGGCCCTTCGCCGAACACCGTCTGCGTTGCCGGCTGCCATAACGCGCAACGCCGGCAATCGCGCGCGGCCACACGCAACTGCGCCAGGCTTTGCGTGGCCACTTCCGGGGTCGGCGCCGGCGCCGCCGGCACTCGCCGCCGCACCGGCTCGGGCGCACGCTCGGCCATCTCGCGCACGCGCACCCCGGCCTCGCGGATCAGCTCCGGCAACAGGCTCGCCTCGGGCAGGTTCTTCCAGTATTTCTGCGGCATTTCCTGCCGCATCATGGTCGGATTGAGACGCGCCGGATTGAAGATATGCGCGTAATAGGTGCGCCAGAGCGTCTCCTGCGCATCGTCGGCCGGCACCTGGGTGCGCACGGCACCCTCGCCGAACGTCAACGCCTCACCGTCCCAGCGCACGCTGCGATACGGGGTGAGGATCGCCCAGCGCATGCCGGCGAAGCGGCGCGCGAAAAATGGCGCCACCCGATCCACGATCCAATGCTCGGGCTCGAACCACGCCACGAAGTCTTCTTCTTCCACCGGCAAACGCCGAAAGCGCACGAACGCCTTCATCTTGTGCGTATCGCGCTGCACCGCCTTTTGCCACTGCGTCACCCGATGCACATCGACATCGGTGGCCCGCTCCAGCAGCGCGCGCTCGCCGCAGGCCACCCGCCACAACAGCCGGTACAGCACCGCATAGCGCTGCGGATCGCGGTGACACAACACCGCTCCCGCCATCTGCAGGAACTCCGCCGACACCCGCGGCGCTGCAGCCACGGCCGGCAAATCCAGCAGCCCCTGCCCCATCAACAAGCCGCCTTGCGCTCCGCCATTCCACGCGATGGAGTCGGGCTCCACCTGCGCGCACCACCCTGCCCGCGCCAGCGCACGCCATGCTTCAAGGCTCCAGCCCGGCTCGACGTCAGCGTTGAACATCGCGGTGGTCAGGATGGAGAGGTGGGATTGGGGATTTGGGATTGGGGATTCGCAAAGCGTCGCGTTCCTGTGTCAGCACTGGCCTTCAGTGGCAGCTTTGCGCCTGATGCGCCCCTTCTCCGCGCTTCGGGCAGCTTGCCCGGCAACACGGCAGACGCCAGCGGACGCGGCGGTGCGCCGGATGGCGGCGGCCAGCTGCGGTTTCAATCGAACAGACTCGCCTGTCTGGGTGCCGGCGCCAGTTGCGCGCGCAAGCGCACCGGGTCGTCCAGGCGCTGGCGCGGATGATGGTCCAGCACGCTCACAAACGGCAGCAGCTTCTTCATCGGCACCCGCAACCGCGCCAGGTCGCCCACCCGCAAGCGCGCATGCCGGCGCGACAACAACAGGCGCTCCACATTGCGCGTGCCCAGGCCCGGCACCCGCAGCAGCATCTCGCGCGGCGCCGCGTTCAGATCCACCGGAAACCGCTCCGGATTGCGCAGCGCCCAGGCCAGCTTCGGATCCACGTCCAGATCGAGCATGCCGCTGGACTGCGCCGGTGCGATCTCCTCCACGCTGAACTCGTAGAAGCGCAGCAACCAGTCGGCCTGATACAGCCGGTGTTCGCGCTGCAACGGCGGTGCCTGCAGCGGCAATTTGGACGAGGCATCCGGGATCGGGCTGAAGGCCGAGTAGTACACCCGGCGCATCCGGTAATTGCCGTAGAGATTGTGGCTGGTGTCCAGAATGCTGCGATCGTTGGCATCGTCGGCGCCGACGATCATCTGCGTGCTCTGCCCGGCCGGCGCAAAACGCGGCGGCTTGGCGCGGCGCAGCTTTTCGGCCTTGCGCTCCAGCTGGTTTTCTTCGATGCGCCAACGCAGTTCGCCCATTGCCGAGCGGATGCCGCCGACGCTTTTTTCCGGCGCCAGCAGCGTCAATCCCTGCTCGGTCGGCAGCTCCACGTTGATGCTCAGGCGGTCGGCGTAGCGGCCGGCGGCGGCCAGCAATTCCGGCGTTGCATCGGGGATGGTCTTGAGGTGGATGTAGCCGGCGAAGTGATGCACCTCGCGCAGCTGCCGCGCCACTTCCACCAGCTGCTCCATCGTGTAATCGGAGTTGCGGATGATGCCGCTGGACAGGAACAGGCCTTCGATGTAATTGCGCTTGTAGAAGTCCAGCGTCAGCGTGACTACTTCTTCCGGCGTGAAGCGCGCACGGCGCACGTTGCTGGACACGCGGTTGACGCAATACGCGCAATCGAACACGCAGAAATTGGTGAGCAGGATCTTCAACAGCGACACGCAGCGGCCGTCGGGCGTGTACGAGTGGCAGATGCCCATGCCCTCGGTGCTGCCGATCCCGCCGGTGCCGAGCGAATTGCGCTTGTTCGCGCCACTGGAGGCGCAGGACGCGTCGTATTTGGCCGCATCGGCCAGCACTGCGAGTTTGTCGAGGATTTTCACGCAAGCAGCATGTCGTGAAGGCGTCTCAGCCTATGAGACTGCACCGCACTTCATCGTGAATGCTTCAGAGCGCTGCGCTGCCGGCTCTTGTCGGCAGCATGCCTTGTCGCTGCGGGCCGGTGCGCCGTAGGTACCAAGCCGTATCGCCATGGGTCTTGCTAGCTGTAGCCACCGCACCACACCGGTTTGCAGCGGCAGTAACTGGCCACATGCCTTGGCTTGCAGGCGGCTGGGTGGTGCCTCGGGATTGCGGGGCCGGCATGCTGCCTGCCCCGTCGGTGACGGCGACGGTGCAGGCGTGCTGCGGTCGCCAGGGCTCAGGCGGCGACCGGGCCCGCAAGCGCGCGATCATCACCGGGATCGCCGTCGAACCGGTAGATATCCATCGCCAGAAACCCCGCGTCGATGCCGGCATCGATGCGCCGTGCGCCGAGCCGGTCGGCGCCGGCGGCGCCCATCGCCACGTACAGCGGCAACAGGTGCTCGTCGGTGGGATGCGCCCGAGCGGCATGCGGTGCCTGCCGGCGATAGTCCAGCAACGCGGCGATGTCGTCCTCCACCAGCTTGCGCTCGGTCCACTCGATGAAGGGCCGCACATACGGCGCCTCGCGCTCGGCGCTGTAGCCATGGCGGAAGTCGTGCAGGTTATGGGTGATGCTGCCCGAGCCGATCACCAGCACGCCGTCTTCGCGCAGCGGCGCCAGCGCGCGACCGACCGCAAACTGGTGCGCCGGCCCCAGCTCGGGCTGGATCGACACCGACACCACCGGGATGTCGGCGTCCGGATACAGCAGGCGCAGCGGCACCCACACGCCGTGATCGAAGCCGCGCTGCGGATCCAGGTGCGGATGCAGGCCGGCCTGTTCCAGCCGGCGCAGGATCTGCTGCGCCAGCGCCGGCTCGCCGGGCGCGGGATATTCCAGCTCGTACAGCGGTGCCGGAAAGCCGCCGAAGTCATGGATGGTGGGCGGCCGCGCCGCGCCGCTGACCAGCGGGCGACGGCCCAGCCAGTGCGCGGATGCCACCACGATCGCGCGCGGCCGCGGCAAGGTCTGCGCGAGCTCGGCCAGGCGCTCGCCGACCTGCCCCGGCTGCAGCGCAGTCATCGGCGATCCGTGCGAGATGTACAGGGAAGGCAAACGGGTCATGGCGTACTCCTCGAAAGAACGACAGGCAGCCTCAACGCGCCGGCTTCAGCGCCCACGCGCCTTCGCCGAGCAGGGCTTGCACGATCAGCAACACCGCCCACAGCGCCGGGTATTCCCAGCCGCCGCCCGGATTGGAAAAGCCGAAGCCGTTGCCGCCGTGCACGCTGACGATGGTGCCCAGCAGCAGTGGCACGCCCAGCAGCCCGACCCAGCGCGCATAGATACCCAGCAGCAGGGACAGGCCCAGACCCAGTTCCAGCGCAATGGTGAGATAGGCCAGCGCGCCCGGCAGGCCCAGCGAGTGGAAATAAGCCACGGTGCCGGCCGGGGTGAACACCAGCAACTTGGTCAGGCCGTGGGCCAGGAACAGCACGCCCAGGCTGATGCGCAACAAGGCGGCGCCGTAGGCAGCGGTACGCGGGGAAGCAAGCGAGGTGGACATTGGACGGACTCCAGTGAGGACCTGCACAGCCTATTGCTTACAAATTTCTGATAAATAGTTTTAGTTCGGATAATTTATTGCGATCAAAGCAACAATCGGACACCCATGGATACCCTCGATGCGATGCGCGTGTTCGCGGCAGTGGCCGAACGCAGCGGCTTCAGCGCGGCCGCCGATGCGCTGGACCGCTCTACCGCCAACGTGACCCGGCAGGTCGCCGCGCTCGAGCAACGGCTGGGCACCCGCCTGCTCAACCGCACCACCCGGCGGGTCAGCCTGACCAGCGCCGGCACCGCGTATTACCAGCGCTGCCTGCAACTGCTGGCCGACCTGGACGATCTGGAGGCCACGGTCGGCGCACAGGCGCTGGAGCCGGCCGGGGTGCTGCGCGTCAATGCGCCGGTGAGCTATGGCATCGAGCGCCTGGCCGCGCTGCTGCCGGGCTTTTGCGCTCGCTACCCGCAGGTGGAACTGGACCTGTCGCTGTCGGACCGGCTGGTGGACATGGTCGAAGAAGGCTTCGATGTCGCCATCCGCATCACCCGGCAGCCGGCGCCGACGCTGATCGCCCGGCGCCTGGGCACGGTCCGCCTGGTGCCCTGCGCGGCGCCGGCCTACCTGGCCCGTGCCGGCACCCCGACGCATCCGTCCGACCTGGCCGGCCACGACTGCCTGCTGTACCACTACTCGCCCAACGGCGACGAGGTGCGCTTCCATGGACCCGATGGCGATAGCGATGTGCGCATCCACGGCAGCCTGCGCGCCAACAACGGGCATGTGCTGAGCGCAGCGGCGGTGGCCGGCCTGGGCATCGCGATGCAGCCGGACTTCCTGGCCGACGAGCATCTGGCCGCCGGCCGGCTGGTGCGCATCCTTCCGCAGTACGCACTGGGGGAGATCGGCATCTTTGCCGTCTATACCAGCCGCAGCCACCTGGCCCCGAAGGTGCGCAGCTTCATCGACTACTTGGTCGACAGCATGGGCGATCCCGCGCGCTGATGAGCCCGGCAACAGTACGTCCCGTCGATGGTCATTAACCTGACACGGCATGTGTGGTCACAATCGGGCCCCCACCCGGATCAACAGGATTGCGCATGAGCAAGATCGCCATCATCTACTTCAGCGGCTACGGCCACACCGTCAAATTGGCCGAAGCCGTGCATGCCGGCGCTGCCAGCGTCGGCGAGGCCACGCTGTACCGCATCGATCAGGACGGCAACCTGCCCGACGACGCCTGGGAGGCGATCGGCGCAGCCGACGCCATCATCTACGGCAGCCCCACCTACATGGGCGGGCCTGCGTGGCAGTTCAAGAAGTTTGCCGACGCCAGCTCCAAGCCGTGGTTTGCGCAGGCCTGGAAGGACAAGATCGCAGCCGGCTTCACCAACTCGGCCTCGGTGAACGGCGACAAGTACGCCACCATCCAGTATTTCTGGACGCTGTCGCAGCAGCACGGCCAGGTCTGGGTGGGTACCGGCCTGCTGCCGTCCAACACCAAGGCGCACGGTCCGCAGGACATCAACTGGACCGCCGGCTCGGCAGGCGCGCTGGCGATCTCGCCCTCCGATGCCTCGCCGGAAGAAGCGCCGCGCAGCGGCGATCTGGAAACCGCCAAGCTGCTCGGCAAGCGCGTGGCCGAATTCGCCGGCAAGCTCAAGGGCTGAAGCGGCCAGTGGTAGCGCCCACATAAGAACACCCGCGTATGGCGGTGGGCCCTGGCCTGCCGCCATGCGCGGGTTTTGCGTGGAGTCGCGTCGAGCGCCCAGATTTTTTGCACTGTGCTGCCGACTGCTTGGCTGTGCGCCGTTTGCCCGTGCGCCCGGCGGACGCCACGGCAGCCCGCCAGCCGCCCACAGCGCCTTCATCGCACGGGCCACATCGTGCTAACGCGCGCCGCCGCATCCTCCCCTGACTTGTTCGCCGCACGGAGTTTCCTCCACCATGCAAACCCGCACGCTTGGCCGTTCCGGCCCCACCGTCTCTGCGCTCGGCCTCGGCTGTATGGGCATGAGCGCGTTCTACGGCGATCGCAGCGACGAGGCCGGCTCGATCGCAGTGATCCATCGCGCCCTCGACCACGGCGTCAGCCTGCTCGACACCGCCGACATGTACGGCCCGCACACCAATGAAATCCTGGTCGGCAAGGCCATTGCCGCGCGCCGGCACGAGGTGTTTCTGGCCACCAAGTTCGGCATCAAGCTCGACCCCAACGACCCGTCGGTGCGCGGCATCGATGGCAGCCCGGACTATGTGCAGGCGGCCTGCGAAGCCAGCCTGCGCCGCCTGGGCGTGGAGCACATCGACTTGTACTACCAGCACCGCGTGGACCCCAACGTGCCGATCGAAGACACCGTCGGTGCGATGTCGCGTCTGGTCGAACAGGGCAAGGTGCGCTTCCTGGGGCTGTCGGAGGCTGCTGCAGCCACCATCCGCCGTGCGCATGCGGTGCATCCCATCACCGCGGTGCAGACCGAATACTCGCTATGGTCGCGCGAGCCCGAGGACAACGGCGTCTTTGCCACCGTGCGCGAGCTCGGGATCGGCTTCGTTCCGTATTCGCCGCTGGGCCGCGGGTTCCTGACCGGCGCATTCGCCTCGCCGGACGACTTCGAGGCCGACGATTACCGTCGCCATTCGCCGCGTTTCCAGGGCGAGAACTTCACCCGCAACCTGCAACTGGTGGAGCAGGTCAAGGCGATCGCCGCCGACAAGGGCATCACGCCGGGGCAGCTGGCGCTGGCCTGGGTGCTGGCGCAGGGCCAGGATCTGGTGCCGATCCCGGGCACCAAGCGGCTGGCCTACCTGGAAGAAAACCTCGGCGCGCTCGATGTGGCGCTGATGCCGGACGAGCTCGCACGCATCGATGCGATCTTCCCGTTGCAGGCCGCGTCCGGTACGCGGTATCCGGAAGCGATGATGGGCGCGCTCAGCCGCTGAGCGTGCTCACTTGAGTGCACGCAGTCGCAGCTGTGCGGCGATTGCATGCGCTCACGCCATCGCACCGGTATGGCTCGCACACTTGGCATCACCACCGTCCGAGTGACACGCCCTGCCATGCTGTCCTTCGTGATCCCCGCCCATGACGAGGCCGCACTGATCGGCCAGACGCTGCAATGCCTGCACGCCTGTGCGCAGGCCATGCAGCTGGACTACGAGGTCATCGTGGTGGCCGATGCCTGCGAGGATGACACCGCCGCCATCGCGCGCGCGGCCGGTGCGCAGGTGCTGGAGGTGCAACTGCGCCATATCGCCGCCACCCGCAATGCCGGCGTGCAGCAGGCGCAGGGCGATCGCCTGCTGTTTCTGGACGCCGATACGCTGATCAATCCGCAGGTGGTCGGCGCGGCGCTGGCGGCGCTGGATGCCGGCGCGGTCGGCGGTGGCGCGCAGGTACATCTGCAGGGCAGGCGCGCGTGGTTCGAACGCATGGCGCAGGCGACGTTCGGCTGGCTGTTCCGTCTCAGCGGCATTGCCCCGGGCTGCTTCCTGTTCTGCACGCGCGCGGCATTCGTCAGCGCCGGCGGCTTCGATACGCGTTACTACGCCGGCGAAGACGTGGCATTGAGCCGCGCGCTGGCACGCTGCGGGCGGTTCGTGATCCTGCGCCAGACCGTGCACACCTCCGACCGCAAGCTGCGCAGCTTTTCCAAGCGCGAGCACCTGAGCCTGCTGCTGCGCTTTCTGTGGCGCGGGCGCGGCATGCTGCAGACCCGCGATGCGCTGGGTTTCTGGTACCAGCGCCGGCGCTGAACCGCGCGTGTCCGCAGGCTGCCATGCCGGCTGCGCGCTGCCATCGCGTCGGGACGTGGCGACGGCGGCAATTTACACTGGTATGTCTGTTTTTCGTTTCCGAGTTGCACTCGCATGGCTCTTCTGCACCGTCCTGTCCTGATCGCTGCGCTGTCGGCTGCCCTGCTGAGCACCGCCGCGTGCCACCGCGATGGCACTTCACCGGCAACGACGGCGCACGCCAAGCCCGCGCCCACCACGCCCAAGCTGGGCGATTTCGGTTTCGATGCGGCAGGCATGGACCGCAGCGTGGCACCAGGCGACGACTTCTTCAGCTACGCCAGCGGCAACTGGGTCAGGACCACCCATATCCCGGACGACCGCTCCAGCTTCAACAGCTTCGTCAGCATCGCGATCGAGACCGAGCAGCACAGCCGCGACATCATCGAGGGCGCCGCCGCCAACGACCGTGTCACCGGCGAAGACAAGCAGATTGGCGATTACTACGCGGCCTACATGGACGAAGCCGGGATCGAGGCCAAGGGCGTGCGCCCGGTGCAGCCGGAACTGGACGCGATTGCGCAGCTGGATGACAAGCAGGCGCTGGCGCGCACCCTGGGCGGCCAGCTGCGCGCCGATGTGGATCTGCTCAACTCCACCAACTTCCATACCGACCGGCTATTCGGTCTGTGGATCTCGCAGGATCTGCATCATCCGGGCCGCTACGTGCCGTATCTGGTGCAGGGCGGTCTGGGCATGCCGGACCGCAGCTTCTATCTGGACGACGGGCGCATGACGCAGATGCGCGACGCCTACCGCGCGCACATCGTCAAGCTGCTGGAACTGGCCGGCATCGATGACGCGGCGGCCAGGGCCGAGCGGATCCTGGCCCTGGAAACCGCGATGGCGCGCGTGCACGCCACCGCCGAACAGACCAACAACGTGCAGGCCGGCGCCAACCCCTGGAAACAGGCCGATTTTGCGCGTAACGCGCCCGGCCTGGACTGGGCGCCGTTCTTCGAAGCGGCCGGCCTGAAGGCGCAGCAGGACTTCATCGTCTGGCAGCCCGGCGCGGTGACCGGGTTGTCGGCGCTGGTGCGCTCCGAGTCGCTGCAGACCTGGAAGGATTACCTGAGCTTTCGCGCGCTGGACCGCGCCTCGCCGTATCTGTCCAAGGCCTTTGCCGATGAGCGCTTTGCGTTCTACGGCACCACGCTGGAAGGCACACCGCAACAACGGCAGCGCTGGAAGCGCGGTATCGACGCCACCAACGCGGCCCTGGGCGAAGCGGTGGGCGAGCGCTATGTGCAGAAGTACGTCAGCGCCCAGACCAAGACGCGTGCCGAGGAGATGGTCAGGAACATCGTCACCGCCTTCGGCAAACGCATCGACGCGCTGGAGTGGATGAGCCCGCAGACCAAGCAGCATGCCAAGGCCAAGATTTCCGGGCTGACGGTGGCGGTGGGCTATCCGGACACCTGGCGCGACTACAGCGCGCTAGATGTGCGCCGCGACGACGCGCTGGGAAATGTGCAGCGCGCCGAGCTGTTCGAGTACCGGCGCAATCTGGCCAAGCTGGGCAAGGCCGTGGATCACCGCGAGTGGTACATGCTGCCGCAGGAGGTCAACGCGCTGAACGTACCCCTGGAAAACCGCCTGCTGTTTCCGGCCGCGATCCTGCAGCCGCCGTTCTTCGACCCGGCCGCCGACGATGCGGTGAACTACGGCGCCATCGGCGCGGTGATCGGCCATGAGATCAGCCACAGCTTCGACAACATGGGCGCGCAGTTCGACGAACATGGCGAGCTGCACAACTGGTGGACGCCGCAGGACCTGAAAAAATTCGAGGCCGCCGGCAATGCGCTCGCCGCGCAGTTCAGTGCGTACAAGCCGTTCGACGACCTGAGCGTCAACGGCAAGCTGACGCTGGGTGAGAACATCGCCGATGTCGCCGGCCTGGCCACTGCCTACGACGCCTATCAGCTGTCGCTGCAGGGCAAGCAGCCCCAGACCATCGACGGTTTCAGCCCGGACCAGCGCTTCTTCCTGGGCTTTGCCCAGGCCTGGCGCGGCAAGTACCGCGACGCGGCGCTACGCAATGCCGTGCTCACCGACGTGCATGCACCCGGACGTTTCCGCGCGCAGACCGTGCGCAACCTCGATGCCTGGTATCCGGCGTTCAATGTGCAGCAGGGCGAGCAGTTGTACCTGCCGCCAGAGCAACGGGTGCGGATCTGGTAGCCAGCCCCCCCCTTCAAACCAACGCCCTGCACACCAGGCAAGCACCCGCACTCACTGCGCCCCGGGCCACTCCAGCAATATCGTCTGCGGCAGCTGCATGCGGCGGCAGGCGCGTGCGGACAGCCCGTCGCGTAGCGCGGTGCGGAACAGGGGCGACAGGCTGCGCAACAGCCGCGCCGACGCATGTGCCTGTGCGCGCTGCGTGGTGGTGCGGCCGAGCATGTCGCTGGCCCAGCCCGGCAACAGGGCGGTACCGGCACCGAGGAACACCCCGCGCGACAGGCCGGCCGCCGGCACCGGCAACTGGATGCTGGTGAGGATGTCGAGCACCTCGCGCGAGCGCGTGTCCATGCGCAACTGCCCGCGCACGGTGGCGAAATACGCATCGACCTGTGCTTCGCTGGCGGGCACATCGGTGGCGCCCAGCGCTTCGGCAACGCGGCGCGCTTCGTCGTAGTAACGATCGGCAATGTGCGCCGGCACGTCGCGGCAATAACGTCGGCAGCCCTGCAGAAAACCGTAGGCTTCGGTGACGTGCACCCAGGTCAGCAACTGCGGGTCGTTGGCGTCGTACGGCACGCCGTCGGCGGTGTGGCCGTGGATATGCGAATGGATGCTGCGCACGCGGGCGATCAGTTGCTCGGCCTCGGCGCGCGGGGCATAGGTGGTGCCGGCGACGAAATTGGTGGTGCGCCGCAGCCGCCCGATCAGGTCGGCGCGGAAGTTGGAATGGTCGTAGACCCCGGCCAGCGCGCGTGGATGCAGCAGTTGCAGCATCAATGCGCACAGTCCGCCGGACAACATGCCGGGGAATTCGGAATGCACGCGCCAGGTGACGCTGTCGGGCCCGAAGATGCCGGGATCCCCGAGTGGCTGGTCGTAGTCGATGGTGCTCTGGCCACGGGGAAACGCGCCCAGCACCCAGCGATGGATCTGCCTGGCGGCGGGAGCAGTGAGGGTACGCAGGACGGCTGACATGCGCGCAAGGATACCTAGGCGGTTGCAAGATCGCGTCGTGGTGCTGAGGGGCTGGGATTGGGGATTTGGGATTCGGGATTGGTGAAAGGCGGCGCCGTGTGCGCTGTTCGTATCGATGCGCGCCGATCGTCTCGACGGGTGCTTGCCTGTCGCTGGACCTTGCGCGGCATGCATGCTTGCGCGGCGCTCACGCGATCTGTACGCCGGACTGGGTCGCGCCGGCCGCAACGCCACGGAGGCAATCACGCAGGCGCGAGTGTGCAGTGCAGCAAGAATCACGGCGCACCGCAGCTGCAATCGCCCGACAAACGCTGCAAAGCGCCTGAATACTGCGATTTGTGCGCCGGTACGCAGGATTGGCTGGCCTTCGGCGCGCAGCAGGCATTGCCAAGCACGGCGAAAGTGCTAGAACTAGGGCCGTCCGTGTACCGGCCAGCATCACTGCCAGCCGCTGCCCGGTCGCTCCAGGGCACCGGCGCGTTGCCGGGTGCAGCAAGTCGTTCGTACCAGCCATCCGTCAGGAGCTTGTCATGATCGCTTTGTTCCAAGGTTTGGGCCTGCTATTGCAGGACAACGCACTCCATCGGCTCTCCTTCGACGAGCAGGTCGCGCACTGGCGCGAAAAGACCGACGAACAGCTCGACCAGGAGCTCAATCTGCTCAAGGTGGCCAAGAAACAGTGGGTGATCGCCTCGATCATCGGCTGGCAGGCGATCTCGCTGGTGTTGCTGGGCGTGATCACCCACCAGCTCTGGCAGAACGACTACCACCTGACCTTCAGCCGCGTGGTGATCATCTTTACCTCGTGGGCCTCGATCCTGTTCGTCATGTGGTACATCGCCGATCTGTTCGACCACAGCGCCGGTTTCGAACGCTGGCTGCGCGCCTTCAACAGCCGTGCACGGGTCACCCCGGATGCCGACTCGGTCGAATGCGTGGCCGATGCGCTGGACATGACCCGCCGCTATCCAGAAGTGCTGCGCTACAAGCAGGAGGTCAGTTCCAAGCGCGAGCTGCGCCACGAGGACATCGTCAACATGCGCGAGATGGGGCGGCTGCGTCGCTACACCGAATTGCTGCGTGATCTGGACCGCTTCGATGGTGCGCCGCGGCTGGTGACCAATACCGCTCCCCATAGCGCGGCGGCGGGGACGCTGGCGTAGCGGTGTGGCGATGGATGCGGTGATTGCTGCAAGGCATCGGCAATGCCGCGCGCCTGACGAAACGGCCTGATCGACCTGCCCGACGTCCGATCGCAACACGGCGTGCGCTGCCAGGCGGCGCCAGTCGCTGCACTCCATCGCGTGCGTGACGACCAACAAAAAACGGCCGGTGCAGTGCACCGGCCGTTTTTTGTTTGCGGCGCCCGGAGACAGACGCCTTGTTTCAGCAGCAATCAGCGATCAGGCGCTCACGCCTGCGCGACAGCCTTCTCCACCGACGGCGTACGCCAACCGCTGCGCACACCCCAGATGTAGAACACCGCGCCGACCGCCGCGACCACAGCCAGATCGGTGCCATAGCTGAGGTAGCCGTGCCCGCCGAAGTCGCTGCTGCCGGCCCAGGACAGCAGCGCGATCGTCGGCAGGTAGCAGATCATCCAGGCCGCGCCCTTGAGGTTGCGCCCAAGATCCGGCCAGCCCTGCTTGGCCTGGTAGTAGCAGTACACCGGCAGCGCCACGACCATCAGCAGGATGATCTCGCCGGTCAGCGGCCAGCGCGCCCAGTACAGCAGCTCGGTCGCCATCACGAAGGCCACGCCGGCCAGCACCGGCAGTGCAGCGATGCGCAGCGGGCGATGCAGCTCCGGCGCGTGCCGGCGCAGCGCCATCGCACTGATCGGGCCGGTGAGGTAGGAAATGATGGTCGCCACCGAGATCACCGCCGCCAGCGTGCCCCAGCCGCGGAAGAAGAACAGGAAAACGAACGACACCGCCAGGTTGAAGAACATCGCCATGCGCGGCACGCCCCAGACCGGGTGCAGCTTGCCCAGCACCGACGGCATGGTGCCGTTCTTTTCCATGCCGTAGACCATGCGCGCGGTGGTGGCGGTATAGGTGATGCCGGTACCGCTGGGGCTGACGAACGCATCGATGTACAGCAGCATGGCCAGCCAATGCAGGTTGACGATGATGGCCAGCTCGGCGAACGGCGAGCGGAAATCGATGCCGTGCCAGCCGGCCTTGGCCAGCAGGTCCGGCGGCACCGCGCCGATGTAGGCCACCTGCAGGATCACGTAGACCACCGTGGCCAGCGCGATCGAGCCCAGCACCGCGAACGGAATGCTGCGGCCCGGGTTGCGCGCTTCACCGGCCAGGTTCACCGGGCTCTGGAAGCCGTTGAAGCTGAAGACGATGCCGGCAGTAGCCACCGCAGTCAGCACCGCGGCCAGGTCGATCACGTGCGCGTCGCCGTGGATGCCGACGCTGAAGTTCTCGCTGTGGAACCCGCTGGCGATCAGGGCCACGCCGGTCGCCGCCGGCACCACCAGCTTGAACACGGTGATCAGCGTATTGGAGCGCGCGAACAGCTTGACGCTCCAGAAATTGAGGAAGAAATACACCAGCACCAGCACTGCCGAGATCAGCAGGCCGGGCACCGACAACTCCCCGGCCCCGCCGGGTGCCTGCACATACAGGCCCTGCGCCCAGGCCCATGGCCAGGAGGCCATGTACTGCACCGAGGCCTCGGCCTCGACCGGGATCACCGACACGATCGCGATCCAGTTGGCCCAGCCGGCGATGAAGCCCACCAGCGAGCCGTGCGAGTAATGGCTGTAGCGCACCATGCCGCCGGACTCGGGGAACATCGCGCCCAGTTCCGCGTAGGACAGCGCGATGGTGGTGATGATCGCCGCACCCAGAATCCAGGCCCAGATCGCACCGGGGCCGGCCAGGCCGGCAGCGCGCCAGGCACCGAACAGCCAGCCGGAACCGATGATCGAGCCCAGGCCGGTGAGCATGAGGGCGAAGGGGCCAACGTCGCGGCGTAGCGATTGTTCGGACATGAGAAGCCTGGCAGTGAGGACGCCGTGAACCGGCAACAAGCCCGCAATGATCGCAGAAGCGGCCGCTGATCGTCAGTGCGTATTCAGGCTTGCGTCCGGTTGCAGCATCGCTTGCTACATAGCTGAAACATGTTTCCGCCGAGCCAGGCCGGCAACGCCCGCTCAGCCATGGCAATCGGCGCTGGGCGCGCTGGTATCCACACAGGTATGCGCCTGACGCGGAATGCCACGCAGTTCGCGCACCTGCCCGGGCGTTAGCGCAAAGCTGTCCAGCGTCCTGCGTGCGCAGGCCGGCGTGCCTGTGGTGTTGCCCGCGGCAGGCGCGGCGCAGTGTTCCTCGTACACCAGGTAATGGCAGCGACCGCTGCTGCTGGCCAGGCAGTGCACATTGAGGTCGGTAGCGGTGGCCAGGGTCTTGCTGAAGATCACGTCCTGGCCATTGCTGGTGGCGCGGGTGATGGAGGTGGTGCCATTGCGGTCGTGACAACCGGCCAAGGCAAGCAGGCAATACACGAGGGAGGCGATCAGGCGCATATCAGCAATCCTTTCAGTCGATGCGATCGGGGGAATTACATGCCGCGGAACAGGCTCATGAAGGGCTGGCTGACGGTGAGCGTTTCGCTGCGCCCGCGCAGTGCCAGCCGGCCCTTGCCGGTGTCCTCGCGCACCACCGAGGCGACCGCCTTCATGTTGACGATGGTGGAGCGGTGGATCTGCTTGAACACCTGCGGATC
Organism: Xanthomonas sp. NCPPB 3218; assembly: GCF_056725185.1. NCBI lineage: Bacteria > Pseudomonadati > Pseudomonadota > Gammaproteobacteria > Lysobacterales > Lysobacteraceae > Xanthomonas > Xanthomonas sp. NCPPB 3218. Next base: position 4,350,158 of record NZ_CM161516.1, read on the forward strand.
CAGCACGTCGAGCAACTCGCGCAGCGGCGTGCGCAGGATCGCCTCGCCGGCGGCGGTCATCACCGTGGTGTATTTCTGGTCGGCCTGGAAATACGCCACCTCGTCCAGCGCGATCAGGCGCGTCTCGCGGCCGCTGCTGGCGGTGAGCCAGGCCAACGGCGGCGCGGCGCTGGCGGCAGCAGGGCGCGCGGACAGGCGCTGCAACAAGGCCTCCAGCAGCTGGCCGTCCGGCTGGCCGGCGGCAGCGCGTTGCTGCACGCGCTGCCAGGTGGCCTGCAGGCGCTCGCGGCTGATCGGCTTGAGCAGGTAGTCCACCGCGCCGTGTTCGAACGCATCGATGGCGTACTGGTCGTAGGCAGTGACGAACACCACCTGGGTACGCGGGCTGACCTCGCGCAGCGCACGCGCCACCTCGATGCCGGTGAGCCCGGGCATGCGGATATCCAGGAACACCACATCCGGCTGCTGCGCGGCGATGGTCTCCAGCGCGCCGGCGCCGTCTTCGCATTCGCCCACCACCTGCAGCTGCGGGCACACCTCGGCCAGCAGCGCGAGCAGGGACTGCCGCAGCAACGCTTCGTCTTCGGCGATCACCGCACGCAGCGCGCTCATGCCTGCACCTGCGCGGTGGAGCTGTGCGTGCCTGGCAACGGCGGCGGCATGCGTGTGGCGGTCATCGGCGCCGGCAGCGGCAGGCTGATGGTGGCGGCCACACCGCTGGGGAAATTGGACACGATGGCAAAGCTGGCCTTGCTGGCGTAGATCAACTGTAGCCGCTCGCGCAGGTTCTTCAGGCCGATGCCGGTGCCTTGGGTGTGGGTGCCGAAGCCCTGGCCATCGTCGGCCACGGTCAGCGTGGCATGGTCGTCGACGCGACGCGCCAGGATCCATATCGTGCCGCCGCCGGGCTTGGGTTCCAGCCCGTGCTTGATCGCGTTCTCCACCAGGGTCTGCAGCATCATCGACGGCAGTTGCAGCGCGCGCAGCTCGTACGGCACCTCCACCTGCAGGACCAGCCGCGTGCCCATGCGGATGCGCAGGATTTCCAGATAGGCCTGGGTGCGTTCGAGTTCCTCGCCCAGGGTGGAGATGGCCCCGTCGGCGCTGGGCAGCGAGCTGCGCAGGTACTGGATCAGGTGCCCGATCATGATCTCCGCGCGCGGCGGGTCGGTGCGTGCCAGCACCTGTGCGCTGGCCAGCGTGTTGTAGAGAAAGTGCGGCTCGACCTGCGCATGCAGCAGGTTCAGGCGGGCCACCGCCAGTTCCTTTTCCATCACCGATTGCTCGGCCGCGGCCTGCTCGTCGCGACGTTGCTCGCCGACCCGGCGCACCACCGCGCGATTGATCGCCTCGGCATTCTCGTAATTGCTGCCTTCGTCCACCGCAAACAGGTCCACCCAGGCACCGGCGTCGGGTTCGCACAACACCGTGACGCTGCTGGTGCCCTGCCCCGGCGTGATCGTCACCAGCACCTGGTTGCGCTTGATCGCAAAACGCGCGAACAGGTTCCAGCGCGAGGGCTGACGTCCTTCGTAAGGGTCGATGCGGCGCACCTTGGCGCGGATCAGCAGGCTGCCGGGCGCGCATTCGATGTCCTGCACGCGCGGCAACGCGCGCACGGCCTCTTCGACCACGACAAAGCTGGCCTGCACGTCCAGCGGCACCTCGATCTGGCGGCGCTGGCGGGTCGACAAGGTGTCGTGATCCAGCCGCCCGGCGATCAGGCGCACCCGGCGCACATGCGTGATCGCACTCATCAGGGCAAGCGTCAGCAGCACCACGCAGATCAGCCCGAAGAACGCGCCGGTGGAGCCGAACAGCTGCGCCCACATGATCGCGGCCACCAGCAACGCGGCGGCCCAGGCGAACACGATACGCACGATCAGGAAGACGCTGGCAGACACGGGTGGGAGCTCGTTGGGTTGGGACGCGGCGAGCATAGCCGGCAAGCGATCGGGCGAACGCCCCCGGGCGACGAATGGCCGCTGGCGCGGCTTCAACTGCCCGGATCGCGGTGCGAAACCTGCCTGGTCGGCGGTGGCAGGCGCAGATGCGCGCGGTATGCTCGGCGTGCGCGACCGACGATGCTGCGGGGTGCCGGTCGCTGGCGCGCAGCGCAGGGCCTGGCGTTTACCGGTACTGCACCGCGCGCTACGCGTGGCCGGTCGCGCAGGCGCCATTACCCCAATCACTTTCTGCACATCGCTCAGGAGCCGCATGCACCGTCGTCATTTCCTGCATAGCGCCGGCCTCGCGCTCGCGGCCGCTTCCACCGGAAGCTGGGCCACGACCGGCAAGGCGGCCGCTGCGCCGGCCTCGCCGCTACCCGCCACGTCGCCGGGCGCCTCGCCCGACCAGTTCGCCGCAGCGCCGCCGCTGGCGCCGATCCGCGCGGCGGTCGATCGCATCATTGCGATCAACGGCTGCACCCGCCCGTTCCGTGCGCAGGGGCCGCGGATCGAGGCCGAACGCATCGGCCGCAAGACGGTGGTGCACAACTATGGACATGGCGGCAGCGGGTGGTCGCTGTCGTGGGGCGCGGCCGAGCATGCGCTGCGGCTGGTGCAGGCCGCCGATGCGGATGCGCGCGAGCTGGCGGTGATCGGCTGCGGCGCGATCGGGTTGACCACCGCGCTGGTGGCGCAACGTGCGGGCCTGCGCGTGCGCATCTATGCGCGCGAGCGCCTGCCGGACGTGCGCTCGTTCTACGCCACCGGCGTGTGGTCGCCGGACTCGCGCGTGTGCACCAGCGAGCACGCCAGCGCCGATTTCAGGACCCGCTGGGAAGAGATGGCGCGCATTTCGTTTCGCCGCTACCAGACCCTGCTGGGCCTGCCGGGCGAGCCGATCGAATGGCGCGATGGCTATGCGTTGTCGGATGTGCCGTTCGATCAACCGAGCGCGTCGGCCGAAGCGCACGAGCCGGACTACCCGCCACTGGAGCGCGACCTGCTCGACGATCTCGGCCCACGCTCGCAACCGGTTGCGCCCGGCAGTCATCCGTTTCCGGTGCCGTTCGTGCGCCGCTACAGCCAGCTGACCTTCAACCTCAGCGCCTACGCGCGCCTGCTGATGGACGACTTTCTGCGGGCCGGCGGCGAGCTGTACACGCGCAACTTCGAGCATCCGCGCCAGTTCGGCCAGCTGCGCGAGAAGATCCTGGTCAATGCCACCGGCTATGGCGCGCGTGCATTGCTTGGCGACGACAGCGTCATCCCGGTACGTGGGCAGACCGCGCGCCTGATTCCGCAACCGGAAGTGACCTACGGCTTGGTCTGGCGCGGCCACAATCTCAATGTGGTGCCACGCCGCGATGGCTTGCTGGTGCAGTCGCAAGGTGCCCACGATTTCAACAACCCCGATGCCACGCCGGATCACGCCGCGTCTGCAGCAGCGGTCCGCGAGCTGGCACGGTTGTTTCCTGCGCGCTGAGGCAGTTTTCCCGCGCGTTGCGCTCAGGACTCGCCAAGCGAGGCCTGCAGCGCGCGGGCCAGGGCGGCATCGCCGCTGACCAGTTCGTCCCACCGCAAGGCCACGCCTTTGCGTCGGCCTTTTTCGACCAGCTTCAAGCCCTGCGGGTCGATGACCAGGGTATAGACCTGCTCGCCGATCTGCAGCTCGCGGCGTAACGGTTTGTCCAACGGCGTCATGGCAGCTCCAGGGGCAAGGACCAGCCATCGGTTGTAGCGCATCGGTCTGCAACGGCGTGCATTCCCGGCAGTGCATGCCGCACGGTGCCGGTGCAATCGCTGCGTATCTGCATCGACATCCGCGCAATGAAATCGACATCGGCACAGGCGCACCGGTGCCGCATGCACGGCCGCGGTGTGCCTTGTGCGCACGCATCTCGAGAAGCCGGCATCAACCTCGGTCGATTGCAGTGCAATTGCCACGGCTCGGCGCTGGCGAATCGATTGCATGCGCATCATCACCGCGCCGCTCACGGCACAGGTCGTTATCGCCTCGGCATCACCGCATCTACCGATCGCGCTAACACGCCGACGATTAGCGTAGCGACCATGCGAGGCAGCGTGAGCAAGCACGACAACAACGCTGCATTGCGGGCTTGGCGTGACGCCGGTCACTGCGATACCGCAGTGACGACGCAGCTGGTTCGCACGCAAGCGCAGGCAAGACGCACACGCGCTGCACCGCATCGCTTATCCACCTATCCATCCAAAGGAGCCGCCCATGGCGATCAAGACAATTGAAGAGCTTTTCGTCCACGAGCTGTCGGACATCTACAGCGCAGAAAAGCAGTTGACCAAATCGCTGCCGCGTCTGGCACGTGCGGCCACCGAACCCAAGCTGGTGGAAGCGTTCAAGCTGCACTTGGAAGAAACCCAGGGCCAGATCGAACGCATCGACCAGATCGTCGAACTGCTCGGCATCAAGCTCAAGCGCATCAAGTGTGCCGCGATGGAAGGCCTGGTCGAGGAAAGCCGCGAGGTGATCGACGAGATCGAAGAAGGTCCGGTACGCGATGCGGCACTGATCGGCGGCGCACAGAAGGTGGAGCATTACGAGATCGCCTCGTACGGCACCATCGCTGCGATTGCAAAGCAGCTGGGCTACACCGATGCGGTCAGCTTGCTGCTGTCGACGCTGGAAGAAGAAAAGGCCACCGATGAAAAGCTGACCCTGCTCGCCGAGCAAGGCGGCAATCAAAAGGCATCCAAGGCCAGCAAAGCGGCCTGATGCACCGCGCGGGCGGCGCTCCCGCCTGCGTTTGCCCGCATTCCGCGGGCAACCCCCACCCGTAGCCAGCCTCAGGTTTCTGCGCGCATGCCGCGTTGCAGTCGTCGTCGGGCGCCAGCCAGGAAATACCATCCATGTTTATGCATAACAAGCGTCTGATGTACACCGTTCGCGTTGCCGAACCCAATCCGGATCTGGCCACGTTGATGCTCGAGCAGTTCGGCGGACCGCAAGGCGAGCTTGCTGCAGCGATGCGGTACTTCACCCAGGCATTGGGCGAAGACGATCCGGGCCGCAAGGATCTGTTGTTCGATATCGCCACCGAAGAACTGAGCCACCTGGAAATCATCGGCTCGATCATCGCCATGCTCAACAAGGGCCCCAAGGCCGTGTTGTCCGAGGGCATGGAAGAGGCCATGGAGATGCGCTCCATGACCCAGAACAGCACCAGCCACACCCAGCAGATCCTGTATGGCGGTGGCCCGGCGCTGGTCAACTCCAGTGGCGTGCCGTGGACCTCGGCCTATGTCGATTCGATCGGTTGCCCGACTTCGGACATGCGTTCGAACATCGCTGCCGAAGCACGCGCCAAGCTGGTCTATGAGCGCCTGATCACCGTCACCGATGATCCGGGCATCGTGGATGCGCTGCGCTTCCTGATGACGCGCGAGGTGGCGCACCAGAAGTCGTTCGAGAAGGCGTTGTACTCCATCGAGCCGAACTTCCCGCCGGGCAAGCTGCCGGGCGACCCGCGCTTTACCGACATCTACTACAACATGTCGCAGGGCGAAGGCGATACGGTCGGCCCGTGGAATGCCGGCGAGCAGTGGGACGTGGTGGCAGACCGTGAGCTGCAGTCCGCAGTTGACGGTGGCGATGGTTCGGCCACGGTTGCGCTGGATGCGACCCAGACCGAGGCATTGGATGCAATGTCGCTGCGCCTGCTGTCCAATCCAGAACTGGATCGGGTGACCGGTGCAGACCTGGGCGCAGGCCCGGGCGCCGGCTCCACCACCGGCGACATCCAACGCTGATCTTCAGCGCTAGCAGTTGCCGAGACTGGCCCGGGTCGTTCGCGACCCGGGCTTTTTAATGCGTAACCTACTGTGGACAGCGGGCTGCATGCAGTTGGTCGTCTTGCGGTGGTTATCGCGACAACGTCGGCGCGTGATTTGCGACGCCCATGCAACACGGGTGGGTCGATACAAGACGTCGACGAATGCGTAAGGGTTACCGGAGGACTGAAAAGAAAAGAGGCCCGACGGGCCTCTTGGTATCACTGCGTGCCCGCGCCTCTCACACCGGCGCGGCCTGCTGGGCATGCGCTTCGCTGGCCCACTCCGGACGCACGCCTGCTGCGGTGGTGCAGCGTTCCAACCGCCATGGCAGCAGATGACGCATGGCCTCCTCGCCACTGACCTGCAACCATTGCGTGGCATCGCCTGCGACGCATAGTGGGCGCTGTGTCGGCAGGCTGGTCGAGGAAGCGACCAGCAACGAGAACCCCATTTGCAGGCGACCGCCAATGTCCATGACATTGCGCAGGCCCGCGGCGTACAGCGCGCCACCGTCCTGACTCAGCCAGGTCGCCGACGTGGCGCCATCAGCCGATGCGGCGCAGACAAAGCCACACAGCGGGATCAGGCAGCGCTGGGTTTCCCAGATGGCGAGGTCCACGCGCCCCAGCCACTCCGGCTCCTGGGTATTGATCGAGCGCTGCTGTCCCGGAGCACGTCGACCGAAGGTTGCACGCTCCTCGCGCTTGCCGCCACGGTCGGCAACCAGAATGTCGGCATCGGCACCGACACCGATCTCGACCCAGGCATTGCTCGCAACGCGGCCCGACAACTGAAGAATGCGCGTAATCATGTTTACTCCACTGTGCATCTGGATGACAGCAGGAGCTACGCACAATACGCGCCAAGTTTTAGGGATGCCGCGCACTGATGCACCGCAATGGTCCTGCATGACGGCCGTGGCATCGGCATCGTTGCGAGGTGCGAATCCGTCGCAACATGTGCACGCACGCGCAGGAATTTCCGTGAGGGGCGCGTCGGGATGCGCAGCATTTTGCACATCGGCATGGCCGCGCCGGCCGGAGTGCGCACGGACTGCACGCGCGCGTGCAGGTCTCTAGCGCTCGTGCAGCGAGGTCAACGGCAACTGGATCTCGCATTCCAGGCGTGTATCGCTGAGCTCGTAACGCGTCTGTGCGCCATGGCTGTACGGCAGCGCCTTTTCGATCAGACGGCGGCCGAATCCGCCCGCCTGGTCGCGGTCGTCGCGCCGCTGCTGGCTGGCACCTTCCTCGATCCACGACAGCACCAGACGCGCAGAGGCGTCGTTGGTGGACACCACGTCCCAGCGCACCGACAGCGTGCCGGTCTCCACCGCCAGCGCCCCGTACTTGAGCGCATTGGTTGCCAGTTCGTGCAGCGCCAGCGCCAGCGTCTGCACCGTGGACTTGCGAAGCGCCACATCCGGGCCTTCCACCACGATGCGCTGTTGGTCGGGCTCGGCGCCGAGCGCATCCAGCTCCATGCGCAGCAGCGCACCGATGGTGGTGGGCTCGTTGTCCGACTGCGACAACAGTCCTTGCACACGCGACAACGCAGAGAGCCTGTCGTCGAACCTGCCGGCGAATTCCGGCATGCTGTGGCTGGTCTGGACGGTCTGCTTGGCAACCGACTGCACCACGGTGATCAGGTTGCGGGTGCGGTGCTGCAATTCGCTGACCAGCACGCGCTGTTCGTCCTGCAGGCGGCGCAAATTGTCCGATTCGGTCGAGGTTCCCAGCCATTCCAGCACCTGGCCGCGCTCGTCCAGCACCGGCGCGCTGCGCGTATGGAACCAGCGGTAGCCGTCTTCGGCTGCGTTGAACAGGCGGTGTTCCACATCCAGCCCGCCGGTACGCGCACTGTCATGCCAGGCATTCAGGGTCAGCTCGCGCTCGTCCGGATGCACCACCTGCAGCCAGCCCAGTTCCAGGCTCTCGCCATCGCGCTGGCCGGTGTAGCTGGACCATTGCGGGCTGGACCAGGTCCAGCGGCCGCCATCGAGCGAGCGCCACACCAGTTGCGGAATGCCTTCCATCAAGGTGCGCAGCCGCTGCTCGCTGCTGCGCAACGCGCGCTCGGCGCGCGTCAGCGGGGTGACGTCCATGAAGGTCAACACCGCACCGCCGATGAAATTGTTGACGGTGCGGTACGGCAGTACGCGCACCATGTAGCGCGCGCGCGTGGCGGGGTTTTCCACCTCGCGGTCCAGCACCGCCAGCGTGCGGATCACCCGGCGCACATCGTCCTGCAGTTCATCGTAGGCCACGTGCAGCTTGATGTTGCTGATCGGCCGGTGGATGTCACTTTCCACCAGCGGCAGGATGTCGGTGACCGCGGGAGTGAAGTTGGTGACGCGCAGCTCGTTGTCCAGGAACACGGTGGCGATCTGGGTGCTTTCCAGCAGGTTCTTCAGGTCGCTGTTGGCATGCGCGAGTTCCTGCACGCGGTGGGCCAGCTCACCGTTGACCGTGGTGACCTCCTCGTTGACCGACTGCAGCTCTTCCTTGGAGGTTTCCAGCTCTTCGTTGGCGCTCTGCAGTTCTTCGTTGAGCGACTGGTACTCCTCGTTGGAGGACTTGAGCTCCTCGTTGGTGCTTTCCAGCTCCTCGATCATCGACTGCAGACGCTCGCGGGTCATACGCAGCTCGTTCTCCAGCGCCTGCACGTGCGCATTGTCGGACACCGTATCTTTCGGCGGCGCCAGCTCGGCCAGTTCACGCGCTTCCACTTCCTGGAACAACACCACATAGCCGCGCGGCACGTCCGAATCGGAGGTTGGCTCCACGAACAGGTCCACCGCCAGGGTCGCCGCGTCCTCGTGCATCTGGATGCCCCTGGCCTGCACCGGCGTCATGTCCGCTTCGGCACGGCTGAGCGCGCTGCGCAACTCCAGCCGCAGGTCGCGGTGAACCAGGTTGAGCAGGTTGAGGCTGGGTGCGCCGCCGCCGGGACGAATGAAACGCCCGGCCTGGGAAGAGAAATGCAGCACGTCGAAATGCTCGTCCAGCACCGCATAGGCCGGGGCATAGCGATCGGCGATGCGCTCGCCGGCGCGCACCAGTGCATTGCTGACGCTGTGCTGCTGGCGGTTGGCCGCCGGTGCATGGCCGTCCAGTCCCAGCGAAGACGACGGGAAGGTCGCATGCATGCGGCTGTCGGCATCGATCTTCTGGAACACGCGGAAGCTGCGCTCCACCGGTGCGAACAACTTGGCATGCCGCGAGACGTTTTCGGCGTTGCCCAGGAACAGATAGCCGCCGGGCTTGAGGGCGAAGTGAAACACCGGGATCACCCGGTTCTGCAGCTCGGCGTCCAGGTAGATCAGCAGATTGCGGCACGACACCAGATCCAGCCGCGAGAACGGCGGGTCCTTGACGATGCTGTGCTGCGAGAACACGCACAGCTCGCGCAGCTGCTTGCTCACCACATAGGTATCGCCCTCCTTGACGAACCAGCGCTGCAGGCGCTCCGGCCCCACGTCGGCGACGATGCTGGACGAATAACGCCCCACCCGTGCGATGGCCAACGCCCGCCCGTCGATGTCGCTGGCGAAGATCTGGATGCGCGGCGCCACGTCCAGCGTCTGCGCATGCTCGCGCAACAGCATCGCCAACGAATAGGCCTCTTCGCCGGTGGAGCAACCCAGCACCCACACCCGCAGGTGATCGCCCGGCTGCTTGCCCTGGAACAGGCGCGGAATCACCTGCTGTTCCAGAAACTCGAACTCGCGGCGGTCGCGGAAGAACTGGGTGACGCCGATCAGCAGATCGTTGAACAGCAGCAGCGGTTCGTCGAAGCGGCTGCGCAGCTGCTCCAGATACTGTTCCAGCGTGTCCACCTGCACCACCTGCATGCGTCGCTGCACGCGGCGCAGGAACGTGGCGCGCTTGTAGCCGTGGAAATCATGGCCGGTGGCATTGCGCAGGATGCTGGCGACCTGGCTGAGCTGATCGTTCTCGCTGCCGTTGCGCACGCCCACCGGTGCCGGATGACCGAAGCGATGGTGGCGTTGCATATGCGCGGCGATGCGTGCGGCCACGCGCGGCAGCGGCAGGATGTCGTCGCTGATGGCGGCCGGGTTGCCGGAACTGCGCAGATCCATGCCATGTAACGACGGGTCGTCCACCGCCAGCGCCAGACCGCCACATTCCTTGATCGCGGCGGTGCCCAGGGTGCCGTCGCCATCGAAGCGGCCCATGATCAGGCCGATCACGTTGCCGTCCTGGTCGTGCGCCATCGAAACGAAGAAACTGTCGATCAAGCCGTGATCGCTGGCTTCCTCCAACGGGCGCAGCCGCAGCCGGCCTTCTTCCAGGGTCACCAGGGTCTGGCTGGGCGGTAGGTAAATGCGCCCGGGATGCAGCGCATCGCCGTCCTCCGGCGCCAGCAGCAGGCTGGATTGCGGGCCGAGCAACTCGCGCAGGCGCGGCTCGTCCAGCAAGTGGCGATCGCGCAGCAACAGCATGATGACCAGATTGGGCGCCCCGGCGACCGCGTCGAGCAGCTCGGCCAGGCGGGTGGCATCCAGGCCATCGGCGCCGACACCGAGAACGAATAACGGCGGTGGCGCCACGGCGTCGTGCACGGGGGGCGCTGCGGTGTCGTCGCAGGAAGTGTCGTCGTCAGTCATCGCATCGATCGCGTCGGGTGTGAGGCGCAATCGTCAATGATGGCGCAAACCCGCCTCTACTGCTACGCGGGGTCTGAGCGGTACAGCTGCCTTGCACGACCGGTTCTGGAAGCGCCTGCTTACGCGCGGCGTTAACCGACGCGACGCGCACTATGGCTTGCGCGTCGCCAGACAGCGCCACCGCTCCAGGAGCTCGCCATGCAGGACAATCCACTCAACGGCCGTCGCATCCTCGTGGTCGAGGACGATTATCTGCTGGCCGAATCGCTCAACGATCTGTTGGTGGAAGCCGGCGTCTATGTACTCGGGCCGGTGGGCAATGTGCCGGAGGCATTGTCGCTGGTGGCCTCCGGCCAGACCATCGACGGCGCTTTGCTCGACGTCAACGTGCGTGGCCAACCGGTGTTTCCGGTCGCCGATGCGCTGTTGGAGCGCGGCGTGCCGTTCTCGTTCTGCTCCGGCTACGACCGCTACACGCTACCGCCGCGGTTTGCGCACCTGTCGTACTGCATGAAGCCCTACAACCCGCGCACCATCACCGCCCTGCTCAGCAACCAGACCCAGCCTGCCGAGCATTACTGATCGGTGCTGTCGGTGGACATCGCATCGTCCTGGCGCAGGGCGCGCTCTTCTTCGCCCAGTTGATTGAGCAACTCCACCGCCGACTGATGGGTAGTGCGCAGGGTCTCCATGGGCTTGGAGGTCTCGTTGCGTAACGCATACAACGCAAAGCCCATCACGTTGAGGCGGTTGCGCAACTGATGCAGCAGCTCGCGCCGCCGCCCCTGGGATGCATCGCCCACTACGCGTCCTTGTCGCTGAGCCGATTGTGCAAGGTGCGCACACTGATCCCCAACTCGCGCGCCGCTGCCTTCTTGTTGAAACGCGTGCGCGCCAGCGCTGCCTCGATCATGGCGTCCTCGGCTTGGCGCATGGTCCATCCCGCCGGAATCAGCAAGCCGTCTTCGTCGGCCTGCGGCACGGTCTGCACCACATCCGGCGCGCTCAGCAGATCGCCGTCCGCGCGCAGGTACAGATAGCGGATGAACGAGCGCAGCTCGCGCACGTTGCCCGGCCAGGTGTGGTACGCCAGATAGCGTAGCAACGACTTGGTCGGCAGCTTGCGGGTGCCGTACTTGACGTTGAGCTCATCGATCACGCGCAGGCCCAGCAGCCGCGCATCGCCACGACGCTCGCGCAGCGGCGGCACCTGGATCGGGTACTCGTTGAGCCGGTAGAACAGATCCTCGCGCAGCACGCCGTGCTCGCGTTGCACATGCTGGTGGGTTGCCGCGACCACGCGCGCGTCCAGCGGGATCTCCTCGCTGCCTCCCACGCGCATGAAGCTGCGCGACTCGATCGCGCGCAGCAGGTAGACCTGCAGGCGGGTCGGCATCTCGCCGATCTCATCCAGGAACAGCGTGCCATCGGCGGCCTGCTCCAGGAAGCCGGCGTGCCGACGATCGGCACCGGTGAAGCTGCCGCGCTCGTGGCCGAACAACTGGCTGGCGAGCAGCTCCTCGGGAATGGCACCGCAGTTGACCGGCACGAAGCGACCACGCCGGCCGGAGACCCGGTGGATCGCGCGCGCGACCAGATCCTTGCCTGTGCCGGTCTCGCCGGTCACCAGCACATTCAGATCGGTCGGCGCCACGCGCAGGATGTCCTTGCGCAGCAGCACGATGCTGTCGCTGTTGCCGATGATGCCCAGATTGCCCTGCTGCGCGTCGCGCAGGCCGCCGAGCACGCGCTCCAGCCGCTCGGGCGCAAACGGCTTGGTGAGGAACTCACTGACGCCGAACTGCTGCGCGCGGCCCTGGGTTTCGTAGGCGTAATCGCCCGAAACCACCACAATCTGCGGCGTGTGATCCGGGTCGAGCCGTTCGATGAGATCGAAACCGCTACCGTCGGGCAGACCAACGTCCACCACCAACAGGTCGGGGAAGTTGCTGTCCAGCCAACGGCTGGCCTCGCCAAGGGTGTGGATGCCCTTGGCACGGAAGCCGCTATCGGTGGCTAACTCAACCACCTGATCGCAGAACTCCACGTCGTCGTCGATGATGGCGCAGGAAAGACGGTCCATGGGCGCTTCTGTCCGCAATGACTAATACATGTTCAGTTGAGAATTGTGACGGCTGCGCGAAAAACGCGCCTGTACGTCACCACGAGATGGCACATCCGTGTCACGGCCATCCGGCCGTATGGCGCCCGCTCCCCTAAGTCGAGCTCGCCGTAAATGGTCGACCGAAGTACGCATGGCGGCGCTGGATTACGCCAGTGCCAAGCGTCATGGTCGGGGTCGGTCAGCGCGTCGTCTTGGGCGAAACGCCAAGGAGCGCAAGGTTTGCGGGAGATGGAGGGCAACCCGGACACGGGTGCCGTTGGACTGAGCTGACGGATCAGCTCGCTTGGCTTGCGCTACGACGCGCATGCTGGACTGTCGGCTCGCGCCGACGTGGATCATTGCCGGTGGATGCCTTGTGCACGCCCGGCCGCGAGCCGTCGGGTGCGCTGTGTTGCCACCAGCCTACGCACCGGCCGTGGAGAAAACGTGCATGGAGCGGCCAAGGCCGGCGCTGTGACACGACGGCAGAGTTGCGTGCGCCTGCATCGCGAACGCCGGAACTGCAGCGTCGAGCGCGACTCAGCGCTTCTCGGAGCCGTCCGGTCGCTCGTAATCGTGCTCGGGGTCGGCCTTGTTCACATCGCGGTCTTCGTCGGGCATGTCGTGCACCTTCCACTCGACATCCTCGTTGCGCTGTTCCTGCGGCGTAAACGGCTTTTGCTGGTCGTCGTCCGGGCCCCATGGCTTTTTCGGTTCGCTGCCCATCATCGTTCTCCTGCGTTGTGGTCGTGAACCCACGCTAGGCCGGCGTGCATTGCACAGCAGTGAACAAAGCTGCGCGATGGCGTGAAGCAATTGCCGCGTGCACAGGCGGCGCCATCGTCAACACACACGCCGCCGACATCGCCTAGCCCGCCCGTTTACGTCTGCGCACGCACACTGCCGTTCATCGTGATGCGTCACACCGCCAGGAGACTGAAATGCCCGTACCCAATTATCCGCGCCCGCCATTCAAGCCGCAGCAGCAGAACTTTCCCGGGCGTACCGAGAAGATGGACCCACGCCCGGATCACGGCGAAGACAGTTATGTCGGCCGTGGGCAGCTCACCGGCAAGCGTGCCCTGATCACCGGCGGCGACAGCGGCATCGGTGCGGCCGTGGCGATCGCCTATGCACGCGAGGGTGCCGACGTGGCGATCGCCTATCTTCCCGACGAGCAGGAAGACGCCGCCAGAATCGGCGCATTGATCGAAAAGGCCGGCGTCAAGGCCTTGCTGGTGGGCTGCGACATCAGCGACCCGGCCCAGGCGGCTGTGTTGATCCAACAGGTCAACAGCACGTTCGGCGGCCTGGATATCCTGGTCAACAACGCCGGCTATCAGAAGTATTTTGAGAACTTCGAAGACATCACGCTGGACGAATGGCGCAAGACCTTCGACACCAACGTGCATGCCGTGTTCCACCTGGTGCAGTTGTCGGTACCGCTGATGAAAGACGGCGGCTCCATCATCAATACCGCCTCGGTGCAGTCCAAGAAGCCGACGCCGAACATCCTGCCGTATGCCGCTACCAAGGGCGCGCTGGCCAACTTGACGATTGGCCTGGCGGGCGTACTGGCCGACAGGCACATCCGCGTCAACGCGGTGCTGCCGGGTCCGATCTGGACGCCGTTCATTCCCGCCGGCATGGACGAGGAGTCGGTGGAAAACTTCGGCGGGCAGACGCCGATGGGCCGCCCCGGGCAACCGGTCGAGCTGGCATCGGCGTACGTGATGCTGGCAGCCGATACCGCCAGCTACACCTCGGGCACATTGCTCACCATTGCCGGTGGCGCGGTCACGCTGTAACGCTGTCCAGCGCTGCAGCTGCGCGTAAAGCCCGCCTCGCTTGCTTAGCGAGGCGGCAGGCCGCGCGCGTGGGCGGCGAGCTGGTGGATGCAGTGTCCACTGTGTGGACGATCAAGGCGTTTACGGCGCGCGACCGTGAAAGCGCGCGGCTTGCCGAGCAGATCGGCGACGAGGCGGTCGCCCACCGCCGCAGCTGGATGTACGTGGAAAAGCCCGCGTGATCCACGACATCTGCCTGTCGGTGATGGCCGGCGGCATGCTGATCTGGGCGATCAGCATGTGGCGCGCCGGCATGGTGAGCGCGGGCGACGTGGTGCTGGTCAGCGCGCTGACCTTCCGCATCCTGCACGGCTCGCGCGACCTGGCGCTGACGCTGGTTGACACCACCCAGCAGTTGGGCGCCATCGCCGACACGCTGCAGATCATCCTGCAACCGCATGCCATCGTCGATGCGGACGCGCCGCTGGCCCCGGCCCTGGCCCAGGGCGATGTGCGGTTCGAACAGGTGCGCTTTGCCTATCCGGATCGGGCGGCGGTGCTGGATGGATTGAACCTGCACATCCCTGCCAGCCAGAAGGTCGGCATCGTCGGGCCCTCCGGTGCCGGCACGTCCACCTTGATCGCGCTGATCCAGCGTCTGGACGATGTGCAATCCGGACGCGTGCTGATCGATGGCCAGGACATCCGCAGCGTCAGCCAGGACAGCATGCGCGAAAAGATTGCGGTGGTCCCGCAGGAAACTGCGCTGTTCAATCGCAGCATTGCCGATAACATCCGCTACGGCCGCCCGGAGGCCAGCGATGCGGAGGTGCAGGACGCGGCGCGGCACGCATTCTGCGATGGCTTCATCCGGCAGCTGCCGCAGGGCTACGACACCCAGGTCGGCGAACGCGGGGTCATGCTCTCCGGTGGTCAACGCCAGCGTCTGGGCATCGCACGCGCGTTCCTGAAGGACCCGCCGATCCTGATCCTGGACGAAGCCACCTCGGCACTGGACACCGAATCGGAAGCGGAAATCCAGGCCGCGCTGGATCACCTGATGCGCGAACGCACCGCACTGGCGGTGGCGCATCGCCTGTCCACGGTGATCGGCTTCGATCGTATCGTGGTGCTGCAGGAAGGCCGCGTGGTCGAAGACGGCAACCCGGCACAGCTGCGTGGTCACGGTGGCGTGTTCGATGGTCTGTGGCAACGCCAGGCGGCGGGATTCGAGCGGGCTGCGCCTGATGCGTCATGAAGACGGCCTTGCGATGCGATCGCCCGGTACCGGCCGAGCATGCTGCAGGTGTGCAGCAGATCGAGTAGACACGCCCCACGCATGCCCACAACGACAACAGGCAGCCGAAGCTGCCTGTTGCCTGTATCGCACCGCGCGTCACGCGGTGCCTGATCCACATCGCTGCCTGATCAGTGCGGCTGGTTCGACTTGGCACGCAGCGACTTGGCATGCTCCAGATGCTGGGCGACGGTCTCGCGTGCGCGCTGCAGTTCCTTGCCCAGATCGCTCGAACCCGGCTCGCTGGCCAGCTGCGCATCCAGCAACGTCACCGCTTGCTCATGGCTGGTCACGCTGGCCTGCAGGTACTGCGTTTCGAACTCCTTGCCGTTCAAGCCTTCCAGACGCTTGCGGGTACCGTCAGCGCGGGTGGTTGCAGCCTGCGCCAGCGTGCCGCTGCGATCCGGTGCAAACCGGCTGAGATCGGTGAGCGCCGCACTGTGGGCCTCGTCCATCTTGCGTGCAAACTGCAAGGTCTCGCCGCCAAGTCCCTTGACGACTGCCAGTTGCGCCAGCGTGCGCTCCTGCTCGTTGAACACCACCAGCGCACCAAGCGCCTGCTTGCGATCGCCGGAGATTGCAGCGGCATCACGCAACGGGTCGCCATGCGGCGGCGTGCTGCCCGCATTGGCCGGCGCGCTCAGCGTCTGCGGTTGAATGTCGCGATCGTTGTTCTTCGGGCTGGCCGCTTCACCGGACTCGTTCTGGCGACGCTGCCATGCCTTGTAAGCCACGTAGCCCACTGCACCGGCGGTCACCATCTTGAAAATTCCCATCGTTGTCTCCTGGTTGATCGCGCAAGGCACGATCGTTGATTGTCGGGGTCGCATGGTCGCTGTACGCATGAGCTGCGAACGATTCAGCGTGGCATTCGAGAGTGCGAGCGCGCGGGTTATCCAGGCGTGACACACGCATCAACGCCGCGTCGCCAATCGAACGCGTCCACACCGTGCGCACGTGCCATGCTGACGGACTTAACGGCGCGCTGCCGACACTGGCTGTGTTGCCGCACATCGACGGCCTTTCCGGAGAACCCCCATGCTCGCCCTCAACTACCACGGCTCACGCGATGTCCGGGTCGAAACCGTGCCGGACCCGGTCCTGGTCGAACGCGACGATCTCATCCTGCGCGTGACCGCCACCGCCATCTGCGGTTCGGATCTGCATCTGTACCGCGGCAAGATTCCGGATCTGCGGCACGGCGATATCCTCGGCCATGAGTTCATGGGCATTGTCGAAGACCTGGGCCCCGACGTCACCGCCGTCAAACGCGGCGACCGCGTGGTGATCCCCTTCGTGGTGGCCTGCGGACGCTGCTTCCACTGCATGCTGCAGGAATTCTCCGCCTGCGAGACCACCAACACCGGCAAGGGCGCGGCGCTCAACCACAAGGACATGCGGCCGCCGGCGGCGCTGTTCGGCTTCAGTCATCTGTACGGCGGTCTGTCCGGCGGGCAGGCCGAATACGTGCGCGTGCCCAAGGCCAATGTCGGGCCGCTGGTGGTACCCGATGCATTGCACGACGAGCAGGTGCTGTTCCTGTCCGACATCCTGCCGACCGGCTATCAGGCCGTCATCGATGCCGGGGTCAAGCAGGGTTCGACGGTGGCGATCTTCGGTGCCGGCCCGGTGGGCCTGATGGCGGCGGCGTGCTGCCGCATGCTGGGCGCCGAGCGCATCTTCATGGTCGACCGGCATGCCTACCGGCTGGACTTTGCATCCAAGGCCTACGGCATCATTCCGATCAACTTCGACGAGGTCGACGACCCGGCCGATATCATCGTGTCGCAAACCGATGGCCGCGGCGTGGATGCCAGCATCGAAGCGGTGGGCTTCGAGGCCGAAGGCAGCGCGATCGAAACCGCGTTGACCAACTTGAAGCTGGAAGGCAGCAGCGGTGTTGCAATCCGCCAATGCATCGCGGCAACGCGCCGCTGCGGTGTGGTCAGCGTGCCGGGCGTGTATGCCGGCTTCATCCACGCCTTCATGTTCGGCGATGCCT
Source organism: Xanthomonas sp. NCPPB 3218 (assembly GCF_056725185.1). Lineage (NCBI taxonomy): Bacteria > Pseudomonadati > Pseudomonadota > Gammaproteobacteria > Lysobacterales > Lysobacteraceae > Xanthomonas > Xanthomonas sp. NCPPB 3218. The sequence continues at coordinate 4,367,734 of NZ_CM161516.1, forward strand.
TCGACAAGGGGCTGAGCTTCAAGATGGGCCAGACCCATGTGCAGAAGCATATGCCGCATTTGCTGGAATGCATTGGCAATGGCGACCTCAAGCCCAGCGCGATCATCTCCCATCGCATGCCGCTGGCCGATGCAGCGCGCGGCTATGAGCTGTTCGACAAGAAGCAGGACGATTGCCGCAAGGTGGTGTTGACGCCGTAACAGCCAGCAACGCTGCAAACGCAAACGGCGCGGTCGATGACCGCGCCGTTTGCGTTGCTGGCTCGTGTGGCCTGGTCAGTCCAGCGGCTTGGCCGGCACGAACGGCGACACCGGATCGCTGGCCGGAAAGGTTTCTTCCAGCGCATCGTCCTGCAAGGCGTCCTGTTTTTCCTTCTCGCTGCGTTGGTCGTCGTGATCGCCGGCAAGATCGGGCGCGGTTGCGTGTTGATGGGCAGTATTCATGGGATCTCCTGTCGCATTGATGCAGACCACCCAACGCTACGGTGGCCTGCCGACGGCGCAGGTGAAAGAGGTCTTCGCATCGGCGCGACAAAGGCAACCGTTTAGGCAAACGTCGGATGCATCGGCACGTTGTCGCAACATGGCGATCGTACGCGCGCGGACCACAGCACGATCGAGCGCGCAGGATGCCGTGCTTGCGTCCACAGGCAGACACAACGCACGGCACTGCCGGCAACGCGATCATCGCGTTTTTACGCCGCGAGAAAACAGCCTGCTGCCGCCACGGCGGGGACCGGTTCACACCGCGGCGCGCCCAGGGTGTATGGTGCAAGGGCGGCCGGACTCCGGTGTCGCCCTCACTCTATCTGGCCTTCTCCATCAAGAATCTCTGCGAACGTTGCGACGCCGTCTGTTGCCGGCTCACCGTCATGGTCGATCCCTCCGACCGCATCCCCAACCACTTGACCAGCGTGACACCGCAAGGTTGGCACGTGATGGCGCGTGACGAGGAAGGCTGGTGCGTGGCCATCGATGCGGCGCGCATGTGTTGTTCGATCTACGAGACGCGGCCAGCAATCTGCCGGCGTTTCGTCATGTCCGGGCCGTATTGCCGCGACGTGCGTGCCACCTACGACGACCAACGCCGGCGGGGCATTCCCTTGACGCTGTACAACGCATGAGGATTTCGCCATGAACAACTCCCGCCGTCAGTCGATGACCGTGAGCAATCAGCCAGGCAAGCCGCGCTTGTCCGAGCAACGGCTGGCCGCCGATCTGGAGGCGTTCCAGCAATCCGGTGGCGCGATCGAGCGTCTGGGCGATACCCCGCTGCGTCGCGACAAGAAGCGCAGCGAGCCCGAGGCCGCCCCTGCCAAGGCAGTCAAAAAACCTGCTGCCAAGACAACCGACGCGTCCGACGCAGAGACCGCAACAACCGCAACAACCGACGCCGAGTGAATGCGTCGCAGTGGCAGCACACCTGCGGTGTGGCTGTCGCTGCTGAAGTTGGGTGATTGATGCCGCGCCGCGTGCAGACACCGCGGCCGGCGGCAGGGCAGTGTCTTCTTCGACAATGGCCTGCGCCCGGCAGGCAGTGGCGAGTTACAGCAGTTGCGCGTGCTTGGTCGCGCCCAGTCCCTGCGCCAGGGAAGCCATTTCGTTGGCCAGTGTGATCAGATCGCCGCCGGCTTGTGCGGCAAGGGTCATGATGCGTTGATACGCGTCCCAGAAGTCCGGTCCACTGCCATAGGCAGCGTGGAACCCTTGTAACTCCAGGACCATGAGATCGGACACCTGCATGTCGCAGCGGTCCATTGTGGTCACCTCGTTGGGGAGTCGTCCCCGGACCGGCAGCCTACACGCGTTCACCTTACAAAACAGGGCCGGCCGTGAGACAGCGCAGTTGGAGCTGAATTGGTCAGAGAGCAGGCGCAGACCGGCGTGATTGCGCTTGATCGGGCCCGCTGTCGCGTGTGCTGGCATGTGCGCTGACCCGGACCTGGCGCTGCATTGCGGCACGTCGATGTGCACCATGCGCAACCGCTGCCGCGATCATGCACGACCCCACGCCAGGCACCGCACTCACGCCGCATCCTGCAAGCCCTGCTGCAGGCATTCCAGCAACCGGCTCAGCTTGGGCAGCAACTGGCGCGCGCGCATCCACACCAGATGCAGCGGCAGGCCTTCGGTATCGCATTGCGGCAGTACCGCGACCAGGCTGCCGCGCTGCAGATGCTGATCGATCAGCCAGGTCGGCAGCTGTGCGATACCCAGCCCGGCCACCACCGCGTCCACCTGCGCCTCGGCATTGCCGAACACCACCCGCGCGTCCATCGCACGCTGTTCCACCGGCCCCGCGCCATGCCGCAGCAACCACGGGCTACTGCTGCCATCGGCCTTGCCGTAGAGCACCGCATCGTGCGCCAGCAAGGCGGCAATGCTGTCGGGCGTGCCGCGCTGGGCCAGATACTGCGGTGCGGCGCAGAACACGCGTTTTTCATGGCCCAGATAGCGGTGCCCCAGGCTGCTGTGCCACTGATCCGGCCCGCCGATGCGCACCGCGATGTCGATGCCTTCTTCGGCCATGTCGACGAAGCGATCGGTGAACGAAATGACCGGCTGCAGGCCGGGATAACGCTGGAAGAACGGCAGCAACACCGGCAACACCTTGTGCCGGCCGAAGCTCACCGGCAAGTCCAGCCGCAGCCGGCCGGTGGGCGCCTGGCCTTCGGCGCGCAGCACGTGCTCGGCCTCCTCCAGCTCGTCGAGCACCTTGACGCAGACCCGGTAGAACGCCGCGCCTGCGTCGGTCAGCGCCAGCCGCCGGGTGGTGCGTGCGAACAGGCGCACGCCCAGGCGCGTCTCCAGGCGTGCGATGGCCTTGCCCACTGCCGAGCTGGTCAGGCTGAGCCGCTCGGCGGCGGCCGTGAAGCTGCCGGCATCGGCGGCGCTGACGAAGATATCGATGCCTTTGACGCGTTCAGAGGGATGCATGGAGACACATTCAAGAACTGAAGTCCGCAATGTACGGAAAATACTCCCGATATACGATCTTAATTCTTTCCTATGATGGCCAACCCACACTGCGGCGCATGCCATGTCTGCTGTCGGCTCTACTTCCTCTTCCGTTTCCGCCACCGCGGCACCGGCCGCTGCTCGCAGCGGCCTGGCGATCTTCATCCTGGCGTTTGCCGCGTTCGTGATCGTCACCACCGAGTACCTGATCGTCGGGCTGCTGCCCGGCCTTGCACGCGACATGGAAATTTCCATCTCCGCGGCCGGCCAGCTGGTGACGTTGTTCGCCTTCACGGTGATGCTGTTCGGCCCGCCGCTGACCGCGTGGCTGTCGCATCTGGATCGCAAGCGCCTGTTTGTCATGATCCTGCTGGTGTTTGCGGTCTCCAACGCGGTGGCCGCGCTGGCGCCCAATATCTGGGTGCTGGCCTTTGCCCGCTTCGTACCGGCGCTGGCGCTGCCGGTGTTCTGGGGAACCGCCAGCGAAACCGCCGGGCAACTGGCCGGGCCGCAGCACGCAGGGCGCGCCGTGTCGCGGGTGTATCTGGGCATTTCGGCGGCGCTGCTGTTCGGCATTCCGCTGGGCACGGTGGCCGCCAACAGCATCGGCTGGCGTGGCGCGTTCTGGATCCTGGCTGCCCTGTCGCTGGCGATGGCCGCGGCGCTGGCGCTCTGGATGCCGACCGTGGCCCGCAGCGAACGGGTGAATCTGCGTCAGCAGGCCGGCATCTTCGGCGAGCGCTTTTTCCTGGCCAATGTGATCCTGTCGGTGGTGGTCTTCACCGCCATGTTCACCGCCTACACCTATCTGGCCGACCTGCTGGAACGCAGCGTGGGCGTGCCGGCGGCGAATGTGGGCTGGTGGCTGATGGGCTTCGGCGCGATCGGCCTGATCGGCAACTGGCTGGGCGGGCGGGTGGTGGATCGCTCGCCGCTGCGTGCCACGGCGGTGTTCCTGCTGCTGCTCGCGCTGGGCATGGCCTTGTGCGTGCCGGTGGCCAAGACCGGCGTGCTGCTCTATCTGACCCTGGCGGTCTGGGGCATTGCCTACACCGCGCTGTTTCCGATCAGCCAGGTGCGGGTGATGAACTCGGTGACCCACTCGCAGGCACTGGCCGGCACCACCAATGTGTCGGCGGCCAATGCCGGCATCGGCATCGGCGCCATCATCGGCGGGCTGGTGATTCCGGCCTGGGGACTGGGCAGCATCGGCTATGTGGCCGCGGCGGTGGCGCTGCTGGGGGTGGTGCTGATTCCGTTGGTACATCGCGCCCGAGGCTGAGAGATCGCATTGCGGGCCAGGCGCCCCTGGCCCGCAGCGTTGGTCGCGCTCGCTGTGCATGATCACGGAGCGCGTAGGCCAGATACCGCTGGAGATGGACTTGATCCTTGGGCGCTGCGCCCGCTGGATCGCAGCGCTGCACGCTGCAATCGCACGCATGCCCCCACACCAGGCCGGCTGAATGCCGCCAGGGCCGGCCTGCGCGGCCAAGCCCGCAGCTGCCGGGCAAAGCGCCGAACCGCGCAGCTTCCCGTGTAAAATGCGCGGTCTTTGACCGGAACAATGGCGAAAGCTTCTCCACGGGCGCCCCTGTCGGGCCCGGCGTTCATTCGCCTGCTTGCTCGCCTCACCGATGCCCACGTGGCCCAGTCCAACCATGCGCTCGCCGACCGGCTCAGCCAATGGATCGACTGGACGCGCGCGGTCGCCGTGTCCAAGGCGCTGGATGGCAAGCTGCCGGAGATCGACGCGCTGCCCGACACGCGCAGACTCGACACCGAGGCCTGCGCCCGCGTGCGCACCGGGCTGGCGACCAGCAGCGTGGTCGAGCTGGATGCCGTGCTCGCGCGCGCGCGTCGCGATGCGCGCAGCGCCGCTGCCGACATCGACGCAGCGGCAGCGCCGCCCGCGCTCGACTATGCCCCGTTCCGCCAGCACTACCTGGCAATGCAGCGCGCGATGCGCACCGCCACCGGCGACCTGCGTGGCCGCCTGCGCGACATGCTGGCGCTGGAATCGGCGCCGATGGCGCGGCTGGCCGAGGTGGATGCGGTGATGGAGCTGACCTTGAGCCCACGCGAGCAAACCCTGCTGAATCATGTGCCGAACCTGCTCGGCGCGCATTTCGAGCGCCTGCGCGATGCCGCGCAGGCGCAGAACCCGGCACCCGACGGCGAGGCCGCGCCACGCGCGCTCTCCGACGGCTGGCTGGATGTGTTTCGCAAAGACATGCAGAGCGTGTTGCTCGCCGAACTGGATGTCCGTTTTCACCCGATCGAAGGCCTGCTCGCAGCGCTTCGTACCCGCTAACTGGGACCTCATGTTCAGAACTTTCGTCCACCTGTGTGTGTTTGTCGTCGGCCTGTTGGCGGTTTGCTGGGTCGGCATCGGTTATCTGGGCTCCAACCCGCTCGGCGCCTGCGTCGCGGCGGTGATCGGCGCCTGTTATGTGGCCGGCGCGCTGGAGCTGTACCGCTATCGCCAGGCCAGCGCGACGCTGGACGATGCCGTCACCGCATTGACCACCGCGCCATCGGCGTTGGGCGAATGGCTGGAGCGCCTGCATCCGAGCCTGCGCAATGCGGTGCGCCTGCGTATCAAGGGCGAGCGCGTGGCGTTGCCGGCACCGGTGCTGACGCCGTATCTGGTCGGCCTGCTGGTGTTGCTGGGCATGCTCGGCACCCTGCTCGGCATGATGGCCACGCTCAAGGGCACCGGCTTCGCATTGCAGAGCGCCACCGACCTGCAGGCCATCCGCGGCTCGTTGGCCGCGCCGGTGGAAGGCCTGGCGTTTGCGTTCGGCACCTCGATCGCCGGCGTTGCAACCTCCGCAATGCTGGGGCTGTTGTCGGCACTGTGCCGGCGCGAGCGGCTGCAGGCAGTGCAGCGGCTGGACCTGAAGATCGCCTCCGAACTGCATCCGCACTCGGACGCGCACCAGCGTGGCGAAGTGTTCAAGTTGCAGCAGCAGCAAAGCGCGCTGATGCCGGCGCTGATCGATCGCCTGCAGACGCTGATGCACAGCATCGAGCAGCAGAGCATTGCCGCCGACGAACGCCTTGCCGCGCAGCAGGCCGAATTCCACGCCCGAAGCGAAGCGGCCTATGCGCGCCTGGCCACGGCGATGGAGCAATCGCTGCAGAGCGGCGTGGCAGAAAGCGCACGCGCGGTGGGCGCGGCCTTGCAGCCGGCGATGGAAGCGACCATGACCAGCATCGCGCGCGACACCGCCGCCCTGCACGAGCGCCTCACCCATGCCGTGCAGCAGCAACTGGACGGCATCACCAGCGGCTTCCAGCACAGCGCCAGTGCCGCGGCCGCGCACTGGACCAGCGCGCTCGCCGCACAGGAACGCGCGCAGCAAGCGCTCGACACGCGGTTGCAGGCCACGCTGGAGCAGATCACACAGCAGACCGCTGCCGTGCAGGACGGCGTCGGCACCGCCGTGCAGCAGCAGTTGCACGCGCTCAACGACGGCTTCCAGCACAGTGCGCAGACGGCCGCCGAACACTGGCAGGCCGTGCTGGCTGCACAGGAACGTGCGCAGCACGCGTTGACCGAGCAGTTGCAGACCACGTTGGCGCAGATCGATCAGCGCAGCATCGCGGTGCAGGACGGCGTGACCCACGCGGTGCAGCAGCAGTTGGCCGCGCTCAATGACGGATTCGAACGCAGCAACGCCGCCACGGCCGAGCACTGGGCGGCAGTGATCGCCGAGCAGCAGCGCGCAGGCGCGGCGTTGAACGCGCAATTGCAGGCCACACTCGCACAGCTCGCCCAGCAGACCAGCGCGCTGCAGGACGGCGTGCAGCAGGCCGTACAGCAGCAACTCGATGGACTGAGCAGCGGCTTCGAAAGCAGCACCGCCGCTGCAGCCGCCACCTGGACCGCGGCAGTGGCCGAACAGCAACGCGCAAACCACGCGCTGACGCAGGAGTTGCAGGGCACCCTGACCCAGTTCGCCAGCACCTTCGACGCACGCTCCAGCGCCCTGGTCGATGCGGTATCCAGGCGCATGGATCAGTCCAGCAGCGAGACCGCCAGCGCCTGGAGCGCCGCGCTGGCGCAGCAACAGGACGCCAGCGCCGCATTGGCCGCCCAGCACCAGGGCGCACTGGCTGCCGCCACCGCCAGCTTCGACGCGCATGCCGCCGCCCTGGTCGGCACCCTGCAGCAATCGCACACCGAGCTGCAGGCCGCACTGGAAGCCCGCGACACCCAGCGCCTGGCGCTGTGGAGCGAGCGCTTCAGCGCGATGAGCGCAGACCTGAGCACGCAGTGGGAACGCACCGGCGAGCGCGTCACCCAGCAGCAGCAGGCGATCTGCGACACCCTGGCCAGCACCGCCAGCGAGCTGTCCACGCAGGCGCAGGCACAGGCCAGTGCCACCATCACCGAAGTGGCGCGCCTGATGCAGATCGCCTCCGAAGCGCCCAAGGCGGCCGCCGATGTGGTGGCCGAGCTGCGCCAGAACCTGTCCGAGAGCATGGTGCGCGACACCGCGATGCTGGAAGAACGCAGCAAGCTGCTCGCCACCCTGGACACCTTGCTCAACGCGGTCAATCACGCCTCCACCGAACAACGCGCAGCGGTCGATGCGCTGGTCACCACCTCGGCCGACCTGATGCAACGCGTGGGCACCCAGCTCACCGAGCAGATCGGCAGCGAGACCGGCAAGCTCGGCGCGGTGGCTGCACATGTCAGCGGCAGCGCGGTGGAAGTGGCCAGCCTGGGCGAAGCCTTCGGCGTAGCGGTGCAGCTGTTCAGCGGCTCCACCAGCGAGCTCAACGAGCGCCTGCAGCACGTCGCCAGCGCACTGGATGCCTCGCTGGCCCGCAGCGACGACCAACTGGCGTATTACGTGGCGCAGGCGCGCGAGGTGGTCGACCTCAGCATGCTGTCGCAGAAGCAGATCATCGAAGAGCTGCGCCAGCTCGATCGCGGCCGCGGCGATGCCGGTGAGGCCGCTGCCGGCGAGGCCGGCGCGGCATGAGCGACGAGATCGACAACGACGGCGAATCGGGCACACCGATCTGGGCCGCCTTCGGCGACCTGATGTCGGTGCTGCTGGGCGCGTTCGTGCTGATCCTGGTCGGGGTGATCGGCGTGCAGCTGCAGCTGTCCAGCCGCCTGGACGAAGAGGTCAAACAGCGTCAGGCCGAAGCGCAGCGCCGCAAGACGCTGGAGCAGGCGCTGGCGGCGCCGCTGGCCGCCGGCCGCGTGACCCTGGTCGACGGCCGCATCGGCATCCGCGGCAATGTGCTGTTCGCCTTCAATTCCGATCAGTTGCAGCCGGAAGGCCGCGAGGTGTTGAAGACGCTGGCCGCGCCGCTGACCGAATACCTGGCGGCACGCGAGGAGATCCTGATGGTCAGCGGCTTCACCGACGACCGCCCGGTGCTGGGCGGCAACCGTCGCTACGCCGACAACTGGGAACTGTCGGCCCAACGCGCACTCACGGTGACGCGTGCATTGATCGCCGAAGGCGTGCCCGCAGCATCGGTGTTTGCCGCAGCCTTCGGCTCGCAACAGCCGGTGGATTCCAATGCCGATGAAGCGCGCCGCGCCAGGAACCGCCGTGTGGAGATCGCGCCGATTGCGCGCCCGTCCACGTCGCGCGCCTCCTCTGCCGCCAAGCCGACAGCAGCCGCAGGCACGCGATGAGCACGCAGGCGACATCCGCGCACGCGCGCCTGCAGCGCTGGCGCAGCCAGGGCGCCGACCAGCTGGACCCGGTACGTTTCCATCTGATGGAAACGCTGGCCGCGCGTGCCGGCACACAGGCCGAGCCGGTGCGCGAGGTGCTGGAAGAAAAGCTGGGCAAGCTGGTCGATGCGTATGCGGCAACGGTGAAGCAAGCCGCCCGCCGCCGTGTCGCCAGCGCCGCCGCACAGCCGTCGCACCGCAGCGCGCTGGGCGCACTGGCCGACCAGATGGCAGGCCATGCGGCGTTGATGGAAGTGGACAGCAGAAAGACCGCCAGCGCCGAAGCCACGCAGTTTCCCGAGCTGCCGGCGCTGGAGGATTTTCGCCGCACCTGGACCACGGTGCGCACCGCCAGCCAGGTGCGGCAGTCGCTGCAGGACGCCCCCAAGGATGCCGGCCCGCTCAATTCCAGCGTGCTGGTGCATCGCTGCATCAGCCTGATGCGCGAGTGCTCACCGGGCTATCTGCAGCACTTCCTCGGCTATGTCGACGCGCTGTCGTGGCTGGAACAGCTGCACAGCGGTGGCGCGTTGGCCAGCGAGGATGCCGCGCCGGTGGCGCCGGGCAAGAAGCGCAGCAAGCGTCCGTCCACGCGGCGCAGCTAGCGCGACCGGTCAGTCGCGCTAGTTGCACGCACATGGCCGTTGGCTGAAACCCGCCTGGCGCAGGTGTCCGGCATGATCGCAGCCAGTGCGCGGGTCGTTCGCATCCGCCCGACCGGCGCTGGCGCGGTCCATCAAGCGCGCAGGGTCGACTGTCGCCAGTCGGTGTCGTCAGCCAGCGACGCAGCGTGGACAACGAAGGCGGAGGGTGAATCGCAGCTGCCGCTATGACGCAGGATCGGCGCTTGCATCGAAACGTGGCGCGCGCCCGAAGTCCTCGCGCGTAAACGGGCGGTCGCGGAACAGATAGCCGTAATAGAACGTCCGCAGTGCCTGGTGGTAGGCGCGGATGCGGTCCTGGTACGCCAGTTGCGCGCGCAGATCGGTGCCTGCCAGGCGCGTCAACGCGGCCTGCAACGCCACCGGTGGCAATGCGCTGGCCACACGCTGCGCCAGTGCCTCGCGCCGCTGCAAACCTTGGCGATACGCTGCGACCTGCGCGGCCACCTGTTGGTCGCCGTTTTCGTGGAAGGCGAAATACCACTTGTAGTGGAACGCGCCGGTCAGCGGCGCCGAGTCCGCCCACTGCCGGTTCTGCGCGTAGAAGGCCCGCATGGTGTCCTGGCGCGGAATGTCCCAGGCGTGGTTGACCGCCTCGCGCTGCAGCCGCGCGATCTCGCTGCCTTGGTTGACCGGCACGGCCTGATTGATCGCCACATGCGCCAACGCCGGTGCGACCAGCGCCAGCACCACCCAGCAGGTCGCCAGGGCGGTGGCATGCGCGGCCGGGCGCCAGTGGAGGCGCCCGACCAGCACCGACAGCAACACCCAGAACAGCAGATAGGCGCAGGTCATTGCCAGCACCGCGAGCTGTTGCAGCAGCGGCACCGCATTGAGGGTTGCGGCAATGACAAACGGCACACCCAAGCACACCAGCACCGCAGCGGCACGCACCGCCACGCGCCGCACCAGCAACGCCGTGCCCGCGCCCGGCAATGCGGCGAGCATGCGCGCACGCCCGGCCTCGCGTTCGCCCGAACGCAGATCGAACAGCAGCGCGATCACGAACAACGGCAGCAGGAACACCAGCACGAAGGCGTAGTCGAAGCGCCCGGCCAATGCCAGCTCCGGGTTGTAGCTGTCGCCATCGTGGATCTGCGCTTCCAGGCCCAGCGCGCGGACACGCAGGATGTACGGCGAGACATCGCGCATGCCCACCGCAGCAAATGCCAGTGGCGTGGGCACATCCCAGGTCGGATGGAAGCTGTAGTAGGCCGCGCTGCCGGCGTCGTTGGAGCGCGCCACATAGTCTTGCACCGCTGCGATGTCCTCCTGCTGCAGCGCTGCAATGCGCGCGATGTTGGCGCGTTGCGCAGCGATGAGGTGCTGGCCGGAGAGCAGGCTGCACACGGTCAACACCGCCAGCAACAGCAGGCCGGCCAGCGCGGCGCGTGCGCGCAGCAACAGCAGCAGTTCGTATTTCCACAGCAGCATCAGCGCGCCACTCCCACACGCCGGCCGGCCACCACCAGCATGCACAGCGCCGCCAGCAGCCAGGCACCGACCAGGCCGAGCGCCGCGCCCGCGGCGCGCAATACCTCGGTGGTGGCCGGCGGCTGGAATGCGAACACCGGGATCGCATGCCAATGCGCGGAGGAGATGCGCTTGCGTTGGTCGGCACCGGCATCCTGCGCGGTGTCGTCGGCCATGCTCACCGCATCGGCCTGCAGCTGGTTGAGCTGCTGCACTAGCGTGTAGCGGTAATGCTCGGCCTGGGCGAGAAACCGCTCGTGCGCACGCAGGTCGGTTTCTGCCAGCGTCATCGACAGCTCGCGCAGCGCAACCGTAGGGCTCAACAAGGCGAACGTGCGCACCAGCAGATTCTGTTGCTGTTGGATGGCCGAATCACGCGCGGCATAGCGCTCGAACAGGCTCGCGGTGAGCCGCTCGCCTTCCAGCGCCAGCAGGCCCTTGTAGTTGACCGGCAGCTCTTCCACCCGCTGCACGCCATAACGCGCCAGCGTCTGCTGCTTGAACTGCGCAAAGTGCGGGTCATCCGGGTTGTGGCTGTCGCCGAGCGTGCGCAGGTCGCGCTGGATCGCCACGTCGGTCTCCAGCCGCGTCGGCAGGCGGTACGCCGCACTGGCCACATCCGGCGCCACGCGCGGCACCAGCAGGGCCAGCCACACCCACACCGCCAGCGACACCAGCAACGCATCGCGGCCACGCCGGCACAGCATCGACACCGACAGCACCAACGCGCACCACACCAGCAGATACACCGCATACGCCAGCACCAGCAGCGCAACCCGCAGCGCCTGACCCGGCAACGACGCGATCGGCAGTAACCCGACCAGGGCCGGCAACAGGCAGGCTGCGGCCACCACCGCGAGCGCGAGATATTTGCCACCGAACAGTTGCCCACGCGTGGCCCCCTGCAGCAACAGCGCGCGCAAGGTGCCGGTCTCCTGCTCGCGCGCCACCGCGCCATAGCCGAGAAACACCAGCAGCAGCGGCGCCAGCACCTGCAACACGAACGCCGGGGTGAGCTGGCCGAAGCGCACCAGCAGCGAGCTCTGACGCACATCGCCAAAGTTGGCGGTGTTCTGGCGATGGCCTTCCAGGAACATGCTGTTGCCGGTGAACGCGTCCACGCCGGCATCGAAGGCGGCCAGCGCCGGCAACGGGCGATAGATGAAGTGGCCGTAATGCACCACCCGATGCGGGTGGCGGTCCGGCTGCGCTTCGAAGGCCTGCTGCGCGGCCAATTGCTGGCGTGTGCGGAACTCGGCCACCTCGCGCTGATGATGCGCGGCGGTCAATGCCGCCACCAGCGTGAGCAGCATCAGCAGCACCACACCGATGGCAGCGGAACGGTTGCGCGCCATGAAACGCAGTTCCTCGCGCGCGACCAACAGCACAGGACTCATGCGGCCCGATCCTGCGCACGCGCAAAACGCGCATGCAAGCTGCGCACGTCGAAGCCGCTGTCGCCGGCACCGATCTCTTCGGCAATGCGCCCGTGTTCCAGGAACCCGATCCGATCGGCGACATCCACTGCGCCGAGCAGGTCGTGGGTCACCATCAACACCGCGCCCCCGCGCTCACGCACGCTGCTCACCAAGCGGTTGAAGTCACCAATGGCGCGCGGGTCCAGGCCGGAGGTGGGCTCGTCCAACAGCAACACCGGCACCTGGCGCAGCGTGGCCACCGCAATCGCCACCTTCTGGCGCATGCCCTTGGAAAACCCCGCCAGCCGCTGGCGCCAGGCCTCACGCTGCAGACCGGCAGCGGCCAGCGCCTGGCCGATCTCGGCCTGGCTGCGGCGCTGGCCGGCCAGTGCGAGCAGGTAGTCGGCATTTTCCAGCGCACTCAGGTGCTCGTAGAGCGCCACGTTTTCCGGCAGATAGGCCAGCCGCGCACGTGCGCCGCCAGGGTCGGCGACCGGGTCGATGCCATCGACCCGCAGGCTGCCGGAGGTGGGTTTGACGAAGCCGAGCAAGCTGGAAAGCGTGGAGGACTTGCCGGCGCCATTGCCGCCTAGCAAGGCGTAGACACTGCCGGCGTCAACCTGCAGATCCAGCCCCTGCAGCACGGCGCGGTCGCGGTAGGCCACGTGCAGGTTGCTGATTGAGATGGCAGGGACGGCTTGAGAACTGGAAAGCATGGCAAGGCAATGGATTAACGAAATGATACGTTATCACATTGCGTTCGACGCCTGCAGGGGACCGGGCGACGCCGCGCAAGCGCCCGCCGGAGAGGCGAACGCGTGGTGCGATCCCGCTTGGACGACAGCACCACAGGAAGCAGGCTGGCCGCTGCGGCTGCGCGACCGTCGACGCGAACGCGGTCCGTCAAATGTTACTGTATTACGCAAATATCCTGCGGGTTGCTGCAGTGCCGGAGTAGGAACTCCCTGCACCGCGCGACCCGCGCCCAGGGACCAGCCCTCCGACGCACGCAGCCTGGTGCAACGCGTCGACGCGGCATCGCGCCGTCGAACGCCGCCGCCGGTGCGGCCACCCAGGAGCAGCAAGCCTTGCCACGTTCTCCCTGCAATCGAGATCCCGTACGTCCCACATGACTTCCGATACGCGCCCCTCTGCCCCGCACGCCTCGCCCCCTCCCGCACCCGCTTCCGGCAACGCCGCCGGACCTGCCAGCCGCAGCACCACACGTGCCGCCGCCGGTCTGCTCGCCGCAACCCTGTTCAGCGCCGCACAGGCCAGCGCGCAGTCCATCGACACTAGCGCGCCGCTGCCACCGGTACGTGCCTGGCATGGGGCCAGCGAGGCGTTGATCGTCACACCGGACGATCCGTGGAGCACCCCGGCAGAGCGCAACGATTTCGCCAGCACGCCCAGCTATGACGAAACGCGTGCGTGGCTGGAACGCCTGGTCGCCGCCTCGCCGCTGCTGTCGCTGGAGGTGTTCGGCAAGAGCAGCGAGGGCCGCGACCTGCTGCTGGTCCGCGCGCACAAGGGCGCGCCCGGCAAGCCGGTGGTGCTGGCGCAGGCCGGCATCCACGCCGGCGAGATCGATGGCAAGGATGCCGGCCTGATGCTGCTGCGCGATATCGCGCAACGCGGCAAGGACCACCTGCTCGACCAGGTGGATCTGGTGTTCGTGCCGATCTTCAATGCCGACGGTCATGAGCAGCGCGGCCCACTGATCGGCGCCGCATTGCGCGGCCCACAGCAGATGGGCTGGAACACCACCACGCGCGGCATCAATCTCAACCGCGACTACCTCACCCTGGAAGCGCCGGAAACGCGCGCGATGGTCGCGTTGCTGCATCGCCTGGATCCGGCGCTCTATATCGACCTGCATGTCAGCGGTGGGCTGGATCACCAGTACGACATCACCTTTACCTTCGCCGGCTGGGGCACCTATGCACGCTCGCGCGCCACCGCCGACTGGCTGCAGCAACGCTTCACGCCGGCGGTGAACAGCGCATTGCGCAAACAGGGCCACGAACCGGCCATCTACCCGAGCCTGATCGACGAAAACGAGCCGCGCTCGGGCCTGCGTTACGCGCCGGAAGGCCCGCGCTATTCCACCGGGTATGGCGACTTTGCCGGCATCCCCACCGTGCTGGTGGAGAACCATCGCCTGAAGTCGTACCGGCAGCGCGTGCTGGGCGACTATGTGCTGCTGGAAGCAGCACTGCGCGTGGTTGCCCGCGATGCAGGCAACATCGATGCGGCCAAGCGCGCCGATCGCGCCGCCCGCCCGCAGGAACTGATGGTGGCCTGGGAACGCCTGCAACAGCCGATCGCCCAGGTGCCGTTCAAGGGCGTGAGCTACACCCGCGCGTTGTCGCCGGTGTCCGGGCGGCAGGAACTGCGCTGGGAGGGCCGCGATGAAACCTGGACCATGCCGGTGATCGGCTATCGCCAGACCCAGGCGGTGCGCTACCCGCTCGCCTGGTGGATCCCGCCCGGCAACGACGATGTGGTGGAACTGCTCAAGGCGCACGGCATCCGCTACGAACGCCTGCAGCAGCCGCGCCAGCTCCAGGTGCAGCAGATCCGCGTAGTGAAGGATGCCGGCACGCAAACGCCGCATGCCGGGCCCGTGGAAGAAACCTTCGCCGCCGGCAGCGTCCGCGTGCCTGCCGATCAACCGATGCGCATGCTGGCGGCCGCCTTGCTGGAGCCGCAGAGCAGCGACTCGTTGCTGGCCAGCGGACGTTTCCGCAATGCCGGCAGCCCCGACAGCGGCTTGTACGGCGCCGAGCTGGTGGACTTCAGCGAGCGCGTGCTGCGCAGCGACGCCGCCCTGCGCGCCGCCTTCGAACGCAAGCTCGCAGACGATGCCGCATTCCGCGCCGATGGCGATGCGCGGCTGCAATGGATCTATGCGCGCTCGCCGTATGCGGCGATCAACGGCTGGCGTTATCCGGTGCGGCGCCAGCTGGCGGAGTGACCCTGCGCATTGCCGATTGCACGCTGTGGGATCGGCAATGCGGCTTGAGCCTCTTTCGTATCGCGCATTGCGCAAGGCCAGTGGCGACGGCAACCGCAACCGCAACCGCATCGATACCGGCAGCAACGTCGCTTGCATGCCGGCAGACAGGACGCTTCACCACGCACCGCGCGCTCCATCATGCGTGCGTGCCCCGTGTCTGGCGTGCACGACCACATCAGCCACGCAGCGCGCTCAGCGCAGCGCCGGCGCTTCCACCGGCGCATGCTCGGCCATCAACGCACTCACCCACTCGATGAACACACGCAGCTTGGCGCTGACATGCCGGTTGGGCGGGAACGCGATCGACAGCGGCATCGGCTCCATCCGCCAGTCCTCGAACAGCGGCACCAGTTCGCCACTGGCCACGTGCGCCCTGGCCATGTACACCGGCAACCACAGCACGCCCATGCCGGCCAGCCCGGCGGCCAGATAGGCATTGCCGTCGTCGGACGCCACCACGTAACGCCCTTGTAGATGCACCGCCTCGCTGCCGCGCTGCATGACATAGGGCACGGTCTTGCTGCTGCGCCAGCGCATGAAGCCGACACAGCGATGCAGGGTGTTTTCCAGCTCGCGCGGATGTGCCGGCATGCCCAGCCGCTGCAGATACGCCGGCGCCGCGTACACGCCCGCCTGCAGGTCGCCCACGCGGCGCGCGATCAGCGACTGATCGGTGATGGTGCCGCCGCGCACCACGCAATCCACGTGCTCGCCGATCAGGTCCACGCGGCGATCGCTCACGCCCATGTCCAGCTGGATATCCGGATAACGCGCATGAAAGGCCGGCAGTGCTGGCATCAGGATCAGGCGCGCCAGCGGGCTGGGCACATCCACGCGCAGGCGCCCGCGCGGCAGCGCCGATGCATCGGACAGGCTGGTCTCGGCATCGTCCATGTCCGCCAGCAGCCGCAGCACGCGTTCGTAGTACGCCGCGCCATCGGCGGTGACATGCACCTGCCGCGTGGTGCGGTTGAGCAGCCTCACGCGCAGGCGTGCCTCCAGCTGCTGCACCAGCTGGGTCACGCTGGCCCGGCTCATGTGCAAGGTCTCGGCCGCCTTGGTAAAGCTGCCGGTCTCCACCACCCGCGCAAACGCCTGCATCGCGTCGAACCGGTCCATCGCCACTCCCGACTCCAAGATTGTTTGGATTCTACAAACAGTGCTGGTCGGCATCGCCGATTTATCGCGCGCAGGCCAGCACCTACGCTGCCAGCCTGTTCCGATTCGCCACCCGATGGAGGTCACCATGGCAACACGTGAGGCAGTTTTTCCGCAGGGGCGGCACGCACTGTACGAGCGCCACCGCTATTCGCCGGCAGTCCGCGCCGATGGCTTGCTGTTCGTCGCCGGCCAGGTCGGCAGCCGCGCAGACGGCTCGCCGGAGCCGGAGCTGGAGGCAGAGATCGCCCGTGCCTTCGCCAATCTCGATGCCATCCTCGCTGCAGCCGGCTGCAGCACGCAGGACGTCGTCGACGTCACGCTGTTCATGCTCGACCCCGACGTGGTGTTCGAGGCCATGTGGGACAAGTGGGTGAGCTACTGGGGCCCGGCGCCCTACCCCACCGTCACCGCAGTGGGCGTGACCTGGCTGGCCGGCTTCCGCTTCGAGATCAAGGTCGTGGTGAAACTACCCACACGGCAGCAGTAAACGTTTCCAGTAACTTGCCGGTTGTATCGCGTCGCCTCTGCATGCAGCCGAAGCAAAATCTCCGCCGGCCGCATCGCACTGGCGATAAGTAACTGGCGCGCTTTCTGAAAATAATTCAAAGACCGCCACGCCTGGCTCGCCAGTGCGTGGTTTTTTTTTTGCGCACGCACTTTGGAGCAAACGCATCTTTGTCGAGTTCCCCGGGAAAAATGCGGTTTTTTTGCTGACCTCGCCCTTCACCGGCTGCGCTCATCCTCGGCAGGTCCGCGATGCGGACGATTATGTCCGCAGATATTCATTCCGGCTGTTTCAAACACCTAAAACACGCGTCTCGATAGGGCGGAACTATCGTCCACTTCTTGTGGTGCTTTGGTTTCTTAACCGGTTTTTCCAAGTTGTAAAAATCTCGCTAAAGCAATGATGCAGACGGCCGCTACCGCAATCCAGGGCGTTGCGACGCTCATTACCGTTCTGCCCGCGCGTCTCCCATGGCGCTGCGTCCATCACCCACTCAGCCGAGATTCTCAATGAAATTGACCGTCAAGCTTCTCAGTGGCGCCATCGCCCTGGCGTCGTCGACCTGCGCCTACGCGCAGCAGGACTCGATGTTTTCCTTCAGCGGCTTCGGCACGCTGGGCGTGGTGCATTCGACCGAGGACCAGGCCGACTTCACGCCCGACATCCAGACCGTGGAAGGTGCCGGTGCCAGCCACTCCACCTCGGCACGTCCGGACTCGCGTATCGCCGGCCAGGTCAATGCCAACTTCACCGACAAGTTCACCGGCGTGTTGCAGGTGACCAGTGAGTACGCCGAACGCGGCGATTACGATCCCAAGGTCACGCTGGCGCATGTGAAGTATCAGTTCGGCCCGCAGTTCGCCGCGCGCCTGGGCCGCATCACTGCGCCGCTGTACATGCTGTCCGAGTACCAGCGCGTCGGTTACGCCACCCCGTGGGTGCGTCCGCCGTACGAGGTCTACAACTACCTGCTGCCGATGGACGGCGTCGAAGGCGTGTACACCATCAACGCTGGCGAGAGTGTGGTCAGCGTGCAGGGTTTCTACGGCCGCATCAATTCGAAGAAGGCCGATGTGTACGCCATGCGCGGCCTGGCGCTGGGCCTGGAATCGGGTGCGTCCACGTTCCGCGCCGCCTACATCGTGGGCACCACCGATTTCGATACACCGTCGCTGGAGCGCCTGTTCTCGGTCTATCAGCGCATCAATCCCGCACTGGCCGATCGCCTGACCACCTATGGCGTGGACGGCAGCTTTGCCAGCCTGGGTTACGCCTACGATCCGGGCAACTGGTTCCTGCGCAGCGAAGTGATCCGCGCCGATTACTCGCCCTCGCTCAACGGCAAGACCACCTCCGGTTATCTCAGTGTCGGCGGTCGCTTCGGCACGCTGACGCCGTCGATCACCTATGCCAACGTCGATCGCAAGGGCCCGACCATCGCGGCCGGCCAGGATCCGGTCGGCGTGATGACGCGCGCACTGGCGCAGGCCGAAAGCGGCCGTCACAGCTTTACCGCATCGCTGCGTTGGGACGCGCGTGAAAGCGTCGCGTTCAAGCTGCAGGCCAGCCATATCAACAACAACGCGGGCTCGTTCGGATCGTTGAACAACATCCAGCCGGGCTTCCGTCCGGGCGGCAGCTACAACCTGCTGTCGGCCTCCGTCGACTTCGTGTTCTAAGAGAGCCCCCATGACCATTTCCAAGTGTTTTGCAGTCTCCCTGCTTGCCGCGTTGTCGCTGAGCGCGTTCTGCGCCAATGCCGATGTCGTGGTGGTGATGTCGGCCAAGGGCGGCCCGGACAGCCTCAGCGCCGCGCAGGTGTCGCAGATCTTCCTGGCCAAATCCAACAGCCTGCCCGGTGGCGGCGCGGCGGTGCCGATCGATCAGGAAGAAGGCGTCGCCACCCGCGATGAGTTCTACAAGAAAGTGGCATCACGCGACGCGGCACAGCTGAAGTCGTACTGGTCGCAGCTGATGTTCACCGGCAAGGCGCAGCGTCCCAAGCGTGTCAGTGGCGACGATGCGGTCAAGAAGGCCGTTGCCGCCACGCCCGGCGCCATCGGTTACATCAGCGCCAGCGCAGTCGACGCCAGCGTCAAGGTCGTCCTGAAGCCGTGACCCGCCACCTGCTCGAGACTCAAGTCATGAGACGCATCCTGTCGCTACCGTTGTTCTGGAAAATCCTGATGCCGGCCGCGGTGGCGATCCTTTGCCTATCGAGCTATGTGGCCTTCAGTACGCTGGTCTTTCACCGCAACAACGACCGCCTGGAAGCGGTACGCGACGTGCATTTCCCGATGCTCGACGCCATGACACGCAATGTGGCTGCGCTGGACAAGCTCATCAACGGGCTCAACGGCGCCGCTGCCGCCGGCGATGCCGACATGTTGGCGGCCACCAAGCCGGTGGCCGACGAGATCCACGCCTCCTACGTGAAACTGCAGAAATCCGATCCCGCCAATGCAAAGGAACTGGCAGGCCTGGGCAAGCAGTTCGATCAGTACTACAGCCTGGCGCACGGCGTGGCCGCCGCGTTCGTGGAGCAACGCGAACCGGATGCGGCGCAGATGAGCGCCATGGCACCGGCACTGGAAACCTATCGCACCACCCTGACCGCCATGCAGAAGCGTGCCGATGCACGCTTCCGCGGCACCGTGCAGGAAGCGGTGGACAGCTCGGTGGCGGCAAGCATCGGCGGGCTGGTGCTGGGCCTGGTCGGTGCGGTGCTGTGCATCGCCTTCGGCTGGATCGTGGCACGCGCCATCACCCAGCCGCTGAACCGTGCGGTGGGCATTGCGCATGCGGTGTCGTCGGGCAAGCTGGACAACAGCATCTCGATCGACCGCAACGACGAGGTTGGCCAGCTGCTGCAGGCGATGGACAGCATGCAGCGCCAGCTGCGTCGGGTGATCCAGGCACAGACCGACATGGGCGACAAGCATGAAGCCGGCATGGTCAGTCACCGTATCGCCGAGCAGGAATTCCCCGGCGAATTCGGCAGCATGGTGCGGGCCAGCAACGCGCTGGTGTCCAGCCATATCGCGGTGACGATGCAGATCGTCGCATTGACCGAGCGCTATGCCGCCGGCGACCTGTCGCAGCAGCTGGAGCCGTTGCCGGGCGAGAAGGCGGTGATCAGTCAATCGATCAACGATGTGCGGGCCAGCCTGTTGTCGATCAATGGCGAGATCAAGCGGCTGGCATCGGCTGCGGCGGCAGGCGACTTCAGCGCGCGTGGCGACGAGACCGCGTTCGAGCATGATTTCCGCCAGATCGTGGTGGACCTCAATCACCTGATGAGCAGCTCGGACAAGAGCCTGGGCGCGGTGTCGCAGGTGTTGCAGGCGATTGCGAGCGGCGACCTGACCACGCGCATGCACGGCGACTTTGCCGGCGTGTTCGCGCGCATGCGCGACGATGCCAACACCACGGTGGACCGCCTGACCGATATCGTCGGGCGCATCCAGCATTCCTCGTCGGAGATCGATAGCGCGGCAGGCGAAATTGCCGCCGGCAATCAGGACCTGTCGCGGCGCACCGAACAGCAGGCGGCCAGCCTGGAAGAAACCGCCGCCTCGATGGAGGAACTCACCTCCACCGTCAGGCAGAACGCCGAGCACGCACTGCAGGCCAACGAACTGGCGCGCAGTGCCGCCAGTGTGGCCTCCAAGGGCGGCGAAGTGGTCAGCCAGGTCGTCGGTACCATGTCTGGCATCGAAACCTCCTCGAAGAAGATCGCCGAGATCATCAGCGTCATCGATGGCATCGCGTTCCAGACCAATATCCTGGCCCTGAACGCAGCGGTGGAAGCCGCACGTGCCGGCGAACAGGGCCGCGGCTTTGCGGTGGTCGCCTCGGAAGTGCGCACGCTCGCGCAGCGTTCGTCGGCTGCAGCCAAGGAGATCAAGGAGCTGATCGACGCCTCGGTGGGCAAGGTGGCCGAAGGCTCGGTGCTGGTGCACAAGGCCGGTACCACCATGACCGAGATCGTCGCCAGCGTGAATCGGGTCACCGACATCATGGGCCAGATCACCGCCGCATCCAGCGAGCAATCGGCCGGCATCGAACAGGTCAACCAGACGGTGATCCAGATGGACGAAACCACCCAGCAGAATGCAGCGCTGGTCGAGGAAGCCATGGCCGCGGCACGGGCGATGGAAAAGCAGTCCAGCACCCTGACCCAGCTGGTCTCGCTGTTCCAGCTGCAGCCTGCCAGCGCACCGCAACTGGAAAAAGAGGTCGCATAGTCGACCGAGCGGATCGTCTCGCGACGTATTTGACGCCCCCTTCTGCATGGACTGCAGGAGGGGGTTTTTTGTGCCCGCCAGCGGCGAAGGCAGCGCAGGCCCGGCACCGTTTCAAGGCGAGCGACGCGCATCCTGCGCCGATGACCGGCCCTGCGGTGTTCGCGACTGCATCCCCGCAGCCGTCTATCTGACCGCGGGTGCCGGCATACCCCGACCTCCACGCAGGCGGTTGTCCGACAGCAGCAACCGCGCTCTGCTGATGGCGCAGCTATGCGTCATCGCAAAAACCCTGGCGCGGAAGGGCATCCGCAGGCTCCAGGCATAACCCGGGGCTTATCGCCTGCCAGCCCGTATGCCGCTCGATGCGCGAGACCGGTCACATTTTTGCCGGAAAAACTGACGTGACCGCACATTCCTCACGCCTACGTCACCACCAAGCAACATTTGCATGCGATAGCTGTCGCGCTCGCTAAAAAAGCGAGCCAACTATCCCCCTTCCAGCGCGCGTTCCGCTGAGCGTCGATCTGCCCCCCGGCAGCCGGCGGTGGCGTCGTGCGTCCGATTGATTTTCCAGGAGATTCACTGCCCATGCGCTTCCGGACTTTCTTCGCCGTTCTGCTGTTCACCGCTGCCAGTGCCAGCGCAAACGCCCAGGTCGTCACCCTCAACAAGGGCGGCTACACCTTGCGCTACGACTGCACCAACCACACCGCGTTGCGCTACGAGTACGTGCTGCAGGCCGATACCGGCTCGGCCGCCCGCCCGTCCAGTTTCAATCTGGACACCGAACTGCCCAGCGGCTGCGCCGGCCAGACCTCCACCGCCTCCTACGCCAGCGTGCGCACCGGCTACGATCGCGGGCACCTGGTGACCTCCAACCACATGGACTACAACGCGACCTACATCCGTCGCGCCAACCTGATGTCCAACATCGTGCCGCAGGTGTCCAGCTTCAACCAGGGCATCTGGGTACGCGCCGAAAACGTGGCCGAGTGTTACCGCGACATCGCCAGCGTGCAGGTCTACGGCGGTGTGATCTACAGCGACACGACCAACGATTACTTCCTGAGCAGCCACGGCATCCGCACCCCGGACTTCTTCTGGAAGACGATCATCACCGCCAACCCGGGCGGCGGCACCCGCGCGATCAGCTGGCTGATTCCCAACAGCGCCAACCTCGGTTCGCTGGACAGCTACATCGTCAGCATCGACGAACTGGAAGACCTCTACGGCGCCAGCACCATCGGTATCACCGCACCGGCCGCCGTCAAGGCCATGCTGCCCGCCACCACCTGGCCGCAGCCGAGCAATTGCGACCTGGGCTGAGGCCGGCTGTCCGCTTCTCCAGCCACGTCGATCAAGAGCAGCTGACACCCATGTTGCGAGCAGTCGTCAGGTGGGTGCGGATGGCGCGTCCAGCATCGGAGTGCCCGAATGGCCCTTGCCGATGTCGGGCACCAGCCGTACTCACCTGGCGTTGAGCGCAGCAGCCTGCTCAGCCGCTCTACACCGCTGGGCGGTTGATCCAGCAGACAAGGCCCGGCATTCCCGGGCCTTGTCGTTGCAGGCGGCGGCAGGCCTGGCCCGCCGCAACGCGCACTCAGGCCTCGGGCGCGGCAAGCGCCGCAAACCAGTCCGCGTATGGCGTGTTCTTGACCAGATGCCGATTGAAGTCTTTGGCACCATCGCTCCACCACACCGGGCCACGCTCTCCCAGGGCCGTCTTGGCACGGTCGACCGCCGCACGCGCTGCGGCCAGCCGCCCGGCATCCTCGTCGCGCTTGGCTGCCTTGACCGCGCGTCGCGCGTCCATCAAGGCGGCGACCAGCCCGGCACGCACGTCTTCGCGCAGATGCGGGTTGGCGGTACGCCAGAGCCGGCCACGCACGATCAGATACCGGCCATCGGGCGTGGTGACTGGCGCAGCGGCGGCGGCCGTCATCGCCAACGCACTCGCAAACGGCCCTGTAACGTCGTGCAGACCAAGCCGCGCCTACTCGACCCGCGCAAAGCGGGGACGCGCAACGCCGTCCACCTCGACCTGCTCGACGAACATCGCATACGGCCGCACCCACAGACCGACCTCGCTGTCCAACGGGCGATAGAGCACCAGCGGGGCCAGCGTTTCGCTGCAACGCACGACGCCGAGCACTTCATAACGGCCGCCCTTGAAGTGGCGGTACTGGCCCAACGCGATGTTGGGCAATGGCGACAGGGAGGTGTCCATGGATGTCACAGGATGGGCAATCCGCAAGTCTAGGCAGCATGGCCGGCCACAGCCAGCACATGCCGCGCAACCGGTGCCCTCTGCCGGGTTCAGCGTTGCACGGCCGCGTGCAACGCTGCCACGCGCTTACTGGCCGTCGTCTTCGTCTTCGTCGTCTTCCGCGCCCAGGTCGTCATCGTCCTCGACCGGGTCTTCGATGCCATCGTCGTCGTCGATCTCGCTGTCCTGTGCAGGCCCTTCCTGGATCGGTGTGTTGTCCCTGCCCGGTGCCTTGATGCCATTGGGCGGGGTCGGATCGTCTACGCCGCGGTTGCCGTTTTCGTCGTTGCTCATGGTCTGCTCCAGCGGTAAAAGACCGCACGGCCACCCTCCTCCCGCCGATGTGACGCGCACGTGTGTCCTGCACGATGGCAGCGCACCCGTGCGGCCATGCGTGGGACGAACGAGCGCGACTGCATCCGGCCGGCACCTGTGGCCGTAGTGATGAGAACGCCCACGGAGTCACCCGCATGCCGAGCCTGATCAGCGACCTGAAAGACCTGCTCGCCGCCTGGAAGGCCGAAGCCGGAACCTTCGATGCCTGCGACATGCCCGCCTCCGCGCTGGCCTTCCGCGACTGCCATCGTCGCCTATCCGCGTTGCTGGACGAACATGTACGCCACGCGGCGGCGCCGACGGCCGCGCTGGCTGCGCACGAGCAGCCGGGCTCAGTGCCCCAGCTGCAGGCGCGCGCCATCGCGTCGATGGGTTCCTAAGGTTTCGATCAGCGTGTCGCTGGCCTGATTCACGCCGATCACCTCGACCTCGGCGCCGTGCGCGCGCAGCTTGAGCACCACCCGATCCAGCGCCGCCACCGCGCTGATGTCCCAGAAGTGCGCGTGGCTCAGATCGATCAGCACCTTCGGCGGCGTGCCCGGGAAATCGAAGCTGGCCACGAACTGCCCGGCCGATGCAAAGAACACCTGGCCGCGCACCGCATACACGCGCACTCCGTCGTCACGCTCGCTGGCCTGCACCTGCAACATGCGCCCGACCTTGCGCGCAAAGAACAGCGCCGACAGCAGCACCCCGGCCAGCACGCCGCGGGCCAGATCGTGCGTCCATACCGTGACCACGACGGTGCCCAGCATCACCACCGACGAACTCCCCGGGTGCGTGCGTAGATCGCGTAGCGAGCCCCAGCTGAAGGTGCCGATGCTGACCATGATCATCACCGCCACCAACGCCGCCATCGGGATCTGGCGCACCCAGGGCGCGCCATACACCACCATCAGCAGCAGGACGACACCGGCCACCAGGCACGACAAACGCCCGCGCCCGCCCGAGCGCACATTGATCACCGATTGCCCGATCATCGCGCAGCCGGCCATGCCACCGAAGCACCCGGCCAGCAGGTTCGCCAGCCCCTGCCCTGCGCATTCGCGGTTGCGCTGCGACGGGGTATCGGTGAGGTCTTCGACAATCTGCGCGGTCATCAACGACTCCAGCAGGCCCACCACGGCCAGCGTCGTCGACACCGGCAGCAGGATGCGCACGCTGTCCCACGTCAGCGGCACGTCCGGCAGCAGGAACACCGGCAGGCTGTCGGGCAGACGGCCCATGTCGCCCACGTTGCGGATGTCGATGTGCCAGTACGCGCACACCGCCGTCAGCACCACGATGGCGACCAGCGGCGAGGGAATCGCCGTGGTGAAGCGCGGCAGCAGATAGATGATGGCCAGGCCCGCTGCACACACCGCATGCACCGGCCATGGCATGCCGACCAGCTCCGGCAACTGCGCCAGGAAGATCAGGATCGCCAACGCATTGACGAAGCCGGTGATCACCGAGCGCGAGACAAAGCGCATCAATGCGCCCAGGCGCAATGCTGCGGCGATCAGCTGCAGCACGCCGGCCAGCACCGTGGCCGCCAGCAGGTACTGCAGGCCGTGGTCCTTGACCAGGTCCACCATCAACAACGCCATTGCGCCGGTGGCGGCCGAAATCATGCCGGGCCGGCCACCGGCGATCGAGGTCACCACTGCAATGCAGAACGCCGCGTACAGCCCGACCTTGGGGTCGACGCCGGCAATGATCGAAAAGGCAATGGCTTCGGGAATCAGCGCAAGCGCGACCACGATGCCGGCGAGCACATCGCCACGCACGTTGCCGAGCCATTGCTGGCGCAACGAGAAAACTCTGGACATTGAAACGACTCCGCGCACCGGCAAACACACGGCGCGAATACATGAACGTCAAACACCTGGACCTTCGCAGCAACTGCGAGCGCGTGATGCCTTAGGTCAGGGTGGTGTCATGTGTCGGAGGAAATCGCTCTGGACGAGGCTGCATGCTAACGCGCTGAGGTCGGTCTGCACAACCCGATGGCGCGCTGCTGCGCACGCGCGTCGAGCCGAGCAACGCTGCCAATGCATGAGCAACATCAACGCACAGGCCGCTGGAAGCTGCGTGCTGGCATCGCATGCTGCCGCTGGCGAGGGCGAGGGCAAGCTGCATGCGTCGCGGGCGCAGGGCGTTGCGTGAGACACCTTCTGCACGCGGTAGATCTACCGGGCCAGCATGCGCCCCGTTGCTTCAGCCGCTGCCGGCAGCGCGTGGCTCAGTCGTCGCCGAGCACACGCTCGCCCATCAGTTCGCGTTCGCGCTTTTCCAGTTCTTCGGCATAGCGCTTGCGCACGAAGCCTTCCGACAACACGCCCAGCACCTTGCGTTGTGCATCGATCACCGCCAGCTCGTCGGCCTGCGTAGCGTCGAAGACCTTCATGACCGCCACGATGTCGGTGTCTGCCAGCAATGCCGCATCGCGGTGCTTGGCGTAGTCGCTCACCGGCGCATCGGCCTGCACGTTGTCCGCATACAGCACCGCCAGCGGCACCACACCGGCGTAATGGCCGGCGGCGTCTTCCAGCACCACGCGCTGCGTGGACCCCAATGGAAACCGCCGGCGAAACTCGCTCACCGTGGTGTCGTGCGCGGTATGGTTGGCATCCTTGCGCATCATCTTGCCGGCCGACAGATTGCGCACCCACCCCACGTCGCGTGCGCTGCGGATGTTCTCGCCACGCAGATGCAGGCGCCAGGTGGAGAACGAATAGCCGAACACCTGGCGCACCACGGTATTGGCCACCAGCACCGCCACCATCACCGCGCTCGCCAGCACAAAGTCGTGCGTGCCCTCCAGGATCAGCATGGCCATCGTCATCGGCGCACCGACAATGGCTGCCGCCAACGCGGCCATGCCCACCAACGAAGCGCTGGTGATGTCCACCGCCGCGGCGCCGACCAGCAGGTTCAGGAACACCGCAAACAGGCTGCCCACCAGCGAGCCCATGAACAGCGAGGCGAAGAACAGGCCGCCACGGAAGCCGAAACCCAGCGAGATGCCCGACGCGATGCATTTGAGCACCAGCAAACCGGCCAATACCTGCAGCGTGCTGCTGCTGGTCAGGTCCAGATGCAGGGCGCCATGTCCCGACGACAGCACTTGCGGCGAATACATCGCCAACGGTATCAGCACCAACCCGCCCACCACCGGGCGCCCCCAGAGCGGCAGCTCGATCCGCCCCACGGCGCGTTCGATACCGGCCACCAGCCGCATCACCGCGATGCCGATCAACGCGCAGGTCAGCCCCAGCGCGATGTAGATCGCATAGTCACGCGGCTGCAATTGATAGGCGACCGCCGCCGGCAACGAATACGGCGCGGCACCGAGCGCGTTGGCCATGAACGCGCCGGCCAGCGCCGCTGCGGCCACCGGCGCAAGCGCCGACGGCGTATAGGCGCCGATCACGATCTCGAACGCGTAGAACGCACCGGCCAGCGGCGCCCCGAACGCACCGGCGATCGCGCCTGCCGCGCCGGCACCGACCAGCGTGCGCATGTCGGCCCGGCGTACCCGCAGGACACGGCCCAGCTGCGAACCCGCGCCTGCGCCCATCTGCGTGTAGGTCGCCTCCAGCCCCACCGATGCGCCAAAGCCGTTGGACAGCAGCGTCTGCACCGCAACGATCAGGTTGTCGCGCATCGACATGCGCCCGCCGTGCAGGGCGTTGGCTTCCACCGCATCCACCAGCGGCCGCTTGCGCCGCCGCGCCAGCAAGGCCACCAGGCCCACCAGCAGGCCGCCCAACGGCAACACCAGCAACTGGGTGGCGGTGATCGATTCGGCGGTACTGAGCCGCTCGCCCGGTGCAAGCGCGTACAGCCAGGCCTGCAGCGCATGCGCCATGCCGGCCTGCACCACCATCAGTGCCGCCGCAATCAGCCCCACCACGGCTGCCAGCCCGATGAACCACAGATCGTTGGCGCGCAACTGCCGGCGCAACCACTCCAGCGGCCGTCGCCAGGATGCTGCCGCCGGGTGCACGGCGTGCGTGGGGTTGTGAGGAAGTGGCTGCATGGAAGACCAGCGCTCCGCCGGATCAGGGTGCCGGCGCACGGGAGACGTCAGCGATGCGGCCTAGTGTGCAGCAACCTGGCTGACCTGCCGCAGTCTGGCCGCGGCAGTGCACGCAACGAACACAGCGGCGGCAGCGGGCGCAGGCCACGCGCCGGGGGACGGCGCGCTCACCCCAGTGCACACAGCGGCGTTTCCCCGGGGCGCAAGGTCAGCACACGCACACCGGTACGCGTGACCGCCACGGTGTGCTCGAACTGCGCCGACAACTTGCCGTCGCGCGTATGCACCGGCCATTGATCCGGCTCGGCGCGGATCGCCGCCCTGCCCTGATTGATCATCGGCTCGATGGTGAACACCATGCCTTCCTGCAGCTGCATCCCCGTGCCGGCATGCCCGTAGTGCAGGATCTGCGGCTCTTCATGCATCTGCCGGCCGATGCCATGCCCGCAATATTCCTTCACCACGCTATAGCCCTGCTCGCGCGCATGCCGCGCGATCGCATGACCGATGTCGCCCAGCCGCGCGCCCGGACGCACCGCGGCAATCCCCTTCCACATCGCCTGATAGGTGGCCTGCACCAGCCGCCGCGCCGGATACGCCACCTCGCCCACCAGATACGTCGTGCTGGAGTCGGCGATATAGCCGTCCTTTTCCAGCGTGATATCCAGATTGACGATCTGCCCGTTGCGCAGCACGTCCGCGGCCGCGGGCACGCCATGGCACACCACATCATCGATGGAGGCGTTGAGCACGAAGGGGAAGTCGTACTGGCCCTTGCTGGCCGGCCGCGCGCCCAGCGCGTCGACAATCATCCGCTCGACGAAGTCGTTGAGTTCCAGCGTGCTGCGGCCTGCCAGCGGCAGCTGATCCAGCGCATGGAACACCTGCGCCAGCAGCGCACCGGCGTTGGCCATCAACGCAATCTCCGCCGGCTGCTTGATCATGTCCGCGCCGGTTTCAGGGATTGCGGCCGCACGCCTGCCGCGCGCAGTTCCTGCGCCACGATGTCCTGGAACGAGGATTCCGGATGCATCTCGCACAGCATGCCGACCTTGATCCAGAAAGTGGCCTGCGCGTTGATCGACCGGCTGGTCACCGTGCACGCGCGGCGCAGTTGATCGTGCAGTTCGTCATCGATATTGACGATGCCCATGCAAGCTCCAATGTCGTGAATATACGAATCGTATATGAAACGTATAAACACCTGCAATGCCGGCAGCTGCCTGCGGCTGCGCTCGCTGGGTACCAGGCGAACGCAGCCGGGAAGACATCAGGCAGGGCAGCGCTAGTGACCGGCAACCGGCGAGCGCGCGCCCGCCGCAAAGCCGTGCTGTCGGGCACGCCATGCAATCAGCAGCCCGATTGCCAGCAGCAAGGCCATGGCAACCGGAAAGGTCTGCGCGCCCCATTGGTCCAGCAGTACGCCGCCCACCACGCCACCGCCAGCGATGACGCTGTTCCAGGCAACCACGTTGAGCGACAGCGCAACATCGGCGCCTTCGCCTGCGCTGTCGGCAAGCGCGGTCTGCAGCAGGGTCGCCGCGCCGCCAAAGGTCAGGCCCCACACCGCCACACAGACGTAGACCACAGGCTGCACGTCTTGCAGCAACGCCAGCACCACTGAGATCGCAAGGAACGTCGCCAACGACACCAACACCGTGCCACGCAGGTGCTGCTCCACCAACTTTGCCGCCACGCCGATGCCGACCAGTGCCGCAGCGCCGAAGATCAACAGCAACACGTCCACGCGATGTGCCAGCCCCGCGTGTGCGGCGAACGGCGCCACATAGGTGTACAGGATGTTGTGGGCCAGCATCCACGCCATCACGGTGGCGAGCACCGGGCGCACGCCCGGCGTGCCGAGCACCTTGCGCAGCGGTACCCGCTGCGCTGCGGACTGGCCGGGGTAGTCGGGCACCTTCAGCAGCACCCACACGATCAGGATGAGCGTCAATCCGGACATCGCGGCGAACGCGCTGCGCCAGCCCAGTATGCCGCCCATCCAGGTGCCCAGCGGCACGCCGAGGGAAAGCGCAACCGGCGTGCCCACCATCGCAATCGCCATGGCCCTGCCCTGCTGGTCCGGCTGCACCATGCGCCGCGCGTAACCGGCAAGCAGGCTCCACGCCAGGCCTGCCGCTGCGCCGGCAAACAAGCGCGCCACCAGGGTCAGCGCGTAACTGGTCGACAGTGCGGTGACCGAGTTGAACAGCAGGAAGCCGACGATGGTGAGCAACAGGACGTTACGCCGCCTCCACTGCTGGGTCGCAATGGTCAGCGGAATTGCGGCAATCACCGACCCCAGCGCGTAGGCGGTTACCGTCTGCCCGGCCAGTGCCGGGCTGATACCGAGGCCTGCGGACATCTGCGGCAGCAGTCCTGCCGGAAGGGTTTCGGTTACGATGCAGATGAAGCCGGTCATGGCCAGCGCCAGCAGCGCGGCGACGGGCAATGGCGGCGGGATCGCACCGGCGGTGGATGCAGTTGAAGAGGTCACACGCTGTCCTTTGTTGGGGAGGGGGATGCCGGTCAGGCCGCTACATATATATCGATCGATACACATAAAGACCGAAAAAAGCAGGTCTTCGTCCTGAGACCTGCCGGCCGGCACCACTGAGTGCCCACATATGTATCGCTCGATATATATATCTACAGGTTGGCTGCGTTGTCAACGATATCTGTATCGATTAGTCTTGATGTAGAGATCGGAGGGCGCCATGGCGCAAATGGGAAGGCCACGCAGCTTCGACCGTGACGCCGCGGTGGAAGAGGCGCTTCACCTGTTCTGGGAACAGGGCTACGAGTCCACCTCGTTGAGCCAGCTCAAGGCCGCGATTGGTGGCGGCATCACCGCGCCCAGCTTCTATGCTGCCTTCGGCTCGAAGGAAGCGCTCTTCAAGGAATGCATGGACCGCTACCTGGCGACCTACGCCAAGGTGACCCACTGCTTGTGGGACGCCGCGCTCGGCCCCAGGCAGGCGGTGGAGCTTGCGCTGCGCCGCTCCGCCAAGATGCAGTGCGAGCGTGGCCACCCGAAAGGCTGCATGGTCACGCTGGGAGTGATGAGCGCGCCGTCGCCGGAGCTCTCGGCACTGTGCACACCGCTGACGCGCTCGCGCGCACGCACGCGCGCCGGCATCCGCGCCTGCGTGGACCGCGCCATCGCCGGCGGCGAACTCGGGCCCGCCGTGGACGCCGCCGCACTGACCTGCGTGTTCGACAGTTTCCTGCTCGGGCTATCCACGCTGGCCCGGGATGGCATGAGCTTCAAGGCGATGGATGCCGCGATCACGCAGCTCATGGGGTTTTGGGACGCCCAGGCGCGCTAGGTAGGCAGCGCTTCAACCTTGCCGCCGAGCAAGGCTGGAAGTCGATGCGCATGTGCTCAAGCGTATCCGCACGTGCTGTGCTGGAGCCCCAGCCACAGCCGGTGGCCCCGGCCAATCCCTGATGCACTGGTCCTACGGCGGTTGGTGCGCGGCACCGGCCTCCGCCGTGCAGGCGCAAACTGAGCCAACTATTGCACTTTGCAACTATATTTGTAGAGTAGCGCAATGAAAGACGATTCCGCTGTCGCAGCCCTCTCTGCCCTCGCACACACCGATCGACTGGCCGCATTCCGAATGCTAGTTCGCGCAGGCCCTGACGGCATGCCGTCAGGGGAGATTGCCGAGCGGCTTACGATCCCCCCAACACGAATGAGCTTTCACCTCGCAACGCTGGAGCGTGCTCGCCTGCTGCGCTCCTGGCGCGATGGGCGACGTGTCCTTTATGCGGCGAGCTACGAGGACATGCGCCAGCTGCTCTCGTTTCTCACCGAGGACTGCTGCTCGGGCAACCCAGAGATCTGTGGTGTGGCCCTGACTCGTTGCGCATCGGAAACCTGCGTTTGAGCCTTCCTCAGCCTTAATGCCCGTCGGCCTGACACGGCCCAGCTCAAGGAGATCATTGCGATGCTGACGATCTATCACAACCCTACCTGCGGCACGTCCCGGAACGTCTTGGAGATGATGCGCCAGTCTGGCGAGGACCCTGAGATCATCGAATATCTGCACACCCCGCCGACGCGCGAGAAGCTGGTCGAGCTAATTGCCGCCATGGGCATCGCGCCGCACGATCTGTTACGCCAGAAGGGAACCCCGTACGCGGAGTTGGGCTTGGACAATCCTGCCCTCACTGACGAACAGCTGGTGGACGCGATGATCGCGCACCCAATCCTTATCAATCGTCCCATCGTCGTTTCCGATCGGGGCGTGGCGCTCTGCCGGCCATCCGAGAAAGTGCTCACGTTGCTGGCCCACCCGGTCGCGTCCTTTACGAAAGAAGACGGCGAAGCGGTGACAACAGGCGGAGCG
The DNA here is from genome assembly GCF_056725185.1 of Xanthomonas sp. NCPPB 3218. Classification (NCBI taxonomy): domain Bacteria; kingdom Pseudomonadati; phylum Pseudomonadota; class Gammaproteobacteria; order Lysobacterales; family Lysobacteraceae; genus Xanthomonas; species Xanthomonas sp. NCPPB 3218. The sequence continues at coordinate 4,399,864 of NZ_CM161516.1, forward strand.
TCGAAGTGATGGGTGGCGTTGCCATGGATCTACCCGGCATCGATCCGACACACCTCACCCCAATCGACGTCAACGCACTGGCCACGCCCGGCGACCCCGGACATCCGCCCCGCATCCTCATCCTGTACGGCTCGTTGCGCGAGCGCTCCTATTCGCGGCTGCTGGCAGAGGAAACTGGCCGCTTGTTGCGCTGGTACGGCTGCGACGTACGCATCTTCGATCCGCACGACCTGCCGCTGCCCGACGGGGCGGCTCCAGACCACCCGAAGGTGAGTGAATTACGCGAGCTCGCCTACTGGTCGGAGGGTATGGTTTGGGTCAGTCCGGAACGCCATGGCGCGATGACAGGGATCATGAAAGCGCAGATCGACTGGATTCCTCTCACCGAGGGCGCCAAGCGCCCGACGCAGGGCAAGACGCTGGCCGTCATGCAGGTTTGCGGCGGTTCGCAAAGCTTCAACGCTGTGAACCAGCTGCGCGTGCTCGGCCGGTGGATGCGCATGCTCACGATCCCGAACCAGTCATCCGTTGCCAAGGCGTTTCAGGAGTTCGATGAGTCCGGGCGGATGAAGCCGTCTGCCTACTATCAACGCGTCGTCGACGTTTGCGAGGAACTGGTGAAATTCACCTGGCTTGTGCGTGGCCGCTCGGCGTATCTGACCGATCGCTATTCTGAGCGAGTTGAAAACGCTGAAGAATTGTCCAAGCGCGTAAATCAGCGCTCCATCTGACCACTGCGGAGCGCTGCATGCTTGCCCTCGCGATTTTCATCGTCACCCTTGTTTTCGTCATCTGGCAACCGCGCGGGATTGGCATCGGCTGGTCGGCCCTCGCCGGTGCCGCAGTCGCTTTGGCTACCGGCGTCGTCGGGTGGAACGACGTCGGCACCGTGTGGGGGATCGTCTGGGATGCGACCTTTACCTTCGTCGCCCTCATCATCATCTCGCTCATCTTGGACGCGGCCGGCTTCTTTGCCTGGGCAGCACTGCACGTGGCTCGATGGGGCGGCGGCAATGGTCGGAAACTGTTTCCACTGATCGTTCTGCTAGGCGCCACGATCGCTGCGGTTTTCGCTAACGATGGCGCGGCACTTTTGCTGACGCCCATTGTTCTCGCCATTTTGCTGCGCCTGAATTTCCCACCTGCCGGCGCGCTCGCGTTCACGGTGGCATGTGGTTTCATCGCTGACACGGCAAGCCTTCCGCTCGTTGTCTCGAATCTGGTCAACATCGTCACGGCGAACTTCTTTGACGTGTCATTCGGACGCTATGCAACGGTCATGGTGCCGGTGAATCTAGTGTCGGTCGTAGCGACACTGATCGTGCTGTGGCTCTGGTTCCGGCGCGACATTCCTCGCACATATCCGGTCAGCGATCTCGAAGCGCCGCGTGAGGCGATACGTGACACGGCGGTCTTCCGTGCTGCCTTGCCACTTCTCGCGTTGCTACTTGTGGCGTATTTCGTGACCGGACCGCTCGGTGTACCCATCGCTCTGGTGACGGGCGCGGCCGCGCTGATGCTGATGGCAATTGCTGGCCGCTGGGCGACGGGCGGCAGAGGCGCCACGATGCAGCTGACGAAGATCCTGCGCGAAGCGCCCTGGCAGATCGTGCTGTTTTCGGTTGGCATGTATCTGGTGGTCTACGGACTCGGCAATGCTTGGCTAACTAAAGCGGCAAGTGCGGTCCTTGAGTGGCTGGCGGCGCAAGGAAGCTTTGTGGCCACGATCGGCACCGGCTTCGCAGTGGCGGGACTCGCCTCGATCATGAACAACATGCCGGCAACGCTGGTGGGCGCGCTCGCCATCGATGGGGCCAACCTTCCCGATGCTACCCGCGAATTGATGATCTATGCCAACGTCGTGGGCAATGATTTGGGTCCTAAGCTCACCCCGATCGGCTCGCTCGCGACGCTTCTATGGCTGCATGTCCTAGCCGGAAAGGGCCAACGAATCACGTGGGGCCAATACATTAAGGTGGGACTGATACTGACGCCGCCCGTTCTTTTGGCCACCCTCGTCGCACTTTGGATCTGGCTGCCGCTATCGCGATGATGGTCTGGGCGGTTGCTTGGACTGATGCGCAACAGGTTGATGAGGGCGTAACGAAATCGGAGCCGAGAATTCTCAGCTCCCGTAAGTTTTACAAGGAGCCTAACCGCTCGGACGCATAGCCCACATGGTGGCTAGTCATCTCCACACCGGTCCGGCCGTATCCCTCAAGCTCGGCCGCTACCAGTGTCGTGCCGCTGCCGGCGAAGGAATCCAGGATTCGTCCACCTGTCTCGCAGATCTTGACCGGCTGCCGCATCAAGTCGGTGGGTTTGCCGGTCAGGTGATGCTTGTCAGCCTTGCGCACCGATTCACGGATGACCCCCGGCAGCACAGGCGCGCGGCGATCCAGTGGCATGTTGCCCTTGCTGCCCCACACGATGTGTTCGGCTTGGTTCCAGCAGCGCCGCAACTGCGGCCGCACGCCTTCGGTCTTGTCCACACAGTGATGTCGCGCCAGGCAAAGCCGGCGATCTAAAGCGCGTCGGTGACCAGCAGCACCGGCGCGCCTTCCTTGAGCACGCGCGCGCACTCGGACAGCCACAGGTGCATCCACCCCGGCCTTGCACAGCAGGCGGGCGCATTCGCCACAACGGAGGTTCTTGAGCATTGCGTGGTCTTGCGGTGGGACAAGATTACGCCGCTGCTCGTGGCGTAATTCGGTCAGGCTGGAACTACTGGAGCTGAAAAGTTGCTGCATGGAGTGATGGCGCAATTCGCGCCGGCATACGCCTATGTCGGCCAACACTGCCTTAAGGATCGCGGCGCTGACCAATCGTTTCGGCACCGCCACCGCTATGAAGTGTGTTGCCTCGAGACTATTGCTACAGCGTTGCGGATTTTCCCGTTGACACGCGCCGTGAGCTGGAGCGAGTATTCGGGCGTCGCCGCATATTCGGCGACCGGGATTGGCGTCCCGTAACCTGAGGCGCACCAGCGCCCATCGATCGATGCATGGCGCTTTTTTATCGCCCGCATCGTCGCGGGCGCATGCCGGCCAGCTTTATGGCGGGCGGTGCGCGGGGGCCGCAAGGCCCACCGGTCCTCAGGCCGGCACGCCAACCGCGTACCGTCCGCCACCCGGATTGGCGTCGGGGTGACGGATTTCCAAAACCTGAGGAGACCCGTATGTCCTACAACACCCAAGGAGCACCATTGTCGGCGGCGCGCCAGATTGCCCGCCAAGTCGACCTGATCGTCAACACTCTCGCTTGCAGCCATGCCACGTGGCTAAGCCTGATGGCACACCTCGCAAGTACACGCAAAGCCATCTACACCGTCACGTTTGCCGACGCTGCTGCAGCGATCGCTGCCGTCGATGCCTTAGATGCGCAGGTGCGGCGATGAGCACTAGCAAACAGTTCCGCGTCTGCACCGGCGTCACCCTCAGCTTCGAAATGATGCAGGGCTATGTGCTCGCCATGCTGCATTCCCACGCGCAGCCTGGTCTGCCGCCGCTCCTGATCGCCTGCGAAGCCACGGGCCTTGATGACGTGTTGCCGGGCGGCGATACGCAGAGCATCGTGCTGGGCCGGCTGCATGTCTGCATGCATGAAGACCCGGCAGTTGACGTCCTTACTTGGCTGCGCAAGCAAGCGCACCGCAACGGAGCGACACGATGATTACCACACACGCAAACGCTTATCCAGAAGACGCCGACTACGCGATCAGCGAAGAAGAACACGACGTGTCCCGGTAGTTTCCGAGCCACAAAAAAGGCACTTGGCCGCGCGTCCAAGTGCCTGCTTTCTATTGGCCCACCCTCAACCGCACTTCGGCCCGAATCCCCATATTTGCGAGGATTAGACCATCTAAGTAGTGACAGTTACCAACACAGTTACTGTCAGGACTTTCATGTTGTCGTACAGCGCCACGCCTTTGGAGCACAGTCAAGACCCCGGGATGTGCAGCTCTGGCGCCAGCGCTATGCTAAGGCAATGTCCGTCAGTCATTTAGATGCAATGCCGCATGTCAGATCTTCTAACCGACACCCTTGAGGCACGCTTGTGGGCACACGGAGCCACTGCTCGACATGAGGGTGGCATCTATGGGCTGATCGCTGCGGGAGTGATCTGGACAGATGCTCGTGCTGCGGACGGATCGCTCATCGTGGAGGCGGCGCGTCCAGGTCGCCCTGAATGAAGTAGATGGTCTTGTTGGACGTGGTCATGGCGGCGCGTTCCTTGCGGTTGGAGTTCAGGTGGAAACCCGTGAAGCACTTGGACGTCCAGAAAGGATCAAGACCCTCTCAGGCGCTTGCGAAGCGCCAGCCGCCCTGCCCGCTTCCGGGGATCGCAGCGTCGTGTAAGCCGCAGGTCAACGCAGTAGCAGACGCTGGCCAACGGCAGGCACAACAACAGATACAGGCCTGGCAGGGCCCTGCCGGGTACGCCGTGGTTGATGAGGAGATCCATCACAGGCAGCATGAAAGCGAGCGAGAAGAGCGAGACAAACAGGTGCCAGAAGCTGAAGAATAGGTATCGATTCGTCCAGCGCGTGCCCTTCGCTGGGCTGTCGATCGACTCGGTTGCCAGGCGATGTGCGGCCACCCGCAGCCGGCATCCGCAGCCGAGCATTCCGGACACGAGCACGGTGCCCACATAGATCAGCGAAAGGGTCAGCATGTGTCAGCGCTCGCGCAGGGCTTCAGTGGTGTGCTGTTGAAAAGGACTAAGCAGGTAGTCGATGACCCGGCGCTTGCCCGTCTTGATCTCTGCACTAAGGCTCATCCCGGCATTCAACCGCGCACTTATACCATCGATCTTCAGCATGGCCCATTCCAGCTTCACCCGGGCAGGGAATACCAGGCCCAGCTTTTCGTCCTGCGCGGCGTCATGGGAGACGCTAACTACCTTGCCGGTCAGGTAGCCGTAGCGGTTATATGGAAAGCTATTGACTTTCACGATCACATCCTTACCCGGCCGCACGAAGCCGATGTCCTTGTTGAGCACAGTGGCCTCGATCTCCAGAGCGTCTTCGCTGGGTACGACGACCAGAAGTGCCTGGGCTGGTGTGACACTGCCACCGACAGTATGCACAGCCAGCCTTTGGACGGTGCCAGCTACCGGTGTCCGCAGCGCAGCCCCTTCAATTCCGAAAGCGCGATCACTTGTGCCGCGACATCGACCCTATTGCTGAGCCGCTACAACCCGATAAACAGTGGCAGCGCGTATTTGATCACCTGCTCGAACGCATCTACCGACATCTGTGGCAAGCGCGCACCAAAGGCCTGCGCAGCATTATGACGCAACGCGGGCACTTGATCTGGATTTCATCGAAGGCGCCGGCCTTGCACAGCAGGCGGGCGCATTCGCCACAACGGAGGTTCTTGAGCATTGCGTGGTCTTGCGGTGGTACGAGATTACGCCGCTGCTCGTGGCGTAATTCGGTCAGGCTGGAACTACTGGAGCTGAAAATTTGCTGCATGGAGTGATGGCGCAATTCGCGCCGGCATACGCCTATGTCGGCCAACACCGCCTTAAGGATCGCGGCGCTGACCAATCGTTTCGGCACCGCCACCGCTATGAAGTGTGCTGCCTCGAGACTATTGCTATAGCGTTGCGGATTTTTCCGTTGACACGCTCCTAGCAGCGGAGCGAGTATTCCAACGTCGCCGCACATTCGGCGACCGGGATTGGTCTCCCGAATCAAAAGGCGCACCAGCGCCCATCGATCGATGCATGGCGCTTTTTTATCGCCCGCATCGTCGCGGGCGCATGCCGGCCAGCTTTATGGCGGGCGGTGCGCGGGGGCCGCAAGGCCCACCGGTTCCTTTTGGCCGGCAGACCAACCGCGCACTGTCCGCCACCCCGATTGGTCTCGGCGTGGCGGATTCCAAACCACAAAAGGAGTCCAGCATGTCTTACAACACCCAAGTAGCGCCCGCGTCTGCGGCGCGCCAGATGCCCCAGCGTGTGGGTCTAATCGCCAACACCCTCGAATGCACCCATACCGCGTGGCTGAGCCTGATGGCACGCCTCGGAAGTACAGGCAAGACAACCCGGGCCATCACGATTGCCGACGCTGCTGCAGCGACCACTACCGTCGATGCCTTAGATGCGCAGGTGCGGCGATGAGCACTAGCAAACAGTTCCGCGTCTGCACCGGCGTCACCCTCAGCTTCGAAATGATGCAGGGCTATGTGCTGGCCATGCTGCATTCCCACGCGCAGCCTGGTCTGCCGCCGCTCCTGATCGCCTGCGAAGCCACCGGCCTTGATGACGTCTTGCCGGGCGGCGATGCGCAGAGCGTGGTGCTGGGCCGGCTGCATGTCTGCATGCATGAAGACCCGGCAGTTGACGTCCTTACTTGGCTGCGCAAGCAAGCGCACCGCAACGGAGCGACACGATGACTACCGCACACGCAAACGCTTATCCAGAAGACGCCGACTACGCGATCAGCGAAGAAGAACACGACGTGTCCCGGTAGTTTCCGAGCCACAAAAAAGGCACTTGGCCGCGCGTCCAAGTGCCTGCTTTCTATTGGTGGGCCCACCAGGATTCGAACCTGGAACCAAAGGATTATGAGCCCTTGTCCAGCACTCCAACAATGTGCATTGAAGTGCGCCGATGAACTCGACACCCTCGCCGCGCTTGAACTTCCGGTGCTTGGACGTGCATAGTCGGCTCCCCCGGTCTCGCGGGAAGTAGGCACCAGGTAGGCACCAATGGCACAGGGAAGGCAACAGCTCACAGCGCGCGGCCTGGCAGCACTTAAACCAGGCGAATGGGCGAACGATACGCGGCCACATGGCGCAGGCCAGCTGCAGGCACGCCGGCTAGCGTCTGGCGCCATCGCGTTCTACTACCGGTACACGGCGCCCGGCCGCGTGCAGGAACGCCTGCCGCTGGGCACGGAGCTCACCCTGGCTGAGGCGCGCGCACGAGCCTCGGAGCTGTCGAAACGCTACCAGGCTGGTGATCGGGATCTTCGGGCGGTCCTGGATGCTGAACAACGCGAGACAGAGCGCCAGCGTGGGGCGGCGGCGGCGGCGCGGGCGGCCAAATCGGCAGCCACGCTGGGGGCGCTGCTGGATGCATACGTGCAGTCGTTGAAGGACGCCGGCAAGATCAGCGCGAGGGAGGCAGAGAACTCGATCGCCTTGCACGTGAAAGCCCCCTGGCCGGTGCTTTGGGCGATGCCGGCCGGCGACGTGACTCTGGACGACCTGCTGCCGGTGCTGGCGCGCATCGCCGCGTCCGGAAAGCTGAGGGCGGCCGGCAAGATCCGGTCGCACCTGCGCGCCGCCTATGCTGCAGCGATTCGTGCCCGGCAGGATGCGCGCGCGCCGGCCTCGATGCGCGCCCTGGCTGTGTCCGCGAACCCGGCCCGCGACCTGGCCACGATCGAGGGCAGCAGCGCTGCCAAAGACCGGGCGCTATCGGTGGCCGAGCTGCGCGCCTACTGGAAGCGTATCGCCCGACTCCCAGGCCCTGCCGGCGCACTGCTCCAGTTCCATCTGCTGACGGGAGGACAGCGCATCGCCCAGCTGTCGCGGATGGAGGTAGACGGCTTGGACCTGGACACCGGGACGGTGCGGATCCTCGACGGCAAAGGGCGACGAAAGAAGCCCCGAGCGCACTATGTCCCGCTTCTACCTGACGCAGAGAAGGCGCTGCAGGTGATGAGGGGGAATGAACCGCTCGGGCCTTACCTGTTCACGCTCAGCGAGGGCGCGGCGCCGGCGACCTACGACATGCTGCGCACGCCGTTCGATGCGGTGGTGATCGCGATGGATGACGCCGGGGAGCTTGAGGGCGGCCGGTTCACCCCGGGTGATCTGCGGCGAACGATCGAGACGCGGCTGGCGGCCGCTGGCCAGAGCCAGGAAATTCGCGGCCAGCTGCAATCACACGGCCTGGGCGGGGTCCAAAACCGGCACTACGACCGGCACGATTACGCCGGCGAGAAGCTGGCCGCGCTGGAGGCGCTGCACAGGCTGCTGACGGGAGAGCCGGCAAAGGTGACGCAACTGCGCAAGCGCAAGTCCGGGTGAGCCGCCCAGGGCATCTGCTGCCCTCATCGCCGCGCCTGAGACGGCAGCCTGTCAGGATGGCTGCATGTCGCGCCGCCCCCTCCCTCCCGCATGCCGCTGGGTCCATGTGTCGGCCGATGAGGCGCTGATGCATTTCAACTACGGATCCGTGGCGCACGTAACTCCAGGGCAGGTGTGGCTGTGCTGGCGTGGCTGCACCATCAAGGCGCCCCACCGGGGTGGCCTGCGACAGGATATGCGCTTCGCTGAGCGTTGGATCGCTGCACGGACAGGCCTGCCGGGTGCGAGGAAGTCGCCCAGGAAAACCGGCGCGGGCGAGTGCGTTGCATGGCAGTCGGTGCCGCGCACGGGCGCCGCAGCGGTATCGCTGAGCACGGTCGACTGGGGACCGACCGACGCCGAGATGGATGCGATGGAGTCGATCGGGTCAACCACGATCACGTGGGGATAGGTGCCAGATTCCAATCGCACGATGCGCCGGCCTGCAGACGCACTTGGTCGCCGGCGGTGCCGCAACTTGCCCTTTCAGACATTGAGCCTGGCCGCGAAGCGGCTGGGCTGGCCTGCAGAGTGCCATTGCCGCACCGCGGCCTCGACCATCCTACGGGCCTCCATGGCGTCCCGCTCAAAGGCGCGCGGGTAGACGTAGTAGTCAATGGAGCCAATTTCCATCGCCGGCTCCACCACGCACGAGAGGTGCAGCAGGAATTCGCCTTCGTCCTCTAAAACCGATGGAAACCCCAGCTCCCGCTCAACCTCGGCGGCGAGCTGGCGCGCCGCAGTCCGCATGGTGTCCACGGCGACCACGCCATGCTCGCGCAGGTCATCGGCAAGCTGCGTGGCGGTGGGAGATCCGAAATAGACGGGGACGACTGTGGGCATTTCCGTGTCCTGAATGGGTGTGTCGGCATGTTCAACCTTTGCGATCTCCCAGGTTGAGACGCAATGCCGCACCTTTCAGGCCGCTACCTGCCCGACAGTACTTAGACTGGCGGCGATCGCTGCATTCGTTGCCGCCTTAATCAGGGACTGCAGCTTCCAGCCCTCCAGCGCCTGGGTCGCCTCCGCGCCGGGATAGCGGATGGCGTAGGTCGGCGTGATCAGGTCAGCGATGGGCGCCGCCAGCACGCCGAGGGCGGCGCCGCGATCCTCGACCTGGAACGTCACGGTGCCGGTGTCGGTGATCGGGTTCCAGATGATCGTGATTTGCTGCGCGAGCGGGTCCGCATCTGGATCGGGTGTCACCACGTTCGCATCATAGGCGGCGCGGGTTGCCGCCTTGATGCCCAGCAACAGGTGCACGCCAGGCTCGGTGACTTTCTCGCCCGGCGCCTCTACGGCCGCGCCGGTCGCTGGGTCAGCCTTGATCGTAGTCGGCGCGGTGATGTCGTAGCTGCGGCCGATAAGGTCGCTGATCTGCACTGTGAGCACGCGCAGGAAGAAGCGCTCCAGCGTCTGCGTCCAGCCATCGGGGTGTGGCTTGGTGGTCATCTGCTCGAGGTGGAATTCGACCGGGCCATCATTGGTGACCGGGTTCCACCGGATCTCGATGCGCGGCGCCACAATCTTAGTCTGCGTGCCGAAGGTGGGGTTTTCGCTGATGATCACTTGGCCATCTCCATGCCTTCCAGCGGGCCGTCGATCCACGCCATGATTCCCATACCGCGCACGGACACTGCATAAGTGTCCCAACCGGTTCGCTCATCCAAACCACTGCCGTACTTCTTGACACTGACTACGTCTGGCGTGACCACGAAGGCCCCACCGCCGTCGCTGCGCAGAAATTCTACGACCGCACCGATCGTCGGCTCGATGTTTCGGCAACTGGACATGGAGTCCGCCAAGGCACCACGGTGAGGTCGAATCTTCATATTTTTTCCAGTTTGACACGTGAGCATGATCAGTATCCAGTGACGTCGAGAATGGGAGAGCGCACCCAGGCCTGGCCGTAGTTGCCAGGGGGCGGCTGCGGATTTCTGTCGGTGCCGGTACGCAACTCCTGTGCGGTATCGATGGCGGAGATGGATGCGACGTTGCCGTTGATGTTGACCACGCCTTTGCGCCACAGCACCTGCACCTGCCACTGCGGGCCGCCGCCGATCAGGCCGCCAATGGCAAGCATGATGTTGCCGGTAGAGCCGGCCAGCGCGGCATAGGTGCGACCTTCGGGCAGCGTGATCGATCCGCCTTGATTGGCATTGCCCTGCAGCAGCGCCCGCACCTTCATGTACTTCAGCGTGGCGTCGAAATGCACCTGATCCGTATCGGGATTGGTGATCACCAGGTAGTCCCGGCGTCCAAAGTTCGGCTCGTCGAAGACGTAGGCGGTGAAGCTGCCGCTGGTGGTGAAGCCGGTGAACGTGAAACTGTTTCCGCTCTGGGTGCGCGTGGCGAGCACGGCGTTGCTCTCGCCCAGAAACGCGAGGGCAGGATTGGTGCCGGCGACCGTCAGGCTCCAGGTTTTGAGCACGCCGCTGCCTGTAGGCGTGATCGTCTGCTTCGACGCCAGCGCCAAGTTCTTCCAGGTTTCAGAGATGACAACGCGATTGGGGCCGGCCTCGAAGATTGCATAGGCCATCAAAACCTCCCATAGAACAGAGTGCCGCCGGCGCGTGCCGTCAACGTTGCAGAGGGCGATGCCCAAGTGATGGTATTGCCGTCATCGCTGAAGTAAGGAAGTAGGCTGTTGCCGGCCCCGGTGTCCGCCACAAACCAGTAGTACAGCTGGTTGGCGCTGCCTGTGACCGGCACCGGCACCGAGCCATTGCTACCGCTGGCGATCGCAATGGCTCCCATGTGCTGCGTCAACAGGTCCGAGTCGGGCTGATCCGTGATCTGCAACAGCACGACGCCGGTGTCTGCGTCGTTGATGATCAGGACGTTGGTCATGTCACCCCATAGCCAAGCGCCACCACACGGCGGCCGTTGGGCGCATAGGCGTAGAACTTTCCGCCGACGAACTCGTTGCGACCACCTCCAGGTGTGGCGCCGATGATTTCGACCACGTCAGCAGAGAAGGTGATCTTGCCCAGAACCCCATCATTGACTGAGCGCATGCCGACCACTTTCTTGTTCACGTCCAGCGCCCAGGTGTAGGAAGCGAAGTAGCTCGCGACACCGTTTTCGTTGACCGTCATCCGCGCTTCCAGCGCCTGCGTCGCTGAGGCCATCGTGTTGACCGCGTTCTCGTCCGTGTACAACGTCGAGACCGCGCCCGCCTCAAGCTTCACGCGACGGAAGCTGACGTTGGCGTTGGTCTGCTCACAGATCAAGCGCACCCGAATCGTGGCAGTGCCCGCAGCTGGAGGCGCCGATGCAACGATGCGCTGCCAGGCACCGACGATGGAGGAATCGGTGGCGACGGTGGCACCGCCCACCGGCTGACCCGACGAATTGAGGTAGCTCAGTTCGATGCGCGCCGTGCCAACAGAGCTGTTGCGGTACACGTCCGTCGCCACCGTGTAGGTGCCGGGGGGCGCGGCACGGTCCTGCACCGCTGCGAGTCCGTTTGCAGTGGCCTGGTTGAAGCCGAACGCCAGGTAGTAGCCGAACCGCGCCTCGTTGGCGATCGACATGCCCGTGGGCAACGTCCAGCCCAGAGCGCCCTGCGAGAACGTGGGATTGACCAGCATGTTGCCGTTTACATTGGTCTTGGCTGTGACGCCGGTAATCGCCGTGCCCTGCGCCGTGATCTGGTTGCCCTGCTGAGTCACCTGACTCTGCAGCGCTTGCACCGCGCTGGCGTCTGCCTTGCCCGCCAGCGTCGACTGCACCGTGCCGATCAACTGCGACAGCGAAGAAACGCTGTTCTCGGCCTGTGTCAGGCGCGTGTTCATCGCCTGCACCACTGTCGAATCGGCCTTTCCTGCAAGGCTGGACCTCACGCCACTGACATCCCGCGCAACGATCTGCAGCTCTTGCTCCACCTGCTGCACGTCGGTGGTGACCTGCTGCATCGCCAAGCCAATCGCGCCCACCGCCTCAGCCAGGCTCGCGTACTGCCCGATCACCGTCCAATATGCGGTGTTGGTGATGGCTGTGCCAGCTGGCACAGCTTGCCTTGCGACGTACAGCGCGCCGCTGTGCTTCACGATTGAGCCATCCGGCCATGCCTGATCCACCCACTCCGGCGCATTCACCAGCGCCTCCAGGTTGGCCAGGTCTTGGGCCTGCTGGAAAAGCTGGTCGGCCAGTTCCCGGTCGCGTGCGGCCGCCTCGATGAAGCCCTGGCGGATCTCCTCGGTGGTCTTGTCTATCGCCTGCTGCATCTCTTCCTGCAGCTCGCCCAGGTTCTTGCCCAGCGTCTTCGTGACGTACTTGGCCGCCACCGACAGCGTGCCGTTGGTGTTCCGGGCGCGGATGGCGAACGTCCACTTGCCCGAGGACGGGATGGGCGAGTCGAATGCACCGGTGTGGTAACCGCTGTCGCCGACCGGCGTCATGGCGTCCCACGCCGGCATCGGCGCGCCCTGCTCCGGGGCCTGGGCGTAGCGGATCTCCGCGCCGGCCAGGTTGGCCGACTGGATGGTGTCGTTCCAGAAGCCCCAGGTGTAGCGCCGGATGCCGCCGGATATCTCCTCCACGTCGAACAGGTCGTAGTTCACCGGCGGCGCGTCGGCGCCGATGGTCGTGTAGATCAGCGAGGCGCCCACGCCCATCTGCCCTTCCGGGCCGAACGGACGCACGTTGATGGTGTAGGTGCCAGCGCGCGGGATGCGCCACCGCGCCGTGCGGGTGCGCGTCTGCGCCACTTCCACCAGCTCACCATTGCCGTCCGACGCCGAGGCGTACACCACCGCGTGATCGAACGGGCCGGTGATGTCGAAGGTGGCCACCAAATCGGTGGCCGTGACGTCACCGGTGGTGATCTGGTCCTCGTTGATTGCCAAGTTGCTGAGGATCGGCCGGGTTGCCAGCGATGAGCCATTTTCCGGCCGGATGTACTGTCCGGTCTTGACGTAAATCCAGAACTCGGGGCCCTCCGGCACCACGTTGATGCTCGCTCCCTTCAGATCACTTTCCGGCTCGATCACCACCACGCGCGCGCGCAGGCCGGGCGTGGCCTTGAAATCGTAGATCCACACTGTGTCGTGGGCCGGGTTGTCCTGCCACCCGCCCTGCACCATCGAATCCGCATAGCTCTCGCCCGGCAGCGGCGCGTCCTCCGGCCATTCGTCGACAAGCTGGATGGTGTCGGTTGCCTCGGTGAAATTGCGTACGCGGAACGTGCGATAGACCGCCTCACCCGGGATGCGCAGGCCGATGAAGGCGCTGCGTGCATCTGGCGGCGGCACCGGCTCGTCCAGCGTCAGCGTGACCGTGCCCAGCAGCGCGCTCCGCTCTGCCGCCACGATGCGCCCGCCGAAGCCCCATTGCGTGAGGTCGTGCGAGATCGACAGCATGGACATGCGGCGATAGGACAGGTACTGCAAGTCCTGGGCAAAGCCGATGTCCTTGTATTGGAACAGGCTCTGCGCGAGGTGGTAGCGCGCCATCTCCGCCGCGTGCGCCTCGCGGCCGATGCCCTCACCGGTCAGACGCGCCGGGTTGAGCATCGTTTCCACGCCGGGCGCCGGCACCCGCAGCGTTTCGACCTTCTTGGTCGTGCTGTCGAAGTAGCTGTACTCGATGCCGTCGGCAGCGCTGGCCAGCGTGTAGTCCATGCTGAAGCTGCCCTTCTTCATCTCAGCCATGTTGACCACGCCCGACAGCGGCTGCTCGTCGGCGGCCCACACAGCGGCCAGGCGGCCGCCGGCCCAAGTGGTCTGACCCATGCCGGCTAGCGCGATCGCCTGCAGCACATCGTCGTGGTTGCGCTCCTCCGTCAACCAGTAGTCGTAGGTGTAGCCGTTTGCCTCGCAATGGGCCATGAAGCCCTGCAGCGACGCGACATCGATCTCCTCGTCGCTCTTGCCCATGCCGGCAATGAGCCTGCCGTTCTGGTCGTAATAGCCGCGGACGTACTTGAGGATGTGCGCGCCCGGGTTGCTGGTCTCCTCCGTCACCCAGGTGCCATTGCGCCATACCGGGATGGGTGAGGCGATGTGCTCTGCACGCAGCTCGTCGGGCTGGCCACTGATCTGACCACTGGCCTTCAACAGGATGCCGGTGCGCGCGAGGCCGGCGTAGGTGGCCGTGTCGGCCTGCACACTGCCCATCGTCGACCATTGGAAGTCGTTGGTCTGGGTGTTGTCGCCCTCGTAGTTGCCTTGGCCGAGGATGCGCACGCGCACGTCGTACTGGCCCTTAGCCACATCCGCCGATAGGGTTGCGCGCTTGCTGACATCCAGCTTGTCACCGGTGAACGTCTGGGTGGCCAGCGTGGTCCAGATGCCGGTGCCGGTCGGCGCGTATTGCACCTGCACGGTTTCGGATACGTTGTATTTCTTGCCCGAGGTGCCCACGCCGCCCAGCACGTATTCCAGATTGATCTGGATCCGCACGGTGTCGGTGCTGGTGGTGCGCGTAACGAAATCGGCCGTGTCCGGTAGCTCGCCGCCGTCGGTGGTATCCACGTTGCTGTAGAGCGGGATCGTCTCGTCCGGCATCTGGCTATAGCCGGAGTGGTAAACGCTCACGCCCTCGTAGCTGGTCAGCGGCGTGTCGGCATTGGTGAACACGCCCACGCGGCCGACGCCGATGCCTGGCGTGAGCACCATGCCGATGTACTGGTTATCGCCTTCGTAGAAGCTGTAAGGCTTGCTGGCGAAGTCTGGGGCGATCGCCATCCGGCCGAATAGGAGGCCCAGTGGTTCATACGAGCGCAGACGGTTGCGCGGTGCTGACAGGCTGTAGACCGTGCCGGCGGTGCTTGGGCCGGTCGGACTCTCGATCTTCGGCCCCAGTACCTTGTTGATCACCAGCGAACCGGCCACAAAAACCGCAGACGCGGCGACGCCACCCCACGCGGTCGCAACAGCGCCGCCAGCACCGGCAATGCCGAAGGTGAAGTAGGTCAGCGCAATCATCGCGACGATGTACAGCGCATTCCTTCCTACAGCACCGCGCACCTCAATGACCTGCCCATCCTTCGGATAGACGTGGGCCCACAGGTGACGCGGCACGACGCGCCCGCCGATCGAGACTGTCCATTCCCCCTCGTCCAGGTCGATCACGTGCCGATGCAGGAATTCGCACAGGCGCTCGCCCGGATGTAGGTCCATCGCAATATGGCGCTGCCCTTCCAGGGTGACCGGGTGCGGCGTCAGCACCAGCTGGCCGTTGCTCGCAGGCGTGGTCATCAGACCCATGTGTAATACCCCTCAATGCGTGCGCCGTAATCCGGCAGCTCGCGTGCCCGATGCAGCCAGCTGCTGCCGAGCGCGCTGGTTGTGTGAAGCACCCAGCCCTCATGAGCCAGGTAGAAGAAGATGCCAACGTGTCCGGGTCGGCTCTGGCCCTTGTCGAACATCAGCACCAGGTCGCCGTCCACCGGCTTGTCGGTTGGCACGGCATACGCTCGGGACATCTCGCCTAGCGCCACCTGACCAGCAGCACCGCGCGGGCGCCGCGCCGGCATCTGCACCACTCGGCCGAACAGCTCCCGCTGCACCTGCACCACCAGGTCGGCGCAGTCGTAGCTGTCGGCGTCGTACGGGATGTTGAGGAAGCGTTCAACCTCACTGACCCGCATCAGAAAATCCCCGGCAGCGTGAACGGGTTCGCCCGCAACTTCACTGCCTGCTGCCGCATGAAGAAGTCCACGCCGATCTGCGCGGTAATCAGCGCGCCGGCGGCGGTCACCTGCGTCAGTGGCAAATAGAATCGCCGGGCGATCACATCCGGCTGTGCCCGATCTGTGATCAGGTAGCGGCACATCACCAGCTCATTGGGCTGCACATGCTCCAAGTCATCGGTGATGCCACGGCCGACGTTGTCCACCTCCAGCTGCGCCCGCGGCGTCTGTCCGGCTGAATCAGTTGGAGGCTTGAAGCGGAACGGAAATCCCTTGTAGGTGTTGCCGTTGCTTACCCAATCCTGCGTGTCGTTGGCTATGCGCAGGACCGCGCCGAACGATGGCGCGGTCATCTCCAGCAGCTCCAGGGGCGCAGTGGTGTCGTCGTCGGTAACGCGCTGGCGGCGCTCCAGAAACGTACTCATCGCAGATACTCCAAAGTGACGCTGCGTTGCGAGATGGCAAAGTCACCGGCGAGCGGCGTCAAAGTGCCGATGGCGGAATCTTTGAAGCGCGCCTGCCGTGTAATGCCATCCTTCGGACTGGTCCAGCTGAAGAACCCGATGCGCCGCAGTTCACCGAAGTACCACTGCTCAAAAGCCAGCGCGTCGGCCTTGGTCATGAACAGAACCGTCCCGGTGACGTTCATCATCACTTGCGTGTTCTGCAGCCGCTGTTTGGGCATGCCGCGCTCCATCTCAGTGCGCACGATCGACGGCTCGAAGCTCTCCGAGTAAGTTGCGAGCGTCAGCCGTGCATAGGCTGGCCATGTCGCCATCACACCACCTCCCGCAAGTTGTAGCGTCGTTTGAAGGCGGGTCCGACTGGGCTGCTGCCATCTGCAACACCGCGCGCCAACCGGCGCTCAAATTGATTAAATGCAACCTCAATATCCAGACCGTTTTTCCCCTGGGTGACATTCACCTCAGGCTCGCTGGGCGCGCCATTGACCGTGATGTTCACGTTGGGAGTGCTCATCAGCCCAGCACCGCCGGATCCGCCGACCAGGCCGCCGTTGGCATATCCGTTCAGCTGATCCAGATAGCCGCGGCCGATGCGACGCGTCGACTCGGCATTGATGACGTACTCGCCGCGGTGGACATAGCCGGCCTTGTCGTACTTGCCGCCGTCGCCGGTGTAGCCACCACTCGCCCAGCCGCCGCCGGTGAACTGCCCAACGTTGCTGCCGAAGTTGTAGTTGCTTCCTGCGCCGGTGGATGCCTGCCCAAGGTACGTGGCCGCCGATGCTCCAGCGCCACCACCAAGCTGGCCGAACAGGGAGCCCAGCGCGCCGACGATCGCCTGCTTGGCAGCAATACGCGCCATGTCGGCGATGATCGAGTTGGCCAGCGATTTGAAATCGACCTTGCCCTTGGTCGTAAACTGCACCAGCGCGTCCTCCATCCCCCCGAAGAGGTTGTCGAACAGGCTGGCCGACTGGCCGGCGATGTTTCGCGCATCATCCGCGTAGTTCGCCCACGACGACTTGGCACCGTTGACCCAATTGGCCTGCGCCTCGGCCATGCTCTGGTAGCCGCTACGGATGATCGCGACCCGGGTGTCCGTGGCCGCCCGCACCGCGGCGATTTCTTCGTCGTAGGCCTTGGCATTGGCCGGGTCTGCGGTCTTTTGCAGCGAGAGCTCGGCCAGGCGCTTGGCCTGCTCTCGATAGACATCATTGATTCGCTCTTGAATCTCATATTCGCGATCGCCGGCGCCGACCTTGGCGACCATGGCATCCATCTGCTGCTGCAGCGCGTCGGTGCTGGCGTCGAGCGCTGACGCGTAGGACTGGACACCAGCGTTGCGAGATGCGATTGCCAGCTTCTCCTGAGTGGTCAGCGTCTGCTGCGCGGCCGCGCCGTCGATGCGCACCTTGGCCAGCTTGGCTTCCAGCTCGCCGATCTGCTTGTTGACGTTGATAGCGTCCTTGCCGCTGACCGCCTGGACGCGCAGGTACTCGATCTGGTTGGTAATCGTCCGGGCGTCCGTGCTGGTGTTCTGCTCGGCCAGCTCGCGCATGCGGCTGTAGTAGGCCTCTGCCGACACCTGGCGAGCCTGGAACTCAGCTTGTAGCACCTTGGTGTCGGCCGAGATCCTCGCCCGCTCTTCCGTCTGGTCGTCGGTAAAGCCCTGCAGGGAGGCCGAGCGGCTGGCACCGGCGGTGCTGGCGCCGGCTTTCTTCGTGTACTTTTCGTTGATCTGCTTGATCAGTTCATCGCGATTCTTCGCGATCTTGGCTGCCAGATCCTTGTCCCCAGTTGCTTCGGCAGCGTAGATCGCCTCGCGTGCCCTGCCCTGCTCGGCCTTGATTGCAGCGACGCGCTTCTGCTCGTTGGAACGATATTGAAGCAGTTCCTGATCCTGATCGATTGCCGCCTGATTCGCCTGCGCGGCGAGCATCTTTTGATTGGCGGCTTTCTGTTCCTTGATATAGGCGTCCTGTAGAGCGCCCATCTGCGCCCGAATTTCTGCAATCCGATTCTCCACCATACCGCGCCGCCGGTCGCCGGCCGGCATGCTGGCGAGCAGCTCCTGCATCTTGACCAATGAAGCCGAGAGATCATTGATTTTCTTCTGGCCGGACTCCTCACGACCCACATCGAGCATCGCATCCCAAGCAAATTTTGCCGCTTTGCTTACAGCCATCCACGAGCGCTCGATGCTGCCAAGGCTCGCTCGCACGTCGTTGGCCCGGTCGTTCAACGTCTTGGCGTACGTGTTAGTTG
The DNA here is from genome assembly GCF_056725185.1 of Xanthomonas sp. NCPPB 3218. Taxonomy (NCBI): domain Bacteria; kingdom Pseudomonadati; phylum Pseudomonadota; class Gammaproteobacteria; order Lysobacterales; family Lysobacteraceae; genus Xanthomonas; species Xanthomonas sp. NCPPB 3218. The sequence continues at coordinate 4,418,313 of NZ_CM161516.1, forward strand.
CGAGTGAGGCAGCCTCCTGCGTACGCCCTTGCTCTTGCAGGGCTTTGATTTGCGAGTATGTGGCCTCCGTGAGGAAGTTGTGCTGTTCGTTAAGTTTGGCGATGGCAGTGACTGGATCCTGGCCTAGCTTCGTGAACTCGGCGACCGTCTCGGCGATTGCGCGGCCGGTTGCGTCTTCCATGTTGGCCGCAGCCGAAGCAACGGCAACGAAGCTGGTGGAGGCGATTTTGCCGCTCTTCGCGACTTCCGTTAAAGCCTCGGCGGCCTTCCCCTGGGTCAGATTGCTCCCGGCAAGCGCTTCGGACATCGCAATCATCTGGTCGGTCGTGACACCCGCGACGCTTCCCGTCTCCGCCAGCACACGTGCGAATTCCTCTGCCTCGTCCTGCCCCTTGGACCACGCCACAGCCAGAGCTACCGCTGCTGCAGCGGTGACCGTGTACGGGTTGACCAACCCCAGCAGCGATGAGCCTAGCGCCTTCGCCGCCGGCACAACGCCGCCGAACATATCCTTCAGCTGGCCGCCCTGCTGCAGGAACACGGTTAGCGGCTGCTGGCCGCCCTGCAGGCTGACGGCAATGTCCGTCAGCTGTGCCGGCACACCGCGCATCGCGGCCGAGTAAGCCTTTGCCGACATGCTGCCGGCATCCATCTCGTTGCGCTGCTTCAGGAGCGTGGCGCGCAGTTGCTCCAGCGCTTCCGGCGCGGCGCCGCGCGCACCGGCATTCAGGAGCTTCATTTCCTCGCGCGTGCGGCCCAGCGAGTCGTTGAACTTGAGAATCTCGAGCGTGGCGCGCTTTTCGCTTTGGCTCATTTTCTCGAAGCGCGCTTCGAACTCGGCGCCCATCGAGGACACCCTGCTCTTGGCTTCGCTGATACCGGCGTTCATCGACGCGGTATCGATCAGGATGTCGATCCGCGCAGTACCGATGTTTGCTTGGGTCATTTAGGTTTGCTCTTCAAAATATGGTCTAGCGCGGCCAACTCCAGGACACGGACAGCGTCCATGTCGGCATCGGAGTTCGTGCCACGGCGGTCAAGTTCGCGATACACCACCAGGTAATCCAGGCCAATCGGCCCAGCAGCCCCCACGCGCCACTGCGTGCAGCAGTCACAGAACACGCACCATGCGTCCCAGACCTCTGGCCATAGGTCCACCGAGGGACGGTCCACGTCGTCCTCGGTGAGCCCGAACTGAGCCAATTCTTCGGCGGCCGGGGGACGCCAGTAGAAGGCCCCGACCGCCGCTCTCAGTTTTTTTCCAGGTCCACCCGTCGGGCGCGGTAGTAGCCCTGGATGATTCCCTGGCACACGCCCATGTGGTCGTCCTCCAGCTCGTTGATGCCTTCGACCGACAGCGGGTAGTCGGTGTCCCAGCTGTCGAGCAGGAACAGGATCACTTCGGCGACGCTTTTGCCCTCGGCAATGAGGGCATCGACTTCCGCCGGCTTGCGGTTGATGAACACCACGTCGAGCTGGAATTTCTCAGCATCGCCGGCGAACTTGAGTGGTGCTGCGATCTTCTTCGGGGCCTGCCCGCGCTTGATGCTCACAGTGCGTACCTCACCGGCTCGGCCAGCAGCGACAGCGTGGCCTGCACAGACATGATCTGGTTGACGGTCAGGGTGGGCGTCTTGTTGAGCGAGACGTAGGCGTTGTAGAGCAGCACCGAGCCAGACGGCAGCAGGATGCGCACAGCGCGCGGGATGCGATCGTCGTTCGCTGCGGAGAGCACCTGATAGCCGGCAAGCGACGGATCGTCGGCGATGCCGAAGGTCAGGCCCGAGGCAGACTTCACGGTCGGCATGCGCTTTTCCGAGTCCGACTCGAGGAACTGATAGGTCAGGAATTGCTGCTCGCCGCCGTCACTGGCCGAGCTGAGGATCTGCGCGATCTGGGTCCATGCAGACACCTTACGGAACGTGCCGCCGCCGCTGCCGGCGGGATAGATCGCCGTGTTGGTCGCGTCGATGCCTTCCATCGCAAATTGGCTGGAAGTCGGGGAAGCGACGCGCACGATCTTGGAGGTCAGGCGGGACCACCCGCTGGTTACCTCCACGAAGTCGCCGGCGGCCAGCGTATTGGGCGCGGTGGCCACGCTGGGGCTGGCGTTGGATGCGGCGGTGATGTTGGAAGCGGCAGCGTAGCCGCTCGCAATGAAGATCAGTGCGCCATTGGGGAGTGATACAGCCATAGATTTGCCCTCCTTGGGGCATAAAAAAACCCGCCGTAGGCGGGCGGGTTGGTGGTGGGTGTTGCGTTGTTGCTACGGATCGGCGTACCACAGCCCGAAGTCCTGTCGGGTGCCGTATTTCTTGATTTCGGCCGAGTAATCCGCCTCGAAGGCCCCGTAAGGCTCGGCAGCGAAGCTGCTGGCGGCGATGCGCGCATCGACCTGCCGCGCCAATGCATTGGCCTGCGCGCGCGAATCCGCCCAGACGTTGACTTGGATGCGCGCGTGCGATTTGTCGGGTCGGGTTTGATCTTGGAACCACTGGGCGCGGCCGCCGACCTGCTGGTAGGTGATCAGCGGATACACCGGTGAATCCGGCGGCACGTCGGGATAGACGCGCGTGCCGACCAGATCAGTGAGAAGCGCGCGGAAATCGGACTCGAGACTCACACGAACTCCTCGTCTTTCGGCGTGTACATGTCGCGCAGCAGATCGGCCAGGCGCTCCCGGCCGCGCTCCATCATGACTTGGGACATGCGGCCCAGTGACGACTCAAACGCTGGCCGCAAGAATGGCTTGGCCGGCACCCAACTGGTCTCGGTGCCGCCTTTGCCGCGCTTGCCGCCTCGCACGGCCCAGTGGCCGAATTCCTGCAGGTGGCCGTGTGGCGCCTTGCGGCTGTTCCACGTCACCGCGTACACCACCGTCGTCTCGGTGGATTTGCCCTCGCGGTATGCCAGATAGATCGCCCCCCGCAGCGCCCCGGATTCCACCGGCGCGCGTAGCTTGGCCTCATCGCGCACGATCTTGCCGCCGGCGACCGCCATCGAGCGCGCTACCTTGGTCTGGATGTCCTTGAGGTTTTCCAGGCCCTGCAGCACCTCGCTCAGATCCACGCGATTAGCCACTGTTGCCCCCTTGCTCGGTCACCAGGTAGGCGCGATCACGGTCTTTCAGGTCGCGTATGACGCCCTTGATTTCGAACACCAAACCGTCGTGCGCGATCCGCATGCCTGCATCGACGCCCAGCGCAGCAGCGTCCGCGAAGCGCACCAGGAAGCTGTAGCGCGCAATAGAGGCCGGCAGGCCGGCCGCAACGCTGGAACGGATCGCACCCATTCCGGTCTCGTTGGCGATGCCGGCCCACAACTGGCCGACATCCTCCCATCCGATCGCCGGCTGTCCTTCCGGATCCGTCCCGGTCGCTGGCCGCTGCACCAGCACCACCGAGGTGAGTTCAGACGCGATCATGGCAGGACTCGCCGAAACGGGAACATCAGGCTCTGCATCGCCGGGTTTTCGCTCAGCGGCTCTGTGGAGCCCGCCGAGCTGTGTGCGCTAAGGTCGTCCAGCCGCAGCAGGATCGCGGCCCGTAGCGCGGCTGGCACAGGGCCTGGCGTCGCCTTGAAGACAATCGGAACCGCGCCGGCTGCGCTGGTCACTGTTCCCGGCCACACCGGCAGCGGGCCTGTGCGCTCGCCCACAGGCGTCCATTCCCATGTGGCATCGGCCAGCGCATAGCCAGTTTGCAATTCCACCTCTTCGCGCGCCGCGGTGATCCACAGGGCGATCAGCTCATCACGCGCGGCGCTGATTTCCCGCAGGTGCTGTTTTGCCTGAGCCAACGACACCGGCTCAGAGGACGCGGCGGCGACGAGACGCAGCATGATTCAGCCCTCGGCCGATTCGACCGCAGCCGGATGGCTGTCGATAAAGCCGGCCTGCTCCAGGCCTTCGACAAGCGCCGCATCGAATGGCCGCACCTGGCCGCACTTGCCATACGGACTATCGCGCAGGACCAGCGCCTGCTTGGACTCGCCGCCCGCGCGGGGGCCACCGAGCAGCGCGCCCTCGGTGGTGGCGCTGTCGCCGGTGCTCGGCAACGTCACAATGGCAACTTCTGCGCGCTCGGCGCCCGGCGTGCCTTCCGGGGTGGCAGCAATCACCGCCTGCTGCGCGCCCAGCGCCGTGGTTGCTTCGGACACGACGCCGGCATCGCCGAGCGCGGCGCGCTCTTCTGGGGTGATCTGAACGCCGATGTCGTCCGTCGGCGGCACCTGGCCGGGAAACACAACGGCCGCCGGCGCGGTCGCCACGGTGGTCTCGGTCGTTGCGACCGGTGCGGTTTCTGCAACCGGCGTTGCGGTGGCGGTGGTGGTCTGGTTCTTCTTGGCCATGAGGAAAACTCCGATGTTGGGGAAAGGCGGGCAGCGAACTGCCCGCCAGTGCAAGCCGGCTTAGGCGGCCGCGCCGTGCTGGAACAGCTTCACTGCGTCGCCCTGATCCAGCAGCGCGCCGCCGGTGCGCATCCAGGCCAGGAAGCCGACCTGACCGCGGCGCGTGTACACCGAGTCCGTGAAGCGGAACATGGTGAAAGCCATCACGTCGCGGATCTTGTAGTACTTGAAGTCGCCGAAGGCGATCGACTTGGCACCGGGCGCCGGCGCCGGCATGTGCTGGTTGATCTCCAGGCCGCGGTTCAGCAGGCGGTCCGGCGCGCCCTGCGGATTGCCCTGGTCGTAACCCGGCACGAAGATCGGGCGGCCTTCGCCGTCCTTGACCTTGCGCAGCGAGGCCAGCACGTTGTCGTGGAACATCCACTTCGCATTGGCGCGGTAGGCCGGATCGACGCTGTGCTCCAGGTCCACCAGGTCGTCGTAGGTGACCGCTGCAGAGGCCAGCACCGCGCCGATCTTGCCCACGGTCGCACCGGTGACCAAGCCCTGCGGCTGGCCCACGCCCGTGCCGACGGTGTAGTGGCGGTTGGTGACGCGGTTTAGGCGGTGCTCCAGACGCCCGGCGATGAACGCTTCGATGTCCACCGAGCTGTCCTGCAGCAGCTCCCACGGCACGGTGACGACCTTGGAGCTGTACTTGAACACGCCCAGGTTCTTGGTGCCGAACGACACATCCAGATCGGTGGCGGCCTGGTTCTCCGGCACCAGCTCGCCCTCCTCGCCCGTGCCGTCGCTGGTCGGGAAGTTGATCGGCTCGCCGCCGGCGGTCGTGATGATTTCGGCGACACGCCGCATCGCGCCGTATTCCTTCATCCGATCCAGAATGGTGGTGGCCACACGGGTCGGCACGGTGTAGCCGCCCTGCTCGGGATTGAGCGCCGGATTGCCGCTCATTGCGTTGCTGATCTGGCGGCGCTCCTCGGCGCTGAGGGCAGCCTCGCCGCCGCGGCACCAGGAATTGAACAGCTTCATTTCGGCCGACGCGTTCTTGCCGCCGGCGCCGCCGTTGTCGTGCTCCTTGACGCCTGCATCGCGCATCGCGTTTTCGGCAGTCAGGTCCATGACCTTCTGGTGGCGATCGATCGCAGCATCGATGCGCTCGATTTCCGACATGTTGTTGTCGTACTTGGTCTGGTCCTCGTTGGTCCAGGCGTTGCCGTTGCCGGTGCTGGCGTCCAGCAGGTTGCGGGTTTCCTTCGCCAGGGTGTTACGGCGCTCCCGCTCAGCGTTCAGATTGAAGGGCATTTCGGTTCCTTGTTTTAGGCACAAAAAAACCGCCTTTCGGCGGCGGTGGTTTGCAAGCGGGAGCCGCTTACGCTGGTGCGCGCTCCAGCAGCGCCAGGCGCCGCTCGAGTGCGTTTCGGTGGGCGGCGATGGCGGTGCCATCGTCCGCGGTGGGGCCGGGCTCGGTCAGAGCTTTGGGGGCGTTCTCGTAGGCCGACAGATCCCATTGGTTGGACGCCTTCTTCTTGCCGACGACCTCAATCACGCGGTCGGCGAAGCCGTGCTCCTTCGCCTCGTCGGCGGTGAACCACGTTTCGTCGTTCATCCACTGCACGACCTGCGCGACCTCGTTACCAGTGCGGCGGGTGTAGTCGCCGGCCAGGCCGTCATCGATCTTGCCCAGCAGCTCGCCGGTCTTGGCCATATCGGCCTTGTTGCCGATGGCGATGGTCCATGCGTTGTGGATCATGAAGCCGGCGCCCTGGGTGATCTCGACCTCATCACACGCCATGCAAATTCCGGTGGCGGCCGATGCTGCCAGACCATCCACGTGCGCGATGACTGTTGCCTTGTGCTGCGCGATGGCCGTCATCATGGCGCGGGCAGCGAACACATCGCCGCCCGGCGAGTCGATGCGCAGGTGGATGGTGTCGGCCTCAATGGCGGCCAGGGCCTTCACAAACTCTGTTTCGTCGATATCACCCCACCATCCGCCGATCACCCCATGCAGGTACATGGTCGCCTCGCTGCCCGCCGTCTCGGCGCGCAGCGGCTTGGAGACGGCTGCGTTGTTACGCGCCAGCTGCAGCAGCTTCGGAATCGTCATCTTCTTGGTTCCTCTCGGTATCGTTGGGCGCCGCGCTCTCTGCCGGCTTTGCGGCTTCGGACGGGCGATAAAGCACATCGCCGCCCGGGATTGGCGGCAGGTTCTTGGTGCGGCGCACTTCGTTGACGGTCATCCACCCCTGCGCACCAGGACCGCCAAGCGCTTTGCCGAAATACTCGGCCTGCGCCTTGGAGTCGCCGGCCATCAAGCTCTCGACGTTGTGCTCCACGAAATAGCGCGCGGTATAGAAGAGCTTCCGGTTCAATTCGTCCCGAAAGCGCTTGAGGTGAGGCCCCAGCGTGTGTTTCACGAAGCCGATGCCCATCTGCTCGATGCCGGTGCCCCAGCTGCTCGCCTTGCTGGTCTCGCCGATCATGTGCGGCGGACAGCCAAATGCGCGCGCAATGTCGATGACCTGCCACTGCCGCGACTCCAGCAGTTGCTGGTCGACCGCCGACATCGTCAGCTCTTTGACATCCAGGCCCTCGGTCAGGATCAACGGAATGCGGCGATTGCCCTGCATGCCGCCGTACTTCTTGACCCACGCGTCGCGGAAGTCGTCTTGCATCGCCTGCGTCATCTTGTTGGTCGCGGTGATGGCGACCTCGGGCTTACCTCCCTCGCTGAAGAACTTGCCGGCATGCTCGTCGCCCTGCAGCGCGATGCCGATGCCGTTGCGCGCGCCCCACTGGATCACCGACATGGAGCACACGCCGTTGAAGCCGAATCCCGGCAGGTGCAGAACGTCGGCCTGGTCGACCGTGAAATAGCCCACGTCCGCGTAGAAGGTGTACTGCAGTCGCGGCGCCTGCTTCGGGTCGGTGCGCGTCTGCTCGAGGATCTGCACGAAGTCGCGCGGCCACGGGATCAGACCGGTGGCCTGGCCGGCGCGGTTGCGCGTGATGTAAGCGATTCCGTCGCCGCGCAGCAGTACCTGCGACACCAGGAACTCCCAGGCTGCCGATGCGGCCCACGCCTGGTTGAATTGCTCGTTGAGCAGCCACCAGTAATCGTGATCGGCACGGCGGCGCGACTCGTCGACCCGCTCGTAGACGTGCAGCGGCAGCTGCGCGATCGCACCGGCGATCAGGTTCACGCAGGCGAACACGGCCGAGTTGCGCATCGACGTGGTCGGGTTCACGACCGCGCCGGCGGCGGTTCGCTGCTCGCCGAACACCTCGAAGATGCGCACGTCCGACGATGACACGCTGTCGCCTGGCGCCAGTGCCGAGAATGTCGGCTCGATGCGGTCGCGGTAGTGGCGTTCCTGCTTGTTGAAAATTCCCATCAGTTCATCACCACGAAGCCTTGTTCGATAACGCCGGACTCCTTCGCCTGCAGGGCGAGGGCCATGGCCAGGATCAGCGCGACAGCGCCGTCGATTTTGTTGCCGGGCGTCTCCTTGCGCGGGTAGACGTGCTCTTTCGCGTCCAGGCGCGCCACCACGTTCCCGACCATCCACGTCATCGCCGGGTTGCCGTCGTGCCATAGGCGGCGGGCCAGGGTCAGCGCCTCCACCTCCTTCATCGGCTCAGACAGGTTGCGCACCGTCTGCGCCATTTCGATCACCGGCAAGCCAGCTTGGCCGAGGCGCGTCATCAGGTAGGCGGCCTGCGCCGGGTCGAACGCCATGTTGATCATCTCCGTCTGCGCGGCAAACTCCTTCAAGTCCTCCTCGATGAACGCGTAGTCGGTCATGTTGCCGGGCGTGGCCACCATGGCCTCGTCCAGAATGAAGTTGCCGTATTTCTCGTTGTCCTCAAGCGCGGCCTCCGGCACATAGAAGCGCGGAATGGCGTAGTAGCTGTCGCCCTTCTCGAACAGCAAAACCGCGGCGGCCACGTCCAGCTTCGATGCCAGGTCGACGCCCACGTAGCACTTGCAGCCGGCGAAGTCCTCAATCGTGAACGCGCGCTTCTGGCGCTGCCACGCCAGCATGTTCATCCATGCCGTTTTCGCACCCACCCAGTCGTTCAAATGCTTGGTGCGGAAAGCGTTCTGTTTGGAGGCGGAACGCTTGGCCTGCGCCAGCTGGTTTAGCAGGAACGACTCTTTCACCGACACGCCATAGTTCGGATTCGCCTTGACCAGGTTGGCCGGGTCATCCCAGCGATCGCCCTCGTCCAGCGCGTAGATGATCCCGAACACCGTCTCGTCCACCACCTCACCGCGCAGGATGCGAATCACATCGCGCCGCTTCTCGTAGCACGGCCCGCCCAGGTTGGTGCCGGCGGTGGTGATGATCGACAGCAGCGGCTGCTCGCGCGCGCCCATACCCGTCTGCATCGCGTCCACCATGTGGTCGGTGTCGTGCTCGTGGTATTCGTCGATCAGCGCCGCGTGCGGGCTGGAGCCGTCGCCGGGCTTGCCGATCATCGGCTCGAACTTGGACATGTCCTCCATGGTGAACATCGCCCCCGGATTCTTGGGGTTGCCTGCCTGCTCGATGCCGAAGCGCTCACGCAGCTGCGGCAGCCTGCTGACCATCTGCCAAGCCGGCCGGTAAATCTCGTAGGCCTGTTTTTCACTGGTGGCGCCGGAGTAGACCTCCGCGCCGGCCTCGCCATCGGCGGCGAACAGATACAGGCCCCGCGCGGCCAACCGCAGCGACTTGCCGTTCTTTCGCGGCTCCTCCTCGTATGCCTCGCGGAACCGCCGCAGGCCGCTGGTCTTATGCACCCATCCGAACAGGTTGCATTCGATGAAGCACTGCCAGGGCTCGAACACCAGCCGTTGTTTCCTGGCGGCCCATTTGCCCTTGGTGTGGGGCATCAGTTGCATGAATTTGAGCGCGCGGTCGGCTTTGGCTGCGTCGAACTTGTACGGCCAGTCCTTGCCGGTCCGCTTGAGGTCGCCCAAAAACCGCTGGCAGGCCAGCCGCACGAACTCGCCGGCGGGGATCTTGCCGGCCACCACCCTGCGGGCGTAGTCCTTGCCCATATCGCTAGGTGATTTGACGGCCATGCCTAGAACTCGTTGAAGTGGTTTTCCTCCGGGGTCTTTTCGGTCCCCAGCTTCTGCCGATCAGCCGGCGTCAGGCCGAGCCGCGCAAGGCAGCCGATCAGATGCGAGTACTTGGCCGCCTTGAAGTCAGCGCGGTTGGCGCGAAACTCGGCCACCAGCGAGGCCGTTACCTCCATCACGAACCGATCGGCGCCGGTCAGGACGCCCGGTAGCGCGAACTTCTCCAGCTCCCGCCAAGCGGCGGCTGCATCCTCGGGCAAATTGTCAGGAGGCCGGCCCAGGGCGACCTTGGACTTGGGCGCCTGGCGCTTGTACCGCTGCGGGTTTTGCTTGTCGGCCCCCTTGAGGCGGGCCAGCTCATCGGGCTGTTTGTGCCTCGCCATTGGTCACCAACTGAAATTCAAATTCTGTGGAAACGCGAAGAAAGGGGGACGAACGGGCCGGGTCCGGACGACCCCCGACTTTGACCCTCCCCCCCCGTTCAGTTTCGGCCCCGTCCGTTCAGGTTGGGATTGCCGTTCAGTTTCGCGCCGTCCCGTTCAGGTTCGGGGCCAGGGTCGAGGAGCAGCCCGCCGAACGGGTCATCCTGCGCCGCCGCCCTGCCGAAGCCGCCGTTCTCCTTCGCCGTCTTGCTGCTATGGCATGCATGGCACAGCGACTGCAGGTTCGATGACGCGTTGTTGCTGTCGTCGCCGTCGATGTGGTCCACGTCAGTCGCAGCCGTCACCCTGCCATCTTGGGCGCACGACCTGCATAGCGGCTCGCCTGCCAGGTGCACCGCCCGCAACTTGCGCCAGGCCGTCGAGTTGGTCGCCAGCGCGCGCCGAGCGTGCCTGCGCTTCACCTGCTTGGCGTCCTCCTTGTAGGGCTTCCACCAGGTGGGCCGGTGCTGTGGCGGGCGAGTAGGCATCAGGCCTCCACAACGGCGCGCACGCGCACCATCTCGGTCCGCACACCACGCCTGACCCACCAGCCTACGCGCTCCTGGTTCGGCTCCATGCCAGTGAGGATGCAGGCCAGGCACACGGCGGACAGGTAGTACCGCAGCCACCAGCGCACACGGATGCGCACGTGCAGGCTCATAGCGGCAGCACCTCGACCGTTCCGCGGCGCGTCCTCACGATGAACCGCTTGCCATGCTTGTCCGGCTTAGGCGGATCGTTGTGGTAACGCACCAACCCGCGGCGCGTGTCGGCATACACCACCCGCTTCACCGGGCGGCCATCAACCAGCACCTGGCGCCTGCCGCGGCCATCGTCGGGAGTGTGGATATGCGGGCCGCTCATCTGAAGAAGCCTCCCCACCACAGCAGCGCCAGGATCAGAACGGTTGCCACGATGGTGGATACGGCGTTGTGCCGGCCCGTTTTGGGCTCACCGTGCTGGGCAATCCCCATGCCGAGCCCCAGCATAGTGAGCGCGAGGTAGATCAACTGAGCAGCACCCATCGTCATTCGTCTTTGAACACGCCGACTGCGACGCCGCCCGTGCTGGCGAGCCGCACCCGCACACCGGTCCCGGACACCGGGCCAGGCACCAGCACGGTGGGAGCCTGAGCAGTCAGCTGCCCGATGACGATATCCGCACCCGGCGTGCCCATCACCACCTCGGCAAGGACGCCCGCCGGCAGGGCGCCCGCCGCAACGTACAGACCCACCTTGGACGTGGAGCCAGAGGCCGGCGTAACCGCCGTGCTGGTGCTGGGCGTTGCGGCCGTTGGCGCGAGGATTGAGGTCTGCGGCATTGCTGTCTCCGAATGGGTTAGAGGGCGGCCATCTGCGCACGCACATCGCCGGCCATCAGCTGATAGGCCACGGTGGTGGGATGGGTGCCGTCGGCGGTGGCGTAGTTGTTCGCGCCGCTCACCAGGAACTTGAGGTCATCGGCACCGCGGATCGATGGCCAGTGCTGCACCCCATCGATCAGCGCGCCCACCTGTCCCGTCAGCCACGCACTGGCCTGCGCCGGGATCCCGGCGGAGTCCCAGCCGCCGGCACCGCCGCTGTAGGTCTGGTTGGCCTCGGTCGCCCAGCTGTCCGTTGAGGTGGTGCGCGGCAGCAGGTGGCCGGCGAGGATCTTGGAAATACCGTTTGCACGCAGCAGCGAATACACCGCGGTCAGACGCGACTGCAACGTGGCCAGAGCCGTGCCCGTGCCGTTGTTGCCCAGGTCGTTGGTGCCGTACATGACCACCGCATGCGTCGCGTACTTGAGCAGCGTCGCGTAACGCGCGTCGGCGACCGGCAGCGTGCTCGCGCTCCCGTGCACCGCCATGCTCATGTAGGCAACCTGGCTGGCGTCCGCGTCGTTGGCCGCGCGGGTGGCGCGCGACATCCAGCCCAAGCCGGCGACGCGGCTGGTGCTGCCGGTGTCGCCCGTGCCCTGCGAAATGGAATCGCCGATGCTGACCCAAACCTTGGCGTCCGCGGCGGCATGCCCTCCGACCAGCTTGGGCACGTAGCCATTGCTTCGGCTCGTCACTGCGGTGCCGGTGGCGGTCCATTGCCCAGCGGCGTAGACATCGCTGCTGGTCGTCACGGTTGGGTCGAACCATGCCACACGTGCGCCCGACTGAGAGACAGCGCGCGCGGCGCTGTTGCAGAGGAACGACGCCGACGCCGAGTCGAACATCACCAGCAACTTCACATAGACGATCGTGCCTCGTACAAACGCGGTGAGGCCAAAATCGCCGGGCACCACCGCATCGCTGAGCACATCATTGGCGCCGTCGGCGAGTGTCACCGCCTGCTGACCGCCGAACGTAAAGGGCCGCACCACCCCGCCGACTTCCAGAGACGCGCCCTGGATCGGCATGGTATTGCCGGCGTTGATTAGTTGGTTCGTCGTGTAGGCCAGGCGCCAGTTGTCCAGCAGCAGCCGCAGTTCGTTGAGGTCGCCCGAACCCAGCACATACGGCCAGCGGATCTGCACGCCGCGCCGGTTCTGCGTCTCGCCACCGTTGTGCACCACGTTGCCCGAGGACGCGAAACGCAGCGGCACCGGGATCGGGGGGCGGCCCCATTGCAGCCCATCGCGCTGAAGCGCCGACCGAGTTGCACGGCGAATCGTCGGCTGCAGTGGCCGCAGAAGTGCTGCGTTCAAGGACTCACCGTGGAGACGGCTTGGTAACGGTCGATGGCTTCGTCGCGTTCGGACTGGGCGAGTTCGCAGGCTCGTACAACTCGCGCTGCACTTGCCCGGCGTAATCCGTCTTGTCGAGAAGCTTCTGCGGCAGCCGCGGCGGGATCGGACAGGCGGGAGGTTTCGCAAGCTGCCCATTCGTTGCGCAGGCGGCCAAGCTCAGAATCACGGCCAGCAACAGCAGCCGCAATGCGCGCGTCGTAGTCCGCATCGATCTTGTCCTCTCGGGTGGTGGCGCTATCGGCAGCACCTTGGGTCGCTGCTGCCTGCTGGTGTTCGGCAGCGCGCGCTGCCTGCTCAACTTGTAAGGCTTGCTTACCAGTTGCGGCCTCGCCGGTGGCGACCGCTGTTTCGGCACGATCACCGCGCCAGGCCCAGCCGGCACCGACCATGGCGGCCGACCACAGCAGCGCGGCGATGATGGCGATCGCTACGCGGTTCACGGCTTACCCTCCGGATACTGCCATTGGTCGCACACCATCGATTGCTGGTCGATCTGTCCGGTGTAGATCATGGTGATGGTCCCATTGCTCTGCGGGATGTACATGTATTGCGGCACGCTGTAGGTCTCCTCGTGCGCAGCCAGGCAGTCGCCGCGGTCGACGCAGCCAGAGAGCACCAGCACAGCGATCGTCAGCAGCAGGGCGCAGTTCATGGTCAGCGGGCCAACTGATCGAGCACAGCAGTGCGCTGCTCGCAGGATCGCTTGTGGGCCATCTGCTCGCTTTCTCCGCAGCGCACGCACATGATTCCGCCCTGACCGATCCGCTGCAGGTCATGGCTCGCACGATTTCGTTTCTGCACGTCCTGCACCGCCAGCGTGTCGCGCAGGCGGAAGCCAAGCAGCGGCCACACCTGATCGAACGCGTTCTGCCGCGCCAGCTTGCGGCCGATATCGGCGTCGAAGTTGGCGGCAACCACCGGGCCTCCATTCACGCCCACGATGCGGTGACCGTTGGTCAGCACCAGGACGCAGATCGTCACCAGCCCAAGCTCCTCGCACGGGGCCGGCTGCGGATCGAAGCCAGGATGCGCACCCCACACGCCTTCCTGCGCGGTGAAAAAGTGCTCGCTGGCGATTGATGCCTCGATGTCCGCCAGCAGCACACGCGGCGCGGTCAGGCCCTTGTCCTGGATTTCCTGCTCGATGCTCTTGTCGTCCATCTCAAACTCTCGTGTTGGCGTAGGCAATCCAGATCCAGCCCAGCGCGGCCTGCAGCAGGCCGCACAGCGCGGTGATGAGCCAGCCGGGCGGATCGCGTGGCGGCGGCAGGCCGCGGTCCCAGCGGTCAGCCACCTGCTTTCCTCGCGCTGTTGGAACCGAAGTAGTACCCGCCGACGATGCCGGTCAGGTTGACCAATCCGCCGACCAACAGCAGCACGATGTCCTTGTTGCCGGGCGGGATTGAGATGCCCAGCATCGCGGCGAGGATGATCAGATTGGTGGCGATCACCAGCACCGCCAGACCACCGCGCGCCTGCGCCAGCGTGTAGCGCGCGAAGGTCATGCCGGCAGGCTCGCGGCGCCCATGGCCAACCGCATTACGAGCCGCGATACCGCGCGCTTGTCGCGCTCCGTCGCGTCGCTGAAAAGCTCCCACCGGAACTCCTGGATTACTGAGCCGAACTCCAGCCAGTCGCCGCGGCGCGCAGCCGCCCACAGGTCCGTGGCGTCGCGCACCAGCTCGGCGCCGATGATGTCGGCGATTGCGATGATGTACGGCAGCGACGGGCGCATCTCCGGATGCACGGCGAGCAGTTCGAAGAAGCGGCCGCGCAGTGTCTCCTGCGCCTCCATCACGTCCTCGGTCAGCTCCATGGTGGCTACCCGCTCACTCTGTTCGCGCGTTTCGATGGCGCGCCCATAGCCCAGGCGCAGCACATTGCGCGCATCGCGGCGCGGGCGAGACGTGCGACCCCAGCACTCCTGCAGCAGCAACACTGCCTCGTCGAGCGATTGACGCTCCGCAGCCAGCAGGGTGGCGTCGTCGAGATCCGGCACCATCATGCTCCGAGCGCCTTCAGCGCTTTCGCGTAGCGCGCACGCCGATCGGCGGCGCCGTTCTGCCCACCGTTAACGCGCTCGGTGATGTCGTCGAACCGGCCAGCGTCGGCCAGCGGGTTGAGGTTGCGCGTGTCCCAGAAGGCCGCGGCAGCCAGTGCGCCCCACTTGGGCTGCTCCAGCGCCTCCGGCTGCTTCTCGAAGTCCGGCACGTCCCGCACGCCCTTGGCGCGCAGCGTGTCGCGCATGCCGGCGTAATTGGCGCGGCCGGTGTTCTGGATCGGACCGCGGCCGCGGTAGCGATAGCCGTCCCCGCTCGCCTCGTCGCCATTGCCCAAGCGGTTGGCGTATGCCGCATTGCCCAGGGCGACCGAGTTGCGTGCCAGCTCCTTCGCTCGTGGCAGCAGCGATCGCCACCGGCTGTTCGGCTTGGCGCGCTTGCACACGTCAATCAGGTTGTCGAGGCTGTAGTTCAACCCTTCCACCACCGCGGTCAGGCCGGTCGATTCGTGGCCGACCTGCGCCAGGTATGCCGCCATCCGGCGCGGCGTGCTGATTGCGTACAGGCGGCAGGCTTCGCCGATCGGCTCGATCCAGCGCTCTGCAGTTCGGTCGTTGCAACCCACCGCCTGCTTCAATTGTTGGGCGGTCAGCTGCATGCGATCTCCGAAAACAGATAGCCCGCCGTCGCCGGCAGGCATGGATAGTGGATCTGGCGGGTTGTTGAGGAGTCGAACCCCTGGCCTTTCGGCCACCACGGTTTTCAAGACCGCTCGCCGCCCAACGCAGCGGAACAACCCAAGACTGGCGGAAGCGGCTGGATTCGAACCAGCGGACCCTCGCGGGTCTACGGCTTAGCAAGCCGCTGCCTTCGACCTCTCGGCCACGCTTCCTGTTTGGTGGGGGCGGCAGGATTCGAACCTGCGGGTGCCGGGATCAAAGCCCGGTGCCTTGGGCCGCTTGGCGACGCCCCTCAAGTTTTGGTGGGGCGACGTGGAGTCGAACCACGCGAGTCTCAGACGCCGGATTTACAGTCCGGCCCAGCGCCCATCTGGCAACTCGCCCCGAAATTGATGCGCGGACTCCCGGCGCACAACCGGCGTTCGATATACCCCTTGCATTTTGTATCCTTTTGGATACACTAGACGCATGGCAACGATCACCCAAACCGAAGCGTTCTCCACCTGGCTGCGCGGACTGCGCGACACCAAGGCCAAGGCGGTGATCGTTGAACGTGTGCAGCGCGTAGCTCGCGGCTTGCTCGGCGATGTCGAGCCGGTGGGCGGGCCAGTTAGTGAGCTGCGCATCCACTACGGACCCGGCTACAGGGTCTACTTCACCCGCCGTGGTGAGGAGGTCGTCATCCTCCTCTGCGGTGGCGATAAAACCAGCCAAGCCAAGGACATTAGAAAAGCCCACGCCCTTGCCGCTGACCTATAAGGCGGCCGGGGCCAAATCCGACAAATCGAAAGCCGAGAATCTGAGAAGCCGACATGCCCACCCACACCACACCGTTTGATCCGGCCGAATACCTCGACGATGGCGAGGCAATGGCGACCTACCTCTCCGAAGCGCTTGCATCGGGCGATTCCGACCACTTCCAAGACGCCTTGCAGGTCGTGGCGCGCGCGCGCGGCATGACGCAGATTGCAGAGGCGGCGGGGCTTGGCCGGGAGAGCCTTTACAAGGCGCTCAAGCCTGGTGCGAATCCACGCTTCGACACCATCCAGCGCGTGCTGACTGCGCTCGGCGTCCGTCTGAGCATCGGCCCTGCCGATACCGTCAAAGCGGCCTGAAACGCAAAAGCCCGGCACTTGGCCGGGCTTCTGTCGCACGTATGACACATACTGAAAAAATTACACTAGCGTTCGGAACGCGTCAAGTGGTCAGGTCGCGCCTGACCCATCCGCGAGCCTCGGCCAGGCGTTCCCGGTAGACGCCCACGCGTAGGCCCAGATAGTCCGCCTTGTCCCGTTGGCCGCCCAGCAGGGTGCAGAACTGCGTGCGTAGCGCCGTTGCAAGATCGAAGTCGATTCGGTGCAGCTTCAAGACCGAGACCTCCACCCGCCCCGCGTCCGGCGGAATATCCGCATCTGAGTCCAGGGCACGCGCGCCGGCGCTACGCGTAGGAGACGCGCGCACCGGCTCTACCGCCCATGGCGGAACAGCGCGCGCGCAGCCGTCGTCATCGATCAGCCCAGCGCTGGCGCCGAGCAGCCGGCGCCGCTCCTTTCCGCCGCGGTCCATGGTGACTGACTGTCGGATTGTCGTGGGACGGCCCATGCTCGCAAGTGCTGACGTGCCGTATAGCCCTGCCCCTGCCTCTTTCTCCTGCCGGCGAGGCCCGAATGCCCAGCCCCACAGCCGCAGCAGGTTGTCGAATTCCTCCCGAGTCATCGGCGCGGCTCCCAGCGGTACACCGGCTTACGGGCAAACCACCCCCCTCGAACTTCCGCAGAACCGATCCTCGACAAACCGAATTCGCATACTTTTACCTTCGGCTGCCGTATCCAGCGGTGGGCCGGTGCTGACTGCCTATCCTGCTTGATGATGTGCCGCAGACGGTCCTTCGCCACCATCGCAGTGGTGATCCCGAGCCAGTCGACGACGATGTGCATGTGTGTCCTCATGCCTGCGGCTCCGGCTTGGCGGCGAGCATTGCTGCGTAGCAATCCTCCATTTCCGGGTCATCGATTGGCCTGCGCTTCGTAAACCACACCTCGGCAAACGCAATTGCCATGTCGTCTGTGAGCTCAACTGGCACCAGCACCCAGCCCTCCGGCACCTGCCGCGCAGGCGCAGCGAATTCCGGCACTACCCGGTCGCGAGTCTTGAACAACGGTTGGCCGCCTGGCCCCCTACAATCCGGAATCAGGTCGGCCACCATGTACCAGTTGCTGCCCTTCTCATTGGAGTTCGGCCATTGCCCAGAGACGATGATGGCTATCCCCGGATTTTCGACCACAGGCAGGCGCGCAGCGAGAGCAGTTGCGCACTCATCGTGCAGGGATGCCGCCTTTTCCAGCTCATCGCACAGCCAGGCTGGGAACTGCGTTGCCATCATGCTGGTGTCCAGCAGCACGGCCGACGACTTCCTCAACCTCTTGGTCAATCCCTCCGTAGCGCCAGTCTGCAACCGTTCGGAATCTCCGAATGTTTCGTTCAGGCCGGTGGTTGCATCAGGCCGCGGCAACTGTCTGGAATTGCCGGATTGTTCGTGTAGACGTCGCCTCAACTCTGCGACTTCGTGCAGCGCTCTTGCGATAGCGCGCGACGCGGAGCGGTGCAGGTGTTTCTGCCCGAACCTGACCGCATGCGCTGCTTCCCACTGACCATCCGCATCCAACTCTGCGGCCAGCATCTCGCGCGCAGGCGCAATAAATTGCGCAATCTGCTGCTCGCTGGGCTGCTGCGCGGCCTGGCAATCATGTTCGTTCACTTGTCGCTCTCCAATGTTGTTGCTGCGGTGTTGGACGCTGTCAGGACTGCGCCACGCAAGTGCGGCCAGGCGGCCATGACCGCTTTGCGCATCGCCAGGGCCTGCTGGTGCTGGAACTCGTGGGGCTGCGGGTCGCGGCCGGTGATCGATCGGAACCAAGAGACGCGCGCTGCCTCCACCGCGCGAGCGAGTCCATCTCCCTCCTGCAGCTGCGGCACGCTGCGCATGGCGTACTCCAGCCCTTTGCGCTCTACCTGGTAGGCGATCTGCCGCGCCATGGATGCCGCCTGCCGCATCGCTTCGGCGGTGGTTGAACGCTCCGGACCGCGCCGCAGAACGCGCTGGTACACCGCGCCCTCCGCTTCCAGCTGCTGGGCGAACGCGTACAGCGCAGAGGCGGCCACAGTTGCATCGCGATCAATCGCCATACCGTGCTCCTGCGTTGCCGGTGCGCGGCGCTGAGCTACGGAACCTGGGCTTAGGCTTGGCCTCGACTGGAGACTCCGGTGGCGCCCACTCTGTTGGGGTAAATCGCTGCTGGCTCATGTCTGCAGCCAGGAAGAATTCGCCCAGCGCGCCGTTTCGCTGCTTGGCGATGCTGACCTTGACGACGTTACGGTTCGCCTTGTCCGGCCGGTGCAGGAAAATCACCATGTCGGCGTCCTGCTCGATCGCGCCCGAGCCGCGAAGGTGTTTCAGCGATGGCTCATCGTCGCCATCACGGTTGAGCTGCGACAGCAGGATCACTGGCACACGCAACTCCTTGGCGAGGCCCTTGAGGCTTCGCGTGATGTGCTGGATGCCCTGCTCCTGGGTCTCCTTGCGCGGTAGATCGATGTAGGTCAGGTAATCGACGACGACAAGCCCGAGTGGATGCCCGGTTTCGGCTGCCTCTGACGCAATCTGGCGGGCGCGTGCCGAGATGGTCTCCACGGTCACCGAAGACGCCTCATCCACGTACAGCCGATACGCCGCCAACTCCTTGGCGGCCAGTGGCGCATGCGTCCACTCGTGGTCCTCCATGAGCTTGGGGCGGCGCAAGTGCACGGAGTTGATGCGGCCGATGTTCGCGATCGCGCGGTCGGCCAGCTGCTCGCCTGACATCTCCAGCGATGCCATGAAGGTGGTGACGTTCGCCTTCGGGCCAGCGGCGTGCAGGATCGACTGCAGGGAGAACGCCGACTTACCCACGCTGGGGCGCGCGGCAACGATCACCAGGTCGGTGGGCTGCCAGCCGCCGGTCAGGTCGTCCAGCGGCTCGTAGCCGGTCGGCACGCCTGTCAGCACGTCGTTCGAGTTGAAGCGATCGACCAGACCGGCCATCGTGGATCTGACGAACTCGCTAATGTGCTTGGGCCCGCCATCGGTGAGGCGCGGCGCACACGCGGCGAGAATCCGCTGAGCCGCGCCGAAGAAGTCATCCTCCCCCGTCAGGTTGGCAATGTGCTGCCCAGCCTGGCGGACGCGCCGCTGGATCTGGCGCTGACTCATCAGCTGCGCGTAGCGCCGGATGTTCTTGGGGTTGCCCATCGAGGTGATGTTGATGTGCAACGCCAGCTCGGCCAGAGCCGGGTCGCACTCCCCGATCGTTACAGCGTCAGAGGGGCGCCCAGCCTTGACCTCGCTCACGATCAGCTCGAACAGCGCGCGATTGCTATGGCCCTTGAAGTCCTCAGGCTCCAGCACGTCCGCCGCAAGCCAGTAGCAGCTCGAATCACGGAACAGGCAGGCCAGCACCGCCGACTCGGCGTCGAAGTCGTCGCGCATCATGCCGACACCTCCATGGCCGCCAGCGCGGTGTTCACGACCTGCTCAAAGCGCTCATCGTCGATCAGCGTGGGCAGCGACTGCTTCCACCGCAGGTTGTTGGGGTTGGGGCGGTCGCCGCGCAGCCACGGATCGTCCAGGCACACCCCGAAGTAGATTTCCCAGAACTCCGCCGGCTCGAAGATCACCCCTGCTGCCTTGCAGGTCTTGCGCGCGTTGGCGTCGGCTTTCCGCAGCTTGCGATCGAGCGTCGGCGTGGTAGCCATGCTGGCGACGCATCCAGGCCGGGAACCAAGCATGCGGTTGTACGTTGCGCGGATCACCTCGATCGGGTTCGGGCGCAGCTGCTCGCCCTGCAGGCCGTTGGTTAGTTCGAGCTCGCCAGCACCAGCGTCCCCAGCGGGGACTACAGGGGATCGGTTTTCTTCTTGATGGTTTATTGACGGATTGGGTGCAGCTCCTGCACCCCGTTCCTGCGTCAGCTGCACCCCGTTCGGTGCGCCATTTGCACCCCGTTCGGGCCGGGGTGCATCTGCTTCACCCCGTGGGATCACGATGTCGTAGCAAACTGGCCGGCGGTCGGCGCGGTCAATGTAGGCGGCTGCGATAGCCTGATTGCCTCGCACGATCACTCCCTGTTGCTCCAGCAGATCCAGCTTGGCGCGAATCGTTCGCTCCGATAGACCCGTGTCGTTCGCAAGCGTGCCGGCGGATGGAAAGGCGCCCCGTCCATCGGGGCCGGCATAGTTCGCCAAACACAGCAGCACATAGCGTGCAGTCGCATCGGTGACGTGCTGCTGTTTGAGCGCCCATGTCATCGTCTGTACGCTCACGAACGGGCCTCCTGCCCTTCCGGGAACGCATGGAGCATCAGCGAGGCGAAAACCTCCAGGTGCCGCTTCGTAACCCACTGTTTGCTCGCCAGCTGGCGCACGAACTCCAGGGCCTGGCGCGGGTCGCGGCAGTAGAAGTCGTATTGCGGCTGGTCGCCGCGCTCGCGGTCAAAGATCTCCACAGCGATTCGACCGTCGGGCAGCCGCTCCTGTAGCTTGGCGAGTGGGCGGGCTCTGTCGCGCTCGATGCGCTGCATGACCTCATCGAGCACATGGGCTATGGGACGTAGCCCGCCGGGGACGGGGACTTGCGTGTCTTCATGGTGCAATGGCATAGTGGCCTCGGTCTCAACGAAGCCTCCGCAACTGTCTGGCCGACAGCGGGGGCTTCGTCGTATCTGGACGAATGGTTTCGATCGCCGGAGCGATCCCGTTTCGCGCCAGACGCCAATGCACCCCCGGAATAACCGTGCACCGCGTGGTCGCCGTCCCTGCACCAATTCGGGTTGCCTGTCCTGGGCCTCCCTAACGCCGTCAGCGCATTGCGCGCTCGCGTTTGTCCCACTATCAAACCGTTCGACTGTTAGGCCGAAGAGTCTTCTCGATACACAGAAATCGTCCCCGCTATTGGCTGTGCGACCACGCGGTTATCCGCACCAAGTGCGAACTTGTCAGGCGCTCGCGCCACCAGCTCAATCTGCCGACTGCGCGGGATAGGTTGTCCCTCGGGCCACTGACCCACCGCCCAGCGCCCTATCCCGAACCACCGCGCGATAGCGGCATCCGTGGATAGGTTCAACCGGTCTCTGAGAACTTGCTTAGTGATCTCCATGGGTGCAAGTCTAGCGCTCTAGACCAGTTGGCTGTCAAGCTCTCTGTACTTTAAAAATTACACCTGTCTTGCTCTATGGATACCATGGCTGAGCGCCTGCGCCGCGCGCTCAATTTGCGCAACATGACGCCCCGCGATCTAACTGATCAGCGGGTTCTAAGCAAAGCCGGCATCTATTTCATACTGGACGGCACAACCAAGCCTGATTTAATCAGGGCCGGTACGCTCACGAAGCTCGCAAAGGCTCTACAGGTCAACGCCGAATGGCTCCAGTACGGGCGAGGCCCGATCGAAGGAACTGCGGACGCTCCAGACTCTGCTGACTGGGCAGATGTCGTCGGATACAGCCAGGCTGCCGGGCTTGGCAATGGAATGGAAGCTGTCGAGTATGCCGAGACCCATAGCCTAAAGTTCAAGGCCAACAGCCTGCGCCGCAAGGGGCTAAACGCTCGAAACCTCGCCATCTACTACGGCAAGGGCGATTCCATGGAGCCGATTATCGAAGACGGTGATGCCATCATGTTCGACACCTCAGACACTCGAGTGGTCGACGGCGCGCTCTACATGGTCCAGGTACACGGGGCAGCCAACCCCGAGTACTACGTGAAACGCGCGCTTCTGTTGGATGGCGCAACCTACTTCCAGAGTGACAACCCCGCCGGGGACCATGACTGGAGGAAGCCTAAGCGGCAGGACTCACCGCGCAGTCCAATCGCGATTATCGGAAGGGTCTGCTGGATAGCCGGGTGGACCATTTAATTAAACGAAGAATGAACAAAGTCTAGCAAACTGGACAAATGGGCCGTCGCTACAGTCTAGCCCTCTTGACTTCACTGTCTAGTTAATTAGACTTCCCCCATCGCGACGGATGTCCCGCCGCTCGATGGGAGAAGAAGTGAGCAAGCAGCACCACAGAAGACAGACCGGCCCCTGCGGGGGCCAGGGGCGGCTAGAGGCTAAGTCCCCGCGCAACGAGTGGCGCAGCCGTTATCGTGCAGCGCGCGCAATGTACCGGCTGTACAACAGCTACCGCGCGCGGCTCGCGGCAGTCGACATGATGCCGCGCTTCTTCCTCGACGCTGCAAACGCCTGTCCAGGGTACTGCCCGACAAGGCTTTCCCCCGACCTGCTCGAATTCTGCGTGTCTCTCGGTATCCTCAATTTGCACGAGGTGCGGATGACCCATCTTCGCCGCCGATCGAGGCTGCCCGCATGATCGCCGGCGAATGCATCCTAATCGGCGCGCTGGCGGCGGCGATCGTCTTGGCGTTTCGCAGCAAAAACGTCGCTGATCACTCAGCCCAATTTCGCTCGGTCGACGACGCCCACACCTACGCCCAGCAGCAGGACGAATCCGGCTACGACTGCTTTATCCGGCGCGCGGATGGTGGCTGGGAAGTGCTCTGCTATTCGCGGCAGGAGCCCAACGCGTGAGCCTTCCGATGATTGAACTAAGGTTCTCGCCCGTACTGCGTCCTAAAATCGCTTTCCATTTTCTCGCATGCCGAGGCGATAAACCGCTTCGAGCTGGGTTCAAGCGACCTACGGTCATGCGATTCCCAGCAAAGCTCAATTGCTTTCTCGTCGCGGCGTTGCTCAGCGCTTCGCGGATCGCTTTTGGCATCGTTGGCCGTTACAACGACAAGCACGATAGAAGATGCAGCAATCAGCGCCGCAATGACGAGAGCTACCTGCAAGCATCCACGATTGCCGTCTTGCGATGCGCCGCTCTCGCTTTGCTGCGTGCTCGGAGCTTCATCCCGTTCGCTAACCGGTGCACCACATTGCGGACAGGCAACCGCCAGGCTGCTGATCTGCTTACCGCACTCGCTACATGGCATCAGCGCCATCGCACGTCCCCTGTGGTTTCTATCGCCCGGATTTTGGCACAACTCGGCAATTGCGAATCAGCGAGCTGTGAGCATACGCGAAGTGGCCCATCGCCCGATCAGCGCTCGCCCTTGGGTGAAGGCTGGTCGTTAGGCGGCTCTGTGACGAAGGCATGCTCGCCCTGCTTCGCTATCAGCAGTCGGCTGCCCATCAGCTTCATCACTTCGCTGGTCAGCGCCTTGATCTCCTGTTTCTGCTCCGCGGTCGTGTCTTCGTTCAAGACGCGCGACAGCGATAGCGCCAAGAACCCCGCAAGGTCGAGCGCGTCACCGGAGATGCCCAAGTCATTGATGCCGAAGCTGCGTTCGAGGCGCGCGACGATTTCTGCATTCATCGATCGACCCGACCCGCTCGCGGCAGATTCCAGTCGCTCCCGAAGCTCGGGCTGCATGCGCAGGCCGAACGGGTTGATCGCAGCTGTCGACGGCCTGGTTTCTGTCTTCTTTGCCATAGCTACATGATGAAGCTAAAAAACACTTGACACCATAGGCACATGATGTAACTAATTACATCATGTAGTCGCCAACCGACTTGGAGACGAAATGCACAGCAACGCCAGCACCCCGGTCAGGACCAAGGACACCAACCCATTTGGCCTTCGTATGGAGCCCGCTGTCCGCGCGGGGGTCCAGGCGAAAGCAGATGAGCTGGAGCGCAGTCTTAACTGGACTATCAACCACCTATTGAAGCAGGCACTCACCCGAAAGGAACTCGGCCCGTAACAGACCTGGTGACCATCGACGTCGACAGAGCCGTCACCACCACGCCTCGTTCGAGCCGTTGGGCTTTCATCCTCCCGTGCGTTAAGCACCGTACTTGATAGGACAAACCGTCATGGCACGCCTCGACCCACAGATGGCACTCCGCCTCCCGAAGGACCTTAAAGATTGGGTCGCCGCGGAAGCGCAGCGCAACGCCAGCAGTCAGAACAGCGAGGTCGTCCGAGCGCTTCGTGAGCGACAGGAGCGGCTGGCTGCTGCCCAACGACAGGAACCCACCCCGTGACACAAATCATCCCGTTTCAGTTCCAGAGCATCACCATTCGCGCTGTGCAGATTGACGGCGCCCCGTGGTTCGTAGGCAAGGACATTGCCGAGGCGTTGGGCTATGCCGATACCGTCAACGCACTTAAGCAGCATGCCAAGGGGGTGGCGAAACACCACCCCATCCTCGATGCCCTCGGCCGAACGCAGCAGGTCCGCATCATCAGTGAGCCGGACATGTACAGACTGGTTGCCGGCAGCAGATTGCCGGAAGCCGAGAAGTTCGAACGCTGGGTGTTCGAGGACGTGCTGCCGACGATCCGTAAGACCGGCGGCTATGGCTGGCCCACGGATGCCATGGCCGTCCTCTCAGACCCAGCGGCGATGCGCGGCCTGCTGCTGACATACACCGAGAAGGTGATAGAGCTGCAACACACCGTCGAGGAGCAGGCGCCGAAGGCTGCTTTTCACGATCAGGTCGTGCAGAGCGATCACAACCACGAGTTGGGCGAGGCGGCAAAGCTGATCGGCACCGGCCGCACGCGACTGGCGCGCTGGATGCGCGAACACCGATGGATCAACCGTCACGGTGAGCCCTATCAGGACAAGATCGAAGCCGGTTTGCTCGACCTCAAATACAGCAGGCCCTGGACGCATCCGGAGAAAGGGCAAATGCGCTCAGTGACCACGATGGTCACCGGAAAGGGCCTGGCCAAGCTGCAGCGGCTGCTATCTGCGGCTACGCCGGACATGTTCACCGGGCCGGTGCTGGCATGAGCACCCGCCTTCGCATCGCCTGGTTGGCGCTGGCCGTGATTAGCGCCTGGGTGCTCCCGATGCGCTGCATCGAGATCCACACCGCGCGGGTCGCACGTGAGGCGCAAGCCGGGCCCGACCGCCCCATCCCACCCGAGCCGACCTTCCGTCTGGCGCAAGGAGACATCAAGCATGAGTAACCCCCAGACCCCGGCGTTCAGACCGGTGGAAATGTACGCGCCCGCCGGCACCACGATCTTCATTGGTGACGGGGTGCAGGTCCAAGTTCGAGCGGCCTACCGCGGTCGCACGAAGCTGCACATCTACGCGCCGGAAGGCGTGGATATCGATCGCGTCGTGAATTTCAAGCCGGAGCATCTTCCGAAGACCGAAAACAACGACGACCCGAGCGCGCCAACGCCCGAGCCGTCCGCCAATCAGTCCCCAGCATCCGCGAAGATTTAGGAGAACAACAATGGCGAGCAGCAGTGTAGCCCCGATTGATAGACGTAGCGAGGCCGCGCCGCCGGCCGGCCTAGCTACCCATGCGTCTGTGCTGTTCCCGTTGCCGGAGGGCAACTACGCGCACGTGCTGGTTCGCGACAACCTTAACGCGCCGAACTTCATGGTAGGCGATGTGCTGCTCGCCAACCTCAGCAACACTTCGTGTAGGTGGGATGGCACGTACGTGGTGCAGATCGGCGATCAGCAGCTGGTCCGCTGGGTCCAGTGGGTGCCTGATACCGCCGATTGCAGAAGAGGCTCTTTCCGCATCTTCTGCATGAGCATGCCGGACTCGGGGTTTTTTGTGAGCCGGGAGCAGTTGGTCGTGCTGGCGTCGATCGAAGCGCACGCGCAAGCCAGGAGGGTCGCATGAACTCGACCCAAGCAGTAGCCCACCGCGTCCCCAAGAGCTTGCTCACTAGTGACAACTGCATGGTGGTGCCGAACGATTGGGCATATAGCTACGGCACTCCCGAAACGACGTTCGCTGCAGGTGAGCTGCTAATCGTCGATCTCACAGCCTGTCCGCAGCCTGGCCAGGTCGTCATCATGTGCCGAGCGGGTCGCAAACCATTCGGCAGGTTGTGCCATGTCGGGGCTGCATCTGCACTCCCCCGTGGCCGATGGACGATCGCGGTACTGGATGCTGATCAGGAAACTCTTCATGGTTTTCGGCTCTGCGAATACGAGTGGTTCGGCGTTGTGACAGGCCGCGTGCTGTCGTCGGCTCCGGAGGAGGAAGCATGATGGCTCAGGTGATCGCATTCCCAAGCTCACGCATCGTGCGCTCGCCAGAAGAGCGCGAGCAGTCCCCGCGCGTATTGCAGTTGGTGGCGGCACTGGAGCAACGCCCGGACCTTCTGCAGCGGCTGGAGCAACGCAGGCAAGAGCTTAGAGCGGCCTCAGGCAATGAGACGGCTACAGGCAGCGGGGAGTGGCGTCGCCATTCGATGCGCCTGGCAGTGCTGATCGTGGACCGCGCCCTGAGTCGGGGCAAGAACCTGGAACAGCTGGCAGCGCGGGCCATTGAGAGGCCGCCGAGCGAGCAGGTGGAAGACCAGATGATTGACTTCACCGTGCAGCAGGTCGACCGCGAGGTGCGCCGGCGCATCAGGAAGGCCAACGCTGCGACAAGCAACATCCGGGGAAATCCCGCATGACCACCCAAACGACACCGAACTGCGCTCAGCCGCGAATGCGCATCGCATCGGCGATGCTACAGAACAACTTGAGGTGCCTTGTGTCCAATGAATTGATCGCCGAGCTACGGTCTGCTGCAGCAACGCTGCGTACGCCGCACCCGGCCTCCGCGCACGAGCAAGAGATCACAGCCGAGCTGCTGGAGCGCGCGGCGCGCGTGCTTGCCGACCACGCCAATAGCGAGCCGAACTTGAGCCGCAACGCAGTACCGTCCGAGCCAGGCACGTACCGCCTGTCCTGTGCTGAGACTGGCTACCGCTCGCTGGTTGTGCACGTCCGCCGCAATGAGGCGGGCGTGCTGGTCGCCAGTGCTGCCGGCGTGGGAACGGAGACGGTAACCGCGATGCACCGAAAGCTCACGCAGGTGCACTGGGAGGAGGTGCGATGAAGGGTTTGCTGCCTTGGACGCTGGGCGCTCTATTCGGTGCGGGTGCAGCTGTTCTAGCCGTGGGCGCAATTGCCGAAGCGCTGGAAGCCGGGCGCGCGCGTGAGTGCGATGCCCTGGGGCGGACGATGTTGGGTAAGCAGGCATATACCTGCCAGCGGATGAGCGAAGGAGCCGGGCATGGCAACTGATACTCAGGCACTGGTGGCGCAGACCGCGCTCAACCGCATGTTCCGCTCCCCGTTCTTCAGCATCTGCGAAATCGACCACGTCGCGAGGATGCTGGAAATCCATCCCGAGCGGCACGCTTACAATCAGCTGCGCGCATTGCACTGCGTTCACTGGAACGAGATGCCCGAAGCGCTACGCCAGCAGATTCCCGCTCTGGTGCACCAAGCGTTGGGCGACGGTTTCCAATCCCATCAGATGACTATGGGTCGACCACAGCAGCCGGCGCTGCCAGTCCTTATTCCGACGAGTGTAGGTGGGCTCCACCAGCGCACACGCTCGTTTTTGGGTCGCATTTTCGGGGGGTCTTCATGAGCAACACCTACTACGTTGCAAAGCTGCTGGTCGTCGGATCGAAGCGTCAACTGCGCCTCCAGCGCGCGCGCATTCTCCTTGCAAACCCGCAGTTCCGTGGCGGAGCTTGGGAGGTGGTAGGCGATGGTTTGTGGCACCTCTGTGGCTGGACGCTATGCGAAACGACGGCGAAGCAGCTGGCTTCCACGCTGGAGAGCGTGGCCGCCGATGGTGACGCTCTGCCCGGCCACGTAGCGCTGTTCACCAAGTGGCCAGTTGACGTGTCAGCCTGGCCGGCCACCAGGCTGAGCGATGCGATCAGCGACTTGCACCTCCCGCCCAAGGAGTTCGCCCCACCTATCGGACTCAGGGAGGGGAAGCGTGTGCACTGATTGGATGATCTGGCGCGTTACCTCGCGCAACTGGACGGGCTGCCCGACTGAGCGGCAGCACCGGCTGACCGGCAAGTATCAGCACGTTCGCTACAACGAAACCGGCAAGTGGGTCGATGGCCGACTGCCTTATCTGGGGAGTTCAAATGTGGGTGGTTCCGATGGACGTTGATGCAGCCGACCGCGACGAGTTCGCGCCGCTCGCGCGGGCGATAAAAATCTCCGGCCTGGGCAAGAGCACCATTTACCGCGGCGTGCGCGAAAAGTGGTTCCCGGCGCCGGTGAAAGTCGGCCGCAAGAGCCTGTGGCCGGTGTCGCGCCTGCACGCCTGGGTCAGGCGAACGATCGAACGGAGCGATGCCGCATCCAGCGCGCCGGAAGTAGGCACGGAGTAGGCACCGGAGTGTGTTGGAGGGGGAATGCGGAGCCGCAACCCCCTGTTTTTATGGTGGGCCCACCAGGATTCGAACCTGGAACCAAAGGATTATGAGTCCTCTGCTCTAACCGTTGAGCTATAGGCCCGGCAGGGTGGGTGGCGAGATGCGGGGCATGTCGGACCGTCCAGCTGAGGCGAAAGTTTACCTGTCCGCGCGCGTCGCTGTCTGCTGACATCAGGCATCGATGAGGAGAAGCGCCCGCACCCACCCGTGCCCGTGCATGCCCACAAAAAAGCCCGGCGCAAGCCGGGCTTCTAAATTTGTAGGCGATGACCGCGCCTTGCGCACCATTTGCGGTAGGTGATCCGGTGCTACAAGCACCTCAGCAATCATCACCTCAGCAATCCCGAATCCCCACTCCCCAATCCCGGCTACTAAGCCACCTCAAGCTGCGCATCGACCAATTGCCGGCCTGCACGGAATCCCTGCGCGATGGCTTCCTGGTAGGTCTCCCATCCCTGTTCCCGGCCACCGATGCGTGGCTGGCGTTTGCCGCCCAGTGCATACACGTCGACCCACAGCGTCCACCTGGCGCCCGGGGACGCCTGCTCGGTGCGTACGCGAATCTCGTGCTCGCGGTATGTGGTGGTTTCAAAGCGGCTTTGCCTGCTCATACGACGGCCTCGTTCCATTCGTCCATCAACTTAGAAGCCACGGCTAGAACGTCACGTGAGTCAGGCAGAAACACGGGCTTTATGTTGCGCCGCTGTCTGGCTTCGTCGCCGGGGCGTGAATGTCGCCTGCGCCATCCCCGGCGCGTTGGTGCTTCGGCGACGTCCACCCGGGCAAGCATAGCTCGCGGCATGCCCCACAACGCAACAGCCCCGCATGTGCGGGGCTGTTGTGTGATCACTGCACCGATACGGCTACCGGATCAGTCGATGTCCAGGAACGAGCGCAGCTGTTCCGAACGGCTCGGGTGACGCAGTTTGCGCAACGCCTTGGCCTCTATCTGACGAATCCGCTCGCGGGTGACGTCGAACTGCTTGCCCACTTCTTCCAGCGTGTGATCGGTATTCATGTCGATACCGAAGCGCATCCGCAGCACCTTGGCCTCGCGCGGGGTCAGCCCTGCCAACACGTCCCGCACCGTCTCGGAGAGATTGATGTTGGTGGTGTTGTCGATCGGGGACTCCACGTTGGTGTCCTCGATGAAGTCGCCCAGATGCGAATCCTCGTCGTCGCCGATCGGGGTTTCCATCGAGATCGGCTCCTTGGCGATCTTCATTACCTTGCGGATCTTGTCCTCGGGCATGTCCATTTCCTTGGCCAGCTCCTCCGGCGTAGCCTCGCGGCCGAACTGCTGGAGCATCTGGCGGGAAATGCGGTTCAACTTGTTGATCGTTTCGATCATGTGCACCGGAATACGGATGGTGCGCGCCTGATCGGCGATCGAACGGGTGATGGCCTGACGGATCCACCACGTCGCATACGTCGAGAACTTGTAACCGCGGCGGTATTCGAACTTGTCCACGGCCTTCATCAGGCCGATGTTGCCTTCCTGGATCAGGTCGAGGAACTGCAGGCCGCGGTTGGTGTACTTCTTGGCGATGGAGATGACCAGGCGCAGGTTGGCCTCGACCATTTCCTTCTTGGCCTTGCGTGCCTTGGCTTCGCCATAGGCCATCGCGCGGCTGATCTCCTTGATCTCGCCCAGGGTCAGGTAGTTGGCCTTCTCCATCTCGATCGAGCCCTGCTGCTCGGAGACGATCTGGTCCTTGACGTCGCGCAGCGCCGACGACCACTTCTGCTTGCGCTTGAGTGCGTCTTCCACCCATTCCAGGTTGGTCTGGTTGCCTTCCCAGGAGCGGATGAAATCCTTGCGCGGCATGCGTGCCACGGTGGTGGCCAGGTGCAGCACCTTGCGCTCGTGATCCTTGATGCCGTTGACCACGCCACGCAGCTGGGTGACCAGCGCATCGGTCAGCGGCAGCGGCAGCTTGAGCGTGGTGAAGATGGCGGCCATGTCTTCGCGCGCCTTGACCACCAGCTTGTGCTCGGCGCCGTTCTTGGCATAGATCTTCTTGAACTTGGCGTATTCGTTGGCCAGGTTCTCCATGCGCGTGGCCACTTCCACCGGGTCCGGACCGGTCGGGCCGGCCTCTTCCTCGGCAGCGTCGTCATCGCCGTCTTCGTCGTCGTCTTCATCGACCGCGTCTTCGTCCACGGCGACCGGGCCGGCGGCGGCCAGCGCAGCAGCGGCGGCGTCGGCTTCTTCGATCAGGTCGTTGAAACCGACCACGATCTCGGCCAGACGCTTCTTGCCTTCCTTGTGCGCTTCGTAATCGGCCAACAGCATTTCGGTCGACAGCGGGAACACGCCCAGCGCTGCCTGGACCTGGCTCAGGCCTTCTTCGATACGCTTGGCGATGGCGATTTCGCCTTCGCGGGTCAGCAGCTCGACCGTACCCATTTCGCGCATGTACATGCGCACCGGGTCGGTGGTGCGGCCACCTTCGGTGTCGAGCGCGGTCAGCGCGGCGGCAGCTTCTTCGGCTGCGGTGTCGTCAACCTCGCGGTTGCCGGTGTTGCCATCGTTGAGCAACAGGGTTTCAGCATCGGGGGCAACTTCATGGACATCGATGCCCATGCCGTTGATCATGCTGATGATGTCTTCGATCTGCTCCGGGTCGACCAGGTCGTCGGGCAGGTGGTCATTGACTTCGGCGTAGGTCAGATAGCCCTGTTCCAGGCCCTTGCTGATCAGTAGCTTGATGTCGGATTGCTGGGCAGGACGTTCGTTGGCCATGAGTGCTCGCGCCACCGGCTTTGAGATTGGAAAGAGGACCTAGCATTATACCAGCGTGAAGCCCGGTCTGCCGGATTCAAGACAGGACCGCTGGTGGACGTGGGTTTCTAGGGTCTGAGAAGGAAGGTCACCGGGCCATCGTTGACCAGGTCGACAACCATATGGGCACCAAAGCGCCCGGTTTCCACCCCGCCGCGATGTTTTTGCCGGCAGATCGCCACCAATTGATTGAACGCCCGTTCAGCCTCCAACGGCGGCGCGGCCGTGCTGAAGCCGGGGCGATTGCCGGAACTGGTGTCTGCGGCCAGGGTGAACTGGCTGACCAGCAGCAGGCCGCCGCCGGTGTCGGTGAGTGAGCGGTTCATCTTGCCGGCGTCGTCGGCAAACACGCGGTAGCCGAGCAGGCGCTCGGCCAGGCGCCGGATCTGCGCGTCGCTGTCGCCGGGTTCGACCCCGACCAGAGCCAGCAGCCCGGGACCGATCTGCCCGATGGTCTGCGCATTGACCGTGACGGCGGCGCGGGTGACACGTTGGATCAGCGCAAGCATGAGCACTCTCCGGCAGCAAACTGTGCCGCGCAGCATGCCCAGCACGGTTGGCACTGTCACGCGCGGGTCATCGCCGGCCGCGCTGTTTAGAATTGCGCGGATGAAACCCGATGTTCGCGCTCGCCTGCTCTACGCCACCGCCGCCACCGTGGGCCGCCTGCCGTGGCCGTTGCTCAAACGTGTGGCCGACGCGCTGGCCTGGAGCTGGCGCAAGCTCAATGCGCGCGAGGCGCGCGTGGCACGCCGCAACCTGGAACTGGCGTACCCGGAACTGGATGCCGGCCAGCGCGCGCAGCTGCATGCGCAGGTGCTGCAGTCGACCGCGCGGCAGACGCTGGAGGTCTTGCGCACCTGGACCCGCCCGCCAGCCGAGAACCTGGCGCGGCTGCAACGCAATGGCCAGGCGCTCTACGACGCCGCGCTGGCTTCCGGGCGTGGTGTCATCGTGGCCGCGCCGCACTTCGGCAACTGGGAGCTGCTCAACCAGTGGCTGTCCGAACGCGGGCCGATCGCCATCGTGTATCGCCCGCCGGAATCGGACGCGGTGGACGGTTTCCTGCAACTGGCACGCGGCGGCGACAACGTGCGCCAGGTGCGTGCCGAAGGCCCGGCGGTGCGGCAGTTGTTCAAGGTGCTCAAGGACGGTGGCGCGGTCGGCATCCTGCCCGACCAGCAGCCGAAAATGGGCGACGGCGTGTTTGCGCCGTTCTTCGGCATCCCCGCCCTGACCATGACCTTGGTCAACCGACTGGCCGAGCGCACCGGCGCGATCGTGCTGTATGGCTGGTGCGAACGGGCCGGCGGCGACCTGCAATTCGCGTTGCATGTGCAGCCGGCCGACCCGGCAGTGGCCGACGCCGACCCGGTGCGCGCGGCCAGCGCGCTCAACGCGGGCATCGAACAAATCGCCCGGCGCGACCCGGCGCAATACCAGTGGACCTACAAGCGCTACACGCTGCGCCCGCCGGGCAGCGGCGAGCCCAATCCGTATGCGACCGAGCGGCATCCGCACTGACGCCGGCTGGCTGAAGACGGAGCCGCTCGCACACAGCGCGGCGGCGGCAGCGGCTCAATCGTCGTGCGGATCGGCCGGCGTGGCGAGGATGCGCTGATAGAACGCCAGGTCCAGCCAACGGCCGAACTTGAAACCGGCCTCGCGCACGGTGCCGGCATGGGTGAAGCCGAACTGTTCGTGCAGGGCGATGCTGGCCTGATTGCTGGCATCGATGCCGCCGACCAGCACATGCACGCCGCGCTGTTCCGCCGCCGCGATCACGCCCTGCAACAGCAGGCGTCCAAGCCCCTTGCCGCGATGGTCGCGGTGCACGTAGATCGAATGCTCCACGCTGTACTTGAACGCCGGCCAGGCGCGGAAGGTGCCGTAACTGGCGAACCCCATCAGGCTGCCGTCGGCAGCTTCCACCCCGATCACCGGAAAGCCGCCCGCGCGCTTGGTCGCAAACCAGCCGACCATGCTCTCCGGTGGCCGCGGCTTGTAGTCGTACAACGCGGTCGAGTTGGCGATGGCGTCGTTGAAGATCTCCAGGATGGCGCTGGCGTGGCGGTCTTCGCTGCAGTCGATGAGAGACATGGGGTCCGGTGCGGGCAGAGGGTCTTGGGATTAAAAGCCATTGCCGGGCGATGAACAACGCAGCTGGCATGCAACCAATCCACGCCTGCCGCGCAACTCAAACGGCGGGCGCTGGATGCAGCGTTCCACCCGGCCGTGGCGACTGGCGCTTGCGAACCACGCGACAATGGCCGCACGCGGCAGGCAACAGCCGCGGCGGCGTCCGCCTTGAAGCGGCCGTGGCAATCCCCATCTGGAGTCGTGCATGAGCAGCCCCGTCCCCTCCCCCAGCGCACAGGCCTTCGGTGATCCGGCGGCGATCCGTTGCGAGCGCGCCGCCTCCGAGCTGCGCGCCGGCCGCCCGGTGCTGCTGACGGCGGCCAACGGGCAGGCGCGCGCGGTGCTGGCGCTGGACAGCAGCACCGCGCAGTCGTACGCGGCCTTCGCGCGTGCGGCGCAGGGGCGGCACTATCTGTTCGTCACCCCGACCCGCGCCCAGGTGCTGGGCCTGAGCGCGCCGCAGGGCGCACGCGTGGCGCTGGTCGAACACGACTACGACCAGCTCGCTGCCCTGGCCTACCTGCGCGACACCCCGGTACCGACGCAATGGACCCCGGGCGATGCGCTGGATGCCGGCGCGGTGGAAATCGCGCGGCTGGGCCTGCTGCTGCCGGCGATGCTGGCCGTGGAACTGCACGGCGCGGATGACCACGCCGCCTTTGCCGGTTGCCAGTCGCTGGCACTGGACGATCTGGGCAGCGGCTGCGCCAAATCCGCCGCGGCCGGCTACGAGTTGGTCACCCGCACGCCGGTGCCGTTGCGCGGGCTGGGGATGAGCGAGTTCGTGGTGTTTCGCGGCGGGGTGGCGCAGCGCGACCAGGTGGCGATCGTGGTCGGCCAGCCCGACCTGTCGGCGGCAGTGCCGGTACGCGTGCATTCCTCCTGCCTGACCGGCGATCTGTTCGGTTCGCTCAAATGCGATTGCGGCGACCAGCTGCGGCATGGCCTGGCCAAGCTGAAGGAACTCGGCGGCGGCGTGCTGCTGTATCTGGATCAGGAAGGCCGCGGCACCGGCATCGCCGCCAAGATGCGCGCGTACGGCTACCAGCATGCCGGCCTGGATACCATCGATGCCGACGCGCAACTGGGCTTCGGCCCGGACGAGCGCCGCTACGGCAGTGCGGTGGCGATGCTGCGCGGTCTGGGCATCGGCCGGATCCGGCTGCTGACCAACAATCCCGCCAAGGCCGAGCGCCTGCGTGCGGCCGGCATCGCGGTGGAAGACCGCATCCCGGTGACCGGCGACATCACTCCGGAGAACGAGCAGTACCTGCGCACCAAGGCCGCGCGTGCCGGGCATGCGCTGGATGTGGATGCGCTGATTCTGGCCGCGCAGTAAGCGCCGCTGCGCCGGATGCGCCCGCCCGCGGCGCCCGGCTATGCTTGCGCACCGCTCCTGCAGGCCAACCTTGTGCACGACGCTCCACCGCCGCACCCCGAGGTCATCGTCGCTGCCGCGCCGGAACAGGCTCCGGCGGTGGACCACACCCAGTGGCAACCGCTACCGCAACGCGGTGCGTATGTGGCCGGCGTCAACGGCGCGCTGGGCGGCGGATGTGTCGGGCTGATCGCCGCCGGCGTGACCGTCACCGTGCTGCACGCCTGGCATGACTGGCCGGTGGTGCTGGGCGTGACCGTGGTGGCCGCGCTGCTGGGTGCGTGGTTCGCGGTCAAACGGCATCGGCTCACCCACTGGAAACTCGACCAGCACGGCCTGGCGCTGCAACGCGGCCATCTCTGGCAGAGCGACACGCGCATCCCGATTTCGCGCGTGCAGCACGTGGACCTGCGCCGCGGCCCGATCGAACGCGCCACCCGGCTGACCACGCTGGTGGTGCATACCGCCGGCAGCCGGCTCAACGCGGTGGCCTTGTCCGGCCTGGATCAGGGCGATGCCGAACGCCTGCGCGACCGCCTCGCCCGCCAGCTCGATCACGACGACGACGCGCTGTGAGCGCCATCGAACACCCCGGCCAAGACGAGCAGCGCCTGCATCCGCTGTCGTGGGTGTTCGTGTTGTTGCAGCAGATCCGCCAGTTCCTGATTCCGCTGGCGGCCTTGGTGCTGTTCGGCAGCCGCGATGGCAGCCGCGACTCGGCCGACCACATCGCCACCGGCGTGGTGATGGCAGTGCTGGTGGCAATCTCGGTGCTGCGCTATTTCACCTATCGCTACCGCATCGGCACCGATGGGGTGGCGATCCGCAGCGGGCTGCTGGAACGCAGCCGGCGCGATATCCCGTTCGCGCGCATCCATAACGTGGTGGTGCATCAATCGCTGCTGCACCGGCTGGCCGGCGTGGCCGAGGTGCGCCTGGAATCGGCCGGCGGCCACAAGCCCGAAGCGGAAATGCGCGTGCTGCGGCTGGACCAGGCACTGGCGCTGGAAGACCTGATCCGTCGCCGCACGCATGACGCCGATGCCAGCACGCCGCAGATCGAGACCGACAGCAACACGCTACTGCGTCTGCCGCTGGGCGAAGTGATCCGGCTGGGGCTGATCTCCAATCGCGGCATGGTGGTGGTGGCTGCCAGCTTCGGCGTGATCTACCAGATGATTCCGCGCCGCACCGTGTCCAACTTCGTCGAACACAACGGCGAGCTGGCCTACCGCTACGTCAGCCAGATCCATCCGGGGGCGGCAGTGACCGCCGCGTTGGTGGTGCTCGGCGCCCTGGCCGTATTGGTCGCAATGCGCGCGCTATCGGTGGCGCTGGCGGTGGCGCAGTACCACGGCTTTCATCTTAGCCAATCCGAGCGCCGCCTCACCGTGGAGCGCGGCCTGCTGACGCGCATCCGCAGCAGCGTGGCGCTGCGGCGCATCCAGTCGTGGACGCTGTACGAAAGCCGCCTGCATCGCCTGTTCGGCCGTCGCCAGTTGCGGGTGGAGACTGCAGTGGCCGGCAGCGCCGACCGCGAAGGCAGCGCATTGAAGGAGCTTGCGCCGATTGCCGACCCGCAGCGCTGCGATGCCTTGTTGCAACGCCTGCTGCCGGGGATCGCCTGGCCGCCGGCACAGTGGCAGGCGATCGCCACGCATTGCTGGTGGCGATTGAGTCTGCCCACGCTGCTGTTGCTGCTGCCGCTGGTGATCGGCCTGGCCTGGCAGTTCGGCAACCAGGCGGCGTGGTTGCTGCTGTGGTTGCCGTGGAGCGCATTCAAGGCGCATCGCCAGGTGCACCGCATGGGCTACGCGGTGGATGCACGGTTTGTCGCCGTGCGCGGCGGCTGGTGGAAACGCTGGTGGCGGCTGGCCGAGCTGGACAAGCTGCAGGCGCTGCAACTGCAACGCTCGCCGCTGGACCGTCTGTCCGGCACCGCAACGCTGTGGCTGGACACTGCCGGCGCCAGCGCGGCCGGCCCGGGGTTGCGGCTGCGCTTTGTGCCGTTGGCGCAGGCGCAGGCGCTGCAGGCGCAGTTGGGTGCCGCGTTGGCGCGACGCAAGCTGCGTTGGTGATTGGGAATCGGGATTGGGAAGTCGGGATTCGGGATTGGGTGAAGTGCTGATTGGCAGCGGTCTCGTCGATGCGCAACTCGCAGTGATCAGCGTTGTACCGGGCCCCAGTATCCGAGTTCGCGGCGGATCTGCAGGCCTCGCCACACTGCGCCCAGCGGCTTGCGCCGCAGTGGGCCGAGCTTGCCGGCGATGAAGTCCTCGGTCGCTGCGATCACCCGCTCCGACGACTGCCCGTCGCGGTACGGGTGGATCGCATCGGCATAACGGGCGAGTGCATTACGCAGCAACGCATCCGGCGCCAGCGCGCGCGCCAGCTGCTGCGGCAATTGCCCGGGCTGCTGGAAGTCCAGCATATGCGGCTGCGGCACGCGGTTGCGGAAGGTCACCACCGGTTTGTGCTGCACCACAAACTCGGACACGATCGACGAGGTATCCGACACCAGCACATCGGCCGCACGCTGCGCGGCCATCACTTCTTCGGGTTCGACAAAGCGGGCATGCGGCCCGGCCAGCGCGCGATAGCGATCGAACAGCTCCGGCGCGCACTTCGGATGCAGCGTCAGCAGCCAGTAATGCGCACCGCGTGCGATATCGGCGGCGATCTCGTCGTAGAGCGCGGGCGCAGCGCTCAAGCGCTCGGTAAACGTGGAGCCGAACAGGATCACCGGGCGCCCGTTGGCGGGCGCGCGCAGTGCAGCGCTGCGGCCGCCATCGTCGCGGAACACCGGGTCGAGCTTGGGCCAGCCGGTTTCGACCACGGCAAAATGCCCTTCGCGCTCGGCAAGCGCGCGAAACGGCGCCGTGGTGGCCGGGCCCTGCGTGCAATACAGATCGAACAATCCGCGCACGCGGAAGTGCCCGCGGTTGTCTTCGCGTTTCTGCACGTTGAACCCATGGAACAGCTGCACCTTGGCGCCCGCAATGAACGGCGGCACCCAGTTGGCCGCGCTGAACACCGCACGCGGACGCAACGCCAGCGCCTCGCGCAGGCCGACCTCGCGCACGTCCGGCAACACCAGCCCGCGTGCACCGCCCTCGAACCACGCCGACACGGCGTGCCCGCGGGCCTGTAATGCCTGCGCCAATGGCGCCAGAATAGGCAACGCGTAACGCTCCGTTGCGAACAGCAGGTATTGAGCCATCACATGTCCTCTTCGACCGCACCCGACGAACGGCCGCGCATCAGCGCCTGCATTATCGCGTTCAACGAGGCCGATCGCCTACGCGACTGCCTGCGCTCGCTGGCGTTCTGCGACGAGATCTTGGTGGTGGACTCCGGCTCCACCGACGCCACCGTGACGCTGGCCACCGCGCACGGCGCACGCGTCCTGCAGCGCGCCTTCGATGGCTACCGCAGCCAGAAGGCGTTCTGCGTTGCGCAGGCCAGCCACGACTGGGTGCTGTGCCTGGACGCCGACGAACGCGTCAGCGATGCCCTGCGGGCGTCGATCGTTGCCGCGCGCGATGGCGGCTTTGCCGGTGCGGCAGGTTATCGCTTCGCACGGCTGTCGGATTATTTCGGCCGGTTCCTGCGCCATGGCAATGCCTATCCGGATCGGGTGCTGCGCTTGTTCGATCGACGCCGCGGCGGCTGGCGCGGCAAGCGCGAGATCCACGAGGCGGCCAGTGTCGACGGTGCAGTGGTGACCCTGGCCGGCGATCTGATCCACTATCCGTACCGCTCGCTGGCGCAGCAACTGGCCAAGACCCAGCGCTATGCGCAGATGATGGCCGAGCACGAGCATGCGCGCGGCAAGCGCGCGACCTGGAGCAAGCTGGTGCTGGCGCCGGCCTGGCGCTTCTGGCGCGGCTACCTGCTGCGCGGCGGGTTTCGCGATGGCTGGCACGGGTTGATCTATGCCTACGTGCGCGCCAACTACGTGCGCCAGAAGACCATCATGCTGTGGCTGCTGCAGCACAACCAGCCGGTGCAGGACCCGCCGCGTGCGGACGAGCGGCGCGGCGACTGAGAGCGGCCAGCAACACGACTGCGTTCGCCGCTACGTCGGCGCAAGACGCGCTCGAAGCCGGCAGTCCACCACGTCAATTCCGGTGACGCGCGAATAACCCATCGCCACCGCAAGCCCGCTTGCTAGACCTTGTCGGCCGCTCGAGCCGGGAACTCCTGCGCCTGACGCGCTGCCAGCCCGACCAGCACACCGACCATCGCCGTATAGAAGCTGGCCGACACCTGGTGCGCAAACATCGACTGGGTCAGTCCGCACAGCGCATAGCTCACCACGATCATCACCCCGGCCGCGGCCGGTCCGCGGAACTGGCGCTGGCCGCTGCGGCGATGCAGCCGCGCGAAGACCCATAACGGCACCCCGTAGACCGCAAACAGCAGCAACAGGCCCGGCACGCCCTGGGTGGCGCCCCACTCGGCCAGATCGTTGTGCGCATGGCCCAGATGGCAGCGCAGCAGCCAGGTGTCGCCGGCGCACACCGGCAGCTCGCGCATCGCATCGTCGAAGCGCCCGACGCCGATGCCGGTGAGCGGATGCGCGCGCAAGGTGTCCCAGGCCACATGCAGGCGCTCGATCCGGGCACCGGCGGACGAGTCGCTGTCGCCGACCTCGTAGCGCTGCAGGTCGCTCTGCAACTCGCCCAGGCGCATCTGCTGGGTCAACGCCGGCACGCTGAGCACCACGCCTACCGCCAGCACCGCACTGCCGACGAAGGTCAGCAAGCGCATGCGTGCGCTCTGCCAGGGCGCGCCCCAGATCAGCACGCCCAAGGTCACCAGCAGCGACAACCACACCCCGCGGCTGCCGCTGAGCACGATCACCACCACCGTGGCGATGGCCGCGCCCACCAGCCAGCGCACCTTGCCAGGCGGGCGGCAGAACACCGCCACTACCAGCAACATCAGCGCGATATCGGCAAATACAATCGCATTGGTCCAGCCTTCCGCGCGGTCGGCACCGTTCATCACCTGCAGCATGGCGATCAACATTGCCGCGAACACGCCGGCCAGCGCGCCACGCCATAGCCAGACCTGGCGCGGCCGCAGTGCGTACGCCCACACCGCCGCCCACGGCAGCACCAGAAAGCGCGAGCGGTTGTCGACATCGCGCAGCCCGTGTTCGAACAGCACGATCGACAACAGCGACATCGCGATCACCGCCGCGGCCAACCACCCCAGCGCACGCAGCGACCAGGGGCGCATGGCAACGCCTGCGCGCAGGCTGCGCCACCCCACCAGCGAGCCAAGCAACAGGCACAGCCCGAACGGCAGCAACCCGCTCGGCATGCTGACCACCAAGGCGGTCAACGCGAAAACGCCCAGTTCGGCAATGCCCACACCTGCAGGTGATGCGATGGGGGCCGACGAGGAAAGCGCAGCGGGCTGGGTGGGCAAGGAATTCATTCAGACATCGGTGGCAAGTGGGGGTGACATCGGGCAACACGCGTCAGCGACGCCGGCCAAGCTAACGATGCCCCGCATGAATCCATGCTAGACAGCGGCCGGCGACGGCATTGACGGGCCGCCGATCGCGGCAGACACCTGCGCTGCGCCGGCTCATTCGGTGTCCAGGTTGCCCTGCTCCTGCGCTTCCACTGCCCGCTGCTCGGAGCTCGCCACGCAGCTCCCGTGCACGGCATCGGCCGGCACCAGCCACCAGCGACGGCGGTTGGCCACCCCCACCATCTGGCTGCGGCTGCGGTCCACGCAGGCCAGCAGCGCGGTCTCCTGCGCCATCAGCCAACGTCGATCGGGACGCTCTGCCTGCCAGGCCACCGCGCGCTGCAGCTGTTGTTCCCACGGCACCTTGAAGCCGAAGGTCTGCGCGGGGCGGTCGGCCATCAGCAGGTTCTGCTCTTTCCAGGCCACCAGCCCGAGCTGCGCGTCCGGGCCGATCCGGCGCCCGGCCTCGCGCATCACCGCGCCCGCCGAACTGGAGTCGTTGAAGATCGGATAGCAGACCAGGCCGAACGCCACCCACCACGCGCCCAGCAGCGATGCAGCGGCAAACGCGGAGCGGCGCACCCGCAGCAGCAACAGGCTGGCCACGCCCCACAGACCGACTGCCAGCAGCAGCCAGCCGAGCGGGTCGGTGGCCTCGCTGCCGACCCCGCGGCTGTCCATGATCTTCTGCTCGAAGCCCGGGTGCCCGATCAGCATCGCCGCGCCGCCGGCAGCGAAGGCCACCGTCAGCAGCAGCACGAATCCGAACAGCAGCCGCTGCACCCCGGCGCGACGCAGCAGGCCTGCCGCCAGCGGCGCCAGCGCCAGGCAGAACATCGGCAGCGCCGGCAGGATGTACACATCGCGCTTGCCGCTGGGAATGGTGAAGAACACCAGCACCAGCAGCCACCAGGCCAGCGGCAACAGATAGCGCGCATCGCGTCGCTTGAGCCGGCGCCACCAGGCCGGGATCGCCCAGGGCAGCACCAGGATGGTCGGCAGCCACATCGTGGCCATGCCCTTGAAGTGGTACCAGACCGGCTGCGCGTGATCCCAGGAATTGGCATAGCGCTTGGCGGTCTGGCGCAGCAGGATGTCGTTGAGATAGACGCGGTACTCGGGCTGACCGGCAGTCAGCGCGGTCACCATCATCGGCACGAACCACAGCAGGATCGCGACGAAGAAGAACAGCGGCCCCAGCCAGAAACGCCGATCGCGCACATGCACGCGCACGCCCGGCCAGCCGCGCGCCGCCGCGATGCCGGCCGGGATCAGCATCAGCAGGGCGATGATGCCGACCCCCTTGGTGATCACACCCAGCCCGGCGGCAAACCAGCCCAGCGTCCACCAGCGCCAGGCCGGCCCCAGCAGCAGATGGCGCAGCAACCCGTAATTGGCCAGGGTGATCCAGAACACCACCAGCGGATCGATCTGCGCCTTCTTGGCCTGGAAGGTGAAGTGCAGCGTGAACAACAGCATCCACGCCGCATACGCGCCCACGCGCCGGGTCCACAGGCGCCGCCCCAGGTCGTACACGCAGGCCAGCGTGCCCAGCGCCGCCAGCAGCGACGGCAGCAGGAACGCCACCCGCCAGTTGCCCAGCAGCGTGTAGAACAGCGCCTGCAGCCACATCAGCATCGGCGGCTTGTCCGAGTACAGCTCGTTGCCGCGATGCGGGAACAGCCAGTCGCCGCTCATCACCATCTGCTTGGCGACCAGTGCAAACCGCGGCTCGTCCGACGGCCAGGGGTCGCGCAGTCCCAGGCCGGCACCGATCACCAGAACGGCGGTGATGGCCAGCAGCCAGAAATCCTTGGAAGCACGAGTCTTGAGCATGACGGGCGGCAGTGGATGCACAGGTGGAGCGCCGGGATCGGCGCGCGGTTAGGACGCTTTTAGCAAAAGCGCGTAGAAAAAACCGTCGCAGTGCTGCTCGCCGGGAAAACGCTGGCGTCCGGCACCTGCCGCATGACCGAATTGCGCACCCAGCGGCTGCGCCTGCGCATCGGCAGTGCGTTGCAGGAATGCCTGCACCTGCGCCTGGTTCTCGCGCGCCAGCAGGGAACAGGTGGTGTAGAGCAGCTGCCCGCCCGGCCGCAGCGTGCGCCAGGTGGCGTCGAGCAGACGCGCCTGCAACGCACACAAGGCGTCGATATCGTCGGCACGGCGATGCAGCAGCACGTCGGGCTGACGGCGCACCACGCCGGTGGCCGAACACGGCGCATCCAGCAGCACCGCATCGAACGGCTGGCCGTCCCACCATGCGGCGGTATCGGCGGCGTCAGCGGTGTGCAAGGTCACCTGTGCGGCCGGCACGGTGCGCTGCAAGGTCTGCTGCACCCGCTGCAGCCGGCGCGCATCCACATCCAGCGCGGTGAGCTGCAGGCCAGGATGACGTTCCAGCAGATGCGCGGCCTTGCCGCCGGGCGCCGCGCAGGCATCGAGCACGCGTGCCGACGGCGCCAGCGCCAGCGCATCGGCAACCTGCTGGGCAGAGCCGTCCTGCACCGAGACATCGCCGTCGGCAAAGCCGGGCAACTGGCTCACCGGCACCGCCCCGTGCAGACGCACCGCATCCGGCAACAGCGCATCCGTGTCCGCGCCGATGCCCAGCGCGGCCAGCCGGGCCACATAGCCGGCCGGGTCGATCCGCGAGCGCTGCACGCGCAGCCACATCGGCGCCATCTGCGCGCTTGCCACGAAGATGCGTTCGGCCTGCTCGCCCCAATCGGCGCGCAGTTGCTTGCGCAGCCAGGACGGCCAGCCCGCATCGGCGGACACCGCTGGAAACCCCTCGCGCTGGGCGCGCCGCAGGATCGCGTTGACCATGCCGGCCTGCCGCGGCCGGCCCAGCGCGCGGCACGCGTCCACGGTGGCCGACAAGGCCGCATGCGCGGGCAGCTGCAGCACGTCGAGCTGGGCGAAGCCGGCCATCAGCAGCGCTTTCAGTTCCGCATCGCGCGGCGGCAACGGGCGTTCCAGCCACTGCCGCAATGCCACGTCATAGGCCGGGCGGCGGCGCAGCACCGCAAAGCAGATCGCCTCCACCAGCGCGCGGTCGCGTGGATCATCAAGACCGGGCA
Source organism: Xanthomonas sp. NCPPB 3218 (assembly GCF_056725185.1). Taxonomy (NCBI): domain Bacteria; kingdom Pseudomonadati; phylum Pseudomonadota; class Gammaproteobacteria; order Lysobacterales; family Lysobacteraceae; genus Xanthomonas; species Xanthomonas sp. NCPPB 3218. Next base: position 4,461,694 of record NZ_CM161516.1, read on the forward strand.
AGGTCGCGGCCAGTTCGGCCTTGAGCGAGCGGCCCTGGTCGAACACCGCCGTCAGCACCCGTGCTGCGGCCAGACGCGAGCCGACGCCGGCGGTTGCGGTCTCTGCCGACATCAGCGCAGCGCCGGCAGGTCGCGGCGCGCGTTGAGGTAGTCGGCAGCGGTGATCGCCTTGCCGCCCTCGCGCTGCAGCACGCGCACCCGCAGCGCGCCCTGCCCGCAGGCGATGTCGATGCCCTGCTTGCTGGCGGCGAGCAGGGTGCCCGGCGCCTGCTGATGGGCCAGCTCCAGCGCCACCGCACCATGCAGGCGCACGCGCTCGCCGGCCAGGACCGCCTCGGCCACCGGCCATGGATTGAACGCGCGTACCCGCCGTGCCAGCTCCTGCGCCGGCTGGGTCCAGTCCAGCCGCGCCTGCGTCTTGTCCAGCTTGTGCGCATAGGTCACGCCTTCGGCCGGCTGCGGCTGCGCCACCGGGCGGATGCCGGCACGCAGCAGGCCCAGGCCATCGGCCAGCACCTGCGCGCCCAGCGCGGCCAGGCGGTCGTGCAGCTGCCCGCCGGTTTCCTGCTCGCCGATGGCCAGCCGCTGCGACAGCAGCACCGGGCCGGTATCCAGTCCGGCTTCCATCTGCATCAGGCAGACGCCGGTTTCGGTATCGCCGGCCTCGATCGCGCGCTGGATCGGCGCGGCGCCACGCCAGCGCGGCAGCAACGAGGCATGCACGTTCCAGCAGCCATGGGTCGGCGCGGCCAGCACCGCCTTGGGCAGGATCAGGCCGTAGGCCACCACCACCATCAGATCGGCATTGAGCGCGCGCAGCGCGGCCAGTGCCTCCGGCGAGCGCAGCGTCTGCGGCTGGAAGACCGGGATGCCGCGCGCAATCGCCTCCAGCTTGACCGGCGACGGCGTCAACCCGCGGCCACGGCCGGCAGGCCGATCCGGCTGGGTGTAGACCGCCACCACTTCATGCCGCTGCGCGGCTGCGCGCAACGAGGCGACGGCAAAATCCGGCGTACCGGCGAATACGATTCTCATAGGGCGGGGATTCGGGAGTGGGGATTTGTGAGTGGCAGTAGCGGGGAATGGGGATTCGGGCATCGGGATTCGCAGCAGGGGGCTTGGGCAACAGCGCAGTGGCTGGCCAATCCACATCCCCAATCCCGACGTGTCGCTCCATCCGTGTACGCGGAGCGCGCGCAGCGACGGCCTGCGCCATCGCTTTAATCACGCGCGATAGCGCCGCGCCCGGCGATTGGGATGGGGACCAACGGATCCGGCAAGCCAGAAAACCCGCTTCACCAATCCCCAATCCCAACTCCCCAATCCCTGCCCTCAGGCCACGTGCTTACGCTGCTTGGCCAGTTTCTTGCGCACCATTTCGCGCTTGAGCGGCGACAGGTAATCGACGAACAACTTGCCGTCCAGATGGTCCATCTCGTGCTGGATGCACACCGCCAGCAGGCCGTCGGTGCTCAGTTCCTGCGCGTTGCCCTGGCGGTCGAGATAGCGCACGGTGATCGCATCGGCGCGGGCGACGTCGGCATAGATGCCGGGTACCGACAGGCAGCCTTCCTGGTAGACCTGCTCGCCCTGCCTGCTCACGATCTCCGGGTTGATGAACACCTGCGGGAGCGTCTTCTCCTCGCTGACGTCGATCACCATGAAACGCTTGTGCACGTCCACCTGACTGGCGGCCAGGCCGATGCCGGGCGCCTCGTACATGGTCTGGAACATGTCGTCGAGCAGGGTCTGGAATGCCGGGCTGGTGAGCTCGGCAGCGTCGACCGGCACGGCCTTGGTGCGCAGCCGCGGATCGGGGAATTCGAGAATAGGGAGCAAAGCCATGGGATTACCCGTCTGGGAACACCGGCGCTGCGCCGGCAAGACGCTGTCATTCTAGCGCAATGCTTGCGTGACGCCCCGGTTTCTGGACTATAGTGCGCAGACCTGTTGGGGAATCAGGCAAGAAGGCACTCATGTTGAACCGACTTCGTACGGTCGTCGCTGCGGCGATGCTGACCGTCGCGACCTACGCTGCCGCGCAAGCGGTGGGCGAGCATCCAGAGACTTACGTGGTCCGCAAGGGCGATACCCTGTGGGACATCGCTGGACGTTTCCTGCAAAAACCCTGGTTGTGGCCGGAAATCTGGCAGGCCAACCCGCAGATCCAGAATCCGCACCTGATCTATCCCGGTGACGTGATCAGCCTGGCCTACCTGGATCGCGTCGCCAAGGGCACCGTCCAGCCCGGTCCGCGCCAGGAAGCGCCGATCAATGCGATTCCGCTGGCCGATGTCGAGCCGTTCCTGAAGAACCTGCGCGTCACCGACGACTTCGACCAGCTGCCGTATGTGGTGGGCCTGGAAGGCGGCCGCACGCGCGCCACCACCGGCCAGGTGGCCTATGTGGTCGGCCTGGACGATGCACAGCCGGGCCAGCGTTTTGCGGTGGTACGCCCGACGGTGAAGTTCAGCCTGCCCAAGCACAACGAAGACCTCGATGCGGCCGGCAACATCACCGCAGGCGCCGGCAACATCTGGGAGAACTACATCGCGCCGAGCACGCGCCGCGAGTTCCTCGGCTACGAACTGGCACAGGTCAACGTCGGCACCATCACGCGCAGCGCGGCGGGCGGCAACTCCAAGGCGGCCACCCTGCTGCTGCAGGACAGCGGCCGCGAAGTACGCGCCGGCGATCGCATCGTCGCCGTCGAGGCGCAGCCCTACGACCTGCAGTTCATCCCGCATCCGCCGTCGGAACAGGCCCTGCAGACCGAATTGCGGGTACTGGCCATCTCCGATGCCTTCACCGTCGGCGGCACCCGCGACGTGATCGCCATCTCCGGCGGTGCCCGCGAAGGCATCAACAACGGCACGGTGTTCTCGATCTGGCGCAAGGGCCGCACGGTCAGCGACCGCGTCAAGCACTCGCGCTTCTCGCGGACCGACGACGACTTCAGCGGCCCGGCCGGCTCCACCGTCGGCCTGCCCGACGAATACGCCTCGCACGCGATGGTGTTCCGTACCTTCGACAAGGTCAGCTATGCGCTGGTGATGGAAAGCGTCAAGCCGACCGGCCTGGGCTACTTCGTCAAGCATCCCGACGCGCAGTAAGCGAAAATTCCGATGCGGTAATACGACGGCGCCTGAGGGCGCCGTCGGCGTTTGCGGTTCAGGCTGGACGCATGGCCCTCCCCACTTCCGACCTGCGCGCACTCCTGACCCTGCTCCTGGCGGGCGGCCGTAGCCCGCCGCGCCATGCGCTGCTGGACTGCTTCGCCAGCCCGGCCGAGCTACTGGCGGCCGGGCCCGAGGCCTGGCTTGCCGCCGGCTGCGACGAGTTGCAGGCGGCACGGCTGCAGACCCCCGATGCGCGCTCGCTGGACGCCGCCCTGCAGTGGTGCGAGCAGCCCGGCCATCACCTGATCGGCCTGAACGATCCCGACTACCCCGCCCTGCTGCGCCACATCGTCAATCCGCCGCTGGCCCTGTTCGTGGACGGCGACCCGAACGCGCTCTGGCACCCGGGCGTAGCCGTGGTCGGCAGCCGCTCCGCCACCGCCGGCGGCCGCGACCACACCCGCGCGTTCGCCTCCGGCCTGGCAGGCGCCGGGCTGGCCATCGTCAGCGGCATGGCCGCCGGCGTGGACGCGATCGCACACGAGGCCGCGCTTGCCCGTGCCGGGGCCATCACCGTGGCGGTGGTGGGCACCGGCGCGGATGTGGCCTACCCGGCAAATCACCACTCCCTGCGCGATCGCATCGCCGCGCGTGGCGCGGTGGTCAGCGAATACCTGCCCGGCACCGGGCCGGTCGCGGGGCACTTCCCGGCCCGCAACCGGATCATCGCCGGGCTGGCCCTGGGCACCCTGGTGGTGGAAGCGGCCATGCGCTCGGGCGCGCTGATCACCGCGCGGCTGGCGGCGGAGGCCGGGCGCGAGGTGTTCGCCCTGCCCGGCTCGCTGCACAATCCGCTCGCGCGGGGCTGCCATCACCTGATCCGGCAGGGCGCCACCCTGGCCCAGGAGCCGGCCCAGGTCATCGACGGCCTGCGCCTGCTGTCGGGCGAACTGGCAAGCGCCTTGCGCCAGCGCCTGGCCGCCCCCACTGATCAGGCCAGGACACCGCCGCAAGCCGGCCCGGCGCGCCCGGATCCGGACTACCAGCGCTTGTGGCAGGCGCTGGGCCATGACCCAACCCCTATGGATTCCCTGGTCGAACGCACCGGATTGACGGCCGCCGCGCTGTCCTCCATGCTGCTCATCATGGAACTGGAGGGAGACGTGGTCACCGAGCACGGTCGCTATACCCGCAATCCCTAGTTTCTTCACCTCCACAGCGTCGCGCGACGCAGGCCGAGGGGCAATGAAAGAGAGCATTCTTGATGTACTGCTGTACCTGTTCGAACATTATTTCAGCGAAGATGCGGACCTGGTCCGCGACCGTGACTCGCTTCAGAATGGCCTGATCCAGGCCGGTTTCAGCCCCGCAGAAATCAGCAAAGCCTTCGATTGGCTGGACGCGCTCTCCGAGCAGCGGCCAAGCGTGGCGCGCCCGCATGTCGATGGACCGGTACGCATCTACCACGGCCCGGAGCTGGACAAGCTCGATGTGGACTGCCGTGGATTCCTGCTGTTCCTGGAGCAACACCGCATCCTCGACGCCGACCAGCGCGAGCTGGTGCTGGATCGCGCCATGGCGCTGGACCAGGACGAACTGGACCTGGACGACCTCAAATGGGTGGTCTTGATGGTGTTGTTCAACCAGCCGGGTGCCGAAGCGGCCTACGCCTGGATGGAAACGCAGATGTTCCTGGACGAGCCTGAACCCGTACACTGAGACGGAAGCCGCAACGGACGCGTGCGAGGGGACGGCAATGAGTAGTTGGTATTACGCCGAGGGCAACCGCCACCGGCGTGGCCCGGTGGCCGACGAGGCCTTGCTGGCGCTGTATCGCGATCACGCGATTGCACTGGACACCCTGGTCTGGCGCGAAGGATTTGCCCGATGGGTGCCGCTGTCTGCGTGCGCCGACGAGCTTGGGCCACCGATTTCCACCGATCTGCGCGCCGCAGCGCTGCCGCCGCCCCTGCCGTCGGTTCCGCCAGCGGTTGTTCACAACGCAGCCGCCAGTGCACCCTCTTCGTCAGCACATCGCCTGCCTGGCAACGGGCCGGGGTGGCCGCTGGCGTTGGTGCTGGGCGCGGTGGTGGGCATGTTCGTGCTGGTGGCGATGATCGGCATCCTGGCGGCGATCGCGCTGCCGGCGTACCAGGACTACACCACGCGTACCAAGGTCGCCCAGGCGATCGCGGCGCTGACGCCCCTGAAGCCGCAGATCACCGAATTTCTCGCGCAGCAAGGCCGTTGCCCGGTCAACGGCGACGCCGGCTTTCTCGCGCCCGAGCAGTATGCAAACGATGTCCTGAGCAGCGTGCGGATCGGCCGTTTCGACACCACCAACTGCGGCGTCGAGGCGCTGCTGCATGCGCCGAAAATGACCAAAATTGACGGCAAGGCGCTGTGGCTGGATTTCGACGCGGACGCCGGCAGCTGGCAGTGCAGCTCCGAGATCGACGACAACCAACTTCCGCCGGACTGCCGCGGCTAGTCAATCGCTCTACGCAAGGGGACTTCAATGACGCAGTGGTATTACGCCGACGCACAACGCGAGCGCCAGGGGCCGGTGGACACGGACACGCTTCGCGCGCGCCTGTCGGAAGGCCTGATTGATGCATCCAGCCTGGTCTGGCGCGAAGGCTTTCCGCAGTGGGTGGCACTTGGCGAGGTCATGGCCGAGCTGGGGATCGACACCGCCGTTCCAGCGCCCGCCGCGCCGAGCGTCGGAGATGTGCCGGTGAACGTTGCGCACAGTGAGCCGCAGGCGACGGTTCACCCGACCAGCGTCGCGGTGGATCACACGCCTGCCGCAGATGCGCCGTTTGCCGGCCCGGCAGCAGACGCTGCGCTCGGGCGGTCCGACTCCGGCCTTGCCGATCACCCTCCCGTAGCCGACCACCTGCAGCGTCCGCCGAGCGGGCAGGCTGCGCTGACAGATCCAGCGGCGTGGCCCACGACGCCGGCAGACCCTGCGGCAACCCCGGCGGCATCGAGCCCGCTCCTGACCGACACCTCCCACGCGCCTGCAACACCCGCGCATGCCGTGTCGCAACCACCGGCCGGCGCGCCGCTTCCAAGCGCCTGGGATTCCGTCGCCGCGCCCGCGGCAAGCGTCGCATTGCACGATGCCCCGGTCGTCTACGCCGGCCTGTGGCGGCGCGTGGCCGCCAGCATCCTGGACAGCCTGATCACCAGCTTTGCGGTGTACCTGATCGTGATCCCGCTGGTGTTCGTCGTGGCGCTGGCGACCAGCCGGGGCGATTCCGGCTCGGCGCTGGACGACGGCAGCGCGCTCAGCATCGCCATCCTGGTGATGTCCTACGGCATCGGCCTGGCGATCCCGACGCTGTATTTCGCCTGGATGCAGTCCAGCCGGCACCAGGCCAGCCTGGGCAAGCTCGCCTGCGGCATCAAGCTGGTGCGCGCCGACAGCAACGGCGGCCGGGTCGGTTTCTGGCGCAATGTGCTGCGCTACTTGGCCTACATGCTGATCAGCGTGCTCACCCTGGGCATCGGCGTGGTCGTGGCCGCGTTCATGGCCGGCATGACCGCGCGCAAGCAGGCTCCGCACGACAAGGTCTGCGACACCCTGGTGGTGGACCGCTGGGCGTTTACGGATCACCCGGAGCGCCAATCCAGGGGTCTGGACACGGTCACCATCGTGGTGCTGGCCATTTATGCGGTGATGCTGGTGATCTCGGTGGTGGTGGTGGGCTTCATGCTGGCCGCCATCGGAATGAGCCAGAGCTAGCAGTTGGCAGCCCTGGCCGCTTGACACGGCGGCGTCCGCCGTGATCTTTCTAATAAGAGAACTGAACGCCCGGGCTCGTTTCCCGGGCGTTGACCTGTGGGAAACGGTCGATCTGCTTCCCTCCACCGGCCAATTAGGCCACGCTACCCGCCCCCCGGGCCCTGCCCAAAGAATTCGCCACCATGCCCAAACACCTGCTCATCGTCGAATCGCCTGCCAAGGCCAAGACGATCAATAAATACCTCGGCAAGGACTTCACCGTCCTGGCCTCGTATGGGCACGTGCGCGATCTCGTCCCCAAGGAAGGCGCGGTCGATCCGGACAACGGCTTCGCAATGCGCTACGACCTGATCGAAAAGAACGAGAAGCATGTCGAAGCCATTGCACGCGCGGCCAAGAGCGCCGACGACATCTATCTGGCGACCGACCCGGACCGCGAGGGCGAGGCGATCAGCTGGCACATTGCCGAGATCCTGAAAGAGCGCGGGCTGCTCAAGGACAAGACGATGCAGCGGGTGGTGTTCACCGAGATCACCCCGCGTGCGATCAAGGAAGCCATGCTCAAGCCGCGCGCGATCGCGGCCGATCTGGTCGATGCGCAGCAGGCCCGTCGCGCGCTCGACTATCTGGTCGGCTTCAACCTGTCGCCGGTGCTGTGGCGCAAGGTGCAGCGCGGCCTGTCGGCCGGCCGGGTGCAGTCGCCGGCGCTGCGCATGATCGTCGAGCGCGAAGAAGAGATCGAAGCCTTCATCGCGCGCGAGTACTGGTCCATCGATGCGCATTGCCGGCATCCGTCGCAGCCGTTCAATGCGCGCCTGATCAAGCTGGACGGGCAGAAGTTCGAGCAGTTCACCGTCACCGATGGCGATACCGCCGAAGCGGCGCGGCTGCGCATCCAGCAGGCCGCGCAAGGCGTGCTGCATGTCACCGATGTGGCCAGCAAGGAGCGCAAGCGTCGCCCGGCCCCGCCGTTCACCACCTCCACGCTGCAGCAGGAAGCCTCGCGCAAGCTCGGCTTCACCACCCGCAAGACCATGCAGGTGGCGCAGAAGCTGTACGAAGGCGTGGCGCTGGGCGACGAAGGCTCGGTCGGTCTGATCAGCTATATGCGTACCGACTCGGTGAACCTGTCGCAGGACGCGCTGTCGGAAATCCGCGATGTGATCGCGCGCGATTTCGGCACCGCCTCGTTGCCGGACCAGCCTAACGCCTACACCACCAAATCCAAGAACGCGCAGGAAGCGCATGAGGCGGTACGTCCGACCTCGGCGCTGCGCACCCCGGCGCAGGTGGCGCGCTTTTTGTCCGACGACGAGCGTCGCCTGTACGAGTTGATCTGGCGCCGCGCCGTGGCCTGCCAGATGATCCCGGCCACGCTCAACACCGTCAGCGTCGATCTGTCGGCCGGCAGCGAGCACGTGTTCCGCGCCAGCGGCACCACCGTGGTGGTGCCCGGCTTCCTGGCGGTCTACGAGGAAGGCAAGGACACCAAGAGCAGCGAGGACGAGGACGAAGGCCGCAAGCTGCCGCTGATGAAGGCCGGCGACAACATCCCGCTGGACCGCATCGTCACCGACCAGCATTTCACCCAGCCGCCGCCGCGCTTCACCGAAGCGGCGTTGGTCAAGGCACTGGAGGAATACGGCATCGGCCGGCCGTCCACCTACGCCTCGATCATCCAGACCCTGCAGTTCCGCAAGTACGTGGAAATGGAAGGCCGCAGCTTCCGCCCCACCGACGTGGGCCGCGCGGTGTCCAAGTTCCTGTCCGGGCACTTCACCCGTTATGTGGATTACGACTTCACCGCCAAGCTCGAAGACGACCTGGATGCGGTCTCGCGTGGCGAGGAAGAGTGGATCCCGCTGATGGAGAAGTTCTGGGGCCCGTTCAAGGAACTGGTCGAGGACAAGAAGGATTCGCTGGACAAGACCGACGCCGGCAGCGTGCGCGTACTGGGCACCGACCCGGTCAGCGGCAAGGAAGTCAGCGCGCGCATCGGCCGGTTCGGCCCGATGGTGCAGATCGGCACCGTCGAAGACGAGGAAAAGCCCACCTTCGCCTCGCTGCGGCCAGGCCAGAGCATTTACTCGATCTCCATCGAAGACGCATTGGAGCTGTTCAAGATGCCGCGCGCACTGGGCCAGGACAAGGACCAGGACGTCAGCGTCGGCATCGGCCGGTTCGGCCCGTTCGCGCGCCGCGGCAGCGTCTATGCGTCGCTGAAAAAGGAAGACGACCCGTACACCATCGATCTGGCGCGCGCGGTGTTCCTGATCGAGGAGAAGGAAGAGATCGCGCGCAACCGCGTGATCAAGGACTTCGAAGGCAGCGACATCCAGGTGCTCAACGGCCGCTTCGGCCCGTACATCAGCGATGGCAAGCTCAATGGCAAGATCCCCAAGGATCGCGAGCCGGCGTCGCTGACGTTCGAGGAAGTGCAGCAGCTGCTGGCCGACACCGGCAAGCCGGTGCGCAAGGGCTTCGGTGCCAAGAAGGCCACGCTCAAGAAGAACGCGGTGAAGGATTCGGCCAAGGAAGCCAAGGACGCCGCTGCCAAGAAGACCGCGGTAAAGAAGACCGCCACCAAGACCGCGGCGAAGAAGGCGCCGGCCAAGAAGGCCGCTGCCAAGAAGGCCAGCAAGCGCGTGGTCAAGAAGACCGCGAGCAAGGCCGCAAGCTAAGGCCGCCGCATGCAGCACACGCTCAGCCTGGACAGCGCCGTCGCCACCCTGACCCGGGGCGGCGTGATCGCCTATCCCACCGAAGCGGTGTGGGGGCTGGGCTGCGACCCGCGCCAGCAGGCCGCCGTGCTGCGACTGCTGGAGATCAAACGCCGCCCGGTCGACAAGGGCGTGATCGTGGTGGCCGCCAGCGTGGATGTGCTGCACGACTGGGTGGACCTGGACGCGCTGGCGCCGGCCCGCAAGCAGCAGGTGCTGGCCAGCTGGCCGGGCCCGCATACCTGGATCCTGCCGATCACCGCCCAGGCGCCACGCTGGGTCACCGGCGCGCATGACGGGCTGGCGGTGCGCATCAGCGCGCACCCGCTGGTCGCTGCGCTCTGTGCGGCCTGGGGCGGCCCGTTGGTGTCCACCAGCGCCAACCTGGCCGGCGAACCGCCCGCGCGCAGCCGCCAGGCGCTGGACCCGGCCCTGCTGGCCAGCATCGACGGGGTGACGGATGGCGAGGTGGGCGCATTGGCGCAACCGACCCAGATCCGCGACGCCCGCAGCGGACAGATCCTGCGCGACTGAGCAGCCGCCACGCGCCGCCTGTCGGCGCGCTTGGCCTCGACACCGTCTGCCCCTTTGCCCACAGCCGGGTAGACGCGCACACTGCGGCCATGCGTACCGTCCTGACCCTTCTGTTGCTGGCCACCGCGCTGCCTGTCGCTGCGGCCGATACCGCCAGCAAACCGGATCCGAATGTGCGGATCTACCGCTGCGTCAGCAGCACCGGCACCGTCGCCTTGCAGGATGCGCCTTGCAGCAGCGGCCGCCAGCAGGTGCTGGACCTGCAGCGCCCGCAGGATCCGCCGCCGCGGCCGCAGCGCGCCGTTGTCGCCCCGGCCGCCGTCGCGACGCAGCCACCGCGCGAGGTGCGCATCATCACCGTGCAGCCGCCGCAGCCGATGTACGAGTGCACCACCGAAGACGGCAACCGCTATACCAGCGACAGCCCGGAAGGCAATCCGCGCTGGGTGCCGACCTGGGGACCGGCCTATGTGGGCAACGGCATTGCCCCGCCGGTCAGCGGCGGCGGCATCCAGCGCCCGCCGATTTCGGTCCGCCCACGCCCGGCGATGTCGGTGCAGGGAAGCGCCGGTCGCGGAGGAAGCCTGCGCGGCAGCGCAAGCTTCGGCGGCGGCGGTTATCAGGGCGGCTATCAAGGCGGTTACAACGGCGGCGGCTACGGCGGCACGGTGATCGTGCCGTACGGCAACGTGCAGATCCGCGACGAATGCCATGCCCTGCCCGAACAGGAAGTCTGCGCGCGCCTGGCCGACCGTCGCTGGGAACTGATCCGCCGCTACAACAATGCCCTGCAGAGCGAGCGCCAGGATCTCAGCCGCGAACAGCGCGGTATCGACGCGCGCCTGCAGCGCGATTGCGGCGGCGCATGAGGCGCTGGCCGTGGGCGGTATTGCTGGCGTGTGCCTCGGTGGCCGGCGCACAGGAAGTGGCGATCTACCGGTGCACCGACTCCAGCGGCGCGCTTACCGTGCAGAACATGCCCTGCCCGAAAGGCATGCAGCAGCAGAAGAAACTGATGACGGCACCGGCCGCGGTGCCGTTGACGGCAGGCGGGTTAGGCGGGTTAGGCGCAGCATCGCCTGCGCGTAGCACGCCCGCTGCGCAGCCCCCCACCATGCCCAAGACCGATGTGCGCGCCGCCGTCCCGGCTGCAACGCCGGCACCGACGCCACCTGCCGCGGCCTCGACCTCCACGCTGCCACCGCCACCCTTGTTCGAATGCACCGCGCACGACAACGGGCGCTATTTCACCGAAGACCGCGAGCCGGCCACGCGCTGCCTGCCGATGCAGACCACCAACCTGGCGGGCGGGCCGGCAACCGGCGGCGGCAGCGCCTGCGAAGTGGTCACCGACCGCTGCGCACCGGTGCCGGACCAGAGCCTGTGCGAGGCCTGGCGCCAGCGTGCCGAGCAGGCCGAATCGACCTGGCGCTTCTCCGACGAGGCGCAAGCGGCCGAGCGCAAGCAGCGCTATTTGCAGATGCGTCGGGTGCTGGACGAAAGCCGCTGCGCGAATCCGTCCGCCACGCCATGACGCTGCAGCCGGCGTGGCAGCGCATGCCAGCCAGTGTGCCGGTGCAGTGCTTGCCGGGCTGATTCTTTCGAGCCACTGCAACCGTTAGCGATCACCGGATGACCTGCGCGGTGCAGCGAGCCGCATGCGAGCAAGCCCGCCGCACTGTCGCCTGCGTTGCGTGCAGACGCGGCGGGCGAACACTGCAGGCGCAGCGACGGTTCGGCGCCTGCCTGCGCAGCTTCCGATGCCATGCGCAGGCACTGTCCGCGCGACCACACACGCAGGCGTGTCAGAACCCGTAGCGCAGGAAGCCGCCATCCACCGCGATGCATTCGCCGGTGATGTAACTGGCGGCCGGCAGGCACAGGAAACCGACGGCGGCGGCCACTTCTTCCGGTTCGCCGATGCGGCGCATCGGGGTGCGCTCGATGACCTGCTCGTAGTAATCCGGATCCGACAATGGCCCGGAGGTGCGACGGGTGCGGATGTACCACGGCGCCACCGCGTTGACGCGGATGCCGTCCTCGGCCCATTCCACCGCCAGGTTGCGGGTCATCTGCTGCAGCGCGGCCTTGGTCATGCCGTACGGCACGCCGCTGCGCACATGGGTGATGCCGGAGACGCTGCCGACGTTGACGATCGCCGACGCCGCGTGGCGGGTCAGCAACGGGTGCGCATAACGCGACAACTCGAAAGCGGCGAACACATTGGTTTCGAAGATGCCGCGCCACTGGTCTTCGGTGTAATCGATCGCCGCGCGGGTGATGTTGCCGCCGGCATTGTTGATCAGCAGGTGCAGGCCATCGGCATGGTCTTCCACCCAATCCAGAATCGCGCGCCGCTCTTCGTCGTCGGCCACATCGGCGGCCAGCCCATGCAGCTCGCGCTCGGGAAATTCCTCGGCCAACTCGTCGCGCGCCTGCGCCAGCGCATCGGCATCGCGCGCCACCATCAGCAGATCCGCGCCGAAGGCCAGCAATTCGCGCGCGATGGCAAAGCCAATGCCGGCGCTGGCGCCGGTGATGAGCGCGGTCTGTCCATCCAGCCGCCAACGGTGGGTTGTCACGTGGGTCATCCTCTTTCAAGACGCAGGAAACGGCCGCAGCAGCGCGCTTGACGCATGCCTGCGGCCCGGGCGTTAGGATACCGCCACCCCGAGCGAGGTCACGACGATGAAACGGCATTGGATTCTTGCGATCAGCCTGACGTTGCTGCTGGGCGCCTGTCAGCGGCCGCAACCTGCGCCCACCGAGCAGAAGCCCGAGCCGCAGGCCACCGCCCTGCGCGACCACATCCAGGAACCGTTGAACAAGGCGCACGCAGTGCAGGCGGCAAGCGACCAGGCCGCAGACGATCAACGCAAGGCGATCGATGCGGCCACGCAGTAACCGAAGCCTGCTGGCTGAAGCACGCGCGTTTTTTGTCGACGCAGCAACTGCGCGTGCGCGCCTGCGATTGAGCGCAAGGCGATCGCTGCACCTGCGCGCACGGCAAACACGCGTGAGGTCGCTCGACCGATGGCTGATTGCCTGTGATCGTGGCGCCGTGCGTTCTGCCATTTTTGCGCTGCTGGCGCGCCCGCATTGCTGCATCGCCTGAGCGCAGATACAACAACGCCGGCACAAGGCCGGCGTTGTCGATCCATCAGGTTGCGGACCTGCCGCGTCAGAAGCCGCAGAAGCAGTACGCCAGCGACTTGACCGGGGTACCGCCCGCCTTGCTGTCGTGCACGGCGTCTTCGACAAAGCGCAACTGCGTGTCCACTTCCGGCAGCGAGCGCGCCAGCAGTGCGCGCGCCATGCCCGAGTCGCCCAGCATCCAGGCGCCCATGCGGCTGCCGGCAAATCCGCTCATGAACTGCGAGAACGGCGTTGCCGGCTTTTCCACGTAGCGCACGCGGAACTTGCCGCGGCTCAACTTGGCGCGGTCGGCCGCATCGGCCACCGCTTCGGACATGCCGCCGAACGCGTCCACCAGGCCATGCTGCCTGGCCTGCGCACCGCTCCACACGCGGCCGCGTGCGACCTTGTCGATGGCGTCCACCGACTGATGCCGCGCCTGCGCCACCTTGCCGGTGAAGTCGGCGTAGCCCTTGTTGATCACCGCCTGGATCACCTGGCCGGCGGCCGGGTCCAGCGGACGGGTGATGTCGAAGGCACCGGCAAAGCGCGTGGTACCCACGCCATCGGTGTGCACGCCGATCTTGTCCAGCGCGCGGGTCAGGTTGGGCACCATGCCGAAGATGCCGATCGAGCCACTGATGGTCGACGGGTCGGCATAGATGCGATCGGCGTTCATGCTGATCCAGTAACCGCCCGAGGCGGCCAGATCGCCCATCGACACCACCACCGGCTTGCCGGCCTGCTTGAGCGCGACCACCTCACGACGGATCTGCTCGGAGGCGAACACTTCGCCGCCGGGCGAATCCACGCGCAGCACCACCGCCTTGACCTCGTCGTCGTCGCGCGCCTGGCGCAGCAACGCGGCGGTGGACTCGCCACCGATGCGGCCGGCCGGCTGCTCGCCACCGCTGATCTCGCCAGCGGCCACCACCACGGCCACCTGCGGACGGCTGTCCATCGGCGAGCGCTGCGCCTGCAGCTGGCTCAGATAATCGTTGAAGCCGATGTTGCGAAAGCCGCTGTCGGCGTCGCTGTCGGCCACGCCGCGCTTGGTCAGCAGCGCGTCGACGTCCTCGCGGGTCTTGAGCCCGTCGACCAGCTTCTGCTGCAGCGCGAATTTGGCCAGATCGCCACCGGCGGCGGCCACGCCCTCGGGCAGCGTGTCGATGCCGGCGGTCAGCTGCGCCGGGCTCAGCTTGCGCGCCTTGCCGACATCGGCCAGGTAGCGCTGCCACACGTCGTTCATCCAGAACAGGTCCGCTTCCTTGGCGTCGGCCGAAGCGGCATCGAGGATGTACGGCTCGGCGGCGGACTTGTACTCGCCCACGCGGAACAGATGCACGTCCACGCCGAGCTTGTCCTGCAGGCCCTCGCGGAAATACTGGCGATAACGGCCAAGCCCTTCCAGCAGCACGCTGCCCATCGGGTCGAGATAGACCTCGTTGGCCTGTGCGGCCAGCAGGTACTGGCCCTGGCTCATGCTCTCGCTGAAGGCGACGATCTGCTTGCCAGAGGCGCGCAGCTTCTGCAACGCCGCGGCCACTTCGCGCTGCGAGGCGAAACCGGCGGGCTGAAACTTGTCCAGGTTCAACACCACCCGCTCGATCTTGCGGTCCTTGCCGGCCGCCTCGATCACCCGCACCAGGTCGCGCAGCTGCACTTCCTCGGCGCTCTTGTCACCGACCGCCTTGGCCAGCGACCGGCTCACCGGGTCGGCGCTGAACTGCTCGACCAGCGTGCCTTCGGGGTTGATCACCAGGGTGGTGCGCTCGGCCAGCGGCTTGCTGCCGTCGCCACGCGCGATCGCCACCACAAACAGCAGCAGCACCAGGAACAGGAAGCCGAAGAACACCAGGTTGAAGATCAGGCGCCGGGTGAAATTCATCACATCCCACAGGCCGACGAAGAAACTGGCGATGGGACTGCGATGCACGGGGTGGTTCATGGAAAACTCCGTCGAAAGACGCTGCATACAATTCAATGGTGTCCAGCATACCGGCTGCGCGGTGCGCGCGGCATGCGCTGGAAGTCAGGGGGCCGTGCCGGCAGTCAGCCGCCGGCTGGTCTGCCGGAAGCGCAAGCCCATCAGGACCGACGCCACGGTCAGGCCCAGAATCAGGCCGATCCACATGCCTTGCGGCCCCCAGCCCAGCCCCAGGCCGAGCCCCGCGCCGATCGGCATGCCGACACCCCAGTACGAGAACATCGCCAGAAACATCGGCACACGGGTGTCCTTGAGCCCACGCAGCGCGCCGCTGGAAAGCACCTGGATGCCGTCAGGGAACTGGAACGTGGCGGCAAACAGCAGCAGCACCGAGGCCAGCGCGGCCACCGCCACATCGTCGGTATACACGCTCACGATGGCATCGTGGCCCAGCAACAGCACGCTGGCCGACAGCGCCTGGGTGCCCAGCACGATGGCGTAACCGGCCCAGGCCGCGCGCCGCATGCCGAGCGGATCGCCGCGCCCGACCGCATGCCCGACCCGCACGGTGGTCGCCTCGGCCACGCCCATCGGAATCATGAAACACAGCTGCGCGACGTTGATCGCGATCTGGTGCGCGGCCGCTTCGGTGGAGCCGAGCCGGCCGATCAGCAAGGCAGTGACGATGAACAGGCCGCCCTCCATCAGCACGGTGATGCCGATCGGCAGACCGGTGCGCAACAGATCGCCGATCGCACGCCAGCGCGGGCCTTCGAAATGGGCGAACAACTGCAGGTGCGCAAACCGGCGCGAGCGCCACAGATACAGCGCAAACACGCTGGCCTGCACCCACATGGTGACCGCCGAGGCCATGCCCAGGCCCTGCGCACCGTGCTCGGCAACGCCGAACTTGCCATAGGTCAGCGCATAACCCAGCGGCGCCAGCACCAGCAGGCCGCCAAAGCCCAGCAGCATGGTCGGCAGGGTCCAGTGCATGCCCTCGCTGAGATAGCGCATGCAGAAGTAGAACGTCAGCGCCGGCCCGCCCCAGCGCACCGCGTGCAGGAAGTCGGTCGCGCCCGGCACGATGTCCGGCGCAATCCCGAAGGTGGGCAACAGCGGCGGCACCGCACTGAGGAACGCGAACATCACCGCGCCCAGTCCCAGCGACAACCACAGGGCCTGGCGGAACAGCGGGCCGATCTCGCGCTCGCGGCCGGCGCCGCGCAGCTGCGAGACCGAGGCGGTCAACGAGATCAGCGTGCCGATCGGCACCAGCATCGGCAGCCACAGCAGCGAGGTGCCGATGGTGACCGCCGCCAGCGTGGCGGTGCCGTGGTGACCGGCGATGACGTTATCGACAAATCCGATCAGGCCGGTGGAGACGTGACCGAGTACCAGCGGCAATGCGAGCAGGCCGGTGGTGCGCACTTCCGCGCCGAAACGCGGCGTCGCGGAGGTGGGTACAGGAGAGACAGACATGACAACCGATCGCTGCGCGGACTACGGCCGTGCCGGGAGGCGCTGGCACCGGGTCGCGTGGGGCCGCTATCTTACCCGCACTTGCGACACGGGCAGCGGCAAGGCGCAAGCCGGGAGATGCGGCAATGAGCGGCCGGCGTGGCTGGTCAGCGGAACGGGATGCCTGGACTTCAGCGCGGTCCGTGTCCTTCGTGACGCCCGCCGCTTCGCGCACGCATCGTCGAAGGCGGCAGACCTGCATGCTCTCGGCTCGGTGTCCGGCCCGACTGCCCGGTATCGAGGATGGGCAGCGAGCACGCGTGGAGACGACGCCGACGCAGGGGGCTGCAGCGGCGCAGTCCCGCCGCTGCCAATCAGCGCGCCAGCTGGCGCTTCAACCAGGCGCTGCGCGTTGCCGGCGCCTGCGCAAGCAGGGCATCGCGCAAGCCATCGCGCTCCTGCGGCGGGGTGCGTTGTGCCAGCATCGCCAGCTGTTCCAGCTGCCCGGCGTCCAGGCTGCGCAACGCCGCCAGCAGCGTGTCGCGCTGCGCTGGCGGCACGTAGCCGATCAGGGGCTGCAACTGCGGATAGAACGCACCCAGCTGCGAGCCCAGGCGCCAGCCATCGCGATGCAGGCGATCCATTGCGGTGAACTGCGTGCGCAGCGCGCGCTGCTGGTCGTCGGGCAAGCCATGCAGACGCTCGCGTGCCTGCCGCAATACCACCCGGTCGGTGGCGGTGAGCCCTTTCCAGGCCGCATAACGGGCGCGCAGCTCGGCCCGCTGGGCCGGCGTCAATGCGTCCCAGCGCGCGCGCTGCTGCGCGGCGCTCGGGGTTGCGGCAGTGGCGGCGGCGGGCGTCGGCATGCCGGCGGGCGCAGTCGCGTTGCCTTCCTCCAACGGCGCCGGCAGGGTCTGCGCAGCGGCCATGCCGACAACAGCCAACGCCAGCAGGCCGCACCACTTAATTGTCGTCATCGACGGTCTTCAGGGTGGCGGCAGGCTGGTCGGCGGCGGTGGCATGCGCGCCGGATTCGTCGGCCGGCACCGGATGGCCGGCCGCATACCAGGCGTAGAAGTCGGCCGAACGCGCCAGTTCCAGGTCCGGGTCGGCCAGCATCGCCTGGTCGCGCGGATCCAGGCCGGGGTTTGCCACCGCCCCCGGCAAGTCGGCGGCGGGAAGGTCTTCCACCAGCACCGGCGCGGCATCGGTGACGTGCAGCACGCCGGCCGGGGCCTGCGAGACCGGCTCGGGCGGCAGGGCCGGGCGGCGATGCGTCCACCACCAGCCCAGCGCCGCAAGCAGCAGCGCCAACGCCAGCACGGCCAGCACGAGGCCGGCGTGGCGGCGGTCGATCCGCGGCCACTGCCACTGGCGTGCAGGGCGGTGGCGCGGCGCGGCCGGGCGGCGCGCTTCGGCGGCGGCCGCAGGCGCGGCCGCGACAGGCTGCAGCGGCATGCCGGCCAGGGCCGACTCGCGGAGCTGTGCCAGCCGGCTGACCTGCGCCGGGCTGAGCTCGCGCAACTCCTGCTGCGCCGCCTCGGCCAGGGCCCGCCAGGCCTGCGCATCCGGGTTGCCGGCCGCATCGCGTGGGCAGGCACGGGCCAGCGACTGCCGATAGGCCGCCACCTCGATGCCTTGCACCTCGCTGGCAGGCTCTTCTTCCAGCCCGGCCACGATACGCAGCAGCAGCGCCAGCCGGTCGCTGGTCTGCATCCGCCCCAGTGCGGTGAACGGCGGCAGCCAGGTCCCCGGCATGGGCTCGCGCCGCAGCGGCGGTGCCGTTGCCAGCAGGCTCCAGAAGCGCATCGGCCAGCCGGCCATCGGGCGACCCGCCGCCTGGCTGCTGAATGCACGCAACGCCGCCGCCAAGGCCCGCTCGGCCGCCGCGCCATCGCCGCATTGCAGTTGTGCGAGCACCAGACCCCGGCGTTCGACACCGCGCAGGAAAGCAGACAGCGCGGCAGGGGTGACGGGGGCGTCGGGGACTACGGTCATGGGAACTCCAGCATCGGCCGGCATGATACCGACGCAATCGGCCCCCGCCGATGGCTTGACAGATCGACCCGGCTGCGCTGCGTCCCGGTGCCATCGACTGCCGTCACCTGCGCAGGTTGTGCACAGCGGCAGACATGCCGATACGCGGGCGTCTGTCAACTGTTGATTTTTCTTTGTTGCATTCGTGTTTCACGCCTAAGTGATTGATCCTTATCGCTTTAAGCCGATTGGCGAAAAAATGTCCAACAGGTTGCAGAGGCTAGTGAATCCGCCTTCACAGCGTGGAGCACGAGACTAATTCACAGGCTTATCCACAGGCAGTGTGGATAAACCCGTTTCCTTAGCCCTCACATAGGTTTACGTCGGATTTATCACTTCCGTCACACAAACGCGTCGTAAGCCGAAGCACCGATTCGGAGACGACCGAGCGGCGTCTGCCGGGTGCTGGACAGGGTCGGTAGACTGACCGGATGTCTTCGACCGTCGCCACCTTGCGCGTCGCCCTGCCGGTGCCGCTGCCACAACTGTTCGACTATCTGCCTCCGGCCGACGCGCCGCTGACCGACCCCGCGCGGGTCGGCTGCCGGGTGCGGGTGCCGTTCGGGCCGCGCGAGCTGGTCGGGGTGGTGGTGGAGATCGGCCAGTTGGCCTCCGCCGAAGGACTGCGCCCGGCGCTGGCCTGGTGCGACGACGCCCCGCTGCTGGTCGAGGAGCTGGCGCGTTCGCTGCAGTGGCTGGCGCGCTATACCCACGCCCCGCTGGGCGAGGCCCAGTCCAGCGCCCTGCCCGGCCCGTTGCGCCGCGGCGAGCCGCTGGCCGACACCCATGCCTGGGCCTGGCAGCTCACCGAGGCCGGGCGCACCGGCGCCGCCAGCCTGCGCGCCGGCAGCCGCCCCGCCTTGCTGGCCGCCCTGCTGTTGACCGGTACGCTGGGCGAAGAACAGCTGGACCCCTTGCTGCCGCAGTGGCGCGAGGCCGCACGCAGCCTGGCCAAGCGCGGCCATGCCGAGCGCGTGGCGGTGCCTGCCGACAGCATCCCGCCCCGTCCCGGCAGCGGCCCGCAGCTCAACGACGAACAGCAGGCCGCCGCCGACGCCATCCGTGCGCAAAGCGGTTTTGCCACCTATCTGCTCGATGGCGTCACCGGCAGCGGCAAGACCGAGGTCTACCTGCAGGCGATCGCCGACTGCCTGGCGGCTGGCCGCCAGGCGCTGGTGCTGGTGCCGGAGATCGGCCTGACCCCGCAGACCCTGGGCCGCTTCCGCGCCCGCCTGGGCGTGCCGGTGCACGCGCTGCATTCGGGGCTGTCCGATGGCGAGCGGGCGCGGGTGTGGGCGGCGGCCTGGCGCGGCGAAGCCAAGCTGATCGTCGGCACGCGTTCGGCGGTGTTCACCCCGCTGCCCAATGCCGGGCTGATCGTGATCGACGAAGAACACGACGGCAGCTACAAACAGCAGGACGGCATCCGCTATCACGCCCGCGATTTCGCGCTGGTGCGCGGCAAGGCGCTGGATGTGCCGGTGATCCTGGGCAGCGCCACGCCGTCGCTGGAGAGCCTGCACAACGCCTATTCCGGCCGCTACCGGCATCTGCGCCTGTCGCGCCGCGCCGGCGAGGCGCGTCCGCCGCGCGTGCGCGTGCTCGACGTGCGCAAGCGCCCGCTCAAGGACGGCCTGTCGCCGGAAGTGCTGGCCGGCATCGGCGCCACCCTGGCGCGCGGCGAGCAGGTACTGGTGTTCAAGAACCGCCGCGGCTATGCACCGGTGCTGCTGTGCCACGACTGCGGCTGGACTGCCGCCTGCCAGCGCTGCAGCACGCCGCTGCACCAGACCCCGATGACCGTGCACGCCGGCGGGCGGCGCCTGCAATGCCATCACTGCGGCGCGCGCCAGCAGGCACCGCTGGCCTGCCCGGCCTGCGCCAGCCTGGCGCTGCAGCCGCAAGGCATCGGCACCGAGCGGCTGGAAGAACGCCTGACCGAAGCGTTCCCGGAGTTTCCGGTGGTGCGCATCGACCGCAGCACCACCCAGCGCCGCGACGCGCTGGAGACCCAGCTGGCGCGCCTGGGCAGCGAGGCCGGCATCCTGGTCGGCACCCAGATCCTGGCCAAGGGCCACGATCTGCCACGGCTGACCATGGTGGTGGTGGTCGGCATCGACGAAGGCCTGTTCTCGGCCGACTTCCGTGCCGCCGAAAAACTCTCCCAGCAGCTGATCCAGGTGGCCGGACGCGCCGGGCGCGCCGACCGCCCCGGCGAGGTCTGGCTGCAGACCCATCACCCCGAACATCCCCTGCTGCAGACCCTGGTCAACGGCGGCTACCACGCCTTCGCCGATGCCGAATTGCAGCAGCGCGAGGCCGCGGGATTTCCGCCGTTCGCGCATCTGGCGCTGTTCCGCGCCGAGGCCAAGGACGTGGCCGCGGCCAACCAGTTCCTGATGGCGGTGCGCGGCCTGACCACGGCAGACAGCACCGCACAATCGCCTGCGTTTGCCGCAGTGGAGTGCTACGGCCCGATGCCGGCACCGATGCCACGTCGCGCCGGTTTCCAGCGCACCCAGTTGCTGTTGTCCGCGCAACAGCGCTCGGCGCTGCATCGTCTGCTGGATGCGCAACTGCCTGCGATCTATGCGTTGCCGCAGGCGCGGCGCGTACGCTGGTCGCTGGATGTGGATCCGATCGATCTGTATTAGGGCGGGCGTATCGCACGCGGAGCAGCAGACAGACCACCGTGTACCCAGCTTGCGTAGGAGCGCACCTGGGCGCGATGGGGCATTACCGGGAATGCCCTCGCGCCCGGGTGCGCTCCTACAAACAAACGCGAGCGAACAGGCCACAAGTGTCCCCACGTTTTCGTAGGAGCGCGCTTGCGCGCGATGGGGCGTTACCGGGAATGCCCTCGCGCACAAGTGCGCTCCTACAGAGAACGCGGGCTATTTGGCCGCGTGATGTACGAGGCGCATGTCCTTGCAGCAACGTGCCGTGTCGGCAGCGCGTGCGGTGTCTGCCATGGGCCATGTTGGCCTGAGCGGAAACGCGAAACTCAGGTCAGCGCGGTCATCACGCCACGCTGGTACGCAGGCCGTGCGCGCAGGCGCTGGTACCACGCCTGCAGATGTGGCAGCTCGGGCCGCTCGATCGGCATTTCGAACCAGGCGTAGATGAAGCTGCCCAGCGGAATATCACCCATCGCAAATTGCGCGCCGGACAGATACGGCTGCTGCGCCAGGGCCGCATCCGCGCGTGCGAGCAGGTCGCCCGAGTGCGCCAGCGCCGCGGCGATGCGCGCAGGATCGCGCTCGGGTTCCGGTGTGCGCAGCACGCCCCAGAACAGGTCGCGAAACACGCCGGCAAACGTCGAGGTGGTCCAGTCCATCCAGCGATCGCCCAGCGCGCGTTCGGCCGGTGCCTGCGGATACAGGGCCGGCGCATATTGCGCGGCCAGGTAGCGCACGATCGCATTGGACTCCCACAGCACCAACTCACCATCCTGCATCGTCGGCACCAGACCGTTGGGATTCAACGCGCGATACTCGGGCGTGTCGTTACGACCAAACGCACCACCGACTTCGATCGAGGTATAGGGCACCCCGGCTTCTTCGGCGCACCACAGCACCTTGCGCACATTGCTGGAATTGCGCCGCCCCCATAGCGTGATCGAGGCGTTTCCTGCCGCCGGTTGCATTGCAGCGTCAGCCATCGTCATTTCCCTGCTGGCGGTTTGGGCGTCGCGCGCGCCGGACGCTTCGCGGTGGACGCCTGCGTGGCGACGGCGGCAGCTGGCTGCGCTGCTTTCGCCCGCCCGCCCTTGGGCGCATCGCGCACCCACAGGGCCTGCTCGTCCTGCTTGATCTCGAACAGGCCGATCGCACGCACCAAGTCGCTGAGTTTGCGATAACCGTAGTTGCGTGGGTCGAACGAGGCCTGGTTGGCCACCTGCTTGCCCACCGCGCCCAGATGCGCCCAGCCATCGTCTTCGCAGGCACTGTCGATCGCATTGCGCAGCATCTGCACCAGCCGGGTGTCGCCGCGCAGCGCGGTGGCATCCTTGCGGCCGGCAGCGGTGTCGCTGGCCGCTGCCGCCTGCTCGCCCAGCGCTTCGACATAGGTGAACTTGGAACAGGCATTGACGAACGGCGCCGGGGTTTTCTTCTCGCCGAAGCCGTACACCTTCATGCCATCGGTGAGCAGACGCATCACCAGCGGAGTGAAATCCGCATCGCTGGAAACGATCGCAAAGCCATCCAGATTGCGTGCATACAACAGGTCCATCGCATCGATCACCATCGCCATGTCCGAGGCGTTCTTGCCCGAGCTGTAGGCAAATTGCTGGATCGGCCGGATCGCGTATTCGTGCAGCGCCGCTTCCCAGCTCTTCAGGTGCGGACTCTTCCAGTTGCCGTAGGCGCGGCGCACGTTGGCCACGCCATAGCGCGCCACTTCGGCCAGCACCACGTCGATCTTGCCGGCCGGCGCGTTGTCGGCATCGATCAGCAAGGCGATGCGTTTGTCGGGATTGTCGATCATGGTCATTCCTCGAAGGTGTCGGCAGAGTCGGTGTCGCTTGCGGTGTCGATTTCGGTGTCGGCGGCATCGGCCGACGGCAGCGTGTACTGGCTGCCATCGTGCATGGTCAACACGCCATCGCTCAGGATCTCGCGCTCGGAGCCGCCACTGACCCAGGTGGCATGCACGCGGCCGCGGCCGCGATCGCCTTCCACCGTGAACACGAAATCGTCGTCACCCGGCGCCAGACCGGTGCGCACCAGATCCACCCGCATCGTGTGGATCTGGCCGATCTGTTCCTGCACCACCGCATCGCCCTGCAGCGCGGCGCGTGCTTGGTCGGCAAACAGCGACCAGCCGAACACGATCAGCCAGCCGAGCGCGCCCAGCACCAGCATGCCGAACAGCACCACGCAGGCCGCCAGCCCGATCAGGCCGAGTGAGACGCCGCTGAGTTTCTGTCCGGGCGCACGCGCGGCAGCCGGTGCCATCGCCGGAGAAGCGGATGGCGGTGGCGACAGCGGCGGCAACGGCGGCGGTAGTGACGGCATGCGATCATCATGTGGATGAGATGCGACATGATGCCGCAGGCAGGCCGGGTCCAGGCGGCATGTTCATTACCGATGCGGCATGCTGATGAGCCCGCGTCGCAATCCATCGGACCTTACGATGACTTCTTCCCCCTCCCAAGCTCCGCTGCACCTGGTTGTGGTTGGCGGCGGTTTCGCCGGCTTATGGGCCACCCGCGCACTCGACGATCCCGGCATCCGCATCACCCTGATCGACCGCCAGAACCATCACCTGTTCCAGCCGCTGCTGTACCAGGTCGCCACCGCCGGCCTGTCGGCACCGGATATCGCCGCGCCGCTGCGCCACATCCTGCGCGAGCAGCGCAATGTCGAAGTGCTACTCGGCGACGTCGCCGAAATCGCACCGGCCCGCCGTGAGGTGGTGCTCGCCGACGGCAGCACGCTCGGCTACGACATGTTGCTGCTGGCCACCGGCGCCACCCATGCCTACTTCGGCAACGATCAATGGGCCGAGCATGCGCCCGGCCTGAAGACGCTGTACGACGCGCTGGTGCTGCGGCGCAAGTTGCTGCTCGCCTTCGAGCGCGCCGAAGCCGAATCCGACCCGGCCGCACGCGCAGCCTGGCTGAGTTTTGCCGTGGTCGGCGGCGGCCCGACCGGCGTCGAGCTGGCCGGCACGCTGGCCGAGATCGCCCGCCACACGCTCAAGAACGAATTCCGCCATATCGACCCGCAGCAGGCGCGCGTGCGCCTGGTCGAAGCCGGCCCGCGCGTGCTGCCCTCGTTCCCGGACGATCTCACCGCCAAGGCGCGCAAGCAGCTCGAGCGCCTGGGCGTGGAGGTGCACACCGGCACGCCGGTCACCCACATCGATGCGCTGGGCTATCAGCTCGGCGACACCTTCGTGCCTGCACGCACCGTGGTGTGGGCCGCCGGCGTGGCGGCATCGCCGCTGGCGCGCACGCTGGGCGTGCCGCTGGATCGTGCCGGCCGCGTGCTGGTGGAGCCGGACCTGAGCGTACCCGGTCACCCGGAGATCTTCGTCGGCGGCGACCTGGCCTCGGTCCAGCAAGACGGCCGCCCGGTACCAGGTGTGGCACCGGCAGCAAAGCAGATGGGCAAGCACATCGCCAAGGCGATCCGCGCCCGCCACCGCAGCCAGCCTGCACCAGCCTTCCGTTACCAGGACTACGGCAACTTGGCCACGATCGGCCGCATGGCCGCCATCGTGCATGTCGGCAAGCTCAAGCTCTCCGGCATCGTGGCCTGGTGGTTCTGGCTGGCCGCGCACGTGTACTTCCTGATCGGTTTCCGCAACCGGTTCGTGGTGCTGGTGAACTGGGCGATGGCGTACTGGAGCTACCAGCGCGCCGCGCGCATCATCTTCGGCGGTGCCACCGACGATCCGCCGCCCAGCAGCAAGGACGGATGACAGCGGCGCAGGCCGTGCGCGATGCTGTGCGGCCTGATGCGACGGTCTGATCGTGACCACTCTCCTGTTCCTGCTGGATCTGCTCGGCACCTTCGTGTTCGCCCTCAGCGGCGCGACCGTGGCGGTGCGCAATCGCCTGGATCTGTTCGGCGTACTGGTGCTGTCGTGCGCGGCGGCGGTGTCCGGCGGGATCGTGCGCGATGTGCTGATCGGCGCCACCCCGCCGGCCGCACTGGTGCATCCGCAGTACCTGCTGGTCGCCTGCCTGGCCGGCGTGGCCGGTTTCTACTGGCATGCGGCGGTGGAACGGTTGCGCAACCCAGTGCAACTGTTCGACGCGGCCGGGTTGGCGCTGTTTGCGGTGTACGGCACCAGCAAGGCGCTCGATTACCAGCTCAGCCCGCTCAGCGCGACCTTGCTCGGCATGCTCAGCGGCATCGGCGGCGGCATCGCGCGCGATCTGCTGGTGGCGCGGACGCCGGTGGTGCTGCAGGCCGAGCTATATGCGGTCGCCGCGCTGGCCGGTGGCGGCCTGGTCGCGATCGGGCACATGCTCGCGGTACCGCAGGCCTGGTCGCTGGCGACCGGTGCGCTGGTCTGTTTCGGGCTGCGCTTCATGGCCATCCGCTACGGCTGGCATCTGCCGGTGGCGCGCCTGCCGGAATAGCGCCGGCAGGCGCAGCGCGCGGTCGATCATCGGCGAGCGACCACGACGAACCACCACGCGTCGTCGGACTCGACGCAGCACCAGCAGCCCACATGCAAACGGCCCGGAAGACCGGGCCGTTTGTGCAACACCTGAGGCACGATCGAAGGATCAGGCCACGAACAGTGCCTTCATCTTCTTCAGCGCATTCGCCTCGATCTGGCGGATACGCTCGGCCGACACGCCGTACTCGTCGGCCAGCTCCTGCAGCGTCACCTTGGAGTCCGAGTCCAGCCAGCGGCGCTTGACGATGTCGCGCGAGCGCGTGTCCAGGCCGGCCATGCCTTCGCGCAGCAACTGCAGCTGATTGTCCTCGCTGTCGTGACGCTCGTAGGCCTGCGACGGATCTTCGTCGTTGGCGACCAGATAGCTCACCGGCGACGGCGGACCATGATCGTCGTCTTCGTCGGACGAGGCATCGAAGCCGATATCGCGACCGGACAGACGCGACTCCATCTCCATCACTTCGCGCTCGGAGACGTTCAGGTCCTTGGCGACCGCAGTCACCTCGGACGCATTGAGCCAGCCCAGGCGGGTCTTGGACTTGCGCAGGTTGAAGAACAGCTTGCGCTGCGCCTTGGTCGTGGCGACCTTGACGATGCGCCAGTTCTTCAGGATGAACTCGTGCATCTCGGCACGGATCCAGTGCACCGCGAAGCTGACCAGGCGCACGCCCATTTCCGGGTCGAAGCGCTTGACCGCCTTCATCAGGCCGATGTTGCCTTCCTGGATCAGGTCGCCCAGCGGCAGGCCGTAGCCGTTGTAGCCGCGAGCGACGTGCACCACGAAGCGCAGGTGGGAATGGACCAGCTCGCGCGCGGCGTCCAGATCCAGCTCGTCACGGAAGCGACGGGCAAGGTTCTGTTCCTCATCGACCGACAGCACCGGGATCTGGTGCACGGCACCGATGTAGGCGTCCAGCGAACCGAGCGCACTGGGAATCGGGAGATTGTTTGCCACTAGGGCAGTCGAGGTGATCTGGTTCATAGGGCACCATCTTAGCAGTCGAACTATTGGACTGCCGGGTACAGAAAGAGTTCCCAGCGTTCCATTTATAGGACGTTCGGGCTTTTGGTATCGCCGTCGTTCTACGGCGCAACTCCCGACTTCGAGCATCTACGCTACCACCGCCGCCCTGCGCAGACCGTGACAAAGCCGCCGCGAAACGGGCCGGCGCCGGTACCGTTCAGCCGCTGGCCGGAGTGGTGTCCAGCGCGTTGCGGGGCGGCAGCGACCAGTCGATCGGGCCCAGCCCGCGGCGCTGCAGGTGCTCGTTGGTCTTGGAGAAGTGCTGGCAGCCCAGAAAGCCGCGATGCGCCGACAACGGCGAGGGATGCGGGGCCTTGAATACGCGATGGCGCGCCTGGTCGATGACCTTGCCCTTGGACTGCGCGTAACTGCCCCAGAGCAGGAACACCAGGCCTTCGCGCTCGCGGTTGAGAGTTTCCACCACATGGTCGGTGAAGCCTTCCCAGCCCTTGTTCTGGTGCGCGCCGGCACGGCCCTGCTCCACCGTCAGCACCGCATTGAGCAGCAGCACGCCCTGGCGCGCCCACGGCATCAGATAGCCATGGTCCGGCCGCGCGATGCCCAGGTCGTCCTGGATCTCCTTGTAGATGTTGAGCAGCGACGGCGGCACCGGCACGCCGGGCAACACCGAAAAGCACAGCCCATGCGCCTGGCCTTCGCCGTGATACGGATCCTGGCCCAGGATCACCACCTTGACATGTTCGAACGGGGTGGCGTCGAAGGCCGCAAAGATCTGCGGGCCCGGCGGGAACACCCGCGCCCCGGCCGCCTTGCGCTGGCGCAGGAATGCGGACAGCTCCTGCATTTCCGGGCGCAGCAACCAATCGCCCACCCGCGCCTTCCACGACGGTTCCAGCTGGATACGCGCTTCCACTTCAGCCACTTCGGTCATAGCGTGACAGCCTGGTCCTCGAGCCGAGCCAGGCGCAGCTGGAACAGCACCTTGGTCACCAGCAGACGTTCTTCGATGGGTTTCTGCACCAGGTCGTTGGCGCCGGCGCGCAGCAGCTCGGACTGGTTGCGCGGATTGGTGTCGCCGGTCATCACCAGCACCGGCAGGCGACGCTTGCCGTAGGCGAAGTCGATGCGGATGCGCTCGACCACGTCGCGGCCGTTGAGCTCGCCCTTCAGGGTCACATCGGTCAGCACCACGTCGATGCGGCGCTCGGTGCGGCCCAGCGATTCGGCGGTGAGCAGCGCAAAGGCATCCTCGGCGGTGAGCACATGCACCACCTTCAGGCTCTGCCGCTCGAGCATGCGCTTGGTCGCCTCGGCCACCACGCGGCTGTCCTCGATGTACAGCACGGTCGCGCCGACCACCGGCTCGGGCTGCACATAGCCGCGGATGAAGGTCGCCAGGGCTTCGTGGCCCAGCGCCTTGTCGAAATAATCGGTGACGTATTCGGTGAAGCGGCGCTCCACCAGATGCTGCTGCGCATCGCCGGAGACCACGATCACCGGCACATAGGCCTGGCCGGCCGCTTCGCGCACGCTGCGCGCCAGGGTCAGGCCATCGCCATCGGGCAGCGACAGCGAGGTGGTGACCAGATCCACCGCCCCGGCTTCCAGCGCCTGGCGCGCCTCGGCGATGCTGGAGCAGCCGATCACCTGCACGTTGGGCAGATCGCGCTGCAACACATCGGCGATCAGCTTGCGCACCAGCTTGGAGCCATCGACCACCATCACGCGCGGCGCGTCGCTGATCAGGTGCTTGAGATCCGGTGGATGCATGGCAGGCCTCAGGTCTCGGTGGGACGGGTCTGGCGGAGGAAATGGCCGGTGACCAGCCAGGCACCCAGCCAGCCCAGGACCAGGGTGCCGACCAGCACCAGCGCAGAATGCAGCAGATCCAGCCCGTGCAGGGTAAAGGAGCTGCCGTAACTGTCGGCCAGGGTCGCCAACGGCGCGCGCAACGCCAGCCCGGAGGCGGCGATCAGCGCGAGCGCCACAGCGCCGGCACCGAGCCCGTACCAGGCCCCCAGGTACAGGAACGGACGCCGGATGAAGCCATCGCTGGCACCCAGCAACTGCAGCACGCCGATTTCCTCGCGCCGCGACTGGATGTCCAGCCGCACCGTATTGCCGACCACCAGCACCGCGCCGACACCCAGCAGTGCCGACAGCACCTGCACCAGCCGCTCGCCGAAGTGCAGCCAGCCATCCAGGCGCTTGCGCCACAGCGCGTCGTGCTGCACCTGGTCGGCCTGCGGCAAGGCCTGCAGCGCGCCGGCCAGCTGCGCATCGTCGGCCGTCTCGCTGGGCGTGACGACCAGCAGCGTCGGCAGCGGGTTGTCGCCCAGCGCATCGATCGCCTCGTCGAGCTTGGCGCTCTCGCGCAGCTCGGTCAGCCCCTGCGCCGGCGTGCGCAGCGCGACCTGGGCAACGTCCGGGCGCGCGCGCAGTTCGCCGGCCAGGGCCTGCGCGGCCTCGGCGCCGATCTCGACCTTCAGGAACAGGTTGATCTCGCGCGACTGCTGCACGCTGCCGGCCAGCAACTTGACGTTGTCCAGCGCGATCGACAGCCCCAGCGGCAAGGCCAGCGCCAGCGCCATCACCACGATGGTCAGCAAGGTGGCCCACGGCTTGCGCATGGCACGGCCCAGGCTGAAGGCGATGCTGTGCAGATGGTGGTCGATCCACACGCCGACCCGCGAAGGGGCGACGGCTTCGGTATTGGCGGGCTTGCTCATTCGGCCAGATCCTGCGGCGAGATGTCGTCGACCAGGCGGCCGTGGTCCAGGATCAGCACGCGCTTGCGCATCTGCTTGAGCAGGGCCAGGTCATGGCTGACCACCAGTACGCTGGTGCCGCGCGCGGGCAGCTCGGCGAACAACTGCATGATTTCCGCGGCCAGCGCCGGATCCAGATTGCCGGTGGGCTCATCGGCCACCAGCAGGCGCGGTTCGCCGACGATGGCGCGGGCGATGCCCACGCGCTGCTGCTCGCCGGCCGACAACTGCGACGGCAAGGCCCGCTCGCGATGGGCCAGCCCGATCCGCTCCAATGCCGAGCGCACGCGCTTGCCGATCTCGGCACGCCGGGTGCCGCGCAGGATCAGCGGCAACGCCACGTTCTCGGCGATGCTGCGGTCGTTGAGCAGGCGATGGTCCTGATAGACCGCACCCACCTGGCGACGGTGCAGCGGAATCTGCCGGCCGCGCACCTTGAGCAGGTTGCGTTCGCCCAGCAGTACTGCGCCCTGGCTGGGCCGCTCGCTGAGGTGGATCAATTTGAGCAGGGTGCTTTTGCCGGCGCCGGAGTGGCCGGTCACGAACAGCATCTCGCCATCGGCCACTTCGAAGCTGACATCGGTCAGCGCCTGGTGGCCACCGGCGTAGTGCTTGCTGACGTTGTCGAAACGCAGAACGGTCATCCAGCGATTATGCCGGAGCGCCAGCGCTTGCGTCGCATCGCCGGAGCCCGGCAATGCGACGCAGGCCGCAGGCGATCAGTTGCCGGACACCAGCGAGCGCAGGCGACGGCCGATGCGGCTCAACAGCGACGGGCTGCCGGACGGCTTGGCGGCGCTGCGCACCGGCTTGGCGACCACCTGGGTGGGCTTGCGCGGTGCGGCAGGTGCGGCGACCGGTGTGGAGGCCACTGCCGGCTCGGCACCTTCGACCGGACGGCCGTTGCGACGACGGCGCCGCTTGCGTGGTGCGCGCTCGGCATCGGCCACGATGGTGGAAGGCGCCTCGACCGACGCCGCCGCAACCACCGGCGCTTCGGTCGGCGCTGCCGCTGCCGGGGCTTCGCCCTCCACACGCGGCTTGCGACGCGGACGCGGCTTGCCATCGGCACTGCCGCCGTCGCGACGACCGCCGCCACTGCCGCTGCGCGATGCGCCACCCGAACCGCTGCGACCACCGCCGCGGCGCTGCTCTTCGGCAGCACGCTGTTCGCGCGCCTCGCGGAAGATGGTGCCCACGCTGTCGCCAGCATCCTCGTCGGCCTCTTCGCCTTCCACCGGTACACGCGCGGTACGCGGCAGCGGCGTCAGCAACTCGGAGGTCACCGGCTCGACCGGAATCTTCTGCTCGATATAGGCCTCGATGTCCGGCAGGCTCATCGCATAGCGCTCGCAGGCGAAGCTGATCGCATCGCCCTCTTCGCCCAGCCGCGCGGTACGGCCGATACGGTGCACGTAGTCTTCCGCATCGAACGGCAGGTCGTAGTTGTAGACGTACTTGACGCCGTCGATGTGCAGGCCGCGCGCGGCCACGTCGGTGGCGACCAGGATTTCGAGCTGGCCCTTCTGGAAGCGGTTGAGCAGCGACTCGCGCTTCTTCTGCGGCACGTCGCCTGACAGCACGCCGACCCGGTAGCCATGCCGCTCCAGCGTGCGCGCCACGCGCTCGACGAACGCCTTGGTATTGACGAACACCATGGTGCGTGCGCCTTCGCTGCGCGACAGCAGGCCCAGCAGCAGCGTCTGCTTCTCTTCGTCAGACGGGAAATAGATGCGCTGGCGCACCCGTGCGGCGGTGATGCTCTCGGTTTCGACGACCAGCTTCTCCGGCTCGTTCATGTGCTCGTAGGCGAGCTCGAGCACGCGGTGGCTGAGCGTGGCCGAGAACAGCAGGGTCTGGCGGGTGCCGCGCTCGGGCATGCGCCGCAACAGGAAGCGGATGTCCTTGATGAAGCCCAGGTCGAACATGCGGTCGGCTTCGTCCAGCACGCAGATCTCGCAGGCATGCAGCGAGACCACCTTGTGCTGCTTGACGTAGTCGATCAGCCGGCCCGGGGTGGCGATGATCACGTCCACGCCCTGCTGCAGCAGCTCGCGCTGCTTGTCATAGTCCACCCCGCCGTAGACCAGCGCAAAGCGCAGGCCCAGGTCGGCGCCGAACTTGACCGCATCCTTGTGGATCTGGATCGCCAGCTCGCGGGTCGGCGCCAGGATCAGCGCGCGCGGGTCTTCCGGCTTGCGGTCGGCCAGCGCCGGGCGGATCAGCAGGCGGTTCATCACCGCCACCAGGAACGCCAGGGTCTTGCCGGTGCCGGTCTGGGCCTGGCCGGCGACGTCGCCGCCCGGCAGCGCGACCGGCAGGGTCAGCGCCTGGATCGGGGTACAGCGGGTAAACCCGGCGCTCTCCAGCCCGGCGATCAGCGCCGGATGCAGGTCGAACGTGGAAAAAGTCAAATCGGTCAGCGGTTTGTCGCTCATTATTCCGTCTTCGTGAGGCGCCCTGGGCAGCCCGGGCGCGGCTTGCATCGATGCCGACAGCGTCGCAAACTGCGGCTGTTGTGGCGGACAGCGCGGCTTCAGGACTGACACTTGATTCAGTCGCGCAATGCCCCAGTTTAACGCAATGTAGCGGCCTGCCCGTTCGGGCGGGCCGTTTTGGTTTCCAGGAGACCCAACGTGAGCGATAAGGTTCAACATGTCGGCGATGCCGACTTCGATACAGCTGTACTGCAATCCGGCGAACCGGTGCTGGTGGATTTCTGGGCCGAGTGGTGCGGACCCTGCAAGATGATCGCCCCGGTGCTGGACGATCTGGCCGATACATACCAGGGCAGACTGAAGGTTGCCAAGGTCAATGTGGACCAGAACCGCGCCTTGGCCATCAAGTACCACGTGCGTTCGATCCCGATGCTGTTGCTGTTCAAGGATGGCCAGGTGCAGGCCACCCAGATCGGTGCGGTTGGCAAGGGCCAGCTGACCCAGATGATCGACAAGACCCTGGGCGGCGCGGCCGCCTGAGCGAGCGGGCGTCCAGCGATGGGCGCCCCGTGATGCGCCAGCAGTTAAATCCTGCTGCGGCAGGCGCTTGCGCGGTTGCGCGCAGCGGTGATAGTGTCAGTTGATCCGGAGCACGTTCGTGCGCCGACGTACCCCTCTAGAAACCTCTTCTAGACTCCCATCACCTAAAGTTCGCCCCCCAGCCGGGCGCTCGCACTCTTAGCGAGGAATCACGCACTTGTCCGATCATCCTTCCTCCGATACCGGGAGCAGCGTCGACGCTCCTGTCGAGAAGCGCGTGCGCAAGCCGCGCGTGAGCAAGACCGCCGCTGCCACCGACGACGGTGGCGCGCAGCAGCCCAACCTGCCCTTGCCCGCCAGCCCCGTACCCGACGCTCCACGTGCCCCGCAGGCCCCGTCGCACGCTGCCGATTCGGCACCGGCGCAGACGTCCGGCGATGGCGCGTCCTATGCCGGTAACGCCCCCAGCGCCAACCAGGGCAACCAGGGCAACCAGGGCAACGACACCCATGGCGACTCCCGCGAGGGTGGCCAGACACAGCAGCAGCGCTTCAATCAGGCGCAGCAGCAACAGAATCAGAATCAGGCGCAACACCGGGGCCAGGGCCAGAACCAGGCTCAGCCCCAGGCGCAAGGTCAGGGTCAGGACCAGGCCCAGAATGGCGGCCAGCATCAGCAAGGCCAGGGCCAGGGGCAGAACCAGCAGGGCAACCGCCGTGACCGCTTCCGCAATCGCCGCGACCGTGGACGCGACCGCTTCGGCAACGAGGGTGGCGGCGGCATGCCGTCGTCGGATGGCAGCAACGAGCCGTTCGTCGCGCGCCCGCACCCGGCCGTGCCGGAAGGCTTCCCGGTCTACTCGCTGAGCGATCTCAAGCGGATGCCGGCGCAGAAGCTGCTGGATATCGCCGACCAGCTCAACATCCAGGAAGGCGTGGCGCGCGCGCGCAAGCAGGACGTGATCTTCGCACTGCTCAAGGTGCTGACCCGCCACGGCGAAGGCGTTGCCGCCGACGGTGTACTGGAAATCCTGCCCGACGGCTTCGGCTTCCTGCGTGCCGCAGAAGCCAGCTACCTGGCCGGCCCGGACGACACCTATATCTCGCCCAGCCAGATCCGCCGCTTCAACCTGCGGACCGGCGATCACCTGTCCGGCCGCATCCGCTTCCCGAAGGACGGCGAACGCTATTTTGCGCTGTCGATCGTCGACACCATCAATGGCGAGCCGCTGGAAGCCAGCAAGAACAAGGTGCTGTTCGAGAACCTGACCCCGCTGTTCCCGCGTCGCCGCTTCCGTCTGGAGCGTGGCGATGGATCGACCGAGGACATCACCGGCCGCATCCTGGACCTGATGGCGCCGCAGGGTAAAGGCCAGCGTGCGCTGATCGTCTCCCCGCCCAAGGCCGGTAAGACGATGATGATGCAGCAGGTGGCCACGGCCATCACCAGCAATCATCCCGAAGTGCACATGATCGTGCTGCTGATCGACGAGCGCCCGGAAGAAGTGACCGAAATGCAGCGCACCGTGCGCGGCGAGGTCATCTCCTCCACCTTCGACGAACCGGCCGCGCGCCACGTGCAGGTCGCCGAGATGGTGATCGAGCGGGCCAAGCGCCTGGTCGAGCACAAGAAGGACGTGGTGATCCTGCTCGACTCGATCACCCGTCTGGCACGCGCCTACAACAACGTGGTGCCCAGCTCCGGCAAGGTGCTCACCGGTGGTGTGGACGCCAACGCGCTGCACCGTCCGAAGCGCTTCTTCGGTGCGGCCCGTAACGTGGAAGAAGGCGGCTCGCTGACCATCATCGCCACGGCGCTGGTGGAAACCGGCAGCAAGATGGACGAGGTGATCTACGAAGAGTTCAAGGGCACCGGCAACAGCGAAGTGCATCTGAACCGTCGCATCACTGAAAAGCGCGTGTACCCGGCGATCGACATCAACCGCTCGGGCACGCGTCGCGAAGACCTGCTGATCGAGCCGGAGCTGCTGCAGAAGATCTGGATCCTGCGCAAGCTGCTGCACCCGATGGACGAAATCGCGGCGATGGAATTCCTGCTGGACAAGATGAAGACCACCAAGTCCAACGACGAGTTCTTCAGTTCGATGAAGCGCTGAGTCGGTCGGTATTCTCGACAAGAAAAAGCCCCGCATTGCGGGGCTTTTTTTGTGGGTGCGTGGTTGCTTGCAATCACAAGTCGGGTTGGTCGAGTGCGCGGTGCCCTCGCCGCTCGCGGGACACACCGCAGGTACGTACGTGTAGGCTCGGGAGCGGCATCCTCGCCGCCCGCGGTCCCGCAAGCGGCGAGGACACCGCACCAGGAAGTTGATCGGCGGGGCCAATACCTGCCTATCGCCGCGTCTGCGTTGGGATGCCAGAAGGCTTTGCAGGGTGCTTGTTGAAAAGCCTGCCTTCTCTCGGCTTGAAATGGAACGCTGGTGGGACGCGCTGTGACTCAAACAACAAACCTCATGCTCTGCTCGCAAACATGCACACCGACCATCTCGACGGGTCCTTGCCCGCCCATCGTCGCGGGACCTTACGCGGCATGGATGCCGCGTAAGAGCCTACACGGACGTACTTGCGGCGTGTCCCGCGAGGGTGGGCGGGCCAAGGGCCCTGCAGCCAACTGGCAGATCAGCGGCCTTGTAGCCAAGCCCTGATAAGCCGTCAGGCAGGCAACGATCAAGACCATCCGCTCTGCATGCAACAGGCGTGAGGTACCTTCGCCAGCCGCGCTGATGTTGGCTTCGCGCTTAAGTTCCTTGCAGCGGCGTCACCAGCCGCACACCTTCTCCGCGTGCGGAGAACAAGCCACTACCCGGCAGCGCATCCGGACTGTCGGTCGATGCCGACGCATCGCGCTGCTCGTGCCAGGGCGCCGGCTGACGCGGGCCCGGCAGATAGGATTGCCACTTTTTGGCTTGCTTTGCAGCGATCGAATTGCCTGGCCAGGATTCGATGGCGAAGGTGACCGGAACCCGCATGACCCAGTACGGCGCGTCGGCCTCGGCGCCTTGCGTTGGCGGCACAAATGTCCAGCCTCGCGCCTTGGCGATTGCAACGTCGGCAAACGCCTTGCGCCAGCGCGGGCGCTTGGATTCCGGCGCCAGCGTGGTCAGGTTGACCTGCTCGGCGACCAGATCTTCGACCTTGCCATCGCGCCCGACCTTGAGCAGCAGATAGACCACCCCGGTCACACCTTCTCGAAACGCATGCTCAGGGTACGCAGGTGCCGGCATGTCCTTGGCAGCGACGCTGGCTGCAGCTTGCTCCTGGCTGCCGAAATGCGCGCTGCGAATCGATACGGAATAGGTGCCGTTATCGGCCGGCTTGGCGACCAGCAGCAGATTCATCAGCAATTGCGCGGGCAAGGCGCTTCCATCGTCTTTGACAGGGTCAAAGCGCCAGGAAGCGATCGATTGTTTGACGCGGTCGCGGACCACTGGCGGCAGGCTTGCTTCGTCGGTGAGCTTGACCTCCGTAACGGTACCGTCCGGCGTCAGCGTCAATTCGCCTGCGATATTCATGCTGGCCTCCATCTGTGCCTGTACCTGCGCGGCACTGGGAACTGCCTGCACGCCGCTGACATTCGCCATTGCCAACAAAATGCCCAAGCCAAAGCGTTGCTTCCACTGCATGACCGCACTCCATGGTTATTGAGTTTCGTTGTACCAGCTTGGCGCATACGCGTAAATCGTCAGGCCAGTTTTCGCGAGTCTGCGTAGGGCGGGGTGTCGGGGTAGTCGTCCTCGCGCAGGCGGGTTTGCAGGTCGCGCCACCATTGCGGGTCGAACAGTTCCGGGTGCAGGTGCTTGACCGCTTCCAGCTGCGAGGGGGGCAAGCCCATGAATAGCGCGAAGCGCTCGGGAAACACATCGCGCGGGCAGACGTGGAACCAGGGCTCGGCAGCCATCTGTTCTTCATAGGTGGTGGCGGTTGGCCAGTCGCGGAAGGTGCATTCGGTGATCAGGCACAGCTCGTCGTAGTCGTAAAACACCGCGCGCTGATGGCGGGTGATGCCGAAGTTCTTCAGCAGCATGTCGCCGGGAAAGATATTGTTGCGCGCCATGTCCTTGATCGCCTGGCCGTAGTCCAGCGCGGCCGCATGCGCGGCTTCGGGCAGCTGTTCGCGCAGGTAGAGATTGAGCGGGCGCAGGCGGCGCTGCACGTAGCACAGCGCGATCAGCACGTCCTGGCCATCTTCGCTCAGGCTCGTCGCACAGCTGGTCTGCAGCTCTTCCAGCAACGCGGGCGAGAAACGCGATTTGGGAAACCGCAGGAAGCGATACGGCTGCGCGTCCAGCAAGCGACCGATGCGATCGAGCTGGAACACCAGCTCGTACTTGCCTTCGACCTGCGCACGACTCATGGTCTTGGGATAGGCAAAGCGGTCGCGAATCAGTTTGAACACCAACGGATAACTGGGCAGGGTAAATACCACCATGACCATGCCGGGCGTGCCATCGGCATGCACCAGTTGCTCGGAGGGATGCGCCTGGAAATGGCTGAAAAACGTGCGATAGCGTTCGGTCTTGCCCTGCTTGGCGCGCCCGAGCATCGTGTACAGCTCGTCGACCGGCTTGTGGGTGAGCAGGCTGCGCAAGAACACCACCGCGTCGCCGACGGTGGCCAGATCGGCCTGGAAGTAACTGCGCGAGTTGCTGAACAATTGCGCGACGTCGCTGCGTTTGGTCAGCACCGCTTCGGCACGCAGGCCGGCGTCGTCGTTGACCAGGGCGATGACGCATGGCGAGAAGCGATGTTCGCCGAACACGCGGCCGACCAGGTAGGCGCGCCGTTCGCGATAGAACACCGTCTCCAGCAATTCCACGCTGCGCACCGGGTGCTCGCCCCAGTGCGCGAGATCATCGAGCAGGCGCACCGCGATCGCCGCTGCACAGCGGGTGCGATGCGCATACGGAACGTCGAAGGAATAATCGCCGAGCACGCGCACCAGCATGTCGGTCAGCCGGCCGGGCGAGACCGCATAGGTGTGCCGCGCAACCGGCACCGTGATCGCGTCGGTCGGCTCGATATCCAGCGCGATGAATTCGATCTCCGCATCCACGCCGTGGGTGCCGAAGTAACGCCGGGTCAGGGTGTTGTAGAAGGTCTTGTACAGCTCCTGGTCGATCAGCCCGCTCAGCAGCGCGGCGTAATGCACGCGTGCACGCATCCACAGCGCGCGATCGTGCGCCTGCCCCAGCAGCACCGCACGCAAGCGCAGCATGCATTCGCTGATGTACTGGTCGTACAGCGCGATCCGCGCCACCGCATCATCGCGCGCGCCGCTCCAGTCGCGCGTTTCGAAGCGCTGTTTGGCGCGTGCGGTGATCTCGGCAAACCGGGCGTGGTAATCCTCGAAGGCGTCGTACACGGCATGGGCGATCGCCAGCGCACGGCGCTCGGACTGTGGCGGTAACGGGAGCTGGCTCATGCCGGCAGTGTACCCAGCGCATGTTGCGGCGTGCAGCGGAGACAAACGATCCATCGAACAGGCGCACAGTCAGCCAAATGCCGAGACTGCTCGCACCGAGGCGCAGGCTCTCTCGCAGGCACGGCATTGCCAGGTCGTGAGGCTGGCACGCAACGACCGTGTTCTCGCTATTGCGCGCAAACGCCGGAAACGACAAGGCCCGCCCCTCATCGAGGCGGGCCCTGCCTGTTGTTGCACCTGCTGGACGCACCGCCAGGCGGTGCGCTGGATCAGGCCTTCAGCGTGGCCAACACGTCGTTGAAGGTCTTGCTCGGGCGCATCGCCTCGCTGACCTTGGCCAGATCGGGGTGATAGTAGCCGCCGATCTCGACCGGCTTGCCCTGGGCGCCGTTGAGCTCGGCCACGATGGTGGCTTCGTTCTCGGTCAGGGCCTTGGCCAGCGGTGCGAACTTGGCCTGCAGGGCGGTGTCCTCGGTCTGCGCAGCCAGGGCCTGCGCCCAGTACATCGCCAGATAGAAGTGGCTGCCGCGGTTGTCCAGTTCACCGACCTTGCGCGCTGGCGACTTGTTGTTGTCCAGGAACTGACCGTTAGCGACGTCCAGCGCCTTGGCGAGCACCGTGGCCGACGGATTGTCGTAGCGGTTGCCCAGATGCTCCAGCGAGGCGGCCAGGGCCAGGAACTCGCCCAGCGAATCCCAGCGCAGGCTGTTCTGTTCGACGAACTGCTGCACGTGCTTGGGCGCCGAGCCACCGGCACCGGTCTCGAACAGGCCGCCACCGGCCATCAGCGGCACGATCGACAGCATCTTGGCGCTGGTGCCCAGCTCCAGGATCGGGAACAGGTCGGTGAGGTAGTCGCGCAGCACGTTGCCGGTGACCGAGATGGTGTCCTGGCCCTTGCGGATGCGCTCCAGCGAGAAGGTGGTCGCTTCCACCGGCGGCAGGACGCGGATATCCAGGCCGTTGGTGTCGTGATCCTTCAGATAGGTTTCGACCTTGGCGATGACCTGCGCATCGTGCGCGCGGGCCTTGTCCAGCCAGAACACCGCAGGCGTCTGGCTCAGGCGCGCGCGTTCGACGGCCAGCTTGACCCAGTCCTGGATCGGCGCGTCCTTGACCTGGCACATGCGCCACAGGTCGCCGGCTTCCACCGCATGTTCGAACACGGTGGCGCCGGTGTCGTCGGTGACCTTGACGGTCCCGGCGGCGGCAATCTGGAAGGTCTTGTCGTGCGAGCCGTATTCCTCGGCCTTCTGCGCCATCAGGCCAACGTTGGGCACCGAGCCCATGGTGGACGGATCGAATGCGCCATGCGCCTTGCAGTCGTCGATCACCGCTTGATAGACATCGGCGTAGCAGCGATCCGGGATCACTGCCTTGGTGTCCTGCAGCTTGCCTTCGGCATTCCACATCTGACCGGAGTCGCGAATCATCGCCGGCATCGACGCATCGACAATCACGTCGCTGGGCACATGCAGGTTGGTGATGCCCTTGTCCGAATTGACCATGGCCAGGGCCGGACGCTGCGCGTATTCGGCCTGGATATCGGCCTTGATCTGCGCCTGCTGGTCGTCCGGCAGCGTGGCGATGCGTGCGTACAGGTCGCCGATGCCGTTGTTGGGGTCGAAGCCGACCGACGCAAGCGCTTCGGCATGCTTGCTCAGCGTGTCCTTGTAGAACTCGCCGACCACCACACCGAACAGCACCGGGTCGGAGACCTTCATCATGGTGGCTTTCAGATGCACCGAGAACAGCACATCCTTGGCCTTGGCATCGGCGATCTGCGCGTCGATGAAGCTGGCCAGCGCGCGCTTGCTCAGCACCGCGGCATCGACGATTTCGCCGGCCTTGACCGCCACCTTGTCCTTCAACACGCTGCTGCTGCCGTCGTTACCGACGAACTCGATCTTCAACGCGCCGGCGGCCGCCACGGTGGCGGATTGCTCGCTGCCGAAGAAGTCGCCGTCGTCCATATGGGCCACGTGCGACTTCGAATCGCTGCTCCACTTGCCCATGCGGTGCGGATGCTTGCGCGCGTAATTCTTCACCGACAGCGGCGCGCGACGGTCGGAGTTGCCTTCGCGCAAAACCGGATTGACCGCGCTGCCCTTGACCTTGTCGTAGCGCGCCTTGATGTCCTTTTCGGCATCGTCCTTGGGCGTGTCCGGATACGCCGGCAGCGCATAGCCCTGACCCTGCAGTTCGGCGATGGCGGCCTTGAGCTGCGGCACCGAGGCGCTGATGTTGGGCAGCTTGATGATGTTGGCTTCCGGCGTGGTGGCCAGCTCGCCCAGCTCACCGAGGTCGTCGGCGATCTTCTGCGCGTCGCTCAGGTGCTCGGGAAACAGCGACAGGATGCGGCCGGCCAGCGAGATGTCGCGGGTTTCGACCACGATGCCTGCAGTATTGGTGTAGGCATCGATGATCGGCAGCAGCGACTGCGTGGCCAGATACGGTGCTTCGTCGGTGAGCGTGTAAATGATCTTCGGTGTCTTCGACATAAGGTGCGATGGCTCGTGTGGTCGGAAGGAGCGCCGGCGTTGTTGGCACTGGCGTTGGCGTGCGCGACGGGGGTCGCTGCTGGCACGCCGATCGGCCGGCGCGTGGAACGCGGCGATGGATCAGCACGGCATTGTCGCGTCTGAGCCGCGCCCGGGTAAAGCGACCACAGGCGGATGCTCCATCCCGCCACTCGGCCAATGCGATGGATGCAGCTGTAACGAATCTGCCGGCTGAGAGAATTACGCAGAAAAAAGGGCGCGATCGTGTGATCGCGCCCCGATGGCCTGCTTGATGAGCGTTGGGACAGCGCGATGGACGCGCGTGTCCGACATGCTTGGGATCAGTGCGCTACCCAGGTTGCGAGCACGCATCCCTATCTGCAGACTGCCTGCTCGCGTGGCTGCTTACTTGACCGTGATGGTCTGCGGAGTGCCCGCCGGCTTGCCATCCACCATGACCTGCGCGGTGTAGCTGCCAGCCGGCCAGCCATCTGGCTTGCTGAAGCTGAGGTTGGTGGTTTCCGGGCCAGTCGTGGTCAAGGTGGCATTCTGCTCGCCGGCCACCTGGCCATCCTGATAGGTGAGCTTGGCTGCGACCGCCACATTGCTCGCGCTGCCATCGGTTTTCACCGAGACGATGATGGTGTCTTTGCTGCCGATATTGGCCGAGGGGGTCACCGACTTGTCGGCAGTCGCTGTGGTGCCGACCACTACGCTTGACACCGTGACTGCGGAACCCATTGCGGCTGCGGTATCGGTGCTGGCGGCGCCGGTCGCGGTGCTCTGACCCGCCTGATCGCTCGCCGGCGGTGTTGCCGCCGGGCCTGGCATCGCCTCGGTGGCAGCCCCGGAGGTCGGATCCTTGGACACGCTGTCGTCGTCGGCCTTCTTGCTGCAGCCCGACAGGGCGAGAACGCCGGCAAGGGCAATGGCGAGGGTGCTAGAAACGGATGTAGTACGCATGGATCGATCTCCGGATATCAGAATAAAAGTGGGTTTCGAAAGGTGCCAGGGGTGCGGTGCGCCTATGACTTCGGCGGCAACTGCAGGACCTGACCTGGAAAGATCTTGTCCGGATCCTTGAGCGTTTCGCGGTTGGCCTCGAAAATCCGCGGCCACAGGTTGCCGTCGCCGTAATGACGCTTGGCGATGCTGGACAGACTGTCGCCCGCCTGCACGGTGACCGATTCGCCGACCAGCTGCGCAGTGCTCTGCACGCTGGTACGCACGTTGGAGAAATCCGCCGCTGGCGCGACGTCTGCGGTGCTGTCGACCGAGGACGTCACGTTGGAAAAATCTGCTTTCTTGTCGACATTCATTGCCGCAATCCCTTTGCATCACGATGACTGCAGGGTGCGCGGCGCGCTGTTAAGCGTGGATCGCGCCACCGTGAAGCTGGCGCGAGCCTTGAATGGGCGCGATTACTGGCGCAGGTCGCGGAAGATCGATAGCGGCGTCGGCACGCTGGGCGAGCTGCGCAAGGGGTTGATGTCCAGCCCGCCACGGCGGGTATAGCGCGCTTCCACCACCAACCATTCGGGCGCGCAGCGGAGCAGCACGTCATGGAAGATACGCTCCACGCATTGCTCGTGAAACTCGGCGTGGTCGCGGAAACTCACCAGATAACGCAGCAGGCCTTCGCGGTCGATCGGGGCGCCGCGGTAGCGCAACGTGACGCTGGCCCAATCCGGTTGACCGGTGACCGGGCAATTGGACTTGAGCAGGGCCGAGGTCAGCACTTCTTCCACCACTTGTTGTGCGTGCGCCGCCAGATATGCGGCATTGGGCGGGCCGTAATCGTCGATGCTGACATCCAGTGCGTCGATCGACTCGCCCTCACCCACCGCATCGATCGGCGGCAGACCGAATTCCACCACCACATCGGCACCGGCGCGCGTGGACAGGTCGGAGGCGATGCGCATACGCACCGCTTCGGCGCTATTGAAGCGGGTGGCATTGAGCGAATTGAGATACAGCTTGAGCGACTTGGATTCGATCAACGACGGCGACTCGCTGGGCACGTGCAAGGTGGCAGTGGCCACGCACGGCTTGCCCTGCGCATCGAGCCAGCTGAGTTCGTAGGCATGCCAGCGGTCGCGGCCGATGAAGGGCAAGGCCCCCGTCAGGCCGATCGCCTCGCGCCCGGCCGCGCGCGGAATCGGGAACAACAGCGACGGATCGTAGCCATTGGGATAGGCGACCTCACGACCGAGGGTGGAATCTTCTGGGGTATTCATCACGCCATTTTAGGCCGAGCGGGCTGGCCGTGAGGTGTATAGCAGACGCTGGAGCGACTGGCGACAGAAGCAGCGGGCCGTCAAACGGCCCGCCGCCCCACACAATCACCAACGCTCAGCGGGAACCGCGCAACTGCACACGATTCCCGATTCCCGATTCCCCATTCCCCATTCCCCATTCCCCATTCCCCATTCCCGAATCAACCAGCCTCCCCCTGATGCAGGTAATCCAGCGACACCTGCAACAGCGCGCGCAGACCCACATCCAGCGACGATTCGTCGAGCAGGAACTGCGGCGAATGGTTGCTGGGCGCGGTCGCCGGGTCGATGCCCTTGGCGGTGGAGCCGACGAAGAAGAACATCGACGGCACCTGCTGGGCGTAGAAGGAGAAATCTTCCGCGCCCATCTGCAGCGGCGGCTCGTAGACATTGTCGGCGCCGACCACGGCCTGCAGGCTGGGCAGCATCCTGGCGGTCAGCGCCGGGTCGTTGACCGTGGCCGGGTTGCCGGGCTGGTCCGGTACCTGCGCCTCAACCTTGGCCCCGTGGGCGGCGGCGGTGTGCTCGGCCACCGTCTTGAGGTCGGCGAAGATCTGCTGGCGCATGGCTTCGTCGAAGGTGCGGATGGTGCCGACCATTTCCACGTCGTCGGGGATGATGTTGTAGCGGATGCCGCCCTTGATCGCGCCGAAGCTCAACACCGCCGGTTGTTTGGACAGGTTGGCGCGGCGGCTGATCACGGTCTGCGCGGCACCGATCATGTCGGCGCTGGCCACGATCGGGTCGATGCCGTTCCACGGCGCCGAGCCATGCGTCTGGCGGCCGATCATCTTGATCGCAAACCGGTCCGAGGCGGCCATCAGCGGGCCGCTGCGCACCGCGATCTTGCCGGCCTGCACGCTGGAGAACACATGCAGGCCGAACACCGCCTGTGGCTTGAAGTCGGCGAACAGGCCTTCCTTGAGCATCAGCGAGGCGCCGCCCTCCTCGTTGCCGGGCGCGCCCTCTTCGGAGGGCTGGAAGATCAGCATCACTTCGCCGGGCAGCTGCTCGCGCATGCCGACCAGCGCTTCGGCCACCCCCAGCAGGATCGCGGTGTGGGCGTCGTGGCCGCAGG
Source organism: Xanthomonas sp. NCPPB 3218 (assembly GCF_056725185.1). NCBI lineage: Bacteria > Pseudomonadati > Pseudomonadota > Gammaproteobacteria > Lysobacterales > Lysobacteraceae > Xanthomonas > Xanthomonas sp. NCPPB 3218. The sequence continues at coordinate 4,505,543 of NZ_CM161516.1, forward strand.
CATGCATCACCCCGACCTGCTCGCCGCGGTACTCGGCGGTGACCTTGGAGGCATACGGCAGGCCAGTCTGCTCCTTGACCGGCAAGGCATCCATGTCCGCGCGCAAGGCGATCTTCGGACCTGGCTTGCCGCCCTTGATGATGGCCACCACGCCGTGATGGGCGATGCCGGTACGCGGCTTGAGGCCGAGCTTGCGCAGCTGCGCGGCCACGGTGGCGGCGGTGCGCTCCTCGCGATTGGACAGCTCCGGGTGCTGGTGGAAGTCTCGGCGCCACTGCACCAGCTTGCTCTGCAACGGCGCGGCGGCGGCCTGGACGTCGGGCCGGGGCGCGGCCTGGGCGGCGGCCAGGGTGGGCAGGGCAAGCAGCAACGCGCTGGTCAGCAGGCAGGAGTGGCGCATCAGCAATCCTCTAAAGATGGTTGCTTAATGTAGTGCAGGTGCCCGCTCGGTGGGCTGCAGTGGGGCTCGATTCAGTCCTGCGGTCAACCACATCGGCCTTGACGCGTTGCCGCTGCATTGCATCTGTGAACGCTGCAGTCGTTTCGTCCGGCGGGCCGTTACTTCAGTAACGCTCAATTGCCTGATCGCAACGATATGCTTCGCACAGCCGCCCTACGGTCGCACCAGCGCCCGGCCCGCCCTCAGGAGTTGTCGCATGTCGCGTTTTTGGAAGATCACACTGCTGGTCGTAGCGGTGCTCGTCGTGGTGTTCGTCGCAATGCGGATGTTCGGTGGGGGCAACCACGGCAAGCGGGCGGACGCGCCGGACGGCAATGGCACCGAGAACAGCGGCCCGGTACCTGTCACGGTCGTGGCCGCCACCACCCAGGATGTGCCGGTCTACGCCAGCGCGCTGGGCACGGTGACCGCGCTCAATACCGTCACGGTCAGCCCGCAGGTCGGCGGCCAGCTGATGAGCCTGAATTTCAAGGAGGGCCAGGAAGTGAAGAAGGGCGAGCTGCTGGCGCAGATCGACCCGCGCACCCTGCAGGCCAGCTACGACCAGGCACTGGCGGCCAAGCGCCAGAACCAGGCACTGCTGGCGACCTCGCGGGTGAACTACCAGCGCTCCAACGACCCGGCCTACAAGCAGTACGTCTCGCGCACAGACCTGGATACTCAGCGTAACCAGGTAGCGCAGTACGAGGCGGCGGTATCGGCCAACGATGCACAGATGCGCTCGGCGCAGGTGCAGTTGCAGTTCACCCGCGTGACCGCGCCGATCGACGGCATCGCCGGCATCCGCGGCGTGGATGTGGGCAATATCGTCAGCGCCAGTTCCACCATCGTCACCCTGACCCAGATCCGCCCGATCTACGTGTCCTTCAACCTGCCCGAGCGCGAGTTGCAGGCGGTGCGCAGCGGCCAGGCGGCCGCCCCGCTGGACGTGGCGGCGCTGGACCGCGGCGATGCGCACGTGATCAGCGGCGACGGCAAGCTGGAGGTGATCGACAACCGCATCGCCGCCGACAGCGGCACCTTCGGTGCCCGTGCGATCTTCGCCAACACCGACAATGCCTTGTGGCCGGGCCAGTTCGTCAACGTGCGCCTGCAGCTGCGCACCATCTCCGGCGGCACCGTGGTGCCGACCCAGGCCGTGCAGCGCGGCCCGGATGGCGATTACGTCTACGTGGTCGGCAACGACAACACCGCGCAGATGCGCACCGTGGTGCAGGGCGTGGAAGTGGACGACAGCCATGTGCAGGTCACCAAGGGGCTCAAGCCAGGCGAGCGCGTGGTGACCGAAGGCCAGTTCCGGCTCAAGCCGGGCAGCAAGGTCAGCGCACTCAAGCCGGGCGAGACCCCGCCGGAGCCGACCGAGGCCGAACTCAAGGCCGCGCAGGACAAGAGCCGTGGCGGCGCCGGCGGCCGACGTGGCGGCGGCGGTCCGCGCTAACTCGCGAGCACCGGCGACGGGCCTTCCGTCGCCGGTGTGCATCGGCGCTGCGCGCGCCGGCATCGATTGACGTCTTCAGCAAGGACACCCCCCGTGGGCTTTTCGACCATCTTCATCCGCCGTCCCATCGCCACCTCGTTGTTGATGGCGGGCATCCTGCTGCTGGGCATCCTGGGCTACCGGCAATTGCCGGTCTCGGCGCTGCCGGAGATCGACGCTCCCAGCTTGGTGGTCACCACCCAGTATCCCGGCGCCAACGCGACCACCATGGCCTCGCTGGTGACCACGCCGCTGGAGCGCCAGTTCGGGCAGATCTCCGGGCTGCAGATGATGACCTCCGATTCGTCGGCAGGCCTGTCCACGATCATCCTGCAGTTCTCGATGGACCGCGACATCGACATCGCCGCGCAGGATGTGCAGGCGGCGATCCGTCAGGCCACCCTGCCCTCGTCGCTGCCGTATCAACCGGTCTACAACCGGGTCAATCCGGCCGACGCGGCGATCCTGACCCTCAAGCTCACCTCCGACTCGCTGCCGCTGCGCGAGGTCAACCGCTATGCCGATGCGATCCTGGCCCAGCGCCTGTCGCAGGTGCCGGGCGTGGGCCTGGTGTCGATCGCCGGCAATGTGCGGCCTGCGGTGCGCATCCAGGTCAACCCGGCGCAGCTGTCGAACATGGGCCTGACCATGGAGTCGCTGCGCAGCGCGCTGACCCAGACCAATGTCAGCGCGCCGAAGGGTTCGCTCAACGGCAAGACCCAGTCCTACAGCATCGGCACCAACGACCAGCTCACCGACGCGGCGCAGTACCGCGAGACCATCATCAGCTACAGCAACGGCCGCCCGGTGCGGCTGGCCGATGTGGCCAAGGTGGTCGACGGGGTGGAGAACGACCAGCTCGCCGCCTGGGCCGACGGCAAGCCGGCGGTGCTGCTGGAAATCCGCCGCCAGCCCGGTGCCAACATCGTGCAGACGGTGGAGCAGATCCGCAGCATCCTGCCGCAGCTGCAGGCGGTGCTGCCGGCCGACGTGCACCTGGAGGTGTTCTCCGACCGCACCGAAACCATCCGCGCCTCGGTGCACGAGGTGAAGTTCACCCTGGTGCTGACCATCGCGCTGGTGGTGGCGGTGATCTTCGTGTTCCTGCGCCGGTTGTGGGCCACCATCATTCCCTCGGTGGCGGTGCCGCTGTCGCTGGCCGGCACCTTCGGGGTGATGGCGTTTGCCGGCATGTCGCTGGACAACCTGTCGCTGATGGCGCTGGTGGTGGCGACCGGGTTCGTGGTCGACGATGCGATCGTGATGATCGAAAACATCGTGCGCTACATCGAACAGGGCAAGAGCGGGCCGGAAGCGGCCGAGATCGGCGCCAAGCAGATCGGCTTCACCGTGCTGTCGCTGACCGTGTCGCTGGTGGCGGTGTTCCTGCCGCTGCTGCTGATGCCGGGCGTGACCGGGCGCCTGTTCCATGAGTTTGCGTGGGTGCTGTCGATTGCGGTGGTGATCTCGATGCTGGTGTCGCTGACGCTGACGCCGATGATGTGCGCCTACCTGCTCAAGCCCGACGCCCTGCCCGAAGGCGAGGACGCGCACGAACGCGCCGCCGCCGCCGGCAAGACCAACCTGTGGACGCGCACCGTGGGCGCCTACGAGCGCAGCCTGGACTGGGTGCTGGCGCACCAGCCGCTGACCCTGGCGGTGGCGATCGGCGCGGTGGCGCTGACCGTGGTGCTGTACATGGCGATCCCCAAGGGCCTGCTGCCCGAGCAGGACACCGGCCTGATCACCGGCGTGGTGCAGGCCGACCAGAACGTGGCGTTCCCGCAGATGGAGCAGCGCACCCAGGCGGTGGCCGCGGCGCTGCAGAAGGACCCCGCCGTGACCGGCGTGGCCGCCTTCATCGGCGCCGGCACCATGAACCCGACCATCAACCAGGGCCAGTTGTCGATCGTGCTGAAGACGCGTGGCGACCGCGAGGGCCTGGACGAGGTGCTGCCGCGCCTGCAAAAGGCGGTGGCCGGCATTCCCGGCGTGGCGCTGTTCCTCAAGCCGGTGCAGGACGTCACCCTGGACACCCGCGTGGCCGCCACCGAGTACCAGTATTCGATGTCGGATGTGGACAGCAGCGAGCTGGCCACCTGGGCCGGGCGCATGACCGAGGCGATGCGCAAGCTGCCCGAGCTGGCCGACGTGGACAACAACCTGGCCAACCAGGGCCGGGCGCTGGAGCTGAGCATCGATCGCGACAAGGCCAGCATGCTCGGCGTGCCGATGCAGACCATCGACGACACGCTGTACGACGCCTTTGGCCAACGCCAGATCTCCACCATCTTCACCGAGCTCAATCAGTACCGGGTGGTGCTGGAAGTGGCGCCGGAATTCCGCAGCAGCACCGCCTTGATGAACCAGCTGGCGGTGGCCAGCAACGGCAGCGGCGCGTTGACCGGCACCAATGCCACCAGCTTCGGCCAGCTGACCTCGTCCAACTCCTCCACCGCCACCGGCGTGGGCGCGCAGAACACCGGCATCGTGGTCGGCGCCGGCAGCATCATTCCGCTGGCCGCACTGGCCGAGGCCAAGGTCACCAACACGCCGTTGGTGGTCAGCCACCAGCAACAGCTGCCGGCGGTCACGATCTCGTTCAATCTGGCGCCCGGCCATTCGCTGTCGCAGGCGGTGGAGGCGATCGAGCAGGCGCGCCAGGATCTGAAGATCCCCACCCAGGTGCATGCGGCGTTCGTCGGCAAGGCGGCCGAATTCACCGGCAGCCAGACCGATATCGTATGGCTGCTGCTGGCCTCGATCGTGGTGATCTACATCGTGCTGGGCGTGCTCTACGAGAGCTACATCCACCCGCTGACGATCATCTCCACGCTGCCGCCGGCCGGCGTCGGCGCGCTGCTGGCGCTGATGATGTGCGGGTTGAGCCTGTCGGTGGACGGCATCGTCGGCATCGTGTTGCTGATCGGCATCGTCAAGAAGAACGCGATCATGATGATCGACTTCGCCATCGACGCCCGCCGCGAAGGCGCCAATGCGCACGAGGCGATCCGGCGCGCCTGCCTGCTGCGTTTCCGCCCGATCATGATGACCACCGCCGCCGCGATGCTGGGCGCGCTGCCGCTGGCGCTGGGCACCGGCATCGGCTCGGAACTGCGGCGTCCGCTCGGCATCGCCATCGTCGGCGGCCTGCTGCTGTCGCAGCTGGTGACGCTCTACACCACGCCGGTGATCTACCTGTACATGGAACGTGCCGGCGAGCGGCTACGCGATTGGCGCGCACGGCGTGCCGCCCGCCGCGACGGCGTGCCCCCGGCCTCCACCTCGGAGCGCCCGGCATGATGACCGATGGCGTCATCGCTGATCGGTCTGCCTGCCCACGGCTTCGCCTTCTCGCACGCACGCATGGCAGCTGCGCTGGCCGTTGCCTTTCCCGATTCCCGAATCCCGAATCCCGATTCCCGGCAGTCACCCCATGAACATCTCCGCGCCCTTCATCAAGCGCCCGATCGGCACCGCGCTGCTGGCGATCGGTTTGTTCGTGATCGGATTGATGTGCTACCTGCGGCTGGGCGTGGCGGCGTTGCCGAACATCCAGATTCCGGTGATCTTCGTGCACGCCACGCAGTCCGGCGCCGATGCCAGCACCATGGCCTCCACCGTCACCGCACCCCTGGAACGCCACCTGGGCCAGCTGCCAGGCATCGACCGCATGCGCTCCTCCAGTTCGGAGAGCAGCAGCCTGGTGGTGCTGGTGTTCCAGAGCAATCGCAACATCGATTCGGCCGCGCAGGATGTGCAGACGGCGATCAACTCCTCGCAATCGGACCTGCCGTCCGGGCTCGGCACGCCGATCTATTCGAAAGCCAATCCGAACGACGACCCGGTCATTGCCATCGCGCTGACCTCGGACACGCAATCGGCCGATGAGCTCTACAACGTTGCCGACTCGCTGCTGGCGCAACGGCTGCGCCAGATCACCGGCATCAGTTCGGTCGATATCGCCGGCGCCTCCACGCCGGCGGTCCGCGTGGATGTGGATCTGCGCGCGCTCAACGCGCTGGGCCTGACCCCGGACGATCTGCGCAATGCGGTGCGCGCGGCCAACGTCACCTCGCCGACCGGATTCCTGTCCGACGGCAACACCACCATGGCGATCGTGGCCAACGATTCGGTATCCAAGGCCGCCGATTTCGCCCAGCTGGCGATCTCCACCCAGTCCAATGGCCGCATCGTGCGGCTGGGCGACGTGGCCACCGTCTACGACGGCCAACAGGATGCCTATCAAGCGGCCTGGTTCGACGGCAAACCGGCGGTGGTGATGTACGCCTTCACCCGCGCCGGCGCCAACATCGTCGAAACCGTGGACCAGGTGAAGGCGCAGATTCCCGAGCTACGCGCCTACCTGCAGCCCGGCACCAAGCTGACGCCCTACTTCGACCGCACCCCGACCATCCGCGCCTCGCTGCACGAGGTGCAGGCCACGCTGCTGATCAGCCTGGCGATGGTGGTCCTGACCATGGCGCTATTCCTGCGCCGCCTGGCGCCGACGCTGATCGCGGCGGTCACCGTGCCGCTGTCGCTGGCCGGCTCGGCGCTGGTGATGTACATGCTGGGCTTCACCTTGAACAACCTCAGCCTGCTGGCGCTGGTGATCGCCATTGGCTTTGTGGTCGACGATGCGATCGTGGTGATCGAAAACATCATGCGTCATCTGGACGAAGGCATGCCGCGTCTGGATGCCGCACTGGCCGGTGCGCGCGAGATCGGCTTCACCATCGTGTCGATCACTGCCTCGCTGGTGGCGGTGTTCATTCCGATGCTGTTTGCCAGCGGCATGATCGGCGCGTTCTTCCGCGAGTTCACCGTGACCCTGGTGGCGGCGATCGTGGTGTCGATGCTGGTGTCGCTGACCCTGACGCCGGCGCTGTGCAGCCGCTTTCTTTCCGCACACACCGAACCGGAAAAACCCAGCCGTTTCGGCGCCTGGCTGGATCGCATGCACGAGCGCATGCTCGCGGTGTACACGGTGGCGCTGGATTTCTCGCTGCGGCACGCCCTGCTGCTGTCGCTGACGCCGCTGCTGTTGATCGCCGCCACCGTCTTTCTCGGCGGCGCAGTCAAGAAGGGCTCGTTCCCGGCGCAGGACACCGGCCTGATCTGGGGCCGCGCCAATTCCAGCGCCACGGTGTCGTTTGCCGACATGGTCAGCCGCCAGCGCCGCATCACCGACATGCTGATGGCCGACCCGGCGGTGAAGACCGTCGGCGCGCGGCTGGGCTCCGGCCGGCAGGGTTCCAGCGCCTCGTTCAATATCGAATTGAAGAAGCGCGACGAAGGCCGCCGCGACACCACCGCGCAGGTGGTCGCACGCCTGAGCGCCAAGGCCGACCGCTACCCGGATCTGGATCTGCGCCTGCGCGCGATCCAGGACCTGCCCAGCGACGGCGGTGGCGGCACCAGCCAGGGTGCGCAGTACCGCGTTTCGCTGCAGGGCAACGACCTGGCGCAGCTGCAGGAATGGCTGCCCAAACTGCAGGCGGCGTTGAAGAAAAATCCGCGCCTGCGCGATGTCGGCACCGACGTGGATACATCGGGCCTGCGCCAGAACATCGTGATCGACCGCGCCAAGGCCGCGCGCCTGGGCATTTCGGTCGGTGCCATCGATGGCGCGCTGTATGGCGCCTTCGGCCAGCGCTCCATTTCCACCATCTATTCGGATCTCAACCAGTACAGCGTGGTGGTCAATGCACTGCCCTCGCAAACGGCAACGCCCAAGGCGCTGGACCAGGTCTTCGTGCCCAACCGCGCCGGCCTGATGGTGCCGATCACCTCCGTCGCCACCCAGGTGCCCGGGCTGGCGCCGCCGCAGATCGTCCACGAAAACCAGTACACCACGATGGATCTGAGCTACAACCTCGCACCGGGCGTGAGCACCGGCGAGGCGGACCTGATCATCAAGTCCACCGTGGAAGGCTTGCGCATGCCAGACGGCATCCGCCTCAGTGGCGATGACAGCTTCAATGTGCAACTCAGCCCCAACTCGATGGGCGTGTTGCTGCTGGCCGCGGTGCTCACCGTCTACATCGTGCTGGGCATGCTGTACGAGAGCCTGATCCATCCGGTGACCATCCTGTCCACGCTGCCGGCCGCCGGCGTCGGCGCACTGCTGGCGTTGTTCCTCACCAACACCGAGTTGTCGGTGATCTCGATGATCGCGCTGGTGCTGCTGATCGGCATCGTCAAGAAGAACGCGATCATGATGATCGACTTCGCGCTGGTGGCGCAGCGCGTGCACGGCATGGATGCGCGCGCGGCCGCACGCGAGGCCTCGATCGTGCGCTTCCGCCCGATCATGATGACCACAATGGTGGCGATCCTGGCCGCGGTGCCGCTGGCGGTCGGCCTGGGCGAGGGCTCCGAACTGCGCCGCCCGCTGGGCATCGCGATGATCGGCGGGCTGATCTTCTCGCAGAGCCTGACCCTGCTCAGCACGCCGGCGCTGTACGTGATCTTCTCCTGCCTGAGCGAACGCTGGAAGGCGCGTCGCGCGCGTGCACGTGCACGCCGGGCAGAGCGCGCGGCGGCACGGCGCCCGGCGTCGGCGCACTGAGCGATGCCCCACGCGCGCCGGTCTGCACGGACTCACGCGTGCCGGCCGGTATGCCGGTGGCCCGCATCTTTCGCCATCGCTCGTCGATTGCCGGCATGCCGCAGGGGCATCGCTGCTGGTAGTGCATTCAAACGCGGCACAGTGATGCGAGCTGCAAATGCACGCTCGACTCACGCGGCTTTTGGCCAGAGCCCACGTGTTTGACCGCATCCAGACGACACTGCGATCCGGAGTTCGGCTGTCTTGACGTGTTGGACGGTATGGATGGATCAGGGATGGATCAGTTGTCGCGCGGCGGGGCTGCGGCCTGGTTACAGGGCCCTTGCCCGCCCACCATCGCAGGACACGCCGCAAGTACGTCCCTGTAGGCTCTTACGCGGCATCCATGCCGCGTAAGGTCCCGCGACGGTAGGCGGGCAAGGACCTGTCGAGATGGTCGGTGTGCAAGATGCAAACCGTGCGTTACATGCGTTGTTCGGGCGACGGCGCGCCGTGACCGCTACACCAGCAACGCCTGCAGCGACGCCCGCTCCAGCTGCGCATACAACGCGCACTCATCCTGCACCTGCGCGCCCAGCGCCTGTTCGAAACTGCGCTTGCTCGAATGGGCGGCATAGGCGCGTTGTTCGGCGCCACCGAGATTGGACTGGAAGATACCGGCCGCACTCACCGGCAGGAAATCTTCATAGATGATCGGATCGGCACTGAGCAGACCGAGCGCAATCGCGGTTTCTGCCGGCATTGCCGCCACCTGCGCGGGGTCGGCACGTCCGGCCTCGGTCAGCGCATAGCGGAAATAGCCCAGGCCTTCCTGACGCAGCACGGCTTCGTCGTCGGGAAACGCCACGAACGCGGTCTGCAGCCGCGTGGCGTAATCGGTACCGGTGCTGCCCGCGCCATCGCTGTCGCGTGCCTGCGCCAGCAGCGCGTCGTACAGCGCGCGGCCCTTGGGCGTCAGCGCGAGCCCGCGTTGTTCGATCTCGCCGAAGCGCGCGGTGTGCGTGCCGTGCTCGGCCTGCCCGCTGTCGCCGACAAAGCGCACCGGCTCCTCCAGTGCCTTGAAACTGGTCTGGCGCAGCAGGATCGGCACCCGCCGACGCGGCGGCCCTTCGATCACCGCCTTGGCGTCGATGCCGGCGCGCTGCATCTGCGCCTGCGCCGCATCGATATCCAGCGTGCGTGGCGTCAGGTGGTTGATATGCGGCCCGTGGAAGCTCACCACGTCGGCGATCAGCTTGTGCGCTTCGCTCAGCGCGCGGTAGGTCGGCAGCGACACCGTGGCATCGCCATGCCAACGGAAGGTTTCCAGCGCTTCGTCCACGAACTGCTGCGCCTGCGCCGCCTCCAGCCCGCCGTGGCGCTCGTGCTGCTCGATCAGCTCCAGCGCGGCGGCGGTGAAGATCTGCCGCTGCTCCAGGATCTGCGCCGCCTGCGCCCGCAGCGCGGCGTCTTCGATCAGCTCCAGCCGCAGCAACGAGGTGAACACGCGGAACGGATTGACCGACAGCGCCGCCTCGTCGATCGGGCGGAACGCAGTGGAATGCACCGGCACACCGGCCACCGACAAATCGTAATAGCCCACCGGATGCATGCCCATCACCGCAAACAGCCGCCGCAACGTGGCCAGTTCCTGCGCCGTGCCGACCCGGATGGCGCCATGCCGTTCCAGATCCAGCCGCGCGCGCTCGTCGTTGCGTTGCAGGCGCGCGGCCAGGGCGGGATCGGCACTCAGGGTGTCGGCGTTGACCTGCGCCACCAGCGTCATCAGGTCGCCGTACAACGGCACCTCGGCGCGATACATGTCCGACATCGCCTGCGCGAACAGGCTGCGGATGTGATCGGGGGAGACAAACACGGTATCGCGCATGGGCTGGTCTTGGCAGGGCCGGCCAACGCCGGCGTTGCGGCATTCTCGCCGACCGCGCCCTGCGGCGGCCAGCTGCACGGCAGCATGCCGGCGCCTGTGTTGGCGCGCAGACAGGCGCGCAGCCGATCGGTCACCTCACGTCTTGCCGCTGCGCAGGTTCCCACCAGGCGTGAAACGCATCGAGTGGCGGCTGGCGATCCGTGGCGAGCAGTCGTCCGCTGGATGCGGATGGCGCACAAGCTTGGAACCCCAGCGCACGGCGTGGTCCATGTCGGTCCTACTGCCGGCTGCGCCTGTGTGGCCGGGAGCACAGTCATCTTGTGGGTCGCTCCGGGGATGGCCAACAAGCGCGAGAGGCCGCCAGCCTCGCCCAGGCTCAGGCCGACCCGGCGCGCACCGCACGGCCGGCACGGCTCCGGTGCCAATACTGCAGCGAGTTGAAGCCGAATAGCACGCTGCCGCGCCGGTAGCCAACCCCACCTTGAGCCGGCAGCCACCGGATGTGCGTGGACGGCGCGCAGTAAACGCAGCGTGCGAGTGGTACACGCCGGTTCCTAGCACCGCCACACCCGCCTGGTGGCTACGCCGTCGGTTTGCCAGCCGTTCTAAAGCCCGGCCTGCGCCGCTGCCTCGGCCGCCTCGCTGGCCTGGCGCGCGGCTTCCAGCCGTTGCGCGTGATCGCCGAGCTGGCGGCGCAGCAGTGCGTCCAGGGTGATCGGACGTTCCCAGCGGTCGTAACTGGCGACGATGGCGTGCCGCAGCGCGCGCATATGCACGGTCTCCGGCGTGACCGACAGCCGCGTGATCACGCCCTCCCAGCCGTCATGATGGTCGCGACTGTAGGCGCGCACGGTGTCGCGGCAGGACAACTGCAGCGTCTGCGCCCAGAAACAGGCGAAATAGATGTCGCCGGCGTGCCAGCCATGCACCTGCAACAATGCCTGCACATAGCCGCGCGGGGTGCCGGTGTAGCGCGCAACTTCGCCGATGAAGCTGTCCGGGTAGCGCTGTGCGTAGCTGCCCATGTCGGCCAGATGCTGGTCCACCCAGGCATCGCCGGTGCCTGGCGTCACTGCCGGCGCAGCAGCCGGTGCCGCAGCGGCAGGCGCAGGCGACGTCTGCGCAACTGCCAGCATCGGCAGCAGCAGCGCACTCAGCAGCGGCAGGGATCGCAACAGCGAGGTAAGCAGTGAAGGCATGCGCCGATGATGCCGCATGCCCGCGTCGCTGTCAGGCCGAGCGCTTGCGCCACCGACACAGGCGGCGCGCCGTCAGCGCGCCAGCCGTATGGGATGCCCCGAGTCGGAACGGATGCGTAGCGCCGGCTCGCCACGAGCATTCGCATGTCTGGCGCGCGCACAGCGGCGCCGGCCGCGCTCAGCGCAGATCGTAAAAGCCGCCGTAGTGCACTTCGCGGCAGCCGCTGAGATCGCAGGCACCCACATAGCCCGGGCCGATGTAACGCTGCCGCGCATCGCGATTGTGCGGGCTGCTGTAAGGGTCCGGGCCGTACAGACCATTGCCGTAATAGATCTGGCCGTACGGGCGGTTGCGCGACGCGCCTAGCCGTAGCCCGGCGCCATACCCGAGGTATCCACGGGCGTCGCCGCCGTATAGGCCGTAGCGCTCGCCCGAATATCCGTCGGCAGCAAATACGCTGCTGCGCTCATGCCGGTCCGGCCGGGTCTGCAAGGTCGCGATGCTCTGGCCCTGGGCATCCACATAACCCTGCTCGCGGTCGAAGCGCACCATGCGGAAATACACCAGCTCTCCCGCGTCCCGACGCGTACGCAGGCGGACATAGTTGCCGCCATCGTCGTAGTAAGGCTGACCGTCGCGAAAGATCACTTCGCTCGGGTTGATGACTTCTTCCTCGAGCTCGGCAGCCGTCAGTGACGGCGCGCCGCCTGACAGAGCCAGCAATACGGCCAGGCTGACACGGCAGGTAAACGACAACATGCGCATCGGTGATCCCTCCTAGTCGGCCAGGCATGCACGCCTGACCGGAAACGTCCTGTTGCTGGGCGCCGCTGGTTGCGCCGGCAGATCCAGGTCGCGGCGCTGGCCGCGACGGAGCTCAGCTTAGCGCGTGCTGCCGGGCCACTGCATCCAGCGCATGCACTGCCGCCGGCCAGCCGGCAGCGTCGGGCACTTCGCGCATGCGCGGCTCGTCGGCGGCCACGCCGTGCTCCTGCTCGTGCGCCCAGGTCACCGCGTACGGGGTGTAGATCCCCCAGCCGCCGATGGCCAGCACCGGCTCCACGTCCGAGCGCAAGGAATTGCCGATCATCACAAAGCGCTGCGCCGGCAGGTCGAACTCGCCCAGCACGCGCGCATAGGTCTGGGGATCCTTCTCGGACACCACCTCCACGCGCGGAAACAGATCGGCCAGACCGGATTGCTCGATCTTCTGCTCCTGATGGAACAGGTCGCCCTTGGTGATCAGCACCACCGCATAGTCGGCGGCAATTGCGCTGACCGCCTCACGCACGCCGGCAATCACCTCCACCGGATGCTGCAGCGTGGCACGGCCGATCTCGACGATGCGCTGGATGTCGCGTGCGGCGATGCGCGCCTGCGTCAGTTCGATCGCCGTCTCGATCATCGACAGCGTCATGCCCTTGGCGCCATAGCCGAATACCTTGAGATTGCGCCGCTCCACCGCCAGCAGGTGCTGCTGCATGCGGCTGTCGCCCAGATCCAGGTAATCGGCCAGGATCGCTTCGAAATCCGCTTCGGCAGTGCGGTAATAGTCCTCGCTTTTCCAGAGGGTATCGTCGCCGTCGAAGCCGACCAGTTGGATCGCCTGGCCGTCGCGCTGTGCAGAAGAGGTCATCGCGCCAGTTTAGCAGCGCACTGGAGCGCTGCCGCGGTCAATCCCCCGCCGCGTCGCCTGGACCGGGCTGGTAGCTGGCGAATTCGTCGCGCGACAGGCGCCCATCGCCATTGCTGTCGAAGCCGGCAAAATTCTCGCGCAGGACGGGGTCGGCGCCGGCTTCGTCTACGGTCAATGAGCCGTCGGCGTCGCTGTCCAGGCTGCGGAAGGTCCGTGGCGCCAACGTGCCGGCCTGCGGCGCCAGTGCGGCCTCCGCACCGCCTTTGGCAGCCGATGGCGCTGCAGCGTCGGCCGGCAGCAAGGGCGTGGTGGCAGGCGGTGGTGGGTCGATCGGCAACGGCGCCATTGTCGGTGTTGCCGGCCCTGTGGTGGAGGTCGCACGCGACGGGTTGGCCGGCGGCAACTCCGGCGGCGCCGCGAGCGCCCACAGTGGGCTCGACAGGCCGACCAGCATGGCGATACGCAGCAGCATGAGAGTGTGCCGAAGGGACGAGCGGGCAATCTAGCGCGGTGCACGTAAAGAAAACGGGAGCGACCCTGGCAGATCGCTCCCGCGTGTCCATCCTGTTGCGTGGTCATGCTGCTACTTGCCGATCACGGGCATCCACAAAGCGATGCCACGGATCAAACGACAACAAAGCTCAAATGACTGCAATCGCGAAAGCTGCCTCCTGATGTCGAAAAAACACGTCAGCAAACGAACTCACTACCTTGCGACCTACTACCTCAGTTGCCTTGCGACCCACTACCCGCTGCGCCGCCCTGCTGCTTGGCGACAAACGCCTTGTATTCGTCCGGGGTCAGCTTGCCGTTCTTGTCGGAATCGGCGTCATTGAAGATCTGCGCGAGCCCGGCATTGACCTGGGCCTCCTGTGTGCTGATGGCGCCGTCGCTATCGGTGTCGACGCTCGCCCAGGTCTGGCCGCCGCCGGACTGCGCAGGCTGTGCCGCGCTTGTGGCAGAGCTTCCCGACTGGGCCGACGTCGCGGCGGCATCCTGCTGCGTACTCTGCGCCATCGCCGGCAGCGCCAGGGCGGCGGCAAGAGCGGCGGTGGCGGCGAGCAGCGAGGTGCGGTTGCGATTCTTCATTGGGTGGTCTCCTTGGCTTGGGAATGCGCGGTGTCGCCGCACATGGCCCCACCTTACCCAGCCCGAATGAACGCAAAACCCGCCGCAAGTTCCCGCAAAACATCCTCTTAACCACGCGTCGGACGTTTGCGCCTAGCCATCTGTTAGACATCGGTGAGCCAAACAGAAGCAGCTCATTCGATGCATCGAAATATGCGAACCGTGCCGCATTTCATAACGTAAATTTACGCATTCGGTGCCTCGTCATCCCAGCTTCCGGAGCTGAACATTTTCCAACCCAGCACCACACCGGCGATCGCCCCAGCCACTTCCAGGATCACCCGCGATCCCAATTCGTTGGGATCGTGGATCTTGGCCAATGCCAGGCGCGCATACAGCGGCGACTCCAGCCGCACGATGCTGGTGTAGACGAGATTCCAGATGTCGTAGCCGCCGCCGATGGCGACTGCGAGCAGACAGGCAATACCCAGCGTGTGCCCGTGGGTGAAGTGCACACGCCGGCCGATGTGCTCGACCCCGGCGAAGACCAGCACACCCAGCACCAACGCGATCAGGCCAGCCTCCAGCGAACCGAGCAGACCGAAGTGCAGAGGCAGATTCATCGTGAGGATCCAGGCAGCAGGCGCATCAGTCTAGCGGTTGCGGGTGATGGATCCCTGCCCAGGCAGCAAGCGCGAGCGCTTACGCGAACGCGGACCGGCCGCGCGCTACGAGTGCCCGATGCTGCGGCACGCCGCGCTCACGCATCGTCCTGCCCGCGCGCACTCACCTGCGCCTCGCCTTCCTCATCCCACTGCACGCTGACCGAGATCGGCTTGCAGCACACCTGGCAATCTTCGATGTAGTGCTGGTCGCCGCCGGTCAGATCCAGCGTCAGGGTGATCCACTCCCCGCAATACGGGCAGGCGATATCGATAAAGCGTTCCGGGTCGGACATGGCAATTCCTTGCAGCGATTTGGGGTGATGCACAACATGGACAGGCCGGTGGCCGAGTCACCGCCTGCGGCGCGGTTGCTCAGTTGACCGGCACATCGAACGCGGTATCCGGCATCGGCTCGGGGCGGAAGGTGAAATGCCACCACTCCATCGGATAGTTGGCAAATCCCTCCGCCGCCATGGCACGCAACAGCTGCTGGCGGTGGGCACGCTGGGCGGGGCTGATGTCGCGCGCATCGGTATGCGCACGCGCATCGAAGAAATCGAAGTCGGTGCCCATCGCCACCGGCTGGCATGGGCCCTGCCGGCAATCGAGCAGGCCCAGGTCCAGCGTTGCGCCACGGCTATGCCCCGAAGTCTCGGCAATGTAGTCGCCCAACAGCGCGCGCTTGTCCACACGCGGGTAGTACTGCGCCTTGGTCGACTGATCCTGCAGATCCGCAGCCCAGGCCACGAACGCCTGCACCGCCCGCACCGGCCGGTAGCAGTCGAACACCTGCAGTCGATATCCCTGGGACTTGAGGGACCGCGCCACCCGTGCCAGCGCCTCCGCCGCCGGACGCAGCAAATAGCACGTGGGCGCCTCATACCCCGGCACCACACGCCCGGTGAAGTTGTTGCTGCCCGCATAACGCATGTCCACCGCGATCTCGGGCGCAAGGCCGTGCACATTGACCAGACCGGCTTGTGCGGCGGTTGTTGCCGAAGAGACATGCACCTCGGCAGCTGCGGCAACCAACGGCACCACCGCGATCGACAGCAGTGCCTGACATACCGCTCCCCGAACCCGCCGACGCAATGTCCGCACCGACCTGATTTGCCTCATCGTTTTTTCCCTTGTAATCAATGGGGACATTGCACATCAGGCATCACGCCCGAATCGGTCGCCAGGATGGCGCTGGCGAACGCGACCACGATGCACTTATGAGCCTTCGCTCTCAAGCTGCTTGGCAGTAACTGGCACGCTGAGTGGTCGCAGCGGCCCGGTCAACGCATGCAGGATGCGCAAATCCTCGGCATCCAGCGTGTGGGCGTCGCTGCCGCGGTAGTGATGATGAAATGCCTGTAGCGTGGCGGCGGGATCGTCGAGGCTGTAGCCGAGCAGGGCCAGCGCCTGCCAGGGATCGAAGCCTGCCGGCGCGGCGGGGGGCATCGGCGGCAGGCCAGCGGCCGAAGCCGGCGTCGGCCAGGCGCTTCCACGGAAACAGCGGGCCGGGATCGTTCTTGCGGGTCGGGGCCACGTCTTCATGGCCGACGATCTGCGTGCGCGGAATGCGCAGGCGGGTGCACAGGTCGTCCAGCAGCACCAGCAGGCTGTCGATCTGGGCGGGCGCGAACGGCTCGCTGCCGTCGTTGTCCAGTTCGATGCCGATCGAGGCGGAATTGATGTCGGTGATGGTGCCCCAGCGCCCGGCGCCGCCATGCCAGGCGCGCTGGTCGTCGCTGACCAGTTGATAGCGCGCGCCATCCTCGCCGATCAGATAGTGCGCACTGACCCGGCCGCCGCTATTGCGCCCGCGCAGCGTACCCAGGCTCTGCGGCACCGATTGCTGGTCGGTGAAGTGCAGCACGATCAGGATCGGCCGCCGCGTGTCGTAATTGGGCGAGGGCACCCACTGGGCCAGCGGGTTGCGCTGCGGCGCATGCGCGCACGCACCCAGTGACAGCACCACCAGGCACAGCGCGGCGCGTAGCCAGGGCGATGGCGACAGCGTGGGAGCAGATGACATCGGATTCTCCTGGCAAAACGGCAAGGGCTTGCGCTGCACCAGCACCCTGATGGGCCGCGCAGGCGATGCACCCATTATCTGCCGTGCGGACGATGGCGTGCAGCACGCGATTGCGGCCGGTGGCAGGCAGACTGCACGTGCGCAGAGACCGACAGACCTTACAGCGCCGCTGCGCCATGCGACACGCACCCGTGATAATGCGCATGCGTACACTAAAGGCCGGCGCGGTCGGCGCAGGTCCACCATGCGCTTGCCGTAGTGATTTCCCGCACAGAGCCTCGCCAGTCGCTGTATCCCATCAAGAGCCCTCTTCATGCCACTGTCGCGCCGCCTGCTGACGTTGTTGCTGCTGGTCACTGGACTGTCCTGGGATGCCGCTGCGGCAACGCCTGCCACTCCGATACCGCACACGGCACCGTTGGCGGCCAGCGATGCGCAGCTGACCGCCGACTACTGGATCCAGCGCACTGGCAACGCGCAGACGCTGCACATGACTACCGCACAGATCACCGGCTTCAATGCGCGTTTGCTGCGTGACGATCGCTCCATGCACGACCTGTCGCAGCTGGCCGAAGTGCTGCCGGCGGCCGAGGTGCGCGCGCGCATCGAAGCGCTGTCGGCCATGCCGACGCGTGCGCTGTACGACAGCGAAGGTCGCAGCATCGATGCCTCCCGCCTTGCGACGCTGCGCCACGCCCTGGCACTGGATGCACTGCCTGCGCAGGTCACGCCACGGTTTGCACTGGTGGTGCAGCGCGCGGCACTGCGCACCTTCCCCACCGCGCAACGCGTGTTCAGCACCACCGACGACCATGATATCGACCGCTTCCAGGAATCGGCGCTCTACCCCGGTACACCAGTGGCGGTGCTGCATACCAGCGCCGACGGTGCATGGCACTTTGTGCTGGCAGCCAACTATGCGGCCTGGATCGCCGCCGACCGGATTGCCGTGGGCACGCGTGAGGAAGTGCTGGACTATGCACGACGCCGCCCACGACTGGTGGTCACCGGCGCACGCGTGCAAAGCGCCTACACCCCGGAGGTACCCGCCATCTCCGCACTGGCGCTGGACATGGGCACCAGCGTGCCACTGCTTGGCGACTGGCCGCCGCAGCAGCCGGTCAACGGGCAGTTGCCGCAGGCCGCCCATGTCGTGCAGCTGCCGCTGCGCAACAGTGATGGTCGCTTGCAGCTGGTGCCGGCACTGATCCCGCGCGGCGCCGACGTGCGCGTGGGCCCGTTGCCGGCCACGCCTGCAGCGTTGTTGCAGCAGGCGTTCAAATTTCTTGGCGAACGCTATGGCTGGGGCAACGATTACGATGCGCGCGACTGCAGCGGTTTCGTGCTGGATGTGTATCGCAGCCTGGGCATCGCATTGCCGCGCAATACCGGCGATCAGGCACGCAGCCCTGCGCTGCTGGGCGTTCCGTTCCAGGCGCAGGCCGCACTGCCGCAGCGCCTGCAACAACTTGCCCGGCTGCAGGTCGGCGACCTGATCTACATCCCTGGTCATGTGATGCTGGTGATCGGACACGAGCGCGGTGCGCCATGGGTGATCCATGACGTGGCCGGCGCCAATTACCGCAACGCAGCCGGCAACGTGCAGCGCGCGCGCTTGAACGGTGTGTCGGTGACGCCGCTGCTGCCCTTGCTCGCCAGCGACGGCACACCATTCGTCGACCACATCACCCGCATCCAACGCATCGCACCGATTGGCTCTCCATGAAGATCACCGGCTTCCGCCTCGGCATGCTGCGCGTGCCATTGAAGACCCCGTTCAAGACAGCAGTGCGTACCGTGCAGGCGATCGAGGATGTGGTGGTGCTGCTGCAGACCGACAGCGGCCACATCGGCTATGGCGCAGCGCCGGCCACCGCCCCGATCACCGGCGATACGCACGGCTCCATCATCGCTGCGATCCAGCATTGCATCGGGCCGACGTTGATCGGCCAGGACGTGGCCGATCTCAACCGGCTATGCGCGCTGGTGCAACACGCGCTGGAGCGCAACACCAGCGCCAAGGCGGCAGTGGAGATCGCGCTCTACGACCTGTGGGCGCAGGCTCTGGACACCCCGCTCTACCGGGCGCTCGGCGGTGGCATGCCGCGCATCACCACCGACATCACCATCAGCGTCGATAGCATCGACGTGATGGTGGCGCAGGCGCAATCCGCGCTTGCACGTGGCTATCGGTCACTGAAGATCAAGGTCGGCAAGGACAGCGGCTCGGACCTCGAGCGGATCACCGCGATACATGCCGCTGTCGCTGGCCGCGCACCGCTGCGCCTGGATGCCAACCAAGGCTGGACGCCCAAACAGGCGGTGCGCACCATGCGCACACTGGAACACGCCGGCATCGTGATGGAACTGGTGGAGCAGCCGGTCAAGGCCGCGGACATCGACGGGCTGGCGTTTGTCACCGCGCGGATCGACACGCCGGTGATGGCCGACGAAAGCGTGTTCTCGCCGGTCCAGGTGATCGACCTCATCCAGCGCCGTGCCGCCGATATCGTCAACATCAAACTGATGAAGACCGGCGGGCTATCCAACGCAATCCGCATTGCCGATATCGCTGGCCTGTACGGCGTGCCCTGCATGATCGGCTGCATGATCGAATCCAGCATCAGCGTGGCTGCGGCAGTGCATCTGGCGGTGGCCAAGGCCGGCAGCATCACCCTGGCGGATCTGGATGCGCCCGCGCTCGGGCAGTTCGATCCCACCGAGGGCGGCGTGCACTTCGACGATGCGCAGATCCATATCGACGACTCGCCCGGCCTGGGCATCCGCCGCATCCGTGGGCTGGAGCTCTTGCCGGCTTAAAACGTCAGTAGGGTCTCCAGGCCGCATCGGTCCAGGCGCGATGCCTCACCACTTCTGCGCATGCAGTCACCCGGACAGCGAACGTCGTGCATTGCTTGCACCATGCCCACCGATCATCTCGACAGGTCCTTGCCCGCTCACCGTCGCGGGACCTTACGCGGCATGGATGCCGCGTAAGAGCCTACAAGGATGTACTTGCGGCGTGTCCTGCGATGGTGGGCGGGCAAGGGCCCTGCAACCATGCCCCAGATCAGCCGCTCTGCAGCCAGCCACAGAGGCCAACTCTCCGAGAACAACAAAACACACTCGAAGCCCGGCCAAGCAGTCGCACGAACCAGGCGCGCGCATGCGGCACACGGCCACATTGCTGAGTACAGTAGCGACATGATGGTGTGCCCAACGCGGCACCAAAGCAGCGTACTGTCTCCGTCAACCGTGTATCGCCCCCAGACTCGTCCCCCGCTCGACCCATTCCCCCCGGAGCCTGCATGCGCCTTGCCACCTTGTTTCGATCCGCTGTGCTGTTGGCGCTGGCGAGCTGCGGCAGCGTTGCCGTCGCTGCCGGGCCGATCGATGCCCTGAATCAAGCGCGCGCATTGATCGTGGTGACCACGCCGGACTGGGACAGCACCCAGGCGCGCCTGCAGACATTCACCCGTGTGGACGGCCACTGGCAACCGGCCGCACCGGGCTTCGCGGTCGCGCTCGGGCGGCATGGCAGTGCCTGGGGCGATGGCCTGCATCCGGCGCAGGCGCAAGGCCCGCAGAAGCGCGAAGGCGACGGCCGCAGCCCGGCCGGTGTATTCGCGATCGGCCCGGCCTTCGGTTACGCCCAGCAGATCGACAGCGCCATGCCGTACCAGGCGATGCGCGCCACCCACTACTGCATGGATGTGCCGAGTTCGCCGCTGTACAACCGCATCGTCGATGCCGCACAGGTCGGTGAGGCCGCAGTGGCCGGGTCGACCGAACCGATGCGCCTGGACCTGCAACATCCCGGCGATGCGCGTTACAGCGAGGGCTTCGTAATCGCCCACAATCCCGATGCGGTTCCCGGGCGCGGCAGCTGCATCTTCGCGCACCTGTGGCGCACGCCGGGCCAGTTCACCGCCGGCTGCACCGCGATGGCGCCAGCCGACATGCAACGCCTGCTGGCCTGGTTGAAGCCCGACGACAAACCGCTGTTCGTGCTGTTGCCACGTGCCGAATATGCACGCCTGCAAGCCCACTGGCAGTTGCCCGAATTGAAGGAGGCGGCACGATGACCACCCCGGCTCCTGCACCCGATTCCACTGGCCTGGTCCGCGTGGTCAGCCGCTGGCAGATCGTCGGCTTGTCGATCAACGATGTCATCGGCAGCGGCATCTATCTGCTGCCCGCGGCCACCGCGGCACTGCTGGGGCC
Organism: Xanthomonas sp. NCPPB 3218; assembly: GCF_056725185.1. Lineage (NCBI taxonomy): Bacteria > Pseudomonadati > Pseudomonadota > Gammaproteobacteria > Lysobacterales > Lysobacteraceae > Xanthomonas > Xanthomonas sp. NCPPB 3218. Next base: position 4,526,737 of record NZ_CM161516.1, read on the forward strand.
GATGAGCCTGTGGGCGGTGATGCTGGCCGGTCTGGCGGTGGCGTTGCTGGTGTTGTGCTACGCGCAGGCGGCCAGTTATTTCGACACGCCGGGCGGCAGTTACCTGTACACGCGTGAGGCGTTTGGCCCGTTTGTCGGCTTTCAGATCGGCTGGATGATCTGGCTCACGCGCATCAGTTCGGCAGCGGCATTGAGCAACGGCCTGGCCGATGCGGTGGCGCGGTTCTGGCCGACCGTGGCGACCGATCACTGGGCACGCTTGCTGGTGGTCGTCGGTTCCCTGGGTCTGCTCACCGCCATCAACGTGATCGGCGTGAAATCGGCTGCGCGTACCGGCATCGCGCTGGTGATCGGCAAGCTGGTGCCGTTGCTGCTGTTCGTGGCCATCGGTCTGTTCTACGTGGACTGGTCGTGGGCCTTTGCCGGCACCACGCCGGATCTGCGCGACCTGGGCAATCTGGGCGAAGCGGCCTTGCTGCTGCTGTTTGCCTATGCAGGCTTTGAAAACATTCCTGCGGCCGCTGGCGAATACCGCAACCCACGCCGCGACGTGCCGTTTGCGCTGATCACCATGATCGTCACGGTCACCTTGATCTACGCCGCGGTCCAGGTCGTCGCACAGGGCACGCTGCCCAATCTTGCCGCCTCGCCCACGCCATTGGCCGATGCCGCAAGCCGTTTCGGCGGCGAGGCGCTGGCGCTGATCCTCACCGTGGGTGCCACCATTTCCATCCTCGGCACCACCAGCAATACGGTCATGCTCGGGCCGCGCTTTCTGTTCGCGTTGGCACACGATGGCTACGGCCCCGCATTCCTGGCACGTGTGCATCCGCGCTTCCACACCCCGGCTGCGGCAGTGCTGACCCAGGGCGTGCTGTCGCTGGCGCTGGCGGTGTCCGGCTCGTTTACGCAGCTGGCATTGCTGTCGATGGTCACGCGGCTGTTTGCCTACATCGGCACTGCTGCGGCGGTGATCGTGCTGGCGCGTCGCTACCGGCAACGCACCGACACCTTGCGCCTACCTGGCGGGCCGGCCATTCCCATCGCAGCGCTGCTGCTGTCGCTGGGCCTACTGGCCAGCGCCAGCTGGCAGAACCTGGCGGCCGCCGGGGCGGCATTGCTGGTGGGCTGGCTGATTTACCTGTTTCCGCGCAAGCCCGCGTAGCGGTTTTCGCAGGACGCTCGCACAGCGATCACGCACGACTAACCGTGCCCGTCCAACGCTGCAGTTCTAACCTGCATGGGAGTTTGCGATGAAACTGCGCCGTGTCTACAGCACGCCCGATATCGAAAGTGCGCAACGCGTCATGCAAGCCGCACGCAGCGCCGGCATCGACAACGATGCGCTGTCCTTGATTGCCCGTTCGGATATCGAGCTGCAAGGCATTCCCGATGAGCGCAAGGATGCCAAGACGGATTTTCTCCCTGCTGCCGCGCGCGGCGCCGCCACCGGGGGCGCTGCGGGCTTGGTCGCCGGACTGGTTGCCATCGCCGTGCCTCCGATCGGTCTCACCATCGCCGGCGCCGGCGTCATGGCGCTGGCAGGCGCCCTGGTCGGCACCTGGTCGTCTGCACTGATCGGCGCCACCGTCCCCGATCCGGTCCGCCGCCAATTCGAGGACGAAATCCAGGCAGGGCGCGTCCTGGTCATCATCGACGCCGACGAGTCCTCGCTGCAGCATGCCGAAGCCAGCCTGCGTGCCGCCGGCGCCACGCCGCTGCCGTACGAGGCTGCATCGGCGGCGACGTGACATACGCCGACACCGGCTGAATCGCGGTGCGCAGCGCGCCGCATGGCGCAGGGACGCACCAGAGAGCGCTACCAAGTGCAGCATGCCTTGATGCCCTCCTCACCTGCCCTGGCAACGGATTTAACACCTGCCCGCCTAGGTTAGGGCGCACATTCAACACGGAGACGAGCATGAACGTGCCGTATCAGATTCCGGGCCGCGCACCGGACGAAGACCGCAGCCAGAACGTATCCAATTATTGGCGCGAGCGCTTCACCGAAGAATCGTATTACACCGAAGGTGACCGCTACGAAGATTACGAGGGCGCCTATCTCGTAGGACACCAAGCGCGTATCCGCGAAAACGCCCGCGCCTACGATCAGGTCGAAGCAGAATTGCACCGCGAGTGGGAAGCCAACCGCGGCACCGATGGCTTGAGCTGGAGCAAGGCCCGTCACGCCGTCAAGCGTGCCTGGGAAAATGCGACAGACCTCGTGACTGGCGACAACAAGTCCAAGCCCTGAAGACAGCAACGCCACCGTGGAGGTGGCGTTGTTGTATCAATCTGTCTGTAGTGCATCAGTCCAGCGGCGGCGGTACTGCGCGAGAGTAATGCGATGCGTTGGCGACATCCATCGCATCGCGGGTGTTCTTCTGCACCGCAACTGCGCCGAACAGGCTCAATGCGTAGGCCATCGCGTAGAAACCTTTCTCGCTCAGCAATAAAGTCGCGTTGATCAGTCCGATTGCTAGTAGCAGCAGCGCGATGACCAGCGAGAACCAACAGATCGCGTAGTACAGGCCCGTCACCGGAATTCCATCTGCGCGGTCACGCACACTCTTCTGCAACGACACCGATGCGAACAGGCCAAACAACAGCAGCGTGAAGTAATAGCCTTTTTCGTTGAGCATCATCTGCGCATTCCATAGCCCGACCAGGTAGGCAATGCCACCCAGCAGCAATGCAGCCCAGGATGCGGCGATAAAAGCAGGTGACGTTTTTTGCGTGGCAGCCATGGAAACTCCTTTTCATGGTGAAGCAGTGATGTGGGACGCACACGTCTCACAAAGAAAGTGATCTACGACAAGGCGGCCTTGAAGGCGTCGTGTAAGGTACTTTAAAACCCGACGCAGGACACGTTGCGGGAGGGCTGCAACGTCACTGCGCCCATTCCCTGGAGGACCTCATGTCTGTCCGACGTCTGCTTGCCCTGGCCTGCTCGGCCAGCTTGTTCACCGCCGCCACCGCATGTGCCGCGCCTGCCGTCGCGCCCGCGGCCGCCATTCCCAAGGCGCAGTGGCCGTTCCAGGCCACCACCGTTGCCGATTTCGACGAACCCTGGGCAATGACCTTCCTGGCCGACGGCAGCCTGTTGGTCAGCGAAAAACGTGGCGCATTGATGCGGCTGGATCTCAAGACCAACCGCAAGAGCGCCATCACCGGCATTCCGGCGGTCGCCTACGGCGGCCAGGGCGGTTTTGGCGATGTCCTGGCGCATCCGCGCTTTGCCAAGAACGGCCTGGTCTATGTCAGCTACGCCGAACCGGGACAGGGCGATACCCGCGGCGCAGCGGTGGCACGCGCCAAGCTCACGCTGGATGCCAGCGGCGGCGGCACGTTGTCGGACCTGAAGGTGATCTGGCGCCAGGATCCCAAGGTCACCGGCAACGGCCACTTCGGCCACCGGCTAGCGTTCGGCCCGGACGGCAAGCTGTGGATCAGTTCCAGCGAACGCCAGAAGTTCACCCCCGCCCAGGACATGCAGGCCAATCTCGGCAAGCTGATCCGTCTCAACGATGACGGCAGCGTGCCGGCCGACAACCCGTTCGCCGCGCAGGGCGGCGTTGCCGCACAGGTGTGGTCGCTGGGTCACCGCAATATTCTCGGCCTGGCCTTCGATGGCAAGGGGCGCCTGTGGGAACACGAGATGGGTCCGCTTGGCGGCGATGAGTTGAACCTGATCCAGCGCGGCGCCAACTACGGTTACCCGATCGTCTCCAACGGCGACAACTACGACGGCACCCCGATCCCGGATCACAACACCCGCCCGGAATTTGCCGCGCCCAAGATCAGCTGGACACCGGTGATCTCGCCAGCCGGCTTTGTGATCTACAGCGGCAAGCAGTTCCCGGCGTGGCGCGGCAACGGCTTTATCGGCGGCTTGTCGTCGATGTCGCTGGTGCAGGTCTCGCTCGGCGATCAGCCGCGCGAGGTGGCCCGCTACGACATGGGCGCGCGCATTCGCGAAGTGGAACAGGGTCCGGACGGCACGCTGTGGTTGCTGGAAGACGAAGCCAGCGGCAGCACCGGGCGCCTGCTCAAGCTGACGCCCAAGAGCAAGGCAGCAGTCGAGAACGAGGCATAACTCCGCAAGATCGCGCCCAGGGGAGTCGTGCCACCGCCACGCGTCGAATGCGTGCTGGCGGTGGCCACGATTTTCGCGGCGAAGCCGCGTTCGATCCGGTGCGGTGCATGGCGCGATACACACAGATGCGAGCAGAGCCGTGGTCACATCGACCAGGCATGCGCTTACATCTTCCCTGACCCGATGACGGCGCGCCCTTGGGCCACGTCCGTCACCGTCATCTCAAATCCCGCGTAGCAGCCGCACTCCGCTGCGTGTCGCGTGAGTGCGCCCTACCACGCCCGCGGGTGTTCAGGCCTCCAGCAACTCGAACGTCACCGCCTCGCCACTCTTGGCCGAGGCGCACACCCACACATCGAACACGCCCGGCTCGGCGCCAAACACATTCTTGTGGTTGGTAAAGGCCAGTGCATCACGCGTCAGGGTGAACACCACGTCCGTACTTTCGCCAGGCTGCAACAACACCTTGCGGAACCCCTTGAGTTCGCGCACCGGGCGCACCCGGCTGGCCACGCGATCGTGCACATACAGCTGCACCACTTCTTCACCGGCCACGCGACCGGTATTGGTGACGCGCGTGGTGATGGTCAGGGTCTGGTCCCAGCCGAGCTGCGCACTGCTCAGCTGCGGCTGCGCATACGCAAAGGTGGTGTAGCTCAAGCCATGGCCAAACGGATACAACGGCTCGTTGGGCATCTCGCGCCAGCGTGCCTTGTACTCGGACAGCGTCGGCAGTTCAGGGCGGCCGGTGCGCAGATGGTTGTAGAAATACGGCTGTTGCCCGGTCACCTGCGGAAAGCTGATCGGCAGACGCGCGGAGGGGTTGTAGTCGCCGAACAACACGTCGGCCACGCCGGTACCGGTCTGCGTGCCCAGGTACCAGGTCACTGCGATCGCATCGGCATCGCGCACCGCACCGCTCAGGGCCAGCGCGCGGCCATTGCGCAGCAGCACCACCATCGGCGTGCCGGTGGCGGCGATGGCTTCGGCCAATGCCTGCTGCGCCGGCGGCAACACGATCTCGGTGCGCGACTGCGCTTCGCCACTGAAGCGCTGCGGCTCGCCCAGCGCCAGCACCACCACGTCGGCGGCCTGCGCCGCATCGATGGCGGCGGAAATACCGCCCGGCAGCGTGTCTTCCAGGCCACAGCCCGGCACCACCGTCAGATGCTCGCTGTCGACCACCGCGCGCACACCCTGCTCCAGGGTCACGTAGCGCTGCTTGTCGCCGAACAGTGTCCAGCACCCCTCGATGTTCTCGCGGTCCTGCACGAATGGCCCGATCAACGCGATGTGCTGCCCGCTTTTCTTCAGCGGCAACACCTCGCCCTGGTTCTTCAGCAACACGATCGAACGCCGCGCCGCATCGCGCGACAACGCATCGTGCGCGGGCAGATGCGCGGTGTCGGCTTCGCGTGCCGGATCCAGCGAACGGTACGGGTTGTCGAACAACCCGATCGCCTCCTTGAGCTGCAGCATGCGGCGCACGCTGGCGTCCAGCGTGGCCATCGGCACCTCGCCGCTTTCCACCAGCGACGGCAGATGCGCGGCATAGAAGCCGCTCTGCATGCTCAGATCCAGGCCGGCCAGGAACGCCTTCTTGGTCGCATCGCGCTCATCGGCCGCATAGCCGTGCGCAATCAATTCCATGTCGGCGGTGTAGTCGGAAATCACCACGCCGGGGAACTGCCATTCGCCGCGCAGGATCTCGGTCAGCAATTCGTGGTTGGCACTGGCCGGCACGCCGTTGATGTCGTTGAACGAAGACATCACGGTCAGTGCGCCGGCATCGAAGGCGGCCTTGAACGGCGGCAGGTGCACATCGCGCAGCGTCTGCGGCGCGATGTCCACGGTGTTGTATTCCATGCCCGCAGCCACGGCGCCGTAGGCGGCGAAGTGCTTGGGGGTGGCCAGCAGGCAATCGTCGGCCTTCAGATCGCTGCCCTGGAAGCCGCGTACGCGGGCGGCGGCAAACGCCGCGCCCAGCACCACGTCTTCGCCGGCGCCTTCCGCGCCACGGCCCCAGCGCTGATCGCGCGCGATATCCACGGCCGGTGCGTAGCTCCAGTGCAGGCCGGCGGCGGTCGCCTCGATCGCGGTGGCGCGCGCGGTGCGCTCGGCCAGCTCGGGCTCGAAGCTGGCCGCCTCGCCCAGCGGGATCGGGAACACCGTGCGCATGCCGTGGATCACGTCCGCCGCCAGGATCACCGGGATGCCCAGGCGGCTTTCTTCCACCGCCACCTTCTGGATCTGCACGCCCAGCGCGGCGCCGACGCCATTGAACAACGAGCCGACCCGGCCTGCGCGCACCTGCTGCAGCACCTCGTCGGCGTTGAGCACATTGGCTTCGGGATTCACGTCCGGCGCGAACGGCCGCACCATGTCGGCGAACACACCCAACTGTCCGACCTTCTCTTCGACGGTCATCTGGGCAATCAGGGTTTCGATACGATCAGCAGCCATGAGATCCTTGAGAAAACGTTTACATGGCCGTCAATTCTAGCCTGAGGCGACCGCGAGGGGGCAAGTGCCGGGATTTGGAATTCGGGATTCGGGATTTGTCGGGTCCGGTTGAACCGCGCCTTAGGGCTGTGGATCGTTGGCGTGGTCGTAGATCTCGGTCCGGTGCCACCTAGGTTTTCCGGGGCGCGGCCAAGGATCGGAGCTCGCTGAGCGAGCCGGCGGCCGGTGGCCGTCAGCGGGCCCGCTCGCGCTCGATGATCACTCCCACCGCCTGCGCGCCGCGCACCGCACCGGGCTTGCTCAGCTTCAACCGCAGCCAGTGCACGCCGAACTCGTCCAGCACGATCGCCGCGCAGCGCTCGGCCAGGGTCTCCACCAGCCCGAAGTCCGAGGCCTGCACGAATTCGATCAGCCGCTTGCTCACCGCCTTGTAGTTCAGGGTATCGGCAATGTCGTCGCTGGCGGCCGGAATGCGGTTGTCGAAGCCCATCTCCAGATCGAACCGCAGCGTCTGGCGGATGCGCCGCTCCCAGTCGTAGATGCCGATCAGCGCATCGATTTCCAGGCCTTCGATAAAAACTTTGTCCATTGGGAGCCGTGATTGGGGATTCGGGATTGGGGGATTGGCAAGAGCGCGACAGACAGCAGGTAGAGGGACTAGCTTCTACGAATCTCCAATCCCCACTCCCGAATCCCGCGCCGCCGCCAGCGACGGCAAGCCAGCCATATCCCAACGCGGCGTCACATGCACTGCCGCGTCGGCGCGCTCGCCGGCCTCCAGCCGCAGCGCGCCGGCGAAGGCGATCATCGCGCCGTTATCGGTGCACAGGGCCGGCCGCGGGAAGCACACCCGGCCGCCGCGCCGCTGCGCCGCGTCCTGCAGGCGTGCGCGCAGGCGCTTGTTGGCGCCCACGCCGCCGGCCACCACCAGGGTGTTGCAGTCGGCCGCATCCAGCGCGCGCAGGCATTTGATCGCCAGCGTCTCCACCACCGCATCCTCGAACCCGCGCGCGATGTCCGCCCGCGTGGTGTCGGACTGGTAGCTGCCGCGCCAGGCCAGCAGCACCTGGGTCTTGAGCCCGCTGAAACTGAAATCCAACCCGGGCCGGTCGGTCATCGGCCGCGCGAACTTGTAGCGCCCCGGGGTGCCGGTTTCAGCCAGCGCCGCCAGTTGCGGCCCGCCCGGATACGGCAGGCCCATCATCTTGGCGGTCTTGTCGAAAGCCTCGCCGGCCGCATCGTCCAGCGTCTCGCCAAGCACCTCGTACTCGCCCAGCGCCTTCACCGATACCAGCTGGGTGTGGCCGCCGGAGACCAGCAGCGCCACGAACGGCGGCTGCGGCGGGTCGTCTTCCATCAGCGGCGCCAGCAGATGGCCTTCCATGTGATGCACGCCGATCGCCGGCACGTCCAGCGCCCAGGCCAGCGACCGCGCCACACCGGCACCAACAAGGAGTGCGCCGACCAGGCCCGGGCCGGCGGTATAGGCCACCCCATCGAGTTCGTCGATCCGCAATCCGGCCTCGTCCAGGGTCTGGCGGATCAGCGGCAGCAGCTTGCGCACATGATCGCGACTGGCCAGCTCGGGCACCACGCCGCCGTATTCGGCATGCAGCGCGATCTGGCTGTAGACCGCGTGGGCCCGCAGCGCCGGCACGCCCGACAGCGCGGTGTCGTAGACCGCCACGCCGGTCTCATCGCATGATGATTCGATCCCAAGAACTTTCACGGCAACTCGGCAGGCAGGGACATGCGGCCTATTTTCGCAGCTTTTGCCCTGCGCAGATCGGCCAGGGGCGATCTGCTGCGCGGCCGTGTGCTCGCCACCGGATCACCCGCAAGCGCAGGCTTTATCAGGCTTGCTCGCGCAGATGCCGCAGGGGGCTTGCAGGTCGTTGGCAAGTCGTTATAATGCGCGGCTCGCCGGGGCAACCCGGAAATTCCGTCACGCGAGTCCGCTCGCACCCGCCCGGGGCTCCCGGACGGAAATCCCATTATCTGGAGAACCCATGCCCAGCGTTAAAGTCCGCGAGAACGAGCCCTTCGAATTTGCGCTCCGTCGTTTCAAGCGCACCTGCGAAAAGGCCGGCGTGCTGGCCGAAACCCGCAAGCGCGAGTTCTATGAAAAGCCGACCCAGGAGCGCAAGCGTAAGGCTGCCGCTGCTGTGAAGCGTCAGTTGCGTCGTTCCTCGCGCGACGTCACCAAGCGCCAGCGCTTGTACTGATCGAACGCGGTTCCTTACCGACGGGCATGCGCTGAAGGCGCGGCCCATCGGAGTGGAACCCAAGAGCCGGCACGCGCAAGCGTCGCCGGCTTTTTGCATTGGTTCGATGCCAGGCGGCCGCTGCGTTCTGCGCAGCTGCAGAGCCGACGGGCATCGCTGCCGCGATCCGCGCCTGCCCGGCCCGACTTCCTGCCGATGCACTGCGCCCGTCGTGGCGCATCGGCACATCTGCAACACGCACTCCCAGGAGTTACACCATGCCCCTCAAGCAACAGCTCACCGATGACATGAAAGCCGCCATGAAGTCCGGCGACAAGCACAGCCTGGGCGTGATCCGGCTGATCAATGCCGCGATCAAGCAGAAGGAAGTGGACGAGCGCGTCGAGATGGACGATGCCGCCGTGATCGCCGTGCTCGACAAGATGGTCAAGCAGCGCAAGGACTCGGTCACCCAGTACGAAGCTGCCGCACGCGACGACCTGGCGCAGGTCGAGCGCGAGGAGATCGTGGTGATCGAGCGCTACCTGCCGGCCAAGATGGGCGAAGCCGAGATCGTCGCTGCCATCCAGGCAGCCATCGTGCAGACCGGCGCCAGCAGCCCGGCCGACATCGGCAAGCTGATGGGCGCACTCAAGCCCAAGCTGGCCGGGCAGGCCGACATGGGCCTGGTCTCGACGCTGGTCAAGCAGCATCTGGCAGGCTGAGTCTTCGCCTGCACAGTGCCCTGTGCCCGATGGCCAGGGCACTGTAGCGAGCCGCCTGCGTGCGGCTGGCTGCAGCGCAGTTTCAACGGCAGCACACGCGCAACATCCAGCGCCCGCTTTCACCCGATCTTTGAACACGCCCTGTTAGAACACCTTCGCCAGCACAGGTCCGGGTGAAGCATTCCGCATGCCGGCTTCGCCTTACGACGCCTGCGCACACAACGGTATGTCCAAGGATTCTCCCGCCGGTGACGAAGCTCTCAACCGAACACCTGCAGAAACATCTGAGCCGCCTGCAGCGCAGCCTGCCGATGGCACTGCTCAATCGCTTTCTCGAGATCGACGTGATGACGCAGGCCGCGTCGCTGTCGTTCTACGCCTTGCTGTCGCTGGCACCGCTGCTAGTGCTGCTGCTGTGGCTGACCGCATCGCTGTATCCGCCTGCGCAGGAAGCGCTGGTGCAGCAGATCGCGCAACTGGCCGGTGGCAGCGCGGCGGAGGTGGCCGACACGGTGATCCGCAACGCCACCGATCAACCCGGCGTAGGATCGTTGGCCGGACTGTGGAGCACGTTGCTGCTGTTCATCGGCGCCACGGCGGTGTTTGCGCAGTTGCAGAACGCCCTGAACCTGATCTTCCGCACCGACAAGCAGCGCCTGGAAGGCCTGATGGCGTGGCTGAAGAAGCGCGTGTTCTCGTTCGGCGTGATCCTGGCCCTGGGCTTCTTGTTGATCGTGTCGATGATTGCCACCACCGCGTTGCAGGTAGTGTTCGCACGGCTGCCATCGGTGCTGCCGGCGATCGGCTACGTCACCACCCTGGCGCTGTATTCGCTCGCCTTCGCTTTCCTGTATCGCTATCTGCCCGATCGCACCGTCAACTGGCGGCAGGCCTTTGTCGGCGGCGTGATCACTGCATTGTTGTTCGCACTGGGCCGCTACTGCATTGGCCTGTACATCGCCAAGGCCGCGCCTGGCAGCGCATACGGTTCGATGGGCACCTTGGTCATCCTGCTGGTGTGGATGTACTACGCCTCGGTGGTGTTCTTCGTCGGCGCCCTGCTGACCGCGGTGATCGACGAGCGCGTACGCTCGCATCGCAAGCTGCGCGAGGCCGGGGTGGATACGGACAACCTGCCGCCGGTCGCCGCCGAACCGGATGCCGCGCCGCTGCCGCAGGAAGCACCCACGCGCAATTGATTGCGCATGCCGCGCCGGTTGCCGCACGTACCCAGGCGGCATCCAGCGCTTCGCTGAGGTCCCTCGCTCGCTGAAATCGGCGCACGCCGGCGGCTGGGATATCCTAGCGGGATGGCCCGCATCCCCGACGCATTCATCGACGAACTGCTTGCACGCACCGACATCGTCGAGGTGGTGGGCGGTCGCGTGCCGCTCAAGCGTCAGGGCAAGGAATACTCGGCGCGCTGCCCGTTCCATGACGAGCGCTCGGCCTCGTTCACGGTCTCGCCGACCAAGCAGTTCTACCACTGCTTTGGCTGCGGCGCGCACGGCACCGCGATCAGCTTCCTGATGAATTACGACCGCCTCGAATTTCTCGATGCGGTCGACGAGCTGGCCAAGCGTGCCGGCATGGAAATTCCGCGCGAGACCCAGCAACGCACCCCGCAGCAGCAGGACGACAGCCGCGAGCTGTATTCGGCACTGGAAGCGGCGACCAAGTTCTTCCAGCGTCAGCTCGAGAGCAGCGAACGCGCCCGCGACTATCTGGACGGCCGCGGCGTGGATGCCGACAACCGCGCGCGTTTCCAGATCGGTTACGCGCCCGATGGCTACAGCGCACTGAAGGACACACTGGGCACCGATGCGCGCCGCATGAGCGTGCTCGAACGCGCCGGGCTGTTTTCCAAGAACGATCGCGGCCATGTCTACGACAAGTTCCGCGACCGGGTGATGTTCCCGATCTTCGACCGCCGCGGCCGCGTGATTGCGTTCGGCGGACGCATCATGGGTGCGCCGGCCGATGGCCGCGACCCGGGGCCGAAGTACCTCAACTCACCGGAAACCGCGCTGTTCCACAAGGGCCGCGAGTTGTACGGCCTGTGGCAGGTGCGCCAGGCCAATCAGAAGATCGAGCGGCTGATCGTGGTGGAAGGCTATATGGACGTGGTCTCGCTGTTCCAGTTTGGCGTCACCCAGGCGGTGGCCACGCTGGGCACGGCGACCACGCCCGAACATGCCGAGTTGCTGTTCCGCAACGCGCCGGATGTGTACTTCTGCTTCGACGGCGACAACGCTGGCCGCAAGGCGGGCTGGCGTGCACTGGAATCGGTGCTGCCACGCATGAAGGACGGCCGCCAGGCGTTCTTCCTGTTCCTGCCCGATGGCGAGGACCCGGACACCATCGTGCGCAAGGAGGGCGCGCAGGCTTTCGATCAGCGTCTGAAGCAGGCCACGCCGCTGTCGCAGTTCTTCTTCGACGAGATGTCGCGCGAGATCAACCTGCACACGCTCGATGGCAAGGCGCGGCTGGCCGAACGCGCCAAGCCGATGCTTGCACAAATCCCCGAAGGCGCATTCGGCGACCTGATGAAGCAGGAGCTGTCGCGCCTGACCGGCGTGGGCGTCACTCAGGCGGCGCAGGCGTCCACATCGCAGGCACGGCCACCTGCCCGCATGGGCGCGCCCGCGCAGAAACGCAGCCTGGTGCGCGCGTCGATCGCGATCCTGCTGCAGCGGCCGTCGCTGGCGATGAGCCTGGAGGGCGACCACGATTTTTCCGGCCTGCGCCTGCCCGGCATCGACCTGTTGATGGAACTGCTGGCACTGGTGCGGCAACGCCCGGAAATCAGCACGGGCGCGCTGCTGGAACACTTCGCCGAACGCGACGAACAGGCCGCGCTGCAGAAACTGGCCGCACAGGCATTGCCCGGCGACGAGCACAGCTGGGCGATGGAACTGCATGACGTCGTTGCGCAACTGGACAAGCAATTGCTGCGCCAGCGCCTGGACGAACTGCAGGACAAGCAGCGCGCGCAGGGCCTGGACGACACCGACAAGTACGAATTGCGCGAGCTGTTCAAGGCGCTTGCTGCGTTGTAGTGCGGGTAGCGCGAGGGGATCGACTTACGCTGTCGTGTGCGGGCCAGGCGCGCACGCTGCACGACGCCATGGCCCAGTTGCACCGGCAACTGCTGCAGCAGCGCATTGAAGCGCTGCAGACAAGGCAACGCGCACACGGACTCGACGAGATCGACCAGCACGCACTGCGCATTGCCGCGCCTGCGTTCGGGCGCGCACTGAGCACCCGGCGCATGCTGTCAGACCAGCTGTTGCCGACGCAGCCGGCCAGCCCTGGCCGTCGCATGCAGGTGCGCGCTCATAGCTGCTTGAACAAGGTCTTGGCCATCGAGCCGAGCGCCGCGCTGACCGCTTCGATCTTGTCGGCATCGGCCAGTGCGGCCTGGCCGGCATGCGCGGTCAGCCGCTCGATCAGGGCATCGCGCGCGGGCGCTTCGTCGGCACTCTGGCTCTGCGGCGTACCGGACACCGGCGTGAGACACGGGGCAATCAAGGCCTGGTAGGCGGTGGTGTGCTGGTAGGCCATCTGCTCGAGAAATTGCAGGACCGTGGTGGGGGTGCCGGTGAGCGTGCCGGTCAGCGGCTGGTTGGCGATCTGCCGGTAGTTCACCGTGGACGCCACCGCATTGGCGATGGCCACATCGACCAGCACATCGATCTCCTTGATCGGCGCATTCCCGTATAGCGTCTTGATCTGACTGAGCATCGGCACGGTCCAGGCATGCGGCACGCAATCGAGCGTGTTCCACAAGTCGGCATTCCAGATCTGATACGGCGCCGCGCCCGGCGCTGGAGAGGGCAATGCCTGCGCATACAGCGCGGCGAACCCGCCGTTGCCCGGCGTGGCGCCGGCGGTGGGATAGCAGTGCACGGCGCTGAAATTGTCCAGCTTGCCGTTGGTCTTCAACCAGGTCGCCAAGGTCGGCGACAGCGCACCGCCCAGGCTGTGCCCGGCAAAGATCACCGTCGCCTTGCTGCCATCCAGCGCTTGCAGGAAATCCAGCAGCGTCGTGTTCGGCGCCAGTGCGGTGGAGGGGCTGACCATGTTGAGCAGATGCCACACACCGGTGGCGGCGCCCATCGAGATGACCGCCGAACCTGGCTTGACGGGTTTCTTCGCCGCAACCGGCGCGGTGCCGAGCAACGGCGTGTAGGTCGCAAAATCCACCACCGAGGACACATCGAAGTCTTCGGTGAACCAGTCGTAGAGCGACTCCGGGTTGGTGGCGCTCAGCGCGACCACATACGCCTCGCCGATGCCCGGCATGGCATCGGTATGGGCCACGTACATGGCATTGCCCGACAGCGACGAATCGGCCGCCTGCCAGACCTGCGGCCCCCACACCAGTTGCCAGTCGCCGATCCTGTCCTGGGTGTCGGCCGATGCCAGCGTCTGCAGCAACGTGGCCTGGTAGTCCGCCTGCAACGCCGGCTGGCTGCCCCTGCGATCGCCCACCCAGTTGGCCAGGGCGGAAAGCGCAAAGGTCTGTTGATATTGGTCGTAGTGCATGGACTGGCTCCTTTCCTTAGGCCTTGCGTGGAATACACGATCGAACACGGACGCGGCGCACGGGCACCGTTCGGGCACGGATGCGCACGGCGTGTGCAACCGGAATCTAACAAAGGATGTGCGTGCCAGAAGCGCCCGCGCAGCGGAATCTCGACGCATCGCACGAATCGCTCATCACCCCACGCGGCGCCGTCTGCAGTGCTGCAGGCAGGCGCAAGCGCACGCTGCTGCCGGAGCCGGTGCGAGCACGCATGCGTCTTCGGCCTGCGCTGCGCGGCCGACTCGCACGGTGCACGCTGGCCTCTACAATGGCACTCTGCAGACAGCCCTCCCCCTGAATACGCACGATGATCAAACACTGGCTGGCGCGGTTGCGCATTGATCCATTCACCCTCGCGCTGCTGTGCACGGTCACGCTGGCCTCGTTCCTGCCGGTCTCCGGCACCGCCGCGGCGGTCATGGACGATGTCACCGACGTGGCGATCGCCGCGCTGTTCTTCCTGCACGGCGCGCGCCTGTCGCGCGAGGCGGTCAAGGCGGGCGCGCTGCATTGGCGCCTGCATCTGGTGATCCTGGCCTGCACCTTCGTGCTGTTCCCGCTGCTCGGGCTGTTGTTCAAACCGCTCGCGCATCTTGCGCTGACACCGGAGCTGTATATCGGCGTGCTGTTCCTGTGCGCGCTGCCGTCCACGGTGCAATCGTCGATCGCCTTCACCTCGATGGCGCGCGGCAACGTGCCGGCGGCCGTGTGTGCCGCCTCGCTTTCCAGCCTGCTGGGGGTGTTTTTCACACCGTTGCTGATGGGCGCCCTGGTCGGCAGCCAGGGCGCGATGGCGCACCCGGCCGAGGCAATCGGCAAGATCCTGCTGCAGTTGCTGGTGCCGTTCCTGGCTGGCCATTTCATGCGCCCGTGGATCGGCGGCTGGGTCGAACGGCATCGCGCGGTGCTGCGTTACACCGACCAGGGCACCATCCTGCTGGTGGTCTACACCGCCTTCAGCGCATCGGTGAACGAAGGCCTGTGGCAGAAGACGCCGTTGCCGGCCTTGCTCGCGGTGCTCGGTGCCGCCGCGCTGTTGCTGACGGTGGCGATGCTCTCGATCACCTTCATCGCGCGGCGCCTGCGCTTCAACCGCGCCGACGAGATCGCGATCGTGTTCTGCGGTTCGAAGAAGAGCCTGGCCACCGGCGTACCGATGGCCAAGGTGATGTTCGCCGGCGGTGGCCTGGGCGCGATCGTGTTGCCGATCATGCTGTATCACCAGCTACAGCTCATTGTCTGCGCATTCGTGGCCGCACGTTATGCGCGCAACGCGCCGGGCGAGCCGCAGATCACTCCCGGTGGTCATTGAAGGTAACGGCCACTGCACCGCGGTGGTCTGATCGACGACACATGGCGCAACCCACGCTGCGTGCCCTGCAAAGGCTTGCTTGCCGCCGGTGCGTTGCCTGCGCGCCATCGCCGGCCCGCTACGCCCGGCGCGACACCGGTTCGCGTTGCGTGCCGGCGCCGGTTGTAAGCAGATATACAACGGTTATGACGCACTCCGACGCTGGCACGGTGCCGCTCGCTAGAGTGTTCGATCCACCTTGCTGCCGCCCCCATCGGTGATTGCCATGACGCTATCGTTCCGACGCCCTGCCCCGTCCCTGATCGCGCTGCTGGCGGTGCTGGCCACGCTCACTGCCTGCAACAAGCCCGCCACGCCGCCAGCCCCGACACCGACACCGACCAAGGCGGCCGCCACGCCGGCGCCTGCGTCCAGCATCGCCTGGCGCGAGGGCGATGTCGAAGATGCCTTCGCCGAGGCCAGGGAAAGCGGCAAGCCGATCCTGCTGTACTGGGGTGCGGCCTGGTGCCCGCCCTGCAATCGCCTGAAGGCCACCTTGTTCAAGGACCCGGCCTTCATCGCCCGCACGCAGCAATTCGTGGCGGTGCATCTGGACGGCGATTCGGAGGGCGCACAGGCCTGGGGCGAACGCTTCGGCATCAAGGGTTACCCGACCATCATCGTGCTGCGCCCGGATCGCAGCGAGATCACCCGCCTGGCCGGCGATGCCGACAACGCGCGTCTGGCCGATGTGCTGCGGGTCGCGGCCAAGAGCACCAGTACCGCCAGGCAACTGCTCGACACCGCATTGCAGACCCCGCAGCAGCTCAGCGCGGACGACTGGGCCGTGCTCGGCAACTATGCCTGGGGCACCGACGATCGGCTGGTCAAGCCGGAGCAGGCCGTGGATGTGCTCACGCGCCTGTCCAGGTCGGCGCCACAGCCGGCCCTGCAACGCAGCTTCGCCCTGGCAGCGATTACCGCAGCCAAGGAACCGCCTGCACCCAGCGCGGCGTCACGCACGTTGCTGGAAGCAGTGCTGGCCGATCCGGCAGAGGTGCGCGCCAATCTCGGCACGCTGAGCTACATGCCTGCACGGCTGGTCGCCGCTGCCAGCAGCGATGCCGGTGAGCGTACTGCCTTGTCCAATGCGCTGAATCTGGCATTGGACAAGGTCTACGCCGACACCGCACTGCCGATCGCCGACCGGCTCGGCACCGCGTATGCGCGCATCCAGCTGGCACGCCTGGCACAAGGCCAGCCCACCGAAACCGAGGCCAAGGGCCCGCAACCGCCGTTGCCCAAGGCCGTGGTCGACACCGTGCAGCAACGCGTGCAATGGGCGACCGACACCGCCAGGACCGATGAGGAGCGCCAATCCACCATCAGCACCGCCGCGGCATTGCTCGGCGAGGTGGGCGACCGCAGCGGCGCCGAACAGTTGCTGCTGGCCGAGTTGACGCGCAGCAAGACGCCTTACTACTACATGCCCGAGCTGGCCGATCTGGCCGAACAACGCGGCGATAAGAAGACCGCGCTGTCCTGGCTGAGGAAGGCGTACGAAAGCGCGCAAGGCCCCGCCACCCGCGTGCAATGGGGCGTAATGTACGTGGATGGCCTGATCCGGCTCAGCCCGGACGACACCGCCGGCATCGAGGCCGCTGCCACGCAGGTGATCGGCGAGCTGGCCGGGCAGCCCGATGGCTACCGCCAACGCACCCGGCAGCGCTTCGCCACGCTGGGCGCCACGTTGAAGACCTGGAGCAAGCAGCATCGCCAGGAAGGCAATGCGGTGCTGACGCGCCTGCAGCAGAAGATGCAGAGCAGCTGCGACAGCAAGAACACCAGCGAGTGCGCCAGCTGGCTGAGCTGAGCTGGCGTGAGCGAGCAGCCCGCTACGCGGCGAATTTGAGTGCGCTAAGTAGCGATTGCGCGCCGGATGCTCAACGGCGCACACAACGGATGTGTGAGAGCGAGATGGGCCGGTCCCAGCCACCGGCCGCATCCGCCTGACGGCTGCCTCGGTCGCAGCTCTATCGATCGCCTTGATGGCAGCAGCGGGCATTCGCTGCCGCTAGCGCACCCACGGCAACAGCAGGTGGTCCACCATCAGAAACGCGAACAGCGCCATCAGGTAGACGATGGAATAACCGAACATCTTCATCGAGAACAGCTCGTCCGGCGGGTCGAGCATGCGCCAGGCGTACCAGAGGAACACCACGTTGAGCACCACCGCGCCGCCCAGGTAGAACAGCCCGCTCATGCCCACCGCCACCGGCAGCAGGGTCACGATCGCCAGCAGCACCGTGTACACCAGGATCTGCTTGCGCGTATGCGGCACGCCATGGGTGACCGGCAGCATCGGGATCGCCGCCTTGGCGTAATCGGCACGGCGGAAGATCGCCAGCGCCCAGAAATGCGGCGGCGTCCAGATGAAGATGATCAGCACCAGCAGCGAGGCGTTGATCCAGTCGGCGCTGGTCGGCAAGCCAGTCACTGCGGCCCAGCCCAGCATCGGCGGCGTGGCACCAGCCAGGCCGCCGATCACGATGTTCTGCGAGGTCGCACGCTTCAGGTACACGGTGTAGATCACCGCGTAACCGATCAGCGACGCGAACGTCAGCACCGCGGTGATCACATTCACCCAGACCACCAGGATGGTCATGGAGATCACGATCAACACGCCGGCAAACAGCAGTACCTGCCACGGCCGTACCTTACCCACCACCAGCGGGCGCCACGAGGTCCGCGCCATCTGCGCGTCGATCTTGGCGTCCAGCAACTGGTTGATCGCTGCCGCCGCCGACGCCGCCAGCCAGATACCCAGAAAACCCAACGCACCGGTGCGTACCTGCACCCACGTCGGTACATCGGGGATGGCCAGGAACATGCCCACCAGGGCGGTGAACACGATCAGTGCCACCACCTTGGGTTTGGTCAGATCCCAGTAATCGCGTGCGCTGATAGCCATGCTCACTCCGGCGCGCGCAGCCGCGCCAGCAGCGAGACCAGCACGAACAACAATGCGACCGCGCCGCCGTTATGCAGCACCGACACTTCCAGCGGCAACGCCAACTTGACGTTGAGCATGCCCAGCGTCACCTGCACCGCCACCAGCACCGCCAGCGCACCGGCCCACACCCGCATGCCCGGGGAGCGCGACAGGCGCCAGGCCAGCCACCACAGATACAGCGCCGTCGCAATTGCCCACAACCGGTGCGCCATCTGGATGGCAATGCGCGCTGCGCCATCGAGCACACCGCCTTCGTAATCCACCCCGATCCCGCGCCACAGCGTGAAGCCTTCGCGGAAGTCATGCGGCGGCCACCACTGACTGACGCAGCGCGGGAAATTGTCGGCCGACCAGCTACCGCCGCCACAGGCCAGCGCCGCGTAATTGGCACTGACCCAGCCGCCGAGGGCGATCTGCAGGCCCAGTACCGCCACGCCCGCGCGCAGCAGCCACTTGAGCCGCGAGGCATCGGCCAGCGTGATCGGCAGGTGCGTCGCGCGCCAGGCCATCCACACCAGCAGCGAGAACATCAGCATGCCGCCGAGCAGATGGCCCATCACCACGATGGGTTTGAGCAGCAGCGTCACCGTCCACATGCCCAGCAGCGCCTGGAAGATCACCACCGCCAGCGTCAGCACCGCCGCACGCGCCAGGTCGATGTTGCTCCAGCGCAGCGCCGCCAGCAGCAGGATGGCCTCGCCGGCAATCGCCACGCCGAACGCCGGCGCGTGCCAGCCGGACATGTACAGCGGAATCGACAAGGCCACCAGCACCGCGGCAGAAACCACCTGGGCGATGCCCATGCGGCGGCGGCGCACCGCCAGCAACGACAGCACCAGCACCTCCACCCCGAGTGCGCCGGCCAGGAAGCGGTGCACCTGCTCGCGCCAGGCCTTGTGCGACTCCAGCGGCCGGATCTTGCTGGCCACATGCGTATTGGCTTCGTCGCTGGTCTGCGGCCAGGTGACGCGGCCGTAGCAGGTCGGCCAGTCCGGGCAGCTCATGCCGGCATCGGACAGGCGCACGAACGACCCGAACAGGATCGTGCTCGCAGTGAACAACGCAGCCAGCCAGGCCATGCGATGGAAGTGGCGGAACAATGCCGGTGGCGCAAACAGATTCATCGAAACGGGCTCACATCAGTTTCAGCAGCTTGACCAGATCGGCACGCAGGCCGGCCGGGTCGAACCCCGGGGCGTACCGCAGGATCACGAAGCCATTCGGGTCGATTACATACACCGGCACGCCGGCGGCATCGTTGGCACGCGGCAGGCCCTGCCGCAGCCGCGCGTCGTCGCGCAGCACACGCAGGGCCGGCATCGGCGGCAGACCGGCCGGCGGGGCGCCGATCCACAACACCTCCACCTTGTCGGCGCGATGGCCGAGCAGCTGCCATACCTTGTCCAGTTCGGCCGCCAACATCACGCACTGCTGCGTGCAGCCGGCAGGCGGTGCGAGCGCAATCCGCCACACACGTTCGGCAGGCGTCCAGGCATACGGCTGCCCGTCCGCGCGCACCGGCACCAACCCGCGCAGGTCGGCGGGCGGCTTGAGCAGTTCGCCGTGATTGCGCATCGATGCCGGCTGCCATCCGGAGAAGCGCAGCACGCCGGCCAGCAACATCGAGCCGAAGAACAGCACCGCCAGGGCAATCAGCATCCTGCGGCCGCGTTTGACCGAATGCGGCGTGGCCGATGTGGAGGACGTCATGCCGGCGATTTTCTCATGCCGCAGGCGTCAGTGCCCGCGTCGACGGCGGCGACGCGCACGCCAGCTCAGCAGCGTCGCGGTGACCAGCACGGCCGCGGCCAGACCGAACCATTGCACCGCATAACCCAAGTGCCGCGCGGGTGGCAGCGTGTTCGGCAGCATCTCCAGGTCGCGTGCATACCCGACCGGCAGGGCGGGATCCAGGCGCAGGACCTGCGACGAAATGTCGCGCCTGCCCAACGCGCTGCGCAGGGCGCTGGTATCCAGGCGCGTGGCCAGCCAGGTCTGCGGCGCATTGCCGGCGGCCAACGCCGGCCCGATCGCAAGTCCGGCCGACGGCGGCGCACTCAGCAAGCCCTGCAGTGTCCGGGTGCCTTGCAGCGGGGTGATCGTCGGCAACTGCCGATTGGCCGGCAACGGCAGCCAGCCCAGATCGACCAGCAGCGTGACCGGGCTGCCTTGCGGCGCGGCAAGTTGATAGATCCGCACACCGGCGCGCCCGGCATGCAGCTGGTTGTCCAGCAGCACCTGCTGCGGCAGGAACCGCACCTCTCCGCTCACCCAGGCCAGCGCATGCGGCGTGGCCAGCGCCTGCACCAGGGTCAACGGCGTCTGCCGCACATGCGCTGCGCGTTCCAGCAAGGCCTGTTTGTCGTGCATGCGCTGCAGCTGCCACTGACCCAGCGCCGCAAACCCCGCACTGACCAGCACGGCCAGACACCATCCCAACATCGCCGTGTGCCTGCGCATCATGACAAGCGACGCAAAAAGGCGTGCAATGCCGTTACCACGCCGACGACCACCGGGGCTGTTGTGAACGATTCGCTCAAGACGTTGCTGATTGTCGCCTTCCTGATCGTGATCCTGTGGAACCTGGGTGCGGGCCTGTACTACCTGCTCACCGACCGTGGCGAAACCAAGCGCACCGTCAACGCACTGACCTGGCGCATCGGTCTATCGGTCGCACTGATCGCCGTCGTGATCCTCGGCATCTACACCGGCTGGATCAAGCCGCATGGGCTCGGCCGCTGACGCGGCCGATGGGATTGGGGATTGGGGATTGGGGATTGGTAACAGCAAACGCGGATCGCTCTTGCGAATCCCCAATCCCGACTCCCCAATCCCCGCCCTCAAAGTACATACACGAACAGGAACAACGCCAGCCACACCACGTCGACGAAGTGCCAGTACCAGGCCGCCGCTTCGAAGGCGAAGTGGTTGTCGCGGGTAAAGTGCCCGCGCGCCACCCGCAGCCACATCACCGCCAGCATGATCGTGCCCAGCAGCACGTGCATGCCGTGGAAGCCGGTGAGCATGAAGAAGGTCGATCCGTAGATGCCCGATCCCAGCGTCAGATTGAGCTCGGTGTAGGCGTGGATGTATTCCTCGGCCTGCAGGAACAGGAACACGCAGCCCAGCAGCACGGTCAGGCCCAGCCACAGCAATAACGCCCCACGACGGCCGCCCTTGAGCGCGTGGTGCGCAATGGTCAAGGTCACGCCGGAACTGAGCAGGATCAGCGTATTGATCAGCGGCAGGCCCCAGGCGGGAATGGTCTGGAACTGCCCACCGATCGTGCCGGGGCCATTGGTCGGCCATGCAGCGGAATAGCCGTTCCACAGCAGTTCGTTGGTCATCACGCCATCGCCTTCGCCGCCCAGCCAGGGCAGCGTCAGCACACGCGTGTAGAACAACGCGCCGAAGAAGGCGCAGAAGAACATCACCTCGGAAAAGATGAACCACACCATCCCCATGCGGAAGGAGCCGTCCACCTGGCGGTTGTAGTGCCCGGCGTTGGATTCGCGGATGACATCGCCAAACCACATGAACAAGGTCGCCAGCAACATCGCCATGCCGACGAAGAACGTCCAGCGCCCCCATGCCGCATCGTTGAGCCAGCTGGCCACGCCGATCATCATCACGAACATCGCAATCGACCCGACAAAGGGCCATTTGCTCTGGCTCGGGACGAAATACGCATCGGCGTTGGGACTATGGTCGGCCATGGCGTTGCTTCCGTGTCGGTGCTGCGTGTGGATGAAGGATCAAGGCGCCGCGCGCGGCGCGCTGGATGCGCCACCGCCCTGCAACTCCGAGGTCAGGGTGTCGTTGCGATAGAACGTGTAGGACAGGGTGATCGTGGTGACTTCCGGCGGCAGTGCCGGGTCGACGATGAAACGCAGCGGCATGTCGCGCGTTTCGCCGGCCTGCAAGGTCTGCGCGGTAAAACAGAAGCATTCGGTCTTGTTGAAGTATCCGGATGCCCGCGCCGGTGCGACCGATGGCACCGCACTGCCGACCACTGCCCGCGCACTGTCGTTGCGTGCGAAGTACAGCGCCTCATTGAGTTCGCCCGGCACCACATCCATCGTCATCTGCTCGGGATGAAAGGTCCACGGCAGTTTGGAATTGACCCCGGCATCGAACTCCACCCGAACCGTGCGTTTGCCAGCCCCTGCAATCGCAGCTGCATTGCCACGCGTACTGCCCGGCGCGCGCTCCATGCGGATGCCGAAGACTTTTTCGCACGCGATGCGATACAACGGCACCAGCGAAAAGGTCAGCACGAACACGCCCAACACCACGCCCAGCAGCTTGAACAGGCCGGCCGTCGGTGCAGGTACGGGCGCCCGCGCGTTCACCGCCCGATGACTCCCGACGCAATGAAACCTGCATAGATCAGCAGCGCGATGATGCCGACGGTGATCGCCGTGCGGCGCACCGCACGACGCTGTTGCGCCTGCCGTTCGGCAGCGGAGAGCAGACGTGCCACAGCCGGCGGCGCGGACTCAGTGACCGATGTCTTCATGCGCAAGATCTCCAGGCTTGATCACCGGCGGCACGGTGAAGGTATGCGCAGGTGCCGGCGACGGCACCGTCCACTCCAGTCCCTTGGCGCCTTCCCAGGCACGTGCGTCGGCCTTGGCGCCGCTGCGCAGCGAGGCGAGTAGGATGCCGGCCATCAGGAACGGCGTGGCGAACATGCCGAACGCGCCGATAGAGCTGATCAGGTTCCAGTCGGCAAACACCACGTTGTAATCGGGGATCCGCCGCGGCATGCCGGCCAGGCCAAGGAAATGCTGCGGGAAGAACAGCAGATTGACGAACACCATCGTCCACCAGAAATGGAACTTGGCCCAGGTCTCGTTGTACATCCGCCCGGTCCACTTCGGCCACCAGTAGTACACCGCCGCAATCAGCGCGAAGACCGCACCGGTAACCAGCACATAATGGAAATGCGCGACCACAAAATAGGTGTCGTGATACTGGAAATCCGCCGGCACGATTGCCAGCATCAGGCCCGAAAATCCACCGATGCTGAAGAGAATCACGAACGCCACCGCCCACAGCATCGGCGATTCGAACGTCAGCGAGCCCTTCCACATCGTGCTGACCCAGTTGAACACCTTCACCCCGGTCGGGATGGAGATCAGCATCGTGGCAAACATGAAGTAGATTTCGCCGCCCAGCGGCATGCCCACGGTGAACATGTGGTGCGCCCACACGATGAAGCTCAGGAACGCGATCGCCGCGATCGCATAGACCATCGCCTGATAGCCGAACAGCGGCTTGCGGCTGAAGGTCGGGATGATCTCGCTGACCACGCCGAACGCCGGCAGGATCATGATGTAGACCTCCGGATGCCCGAAGAACCAGAAGATGTGCTGGTACATCACCGGGTCGCCGCCGCCGGCCGCATTGAAGAAGCTGGTACCGAAGAACTTGTCGGTCAGCAGCATGGTCACCGCGCCGGCCAGCACCGGCATCACCGCGATCAGCAGGAAGGCGGTGATCAGCCAGGCCCAGCAGAAGATCGGCATCTTCAGCAGGTCGATGCCCGGCGCGCGCATGTTGAGCACGGTGGCGATGATGTTGATCGCGCCCATGATCGAACTGACGCCGGCCACATGGATCGCGAACACGCTGAAGGCCACGTTGTAGCCGCCCTGCAGCGACAGCGGCGGGTATAGCGTCCAGCCGCCGGCCGGCGCACCGCCGGGCAGGAACAGCGTCAGCAGCAGCAAGGTAAACGCCACCGGCAACAACCAGAACGACCAGTTGTTCATGCGCGGCAACGCCATGTCCGGCGCGCCGATCTGCAGCGGAATCATCCAGTTGGCCAGGCCGACGAAGGCCGGCATCACCCCGCCGAAGATCATCACCAGGGCATGCACGGTGGTCATCTGGTTGAAGAATTCCGGCTTGACGAACTGCAGCCCGGGCTGCATCAGTTCAGCGCGGATCACCACGCTCATCGCCGCGCCGATGATGAACATCACGAAGGAAAACAGCAGATACAGCGTGCCGATGTCCTTGTGATTGGTCGAGAAAAACCAGCGCTCGACGAAACCGGGCTGGTGGTGTCCGTGGTGATCGACTGCGGTATGCGCCATGACGGAACGACCTCTACGAAGCGGTGCGGTTGCGGGCGATTAAAGAGCGGCGGTCGGTGCGGCGGTCGGAGCAGGCGCTGCGGCTGGAGCGGCCTCACCGGCAGGCGGTGCTGCAGGTGTGGACGCCGGCGCCGGGGTGCCGGCCGGTGCGGCAGGCGCTGCGCTGGCACTGCGACGGGCCGCCAGCCAGCGCTGGAATTCGGCCTTGGGCAGCGCTTCCACCACGATCGGCATGAAACCATGATCCTTGCCGCACAACTCGGCGCACTGCCCGCGATACACGCCCGGCTGCTCGATATTGGTCCATGCCTCGTTGACGATGCCGGGGATCGCGTCCTGCTTCCAGCCAAGGGCCGGCACCCACCACGCATGGATCACGTCGTCGGCGGTGATCACGAAACGGATCTTGGTGTTGACCGGCAGCACCAGGCGATTGTCCACGTCCAGCAGATAATGCGGTTGCGATGCAGCGGTCGGACGCTCGCCACTCTGGCGAATGCGATCGGATTCGCGCGCCAGCCGGCTGGTGAACTCCACGCCCTGGCCCAGATACTCGTATTTCCACATCCACTGGTAGCCGGTGACCTTGACGGTCATTTCCGACTCGCGGGTGTCGTACATCGCAATCAGCTTGGCCGTTGCCGGCCAGGCCATCGCAATCAGCACCAGCACCGGGATCACCGTCCACAGCACCTCTGCCGTGGTGTTGTGGCTGAATTGCGCGGCCACCGCCCCCTTGGACTTGCGGAACTTGAAGATCGCATAGCCCATCGCACCGAACACCAGCGCGCCGATCACCACGCAGACCCACAGCGCCACCATGTGCGCCTCGTAGGCCATGCGCGCGGTCTGGGTGACCCCGCGGCCCATGTTGAGCTGCCATTCCTTCGGGTCGGCCGATTGCGCCCAGGCAACCGAGGCGCTCGACAGCGCCAGCATCGCCAAAGCCAATTTCGGATACGTCGCCTTCCAGCTGCTGCGTTGCGTCATTGCCTAGACCCTTACGTCATCGGTGACGGCCATTGGCGGCCGCGAGCAAGCGTTTCAGCGTAGTTGCCAGTTCCACACGTTCGGCCGGCCCGAGAAAACTTCCAATCTCGATCTGCTTGCCGCTGCTGACCAGCACCACCCTGTCGTCGCGTTCCATGCATAACCGCACCCAATGCGGATGTGCCTGAAACGCTGGTGGCGCATGTCCGGATGGAAACACCTCGACAACGGTCTCCCCTACCCGGATCGCTTCTTCGCGCTCGCCACTTCGCCACAACTGCCGTAGCGCCAGCGCCACCACACCACTGTGCAACAGGGCGAACACCGGCGCGAATGCATTGCCGGTCCACCACCCCAGGCCCGCAAATACCCACATCGTTCCCGCCAACACTGCGAACAGCTGCACGAATTGCCTGGCCGACAATGCCTGCGGAGGCCGCAACCGCAACTGCGTCCCGACCCCTTCGGACATCAACGGCAGTACTTCGATCATTGGCAACACGCAGCGCACTGCGGGAATGGCCCGATGGTAGACCCGCACGAACGCATGCGGCAAGCGTTTCCGGCAATCATTCGATTGCTGCAGTGCAGCTAAAAACACGCGTAAATCAATCACTTCCCGGTGCATGTGCCGATGCCCGCGGCTGCGGCCGGCAGGGAGCGAGTCCGTTTTGGGCCTGCGCCGGCCACGTGCACAAAACGGCGGAAAAGTTGCCGCTTCCACACAAGTGCGCAGGGGCTGCGGCTCTCTAGAATGAGCAAGGATTCCCAGGCACCCTTCGCATGAACGCTCAGCTCGACCCGCTTGCCTCTCCCTCAGTTGCGCGCCCGCTGCTGGCGCCCGAGCTGCCTGCCGCACCCGGCGCATTGCGTGCGGCGATCACCGCCGCCTGGCTCAAGGACGAAACCGAGCACGTCCGCGAATTGCTCGACCAGGCGCGTCTGCCCGCCGCCGAACAGGCCAAGGTGCAGGCGGTGGCCGCCGATCTGGTCACCCGCGTCCGCGCACGTGCGCAGGACCAGGGCGCGATCGAAGCCTTCATGCGCCAGTACGACCTGGGCAGCGAAGAAGGCGTCTTGCTGATGTGCGTGGCCGAAGCGCTGTTGCGCATTCCCGACCAGGACACCGCAGACAAGCTGATCCGCGACAAGCTCGGCGATGCGGACTGGAAAAAACATGTCGGCGGCAGCGACTCGGTGCTGGTCAACGCATCGACCTGGGGCCTGATGCTCACCGGCAAGCTGGTGCAGCTCAACGACCTCACCCGCGCCGACGTGCCGGGTGCGTTCAAGCGCCTGATCGGCCGCGTCGGCGAGCCGGTGATTCGCCTGGCAGTGCGCCAGGCGATGAAGATCATGGGCCACCAGTTCGTCATGGGCCGCACCATCGGTGAGGCCCTGTCGCGCTCGCGCAAGGGCGACAACGCCGATTACCGCTATTCGTTCGACATGCTCGGCGAAGGCGCATTGACCATGAAGGATGCGCAGCGCTATCTGCAGGCGTACCGCGATGCCATCCACGCGATCGGCCGCAGCGGCAGCTTCGTCGGTACCGATGTCTTTGCGGCGCCCAGCATCTCGATCAAATTGTCCGCGCTGTATCCGCGCTACGAGCATGCCAAACGCGCACGCGTGATGGCCGAGCTGGTGCCGGGCGTGCTCGAGCTGGCGCAACTGGCCAAGTCCTACGGCATCGGCTACACCGTCGATGCCGAAGAAGCCGACCGTCTGGAACTGTCGCTGGACATCATCGAGGCCACCTTCTCCGACCCGTCGCTGGATGGATGGGAGGGCTATGGCCTGGCGGTGCAGGCGTATCAGAAGCGCACGCCGTATACGATCGATTTTCTCGCCGATCTGGCGCGCCGCGTCGGCCGTCGCATTCCGGTGCGTCTGGTCAAGGGCGCGTACTGGGACGCGGAGATCAAGCGCGCCCAGATCGAAGGTCACCCCGGCTACCCGGTCTTTACCCGCAAGCAGAATACCGACGTGTCGTATCTGGCCTGCGCGCGCCGCATGTTCGCGCACAGCGATGCGCTGTATCCGATGTTCGCCACGCACAACGCGCAGACCATCGCGGCGGTACGCGCAATCGCAACGACCAAGCATTACGAACACCAGAAACTGCACGGCATGGGCGATGACCTGTATGCCGAAGTGATTCCGGCCGATCGCCTGGGGCTGCCCTGTCGCGTGTACGCACCGGTCGGCTCGCACGAGGATCTGCTGCCGTACCTGGTGCGTCGCCTGCTCGAGAACGGCGCCAATTCCAGCTTCGTCAATCGCATCACCGACGAGGACGTCGCCATCGAAGACCTTATCCGCGATCCGGTCGAAGCGGTGTCCTCGTTCGGCTCCATTCCGCATCCCAAGATTCCGCTGCCCACCGATCTGTTGCGCAGCCAGAACCAACACAGGAAAAACTCCATGGGCGCCAATCTCGCCAACGACAACGATCTGCGGCAGCTGGCCGAGCAACTCAATGCCGCCATCAAGCCGTGGAAGGCCACCCCACTAGTGCCCGGCGCGGTGATCAGCACGCAGAGCGAGGCGGTGCGCAACCCGGCTGACCGACGCGAAACGGTCGGGCACTGGCAGCCGGCCGATCCGGCCACCGTGCAGACCTCGCTGGCAACCGCCGCTGCCGCGCAGCCGGCCTGGAACCGCACGCCGGCGGCCAGCCGCGCCACCATCCTGGAGCATTCCGCCGACCTGCTCGAAGCACGCATGCCCGAGTTCATGGCGATCTGCGTCAAGGAGGCCGGCAAGACCCTGCCCGACGCCGTGGCAGAAGTGCGTGAGGCGGTCGACTTCCTGCGTTATTACGCCGCCCAGGCACGCGCGCAGTTCGGCGCACCCGAGCGTCTGCCCGGGCCAACCGGCGAATCCAACGAACTGCAGCTGCATGGCCGCGGTGTCTTCGTCTGCATCAGCCCCTGGAACTTCCCGCTCGCTATCTTCCTCGGCCAGGTCGCCGCCGCATTGGCTGCCGGCAACAGCGTGATCGCCAAGCCTGCAGAGCAAACCAACTTGATCGGCTACGCTGCAGTGAAGCTGCTGCACGAAGCGGGTATCCCCGAAGCGGTCGTGCAGTTCCTGCCGGGCGACGGCGCCACCGTCGGCGCTGCGCTGACCAATGATCCGCGCGTGGCGGGCGTCGCCTTCACTGGCTCCACGGAGACCGCGCGCGTCATCAACCGTACCCTGGCGTCTCGCGATGCCGCGATCGGCGTGCTGATTGCCGAAACCGGTGGCCAGAACGCGTTCATCGCCGACTCGTCCTCGTTGCCGGAAGCCGTCGTCAAGGACGCGATCTCCAGCGCCTTCATGTCCGCCGGCCAACGCTGCTCGGCGGCCCGCGTGCTGTTCGTGCAGGACGACATCGCCGACAAGGTCATGACCATGCTGGCCGGTGCAATGGGAGAGCTGAAGATCGGCGATCCTGCGCTGCTGTCCACCGATGTTGGCCCCGTCATCGACGCAGATGCGCTCAAGATCCTCGACGATCATGCGGCGCGCATGGATCGCGAAGCCCGCCTGATCGGCACCATCACCCTGGACCCCGCCACTGCCAACGGCAGCTTTTTCGCCCCGCGTGCGTACGAGCTGGCCTCGCTCGCGCAGCTGCAGCGCGAAATTTTCGGGCCGGTCCTGCATGTCATCCGCTGGAAAGCCGACCAACTCGACGTCGTCATCGATCAGATCAATGCCACCGGTTACGGACTGACCCTGGGCGTGCACTCGCGCATCGACGAGACCATCGATCGCATCACCACGCGTGTTGCGGTCGGCAATGTCTACGTCAACCGCAATCAGATCGGTGCGGTCGTCGGCGTACAACCCTTCGGCGGCCAGGGACTGTCAGGTACCGGCCCGAAAGCCGGCGGCCCGCATTACCTGCTTCGTTTTGCCACCGAGAAGGTCGTCACCGTCAATACGACGGCCGCAGGCGGCAACGCCTCGCTTCTGACACTGGGCGACTGAGGGCCAGGCCCACTACTATCAGGCCATCTCTCTTGGCTTGCTGAGGAAAACAAGAACCCCGCATCGCGGGGTTTTTTGTTGTGCCGAGATGTCCGCATAAGGTGCTGTGCTCGTAGATCTGCATTGCGTAGAAGTAAGCGGGAGGTCATTGCTACACAACAGCATCGCTGCGAGTACCTACCTCTCGGCATCGACGTGAAAATCGGGGGACAGAGGTGAGAAAGAAGCTCAACCTTGGACGGTGTCAGTGACATGCATAGGCAGACGCGTCAGGTGCTGCGTGACATGTCGATGAGCCCCCAGATCACAGCGTGGCAGGGTGCCAAGGGATGCGCCTGGAGCGTCCGAGTGCCCGATTGCCCTGGCGCTACTCGGCTTTAGCTCTGCCTCTGGCCTGGCTTTAGCTCTGGCTCTGGCTTTAGCTCTGGCTTTAGCTCTGGCTCTGGCTTTAGCTCTGGCTTTAGCTCTGGCTTTAGCTCTGGCTTTAGCTCTGGCTTTAGCTCTGGCTTTAGCTCTGGCTCTGGCTTTGGCTTTGGCTTTGGCTTTGGCTTTGGCTTTTCGCGACTGAATTTTGCACAAAAAGAAACCCTCAGTCCTATTGGACTGAGGGTTTCGGGTAAAGCCCCTGGCGATGACCTACTCTCGCATGGCTTGAGCCACACTACCATCGGCGCAGCTGCGTTTCACTTCCGAGTTCGGGATGGGATCGGGTGGTTCCACAGCGCTAATTTCACCAGGGAGACGGTTGGAGCAGCGCTTGATAGCGCTCGTCTCGCATAGGTAACTTGTGACGTAGCTTGCGTTTGGTGATCTACCAACGTTCGTTGGGACCAAGGCAACTTGAGGTTATATGGTCAAGCCGCACGGATCATTAGTATCAGTTAGCTCAATACATTGCTGTACTTACACACCTGACCTATCAACCACATAGTCTATATGGTTCCTTTAGGGGGCTTGTGCCCCGGGAAGTCTCATCTTGAGGCGCGCTTCCCGCTTAGATGCTTTCAGCGGTTATCGCTTCCGAACATAGCTACCCGGCAATGCCACTGGCGTGACAACCGGAACACCAGAGGTTCGTCCACTCCGGTCCTCTCGTACTAGGAGCAGCCCCTCTCAAACTTCCAACGCCCATGGCAGATAGGGACCGAACTGTCTCACGACGTTCTGAACCCAGCTCGCGTACCACTTTAAATGGCGAACAGCCATACCCTTGGGACCGACTACAGCCCCAGGATGTGATGAGCCGACATCGAGGTGCCAAACACCGCCGTCGATATGAACTCTTGGGCGGTATCAGCCTGTTATCCCCGGAGTACCTTTTATCCGTTGAGCGATGGCCCTTCCATACAGAACCACCGGATCACTAAGACCTACTTTCGTACCTGCTTGATCCGTCGATCTTGCAGTCAAGCACGCTTATGCCTTTGCACACAGTGCGCGATGTCCGACCGCGCTGAGCGTACCTTCGTGCTCCTCCGTTACTCTTTAGGAGGAGACCGCCCCAGTCAAACTACCCACCATACACGGTCCCTGATCCGGATAACGGATCTAGGTTAGAACGTCAAGCACGACAGGGTGGTATTTCAAGGATGGCTCCACTGCAGCTAGCGCCACAGTTTCATAGCCTCCCACCTATCCTACACAGACGAACTCAACGTTCAGTGTAAAGCTATAGTAAAGGTTCACGGGGTCTTTCCGTCTTGCCACGGGAACGCTGCATCTTCACAGCGATTTCAATTTCACTGAGTCTCGGGTGGAGACAGCGCCGCTGTCGTTACGCCATTCGTGCAGGTCGGAACTTACCCGACAAGGAATTTCGCTACCTTAGGACCGTTATAGTTACGGCCGCCGTTTACTGGGGCTTCGATCAAGAGCTTCGCCTTGCGGCTGACCCCATCAATTAACCTTCCAGCACCGGGCAGGCGTCACACCCTATACGTCCACTTTCGTGTTTGCAGAGTGCTGTGTTTTTGATAAACAGTCGCAGCGGCCTGGTTTCTGCGACCCTCTTCAGCTATAGCTCGCATGAGCCACCAAAAAGGGTGCACCTTCTCCCGAAGTTACGGTGCCATGTTGCCTAGTTCCTTCACCCGAGTTCTCTCAAGCGCCTGAGAATTCTCATCCTACCCACCTGTGTCGGTTTACGGTACGGTCTTCGTGAGCTGAAGCTTAGGAGCTTTTCCTGGAAGCGTGGTATCAGTGACTTCGCCATAAAGGCTCGTCTCGGTGCTCGGTCTTAAAGGATCCCGGATTTGCCAAAGATCCAAACCTACCGCCTTTCCCCGGGACAACCAACGCCCGGTACACCTAACCTTCTCCGTCCCTCCATCGCACTCACGCGAGGTGCAGGAATATTAACCTGCTTCCCATCGACTACGGCTTTCGCCCTCGCCTTAGGGACCGACTAACCCTGCGTCGATTAACGTTGCGCAAGGAAACCTTGGGCTTTCGGCGTGCGGGCTTTTCACCCGCATTATCGTTACTCATGTCAGCATTCGCACTTCCGATACCTCCAGCAGACTTCTCAATCCACCTTCGCAGGCTTACGGAACGCTCCTCTACCGCGCATAAAACAAGTTTTATGCACCCCAAGCTTCGGTTCACTGCTTAGCCCCGTTAAATCTTCCGCGCAGACCGACTCGACCAGTGAGCTATTACGCTTTCTTTAAAGGGTGGCTGCTTCTAAGCCAACCTCCTGGCTGTCTATGCCTTTCCACATCGTTTTCCACTTAGCAGTGAATTTGGGACCTTAGCTGTGGGTCTGGGTTGTTTCCCTTTTCACGACGGACGTTAGCACCCGCCGTGTGTCTCCCGGATAGTACGTACTGGTATTCGGAGTTTGCAATGGTTTGGTAAGTCGCGATGACCCCCTAGCCATAACAGTGCTCTACCCCCAGTAGTATTCGTCCGAGGCGCTACCTAAATAGCTTTCGAGGAGAACCAGCTATCTCCGGGTTCGATTAGCTTTTCACTCCTAATCACAGCTCATCCCCGTCTTTTGCAACAGACGTGGGTTCGGGCCTCCAGTACCTGTTACGGCACCTTCACCCTGGCCATGACTAGATCACCCGGTTTCGGGTCTACTGCCCGCGACTATGCGCCCTTATCAGACTCGGTTTCCCTTCGCCTCCCCTATACGGTTAAGCTTGCCACGAACAGTAAGTCGCTGACCCATTATACAAAAGGTACGCAGTCACTCTTGCGAGCTCCTACTGCTTGTACGCACACGGTTTCAGGATCTATTTCACTCCCCTCTCCGGGGTTCTTTTCGCCTTTCCCTCACGGTACTGGTTCACTATCGGTCGGTCAGGAGTATTTAGCCTTGGAGGATGGTCCCCCCATATTCAGACAGGGTTTCACGTGCCCCGCCCTACTCGTCTTCACTGGAGTGGCCCTTTTAAATACAGGGCTATCACCTTCTATGGCCAATCTTTCCAGATTGTTTTTCTAAAGCCATTCCAGCTTAAGGGCTGCTCCCCGTTCGCTCGTCACTACTTAGGGAATCTCGGTTGATTTCTTTTCCTCCGGTTACTTAGATATTTCAGTTCACCGGGTTCGCTTCCAGCAGCTATGAATTCACTGCAGGATACTGCCGAAGCAGTGGGTTTCCCCATTCGGATATTGCCGGATCAAAGCTTGTTGCCAGCTCCCCGACACTTTTCGCAGGCTACCACGTCCTTCATCGCCTCTGACCGCCTAGGCATCCACCGTGTGCGCTTATTCGCTTGACCATATAACCCCAAGTTGCCTCGGAGCTACATGCCGTGTTGTGTGGGGTACAAAGCCACCAACGCGAACATACGACT